>NZ_CP094519.1:905000-5705000 GCF_029910015.1 Bradyrhizobium sp. ISRA436
TCGTCCGCCCCATATTTGCTGCGTTGAGCGTCGCGTGCCTTGCGGTGTCCATGGCCGCAGCATCGAACAGCGGCGCGTTCGCGCAGGCCAAGCAGCAGCAGATGGCGCCGCCGGCCAACCAGCCGGCGCAGGCGGCTCCCGCTCCCCAGGATCAGCCGCCCCCGATCAAGCAGATCGCGCTCACCGACAAGCAGATCGACGGAGCGCTCGCCGCGTCCAAGGAAATGGATCCGATCACCGCGAAACTGCCGGAGAACGCCAAGCCGGATCCGAAGATCATCGGCCAGCTCGATGGCATCGCCAAGAAGAACGGCTTTGCGAGCTATGACGACTACAACAACGTCGTCGACAACATCGCGCTGGTGCTCGGCGGCTTCGATCCGCAGACCAAGAAATATGTGGGTCCGGAGGCCGTCCTGAAGGCGCAGATCGCCCAGGTGCAGGCCGACAAGAAGATGCCGGCCAACGACAAGAAGGAAGCGCTCGCCGACCTCAACGAGGCTCTGAAGTCGCTGCCGCCCGCGGTCGAGAACAAAGGCAACATCGACCTGATCACGAAGAACTACGATAAGCTGATGGCAGAGTTCGGCGGCAGTGACGAGAACTGAGCTGTGACTCTAATCGAGATGCAGCCCCGGAGAATTCTCCGGGGCGTCTTTGTTGGGCCGAAACGAAGGCATCGCCGTGGACATTCGCCGCCGCTCCGGGCAAGGCTTGGTGATTTATGTTCGCGTGCGCATTCGCATCATGAAGCTGTCGAACGAGAGCTCGGCGACCTGCATCCAGGCCAGTGATTCGTTGCGATAGCTCGTCAGGCTCGCATACATCTTGCCGAACTGCGGGTTGCTTTTGGCGAGGTCCGCATAGATCTCGTTGGCCGCGTTGTAGCAGCCTTCCAGCACTTCCTGCGGGAACGGCCGCAATTGCGCGCCGGCCACGATCAGGCGTTTCAGCGCCGGCGGATTGACGGCGTCGTACTTGCCCGTCACCCAGGTGAACGTATCTTCCGACGCGGCCTGGATCGCCGCCTGGTAATGCTTCGGCAGCGCGTTCCACTTCTGGGCATTCATCACGTTGTGGCCCTGGCCGGTGCCTTCCCACCAGCCGGGATAGTAATAGAACTTCGCGACCTTCACGAAGCCGAGCTTCTCGTCGTCATACGGCCCGACCCACTCGGCGGCGTCGATGGTGCCTTTTTCCAACGCCGGATAGATGTCGCCGCCCGCGATCTGCTGTGGCACGCCGCCGACCTTGGCGATAATGGTGCCGGCGAAGCCGCCGACGCGGAATTTCAGGCCCTGGAGATCCGCCATCGACTTGATCTCCTTCCGGAACCAGCCGCCCATCTGGGCGCCGGTCGAGCCGGTCGGAATGCCGACGCAATTGTAGTCCTTCAGCAGATCGTTGATGAGTTCGCTGCCGCCGCCCCATTGCAGCCAGGAGATGTGCTGGCGCGTGTTGAGGCCGAACGGCAGCGATGTGCCGAAGGTAAAGGCCGGATTCTTGCCCCAGTAGTAATAGAGCGCGGTGTTGCCCATCTCGACCGTGCCGTTGGAGACGGCATCGAGTACCTGCAGGCCAGGCACGATCTCGCCGGCGGCGAATGACTGGATCTGGAATCGGTTGTCGGTGATCTCGGCGACGCGCTTGCAGAAGAATTCGCAGCCGCCATACAGCGTATCGAGGGCCTTCGGCCAGCTTGCCGTCAGCCGCCACCTGACTTCCGGCATCGATTGCGCGACCGCGGGCGCAGCCACGGCGCTCGCGGCGAGGCCGATGCCGCCTGCCTTCAAGAAATCACGACGCTTCATGCGTTTCCCTCCTGTTTGCCGATATCTCGACAAGGGAACGATCTTGCTGCCGTCTTTCTTCGCCGATCGATCGACGTTGCTGTGGTGAGTGTGACTGGTGGCCCTCGACGGGCTCTTGTTGGCGGATGCCCGCGCGTGCGGTTCCGCGATCAGGATGACCGTTCGTGAAGGGAAATCAAGCGTCCGCGCTCATTGCAGATGCGAACGCCAGTGGAGATTCCGCGATACGAGGAGCAGGACCGAAGCTGCCCGAGGCGCCGCGATCTGCTACGCAAGAGGGGCGAGTGTGATGGGAGTTCAAGGACATGGCCAACAAGAAAGTCGTGGTCGCCGGCGCAACCGGCCTCGTGGGTAGCGCCGCCTTGCGACACTTCGGCGCATCCAGCGATTGTGAGCGCGTCGCGCTGTCGCGCCGCAAGCCGCGCGATCTCCATGGCGCGCGTCACGTGCCGATCGACCTGACGAGTGCGGAGGATTGCCGGCGCGCGGCGGCCGAGCTCAGCGATACGACCCATCTGATCTATGCCGCGCTCTATGAAGCCCCGAACCTGGTCGACGGCTGGCGCGACGCGCAGCAGATCGCGACCAACGACCTGATGCTGCGCAATCTGATGGGCGCGCTCGAACCGGTCGCGCCCGGATTGAAGCACGTCGCACTGCTGCAGGGCACCAAGGCCTATGGCGTCCATGTCCGGCGGCTCACGGTGCCGGCGCGCGAAGGCCGTTCGGAAATGTACGAGCAGCCGAACTTCTATTGGGCGCAGGAGAATTTCCTGCGCGACCTGCAACAGGGCAAGCGCTGGCATTGGAGCATCCTGCGTCCCGTGTTGATCATCGGCGAGGCCATGGGCGGCGCGATGGACCTGATCCCGCCGCTCGGCGTCTATGCCGCCATGCTGCGCGCGGAAGGCAAGCCGCTCGACTATCCCGGTGGCGCGCCGCGCGTGGCGCAAGCGGTCGATGTCGATCTGTTGGCCCGCGCGATCGCCTGGTCGGGCGAGGCCGAGACCGCGCGCAACGAAGCCTTCAACGTCACCAATGGCGACGTCTTCACCTGGGAAAACATCTGGCCGGCGGTCGCGGATGCGCTTGAGATGAGGCCCGGCCGGCACATGCCGCTGTCGCTCGCGCAGGAATATCCGAAATGGATTGCGTCGTGGGACGAGCTGCGCAAGGCGCACGGTCTGATCGCGCCCGGCCTCGAAGAATTCGTCGGCCTGTCGTTCCAGTATGCCGATTACAGCATGCGCTATGGGCAAACCGAGCCCGGCCCGCCCTCGATCGTCTCGACGGTCAAGATCAACCAGGCGGGCTTCACCGAGATGATGGACACCGAAGTGATGTTTCGCAAATGGTTCAAGCTGGCGAAGGCGAGCCGGTTGCTGCCGTAGTCATTATGGTCGGGCCCTCTCAACTCCCTCTCCCCGCTCTTCCGGGGAGAGGGTCGGGGTGAGGGGCTTCTATCCGGCGAGTTTTAAGCAGTGTGCCTCGCCCCTCACCCGGATCGCTGACGCGATCCGACCTCTCCCCGCAAAGCGCGGGGAGAAGTGGCGAAGCACTCTCAATTAGAGCAAGCGGCAGGGAGCATCAGCGTGAAAACGCCGCTTCCATCGCCTTGCGCGTCTTGATCGTGTCGTTGCTCTCGTCGACCTCGACATCGCTCCAGCGCACCACCGCGCCATGGGCGATGTCGTTCTTCAGCTTGACACGATGCGCGAGCCCGATCGGCAGCGCGCCGGCGGCGAGGCTGGCGGATGCCGGCATCAGCTTTCCCCACACCGTGTAGCCGCCTTCGCCGTCGAGCATCTCGCCGGCGCGCAGATTGCGTTTCGCCACTGCCGCGACATCGCCGCGGAAGCCGCGCGGCTGCCCGGTCGGCTCGTTGCGCAGCGCGGCCGACAGGATGGAGATGTTAAGTTCGAGCCCGATCAGGTGATAGGGCTTGTACATCGCGGCAAAGCGGCCCGATGCGTCGGTCTTGAGGCCGTACTGCTTGAAGCAGTCGGCGGCATAATCGTTCGGCGCTTCCAGCACCACATAGACGCCCCAGCGAAGGTCGCGGAACACCGGGCGGCCGTCGCGCTCCAGCGACGACACCACCTCCACGATGCCGGATTTCTCCAGCACGCCGCCCGCCTCGCGCGGCCTCATCACATGCGGCAGGTCGTCGACCCCGCACGGCGGAAACAGCAATCCGTCCGACGGCACGTCGAGGGTGCAGGCGTTGGCGATCGCCGCCATCTCGATCGCGGATTTGGTGCCATCGAGGAAGGAGTTGAACATCTGCGGATTCATGCCGGCGGATTGTGCCTCGCCGGCCGTGAGACCGTAATGCTGCCATACGCCCTCCGGCGTCACGTCGTGATAGGCGGGCAGGTACTTCGTGCCCTTGCCAGCGGCGACGACGCGGAAGCCCGTCGCGCGCGCCCAATCGACCATCTCCGCCGTCAGCGCCGGCTGGTCGCCATAGGCGAGCGAGTAGACCACGCCGGCTTTCCGCGCTTCGTCGGCCAGCAGCGGTCCCGCCAGCACGTCGGCCTCGACATTGACCATCACGACATGCTTGCCGGCGGCGATCGCCGCGCGGGCATGGCGGATGCCGACCGCAGGATTGCCGGTCGCTTCCACCACCACGTCGAATGCGCCGCCTGCGATCGGCCGCGCGCCGTCGTCGGTGAAAGTCGTCGCCTTGATCCGCTCGTCATCCCAGCCAACCGTGCGGCACGCCTCGCGCGCGCGATCACGGTCGAGATCGACGATCACGGGCACCTCGAGCCCCGGCGTATGCGGCACCTGCGACAGGAACATCGAGCCGAATTTTCCGGCGCCGATGAGAGCGACGCGAACGGGCTTTCCGGCTGCGGCGCGGGTTTTGAGGAGGTGATGCAGGTTCATGATATGGATCCGCGAAATGTCGTGAGCTGCAGCATCGCTGCCTAGCTTCTGTCATGGCCGGGCTTGGCCCGGCCATCCACGTCTTCTGCTGCAGCGATCGTGTCAAGACTTGGATGCCCGGCACAAGGCCGGGCATGACGAGGTGTGCGTGATTGTTACTCCGCCGCCTGCCGCGGCGCACGTGCCAACCGCAGCAGCGCGTCGTCGTCCACGGTCTTGATCGGCGTGAAATCGCGGTGCGCGATGTAGTCCGGCCGCGTCGGGGTGCGGATGTAGTTCGAGACCGCATTCAGCGTCAGGTAGACGATCTTGCGCGGGTAGGGCGTGATATTGCCGCTCGACCCGTGCACCAGATTGCCGTGGAACATCAGCATGCCGCCGGGCTTGCCGGTCGGCGCGACGATGCCGCCCTGCTTCACCAGCCGCGTGACGGTCTCCTCATCCAGCGTCCACAGCGGATAGGACGTGGTCTCGAGATCGTGCGAGGCCTTGAGGTCGCCGGCGGTCTGGCTCTTCGGCACTAGCATCAGGGGACCGTTGATCGGCATCACCTCGTCGAGGAAGATCGCGATGTTCATCGCCCGCGGCTCGGGCATGCCGTCGTCGCGCTTCCAGGTGCCGTAGTCCTGGTGCCATTGCCAGACGTCGCCGGTGAAGGCCGCCTTCGCGTTGATCTTGAACTGATGCATGTAGACCTTCTCGCCGAAGATCTGCTCGATCGGTTCGATCATGCGCGGATGCGCGCCGAGAGCCCCGAACGCCTCGTTGTAGAGATGCGCGGCAAATGCGGTGCGCGGTGCGCCGCTCTTCTCGCGCCACACCTCGGGGCGGTTGGCGTCATAGATCGAGACCGCCTCGCGCGCGAGGAAATCGACCTCCTCCTGGCTGAACAGCTCGGGCAGGAACAGCCAGCCCTCGCGATGGAAAAATTCGACCTGTTCCGGGGTCAGTTTCATGGTGCTTTCCTCCTGTTGTTATTCTCTCTCCCCTCATGGTGAGGAGCGCATCTTCGCGCGTCTCGAATCATGAGGCCTCGCTGGCTCATCCTTCGAGACGCGGCTGCGCCGCTCCTCAGGATGAGGACGGCCGCGAGCTACGCCGCCACGTCGATTGCCCTCAGTTTCTCTTCCGTCATCCGTCCAGCCGTCTGCGCATGCGCGAGCGCGGCGGCCTCGGCGGCTGCAGCGTTGCCGGAGAAAATCTGCGCGGCGATGGCCTCGTGCTCGGCCCAGGCGCTGTCGCGATAATCGAGCTCGGCGAGCACGGTGGCCATAGAGCGGCGCATATGCGGCCATTGCGGCGCGATCATTTCCTCGATCGCGGAATTGCCGGCGAGGCGATAGATCGCGCTGTGGAAGTCGACGTCGAGGGCAATCAGACGCGACAGCGGCGTGTCGCCGTCGATCGCGTGCCCGGCCTCGAGCGCCGTCGCGAGCTGTGTTCGTCCCGCCGCGTCCTCCTTCACGCGCGTAGCCGCGAGCCGCGCTGCCAGCGCGTCGATCGCGCCGCGGACTTCATAGAGCTGGCGGATGCGCAGCGGATCGAGCTGCGTCACCTCGAAGCCGCGCCTGCCGCTTTCCGCGACGAGGCCTTGCCGGTGCAACAGATGCAACGCGTGCGAGACCGGCTGGCGCGAGACGCCGAGCTTCTCGGCGAGTTCGTTCTGGGTGATGCGTTGGCCGGGCAGCAGCGTGCGATCGATGATCGCCTCCAATATCCGCGCATAGACCTGGTCGATCAGGTTCGGAAGCGGGTCCAACGGGATCATGCCGGCCATCCATAATGGAATACGGAATTCCGTATTCGAAATTGAGGGTACGGTGCTGGCCACGAATGGTCAAGACTTGGTTTTCCGATTTATCTAAGCGATTGAAAAATATGATCTCTGTTCTGGCTTGGCGTGGCCAGGCGACGCCGCTTGCGGCAAGCGACCTCGCCCCGGCTCAGCCACATCAGGCTCGATCGAACACCTCGACATCGAACGTCTCGATCTCCCCGGCTTCGGCCACCGCGTCGATCGCTGCGATCCTGTCGTCCGCGATCGTGATCCGCAGCACGATGCGCAATTGGCCGCCGAGGATGACGGCCGCGCCGATCTCGCCATCGACGAGCGCGGGTCTTGCCGCCTGTGCGCGACCCTTGAAGGCTTCGGCGACGGCTACAGCGCCACGAATTTCCGGAAGCGAGCCGAGGCGCTGCGCGGCCTGATCGGCGCGCACCACCACATCAGGATCAAGCACCGCAAGCAGCCCCTCGAAATCGCCGTTGCGGGATGCCGCGAGAAACGCCTCGACGATTCCACGCTGGCGGCTGAGGTCGACGTCCAGCGCGTGCGGCGTGCCTCGCACGCGGCGCCGCGCGCGGCTGGCAAGCTGCCGCGCGGCGGCCGGTGTGCGGCCGACGATCGGCGCGATCTCCTCGAACGGCACCGCGAACATGTCGTGCAGCACGAAAGCGAGCCGTTCGGCCGGCGCCAGCGTTTCGAGCACCACCAGCAGTGCGGCGCCGACGGAATCCGCCATTTCGGCCTCCCGTTCGCTGTCGTTGTCGGCGACCGGCTCCGGCACCTGCGGGCCCATCGGCTCCTCGCGGCGCGATTTGCGCGACCTCAGCATGTCCAGGCAGATGCGGGAGATCACGGTGGTCAGGAAGCCGCTGAGATTGTCGACGGTCGCGGCGTCGGTGCGGCTCAGCCGCAGCCAGGTTTCCTGCACGGCGTCGTCAACCTCGGCGGTCGAGCCCAGCATGCGATAGGCCACGGCCCGCAAGCGGGGCCGGCTGGCCTCGAACTGCTCGGCCAGAAATTTCTTATCGTCCATCGGTCACATTCCCTTTGTCCGCTCCGTCATGGCCATGACGGAGCAAATCCGGCCGACGTGACAACAGATCGGCACCGCCGCGTCAAAACATGCAAAGCAGGAGACTGACACCATGCAAGCCCGTATGAACCACCCGGTCATGGTCATTCCCGAGGCCATGAAGGCGATCCAGGCGCTCAACGAGAGCACCAAGCAGGGTCTGCCGGAACGGTTGCTCGAACTGGTCCATTTGCGCGCCAGCCAGATCAACGGCTGCAGCGTCTGCGTCGACATGCATCCGAAGCTTGCCAAGCGCGCCGGCGAGACCGATGAGCGGCTGTTCGCCGTTGCGGCGTGGCGCGACACGCCCTATTTCACCGAAGCCGAGCGCGCCGCGCTGGCGCTCACGGAAGCGCTGACCCGGCTCAGCGACCGCGAGGATCCGGTGCCGGACGCGATCTGGAACGAGGCCGACAAGCATTTCGACGAACGTCAGCTTGCAGCACTCGTTCTCGCGATCGCTGCGATCAATGTCTGGAACCGGCTCAACGTCGCCGTGCGCCAACCCGTCGGCGTATGGAAGGTGTGAGATCTCCCGCCGCGCAGATGGTGCACCCTCTCCCCTTGTAAGGCAGGGCAATCGCATATGACATCGCCGGGCTCCGGGGTGACGTTTCCACATCGTCATGCCCGGGCCTGTCCTGGACAAGCCCGGGCATGACGAGTTTGTGGGTAGACCAACCAAACCACAGGCATCGAACGCGCGGCATAACCGGCATATGCGATTCCCCTACCTTGTAAGGGGAGAGGTGCATCTCCTACGTGACCAGACCTTCTTAGCCCGCCAGAAACTCCAGCACGATCTCGCAATAACGCCGCGGGGCCTGCTCGAACATCGGATGCGTGGTGCCCGGGATCATCTCGACACGCGCGCCGTTCACATTGGCGGCGAGGGCGCGCAGCACCTTCGGCAGCACGCCCTTGGTGTTCGCGCCGCCGATGAAGAGCGTCGGCGTCCTGATCGCCTCCGCATCCGCCTTCGAGAAGGGCGGGCGCTTGTCACGGGTCTGGCCGATCAGCGTCATCGCGTTGTCGAGCAGCAATTGCTTCGGCGCGGCGGGCAGCCGCCGCCAGGCGCCGGGGCCCTCGAGCGCGTCGATGAAGATCTGCATGCCGCTATCGATGTCGCCCTTCGCAATCAGGTCGGCGGAAGCCGCGATCCGCGCCGCCAGCGGCGAGGGACCGGGCTGGAAGCCGGGATCGAGCGTGCCGTCAAGCTCGCCGCCGGGCTCGGCGAGGATCAGCTTGCGCAGCAGGTCTGGCCGCCGCTGCGCGACGCGGAACGAGATGTGGCCGCCGCGGGAGTGACCCATCAGGTCGACCGGCCTGGTGTCGAACGTCTCGATGAAGGCGATCACGTCGTCGACGTGCTGGGCGATCGAATAGGTGTCGCCAACGCCGTCCCATTGCGCCGGGAAAAAGTGCCGCAGGCTGACCGCGATCACGCGATGCTTGCGCGTCAGCGGCCCCAGCACGGCCGACCAGATGCGGAAATCGCACAGCGAGCCGTGCACGCAGACCAGCGGCGGGCCCGCGCCGATATCGAGATAGGGCATGTCGAAACCGTTGACGTGGAGGCTTTGCATGGGGGCTCGCAGACTGGGTGATGTTGTTGATTCCAGGCAAGTTCCCACAGGATTCGGGTGGATAGCAACATTCTCCAAGCCTAGATTCCGGCCCAACATCAGGTTCAGGAGCATGAGCCAAGAGATATCTAAAGAAACATCTGGAGCGAGCCATGACCGGCCAGAATTTTGCGATTTTCGAGACCCCGATCGGCGCCTGCGGCGTGGTCTGGGGCGAGCACGGCATCACCGGCGTGCAACTGCCGATGGGCAATGAAGAGAAGACCCGCAAACGCATCTTCCAGCGCAGCGGTGACGTTACCGAAGCGGCCCCGCCGGCCGAGGTGCAGCACGCGATTGACGGCATGGTCGAGCTATTGACTGGCAAGCCGAACGATCTCGCCGACATCGCGCTCGATCTTGACGGCGTGCCGGAGTTCAACCGCGGCGTTTACGACATCGCGCGCAAGATCCCGCCGGGCAAGACCATGACCTATGGCGAGATCGCCAAGCAGCTCGGCGGCGTCGAACTGTCACGCGACGTCGGCCAGGCGCTCGGCCGCAACCCGTGCCCGATCGTCGTGCCCTGTCACCGCGTGCTGGCGGCCGGCAACAAGCCCGGCGGCTTCTCCGCCAATGGCGGCGTGGTCACCAAGCTGAAGATGCTCGAGATCGAAGGCGCGATCGTGAACCACACGCCGAGCCTGTTCGATTGAGCTGGCGGTCCGTCCGCTCCCTCTCCCCGTTCTTCGCGGGGCGAGGTGAAGCGAGCAGACGGCTACGTCATCTCGCACACGAACCCGTTGCCCATCCGCTTGATCCTGCCGGCCGACGGCGAGGGGAAATGCGCGGGGCAGCACAGCGTGTCGGTGTCGCAATAGCGCTCCAGGAAGCTTCGCCGCGTCTTCGCGGACTGTGTTTGGTCGACATCGAACTTTGCCGACAGCTCCGGATAATGCGTCTGGATCGGCGAATGCATCAGGTCGCCTGAAAACACCGCGTCGTCCTTGCCGCGGCCGAAGGTGAAGGCGATATGGCCCGGCGTGTGGCCGGGCGTCGGCAGGATGCGGGTGTGATCGCCGATCGCGAAGTCATTGCGGACGATCTCGGCCCTGTTGGCTTCGACCACCGGCAGCACGCTGTCGACGAACGGCGCGACCTCGGTCTTTGCGTTGGTTTCGGTCCAGTAGTCGAACTCGATCTTGTCGAACACGTAGCGCGCGTTCGGGAAGGTCGGCACCCAGCGGCCGTTTTCCAGCCGCGTGTTCCAGCCGACGTGGTCGACATGCAGATGCGTGCACATCACGTAATCGATGTCGCCGACCGAAAAGCCGGCTGCGGCAAGCGCGCGCAAATAGCTGTCGTCGGTCTTCATGTTCCAGGTCGGCCGTCCCGGCCGCGGCTTGTCATTGCCGATGCAGCTGTCAATCAGGATGGTGTGGTGCGGCGTCTTCACGACATAGGACTGGAACGCCAGGATCAGCGTGTCGCTGTCGTCGAGCGCGCCCGCGGCCTTCATCCAGGCGCGGTTCTCCGCGAGCACCTCCGGCGTCAGCCCGGGCAGCATGTCGAGCGCGGGCAGGAACGTGGTCTCCTGCTCGACGATGCGATGGATGGTGAGATCGCCGACGGTGAATTTCAGGCTCATGGTGATTTTCCTTGAGAAGATCAGCGCGCGTCGCGCACGGCGGGAATGATGATGTTGGCGACGATGTCCATCGCCGCAAGGCCCTGCTGCGGCCTGCTGTGCAGGGTTGCGTGCCGTGCAGGGTGACGTAGTCATCATCACAAGATCGAGGTCGCGAATGGCGGCGCGCTGGTCGTGCCGAAAGCTGCGATGCAGCTCACGTTCGTGCAAGCAGCCAGCGCGCGCCCGGTCCGCCCCCGACAAGCTGCAGACGATGTACGAGAGCAGGGCCGCACAGAGAAGAGGGATCAGGGGGGAGCGATCGCGCATGCGCATCTTCCCCATGACCCCTGGTGTTACGCCGGCGGCGGCGCCGAGATCTTCACCGACGGCCGTTCCTGCATTTTCTGGTAGAATGCGTCGAGTTTGGGATAGGCCTTGCGCCAGCCGCAATCGGCGAAGCGGAAGTCGGCGTAGCCGAGCACGCAAACCAGTCCGATCTGTGCGATGTCGAACGGTCCGTTCAGTACCTCGGGCCGGCTCTCGAACCGCGCCATGCCGGTCCACGCCCGATTCCAGTGATCGTCGTACCAGGCCGGCCATGCCGAGCCCTGCGGCCGCACCATCTTCTCGTAGCGGCACAGCAGCATGGAATCGAGCATCCCGTTGATCAGCGAATGATCGGTTTTCACCTTCCAGCGCCGCGGGCCGTAGCCCGGGATCAGCCGGCCGCTGCCGAGCTCGTTGAGATATTCGACGATGACGTAGGAATCCAGGATCACATCGCCATGGTCCAGGATCAGCACCGGCAACTTCTTCAGCGGAGTGATCTTCGAATATTCGTCATTGGCCTGGCCGGGCGCGACAGTGGCCGGGACCAGCTCGATCTTGTCGATCAGGCCGAGCTCGATCGCGGCGATGCGTACCTTGCGGGCGAAAGGGGAGGCTGGAGAGAAGGTGAGTTTCATGGAGGCCTCGCTGGAGCTATCGGACTGGAGCTGTCATTGCGAGGAGCGAAGCGACGAAGCAATCCAGGCTTCCGCATGTATGGAGGGATGGATTGCTTCGCTTCGCTCGCAATGACGGTAGCGCTGGCCGGATCTCATGCCGCGACGATTTCCTGGCGTTGCTCGCCGAGGCCTTCGATGCCGAGGGTCACGACGTCGCCGACATTGAGGAAGGTCGGCGGCTTCATGCCGCTGCCGACGCCGGGCGGGGTGCCGGTGGTGATGATGTCGCCGGGCAGCAGCGTCAGGAATTGCGAGAGATAGGAGACGCACTTCGCGATCGAGAAGATCATGGTCTTGGTCGAGCCGGTCTGGCGGCGCTGGCCGTTGACGTCGAGCCACATCGAGAGGTTCTGCACGTCGGGCACTTCATCCTTGGTCAGCACCCACGGGCCGAGCGGGCCGAACGTGTCGTGCGACTTGCCGCGGGTCCACTGACCCGGGCGATCGATCTGGAAGTTGCGCTCGGAGACGTCGTTGCAGATGCAGTAGCCCGCGACGTGGTTCAACGCGTCGGCTTCCGAGACGTACTTGGCGCGGGTGCCGATGATGGCGGCGATCTCGACTTCCCAGTCGAGCTTGGTCGAGCCGCGCGGCTTTTCGACCGGATCGTTCGGCCCCGACAGCGCGGTGTTGGCCTTCAGGAAGAAGATCGGCTCCGACGGGATCGGGTTGCCGGTCTCCTTGGCGTGATCGGTATAGTTCAGCCCGATCGCGACGAATTTGGAGATGCCGGTGACGGGCGCGCCGAGGCGCGGCTTGCCGGAAACGGCGGGCAGGGAGGCGGAATCGAGGCCAGCGAGCTTCCTCAGCGACTCCGGCGCATAGGCCTCGCCGGTGAGGTCCTTCAGATGGGCCGAGAGGTCGCGGAGCTGGCCGGATTTGTCGATCAGACCGGGCTTTTCCGCACCCTTTTCGCCATAACGAACAAGCTTCATGTTGATCACTCCCTACGGGGTCTTGAGGATTGTTGCTGGTATACCTCGGCACGCTTCATGGAACAGCACGCGGGGAAATTCAACCGCCGAAAGCGCAGGGTAGGGTGGTAAAGGCGCCATCGCGCCGGGGCCGTCGGCTTGCGCAGATGGTGTGCACACCGGCGGCTTGCCCACCGTACGGTTCACGTCAGCGCAATGAACCTGAAGGCGTCACCATCGCGCTTCATGTGGCCGGCGTTGAAATGTCCGCCGATCACCAGCGTCGGCGTGTCGGCAAAGCGCGAGAACAGTTGGCGCCGCGTCGCGGCCGACTGCTTCTGGTCGGAGTCCGCCGTCGACGACCAGTCCAGATGGTACATCTGGCACGGATGATGGGCGACGTCGCCGGTCAGCAGTCCTTCCTGTCCGCCGGACCTGATGTGGATGCTCATATGACCGGGACTGTGGCCTGGCGTCGGGATCAGCGTGATCTCGTCGGTCAGCCGGTGGTCGCTCGGCACAAGCTCGGCCTTGCCGGCGTCGGAGATCGGTTTCACCGAATCGGCGAACACGGCGGCATGCGCGGGATCGTTGCTGTGGTCGCGCCAATGGTCGAACTCGGTCTTGCCGAACACGTAACGTGCATTGGCGAAGGTCGGCACCCACTTGCCGTCGACGAGCCTGGTGTTCCAGCCGACATGGTCGACATGCAGATGCGTGCATAGCACGGTGTCGATACTCTCGGGTGCGAATCCCGCCTCCGTCAGCTTCTCCAGGAACGGATCCGTGCGGTTGTTCCAGGTCGGCACGTTGCGGCCCTGCTTGTCGTTGCCCAGGCCGGTGTCGACGATGATGCGATGCTCTGGCGTCTCCACCAGCAGCGAGTGGATCGACATCTTCAGCCGGCCGTCCTCGTTGGCGAAATGCGGGATCAGCCAGGGCAGGCGCTGGATCTCCTCCCGGCCAGCGAGTGGCAGGATGAAGCGCGTGCTGCCGACGGTCTCGAGCTCGACGACCTTGGTGATCCTGACCTTGCCCACGGTCCAGTGCATGCTGCGTGTCCTCTGTTTCTTGTTGCTCTGTCGCCAACATGCGGGTTTCCGCGCCGCGGTGCAATGGATCAAGTCGGCGCCTTCAGCGTTACCGCCTCGTGGGAAGAAGGAGTGCGCGAATGCCGGAACTCACTATCTCTCCCGAAAAGGTCGGCTTTCTGATCGAGAAGGCGCGGGAATTCGACGTCAAGGAGGCGGCGGTCGATCCGGACTCCGGCTCGAACAGCGCTGACGACGACATGATCGACGTATTGGAGGATGACGGCACGGACCCGGTGATGCGCGAGATCGCCGGTTTCATCGACGCGCTGAGCGAGGACGAGCAGGTCGATCTCATTGCCCTGATGCGACTTGGTCGCGGCGACGGCTCGATCGAGGAATGGACAGAGCTCAGGCGCGAAGCCGCGCGCGGGCACAGGGGGCACAATACCGCGAGCTACCTGCTGGGTGAGCCTATGCTGGGTGATCTGCTTGCCGAAGGTCTCGACGAACTCGGGCTCCTGCCGGGCGACGAAGGCCCCACGCCGATACATTAAGCCCCGCGCTTCGGCGCATCACCTTGCGCAGTCGACGATCACCGTGCCGATCTTGTCGTCCTTCTCGACGGCGAGATGGGCCTGGGCCGTCTCGGCCAGGGCGAACTGCCCGGCGATATTATGCACGCGGGGAGCGGCTGCGAGCCATTTGGTGATGTCCGCCTGGGCGGCTGCGAGCAGCGTCGGCGGTAGCGCGAACAGCACCAGCGAACGCACCGTGATGCATTTCTCCATCAACTCGCGCACTGGCACCGTGGGCGTGCGGTTGCCGTTGGTGGCGTAGACCGCGATCGTCGAGTTGAACGCCATGATCTTCAGCGTGGTCGCAAGATTGCCGCCGAAATCGACGTCGATCACGCGGTCGACGCCGCGGTTCGCGGTGAACGCCATGACTTTCGCGATGACATCCTCGGTGCGGTAGTTCACCACCATGTCGGCGCCGGCGAGCCGTGCTTCCATGTCCTTGACCTGCGAGCTCACGGTCGCGATCACCCGCGCGCCGCCCCATTTTGCCAGTTGCACGGCATAGTGGCCGACCGCGCCGGCGCCGCCGGTGACAAGCACCGTCCGTCCGGTGATCGGCCCGTCCGCGAACAGCGCGCACCACGCGGTCATGCAGGGGATGCCGAGCGTCGCACCAGCGGCAAAGGACACGTCATCGGCAAGCGGCGTCACCAGATGGTCGGCGATCGTGATGTACTCGGCCGCGGTGCCGAAGGCGCGGCCGTTGCGCTGGCCGTTGAACAGCCAGACGCGATCGCCGACGGCAAAGCGCGTCACACCTGCGCCGATCTGGTCGATGACGCCCGCGCCATCGCTGTTCGGGATTATCAGCGGAAATTCCATCTGCCGATAATTGCCGCTGCGGCGGCCGACATCGGCGGGATTGACGCCGGAGGCTTCCAGGCTGACGCGGACCTCGCCGGGGCCCGCATCAGGCGTCGGCATCTCGCCGACGGTGAGCACCGTCGGCGCCGCGCCGGTCCGTTCGTACCAGACCGCTCTCATCTAGCGCCCCTTTCCGAAGTTCGTGAACGTGACCAGCGACCTCTTGCGCGAACTTCGGAAAGCAAGAGGGCGCTAGCAAGACTCATGAGTCTCTAATGCCGCTTTACCGATTTGAAGTTTCCAATCGGCCTCGCCGCATACAGTGCAGGAACTTCAAATCGGCGGCATTAGAGAGTGCCCGGGAAGGCGCCGCCGTCGAGCAGGATGTTCTGCCCGGTGATGAAGCCCGCCTTGGCGCCGCACAGGAAGGCGCAGGCGTAACCGAACTCGTCGGGATGACCGAAGCGGCCGGCTGGATTGAGCTTGGCGCGATCGGCCAGAACCTGCTCGATCGGAATGCCGCGCTTCTCGGCCTCGGGCTTGGCGGTGCCGCGGAGCCGGTCGGTCTCGAACGGGCCCGGCAACAGGCCGTTGATGGTGACGTTGTTGATCACGGTCTTGCGCGACAGGCCGGCGACGAAGCCGGTGAGGCCGGCGCGCGCGCCGTTGGAGAGGCCGAGAATCTCGATCGGCGCCTTCACCGCAGCGGAGGTGATGTTGACGATGCGGCCGAACTTGCGTGCCATCATGCCGTCGACGGTCGCCTTGATCAGCTCGATCGGGGTGAGCATGTTGGCGTCGATCGCCTTGATCCAGTCGTTGCGGGTCCAGTTGCGGAAGTCGCCGGGCGGCGGGCCGCCGGCATTGTTGATCAGGATGTCCGGATCGGGGCAGGCCTTCAGCACGGCCTCGCGTCCCGCCGGCGTCGTGATGTCGCCGACGATCTCGGTGACGGTGACGTCGGGGTGCGCCTTGCGGATCTCGTCGGCGGTCTGCTTCAGCGCCTCGGCGCCGCGCGCCGTCAGCGTGACATGGACGCCCTCATTGGCGAGCGCGATCGCGCAGGCGCGGCCCAGTCCCTTGCTCGATGCGCAGACGATGGCGCGGCGGCCTTTGATTCCAAGATCCACGGTTTCGCTCCCTGTGATGTCGGGTCGGTTTGTAAAAGGTTCGAGGGCAGCATTCTAGCCAAGCTCGGCGCCGCCGATAAGGTATGTGCAATGCATAAGTGCATGCCGGACAGGAACAGGCTAAGTGCGCCGTTCGCGCCGCAACCGCTCGATTGTCATGGTGATCTCCGGTGGCAACGAGCGGAAGCCGGTTTGCCCGGCAGCCGAAAACAGCGGCCGCAATCGCGATCCGTTGAGGAATTGCGGCTGCTTGGCTAAAGGCACCAGTTGATCGAAGACCAGGACGAGGGTGGTCACGACGAGCCCGGCCCTGACCGCGCCAAGCAGCGCGCCGCCGAGGCGATCGGCGATCCCGATCTCCGATCCGACCGCGTCGTCGAGCATGGTTCGCGCCAGCTTTCCGAGCACGACGCCGGTCACGAGAAAGAGCGCGAACAACAATACCCCGTTGGGAGGAAAGGGCGACGCCGGCAGGTTCGCGATGCCAGGTCCGACGATCGACAGCACGGCCACCGCGATCGGCATTGCGACCAGATAGGCGAGGATCGTGATCGCACTGCGCAACAGGCCGGTGCTGAATCCGGTCACGATCGCGAACAGCAACCCGAGGGCGACGACAGCATCGAAACTGTTCATGGACGGGATTTCCCCACCCCATTTGTACCGCGGTCCCTTGGTCAATGAATCAGGATTACAATCGGCACAATTGTAGCTATCAATCGGCCGCTCTGATCCAGGAACCAGTCGATGTCCGACCTATTCGATGTCAGTAAAGAAATCATCCTCGTCACCGGCGCCTCACAGGGGCTGGGGCGGCAGTTCGCCCGCGTGCTGGCGGCGCATGGTGCCGCGGTCGTGCTCGCGGCGCGGCAGACCGCGAAGCTGAAAAGCCTCGAGGACGAGATCAAGGCAAAGGGCGGTCGTGCGGCCGCCGTGCAGATGGACGTCACGGACATTTCCGCCATCGCGAAAGCGCTCGATGCCGCGGAAGCGGCGCTCGGTCCGATCACGGTCCTGATCAACAATGCCGGCATCGCGATCGAGAAGCTGTCGACCGAGCAGACCGAGGCGGACTGGGACGCGGTGATCAATTCCAATCTGAAGGGCGCCTTCTTCCTCGCCACCGAATTGGCGCGCCGCATGATGGCGCGCAAGCAGGCGGGCAACATCGTCAACATCGCTTCCGTGCTCGGCCAGGGCGTGTTGAAGGCCGTCTCGCCTTACGCGATCTCCAAGGCCGGCATGATCCAGGGCACCAAGGCGATGGCGCTGGAGCTCGCCGGCAACAACATCCGCGTCAACGCGCTGGCTCCGGGCTATATCGACACCGAGATGAACCACGATTTCTGGTCGACGCCATCGGGCGAGCGACTGACCAAGCGGATCCCGCAGCGCCGGGTCGGCGCGGAATCCGATCTCGATGGTGCGATCATGCTGCTCGCATCGAATGCCTCGCGCTACATGACCGGCACCGTGGTGACCGTCGATGGCGGGTTCCTGCTGAATTGACCCGCGCGTCATTGCAATCCTCAAGCTTCGCATCAGTTCGTAGCCCGGATGGAGCGAAGCGAAATCCGGGGAGTGTAGGCGCGAAGGTCCCGGATTACGCTTCGCTCCATCCGGGCTACGATTTCTTCGTGCCGCTTGCGATCGTTACCCCGCCCGCATCTCAGCTCTGATCATGTCGGCGGCCTTCTCGCCGATCATGATGGTCGGTGCGTTGGTGTTGCCGCCGATCAGGGGTGGCATGATCGACGCGTCGACCACGCGCAAGCCATCCAGGCGCTAACGCATCGCCCCGGAGCGACAGCACTACGACAACAGCCGCATCAGTCTCTCCAGCCGCGCGATCTTGGCCCCATAGGGCGGATAGAGGTCCGCCAGCCGGTTCAGCCGCGAGCGGTAGAATACCGGCTTCAGCTTGGTCAGCGTCTCGAATCCCCATTCGCCGTGATAGGCGCCGCTGCCGGATGCGCCGACGCCGCCCATCGGCTGATAGGCCTGCGCGATGTGGAACAGGCAGTCGTTGATGGTCACCCCGCCCGACACCGTGCGCGCCAGCACCTCGTCGCGGGCGGCATTGTCGGTGCCGAACCAGTACAGCGCGAGCGGGCGGTCGTGCTTGTTGACGTAGGCGATAGGTTCAGCGGCGTCGCGATACCCCATCACGGGCAGCAGCGGTCCGAAGATTTCCTCCTGCATCACGGCCATCTCGGGCGTCGCATCGACGATGACCGTCGGCGGGAATTTGCGCTTGCGCTTCCATTCGGGATCGTTGGGCGCGGCCGGCTGCATGATGTTGGCGCCCTTCGCCGCGGCGTCGGCCAAGAGGTGCTCAAGCCTTGCGTAATGCCGGTCCGAGATGATCGATGTGTAGTCCGGGTTGGCGGGGTTCGTGCCGTACATGTGCTGCATGTGGCCCTGCAGCCGCATCGCGAAGGGCTGCACGGAAGCTTCCGGCACCAGCGCATAGTCGGGCGCGATGCAGGTCTGGCCGGCGTTGAGCAGCTTGCCATAGGCGATGCGCCGGGCGGCCTCATCGATATCAGCGGAGCCGTCGATGATCGCGGGCGACTTGCCGCCGAGCTCGAGCGTCACCGGCGTTAGATTACGGCCGGCGGCTTCGGCGATCAGCCGGCCGACGCGGGTCGAGCCGGTGAAGATCAGATGATCGAACGGCAGCGCGGCAAAGGCTCTGGCGACCTCGTCATCGATATCGGTCACCGCGAGTTCGGTGGTGTCGAATTTCTTCTCGATCGCCTCCATCAACAGCTCGGCGAAGCGCGGCACCAGCTCGCTCGGCTTGATGATCGCGCTGTTGCCAGCGGAGATCGCGGCGACCGCGGGCGCCAGCGTCAGCTGCAGCGGATAATTCCAGGGCGCGATGATACCGACCACGCCGAGCGGCTGCGGGATCAATCGGTTCTTCGCGGGAGCAAATTGCAGCGTGGTCGGGATCTTTCGCGGCGCCATCCAGCGCTTCAAGTGCGTGGCCGCGTGCTTGATCTCGCCAAGCACCAGCATGGTCTCGGCGATCACGGTCTCGACGGTGGAGCGGTGGCCGAAATCGGCCGAAATCGCCGCCTCGAATCGCGCCTCGTTCTCGGTGACCGCGGCCCGCAGGCGGCGGAGCCGGTCGAGCCGCGCCTGCAAGCTCGGTGCTGGCTCGTTCCGCGACATCTCGACCTGGCGGTGGAAGGTCTCTTCGAGCGCGTGAAGCCCGGGACTCTTCAATGACCGCTCCATGGCGTTTCCCCTCAGATGACGTTTCCATGACGGCTTTGTTTGGCGCCAAGCTCCGCTTTTGCGCGGTTTCTGGCAAGGGCCGGTTCCCCGCGGCAATTTTGCCAGGAAAACCGGTGATTTCGACGTCACAAAATCCTCAAAAACCGTCTCGCGGGGCTTTCCAAACCGGGGCGACGTTGATACATACGCCCCGCACCCGCTGGCTTCGGCCCGGGTCGCCTTCTCAGGAAGCCCCCGGACGGATCGATCGGCGCCGTATCAAGCGTTGGCCGGCCGCCTCGGGCTCCCCTTCTGCAAGGCATGCAACGGTTTAACGCGGGGTGGAGCAGCCCGGTAGCTCGTCAGGCTCATAACCTGAAGGTCATAGGTTCAAATCCTATCCCCGCAACCATCGCCCCCTGCGACTCGACGGCCCCGGTAACGGTGTCGGAGAGTCGCAGGATCGCGGCGAGTTGGCCGTCGATCTCGATCCCCACCGGCTCGCCCGGCCCGCGCGGATGGATCGTCACTTTCTCGACAATCTCACGGATGCCGGCGAAGGCGGCCTGCCGCGCTTCCTCGCCCGAATCCGCCAGCCATTTCTTGAGCGACCTGATTTTGAGCCGGTAGGCGTTGGCCGCGTTGGGATGAAACTCGACGGGATCGGCGCCGACGGCCGCGCGCTCGCGCTCGATCTCGTCGCGCTCGGCCTCAAGGGCCGCGAGGCGGTCTTGCACCGCGCGGGCCGGGGTGCCTGAAACGATCGCATCGACGAGCCGGCCGATCGAGGTGTTAACCGTCGAGAGGCGTTTCTCGATCGCCCGGATTTTGCCGGCGGCCTTGCTGTTCAATTCGCGACTCATGCGGTGATACTCGGCGACATACTCGGCGACGAGATCGGGATCGGCGAGGTGTTGCTCGATCCCCTTGAGCACGCGTTCCTCTACGACGGATCGCGGCACGCCGAGCGCGTTGTCGCACAAGCCGGTTTCCTTCCGGCGCGAGCACATGAGGCGGATGCCGTCTTTGCCCGAGCCGCACGCGATCATGCCCGAGCCGCACTTGCCGCACTTCACGAGGCCCGACAACAGATGCACCGGGCGCGCCTTGTGCGGCGTGCCGGCGCGATCGCCGACACGGCCTTGCGCGCGCGCCCATGTATTAGCGTCGATGATGCGCAGATGCTCGGCGTCGGCCTGCATCCATTGGTCGCGCGGATTAGGCCGACTGATGCGCCGGCCGGTTTCCGGGTCTTTGACGAAAGATTGCCGATTCCAGATGATGCGCCCGGCATAGAGATCGTTTTGCAGGATGCCATTGCGGCGCGTGCGACTGCCGCCGATCGTCGAGGCGTTCCACACGCCGCCGCGCGGGCCGGGCACGCGTTCTTTGTTGAGCCGGGCGGCGATCTCGCGGGGTGTGTTTCCGTCGAGGTATAGCTCGAAAATTCGCCGCACGGTGTCGGCCTCGGTCTCGTCGATTTCCAGAATGCCGGGGCGCCCGAGCACCGGCCGATAACCAAAACTGCGCCCGCCATTGTGGCGGCCGTCGCGCACGACGCCGGCTTGCCCGCGTCGCGTCTTTTGCGCGAGGTCTTTGAGATAGAGGGCACCGACGAGTCCCTTAACGCCGACGTGAATCTCGCCGACGGTGTTATCGACGAATGTTCTGATCTCGACGCGGGCGAAGTTCAGGCGCTTGTGTATGCCGGCCAAATCTTCCTGATCGCGCGAGATGCGATCGAGCGATTCCGCGACGACGACGGCAAACTTGCCGGCCTTGGCGTCGCGCATCAGGCGTTGCAGGGCGAGCCGGTTAAGGGTGCTGGCGCCGGAAATTCCGTGATCGGAATAGACTTGCTCGACGGTCAATCCGTCGCGCTCGCACATCGCCCGGCAAAGCGCGACTTGATCCTCGATCGATTTATCGGTTTGCTTCTCTTTGTCGCTAAACCGGGCGTAGATTGCTGCTTTCACCGGCCGTCGCCCCCCTCAAGGTCGCCATTCCGGCGCCGATAATCCTCGATTGCGTCAGCCCGCGCAAGCGCCCGCACAAGGGCCTTCAAGGCCTCCCGCGACGAGTCTCGCGGCGCCTGCCGCAGCGGCAACGGGCCGCCGTGGCGCGCGAATGTTTTCTCGTCGCACATCTGATCAAACCTTGGGAAAATTAGTGCGGCCACAACGATCCTTGGCCCCGACGTGCGGAGCCGCGAGTGGGCGGGGAGGATCGCTTTCGGCGAGGACGTGGCCGCTCGCCCTACAGGAGATGCCCACTCACGGTAGTGCGGGGCCGCCCTAGGGCGACTCCGCAAATTGATGCGCTGGCTTTACGCGCCCGGATTCAGGTACGTGCCGCGCCAATCCTGCATGGCGCAACCGAAGTCGAGCACGGCGCGGAATTCGACGCCGAGCACGTCCCAGCCATATTGCAGGTTGATCTGCGGGCCTTCGTGGCCGGCGAGATACGCAATAACGAGCGTCGCCAACTGGCCCGGATCGGCAAAGAGGCGCCAAGAATTGCCGGTCAAGCGGGGCTCGACGTGCAGGGTGAGCTTGCCCGGGAAAGGGTTCACCTGATCAACCTGCACCGCCGAAAGCTCATGCAGCACTTGCTCGGCCTCGGTTTCCTTTGCGCTACCGACGACGAGATGGCGAGGCACCACGTTCAGAGGCGTGATGCCGTCGATATCCGTGGCGTCACGCAAGACCTTGCGGCCGGCGCCGAGCGAGGCGACGGTGATCGCCGAGCCGGCCGCCGCCTTGTTGCCGCGCACAGTGCTGTAGACGGGATTGCCGTCGTTGAGATCAGCGCCGTCGCCGCCGTTCGCCAGCAGCAAGCCGGCGATAAGATCAGCCTCCGTCGATGCGGCGGCGCGACCGAAATCGCCCGACGTTTCGCCGAATGCGCCGAGGTTGTCATTGATGATCGCCTGCCGCGAGATCGAGAAAATTTTCGCGTAAGTATTGACCGCAAATCCTTCCTTAGCCTCGGCCCGAGAGCCGTGCTTGACCTCGCCACTCTCAAGCACCTTCTCAAGGCGCGGTGCCTCACTGAGGCGCAAGATCGAGACAGGCCGGAAGTCGGGCGCGGTTCGCCGGCGGGCAAGCTGTTTCAGCGGAGTCTGCGCAATCTGATACGCATCGGCCAACACGCGGTTTCCAGCGAGCGTAAGCAGATTCGGGAAGTCGGAAGTCGTATGCATCCCGCCAGATCGAGTCAGAATGCGATCGGCCAGGGTGACGCGATTGGCCCAAGACACCCGCTCGCCCCGCGACTGCAGGATCATGGCACCCATCTCCAACATCGAGCGGCCGGCCATCTCAACAGCGGCGCCCGTCGGGGCCTTGCCGGTCATCTTGGAATACAGCGCATCAACGATCGTCCGGCTCAGAAAGTCCGGATTCTCAAACGTCTCGTCGCTGCGCGCGGCGTCGGTGCGAGTCCGGTTGGCATTGTCCGCGAGCCGTTCAAACGCACGTTCGCGGAAATCAGCCATCGTGCCGCCGGAGTCGACGTGCCGGCGCACGAAATCGAGCGGGATGCTGGCGCGCTCGGCGATGTCGTAAGCTTCACGAACCTCGCGATCCGACATCACCTGCCGCGCGCCATCGTTCTGCGGCGAGCGCACGTCGATCTCGCGAGTATTTTCACTGTTGGAATTATCAATCACTTCCGGGTCCATCCGGTTTCCTTTCAGGTGTGTGTTGTGAGTGGTTTGCGCCGAACGGATCAGCGCATCTGCGTCGGCGGGAACGGACACAAGGGATGCTTCCAGCAATTCCCATTCGTCCGCGCGCCAGATTTCGACATCGTTTTCGATGCCGACCCGCGCCCAAACGTTGACGCGGTAGCCGACCGAAATCGCCGAAACCTCGCCGCGCGCGACCATGCCCTCGGCATTGCGACCGGCGTCGGTTTCAGAAAATTGGATGCGGCCAAGTAGTTTGCCGCCCTCGATCCATGCGTCGGTGACGACGCCCAAAATGGCATCGACCGAGGATCGATCGTGGCTATCGAGCAAGCGAACCTGCCCGAGCGCCACACGGCGAAGGTCGATCGCATCCGTTGCGATCGACAATTCCTCAAAGGCCCCAAACCTTGGAACGCGCGCGCCGACGGACAAGACGGCGATAACCGTTCGCGTTTTTGGGTTGTAGGTGCTCGACGCGAATCGAGCGGCAATGTCCTCGCTTGCCGAGCGTACGGCTGCCGCGCCGGCCCGGAATGGTGCGCCGCGCGTGGCACGCGCGGTAGCGTTCGCGGCCGGCGAACGCCGGCGCGGCTTGTCAGTTCTGCTCATGATATGATTGTCCTAGTGGCGCGATTGGCCCAAGGGATCGACCTGTTTCAGCACTTCATCCGTAACCGCATAGTAGATCGCGAGGATGATCGTGATGGTGTCGGCCGGGATTCCGGTGCGCTTAGCGGCGGTCGCGATTGTTATTCGCTCGCCAGCGGAGACCAGCGCGAGGATTGTTGCGATTTGCTGTCCAAGATCGGCCGGGCAAGGCTTCCTAGTCACCGCCAATCCGCCGGCACCGGGAAGGTGATGTTAAAGCGAGCGGCATTGTTGCGGATGTCACGGAGAACAGTTGATGTGTTCACCAAGACAAGCCGCGCTTTCTGTTGCTCGGCATCCGCCTTGAGTTGTCCGAGAACACTCACAAGGTCGCCGCCGAGATTGCGCCCGCCGCTGTTGCGCCCGCCTTGGTCGGTGTAGCCCAGATAACCGACCCAAAGATCGTGCGGCGACGGCTCGCCGATCGTTGGCGATGCCAGCCAATACATGCGCCCGATATCGCCGGCGTTGGACTCGACGATTTTCGCGGCGGTGGCCGCGCTGGAGCCATCGGCGTATCCGATCTCCATCATCAAACGCTCTTGGACGGCGATGAAAAGGACATCGACGGGCGAAAACCAATTCCACCCGCGTTCCTTTGCGCGATCCCGAATCTCGTCGGTTGCGCCTTGAGACGGCACATTGACGGTCGGCAGTTGGTCCCGCCGTGCCCGAGTTTTGAAGGCCGCAACGGGAATGCCCGTCAGGGCGCAAACGTCCTGTCGTGTAAACATGATGATAACTCCGATGTTGTGAAGTGAGATGCATGGCCGCGCGGCCATGTGACGTTCAGCGACGCGATTTGAGCCGCTGCATTCCGTGGTTGGCCGCAGAAATGCAAAAACCCGCCTCGAATGGGGCGGGTTCTTTTTTCCGTAGGCTAACCTAAAGAGATCGACTGCCGATCCGTTGTTGCGCTCGCTGGCGCCGTTCTGTGGCAGTTTGCATCAGTGCGGAGTTGATAGAATGGACTTCCGTTCCGGTCAAGCAACCCTCGCACGGAATCGCAGCAAACCCCTTAAATCATAGCGGTTCGGCGCATTTTTTCTCCAGCCCTCTTTGATCAGGCGGTGACCGTTTTCGCGCTCATTGATGCGAGTTGGCGTCTCGTGATGCCTTTTGATCCGTCCGGGGTTATGTCAAGACTTTACCCCCCTCGTCAAACACCCCCCGCACGGAATTGCAGGAAACCCCTTAGATTGCAGCGATTCGGCGCATCTTTTTCCGGCCCTTATCCATCATGTCGCGGCCGTTTTCGCGCTTATTGATGCGAGTTGGTGTCTTGTGATGCCTTCTGATCCGTCCGGGGTTATGTCAAGACTTCCCCATGAAATCAAATCACCCGGACACGGAATCGCAGCAAACCCCTTAAACCACAGCGGTTCGGCGCATCTTTTCTCCGGACCTCTTTTATCAGGCTGCGACCGTTTTCGCGCTCATTGATGCAGAGTTGGTGTCTTGTGACGCCTTTTGATCCGTCCGGGGTTATGTCAAGACTTCCCCATGAAATCAAACACCCCCCGCACGGAATTGCAGGAAGCCCCTTGATTGCAGGTGATCAGCGCGCTTTTTTCGAAATGAAAAAGCGCGGACGCCCCCCCGCCCGCGCTTCTCGAAAGCGCCTTTAGGCCGCAACGCGACGGCCAAATTCTGAGTGCCACTTAGCGCGGGTCGCCTCATGCTGTGCAGCCCGCGACACATCGGCACGAATGCGCTGATCAATTTCAGCGTCGATCGCCTCGTGCGAGTGGAGATAAAGCGGCGTCGTCTCGCCCGTTTCGTCATTTCGATAGGTTGCAAAACGCACGCGATGGCAAGATGCTGGGGTCTTGGTCATAAAGGAAACCTTTCGAGTTGGCTTCTACAGCCGGCGTCGGGCCGGCAGCCGGGAGGTAGAAACCTGCTCGAAACAGGTGGTCGCGCTTTTAAGCTTTCGCTCTGGACATAGCGCGGCCCTCCCGGCCATGCGGCCAAGTTGATCCACCCCGCGAAGGCGGGGAAACCGCAGCAAGTTTTGGAAACGATGCTGTTCGAGTCAGGGCTTCTACACCCGCAGCAACCATTCCCGATCTTAGCCGCGCGCGCAACCTCAGGCTTTTCAACAAGGTTCATGAAACTAGTGTGATCCGCTAGTTTCCGCCTCTCGCGAACAAAATAATTTTCGACGTGATCGGCGAATTGTATCGTACGAAACAAAAACGGCGGCCACGATCGACCGCCGTTTAACGTGCCGGGCTATCTTTCCCCGGCTTTAGATTTTGACGCATGGGCGGCTATGGCTGCAAAGCCTAGCCGCCTTCCAAGCCTACTGCGGCGGCCCCGCCTCGGGCATCGAACGCCCCGTCGAGCCGGCCGTGCCGCTTGCCGGCGCGTTGCTCGATCGGAACGCGTTGATGCCGTTTTGCACGGTCTGTTGAATTCGCGTGAGGAAGTCGGGCGAGGGCGAAACCGTGATCTCGGTTTTTAGCGTCGCCTCGCCGACAACCTCGGCCTTGACCGGCTCGCCGTTGCCGCCGATGCCCGTCGCCTTGCGGATATCGTCGATCGTCCATTGCGAGGCCATTTGCCCGCGCCCCGGCGTGCCGGGGCCGGCATAGCCGAGATCGGTCAACTCGGCCTCGATCTTGGCGCGCTTAGCATCGTTCATCGCCTTGAGTTGCGCGTCATACGTCGGATCATCGTGGCCGTAGATGTCGGCCGCCTTTTCCGATGCCTCGATATCGCGCAACGCGTCGAATTTGTCGGCGTGCAGGCCGGCGAGGCGCTTTAGCTCGGGCGTCGGCTCAAGCAAATTGCGCTCCGACAGCGCGCCAACCATAGGCGCCACTTCCATCAACGCCCTTGTCATGCCGAATTTGACGCCGGACATGGCGCCTTCACCGCGCCACCATGCGCCGGCCGAGCCGAGCGCCGAGGATGCCGAGTCCAGGCCGAGCGCACCGATCAGCATCGAGACAAAGCCGAGGCGTGTTGCGGTTGGCACCGGCTCGGTTTTCCCCTTCTCGGCCATATAACTGAGGCCGCTCGCGAGCCAATTGCCGCCGGCATTCGTCAACGGCAGGAACGGCGCCGCCGTGTTGCCGAGGAAGTTATCAACCTGCGACTCAATCGACTTGCGGATCACCTTCGGATCGTTCTTTTGGAAATCCTCGGCCGCCCCGACACCTTTCGCGCCATGCACCAACTCGGCATCTTTGAGGATGCGCGCCTGTTGCGTGGCGAAGATCGAGAGCATTTGCGCCGTCGTTTGCTGCGAGGACAGACCCGCGAGCACCTCTTGAATCTGCGCCGGATCGGTAACGCCCTTTTTCGCGAGCGCCGGCAACAGCACATTGTTGACCCACCCATAGGGATCGGTTTTTCCGGGCTGCAAGTATTCCTGCCCGGCGAAGGCACCGGGCAGCACGCCCTTAACGTTGCCGGTCGATGTCTTGATCACCTTGGACTCGTCGGTGATCAGCCCATATTTGAGCGCCTGTTCAAGCGCCTTGTTCGACATCTTGCCGCCGACGAATTGCGTGTAGAAGCTCGACAGCGCCTTACCGGCCGACGAGCCGCCCAATTCCTGCGCCAGCGTCGGCGCCGTCTTGAGCATGAAATCGTCGCTCAACGCGTTGGTGGCGGCGCGGCCGTACTTGAACATCTCGTAATAGTCGGTCGGCCGCAGCGTGTCGCCGAACACGTTGAGCGCCTTCGCCATGCCATCGATGTAGTGGTTGAACTTAGCAAGGTCTTGCGTGACGCCCTTGATCTCCATGCCCTTCGCGAGCTTGTCGAAATCCTCGCCAAGCTCGGCGGCCTTCTCGGGATGCGCGCCGAGCGCGACGACACGCAATTGCGCAAGAGGTTCGAGCACGTGGCTCGCTTCCTCGAACGTTCCCACCATCGAGCGCACATTGCGGGCGGTGTGCATCAACTCGGTTTGCGAAAGCGACGGATATCTTTTGGAGATCGAGCCGGCAAGCTCGCCGGCCTCTTTGATCTCCTTTTCCGTCATGCCTGCGGCGGCCATGCGCGTTTCTTCGTGCCCGCGATCGGCGGCGGATTTGACCGTGTGCGCGGCGATCGCGTGCAGCGCGCGCGATCCCTCGTAAGCCGCAGCGGCGCCGGCAGCCGTCTTGGCGCCGTTGCCGATCAGCGTCGCGCCGCGCTCCAATCGCGTCGCCTGCCGCTCGGCGAGCGCAGCCATGTTCATTTGTTTCTGCACATCGCGGTTGAGCGCGCTTGCGGCGCGGGCGATGCGATTGATTTTCGCGGCGACGGAATCGAAGGTGCCGCCGGTCGCATCCTTGCCCTTAATGACGGCAAGGGCTTCAAGAATTGTACCCATGATGATTTCCTTTCAAACGTTGGTGCCGCGCCGGCTTTTGCCGGCGCATTTAGTCTCGGTTCGGTTCGATCGAGGAAGGCTCGGCCTCGGCGACGATCACACCCATCGCCTCGGCGATCTCAGTGCGAAGCTGACGCGCGATTTCCTTGAGGGTGCCGCGCGCGCCCTGCGCGCCATCCTTGATGGCGGCAGCCGAAACCGCTTCCGCAAAGGTCGGTAAGCGTTCGATCACGCGAACAACTATCTCGCCGAGTTTTGCGCCGGCGCTTTTCACCTCCGACACTGGCACGAGCCGGCCGAGCCGTTCCTCAAGATCGAGGAATTTAAGATCGGCCGTGTACTGGGCAGCCCGCGCCTGATGATCGCGCAACGCTGGCGAAGCTGGCGCTTCGGCTCCCTCGATCTCGGCGCGCGCCTCGGCAGCGCCTTCCTTGATGGCGTCGCCAACGTCACCGACGGCTCGATCGAATTGCGCGAGGTTAACGAGCTTCGTGCCATTCTCGCCGGGCCGCGTGTCGAGCAAACCATCAGCGACGAGCGAGGCAACGCGTTTGGCGATGGCCTGCCGCGATTTGCCTTTCAGCCGGGCAATTTCAGAGATCGACAGCCATAGACCGACTGCTAGATCGTTGCTCATTTTGAGTTTCCCATCGGTGTCAACTGCCGCAACCCGTCAACCCAAGATTCGGAATTTCTGGCTGCCGCGTTTTCGGGGCGCGCTTGGGCCGTAGGGGGTGGGTGTCCGGGAAGGACCCGCCGCCTAGTAGACGCCCTTCGCCTGCCGTTCCGCGATCCGCTTGCCAAGCTCGGTGACGCCCCACGCCGGCAGGCCGCCAGTTGCGCAAACATGATGGCACTGCACGAGCCGGTGCCGGAACAGTTCATACAATTCAGGGTCAGCGCGCTCGCTCGCGCTCATGAACCATCCATTCGGATAGATCGCGAGCGCCCGCAAAACATGGCGCTGTTTGATCGTCATCGCCTTGGCGAATTCGATTTGGTCTTTGGTTGGTCGTGTCACTGATGAGTCCTTTTCAAAAAGAAAGGCTCCGCACCCCAAGGCGTACATGACACCTCAGCGAACAGAGCCGTTGGTTGGTTGTGAATGATGTCTAGGCAGTCTAGGCATCGGAAAGAGACCTAGACGCTAGAAACCCCTGTAATTTAAGGGTCGGTCTAGGATGTCTAGGCAGTCTAGGTGAAAGAGAGGAAGTTAGAACAAAAAGCCGGCCTCAATCTGAGACCGGCTGATAATTTGCCTACACGCGCGCGACCTAGACTCCCTAGACTGCCTAGACCGGAGCTTGATTTAGTTGATCAATTCGCGTCTAGGCATACTCGCCCAGCCTAGACGGCCTAGACCGGAGGCTCGTCGTCGTCACCGGCCGCCGCCGAATATTGCGCTCGCTCGCCCTCTCCCGGGGGAAGCGCCGGCCAATCGATCGGTTGGCCCATGTGTTTATCGAATGCGACGCGGCATTCGTCAAGCGACGGCATAGAGTAACACCATGTGCGCCTGACAACACCGGGCTCCCTTTCAACGGAAGGCCGGCAGTCCCCGATACCAGAGGCAAGCTTTTTGAGACGCTTGCCGAAGTCAGCGCTGCTACGCTTGCGGCCGATGCCCATCCGAGCGGCATCCTTGAGGTATTCGCCATAAAGATCATCCCTGATGACGACGCTGCGCCATGTGTCATCGCCATGAAGCAGCGTTCCCGCCCAAATCCGGTTGAACCAAAAATCATCGATCGGATCGAGCGACCGCAGCTTTTGATCGAGCAACGCTTTTGTTTGCGGAATGCGCCAGATGTCGAATTTGGCGAGATCGAACGACAAGAGCTCGTGAAGAAGCTTCTCGCGCCCGCCGGCGTCCAACTCATCGTACATTTCCGCGAAATATTCATTGTTCTGCTCGGCGTACGAGCCAACGTCGAGCACAAAAAAGCGACGCTCGTCGCCCGTCGCGGGAACGACCCAATCCTCGTTGGAAGTCATGATCACGCGAACGCGGTTTTCCATTCGGACCGGATCGACGCCCTTAGCCTCGATCATCTGAATTCGCGATGTCAGCAGGCCCTTGAGCCGCCCCTCAGCCGCCTTGTCGCCGGCCCACATCGCCTCATCAGCCTGCAACAGCAAACAACTCGACATGTGCATGTTGAATTGTCCGGTGAGATACCGCGCGTCATCGACGGGGAAGTAATGCGGTGCGAAGAGCGAACCTAGCACATCCCCCACGACCGTCTTGCCGGTGCCCTTCCTGCCGCGCATCACCAATGCGATTCCCGGGCGTTCCCTCGGCTTTTGCACAAGGTGCGCCATCCAACCAAGCAAATATCGGTAGTACTCTTCGTTTTCCCGGCACACGTTCACACGCAAATGTTCCTTAAACCGGGCGCAACTCCCAGCCGGTGACGGCGTGACGCTGAATCCCCGCCAAGTGTTGAGATAGTTGGGCGTGCTGGGAACCCCATCGGGGTTCGGAAAGAATTCCACGCCGGCGTATTGCCGGCGATCGCGATGCACATGCCAAGCCTTGGCCCAGGTGACGGTCTTGATCTTACCATCCGCCCCCTCAATCTCGGTGAGGCGGTTCGCAAACCACGAATTCATGGACTCGAAAGACATCATCCGCACCCGGTCATTGACCGGCCCGGACGGCTGTTCGTTCACCACCATCGCCTTGCCGCCGAAAATCACCAGCGCGTAGCTGCGGTTGATTTCCGCGACATCGAACCCCCAAGAGCGCGGGGACGCGTTTGGCGCATCCACGGCGCCCCTATCGCCGCCTTGCTCCCCCTCGGGGCCGGCGCCCGCCTCGGAAAGGTCGGCGCCGTCGTCGTCAGATTCGATGATCGCGAGAATGCGCTCATGCGGCGGCTTGTCGCCGTCGGATTCGATCCATCCGGCGATTTGCTCGTGCGGCGGCATGTCGTCGGAAACGGGTTTTGCGGCGGCCTCGGGGAGGCCACCGTTTGCGGTATCGGTCATGTTGGTCTTTACCTCTGGGACGCCAAGCGGCGTCCTCAATCCCGGGCTTTAGAACCCGTTGAATTCATGCAGCAAATCGAATTCGGGGTAGCCGCAGGGGGCGCTTGTTGCGGGTCCCCGCAACCAAGATCGATCAGAAAAACCCAGCAATCTCAGTCGATTGCTGGGTTTTCATTTTTGACCTCGAAAACTCATCTGAACTTGGTTTCGTAGGTTCAAATCACCCGCAACCAACAGCAGAACGATCATCACGTTTCTGGATGTCCGATCGCCGCTTGAACGAACTCCCGTGCGGCTTTCCGGACCAGCGTGATCGCGCGTGAGTCGGGTTCGGAAGAAATAGAAATAGGAGTTGTTGGATCTTGGGGTCGCTCGAGCAAAAGACGAACTCTCTTGGCAGTTGCCTTTCCGACTTCTGCCATCTCAACGTCATCCAAACCGGGCCGGTCATGCCTCGCCAGACTAACCGGCGCAGCAGGACAACTTGGCGACGTCCTTGCCGAACGAGAGCGCCGCAAGCTTCAGGCCCTCGACGGTGGTGAGATACGGAAAAATCGTTTCCGCGAGATCATCAACCGTGAGGCCTTGCCGGATCGCGAGCGCCGCGGTCTGAATGCTGTCGGCGCCTTCCGGCGCGAGGATATGCGCGCCGAGCAGCCGGCCGCTGCTGCTATCAGCGACGAGCTTGATGAGGCCGCGGGTGTTGCGCGCAGCGAGTGCGCGCGGGACCTGGTCGAGGCTGATCGTCGAGACACGAACCGCATGTCCGGCTGTGCGCGCCGCGATCTCGGTCAGCCCGACGCTCGCCACCTGCGGATCGCAAAACACGATGGCGGGCATGGCACTGTTGTCATAGCGCAAGCTGTCGCCATTGAGCGCATTCCTGGCCGCGAGCTTGGCGCCATAGGCGGCCATATAGACAAACTGGTCGCGGCCGGTGACGTCGCCGGCGGCATAGATGCCGGCCTTGGTGGTCCGCATGCGATCATCGACCGCAATGCCGCCCTTCTGCGAAAGGGCGATGCCCCGTTCGATGAGCCCAAGGCCTTCGACGTTAGGTGTACGCCCGGTGGCAATCAGTACCTGATCTGCGTCGATTCTCGTGGTCTCGCCGTCGCGAACAATCGTTAGCGCGACACCAGTCCCGGTCCTTTGGATCGCGCGGTAGGATACGCCCGAAATGACGGCGATTCCTTCGTCTCCAAAATACTCCGTCAGCGCCGCACCGATCTCGGGCTCAGCCTCGGGGAGCAGACGAGACCGGCACACGAGCGTCACCTTGACGCCGGCGCGGGCGAAGATTTGCGCCAGCTCCGCTCCGACATAACCGCCGCCGATCACCAGCAGCGATCGCGGCAGCTCTGCAAGGTCAAGCGCGGTGGTGCTGGTCAGGTACGGAATGGTCTCGATACCGGGGATGGCAGGCACCGTCGGCCGTGCGCCGGTCGCGATGATGATCTTGTCGGCGCGAATGGTCGTGCCGTCCACCTCGACGCCAACCTCCGTGAGGCGAGCCGCCCCTTCACGATAGACGATGCCGTTATGGGCCGGGAGAATGTTGATGTACTTGCGCTGGCGCATTTGGGAAACGAGGTCGTCCTTCTGACGAACGGTCGCGCGCCAGTCAGTCAATTCAGCCTCGGCTGAGATGCCGGCGAAACGTGCAGCCACGCGCGCATTGTGGAGCGTCTCCGCCGCACGGATCAGGGTCTTCGACGGTAAGCATCCGATATTGACGCAAGTGCCGCCGATGGTTCCGCTGCCGATCAGCGCGACCTGGGAGCCTTGATCGGCGGCCGTGATCGCGGCCGAAAAGCCCGCGGAGCCGGCGCCGATCACGACGAGATCGTAAGCGTTACCATTGCGGCCGTTCGCACGGGCATGACGATCCACCGATGGACCGGATGCCGCGTCCAGTGGCATTAGCCCGCTGCCGTGTGCTCTGCCATCGCCCGAACGTTCCGCCGCAATCAGGCCGGCAAGACTTGGCCCGAACAGCGCCCGACCGGCCTCAAGGCCTTCCTGGATCGACAATCGAAAGCCCGGCTCGTCCGAGGAGCGCTGATGGCGCCAAACGGAAAGATGCTCGTCCGAGCAGAAGAAGACGGTGGTTGCGCACAGTGAGTTCGCAGCGCATGCGCCCTCGTAGCGAATGCTTTGCCACATGACGGCGGTCATGGGCTCCACATTGGCCAGCGTGGTCCCTCGATCCCGTGTGACGATACGGATGGGCGCGCCGCAATGGCGGCAGCGCGATGTTATCGCGACGTCGCGGCGGGTCATGGCGCCGATGCCGAGCGCGTCCACCGCGCACATTGCGTTAACAGCGGTTCGACCGAGCATGACCCGATGGCCCGTGTCGTGCTCGGTGAATGGATAGGCCCCCATGATCCGCTCGCCATCGAGGACGAGCAGGTCGCGGCGACGGAGCTCTTCGAGCACAGGAAGGATGGCCCGCTCGCTCGAACCGGCACGTTCAGCAAGCGCGGCGATGGTCGGAGCGCGTCCGTCCTCGGCGTAAAGCTGGAGCAGCGCGACACGTACGCGGTCCGCGACAGGGTCATAGCCGCTCCAGCGATTGAACACATGGTTGGAGCCGGTCATTGCCGACAGCGCGTTTTGGACGGTCGGCGATGTGACCACCGACCAGTCCGGAAACGTGACGCCAGGGCGCACGGCAAAGCTCGGCCGTGCCGGAAACGGGGATGCGGAGGATGTGCAGCAATCGTTCATATTTTTGGCCTCGCCCGAAAGTCGCTTCCCGCGGTCGACCAGACGCACGCCATCAATGTTATGCGCCGCTCGGCGCTATGGCGCTTGCTGACTACAAAATCCCTCGCAGCACCATCGGCCGCACCGCTCGGATGGTTTGCGCCAGATCCGTCGCTTGGACTGTCATGCGCCGCGCTCGCTCAACTGCCCTGCCGCACGCTATGAGCCGGATAGCCCGCGTTCATGCTGGCGGTGGAAATGGCGTCCGGGTTCGTCTTGGCGTCGTCGAAGGTCACGGTCGCGGTCTTGGCTTTGAAGGAGACGGCAACCTTCGCAACGCCGGGAACCGCCGCCATCGAGTTCTTCACGATGTAGGGACACGAGGCGCAGGTCATGTTGTCGACAGCGAAGGTGACTGTCCGCTCACCGGCGAGGGCGGCGGGCGCGGCCATGAGCGAGTTGATCAGGACGACCGTGCTCAAATACTTTTTCATGGGTGGGTCTCCCGTGGTGTCAGGCGCGTAGCAGCAGTGGTGCGACATAGTCGAAGGCGAAGGCGGCCGCCACGAGCACGGTTGCGATCCACAGCGCAAACCGCACAAGGAGGTTGGGAATTGGACGCGCGCAAACTGCGCCTTCGGAGCAAGGTTGCCGCGGCTTCCAGTAGACGAGATAAAAGCCGTATCCAAGAAAGCCTGCCGTCGCAGCGACGAACAGCGGCTTGTACGGCGCAAGCGCCGTCAGATTGCCGATCCAGGCGCCGCCAATGCCGAGACTGAACAAGATCAGGGGCACGATGCAGCAGGATGAGGCGGCGAGCGCGCCGAGAATGCCGCCAGCCGCGATCAAGCGCTGCCGTCTCGCCTCGCTCCGCGCGGACGCCTGCGAGTTCTCTGGAACCGTTGCGACGTCCGCCATTTCGGATCGTGATGCAACCATCTCCAAGCCTCGTTACTTGCCGAAATTCTTTGCGCCCCATACATGGGCTCTGTAGCAACTACAGGGTCAAGAAGGGTTTGGCTGATGCCTGATCACGCCGTGGTGAAGGGCCTGCAGCGGGCCGAGCTCGCTGAACGGACGGGCTGCAATCTGGAGACCGTGCGCTATTACGAGAAAGTCGGTCTTCTGCCGGAACCACCGCGCACGGCGACGGGTTACCGCAATTACGACTCGACGCACGAGCGCCGTCTTCGCTTCGTGCTGCGGGCACGCGAGCTCGGCTTCTCACTGGATGAAGTTCGTGAACTGCTGCGCCTCGTTGACGAGCGCGAAAAGCCCTGCGCCGAGGCGCGTGCTGTCGCCGCCGCGCATCTCGATGACGTCCGAGCGAAGATCGCCGATCTCAAGCGCATGGAGCGGGTGCTTAGGGGCGTGGTCGCACAATGTGCCGATGGCACGCTGCCGGAATGCCCGCTGATTGAGACGTTGTTTGCGGGACGAAACTAGTCGCGCAGCCAGCGACATGGCGGACCTGTACGTAGTCCAGCAGGTCAAAACTTCAATCCAATCGCATCGATCAGGTCGAGTTCATCTCGGCGCCGGGCGTCAGCGAGAAAGGAGTTCACAGAGGGGACAGCCCCCTGCGCCGCCGGCCAACGCCGCGCTATTCTCCTTCCAGCGTAACGTCGGCAGGTTTAGACTGAACAGCGTGCATCCGGCGCGCGTGACATTCGGGAGATGACCGGATTTTCCTGCGACAACGATCGTTGCGAGATCCAGACCTCAGGGGCCGCGACGCTGGCGTTCATGCGAGGACAGATCAGGACCGAACTCGCCGGGACGTACCCGCAATTCGCGGCATCTCTTCCGAAGGCCACGGGTGTAGCTTGCAGGATCGAGACGGATCTTCGGCCGGGGAGCACGTTGCCACATCGAGACCATGACGGAGGAGCGCGATGCGTATCAATAACGACCTAACGGTTCCGGTGATCGTTCGCGCCGCACGGCTCCCATGGACACCAAGCCCGGCGGCCGGCGTCGATCGGCGCATGTTGTTCCGCATTGGCGACGAGGTGGCGCACGCCACGTCGATCGTGCGATACGCGCCGCGCAGCGCGTTCCCCCGCCACACGCATGGCGGCGGCGAGGAGATCGTCGTTCTCGACGGCGTCTTCCAGGACGAACACGGCGATTACCCGGCAGGCAGTTACTTCCGCAACCCGCCCGGGACCTCGCATATTCCCGCATCGAACGACGGTTGCACGATCTTCGTCCGCCTTTGGCAGTTTCGGGACGGCGATCGCGGCCAGATCGTGCGACGGCCCGCGGAAGGTCGTCCGCTCGAGCCGAGACCGGGCGCGGCGAGCGCGATCGAATTGTTCGACGACGGTTTCGAAAGCGTACGTTTCGAGAGCTGGATGCCCGACAAGCCGATCGTGATCGAGAACGTACGCGGACTTGAAGCGCTCGTCCTCGCGGGGAGCGTGTCGATCGGCGATCAGATGCTGACCTCGCAAAGCTGGGCCCGTCTCCCGGCGGGACAAGCGCTGCGTGCCGTCTCCGGTCCCGAAGGCGCGAAGGTCTGGTTGAAGGATGCGCCCCTGCTCCATCAGGACGTCCGCCGCCTGCCTTGATGTCGATCGGTGCAGACCGGTCTAGGTCCGCGCGACAAGCAGCTCCTCGGCATTGCGCGGTGGGCGCAGGCCGTCCGGTCGGCCGGCGAAATAGCGCGCGGCGAGATCGTCGGTCGAGACATGATGCGCTTCGCCAAAGCCGGCCTCGCGGGCGAGCGCGATGATCTCCGGCGGGGTGAAGAAGCTGATGAAGGGCGTTCCGCTGGCGCAAGCGCCCTTCACCGCCATCTCGAGCGCGGGCCGCGCCTCGGCATCCGCCAGCTCCAGCGGAAGCAGGAATGTCATCGCGAACGTCGATCCAGGCGCCAGCGATGCGACCGCGCGCAGCGTCGCCGCATTGGCGTCCTTGCTGAGATACATGCTGACACCGGTGGAGACCACGATGGCCGGCTTGGCGGTGTCGAAGCCCGCGGCCTCAAGTCCCTCCCGCCATGATCCGCCCGCCTCGAAATCGACAGGCACGAAGCGCAGCCAGTCCGGAATGCCGAAGCCTGTCTCGATCAGGCGCCTTCGCTTCCAGGCCTGCGGCGCCGGCTGATCGATCTCGAACATTTTCAGGCGCGAGGCGATCTCCGGCCTGCGCTGCGCAAAGCTGTCGAGACCGGCGCCGAGGACGACATATTGAGCGACACCGCGGCCGGCCTGCTCGATGACCAGGTCCTCGATGAAGCGCGCACGTGCCACGATCGAGGCGCGGAACGGACGGGTGAATGCGGGATCCATGTCGCCGCGCTGGCGCCAGTCCTCACCCGGCGCAAGCAGCTTGAGGCCGACTTCGTCATTCAGCACGTGCGGTGGGGAATCGATCGCGACATGCAGCGCGTGCCACAATGCAACGCGTGCAGCGGTGCTGTCAGGCGCATCGCTCATGGCCGTGACCTCAGTTGTGCGGCTTTCGCCGACTTGCCCCGGTTGTGGGTGGTCAGGAAGATGGCCTCGATGCCCTCGGGTTTCATGTCATTTCTCCTTCCTGGACGCACGCTTGTCCTGCGCATCGAGATAGACGCGCAACGCGTCGGTCACGATCGCCGACAGCGACATCTCCGCCTCGATGGCGTGATGCTTCACCCGCCGGATCAGCCCGACCGGCAGGTAGACATTGAATTGCTTGACGTCGTCGTCGGTCGTCTTTTGCTATAGCAAAGTGTCAACAACTGAGATCGATGGCGCCGAACAGGGGGCAATTCTTAGGGGGGCGGGCACCGGCCGATCAGACCGCAACCTTGATCCGTCGGTTCTGACGGCCCTTGTTGTCGATCTTGACGATCCGCGCAGGACGGGCCCGCCCGGTGGAGACAAGATGCGTCCCGCCGCAGGCTTGACGATCGAGATCGAGAATCTCGACGATGCGCACGAGACCATCCTCTCCGACCGGCGGAGCGACGGCCTTGCTGCGGAACAGGCCGGGGATGGCTTGCGCTTCGCTGTGCGGCATGAAGGCAGCGCTCACCGGAAGGTCCCCCGAGCGGATGATCTAGAAGCTCAGGCAGGGCGCTCGGCCCGCGAACCAGCTGTCACCGGCGAGATCGGGGTGACCTGCGACGCCGCCGTGCTGGTCGGCACCTTGCGGGGCGATGAACGGCGTATGAAAGGTGGCTTCCGGATGTATTCAGCATGACCCACCTAAAAGAGCGATTACAGAAGTCCCACGATTGAAGGCGGGGCTCCTGCTAACGGAGATGTGTCATGAACGCGACGAAGATCCTGGTGGCGGCAGCTGTTCTGATACTTGCCACGCCCGTTGTGCCTGCGCTTGCGCACGACGATGACGACTACGGCTACGGCAAGCACGAGGAATTCCACGACCAGTTGTCCGCCGCGCATGAACGCGCGCACGAGGAGGGCTTCTACAGCCGCGCCGAGCATCGCGCCTATCACCGCGCACTTAGGGATCTGCACGACGACTACCATGACAACGACTATGGTGCCTCCTACCGCACCTATTACACCCCGTATCGCAGCTACTATGCGGTCAGGCCGCGGTTCGGCCTGATCTGGGGGTGGTAATATCCTGGCTGCTCATTCGAATGGCCGTATCAATCAGGGGGCGCGGACCATTACCCCCGATGTTGGACGGTGCTTTCAGGTTACGGAAGGAATACAAGATGTGGCAACCCAAGCTCTCCGTTGGCGCACTCGCGCTTGCCATGATTGGTGTGATGACGCTGCCTGCCTGCGCTCACCCATTGCTGAAGTCCGCGAGCCCTGCGGCCAATGATCGGAGCACCAGCTCTCCGAGCCAGATCGAGCTCAACTTCAGCGAAGGCGTGATCGCGAAGTTCTCAGGCCTGGAACTCAAGGACGATCAGGGGAAAACGGTCGCGACCGGCGCTGCGACCACGGATCCCAAGGACAAGAAACACCTCATTGTTCCTGTGTCTGCTCCGCTTGCACAGGGACACTATACGGTCAATTGGCACGCGGTTTCCGAAGACACGCATCGCGTGCAGGGACAGTACACTTTCAGCGTGGGACGTTGATTGTCCGAAGCGAGGTTGCTTCGGCAGGCTTCCTGCGCTCCTTCAGCAGCGCAGGCTTGTCTTTCCGTGTTCAGTCTTCATTGCTGCGATAAACCCGAACTAAACGGGTCGTTTCGCCGGCGTTCAGAGTCGAGCCGCTACGGTTTGGGATGCCGGTGTTAAGGAGGACTTCCATGCGTTCACTAGCCAAAGTTGGGAAGGATCGGACCGCGCTCGGGCTGCGGCTTCTGGTTGCAGCGGCAATGTTCGTGACGTTGACGCAAGCCGCAAGAGCCCATGATGACGACGATGATTGGGACCAGCCCCGCCGTCACGACTGGCACTACGGGTGGCACGACGATTGGCACAAAGGCCCGCATGTCGGCTGGCATCGCGGGTTGCACTGGGACCCGTACTATGGCTGGCATTACGGCGAGCACTATGGTCCGCACTCGGGGCGCCACCACGACTGGCACTATGGCAGGCACCATGACTGGTATGGCGGAGATGACGAAGACTAACCACCGCGGTGGCGGAGCTCGCAAAAGGCATCGGGTTTCGCTCAAGGTTCCAAGATGATGGTGGATGCGGGGCTTGCTTGCTCTCGCTTCGTTCATTTTGCGTGCGCCATCATCTTGTTTGGTGGCGCGTTGTTCGCCCTGTATTCGCCGGTCTTCGGGTCCGGATCAGCGCGTCTGGCGCGCATGCTGTCCCGTGTTCTTCTCGCGGCGGCACTTGGCGCACTTTTGAGCGGGCTCGCATGGTTTCTCTTCACTGTGGGAAACATGAGCGGCACGCTGGCCGGTGCGCTTGACGCTGAGGCGATCTGGTCCGTGCTGCGGGAAACCGGCTTCGGGCGCCTATGGGTCGCTCGCATCGTGCTGATGCTGGTCGTCGTTGCGATGGCTTGGCCGGGCGTATCCCTATTGCGACGCCATTTGCTCATCCTCCTGACGGCTCTCGCTGCCATCCTTTTGTCGTCGTTGGCCGGGGTAGGTCACACCCAGATCCATGAGGGCGCGCTGGGCATTGTCCATGTCACGGCCGACGCTGTGCATCTGCTTGCGGCGGGAGCTTGGCTCGGCGGCCTTCTGCCTCTGGGCGTCGTCGTTGCATCGTGCCGGATGCGGCAATTGGCGCACGACAGCACCATCGTCGTCCTGTCGCGCTTTTCCGGCATGGGCTATTGCGCAGTCGCTGCTCTTCTGGCTTCCGGCTCGATCAACGGCTGGTTCCTGGTCGGCTCCTTCTCGGCCTTGGTCGGTACCAGTTATGGCGAGCTGCTGCAGATGAAACTCGGTGCGTTCGGCCTGATGTTGTGTCTTGCGGCATCCAACCGGTTCTGGCTTGTTCCGGCATTGGCGAAAGCGCCGCCCGCCGGCCGGCCCGACCTCGTGCTCGCGAGGCTTCGTCGCAATATTGTCGCAGAGCAGATTCTCGGTGCCCTCGTCATCGGCATCGTCAGTGTTCTGGGAACACTGTCGCCGGCGGTCCAGGGATCGTGATGAAATCCGTCCCGCAGCGTCCCAGCCGCAAGTCATCTACTCCGCCGGTGCTGGGCTCGGCGGCGCTTTCGCGGGCGCCTTGTCAACCTTCTTCGACCATGAGCGGTAGTAGGCGAGCGCCGTCATCAGCGCGATGCCGGACGCGCTCACCGCAATCTGCATCCATATGCTGTTGGAGACCTCGACCAGGACGACGTGCGCGATAACAGCGAGGAAGACGCCGCTGCAGAACACCTCGAGCGACTGCTGGCCGCACTTCATCATCGGGCGGAAGATCGCCCAGTGCAGGCCGGCCCAGTCGCGCGGCAGGAAGCGCGTGACGAAGAAGGCGAGCACCACGAAATGCAGCACGCGATAGGGCGCGAGGTTGGTCTTGTCGTTCGGGTTGAACGCATCGTAGAGCCATGCCGGCATCGCCTGGCCAAGCTCGGGGAAGCGGCCCGCCAGCGTCATCACCAGCGCGAATGACAGATAGGCTGCGCCCAGCCACAGGAATGTGCGCGAGCGGATGAACGATATCGATTCGGCCGCACCGCCAAGCGCGAACCATCCGCCGAACACGAACAGGAACTGCCAGCAGAACGGATTGAAGTACCACGAGCCGGTCGGATAGGCCGGCAGGTTCCAGCCGAAATGGCGCGCGGCCAGATAGAGCAGGAATGATGCCGCCAGCGTTAGGTTCGGCCGGCGCAACATCGCCCAAAGCACGAGCGGATACACCAGCATCAGCGCGATGTAGAGCGGCAGCACGTCCATGTTGACGGGCTTGAACGCCAGAATCAGGCCCTGATAGAGCGTCTCGGCCGGATTCTGCATGAAGCCCGCGACGTTGAATTCGTTCTGCAGGTTCGGGTCGTGGTAGCGCTGGGAGAGATAGCCGATCTCGGCGATATAGATGACGAACAACAGGACGTGCGCGACGTAGATCTGCCAGGCCCGCTTGATCAGGCGGGTGCCGCCGATCACGAAGCCGCGCTCCAGCATCATCCGCGCATAGACGAACGACGCCGTGTAGCCGGAGATGAAGACGAACAGGTCGGCCGCATCGCTGAAGCCGAAGTTCTTCTGCGTGATCCAGTTGACGGCATTGTTGGGGATGTGATCGAGATAGATCGCCCAGTTGGCGAACCCGCGCAACAGATCGAGTCGATAGTCGCGCCCGCGCGGCGGCAGGACAGCCCTGATGTCCATCGGTTCGTTTCCTCTGATCCGGCCTGCGCGGCCCGGTTCGCATGGCGCACCCGGCACAATACTAGCAAGCTTCCTCTCAACCGCATCATGTTTCGACGCGCGCCCGCGTGCCGTGCCGAAGGAGTGAAGCGGCATTGCGGTCGCTCTCCCTGGCCGTGCAACCGCGACGATTGCAGGAGGCAGAAGGAGCGCCGCCTGGAGCGGGCGTGTGATCTCGCTGTCAATGTTCTGTCGCATGATACCTGCCGCAACTTTGTCCATTTGTTGGAGGACAAAACCAGGGATTGCATTGGTGTGGACATATCGCTGGGGGAAAGAGATGCCGCATTCGCTTCGATCGAACCGTTCCGCAATCGCCGCGATCGGCCTCGCCTTCGTCCTCGTGACGGGGCTGCTTGCATCTCCCGCTGCCGCGCAGCAAGCCTCCGATGCCGCGCGGTCGCGGGCGCTCGTGCTCGGCACCGGCGGCACCATTGCCGGCCAGGCCAGCGCGCGTGCCGGCAACGCCTATGACTCGGCCAACCGGAATGTCGAGGTCAACGACGATGAACTCGGCTTCGCCGTCTCGCTCGACCTCAACCCGCAGAAGGCACGGGTACTGCTGGAGCTCCTGATCGCCAACGGCATCACCGAGCCGAAGGCGGTCCAGCAGGCCTTCGTCGCGACGCAGTGATCGGGACGCGGTTCATGCGTCAAGGCACCCATCGCGTCAAGCGTGGCCTCGCTCACGATGCTGTTGGTATGTTGCCCCATCGCTTGAGCGTATGATCGCGCTCCTATCTCCGCGAGCGATGGTGAGTGTCGATGCCCCTCTGGACCTGTGAACAATGCGGCGCGCAATTTCCTGAAACCACAGTGCCGCCGTCGTCCTGCCCGATCTGCGAGGACGAGCGGCAATATGTGAACTGGAACGGGCAGGCCTGGCTGACCCGCGAGGAGCTGGCGCAGCGGCACCAGCTGGTCTGGCGCGATGATCTGGGCCTGGTCGGGATCGGCCTGGAGCCGACGTTCGCGATCGGGCAGCGCGCGCTCGTGGTGCCCGATCGCGGCGGCTGCGTGATGTGGGACTGCGTGCCGCTGGCAACGGCGGAGGCGATCGCGCATGTCAAATCTCTCGGCGGCCTGAAGGCGATCGCGATCTCGCACCCGCATTATTATGGCGCGGTCGCCGACTGGAGTGCGGCGTTCGGCGACGCGCCGGTCTATCTGCACGGCGATGACGCGCAATGGGTGACGCGGCCGTATCCGTCGATCGTGCCGTGGCGGGGCGACAGCTATCGCCTCTCCGACGACGTGCTCCTGACGCGGACCGGCGGCCATTTCGCCGGCGGCACCGTGCTGCATTGGCGCGCCGGCGCCGAAGGCCGCGGCGCGCTGCTCACCGGCGACATCGCGATGGTTGCGATGGACCGCCGCTCGGTGAGCTTCATGTATTCCTATCCGAACTACATCCCGCTCAATGCCGCCGCGGTCCGCGTGATCGCGCGCGCGGTCGAGCCGCTCGCCTTCGACCGCATCTACGGCGCCTGGTGGGGGAAGAACATCGCCGCCGGCGCGAAGCCCGCCTTCGATCGCTCGGTGCAGCGGTATATCGCCGCCATTGCCGACTGACGGTGTTCCGGCAGGCGGAATCCAGCGCACCGGGCGCGGCCGCAAATCTTGCCAGCCGGTGCGGTCGCGCTATATCAGGGCTTTCCCACCACCCGGAATTGCCTGAGTTCCCCATGACCACCACTGCCGCCGCCGAATCCCAGCCGTTCCAGGCCGAGGTCGCCGAATTGCTGCACCTGATGGTGCATTCGGTCTATTCCGAGACCGATATTTTCCTGCGCGAATTGATCTCGAACGCATCCGACGCCTGCGACAAGTTGCGCTACGAGGCGATCGCCAATCCGGCCCTGATCGCCGACGGCGCGCCGCCGGAGATCAGGATCATCCCGGACAAGAAGGCCAACACGCTCGCCGTGGTCGATAGCGGCATCGGCATGGACCGCCAGGAGCTGATCGACAATCTCGGCACCATCGCGCGCTCCGGCACCAAATCGTTCCTGCAGAAGCTGACCGAGGCCAAGGACGGCGCCAATTTGATCGGCCAGTTCGGCGTCGGCTTCTACGCCGCCTTCATGGTCGCCGAGAAGATCGTCGTCACCAGTCGCCGCGCCGGCACCGACGAGGTGTGGGTGTGGTCGTCGGAGGGCGGCAGCGGCTTCGAGATCGCGCCGGCGAGCGAGGAGGCCGCCAAGCGCGTCGCGCGCGGCACCGAAATCGTGCTGCATCTGAAGAAGGACGCGGCGAAATATCTCGAGACCTACGAGATCGAGCGCATCGTCCACGAATATTCCGATCATATCCAGTTTCCGATTCTGCTGGTGCCGGAGGAGGGCGAGCCGCGCCAGATCAACTCGGCGAGCGCGCTGTGGCAGCGATCGAAGTCCGAGCTGAAGCCGGAGGACTACAAGCAGGCCTATCAGCAGATCGCGGGTGCGTTCGATGAGCCGGCGATGACGCTGCACTACCGCGCCGAGGGTCGGCAGTCCTACGCTGTGCTGCTGTTTGCGCCGTCGACCAAGCCGTTCGACCTGTTCCAGGTCGAGCGCAAGGGTAAGGTCAAGCTCTACGTCCGCCGCGTCTTCATCGCCGACGACGCCGAGTTGCTGCCAGCCTATTTGCGCTTCATCCGCGGCGTGATCGACAGCGAGGACCTGCCGCTTAACATTTCGCGCGAGATGTTGCAGAACAATCCGCAGCTCGCGCAGATCCGTAAGGCCGTCACGGGCCGAGTCATCGGCGAGCTCGAGACGCTCGGCGAGAAGGAGCCGGAAACTTTCACCAAGATCTGGGACGCGTTCGGTCCCGTGCTCAAGGAAGGCCTGTGGGAGGATTTCGAGCGCCGCGACAAGCTCTTGGCGCTGTCGCGCTTCACCACCACCGCGGGCGAGAAGCGCTCGCTGAAGCAATATGTCGACGACCTCAAGCCGAACCAGACCGACATCTATTATCTCGTCGGCGACACCATCGATCGGCTGAAGTCGAATCCAAAGCTGGAATCGGCGCGCGCCCGCGGCATCGAGGTGTTGCTGCTGACCGATCCCGTCGACGCGTTCTGGACCGCGGCGCCGCTCGAGTTCGGCGGCAAGCCGCTGAAGTCGCTGAGCCAGGGTGACGTCGATTTCGGCCTGATCCCGCTGCTCGACAACAACGAAGACAAGAAGGACGACGCTGCGGCCGACGCGGCGACGACGATCGCCATCGTCAAGGATGCGCTTGGCGAGCGCGTCTCCGACGTCCGCGCCTCGCAGCGGCTGACCTCGAGCGCGTCCTGCCTGGTCGCTGGCGGCGATGGGCGTGACCGCGCGCTGGAGCGGCTGCTCGCCCAGCAGAACCGCGGCGCGGTGACCAAGCCGATCCTCGAGATCAATCTGCGTCATCCGCTGGTGGCGGCGCTCGCAGCCGACAGGGCGCAGGCGAAGGATCTGTCGCTGTTGCTGTTCGAGCAGGCGCAAATCCTCGATGGCGAAATGCCCGACGATCCCGCGGCCTTCGCGAGCCGCCTGAACCAGCTCGTGCTGCGCGGCGTGGCGAAGGGGTAGGTTCGTAGCCCGCCTGACAACGAACCCGATTCCAAAATCGGCCGTATCTGCTACATCCATCTGGCAGGCGGACCGGAGCCATGGCGACTGACGGCAGCGAGGTTTTCTACGGCAGCATCCCGGTGTTCCGTGGCTTCACGCGGCTGATGGACCCTGCGCTGTATGCGCCTTTGCCCGACGACTGGACCGTGGGGGTCGCCGACATCGTGGAATCCACCAAGGCGATCGCGGCGCAGCGTTACAAGGCGGTCAACATGGCCGGAGCCTCCGTGATCGCCTCCGTTACCAATGCGCTGGAGGGCCGCGAATTTCCCTTCGTGTTCGGCGGCGATGGCGCGAGCTTCGCGGTCGCACCCGCCGATCGCGACAAGGCGCGCGAGGCGCTGGCGGCAACCGCGCGCTGGGTCCGCGACGATCTCGATCTCGTGATGCGCGTCGCGCTGGTGCCGGTCGCGGCGATCCGTGCGGCGGGCGCCGATGTTCGCGTCGCGCGTTTCGGGCCGTCGGCCAATCTGTCCTATGCGATGTTCTCCGGCGGCGGGCTGGCCTTCGCCGACGCCGCGATGAAGCGCGGCGAATTCGCCGTCGACCCGGCGCCGCCGGGCATACAGCCCGATTTGTCCGGCCTGTCCTGCCGGTTCGAGGAGATCGCCTCGGCCCGCGGCGTCATCCTGTCGGTGCTGGTGATGCCGGCAAGGGGCGCCGATCCGGCCGCCTTCCGCAAGGTGATCGAGGACATCGTCGTGCGGGTCGAGAAAAGTCCCGAGGCCGGACGGCCGGTGCCGGAAAGCGGCCCGCCGCTGCGCTTCCCGCCGCAAGGGATGGAGTACGAAGCGCGCGCCAGGCGGCGCGGCGGCCCGCTCGCGATGCAGCGCGCCCTCGTGCTGGGTTTTGCGTTCTGGGCCTTTGTCGTGTTTCGCCTCGGCATCAAGGTCGGCAAGTTCGTGCCGAAGCTCTATCTGCAGCAGGTGGTCGAGAATTCAGACTTCCGCAAATATGACGATGGTCTGCGCATGATCCTCGACTGCACACCCGACCTCGCGACCGAGCTCGAGCAGCGCCTTGCCGCCGCGGCCGCTCAAGGCGTCGTGCGCTACGGCCTGCACCGCCAGGATGCCGCGATGATGACCTGCTTCACACCGTCGGTGATGCGTTCCGATCACGTCCATTTCATCGACGGCGCCCGCGGCGGCTACGCCACCGCCGCGACCGCGCTGAAGGCGCGTGCGGTGTAGGATTCGATCGGGCCGCAAACTCGCTACACCTCTCCCGCTTGCGGGGCCGAGACGAGCGGAACTCGCTCTTAGGTCGGCGCGCGAAGCGCGACGGCTGGGGGTTCTCTCCAAAATATGATTCGTGGAGAGAGCCCCCACCCCAGCCCTCCCCCGCAAGCGGGAGAGGGGCGCAGTCCCTCCGCGGTTGCTGTTCGATCCAATCTCGCTCTGGAGATCGGTGGCGCGGCCTACCGTCCCACCTTGGTCCAGGTCTCGCCGCCGCAGAGCGCGCCGACGCAGCCTTCGACGCGCAGCGTGTTCTCGCCGGTCACCGTGATGCTGCTGGCGTAGGTGCCGCCGTCGTCGGCATTGTAGATCTGCCCCGACCATTTGCCTGACGCGACGGGGTGCATGCCGGAGAACAGCGGCAGCCCGATGATCGGCCGGCTGGCCAGCGACGGGTTCGGGTTCTTGTTGTCGACCTGTGGCTTGCCGGTCATCGGATCGATCGGCTCGCGCAGGCTCACCACCACGCCGCAGATTCCGCCGCCGCACTTGCTGATCTTGACCCGGGCATCGCCGGCCTGGGTCTGCCAGATGCCGGTCGGCTCAGCGACGCTCTCTGCGTGCGCGGCAGGCACGACGATACCCACCGCAAGGATTGCGGTCACAAGTCCAAGTCTGCAGGCCATGATTTTTCATTCCCCAAGCGGCCGGCCTGCATAGCAAGTCGAAAGATTTCTGCAATGTCATATTCGCGCGATCAATCGCCCCAACAGGTTAGCTTGATCGTTACGATCGTGGCGAGGCCACCACGGCACCGCCGACCAGCGCGAACAGCGTCCACGCCGGCGCGCCGGAGGCAGCCAGCCGCCTACGGTCGATGGATGATCGAGCTGCGCCCGATGCGAACCACCGCCGCCGACGCAGGGATCACCAGGGCAGACCGCATAGGTCAATCTTGCCTTCGCGCGGGGCGCGGACGATGTCGTAGACGAACGGCGTCATCGCCTCGAAGCGGATTTGCCCGGAGGGCTGCTCGCAATACACTTCGCCGGTGAAGGGGTGCCAGCCGCGCGCCTCGTAGAAGGCGAAGTTGTGCGGCTCGCAGAACAGGATCGCGAATTTTACCGCGTCGTTGGCGCGCATGGTGTGCACGGCGGCGTCGATGGCGAGGCTCGCATAGCCGCGTCGCCGGCAGTCCTGGCGGGTCGCGACCCCGCCGATGCCGCCGACATGGACCTTGTGGCGATTCCAGGTGATGGTCCGGAAGTAGATGCCGACATGGCAGGCAAGCCCGCCGTCATCGGGCGCGTCGATCAGCACGCGCAAATCCGCGTGAGCCCATTCGATATGCGCCCATGGTTGCGCTTCCACGACATGGCGGCCCCACACCGCCCGGTGCAGCGGCTCGGCGCGCTGCCATGACGCATCCCCGTTGAGAACGTCGATCTCGATGCTCATATCTCCGGTCCCCGGCTCTGCCGATCTGTCATACACGATCCGAAAATGCGGTGTTTCTCCGCGTTGGAACCTTCTATAAGGGGGACCCGTTAAGTGTAGTCTCCCACCACTGTTGGACATTACCCCATGACCTTCACGCTACCCGATCTGCCCTACGCCCACGACGCCCTCGCACCCTATATGTCCAAGGAAACGTTGGAGTTTCACCACGACAAGCATCATCAGGCCTACGTCACGAACGGCAACAACGCGATCAAGGGGACCGAATTTGAAGGCAAGTCCCTCGAGGAGATCGTGAAGAGCTCGTTCGGCAAGAACGCCGCCGTCTTCAACAATGCCGGTCAGCACTACAACCACATCCACTTCTGGAAGTGGATGAAGCCCAATGGCGGTGGCAGCAAGCTGCCTGGCCGGCTGGAGAAGAAGATCAACGAGGACCTCGGCGGCTTCGAGAAGTTCAAGGCCGACTTCGCCGCCGCCGGCGCCGGCCAGTTCGGCTCCGGCTGGGCCTGGTTGCAGGTCAAGGGCGGAAAGCTCGAAGTTGCCAAGACGCCGAACGGTGAAAACCCGCTGGTCCACGGCGCGATCCCGATCCTGGGCGTCGACGTCTGGGAGCACTCCTACTACATCGACTACCGCAACCGCCGTCCGGACTATCTGAAGGCCTTCGTCGACAACCTCATCAACTGGGATTACGTCGACGAGTTGCTCGGCAAGGCCGGCTGATCGCGCTTGGTCGTCATTCCTCTACGGCTTTCTCGACCCTCCCCCGAAAGGGGAGGGTCGATTCGCATGCAGCGAAGCGGAGTGCGAACCGGGGAAGGGTCATCTCTCAACACGAGCAGTCTTTCAGTGGAGAGCCTGTGAGGCCGCCCTGCCGCTGATTTCATTCGCGCCGACGCCCCCGCCTGACGGTGCCGCCCTAAGGTTTGTACTCAATCAGATGTATAATTTTACGTGGAGATATGATTCAAGCTCTGCATTTGCGGGGCTTGGATCATGGCGGGCGAGTTTTGGTTGAATGATCGGCAGTGGGCAGCAATCGAGCCCTTGCTGCCGCAAAATCAGCCCGGCGCTCGTCGAGTCGATGATCGCCGCGTGATCAGTGGCATCATCCATGTGTTGAAGTCCGGCTGCCGCTGGCGCGATTGCCCGGCAGTGTTCGGCCCTTACACGACCGTCTACAATCGCTGGAACCGCTGGTCGCGGCGCGAGGTCTGGCGCAATCTGTTCGAAGCACTTCGGGGCCTGTCGCCCGATGACGACTTCCAGGCCATCGATTCCACGACCGCCAAGGCGCACCGTGCGGCGGCCGGTGGAAAAGGGGGGCGGAGGCTCAGGCCATCGGTCGTTCCCGCGGTGGCAGGACCACCAAGATCCACGCCGTCTGCGACAGTCTCGGACGCGCCATCGCGCTCGAAGTAACGCCAGGTCAGCGTGGTGACATCCGCGCGGCGCTGCCCCTGCTCAGCTCTCTGCCACCACCGCGTTGCTGTGCGGCCGACACGGCCTATGACGCGAACGAACTGCGGCAATTCCTCATCGAACGGGGAACAACCCCGGTCATCCCAAACAATCCCACCCGAAAACGCTTCCATCCGTTCGACCGCGCCGCATACAAGCGGCGCAACCTCGTCGAGCGCATGTTTTGCAGGCTCAAGGACTGGCGGCGCATTGCAACCCGCTATGACAAGCTCGCCAGAAACTTCCTCTCGGCCGTCAATCTTGCTGCCGCTATCATTTGGTGGACCTGATTGAGTCCGGACCTTAAGGCGCAATCACTGAGTTGCCCGACGGCGCAAGACCCTCACGCAAAAATATTTCTGTTTTTCGGAAGGGCAACTCAGTCTATGATCCACCCGTCTCACCCGATGAGGGGCGGATCGCGATCGTCACGAACGCGGTGTGAGATGCGGTGGACGCCGAGTGCGCAACTGACGAGTGCGCGTGAGGCGGACGGTGAAGTCGTGCAGGCCTGACGCCCTAGTTGTGGAGCCTCAAGAGGTTGTTCCCGGTTAATCCGAGCCTGCTGATCGGCGGCTTTGAGCCGATACTGCCATGAGGACGATGCCAGTTGTAGCGGTGAAGCCATCGTGGCAGCTCCGCGGCTCTTTCTGTTGAGGTGTTGTAGGCCTGCGCGTAGGCCCATTCTCGCAGGCTGGTCTGAATGAAGCGTTCGGCCTTGCCATTGGTTTTGGGCGTATAGGGCTTGGTGCGGATGTGCTTGAGGCCGAGGCGCTGACATGCCTTTCGGAAGGCGGCGGATTTGTAGCACGCGCCGTTGTCGGTCATGACGCGCTCGACCTTCACGCCCAGGCTCACGTAGTAGGCCACCGCCGCCTTGAGGAAGGCGACGGCACAGCCCTTTCGCGCGTTCTTCATGACCTGGCTGAAGGCGATCCGCGACGCATCGTCGATGCAAACATGGACGTATTCCCAACCTGGTCCTTGACGGCGAGAACGCAGGTTGCTCGCCCCACGTCGATCGCCGGTGATCCGATGGCCGATCCGATTGAACTTGCCGAGCTTTTTGATGTCGATGTGGATCAGCTCACCAGGATGCTGGCGCTCATAGCGCCGGATCGGCTCAGCCGGCTCCAGCGCAGCCAGCCGGTTCAAACCGAGCCGGCGCAGGATCCGGCTGACGGTTGCTGCTGAGACCCCGACCTCGCGCGCGATCTGCTTGCCGGTGTGGCGCTGCCGGCGGAACGTCTCGACAGCGGCGCATGTGGCGGCCGGGGTTTGGCTTGGCAAGGAATGCGGCCGTGAGGACCGATCCTGCAAACCATCGACGCCTTCTGCGCGGAAGCGCTTGACCCATTTGGCGACTGTCTTCGCCGTAACATTGAATTGGCGCGCGGCGGCGGCCTTCGTCAGGCCGCTCTCGATCACGCTCCGCGCCATCGCCGCTCGACCTTTTGGCGTCAAAGGCGCATTCTTGTGGATGTTCATCTGGTCTCTCCGGGGAACCCTGAAGCGTCGCAGCCTCAGCTTCCTCGGTTCAGACCAGATGGACAACCTCCTGAAAGCTCACACCTAGTGGCAGGTGTCTCCTTGCAAAGCGCGAAGCGCTTTTGCAAGGACGGTGACAACAAAGCCCAGTCTCGCCGGGGAGAGCACGTATAAGCCATAAAACCATCGCGCAGGGAAAGCCGGGATTGCTCCGGTTTCACCTGTGGTCCTACCCCGGTGCTTTTTTTGTTGCACCGGGCCCATGGGTGCGATCGGCACCCGGCTTTCCCTGCGCCCTCTGATCAAGAGAGGGCGAATCGAAGAGCAAAGCTCGGACGATTCCCGTCGCGAGAATGCGGATGTGTGAGCCACAAAACGCGCAACACACTCGGCGTCGTCCTGGCGAAAGCCAGGACCCATCACACCAAATATTGATTATTGCGCGACCCTGGGGCCGGAATCGTGTTCACCAGCAACTGCGGTGGTTCAGGACGACGAGCGGAGAGGCCCGCCGGCAATCCCGCCGCGGAGTGTGGGTTCCGGCAGGCGTCGGGACGACCCTGTGGGGACCGGCGGCAGCGGGGACTGTATCCAGCGCGACCCGCACCGGCCACCCCCGGGAACCCGGCAACCGGCTCATCCGGCGCCATTTCCCGCCTTCGAATCTCCCTTTGGTAACCTCCCCTTAACCATGATTAGCGTTTGGTTAGGGTCGGAATGCCGCGCGAAAAGCCCTCGTTTTGACATGTTGGCAGGGGAAGCAGGGCCCGGCTTTGGACGGGCCCCCCATGCGACAGATGTAAAAGGCTCTCGCGCAGTTTTGCCGCGCCCGGCGCGTGGCCGTGAAACCGGTGCCGATTTGCGGACCGCCTATTGGGGACACTTGCGTTGAGAGGATATTGCCGATGAATCCCGCCGACGTGGCTCAATCAGCTCTGCCCCTGGCATCGAGCGATGTGTCGCTGATCGCGCTGTTTTGGCAGGCCCATTGGGTAGTCAAATGCGTGATGCTGGGACTTCTGTCCTGTTCGGTCTGGGTTTGGGCCATCGCGATCGACAAGGTCCTGCTTTATGCCCGCACCAAGCGCTCGATGGACCGGTTCGAGCAGGCTTTCTGGTCCGGCCAGTCGATCGAGGAGCTTTACCGGGCGCTGTCGGCCAAGCCGACCCAGTCGATGGCCGCCTGTTTCGTGGCCGCGATGCGGGAGTGGAAGCGCTCCTTCGAGAGCCAGTCGCGCTCCTTTGCCGGCCTCCAGGCGCGGATCGACAAGGTCATGAACGTCTCGATCGCCCGGGAAGTGGAGCGGCTGGAGCGGCGGCTATTGGTGCTGGCCACCGTCGGCTCGGCGGGCCCGTTTGTCGGCCTGTTCGGCACCGTCTGGGGCATCATGTCGAGCTTCCAGTCGATCGCAGCGTCGAAAAATACCTCTTTGGCCGTAGTGGCGCCCGGCATCGCCGAAGCGCTGTTTGCTACAGCAATTGGTCTAATCGCCGCAATTCCGGCGACTATTTTCTACAATAAGTTCACCTCCGAGGTGAACCGGCAGGCCCAGCGCCTGGAGGGGTTCGCCGACGAGTTCTCCGCCATCCTGTCGCGCCAGATCGACGAGCGCGGCTGAGACAGACGATGATCACATTTGCGGGCGCACGATCATGGCGATGAGCATGGCAGGGTCATCCGGCGGCGGCGGACGCCGCCGCGGCGGGCGCAAGCCGGTGATGGCCGAGATCAACGTCACGCCGATGGTCGACGTGATGCTGGTGCTCCTGATCATCTTCATGGTGGCGGCGCCGCTGATGACGTCGAACATCGATATCGACCTGCCGGTCGCAAGCGGCGGCAAGTCGATCTCGTCGAACCAGCCACCGCTGACGCTGTCGGTCAAGCGCACTGGCGGCGGTTGCAACTCGAACATCGAGCTCTATCTCGGCGATGCGCCGATCGCAGCGACCGACCTGCTGCCCAAGATCAAGGCGATCCGGGAAACCCGATCAGACGCCGAAAGCGTGGTCTATCTGCGCGGCGACAAGGACGTTTGTTACACTGATATGATGAAGTTGCTCGGGGAGATCCGGACCGCCGGGTTCAAGGCGAACATCGTCATCATCCCGGAAGGGGGCACTTAAACTTCATGTCCGGCAAGCGGCACGGGGAAGCCTGAATTGAAGGTCAAGGTCGACAAGACACTGGCGGCGTCGATTGCCCTGCACGTCCTCGTGATCGGGTGGGGCCTGGTGTCGTTTTCGACCAAGGCGTTCGTGATGCCGGAAGAAGACACTGTGGCCGTCGACGTGATCTCGTCCGACCAGCTCTCCCACGTCATGGCCGGCCAGAAGGACGGCAAGAAGGACAATCCCAAGCCGCTGGTCGAGAAGGTCGCCGAGGCCAAGCCGGTCGACGACGCCGTCGGCAAGATCGATGACAAGAAGGCGCCGGTCGTGACCGACACCGCGCCGGCGCCGACGCCGAAGGTGGAAAAGCCGGAAGAGAAGAAACCGGATCCGCCGAAGAAGGTCGAGAACAAGCCGAAGGAAGAGCCGAAGCCGGTCGAGAAGAAGCCCGACCCAGTGAAGCCCGACCCGATTGCGGAAGCGATCAAGAAGGAAGAGAAGAAGCCGCCGCCGAAGCCGGTTCAGCATGCCGCCAAGCCGCCGCCGGAGCAAAAGCCGAAGGAGCGCGTGTTCGATCAGAGCAAGATCGCGGCGCTGCTCGACAAGCGCGATCCGACGCGCGCCTCGATCACCGGCGAAACGCTCAATTCCAACGCCGCGCTCGGCACGTCGAAGGGCAAGGCCGCCGACAATTCCGCGACCTGGGGCGCGATGTTCAAGCAGCAGGTCGAGCGCTGCTGGAAGAAGCCCTATGGTGGCCTCGAGGCGCAGCAAACCGAAGCCGTGTTCTCGATCAAGCTGAAGCGCGATGGCACGCTCGAAGGAATGCCGGTGCCGGAAGGCAACCCGGCGACGCCTTATCTGCGCGTCTACCAGGAGAGCGCGCTGCGGGCGATCATCGAATGCCAGCCGTACAATCTGCCGGCGGCCTATTTCGATGAATGGAAGTATTTTGCGCCGGTGTTCACAGAGCGAAAGACCTGAGGCCACCGCGGCGCTTGGCCGATAGCAAACAAAGCCTACCCACAATGACCGACACAAAAGATTTGCGTGCAATGACGTTTCGCCTGAACCGCCGCCAGATGATTTCCGGAATAGCCGCGCTCGGTGCGCTGGCTGGAAGCGGCGGCGCCGCCTTCGCACAGAAGCGCATCACGATCCCCGAGGGCGACTTCGCGCCGGTGCCGATCGCGATTCCGAATTTCGCAGCCGGCACGCCCGGCGACACCGAGGTCGGCGTCGGGGTGACGCAGGTCATCACCAACAATCTGAAGCGCAGCGGATTGTTCGCGCCGATTGATCAGGCCGCCTATCTCGAGAAGTCGATCAACATCGACGCGGCACCGAACTTCAACAACTGGAAGAGCATCAACGCGCAGGCGCTGGTGACCGGGCGCATGACGCGCCAGGCCAACGGGCGCGTGAAGGCGGAATTCCGTCTCTGGGACGTCAACACCGGCCAGCAGCTCGCCGGCCAGCAATACGACACGTCGGCCGAATACTGGCGGCGCATCGCCCACATAATCTCCGATCAGATCTACGAGCGGATGACCGGCGAGAAGGGCTATTTCGACACCCGCATCGTGTTCGTCGACGAAAGCGGCGCCGCGCAGCACCGCGTCAAGCGGCTGGCGCTGATGGACCAGGACGGCGCCAATGTGCGCTACCTGACCCGGGGTGCGGATCTGGTGATCACGCCGCGGTTCTCGCCATCGACCCAGGAGATCACCTATATGGAGTTCGGGCAGGGTGAACCGCGCGTCTACCTGCTCAACATCGAAACCGGCCAGCGCGAGATCGTCGGCAATTTCCCCGGCATGTCGTTCTCGCCGCGCTTCTCGCCGGACGGTCAGCGCATCATCATGAGCTTGCAGCAGGGCGGCAACTCCAACCTGTTCGTCATGGATTTGCGCTCGAAGGCGATGACGCGGCTGACCGATACGCCGGCGATCGACACCTCGCCGTCCTACGCGCCCGACGGCTCGCGGCTCTGCTTCGAATCCGATCGCGGCGGCAAGCCGCAGATCTACGTGATGCCGGCCACCGGCGGCCAGGCGCAGCGCATCTCGTTCGGCGACGGCACCTACTCGACGCCGGTCTGGTCGCCGCGCGGCGACTACATCGCCTTCACCAAGCAGGGCGGCGGGCAGTTCGCGATCGGCATCATGAAGACCGACGGTTCTGGCGAGCGCATCCTGACGTCGGGTTTCCACAATGAGGGGCCGACCTTTGCGCCGAACGGGCGCGTGGTGATGTTCTTCCGCGACCCCGGCGGTAACAGTGGACCGTCGCTGTTCACCGTCGACGTGTCCGGCCGCAACGAGCTGCGGGTGCCCACGCCGGGCTTCGCCTCCGACCCCGCCTGGTCGCCGCTGTTGTCATGACAGCGCGGGCGCTGCCGGGATCCCCGGCATCGCCCGGCAACTGTTGTCTAGCGTACTGATATCTAAGGCAGATTTCCGTCGTGCACTGAACGCGACAACGACTCACTAACGATCTTCGCTCAGAAAGACTTCATCTGCGGCCGTTAGAACTACGCAGCCGAAGAGGATGCGTACGCTGCCGATGCAGTTGGTGGATCAGAAAAAACGGGGCAACCAGGACGAGCTGGAGCCGGTGCTCTACGCTGCGCTCGTCGATTCGATGCGCCAGAATTTCTGGGCGATGTTCCTCGGCAGCGTGTGCACGGCGACCGCCGCCGTGATGACCGCGCTGAAGACCGGCAACTTGCTGCTGTGGCCGTTCGCCTTCCTGATCATCGCCATCGGCACGGCGCGCGCGATCCAGATGCGCAAATACGACGAGGGGCAGGGCGGCGGGCTGACCTACGAGGAGGCCAAGGTCTGGGCGCCGCGCTATTCGGTCGGCGCGATCGTCTATGCCGCGGTGCTGGGCGCCTGGTGCTTCATCACCATCCTCGGCAGCGACGATGCAATCGCCCACATGCTCTGCGTCGCGGTGACGGTGGGCTATACCGCGGGCGGGGCGGCGCGCAATTACGGGCGGCCGCGGCTGCTCCAGCTCCACGTGCTGGTCGCCTGCGCTCCGATGTCGATCGCCTTGGCGATGCACGGCGATGTCTACTACATCGGCCTGGCGATCCTGCTGGGCCTGTTCTTCCTCGGCCTGAAGGGCATCAATCTCAGCCTGCACGCGATCTTCGTCAAGGCGCTGACCTCGAGCTTCCGCGAGGCGGCGCTGGCGCACCAGTTCGACACCGCATTGAACAATATGCCGCACGGGCTGTGCATGTTCCGGTCCGACGGACGCCTGGCGGTGATGAACCACCGCTTCATCGCGATGATGGAACTGTCTGATGATTTCGTGCAGCGCAGCGCGAGCGCATCCGACATCTGCAATGCCTGCGTCCTGTCCGGATCGATCTCCGCCGCGACGGCGAAGCAGATTCTGTCCGAGATCGAGAGCTCGCAGGTCGGCGAGATCGTCACCAACGATCCCGATGCGAGCAAGAGCCGCGCGCTGTCATGGACCTTCCAGCCGATGAGCCGCGGCGGCACCGTTGTGCTGGTCGAGGACATCACCGAGCGCAAGACCGCCGAGGCCAGGATCAGCCACCTGGCGCGCTATGACGAGCTGACCCAACTGCCCAACCGCGTCAATTTCCGCGACGAAATCGGCCGCCTGCTTGCGACCCGGTACGGCAGCGAGCAGCGCTCGGCGCTGCTGTTCGTGGACCTCGACCAGTTCAAGCAGGTCAATGATACGCTCGGCCATCCCTGCGGCGACCAGCTGCTGTGCGCGGTTGCCGACCGGCTGCGCGAGATGCTGCGTCCGGAGGACTTCGTGGCGCGGTTCGGCGGCGACGAGTTCGTCGTGTTCCAGCAGAACATCCATTCGCACGAGGATGCCGCCGCACTCGCGCGTCGCATCGTCGACCGCCTCAGCGAGCGCTACAAGATCGACAACCATCTGGTCGAAATTGGCGCCAGCGTCGGCATCGCGATGACCGCGCCCGGTGTCGGCGCCGACACCCTGCTCAAGAACGCCGATATGGCGCTCTACCGCGCCAAGGCCGACGGCCGCGGCACCTTCTGCTTCTTCCGCGATGAGATGGCGCAAACCGTCGAGGCGCGGCGCATCCTCGAGCTCGACCTGCGCAAGGCGCTCGCCAACGAGGAGTTCGAGCTGTTCTATCAGCCGCTGATCAACCTGAGGACCGGCAAGGTGAGCACCTGCGAGGCGCTGCTGCGCTGGAACCATCCGGTGCGCGGCGCGGTCTCGCCTGTCGACATCATTCCGGTTGCCGAGGACATGGGCCTGATCGTCGACCTCGGCCGCTGGATCCTGCGCAAGGCCTGCATGGAATGCATGAAGTGGCCGGAGGCGGTCAGCGTCGCCGTCAACTTCTCGCCGCAGCAGTTCCACCAGCGCGACGTGGTGAGCGAGGTGCGTTATGCGCTCGAGGTCTCGGGCCTGCCGGCGCACCGGCTGGAGATCGAGATCACCGAATCCTCGCTGCTGCACAACACTCAGCTCACCCACGACCTGTTGTCGCAGTTGCGGACGCTCGGCGTGCGGATCTCCCTCGACGATTTCGGCACCGGCTACTCGTCACTGAGCTATTTGCACAACTTCCCGTTGCAGAAGGTCAAGATCGACCGTTCCTTCCTCGAAGGCATCGACAGCGATCGACCGCTGACGCTGCTGCGTGGCGTGGCGCGACTCTCCGCTGATCTCGGCATGTCCGTGGTGGTCGAGGGCATCGAGACCAACGACCAGCTCGAATTGATCAGCGCTGATGGCGCGGTCACCGAGGCGCAGGGCTATCTGTTCAGCCGGCCGGTTCCCGCCGTGCGGATCAGGCAGCTCTTGAACGCCTCGCACGGCCGCCGCTCGCCCGACGAGAAGCTGATTCCCCTGCCGTCACGATCGATCGCCTGAAGCCTTCCGGGCGGGCAGCAGCGCTGCCGGACGCGGGTGCGAAACTCCTTGACCGGGATTAACCCTAACACTGTCAATGCTTTGCAATTTCGTTAAGAGGCTGTTAAGATTTCCATCGGCTCGCAGAAGTTGTTGGAAGCGGAGTAATACATGAGATCCCCCGTCGCAGCGTCTCCGGTTGCTTTCGTGAGGGGATCCGAACTACTCGACCACGTCGACTATCGTCTCGCCCAAACGCGGGCGGAAAAAGAAGAGATCTACAATCTCCGCTACCGCGCCTATCTGCGGGAGGGCGCAGTCAAGGAGTCGGCGGAGCAGCGCGTCACCGATCAGTATGACGACCTGGAGAACTCCTGGACCTTCGGTGTCTATCTCGATGCCGAGCTGTGCAGTTCGGTCCGCATCAGCGTGCTGACGCCGGAATGGCGCGAGTCCTGCTCGGCCGAGGCTTTCGGCGAGATCCTGCATCCGAAGCTCGACCGCGGAGAGGTCATTATTGATCCGGCGCGTTTCGTGGCGGACCCCGACCGGGCCCGGCGTTCGCCGGAACTGCCCTATGTCACGGTGCGCCTGGCCTATATGGCCTGCGAATATTTCAACGCCGATCTGGGGCTCGCGATCGTTCGCCCCGAGCACCAGGCGTTCTACCGTCGCGTCTTCTTCCATGAGACCATCGCCGAGCCGCGCCTGTTCCCGGGCCTGCTCAAGCCGGTCGGCCTGATGGCGTCGGACTTCCAGACCATGCGCGACAAGGTGTTCGACCGTTACCCGATGATGCGCTCGTCGGCATTCGAGCGCCGCATGCTGTTCGAGCGGGAACACCACGTGCCTCGGCAGGCGACCATCGCCAAGTTCGAACGTCCCTCGATCGTCCCGAATTCCTGACCGGGAATCAGCCGGCAGAAGTCGATCTCGTTTGGACTGCTTCGCCAGCGCGAATCGCCACGACCTGTCGCCGTTCGGCAACTAGCGGGCACGAAATTGCCTGTAGAAACGGTTGGTTCCGGCCGACCTTGCCTTCTCTTCACCGTCGCGCCACATTTGCCACCCATTAACCATCGGGGGCGCTTTCCGCCATTAGCTGGCATTTGATGCGGTCCGGCAAGGTCTCGTCAAGGTTGACGGAACGTTCGCTTAACCATCGCCCTGTAGATCGGATGACAGTACGAAGAGCGTGAGCGTGGAGGCTCCGGAATGAAACATCAGATGCGTATCCTCCAGGGTATGAAGCTGGCGGCGGTTCTGGCGGTGGCGCTGTCGATGGGTGCCTGCGCCAACAAGAACGGGCTGGGCGCCGATGGAGCGATGGCGAGCGCCGCGACCCCGGGCAGTCAGCAGGATTTCGTGGTCAATGTCGGCGACCGCGTATTTTTCGATAGCGACCAGACCGATCTGAGCCCGCAGGCGATCGCGACCCTCGACAAGCAGGCGCAGTGGTTGCAGACCTACAATCGCTATTCCTTCACCATCGAAGGCCACGCGGACGAGCGCGGCACCCGCGAATACAACATCGCGCTCGGTGCCCGTCGGGCCCAGTCGGTCCGTGCCTATCTGGTCTCGCGCGGCATCGACCCGAGCCGCATGCGCACCATCTCCTACGGCAAGGAGCGCCCGGTCGCGGTCTGCAACGACATCTCATGCTGGTCGCAGAACCGCCGCGCCGTCACCGTGCTCAACGCAAGCTCCTGAGCAAACGCCTCGGCCAATGTTTCAACCGGCGCCTTCGGGCGCCGGTTTTTCTTTCGCGGCGCGCGACAGCCTTGTCAGCGCGCTGTCAGCTTGATGAACGACGTTGGGCGAATTGCCCGCTTGCTTGTTCCGGCGCCGGCACTAAACCTTAGCCTTGTGACGCGGCCTGGGATTTGAAGGGCCAGTCACAATTCCGGCGCACTCCGTCCCTCAATGTGGCTCGCTTTTCACGTCGATATCGTCGTCAGGGCAAAATGTCATCCAGACTGCATTTTCTTCCTTCCGCCGCGGCGATCGCGGCGCTGCTCGCCGTTTCCGTTCCAGCTCTTGCACAATCCGACGATGCCGACGCCGAGATGCGGATCGAGCGGCTCGAGAATCAGCTCCGGCAACTGACCGGGCAGAACGAGGAGTTGCAGTACCGCAACCGCCAGCTCGAGGAGCGGCTGCGCCAGCTCGGCGGTCAGCCGCCGGGCGCGCCCGGACAGCCTGCGGCGCAGCCGAGCGTCGCGGCGGTGCCGCCGGCACAGCAGCCGCAGGCCTATCCACAGGCTCAGCCCGGCTATGGGCAGCCGCAGCAGGGTTACGGCCAGTCGCAGCCCGGATACGGGCGGCAGGGCGGTTATGAGCAGCAGCCGCAAATCGCCGCTCCAGCGCCGATCGTGCAGGAGCCGACGCCGGCTGCGGCTCCCGGCCGTCGCGGCCGCGGCGATGCCTTCGATCCCAGCCAGAACCCGAACGCCCCGGGCGCGCCGCGCGCGCTGGGCGGCGGTCAGTTGCCGATGTCCAGCGATGCCGGGATTGGTGCTCCCGGCGGCCGCGGTGCGGGCGAGCCGCTCGATCTCGGCAATACGAGCCCGCAGCGCCCCCCCGGTGTCGGCGCAGGCCTGACCACGCTGCCGCCATCGGCCACGCCGAAGGACGAGTTCGACCTCGGCATCGGCTACATGCAGCGCAAGGACTACGCGCTCGCCGAAGAGACCATGAAGAATTTCGTCCGGAAATATCCGAGCGACCCGCTGGTCGCGGATTCACAATATTGGCTCGGCGAAAGCTATTTCCAGCGCCAGCAATATCGGGACGCCGCCGAGACCTTCCTCGGCGTCACGACCAAGTACGACAAGTCGGCCAAGGCGCCGGACGCGCTGCTGAGGCTCGGCCAGTCGCTCGCGGCGCTCAAGGAAAAGGAAGCCGCCTGCGCCGCGTTCGGCGAAGTGACGCGCAAATATCCGCGGGCATCCGGCGGCGTGAAGGCCGCTGTCGATCGTGAGCAAAAACGGGTGAAGTGCTAAACCAGCTTTGGGGAGGCCGCATCCGGCCTTCTTGCGAAATGCTGGTCCTGCGATGCCCGACGACGAATCCGCCATTCCGGCAAGGGACGCCAAACGCCTGTTCGCGGGCCTTGCGTCGGCGCCTGCGATCGTGCTCGCGGTGTCCGGCGGTCCTGATTCCGTCGCGCTGATGTGGCTCGCCGCACGCTGGCGCCGCGGGCTCTCGCGCGGGCCGCGGCTGATTGCCGTCACCGTCGATCACGGCCTGCGCCCCGAAGCCGCCCGCGAGGCCCGCGACGTCAAACGGCTGGCTCAAAGCCTCGACCTGCCCCACAGCACGTTGCGCTGGACCGGACCCAAGCCGAGAACCGGCGTGCCGGCGGCGGCCCGCGCGGCCCGCTATCGGCTGCTGGCGCAGGCTGCGCGCAAGTACGGTGCCACGCATGTCCTGACCGCGCATACCCGCGACGATCAGGCCGAGACGCTCCTGATGCGGATGTTGCGTGGTAGCGGCATCGCCGGTCTGTCGGCGATGGTCCGCGAGACCGAGCGCGAAGGGGTTCGGTTGACGCGGCCCTTGCTCGATATTTCCAAGGCGCGGTTGATTGCAACGCTGAACAAGGCGCGCATTGGTTTCGCGGACGATCCGACCAATCGCGATCCCGCATTCACGCGCCCGCGGCTGCGCGCACTGATGCCGGCGCTGGCGGAGGAGGGTGGCGATGCGAGGAGCCTGGCACGACTCGCGGCCCGACTTGCACGCGCCAATGCCGCCGTTGAGGTGCTGGTCGACGGCGCCGAGCGCTATCTCGCGTTGAAGGAGCAAGATACTTCCCGCCCGGGCTTCGATGCCGCCCTGTTTGCCGCGATGCCTGAGGAGATTCGCCTGCGCCTCCTGAAGCGCGCCATCGATCGGACCGGACATGAAGGGCGCGCCGAACTTGGCAAGATCGAAACCTTGCTTGCGGCTGTGGATCATGCGGTGGCGCAACGCGGAGCCAGGCTGAAACAGACCCTCGCCGGGGCGGTCATCAGCGTGGCCAGCGGCCGGATCCGGGTCGAGCCGGCGCCGCCCCGCGGCGCGCGCTCCCGCTGACCCTGGGGCGATCGCTTCAATCGTCGTCACAATCCGGCAGGGAGGCTCAACCACCCCCGAAAAACACCGGATTCCACGCCATTATTTGACCGGGAATTGCGCTAGGATGCGGTAAATAGTCATGCGTGGTTCCCTTGGCATCGACCCCAGCGGCACCTAGATTGTATGCATCGACGGGATGGATTCCCTGGGGATTCCCACAGAGCCGGCCCAAGGATAGGAGAGGCCGCGATCCGCGCGACCACGAAGGAACACAATGAACGCCAATCTGCGGAATTTCGCCCTCTGGGTCATCATCGTTTTGCTGCTGCTGGCGTTGTTCACGCTTTTCCAGAATCCGGGCCAGCGCACGTCCTCACAGGACATCTCGTTTTCGCAGCTTTTGACTGAAGTCGATCAGGGCCACGTCCGCGACGTCGTGATCCAGGGACCGGAGATTCACGGCACGTTCACCAACGGTTCCAGCTTCCAGACCTATGCGCCGAGCGACCCGAGCCTGGTGAAGCGTCTCTATGACGCCAAGGTCTCGATCACCGCGAAGCCGCCGGGCGACAACGTGCCGTGGTTCGTGTCGCTGCTCGTCTCCTGGTTGCCGTTCATCGCGCTGATCGGCGTCTGGATCTTCCTTTCGCGGCAGATGCAGGGCGGCGCCGGCAAGGCGATGGGCTTTGGCAAGTCGCGCGCCAAGATGCTGACCGAGGCGCATGGCCGTGTGACCTTTGAGGATGTCGCCGGCGTCGACGAGGCCAAGCAGGATCTGCAGGAGATCGTCGAATTCCTCCGCGACCCCGGCAAGTTCCAGCGCCTCGGCGGACGCATTCCGCGCGGCGTGCTGCTGGTCGGTCCTCCCGGCACCGGCAAGACGCTGATCGCGCGCGCGGTCGCGGGCGAAGCCAATGTGCCGTTCTTCACCATCTCCGGCTCTGACTTCGTCGAGATGTTCGTCGGCGTCGGCGCGAGCCGTGTCCGCGACATGTTCGAGCAGGCCAAGAAGAACGCGCCCTGCATCATCTTCATCGACGAAATCGACGCGGTCGGCCGTCATCGCGGCGCCGGTCTCGGCGGCGGCAATGACGAGCGCGAGCAGACGCTGAACCAGTTGCTGGTCGAGATGGACGGCTTCGAGGCCAATGAAGGCGTGATCCTGATCGCGGCGACCAACCGTCCCGATGTGCTCGATCCCGCGCTGCTGCGTCCCGGCCGCTTCGACCGCCAGGTCGTGGTGCCGAACCCGGACGTCGTTGGCCGCGAGCAGATCCTCAAGGTTCACGTCCGCAAGGTGCCGCTGGCGCCGGATATCAACCTCAAGACCATCGCGCGCGGCACGCCCGGCTTCTCGGGCGCCGACCTGATGAACCTCGTCAACGAGGCCGCGCTGACCGCCGCCCGCCGCAACAAGCGGATGGTGACGCAGGCCGAGTTCGAAGAGGCCAAGGACAAGGTGATGATGGGTGCCGAGCGCAAGTCGCTCGTTATGACCGAGGAAGAGAAGTTGCTGACGGCCTATCACGAGGGCGGCCACGCCATCGTCGGCCTCAACGTCGTCGCGACCGACCCGATCCACAAGGCGACCATCATTCCGCGCGGCCGTGCGCTAGGCATGGTGATGCAGCTGCCGGAGCGCGACAAGCTGTCGATGTCGCTGGAGCAGATGACGTCGCGTCTGGCGATCATGATGGGTGGCCGTGTCGCTGAAGAATTGATCTTCGGCCGCGACAAGGTGACCTCGGGCGCTGCCTCCGACATCGAGCAGGCGACCCGCCTTGCCCGCATGATGGTGACGCGCTGGGGTCTGTCGGAAGAGCTCGGCACCGTCTCCTATGGCGAGAATCAGGACGAGGTGTTTTTGGGCATGTCGGTCTCGCGCACGCAGAACGCGTCCGAGGCGACCGTCCAGAAGATCGACTCCGAGATCAAGCGTCTGGTCGAGGAAGGCTACAAGGAAGCGACCCGCATCCTCACCGAGAAGCACGACGATCTCGAGACGCTGGCCAAGGGCCTGCTCGAGTTCGAGACGCTGACTGGCGAAGAGATCACCGACCTCCTGAAGGGCAAGAAGCCCAATCGCGAGTCGGTGCTGGAGCCGTCAACGCCGCGTGCGTCGGCGGTGCCGCCGGCCGGCAAGCCGCGCCCGCGTCCCGATCCGGACGCCGGTATGGAGCCGCAGCCGCAGGCATAAGCCTCGCAGCCATGGCCGGTTGCTCCGGCAAGTCAGTTGTACAGAAGCTCGGCCTCAAGCCGGGCTTTTGTATTTTCGTGGACGGATTGCCCGCGGCCTATGCCGACGTCGTCGACGCATTGCCTCTCGATGTGCGGATCGCGAAGACCGCGAAGGGGCCGCTGGACGTCGTGCATCTGTTTGCGGCCGAGGCCAAGGGGCTTGCGGCCAAGTTCAGCCGCTACCGGCAGGCGATCGCGCCAGATGGCACGATCTGGGTGTCCTGGCCCAAGAAGAGTTCGGGTGTCGCGACCGACCTTACTGAGACAGCGGTGCGCGAGACCGCGCTTGCGGCCGGTCTCGTCGACATCGAGGTCTGTGCCGTGGACGAGGTCTGGTCGGGGCTGAAATTCGTGATTCCCGTCAAGGAGCGGGGCAAGGCGCCAAAATAACGTCCGCGATCTGTTCGGCGACCTCCAGACCGGGAGAACGGATCGCCGTAGAGCGCACATCGTCCTCGGACGGCGCGCAATCGCATTCTAGTTGGATTTCTCCCTAGTTGGATTTCTCCGCGGCGGGCGGTGCGCCTTCCGCCGCCTCGTCCGACCGGACATGGATCACCGCGACGTCATCTTTGTAGATCCGCTTCCAGCCCTGCACGTGATCCAGTGCGTGTCCCATGGGAGACGTTGCATTCAGCAGCGTGGCGTCGATCCGATATTTGTCGAGCAGGCCCAGCATCTGACCGACGTCGCGGGCTTCGGTCGCATCGAAATAATCGAGCACGTATTGCTCGCCATACAGCTCGGCGCGGCCGTCGATGAACACCTTCATGTCGCGGGTGACCAAATAGCCGCCGAACGGCGCAGTGCTGAAGACGCGCTGGGCTCCGCGCTTTTGCAGCAGGTCAACCGCGGCGACGGGAGTGGCGCTCGGGTTGAAAAGGAAGGGATGATGCGCGGCGAAGGTCTTCGTCGACACCGTTCCTCCGATCAGGATCGCGATCGCAGCAAGGATGGTGATGAGGGGTGCCGATCGAGTTTCCTCGAAGGCGGATGTGCGGTTGCCGGCGGTTCCCCATTGTTCAGCGATTGGCTTGGCCAGCACGAGCGGCGCCAGCAACGCGAACACCTCGATGTTCCGGACATGCGTCAGCGCCATCCAGATCAGGCCGACCAGCAGCAGGATCCGCGGCACCGAGAGCGTCAGCTTGCGATAGAAGGCGACGCCGATCAGCGCCAGAAGCGTGGCTTCGAAGAAGGTGAACTTGCTGAAGTCGACCGGCATCCATTCCCAGATCAGCGACAGCAGCTTGCCGAGGCTGAGGATCCTGAACGCGCCCAGCAGCGTATCCCAGCCATAGGGCGTCACGCAGCTTGCGACGAGCGCGGCGATGCCGAACAGTGCCCAGCGCACGGCAAGCTGAATGCGGCGGTTCGGCTCAGCGCTCCAGATCGCCTCGAGCCCGATCGGTCCGATCAGCGCCAGTCCGAGCACGAAGCCGCCATGCAGGTTGGCCCACAGCGTCATCAGCGGCAGCAGGAGCCATGACGGATGCGTGCGGCGGTCGGCAGCCGACATCAGCCCGCCGATAAAGGCCAGCAAGCACGGCAGCGCCAGCACGTGCGGCCGCGCGAAGAAGTGCGACGCCGATTGCAGCAGCGCCAGCGCCGCGATCAGGATCGAACGCGCCGAATCGAAATACGGGCTCAGCAGATAGAGGAAGATCGTGATGGTCGCGCCAATCGCGATCGAGGACAGGATCACCGGTCCGGCCCAGTCTCCCGGCCCGTAGGTGATGGCAAGGAGGACCTGCGACAGCCACGAGCTCGAGATCCAGGCTTCGCCATACTTGGTGAACGAGAACACGTCCGTGTAAGGCACGGCACCGTGTTCGAGAATCCATTGTCCGACCTTGATCTGCCACATCGAGTCGGAATCCCGCAGCAGGATTTCGCCCGCGAACAGGAAGAACAGATAGACGCCTGCACCGGCGCAGAGCGGCACCAGCCCTCGGGCCATGCTGCGGTTCGTCACGCTGCTGGTGATGGAAATCGACATGGGCTTTTCTTGGCTTAACCGGGGACAAGGTCGGGTACGACGCACGCCTACAGGATCATGGTTTCCGATAAATTCGGGTAAACTCCGCGCTCGACCTGTGCGGCTTTGATCGGGGCGGGAAGGCGCTCATCGGCTGCGCGCCACGCGATGCGCGGCACAAGTGGCCGAAGGATCGGCCGAACCGCGGGAAATCGCGAGCTGTGCCGGCGCAGATAGTTCGAAATCGAACGATCATTTTAGATCGCGATTTACTATGGCGGACGATCAGTCCCACACTCGTAAGCAGCTGCAGTCAGCGCGCGTCTGCTTCGAGGGGCCTCGGCGGGACATAACCGAGCTCGGCGACAGGCGCGCGGCTGTCGAGGAAGGCGGTGGCGTACTTTGCCGCGGCGATGCAGATCACCGCGAGCAGAACCCCGGCGATCACGTCGATGACGTAATGCGCGCCGATCACCGGCGTCGATGCGATCATCAGCACGTTCATCGCGGCCGCCACGATGCCAATCACGCGCACCGGCCACAGCGCCCACAAATAGAGCACAGCGGACGCGGCGTGGAAGCTCGGGAATGACACGACGCCCGCGAGCTCGAATAATTTGAGATGACGGAGCACGCCGGAACGCACCGCCAGGATGTCACGCAGCTGCGCCTCGTAGACCTTGGTGTGGACGGAAGGGAAATCGGCGGGCGAGATGTTCAAGCCGTAGAAGGTGCCGATGGCCGGCACGAGCGCTGAAATCACGAGCGTGACGGCCAATGCAAGGCTGAACGCAGCGATGAACTGCTGCAGCCTGACCAGCCGCAGCGTTGCCGCCAGGATGATGGGAACGCCCAGCAGAAACCACTTGATGAATCCGTATCCGGTCACGAGCGAGCTCATCAGCCATGCGTGATCGTTCACGAAGCTGAGGAGCGCTTCGGGATCGAGACCCATCGCGCGATCGATCGCGAGGAAGGTGTGATCCTGCAGCGGCCAGTTGAGCGCGAGCGCCACATAGGTCAGCGGTCCCATGATCGTCACGATCAAGAGCAACTGGGCGATGGCGCCGAGGCCGAAAATCAGTTTCGGATCGGCCGCCGATCCGCGCGCCCAGAAATACAGATAGACCATCAGCGCGAATTCGCCGGCCATGCCGCTCATCACGCCGAACGCGACCGGCTCGAGCGAGAAGCCTGCAAACAGCACCGCGAGCAGCAGCACGCTGCTCATCACTGCAATCGGAATCCAGTTGAGATTGAAGAGCCGCCAGGCAAGGCGGGTGTCCGATTCAGTCATGACCGCACCCGGAGATGAGAGCGGTAGATTCCCCGACCTCCTTTAAAATGAGGATAACGGCGGTACGCAATCTCGATTCATGACTCGGTCCCGTGCCCACAATGTGTGGCGATTGGTGCCAGCCCGCCGTCAGAAGCGGCCGCTTGTGCAATCCTGACGAGCATTCCGGCCGTCGCAAAATCCTTACAATTCCACCTTGTGTTTCTGTCTGAATTGTTGTTCACTTCTTGTGGCGATTGCGGGATCAATCGCTCAAGACTTTGAAGACGCGTGCGTTCTGCCGGTGGGCGCCGGCCGGGTGCACGTCGGGGGGACGGCAACGCCATGGTCTATCGGCGCACTCATCAAGTCGTGAAACGGCTGGCTGCCCGGCGCAGCGCAATCCTGTCCGCCGCGCGCGACGCGGCGGCCGACGGCGGTATGGCGGCTGTCCAGATCGCGCCGGTCGCGGTCCGCGCCAATGTCGCGGCCGGGACCGTCTATCGCTATTTCCCCTCGAAGGCCGATCTGATCTCGGAACTGATCGCGGATGTGTCGCGTGATGAGCTCGCCGCAATCCGCCGCGCCGCGGATGCCGCGCCCGGGCCGTCATCTGCGCTGGCGGCGGCGGTGACGACCATCGCGGTCCACGTGTTGTCGCAGCGCAAGCTCGCCTGGGGCATCCTTGCCGAGCCGGTCGATGTCGACGTCACCGCCTCGCGTTTGGCCTGCCGGCGTGACATTTCCGGCGAGCTTGCGACGCGCATCGACGCCGCGGTGCGCGCCGGCCATCTGCCGGCCCAGGACACCGCCCTGGCGGCCACGGCCCTGCTCGGCGCGCTGCACGAGGCGCTTGTCGGTCCGCTGGCGCCGGTCAATCTCGACGATCCCGTGAAGCTGCGCGATGCGGTGCAGACCGTGACCCTGCTCGCGCTGCGCGCGGTCGGCGTCATGGATGCGCGCGCCCGTGGCCTCGTGGTGCAGGCGACCACGCCGGCCAAGGCGCTGGTCGGGGCCTGAGATCGGGGCTGCGGTGCGAACACTTTCTGTCGCATCGGCGTTGTAGCTTCGGGGCGCTGGGTAAGGCCAACCTCTAGGAGCAACGCATGACGACAACCCATGGCTCGGCCAAATGGCAGGGCGGCATCAAGGACGGCAAGGGCGCGATCTCGACCAAGAGCGGCGCGCTGACGGACTATCCCTATGGCTTCGCCAGCCGCTTCGAGGGCAAGCCGGGCTCAAACCCCGAAGAGCTGATCGGCGCGGCGCATGCCGCGTGCTTCACGATGGCCCTGTCGTTGATCCTGGGCGAAGCCAAGCTGACGGCCGAGCACATGGAGACCAAGGCCGATGTGGCGCTGGAAAAGGTCGGCGACGGCTTTGCCATCACCTCGGTGCACCTGACGCTGACCGCGAAAATCCCGGGTGCGGACAACGCGAAGTTTCAGGAGCTTGCCGGCAAGGCAAAGGCCGGATGTCCGGTGTCGAAACTGCTCAACACCAAGATCGCACTCGACGCGACGTTGCAAGGCTGATCGGTCCACCCACGTTCCGGGTCAGGCCTGGCCCGGAACGCGCGGCGCGGTCAGATAATTTCCGCGTCGCCGTTCGGCCCGACCGAGGCGATGCGCAGCATGTTGGTGGTGCCGGGCGCGCGCAGCGGCACGCCGGCGACGATGATGACGCGCTGGCCGGCCTTGGCGAAACCGTCCCTGAAGGCAATCGAGCCGGCGCGGTTGACCATGTCGTCGAGGTCGTGCGCGTCCTCCGCGACCACGCAATGCACGCCCCAGACGACGGAAAGCTTGCGGCCGGTGACGAGGTTCGGCGTGATCGCGACCACCGGCACCTTGGGCCGCTCGCGCGCGACGCGGATTGCGGTCGAGCCCGAGGAGGTCCAGCAGATGATGGCCGACAGGTCGAGCGTCTCGGCGATCTGCCGCGCCGCATCGGCAATGGCATCGCCCACCGTCGGCTCGGGATCGACGCGCTGCGCGTTGAGCACGCCGCGATAGGTCGGGTCGCGTTCCACCTCCTCGCCGATGCGATTCATGGTCGAGACGGCTTCCACCGGGAACTTGCCGGCGGCCGATTCCGCCGACAGCATGATGGCGTCGGCGCCCTCGTAGACGGCGGTGGCAACGTCGGAGACCTCGGCGCGCGTCGGCACCGGCGTCTGGATCATCGATTCCAGCATCTGGGTGGCGATCACGACCGGCTTGCCGGCGCGGCGCGCCATGCGTGTCATCTGCTTCTGCAGGCTCGGCACCCGTTCCAGCGGCAGCTCGACGCCGAGATCGCCGCGCGCAACCATCAGGGCATCCGACGCGTCGATGATGTCGGCAAGACGGTCGATCGCCTGCGGCTTCTCGATCTTGGCCATCACGGCGGCGCGGCCGCGGATCATCTTCTTGGCCTCGTGCACGTCCTCGGCGCGCTGCACGAAGGAAAGCGCGACCCAGTCGATCCCGGTGGCCAGCGCGGCATCGAGGTCGGCGCGGTCCTTCGGCGTCATCGCCGAGACCGGCAGATCGGTGTCGGGCAGGCTGACGCCCTTGCGATCCGACATCCGGCCGCCGATTACCACGCGCGTCACGGCGCGCTCGGGCGAGGTTTCCTCGGCGATCAGCCGCACCTTGCCGTCGTCGAGCAAGAGCGCATGACCCGGGCGAAGCGCGGCCAGGATCTCCGGATGCGGAAGCTGGACGCGGTTGTTGTCGCCGGGCGTCTTGTCGGAATCGAGAATGAAGGTCTGGCCGTTATTGAGCTGGGTCGACCCTTCCGCGAAGGCGCCGAGCCGCAGCTTCGGTCCTTGCAGGTCGACCAAAATGCCGATCGGCCGGCCATAGCTCGATTCGACATTGCGGATGGTCTTGACCAGCTCCCGCATCTTGTCGTGCGGGGTGTGGCTCATGTTGATGCGGAACATGTCGGCGCCGGCCTCGAACAGCTTGCGGATCATCCCGCTGTCTGAGGAGGCCGGCCCGAGGGTCGCGAGGATCTTGATGCGGCGCAGTCGTCTCATTGCTTGTGTCCGGGCGTTGCGGCTGGCGGCAGACCAGACGCGCCCGGAGGCGTTGCGCCCGGCGGCGGATTTGGCAGGCCGGGCATCGCTCCGGGATTGTCGGGAGCTACTCCGCCCGGCATTCCCGGCAATTTCTGCGGCTGTTGTTCGTTGGCCTCTGTCAGCTGGACGGTCCATGCACGCTGCTCGCCGGTGTCGACCTCGAAGAAGCCGGTGCGGTCATAGCCGCGCGCAAGGCAATTCTCGGTGCCCTTGATGGTGAATTCCTTGTCGCGCGAGCACATGAACGCCTGGCCGGACCATTCGCCGCCGCGGTCATAATCAAGCGCGTAAATGTAATAATAACGCGCGACCAGATTGCCGCGCAGCAGCGTCTCGCAGGCGCGCGACGACACGTTCCACCAGCCTTCGGTGGTCCAGCCCTCGGCGTCCTTGTAGCCGAGCGCGATGCCGACCCGGCTCGAGGTGTTGTTGCACAGCCGGAAATCGGCGGCCGCCGGACTCGTCCACAGGCATGCCGCGACGAGTGCCAGCATCGGCAGGACGCCGGCCAGAATCGGGCGGATGCCGCGGGTGATTAAAGCGGGGGAATCTGTTGGACTCATGCGGCGAAGCTATATCAAATCATTGACGATTTCGCGTGCCCTGGCGGGAACTGTCAACGGTCGGGACGCGCATTTCCGCGTTACCACGCGGTACATGGGGCCGATCCAGTGCTGTTTTGCGCGGCGATATGGCAAAAACTGTGACAATTCCCACTTGTTACCAATATGGTGCCGACGAAACATCGGGATGACGGCAATGAACATTGACGACAAAACCAGAACAGAGCTCGAGGCCGCGGTCTTCCGGCGCCTCGTCGACCATCTGCGCAGCCGGACCGATGTCCAGAACATCGATCTGATGAACCTGGCCGGCTTCTGCCGCAACTGCCTGTCCAACTGGATGAAGGAGGAGGCCGACGCCAAGGGGATTGCCGTCAGCAAGGACGAGAGCCGCGAGGCGGTCTACGGCATGCCCTATGAGGAGTGGAAGGCCAAATATCAGGGCAGCGCCACGCCCGAGCAGCTTGCTGCAATGAAGAAATCCCACCCCGGACATTAAGCCGGCGTGACATTGTTCCATCGGCGACCCGCATCTCCTGTGGGCGCGCTGTGGATGAGTGCGATGTTTCCTTGACGGAACGCGCCCCAAAATCGAGGGTCGCTCGCAACAAGCGGTGCGCAGGACGCGTATTCGCGTGACATTTCAATGCCAGTTCAGGAGTGCGCGATGGCCACGTCTGCCGCCGTCAAGGAAGAGCCCGCAACGCGATTTGCCAAGGATCAGCTCAAGTCGATCATCGAACGCATCGAGCGGCTGGAAGAAGAGAAGAAGACCATCTCGGACGACATCCGCGACGTCTATGCCGAGAGCAAGGGCAACGGTTTCGACGTCAAGGCGCTGCGCGCCATCATCCGCCTCCGCAAGCAGGATCCGAACGAGCGTCAGGAGCAGGAGACGATTCTCGAGACCTATATGCAGGCGCTCGGGATGCTGTAAGCCGGCGGACCTGTCCGGCTGGCGGAGGCTGGTTCAGGACGCCACTTCAAGGTCTGGACCATTAAGTCTTGGGTCCATTTCCGGGATTTGCTACACTGCCCGGCGAGGTAACCGGGCAGATCGCCGATGGATGTGCCAGGACCAGAGCGCCGGCTCGCTGCGGTCCTCGCGGCTGATATGGTCGGCTATAGTCGGCTCATGGAGGCCGACGAGACGGGTACGCTTGCGCGCCTCAAGACCCATCGGATCGAACTGATCGATCCGGCCATCACCAAGAACCGCGGCCGCATCATCAAGACCACCGGCGACGGCATGCTGGTCGAATTCCACAGCGTCGTCGACGCGGTGCTGTGCGCCGCGGAAGTGCAGCGCCGGATGGCGAAGCGCAATACTGACGTCGCGCCGGCGCGATGGATGCAGTTTCGCATCGGCATCAATCTTGGCGATGTGATCGTTGACGGCAACGACATCTTCGGGGACGGCGTCAACGTCGCGTCCCGTCTGGAAACGCTGGCCGAGCCAGGCGGCATCTGTGTTTCGGCCGCTGTCCGTGACCAAGTCGGGGATCGTCTGGAAGATCTGAGCTTCGAGGATATCGGCGATCAAACGGTCAAGAACATCGTCCGCCCGATCCGCGTCTTCCGCATCCGTCTTGAGTCGGATTCAAAATCCGTCCCAGCGCATCCGCAAGGAACGGCGACGCCCTCGGTCGCCAGGAAACCCTCGATTGCAGTGCTGCCGCTCGTCAACATGAGCGGCGATCCCGAGCAGGAGTTCTTCGCCGACGGCCTCACCGAGGACATCATCACCGAGCTGTCGCGCTTCCACGATCTGCTCGTGATCTCGCGCAACTCGACTTTCGTGTACAAGGGCAAGGCCGTGAAGGTGCAGGACGTCGCGAAGGAATTTGCGGTCGACTACGTGCTCGAGGGCAGCGTGCGGAAGGCGGGCGGCCGCATCCGCGTCACGGTACAGCTGATCGACGCCGAGGCCGACCGGCACGTCTGGGCCGAGCGCTATGACCGCGAGCTGGCCGATATCTTCGCCATCCAGGACGAGATGACGCGCGCGATCGTGGCGACGTTGCCGGGCCGCGTCGAGGCGGCTGCCCATGACCGCGTCAAGCGCAAGCCGACCGACAACATGGCGGCCTATGAATGCGTGCTGGCCGCAAAGATTCTGCACCATCGCTCGGCGCGGGAGGATAACGCGGAAGCGCAGCGTCTGCTGGAGCGCGCGATTGCGCTCGACCCCAACTATGCTCATGCGCACGCCTGGCGGGCCTGTGTGCTCGGGCAGACCTGGGTCTATAATTGGTGCGACGATCGCGACGCGACCTTCGAGCAGGTGGCCGCGGAGCTCGAGATCGCGCTCAAGCTCGACGATAACGACAGCGACGTGCACCGGATCCTCGCCGCGCTGAACCTCAATCGCGACGATCACGACAAGGCAACCTTCCATCAGGAACGCGCGCTCGCGCTCAACCCGAATTACGACCTTGTCGTCGTGCAGCAGGGCGAGCTTTTGACCTGGCTCGGGCGGCCGGAGGAGGGCATCGACTGGATCAAGCGGGCGATGCGCCTCAATCCGTATCACCCCGAGCGTTTCTGGAGCCATCTCGGCCGAGCCTGCTATTGCGCCGAAAAATACGCCGATGCCGCCGATGCATTCTCGCGCATTACGCGGCCCGATCACACCCATCACGCCTTCCTTGCGGCGACACTGGCGCAGATGGGCAATGCAGTGGCGGCCGGCGCGCACGCCGCCGAGGTGCTGAAGCGCGAACCGACGTTCTCGGTCGCCGCGCATCTGGCCACCCAGCATTACAAGCATGAGCTCGACCGGGCCCGCTACGAGGCCGGCCTGCTCAAGGCTGGGCTGCCGGCTTGAACCGGCTGCGCGCGAGGACGAAATTGAGATGGAGTCTAGCGCAGCGAGGCGGTGCGCACGAACGACTGGGTCGCCAGGACGGCTGTGGCGGTCCCCGAGAAGCGGTCGCAGGTCATCCCCATCATCGGATCATCCGAGAAAGTCATCGCGACTGACGTCTCCGGCTTGACGAAGTGAGCGCGCATCAGGCTCATGTCGGTATCACCAAGCACCGTGGTCAGCATGTCGTTGCTGGCGCTTGGCGCCAACATCACGACACGCATCCAGACGTCGTTGCCCTTGGCGGCCGAGATGCGGGCCGACGTCATGATCACGCCCTGGCCCTGCGCACCCTTGGCAACCACGGTGTTGATCTCGGTGGCCGCGGCGGCGTTGCGGGTCGGGCGCACGCTGCGCGGCACCGGCACGGACGCGGCGACGATGTTGGCGCGGTCAACCGGCGAGGACGTGGCCGGCGCGTAGGCGAGCGCCTTGTTGAAGTTCTCCGTCGCGCTGGCGGTCGTCTGCGGATCGGCGGCGCCAACGGCTTCGCGGGCTTTCAGCGCCGCGATCTGCTCCGGGGAGGCCTGCTTCGGCGTGGCCGTCGCATCGCCCCAGAAGCCGCGGGCGTTGATGATGTCGGCGGGCGACTGCGGCTGCGATCCGCTGCTGTCGGCGGCCTGGACCTGCGGCTTGTCCTTCACTGCCGGAACGAGTTGCGCGTCAGCCGCGGCGAGCTGGATCGCAGCCATGATCTGCGGCTTGGCGCGCGGCATCGGCACGGGGGCGGCGGATTTGGCGGGCGCCGCGGCCGCGACCACGGTGTTGGCCGCGGGCTTGTCGTTCACGGGCGCCGTGGCTTCGTCTTCGTCGTCATTCGACTTGCCGCCGCCGAACAGCTTGGCGAACAGGCTCGGCTTGGCGATGGTCGCTGCGTCGTCGCCATTGCCGCGCCGCTCGATATCGGCCTTGGCGAGCTCATATCCCTTCAGCGGCGTGCCGTCGGTCGGGATATGAACGGTACGGCCGTCCGGGAACACCTTGACCAGCTGCTCGCGCGTCATGCGCGGCCAGTGGCGGATATTACCGGTGTCGAGATGGACGAAGGGCGAGCCCGAGGTCGGATAGAAGCCGACGCCGCCGCGCTGCAGGCGGAGGCCGGCGTAGCGGATCTGCTCGAGCGGCACGCCGGGAATGTAGAAGTCCATCGCATGCCCCAGCATGTGCTGGCTGTGGCGCGCAACGCCCGAGGAGCGGCGGCGGAGCATGGCGTTGGTGGAGGGAGAGCGATAGGCGGAAATGATCTGGATCGGCTGCTTGCCATCGACATCGCGATAGACTTCCCAGAGGATGTCGAACAGGTGGCGGTCCATCACCGTCTCATCCTGATTGCGCCAGTCGCGCAAATAGTGATTGAGCTGCTTCAGCGCGGCTTCGTCGTAGCGGCCATCGCGCTTGAAGGTGACGGTGAGGTCTTCGCCGGAATGGGTGTGGTGGAAGGAGAGGGTGCGGGTTTCGTTCAGCGCGGTCGCGTCGTGAACCGATCCGGCCCCGGCAAGGAGCAGCAGCGAGGTCAGGCCGACTTGGTATCCGGCCTTAGGCAGCGACAACGGAATGAAGCGGCGTGCGAAAACAGCCAGCACTATGAGCCCACCCAGTCGACGAGCGTTCGGTCGGCATCTTCGCAGACCCCCTGCGAATGACGGTGAACGCTTTCTTAAAGCGGGAGGGTTAACCGAGGTTTACCGACCCGCCCCCAAGTTAGCCTTAACTAACTGATTGAGTGTGGCGAAAAATAGCCCGGTACCGTGGCAGCGACCTGTAATGGTTAACGTCAACGATCTCGTCCTTTTGACGAAATCTTTGATTTCACTTCAAAATTTACCCAAATCCGGCCCAGGCCACAGATTAACGGGTGTACACCCGACGCTGCTGCTGAGCCTGACCGCGGCGGACCGGTTGCGGCTCCGGCTGTCCGAACCCCCCGAACAGGCGCTCGAAGAAGTTCGGTCCGGAGGAATTCCAGCCGCCGCTATCACCGGCGACGCTGACGCCAGGGGGCAGGCTGCTGCTCGCCGGCCGCGCGTAGCTCGGCTGCGCATGCGCCACCACCGTTTCGAGGTCCTTGCCGCGGCTGTTCTTGAGCAGCGACAGCATGGTGGCGTCGCGGCCGTAGATGTCCTTGCGGAACTCCAGCTTGCCGGCGTCGTCCACGAACGCGGTCTGGTAGGTGATGTTCACCGGGATCGGAGTCGGGAATTTCAGGTCGATTTCGCTCGAGCCATACATGCTGCGGATCCGCTCCGGCGTGTAGTGCGCATTCGGCTCAGTGATGTTGAGGAGGATGGAGGCGTACTGGTCCGGGTTCTGCACCCGCATGCAGCCGTGGCTATACGCGCGCTCTTGCTTGGCGAACAGGTATTTGTCCGGCGTGTCGTGCTGATAGACCAGGAACTTGTTCGGGAAGTTGAAGCGGATGCGGCCGAGCGCGTTGGCCTCGCCCGGCGGCTGCGAGATGTGGATCGTGCCGTCGCGGCTTCGCTCGAGCTTGAGGCCCATACGTTGCAGCACCGTCGGATCCTGCTGCAGGGCCGGCAGATATTCGTTGTAGATGATCGAGGGCGGCACATTCCAGGTCGGGTTGACCGTGATGTACTTCATCGTCTCGGTCAGGAGCGGCGTGGCATGCTGGCCGGGCTTGCCGGTCACGACGCGCGTGGACCAGACCTGCGCGCCGTTCTGCATCACCTTCAGCGTGTAGTCGGGGATGTTCAGGATCACATAGGCGTCACCGACATTGGCCGCGCCGAGTTGGCGCGGCAGCCAGCGCCAACGCTCCATGTTGACGATCACGGTGTCGATCTGCTTGTCGCGCTTCGGGCTGTTCAGCGCCTTGACGGTGCGATCGTCGAGAACGCCTGATGGCTTGAGGTCGACGCTGCTCTGGAATTTCTGCACCGCCCGGGCGACCGCCGCGTCATACGTCGTGCTCTCGGGATTCTCCGTGACGCCGAGCTTGCTGCGCAGGTCGGGCACGCGCGGATCGTCCATCTCGACGGCCGCCTGCTTCCTGCCGCGGGCGGCGACATATCGCAGCACCGGTCCCTCGGCGATCCGGATGACGGGCCCGTCGCCCTGGCCGCGCAGCTCCGCGAGCTTCTTCTTCAACTCCTTGTAGAGCTTGTGTGGCGGGTTGTAGCTGTCCAGCGTCGCGGATGGGTCCTTGGCGGAGGTCACGTTCGCAAACACTTCCGCAGGATCGATCGGGTGCTCGGGATAGAGGATGTCGGCCGACACCTGCGACCAGTGCATGCGGCCGCTTTGCGCCTGCCGCGCATAGTCCAGCATGCTGGCGGCGAGTTTCAGCTCGGCTTCGGCCAGCGCGTCCGGCGAGGTCGCGGCGGCGAAATCCGGCACCGGATAGTCTTCCGGATCGAGGCCGTCGGAGGCGGCATCCTTCAGGCGCGCGATGACGCCATTGCCGGTCTCGGTCAGCTTGCCGGCCTTCGTGAAGACCGGGGCGTAGTCGCGGGCCGAATAGAATTTCTCGGCTGCCGCGCGTTCGTTCTTGCGGTCGAAGGGGCGCAGCGACTTGCTGGCGAGCAGCTCGCGCAGCTTGTCGGCGACGGGCTGATCTTCGGCCGGAACGTTGCTCGCGGCCTTGGCAGGTTCGGTTGCCGGGGCAGCAGCAGTGGCGGGAGCCGGAGTAGCGGCGGGCGCCGCTGCCGTTGCAGGAGTTGTCGCGGGCGCTGCCGCGGTTGCCGGGGCGACCGCGGTATCGGTCTTCGGCGCGTCGGCGGGCTTCGGCTCGGTGGTCGTCGCCGTCGCGCTCGACTCGGCCGGCTTTGCATCAACCTTTGCGTCGCCGGGCTTGGCGTCGGTGGACTTTGCATCCGTGGGCTTTGCATCCGTGGACTTGGCGTCGGTCGCCTGCGCATCGGCCGGCTTCGTGTCGGTCGCCTTCTTGGCGTCCGGCAGCGCGGCGGTCGTGTCCATCTTGAAATCGCTGGCGGTCGGCGGCGGCACGTTGGCCGGTTCGGGACGCGGGATCGCGGCGTCGATCGCGAGTTCCGCGGGGCTGGAGCGAGATGTGTCCTGTGCGAAAGCTGCGGGCGCGGATACCGTGAGGAAGGTTGCCGCGACGGCCATCAATACGCGGTCAAATCCCCGACGGTCGTTCGAACAGTCACGCATCGTCACACCCCCCTGGGCGAAACTGCCCGTGCACTGGAGCAGTTCAAGTCAGTGTTTGGTCTCGCAGCTTGCGCGGAAGCGCCGGCCTTCTCGATCGACTCGCAACGCCTGCACGCAACCAACGCAGACGATACAGACGCCCCTCTCATGCAGCCAGCGCCATGCGGGGCAACTCACGACAAACTGACCCCGAACCACCTGATTTCATTCGGGCTGAGCGGTATTGCCACGCAGCCCGATGTTTGTCTGTCACCGCGAGGCCACGGTTCAAAAGGTTCCCGCGGTGCAGCCCTTTGCCTGCGTCACAGCGCGGCCGCCAAGCCTAATTGGCGTCGGCGGCGCGTGCCCCGGCCGCAGCCTCGTCGAGCTTGCGATAAAGTGTCGAGCGGCCGATTTTGAGGCGGCGCGCAACTTCCGACATCTGGCCACGGTAGTGCGAGATCGCGAAGCGGATGATCTCGTTCTCGAGATCTTCCAGGGGACGCACCTCGCCTGAGGCGTTGAGCATCGAGAGACTGCCCGCGGTGGGCAGTGCGATGGGTATTTCGTTACCTGAATTCATCGCGGGCGCCGTGGAGGGCGATACGACCAGCGGTTCACCCTGCAACGACTTGCCTTCAGGCGCGGCATGGGCCGTCGCCTGCGGGAAATCGGCGAGCCCGAGCTGGTCGCCATCGCTCATCACCACAGCGCGATACACCGTATTCTCGAGCTGGCGGATATTGCCGGGCCAGTCGAGTTGCGACAGATGCGCCATCGCCTCGCCGCTGATGCCACTGATGCTGCGGTTCTCCTCGGCACAGAAGCGCGCCAGGAAATGCCGCAACAAATGTGGAATGTCTTCGCGCCGCTGCCGCAGCGCCGGAATGGTCAGCGGCAGGACGTGCAGGCGATAGAACAGATCCTCGCGGAACTGACCGCCCTTCACCAGATCGAGCAATTTGCGATTGGTCGCCGAGATGATGCGGACGTCGACCTTCACCGGCTTGCGTCCGCCGACCGCCTCGACGGTGCCTTCCTGCAGCGCGCGCAAAAGCTTCACCTGCGTGGCCAGCGGCAACTCGCCGACTTCGTCGAGAAACAGCGTGCCGCCATGGGCCTCGACGAACTTGCCCTGATGGCGCTCGGTGGCGCCGGTGAAGGCGCCCTTCTCGTGGCCGAACAGGATCGATTCGACGAGGTTGTCCGGGATCGCGCCGCAGTTCACCGCGACGAACGGCTTCGACTTGCGCTCGCTGCTGCCGTGGATGGCGCGTGCGAACAATTCCTTGCCGACGCCGGATTCGCCCTCGATCAGCACCGGAATGGTCGAGGAGGCCGCCTTCTGCGCGGTGCGCAGCACGCCGGTCATGGCCTCGCTGCGGGTGATGATGTCGGAGAAGGTCAGCCGGCCCTCGCGGCTGTGCCGGATGCGCTGCAACTCGCCCTTGAGCGCGGAAGCGTTGAGCGCATTGCGCAAGGAGACCTGGAGCCGTTCGAAGCCGGCCGGCTTGACAACGAAATCCTGGGCGCCGGCGCGCATAGCCGACACCACATTGTCGATACCGCCATGCGCGGTCTGCACGATGACGGGGACGTTCAAACCAGCTTCACGAATCTTTGCGAGGACACCGAGGCCGTCGAGGCCGGGCATCACGAGGTCGAGCACCACGGCATCGATCGCGCGGGCGTCGGGGGCGGTGAGTGCAGCTATCGCAGCGTCGCCACTGTCCACGACGAGAGGCTCATAGCCGCACTTCTGCACCATGTTTTCAACCAAACGACGCTGTACTGCGTCGTCATCGGCGATCAAAATGGTGGCAGCCATGGTTTTCCCCGCACGCTACGATTATCTGTCTCGAATCGGGGCACTGTCGCCGATGCCGATTAACGCACTCTTAAACGTTGCTATCCCGCTTTCATTCCGCTGCCGCCGTCTTTCCGACTGATGTAGGGTTTCGAACAAGATGACCTCGCGCTCCAAATCTGCTCCCAACAAGTCCGCTCTCCGCAAAGAAGCCGCACTCCGCAAGACAACTGCCCAACGCAAATCGGCCACCGCCAGACCGGCGTCGAAAAGGGCGGCCAGCAAGACCGGCAAGCTGCCCGAATGGAATCTGACAGATCTCTACTCCGGTATCGACGCGCCGGAAGTCGCACGCGACCTGGCGAAGATGGATGCAGATTGCGTCGCGTTTGAGACCGACTACAAAGGCAAGCTCGCCGAAAATACCGATCGCGACGGCGGCGGCAAATGGCTCGCCGAGGCTGTCAGGCGCTATGAGGCGATCGACGATCTCGCCGGCCGGCTCGGCTCTTATGCCGGCCTCGTTCATGCCGGCGACAGCGTCGATCCCGCGATCTCGAAGTTCTATGGCGACGTGTCCGAGCGGCTGACCGCTGCGTCGGTGCATCTGCTGTTCTTCTCGCTCGAGCTCAATCGCGTTGACGATGATGTGATCGAGCGCGCGATGGCCGAGCCCGAGCTCGGCCATTACCGGCCGTGGATCGAGGATCTGCGCAAGGATAAGCCGTATCAGCTCGAGGATCGCGTCGAGCAGCTGTTTCACGAGAAGGCGCAGAGCGGCTACGCGGCCTGGAACCGGCTGTTCGACCAGACCATCTCCGTCCTCCGCTTCAAGGTTGCGGGCAAGGAGTTGGCGATCGAGCCGACACTGAACCTGTTGCAGGACAAGGTGGGCGACAAGCGCAAGGCGGCGGCGCAGGCGCTGGCCAAGACCTTCAAGGACAATGAGCGCACGTTCGCGCTGGTCACCAACACGCTCGCCAAGGACAAGGAGATCTCCGATCGCTGGCGTGGCTTCCAGGATGTCGCGGATTCCCGACATCTCAACAACCGCGTCGAGCGCGAGGTGGTTGATGCGCTGGTCGCCTCGGTGCGCGCGGCCTATCCCAAGCTGTCGCATCGCTATTACGTCTTGAAGGCGGGCTGGTTCGGAAAGAAGAAGCTGGCGCACTGGGACCGCAACGCGCCGCTGCCGTTCGCGGCATCAGGCACGATCGCCTGGCCCGAGGCGCGCAACATGGTGCTGTCGGCCTATCGCGGCTTCTCGCCCCGGATGGCCGAGATCGCGGAGCGCTTCTTCACCGATCGCTGGATCGATGCGCCGGTCCGGCCCGGCAAGGCCCCCGGCGCGTTCTCGCATCCGACCACGCCGTCGGCGCACCCCTATGTGCTGATGAACTATCAGGGCAAGCCGCGCGACGTGATGACGCTCGCGCATGAGCTCGGCCACGGCGTCCACCAGGTGCTGGCGGCGAAGAACGGGGCGCTGATGGCGCCGACGCCGCTGACGCTGGCCGAGACCGCGAGCGTGTTCGGCGAGATGCTGACGTTCAAGCGGCTCCTGTCCCAGACCAAGAACGCAAAGCAGCGCCAGGCGCTGCTCGCGGGCAAGGTCGAGGACATGATCAACACCGTGGTGCGGCAGATCGCGTTCTATTCCTTCGAGCGCGCGGTGCATACCGAGCGCAAGAACGGTGAGCTCACCGCCGAGCGGATCGGCCAGCTCTGGCTCAGCGTGCAGGGCGAGAGCCTCGGGCCCGCCATCGAGATCAAGCCGGGCTACGAGACGTTCTGGATGTACATCCCGCACTTCATCCATTCGCCGTTCTATGTCTATGCCTATGCCTTCGGCGACTGCCTAGTGAACTCGCTCTATGCGGTCTACGAGCACGCCGCCGAGGGCTTCGCCGAGCGCTATCTCGACATGCTCGCCGCCGGCGGCACCAAGCACTATTCCGAGTTGCTCAAGCCGTTCGGGCTCGACGCCAAGGACCCGAAATTCTGGGACGGCGGCCTGTCGGTGATCGCCGGGATGATCGACGAGCTGGAGGCGATGAGCTGAGGCCGATCGATTCGGGTTTGCGAAGTGCGTGGGCCGGACCGCAGTCGGGAAGGAACTGTGTCGGCAATTTCGTGCGGCGGGCGACAGGATTTTTCTTCCGCGCTCACAGTCGGGAGATAAATCCTGCCGGAATGGCGACGAACCGCCGCCGAACGGTTGCGCGCCGGCCTGGATCCGGGACAATCGGCCCTGCAAATGACTTGATCGGGACCGCGCCGTTGCTCTGCCACCCCGATTGCGGTAATGGCTCGCCAGATACGAATTTCTGACTGGGGACAAGGATGGCAAACCATAGCGAAGTGGCCTACACGACCGCTGAGGGCAATGATTATCCGGCGCATGAGCAGACCTATGAAGGGTTTCTCATGCTGGTCAAATACGGCACCATCAGCGTCGCCATTATCCTCATCCTGATGGCCTATTTCCTGCTCTGATCCTTTGATCGGCTGCGGCGCTGCCGGCCTCGGCGGCGCATATTCCTGTCCAACCCGGTGGCAAAACCGGGTATCCAATCTGGCGAAAATAACGCTAGTTTGAAGACGCGCGCGCCGCTTGCGCCGCCGGAGGGCCCATGAAGATTGCCGTTGCCAAGGAAATTGATCCGTTCGAGCCGCGGGTTGCGGCGTCGCCCGATACTATCAAGAAGTTCAAGGCGCTCGGCGCCGAGGTGGCGGTCGAGCCCGGCGCGGGCATCAAGTCGGGCCTGCCCGATTCGGAATTCACCGCGGCGGGCGCCACCGTCAGCGCAGACGCGGTCAAGGACGCCGACATCGTCATCAAGGTGAAGCGGCCCGAGGCCTCCGAGCTCTCCAAATACAAGCGCGGCGCGCTCGTCATCGCGATCATGGACCCCTACGGCAACGAGGCCGCGCTCAAGGCGATGGCCGATGCCGGCATTGCGGCCTTCGCGATGGAACTGATGCCGCGCATTACCCGCGCTCAGGTGATGGACGTGCTGTCTTCCCAGGCCAACCTCGCGGGCTACCGGGCGGTGATCGAGGGCGCCGAAGCCTTCGGCCGCGCGTTCCCGATGATGATGACCGCGGCTGGCACGGTTCCGGCCGCAAAGGTGTTCGTGATGGGCGTCGGCGTCGCCGGCCTGCAGGCGATCGCGACCGCGCGGCGGCTCGGGGCCGTCGTCACCGCGACCGACGTGCGGCCCGCCACCAAGGAGCAGGTGGAATCGCTGGGCGCGAAATTCCTGGCGGTCGAGGACGAGGAGTTCAAGAACGCCCAGACCGCCGGCGGCTACGCCAAGGAGATGTCCAAGGAGTATCAGGCCAAGCAGGCCGCGCTGACCGCCGAGCACATCAAGAAGCAGGACGTCGTCATCACGACCGCGCTGATCCCGGGCCGTCCGGCGCCGAAACTCGTCTCGAGCGAGATGGTGAAGTCGATGAAGCCTGGTTCGGTGCTCGTCGATCTCGCGGTCGAGCGCGGCGGCAATGTCGAGGGCGCCAAGGCCGGCGAGGTCGTCGACCTCGATGGCATCAAGATCGTCGGCTACACCAATGTCGCCGGCCGCGTCGCGGCCTCGGCCTCCGGCCTCTACGCGCGCAACCTGTTCTCATTCATCGAGACCATGGTCGACAAGGCCAAGAAAGAGCTCGCGGTCAACTGGGACGACGAGCTGGTGAAGGCCACCGCCCTGACCAGGGACGGCGCCGTCGTCCATCCTAGCTTCCAGCCGAAATAAGGAGACAAAGCCATGGAGCATATCGCGCAGGCCGTCGATCCCTTCGTGTTCCGGCTGTCGATTTTCGTCCTCGCCGTGTTCGTCGGCTATTTCGTCGTGTGGTCGGTGACCCCGGCGCTGCATACGCCGCTGATGAGCGTGACCAACGCGATCTCGTCGGTGATCGTGGTCGGCGCGCTGCTTGCGGTCGGCGTCGGCATGGTCTCGAGCGGCTCGGGCTGGGCCCGCGGCTTCGGTTTCGTGGCGCTGGTGTTCGCCTGTATCAACATCTTCGGGGGCTTCCTCGTCACCCAGCGCATGCTGGCGATGTACAAGAAGAAGTCGAAGTAAGCGCAAACACCTCGGGATGAGGAAAATTGGGGGCCTGAGATGAGCGCCAATCTCTCTGCACTGTTGTATCTCGTGGCAGGCGTGCTGTTCATCCTGTCGTTGCGTGGCCTGTCGAGCCCGGCCAGCTCGCGGCGGGGCAATCTGCTCGGCATGATCGGCATGGCGATCGCGGTCGGCACGACGCTCGCGAGCCATCCGCCGGCCGACGGCGTCGCCTGGCTGCTCGTCATCCTTGCGGTCGCGATCGGCGGCGGCATCGGCGCTGTCATCGCACGCCGCGTGCCGATGACCTCGATGCCCGAGCTCGTCGCCGCGTTCCACTCGCTGGTCGGCATGGCCGCGGTGCTGGTAGCCGCCGGTGCGTTCTATGCGCCGGAGGCGTTCGACATCGGCACGCCCGGCAACATCCACCCGCAGAGCCTGATCGAAATGTCGCTCGGCGTCGCGATCGGCGCGCTGACCTTCACCGGCTCGGTGATCGCGTTCCTGAAGCTCTCCGCGCGGATGAGCGGCGCGCCGATCATCCTGCCGTTCCGGCACGTCATCAACATCGTGCTGGCGCTTGCGCTGGTGTTCTTCATCGTTGGCCTCGTAATGTCGGGCGGCGCGCTCGACTTCTGGCTGATCACCATCCTCGCGCTGGCGCTCGGCGTGCTCATGATCATCCCGATCGGCGGCGCCGACATGCCCGTCGTGATCTCGATGCTGAACTCCTACTCCGGCTGGGCCGCGGCGGGCATCGGCTTCACGCTCGGCAACTCGGCGCTGATCATCACCGGCGCGCTGGTCGGCTCATCCGGCGCGATCCTGTCCTACATCATGTGCCACGCGATGAACCGCTCGTTCATTTCGGTCATCCTCGGCGGCTTCGGCGGCGAGACGGCGGCCGCGGGTGGCGGCAGCGGCGAGCAGAAGCCGGCCAAGCTCGGTTCGGCCGACGATGCAGCCTTCATCATGAAGAACGCCTCGAAGGTCATCATCGTGCCCGGCTACGGCATGGCGGTGGCGCAGGCCCAGCACGCGCTGCGCGAAATGGCCGACCTCCTGAAGAAGGAAGGCGTCGAGGTGAAATACGCGATTCACCCGGTCGCCGGCCGCATGCCGGGCCATATGAACGTGCTGCTGGCCGAAGCCAATGTGCCCTATGACGAGGTGTTCGAGCTCGAGGACATCAACTCGGAGTTTGCCCAGGCCGACATCGCCTTCGTGATCGGCGCCAACGACGTTACCAACCCGGCCGCGGAAGAGGACAAGAACTCGCCGATCTACGGCATGCCCGTGCTGCAGGTCTGGAAGGCCGGCACCGTGATGTTCATCAAACGCTCGCTGGCGTCCGGCTACGCCGGCATCGACAACCCGCTGTTCTACCGCGATAACACCATGATGCTGCTTGGCGACGCCAAGAAAGTCACCGAGAGCATCGTCAAGACGATGTAGGGCACTGAACCGGGAGTGGCATCGACAAAATCGCATGCCGCGCCGGGTCACGCGCAAACCGCGGATCATTGGCACGGAGCGCATGCGCTGGTTTGCGCTTGCCGGGCTATTCCGGAGAGCATCAGGTCTGACGCCGGGAAGCTGCTCAAAGCCCGGCGCGAGAAGTAGCTACGGCAACCTGGATGGCGTTGGTCATCACAATCCTGAAGTGGCTGCTGATTGCCACTGCCGTTGCCTATATCGGCGGGCTCGGGGTGTTGTTCGTCAAGCAGCGCGACATGCTGTTTCCGATTCCACCGGTCGGGCGGACCGCGCCGGATGCCGCGGGATTTCCTGAGGCCGAAGAGCATGTCCTGACCACCGCCGATGGCGAGAAGGTCATCGTCTGGCATGTGCCGGCGAAGCCGGGGCGGCCCGTCGTCCTGTTCCTTCACGGCAACGGCGACTTCCTGGCCGGCCGCGTGGTGCGCTTCAAGGGAATCACGGCCGACGGCACCGGGCTGGTCGCGCTGTCCTATCGGGGCTACGCCGGCTCGAGCGGGACGCCGAGCGAGCGCGGACTGCTGCTGGATGCCGAGGCGGCCTATGCGTTCGCCACCGCACGCTACAGCGCAGAGCGGCTCGTAGCCTGGGGATTCTCGCTCGGGAGCGGAGTGGCCGTCGCGGTGGCCGCCGAACATCCCGTCGGTAAGCTGGTCCTCGAGGCGCCCTATACCTCCACGGCGGATGTCGCCGGCGCGCTGTTTCGCTTCGTGCCGGTCAGCCTCTTGATGCGGGACCAGTTCCACTCCGACCGGCGCATCATCAGCGTCACGGTGCCGCTCCTGTTCATGCATGGCTCCGATGATCCGGTGATCCCGATCGGCTTCGGCGAGCGGCTGTTCAGCCTTGCCCACGAGCCCAAGCAGTTCGTCCGCTTCGCGGGTGGCGGGCACGACGACCTCGATGATTTCGGTGCGATCCGCACCGCACGGCAATTTATCAACGCCGCGGGAGGCTGACGGCGGCGATTGTCTGTCGCATAATCGGACCAGTCGAATTGAGGGGGCTGACGACATGAGCGCACTCGGACCGATGCCGCGGTCGGCCTGGCTGTTTCCCGCTCTGGCGGCGCTGTTGTTTGCCGCCGTCACGGCGTCGGGCTACGCCTTCGCGCCATCGGCCGGTGGCTGGTTGTTCGCGGTCGTCCTGCTCGTGGTTCTGTTCGGCACGGTGTTCGCAGCCGTGCACCACGCCGAGATGATCGCCGAGCGGATCGGCGAGCCGTTCGGGACGCTGCTCCTGACGCTCGCCGTTACCGTCATCGAGGTGGCGCTGATTGCGACCATCATGCTCGGCGACACGCCGGCGCCGACGCTGGCGCGCGACACTGTCTTCGCCGTGGTGATGATTGTTTGCAACGGCCTGGTCGGGCTGTGCATCTTCATCGGCGGCATCAGGTATCGCGAGCAGGACTTTCAGATCACCGGCGCGAACCTGTATCTCAGCGTCCTGTTCGTGCTCGCGACCATTACGCTGGACATGCCGAACTTCACGCTGACCGCGCCCGGGCCGGTCTATTCCACGGCCCAGCTTGCCGTCGTGAGCACCGTCACCGTGCTGCTTTATGCGGTGTTTCTCTACACCCAGATGATCCGCCACCGCGACTATTTCGTCAGCGGCGCCAACGAGGCGGCCGAGCATGGCGAGGTAATCTCGGACCGCATGCTGGTGATCAGTATCGTATTGCTGCTGGTGGCGCTCCTGTCGGTCGTGCTGCTGGCCAAGAAGTTCTCCATCGTGGTCGATGTCGTCACCGCGAAGATCGGCGCGCCGCCGGCTTTTGCCGGCGTCGTGGTCGCGCTCCTGATCCTGCTGCCGGAGAGTGTCGCCGCGGTGTCGGCAGCGCGCAAGAACGATCTGCAGAAGAGCATCAATCTCGCGCTCGGCTCGTCGATCGCGACGATCGGCCTCACCGTTCCCGCCGTGGCGGTTGCCGCTTATATGCTAGACAAGGAACTCGTGCTCGGGCTCAGCAACCAGCATATGTTGATCCTGCTGCTCACCTTCATGGTCAGCATGCTCACCTTCGGCACCGGGCGCACCAACATTCTGTTTGGGCTCGTGCATATGGTGGTATTTGCCCTGTTCGTGTTCATGGTCTTTGTGCCGTAGCGCTCGCCTGATGAGATACCTGCCGGTCGCGGCCCTGCTGCTCGTGCTCTTTCCGCAATCCGCCGACGCCGCCACGCTCGATGGCGCGGCGATGCGCTGGCCGTTCGCGCTTCCCTTTATCGGTCTGCTGCTCTCGATCGCGGTGGGACCGCTGCTGTTTCCCAAGGTCTGGCATCACCATTATGGAAAGATCGCGGCCGGGTGGGCTGTCGTGACGCTCGCTGCGATCTGGTGGCTTGCAGGCGGCGCGGTGACGCTGGCAGCCGTCACCCATGCGCTGCTCGCAGAATATCTGAGCTTCATCGTGCTGCTGTTCGCGCTCTACACGGTCGCGGGCGGCATCCTCGTCAGCGGCGACATCAAAGGCACGCCGCTGAACAATACGGTCATCCTGGCACTGGGCACCGTGATGGCGAGCATCGTCGGCACCACTGGCGCAAGCATGATCCTGGTCCGGCCCTTGATCAGTGCAAACCTCGCGCGCCCCCACAACCGGCATGTGGTCATTTTCTTCATCATCCTCGTGGCCAATGTCGGCGGCGCTCTAAGCCCGCTGGGCGATCCGCCGCTGTTCGTCGGATTTCTGAACGGGGTGGATTTCTTCTGGACCACGCGGAACCTCTGGCTTCAGACGCTCATCGTGGCCGGTTCGCTGCTGGCGATTTTCGCCGTCGTGGACCTCTGGCGCTTCCGCGGCGAACGACTGGGGGCCTCCGTCACAGCCCCGATTGCGCCGATCAGGATCCGGGGGCTGCTCAATATCCCCCTGATCGCCGCGATCGTGGGCTGCGTCCTGCTGTCGGCGAACTGGAAGCCCGGAATCGCGGTGGACATCATCGGCACCCATCTCGAACTGCAGAACCTGGTGCGCGACGCCATGCTGATCGTGATCGCGCTGCTGTCGCTCTGGCTGACCCGCGAGGAGCACCGCGAAGCCAACGGGTTCACCTGGGAGCCCATCCGCGAGGTTGCGAAACTGTTCGCCGCGATTTTCGTCGCCATCATTCCAGTGCTGGCCGTGCTCGACGCCGGCAAGGATGGCGCCTTTGCCTGGCTGCTGTCGGCCGTCACCGAGGCCAACGGCACCCCCAGGGAGGTGGCGTATTTCTGGTACACCGGTCTGATGTCGGCGTTTCTCGACAATGCGCCGACCTATCTGCTGTTCTTCAAGCTGGCCGGGGGCAATGTCGACAGCTTGATGAATGCGCTCTCGGGCACGCTGGCAGCGATCTCGATGGGGGCCGTGTACATGGGGGCGCTGACCTATATCGGAAACGCGCCGAACTTCATGATTGCCGCGATCGCCGCGGAACGCGGCATCAAGATGCCGAGCTTCTTCGGTTATCTGTTCATCGCCTCCGGCATTCTCGTTCCGCTGTTTCTCCTCTTGACCTTGCTTCCGATAGCCCCTGTTCTCCATTGACGGCGGATCCGGTATTCGCGCGCCAGACAACGCGTCAACGTGGAGAAAATATCATGCTCAGTGCTGCATCGGACGTTCAGGTGGACACGCCGGAGGTGCGGGTCACCGAATGGCGGCTGGCGCCGGGCAGCGCCACCGGCCCCCACACCCATGAGATGGACTACGTCATCGTGCCGATCACCGCAGGCGAGATGACGATCGTGGCGCCGAACGGCGAGCGCTCGAAGGCGCAGCTCGGCGTCGGCAAGTCCTACTTCCGCAAGGCGGGCGTCCAGCATGACGTGCTCAACGAGACCGCCAGCGAGATCGTGTTCCTCGAGGTCGAACTCAAGCCTTGAGACCTGCGCCGGCCATTTCACGGCCGAATTGCGACTCCGGAATGGCAGATCGGTGCCGACGGGTGTGGAAATTCATCGCGCGTTAACGGCTGCACGATGATCTGGAAAGCGGAAGCGGCGCCGCGATTTTGCACATGGAGTCGCCTCCGGCTGAAACTGAAGTGACACCAAAGGTGACGGCGGAACAGGCGTTTGCCACTGATCCGACGCAGTTGATCCCTTAATGTGCCTCAAAGTTCCAGCATGAAATCCGGGGCGGGGAGTGGCAGGGCCATGCTGAGTTACTTGAAGAAATTCGCGATGGACATCTTTCCCTCGGTGGCGGCGACCATCATCGGGGCGTACATCGTTAACCACTACATCGTCGCCAAGCCGGAAGCACCGGCACAGGCGGCGGTGTCTGCTACTGCCACCCCAGTCGTCGCCAAGCCCGCAGAGAAGCCCACCGTCGTCAGCAGCCTCCCCGAAGCTGGCGTGAAGGCCAAGGGCATCTCCGAGAAGACGCTGATCGAACGGTCGGCGTCCGAGAAGGCCACCGTCACCGAAAAGCCGGCTGAGAAATCCGCCGACGTGAAGGCTACCGATTCGCCGGCCGAGACCGCGAGCATCCCTGCCGACACGCGCCATCACTCCGCGCCGAAGGCGGTGGCGAAGCTCACGCCGGCAGCCCCCGCGGCCGAGGCCGCGGTCGCACCGGAAGAGGGACGTGACGCCAATGACCTTGCCCGTGCGGCGATCGAGCGGCTGCGCAAGGAGAGCCCGCCGCGTGCGCAGGAAGCTGTCCGCCAGGAGCCGCGTCCGACCGAGATGGCCCGGCTGCCCGAGGCGCAGCGCGCCGCGACGCCGCAGTCGATCCGGCCCCTGCCGCCGCCGATCATGGTCTCCAACCCGACCGATCAATCGGTCGATCAGTCGTCGCAGCCGCGGCCGCCCTATGCGGCCGATGCTTCTGATCCCGACCGCCTGACTCCGCCGGCCGACATTCCGGTCGCGCGCGCGCCGCTTGATCTGCGTGCCGAGGCATCTGAGCCGCCGCCTCCGCAGGACCACACGGTGGCCGACGACATGCTCTCCGCCGCCAAGTCTGTATTCCACGCGGTTCTGCCGAAGTAAGCCGCCCGAAGACGCTTTAGCCGCCGGTGCGCGCCAGGCTGCTGCGCGCGCCGTCGTCCTTTGGCCGCAGCGCGAGCGCGCGATAGTAGGACGCCGCTGCCTTGGCCTTCTCTCCGAGCCGCTCATAGACCTGGCCGCGGACGCTCCACGCCGCCGCGCTGTTCGGATCGGCCTGAACGGCCTCGTCGACGTCGGCGGCGGCTTGCTTGGCCTTGTCGATCGCGAGGTAGCTGGTGGCACGGCCGAGCAGGGGCTCGGCCTTTCGCGGTGACAGGCCGCTCGCCGCGGTGAAATCCTCGATCGCCTGCTGATGCTGGCCCTGTCCCTGATAGATCAGGCCGCGGCCGTAGAGCGCCTGGATGTTGTAGGGGTCTGCCGCCAACGCCTGGTCGAACTCGGCGAGCGCTTCATCGGGCTTGCCGGAATGTGCCAGCGTCTGGCCGCGGGTCGCGTGATCCCTGGCGTCGCTGATATCTTGCGCGGTGATCGTGTCGGCTGGCTTCTCGGCGGCGGCCGCCGGCTTCGTCTTGTCGTCGGAGCCCCATGACCCGAGGTCGATGGAGCAGCCTCCAAGGGGGAGGGCAAGGGCGATCGCAAGGGCGGTGAATTGCGACGTGCGATGGCGGCACACAGGTCCGGAACGGGGGCGGGGCGCCGGAACAGCCATTATGCAAAATGCTCTTGCAGGTGATTTTGCATTGGTAACCCGGAATGCCGCCTGCTTCAAAACAACAACGCGGGCCCCAGGCCCGCGCTGTTAGACTTCCAGATCGGCAAAACGGTTCAGCGCGGGCCGCGACCAGCGCCTGCGCCACCACGGCCACCGGCACCACGATCGCCACCCGGACCGGCGCCGAACACCGGCTTCGGCTTCATCGGCAGCAGGCCTTCGCGCTGCAGCTTCTTGCGCGCCAGCTTGCGGGCGCGGCGGACGGCTTCGGCCTTTTCGCGGGCCTTCTTCTCGGACGGCTTTTCGTAATGACCGCGGAGCTTCATCTCGCGGAAAATGCCCTCGCGCTGCATCTTCTTCTTCAGCGCCTTGAGAGCCTGGTCAACATTGTTATCGCGGACGAGAACCTGCACGCGGCATCCTCTTTTGAATTGATCGGTTCGGAATTCTGGCAAAGTGAAGCGGCGGCAAAAGGCCTGCCCCTTAACCCTAAGCGCGCGCATGTATCAGAGAAATGCGCTCATGTCCACCAGTGGAGTGACTTTCGGGCCTAGTAAAGCCACGAAATGCGGCAAAACTGCCCCTATGCAGCCTTGATTTGGGTGGTTTGGCGCCGAGATCGGGGCCGCTCCCGGCGTTTTGATAACCCGGACATGGAAATAGGGGAGATGCGACATGGATATGAAGAAATATGCGGCCGAGGCCATCGGCACGTTCTAGTTGACTTTCGCCGGCTGTGGCAGCGCGGTGATTGCGGCCGGCTTTCCGCAGGTCGAAATCGGCCTCGTCGGCGTGGCGCTCACGTTCGGTCTGAGCGTGGTCACCATGGCCTACGCCATCGGCCATGTCTCTGGCTGTCACCCCAATCCGGCCGTCACGGTCGGGCTTGCCGCGGGCGGGCGCTTCCCGACGGGCCAGATCCTGCCCTACATCATTGCCCAGGTCGCCGGTGCGATCGTGGCCGCTGCACTGCTTTACGTGATCGCCAGCGGCGCGCCGGGATTCGACGTGGCCAAGGGCTATGCATCGAACGGCTATGACGCGCACTCGCCCGGTCAGTACAGCATGGTGGTGTGCTTCATCACCGAAGTGGTGATGACCATGATGTTCCTGTTCGTCATCATGGGCGCGACCCATGGCAAGGCGCCGGCGGGCTTTGCGCCGCTCGCGATCGGGCTGGCGCTGGTGATGATCCATCTCGTCAGCATTCCCGTCACCAACACTTCGGTGAATCCGGCGCGCAGCACCGGACCGGCGCTGTTCGTCGGCGGCTGGGCGCTGGCACAGCTCTGGATGTTCTGGGTTGCACCGTTGATCGGCGGCGTGCTGGGCGGCGTGATCTATCGCTGGGTCAGCGACGAGCCGACCGGTGTCGTCGTTGGTGTGAAGACCGCGTGATCAAGCAACAAATGGGATCGTGATCGTCACGATCCCATTTTCATTCGTCAATCTACATTGATCTGTCGGGCGTGACCGTGACTTATGGCTTGCGGGCTGGAGTCACCTGGGTGACGTGGCCCATCTTTCGGCCGGGGCGCGGTGCGCCCTTGCCGTAGAGATGCACGGTGGCGCCGGGCACGGCGAGCCACTGCTCGTAATTCAGGATATCGTCGCCGATCAGGTTGGTCATGGTGACCTCGCCGTGACGCACCGGCTTGCCCAGCGGCCAACCGGCGATTGCGCGGATGTGCTGCTCGAACTGCGAGATCGAGGCGCCGTCGAGTGTCCAATGGCCGGAGTTGTGCACGCGCGGCGCGATCTCGTTGACCAGGACCGTCGGCGCACCATTGCCTGGCACCACGAACATCTCGACCGCCAGCACGCCGACATAGTTCAACGCGGTTGCGATTTTCTCGGCGATGGCGCGTGCCTGCGCGGCGACTGCGTCGGGAATGGCCGCCGGCGCGCGGGAGATCTTCAGAATGTGGTCGCGATGCTCGTTCTCTGTAACGTCGAAGCACTCGACCTCGCCGGAGGCCGAGCGTGCCGCGATCACCGAGATCTCGCGTTCGAACGGCACGAAGGCCTCGAGGATCGCCGACTTGGTGCCGAGGTCCTGCCAAACCCGGTCGAGGTCGTCGCCGGCGCGGATGATTGCCTGGCCCTTGCCGTCATAGCCGAAACGACGGGTCTTGATGACCGCGGGCAGGCCGATGCGTTCGATCGCCGCGCGCACCATGCCGACCGAGGAGACGTCGGCATAGTCAGCGGTGCCGATGCCGAGCTTGCTGACGAAGTCCTTCTCGATCAGCCGGTCCTGCGTGGTCTCGAGGATCTTCTGCGCGGGCAGGACCGGACGTCGCGCGGCGAGCACCAGAGCGGTTGCCGCCGGCACGTTCTCGAACTCATAGGTGACGACGTCGACATCGTTGGCGAACAGCTCGAGCGCCTCGACGTCGGCGTATTCCGCGCAGGTTGCGTTCTGCACCACGTCGAAGGCTGGCGAATCCGGGTCCGGCGAAAACACCTGGCACCTGAGCCCCAGGCGCGCCGCCGCCATGGCGAGCATGCGGCCCAATTGGCCGCCGCCGAGGATTCCGATGGTGTCGCCCGGCTTCAGCTTCACTGCCGTCGAAGCTGTCACGCCGAGGCCTCCGGATGGTCCTTCACCGCATCGGTCTGCTGCTGGCGCCAGGCCACCAACCGGCCCGCCAACGCGGAATCGTTCAGTGCCAGCACGCTCGCCGCGAGCAGTGCGGCGTTGATCGCACCGGCCTTGCCGATGGCGAGGGTTCCGACCGGAATCCCGGCCGGCATCTGCACGATCGAATAGAGCGAATCGACGCCGGATAGCGCCTTCGATTCGATGGGAACCCCGAACACCGGAAGTTCCGTGAGCGCCGCGGTCATGCCAGGCAGGTGGGCCGCGCCGCCGGCGCCGGCGATTATCACCTTGTGGCCGGCAGCCTTGGCTCCCTTGGCAAAGGCATAGAGCCTGTCCGGGGTGCGGTGGGCGGAAACGATCCGGGTCTCGCAGGCAACCCCGAGAGCTGACAGCGTCTCGGCGGCATGGCGCATGGTCTCCCAATCGGACTGGCTTCCCATGATGATGGCGATCGGGGCGGTCATTTCGTCAATTCTGTGCAGGAATCCAAAAGCATAGGCCAATTATAGGGGCGGCCAGGACGTCATCCAAGGCGTGGCAAGGAGGTCAGAATGGACTATCCTGTATTGGTGAATCCCGGCAAGCCTTCATAAGCAGGCCTCAACAAGGATGCGCATGAGGAAGAGGACGACCGCGACCGCCTCCGGGGCGGCAAAACGGCGGAAAAGCACGACAGTTCTACGTAAACCCGGGCCGGGCCGGGTGGGAACCGCGGCTCCCGCGCGGGACTCGGTCGCTGCCAACGATAAATCGACGATTCGCCGGTTGAAGGTGCAGCTGGCGCGGGCCCAGGCCCGGATCGCGGAACTGCAGGCCACAGCCGAAACCGATTTTCTGCTCGATATCCTGAACCGGCGCGGCTTCGAGCGGGAGCTCGCCCGCGCGATCGCCTTCATCCAGCGCTACCATGCCTCGGGTGCGGTGATCGTGCTTGATGTCGATCGTCTCAAGCCGATCAATGATGCGTTCGGTCACGCAGCAGGCGACGAGGTGCTGAAGGCGATCGTTGCCGCACTGTCGGGCGTGGTGCGGGCCTCCGACGTGATCGGCCGCCTCGGTGGTGACGAGTTTGCCATCCTGTTGTGGAATCTCAGCGAGACCGACGCCAGGGCCAAGGCCGCGATGCTGGAAGACGTGATCGACCGGCTGACCTTCGTCTTCCGCGACAGTCAGGTCTCTGCGGGGGCATCGGCGGGGGTTGCGATCCTCGGCACGCATTCGGACGTCGAGCGCGCCCTCGATGAGGCCGACCGGGCGATGTATGTGCGCAAGGCGCAGCGTCGGCACCAGACCCAAGGCTAAGGCACGAGGCTAGAGCGCGCCCAAATCCTCCGGCACCTTGCCGAAGGCCCGCAACAGCTTGGCGTCGCCGAACTCGCCGATCGCAGGATCGCCCGTACGGCTGAACGCGACGGCGCCGATGCTGCCGGGCATGCGCGACATCATCTCAGCGCGCCGCAGCGCGATCGCAGAACTCTGGCATTCCTCGGCATTGCCCGCGACCGGCGTGCCGTCGTCGTCCTGCACGAACGGCAACGCCACGTAATAGGTGACATCAGCCATGATTTGCTCCTCGAAATGGATTTGCTCCTCGAAGATCAGGCGGCGTCGCTCGCCGCCTGCGTCGGTGCCGGTGCACAGCCCGCGGTGATCGCGGCCTGCAGCTCCTCAATCTCGGTCTCCAGATATTCATTGGCCATGATCAGCGCCTTGATGGTGCTGCGCAGGTTGCCGTCGCACATTGCGATCGCCTGGTCGCAGGCCTGCTCGTAGCGGTTGTTGTCGGGCCGGGAAGGCGGCGCGGGCATGGCGAAACTCCCTTTCTATGTCTGGCGGCTGGGTCGATATGTTCTCTGTTTGTTCTGGTCGAGTCAAGAGGGAGCATCGCAGTCGCAAACCCGTTGCCGCGAATGTGAAGCAGGCGGCCGCTGTGGATCACGGGGAAAGGTGTCTGCGCGCGACGAGCCGGTCAACCCGATCGCTTGGCGCTCCCAGGAGCGCGCGTCACGCGATGATGTCGGGCGTGATCTGGTCTTCGATGAAGGCGATGCGATCGCGCAATTGCAGTTTCCGCTTCTTCAAGCGCTGCAGCATCAGGAGATCCGGCGCGGGCGACTGATGCAACGCGTCGATCGCGGCGTCGAGGTCGCGGTGTTCCTGTTGCAGACGTGCGAGCTCGGCGTGGAGTTCGCGCTCATCCTGATCGTTCATGGTGTACGTTAACTGATAAGCACGATAAGGTTGCGGCGGGCGAAGCACTCGCCGCCCGTTGAAATATCGTCCTTGGGCGCGCGGGGCGCAAGCTGAACTGGTTCCATAGTCACGATTGGCTACAGATAGGCGCAGAAACCTGACTGCGGCATTTTGCGTTCCCCATCGACACCTCCGCTCACTTGTGTACACTCGCCGGTCCGGATCGAACCTGAGGTTTAACCCACCGAGGAGTGTTCGTATGGCAATACAGGCCCATCTCGTCGAACTCGAGCGCAAGCACAAAATTCTCGAAAACGAACTGCACGAAGCGCTCGTGCACCCTTCAGTAGACGACCTGCAAATTCTCGAGTTGAAGCGCCGTAAATTGATGGTCAAGGACGAGATCGAGCGGCTGAAGCAGACCGCGGACAGTACCATCCACTAGCCAGTCCCCCCGCAAAAATTAACCAGGCCTTTCCGCATCAGGATGGACGCTCGAGCGCCCATCCTTGGCGGGGTTGTGCACGCTCAAAGCCCGGCCAATTCGCCGACATAATCGGCAATGGCCAGCGATGACGTAAGCCCGGGCGATTCGATCCCGAACAGGTTGATAAGGCCGGCGACGCCATGGTCGCGCGGTCCCTGGATCAGGAAATCCTGGGTCGCGACCGCCGGCGGCACGATCTTGGGTCGGATTCCCGAATAGCTCGGCATCAGCGCGCCGTCCGGCAGGGTCGGCCAATATTTCCGGATCGCCGGATAGAAGCGTTCGGCCCGCGCAGGGTCGACGGCATAATCCATGTGATCGATCCATTCGACGTCGGGGCCGAACCTGGCCTGGCCCGCCATGTCGAGGGTGAGGTGAACGCCGAGCCCGCCGGGCTCCGGCACCGGGTAGATCAGCCGCGAAAACGGCGCTTGCGCGCTACAGCTGAAGTAATTCCCCTTGGCCAGGTAGGCTGTCGGAATCAGTTCGATCGGCATGCCCTCGATGCTGCGCGCGACCGCCGATGCGCCGAGGCCGGCGGCGTTGATCAGGAGGTCGCATGCCAAGGTCATCGGTGCCTCCCCACCAGCCTCGATCTCGATCCTGCCGGCGGCCGCCTTGGCGCGCGTGAGCGGCGTGTAGAACGCAAACGCCGCCCCGGCCTCCTCGGCATCGCCGCGCAGCGCCAGCATGTAGGCGTGACTGTCGATGATCCCGGTGGAGGGCGACAGCAGGGCCGCATCGCAGTTCAGCGCCGGCTCCATCGCGCGCGCGGCCTCGCCGGACAAAAGCTGCATGTCGTCGACGCCATTGGCCGCGGCATGCGCCCGGATCGACTGCAGCTTCTCGGTTTCCGCAGGTGTGGTAGCGACGATCAGCTTGCCGCAATTCCTGTGCGGGATGCCGTGCTCGACGCAGTAGCTGTAGAGCGCGCGCTTGCCGCTGACGCACATCAGCGCCATCAGGCTGCCAGCGCGATAGTAAATGCCGGCGTGGATCACCTCGCTGTTCCGCGACGAGGTCACCGTGCCGATCGCCTCGGCCTCGTCGATGACAATCACTTCGCGGCCGGCCTGTGCCAGCCGGCGCGCCACTGCGAGGCCGATCACCCCCGCCCCCACGATCACGCAATCAACCCTGTCCATATCGTCCTTCAGATCCGGGATTCCGGCGCGATAACACCCTGCCATCGCGCGCAATCATCATCGTTTGCCCTGCCCGATTCACTTGGCAAGTGCTTGGGCTGCCTCGGATAGTTTCTGCGTCCCATCCTGTTAGTGGACTATTAATCATGTCAGGGCAATTGCCGTAAATCAGGCCGCATTTTCAAGTTGCATCGGATCGCGTTTACCCGATCCAAACTGCCGAAGCCGGACACTCCTCGGGAAATCCGCGGGTGGCTGATGGCTGGCAAGAATTGGCGGGCAGGCAGGAAGAGTTCGATTCCGGCAAAGGTGGCGCTTGGCCTGATCGCCGTCGTCACGCCATGCGGCATGGCCCGGTCGGCGTCCAGCGCCTTCGCGCCGTCGACCTATCTTGGTGATCTCGACCCCAATGTGATCTGGGAGCTGCTGATCGGCAGCATGGTCGTCGCGTCGTTCCTCGGCGCGGTCGGGCTCTGGATCCTGTCGGCGTTGCGCAAGGCCAAGCGAGCGCAACTGCGCCGCAACGCCTTCGTCTCGTCAGCCCTTAACCACTTGAACCAGGGCGTGGTGATGACGGATGCGCACGGACGCATCGTCTTCTGCAACGATCGTTATCTCGATATCTACGGCCTGTCCCGCGCCGATATCAGGCGCAACATGACCGGCACCGAACTGCTGGAGCTGCGCCGCAGCTGCGGCGTGCTCGACGTCAGCGCCGAGGATTTTTTTGCGAAGGCAGCGGCGCCCGAGGGGCTGGTTACCGAATTGCCGGATGGCAAATCGGTGCTGGTGAAGTATTTCCCGCTGCCGAACGGCGGCTCGGTCGCGACGCATCTCGATTGCACCGACCAGCGTAAGCTGTCGCGCAAGCTCGCCTCGACCACGCAATTCCTGGAATCGGTGCTCGACAACGTCCCGGTCTGCGTTGCCGCCAAGAACATCGAGGATGGCCGCTACATCTTCGCCAACCGAGCGTTCGAGCGCTTCTCCCGCTTCTCGCGCGAGCATATCGTCGGCAAGCGCGCGGACGAGATGTTCCGTCCGGAGACCGCAGCCAGCATCGAGGCCGCAGATCGCGCGGCAGTGAACGCGCCGGAAGGCTATCACCGCAGCGAATTCTTCGTCGAGCGAGGTTCGGAGAAGCGCATCGTCGCTTCCAATCGTGTCATCGCCCGCAACGAGGCCGGCGAACCGGAATTCCTGATCGCCCTGTTCGAGGACGTCACCGACCGCCGCACGCTGTCGCGCGAGCTCGAGAACAACAAGAAATTCCTTGAGCTCGTGGTCGACAACATCCCGGTCTCGCTGATCGTCGAGCGCGTCAGCGACGGCCGCTATCTCTTGGCCAACCGCAGCGCCGAGACGATCCTCAACCGCCGCCGCGAGGACGCCACGGGCCTCACCGCCGCCGACATCTTCAATCCGCGCGAAGCCAAGCTGATCATCGCCCGCGACGAGGCCGCGATCCGGAAGCGCAGCATGATCGCCGAGGAGCACCCGATCTCGACCAAGGATGGGTTGCGGCTGTTCCTGACCCGCCGCATGACCGTGCTCGACGACAATGGCGAGCCGCAATATCTGATCAAGACCCATGAAGACGTCACCGACCGGCGCCAGACCGAGTCGCGCATGGCGCATATGGCCTATCACGACGGCCTGACTGATCTGCCGAACCGCGCCGCCTTTCTCCAGGCGCTGACGCAGATGATCGAGGCTTGTGCCGGCACCGACGAGGAATTCGCCGTGCTTTGCGTCGACCTCGACGGGCTGAAGGAGATCAATGACGTGTTCGGTCATGCGATGGGCGACAAGGTGTTGATCGAAGTCGCGCAGCGCCTGCAGACGGTGGCACGCGGTGGCGTGGTCGCGCGGCTGTCGGGCGACGAATTCGGCCTCATCATAGACGGCAGGCAGCCTGCGGCCGGCATTGCGCTGGCCGAGCAGGCCGCCGAGGCGTTGGGTCAGGATTTTGCGATCGACGGCAAGTCGGTTCGCACCGGTCTCACCACCGGCATCGCGGTGTTCCCGCACAATGGCTCCGACGCGGCCTCGCTGCTCGCCAATTCGGGCGCGGCGCTGTTTCGCGCCAAGGCGAAGTCGCGCGGCACGATCTCGATTTATGAGCCCGACATGGACCAGCAGATCCGCGACCGCCGGGTGCTGCACCAGGAGCTGTCGGTCGCAATCAAGAACGGCGAATTGTCACTCTACTACCAGCCGCAGGCGGCGGCGGGCGGGAGCGTTGCGGGCAGCGAGATCATCGGCTTCGAGGCGCTGGCGCGCTGGCATCATCCGGTGCGCGGCTTCGTCCCGCCGGGCGATTTCATCCCGCTCGCGGAAGAAAGCGGCCTGATCGTCGAGATGGGCGAATGGATCCTGCGCGAAGCCTGTCGGGAAGCGGCCTCGTGGGCGGTTCCGCTGCAGGTCGCCGTCAACCTGTCGCCGGCGCAGTTCACCCATGGTGACCTCGTCGGCCTGGTCCATTCGATCCTGCTCGAGACCGGGCTGACGCCGGACCGGCTCGAGCTCGAAATCACCGAGGGCGTGCTGATCGAGGATTTCGACCGCGGCCTTTCGTTGCTGCGACGGCTGAAGGCGCTCGGTGTGCGGATCTCGATGGACGATTTCGGCAGCGGCTATTCCTCGCTGAGCTACCTGCAGGCGTTTCCGTTCGACAAGATCAAGATCGACCGCGCCTTCGTCATCAATCTCGGCCGCAATCCGCAATCGGCCGCCATCGTGCGCGCCGTCATCGATCTCGGCCACGGCCTTGAAATGTCGATCGTCGCCGAGGGGGTCGAGACCGAGGCGCAGCTCGGCTTCCTTTCGGAGGAGGGCTGCGACGCGGTGCAGGGCTATCTGATCGGCAGGCCCGCGCCGATCGGCCATTTTGCCGCGCTGGTCGGCGGCAGCCGCCTTGCGGAAGCCGTGCGCAAAGCCGGGTAGGCGGGGTTCGAACCGTCAGACCGGATTGACCGCATGAGCTTGCCATGCGTTGCATGCCCGGCTACACCTCAAGCGACCACAACTTCTAGCCGAGAAAGGAGGGCTGCGTCGTGGTGACATGTCTCGATCGCCACTTCAGGCGTGGCCCCGTCAACGCCCTGCAAATGCGTTTGCAGGGCTGACCGGAAACTCGCGTAACATCTCTTCCTGGTCTGCCCTTCGTGGCTGTGCGGCGCCGAACAGTTGAGTTCGCGCCTGCACTTTAATCCCTCGCCGCGCTTCGACACGCCCATCCGTTGATGGCTGCACGCCCGGATGTCGCGATGGCCGGCCAGACCAGAGAATGATCGTGACCCTTATCAACGTACGTAATCTCGGCGTGACGCTGAACGCGCCGCTGTTCTCCCAACTGAATCTTGTCGTCAATGCCGGCGATCGGATCGGGCTCGTCGCGGCCAACGGCCGCGGCAAATCCACGCTGCTGCGCTGTATCGCGGGAGCGATCGAGCCCAATGAAGGCGAGATCACCAGATCGCGCGGGCTGACCATCGGCCATGTCGCGCAGGACGCGCCGCCGGCGCTGCTGGATACACCGTTCCATGCCGCGGTGCTCGAGGCGCTTTCCAGGGAGCGACAGGCCGGCGAAGGCTGGCGGGTGGACGTTGCCCTGCAATCGCTCGAGGTGCCCGAGGAGCTGTGGCAGAGGCCGCTGAAGCAACTCAGCGGCGGCTGGTTGCGATTTGCCATGCTGGCCCGCGTGCTGGTGACCGAGCCCGATGCGTTGCTGCTCGATGAGCCGACCAACGACCTCGACCTCGCCAAGATCGGCCGGCTCGAAATCTGGTTGAACACATTGCCGCGCGAGATGCCGGTCGTGATTGCAAGCCATGACCGCGCCTTTCTCGATGCGACCACGAACCGGACGCTGTTCCTGCGTCCGGAGCGGTCGCAGCTGTTCGCGTTGCCCTATGCGCGGGCGCGGGCAGCGCTCGACGAGCTCGATGCCTCGGACGAGCGGCGCTATCAAAAGGACATGAAGGCCGTCCGGCAGCTTCGCCAGCAGGCCGCAAAGCTCAACAACCTCGGCATCAACTCCGGCAGCGATCTCCTGCTGTCGAAGACCAAGCAACTGAAGCAGCGTGCCAAGAAGCTCGAGGAGCCGGCGAAGCCCGCGCATCTGGAACGATCGGCCGGAACCATCAGGCTCGCCAATCGTGACATCCACGCCAAGGTCCTGATCAGGTTGAGCGACGCGGCGATCGTCACACCCAACGGACGGCTGCTGTTCAGGACGGGCAAGCAGTTCATCTGCAAGGGCGACCGGATCGCACTGCTGGGTCCGAATGGTGCGGGCAAGACCCGGTTCGTCGCGGCGTTGCGCCAGGCGATCGAAACGGCGGAGGCGGCACCGGCCGAGATCAAGGCCACGGAGTCGCTGGTTACAGGCTATTGCGACCAGGCGCTTGCCCATCTCGCCGATGCCGATACGCCGATGCGCGCGATCGTCAGCCGCTTCGAGGTCGGCGGTCAGCGGGCGCGCGGCTTGCTCGCCGGAATGGGGCTGTCCATCGAGATGCAGGGTCGTTCGATCGGGCGGCTATCGGGCGGCCAGAAGGCTCGTCTCGGCCTGCTCGTGCTGCGGCTCACTCAGCCCAACTTCTATCTGCTCGATGAGCCGACCAATCACCTCGATATCGAGGGCCAGGAGGCGCTGGAGGAGGAATTGATGGAGCGTCAGGCCAGTTGCCTGCTGGTTTCGCACGACCGTCAGTTCGTGCGGACGGTGGCGAACCGGTTCTGGGTGATCGAAGGGAGGAAGCTAATGGAAGTCGACGGGCCGGAGCGCTTCTTTGCGTCGGCCGGTGCAGGCTAGAGCGTCGCCGACGCTATCACCGGCAGCTACGAAAACTGAGCACGGCTACTGCCGTGCGACCTCCTGCGACCATGCGAGGTCACGCCGGGATGGGCGGCGGTGCAGCCGGTCGGAGATCAGATTGGCTGCCTCGGCGGCGGCGCGGTCGGATGCGGTCGTCAGCCGCAGGCCATAGCGGTCGTGGTGCATCGGTTGTCCTCCCGAATTGGAGGCGAAGTCTAGCAGAGACGCGAGGAGCGACAATATTGCGGGAGTTGTCGTGCCAGGCGGTTGAGCCGGTGACGATCCGCCGCTAGCTTGCGCGCTTTGTCGGACCGGCGGAGAATCGGGGAAGGACGTGACATCAAGCGAAGCGAGTGCGGAGCCGGCAAGGCCGCCGCCGGAAGCAGCCGCGCCGGAGATGCCTTTGCTGCGTATCGAAGGCGTTGCCAAGTCGTTCGGCAATTTCCGCGCCGTCGACAAGCTCTCGGTCGACATTCGTGCCGGCGAGTTCTTCGCGCTGCTCGGTCCGAGCGGCTGCGGCAAGACGACGCTGCTGCGCATGCTTGCCGGTTTCGAGACGCCGGACGAGGGCCGTATCCTGCTCGACGGCAAGGACATCGCCCAGGTGCTGCCGCACGAGCGGCCCGTCAACATGATGTTCCAGAACTATGCGCTGTTCCCGCATCTGTCGGTGCTCGACAACATCGCCTTCGGCCTGAAGCGCGCCGGCATGGCGCGCGCCGAGATCGCGACCCGCGTCGCGGAAATGGTCGCTCTCGTCAAGCTCGAGGGCATGGAGAAGCGCAAGCCCGACCAGCTCTCCGGCGGACAGCGGCAGCGCGTGGCGCTGGCGCGCTCGCTGGCGCGCCGCCCGCAGGTGCTGCTGCTCGACGAGCCATTGGCGGCGCTCGACAAGAAGCTGCGCGAGAGCACGCAAAACGAGCTGATGGAGCTGCAGCGCCGGCTCGGCATGACCTTCATCATCGTCACCCACGACCAGGAGGAGGCGATGACGATGGCCGGCCGGATCGGGGTGATGGATGCCGGCCGCCTGGTCCAGGTCGCCACCCCCCGCAATCTCTACGAGGCGCCGGCCTCGCGCTGGATCGCCGAGTTCGTCGGCGACATCAATCTGTTCAGCGGCAAGGTGGTGTCCCGCGAGCCCAGCCGCCTGACTGTCTCGACCTCGGATGCGGGGGCGCTCGCGGTCAGCGAGTTGTGGCCGCCGGTGACCAAGGAGGCCGTCAGCGTCGCGATCCGCCCCGAGAAGGTGAAGCTGTCGCGCCGGGCGCCGGCATCGGACGAGGGCGGCACGCAGGCAATCAATCGGTTGAACGGCGTCGTCACCGACGTCAACTATCTCGGCGGCGTCACGACCTACAGGGTCAGGCTGGAGTCGGGCGCGGTGGTGCGTTCGTCGATGGCCAACACCGCTCGGCTCGATGTCGATGCCTATCTCGCGGGCCAGCGCGTGGTGGCGTGGTTCGCGGCCGACGATTGCCTGGTGCTGGAACAATGAGCGCGCGCCGCATCTTCGCCCGTCCGGCGCGGCTTGCTGCGATCGCGCCCTATTTCTGGATGGTGCTGTTCTTCCTGGTGCCGTTCGGCTTCGTGCTGAAGATCAGCCTGTCGCAGACTGCAATCGCGCAGCCGCCCTATACGCCGGTCTTCGACTTCACCGAGGGCCGCGCCGCGCTGGCGGCCGCTTTCTCGCAATTGTCGTTCGACAATTTCAGACTGCTGGTCTCTGATAACCTCTACATCCTGTCCTATCTGCGCAGCCTCGTCGTCGCGGTGACCTCGACGCTGATCCTGCTGTTGATTGGATACCCGATCGCCTATGGCATGGCCCGGCTGCCGCGGCGCTGGCAGGGCGTGGCGATGATGCTGGTGATCGTGCCGTTCTGGACCTCGTTCCTGATCCGCATCTATGCCTGGATCAACATCCTGCAGCATGACGGCCTGCTCAATCAGGTTCTGCTGGCGTTGCATATCGTCTCGGTGCCGGTGGTGTGGCTGTCGACCGACAGCGCGATGTATCTCGGCATCGTCTATTCCTACCTGCCGTTCATGATCCTGCCGCTCTATGCGACGCTCGCCAAGATGGATGCATCGCTGCTGGAGGCCGCCAGCGATCTCGGCGCCTCGCCGCTTCGGGCGTTCTGGCTGGTGACTTTTCCGCTCTCGCTGCCCGGCGTCGCCGCCGGCGCGCTGCTCTGCTTCATCCCGATCGTCGGCGAGTTCGTGATCCCCGACCTGCTGGCCGGTTCCAATTCCTTGATGATCGGGCAGACGCTGTGGCTGGAGTTCTTCACCAACAAGGACTGGCCGGTGGCATCAGCCGCGGCGGTCGCGCTGCTCCTCCTGCTGGTGCCGCCGCTCGTGCTCTACGATCGCCTGCAACGGCGTCAGCTCGAAGGTCACAGCTGATGGCACATACCGGCACCAGGCTCACGCGTTTCAACATGACGTCGCTGGCGTTGGGGCTCGCGTTCCTCTATCTGCCGATCGTCATCCTGGTGATCTATTCGTTCAACGCCTCGCGGCTGGTTACGGTGTGGGGCGGCTGGTCGCTGCGCTGGTACCACGAGTTCTTCAACGACCGCGCCATGTTGGAGGCAGCCTGGATGAGCCTCGCCGTCGGTGCGGTATCGGCGACGCTCGCCGCCCTGCTCGGCACGCTGGCGGCAATCGGCCTTGCGCGCGGCGAGCGGTTCCGCGGCCGGGCGCTGTTCTCCGGCATGCTGTATTCGCCGCTGGTGATGCCGGAGGTGATCTCCGGCCTGTCGCTGCTCCTGCTGTTCGTGGCGCTGAACGCCGAGCGCGGCTTCTGGACCGTGACCATCGCCCACACCACGCTGACGATGTGCTTCGTCACCGTCGTGGTGGAGTCGCGCCTGACCTCGCTCGACCGCAGCCTGGAGGAGGCCGCGATGGACCTCGGCTGCGATCCGGTGCGGGCGTTCCTGCTGGTGACGTTGCCGCAGATCGTGCCCGCCATCGTCGCGGGCTGGATGCTGGCCTTCATCCTGTCGCTCGACGACGTCGTGATCGCGAGCTTCACCACCGGTCCCGGCTCGGCGACGTTGCCGATCCGGATCTATTCGGAGGTCCGGCTCGGCGTGAAGCCCGAGATCAACGCAATCTGCACACTGGTGATCGCGCTGATCGCCGTGATCATCGTGGTCGCCTCGTTCGCCTCGAAACTGTCGAACGCGCGCGGCGAGAGCGCCGCGCCGCTGTGAGAGCTCACGACTTGACCGCGCCGGCGGTCAGCCCGCCCACCATATAGCGCTTGAAGGCATAGTAGATCGCTGCCGGCGGCAGCGCGTAGATGAAGCCGGTGGTCATCAACAGCTCCCACGGCGAATCGTCCGCGGCGAGGAAGTTGCCGAGCGCGACCGGCAGCGTGATGTCGGTGTCGTTCGACAGCAGCAGGAACGCGTAGAGATATTCGTTCCAGGCGAGCAGGATCGCGTAGGTGCCGATCGCGACCAGCGAGGGCATCATCAGCGGCACGTAAACCAGGCGGAACAGCTGCAGCGTGGTGGCGCCGTCCATGGTCGCGGCTTCATCCAGCTCGACCGGCAGCTTGTCGGAGGCCTGCTTCAAGACCCAGATGGCGTAAGGCGAGGCGATCGTCACCATCGCCAGGATCAGCGACCAGTGATTATTGAGCAGACCGTAATTGCCCATGGTGCGGTACATCGGCACGGCAAGGAACGCGGCCGGAATGAAATAGGTGAACAACGCGAGGTTCATCACGGCGCGGCCGCCCGGCACGCGCAGCCGCGAGATCGAGAACGCGGCGGCGGTCGCGACGAGCAGCGTCAGCGCGCCGGCGGCGAGCGCGATCACGGTCGAATTCCAGAACTGGATCCAGAAGTCGCGCAGGAAATAGTGTTGCTGATGGAACACGATCGAGAAATTATGCAGCGTCGGATGGTCCGGCCACAGCTTGCCGGAGAACGCATCCTCCTTCGGCGAGATCGCGAACACGAACATGTGGTAGATCGGTACCATGGTCCAGATGAAGACCGGGATTCCGATCAGGAGCAACTTGGCTTCGGTGCCGACTTCGCGGAGGGTGGGCAGCTTCATCGCGACAACCGTTTCATCATGAAATAGACCAGCGGCAGCACGAACGGCATCGCGCACACGATCGAGGCCATCGCGAGCGAGAGCTGATCGAGCCTGAGATAGCGGATGCCGAGCGTCGACAGCACGTGGGTGAGATCGGCGGGCCCGCCGCCGGTGAGCAGGTAGACGCTGTTGAAGTCGCCGAGCGTCCAGATCATCGAGAGCAGCGTGCAGGTGATATACAGCGTCTGCATCGACGGCCAGGTGATGTAACGGAATTTCTGCCACCAGCTGGCACCGTCGACGTCGGACGCCTCGTACAGGTCGTGCGAGATCGCGAGCCGTCCGGTCAGCAGGATCAGGGTCCAGAACGGCAGCGATTTCCAGATATGCACGCCGATCGCCATCGCGAGCGCGACCGTCGGATCGTTCAGCCAGTTCGGGCCGTCGTCGCCGGTGAATTTGAAGATGAGCTGGTTGACCATGCCCCATTCGGGATTGAGCATGAAGCGGACCGATAGGATGGTCGGGATCGACGGCACCGCCCAAGGCAGGATGAAGATGACCGACAACCATCTGATCCAGGGACGCTGCTGGGCAAAGAAGCCGGAGAGGAACAGCGCGATCAGCATCTTGATGTTGATGCCGATGACCAGGAAGATCAACGTGTTGACCGCGGCGCGCGCGAAGATCGGATCGTTATAGAGCGCGACATAGCTCGCCGGATGACGCGCCAGCCACAGGCCGTAGCACACCGGATAGAGCACGAAGGCGAGGAACACGAGCAAATAGGGCGTGAGCAGCACGATGCCCCAGACCTGCGGCGGCGACAGCCGTGCCGACAGGGGCGGCGAGGGGGCATCGGATGCAGAGAGTGTAATCGCCATTCGTCTACTCTTTGAGCAAGCCACCGACCGCGCACCGCGATCTGCGATGTCCTTTACCTTGCCCCGCTTGCGGGGAGAAGTCGAAGCCGAAGGCTTCGGATGAGGGGGACAGGACTCTCCGCGAGCTGCACCCGTAGATGGAGCCCCTCACCCCGACCCTCTCCCCGTGAAGAACGGGGAGAGGGAGAGTCATTATCAACCCGCGACCTGCTTGATGCGGGCGATCAGTTCGTCGACGGCCTTGTCCACCGGCACCTTCTCGCTCACCACGCGGTTCATCGCCTTGGCCCAGACGTTCTCATTGTTGAGGATGGTGAACTTCCAGTTCTTGGTGAAATCGAACGGCGCGGTGCCGCCCGTGAACTGGTTGTAGACCGCCTTGCGGTGCCGGTCGGCCTGCCAGAACGGGCTCGCCTGGCTTGCCTTGGTCACCGGGAACCAGCGGCCAAGCGCGCCCTCGATATAGGGACGGACGTTCTCTTCCTGCAGCAGGAACTTGATGAACTCCTTGCCCTCGGCCTTGTTCTTGGCGTTGGCGAAGATCAGGCCGGTCTTGACGTCGGAGCGGTACTTGATCGTCGAGCCGTCCGGCGCCTTCGGGAAGGACGCGGTGATGATGTCCTGCTCATAGGCCTTCTTGCCGGCGGCGCGCTGCTCGGGCGTCAGCGCCGGATTGGTGGAATCCTCGTACCACTTCGCAGCGATCGAGATCGTGAAGTTGTGGGTCATCACGATCGTCTTGTTGTGGAAGGCGACGTTGTTGTCCGGGTCCTTCCAGGTGGTGGAGGAGGGCGGCGTGCAGCCTTTGATGTAGGTGTCGGTGTAATCCTTCAGCGCGTGGATCAGTCCGTCGCGCACCTTGGGATCGTCGACCAGCAGCTTGCCGTCGTCGTCGACCAGCTTGACGTGGTAGGCGTCCATGAAGGTGTAGAACGACTGGAAGGAGTCGGTCGATTCCACGCCCATCGGCTGGCCGACGCCGTAGATGCGCTGCCCGGTCGCCTTGCGGATCGCGGGCTGCACCTTGTTGCACCAGAACGACCAGTAGTCCTCCCACTTGGTCGGAATGTCGGCCTGCTTGAAGCCGGCTTTCTCCAACATGTCACCCCAGATTTGGACGTGCATGCTCTGCTGCTTCAGCGGGAAGCCGTAATAGGCCTTCTTCTTGGCGGCGTCGTTGTAGAGCAGCGCCGTCTCCAGCGTGTTCGGCGCGAACGCATCCTTCATCGGCAACAGGATGTCGGAGAGATCCTCGAGCTTGCCCTCATAGGCCCACTTGCCCTGCGCCTGCACGTCGTAAGAGTCGGAATAGGCGACATCGGGCACGGTGCCGGAATCGAGCGCGGCGACCGTCTTCGGAATCATGTCCTGGATCGCGTATTGCGACAATTCGACCTTGATGCCGGTCTTGGCCTCGAATTTCTTGATCGTCTCGAGCAGTGCGTCGTCTTCGGACTTGTAGAAGCCCTTGCCCCACCAGACGGTGATCGTCTTGCCCTGGGCAAAAGCAGGGGCCGTGGCGGCGAACAGGCCGACCGCAGCGACCGCGAGCGAAAGCGCACCAATAAGCTTGGACCTCACGTTATTATTCTCCCTTTTCACACCGGTTTTAACCGGTTGGGGAAAACACTAGCGCATGCCTGTGACCTGATAAAGATGGCGACGCCGCCAACTTGTGTAGGGGGCGCACGGCGCACGGATGACGTCGCATGGTCGCATCCACGCGGAAAGCGAGCAGCTCGATCAGTTCGACTTTGCATTCTCGGCCGAGGTCGGTGCGCTGGCCGGGGCCGGCGCCGCGGCTTCGGGTGTGCTGGATTTTCCGCCGCCGGTAAAGCGTTCGATCACCGAGCGCACCGCGTCGCGGGTCTTGCGGTCCTTCACCGCATCGAGCAGCGGCGCGGACGCGGGCGAGCGGCGGATCAGGCTTTCCGGATCGGGGAAAATCAGCGGATCGTCCCACGGTCCCTGCACCACGAAGGGCAGGTCGAAACCAGTGCCGCCGCCGGATGCCGCCGTCAGGCTGGCGACGCCCTTCAGATCGTATTCGCGCGCGGGCACCGAGGCCGTGCCGGTCAGCGTGATCCGCGCCGCCGGGCTCTCGACGCGAATGTCCTCGGCGGTCGCGACGCCGTCGGCGAACTTCACCGAGATGTTGAGATTGTCGTAGGGGGTCGTGCCGGAGCGGAAATGGCCGCCGCCCGACAGCGGCCGTCGCTCCAGCCGCTTCAAGAGCTGCTCGACATTGAAGCCCGCGATCGCGCCGTCGTGCCCGGTCAGCGTCGCGGTCCCGTCGAGCGATTGCGCCAGGCCGAACGGGCTCGAGCCGGCCGCCGTCAGCGAGACGTTGAGGTTGCCGCGGCCGGACAGTTTGGTGATGCCAAACAGTTCGCTGGCACAGGCCTGCAGGTCGACATCGTTGAACTGGAATTGCGCCCTGACATCGGCGACCGCATCCGAGCGCGCGATCGCGAACGAGCCCTTGGCGATACCGCCATACATCTGTGCTTCGCCGACGCTGAGCGCGAGCGCGCCGCCGCGCAAATTCGCACCGAACGCGGTGCGGCCGAGCTTGGACGGCCCAACCGTCACCTTCGCCGCCGACAGGCGCATGTCGAGATCGACGCTGGACAGCGACGACAGATCGAACAGCTGCCTGTTCCAGTCGCGCTGGCCGCGGGCGAGCAGACGGAAGGTCGAGATGTAGGGCGTGAAGTCGAGGTTGCCGGCCGCCAGCGTCGCCTGCAGCGTCTGCCGGCCGTTGTTGGAGTAGGTCATCACGCCTTCGGCGACATTGCCGTCGAGCTCGACATTGACATTGGTGAGGGCGACCGAGCCGCCGACCACATTGGTGCGCGCCTTCAGCGCGAAGCGGCCGAAGCCACCTCCGCCGCCGGGCGGCGCCTGACCCATCCAGCGCAGCGCATTGCGCAGCGACGGACTGTCCATGGTGGTGATGCCTTCCATCATCAGGCTGGTGCGGTTGCCGACTGTTCCGTCGAATGCAACCTTCAGCGGCGCGCTGGCAAGCCGCGCCTTGAGGCCGGAGCGGTCACCCGACAGCAGCGCGGCGAAATCGCTGGCGCTGATCGAACCGTCGACGCGCTGGCCGCGCCAGTCGAACTGGCCGGTTGCGGCAAAGGAGCGCGAGATCGAGGGCCAGGCCAGCGACAAATCGATATCACCGAGTTGCTCCGACACATGATTGGTCGCGTCCTCGTAGTTCAGCTCGCCGTCCTGGATGCGGATCTCGGAAAACGACACCTGGTTCTCCGAGCCCGGCGTCATCGCCTTCGCGATGGTCTCGACGAACGGGGTCCAGTTGCTCTCGCCTGTCGCGGCGTCGCGCACCACGTGGATATGCGGACGGAGCATCATGACGTCGGCAATCTCGAACCGCTGCAGCAGCAGGGGGAGCAGGCGCAGATTCGCGGTCAGCACGTCGACCTGCAAGGCGGGGTCGATGGTGGTGGCGCCCTTCAGCCCGACATTGTGGAAGGAGACATAGCTGCCGGGAAATATCGAGACATCAATATTGCCGTTGACGACCAGTTCGAGCCCGGTGACGGCGCGGATCTGCGCCTCCACCGCGCGTTGCAACGCGTCCCGGTTGAGGAACCACGATGTTCCGGCCAGGGCGATCAGCGCCAGGCCAAGCAACGCCGCAATCGGCATCCCCAGGCGCTTTATTCCTTGGGCCATCGTCAATGACATGTCCGGTCGGGTTGGAGGTTGTCAGGTCGTCGTCGGAACATTGCGGGCTGTGCCAGCATGCCCGTGCCAACCCACGCAACCTGAAGGGTTTTCTTGTCGCTTTCAAGGCCATCCGGATGTCGCAGGCCGCCTCCCATAGTCGCAATGGGCCGCGATTGACGCATTGCGAAGATTTCGCCTAATAATCCGGTTTGTCACAGCCGTTAGCCCTCCATCAGGTATTCATTGCATGAACAAGGTCTATCCCGACGCGAAATCGGCCCTCGATGGTCTTCTCAAGGACGGCATGATGATCATGTCGGGCGGCTTCGGCCTTTGCGGCATCGCCGAGACCCTGTCGGATGCGATTCGTGACTCCGGCGTGAAGGGCCTGACGGTCGTCTCCAACAATGCTGGCGTCGACGGTATCGGCTTGAGCCGGCTGCTGGAAACGCGCCAGATCAAGAAGATGATCTCGTCCTATGTCGGCGAGAACAAGCTGTTCGCCCAGCAATATCTTGCCGGCGAGCTCGAGCTCGAGTTCAACCCGCAGGGCACGCTCGCCGAGCGCATCCGCGCCGGCGGCGCCGGAATTCCGGCCTTCTACACCAAGACTGGCGTCGGCACGCTGATCGCCGAAGGCAAGGAGGTGAAGGAATTCGACGGCGAGAAGTACCTGATGGAGCGCGGCCTGTTTGCCGACCTCGCTATCGTCCACGCCTGGATGGGCGATACCGCCGGCAACCTGATCTATCGCAAGACCGCGCGCAACTTTAACCCGATGATGGCGACCGCAGCGAAGGTCACCGTCGCCGAGGTCGAGCACTTGGTGCCGGCGGGCCAGCTCAATCCCGATCATATCCATACCCCCGGCATTTTCGTGAAGCGCATCGTCGAGGTCGGCACCGCCAAGAAGCGCATCGAGTTCCGCAACACAAGGCCGCGCCCCACGGCGGCTGCAACCGGAGAAGAAGTCTGATGGCCTGGACCCGCGAACAGATGGCGGCGCGCGCGGCCAAGGAGCTGCGCGACGGCTATTACGTCAATCTCGGCATCGGCATCCCGACGCTGGTTTCCAACTTCATCCCGGAGGGGATGGACGTCAGCCTGCAGAGCGAGAACGGCATGCTCGGCATGGGCCCGTTCCCCTATGAGGACGAGGTCGATCCCGATCTCATCAACGCCGGCAAGCAGACGGTCAGCGAACTGCCCTCGACCAGCTATTTCTCCTCGGCGGATTCGTTCGGGATGGTGCGTGGCGGTCATATCGATCTCTCGATTCTCGGCGCCATGCAGGTCGCGCAGAACGGCGACCTCGCCAACTGGATGATCCCCGGCAAGATGGTGAAGGGCATGGGCGGCGCCATGGATCTCGTCGCCGGCGTCAAGCGCGTCGTTGTCGTGATGGAGCACTCCGCCAAGGACGGCCCGAAGCTGCTCAAACAGTGCAGCCTGCCGCTGACCGGCGAGCGCGTGGTCGACATGGTCGTGACCGATCTCGCCGTGTTCACCATTGACAAGCACGGCAAGGACGGCATGGCGTTGATCGAGCTCGCCGATGGCGTCACGCTCGAGGAGGTCAAGGCCAAGACCGAGGCCGACTTCCGCGTCGCGCTGAAGAACACCTGAGATGATCGGAGCGGGACGGTCGACGATCCGTCCCGCTCGATCCGGCGACGCAGCCTTCATCGCTCGTATCGCTCTGGCCCCGCAGCGCGGCCCGCTGCCGCGCGGCTGGTGTGGCATCGCGCTCGATCTCGCCGCATACACCACTGTCGTCCCTGCGAAAGCAGGGACCCATACGCCGTGGCCTGCGTTGTGAGCGGGGCTCCTCGTTCGTCGTCCTGGCGAAGGGATCTTGGCCCAGCGTCGCGCAACAATGAGCATTTGGGGTAATGGGTCCCGGCTTTCACCGGGACGACACCGAGCGTGTTGCATTGCTTGTGAGTCATGCGCTCGCATCCTCGCGGCGCGTTTTGCCCGAGCTTTGCTTTATTTCCCGCCCTCTTATCAATCAGAGGGCGCAGGGAAAGCCGGGTGCCGATCGCACCCATGGGCCCGGTGCAACAAAAAAGCACCGGGGGTAGGACCACAGGTGAAACCGGAAAACACTCCGGCTTTCCCTGCGCGATGGTTTACGGCTTACTTCGTGCTCTCCCCGGCGAGACTTGGCTTTTTTGTCACCGTCGTCAGCAAGACGCGTTCCGCGTCTTGCGAGGAGACACCTGCCACTGGGGCGTCGAGACCACACGACTTCGCCGTCCGCTTCATGCGCATTCGTCAGTTGCGCAACTAGCGTCCACCGCATCTCACGCCGCGTTCGTGACGATCGCGATCCGCCCCTCGTGTCGGGTGAGACGGGGCGATTCATACACTCAGTTGCGTTTCTGGAAAACAGAAATATTTCTGCCGCGAGGGCTTGCGCCGTCGGGCAAATCAGTGCCAAGGGGCGCGGGTCTCTATCCCGCGTCTTTCCGGGGCACGCCGCTCGGCGCGAGCCCGGAATGACGAAGGGTCAGCGGCCAAGATCCGCCGCGATGGTGGTGCCGCCGCTGATCATTGCGACGAGGTCGAGATCGCGCGGATGAAGGCGGCGATCGTAGAAAAGATCTGATTGTTCGGGGCAGTGGCGACACATTGCCGCTCGCCAACCACGTAATACCAACGGCCCCCGGATTTGACTCACATTTGGGATTTCCAAATCAGTGAGTTTCTGAATCGATGTTGCTGCGTAGACAGGAGCAATATCGATGGGGGCAGCGGTAGCGATTACGCGGCTTGATTTGACCGCGGGCGAGCTTCGGAAGGCGGCGCGCAGAGAGAAGAATAGTACGGTAGCGCGGCGGATATTGGCGCTTGCGCTTGTGCTGGAGGGCGCGGACCGCAAGAAGGCAGCCGAAAGTTGCGGGATGGATCGTCAGACCCTGCGGGACTGGGTGCATCGTTATAACGCCGAAGGCTTGGCGGGACTGCGGTCGCGCAAACCGACGGGACCGCGGTCGCGGCTGACGACAGAGCAGCAGGCCGAATTGGCCGCGTTGGTCGAGGCCGGTCCCGATCCTGAGCAGCATGGGGTCGTACGTTGGCGGCGGGTGGATTTGCGCGACGAGCTTGAGCGGCGGTTTGGCGTCAAACTGCACGAACGTTCGGTCGGCAAGGTTCTGGCCAAGCTCGGGTACCGCCGGCTCTCGGTGCGGCCGCGCCATCCGCAAGCCGATGAAGCGGCTCAGGAAGCGTTCAAAAAAACTTTGCTACGACCCTCACGACAACGCTCCCCGCTCACGCCCAAGGCAAGCCGATCGAAATCTGGTTCCAGGACGAGGCGCGGATCGGCCAGCAGGGCACGCTGACACGCGTGTGGGCCAAGCGTGGCTCACGGCCTCGCGCGCCGCGCGATCGACGTTACGATTGGGCTTATCTCTTCGGTGCCGCCTGTCCTCAACGGGGCGTCGCCGCGGGTCTTGTCATGCCGACGGCAAATGCAGAGGCGACGTCACTGCATTTGGAGGCAATCAGCCGCAAAGTTGCACCCGACGCACATGCCGTTCTCGTCTTCGACGGCGCCGGCTATCACAGTGCCGGCACCGTCCGAGCTCCGGAAAATATCACTCTGTTACAGCTGCCGCCTTATGCGCCCGAGCTCAATCCGATTGAAAACGTCTGGCAGTACCTGCGCGCCAACAAGCTCGCCATCACCGTCTTCGACGACTACGACGATATCGTCGCCAAGACCTGCGAAGCCTGGAACTTCTTCGCAAATGATCCAGGTCGCATCGCCTCAATCACAAGCCGCACTTGGGCAACAGTCAATCCTTAGGGCCATTGGTATAAGGTGAGCACCCTGGTCAGGCTCCCTCCCCCGCAAGGGGGGAGGGAGCCCTTCCGCCGGTGCCTGCCTCACGCGCGAGGCATCATGCGTGCAATGATCACGCCCGCGCGGTTGCGTGCGAAAACACCACTTCGATCAGCGTGCCGGAGCGGCCGCCGGTCCGGATCTGGAATTTGGCGCGGTTGGCTTCGACCAGCGCCTTGGTCAGCGACAGGCTGACGCCGCCGGAGCCGGTGTGATCGGACGGCGTCGGCGCGCGGAACGGCTCCAGCGCGGCGGCGACCTCGTTGTCGTTGAGGCTCTGCCCGGTGTCGCGCACCCGCAGCATCACCTCGCCGAAATCGGACAGCGTGGTCGAGACGATCACCTGGCCGCCGGCATTGGCGAGATGGATCGAGCTGCCGATCAGGTTCAGCGTGATCTGGCGCAGTGCGCGGGCATCGGCGACCACGGGCGGCAGCGTGTGCGCCAGCGAGGTGCGGATGATGATGCGCTCGCGGTTGGCTTGCGGCTGCATCACCGCGACGCAGCTCTCCACCATCTCGTTGAGGTTCTGGTCGGAGAAGGCGAGATCGAGCTTGCCGGTCTCGATCCGCGAAAGATCGAGCAGGTCGTTGACGATCGCGATCACCCGCTCGCCGGAGGCGCGGATGTCCTTCATGTATTCGACATAGCGCTCGTTGCCGAGCGCGCCGAAACGCTCGCCGATCATCACCTCGGCAAAGCCGATGATGGCGTTGAGCGGCGTACGCAGCTCGTGGCTGATCCGCGCCAGCATGTCGGATTTGCCGTTCGCCGCGCGCTCGGTAAGCCGCCGTGCTTCGCGCAATTCGCTCTCGCTCTTCTTGGCCTGCGTGAGGTCGCGGAACACCGCGAAGAAGTTCGGGCCGTCGGCGCGGGTGCGGCCCATCGTCACCGACAGCGGAATCACGCCGCCCTGGCGCACCTGGCCGAGCGTCTCGCGGCCGTGATCGAGCAGGCTAGCGACGCCGGCCGATTTCAGGCTGGCGAGATACTGGAAGATCTCGTGCCGGCTCTCCGGCGCGAACAGGTCGGCGAGATTGTGCCTGATGAAGTCCTCGCCCTCATAGCCGAACAGCGCTTCCGCGCTGCGGTTGCAGGAATGAATGTTGCCCTCGGCATCGAACATGATGATGCCTTCGGCCGCGGTGTCGAGGATCGCGCCGAGTTCCTCGGCATCGGCCTGGCCGGCCTGCGGCAGCGCAGGCTCGACGATCGGTGCGAGGGCCGCATCCTGCACCGACAGTGCCGCGGCGATTGCCGCGTCCTCGTCATGCGTGCGCGAGAAGATCAGCGCCAGCGCGGAGTCGTCGTCCCAGGAGATCGTGTGCAGCCGCGCGTCCGCGGAGACCGACTGCGCGTCGTGACCGGCGTTCTGATTTGCCGAGATCGTCACCGGAGTGCCGGTGCCTGAGGTGCTGCTGGCTTGCGAGACGCCTGGCTCGACATAGAGCGCATCGAGCCCGCCGGCGGCTTCCAGCGCGTGCAGGCTGTCGTAGCCCATGCGCGCGAGGAACGCGGCGTTGGCATAGAGCAGGCGGTCGAGCCGGTAGATCAGGATGCCGACCGGCAACAGGTCGAGCAGCGCCCGGTCGCGTCTGGATTCGGCACGCGGCGGCGGCTCGGCCTGCGCCAGCCATTCGGCCTTCGGGCTCTCCGCGTGGTCGTCGCGCGGCGGTTCGCTCGCAGGCGGTGGCTCGGTGGCCGGCGGCTGCTCGGCAATCGTCTCGTCCTCGTGCCGTTCGGTCGTGGCGGTCAGGCCCGCTTCGCTCTCCAGTCGCGCCGACAATTGGCGGGCGAGTTCGTTGAAGGCGTTGTTCTCGACCGGCGTCAGCGACGGCGGCCGGGTGTCACCGGCGAGGCGGAACGGCACCACATTCGGAGACGTCTCGTCACGCATATCCTGGCGCGTATCCTGGGTCGTTTCCACGGCGGGTTCCAGATCGGCTTGGTGTGAAGTCTCGGATACTGTCGGTTCGGTCACGTCCTCGGTCGGTGGTGCAGTGTCGGTGTCCGGCGGCGGCTCCGCGACAGGCGGAGGATTTTCAGGCGCCGGCCCGGGCGGCATCTCTGCGCGAGCCTGCGCGGCGCTCGCCGATAGTGGTTGCGGCGCGGTCGGGCCGCTGAAGAACTCATAGCGGCGCAATGCGGCGAGTCGCGCAAGCCCGTCGAGGTCGCGACACACACCAAAGCCGCGATAGCCGGCGAACGTCCTGTTGCGGTCGAACACCGGCAGGCCGGACAACTCGACCGGCAGGCGGCCGCCGCCGTCGACTGGCCAGCTCAGCGTGATGCCGCTCCAGGTGCTGTGCGTGGCGAACGCCTTCATGACGCGGCCTTCGGGATCGATCCCGAAGATCTCGGCGATCTCACTCCACAGCCGGCCGAAGCCGGCCGCGGTGTGGATGCCGATCAGCCGGGTGAATTCGTCCGAGCCGAGCGAGAAGCGGCCCTCATGATCCATCTGCCACATGAAGCGTAGCGGATGCCGGCGCGTGCCGGGCACGGGCTCGTCGAGCCAGGACGGTGTCTTGGCGGGCGCGAGCGCCGCGGGCGGCGGCTCGGCTGATGGCATTGGGGCCGGCGCATCCGTGGCCATGGCAGGCGAGGGGACCGGGGCGACCGGCGGTGCCGATGCCTCCGGGACCGGTGTGCTTGGGTCGTTCGCAACGTCGGGCCAGGCCTCGAGCGGCGGCGCCTCGGCTTCCGCTTCGGCCGTCACCGCCATCAGCGCCTCGGTCAGCGATGGCTCGACCACGGCGGCTTCGTCCGCCGCGGCGTCGCGATGCGTGACGGGGGTCTCGATGGGCGCGGGTTCTGCGTGCGCTTCTGCTCCGGTGGTTGCCGTTGTCTCGACGAATGCGGATGGCGGCGCGTCGACGATCGGCTCGGCGGGTTCTTCCGCGGGCGTTTCCTGTGGCACCTCCAGCGCGTCGAACAGGGTGAAGATGGCCGCGGGCCCGTCGGCCGGTGCAGGCGCTCCGTCATTCGCAACGACGTGTTCATCGGCGGGAGGCGCCGGCGGCTGTTCCATCGCTAGGGAGTTTTCGGGCGCGGCCGGTGGCGGTGCTGCTGTCTCCGATGCTGGTGTTTCCGCTGCGGCCGTGTCCTGCACTGCGGCTTCGGGCGCAACCGGCGGTGGAGGCTTCGGCGGTGCGGCCAGATGCGGGGCCGGCTTGATCAGCGCGACCAGCGCGGTGTCGGCGCCGCGGCCGATCCGCTGCAGCACGACGCGGCCGATCCCGACGCTTACGGCCGCGCGGCCCTGCTTCAGGGCATCGCTGCGCGCGGCATCGAGGCCGGGTTCGGAGAGATCGTGAAGTCCGAGCAGCGGACGCGCCGCCTCGTTGGCGCCGATCAGCAGGCCATCGCCGCTGAAGGCCGCGGCCGGCCGGTCGGCGATCCCCTGCACCAGGCGCTGCAGCCGTTCGGCCAGCGGCATCACGCGGCCGGCGGCATTGACCGCGGCGACCAGCACGCCATGGCTGCCGTCGGGCCGGTCGATCCGGGCGCAGCCGCAGGTCGCGAGCATTCCGGGCGCCGCCCCGAAGCCGCGCAGCCGCTCCAGCCGGACCGCCCCGTTTGCCGCGAGGCTGCGGCTGAGCCGGGCGACCTGCCGGCGATGCGGATCGGCCGGGCCGAAGACGCGCTTCGCCAGATCGCTGCCGCTGGCGGCAGCGAATATCTTTACGCCGACGGGATTGGCCCAAAGGATCCGCGCGCCATCGGCCGACCACAGCCATGCGGGTTGGGCGCTTGCCGCGTGATCCGCTAGCCTGTGATCGCTGAGCGCTTGGATCTGGAATTCCGCGTCAATCATCACGCAAGATTTGACCGCATGGGGGTTAGCTTCTTTTCCTTGATCGCCCGAAATACCGGCGGCCAGGGAATGACAGCCTTAACGGATCGTTAGTATCGCAAGCGGGCGGCGGCAGGTCCACGACTGTGCCTGATGTGCCACGTCAAAGGCGGGATAACGTTAACTCGCCTGAACGATCCCCAGCAGTTTTGCGTTGTCGAAAATCGCCGCGACCCGCCCGCCGGAACCAGCGGCACCGCGTCACATCTGCGACGCAGCATCGCGATCGAGATTCGCATGGGCCGATCGAGCGCAGCGGCGAGAGCCAAGACCAAGCCAACAGGAGCGCGACCATGAGCGACAACGGGCGTGAGCAATTCGAGATCCCCAAGGACATGCGATCGATGGCGGAAGCGAGCTTCGAGCAGGCACGCAAGGCGTTCGAGCAATTCGTCTCGAGCGCGCAGGCGACCGCTGGCACGATCGAGGAGCGCAACGCCACCGTGCGCGCCAGCGCCAAGGACATTTCCGCCAAGGCGTTCGCCTACGCCGAAAAGAACGTGCAGGACTCGCTAAACTACGCGGAGTCGCTGCTCAAGGCCAAGGACCTGACCGAGATCATGAAGCTGCATGGCGATTACGTGCAGAGCCAGATGCGCGGGCTCGCCGACCAGGCCAACGAGATGGGCCAGATCATCAGCCACGCCGCGGTAGAGGCGGTGAAGCCGAGGAACTGAGCCTGCGCACTTCCCAGATCGGTGTCCTTGGGACCTGCTGTGCCCCCGGGGGATTGCTGCACAACCCTGAGGCCCGCCCCGCGACCTCAGGGTGTGGCGCTGCCTCAACCTTGGGGTGGCCGTAGCGGAACCTGCACCCGATTCGGCTAAAAAGTTGCGGCATCGCAGCGAATTTGCGTTGCGTTGCACAAAATTGACATGTTATGGGTATTTATTAGTCATGCCCGGCAAGGGCATTCCCGTGAACCAAGGCAGCGTGATCCATTTCAACGTTCCCGGTTTTTCAGGCTCCGGGGCGTGCAAGGGGTCACATCGAGTCACCCGTTGCGAAGGATACCCCGTCATGACCAACCCGTCCGACCCGTTTTCCGCCTCGATCATTCCGTTTGAGGTTCCCGAACAGATGCGCGCGTTCGCCGAAAAGGGCGTGTCGCAGGCCCGCGACAACTACGCCCGCTTCAAGGACGCTGCCGAGACCCACAACAGCACGGTCGAGGCCGTGTTCACCTCGGTGAGCAAGGGCGCCAGCGAGTACTCGGCCAAGCTGATCGAGTTCTTCAAGGCCAACACCACCTCGTCGCTCGACTTCGCCCAGGAGCTGTTCGGCGTGAAGTCGCCGTCGGAGGCGCTGGAGCTGTGGACCTCGCACACCCGCAAGCAGTTCGAGACCTACACCGCTCAGGCCAAGGAGCTCGCCGAGCTCGGCCAGAAGGTCGCCGCCGAGGCCGCCGAGCCGATTAAGGCCAGCGCCTCGAAGTACTACAAGCCGGCCGCCTGATCTGGCCCGCATAACGTTCGCGGAAGGCCCGGGCCGCGGTCCGGGCCTTTTTGCTGGAGAAAGCCGCCGAAACGGCGTCAGATAGCGGCGGAAATCGCTGCGCTACGGCCTTGCCAAAGTCCGGCGTTGCACCTAGTTTCCGCCCGAAATCGCCGCCCTCTTCCCGAGGAGCCGCGTGCCAGGATGCAGTTGTAGCTCAGTTGGTTAGAGCGCCTGTCTGTGGAACAGGAGGTCGGTGGTTCGAGCCCACCCAACTGTACCAACGAAATCAAGAACTTAGTGCCATCCGACAAATCGCCGATCCGCTGTAGCTACCACCTACCTTATCCCTCGAAAACTGTCGGGGCCGGATCGGAATTTCCACTCGCATTATTTTTCCGAGCATTCGAAGCCCCTAGATGCGCCATTGGGTGCAGGGCCGTAGCCGGGGGTGGCACCTAGGCTGGGCCGATCCAATGCAGTAACCTCATTGGTGCGTGACAACCTATGTTAGCGGAGGTCCTCCGTGGAACATCGAGGCATCAGCTTTTCGGTCATAGAGATGAGCTATCCGAGCGGTTGGAAATGGACCGTGGGAAAGGGCCGGACAGTCTCGGTCGGCGTTTGCGCCACTAGGCTGGATGCGATCCGTCAAGCTCAGACTTTCATTGACGCAATCATGGACTGGGCAGCGTAGAGGGCCGCGGGCGGTTTTCCACGCAATGCCGGAGGCCGCATTGCGGAACTCGCGCGCGCCTTCCGAGTGGATCGGCTCGCACCCGGCCCCGCGGAGGGCGACGCCTCCCCGAGCAGGGCCTGCGCCCCTGCGGGTCCGATACACAGGACGTTCGGGAGCGACACAGAGGCGCCTAGGATCCCTGAGGGCCAGCTCTGAGTGATGTTGGTGTAGATCAATCTTGGTGTAACGAGCCTTGGGGTGTAACAAGCCTTGGGGTGTAACGAGCCTTGGGAGCCTCAGGCCAACCTGTGTTACTCGTTGAATGTGTACCTCTACCAGACAGAATGGTGCGAGAGCTTCCAGGCAGCAGTTAAAATCTGGCGAGTGTTCTCAAAGACTGCCGCGACCTCATATGTGAAAAGGAAGAAGGCGCAATAGAAGGCGCCGGGATACTCATTGCTCCAAAGCAAAAGCCGTTGGCTCAGCGGTATCCTGATTTTTTCACGGCCCATTATGAGCGTGACAGCAGCACCGATTAGGGCACCCACCACGATGTCAGAAGGATAATGATAACCGAGATAGACGCGCGGAAGGGAGATCACAACAAGACTGTACAGGATCGCGAGCCAACCCCAGCGGCGCCAGATCATGAACACACCAACAGCCAACGCAAATTCAAATGCAGCGGTGTCGCTCGGAAAGGAGCTCCAGTTCCACAGTGTCTCAGTGCTGACGTGGTAGGGCAATGTAAAGCCAACCGCAGGATCATGGATTGGGCGTAGCCGGAACGGCAGATAAGACCTGATGATCTTTGTGATCAAAAGTGATGCGATTGTCGCCGCAAGCGTTGAGATGACCAGAGACCGGCGCCGCTTTTGATCGGGGTCACGCTGAAACCAAGCCAGCCACAGCAACGATGTGACAAGGGCGCCTTTGAATACGGCCTGGCCTGCCACGAAGCCTACCGCCGTATCAAATATCGCTGACCGGTGTGCAAACTGGTTGAGAAGTCGTAAGAGATACTCGTCAGGGTTCACGGGCGGCCCGCCGTCTAGAAAACCCACAGTAGGCAGCGCCGACTTGGGCAACTAGATGGCGATCTCAGCACAATCGCCATCCCTTGGATGGGGCTCAGTGCGAAGCTGTCTCGAGTGAAAAATTCGCCATATTTATCAATGCTGAAGCGGGGGGCGGGCAGTCCCCATCCGACTGTACCATCCCACGGAAGCGGCCCGCACGCGACAGTGACACCGCGAAGCCTTCCTGGTCCAAGCGCAAGCCCAAGCTCATAAGTCCAAGCTCGTTGCGCCTTCAGCGCGTCATCTCACCTGCTTGCACTTCTCAAGCTGTTCTCCCACAATTCCCGCAAACGACGCCTTGGGGGGACGCATGGCAATCGCCCGTTCAAGAAGCTTTTCGTTTGCGCTTGTGCTCTCGACGGGACTCGCGGCCGCGTTGTTGCCGACGCGGGGCGAGGCCTATACCGACGAGCAGCAGCAGGCCTGCACGCCCGATGCGTTCCGGCTCTGCAACTCCGAGATTCCCGATGTCGATCGCATCACGGCCTGCATGATCCGGAACCGGGAGCTGTTGTCGCCGCCCTGCAAGGTGTTCTTCCGGTCAGCTCCGGAACCGGGAGGGGTGACTGCGCGTCCCGCGCTCCGGCCGGTCACCAAGCGCAAACCGGCGCATCCGCACAGGGTGAAGAAGTCCAAGTCCACCGCGAGCTAGACGCGGTTGCCGGTCTGGCAGAAGGATGGCGTCACGACGATTTCAAGACCCGCGCGCGCGACAGACTGACGCCTTGTGACGTTGTCACGCAGCATCATCTCTCATGTTTGGTGTTCTGTGCGGATGAGGACTCCATCGCGCCAGGCGCGGGATGGATCAGGAGAGATGCGTGAACGACTTTTACAGACGGGAAATCGATCGGCACTTCGCCTGGTTCGAAGCCAGGCTTCCGGCGCGGCCGGCGCGGTTCGTTGCGTGGCTGCGCAAACCGTCGTCGCGTTACGTGCGGGTTCCGCTCGCGATCTTGCTGGTCCTCGGCGGCATCTTCAGCTTCCTGCCGGTGCTCGGGCTCTGGATGCTGCCGCTCGGACTCCTTTTGTTCGCGCAGGATGTTCCATTCCTGCAGAAGCCGACCGCGCAATTGCTCGGCTGGATCGAACGCAAATGGATCGAGCGCGAGCGCAACAAACGCGCCGCAAAGCGCGCGCGATGAGCCAATCAAGCGGTTAGCTCGCTCCATTTCCAGTTGTGTCATGTGCAAAGTGTGACTCAAAAGCCAAAACGCACCGGTAATCTAGGCGACTTTGCGAATTGCAAGTTTTTTTTCTTTCACGAATCAGCGTGCTGATTCATTTTTGGCTTCTGGGGTCAATGTGGAGGCCAAGGTATGAACGTCATTGTTTTCGCTTCGCGTAAGGGGGGCTCGGGGAAAAGTACCCTGGCTGCTCACCTTGCCGCGCAAGTGCACAAGGCAACGAAGCCCTGTCTGCTGATCGACGCCGATCCGCAGGGCTCGCTGACCCTCTGGCACAAACTGCGCGGCACCAACGAACCGCCGATCAAGACGGCGGTGAATTCGGTCGGCGGCATCATCGCTCAAGCCCAGCGTGACGGCATCGAATGGGTGTTCATCGACACGCCGCCGAATCTCTCGGCTGTGGTCGGCGACGCGATCAAGCACGCCACCATGGTGATCATTCCGGCGCGGCCCGGCGTGTTCGACGTCAACGCGGTGCAGGAAACCATCCAGACCTGCCGCTCGGTGCGCAAGCCCTATGCGGTCGTGATCAACGGCGCGCCTGCACAGCGCGACGGCGCCGAAAGCCGCATCGTTGCGATCGCGCGTGAAGCGCTGGCGAAATTCCGCGCGCCGGTGTGGAGCGGCCAGATCACCAACCGCGCCGATCTGTTGATGGCGCTCGGCCAGGGTGAAGGCGCCCGCGAGTATTACGCGGAAGGCCGCGCCGCCGCCGAGATCAATCGGCTGTGGGCCGCGATCGAACGCTCGATCAAGGCGATCCGCGGTTCGGCGTCGGCGTCCGGCGCGATGCACAAGCAGGCGGCGTAATCACGCCGCTTCGACCTGGAAGGAACGCGCGGGCTCCGCGCGTTTTTTGTGGTCGTGGATATTTGAAATGTCATTCCGGGGCATGCGAAGCATGAGCCCGGAATGACGAGGCAGGTGGCCTTACGCCACCATCAGCATGTAGAAAATGATGACCGGCGCCAGGGTCAGGATCACCGACCAGATGCCGACGGCCCACAAAATATCCTCGATCGTGAAGCCCGGCCTGGCAGCAAGTTTGGACCTCACGGCAATCGAACGCACTTCCGACTTCACGACGCCCCCGTGCAATTCTTGTTTGCAGCGGTGACGGTGATACGCGATCGGTTTTAATATCCCGGCCGCAATTTCGCTCGGATTTGACCACAGGTGCTACCGCCAATTAACCATGGCGGTGCCCACGGCGTCGTGTCAGGCGATCACCAGGCGATAGGTCATGACCGGCGCGAAGCCGATCAGCATCGCCCAGATCAAAAACGACGAGTCGATCAATACGTCATGCCGCCGCTGGGCGCGTTTGCTGATCGGATAGCGCCGATCGTGATCGATGTCGGTGTTCATGAGGTCTCCCCCGATATCGTCCCCGGGGGAGAGCAGTACGCTAAAAGCTCTAAGATTCCCGCTCGCCGCGCCGTCCAAGTTGGCGGCGCCGCATTCACCCTTTCTTCACCGGAAGCCAGCGCCCCCCGAAGGCCTCAGCGCATGCCGCCCTGGTCGCGGATCGCGCCGAGATGCTCGTTGATGCGGAATACGATCAGGATGAATTCGGCGACGATGCGCGAGAACACGATGCCGACAATGATGCTGGCGATCGATGCGAGCAGCAGGACGAAACCGACGAATGGGCTGATCGCCATCGCCGAGAGGCTCGACAGGATGCCGGAGATCCCGAACAGCACGATGACGCCGATCACCAGCCAGTAGAACGTCTTGATGATCGTGGGCGTGATGAAACGGTCCCACTGAAACAGATCCTGGAAATCGAACATCGGTAGTTCTCCCGGCAAGCCGAACATGATTCGCGTCTCATCCTACTGCGTGATAACCGGCTTGATCACTTCATCCCGAAAAGCTTGCGAAGCAAGCCTGTCGAAGGACGAGGCCACCAGCCGGGCCGCATGGCGCGAGACGGAGTGAGAGGTGTCTCCTCACCATGGGGATGGATGCCGCAGTCCGCCTAGCCTGCCCCCTTGCGGCCAAGGGCTAGCCCTGAACCGGGCGCCGGGCAAGTCAGGGACGAGCTATGCGAGTGGACAGGTTGTGATTGCTGCAAATAACGGCCACAATCGGGCTTCCTTCCGGCATATCCTCACCCAATGACCACGCTGACCTTTGAAGACTTCACGCCGGGCCGCTTCGGGACGTTCGGCCCGCGCCATGTCACCCGCGACGAAATCCTGGCCTTTGCCGCTGAATTCGACCCGCAGCCGATGCATCTCGACGAAGAGGCGGCGCAGAAGTCGATGCTCAGGGGCCTGTCCGGCTCGGGCTGGCATCTCGGCTCGCTGATGATGCGGATGCTGTTCGACGGCTTTATCGGCCGCACCGCCTTGCTCGGCTCGCCCGGGGTCAACGAGATGCGCTGGATGGCGCCGCTGCGTCCGGGCGACGATTTGACGCTTGATGTCGATGTCGTCGAGGCGCGCGTCTCGCGCAGCCGGCCGAGCACCGGCATCGTGACCTTCAAGGGCACGATCCGCAATGTGCGCGGCGAGGTGCTGTGCGAGATGGAGTCGCCGATCATCGTCAGCCGTCGCAACGGCGCGGGCGGGTAGCACATGATCCGGACCCGAAGGACCGCGTCAGCGAAAAGTGCGGAGCGGTTTTCCTCGCGACAAGCGCAAGGCGTTTGCGCGGAGATCATGCTCAAGTCAGGACGTTATGCGTATGCGCTTTTTTGAGGACATCGAGATCGGCGCGCGGCGCGATCTCGGCTCGTTCACTTTCACGGCCGAGGACATCAAGCGCTTTGCCTCGCAGTTCGATCCGCAGCGTTTCCATCTCGACGAGGAGGCGGGACGCAAGTCGCTGTTCGGCGGTCTCGCCGCATCGGGCTGGCACGTCGCGGCGGTGTGCATGAAACTGCTGGTCGCCGACGGCAAGCGGCTCGCGGCGGAGGCCGCCGCGAGCGGCGAGCCGGTCGCGGTATGGGGGCCTTCGCCGGGCTTCCGCGAACTGCGCTGGATCCGTCCGGTGCTCGCCGGCGACACCGTCAGCTTCTCCAATCAGGTCGAGACCAAGCGCACCTCGTCGAGCCGTCCCGAATGGGGCATCCTGCAGGGGCGCAACACCGGCACCAATCAGCGCGGCGAAGTGGTGTTCTCTTTCCTGGCGACCGCGTTCGTGCCGCGACGGCATCCCGGTTCCTGATGTTGCCCGCAAGCATCTGATGTTGCAGGAACGCCATGGTTAGCGGACGACTTACACGCGCCCACGCTGTTGTGCGTTGCGTGAAACGCATTTTTTGCTAACGCGTTGTGAACCTTTGTGCCTGCCTATGGCTTCAGGGCACAGCTTCAGGGGATACCCATGGCAGATCGCAGCGCGCTGAAACTGGTCGGCTTGATCTTCGCGACGGTAACGCTCGTTGTGATGCTGGCCACCGGAATGGTCGTGAAGGGCTTTGCCGACGGCGACTATTCGTTCGAGACCACCGCGAGCATCAATCGGTAGGTTGGAGTCCTCTCACCATAGACGCTGATCCCGATTCGCAGGCGCGCGGATCTCTATCGATTCCAGATCAGCACCATCACCGCGGTTGCCACTGCCAGCAGTCCGATAAACCGGATCATGATCGTACCGACGCCTTGCTGCGACCGGCGCAGCGGAATCGGAGCGGTGTTATCCGGTCGAACGCTTTGCATGAATTTCCCCCAAAGATGTCCATCGCCCCGATGGCGCTTGGGATTTGGTGCGGCCTCCGCATTTAAGGTTCAATTCAATTCCCGCAAGAATTGTCTGTGTGATGTGTTGCGTCACACAGGCACGGAGCCGTCTACCGCCAGGACCTGCTCGAGCACGCTTCGAGGGCCATGGCAAAAATGAAGCCGCCGCCTCCCGTTGGGAGAGGCGGCGGCTGTCGGTCTTGGTGAACGTGCCAGATCAGCTGTTGCGCAGACCGTCGGCGGCGCGCTTCCACTGCGTGACGTTGTCGGCGATCATGCGCGTCGACTTCATCGCGGCCTGGCTGAGCTGGGCATAGCCGGAAATCTCACGCTGCACGCGCTGGCCCTCGGCATGCAGGAGGTCGCGCAGGCTCTCGAGCTCCGAGATCAGCTTTTCGATCTCGGCCAGCGACGTGCCGGCAACGCGCTGGATCAGCGAGTTGACGTTGTTGACGGTGGCGTCGGTGTTCGGCTCGACCGGCGCGGTCTCCGGGCTCGCCACGGGCCGCCGCAGATAGGCGATGTCGTTGCGCACGAAGTCGCGGATTCCAGCCTCGACCTCCGAGACGGCGGCGAGGTTGGTGTCGACGTCCGAATTCGTCTCAGCGTCTTCGGATCGATTGGTAACGTTCATCGGCTTTCCCCTGTTCGCATGGCGAAGCGCGGCTGTCCCCCGCACGACGAATTGATGTGATGATAGTTGCAGACCTATGTGTCCCGCCGAATTTGACCGCATCTGGGCCAAGTTGCGGCAATGATTGATCATTAGCACGACAAGGCTAACGGATTCTTCACCACGTCCGCTTGAAGCCGGCGCTGATGCTCTTGCTGGTCGTGCCCTGTGCGGTCTCGCCGACCGAGCCCGAGACGGTGACGCCGTCGAACAGCTTCTGTTCGGCGCCGACCCGGCGCAGCCACCTGTCGTCGGAGGTCGACAGGGTCTGTCCTGCCGTGATGCTGGTGCCGGTGTCGTTGACGGACAGCTTTGCCGATTGGTCGGTGTCGTAGCTCTGCCACAGGTGGCCGGCGATGCCGGGCATCGGCACCACGCCCTGCTGGATGATGTTGTAGCCGCTCTGCAGCGTCAGTGAATATTGATCCGACAGCGGCACCGATTTGCTCAGCGAGGTGCCGATCTTGCTCTGATCGGCGCCGGGATCGACGCGGGCTTCCACCGAGGTCTTGTCCCAGATCGAGGCCACACCGGGCGCTGATATCGAGGCCCAGGCAGAGCCTCCGGACTGAGGCAGGCTGCCGCCATTGGCGACCCGTTCCGACAGCTCCTCCGACGTCGTCAGCGTGCCCTGCCGCGCCACCGTCATGTCGGCACCCACCTGGGTGTCGAGGAACGGTGAGATCGACTGCTTGACCGAGACCCCCGACGTGCCGTTGGCATTGAGGTTGGACGACCAGGACGGGTTGTTGTTGGCGGTGCTGCTCGGCTTGGCCGCGCTCTTCGGCATCAGCGTGGGCAGAGTGGTGGGATCGGTGTTGAGCTGGCTCCAGTCGAGCTTGCTCTCGTCGATATCTTTCAGGATGTCGGCGTCATTTGCGTCGGCCGCCGGCGCCGCTTCTTCGGTCGGGGCGTCGTCCTTGGCGGGCGGCGTCTGCGCTGCGGCCGAAAGTGCCATGGCCACGCTGAAGCCGAGCGCCAACAGCGGCAGCCTCGCCCAGCCAAATCGTGATGTGGTGGTCATTCCCAGCCCGCGAATTCCAGAGCCGCAAGATGCGATTCCCGTGGTACGAAATTGTGGCAACCGGGGTTATGGGGACAAGTTGCCGCCATGCCCGGGCCGGCGCGCCAAGCATGTAGTCGCGCAAGTCGTCGCGGCAACCCGCGGCCCGCTCGGGGCTGGCAAAAACCGGCCCCGGATGCCGGAACGACGGCCCGGACATGACGAACGCGTGAAATCGCGAAACCGGGTCAGACCGCGATACGCGGCAGATGGATCGGATAACCCACGGTCTGCTCGACGAGGTCGAAGCTGTCGACCAGCACGCGGAAGCTGGTCAGTCGGCCGGTCCTGAACTGGGCGAAATGCGCGATCCGCAGCGAAATCGGCTTGTTGGAGTCGAGCGCGGTGAGCGAATAGCGCAGCATCGACGCCGCCGAATCCACGCCCAGCATGATCGACTCGCGGTCGAAGCGGTGCACCCGCAGATTCTCGCCGATCTGCCTGATCACCTCGAGCACGGCGGCCTTGCCGCGGCGCTGGCCGAAAAACGAAAACCGGTCGATCGGCCCATAAATCGCCCATTCGACCTCGTCATCGAGCAAGGGCTCAATGTCTTCAAGCTGGCGTTCGTTGATCGCACGATACAATGCGCGCGAAAAATGCCAGAGACTATGCTCTGTCATTTGTCGTGTTTCCTGAAACTGGATTTCAAAGCAAGCAGACCGCAGGGGCGTCAGCGCCGACACCGTGCCTGGTTGCTGCACATCACTATTGCTGCCGCAGATAGTGCGGATCGGCCAAAACGCAAATGACAATTTTGCAATGCGCAATTGCGCCGGGTTTGATCGGAATGTGAACGGCGCCGGCTTCTCACAGTTCTTAGCGCTCGCGCTGCCGGACCGGCTGCCGCTCGATCGCGATCGCGCTGTCGCGGAGCGCGACCACCGCGAACAGCAAGGCGCCTCCGATGCCGCCGATCGTGGCGCCGAGCGGCATGCAGGTGAAGAACACCAGCATGCCGCTATAGCCTTCAAAATCCGTGGTTTTGAAGATCTCGACCCAAGCGAGCCCGGCCCCGATGCCGAGGGCACCGAGGGCAAGGCCAAGCAGCAGCGCCAGCAATGCGATTTTCATGATGGTTTCAGTCCCGCAACAAGCCATGTGATAGGTCAGCGTTGCGCCGACGAGGTTCAATGCGGGCATACAGGTTTGCGCAGAGCAGGTCTGGCCGCGAGACGGCGCCGCGCCGTTAGAGCCCGGTGGTCAGCGTCGCCGCGATGTCGCGCTCCAGCACCTGCTGGACCAGGTCGAAAGTGTCGATGATCTCGCGGATCTCGGTGATCTTGCCGTCGCGCAGGGTGTAGAAGGCCGCGGCGTCGAACTGCACCACGCGTGCGTTGTCGCGCTTGCGGAAGAAGACGCGGAGCTGGGCCGCGACCTTGTCGCCCGCGGCCACCACGATCGGCGCCTCGTAGCGCATGTCGGAATAGCGGTTGTGGATCGTGGTCCACATCTGGCGCAGCGCGGCCTTGCCGCGGTGCTGGCCCATATGCGGCAGGATGTCGATCGGCGCATTGACGAGGAACGCGATGTCGTCGCTGCAGTGGTCGAGCGCACCCTCGATGCCGCCGGCATAGTAGACATCGAGGAAGTTCAGTACGCGCTGCCGGTTCAGATCCTCGCCCATGGTCGACTCCGCCGGTCTTGCTCCGACCGTCCTTTTCCTCATTGTGGACCGAACTGTTCCACAATCAACCGAATGTTTGACGTGTGAGAGGGGATTTGGGTTCAGCAACCAAGGCGTGTATGGATGCGTGCGATGCACGCGAACGCTTCGTGTGGCGCAATCCGGCCGCCACAGCGGCGCAACGATGTCCATGACCGGATCGCGCGCACGCTGACTCGCCGTGTCCGGGCGTCCTGAACATGTGAAGCAGGCGCGCAGCTGTCCGCGAATTAATGAAACCTCTCCGCACGTGCCCGGTTGGGCCGACATGGGCGACGGATCCGTGACCAGGAGACCCTCATGAAAAGCACCACCCCGCTCGCCGCCGCAATGCTGGCCTTGTCGGGTGTGACCGCCGCAGCGACCAATCAGATGTCGAACCACGCCGGCAAGGCGCCGGCCGCGAGCGACACGCTGTCGCTTTCCGACACCCAGCAGAAGTCGATCTGGAAGGATGTCAGCCGCCACGCCTCGAACCAGACCGCGCCGTCGGGCTTCAACGCCACGGTCGGCGCCGTCGTGCCGTCCAGTGTGAGCACCTATCCGTTGCCGCGCCGGGCCCGCCGCGATGTGCCGGAGGTGCGGCCCTATCGCTACGCGATGACGCAGGACAAGGTGCTGATCGTGAATCCGTCCGACAACAAGATCGCCGACGTCGTCGCCAAATAGGTCGCACGCTGCCGGCGGCGAGCCGGTCCTGACGCCGGTCAAGGCCCTGCTCTCCTCCGGGGCCGGCCGGCGAGGCCGGCTCGCCGTCGCGCCGGGAGTTTGATGGCCGCTTAATCCGCCGGCGCGGCCTTGCGCGTCACGAGGTCGATCGTGAACCGCTTCTTCTTTTCGTAGCCCGGCGGCACAAAGGCCTCGCCGGCTTCGAGGTCGTGGTACAGTTCCTTCGGCTTCGGAAAGCCTTCGCCGCAGGCGGTGCGGATGGTTTCGTCGTCGGCGTAGTCGACGTCGACGGCCACCGAATTCCGCCGCGGGCCCGCGGCCAGATTGGAGAGGCCGAAATATTTCGGGCCTTCGTTGCAGGTCACGACGTTGGAGCCATAGGCGCTCACCGTATCCTCGGCCCTGACCAGGAAGTCGGGCGAGATCGCGATTCCCTTGCCGGCCTTGCTGGTGAACTCCATCCGCGCCACCGCGCTTTCGAGGATGCCCTGGCCCATATGGCCGAGCGCGCAGACCAGCGCGTCCCGCCGCTCGTCCCCTGGCAGGACGATGCAGTCGTGGCCCTGCGCGCCCGGCAGGAAGCGGACGAAGCGGTACGTCTGACCATTCTGTGCGAACAAGGCGACGCCGCCGAAATCGGTGGCGTGCGGTTCGCACTCGCTCTCGTAATTGACGACGAGCAGGGGGCTGCCGGCAGCGAGGAAGCGTCCGGCGTAACGCTCCTTTGTCAACGTCACGTCGCACGCCCGGCCGGCGGCGTTGGGATACGACCTCGCGCGCGTGCAGGTCGATCCCTTGATGCTGGCTGCGGCACAGAAGGTCGAGAGCAGCGTGCGATCGCTGTTCTGCGCCCGAGCCGGATTTGCAATGAAGAGGGCCGCAGCGCAGAACGCCAGCGCGACAACGGGATTGGGTGAACCGGGCATGATCCTGAAAAGGCCGTCCGCAATACGGCGGCAGTTAGAGCATGATCCGGACGGGTGCGCAGCGGATTTCTGCAAAGGAGGGACGGGAACCGGCGGGGCGGCTCGGCCGTTGATCCGGCAGATTTCACCGGAGCCACATGATATGAAATCCGTCTTCCTTGCTTCCGCCATTGCCGTCGCTGCGCTTGCCATTGCGTCTCCCGCCGACGCCAAGGGCTGCATCAAGGGCGCGATCGTCGGCGGCGTCGCCGGCCACTATGCCGGCCATCATGGCATGCTCGGCGCTGCGGCCGGCTGTCTCTATGGCCGCCACCACGCCAAGATGCAGACGCGCCAACAGCAGCAGCAGGCCCAGCCGACGCCGCAGAACAGGCAGCAGGATAAGTTGTGACGCAGCAAGACAAGTTGTGACCTGAGGTTTCCGGAACGCCGCCCGCCAGGGCGGCGTTGTCTCCATGCGTACGGAGACAATAATGACGAAACCAAAGACAAGAAACGTCCAGCCCGTTCCCGACGACAATCAGAGCCACAAGGGCCCCGGCAGCGCACCCGGCGTTCCCCTCGACACCACCAAGGGCCATCGCGACGACGAGAAGCACAATATCCGCGAGCAGGGCGCACACGGCAATCTGATCCAGAACACCAGCAACAAGCGGTCGGGCTAGGGACAGCAACCGCGGCCCGGCTGGTGGCCGTCGTGCTTCGAGACGGCCGCGATGCGGCCTCCTCAGCATGACGGGTCAGCTTCCGATTCACATGTCAAACCGCTTGTTCGTCGTCATCACCCGCGCATGCGGGTGATCCAGTATTCCAGAGACGCCAGTGCTTGCAGGGAGAGGCCGCGGCGTATTGGATGGCCCGCCTGCGCGGGCCATGACAACCGAGAGGATGTGACGCCGCATTCTCGCGACATGATTCGTCCGAGTTTTGCTCTTCGTTTCGCCCCCTATTGAGCAAAGGGCGCAGGGAAGACCGGGTGCCGATCGCACCCATGGGTCCCGTGCAAATGGAAAGCACGGGGGTAGGACCACAGGTGAAACCGGAAACAGCCCGGCCTTCCCTGCGCGATGGTTTACGGCTTATACGTGCTCTCCCCGGCGAGACTGGGCTTTGTTGTCACCGTCATCAGCGAGAGAGCTTACTCTTGCCGATGAGACACCTGCCACTAGGGCGTCAGGCCTGCACGACTTCACCGTCCGCCTCATGCGCACTCGTCAGTTGCACGTCAGGCGTCCACCGCATCTCAACCCAGCACTCGTGACGATCGCGCAGCGCCCCTCGATCGGGTGAGACGGGCGGATTCAACATCTGAGTTGGGTCAATCGCCAAGCGGAAACTTGCCCGTCGGGCTACTTTGTCGCACACGCCGGCAGCCTATCGTCGTTGCAGGCACTGCCGACATGTCCGACTGGCTCAGCTGCTGCTGTGATGCCCTCACAGGCATACATCCAGCGAAGCCCTGATCGATCACGGTGCCGGCTGGTTCGGGACGATCGGACGCCATCCAGCTCGGGCATCCACGGCTTTTCGAACCGAAACGGACGTTCGGTGTATTCCCAAGGAAGGCGCGAAGCTCGGATTTTGGGGTGTTCCGCGCCTTGGACGCACGATAATCTGTCAGCCCGCTCCGAGGCGTATCGAGACGCAAATGGCTGAGACCGAGCGCAGGCTGATCGCGATTTTTGCGGCTGATGTCGAGGGATATAGTCGTCTGATGGGAGCTGATGAGGTCGGCACCCTCAGGGATTTGACAGAGCGGCGTGCCGTTCTCGACCAGTTGATTGCTTCTCATCGCGGCAGGATCGCGAACACCGCCGGCGACAGCGTGCTAGCGGCGTTCAGCAGCGCCGTCGATGCAGTTCAATGTGCGATCGAGGCGCAGGCCGCGCTGGCCAAAGCCAATGCTGGCCTGTCGCGTCAGATCAATTTCCGGATCGGAATCCACGTCGGCGACATCATGATCAAAGGAGGTGACCTCTTTGGCGATAGCGTCAACATCGCTGCACGATTACAAGCCCTCGCCAGCGCCGGCGGCTGCTGTATCTCCAGCGTTGCCTACGATCAGGTCAAAAAAATTCTTCCCCTGGAATTTACTGACCTTGGCGCCCAACAGGTCAAGAACATCGAGGAGCCGATCAGGGCTTATGCGGTCACCTCAAAGGGTGCGTCGACAGCGGACATAGCCAGTTTCGCGACACCGTCCGGCAGCAGCGGCCAGTTATCCCTGCCGGACAAACCATCCATAGCCGTGCTGCCGTTTCAGAACATGAGCGGCGATCCCGAGCAGGAATATTTCGCGGACGGAATCGTCGAAGACATCATCACTGCTCTATCGCGTTTCAAGTCGCTGTTTGTCATCGCGCGAAACTCGAGCTTCACGTTCAAGGGCAAGGCGGTCGACATCAAGAAAGTCGGTCGTGAGCTGGGCGTTCGTTATGTGCTCGAAGGCAGCATCCGCAAGGCCGGAGGAAGGCTCAGGCTAACCGGGCAGTTGATCGATGCCGCGAGTGGCGCGCATCTGTGGGCTGACAAGTTCGACGGATCGCTTCAAGATGTATTCGATCTTCAGGACAGGATCACCATGAGCGTGGTTGCCGCGATTGCACCCAGGCTCGACCAGGCCGAGATCGAGCGCTCCAAGCGAAAGCCGACCGAAAAGCTGGATGCCTATGATTACTATCTTCGTGGGTTGGCGGTCGTCGAAGGCGCAACCAAGGACGAGAACGAGGAAGCGCTCAGGCTCTTCTATAAGGCTATCGAGATCGACGCCAATTTTGCACTGGCACATGCGATGCTGGCGCGGTGCTTTACCTTACGAAAAGCAAACGGCTGGATGACCGATGTTACAAAAGAATCGGCAGAGACCACGAAGCTGGCTCGGCGGGCCGTGGAACTGGGAAGAGACGACGCGGCAGTTCTGTCGCGGGCTGGTTACGCTCTCGCGCGGGTCGCTTTCGAACCGGATGAAGGCGCTGACCTGATCGAACGGGCACTTGCGCTCAATCCGCATCTCTCCTCCGCGTGGCAATTCGGCGGCCTGCTCAAGGCATTCCGCGGAGAGCCGGAAACGGCAATTGAGCATTTGGCTCATGCCATGCGGTTGAGCCCGCTTGATCCGAGTCTCTACTCGATGCAGACGGCTACGGCGCTCGCCCATTTTGTTGCCGGCCGATACGACGAGTCGGTCTTGTGGGCTGAGAAAGCCTCGCGGGAAGATCCCAACTTCTTGCCCGCCATTAGAATTATCGCGACCAGCGCCGGAAATTCCGGGCAACTGGAGCGAGCCCGTAAAGCGGCGAAGCGAATGCTAGAAATCGATCCTACATTCAGAGTGTCCAGGTTGTCGGATCACGTGCCAATGCGGCGTCCCGAGGATCTTGCAAGATATGCGGAAGGCCTGCGACGCGCCGGATTACCGGAATAGTTCGCTGGCAAGCTAAGTTTTTGGGTATCCCGCCGTCGTTACGACGGTAGGCGAGCCCCTTCCGCTTATAGCCCCTAGCCGAACCACGCCGACCCTATTGTGATGTCGGCTATGGGCACCGCGCTTGTCTCGACCGCCGCTTCTGACCCTTGTCGGATGTCGGTGGGCCCGATTTGGCTATCCACCGTTGGCAGGTATCGCGGTCATTCGCCGGATCGGATGCCTTGCGGGTCAATGCCTCGGTGCGAGGCAACGTAGTCGATCTCGGCGCGCGTGGTTCCGATATCCATCAGATCCCTGTCGCTCAAGTTGGACAACGAGGCGCGCAATTTTTGGCGTTCGCGGCGCTCCCGATAGGCATTCCAATATTTCAGGAAGAGGCGGGCGACGTGCCGCGTCGATACGGATGTCCGGTTCAGCCACGCTGCGCCATGCGTCGTGCTCATTGCTGTGTCTCCTGGGACGGTGTTTTTCACCGGCATGAGGGTGCCGCGAGATCGGCGGGGATGCTTGACCGGCCGCTTACATTTTCCTCACCGACAGCTTATTCTTGCGATGTTCAGCGAGGCCAAAGCCCGGTTGTCGGGGGCTCTCGGCCAGGGGGATTTGCGTCTTGCGCTATCTCTTCGAGGAGTACGCATTCGACACCGACCGGCGCGAGCTGCATCGCGGGGCGGACGTCGTCTCCACCGCGCCGCAGGTGTTCGATCTGCTCGATTACCTGATCCGCAACAGGGAGCGCGTCGTCAGTAAAGTCGACCTCATCAATGCGGTCTGGAACGGACGCAGCGTGTCGGATGCAGCACTGACGACCCGGCTGAATGCCGCCCGAAGCGCAATCGGCGATTCCGGGGAGGGCCAGCGCTTGATCAAGACGCTGCCGCGCAAGGGATTCCGTTTCGTCGGACAGGTGCGGGAGGCGCCAGAAGCTGCGGATCGCAATCCCGGCGATGCGCCCGGGAGCGCTCCAGCGGTTCCCGACAAGCCCTCCATCGCGGTGCTGCCGTTCGAGAACATGAGCGGCGATCCCGAGCAGGAATATTTTTCCGACGGGATGGTCCATCACAGCGCTCTCCAGGTTCAGATCGCTGTTCGTCGTCGCCCGAAATTCGAGCTTCACCTTCAAGGGCCGAGCGGTCGATATCAAGGAAGTCGGGCGCAGGCTTGGTGTGCGGTACATCCTTGAGGGATCAGTGCGCAAGGCTGCGGGAAAGTCCGCATCACAGGACAGTTGATCGATGCTGTGACCGGCGCGCACATCTGGGCGGACAGGTTCGAGCGTGACCTGACGGACGTCTTCGCGCTTCAGGACGAAGTGACGGTAGCTGTTGTCTCAGCCATTCAGCCAAAATTGCTCCAAACGGAAATTGCGATGGCGGCGCGGCGCCGATCGGAGAACCTCACTGCCTATGATTTTTTCCTCCGAGCTATGCCGCAATATTACCTAGAAACGCGCGAAGGGATTGCCGAGGCGATAAGGCTGGCTCATCGCGCCTTGGAACTGGACCCTCGGTTCGGCTTTGCCGCTGCACTGGCCGGTGCCTGTCACATGAACAACGTCAACTGGGGCCACGCGACCGATCCGCAATTCGAGCGCAACGAAGCAATACGACTTCTTCGCTTGGCGTTGACCGTCGATGCTGGTGATCCTGAAATATTGGCGTGGGCTTCAGCGGTCTCAGCGTTCATGATTGGCGATCATGAAAGTGCGATCGAAATGGCGGACCGGGCGGCCGCGTTCAACCCAAATTCATTTCAAGCATGGCATTGCAGAGGATGGGTCTACAGAGTTGCGGGTCTGCCCGAGGAAGCGGTTCGGAGCTTTGAGCGTGCCATTCGCATGAGCCCGGTGGACCCGGTACTCTATAGGGCATTTGCCGGCATGGGCACGGCCTTTGTTGGGCTTCGTCGCTTTGAAGAGGCAATCGAGGCAGCAAAGAAGGCCGTACGTCAGAACCCGGAATATCCGATAGCATACCTCTGTCTTGCGCTGCATTTGCGCATCTTGGACGTGACGCTGAGGCGCGTCAGGCGGCGGCTCGTCTGATTGAGATCGATCCTGCCTTTACCGTATCTGCGCGGTTCGCCCGGGGCGGACCGTCAAACGCGAGGCTGCTGATGGAGGGTCTTCGGAAGGCGGGGTTGCCCGAATGAGCGCGCGCCCGTCCAACCCGACGAGGTGATTGAATAGACCCTTTTTGCTGCGGCGCATGAGTCTGCATCTGGCCCATAGCTGAATCCCCCTTTTGGCCATCGGCACGTCGGCTGGTCGGCGATGAGCGGATTTCGAGCAATTCGGCCGTCATCGGCAGCGTTGACCCGAAACGGTCGTCGGCCATGCCGGACAGCGGCTCAACATACTGCTATAAGCGTTGAGCTTCCTAAGATGCTGTCAGGGCAACTTGCCTGAGCGCAGCCGAGCCTGCGGTCGATTGCCCGACGTTATCCGCGTATTCTCGCCCTTCGATGGGTTTGATGGTTCTGGGAAATGACTTCAACAGCGCAGGATACGGAGCGACATTGACGTAGAGGGGGCGGCGTTGTCGAATATTATCAAGGAATTGCAGAGCGGTATCACACGCAAGAGCGCCGGCAGACGCCCCTTTCCGTGCATTCGAGATCTCCTCGCCGACCATGCGGAAAATGCGCCGGAGCGCCACGCCATTCTGGCTCCCGCACGCCTCCCGATGACGTATGGCGCGCTGTGGACGCAGGCCAACGAAGTGGTTTTCGGGTTGCGGAGCATCGGCGTGCGCCGAACCGACAGGGTCGCGGTGGTGTTGCCGGACGGACCGGAGGCTGCGGTAGCGGCGATCACGGTTGCAGCCGGCGCGGTTTGTGTGCCTCTCAATCCGGGTTTCACCTGCGATGAATACCAGCGTTATTTCGGCGAATTGCACCTGGCCGCGCTCTTGACGCACGCTGACTTGAATTCGGCCAGCCGACGCGCCGCGCGCATCCAGGGCGTGCCCGTGATCGATGTGTCGATGCGGCCCAACGAGGCGGCCGGCGCGTTCAGTGTTGTCGATCCGTCACCGCAACTCCCGGCTGGCGACGAGTTTGCGCCCAGCGCTGACGACGCGTTCATCCTGATGACATCAGGCAGCACGTCGCGGCCCAAAACGGTCCCTCTGACCCATGCGAGCGTCTGTCTGTCGGCCGACAACGTTGGCGCCGCCTTGGAGCTTGAGGCTCGCGACCGATTGCTGAACGTGCTGCCTCTCTTTCATGGGCACGGCTTGATCTCGGGACTTCTGGCCGCGCTTGCGGCAGGCTCCAGTGTGGTCTGTCCGCCCGGCTTCGATGCAACAGCGTTCTTCGGCTGGCTGACGGAGTTTCGACCAACCTGGTACACGGCGGTACCGGCAATCCATCGCGCGCTATTGGCGGCGGCGGATCCCTACAGGCAGGCTGCGCAGCGGTCCTCCTTGCGGCTCGTTCGTTCGGCTTCGACGTCTCTGTCGTCGGAAGTGCTCGACGGACTGGAAGCATTGTTTGGTGTTCCCGTTATCGACACCTATGGCATGACGGAGGCCGCCACCCAGATCGCTGCAAATCCCTTGCAGCGGCGAAAGCGCGGTTCAGTCGGTCGGCCGGCCGGCCCCGAGATCCGGATACTGGACAATGGAGGTCGTCGCTTGCCATCCGGCAAACGTGGAGAGATCGCGCTGCGAGGTCCCACGATAACCAGGGGGTACGACAATGATGCCGCCGCTACCGCGTCCGCATTTCAGGACGGCTGGTTCCGGACCGGCGACCTCGGATACCTGGATGCCGACCGGTATCTCTTCGTCGTCGGTCGCATCAAGGAGATCATCCATAAGGGCGGGCAGAAGGTTGCCCCCGCCGAAGTAGAGGGCGCCCTGCTGAGCCACCCGGATGTGATCGAAGCCGCTGTTTTCCCCGTCCCCCATGAGCGACTCGGCGCGGACGTCGCCGCCGCTGTCGTGCTGCGTCAGGACGCAAAGGTCAACGCACAAAGTCTCCGAGACTTTGTCCGAGGACGCCTGGCAGGGTTTAAGGTCCCTGGCCTCATCCTGATTGTGCCGGAGATCCCGAAAGGCGCCGGCGGGAAGATCAAGCGTAATGAACTTGCCGCCCGCTTCTCAAAGACTCGACCAATCCAGGACGGCGGCAAGGGAGTTGCGCCCAGCTCTGAGTTGGAGCGTCAACTGGCCGGTATCTGGGAGGACATCCTGGAGATCGATCAGATCAGCGTTGACCAGGATGTCTTCGCGCTCGGGGTGGATTCACTTGCCATGACGCAGATGATTTCGCGTGTGGAAGAGCGCTTCGGCATCACCCTGTCATTCGAGCATATCTTCAATTCGTCGACCGTTGCGGCTCTTGCGCTTCGCCTTGACTCATCAAAAGAGCGCGCTGGCTCGTTAGCGCGCCCGCACGATCCGCCAATGGAGATCTCGCCCGCTGATGGAGATGGCCCACAGCCGGTGTCCATCGTGCAGGAGCGCATGCTACGCATCGAGCGAAAAATACCCGGATTACCCCAGTTCAACCTGCCGTTCGCTTATCGATTGCAGGGCCGACTAAACATTCCCGTGCTCGAGCGGAGCCTTGCCGAGGTCGTGCGTCGGCACGACATGCTGCGCACGGTGTTTATCTGGCAGGATGAGGTCCCTCTCGCTCGCATCGTGCCGGACGTCGATGTCAGATCAATCATGATCGTGAAGGATTATGCAGCTCCGGCGCATGCCGGAGATGCCCGGGCCAAGGAACTTCTGCTGGCAAAGGTGAAGTTGGAAGCCGAGCAGGACTCCTTGGCGCCGATCGACATGAACAATGCGCCACTGTTCCGGGCCTATGTCTTCCGGCTCGACGCCAGGGACCATGTTTTGCTTCTGGTCATGCACGATATCATCATTGATGGCTGGTCGATGGTGATCTTCATGGAGGAGCTTTTGGAGATCTATGCCGCTTCGCTTGCCGGTGCGAAGGCGCAGCTGCCCGAACCATCCTTTCAGTTTTCCGACTTCGCTCGCTGGCAGCGTTTGTGGTCCAGCACCGAGGAAGCAAACAGACAGTTCGCTTACTGGAAGCGGTGCCTCGACAAAGCCTCACCGCCATTTGCGGCCCCGAAAAGCAGCGTTGGCGGCGAATTGACCTCGCGCGTTCTCCAGGAACCATTTCAAATATCGAACAATCTGGTGACGCAGCTGAGCGCCATGAGCCGCGACCGGGGCGTAACTCTGTTCATGAGTTTACTCGCCGGTTTCAAGACCCTGCTGTTGCTCCGGAGCGAACGCAACGACATTTGCGTAGCGACTTTGATGGCCAATCGGCCTCAACTCAGGACAGAACGCGTGATCGGTCCGTTCGCGAACACAACGATCATCCGCACCCAACTTGATGCTGATCTGACCTTTAGCGAAGCGCTTAATCGCGTGCGCAAGGCCGTCCTGGAGGCTTACGCCAGACAAGAGCTTCCCTTCGATATCATTGCCAGCCGACTGGCGGAAGAAACCGGCTTGTGCCCGGCATCACTCGTGCAGGTTTATTTCGTTCTCCAGGTTGCGTTCCGCCGAGCGCTCCAGCTGCCCGATCTGACGGTTCGGCCGTTCGGCTACCAGGAAGAACGGTCTGTCATGCCGATCGATCGCGCTTGGCTTTCGATAACCCTCAAGGACACCCCGTCGGGGATTACCGGCATATGCGGGCGTAAGGACGACTTGTTCGAGCCAAACACCGTCCAGAATTGGATTACCGATTACACGGCAATCTTGGCCAATGCGGCCGCAAACCCCAACGAGCAGCTTAGTCGATTGATTGATCCTTGAAACGACCAGGTCAGTCGCACCAAGCCGGTGAAAAAATGCAACGCCTTGTGCCGGTGTCCTGCCATGCGCAAGGTCGCCAAAGATTCGTGCGATCCGAGTATCATCCAGCTTGATTATACACCGGAAATTGCCGACAATTCAGCCGTGTACTGGACAAGGGATTGATCAAATCTAGTTTTGCCACTTGGAGGCGGCGATGTGTAGATTTGCAGTGGATCTCATCGACTTCGAGGAATTGACCGCGGCGCAAAGGAAAGCACTGCTGAAGGACCTACAGAAGCGCAGGGATGCTCTGCAAGCGCAGCTGAAGGGTGTCAATGAATCGCTGAAGGGCGTCAACCAAGCGCTCAAGACGGTCCAGAAAGTATCAAAGCGCCGTTAGTGCCCGGGCCGCCGGCGCCCGACAAGGCTGCAATCTGGTCTCCGTGCTTCATCCGTGCAGGGGCTCCGTGATCGGAGCTCGAGGCAGCCGCCAAACATGGGGTTGCCAAATGCGGAAAAGACTGCGGAGCGCCTGACCAAAGGGCACGCAAAATCGACGCTGCTCTGGACGGGTCAGGGTTGAATTCCGAGCACCTTAAGTATTGGCGCCCACCGGGTCATCTTGCGAGGCTTCCTTCATGTATTCAGCAAGATGCGCGGCAGCGTCTTTTCTCGTGACAGCAACGTGTGAGAAGGTCCCCAAAATTCCGATGGGCACGAGTTCGCTTTGAGGAGACGTTCTGAGCGACGACGTGGAGGACATGAACAAGAATGTCTGATACCAACGGCCCCCGGATTTGACTCACATTTGGGATTTCCAAATCAGTGAGTTTCTGAATCGATGTTGCTGCGTAGACAGGAGCAATATCGATGGGGGCAGCGGTAGCGATTACGCGGCTTGATTTGACCGCGGGCGAGCTTCGGAAGGCGGCGCGCAGAGAGAAGAATAGTACGGTAGCGCGGCGGATATTGGCGCTTGCGCTTGTGCTGGAGGGCGCGGACCGCAAGAAGGCAGCCGAAAGTTGCGGGATGGATCGTCAGACCCTGCGGGACTGGGTGCATCGTTATAACGCCGAAGGCTTGGCGGGACTGCGGTCGCGCAAACCGACGGGACCGCGGTCGCGGCTGACGACAGAGCAGCAGGCCGAATTGGCCGCGTTGGTCGAGGCCGGTCCCGATCCTGAGCAGCATGGGGTCGTACGTTGGCGGCGGGTGGATTTGCGCGACGAGCTTGAGCGGCGGTTTGGCGTCAAACTGCACGAACGTTCGGTCGGCAAGGTTCTGGCCAAGCTCGGGTACCGCCGGCTCTCGGTGCGGCCGCGCCATCCGCAAGCCGATGAAGCGGCTCAGGAAGCGTTCAAAAAAACTTTGCTACGACCCTCACGACAACGCTCCCCGCTCACGCCCAAGGCAAGCCGATCGAAATCTGGTTCCAGGACGAGGCGCGGATCGGCCAGCAGGGCACGCTGACACGCGTGTGGGCCAAGCGTGGCTCACGGCCTCGCGCGCCGCGCGATCGACGTTACGATTGGGCTTATCTCTTCGGTGCCGCCTGTCCTCAACGGGGCGTCGCCGCGGGTCTTGTCATGCCGACGGCAAATGCAGAGGCGACGTCACTGCATTTGGAGGCAATCAGCCGCAAAGTTGCACCCGACGCACATGCCGTTCTCGTCTTCGACGGCGCCGGCTATCACAGTGCCGGCACCGTCCGAGCTCCGGAAAATATCACTCTGTTACAGCTGCCGCCTTATGCGCCCGAGCTCAATCCGATTGAAAACGTCTGGCAGTACCTGCGCGCCAACAAGCTCGCCATCACCGTCTTCGACGACTACGACGATATCGTCGCCAAGACCTGCGAAGCCTGGAACTTCTTCGCAAATGATCCAGGTCGCATCGCCTCAATCACAAGCCGCACTTGGGCAACAGTCAATCCTTAGGGCCATTGGTATGAGTCCCCTTTTGCCGAAGTACCCAATCCGCCGCTATCGGCCCTCCCGCACCAGGTCGATTTTCCACGATCGTCGAGGTTCGCGTAATCTGCTTCTGGCTGCGGTTGAAGAGGTTCCCCCTGCCGCAAATCCCACAACCAATGTAATCCTGCCAAGCGCGGCGAGAAATAGCGGCGTGAGTCTCGTCATGCGCCGATCCCATTTTTGGCGAGTATCAACTCTAAGACGCGTCTTTCAAGGGCGCAGCCTCTGAAAGAACGTCATCTGACCGGCTTCGTGCTCTCCGGCGCACTGCGGGCGCCCATCCGTCCGCGAATCGCACGCGGTTCGCCATCAAAACAGGCAGAATTCGATACCGAGGTCGATCTCGCCGATCTCGTACGCGGGCTGGCACGGCCTGAAGGACACCAGTGTTCGGAGCCCGATAGACACCTCCTGCTTCTGACAATAGACTCTAATTAAAGATCGGATCGGATCAGGGCGCGCTTTTATGGCCGCAGACCGTGTGGAACGGCGACTGAGTGCTATTTTCGTGGCCGATGTGGCTGGCTACAGCCGCCTAATGGGTGCTGATGAGGAAGGTACGCACGCCCGGCTGAACGAACATCTGTCCGCGCTCCTCCATCCCGAGATCGAAAAGCACGGCGGGCGGCTCATCAGAAGCGCCGGCGACGGAATATTGGTGGAGTTTGCCAGCGTGGTCAGCGCGATGCGGTGCGCCGTTGCGATACAGCGTGGCATGATCACCCGAAACACCGATGTACGAATTGAGAAACGGATCGAGTTCCGCATTGGCATCAATGCCGGCGACATCATTATAGAAGACGGCGATATCTTCGGGGACGGGGTGAATGTTGCGGCTCGGCTCGAGGCGCTTTGCGAGCCGGGCGGCATCTGCGTGTCGCAACGCGTGCGAGAAGATACGCAGGATAAGCTTGACGTCGAATTCGAAGATAGTGGCGAGCATCAACTGAAGAACATTGCGCGGCCGGTGCGGGTCTATCGCGTGTCGTTCGGCAACGCTGTGGCGCGGCCGGCGCTTGCGCTTCCCGACAAGCCATCGGTCGCTGTCCTGGCTTTTGAGAATATGAGTCGCGACCCGGAGCAGGAGTACTTTGCGGATGGAATTTCGGAAGACATTATTACCGAGTTGTCCCGCTTCTCCGACTTGTTCGTGATCGCCCGCAATTCGAGTTTTCGATACAAGGGCAGAGCGGTTGATTTGCGTCAGGTGGGTCGAGAACTCGGCGTTCGCTATGTTCTGGAGGGCAGCGTTCGTCGGGGCAATGACCGAGTTCGGATCACGGCGCAGCTGATTGATGCTGCAAGTGGCGTCCACCGCTGGGCCGAGCGCTATGATCAGAAGTTAAAGGATGTATTTGCGATCCAGGACGACGTTGCGCGGACGATCGCCGCAATTCTGGTCGCGCATGTGAACATGGCGGAAGCCGAACGCGCCTTGCTCAAGCCGCCCGCGACTTGGCAGGCCTACGATCACTACATGCGCGCGGCTGCGGCCTGGATATCGTTCCAGTCCTCGTGGCAAATGCCGGAATTATTGAGGACACGAGGGCATCTTGCGGATTCGCTGGCCATCGATCGGAAATATGCCCGTTGCTATGCAATGCTGGCTAGCACTCACCGGGTGGCTTGGCTCAATCCCCTGAACGATGAATATTTGAGCCCGACTATCCTTGACCTGGCCATCAAATTGGCGCGCACGGCAATCGCGCTCAATCCGAGCCTGCCCGAAGCCTATGCCGAATTGGGCTATAACATCATCCGGAAGCGTGACTTCGACGCAGCGACTGCCGCTGCCGAAAGAGCGCTTGCGCTAAACCCCAATTTCGCGGATTACCGCCTTGCGCAAATATTTTACTCGGTGGGAGAGCCGGCCAGAGCTATTGCCATCGCCAAGTTGCAAATGCGCCTTGATCCATTCCATCCGCATTTTGCGCCGTTGATGGCCGGCGTAGCTCACTACTACCTCAAAGAGTACCACGATGCCCAACATTGGTTGACTGAAGCGATTGGCCGCGCGCCCAATCACCAGTATGGCCACGCCTTCTTGGCCGCGACGTACGCTCAGCTGGGACGAATGGAAGATGCTCGTGCAGAGGCAAGCGAGGTTCTACGCCTGAATCCAAGGTACAGCATCAGCGGCACCCAGAAGCAGGTATCCATTCTCAAACGCGCCGAAGACTTGGAGCACCTGGTTGACGGGCTACGAAAGGCCGGCCTTCCACCATAGTCTTGGCGAATGCGCCGCGGCGAGACAGCAGTCCGCCATCTTGCGCGGGGGGCGCTCGAGGGTACTAAAAGTACAGGCGGGAGGCCAGCGCCCAATTTCAGATAGTTAGGCTACCGCTTCTTCCATCCACCCCGCTTGCCCGGCGCGCCGCCGCTGGAGCGCGGCGAGGGGCCGAATTCGGGGCCTGACTGGCGGGAGTCAGTCGGCTGGATGATCCGGCTGGTCGTGCCGAACGGCTTGGTCGGCAACACGCCGCTCGCGCGGAAGGGCAGCGATTCCGGGCCGTGCATCTCGTCGAGATCGGGCTTGTGCACCCGTGAGCCGCCCTTGCCGCCGCGGCTCGCCTTGATGGAGGTCGCGGCGGACTTGTTCTTCAGTGCGCTGACCGGCAGGTTCGCGGCCTCGCCGTATTTCTTGCTGCCGACATAGGCGCCGGCGCGGCTCTGCACGGCCTTCTGCTTGGCGGTGGGGTCGTCGACCACGGCCATTTCGGTGGCGCGCAGCCGCTTGACCTCGTCGCGCAGGCGGGCGGCTTCCTCGAAATTCAGGTCGGCGGCGGCCTCGCGCATCCGCGTTTCGAGGTCGTTGAGCACGGCCTCGAAATTGTGCCCGATCGAGATCACGTCGTCGGCGACGCCGCCGTCGCCGATCTCGACCAGCACGTGGTCGCGCTCGTAGACGGAGTTGAGGATGTCGCCGATCGACTTCTTCACGCTCTCCGGCGTGATGCCGTTGGCCTTGTTGTACTCGACCTGCTTCTCGCGACGGCGCGTGGTCTCGGCCATCGCACGCTCCATCGAGCCGGTCATGCTGTCGGCGTAGAGGATCACCTTGCCGTCGACATTGCGCGCGGCGCGGCCGATGGTCTGGATCAGCGAGGTCTCGCTGCGCAGGAAGCCTTCCTTGTCGGCGTCGAGGATCGCGACCAGCGCGCATTCGGGAATGTCGAGGCCCTCGCGCAGCAGGTTGATGCCGACCAGCGCGTCGAAGGCGCCGAGGCGCAAGTCGCGGATGATCTCGATGCGCTCGATGGTGTCGATGTCGGAGTGCATGTAGCGGACGCGGATGCCCTGCTCGTGCAGATATTCGGTGAGGTCCTCCGCCATGCGCTTGGTCAGCACGGTGATCAGCGAGCGATAGCCGGCCGCCGCGGTGGCACGCACCTCGCCGACGAGGTCGTCGACCTGGGTGCGGGCAGGGCGGATGTCTACGGGAGGATCAATAAGCCCGGTCGGGCGGATCACCTGCTCGACGAACACGCCGCCGCTTTCGTTCAGCTCCCAGCCGCTTGGCGTCGCCGACACCGCAATCGTCTGCGGCCGCATCATGTCCCATTCCTCGAAGCGGAGCGGGCGGTTGTCCATGCAGGAGGGCAGGCGGAAGCCGTATTCGGCGAGCGTCGCCTTGCGGCGGAAGTCGCCGCGGAACATGCCGCCGATCTGCGGCACGGTGACGTGGCTCTCGTCGGCGAACACCAGCGCGTTGTCGGGCACGTATTCGAACAGCGTCGGCGGCGGCTCGCCGGGACGGCGCCCGGTGAGATAGCGCGAATAGTTCTCGATGCCGGCGCAGCTTCCGGTCGCCTCCATCATTTCGAGATCGAAGGTGGTGCGCTGCTCCAGCCGCTGCGCCTCCAGCAGGCGGCCCTGGTCGTTGAGCTGGTCGAGGCGCTGCTTCAGCTCTGATTTGATCGACTTGATCGCCTGCACCAGCGTCGGGCGCGGCGTCACATAGTGCGAATTGGCGTAGACCTTGATGAATTCGAGCTCGTCCTGCTTGTGGCCGGTGAGCGGGTCGAACTCCTCGATATTCTCCACGACGTCGCCGAACAGGTTCACGCGCCAGGCGCGATCCTCATAGTGCGCCGGGAAGATGTCGATGACGTCGCCGCGGACGCGGAAGGTGCCGCGGGTGAATTCGGCCTGGGTGCGCTTGTACTGAAGAGCCACGAGGTCGGCGATCAGCTGCCGCTGGTCGATCCGCTCGCCCTTCTTCAGCGCGAAGGTCATCGCGGTGTAGGTCTCGACCGAGCCGATACCGTAGATGCACGACACCGAAGCCACGATGATGACGTCGTCGCGCTCGAGCAGCGCGCGCGTCGCGGAGTGGCGCATGCGGTCGATCTGCTCGTTGATCGAGGAATCCTTCTCGATATAGGTGTCGGTCCGGGGCACATAGGCCTCGGGCTGGTAGTAGTCGTAATAGGAGACGAAGTACTCGACCGCGTTGTCGGGGAAGAAGTTCTTGAACTCGCCGTAGAGCTGCGCGGCCAGCGTCTTGTTCGGCGCCAGGATCAGCGCCGGGCGCTGCGTGGCCTCGATCACCTTGGCCATGGTGTAGGTCTTGCCCGAGCCGGTGACGCCGAGCAGCACCTGCGTCCGGTCGTTGCGGTTGATGCCTTCGACCAGCTCGGCGATCGCGGTCGGCTGGTCGCCCTTGGGCTCGTAGGACGACTTGATCTCGAACCGCACGCCGCCTTCGGATTTCTCCGGGCGCGGCGGCCGATGCGGCGTCCACACCCTCATGGAGCCGTCTTCCCTGCGGAATTCGGGGCGTCCGTCGCGGATCAAATTCTCCAGCGCGTCGGCGGTCGCCTTGACGCCGAGCGCTTCCATCTTGCTGCGCGGGGGCCGCGCCAGTGCCTCTTCGTCGTCCTCGGCGGTCGGCAGACCGAGCTGCCGCGCCAGCTCCGGATCGAGGGTCGGGACGGTGGCGGAGGTGCCGTAATTGGCCTGCGGCGCCTCCTCGAGGCCGGCGGCGTCGCGCCTGGCGACCTGTTCGCTCGTCCCCCGCGTCGACGCCCGCGCGCGGTGCGCGGCGGCCTCGCCGCCGGAGCGGCGGTCCCAGGAATTGTCCGGCGGCGGCTGCAATCCGGTGCCGGAGCCCATGCCGGCGTCACCGCGATTGATCGCGGGATTGAGCAATTCGGCGAGCGCGGGTCCGATCGGTTGGACCTCAGGCCGGTGCGCTTTGGATCTGGGGGATTTGCCGGGCTTTTTCGGAGTGCTTGGTGTCTTCGCCATGGCCGGAATATGGGACGAGTCCGGCAGCGAGAAAAGGGCAAAGGACGAGAGGACTTAAACGCGGTTCTGCTGTCAGCAGATGTCAGTAGACGGAGTCCCGGGCGTTACGCCCGGGGCCCGTCGACAATGTCCATATGGATCGCGCCGCAGCCGGCGCAGCGCATGGTCCAGTATTCGGCGGCGCGGCCGGGAATGGCGCGCAGCAGTTCGAGCTCCGCCGCGCAGTCCGGGCAGCTCGTTCTCACCTGCGGCGGCCGCACCGGTTCGGGCGCCGGCTGCGGGACTAGGGCGACCAGGGCGTTGCCTGTCAGGACGGTACTGTCGCGCCCGATCGCCACTGGAACCGGTCGATATGCTTCTTGGCGTCGGCTATCGCTGCATCCTGATCGGACCAGGCAAAGCCGATGTCGAGCGTCGGAAACGAGATTCCATCGATGACGACCGGCTTTTGATCGACCCGTTGAATCCTGGCGTGCCATTGCCCTGCCCCCACCTCGAACGACTTGATCTGAAAACCGCCGTAAATCACGTGCGACCTCCGGGATTCTTCTGCACCGATCGAAGCACACGGGCGCTGCGCCAAATGTGAACGAGTTCACAAGCGGCGTTTTTTTGTGCGGGGCAGCAGTGGAGCTATGGCTTGCGCCAAGCCGGCGCGTCGAACGCGTCAACCGGCGCTGCGCGCGCCGGTGCGCCGTGCCGCAGGCTCGGCTGCGGCGCGGATGATCCAGCGGCGGAACGCGGCGAAGTCGCGCTGCTCGGCGTGGAAGCCGCGGTAAACGAGATACCAGCGCATGCCTTTCGGCACGCTGCGCGCAAACGGCGCTACCAGCCGGCCCGCGGCGAGGTCGTCGTCGATATAGGGCCGGATGCCCATCGCAATCCCGAGCCCGTCGACCGCGGCCTGCAGCGCCTGACCGTAGAACTGGAATTCCGGCCCGCGCGCGGTGAGCCGCGGCACGCCGGCGGCCTTCAGCCATGACGGCCAGTCATCCGGCGAATGCGCGACGCGGATCAGGCTCGGGCCCTTGAGATCGGCGGGACGCTTCAGTCCGTTGGCGAGCCGCGCCGTGCATACCGGCAAGAGGTCGGCGGCAAACAGCGGCTCGGCGACCAGGCCCGGCCATTGGCCGTCGCCGAGCTGGATGCCGCAGCTCCAGTCGTCGGCGAACGGCACTTGCATGCCGCCGGTGGTGATCCGCACCTCGATGTCGGGCTCCTGTTTGTGGAAGTCGGCGAGGTGCGGGATCATCCACTTCATCGCGAAGGTCGGTCCGACCCCGACGGTCAGCACGCGCGCGCTCGCGGACGCGGTGACCTGCGCGGTCAGGCTCGCCAGCGCGTCGAAGATCGGCGTCAGCCCGCTCTGGTAGGCGCGGCCCGCCTGTGTGGTGACGAGCCGGTTCGCCTTGCGCTCGAACAGCGCGACGCCGAGCCGCTCTTCCAGAAGATGCACCATCCGGCTGATCGCCGCGGCCGAGACGTTCAGCTCGTGGCCCGCGCCGGCGAAGCTGCCGGTGCGCGCCGCGGCCTCGAACGCCTTGATGCCGTTGAGAAAGAGCAATCGCCGCATGCATGACCCTCAGGAAAGCTGATGCAAGGGCAAGATAACTCAGTTTGCGCCGATGATCCAAGCGCGGGAGAACGATGGCATACTGACTCAGCGCCGAAACGGAGAAGATGATCAGGCCTGCGCGGCGCGGTATGCTTGCCGCAGACAGGAGACGTACGATGGCGGAGACGACGGATGCCCTGGTGCTCGATCTCGTGGAGTGGATCGCGCGAAAGCCCCGGCCCTATGCCGAGGTGATCGAAACCTGGCGGACCTCATGCCCGCGATTGACGATCTGGGAGGACGCGGTCGATCGCGGCTACGTCGCGCGCCGCCCCTCGATCGAGGGCATGCGGGTGACCGTGACCGAAAGCGGCGAGCGATTCCTGCGCGAGCACGGCCGCATCCATTGATAGTGTAGCGGCGAAAAATCCGTCACCTCTCCCACAAGAGGGGGAGAGGTGGACCGATCGCGCATCAGGAATTGTTCGATGACTACCAAGTCATCGCCGGCTCCGTGAGCCGCGGCCTTGGAGATTGCGCGGCCTGCAGATCACATTCGCGCGCGATGCAATGCGCGCGCCATTGACTCGCCTGCAGCTTTGCGCCCAAATTCATGCAATCGCATCTTCTTTCGCGGCGCATGCGCGTGCGCACCCCAATGCAGGATCGTCCCCATGATCGACCTTCACTACTGGACCACGCCGAACGGCCACAAGATCACGATGTTCCTCGAAGAGACCGGGCTTGAGTACAAGATCTTCCCGGTGAACATCGGCAAGGGTGATCAGTTCAAGCCGGAGTTCCTGGCGATCGCGCCGAACAACCGCATCCCCGCCATCCTCGATCATGCGCCGAAGGGCGGCGGCAAGCCGATTTCGATCTTCGAATCCGGCGCGATCCTGCTCTATCTCGCCGAAAAGACCGGCAAGTTCCTGCCCGCCGATCTCCATGGCCGCTACGACGCGATCCAGTGGACGTTCTGGCAGATGGGCGGGCTCGGGCCGATGGCCGGCCAGAACCACCACTTCCGCAACTACGCGGTCGAGAAGCTGCCTTACGCGATCGACCGCTACGTCAACGAGACCAACCGGCTCTACGGCGTGCTCAACAAGCGCCTTGCCGACCGCGAATTCATCGCCGGCGACTACTCGATCGCCGACATGGCGAGCTATCCCTGGGTCGTGCCCTACAAGAACCAGGGCCAGAACATCGACGATTTCCCGCATCTGAAGCGCTGGCTGGAGACCATCGGCAAACGTCCCGCGACCGAGCGCGCCTATGCCAAGGCGAAGGAGGTCAACCCGAATTTCGGCCAGCCCGCGATCCGCACCGAGGAAGAGCGCAAGCTGTTGTTCGGACAGACCGCGGCGGTGGTGCGGTAGGACGCAACCTTTCCCGTCATTGCGAGGAGCCAACGGGTCGCGCGAATGCGCGCCCGATGACAGGCTCCGCGACGAAGCAATCCATCTCTCTGTACGCGGATCGATGGATTGCTTCGCTTCGCTCGCAATGACGATAGTGGGTGCCGGCGCGCTCACGCCCCGACATACTTCGCCGCCCGCCGCTCTTTCCACGCCGCCAAGCCTTCTGCGAGGTCGCGGCTCGGCACCAGCGCGGCGAACTGCTCGCTTTCGACCAGCAGACCTTCAGCAATCGGCATGTTGAGCCCGCGCGTCACCGCGGTGATGACGCTGCTGACGGCACCTGGCGAATGCCTGACGATGCGGCCGGCCAGCTCGCGGGCGGCGTTCAGCAACTGATCGTGCGGCACGACGCTGTTGACGAGTCCGATCTCGCGCGCATGCTCCGGCGAGAACAGATCGCCGGTCAGCAGCAACTCGAGCCCGCGCTTGCGCCCCGCCAGCCGCGGCAGCCGCTGCGTGCCGCCGAAGGTCGGCGGCATGCCGAGCTTGATCTCGGGCTTTGCGAACAGCGCGCGATCACTGGCGATGGCGAGGTGCACGGCTTCGGTGATCTCGCAGCCGCCGCCGAAGGCAAGCCCGTTGACGGCGGCGATCACGGGTTTCCGGAACGCCTCGAGCCGCGCGGTCATCGCTTGGCCGCGGCGCACGAAATCGCGCACCGCGATCGCTGAGCCCTGTTTTACGCTATCAGAGAATTCGTGGATGTCGGCGCCGGCGGAGAAGGCGCGCTCGCCCGCGCCGGTCAGGATCACGGCACGCACCGCCGCATCGCCCTCGATGCGGTCGAGCGCCGCCATCAAATGGTCGATCAGCTGGTAGCTCAGCGCGTTCAGCTGCGCGGGGCGGTTCAGCGTGATGAGGGCGATCCCGTCGTCGATGTCGAGCAGGATGGGGGCGGTCATGATGCGGTCTCCGGCATTGACGTATGTGCTGGAAGCGACTGTAGGGGGCGCCGCGATTTGTGTATATTCACTGGTTGGTATACATACGCCGCATGCCCAGACCCTCCGAGCCCACCCGCGAGCGCATCATCCAGGCGGCAAGCGCGCTGTTCTACAATGAAGGCATCCGGCGCGTGAGTGTCGACGAGGTGGCGGCCAGGGCCGGCCTCACCAAGCGCACGCTGTATTATCACTTCAGGAGCAAGGACGATCTCGTCGCCGCCTATCTCGCCGCGCGCGACCAGCCCAACCTCGCGCTGTTCCGGAAATGGTTTGCGGAAGCCGACGGCCGCTTGCCCGTGAAGGTCGAGGCGATCTTCCGCAATCTTGCGCGCTCGGCGCGACATCCGAAGTGGAAGGGCTGCGGCTTCCTGCGCACCTCGGCCGAGCTCGCCAACATGCCCGGCCATCCCGCGATCAAGATCGGCGCCGCGCACAAGAAGAGGTTCGAGGACTGGCTGCGCGCGACCTTCGCAGCGGAGGGCATTGCCGATCCGCTGCGGCTCGCGCGGCAGATGCTGTTGCTGCTGGATGGCTCGTTCGCCGTCGTGCTGCTGCATCGCGACGCGAGCTACATGGAGACCGCGGGCGAGGCGGCGCGGTCCCTGGTCGAGGCGGCGCTGGCGGGACGACGAGGCAAGCGTTAGCGTCGCGAGATGCATTGTACGTCATTGCGAGGAGCAACGCGACGAAGCAATCCACGGCCGCATACGCGGACGGATGGATTGCTTCGCTGTCGCTCGCAATGACGGTTACGATGGAGCGCTGAGGCCACCACGCGCGCGCAGCATCGCCAGCACCGCGTTGAGGTCCGGCAACACCGCCGCGCATTTCGCGCGCGTCTCCTCGGTCGGCGGCGCCATGTCGGGGACCATCAGCGTGATGGCGCCGGCGGCGTGCGCCGCCGCGACGCCGTGGTAGGAATCTTCCACCGCGACGCAGGCCTGCGGCGCCACGCCGAGCTGGGCGGCCGCCCTCAGATAGAGCTCCGGGTCCGGCTTGCCGTGCGTGACGTCGTCGAGCGTCAGGAGCGTGTCGAAACGCTCGCGGATGCCGGCGAGGGTGAGGTTGCGCTCGGCCGAGCGCCGCGACGACGAGGTGACGATCGCCATCGGGCGATCGGCGGCGGCGAGCGCGTCCAGCAGCGGCAGCGTGCCGGGCTTGAGCGGCAGGCCCGATCGCATCATCGCGTCGCGATGGTCGAGGAAGGCGAGATTAATCTCGGCGAGCGGAAAGTCCGCGCCGTAGCGGTCGACCAGCAACGCCTCGCAGGCCGGTCCGGGCAGGCCGACCATGGAATGGCAGAGCGCGACGACGCCGTCGTCGTAGCCGCAGCCGTTCAATGCGGCGACCAGGCTGTCGAAATAGACCTTCTCGGAATCGAGCAGGGTGCCGTCCATGTCGAGCAGGACGGCGTCGACGGTCCAACGCTCGCTCACGTCGCACCCACGCTTGCGTGTTGTTCCGCCAGTTTCCGCAAGCATGCGGGGCACAGGCAATCGCCCCCCTCGGCCGGCATCGGCAGCCGAAAGCTCTCGTCGGAACACCAGCACGGCCCCCCGAGCGTACAGGAGAATTCGGTGCCGCATTTCGCGCAGGCGAGGCGGCGCGGGGAGAAATTTTCAGACGGATCCGTCATGACGAGAGGCGCATTCCTAACCGCGATTTAATCAACGAATTAATCTCGGGTTCATCTCGAGCCGCGCTATGATCCCGCGCAGATATAGCCGGGATATGCCGCCAAGGGAATTCAGATGGCCCGTGATTCGCAAGCCGCCCTGGTTGCCCTCAATCGTTTCGGGTTTGGCGCGCGCGGCGGCGCATCCGGCGACTTCATCAACGCAGCGTCCGATCCGCGCGGTTTCGTGATGGCGGAACTGGCGCGCCCGAACGGCGCGTTGCTCGAAGTCCCCGGGCTGCTCTCGACGCCCGAGCTCGGCAAGCAAGTGTTCGACTATCAATTCGAAATCCGCAAGGCGCGCGAGTCGGCGAAGGCCGCGAAGTCCGCTGCAACCGAGACGCCGCCGCCGTCGGATGCAACGCGGCCGCAGCGGCGCAATCTCTCGCTGCCCAGCGCCGCCAAGGAGATCGCGGCGAAGGATCCTGCGATGCAGGCGCCGGCGCGGACGGCCGACAATGCCAATGCCGCGATGGCGCCGGCTGAGATGCCGCCCGCGGCCAATCCACAGAAGCCGCCGGCAAAGCCGCTCAACATCATCCAGAAGACGTTCCGCGCCGAGGCCCTGGCGCGGCTGCAGCGCGGCGTGGTCGCCGATTGCGGCTTTGTCGAGCGGCTCGTGGTGTTCTGGTCCAATCATTTCTGCATCTCGGCCAACAAGGGCGCGCTGGCGCGGATGTGGGCGGGCTCGTTCGAGCGCGAGGCGATCCGCCCGCATGTGCTCGGCCGTTTCGCCGACATGCTGCAGGCCGTCGAGCAGCATCCGGCGATGCTGTTCTTCCTCGACAACCAGCAATCGCTGGGCCCGGACTCCCGCGCCGGCATCAACCGCCACCGCGGCCTGAACGAGAACCTGGCGCGCGAGATCATGGAGCTGCACACGCTCGGCGTCGGCGGCGGCTACACGCAGGACGACGTGACGTCGTTTGCGCGGGTGATCACGGGGTGGACCTTTGCCGGCCGCAAGGGCCAGCTCGGCGCGCCCGGCAGCTTCGTGTTCAATGCCAATGCGCACGAGCCGGGCCCGCAGCTTGTGCTCGGCAAGACCTATGCGCAGAACGGCATCGCGCAAGGCGAGGCGGTGCTATCAGATATCGCGCGGCACCCGTCGACGGCGAGGTTCATCGCCACCAAGCTTGCCCGCCATTTCGTTGCCGACGATCCGCCGCCGGCGCTGGTTACGCGGTTGCAGGACGTCTTCACGAAGACCGGTGGCGACCTCAAGGCGCTCGCCACCGCGCTCGTCCAGTCCGACGAGGCCTGGCAGGCCCCGCTGACCAAGATGCGCAGCCCTTACGATTTCCTGATCGCGACCGGCCGTCTGCTGGCGCGCACCCCCGATGATCCCGGCCGCTATCTCAACGGCCTCAACGTGCTCGGCCAGCCGCTGTGGACGCCTGCCGGCCCGAACGGCTTTCCCGATACCAGCGCGGCCTGGGCTGCGCCGGAGGGGCTCAAGCTGCGGCTCGATATCTCCGCGCAGCTCGGCGCCACGCTCGGCGACCGGCTCGACCCGCGCGACCTGCTCGAGCTCGTCGCCGCTGAAGCCGCGTCGGCGGAGACGCGGCGCACGGTCGAGCGCGCGGAATCGCGCCAGCAGGCGCTGGCGCTGCTGCTGATGTCGCCGGAATTCCAGAGGAGATGACGATGGGGTGCTGTGAGAGCCTGATGATCCAGGCGACATCGCGCCGCACGCTGCTGCTTGGCGGCGCCTCCTTTGCCGCCTGGGCCTACTTGCCGAAATTCGCGCGCGCGGCCGATGGACGTGATCCGCGGCTGGTCGTCGTGATCCTGCGCGGCGCGCTCGATGGGCTCGCCACCGTCGCTCCGGTCGGCGATCCCGATTATGCCGGACTGCACGGTGCGCTCGCGCTGAAGGCCGATGGGCCGAACGCGGCGGTGATGCTCGATCCGTTCTTCGGCCTGCATCCGGCGATGCCGGAATTCGCACGGATGTATCGCGCCAGGCAGGCCGCAGTGGTCCATGCGGTTGCGACCTCCTATCGCGACCGCTCGCATTTCGATGGGCAGGACGTGCTCGAGAGCGGCTTCCCCGGGCCGGGCCGCGTGCAGTCCGGCTGGCTCAACCGCGCGCTGGAGGCGCTGCCGAAGGGCGAGCGGGTGACGAGCGCACTCGCGGTCGGCCCGACCACGCCGCTGGTGCTGCGCGGCGCCGCGCCGACCGTCGGATGGGCGCCGGTCGCGCTGCCGCAGGCCGCCGACGACACCGCGATGCGGCTCGTCGATCTCTATCAGCACCGCGATCCCGCGCTGGCGAGCGCGCTGACGCAGGGTCTGCAGCTGGAGAAGCAGGCGCAGGGCTCCGACATGAAGCCGAAGCCCGGCATGAACGGCATCGGCGCGATGCGGCTGGTGGCGCGCGGCGCGGCCAAGCTGATGGCGGCCGACGACGGCCCGCGTATCGGCGCGCTCGCCTTCGACGGTTGGGACACCCATGCCAATGAGGGCGGTCCGGTCGGGCGTCTCGCGCAATTGCTCGGCGGCCTCGACGGCGCGCTGGCGGAGTTCGAGAGCGGCTTAGGGGATCGCTGGCGCGACACCGTGATCGTGGTCGCCACCGAGTTCGGCCGCACTGCGCGCATCAACGGCACCGAGGGCACCGACCACGGCACCGGCACCGTCGCGCTGCTCGCCGGCGGCGCGGTGAAGGGCGGCCGCATGATCACGGACTGGCCCGGCCTCAAGGTAGCCAATCTCTACCAGGCCCGCGACCTCGCCCCGACCACCGACCTGCGCGCGGTGATCAAGGGCGTGCTGCACGACCAGCTCGGCATCGGCGAGCGGGCGCTGGCCGAGACGGTGTTTCCGGACAGCGCGCCGGTGAAGCCGATGAAGGGGCTGGTGGTGTAAACCCGAACCCTAACCACCCTGTCGTCCCGGCGAAGGCCGGGACGACGCAAGTAACTACCCCTACGTGATCCTGTCGACCTCCGCCATCTCTTCCGCACTCAGCTTCCAGCCGATCGCCTTGACGTTCTGTTCGACCTGCTCGGGGCGGGTGGCGCCGGCGATCACGCTGGAGACCTGCGGGCGCGCGGCGAGCCAGGAGAAGGCGAGCTCGAGCATGGTGTGGCCGCGCTCCTTGGCAAACGCCTGCAGCTTCTCGACGATATCCTCGTTGCGCGGCGTCACATAGCGATCCTTCAAGGCCGGTGCCTTGGCGAAGCGGGTGTCGGCGGGCGCCGCGGCCCCGCGCCGGTACTTGCCGGTCAACAGGCCGCTGGCGAGCGGGAAGAACGGCAGCAGGCCGAGATTGTATTCCTGCGCCGCCGGCAACAGGTCCTTCTCGATGCCGCGCACCAGCAGGCTGTATTCGTCCTGGCACGAGACGAAGCGGTTGACGTTCATCGCACGTGCCACGTGCTCGGCTTCCGCGATGCGCCAGGCCGGGAAGTTGGAGTTGCCGACGTAGCGCACCTTGCCCTGGCGGATGAGATCGTCGAGTGTGCGCAGCGTTTCGTCAATCGGCGTCAGCGGATCGTAATCGTGCTGCTGGTAGAGATCGATGTAGTCGGTCTTCAGCCGCTTCAGGCTCGCCTCCACCGCCGACATGATGTAGCGGCGCGAGGCGCCCTGCTTGGTACCGTCGGCCGCCATCGGCTTGGAGTATTTGGTGGCGAGCACGATGTCCTTGCGGCGGTCGCCCAGCACGGTGCCGAGCACGGTCTCCGAGCCGCCCTGCCCAGCATAGATGTCGGCGGTGTCGAACAGGGTGATGCCGAGATCGATCGCCTTGTGGATCACCTTGCGCGAGGTTTCCAGATCGGTGCGCTGGCCGAAATTGTTGCAGCCGATGCCGACCGCCGAGACGCGCAGGCCGGAGCCGCCGAGATTGCGAATTTCCATGAGACAGTCCTGTAGGATGGGCGCGAGATGCAGCGGATTGTGACGCGCATGCCTGGGGCCGGCAAGGTGTGGGCCTACCGCTGATGGCGCATGGCAATAGCGCAAAAAAAGCGGTCCCGGTCAGACGCGGCGACTGACGGGGACCGCTCGGGGCGAAGATCCGAGACGGGGGGCCTGATCTTACGCAGGGCGAAGCCTAACGGCGCATTGTAACGCGCCGGTGACACCTTGTCTTTTCCACCACGCCCCGGAAGGCGCGCTCAGAAGATCTTGCGGTAGATGACGAAGCCCGGCTTCTCCGCAACCTTGTCGTAGAGCTGCATAGCGGCGTGGTTGGTCTCATGGGTCTGCCAGTAGACCCGCGGCGAGCCCGCGAGCTTCGCCTGCGTGTAGACGCCATTGATCAGGGCGCGGCCGACGCCCTTGCCGCGCGCGGCCTCGCTGGTGAAGAGATCCTGCAGATAGCAGGTCGGCTCGATCGCCGTGGTCGAGCGGTGAAACAGAAAGTGCGTGAGCCCGAGCAGCTTGCCGCCATGGTCGGCGACCAGCGCGTGCACCGGCTCGTAGGCGTCGAAGAAGCGCTGCCACGTCACCGCGGTGATCTCGGGCGCAAGCGCCGTCGGCCCCGAGCGTCCGTAGAACGCGTTGTAACCATCCCACAAAGGAAGCCACTGGGCGTAGTCATCCCGGGTGACGAAGCGGATGGTAACGTCGTCGGACATGAGTGACCCTGCGTTTGAGCGATGCGCGCCAGCGGCTTGTCACGTTCTATCGTCGGGATCGCGCGGGATCAAATGCCGTGCAAGGCGCGCGAGGCCTCACTCGGCGGCGCGCAGCAGCCGCGCCAGATGATGTTCGCTGCCGGCGCGCAGCGAGCGATAGTACTCGGCGTCGGCGGGGTCGTCGGTGTGTCGCACCAGATCGGTCACCGGCGTGTAGCTCAGCATGCGGCCGCCGTCGGGCAGCGCCGTGCAGCTGAAGCGCAGCACCTCGCCGCCGGCAAGCTTGATGTTGATCGGCGTGGAATCGCCCGCACGCATCTTCTCGGTGCGCTCGGCGATGAACGCTCCCAGTTCATCTTCGGGCATCTGCCACGCGCCGGTGTCGCGGCCGTGGTACATCAGCGCAATGAAGGGCGGCTTGGAGTCGGCCTGCGCGTCTGACAGTGCGAAGTAGTCGCGAAAGGCGCGGTTGATGAATTTGGCGCGGGTGTCGGCGTCGAGCAGCACGATGCCGATATCGACCTGGTCGAGCGCGGCCGCGAGCCGCCCCGCGGTGGCGTGATGCTCCTGTTCGGCGGCGAAGGCGTCGATCCATTTCCGCCGCAGCAATCCCGTGATCACGGCAGTGCCGGCGGCTGTGGCCGCCAGCATCAGCATCCGTGCGACGTCGGAGGCGTCATAACCGGGCATTGCGCGATGGTCGAGGAAGAACAGCGCGGAGCCGGCGACCGCGATCGCGGCGCTGATCAGCCCGCAGGCGATGCCGCTGACCGAGCTTGTCAGAGCCACGATGCAGACGAACAGCGGCGCCGGGTTGGGCACCGGCACGATGAGGCGATCGATCAGGAACGCGGCCAGCGCGGTGGCTGCCGTCAGAACCGGACCTGAAATTGCACGCCAGTCGAACCGCATGCTCGCTCTCGTTGCTGTCGAACAAACAATAGGGCCGCAGTTTGACGACAGGTCCGCAACGTCGCCGGCATTTCCGTCGGCAGCGTTAATGCCTACTCGCCCCGGTCGCTCGAGCTTTCAATGCTTTCAAATCAAATGATATGCAGATCCGCGTGGAACCCGCATCCGGGTCACAACCTGCCGGAATTTCAAAAGGACATCGATGCCCGCCATTTCGCCTTCGCTGCTGCCGATCCTGATGCTGTTCGCCTCGAACGTCTTCATGACCTTTGCCTGGTACGGCCATCTCAAGTTCAAGCATCCACTCCCCATCGTCGTCCTCGTGAGCTGGGGCATCGCCTTCTTCGAATACTGGCTGGCGGTGCCGGCCAATCGCTGGGGCAGCGCGGTCTACTCGGCGGCGCAGCTCAAAACCATGCAGGAGGTGATCACGCTGGTCGTGTTTGCCTGCTTCTCGGTGCTGTACCTGAAGGAGCCCCTGGGCTGGAATCACGTGCTGGGCTTTGCCTTCATCGCCGTCGGCGCGTTCTTCATCTTCCACAAATGGAACTGAGCGCGGGGGCTTATCGGGCGGCAGGGTTGGGCGTAGGCGTCATGATGCGCATCGGATGCGCACGGCCTTCGCCGCGCGTGCCGGTCACGATCAAGAGCGATGCGGCCAGCAGGATCGCCACCGTCAGCGTCACGGTCACAAGTCCGACAGGTGTCTTCATCGTTCGAGCCGCGTTGTCTCCACCGCGCCTTGGCGCGGAAAGGTGCCTACCTGCGAGGATGTGAGCTATGACGGGATCGGCATCGCCATGGTGACGTTGCTCGACAGCACCGTGATCGTGACGACCAGGCAAAGCGTCAGCGCGCAAATCGCGAGCGACGCGGCGATCGCATTCGTCAGCCGGGAAGATGCCACAGGGGCAGGGCAGCTCTGGAAGCCTGCCGTGCCGGACGACCGTATCATGGTCTAAATCCTTCAAGGCGCGGGCGAATCACCCGCGACATCCGAACGAATCTGATGGTCGTCGCCGGCAATATTGCGGCGGCAATGGCCGAGAAAACGGCAAAAGCAGGGCCGATGAGGCAGTTTTGCCCGCTATTTGGGCAGTTTTCCCGCTATCCCCGCTGTTCAGAGGCCAGCCACGAGGCGGGCCGGCGGCTCGGTCTCGGTTCCGGGCTGCCAATCCATCGCGACGAAGCCGGGGGTCTGTTCGACCCGCCGGAGCCAGGCCCGGATGGACGGGAAGGTTGCCAGGTCGAAGTCGCAGCGGTCGGCGACATGGGTGTAGCCGTAGAGCGCGATATCGGCGACCGTGAGCTGCTCGGCGGCGAAATAGGCGTGGTTCTTCAGGTGATTTTCCATCACCTGCAGCGCCGCATAGCCGCGCTCCATCCAGTCCTCAAGCGCGTGCGTCTGCAGGTCCCGTCCACCCCTGACCAGCGACAGCCAGAAATAGGCGGCGCCGATGTTCGGCTCCAGCGCGTGCTGCTCGAAGAACATCCACTGCAGCGCCTCGGCGCGCTCGATCCGCGATTCCGGCGACAGCGGCGTGCCGGCGGCGACGTACCAGAGGATGGCGTTGGACTCCGCGAGGTAGCGGCCCTCGGCCACTTCGAGCAGCGGCACTTGGCCGCTCGGGTTCTTGGCCAGGAATTCCGGGGTGCGACTCTCGCCGCGCAGGATGTCGATCTCGATCGCTTCGTACGGCGTGTTCAGCACGGCAAGCGCCAAGCGAACCTTGTAGCTGTTGCCGGAGCGCTGCATCGAATAGAGCTTGTACATTGCGTCGGGGTTCACTCGCTCGGAAAGACGGAAAGGTTCGAAGACTGCGCGGCTTGGCGCGCGCGGCCTGTCACACCGCAACGCGCCTAAACAATGATGCCGATGGGGGGGCGTCGCAAGCCCCGGATCGTGGAAAAAGTCGAAACGTCTACCGCACTGCACGCGCGCAGAACGAGTCCATCGACACATCAGAACAACTCGGATCACGCTTGCGCGATGCTCGCATGCCGGCTGTCGACGCGCGAGTCGGACGCGTCGTGGCAGTCAACCTTAACGCGCGCCGGAGCCGCCGGCACCCTGGCCGGAGATGGCATGCGCCTGGATCGTCCGCAGGCGAGTGGCGGCACTGCGCGGCGCATTGTCCTCGGAGCAATTTATGCGCGGCGCATGTGGCCGTAAGCCTCGCCGGCAAACCTGTCCGGCCAGCGCAGCCCTTGCCGGATATGAGTGATTTGAGGCCGGAACTTTCGGAATGTTGCGCGCGCCTCAAGCCATGCGCGAAAGTTTTCACGCTTTGCCGCCAAGCTTCTTGCGACGCAGCGGCGACAGGCCTAGGGTGCGGCGATCCCATCCAAATCAAGTCGTGGCCAACGGCTCACGACGTTTGCCAGGAGATGACAATGGCCTTCCTGTCCGCTGCGCTTGACCGTGTGAAGCCGTCCGCAACGATCGCGGTCACGGACAAGGCACGCGCGCTGAAAGCCGCGGGCCGCAACGTCATCGGCCTCGGCGCCGGCGAGCCGGACTTCGACACGCCCGCCAACATCAAGCTGGCGGCGATCCGCGCGATCGAGGCCGGCAAGACCAAGTACACCGATGTCGGCGGCATTCCGGAGCTGAAGGAAGCCATCGTCAACAAATTCCAGCGCGAGAACGGCCTGACTTACAAGCCGAACCAGGTCATCGTCGGCACCGGCGGCAAGCAGGTGCTCTACAACGCGCTGATGGCGACCATCAATCCGGGCGACGAGGTGATCATCCCGGCGCCGTACTGGGTCAGCTATCCCGAAATGGTGGCACTCGCCGGCGGCGAGTCGGTACCCGTGGTGTGCACGGCCGCGAGCGGCTTCAAGCTCAAGCCCGAGGATCTCGAGAAGGCGATCACGCCGAAGACCAAGTGGGTCATCCTGTGCTCGCCGTCGAACCCGACCGGTGCGGCCTATACGCGCGCCGAGCTGAAGGCGATCACCGACGTGCTGGTCAAGCATCCGCATGTCTGGGTGATGACCGACGACATGTATGAGCACCTGGTCTATGACGACTTCGTTTTCGCCACGGCGGCGCAGGTCGAGCCGGCGCTCTATGAGCGCACGCTGACCGTGAACGGCGTGTCGAAGGCCTATTGCATGACTGGCTGGCGCATCGGCTATGCCGGCGGTCCAGCTCCGCTGATCAAGGCGATGGCGACGATCCAGTCGCAGTCGACCTCGAACCCGTCGTCGATCTCGCAGTGGGCTTCCGTCGAGGCGCTGAACGGTCCGCAGGACTTCATCCCGGCGAACAACAAGGTGTTCAAGGAGCGCCGCGACCTCGTGGTGTCGATGCTGAACCAGGCGAGCGGGATCGAATGCCCGCGTCCGGAAGGCGCATTCTACGTCTATCCGTCCTGCGCCGGCACGATCGGCAAGAAGGCGCCGTCGGGCAAGGTGATCGACAATGACGAGACGTTCGTCACCGAGCTGCTCGAGGGCGAGGGCGTTGCCGTGGTGCAGGGATCCGCGTTCGGGCTGGGACCTGCATTCCGCATCTCCTACGCCACCAAGACCTCGGATCTCGAAGACGCCTGCAAGCGCATCCAGCGCTTCTGCGGCAATCTCAGGTAAATCGCTTCCGAACGAGAAACGCTCCCGCACATGGTGCGGGAGCGTTTTCGCGCGCATTACAGTCGAGCACGCCGCAATCCAAAACTGGCGTGTCAAATCACATCCTGCTCATCTCGGCGCGAGCGCGCACGTCCCAATAGTCACACGCCGGAAGTTTTTACGGCACCTTTGCGGTCCGCCTTGTTTTGGACACGACCCTTCCTTTCTGTCCGCCGCGCAATTCAGTTCACCTGCGGAGACAGACCAATGCGACTTTCGACACTAACCATCGCCACGCTCGCGCTGCTGGCGCCGATCGCCGCCGCCAACGCGGCGCCCCCGGTTGTTCAGGCCGGCGTCCTCGAATGCCAGGGCGGGCAGAATGTCGGCTTCGTCGTCGGCTCGGTCACTCAGCTCGAATGTGTGTTCCAGACCGAAGGCCGCCGGCCGGAGGCCTATGTTGCGACCGTGCGCCGCGTCGGCCTCGATCTCGGCGTCACCGCGCAGACGCAGCTCGCCTGGGCGGTGAGCGCGCCGAGCACCCGTGTCCCGCGCGGCGCGCTCGCCGGCAGCTACGGCGGCGTCGGCGTTAACGCGTCGGTCGGCCTGGGTGCGGGCGGTAACTTCCTCGTCGGCGGTCCGGCGAATTCCTACGCGCTGCAGCCGATCAGCCTGCAGGGCCAGGCCGGCTTCAACGTCGCGGCCGGTATCGCCGCGCTCGACCTCGAGCCGGTCCGCGCTGGCGGCCCGCGCCGGCACTATCACCGCCGGCATCACCACCACTAAGCCGGTGAAGTCCAAGAGGCCCGCGAAAGCGGGCCTCTTTTTTGTCTCTTGCTTTTTGTCTCTTGCCGATCGCGGGGACGTGGCACTGACAGCAATGCTGCCACATGCCGTAACAATCCGGAGTTGAATATCTCTAATTCTGGCACGGCGTCGCGCGTTATGGCATAGGTTGCGCGGGCGTCGGGGGCACGGCGCCCGTACCGTTCTCTGCTCGCAGCACGCCTTCAGCCGGAGACTCCCCAATGCGTCGCTTCGTCCTTCTCGCCGGTGCTGCCATTGTCACACTTGCAGCCTCGATCGCCGGCGCCAACGCGCAGCAGCCGATCCAGCGCGTGCAGGTCGGCGTCCTAGAATGCCGCGGCGGCGCAAGCATCGGATTCATCGTCGGCTCAGTGACCAATCTCGGTTGCGTGCTGCGGGCCGACGCCGTGCCGGAGGATCGCTACATTGCCACCATCCGCAAGGTCGGCATCGATCTCGGCATCACGCAGGAGTCAGCGCTGGCCTGGGGCGTCTACGCGCCGGTGGCGCGGCTCGGTCCGGGCGCTCTCTCCGGCGACTATGCCGGCGCGCAGGGCAGCGCGACGCTTGGTGTCGGCGTCGGCGGCAACGTGCTGGTCGGTGGCTCCGACAACACGATCGCCTTGCAGCCGCTGAGTGTGCAGGGCCAGGTCGGCGTCAACCTCGCCGCGGGGCTGGAGAGCCTGGAGCTGCGCCCGGGACGCTAACCCGGGCGCGAACCGCTCTCGCACCTTCTCACGATTGCGACACGTTGGCGCGACATCGCGTCGGCGGCGGCGATGGAACTGGAGCATACGGCGCGAAAGTCCGAACATTAACTGGTTGACGCTTCGTCGCGCCAAGGTTGCAAGACGCCGCATCGCAGCGACGTTTTCCCGCTTGCCAAACGCCTGACGCAGGCAGAGCATGAATGGTCGCCGACCCAATCACGGGCCGAGCTCCAACACGAGGAGGCGGCAATGGGACAAGACGTCAGAAGTCCCCGAGGTCCACGGTGCATTGCATTGGTGGGCCCTTTCCAAAGCGGTAAAACCACACTTCTGGAAGCGATCCTGGCGCGTACGGGCGCCGTCAAGACTGCCGGCAGCGTCGATGCCGGAACCTCCGTCGGCGATGCCAGCCCCGAGGCGCGCCAGCACAAGATGGGCGTGAGCTTGACCGCCGCCACCACCACCTTCATGGGCGACACTTACACCTTTATCGATTGTCCCGGTTCGGTCGAATTCGCGCACGACATGCGTGCCGCGCTGCCGGCGATTGATGCTGCGGTCGTGGTTTGCGAGGCCGATGAGAAGAAGCTGCCGCAGCTGCAAATCATTCTCCGCGAGCTCGAGGAGCTCTGTATTCCCCGTTTGCTGTTTCTGAACAAGATCGATCGCGCCAGCGAGCGCATCCGCGAGACCCTCGCGATGCTGCAGCCGGCCTCGCGCGTGCCGCTGGTGCTGCGCCAGATCCCGATCTGGAACGGCGATTTGATCGAAGGTTTCGTCGATCTCGCGCTCGAGCGCGCCTTCGTCTATCGCGAGCACAAGCCGTCGGAGGTCATGGCCCTCAAGGGTGGCGATCTCGATCGCGAGAAGGAAGCGCGCTTCTCGATGCTGGAGAAGCTCGCCGACCACGACGACGCGCTGATGGAGCAGCTGCTGGAAGATATCCAGCCGCCGCGCGATGCAGTGTTCGACGACCTGGCGCGCGAATTGCGCGAAGGGCTGATCTGTCCGGTGCTGCTCGGCTCGGCGATCCGCGAGAACGGCGTGCTGCGGCTGATGAAGGCGCTGCGCCATGAAGCGCCCGGCATTGCCGAGACCGTGAAGCGCCTCGGCGTGTCTGATGCGAAGGATGCGCTGGCCTATGTGTTCAAGACCATGCATCTGCAGCACGGCGGCAAGCTGTCGCTGGTGCGCGTGCTTGCGAGCCGCCTCGATGACGGCGCGACGCTGCAATCGTCGTCCGGCGAGAGCGGACGCGTCTCCGGCATCCTCGCGGTTTCAGGCGGGCACGACAGCAAGCGTTCGTCGGCCGAGGCCGGCGACACTGTCGCGCTCGGCAAGCTCGATGCGATCAAGACCGGCGACACGGTCTCGAGCGGCAAGACTGCGCCTGCCTCGCTGGCCAAGGTCGAGCCGGCCGCGGCGGTGCTGTCGATCTCGATCGCGGCGACCGACCGCAAGGACGACGTCAAGCTCGGCCAGGCGCTGTTGCGGCTGAACGAGGAGGATCCATCGCTGACGATGATCCAGAATCCGCGCACCCACGACACCGTGCTGTGGGGGCAGGGCGAGATGCATCTGCGCGTCGCGCAGGAGCGATTGAAGGACCGCTTCGGCGTCAACGTCAAATCGCATCCGCCGGCGATCGGCTACCAGGAAACCATCCGCAAGCCGATCACCCAGCGCGGCCGGCACAAGAAGCAGTCCGGCGGCCATGGTCAGTTCGGCGACGTCGTGCTCGACATCAAGCCGAAGCCCCGCGGCACCGGCTTCGAGTTCCACGAGAAGGTGGTCGGCGGCGCGGTGCCGCGCAACTACATTCCTGCGGTGGAAGAGGGCGTCGTCGACGCCCTGGCGCGCGGGCCGCTCGGCTTCCCGGTGATCGACATCGATGTCACGCTGACCGATGGCTCCTATCACAGCGTCGATTCCTCCGATCTCGCGTTCCGCACCGCGGCTCGGGTCGGCATCAGCGAGGCGCTGCCACAGTGCCAGCCGGTGCTGCTGGAGCCGATCCATATGGTCGAGATCGTCTGTCCGACCGACGCGACCGCCAAGATCAACGCGATCCTGTCGGCGCGTCGCGGGCAGATCCTCGGCTTCGACACCCGCGACGGCTGGACCGGATGGGACTGCGTCCGCGCCACGATGCCGGAAGCCGAGATCGGCGACCTCATCGTGGAGCTGCGCTCGGCCACCGCCGGCGCCGGCAGCTTCACTCGCCAGTTCGACCGCATGGCCGAAGTGACGGGCCGCGCCGCCGACCAGATCATCGCCGCGCATCGCGACGCGGCGTGAGCGCTGACGGGTCTCTCGTTTTCTCGCCTCTCCCCGTCGGGGAGAGGTGGACCTTGCCTAAGGCGGCAACTCGGATTCGTCGTGATATAGCTTGCACCCATTGACGAGGGCACAAGACGAGCATGCTTGAATCCCGCCGCAACCTGGTGCTGGCGTGCGCGCTGAGTGGGCTCGCGGGCTATGTCGACGGCATCGGCTACCTGCATCTCGGCGGCCCGTTCGTCTCCTTCATGAGCGGCAACTCGACGCGGCTTGGCGTGAGCCTTTCCGAGGCACAATGGGACCACGCTCTGGAGGCCTTCGTGCTGATCGTCCTGTTCGTCGCGGGAGCCGCGGTCGGCAGCCTGATCGTGCTCGGCCGTATTGCGATTGCGCATCGCCAGCCCCTGATCCTGCTCGCCGAGGCGGTGCTGCTCAGGTTGCGGCTGTGGCCAACGAATTCGGCCTGCCGAACATCGCGGTTGCGGCGGTCGTGGTGGCGATGGGGCTGGAGAACTCCATATTTCAGCTAGACGGCGGTGGCGGGCTCGGCCTCACTTACGTCACCGGGGCGCTGGTAAGGGCTGGCCAGTTGATCGCCGCGGCGCTGACCGGCGGCGCAGGCTGGGCCTGGCTGCCGAACCTGCTGTTGTGGGCGGCGCTGGTCGCGGGTGCGCTGCTCGGCGCACTTGCCTACCGCTGGATCAATCTCGCCGCGATCTGGTTTGCTGCGGGCACCGCGTTCGCGCTCGGCATGTTGGCTGCCCAAACCGCGAAGCGGACGGATTGACAGCGACTGCGGCTTGGCCGATGTCACGGGCATGACATCGTCCTCCAAAACCCGCGCAGCATGCCTGATCGGATGGCCGGCGGCGCATTCCCGCTCGCCGCTGATCCATCATTACTGGCTGCGCACGCTCGGCATCGAGGGCGGCTACGTGATCGAGGCGGTGCCTCCGGAGGATCTCAAGGATTTCCTGTTTCGTTTGTCGCTGCGCGGCTTCGTCGGCGCCAATGTCACCATCCCGCACAAGGAGCGCGCGCTTGCGTTGTCGACGCCGGACGACCGCGCCCGCGCCATCGGCGCCGCCAACACGCTGTGGTTTGCCGAAGGCGAATTGCGTTCGACCAACACCGATGTCGAAGGCTTCATCAACAATCTCGACGCCTGCGCGCCCGGCTGGGACAAGGCCGAGGACGCGCTGGTGCTCGGCGCCGGCGGCTCGGCGCGCGCGGTGGTGTTCGGCCTGATCGAGCGCGGCATCGCGCGCGTTCATCTCGTCAACCGTACGATCGACCGCGCCCGCGCGCTGGCCGACCAGCTTGGCGGCAACGTTGTTCCCGCGACGTGGGATGCGGTCAACGAGTTGCTGCCGCGCGCGGGCCTGCTGGTGAACACGACATCGCTCGGCATGCACGGCCAGCCCGCACTCGAGATCGATGTCGGCCGGTTGCCGCAATCGGCCGTCGTTGCCGATCTCGTCTATGTGCCGCTGGTGACGCCGCTGCTTGCGGCGGCAAAGGCGCGTGGGCTGAACACCGCCGATGGACTCGGCATGCTCCTGCACCAGGCGGTGCGTGGTTTTGAGTTGTGGTTCGGGCAGCGTCCGCAAATCACGCCGGAACTGCGTGCGCTGGTCGAGGCCGATCTCACAAAGACTTGAGGCGCGGGAATAGCGTCGCAAGGCCGGGGTCCGGTGTTGGGTCAGGTTATGACCCGTCCGGAGACCACATCATGCCGTTCCGTCCTACCCAATTCATCCGTCCGTTCGTTGCGCTAGCGATGGTGACGGCGTCCACGCTCTATGCGATCGCGCAGCAGCCGCCCACGCCGACGCGGGTTCGTGGAACCGTCGAGGGCGTCAACGGCGATACGCTCGCGGTGAAGTCACGCAGTGGTGAAGACGTCAAGCTGCACATGACGAACAACGTCGTCGTGCTCGGCCTCACCAAGATTGCGCTGGCGGATGTCAAGGTCGGTTCCTTCATCGGCGCCACCACGGTGCCCGGATCCAACGGCGTGCAGAAGGCGGTCGAGGTGCATGTGTTCCCTGAGAACATGCGCGGCACCGGCGAAGGCTCGCGGCCGTATGATCTCAAGCCCAACAGCAGCATGACAAACGCGACCGTTGCCCAATCCGTCGTCGGCAATGATGGTCATACGCTGCTGGTCAAATACAGGGACGGTGAGAAGAAGGTCGTGGTACCGCCCGACACGCCGGTCGTGACCTATGTTCCGGGCGACAAGTCGGATCTGAAGAGCGGCGCCAAGGTCATCGCCTCCATGAAGCAACGGCCGGATGGCGCGATCGAGACCGACCGCGTCAGCGTCGGCCGCGATGGGCTCACCCCGCCGATGTGATGTTCTTCGATAGCCCGGATGGAGCCAACGGGTCGCGCGAAGGCGCGCCCGATGACAGGCTCCGCGAAATCCCGGAATCTTTCCAGGTAGAGACTGTATCGGATTGCGCTGCGCTCCATCCGGGCTACGGCGGTCGCCTCACACCGCCAACACGTGGTCGTCGATCTCGGCGATCGTGTTGACGCCGCACAGCCCCATCGTGGTGGTGAGCTCTTTCGCCAGGATATCGATCGCCTTGGCGACGCCCTCCTGCCCGCCGGCGCCGAGGCCATAGGCATAGGCGCGGCCGATCATGCAGGATTTCGCGCCGAGCGCGAGCGCGCGCATTATGTCCATGCCGGTGCGGATGCCGCCGTCGAACATGATCTCGATCTTCGAGCCGACCGCATCGGCGATCTCGGGCAGCACCTCGATCGAGGATGGCGCGCCGTCGAGCTGACGGCCGCCGTGATTGGAGACCACGATCGCCTGCGCACCGGTCTTGGCGGCGAGCTCGGCATCCTCGACGTCGAGGATGCCCTTCAGAATCAGCTTGCCCGGCCAGATGCTGCGGATCCAGTCGATGTCCTTCCAGTTCAGCGAGGTGTCGAACTGGGAGGCGGTCCATTCCGACAGCTTGGTGAGGTCTTCGGTGCCCTTGACGTGCCCGGCGATGTTGCCGAACGTGCGGCGCTTGCCGCGCAGCACGCCGGACACCCAGGCCGGCTTGGTTGCGAAATCGACCAGCTTCGACAGCGACCATTCCGGCGGCACCGTCATGCCGTTCTTAATGTCCTGGTGGCGCTGACCGATCACCTGCAGGTCGACGGTCAAGACCAGCGCCGAGCACTTCGCCGCAATTGCGCGCTCGATCAGCGATTTGATGAAGCCACGGTCCTTCATGACGTAGAGCTGGAACCAGAACGGCTTGTCGACGGCGGCCGCGATGTCCTCGATCGAGCAGATCGACATCGTGCTCTGGGTGAAGGGAATGCCCGCCGCCTGCGCCGCGCGGCAGGCGTAGATCTCACCGTCGCCATGCTGCATGCCGAGCAGGCCGACCGGCGCCAGGATCAGCGGCATCGCCGAGGGCTCGCCGAGGATCGTGGTCGACAAATTGCGCTTGGAGACGTCGACCAGGATGCGCTGGCGGAACTTGATCTGCTGCAGGTCGGCAGAATTGGCGCGCAGCGTGTCCTCGGTGTAGGAGCCGCGGTCCGCATAATCGAAAAACGCTTTCGGCACCCGGCGCTTGTGCAGCTGACGCAAATCTTCGATGCAGGTAATGTGCTTCATGGACGTTCCCGGCCCTTCTTCTGTGTCGCAAGTCTTGCAGGTGTACGGTATTGCCGTCATCTAGCATGGTTGGAGGGCCTGCCAAATCGAGGACCGATGGGAGAGCGCGATGACGCCATCAGGCTCCAAGCCGAAAGCGAATGAGACCGCTGAAAAGCGCCGTCTGGACGATGCCCTGGAGGAGGGGCTGGAGGAGACGTTCCCGGGTTCCGACCCCGTCAACGTGACCCAACCGGCGCCCAGCAAGGAGGACCGCCATGTCCTGCGCAAGGACGAGGGCTGATAGGGCGGTCACCTGGCTGGTGGCGTACCAAAGGAGTAATCCTTTATTTCACAACGGCTTAGCTTCGAATTGCGTGATTCGCGGCCGGTAATGATTCATCATATTTTTTGAAGTCATTTTAGCGGCTGACAGATTATAAGGCCGGTGCACGCTAAGATGGCGGGCATTGGGGCTTTCTCGGCTGGTGGGTTCGAGAAGCCCACCTTGGGGGTGACATGAGCCGCAAATATTTCGGGACCGACGGGATTCGGGGCCGCGCCAATGGACTGATCACGCCGGAGCTCGCGCTCAAAGTGGGGCAGGCCGCAGGTCTGGTGTTTCAGCGAGGCGATCATCGCCATCGCGTCGTGATCGGCAAGGACACACGACTGTCCGGCTATATGATCGAATACGCCATGGTTGCGGGCTTCACCTCGGTCGGCATGGACGTGCTGCTGCTCGGCCCGATCCCGACCCCCGCGGTCGCGATGCTGACCAAGTCGATGCGGGCCGATCTCGGCGTCATGATTTCGGCGTCGCACAATCTGTTCGAGGACAACGGCATCAAGCTGTTCGGCCCGCAGGGCTTCAAGCTGTCCGACGACGTCGAGAAGCAGATCGAGCAACTGCTCGGCGAGTCGCTCGACCGCCGCCTCGCGCAGAGTGCCAGCCTCGGCCGCGCCCGCCGCATCGACGGCGTCCATGACCGCTACATCGAGTTTGCCAAGCGCACGCTGCCGCGCGACCTCAGCCTCGAAGGCCTGCGCGTGGTGATCGATTGCGCCAACGGCGCCGCCTACCGGGTGGTTCCGGAAGCGCTGTGGGAGCTCGGCGCCGACGTCGTTCCGATCGGCGTCGAACCCGACGGCTTCAATATCAACAAGGAATGCGGTTCGACCTCGCCGGAGGCGCTGTCCAAGAAGGTGCGCGAGATGCGCGCCGACATCGGCATCGCGCTCGACGGTGATGCCGATCGCGTCATTCTGGTCGACGAGCGCGGCCACATCGTCGACGGCGACCAGCTGCTCGCGGTGATCGCGCAGAGCTGGAAGGAAGAGGGACGGCTTGCCAAGCCGGGCATCGTCACCACCGTGATGTCCAATCTCGGGCTCGAGCGCTTCCTTCAAGACAACGGCATGCACATGATCCGTACGCCGGTCGGCGACCGCTACGTGCTCGAGCAGATGCTGGCCGGCGGCTACAATCTCGGCGGCGAGCCGTCGGGCCATATCATCATGTCCGACTACTCGACGACCGGCGACGGCTTCGTGGCCGCGCTGCAGGTGCTTGCCGTGGTGCAGAAGCTCCGCCGCCCGGTGTCGGAGGTCTGCCGACGTTTTGATCCGCTGCCTCAAATTCTGAAGAACGTGCGCTACCGCAGCGGCAAGCCGCTCGACGACGCCGAGGTCAAGTCCGCGATCACCGACGGCGAAAACCGCCTCAACGGCCACGGCCGGCTTCTGATCCGCCCCTCCGGCACCGAACCCGTGATCCGCGTGATGGGCGAGGGCGACGACCGTATCCTGGTGGAAGAGGTCGTCGACAATATTGTCAGCGCGCTCGGCCACGCCGCAGCGGCTTAAGCTCGAAAATTCGCCCCTCTCTTCTTCATCTCTCCCGCTTGCGGGGTCGAGACGAGCGAAGCTCGTTCTTAGGTCGCATCGCATCATCGATGCGATGCGGGTGGGGGCTCTCTCCACGATACGACTGCGGTGGTACGCCCACCCCACCCCTCCCCCGCAAGCGGGAGAGGGAGCAGACGTCCGTCGCGGTCCGCACAGCGCATCGCTGCTATCGGCTAATGGAAGTGGTCGCTGTCATCTCCGCGTCATATGACACGGAGGTATTTTTTGCGAATCCGCTTTCGGGACTGTTCCATTGAACAAGCCGGTCGTGAGTGAAGAGGCACTGGGCGAGCCGGTGCCGGTGCCCGAGTTGCCGCCGGCGCTGGCAGCGAAAGCGGCTGCTGCGGGGCCTGCCTATATCGTGCTCGCCGGCATCAGCTTCTCGCACTTCCTCAACGACACGATGCAGTCGCTGATCGCCTCGGTCTATCCGATCCTGAAGGACAATTACGCGCTCGACTTCGCGCAGATCGGCATGATCACGCTGGCGTTCCAGTTCACCGCCTCGCTGCTGCAGCCGGTGGTCGGGCATTTCACCGACAGGAAGGCGCAGCCGTTCTCGCTCGCGGTCGGCATGGGTTTCACCTTCTTCGGCCTCTTGATGCTCAGCGTCGCACGTACTTACGGGATTATCCTGATCGCCGCGTCACTGGTCGGTCTCGGCTCTGCTGTGTTCCATCCGGAATCGTCGCGCATCGCGCGGCTGGCCTCGGGAGGTCGTTACGGTTTTGCGCAATCCGTGTTCCAACTCGGCGGCAGCTTCGGCACCGCGATGGGACCGGTGCTTGCCGCCTTGATCGTGGTGCCGTTCGGCCAGCCCTCGATCGCCTGGTTCTCTTCGATCGCATTCCTCGCCATCGTGATCCTCTGGCGCATCGGCGCCTGGTACAAGCCGCAGATCGCGGGCAAGAAGGCCGCCGTGATCGAGCGCCATCCCGATCACCCGGACCAGCGGCGCGTGATGGTCGCGCTCGGCGTGCTGGTTGCGCTGCTATTCTCCAAGCAGCTCTATGTCTCGAGCCTGTCGAGCTATTACATCTTCTATCTGATCGACAGGTTCGGGGTCTCGACCCAGGCGGCGCAGCTCTATCTCTTTGTGTTCCTGGCCGCGAACGCCGCGGGCGCCTTTATCGGCGGACCGCTCGGCGACCGCTTCGGCCGCAAATATGTGGTCTGGTTCTCGATCCTCGGCGCGCTGCCGTTCACGCTGGCGCTGCCCTATGCCGGCCTGTTCGCGAGCGCCGTGCTGACGGTGCTGATCGGCCTGATCATCTCGTCGGCGACATCGGCGATCATCGTGTTCGCGCAGGAGCTGATGCCGCACCGTTTCGGCATGATCTCCGGCGTGTTCTTCGGCGTCGCCTTCGGCATCGGCGGCCTCGGCGCAGCGGTGCTCGGCAAGCTCGCCGATCACACCTCGATCGCCTTCGTCTATCAGCTCTGTGCGTTCCTGCCGGCGATCGGTCTGCTCGCGGTGTTCCTGCCGAAGATGCCCAAGGTCGGGCACTGAGGGCCATCGCGACGGCGCGAATCGCGCTTGCGTGCAGGGTTAAGCATTCGCTAACAGGCACGCGTTCCGTGCGCCGCAGCAACGCCCATTCGTCAACGTATCATTAGGAGTTGTGGCGGAATCGCCATCTTGCTGTGCTGCGAATGCATCACTTGCGACGGCAACCGCGTCACTGCGCGAAAATCGGTGAGGGATCATCAACCTTAAAAATTAGGGTTAAGTGCCGCTTAAACATTTGCTGGCATCGTCCGGCCCGTGAGTTTCAGACGTGGGGCTTTGCGTGTTCGCCTCACTGGCCAAAAGGACGAAGCCAATGCGTAGCGTTAAGTTATTTATTGTCGCGGGCGCGGCATCCCTGCTGTCCTCGGCGGCGTTCGCCGCCGACATGCCCATCATGCCGCCGCCCCCGATGGCATATGCTCCGCCACCCGTGCAGGACTTCGGCGGCTGGTATCTGCGCGGCGACATCGGCATGACTAACGTCAACGGCCATCTGCACGTCAACAGCTATGATACCCTGCCGGCGGGATCCACGCTGAACAAGCTCGGTCACGAGTTCTCGGGCGGCATGTCCTACGGGCTTGGCGTCGGCTATCAGTTCAACAACTGGCTCCGTGCCGACATTACCGGTGAATATCGCTCGAAGACGACCTTCAGCGGCACCGATTTCGCGACGATTCCCGGCTTCGGGCCGATTTCGGACGTCTACGGCGGCGGCTTTAAGAGCTGGGTCGGGTTGGTCAACTTGTATGCCGATCTCGGCACCTGGTGGTGCCTGACGCCGTTCGTCGGTGTTGGCGTTGGTGCCGCGCACATCCAGACCTCCGGCTTCCAGGACAGCGGCAATCTCTTCACGACTGTGACCGGCCCGCAGAGCATTGTCACCGGCGCGTCCTATTTCGCCGATGGCGCTTCGCGCACCAACTTCGCCTGGGCGGTGCACGCCGGTGTCGCCTACAAGGTTACCAACAACTTCACGGTCGAACTTGCCTACCGCTATCTGGACATGGGCACGGCGGTGCAAGGCTTTGGCCGCTCGTTCGACGGCAGCAATGCCGGTCCCTCGTCCTTCCAGTTCCGCGACCTGACCTCGCAGGATGTGCGGCTTGGCGTGCGTTGGACCTGCTGCGACGTGCCGCCCCCGCCGCCGCCTCCGCTGGTCACCAAGGGTTAATTTCCGGTCCTGACAGGTTAACGATTGCAGGCGGCGCGGGATCATCCCGCGCCGTTTTTCTTTGTCGCTGATGGCGCAAGCTCTGCAACGCAAGCATGTCGAAAGTGGCCGGCGACAACGATTGGTTAAGGTTAACAGGCGATGATCGGCGCATAGTTTGGTGAGTTGGATGGAGCGTTGCGATGCGTAGGTTGTTGCTGGCGGCGATGATGTTCGGGGCGGTGACCGGCGCGGGCGCCGCGGACATGCCCATTCTGCGCGGCGGCTTCACTGAGGGCGTGGCCCGCCCGACCACCAATTGGGAGGGCTTCTATATCGGCGGACAGGCCGGCTATGGATCGTCCGACGAGAATTTCAGCGGCACGAACGCCAACATGCTCTCCGCGCTGCTTGATCACAACGTGATCCAGCAGATGGATGTCGCGAACTGGAATCTCGGGCTTGGCAAGCAATCGCAGCGCTCGCCGGCCTATGGCGGCTTCGTCGGCTACAACTGGCAATTCGATGATGTCGTCGTCGGAGCCGAGATGAGCTACATGCACGCCAACAATTTCGGCGGCACTTCGACCGCGACCAAGGAACTGGTCAGCGGCTCGAAGTTGTCGGACAGCATGTTCCATGACGTGCGCGTCGATTCGTCAGCCGCAATCGCGATCACGGACCTTGCCACCTTCCGCGCCCGTGCCGGCTATGCCTGGGGCTGCTTCCTGCCCTACATGTTTGGCGGCGTCGCGCTGGGCAATGCCAACATCTCGCGTTCTGTCACCGTCTTCGATTCCATCAGCGCCACGGGAGCGGCGGGGTCGTTCACATCGCTCGCGACCTTGAGCGCATCGGATGTGCTGCACAATCACCTGGTGTACGGCTACAGCGGCGGCCTTGGCGTCGATGTGAACCTGATGGCCGGTCTCTTCATGCGCGCGGAGTGGGAATACGCCCGCATCACGTCCACCGTCGACACCAACATCAACACGGTACGCGTCGGCGTCGGCTACAAGTTCTGAGGCGCGCCGGCGCGGCTTGACAGCGAACGGCGTCGCTGTTCCGATATCGCTCCTTGAAGCGCGATGAATCCTCGTCGCGCTTGCTTGTTGTTCGGGGCTGATTTTCCGACAATCGGGTCGCGTTTGCCGCCGCGATCAGGCCGAGGGAGCGCAACCGGATGAAAATCTACGGCGACGCCAATTCGGGCAATTGCCTGAAGGTGAAATGGGTGTGCGACAAACTGGCGCTGCCTTACACATGGATCGAGATCGATACCATGAAGGGCGGCAGCCGGACGGAGGAATTCCTCAAGCTGAACGGTTGGGGACAGGTGCCCACGGTGGAGCTGGACGACGGCCGCGCGCTGGCCCAGTCCAACGCGATCATCCGTTATCTCGCGCGCGGCAGCGATCTGATCCCCGCAGATGCCTATCGCGCGGCGCAGATGGATGCGTGGATGTTCTGGGAGCAGAACACTCACGAGCCCTATGTGGCGGTCTGCCGCTTTCACATTGTGTATCTCGGTAAGGCTGTCGCGGACCTCGATCCGAATCTGGTGAAGCGCGGCTATGTGGCGCTCGATCATCTGGAACGGCATCTCGGCGGCACTCGATTTCTCGTCGGTGACGCGTTCTCGCTAGCCGACGTCTCGCTGCTCGCCTACACGCGCGTCGCGCATGAAGGCGGCCTCGATCTCGACCGCTATGCCGTGATCAACCGCTGGATTGCGGATGCCGAGCGCGCGCTCGGCCTGCCGCCGGCGCGCTGAGTTGAAACGGAACGAACGACAATGACCGCACCATCATCCGTCACCATCCGCCGTGCCCGCCGCGAGGATCTCGCCACCATCGTCGGCATGCTGGCGGACGATCCGCTCGGCAGCGCGCGCGAGCGGATCGAGGACCCGCTACCGCAAAGCTACTACCAGGCGTTCGAGCGGGTCGATCGCGATCCCAATTTGCAGCTCGTCGTCGCCGTCGACGGCGACGGGACCGTCATCGGCTGCCTGCAATTGGCTGTTCTGCCGGGCGTCAGCTCGCAGGGCGGCTCGCGCGGCCTGCTCGAGGACGTGCGCGTTGCAAAGCATTGCCGCAGCCGCGGCATCGGCGAGCAGCTTGTGCAGTGGGCGGTCGCGGAAGCACGCGCGAAAGGCTGCATGCTCGTCGAGCTCTTGACGCAACACACGCGCGTCGATGCGCAACGCTTCTACGAGCGGCTTGGATTTGCACGCAGCCATGTCGGCATGACGATTCGCTTTTGAGATTCTGATGCGAAAGCATACAGCCTCGTCATTGCGAGCGGAGCGAAGCAATCCATGGTTCTGCGTATGCGGAGCGATGGATTGCTTCGTCGCTATCGCTCCTCGCAATGACCGGGATAGTGGTGCGAGCACACACAATATATTCCGTCATCCAGAGCGGCGTTATGCCCGCTGGTTCGTGCCTGCGTTCGTTCGCTCTGCTATTCGGCCAGGAAGCTGCCCATCCCCGTGGTTTCACGGGTCGGACGGAGACGGCGCCGAGGGTCGACGAGGCCCCATCAATCAGCCGTGACTCCGGTCTTTCGTCCGGACCGTCTGAAGTTTCTTGACGTTTTGGGACCTTTCCACTATCTCCGGCGGCGGGAAACCTCTCCCCACCGAGAGGCAGCTATCTGGAAGGGTAGATTATGACTGCAGCGAAGCCCGCTTCGCGGCCCCATGTGCCGCATTTCTCCTCCGGCCCCTGTGCCAAGCGCCCCGGCTGGAACCCCGACAATCTCAAGGACGCCGCCCTCGGCCGCTCGCATCGCGCGAAGATCGGTAAGGCGCGGCTCAAGCTCGCGATCGAACTGACGCGCGAAGTGCTTGAAGTGCCTGCCGATTACAAGATCGGCATCGTGCCGGCATCCGACACCGGTGCGGTCGAGATGGCGCTGTGGTCGCTGCTCGGTGCGCGGCCCGTCACTACGCTCGCCTGGGAATCCTTCGGCGAGGGCTGGGTCAGCGACATCGTCAAGGAATTGAAGCTGAAGGACGTCACCAAGCTGAATGCGGCTTACGGTGAAATCCCCGATCTTTCCAAGGTGGACCCTGCGTCCGACGTCGTCTTCACCTGGAACGGCACCACCTCGGGCGTGCGCGTGCCTGATGCCAACTGGATCAGTGCGACCCGCGAAGGCCTCACGATCTGCGACGCGACCTCGGCCGCCTTTGCGCAGCCGCTTGATTTCGCCAAGCTCGATGTTGTGACCTTCTCCTGGCAGAAGGCGCTCGGCGGCGAGGCGGCGCACGGCATGCTGATCCTCTCGCCGCGCGCGGTCGAGCGGCTCGAGACTTACAAGCCGGCTTGGCCGCTGCCCAAGATCTTCCGCCTGACCAAGGGCGGCAAGCTCAACCAGGGCATCTTCGAGGGCGAGACCATCAACACGCCGTCGATGCTCTGCGTCGAGGACTATCTCGACGCGCTCAACTGGGCCAAGTCGATCGGCGGCCTGAAGGCGCTGATCGCGCGTGCCGACGCCAACACCAAGGTGCTCGCCGACTGGAAGGCGAAGACGCCGTGGATCGATTTCCTGGCGAAGGATCCCGCGATCCGCTCCAACACCTCGGTGTGCCTGAAGTTCACCGATCCCGCGATCACCTCGCTTCCCGCCGAGGCGCAAGCCGACTTCTGCAAGAAGCTGGTCGCGCTGGTGGAGAAGGAGAACGCCGGCTTCGACTTCGCGTATTATCGCGACGCGCCGGCGGGCCTGCGGATCTGGTGCGGCGCCACCGTTGAAGCAAAGGACGTCGAGCTGCTCACGCAGTGGATCGACTGGGCCTTCGCCGAGACCAAGGCGGCGTTGCCTAAGGCGGCCTGAGTTTCTCTTGCCACCTCTCCCCGTTCTTGCGGGGGAGGTCGGATTGCTCCCGGCGATGCGCAGCATCGTCCGGTGAAATCCGGGTGAGGGGCCTGTTCGGCTTGTTCCTCGCCTGTGGCTGCCCCTCACCCCAACCCTCTCCCTGTAAGGACGGGGATAGGGAGACGTGATCAGAGACTTCATCACATCGGTCCAAGAGACCCGCCCGTTGCAGGGCAAAGGAACAATTCAAATGTCCAAACCCAAAGTTCTCATTTCCGACGCGCTGTCTCCCGCCGCCGTGCAGATCTTCAAGGATCGCGGCGTCGACGTCGATTTCCAGCCCAACCTCGGCAAGGACAAGGAGAAGCTTGCCGAGATCATCGGCAACTATGACGGTCTCGCGATCCGCTCGGCCACCAAAGCGACCGCCAAGATCATCGAGAAGGCGAAGAGGCTGAAGGTGATCGGCCGCGCCGGCATCGGCGTCGACAATGTCGAGATTCCGGCGGCGACCGCCAAGGGCATCATCGTGATGAACACGCCGTTCGGCAATTCGATCACGACCGCCGAGCACGCCATCACGCTGATGCTGGCGCTGGCGCGCGAAATCCCGCAGGCCGACGCCTCGACCCAGGCCGGCAAGTGGGAGAAGAACCGCTTCATGGGCGTCGAGATCACCGCCAAGACGCTGGGCGTGATTGGCTGCGGCAATATCGGCTCGATCGTCGCCGACCGCGCGCTCGGCCTGCGCATGAAGGTGGTCGCGTTCGATCCGTTCCTGTCGCCGGAGCGCGCCAAGGATATCGGCGTCGAGAAGGTCGAGCTCGACGATCTGTTGAAGCGCGCCGATTTCATCACGCTGCACACGCCGCTGACCGACAAGACGCGCAACATCATCGACGCGGCCGCGATCGCCAAGATGAAGAAGGGCGTCCGCATCATCAACTGCGCGCGCGGTGGCCTGGTCGACGAGCAGGCGCTGGTCGATGCGCTCAACTCCAAGCATGTCGCGGGCGCCGCCTTCGACGTGTTCGTCGAGGAGCCGGCGACCACCAACGTGCTGTTCGGCCACCCCAACGTGATCTGCACCCCGCATCTCGGTGCCTCCACCACCGAAGCGCAGGAGAACGTCGCGCTGCAGGTCGCAGAGCAGATGTCGGATTATCTGCTGACGGGCGCAATCTCGAACGCCGTCAACTTCCCCTCGATTACGGCGGAAGAGGCGCCGAAGCTGAGGCCGTTCATCGAGCTCGCCGAGAAGCTCGGCTCGTTCGCCGGCCAGCTCACCGAGAGCGGCATCCTCAAGACCCAGATCACCTATGAGGGCCATGTCGCCGAGATGAAGATCAAGGCGATCACCTCGGCGGTGCTGTCCGGCCTGCTGCGGCCGATGCTGGGCGAGGTCAACGTCGTCTCGGCACCTGTCGTCGCCAAGGAGCGCGGCATGGTGGTGGACGAGGTGACGCGCGCGGCCCAGAGCGACTACGAGAGCCTGATTACCGTGACGGTGACGACGGAGCGGCAGGAACGTTCGGTCTCGGGCACTGTCTATCATGATGGCAAGCCGCGCCTGGTCGACATCAAGGGCATTCGCGTCGACGCCGAGTTCGGCAAGTCGATGATCTACGTGACCAACGAGGACAAGCCGGGCTTCATCGGCGCCTTCGCGAGCCTGCTCGGCGATGCCAAGATCAACATCGCGACCTTCCATCTCGGCCGCGTCAAGCAGGGCGGCGACGCCATCGCGCTGGTCGAGATCGACGGCGCGGTGCCGGCGGAGGTGCTTGCCAAGGTGCATGCTCTGCCGCAGGTGAAGCAGGCCAAGGTGCTCAGCTTCTAAGGGTCTCTCTTTCATGCCCGCGCCAAGCCCGGGCATGACGAACGGAGACATCGGACCAACACAGCAATATTCCGATCTGCGGAACAGAACGCCGTCTCCGGCCCCGGAGGCGGCGTTTGTGTTCGCGCGGCCTCTGGTATTTCTGTCGCAACGGTCAAAATATGTGTACGAACGGGCCACGACGCGCCACAATGACGGTCATCTCGAAGGGAGAAAACTATGCGTGAAGCCGTAATCGTTTCCTATGCGCGCACCGGCCTGGCGAAGTCCGGCCGTGGCGGATTCAACATCACCCCGCCGATGTCGCTCGCCGCGCACGCGATCAAGCACGCCGTCGATCGCGCCGGCGTCGACAAGGAGTATGTCGAGGACTGCTATCTCGGTAATTGCGCGCATGGCGCGCCGAACATCGGCCGCCAGGCGGCGCTGCTCGCCGGCTTGCCGAAGTCGACCGCCGGCGTCTCGGTGAACCGCTTCTGCTCGTCGGGCCTGCAGACCATCGCGATGGCCGCCAACTCGATCCGCTCCGACGGGTCGGACTGCATCGTCGCCGGCGGCGTCGAGAGCATCTCGATTCCCGGCGGCGGCTCGCCGAAGGAATCGATCGATCCGGATCTGCTCAAGACCGCGCCCGACATCTTCATGGCGATGATCGACACCGCCGACATCGTCGCCGAGCGTTACAAGGTCAGCCGTGAATACCAGGATGAATATTCGCTGGAGTCGCAGCGCCGCATGGCGGCCGCGCAGCAGGCCAACAAGTTCAAGGACGAGATCGTCCCGATGAAGACCAGGATGAAGGTGGTCGACAAGGTGACCAAGGCCGAGTCGATCGTCGACTACGTCGTGGATCGCGACGAGTGCAACCGTCCCGACACCACGCTGGAAGGCCTGGCAAGACTCGAGCCGGTGAAGGGCCCGGGCAAGTACATCACCGCCGGCAATGCCAGTCAGCTCTCCGACGGCGCCGCCGCGGTGGTGCTGATGGAAGCCAAGGATGCAGAAAAGCGCGGCCTCAACCCGATGGGCCGTTTCGTCGCCTGGGCTTCGGCCGGCTGCGAGCCCGACGAGATGGGCATCGGCCCGATCTACGCCGTGCCGAAGCTGTTGAAGCGCCACGGCCTGAAGATCGACGACATCGATCTCTGGGAGCTCAACGAGGCCTTCGCCAGCCAGTGCCTCTACTCGCGCGACAAGCTCGGCATCGATCCGGAGAAGTACAACGTCAATGGCGGCTCGATCGCGATCGGCCATCCCTTCGGCATGACCGGCGCGCGCCTCACCGGCCACCTGCTGCAGGAAGGCCGTCGCCGCAAGGCCAAGTGGGGCGTCGTGACCATGTGCATCGGCGGCGGCCAGGGCGGCGCCGGCCTGTTCGAGATCTATAGCTGAGGTCTGGGCCGATCGCCAGGAAGACCGGCAGCACGGCGCCCCAGGGCGCCGTGCTTTTGCTGGACTCTCTCCTCATCGTCATTGCGAGCCAACGGGTCGCGCGAATGCGCACCCGATGACAGGCTCCGCGAAGCAATCCATCCCTCTGCACACGTGGAGCGACGGTGGAGGGGTACGGCCTATCGTGCCGATCACCGCCACGTGGCAGCCGTCACGGCGCCGCTATCGTGCCGCACCGAAACCTCAATCGAACCAGTCCCTTCTTCGCCGCGTCTCACCACGAGCAACGGTGTTCTCTTGATTTGAGCGCACCTTCTTGTCTTGCGCGCGACGCGATGTTTCTCGGAGGGATATCATGCGATTGATTGCGAACTGCCTCGTGACCACCAGCCTGGTGCTGGTCACTGCCCTGGTCGCCGGGCCGCTGCACGCGGCCGATCTCGACGCGACGTCGAATGTCGACGCCGTCACCGTCTATCCCGATGGTGCGAGCGTCACCCGCGTCATCACGCTGGACCTGCCTGCGGGTGACAATACTCTGGTCGCGAAGGATTTCCCGTTGTTGCTCGATCCGTCCTCGCTGCGGGTGGAAGGTGAGGCGGGTGCAAAGCTTTCGATCGGCGCGGTCGACACGCGAGAGCGGCGTAAGGTCGAGCCGGCAAACCTGCCGGAGATCGACAAGCGTATCGAGGCACTGAAGGATGAACGCGCCGATCTGCAGGGGACGATTACGGCCGCCGAGGCGCGGCGCAAGTTCGCCACCCGCTTTGCCGAGGCCTCGCCGGCAGGCCTCGGCGAGAAGGGCGAGGCGCGACCGGTCAGCGAATGGCGCGCCGCGTTTGCCGCCGTCGCGGACGAGGTCGCAACCGCGGACAGCGCGATCCGTGACGCCAGGCGCAAGCAGCGCGATATCGACCGCGAGGTCGCGCGGCTCGAAGCCGACCGCGCCGCTAAACCGCCGAGCAAGCTCGAGGTGAGGATCGACGTCGCTTCTGCGGCGGCGACCAGAACGACGCTGCGGGTGACCTATTCGGTGCCCAACGCGCGCTGGATTCCGCTCTATGACGCTCGTCTCGACACCGGTGCGAAGGATCGCAAGCCGACCATGGAGCTGGCGCGCCGCGCCGAGATCACGCAATCGACCGGCGAGGACTGGTCGAATGTCACGTTGGGCGTCTCCACCGTCCGCGTCGCGCGCGGCGGCAATGCACCCGAGCTCAATTCGCTGATTGTGCAGTATCCGCTGCCGCCGCGGCCGATGGCGGCAGCCAAGGCATTGGACGGCATGCCGCTGCGCTCGGCGCTCGCGCCGGCACCGGTGGCCGAGCAGGGCGAGGTCTCTTTTCGCAAGCACGCCGAGGAGCGGGAGGCGACCGCCGAGCTTGGCGCCTTCCAGGCCACCTTCAGGATTCCCGGGCGCGTCAGCGTCGCCGCCAACGAGGGAGCAAAAAGCCTGCGCATCTCGACGGCGACGATCGCGCCGGACCTCGCGATCCGCGCTGCTCCGGTGATCGATCCCACGGCCTTCCTCGAAGCGAGCTTCGTGCAAGGCGACGACGCGCCGCTGCTGCCGGGGCGGGTGTCGATCTACCGCGACGGCATCTTCGTCGGCCACGGCCGGATGGCGGCGACCGCGAAGGATGAGATCGTGCGGCTCGGCTTCGGCGCCGACGACAAGGTCAAGATCGAGCGCACGGTGGTGAAGCGCAACGAGGGCTCCGCCGGGCTGATCGTGACGACGTCGAAGACCGATGAGCGCGCGTTCAAGACCACGGTGCGCAACGGCCACGACTTCCCGATCAAGGTCGCGGTCCTGGATCAACTGCCGGTCAGCGAGACCGACGACATCGTGGTCGACATGTTGCCTTCGAGCACGCCCGCGACCACCACCAATCTGCGCGACAAGCGCGGCGTGCTGGAATGGGCGTTCGAGGCCAAGCCCGGTGAGATCAAAGACATCAATTTCGCCTGGCGGCTGCGCTGGCCGAAGGACAAGGGCGTCGTGATGGTGCCGGCTGGCTAGAGCCCTTGTCGGGCTCCAGCCCAGTTACCTTGACGTGTTTTCTTCACGCGAACCGGACTCCACTTCGCTTGAACGCTATGGGTGATCTGCGTCAGACGCCGATGACATCCCTCCCGATCTCGGGCATCACTTTGCCAAAGGCAATAAAGCCGGAGATCGGGAGGAACCATGAGCTACCAGCACATCATCGTCGACGATCCGCGCCCGCGCGTCCGGCGCATTACGCTGAACCGCCCGGAGAAGCGCAACGCGCTGAACAACCGCCTGCGCGGCGAGATCTTCGAGGTGCTGGAGCAGGCCGACCGCGATCCGGATATTTCCATCTCGATCGTGCGCGGCGCAGGGCCCTGCTTCTCCGCGGGCTACGACCTGTCGGCCGACAATCGCGTCGACCAGCCCTATCATTCGGCATCCGGTCCCGGCCAATGGTCGCGCCATGTGGTCGAGGGCTGGTTCTCGATCTGGGACCTCGCAAAACCCGTGATCGCGCAGGTGCACGGCTATTGCCTCGCCGGCGGCACCGAGCTCGCGACCGCCTGCGACGTCGTCTATGTCGCCGACGATGCCCAGATCGGCTATCCGCCGGTGCGGCTGATGAGCCCGCCCGACATGCAGTATCACCCCTGGCTGGTCGGCATGCGCCGCGCGATGGAATTGATGCTGACCGGCGATGCCATGTCCGGCCGCGAGGCCGCGGAATGGGGATTTGCGACGCGCTCCTTCCCACTCGCCGAACTGGAGGCGAAGACGCTCGATTTCGCCGAGCGTGCCGCGAAGGTGCCGGTCGAGCTGCAGCAACTCAACAAGCGCTCAGTGCACCGCGCGATGGAGATCATGGGCGCCCGCGCCGCGATGCGCGCCGGCACCGAGATCCAGGCGCTGGCCTTCACGACGGAGGCGAGCAAGGCGTACATGTCGTCATTCCGCCGCGACGGCGGCAGCGTGAAAGCCCAGCTCGACCAGCGCGACACGACGTTCGGGGATTATCGGACGAAGAAGCCGTAAGCGGCGGTCACCCGCCACGCACCCTGAGGAGGCCGCCAACGGGTCCGCGCGAAGCGCGGCCCGACGATAAACTCAGCGGCCGTCTCGAACGGCGACGGCCCGGCTGTTTCCGCGCTGCCACATCGGGGCCGTACATCCTTCGAGACGCGCTGCGCGCTCCTCAGGAACTCGGCCGCGCTGGTGCCCCCAGCGCGGCCTTGGTCCGTCCATGTTATCAACGAGATCAACGGGCAGGATCGCAACAAGGCATGCGCCCCAAACAGGAGACTCTTTCATGTTCATCGCAATGAACCGGTTTCAGGTGAAGAAGGGCTCGGAAGAAGCGTTCGAGACGGTCTGGAATACGCGGGAATCCTATCTCGACGATCTGCCGGGCTTCATCGAGTTTCACCTGGTGAAGGGCCCTGAAGCCGAGGACCACACACTCTACGCGACCCATACGGTGTGGGCCGACAAGGCGGCGTTCGAGGCCTGGACCAAGTCGGAGGCGTTCCGCCGCGCCCATTCCCGCGCTGGCAACGAGACCGGCGGCAGCCTCTATCTCGGCCATCCCAAGTTCGAGGGGTTCGAGGTGCTGATTACCGAGCGCAACAAGGGCGCCGCAACGTGACGGAGGCGTCGATGCTCTCGACCGAGCTTGCCGACCTCAGGGCCTACATGGCCCGCAATCCCGGGCCGTGCATGCTTCGAGACGCGCGTTCCGCGCTCCTCCAGCGACAACGGCAAAGCCGTTGCGCGGGCATGACGGGGATGGAGTGGGGGCGCGTCGATGCAGCGCGCCCGGGAGAGGCCTACTCCTTCACCGCGCCGGTCAACGACGACACGTAGTAGTCGACGAACAGCGAGTAGAACAGCGCCACCGGCAGCGAGCCGAGCAGGGAGCCTGCCATCAGCGCGCCCCACTGGTAGACGTCGCCGGTGATGAGCTCGGTGACGATCGCGACCGGCACCGTCTTGTTGGCGCCGCTCTGGATGAAGGCGAGCGCGTAGATGAACTCGTTCCAGGACAGCGTGAAGGAGAAGATACCGGCCGAGATCAGGCCGGGCACCGCGAGCGGCAGCGTGATCCGGCGCAAGATCTGCAGCCGCGTCGCGCCGTCGACCAGCGCGCACTCCTCGAGCTCGTAGGGGATCGACTTGAAATAGCCGATCAGGAGCCAGGTGCAGAACGGAACCAGGAAGGTCGGATAGACCAGGATCAGCGCCATCGGTGAATCGAACAGGCCGAACTGCACGATCACGGTGGCGAGCGGAATGAACAGGATCGACGGCGGCACCAGATAAGCGAGGTAGATGCCGAGGCCGACATAGGGGCTGCCGCGGAAGCGCAGCCGCTCGATCGCATAGGCCGCCAGGGTCGAGGCGAACAGCGACAGGAAGGTCGAACCGATCGCGACCAGCATCGTCGTCTTCAGCCAGCGCGGATAGTCGGTCTCGAACAGCAGGTGCTTGATGTGCAGCAGCGTCGGCGAGGTGATCCAGAACGGGTTGTGCTCCTTGTAGTTCAAGAGCTCCGCGTTCGGTTTGAACGAGGTGATCGCCATCCAGTAGAACGGGAACAGCAGGACCACGATGAAACAGGCGAGCGGCAGGTAGATCATCACTGCCCGCCGCGCGCGGGAATCCCACGCCATCGTATCTGGCGTGGCGCTGCCGACGTGGCTCGGTTGGGCTGCTACGTCAGTCATTGGCTTCTCCCTGCTGCCATTTGCGGCGCGCGAGGCCGAAGTAGCTGAACAGCGTCGCGAACACGAGGAACGGGATCATTGACACCGCGATCGCCGCGCCCTCGCCGAGCTCGCCGCCGGCGATGCCGCGCTGGAACGCCAGCGTCGCGAGCAGGTGGGTCGAATTGACCGGGCCGCCGCGGGTGATGGCGTAGACGAGCTGGAAATCGGTGAAGGTGAAGATGATCGAGAACGTCATCACGATCGCCAGGATCGGCATCATCATCGGGAAGGTGATGTAGCGGAAGCGCTGCCAGGCGGTGGCGCCGTCGAGCATCGCGGCTTCGTAAAGCGAAGGCGAGATAGTCTGCAATCCCGCCAGCAGCGAGATCGCGACGAACGGGATGCCGCGCCAGATATTGGCCACGATCAGCGAGAGGCGCGCCGGCCAGGGCGAGCCGAGAAAGTCGACATTGCTGGTCCGCCAATGCAGCACGTCGACCAGCAGATAGGAGATGATCGAGAACTGCGGATCGTAGATCCACCAGAATGCCAGCGCCGACAGCACGGTCGGCACGATCCACGGCAGCAGCACGATGGCGCGGATCAGGCTCTTGAACGGGAAATGGTTGTTGAGCAGCAGCGCCAGCCAGAAGCCGAGCGCGAACTTTCCGAAGGTCGCGACCGCGGTGTAGAAGATGCTGTAGAACACCGCGCTCCACCACAGGGGATCGCTGAGCAGGTACTGGAAGTTCTCCAGCCCCACATAGACGCCGCTGCGGCCGATCGTGGTGTCGGTGAAGGCGAGCCAGATGCCCAGCCCCAGCGGGTAGGTCAGGAACACCGCGAGCAGGCCGATCGCGGGCGTGAGGCACACCACGACCAGGAACGGCTTGTAATCGAACAGACGCATGAGCCAGTTCGGCTGGCGCAGCGCCATTCCTCGCGATGGCAGAGTCGTTACAGACATTGAATACTCGTCCGCTGTCGTCATTGCGAGGAGCGAAGCGACGAAGCAATCCATTCCTCCTTTGCGGCGCTATGGATTGCTTCGCTTCGCCCGCGATGACGGTTGATCCAGATGTGCGTCAGCTCAGCGGCGGAAATACCGCTTTGCGCGCCGCTCGGCTTCCGCCGCCGCGGCCTCCGGCGTCGCCGCGTCGGTCGCGACCGATGCGCACATCTGCACCAGCACGTAGTCGGCGTTGACGGCGCCGGTGGCGGTCGAAATCGGCCCCTTGTAACCGTTGTAATAGGGGCTCTTCATCGTGTCCTTGAAGATCGCGACCTTGGGGTCGCTCGACCACACCGCGGCGTCGGCATAGGCCGCCAGCGGCTGCGACCAGTAGCCGGAGTTGGCGTTGAGCCACGGCTCGTACTGTTCGTGTTCGAGCATGAACTGCAGGAATGCCTTCGCCGCGTTGGGATACTTGCTGTGCTTGAACACCATCGCATTCAGGGTCAGGCCCGACATCGGCGAGGTCGGGGCCAGCCCCTTGATCAGGAACTGATGCTGGGTGTCGTCGGCGATCGCCTTGGTCGCGGGATCGTTCTTCAGCGAGAAATACAGCGAGACGCCGTTTGCGGTCAGGCCGATCTCTTGCGACGAGTAGGCGCGGTTGTTGGAAACGTCGTTCCACGACGGCGTGCCGGCAATGAAGGTCGGATAGAGCTCCTTCAGATATTTCAGCGCGGCCACGGTCTCCTTGCTGTTGATGATGATGTTGCCTTCCTCATCCAGCAGCGCGGCGTTGTGCGACCACAACAGCCAGTTGGCGAAGCCGTTGCCGTCGCCGACCGCGTTACCGAGCGCGAAGCCCGCGGGCTTGCCTGCCGCCTTCAGCTTCTTGCAGAGCTCGAGGAAGCCGGCATGGTCCTCCGGCACCTTGTCGAAGCCGGCGGCATTGACCAGCGACTTGCGGTAGACGAGGGGACCGCCCGAGGCGCCGAACGGCAGCCCGATCCAGCTCTTGGACTTGGAACGCATGCCGTAGCGCCGCGCCAGCGCCAGCCAGCCGCCATAACGCTTGTCGAGATAGTCGGCGACGTCGGTCAGCTCGACCAGCTTGTCGATATAGATGTGCGGCGCATCGCCGAAGCCGATGATGATGTCGGGGCCGGCGCCGGAATTCGATGTCACGGCGGTCTGCTGGTTGATGTCCTCCCAGCCGACGAAGTCGACCTTGACCTCGACGCCGGTCTTGTCGGTGAACTTCTTGGCATTGGCACGGAACACGTCTTCGTCGGCTTGGACGAAGCGCACCGGCCGCAGCATCCGCAAGGACGCGCCCTTCTCGATCGGCAGCGACGGCGCCGCCGCGTCAGCAGCCTTTACTTTCGACGCATCCTGCGCCGACGCGCCGGTCGCGACCAGTGCCGCCGCGGAAACCCCCAGCGCCAAGGCGTCGCGGCGCGTGATCTCGGTCTTCATGTCGTTTCTCTCCTTGTTCTTCTGTTTTCCTTCCCGGCGTTGGCCGCCAGTGAAGGTTCTCGTTCGTCCCGGTGCGTCCTCGCGCGAGGCCGCGCCATCCCACATTCGAATGCGGGATGGCTGGTCGCGCGACGGCGCTTCGACGCCGCCTAGCTGTTCGGACCGCGATCCATGCTGACAGGCTGCCAGCGGCGCAACGCGGTGTTCTGCAGCACCGACGGATTGACGCAGCTTACCGGCCACATGCCTTGCAGCACTAGGGTTCAGACTCAATTGATCCAATAGGCGACGATGGCGGCGAGGTGCACGGCAGCCAAGAAGTTTCTGGCAAGTTTGTCGTAGCGAGTTGCGACACGCCTGAAGTCCTTGAGGCGGCAGAAACAGCGCTCGATGACGTTGCGTCCCTTATAGGCGCGTTTGTTGAAGCTGTGGAGGATGACCCTGTTGGATTTGTTTGGAATGACGGGCTTGGCACCACGATCGACGATTTCGGCGCGAAAGCCGTCGCCGTCGTATCCTTTGTCGCCGATGAGGGCAGACATGGGTGGCGCGAGTTCCAAAAGGGCCGGCGCGGCGGCAATATCTGCGTCCTGGCCTGGAGTGAGATGAAATGCGCAAGGTCTGCAATCAGGGTCGCTCAGCGCGTGGATTTTCGTGGTCCGCCCGCCGCGCGAGGAGCCGATCGCCTGTTCATGCTCCCCCCTTTTCCGCCGCTCGCCGAGCGATGCGCTTTGATCGAGGTGGAATCGATGGACAAAGTCACGCCATCCTTTCCGCAGCGGGCGAGCGCTTCAAAGATCGCCTGCCAATGTCCGCGCTTGGCCCAGCGATTAAAGCGATTGTAGATCGTCGTGTAAGGACCATAGTCGGGCGGACAATCGCGCCAGCGTGCGCCGCACTGAAGCATGTGAATGATACCGCTGATAATGCGTCGATCGTCATCGCGCGCCGGGCCAGTCTGGTTCGTTGGCAGATGCGGCTTAATCTGAGCCCACTGCTTGTCGTTCAGCCAGAACAGCCCCTTGCGCACCTAACTCCCCCGTGCCGAATCAATCCAACGCGAGGGAATCAGAAATCGCTAATTAGGTACAGACCCTAGTGACAATTCGTAGCCCACCCGGCGCTTGCGCGCCTCGTCAAAACGTGCCGAGGCCGAGGCGACGTGGGCGGTCAAGGTAACATTGTCCATCCCGAGCATCGGGTTGTTGTGTGACGGCGGCTCCTTTTCCAGCACGTCGAGCGCGGCATGAGCGATCCAGCCCTCCTGCAGCGCCTTGATCAGCGCCTCCTCGTCGACGGTGGCGCCGCGCCCCGTGTTGACGAAGATTGCCGATTTTTTCATCTGACGGAAATGCTTCTCGGTCAGCATGTGATGCACCTCGGGCCGCGCCGGGGCGTGCATCGAGACGAAATCCGATTGTGACAGCACCTCCGACAGTGTCGCCGGTATCACGCCGTGGTCATACATCAGCGTTTCCTGGATGAAGGGGTCGTAGGCCATCATCCGCAAGCCGAACGGGGCGGCGCGTTTGGCCACCGCGCGCGCGACCCGGCCGAAGGAAATGAAGCCAAGCGTCTGCCCCATCAGGCGAGGAATCTTCAGGAGCGCCGGGCGGCCCTCGGCCCAGCGGCCGGTACGCACCATCTTGTCCTGCTCGATCAGGCGGCGGAAGCCGGCGAGCAGCAGCATCATGGCGTGATCGGCCACCTCCTCGATGAAGGTGTCGGGGACGTTGGTGACGGGAATGCCGCGGGCGGTCGCCGCTTTCACGTCAACGGAATCGACGCCGACGCTGCCGAGCGTGATCACCCTGCAGTTCTCGAGCGCGTCGATGATCGTCTTGGTGATCGGCATGCCCTTGGCGTAGATCGCGTCGGCGGTCTTTGCCGCGGCGATGAACTCGGCCTCGTTGGCCGGAGCCTCGACGATCTCGGCGCCGATCGGGTCGAGCGCCTCCCTTTCATAGTCGTAGCCGCCGCCGGCGACCGTGAAGCTCGCGCCCTTCGGCGTGACCACTCTGAATTTCGACATTGCGTGCTCCCGATGTGAGTCTTCTGTTCTTGCTTGTTGCTCGTTGATTCTTGCTTGGCTTTTGCTTGGGCCACGGCCTTGCACCGCCGCCTATCTACTTCTACGCGACTTGAGTGGCTTCCTCCACAATTGCCGGTTGGTCCGCGGTTTATTCTCCGGGCTTCTACGGGGAACCACCGTAACCAACAGGTAAAGGCTCTCACATTACGGTGCGCAGAATCAATCCGCCAATCGCGCCGCGTTCCCACCTCTCGGAGGCCTCCCCTTTGAAGCTGTCAAATCTGAAGATCACCCCCAAGCTCGGCATTCTGGTGGGGGTGACGCTCCTTGGCCTGTGCGCGGCCGGCATCCTCGCCGGCTACCTCGTGCAGCGTGAGATGGTGAGCGCACGTTTCGAGCAGAGCAAGGCGATCGCCGAAATGGCGCGCAACATGGCGATTGGGTTGCAGAAACAGGTGGATGCGGGCCAGATGACCAAGGATGCGGCGATCGCCGAGTTCGGCCGTCGCGGCAACACGCTCAACTATGATAATGGCTCCGGTTATGTGTTCGCCTATACGATGGAAGGCGTCACGATTCTTGCCCCGGATCCGAAGCAGATCGGCCAGAACCGCCTCGACGTCGAAACCAATGGCCGCAAGCTGGCGCGTGAGTTGCGCGACGGCGTGGCCGCCAAGGGCGATGTCACCTTGCGCTATGAATATATGAAGCCGGGCCAGGAGCAGCCGATCCGCAAGCTGTCCTACGCGGTCGCCATTCCCGGCTGGAACATGTTCGTCGGCACCGGCGTCTATCTCGACGATCTCGACGCGAAGATGAAGCCGATCGCGTGGCTGCTCGGCCTTGCGATCCTCGGCATCGGTGTTCTCTCGGGCTCGATCGCCTGGCTGCTCGGCCGCAGCATCTCCCGGCCGCTCAGCCTGCTCGGCAGCCGCATGCGCGACATCGCCGACGGCAAACTCGACGGCGACATCCCCGGTGTCGGCCGCGGCGACGAGGTCGGCGCGATGGCGGCGACCGTCCAGATCTTCAAGGACAATGCGGTCAAGATCCGCGATCTCGAACAGGCCGAGGCCGCGAGCCAGGCCCGCGCCGCCGCCGATCGCCGCTCCGCGATGGAAAACATCGCCAACGACTTCGAGTGCAGCGTGAACGGCATCGTCCGCTCGGTGGCAACAGCCGCCGCCGGCATGCAGACCACGGCGCAGTCGATGACCGCGACCGCGAGCGACGCCAGTGCGCGCGCCGCGACCGTCGGTGCGGCGTCCGAGAGCGCCTCCAACAATGTCGGCACCGTTGCCGCCGCGGCCGAAGAGCTCTCCAGCTCGGTTGCCGAGATCGCCCGCCAGGTGGCGCGCTCCAGCGAGGTCGCCAGCCGGGCGGTGGCCGATGCCGAACGCACCAACGCGACCGTGCAGGCGCTGTCCACCGGCGCCGAGAAGATCGGCGAGGTAGTCAAGCTGATTCACTCGATCGCGGCCCAGACCAATCTGCTCGCGCTCAACGCCACCATCGAGGCGGCGCGCGCCGGCGAATCCGGTCGTGGTTTTGCGGTGGTCGCCTCCGAGGTGAAGGCGCTCGCCAACCAGACCGCGAAGGCCACCGAGGAAATCTCGGCTCAGGTCGCGGCAATGCAGGCCTCCACCGGCGAGGCCGTGACCTCGATCGGCGGCATCACCACAACCATCGCTCAGATGAGCGAGATCACCGCCTCGATCTCGACCGCGATCGACCAGCAGGGCGACGCCACCCGTGAGATCGCGCGCAACATCCAGCAGGTTGCGGCCGGCTCGAGCGAGATCTCGGCGCATATCGGCGGCGTCACCACCGCGGCCTCGGCGACCGGCACGGCGGCAAGCGACGTGCTGTCGAACGCCCGCGAGCTCGACACCCAGTCCGGCATGCTGCGGGATGCGGTCGACGAATTCCTGCAGAAGGTGCGCGCGGCTTAAGGCCGACATGCGTAGCGTCGGCTAGCGAAGCGTAACCCACCATTTTTCACGGTTGAGTGGCGGGTTACGCCTTCGGCTAACCCACCTACGCTTCCGCGCATGTGGGCGCGCTTTCTTCCCGTCATTGCGAGCGGAGCGAAGCAATCCATACTTCCGCACACACTGAGATATGGATTGCTTCGTCGCTTCAGCGCAAAATTACTTTGCCATTTTGTCGCGAGCTCCTCGCAATGACGGAGAAGGTGAGACGGATGCGTCCCCTACTGCTCCTCGCTCCCGGTGTCGGCGATCAGCTTCTCCCACGGCACGAGCCGGCGGCAGTTTATCGCAGGTTGCGCTTCTACGATCCCGCCGGGAAGACCTGCGCAATGTGAAATGCCTTGGTCGTGACCAGCCATTTGCCGTCGAGCAGGTGGAAGACGAGATGGTCGATGAATTCGGTCTGGCCGATCCTAACCCGTACCCTGGCGATGGCCTGATCAGGGACGGCTTGCTCGATACCCAGGATCGCCTGATCGCGCGGGGACTTCATGGTTGCCGGCGACGGCCGGTTGCGCATGATGTCGCGAAATTCGGCGGCCGACCATGCGGAGAGCTTGCCGTCCCGCATGCCGTGCACGAGGCAGGCATCGGAGAAGACAGTGGGGAACTGATCGTCGTTGGCGTCATACATGAGATCGAAATATCCATCGATCGCGGCCATGATGGCCTGCAGATCACTCATGCAAAGTCTCCATTGCGGATGATGCTGAAGGGATCGAACCGGTGATCCCCGGTAACAGTGGCCGATATGGCGGCAGGATGCTACGACTGGGCTGTCATCTCTTGGATGACCGAAAGGCATCGACATGGACGAGGTTGATAGTCGGCTGGTTGATGGCCTGGTGGTTCTTGCGGCGGTCGCGGATGCGCGCAGCTTCGGCAGGGCCGCCGAACGGCTGGGTATGACGCAGTCCGGCGTCAGCAAGGCGATCGCAAAGCTCGAGGCCCGCCTCGACACCAGGCTGGTTCATCGAACGAGCCGCGCCGTCGAGCTGACCGAGGAGGGACGCGCGCTGCACGAGCGGGTGGTCCGACACCTGGCCGCGATCGGCGAAGCCGCTGCCGAAACCTCGAAATCGCGGGACGCGGTCCGCGGCAGGCTGCGCGTCAACGTCGATGCGCTATTCTCCCGCATGGTCCTGTCGCCGAAGCTGAGCGAATTCCTGCTGCAGAATCCGGAGCTGGAGCTGCGGATCGAGACCCGCGACCGGATCGCGGACCTGGTGAGCGACGGTTTCGATCTGGCGGTGCGCTTCGGCGAGCCGGCGCCCTCGGCGCTGATTGCCCGCCGGCTGCTCGATGCCCGCATCCTCACCATTGCCTCGCCGGCCTACATCGAACGTCATGGACGGCCGCACCACCCGCGCGATCTGGCGAGCGATGCACACCAATGCATCCTGGCGATCGACCCGGCGACCGGGCGTCCGTTCGACTGGGAGTTCTGGCGTGGCAGCGAGGTGTTGCCGGTCCCTGTCAACGGACGGCTCACCGTGACCGATTCTGGCACCAAGCTCGGCGCGTGCCTGGCCGGTTTCGGCATCGCGCAGGTGATCGATCTCGGCCTCTACGATCATGTGAAGAGTGGAGCGCTGGTCGACCTGTTTCCGGATTGGCCCGACGAGCGCTTCCCGCTCTATGTCTATTATCCGTCGCGAAGCCACGTGCCGGCGAAGGTGCGGACGTTCATCGATTTCATCACGGATAGCCTCGGCGCAAGGTCGGCCGCAGCGTCGGCCCGCGCCATCTCCGGCAAACGGCCGAGGGGGCATGTGACGGTCGCGGCCAGCACAGCGGCAACGGCCGTGCGCCGCTAGCGCTTCGCCGATCCCTGCCGCGAGGCGATCACGACGCCGGCGAGCACCAGCGCGTAGCCGATCAGGTGAAACAGCGCGAGCGTCTCGCCGAGCAGCAGGATCGCCATCGCCGAGCCGAACACTGGCACCAGATGGAAGAACGGCGCGGCTCGATTCGGGCCGATCAGCGCGACGCCGCGGTTGAAGAACAGATAGGCGAGGGTTGACGGGAAGATCAGCACGAAGCCCAGCGTCGCCATGGTCAGGAGGTCGAACTGCAGCCGCGCGCCGCTCGCGAACTCCCAGGTGGCGAACGGCAGCAGCAGCAGCGCGCCGCAGCAGGTGGTGAACGAGATCAGCGAGAGCTGATGGATCTTTGGCCGGCGCGGGATCAGCGCCGAATAGAGCCCGAACGACACCAGCGAGGAGCCGAACATGATGTCGCCCCTGTTGAAGCTGATGCTGGCGAGCGCGGAGAGGTCGCCGCGCACGATGATGGTGAGCACGCCGGCCAGCGAGATCGCGATGCCGGCGAGCTGCGCGGGCGTCAGCCGGATGCCGAACAGGATCAGCGACCACAGCGCCACGAACAGCGGCCCGGCTGACTGGATCAGGAGCGCATTGAGCGCCTCGGTATACTGCATCGCCCAGTAGGAGATCGCGTTGTTGAACGCGAAGCCGGTTGCCGACAACAGCAGCATCAGCGGCAGCGCGCCGCGCAGCTTCGGCCAGTCCTGCTTGAGATGCGGCCAGGCGAACGGCAGCAGGATCAGGAAGACGCCGGTCCAGCGGATCGTGGTCAACGTGATCGGCGGCACATGGCTGCCGACATGGCGCGCCAGCACGATGTTGGCGGCCCAGAACAGCGACGTCAGGCTGAGCAGCAGATAGGGCTGGTCGTTGAGCCAGCGCAGCGGCGAGCGGCGAATAGGGGGAGCGGCAGGCAAAGCGCGGAGGTCGGCCATTATTGGTTGATGTTGTGCCCGAATCTGCCGCTGCGGCAAGACGAAAGAGCGGATTGGTGCCATGCGCGAGATATTTCGAGGCTCAGACGCCGCCCGCGCTGGCTATCTCTGAGGCCCCGACAGCGAGATGTCGCGCTCCGCGCGAAAGACGTTGCCGTAGAGATTGGCAATCCATTGCCGCCCGGCGGAGGTGATGTTGAGGTAGCGGATCGCCTTCTGGATATGCGGCGCGACGCTATCCCAGTAGAACTGGGGATAGAGATTGACAAGGTCGGCCGGCGAGTCGTAGCCGAGCTCTCGGTTCAGCCCGGCCTCCTCGAATTCCAGGTAGAGCGCGTTGGCCTTGCGGATGTAGTTGGGATCGCCGAGCTGCCCGATCAGGTCGGCGGCGCGCAGCAATGCGGCCTCCTCGTCGAATGCCTCGTCCGGGGCGCTCAACGGAAAGCGCGTGCCCTCGATGGCATGCGCGATCCGGCCCCTGTCGAGCTGGGCGATGCCCTTGATCCGCTCCGTCACGAACATCTTGGAGCGGTCGATGTGATAGGGCATCAGCGCGGCGTCCGACGAGCCGCGCGGCAGCGTGACCTTGCGTCCATCGGCAGCGACGAGATAGCCGTCCGCATCGTCGGCCTCGAACAACCCGCGCACATAGCCAATGTCATGCGTGAGGCAGGCGATGACGACATGGGCATAGTCTTCGGCGGTCATGTGCGAATGCAGCGCACGCCCGCGCAGGATGTCGTGGCCAGCCAGCGTCACCAGCATGGTGTGCTCGACATTGTGATAGAGCGCGTCGCTGTTGCCGATGCATTCGATCGCGATCCGCGCGATCGAGGGCACCATCTCGACCAGCTGGGTCTGCGAAGTGCCGAACCGGCGCTGCATGTACTCGCCGAGGAACTTGCCGAGGGTGTCGGCCGCAAGTTCGGGAAGGGTCATCATCGCCTTGACCTCCGCGTTCGCACCGCCTGCAAGCAAAGGGCCCGCAACCTCATTTTAGCGTAGCGCCGCCATGTGACATAATCTTTGCGGCTGGACCGCGGCCCGGTCCGGGGCTAGCCCACTTCGGTTCTGATTGACTTTTGACGCGTTTTCTTCACCCGAACCGGTGTCCACTTCGCTCGAAAACGCTCTAGCCTGGAGCTGATGATGGGTGTCGATCTCTTGAACATAAAAGGCCTGCGCGAGCTGGATGACCAGGCGCCGGTCGTGATGGTCAATCTGATGCGGTTCCGCGAACGTTCGCTGGACGGCGGCGGTTCGGGCTGGGATGCCTATTTGCGCTACAGCGCGCTCACCGTTCCCATGATCAAGGCGCGCGGTGGCACGCTATTGTGGACCGGCAACGCCAAGACGGTGGCGCTGGGCGAGCCGGCCGGCCAGCAATGGGATTACCTCGCGCTGGTCCATTATCCGAGCGTTGCGGCCTTCCTCGACATGATGACCTCGGCCGATTACGAGACGCAGTGCGACCCGCATCGCCGCAACGGCTGCGAAGAGCACGTGATCATCGCGACGCGCGAGGCGTACAGCAAGTTCAAGGTCGGGTGAGACCATTGTCTCCCCTCATCCTGAGGAGCGGCGCCAGCCGCGTCTCGAAGGATGAGGCCACAGCGGGGCCTGCATGGTTCGAGACGCGCGTGCCGCGCTCCTCACCATGAGGGCAGGCATGTGGACGCTTAGGTCAGCGGCGCGATGGCCGCGTGGCAGGCCGCCTGCACCACCCGGCAGGCGTCATCTCTCGAGCGGCCCGCGCTGAGCGAGGCGAAGGTCGGATAGCTCGTCAGCGCAAAGATCAGGTCGACCGCATCCTTGCGGGCCTGCGGTGACGTGCCCGTCTCGGCGATGCGGTCGATCAATGTCGTGAAGATCTTGCGGCGGCGCTCGTTGCGGTCGCGCACGGCCTCGGCGAATTCGGGATCGGTCACCATCGCGTCGTGCAGCCGGCCGACCGCCGAATCCCGGCTCCAGAACGCGCAGAAGATCTCGACCAGGCGGTCGAGCGCAGCGCGCGGGTCGGCCATCGCCATGGCGTCGGCGAGCTGATGCAGTCCGCCGGCCTGCGCAATCTCGTCGAACACGGCTTCCAGTAGCCCGCGCCGCGAGCCGAACTGGTTGTAGACGGTCAGCCGCGTCACGCCGGCCGCTTTCGCCACCGTGTCCAGCGAGAACCGCGCGATGCTCTCCTCGCGCAGCGTCCGCGCCGCCGCTTCGACCACGCGGTCGCGCGTCTCGGCGGCGGCGGCGTTGCGCACCGAACTCACATAGCTGCGTGGTGACATCCGCTTGCCTTGCTTTTGTCGAATTGACTATACATTATGTATATCTAATTTTCCAGAGCCTTAATTGTTGGAGCGACATCATGCAGACCGTCCTGATCATAGCGCTGTCCCTTCACATCCTGTCATCGGTGTTTTGGGCCGGCTCGAGCTTCACCCTGGCGCGCACCGGCGGGTTGGGTGCCGAGAGGCTGCTGGTCCCGCAGATCGGCGCCGCGACGGTGGCGATCGTGACCGGCGCCACACTGTGGCATCTGGTTCACGAGGGATCGTTCACACTGACCGAGCAGATCCTGGCGGTGGGCGCGATCGCGGCGCTGGCGGCGGTCGCGGTGCAGGCCATTGTCGGCGGTGGCGCCGTCAGGCAACTCCGCAGCAGCGCGGGTGACGCAGCCGGCGCGCGCTCGCGGCTCGCGGTCGCACAGCGCATCGCGGCCGGATTGCTCGCGATCACCGCGCTGTGCATGGGCGCGGCGCGCTATGCGTGAGGCATGCCAAGACTCACGCTCGATCGGATTGGGTCAAGAAGGTGCAGCGGCGGAGGTCAACCTCTCCCTCGGGAGAGGTCGGCGCGTAGCGCCGGGTGAGGGGTTACGGTCTCTCGTTGGAGCCACGGCCCCTCACCCGATTTGCTGCGCAAATCGACCTCTCCCCGTCGGGGAGAGGTAAACCCAATCCCTGGCCGAGCCGACTCGACCGAACTTATCGCGCCCTAGAACTTCCGTACCAGGTCGGGCGTGATCTCCTTCAGGCTGCGGATGCCGAGCAGCGCCAGGTCGCGGTCGATCTCGGCGTGCAGCAGCGAGATCGCGCGCGCCACGCCGGCTTCGCCCGCGACCACCGCGGCATAGAGGAAGGGGCGGCCGACCCAGACGAAGTCGGCGCCGAGCGCCAGCGCCTTGATCACGTCGGTGCCGCGGCGGATGCCGCCGTCCATCATCACGGTCATGTTGCCCTTCTGCGCCGCGATCTCGGGCAGCGTGCGCAATGCGGAGATCGTGTAGTCGAGCTGGCGGCCGCCATGGTTGGAGACGATCACGCCGTCGCAGCCGTGCTCGCGCGCCAGCCGCGCGTCCTCCGGCGAGATCAGTCCCTTGACTACGAGCTTGCCGCGCCAGCGCTTGCGGATCAGCTCGACATGCTTCCAGGCGAGCTGGTCGCGGTTACCGATGTTGCGCATCAGGTTCTTGGACAGCACCGGCGGGCCCTGCTTGGCGTCCATGTTCTCGAAATGCGGCATGCCGTGGTTGAACACCGTGCGCGCCCACGTATTCAGCAGCCAGTCCGGATGCGTGATGGTGTCCCAGAAAACCCGCGGCGTGATCGCGAGCGGCACCTGGAAGCCGTTGCGGATGTTGTTCTCGCGGTTCGGCGGCACCGGCACGTCGGCGGTGACGACGAATGTGTCGTAGCCCGCGGCCGCGACGCGGTCGACCAGCGGCTCGATGCGTGCGTCGACGCCGGCGAGATAGGCCTGGTACCAGGCCTGCGGATTAGCGGCGCGGACATCCTCGAGCGTGATCAGCGAGGAGGCGGAGAGGATCATCGGCACATTGGCCGCGGCGGCTGCGCGCGTCAGCACGATGTCGCCGCGATAGGCACACAGCGCCGATGAGCCCATCGGCGGAATGCCGAACGGCGAGGCGTAGGTCTTGCCGAACAGCGTCGTGGTCTGGTCGCGGCCGGAGACGTCCTTCAGCACCCGCGGCACGAAGCCGTATTCGTCGAATGCCTTGCGATTGTCGGTGCGTGCCGCGTCGGTCTCGGCGCCGCCGGAGATGTAGCCGTAGAGGAATTTCGGCAACAGGCGGCGCGCTCTCGGCTCGAAATCATCGAGCGTGAGATAGCGCCGCAAACGCCTTGGCACGGCACTCGTGGCGCGGGTCACGGTGACGGGAGGCGGGGAGGGCGCGGTGGTCCGGTCGTGCACGTTGAGCGTTTCCGTTGTTCTTGTTGACGGCTTAGCCTAGCGCCTGCTGCCGCGCCCGACAAATCTCTCGTTGAACTTGTTGACGGACTGGCTGACGTCGCCGAGCGTCTTGCGGGTGTCGGCCATGAAGACGCCGGACTTCTTGTCGAAGCTCTGGATCAGCTCGCGCAGCGAGATCACGGTCGGCAGCAGCTCGCCGCCATATTTCTCGCTGCCGAGGCTTTTGATGAACTTGTCGGTTGCGGTCATCTTGTCGTCGACCGCGTTGACGCCGGCCTCCGCGGCATCGACGAAGCTCGTGACCAGCTCGCTATTGCCGGACAGCGAGCTGGTGAAGTTCTCGAAGCCTTGCAGGGTGTCCTTGACCGCGGCCTCGTTCTCGATGATGGCGCGGTCGACGTTACCAAGCGCGCGGCGCAGCTTTTCCGGCACACCCATCGTGCCCTCGGGATCGGCGGTCAGCTCCGGAATGCCGTCGGCGCCGCGGTCCGGCGGCGGCGCGGCGTTGGTGCCGCCGGTGAAGGAGATCGCGGCAATTCCGGTCAGGCCCTGGAATTCGAGGCCGACCTCGGTGTCCTTCTTGATCGGCGCATCGTTCTCGATCCGCGTCATCGCGACCACGCGGTGGTGGTCGAGCCTGATCGAGACCACCTCGCCGATCCGCACGCCGGCGAAGTTCACGCTGCCGCCGCGGCGCAGGCCTGACGCCGAACCCTCGAAGATCACGCGGAACGGCACCTGCCGCTTGATGCCGGCATAGCGCTGATAGCCGAGCCAGCCGACCAGCGAGCCCGCGATCAAGGCGAGCGTCAGGGTGCCGATCATCACATTGCTGGCGCGCGCCATTGCTCGAGACCTGTTCGCGAAGCGGGCCTAGAGATAGCGGATTTTCTGCCGATAGTCACCGCGCCGTCGTATCTTCCGTGCGCGGGAATTAGGGATCACGCGGACTGCTTCCGGGACGCTGCGAAGACGCCGGCCAGCACCAGGGCGAAGCCGATGAAATGGAAGGCCTGCGGATGCTCCCCGAGGAACACGATCGACATCACGGTGCCGAACACCGGAACCATGTGGAAGAACGGCGCCGCGCGGTTGGCGCCGATCAGCTGCACGCCGCGGTTGAAGCAGATATAGGCCAGCGTCGAGGGGAACACCGCGACATAGAACAGCGACAGCAAATTGCCTGATGTGAGCGGCATCACCGGACGCGCATTGAGTTCCCAGATGAAGAACGGCACCAGGACCAGCGCGCCGCAGCCGAAGGTGAAGCCGGCGACCGACAGGCCGTGGATGTTGGGCCGCTTCAGCGTCAGCACCGAGTAGAGCGCGAAGATGATCAGCGCGACGATGAAGATCACGTCGCCCTTGTTGAACTCGATCTTCGACAGCGTGGTGAGATCGCCATGCAGCAGGATCACCAGCACGCCGCAGAGCGACAACAGCACGCCGAGCGCCTGCGCCACCGTCAGCCGCGCGCCGAGCAGGATCAGCGACCACACCGCGACCACCAGCGGCGCCGCGGATTGCAGCAATAGCGTGTTCAGCGCCTGGGTGTGCTCGAGCGCCCAGTATTGCAGGGTGTTGAAGGCGCTGATGCCGGTGATCGACAGCAGGATCATGATGCCGAGCTTGCTGCGGATCGCCGCCCAGTCGCGCACCATGTGCTTCCAGGCAAACGGCAGGATGATCAGGAACGCCGCGGTCCAGCGCAGGAAGGAGAGCGTCACCGGCGGAATGTGCCCGGCCGCGAGCCGGCCGACGATCGCGTTACCGGCCCAGCACATCGTGGTGATGCAGAGCAGCAGGTACGGCTGGTTGGCGATCCAGGAGCCGGACGCAGGCGTTGTGGCGGATTCGGAAGCAGGCATTCAAAGGACCGGATTCATGACGCCGCGGCACGCCCGGCGCAACCGCCGGGCCGGATTGGGCTCATGCCACAGACACGGATTTTTCCGATCCAGCAACGGCGTCGGATGCATCGCGACCATGCGCGAAGCCACGTTGAGACGCGGTGGCGCATTTCCGAAACAGGACCGGCTGCGGCGCGGCGCCCAGAGGTCGATGATCCCCAGCGCAATGCTCTTCGCCACCCCGTGGGTCTTGTTGGACGCGTTGAGCTTGCGCAAGGCCTGCTTGATGAAGCCTTCCACCGTTTGCGGTGAAATGCCGAGGATCTCCGCGGTGTCGGCCACGGTCTTACCGCGCACGGCCCAGGCCATCACCTCCCTCTCGCGTGCCGTGAGCTTGATCGCTTCAGCGGTGTCGGCAGGCTTGAGGATGGTCGGCGCATGGCGCTGGTCGCGGTTGACGATGTCCATCGCCCGCTGCACCCAGTAGATCATCAAGAGATGCAGTTCGTGCCGATGGCTGCTCAGCAGCGTGTCGAAGGCCCAGGATTCGTCTTCCCGGAAGAACACGGTCGAGCTGGAGTGAATCGCGCCGAGCCGGTCGCGATAATGCAGCGGCACGACGAAGCCGTCGGTGAAGCCGAATTCACGCGCGGCATCCATCGTTCTGACCTCGGGCGGCCGCTTGCGTCCGTTTCGCTCCGGCAGCTTTCAGGCTGCTCCAGGTGAACGGCGTGTTGGTGCGCCGGGCCCGCGCCAGCGAGGGGTCGCAACGGACGAACTCGTTCTGGACGTAGGTGCGTTCCCACGCCGGTGGAAACGTGCCGGTGTAGTAAGGCAGGTCGAGTTCCGCCCGGCCGGCATCGACGAGTCCGAAGCCGGAGAAGCCGTAGTCCTGGATCGCGCGGTGCAGCGACAGGCGAAGCTCGTCCATCGTCTCCGATGTCTCGATGGTCGAGATCGCTTCGTCCAGTCGCAAGCGATCGTCGAGGCGATGCTGTGGGTGCCGACTCAGCCCTGACCTGAAGGCCCGTGCCCCGCCTCACCCCCGCGTCGCCACCAGCGCCTTCATTTTTCCGCCGGCGGCGAGCGCGGCGTCGTTGGGATCGATTTCGATCTGCAGGCCGCGCTGGCCGCCGTTGACGAATACGGTGACATGGGTGAGCGCTGATTCGTCGATCGCGGTCGGCACGCGCTTCTTTTGTCCGAACGGGCTGATGCCGCCGACATGGTAGCCGGTCAGGCGCTCGGCGTCGGCCGGGCGCATCATCTTGGCGGACTTGCCGTCCATCGCGGCGGCGAGCTTCTTCATGCTGACCTCGCAGTCGGACGGCACCACGGCGCAGACCGGCTTGCCGTCCACCTCCGCCATCAGCGTCTTCAGCATCCGGTTCGGCTCGACGCCGAGCGCCTCCGCGGCCTGCAAGCCGGTGCTCTCGGCATTGGAGTCGTAGACATAGCTGTGGAGCTTGAAGGCGATGCCAAGCTTCCTCAGCGCCATTGTCGCGGGTGTCGAATTGGACATGGATCGCGCCGGTTAATCGAAGTCGATGATCGCCGCAAGACGAGCCACCATCAACCAAGGGTGGATTCGCCGCCGGCCAGCGCCAACATTAAATTAGCGACAGTCCCGCGCCGGCTTGCGCATTTCGGAATATTTAGGGGATATCAAGGGGTTGGACCCTATCCAAAAGGCTTACAACGCCCCCTTCTTGCTTGCGCAGCCGAGCCGCTTCCTTTATCCGGTTAGGCGCCTTGCGTGCGCGTGGCTGAGGCCGCGATTTGGGCTGGGCACATGAACGCATGATCGCTGTGGGCGGACGCGTTTTCGCCGTGATCATGGTCTGAGGAACACCTGAAGGGAACAGCTTCGAAATGGCCAATGTTGTCGTCGTCGGCGCCCAGTGGGGCGACGAGGGGAAGGGCAAGATCGTCGACTGGTTGTCGGAGCAGGCCGACATCGTCGTGCGCTTCCAGGGCGGCCACAATGCCGGCCATACGCTCGTGATCAATGGCGAGACCTACAAGCTGGCGCTCTTGCCCTCCGGCGTGCTGCGTCCGAACAAGCTAGCCGTGATCGGGAACGGCGTGGTGTTCGATCCGCAGGCCTTCCTCGACGAGGTCAGCAAGCTGAAGGGGCAGGGCGTCGCGGTCGGCCCCGACAACCTGCGTATCGCCGAGAACGTCACCCTGATCCTGCCGCTGCATCGCGAGCTCGACGCGCTGCGCGAATCGAGCAACGCCATCACCTCGATCGGCACCACCCGCCGCGGCATCGGCCCGGCCTATGAGGACAAGGTCGGGCGCCGCGCCATCCGCCTGATGGACCTCGCCGACCTCGACACCTTGCCGCACAAGATCGAGCGCCTGCTGGCGCACCACAACGCGCTGCGCCGCGGCCTCAATCTGGAGGAGATCGACGGCAAGACCATCCTGGCCGAGCTGTCGGCGATGGCGCCGAAGCTGCTGCCCTATGCAGAGACAGTGTGGCGGCTGCTCGACCTCAAGCGCCGCGAGGGCAAGCGCATCCTGTTCGAGGGGGCGCAGGGCGCGCTGCTCGACGTCGATCACGGCACCTATCCCTATGTGACCTCGTCGAACACGGTGGCGGCGCAGGCCGCGACCGGCACCGGCCTCGGACCCGGCGCCGTCGGCTATGTGCTGGGCATCTGCAAGGCCTACACCACCCGCGTCGGCCAGGGTCCGTTCCCGACCGAGCTGAAGGACGAGATCGGCGAGGAGATCGGCCGCCGCGGCAGGGAGTTCGGGGTCAACACCGGACGCAAGCGACGGGTTGGCTGGTTCGACGCCATGCTGGTGCGGCAGACCGTCCGGACCTGCGGGATCGCCGGGCTGGCGCTGACCAAGCTCGATATCCTCGACGGGTTCGACACCATCAAGGTTTGCATCGGCTACATGCTGGACGGCAAGGAGGTCGATCACCTGCCGGCCGGCGAGGGCGCGCAGGCCCGGGTCGAGCCGATCTATGAGACCATCGAAGGCTGGAAGCAGCCGACCGCCAATGCCCGGTCCTGGGCGGACCTGCCGGCCCAGGCCATCAAGTATGTCCGCCGGGTCGAGGAACTGGTGGGGTGTCCGATCGCCCTGTTGTCCACCAGCCCGGAGCGTGAGGATACTATTCTGGTACAGAATCCGTTCGAGGCTTAACGGGATATTACCTATATCCCACCAATTGTGTGGAAATGGCTGACTACTACCCGCTGATCGCCCGTGCCATCGCCGGACTGGACCCCAACGCCCCCGGCGAAAGCCGCCGTGCGCTCTATGAGCGGGCGCGGGCGGCGCTGATCCAGCAGCTCCGCAGCGTGCAGCCGCCGCTTTCCGAATCCGAGATCACCCGCGAGCGCCTGTCGCTGGAAGAAGCCGTCCGCAAGGTCGAGTCCGAAGCTGCCCAGCGCGCCCGCGAGGCCTCCCGCCCGGGCGGGGGACGCGGCGACGCCTTCCGCCGCGCCAATGCCCGCCCGCCGGAGGCCAATTCCGCCGCCGGTGCGCCGCCCGCCCGGCCGCGCCTATCGAATCCACCGCCGCCGGATCCGCGCCCGCCGCGCAACCCGCGTGCCGATGCGCCGCCGGCCGCCTCGCCGCGGCCGCAAACTCCGCCGGCTCCGCCACCGCCGCCTGCCGACGCACAGGTGCCGCCGACCCGCGAGCGGCCGGGCGTGCCGCCGCGCCGTGCGACCGAGGGCGCGGCGCCGCCCGCCGCACCGGGTGTGCGCGGCTTCCGCGACATCACGGCCGATGCCGACGATCTCGGCCGCGCCGCGGCGCAGGCCAGCCGCAACGCGCGCAAGACCTACGCCAATGTGCCGTCGCCCTCGCCGGAATTCGACCGGCTCGAGCCGAACATGGAGAATCGCGGGGCCGATCCGGATGCAGAGCTCCCCTATGACGAGGCGGTCGAGGAGGCCGAGCGTTACGCGCCGCCGCCGCAGCGGACGCGGATCGGCAACGTCGATCGCGAGCCGAAGAAGCGGATCCGTATCGGCTCGATGTTCCCGTTCAAGAGCGCGATCGTCATCGGCATCCTGCTGATTCTGGCCGGCGCCGGGCTGCTGTGGGGCAAGCCGGCCTACACGTATGTCAGCAGCTTGTTCAAACCGTCTCCTTCCGTCGAGGCACCGAAGGATGCCTCCGCACCGGCGGTGAAGCCGAAGATCGCCGACCGCGTCGGCCAGCCGTCGGCATCGGGCGAGCCGATCGCCCCGGTGGCGCAGCGCGTGGTGCTCTATGACGAGGATCCGTCCGATCCCAAGGGCAAGCAATATGTCGGCTCGGTGGTGTGGCGCACCGAACAGGTCAAGGCGTCCGGCAACCAGCCGCCCGATATCGCGGTGCGCGCCGACATCGACATCCCCGATCGCAAGTTCAAGATGACAATGTCGTTCCGCCGCAACACCGACACCTCGCTGCCGGCGAGCCACACCGCGGAGTTGACTTTTGTCCTGCCGCCGGACTTCGCCAATGGCGGCGTCGGCAACGTGCCGGGCATCCTGATGAAGTCCAACGAGCAGGCGCGCGGCACGCCGCTCGCCGGGCTCGCGGTCAAGGTCACCGACGGCTTCTTCCTGGTCGGCCTCTCCAATGTCGACGCCGACCGCTCGCGCAACCTGCAGCTCCTGAAGGAGCGCTCGTGGTTCGACGTGCCCTTGGTCTACACCAACCAGCGCCGCGCCATCATCGCGATCGAGAAGGGCGCCCCGGGCGAACGCGCCTTCAACGAAGCCTTCGCGGCTTGGGGGGAGTAAGCGCTCCCGCCTGAGCTCGCTCACCTGTCATCGCCCGGCCTCGGCCGGGCGATCCAGTCTGCCAGAGGCGTTCATCGATTCGTCGCGCCGGACTGGATGCCCCGCTTGAGGTGGGCGTCACGCGGAACATGAGCGGCGGCTTGCGGATTTCTCCTAGAACCGGCACCGGACTGAGTTACACTCGTGTCATGTCGGGCAAGGGCGCGCCATGAAACGCTATCTGATCTTCGCAGCCATCGGGCCGTTCGTCGGCGGCTTCCTGCTGCTGCTCGCGACCACCTACCAGTCGGGCTACTGGACCGAGACCCATGGCGGCGAGATTGCGAAGCTGTTCGCCGTGTTCGCGAAGTCGCTGCAATACAACTACCTCTTCGGCATTGTGCCGGCGTTGATGTTCGGGGCGATCGACGACATCCTGATGCATATCCGATCAATCTCGGCTGTGGTGCGGATGCTGATTGTCGGCGCGATCGCGTTTATTGCGGCGGCGCTGACGTATGCCTCGCACGGGCCGGACAGCGGCGTCGCGCAGTTCGTCCTCTACGGGCTTGTCGGCTTCGTGCCAGGCGTGATCTCGTCCTGGGCAGCACACAAATATGCCGAGGAGCTGCAAGCTCCGGCGGCGTCGGCGCAATGATACTCAACGTCGTGTAACCGCAATGATACTCAACGTCGTGTAACCCTCACGCTCGTCGTCATGTCGAGGCGAGAATGCAGACTCACATCCTCTCGATCGTCATGCCCGCGCATGCGGGCATCCAGTACGCCGCGGCCTCTCGGCTCAAGCGCTGTCGTCTCTGGAATACTGGATCACCCGCATGCGCGGGTGATGACACCTGCTGTTTGACAAGAGCGCTGTGAATGGGAAACTCATCCCATGGCCTCGGGCAGATGACACAGCGGTAATGTGCCGCAACTTGCATCGTGCAATCGCGTTACCATGTCATGACCATGCCCGAGGACAACATCTTCACGCCCAATCGCGCGCGATCGCGGCCGCCCTTCGGCGGAGCGCAGGCGCGCGGCAAGGTCATCGACCAGGATGGCCGCGAGATCCCCGACGCCGCGCCGTTTCAGCCGTTCGAGCGCTTCCAGTTCGATTTCCGCACCTCCAGTGCCAATCCGTTTGGCGAACTGACGCACGAGCAACGGCTGGCGCGGCTGGAGATGATCGCAAAGCTGCTCGACATCGCCTTCATCCTGCCCGGCACCAACATCCGTTACGGCATCGACGGGATCATCGGTCTGGTCCCCGTGATCGGCGACATCATCACCACCGCGATCTCGCTGTGGCTGGTGCGCGAGGCGCGCCTGCTTGGTGCCCCCTGGCACATCACCGCGCGGATGCTCGCCAATGTCGCGGTTGACGGCGTGGTCGGCATGGTGCCGGTCGCCGGTGATGCGTTCGACGTCATGTTCCGTGCCAACATCCGCAATGTGCGGCTGTTGCGCCGCTGGCTCGACAAACAGCCGCGGCTGTAATACCCCAAAACAAAAGCCCCCGGAAAGGTCCGAGGGCTTTTCGTTGGGTAGGGAGGCGGAAAACAGTTACGCGGCGTCGGCGTCGGTCTGGCTCGCGGCGGGACGCGGGCGGCGCGGCAGCGGGAACGCCTCGCTCTCATAGAGCGAGCGGATGCCGTTCTGGTCGAAGCGGGCTTCCTCGACCTGCAGATAGGCGCCGTTCAGCGAATCCGCAGGCAGTTCTTCCATCGCAAAGCGCACGGCTTCGGCGGCAGTGCCGAAACGGCGATAGGCGAAGCCGGCCCGTTTCTTCTTGCGGATCGCGGCAGGGAACAGTTCGGCGGACGTATTAAAGTTGAACGGACGCATGGGACGCATGGTCGACGACCTCTTGTCTTTTTGGCGCTAGCGCGGCGAAGGGATTTTTGGGGACGGCGGGCTGCGACGGGCGGCGCACCGTACATGTCATTTCGACCACTAATATAGGCTTCTTTGACAGAAATGCGACCCCAAGAACCGCCCCGACAACGCACATGATGAATCCGCGCATGGCGCGGGAACCGGCTGGATAAGTCCTTTTATTTCAATATGTTAATTCAATCATACCTTGCCAAGCCAGGCCAGGACCAGGACCACCACCAAAATTACCCCGAAAAGGCCCATTCCGGAGTGGCCGAGGCCGTAGCCGTAGCCGCCGATCCGGCCGCTATAGCCGCCGAGCAGGACAATCAGCAGAACGATGATGAGGATCAGTCCGAGCGACATGGCGCCCTCCTCAGAACAAGCGGCAGCCGCACGGCGAGACGCCGACGGCCCCGCGAACTCGGAGCAAAGCACATTCCGGCTTGCGTGTCCTCAGGCCTCCTGCCGATCGCACGGATATTGTTGGGCGCGCGCGGGGCGGATCGCTGGAGGCGAAAGCAAAACCCCGCGCGACCGGGTCCTGGTGGCGCGGGGGTGCAAAACAAGGATGCGCGGGTCGAGCCCGCGCATGACGAGCTGCGCTCGTTATGTCTTCTCGTTCAGCTTCAACGCCGCCGAGTTGATGCAGTAGCGCAGGCCGGTCGGCCCGGGGCCGTCGTTGAAGACGTGGCCGAGATGGCCGTCGCATTTCGAGCACAGCACCTCGGTGCGGATCATGCCGTGGCTGTAGTCCTGCTCCTCGTCGATGTGGCTCTCGACCGCGGGCTTGGAGAAGCTCGGCCAGCCGCAGCCGGAGTCGAACTTCTGGTCGGACTCGAACAGCACCTGGCCGCAGCCGGCGCAGACATAAGTGCCCTTGCGGGGGTCATGCTCGTATTCGCCGGAGAACGGACGCTCGGTCGCCTTCTCGCGCAGCACAGCGTACTGCATCGGCGTCAGCTCCTTGCGCCACTCGGCCTCGCTCTTGTGAACCTTGCCGTCGGTCTTGGTGTCGGACATTCAACCTCCTTTGCGAGATGCTCAATTGGTGACCTTGCTGCCGTTCACCAGCGTCGGCTTCTCGATGTAGTTCTCGGCGAAGATCTTCTTTAGGTTCTCGACCTTCGGGATGTCGTTATAAGCAATATAGGGCTGGTTCGGGTGCAGCGTCAGATAGTCCTGGTGGTAGCCTTCCGCCCGATAGAACGCCTGCAGCGCGCCGACCTTGGTCACGATCGGCTTCGGATAGACCTTGGCCGCATTGAGCTGGGCGATATAGGCGTCCGCCACCTTCTTCTGCTCGTCGCTGGTGGTGAAGATCGCGGAACGATACTGCGTGCCGGTGTCGGGACCCTGGCGGTTCAGCTGGGTCGGATCGTGCACGACGGAGAAGAAGATCTGCAGGATCTTGCCGTAGGAGATCTTCTGCGGGTTGTACTTGATCTCGACCGACTCCGCGTGACCGGTGGTGCCGGTCGAGACCATGGAGTAGTCCGCGGTCGCCTTGTTGCCGCCGGAATAGCCGGACACCGCGCTGACGACGCCAGCGGTGTGCTGGAACACGCCCTGCACACCCCAGAAGCAGCCGCCTGCGAGCACCGCGGTCTTGATGCCGCTCTCCTGCGCATCTGTCGCAGGCGGCGGAATGATCACGGCGTCCTCGGCGGCGCGCGACGGCGCGACGGCAAAGGCGGCGACGGCCAGCGCGCCGATCGTGGCGGCGCACAGCGAGAGGCGGCTGAGGGTGCGACGGGACATGAGTTCCTCGTGGGATCGCGGTTCGGGACCAGTTTAGAGCGAGGGCCGGCATGCGCAATCGGCCTGGCCTGCTCCGACCCCTTAAGATACGGCCAAGCAGGCGCCTTGTTACGGCTGATGTCACACGGTTTCGTGAATAAACCGCGTCGGTGCAGTGCCTTAAGGGGGCAGCCGCCCGGTCATGTCGCGCGGCAGGATGAGGTCCGAATACTGGGATATGTCAGACCACCACGCTCAGCCGCTTCGCTGCGCGGGTGATGCCGGTGTAGAGCCAGCGCGCGCGGCTGTCCTGGAACGCAAAGCTCTCGTCGAACAGTACGACATCGTCCCATTGCGAGCCCTGCGACTTGTGCACTGTCAGCACGTAGCCGTAGTCGAACTCATCATACGGCTTGCGCTGCTCCCACGGCACGCCCTCGACGCCGCCGTCGAAACATTCGCCGCGCACCGAGACCTTGGTGACCTTGTAGCCGAAATCCTCATCCGGCGTGACGCGCATGGTGATGATCTTCGATTTCGACTGCGCGCGCGCCTTGACCCGCCACAGCCCGCCGTTGAACAGGCCCTTCTTGCGATTGTTGCGCAGGCAGACCAGCTTGTCGCCGGCGACGGGCAGCGGATCCTCGATGTTCTGCCGCTGCCGCACCCGCATGTTGTAGGCGCGGCGGGTGTTGTTGCGGCCGACCAGCACCTGATCTGCGCTCATCACGCGGTCCGGATCGAGCTCCTTGCGCGAGACCACCTCGCTCTCGCCGTGACGGCCGATCTCGAGCTCGCGGCCCTCGCGGATATCCATCGACATCCGCACGATCGGATCGTCCTGCGCCTGGCGGTGCACCTCGGTCAGCATCGCATCCGGCTCGGCGTCGGTGAAGAAGCCGCCGCCCTGGATCGGCGGCAATTGCGCGGGATCGCCGAGCACCAGCAGCGGGCAGTCGAACGACATCAAATCGCGGCCGAGCTCGGCATCGACCATAGAGCATTCGTCGATCACGATCAGCTTGGCCTTCGAGGCCGGTGCGTCGTCCCACAACTCGAAGCTCGGTTGCTCGACGCCGGATTCGCGGGCGCGATAGATCAGCGAATGGATCGTGGAGGCGTTGTCGCAGCCCTTGTTGCGCATCACCAGCGCCGCCTTGCCGGTGAAGGCGGCGAATTTCACCTCGCCGTCGACGCCCTCGGCGATGTGGCGGGCGAGCGTGGTCTTGCCGGTTCCGGCATAGCCGAACAGGCGAAACACCGGCGGCGTGCCGCCCTGGCCGGGCTTGGCTTTCAGCCAGTCGGCAACGGCTTTCAACGCGGTGTCCTGATGCGGCGTGAATGTTGTCATGGGCTTTCGGAAGGAATGAGCGCGCGACCGATAGCGCCGCGACTCAAGCGAACACAAGCTAAACATTCATGCGTGCCGATCAAGTCAGCTTCCGCTGCGCGGAATTGGAGTTTCGCGCCCGAGGCTAGACTTGACCCGAGGCGACACTAGACTGACCCAAAACAACAAGCGGTCGGGACCACAATAAGTGGTCGAGGACGCGACCTTGGGAGTGACGCCATGAAATTCGGCATCTTTTACGAGCTGCAACTACCGCGCCCCTGGAACGACGGCGACGAGCTCAGGCTTTACCAGAACGCGCTGACGCAAATGGAGACGGCCGACCGGCTCGGTTACGATTACGCCTGGGTCGTGGAGCATCACTTCCTCGAGGAATATTCCCACTCGCCGGCACCCGAATCCTTCCTCGCCGCCGCCAGCCAGCGCACCAAGCAAATCCGGCTTGGCCACGGCATCTTCCAGCTCACCACCAATCATCCCGCGCGCGTCGCCGAGCGGGTCGCGGTGCTCGATCTCTTGAGCAACGGCCGCTGCGAATTCGGCATGGGCGAGAGCGCCTCGATCACCGAGCTGACGCCGTTCGGCCGCGACATGGAGACCAAGCGCGAGGTATTCGAGGAAGCGGTGCGGGCAATCTTTCCGATGTTCACCAAGATCGGCACCGAGCATCACGGCAAGTATTTCGATATCCCCTTGCGCAACGTCGTGCCGAAGCCGGTGCAGAAGCCGCACCCGCCGCTCTGGATGGCCTGCTCGCAATTGCCGACGATCGAACGCGCCGGGGAGAACGGCTTTGGCGCACTCGGCTTCCAGTTCGTCAGCGCGGAAGCGGCGCATGCCTGGGTGCACGCCTATTACAACGCGATCACCAAGCGGCTGAAGAAGCTCGCCGACTACGAGATCAATCCGAACATGGCGCTGGTCTCGTTCTTCATGTGCGCGGAGACGGATGAGGAAGCCCGCAGGCGCGCCGACGGCGCTACCTTCTTCCAGTTCGCGCTGCGCTATTACGGGCAGGCGCAGAACCGGCAGCGGCCGGCACCCGGCAGCGTCAACATGTGGGACGAGTACAACAGGTGGAAGCGCGAGAATCCGGAAGCGCAGGAGGCTGCGCTGCGCGGCGGCCTGATCGGCTCGCCGGAGACGTTGCGAAAGAAGCTGCGGCGCTTCCGCTCGTCGCATATCGATCAGGTGATCCTGCTCAACCAGGCCGGCAAGAATACGCATGAGCATATCTGCGAATCGCTCGAACTGTTCGCCAAGGAAGTGATGCCGGAGTTTCAGCACGATCCCGAGCACGACGCCTGGAAGAAGGGCGTGCTCAGCGGCGCGGTCCAGCTCGAGGAGATCGACACCGAAGCATTCAAGGACCGCTATGGTAAACTCGCGGTCAATGTCGGGCAGAAGAGTGCCGCCGCAGGCTGATCGATTCCTGTGCAGCGACCTCGCGATCTCGTGAGGACATGCGCGACGCCCGCACGAAAGTGCTGGCATCGCTATTTTCCGCGGCCGCGGCTGCGCTGTCACGGCGCGGACAGGCGCAGACGAGCGGTGACCGGGCGCGGCATGTTGCCCGTGGCGCTTTGCCGGGCGGCAGATTAAAAGCCAGGAAATTATTAAGGACGTGACGGTTCGATGAAGCGCGTGGGAATCTGGCTGTTCTATCTCGTCGGCGCGGTCGCCGTGGCCTATCTCGCGCTGTATGCCTATGTGGCGTTCACCGGCCGCAACTTCACGCCGGGCGATCCGATCCACATCTTCCGCAAGCCCGAGGCGCCGAGCTATTCGTGAGGCGAGGCAATCGCGCGGCCTGCCTCGCCGTTTGGGTTCCTCAGCCTGCCGCCGCCAGCCGCTGATAGTCCGGTGCGCCATTGCCGGCCGGCGTGATCGGGATGCCGCCATCGGCATATTCGTTCAGCTTGTTGCGCAGCGTGCGGATCGAGATGCCGAGAATGTTGGCGGCATGGGTGCGGTTGCCGAGGCAGTGCTTCAGCGTCTCCAGGATCAAATCGCGTTCGACATCGGCGACGGTGCGGCCGACAAGCGCCCGGGTGACCTGCTCGGCGGCGAGGGTGGCGTGCGCCACCGCGGGTGCGGTCTTGGCGAGGTCGAGACGGTCGCCATCGGGGGTCAGGATCGCGTCGGGGCCGATCTCGTCGCCCTGCGCCATCAGCACCGAGCGATGGATAGTGTTCTCGAGCTCGCGGACGTTGCCCTGCCAGCGGTTCGCAGTGAGGACGCGACGGGCATCCGCCGAGATCGGGCGGACCGGCACGCCGTTGGCCTCGGCGTATTTCTTGGCGAAGTGCTGCGCCAGCTCGAGGATATCGGCCGGGCGGTCGCGCAGCGGCGGGATCTTCAGATTGACGACATTGAGGCGGAACAGCAGGTCCTCGCGGAAGGTGCCTTCGCGCACCGCCTCAGTGAGATTGCGGTTCGAGGTCGCGATAATGCGGATATCGACCGGGACCGGCCTGGTGCCGCCGACGCGGTCGATCACGCGCTCCTGGATCGCGCGCAGCAGCTTGGACTGCAGCCGCACGTCCATCTCGGAGATTTCGTCGAGCAAAAGGGTGCCGCCGGTCGCCTCCTCGAACTTGCCGATGCGGCGGGCGATCGCGCCGGTGAAGGCGCCCTTTTCATGGCCGAACAGTTCGGATTCCAGCAGGTGCTCGGGGATCGCCGCGCAGTTGATCGAGATGAACGGCCGCTTGGCGCGGGCCGAACGGGAGTGGACATAGCGCGCCAGCACTTCCTTGCCGGTGCCGGACTCGCCGGTGATCATCACGGACGCATCCGAACCGGCGATCTGCTGCGCGAGCTTGATCACCTTGCCCATCGCCTCGTCGCGCCAGACCAGGTCGCGCGCGTCGTTGGCGACCGCGGCGAGCACGGCTGCGATCAGTTCGGGGTCAGGCGGCAGCGGGATGTATTCCTTGGCGCCGGCGTGGATCGCGGCGACCGCAGCGCGGGCATCGTTGGTGATGCCGCAGGCTACGATCGGCACGTGGATGTGCTCGGCCTCCAGCCGGATCACGAGGTCGCGGATGTCGAGGCCGACATCGACCAGCAGCAGGTCGGCGCCCTTGCCGCCGCGCACCACGCTCATCGCCTGTTCGGCGGTCTCGGCGTGGGTCACGGTTGCGCCCTTCTCCATCGCGATCTTGGTGGCGGTCGTAAGCTGGCCCTTCAGGGTGCCAACGATGAGAAGCCGCATGATAGTCTCCTGTTGGTCCGCTCGCGCGCGTCCCGCGCGGTATCGTTAGGGTGTTAGGAGCGTTCCGCCTTGATGATTTCCGTCATGGTCACGCCGAGCTTGTCTTCCACCAGCACCACTTCGCCGCGCGCCACCAGGCGGTTGTTGACGTAGATGTCGATCGACTCGCCGACGCGGCGGTCGAGCTCGAGCACCGTTCCGGGTCCGAGCTTGAGCAGGTCGCCGACCTCCATCTTGGAGCGGCCGAGCACGGCCGAGACCTGCACCGGCACGTCGAACACCGCCTCGAGATCGGCGGCGATGCGCGAGGCATGTTCGTCTTCGTTGTAGCCGATGTCGTCGATCCCCGGCGCCTCGGACGAATTGAGGTCGGGAAGCGGGACTTGTGCGTCGGTGTCGCTCATGGTTCTGCCCTCATCGCCGTCAGCCGGCCTGACTGCGGGACGCCAGATAGCGCCCGACAAGTTCGTTGATCTTCGCTTCGATCGCCGCGCGCTCCAGCACCACGCCGCCGTCGGCCCATTCGATCCGGCAGTCGCCGGTCGCAATCGTCGGTTCGGCCAGGATCACGAGCCGGCCCTCGAAGCCGCTATGCGCGGCCATCCGCTCGATGTTCTCCTGCGCGCCCTCGTAGAGCGCGTCGTTGATGCGGACCACGAGATGCGGCGTCGACACCAAATGCGAGAAGCAGTCGCTGACCAGCGCGGTGATCTCGCCGAGCGGCTCGCGCGCGATCAGTTCGGAGCAGAGCTTGCGGGCGACCGCGACCGCGACGTCGACGGCCTCCGTCTCCATCCGCGTCTCGATGCCGGCGAAGCGCGCCGCAATCCCCTTGATCGCGACGCCGATCTCCTCCAGCGCCTGCGCGGAACGGCGGTCGCTCTCGACCTTGGCTTCGCGCTGCGCGGCCTCGTATCCGGCGCGATAGGCCCTGGCCTCCGCATCGGCGACCTTCTGCGCGACCTCGGCCGGGGTGGCGGCACGCTCGCGCGCGCGGTCGGGTGCCGAGAAGTCGGTGTCGAACATGAACTTTGCGGGCGCGGCCATCAGTACACCAGCTCGTCGTCGGCGCGGTTCTTGGTCAGCGTGATCTCGCCCCTGGCGGCGAGGTCCTTGGCGAGGTTGACGAGCAGCGCCTGCGCCTCGTCGACGTCGCGCAGCCGCACCGGGCCCATCGCGGCCATGTCGTCCATCAGCATCTTGCCGGCGCGCGACGACATGTTGGCGAGGAAGAAGCTGCGCACCTCCTCGTTGGCGCTCTTCAGCGCGACGCCCAGCTTGTCCTTGTCGATGTTGCGCATCAGCGTCTGCGCCGAGGCGGCGTCGAGCTTGATCAAATCGTCGAAGGTGAACATCAGCGCCTTGATGCGCTCGGCGGATTCGCGATTTTCCTCTTCCAGCGAGGTGATGAATCGGGTCTCGGTCTGGCGGTCGAAATTGTTGAAGATCTCGGCCATCACCTCATGAGCGTCGCGGCGGCGGGTCTGTGACAGGTTGGACATGAACTCGGTGCGCAGCGTCTGCTCGACGCGTTCGATGACTTCCTTCTGCACCGCCTCCATCCGCAGCATGCGGCCCACGACGTCGAGCGCGATGTCCTCGGGCAGGATCGCGAGCACGCGGGCGGCGTGCTCCGGCTTGAGCTTCGACAGCACCACGGCGATGGTCTGCGGGTATTCGTTCTTGAGGTAGTTGGCCAGCACCTCCTCCTGCACGTTGGAGAGCTTCTCCCACATGTTGCGGCCGGCGGGCCCGCGGATCTCATCCATGATGCCGGAGACGCGTTCGGCCGGCAGGTACTGCTGCAGCAGGCGCTCGGTGGCGTCGAAATTGCCCATCAGCGCGCCGGACGCCGACATCCGCGAGACGAATTCGAGCATCAGGTCCTCGACCACGTCGGCCTCGACGGTGCCGAGCGTCGACATGTGAACCGACAGCTCCCGCACCTCGTCGTCGTCGAGCATCGACCAGATCTTGCCGCCGTACTGCTCGCCGAGCGCAAGCATCAGGATCGCCGCGCGCTTGGGGCCGGACAGCGGTTTGCTCCTCGGCCGACCGTTCTGCCGGCTCGCCAGCGTCGTCAGGACGCTGGTGATGTCGTTGGCGTTTGTGGTCTGCGGTACGGCGGCCATGTCAGCTCTCGGCGGGTTCGCTCAGCCATTGACGGACGATGGAGACGGTCTCGTTCGGATTGCGCTCGGCCAGTTCGCCGACCCGATGCACGGCCTGGGCATGGACCTGGCCCTGGATCTGGGCGACGTCGATCAATTGCGCCGCGGCGCCGCTCGGGATCAGGGCCTGGCCGGTCGCTGCGGCGCCTTCGCCGGCATGTGCGCCGGCCTCGGCGAGGGTGGGGGCGATACCCGCGCCGGCCAGCGCCGGAACGACGTCGGTCGCAACGATGCGCTTGACCAGCGGGCGGACCACCATGAAGAGCACGACGAGGCCGAGCATCATCATCACGCCGAGCTCGATGACGTACATGATGTCATCCTTGGTGAATTGCAGCATGCCGAGCAGGCCGGTCGGCTCGGGCAGCGGGCTTGCCATCGGCGGCTCGGCGAAGCGGAGATTGACCACCTCGACCTGGTCGCCGCGCTTCCGGTCGAAGCCGATTGCGGAACGAACCAGGGCGGCAATGCGGTCGAGCTCCTCCTTGGAGCGGTTCTGGTAGACCAGCTCGCCCTTTTCGTTCTTGGAATAGCTGCCGTCGACCAGGACGGCGACCGAGATCCGGTTGACGCGGCCGGCCTCGGTGACCTCGGTCTTGGTGGTGCGGGAGATCTCGTAGTTGTTGGTCTCTTCGCTCTTCTTGCTCTGGTCGCGGGCGCGGGCGGCGCTGTCCTGGTTCTGGTTGCCCGGCAGCTCGTTGTTGACCGTGACCTGACCGGAATTGTCGGCGGTGAGGCTCGACTCCTCGCGGGTCTGGCTGGAGCGGAGCACGCGGCCTTCGGGATCGAACTTGTCGGAGGTTTCGGTGATCTTGTTGTAGTCGAAGTCGGCGGAGAGCTGGACGCGGGCGCGGCCGGCGCCGACCACCGAGGAGACGATGTCCTCGACCTGCTTGCGCATCCGCTTCTCGAAGGCGGTGCGGCGCTCGTCGCCGATCGACGCGTCGGCGTCGGTGGCGGCGCCGTCGGCCAACAACTGGCCGGCCTCGTCGACGATCGAGACGCGCTGCGGCTTCAGCCCGTTGACGGCGGAAGCGACCAGATGGCGGATGGCGCGGATCTGCTGCGGCTCCAGCGCGCCGCGCACACGCAGCACGATCGAGGCGGACGGCTCCGGCGTCTCGCGCGAGAACAGCGGCCGTTCCGGCAGCACCAGGTGGACGCGCGCGGCCTGCACGCGATCGATCGCGCGGATGGTGCGGGCGAGCTCGCCTTCCAGCGCGCGCAAATGGTTGATGTTCTGGACGAAGCTCGTGGTGCCGAGCGCGTCCGACTTGTCGAAGATCTCGTAGCCGACGCCGCCGCCCTTGGGCATGCCGCTCTCGGCGAGCTTCATCCTGAGCCGCGTCACCTTGTCCTTCGGCACCATGATGATGGCGCCGTCATTGCGCAGCTCGTAGGGGACGGCCTGCCGCTCCAGCTCCTTGATGATGGCCGAGGAGTCCTCGGTCGACAGGTCGGTGAAGAGGGTGGTCATCTGCGGCGTGGTGACGCGGACGATGACGAAGGCGAAGAAACCGATCAGGGCGGCGGTGACCGCCACCATTGCCGCGAGGCGGGCCGCACCCAGACCTCTCAGGAAAGTAACCAGACTTTGCACCAACGGCCCCCAGGGATTCGGCCCCAGCGGGTCCGACTGGGCAATTATTGCCTAGGGTATGGTTTCCATCTGGTTAACGAAGATTAAGAACCGCGGCAAAAACGCGGACATGAAAAAAACCGGCCTCGCGGAGCGAAGCCGGTTTTCGTCAAATGCCGCGGGAATTGGCGGAATTACTGCCGATATTGCTGGATCCGGGTGGTGCGCAGCCCGGCCAGACCATGCTGGTCGATCGAGAACTGCCAGGAAAGGAATTCATCGACGGTCAGCGTGTAGCGGCTGCAGGCTTCCTCCAGGGAGAGCAGGCCGCCGCGGACCGCAGCGACGACTTCGGCCTTGCGGCGGATCACCCACCGCTTGGTTCCGGGGGCCGGCAAGTCCGCAATCGTTAACGGGCTGCCGTCGGGCCCGATGACGTATTTCACCCTCGGGCGGTGGGGTTCTGTCATGGCGTACTCACAAACTCTCAACCACTGAACTCGCGGAAGGTAACCTACGCCCACCGATTTAAAATTTGCCTAAGCCCAAGCGTTCAATACGAATCTCGTTGGAACTGCCCGGAACAGGGCGGGATTCGGGCAGCAATTGGGCCCGTGCGGGCGAGTGGCCTCGTGGAGGTATCGGCTATCGGCCGGGCGACAGGCGGCCAACGCATCATGAGATGGGCCAGTTCGCGTGCTTCCATCGGGGAAGGTCAGAAGGCGGGCCATGTGAAACTTGTGCGTTTGAAACTTGCATGCCGGCGAAACACCAAAATTGCCGCGGCCATGGGCCGCGGGCCACCTTCCTCCTGCGCAGGCCGTCGTATATGAGAGATTCGTTGTCGAATCGCGCTGATCGTTGCCGGGAACGGATCGGCAGCGTCGTGAACGGTGGCAGTAGTCAAGTTGATCGGGAACTTGCGACCTGACATTTGATTGATGCAAGGCGGATAGGCATTCCAACCGGGGCGGGGCATGGTTGCTCGATTGACGACGGCACAATCCACCGTGGCAAGGCGGCGTCGGGGAGTTCCCGCCATCGTGACGCTGGCGGCGCTCGCCGCACTGATGGCGCTGACCACCGCGGCCGCGGCGCGGCAGGCGCGTCTGGCGCCAACGGTCGAGGCGGTGGCGCCGCGCCAGGCCGGCGAGCCGATCATGGCAATCGTGTCGATCAAGACCCAGAAGGTCACGTTCTACGACGCCGACGGCTGGATCCTGCGCGCGCCGGTGTCGAGCGGCATCAAGGGACGCGAGACGCCAGCCGGCGTCTTTGCCGTCCTCGAGAAGGACAAGGACCACCACTCGACGCTCTATGACGATGCCTGGATGCCGAACATGCAGCGCATCACCTGGAACGGCATCGCGCTGCACGGCGGCCCGCTGCCCGGCTATGCCGCCTCGCACGGCTGCGTGCGGATGCCGTATGACTTCGCGGAGGATCTGTTCGACAAGACCTGGATCGGGATGCGGGTGATCATCGCGCCGAACGACGCGGCTCCGGTCGAATTCTCCCACCCGGCGCTGTTCGTGCCGAACCCGCAAGCGATCGCCGCCGCACCGGCGCATGCCGAAGCGCTGGCCCGCGTGGCCGCGGAGGCCGCCAAGGTGGCCGACGAGGCGAAGAAAGCCGCCGCGGCTGCCGCGAAGGACGCCGCACAATACACGCCGGCGGCCCTGCGCAAGCTGGAAAAGCTCAAGACCCGCGCCGACGCCGAGCTCGCCTACGCCGACAAGGTGCTCGCCGCGGCCAAGACCGACCAGGCCAAGGCACGCGCTGAGGACGCCAGGCAGAAGGCCGCCGCCAGGGCTGCGGACGCAGGCACGCAGCTCGATGCCGCCAAGGCCGATGCGAAGCCGGAGCTCGACGCCGCTGCGGCCGCCAAGGACGCCGCCAAGGCGGCCGAGACCAAGAAGGCCGAGACCGCGAAGGCGTCGACCGAGGCAAAGCTCGCGCTCGAGCCGGTCTCGGTCTATATCAGCCGCGCGACGCAGAAGCTTTACGTGCGGCGCAACACCCACAAGCCGTGGCCGGACGGCGGCGAGGTGTTCGACTCCAGCATCGAGGTTCCGGTCACGATCCGCGATCCCGACCGGCCGATCGGCACCCATGTGTTCACCGCGGTGGCGCGCAACGGCGCGGGCCTGCGCTGGACCGAGGTCACGATCGACGATGGCGACAACGCCAAGGACGCGCTCGACCGCGTCACCATTCCGCAGGACGTGCTGGATCGCATCGCGCCGACCGCCGTGCCGAAATCCTCGATCATCATCTCGGACGAGCCGCTGAGCAGCGAGACCAACTATCGCACCGAGTTTGTCGCGGTGCTGAGCAACCAGCCGCAAGGCGGCTTCATCACGCGCAAGCCTACGCCTCGAACCGATGATGTCGAGGTCGCCGGCGACGGCTGGAGCAACGACGACGGCGGCGGCTTCTTCGGCAATTTCTTCCAGGGCAATTCGGCTCCCCCTCAACCTGTCTACACGCGCCGGCGCGGCGGCCAGTACTATTATCCGCAGCAGGTCTATCCGTCGCAACAGGGCTTCTATCCGTCGCAACGGGGCTTGTGGTAACGCGCGGGAGAGGACGCGCCTATAACGCCAAGATCTCGGCCGGGACCGTTGCCGCGGTCGTAATGACGGGGATGCTCTTTGTGAACCTGTTTGCGCTGATGATCGCGGCTTAGTCCCGCTCACGGGCCAAGGCACAGCGGATCTCGCGGTGATCCATCGGAACGGAAGCCGGCTACCGATCGGTTGGCAGAAAAAGGCCGCGAAGCTCCCGGGAACCTGGGGATCGGAACCTCGCCACCTGTGCGATGAAGGCGCACCAAGCCCGCGAGACCGCCGACCTGCTCGCGCGCTCACCTCAAGGCGCATTAAAGTGTCTGGATTTGCCTCGGCAAAATTGATGGGATGTGTCTGGCCCTCCGTGAACAGGCGAGAATGACCCACTCCGACGAGCTGTCCGCATATACGACCTTCGGCCGAAGCGAATGGGCGGCATTGCGCTCCAACACGTCGCTCACTCTCTCGGACGCCGATCTCTCGGCGCTTCGCGGCCTGAATGAGCCCATCACGTCTGCCGAGGTCGCGGACGTCTACTTGCCGCTAACCCGCCTGTTGAACCTTCATTTCCTGGCGGCGCGCAACCTCACGCGCGTCAAGGCGGAATTTCTCGGTCGGCCGGGGCGCGGTTCGCCCTACATTATCGCGTTGGCAGGGAGTGTTGCGGTCGGCAAGAGCACCCTTGCGCGCGTGCTTTGCGCGCTTCTGGCGCGCTGGGTGGATCATCCGCGAGTCGAACTGGTGACGACCGACGGTTTCCTGCATGCCAACAGCGTTCTGGAGGAGCGTGGGCTCATGCGACGCAAGGGCTTTCCCGAGAGCTACGATCTTCCGCGCATGTTACGATTCCTCTCGGCTATAAAGGCGGCCGAACGCGACCTCGAGCTGCCCGTGTACTCGCATTTGATGGGCGATATCGCGCCTTCGGAACGTCAAGTCGTCCGGCAACCGGACATCCTGGTTTTCGAAGGCCTCAATGTCCTGCAGGCGCGCGGTACGGCGCCGGTGGTGGTCTCGGATTTCTTCGACTTTTCGATCTATCTCGACGCCGATGAGGCTGACATCCAATCCTGGTATATCGAGCGCTTTCTTCGGCTCCAGCGAACGGCTTTCCGCGACCCCGCTTCATATTTCCACCACTACAGGGACCTCCCACCCAATGATGCGCGCGAGGTTGCGGACAGGTTGTGGCGCGAGCATCATCGCGCCAATCTCCGCGAGAACATTCAACCCACGCGGACGCGGGCCGACGTTGTGCTGCGCAAGCGCTCCGACCATTCGGTCGGTGAAGTCTGGTTGCGAGAAACGTAGGTCCCGCCCCTCGCAACAAAAGTCAAAGCAAGCGTTGCAGCGATCGCAGGCTTTCAATCTGCCGCAGTCTGCGCGTGTCTCAATGGCTTGTCCCGCAGATCGGGGCCCATGCCACTGATTTGCCCGACGGCACAAGCCCCTCGCGCAAAAATATTTCTGTTTTTCGGAATCGTAACTCAGTGTATAGATTGGTCCGTCTCACCCGCCTGAGGGGCGCTTCGCGATCGTCATGAGTGTTGGGTCGAGATGCGGTGGACGCCGATTGCGCAACTGACGAGTGCGCATGAGGCGGACGGTGAAGTCGTGCAGGCCTGACGCCCTAGTGGCAGGTGTCTCGTCAGCAAGAGGCTATGCCTCTGCTGATGACGGTGACAACAAAGCCCAGTCTCGCCGGGGAGAGCACGTATAAGCCGTAACCCATCGCGCAGGGAAAGCCGGGATTGCTCCGGTTTCACCTGTGGTCCTACCTCCCGAGCTTTCCATTTGCTCGGGACCCATGGGTGCGATCGGCACCCGGCTTTCCCTGCGCCCTCTGCTCAAGAAAGGGCGAAACGAAAGACAAAGCTCGGACGCAACGCGCCGCGAGAACGCGAAGGCATATCTCCACGACTGTCATCGCCCGCGAAAGCGGGCGATCCAGTATTCCAGAGGCAGCAGTGATTGACCCGAGAGGCCGCAGCGTACTGGATACCCCGCATGCGCGGGGTATGACGGCGGAGCGATGGGTTGCTTCCGCCTCCGCCGAGGCTTCGGCGGACAAGTCGTCGCTGTCGCTCCTCGCAATGCGAGACATTGACCGAGAACTGTCCCCAGCGTCGTCCTGGCGAAAGCCAGGACCCGTTACCCCGAATGCCAGCCGTTGCGCGAGGTTGTGGCCACGATCGCGCTTGCACAACTAATGTTGGTGGTTATGGGTCCTGGCTTTCGCCAGGACGACGACGGAGGGAGCAGTGCGCAACACTCTACTTTCGCCGCATCGCGCGCTTCGTCGCCTCCTTCGCGCGACCATCTTCCTTCGGCGCGTGCAATGCGTCGGCGGCGAGCGACACCACTTCGGCGATCTGCTGGAGCTGTCCGGCGAGCGGGCTGGTCTTGCGCCAGACCATGCCGATGGTGCGCGAGGGCTGCGGATTCCTGAAGCGCGAGACCACGACCGGCGCCGAGCGCGTTTCCACCGCCACGGCCATTTCCGGAATCAGGGTAACCCCGATGCCGGCGCCGACCATCTGGACCAGCGTCGACAGCGAGCTCGCATCCAGCACCTCGCGCGGTGGCGAGGATTGCATGTTGCAGAACGACAGCGCCTGGTCGCGGAAGCAGTGTCCTTCCTCGAGCAGCAAGAGCCGCATTTCGCGCAGACGTTCGCTGCTCGGCACCGGCGTTCCGGCATCCGCGCCCGGCCGCACCAGCAGGAAATTCTCCGAGAACAGGGCGACCTCGGTCAGCGACGGTTCCGAGACCGGCAACGCCACGATCGCCGTATCGAGGCGGCCCTCGGACACCTCCTTGATCAGTTTCGGCGTCAGCGTCTCGCGGACATGGATGTCGAGCTCGGGATGCAGCCGCGCGAGGTTCTCGATCACCTTGGGCAGCAAATACGGGGCGATCGTCGGGATCATGCCGACGCGCAGGCGGCCCGCGAGCCTGTCGCGCGAGGCGCGCGCGAAGTCGCCGAGCTCATCGACCGAGCGCAGGATGTCCCGCACCCGATGCAAAAGTTCCTCGCCGAATTTCGTCAGCGTCACCTGCCGCGCGCCGCGCTCGAGCAGCACGCCGCCGAGCGCCTGTTCCATTTCCCGGATCTGCATCGACAGCGCCGGCTGCGAGATCGCGCAGGCGTCGGCGGCGCGCCCGAAATGGCCATGGCGGGCCAGCGCATCGAAATACCTGAGTTGCCGGAGTGTGACATTTATCATCAGATTATCTTATCGGCGTGATCATTAAAGTCAATTTCACCTGATGGAATCGGGCGCGTAGACTCTACTTTGGAAGAGTTTGAGCACATTCCAAGAATCCACCACCTCGGAGAAGAAACATGGACGCAAAAACCGACGAAGGCGCGGGCAAATGCCCATTTACGGGCACCCGTGGACACACGAATCGTGACTGGTGGCCCAACACGCTCGACGTCCAGGTCCTGCATCACAACTCGAACCTGTCCGATCCGATGGGCAAAGAGTTTGACTACGCGAAGGAGTTCAAGACTCTCGACCTCAACGCGGTCATCAAGGACCTGCATGCCCTGATGACGGAGTCGCAGGAGTGGTGGCCCGCCGACTACGGCCATTACGGCGGCCTCATGATCCGCATGGCCTGGCACAGCGCGGGCACCTACCGCATCACCGACGGCCGCGGCGGCGCCGGTGCCGGCCAGCAGCGTTTCGCCCCGCTGAACAGCTGGCCTGACAATGCCAACCTCGACAAGGCGCGCCGGCTGCTGTGGCCGATCAAGCAGAAATACGGCCGCAAGATCTCCTGGGCCGACCTGATGATCCTGGCAGGCAATGTCGCGCTGGAGTCGATGGGCTTCAAGACCTTCGGTTTTGCCGGTGGTCGCGCCGACGTCTGGGAGCCGGAAGAGCTGTACTGGGGTCCGGAAGGCACCTGGCTCGGCGACGAGCGCTACAGTGGGGAGCGCCAGCTCTCCGAACCGCTCGGCGCCGTGCAGATGGGCCTGATCTACGTCAACCCGGAAGGCCCGAACGGCAATCCGGACCCGATCGCTGCGGCGAAGGACATCCGCGAGACGTTCTTCCGCATGGCGATGAACGACGAGGAGACCGTCGCGCTGATCGCCGGCGGTCACACCTTCGGCAAGACCCACGGCGCGGGCGATCCGTCGCTGATCGGGCCGGAGCCGGAAGGCGCGGCGCTCGAAGACCAGGGCCTGGGCTGGAAGAGCAAATTCGGCACCGGCGTCGGCGCTGACGCGATCACCGGCGGTCCGGAAGTCGTGTGGTCGCAGTCCCCGACCAAGTGGAGCAACTATTTCTTCGAGAACCTGTTCAAGTATGAATGGGAGTTGACGAAGAGCCCGGCGGGTGCGCAGCAATGGGTGGCGAAGGGCGCGGACGCGATCATTCCCGATCCGTTCGACCCGTCGAAGAAGCGCAAGCCGACCATGCTGACCACCGACCTGTCGCTCCGCTTCGATCCGGCCTATGAGAAGATCTCGCGCCGGTTCTACGAGCATCCCGACCAGTTCGCGGACGCCTTTGCCCGCGCCTGGTTCAAGCTCACGCACCGCGACATGGGCCCGCTCGCGCGTTACCTCGGCCCGCTGGTGCCGAAGGAGACGCTGATCTGGCAGGATCCGGTCCCGGCGCTCGACCATCCCGTGGTCGACGACAAGGACATCGAAGCGCTCAAGGCGAAGATCCTCGCCTCGGGCCTGTCGGTGTCCGAGCTGGTGTCGACGGCCTGGGCCTCCGCGTCCACCTTCCGCGGCTCCGACAAGCGCGGCGGTGCCAACGGCGCACGCATCCGTCTCGCCCCGCAGAAGGACTGGGACGTCAACGAGCCGGCGCAGCTCAAGACCGTGCTGGGCAAGCTCGAAACCATCCAGAGCGAGTTCAACGCAGCCCAGAAGGGCGGCAAGAAGATCTCGCTCGCCGACCTCATCGTGCTCGGCGGCGTTGCTGCCGTCGAGAAGGCGGCGAAGGATGGCGGCACCGACGTGAAGGTTCCCTTCACGCCCGGCCGCACCGACGCGTCGCAGGAGCAGACCGATGCTCCGTCGTTCGCGCCGCTCGAGCCGCGGGCCGATGGCTTCCGCAACTATGTCGGCGGCAAGCCGCAGTTCATGACGTCCGAAGAGGCGCTGGTGGACCGCGCGCAACTGCTGCGGCTGACCGGACCGGAGCTGACGGTTCTGGTCGGCGGCTTGCGGGTGCTGGGTGCCAACGCCAAGAAGTCCAAGCACGGCGTCTTCACCGGCAAGCCGGGCGCGCTCACGAACGACTTCTTCCTCAACCTGCTCGACATGGGGACGAAGTGGACCGAGGCCGGCGAGGGCGTCTACGAGGGCCGTGACCGCAAGACCAATGCGGTGAAGTGGACCGGCACCCGCGTCGACCTGATCTTCGGCTCGCACTCGCAGCTGCGTGCGTTCGCCGAGGTCTATGGCTCCGCCGACGCCAAGGAGAAGTTCGTCAAGGACTTCGTCGCGGCGTGGACCAAGGTGATGAACGCCGATCGCTTCGATCTCGTGGGCCACAAGTAAGCGGCCGGCAAGTGATAGCAACAGGTGAGGGCGGCGCTTCGGCGCTGCCCTCAATCATTTCACGGGCTGTATTTGACGAAGGTCTTTCCGGATTTGCCCATCCAGCTCAATCGTGCAGCATCATGTCCCGGATCATCTCGTCGACCTCCGCCTGCGTCGGAGGTGACAGCGGGATTAGTAGCGCGCTGCTCGTCGCATACGGCGCATCGCATCGCGTGGTCTCGCGCGGAGGTTGGACGACCGCGGTCAGGCTTGCCCAGCAAACCAGCAGAGCCACGACCCAGTCCAGCACATTGGATGCGGTCATCGGCGCACCAGCATCGGCATTGTCGTGCGCGGATGCTGCAGCCGACTCGGCTCTCGCGCAATTCGGAAGCTACGAAGCGTCGCTTCGGCGCAGCCGAGACGACTGGCCACGCCGTGATACGGTCACGGCTGCTCCGTTCGCGCCCGCCGGCCTTCGATCGGATAGGCCGGATCGTTGAATCCCGGCGTCGAGGGATGGCCGGTCACGACGAGGCGGTCGATCAGCGCTTCGTCGTCCGCGGTGAAGCGGTAGTCGAGCGCGCGGATGTACTCGTCCCATTGTGCCTCGGTGCGCGGGCCCGCAATGACCGAGCTGACGAACGACGAATTCAGCACCCACGAGACCGCGAACTGTCCGGCGGTGATGCCGCGGGCCTCGGCGTGGCGCCTGATCTCCTGCGCGAGCTGCAGGGATTCCGGCCGCCACTCGGTCTGCATCATCCGCTTGTCGTTGCGGCCGGCACGGCTGTCCGCGGCCGGCGCCGCGTCGGGCGCGTATTTGCCGGTCAGGACGCCCCGCGCCAAGGGGCTGTAGGGCACAATGCCGAGGCCGTAATAGCCGCAGGCCGGGAAGTGCTCGACCTCGGGCATCCGGTTCATCGCGTTGTAGTAGGGCTGGCTTGCGATCGGGCGGTCGATGCCGAGCCGGTCGCAGATGTTGCAGATTTCGGCAACGCGCCAGGCGCGGTAGTTGGAGACGCCGAAATAGCGCACCTTGCCGGAGCGGATCAGGTCGCCCATCGCGCGCACCGTCTCCTCCAGCGGCGTCGCGTGGTCTTCCTTGTGCAGATAGTAGATGTCGATGTGATCCGTGCCGAGTCGCTTCAGGCTCTCGTCCGCCGCCTGCAGCACCCAGCGCCGCGACAGCCCGCCGTGGTTCGGATCGTTGCCGATCGGATTGGCGAGCTTGGTCGCGAGGATCCAGTTGGAGCGATGGTTGGAGATCGCGCGGCCGACCACCTCCTCGGACTTGCCGCCATTGTAGGCGTCGGCGCTGTCAATGAAGTTGATGCCGGCCTCGCGCGCCTTCGCGACGATCCGCGCCGAGGTCGCCTCGTCGGTCGGTCCGCCGAACATCATGGTGCCAAGGCAGATCGACGAAACCTTCAGGCCGCTGCGGCCGAGCTGGCGGTATTGCATCGCGACCACTCCCTAGCTGTCGTTCTTCAGGATCTTGAACACACCATTGGCCATTGCGATGCAGCGCTTGTCGACGGTCACCTCGGTGGTGATGAAGATCAGGCTGCGGGTCGAACGCACCACGCGCGGGCGAGTGATCAGGATCTCGCCGATCTTGCCGGCCTCGACGAAATGGGTATCGAGCTGCACCGTTGCAAGCGTCGGCTTGCCCGAGACGTGGCGCGCGGTCATGCCGCAGCAGCGGTCGGCGAAGGTCATGATCACACCGCCCTGCACGAGGCCGCGGCGGTTGTGATGCTTGTCCTCGGTGATCAGCGCGTATTCCGGGAGATCATCGTCCATCCGATGCCACAGCGGGCCGACCAGATGCAGGAAGCCAGTGGTGTCGGCGATCTTCCAGCCGTCGGATTTGAGTTTGTCCGCGGCCTTCGCCGTCATGTGATGGGGTCCATTGGTTGCAAGTGGGTATGTGCTAGCGGTCATTTCATCAAATGCTGTTGTGTTGTAGTCAAGATCAATGGCCCGCACATTTGACGATGCCACCCGGCGGAATATCGCAGAGCTCTGCGCCGCGTTCACGCGCCTGGCGCCGGCGGGCGCCGCGCCGACGCTGAAGCGTGCGGCGGTCGCGATCGCGCTGACCGAGGGCGATGACGGCAGCGACACCGCGTTCCTGCTGACCCGTCGCAGCGCCAGCCTCCACGCTCACAGCGCGCAATGGGCGTTGCCGGGCGGGCGCTGCGATGCCGGCGAGACGCAGGCGCAGGCCGCGCTGCGCGAGTTGCACGAGGAGCTCGGACTTTCGCTCGACAACAGCGCCGTGCTCGGCATGCTCGACGATTACCCGACACGCTCGGGCTATCTGATCACGCCGGTCGTGGTCTGGGCGGGCAGGACAGGCGAGATCGTGCCGAACCCGGACGAGGTCGCTTCGGTGCATCGCATCGGGCTGGACGCGGTCGAGGCCGCTGACGCCTTCACCTTCGTCTCGATCCCCGAGAGCGTGCGGCGCGTGATCCGCTTCCGCCTCGGCGGCCAGCTCATCCATGCGCCGACAGCGGCGCTGATCTATCAGTTCCGCGAAGTGCTGGCCGGGCGCGACACCCGCGTCGCCGATCTGGAGCAGCCGGTGTTCGCCTGGAAATAGCGGGGTTCGAATTGCGCCGGCGTAACTGTCTGTTCATCTTTCGGGCAAGGCGTGCCACATGCCTCCGCGTTGATGCAGCAAAGATGTTGTTTTCGCGGCACAACTCCGCGGCATCGCGGCGCGCGCGGCCCCGCGGAATTCCGGGCTGACTTCGCGCCCGCGCTTGCTACAAGAGGACTATGCGCCCGCAATTGATTCGCCCGTGCCTTGGCCTTGTCGCACTCGCGCTGACTGCGGGCGCGACGTCCGTGTTGGCGAGTGAGACCCACGTCTTGCCGCCGGCCACCGCGAACGCGATGGCGCAGGCGGTATCCCCCTTTGCGATCGCCGAATATCGCCGCAAGCTGAAGGAATATCTGGAGGCGCGCGCCGCCTTCGAGCAGGAGGCGGACGCCTACTGGAACGCGATCGCCGACAAGCGCCGCACCCGCAACGCCAAGCGCCGCGACCGCGTGCAGATCACGCTCGACGACTACGTGCTGGAGCAGCCGCCGGTCTATCAGGGACCGAAGCGGCCGGTGAATCCGGCGCCGGAGGAGGAAGAGGAGCGGCCGCGGCCGCCGCGCAAACCGATCCCGCTGGTCGCGGATTTCGTCCGCGCGGCCGCCGAGCAATTCCAGTTCACACCGCAGCGTCCCGCCTCCGAGATGGACTTCAAGCGTGCCTATGCCCGATATGCGCGGGCCGCGGGCCTTACGCCGGAACAGGCGGTGCGGGTCTATTCTTTCGAGACCGGCGGCACCGGCAATTACGACGTACAGTCGGGCATCGAGCATGGCGGCAGGCGCGCCATTTCCACCGCGGTCGGCTACAATCAGCTGCTCACCACCAACAGCGTCGAGCTGTTCGCCGAGCAGGGCCACCTCTTCATCAAGGCGCTGGCCGAACGGGCTGCGGCCCTGCAAGGGCCGGCGCGCAAGGCGATGGACCACAAGCTCGCGGTGCTGAAGAAGATGGTCGCGTTCACGCGCACGGTGCCCGACGACTGGTCGGCGCATCAGCGGCTCGCCGACACCCCGCAGGGCTGGGCGGTGCACGCCATGGTGCTCGACATCGACGTCGGCCCGATGCTGCAAACCCACACGCTGCTGACCTCGGTGATCTTCGCGCGCGGCAAGGGCTACAACCGGCCGCTCACTGCTGCCGAACTCGAGATGATGAATCTGACCGGCGACGGCACCGGGCTCGACATGGTGACCATGCCGCAGGCGATGCGCGAGCGGGTGCCGACCGCGAACTTCTTCCAGCGTTCGGGTTACGAGCGCAATCCCGTTGCGATCCGCCACAACACGGTGGCGAAGCTGCTCGCGGTGACCAACGAGCGGATGAATTACAACTGCAACAAGCCCGGTGCGAAGGAACTGGCTGCTGCGTTCTGATCGTCACCCGCCGCTACTGTGGATGGATGCGAGTTTGGAGTCCTATTCGGATCCGAACATGAACTTGCCGTCGCTCTCGAGATAGGGGCCGGAGCGCATGTAGAGCTGGCCGTTCTGGCCAATAAAAAAGAGCGTGCCCTTCGGCACCTTCTTGGCTCCCTTCAACAGCGTGCCGGCATTGTTGGTGCCCATCTTGTATGACCAGGTCTTGCCGTCCTTGCCATAGGCATAGCCCATGTCGGTCTTCAGCTCCCACGGCCTCGCCGATTGGGCGAAGGCGGATGTTGTCAGTGCGATAAGGGCGGCTGTCGCGAAAAAGGTCCTGGTTGAAAAATGCGTCATGATCCACCTCCGGCCGAAAAATGGCGTCGTATCAGCATCTTGAACAAATCACGAACGTCGCTGAGCCGTCAATACGACAATGGGCGCGGCCACCCGCGCATGTCAGCGGCTTTGTGATTTTCCGCCTCGCGACTATCTTCGCGTTTCCGTCTACAACCAGTTCATTGCCAGAACACACCTTGGGATGATTCGTATGCACCACGTCGTGAAGATCGGTTTCGGTGTCGCTCTGTCGTTGATGATGCTGGCTTCGGTCGCGCAGGCGGACGAATTCAAGCTCTCCAATAACCAGCGGATCGCCTGCAGCCGAGGTCTCTCGGCCGGCAAGCTCAACACTGCGACCTGCAGGTCGTACGCCTATCTGTTCAACACCAAGACCTCGGAATACTTTCGCTGCCAGGTATCCTTGGCGCTGACGCGTGACAACAAAGAGGTCATCAACGTTCAGGCCGACGGCGGCTGCACCAAGAAGCCGCGCATCTTCGATACCGACGGCAACTATTCGTTCGACGCCACCGAGACCGAGCCGCCGAACACCAACTCGTTCTTCGGCCCCGGCGGCTATGCGATCTGGGCGAGCGACAACAACACCCAGAAGATCCGCGGCTGCATCACCATCTCGTCGGGGCTCGGCTCCGACATCTCGAAATGCCTTGATATGACGTTCCAGTGACGACGGTGCGGTCTTGGTCGGGTCGAGCTCGACGGTTCGCTGCTTGAAGTCCCGACCTATTCGAATGCCAAGCGGCAGATCGCCCGCGGCGAGGCGTTGCGTGGAATCGATCGCAGCGCCCGGACCTGACGCAGTCCTGCGTCAGGACGCGACGTCCCTTTCGGCCGGAAGCTGAAGGCGCGATCTTGCGAACTTCCTGAGGCCCATCGGCTTTCCGAACAGGTACCCCTGGACCAGATCGAAATCCATGTCGTGCGCGGCAAGGAAATCCGCGCGGCTCTCGACCCCTTGCGCAACGGCGCGCGCACCGTTGTCGTGGGCCAGCTCGACGATCCGGCGGCACACCGTCTGCTTCAGACGCTGATCCGCGCAGCCGGTGACGAACTGATGGTCGACCTTCAGTTCGACAAAGGGAAAGGTCTCGAGCCCCAGCAGAGATGGCCAATTGGCGCCGACATTGTCGATCGAGATCGCAATGTTGTGCAGGCGCACGCGCCTGGCGACATCGATCGCAAGGTCCAGATTGTCGATGAGCTCTGCGCTGTCGATCTCGATCAGGAGGCCTGCGAACGCCGGGTGATCCGGCATCCGGCGACAGAGCTCGCGCACTGCATCGGCGTTGGCAAGGAAGGAGATCGGCAGGTTGATCGAGAGATCAACCGGCCCCTTCTGCTCGATCAGATATCGCCAGTCCTCGATCGCCCGCTCGATGACGAATTCGGACAGGGCTTGGAAGTGCGGATCGCCCTCGTCGGGAATGAAATACGCAGGCGGAACGATGCCCCAGGCGGGATGGCGCATCCGGATCAGCGCCTCGGCTCCGCTTGGAGCCAACGTCCGGAGGTGGATCTTTTGCTGGTACCAGAGCTCGAGCCACCCGGCCTTCAAGGCTTCGGGGACGTCGACTGCCGGGCTTGGCGCAGGTTCGGCCGGAATCAGTGACGCAAGGGTGTCACGAAGGGTTGCGGCGCTGAAAGGTGTCGGCAATGCCGGTAGCATCGAGATACCGTATTCGTCGCCTATCTGTCTGACCGCCTTGACGATGATCGAGTCCGGCCGGCCGATGACGAGCACCTTGCCGCCGTACTCTTTTCTCACCAAAGTCTCGAGAATTTTACTGACTTCGATCCCGTCCACGGACACGCCGAGCACGAGCAGATCGGGTTGTTCAGCGTCCAATACGGCGTCAAGTTCGTCGGCCTGACCGCATTCGCTGGTGATGAAGCCGAGGTCCTCTAGTGCCTCCGCAAGGAAGGTCCGGAGGTGTTTTTTGCTGTCCGCGATGCATGCGCGCGGTGTCAGCTTGCGGTGCCCGAACCAGCCGGCTCGTGCGTATCCGATATGACTGATGTGATTCATGCCCGCCCTATTCGGAGTAGCCCCGAGCGAGTCGTACATCGGAGCGGCGCGGGCAATCATGGAAATTTCGGGATCATACATGCATTGCTTCGCTAACCTTAAGGCCGCGAATTCGAATTAAATTGCGAGGGAAGTGGCACATGACGCCGCATCTCGGCCTGCAATAAATGCGTCATCTGGCGTTCATGAGCACGATTTGACGGCTTCACGATCGTCGCCGGATTCGACGACGCCGTGTTCCATCAAGGGACGGTGTTAATCTCTGTGTTGATGCGCTCGCGTCGGCGGTCAATCTGCGCCATTGTTGGACGTCAGGTTGCGCGGCGTGACGCGAATCAGACGCGAATCAATTGCGCGCCAACACCGCGCGCATCGCATCGTGATCTTTGAAGAGAGTGGAGCGCGTCGGCCCATCTGATCTGCGGCGTCCATGTGACCGAACCGCGCGTTGCGCTCTTCCGCTCGGTCAGAAGGTGGATTGCCAGATGGAGGACGAGCCCGTCGCGCATCGGCAAGGAAGACGTTCAGCGCATCGCGCGCCCGCGCGATGGGCGTTTCGGGCGGCTGCAAGTAATACCTAGCGGGTAGGGCTCGTGCCTCAACCTTTTGGCGCCGGGTTCCCGCATCCGGTCGCGATTGCGGCGCGATGCGGCTGCGACAATGCATGCGTCGTTTGGATGGGTTGACCCGGCGGGGGTGTCCGGCCAATTTCCGGCCGGCTCAAGGGGAGAATAATACTCATGAATTCGAAGTTGGTGGCTGCTGCGATCGTGGCAGCCAGCGTTTTGTCGGCGCCTGTCGCACGGGCCGAGCAGTTCATTAACGTGCTGACGGGTGGGACCTCCGGCGTTTATTATCCGCTCGGCGTCGCGATCGGTAAGATCTACGGCGACAAGATCCCCAACGTGAAGACGCAGGTACAGGCCACCAAGGCGTCGGTGGAGAACCTGGTGCTGCTGCAGCAAGGCCGCGGCGAGATCGCGTTCACGCTCGGTGATTCGCTGAAGGCGGCCTGGGAAGGCGATGCGGAAGCCGGCTTCAAGACCAAGCTCGACAAGCTGCGCACGATCGGCGCGATCTACCCGAACTACATCCAGATCGTCGCGACCGCCGAAAGCGGCATCAAGACGCTGGCCGATCTCAAGGGCAAGAGCCTGTCGGTGGGCGCGCCGAAGTCCGGAACCGAGCTCAATTCCCGCGCGATCCTTGCGGCCGCCGGCATGAGCTACAAGGATCTCGGCAAGGTCGAGTATCTGCCGTTCGCGGAATCCGTCGACCTGATGAAGAACCGTCAGCTCAACGCGACACTGCAATCCGCCGGTCTCGGCGTCGCCTCGCTGAAGGACCTCTCGACCTCGACCAATATTACCGTGGTGGCGGTGCCGAAGGAGACCGTCGACAAGATCGGTCCGCCCTTCGCCTCGGTGATCATCCCGGCCAACACCTATACCGGCCAGGACAAGGATGTGCCGACCGCAGCGGTGGTGAACTATCTGGTCACCTCTAGCGCCGTATCAGACGATCTCGCCTATCAGATGACCAAGCTGGTCTATGAATCGCTGCCGGAGCTCGCCAATGCTCATGCCGCGGGCAAGGAGATCAAGCTCGAGACGGCTGCGAGCGGCAGCCCGGTGCCGTTGCACCCGGGTGCGATCCGCTATTACAAGGAAAAGGGCCTGATCAAGTAAGAGACGGCGTCGGTTCAGGTGTCATGGCCGGGCTTGACCCGGCCATCGATCTTTCTAAAGAGGTTGATTTTCGATGGATGCGCAGGTCGAGCCTGCGCATGACGTACGGCGGACGCGGCCCAGGCGCCAGGCAGGTGCAGTCAGCGTCGCGGGGACCGCGGGGGACTAATTCATGCAACAGCAGGCCGAGGGCGCTCGACAGCCCGTCAAGGTTGAATTCGACAATTTCGAGCACGGGTTTCCGGAGGGGTTCGGATCGGGCGGCTGGGGTTACCTGGCCTACGCCATCGCGCTCGCGTTTGCGGTGTTCCAGCTCTATGTCGCGGCCTTCAACTACCTGCCGAGCCAGGTGGTGCGCGGCGTCCATGTCGGCTTCCTGATCCTGCTGACCTTCGGCCTGATCGGTAATTTCACGGCGAAGACCGATTTCGGCCGCGCGCTGAGCTGGATCATCGGCGGCGCCGGCTTCCTCTGCGGGCTCTACCAGTGGATCTTCTACGCCGACCTGATCGCCCGCGACGGCGATCCCACCACCACTGACCTTGCGGTGGGCACGCTGCTTGCGGTGCTGATCTTCGAAGGCACGCGCCGGCTGATGGGGGCGGCGCTGCCGCTGATGTGCGGCGCCTGTCTGCTCTACTGGTTTTTCGGGCAGTATCTGCCGTCGCCGTTGAATCATCGCGGCTACGATTTCGATCAGATCGTCACACATCTCTCCTTCGGCACCGAAGGCTTCTACGGCGTTCCGATCTACGTTTCGGCGACGTACATCTTCCTCTTCATCCTGTTCGGCTCGTTCCTCGAGCGCGCCGGCATGATCCAGCTCTTCACCGACGTCTCGCTGGGCCTGTTCGGCCGGACCCGCGGCGGACCCGCCAAGGTCGCGGTGTTCGCCTCCGGCATGATGGGCACGATCTCGGGGTCGGGCGTCGCCAACGTCGTGACCGTCGGCCAGTTCACGATCCCGCTGATGATCAAGTTCGGCTATCGCCGCGCCTTCGCGGCCGGCGTCGAGGCCACCGCCTCGATGGGCGGACAGATCATGCCGCCGGTGATGGGTGCGGTCGCCTTCATCATGGCGGAGACGCTCGGCGCTCCCTATTCGGAGATCGTCAAGGCCGCGGTGATCCCGGCGGTCCTCTACTTCGCCTCCGCGTTCTGGATGGTGCATCTCGAGGCCGGCAAGCACGGCCTGGTCGGCATGAAGCGTTCGGAGATCCCGAGTGCCTGGAAGGCGCTGGTGGCGCGCTGGTACCTGGTGCTGCCGCTCGCGGCGCTTGTCTACATGCTGTTCGAGGGCTTCACGCCGCTCTATGCCGGCAGCATGGGGCTTGCGCTGACGGTCGCGTTGATCCTGGGCACCAGCATCACCCTCGGCTTGTCCAATACCGTCCTGCGCTACATCTTCTGGATCGGGCTGGCACTGGTGGTCGCGGCGGTCTCGCGCAACGGGCTCGAGATCGTTCCGGTCGCCTGCATCGTCACCGGCCTGATCGCCATTGCCGCGATCACCCGCGGCGGCCGGGCCATGCTCGCCGCATGCCGCGACTCGCTCGCTGACAGCGCCAAGTCGGCGCTCACGGTGGGCATGGCCTGCGCCATTGTCGGGACCATCATCGGCATGATGACGCAGACCGGCGTCGGCACCATCTTCGGCAGCTGGATCATCGGCCTCGGCGCCAAGAGCCTGTTCCTGGCGCTGATCATGACCATGCTGCTGTCGATCCTGCTCGGCACCGGCATCCCGACCATCCCGACCTATATCATCACCGCGGCGCTCGCGGCGCCCGCGCTGGCGAAACTCGGCGTGCCGCTGATCGCAAGCCACATGTTCGCGTTCTACTACGGCATCATGGCCGACCTCTCGCCGCCGGTGGCGCTCGCGGCCCTTGCGGCGGCGCCGATCGCCAAGGAGAATCCCGACAAGATCGGCTGGGAGGCAATGCGGATCGCGCTTGCCGGCTACGTCATTCCCTTCATCTTCGTCTATTCGCCGGCGCTGATGCTGCAGACCAACGATCCGATGGTCGCGCAGCTCGGCTTCTACGGCGCAGTGGCCCTCGCGACCTTGAAGGCGCTGGTCGCGATCGCCCTGTTCGGCGTGGTCGCGATCGGCTTCCTGTTCACGCGGCTGACCCTGATCGAACTGGCCGTGGCCTTGGCCGGCGCGCTCTGCCTGCTCGGCGACTTCCCGTTCTCGGACACCGCGGGCTTCACGCTCGCTGCGGCGCTCGTGTTGTGGCAGTGGCGGCAGCGGTCGCGCAACGCGGTGGCGGCGGCTTGAGCCTCTGCCTCGCCTCGGCAGGTGTCGTGAAGGCGCTGTCGGTCGCAGCCTTCACGCTTGCCTGGACGCATTCGATCGAGAAGACGGCCTGGCAGGAAGACTGGCGCGTCACGGAGGCCGGCCTTGAGCTTGTCCAGGCCCGCATCAAGGGATTCGGCGCCGGCATGGAGCCGCCGCCGGAGGCGCGCCTTATCGACGGCTGGTTCCAGTGGGCGCCGGCGCCCGTGCCAAGGCCGCAGGTCGTGCTCGGCAATTCCGGCGCCGCCGGCGAATGGCATCTGTGTCATGAAGGAAGCTGCCAGACGCTATCGGAGATTTTCGGGCATCCGATCGGTGCTAATGTCACCACGATGAGTGTGTGCCCGAATCCGTAGCCCGGATGTAGCGAAGCGAAATCCGGGAACACCGGCCCCGGATTGCGCTGCGCTTCATCCGGGCTTCAAGAACAACACGGGCTACAAGAACAACAGGGGAGAACAATCGATGGATCGGCTCAAGGGCAAGGTTGCGATGGTGGTCGGCGCGGGCTCGATCGGGCCCGGCTGGGGCAACGGCAAGGCGACCGCCGTCACCTTCGCGCGCGAGGGCGCCAGCGTGTTTTGCGTCGATCGCAACGGCGCGGCCGCGGAAGAGACCGTCGGGATCATCACCGGCGAGGGCGGCAAGGCGACTGCATTCACCGCCGACGTGTCGCGCGCCAGCGAGGTCGAGGCGATGGTCGCAGCCTGCCTGAAGAACTACGGCCGTATCGACGTGCTCGACAACAATGTCGGCATCGCCGAGGTCGGCAGCGTGGTCGAGGTGGGCGAAGCCGAATGGGATCGCGTCTTCGCGGTCAATCTCAAGAGCGCCTATCTGGCGATGAAGCACGTCATTCCCGTGATGATCAAGCAGGGCGGCGGCTCGATCATCAACATCTCCTCGATCGCCTCGATCCGCCATGTCGGCATTTCCTATGTCAGCTACAATGCGAGCAAGGCCGCGATGAACCAGATGACGCGCTCGACCGCGGTCGAGTTCGCCTCCAAGCATGTCCGCGTCAACGCGATCCTGCCCGGACTGATGAAGACGCCGATGGTCGCGCATTCGGCGGGGCTGGCGCAAAGCTATGCCAAGGGCGATGTGGAAGCGATGTGGCGCGCCCGCGACGCGCAGGTGCCGATGGGGCACATGGGCGACGCCTGGGACGTTGCCAATGCGGCACTGTTTCTCGCCTCCGACGAATCGAAATATATCACCGGCATCGAGCTCGTGGTCGATGGCGGCATCACCTCCAAGTCAGGGGCCTGAACGCGACGCACCCGTCACGCTTCCACGCTGAGCTCGGCGCGATCGAGCTCTTCCTCCACCAGATGGAAGGCGTCGTCGCCGATCTGCTCGGCGCGGCGCAGGTTGATCAGCGCCCGGCGGGCCGCGGCGACGGCACGCCGCCGCAGCGGATCCGCCGGGAGCTCGCGCGAGGCCAGGCCACCCTCGGGGTCGGTCTCGGCGCGCAACAGCACAGCGCGGTATTCGAGCCGGAGGATTTCGGCTTCCTCGGACGGGTCCGATTCGATTTCGTCGAGCGCGGCGCGAAAGGAGACGCTGCGGGCGTGGGCGGCCTCGCGCGCAACCGGATCGTCGTCGTCGAATTTCAGTGCCAGGATCAGCGGCCGCAGCGTCAGGCCCTGGATCACCAGCGACCCAAGCACAACGGCAAACGCCGTCAGCAGGATCAGATCGCGATACGGAAAGTACTCGGGCAGCGCAAAGGCGGCCGCCAGCGTGACGATGCCGCGCATCCCGCACCAGGACACAACAATGCCGCGTCGCAATGACGGTACGGCCGCCACCACGTGTGGCGGAAGCACGCCGCGCGCCTTCAAGGCCCGCAGGAATGCGCCATACGGTATCACCCAGGCGATGCGGGCGACGATCACGACGGCGAGGATCGCCAGGGCAAAGCTGCCGTATTTGTACCGCACGTCGGCGTCGAGCCCCGACCAGATCGGGCGCAACTGCATGCCGATCAGCATGAACGCCAGCACGTTGAGGACGAAGACGACGGTTTCCCACACCGCATAGGATGACACGCGCAGCCGCGCCGAGGTGCGGGTCGGTGCGGTGCGGGCAATGGTGATCGCATAGGCGATGATGGTGAGGATGCCGGATAGCCCGATATGCTCGGCGACGATCCATACCATGAAGGTACCGGCGAACTGCGTGATGATTGCGCTCGGCGCCTCGGTGATGCGGCGCGTCATCGTCATCCAGACCTGCGCGAACAGAAAGCCGGCGGCGAGGCTTCCGAGCAGTGCGAAGGTGATGGCGGGCACAAACTCGCGCACCTTCATGTGCTCGGCGGCGATCAGGCCGACGGCGACACGATAGCTCAGCAACGCACTGGCATCGTTGAGCAGGCTTTCGCCCTCGAGGATCTTCTGGATCCGATAGGGCAAGCTGACCTGGCGCAGGATCGCGGTCGCTGCCGCGGCATCGGGCGGGGCCACGATGGCGCCGAGCGCGACTGCAACGGCCCAAGGCATGTCCGGGCGCAGCCAGCGCGCGACGACGGCAACGGCCACCGTCGTGACGCCGACCGCGACCAGCACGAGCGTCGAAACCGGCAGCCAGTTGTTGCGGAGATCGCGCAGCGAGGTGTCGAAGGCGGCGTCGAGCAGGACCGGCGCAACGAACAGCGCCAGCGCGAGCTTCGGTTCCAGGATCCAGGACGGACCCGACGGCAGCAGAGCCAGCAGCATGCCGCCGATCGCAAGAAACGTCGGGTAGGGGACCTTGAGTCGCCGCGCCAGCGCCGACAGCGCAACGGCGGCGAGCAGGAGGCCGATGATCCATTCGAATGTCAGCAAGATGCCCCCGTGCAGCCGATCGTCGCAATTGACGTATAATCCAGCGTGTGGTTTTGCGGCAAATTGCGTGCTGTCCGCAGGGCAGCCGTCTGGTTGGTTCAGGCGCGGGAGAGGGACGTCTTGTCGGCGATTGTGATGCGACGCAACCCTGGACATCTGGCCCTGGCGCTGCTGAGCGTTTCCCTGCCATGCATGATCATGGCCGGCGTCGCGTGCGCGACCAGTAGCGAACCGGGCAAGGACGTCGAGGCTGATCCGGGCCCCTGCGTGGCCGCGGCCGCAGCAGCGGACGATGACAAGACGATCGACGTCTGCGGCGCGTTCATCGACAACGAGAAGGCGGCCAAGTCGGATCGCATCAAGGCCCTGATGGCGCGTGCCGCCGCCTTCGACCGCAAGCAGATGATCGATCGCGCGATCGGCGATTACGACACCGTGCTGCGGCTCGATCCGGGGCAGGCCGACGCGCACAATGCGCGCGGCGAGCTCTGGCGCCGGAAAGGCGACCGGCCCAAGGCCATCATGGATTTCGGCGCCGCGCTCAAGCTCGATCCCGATCACGCCGCGGCCAAGGCCAATTACAAGTCGCTATCGCTCGAGCTGGAACGGATGGGCGCCATGATGGCGGTCGCCGGCAAGCCGAGCTTCGATTGCCGCAAGGCGCGCCGCGCGGTCGAAAAGGCGATCTGCGCCAATCCCGGCCTCGCCGACCTCGATCGCGAGATCAACGCATCGACCGTCCGTGCGATCCGTGAGGCGCAGGATCCGCGTCAGGCGCGCGAGCTGCAGCGCGATCAGGATCAGTTCATCGCCCGCCGCAATATCCAGTTCGGCAAGCCCGGCTACGATTTGCAGAAGGAGATGCGCGAGCGGCTGCAGCGGCTGAACGGCGCGGACGGATACTAGTGCTAACGTCGGTCAGTTTACGGCTTGAATTATCGGGTGAGCCTATGACAATGGCCGCCAAGAGAGCCAACTATCCGTAGTCGTCATGCCTGGCCCTAGACGTGGATGGCCGGGTCGATCCCCGATCGAGTCGGGGACAGGCGCCCGGCCATGACGACGGAGAGAGGCGAGGGAGAAACGCGATGAACATTCAGCAGAACAGCCGGTATCATGAGGTGTATGCCCGCTCGCTTCGGGATCCCGAGGGATTCTGGGCAGAAGCGGCGCGCGAGATCGATTGGATCGAGCCGGCAAAGAAGATCTTCGATCCCGCGATCGGGGTGTATGGGCGCTGGTTCGCCGGGGCCGTGGTCAACACCTGCTACAACGCACTGGATCGCCATGTCGCCGGCGGCCGTTCCGACCAGCTCGCGCTGATCCACGATTCTCCGCTCACCAGCACGATCACGAAATTCACCTATTCCGAGCTGCTGGAGGAGGTGCAGACGCTGGCCGCGGTGATGCAGGATTTCGGCGTCACCAAGGGCGATCGCGTCATCCTCTATATGCCGATGGTGCCGGAGGCGGTGGTCGCGATGCTCGCCTGCGCGCGGATCGGTGCGGTGCACAGCGTGGTGTTCGGCGGCTTCGCGGCCAAGGAGCTGGCGAGCCGGATCGATGACGCCAAGCCGAGGCTGATCTTCTCGGCAAGCTGCGGGCTCGAGCCCGGGCGCATCGTGCAGTACAAGCCGCTGCTCGATGAAGCAATCCGCCTCGCCAGCGCGAAGCCGGAGACCTGCATCATCCTGCAACGGCCGCAGCACGGCTGCGAGCTCACAGTCGGCCGCGACCATGATTGGGCGAGCTTGCGCCAGGCCGCCTTCGACGCCGGCAAGGCCGCGGCGTGCGTCCCGGTGCTGGCGACCGATCCGCTCTACATCCTCTACACCTCAGGCACGACGGGAATTCCGAAGGGCGTCGTGCGCGACAATGGCGGGCATCTCGTCGCGCTGAAGTGGTCGATGTACAATCTCTACGGCGTGAAGCCGGGCGAGGTCTGGTGGTGCGGCTCCGACATCGGCTGGGTGGTCGGTCACAGCTACATCGTCTACGGTCCGCTGATCCACGGCGCGACCACGATCATGTATGAGGGCAAGCCGGTCGGCACGCCCGACGCCGGCGCGTTCTGGCGTCTGATTTCCGAGCACAAGGCGGTGGCGCTGTTCACGGCACCGACGGCGTTCCGCGCCATCCGCAAGGAAGATCCGGACGGCAAGTTCATCCGCCAGCATGACCTCTCGAACTTCCGTACGCTCTTCCTCGCCGGCGAGCGCGCCGATCCGCCCACGGTGGAGTGGGCGGAGCAGCAGCTCAAGGTACCGGTGATCGATCACTGGTGGCAGACCGAGACCGGCTGGTGCATCGCTGGCGATCCGGTGGGCCTCGGCATGCTGCCGGTCAAGCACGGTTCGCCGACGGTGCCGATGCCGGGGTATCAAGTTGACGTGGTCGACGAGTCGGCGAAGCCGGTGCCTGCGAGCACCATGGGGTCGATCGTGATCAAGCTGCCGATGCCGCCCGGCTGCCTGCCGACGCTGTGGCAGCAGGACGAGCGCTTCAAGGAAGCCTATCTCTCGGAATTCCCCGGCTACTACAAGACGTCGGATGCCGGCTACAAGGATGAGGACGGCTACGTCTGGGTGATGGGCCGCACCGACGACATCATCAACGTCGCCGGTCACCGGCTCTCCACCGGCGGCATGGAAGAAATTCTGGCGTCGCACCCCGACGTCGCCGAATGCGCCGTGCTCGGCATCAAGGACGCGATCAAGGGCGAGGTGCCCTGCGGCTTCCTGGTGCTGAAGGCCGGCGTGGCGAAGCGCCCTGATGATGTCGAGAAGGAGGTCGTGGCGCTGGTGCGCGAGAAGCTCGGCCCGGTCGCCGCGTTCAAGCTCGCGATCACCGTGGCGCGGCTGCCGAAAACCCGCTCCGGCAAGATCCTCCGCGGCACCATCAAGAAGATCGCCGACGGCGAGCCCTGGACCATGCCGGCGACGATCGAGGATCCGAAGGTGCTCGACGAGATCGGCGCTGCGCTGAAGGACAAGGTGTAGGCGTTCGTCATTCCGGGTTCGATGCTGCGTATCGCCCCGGAATGACATGGGCGGCCCGGAAGCCGAAACGCATCCAGAAGCAAAACCGTCTTGATTTTGTTGGATTGCCGGGTCATCCCGGTCTCTTACGTTACGTCGCCACAAGATACGGACTCAACGGATGCGAACGATTTCCGCACGCGCGCCCTTCGCCTTGCTGCTTGCGCTGCCGCTGCTCGCAGGCTGCCTCGAGCGCGGCCACTCGCCGGTCGCGGAGAGCATGGGCGATGACGATCAGTACTGCCAGGCCAACGGCACCGTGAAGGTCGGCTCGCCCGAATATGTCGCGTGCCGCAGGGATCGCGACGTCCAGCGTCAGAACGCCGAGGCCCGCTCCGATCGCCGCCAGCGCGATCTCGGCGAATACATGATGAACCATCCGGACGTGCATTAGAGATAATGAGGAGGCGATGATGAACGAGGACGTTTTCAACGCCAGCCTTCGCGGTTTCCTCAAGAAGGTCGGCATTACTTCCCAGCGCGAAGTCGAAAAGGCCGTGCGCGAGGCCGTCGCGAGCGGCCGGCTCAAAGGCAACGAGAAGCTTCCGGCGAAGGTTGTGCTGACCATCGGCGGCGTCAATCTCGTTCATGACATATCGGGCGAGATCGAACTCGGCTGACATAGGTCGGCGCATCTTCTCGTGGTGTTCCTGGCGCCGCTTGTGCACAAACAAAAAGCGCGGCAGGTTGCCCTGCCGCGCTTCGTAGTCCCGCAATCGATCGCGTGGTTCGCGCTCACTCTTCCTCGTCGTCGGCCTTCTTGCCGCCGATCGTCTTGAGCTTGGCGAACACGGCGTCGACGTTGAGATCGTCGTGCTGCTTCTCGGCCGGCTCGTAGTCGGGCTGATCCTTGCGCGTGGTCTCGGAGGCCGGCAGCAGCGTGGCGCCGCCATAGACGGTGGTGGTCGGCTTCTCCTTGGCGGCGCGCTGCACCTCGAAATCGAGCTCGATCTGCGAGCACAGGCCGAGCGTCACCGGGTCCATCGGCGTCAGCGTCGAGGCGTTCCAGTGGGTGCGGTCGCGCACGCTCGCGATCGTGGTCTTGGTGGTGCCGACCAGACGCATGATCTGCGCGTCCTTCAGTTCGGGGTGGTTGCGCACCAGCCACAGGATGGCGCTCGGCCGCTCATGGCGACGCGACACCGGGGTGTAGCGCGGGCCCTTCTTCTTTGCCGCGGCCGGCAGCACCACCTTGCTCTCCTGAAGCTTGAGGCGATAGTTCGGGTCGCTTTCACCCCTTTCGATCTCCTCGCGGGTGAGCTGGCCGTTGGAAATCGGGTCCATACCCTTGATGCCCTGGGCGGCATCGCCGTCGGCGATAGCGCGCACCTCGAGGGGATGCATTTTGGTAAAATCGGCCACCTGATCGAAGGTCAAAGCGGTATTGTCGACCAACCACACGGCAGTCGCCTTCGGCATCAGCGGTGCGTTGCTCATGGCAAATCTCCTTTGTGCTTCGCCCACCTCTGTCGAGGCGAAGCTGGTAGTCATCGGCGATGACGGGAATTCTGGCCCTATATAAGCCCTCAGGGGGGAATGGCGCAATGGGCCAGCAAAATCGCCTTGACAGCGCCCGAAAGCAGTCCCAAGTCCTTATCCGAATTGGCCGTTCCCCGCCCGGCGGCGAGGGGTGATTCGGTCCCGAGATGGCCTCATGTCAGCGAAAAAACCCGATCTTAGAATCGTGCTTTGTTCCCCGCGTGGCTTCTGCGCCGGGGTTGTTCGTGCCATCGACACGGTGGAACGGGCGCTCACGATCTATGGTGCCCCGGTCTATGTCCGGCACGAGATCGTCCATAACAAGTATGTGGTGGACAGCCTGAAGACGAAAGGCGCGATTTTCGTCGAGGAATTGGCCGAAATCCCCGACGATACCAACGCGCCGGTGGTGTTCTCGGCCCACGGGGTTCCCAAATCGGTTCCTGCCGAAGCCAAGGCCCGCAATTTCTTCTCGCTGGACGCAACCTGCCCGCTGGTGACCAAGGTCCACCGCGAGGCGGCGATCCATTTCAAGCGCGGCCGGGAAATCCTTCTGATCGGGCATTCGCACCATCCGGAGGTGGTCGGTACCCTGGGCCAGCTCCCGCCGGGGGCCGTGACCCTGATCGAGACCGCCGAGGACGCCAAGACCTTCATGCCGAAGGACCCCGACAACCTCGCCTTTGTGACCCAGACCACGCTGTCGATCGACGACACCGCCGAGATCGTGGCGCTGCTCAAGGAGCGCTTCCCGAACGTCAACGGTCCGCACAAGGAGGACATCTGCTACGCCACCACCAACCGCCAGCTCGCGGTGAAGAAGGTGGCCCCGGTGGTCGATGCCCTGATCGTGGTCGGTGCGCCGAACTCGTCGAACTCGCAGCGTCTGCGCGAGGTCGCCGAGCGCGAGGGCTGCCCCATTGCCGTGCTTGCCCAAAGGGCCAGCGACATCGACTGGAAGCGCTTCGAAGGCATCAAGAGCCTCGGCATCACCGCGGGCGCGTCGGCGCCGGAGGTGATCGTCGAGGAGATCATGGGCGCCTTCGCCGAACGCTACGAACTTCACGTGGAGACGGTCTCGGCTGCGGAAGAGAACGAGTTCTTCCCGCTGCCGCGTTCGCTGCGGCCTGACGCTGCCGTCGCGGAATAAACCATATGGCGGTCTACACCGACGTCGCCGCCGAAGATCTCGCGGAATTCCTCAAAAGCTACGACATCGGCGAACTGCTCTCCTACAAGGGCATCGCCGAGGGCGTCGAGAATTCGAACTTCCTGCTGCATACGGGCCAGGGCGCCTACATCCTCACGCTCTACGAAAAGCGTGTGGCGGAGGACGACCTGCCGTATTTCCTGTCGCTGATGGCGCATCTCGCCGAGCGCGGCGTCTCCTGCCCGCAGCCGGCGCGCAATCGCAAGGGCGAGGTCTATAGCCGGCTCGCCGGCCGGCCGGCGGCGGTCATCAATTTCCTCGAAGGGCTATGGCCGCGGCGGCCGAACGTGACGCATTGCTCGGGCGTCGGCGGAGCGCTGGCCAAGATGCATCTCGCCGGCCGCGACTTTCCGCTGGTGCGGACAAACCCGCTGTCGGTCTCCGGCTGGCGACCGCTGTTCGATCTCGCGGCGGCGCGGGCCGACAGCATCCAGGTGGGATTGCACGACTTCGTCGCGCGCGAGCTCGATCATCTCGAAGCTAGCTGGCCGACCGACCTGCCGGTCGGCGTCATCCATGCCGACCTGTTTCCCGACAACGTCTTCTTCCTCGGCGACAAGGTGTCGGGGCTGATCGACTTCCCGTTCTCCTGCAACGACATCCTGGCCTACGACGTCGCGATCTGCCTGAACGCCTGGTGCTTCGAGGCGGATCATTCCTTCAATGTCACCAAGGCCCGCGCGTTGCTCAATGCCTACCGCCGCGAACGGCCGTTGTCGGCGGCCGAGGAGGCCGCGATGCCGCTGCTCGCGCGGGGGGCCGCGATGCGCTTCCTGCTGACGCGCCTCGTCGACTTCCTCAACGTGCCGGAAGGCGCGCTGGTGCAGCCGAAGGACCCACTGGAATATGTCCGCAAGCTGCGCTTCCAGCAGAATGTCGCTGGTCTCAACGACTATGGCATCACGCCGGCAGGATGCGCGGCGTGAGCGAAAAGCCGCATGTCACTGTTTTCACCGACGGTGCCTGCTCCGGAAATCCCGGACCGGGCGGCTGGGGCGCGATCCTCAGATTCGGCGAGGTCGAGAAGGAATTGAAGGGCGGCGAGCCGCACACCACCAACAATCGCATGGAGCTGATGGCGGCGATCTCGGCGCTCGAAGCGCTGAAGAAGCCTTGCGTCGTCGACCTCACGACCGACAGTCAGTATGTCCGCCAGGGCATCACCGGCTGGATCCATGGCTGGAAGCGCAACGGCTGGCGCACCGCCGACAAGAAGCCGGTCAAGAATGTCGAGCTGTGGCAGCGGCTCGACGCCGCGCTGAAGCCGCATGAGGTGCGCTGGCACTGGATCAGGGGCCACGCCGGCCACGCCGAGAACGAGCGTGCGGATCAGCTTGCGCGCGAGGGCGTCGCGATGGCGCGGCTGAAGGAGTTGTAGGGCGTCGCTGCGTCCCTAGGTGTGGGGTGGGTAGAGCGAAGCGAAACCCACCATCTCAGTCCGCGGCACGAAGGTGATGGGTTTCGCTGCGCTCTACCCATCCTACGATTCCTCATAACTGTCATCGCCCGCGAAGGCGGGCGATCCAGTATTCCAGAGGCGGCGGTTTTCAAAACGGAGGCCACAGCGTACTGGGTCGCCCGGTCAAGCCGGGCGACGACAGTGTGCGCGTGGCGTTCAGCTCAGAGCTGCCCGAGCAGCGTGTCGCCGCCGGAGACCTCGACTTTGCCCGGGGCGGGCTCGAGGTTGAACTTCTTCACCATGCCGTCCTCGACCAGCATCGAGTAGCGCTTGGAGCGGATGCCGAGCCCGTTGGCCGAGGCGTCGAGCTCCATGCCGATCGCCTTGGTGAAGTCGGCATTGCCGTCGGCGAGAAAGGTGGCTTCGTCGCGCTGGTCGGTGTCGCGCTTCCAGGCGTTCATCACGAAGGCGTCGTTGACCGAGACGATCGCAATGGTGTCGACGCCCTTGTTCTTGATGGCGTAGGCGTTGAGGAAGATGCTCGGCAGGTGCATCTTGTGGCAGGTGCCGGTGTAGGCGCCGGGCACCGCGAACAGGGCGACCTTCTTGCCCTTGAAGATATCGTCAGTGGTTTTGACCTGCGGCCCTTCGGCGGTCATCACGCGAAACTTGGCTTCCGGCAGCTTGTCGCCAACCTTGATCGTCATCGTTGTTCTCCCTCGGTGAAGCGGAACTGTCTTAACCCCGGCGGTCGCACGGCACAATACGAGCTGGTGGAAGAACGGCAATGCCGGAGGCTGGTCACTGTTCCGTCATCAGCCGGAAAATCCTCCCGCATCGAGGAAAGCCTGCTCTTCCGGCGTCGTCGGCCGGCCCAGGATGCGGTTACGGTGCGGGAAGCGCCCGAACCGGCGAATGATGTCGGCGTGGTCCTCGGCATATTTCAGGTTGTCCGGATGGCCGCCGGCTTGCCGGATCAGCGCAACACAGCGCTGCTGGTCGGCCAGATGCTCCGAATGCATGAAGGGCAGATAGAGGAATTCGCGCAAGAGCGGATCGATCCGTCCGTCGACGCCGCGCTCGATCGCGCGGCCCGCGGCCTCGCGCGCCAGCGTGTCGCTCGCAAAGGTCCGCGCGTCCTGGCGGAACATGTTGCGGGGAAACTGGTCGAGCACGATGATGAGCGCCAGCGCGCCGTCGTCGCTCGCCTCCCATGAGGAAAGTTCGCCGGCGGCGGCCTTCCGCCATGTGGCGAGAAAGCGGTCACGGATCTCGGCATCGAAGGCGTCGTCGCGCTTGTACCAGCGGTCACGACCGGCCTCGCGCCAGAACGCGAGGACGTCGGCTGCCGTCACGAGCTGCGCGTCAGTCATCGTTCGACGCCCGCGGCGCTCGTCTCACGCCGCGGCCTTCTTCTCGTCGCGCAGCTCGCGGCGCAGGATCTTGCCGACATTGGTCTTCGGCAGGTCGGTCCTGAACTCGATCTGCTTCGGCACCTTGTAGGCGGTGAGCTGGGTCGCTGCGAACTTGATGATATCCTCGGCCGTGACGTTCGGGTCTTTCTTGACCACGAACGCCTTGACCGCCTCGCCGGACTTCGCGTCGGGCACGCCGATCACGGCGCATTCCAGCACGCCCGGATGGCTCGCGAGCACTTCCTCGATCTCGTTCGGATAGACGTTGAAGCCGGAAACCAGGATCATGTCCTTCTTGCGGTCGACGATCTTGGTGAAGCCGTTCTCGTCCATTACGCCGATGTCGCCGGTGCGGAAGTAGCCGTCTGCGGTCATCACGTGCGCGGTCTCGTCCGGCCTGTTCCAGTAGCCGGCCATCACCTGCGGGCCCTTGGCGCAGATCTCGCCGGCCTGGCCGATCGGCAGCTCGTTGCCGTCGTCGTCGCGGATCGACAGCCAGGTCGAGGGCACCGGCAGGCCGATCGAGCCGGAGAACTTGTCGGTGTCGGCGGGATTGCAGGTCAGCGTCGGCGAAGTCTCCGACAGGCCGTAGCCTTCCGACAACGCGCAGCCGGTCACCTTCAGCCATTTCTCGGCGACGGGCTTCTGCGTCGCCATGCCGCCGCCGAACGAGGTCTTCAGCTTTGAGAAGTCGAGCTTGTCGAAGCCGGGCGTGTTCAACAGGCCGTTGTAGAGCGTGTTGACCGCCGGGAAGCTGTTGATCTGATACTTCGACAGCTCCTTGACGAAGCCCGCCATGTCGCGCGGGTTCGGGATCAAGAGGTTGACGCCGCCGGCGCGCACCGCGAGCAGGTAACAGGCGGTCAGCGCGAAGATGTGGTAGAGCGGCAGCGCGCAAACGATGAAGAGCTGCTCGACATGCGGCGGCTTCTTCAGCGCGGGCTGCAGCCAGGCGTCGTTCTGCAGCACGTTGGCGAGCACGTTCTGGTGGATCAGGGTGGCGCCCTTGGAAACGCCCGTGGTGCCGCCGGTATATTGCAGGAAGGCGACGTCCTGGCGCGTGAGCGCGGGCTTGTTGAGCTTCATGCCGCGTCCGGCCGCGAGCGCGTCGTTGAACGTCACGGCGCCCGGGATCGACCAGGCCGGCACCATCTTCTTCACGCGCCGCACCACCAGGTTGACGATCACCCCCTTGAAGCCGAGCAGGTCGCCCATGCTGCCGACGATGACGTGCTTGACGGAGGTGTTGGCGAGCACCTTCTGCACGGTGGTGGCGAAATTCTCCAGGACGATGATCGCCTCGGCGCCGGAATCCTTGAGCTGATGCTCGAGCTCGCGCGGCGTGTAGAGCGGATTGACGTTGACCACGGCATAGCCGGCGCGCAGCACCGCAGCGGTCGCGATCGGATATTGCAGCACGTTCGGCATCATCAGCGCGACGCGCGCGCCCTTCTGAAGGCCCTTGCTCTGCAGATAGGCGCCGAGCGCCGTCGACATCTGGTCGAGGTCACGATAGGTGATCGACTTGTCCATGCAGATGAAAGCCTTGCGGTCGGCAAATTTCGTGAAGCTTTCCTCCAGCAGCTCGACCAGCGAGGAATACTGCGTGACGTCGATATCGGCGGGCACGCCGGCCGGATACTGCTTGAGCCAGATGCGCTCCATTTTGGTCATTCCCCTCTCATGACTTGCCGCTTGTCCCGGATTCGTCTCCGGCTTTTCCGGGCTTGGCCGCGTTGTTTTCGGCAGTATTGAGCAATGCCGCGGCCAATGGCAAGCCGCTGCGCGCTATCGACGCATTGGATCGGGGCGGCTAGCCGGCCGGCTGTTTGGCGTCGCTCTTCGGCTTCGTGGCGGCCTTCGGCTTCGCCGCGGGCTTTGCGGCCGCCTGCTTGTCGCCGGGCTTTGCGGCGGCCGGCTTAGCGGCTGCGGTGTCCGGCTTCGCGTTGGCGTGCCGTACCGGCTTGGCTGCGGCCTGCTTGCTGTCGGACTTGTTGCCGTCCTTCTTGGTATCACCCTTGGCATCAGCTGCCGTGTCGGACTTCTTGTCCACCTTGATGACGACACGCGTGCGCTTGCCGCGCTTGACAGCGGGCTGCATCTTCTCGCTGTCGGCTTCGACCGCAGCGGCCAACGCAGCGCCGGTCTTGGTCGGACCGGTATAGACCACGACCGGCTCCGATGGTGCAGCCGGCAGCCCCAGCAGCTCGGATGGTTTCGGCATCGCTGCCTGCAGGCCGGCGGCGAAGAAGGTCATGCCGCTCTCGCCATTGGTGGTCGAACTGCCGGCGCTGCTGGCGACGGTGTCCTCGTCCTCGTCGCTGGCGGGTCGCTTGCGCTTGGGGCCGCACATCTCGTCGTGCAGGTTCGGCGGCGAGGCGTCGATCGGCGCAAGGTTCTCGACGGTGCCGAGCGAGGGACGCAGCCATGCCAGCCCGTTGCCGGCGAAGCCGCGATCCAAAAGCTGCGCGGCGCGGACCGCGCGCATGCGGCCCGAGGAGGCGCCGAGCACGACGGCGATCAGCCGCTTGCCGTCGCGCGTCGCCGAGGCCACGAGATTGTAGCCGGACGCGCAGATGAAGCCGGTCTTGAAGCCGTCGGCGCCCGGATAGCGGCCGATCAGCTTGTTGAAGTTCTGCGTGATCCGGCGCCCGAAGCGGATCGATGGGATGTGGACGAAATATTCGTATTCCGGCAGATCGCGGATGATGGCGCGGGCGAGGATCGCCATGTCGCGCGCCGAGGTGATCTGGCCGTCGGCCGGCAGGCCATTCGGGTTGACGTAGCTCGTCTGCGTCATGCCGAGCTTCTGCGCGGTCTGGTTCATCATTGCCGCGAAGCCGTCGATCGAGCGGCCGACGCCTTCAGCCAGCACCACGGCCATGTCGTTGGCCGACTTCACCAGCATCATCTTCAGAGCGTTGTCGACGGTGACCTGCGTGCCGGGCCGGAAGCCCATCTTCGAGGGTGATTGCGAGGCTGCGATCGGCGACACCGTGAGCAGCGTGTCGAGCGACACGCGGCCTTCCTTCACCGCCTTCAGCGTCACATAGGCCGTCATCAGCTTGCTGAGCGATGCCGGATACCAGGGCATCGTCGCATTGTCGGCCTGCAGCACCTTTCCACTGTCGGCCTCGATCAGCAGCAGCGCCTCGGCCTGCGCCGTGCGTGGCGTCGCAACGGCGAGCAGCGCGACGGCAAGAATCCACTTCAACGACGGGTTGCGCAACAGGCGGAGGAAATGCACGAGTCCGGTTCCGGTCCTTTGAGACCCGCCTTCAACAGGAGGTCTTTACGATGTGACGTTCGGGTTTCAAGCGCGTCCGGGGGCCGCGATGCGGCGATGCAAACCCTATACCGGCTTGCCAGCGGAGAACAGAGCCCGCTCAACTAAATCGTGGACGAAATCGGCTGAATTTCGGCAGCCGCCTCAATTGGAAAGCGGGGATTATGGCGCCTCGACATCGGCGCGTTGCTGTTCCTGAACCATGAACTGGGCACGCGCGAGGTCGGCAAAACGCCCGCCTTTCGCCACCAGTTCATCGAAAGTTCCGCTTTCGATCACGCGTCCCTGGTCGAACATCAGGATGCGGGTAGCGTGGCGGATCGTGGAGAGACGGTGCGCGATCACAAACGTGGTCCGTCCCTTCATCACTTCATCGAGAGCAGCGTTCACCTTGGCCTCGGTGACGGCATCCAGCGCGCTGGTCGCCTCGTCCAGGATCAGGATCGGCGGATCTTTCAGCAATGCGCGCGCGATCGACAAGCGCTGTCGCTCGCCGCCTGACAGCATGCGGCCGCGTTCGCCGGCATGGGTGTCGAACTTCTTTTCGCTGCGCTCGATGAAATCCAGCGCCTGCGCGCGCCCCGCAGTGGTACGCAGTTCCTCATCGGTGGCGTCAGGCTTGCCGATACGCAGGTTCTCGGCGATCGAGCGGTTGAACAGCAGCGCCTCCTGGAACACCACGCCGATATTCCGTCGCAGCGCGGTCAGCTTCAGCGCGCGTATGTCCATACCGTCGATCTCGATGATGCCGGATTGCGGATCGAAGGCGCGATGCAGCAGCGCGATCGCGGTGGACTTGCCGGCACCGGTCGGTCCGACCAGCGCAATGGTCTGGCCGGGCAGCGCGGTGAAGGAGAGATCCTCGATTGCCGGGCGCTTGCCGTCATAGGAGAACGAGACGTCGTCGAACTCGACCAGGCCGGAGAGCCGGCCGGGATCGACCGCGCCCGGCCGGTCGCGCACCGCCGGCACCGCGTCGAGCACGTCGAAGAATTCCTTCAACCGCGGCGCTTCCATGAACACGTTGTTGATGAAGCTCACCACCTGCTCGAGCTTCTGGATCAGCATGGTGGCGAACGAGACGAACATCACGATCTCGCCGACCGTGGTCAGGCCCTGGCTGTTCAGCGCGATGCCGACAGTGAAGATCGCGAGCACCGTGATCGTGGTCGACGCGCGGGTGATGACGGTGACGAGCGCCCACCACGACAGCACCGGCATCTGCGCGGCGAGCAGCTTGTCGGCGACGAAGCGCAGCCCCTGCACCTCGGAATCGATCCGTACGAAGCTCTGCACCAGCGCGACGTTGCCGAGCGCGTCGGAGGCGCGCGCCGAGAGGTCGCTGTAATATTCCTCGACCTCGCTCTGCATGCCGTAGGTCTTGCGCACCACCATCGTGGTCAGGATGGTGAAGACGACGCAGAGCGCGAACAGCAGGATGGCAAGGCGCCAGTTGATAAAGAGCGACAGCGGCAGCAGCACGACCAGCGACATGATCGCGGCGAAATGCTCGCGGAAGAAACTGAGCCAGAGCCGCCACAGCGCGTCGGTGCCGTTCAGCATCACCTTCATCAGCCGTCCCGAATGGGTGCCGGAATGGAAGGTCAGCGGCAGCTGCAGGATGTGCTCGAAATAGTCGGTCAGCACCGCCTGGCGTTGGCGATGCGCCAGCCGGTCGGCCTGGAGCGCGACCACCGCGCTGCAACCGATCGTGAACAGGCCGAACACCACCCAGGCCCCCAGCAGCGGCCACGGCGAGTCGGTCGCGAACACGCCGGTCACCGGCCGGCCGGACAGCACGTCGACGATCTTGCCGAACAGCACCGGTTCGGCGAATTGCGCGCCCGCGAGCAACAAATTGGCGGCGGCGAGAATCCAGCCGAGCCGGGCCTCCTTGCCGAGCAGTTCGAGGACGCGGGTATAGAGGCGGAGCATGGACATGCCGGCGGGACCCTTGAGCGACCGACCCACCCGATCAGGCGGAATGCAATTTAATCAGGGTTCGCGGTGGAGGGCCAGCGGGCGATGGCTACATCCTGGCGTTATCCAACTCCATCGACCTCGTCTGGAGGGGGGAGCCCATGCATGCCGTCATTGCGAGGAGCTCGCGACAAAATTGCAAAACAATTTTGCGCTGAAGCGACGAAGCAATCCATATTGCTTTGCGTTAGGTGACAATGGATTGCTTCGCGGAGCCTGTCATCGGGCGCGCGTTCGCGCGACCCGTTGGCTCGCAATGACGTGGACAGGGTGAGGGCTCAGTTGATCAGCCGGTCGTCGCGCGGCGGCAGGTACGACTCATCGAAGATGTCGGAGGCGTGCGGCCGCTTCTGGAATTTGAAATCCTCCGCGAGCTGGTCGATCGACCGCTCGAAGCGCGCCGGGTCGATGCCGCCGAGGCCGTTGCGCTTCACCTCGCCGGTGAGGATGTTGTCGCGGATGATGGCACGCAGCCGCTCCAGCTCGAGCTCGCGCGAACCGCCGTCCATCCGGCTCACGACCTCGGCCGCGGCGCGGGCAGGGTCCTTGATCGCGAGGGTGGTACCGCCGATCACTGCGCGCACGAAGCCCTTCACGGCGTCCGGCTTTGCGGCAGCGAAGCGCGGGCTGACGATGACGGCGAAACCATAGGCCTCGCAGCCGTAATCGGCGAAGCGCAGCGCGGCGAGATCGTCGGCGGGCACGCCGCGATCTCGCAAGTTGATTGCCGACAGATAGGAGAAGCCGGTGACGGCGTCGACCTGTCCGGCGGAGAGCATGGGCTCGCGCACCGCGGCGCTGATCGAGTTCTGCTTCACGCTTGAGAGCTTGATGCCGTTCTGCCTGGCGATCGCGGGCCACAGCCGGATCGACAGGTCACCCTCGGCGACGCCGAGGTTCTTGCCCTGAATGTCGGACAGCGCCTTGATGCCGCGACTCTTGCGCGCCACGATCGCATAGGGCGCCTGGTTGAACAGCATGGACACCGCCTTCACGGGCGCTGTGCCCGGCTTGTCGCGAAACCGGATCAACGCGTTGATGTCGACGAGCGCGAAGTCGCTCGCGCCGTCGGCGACGCGCGCGATCGCATCCGCCGAGCTGGTGGCGATGTTGGTGGTGACCGCAAGGCCTTCGGCGCTGAACAGTCCGCCTACGGTTGCCATCACGAACGGGGCCGCGGCGGCATCGAGCGGACGGTCGAGCGTGAACTGGACGGCGGCGGGCTGAGGCGGATCGCTTGCGGCGCGCAGCCCTGCTCTGCCGGGCCACACGCCGCCCGCGAGGCCGATCACACCAGCCAGCATCAAGCGGAGAACGGTGGTCCGACTTAGGTGCATCACGACTTCCGGGAGGCGAGACAAAGTGCCGCGCCCGCGCCTGTTTCAAGGCACCGAATGCGCCAAGGCAAACATCACTTTAAAGCGTCAATTTGCAGACATTCTGCCCCATGCAAGCTGAATGGCCGATGACTGCCATGACACTTTGCCGGAGCTCGTTCAGCTTGCATTCGGTTTGCGGAACCTAATCTAGAAGCAATGGTTAGCTATTCGTGGCCCGTCGGGCCGGCTTCCACAAAGGATGACTGCAATGTTACCGCGAAAGGGTGTTTTTTCGTCCATTGGCCGCGCAGCCACGCTGGCAACCGTCGCTGCGGTGGCGTTGACGGCCGTTGAGCCGACGATGGCATTCGCGGGCTCGGCTCCGGCGGGCAAGGCTGCCGCGGTGACCACGTCGCACGGGACCAGCGGCGCGACCGATATCAGCGCGCGTCGCCGATACTATCGTGGTGGTGGCGGTGGTGGTGCAGCGGCGGCAGCCGCTTTCGCGGGCATCGTCGGCACCGGGCTTGCGATCATCGCCGCCCAAAACCGCCGCGACTACTACGATGATTCCTACGCCTATTACGGCGGCCCGGGTTATTACGGAGGTCCCGCATATTATGGCGGCCCGGTCTACGGCGGCGGACCGTATTACGGCTATTATGGGCGCCGGTCGCAACTGCCCTATACGCCGTACTGACGTTTGACCGTCGGCGTTTCGTAGAACTGTCACAGAAGAATCGAATCCACCGGCCGTAGGGCCGGTGGATTTTTTCGTCGTCGAGCGCGCCGTTAACACGCTGGCGACGCGTTTCGACTAGGCTCGCAACATGGGTGATTCGATCGAGCGGCTTTATCGGGCGGTGATCGCGGCCAGGGATCTTGATCCGGCAACGTCGCGCACGGCACGGTTGTTTCAGCGCGGCCCGGCCAAGATGGCGAAGAAGCTTGCCGAGGAAGTCATCGAGGTCGTGATCGACGCCCTCGGCGGCAAGTCCGATGCCGTGGTCCGCGAAAGCGCCGATCTGCTGTACAACCTGACCGTGGTGTGGGCCGAGGCCGGCGTGAAGCCGGAGGACGTCTGGCGGGAGATGGAACGGCGCGAGCGCCTGCTCGGGATTGCCGAGAAACTGCCGAAGTCGCCGGTCAAGCTGCGCAAAACCGCGCCCGTTCCGGTCGTTCGGCGCCGGATTGTCGCGCTGGAAAACCGCCTGCGCAAGCGGCCGTCCTAAATCGCCCGAAAATCAACTCAATTCCTGGCATGGACAAATGCGCTCCATGATGGTTCATCGCGCCTATGCTGAAACGGATTTACGACTGGTGCATCGACGCCGCCGACAAGCCCTACGCGCTGTGGCTTCTCGCTGGCGTGGCCTTCGCTGAGAGCTCCTTCTTTCCCGTCCCCCCCGACATCATGTTGCTGCCGATGTCGCTGGCGCAGCCGCGGCGGGCGTGGTGGTTCGCAACCGTGTGCACCATCGCGTCGGTCGCCGGCGGCGTGCTCGGCTATGCGATCGGCGCGCTGCTCTACGACTCGCTCGGGCAGTGGCTGATCCATCTCTACGGGCTCTCCGACAAGGTCGACGCATTCCGCGCCTCCTACGCCGAGTGGGGTGCGGTGATCATCCTGGTGAAGGGGCTGACGCCGATCCCCTACAAGCTCGTGACGATCACCTCGGGCTTTGCCGGCTACAACATCTGGCTGTTCATCCTGTGCTCGATTGTCGCACGCGGCGGGCGCTTCTTCTTCGTCGCGGTGCTGCTCAACCGCTATGGCGACTTCATCCGCAAGGAGCTGGAGAAGCGGCTCGGCACCTGGGTCGCGATCGGCGCGATCGTGCTGGTGCTGGGCTTTGTTGTCGCATTCAAACTGATTTAGCGGTTCGTCGGCTTTGCGGATCACTGGCTTCGGGTTACGTTGGCCCTGATGGCTGATGGAATCGACGACCTGCTGAATCCTGCCAGGCTGAACCTTGCCAGGGCGCGCGTGGTGATGGCAGTCCTTGCCTTGTCGATGGTCATGGCGACGATCGACAGAGGCTGGGCCAAGGCCGCGGCGCCTGCGCTCGGCGTGCAGCCCTCGGCGCAGCTACCGTTGCCGCCCGCGCCGCAGCCGCCGCAGTCGATCGAAGTGCCGCCTGCGCCGGTCGAGCGCGAGAATCCGGGGCTGATCAACGAAATCGGAAAGCTGTTCGAGAAGTCGAAATCGATCCTGCCGCTGAAGAGCCCCGGCGAGACCATGAACGATCTGTCGGATATCGCGCGTCCCTCGTCGATGGTCACGGGGCGCGCGGCTTGCGTGGTGGCCTCGAACGGCGCGCCGGACTGCAAGATCGGCGCCGACAGGCTGTGCCAGAGCAAGGGGTTCAAGGAAGGCAAGAGCCTCGATACCGACGCCTCCGAGAAGTGTTCGCCGCTGGTCTATCTGCCGGGCCACAAGCGTGGCCCGAACGACTGCAAGACCGAAAATTTCGTGACACGGGCGCTCTGCCAATAAAGCGGCCGACCTGTCTCTGGGATACCAGCGCGTCCTAAGAAAATACCCAGTCGGAATGAGGTTTTGTCATCCATTTCGCAGCGCCAAAACGCAATACTTGACACTGGAAAGATTGCCTTGTTGGTATTATGGCCGGCATCTCGAGGCCAACAGTTCGTTTCGTCCCGGCAACCCGAAGGATCCGCTTCCAATGTCCATGCCTGCTCTGTTCAAGGGCCGCCTGTCTATTCCCGTGATCGGGTCTCCGCTGTTCATCATTTCGGTGCCTGATCTCGTTATCGCGCAGTGCAAGGCCGGCGTGGTCGGTTCGTTCCCCGCGCTGAACGCGCGGCCGCCGGAATTGCTCGACGAGTGGCTGTACCAGATCAAGGAAGAGCTCGCCGCTTACGACAAGGCCCATCCGGAGCGGCCTTCGGCACCGTTCGCGGTGAACCAGATCGTGCACAAGTCCAACAACCGGCTCGATCACGACATGGCGCTGTGCGAGAAGCACAAGGTGCCGATGATCATCTCCTCGCTCGGCGCGCGCGAGGAGCTCAACCAGGCCGTCCACGGCTGGGGCGGCATCGTCTTCCATGATGTGATCAACCAGAAGTTCGCGCACAAGGCGATCGAGAAGGGCGCCGACGGCCTGATCCTGGTCGCGGCCGGCGCCGGCGGCCATGCCGGCACGATCTCGCCGTTCCCCTTCGTGGCCGAGACGCGGCAGTGGTTCGACGGGCCGATCGCGCTGTCGGGCACCATCGCCAACGGCCGTGCGATCCGCGCCGCGCGTATCATCGGCGCCGACTTCGCCTATATCGGTTCGGCCTTCATCGCGACCAAGGAGGCGAACGCGGTCGAGGGCTACAAGACCATGATCACCAATTCGTCCGCCGAGGACATCGTCTATTCCAACCTGTTCACCGGCGTGCACGGCAACTATCTGAAGCCCTCGATCGTCGCGGCCGGCATGGACCCGGACAATCTGCCGACCTCCGATCCCTCGAAGATGAGCTTCGGCACCGACGCTTCCGGCGAGCGCGCCAAGCCGAAGGCCTGGAAGGAGATCTGGGGCTCTGGCCAGGGCGTCGGCAGCATCTGCAAGGTGGTGCCGGCGGCCGAGCTGATCGCGCGGTTCAAGAAGGAATACGAGGAAGCGGTCGATCCGGCGCTGGCCTGAAGCGCGATGCTCAGAATGAACCATCGCGCTTTGGCTTTCTGTTTGAGCATGATCCCCGCGCAAACGCATCGCGTTTGTCGCGCGGAAAACCGCGCCACACTTTTCCGGATCATGCTTTGATGGAGCCGATCTTTCGCGTTGACGGCGATCGCGTCGTCACCAGTCGCGATGCCGCGGGTCCATGGGATCCGCGGATGCAGCACGGCTCCGCGCCGGCCGCGCTCGTGGTCTGGGCCGCCGAGGCCATCCCCACCCCCGTGCCGATGCGCATTGCGCGCGTGACCATCGATCTGATGCGTCCCGTGCCGGTGGCGCCGCTGACGGTCGAGCGCGGGGTCCTGCGCGAGGGCCGCAAGATCCAACTTTGCGGCGTCAGGCTGAAGGCCGACGGCGTCGTCGTGGTCTCAGCCAATGTCCTGAAGATCAAACAGCAGACCGCGGAGTTGCCGCACGGGATCGCCGACCTCCCGGTCGGGTTGCCGGCCCCCGATCAATGCATGGTCGAGCCGGGGAATCTGGCCAGCAGTCCGTTCGTGAAATGCATTTCGATGCGGGCCGCGCGGGGCCGTTTCGGCGAGCTGGGGCCCGGCGCGATCTGGTTCCGGGTCGACCATCCGCTGATCGCAGGCGCTGCCGTCTCGCAGGCGATGCGCGCGGTGGTCGCCTCGGACTTCTCCAACGGCACCTCGCCGGTGCTGGATTTCAGCCGGTGGACCTTCATCAATGCCGACCTCACGGTGAGCCTGGCGCGTGAGCCGGTCGGGGACTGGATCCTGCTCGACGGCGAATCCTGGATCGGGCCTGACGGTGCCGGGCTCGCGATGTCGCGGCTAGCCGACCAGCGCGGCTATTTCGGCCAGGCGATCCAGAGCCTGGTGATCGAGCGGCGCTAGCCAGGACTGCGGGCCCAGGCTCCCCAAGGAGCGGCGGGGCGGCGCAGCCCCCTTGCGGTCGGCCTGTCCAAAAAATAATCCGGCAGCCTGGAACGGTTGGCGGTGCGAACGAGTTTCGCTCCCGCAAGGGGCCTTCATGACACGTGTCGATCTCACCGCCGGCATCCTGACCCTTGGGGCCGAGCGATTCTGCGATTTGGTGCGGGTCCGCGATGCGGCGTACCCGGAAGGGCTGCCGCGGTGAAGCCCGGCCCGTCCTCCGAACGCGCGGTCATCCTGGCCGCGAGCGAGCAGGACGCTGCGAGAACCGCCCACCTGATCAAGGAGGCCGGCTACTACGCCAACATCTGCGGCGATCTCGCCGAGCTGGAGCGCCAGATCGCAAGCGGCGCGGGCCTCGCGATCATTGCGGATGAAGCGATCAGGCAGGCCGACCTCGCCAACCTCGTGCGCTGGTTGAACGAGCAGCCCTCGTGGTCGGATTTCCCCATCGTGCTGATGAGCGAGGCCGGCGGGCCCGAGCGCAATCCGGAAGCGGCGCGGCTTGGCCGGCAGCTCGGCAATGTCACCTTCATCGAGCGTCCGTTCCATCCGACGACCCTTGTGAGCCTGGTGGCCGCGGCGGTGCGCGGCCGGCGCCGCCAGTACGAGACCCGCGCGATCCTCGAAGACCTGACCGAGAGTGAAAGCCTGTTGCAGACCGCGCTCAATGCCGGCCATCTCGGTGCGCTGGAGCTGCATCTGCCCGACTTCGAGCTCGAAGCCTCGGCAACCTGCAAGCGCTTCTTCGGGCGCGGGCCCGACGAGCCTTTCACTTACCAGGATCTGCTGGACGCGGTTCATCCGGATGATCGCGCGCGCCGCCGCGAGATCGTCGAGCATACGCTGAAAACCGGGGCGGACTACAAGATCGAGTACCGCAACATCTGGCCCGACGGCACCCAGCACTGGGTCGACGTCCGCGCCCGCGTGGTGCGCGGGCCCGACGGCGGCATCAAGTCGTTGGTCGGCGTTTGCTCCGACATCACCGCGCGCAAGACCGCGGAGATCGAGCGCGAGGCGCTGCTGGCACAGCTTGCCGCCGAGCGCACGGCGCTTGCCGAGCTGACCGCGACATTGGAGCAGCGTGTCGAGCAGCGCACCGCCGATCTCATGAAGGAGGTCGCGGCGCGCGAAAGGGCGCAGGAGCAGCTCCGCCACGCGCAGAAGATGGAAGCGATCGGCCAGCTCACCGGCGGCGTCGCGCACGACTTCAACAACCTGCTGATGGCAGTGATGGGCAATCTCGATCTGCTGCGCAAGCGGCTGCCGGAGGATCCGCGCCTGCATCGCCTGGTCGAGGGCGCATTGCAGGGCGCGCAGCGCGGCGCGTCGCTGACCCAGCGGCTTCTGGCATTTGCGCGGCAACAGGATCTGCGCGTGGTACCGGTCGATCTCGGAACGCTGGTGCGCGACATGAGCAACCTGCTCGAGCGCTCGCTGGGGCCGCGCGTCACGCTGCGGCTGAACATTCCCGAGGGACTGCCGCCGGCCCGTGTCGACACCAACCAGGTCGAGCTTGCGATCCTCAACCTGGCGATCAACGCGCGCGACGCGATGCCGGAGGGCGGCGCGATCGAGATCAGGCTTGCGGCGTGCAAGGCCAGGAACGATCCGTCGCTGCAGCCCGGCAATTACCTGAAACTGTCCGTGGTCGACACCGGCACCGGCATGCCGCCCGACGTCCTGAAGCGGGCGATCGAGCCGTTCTTCTCGTCGAAGCCGGTGGGGAAGGGTACCGGCCTCGGCCTGTCCATGGTGCATGGGCTGGCCGTACAGCTCGGCGGCGCGCTGCAGCTTGCGAGCGCGGTCGGCAAGGGCACGACCGCCACGCTTGTGCTCCCGGTTGCCACCGCCGCGCCCGAACTGGAAGGTCCCGCTCCCGCGCTACAGAAGATGAAACGCTCGGCGGTGATCCTGCTCGTCGACGACGATCCGCTGATTGCGATGTCGACCACGGAGATGCTGGAGGACCTCGGTCATCACGTGATCGGCGCCGGCTCCGGGCCGCATGCGCTGGAAATTCTCCGGAGCGAACAGCCGATCGACCTGATGATGACCGATCACATGATGCCCGGCATGACCGGCATCGAGCTGGCGGCTGCCGCGCGCGAGGTCCGGCCGGCGCTTCCCGTCCTGCTCGCCACCGGCTACGCCGAATTGCCCGAAGGCATCCAGGTCGACCTGCCGCGGCTGGCAAAGCCCTACGACCAGGATCAGCTGCGCGAGCGGCTCGATCAGGTGCTGGGGCAGGGTGCCGCCGGGCGTCCGGAACCGGCGCGCCCGCTCTCGCCGTCGTCTGGCGCCCTCTCCCCTTCACCCTAAGCTCTTCCCGTCATCCATGAGAAGGCCGCAACACGGCCTCCTCCGGATGAGATGGTGCGCACTGCTCCATCCACGTCATTGCGAGCGAAGCGAAGCAATCCATCTCTCCAAAGGCGCGGTAGTATGGATTGCTTCGTCGCTTCAGCGCAAAATTGCTTTGCAATTTTGTCGCGAGCTCCTCGCAATGACGGTGGTGCAAAGCGTCACAGTCTCTCAGGGTGCGGGGGCAAGACTGACAGTGTCAGCCCACCATGCGGTCGCGGCCGGACCAGAAGGCGGCCTTGAGCGCCTTCTTGTCGACCTTGCCGACGCCGGTCATCGGCAGCTCCTTGACGAACTGGACCTGCTTCGGCGCATGCGCCGAGCCCTTCTTCGCCTTCACCAGCGCGATCAGCTCGTCCGGATTCGGGCTCGCGCCGTCGCGCGCCACCACAACGGCGGTGACGGCTTCGCCCCATTTGTCGTTGGGCACGCCGACCACCGCGACCATCGCGACATCGGCGTGCTGCGACAGCACGTCCTCGACCTCGCGCGGAAAGATATTGAAGCCGCCTGAGACGATCATGTCCTTCTTGCGATCGAGGATGAACATGTAGCCGCGCTCGTCCATGCGCGCGATGTCGCCGGTATGCAGCCAGCCGTTCTTCAGCGTTTCCGCGGTGATGTCGGGCCGCTTCCAGTATTCGGCCATCACGTGGCTGGCGCGCACGCAGATCTCGCCAGCCTCGCCGGTCGCGACCTCCTGGTCGTCCTGATCGAGGATCTTCACCTGGCAGGCGGCGATCGGGAAGCCGCAGGACAGGAACAGCTCCGGCGTCTTCGGGTCGTGATCCTGCTTGCGCAGCACCGACACCGGATAGCACTCGGTCTGGCCGTAGAGTTGCGAGAACACCGGGCCGATCCGCTCGATGCCCTCGACCAGCCGGCTCGGCGACATCGCGGAGGCTCCATAGAGCAGGAGCTCGAGCGAGGAGAGATCGGTCCTGGGGAGCGCGGGATGATCCAGCATCACGTAGATCATGGTCGGCACGAACAGCGTGAAGTTGATCTTGTCGCGCGCGATCGTCTTGAACACGGCCTCGGGATCGAAACCCTTGAGCATGTGCACGGTGCCGCCGCGCATCAGCGTCGGCAGCACTTTCGTCCCCGCGACGTGGCTGATCGGCGCCACGGTCAAATAGCGCGGCGTGTCGGGTATCTCGAAGTCGGCGAGGATCGCGTTGGCGAAGCCGCCATATTCGCGATGATGGCGCAGCGCGCCCTTGGATTTGCCTGTCGTGCCGCCGGTGTAGTTCAACGTCGCTATGTCGTCGGCATCAGCGAAATTGCGTGGGCTTGCGCTGCCGGCCGCCTCGACCGCCTGCAACAGGTCCGCGCCGTAGCTCGCCGGGCCGAGCGTGAACACGGTCTTGAGGCCGGACGCCTTCGCCGCAAGCTCACCGCCGCGATCGCGGAAGGTGATGCCGTCGACGACAAGCATCTGGGCCTCGGAATCCTCGATCTGAAACAGCTGATCGTCGAGCGAGCCCAGCGGATGCAGCCAGGTGATGGCCAGCCGCGACAATTGCGCGGCGACGCCGGCGCACCAGGTGTCGGCGCGGTTGGCAGTGAGGAAGGCGACGCGGGTGCCGGGTGCAAAGCCGAGCGACATGAACACGCGCTGCATCCGTCCGATCAGATCGGTTGCGCCCTGGTAGCTGAGCGATCCGCCCGGCCACGCGAAGGCCGTCCGCGACGGATAGCGCGCCAGCGCCCGCAGCGTCTGCTCGCATGCCGCCGGAAATGCGTAGAGCGGATTGCTCATGTCGTTCGTCCTCCCGCCTTGTGTTTGGCTTCTGTCGTGCCAATGTCGGCGGCAACGCTAACACAATGATGCAGGGAAGAAACAACTTGTCTGGTGCTGATCTTCTTGATCGTTTTCGCGATCGCCTTCGGCTGCCGCTGATCGCCGCGCCGATGTTTCTGGTGTCCGGCGTCGAGCTGGTGGTAGCCGCGTGCCGCAACGGCGTGATCGGTTCGTTTCCGACGGTGAATTGCCGCGAGACGGAACAGCTCGATGCCTGGCTCACCGAGATCGAGAGCCGTCTGCAGGCGCATGCGGATGCCGGCGGAAAGCGCGCGGCGCCGGTCTGCCCGAACCTGATCGTGCATCGCTCCAACGCGCGTCTGGCGCAGGATCTCGCGGTGCTGGCGCGGCACCGGCCGGAGGTGGTGATCACGTCGGTCGGCTCGCCCGCGCCGGTGCTCGCTCCGCTGCATGATGCCGGTGCGCTCGTGTTTGCCGACGTCGCCTCGATCCGTCACGCAGAGCGCGCGGTCGCGGCCGGCGCCGACGGGCTCGTGCTGCTGACCGCGGGCGCCGGCGGGCAGACCGGCTGGCTCAATCCGTTCGTGTTCGTGCGCGCGGTGCGCGGCTTCTTCGACGGCCCGATCGTGCTCGCCGGCGGCATCAGCGACGGCCATGCGCTGCGCGCAGCAGAAGCGCTGGGCTGCGATCTCGCCTACATGGGCACCAAGTTCATCGCTACGCGCGAGAGCATGGCCGACGAGCGGTACAAGCAGATGCTGGTCGACAGCACCGCCGACGACATCCTGCTGACGACGGCGTTCACGGGCCTGCAAACCAACATGCTGCGGCCATCGATCGAAGCCGCCGGTCTCGATCCCGACAATCTGCCGGCGCGCGGCGCCATCGACATCGGCAAGGACATCGACGTCGGCGCCCGCGAAAACCGCCCCAAACGCTGGCGCGATATCTGGAGCGGCGGGCATTCCGCATCCGGCGTGACCGACGTGCTTGCGGTCGACGACCTCGTGGCGCGAACGGCTGTGGAGTACGAGTCAGCAGCCGCGCGGGTGAAAATCCACCGCGAGAGCTTCGGTTCTGATTGAATCAGAACCGAAGCCCTGGCTTCTTGTTTGGACGCGTTTTCTTCACGCAAACCGGTGTCCACTTCGCTCGAAAACGCTCCAAAAGCCTGCCGGCCGCCTTAACGCGGCATTAACCACGATCGCCCCAACAATGCGCCACAGGATGGCCGGCCATCACGGCCGGCCGCCCGGCATCATGGGAATGCGACATGGCTTTTGAGGCGCTCTTTGCCAAGACCCCGGCAACGCTCGACGAGCTCAGGACCCGGGTCTTCCATGCCCTGCAGCGGCATCCGCTGTGCAGGCAGGTCGAATTCGACATTGTCAGCACGCCGCGGACGCGCCGGACCAACTGGACGGTGAGCATGCGCTCGGTCCAGCCGGGCGCCCTGTGGACGGCCCATGAGATCGTGGCTGATATCCAGGAAGCCTATGAGCTTGCCGCCGCGGCCTGATTCCGGGGCCGCTTCGGCGCGATTTTACCCAATGTGGCAGCCCCTTGCCGCCGTAGGGGCACGCTAAGGCCGCATTTGCCCGTCACCCTGCGACGACACCGGCCGGGCATGGAGACATTTTTGACCAGAGCCATCACCCTCGCCGCGCTGACCAGTTTTCTCCTCGCCGGCGCGGCAATTACCGCGATCCTGGGCCGCGACAGTGTGCCGTCGGCACCGTCCGAGGTTGCCGCCGTAGCGGCGGCCGACACGGCTCCCGTCGCTAACCGGGCGAGCAAGCAGGACAAGCTCGCGGTGATTGCGTTCGCGACCGCCGCCTTTGACCCGCCGCAGGTGGCCCAGCCGCCCGCGGCGCCATCACCGCTGCTGTTGCGCGCGCAGGCCGCAATCCCGGGCGCGCCCGATACGGTGCGCCAGGCTTATGCCTCCGTCGAACCCACCGATGTTGACCTGCCGAAGCGGATCACCGAGCCGGCAGATGTCGGCCAGCCCAACTCGACCGCCAAGTCGGCCGAGCCGAACACCGCTGAGTCCAAGAACGCTGAGTCCAGGACCGCTGAGCCGAAGACCGCCGAGCCTGCGGCTGCGTCGGCGAAACCGAAGGTGGCCGCCAAGCCGGCGCCACAGAAGAACTACGCGCTGCTCAGCGATGCGCAGATCGCCGGGATCAAGGAGCGGCTCAGGCTGACGTCGGACCAGGAATACTACTGGCCGGCAGTCGAGAGTGCGCTGCGCGCGGTCGCCCGCAAGATCCACGCCAAGCATCAAGGCCAGCCCGGATCGGGCAATGTGCCGATCGATCCCGACTCCGAGGAAGTCCAGCAGCTGAAATCGGCCGCGATGCCGCTGCTGTTCCAGCTTCGTGAGGATCAGAAGAACGAAGTGCGCTCCCTTGCGCGCCTGATCGGACTGGAAAAAGTCGCCGCGATGATCTAGCCCCCCGCGCGCTGCAGGTCGCGCAGCTCGCGAAAGCCGATGCGCCTGACATCGTGCTGATCGAGCAAGGCAGCGATATCAGCGTTGCACAGGCACGCGGCGTCGCTTGCGCGCAAGGGCGCGATATGCGGATGGTCGTAGCCGCGCAGTTCCTCGCCATCATCGACCGGATGAGCATAGATCACGGTCACGCCCGGCGGCAGCTTCGGGATTTCGTCGCGGGCCACGGCCCGATGGGCCGTGTTCGCGCTAAACCGCCGTCTCGTATCCGATGTTGAAATCGGAAGCGGTATGGCCGCCGCGCATCCCGTCATTTTCGTGCGGCACCTCGATCAGGATGATCTTGACGTCATTTGCCGGGACGCCGAACCGCTGCAGGTTCTCCACGATGGCCTTGTAGAGCGCGCTTGGTCGCGACGGTTCGGTCGGGAAACATCGTGATCTCGATATGGGTGAAGCGCTCGCCGGCCCAATCGGGGATCGCGAGGTCGTCGCGTGCATGCTGGACACGACGAAGAATCTTGTCGTGCACCGGCGTCCGGAGCGTTGCGCGGATCGCATCCCGAATACCGGCCATGAACTGGGCGCCTCGGCCGGCGAGCCAGCCCTCCCTTGTCTCAATCAGAACGTCGGGCAGTTTGGCCCCCCTTCGGGTTGCAAGCTGATCGCCAAAGGCACGACAAGGCTATCGGACGCGGCGGCGGCCGCAATTCGGATGGTTCCGATGCATCGCTTCGATGAGGCCGAAGTCCGTCGCCCCGCTTCAGGCCCGGCACGACCCGCGCCGCCTTTGGCATCGGCTTTGCTGAGTGCCTGATTGTTCGCCGACCCGGGTTGGGTCTGTTTCACATCGAGGCAATGTCATGCAGCAAACGTCCCGCTTTGGAATATCAGGTTCCTTGCAGTTGCAGGCGCTGATCGCAGACCTCAATTGGAGAATTCAGCTCTTGAACTCCGACATCATGGAGGAGGAGCAGCGGTCGCACACTGTCGATGCGACGGATGTTTTCTACCCAACTTTGGCGAAGCATCTGAGAGAGCGTCGCGACAAACTTGCATCGACCGTCCTCACGCTGGAGGCACAGCTGATCGCGATCGATCCGTTGGTGGGTACCGCTGCGCAAGGTACGCAATTGCCCCGGGCCGGCGGCTCGGCGATGCGGCACCTCGGGACGCCGACCGCCGCCAATGTCGACCCGTGACGCAAGCCCGTGAAAGTCACCGGCAACGTGATCGATGTCGGGAGGAGGCTGACGCAGCAATGCCTGCGAAGTCGCATCGCTGCGGAGCAGGGCTTATCATGTTTGGCGAAGGGACACGGAAGCCAACGCACGATTGGTGCCCCTGGCCGGAATCGAACCAGCACTCCTTGCGGAACTCGATTTTGAGTCGAGCGCGTCTACCAGTTCCGCCACAGGGGCATTCGTGACCTGGGCCGTTTGGATGGCCCGGGGTCGCGAAGCGCGGCGGACTATAGCGGGCGGCCCGTCACGGTCAACCCGCGCGGATGTGATTGTCCCGCGCCTCGACAGCGGTATTTTCGCGGGATACGACCCGGAATGAGCATGGAGGAGGGTGATGACCCCACCGGATGATGCTCGCAGGAGACACGCCGTGACGCTCGCCACCGCCCATCCCTCGCACGCCGGCGCAGCCGGCAACTCCGCGCTGACGGCATCGGCTGCTATCGCGGTGATCGCGTTGGCGACCCTGGCCGGCGCCTGGTTCTTCCAGCTCGTGCTGGAGATCCTGCCCTGTCCGCTCTGCCTCGAGCAGCGCTATGCCTATTATCTTGCCGTCCCGCTCGGCGCGGCGGTCGCGCTTGCGGCCGCGAAGGGCGCGCCGCGCCCGGTCCTGCTGGCCGGACTCGCGATCCTCGGCCTCGCGGCGCTCGCCAATGCCGGGCTCGGCGCCTACCACGCCGGCGTCGAATGGGGGTTCTGGCAGGGGCCGACCGATTGCACCGGTCCGGTCGTGGATTTCGGCAAGGCGGGCTCGCTGCTGGATCAACTCGACAAGGTCAAGGTGGTCCGCTGCGACGAGGTGCAGTGGCGCTTCCTCGGCATCTCGCTGGCCGGCTACAACGTGCTGATCTCGCTGCTGATGGCCGCGATCGCAGCCTGGGGCGTCGCGAAGACCGCCAGGGCGTAATCCGTAGGGTGGGTAGAGCGTAGCGAAACCCACCAGTGCCGGCCGCGGAGCGCAGCCGATGGGTTTCGCTGCGCTCTACCCATCCTACGCTTTCGACCTAATCGTCAACGTCGTCCTGCGGCCGTCCGAACAGATGGATGATGCCCGGCGTCGAGACGGTGACGAACACGAAGCGCGACAAATGGTGCGCGCCGACGAAGATCGGGTCGATATGCAGCGTCAGCGCCAGCGCCAGCATCGCATCCATCGCGCCAGGCGCGAAGGCGACGACGATGTCTGCCAGCCGCACATGGGTGGTGAACGCGATCACCATGACGAAGACGGCGGAGATCAGGATCGCGATCGCGAACGATCCGATCCCGGCATTGATGTGCCTGAGCAGGGTCGAGGTCTTCATCCGCGCGAAGCGGGTGCCGATCACGGCGCCGATGCCGACCAGCGCGACGTTGCGGATCCAGGGCGGCAGACCGCCATCGACCAGACCTGCGCCGTGCAGCAGGCTGGAGGCGAGCATCGCGCCGAACATCCAGCTCGCCGGAAATTTCACCCAGCGCAGCAGCAGCGCGGCGCCGATCGACGCTGCTATCAATGCGGCGAGGCCAAGCGGGGAGGCGACCCCCGTCGGCAAGGGCAGCTGCGCGGCATGGGTCACCCCGGTCACCGCCAGCATGATCGGCAGTGCGGCGGTCAGGATGATCACGCGCATGGTCTGAACCACAGCAATGCCTGCGACGTCGGCGTCCTTCTCCGCGGCAAGGATGGTGATCTGCGACAGCGCGCCCGGGCTGCCGGCGAGGAAGGCCGAGGTCTGGTCCCAGCCGTGCACGCGCTGCAGATAGTAGCTCGAGCCGAAGGTCGAGCAGAAGGTCGCCAGCGCCAGCAGACCGATGGTGAGCGGATAGGAGCCCATGTGCTGCAGCAATTGCTGCGACATCAGCGAGCCCAGCGAGATGCCGAGCAGCAGCAGCACCGATTGCGTCAGCACCGGCGGCATCGCGAGCGGCCGTCCCATCAGGGCTGCGATGGCGACCGCGCTCATCGCGCCGGAGATCAGCCCGCCCGGCAACTGCGCCCAGAAGAACAGCAAGCCGCCGGCACTGCCGATCACGATGGTCTCGAGCGCGCTGAGCAGTTTGGCGCGGCTGGGAACGGCAGGTGCTATCGATGCGCGGATCAGGGTCACGCCGTCTTATGACAAATCCGCGTTAACGGAACAATTGCATCGGCGCGGTGCAGCAATGCGTCGGCCGGTCGGTTTTTGACACGCAGATTTATGACGGAGACAAGACATTTCGTCCGGCGGTTGGCCGCGCACGGCGCGAGCCCCGCGAGCCGGGGGCCCATGCAAGAGAGACCGCCCCGGAGCTTGTCCGGGGCGGTCCAATCCACCAGGTCTCAACGCGACCGCTCGATCGAGACCGCGCCGTCGCCCGACGGGAGCCGGTGCGCGCGGCGCGTGAAACGTTGTCGACTATTGCTTGGCCGGGGCGGGCGCCGCAGCCGGCGCGGCGCTGCCGCCGGCTTCCTTCATGCATTCACGGCGAAACTTCTTGCGCTCCTTGCCCTTGAGCTTCTTCTCGTCGGCCTGCTTCGAGCATTCGAGCGAGGCGGCGCTGCGCGGCTTGGCTGCCTTCGGTGCCTTGGCCGTGGCAGCGGGAGCGGCGCCGGTGGCAGGCGCGGGAGTTTGCGCGAAGGCTCCGCCCACCGCCAGAACGGTGGCAAGGGCGGCGACGGTCGCGAGCGAGGAAATCTTCATCATGGGGTGTACCTCGTGGGGGATGGAGGCAGGAACGGTCGCGCGGCGATGCTGAACCGCGGATGAACATGAGACATTTTGGCCGCCACAATATTTTGCCGGCTGGGCAGGCCAGCGCGTTGTCGCACGCGCCGGTTGCGCTAGGATAATGGTCTTACGCCATTGCCCCCCAAGGGAGACCAGGGATGACCATCAAGACCAGATTGTTGTGCGTGATTGCCGTATCGGGTTTCGCAGCGTTCGCGGCGAGCGCGCCAGCGCATGCCCTGACCATGCAGGAGTGCAGCGCCAAGTACAAGGCCGCCAAGGCCGACGGCACCCTCAACGGCGAGAAGTGGAATGATTTCCGCAAGACCCAGTGCGGCGCCGACGCAGCCCCGGCTGCGGCACCCGCCGCGCCGCCTCCGGCTGCCGCCGCGCCCGCGCCGGCCGCGCCGAAGCAAGCCAAGCGGGAGGCCGCTCCCGCCGCGGCACCGGCAATGCCCGCAGGTCAGGCGGTGTTTCCGAACGCCGTCGATCCCAAATACTCCAAGGAGTCCGAGGGCAAGGCGCGTATGCACACCTGCGTCGACCAGTACAAGGCCAACAAGGCCACCGGCGGCAATGGCGGCTTGAAGTGGATCCAGAAGGGCGGCGGCTATTACAGCGAATGCAACAAGCGCCTGAAGGGCGCAGCCTGAGCTCGCATATCGACGTTGAAGAGCGGCCGGCACCACGTCGGCCGCTTTTTTATGGCTTTTATGACTCGTCCGTTATGGCCCGTCGTCGAGCAGCTTGTCCGCCGATTTGGCCAGCAGTTGCGCCCGCCCGCGCGGGCCGCGTTCGAGAAACAGCAGGCTCTGGCCGAAGATGAAGCAGTAGAACAGGAAGGCCTTGGCGTCGGCCTGTTCAGCCGAAAGTCCGGTCGCGCGATAGAGCTGTCCGACATTCTTCAGCCGCGCGGCATCGACGCTGGCGACCGCGCTCGCCGCGGCCTCGCCGGTGCGTGCCCACTGGCGGATCGCAAGCTCGATCGCCATCGCTTCGGTGTTCATGTGCTCGGAATAGAGCGTGATGATCGCCTTCAGCCGCTCGCGCGCGGTCGCGCCGTCGAGCGCGGTGTGCTTCTCGATCGTGGCGATGCGGCCGTCGCGCCAGCGCGACAGCATGGCCTCGAGCAGCGCGGCGCGATCCCTGAAGCGGCGGTAGAAGCCGCCCTTGGTGACGCCGAGATTCTTCGCCAGCACCTCGACCCGCACGCCGTCGACGCCGGAGCGCGCGAGCTCGGCAAAGCCGGCGGCAACCCAGACATCGCTCTTGCCTTCGGTCATCTCGTCTCCAGCGCGGGGCCTTGTGATACGGTACCGTATTGCTAGCCTGTCTGGCCGCTGATACGCTACCGTATCAAAATGAAAAACGGGAACGGCACGATGGAAGGCGAGGCGACCTATTGCGGCACGGTCTATCCCTGGCATTGCGATCACGTCGGCCACATGAACGTCATGTGGTACGTCGGCAAGTTCGACGAGGCGAGCTGGAACATGTTCGCGCGGCTCGGCCTGACGCCGGGCTATCTGCGGGAGTCCGGCCGCGGCATGGCCGCCGTGCAGCAGAACATCTCCTACAAGCGCGAGCTGCTCGCCGGCGATATCGTCGAGGTCAAGAGCCGGGTCCTTGAATTCCGCGACAAGTCGATCCGCCTGCTGCACGAGATGCGCAATGCCGAAACCGGCGAGGTTGCCGCGACCTGCGAGATCACGGCCGTGCACATGGATCGCGCCGCGCGCAAGTCGGCGCCGTTCGCGCCGGCGATCCACTACACCGCGATGCAGCACCTGGTCCCGTCAGACCCAACGCCTGCGTGACCGTCATGCCGTCCTTCCAGCCGAAAAACCCGGACTATCGCGCCGTCGCGGTTGATATGTTCAGGCGCCAGCGCGCGATGCAGACGCTCGGCATCTCGATCGCGTGCATGGAGCCCGGCGAGGTCGAGCTCGCGATGCCCTATTTGGCCGACTTCACCCAGCAGAACGGGTTCGTGCATGCCGGCATCATCACGGCGGGTCTCGACAATGCCTGCGGCGTCGCCGCCTTCACGCTGATGCCCGCCGGCTCTGATATTCTGACGGTGGAGTTCAAGACCAATCTGCTGGCGCCGGCCAGGGGCGAGCGCTTCGCCTTTCGCGCCCATGTGGTCAAGCCCGGCCGCACGCTGACGTTTTGCGAAGCCGGGGCCTATGCGCTCAACGACGGCGCCGAGTCGCTGGTCGCGACCATGACCGGCACGTTGATGGCGCTGCCGCGGCGGGAGTAATTAAGCCAAGCGCGAGAATCCATTTCCGTCATGCCCGCGCAAAGGCTTCGCCTTTGTCGCTGGAGGAGCCGCAGAGCGGCGCCTCGAAGCGTCCGGCCGTCCCGAAAGATGGATTGCTTCGTCGCTGACGCTCCTCGCAATGACGCAGCTGTGTACACTGCGATGCATTGACAAGCTCCGGCCGCGGCGACCTGATAGGCGGATCGCGGGGACGCCTCTCGCATGATTGCCAGCCTCAGCTTGATCCTGCTCTGCCAACTGATCGGCGAAGTCGCGGTGCGCGCGCTTGGCGCGCCGGTGCCGGGCCCGGTGGTCGGCCTGATGCTGCTGTTGTTGCTGTTGCTTGCGCGCGACCGTTTTCCGGCGTTTGCGCGCGGGCCGCTTCGCGACGACGGCGTCGAGAGCACGAGTCGCGTGATGCTGGCCAATCTCTCGCTGCTGTTCATCCCGGCCGGCGTCGGCGTGGTGCAGAAGCTGGATTTGCTCGCCGAGCACGGCGTCGCGATCCTGGCGATCCTCGCGGTATCGGTCATCATCACGCTGCTGGCGACGGTCGCGACCTTCGTCGCGGCCAGCAGCTTGCTGTCAGGCGGCGAGGACAAACCGTGAGCGACAATCCATTCTCGCTCTGGGTTTATCTCTCGCAGTCGCCGCTGCTGTGGCTGACGGTGACGCTGCTGACCTATGCGGCGGCCGATGCGGTGTCGCTCAGGACGCGCCGCCACCCGCTCGCCAATCCCGTGCTGCATTCGGTGTGGATCATCGGCGTCTTCCTGCTGCTGACGAAGACCTCCTACACCACCTATTTTGCCGGCGCGCAGTTCGTGCATTTCCTGCTCGGTCCCGCCACCGTCGCGCTCGCGGTGCCGCTGTACGAGAACCGCCGGCGGGTCGCCGCCGCGATCCTGCCGATGCTGGTGGCGCTCGCGGTCGGCTCGATCACGGCGATCGTCTCCGTCGTGCTGCTGGCGCAGGCCTTCGGCCTGCCGCGCGAGGTCATCCTGTCGCTGGCGCCGAAGTCGGTGACGGCGGGCGTCGCCATGGGTATCAGCGAATCCCTGCACGCCGATCCGTCGCTGACCGCGGTGTCGGTCATCCTCACCGGCATCATGGGGGCGGTCGCGGTGACGCCGCTGATGAACCTGACCGGCGTCACTGATTATCGCGCCCGTGGCTTTGCGGTCGGCATCGCCGCGCATGGCATCGGCACCGCGCGCGCCTTCCAGGTCGACGAGGTCGCCGGTGTCTTCGCCGGCGTCGCGATGAGCCTGAATGCCCTGGTCACCGCGCTGCTGGTGCCGCTCGCCGTGACATTTCTGGTGCATTAATGGCAGTTGCAGTGCAGTTTTGTGCTATGAGCGTGGCGTCAGGCAGCAAATCCTTCTAGGATCGCGGCCTCAAACGCGAGTCTGCTCCCCTTGGTCTTCTCCGCAACGCAAAGTGCGCTTGGACTGGCATCGGGCATGCTGGTCGGTTTTTCGCTCGGCCTGGTCGGCGGGGGTGGATCGATCCTGGCGGTGCCGCTGATGGTCTATGTGGTCGGCGTGCCCGAGCCGCATGTCGCGATCGGCACGTCGGCGATCGCGGTCGCTGCCAATGCCGCGATCAATCTCTCCAACCATGCCCGCGGCGGCACGGTGATCTGGTCTTGCGCGATCGTGTTCGCGCTCGCCGGCATGTGTGGTGCATTCGGCGGATCGATCCTCGGCAAGATGCTCGACGGGCAGAGGCTGCTCGCGCTGTTTGCGCTGGTGATGCTGGTGATCGCCGCCCTGATGCTGAAGGTCCGCGCGCGGGTCGGAGTGACCGATGTCAAGTTCAGCATGGACAACATGCCGGCGATCGTCGGCCTCGGGCTTGCGACCGGCACCATGTCGGGCTTTTTCGGCATCGGCGGTGGCTTCCTGATCGTGCCGGCCCTGATGCTGGCGACCGGCATGCCGATCATGAACGCGGTCAGCTCCTCGCTGGTCGCCGTCACCGCCTTCGGCATGACGACGGCGTTGAGCTATGCATGGTCCGGGCTGGTGTCGTGGGGGCTGGCGGCGCTATTCGTCGCGGGCGGCATCGCCGGGGGGGTGGTGGGAACGCGCAGCGCCCGGCACCTGTCGGTACGCCGCGGTGCGCTCAATATCGTATTCGCGACTGTCATTATCGTGGTGGCAATCTATATGCTGGTGCGTAACATCCACGGGTCCTGAGCGTAGGAACGAAGGGCCCCCCGCGAAAGCCAGATATGAACAGCTTGACGAGACCATCCGTGATCACCCCCACCCGCCGCGACGCGCTTGGCCTGTTCGGTGCCGGCGTCGCCCTGCTGGCCGCGGGAGCCGCCCGTGCCGAGGAAGAAGAGAAGGTCCTGACCGAAGCGCAGGTGCTGCGCGACCCGGATATCCCGGTGGCGGGCAATCCCGACGGCGACATCACCATCGTCGAATGGTTCGACTACAACTGCCCGTATTGCCGCAAGCTCGAACCGGAGCTGCGCCAGGTGGTGCAGGACGACGGCAAGGTCCGGCTGGTGCTGAAGGACTGGCCGATCCTGGGGCCGGTGTCCAAGGTTGCCGCGCGGATGGCGCTCGCCGCGCGTTACCAGAACAAATTCCTGGTCGCGCATGAGGCGATGATGGCGGTCAATTCGCGCATCACCGAGCCGCGCGTCAGCGAATTGCTCTCGGGCGCCGGCCTCGACGTGGATCGCCTCAACAAGGATCTCAACGCCAACGCGAAGGCGATCGACGCGGTGCTCGCGCGCAACAACGAGCAGGCGGAAGCCTTCGGATTCAACGGCACGCCGTCCTTCATCGTCGGCAAATATCGCGTGCCCGGCGTGCTCACGATGAATCAGTTCGAGCAGGCCATCGCCGACGCCCGCAAGGCGAATATGGGCCGCAAGATCGAGAAGAACTAAACCCGTCGCAATGAGTCACGGCCTCTTCCGTAGGGGAGAGGCCGGTTGCTGTGGGGCGTTCCGGATAAGGCCTTACTTCGATGCGACCTTGGTCCATTCCTCATGGGCCCGCGCCTTCAGCGCGTTCCAGTCCTGAGCCGCGACATCCCAATTGACGAGCGTCCGGTTTTCCTGCGCCACCTGTCCGTTCGCCACGCTCGATGTCTGCATGGAATCGTAGACATAGACGCCGCCGACCAGTAGCAGCGCGCCCAAGATCATTCCGAAAAAGGTCTGCATCACGAGTCCTCCGGTGTTGGCGGATAACGTCGAGGCGGAGGGGATGGTTCCGGGGCAGCGGCACGAGGCGTTCCGATGGCGAAATGGTGGCGGCCGCCAGATCATCCGTTCAGCCACTGCAATATCTCGCCGTTGATCTCGCGGGGATAGGCGTGGCTGAGATCGTCAAGCTCGCGATAGATCACCCTGGCGCCGGCGGCCGAGAGCAGTCCCTGGGTCTGCCGTGCGGTCTGCACCGGAAACATCCAGTCGAGCCGGCCATGGGTGATGAAGATCGGCAAGCTCCGTAAGCGGTCCGCGTCGGCGATCTCCGCCATCAGCGGATGGAAAGTTGCTGCAACGGGAGCAAGATGCGTGAAGCGCGAGGCGCCGTCGAGGCCGGTGACGTAGCTGAACGTGCCGCCGTCGCTCATGCCGGTCAGCACCATGCGCGTCTCGTCGATCCGCCAGCGTTCACGCACCTGGTCGAGAATGCGGTTGAGGTTCGGCGTATCGCTGTCGTTGCCCATCAGCGCCCAGGTCGATCCCGTCGCGGTCGGCGCGACCAGGATGGCGCCGCGGCTACGGGCATCGCGCAGCCAGCTCCACAGGAAACCGCGGCCGTTGCCGCTGCCGCCGTGCAGCGCCATCACCAGCGGCCAGGCGCGATCGGGCGTATAATATTCCGGCACGTACATCGAGAAGCCGCCGCGGCTGCCGGGTTCGTTGCGCTCGTGAAACATGCCGGTGTTCTCATTGGGCGCGGCCGCGAGCGTGGCCTGCAGCTCGGCGTCCTCGCGCAATTCCGGCGCGATGAAGAATCCGCTCACCGGCGGCAGCTCGGTGAGCGGATAGAGCGCCTCTTGCGCCCGCGGCAAATAGCGCAGCGCGCGGAACACGCTGACGAGATCGCCCTCGCCGTTCTGCACCGCGCGCAGGCCCGCATAGCCCGCCAGCGCGGCATCGATTGCGGCTTCGAGCGCCGTCTTGATGTGCGCGAATTTTTCCGGCCAGTCGGCGAGCCGCGGCCGCACCGCCTGCAAAGCTTCGTCGGGTTCGCCCGCGATTTGCATCACGCGGCCGAAATCCGGCGGGTTGAGATTGCGCGCGACGAAGGACAACGATTCCAGCGTCTGCAACAGCGGTGGCAGCACGGCCACCATGTCGTCCACCACGGCCTCGCTCATCGCCGTTGTCCTTCTTGGTTGCTAGAGCGTGAGAGGATGAGGGTGAGGTGCAGCCACACGGGGACCGCACTCCCTCTCCCGCTTGCGGGGGAGGGCCGGGGTTGGGGGTGTTGCCGCGAGCGAGAATCTTTGAGTGGAGAGAGCCCCACCCGTATCGCATCTACGATGCGATGCGACCTAAGAGCGAGCTTCGCTCGTCTCGACCCCGTAAGCGGGAGAGGTGGTGCGAGCCCGTGGATAGTATCATTCATCCGAAATTGCGCTTCAGTGCAGCCTCGGCGCCTTCAACAGCCTGGTGCGGTCGATCGAGGTCAGCGTCACGTCGAAGGTGACGCCCTCGTGGTAGACGGTCAGCGGCACGTCGACGCCGGCGGAGCCGAGCGACCACAGCGTGCGGTAGAAGTCGGTCTGGCTCGTCATCTTCTCGCCTGCGACCGCCAGGATCACGTCGCCGGTCTTCAATTCGGCGCGCGCCGCCGGTCCCTTGCCGGCGATGCCGACCACGACGACGCGGTTGTCGATCTCGGTCGTGTACATGCCGAGCCAGGGGCGCGCCGGCTTGTTGACGCGGCCGAATTTGCGCAGATCGTTCAGCACCGGATTCAAGAGGTCGATCGGCACGATCATGTTGACGTGCTCTGCCCGGCCCGAGCGCTCGCGTTCGAGCTGCAGCGAGCCGATGCCGAGCAGCTCGCCGGTATCGGAGATCAGCCCGGTGCCGCCCCAGTTCGGATGCGCCGGATGAGTGAAGATCGCCTCGTCGAGCAGATATTCCCAGTAGCCGGCGAATTCCTGCTTCGCCGCAATCTGGCTTGCGACCGAGCGCGTGCGTCCGCCGGCGCCGCCGACCACGACATTGTCGCCGATCCGCGTGGCCGCGGACGAGCCGATCGGCAGCGGGTCGAGATCGAGCCGGCCGAGGGCCTGCACCAGGCCGAAGCCGGATTCGAAATCGAAGCCGAGCGCATGTCCCTCGACCGCACGGCCGTCGCCGAGATGCAGCCACACCGCTTCGGCTTCCGTGATCAGGTAGCCGATCGTCAGCACCAGCCCGTCGTCGATCAGAACGCCATTGCCGGCGCGCTCGGTGCCGAGCGTCTCGGCGCTGAAGGCGTCAGGCGGAATGATCGAATGCAGGCCGACCACGCTCGTCAGCGCGCGATCGAGATCGAAGCGATAATCTTCGGAGCGAGGCTGAAAGGCCGGCGGCACTTTCCATTCGGTCAATGAAGGCATGAAGGATCTCCTGGCGTGGAGGGCGAAGGAACCTGAAGTAAATCCGAGGTTCTGCCGGCAGAGAAGATGAAAAGATATACCTTAAGCGGCCGCCTGCACAGCTCATGTGGCGTGCAGGCGGGCCCCTCGCAAGATGAATTGAACTCAATTGCTCCTTGACGGCTTGCGCGCCGGCATGATGCGGAACGCGCGGTCCTCCTTGATCCAGGTGGCGCGCTCGTCGCGCAGCAGCGTGCGGCGGACTTTTCCGGAATCGTCGCGCAGCGGCGCGCCAACGCGCTCAAAACTTTCCGGATGCTTGTAGCGGCTCAGCCGGTCGCTCAGGAAGTCGCCCATGCCGTCGGCGATCTTTTGCGCATCCGCGTCGTCGGCGAGCTCGAGGATCGCGTGCACGCGCTGGCCGAATTCCGGATCGGGCAGGCCGACCACGACGCAGGAGCGCACCTCGGGATGCGCGCTCACCGCGGCCTCGACCTCGGCCGGATAGATGTTGGCGCCGCCGCGCAGCACCATGTCGGCGAGACGGTCGCCGAGATAGAGATAGCCTTCCTCGTCGAGCCGGCCGATGTCGCCGAGCGATTCCCAGCCGTCGGGCCGTCGCTTCGGCGCAGCACCGAGATAGTGATAGGTGGTGCCGGCGCCGTCATTGGGCAGGAAGTAGATCTCGCCGGTCTCGCCGGGTGCTACGTCGTTGCCGTCCTCGCCGATGATGCGCAGCTTCGCGGTCTCGCCGATCTTGCCGACCGAGCCCTTGTGCGCCAGCCATTCGACGCCCGAGATCACGCACGCGCCTTGCCGCTCGGTGCCGCCATAGAGCTCCCAGATTCGCTCCGGCCCGAGCCATTCGATCCACTTCTCCTTCAGCCAGGGCGGCATCGGGGCCGCCATGTGAAACGCGATCTGCAGGCTGGAGACGTCGTAGCGGTTGCGCACCTCCTCGGGCAGCGCCCAGATCCGGTGCATCATGGTCGGCACGAAGTTCACCCATTGCACGCGCTCGCGCTCGATCAGCCGCAGCGTCTCCTCGGCGTCGAACTTCACCATGCCGGTCAGCCGTCCGCCGCCGAACAGCGCATAATGCGACAGGATGAACGGCGCGTTGTGATAGAGCGGCCCCGGATTCAGCAGCGATGCCTCCAGGGGAATCCCGAGCGGCAGCGGCGTCGTAGTGTCGATCACGGCGGGGCCGTGATCGAGGATCACCTTCGGTCGTCCCGTCGAGCCGCCGCTCGTCATCGCCTTCCAGTAGCGCGCGATCGGAGCGGTCAGCGGCTCATCGGAAAATCCTTCCGGCACGAAATTCGCCGGCAGCGAATTCGGCGCATTCCAGTCGGCCTCGCCGCCGACCACCAGCGCGGGCTTGAGAATGTCGAGCACCGCGGCGGCCTCGCCGCGCGGCAGCCGCCACGACAGCGAGGTCGGGGTCGCGCCGCATTTCCATACCGCAAAGCTGGTCTCGAAAAAGGCGTTGCTGTTAGGTAGCCCGATCGCGACGAAGTCGCCGGGCTTGACGCCCTTGGCGGCAAAGGCGCGCGCTCGCGCATTCGCCCGGCGCTCGAGCTGCTCCCAGGTCAGCGCGTCCTGGCCGTGACTGACGGCGATGGCAGCCGCGGGTTTACGTTCGGCATACCAGCGCGGCACGTCGGCGAGGGGGATCAGCATGGGTCGTTTCCGTCGAAAGAGGCGTCTTGAAGCCGCTCTTGTTGCAGGGGATGTGGCTCGTGCCACGGCGGCACTTCATCAACAGTGCCGTCACCGAGTCAAGTTGAAGGTTTCCGACGCGACCGGTATCCCGCTGATGCAATTGCGGAATCCTTGTTGCTTAAAGGCCGTGTCAAGATTCCGGTAAAGTTCAAGCGATCGCGCTAAGCCGGACTTTACGGGGAGGGCGGCATTGTGGCGTGAGCGGTTGAGCGCCGAACGGCCAGCGCGTTACGCGACGCGCGCGGCGCCCAACGTCCTCAAGGGGCACGACGATGGCGAGCAACGGGGCACGGGTGAAGGTCAGTCGCGAGCCGCGACGCCAGCTCAACAAGCGCGCGGCCTGGATCACGGTCGACGACGGCGCGACCGAGAGCGAATGCGCTGTCGTCGACGTCTCGCCTGGCGGCGCCAAGATCGTGAGCGAGGTGGTGTTCGACGTGAAGGACCGGCTCGCGCTGACGCTGCTCGCCGATCACTCCAAGCGCTATGCCTGCGAGGTGGTGTGGCGCCGCGGCAAGACCTACGGGCTCAAATTCGTTGTCGCGGAGCCGGCGGATGAAGCGCTCGCTGAGCCTGCCGGCGCGGCAGGCACCAAGTCCTGACGGGACGAGACGTCCGCCCTTCGGAGCTCGTGCAGACACGCGCTCCGCTACTCTCAGAAAAAAGAAATGCCGCCGGCCCTCGATGTGAAGGCCGGCGGGGGACATCTTGCGACTCGATCACCTCTGGCCGACGCTCTTCGCCGCCTGCGCATGCCGGCGCCGGGTCGGATTCATCACCGTCAAGGGTCGCACGCTGACGTTGCTCTCCGAGCGGTTCATCGAATACGCGCCCGCAAGGTCGCCGGTTCGGACACCGGCCGCAAGCCGACGCGGCGGCGTTGACCTCTCCTCCTAAACGGGCCCTGAACTTCGCGTTTACCACTCCTCTAAAGGCCGTGAGAACCAGTTTCCGTAATCGCCTGGCAACGGCCTCCTGCTATTGAAAGAAAAGGAAAAGAGAGAACGACCTGTGTTCGGCACTGTTCGGATCCTCGTCTCGATCGCCTGTGCCTATGCAGGATCTGCGGTTGCGGAAATGCGGATTGACGGCTTCCGGTCTTCACAAGCGGTCCAGGTCCATGACTGAGCATCATCCGGTCGCGCCAGAGCACGCGCGCGCCATCTGCGAAGAGATCGGCGAGAGACTGCGCTATGCTCTGCGAGGCGATTACGCCGATTTACCGCCAAGGCTGCGAGAACTCATGGACCAGCTCTCTCGGCAGGATTGTGATGCTCCATTGCTGGTACCCGCGATGGAGGACATGACGCGACCGCTGGTAGAAGCAGCCTAGGTTTTGGCTCATTGCTGGACGATCAAGGCTGGCGGCCGAGTGGGCAGCACCGGTCCGCGTCCGACCGGGGAAACGAACATCATTCGTATCTTTATCGCTTTTGAACAAGGCTGGTACCCTCGCCCAAGGGCCGCTGACCTTGCACGGACATGACCCTGGCCGTCGCGACGCGCTACGCACTGCTTCGTGCATTGCGCAAATGCGTGAGTCGGCATGACCATTTGTTGCCTTCATTTCGGCACTTATGGGGTGGAAGCTGACTGGTACGTCAGGGATGTCATGGCGGCCACCGCAGAGGGTGCCAGCAATTGACGGTTCGGACTCACGAGAGTTTGGAAGACGTGGATTTGCGTAACTTCGCCCGCGTCGTTTCAGCCTGCACGTTAGGGCTCTGGGCGTTTGCAGCAGGTCTGCTGATCGGCACCTTTTTGTTTTCGTGATCGAAGCGCGGCTCCGCGCATGCATGCCTACGGCGTGCGTTAGACGCGATCCCGTACGTCGCATACTCCTGAGCGCGTCGATCAGCAGCGGGGCGCGCCCGTAGTGCGTAGCCCATAGTGCGTAGCGGCGGGTTAGCCGAAGGCGTAACCCGCCGCGCCGATTGCGGCACAGGCAGTGGGTTAGGCTTCGCCAACCCGCTCTACGCGTCTGCAACCAACTGCGACAATTCAACCCGACGGGCAATTCGGCAAAACCAGTCAAGCCCTCGCATCAAAAATATTTCTGTTTTCCAGAAGCGCAACTCGATGTATGAATAGCCCGTCTCACCCGCTTGAGGGGCGCTTCGCGATCGTCACGAGTGTTGGGTCGAGATGCGGTGGACGCCGATGTCACGGCTGACGAGCGTGGCAGATAGCGGACGGTGAAGTCGTGCAGGCCTGACGCCCTAGTGGCAGGTGTCTCATCAGCAGGAGGCAAGGTCTCTCGCGGATGACGGTGACAACAAAGCCCAGTCTCGCCGGGGAGAGCACGTATAAGCCGTAAACCATCGCGCAGGGAAAGCCGGGATTGCTCCGGTTTCACCTGTGGTCCTACCTCCCGTGCTTTCCATTTGCACGGGACCCATGGGTGCGATCGGCACCCGGCTTTCCCTGCGCCCTCTGATCAAGAGAGGGCGGAACGAGATGCAAAGCTCGGACAAAACATGTCGCGAGGATGCGGACTCACATCCTTTCGGATATCTGAAATTTGAATCTGAAGATCACCCGCCGTCATTGCGAGCGAAGCGAAGCAATCCATTCTTCCGTGCGTGCGGAGAGATGGATTGCTTCGTCGCTTCGCTCCTCGCAATGACTGGGCTTGGCATCTGAGCGCGGGTCCAACCTCACGGCGTCCACGCCATCCTCAGCACCGGCCGTCCCGAGGTCGGGTTGACGTCCTCGCCGGCATGCACGAAGCCGTTGCGTTGGTAGAAGCGGATGGCGCGGGCGTTGTCCTTGTTGACCAGCAAGGTAACGCCTTTGGGCGACAGGCGCTTGGCCTCGTCGACCAGCGCGCTTGCGAGCGGCGAGCCCCAGTGACCGGGATCGACCACGAGCTGATCGAGATAGCCTTGCTTGTCGATGGTAACGAAGCCGGTCAGCGCGCCGTTCTGCTCGGCGACGACGATCGCAGCGTTCGGCACCAGCTCGTTGCGCCAGCGCTCGCGCCACCACGCCACGCGCGCGTTGAAGTCGATCGACGGATAGGCCTGTTGCCAGGTCTCGCGCCACAGCTCGATCGCGGCGTCCTCGTCCGCCGCGCGATAGGGGCGAAGTTGCAAGGGCGCGTTCATTGGAACACAATCGTCATGCCCGAGCAAAAGCGAGACGCGTATCTTCGCGCAGATGTCCCGGGTATTCACGTCTTCCTTTCGGTGGCTCATCAAGACGTGGATGGCCGGGACGGGCGCGGCCATGACGATGCCTTGGCAGGAACGCCATGGCCATTGTCATTTCTCCGTCAGCTTCAGCTCGATGCGGCGGTTGCGCCTGTAGGCGTCGTCGTTCTGCCCGGTGTCGAGCGGCTGGAATTCGCCGAAGCCGGCGGCGACGAGGCGCTGCGGCGGCACGCCGAGCGACACCAGATACTGCACCACCGAGATCGCGCGCGCCGCGGACAGCTCCCAGTTCGATTTGAACACCGGGCTGTTGATAGGCCGCACGTCGGTGTGGCCGTCGACGCGCAGCACCCAGGGAATCTCGCTCGGGATCTTCTTGTCGATATCGATCAGCGCGCTGGCCACCGTCTCGAGCTCGGTCTTGCCCTCGGGCAGCAGCGTCGCCTGTCCGGTGTCGAAGAACACTTCCGACTGGAACACGAAGCGGTCGCCGACGATGCGGATATCGGGGCGGTTGCCAAGGATCGTGCGCAGGCGGCCGAAGAACTCGGAGCGGTACTTCGACAATTCCTGCACCCGCTGCGCCAGCGCGACGTTCAGGCGCTGGCCGAGATCGGTGATGCGGTTTTGCGATTCCTTGTCGCGCTTCTCGGACGCGTCGAGCGCCTCTTCCAGGGCGGCGAGCTGGCGGCGCAGCGCGCTGATCTGCTGGTTCAGCACCTCGATCTGCGCCATCGCGCGCGCGGAGACGCCCTTCTCGGATTCCAGCGCCTTGTTGAGCTCGTTGGCGCGGCCCTGCGCGTCGTTGCCGGAGCTCGCAAGCCCCTCATAGAGCCCCTTCATGCGGTCGCGCTCGCCCTCGGCGGTGGCGAGGCTGGCGCGCAACTGTGCCATCTGGTCGTCGAGGTTGAGCTTGCCGAGCTTCTCCATCGACAAGAGCTCGTTGAGCTGGGCGATCTTGGCGTTGAGCTGTTCCAGCGCCTTGTCCTTGCCGGTGACCTCCTGCGACAGGAAGAACTGCACCACCAGGAACACCGTGAGCAGGAACACGATCGACAGCACCAGCGTCGACAGCGCGTCGACAAAGCCGGGCCAGTAATTGAAGGCGGATTCGCTGCGGCGTGCGCGGGCAAGGGCCATGGGCTTGCTCTCTGGCTAACTCTTCTCGGGCTGGCGGGCGAGGCGCTCGAGCAGGCGCTTGATCTCGCGGTTCTGCTCGCCCTGGCCGTCGGCCCATTCCCGGATCATCTGTTGCTCGGTGCGCATATGCGCAACCAGTCCCTGGATCGCTTCGGCGAGATTGGCCATCGCGGCCGTGCTGCCGCGGCTGCCGCCGCCCTCTTCGACCGCGGCGCGCAGCCGGTCGATCGCGCCCTGCAACTCGCCGCCGACGGCGCCCTCCTCGCCGGAAATGCCGCGCACGGTGGTCGCGAGCCAGTCCTCGAGGTCGGTGTAGAAGCGGTTCTGCGCCTGGCTCGATTGCAGATCGAGGAACCCGAGGATCAGCGAGCCGGCGAGGCCGAACAGCGAGGACGAGAACGAAATGCCCATGCCGCCGAGCGGGGCGGCAAGGCCTTCCTTCAGCGCGTCGAACAGCGCGCCGGCTTCGCCGCCGACCTTGAGACTGTCGATCACCTTGCCGACCGAGCCCACCGTCTCGATCAGGCCCCAGAAGGTGCCGAGCAGGCCGAGGAACACGAGCAGGCCGGTCATGTAGCGCGAAATGTCGCGGGCCTCGTCGAGGCGGGTCGCGATCGAATCGAGCAGATGCCGCATGGTCTGCGGCGTGATGCTCATCCGGCCGGTGCGCTCGCCGCCGAGGATCGCGGCCATCGGGGCCAGCAACTTCGGGCGGCGGTCGATCGCAAGGCCGGGATCGGCGATGCGGAAATTGTTGACCCAGGCGACTTCCGGATAGAGCCGGATCACCTGCCGGAACGCCAGGATGATGCCGATCAGGAGCACCGCGCCGATCAGGGCGTTCAGCCCGGGATTGGCGAAGAAGGCGGTGACGATCTGCTTGTACAGCACGACCCCGACCAGGCCGCAGAGCACCAGAAACACCAGCATCCGCACCAGGAAGATCCGGGGCGACGACAGTTTGCTCAGTTCGATCTCCATGTCGGAGCGGGAAGGGGGCATTGCCGGGTCATCCGTTCGCGAAGGCCGCATCTGCGATCAATATGGCACAGCGGCGGAGGGAGGAAAGTGAGGAAAGCCGCATCCGGGCCACGAAGGGGAATTCTTCGGTTGAAGGCGGCCTTTCGCACACACCTCAAGAAAGGAGTCCCGGCTGCTCGCGCACGTCCTCGGGCATTGCGCAGATCGCACGCCCGTCGGAGCGCAGGGGCGGCGCTCGTGCGGTTTGCACCGTCCGATGAGCGGACGAAGCGATTCGGCACAAAGTTGCGGCATGCCGCCGTCGCGCGCCCGCGATTGCCGTGTTCCCGCGCACGCATTCCTTAACGGAGTCCCACAGCTTGCGATGGAACCTTGCTCACAATCCGGTGACTCGACAAAAGATGCCGCAGATTCAGGGCGATAGGCTTGTGTGACAATGAGCCGCCAGCGGAATGCATTGCGTTGCAGCAAGCAGATTTTATTTTCTCCCGTCATCGAAGCGGTGTCGACGCGGCACCGCCGTTTCTGTGTTCATACCAATCAGGGGGCGACTTTCCGATGTCTGGACTTCGCGCGCAATCGGCATGCATTGCGTTGATGCTGGCCGTGGCGGCGCCACTGCTTGCAGGCTGCGACGAACCGAACACCGCGGCCGCCGCCGCGCCGCCCCCCGAGCCGGACGTCAGCGTCGTCACCGTGCAGCAGCAGGCGCGCGCGATGGTGCGCGAGCTGCCGGGCCGCATCGCGCCCACCCGCGTCTCGGACGTGCGGCCGCGCGTCTCCGGCATCATCGTCAACCGCATGTTCCACCAGGGCAGCGAGGTCAAGGCCGGCGATCCGCTCTACCAGATCGATCCGCGCCCGTTTGAGGTCGAAGTGCAATCGACCGAGGCCGCGCTGTCGCGCGCCAAGGCGGTGCTCGAGCAGGCCTCGTTGCAGGCCCGCCGCATCGCGACCCTGACCCACCAGCGCGCGACCTCCGAGGCCGAGAACGAGAAGGCGATCGCCAACCTGAAGCAGGCCGAAGCCGACGTTCAGGGCCGCGAGGCCGAAGTCGCGCGCGCCAAGCTCAACCTTGATTATGCGACAATCCGCGCGCCGATCGACGGCACCATCGGCGCGGCGCTGGTCTCCGAGGGCGCGCTCGTCGTGCAGAACGACGCGTCGAGCCTGGCGACCATCCAGCAGCTCGACCCGATCTATGCCGACTTCCAGCAGTCGGCCAGCGAGATGAATCAGCTCCGCCGCGCCTTCGAGAACGGCGATCTCGACCGCATCGCGCCCGATGCGCTGAAGGTCCGCCTCGTGCTCGACGACGGCTCGATCTACCCGCTGCCGGGCAAGCTGTTGTTTTCCGACGCCAAAGTCGACGCCTATACCGGCCAGGTGACGCTGCGCGGCGAGTTCCCGAATCCGCATCGGGTCCTGTTGCCCGGCATGTATGTCCGGGTGCAGATCGAACAGGGCATCGACTCCGACGCCATCGCCGTGCCGGAGCAGGCGATCCAGCGCAATGGCGGCGGCGGCAGCGAGGTCTACGTCGTCAAGGCTGACAATCACGTCGCGGTCCAGTCGGTGCGCACCGGCTCGTTGCAGGGTGGTCAGTGGTTCGTTACCGATGGTCTGAAGGCCGGCGACAAGGTCGTGGTGGAGGGTTTCCAGAAATTCGCCGCGGGCGACAAGGTGCGACCGCATCTCTGGAAGCAGGTCGATGCGTCGGCCGAAACCGCGACGGACGCGCAGCAAGCCGCTCACGTCCAGCGGTGATCGTTCATGCCTAGCTTCTTCATCGACAGGCCGATCTTCGCCTGGGTCGTCGCGCTGTTCATCTGTCTGATCGGCGCGATCTCGATCCCGCTGCTCGCGGTCGCGCAATACCCGATCATCGCGCCGCCCTCGATCTCGATCTCGACCAGCTATCCCGGCGCGTCGCCCGAGAACCTCTACAACAGCGTAACGCGGCTGATCGAGGAGGAGCTCAACGGCGCCGCCAACATCCTGAACTTCGAATCGACCAGCGACTCGCTCGGCCAGGTCGAGATCATCGCCAACTTCAAGCCGGGCACCGACACCAGCCAGGCCTCGGTCGAGGTGCAGAACCGCCTCAAGCGCGTTGAGGCGCGGCTGCCGCGCGCCGTGATCCAGCAGGGCATCCTGGTCGAGGAAGCCTCCTCCGCCGTTCTGCAGATCATCACGCTGAATTCGACCGACGGGAGCCTCGACGAGGTCGGCCTCGGCGACTTCATGATCCGCAACGTGCTGGGCGAGATCCGTCGCATCCCCGGCGTTGGCCGCGCCACGCTCTATTCGACCGAGCGGAGTCTGCGCATCTGGATCGATCCGGCCAAGCTGGTCGGCTATGGCCTCAGTGCGGATGACGTCAACCGGGCGATCTCGGCACAGAACGCCCAGGTTGCTTCGGGCAGCATCGGCGCCGAGCCGAGCACCGACACGCAGAAGATCTCCGCGCTGGTGCTGGTGAAGGGCCAACTGTCCTCGCCCGACGAGTTCGGCGCGATCATCCTGCGCGCCAATAATGACGGTTCGACGGTCCGCCTGCGCGACGTCGCGCGGATCGAGATCGGCGGCCTCAGCTACCAGTTCAACACGCGCCTGAATGGCAAGCCGACCGCGGGCCTTTCCGTGCTGCTGTCGCCGAAGGGCAACGCGCTGGCGACCGCGAGCGCGGTCGAGGCCAAGATGAAGGAGCTGTCGCGCTTCTTCCCGGCCAATATCAGCTACGACATTCCCTACAACATCACGCCGGTGGTCGAGGCCTCGATCAAGAAGGTGCTGATGACGCTGGTCGAGGCGGTGGTGCTGGTCTTCATCGTGATGTTCCTGTTCCTGCAGAACATCCGCTACACTATCATTCCGACCATCGTGGTTCCGGTGGCGCTGCTCGGCGCCTGCGCCACGCTGATGATCGCGGGCTTCTCGATCAACATGCTGACCATGTTCGGCATGGTGCTGGCGGTCGGCATCCTCGTCGACGACGCCATCGTCGTGGTCGAGAACGTCGAGCGTATCATGGCCGAGGAGGGCCTGCCGCCGAAGGAAGCGACCAAGAAGGCGATGTCACAGATCACAGGCGCCATCATCGGCATCACGCTGGTGTTGATGGCGGTGTTCGTGCCGATGGCGTTCTTCCCGGGCTCGGTCGGCATCATCTACCGCCAGTTCTCGGTCACCATGGTCGCGGCGATCGCCTTCTCGGCGCTGCTCGCGCTGTCGCTGACGCCGGCGCTGTGCGCGACGCTGCTCAAGCCGGTGCAGAAGGGCCACGGCCATGCCCGCAAGGGCGTGTTCGGCTGGTTCAACCGCGTGCTCGACACCAGCCGCGCCGGTTATACGCGCACCGTGCAGGGTTCGCTGAAGCGCACCGGCCGCCTGATGCTGATCTACGCCGCGCTGTTCGCAGGCGTCGCTTACGGCTTCGTGCGGCTGCCCGGCGGCTTCCTGCCGGTCGACGACCAGAGCTTCATCACGACCGACGTGCAGACGCCGTCGGAGTCGTCCTATGCGCGCACCGAATCCGCGGTCGAGAAGGTTGAAAAATATCTGCTCGAGCGCGACGGCATCGAGAACGTGACGTTCCTCACCGGCTTCAGCTTCCTCGGCCAGGGCATGAATACCGCGCAGGCCTTCATCACCCTGAAGGACTGGTCGGAGCGGGGTGCGAAGGATTCCGCGGCCGCCATCGTCACCGACATCAACCGCGAGCTGTCGTCGATCCGCGACGCCAGGATCTCGGCGCTCCAGCCGCCGCCGATCGACAATCTCGGCAACTCCTCGGGCTTCTCATTTCGCCTGCAGGACCGCGGCCAGAAGGGCTATGCGGCGCTGATCGCAGCCTCCGACCGCCTGGTCGCCGAAGCCAATGCCAGCCCGATCCTGCAGAAGGTCTATGTCGAAGGCCTGCCGCCGGCGCCGCAGGTCAATCTGGTGATCGACCGCGAGAAGGCGGGCGCGTTTGGCGTCACCTTCGAGGATATCAACAACACGATCTCGACCAATCTCGGCTCGAATTACATCAACGACTTCCCGAACCGCGGGCGCATGCAGCGCGTCATCGTGCAGGCCGACAAGACCAGCCGCATGAACGCGGACGACATCCTGAACTACAACGTCAAGAACAGCCGCGGCCAGCTAGTGCCCTTCTCGGCCTTCGCGACCATCGAGTGGTCGAAGGGGCCGACGCAGATCGCGGGCTTCAACTACTATCCAGCGGTGCGCATCTCCGGCGAGGCGCGGCCGGGCTTCACCTCGGGCGACGCGATCGCCGAGATGGAACGGCTCGCCGACAAGCTGCCGCGCGGCTTCGGCTATGAATGGACCGGCCAGTCGCTGCAGGAGAAGCTGTCGGGCTCGCAGGCGCCGTTCCTGCTGGCGCTGTCGGTGCTGGTGGTGTTCCTGCTGCTCGCCGCGCTCTATGAGAGCTGGACCATTCCGCTCGCGGTGCTGCTCACCGTGCCGCTCGGCATTCTCGGTGCGGTGGTGGCGGCGACGTTGCGCGGCCTGCCCAACGACGTCTATTTCACCGTCGGCCTGATCACCATCATCGGTCTTGCCGCCAAGGACGCGATCCTGATCATCGAGTTCGCCAAGGACCTGCGCGCGCAGGGGAGGCCGCTGGTCGAGGCGACGGTGGAGGCGTGCAGCCTGCGCTTCCGCCCGATCCTGATGACGGGCCTTGCCTTCGTCTGCGGCGTGCTGCCGATGGCGATTGCCACCGGTGCCGGCGGCGCCAGCCAGCAGGCGCTCGGCACATCGGTGATGGGCGGCATGATCGCCGTCGTCATCCTGGCGCTGCTGCTGGTCCCGGTGTTCTTCGTCACCGTGCAACGCGTGCTGGCGGGCGACCGGGAGAAGGCGACGGAGAAGGGTGAGGCGTATCGTCCGCCGGCGCCGGCCAAGCCCTAACTCGTCATGTCCCGCGAAGGCGGGGCATCCAGTATTCTGTGACGTGAGGGCCAGGCAGTTACGGCGGCCGCGGGGTACTGGATCATCCGCTTTCGCGGATGATGACAGTGAGTACGCTGCTTCACTGCCCGAGCGGTTTCAGGATCTTGATCAGCTCGCCGTGCACAAACTCGTTGCCGCACACGACGTGCCCGGTCTGCAGCGGGTCGTCATTGCCCTGGATGCCGGAGACGGTGCCGCCGGCCTCCCTGACCATGATCTGGCCGGCCGCGATGTCCCAGGCATTGAGGTTGCGTTCCCAATAGCCGTCGAGCCGGCCGGCGGCGACGAAAGCGAGATCGAGCGAGGCGGCGCCGAAACGGCGGAAGCCCGCGACCTTGGTCTGCAGCGCGGCCATCTCGTGCAGCGCCAGCTGGTGATTGCCGCGGCCGATATGCGGCAGCCCGCAGGCGATCACGCATTCGTTGAGCTGGCGACGGCCGGCGACGCGCAGCCGCTGGTCGTTGAGGAAGGCGCCCTTGCCGCGCTCGGCGATATAGAGCTCGTCATTGGCGGGGTTGTAGATCACGCCCGCGATCACCGTGCCCTCCCGCGCCAGCGCGATCGAGATCGCGAATTGCGGAATGCCGTGCAGGAAGTTGGTGGTGCCGTCGAGCGGATCGACGATCCATGTATGGCTCTTGTCGGTGCCTTCGCGCTTGCCGCCTTCCTCGCCGAGGAAACCGTAGCCGGGACGCGCCTTGGCGAGGTCGGTGTAGAGCATCTCCTCGGCGCGCTTGTCGGCCAGCGAGACGAAATTCGCCGGCCCCTTCATCGACACCTGGAGGTGCTCGATCTCGCCGAGGTCGTGTTTGAGGCTGCGGCCGGCACGCCGCGCGGCCTTGACCATGACATTGATGAGGGCGGAGTAGAGCATGATGGAAGCTGGTGGCTCTCAAGCATTGGAAATCAATCAGGCAGCATACGCAAAACCCTGCCCGTCATCCTGAGGAGCGCGGAACGCGCGTCTCGAAGGACGACGGCCCGGTCCGGGGCCGTGCATCCTTCGAGCTTCGCCCAGCGGCGCAATTGCGCAGCAAGGCGCGCACCTCAGGATGACGGGGAACGGCCTGCGGCGCCGGAGGCTTGCGACTGGGTGCCCTCTGGAGCGCTCGCCGTCAAGGCGTCATTTGACGTTGTTTCCGATCCATTTCCGGGCGGCTGCCTCGCCTTTGGCGCGGTCCTCCGGGGACATATCGGCGAGGATGTCGTCGAGGTCGGGGTCGCCCTTGCCGGCGGTCTTGGCGACCAGGTGCCATTTCAGCGCCTCGACCTTGTCCATCGGCGCGCCCGCGCCGGTCGCCAGCACGTGGGCGAGGCGGTTTTGCGCGATCGCGCTGTTCTGCCGGGCCGCCTTGCGCAGCAGCGCCACCGCGGCCGGCACGTTTCGCGGCGTGCCGGTGCCATTGTAGAGCGCGATGGCATATTCGACCTCGGCGTCGACATTGTCGGCGAGCGACGCGGCCTGCAGCAGCCGTGCGGCCTTTTCGAGGTCCTTCGGCACCCCCGTGCCTTCCTTGTAGAAGGTGGCGAGCGCGTATTGCGCTTCCGGATTGCCGGCGTCCGCCGCCATGCGCAGCAACTCGGCGGAGCGCTTGAGGTCCTGGGGCAGGGTCTGGCCGTCGAGATAGAGCAGCGCGAGATTGTAGGCCGCCTTGGGCTCGCCGAGCTTGGCCGCCGAGGCCAGCAGCTTGACCGCGGAATCCTTGTCGATCGGGCCGCCGCGGCCCGCGATCTTCATCATGGCGAGCGCGAACATCGCCTCGCGATCCCCGGCATCCGACGCGCGCTTGTACCACTCGTCGGCCTTGACGTAGTCGCGCTTGACGCCGAGCCCGTTGGCGTAGAGCTCGCCGAGCATCGTCATCGCCTTGGGATCGTTGTTGTACTGCGCGCGCGCGGTCGCCAGGTCGAACGTGGTCTTGTACAGCCCGCGCTGATACGCGCCGTAGACCAGGTCGACGTTGGGATCCTCGAAGGCCTGCGTCGGGGTCGGCGAGGGTGTCGGGGTCGGCGTTGCAGTAGCCGCAGGCTTCGGCGCGGGCTTCTTGGCGACCGGCGAATGGACGTTCGGCTTGTGCTCCTTCGGGGCCTCCTTCTTTGGCGCCGGCGTCTGCTGCGCCGGGGGCGTGATCGACAACTGTGCCACCGCGCCGCTCGCCAGCATCGTGCAGCCGAGCGCAACACCTATCGGACGCAGGCGCTTCATTCCGGCGTCATCCCTCGGCCCTGGCCTTTCCGATCATCCGGGCGTGCGCTTGCGCGATCGCTTCACTCACATCGATAAGGGCCGCTTTCGCGCCGCGCGGATCGGCCCAGACGAAGTCGCCGACTAGGACGAAATCCGCGCCGGCTGCGGCGAACGCCTCGGCCTCGTCGCGCGAGGCGGCGAAGCCGACGCAGGGCGGCTCGAACAATTCGTCCCACCATTCCAGCCGCTCGGCGATCGCCTCGGCCGACGGCCGCTGTCCGTTGGCGTCGGGCTCGCCGAACAGCACATAGTCCGCGCCGGCCTCGCCCGCAGCCATGGAATCGTGGCGCGTCGCAAGTCCGCCGACCCCGACGATGCGGTCGGGCTTCAGCGACGGCAGGGCGTCCTCCATCGCAGCGATGCCGGTCAGATGCGCGCCATCGGCGCCGGCGCGGGCCACCAGTTCGGGATGTCCGTCGATCAACAGCGCCGCGCCCGCATTCTGGATCGCAGGCGCCAGCGCCTTGACGCGCGAGATCATGGTGCGCTGGTCGGTCTCGCGCAGCCGTACCAGGACCGCGGCAACGTCGGCCGCGGCCAGCAGGCCGGGAAGCTCAGCCCCAAGCTGTGCAGGCTCGTCGACCGGCGGCGTCGCGAGATAGAGGCGCGGCGCCGGCCGCGGCGGAACGGGCTTTGTGGCCAACTATGCCGCCTGTTTCTCGAGGCTAGCGTTCCATTTGCCGGTGCTCGCCAGCCCGTTCATCCGGGCGCGATGCGAGAAGGCGCGCTGGCCCGCGGCAACGTTGTCGGCCTTGCCGGACCACGCCTTCTGCGGCGCTGCCTGCAGCGCGCGGCCATAGGAGAAGGTGAGATGCCAAGGCAGGTTGCCGATCTTGTTCATGGCGTCGAGATGCGCGGTCGCTTCCTCGTCGCTCTGTCCGCCGGAGAGGAAGGCGATGCCCGGCACCGCGGCCGGTACGCAGCTCTTGAGCAGGCGGACGGTCTTCTCGGCGACCTCCTCGACGGAAGCCTGCTTCGCGCACTTCTTGCCCGAGATCGCCATGTTCGGCTTCAGGATCATGCCTTCGAGCGCGACGCGCTGCACCCGCAGCTCCTGGAACGTCCTGTTGAGCACACGCTGCGTCACGTCGTAGCAACGGTCGATGTCGTTCTCGCCGTCCATCAGCACTTCCGGTTCGACGATCGGCACGATCTGCGCGGCCTGGCACAGCGCGGCGTAGCGGGCCAGCGCGTGCGCGTTGACGCGGATCGCGGTCATGGAAGGGATCCCGGCGCCGATATCGATCACCGCACGCCATTTCGCGAAGCGCGCGCCGCGCTCGTAATATTTCTTCAGCCGCTCGGCGAGCTTGTCGAGGCCGACGGTGACGAGTTCGCCGGGGCAGGCAGGCAGCGGCTGGGTGCCTTCATCGACCTTGATGCCGGGGATCGCGCCTGCCTGCTCGATCAGCTTGACCAGCGGCGTGCCGTCCTTGGCGTTCTGCCAGATCGTCTCGTCGTAGAGGATGACGCCGGAGATGTACGTGCTCATCGCCTCCTGCGAGCGGAACAGCATCTCGCGATAGTCGCGGCGGTTCTCCTCGGTCGATTCGACCTTGATGGCGTCGAAACGCTTCTTGATCGTGCCTGAGGATTCGTCGGCGGCGAGGATGCCCTTGCCCGGGGTGACCATGGCGAGGGCGACTTTGTTGAGGTCAGTAAGATTCATCGAGACGTCCTCCGGAGCGCATTGCCTTTGCAAACCAAAATAGGCGGTTCTCGGGCAATTGCCTAGAAAACGTTCGTCGCGGCCGCCAGGGTTGCAGCGGCGGCGGGCCGATGGGGGACACCGTTCCCGACTGCGTCAGAAGCGATGTCCCGTCGTTAATGTTGTCTGCTGTCAGGCGATCTTGGGGGCGAGCTCGCCTGCGGCGTAGCGCTTGGCCATTTCCGCCGTGGTCAGCACCCGCTTGATCTTGCTGGCCTGGCCCGCGGTATTGAACTCCTGCAGCCGCTGCTTGCACAGCTTGGTCATCGCCTCCATCGCGGGCTTCAGGTACTTGCGCGGATCGAACTCTTCCGGGTTGTCCTTCAGCACCTTGCGGATCTGGCCGGTCATCGCCATGCGGTTGTCGGTGTCGATGTTGATCTTGCGCACGCCGTTCTTGATGCCGCGCTGGATCTCGGCGACCGGCACGCCCCAGGTCGGCTTCATCTTGCCGCCATTGGCGTTGATGATGTCCTGCAGCTCCTGCGGCACCGAGGACGAGCCGTGCATCACCAGATGCATGTTCGGCAGCTTGCGATGGATCTCCTCGATCACGTTCATGGCGAGGATGTCGCCGTCGGGCTTGCGGGTGAACTTGTAGGCGCCGTGCGAGGTGCCCATCGCGATCGCCAGCGCGTCGACCTTGGTCTCCTTGACGAACTTCACGGCCTCGTCGGGATTGGTGAGCAGCTGGTCATGCGACAGCTTGCCCTCGGCGCCGTGGCCGTCTTCCTTGTCGCCCATGCCGGTCTCGAGCGAGCCGAGCACGCCGAGCTCGCCTTCGACCGAGATGCCGCCGAGATGGGCCATGCCGGTCACGGTCTTGGTGACGCCGACATTGTAATCCCAGTCGCCGGGGGTCTTGCCGTCGGCCTTGAGCGAGCCGTCCATCATCACCGAGGTGAAGCCGGCCTGGATCGCGGTCATGCAGGTGGCGGGCTCGTTGCCGTGGTCGAGATGCACGCAGACGGGAATCTGCGGATAGATCTCAGTGAGGGCGTCCATCATGTGCTTGAGCATGACGTCGTTGGCATAGGAGCGCGCGCCGCGCGAAGCCTGGATGATGACGGGGGCGTCAACCTCGGAGGCTGCGGCCATGATCGACAGGGCCTGCTCCATGTTGTTGATGTTGAACGCCGGAACGCCGTAATCATGCTCGGCCGCATGGTCGAGCAGTTGCCGCAACGTAATGCGAGCCATTCAGTTTTCTCCCTGTATTTGCAGCGCCTTCGCGCGTGATCGGATGTGAGTTAGCCCTTCTTCAGAACTTCGACGCCGGGCAGCGGCTTGCCTTCCATCCATTCAAGAAAAGCGCCGCCCGCGGTCGAAACGTAGGAAAAATCCCCGGCGACGCCGGCCTGGTTCAGCGCCGCGACGGTGTCGCCGCCGCCGGCGACCGAGATCAGCTCCTTCACCTTGGTCCGTTCGGCGGCATGTTTCGCCGACACCACCGTGCCGCGGTCGAACGGGGTCAGCTCGAAGGCGCCGAGCGGTCCGTTCCACACCAGGGTTGCCGCATCGTCGATCGCGGCATGGATGCGCGCGATCGATTGCGGGCCGACGTCGAGGATCATGCCGTCGGCGGGAATCGCGTCGAGCCCGTAGGCATGCGACGGCGCATTGGCCGAGAACTGGCTGGCGACCACGGCGTCGACCGGCAGGATGATCGCGCAGTTGGAGGCGTTGGCCTTGTCCAGGATCTTGAGCGCGGTCGCGGCGAGGTCCTTTTCGGCCAACGACTTGCCGATGGCGACGCCTTGCGCGTGCAGGAAGGTGTTGGCCATGCCGCCGCCGATCACCAGCGCATCGACCTTGGTCACCAGGTTCTCCAGAAGATCGATCTTGGTCGACACCTTCGCGCCGCCGATGATTGCGATCACCGGCTTGGTCGGCGCCTCCAGCGCCTTGCCGAGTGCATCGAGCTCGGCCTGCATGGTGCGGCCGGCGTAGGCCGGCAGCTTGTGGCCGAGGCCTTCGGTCGAGGCGTGTGCGCGGTGCGCGGCGGAGAATGCGTCGTTGACCCAGATGTCGCCGAGCTTGGCGAGCTCAGCGACGAAGCCGGCGTCGTTCTTTTCCTCTTCCTTGTGGAAGCGGGTGTTCTCAAGGCAGAGGATATCGCCGTCCTTCAGCGCCGCAACCGCCTTGGCTGCGACGTCGCCGATGCAGTCGTCGGCGAAGGCGACAGGGCGCTTGATCACTTCGGACAGCGCCTCGGCCACGGGCTTGAGCGACTCCTTGGGATCGCGCCCCTTGGGCCGGCCGAAATGGGCCAGCAGGATCACCTTGCCGCCCTTGTCGGAGATTTCGGTGATGGTGGGAGCGACGCGCTCTAGCCGGGTGGCGTCGGTGACGCGGCCATTTTCCATGGGGACGTTGAGGTCGACGCGCAGCAGCACGCGCTTGCCCTTCACGTCGACGTCGTCGAGGGTGCGGAATGATTTTGTCACGGGGGTGTTTCCTACGTCATGGCCGGGCATAGCCGTCCGAGGGACGGCGGCGCTTCGCTTTCCCAAGTCCCGGCCATCCATCCATGTCTTGACATGTGGGGCCTAAGACGTGGATGCCCGGCACAAGGCCGGGCATGACGGATCGTCTGTCTTAGAGAAGCTTTCCGATCGCGACGGCGGTATCGGCCATGCGGTTGGAGAAGCCCCACTCGTTGTCGTACCACGACATCACGCGCACCAGCGTGCCGTTCTGCACCTTGGTCTGGTCCATGTGGAAGGTCGACGAGTGCGGATCGTGGTTGAAGTCGATCGAGACGTTCGGCGCGGTGGTGTAGCCGAGGATGCCCTTGAGCTGCTGCTCGGAGGCGCGCTTCATCGCCTCGTTGATCTCCTTGGCATCGGTGGCGCGCTTGGCGACGATCTTGAGGTCGACCACCGAGACGTTCGGGGTCGGCACGCGGATCGCGACGCCGTCGAGCTTGCCCTTCAGCTCCGGCAGCACCAGGCCGATCGCCTTCGCCGCACCGGTCGAGGTCGGGATCATCGACATCGCCGCCGCGCGGCCGCGATAGAGGTCCTTGTGCAGGGTGTCGAGGGTCGGCTGGTCGCCGGTGTAGGCGTGGATCGTGGTCATGAAGCCGGTCTCGATGCCGACCGTGTCGTTCAACACCTTGGCGACCGGGGCCAGGCAGTTGGTGGTGCAGGAGCCGTTCGAGACCACCATGTGGTCCTTGGTCAGCGTCTCGTGGTTGACGCCGTAGACGATGGTGGCATCGGCGCCATCAGCCGGAGCCGAGACCAGCACGCGCTTGGCGCCGGCGGTAAGGTGCGCGGAGGCCTTGTCCTTCGACGTGAAGATGCCGGTGCATTCCAGCGCGACATCGACGCCGAGGGCCTTCCACGGTAGCTTCGAGGGATCGCGCTCGGCGGAAACCTTGATCTTGCTGTCGCCGACGCTAATCGTGTCACCCTCGACGGTCACGGTGCCGGGGAAGCGGCCGTGCACGGAGTCGAAGCGCAGCAGGTGCGCGTTGGTCTCGACCGGACCGAGGTCGTTGATGCCGACCACCTCGATATCCCTGCGGCCGGACTCGGCAATGGCGCGCAACACATTGCGGCCGATACGTCCAAATCCGTTGATCGCGACGCGGATTGCCATGCTCGTCTCTCCTCTAAAAGCTGATGCCCGCCCCGCGGGAGACCTCCCACGAGGGTTTTACGGCGGAACGCCCGGTTCGGCCGGGCGCGGACGGAAAAGATGGAGCTTTGGTAATCCTTTTTCGTCGCAAGCTCAACCGTCGGCCGGCGGGTGTCTGGCCGGCGTCAGATGCGCTTCAGCGCAGCGTTAACGACGGCCTCAGCAGTAATGCCGAAGTGTTTGAAAAGGTCCTTCCCCGGGGCGCTGGCGCCGAAACCGCGCATGCCCACGAATTCGCCATCATGGCCGATCACGGCATCCCAACCCCAGCGCACGGCGGCTTCGACCGCGATTTTGACCGGAGCGTTGCCGATAATGGCATTTTGGCGCTCGGCGGGCTGCGCCAGCAGCAATTCCAGCGAAGGCACCGAAACCACTCGCGTCGCGATGCCGCGTCCGGCGAGCTGCTTCTGCGCCTCGACCGCGAGCTGGACCTCGGAACCGGAGGCGAACAATGACACTTTTGCGTCACCCTGCGCCGCCACCAGCTCATAGGCGCCGTGGCTGCACGGGTTGTCGTTCGGCGCTGTGGTGCGGAGCTGCGGCAGGTTCTGGCGGGTCAGCGCCAGCACGGTCGGCCCTTCGACACGGTTGAGCGCCAGTTCCCAGCACTCGGCGGTCTCGACCGCGTCGCAGGGACGGAACACGCGCATGTTGGGCATCGCGCGCAGCGCCGAGAGGTGCTCGACCGGCTGGTGCGTCGGGCCGTCCTCGCCGAGGCCGATCGAGTCATGGGTCATGACATAGACGACGCCAGTGCCCATCAGCGCCGACAGCCGTATCGCGCCGCGCGCATAGTCGGTGAACACCAGGAAGGTCGCGCCGTTCGGCGCGAAGCCGCCATGCAGGAAGAGGCCGTTGAGGCACGCCGCCATGCCGTGCTCGCGGATGCCGTAATGAATGAAGCGGCCCTTCGGCGTCTTGGCGGCGAACGCCACCGCCGACTTCGCCTTGTTGTTGTTCGAGCCGGTGAGATCGGCGGAGCCGGCCACGAATTCCATCGGCATCGCGGCGGCGATCACCTCGATCGCGGCCTCCGACGATTTGCGGGTCGCGACATTGAGCGGATTCTCCAAGAGCGCCTTCTTGTGCGCGCGCAGCGCCTTGGCGAGCGACTGCGGGCGCTCGTGGCGCAGGCGGCGCTCGAACTCGGCGCGCTTGCGGCTGCCGAGCTGGGCGAACTGCTCATCCCACGCCTTGTGCGCGGCCGCGCCGCGGCTGCCGGCCTCGCGCCAGGCCTTCAGCACGTCATCCGGCACCGAGAACGGCTCAAGCGAGATACCGAGATTTTCCTTGGCGGCCTTCAACTCGTCGGCGCCGAGCGCCTCGCCATGCGCCTTGGCGGTGCCGGCCTTGTGCGGTGCGCCGTAGCCGATCGTGGTCTTGCAGGCGATCAGCGACGGCTTGTTCGACTTCTGCGCGCGGGTGATCGCGGCGGCGATCGCCTTCGGATCCTGGCCGTCGATCAGCTCTGCGGCCCAGCCGGCCGACTTGAAGCGCTTCACCTGGTCGACGGAATCCGCGATCGAGGTCGGGCCGTCGATCGAGATGCCGTTGTCGTCATACAGCACGATCATTTTGTTGAGCCGCCAGTGACCGGCCAGCGCGATCGCTTCCTGCGAGATGCCTTCCATCAGGTCGCCGTCGGAGGCGAGCACATAGGTGTGGTGGTTGACGATCTTCTTGCCGAACTCGGCGGCGAGCATCTTCTCGGCCAGCGCCATGCCGACCGCGGTCGCGATCCCCTGGCCGAGCGGGCCAGTGGTGGTCTCGATGCCCTTGGTGTGGAAATTCTCCGGGTGTCCCGGCGTCATCGATCCGAGCTGGCGGAAATGCTTGATCTGGTCGAGCGTCATGTCCTTGTTGCCGGTGAGGTACAGCAGGGCATAGAGCAGCATCGAGCCGTGGCCGGCCGACAGCACGAAGCGGTCGCGGTCGGGCCAGGCCGTGTCGGCCGCATCGAATTTCAGGAATTGTGTGAACAGCACCGTGGCGATGTCGGCGGCTCCCATCGGCAGGCCGGGATGGCCGGAATTCGCCTTCTCGACGGCGTCCATGGCAAGGCCACGGATCGCATTGGCCATACGGGTGTGATCGACCTGCGTCATGATGAAAGTCCGCCTGAAATGAGGAGTTGGTTGCGGGACGCATCGGGGCGGGCAGCCGCGACACGCGCGTGATGGCCTTACGGGGTTGAGGGGTGGATTAGCACCTCAAATCCTCAAGTCCAAGGCGATCAACCGCCCCAAAACGGGGAAAAGTTGCTCGAAATCGGCCATTTCGATTGTTCGGTGCATAGCTCTGCGCCGACATTGCGCTGGGCTCGCTCGCCACGTAAATTTCATCCCCTAACCGCTTGCCGATACGCCGGTTTTGCCGTGCGGCAGGCTTATCTCAAGCAGGCTACCCAGGCCAACTTGCGAAGGGTTCGCGCCGCGTGTCATGAGTGATCGTCCCGCCAACGGGTCTGGCAATACCGAGGCACCTCTTGCCGATATCGATGCTGCGACAAAGCGGCTGATGGCGGCGCTCGATGCGCTGGAGAGCTCGGTGGAGCGGCGGCGCGAGGCCGATCGCGACGAGAACGAGCTGGCGAGCCGGATTCAGGCGCTCGGTGCCGATCGCTCCAGGCTTGCCGACGAGCTCGACGGATCGCTGGTGAAGACGCGCAAGCTCGAGCGCGCCAATCGCGAGATCGCGGAAAGGCTCGACGCGGTGATCAGCACCATTCGTGCCGTGCTGGAGGGCGGAGAAACGAGATGAGCCATATCAACGTCACCATCAATGGCCGGCAATACCGGATGGCCTGCGAGGAGGGCCAGGAGGTGCGGCTGCTCAAACTCGCGGAAAACCTCGAGCAGCGCATCGAATCGCTGCGCGGGAAATTCGGCGAGATCGGCGATGCGCGGCTGACGGTGATGGCGGCGCTCACTGCCTGCGACGAACTGGTCGACGCCGGATCACGCATCCGCAACCTCGAGGAAGAGATCGAGCAGCTGCGCAACGCACGCGTGGCCGCCGCCGACCGCGCCCGCGCGACCCAGGTCGCCGTCTGCAATGCGCTCAACGCCGCCGCCGAGCGGATCGAGCACACCACGCAGGTGCTCAACCGTACCATCGGCGGCGGGATCGCGATCGGATGATCTTTGCATCCTCTGCCGGAGGGGAAGGATATAGGGATTACACCAGCTGCGTCGTCCTTGTCGCTGGCGGAGCAGGCACTTCGTCGCTACATTAGCCGTCGCGAAGCTGCGTCGTGCGTCAGGAGCCATATATCCCCGGGGCCTTATCGATCCTTTAGGGAACTGTCCCTGGCCGGGTCCGTGGACCCGGACATATGGTGCCCACCTACTTTCGTAGGGAACTCCGGGATCGAGCGCTCCAACGGCCTCTGCGGCTTCGCACTCTAACGCGCGATGAGGTCATCGCGCTTTGGCGTTGTGCTTGAGCATGATCTCCGCGGAAGACCGCTTCACACTTTTCCGGATCGTGCTTTGAGTTTTTGCTGTTTCGGTATCGTCGCGTTGCGGCGGTTTGAGCGAGTAGCCGTGCCTGCCCCACCGATGCGGGGTATCCAGTACGCCGCGGCCTGGCCGCAAGATTGCGAGCGTCTCTGGAATTTTGATTGTCCGCTGTCGCGGACGATGACAGCGGAAGATGGTCATGCATGCATCTCCATCGAAGGCCGAACTCCGGGCGCTGGCGCTGGCCAAGCGCGATGCGTTGAGCGACGAGCAGCGCCGCACTGCTGCCGAAGCGCTGGCCAAACGCGGCGCGCCGTTCGACATCACTTCAGGCATGATCGTGTCGGGCTATTCGCCGATCCGCAGCGAGCTCGATCCGACGCCGCTGATGCTGAAGCTTGCAGCCAAGGGCGCGCGGCTCGCGCTGCCCTGCGTCAATGCGCGCGGCCAGTCGCTGACCTTCCGCGCCTGGGCGCCGCATGAGAGGCTGATGCTCGGGCCGCTCGGCATCCCCGAGCCGTCGCCGGCTGCCGCCGAAGTGCATCCGGACGTGATGCTGGTGCCGCTTGCCGCCTTCGACCGGCTCGGCCATCGCATCGGCTACGGCGCCGGCTATTACGACTATACCTTCGCGCATCTGCGCAAGGCCAAGCATGTAATCGGCGTCGGGCTTGCGTTCGCCGCGCAGGAAACCAAGGCGATTCCGGCGTTGTCGCACGACGTTCCGCTGGATTATGTGCTAACGGAACGTCAGACGTTCGATTTCCGGAGTGTCTAGCATTGCGTATTCTCTTCGTTGGTGACGTCGTCGGCAGGACCGGCCGCACCGCCATCGCCGACCACCTTCCCGGCATGATCAGGGACTGGTCGCTCGATCTTGTCATCGTCAATGGCGAAAATTCCGCCGGCGGCTTCGGCATCACCGAGGCGATATACCAGGAGCTGCTCGACGCCGGCGCCGACGCGATCACTCTCGGCAACCACGCCTGGAATCAGAAGGAGGCGCTGGTGTTCATCGAGCGCGCGCCGCGGCTGATCCGCCCGTTGAACTTCCCGCGCCATTCGCCCGGCCGCGGGGCGACGCTGATCGACACCAAGAACGGCAAGCGTGCGCTCGTCATCAATGCGATCGGCCGCGTGTTCATGGAGCCGTCCGCCAACGATCCCTTCAGCGCGGTCGAGCGCGAGCTCGATGCCTGCCCGTTGCGCGAGGGTGCCGACGCCATCGTCGTCGATTTCCATGGCGAGGCGACCAGCGAGAAGCAGGGCATGGGCTTCTTCTGCGACGGCCGCGTCAGCCTCGTGGTCGGCACTCACACCCACGTGCCGACCGCCGACCACCAGGTGCTGCCAGGCGGCACCGCCTATATGAGCGACGCCGGCATGACCGGCGACTATGATTCGGTGATCGGCATGCAGAAGGAGGAGCCGCTGCAGCGCTTCCTCACCGGCATTCCGTCCGCCCGCTTCGAGCCGGCGTCGGGACCCGCAACGCTGAGCGGGGTCGCGGTGGAGACCGACGATGCGACCGGGCTTGCCGTGAATGTCGCGCCGGTGCGGGCCGGCGGACGGCTCGAGCCCGCGGTGCCGGGGTTCTGGGTGAAGTGATAGCGAGTGAGCTTAGCCCGGATGGAGCGAAGCGAAATCCGGGACTAATCTTTTCGCACGGCAAGCGTCGGCATGGATTGCTTCGTCGCTGCGCAAAATTGCTCCGCAATTTTGTCGCGAGCTCCTCGCAATGACGACTTCGGCCTTAGCTCTGCCGGAAGCCCATGCGGAACGCGCCCCAGTGCTGGCCGCGTACGACAATCGGCGACGACAGGTCCTTCATCAGCACGAAATTGCCGCCGCCCATGTCGCGGCGGTAGGTCTGCAGCAGAAACGGCTTGGTGTTGCCGGCGACCTTCTTCACCGCGCGATCGTTGAACAGGCGGCGGTTGCGGCAATTGGCGTTGTTCCAGACGGGATCGGGGCCCTGCGGCAGCCGGTAGTTCGGATTGTGCGTCGGCAGATAGCCGCCCCTGGCCCAGGCGACACAGAATACGATGCGCGGGTCGCTTTTCTGGAGCGGGTCCTGAATCGTGGGCAGCACGCGATCGGTGAACGCTGTGTAGTCGGTCAGATACTGCTTCGGATCGGTCCCTGATATCTCGCGGTACTTCTCGTCCATCAATTGGGCGAGCGTGATCTCGCCGCGTGCGATCGCATTCTCGAACAGGTCCGAGATCTGCTTTGCGGTCTCGATCACGACGCGGATCAGCGGCGCGTCCGAAGTCTGCACGCCGCTGTCGGCTATCATCGCGATCAGGTGTTCCGAGGTTTCGAGCAGCTTCGTCACCCGCTCGTCGGCGTGCTTGAGGTCGCGCGAGGAGAGATCGACGCCTTTGGCAAGCTCGTTCAGCTCCGCAATCACGGTGTCGCAATGACCGAGATTCGAGGTCGCGGCGCGCGCGACGCTGTCGATCTCGGCGCCCACGGATGAAAAACCCTCCTGTATGCGCGTGATGATGCCGGAGATCTGCTGGGCGCCTTCGCCGGCGCTTTTTGCGCGCAGCGAGGCGTCGCTGCTCTCGCCAATCAGGCTGCCGATTTGACCGTCGAGATCGCGGACCGTGTCGGAAATCTGATGCGTCGCCTGGCGGGTCGCCTCCGCCAGGCTCTTCACCTCGCTCGCGACGACGGCAAAGCCGCGACCGGCAGTGCCGGCGCGCGCGGCCTCGATCGTGGCGTTGAGTGCCAGCAGATTGGTCTGCTTCGCGATCGCCTCGATCGAACCGGAGACCTTGGCGACCTGGTTCAGCGCCGAGCCGACTGCGGCAAGTCGCGCCTCGATCCGTCCAACCGCGGCCACGAGCTCTGCGATGTGACCGACCGCGGTCTCGACCGCGCTGCGCGACTGCGCGATCTGGCCAACCGCGGCGGATGTGGTCGACTGCACGGCCTGCGACGCATTGGCGATGTCGTGATTGGCCGAGACCATGGTCTCGGCCGTCTTCTGCAAATGGTGGAAGCGCTCCGACTGGTTGCTGACGCGGCTTGCGACCTCCTGGACGTTGCCGGCGATGTCGGCCAGCTCCACCCCGAGGCCGCCGATACGGTCGGCGATCTGGTCAATGAGCCGTTCGGCGAGCGTCCGGTCGGATGACGTGTCCAGAACTGCAAGCTGCGCGACCGACATTTTCGAGCGTCCTCCCGTCAGAACCGCCCGTCGACCCGCTGCGGCATTCCCGTTCCGATCCTAAAGCGTGATTCGCGGCTGCGGTCTTGCCTGAGCGTGCACTCGTTTGACGGGCTACAAGAATTCCGATCAAAGCTTGTAGGCGGTGCGGAAGCCGCCCCAGTGCCGGCCGCGCACGCGGATCGGCACGTCGATCTCGCGCATCATCACGGTCGTGCCGCTGCCCATGTCGCGCGCATAGGTCTGGATCAGATAGGCGCGCTGGTTGCGGCCGGCGGCAAGCCCCGCCGGATCGTTGAAGATGCGGCGGTTGCGGCAGTTCGCGGTGTTGTAGGCGACGTCGCCCGGCCGCTGCGGATGCGAGTAGAGCTTGTTGTGGACGGGCAAATAGCCGTTCTGGTCGATCGCGACGCAGAACGCCATCCGCGGATCCCTGGCGAGGAACGCTTCCTGGAACGGCGGCAGCGCGCGCTCCGCCCAATCGAGCATTTTGGTGCGGTACTGCACCGGATTGGTGCCCGGTATCTCGACATAGTCGGTGTCGAACAGGTCGTCGACCGTGACCGCGCCGCCGGCGACGGCGTTCTCGAAGATCTTGGTCAGCGCGCTGCCGGCTTGCATCGCGCGGGTGACGAACTCGGTGTTCTCCTCGTGGATCGCCCACATCCGGTCTTCGATCTTCTCGCGCAGCTCGGCGGTCGGAGCCTCGAACCGCGCCTGTGCGCCGGCCCTGGAGCGTTCGCCGATCCTGATGCGGCAGGCGCCGATGTCCTGCAAGGTCGCGCTCAGGTTCTCATGCGCAGGGAGCTTGTCGGCCTCGGGCCCGCCGATCAGGATGCCGTCCATTGCAAGCTCGTAGACTGGCGCGGTGATAGTGCCGCGCGCGGTCTTGATCTCGATGCCGAGGCTGCAGGGCAGGCGCTCGCTCCTGCGGCGATCCTCGCGCTCGTTCTGCCGCAGCAGTACCGCGCAGCGCGCCTTCAGCTTCTGGGCGAAGGCGGTCACGGCCTTGCCGGCCCTGGCGACGTTGTCGCCATGCGCTGCGGCTTCCTGCGTTGCGCTGTCGATCTCGCCGGCGCTGGTGCCGACCGAGACGATGAAGTGAGACGCGGAGGCCGCGTTCTGGCCGATCTCGCCGGTGATCTGGTTCTGCTCGACGACTGCGCCGTTGACGTGCTCGAAGACCGGGCGGATCGCCTCGATCGCCTGCGAGATGCGGTGCACGGCGTCCGCGGATCCAGTGGCGTCCTTCTGCAGCGCCTCGATCTTCTTGGTGATCTCCTCGGTCGCGCTCTGGGTCTGCACCGCGAGCGCCTTGACCTCGGTTGCGACCACCGCAAAGCCCTTGCCTGCGGCGCCGGCGCGCGCCGCCTCGATCGTCGAGTTGAGCGCAAGCAGCGTGGTCTGGCGCGCGATCTGCGCGATCAGATTGACGACGTTGCCGATCGCGGCCGAGGATTCGCGCAGGCGGTCGACATTGGCGGTGGCTTCGCGCGCCGCAGCCGCGGCGTCATCGGCCAGTTAGCTGGCGTTGCGCACCTGCTGGCCGATGCCCTCGGCGGAATGGGTGAACCTGTCGGCGGCTTCCGAGAATGTCGTCGCGGTGCTTTGCGCGGCGCTGGTGCGGCCGGTCAGCGCGTCGGTCCGCGCCCGGATGGTCGCAAGCGTCGCGGCTGTGGCTTCCGCACCGGCGGCCACCGAGCTTGCGGCGCGCTCGAGCTGGCGGATCATGCCGCCGAGCTCGAGTTCCAGCAGTTCAAGGATTTCCCTGGCCGAATCGCTCTCGGTCGAGGTGAGGGCTTCGGGCGCGACACTCGCGGCCGGAACCTCTGATTTGACGGCAGGCGCAACCGACTCCGGCTCTCGCCTTCGAAACAAACCGAACGCCATCGGGGACTCTTGTGAGTAAGGGCGGGACGGCCGATCCTCTCACCCGGGCATGAAGTCATGGTTAACAGGTGCCTCACATTCCGGCCTGCGGTAGTATCCGTGACGGAACGCCCCGCCGATCTTTGATTTTGGCCGGAGGGAGGCCTATAAGGCCGCGCTTTCCACCCCCTTTGACCTGACGCTTCCAAGAGACCACGCATGGCCGGCCATTCCCAATTCAAGAACATCATGCACCGCAAGGGCCGGCAGGATGCCCAGCGGTCGAAGCTTTTCGGCAAGCTGGCCCGCGAAATCACCGTGGCGGCCAAGCTGGGCACCCCGGATCCGGCGATGAATCCGCGTCTGCGCGCCGCCGTGGTCGCGGCGCGCGCCGAGAACATGCCCAAGGACAATATCGAGCGCGCCATCAAGAAGGCGTCCGGCAGCGACGGCGAAAACTACGAAGAGATCCGCTATGAGGGTTATGGCCCCGGCGGCGTCGCCGTGATCGTCGAGGCGCTGACCGACAACCGCAACCGCGCAGCCTCCGACATCCGCTCCTTCTTCACCAAGTCCGGCGGCAATCTCGGCGAAACCGGCTCGGTCGCCTTCATGTTCGACCGCACCGGCATCATCGAATACGACAAGAGTGTCGCCTCCGACGACGCCATGCTGGATGCGGCCATCGAGGCCGGCGCCGACGACGTGGTCTCCAGCGAGGGTGGCCACGAGGTCTACGCCTCGCAGGAGACATTCCGCGAGGTCGCCAAGGCGCTGGAGGCGAAGTTCGGCGAGCCGCGCAAGGCGGCGCTGACCTGGAAGCCGCAGAACACCGTCTCGGTCGACGATGAGACCGGCGAAAAGCTGTTGAAGTTGATGGACATGCTCAACGAGCACGACGACGTGCAGAACGTGTTCGCCAATTTCGAAGTGTCCGACGCGCTCATGGCGAAGATGGGCGGCTGACGCCGCTTGCATTGCTGTCATCGCCCGGCTTGACTGGGCGACCCAGTATTCCAGAGACCTGCATTTGATCCGCGACGCCGCGGCGTACTGGATCCCCGCTTTCGCGGGGATGACGAGCAGGGCATGACAGGCGGGGCAGGGGATGACGCTCCGTTTGTGTTTCGTTCTCGGTGCACAGGCGGTATCACTCCCCCATGACATCGCAGCCGATTCGCTCCCCCGTCCGCATCATCGGTATCGATCCAGGCCTCCGCCGCACCGGCTGGGGCGTGATCGAGACCGAGGGCAACCGGCTGGTCTACATCGCCTGCGGCTCGGTCGAAACGCCCGATAACCTGCCGCTCGCGAGCCGCCTGCTCGCGATCCATGAGGGGCTCGCCGCCGTGCTCGGCGACTACAAGCCGGCGGAGGCGGCAGTGGAACAGACCTTCGTCAACAAGGACGGCGTCGCCACGCTCAAGCTCGGGCAGGCGCGCGGCGTCGCCATGCTGGCGCCCGCAATGTTCGGCATCTCTGTCGCGGAATACGCGCCGAACCAGGTCAAGAAGACCGTGGTCGGCGCCGGACATGCCGAGAAGAACCAGGTCCAGGTGATGTTGAAGATCCTGCTGCCGAAAGCCGAGCCGCCATCCGCCGACGCGGCCGATGCGCTGGCGATCGCGATCACGCACGCGCATCACCGCCAGAGCGCCGCGCTGCGGCTGAAGGTGGCAAGCCTATGAGGAGCGCTTGCAAGCTTTCGCGACGTGAGGAGGGCACACTCGTCAGGCTCCCTCCCCCCTTGCGGGGGAGGGTTGGGGAGAGGGGTAAGGGGGGAGGGAACCATGCCGCTGGTGCGTGCCTCACCAAAGCCAACACCAAAGCGAACGAACGGAACGCGAGCGCCAGGTCCGAGGGGGCATCATGATTGGCAAGCTCAAGGGCCTGATCGATTCCTATGGCGAGGACTATGTGATCCTCGATGTCGGCGGCGTCGGCTATCAGGTGCACTGCGCCAGCCGCACGCTGCAGGCGCTGCCGTCGCCGGGCGCGGCTGCGGTGCTGTCGATCGAGACCTATGTCCGCGAGGACCAGATCAAGCTGTTCGGCTTCCGCAGCGATCATGAGCGCGAATGGTTTCGCCTGCTGCAGACCGTGCAGGGCGTCGGCGCCAAGGTGGCGCTCGCGGTGCTCGGCACACTGCCACCGACCGACCTCGCAAATGCCATCGCGTTGCGCGACAAGGCGGCGGTTGCCCGCACGCCGGGGGTGGGGCCGAAGGTCGCCGAGCGCATCGTCAGCGAATTGAAGGACAAGGCGCCCGGCTTTGCCGATGTCGATCCGGCGGTGGTGCAGCTTTCGGGCGCGATCGACAACAACCGCGCGCCGCGCCCGGTGACGGACGCGATCTCCGCGCTGGTCAATCTCGGCTACGGCCAGCCGCAGGCCGCCGCCGCGATCGCCGCCGCCTCGCGCAGCGCCGGTGAGAAGGCCGAAACCGCGCAACTGATCCGGCTGGGCCTGAAGGAATTGTCGAAGTGAACACGCCCTCCCGCATCGTCACGCCCGAACGCCGCTCCGATGATGTCGGCGATACCGCGCTGCGTCCGCAGTCGCTGACGGAGTTCGTCGGCCAGGCGCAGGCGCGCAAGAATCTCTCGATCTTCATCGAAGCGGCGAAGAAGCGCGGCGAGGCGCTGGATCACGTGCTGTTCGTCGGGCCTCCGGGCCTCGGCAAGACCACGCTGGCGCAGATCGTCGCGCGCGAGCTCGGCGTCGGCTTTCGCGCCACGTCGGGTCCGGTCATCGCCAAGGCCGGCGATCTCGCGGCGCTGCTCACCAATCTCGAAGAGCGCGACGTGCTGTTCATCGACGAGATCCATCGCCTGAGTCCGGCGGTGGAAGAAGTGCTGTATCCGGCGATGGAGGATTTCCAGCTCGACCTGATCATCGGCGAGGGACCAGCGGCGCGCTCGGTGAAGATCGAGCTTTCCAAGTTCACGCTGGTGGGTGCGACGACGCGCGCGGGCCTGCTCACCAATCCGTTGCGCGACCGTTTCGGGATTCCGATCCGGCTGAACTTCTACACCGAGGAGGAGCTGGAGAAGATCGTCAGCCGTGGCGCCCGCGTACTCAACATCGGCATGAGCCCCGACGGCGCCAACGAGATCGCGCGCCGGGCCCGCGGCACGCCGCGCATCGCCGGCCGCCTGCTGCGCCGGGTCAGGGATTTTGCCTCCGCGGCCGATGCCGACTCCGTCGACCGCGGCATCGCCGATCGCGCGCTGAGTGCGCTCGAGGTCGACAGCGCCGGCCTCGATGCGATGGACCGCCGTTATCTGACAACGATCGCTTTGAACTATGGCGGCGGCCCGGTCGGCGTCGAGACCATGGCGGCGGCATTGTCGGAGCCGCGCGACGCGATCGAGGACATCATCGAGCCCTATCTGATCCAGTGCGGCTATCTGCAGCGCACCCCGCGCGGCCGTCTGTTGACCTCGCATGCCTTCCGCCATCTCGGCCTTGCCGAACCCAACCGCGATCCCGCGCAGTTCGGCCTGTTCGGCGGCAATGGTGACGAGGACTGATCCATACGCCTGGATCACCTGTAGCTGTAGTTCGCCGCCAGCATAATCTGGTCATGCTGCCAAGGTGGCCGCGGTTGCGCTCTCGAAGACGTGAAAAGACGTGTTGATGCAGCGCACGGCGCTGCCGGTAACCCTAAAGGGTAACCTTGCGGCGTGTCTGCAGGTTATCTGCACAAACGCGGCCCAATTTCGCTTCAATCAAGGGCCTATGGTCGACCAGGTATCATTGATCGCGCAGCCATGATTTCACGTCGTCACTTCCTCCGCTCCGTTGGCGGATTGACCGCCGCCAGCGCCTCGACCGCGGCCTATGGCGTCAGCGAGCCGGTCGTTCGGCTCACGCTCACGCGCTACGATTTGTCGCCACGGCGATGGCCGGCGGATTTTCCGCTGAGGATCGCCGCGCTCGCCGACATTCATGCCTGCGATCCCTGGATGTCGCTCGATCGCATCGCCGAGATCGTCGACCGCACCAACGCGCTGAATGCCGACATCGTCGTCATGCTCGGCGATTACGTCGCGGGGCTTCGTCACGTCACCCGCTTCATTCCGGCGTCGGAATGGGCTGCGGTGCTCGCTGGCCTGAAGGCGCCGCTCGGCGTGCATGCCGTCCTCGGCAATCACGATTATTGGGAAGACAAGATCCTGCAGCGCCACGGGCAGGGCATCCCGGTTGCCCGCCGGGCGCTGGAGCGGGTGGGCATTCCCGTCTACGAGAACGACGTGCTGCGGCTGACCAAGGACGGCCGGCCGTTCTGGCTCGCCGGCCTCGGCGACCAGCTCGCCTATCTGCCGGCGCGGCGCTTTCGCCGCATCGCGCATGTCGGTGTCGACGATCTCGGTGCCACGCTCGCCAAGGTCACCGACGATGCGCCGGTGATCCTGCTCGCGCACGAGCCCGACATCGCGCTCCGCGTACCCTCGCGCGTCGCGCTGCAACTGTCCGGCCACACCCATGGCGGCCAGGTACGGCTGCTCGGCTGGTCGCCCGCGGTGCCCGTGAAGCACGGCATGCGGCTCGCCTATGGCCACCTCAAGCTGAAGACCGACGTCATCGTCTCCGGCGGCCTTGGCTGCAGCATCATGCCGTTCCGCCTCGGCGTGCCGCCAGAGATCGTGCAGGTGACGCTCGGCGCAAAGGGGCCGCTGGTCTCCTGACCACGCTTGCGCCGGCGTGCTATTTTGCGCACAACGAGCGAAACGTAGCGCAATCGGGGGCCGCAATTGACCTCACCCATTCTCGACGGCCAGATCCGCGACGGTCGCCACCACATGCAGGTCCGCGTCTATTACGAGGACACCGATTTTTCCGGCATCGTCTATCACGCCAACTATCTGCGCTTCATGGAGCGCGGGCGCACCAACCATCTCCGCCTGATGGGCGCCGAGCAGCAGGCGCTGTTCGAGGAGGCGCAGGAGGAGACCGGTGGGTTTGCCTTCGTCGTGCGCTCGATGACGCTCGACTTCCTTAAACCCGCGCGGATGGACGATGTCCTCGACGTCGTCACCTGGCCGATCGCGGTGAAGGGCGCGTCCATCACGCTGGCGCAGGAGGTCAGGCGCGGCGATGACGTGCTTGTGAAGGCCGAGGTCCGCGTCGCGTTCGTCAGCGGCGGCCGCGCGCAGCCGATTCCGAAGACCATTCGCGCGCTGATGAAGGCCGATATGGCCTAGCTATCGGGCGATAGGAAACGCCCCATCGACTCACCACGGGGCGGCGATAGATTTGCGCGTGACCACAACCGCGAGGGATCGCCGATGTCACGCCCGCCGCTTCCACCTTTCAATCGCGAGACCGCCGCGCAGAAGGCGCGCATGGCGGAGGATGCCTGGAATTCACGCGATCCCGCGCGGGTCGCGCTTGCCTATACCGAGGACAGCCGCTGGCGCAACCGCTCCGAGGTGTTTCAGGGCCGCGAGGCGATCGTGGCCTTCCTCACCCGCAAATGGGAGAAGGAGCTCGACTATCGCCTGATCAAGGATCTCTGGGCGTTCGACGGCAACCGCATCGCGGTGCGCTTCCAGTACGAGTGGCACGATGCCGGCGGCAACTGGTTTCGCTCCTACGGCAACGAGCAGTGGGAGTTCGACGAGCACGGCCTGATGCGTCGGCGCGAGGCCTCGATCAACGACATCGCGATCGCCGAGAAGGACCGTCGCTTCCACTGGCCCGCGCCAGGCCCGCGCCCGGCCGATGTGCCGGGGCTTGGCCAAGAGCCGTTCTGATTGCTCTCGTAGCCCGGATGCAGCGAAGCGAAATCCGGGAGAGTCATTTGCAAGATCAGTCCCGGATTGCGCTGCGCTCCATCCGGGTTACGGATCATCGTTTTGGCGCGAGCTTGGCCGTCGTGCTTCGAGACGCGCGTTCCGCGCTCCTCAGCATGACGGAGTGGGGGCGAGCCCGTTGGGCTATCCTTTGCCCAGCCATCGAATCTTGACCCGTCATCCCTGCGTAACGGCTTCGCCGTTATCGCTGGAGGTGCTCCCGCAGCGAGCCTCGAAGGATGAACGGCCCCCGAGTCCGGAGGCCGTCGTGTCCGACGAGAAGGCTCCGTGCCCTACGCCGCAGCCTTGTGGCGGACGATTTCGGCTTTGTAGAGCTCGAACTCCTCCGCGATCGCCTTCGCGACCGAGGGCCGCGTGCGCAGGCGCTCGTAATAGGCCTTCAGCGCTGGCCACTTCGCGAGCTCGATCGGCGGGGTCGCCATCGTCCAGTTGATGACGGTGACGAGATAGGCGTCGGCGACGCTGAAATGGTCGAGCAGATAGTCGCGGCCCTTCAGGTGATCCTCGAGATAGTCAAGCCGCGAGGTGTACTTCTCCAGCGCATAGGCCTTGGCCTCCGGCGGCGCCTTCTTGTCGAGCAGCGGCAGGAACAGGCCCTTGTGCAGCTCGGTGCCGATGAAGCAGAGCCATTGATGCAGCCGCGAGCGCTCGACATTCGATGTCGTGCCGATGCCGGCCTGCGGAAAGCGGTCCGCGACATATTGCAGGATCGCCGCGTTCTCGGTCAGCACCACGCCGTCGTCGGTGCGCAGCGTCGGCACCAGCCCAAGCGGGTTGACCTTGTTGAAGTCGGATCCGTCGTTGCGCACCTGCTTGGTCTTGGGATCGACCTCGAGATAGTTGGCCGGCTGGCCGGCCTCGTACAGCGCGACACGGGTCGCCATCGAGCAGGCGAGCGGCGAGAAATAAAGGTCCATGGGTGCCTCCTTGGCTGTGCTGGGCGCGGATCTGCCGGCCGGGTTGATTTTTGTACTGTATCGAATAATATCGGGAAGGTCAAGGAATTTAATGCGAAATGGTACAAAAAAATAGGAAGCCGCCATCTGCTGCCAAAATCGAGGTGCCGATTGCACCGAAACGGCGCGGGCGGCCGCGCGCCTACGTGCCCGACGTCGCGCTCGGCAAGGCGCTCGATCTGTTCAGGCGCGACGGGTTCGCCGCGACCTCGCTCGACGATCTCAGCGCCGCCACCGGAATGAACCGGCCGAGCCTCTACAGCGCGTTCGGCGACAAGCGCGAGCTCTACATCAAGAGCTATCAGCGCTATCGCGATGACGCGCGTGCCGCGATGGTCGACATCTTCCGCGCCGAGGCACCGCTTCGGGAGCGGCTGGCGCAGATCTACGCCATTGCGCTCGACATCTACACCGAAGGGGATTCGCCGCGCGGCTGCTTCACGGTGATGACCGCAGCCTCCGAAGCGGTGGCGGATCCTGATATCCGCGCCATGGTGGTGGAGGGCTTCACCGAGCTCGACAAGGCGTTTTCGATCTGCTTCCGCTTCGCCAGGGAGCGCGGCGAGTTGCCGGATACGGCCGATGCGGCCGCACTGGCTCATCTCGCATCCGCCACCATCCACACCATCGCGATCCGCGCCCGCGCCCGCGTGCCGCGCAAGGAGCTGGAAGCGATCGTGCAGGGGGCCATCGACGTGATGTGCGCCACCGCGAGGACGCCGGGGAAATAGCCGGAAGATCAGGCGTCCGACGATCTCAGTTGTTTGCGGCTTAGTAGCCCCGCTTGCGATCCACGAGGTTTTCGAGTTCGCCGCCGGCCTCGAAGCGCGCGATCTGCTGCGCGACATATTTCGAGATCTCGTCGGCGTCGGTATCGGCGGCGTTGTGCGGCGTCAGCACCACCTTGGGATGGCTCCAGAACGGGCTCGCCTCGGGCAGTGGCTCGGTCTCGTAGACGTCGAGCGAGGCCGCGCCCAGTGTGCCGTCGTCGAGCGCGCGCAGGATGTCCGCCTCGTTCTGCAGGCCGCCGCGGCCGGCATTGATGATCACGGGCGCGCCGAGCGGGCTATCCCGGTTCAGCTCCGCGAACACATCGCGGTTGAGGACGTGCCGTGTCTCCGGTGTCAGCGGCAGCAGGCAGACCAGGATGTTGGTCTGGCGCAGGAATGCATCCAGCCCGTCGGCGCCGTGGAAGCAGGCGATGCCGTCGATCCGCTTCTCGCTGCGGCTCCAGCCGACCACGCGGAAGCCCAGCGCGCGGAGCGCGTGCGCAGAAGCAGCGCCCAGCGTGCCGAGCCCCATGATGCCGACGGTGAGCGCGCCCGCCGCCCATTGGTATTTCGGCGCCCAGCGCTTCAGTCGCTGCGACTCGCGCAAGTACAGCTCCTGCCGGTGGTGCATCAGCACATGCAGCACGACATATTCGGTCATGCGGTCGGTGAGATCGCCGACCGCGACCCGCACCAGCGGTACGTCGGGCAGGGAGCGGTCGGCCATCAGCGCATCGACGCCGGCGCCGAGATTGAAGATGACGCGCAGATTGCCGAACGCGGCCAGCTCGCCGGGCTTCGGCTTCCACACCGCGGCATAGTGCACCTCGGCCGGATCGAGCGCCGGGTCCGGCAGCAGCATCACGCGGCGGTCAGGGCAGACCGCGTCGAACCGCGCCTTCCAGCGCGCCGGCGACCAGTTTTCCGTGCCGCCGTTCACCAGCAGCGCGAGTGCGCCCTTACTCATCCAGATACCTCCAACCTCTCTGTCGCGGAACGGGGCGGGCCCGCCCTGGTCTCCTGCCATCAACAGGGGAGAACTTCCATGCGCAAGCTGTTCCTGATATCGGCCTTTGTGTCGGCCAGCGGACCGCAGCCATCGGAACCTGCAAGCAAAATTTCTTTCGCGTCCCTGTCGGGCGCGGGCATAATCGTTCGTTCTTGGAATGAACGGAGATGCCTTTCGATGCTGTACGCGATCCTCTGCTACCACGACGAAGACATGGTCGGCTCCTGGAGCAAGGAGCACGACGCCGCCGTCATGCAGAAACTGTCCGTGGTGCAGGACAAGCTCGCCAAGCAGGGCCGGCTCGGCCCGGTGGCGCGCCTGCTGCCGACCACGGCCGCGACCACGCTGCGCAAGGACGATCCGCCGCTGGTGCTGGACGGTCCGTTCGCCGAGACCAAGGAGCAACTGCTCGGCTTCTACGTCGTCGACTGCAAGAACCTCGACGAAGCGCTCGACGTCGCCCGCGATCTCGGCGCGGCCAATCCCGGCGGCACCTATGAGATCCGCCCGGTCGGCGTCTTCAAGCCGGGGAGTGTCAAGCCGTGACCGATACCGCCTGGATCGATGCCGCGCTGACGTCTGCGCGTCCCCAGGCGGTCGGCGCGCTGCTGCGCTATTTCCGCAATCTCGACACCGCCGAGGAGGCTTTCCAGAATGCCTGCCTGCGAGCGCTGAAGAGCTGGCCGCAGAACGGTCCGCCGCGCGATCCCGCGGCGTGGCTGATCATGGTCGGCCGCAACGTCGCGATCGACGATATCAGGCGCAACAGGAAGCAGGAGCCGTTGCCCGAGGATGACCAGACGATCTCCGATCTCGACGACGCCGAGGACGAGATTGCCGAACGGCTCGACGGCTCGCATTATCGCGACGACATCCTGCGGCTGCTGTTCATCTGCTGCCACAAGGACCTGCCGGCGACGCAGCAGATCGCACTCGCCTTGCGCATCGTCTCCGGCCTGACGGTCAAGCAGATCGCGCGCGCCTTCCTGGTCTCTGAGGCCGCGATGGAGCAGCGCATCACGCGGGCCAAGGCGCGCGTCGCCGATGCCAAGGTGCCGTTCGAGACGCCGGGTGCGGTCGAGCGCAGCGAGCGGCTCGCCGCCGTTGCCGCGATGATCTATCTGATCTTCAACGAGGGCTATTCCGCCGGCGGCGACACCGCCGACATCCGCTCGCCGCTGTGCGAGGAGGCGATTCGGCTTGCCCGCCTGCTGCTCCGCCTGTTCCAGAGCGAGCCGGAGATCATGGGGCTGACGGCGCTGTTGCTGCTGCAGCACGCCCGCGCGGCGGCGCGTTTCGATGCCGACGGCCAGGTGATCCTGCTCGACGACCAGGACCGCAGCCTGTGGAATCAGGAGCTGATCGCCGAGGGCCTGGCGCTGATCGACAAGGCGATGCGCCACCGCCGGAGCGGACCGTATCAGGTGCAGGCGGCGATCGCGGCACTTCACGCCCGCGCCGGGACGCCTGAGGATACCGACTGGACGCAGATCGATCTGCTTTACGGCGCGCTCGAGGTCATGCAGCCCTCTCCGGTGGTGACGCTCAACCGCGCGGTGGCCGTCTCCAAGGTGAGGGGCGCCGAAGCCGCCCTCGAGATGATCGAGCCACTGGCGCCGCGGCTCTCCAACTATTTCCATTATTTCGGCGTGCGCGGCGCCTTCCTGATGCAGCTTGGCCGCAACGACGAAGCGCGCGTCGCCTTCGACCGCGCCATCGCGCTCGCCAACACCACCGCCGAAGCCGCCCACATCCGCATGCATATCGACCGCCTGATGCGCGACAGCCAGCCGCGCAATGCGGGGGCGAAGTAGTGTCGCTCGACTGCGCGTTGTACGAGTGCAAGTTGAGAAACTTGCCGTGGGATACCCCACTCCCTAGCCCTCCCCCACAAGGGGGAACCCTTCCGCCTGTGCCTCCTTCACGCGAAAGCAGATGGCGTGTGCGCACCAGCGACCAGTCGTGCACGGCCTCGCGAATGCCCTGTCCTCGGCATCCGACCACGTAAGGTGAGCACATTGGTCAGGCTCCCTCCCCCCTTGCGGGGGAGAGATGGGGAGAGGGGTAAGCCCCGGGCGAACTGATCGATGTGTGCATCACTCCCGCAACGCCAGTCGTATGCCGTTCAAGCGCGCGAGCAGAAGAGCGGGCGCTGTCCCGTCGCGGCTCCTGGAAAAATCTCCACCCCACTGTCGGCCATGCATTCCTCCGTTCGTCATAGAGGCAGAGCATCACCAATCCCTGCGGAGCCAGCCATGCCGACCAATGCGGAGATCGAAGTCTCGAAGCCTGCGCGCATCACCGGCCGCATCATGAGCGGCCTTGTCATCGCCTTCCTGCTGTTCGACGGCGCAATCAAGCTGGTGCCGTGGCCGGTCGTCACGGACACGATGGACAAGATGGGCTTTGGCGCGAGCGAGACGCTGGCGCGCAGCCTCGGCATCATCACCATCGTCTGCACATTGCTCTATTCCGTGCCGCCGACCTCGATCCTCGGCGCGATCCTGCTCACCGGCTATCTCGGCGGCGCGATCGCATCCCATGTGCGGATCGGCAGCCCGCTGTTCACGCACACGCTGTTCGGGCTTTATCTCGGCCTGATGGTGTGGGGCGGGCTGTATCTGCGCGATAGCAATCTGCGCGCGCTGCTTCCGTTTCGTCGCTGACCGTTCTTCAATCCATTCTCGCGGAGACCGTCGTGCTCGAGATGAAGCGCACCTATGATGGTGCTGCGAACGGCAAGGGCGCGGTCTATGCCTGGGACGGCAACAGGAATGTCGGTTCCGGCCGGATGGAGATCCTGGACGCCCAGGCGCCGTCGAAGATCGTGATCAAGCTCGACTTCCTCACGCCGTTCGAGGGCCACAACGCCGCCGAGTTCACAATGCTGCCGCAGGGCGATGCGACCAACGTCACATGGACCATGTACGGTCCGGCTGCCTTCATGTCGAAGCTGATGCAGGTGTTCATGAACCTGGATCACATGATCGGCAAGGATGGTCGGTCTCGCCAATCTGAAGACGCTCGCCGAAAAATAACTACACCAAGGAGCACGCGATGCAGGTCAATCCCTATCTTTCCTTCGACGGCAATTGCGACGCCGCGCTGAAACATTACCAGAAGGTGCTGGGCGCGCGGATCGAGGAATCCTTCCCCTACGGAGAGGGCAATGCGGAGATGCAGACGCCGCCCGGGTGGAAGGACAAGATCATGCACGCCAGGATCACGATCGATGGCGAGATCATCATGGCGTCCGACGCACCTCCCGGCCATTTCCAGAAGCCACAGGGGTTTCATGTCGCGCTGCAGGTCGAGGATCCGACTGAGGCCGAACGCCGGTTCACGGCGCTCGCCGAGGGCGGCACCGTCACCATGCCGTTCGGCAAGACCTTCTTCTCCAACGGCTTCGGCATGTGCGTCGATCAGTTCGGCATCCCCTGGATGGTGAACTGCCCGGCGCAGATGTAGCCGCTGCCGATCCTTTGAGTTGTACCCTGTGTGACCATCACCCTGAGGAGGCCGCAACGCGGCCGTCTCGAAGGGCGACGGCCCGACTGTGGCTGTGCATCCTTCGAGGCTCGCACGGGCTCGCGCCTCCAGCGACAACGGCAAGCCGTTGCGCGGGAATGGCGGGCCAGCAGCGTCAGCGCGTCAAGAGAGACGGCAAGACGCGAGCTATCGGCACCGCGGATAGAGAGCCGCGAGCTCGCGGCCGCGCAGCAGGAGCAGTCGCGAGCTCAGTCCGCCGCGGCGGATGATCCAGCCGCGCACCGGTTGCGGATAGGCCTCCAGCACCGCTTCCGATGCTTCGGGCTCCGCATAGGTCCGGCCGCGGCCGTCGATCGAGCGCGCAGCGTGGAAGCCGAGCACGGCGCGCCGCGTCACGCAGATGCGGTCGTGCGGCACCATCGAGAGCACCAGCGTGCAGGCCGACAGGCACGGACCGTCGATCACCACGCGCTCTCCGGATTCGCGAACCTTGTCGAACAGTTCGATAAAGGGGCCGACCGGTCCGCCGGGGCTTGCAAGAATGCGCACCTCGGCGTGCGCGGAGGCAACCGTTGCACAGAGGCCGGCCGCAGCGAGAAGCATCTTCATCAGCGCAATCCTCCCCGCCGGTGCGATCAGGGTCGCACCGCATCTGTTGCGCGAAGACATGCGCGCGGATCGGGGCATCATCAAGACCGATACCCCGTCTCGGGCAAAAATCAGGCTGCGGACAGATTTGGTCCATATGAACCGGGAGAACGGTTCGGCAGCGTCCCCCTCAGTCGGCGCCGGAGACGCCGGCCTCGGCAAAGGTCGCCATGCCGCCGTGACAGGCGAGCGCCGCGCGCAGGAGCAGGATCGCAACGGCGGCGCCGGAAGCCTCGCCGAGCCGCATGTCGAGATCGAGAAGGGGAACAAGTTGGAGCTCGCGCAGCAATTCGCGATGCCCGAGCTCGGCCGACACATGCCCGGCCCGGCAATGCGCAAGGATATCGGGCGCGAGCCGCGCCAGCGGCAACACCGCCGAGGTCGACACGAAGCCGTCGAGCAGCACCGGAATGCGCCTGGCCCGAGCGGCCAGCACGGCGCCCGCGATGGCCGCGAGTTCGCGGCCGCCGAGCGACATTGCGACCGCCAGCGGATCGTCGAGCAGGCCGTGATGGAATTTCAGCGCCGCATCGATGGTGACGCGCTTGCGCTGCAGGCCCGCATCGTCGACGCCGGTGCCGCGGCCGGCCCAGCGCGCGCCGCGTCCGCCCATCAACGCCGCGCAGAGTGTCGCGGCCACCGTTGTATTGGCGATGCCCATCTCGCCCAGCACCAGCAGGTCGGATTGGTCGGGCACCGTACGCCAGCCGGTGTCGAGGGCCGTGAGGAAATCGGCCGGGTCCATGGCCGGCGCAATCGTGAAATCGCGCGTCGGCCGCCCAAGCTCGATCGGCTCGACGCGCAACTCGGCGCCGGAAAGCCTGGCGATCTGGTTGATCGCAGCACCGCCGCCCGCGAAATTCGCCACCATCTGCGCGGTGACCTCCGACGGATAGGCGGAGACGCCGCGCGCGGCGATGCCGTGATTGCCGGCGAACACGGCGATGGTGACGCGGTCGAGCCGGGGCAGCTCACGCCGCTGCCAGCGCGCCAGCCAGATCGCGAGGTCCTCCAGGCGCCCGAGGCTGCCCGGCGGCTTGGTCAGGTTCTGCTGGCGCCGTGCGGCCGCCTCCGCGCATCCATCGTCGCCTCCGGGGAGGTCGCGACAAAAGCTGCGGATGTCGTCTAGAGTGTTGAACTGCATGCGATTCCCTCGTCGAGCGGGGCCGCAAGCTAATTCAATTTGCAGGCCGCTACCATGGATCAATGGCTCCAGGATCTCAGGATAGCCACCGGCTTTCTGACCCGCCTGCCGATGCCGCATCCCAATGGTGCGCGGCCGGAGAATTTCGTGCGGGCGCAGCGGCTCTTTCCGCTGGTCGGCGCCTTGATCGGGGCGGCGATCGGGCTCGTCTGCCTGCTCCTGCGCGTGACCGGCGTGCCGGATCTGGCGGCCGCGGCACTCGCGCTCGGCGGCGGCGCGCTCCTGACCGGCGCTCTGCACGAGGATGGGCTGGCCGATGTCGCGGACGGTTTTGGCGGCGGCCGCGATACCGCCGCCAAGCTCGAGATCATGCGCGACAGCCGGCTCGGCACCTATGGCGCGCTGACGCTGGTGGTGAGCTTTACCGCCAAGCTCGCGGCGGTGGCGGCGATCCCCGATGGCGCCGTCGTGCAGAGCCTGATCGCCGCGCATGCGCTCGGCCGCGGCGTGCTGCCATGGCTGTCGATCAGCCTGCCTTACGCGCGCAAGGATGGGCTCGCGGCCAATGCCGGCCGACCCGACGCCGCGATTGCGGCGGTCGCGGCCGCCATCGCGCTGGCGATTGCCTTGCTGTCGTTACGCTTCTCCGATGCGCTGCTGGCGGCGATCGCGGCAGGCGCCGGCGCATGCGTCGTCGCATTGCTGGCAAAACGGCACATCGGCGGCCAGACCGGCGACGTGCTCGGCGGCGCGGAGCAGGTCGCGGAGACCGCGATCCTGGTGCTGCTCGCGGCACGGCTCGGGTGAGCGCAATGCCTGGCGAAACGCATCTCTGGCTGATCCGCCACGCGCCGGTCGACGGGCCGCGCGGCGTGATCCACGCGCCCGATGCGCCGGCCGATCTCGGCGATGCCGCGGCATTCGCGGCGTTGCAGGCGCGGCTGCCGGCCGGTGCCTTCGCCGTCTGCAGCCCGGCGCGGCGCACGCGCGAGACCGCGGTCCGGCTTGGCCTTGACGCGATCGAGGACGAGGCTTTCCGCGAGCAGGATTTTGGCGACTGGACCGGACGGCGGCACAACGAGCTCGAGGCCGAGCTCAGCGCGGCCTATCGCGCGTTCTGGAACGCGCCGGGCCACAACCGGCCGCCCGGCGGCGAGAGTTTTGCCGATCAGATCACGCGCGCGCGGGCGGGGCTAGCGCGCCTGCCCGCAGGCGACGCGGTGCTGGTCGTGCATTCCGGCACCATCCGCGCGATCCTTGCGATCGCGCTCGATCTCGCACCCGAGACCGCACTGCGCTTTGTGATCGATCCACTGTCATTGACGCGGATCGATTGGCTGGAACATGCGTGGCGTGTGGTCACCGTGAATGGGCGCTAGACCGGATACGAAGTGCTATCCATTCCGCCGCTGGCCGCGCAGCGTCGGCAGGCCGATGCCGGCGGCGTCAAAGCCGCCGTCGACGGCGAGGATCTGTCCGGTGATGTAGCTGGCGCGATCCGAGCACAGGAAGAAGATCGCTTCCGCCAGCTCCTCCTCCAGCCCGTAGCGGTTGAGCGGGATCGCGTCGTGATAGTCGGCGCGGATCGCCGGCGTGTGCACCGCTTTGGCCATCGCGGTCTCGACCGGGCCCGGCGCGACGCCGTTGACGCGGATGCCGAGCGAAGCGAGCTCGACCGCGAGCTGCTTGGTGAGATGCGCAAGCCCCGCCTTGCTGGTGCCGTAGGCCGAGCGCAGCGTCGAGGCGCGCACCGCCGAGATCGAGGTGATGTTGACGATCGCGCCGCCGCCGTGCTCGCGCATCAGGGGCGCGGCCGCCTTGGTGCACAGGAAGGGGCCGGTGAGGTTCACCGCCATGATGCGGCGCCAGTCGGCGTCCGAGGTCTCCAGCACCGGCGCGAACACGGCAACGCCGGCGTTGTTCACGAGCGCGTCGAGCCGGCCGAAGTGGCGATTGATCGAAGCGATCGCCGCCGCCACGCCATCGGCGTCGGAAACGTCGCAGGTCAGCGCCAGCGTGTCGTCACCTTTCTTCAGCGCCGCGACCGCGCTGTCCAGCAACGCGCCCTCGATATCGAGCAGCGCAACGCGCCAACCCTCGGCGAGAAAGCGCTTCGCCACGGCCAGCCCAATGCCGCGCGCGGCGCCGGTGACGAGTGCGACTTTGGAGGGAGACGAGGTCATGATGCGGTCCATTGTTCGGGCGAGCGGTGTCTGCTCGCAGTCAACGGAGCGTCTGCGACCTTTATCCTGCGATGTCAACCGTGCGACATTGTCTCCAATATCCGCGGCCGATGTGCTCTCTCACCCAGCATGCTGCCGCGAAAATAATTGCCACAGGAGATGTCGGCGCGGCCGCCTGCGGTTCGTCCTGTGGCCGCTGACCTGATGATGGAGCTCCGATGTCGCTGACACTGCATTACCACCCACTGTCCTCGTTCTGTTGGAAGGCGCTCGTCGCGCTTTACGAAAACGGCACGCCGTTCACGCCGAACCTGGTCAATCTCGGCGATCCCGACCAGCGCGCGGCGCTGCTCCGGATATCGCCGATCGGCCGCTTCCCCGTGCTCAGCGACGGGGCGAGGGGAGAGACGGTACCGGAATCCAGCATCATCATCGAATATCTCGACCGGCATTACCCTGCTGCCACGCGGTTGATCCCGGAGGATCCCGACCTCGCGCTCAAGACCCGGCTGCGCGACCGCTTGCTCGACCTCTATGTCCATCTGCCGATGCAGAAGATCGTCGGCGACCGGCTTCGCCCGGCGGACAAGAAGGACCCGCATGGCGTGGCGGAGGCGCGGGCGCAGCTCCGCACCTCGTATGCGATGCTGGACCAGCAGCTCGCGCATGGCGGCTGGATGATGGGCGACAGCTTCACCCTGGCCGATTGCTCCGCCGCGCCGACCCTGTTCTACGGCAACAAGGTCGAGCCGCTTGCGGATAGTCACCGGCTTCTGGCCGCCTATCTGGAACGGCTGACAGCGCGGCCGTCCTTCGCGCGCGTGCTCCGGGAGGCCGAGCCCTATTTCGGCATGTTCCCCAAGGAGAGCTGAGGTCCAATCCGGCCGTCAGAAAAATCCGGCCTGGTTGTCTTGATTGGCCGGTTCCGTTCGTCTTCCACCCGAGGCCTGCGAGGGATTGTCCCGCCGAATCGCGCGCGCCCGAGCATGTGGAGACGACATGGCTGCAGCTGGCAACAAGGGGGAGATCGTCCGTGCAATCTTCGCCGCCTATCTCGCCGACGATCGCAGGACGGTCGAGCAGGCGTTCGCGGACGACTTCCGTTTCAATACGCCCTATGGCGAGAACATCGACAAGCCGAGATATTTCACCGAGTGCTGGCGCAGCAGCGACTGGATCAGCCGCCACGAGATCGAGCGGATCATGGTCGAGGGAGGTGAGGTCTTCGTCACCTATCGCTGCGTCGCCAAGGACGGCAAGAGCTTTCGCAACACCGAGTTCTTCGTGTTCGACGGCGACAAGGTGAAGCGCATCGACGTCTATTTCGGCCCCTCGCACCAGAACGGTGCGCTGGTCCGGCAGGATCGCTGAGGGCGGTGGCAAGGCCGATCTTGCAGGCCAAAGTCAATGACGTGCGAAATTATTTCCCGCCACGTGTCGGTTGTGCAAAACCCCGGCCGTCTTACATCCGAGAGCCGGTCCGGGTTCGAACCGGACCGACGTCAAACCAAAGGGTGCCATGCAATGCGTTTCATGATGTTGATGATCCCGCTCGGCTATGAGAGCGCGCCGGCCAAGCTCGACCTCGACCCCGAGCGCGTCGCCGCGATGATGAAATACAATCAGGCACTGAAGGATGCCGGCGTGCTGATCACGCTCGAAGGCCTGCATCCGCCGGCCACCGGCGCGCGCGTCTCGTTCGCGACCGGCACGCCCGTGGTCACCGACGGCCCGTTCACCGAGTCCAAGGAGGTGATCGGCGGCTTCTGGATGATCGAGGTCGCCTCGCGCGCCGAGGCGATCGAATGGGCCAAGCAGTGCCCGGCCTCCGGCAACGAGATCATCGAGATCCGCCAGGTGCAGGAGATCGGGGATTTCTCCGAGGAGGTCCAAGAGGCCGCCGCCACCTTCGAGCATCCGCAGGGCGGCTGGGGCAAGGCGCTGCGCTGATTCACCGACCGATCGTCAATCCACCAACCGCAACGGAGCAGCACATGAGCACGACCAACACATTCCTCGCCGTCTATCTCGGCAGCAAGGGCGGCCCGCGCATGGAGGCCTGGAACAAGATGCCGGAGGCCGAGCGGCGCGCCAAGGAGCAGCAGGGCATGGCCGCCTGGGGCGCCTGGGTCGAGAAGCATCACGACGCGATCGTCGAGATGGGCGGTCCGCTCGGCAAGACCAAGAAGGTCGACGCCAACGCGATCGCCGACATCACCAACGCGATGACGGGCTTCACCGTGGTGCGCGCCGCCTCGCACGAGGCCGCCGCAAAACTGTTCGAGAACCACCCGCACTTCACGATCTTCCCCGGCGAGGCGGTCGAGATCATGCCTGTGCTGCCGATCCCGGGGCGCTAACTCGGCATCGCCCGCAGGAGCGGTCCGCTGATCTTGATGAAGGCCGCGTCCGCCGCTAGTGACCTTTGCTGCCGGCTCATGTAAAAGTTATTCACATGAGCTGGAGCAAGGACCAGGGCCGTACCGAGCGCGGCTACCATCACGGCAATCTCAAGGAAGCGTTGCTGCAGGCCGCGCTCGACCTGATCTCGAAGAAGGGGCCGGCCGGCTTCACCTTCGCCGACGCCGCGCGCATGGCCGGCGTCAGCCCTGCCGCGCCCTATCGGCATTTCCGCGACCGTGAGGAATTGCTCGCCAGCATCGCGCAGCGCGGCTTCGAGCAGTTCGAGGCATTGCTGACAGCGGCCTGGGACGACGGGCGCCCCGACACCGTCACGGCATTCGAGCGCGTCGGCAAGGCCTACCTCGCCTTCGCGCGCGAGGAGCCCGCGTTCTACTCGGCGATGTTCGAGTCCGGGCTGCCGCCCGACGCCAACCCGACATTGATGGCTGCGAGCGAGCGCGCCTTCGCGATCATCCGCGCCGCCGCCGAGCGGCTCGCGGCGCTGGCGCCGCCCGGCATGCCGCGTCCGCCGGCGATGATGATGGCGCTGCACATCTGGGCGATGTCGCACGGCGTGGCCTCGCTGTTCGGCCGCGGCGATGCCGCGCGGCGCAAGCTGCCGATGTCGCCGGAGGAATTGCTGGAAGCCGAAGTACTGATCTATCTGCGCGGCCTCGGCTTCCCGACCGATCGCAGGGCCGACGCCGCGGCGGCCGAGCAAAAGCCCGCTGGTCCCTGGGGCAAGCCGAAATAGGGTTCCAAAAATAATCCCAGGGGTGCGTCATCCGCGCTGCTTGACTTTCCGAAGGGATCAGCTAGGTATGTAAATGTTATTTACATTCACAACGGCGTGATGCCGTGATGGAGAAGGTCAATGGCCTACACCGCTGATGTCAATCGCTGGCGCGGCCCCGTCGATGAATCGTACCCCCCGCACATGCACGTGTACTGGGCGCCGTGGCATCCCCTGAAGATCGCCCTGATCATCCTCGGCTTCATGATCTGGTGGCCGATCGGTCTCGCCCTTCTCCTTTTCACACTCGGGAGCAGAAAAATGGCCTGTTGGAGTCACCACGATATGGATCGCTGGCAGAACAAGATGGAGCGGATGCAGTACAAGGTGGACCGCATGCGCGACCGCATGGAGCGCCGCGGCTTCGGCTGGGGCTTCGGCCCGCCCACGAGCGGCAACCGCGCCTTCGATGAGTATCGCGCCGAGACGCTGCGCCGTCTGGAAGAGGAGCAGAAGGAGTTCAAGGATTTCCTGAGCCGTCTGCGCCACGCCAAGGACAAGGAAGAGTTCGACGCCTTCATGGCGCAGCACCGCACCCGTCCGACTCCGCCGAACGATCAGCCGCCCGAGCCGCCCCAGCCGCCGCAGGGTTGAGCGTCACGCGGAAGACCTGAGCCTTCAGGCGATGTGCCCCCATAGCACCTGAATGGCCGCGAGCCGCCCGCTTGCCCCACGCAAGCGGGCGGTTTGCGTTTTGGGGGAATGGCAGTGCTGTGAGGTGAGCACGCTGGGTCAGGCTCCCTCTCCCGCTTGCGGGGGGCCGAGGCGAGCGAAGCTCGCTCTCGAGGGTGGGGTGGGGGCTCTCTCCACAATTTGTATCGCGGAGATAGCCCCCACCCGCATCGCAACGCAGATGCGATCCGGCCTCCCCGCAAGCGGGAGAGGCGAACGTAGCTCGCGGATAGCCTAAGGCCGCAGCAAACTATACATTCGATCCATGGATCGCGTCGATCACGGCATCCGTGACTTCCTTCGTTGTCGCCTTGCCGCCGACGTCGGGCGTCAGCACGCCGGCCGCGCACACTTTCTCGACTGCGGCCATCAGGCGCGCGGCGGCGTCCTTCTCGCCGAGATGCTCCAGCATCTGCGCGCCGGTCCAGAAGGTGGCGACCGGATTGGCGATGCCCTTGCCGGTGATGTCGAAGGCCGAGCCGTGGATCGGCTCGAACATCGAGGGGAAGCGGCGTTCGGGATCGATGTTGCCGGTCGGCGCGACGCCGAGGCTGCCGGCCAATGCGCCGGCGAGATCGGAAAGAATGTCGGCGTGCAGATTGGTGGCGACGATGGTGTCGAGGCTCTTCGGATGCAGCGTCATGCGCACCGTCATGGCGTCGACCAGCATCTTGTCCCAGGTCACGTCGGGGAATTCCGCGGCGACTTCCGCCGCGATCTCGTCCCACATCACCATGCCGTGGCGCTGCGCGTTCGATTTGGTGACCACGGTAAGCAGCTTGCGCGGCCGCGACTGCGCGAGCTGGAACGCGTAGAGCATGATCCGCGTCACGCCGACGCGGGTGAACACGGCCACTTCGGTGCCGACCTCTTCCGGCAGGCCCCTGTGCGCGCGGCCGCCCATGCCGGCATATTCGCCTTCGGAATTCTCGCGCACGATCACCCAGTCGAGATCGCCGACGCCGGCATTGCGCAGCGGCGAGGCGACGCCGGGCAGGATCTTGGTCGGCCGCACATTGGCGTACTGGTCGAAGCCCTGGCAGATCGGCAGGCGCAGGCCCCACAGCGTGATGTGATCGGGCACGTCGGGCGCGCCGACCGCGCCGAAATAGATCGCGTCGAACTTTTTCAGCTCGGCGAGGCCGTCGGCCGGCATCATCACGCCGTGCTTCTTGTAATGGTCCGAGCCCCAGTCGAAGGTCTTGACGTTGAAGCTGATGTCGCCGGTGCGTTTTGCCAGAGCCTCGAGCACGCGGACACCGGCCGAGATCACTTCGGGGCCGATGCCGTCGGCGGGGATGGCGGCGATGGAATGGGTGCGCATGAAAACCTCCTGATTGCGAGTGGGGTCAGTGGGACCGGGCAGGTGATGGTTGATGGGCGACGCTCGCTTTGGTGTTCGCCCGCGACAGCAGCAGCGTGAGCACGGCCGAGAGCACCAGCAGGCCGGCGACGAAGTAGAGGCCGCCGTCGAAACTGCCGGTGCGCTCCTTGATCCAGCCGATCATGGCCGGTCCGACGAAGCCGCCGAGATTGCCGATCGAGTTGATGGTGGCGATGCCGGCTGCGGCGGCCGAGCCGGACAGGAACATGGTCGGCATGCTCCACAGCGGCGGCTTCGATGAGGAGATGCCGATATTGACCAGGGTCAGCGCCGCGATCACGGCGGCTAGCCCGCTCCACAGTCCCGCCAGCGCAAGTCCGGCGGCCGCGATCAGACAGGCGATCACCACATGCCAGGTGCGCTCGCCGGTACGGTCCGAATGCCGCGCCCACAGGATCATCGCGATCACGGCGACGGTCGCAGGCACCGCGTTGAGGAAGCCGACCGCAAGCGACGACAGGCCGAACTGCTTGATGATCTGCGGCGCCCAGACGCCGAGCGTGTAGAGACCTGCCGAGGTGCCGAAATAGACCAGCGACAGCGCGAGCACGCGCGGATCGGCGAGCCCGCGCCAGACGCTGTGGCTCGCGGTCGCGGCCTTGCCGTCGTTCTCCGCTTTCATGGTCCTGAACAGCCAGTCGCGCTCGTCGTCGGCGAGCCATTTGGCCTGCTCCGGCCGGTCGGTCAGGAAACCAAGCACGACGAAGCCGAGGATGACGGCCGGCACCGCCTCCAGCACGAACAGCCACTGCCAGCCCTTGAAGCCAAGCACGCCATCCATTTCGAGCAGCGCCCCTGATACCGGCGAGCCCAGCACGGTCGACAGCGGCGCCGCCGCCATGAACAGCGCGGTGACGGCCGCGCGCTGGCGCGCCGGAAACCAGTAGGAGAGATAAAGGATGATGCCGGGGAAGAAGCCGGCTTCCGCGGCGCCGAGCAGGAAGCGCAGCACATAGAAGCTGGTCGCGCCCTGCACCAGCGCCATCGCGGCCGAGACGAGGCCCCAGGTGATCATCACCCGTGCGATCCAGATCCGCGCGCCGATCCTGTGCAGGATGATGTTGGAGGGCACCTCGAACAGGAAGTAGCCCCAGAAGAAGATACCGGCGCCGAAGCCGTACACCGTCGGTGACAGCCCGATGTCCTTGTTCATGGTCAGCGACGCGAAGCCGATGTTGACGCGGTCGATGAAGGCCACGAAGTACAGCAGCATGATGAATGGAACGATGCGCAGTGAGATCTTGCGCAACACGCGCGTCTGAAGCTCGCCGGCCATGGACCTCCCTCGGGTTGGTGTTCTTCTTGGCACGCGATGAGAGGCAGTTGAGGCGGGGTATCCGCGGTCCACCCTTCGCCGCTCCCGCTTGCGGGGGAGGCCGGATTGCATCGCAGATGCAATCCGGGTGGGGGCTTTCTCCACAGGGGGACTCGCGGTGGCACCCCCACCCTCCCCCGCAAGCGGGAGAGCAATCCCTCCCTGGATGCAGCTCAACTGCCGTCATCACGTTCCATGGCGCGCCTTGCGCGCCAACGCGAAGCCTAGAAGAACCTAGTCTTTCCCTTCAAGGCGCGCGGGTTTATACAAAAAAATGATATAATCGCGAGCCGTCATTGCGAGGAGCGGATGCGACGAAGCAATCCATCCCTTCTCGTCTGCGATGGCAACGGATTGAAGGAACACCTCTTGGACCTGCATCAGCTCCGCTGCTTCGTGGCCGCCGCCGAGGAGTTGCATTTCGGCCGTGCCGCGCAGCGCCTGCAGATGCTGCCTTCGGCGCTCGGCCGGCACATCAAGCTCTTGGAGGAAGACCTCGGCGCGCGGCTGTTTGCGCGGACCACGCGTGCAGTGTCGCTGACCGAGGACGGCGCCGTGCTGCTGCGCGAGGGGCGGGCATTGTTGAACCGCGCGGAGGCAATCGAGGACGGTTTCCGCAAGCGCTTGCGCAGGCCATCGACGCGGCGGTTCCGGATCGGCGCCATCGACAGCGCCGCAGCCGGCCTGCTGCCGCCTCTCCTGCGCGATGTCCGCAGCGCGCATCCCGACATCGCCGTGCAGCTTCTCGAAGAGAAGACCATCCGGCTTTTGCCGAAGCTGCTCTCCGGTGCGCTCGATCTCGCTTTCGTGCGTCCGCCGGAACGCCCCGACCGGCGCATCGAGTTTGTGTCGCTGCTGCAGGAGACCGCAGTGGTCGCCGTGTCGCGAAAGCATGCGCTGGCGCGGCGGCCGGTGATGTCGCTGGCCGATATCGCGGACCAGCCCTTGATCGTGCCAGCGCGCCGCTCGCGGCCGCACAGCCATGATCTCACCGTCAAACTGTTCGACGAGGCCGGGCTGACGCCGCGCATCCACCAGATCGCCGACGAGAAGCAGACCATCGTCAACATGGTCGCGGCGCGGCTCGGCGTCGCCATCGTGCCGCGCTGGACCTCGCGAATGGCGATCCCCGGCGTCCGCTTCGTGCCGCTCAGGCTGAAGCGCGGCAGCAGCGCCGGCCGCCTGCCGCTCGCCGCCGCATGGCTGAGGGGTTCGCGCGATCCGATCCGAGATCAGGTGATTGCCGTGCTCGATGCGCGATTGAAGAGTTACGCGCGCGAGGCGTGAGTAAAGCGCGTGAACAAGCCCGTGAGGTGAGCACGCGGCCCAAGCTCCCTCCGCCCTTGCGGGCAGGGCAATCGCATATGACATCGGCGAGCTCCGGGGCAGACGTTTCCACGTCGTCATGGCCAGGCCTGTCCCGGCCATCCACGTCTTCCTTCTTCCTTCACGTGGAAAACCAAAGACGTGGATGCCCGGGACAAGCCTGGACAAGCCCGGGCATGACGAGTTTGTGGGTAGACCAACCAAACCACGGGGATCCGAACGCGCAGCATAACCGGCATATGCGATTGCCCGGCCGCACGCGGGGCGAGGTGAAGCGGAGCTCGCTGCTCGCTTCGAAGTTAAGGTCATCCTGTTCTGGCGAACCTGCGACAAACGGTCCCGACGGGCAACTCTACAAAACCCGTCAAGCCCTTGCGCAAGAAATAATTCTGTTTTCCAGAAGCTCAACTCAGTGTATGAATAACCCGTCTCACCCGCTTGAGGGGCGCTTCGCGATCGTCACGAGTGTTGGGTCGGGATGCGGTGGACGCCGCTGTCACGGCTGACGAGCGTGGCAGATTGCGGACGGCGAAGTCGTGCAGGCCTGACGCCCTAGTGGCAGGTGTCTCCTCGCAAGATGCGGAACGCATCTTTGCGAAGACGGTGACAACAAAGCCCAGTCTCGCCGGGGCGAACACGTATAAGCCGTAAAGCCATCGCGCAGGGAAAGCCGGGATTGCTCCGGTTTCACCTGTGGTCCTACCTCCCGTGCTTTCCATTTGCACGGGACCCATGGGTGCGATCGGCACCCGGCTTTCCCTGCGCCCTCTGTTAGTCAGAGAGCGAAACGAACGGCAAGACTCGGGCAGATCATGTCGCGAGAGCGAGGAAGTATTGTCTTGCGTCATTGCTTCGTCGCTTCAGCGCAAAATTGCTCTGCAATTTTGTCGCGAGCTCCTCGCAATGACGGCGTTGGTATCAGATCGCGCAACAAGCGCGATGTCGTCCCGGGCAAGCGCGGCAGTCGGCATGCGCCAAGCTCACATAGACGAGCCTATAGACATGCGACTTCGGTCCCTTACGGCTGACCCAGCCGCCTGCCGGGGGATGGTCGCCCTGATCGGCCGGCGGCGCGTTCCAGGGCGTGCCGGTGCAGGATTGGCTCACCGCGTCCCGGGCGACGCAGCCCCAGTCCGGCCGGCGCTCGATCCAGAGGTCCTGGTCCTGGCGTTGGTCACTGACGGTTCCATCCGGGCGGGTCTGCCGCAGGAGCGTGTAGGCCAGGCCGTCGCTCTGTCGGCCAACTCGACCTGCCCCGATTTTGCCTGCCAGCCATGATGGTTCCGCTTTGTGGACTCGCGTTATGTTATAATATAACAGTCTCCCATGGCACACGCGCATCTCCACGATCACGCCCACCACGGCCACGCCCATCCTCACGGGCACAGCCATGGCCCGGCGTCGCCGCACCCGGCGCAGGTCACGCATTGGTCGATCCTGCGCATGACGGTGCCGGCCCGGCTATCCGCGGCAATCGCAGTCAGCGCCTGCCTGTGGGCCGCCGTCTGGCTGGCGATGAGGTGATCCGTGGCTCCGCTCGTTACATTCCGCGATGTCACGCTCGGCTATGACCGCCACCCGGCGGTGCATCACCTCAACGGCGCGGTCGAGCCTGGTGCGCTGCTCGCCGTGATCGGTCCGAACGGGGCCGGCAAGTCGACGCTCCTGCGCGGCGTCGCCGGCGTGCTCAAGCCGCTCTCCGGCGTGATCGATCTCGACGGGCTCGAGCACAGGGATATCGCCTATCTGCCGCAGACCGCGGATATCGACCGCAGCTTTCCGATCTCGGTGTTTGACTTCGTCGGCACCGGGCTGTGGCGCACCACCGGCTTCTTCGGCGGCATGGGCAAGGCGGCGCGCGAGCGGATTTTGGTGGCGCTCGCCGCGGTCGGCCTCAACGGCTTCGAGAACCGCCCGATCGGTACGCTCTCCGGCGGGCAGATGCAGCGCATGCTGTTTGCGCGCGTGCTGTTGCAGGATGCGCGCCTGATCGTGCTCGACGAGCCGTTCAACGCGATCGATGCCAAGACCACCGCCGACCTGCTGGCGCTGGTCAAGCGCTGGAATGCCGAAGGGCGCACGGTGCTGGCAGCGCTGCACGACCTCGACATGGTGCGCAACCACTTCCCGGAGACGCTGCTGCTGGCCCGCGGCCCGGTGGAATGGGGCCCGACCGCGCAGGCGCTGACGCCGGAAAACCTTACGGTCGCGATGCGGATGTGCGAGGCCTTCGACGACTCTGCCGCCGCCTGCGCGGTCGATCCGCGATCGAGGGCCGCCTGACTGCCATGATCTACGATGCACTGATCGGCCCGTTCACCGAATTCGAGTTCATGCGCCGCGCGCTCGCGGCTGTGAGCGCGCTGTCGCTCGGCGGCGCGCCGATCGGTGTGTTCCTGATGCTGCGGCGGATGAGCCTGGTCGGCGACGCCATGGCGCATGCGATCCTGCCCGGGGCGGCGATCGGCTTCCTGCTGTCCGGGCTCAATCTGTTCGCGATGACGACCGGCGGCCTGATCGCGGGCTTCACGGTGGCGCTGCTGGCGGGCCTCGTCGCCCGCACCACCGAGCTGAAGGAAGACGCTTCGCTCGCGACCTTCTATCTGGTCTCGCTGGCGCTTGGCGTCACCATTGTCTCGATCAAGGGCACCAATATCGACCTGCTGCACGTGCTGTTCGGCAACATCCTGGCGATGGACGACCAGACGCTCTTGGTGATCGCGTTCAACGCCACCATCACGCTGCTGGTGCTCGCGGTGATCTACCGTCCGCTGGTGATCGAATGCGTCGATCCGGTGTTCCTGCGCACCGTGAGCCGGGCCGGCGCGCCGGCGCATCTGGCCTTCCTCGCGCTGGTCGTGATCAACCTCGTCAACGGCTTTCACGCGCTCGGCACGCTGCTCGGCGTCGGGCTGATGATCCTGCCTGCCGGCATCGCGCGGTTCTGGTCGCGCGACATCACCACGATGATCTGTATCGCGGTGGCGAGCGCCATGCTGTCGGGCTATGCCGGGCTCGTGCTGTCGTATCAGACGCGGATTCCGTCCGGCCCGGCGATCATCCTGGTGGCAGCGGGGGTCTATGTCGCCTCGCTGCTGCTCGGCAATGTCAGTGGGCTGGTGCGGCAGCTCTTCCCCGGCCGGCATCTCGAGGCATGATGGCGATGCGCAAGCTGGTGGGGCTGATCGGTCTGGCGCTGTTGCTGGTGAGTGGCGCCGCGCGCGCCGAAGGACGCGTCAATGTCGTCGCGAGCTTCTCGATCCTTGCCGACATGGTGCGGAATGTCGGCGGCGACCGCGTCGACGTGACTGCGCTCGTTGGCCCCGACGGCGACCCGCATGTCTACGCGCCGACGCCCGCGGACGCGAAGAAGGTCGCCGACGCCCGCCTCCTGGTCGTCAACGGCCTCGGCTTCGAGGGCTGGCTCCCGCGGCTGCTGCAGGCCTCCGGCGGCAAGGCCCCGGTCACGGTGGCGACCAAGGGCATCATGCCGCGGAAGATGGGCGGCCATGACGATCCGCATGCCTGGCAATCGGTGGCCAACGCGAAGATCTACGTCATCAATATCCGCGACGGGCTGATCGCCGTGGCCCCCGACCAGGCCGACGTCTTCAAGGCCAATGCCGACGCCTATCTGGCCAAGCTGGAGGCACTCGACCGCGAGGTGCGCGAGGCGGTGGCGAAGATACCGCAGGAGCGGCGCAAGGTGATCTCCACCCACGGCGCCTTCGGCTATTTCGCCGACACCTACGGAGTCACATTCTTCTCGCCGCTCAGCGTCTCCACGGATGCCGAGCCGAGCGCGCGCGACATCGCCGCTATCATCGCCCAGATCAAGCTTGCGAAAATTCCGGCAGTTTTTCTCGAAAATATCAGCGATCCGCGCCTGATCCGGCAGATCGCGGCCGAGACCGGCGCCAGGGTTGGCGGGACCCTTTACTCCGACAGTCTGACAGGCGAAAACGGCGATGCCCCCACTTACATTGACATGGTCAGGCACAATATAAAGGCCCTGACCAGCGCGCTCGCCGACTAGGGCAGGGGCCTCCCTGTCTGGGTTGAGCGCCTTTCAAGTTCCTCGGAGTTGTTATGGCTGAAGCATCGCAAAAGATTCCTGTGACCGTGCTGACGGGCTATCTCGGCGCCGGGAAGACCACGCTTTTGAACCGCATCCTGTCGGAGAACCATGGCAAGAAATATGCCGTGATCGTCAACGAATTCGGTGAAATCGGCATCGACAACGACCTCATCATCGGCGCCGACGAAGAAGTGTTCGAGATGAACAATGGCTGCGTCTGCTGCACCGTGCGCGGCGACCTCGTCCGCATCATGGACGGGTTGATGAAGCGCAAGGGCAAGTTCGACGCCATCATCGTCGAGACCACCGGTCTCGCCGATCCGGCGCCGGTCGCGCAGACCTTCTTCGTCGACGAGGACGTGCAGAAGAATGCCCGGCTCGATGCCGTCGTGACGGTGGCCGACGCCAAGTGGCTGAGCGATCGCCTCAAGGACGCGCCCGAGGCCAAGAACCAGATCGCCTTCGCCGATGTCATCGTGCTGAACAAGACCGATCTGGTCTCGAAGCCCGAGCTCGCCGAGGTCGAGGCTCGCATCCGCGGCATCAACCCCTATGCCAAGCTGCACCGCACCGAGCGTTGCCAAGTGGGGCTGACCGATGTGCTGGAGCGCGGCGCATTCGATCTCGACCGCATCCTGGAGATCGAGCCGGATTTCCTCGAGGCCGGCGACGATCACGATCATGACCACGATGATCACCATCACGACCATGACCATCACCACCATCATGATCACGACCATGGCGGGCTGAAGCACTATCACGACGAGGACATGCAGTCGCTGTCGCTGCGCTCGGAGAAGCCGCTCGATCCGACCAAGTTCATGCCGTGGCTGCAGCAGCTCGTCGCCACCGAAGGCCAGAAGATCTTGCGCTCGAAGGGCATCCTCGCCTTCACCGGCGATGACGACCGCTACGTTTTCCAGGGCGTCCACATGATGCTCGAGGGCGATCACCAGCGGAAATGGAAGGACGGCGAGAAGCGCGAAAGCCGGGTCGTGTTCATCGGTCGCGATCTGCCCGAACAGGCGATCCGCGACGGCTTCGAGCAGTGCATCACCACGTGATGAGCGATTTCGACGCGCCCGACGGGCCCTCCATCGTTTCGATCACCGACCGCGTCAAGCTGCTCCCGCTCGGCGCCGCCGTGGGTTCGGTGCATTTCCTCGGCGACCGTGCGTTCTTCGTCGGTGCGGAAGAGAGTGTGGCGATCGCGACCGCCGATGGCGAGATCACCCGCGTGCCGACGCATTTTGGCGCCATCCTGTGCGCGGCCTCCGACGGCAAACGGCTCGTCTCCGGCGGCGACGACGGCAAGCTGATCGTAACAGACGCGAAGGGCGAGACCTCGACGATCGCGACCGATGCCAAGCGGCGCTGGATCGATAACGTCGCACTGCATACCGACGGCACGGTGGCGTGGTCGGCGGGCAAGACCGCCTTCGTCCGCAGCCCCAAGGGCGAGGACAAGAGTTTTGAGGTGCCGTCGACGGTCGGTGGGCTCGCCTTTGCGCCCAAGGGGCTGCGGCTCGCGATCGCGCATTACGGCGGCGTGACATTGTGGTTTCCCAACATGGCGGCCAATCCGGAATTCCTGGAATGGGCCGGCTCGCATCTCGCCGTCACCTTCAGCCCGGACAACAAGTTCCTGGTGACCGCGATGCACGAGCCCGCGATGCATGGCTGGCGGCTCGCCGACAACAGGCACATGCGGATGAGCGGCTATCCCGGCCGCGTGCGCTCGATGTCATGGAGCGCCGGCGGCAAGGGGCTTGCCACCTCGGGCGCCGATACCGTGATCGTCTGGCCGTTCACCAGCAAGGACGGCCCGATGGGCAAGGAGCCGGCGATGCTGGCGCCGATGCCGGCGCGGGTTGCTGTGGTCGCCTGCCATCCGAAGAACGACATCATGGCGGTCGGCTACAGCGACGGCACGGTGCTGATGGTCCGGCTCGAGGACGGCGCCGAGATCCTGGTGCGGAGGAACGGCGGCGCGGCGGTCTCGGGGCTGGCGTGGAATGCCAAGGGCACGCTGCTCGCCTTCGGCGCGGAAGATGGTGACGCGGGCATTCTGGAAATGTAAGAGATCGCGGCATCCAGCCGGGCAGGTGCCATGCGATTTCTTGCGACGTTCCAGACCGCCGACTTCATCGACACACTGATCAGTCTGGCTTCTGCCTTCGTGCTCGGCACGCTGATCGGGGCGGAGCGGCAGTACCGGCAGCGCACCGCGGGCCTGCGTACCAACGTGCTGGTCGCGGTCGGCGCTGCCGCCTTCGTCGACCTTGCGATGCATCTGGCGGGTGCCGACGGCGCGGTGCGGGTGATCGCCTATGTCGTGTCGGGCATCGGCTTCCTCGGCGCCGGCGTCATCATGAAGCAGGGCATGGACGTGCGCGGTCTCAACACCGCCGCGACACTGTGGGCCTCGGCCGCGGTCGGCTCCTGCGCCGGTGCCGACCTGGTCGCGCAGGCGGTGGCGCTGACTGTGTTCGTGATCGCCGGCAATACGCTGCTGCGTCCGCTCGTCAATGCCATCAACCGCATCCCGCTCGACGAGAAGGCCTCGGAGGCGACCTATTACGTCAAGGTCGCGGTGACCACGGAGGCGCTGCCCGCGATGCGCGACCGCCTGGTGGAGAAGCTCGAAGCGGCGAGCTATCCGGTCGCCGATGTCGCGGTGGTCGAGGTCGGTGATGGCCTTCCGGAGGTCGTGGCGACGCTGGTCTCGACCGCGATCGATCCGAGCGAGCTGAATGCCGTCGTCACCGACCTCGAACGCCAGCCCGGCGTGCGCCACGCAACCTGGGAAAGCAACACCGCGGACTGAGTTCCTGTGGCCTCACGCCAAGGAACCATGCCGGAGCAGGATCGTTGAGATCGCGGATAACTCGCGAGTGGACGAGATGGCTGCGGATCATACCAGGCAAACGTATCGCAAACACATGCTGATCGCCGCCGCGCTGGTGATGGCTGGCGTCGCGGTAGCGGGCCTTTCGCTGCGCGAGATCTACGCGACCACTCCCGAGCACGTGGCGCAGGCGACGCAACCGCTGAAGCCTACGCCGGAGCCGCAGAAGACCGCGCCGCCGGCGGAGTCGAAGCCCGGTGGCGACCGTCCGACCACACCGGCGCCGGAGCCAGTCCATCCGGACGCCAACGCGCAGAAGGAGGGCGCCAAGCCGGTGCTGCCCCCGGCGCCCGCCGAGAAGACCGCGCCGCCGATCAAGCAGAAATAGGCCGCTCGCGAGCCTGCGCATTGTGACGCGCATTTGACGATCGATGCCGATTTTCCAGTCTCGCCTCGGCCGCTCGCCCGCCCCATAATCCGCGTCACAGCAACGCCAGATGGGGCATTCCATGAAGATCGAGGACGTCAGGCGCAACGCCTATTCGATGCCGCTCACCAATCCGTCGTTTCCGCCGGGGCCCTATCGGTTCTTCGACCGGGAATATTTCATCATCACCTACAAGACCGATCCGGAGGCGCTCGCGGCCATCGTGCCCGAGCCGCTCGAGGTCGCGGAGCCGGTGGTGAAGTACGAATTCATCCGCATGCCCGACTCGACCGGCTTCGGCGACTATACCGAAACCGGACAGGTGATCCCGGTCCGCTTCAGGGGTGAGGAGGGCGCCTACACCCACGCGATGTACCTCGACGACGAAGGCCCGATCGCCGGCGGGCGCGAGCTGTGGGGATTTCCGAAGAAGCTGGCGCGGCCCAAGATCGAGGTCGAGAGCGACGTGCTGGTCGGCTCGCTGCATTACGGCTCGGTGCTCTGCGCCTCCGCCACCATGGGCTACAAGCATCGCAAGATCGACCACGACACTTTATTGGACGCGATGAAGGTCCCGAACTTCATCCTCAAGATCATCCCGCATGTCGACGGCAGCCCGCGGATCTGCGAGCTCGTGCGCTTTCATCTCGAGGACATCACGTTGAAGGAGGCCTGGACCGGCCCGGCCGCGCTCGGCCTGTTTCCCCACGCGCTCTGCGACGTCGCCCGCCTGCCGGTGCGCGAGGTGGTCTCGGCGCTGCACTACAAGGCGGATCTGACGCTGGGACTGGGGACGGTGGCGTTCGACTACATGGCGAGGTGAGCTGTAGCCGACAGCAAAATGCCCGGCGCAGGGCCGGGCATTTCGTTGGCGTTGGCACGGTGAGCGATCACCGCACCAGGATGTTTCGGAACTGCCACGGATCGGAGGTGTCGATGTCCTCCGGGAACAGGCCGGGCCGGTCGTTCAGCGGGGTCCAGTCGGTGTAGAAGCCGTTGACCGGCCCGAGATACGGCAGCTGGATCTCGAGGCAGCGGCGGAAGTCCATCTCGTCGGCTTCGACGATACCGGCTTCCGGATTCTCCAGCGCCCACACCATGCCCGCGAGCACGGCGGACGACACCTGCATGCCGGTGGCGTTCTGGTACGGACAGATGCGGCGGGTCTCCTCGATCGAGAGCTGCGAGCCGTACCAATAGGCGTTCTTGGCGTGGCCGTAGACCAGCACGCCGAGCTCGTCGACGCCGTCCTCGATCTCGTTCTCGTCGAGGATGTGCCACTTCGGCTGCATCTTGCCTTCCGCGCCGAACATCTCGTGCAGCGACAGCACCGCGTCATTGGCCGGGTGATAGGCGTAGTGGCAGGTCGGGCGGTAGATCACCTTCGAGCCGTCGCGCACCGTGAAATAGTCGGCGATCGAGATCGCCTCGTTGTGGGTGACGAGGAAGCCGTACTGCTCGCCCGGCGTCGGACACCAGGAGCGCACGCGGGTGTTGGCTCCGGGCTGCTGCAGATAGATCGCCGCCTGACATCCGTGTTCGTGCGTGCGGCCGTTCTCCGGCATCCACTTCTCGTGGGTGCCCCAGCCGAGCTCGGCCGGCTGCAGGCCCTCGGACACGAAGCCCTCCACCGACCAGGTGTTGACGAACACGTTCATCGGCTTCGGCTTCTTGGAGCGCTGGGTGTCGCGCTCGGCAATGTGGATGCCCTTGACGCCGAGCTTGTGGGCGAGCTGGCCCCAGCCCTCGCGGCTCTTCGGCTCGTTGAATTCGAGGCCGGTGTCGCGGGCGATGTTGAGCAGCGCCTGCTTGACGAACCACGACACCATGCCGGGGTTGGCGCCGCAGGTCGAGACCGCGGTCGTGCCGCCCGGGCTCTTGTGCTTGGCCGCGAGCAGCGTCTCGCGCAGCGCGTAGTTGGTGCGGCCTTCGGAGCCGATGTTCTTGTCGAAATAGAAGCCGGCCCACGGCTCGACTACGGTGTCGATGTAGAGCGCGCCGATCTCGCGGCACAGCGACATGATGTCGACTGAGGAGGTGTCGACCGAGAGATTGACGCAGAAGCCCTGGCCACCGCCGGCGGTGAGCAGCGGCACCAGCAGGTCGCGATAATTGTCGCGGGTGACGGCTTGCTTGATGAAGCGCACGCCGTGCTGCTTGGCGAGCTCGCCATCCTCATGCGGATCGATGATCACGAAACGCGACTTGTCATAGTCGAAATGGCGCTCGATCAAAGGCAAGGTGCCCTTGCCGATCGAGCCGAAGCCGATCATGACAATGGGGCCGGAAATTTTCGCGTAGATCTGCGAGGAGGGGCTCATCATTTTCTCCAGGAGAGTGCCTAGCGGCGGGTAGAGTGGATCAGGGGTTGCGTCGCTTCGCGGTGACTTCGATCTCGACCTTCATCTCGGGCTTCAGGAGCCCCGCGACGATCAGCAGCGTCGCCGCCGGACGGATGTCGCCGAGAACCTCGCCACAGACCGCGAAATGGGCGTCCGCGTCGTTGACGTCGGTCAGGTAGTAGGTCGCGCGGACGATGTCGGCCATCGCAAAGCCGCCCTCTTTGAGCGCTGCCTCGATGGTCTTGAAGCAGTTACGTGACTGGCTCGTGACATCATCAGGCATGGTCATCGTGGTGTAGTCGTAGCCGGTGGTTCCGGCGACGAAGGCGAAGTCGCCGTCGATCACGGCACGGCTGTAGCCGGCGGTCTTTTCAAAGGGCGAGCCGGTGGAAATCAGGCGACGGGGCATGTTCGGACCTCGACTGAAAGGGGGCTTGGCGCGGGGTTTACGGGCAATCTGCGCGCCCGTGCAACCCTTGTGGCAGCCTCAGCGCGATTGCTGGGTGGTGTCGGGCGGCGACGGCGGCGTGGCGGCCAAGCGTCGCACCAGGATGTCCCTGACGATCATGACTGAAATCAGGACCAGCATGACCGTGGTGACGAGGCTGCGCAGGCGCGGGCGCGCGACATCGGTTGCGGGAAGGTTCTCGGACATGGCGAGCGGGCTCCTTACGCCGCGTGCGGCACGGCGAGTGGTGCCTTCCGGTTGCGGGCGCGGGATGCCTTGGCCTTGGGCAGCAACGCGCCGGTCGGCGTGATCATGCCCCAGGCGCCGTCGAGGGCGCCGTCAACGAGCTCGATTGCGAGCAGCCGCTCGCGCTCGAACGCGCCCGGCAGCGAGAGCGCGCCGGTCCTGGCGGTCGAGAAGCCGAAGCGGGCGTAATAGGGGGCGTCGCCGAGCAGGATCACCGCGCGATGGCCGCTCGCCTTAGCGACAGCCAGCGCGCGCTGCATCAGCGCGGCGCCGACACCGAGGCCGCGACAGTCGTCGTCAACTGCCAGCGGCCCCAGCATCAGCGCGCTGCGGCCCCCCGCGCTGACGTGCCACAACCGCACGGTTCCAACCAGCCGGCCGTCCTGGCGCACGGCCGACAGGCTCAGGCCTGCGGCAGGCGCGCGTCCGTCACGCAGGCGCTGGCAGGTGCGCGTATGGCGGTTCTCGCCAAAGCAGGCATCCAGCAGCGCTTCGCGCGCGACGACGTCCGATGCCCGCTCCGCACGGATCGCGAACGGAGCGGCATTCCGGATGAGGGCAACGGGGGCGTTCCGTTTTGCAGTCATGGCACGTCAGTCCCCGCTTGCAACGGCATGTGGCACGCCGCGGCAAGCGTCGTTCAGAGATTCGAAAATGGTCAGGGAAGGAGCCGGCGGGCCGGCTCCCGGTTCGTCAGGCCTCGAACAGGAGGCGGATCAGATGTGGTAGGTCTTCAGCGGCGGAATGCCGTTGAACGCCACCGACGAGTAGGTCGACGTATAGGCGCCGGTGCCTTCGATCAGCAGCTTGTCGCCGATCTCGAGCGTCACCGGGAGCGGATACGGCAGCTTCTCGTACAGCACGTCGGCGCTATCGCAGGTCGGACCTGCGAGCACGCATGGCGTCATGTCCGCCCCGTCATGCGGGGTGCGGATGGCGTAGCGGATCGACTCGTCCATGGTCTCGGCGAGACCGCCGAACTTGCCGATGTCGAGATAGACCCAGCGCACCTCGTCCTCGTCGCTCTTCCGCGAGATCAGCACGACCTCGGTCTCGATGACGCCCGCATTGCCGACCATGCCGCGGCCCGGTTCGATGATCGTCTCCGGGATCTGGTTGCCGAAATGCTTGCGCAGCGCGCGGAAGATCGACCGGCCGTACTGCACGACCGGGGGGACGTCCTTGAGGTACTTGGTCGGGAAGCCGCCGCCCATGTTGACCATGGTCAGGTTGATGCCGCGCTCGGCGCAGTCGCGAAACACGGTCGACGCCATGGCGAGCGCGCGGTCCCACGCCTTCACCTTGCGCTGCTGCGAGCCGACATGGAACGAGATGCCGCACGGATCGAGCCCGAGGCGCTTGGCGAGGTCGAGCACCTCCACCGCCATCTCCGGATCGCAGCCGAACTTGCGCGACAGCGGCCACTCGGCGCCGGCGCAGTCATAGAGGATGCGGCAGAACACCCGGGCGCCGGGAGCGGCACGGGCGACCTTCTCGACCTCGGCGGCGCAGTCGACCGCAAACAGCCGAATGCCGAGCGCGAAGGCGCGCGCGATGTCGCGCTCCTTCTTGATGGTGTTGCCATAGGAGATGCGGTCCGGCGTCGCACCAGCGGCCAGCGTCATCTCGATCTCCGCGACGGTGGCGGTGTCGAAGCAGGAGCCGAGCGAGGCGAGCAGCGACAGCACCTCGGGCGCCGGGTTCGCCTTCACCGCGTAGAACACGCGGCTGTCCGGCAGCGCCTTGGCGAAGCTCTGATAGTTGTCGCGCACGACTTCGAGGTCGACGACGAGGCACGGCTCGGTGTCGAGGCCCTCGCTGCGGCGGTTGCGCAGGAATTCCTGGATACGTTCAGTCATGGCACTCTCCAACGGCCCCAGCGACGGGGATCCGCTCAACGTGACGTCGGATAAGAGCGCTTTGGCCGTATCGCGCGATGGAGGCGCAACGAAGCCAAAAAACTCAAACCAGACTGTGCTGCCGTGGATTGGTTGGGAGAGTCTCCCGCCCGCTCACCTGGCAATGAAGGACAAGCCTTTTCAGTAGCCCGCGCCGGCGTTGGACTGCCGGTAGAGACCAAAAAAGCCCGATCCGTCGTTGCTTTAAGTCGCGTCCCCCGTGGAGAGCGGGGTGCGCCGGTTCGCCTCCGGCTGCCAGTCACGGTTGCAAGGAGTGGCGAGACCTTCAACGGCATCCCTGGAGAGAGATGCTGGCCGCCTGCTCGGCGACCCTCGGTTCTTCCATCCCTTGGCGGCTGTCCGGCCTCTTGTCCGGATACCTACCGACTGACACACGACCACAGGCACGTGCGAAATTGGGCAAGCGAGGAAATAAGTCTTTTGACTTTGTCGCGCAAGATTTTTTTTGCGATAGCGACAAATTTCCCTAACGCGCGCTTGCGATCTCGCGCGTGTCGCTCGCTTCAGCGTGTGGAAGATGAACAGCTGTTAAGAATGACTAACGAAGCGTGTGCGTTTTAGCCTTGTGCCGCAGCGCTTTCTTGAATCGCTGGTCTCACGCGCGACGCGTGAACGGCTCGACGCGCTGAGCGGCGCGAACGAAGGCGATCATGATCAGGACGCCGATGCCGAACAGCACGGCTTGCACGATGTGTGCGCCGACGTCGTTCAGCCCGAACAGAATCGCGAGCGCCCAGCCGCCGGCGAACGCCGCGCCGAACACTTCCGCGCCGATCAGGATCGCCGCCGAGATCACGGTGATGACGCTCGGCCAGACGATGGTGCGGTTGCCTGAGGTGGAGGGCTGCATGGTCATGGAATAGGTCCTGTTCAGGGGCGCAATCTCTCCGAAAAGCGCCCATCTATCAAGCGCAAAAGGCCCAAAAATGCCGTATCGCGTGATATAGACTCGCCGCATTTTCAAGGCGAAAAACGGAACATCTGATGTCGGAAACCAGCGCGCAGGCTCAGGCCAACCCCCTCCTGAAGGCGTGGCAGACGCCGTTCGAGACGCCGCCCTTCGCCGAGATCGAGCCGGAGCATTTCCTCCCCGCTTTCGAGCAGGCCTTCGCCGATCATTCGGCGGAAATCGCTGCGATCACCCATGATCCGGCGCTGCCCGACTTTGCCAACACCATCACCGCGCTGGAACGCTCCGGCAAGCTGCTGTCGAAGGTTTCGGCCGTGTTCTACGATCTGGTCTCGGCTCATTCGAACCCCGCGATCCTCGAGATCGACAAGGAGGTGTCGCTGCGGATGGCGCGGCACTGGAATCCGATCATGATGAACGCTGTGCTGTTTGGCCGCATCGCCATGCTGCACGAGAAGCGCGCCTCGCTCGGCCTGACCGGTGAGCAGATGCGGCTGCTGGAACGCACCTACACCCGCTTCCGCCGCGCCGGCGCCGGCCTCGACGACGCCGCCAAGGCGCGGATGGCTGAGATCAACGAGCGCGTCGCCCATCTGGGCACGTCCTTCAGCCATCATCTGCTAGGCGACGAGCAGGAGTGGTCGCTGGAGCTCGGCGAGGGCGACCTCGCCGGCCTCTCCGACACATTTGTGGCGGCCGCCAGGGCTGCGGCGGAAGAGCGCGGCAAGCCCGGCAAGGCGATCGTGACGCTGTCGCGCTCCTCGGTCGAGCCGTTCCTGCAGAGCTCCGCTCGCCGCGACCTGCGCGAGAAGGTCTACAAGGCCTTCATCGCCCGCGGCGACAATGGCAACGCCAATGACAACAACGAGACCATCGTGGAGATCCTTTCGCTCCGCGAGGAGAGCGCAAAGATTCTGGGTTACCCGACCTTCGCCGCCTACCGGCTCGAGGATTCCATGGCCAAGACGCCCGAGGCGGTCCGTGGATTGCTGGAGCGGGTCTGGAAGCCGGCGCGCGCGCGGGCGCTTGCCGACCGCGACGCGCTGCAGGAACTGATCGCGGAGGAGGGCGGCAATTTCGCCCTCGCGCCGTGGGACTGGCGCTATTATGCCGAGAAGCTCCGGCAGCGGCGGGCCAATTTCGACGATGCCGCGATCAAGCCCTATATGGTGCTCGACCACATGATCGAGGCCGCGTTCGACTGCGCCACCCGCCTGTTCGGCGTCACCTTCGAGGAACGCAAGGATATCCCGGTCTGGCACCCCGACGTGCGGGTCTGGGAGGTTAAGGACCGCGCCGGCAATCACAAGGCGCTGTTCTACGGTGATTACTTCGCCCGGCCTTCGAAGCGCTCCGGTGCCTGGATGACCTCGCTGCGCGACCAGCAGAAGCTCGACGGCGACGTGGCCCCGCTGGTCATCAATGTCTGCAACTTCGCGAAGGGCGCGGACGGCGCGCCGTCGCTGCTGTCGCCGGATGACGCGCGGACCCTGTTCCACGAGTTCGGCCACGCCCTGCACGGCATGCTCTCGGACGTGACCTACCCCTCGCTGTCGGGAACCTCCGTGTTCACCGATTTCGTCGAGCTGCCGTCGCAGCTCTACGAGCACTGGCAGGAGCGGCCCGAGGTGCTGCAGCGCTTCGCCCGGCACTACCAGACCGGCGAGCCGTCGCCGGACGACCTGCTCAAGCGCTTCCTGGCCGCGCGCAGGTTCAACCAGGGCTTTGCCACCGTGGAGTTCGTCTCCTCGGCGCTGGTCGACCTCGAATTCCACACCCAGCCGGCCGCGGCCAGCCGCGACGTCCGGGCATTCGAGAAGCAGGAGCTGGAGAAGATCGGCATGCCCGCCGAAATCTCGCTGCGGCACCGCCCGACCCAGTTCGGCCACATCTTCTCCGGCGACCATTATGCCTCGGGCTATTACAGCTACATGTGGTCGGAGGTGATGGATGCCGACGCGTTCGGCGCCTTCGAGGAGGCCGGCGACATCTTCGATCCCGCGACCGCCAAGCGGCTGCATGACGACATCTATTCGTCGGGCGGCTCGCGCGATCCCGAGGAAGCCTATGTCGCCTTTCGCGGCCGCGAGCCCGAGCCGGACGCGCTGCTGCGTCGGCGCGGCCTGCTCGAGACGCCAGAGGCGGCCTGAGGTGGCGCCGATCCTCCGCCGCTTCGTCGGCTGGCTCGTGCTGACGGGGACCGTTCTGCTCGGCACGGCCGCCGCTTCTGCCCATCCCCATGTCTGGATCACGGCGAGGAGCGAGCTGATCTATGCCCCCGACGGCACCATCACCGGGGTCCGCCACGCCTGGACCTTCGACGACATGTTCTCAACCTATGCGCTGCAGGGCATCGAGGCCAAGACCAAGGGCACCTACAGCCGCGAGGAGCTGGCGCCGCTGGCACAGACCAATGTCGAGTCGCTGAAGGAATACGCCTATTTCACCTTCGCCAAGGCCGACGGCAAGAAGCAGAAGTTCACCGAGCCGGTCGACTACTTCCTCGAATACAGGGACACGGCGCTGACCCTGCACTTCACGCTACCGGTGAAGACGCCGTTCAAGGCCAGGCAGCTTGCGCTCGAAGTGTTCGATCCCACCTACTTCATCGACTTCCAATACGCCGACCAGGATCCGGTCAAGCTGGTCGGCGCATCGGCCGACTGCAAGATGCAGTTCGAGCGGCCGAATGACGGCACCGCTGCCGCGCAGAAGCTCGGCGAGCAGAACTTCCTGGACGGCGGCAACGGCAATTTCGGCATGATGTTCGCCAACAAGATCGTGGTGGATTGTCCATGACGACAATGCTGCCCCGCATGATGCGCGGCCTTGCCATCTCGGGCGCCGTGCTGGGTGCGGTGGTCGTGCTCGATGCCGCGGCCCATGCGCTGCTGGCGCAGAATCCGTTCGGCGCGCCGCGCGCGGCCGAGCCGCAGGGCGGCCTCGTCGGCTGGCTGCTTGCCAAGCAGTCGGAGTTCTACCGCGAGATGTCCGCCACCATCCGCGCCGCCAAATCCGACGGCTCGGCGGTCTGGACGCTGCTGGCGATCTCCTTTGCCTATGGGATCTTCCACGCCGCAGGGCCCGGCCACGGCAAGGCGGTGATCTCGTCCTATCTGGTCGCCAATCGCGAGACCACCCGCCGCGGCATCGTGCTGTCGTTCGCCTCAGCGCTGTTGCAGTCGCTGGTCGCTATCGTCGTCGTCGGGATCTGCGCCTGGCTGCTCAATGCGACGGCGAAGACGATGTGCGGGGCGGAGAAGGCGATCGAGATCACGAGCTACGCGCTGATCGCGGCCTTCGGCGCCCGGCTGCTCTGGGTCAAAGGCCGCGGCCTGATCCGGGCGCTGCAGGTGCCGCGCCCGGCGCTGGCGATGGCAGGCGCCCACGGTCATGGCGACCGCGACCATGAGCACGACCAGCACCATCACCATGCCCACGAGCATCACGATCATCATCATGGGCATGATCACGGCCATAACCACGATCATGACCCGAACCACGTCCATGACGAGCATTGCGGCCATTCGCACGGACCGACGCCGGCCGAACTCGCCGGTCCCGGCGGCTGGCAGCGCGGCCTGAGCGCGATTGTGGCGGTCGGGATCCGGCCGTGCTCGGGCGCAATCCTCGTGCTGGTGTTCGCGCTGGCGCAGGGACTGATCTGGGCCGGCATCGCCGCGACCTTCGTGATGGGGCTCGGCACCGCGATCACGGTGGCGGCAATCGCCATCGTGGCGGTATCAGCACGCGGGGTAGCCGAGAAGCTCAGCGCGGCGCGCGACGGCGGCGGCATGCTGTTCATGCGCGGCCTGGAATTCGCCGCCGCCGCGCTCGTGCTGCTGTTTGGGTTGGGTCTGCTGTTCGGCTACGTCGCCGCCGAACGGGTGACGTGCCTGTAAAGTTACCTAGCCGCTCGAATCTCATCAACGATCCGTCATTCCCGCGCAAAGGCTTCGCCTTTGTCGCTGGAAGTGCGAGCGGAGCGAGCCTCGAAGGATGAACGGCCCCGCCGGTGGCCGTCGTGCTTCGAGCTCCGCGGCCTCCTCAGCATGACGGGACCAGAGACGGGATTCACTCAACTCGTCAAATAGCTCCTTATCGCCGGCAGGAAGAAGATTGCGATGTTGATCGCGAAACCGATGCTCCACAGGATTGAGCGCAGTGTCGGCCGGTTGCCGATATAGGTGAAGACGTAGGCGATGCGTATGATCAGGAACAGTACGGCCAGCTCGTCGATCAGCCGTAAATGGCCGAGGCGGAATTCGGCAAGCAGCACGGCGACGGCGAAGAACGGGAAGGCCTCGAGGCCGTTCTGGTGGGCGCCGAGCGCCCGCGACCGGATAGGGTCGTCGTAGAAGCCGGGGTCGCGCGGCCGGGAATTGTCGAAACGACGGAAGCCGATCCATTTCACCGATGCGATCGTCAGAAGCGAAAGCATCAGCGTCCCGAAGACGCACCATTCGGCGACCGTCATGGTTCCTCCCCTTTTCAGAGCGGAACGTAGCCAACCCGCACTCGGCTTGACAAGGTTGGAGCAACGCGCGAAGCCGAAGGTCATCATGAGCACGGTCATTCCCTTCGGAAGTGTGAAGCGGGCCGCGGAAGCGACGCCCGAGCGCGTCGGCGTGCTGTTGGTCAATCTCGGCACGCCCGATACGGCCGATGCCGCGGGCGTGCGGGTCTATCTCAAGGAATTCCTTTCCGATCCGCGGGTGATCGAGGATCAGGGCCTGCTCTGGAAGCTGATCCTCAACGGCATCATCCTGCGCGTCCGTCCGCGCAGCAAGGCGCGCGACTACCTGAAGATCTGGAACGTCGAGAAGAACGAGTCGCCGCTGAAGACGATCACGCGCTCGCAGGCCGAGAAGCTTGCGGCCGATATCGCCGATCACGGGCACGTCACGATCGACTGGGCGATGCGCTACGGGAATCCGTCGATCCAGTCGCGCATCGAGGCGCTCGCCGCGCACGGCTGCAGCCGCCTCCTGGTCGTGCCGCTCTATCCGCAATATTCCGCCGCAACTTCCGCAACCGTCTGCGACGAGGTGTTTCGTGTGCTGGCCGGCATGCGCGCGCAGCCGATCCTGCGGGTGACGCCGCCTTATTACGACGACCCCGCCTATATCGAGGCGCTGGCGCAGTCGATCAATGCGCATCTGGCTGACATGCGGTTTCAGCCCGAAATCATTCTCGCGTCCTTCCACGGCATGCCGAGGGAGTATGTCGAGAAGGGCGATCCCTATCAGGCTCAGTGCATCGCGACGACGGACGCCTTGCGCAAGCGGCTCGGGCTCGAAGCGTCGCAGCTGATCCTCACCTTCCAGTCGCGTTTCGGTAACGCCGAGTGGCTACAGCCCTATACGGACAAGACCGTCGAGAAACTGGCAAAGGATGGCGTGCGGCGGATCGCCGTGGTCATGCCCGGCTTCTCCGCCGACTGCCTGGAGACGCTGGAAGAGATCGCGCAGGAGAATGCCGAGATCTTCAGGCACAATGGCGGCGAGCAGTTCACCGCGATCCCCTGCCTCAACGACAGTGACGGCGGCATGAACGTGATCCGCCAGCTGGTGCTGCGCGAGCTGCAAGGCTGGATCTGATTGTTAACGACTGGATCTAGATTGTTAACGATCCATGACGCTGGACACGCCGCGCCGGTTCAGCCTTCATACCATCTGGCAGCCCGCAAGACCGCTCCCTACGTAATGGTCAAAAGAACAGCCGGCTGAACCGGCGTAGCAGTCCTGCCGACCAATGCACGGACCGCGCCTGGCGACGGTTCTGGCCGGCCCTGGAGGACTTCATGACTGGTTTCGATATTTTCGCGATCGCGTTTGTTCTTCTCGTCATCGTCACGCTGTTTGCCGGGGTCAAGACCGTCCCGCAAGGCTTTGACTGGACCATCGAGCGGTTCGGCAAATACACCCGCACGTTGACGCCGGGCCTCAATCTGATCGTGCCCTATTTCGATCGCGTCGGCCGCAAGATCAACATGATGGAGCAGGTGATCGACATCCCCGAGCAGGAGGTGATCACCAAGGACAACGCCACCGTGACGGTGGACGGTGTCGCGTTCTTCCAGGTGTTCGATGCCGCGAAGGCGAGCTACGAGGTGGCCAACCTGACGCAGGCGATCACCGTGCTGACCATGACCAACATCCGCTCGGTGATGGGCTCGATGGATCTCGACCAGGTGCTGTCGCATCGCGACGAGATCAACGAGCGGCTGCTGCGCGTGGTCGACGCTGCGGTCTCGCCCTGGGGCGTCAAGGTCAACCGCATCGAGATCAAGGACATCGTGCCGCCGGCCGACCTTGTCGAGGCGATGGGCCGGCAGATGAAGGCCGAGCGCGTCAAGCGCGCCGACATCCTGCAGGCGGAAGGCCAGCGGCAGTCCGAGATCCTGCGCGCCGAGGGCGCCAAGCAAGGCCAGATCCTGCAGGCCGAGGGCCGCCGCGAAGCCGCCTTCCGTGATGCCGAGGCGCGCGAGCGTCTCGCCGAGGCCGAGGCCAAGGCGACGCAGATGGTCTCGGACTCGATCGCCAAGGGCGACGTCGCCGCGTTGAACTATTTCATCGCTGACAAGTACATCAAGGCGTTCGGCCTGCTCGCGGAATCGCCGAACCAGAAGGTGCTGATGCTGCCGATCGAGACCGCGAGCGTGCTGGGCTCGCTTGCCGGCATCGGCGAGATCGCGCGCGCCACGTTCGGCGAGAGCGCCGCGTCCGCCACTGCGGCCGCGCGGCGCGGCTCGGTGCCGCCGGCTGGGCCAACTCCGCCGGCAGTGCCGCCGGCCGGGCCGACTCTGCCGCCGATGCCGCCGCAGAGGTGAGGGCGTGATAGCATCGCGCCCGCAATCATAGAGGTCGTGTCATGACCGAGATGTTTTCGACGTTGGGCACCTGGAACTGGCTGATCTTCGGCTTCATCCTGATGGCGCTGGAGCTGGTGGCGCCCGGCATGTTCCTGTTCTGGCTTGGGCTTGCGGCGCTCTTGGTCGGTCTGCTGTCGTTCGTGATCAATCCGTCGTGGCAGACGCAGCTTTTGATGTTCGCGGTGTTCGCCGCGGCCGCGGTGCCGGCGTGGCGGCATTTTGCCAAGAGCGCGACGGAGGCGAGCAAGAGCAACCCGTTCCTCAACCGCCGCAACGAGGCCCTGATCGGCCGCGAATTCACGCTGGAGAAGCCGATCATCGACGGCGCGGGCACGGTGCGGATCGACGATACGATCTGGCGCATCGCCGGCCCCGATACCCCGGCCGGCAGCCGGGTGAAGGTCATCCGCGCCGACGGTGCCAGCCTGACGGTGGCGGTAGCCTAGCTGCTGCTCTGCCTGCGCCAGCGCTCGGCGAAGCGATTGAGCGGAGCGAAAGTCTGCAACAGCTCCCTGCCGAGCGCGGTGAGGCGGTAGCCGTCATCGGCCAGCTCGACGAAACCGGCGTCGCGCAGCTCGGTCAGCCGCGTCTGCAGGATTGTCGGCGACGCCTCATCGCAGGCGGTGCGCAACGCGCGCGAGGTCAGCGCGGTCTCCCGCAGCTCCCAGATGATCCGCAACGTCCAGCGGCGGCCCAACAGGTCGAGCAGCGCCATGATCGGGCGCCCGGTCCGCGAGCCGCGGACGCCGGGTCTGGCGGGCTGAACCTGCTTCGGCATGAGCGCGAATCCCTCTTGCGCATTGCTACAGATATTGTAGCGTCATGCTACAATAATTGTAGTGAAATATCAGGCCATGTCACGCATCGCGCCGCTCGATCCGCCTTACGCGGCGGACGTTCAACAGCAGTTCGACCGCATCATGCGCGGCGCGCCACCGCTCGTGCTGTTCCGCGTCATGGCCGGCCATCCGCGCGCATGGGAGAAATTCCGCGGCGGCAGCCTGCTTGACCGCGGGCCGCTGCCCTTGCGGGAGCGCGAGATCGTGATCGACCGCACCTGCGCGCTGAACGCCTGCGAATATGAGTGGGGTGTGCACGTCACCGCGTTCGGCGCAGCCGCCGAGCTTTCGGAGGAGCAGGTCCGCGCCACCGTGCACGGCCCCGCCGGCGCAAGCTGCTGGTCACTGGCCGAACAGGCGATGATCGCGGCAGTCGACGCGCTGCATGCGCGCGCGACGTTGAGCGAGGTCGAGTTCGCAGCGCTGAGAGCGCATTACGACGACGACCAGATCCTGGAGATCATCCTGCTGTGCGGCTTCTACCGCACCGTCTCCTATCTCACCAACGCGCTGGCCATGCCGCTGGAAGCGACCGCGGCGCGGTTTCCGAGGTAATGAACCGTCATTGCGAGGAGCGAAGCGACGAAGCAATCCATCTTTCCTCGCGCTCGGAAGGATGGATTGCTTTGCTTCGCTCGCAATGACGAGGTGAGAGACTGAGCTGGTCTACGCCACGCCCGCGCGCAAGAGGTCGTGCAGATGGATGATGCCGACCGGCTTCTTCACATCCGTCACGATCAGCGTGGTGATCTTCGACGCGTTGAGCAGCTCCAGCGCCTCGCCGGCGAGCGTGTCGCGGCCGATCGTTTTCGGGGTCCCCGTCATCACCTCGTCGACCGACAGCGCCAGCAGGTCGGGGCGCATATGACGGCGCAGGTCCCCGTCGGTGACGATGCCGACGAGATGCCCGTGCCGGTCGACGATGCCGACGCAGCCAAAGCCCTTCGAGGTCATCTCGACCAGCGCGTCCGACATCTTGGTGCCGAGCGGCTTCAAGGGCACGGCATCGCCGCCATGCATCAGGTCGCGCGCAAATTTCAGCATGGCCCCGAGCTTGCCGCCGGGATGCAGCACGCTGAAATCGGTCGAGGTGAAGCCGCGGCCTTCGAGCAGCGCGATCGCCAGGGCATCGCCGAGCGCCAGCATCATTAGCGAGGATGTGGTCGGCGCCAGATTGTGCGGACAGGCCTCGCGCGCCTTGGGCAGCGTCAGCTGCACGTCGGCCGCCTTGCTCAGGGTCGAGTCCTTGTCTGCCGTCATCGCGATCAAGGGAATGCCGAAGCGCGCCCCGTAGGCGATCAGGTTGCGCATCTCCGGCTGCTCGCCGGACCAGGACAGCGCCAGGATCGCGTCGTCGGCGGTGATCATGCCGAGGTCGCCGTGGCTGGCCTCCGCGGCGTGCACGAAGAACGCCGGCGTTCCGGTCGAGGCGAAGGTCGCCGCGATCTTGCGTCCGATATGGCCCGACTTGCCGAGCCCGGTGACGATCAGCCGCCCCTTGGCGTTGCGGATCAGCTCTGCCGCCGCGATGAAGGACACGCCGAGGTCGGACTTGAGCGCCGCAGCGATCGCGGCGACGCCGCTCGCTTCGGCATCAAGGGTGCGGAGCGCCGATTGAACGGCACCGTCGTCGGGGCCGGATGATTTGGTCATCAGCGGTTTCGGTTTGGCCATATTGGATTCCAGGGGAGGGGCTTTGCGCCCGGGTGTCTCCCTTAGCACGGTCCACTCGTAGAGGCGACGTGCGGCGCGCAGCCCTCAACGGCTCATTAACCATAATTGTTTTTACTGCATTAACGACGTTTTCCGGCGGCAGTTGGAATGCGTCCGTCAAGTACGTGAATTTGTTGGGGTATTTTCTGTCGTGGTGCGGAGGCCAGCAAGGGGCCGGGCTGGGCGCGGGCGTCTCGTTCGCGTTGCCTTGCCGTGCCTTGTGCTGACCGCGACCACGGGGCTCGCCGAGGCCCAGACCGTCACGCCCGATCTCTTCAGCCCGACCCGCCAAAGCCAGTTCATCGATCCGAACTCGCCGCTGCGGCCAATCACGGCCGATGCGGGCGATTCGCTCATCAGCTCGGGCTTACCCGACCTCGATCGCAACCGGCGTGCGCCATCGCGTACCGGTGCCGGCCAGGTCGGTGCCGGCCAGCTCCCGACCTACGGCCTGCCGGCCGCCAACGGTGCGTCGACCTCGGGCTACGACTCGCTCAACCGCAAGCGCCAGAGGCCGAAATATTATCCGGGCCAGCCCAGGCCGAAGCCGTCGCCGGGCCCCGGCACGCCGCCGCCAGCGTCGCCGCCGCTCGACGCCGCCGGGCAGTTGCGGCTGTCGATTCCGCCATCGGCAACGGCCAACAAGCCGCCGGTCCCGCCGGCGATAGCCGGCACCATTCCGGGGCAGCCGCCGCGCAGGCGGCTGAGGCTCGATGACGATCCGTTCGGTGCGGTCGGCGATTACGCCGGCTCGTTCCTGATCAAGACCGCGGTCGAGGTCATGGCCGGCTACGATACCAATCCGGGCCGGCTGTATTCGCCGCAGGGACGCGCGTTCTACATGGTCGCACCGGAATTCCTCGCGGTGTCCGACTGGGAGCGCCACGCGGTCGTGGCCGACCTGCGCGGCTCCTTCACCGGCTACGGCTCTGGCCTGACGCCGAACGCCGACGGCACGCCGCTGTCAGCGCCGCTCGACATCGACCGTCCCAATTTCGTCGGCCATGTCGACGGCCGCTTCGACGTTTCGAGAGACACGCGCCTCACGGCGCAGGCGCGCTTCCTGGTCTCGACCGACAATCCCGGCAGCCCGAACATTCAGGCCGGCCTCGCCAGATATCCGCTCTACAGCACGATCGGCGGCACCTTCGGCTTCGACCAGAATTTCAACCGCCTGCAGGTCTCCGCCGGCGCCACCATCGACCGCACCGATTATCAGTGGTCCAAGCTCACCGACGGCACCACGTCGTCGAACGACGATCGCAACTTCACCCAGTATGGCGGCGTCGGCCGCGTCAGCTATGAGCTGACGCCCGCCGTCAAGCCGTTCCTCGAGGTGGAAGGCGACAGCCGCGTCCATGATCTCTATCTCGACCGCGCCGGCTACGCGCGCGATTCGAACGGCGGCTACGCCAAGGCCGGCACGTCCTTCGAGTTCACGCGGCTGTTGTTCGGCGAGGTCTCGATCGGCTACGCGATGCGCGACTATGCCGACACGCGGCTCGGCCGGCTCGAGGGCCTGCTCACTACGGCGTCATTGACCTGGACCGCGACGCCGCTGACGACCGCCAAGTTCTACTCGGACACGCAGCTCGGCGAGACCACGCTGCCCGGCACCTCGGGCGTGCTGTCGCGCACCTACACCGTCGAGGTCGATCACGATTTCCGCCGCTGGCTGACTGCGATCGGCAAGTTCACCTACGGCACGCTCGAGTACAAGGGCGACAACCGCACCGATACGATCTACTCGGTGTCGACAGACCTGATCTACAAGATGACCCGCAGCCTCTGGGTCAAGGGTACCGTGCGCCGCGACTGGCTGGACTCCAACCAGCCCGGACAAAGCTCTGCGTCGACGGTGGTGATGCTGGGCGTGCGGGTGCAGAATTGAGCTGTTGAACTCTCGCCGCGATCGTAACTCGTCATGCTCCGCGCATGCGGGGCATTCAGTACGCCGCGGCTTCTCGGCTTAAACTCTGGCGTCTCTGGAATACTGGATCGCCCGCTTTCGCGGGCGATGACAGTCGAGCTTGTGGTTGCGGTTCGGCGTAACTGCCGCCGCGGGTTACCGCGGCAGGTCCGTCTTCCCCATCAGGAAGGTGTCGATCGAGCGCGCGCAGAGGCGGCCTTCGCGGATCGCCCATACTACGAGCGACTGGCCGCGGCGCATGTCGCCGGCGGAGAAGACCTTGGGCTGCGAGGTCTGGTAGTCCTGCAGGTTGGCGCGGACGTTGCCGCGCTGGTCGAGATCGACGCCGAGCGTCTTGAGCAGGCCCTCGTGCACGGGATGCACGAAGCCCATCGCGAGCAGCACGAGCTCGGCTTGAAGCGTGAACTCGGTGCCGGGCAGCGGCTTGAACTTGTCGTCGACCCTAACGCAATGCAGCTTGGTGACCTTGCCGTTGGTGCCCTCGAACTTCTGGGTCAGCACCGCGAATTCGCGCACCGCGCCTTCGGCCTGGCTCGACGACGTACGCATCTTCAACGGCCAGTTCGGCCAGATCACGCCCTTGTTCTCGTGCTCGGGCGGCGCCGGCATGATCTCGAGCTGGGTCACCGACAGCGCTCCTTGCCGGAACGAGGTGCCGATGCAGTCCGAGCCGGTGTCGCCGCCGCCGATCACGACGACATGCTTGCCGCCGGCGAGGATCTCGGCGGCGCCGTTCTGCGGCTCGCCGGAGACGCGGCGGTTCTGCTGCGGCAGGAAGTCCATCGCGAAGTGGATGCCGGCGAGTTCGCGGCCGGGGATCGGCAGGTCGCGCGGGGCTTCGGCGCCGCCGGTCAGCGCGACGGCGTCATACTGCTTGACCAGCTCCTGCGGATCGATCGCGTTCATGGCAATGCCGCCAACGGGCTTGCCGTAATGGAAGGTGACGCCTTCGGCTTCCATCTGCGCCACGCGGCGGTCGATGATGTTCTTTTCCATCTTGAAGTCGGGGATGCCGTAGCGCAGCAGGCCGCCGGCCTTGGCGTACTTCTCGTAGACATGCACCTCGTGGCCGGCGCGCGCGAGCTGCTGTGCGCAGGCGAGGCCGGCGGGGCCGGAGCCGATGATGGCGACCTTCTTGCCGGTCTTCTCCGGTGCGATCTCCGGCTTCAGCCAGCCATTGTCCCAGGCGCGGTCGACGATCGCGCATTCGATGGTCTTGATGGTCACCGGGTTGTCGTCGATGTTGAGCGTGCAGGACGCCTCGCATGGCGCCGGACAGATGCGCCCGGTGAACTCCGGAAAGTTGTTGGTCGAGTGCAGGTTGCGCGAGGCCTCTTCCCAGTTGCCCTGATAGACGAGGTCGTTGAAGTCGGGGATCTGGTTGTTGACCGGGCAGCCCGGCGTGCCCGGCGCGGCGGAGCCGGTGCCGTGGCAATAGGGGATGCCGCAGTTCATGCAGCGCGCGGCCTGGTCGCGCGTGTCCTTCTCGCTCAAGGGGATGACGAACTCGTTGAAGTTCTTCAGCCGCTCGGCGACCGGCGTGTACTTGCGCTCATTGCGGTCGATCTCGAGAAAACCTGTAATCTTTCCCATTAAACCCGATGCCCCTGCATCATGTGTTCGTCCAAATGTCTTCTGTCACGTCCCGTCATTGCGAGGAGCGGAGCGACGAAGCAATCCATCCATCCGCAGGATCTATGGATTGCTTCGCTGCGCTCGCAATGACGGTTCCGTCCAAAGCTTACGCACCGATCGCGATTTTCGGCTCGGCATCGGCGTTCGCCTTCATTTCCTTCAGCGCGCGGCGGTACTCCACCGGCATCACCTTGCGGAATTTCGGCAGCCACGTCTTCCAGTTCGCGAGGATCTCGGCGGCCTTCTTCGAGCCGGTCAGCTTGGCGTGACGCGTGATCAGGACGTGCAGCCGCTCGACGTCGGAGTCGAGCAGGTTCTGGAACACGTCGACCCGGCCATGCGCCTCGAGATCGCCGGAGTGATTATAGGTGCCGGCGTTGATCATCTCCTCCGACAGCACCGGCTCCAGCTCGACCATCGCGAGGTTGCAGAGCTTGGCGAAGTCGCCGGCCTCGTCCAGCACATAGGCGATGCCGCCGGACATGCCGGCCGCGAAGTTGCGCCCGGTCTTGCCGAGCACCACCACGATGCCGCCGGTCATGTATTCGCAGCAATGGTCGCCTGAGCCTTCGACGACCGCGACCGCGCCGGAGTTGCGCACCGCGAAGCGCTCGCCGGCGATGCCGCGGAAGTAGCACTCGCCCGCGATCGCGCCGTACATCACGGTGTTGCCGACGATGATCGACTCTTCGGGAACGATGCCGGAGCCCTTCGGCGGCTTGATGATGATGCGGCCGCCGGAGAGGCCCTTGCCGACATAGTCGTTGCCTTCACCCTCGAGCTCGAAGGTGACGCCCTTGGCGAGCCACGCGCCGAACGCCTGTCCCGCCGTGCCCTTGAGGTCGACATGGATGGTGTCGAGCGGCAGCCCCTCGTGGCCGTAGATCTTGGCCACCGCGCCCGACAGCATCGCGCCGGCGGAACGGTCGGTGTTGTGGATCTCTTCCTCGATCCTGACCGGCGCGCCGCGATCGAGCGCGGCCTGCGCCTTCTCGATCAGCCGGCGGTCGAGCACGGCTTCCAGATGATGGTTCTGGGCCTCCGAGTGATAGATCGTCTGGCCCTTCTCCTCCGGCTGCCGCACGAACAGCTTGGAGAAGTCGAGGCCCTTGGCCTTCCAGTGCGAGACCAGCGCGGTCTGGTCCAGCATCTGGACCTGGCCGACCATCTCGTCGAACTTGCGGTAGCCAAGCTGCGCCATGATCTCGCGCACTTCCTCGGCGACGAAGAAGAAGTAGTTGATGACGTGCTCGGGCTGGCCGGTGAAGCGCTTGCGCAGCACCGGGTCCTGGGTCGCGACGCCGACCGGGCAGGTGTTGAGGTGGCACTTGCGCATCATGATGCAGCCCGCCGCGATCAGCGGCGCGGTGGCGAAGCCGAACTCGTCGGCGCCGAGCAGCGCGCCGATCACGACGTCACGTCCGGTGCGGAAGCCGCCGTCGACCTGCACCGCGATGCGGCTGCGCAGCCGCTGGCGCACCAGCGTCTGGTGGGTTTCGGCGAGACCGATCTCCCACGGCGAGCCGGCATGCTTGATCGAGGTCAGGGGGGAGGCACCGGTGCCGCCCTCGAAGCCCGCGATCGTCACATGGTCGGCACGCGCCTTGGCGACGCCGGCGGCAACCGTGCCGACGCCGACCTCGGAGACGAGCTTGACCGAGACCTGACCGTCCGGATTGACGTTCTTGAGGTCGTAGATCAGCTGGGCGAGGTCTTCGATCGAATAGATGTCGTGATGCGGCGGCGGCGAGATCAGGCCGACGCCCGGCGTCGAATGCCGCACCTTGGCGATCGTCGCATCGACCTTGTGGCCGGGCAACTGGCCGCCTTCGCCGGGCTTGGCGCCCTGCGCCATCTTGATCTGCATCATGTCGGAGTTGACGAGATACTCCGTCGTCACGCCGAACCGGCCCGAGGCGACCTGCTTGATCGCCGAGCGCATGGAATCGCCGTTCGGCAGCGGCTTGAAGCGATCGGCTTCCTCACCGCCTTCGCCGGTGTTCGACTTGCCGCCGATCCGGTTCATCGCGATCGCGAGCGTGGTATGCGCCTCGCGCGAGATCGAGCCGAACGACATCGCACCAGTCGAGAACCGCTTGACGATCTCCTTGGCCGGTTCGACCTCCTCGAGCTTGACCGGCTTGCGCTTGTCGTCCTCGGCGGTCTTGATCCGGAACAGGCCGCGCAGCGTCAGCAGCCGCTCCGACTGCTCGTTGAGGATCTTGGCGAACGCCCGGTAGCGCTCCTGCGAGTTGCCGCGGACGGCATGCTGCAGCGTCGAGACCGATTCCGCGGTCCAGGCGTGGTCCTCGCCGCGGGTGCGGAAGGCATATTCGCCGCCGACGTCGAGCGCGCTCTTGTAGACCTGCGCGTCACCGAACGCGTCGATGTGGCGCCGCACCGTCTCCTCGGCGATCTCGGCGAGGCCCACGCCCTCGATGCGGGTGTGGGTGCCGGCAAAATACTTGGCGACGAAGTCCGCTTTCAGGCCAACCGCGTCGAAGATCTGCGCGCCGCAATAGGACTGGTAGGTCGAAATGCCCATCTTGGACATCACCTTGAGCAGGCCCTTGCCGATCGACTTGATGTAGCGCTTGACGATCTCATAATCGTCGAGCGCGCCGGGCAGCTTGTCCTTCATCGCGAGGATGGTCTCGAACGCGAGATAGGGATTGATCGCCTCGGCGCCGTAGCCCGCGAGACAGGCGAAGTGATGCACTTCGCGCGGCTCGCCGGATTCGATCACGAGGCCGACCGAGGTGCGCAAGCCGGTGCGGATCAAGTGATGATGCACGGCGGCGCAGGCGAGCAGCGACGGGATCGGGATCCGGTCGGTGCCGGTCATGCGGTCGGACAGGATGATGATGTTGATGCCCTCGCGCACCGCACCCTCGGCGCGCGCGCAGAGCTCGTCGAGCACCTGCTCCATGCCCGCCGCGCCGAAGCCGGCGTGGAAGGTGGTGTCGAGCGTGCGCGACTTGAAGTGCGTTTCGGCAACGTCGGAGATCGAGCGGATCTTCTCGAGGTCCGCGTCGGTCAGGATCGGCTGGCGCACCTCGAGGCGCTTGGTCGAGGCCAGCCCCTGCAGGTCGAACAGGTTCGGCCGCGGCCCGATGATCGAGACGAGGCTCATCACGAGCTCCTCGCGGATCGGATCGATCGGCGGGTTGGTGACCTGCGCGAAGTTCTGCTTGAAGTAGGTGAAGAGCTGCTTCGGCCGGTTCGACAGCGCCGAAATCGGCGTGTCGTTGCCCATCGAGCCCGCGGCTTCCTCGCCGGTGGCAGCCATCGGCGTCATCAGGATGGTGATGTCTTCCTGGCTGTAGCCGAACGCCTGCTGCCGGTCGAGCAGCGGCAGGTTGGAGCGCACGCCCTTGGTCGGCGCATCCGGCAGCTCCTCAAGCTGCATCTGGGTGCGATGCAGCCAGTCGCTGTAGGGATGGCTCTTGGCGAGATCGGCCTTGATCTCGTCGTCCGGAATCAGGCGGCCCTGCTCGAGGTCGACCAGCAGCATCTTGCCTGGCTGCAGCCGCCACTTGGTGACGATCTGCTCCTCCGGAATCTTCAGGACGCCCATCTCGGACGCCATCACGATGCGGTCGTCCTTGGTGACGAGATAGCGCGCCGGGCGCAGGCCGTTACGGTCGAGGGTGGCGCCGATCTTGCGGCCGTCGGTGAAGGCGATCGCGGCCGGGCCGTCCCACGGCTCCATCAGGGCGGCATGATATTCGTAGAAGGCGCGGCGCTGCTCATCCATCAGCGGATTGCCGGCCCACGCTTCCGGAATCATCATCATGACGGCGTGCGGAAGGGAATATCCGCCCTGCACGAGGAATTCGAGCGCGTTGTCGAAGCAGGCGGTGTCGCTCTGGCCTTCGTAAGAGATCGGCCAGAGACGGCTGATGTCCTTGCCGTAGAGCTCCGAATGCACGGAGGCCTGGCGGGCCGCCATCCAGTTGACGTTGCCGCGCAGCGTGTTGATCTCGCCGTTATGGGCGATCATCCGGTAGGGATGCGCCAGCGACCAGGTCGGGAAGGTGTTGGTCGAGAAGCGCTGATGCACCAGCGCCAGCGCGCTCTCGAAATCCGCCTCGTGCAGATCGGGATAGTACTTGCCGAGCTGGTCGGCGAGGAACATGCCCTTGTAGATCACGGTGCGGCACGACATCGAGCAGACGTAGTAGCCGGACATGCCGCGGTCGCGGCGCTGGTAGATCGCCTGCGAGATCGACTTGCGCAGGATGTAGAGCCGGCGCTCGAAATCGTCGTCGCTCTTGGCGGCGCCGTTGCGGCCGATGAAGACCTGCATGTGATAGGGTTCGGTCGGCTTCACGGTGGCGCCGAGCGAGGAGTTGTCGCTCGGGACGTCGCGCCAGCCGAGCAGCTTGAAGCCCTCGTTCCTGATCTCGTCGGCGATGATGCTCTTGATCACGTTCCGCCACGCGGAATCGCGCGGCATGAACAGCGCGCCGATGGCGTAGTCGCCGGGCTTCGGCAGCTTGAAGCCGAGCTCGGCGGTCTTGCGCGCGAAGAAGGCGTGCGGGATCTGCACCAGAATGCCGGCGCCGTCGCCGGCGCGCGGGTCGGCGCCGACGGCGCCGCGATGCTCGAGATTGCAGAGGATGCTCAGCGCGTCGGAGACGATCTGATGCGACTTCTGGCCCTTGATGTTGGCGATGAAGCCGACGCCGCAGGAATCCTTTTCCAGGCTCGGATCGAACAGGCCTTCGGCTTTCGGGCGCCAAGTATGGAGTTCAAGCGGGTACAGTTCACGTGCGGGCTCGGCGGCTTTCGAGTCCGCGGTCGCCGACAGCGTTCCTGCCACGATGGTTTCGCGCTCGAATTCCGACCCGCTCATGTGTCCTCTCCCTTCCGTAAAGGGGCCTCACTGTCATTGGCGCACCTTGGGCGTTGCGGCACCCACCGGGGCCACCGCTCGTCCGCCGCGAGCCGCAATTTCTTTAATTCAGGCGAGGGGCGTTCAACGTCCCTGAGGAACGGCCCTGCCTGCAGCATTCTCGGAGCCCGGGGCGCCGAGGTTTCGTTGCAATCCCTATGCCGGGATGGCCCCGAAATTGAGACAGCTTTGCTGTCCTAACTCCGACCTTGCCAAATTTTTGTCTATCACACAAGCGCGTGAAAGTCCTCGCCCGCATGTCAAATCGGACGTCTCGGCGGGCGCGGACCGCCCCCGATTTGAAGCAAACGCGCCGTGATGTGGCCCAAGGACCGGCCAAGGACCGCCGGAATTCATCATGAAATTTCGTGCCGGGCAACCGACAAGAGAGCGAGAACGTTCCACGGGCGCGGGGCAGACAGGAGCTACGGCGATGAAGTTGTACACAGGTTGGGTCGCGGCGGCCGGTCTGGCGCTCGGCGCCGCCTCGGCGCACGCGCAGTTGCTGACCCCCGCTCAGTTCGGCAGTCCGTCCTTGATCAGGGCGTCCGATCTGGACGGGCCCTATGCCGCCATGCCGCCGGATGTTCCGCCGCCGCCCCGCTATGGCCGGGTCCCGAGCCTGCTTCCGCCGGTGGAGGTCTACACGGTGCTGCGCGAGAACGGGTACTTGCCGCTCGGCGCCCCACAGCAGCGCGGCTTCGTCTACACAATCTCGGTGATCGACCGCGACGGCGCTGACGGACGGCTGGTGATCGACGCCCGCAACGGCCGGATCGTCAGCTTCACGCCGGCCGACCGGGTGGGCGACGATTACGACAACGAGCCGACCGCGACCTACGGGCCCATCGGCCCGATGCCGCGACCAATCCAGGCCCGGGTGCCACGGCCGCCATTACCGATCCCGCATGTTGCACGCCGCGCGGTGCCGGTGCCGAAGCGGAGCCCGCTCGCGGCCAAGCCCGCGCCGGCGCCAGCTCCGGCCCAGGCCGCGGTACCTGCACCCGCTCCTACAGCAGCGGCAGCACCTGCGCCGGCCCAGCAGACGGTCGCTGCCACGCCAAAGCCGGCTGAAGCCCAGGCCGCGGCACCCGGGGCTGCGCCCGCGCAGCCCGCGGCGCCGACGATCGGCCAGGCCGCCCCGCCGGCCGCGCCGGCAATCCTGCCGACCCAGGAGATGCCGAAGGTGCAAGGGTTCGAATAGATCCTGCCGCCGCGCCGTCTGGAGCAACGCAGCTATCAGACAAGAAAAAACGCCCCGGTTTCCCGGGGCGTTTTCGCGTGCGGCCAATATCTGCCGACGCTGGAGGCTGATCAGGCAGCGACCTTGTTGGCCGAGCCGTCGACGACCTGCGGGGCCTTCTCGCCGCTGATCGGAATGCTGCGGGGCTTCTTGGCCTCGGGGATCTCGCGGACGAGATCGACGTGGAGCAGGCCGTTCTCGAGCGAGGCGTTCTTCACCTGTACGAAGTCGGCAAGCTGGAAGACGCGCTCGAAGGCGCGGGACGCGATGCCGCGATAGAGCACTTCGGAGTTGTTGCCGGAGGTCTCGTTGGCGGTCTTCTCGCCCTTGATCGTCAGCGTGTTTTCCTTCGCGACGATCGAGAGCTCGGCCTGTGAGAAGCCGGAGACCGCAACGCTGATCCGGTAAGCGTTCTCGCCGGTGCGCTCGATGTTGTAGGGGGGATAACCGGGGCTGCCGTCCGAGGTCACCTGATCGAGCAGGTTGAAGAGGCGGTCGAAGCCGACGGTGGAACGATAGAACGGAGTGAGATCGTAGCTACGCATAGGGAAAGTCCTCCATTGAGCGACTGTTTCAGTTACCCGCCCGCCATCGGGCCGGGCTTAAGTGTGTGCAGCCTGATGTTCCGGTTCCGAAACACTGGTAGCGGCCTGCACTCCAGTGATATGGGAGGGGCTATGTCGCGTTCAAGAGGCCGAAATCGCGTCGCTTTCTGGCGCCCGCGCCTTTGATCTCCACCCGTCCACCTTGCCGGTTCCCTGCATGACGCTCGTCTCGATTCCTGCCAATCCGGTTCCGGAGGACGTTGTCAGCGGCACGATCAAGACCCCAGACGGAGTGGAGCTTCGTTTTGCGCGATGGGCGCCGCCGCCCGGCCGCAAGGGCACCGTCTGTGTCTTCACCGGGCGCGGCGAGATGATCGAGAAATACTTCGAGACCGTGCGCGATTTGCGCGATCGCGGCTTCGCGGTGGCGATGATCGATTGGCGCGGACAGGGCCACTCGTCGCGGCGGCTGCGCGATCCCCGCAAGGGCTATGTGCGCGCCTTCGCCGACTATGAGATCGACGTCGAGACCTTCGTGCAGCAGGTGGTGCTGCCGGATTGTCCGCCGCCCTACTTCGCGTTGGCGCATTCGATGGGCGGGGCGGTGATGCTGCGGCTGGCGCATGCGGGCAAGCGCTGGTTCGACCGCATGGTGCTGTCGGCGCCGATGATCGACCTGCCGGGCCGCCGCGTGTCGTTCGTCCCAAGCGCGCTGTTGCGGCTCATGCGGTTGACCGGGCAGGGCGGCAACTATGTTCCGGGCGGCAGCGACAAGCTCGTCGGCTTGTCCGACTTCGCCGGCAATCCCCTGACCAGCGATCCTGTGCGCTACGCCCGCAACGCTGCGATCCTGGAGGAAGATCCGACGCTCGGCATCGCGGCGCCGACGGTTGCCTGGGCCGACACGGCGTTCACCGCGATGCGCACCTTCCGCGGCCTGTCCTATCCGTCAGACATCCGCCAGCCGATCTTGATGCTCGCGGCGAGCAACGACCAGGTGGTGTCGACGCCGGCGATCGAGGAGTTTGCCTATCATCTGCGCGCCGGCTCGCACCTCGTGATCGCCGGCTCCAAGCACGAGATCCTGCAGGAGCAGGACCGTTACCGCTCGCAATTCTGGGCGGCGTTCGACGCCTTCGTGCCGGGCACGCCGCTGTTCAAGTGAACCATAGCGTTTTCGAGCGAAGTGGAGACCGGTTCGCGTGAAGAAGCGCGTCAAAGAAGACTGCGCAGACACGACTCTAGCTGTTCAGGAGCGCGACGATCCGGTCGGGAAAGCGCCGCTCGACGAACAGGGTCCTGACCTCGGCGACGCTGAGATAGCGATCCTTGCCGTCGCCCTTGCCCATGATGTCGAGCAGCACCGGCCATTCACCGAGCATCAGAAGCGGATAGTAGCAGCGCAGGATCGCGTAATACCAGGGATGCTCGTCATTTGCGCGCTGGAGATTGGCGGCCATGAAGGCCTTGATGTCGGACGCCGACAGCCCGCGTTCGACGCTGCCATCGGGGCTCTTGTAGTCCTTGCCGAAGGTGGCGAGACGCGCGATCTCGTCCTCATGCACCACGGCATTCTGGTCGAGGATGCGCGAGCCGGCGCCGTGCTTGTCGAGCGGGCCGTTGCGCAACTCGTCGAGGATGGCGCCCTTGGTCAGGTTGCGCAGCTGGCTGAACGGACCAAGGCCGTTTGCGATCTGCGCCACCATGAAGATCTGCGCACCTGCGATCAGCGCGGGCAGGCCCGTCTTGCCGGTCGCGCGGCCGATAGTCCGGGTCAGCTCCGGCAGCGGCACGACATGGCCGCCGACATAGCCGCCGGCCGCCAGCGCGCGCAGGAACGGGCAGGGATTATCAGGTGAAACCTGCGGGGCGGGCGCCTCGCCTGCGGCCAGATCGGGCATGAAATCACATCCTGAAAAGTCTTCAGTCTAATAACCACCAATTACGAAGCGATGAATTGGCTCAGGAGTCTACGGCGAACCTTGATGAGGGTGCAACCAAAGCGAGCTTGCCGAAGGGGACGCCGGCTTTCAAGAGCCCCTCACGATAGTGGGCGATGTCGGCCGGGTTCTTCCAGTGGAAATTGCGCAAGTGCCGTTCGACCGTCAGCGTCGGATAATTGCCGAGCAGCGCCTCCGCCGCCTCTGTGGCCTCGTTCGAACGTCCGAGTTGAGCGAGCGCCGCGGCGCGTATCGCGAGGCCCTGCAGATGGTTCGGGTTGAGATAAAGCGCCTCGCGCGACCACGACAGCGATGCGTCATATTGTCCGAGCAGATAATGGCTGAACGCATTCAGCGCCGCCCATTGGTAGCGGGGGTCGCTGTTGCCGCGCTGGACCGCCGTCGAGAACAGCTCGACCGCTTTGCGGTGGTCGCCGACCACCATGTGACAGATCCCGAGCACGCCGCGCGCGCCCATGTCGTAGGGATTGAGCTCGATCGCCCGCTTGATGGCGTCCATCGCAGCTTCGTAGTGACCCTGCATCGCGTGCAGATAGGCCAGCAGCGAAAATGCGAAGGAGGAGCGCGGGTCGAGCCGGACGCTGCTCTCGGCCAGGCTGACCGATGACGCCCACAGCTCACGCGTGCTTTGAATCCAGCCGAACTGGACGCCCTGGATCTGGATGAGCGCGAGATAGGCGCGCGCGATCGAAAGCCCGGGATCGAGCTCGATCGCTTCCTTGAACAGGGCGATCGCGGTTTCGAAATCATCCTTGGTCTGCTGATAGTAGTGTGACAGGCCCTTCAGGAAGCGATCCCACGCCGTCAGCTCGGAGTTCGGCGAACGCGCCGGCGCGGAGGCCTCGGCGCGATAGATCTCCTGCGCGACCGCGGCCGAGAGGTTGGCCGTGATCTCGTCCTGCATCGCGAACAGGTCGCCCATGTCACGGTCGTAGCGTCCGGTCCACAGCTGCTCGCCCTTCTCCGGCGCGATCAATTCGGCGGTGACGCGGATCTTGTTGCCGGCGCGCCGCACCGAACCCTGGATCAGATAGGTTGCGTCGATCTCGCGCGCGATCAGGCGGGTGCTGACGTTCTTGCCTTTGTAGGCGAAGGTCGAGTTCCGGCTCAGCACGCGATAGAAGGATTGCAGCGACAGCGCGTGGATCAGATCCTCGGTCAGACCATCGGAGAAATATTCGTCGGCGCTGCCGCTGAGATTGTCGAACGGCAGCACGCCGACGATCGCGGTCCGGTATTGTCCCGGCAGATGCGGCCCCTCCTGCGGGGGCTTCTCCTGGATTTCCGATCCGGCCGGCGACCAGGTCCAGACATTGATCGGCTCGGCGATGTTCTTGAAGCGGTGCGGGCCGGCGTCGATCAGGGTGACGGCAAGCCGCCGCCCCGCCTCGGTGCGCGCCTTCTCCGACACCGCGATGCCGCCGGGAGCTGCGACCGTCTCGAGGCGGACGGCGATGTTGACGTCGTCGCCGAACACCTCGTCCTCGTCGGCCATGACGTCGCCCATATGGACGCCCATCCGGAAGTGCATGGCGCGATCGGCCGGCAGGTGCTCGTTGCGCTCGGCCATCAGGGTCTGCATCGCGACCGCGGCTTCGATGGCGCCGATGATGCTCGGAAATTCCAGCAGGAAGCCGTCGCCGGTATTTTTGACGATCCGGCCGCCATGGTTGAGGATGATCGGGTAGATCGCGCTGCGATGGGCCTTGAACGAGGCATGCGTGCCCGCCTCGTCGGCACCCATCATGCGGGAATAACCGGCGATATCAGCGCAAAGAATGGCAGCCAACCGTCTTTCCATGTGTCCTGTGCCCTGGATGGCCACTCAGCCGACGTGACCGAGTCCCAATACTTACAAGACACGCCGGGCCTGACGGAAGTTCGCTTTGCAGGCAGCTATAATGCATTGTAGCAGGAGTTGGCATGCTGCGAACGGACGCTATGGTCCAGTTCTCTACCGGATTCGTGTGTCGTCGGGATGGCGCGATCCTGATCGAGAGCCCTTTCCGCTTTCTTACTTCCATAGGTTAGTCTCGCTCACATGCTCGGAATTCACGAACTCTGGCTCTTTATTCTCTCCGGTCTGGTGCTCAACATCACGCCGGGGCCTGATACCGCCTACATCATCGGCCGCAGCATCCAACTCGGGTGGCGCGGCGGGGCCGCTGCCGCGATCGGCATCAGCTGCGGCTGTCTGGTTCATGTGACGGGCGCGGCGATCGGGCTGTCGGCGCTCCTGATGGCGTCGTCGGCCGCATTCCTGGCCGTCAAGCTGGTCGGCGCGGCCTATCTGGTATTGACCGGCCTGCAGATGCTCTTGTCGCGTGCGAAGCCGATCGCCGAGATCACGGCGCAGGGCGGCGAGACCTCGGTCTCCCGGGTGTTCTGGCAGGGGACGCTGACCAACATCCTCAACCCCAAGGTGGCGCTGTTCTTCCTGGCCTTCCTGCCGCAATTCGTCGCAGCGGATTCGCGGCACAAGCCGCTCGCTTTCCTGGTGCTCGGGCTGATCTTCATCGCCAACGGCACGCTGTGGTGCCTTGGCGTCGCAGCCTTTGCGTCGAAGGCCGCCGGCCGTATCCGGCAATCGGCCGGCGTCATTGCCTGGATCAACCGCTCGCTCGGCGGTCTCTTCATCTATTTGGGCTTCCGCGTCGCCATGCTGGAGGCGCGCTAGCCGTGGATTTTGAGCAAGGCGCTGCCGGCAAGGTAGATGCCGAGCAGGATCATGGAGATCAGGAACCAACGGCGGAACACGTCCGGCTCCATCCTTGAGCGGACGGTCTGGCCGATGAACATGCCGACAAAGGACGCGGCCATCGCGACAGCGCCGGGCAACGCGGTGGCTGCCGTCAGCAGGCCCGAGGCGGTGAGGTTGAAGGCCAATGCGACGGTTGCGGTGGTGAAGAAGACGCCGAGCGCTTGCACCAGCTCGTCTCTCTCCATCCCGATCGCCTGCATGAACGGCATCGAGGGGATGACCTGAACGCCGGTCGCGGCCGAGATCAGCCCGGTCACGACACCGACAATGCCGCCGATCCATTTCTCGTCACGCCGCGCGACCTTGAAGCTGAACTTGCTCAGGCCGACGATCGCGTAGATCACCAGCAACAGTCCGAGGACGACGGTGCCGTAGGCCGCATAGGGCCCGGTGAGGAGCCCGGCATTGAGCCAGATGCCGACCACGGTGCCGACCATCAGCGGCCACAGCCGCTTGAGGATGTCGCGCAGATAGGGGCCGACGAAGGTCTGCCAGATATTGGTGATGATCGCCGGCACGATCACGATCGCGATCGCCTGGCCCGGCGGCATCGTCACCGCGAGCAGCCCCATCGAGACTGTCGGCAGGCCGAGGCCGAGCGTGCCCTTGACGAAGCCGGCAAGCAGGAAGGCGAAGGCGATGAAGATCAGGAGATGGTCGATCATCACGCCACATTGACCGATGGGCACGATCGGCACAATCTGGAGGTTACGGAGTTAGCCTTCGGATGGTCCGAAGGGCTGGGGCGGGAAACGTCATGCGGTTCGACCTGATCGACTTGCAATTGTTCATCGCCGTGGCCGATGCGCGCAGCATCACGCAGGGGGCTGCGCGCGCCAACCTTGCGCTGGCCTCGGCCAGCGAACGAATCAAGGGCCTGGAGGAGGCGTTGGGCGTCGCGCTGCTCAAGCGCGGCCGCCGCGGTGTCGAACTGACCGCAGCGGGCGAGAGCCTGCTCGACCATGCCCGCATCGTGATCCACAATGTCGAGGCCTTGCAGGGCGATCTCGCCGCCTATGCCAGCGGCATCCGCGCCAGCGTGCTGCTGCTCGCCAACACTTCCGGGCTGTCGGAGCATCTGCCGCGGGCGCTGGCGCACTTCCTGCGCGAACATCCCGACATCAATGTCGACGTCGAGGAGCGCGAGAGCACCGACATCGCGACCGCGATCGCGAGTGGCGCCGCCGATCTCGGCTTCGCCGCCGAACATGCGCTTCCCGACAGTATCGAGCGCTTCCTGTTCAGTGAGGACCGGCTGATGCTGGTGGCCGCGCGGCGCAGCGATCTCGGCAACCGCCGCCAGATCGATTTCCAGGAGGTGGTCGACCGCGACTTCGTCGGCCTGACGGCAACCACTGCGCTGCAGCTCCACGTATCCAAGCACGCCGCAAAGCTCGGCGCACGGCTGCGCTTCCGCGCCCGCCTGCGCGATTTCGACGCCATCTGCCAGATGGTTGCCGCCGATGTCGGAGTCGCCGTGGTTCCCGAAACCGCCGCGCGGCGCTGCGCGGCGGCGATGCCGATCGTCACCATCCGGATCCGCGACGCCTGGGCCAACCGCCGGCTGACGATCTGCGCGCGCAGCTTCAGGGCGCTGCCGCGGCCGGCCAAGCAGCTTGTGGAATATCTGCGGGCGGAAGTGCAGCACTGACCGAACGAGGACATCGCGGCGTTCCGCACCCACGTCATGATCCCGTTCGAGGAGCTGCGCGGCCGGCTCGACTATTACTTGCTCGTTAGGATGGGCGCAGATCAATTGCCGGGCAAGACATCAGGCGTTGAGCACCTTCATCGCCGCCTCGTGCACGCGCGGATCGCCCGCGGCGATGATGCGGCCGCCGGCTTGCGCGGGCTTGCCTTCCCAGGTGGTGACGATGCCGCCCGCGCCGGTGACGATCGGGATCAGTCCGGCGATGTCGTACGGCTTCAACTCGGTCTCCACCACGAGGTCGAGATGGCCGGCGGCGAGCATGCAGTAGGAGTAGCAGTCGCCGCCATAGCGCGTCAGCCGCGCCACCGCCTCGATGCGGCCGAAGCGGGCGCGGTCGGCCTCGTTCATCAGCAGCGGGCTTGTGGTATAGGCGGTCGCCTCCTTCAGCGAGGCGCAGCGCCGCACCGAGAGCTTTCGCTCTCCCGACGGGCCGGAATAATGCGCCGAGCCGTTGTCGCCGGAGAAGCGCTCGCCGATATAGGGCTGGTGCATCATGCCGAACACCGGCGTACCTTTGTGCAGCAGCGCGATCAGCGTGCCCCAGATCGGGAAGCCCGCGATGAAGGACTTGGTGCCGTCGATCGGATCGAGCACCCAGACATAGTCGGCGTCCTCGCGCTCATTGCCGAATTCCTCGCCGACGATCCCATGCTGGGGGAAGTTGGATTTGATCAGCCGCCGCATCACGGCCTCCGCGGCGCGGTCGGCTTCGGTGACGGGATCGAAATCGCTGGCGCTCTTGTTGTCGACCGAGAGCGAGGTCCGGAAGAACGGCAGGATGGTTTCGCCGGATGCGGTCGCGAGGCGCCCGATGAAGGCTGTAAAGTCGATGACCGTCACGGCAGGTCCTTCGCAAAGCGCACGGCGCGGGTGGAAATCGATGATGTTCTTGCCTAGCTCAATCCAGCGCGCCGCGCACGATTAACGGAACGTTATCCCATCCTGATGACGTGGTTCTGAGCTTTCGAATCGGCTTCGATTTCGAAAGCTCCACGGTCCCGGCACCGATCACGAAGTTGCGAGTTCTGGTATACAAGCTATGCGCGTAGCGCTGAACTGAAAGGTCGATCTTTAGCAACATTTTGATTTCAAAAAGGAAATTATCGGAGGGGCGGCTGTTGCATATTCGCCATCCTCCGTGAGATAGCGCAGGAAATGTTTCGAAAAGTCTTGCGTTTTGTGCAGCGCGGTCGCATATTGTTGCGGTGCGGTAGCGCCTCGCGCTATCGCTGCCCTCCTTGGGCGTTTCCTCCCTAGACTTGGGCCGCTTGTTCATTCAAGCGGCCCTTTTTTCTTTTCGGGCGTCGTTTCCGCTGATCCCTCACCATCACGGCGAGGATTCGTTTCGCCACCGGCTACCGCCGGTATATGGTTTCCTGGTTCAGGACTTGGTCGCGCCGGAATGACGAACGGCCGACGTCACCCTATTCCGCGGCGGACTGGAAGGAGCCGAGTTCGGCGAACGGGACCTTGGCCAGCGCGTCGGCGAGCGTTGCGAAGTCCGCCGCCACCTGGGCGAAGCGCGGCCCGCGCTCGCGGCGGCGTTCGTCCATATAGACCGCGCGATTGAGCTCGATCTGGACGGTGTGCAGGCCACTTGCCGGGTTGCCGTAATGCTCGGTGATGAAGCCGCCGGCATAGGGCTTGTTGCGCCCGATCGAGTAGCCGAGCGAGCTCATGATCTCCTCGACGAGCTCGGGCAACAGTGGCGCACAGCTCGTGCCGTAGCGGTCGCCGATCACGACGTCAGGCCGGCGCGGCTCGTCGCGCGACACGCCGATCGACGGCATCGAATGGCAATCGACCACGACCGCCGCGCCGAATGCCTGGTGGGCCTTGTTGATCAGCCGGCGCAGCGCACGGTGATAGGGCTTGTAGAGCACCTCGATCCGGGTCAGCGCCTCGTCGACGTCGAGCCGCTCTCGGTAGATCTCCTGGCCGTCGCCGACCACGCGCGGAATGGTGCCGAGGCCGCCGGCCACCCGCATCGAGCGTGTGTTGGCAAAGCTCGGCAGCCGTCCGGTGAACATGCGCGGGTCGAGCTCATAGGGCTCGCGATTCACATCGACATAGGAGCGCGGAAAGTTGACGCGCACGGTTGGAAAGCCGCGATCGCTCAAGCTCGCGATCAATTCGTCCATGAAGGAATCTTCCGAGCGGCGCAGCGAAGCGAGATCGATCCGCGATGCCTCCAGGAACGCGGCCGGATAGACCGACCCGGAGTGCGGGGAATTGAAGATGATCGGCGCGCGCCAGGCGTCGGGCTCGACGATCTCGAATGGGGGCGACAACTCGCCAGCAGACTCGGTCATTCCCTTGGCGCCGTCCCTTGCGTCCGCCTGTCCAAGCCAAATCGATTCTGCCGGAAAAGCGGAGATTTATGGGCGCGTATTGTCCGTAATCGCGATCATTCTGCCAAGTGAAAAGAGTGTGGCGCGTGCTGGAATGCGTCTGAGGCGGCAGAAAAGGCCGCACCCGGTTGATTCGATATGCGGACCGGTCCACAAATACACTGCGTTCTCGGCCGACGGGCAGGTGCAAATTTCACCCGAAATTTACCGTCTGTCGGGCTTAGTGTTCGGACTGAACCTCCAGCCGGATTCGACGTTTCCAACCATGCCGAAAATCCTTCTCGCCGAAGACGACAACGATATGCGCCGCTTCCTGGTCAAGGCGCTGGAAAACGCCGGATTCAAGGTCTCGCCGCATGACAACGGCTTGTCGGCCTACCAGCGGCTGCGTGAGGAGCCGTTCGAGATGCTGCTCACCGACATCGTGATGCCGGAGATGGATGGCATCGAGCTGGCGCGCCGCGCCTCGGAACTCGACCCCGACATCAAGATCATGTTCATCACCGGTTTTGCCGCGGTGGCCCTGAATTCCGATTCGGAAGCGCCGAAAAACGCCAAGGTCCTGGCCAAGCCCGTGCACTTGCGCGAATTGGTCAGCGAGGTGAACAAGTTGCTGGCGGCCTGATTCGGACGAAAACTCGCATTTTGTATCCTTGCCTGCCCCGCCGCGGTCCGTTATAGGGACCCGACCCAAGACGACGACACGACTTTGGGGTGCGTAGCTCAGCGGGAGAGCACTACCTTGACATGGTAGGGGTCACAGGTTCGATCCCTGTCGCACCCACCATCCTTCGCTCGCGAAGCGAGAGAAGGATGCCACGCCGAAGCCCAACGGGCGCAGGCGGGCCTGCCGCCGCGAGCTTCGGCTGGGCAAGCCACGATCCTACCGGATGCAGCCACGCCAGAGACGGTTAGAGCGAAGCGTGTCCGGCGTAGCTTGAACGCAGTGAAAGCGAAGACGGACGGTTACGCCGAAGCCCAACGGGCGCAGGCGGGCTGCCGCCGCGAGCTTCGGCTAGGCAAGCCACGATCCTACCGGATGCAGCCACGCCAGAGACGGTTAGAGCGAAGCGTGTCCGGCGTAGCTTGAACGCAGTGAAAGCGAAGACGGACGGTTACCCGAAGCCCAATGGGCGCAGGTGGTCTGCCTCCGCGAGCTCCGGCTAGGCAAGGCAAGCTTCACCATTCCGCTCCTTCGCGGCGACGAGGGACAATCTGATTCAACCTGTCAAACAGCCTGCCCGGGGTCATCGCCCGCGTATGCGGGCGATCCAGTATTCCGGAGACGGCGGTGCTCGAACCGAGAGGCCGCGGCGTACTGGATGCCCGCATGCGCGGGCATGACGACTGAAAGGGATGTGATTCCGCATTCTCGCGACATGATTTGTCCGAGCTTTGCATCTCGTTCCGCCCTCTCAATTCGCAGAGGGCACAGGGAAAGCCGGGTGCCGATCGCACCCATGGGTCCCGAGCAAATGGAAAGCTCGGGAGGTAGGACCACAGGTGAGGCCGAAGAACACTCCGGCTTTCCCTGCGCGATGGTCTTACGGCTTATACGTGCTCTCCCCGGCGAGACTGGGCTTTGTTGTCACCGTCGTCGCAAAGATGCGTTCCGCATCTTGCGAGGAGACGCCTGCCACTAGGGCGTCAGGCCTGCACGACTTCGCCGTCCGCTATCTGCCACGCTCGTCAGCCGTGACATCGGCGTCCACCGCATCTCAACCCAACACTCGTGACGATCGCGAAGCGCCCCTCAAGCGGGTGAGACGGGCGGATTATAGACCGAGTTGAAGAAATATTTTCGCATGAGGGGCTTGCGCCGTCGGGCAACTCAGTGATTGGCAGTCACCGGTCCAGCGCGGCTGCGGGGAGCACGGCATTATTCGGCCGGGCGGGTGTGCGACGATCGAGTTGTGGAGCATGTCCTCGTGAAGCCTCCGGACCGCACGGAGATGATTTGGTTCTCCGCCTTCCGGAAGGCGGATATCAACCGGCACCGAATGGATCACTGCGGCGGCACCAGCATTGCCGCACAACAATGCTCTGTTCAGCACCGACTTCCTACGCCCTGCAGTGCTCCGAAAGAGCGCGATACTGAAACTTCAAGCGGGAAGCCCGCGTACATTGGCGGGCGTCCCCTCGACCTCACCAGTGACGATACCAGCGCGGGTAACCGCCCCCGTAATAGGCGAATGCCGGTCTGACCACGTGACGATAGCGGTAGCCGTAATAGGCCGGCCTAACGGCGGAATAGTATGTCGTGGTGGATGCGCCCCAGCGATACGGCGCGACACCGTAGTCGTAATCGTACGCATAGTCGCCGTAATAAGCCGGTGCGTAGTATGCAGGTGCGTAGCCATAGTAACCGTACCCGGGACCCCAGTCATAGGCTGACGCGGCGAGCCCGCCGACGACCGCGCCGGCGATCAATCCGCCTGCGAGCGCGGGCCCGAACCCGTCGCGTGCTTCGGCGGGCGCCGGAGACGCCATCGTGCTCAAGGCGAGCCCGCCGACTGTTGTAAGGACAAGGGCTGTCTTCTTCATGAGATTCTCCTGGGTGATGATTGCCCAAGCCGACCAACGGGGCAGAATGGCATTGGTTGCGAACGGCAGTGCACCGACACCGGGGCAGGCAGCGCACGCGCCAGATCGAGCTTGTGAGGAGAGCTCAGGCAGGAGCCGTGCATCCGTGCACCACAGCGGCTCACAGCCGAACGCAACTCGTTCCGGACCTCTATCGACTGCGTCGGAAAATGATCGTTGCGAGCACGTTGAGCGTGATCATTGTGATCCACAAAGTGACCCCCAACGGAAACAGTGGCAACTGGTTCCTGAAGCGAGACCGAATACTTGGCCGCCGCGTCCAGTATCCTTCAGGTGTTCCCCTGCACCAAATGTCGCGGCGCGCCCGCATTTTGGAACGGCGCCGACGGCACCGTTGTTTTTCTAGCAAGGCAGTTCACCGGTGAGCCGCGCAGCCTGTGCTGCGTATCTCGCCGGGTTTTGTTGGAGCGCGGCTGCGACGACGCGAGCGCCATCTATTGGCGTTGGATTTCCCAAACGGAGCAGCCGCCAGATTTCAGGAGGGATCGACGATGCAGAGTAGGATGAAGAGCAAGTTTCTGCTGACGACAGCCGTGCTATTGGCCGGCGTCAGTCTCGCATCTGCGCAAGGCATGCGGGAAGGCGGCATGGGTGGCGGCGGGGGTGTCGGCGCTGGAACCGGCGGCGAACACGGAACATCTGCGAGCCCGTCACCCGGACGTTCCGGCGGCGCAATGCACGGAAGTCCTTCGGGTGCGGCGCGCAGCGGAGGCGTGACGGAAGGCCGGGGACAGGGCCCGAGAGAAGGCGGACGAGCAGCAGGCCAAAACGAGCGGCAGATGGGCCGTGGCGCAGCCGAGCGCGGCGGACGCATGCAGGGCCAGACCACCGGGCAAGCCCGGGGCGCAGAGGAGAGAGGCGAACGGCAAGGTCAGCGCAGTCAGGGCCGGCAACAGCAGACCATAGGACAGGGCCGCAACGAGCGCGAGCAGACTGGCCGATCTGAAACCCGCCAACGTGGTAGCGCGCGGCAAAGCCAGCAGCAGCAGCCGGAGAACCGCACTGGTGCCGCGAACCGAGGTCAGAGCACCACGACGGGCCAGAGCAAGGGCCCGAGCACAACGACAGGCCAGAGCCCAAGAGCCGGCCAGAGCACGACAGGCGCGGCCACTCAGCAGCCTGGTACGACGCAAGGCCGGATGAACTCCGGGCAGACCACCGGTCAGGCCCAGGGTCAGACCGGTACAACCGCTCAGACCCAATCGAACGCGACGGTCCAGACCGAGGCCGGGCGCACCGTGACGGCGCAACAGCAAAGCACGATCCAGCGCTCCGTGCTGTCTGCGCGCAACGCGCCGCGCGTGAACATCAACTCGATCAACTTTGCGGTTAACCGGGGCGTGGTGGTGCCTTCGAGGTTCCACGTCGTGTCGGTCGCCGCCTTCCCCGCGCTGATCGACGTGTTCCCATTTTATCGCGACGACAGCTTCTTCATCGTCGAGGATGAAGTGGTGTTCCTCGATCGCGACCGCCGCGTTGTCGACGTGGTCCCGGTCGGACCGCGGACGCGCTTCAGCCATCGCGGCAGCAGCAGTAGCGTTGCGATCATGGACCTGAGCCCGCAGCAGATCCGCGAGGTCCAGCAGGTGCTGATCGATCGCGGCCTGCTCGTCGGCGAAGCTGATGGCGTGCTCGGGTCCCGGACCCGCGAGGCGCTGATCACGTTCCAGCGTCAGCAGGGTATCGCGACGAGCGGCAGCGTCGATACGCGCACGGTCGCCGCACTGGGGCTGTCGGACAGGATCGGTCAGGGCGCGGGACAAGGGTCGTCGACGGTCGGCCAGGGCCGTACTCAGCAGCAGCCCGCCCAGCAAAACGCTCCTGGACAAACAACGGGCCAAGCGAACCCGCCACAGAACCAGTCGACGCCCGGCCAGGCCGGAACTCAGCCGCCCGCTCAGCAGCAAGCCCCGCAGCAGAATACGACGGGACAAGCCGCTCCGCAGAACCATTCCACCGTTGGTCAGGGTGGCAACCAGACGAGCCCAGGTCAGAACACGCAGCCCGGCCAGCCGAGCCAGAGCAGCGCTCCGCCTTCATCACGCTCAGGGCAGGGCGCGCAGACGCCGGAGCATAACTCCAATCGGAAATAGGATATTGAGCAAGAGCCCCGCTGCAGAGCGGGGCTCGCTTTTTCAAGTCGTCGCGGCCACTTTCTCGCAGATGACCAACGGGCGAAGGAGCAGTCGATCGGCTGGCGCCGCGCCTCACACCTCCAGCCATTCCTCGCGAACGGCGGCGTTGGACTTGAGCTGGTCGGGCGTGCCTTCGAACACGACGCGGCCATGGCCCATGATGTAGACCCGGTTCGAGATCTTCATCGCGATCGACAGCTTCTGCTCGACCAGCAGAATGGCGACGCCGGCCTTCGCGATCCGCGCGATGAGGTCGCCGACCTGCTGCACGATCAGCGGCGCCAGCCCTTCGGTCGGCTCGTCGATCATCATCAATTCAGGATCGCCGAGCAGCGTGCGGCAGGTGGTCAGCATCTGCTTCTCGCCGCCCGACAGCACGCCGGCCGGCGTGTCGGCGCGGCGGGCGAGATTGGGGAACATGTCGAGCATCTCCTCGAGCCGCCACTTGCCGGGGCGGCGCGGGTCCTTGATGCCGAGAATGAGATTCTGGCGAACCGTCAGGCCCGGGAAGATGTCGCGGTGCTCCGGCACGTAGCCGAGCCCGAGCCGGGCAATCTTGTAGCTCGGCAGGCCGGCGATATCCTGGCCCTTGAAGCGGATTGTGCCTTGCGGCGGCACCTCGCCCATGATCGCCTTGACGGTGGTGGAACGGCCGACGCCGTTGCGCCCCAACAGGCTCACCACCTCGCCGGCGGCAATGTCGAGGTCGACACCCTGCAGGATGTGGCTCTTGCCGTAATAGGCATGAAGATTCCTGACCTCGAGCATCAGTCGATCTCCTCGCCGAGATAGGCTTCCCTGACCTTCGGATTGCCGCGGATCTCATCCGGCGTGCCTGACGCGATGATGTTGCCGTACACCAGCACCGAGATGCGATCGGCGAGGCCGAACACCACGCTCATGTCGTGCTCGACGATCACGAGCGTGCGGCCCTCGGTCAGGCGGCGGATCAGCGCGACGGCGCGCTCGGTTTCGGCGTGGCTCATGCCCGCGGTCGGCTCATCCAGCATGACGACGCTGGCGCTGCTGGCGATCGTGATCCCGATCTCGAGCTCGCGCTGCTCGGCATAGGTCAGCAGCCCGGCCGGCACGTCGCGGCGGTGACTGAGATGGATGTCGTCGAGGATCTGCGCCGTACGCTGCTTCACCTCAGGCAGATGGTCGACGTTCTTCCAGAAGGCATAGCGGTGTCCGGTCGCCCACAGCACGGCGCAGCGGACGTTCTCCCACACCGTCATGCGCGCGAAGACGTTGGTGACCTGGAACGAGCGCGACAGTCCGCGCCGGTTGATCTCGAACGGACGCAGGCCGGAGATGACCTCGCCGTTGAGGCGGATCTCGCCAGAGGTCGGCTTGATGTGGCCGCTGATCAGGTTGAACGTCGTCGACTTGCCGGCGCCGTTCGGCCCGATGATGGCATGGCGCTCGCCTTGCGCGACGCTCAAATTGAGATCGCGGATGATGCCCACATTGCCGAAGCGCTTCTCGACGGCTTTGACTTTGATGGCGGCGGTCATGCGAGATACCCCCGATCACGGGCCGCCGTCGCGGCGCGATCCCAGGCCTCGGCCACGCGCCGCCATGTGATGCGGGCGACCAGGAAGCCGCCGACGAGCAGCACCGCCGCGGCCGCCCAGGTGGTCGGCGCCGTCGCGACGAAGGGAATGCCGGCGAGATTGATGGTGTTGCCTTCACCTTCGCTCGCCGTGTAGCGCGCGACCATCTCGATGGTGAGGATGATGCCGAGCACCAGCGCGAGCGTCGGGATGGCGGCGACGAGATAGGAGGGGATCACCGTACGCAGCGTGCCGGCGCGGATCAGCGGGCGGTGCTTCATCAGGATGCCAGCGATGCCGCCCGGCGCGAACATCACGATGCCGATGAAGATGATGCCGAAATAGAGCTGCCAGACCGTGGTGACGTTGGTCAGCCCGAGCTGCAGATAGGTCACCAAGATGGCGCCGAGGATCGGACCGAAGAAATAGGCGGTGCCGCCGATGAACGCGGCGAACAGCACGATGCCGGATTGCGTCGCGCCGAGATAGGCCGAATTGGCGATCTCGAAATTGATCGCGGTGAGGCCGCCGGCGATGCCGGCGAAGAAGCCCGCGAATATATAGGCGAGATAGCGCACCACATGCGGATCGTAGCCGATGAACTGGACACGCTCGGGATTGTCGCGCACCGCGTTGCAGATGCGGCCGAGCGGCGTGCGGGTCAGCGCGTACATCGCGATCGTCGAGATCATCACCCAGAACGCAATCAGGTAATAGACCTGAAGCTGCGGCCCGAAGGTCCAGCCGAACATGTGCGGCAGGGCGGTGCGGTCGGTGGTGATGCCGGATTCGCCGCCGAACACGCTGCGCAGGATCAGCGACGACGAGGCCACCAGCTCGCCGATGCCGAGCGAGATCATCGCAAACACGGTGCCGGCGCGCTTGGTCATCACCCAACCGACCAGAGTTGCGAAGACAAGACCGCCGATGCCGCCGATCAGCGGAATCACGGGCAGCGGGATCGGCCAGTCGTAACTGGCGACCGCATTCATGACGTGGACCGAAAGGAAGCCGCCGAGGCCGTACTGGACCGCATGGCCGAACGACAACAGCCCGGTCTGGCCGAGCAGGATGTTGTAGGACAGCGCGAAGATGATCGCGATGCCGATCAGGCTGAACGAGGTCAGCGAGCCGCCGGAGGAGAAGACCAGCGGCAGCACGACGAGCGCGGCGGCCGCGATCAGCCAGACGCCGTAGAAGCTGAGGGCGCCGCCGGACTCATGTTTCGTCGCGGCGGAGGCGGGGGAAACAGCCTTGGTCATGACTCGCGCGTCCCCAGCAGGCCCATGGGGCGGAAGATCAGGACCAGCACCAGCAGCACATAGGGCAGGATCGGCGCAATCTGCGCGATCGTCACGTTCCAGATGTCGGTGAGCGGCGAGGGGCCGAGGCTCGGATCGAGCGGACCGAACACGCTGGCCAGCGAACCGTTCAGCGCGACCGCGAAGGTCTGGATCAACCCGATCAAAAGCGATGCGATGAAGGCGCCGGGCAGCGAGCCGAGGCCGCCAAAGACGATGACGACGAACAGGATCGGCCCGAGCAGCGCCGCCATGTCGGACTGCGTCACCAGCGAGGGACCGGCGATGACGCCGGCAAGACCGGCGAGCGCGCTGCCGACGCCGAACACCAGCATGAACACGCGCCCGACATTGTGGCCGAGATGGCCGACCATGCTCGGATGCGTCAGCGCCGCCTGCACGATGAGGCCGACCCGGGTCCGCTTGAGCGTGATCAGAAGCGCCACGAAGATCACGACGGAGACCACGAGCATGAAGATCTTGTAGGCCGGATAATTGGTGGAGAACACGGTGAAGGCGGGAAAGTCGAGCGCCGCGGGGATCCGGTAATCCATCGGGCTCTTGCCCCAGATCATCGAGACGATTTCCTCGATCGCGAAGGCAAGCCCGAAGGTCAGCAGCAACTCGGCGACATGGCCGTGCTTGTGGGTGTTGCGCAGGCCATAGCGCTCGACCGCCATGCCGACCGCGCCGACCAGCAGCGGTGCCAGCACCAGCGCCGGCCAGAAGCCGATCCAGCGGGTAAGCTGGTAACCGAAAAACGCACCCAGCATATAGAAGCTGGCATGTGCGAAGTTGAGCACGCCCATCATGCTGAAGATGACGGTGAGCCCGCTGGACAACAGGAACAACAGCATCCCGAACAGGACGCCGTTGAGCGTTGAAATGACGATCAACTCAGCCAAGGCACACTCGCTGAAGACTCGAACGATTGACGTGAACAGGAAGCTGCGAACCGACCGGACGCCGGCGTCACCGCCGGACGCAGGCGGGCCTGCGCGGCCGTGCAGCCGCGAAGGCGCCAGCCAACGGTCGATCAGGGCCGCTTCATCTTGCAGGTGGTCGGGACCATCGCATGCGCGGTGTCGATCTTGGAGACGAGGTGCCAGCCCCAGCCGGTGTTCTCCTCGTCGAACGGCTCCTTTGCCTTGTCGGCCAGCGTGCCGAACGAGGAGATGTAGATCGGCTGGAAGAACTGGTGATCGTCCTTGCGCATGGTGCCCTCGCCGCCGTCAAGCACCTCGAACTTCAGGTCCTCGAGGGCAGCCGCCACCTTCACCGGATCGATCGAGTTGGCCTTCTCGGCCGCCGCCTTGAACATCCGCATCTCGTTGACGGCGCGCGGATACCACAGCGACATGTTGGCCTTGGCGCGGAAATCCTTCTCGAAATCCATCGCCGCCTTGTTGCCGGAATTGGGGATGCCTTCGGAGATCTGGAACACCTGGTGATCGAGGCCGGTCTGCTTGATCGCGGTCGGCCCGCCAGCGCCGCCGGCGTAATAGGTGTACCAGTTGACCTTGAGGCCGGCGTCAGCCGCTGCCTTCAGCAGCAGCGCGATATCCTGGCCCCAGTTGCCGGTCACGACGCTGTCGGCGCCCGACGCCTTGATCTTGGCGATATAGGGCGAGAAGTCGGTGATCTTGAGCAGCGGATGCAGCTCGTCGCCGACGATCTGGACGTCCGACCGCTTGGCCGCGAGCATCTTGCGCGCCTCTGACCGCACCGACTGGCCGAACGAATAGTCCTGGTTGATCAGGTACACTTTCTTGATGGACGGCTGATCCTTCATGTAGTTGGTCAGCGCTTCCATCTTGATGTCCGAGCTCGCGTCCCAGCGGAAGTGCCAGTAGCTGCACTTCTCGTTGGTCATGCTCGGATCGACCGCGGCGTAGTTGAAGTAGAGCACTTCCTTGCCGGGGTTGCGGGAATTGTTCTTGGTGACGAAATCTTCCAGCGCGGCGCCGACCGACGAGCCGTTGCCCTGGGTGATGTAGTGGATGCCGGCGTCGACCGCCTTCTGGGCCTGGACCAGGCTCTCCTGCGGATTGGTCTTGTTGTCCAGCGGGACGATTTCGATCTTGTGGCCGAGGATGCCGCCCTTCGCGTTCAACTCGTCGGCAAGATACTGGAAGGTCTTCAGGCCGCCTTCGCCAACGCTCGCGCCGCCGCCGGAGAGCGGATCGATATAGCCGATCTTCAAGGTTTCCTGCGCGGACGCCGCGCCACCAAGCATCAGGACGGCCGCAGCCATGGCGAAGGGAAGATAACGCATATCTTGTCGTTTCCTCGTTGAAGATTGACTTTGGTTGAAGGCGTTCCGCTGATCATGCAGCGCAACAGCAAGGTCGATACTGCGAACGACCTGTCATTGACAAGTCTGGTTCGGACATGGCTCGCGCTCGACCGTCCCGCAAAAGTGAGCGAGCGCTCGGTAAGTTTTCGTCACGGGATAGCCGCATCCCGTGACGAGGAATAAGGCCACAGCGACGAGGGACAGACGTTCAGACATAAGTCGCTGTTTCCGAAAGATTTTGCCAATCGGGTGATTGGAATATTCGATCAAGATCGCCCCATCGGACACCGATCGACGTCGTCAAGCGCATTTCGAGCGACGCGATTGTCGCGCCCATCACTTTGCGCTGGACACCGGCGCGGCTTGCGGTAAGGGGTTGCTCTCGTGGTATACCAGGCCCGGGCTCGCTGTCCGCTTACGCGGACATTCTCCGCGAAGCCTGGCTCGGGCGTTGAAGACAACACGGCATCGGCTTTGAAAGAGAGAGCATGGCGCGCAACATTCTGATCCTGGGAGCCTCATACGGCTCCTTGCTGGGGACCAAGCTTCTGATGGCGGGTCACAACGTGACCCTGGTCTGCCGGAAGAAGACGGCGGAGCTGATCAATCGCGACGGCACCGAAGTGCGCATCAAGCTGCGCGACGAGCCGAACCATCGGTCGATCTTCTCGCGCGACCTGCCGGGCAAGCTGGATGCGGTGACGCCCGCCGATGTCGACCTGTCGCGCTACGACATGGTCGGGCTTGCGATGCAGGAGCCGCAATACACCAACCACACGGTTCGCGTTCTCATGATCAAGATCGCGGCGGCAAAGCTGCCGTGCCTGTCGATCATGAACATGCCGCCCTTGCCGTATCTGAAGCGGATTCCCGCGCTGGCCGGCATGGACCTGGAAGAGGCCTACACCAATGCGCAGGTGTGGGAGCGCTTCGAGCCCGGGCTGGTGACGCTCTGTTCGCCCGATCCGCAGGCGTTCCGTCCGCCGGAGGAAGCCGCGAACGTGCTCCATGTCGGCCTGCCGACCAACTTCAAGGCTGCGGCCTTCGCCGACGACAAGCACAACAAGGTGCTGCGCGAGCTGGAAGCCGACATCGACGCGGTGACGCTGGACGGCCACGACGTTCCGGTGAAGCTGAAAGTGTTCGACTCGCTGTTCGTCCCCCTGGCGAAGTGGTCGATGCTGCTGACCGGCAACTACCGCTGCATCACGCCGTCGGAGCCGCAATCGATCCGCGATGCGGTGCACGGCGATCTCAAGCTGTCGCAGTCGATCTACGACCATGTCGACGCGATCGCGCGGCAGCTCGGCGCGGACCCTGCCGACCAGGTTCCGTTCGCGAAATACGCCAAGGCGGCGGAAAGCCTGCTCAAGCCGTCATCGGCGGCCCGTGCGGTGGCCGCCGGCGCGCCCTTCATCGAGCGCGTCGACCTCTTGGTGAAGCTGATCTCGCACCAGCTCGGCACGCCGAGCGCAGAGATCGACCGCACGGTCGACACCGTCGACCAGAAGCTCAACGAGAAGGTTGTGCAGAGCGGATCGGGCGCGGACTGACAACCGCGCGTTCGTGGCGGGGGCAGGGCCATCTCGCAGCGTAAGCGCGCGGTGTTCCGATATCAGCACGTGAGGTGAGCCGTTGAGCCCGCTGGGGTCATACGCGATTCCCTCCCCGCATGGAGGAGGGAGCCCGTCCATGGGTGTCTCCCTCACATCGAAGGCGGAGAGGCCGCGCTCAGCGGGTGTCGTGCAAGTTCTCGTCCTTCAAATCCGGATCACGGCTGGAGAAAAACCTGCGCCGCCAATTCGGCCGCCGGCAGCTTGAGCGTCTTGTTGCCCAGCAGCGCTCGTAGACCAGTCCGCCCGTCGACACTGACCTTGCTTTCCGCGCGCGTCGTCCACCGCCCACGCACTTGGTAGACCGAGTCGGTGTCGAGCACGAGGTCGACCACAGCTTCCCAATCGGCTCTCCTCGTTGCTGCGTCTGTACCGTCTCTTCACAACGTCGACGACGCGCAGTCCATCCCGGCGAGCTCCGGTCGGGGACACATCGCTGTAGAACCGATTTGCACGACAACGGCTTACGCGAAAAATCTCCGCGTCACGCGTGTCGCGAACCATCGCGATGCGCTCGCGGGGATGGCGATCGACAGCGCAGATTGTGCGCTCGTCGCGTCGACTTTTGCGCGAGCCCACTGCGCGAAATGCAGGCATATGCACGCTTTCTGGGCGCGGCCGTGTGTCGCACGCGTGGTGCATCAAGGTTCCAGTATGCGAGCGAGCTTACGTTGCTGCTTGCGGATCGCTCGCGTGCGCTTCCAGAAAATTTTCTGAAAGACTCCGTGACGCCAGATCGTTCGATCAGACGCACGGGGGACACACTTCGGATTTCTTCGCGAGCACGTCATCGCTCCCTCTGGTTCTCGCACGGGTTGTTCCCTAAATCAGGCGAGCGGGCTTGGCGGCAAAGCCCCTGGGCCGCGCGCGGCGATGAGCACAACAATGAAGAATGTCATGCATGAGCACGACTATCGCAGGACCCTGCGTCGGCCCTATCAGGAGCGGCCGGCATAGTCGGGGTGATGACCCGCATTCTCACATGCTGCCCTCTTCGTCGATCTGACGTTCGCCGTGCTGTCGGGAGCCGGCGACGCCAACTTATAGGAATGCGCTTCCGCTGTGCCAACGTGCGTCGTTCGCGACAGCGGCGGTTGAAAATGCATGCAACGTGACGGTGACAGACTCGCGCGCGCGGCGAAGCTCCTGGAACAGGTGCCGCTTCCGCGCGCCCCCCGCGACATCGGAGACCGAACCCCGGCGCCGCCGCGGCTGGTCTCGACGCGGCCCTATCCGCCGGCGGAGCGGTTCGATGTCTGGAAGGCGCGTATGGCTCCCTGGCTCGATGTCGCGCTGCCGGAAGGTCGCAGCCCCGCGCAAGGCTTCGAGGTCGAATACATTGCCTGCAATCTGGGCAACCTGGTGCTGTCATCAGGGCATTTCGCGGCACAAACATTCGCGCGCGCGTCCGCGGCCGCGCGCCACGGAGCGGCCGATGCCTGGGGGTTGTTCCGCGTGCGCTCCGGTGAAGCCTGGTTGGAGACCGGCGGGCAAACGATTTACGCTGAGCCGGGTGCGATCTTCCTGATCTCGCTCAACAATGATTTTCGCGGCCGCATCACCGATTATGATGGCCTGCTGCTCACACTGCCGCGCAGCGCATTCGCGAGCATTGCCGAGCAGTTCGATCGCGCCTGCAACCGCATTCTCTCAGGCAATCTGATTGAGCTGCTGGCCGATTACCTCGATACGCTCGTGGTGCGTCTGGTCGACATGTCGCCCGATGAGCTGCGGCAGGCCGGGCGGGCGACGGCGGAGATGATCGCGGTGTGCCTCCAGCCGCCGGCCGACCGGCCGGGCGAAGCGCGGGGCTCCGCCGAATCGGTCCTGTTCGAGCGTGCGCGCCTGTATATAGAGAGTCGCCTCGGCGACTTCGATCTCACGCCGGACCGCGTCGCGCAGCAATTGCGGATCTCGCGCTCCAACATGTACCGGGCATTTGAGAGCGTCGGCGGCGTCGCCGGCTACATCCTGCGCAAGCGTCTGCATGCCGCGCATGCAGAGTTGGTCGGCAATCCCGGCCGACGGATCCAGGAGGTCGCCTATCGCCACGGCTTCAAGTTGGCCTCGGATTTCACGCGCGCGTTCCGCCGCGAGTTCGGCGTCAGTCCGCGCGAGGCGCGCGAACGCGCGCGGCGTTGTTCGACCATCGGTTGAAAAGTGGCGCGATCTTCTACCGTGCACCATGCAGATCGTTCAACTTGTGAGACGCTCTGCCATCTATTTGGACGGCGTGCGGAGTGACGGCGGCGAAATTGTGTCTATCACTTTCCAGCATGACGACTCGGGGCAATTTGATGGGGCAGTCGAGCGAGCGCTGGATGGCAAGATGCGCTCGTTGAATTCGACACATCGTAGGCCAGGACCGGAAGGCGAGCGCGCGTCGCGCCGTCTTGATCTCTCCATGTGCGTGGCCGGCGGGCCCGCATTCGGTCCGTGGCGCAGCATCCCCGACGTCTGGGCAAGATGTCACAAAGGGGGCGCGCCATGGCTGCCGCACGGATTCCATCTGCATCGATAAAGCAGCGCGGCTTCGTCCAGAGCTGGGTCGCGTCGGGCGATCCGGGCAGCTATTCGCTGCGGCGGAGACTGCTGGCGCTGCTGCGACAGGCGCACCGTGCGCTCGGCATGAAGCGTGACCGGTTGGGGCTTGGGGCGCTGCGGGTTGGCGGTGGAGTCGCCTCGGTGGCCGCCGCGACGCTCGGCGTAGTTGCGGCGTTGATTGTTGCCACATCGGCCGCAACCGCCGGGTCCGTAAGCCTTGGCGGCGGAAGTGCGACCGGTACGGATTCCGTGGCGATCGACACGGGTTCGTCAGCAAGTGGGACGCGCGCCATTGCGATTGGAAGTGGAGCAACGTCGACCGGAAGCGATTCCGTTGCCCAAGGTACCAGCGCGAGCGCAGGCAACCAAAATGCCATCGCGATCGGCTTTCAGTCGATCGCTTCCCAGTTGAACTCCCTCTATCTTGGATCACGCACGGCTGCCGGAACCGGCGCCCTTGCGCAGAGTACCATTGGCATTGGTACAGATGTGACAGCGTCTCAGGTCGACGCCATCGCGATCGGACGCCAGTCCGTTTCGTCGGGACAATACTCGGTAGCCCTCGGCCTGTTTTCGAAGGCCACAGGCGATGGCGGGGTGGCGCTGGGTCAAGGCACGGTCGCGAGCAATATCAATGCGGTCGCGCTCGGCGTTGACGCCAATGCCGCCGCGGCCGGCGCCAGCGCCCTGGGCACGTTCGCCAGTGCCACAGGAGGAAACGCCACCGCGGTCGGTGTCAGCTCCACGGCGAGCGCCAGCTATTCATGGGCGGGAGGCTGGTCATCCGTTGCCAGCGCCGACAGCGCCACTGCCGTTGGCAAACAGGCAGCCGCGTCTGGTGCCAGCTCATTGGCCGCTGGCAACCTCGCCCAGGCATCAGCGGATTTCGCCGTAGCCCTGGGTAATCAGGCGCAGGCGCTGGGGTCCTCCGGCACGGTTGCCATCGGATCGGGGGCAATCGTCGCCAGCTCAGCCACCGGTGGTGTCGCGCTCGGCAACAACGCCGCATCCAATGGCGCGTATTCGATCGCGACCGGCACCGGGAGCAAGGCCGGCGGTGTCAACTCCATTGCCATTGGCTCCGGAAACGCCACCGTCCAGGGCGCCCAGGCGTCGGCGGACAACGCCATCGCCGTCGGCTTCCAGTCGGCGGCCAGCGCCGCCAGCGCCATCGCGGTCGGCAACAATGCCGTCGCCAATTCCGCCAATGCCGTCGCGATGGGCACCAATGCGACGGCGACCGGCGGCCAGGCGGTCTCCATCGGCGCGGGCAACGTCGCCAGTGGCAACGGCGCGGTCGCGATCGGCGACCCCAACACCGCGACCGGCAATGGCGCGATCGCAAACGGCATGAACAACACGGCGACCGGCGACGGCACGGTCGCGATGGGCAACACCAACATGGTGGGCGGCGGCGGCCAGGCCGTCGGCGTCGCCGGCACGGCGGCGCAGGGCGCGGTCGGCATCGGCTACCAGAACACGGTCACCGGCCAGGGCGCGGTGGCGATCGGCGATCGCAACGTCGCCAATGGCGCCAGCGCCATCGCCATGGGCAGCCAGGCCAACGCCTCGGCCGCGAACGCGATTGCGCTCGGTGCCGGTGCGACCGCCGGCAATGCCGGCGCCGTCGCGCTCGGCAACGGCAGCGTCACGGCCACGGCCGTCGGCACAGGGAACGCGGTGATCAACGGTAACACCTACACGTTCGCGGGGACCACGCCGACCTCGACGGTGAGCGTCGGCGCGGTCAACGCTGAACGCACGATCACCAACGTCGCTGCGGGGCGGATCAACGGGTCATCCACCGACGCGATCAACGGGTCGCAGCTCTATGCGACCAACCAGGCCGTCGACGCCATCGGGACCACCGTCAACAACATCACCAACGGCGGCGGCATCAAGTACTTCCACGCCAATTCGACGCTGGCCGATTCCTCGGCGGCGGGCGCGAACTCCGTCGCGATCGGACCGGTGTCGACCGCCACCGGCAGCGGCTCGGTGTCGATCGGCAACGGCGCGACCGCTGCGAATGCCAACGATATCGCGCTCGGCTCCGGCAGCCAAACCACGACGGCGGTCGGCACAGGCGGCATCACCATTGCCGGCAACGCCTATACATTCGCCGGCACGACCCCGACCTCGACGGTGAGCGTCGGCACAGTCGGCAACGAGCGCACCATCACCAACGTTGCCGCAGGACGGATCACCAACGGTTCGACCGACGCGGTCAACGGCTCGCAGCTGTTTGCCGCGACTTCGGCGATCGACAGTCTCTCGACCGTCGTCAGCAACGGCCTGACGCATTATTATGCTGTCAACGACGGCGGCACCCAGCGGGCCAACTACGCCAACAACGGCGCGACCGGGATCAATTCGATGGCAGCCGGCGTGGCCGCGTCGGCGACAGCGGCGAATTCCACGGCGCTCGGCTACAATACCCAGGCGACGGTGGCCGATGGCGTCGCGCTCGGGTCCGGCTCAGTGTCGAACCGCGCGCTTGCACCGGCGTCCGGCACCATCGGCGGCACCATCATCCCCTACAACACCACCGACCTCACATTGCTCGGCGCGGTGTCGGTCGGTAACGCCACCGGCTATCGCCAGATCACCAATGTGGCCGACGGCACCGAGGCCAGCGACGCCGTCACCGTGCGGCAGCTCACCGGCGCGCTGCAGTCATTCGCGACCACGACGACGAAATACTTCCACGCCAATTCAACGCTGCTGGACTCGCAGGCGTTCGGCAACAACTCCGTCGCGGTGGGGCCGACCACTGTGGTCAACGGCGACAACGGCATCGGCATGGGCTTTGGCGCGGTCGTGCAGCAGACGGCGCCCGGCGGCATCGCGATCGGCCAGAATTCGCTGGTCAACTTCGCCGATTCGATTGCGTTCGGAACCAATGCGGTGGCCAACGGCATCCAGTCGGTGTCGATCGGCGCAGGATCTTCGACCTCCAACCCGACCAGCGTTGCGCTCGGTCCGAATGCCAAGGCGACGGCGCAGGCCGGCGATGTGGCACTCGGCGCCAATTCGAGCACCTCGACGGTGGTCGCGACCAAGAGCACCACGATCGGCGGCACCACCTACGACTTTGCCGGCACGGCGCCGACCTCGACCGTCAGCGTCGGCAGCGTCGGCTCGGAGCGCACCATCACCAATGTGGCTGCGGGCCAGATCAGCGCGACCTCGACGGATGCGATCAACGGCTCGCAGCTCTGGGCCACCAATACGGCGCTCGGCAACCTCTACACCACCGTCAACAACATCAGCTCCGGCGGCGGCGGCATCAAGTATTTCCATGCCGATTCGACCGCGGCGGATTCCATCGCGACGGGTGCGGAAAGTGTCGCGATCGGACCGCAGTCGGTCGCGAGCGGGAGCAACGCAATTTCGATGGGCAACGGCTCGGCCGCATCGGCCGACAATTCGGTCGCGATCGGCGCCGGCGCCAAAGCGACGCAGGCCAACTCGCTGGCGCTCGGCGCGAACGCCGCCACGACGGCCAATCTGAGCGATGCGGCCTATACGCCGGTTGTCGGCAAGACCGTTGCGGGCGTCGCGACCGGCGAAGTGTCGGTCGGCTCGTCCGGCGCAGAGCGCCGTGTCACCAATGTCGCCGCGGGCGCCGCGCCGACCGATGCGGTCAATGTGAGCCAGCTCCAGGCGCTCGCGTCGAGCACGATCCACTACGACAGCGACGGCTCCGGCGGCACCACCAACAAGCTCACGCTGAACAGCGGCAATGGCGCGCCGGTGACCATCAGCAACGTGGCGCCTGGCGTCGCCGGCACCGACGCCGTCAACGTCAACCAGCTCAACAGCGCGTTCGCTCAGCTCAACGGTCAGATCGGCGAGGTGCGGCAGGATGCCTGGCGCGCCGCGGCGATCGGCATGGCGGCGGCATCGCTGCGCTATGACGATCGGCCGGGCAAGCTGAGCGCTTCGGCCGGCGGCGGCGTCTGGCGCAGCCAGGGCGCGCTCGCCTTCGGCCTCGGCTACACCAGCGAGAATGGCCGCTTGCGCAGCAACGCGTCGGCGACCACCGCCGGCGGCGACTGGGGCGTGAGCGCCGGCCTGAGCCTGACGCTCAATTGACGTTGATATCGACGAGGCGGCTGGCATGTCTGGCGTTGGCGATCTGGCTCCCCGCGATGGCAAGCGCGGGCGCACAGCCCGCGCCGGCATCCGGCTACGCCGTGAAGCCGTCGGACGTGGTGATTCCGCAAGGCGAAACGCTCGGCGAATTCAGGCGAATGATCCAGCCGTTCAGGAACTGGACATTGATTTGCGACGAGAGCCTCAAGTCGAAGCGCCGCGTCTGCAACGTCACGCAGTCGATCGTCAACGCGCAGGGCGCGGTCGCCTTCAACTGGTCGCTGATCGCCACCGCCGACGGCAAGCCGCTGATCGTGATGCGCATTCCCGCGAGCGCCGGCATTGGGCAGCCGATCGAGCTCGCCATGGGTAGCTCGCCGGACCGCATCATCGCGCAGACCGATCATTGCGATGCCAGCTTCTGCTTCGCCACGATCGCGATCGGCAACGTCCTCAAGCGGCACATTCGCGCGGCGACGCCTTGCCGGGTGTCCTACCAGATCCCGCAGGTCGGGGCCGTCGTGCTTGAAGCGCCGCTCGACGGACTGTCCGGCGTGCTGTCGAAACTGAAGTAACGAGGAGCAGTATGCGGATCTGGAGTTCCGATATCCGGCTTGAGAACACGGATGTCCGTGAGACGAGGCCGCCAATTGAACAGGATGAATGGCCGATGCGACTGATCCGGACTTTCACATTGATATTCGCGGCGGTGGCGGTGGCAGCGCTGAGCGCCGTCGGGGTCGTCGGGTATGCCCAGACCTCGACGCAGCCGATGCCATTGCAGCCGCAAGCCGCGCCGGCGCCGGCCAGGAAGCCGGCCGCGAAGCCGCATCAGAAATCCCAGGCGCAGGCAGCTCCCGCAGCCGCTGCCCAGCCGCAACAGGCCGCGCAGCAACAGCCGACGGTGTTCGACGATCATGCGAGGCAGGGCAACATCGTCACCTGCGCGAATGTGTTCGGGACCCTCGGCCGCGGCCTTGCGGCGAACTCGCACTACACGGCGCAGTCGCAGTGGGACCCGAAGGCAGGCAATTCCCACTCGGTGCAGTCACTGGTGGCGCTCACGCCGGGCGAGGCTCCCCAGAACACCGCTCCACAGCGGGCCGCCGGCATCGTCTTCGCCGCGCCCGTCGGATCATCCTGCGAAGGCAATCTGGTGCGCGTGACGCCGAGAGCGGAGAGCTGCCCAACCGTTGCCGCCGAGCTCGCCAAGCTCAATGGACAGAACGGCGCGCTCGGCGATCTGGCGACCGTGGCGCTGCCGAACGGCGCGCAGGTGATGCTGATTCCCTTCGGCAACGCCTGCGTCGCGGTGACGACACTGCGGATCGCAGGCTGAGACCGGATCAGGCCTTTCGGATCAGGCGTGATGCGTCACGCCCAGAATCGTCACCGACCGCATCTGGTGGCTCGGCGTCTCGAACTCGATCGCCTGCCCGACTGAAAGTCCGATCAACGCGGCGCCGACCGGTGTCAGGACCGAGATGCGCTTCAACGCGATATCGGCTTCATGCGGATACACCAGCACGACTTCCCTGACGTCGCCGGTGTCGTCGTCGCGATAGCGCACCCGCGAACCCATGCGCACCACGTCATGCAAATCGGCGTCGTCGGCGACGACCTTGGCGCGCTCGGTCTCGTGCGCGAGGAACTGCGCCACGCGCGGGAACCGCTCCATGCTGGAATCGGCCAGCGCACTGAGACGCTGCACCTCGCTCGCCGCGATCGTGATCGGTGGCAAGGAAGTAGCGGGCAAATTGAAGCTTCGAGTCATGTCTGTTCACCTGAATGACGCGGTTGAAGGCCCCGAACTGTCATTATCGGAACCCGGTGTGGTCAAAGATTGTCGGAACTGCCGCTCGTTCGCGGCAAGGCCGCCGCGACACATGTCTGCCATGGGCGAAATACCAACGTCCCGCCTCGCAAAAAGCTCCAAACCGAACGATTTTTTGATGACGTTGAGAATCCGGACGGCGCGCGCATTGGCCGCCCGGCTAATTGCCTGCGTGCAGGCGTCCAGCGTGCAAGACGAGCCGCGCAGTGCGTGTATCGATGCTCAACGTGTAGATCATGGCAAGAGCAAGATAGCCCCTGGCGGCGTCGTGGCCATTGCGGCGAAAGCGCGCATGCGCTGGCGGCCGTTTGGTTACAGCCGCGAGGCGGCGTCGAATGTCGGCGCCGATGCCGCCTTCACGGCTGGCCGAGGCCGGTGAGGCCGAGCACCGCACCTGCGGCAAGCGCAAGCAGCGGATGGATGCGGGTCGCGGTGGTGGCGATCGCCACCCCGGCTGCGATCAGCACGAGGCTCCAACTCGAGGTTGAGGCGTGCGTGATGACGATGGCGCTGGCGATGACCAAGCCGGCGGTGACGGGAACGAGCCCCGCCTGCACCTTTCGCCGCCACGGCCGGTCCTTGAAGCGCTCCCAGAGCTGCAGCGCAATCCCGGTCACCAGCGAGGATGGCCCGAACTTCGCAAGCGACGTCACCAGCACGCCCGCGAAGCCGGCGACGTGCCAGCCGACCAGCGGCACGACCATCATGTTGGGCCCGGGCGCGGCCTGAGCCAGCGCGAACAGCGCACTGAACTCACGTGACGTCATCCAGTGATGGATATCGACGACCTGGCGCTGCATCTCCGGCAGGATGGTGTTGCCGCCACCGAACGCGAGCAGTGAGAGTTCGATGAAGATCAGCGCCAGCGCGATCAGGGTGCCACTCATCGGGACTGCCTCGATTTCAGGATGATGCTGAGCGGCGCCAGCGTCAGCAGGGTCGGCAGCAGCGGCAATCTGAACACCGCGATCGCCAGCACGCAGAGCGCGCCGATCAGCCAGCCCACTGCGTCCCGTCGCAGCGGCCAGGCGATCTTGATCGCCATCGAGATCAGCAGCCCTGCCGCCGCGGCCGCCAACCCGCCGAACAGGTGACGAACCACCGGCTCGTTCTCGAAGCGGTCATAGATCACGCCAAGCGCGATCACGACGGCCGTCGGCGCGGCGATCAGGCCGAGGATCGCGGCAAACGCGCCGGGGATGCCGCGGAACTTCAGCCCCACCGCCACCGACATGTTGATGATGTTGCCGCCGGGCAGGAACTGGCAGAGGCCGAGCAGGTCGGTGAATTCTGCGCCGGTCAGCCAACCGCGCTTCTCGACCATCATGCGGCGCGCCAGCGGCAGCACGCCGCCGAAGCCGGTCAGTCCGAGGACAAAGAAGCCGGTGAACAGGTCGGCGACGCCAGGCGCGTCGTGCTTGATCACCTCGGCGGTGGGGGCAGCATCCATGGGCGGATCGGCTCCGGTTCGATCGATTTCGAATCGAACCTAATTTGCGACGCGCCAAATTTCCAATATATGGAAAGCGTAAAATGCATATCCACTGAATATGGAGATCCCGGATGATCGAGCTGCGCCATCTTCGCTATGCGGTCGCCGTGGCCGAGGAGGGCCATATCACCCGCGCCGCCGCAAGGCTCGGCATCCAGCAACCGCCGCTGAGCCAGCAGATCCGCGCGCTGGAGGCCGCGATCGGCGCGCCGTTGTTTCGCCGGCAGCCGCGCGGGGTCGAGCCGACCGCCGCCGGCCGTGCGTTCGTGGACAAGGCGCGGGCGATCCTGCGCGATGTCGATCTCGCCGTGGAGGCCGCGCGCCGCGCGAGCCGGGGCCAGGAAGGCCAGCTCGCCATCGGCTGCACCAGCTCGGCCGCCTTCAATCCCTTCGTCACCGGCGTCATGCGCGAAATGCGCGAGCGCGCGCCGGCGATCACGCTCTCGCTTGAAGAGGCCAGCACCGCCGAGCTGATCGAAGCAGTCGAGGCCGATCGCCTCGATGCCGCCTTCGTGCGCTCGCCGATCGAGCGGCTGGAGGGCCTCACGATCACTCATCTCCTGAATGAAGAGATGCTGGTGGCGCTGCCGGACCATCATCCGCGGGCGCGCAAGGACACGCGCCGGCGGATTTCCCTGTCCGCGCTCGCCGACGAGCCGCTGATCCTCTATCGCCGTCCGACCGGGCCGGGCCTCTACGACAGCATCATCGCGGCCTGCCGTGCCGCCGGGTTCAGCCCGAAGGTGGCGCAGGAGGCGACGCGGATGGTGTCGACGCTGAGCCTCGTCGCGGCGGGGCTCGGGCTCTCGATCGTCCCTGAATCGATGGCGCGGCTCGAGACCGCCGGTGTTGCTTATCTGCGTCTCGACCGCGCCGCCGGTCTCGTCGCGCCGCTCGCGCTGGCGCGCAAGAAGGGACCGCCGAGCGGAACGCTGGGCCGTCTGCTCGGCATCGTCGCGCGGCGCGTCAAGGATCGCGCCAAGGCGCCAACGAGCCTTTGCACTTCGTCATTGCAAGGAGCGGAAGCGATGAAGCAATCCATATCTCCGCATACGGACAGATGGATTGCTTCGCGGAGCCTGTCATCGGGCGCGCATGTGCGATGAGACGCCGCTGGCTAATTCCCCGGTTGGAACGTGCAATCGGCGCCGCCGCCGTTCTCCTTGATTGCCTTGGGATCGAGCGTGCAGGACAACTTGGTCAGGCTCTCGTAAATCGTGCCGGCCGCGCCGTCGGAGGGCACGCCGGCGAGCGCCTCGGTGGCGAAGATCTCGTTCGCCGCGCGGCCCTTCACGGTTCTGATATGGCCGCCGAAGGTCAATTCGCAGGAGCGCGCGGTGATGTCGACATTGCTGGCGCGGCAGGCGATCTTGTCCGCGGTCACTGTGATCTTTTTCGTGTAGGAGACATGGCTGTCGCCGTTGAAGAAGGCCGCGACTGCCTTCTTCTCCGCGGCCGGCAGCGGTGAATGGGGCACGATCACACCGGCGAGCGCCAGCGCCACTGAGCCCGATGCGGTCGAGCTTGCTGCCGATGCGGCGGAGACGGAGGCCAGCGACAAGGCGCATGCGAAGATCGTCAGTGCTCCAAATCTCATCCTGGTCTCCCGTGATTGGCGCGCTTTCCGCGACGCGGAACCCCGCTACCATGGCTCGCAGTTGGACATGGTGACGCCATTCACACGATCGCAAACTTCGCGTGAGGCGGCCGGGTGCGCGGATATCACAGACCGGCTCCGCGTCGATCGGCTTGCAGGATCGCTCCATTGGCGTCACAGTCGGAGCCTGCGGCAGCGGTGCCGCCAAGAATCAAGACGAAGAACAAATCGAGGGTTCGAGGAACGCCATGGCGGCCACGCGCATCGACTGCGACATCCATCCCGCGGTGGGAGGAACGCGCACCACGCTGCTGCCCTATCTCGACGATCACTGGAAGGAACAGGTCGTCAGCCGCGCCATCGACGGGCTCGACCTCAACTCCTATCCGCCGTCGATGCCGCTGAGTGGCCGCGCCGACTGGCGGCCGACGGACGGCCGCAAGCCTGGCAGCGATCTGGCCATGGTGCAGCGCGGCGCGTTTGACCAGCTCGGTGCCAGCCACGCGATCTGCAACGTCGTCTATGGCGCGCAGGCGGTGTTCGACCCCTATATGGCGGCCGGCTTCTGCAAGGCGATCAACGACTGGATCGCGACCGAGTGGCTGGCTGAGGACAAGCGGCTGCGCGCCTCGATCGTGGTGCCGATCCAGGCGCCGGATCTCGCGGTCGAGGAGATCGAGCGCAGGGCCGGCGACACCCGCTTCGTCTCCGTGCTGGTGCTGTCGCAGGGCGAGACGCTGCTCGGACGGCGGCACTACTGGCCCGTCTACCAAGCCGCTGAGAAATACCAGCTGCCGATCGCGATCCACGCCGGCAGCGCCTACCGGACCGCGCCGAGCTCGATCGGCTGGCCGTCTTATCGCTACGAATACTATCTGGCGGAAGCGCAGGCGTTCCAGGCGCAGACGCTGAGCCTGATCTATGAGGGCGTGTTCGGGAAGTTTCCGGGGCTGAAGGTCGTGCTGATGGAATCAGGCGTGAGCTGGCTGCCGGCCTTCATGTGGCGCGCCAACAAGACCTGGCGCGGCGTGCGCGTCGAGGTGCCCTGGGTCGAGCGCGAGCCGGCCTCGATCATCCGCGACCATTTCCGCGTCACCATGCAGCCGTTCGACGGACCACCGGATGCAACAGGCGTAGCCGACGTGATCGATCAGATCGGCTCCGACAAGATGTTCCTGTTCGCGTCCGACTATCCGCACTGGCAGTTCGACGGCGACGACCCGATCCCGCCGCACCTGCCGAAGAGTATCGTCGCGCGGATGTGCGAAGACAATCCGCTGGAAACTTTTCCGCGGCTGAAGCTGGATGCGTAAAGGAGGATCGCATGAGTGACGTCATCGACCGCCCGATGCTCGAGGCCGAGAAGACCGCCGCAACGCGCCTCAAGATCATCGATTGTGACATCCATCCGAGCATCCACTCGCACAGCGATCTCAACAAATTCCTGCCGAAGCGCTGGCAGCAGCATCTGAAGGAATATGGCAGCCATCTGCGCACGCCCTATATCGGCACCACGCCCTATCCGCGCTCCTCGCCGCTGATCGCGCGCCGCGATGCGTGGCCGCCGACCGGCGGCGTGCCGGGCTCCGACCTCGATTTCATGCGCAAGCAGCATCTCGATCCGTTCGACGTCGAGTTCGGCATTTTGCAGGTGCTCGACCTCTTCATCTTCTCGCAGCAGAACCTCGAATTCGGCGCCGCGATCCAGCGCGCCATCAACGACTGGCAGCTTGCCTTCTGGTCGCACCGCGATCCGCGCCTGAAAGCGTCGATCTTGGTCGGACAGGACGGCGACGATCTTGGCATCGCCGAGATCGAGCGCTGTGCCAGGACGGGCGAATACATCCAGATCAACGTGTCGCCGCGCGCCAACGAGCCGCTCGGCCGCCGCCGCTACTGGCCGATCTACGCGCGGGCGCAGGAGCTTGACCTGCCGCTCGGCATCCATGTCGGCGGCTATGGCGGGCATGCGCCGACCGGCGGCGGCTGGCCGTCTTATTATTGCGAGGAGCATCAATCGAACGCGCACACCGTGGCCTCGCAGCTCACGAGCCTGGTGCTTGAGGGAATCCCTGAGCGCTTCCCCAAGCTGAAGATCGTGTTCATCGAGGGCGGCTTCGGCTGGATCCCATCGGCGATGTGGCGGATGGACCAGCATTTCGAACGCTTCCGTAGCGAGGTACCGCACCTCAAGCGCAAGCCGAGCGAATATGTGAAGGAGCATTTCTGGTTCACGACGCAACCGATCGACGAGCCCGATGAAGCAAGGCACCTGCGTCAGCTGATCGAATGGGTCGGCATCGACCGGCTGCTGTTCTCGTCGGACTATCCGCACTGGGACTATGACGATGCGCGTTACGCCTTCAAGACGCCGCTGACCGAAGCCGAGCGGCGCAAGATCTTCAACGGCAACGCCCGCGCCGTTTACAAGTTCTAGTTTTTTGACGCGTTTTCTTTACGCGAACCGGAACCCACTTCGCTTGAAAACGCTTTGAGGATCGAATGGCCCGTCACATCGTCGCGCGTACCAGCGATATCCCTGCCGGCGGCAACAAGGTCTTCGGCCTCGAGGGGCGCGACATCGTCGTGTTCCACGTCAATAGCGAGTTCTTCGCGCTGCTCAATCGTTGCCCGCATGAGGGCGCGCCGCTCGAGAAGGCAGCCTGCGTCGCGCGCCTGACCTCGCCCGAGCCCGGCATCTACCGGCGCGATCGCGTCGGCGAGATGCTGCGCTGTCCGTGGCATGGTTGGGAATTCGACATGCGCAACGGCCAGTCCTGGTTCGACCCCAACCGCTTCAAGATCCGCTCCTATCCGGTCACGGTCGAGAGCGGGGAAGAGCTGCAGAAGGGACCGTATGTCGCCGAAACGTTTCCGGTGCACATCGAGGACAATTACATCATCGTCGAGGTCTAGGGCCGAGGGCGGGCTGGGTCGTCGGCACATCAAGGTGCGCGCCGCGAATTGCCGATCGCCATGCGCGCGATCAGCCCATGCTTCCCGGCATGAAGCAGCGCGCCTTCGGATGACCATTCAGATAGTAAGGCCAGACGATCGAATGACCGGCGCGGTTTGGTCCGCCCACGACGGCGTCATCGGGGACATCGACCCACTCGCCATCAATGCGTACGCGATAGTGCCCGTCCTTGGTGTCCCAATCCGCATTGTCGAGGCGTTTCGCATCTGTGCCATCACAGCAGGGCCCCTTGCTGCTGTGCAGGCTCTCATACCAGCCGTTCAACTCGGGGTGCTGATGATCATGGGCGCGTGCCGGACCGATCGCGCAGATCGGCACCGCAATCATCGCCGTGAACGCAGCCAATGTTGTACGCCAGCAATCTTTCACCTCGTATTCATCCCGGACGCTCTCTGTCAGCCTATCCGGAAACGGTCACGAAGCGCCGAGGTTCAATTCGATGATGTCGTCCCATCATCACGTTCGCGAGAGGCGCTCGGACGGTGTTCGAGCAAGCTCTGCGCTGATCAACGGTCAAGTCGACGACGGCCTTCAACTCCCTTCGAATCGGACGCCTGCTGCGCGGGACAAAAGCAACTACTTGATTGTCGCGTGCACCGTGATGACCGATGTGCCTGACGTCGTCGGCCCCTGACCCGTTGCCTTGATGGCGAACGTGTCGCTTCCCTTGTACTTGGCCTTCGGCTTGTATTCGAACGTCGATGGGTTGACCTTCTTCAACTTGCCGTGCGTCGGCTTTTGCGCAATGGCCGAGTCGGTCACCGTGCCGCGTATCTGGATCGGAAACAGGCAAGCTTCCCCTGATGTGACGTCAATGTCGCCGCTGGAATTTTCGCCCCAATTCGCCAGCGTGACCGACATCGAACATTCGGAAGGGGCCGGCGCCGAAGATGCCGGCATGAAGCTTGCTGCTTCGACAACAAGGCCGACAGCGGCTACCTTCGGCAGCCGCGCCCTGAACATTCTCAATCCCATGAAGAACTCACTGACCAAGGTTTGTCCAAGCGGCGCAATTGGAGCTGGGGCACTTAGCGGGCACTCCACGTGAAATCTTGCAACGCGGATGCATCTCAGGCAAGGGCTTTGCCCATCGCGCCGAGCAATCTCTCAACCGCAACAATATCAGGGGCCGGATTTGTCGGAGACGCTATCACTCGCGCGAATTCGTCGACACGGCACCTTGTTGCCCTGGCGAGGCCTCACCATAGTCATCGGCAGTGCGATCTGATCGAGCTACAACGGCGCAACGCCTGACGAGAGAAATGTCCAATGAGCGAAAACAGTGACAGTCAGGCAAATGCCCAGCAAGCCGGGTTTGCGGGTGTCACGCGCAAGATTCTCGAGCGTCTTGCATTGCCCGGCGATCATCGTGAACTTGTCGTGGCCGAGGTGACCTATCCGCCCGGTGGCGTCGCTCCGCTTCACTGGCATCCTGTCGGGGGCGTGATCTTCATCGTCGAAGGTGTTGCCGAGTCCGCCTATGGCAGCGAAGCTCCGCGACAGTACCGGGCAGGCGAGACCTTGCAGGATCGCGCCGATCTTCCGCACACCCATTTTCGCAATTGTGACCCGGAACGTCCGCTGCGCTTTCTGACCATCTACGCGCTCGAACCCGGGCGCTCCTACACGATGGAGCCGTGAGGGCGGGGCCTGGTACCTTGAAAGCCAAGCTCCACCGCGACTATTCCTTCTTCGCCGTCAGTCCGTCGATCATCGCGCGCGTCAGCGTTGCGATCTCGCCGCGCAGCGCATCGATCGGCACCGCGATCAGCTTCTGCTCCAGTCCCAGCGCGACCATGCCGTGCACGGCGGAGAACAGGCTGCGCGCGGTGACGCCGATCTGCGTCGACGAACGGTGCGGGAAGAGCGCGGCGAGCGGCTTGTGGATGTGCCGGAACAAGTCCATCTGCTCGGTCACGGCCCATTCCGGCACCGGCTTACCGGGTTGCATGCGGTGCTCGAACAGCGCGCGCCACTGCTCAAGATTCTCGGCGGCGAAATCGCAATAGGCGACCGCGATCCGCACCAGCATCTCGCGTGGCGCGGCCGGTCCACTAATCTCGGCCAGCGACAGCGAGGCATCCAGTCGCGCCAGGGTGCGCGAGCCGACCCGCAGGATCAGCTCGTCGACGTCCTCGACCAGGTTGTAAACGCCGCCATTGGCGACGCCGATTTGCTGCGCCAACTCGCGCGTTTTCAGCCCGCCGAGACCCTTCGCCGCGATCGCGCGTTCGGCCGCCTCGATCAGGGCTTCACGCAGTTTGGCTCGTCTTTCCAACGCCTTGGACATGATTTTCCTGTCGTTAACCATAGGTGTGAGCGTCGCTCAAACAAATATTGAGCAATGTTCAAATCGTGGTGCAAGATTGTCATGAGCAGCGCTCATAACAGGGAGTGACCAAATGTTCAAAACGGTTTTTACGGTGTTCCACGGCACCGTCGCTGCAGCGGGCGAGGAGCTGGAGGACCGCACCGCGCTCGTCATCCTCGACCAGCAGATGCGCGACGCGGCGGCGGCCGTGGAGCGTTCGAAGCGGACCCTGGCGCTCGCGATCGCCGGCGACCGCAGGAAGGGCGGCGACTTGAGACCACCTGCGCCCGCATCGCCGATCTGGAGCTGCGCGCAACCGCGGCGCTTGAGGGCGGCCGGGACGATCTCGCCCGCGAAGCGGCGCAAGCGATCGCGCCGTCGGCGTGTTCTTCCTGCCGATCGACATCTGGATGAAGGGCTATCTCACGATGGGCATCGTGATGCTGGTCCAGACTTGCGTCGCGCTGACCAAGACGGTTCGCGACAACCACGAGAGCGGCAAGCTCGTGAACCGCATCGAGGATGCCAAGGCCGAGCGCCTGTTGATGGAAGTCTCCAAGGCGGCCTGAGCCGGACCGATCAGAAGCGGCGGCGTTCGTCACCCGCCGCTTGAACTTGTTTGGTTTCCTGAAGAGCTCGTTTACCCTGCGGCAATCAGTGCCAGGTTGCGCTCGTCGCTCCTTAACAGGCGGGGTGCACAAATCGCGCCCAGTTGCGGGCAGGAACCATGGTGGCATCGGACAACAGCAAACCGGCGTCGCGCGCCGGCCGGGGTTTTGCGAAAGCGCGCGCGGTCTTTGACGGCCTGCGCAGCCATGGCAGCTTCTGGCTGAAGGCGTTGTCGCAGCCGACCATCGATCTCAGCCTGCGCACCCAGGCCGGCCAGCGCACCCGCATCGTCGAATCGCCAGGTCTGTCGCTGCCGAAGGACGAGCTCGACGCGCTTGTCGCGCAGCTGTGCATCGTCGCGGCGAAGACCCTGCCGCAGGAGAGCTTGACCTACGGCATCTTCTCCGGCGAGCCCGAGCGATTGTCGCGCGCCATCGTCACCTTGATCTGCGAGGAGGACGGCGGCCGGCCGATCGCATTCAACGCGCTGTCGGTGATGGACGTGCCGCTCGACGGCGAATTGACCGAAGTCACCCATCTCGGCCTCGTGATGGTCGACCCCGACGTGCGCGGGCAGGGGCTGTCCTGGGTGCTCTATGGCGTCACCGCGCTGGTGCTGTTTGCCCGCGACGGCCTGCGGCCGAAATGGATCTCCAACGTCACTCAGGTGCCGGCGGTGGCCGGCATGGTCAGCGACACCTTCTCCGACGTGTTTCCGTCGCCGCTGCCGGGCGCGCGGCAGAGCTTCGCCCATCTGCAGCTCGCACGCGGCATCATGGCGAAGCACCGCGCCGTGTTCGGCGTCGGCGAGGAGGCCGGCTTCGACGAGACGCGTTCGGTCATCACCAACGCCTATACCGGCGGCTCGGACGCGCTGAAGAAGACCTTTGGGGTCGCGCCCAAGCATCGCAACGCCATTTACAACGACTTTTGCCAGCGCGAGCTGGATTACGATCGCGGCGACGACGTGCTGCAGCTCGGCCGCATCGATCTTGCCGGTGCGCGCCGCTACCTCTTGAGCGAGGTGCCCCCCGGCTCGCTGCCGGCGCTGCTTGCGGCTTCCGCGATGCTGGCGCTGCAGCGGCTGGTGCTGCCGGTGGTCTACTGGCTGGACGACACCCGCGCCTTCGGCACGTTGCGGCCGCGCAGATAGGATGCCGAGGCGACACGATGAATCTTGATCATGACTCATTCCCCGGCCGCGCGACGGCAGAAGCTGGCGCCGAAGCCATCGATCATCCGACGGGCGGACAATGACGTCGGGCGTGATCGCGGATTCCATCGTCAATCTCTGCGGTGCCATCGGGCTTGCCGTGGCGATGATGACGTTCTATCGCCGCGACCCCAGGAGCCCGCTGACCCGCCGCCTGTTGTTCGCGCTCGGCGTGATCGCGATCCTGTTCCTGGATCGGGGCTTGGCATGGTGGACCGGGAGCCGCCTGCTCGATCGCCTGTCGGTTGTTCCGGCCTCGTTGATCCCGCTCGGTGCCCTGATCGTCACCGAGGGCATTCTGCGCCGCCATGCGCCGCGCGCAGTGAAGATCGTGGCGCTCGGCGGCGCAATCCTGCTCGGCCTCGGCGGATTGGTCGGGCTGCAGCGCTTCGTGATGCCCTACGCGATCACGCTGGCGTTGTTCCAGCTATTGGGCTTCGCGACCTGCGCCGTCCTGCTCGCAATCCGCGACCGTTCGGCGCTGATGGCCGCGGAAAACCGCAGCATCGGGCGGCTTGCAGTCGGCGCGCTGCTGGTGATCCCGTTCATCCTCACCGACTTTCGCACGCTGTTTCCGCACATCCCGGTGCGGCTCGGTGCCCTTGGCGCGCTGTTGACCGTGACCGCGATGCTGATCGCAGGCGGCGGGGCCGAGACGCGCCGGCATGGACTGGCGATGATGGCGCTGCGGCTGATCAGTTCCGGATTGCTCGGATTTGCCGCCGCCTTTATCGCGCCCGATGTCGATGCGGCGCAGATCGTTCGTTTCGTCGCCGTTGCGATTGCCGGCGTGCTCACCATCGGCTTGATGACGGACGCGCTGCGCGCGCTATTCGAATCGCAGGAGCCGGGCGTGCTCAATTCGGTCGCGGCGTCGCCGGCGCAGACGCGGGAGCAGTTGATCGCCGAGCTTGCACGTCATCCGATCTTCGAAAGCGCGCGTCGCTTCCGCGAAAGCGAGCTCGCCGCCTACGATCCGCCGCTGCTGCGCGACTTCCTGTCGCCCCGGCGCGTGCTCCGCCGTTCCGACGCTCCATGGGGGCTGTCGCCGATCGAGCCTGCGGTCGAGCGCATGGTCTCGCTGCTGACGGCCAACAGCGCCACCCATGTCATCGTGCTCGCCCATGATCCGCTCGACCTGATCGTGCTGGCGGTGCCGGTGACGGCGGCCGATCCCGCCACCGAGACCGCGCTGGCGCTGGTGCGGCGACTGCTGGCGCTGACGCCGGAGGCCAAATGATGCTCAAAATCCGGAAGGGGGATCGCAGGACGGCCCCGAACAATGGCCAAAATCCCGGCATTTTCGGCTGCTGGTCGACCGGCTGATTGTCCGAGCGCCTCACGCGTGCTGCCCGATATCTCCGCTGTCAAAGCTTCATGCGATCGTGTTATGACGCCGCGCGCGAACCAATGACCGGTGTGGATTTATGTCGAAGCAGTCGATGCGTGAGGAGGCCGAGCGCCTGATCCGCGAAACCATGGAAAAGCGGAACCTCGTCGTCAAGCAGGGCATGACCCGGATCGAGGCCGTCTGCGGCAAATGCGGCGCGCCGAACCGCGTGCAGGCGGAAAAAGGCCAGTCCCGCGTCAAATTCGCCTGCAAGCAGTGCGGTCACAAGCAGGAAACGCTCTGAGCATTGCCCTGAGCGATCGGGAAAATCCCGTTACTTCATCTACAGGCTCTCACTTCCCCTTCACGAATGCCGCGAACGCATCCGCATAATCCGGATGCCAGCGTGACAGCGCGGGGCGGTTCTCGACGATATCTCCCGCGGCCCAGAGGATGCGGCGCTCGTCGAGCGCGCGCGGCACGTCGTTGTCGGGGCAGAGGATATAGAAATCGCCCGCCTCCAGGCGTTCGATCATGAAGTCGACGGTCTGCTCGGCCGTCCAGGCGCCGGCCGGCTTCTCGGTGCGGCCGCGTGCGGTCAGCCCGGTGAAGACGAAGCCCGGGATCAACAGATGCGCCGAAATTTTGCAGCCGTCGGTGTTGCGCAACTCGTGCTGCAGCGCCTCGGTGAACGCCTTCACGCCGGCCTTGGAGACGTTGTAGGCGGGATCGCCGGGCGGCGTGGTGATGCCTTGCTTGGAGCCGGTGTTGATGATCAGCCCCGGCTTGCCCCGCTTGATCATGTTGGGGGCGAACGCCTGCGTGCCGTTGATCACGCCCCACAGATTGACGGCGAGGATGCGCTGCCAGTTGTCGGCGGGGCCGAACGTCGCGCTGCCGGGCTGGATGCCGGCATTGTTCATCAGGATGTCGGTGCCGCCGAAGCGCTTTGCCACAGCCGCTTCGAGGTTCGCGACCTCGTCGGCGCGGCTGACGTCGACGGCCGCGGTCATGATGTTGGATGCACCGCCCGGTGCCGCAGATGACAGTCTTGCCGCGGCGTCCTTCAGCCGGTTATCGCCGAGATCGGCGATGCAGAGCTTCATGCCAGCTTTCGCGAAGCGCAGCGCGGCGGCAAGCCCGATGCCGGATGCGCCGCCGGTGATCACGGCAACATGATTGGATGATATCACGGGGTGGGGCATCGGCGGTCTCCGGACACATATGTGGCTGACATTCACAACGCTAGCATAAAGCGCGCAGCATGCACGCAGGCGCTTGGGAGGTTTTCGTACGCGCCGTCCTCTTCAACGTCCGCTCGGCTTTACGGTTTCGCGCCTGCGCTGTACAATTCTACATATAACGCTTCCAAACGACCTCAGCCGACATTTACAGGGAGTGCAAACATGGCTGTTTCGCAGGCTGTTCCGATCACGCGCCATCCTTATGCCGACGGCTCCTACAAGAAGATGCTGATCGACGGCAAATGGGTCGACGCCACCTCCGGCAAGACGTTCGAAACCCATAACCCCGCCACCGGCGAGCTGCTCGCGACCGTGGCCGAGGGCGATGCCGAGGACATCAACCGCGCGGTTGCCGCGGCGCGCCGGGCCTTCGAAGGTCCCTGGAGCAAGGTCAAGCCGTATGAGCGGCAGAACCTGCTGCTCAAGCTTGCCGATCTCGTCGAAGCGAATTTCGAGGAATTGTCCCAGCTCGATACGCTCGACATGGGCGCGCCGATCAGCCGCACCCGCGGCAACCGGCTGCGCGCGCTCGGCATGCTGCGCTATTACGCGGGCCAGGCAACCGCGATCCATGGCGAGACCATCGAGAACTCGCTGCCCGGCGAAATCTTCTCCTACACGCTGAAGGAGCCGATCGGCGTGGTCGGCGCCATCATCCCGTGGAACGGGCCGCTGACCGCGACGATCTGGAAGATTGGTCCTGCGATCGCGACCGGCTGCACCGTGGTGCTGAAGCCCGCCGAGGAATCGCCGCTGACTTCGCTGCGCATCGCCGAGCTTTGCATGGAAGCCGGCATTCCGCCGGGCGTGGTCAACGTCGTGCCGGGCTTTGGCGAGACCGCGGGCGCGGCACTCGCGTCGCATCCCGATGTCGACAAGGTCGCCTTCACCGGCTCGCACATCACGGGCCAGTCGATCATCCGCGCCTCGGCCGGCAACCTCAAGCGCGTGTCGCTCGAACTCGGCGGCAAGTCGCCGGACATCGTGTTCGCCGACGCCGATCTCGACGCGGCCGTGCCGGGTGCGGCGATGGCGGTGTTCGCCAATTCGGGGCAGATCTGCAGCGCCGGCACGCGGCTGTTCGTCGAGCAGAAGGTCTATGATGAATTCGTCGGCCGCGTCGCCGAGTTCGGCAAGAAGCTGCAGGTCGGCAACGGTCTCGATCCCAACACCCAGATCGGTCCGCTGGTGTCGCAGCAGCAGATGGACCGTGTGTCCGGCTATCTCGACATCGGCCAGAAGGAAGGCGCGAAGGCGCTTGCCGGAGGCGGGCGTCTAACTGAGGGCGCGCTGTCGAAGGGCTATTTCGTGCAGCCGACGGTGTTTGCCAATGTGCAGGACAACATGCGCATCGCGCAGGAGGAGATCTTCGGGCCGGTGATCTCGGCGATCTCGTTCAAGGATCCGGACGAACTGATCAAGCGCGCCAATGCCACGACCTTCGGGCTCGGCTCGGGCGTGTGGACCACCAATGTCAGCAAGGCGCACCAGGTCGCGAAGGCACTGCGCGCCGGCTCGGTCTGGGTCAATTGCTACCAGGCGATGGACCCGGCGGTGCCGTTCGGCGGCTACAAGATGAGCGGCTACGGTCGCGAGTCCGGCAAGCAGCACGTCGAGGAGTATCTCAACGTTAAGGCAGTCTGGATCAAGACGGGTTAGGCGGTGCTTCTTACCTCTCCCCGCTTGCGGGGAGAGGTCGGATTGCATCGACAGATGCAATCCGGGTGAGGGTCTCAACGTTCGGCGCGCTCACGGAGGGAAGCCCGTCACCCCAATGCCTGCATGGTTTCGGAATATTAGAAGAATATCCCTCATTTGCCCGACGCGTCAAGTTGCCTTGTCGAACGCCGGCCGCCGCCGGCTACTTTGCATGGGGTTGTTTTCGATATTTTCGTAACGCGCCCCTGCGACGGCCGCCGTTCTTGCTTCTACCGCCCCATAGCCTTTTTCGGCTTGCCAATGTCGCTGTGCAGCGCTGCGAGGTCCTTGCGCACGGCGAGCGCCGCATCGCGTTCGATCTTCCGGTAGCGTGCCACCAGCGACAGGCCGAATGGGGTGAGCATCGCGCCGCCGCCATTCTTGCCGCCGGTTTGCCGTTCCACCGCAGCTTGCCGGCAGATGCGGTTGATCTCGTCGACGAGGTCCCAGGCGCGCTTGTAGCTCATGTCCATGGCGCGGCCGGCGGCGGAGATCGAGCCGCATTCCCGGATGTTTTCCAGCAGCTGAATCTTGCCCGGCCCGATCCGGTCCTGGGCATCGAGGTCGATGCGGACGCTGAGGGAGGGGAGCGATGTGGCGCTCGATTTCGGCATGGAGTGTCTGCTTTCTCGCCTTGGCAACCAGATTGCCACTACCCGCATTTGCGAACAAGATGAACCCGTTAGATAACGGGCACGATCCGGACCCGGAGGCCCGCGCCAGCGCAAAGTGGAAACCGGTTTCCGAACAGATCATGCCCTGGATATAACGGCAAACCACATAAGAATATTTGGGGCAGGCATGAATCCTCCGTCGCTGTTCTCTCCGCTCAAGATCGGTCCCTATCAGCTCAAGCACCGCGTCGTGATGGCGCCGCTGACCCGGATGCGGGCAGCGAGGCCGAGCCTCGCACCGCGGCCGCTGAACGCGGAATATTACGCGCAGCGCGCCACGCCCGGCGGGTTGATCATCGCCGAGGCCTCGCCTGTGGTTGAGACCGGCTTCGGCAATCCCGGCGTTCCCGGCATCTACACCGAGGCCCAGATCGCGGGCTGGCGCGAGGTCGTGAATGCCGTCCATGCCAAGGGCGGGTTCATCTTCCTGCAGCTCTGGCATGTCGGCCGTGTCTCGCACTCCTCATACCAGCCGGGCGGCGCGCTGCCGGTTGCGCCGTCGGCGGTGGCGATCCCCGAGCTCAAGACGATGACGGCCGGTGGCAAGGTGGTCGAATACGAGACGCCGCGCGCGCTCGAGACCAGCGAGATCCCGCTGATGGTCGAGGCTTACCGCCAGGCGGCGAAAAACGCGCTCGCCGCCGGCTTCGACGGTGTCGAGATCCATGGCGCCAACGGCTATCTGATCGAGCAGTTCCTGCAGTCGCGCAGCAACCTCCGCACCGACCAATATGGCGGCTCGATCGAGAACCGCGTGCGCTTCCTGCTGGAGGTGACGCAGGCCGCGATCGATGTCTGGGGCGCCGACCGCGTCGGCGTGCGCCTGTCGCCCTATGGCATCGCCAACGGCAGCGGCGAGGCCGACCCGATGCCGCTCTACGGCCACGCGATCAAGGCGCTGGACAAGCTCGGGCTCGCCTATCTGCATTTCATCGAGCCGCGCGCTTCCGGCACGGGGCGTGCGGAGGTCGACTGGCAGAACGTGCCGTCAGCCATGGTGCTGTACCGGCCGATGTGGAGCAGCGTGCTGGTGACGGCCGGCAACTTCATCGGCGAGAGCGCGCAGAGCGCGATCGCCGAGGGACATGCCGACGCGATCGCCTTCGGCCGCTACTTCATCTCCAATCCGGACCTGCCGCGCCGCTTGCAGCGTGGCTATCCGCTGACGCCGTATAACCGCGCCACGTTCTATAGCGGTGAGGAGAAAGGGTACACGGATTATCCGGTGCATGACGAGCTGGCGCAGGCCTAAACTTGCAGCCCGGATGCAGCGCCGCGCAATCCGGGGCCACGCTGTGCCGCCTCCCGGATTTCGCTGCGCGGCATCCGCGCGACAATGATTGCGGTTCTCGTCATTGCGAGCGAAGCGAAGCAATCCATATCTCCGTATGCGGAGGGATAGATTGCTTTGTCGCTTCAGCGCAAAATTGCTTTGCAATTTTATCGCGAGCTCCTCGCAATGACGGTGGGTGAATGGAGCGACCCCGATGTTTCCGGAAGACGACGAGTTCGAGCCGACGAAAAAGCCGAAGCCCGTGGCGCTGGCCAAGCCCGCCGCGGGCCAGTGCCTGTGTGGCAAGGTGCGCTTCGAGATCGATGTGCCGGCGCGGTGGGCGTGGCATGACCACACGCAGGCCAGCCGCCGCGCGCATGGCGCGGCCTATGCGACCTATGTCGGAAGCTGGCGCAAGCGGTTCCGCATCACCGAAGGCAAGAATGAGCTCTCGCGCTACGAGGATGCTGCGACCAGGACCGTGCGCAGCTTCTGCGCCAATTGCGGCACGCCAATTGTCTACGAACGCGCGCGTTCGCCGCACATGGTCAACATCCCCCGCGCATTGTTCTCGGGGCGCACCGGCCGCCAGCCGCTCTATCACATCGCGATCGAGGAGCTGCAGGAATGGGCTTACACCGGCGAGCCGCTGGTGCCATTGAAAGGCTATCCCGGCGTGGTCTGGCAGCGCTCGAAAAAGAAGAAGCGCAGCGATCGGGAAGGGATGTTCTGAAGCGCGTTTGAGCGAAGTGGACGGTTCGCGTGAAGAGGCGCGCGCCTGCGGAATGCAGCCATGATCGCCCGCTCGATTGCTCCGGCCGCGCAAGTTTGGTCATCTCCGTCATCCCGTCGGCCAACGCGCTGACAGGCCCTGGAGGGAACATGAAGAATCGCATTACCGGCCGATCGGCATTTTTGGCGCTGCTGAAGGACGAGGGCGTCACGCATCTCTTCGGAAATCCCGGCACCACCGAATTGCCGATCATGCATGCGCTGAAGGACCATCCGGATCTGACCTATGTGATGGCGATGCAGGAGAGCCTGGTGGTGGCGATGGCCGACGGCTTCAGCCGCGCCTCCGGCAAGCTCGTCGCCTGCAACGTTCATGTCGCGCCGGGTCTCGGCAACGCGATGGGTTCGCTCTACAACGCGAGCTTCACCGGCACGCCGCTGATCCTCACCGCCGGCCAGCAGGAGCAGGGCCACGGGCTGACCGAGCCGGTACTCTACGGCCCGCTCGTCCAGATGGCGACGCCACTCGTCAAATGGGCGGTCGAGGTGACGCGGCTGGAAGACCTGCCACGGATCGTTCGCCGCGCTGCCAAGATCGCCACCACGCCGCCGACCGGGCCGGTGTTCATCTCGCTGCCCGGTGACATCCTCAATTCCGAGGCCGGCATCGAGCTCGGCCGCTCCACGCGCGTCGATACCCGCGTGCGACCGTCGGACGATTCGCTGAAGGCGCTGGCCGCACGCATCCTCAAAGCAGAACGCCCGGTGATCATCGTCGGTGACGAGATCGTCAAGAGCGACGCGCTGCGCGAGGCCGCTGACCTTGCGGAGACGCTGGGCTGTCCGGCCTGGCAATCGCCGACGCCCTATGGCGCGCATTTCCTCTCCGAGAGCCCTTGCTTCATGGGCGCGATCGCGCGGCTGCAGAAGGTCGCCCGCGACGTGCTGGCGCCCTACGATCTCCTGATCGCGCTCGGCGGCGATCCGCTGCGGATGTCTGTCTATAGCGAAGTCGATCCGCTGCCGGATGGTCTGTCGATCGTGCAGGTCGGTCTGGTCGACAGCGATCTTGCCAGGAATTATGGCGCCGAGATCGCGGTGAAGGCCGATGTGAAGGAAACGCTGCGCGCGCTGGTGCCGGCGCTGAAGCAGGCCGGCGGCAGCGCGCTGGAAGCGCGGGCCAAACAGGGGCTTGCGGCGCTTTCGACCAAGAACTGGGCGGCAAAGCGCAAGGCCCTGGTCGAGCAGATCTCGAAGGCCAGCCACACCTCGCCGATCGATCCGGATTGGCTTGCGCTGCAGGTCGTGGAGGCGATGCCCGACAACGCGATCCTGGTCGACGAGGGCCTGACCTCGTCCCGCCAGATCATCGGGCTGAGGCCGCATCGCGACCGCTACGGCTATCACGCGCTGGCCTCGGGCGGCATCGGTTGGGGCCTGCCGGCCGCGGTCGGCGTCAGCCTCGCCAATCCGCAGCGCCCGGTGGTCTGCTATTCCGGTGACGGCTCTTCGATGTATTCGATCCAATCGCTGTGGACCGCGGCCAACCACAAACTGCCGCTGACCTTCGTGATCGTCAACAATGGCGGCTATCGCATCATCAAGCAGCGCCTGCTCGCCTTCCACGGCGACGATCATTACGTCGGCATGGATTTCATCGATCCGCCGGTCGATTTCACCGGCATCGCGCGCTCGCTCGGGCTCGAGGCGATCAAGCTATCAGACCCGCAGGAGCTGAAGGGCGCGATGAAATCTGCGTTCAGCCGGCCGGGTGCGAAGCTGATCGAGGTCGTGGTGAGCAATGCGGTGAATTGATCACGTCGTTCCGGGCGATGCGCAGCATCGAACCCGGAACCTCGAGATTCCGGGTTCGGTCCTGCGGACCGCCCCGGAATGACATTGGACTTACGCTGCCGCTGCCTTCTTCACGCGATACCGGCTCGCCGGGTGCGTGTCATTCAACTTCGCGCGTCCTGCGCCGAACAACTTTTCCCGCAGCGTGCCCTTGGCGTAGTCGTGCTTGTAGCGGCCGCGCTTGGTCAGTTCCGGCACCAGCATGTCGGCGATATCCTCGAAATCGCCGGGCGAGATCGCAAACGCGACGTTGAGGCCGTCGACATCAGTTTCCTCGAACCATTGCTCGATCTTGTCGGCGACCTGCTCGGGCGAGCCGACCACGACGGGACCGGCGCCGCCGATACCGACATGTTCGGCGACCTCGCGCACGGTCCAGACTCGATCCGGATCAGCGCGGGTGACATTGTCCATCGCCGAGCGTCCGGCGTCGTTCTGCACGTGCCGCACCTCCTGGTCGAGCGCATAGGTCGAGAAGTCGACGCCGGTCCAGCCCGACATCAGCGCCAGCGCGCCCTCGTGGCTGATGTGGCTGCGGTACTCCGCGTACTTCGCCTTCGCCTCCGCTTCGGTGGGGGCGACCACGATGCACATCATCGAGAACATCAGGATCTCGGCCGGGTTGCGGCCTTTCGTGGCGGCCAGCTCGCGGATCGCCGAGACCCGCGGGCCGATCACCTTCGACGACGGGCCTGACATGAAGACGCACTCGGCATGCTCGGCCGCGAATTGCCGGCCACGCGGCGAGGTGCCGGCCTGGTACAGCACCGGCGTGCGCTGCGGCGACGGCTCCGAGAGATGGATCGCGTTGAGCCGGTAGTTCTTGCCCTCGTGATGCACGGGGTGCACCTTGTTTGGGTCGGTGAAGATGCCGCGCGCGACGTCGCGGATCGCGGCATCGTCTTCCCAACTGCCTTCCCAGAGCTTGTAGACCAGCTCCATATATTCGTCGGCGAGCTCATAGCGGTCGTCATGCGCGGTCTGCTTGTCCTTGCCGGCGCCGCGCGCTGCGCTGTCCAGATAGCCAGTCACCACGTTCCAGCCCACTCGACCATTGGTCAGATGATCGAGCGTCGACATCCGCCGCGCGAACGGATAGGGCGGCTCGAAGGAGAGGTTAGAGGTGACGCCGAAGCCGAGATTCTCGGTCACCGCGGCCATCGCCGGGATCAACATCAACGGCTCGTTGGCCGGGGTCTGCGCCGCGTTGCGCAGCGCCGCATCCGGACCGTTGGCATAGACGTCGTAGACGCCGAGCACGTCGGCGAGGAACAGCCCGTCGAACCGGCCGCGCTCCAGCGTCTTGGCGAGATCGATCCAGTAGGACAGTTTGTTGTAGTCCTTGGTACGGTCGCGCGGGTGGGTCCACAGCCCCGGCGACTGATGCGCCACGCAATTCATGGCAAACGCGTTGAGCCGGATTTGCTTTGTCATCGTTGTAACCTGGGTCGTTTCGAGTCATGCCCGGTCGGATGCCGGATTTCGGTCCGAACTTGTTGCGACTTCCCATGTTTTGGCAAGGCCCATTCGCAATCGCGGCACTTCCTCCCGCGTTCCGATCCCGATAGGTTGCCCGCATCCAGAGCATGATCCAGCATTTGCGAAGCGATTTTGCGATGCGATCTCGCTGAGATCTGAGCGGACGAAGGAACAATGATGGCGACACGGGCCGACGCAATCGCAATCGCGCGAGAGCATTTTCAATCGGGACAGTTTATGAAGGAACTGGACCGCAGGGTCGGCTACCAGACCGAGAGCCTGAATGCCGACAAGGCCGACGCGCTGCGCGCCTATCTGGTCGAGAACCTGCAACCGGCCTTCGCCGAGCTCGATTTCAAGACCCGGCTGATCGAATCGCCGACCGGTCGCGGTCCATACCTGATCGCCGCGTATCAGGAGGACGCCTCGCGGCCGACCGTCTTGACCTACGGCCATGGCGATGTCGTCGACGGCATGGTCGGGGAGTGGCGCGACGGGCTCAATCCCTGGCAGATCACGGTCAAGGGCGAGCGCGCCTATGGCCGCGGCACCGCCGACAACAAGGGCCAGCACTCGATCAACATGGCCGCGCTGCGTGCCGTGCGGCAGGCGCGCGGCGGCAAGCTCGGCTTCAACGCGAAGTTCATCATCGAGACCGGCGAGGAGATCGGCTCGCCCGACCTGCGCGAGGTCTGCGAGGCGCATCGCGAAGAACTGAAGGCCGACCTGTTCGTGGCCTCCGACGGGCCGCGGCTGTCCGCGGAACGCCCGACCATCTTCCTCGGCTGCCGCGGCGGCAACCGCATCCATCTCGATGTCAACCTGCGCGAGGGCGGCAACCATTCCGGCAATTGGGGCGGCGTGCTGGCCAACCCCGCCACGATCCTGGCGAATGCGATCGCGAGCCTGGTCGATGGCAAGGGCCGCATGAAGCTCGAGATCCTCAAACCCCCGCCGATCTCCAATCGCGTCCGTGCCGCGCTTGCCGATGTCAAGGTCGAGCCGACGGCGGACGAGCCTACGCTGTCGCCAGACTGGGGCGAGGAGGGGCTGACGCCGGCGGAGCGGCTGTATGCCTGGAACACGCTCGAAGTGCTGGCGATGTCGTCGGGCAATATCGAGAAGCCGGCCAATGCGATTCCCGGCAAGGCCAGTGCCGTGCTGCAGCTCCGCTTCGTCGTCGGCACCAGATATCTCGAAGTGATCGACGCAGTGCGCGACTATCTGCACAAGAACGGTTTTCCGATGGTCGAGGTCTCCGGCACGCAGCGCTTTGCCGCCTCGCGCACCGACATGGACAGTCCGTGGATCGATTGGGCGGCCAATTCCATCCGCAACACCACCGGCAAGGCGCCGGCGGTGCTGCCGAATTTCGGCGGCTCGCTGCCGAACGACGTGTTCTCGGAAGGCCTCGGCCTGCCGACGATCTGGGTGCCGCATTCCTATCCGGGCTGCTCGCAGCACGCGCCCGACGAGCACATCCTGCTGCCGGTCACCGAAGAGGCGCTCACCATCATGGCGGGCCTGTTCTGGGATCTCGGCGAGACGCCGCGCAAATCGTAACGGTGTGAGCTTTACATCCGTCATGCCCGGCCTCGTGTCGGGCATCCACGTCTTTCTTCCAGGTGCTAACACGTGGATGGCCGGGACGAGCCCAGCCATGACGCGTTGAGAGACAGCTGGCTGATCCGGCCAAGGAAATGAGATGACACTATCGACGCCGCTCAACTCGCAAATCGACGTTGCCCCCAAAAAGAACATCACCAAGCTGATCGTAGCGACCTCGGTCGGCAATGCGCTCGAATGGTACGACATCGCGGTCTACGCCTATTTCGCGGTTTACCTCTCGAAGGCGTTCTTTCCGGCGAACGATCCGACCACCTCGCTGCTGCTGACCTTCGGCAGCTTCGGCCTGTCGTTCCTGGTCCGCCCGATCGGCGGCATTGTGCTCGGTGCCTATGCCGACCGGTACGGCCGCAAGGCCTCGCTGATGCTGTCGATCGTGCTGATGACATCAGGCACGCTGGCGCTCGCGCTGACGCCGACCTACCAGACGATCGGCGTCGTGGCGCCGGTCGCGGTGATCCTGGCGCGGCTGGTGCAGGGATTCTCCGCCGGCGGCGAATTCGGCTCCTCCACCGCCTTCCTGGTCGAGCACATGCCGGAGCGGCGCGGCTTCGTCGCGAGCTGGCAGTTCGCAAGCCAGGGCGTCAGCGGCCTGTTGGGAGCCGGGTTCGGCGCACTCCTCACCTCGTTGCTGAGCCCGGAGGACCTGCAATCCTGGGGCTGGCGGCTGCCGTTCCTGTTCGGCGTCCTGATCGGCCCGGTCGGCATCTACATCCGCAACCATGTCGACGACGCGATCCCGCCGCCGGCTGACAAGCAGGAATCGCCGGTCGTCGAAGTGTTCGCGCGGCAGAAGCTCGCCACCATCCTCGCGATCGGCGCGCTCGCGGTATCGACCGCGGTCAACTACCTCATCGTCTACATGCCGACCTATGTGGTGAAGACGCTCAAGCTGGCGCCGTCGGTCGGGTTCATCGCCTCGTTCGCCGCGCAGACTGCGGTCGCGCTGCTGGCGCCGATTGCCGGCATGGTCTCCGACAGGATCGGGCGGACCACGCACATGATCCTGTTCGCGCTGCTGCTCCTGGTCTCGATCTTTCCGGCCTTCCTGCTGCTCACGGGCAAGCCGACGCCGGCAATCATTCTGCTCGGCGTGCTCTGGCTCGGTGTCCTCAAATCGCTGTATTACGGGCCGCTCGCCGCGCTGATGTCAGAACTGTTTCCGCCACAGACGCGTGCGACCGGGCTCGGCCTCAGCTATAATATCGGCGTCACCGTGTTCGGCGGCATGGGGCCGGCGATCATGACCTGGATGGGCGGCTTCGCGCTGATCGGCGAGCTCGCGCCGGGCTACTATCTCACCGCCGTCTGCATCCTGAGCCTCTGCGCGCTCGTTACCATCCGCCGGATGCGGCTAGCCTAGCCGCATCGTAAACCTGATTTCGTATTGCGAAATTCACGATTCAGGGTTGCTGCAAAGCAGCGTAGTTAGTTGAAATCAAAGTTTCATGTGACGAAAGTATGTGATGTCGCGCGAGTGCCATCCGCTTTAGGATGGCGCCGCGCGGAGGCCTCGTCCATCACGGATGTCGTGTCCGGATCACTCTTTGCGATTGAGGCAGGACATGAACGCTTCCACGACTGCGACCGCACGGGCCGGCCGGAAGAGGCCGCTTCCGGAGCTAGGGCAGCCAGACAAGTTCAACGCGATCCAGAAGGTCTGCGCGATCCTGCGCGTACTGGCGCAGCGTTCGCCGCTGCGGCTGACCGACATTGCCGACACCACCTCGTTGAACAAGGCGACCGCGCTGCGCATCCTCAACTCGCTGATCGAGGAGGGCTTCGTCAGCCGGATCGCCGGCGCCAAGACCTATGAGCTCGGCCAGGAGGCGCGGGTGATGGCGGTCGGCGCGCGGCGCTCGGTCGACATCGCCGAGCTGGCGCAGCCGAGCCTGCTGCGGCTGTCCGAGCGCTCCGCCGATACGGCGCTGCTGTCGGTTCGCTCCGGCGTCGAGGCGCTCTATCTCGCGCGCTCGGTCGGCAGCCATCCGCTGCAGCCGAACTATCTGCAGATCGGCAGCCGCCGTCCGCTCGGCGTCGGCGCCGGCGCGCTGGCGCTTCTGGTCTGGCTGCCGGACGCCGAGATCGAGGCGGTTATCGAGGTGATCGTGCCGCGGTTGGCGAAATCGCCGCGCATCACGCCGAAGTTCCTGCGCGAGCGCATCGCACAGGCGCGCAAGGTCGGCCACACCGTGCTGATCGACGCCGCGTTTCCCGGCATGGGCGGCGTTGGCGTTCCCGTCCGCGACGATGCCGGCGAGGTGGTGGCCGCGCTCTCGATCGGCGCGGCCTCCGACCGCATCCGCCGCCGCGAGGCGGAGCTTGCCGACATGCTGAAGAAGGAAGCCCAGGTGCTGGCGCGCGCGATCGCGCAGGCGCCGCAGAGCGGCCGCGTCGCCAAGATGGGCTGAAGCAAGCGCGCCGCCTAGATCTGCCTGATGGAAGCAAAGTCGAAATGGGAGCTCGGCGGGTTCTCGCCGACGCGGAGCATGGTGTCGCTCGGGAAATGATGCGGCGGAACCGGCAGATTATACGGCGCCGGCACCCCATGATACACGCGCCCGGCGAGATCGTATTTGGAGCCGTGACACGGGCAGAAGTAGCCGCCCGGCCAGTTCGGCGCAGGCGAGGTCGCATTCGGCTCCGGCTCGTACAATGGAATGCAGCCGAGATGGGTGCAGATGCCGATTACGACACCGAACTCCGGCTTGATCGAGCGATGCCAGTTCTGCACGTAGGGCGGCTGCTGCAGCTCGGACGATTGCGGATCGGCCAATTGGGAAAGCAGCGCCTGGTCCTTGAGTTTCTGCACGGCCTCCGGGGTGCGGTGGGTCACGAATACGGGCCGGGTTCGCCAGCGAAGCACCACTTGCTGACCCGGCGCGACCTTTGACAGGTCAAGCTCGACGGGGCCGCCGGCCGCCAGAGTCGAGGCGTCGGGGTTCATCTGGCTGATCATGGGGACGAGCGACGCCACGGCGCCGACCGTGCCGAAGGCGGCGGTTGCGATGTAGAGAAAGTCGCGGCGCGAGGCCTTGCCGGACGCCGGGGCGTTTGCCGTGGAAGCGGAGTCAGTCATCGCGGAACTTCCTTGCGAAGGGAGCGCAGACGACGGAACTGTTGCGCGCGATCGAGCTCGGCGAACCCGCCGGATCTGCTGCAGATTGTTGATAGTTGACACATGCCGACCGATCCTGGCACGGACGATCCCGTTGACGGCATCGGTGGCCAGGATCGGAAGGTTCTGCGTCTCGCAGCGATGTTTCACCGCATGCAATAAAATATTTGGCGATGCTTGCCGCGACAGCCAGCCGCATTTCGTTAATTCGGCTCCATCTTCAAGGGAAGTTGAGGCCGACGTGTGGCGTGTTCCAACTCGCGCGCGCATCCCGCGTGGTGCGGGGCGCTGCGTCAGTACAGTGCGTCAGGCGCCCTCGTCGAGCGCCACCAGCTCGCGCTTTCTGCGCAATGACGGCAGCAGCGGTCCGACCAGCAATATCACCGCCAGCGCAAGACAGACCGCCGAGATCGGCCGTTCCACGAAGGTCATGAGATCGCCCTGCGACAGGATCAGCGACTTGCGCAGATTATTCTCCAGCATCGGTCCCAGCACGAAGGCCAGCACCAGCGGCGCCGGCTCGTAGCCGAGCTTGCGCATGAAATAGCCGATCCCCCCGAAGGCGATCATCACATGCACATCGAAGACGTTGTTGCTGGAACAATAGACGCCGATGATCGTGAACAGGATGATCAGCGGGAACAGCACGTTGTAGGGCAGCCTGAGCAGCTGCACCCACATGCCGATCATCGGCAGATTGAGCACGAGCAGCATCAGATTGCCGATATACATGCTGGCGACGATGCCCCAGAACAGGGTGGGGCTCTGCGAGATCAAGGGCGGTCCCGGCTGCAGGCCGTGGATCACGGGCATCGCCGCCTTGCGGCATCAGGCGCTTCTGGTCATCATGGCCCGGCCCACCGCAGGAACCCTGCTCGACAGATGACGCCATCGCCTGACGCCACCGACGACGCCGTGATCCGCGCGTTTGCCGGCCTGCCCGCGCTGCTCGACCGGGCGCCGGCGCTGATCGCCCGCGGCCGGCTGCTCGATTGCGACTGCCGCCTCGGCCCGATGGAGCATCCCTTCTACGCCGCGATCCGTGGCGGGCGGATCGTCGACCTCACGCAGGCACCGGTCCTGATGCGCTCCTGGCGCTTTTCCTATCACGCGACACCGCAGGCTTGGGCGGCGCATTGGCAGGCCGAGCCGAAGCCCGGCTGGCACGATCTGCTGGCGCTGACCAAGCGCGGCGAGGCCGTGCTGGAAGGCGACCTGCATCCCTTCATGACGCATCTGCAGTATTTCAAGGATCTGCTCGCGCTGCCGCGGGCGCGTGCCGAGGCGGCCGCGTCATGAACGGCGATATCGAGCCGATGATCGGCCGCTACGTTCATGTCGAGATCGGCGGCGAGCTGCATCGCATCTATTTCGAGGAAAACGGCTCAGGCATTCCGCTGGTCTGCCTGCACACGGCAGGGTCCGACGCGCGGCAATGGCGGCACCTGCTCACTGATGCCGAGTTTGCCGAAAATTTCCGCATCATTGCCTTCGATATGCCCTGGCATGGCAAGTCGAATCCGCCGTCAGGCTGGACCGGCGATGAATATCAGCTCACCACCGCGCGCTACACCGAGACGATCCGCGCGTTCTGCCGCGCGCTCAAGCTGGAGAGGCCGGTGGTGATGGGCTGCTCGATCGGCGGCCGCATCGTGCTCAACCTTGCGATCGAACATGCGGCCGAGTTCCGCGCGCTGATCGGATTGGAGGCCGCTGACTTCCAGGCGCCCTGGTATGACACGGCGTGGCTGAACCGCCCCGATGTTCATGGCGGCGAGGTTTGCGCCGCACTGGTGTCGGGGCTGATCGCCCCGCAGAGCCCGCAAGACGCCCGGATGGAAACGCTCTGGGCCTACAAGCAGGGCGGTCCCGGCGTGTTCAAGGGCGACCTTTACTTCTATCGCGTCGACGGCGACCTGCGGGGCCGGGTCGGGTCAATCGATACTAAAGTATGCAAGCTCTATCTGCTCACAGGCGAGTATGATTTCTCCTGCACGCCTGAGGACACGAGGCGGACGGCAGCGGCAATAGGGGGCGCCAGCGTCACGATCATGGAGAAGCTCGGTCATTTCCCGATGAGCGAGAATCCCGAACAGTTTCGCCGCTATATCGCACCCGTCCTCGCCGAGATCCTCGCGCAATAATCGACCGTTTTCATGCAAGGAGTAAACGTATGACACGCAATTTCCTGATCGGCTTCGCGCTCGCCGCCGCGCTTGGCGCGGGCCAGGCACAGGCCGGGGAGCTGACCGGCACACTGAAGAACATCAAGGACACCGGCGCCATCACGCTCGGCTACCGCGATTCCTCGATTCCCTTCTCCTATCTCGACGACAACCAGAAGCCCATCGGCTACGCCATGGACATCTGCTACAAGATCGTCGATGCCGTGAAGAAGGAGCTGAAGCTCGACAAGATCGAGATCAAGCTCACCCCGGTGACGTCGGCCACGCGCATTCCGCTGATGGCCAACGGCACCGTCGATCTCGAATGCGGCTCGACCACCAACAATGCCGAGCGCGAGAAGCAGGTCTGGTTCACCAACACCCACTTCTTGACCGCGAGCCGCTACGTCACCAAGAAGGCGAGCAAGATCAACTCGATTGACGATCTGAAGGGCAAGACGGTCGTCTCGACCGCCGGCACCACCAACATCAAGCAGCTCACCGAAGCCAATGTCGCGCGCAAACTCGGCGTCAACATCATTCCGGCCAAGGATCACGCCGAAGCCTTCCTGATGGTCGAGACCGACCGCGCAGCGGCCTTCGTAATGGACGACATCCTGCTGGCGAGCCTCGTCGCCGGCTCGAAGTCGCCGGACGACTACGTCATCTCCAAGGATGCGTTCTCCAAGCCGGAGCCCTACGGCATCATGCTGCGCAAGGACGACGCGCCCTTCAAGAAGGTCGTCGACGCCGCGACCGCCGCGCTTTACACCAGCGGCGAGGGCAAGAAGATCTACGACAAGTGGTTCACCCAGAAGATTCCGCCGAAGGGCCTGAACCTCAACGTGCCGATGCGGCCGGAGCTGGCGCACGAATTCGCCAAGCCGTCCGATTCACCCGATCCGGATTCGTACAAGTAAGCTGACGAAGAGCCCTCTCCCCGCTCTTCCGCGGGGTCGAGACGAGCAAAGCTCGCTCTTAGAGGGTCAGGGTGAGGGGCTCGCTCCACAGAGGCAGTGGAAGCTGAACTCGCGGAGGGCCCCCTCATCCGGACTGCATCTCACGATGCAATCCGGCCTCTCCCCGCGAGCGGGGCGAGGCAAAGAGAAAGAGATGCGCAAGTCCAGCCATTTTTGGAGGAGAATGGCCGGACATTTGCATAGACGTCATGCTCGAAGTTGACGTAATGCGTGATCTGCGCGGTGACGCGGGGGACCCGTGAACTATAATTGGAACTGGCATATCTTCCTTGAGCCGAACCCGATGGGGACCGGCACCTATCTCGACCTGTTGCTGGCGGGATTGGTGGTCACCGTCAAGGTGTCGCTGCTCGCCTGGATCATCGCGCTGATCACCGGCTCCGTGGTCGGCGTGATGCGCACGCTGCCGTCGCGGACGGCGTCGTGGATCGGCTTTGCCTACGTCGAATTCTTCCGCAACATACCGCTGCTCGTGCAGCTCTTCCTGTGGTTCTTCGTGCTGCCGGAGCTGCTGCCGAAGTCGGCCGGGCTGTGGTTGAAGCAACTGCCCAACGCGCCGTTCTGGACCGCCGCGGTCGGCGTCGGTCTGTTCATGTCGGCGCGCGTCGCCGTGCAGTTGCAGGCCGGCATCTCCTCACTGCCGCGCGGACAGAGTCAGGCCGCGACCGCGCTCGGACTGACCACGGTGCAGACCTATCGCTACGTGCTGTTGCCGATGGCGTTCCGCATCGTCCTGCCGCCGCTGACCTCCGAATTCCTCAACACCATCAAGAATAGCGCGGTGGCCATTACCATCGGCCTGCTGGAGCTGACCGGCGAGGCGCGCTCGATGCAGGAATTCTCCTTCCAGGTGTTCGAGGCGTTCACGGCGGCGACCGTGCTCTACCTCCTGCTCAATTTCGTGGTGGTGACCGCGATGCGCTTTCTCGAGCGCCGCGTGGCGATCCCTGGGTATATCGCGGGGAAATGACGATGATCGGCAGTTTCGATTTCGATGTCATCCGCCGCGCGCTGCCCTATTTGTTCTTCGAGGGCATGCGGTTCACGCTGACGCTCACCGCGCTGTCGGCGCTCGGTGGCCTGGTGTTCGGCACGTTGATCGCCATGATGCGGCTGTCGGGTTACTGGCTGCTCGCGCGCATCGCCGGCATCTATGTCGACTTCATGCGCTCGCTGCCGCTGGTGCTCGTCATCTTCTGGTTCTACTTTCTGGTGCCCTATATCGGGCAGTGGCTGACCGACGCGTCGCGGCCGATCTCGGTCGGCGCTTTCGCCTCTTCGCTGATCACCTTCGTCATGTTCGAGGCGGCGTATTTCTCCGAGATTATGCGGGCCGGCATCCAGTCGATCTCGAAGGGCCAGCCGGCCGCGGCCAGCGCGCTCGGCCTGACCTACGGCCAGTCCATGCGCTACGTCGTGCTACCGCAGGCGTTCCGCAACATGCTGCCGGTGCTGCTGACGCAAACGATCGTCCTGTTCCAGGACACCTCGCTGGTCTATGTGCTGTCGATCACGGATTTCCTCGGCGCCGCCAGCAAGGTCGCGCAGCGCGACGGCCGTCTGGTCGAGATGTACCTGTTCGCGGCGCTGGTCTACTTCGTCATTTCCTCTGTCGCGTCCGTCGCCGTCCGTCGCCTGCAGGCGCGTATTGCAATTGTGCGGTAGTTGACGATGCTCTCCACAATTCCGACAGCGGTGCTCTTCACCTCTCCCACAGGGAGAGGTCGGATCGCGTCAGCGATCCGGGTGAGGGGTTTCGCTCCATCGATAGACCGTCACCCTTCACCCGGCGCTGCGCCAAAGCCGAAGCTTCGCTTCGGCGTCCTTTCCCACCACGGCCGCCGAAGGCGACCTATGCCTCTCCCAAAGGGAGAGGTGAACCCTTGCCGCTGCGGCTGATGAGAACCGAATGATCGAGATCAATCACGTCAACAAATGGTACGGGCCGAGCTTCCAGGCGTTGAAGGACTGCACCACCAGCGTCGCCAAGGGCGAGGTGGTCGTGGTTTGCGGCCCGTCCGGTTCGGGCAAGTCGACCCTGATCAAATGCGTCAACGCGCTCGAGCCGATCCAGGGCGGCGAGATCATCCTTGACGGCGTCAAGGTCAACGATCCCAAGACCGACCTGCCGAAGCTGCGCTCGCGCGTCGGCATGGTGTTCCAGCATTTCGAGCTGTTCCCGCACTTGCGGATCATCGACAATCTCTGCCTCGCGCAGGAGAAGGTGCTGGGCCGCAAGCATGACGACGCTGTCGCCAAGGGCAAGAAGCTGCTCGATCGCGTCGGGCTGACGGAGCACGCGGCCAAGTTTCCGGCCCAGCTGTCGGGCGGCCAGCAGCAGCGCGTCGCGATCGCCCGTGCGCTTGCGATGGACCCGATCGCCATGCTGTTCGACGAGCCGACCTCGGCGCTCGATCCCGAGATGATCAGCGAGGTGCTCGACGTGATGGTCGACCTCGCCCGCGACGGTATGACCATGATGGTGGTCACTCACGAAATGGGCTTTGCCAACAAGGTCGCCGACCGCGTGATCTTCATGGACCTCGGCGAGATCGTGGAAGATGCCAAGAAGACCGATTTCTTCGGCAAGCCGCGCAGCGACCGGGCGCAGAAGTTCTTGTCGAAGATCCTGTCGCACTGAGACTGCGGCGTCCTTCCCACGTCATTGCGAGCGCAGCGAAGCGATCCATCGGCCCGCGGGCGCGGAGGGATGGATTGCCGCTGTCGCTCCTCGCAATGACGAATGACGCGATCGTCATTCCGGGATGGTCCAAAGGACCAGACCCGGAATCTCGAGATTCCGGGTTCGATGCTGCGCATCTCCCCGGAATGACGGACTGAGGGTTTATCCGCGTTAACAATTTGCGTATACGAAGGCCTGAAACCGCCCTTCGTCCGCAGGAGAACTCGCTTGGAAAAGATCGCTTACGTCAACGGCTCGTTCGTGCCGCATTCGGAGGCCAAGGTCTCGGTCTTCGACCGCGGATTCCTGTTCGCCGACGGCATCTACGAGGTGGCCGCGGTGCTCGACGGCAAGCTGATCGACAACGCCTCGCACCTGGCCCGGCTGGAGCGTTCGGTCGGCGAGATCAAGCTCGCGCTGCCGGAGAGCCTGGCGCGGATCGAGGAGATCCAGAAGGAACTGGTCAAGCGCAACAACCTCGTCAACGGCATGGTCTATCTCGAGGTGACCCGCGGCGCCGACAAAGGCCGCGATTTCGCCTTCCCGAAGGCGGACGTCAAGCCGAGCCTGATCATGTTCACGTCGGAAAAGGACATCATCAACGCGCCGTCGGCGAAGACCGGCATCAACGTCATCACCGTGCCCGACATCCGCTGGACGCGGCGCGACATCAAGAGCGTGGCGCTGCTGGCGCAGGTGCTGGCCAAGCAGGCCGCGGCCGAAGCCGGCGCCGGCGAGGCCTGGATGATCGAGGACGGCAAGGTCACCGAAGGCGGCTCGTCGTCCGCCTTCATCGTCACGAAGGACGACGTCATCGTGACGCGGCAGAACGGCAACGAGATCCTGCCCGGCTGCACGCGCAAGGCGGTGGTCAAGCTCGCCGAGGAGCACCAGCTCCGTATCGAGGAGCGCGCCTTCACGGTGGAGGAGGCGCTCGCCGCCAAGGAAGCCTTCATCACCAGCGCGTCGGTGTTCGTCCAGGGCGTGGTCGCGATCGACGGCAAGAAGGTCGGCAGCGGCAAGGTCGGCCCGATGACCGACCGCCTGCGCGAGATCTATGTCGAGTTCGCCAAGGCGACGGCGGTTTAATCTGCCCCGCATTCTCGCGATGTCATCGCCCGGCTTGACCGGGCGATCCAGTATTCCAGAGACGCCGGTTATTGAATCGACAGGCCGCGGCGTACTGGATGCCCCGCATGAAGCGGGGCATGACAGCGGAATATACGGCGGACAATATCGCTGTCACGCCGCCTTCGCCTTCACCGGGGGCACGGCACGGAAGCCGATTGCGATCCGGTTCCAGGCGTTGATCGTGCCGATCAGCGCGGTCAGGTTCACCAACTCCGTCTCGGAGAAGTGCGCGCGGACGGCCTCATAGTCGGCGTCGGGCGCATGCGTTTCCGAGATCAGGGTTAGCACCTCGGTCCAGGCCAGTGCCGCGCGCTCGCGCTCGCTGTAGAGCGGCGACTCGCGCCAGGCGTTGAGCAGATAGAGACGCTGCTCGGTCTCGCCATGCTTGCGCGCGTCCTCGGTGTGCATGTTGATGCAGTAGGCGCAGCCGTTGATTTGGGACGCGCGGGTCTTGACCAGCTCGATCAGCGACTGCTCGAGGCCGCTTGCACTGATCTGGTTTTCCACCGCGACCAGCGCTTTGATGGTTTCCGGTGCGGCCTGGTAGAAGTTCATGCGAGGCTTCATGGTCGTTCTCCGTTTCGGTTGGGGATTGATGTCTAGTGTGCTCCGCCATCGGCAAGATGGCCGGGCTTTTTCAGGAACAGTCCCGCGATCAGCGCGACGATCAGGGCGACGCCAAGCAGATAGAAGGTGTCGCTGAAGGCAAGGATGAAGGACTGCTTCTGCACGATCTTGCCGATTGCAACGATCGCGCGGCTGGTGGCGTCCGCCTGGTTGGCGACACCGTGGCTCATGAAGTACTGGGTGAGTTGCTCGATCCGCGTGCGAGTGGCCTGCTCGAACAACGAGACCGGCTCGCTCAGCACGTTGGAGTGAAACTGCTCGCGCTTGGTCAGCAACGTCTGCAACAGTGCAATGCCGACGGCGCCGCCGAGGTTGCGCATCATGTTGAACAGGCCGGAGGCGGAGCCGGCGTTCTCCGGCTCGATGCCCGAGGTCGCAACGGCGGACAACGGAGCCATCACCAGCGCCTGGCCGACGGCGCGAACGATGTTCGGCCAGAACAGCTGGTCGGTGGCGTAGTCGTTGGCCATAGTGATGTTCATGAAGTTGGAGCCCGCGAACAGCGCGAAGCCGACGGCGATCAGGATGCGGGGGTCGAAGCGCTGCATCAGCCGCGGCACCAGCGGGATCAGCACGAGCTGCGGCAGCCCGGTCCAGGCCAGCACCATGCCGATCTGCTCGGCGTTGTAGCCCTGGATGCGCGACAGATACTGCGGCAGGATGAACACCGAGCCGTACAGCGCAATGCCGAGCAGGAAGTTCGCGAGCATGCCGAAGCCGAAATTGCGGCGGACGAGCAAGCGCAGATTGAGCAGCGGCTTCTCGACGCTGAGCTCGATCACCAGGAAGGCGGTCAGCGCGACGGCTGCGATCACTGACAGCCTGACGATGAACGGCGAGCCGAACCAGTCGTCCTTGTTGCCTTCCTCGAGCACGGTCTGCAGTGCGGCGAGGCCGATCGCCATGGTGATGATGCCGGGCCAGTCGCCCTTCGCGAGCAGCGACAGCTTCATCGGGCTCGAGTCGAGCGAGACATACAGCATGCCGATCATGATCGCGCCGGGCACCAGGTTGACGTAGAAGATGTACTGCCAGCCCCAGTTCTCGGTCAGGTAACCGCCGATGGTCGGGCCGATCGCCGGCGCAAACGTCGCCGACAGCGCGAACAGCGCTAACCCGATCGGCTGCTTCGCCTTCGGCAGCAGCGTGATGATCAGCGTAAACGCCATAGGGATCAGCACGCCGCCGGTGAAGCCCTGCACGGCGCGCAGCGCGATCATCTGCGGCAGGTCCTGTGCCAGCGCGCACGCCGCCGAGAACACCAGGAACAGCAACGCATTGACGAGGAGATATTTGCGCACCGAGAACACCGGCGCGAGCCAGCCGCTCAGGGGGATCACGATGATCTCAGCGATCAAATAGGAGGTCGAGATCCAGCCGCCGTCATCGATGCCGGCGCCGATCGCGCCCTGCACATCGGCAAGCGAGGCGTTGACGATCTGGATGTTGAGCACCGCCATGAAGGCGCCGAGGTTGGCGCCGACCACCGCGACCCAGGTGCGTGCTGGGACCGCGGGCGTCGCCGGCGTTGCGGGGGTGTTGAGGTCGGCGGCGTCGGCTGCATTGAGTGCGGGCTGGAGCGCGGTCATCGGGGTCGTTCCTTGCTTGCGCATGAAGCATGCATTAGGCGGCTGCTTTCGATAATCGAGGAAATGCTGGAAGGATTGTCCGTTCAAGACTGATAATCGGGTCGTCGATACGCGGCCGTTGGCTCGATCCGCTGTGCGGTACGCGCGCCGCGGCGTTTCCTCCCACGAGGGGGAGGAGCACAGCCGCCCGTGATGTTGGCGAAGGAGCTTGAGCGAGCGAACGGTCGGTCGCGCTGCGGCTCTAGCCGCCGTTGCCACGGGCTGCCGCGGCGAGGTGATTGCGGGCTTCGCGCTCGGCGAGCACCGTTGCCTTGGTGTTGACGGTCGGGATCGCCGACATGCCCGGGCGCAGCAGGCCGGCGAGCTTGTTGTCGTCGAGCACGATCTTGACCGGCACGCGCTGCACGATCTTGGTGAAGTTGCCGGTGGCGTTGTCGGGCGGCAGCAGTGCGAACTCGAGCCCGCTCGCCGGCGACAGGCTGTCGACATGGCCCTTCAGCGTCGTGTTGCGGAAGCTGTCGATGGTGAGCTCGACCGGCTGGCCGTTGCGCACATGGGTGAGTTGGGTCTCCTTGAAATTGGCGACCACATAGACTGCATCCAGCGGCACCACCGCCATCAACTGCGTGCCGGCCTGCACATACTGGCCGACGCGGAGGGTGCGGGCGCCGACCGTGCCGTCGACCGGCGCGGTGATCTGCGTATAGGACAGGTTCAGCTCCGCCTGCTGCTCGACGGCGCGCGCCCGGTCGACCTGCGCCATGGCCTGGGCGCGCTGCGTGGACAGCACGTCGACCTTGCGTTCGGCCGCTGCTAGTCCGGACTTCGCGCCCTGCAATTGCGCGGTGCTGGAGCGCAGCGCCGCGTCGGTCTGCTGCGCGCGCTGCACGGTGCCGGAGCCGGTCTTCATCAGGTCGTCGTAACGGGCGCGCTCTTCCTGGGCGAATTTCAGATTGGCTTCGGCGGCAGTGACATCGGCCTTGCCCTGCTCGATGACCGGCTGCTGCAGGGCGAGCTGCGCATCGATGTTGCACACCGACGCTTCGGCCGCGGCAACATCGGCCTTGGCCTGGTTGAGCGCGGCGCGGTAATCGCGGTCGTCGATCCGGGCCAGCAACTGCCCGGCCTTCACCGGCTGGTTGTCGGTGACCAGCACCTGCGCGATGTAACCGGACACTTTCGGCGCGATGATCGTGGAATCCGCCTTCACATAGGCGTCATCGGTCGATTCGAGGTAGCGGCCGGTCGTGATGTAGCCGTAACCAAAATCGCCGGCGGCGGCGATGCCGAGCGCCGCTGCCAGCGCAAGCGCCGCCCGCTTGATCGCTCTCGGCGACGGGCGTAGGTCGGTTTTGGTAGTTTCGTCAGAGACATAGCTGGCGATCGACATGGCATCCTCCGGATCGATGCGCGCGTCCTCAGGCCGAGGGCGCCGGCTTCCGGCCCCCTAGATGCAATGTTCTTCCTGCTGTGATAATCCCGATAAAACTGGAAGCATTATCAAGCCAGCGCGAACAATCTGGGCCTTGCCAAATGGATCGCCTGACCAGTCTGACCGCCTTCGTCCGGGTCGTGGATTCCGGGGGCTTTTCCGCGGCCGGCCGCAAGCTCAACATGTCCACCACCATGGTGAGCAACCACGTCCAGTCGCTGGAGGACCGGCTCGGCGTGCGGCTGCTCAATCGCACCACGCGCAAGGTCAGCCTGACCGAGGTCGGGCAGACCTATTACGATCGCTGCGTTCAGATCCTCGCCGACATCGAGCAGGCCGACGACATCGCGGGCGCGCTGCAGTCGGTGCCGCGCGGCACGCTGCGCATCTACACCAACACCCACATCGTCCAGTTTCTATCGCCCGCGGTCGCCGAATTCCTGGCGACCTATCCCGAGGTCAAGGTCGACCTCGCGATCGGCGAGCGTAATGTCGATCTGATCGACGAGAATTTCGATCTCGCGGTGCGCATGATCCCGCCGCCCGATTCCAGCCTGATCGTGCGCAGCATCGCCACCTGGCGCCACGTGCTGTGCTGCTCGCACGGCTATGTCGAGCAACACGGCAAGCCCGAGCAACTCGCCGATCTCGCGGCGCGCAATTGCATCCGCCACGCCAATTATCCCTACGGCGACGACTGGCACTTCGTCGACCGCAAGGGCACGCCGGCGTCGGTGCGGGTTTCCGGCAATCTGGTCGCCAACAGCGGCGAAACGCTGAAGCTCGCCGCGCTGGCCGGCGTCGGCGTCTTCCTCGCCGCGGGCTTCCTCGTCCGCGACGAGCTCGAGTCGGGGCAGCTGGTCCGCTTGCTGCCCGAATACCGGCCGGTCGAGTTCACGATGAACGCGGTCTATCCGCATCGCCATCATCTGTCGGCGAAGGTGCGGACCTTCATCGACCTCCTCGTGCACCACGCCACCGAGCAGCAGAAGTTGATCAATCCATATTCGTGACGGGAGAGAACCTCGCGCTCAAGCTCACCTCCGCCATGCTGAGGAGACCGCGTAGCGGTCGTCTCGAAGCACGACGGCCCAGCCGTTGGCCGTGCATCCTTCGAGACGCGCCCGTCCTACGCTGCTGGCCCGGACCTCAACAGGATCACGAAGACAAGGACGTGGCTGACCAGCAGCAGTGGCACATAGAGCGCCGGAATGTAAATGCCGGCGCCGAAGAGGCTGGGATCCCGGATCTTCGTTACGCCCATGTAGTAGGCGTTCAGAAGATCCAGCGTGCCCCAGATGTTGAATATCCAGACCAGCGGAATGGCGATTGACCAGCGCCCGGAGAGTGCCGCCATCGAAAGGAGCGCGAGAACAGCCGCGATAAGATCACCCCATCCGATCTTGCTGGCGAAATCCGAGCTCAACTTTGGAGACACGAAGCCGGCTACCATGAAGTTCATCCCCAAGAACCTGAACGCATGGAAAGCTGCGAGAAGTCTCAGGGCGTCGTAATACGGCATTGCGCTGATCGCGGGCCAGACGTAGGTGGTGGCCACTACCGAACTTGCCAGGAAGGCTCCGGCGACGCTGAGGACGAATGGAAGATTGAAGGTCGGTGGCACGGTCGGCTTCCCTTGTGATTGTCCATTTGGTCGGCGGAGGTCGAACCCGTCGATCAGGTTCGACCTCGGTGGGGCGTTCAGGGCTTGGCCACGAGCAAGCGGAGCGGCAGCAGCGGACCGACCGCGATGTACTCGTGGTCGATGAGATTCTGCTTGGCTAGCGGCAGGCTATCCATGATCGCGTGCGCCTCGGCGGCGTCCTTGGCATCGAGCAGGAACACGGCTCCGCGCCCGTCGGACCGCGAATACCATTCGCGAACCTTGCCATTGAGATAGAGCTGCACGGTCTGCCGGATTTCATCCGGCATCACCGCCATCACCTGTTCGCGCGTGATGCCCGGCTTGACGGTCAGAATGACCATCACGCCGGTGGTTGTGGGGGACGTGGCTTGTGTTTGGGCAAGGGATGAAGCGGTCATGGAGGTGGCGCCTGTCAGGGTGAGGGTGAGTGCCAAGACGGTGTGACGGATGGCTTTCATTGGGTCTCATTGCTCCGCTCACGACTGATGTCGTGATGTTGCGAATGTCAGCGCACGTGCGGTGCGGTCCATTTGCAGGTCGGATCTAAGACGGCTTTCCGCGAGCGACTATTCGCGATAATGTTGACGGGCCATGAAGCAGAACTTCACAGTCCGGCAGGGTGCGCTCGATGGGGTGGAGACGTTCCTCAGCGTCGCCCAGCATCGTAGCTTTCGCCGCGCTGCGGCCGAACTCGGGGTCACGCCATCGGCAATCAGTCAGGCGGTACGCGCCCTCGAGGCGCGGGTCGGCGCCGTGCTCTTCATTCGCACGACCCGCAGCGTCGGCCTGACCGAAGCCGGCGAACGATTTCTTGCGCGCGCAAGGCCGGCGTTCGAGGAATTGGTCGCCGCGAGCGGGGCCGCGCGCGAACTCGGTCAGCGACCGGCCGGGCTGTTGCGTCTCACCGTGCCACGCGCGGTGGTGCCGATCTTGCTGGAGCCGCTGATCGCCTCGTTCTGCCGGGCGTTTCCCGAGATCGAGGTCGAACTCGCCGCAAGCGAGGAACTGGTCGACATCGCGGCCGAAGGTTTTGACGCCGGCATCAGAATGGGCCAGTTCATTGCTCCCGACATGGTCGCGGTGCGCCTGACCAAGCCGTTGCCTTTCGTCACCGTCGGCAGCCCGGCCTATCTCGACCGCCGCGGCCGGCCCGAATGCCCTGACGATCTGCGCCAGCATGCCTGCTTGAGATTACGACGATCGAACGGCGGACTCGCGCCATGGTTGCTCAATGACAACGGCCGTTCGATCGAGATTGCCGTATCGGGACCCTTCATCGCCCACGACTTTCCCACGATGCTCGGCGCCGCGGTCGAAGGTATCGGTCTTGCGCAAGTGCCTGCACCGCTTGCCGCCAGCGCCGTGAAAACCGGAAAACTCGTCCACGTGCTGGAGCAATTCGCGCCGATGACGCCGGGCGTCTTCCTCTATTATCCGAGCCACCGACAAATCATGCCGAAGCTGCGAGCCTTCATCGATCACGTGAAGGGCGGCCTGGAGGCTGTACGCTAGTTTGAATCCGGGATGCCTCTTGGTCGCTTGCGCGGCATTCGCCAAGGCGTCGGCCGACAAGTCGTTTCGCTCCAATGACGACGGCGGCCGGACGGATTCCGGGCTCGACACTGACGCGTCGCCCCTAGCGCTGATTTGCCCGACGGCGCAAGCCCTCGCACCAAAAGTATTTCTGTTTATCAGAAATGAACTCAGTGTATGAATGGCGCGTCTCACCCGCCTGAGGGGCGCTTCGCGATCGTCACGAGTGTTGGGTTGGGATGCGGTGGACGCCGATTGCGCAACTGACGAGTGTGCATGAAGCGGACGGTGAAGTCGTGTGGTTCCGACGCCCTAGTGGCAGGTGTCGACTCCCAGGACGCGAAAGCGTCTCGCGGATGACGGTGACAACAAAGCCCAGTCTCGCCGGGGAGAGCACGTATAAGCCGTAAAACCATCGCGCAGGGAAAGCCGGGATTGCTCCGGTTTCACCTGTGGTCCTACCTCCCGTGCTTTCCATTTGCTCGGGACCCATGGGTGCGATCGGCACCCGGCTTTCCCTGCGCCCTCTGATCAAGAAGGACGGAATGAGATGCAAAGCTCGGGCAGGTCGTGTCGCGAGAACGCGGAGCTACGCTTTTCTTGACGATCGCATCGGAAATCCATTCCGGTCATTGCGAGGAGCTCGCGACAAAATTGCAAAGCAATTTTGCGCTGAAGCGACGAAGCAATCCATTGTCCGCATGTGCTGAAGCATGGATTGCTTCGCTTCGCTCGCAATGACGGTTAAATGGACGAGCACAACTCTATCACCGTCATGCTGAGGTGCGAGCGGAGCGAGCCTCGAAGCACGACGGGCGCCAGCGGGGCCGCGCATCCTTCGAGGCTCGTTTCGCGAGCACCTTCAGGATGACGGGATAGGCGACGTTAATGGGCCAAGGTATTCACCCTCACACCTTCTCCTTCACGAAGCGGTTGCGCAGGGTGCCGATGCCGGTGATGTCGATCTCCACCACATCGCCGTCCTTAAGGTCGGGCGAGGCGCCGTCGGTGCCCATCCAGATCACGTCGCCGGGCCACAGCGTGAAGTATTTGGTCAGCTCGACGATGAACGGCACGATGCCGAAGATCATCTCGTTGGTGTGGAAACGGCCGGTCTCCTTGCCGTTGACGCGGATCGCGGTCTCCATCCGATCGAGATCGACATCGGTCTCGATCCACGGGCCCATCGGCTTGAAGGTGTCGGCGTTCTTGGAGCGCCACAGGCCGCGATCGGCCTTCTGCCAGGTGCGCTCGGAGACGTCGTTGCCGATGGTGTAGCCGAACACGCAGTCCATCGCATTGGCTTCGGTGAGATGCTTGGCCTTCTTGCCGATCACGACGACGAGCTCGCCCTCGTAATGGATCTTCTCGGTCGCGCTCGCGGGGATCACGACATCCTCGTCATGGGCGATCAGCGCGTTCTGCGCACGGTAGCCGATCTCGGGACGATCGGGGACGTTCGGTACGGTGCCGGCCTTGTCGGCGGCTTCCTTGAGATGTTTCAAATAGTTCAGTCCGACGCAGTAGAAGGTGCACGGGATCAGCGGCAGCTCGATCCTCACGTCCTTCAGCGCATGGGTTTGCGACGTCTTGGTCCACTCGCCGAACGGATCGCCATTGACGGTCGCGACGGTGTCGCCCTCGACGAGGCCCCAGGACGTCTTGCCTGCGGCGGTGAATTTGAGCCAGCGCATGATGGTGTCCTTCTATTCCGCGGCGGCCTGCGGGCGGGTCTTCCAGGCGCCGGCGGCGGGACGCTTGAGGCCGAGATTCTCGCGCAGCGTCTTGCCGGCGTAGTCCTTGTGGAACAGGCCGCGCTTCTGCAGCTCGGGCACGACATGGTTGACGAAGTCGGCATAGGAGCCCGGCACGTAACTCGCCGCGACGACGAAGCCGTCGCAGCCACGGCCGACGAACATCTCTTCCAGCCTGTCGGCGATCTCCTTCGGGCCGCCGACCATCGCGTCCTGCACCTGGCCGCGGCCGGAGAAGGTGATGAAGTCGCGGGTCGAGGGATTGGTCTTGCCGGAGGTGCGCAGCACGCCGTCGCGGATGCCGAGCATGCCTTGCATGCCCTGCAGTTCCTCCGTCGTCAGCGGCTCATCGATGGGCTTGGCGCCGAAATCGAAGTTGAGGCCTTCGGCGAGCAGCGACAGCGCGTCGATCTCGAGCGGCAATTTCTGGATCACAGCCATCCTGTCCTCGGCCTCCGCCTTGGTCGCGCCGGTGACCGGCGTGATCAGGTTGCAGAGGAACATCTGGTCGGGATCGCGGCCGGCCTTCGCGGCTTCGCCCCTGATCGCCTCATAGCCCTGCTTGGCATTGGCGAGGTTGCGCGCCGCGGTGAAGATCACTTCGCCCCAGCGTCCGGCAAAGCGCTGGCCGCGGCCGGACGCGCCGGCCTGGATGACGACGGGATGGCCCTGCGGCGAACGCGGCACGGTGAACGGGCCACGGGAGGTGAAGAACTCGCCCTTGTGGTCGAGCCGCTTCACCTTGGTCGGATCGGCGAAGCGGCCGCTCTTCTTGTCGATGATCAGCGAGCCGTCTTCCCAGGAATCCCAGTGGCCGAGCACCACCTCCATGAATTCGTCGGCGCGGTCATAGCGCAGATCGTGCTCGAGATGGTGTTCCTTGCCCATGTTGAGCGCTTCGCCGTCATTGACCGAGGTGACCACGTTCCAGGCGGCGCGGCCATTGGTCATCAGGTCGAGCGTGGCAAAGCGTCGGGCGACGTCGAACGGCTCGAAATAGGTGGTCGAGCAGGTCGAGGCGAGGCCGAGCTTCTCGGTGACCATGCCCATCGTGGTCAGCACCACGATCGGGTCCATCTTCACGCAGCGGATGCCGTATTCGACGGTGTGCGCGTGATCGTTGCCGTAGCGGTCGGGCATCGCCAGCCGGTCGTCGAAGAACGCCATGTGGAATTTGCCGCGCTCCAGGATGCGCGCGATCTCCTGGTAGTAGTCCGCCGACATCGAATCGTCGCGCGACTCCGGGTGGCGCCATGAGCTTGGCAGGTTGGTGCAGTTCTGCGCCTGCAGGAAGCCAACCAGCGCCATTTGCCGTGTCATGTCATTCTCCTGTGCTCGGCGATCGATCAACGAAGATCGAGATCCTGGGTGAGCTTGTAGTCGGCGGCGAGTGCCTTCAGCTTCTCCCAGGTGGCATCCTCGATCTCGATGCCGTTCTTGCGGCGCTCGACTTCGCGCAGATATTCGATCTCGCCTGGATAGAACACGCCGCGGCTCCCTTCCGAGGGCGGCGTCGATTTCAGATAGCGCGCAAAGTCGCCGACCTCCTTCTTGAAATCCTGGAGCGGGCGGAAGGCGGCGACGTTGAACACCGCCATGAAGCAACCGTCATTGTGCCGGCCGGTCGGCTCGACGCCGAAGCCGAGGCCGGTGAGCAGCCCGCACAGCACCTCGACCATCGCGGCAAGCCCAGATCCCTTGTAGCCCTCGGTACCGCCAAGCGGCAGCAGCGCGCCGCCCTTGCGGTAGTCCTTCGGGTCGGTGGTGTCGCGCCCCTCGGAATCGATGATCCAGCCCTTGGGGATCTGCTCGCCGCGCGCCACCGCGAGCTGGATCTTGCCGGCGGCGACCGCCGAGGTCGCCATGTCCAGATAGAATGGCGCCTCGAGATCGGAGGGCACCGCGATCGAGATCGGGTTGGTGCCAAGCCGCGCCTCGCGCCCGCCGAACGGGGCGACATGCTTCGGCGAACGGCCGGAGTCGGCGGCCGCGATGCCGATCATGCCCTCGCGCATCGCCATCATCGGATAATGCGCGAGACGCCCGACATGGCTCTGCCGGAACACGGTGCAGGCCGCGACATTGGCGGTCTTCGCCTTGTTGATGGTCATCTCCATCGCCTTGGCGTTGACGTGGAAGCCGAAGCCCCAGTGACCGTCGATCACGGTTGTGGTCGGGCTTTCCTGCACGATGGTCCACTTCGCACCGGGCACGATGTGGCCGGCCTTGACCCGGTCGATATAGGTCGGGATCGCGATCACGCCGTGGGAGTCGTGGCCGGCGAGGTTGGCGTTGACGCAGCCGGAGGCGACGGCGTTCGCCTCCTCCTCCGATGCGCCGGCGGCTTTCAAGAGCGCCGCGCCGATGCGCGTGAGACGGTCGGCCTGGACGATCGGCATGGGATTTCCTCGCGGTCGGCCCGCACTGCGCGGGTCTTGCTTGGTGGTGTTAATGTCATGGTCTCAAAGCGCCGGGGAGCGAGCAAGCGCAGAAAATCCGGTCCGCCATACCGGGAACTGGGTGCTCGGCGCCTGGATTTCACAGCGTGGAACGGGCGCGGTCGCGATGCGGAATTTGGCCGGTGCGCCGGCGCGAGGAGGGGGCGATATGCGGCGGAGGACGCCACCGCCTCAGCCTGGCACAGAAGCGTCCGTAATTCCCCGGAAGACCGCTCGCTTTGTTGGTCGGGCGTTTACTCTGACTCGCGACAGGTCGGTGGCACTAACCTTCACTTAGGTGTCCGGTCGGCAATGTTCCCGGCCAAATTGGAGGGGGGCGGCCCCGGGGGGCCTCAGGGATCGTGCAGTCGACCATCGGACGGACATTCGCGGCGTTGAATGCCACCAACGAAGCGATCCTTTACGCGAAATCGCCTGAGGAGCTGTACAGCAAGGTCTGCGAAGCCGCGTTCTCCGGTGGCGACTTTCTCGCCGTCACCGTGTTTTTGCTGGAGCCCGATACCGGCCGCTTGAAATTCGCTGCCGGCTTCGGGGATGACGTCGCGCGGCTGTGCAGCATCGATATTTCCGTCATCGCCAACACCCCGGAAGGCGATGGCGTTGCCGGGCGGGCGTTCCGCGACCAGGCGGCCTGCGTCAGCAACGACTACATCAACGATCCCCGTTCGGCGGCCTGGCGCAGCGGCGCGGTCCGAAGCGGTGTCGGCGCCGCGGCGGCGATGCCAGTGGTCTGCAACGGTCGCAGCGTCGGCGTCTTCATGGTGACGCGGCGCGAGCCGCACTCGCTCGGCGAGGAGATCGTTGCGCTGCTGGAGCGCATGGCGGCCAACGTGTCCTTTGCGCTCGACAATTTCAACCACGAAGCATCGCGCAAGAGCGGCGAGCGGGCGATGCGCCGGCTGAACCGCATGTTCGGCGCGATCAGCGCGACCAACGAGGCCATCCTCCGCGCCAAGACCGAGCACGATCTCTACCAGCGGGTCTGCGACGCCGCGGTGTTCAGCGGCAAGTCCTTCGCCACGGTGGTGCTGTTGGCCGAACCCGACACGCACTGGCTCGAGCCGGTCGCCGGCACCGGCGAGGCGATCGAGCTGATCACGCAAACGCGCTTCTCGACCGACCCGGACAATGTCTACGGCAAGGGCATCTGCGGCGAGGCGTTCCGCACCCAGCGGCCCTGCATCGAGCGCGACATCCCGAAATCGGCGAGCCCGTCGCAGGCGCAGACCCGCGGCAGCGGCCTGATGGCCTGCGTCGCGCTGCCGCTAACCCGGTTCGGCGACAGCATCGGCGTCCTGATCTTCTTCATCGCCAATTCCTGGGCCGCGGACGACGAGATCATCGCGCTGCTCGCGGGCATCGCCGAGAACGTGTCGGTCGCGCTCGACACATTTGGGCGCGCCACCGAGAAGGCCAGGGCCGACGCCGAACGGGAGCGGCTGTCGCGGATGTTCGCGGCGCTCAGCGCGACCAACGAGGCGATCATGCGCGCCAGGTCGCGGCTCGAAATGTTCGAGCTGGTCTGCGCGGCGGCGGCGCATGGCGGCGGCTTCAACTCGACAAGCATCCTGATGGCGAAGCCCGGCGACGATTTCCTGGAGATGATCGCGGTCGCAGGACCCACCGCAGAGAATGCGCGGCGCCTCACCGTCTCGCGCAACGAAGCGCTGCCGGAAGGACGCGGCGTCTGCGGCCGGGCGTTCCGCACACGGCGGGCCTGCATCAACAATGACTTCCCGGGCGACATGGCCAATAGCGCATTCCGCGAGGTCATCGACCGCGAGGACGCGCGCTCGGGCGCGGCGTTTCCGCTGCTGGTCAACGAGCAGCCGGTCGGCGTGATGCTGTTCATCTCCGCCAAGCGCAACACCTTCTCGCCTGAATTCGCCGAGCTGCTGCAGCGGCTCGCCGACAACGTGTCGTTTGCGCTCGGCAGCTTCGACCGCGCCGACGAGAAGGCGCGAACCGAGGAGCAGAAGGCGCGCCTGACACGGATGTTCGCCACGCTCAGCGCGACCAACGAGGCGATCATGCGGGCGAAATCCCGCAGCGAATTGTTCGAGCTGGTCTGCAATGCGGCGGCGGTCGGCGACCAGTTCCTCTCGACCACGATCAGGCTGGTGCGGCCGGGCGAGCCCTTCCTGGAAAGCGTCGCGGCCTCGGGGCCCGACCGCGTGCGTGCCCGGGAGGTTCAATTGTCGGCCGATGCCTCGCGTCCGGAGGGGCAGAGCCTGACCGGCGTCGCGATCCGCACCCGCAGGCCGTGCATCACCAACGACTATCTCAGCGACTTCGGGACCGAGTCGCATCTCTATCAAGTCATCCGCGACAGCGGCAGCAAATCCGGTGCGGCCCTGCCGCTGCTCAAGAGCGGCGAGGCGATCGGCGCGCTGGTGTTTCTTTCCGCTGAGCTCGGCACGTTCAGCCCGGAGATGATGGCGCTGCTGCAGCGAATGGCCGAGAACGTGTCATTTGCGCTCGACAATTTCGACCGGGCCGATGAGAAGGCCCGGGCCGACGAGCAACGGGAACGGTTGTCGCGCATGTTCGCGGCGCTGAGCGCGACCAATGAGGCGATCATGCGGGCGAAGTCCCGCAGCGAGCTTTACCAACTGGTCTGCGAGGCGGCCGCGAGCGGCGGCAAATTCACCTCCACCACCATCGCGCTGGCGCGGCAGGGCAGCGACTATCTCGAGATCGTCGCGGGCGCGGGACCGGCTGCAGAGGGGGCGCGGGAGGGGACGCTCTCGACCAACGAGGCGCACCCCGAAGGGCGTGGTTGCTGCGGCAGGGCCTTCCGGTCGGGCAAGGCCTGCATCATCGACGACTATTGCGCTGACGCGCAGACCGCCGCCTTCCATGAGCGAGCCCGCCTCGACGGAACGAAATCCGGCGCTGCCTTTCCGCTGGTCGTCAACGGCGAGGTGGTCGGCGTGATGATCTTCGTTGCCATCGAGAAGGACACCTTCACACCGGAATTCGCCGAGCTCTTGCAGCGGCTCGCCGACAATCTGTCGTTCGCGCTGGAAGGTTTCGACCGCGCCGACGAGAAGAACAAGGCGGACGAGCGCATCGAGTACCTCGCCTCGCATGACAGCCTCACCAACCTGCCCAACCGCGAGACGTTCAACGAGCTTTTGCATCGCGCGATCGAGTCGGCGGACCGCCACCGCCGGCAATTCGCGGTGCTGTTCATCGACCTCGACCGCTTCAAGGTGATCAACGACTCGCTGGGCCACGATGCCGGCGATACGCTGCTGGTGGCGATCGCCGGCCGGTTGCGCGGATCCCTGCGGGAGAGCGCCGTGGTGGCGCGGCTTGGCGGCGACGAGTTCGTCGTCATTCTCGAAGACCCCGCCGAGCGTCATGACGTCGAGCGCGTCGCCGGCGACCTCCTTGTGGCGCTCAGCCAGCCGGTACAGCTCAGCGGGCACGAGTGCCACACCACGGCCTCGATCGGGATCGCGATGTACCCGGCGGACGGCACCGACGTGCAGACACTGACCAAGAATGCCGACATGGCGATGTACCTCGCCAAGGAGGACGGCAAGAACGGCTTCCGCTTCTTCTCGAGCGAAATCAAGGCGCAGTCGATCGAGCGCCTGACGATGGAGAGCGCGCTGCGCCGCGCGCTCGAGCGCGACCAGTTCTCGCTGGACTATCAGCCCAAGATCGACATGGCGAGCGGACAGATCAGCGGTGTGGAAGCGCTGTTGCGCTGGACGCATCCCGAGCTCGGTCGGGTCGCTCCGGGACAATTCATCCCGCTCGCCGAGGAAATCGGCCTGATCGTGCCGATCGGCCGCTGGGTGCTCAAGGAAGCCTGCGCGCAGAACATGGCGTGGCAGCGTCGCGGCCTCAGGCCGGTGACCATGGCGGTCAACCTCTCGCCGCGACAGTTCGCCGATCCGCATCTCCTCAACGACATCGACGAGGCGCTGGCTGCGAGCGGCATGTCGCCGGCGTTGCTGCAGCTCGAGGTCACCGAGAGCATGGTGATGCGCAACGTCTCGCGGGCGATCCACGTGCTCGACGCGATCCAGAGCCGCAGCATTCGCCTGGCGATCGACGATTTCGGCACCGGCTATTCGTCGATGTCGCTGATGAAGCAGTTCCCGATCGACACCATCAAGATCGACCGCTCCTTCGTGCGCGACCTGCCCGACGATTCCGAGGATGTGGCGATCGCGCAGGCCATCATCAGCATGGGCAAGGCACTCGGCATGACCATCGTCGCCGAGGGGGTCGAGACGTCCGAGCAGCAAGAGTTCCTGCGGGCGCATGCCTGCGACGAGATGCAGGGCTTCCTGTTCAGCAAGCCGTTGCCGCCGCGCGATCTCGCCGAGCTGTTGGGATCCTCGCTGATGGCGGCGTCGCCGCCGCTGCAGCCTGCACTGCACGACGAGGCCATGACCGACGGAGAAGCAGAGCTAGGGCGCCGGACAGGACGTGCTCGCGCATGTCGGATCTCCGGTTGTGACAACGGGCTATCACACAACGCAGCTGCAACATGAAAAACAGCGTTTACGCGGCGCGCGACGATGCTAGGTTGCGCGCCAACCAAAACAAGCGGGAGGATACCCCTGATGAAGTATGTGCCTACACTTGCGGCCGGCCTTTTGGTGGCTGCCGCCGTGCTGCAGTTTTCCACCGGCGCATCGGGCCAAAGCGACGGCTGGGTCACGCTGCTCGACAGCTCCAAGAAGGGGGACTGGGACGAGGTCGGCAAAGCCAACTGGGCGATGAAGGACGGCGCGCTGGTGGCCGACAAGCTCGACGGCAAGGATCTCGCCTATCTCGTCACCAAGACGCCCTACAAGGATTTCCAGATCAGGGCGGAGTTCTGGGTCGACGAGGAGGCCAACAGCGGCATCTTCATCCGCTGCCAGACCAACAAGACGATCGACGGCAAGGGCTGCTACGAGGTCAACATCTTCGACAAACGGCCGGATCCGACCTATGGCACCGGTGCCATCGTCGGCGTCGCCAAGGTCGATCCGATGCCGAAGGCGGCGGGCAAATGGAACGTCTATGAGATCACGGCGCAAGGGCCGCACTTCGTGGTGACGCTCAACGGCCAGAAGACCGTCGATGCGCAGGACTCCAAGCACGCAAGCGGCTATGTCGCGCTCCAGTACGGTTCCGGCGTGGTCAAGTTTCGGAAGGTGCAGATCAAGCCGCTCTGACGCTCCGGATCACGAAAGATCAGTGCGCGGTGGTTGTTTGCGGCCGGGCACTTGTGTCGACGTCGTATAGACGCCGGCATTCAGTCACGTTCGATCGGAGGCCTTCCGGCCGCCGTCTTGCGTGCGCAAATGATGGCCGATCACAAGCCCGGTCAAGCACAGCAACAGCCCGAGCGCCGGCGGCGCGAACAGGGCCTCCTCCTGAAAGATGCCGTTGGCGAGCACGACCATCGTGCCGAAGCCGGCGAGCCCTTGAATGAGAATTCCGGAGGACGCGTAGAGGCGCCAGGCCTTGAGTGCCACGGCCATGAAGAAGCTGAGCGGCACCAGGGACGCGATGCCCATCTGATAGAGCAACACGCCGACAGCGCTTTCCGCTGCGCCCTCGATACTGCCGGCCTGCTGCGCAGCGCTCCAGTCGATCGAGAAGTAACCTTCGGACAGATTGCCGCCGACGCCGAGGCCGCGGCCGATCGGGTTCTGCAAGAAGCCGTTCCAGCCGCCCATGAATCCGATCACGTGAAAGTCGCCGATTTGCAGTCCGACATGGATGGCCACGATGGCGTACAGCACGAGGGCAACAAGCGCACCGGCGAGGGTGATGATCGGACCGAGCAGCCAGGTTGACGTCCAGGCAAGTGCCACGAAGACGACCAGGATCAGCGCGCCCTTCACGCTGCAGAAGATCAGCAGCGGTATCGCGGCCAGAGCCAGCCAGCGATAGCCGACCGCGAACAGGAACAGGATGGAGAAACCTACGCCGTAGGCGAAGCTGATCGGGCTCATGTTCGGTCCGAAGATGCGCAGCAGCTTCGACAGTCCGAGATCCTCCAGCAGCGGTGTGTTGAAGAAGCTGAAGCGGAAGCGGTCCAGCAGATCCACCGGGACGTTGCCGGTTGCCCGCATCTCCGCTTCCCAGGCGCCGGAACGGGACGCTTTCAGCTCGTCGAAGTGCCAGAACGTGTAGCCGTTGGTGATATGGAGCCAGAAATCGCGAAACAGCAGTTCCACATATCCGCAGACGATCAACAGCGTGGCAACGGCCACCAGGAACGGCGTGACGCGGATTTCGAAGGTTGCGGCGGTCAGCAGCGACAACTGAAAAAGAAATATCGGAAACGCTATGTTGCGTAAATAAACGATGGCCGCGCGTGCATCCTGCATGGCGCCGAGGGCGCAATACACCGCTACTGTCGCCAGCGTAATCATTCCCCATTTCATGATCCGGTCGAGGTCCGGAGAATGGTTGCGCTCGCGCAGCACATACAGTGCTAGCGTGACCAACCACATGACCGCGCAAATGAGGAAGTTGTAGCCCTTGACGAACTCCATCTCCGCCTCTGTCGTCATGTATGACGACAGAATCGAGACGAAGAGGTTCTGGAAGAAGATGATGAAGATGGCAATCGACGGCGCATAAGCCGGCGCCGCGAGAACGATCGCGCAGCCGATCAGGCTTTCGACGACGATTGCGAGCCCGGCGTTGGCCGCCTGCAGGATCGGGGCGAATGCGATCGATGCAACGGCGATGCCGAGCGCCGGAATCACATCGCCGGCCACCAGCGGCCGCGGGATTATGTCTGCTCGCACGAGCTCTGACCTAAAATGACCGGAGGTGTGGCGTGCCACATCCGCATGGTCGATCTAGCCGCTCATTGTGTAAGAATTGGTTAACCAAGCGGACTAGTGCACGCCGAACAGCGCCTTCAGCACATCGGGATCGGCCTTGCCCGAGATGGCATCGGCCAGACCAAAGCCCTGCATCATCTCCCAGTGGGTCCAGCCCCAGCAATGTTGCCGGGCATAGGCCGTGACTCCGGCAAGCCAGCGCAGCCGGCTGTCGCGCGGGGCTCCGGCCTTGAGCACACCGAACTCGTTGATGATGATCGGGCGTGAGTATTGCTGCTGCCAGGCGGCCGCGGGCGCGAGCCACTTGTCGATACCGCGGTCGGGGATGGCGCGGTCCAGCATCGCAAGTGCCTTGCCCTTGTTCAGATCAGCAAGTTGTTCCCGCAATTGCTGAACCCGCGGATCGTTGGGGCGGATCGGATAGGGCAGCCCGGTGATGTCGTGGAGCGGCTCGGCCGGATCCCAGTGAGCCTGATGGGTGAAGACCATCGGGTCATAGAAGTGAATGGCATAGACAATGTTCGGATCGCCGAGCGGCTTGAAGTCCGGCAGCGCATCGGCGCGCTGCCAGTTGACCGGGCCCGTGATCAGCGTGGTTTGCGGCAGCAGGCGGCGGACGAACTTGGCCAGTTCTTCGACTTCGCTCTGCCACTGCGCGGCGTCGACCTCCGGCTCGTTCAGCAGTTCGGCAAAGACTCGATCGGCCGGATAGCGCTGGATGACCTGTACGAGCTCGGTCCAGGCCTCCTTCATCTCCGTCATTGCGGCGGGCGGATCGTCCTTATGCAGCGCATTGAACAGCTCGCCGGAATGCAGATCGACGGAGACGGCATAGCCGAGCGCGAGCAAGGTCCTGAGCGCGGCGTCGACCGTGTGCAGGCGCCGGTCGCGATCTGCCTTGGAGGCGAAACGCGGCATGACATAGTCGGCGGGCACCGGCAGGCGGATGTGGGTCATGCCGGCCTTGCGCAGGTCGAGCAGGAGGCTGCGGGGCGGCGCCGACCGCGGACCGGCAATCCAGCCGTCGGCATTGACGCCGCGTGACAAGGCTTTGATCCGGTCGGCAGAAACGCCTTCGTTGAGGGCGAGGCACGCTTGCGCGGCGGTGGATAGCAGAAGTGCTGCGGCAGTGATGACGGCGAGGATCGACGGCCGGGCCATCGGACGATCAACTTGCGATCGCTGTTGCAGGAACGGGACGCACGGCGGCCTGGTTGATCACCACGCCGATCGCGGCCGATGTTCGCTTCGAAAGCGCCGCGATGTCGCCATCGACCGCCGCGGCGTCGCCGCCGCTCTCGCGCTCGACCAGCACGATCAGGTCGGCATAGATGGCCAGTGAGGCCACCTCGGGCTGCTCCGCGAGGGACGGCGCATCGACCACGATCAGGGCGAATTCGGCGCGGATATCCTCGTCCTCCTGCATCGTGTCGCGGCCGGCACCGAGCAGCAGCCCAACTGAGTGTAGCGCTGCACGCGCGGCGCGGGCGACGGTCGGAGCCGTGCTTTGCACCGTCACGTCGGCGCTACGCCCGAGGCCCGAGTCATTCTGAACCTGGATCAGCGCACTCATCATTCCGTTGTTGACGGCGTTCAGGTTCAGCGAGCGTGCGATCGCCTCGGCGCCGGTGCCCGGTTGGCGCGCGGTCACGAGGACGATCTTGCCATGCTCCCCGGGCAGCGCGGCAACCCGCTCAAGCAGTTGCTCCATGTGGGGGCGGAGGTCGGATTCATCGGGGCCGCCGATCGGCGTCTGCCAGATGGTCATTCGGCCGTTCCGCGGCACGGTGGCCGGAATGCGAGCCCAGACCGGCAGGCTCTGCGGTACCGCGCGCGGCGCTGCTGTTGGTCTTGCCGGGAGCGGCTCCGGTGTCTTCTCCGGCGAGACCGTCTTTCGCGCTTCCAGCGTTGCAACCGCGGCTGTCGATGTCAGCGTCGAGGCGATGGCGATCGCGACGAGCAGCAGGGCGAGCGGCGGGCGGGTCGGGCGGGTCGGCGGGCTTGCGGCCGAGACGATCTTGGTTTGCGAGCTCTGCAGCAGCCGCTGTTCGTTGGTTGTCTTGTAGCGCGCCAGGAACTGCTCGTAGATGTTCTTGTTGGCGTCGGCGCTGCGCTGCAGTTCCTGCAGCTTGACCTGGGACTGCGCATCCGTCAGAGCCTTAGCTTCCGCCGCCTTGAGCTGGGCCTCGAGCGTCCTCTGCTGGTCCTGCAGCGTCTCATATTCGGATTTCGCGGTGGCGATGTTGCGCTGCCGTTCGACCTCGATCTGCTTGTTCAGTTCGGCGAGCTGGCCGAGCGCAATGACGAGCTCCGGATGCCGGTCGCCCAGCACCGCGCGCTTCTGCGCGATCTGGTCGTTGAGCGCGGCACGCTGGGCGCGGAGCGCGGTGAGCAGGTCCTGCTTCACCGGGGCCTCGACATTGGACTTCAGATCGCGTTGCGTCTGCTCGTAGCGGGTCTTGGCTTCCTCGGTCTTCAGGCGTGCGGCGGACGCCTGCTGGTTCAGCTCGACGATCCGTAACTGCTGGGTCGTGCCCTCCTTGCCGGCATCGACGATCACGTGGTCGCGCTTGAACTGCGCCACCGCCTCCTCGGACGCGCGCAGGCGATCGCTCAGCGACTTGAGGCGGTCGCCGAGCCAGTCGGCGGCATCGTCGGTCGCGATCGTGCGATCGTTGGCCTGACTTGCGACGAATGCCTCGGCAATCGCATTGGCATAGCGCGCGGACTTCTCCGGCGAGTTGGAGACGAACGTCATGGCGATGACGTAGGTCAGGCCGCGGCGCGAGATGTCGAGGTGCTTGCGAAACCGGTCCAGGACGCGGGCCGGATCGGTTTCCGAGCCTGCGATCTCGGGGTCGTTCCGGATATTGAGCTGCTCGATCAAGGGCCGCAGGAAGCCGTCGGACTTGGCGATCTCGATCAGGCTTTGCAGTGCGGCGGCATCCTGGCCGATGCCCGGCAAGACATCCTGGTCGTTGGTGACGCGCTGTTCGCGGGGATCGACGACGACCAGTGCGGTCGCGGCATAGTGCAACGGGAGCGCCATCAGGATGCCGACGCCTGCCGCGAACAGGGCAAGCGACAGCAGCGCGACGCGCAGTCCGTTGTTGCGAAAGAACGCGACAACGCCGGAAAGCGTGAGTCTGGCTTTGAGGAGTTCAGGCTGCTCGCCGCCACGACGCGCCGATGGTGTGCGGTCAGGCGCTTCCCATGAGGTTGCGTCTCCCACGTGGTCCGTTGCCGACCGGGTTACCTGGTTACTATCCGTCATACGCTTTGAACTTGACCCGGCCGGCAAGTACATTTCGGCCCGGCTCAACCTAAATGTTCATAGTTAATCCGGGGTTACGCGGACACAAATGCAACCACTCCTGTTGAGCACCGCCCGATCGTCCCGGAACGGAACATCGGATGAAGCGAAAAGAGGCAAGTCCGCGGGATGTTGCGGTGCCGCCCGGCCGGAGAAGCGCGTGACCGCGAGATCGAGGCTGCCCCAGAAGAAATGCACCGGGCTTGCCTTGCCGAGAAAGGCCGTGCGGAATTGCTTGAACACGCGGTCGCAGTTCACGAGAATCTGGTGAAAGCGCCGTACGGCATCCGCATCGTAGGAAGCATGCTGCGTATCCTGTGAAAACCTGACAGGGTCGGGCAGTTCGTTCGGCATCTCGTCGATCGCGACGTCGACGCCGAGGTCCTTCAATCTCGCCATGATCGTCGCGTAGAAGCTCACGACCGATTGTCCGGCCAGCGCGAATTGCCGCTCGGCGCCGTCGCTGGTTGAGACGCGGAGAACGTGATCGATGAAATCGAAGTCGATCTCGAACGTGCGGTCCCCGTCCGGGATCGGCGAGGTCGTCAGTCCGCGCGCGGTGACATAGAGCGTCACGTGCCACGAATGATTGAGCCAGGGCGATTTCGCCAGCCGGATCTTGCCGACGATCTGGGTCCAGAGCTGAAGCGTGGCAGCGGTGTCGCGCCACGCCGCGGTCGGCAGTTCCGGCCAACGGGTCTTCGGAGCGTGATTCATGCCAAACCTCTTGGGCGCCGGCTTGAGCCTGGCACGAAACCGGTCCTTGCTGCGCTGCCCGTAGGAGCGGGAAGGGCTGTTCCGTAGGTTGCGAGAGACTGCACTGTCGAGGCCGAAAGCGCTGGCGTTGGTCGCGCCATTTGCCTATGACTGCCGCATCCCAGACGTTTGGATTTGAAGAGATGTTCGAACAGCTCGACGTTGCTCCACCCGACAAGATTCTCGCCCTCATCGACCTCTATCGGGCGGACACGCGTACGCAGAAGGTGGATCTTGGCGTTGGCGTCTACAAGGACCGTGACGGCAAGACACCCATCATGCGCGCCGTGCGGAAAGCGGAAGAGCGCCTGCTGCGCGCGCAGGACAGCAAGACCTATCTGGGGCTCGCCGGTGACGTGGGCTTCAACGCCGCAATGCTCAGGCTGGTGTTCGGCGACAGTGTCGAAACGTCGCGTGTTCGTGTCGCGCAGGCGCCGGGTGGCTCGGGTGCGTTGCGGCTGCTCGCCGAGTTGCTTCGCCGGACCAAGCCGGATGGCACCATCTGGGTCTCTCGACCGACCTGGCCCAACCATGTGCCGACCATGCGCGGCGCCGGGCTGCAAATCGCCGAGTATGAGTATTTCGACGCGGGAAGCGGAGCCGTCAAGTTCGAGGCCATGCTCGCCGACCTCGCGAAGGCCAAGGCGGGCGACATCGTCCTGCTGCATGGATGCTGCCACAATCCGACCGGTGCGAACCTGACGATTGCGCAGTGGCAACGCGTCGCCGCGCTCCTGGTCGAAAGGGCCCTGCTGCCTTTCATCGATATCGCCTATCAAGGGTTCGGCGACGGGCTTGAAGCGGACGCGGAAGGCCTGCGCATCGTTGCGGCCAAGGTGCCGGAAATGGTCGTGGCGTCGAGCTGCTCGAAGAACTTCTCGGTCTATCGCGACCGGGTCGGCGCCGCGATGGTGTTGGGCAGGAATGCTGCGCAGGCCGACATCGCCATGAGCCACATGCTGGCCGCGGCCCGCACGCTCTATTCCATGCCGCCTGATCATGGCGCCGCGGCGGTCCGCATCGTGCTCGACGACCCGGCCTTGCGTTCCGAGTGGGAAGCCGAGCTTGAAGAGATGCGTCAGCGCATGCTTCGGCTGCGCGTGGCGTTTGCCGACGCCCTGCGCCGTCAATCCAACTCGGATCGCTTTGATTTCATTGCCGAGCATCGCGGCATGTTCTCGCGCCTCGGCCTGACCGGGGCGCAGATCGACCGGCTGCGCAACGAGCACGCGGTCTATATGGTCGGCGACAGCCGCATCAATGTGGCCGGCCTGCCGGAAGACCGGCTCGACGATCTGGCGAAGGCAATCGTATCGGTGCTTTGAGCGAATCCTGGGCCAAATCACTGCGTGGCTTTACGAGAGCGCGATCAGTGATCGCGCTCTCGAGCCAGGACCGCAATTGCAGCGAAGAATTACCGCCCGCGTCGGGCAGCCACGCAGATGGCGGTGGCGCTTAGCCGTGGAGCTTGTTGGCCGTCTCCGCGATCACGCGTCCCTGATAGCGAGCGCCGGCGAGCTCGTTCTCGCTCGGCTGGCGGCTGCCGTCGCCGCCGGTGATCGTGGTGGCGCCATAGGGCGCGCCGCCGGTGATCTCGTCGAGCTTCATCTGGCCGGCGAAGCCGTAGTTGAGGCCGACGATGGTCATGCCGAAATGCAGGAGGTTGGTGATGATTGAGAACAGGGTGGTCTCCTGGCCACCGTGCTGGGTCGCGCTCGAGGTGAAGGCGCCGCCGACCTTGCCGACCAGCGCGCCCTTGGCCCACAGGCCGCCGGCCTGATCGAGGAAATTGGCCATCTGCGACGACATCCGGCCGAAGCGGGTGCCGGTGCCGACGATGATCGCGTCATAGTTGGCTAGGTCCTCGACCTTCGCGACCGGCGCGGCCTGGTCGAGCTTGTAGTGCGACGCCTTTGCGACCTCGGTCGGCACCAGTTCGGGCACGCGCTTGATGTCGACGGTGGCGCCGGCGTCGCGCGCGCCCTGCGCGACGGCAGTCGCCATCGCTTCGATGTGACCGTAAGCGGAATAATAGAGCACGAGAACCTTGGCCATGATACTTTCCTTTTGGGGTGAGGTGGGGGAGTTGGCTGGGGCTGTCATTGCCGGGCTTGACCCGGCAATCCATCAAACAAAAGACTCTTTGCGAAGCTCGATGGATGCCCGGGTCAAGCCCGGGCATGACGATAAGTGAGTGTGGTGACTAGGCCGCGTCGACGAGCACGAGCTCGGCATCCTCGAGCGCGGTGATCTTCAGCTTGGCCTCGTCGCGGATCGCGGCGCCGTCGCGCGCATTGACGCGCACACCGTTCACCTCAACGCTGCCGGCGGCCGGCACCAGATAGAGGTGACGGGCCCTGTCGGCGGAGTATTCGGCGCTCTCGCCGGCCTTCAGCGTGGTGGCGAGCACCCGTGCATCGGCCCGGATCGGGAGCGCATCCTTGTCTCCCTCGATGCCCGAGGCGATGGTGACGAGCTTGCCGGAGCGGTTGGCCTTCGGAAACGGCTTCGAGCCCCAGGTCGGGTGACCGCCTGTCGTCGTCGGCTCGATCCAGATCTGGAAGATCTTGGTCTTTGACGGCTCCAGATTGTACTCGGAGTGGCGGATGCCGCTGCCGGCGCTCATCACCTGAACGTCGCCGGCTTCGGTGCGTCCCTTGTTGCCAAGCGAGTCCTGGTGCGTGATCGCGCCTTCGCGGACATAGGTGATGATCTCCATGTTGGCGTGGGGATGCGCGGGAAAGCCTGAATTCGGCGCGATCTCGTCATCGTTCCACACCCGCAGCGCGCCGTGGCTGATGTTGTTGGGGTCGTAGTAGCTCGCGAAGGAGAAGTGATGCTTCGCCTTCAGCCAACCGTGGTCGGCGCCGCCGAGCTTTGCGAATGGTCTCAGTTCGATCACAGGAATACTCCGTTCGATGAGATGGATTGAATGTCGTTGAGCCTTGGATATGTCGTCGGCCGTGGTATATAAATAGAAACTATCGAAACTCATTGTTTCCTATTTCATCCAGCGGAAGCCGCCGCCATGTCGAAACTGCCGGACTTCGAGGCGCTCGCGATCTTCGCAAAAGTCGTGGAATTACGGTCGTTTGCGGCTGCCGCGAGCGAGCTTTCGTTGTCCAAGGCTACGGTGTCCAAGGCGGTCAGCCGGCTGGAGGAGCGACTCGGCGCGCGGCTGTTCAACCGCACGTCTCGGCGGCTCGCGCTGACCGATGCGGGACAAAAATTGTCGGAGCGTGCGGCGCGGCTGCTCGCCGATGGCGAGGCCGCCGAGAACGAGGCGCTGGCGCAATCGACCACGCCGCGCGGCTTGGTGCGGCTCGCAGTGCCCATGAGCTTCGGCATCAAGACGGTGGCGCCGCTGCTGCCGGAGTTCATGGAGGCCTATCCGGAGGTCTCGATCGACCTGCACCTCAGCGACGCGACGGTGGACCTGATCGGCGAAGGCTTCGATGCAGGCTTGCGCATCGCGCGGCTGCCGGACTCCTCGCTGATCGCACGGCGGCTGTGCGCGATGCCGCGCTACACGGTGGCGGCGCCGTCCTACCTGAAGCGCTACGGCCGGCCGACGCATCCGATGCACCTCGCCGAGCACAAATGTTTCGGCTATGCCTACCTTTCGACACAAGGTGTCTGGCAGTACACCAATGCGACAGGCGAACAGGCCAGCGTGCGCCCCGCGGGCCAGCTCCGCGTCAACAATGGCGAAGCCGTAATGCCGGCGCTGCTCGCCGGCCTCGGCATCGCCGATCTCCCCGACTTCATCGTCGGCGACGCGATTGCGCGCGGCGAGCTGGAGGTGATCCTCAAGGGCTGGAAGCAGCCCGAAGGCGCCGTGCATCTCGTCACCCCGCCCGGCGGCCCGCGCCCCGCCCGCGTCGAGGTGCTCGCGGATTTTCTCGCCAGGCATTTTGCCAAGGGGAAGAAGCGGTAGGGGAAGCGCAGCTTCGTAGATTTCATGGGGCGGTGGGCTGTCTGCGCTCAATGCAGCGTGCGCCCGATCGCGGCGGTGAAAAGAGATCGGCAAGGTCGAATAGGGAACTCCGCCGGTCGCCTTCACATTTAGTTGTCCACTCGAACGATCCTTGGCCGCATTCATTGGCCAGTCTGGCGCGCATCGCCGCGGACAACCGCGCGCGCCCGCCAATATCCGAATTTGAGATCACGGGAGCCGGACATGCGATCGCCGCGGATCGTCCTGAGCCTTGCCATCGCGATCGGGGGAGCTGCCGCGACAACTGCCGCGTTCGCCGAGGAATATCGGGGAACCTGGGAACAGCAGATGGCTTGCACGCCGGATGTGTGGCGTCTGTGCAGCGATCAGATACCTGATGCTCAGCGCATCGTGGCCTGCCTGCGACAGAACACGCCGCAACTCTCCAGCGGTTGTCGTGCCGTGTTCGAGTCAAATGCAAAGGCGCAACAGCCGCAAACGCAGGGGCGTACGCCGCAACAGCCGCAGACGCAGCAGCGGCCGCGTGCGACGCAACCTGCTCCAGTCGCGCCGTCGCGGCCGTGGTACGACGAGGATGATGATTAGCGCCTGGAGCGTTTTCGAGCGAAGTGGACACCGGTTCGCGTGAAGAAAACGCGCCAAGACAAGAATCCAGGGCTTCGGTTCTGTTTCAATCAGAACCGAAACTGCTCGAGGGTCTGACTTCGCAGACGTCGACCCACTCGGCCGATGTCAGCTCTGCCATCCGATCGGGCGTGATGCGCACCGCGCTGTGAGTCGAGCCTGCGGCGGGCACGACGACGTCGAACGCCTTCAGCGACACATCGCAATAGATCGGCAGCGGCGACTTCAGGCCGAACGGGCAGACGCCGCCGACCTCGTGGCCGGTGATCTCGGCGACCTCGTCGAGGCCGAGCATCTTCGGCTTGCCGCCAAACGCCGCTTTTACCTTCTTGTTGTCCATCCGCGAGGTGCCGCTGGCGACGATCAGCACCACGCGGTCGCCGACGCGCAGGCTCAGCGTCTTGGCGATGCGCGCCGGTTCGACGCCATAGGCCTCGGCTGCCAGCACGACGGTCGCGGAGCTCACGTTGGATTCGATCACGGAGATATCGGGCGCCTTCTCGGCGAAGAAGGCGCGGACGGACTCGAGACTCATAATGTTCAGGACCTTGCAGACACCAGTGCGGGAAGTTCGGACAGACCGTGGATACGGTGATCGGGCAGGACGCCGAGTTCGTCCATCTGGGTACGCAGTGCCTTGAACATCGTCAATGGGGCGACCGTCTCGCTCTCGACGCAGGCGAGCGCCATGGCCTCCGGCGTCACCCGCTCGATCCATGCGACATTGAGACCGAACGCCTTGGCGCCGCAGGCGTCCCATGGATTGGAGGAGATGAACAACACCTCCGCTGGCGGCACCTTCAGCACCTCCTCGATCAGCGTGTAGGCCTCGGGCGCCGGCTTGAATACCTTGTGGACATCGACGCTGATGGTCGCATCGAGCAGGCGGTCGAGCCCCGAATTGCGCACCAGCGCATTCAGCATGTCGGGGCTGCCGTTGGAGAGGATCGCGAGCTTCCTGTCCTTCATCGCCTCCAGCGCAGGAATAGCATCCGGATAGAGCGCGAGGTGCCGGTACTTGTCGATGATGCGCGCGAAGGTCGCCTCGTCATGTTGCAGGCCGAGACAGCGCAGCGTGTAGGCAAGGGAGTCGCGCGTGGCGACGGCGAAATCCTGATAGCGCTGCATGAGCGTGCGCAGCCACGAGTATTCGAGCTGCTTGATGCGCCAGACCTGGGTGATGATGTCGCCATAGCCCGGAAAGGCGTCCTCGGTGACGTCGGCCACCGACTGGGTATCGTAGAGCGTGCCATAGGCATCGAAGACAACGGCTTTGATGGTCATTGTGGTCTCCCTTGCCCGCCGATCGTCGCATACAGGAATTTCCTGAGCGCGTCGACGGATTGATCCCGCGCCGCCGCGTTGAATTCGAGGTGATGACCGAGCAACCGCGCCGGCGTGCTGTAATGCGGCACGTCGAAATCGTGATAGGCGCCGGGATAGATGATCAGTTCGATCCGAGCTCCCTTGCCCTTCTCGCGCGAGATCCCCCAATCGTCGCGGCCGTCGACGAGGTTCCGGCACTCGCTGGCCGGCGTCCAGTCGTCGAGCTCGCCGATCAGGATCAGGGTCGGCACCGTCATATTGCCTTGGATACCCAGGCAGGATGGATAGAAGGCGACGGCGGCACGGAATTTGTCCGCTGCGTTGCGCTCGATCGCGCCGCGCTCAACGGAAAACAGGGCAAGCCAGGCGCCTTGCGAGAAGCCCACCACCGCGACGCGGGCAGGATCGACCGCCCGCTGCTGGGTGAGGAAATGCAATGCGCGATAAGCGTCGTGCACGGTTGCGGGCGGCACGCCGCTTGTGCAGGCGCTGGTGATCCCGCGCGGCCCGAACCGGTCGACTGTGAGCGTGACATAGCCCCACGCCGCCAGCCGCTTGCCCCAGCGCTCGTCGAGCCGTTTGAAATAGCCGCTGCAGCCGTGCAGCAACACCACGGCGGGCGAGGGGCCCGGCCCATCGGGCAATCGCAGGTAGCCTTGCAGCGGCTGCGCGCTCGCAAGCGGGCTCTCGAATTCGACGAATGCGGGCGGCCGCTCGGCACCTGCCGCGCAGCCGAACCCCGCGCTACCGATCAGGAACGCGGCGAGGAGTGCGGCAAGTCGGGCGAAGTTCGTCATGAACCACCTCGGAAGCTTGCCGCCGATGATACTCCCTTAGATGCCCAAAATCTTCCGCGCGTTGGCCTTCAGCACCTTCGGTCGGATCTCCTCGCGGATGTCGAGCTTGGCAAAATCGGCAAGCCAGCGGTCCGGCGTGATCACCGGCCAGTCGGAGCCGAACAGCATCTTGTCCTGCAGGATCGAGTTGATGTAGCGCACCAAAATCGGCGGGAAATATTTCGGCGACCAGCCGGAAAGGTCGATATAGACGTTCGGCTTGTGGGTCGCGACCGACAGCGCCTCTTCCTGCCAGGGGAAGGAGGGGTGCGCGAGAATGATCTTGAGATCGGGAAAGTCCGCCGCGACGTCATCCATGTACATCGGGTTGGAATATTTCAGCCGCATCCCCATGCCGCCCGGCATGCCCGAACCTACGCCTGTCTGGCCGGTGTGGAACAGCGCGATCGCGCCGCCGTCGTTGATTGCCTCGTAGAGCGGATAGGCCATGCGATCGTTGGCATAGAAGCCCTGCATGGTCGGATGGAATTTGAAGCCGCGAACGCCGTATTCCTCGATCAGCTTCTTCGCCTCACGCACGCCAAGCTTGCCCTTGTGCGGGTCGATCGAGACGAACGGGATCAGGACGTCGAGATGGTCGGAGGCGACCTCCAGCATCTCGTAATTGTTGTAGCGGCGGAAGCCGGTCTCGCGCTCGGCATCGACCGGGAAGATCACCGCGGCGATGTTCTTGGCGCGGTAATAGGCCGCGGTCTCCGGCACCGTCGGCGGATGCTTGTGCGGCGACTTGAAGTAGTCAGCCATCTGCGCCTGGAAGTCGTCATAGCCGTCGTCGCCATGCATGCCGCAGGGCTCCTCGGCGTGGGTGTGGATGTCGATCGCGACGACCTTCTCGATATCGGGCAGTTTGAGCTTGGTCATTACGGGCCTCCCCGGCAGTTTGATCATTACGTTCGCCAAATTGATTATACTATATAATTATTTTCGCAAGGCGACCGTTTGCAGATCAGCCGCGTCGGCGCCGGCATCGGCCGCTTGCGCAATCGCGAAATCGTGTCCGGCGGCTCGCCGTGGCCTGTGGGCTGGATCATACGGCGGCGCTCGCGGTGGCTTCAGGATGCAGCTCACCTCGTGCATTGCCGTTCTCCCTGGGCGAGCACGATTCGCTGCATTCTTGGCAAGCTTGGACCCCATGAAGGCAGCATAGGCGGCGGCTGGGAGAGGCTCGTCGATCCCGACCGCCGCCATTTTGTCAGTGATTTCAATATCGCGTGCCGGAGCGGGCGAAGTTTCCGCCCGGCCGAGGCGGTCGAAAACAGGCCCGATTGCATTGACATCCGCCGGTCCGATGGCTTAGAAACCGCCCCGTCCCGGGCGGCAAGGCCGCTCTTCGGGATAAATCCCATTTTGCCAGTTTACGGCATTGATCAGGTACGGCCTCCAACACGGGCCTTTCGAAGTAACAGGATTGTCCCATGAAGGTCCGTAACTCGCTGAAGTCGCTGCGCGGCCGTCACCGCAACAACCGTCTGGTTCGCCGCAAGGGCCGCGTCTACGTGATCAACAAGGTCCAGCGCCGCTTCAAGGCGCGCCAGGGCTGATTCACGGCCGATCGGCTAACTGTTCCCGATCGCGGAACCGAGCTCTTTCACAGGTCTTTGACGCCGCGCTGCTTTGCAGCGCGGCTTTGCGCGTCTAGACTTGGATAATGGGATTAAGACTCCTTGGGCCCAATCATTGCCGGCTGGCGATACTGATCGCAGCTCTTCTGGCTGTGCCTGTCGCGGCGGCCGCACAGGGCGATCCCCGGGTCATTCCGCCGCCCGGGGCCCAGAAGAAACTGCCCGAAGCCCCGAGCAAGCTGCCGAAGGTTCCGGCCGACCGCGCTCGCGGACTGGATTTCCTGTTCGGCGCGCTGAAGGCCGCGCCCGATGAAGACAGCGCCCGCCATGTCGAGGCGCGGATCTGGGCGCTATGGTTGCACACCCCGAGCGACACCGCCGCACTGCTTATGGTGCGCGCCAAGGCGGCGCTCGATGCCCAGAACATCGATGTCGCGATGAAGCTTTTGGATGCGGTGATCAAGATCAGGCCCGATTACGTCGAGGCCTGGAATCGGCGCGCGACGCTCTACTATCTGAAGAGCGACTACGTCCGTTCGCTGGAAGATTTTCAGCAGGTACTGATCCGCGAGCCCCGCCATTTCGGCGCGCTCGTCGGTCTCGGCACGATCATGCAGGACATCGGCGACGACAAGCGCGCGCTCGACGCCTTCCGCAAGGCGCTAGCCGTCGACCCCCATCTCGAAAAGATACCGGAGAAGGTCAAGCAGCTCTCCGAAAAGGTCGAAGGCCGCGATATTTGAACGAGCGCGATTGACCACGTTCGTGGTCCGCGAGCGCGCGCTTCTCTGCAACCAAAATCCGGCGCAGGAGCACAACCCCGAAATCATTGCCGCTGGCCGGCGCGATGATGCTCGCGACCGCAACCTCGTGCCTCGCCGACAGCCCTTATTGCGTGGTCGGAAATCGCGCTACGGATTCCTCCAATCGTCACGACCAATCCGGGGATCGACGGCGACGTCTGGTTTGGGGACGGACCCGGCAAATCAATGGCGGATGCGAAGCTGGCCCGCTCAACGATCGGCGCCTGCCCGGAGGACGATCCGTCTGACAAGGACGTCGAAGATAGCCGAGCGCACCGAAGTGCCTCGAGTCGCTAATGCAGGAACTTGCCGCGGGGGGCGCTGTCCTGGGCTGCGGCAGCGTAGAATTGCTGCAGCTCAGCTTCCAGGTGCTCATTGACGAGCAGCAACGCCTTCAGGGCTCCGCGCAGGTCGCCATTGCAGCTTGCCACGATCTGGTCGATGGCCGCATCGCTAGGGTCGGAAATCATGGTACTCCTCCGATTGTTCCCGTTGAACTCGTCGTATGGGACGCCGGTTCCTGTGAATGTCGTGCACAAGCCAGGTAGCGTTCCGCTTTCGATGAAGCCTCGCGTCTGATGGCGAAATTGCCACCATCAATCTATGAAACTGCTAATGACGCTGGTATGAACCCGCTATCCACAGGCTGGGCGTATTGTGGAAAATCGTGCGCGGCACGGTCGTGAGAAAGTGACAATTGGCTTTCCGAACAAGACCATGTGCGGACCAAATAGAACCCGTCGCTGCGCGCCACGAGGTCTCGGCCTCGCCACAAATCCGCCCTGCACCGGGGCATCCGGATCATCTCAATGTTGACTGTGGTCGCCGTGCTGGCGCTGGCAGGGGTCGGGTTGGCGCTGGCGACGCAGGTCGGCGTGCTGCTGATCCAGCGCGCCTTTCCGCCACAGGGCCGCATGATCGAGGTTGCGGGCGCGGCGCTGCATGTCGTCGAACTCGGCCCGCGCGATGCTCCAGGGCCGCCGGTTGTGATGCTGCACGGCGCAAGCTCCAACCTCCGTGTGATGCAGCATCCGCTCGGCGACAGGCTCGCCGCGACCCGTCGGGTGATCCTGATCGACCGGCCTGGCCATGGCTGGAGCACGCGCGACCGCATTGCGGATTCGACGCCTGCGATCCAGAGCCGGACGATTATGGACGCGCTGGCCAAGCTTGGTGTCGATCGGGCGATCATCGTGGCGCATTCCTGGGCCGGCGCGCTCGGCCTGCGCATGGCGCTGGATGACCCGGACCGGATCGCAGGTCTCGTGCTGCTGGCGCCTGTCGCCTATCCCTGGCGCGGCGGCGTCGGACGCTACAATAGGGTGGTTTCGACGCCGCTGATCGGGCCGCTGCTCGCGCATACGATCACGATGCCGCTCGGTTGGCTGGTGACCAAGGCCGGCGCGCGCGGAGTGTTCGCGCCGCAGGCGATGCCCGGTCATTTTGTCCGCGACAGCGCGACGCCGCTGCTGCTGCGTCCGCGCGAGTTTATCGCCAATGCGCGGGACCTCGTGACGCTGAAGCCGGCCGTCGTCGCGCAGGCGCCGCGCTACGCGGAGATCACGGCGCCGCTCACCATCATCTCCGGCGATGTCGACAAGACGGTCTCGACGCACGTCCACTCGCGCCCGCTCGCCGCGACAGCAGCCAATGCGAGGCTGATCGTGCTGCCCGGCATCGGTCACATGGTGCAGTTTGCAGCGCCCGATCTCGTAGTGTCCGAGATCGAGGTGATGGCCGGCCGGATGGCGCGGCATGCGGTGGCGGCACAATAGCGGCTGTCGGCCGCGCCTTCGCACCGCGCGAATGTGATCCTGCGAGGCTTGCGCGGCCGCATGGCGCTGAACATCATGGTCGACGCGCGGTTTCGGATCTCGTCTCACCCAATGCCGGGTTGCTGCCGCCGGCGCCGATCCTGCGGCCTGCCGACGCCGACCTGAAGGCGCTGGCCGATCTCCTCAACCGTGCGCGGCGCGTGACGCTGTTCTGCGGGCGCGGCTGCGCTGGGGCGCGTGACGGCCTGCTGAAGCTCGCGGAGACGCTCAAGAGCCCGATCGTGCATGCGCTCGGCGGCAAGGATCACGTCGAGTACGACAACCCCTACGATGTCGGCATGACCGGTTTCATCGGCTTCTCCTCCGGCTATGCCGCGATGCATGCCTGCGACGTGCTGTTGATGCTGGGGACAGACTTTCCCTACAAGCAGTTCTTCCCGACCGGCATCAACATTGCGCAGGTCGATATCCGCCCCGAGAATCTCGGCCGCCGCTGCAGGCTCGATCTCGGCATCGTCGGCGATGTCGGCCAGACCGTCGCCGCGCTGCTGCCGAAGCTGAACGTGAAGACCGACCGCAAGCATCTTGACGCCTGCCTCGCGCATTATAAGGACGCCCGCGCCGGGCTCGACGACCTCGCCCGCGGTGAGCCGGGCCAGAAGCCGATCCATCCGCAATATCTCGCGCGCCTGCTCAGTGAGCAGGCCGCCGAGGATGCGGTGTTCACCGCCGATGTCGGCACGCCGACGATCTGGGCCGCGCGCTATCTCAAGATGAACAGCCACCGGCGCCTGATCGGCTCCTGGGTGCACGGCTCGATGGCCAATGCGATGGCGCAGGCGATCGGCGTGCAGGCAGCGCAGCCCGGCCGGCAGGTGGTGTCGATGTCCGGCGACGGCGGCTTCGCGATGCTGATGGGCGACCTCATCACTTTGACGCAGATGAAGCTGCCGGTGAAGGTGGTGATCTTCAACAACAGCGTGCTCGGCTTCGTGGCGCTGGAGATGAAGGCCGCGGGTTTCATCGAGACCGGCGTCGATCTCAAAAATCCCGATTTCGCGGCGATGGCCCGCGCCATGGGGATTCACGGTGTCAGGGTGGAGGACCCCGGCGAGCTCGAAGGGGCGGTCCGCGACGTGCTGGCACATGACGGTCCGGCCGTGCTCGATGTCGTGACCGCGACGCAGGAATTGTCGATGCCGCCGACCATCACGCTGGAGCAGGTCAAGGGCTTCAGCCTGTGGGTGCTGCGTGCGGTGATGAGCGGCCGCGGCGACGAAGTGGTCGATCTGGCCAAGACCAATCTGTTGCCGCGCTGAGCAAGCGGCGAGGTCCGCTCTGACATCTGCGCCAGGGCGGACGCAAGCATCTCGCGGCGCTATTTCTTCTGCTTGCCGTCCTTGTCGAAGGACGAAATGTAGGCCCAGATGTTGTTGGCCTCGGTTTCGTTCTTGATGCCGGCGAACGCCATTTTGGTGCCGGGGATCTTGGCTTTCGGATCCTTGATGTATTCGAGGAACTGTTCCTTGTTCCAAGTGATGCCCGAATTCTTGTTGGCGTCCGAATAATTGTAGCCCGGCGCGGAGCCGGAATGGCGGCCATCGATGCCGTTGAGCTCGGGGCCGACCTTGTTCTTGGCGCCTTCGCCGATCGAATGGCAGGCCAGGCACTTGTTGAACGCGGTCTTGCCGGCAGCGGCATCCTGCGCCGACGCGGAGGATGCGAATGCCAGCGATGTGACGACTGCCAGCGCGCTCAAGGTCTGTATCTTCATGGGGTGCTCTTCGTTTCGTCCCGGGAGGTAGTAAATTGTTTGTGGCATGGCCGCCTTATGTCGGACAAGCCACGAAACTTTGACAGGTTTCCTGACCGTCCGCTTGTCCCAGAGAGAACTCGTGATTGCGGGGGAGCGCAATCCGACCTTCGGCCGGGCTTCGGAAACAGGTGCAGACGTGCTTGATTTGTCGTAACAAATCGGCAAAGGGCGAAGCCCGGAGGAATCCCGATGTCCATCATGATGCCGGCCGCCGACCAGGCCATCCTTGATCGCCGCGCTGAAATCGCGGCGGCGCTGCGCGCAATCGTCTCGGGCGAGGGCGTGATCGACAACGCTGCCGAAATGCTGGTCTATGAATCGGACGGGCTGACCGCCTACCGGCAGCCGCCGATGGTCGTGGTGTTGCCCGATACCACCGAGCAGGTCGCGCGCGTCCTCAAATATTGTCACGCGCAAGGCATCAAGGTGGTGCCGCGCGGCTCCGGCACGTCGCTGTCCGGCGGCGCGCTGCCGCTGGCCGATGCCGTGCTGCTGGGCCTTGGTAAGTTCAAGCGCATCCGCGAAATCGATTTTGACAACCGCGTGGTCGTCACTGAGCCCGGCGTCACCAATCTCGCGATCAGCCAGGCGGTCGCCCATGCCGGCTTCTATTACGCGCCCGATCCGTCGTCGCAGATCGCCTGCTCGATCGGCGGCAACGTCGCCGAGAATTCCGGCGGCGTGCACTGCCTGAAATACGGCATGACCACCAACAATGTGCTGGGCTGCGAGATCGTGCTGATGAACGGCGAGATCCTGCGCATCGGCGGCAAATCGGCGGAGAATTCCGGCTACGACCTGATGGGCATCATCACCGGGTCGGAAGGGCTGCTCGGCGTCATCACCGAGATCACCGTGCGCATCCTGCAGAAGCCGGAGACGGCGCGCGCTTTGATGGTCGGCTTCGCCGAGGTCGAGGCGGCCGGCGAATGCGTTGCGCGGATCATCGGCGCCGGCATCATTCCCGGCGGCATGGAGATGATGGACAAGCCGGCGATCCACGCCGCGGAGGCCTTCGTCCATGCCGGCTATCCGCTCGACGTCGAGGCTCTCTTGATCATCGAGCTCGACGGTCCGTCGATCGAGGTCGACGAGCTGATCAAGCGGGTGGAGTCGATTGCGCAGGGCTGCGGTTCGACGTCTTGCCAGATCTCGACCTCCGAGGCCGAGCGCAATCTGTTCTGGGCCGGAAGGAAGGCGGCGTTTCCCGCGGTCGGGCGCATCTCGCCGGACTATCTCTGCATGGACGGCACGATTCCGCGCGGTGCGCTGCCGAAGGCGCTGGCGCGGATCCGCGAGCTCTCCGAGAAGTACCAGCTCGGCGTCGCCAACGTGTTCCACGCCGGCGACGGCAATCTGCATCCCTTGATCCTCTACGATGCCAACAAGGCCGGCGAGATCGAGCGGGCGGAAGCGTTCGGCGCCGACATCCTGCGCTGCTGCGTCGAGCTCGGTGGCGTGCTCACCGGCGAGCACGGCGTTGGCATCGAGAAGCGCGATCTGATGCCGGAGATGTTCTCCGACATCGATCTGAACCAGCAGCAGCGCCTGAAATGCGCCTTCGACGCCCAGGGCCTGCTCAATCCCGGCAAGGTGTTTCCCACGCTGCATCGCTGCGCCGAGCTCGGCCGCGTCCATGTCCACGGTGGCAAGCTGGCGTTTCCGGACATTCCGCGGTTCTAGAACTGTTGCGGGTGTTGCCGTGGTCGCGGGCTTCAGCAGTTTCGCGGCCTCAGCCGTGACATTGCTGAAATCGCTGCTACGTGCCCCCGTCTTGCGTTAGACGGCGCTAGCCGAAGCTGCGCCGTCTAGTTGAGTTAGGCGGGCATCACAGCAGCTCGTATTGCGTCCGCTCGCGCTTGGAGAGCAGCGGCAGCGCTTGCCCTGCGATGTAGGTCTTGAAATGCGCACTATCCTGGTGCGCCTTGAAGGCGGCTTCGTCGCGGAACAATTCGTAGAACAGGAATTGCGCCGGATCGTCCTTGGCCCGCGAGATCAGGAACAGCTTGACGCCGTCCTCGCGCTGCGCCTCCGGCAGGAATTGGTCGAGGATCGCGGCGACCTTGTCGGCCTCGCTGGGTTTTGCTTCCCACTTCGCCACGACCAGCAGGCCGCCGGTGTTGATGGCATCGCTAATGGTTCTCGTGCTCATCGCATAGTGCTTCATCTGCATTCCTCCGTTGCGTTGCTCCGATCGAGATTGCGAGACGGTCCAGGGCGAGATGTCGGTGATCGCTATGGTTGCCGCGAACGCGCCGATGGCGGATCGCTGGGTGAACCTCACCGTGGTGGTCGCGATTTCCGAACGCGTCATGGTCGTCTCCAACTGTCTTGCGGTGCCGAACCGCAACGCGGGACATAGTCGACTTGCGGGCACATTCGGTTCGGCAATGGTCGAATTGTCGATGTCGTGAACATTTCGATCATGATCGAAGCGTGACCGTGGGCTGCGGTGCGATAAGACCGCGAGCGAGCTGGCGCGGGTTGCCGGCGTCACGCCGCAGACCGCGAGCTGGCATCTGGCGAGACTGGTCGAGCGCGCGCTGCTCAAGGTCGAGCGGCACGGTCCGCGCCGGCTCTACGGGATCGCCACCCCGCTGGTCGCGCAGATGCTCGAAGGTATGATGACGGTTGCCCCGATCGATCCCCATCCGTCCCGGCCGCAGCCCCGGATCGACGCGCAGATGCGGCGGGCCCGGACCTGTTACGATTACCCTGCCGGCGAGCTCGGCGCCGTCACCGAGGCGAGGCTGGAACGGGGCTACCTGCAGCTGGACCGGGAGGCCGGCGAACTGACCGCCGCAGGCATGGCCTTTCTCGCGGGGCTCGGCATCGACCTAGGTTCGCAGCCCCGGCGCCGGCGGGTGTTGAGCCGGCCCTGCCTCGACTGGAGCGAGCGGCGTCCGCACCTCGCCGGACAGGCGGGGGCCGCGCTCGCCGAACTGGCGTTCCAGCGGGACTGGATCCGCCGCCGGCCGCAGGGCCGATCGGTCGAGATCACCGAGACCGGGCTTGCGGCATTCAGGACGCTGTTCGGAGCGCGCATTTGATTTCGGAGCCAAATTTGGCTACCCGCTAGCGCCGTGGACACGCTCAAAGTCAGAGACGCCAAAGACGTAGAAGAAGTGGTGCGCGCGGCTGTCGCCAGCGAGCAGCCGCTCGAGATCATCGGCCATGGCTCGAAGCGCGCCATCGGCCATCCGATGGCAACCAATGCCGTGCTCGACCTGTCGGCGCTCAACGCCGTCACCTCCTATGAGCCGAACGAGCTGATCATCACGGTGCAAGCCGGCGCGCCGCTTGCCGACGTGCAGTCGCTGATCGACGCCAAGAACCAGCAATTCGCCTTCGAGCCGATGGATACGTCCGTGCTGCTCGGAACGCCGCAGGCCGGCACCATCGGCGGCATGATCGGCGTGGGGCTGGCCGGGCCCCGCCGCATCAAGGCCGGCGGCGCGCGGGACCATCTGCTCGGCGCGCATGCGGTGTCGGGGTTCGGCGATAGCTTCAAGACCGGGGGACGGGTGGTGAAGAACGTCACCGGCTACGACCTCTGCAAGCTGCTCACCGGTTCCTGGGGCACCCTGGCGGTGATGACCGAGGTGACGCTGAAGGTGATGCCGAAGCCGGAAGCCGAGCGGACGCTCGTGCTCCGCGGGCTCGACGATGTCGCCGCTAACAAGGCGATGACGGCGGCGCTCGGCTCGCCGTTCGATGTCTCGGGTGCGGCGCACCTGCCGTATCAGGCGTTCCGGACCGGAACGGGGCCGCTTGCAGGTCTCGCCGTCGCCGGGCAGGCGGTGACGCTGGTGCGGCTCGAGGGCATCGCGGCGTCAGTGGCGCACCGGGCGGCCTCGCTGAGCCAGACACTGTCCTCCCATGGGACGGTCGATCGACTCGAAGACGATGCCTCGCTCGCGGTCTGGGCTGGCTTGCGCGACGCGGCGCCGTTTGCGGCGAATGGCGCGCTCGGGGCGTGGCCGGTCTGGCGGATCGTTTGCCCGCCAGCTTCGGGTGGCGCCCTCGGCCAGGCGCTGGCGCGCGCCAGCGGTGGCGACGTGATCTACGATTGGGGCGGCGGACTGATCTGGCTCGCGGTGCCGCCCAACGAAAATACGCGACCCGACACACAGGCAGCTCTCGTACGCAGCCGGGTCGAGGCGGCTGGCGGACACGCCACCCTGATCCGTGCCGACGAGGCGGTGCGCCGCGCTGTCGATGTGTTCCAGCCGCAGGCCGAGGGCCTTGCCGCGCTCGGCGAACGGGTGCGCAATAGCTTCGATCCGAAGTCCATCCTCAACCGCGGCCGGATGAGGCGAGGTGGTGCCGCATGAAGACCGAATTCTCGCTGACGCAACTCGCGGACCCCGACATCAAGGAAGCCGACAAGATTCTGCGCGCCTGTGTGCATTGCGGCTTCTGCACTGCGACCTGCCCGACCTATGTGCTGCTGGGCGACGAGCTCGATAGCCCGCGCGGCCGCATCTACCTGATCAAGGAGATGCTGGAGAAGGACAAGCCGCCGACTCCCGATGTGGTCAAGCATATCGACCGCTGCCTGTCGTGCCTCGCCTGCATGACCACCTGTCCGTCGGGGGTGAACTACATGCACCTGGTCGACCAGGCCCGAGTCAGGATCGAGCGCGACTATACGCGGCCGTTGGCCGAGCGGCTGTTGCGGTCGGTGCTGGCCTTCGTGCTGCCGCGCCCGGGCGTGTTCCGGACCAGCATGATCCTGGCCGGCCTTGTCCGGCCCTTGACCGCGCTGTTGCCCACACCATCGGTCGGCGCGTCGTCCCCAGGCCTGCTGCGGCGGATCAAGGCGATGCTGGCGCTCGCGCCGCGTGACCTGCCGCAACCGGGGCCGTCAGCGGGAACCGTGTTCGCGCCGGTCGGCCGGCGGCGCGGCCGGGTGGCGCTGCTTCAGGGCTGCGCCCAGCAGGTGCTGGCGCCGCGGATCAACCAGGCCGCGATCAACGTGCTGACCCGGCACGGCATCGAGGTGGTGCTGGTCAAGGACGAGCAATGCTGCGGCGCGCTCACCCATCACATGGGGCAGGACGAGGACGCGCTGGCGCGTGCGCGCGCCAACATCACGGTGTGGCAAAGGGAAGCGGACCAGAGCGGGCTCGACGCCATCCTGGTCACGACCTCGGGCTGCGGCACGGTCATCAAGGACTACGGTTATCTGCTGCGCGAGGACCGCGCGTTCGCCGGTCCTGCTGCACGAATTTCCGCACTGGCAAAGGATATCACCGAGTATCTTGCCGGCATCGAGCTCGCGCCCTCGACGCAAAAAGGCGACGTCACCGTCGCCTATCACTCGGCCTGTTCGCTGCAGCATGGGCAGAAAATCACCCATCTTCCGAAAGAATTGCTTTCCAAGAATGGATTCGTGGTGAAAGATGTGCCCGAGAGCCATTTGTGTTGCGGTTCGGCGGGGACCTACAACATTCTCCAGCCCGACATTGCGAGCAGATTGCGCGATCGCAAGGTCGCCAATATTGCGATGGTCAAACCGGACATGATCGCTGCGGGCAATATTGGCTGCATGGTTCAGATTGCCGGCGGTACGTCAGTTCCTGTGGTGCACACGATTGAGCTTCTCGATTGGGCGACAGGAGGTCCCCGGCCAGGATTGAACTGATCGACTGCCACTCGAGCATGATCCGGACCTGGAGCTCTGCGTTGGCGCAGCGTTAAGACCGGCGCTCCGACAGGACCATGCCCGACAAGCGAACGGGCCGGTGCTTCCTGCAAGCCGTGCTCCCGTTCCGGCAAGCGGCCATTTCACTGCGCGCGGCGGCCCTTCATCAGCGGCAACAGGAGGACCACGATGGCGAAATCGAAGAAGGCGAAGAAAAGCAAGAAGGCCAAAAAGGCCAAGAAGGCTGTAGCGGCGAAGAGGAAAACTGCGAAGAAGTCCGCCAGGAAATCGGTGAAGAAGGCCGCCAAGAAGGCTGCGAAGAAGTCGGCGAAGAAAGCCGCCAAGAAGGCTTCGAAGAGAGCCGCTGCCAAGAAGGCAGCTCCCAAGAAGGCCGCGCCGAAGAAAGCCGCCAAGAAGAGCGCGCCGAAGAAAGCCGCCGCACCGAAGCCGGCGCCGGTCGCCGCGCCTCCGGCGCCTGCGCCCGAGCCGCAGCCGGCCCCGAGCTGGGCCACGCCGAGCCATGAGCCGGCGCCTGGCTGGGTCGCCGGCACCGCCCCCGACGGAGGCGAGCACCACTAAGGTTTGTACTCAATCAGATGTATAATTTTACGTGGAGATATGATTCAAGCTCTGCATTTGCGGGGCTTGGATCATGGCGGGCGAGTTTTGGTTGAATGATCGGCAGTGGGCAGCAATCGAGCCCTTGCTGCCGCAAAATCAGCCCGGCGCTCGTCGAGTCGATGATCGCCGCGTGATCAGTGGCATCATCCATGTGTTGAAGTCCGGCTGCCGCTGGCGCGATTGCCCGGCAGTGTTCGGCCCTTACACGACCGTCTACAATCGCTGGAACCGCTGGTCGCGGCGCGAGGTCTGGCGCAATCTGTTCGAAGCACTTCGGGGCCTGTCGCCCGATGACGACTTCCAGGCCATCGATTCCACGACCGCCAAGGCGCACCGTGCGGCGGCCGGTGGAAAAGGGGGGCGGAGGCTCAGGCCATCGGTCGTTCCCGCGGTGGCAGGACCACCAAGATCCACGCCGTCTGCGACAGTCTCGGACGCGCCATCGCGCTCGAAGTAACGCCAGGTCAGCGTGGTGACATCCGCGCGGCGCTGCCCCTGCTCAGCTCTCTGCCACCACCGCGTTGCTGTGCGGCCGACACGGCCTATGACGCGAACGAACTGCGGCAATTCCTCATCGAACGGGGAACAACCCCGGTCATCCCAAACAATCCCACCCGAAAACGCTTCCATCCGTTCGACCGCGCCGCATACAAGCGGCGCAACCTCGTCGAGCGCATGTTTTGCAGGCTCAAGGACTGGCGGCGCATTGCAACCCGCTATGACAAGCTCGCCAGAAACTTCCTCTCGGCCGTCAATCTTGCTGCCGCTATCATTTGGTGGACCTGATTGAGTCCGGACCTTAGAGCGAGATGAGTTACGTCGAATCGGTTCGGCCACAGAGCGGTTCACATCTCCCCGACGGGGAGAGGTCGATTTGCTCCTGGCGATGCGAAGCATCGTCCAGTGCAAATCGGGTGAGGGGCCGCGGCTTTAACGGGAGACCCTGATCCTCTCACCCGGCGCTACGCCATAGCCGGAGCAGCGCTTCGACGTTCTCTTAAGGACGGCCGCCGAAGGCGGCCTATGCCTCTCCCGAAGGAGAGGTGAACCTCCGTTGCCGCTCCAGTTCGACCTAATCTCATCACGCGCTAGCCGAAGCGAGCCCGAGCGGGGTACGCAATCGGATGGATTGGAGAGCCGCAGCGGTCTGCCGCTGCGGCTCTTTTCATGTCGCCATCGCGATGCGGTCCTCTTGCGTACCCGGCGATTCGTCGCCCGGCTCGCATTCCGCTCGCCTATCGCAGCTTCCGTCGCTCAACCGGGGCGGGAGCCATTCGGTTTGTGGTGCAAATGCAACACGCGCCGAGCAAGATTCGCTGGAGTGGTCAGAACGCCTAAAAAGGCGGCACATGCATGTCTTTTTTGCTTCTCCGGCATAAGCACGCGTTTCAGATTGAACTCACGCGATTTGGTTCCAGTCGCTTATCGCTCGCCCTGGGGGGCCATTGGAGCTGGGCTGTTCGGAAAGTAGATGGGGATCGTCATGAAGAAATTGGCTTTGTTAGCAACGGCGCTAGCAATGGTTTCGAGCTCGGCTTTGGCAGCTGATATGGCCGTGAAGGCCGTCAAGGCACCGCCGCCGGCTCCGTTCGAGCCCTGGGACGTCGCCTTCGGCAGCTCGCTCTCGAGCGACTACATCTTCCGCGGCGTCACCCAGTCCAACCACAAGCCGTCGGTCTCCGCGTATTTCGAGCCGCGCTACAACGTCACCAAGGACCTGCAGCTCTATGTCGGCGTGTCCGGCGAGAGCATCTCCTTCGCCAACCGCGCTGCGGCGGAGGTCGACGTCTACGGCGGTATCCGCCCGACCTTCGGCGCCTTCGCCTTCGACATCGGTGTCTGGGGTTACCTGTATCCGGGCGGCACCTGCCAGTTCGGCGCGCCTTTCGACACCGCCGGCAACCCGCTCGGCCCGGAGTGCGCCACCAACTTTCTGGCCAATGGCAACGTGATGAAGCGGGACGTCAGCTTCTTCGAAGTCTACGGCAAGGTCACCTACACCATCAACGACAACTGGGCGTTCACCCTGAACGAATACTATTCGCCGAACTTCCTCAACACCGGCGCGTGGGGCAACTACTCCTCGATCATCGGCAAGTACACCGCGCCCAGCACCATCTTCGGCTCCAGCGGCGTCGGCATGTATGTGTCGGGTGAGTTCGGCCGGCAGTGGCTTGGCACGTCCGATAGCTTCTACGGCGTCCCGGCGTTCCCGAACGGCATCAAATATGCCGATTACAACACCTGGAATATCGGGATCGGCTTTACCTACAAGGTGTTTACGCTCGACCTGCGCTATTCCGACACCGACATGTCGAAGGGTGACTGCAACGCCTTCACCAGCGACTTCACCGCTGGCGGAACCACCAACGTCACCCCGATCAACCCGTCCGGCCTCGGCTCCAACTGGTGCGGCGCAGCCGGCATCGCCAAGCTCTCGGTTGACCTGACGGCGGCGTCCAACCTGAAGTAATCCCTCTTGCGGAGACGAAAGGGCGGCGGAGCAATCCGCCGCCCTTTTTGCTTTTACAGGAGGGGCCTCCGCCCGCCGGCCGCAATCAGTGCATCGCTGCCCGGCATCGTCGCGGCAGTCGAAGGCCGCGACAGCGCACCGGCCGATCTTATCACACTGCGACCTTGACGGCCTCGCGCAGCGTGAAGCGGTCGCCGTCGCGGACCAGCGCGATATTGCGCTGATGGAACGCGTCCAGCGTCGAGCGGTGGCCGATCGAGACGACGGTGGTCGCCGGCAGCTTTTCGGCGATGAGCTTGTAGAGCGCGGCTTCCGACGGCTCGTCGAGCGAGGCGGTCGCCTCGTCCAGGAACAGGAATTGCGGTGCGTGCAGCAGCGCCCGCGCGATGCCGAGCCGCTGCTGCTCGCCGAGCGACAGCATCCGGTTCCAGTGCGCCTCCTCGTTAAGGCGCGTGGCGAGCTGCGGCAGTCCGACCGCGATGAGGACTTCGCGGACCCGCGCCGCATCGAACTGTGCGGCTTCGCCCGGATAGACGACCGCGTCATGCAGCGATCCGATCGGCAGATAGGGGCGCTGCGGCAGCATCATCAGCCGGGCATTGGCCGGGATTTCGATTGCGCCATTGCCGAACGGCCAGATGCCGGCCACTGCGCGAAACAGCGTCGACTTGCCGGCGCCGGACGGGCCGGTGACGAGCGTGCGCTCGCCCGGGCGGAAGCTGACATGGTCGACCGAAACCAGCGGCGCGCCGTTCGGAAGCTTGACCAGGAGCTGCGGCAGCGCGATCTCGCGGCCGGAGGTGGGCCTGGCGTGAATCGAGGCGGGATCGGCGGCCAGCTTGTCGGCGCTTGCGATCGAGGCCTCGAAGCCGTCGAGACGGGCGATCACCGCGCGCCATTCGGCCATGGTGCGGTAGGCCGACACGAAGAACGAGAGCGCGTCCTGCACCTTGCCGAAGGCCTCGGCGATCTGGATCAAGGCGCCGAGCTGGACCGTCTTGCTGACGAAATAGGCCGGGCCTGCGAGCGCGAACGGAAACACCACCGACGCCTGTGCGTAGGATTGCGTGAAGGCGGTAAGCCGCTTGGTCCGGCTCATGATGCCATACCAGTTGGAGACGACGCGGCCGAACCGCTCCGACAGGCGCTCGCGCTCGGCGCCCTCGCCCTTGAGCAGCGCGATCTGTTCGGAGTTTTCGCGGACGCGCACCAGGTTGAAGCGGAAATCCGCTTCCAGGCGCTGCTGGTGGAAGTCGAGGTTGACCAGCGGCGAGCCGATCCACTGCGTCAGCAGCGTGCCGAAGATGGCGTAGACCACCGCGCCCCAGACCAGGTACCCCGGAAATGAGAAATCGCTGCCGAACAGCAATAGCGGCAGCACTTCCGACAGCCCCCAGAGGATCACCACGAAGGAGGCGAGCGAGACGATCGAGCTCAGCAGTCCGACGCCGATCGCCAGCGTCTGGGCGACGAACAGCTTGACGTCGTCGGTGATGCGCTGGTCGGGGTTGTCGGCCGCGTCGCCCGCGAGCTGCATGCGGTAGTGATTGGCGCCGTGCACCCAGTCGCGGAGATATTTGCCGGTCATCCAGTTGCGCCAGCGGATCTGCAGCCACTGGTTCAGATAGAGCTGGTAGACACCGAGGACGACCGAGACCGTGGCCAGCGCGCAGAACACCAGCATCTCGCGCTTGAAGGTGTCCCAGTCCTTGTTCTGCAGCGCGTTGTAGAAGCGATTGCGCCACTGGTTGACCAGCACGTCGTTTCCGACGAGCAGCAGCTCAATCGTGATGACCGCTCCAAGCAGCACCCGGCCGGCCCACTTGTCCTCGGAACTGAAATAGGGCGCAGCGATGCGCCACACGGACGCGAGCGTCGAGCGAATGTTGTGCACAGATTATCGTCTCCGGGAGATGGGCCGCAAAGGCCTGAAAAATCGGGACAATCGGAAGGTTTCAGACGAAAGTCGTAGAACTGGCATGCAAGCGTTGGCTTGTCCCGGTGTTCTAGTCAACTCTAGCATGCTCACAACGGCGAGGGGCGGGGGACCTTCAGTTTTTCGCGAGGATGTGAGCGATCCTTACCGATCGTTCATTCGCGAGCCGGGGCTCAAGCATTTTCAGACGGACTCCCGCGGTCGCGCCCGGTGCACCCGCCTCACGCAGGCGGCGCGCCGCATCAAACCGTGGGGGATCCCGAGATGAACGGCACCTGGAATCAAATCTACAATCCGCTGGGGAATGCGGCGCTGTCTACGATCGCGGCGGCCGTTCCCGTGGTCACGCTGCTGGTCCTGATCGCCAGCGGCCGGGTAAAGGCGCACATCGCCGCCATCATCGCCGTGATCGTGACCAATCTGATCGCGATCTTCATCTTCACGATGCCGGCCGGGATGTCGATCCGCGCCTCGCTGCTCGGCGTGGTCTCGGGCTTCTTCCCGATCGGCTGGATCGTGCTCAACGTCATCTTCCTCTATCAGGTCACCGTGCGGTGCGGGAAGTTCGAGCTCCTGAAGCGCGCCATCGGCGGCGTCACCGAAGATCGCCGCCTGCAACTGCTGCTGATCGCATTCTCCTTCGGCGCCTTCTTCGAGGGCGCCTCGGGGTTCGGCACGCCCGTTGCGATCACCGGCGCGGTGCTGATCGGTCTCGGCTTCTCGCCGCTCGCGGCCTCCGGCCTGTCGCTGATCGCCAACACCGCGCCGGTCGCCTATGGCGCGCTCGGCACGCCGATCCAGGGCCTTGCCTCGGTGACCGGGCTTGATCCCTACATCCTCGGCGCCATGGTCGGCAGGCAATTGCCGCTGTTCTCGCTGATCGTGCCGTTCTGGGTGGTGTGCGCGTTCGCGGGCTGGCGCGGCATGATGCAGGTGTGGCCGGCCATCCTCGTCACCGGCGTGACGTTTGCGGTCCCGCAATATGTGATCTCGAACTACATCAATCCCTGGATCGTCGACATCGGCGCCTCGCTGATCTCGATGGGCAGTCTGATCCTGTTCCTAAAGGTCTGGCAGCCCAAGAAGCTCTGGCTGTCGCCGGCGCTGCGCGGCCACGATGAATCGGCGGCGACGATGGTGGCGACGAAGCCGCTCGACAAGACGCCGCTGACGCAGGGCGAGCTGTGGAGCGCATTGTTGCCGTGGATCATCGTCTGCATCCTGATGCTGATCTGGGGCAATGGCGCGTTCAAGACCTGGGCGAATTCCATCTTCACCTGGAACTACGCCGTTCCCGATCTGCACAATATGATCAACAAGGTGCCGCCGGTGGCGGCGAAGCCGACGCCCGAGGGCGCTGTCTTTGCGTTCACCTACCTGTCGTTTACCGGCACGGGCATGCTGATCGCCGCGATCATTTCCGGGCTCCTGATGGGCGTCTCGCCGGTCGGTCTCGTCAAGGAATATGGCCGCACGATCAGGCTGTGCGCGATATCGCTGATCACGATCTCTGCGATGCTGGCGATCGGCACGCTGACCCGGCTCTCCGGCGTCGACGCCACGCTCGGTCTCGCCTTCGCCGCGACCGGCGTGCTCTATCCTTTCTTCGGCACGCTGCTCGGCTGGTTGGGCGTGGCGCTGACCGGATCGGATACCGCCTCCAACATCCTGTTCGGCAATCTGCAGAAGATCACGTCGCAGCAGCTCGGCCTGTCGCCGGTGCTGATGGCGGCGGCGAACTCGTCGGGCGGCGTGATGGGCAAGATGATCGACGCGCAATCGATCGTGGTCGCCTCAACCGCGACCAACTGGTACGGCCACGAAGGCTCGATCCTGCGCTACGTGTTCCTGCACTCGATCGTGCTGGCCTGTTTGGTCGGCCTGTTCGTGACCTTGCAGGCCTATGTGTATCCCTTCACCGAGCTGGTCCTGAAATAGGCGCATCTCCGACACGAAGCCCCGCGGGTAAAGCCCGCGGGGTTTTGCTTTTCAGAAGGCATTTTCCATCGCGGGTAATCTGGCCAAGCGCATGCGCGTCCAATACAAGGGCGCGCGTTGGACCATGACGCCCGCCGAACGGCGAAGAGCGGAACCGGCGCGGCTGAACAAGGCTCGAATGCGAGCGCGCGATGACAGGGAATGGCATGATGGCAGTCGGACGAATGTTGCGGGGCGTTGCGCTGCCGGTGCTGGCAAGCACGGTGTTAAGCGCGATCCCGGCCAGAGCGCAGGAGGAATTTCCGTTCGGCTTCGTGATGACGCTGGACGCCGCACGCATGCCGGGCTCGAAGCGGATTCCCTCGATCGAGGTCGGCGACAACGGCGAAGTGTCGCTCGAGCTCTGGTGCGACGGCGGCAAGGGCCAGTTCTCGATTGCCGGCAACACCATCATCTTCGTCCCCGGCGCGATGGAAAACCGCACCTGCCCGCCGGATCGGGCCCAGGCCGACGGCGATCTGCTCGCAACGCTCAAGGAAGCGACGACGTGGCGGCGGCAGGGCGATTTCGTCACGCTGATCGGCAGCAGGCAGCTGCGCTTCCAGATCAACACCAATTGAGATGCCGCGTCGGCGGCTTACGGCGTTGCGATCAATCCGCTGGCGGTGGCGACGATCCAGCGGTTGCCCCAGCGCACGATGGAATCGACCCGCCCGAGCCCGGGAATGACATCGCCGCGGGCGGCCATCCGTACGCCCTCGGGGCCTTCGAGAACGGCCGTCCCGTCGCGGACCTCGATCACCGACCATCCGGGGATGGTGGTCGGCCGCGTTTCCGGCGCCGGCGCGAGCGGCTGCTTCATGGCCAGCGCCACGGGGGGCGTGTTCACGGTGGTGGGTACAGCCGCGAGTGCCGGCAGGCGTGAATTGGTCTTTGGGATGCTGCCGGTGACCGATGGCTCTGATGTCGCGACGGATCGCCGCGGGCCTTCGCTTCTCGGCCTGAGTTCCGCGACGTGGGGCGGCGGGATTTCCCGCCGAGCCGTCGGGCCAACGCCGGAGGCGCCCGCAAGCTCGTGCCAGCTCAGGCCGCCGGCCCATCCCAGTGCGAAGGTTGCCGCCACCACCACCACCGCCGCTGCAGTGACGGTGCGGATGCGATCGCGATAGGGCTCGCGCAGCAGCAGGGCGGCATCGTGATTCTCGCCGGAGACATCCCACAGGTCTGCCGACCGCGCCGGCAACCGACCGTCGGCCAGATCTGCTGGCCAGATGCTTCCGGGAGGACTCGGCGCGCGGTCTTGCATGGCGTGACCTGTGTTCGGCTGCGCAATGATGATCCTCGAAACTGAATCGAGCCTTAATGCTTGGTGACCGAACTGCGGCAAACGATGAGCGAATGCGCGGCCCCCGTAGATTGACGGAGCTGTTGTGACGGTCGACAGTTGCGACATGTCGTCCCGTTGCGCCGATCCTGATCGTGCGCCGCATGGACCATGCCCGAGATGCGCACGCCCGAGATCACGATCTCCCCTGAAGACCCAAGGCAGCCGGAGGTCCGGCGGCTGATCGCCCTGTCGGACGCCGCCATGCAGGCACTCTATCCGGCCGAGAGCAATCACCTCGTCGATGCCGATGCGCTTGCCGCGCCCGGCGCGGTATTCCTCGTCGCCCGCAGCGGCAGGGAAGTGCTCGGATCGATCGCCTTCCGCATCATCGCGCCCGGTCATGCCGAGATGAAGCGGATGTTCGTGCGCGCCGAGGCGAGGGGAGCTGGGCTCGGCCGGCGCCTGCTCGAAGCCCTCGAGGACGCCGCCCGCCGGCAGCACGTCGACCGCATCAGCCTGGAGACGGGGATCCGGCAGCCGGAGGCGATCGGGCTCTATCGCGCCTCCGGCTACCGCGAATGTCCTCCGTTCGGGAGCTATGCGGCCGATCCGCTCAGCGTGTTCATGACCAAGTGCCTCCGGCCTTGATCGCGGGCGCCCCGTGACGACTTGCCGCGCAGCGGTCGATTCCGGACGTCGTCTCCGGAAAGCGGGTCGTCACTGCGGCAGGCGGCCGCTATAGCGGTGACATGCTCGATTTCGCCGGACAGTATGAAGCCTTTCAACGCCGCGATCCCGCGTGGGACGGCATCGTGTTCGTCGCGGTGAAGACCACCGGCGTGTATTGCCGCCCCGTCTGCCGCGTGCGCACGCCGCTGGCGCGCAATGTGACGTTCTTCGGCAGCGCCGCATCGGCGGAGCGTGCCGGTTTCCGGCCCTGCCTGCGATGCCGCCCGGAGGCGGCGCCGTTTTGCCCGGCCTGGAACGGCACCAGGACGACCATCGAGCGCGCGCTGACGCTGATCGAGCAGGGGGCGCTCGACCGCGGCAATGTCGAAGCGCTGGCCGGTCGGCTGGGCGTCGGCGCGCGGCATCTGTCGCGTCTGTTCGCTGAGCATCTCGATGCCTCGCCGCTGCAGGTCGCGCTATCGCTCCGCGTGCAGCGCGCCAAGCGCCTGATCGACGGCAGCGATATTCCGATCCGTCTGGTCGCTCAGCGCGCCGGCTTTTCCAGCGCCCGGCGCATGAACGTTGCCTTCGCCAAGCTCTACGGTCGGCCTCCCTCGGCGCTGCGACGGAGGCGATCATCGAACCTCACCCCGCTGTAAACTCAGATGGAGATCAGCAATGGCCAAGACCTACGGCACCGTCAGTGCGGAACGAAAGAAGCAGATGAGCGGGCTCGAATTCGTGCAGGGGCTGGCCAGCGGCGCATTGCCGCTCAACACGATCGCGGGGACGCTGGGCTATGACGTCGCGGAAGCCGAGAAGGGCCGCGTCGTCGTCACGCTGGTCCCGACCGACGCGCATCTCAATCCGGCGGGGACGGTGCATGGCGGCCTCACGGCCACGCTGCTCGATAGTTGCATGGGGCTCGCGGTCCAGTCGACGCTCGACGCCGGGATCAGCCAGACCACACTTGAATTCAAGATTTCGCTGGTCCGCTCGATCACGCTGGACACCGGTCCGATCCGGGCGGAAGGGCAGGTTCTCAATTGCGGCCGCCGCGTCGGCACCGCCGAAGGCAGGGTGACCGACGGCAGGGGGCGTTTGCTCGCGCACGGCACCACGACCTGCCTGATCTTCCCGTCCTGACCGGGCCGCTGCGCCGGCGATGTCGTCGATATGCCGGCGCAGCGCTGGCCGCTGAACTCTAGCGCAACGTACCGCCGGGCGGCGTTGCGGCGCTGTTGTGTTCAGGCAGGCGAATAAGACCGAGCTGAAGCATCGCGCTCAGCGCATCCTCCTGTCCCAGTTCCTCGGCGATCCGCCCCTGCTGCAGACGCAGCACCGTCGTGCCGGCGAATCTCATCTTGCGTCCCGAGGCCGCAGGGATCGAGCCCAGGCGAAAGTCGCTGAACGCCGGGCCCGTGTGCGTGCCGCCGCCTTCCCATCGGCCCACCACGTAGTCGCCGTCTGCGATGAGATCGCCGACGCCCCAGAAGTTGAGATCGGGAAAGGCTTCGCGAAACTCCGTCATGAAGTTCAGGACCTCCGCACGTCCTCGCTTCGGCTCATGCATCGGGTAGTGCACGACAATGTCGGCGGTGGCGAGCTCGTCGACGATTCGCGGGTTCCAGGGATTTCCCCAAAACTCCCTGAACCATCGGGCCACCACGCTCTTGTTGTCCTCTGACATCGCATCGTCTCCATTCGCGCTTGCCGGTGTCGCGATCATCGCGACCGGCGCTGCTTCAATGCGCGCAGTAGGCATTCGGAGACGTGCCTCCCACCACCCGATTCCGGATGAGGCGCGAAGTGATGTCGAGATGAGATTTCGCGTTGCTGCTGCGCCGCTTGGCGTAGCGTGCCGAACATCGTCGTTCGATCTGAAATCGGGTGGTTCGCCGATCTGCGCCACGCAATCGTGCAACTTCGATGCAAGGAGCTGTTGATCAGAGGCGACCGAATGCTTCAGTCCGGGCCGGACGTCGCTTCACAACAACAGCGATCGGATAGGGAAGAGAGCAGCATCGTCGCCAAACCGACGCCGGGCTCACCTCCACACCGATTTGTCGGCATCCCAGCGCTGGCCCTTGAACTCCTTGATCAGGGCGTCGATCGAGCCGTTGTCGTCCTTCGGTTCGCCGCCCTCCTCGTCGCTGCCGGTGTCTTCGGTCAGGTTCAGCTTCGCGCCGGCGCTGTCGTCCGTGGTCGTGGTCACGGGGCTCGAAACCCAGAGGATCAGCCGGTCGGAGCTGCCGGGCTTCTCGGGCGAGACCAGCGCGGTGATCTCGAGATTCTCGGTGAGGCCGAGCGAAGGGTAGATCGGGCTCGGCCGCTTCAGGATTAGCTTCAGCTTGCCGGTGTTGGCGTTCCATGAAGCGGACGCCGGCTTGGCCGACAGGGTTCTGGCCAGCACGCTGGATATCGTGGTCGCGATCTTGTCCCGGTTGATCTTGTCGCCGTCACGCCAGTCGGCGGCGGGGAAGCGGATGGTGCGGTCCATCTCGATCACGCCGCTGGTCCAGCCTGCCGCGGTCACGCCGGGCGCGGACTTCGCCTTGGCGAGCAGCGCTGCCGCGTGCTCGGGATCGACGGTGAGGTTGATGGTCTGCTCGCCGGCGCGCATCGCGTCGCAGGTCACCGCGAGGCTCGAAGTGCTGATCTCGACAGCCTCGCCCTTCAGGCTCTTGAGGAATTCCGCCGCGGATTCGAGCTTCACCCGCACGCCGACCGATTCCGGCGAGACGTCAGTGAAATCCTTCGGCTGCGCCGTGATGGCGTCATCAATCGCCTGGTTGTCCTGGAATTCCCTCTCGCTGAGATCGGAGTTGTCCGACGAGGCGACCTCGGTCACGTTTTGGCCGACCGTGATCTGGCCGCGGAACTCGAATGTGTCACCGGTCTGTTTGCGGGTCAGCTTGATGGCAACCGGTTGCTTGTCGACCACGCTCTGCGTGCTGCCGGAGAGGGTCTGGCCGTTGACGGTGAGATTGGCGATGAAGCGGTCCTTGCGATCGGAACCCTTTTGGGCGGGATAGCAAACGTCGAGCACGGCCGCGGTGACGGTCTTGCCCTGGCGGGTCTCCTTGAGGATGACGTCGGCATTGCCGTCCATCAGGCCGTCGATCGCGGTGAAATAGCGCGTCTCGGGTCCGCCGGTCCCGGCCCTGGGTTGCAGCTTCATCTGGGCAATAGCGGGCGCCGAAGCGGCGACAAGACCGAGCAGCAGGAGCGGGAGCGCGCGCATACGAAGAGTCCTCGGAGGGCAGAATCGGTTCCGTCGTAACTAGCAAACCTCTGTGTTATTGGCCAAAAAAGAAGGCCACCCGGAGGCGGCCCTGGTTCGAATCCCTGATGATGTGAATTGTGCCTCTGGTGTCAGGTGCGCTCCTCGGAGCTGTCATTGTTCTCCAGCTTCGTTCTCCAGCTTCGCGCGCAATGCGCTCATGACACGGCTTGTGGCTTCGATATCCCTCACCGTAAGCCCGTCGGCGAGAGCGTTCACCCAGGGAAGCTGCAAGCGCATGGCCGCGTCGAAGGCCTGGCGTCCCTTGTCGGTGAGGACGACGAGTTGCGCCCGGCGGTGATGCGGGTTGGTCTCGAATGCGACGAGCCCATCCCGTTCCAGGTCGTTGACGATCCGCTGCACGTTCTGCCGGTTGGCGCCGAGATCGCGGGCGAGCCATGCGACCGGCTGCGGCCGTTCGGCGACAACGATTGCGCCGAGGATCTGCCAGCGAGCGCTGGTTAGCCCGAGCCGCGCCACCATCCGGTCGCCGGCTGTGAACAGCAGGCTGTTGAGCCTGAACAGGTCGGGAATGAGGTTGGTCAGGGCTTCGCCGGCCGGGCTTCGTTTGGTCTGTGGCATTTGTCATCATAAAGGTATATTGACATCATGATGTCAATCTAGATATGTATGCATCATATCGGAATGACATCATAGCACCATATTGATGGAGCCTCGCCATGCCGCAATTGCGCCCACTGGATCCTGCATTCCCGATCGAACGCCAACTCGCCGTCGATGCCACGTCCGTCGTGCTCGTGAACCTCTTCACGCTCGACAAGGCCGACGAGGATACCTTCCTCAAGGCCTGGCAGGACGACGCCGCCATCATGAAGCGGCAGCCGGGCTTCATCTCGACCCAGCTGCACCGCGCGGTCGGCGAGAGCCCGACCTATCTCAACTACGCGGTGTGGGAATCGACTGCCGCCTTCCGGGCGGCGTTCGCAAATCCCGAGTTCAGGGCCAAGCTCTCGGCCTATCCGGCCTCGGCCGTTGCGTCCCCGCATCTGTTCCAGAAGGTCGCGATACCTGGCGTCTGCGTCGCGTAGCTCGCGCGTGATGAACTCAGTTTGGAAACGGTCTCGCCGCAGACTGGCTGCACCTCTCCTGCTTGCAAGCGGGAGAGGGAGCACAGCTTTCTATGCCGCTCGACCTAATCTGATCATGCTTAAGCGTAGCGTGCGGGCAAGAATGACGCTCCGCTGTCCTGCCAAAAGAAGGCCGCCCGGAGGCGGCCTTCGATCTCGATGCGGATGTGCGGTTGAGGCTCAGAAGCCGCCCATGCCGCCCATTCCACCCATGCCGCCGCCCGGCATCGCCGGCGCCGCGTCCTTGGGCAGTTCGGCGACCATGGCCTCGGTGGTCACCAGCAGGCCGGCCACGGAAGAGGCGTCCTGCAGCGCGGTGCGCACCACCTTGGCGGGGTCGATGATGCCCTTGTCGACCATGTCGACATAGTCCTCGGTCTGGGCGTCGAAGCCGAAGGTCTCCGACTTGTTTTCGAGGATCTTGCCGACCACGATCGAGCCCTCGACGCCAGCGTTCTCCGAGATCTGGCGGACCGGAGCTTCCAGCGCCTTGAGCACGATGTTGATGCCGGCCTGGACGTCGGCATTGTCGTTGGTGAGACGGCCGACCGCCTTCTTGGCGCGCAGCAGCGCCACGCCGCCGCCGGGCACGATGCCTTCCTGCACCGCGGCGCGGGTCGCGTTCAGCGCGTCCTCGACACGGTCCTTCTTCTCCTTGACCTCGATCTCGGTCGCGCCGCCGACCTTGATGACAGCGACGCCGCCGGCGAGCTTGGCCAGACGCTCCTGCAGCTTCTCGCGGTCGTAGTCCGAGGTGGTCTCCTCGATCTGCGCCTTGATCTGCGTGACGCGGGCGTCGATGTCCTTCTTCTTGCCGGCGCCCTTGACGATCGTGGTGTTCTCCTTGTCGATCACGACCTTGCCGGCGCGGCCGAGCATGTTCACCGTGACGCTTTCGAGCTTCATGCCGAGCTCATCGGAGATCAGCTGACCGCCGGTCAGGATCGCGATGTCCTCCAGCATCGCCTTGCGGCGATCGCCGAAGCCCGGCGCCTTGACGGCGGCGACCTTGAGCCCGCCGCGCAGGCGGTTGACCACCAGCGTCGCCAGCGCCTCGCCCTCGACGTCCTCGGCGACGATCAGCAGCGGACGGCCGGACTGCACCACGGCTTCCAGCACCGGCAGCATCGCTTGCAGGCCGGACAGCTTCTTCTCATGCAGGAGGATGTAGGCGTCCTCAAGCTCGGCGGTCATCTTCTCGGCATTGGTGATGAAGTAGGGCGACAGGTAGCCGCGATCGAACTTCATGCCCTCGACGATGTCGACCTCGGTCTCGAGCGACTTGTTCTCCTCGACCGTGATCACGCCCTCGTTGCCGACCTTCTGCATCGCCTGAGCGATCATCTTGCCGATCGCGGCGTCGCCATTGGCCGAGATGGTACCGACCTGGGCGACTTCCGAGGAGGAGGCGACCGGCTTGGCGCGCTTCTCGAGGTCCTTGACCACCGCGCCGACCGCGATGTCGATGCCGCGCTTGAGGTCCATCGGGTTCATGCCGGCAGCGACCGACTTGCCGCCCTCGCGGACGATCGCCTGCGCCAGCACGGTCGCGGTGGTGGTGCCGTCACCGGCGGTGTCGTTGGTCTTGGAAGCGACCTCGCGCAGCATCTGCGCGCCCATGTTCTCGAACTTGTCCTCGAGCTCGATCTCCTTGGCGACGGTGACGCCATCCTTGGTGATGCGCGGCGCGCCGAAGCTCTTCTCGATCACGACGTTGCGCCCCTTCGGGCCGAGCGTCACCTTCACGGCATTGGCGAGCACGTCCACGCCGCGCAGCATGCGCTCGCGGGCGTCTCCGGCGAATTTTACGTCCTTGGCAGCCATATCTTTGAACTCCTCAATCTCTGTGAAATGTTCGCCGCTCTTTTTGCTCGTCATTGCCGGGCTTGACCCGGCAATCCATCACCTGTCCGAAGACTCTTCCGCAGATTGATGGATGCCCGGGTCGTCTGGCGCGAAGACACGCTTCGCGCTTTCGCCCGGGCATGACAGCGGAGGGCGCGGCAACCCTCGGAGTTCACAGCGTCAGACCAGCACGCCCATGACGTCGGACTCCTTCATGATCAGGAGTTCCTCGCCGTCGATCTTGACCTCGGTGCCCGACCATTTGCCGAACAGCACGCGGTCGCCGGCCTTGAGGTCGATCGGGATCAGCTTGCCGGCCTCGTCGCGGCCGCCCGGGCCGACGGCGACGACTTCGCCCTGGGAAGGCTTTTCCTTGGCCGTGTCCGGAATGATGATGCCGCCCTTGGACTTCTCCTCGGCATCGATACGCTTGACCACGACACGGTCGTGCAGCGGGCGGAATTTGGATTTAGCCATGACGTTCCCTCTTGGAGGCTGGTTTCAGGTCCGGTTCATCGAGACCGGCGTTGGATGCCGGTCCTTTGGAGCCGGGCAGGAGGCCCGACCCATTTAGCAATCATGGTGCTAGAGTGCTAATTGCGCGCCGGGAAATATGGCCTGGCGCTGTTTCTGTCAAGCAAACCGGGGTTAAGGCCTTGGTGAGGCCAATATAGGATGGTGATACGGAAACCAAATCGCAACGATGCCGTAATTTCGTCGGACGTCATTGCTCCGTCTTAAGTTTTACGCTTGGCTGCAGGACGGGTGCGGCTGGGACATAGTTCGGGGGATACAAATGATCAGGTCACTCAACGCGCGATTGGTCGCACGGCTCGCGGCTGTCTCGGCGCTGACGATAACCCTGGGGGCATGCGGCAACATGAGCCTGCCGTCGCTGTCGTCGAACCCCGCGCCCGCGCCCACCGAACCGGGCATGGCTCCGGAGATGCCGGCGTCGATCCGGGCCGACGAGATCGTCGGCCGCTGGGGCCTCGCCTCGTACCAGAATCCTGCCGACCGCGCCCGCACCGAGGCCGCCGCGCGCGCCCAGTGCAAGCAGCCCTACGTGATCGGCGCCGGCCAGAATGGCGGCGTCATCATGCATCTAGCCGACCAGGCCACCCCGCAGGAGCTGCGGCTGAAGGGGTCCCCGAGCGGCAAGAACTATATCGGCCCGCCCGGCCCGACTCCCGGCGAGCTGGACCGCGAGATCATCTCCTTCGACGGCCGCGTCATGATCACCCGCTTCGTCGACAAGGACGCCGCCACCCGCTACGGCAACATGGTCTATGTCCGCTGCGCGCCGAGGGCGTAACGGACGGCTGAATTTCTCCTCGTCTGGGGCCGCGCTGACGGTTCGCCTCTCCCCTTGCGGGAGAGGCCGGATCGCATCGGAGATGCGATCCGGGTGAGGGGTTTCTCTCCGCGCGCTCAGATTCACAGAGACTCGCGGAGAGAGACCCCTCATCCGGCGCTGCGCGCCACCTTCTCCCACAAAAGGAGAAAGAAGGAGCCGTTACGAGGAGCGAAGCGACGAAGCAATCCATGCTACCGGGTTTGCGGAGGGATGGATTGCTTCGCGGAGCCTGTCATCGGGCGCGCATTCGCGCGACCCGCTGGCTCGCAATGTCGGGCGGATAGACCACCGCTCAAAAAAACGCCGGCCTTCGTGCCGGCGTTTTTGCTTTTGTGTCTGACTTGACCTCAATTGAACAGCGCGTCGATGTCGTCCTGCGAGGCGTGACCGGCGTCGCCGTCGAGCTTGGGGCCGTTGAGCAGGCGGGCGTCGCCCTCGCGGGTGTCGACGATCGGCGGCACGTGCGCCTTGATGGCGTCGACGCCGCCCCAGATGTTCATCATCTCGTTGATGTGCTGCTCGATGAACTTCATCGTCTGCATCACCTTGCTGATGCGCTGGCCGGTGAGGTCCTGGAAGTTGCAGGCCTCGAAGATCGAAACCACGCGCTCCTGGATCTCCTCGCTGAGCCGCTTCTGCTGATCAGGCGTGACGTTCTTCGACAGCACGGTCGCGGCTTGGTCGATCGCTTCGGTGGCCTCGAGGATTTGCTGGGTGGCCTGTTCGGTGCCGCCGACGACGGCGCCGAGCTCGCCATTGACTCTGGCCATCTCCTCGCCGTTGAAGCTCTTCCCATGCAGCACGGCTATCTCGCGCTTGGTGCGGCTGATCGCGTCATGGATCAGGTCAAGCTCGACCTTGAGCTTCTCGCACTGTTCGACCTGAGCGCGATAGGTCTCGAGCAGCGCATGCGCTTCGGCGACTTCGCGCGCCACGATCGCTTCGGTGGTTTCATTGGCAATCGCGCGCGGCGCGGCCATCTGCGCGCGGATCGAGCGCAGCTCGTCCATGATCTCGCGGTGCATCGGGCCGAGATCGGCGCCGCCGGCAGTCCCTGGCTCCGGCATCGCCACATCGCCCATCATGGCTTGTTCGACACGAAAACGTTTGCGCTTCACCGACATGATTTCATTCCCGCCCCTTGTAGTGCGCCCGTTCTAGACGGAGCCGATTTAACGTGAGGTTCACGCGGGAACAGTTTGCCGCGCACGTCGCGTCGCGCTTTCAAACCGCCGGTTAACCATGCGGCTTGCGCATTCACCCAAAATAAACGCTACCGGACAAAACCGCGTGCGCGTGACGGCGTGGTGAATCGAAACGGCCGCCGCGTTTACCAAACCGATGCGGTTTTCATTGCTCATTGACCACGTGCAGCGGCGCATGTCCCTGGCGCCCGCATGCAACATGTCACGACGAAACAGTACAGAGTACGTCGATGTTCAAGAAAACCAGTCTCGCGCTGCTTGCCGGCGCCTCTTCGCTCGTTGCAGCTCCGCATCAGGCCATGGCGATCGACGCGGCGCCGTTCCCCGAGCCCACCGTGATCTACGCCAACCGGCCGGCGCCGCAGCCGCAGATGCGCACCGCTTATGTGCAGCCGCAGCGCTCCAATCTGGGCGGCGGCTTCATCGAATTCCTGTTCGGCGACGGCCCGGCGGCGCAGTCCTACCAGGAGCAGGTGTATCAGCAGCAGCCTGTCTATCAGCAGCAGCCGGCCCATTACGGCAACCGCCAGCCGCTGCCGCCGATCGATCCGCAGCAGCAGATGATCTACCAGCAGCAGGAAGCCGCAGGCGATCCGCGGCTGCGTCCGTTCGATCCGAAATACGAGAAGCAGCTCGTCGACTATCACGGCACCGAACGCGCCGGCACCATCATCGTCGATACGCCGAACAAATTCCTCTATCTGGTGCAGGGCGACGGCAAGGCGCTGCGCTATGGCATCGGCGTCGGTCGCCCCGGCTTCACCTGGGCCGGCGTCAAGACCATCTCGGCCAAGCGCGAATGGCCGGACTGGACTCCGCCTGCCGAAATGCTGGCGCGCCGTCCCGACCTGCCGCGGCACATGGAGGGCGGGCCGGAGAATCCGCTCGGCGCGCGCGCGATGTATCTGGGCTCCTCGCTCTACCGCATCCACGGCTCCAACGAGCCCTGGACCATCGGCACCAATGTGTCCTCGGGCTGCATCCGGATGCGCAACGAGGACGTGATCGACCTCTACGGCCGCGTCAATGTCGGCGCCAAGGTCGTCGTGATGTGATCACGACCCACGCAAAAGCAAAACGGCCGCTCGACAGGAGCGGCCGTTTTTCGTTTCAGAAGATCGATATCGATCAGGCGTAGTCGCTGCCGTCGCCGCCGCCGTCGTCGAAGCCGCCGTCATCGTCGTAGCCGTCGGTGTCGTGATCGTTGTCGGCGTAGTTGTCGTCGTTATTGTCGTCGTCGTTATTGTTGTTCGACGCCTGGTCGAACAGGCTGGCGCGCGAGCTGTCATTGTCGCGGCCGGACGAGCCGATGTCGTTGATCCCGGCGTCGCGCGCGAGATCGCTCGACGACTGGTCGCCGCCCCACTGGCGCGCGCCGCTGCCGAGGCCGCCCGCGTCGGCAAAGGCCTGGTGGCCGCCCATCAAGCCGCGGATGCTGCTCATCAACAGCGAGCCGCCGACCACGCCGGCCGCGGCTGCCGCAGCGGTGCCGAGGAACGAGCCGCCACCGCCGCCGAACGCCGGCTGCTGCGGTGCGCCATAGGGTTGCGACTGGCCGTAGGGTTGGGGCTGGCCGTAAGGCTGGCCATAGCCGCCGCCGGCCTGAGCCTCGCGCATTGCCTGACCCGAGTTCCAGACCGGGCGGCTGCCCGGATCCCGGCTGCCCATGTCGGGGGCGCGCACCGGTGGCACCGAGCCGTGCGACTGGTTTTGTCCGAAGATCGCGTCGCGCATCGAATCGAGGAAGCCGCCGGATTGCTGCTGGCCGCCCTGCTGCTGACCGACCGCGGCCTCCAGTTCCTGGATGCGATCGTGGGCGCGCTTCAGCGCCTCGTCCTGCACCAGCGCCGTCTGTACCAGCGCGTAGACCGCGTTCGGCGCGTTGCGCAGGCCCTGCATGATCGCGGACATGGCTTCGTTGTCGCGCGGGGCGTTCTCCAGCTTTGCGAGCCGGTCGAAGAGGTCGTCGATCAGTTGGCGTTCTTGCGGTGTCATGGCGTTCTCCATCGCGTCGAAAGACTTCGAAGCGCGCCCGAGATGTAGGCGGGTTTTGTGGCGCAAGGAGTGGGGGCGCGAATTAAATTTACGTATGCGACAAAAGGGCCGGACCGTTGTCCTGAACCCTGTCAGGCCAGTGTAACTTTGTTCAGGGCCAGCAGATCAGGGAAATCGTCGCCGGCGAGATAGGCATGTTCCTTCTCGCGCTGCGTGGTCAGCGGATCGAGGCTTTTCAGCGTCTCGTCGACGAAGCCGGGATGGCACATCACGAGGCCATCCTCCGGCATGCCGTCGAGGAAGCCGCGCATCAGTGTGCCGAAGTCCGGCGCGCGCGCAAAATCATAGGCGCCGTCGAAGGCCGGATTGAAGCGCAGGCCGAGTTTCGCCGCCTTGCTGCGGAACTGCGCGCTGAGCATATCGAGCACCAGCGCTTTCGGCGCGGCGAGCCGCTGCGCGAGCGGGCCGTTGCGTCCGCCCTGCCGCACCCAGGCGTCGGGGGCGCGCTCCCTCACCGCGCGCAAGAATCCGTCGCGCACCTGCGGGAATAGCTGCACATGCTGATGGCCGTCGACGAAGGCGGGCGCGCGGCCGAACAGCTCGCGGAAGGCATCGAGCTGCGCCAGCACTTCGGCGTGGATCAGCTCGGCATCGAGCCGCCGCAACAGCCCGCCGCGAAACAGCTTCGGGAAGGGCAGGAACATGTCGCCGTCGAGCGGGCGGAAATGCAGCGTCAGCGGCCGGAACGGCGCGGTCAGCGTCACGTGCAGGCCGATCGCGCAGCGCGGGCTCTTCGTCACGGAGGCCTGCAGAGCGGCCGCGGCGTCGCGGCCGATCGCGGGCGTCACCATCATCACCGACGTCGCATTGAGCCGGCCGCGCTCGATCAGCTCGCGGATCGCGCGGTTGACGCCGTCGCTCAGTCCGTAATCGTCGGCACACAGCCAGATGCGACGCAGTGGAGCATCGCTCATTCGGCGGCGGTCCGCGTTGTGGCACTATCGGCCGCCGTGCCGTCGGCGTGCTTCTCGGTGTGCTCGGCGACGAAGTAGATCGGCCGCGCCTTCAGCTCGGAGAGGATCTTGCCGATATATTCGCCGACGATGCCGATCATGATCAGCTGCACGCCGCCAATCGTCATCAGGCCGACCACCAGCGAGGGATAGCCGGGCACCTGCTTGCCGGTGGTCCACACCTCCCACACGATCGACAAGCCGAACAGGAACGCGCCGAAGGCGAGCAGCGCGCCGAGCAGGCTTGCGAAGCGCAGCGGCGCCACCGAGAACGAGGTCAGGCCCTCGATCGACAGGCCGATCAGCCGGCCGGCGTTGAACGTGGTGACGCCATGCGCGCGCGGCGCCGGCTCGTAGTCGACGCGGATCTGCTTAAAGCCGATCCAGCTCGCCAGGCCCTTGAAGAAGCGGTTGCGTTCCGGCAATTGCCGCAACGCCGCGGCCGCGCGCGGCGATAGCAGGCGGAAGTCGCCGGCATCCTCCGGGATCTTCTGCCGCGCGCCCCAGTTGATCAGTGCGTAGAAGCCGCGTACGGCAAACCGCCGCGCCGCCGATTCATTGTCGCGATTGGCCTTCGCCGTGTAGACCACGTCGTAGCCGTCATCGATCCAGTGCGCGACGAGCTTTTCCACCAGATCGGGCGAATGCTGGCCGTCGCCGTCCATGAACAGCACTGCGCCGCGGCGGGCGTGGTCGAGGCCGGCCATCAGCGCCGCCTCCTTGCCGAAATTGCGCGACAGCGACACCACCTGCACGTCGAGCGCATCGGCAGGCAATCCGCGCGCGACCGCGAGGGTCGAGTCCTTGCTGCCGTCGTCGACATAGACCACTTCGCAAGCCAGGCCGTAGCGGGCGCGCAGCGTCCTGGCGAGCGCGATCAGCCGCTGGTGCAGCGCCGCAAGTCCCGCGGCCTCGTTGTAGGCGGGCACGACGATGGACAATCCCTGCGCGGCAGCGGTTTTGGCGGTCGTGGTCAGGCCGGAGACGTCAGAGCCCAGCATCATCGATCAGGTTCCAGAAATATCCCTTTAGCAGAATATGGTACCGCCGCCCGGCTGTCGCCAAGATGAACAGCCTTGCCTGCTCATTGTCGCAGGAACGCCTCAAGCTTGGCGAACAGCGGGTTCTCGCGATCGAACACATAGTCGAGCGACACCACCGACACCGTATCGGCGCCGTGGTCGCGCAGGAAGCTGCCGAGCGCGTAGAGCTTGCCCGGTGGGCAGTGCAGCGTGAGCATGCCGGAGGAGGTCGGCCCGCCGAACGGGGCGACCACGCCGAAGCGGTTATGCGCCTCGGAAAGCAGTGCATCGTTGCAACCGGCGAAACGGGTGCGGACCTCGCGGTACTTGTTGGCGCGGGCGCGCGCGGCGATGTGGTCGAGGATGATGCGCGCGGTCTCGCGCGCGCCGTTCGACCAGTCGGCGTCCTTCGAGGCCACCAGATTGGCCTGGCTGCGCAGGATCACACCGTCGTCCAGCACCTTCAGCCCGTTGGCGGCGAGCGTCGCGCCCGTCGTGGTGATGTCGACGATCAGTTCGGCAGAGCCTGCGGCGGGCGCGCCCTCGGTGGCACCGGCGCTTTCGACGATGCGGTAGTCGCCGACGCCGTGCTTGGCGAAGAAGCCCCGCGTCAGGTTGATGTATTTGGTCGCCACCCGCATGCGGTGATTGTGCTGCTCGCGGAAGCCGGAGGCGACGTCGTCGAGATCGGCCATGGTGCGAACGTCGATCCAGGCCTGCGGCACCGCGACCACGACATTGGCGCTGCCGAAGCCGAGCCCGTCGATCAGCAGCACGCGCCGGTCGGCATCAGGAATGCTTTCGCGCACCAGGTCTTCGCCGGTGACGCCGAGATGCACCGCGCCGCGCGCCAGATTGGCCGCGATCTCGCTCGCCGAGAGATAGGCGATCTCGACATTGTCGAGGCCGGCGATGGTGCCGCGATAGTCGCGCGCGCCGCCGGGTTTCGACAGGCTCAGCCCAGCGCGGGCGAAGAAGCCTTCCGCGTTTTCCTGCAAGCGTCCCTTGGAGGGAACGGCGACGACGAAGGGCGTGCTCATGCGGCGTCTCCGTTGGCGGCGGCCTTGCCGTGCTTGGTCATCGCCTCGATCCACACCGAGAAGCCGACGGCGGGAATCGGGGTGGCCGAACCCAGCTGCGTCATCAGCCCGTCATAGCGGCCGCCAGCGATCAGCGGCTCGGCGCCATTGCCCTTGGCGTGCAACTCGAACTCGAAGCCGGTGTAGTAGTCGAGGCCGCGGCCGAACGAGGTCGAGAACCGCGTCTTGTGGGTATCGATGCCGCGCGCGGCCATGAAGCCGACGCGCCTCTCGAACTGATCGATCGCGGTGGTGAGGTTGAGCCTGGCGTCATCGGCCAGCGCGCGCAGCTGCGCGACGGCATCGTCGGGATCGCCCGCGATCGACAGGAAGCGCTTGATGACATCGACCGCATCGCGCGGCAGCGCGCCGCCTTTCAGCGTCGATTGCTCGAGGAAGCGGTCTGCGATCTCGGCGACCGTGCGGCCGCCGACATTGGTGGTGCCGGCGATCGACATCAGATCGGTGACGAGTGCCAGCGCCGCCTTGCGGTCGGAGCCGGCGAGCGCGGCGAGCACGCCTTCATATTCGTTGCGGCCGGGCGCGGTCTTAAGCGTCAGGCGCTCGATGTCGTCGGTCAGCGAGACCTTGCGGTTGAAATCCTTGATCAGCCGCCGCCGCCACACCGGGTAGAGATCGAGTGCCTCCAGCAGCGCGTTGAACAGCGCGACGTCGCCGGTGCGGATCTCGACATCGGTGAGCCCGAACGCGGTGATCGCCTCCAGCGCCAGCGCCAGCATCTCGGCGTCGGCCGCGGCGCGGTCCTGCCGGCCGAAGGATTCGATGCCGGCCTGCAAGAACTCGCTGGGCCGGCCCCAGCGATAGCGGAACACGGCGCCGAGGTAGCTGAAGCCCGCCGGCTGGCCGGCACGGGGGGAGGCGAGGTAGTCGCGCGCCACCGGAATGGTGAGGTCCGGGCGCAGGCAGAGCTCCTCGCCGGTCGCGTCCGTCGTCAGATAGAGGCTCTTGCGGATGTCTTCGCCGGACAGGTCGAGGAACGGCTCGGCCGGCTGCAGGATGGCGGGCTCGGCCCTGAGATAGCCGGCTTGCGCGAATGACAGCAGCAGCGCATCCGCCCAGGAGGCGGATCCTGCGGCGGATCCGGTCGTGCGTGTCGCGGCAGCTTCGGTCATCTTACGGTCCAAACGGCCGGAATTTGGGTTCCGGCTCGGGGTTCCAGGTTGGTTTGGCGCAGCCCTTACCATGGCCGAAGTGAGGTTTCGACAGGGATCGGCCAAGTGGCTTAATGATTGGGTGCGTTAACGATTTTGCGACAGCTTGGCTAGCTGGAAGTGGCCGAATTTGCTGTCGTATCGGCAGCCCTCCAATCGCCCAGCGCCGCCTGGACCAACGTCAGCGCCGCCACGGCCGCAGTGTCCGCGCGCAGGGTACGCGGGCCGAGCGCCAGGCGGAGGATGTTGGCCTGGCGTAGCAAAAGCGCGCGCTCCTCCTCGGCAAATCCGCCCTCCGGCCCGATCAGGACGTCGATCCCGCCATTTGCGGCCGTTGCCGCCTGCAGCGCCCGCATGGGATCGGCCACCTCGGCGGCCTCGTCGCAAAACACCAGCAGGCGCGCCTGGTCGCGGCCGGCGAGGAAACGATCGAGCGCAACGGGATCGGCCACCTCGGCGAGGGAGATGATCCCGCATTGCTCGGCCGCCTCGATCACATTGGCGCGCATCCGCTCGCCATTGACCCGCGAGACCTGGGTGAAGCGCGTCAGCACCGGCTGCAGCCGGGCGGCGCCCATCTCGACCGCCTTCTGCACCATGTAGTCGAGCCGCGCATGCTTCAATGGCGCGAACACACAGGCGATGTCGGGCAGGCGGTCCTGCGCGCGGGTCTGGGTGTCGACCGTCAAGGTATCGGCCCGCTTGCGGCCGGAGATCGCGGCGCGCCATTCGCCGTCACGACCGTTGAACACCCGCACCGTGTCGCCTGCGGCAAGCCGCAGCACATTGCCGAGATAGTTGCTCTGGTTGCGGTCCAATTCGACCGTCTGGCCAGCGTGCAATGGCGCGTCGACGAACAGCCGCGGGCTGCGGAAATCGAGTTCAGGCATATTTGATGGTCCGCTTTGGCTGCGCTTGTAGCCTAAAGGCTTAGAATCCGGGAACAATTTAATGCAGCGGACGCGGCCCTACGCCGCGCTGTCGCCCAAATCCACGGGTTGTTAAGGCGTCACAGGAATCGTAAAACGCCCCCAAATTTCGTTGCTTCGTTTTGATGCGCTGGGGTTGCCTGGACCTTTGCCGGAGAAACACCTTCGATGATCCGTCGCCTGATCGTGCTGACCGTTGCCGCTACCGCCCTGTCCGCAGGTCAGGCCGCAGCTCAGGGCGCATTTCCGGCTCCATTGCCTAATCAGGTGGGCACTGTCTCGGACCCGGCGTTTCCGCCGGTCAATGGCGGGCGTGCCGGCACCACCTCCGATCCCGCGTTTCCGCCGGTCAACGGCGTGCCCGCCGCCAGAGTGGGCGTGGCACCGTCGCCGTTTCCGAGCAACGGTGCTGCGCCGATTGCCGGCGGCGGGCTCTCGTCGCCGCCACCGCCGGGTGCCGCGGCAGGAGGCCCGAGCGACGCCTGCATGAAGAACTTCATTCCGCTGCGCGAGGAAGCTGAAAAGCGCGGCAAGATGATCAAGGCGGCGAGCGATCGGCATGCCGGGCCTGACGAGGCCTGCAAGCTGATCCGCAATTACAGCCAGGCCGAGGTCAAGATGATCAAATATGTCGAGACCAACGCCACCAAGTGCGGAATCCCGTCGCAGATCGCCGATCAGCTCAAGACCGGCCACAAGAACACCGAAGGTCTCCTGACCAAGGTCTGCAACGCCGCGCAGCAGGCGCAGGCGCGCGGACCGGCGGGCCCGACGCTCAGCGACGTGCTGGGCTCCTCGGCCTCGGTGCCGGAGGCAACGCCGACCAAGCGGGGCGGCAGCACCTTCGACACGCTGAACGGCAACGTTCTCACCCGATGATCGATCGCCAATGAGCGACCTCAGCGCCCGCGTTGCCGACTCCACAGGCAACTGGGTCGATACGCATGCGCCGGCATGGACGCGTCCGTATCTGCGGCTTGCCCGGTTCGACCGGCCGATCGGATCGTGGCTGCTGTTGATGCCGTGCTGGTGGTCGGCGGCGCTCGCCGCCGGCGTCGCCCATGACCTCAGGTCGTTGCCGCTCGTGGTCGTTCTGTTCTTTATCGGCGCCTTCGTGATGCGCGGCGCCGGCTGCACCTGGAACGACATCACCGATCGCGATCTCGATGCGAAGGTCGAGCGCACGCGGTCGCGGCCGATCCCGGCCGGGCAGGTGACGGTGACGCAGGCGGTGGTCTTCATGGTCCTGCAGGCGCTGGTGGGGCTCGTGGTGCTCCTGCAGTTCAACCGCTTTGCGGTGTTGACCGGCATCGCCTCGCTTCTGATCGTCGCGATCTATCCCTTCATGAAGCGCATCACTTGGTGGCCGCAGGTCGTGCTGGGCCTCGCCTTCTCCTACGGCGCGTTGATGGGATTTGCGGTGACGTTTGCGCGGATCGATGCAACCGCGCTTGCGCTCTATGCTGGGTCGATCGCCTGGGTGATCGCCTACGACACCATCTACGCCCATCAGGATGCCGAGGACGACTCGCTGATCGGCGTCAAATCCACCGCGCGGCTGTTCGGCGCGCGCACTCATCGTGCGCTGGTGCTGTTCTACGGCCTTGCCGTGCTTCTGGTCGGCGTGGCGTTCGGGCTCGCGGGCGTGCACTGGCCGGCCTGGATCGGGCTTGCGGCCTTCGCGCTGCATCTCGCCTGGCAGATCCGGCGGCTCGACATCAGCAACCCCGCGCTCTGCCTGCGCATCTTCAAATCCAACCGTGACGCCGGCCTGCTGCTGTTCGCCGGTCTGGTCGTCGATGCCGTGCTGCGCGCAACCTTATGAGCTTGGTAACGTGGGTTACGCTTCGGTAACTCACCCTACAACGCGCTGCGTGCCCTGAAAAGCAGATGGAAAATCCATGCGACGGCGACGGATAGTCCCCCGCCAAGATAGGCAGCGTTGTGCATGTAGCCAACGCAAAGGAAGCGACGAAGCTCTGTCACGCCGCGCGGGATGAACCAGCCCCGATAGGTGCCTGCATCGAGTGTTTCAGTCTGCACCCAGCCGTAGGCAAGGCCCGCAAGTGCGACCACCATTGTAAAGACGGCGACAACAATGAGGGATTGCATGAGCGCGCGAGACATGAGGGCCGGCGACCGCTGGATGAACCCAGCTGCGCCGCAGAGGACGCCCAGCGGAAGTCCCATCCACCATGACGCCAGAAATCCGACTTCCGCAACGCGAATGCGCTCGGGGATGTGAGGGTCAAGCAAACGAAACTGGATGAACTTGAATTTCGAAAAGTACTCGCTCGACACCGAATAGCTTATCTGGTCGTGCACCATGCCGAAGATGCCAGCCACCAGCATGGCCGCAGGCAAGAACAACAGAAATATTCCAACCTTCTTGAGCACGGACCCTCCGGATTGACGCCAGCGCATTTCCTCACTAGCGCAACTGGAGCTTGAGGCAGGGCCGGTCTGCCACTGATTTGCCCGACGGCGCAAGCCCCTTTCGCAAAAATATTTCGGTTTTCCGGAAGTGCAACTCGGTGTATGAATAGCCCGTCTCACCCCCTTGAGGGGCGCTTCGCGATCGTCACGAGTGTTGGGTCGGGATGCGGTGGACGCCGATTGCGCAACTGACGAGTGCGCATGAGGCGGACGGGCCTGACGCCCTAGTGGCAGGTGTCTCCTCGCAAGATGTGAAGCATCTTTGCGAAGACGGTGACAACAAAGCCCAGTCTCGCCGGGGCGAGCACGTATAAGCCGTAACCCATCGCGCAGGGAAAGCCGGGATTGCTCCGGTTTCACCTGTGGTCCTACCCCCGGTGCTTTTTTTGTTGCACCGGGCCCATGGGTGCGATCGGCACCCGGCTTTCCCTGCGCCCTCTGACCAATGAGAGGGCGAATACGAAACAAAGCTCGGGCAGATCTTGTCGCGAGAATGCGAACGTATGACTCACGAGCCGTGCAAGGTACTCGCTGTTGTCCCGGCGAAGGCCGGGACCCAGAACCACCACTATCGACTATTGCGCGATGCTCGAACGACGAGTCCCATTCGCAACACGAGCCGCGGCGTATGGATCCCGGCCCCCGTGCGCAATTGCGCACTAGGCCGGGACGACGAACGGAGAGTCCCGTGTGCAACATTCGCGGCTTGCGCCGAGAGGACGGCGATGCGAGCGCGCGGTGTGCAGGCCGTGAATTTAATCTCGCGCGATGATCTCGCGCTCGCCGCGATGCACGCGGGGTTCCTTGAGCCGGACGCCGGCGCGGCGGCGGACCAGGAATTTCGGGCGGCGGCTGCGGATCGCATAGCGGCGGCGGCGGCGCGGGGCCGGATCGCGCGGCGCTTGCTCGGTCAGTTGCGGAAGACCGAAGATGTCGCTCCACATCTGCCAGGCGGCGGCGATCTCGTCGGCGTCCGAGCTGGTGCCGAGTGGAATCGCGAGCGAAGGATCGCGGTGAACCAGCACCAGCATCTGCGCGTCGTCGATGCCGCGCACCGCGACGCCGAGAAAGTCGCTGACGCGAACGTTGACGGCCATCCGCATGCCTTTGACGGCACGGCGCAGCACGACGTGTTCGCGATGAAGCTCGACCTGCCGCGTGCCGCCGTCCGCGCGCGTGTCCTGCGCGTGGAAGCTGAGCGGAAGGGAAAGAGGGTCGAGCCGCAGCGCACGGCTCGACCCGGCGGAGTTGATCCCGCCTGTTGGTGTTTGACGCCTCACGGCTTTATCTCCCCGCCGGGATTATGTTCCCGGTCGATGCGTGAGACCTTAGCCGAGCGATTTCCGTTTCAGCTTAAAAAGCCTGGTTAACCCGATGTCACCAGCGCTGCTTCTGCCGCCATGATTGACAAGAGGTTGGCCGGGATGATTGACGAAGCCTTGCCGCGATCGCGAGAATCTTTGCTGTTGCCGGGGTAAACCGCTTGAATTCCCTGTGAATCCGACACATCTGGTGGGTTCGTCGACCTCGTTCCGACCCCGTCCAATCCGCAGGAATTTGTTCGTGAACCCTTCACCATCTGCATCGTCGCGACACGGTGATACCTCCGATCTGTTTGATCAGTCGGGCTTGAGCGAGCTCGCGCAGCGTCTGGTCGACGCAGCCAAGCGCGCGGGCGCCGATGCCGCCGACGCGGTCGCGGTGCGCGGCGTCTCGCAGGGCGTCGAGGTGCGCGACGGCCGGGTCGAGGAAACCGAGCGTTCGGAAGGCGACGACGTCGGGTTGCGCGTGTTCGTCGGCCAGCGCCAGGCGGTCGTGTCGACCAATGACGTCAGCGGTGACGGCATCGCGAAGCTCGCCGAGCGCGCGGTCGCGATGGCGCGCGTGGCGCCTGACGACAAATATGTCGGGCTGGCCGATCCGGCGCTGCTTGCGCGCGATTTCCCCGATCTCGATCTGCTCGACCGCAGGGTTCCTTCCACCGCCGAGCTGGAGCAGCGCGCGATGGAAGCGGAGGCCGCGGCGCTCGCGGTCAAGGGCGTTACCAAATCAGGCGGTGCGTCGGCCTCGACCGGGATCGGCGGCATGGTGCTGGTGACGTCGACCGGCTTCCACGGCGCCTATTTGCGCTCCAGCCAGAGCATCTCGACGACGGCGATATCAGGCGAAGGCACCGGCATGGAGCGCGACTACGATTTCACCAGCGCGCTGCATGCGTCAGATCTCGATTCGCCCGTTGCGGTCGGCCGCAAGGCCGGCGAGCGCGCGGTGGCGCGGTCCAATCCGCGCAAGGTCGAAACCTGCAAGGTGCCGGTGATCTACGACCCGCGCGTTGCGGGTTCGATGGTCGGCCATCTCGTCGGCGCCATCAACGGCGCCTCGATCGCGCGCAAGACCAGCTTCCTGAAGGACCGGCTCGGCGAGCAGCTGTTCTCGAAAAATATTCGCATCATCGACGATCCGTTGCGGATGCGCGGCCTGCGCTCGCAGACCTTCGATGCCGAGGGCGTCAAGGTGAAGAAAACAGCGCTGATCGATGACGGTGTGCTGACCACATGGATCCTGGACTCCGCGACCGCGCGCGAGCTTGGCCTCGCCACAACCGGCCATGCCCATCGCGGCGTGTCGTCCTCACCCTCGCCGGGATCGTACAATTTGCATCTCGAGCCCGGCACGGCGACGCCGAAGGAGCTGATCTCCGACATCAAGCAGGGCTTCTATGTCACAGATTTGATCGGATCCGGTGTCAACGGCGTGACGGGCGACTACAGCCGCGGCGCGTCCGGCTTCTGGATCGAGAATGGCGAGATCACCTATCCGGTCAGCGAGGTGACCATCGCGGGCCATCTGCTGCCGATGTTCAAGTCGCTGGTTGCGGCCAACGATCTGGAATTCCGCTACGGCGTCAACGCGCCGACGCTGCGCATCGAGGGCCTGACGCTTGGCGGACGCTGATACGGACGACTGGATCAAGGCCCGCGACGCGGCATTGCTGACCAGGACGGTGCACGAGGCGGGACGGCTGGCGCTGTCGCTGTTCCGGACCGAGCTGAAGAACTGGATCAAGGGTGCCTCGTCGCCGGTCTCCGAAGCCGACATCGCGGTGAACGACCTGCTGGAGGAGCGGCTGCGCGCGGCAACGCCGGATTACGGCTGGTTGTCGGAGGAAAGCGCCGATGACGAGACGAGGCTCGGCAAGCGCCTGACCTGGATCGTCGATCCGATCGACGGCACCCGCGCCTATCTCGCCGGTCGCGAGGACTGGTGCGTCAGCGTGGCGCTGGTTGAGAAGGCGTCGCCGGTGCTCGCGGCGGTGTATGCACCGGCCTCCGATGAATTCTTTTTCGCCGCGCGCGGGCAGGGGGCGACCCGCAACGACATCGCCGTGCACACGACCGCCGGCACCGATTTCGACTTTCTGCGTATGGCGGGGCCAAAGCCCCTCGTGCAACGGCTCAGTCCGACGCCGGGAGAGATCACGCTCTATCCGCGAATCGGATCGTTGGCCTTGCGGCTGTGCCGGGTCGCACAAGGTCATCTTGACGCGGCCTTCGCGGGTGGGCAAAGCCGCGACTGGGATCTTGCCGCGGCGAATTTGATCGTGCAGGAAGCGGATGGTAAGATGACTGCGCTCTCGGGGGATGCGATTGAGTACAATCGCCGGGAGGTATCGCATGGGGTGCTGGTGGCAGCGGGACGTGATCGTCATGCACGCATTGTCGAGCATTTTCGTAACCGTCCATTGCCCTGAAGCTCCATCGATCCGCACCGCGCATTCGACGAGCACGACCAGTCCTGTGACGACCAGACCCGTGAAGACCACGCTCCAACTTGCTTGCCGGGCATCCCGTTAGGAAAAGGCCATCATGTCAGACAATGCCCAGCCGCAACTGCTCCACCTCGTAATCGGTGGCGAGTTGACCGATCTCGAGCACAACACCTTCAAGAACCTGGACGAAGTCGACATCGTCGGGGTGTACCCGAACTATGCGACTGCCTACGCGGCCTGGAAGGCGAAGGCACAGCAGACGGTGGACAACGCCCAGATGCGCTATTTTGTTGTTCACCTCCACCGGTTGCTCGACCCTGAGCAGGACGCAAAGCACTCCCATTGAAACGTTTTTTTCGCGATTTGCTGCGCAGCGCCTTCGTGCAGCGCGCGCTGGGCGTGCTTGCGGCCGAGTATTTGCGGCTGGTCTGGCTCACCAACCGCTTCAGCTACGACCCGCCGGATGTCTATGAGCAGGTCGAGCCGATGATGCCGGCGATTTTCGTGTTCTGGCACGGCCAGCACCTGATGACGCCGTTCGTCAAGATCAAGGAGAGCTATCGCGCCAAGGTGCTGATCTCCCGGCACCCCGACGGCGAGTTCAACGCGATCGCGGCCGAGCGGCTCGGGATCGGCACGATCCGCGGTTCCGGCGACCATTCCGGTGCCTTCAACCGCAAGGGCGGCGTCGGTGCCTTCAAGGAGATGGGACGGGCACTGGAAGATGGCTGGAACGTCGCGACCACGGCCGATGTGCCGAAGCGGGCGCGGGTGGCGGGCCTCGGCCCTGTGATGCTGGCGCGGGAGACCGGCCGGCCGATCCTCGCTTTGGCGATGGTCACCAGCCGTTTCGTCCGGTTGAAAAACTGGGATTCCACCACCATCAATTTGCCATTCGGGCGAGGCGCAGTGGTAGGTATTGAGCCGGTTTACGTGCCGCCCGATGCCGATGCCGCGACCATGGAAAAGCTTCGACAGCACGTGGAGTTTCTTCTGAACGAAGCGACCCGACGCGCCTATGCCGCGGTCGGGCGGCCGGAGGCAGCGCTTGGCTAGCTCGCTCCCGATGACGTTGCGCATGTATCGCAAGCTGTCGTCTGCGATGGTGCCGCTCGCGCCTGCTTTGATCAAACGCCGGCTTAAGCTCGGCAAGGAAGATCCCGCACGGGTCGGCGAGCGGCGCGGCATGAGCGACGACGCCCGGCCGCACGGCCCGCTGGTTTGGATCCACGGCGCGAGTGTCGGTGAGGTGCTGGCGGCCGCGGCGCTGATCGAGCGCCTGCGCGCGTTCAATCTGCGCATCCTCCTCACCTCGGGCACGGTGACGTCAGCCGCGATCGTGGCAAGGCGTTTCCCACCCGACGTGATCCACCAATACGTGCCATATGACTCGCCGCGCTATGTCGCGCGCTTCCTCGATCACTGGCGGCCGTCGCTGGCGCTGTTCATCGAGTCCGATCTGTGGCCGAACCTGATCCTGTCGAGCGCTGCCCGGCGGTTGCCGATGGTGCTGATCAACGGGCGGATGTCGCAGCGCTCGTTCCCGCGCTGGCGCCGCGTCTCCAACACCATCTCCGCGCTGCTCGGCCGGTTCGATATCTGCCTCGCTCAATCGGATACCGATGCCGAACGTTTCGCCGCGCTCGGCAGCCGCCGCGTCGTCACCACGGGCAATCTCAAGCTCGACGTTCCGGCGCCGCCGGCCGATCCCGCCAAGCTGGAGCGGCTGATGTCGGTGACGCGCGGCCGCCCGATCGTGGTCGCGGCCTCCACCCATCCGGGCGAGGATGAGATCCTGATCGAGACGCACAAGACGCTCTCGGGCTTCTTCCCCGGACTGCTCACGGTGATCGTGCCGCGCCACGCCGATCGCGGCGAGGCGATCGCGCGGCTGGTCGCCGCCGCGGGCCTGCGCTCCGGCCTGCGCTCGCATGAGGACCTGCCGGTCGCGACCACCGACATCTATGTCGCCGATACGATGGGCGAGCTCGGCCTGTTCTATCGGCTGGCGCCGATCGTGTTCATGGGCGGCTCGCTGGTCCCGCATGGCGGCCAGAATCCGATCGAGGCCATCAAGCTCGGCGCTGCGATCGTGCATGGTCCGCATGTCTTCAATTTCACCGACGTCTATGACGCGCTGGATCGTTCCGGCGGCGCGAGGCGCGCCGATGATCGGGAAGCGTTGGTCAAGCAGCTCGGCCAGTTCCTGGCCGACCCCGCTGCGCGCGACGCTTCGCTCGCGGCATCGGAGCGCGTCGTCGAGCAGCTTGGCGGCGCGCTGGAGCGCACGCTGACGGCGCTCGAGCCCTATCTGTTGCAGCTGCGGCTCGAGATGGGAGCCGCCAATGCGTGAGCCGGCCTTCTGGTACCGGCCTTCGTCTTGGATATCGCATCTGTTGAGACCGCTCGCCGCGCTTTACGGCGCGATCGCCGCGCAGCGCATGCAGCGCGTCGGCGCGGATGCCGGCATTCCGGTCTTTTGCATCGGCAATTATCATGTCGGCGGCGCCGGCAAGACGCCGACCGTGCTGGCGCTCGCGAAGCTGCTGCGTGAGCTGGACGAGCGGCCGGTGGTGCTCAGCCGTGGCTATGGCGGCAGGCTGCGTGGCCCGGTCAAGGTCGATCCCGACAGCCACACCGCGGCGGATGTCGGCGACGAGCCGCTGATGATGGCGTCGACGCTGCCGGTCGTGGTTTCGCGCGCGCGCGCCGAGGGCCTCGCGCTGGCACGGGCCCAGGACGCGAGCGTGATCCTGATGGACGACGGCTTCCAGAATCCGTCGGTGGTCAAGGATGCTTCATTCATCGTGATCGACGGCGGTCGCGGGCTCGGAAATGGTCGTGTCTTTCCGGCCGGACCCCTGCGCGCGCCGCTGCCGCCGCAGCTCGTGCGGACCGACACGCTGATCGTGGTCGGCGAGGGGAATGCGGCGCAAAAGATCGCGGCCGAGCTCGCGTCGCGCGGCAAGCCGGTGCTGCAGGCAGAGCTGAAGCCGGATGAAGCTTCGCTCGCAGCGTTGCGCGACAAACGCGCGCTCGCCTTTGCCGGCATCGGCGATCCCGCGCGCTTCTTCAACACGCTGCGGTCCAGCGGTGTGGAGGTCGTGCAGAGCCGCGCCTTCGCCGATCACCACGCCTTTACGAAGGCCGAGATCGACGCGCTCGTTGCGGAGGCGCGCCGCGACGGCTTGGCGCTGGTGACAACGGAAAAGGATCTTGCGCGGTTTCGCACGGCGGGCGGGATGCCGGCCTGGGCGCAGGCGATCGTGCCGTTCGCTGTAACGCTGCAGTTCGCGGATGCGTCAGCGCTGCGGCGCTTCGTGACCGATCAGCTGTTCAAGGCGAGGCAGAGGAGATTGAGCAAGTGAGCTCAGCCTTGCGGCTTCAGCGCGTCGGGGAAATGCCGCTGCAGCACGGCGCCCGGGGTGGCGTAGGCTTCCTGCAGGTCGACGCTCCAGTACTTGAGTTCGTCGAGCGGGATCCGTGCATCGGTGATCGCGCAGCGCACGAAGGTGCCGGGCGAGATCACGCGGAAATCGCCGTCCAGATACTGCACCTGCGCCTCGCCGTGGCCCGAGGGACCGAACTTGTTCAGCACGATTGAGCTCTCCGCCTTGCCTCACATGAGGCTTACTGGATGTTCATGAAGCCGTCTATCATAGATAGGGCGGCATGTCCGTCCATTAAACCACCGACTTGTGATGATTTGGCGGCAGACGCGCATGGTAGCCTTGCGCGCATGGTTCGCTGTGTTTTCAGCACTATAACGAGCCGGCCGGATCGAATGCACTTCAAGTCGGTTTTCATGTTTCTGGCGATGTTTGCCGCGCCGGTCGCGGCCGCGACGCCGCTTCCAGCCCCCCATCAGGTCGAGATCCCCGAAGGCAGCGTCACGCTGCATGCAGAGCTGTACCGGCCCGCCGGGGACGGCCCGTTCCCGACCGTCATTGCGCTGCATGGCTGCGCCGGCCTCGCCAGCCGCACCGAGCCGGTGCTGCCGCGCTATCGCGACTGGGCCGAGCAGCTGCTGACCACCGGTCACGCGGTCCTGCTGCCGGACAGCTACGGCTCGCGCGAGCTCGGCCCACAGTGCCGCGCCAAGGAGCATCAGGTCCAGATCCGGCGCCAGCGGGTCGCCGACATCAATGCGGTGCGGCAGTGGCTGGTGCAGCAGAAATGGGTGGCGCGCAAACGCATCAGCCTGGTGGGCTGGGGCAGCGGCGCCGGCGCCTTGCTGTGGGCGGTGCGGCCGCAATTGTGGTCGCGCACCATCGATCCGGATTTTCGCTCGGCGATCGCATTCTATCCGGATGGCCGCACCTCCTTCGGCCTCGGCTGGAGCGCACGGGTGCCGACGCTGGTCCTGATCGGCGGGCGTGACGATGTTTCTTCGGCGTCGGCCTGCCACCAGATGGTCGACGGTGCGCGCGGCCGCAGCGCGCTTGCGAGGATCGTGATCTATCCCGAGGCCTATCACGGCTTCGATCGCGCCAACGTGCCGCTGCGTGCGATCGGTGTCTCGTCCGATGCCGCAACCATCGAGCACGGTCACGTCGGAACCGACGCGAATGCACGCAAGGATGCGCAGAAGCGTGTCGCCGAATGGCTGGCGCGCTAAAACAGGCTGCCCTGATCGACCGGCTTTGCGGTGCGCTTGGGCGCAGCGGGTTTGGTCTCGCGTGGTGCCTTGGGCTCGCTCGTGGGCGCGGCCGTCGCCGGCGGCCGATCGGCATCGGCGGTGGCGGCGACGCGGCCATCGGCAAACTCGATCGAGAGATTGGCGCCCGGCCCCACGGCGGCAGCCGAGTGAACGGCATGGCCGCGTTCGTCGCGCACCAGCGCAAAGCCGCGCGCCAGCACGCCGCGATAGGACAGCGCCGACAGCAACTGCCCGCTATGGGCCACGCGTGCCTCGAGCCGCTGCATCGCGGTTGCGAGCGCGCGGCGGGCGCGTTCGGCGAGGCGGTGGGTGCGCTCGAGATCGCGCGCGATCGCGTTGCGCTGGGCCTGCGCATTGGCGAGCTTCGAGGCCTTCAGCCGGATCTCGAGTCCGGAAAACCGCTCGCGCCGGCTGCGCAGCAGCGAGCGCGCCGACAGGTCGATGCGTTCACCCGAGACGGTCAGCCGCTGCCGCGCATGCGCGACCTGGCCGCGCAGCACGCCGATGGTGAGCCGCGCGCTGCTTGTGGCGAAGCGGCGGAAATGCGCATGCGTGTTGGCCTTCAGCCCGCGCGGCAGCGCCGCGCCGAGGTGATCGAGCCGCTGTCTGGGAATCGCGAGCAATTCGCTCGCCGCCGGCAGCGCGCGCGCCGCGGCACGCAGCTCGTTGCGGCGGGCCTCCTGGCCGCGCTGCCAGCACACCATGACGCGGCGGGCGAGCGCGGTGACCTCGACGAACAGCTCGCTCCGCACCGGCACCGCCATTTCGGCGGCGGCCGTCGGCGTCGGCGCGCGCTTGTCGGCGGCGAAATCGATCAGCGTGATATCGGTCTCGTGGCCGACCGCCGAGATCAGCGGGATATGGCTTTCGGCTGCGGCGCGGACCACGATCTCCTCGTTGAACGACCAGAGGTCCTCCAGCGATCCGCCGCCGCGCGCGACGATCAACAGATCGGGCCGCGGAACCCGGCCCCCCTCGGGCAGTGCGTTGAAGCCGCGGATCGCCGCGGCGACCTGCTCGGCGGAGCCTTCGCCCTGCACCTTAACCGGCCAGACCAGTACACGGCGCGGAAAGCGGTCCTCCAGGCGGTGCAGGATGTCGCGGATCACGGCGCCGGTCGGCGAGGTGACGACGCCGATCACCTCCGGCAGCCAGGGCAGGAGCTGCTTGCGCGCCTCGTCGAACAGACCTTCGGCTGCCAGCTTCTTCTTGCGTTCCTCCATCAGCGCCATCAGCGCGCCAACGCCCGCCGGCTCCAGCGATTCGATGACGATCTGGTATTTCGAGGAGTTCGGATAGGTCGTCAGCTTGCCGGTCGCGATGACCTCGAGCCCTTCCTGCGGCTTGAAGCGCATCCGGGCATGGGCGAACTTCCAGATCACCGCCTCGATCTTGGCATTCTCGTCCTTCAGCGCGAAATAGCAGTGGCCGGAGGAATGCGGTCCGCGGAAACCGGAGATCTCGCCGCGGACGCGGACATGGCCGAACCGGTCCTCCACCGTCCGCTTCAGGGCGGAGGAGAGTTCCGAGACGGTGAATTCAGGCGCGTTGACGAGATTCGGAGCGGCGGTCATTCAACTATTAGAATCGGGGTTTTCGACCTCGTGTGCAAGGTCCGAACGCCCCATTTCAGGCGCCGAATCACATATCCACATCTGATCGAACCGCGCATTGCTGCGGTCCGGCGCCGTGCTAAACGGAACAGAATGGCGTTACAACCCCTCAACCGGCGATCCATATGAACATTCTCCTGCTCGGTTCCGGCGGCCGCGAACATGCGCTGGCGTGGAAGATCGCAGCGTCACCGCTGGTGACGAAACTCTGGTGCGCGCCGGGCAATGCCGGGATGGCGCGCGAGGCCGAATGTGTCGCGCTCAACGTCGCCGACCACGCGGCGGTGATCGAATTCTGCCAGCGCAACGCGGTGGACCTGGTCGTCGTCGGGCCGGAGACGCCGCTCGCCGCCGGCATCGTCGACGATCTTGCGGCCGTTGGGATCAAAGCATTCGGGCCGTGCAAGCAGGCTGCCCAGCTCGAGGGCTCGAAGGGATTTACGAAAGATCTCTGCAGCGAGTTCAACATTCCGACCGGCGACTATCGCCGCTTCGACAATGCGAACGACGCGCTGGCCTATGTCCGTGCGCAGGGCACGCCGATCGTGGTCAAGGCCGACGGCCTTGCCGCCGGCAAGGGCGTCGTTGTGGCGAAGACGCTGGCTGAGGCCGAGGCCGCGATCGCCATGATGTTCGAGGGCGCGTTCGGCTCCGCCGGCGCCGAGGTCGTGATCGAGGAATTCTTGTCGGGCCGCGAGATCAGCTTCTTCGCGCTGTGCGACGGCGAGACCGCGATTCCGCTGGCGTCAGCGCAGGACCACAAGCGGGTGTTCGATCACGACGAAGGCCCGAACACCGGCGGCATGGGCGCCTATTCGCCGACGCCGTTCGTGACCCCAGACGTCCACGACCAGATCATGGCGCGGATCATCCTGCCGACGGTCGCCGGGATGAAGAGCCGCGGCACGCCGTTCAAGGGCGTGCTCTATGCCGGCGTGATGCTGACTGCGCGGGGCCCAAAACTGTTCGAATACAATGTCCGCTTCGGCGATCCCGAATGCCAGGTGCTGATGCTGCGGATGATGTCGGACATCGTGCCGGCGTTCCTCGCCGCCTGCGACGGGCAACTGAAGAATTTCGATCTGCGCTGGTATCCCGAGCCCGCGCTCACCGTGGTGATGGCGGCGAAGGGTTATCCCGGCGACTACGTCAAGGGCACACGGATCGACGGGCTCGATGACGCCGCCAAGGTCGAGGGCGTCGAGATATTCCATGCCGGCACGGTCGCGAAGGACGGCGCGATCCTCGCCAATGGCGGGCGCGTGCTGAACGTCTGCGCGATGGGCCAGACCGTCACCGAGGCCAGGGATCGCGCCTATCAGGCCGTCGATCGCATCAAGTGGTCGGACGGCTTCTGCCGGCGCGACATCGCCTGGCAGGCGGTGGAGGCGGAAAGGGGCTAGCGCGTCATTCCGGACGGCGCGCCGCCCCCGGAATGACGGTGTAGATTACAGCAAATCTCCGCCCGCCGCGCTTGCCGTGGTGCCGTGCTCGCGGAATGCCTTGATGACGTTCTTGCCGATCTTCCACTTGTGCACCTCGTCGGGGCCGTCGACCAGCCGCTGCGAGCGCACCTGTGTGTACCATTTCGCGAGCGGCGTATCCTGGCTGTAACCGAGCGCGCCGTGGAGCTGGATCGCGGTGTCGATCACCTTGTGCACCATATGCGCATGGAAAATCTTCGCGATCGAATTTTCCTGCCTGATGTCGAGACCCTTCTCCGCCTTGTAGGCGATGTGCAGCAGCATCAGCCGACCGATATAGAGCTCGCTGGCGCAGTCGGCGAGCATGAACTGCACCGCCTGGCGGTCGGCCAAGGGCGAGCCGAAGGTCGAGCGCTTGGTGACGTGGGCGACCGCCATGTCGAGCGCGCGCTGCGCCTTGGCGACGTTGTGCATGCCGTGGCGCAGCCGGCCGTAGGCGAGGCGGTGCTGGCCCATGTTGAAGCCGTTGCCCTCGCCGCCGAGCAGATTGTCCGCGGGCACCTTCAGGTCCCTGATCTCGATCTCGGAATGGCCGCCATGGATGACGTCGTCATGCGGCCCCTCGATGGCCATGTTCGGCACGTTGCGCTTGATGCGGTAGCCGGGGGTCGGCAGCTCGACGATGAAGGTCGAGTACTGCTTGTGGCGCGGCGCGTTCGGATCGGTCTTCGCCATCACCAGCGCGAGGTCGGCGACGCTGGCCGACGAGGAGAACCATTTCTCGCCGTTGAGGATGTAGTTCTCGTTGCCGTCCTTCACGGCGGTGGTCTGCATGCCGGTGGCGTCGGCGCCGGCGGCCTTCTCCGTCATCGAGAAGCAGATGCGCTTTTCGCCGTTCAGCAGCGGCTTGAGGAACTTCTCCTTCTGGTACTCCGTGCCGTGCGCCAGGATCGTCATCATCGAGGCGTCATCGGGGCCCTGCGTGTTCAGTGCCAACGCGCCGAGCATGCTTTCGCCGAGCTCCATCTGCACCAGCGCGTTCGCCAGCGGGCCGAGCCCCATACCGCCGTACTCCTTCGGCACGAACGGGCACCACAGGCCCTGCGCGCGGGCCTTCTTCCGCAGCGGGGCGAGCACGTCGGCGAGCGGCTTGGTATCCAGCTCCTTTTCCGCGGGAATGCACTCATCGTGCACGAATTTGCGAACCTTCTCACGGATCGCCTTGGCTTCGGCCGGAATCTCGAAATCAATCGACATGGCACTTCCTCGTTTTCGTGTTGTTGTTGCTTGGGCGCGGGGATGGCATAAACCCCGCCTGAGCCAGCGGCAACGCCAAACAAAGTTTGAAGCAGCGCGCCGCGAAGGGAAGGAGCTACCGATGTCCGATCTCGCTGATCTTTTTCCCGGCTATGCCTCCGAATGGATCAATACCTCGCAAGGGCGCATCTTCGCCCGCGTCGGCGGCAAGGGCCCGCCATTGCTGTTGCTGCACGGTTTCTCCTCGACGCATGTGATGTGGCACCAGGTCGCGCCTGATCTCGATGATAAGTTCACACTGATCATCGCCGACCTGCCGGGCTACGGCTGGTCTGACATGCCCGACAGTGACAAGAACCATACGCCCTACACCAAGCGGGCCTGGGCGAAGACCATGGTCGAGGTGATGGAGCAACTCGGCCACGTGCATTTCGCGCTGGCCGGCCACGACCGCGGCGGCCGCGTCTCATACCGCCTGGCCCTCGATCATCCCGGCCGGCTGTCGAAGCTCGCAGTGCTCGATATCGCGCCGACCTATGATTACTGGCAGAAGATCAACCGGCTGTCCGCGCTGAAGATCTACCATTGGGCGTTTCTGGCACAGCCTCATCCGTTGCCGGAGACACTGATCTCGGGTCAGGGCGAATTCTTCCTTAAGGAGAAGATGGCGAGCCAGACCAAGAGCAAGACACTCGATGCCATCGATCCGCGTGCGCTCGAGCACTATCTCGCGCCGTTCCGCGATCCCGCGCGCATTCACGCGATGTGCGAGGACTATCGCGCCGGCGCCTATGCCGATTATGAGATCGACAAGGCCGATGTCGACGCCGGCAACAAGATCACGATCCCGATGCTGGCGCTGTGGGGCGACGCCGGGGTTGCCAGCGCCGCAACCACGCCGCTCGACACCTGGAAGAACTGGGCCACCAATGTCAGCGGTGCGCCGGTGGACTCCGGGCATTTTCTCACCGAGGAAGCTCCGGATGCGACGGCAAAGCTGCTGCGGGAGTTTTTCCTGGCGGCGTAGTGCAGCTCGTCGACCGTCACCCCCGCGCAACGGCTATGCCGTTGTCGCTGGAGGAGCCCGCATAGCGGGCGTCTCGAAGGGCGACGGGGACCCGTTACCCCATCTACGGGTCACCGCCGCGCCCGGAAAAAATCCTTCAGCAGCGCCGCGGCCTCGGTCTCGCCGACGGCGCCATAGACCTCGGGTACGTGGTGGCAGGTCGGCTGCGCGAAGAACCGCACGCCGGACTCGACCGCGCCGCCCTTGGGGTCGGCGGCGCCGTAATAGAGCCTGCGGATGCGGGCAAACGAGATGGCGCCGGCGCACATGGTGCAGGGCTCAAGCGTCACGTAGAGGTCGCAGTCGACCAGCCGCTCGGTGCCGACCGCCTCGGCAGCCTGCCGGATCGCCAGGATTTCCGCATGCGCCGTCGGGTCGCGATCGGTCAGCGTGCGGTTGCCGGCCTTGGCGATCACCTCGTAGCCCCGCACAATCACGCATCCGATCGGAACTTCGCCCGCTTTTCCGGCATTTTCGGCGGTTTCCAGCGCCAAATCCATGAAAGAAGGGGCTGACATGCCTCGTATCATCCGAAGAAACCTGCTAGTACCGTCGCCTTCAGCAAAAGTGGATGCCGGCTTTGCGCCAGTCGCGCCCCAAATGGCGCGCGTATCGCCCGGTTGCCCGCTCCAATAGAACCTTCAGGCGAGACCATTCATGCCCCGCGACAGCGACAAACACAACGACTCCCCGCGCGGCCGGCGTGATCGAGGCGGCCCCGGCAAGGGCCGCTCTGCTGGCCGTGGCGGCTCCGACAAGCCGTTCGGCAAGCGCAGCTTTGGCGGCAGGGGTGATCGCGACAAGCGGTCGTTCGGCGATAAGGGCGAAGGCCGGCCGTTCCGCCGCCGCGAGGACGGTGATGCGCCGCGCCGCGATTACGGCGACCGGCCGCGCTTCAAGCGCGACGATAGCGAGAATCGCGCGTTCAAGCCGCGCGGCGAGCGGCGCGATTTCGATCGTGACGATCGGGCCCCGCGCGGCGAACGCGGTGGACGGCCCGCGGGACGCTTCTCCGACAAGAAGTTCGGCGACAAGCGCCCCCATGGCGATCGCGATCGCGAGAAGCGTCCCTATACGCCGCGCGGTGAACGCGACGGTGAGAAGCGCTCCTACGCGCCGCGCGGCGAGCGCAAATTCGACGACAGGAAGTTTTCGCGGGGCGATCGCGACAAGCGCTCATTCGGCGACAAGGGCGAAGGGCGGCCGTTCCGCCGCCGCGAGGATGGCGATGCACCGCGTCGCGATTTTGGCGACCGGCCGCGTTTCAAGCGCGATCGCGAGTTCGAAGGCCGCGACCGCAGCGACGAGAAGCCCTGGCAGAAGCGCGAGCGCAAGCCACGCGACGATCGCGGCGGCGATGATCGGCCGCGCTTTTCAAGGTCTCGCGACGACCGCGAGCAGGGCGACCGTTCGTTCCGCGAGCGGCCGAAGTTCAGCCGGCCGCGCTGGGATCGCAAGGGCGACTCCGGGAATCGCGATGAAGAGGGCGGCGGCCCGCGCAGGCGCGAGCGGCCCGAAGGCCGCATGGACTGGCAGGAGCATCCGCGCAGCGAGGGCCGCTTCTCCGACCGTCCGCGCCGCGACAATGAGGATGACAGCAAGATTTTCGCGAAACGCCCGGCCTTCGGTGGACGCGGTGCGTATCGCGAGCGCTCCTTCGACGACCGGCGCAGCCGTCCCGAGCCGAAGCCGAAGAAAGCAGGCGAGCGGATCGCAAAGGTGCTGGCCCGCGCCGGTCTCGCCTCGCGCCGCGACGCCGAGGAGATGGTGACGCAAGGCCGCGTTACCGTGAACGGGCGGGTGATCAATTCGCCGGCGCTCGATGTCACGGCGAACGACGTCGTGGCCGTGGATGGAGCACCGTTGCCGCCGCGCGAGCGGACGCGGCTGTTCCTCTATCACAAGCCGCGCGGGCTGATGACGACGCATGCCGATCCCGAGGGGCGGCCGACCGTGTTCGACAATCTGCCGGAAGGCCTGCCGCGGTTGATCTCGATCGGCCGGCTCGACTTCAACACCGAGGGCCTGCTGCTGCTCACCAACGACGGCGGCCTGGCGCGGACGCTGGAATTGCCCGACACGGGATGGCTGCGGCGCTATCGCGTGCGCGCGCATGGCGAGGTGACGCAGGCGCAGCTCGACGAGCTGAAGAAGGGTGTCGAGGTCGACGGCGTCAAATACGGGCCGATCGATGCGACGCTGGAGCGCGACCAGGGCGCCAATGTCTGGGTGGTGTTCGCGATCCGCGAGGGCAAGAACCGCGAGGTGCGTAATGTCATGGCGCATCTCGGCCTCGAGGTGAACCGGCTGATCCGGGTGTCCTACGGCCCGTTCCAGCTTGGCGAAATCGAGGAGGGCCAGGTCGAGGAGGTCAAGACGCGGGTGCTGTGCGAGCAGCTCGGCGAGAAGGTCGCCAAGCTTGCGCGCGCCGATTTCACCCGGCCGGAGCAGCGCGAGGCCGGCGGCGACGGCGCGCCGGGCGGCAAGAAGCCGTTCAAGCCGGCAGCCAAGAGGGCCGTGATCAACGACCGCAAGGGCCGCCGCGTGCTGGTGCAGCGCACCGGCAGCGAGGAGGCTCGCGCCCGCAACGAGGACGAGGCCAATGGCTACGGCCCGCCACGCCGTCCCAAGCGCGGTTATCACGGCAAGCGCGATCTGACGCCGCGGGACGACTAGGGGGCCGGAATGAGCCACGCGTTTTTTGCCGCGGTGGTTGCTGAGTGGCACGCCGTGCTCCCTTCCCCCTTGTGGGGTCCGAGGCGAGCGGAGCTCGCTCTCGAGGTTGGGGAAGGGCGTACCGCTTGCACAGACCTCCCGTGCGGCACCCCTCTCCCTAACCCTCCCCCACAAGGGACGGAACGCACCGCCCGTGCTGCCTCAATGTGGGCATTCTAATGCGCGTCGTTGGGGGACGACTGAAGGGCCGCAATCTCGCCGCGCCGTCGGGCCGCGAGATCCGGCCGACCGCGGACCGGCTGCGGGAGTCCGTGTTCAACATCCTCATCCACGCCTACGATAATCCGATCGAGGACGCGCGCGTGCTCGACCTGTTCGCCGGCACTGGTGCGCTTGGCATCGAGGCCGTCTCGCGCGGGGCAAAGTTCACGCTGTTCGTCGACAACGGCGCCGAGGCGCGGGCGTTGTTGCGCAACAATGTCGAGTCGCTGGGGCTTGGCGGTGTCACAAAAGTCTACCGCCGCGACGCCACCGATCTCGGCCCGGCGCATCCGGTCGAGCCGTTCTCGCTGGTGTTTCTCGATCCGCCCTACGGCAAGGGGCTGGCAGAGAAAGCGCTCGCCTCGCTGCGCGACGGCGGCTGGCTGATGCCGGGCGCGCTGCTTGTGGTGGAGGAGGCGAAGGCCGCGGCGTTCGTGGCGCCCGAGGGTTTTGAGGAACTCGAGCGGCGTGCGTATGACGACACCGAGTTCGTGTTCATGCGAAAGGCGTAATGTTGCCGTCTGTTGTGCTGTCGTCGCCCGCGAATGCGGGTGATCCAGTACGCCGAGGCCTCTCATGTGATCACAACGGCTGCGGCGTACTGGATCGCCCGGTCAAGCCGGGCGACGACAGTTGCGGATGGGGTTGCTACCTGCGCCCGAACAGTTTCTCGATATCGCTCAGCTTCAATTCGACATAGGTCGGGCGGCCATGGTTGCACTGGCCGGAATTCGGCGTGTCTTCCATCTCGCGCAGCAGCGCATTCATCTCTTCCGGCTTGAGGCGTCGGCCGGCGCGGACCGAGCCATGGCAGGCCATGGTGGCGGCGACATGCATCAGGCGCCGCTCGAGCGGCAGCGCCTGATCCCACTCCGCCATGTGCTCGGCGAGATCGCGCAACAGGGCGGCCGCGTTGGCCTTGCCGAGCAGCGAGGGCGTTTCGCGCACGGCGACTGCGCCCGGACCGAAGGATTCGATCGCGAGCCCGAACGACGCCAGCTCTTCGGCGCGATCGAGCAGCTTCTCGACGGTGGCCTCGTCGAGCTCGACGATCTCGGGGATCAGCAAGATCTGCCGCTGCACGCCGTTCTTCGCGAGCGAGGCCTTCAGCTTCTCATAGACGATGCGCTCATGGGCGGCATGCTGGTCAACGACAATAAGGCCGTCGCGGGTCTGCGAGACGATGTAGGTCTCGTGGATCTGGGTCCGCGCGGCGCCGAGCGGACGGTCGAGCAGATCGGGCGTGGGCGCTGCCTCGAAGCGCACATCGGCGGTCGGCGCGCCGACGTCGAAGGCGGCCTGTCCGGGCTCGGCGAAGGCGGTCGCCGCCCCGTCGAACGCGCGCATCGGATTGACCGGGAATGATGGCGAGCTGCGCCAGTCCCAATTGCCGGGGCGGGGCGGCATGAACGCGGGGCGAAACGCGGACAGCGCCGCGCCATCGGTGTTGGCCGCAGTGCGCTTGCCTTCGCGGGCGAGGCCATCCTTCAAAGCATGCACGATCAAGGCGCGGACCAGACCGGCGTTGCGGAAGCGCACCTCGGTCTTGGCCGGATGCACGTTGGCGTCGACCTCCTGCGGGTCGCAGGTCACGAACAGCGCGACGACCGGGTGGCGATCGCGCGGCAGATAGTCGGAATAGGCGGCGCGCACTGCGCCGAGGATCAGCTTGTCGCGGACCGGACGGCCATTGACGAACATATATTGCCCGAGCGCATTGGCGCGGGTGAGCGAGGGTGCTGCGGCAAAGCCCTCGACCACGACGCCCTCGCGCTCGGAACGCACCTCGATGGCACAACTGCGGAAGTCTGCGCCGAGGATGTCGCCGAGCCGCGTCAGCCGGCCCGCGGCGCCGGGCAGTGCTGCGGCCCAGGTGACCGGCGCGCGCTCCTCGCCGGCGAGCGTAAAGGCGACGTCGGGCCGCGCCATCGCCAGGCGCCGCACCACCTCGCGGATCGCTTCCGCCTCGGTGCGGTCGGTCTTGAGGAATTTCAGCCGCGCCGGCGTTGCATAGAAGAGATCGTTGACCTCGACGCGGGTGCCCTGGCCGAGCGCGGCCGGCATGACCTCTGACTTCTCGCCGCCTTCGACCGATAGCGACCAGGCGTGCGGCTCGCTGGCATGGCGCGTGGTGATGCCGAGTTTTGCGACGGCGCCGATGGACGGCAGCGCCTCGCCGCGGAATCCGAGCGTCCGGATGCGGAGCAGGTCCTCGTCGTCGAGCTTGGAGGTCGCATGGCGATCGACCGCAAGCGCAAGATCGCTGCGCGTCATGCCGCTGCCGTCGTCGGTGATGCCGATCCGGCGCCGTCCGCCGCCATCGGTGAAGATGTCGATCCGGCTGGCGCCCGCGTCGATCGCATTCTCGACCAGCTCCTTGACCACGCTCGCGGGACGCTCGACCACCTCGCCGGCGGCGATGCGATTGACGACCTGTTCGGGAAGCTGGCGGACGGGCATGGAGGTCGGGTTCAGGAGGAGATTCGAGCCTTACCCATTTTAGAGGGACGCGCCGGCAAATGCATGGGGTGGGCTGCGAATGCCTGCCTTTAGCTGGGGATGGAGCCAGCCTATCGCCTTGAAGACGCTGGTCTTCATCGTCCCATCGGGTACGTCCTACGTGGCGATTGTGGGGGCAGACGCGCAGGTATATCGTTTAGAAAAATTATAATCCGACTGGGAGGATAGCCATGTGCCATTTGTTCTCGCACCAGCCGCAGCGCAATTATGAATCGCAGACCCGGTCACTGCGGATTGGCGGCCATTGCACCTCGATCCGGCTCGAAATGTCGTTCTGGGACACGCTGGAGGAGATTGCCGCGAAGGAGGGGATGAGCCTCGCGAAATTCCTCACCACGCTCTATGACGAAGTCCTCAACCATCATGGCGAGGTCAATAATTTCGCCTCGCTGCTGCGCTGCTGCTGCCTGATCTATCGCTCGCAGGGTGCAACGGCGGTCCCTGAATTTCAGGGCCAGCCTATTCTCGACGCTGCCGAATAGAGTTTGGACGCATCCCGCAAAAAACAACGGCCTTGTCCAGGCAGGACAAGGCCGTTTGAGTTCAGAGGGAACTAGATTTCTTTTCGCTGCATCGCGCCGGCGATGGTGTCGGCCTGGCGGATCGCCAGCGATACGATCGTCAGCGTCGGATTGCAGGCCGCGCCAGAGGTGAACTGGCTGCCATCCGAGATGAACAGGTTCTTGATGTCGTGGGTCTGACCGAACTTGTTGACCACGCCGTCCCGCGGCTTTTCGCTCATCCGGTTGGTGCCCATGTTGTGGGTCGAGGGATAGGGTGGGGTCGGGTAGGTCACGGTGGCGCCGACGGCCTCGTAGACGGCGGCACCCTGCTTGTAGGCGTGCTCTCGCATCGCAACGTCGTTCGGATGGTCGTCGAAATGGACGCTCGCGACCGGCATGCCGAACTTGTCCTTGATCTTCGGATCCAGCGTGACGCGGTTTGTCTCCTGCGGCATGTCCTCACCGACCAGCCACATGCCGGCCATCCGCGGATAGCCTTCCATCGCGCTGGTGAAGGTGCGTCCCCATGCGCCGGGATTGAGGAACGCCGCCATGAACGGCAGGCCGAGCGACAGCGTCTCCATCTCGTAGCCGCCGACGAAGCCGCGTTTCGGATCGTTCTTCGCCTCGTCGCGGATGATGCCGGCCATCGTGGTGCCGCGATACATGTGCACCGACTTCTCGAAGACGGCATAGACGCTTCCGGTCATGTGCCGCATATAGTTGCGGCCGACCTGGCCGGATGAGTTGGCCAGACCGTCCGGGAACATGTTCGAGGCGCTGTTGAGCAGCAGCCGCGGGCTCTCGATCGAATTGCCGGCGACCGCGACCACCCGGGCCTTCTGGCGCTGCATGGCGCCGGTGGCGTCGGCATAGACCACGCCGGTGACCTTGCCGGATTGATCGTGCTCGATCTTGATCACCATGCTGCCGGGACGCACCTCGAGATTGCCGGTGGCCTCGCCCTTCGGGATCTCGGTGTAGAGCGTCGACCATTTGGCGCCGGACTTGCAGCCCTGGAAGCAGAAGCCGATCTGCTGGCAGGACCCGCGGCCATCGCGCGGCTGGCTGTTGATCGCCATCCGCCCGGTGTGGACTTCCTGGTAGCCGAGCTTCTTCGCGCCCGCCTCCAGCACCTTGAAATTATTGTTGCCGGGCAATCCCGGGATGCCGTTGGTCCGCGTCACGCCCATCTTGTCTTCGGCCTTGGCGTAATACGGCTCCATCTCGGCGAGCGTGATCGGCCAATCCAGCAGGTTGGCGCCGGGGATATTGCCGTAGGCCGACTTGATCCTGAACTCGTGTTCGTCGAAGCGCAGCGAGGCGCCCGCCCAATGAACGGTGGAACCGCCGACCGCCTTCACGATCCAGGCCGGAATGTTCGGAAAGTCCTTGTGGACGCGCCAGCTTCCGGAGGTCGTGCGCATGTCCGACCAGGCGAGCTGGCTGAAGCTGTCCCATTCGTCGTTGATGAAATCCTGGTTCTCGATGCGTGGGCCGGCCTCCAGGATCACGACCTTGATGCCCTTCTGCGCCAACTCATTGCCGAGCGTTCCGCCGCCGGCGCCCGAACCGACGATCACGACCACGCCACTGTCGTTCAAATCGAATTTTGCCATGATGTTCCTCCCCTTCGTTCCTGGCGCCTAGACCTTCGGCAGCCAGTCGATGTCGGCGAAGCCGCGCTTGATGTAGCCGCCATACTCGGCGGAGGAGCCCTCGTAGCCGAATTTCGGCCAGACCTCTTTCTGGTTGTAGAGCGAGACGATGAGGTCGCCGCGGATCTTCTGGAAGAAGTCGCTGTGCTCGATCCGCTGCAGCAGCGCGACGCGCTCGTTCTCCCAGGGGACATTGATGTAGGGGACCTTGTGGCGCTCGTTGGCTTCCTGATCGAGCCTGGCGACGCCATCATTGATGAGCGATTTCACGGCCGGGTCCTTCGCCGCCTTGCCATCCCACGGCTTGACCGCCGTGATGTAGTAGCTGTCGGCGAGGATATCGTGCGGATAGATGTCGCGCGCCATCCTGAGCAACGTCTTCATCGTTGCCGGCGTCAGCGTCGATGCCTCGTCGGCCCACGCATCGGTGACACCAAGTCCCGTAGAGGTCGCGATCGCGACCGCCGGTGCAGTTGCGGCCGCGCCTTTGAGAAAGACACGCCGGTCATACTTGCTGCGTCGATCGATTTCTCTCATGGTTTCCTCCGTCAATTTATATCTGTGTCATTGCTGTGCTCTAACCGAACCGCCCGCCGCGCTGGATCACCTCGATCTTGTAGCCGTCGGGATCGGAGACGAAGAAGAAGCGCGCCAGCGTCTTGCCGTCATGCTTGAAGTCGCGCAGCGGCCCGGGCGACAGTTTCTCCTTCTCGAAGCGCACGTGCTCGGCATCAACGTCGTCGACGACGACGGCGAGATGGCCGTAGCCGTCGCCGAGCGTGTAGGGCTCCTTGCGATCGAAATTGACCGTGAGCTCGACCTCGAAGGGCGAGGAGGGATGGCGCAGGTAGATCAGTGCGAAGTCGGGGAATCTCAGATTGTCCGCGATCTCGAGGCCGAAGGCGCGCTTGTAGAAGTCGAGCGATTTCGCCTCGTCGAACACGCGGATCATCGAGTGCACGGGTTTCGCCATTCAGTTCAGCTCCTTCAGGTAGGCGATGATCATGGCGCGGATCTCGGGCCTGGCCTGCCGGTAGGCCATCACGGCGCCGGGGATCACCGCTTGCGGATTGGTCAGCCAGGCGTTGAGCCTTGCGTCGTCCCAGACGAAATCGGCCTTCGCGAAGCCCGCGGAATATTTGAAGCCGTCGGCCTTGCCGGCATGGCGGCCGATGATCCTGTAGAGCGACGGCCCTTGCCGGACGGGATCAGCGGTGTTGGTGGTGTGGCATGTCGCGCATTGCTGCTTGAACAGCGTCGGACCGTCAGGCGGCCTGGCGGCGGGCAGGGACATTTGCGCAGCGGCGATTTGCACTGCAAGCAACGCGCTGCAAAATCCCAGTCCGACGGTCCACCCCGAGTGTTGCATCGCCGTTGCTCCCACGCGTCGCGCGGACTGTAGGGCGGGGCCAGTGCGCGGTGGTAGTAGCCGGCTGTTTCACGCGAACAAAGCGCGGCTTGCTTGTCGGTGAGACGACAAGAAGATGGCGGCGTCGACGATCGCGCCGCATATGTGAAGCGCAATTCCGCGAAATGGTCGCGAAAATCCTGCACGATCTCCACACGACGCAGTTTGCATGGCGCACGCGTCGTTTGCGACATCGTCAATACGCGCAAGGGATAGGTGCGGCGCAGCAGACGGCGCTGAGAACCGCCGAACCGTTCCGCGCGAGCAATATCCAGGAGCAATGGATGAAATCAGCGAAGACATTCGCGGTCGCGTTTGCCGTGTCGGCACTTTTTGCCGGCTCGGCACTGGCACAGGGCATGTCGACCCAGAGCCAGACCGGCGCCGGCATGCAAGGCCGCAGCCCCGGCACGATGCAGGGCGCACCGTCGGGCGCCGGTGCAGCCGACGATGAACTCAACGCGCAGACTGGCGTAGGGACCGAGAAGGGCGGCGTCGCTGCCAAGAGCGGCACCCGGGGCACCGTCGGTGCAGGCGCCGGTGGTCACAAGGCGACCGGTTCCGGGGCTACGGCGCCGGGAACCAAGAAGTACTAAAGCATGATCCGAAAGTGTTTAGCGGTCTTTCGAAAAGATCTTGCCTGAGCACGCAGCTGAAACGTGATGACGACTCTACCGAGTCTCATCACGTCTTGGCGCACGATCACCGGATGCAGCGCGCCTTGCGCGCGCTGCATCCGGGTCGCGCCGTTCACTCGTCGAAGCCGCGGGCGCCGCGACGCGCCTTGATGTCGCTGCGCCGCTTCTTGCCTTCGAGCCGGCGCTGTTTGGAGCCGAGCGTTGGCTTGGTCGGGCGTCGCGGCGTCGGCCGCACCAGCGCCTCCTTCAACATCTCGATCAGCCGCTCGATCGCATCCGCCCGGTTTCGCTCCTGGGTGCGAAAGCGATAGGCCTGGATCACGATCTCGCCGTCCTTGGTCATGCGGCTGCCGGCCAGCCGCGCCAGCCGCTGCGCGGCATCCGGCGGCAGCGCGACCTTGCGCGTGTCGAAGCGGAGCTGGGCTGCGGTCGAGACCTTGTTGACATTTTGCCCGCCCGGACCGGAGGCGCGGACGAAGACGATCTCGATGTCGTTCTCATCGATCGAGAGGTCGCGGGACACCCGCAGCATGGCATCACCCGGTGAGGAAGAATCGGCGGGCGCAGGATAGCCGGTTTGTGCTGCGCGTGCTTGGGTGGTGTTGATGCAGGGGACGTACGTCTGCGGCCGGTGCGCGTGGAAAAACCGACGCGTCGAAAGCGCCTCAGTTCGCCTTCGGCGGCGCCGACACCGGCTGGGCGGCCGCCTGCGGGACGCGACCGACGATCACGGTGAGCAAGCCGTCGCCCCAGAGCTTCTTGGCGACCCGCTTGGTATCCTCGAGCGTCACTGCATCGACGATGGCGTTGCGCCTCTCGATATAGTCGATCGGCAGCTTGTCGAGCTGATACTGCAGCATTGCCTGTGCCAGCTTGGAGGACGTGTCGAGTGCGAGCATTTGCGAGCCCTTCAGATAGGACTTCGCCTCATCGAGCTCCTGCTGCGTCGGGCCTTCCTCGGCAATCCGGCGGACCTCGGCTTCGAGCGCGTCGACGGTCTCGCCGGCGCGATCGGCGCGGGTGCCGGTATTACCGATGAACAGCGCGGAGTGATCCATCCAGATCAGCGCTTCGTAGATCGTATAGGCCAGGCCGCGCTTCTCGCGCACCTCCTTGTAGAGCCGCGACGACAGCCCGCCGCCGCCGAGGATGTGGTTCACCACATAAGCCGCCATGAAGTCCGGATCGTGCCGGCGGATGCCGGGCCCGCCGAAGGTGACGACGGTCTGCGGCACGTCGAGCGGGACGAGGGCGCGCTGCGGCGGCTTGGTTGCCGTGACATCGGGAACCGGGGTCAGCTCGGCCTTGGCCGGCAGGCTGCCGAAGGTCTTGTCGAGCAGCTTGCCGAGCGTGTCAGGGGCGACGTCACCGACAACGGCGATGCGCAGCGTGTCCCTGGCGATGACTCGGCGCGTGTAATCCTTCAGATCCGCTATCTCGATCTTCGGCACGCTCTCGAGCGTGCCAGTTGCGACCCTGCCATAGGGGTGATCGCCGAACGCGACTTCGAGGAACTTGCGGCCGGCCAGCGAGGACGGATTGGTCGATTCGCGGCGGAGCGTCGAGGTGACCTGGGCACGGATGCGTTCGACGTCGGCCGGCTCGAAGTGCGGCGAGGTCAGCGCCATCCGCAACAGGTCGTAGGCCTCGTCCTTGTTGTCCTTGAGCATGCGAAGCGACCCGCGGAAGTGATCGCGGGTCGCCTGGAAGCTGAGCTCGATCGCGCGGCGGTCGAGCCGCTCATGGTAGGTCTTGGAATCGAGATCGCCGGAGCCTTCGTCGAGCAGGTCGGCGACCAAATTGCCCACGCCGGGCTTGGCGGTCGGATCCTGGCTTGCCCCGCCGCTGAAGGCATACTCCATCGCGATCAGGGGGACGGTCGCGTCCTGCACAAACCAGGCCTCGATGCCGCCGGGCGACACCACGCGCTGGATCTTCGCGGCAGCCTGCGAGGGTGCAGATGACAGCGCCAGCAACGCTGTGCAGGCGCTGCCGATCAACGCGGTGCGGCGGGTGATGGTATAGGTCACGAGCGCTTCTCCTCGCGTTTCGGGGCAGCATCCTTGATCAAATAGCCGGTGACCGACCGCTTCTTGTCCAGCCATTTGGCTGCGGCAGCGCGCACCTGCTCGGCGGTGACGGCGCGGATGCGATCCGGCCAGCTCCTGATATCGTCGATGCTCAGGCCCGTGGTCAGTGCCCCGCCATACCAGCGTGCCAGCGTCGCCTGATTGTCCTGGGCGTAGATCGCTTCCGCTATGAGCTGGGTCTTGACCCGCTCGAGGTCCTCGGCCTTGGCAGTGTTCTGCGCGAGGTCGGCGATCACCTTGTCGATCGCTTCTTCGATCTGTGCAAACTCGACGCCGGGCTTCGGCGTCACCGAGATCGAGAACTGGGACGGGTCGAGCGCCGTGCCCTGGTAGCCTGCCCCGGTGCTGATCGCCAGCCCATGGTCGATCACCAGCGAGCGGTAGAGATAGGAGTTCGCTCCGCCGCCCATCAACTGCGCGAGCACGTCGAGCGCGGGACTTTCTCCGGCCGCCGCCGTCGTGGCCGAGGGCACCAGATAGTAGCGGCGCAGGCTGGGCTGCTCGACGCGCGGATCGGACAGCGTGACGGTGCGCGGCGCCGCCGGCGTCGGCTCCTGCGGCCGGATCCGCTTCTCGGCGATCGAATGCTGGGCCGGGATCGGGCCGAAATTCTTTTCCACCAGCGGGCGGACATCCTTGACGTCGACGTCGCCGGCGATGATCAGGATCGCGTTGTTCGGCGCGTAGAAGCGCTTGTAGAAAGCGAGCGCATCCTTGCGGTCGAGCTTTTCGATCTCCTGGTGCCAGCCGATCACCGGGCGACCATAGGGATGATTGAGGTAGAGCGCGGCCATGACCTGCTCGGTCAGCCGCGCGTCGGGATTGTTGGCGACGCGCATGTTGTATTCTTCGAGCACCACGTCGCGCTCGGGCAGCACGTTCTCGTCCTTGAGGATGAGGCCGGTCATGCGGTCGGCCTCGAACTCCATCATGGTGGGAAGCTGCTCGCGCGGCACGCGCTGGAAGTAGCCGGTGTAGTCGAACGAGGTGAACGCGTTCTCATTGCCGCCGACCCGCAGCACCGTCTGCGAAAACTCGCCGGCCGGATGCTTGGCCGTGCCCTTGAACATCAGGTGCTCGAGGAAATGCGCGAGCCCGGATTTGCCCGGCGTCTCGTCGGCGGAGCCGACCTTGTACCAGATCATCTGCGTGACGACGGGCGTGCGGTGATCGGGGATCACCACGACCTGCAGGCCGTTGTCGAGTGTGAAGCTGGCGGGACGTTCCGAGGTGACCGTGGTCTGGGCGCGGAGGCCGCTGCCCGGCAACGAGATGGTCGAAATAAGCGTGGCAGCGAGAAGGGCGATCGATCTACGTGAGGGCATCATGATCCTTATGGAAACCCGGACACACGGTCAGGGCGCGAAAGCACGCCATCGTACACGGGACTGCCCGTGCCGTTCGTCACGAAGCGGAGAGACAAGCGTCACTCCGCATTAAGCTCTGCTCATGTGAGGCCCAGCGGCCGACGCCACGCAATTATTGGATTGGCTTTCCGGTCATGACGTCGTACTGGCCCTCTTTCGCCAGCGGCTTCTGCGGCCCGGTGCCATAGGCATAGTTCGACGATGGCGTCTGGTAACCCGGAGGCGGCTCGGTCAACGTTTCGCGGGTCGGCTCGCCCTTGAACGGTTTGGACTCGCTGCTGTTGCCCTTGAACATGCCCAGCAGGCCGCCGGTATAGCCGAGCTGGTCCGGCATCAGCGACGGATTCTTGGTCACGCCGGGCTCGATCGGCTCCTTGCTGTCGGTTGCCGTCTGCTGCTTTCGGCCAGCCTCGATCTCAGCCTGTGTCAGCGGCACAGCCTCCTGCCACGGCTCTTTCTTGACCTCCTTCTTGCGCGCCGCGATCATCGCCTTGCGCTTCGCAACATCGGGGTCCTTCGGCCAGTTCGGCGCGTCGGCTTGCTGCGCGGCGGAGGCCGGTGGAGGCAGGTCAAGGTTCGGCGGAACCACCAGTGGGGAGCGTTCGCGGTAGTCGATGCCCTTGCTGGCAGCGCTCTTGGCGCCCAGGCCGGTCATCAAATTGTCGATGATCCGTTCTTCGAACGTCAGTCCGTCGTCACCGTCATCGTCACCATCGCCGGCGCGCACGGGGCCCGTCATCATGACAAAGCCGATCCCGGCTGCAACAAGTGCCAGATGCAGGCCGCGCAGCAGCGCCGGCCGGGACGTCTGGATCAAGTAATCGCGGGCTCTGGTGTTGCGCATCGCGCTCTTCCCATCTGAAAAATTCGGCAAAGCGTTCACTGGCTTAGGCACAGTTCCGCTGCATGCTGCCTGTCTGCTGCCGACCGGCTCCTATCGGCCGGGATCAGGGCGCTTTTGCGGCGGGTACCCCCAACACGGAATCATACAATAGCACTGCCACGCCGACAACGATGGCCACATCCGCGAGGTTAAATACGTACCAATTGAAGATTTTCTCGCCGATCTGGACATGAAACAGGGCAAAATCGACCACTGCGCCGTAGGCGAAGCGGTCGATCCCGTTACCGATCGCGCCGCCGATGATCAGGCCGAGCGCCACCGTGGCAAGCCAGGTCCGCGAGCGCGCCATCCAGACCGCCAGCGCGATCACCGCCGCCGCCTTGACCGCCATCAGGACGATCTGGGCCGCCGGGCTTTCGCTCTGGAACCAGCCGAAGCTGATCCCGGGATTCCAGGCGAGAACCAGGTCGAAGAACGGCGTCACCGATACAACGCCGCGGTGGGCGATGTCGAACACGTGCAGCAGCCAGAGCTTCGAGGCCTGGTCGGCGATCAGCGTCGCGATCGCCGCGAGCACGCCGGCGCGAACGGGAGAGCTCAAGCGGTGACTCCCAAGGCCTTCCACTCACGCAGCGCCTGCGCGTCGCGCGGCGAGACGTCGGGATATTCGGGGTCGGCGCCGACCGTTGGCAGGATCTTCCACGAGCGTGCGCATTTGGTGCCGACCGCCTTCTCGACCACCACGGCGACGCCGGGGACGGCATCGAGACGGAACGCGCCGGCCGGCGCCTCGCCCTCGCGCACCTCATAGTTCGAGGTGATGCAGACTTCGGCCAGGTCGACATCGAACAGCGTTGTCAGCGTGTCCCTGTCGGCAACGTAAATGATCGGCGACGCCTCGAGCGACGAGCCGATCTTCTTGGCCGCGCGTTCGAGCTCGAGCGCACCGGTGACGACGCGGCGCACGTTGCGGATGGTCTCCCACTTCGCGGCGAGCTTGTCGTCGCGGAACTGCTCGAGACCGTCCGGAAACTGTGTCAGGTGCACCGATGGTTCGGCCTTCGGCCGGCACATCCGCCAGGCTTCGTCGGTCGTGAAGCTCAGCACCGGCGCCAGCCATTTCAGGATCGCATCGCACAGCATGTCGATCGTGGTCAGCGCCGCCTTGCGCGCCACCGAGGACGGCGGATCGCAATACAGCGTGTCTTTCCGGATATCGAAATAGAAGGCCGACAGCTCGGCGTTCATGAAGGCGGAGAGGCTTGCGACCACGGTCTTGTAGTCGAACTCGGCATAGGCCTTGCGGACGATCTCGGCCTGGCCGGCAAGCTCGTGCAGCATCAGCCGCTCGAGCTCGGGCATGTCGGCATAGGCGACCTTCTCAGCTTGCTTGAAGTGGTGCAGCGTACCGAGCATCCAGCGGATCGTGTTGCGCAGCTTGCGATAGGTCTCGATGGTGTTCTTCAGGATCTCGGGGCCGATGCGCTGGTCGTCGGCATAGTCGGTGGCGCAGACCCACAGGCGCAGGATGTCGGCGCCGGAATCCTTGATCACCTTCTGCGGCTCGACCGTGTTGCCGAGCGACTTCGACATCTTGCGGCCGTTCTCGTCGAGCGTGAAACCGTGGGTGAGCACGATGTCGTAAGGTGCCTGTCCACGCGTGCCGGCGCTCTCCAGCAGCGAGGAGTGGAACCAGCCGCGATGCTGGTCGCTTCCTTCCAGATACATCACCGTATCGTTGCCGCCATCGACCTTGCGCACGATGTGGCCGAGCGTCGGGAAGTTCTGACGGTCCTCCAGCACGAAAGCGTGCGTCGAGCCGGAATCGAACCAGACGTCGAGGATGTCGTCGATCTTCTTCCAGTCCTCGTTGGCGCGCGAGCCGAGAAAGCGCTCGCGGGCGCCTTCCATGTACCAGGCGTCGGCGCCTTCCTCCATGAAGGCCTCGGTGATGCGCTGGTTGACCACCTCGTCCTGCAGGATCTCGGCCGAGCCGTCAGCTTTCTCGCGTACGAACACGGCGATCGGCACGCCCCAGGCGCGCTGGCGCGAGATCACCCAGTCGGGGCGGTTCGCGATCATGCCGTTGATGCGGTTTTCGCCGGCCGGCGGCACCCATTGGGTGACCGAGATCGCATGCAGCGCGCGGGCGCGCAGCGTGTCGCCCTTCTTGACGTGGCCGTTTGTGGCGATGTCCTTGTCCATCGCGATGAACCATTGCGGCGTGTTGCGAAAGATCACCGGCTTCTTGGAGCGCCAGGAATGCGGATATTGATGCTTCAGCCGGCCGCGCGCGAGCAGCTTCCCGGCCTCGATGAGCGCCTTGATCACGGCGTCGTTGGCGTCGCCTTTTTCGCCCTTGTCGTTGAGCACGCGCTTTCCAGTGAGGCCGGGGGCCTGCGCGGTGTAGGCGCCATTCTCGTCGACGGTGTAGGGGATCGCAGTCGGGATGCCGCGGGCGTCGAGCTCGCGGGTATTGGCCGTCCAGACGTCGAAGTCCTCGCGGCCGTGGCTCGGCGCGGTGTGCACGAAGCCGGTACCGGTGTCGTCGGTGACATGCTCGCCGGCGAGCAGCGGCACGGTGAACTCGTAGCCGCCGTTGAACCCGCGCAGCGGGTGGGCGCATTCCACGGCATCGAGCGTGTCGCCCGGAATGTCGCGTACCTTCTCATAGGCCGTGACGCGCGCCTGCTTGAACACTTCCGCGGCGAGCGTGTCGGCCAGGATCAGGAGATCGCCGGTCTTCGCCCAATTGTCCGCCGGCGCGTCGGTCACTCTGTAGAGGCCGTAGGCGATCTTCGGCGAGAAGGAGATGGCGCGGTTGCCGGGCAACGTCCACGGCGTGGTGGTCCAGATCACCACGGAGGCATTGGCGAGCGCGCCATGCGCCGGCGAGGTGATCGGGAATTTCACCCACACCATGTCCGACGTGTAATCATCGTACTCGACCTCGGCCTCGGCGAGCGCGGTCTTCTCGACCACGCTCCACATCACGGGCTTGGAGCCGCGATAGAGCGTGCCGTTGGCGGCGAACTTCATCAGCTCGCGGGCGATCTGGGCTTCCGCCGGATAGCTCATCGTCTGATAGGGATGGTCCCAGTCGCCGATGATGCCGAGCCGCTTGAACTCCTCGCGCTGCACGTTGATCCAGTGCGTCGCATAGGCGCGGCACTCCTTGCGGAACGCCACCATCGCGCTGGAATCGCGGAAGTCCGGCTTCTGCTTGCCCTTGGAGCGGTAATTCTCCTCCTCGATCTTCCATTCGATCGGCAGGCCGTGGCAGTCCCAGCCCGGGACGTAGTTGGAGTCGAAGCCGAGCATCTGCTGGCTCTTGGTCACGACGTCCTTGAGGATCTTGTTCAGCGCGTGCCCGATGTGGATGTTGCCGTTGGCATAGGGGGGGCCGTCATGCAGCACGAATTTGGCGCGGCCCTGGGCGGTCTGGCGCAGCTTCTCGTAGAGGCCGATCTCGTTCCAGTATTTCAGGATTTCCGGCTCGCGCTGCGGCAGGCCGGCGCGCATCGGGAAATCCGTCTGCGGCAAATAGAGGGTTTTTGAATAATCGGCAGTGACGGTCTTTTGCGGCTTGTCGGACATAAAGGCTCTGATTTGGCAGGTGCGGGCGCGGATACGCGATCAATCGCGGGTGAAACGGCGAAGTCCCGGTCTTGCGCCGAGCCTTCAGGCTCAGGCGGAAGCCGGGCCGCTAATCCGTATGATGCGCCGCGAAAACATGGGGTTTCCATAGCAGCCGGAGCGGCAAATCGCAAAGCCCCCGGGGTGCCCGCAGGCCGGACCTCCTGGACGCCGCTAGCCCGGCCGCGGCCGGGCCGGATTGCCCGCCACGGTCGCGCCGGGCGCGACGTCCCGCGTCACCACGCTGCCGGCGCCGATCAGGGCGCCATCGCCGATGGTCACGCCGGGCAGGATGATGGCACCGCCGCCGATCCAGACGTCGCTGCCGATCCGGATCGGGCGGCCGAATTCCAGTCCGGCGCGCCGGGTTGCGGCGTCGCGCGGATGGTCGGCGGTATAGATCTGGACCGCGGGTCCGATCTGGGTGCGATCGCCGATCGTCACCTCGACGACGTCGAGGATCACGCAATTGAAGTTGAGGAACACGCCCTCACCGAGGCTGATATTGGTGCCGTAATCGCAGAAGAACGGCGGCCGGATCACGGCATCCCTGCCGACGCTGCGGAAGCGCTCTGCAAGCAGTGCATGGAGTTCGGCAGCCTGCGCTGCGCCTGAAGCGTTGTAGCGCGCCATCCATTGTTCGGCGGCGGTGTGGTCGGCGGCGAGCTCTGCATCCGGGCGATAAAGTTCGCCCGCGAGCATTTTCTGCTTCTCGGTCTTGTTCAACCAATCACTCCGAGCCTCGGGAACGCGTCCGGCGCCGCGGCCAATGCCGCGCGCGCCTTGGCGCTGTCGTCATCCATCTGGCGTATCAACGCCTCGATGCTGTCGAATTTCAGCTCGTCGCGAATGAAACTGATGAATGCGACATCAAGGACCTTGCCGTAGAGGTCGCCCTTGAAATCGAACAGGAACACTTCGAGCAGCGGCGCGCCGTTGTCGAAGGTCGGACGGCGGCCGAAGCTCGCGACGCCGTCGAAGCGTTCAGACCCGCGGCCGACCCGCACCGCATAGATGCCGTGCTTCAGCCCGCAATGCTTGTCGAGGCGGATATTGGCGGTCGGGTAGCCGAGATCGCGGCCGCGCTTCTCGCCGTGGACCACCTCGCCGGTGACGAACCACGGTGCGCCGAGCATGGTGGTGGCGTCGGCGATCTGGCCTTCGGCGAGCGCCATGCGGATCGCGCTCGAGGACACCGGACGCTCCTCGATGTCGACATGCGCCTGCACGTCGACCTCGATTCCGAGCCGCGGCGCCTCGCTGACGAGGAGGCTCGGCGAGCCGACCCGCCCCTTGCCGAAATGGAAGTCGTAGCCGACCGCTATCCCGCTGATGCCAAGCCGCTCGATCAGGTCGTGGTGAATGAAGTCGTGCGCCGAGGTGCCGGCACGCGCCTTGTCGAAGGTCATAACCACGGCACCGGCAAGTCCGGTCCCGGCGAGCAATCGCAGCTTGTTGGTCTCGTCCGTGAGACGGAATTGCGGGCTGTTCGGGCTGAAGAAGCTGCGCGGATGCGGCTCGAAGGTTACCGCCAGCGCCGGCTTGCCGTGGGCTTTGCCCATCGCCAGCGCCGCGCCGATCACGGCGCGATGGCCGAGATGGACGCCATCGAAATTGCCCATTGCGACCACGGCGCCCCTCGGGATCGCGCTCGCTGGGGTGTTGTCGCGGATAACGGTAAAGCCGGTGCTCATTTCAGGGATTCTTCAAGCATTCTTAAGCATGATCGTTGCGGGCCGGACCGTGACGTGTCCGCGGCTTCGAAGTCAAGCGGGCGAAGATTGCATCAAATCCGTAACAATCCGGTTCCGGCCGGTTAACGCGCTGTTTAAGGCCTGCTGTTAGTCGTTGCCGGAGAGCTGCGGGTCGCGCAGAAGCGTAATTTGCGTCGTTTGGGGGAAGAGATGGCGGTTGATTTGTCCATGCCGGTTCTGGTGGTTGATGACTACAACACCATGATCCGCATCATCCGGAATCTTCTCAAACAGCTCGGCTTCGAGAACATCGACGATGCCTCCGACGGCTCGGCTGCGCTGAACAAGATGCGCGGCAAGAAATACGGCCTGATTATTTCCGACTGGAATATGGAGCCGATGACCGGCTACGACCTGCTCAAGGAAGTCCGCGCCGATCCCAATCTCGCCACCACGCCCTTCATCATGATCACGGCGGAATCCAAGACCGAGAACGTGATCGCGGCCAAGAAGGCCGGTGTGAACAATTACATCGTCAAGCCGTTCAACGCCGCCACGCTGAAGACCAAGATCGAGGCGGTCTTCCCGGACATGGCGACGGCGTAAGACGCTCGTCCGTCGCATCGACTGAAATTCACGTCATGCCCGGGCTTGTCCTGGGCATTCACGTCTTTGCGATATTATGGCGCAAACGCCACAAGGGCCGAATTAGCTAGCCTTCGCGGTGACGCCATGGTGCAATGTTTGACAGCTTGCCATCGGTAAAAAATAGAAATCCCTTTCGATAGACCCACCCGATTCTTCCGTCGGGCACCTTGTAGATGTGATCAGGCTTGCCCCAACACGTTGCCTCCACTTGCGCCTCGGTCATGCCTATGGTCGGTAGGCCTTTCTCCTGACATGCGCGGTAGGCCTGCAGATAATCTTCGTGTTCATCGGCAAAGGTCGCGGTGGCAAATCCGCAAAAGAAAAGCCCGACTAACAAAAGTCGCATGATCGCCTCGGCAGCTTGATTTCTTGCAATACCAGGGTGCCTGCACGATTTCGGAATATTGGAAGAGTATTCCTGAGTTGCCCGACGCGTCAAGTTGCCCGGTCGAGCGTCGGTCGCCGCCGGCTCCTTTGCATGGGGTTGTTTTCGATATTTTGGCAGCGCGCTCCAGCGATGCGCCGCTACCACTTGAGCTCGCGCATCAGCGCGCGCGGCGGATGGCCGAACAGCTCCTTCACCGAGGCCGGGTCGAGCTGCTCGATGCCCTCGAATTCCTCGGAATGGATGCCCCGCGTGATGAACAGGAGGTCGATGCCGAAGCCATGCGCGCCGGTAAGATCTGTGCGTACGGAATCGCCGATCGCCAGCACCCGCGAGCGTTCGGCCGGCCGGCCGCTGCGCTCGGCGGCCAGCGCCATGGCGCGCTCATAGATCGGCCGGTGCGGCTTGCCGTAGAAGATCACCTCGCCGCCGAGCTCGCGATAGAGTTCGGCGATCGCTCCGGCGCAATAGATCAGGCGGTCGCCACGCTCGACCACGATATCCGGATTGGCGCAGACCAGCGTCAGCTTGCGCTCGAGCGCCTTCATCAGCGTCTCGCGATAATCTTCGGCGGATTCCGTCTCGTCGTCGAACAGGCCGGTGCAGATGATGTAGTCCGCCTGCTCCAGCGGCACCAAAGTGGCGTCGAGGCCGCGATGGATCGAGCTGTCGCGCTCCGGGCCGACCCAGTAGATCTTCTGGCCGGGATGGTCGGCCACGAAATGCCGCGTCAGGTCGCCTGAAGACACGATGGCGTCGTAGGTCTCGTCGGCGACGCCGAGCTTGCGCAGCTGCCGCTGCACGGAATCGGCCGGCCGCGGCGCGTTCGTGATCAGGATGACGGTGCCGCCCTTCTGGCGGAACGTGTGCAACGCCTCGCAGGCCTCGGGAAAGGATTCGAGCCCGTTATGCACGACGCCCCAGATGTCCGACAGTACAACGTCGACATCGTCGACGAGGTCGCGCAGCCGCTCCACGAAGCGCAGCGAGGTCATGACGCGGACTGCCGGCTAGCTTGGGCCGACCGCGCGGCGCGCCAGCGCGGCATTGCCGGTCGCGCGCGGCGGCGCTGCGGGACTTGAAACGGTTGCTGAATTGCTGGCGCCATCGAGATCCTGCGGCTTGGTCTGAGAAGCCTCGGCGGTAGCAGATGCCCCCTCCGGCCGCAACGGCCGCGGCGGCGCGAACAGGAAGCCCTGACCGAACCGGACATCGTAATCGAGCAGGTCGACCACAGCGCGCTCGCCCTCGATCCGTTCAGCGATCAGGTCGATGCCGCAGCGGCCGAGCAGGTCGGACAGGTCCGATGGATGGATGTCGGTGCTTGCGGCCTGCCCGGCGTCGAGCAGAAGCGCGGCCGGCACCTTGATGAAGCGCACGCCGCGATCGGCGAGTTCGCGCGGCTCGAGGCGGAGGTCGCTGACATGGTCGATCGAGAAACGGTATCCGCGTTGCGCCAGCGCCGCGAGGTTTTCGCTCTCGGTCGGGCCGAGATTGCGGAACGTCGACTGCCTGAACTCGAGCACCAGTGAGGGCGCCAGCGCGCGGTTGGCCTCGAGGAAATCTAGGCACTGCGTGAATTGGGCGGGGTTGGCCAGTGTCGCCGACGAGACGTTGCAGAACACGCCGACATCCTTGTTGCGCACCATCAGGCGGCGCAGCACCTGGACGCAGCGGAACATCACCGTGTAGTCGATGCGGCCGATCAAGCCGCCGGCCTCGGCGACGCCGATGAAATCGTCGGCGGCCAGAATCTGGTCCTGCTCGTCGCGCAGCCGGATCACCGCCTCATAGTAGCGCACCTTGCGCTGCGGCAGCGTCACCATCGGCTGCAGGTAGACGTCGAGGCGGTTCTCCTCGATCGCGTTCTTGACCGCGCCCAGGAGCTGTCCCTGGCTCCGTGGAATTGCGGCGGCCGGCGCCGCCGGCGGCTGGGGCGCCATGGCGACGGCCGGGGCCTGTGGGGGCGGCTGCAGCAGATTGTCTCGCGGCGCTGCCGGTGCCTGCGCCACCGGAGCGGCGGCCAACAGGTCCTCGTGGTGGGCGACGGACGCGGCGAGTTGCTTCACGAGCCCGCCAAGCTCGTTGATCTCGCCGGCCATGGCCTGCATCCGGTCGGTGCCGGTGGAATTGGCCGAGGCGACGCGGCCCTCGATCGCGGCCAGCCGCCGGCCGAATTCGGCGACCTGACGGGCAAGGTCTGCGGTGCCGCGCGACAGATCGGCGACCTGGCTGCCGACGTTGCTGCGGTCGCGCAGCCGCATCGAGACTGCGTTGTAGAGGATCAGGAAGGTGAGGGCGGTGAGCGCCACGATCGCCGATTCCGATCCGCTGATGCCCGCCACCGAATACAGGACAAAGCCGAGCGAGGCTGCGACCAGCACCATGCAGATAGCGATGAAGATCGTCGAAATGCGAATCATGCCGCGCGCCCGCGCCCTCTGTTCGAGCTTCCCCAATCCCACAACCTTAACACCATTGTTGATTCGACGTGCCAGCGATGTTGGGAACCGGCTGGAGCTGCACACGATTTTCGCATCGCCCGCGAGGCTTCTGCGCGACCGCCGCGCGGGATCAGAGATCCGCGGCGGCGATCCAGAACACCTCGCCCTCGGACTCCTCGGTGTCGAGCCAGAGCAGCGGCAGGTTCGGATAGGCGGCTTCGAGATTGTCGCGGCCGCGGCCGATCTCGCAGAGCAAGCCGCCCTGCAGGGTCAGGTGCTGCTTGGCCTCATCGAGGATGCGCCGAACGATATCGAGACCGTCCGGCCCGCCGTCGAAGGCGAGCTGCGGCTCGGAGCGGCACTCGCGCGGCAGCGACGCCATGCCCTCGGCATCGACATAGGGCGGGTTGGAGATGATGAGATCGTAACGTTTGTCGCCCAGCGGCTTGAACAGGTCGCCGCGGTAGAGCGTCAGCCGATCCGTGAGGTCATGATCGGCGACGTTGCGCGCGGCGACCTCGAGCGCGTCCTTTGAAACGTCGACAGCGTCGACCGTGGCGTTCGGGAAATTCCGGCTCGCTAGGATCGCGAGGCACCCGGAGCCGGTGCACAGGTCCAGCACGCTTTCGACCCCGGCGGGATCGCCGATCAGCGAAGTGCCGTCCTCGTCGCCGCCGAAATGCGAGTCGAGCAGCTCTCCGATGAAGGAGCGCGGCACGATGGTGCGCTCGTCGACATAGAAGGGCAGGCCGCGCATATAGACCTTGTTGACGAGATAGGCCGCGGGCTTGCGCGTGCCGACGCGGCGCTCGATCAGGTCGAGGATCTGTTTGCCCTCGGCCGCAGTGACGCGCGCGCCGGCAAAGCTATCGAACTGGTCGGGATGGAGATGCAGTGTCTCTGAGACCAGGAAGGCCGCCTCCGCCACCGGATCGGTGGTGCCGTGTGCGAACACGAGTTTTGCTGCATTGAAGCGGCTGACTGCGTAGCGCACGAAATCGAACAGGGTCTGAAGCTCGCCCGCGCCGACCCTGGGCGCCTTTGGCGCCGCAGGGCTACGCTTCGCCGTCACTTTGCTGCGCTTGGCCATCAGGATTTGATCCAGCGCGCAGCGGCCGTGTCGTCATGGTCGCGCGCCTCGATCCAGCTCGCGCCGCGCGCGCTCTCCTCGCGCTTCCAGAATGGCGCGTTGGTCTTGAGATAGTCCATCAAGAATTCGGCGGCCTCGAACGCGGCCTGCCGGTGCGCCGAGGCCGTCACCACCAGCACGATGTTCTCGCCCGGCACGATGCGCCCGAAGCGATGGATGATGGTGAGGCCCTGCAGCGGCCAGCGCGCCAGCGCTTCGTCGGCGTGGCGGCCGATCTCGGCTTCCGCCATGCCTGGATAGTGTTCGAGCGTCAGTGCCGCGATCGGCTCGCCCTGCTCGCTGCCGCGGCAGATGCCGCTGAAGCTGACGACCGCGCCGACATCGGTGCGGCCTTCGCTGAGCGCGGCGATTTCCCGCGCAACGTCGAAGTCGGCTTCCTGGATGCGAATGGTCGCAGCGACGGTCATGGGGTCTCTTTTGTTTGACGCGTTTTCTTCACGCGAACCGGTACCCGCTTCGCTCGAAAACGCTATCCGCCAGTCATCGGCGGGAAAAACGCGATCTCGCGCGCGCCCGAAATCGCCGCGTCCGGCTTGACATGGGCGTGATCGATCGCGGCGCGGATCACCTTGGGTTTCTCGAAGGCATAGGCGTAGCTTTCGCCTCGCGCGGACAGCCAGCCGATCAGGTCGGCGACGGTGCGCACCTCCACCGGCGGCTCGACGGTTTCTTCCGCCTTGCCGACGCGTTCACGGACCCAGGCGAAATACTTCAGCTTCATCCCTCATCCTCCTTGATGAGGTGGTGGATACCGGCGCGGAAATAGTCCCAGCCGGTATAGATCGTGAGGATCGCCGACATCCAGAGCAGGAACAGTCCGATCATCGTGACGAGCGGCCCCGCAGCGGGCGGCAAGGCCTGGTCGCCGGCCTCGCCGGCCAGCAGGAACCCGATCGCGATCAACTGGATCGTTGTCTTCCATTTCGCAAGCTTGGTGACGGGAACGCTGACCCGCAAGCCCGCCAGATATTCGCGCAGGCCGGAGACCAGGATCTCGCGGCATAGGATCACGATGGCCGCCCACAGCGTCCAGCCATGGATGCTGTTGTCGGCCGCAAGCATCAACAGGCAGGACGCGACCAGGAGCTTGTCGGCGATCGGGTCGAGCATCCGGCCGAAGGCGGATTGCTGGTCCCAGATCCGGGCATAATAGCCGTCCAGATAGTCGGTCACCCCCGCGGCGATGAACACGGCCAGCGCCACCCAGCGCAGCCACAGGGGCCCGTCCAGGATCGATTGCCAATAGATGGCACCGATCACCACCGGAATGGCGGCGATGCGGGCATAGGTCAGGATATTCGGGAGGGACAGGGTCTTGGGCTGTCCCCGGGTCGTGGCGATGTTCATCCGTCCTACCAATACCGCTGAGGCGAGAAGGTCAACAGTGCGGAACCAAGATGGCCGGTCGCAGGCGACGCCCTGATGACTCGTGTCCCCTTTAACCCGGCTGGGCGTGAAAAAACTCGAAAATCTTGCGGGCGCTCTCCGCGCTGACGCCCGGAACCCTGCCGAGGTCGGCAATCGAGGCCCGCTCGATCTCCTTGAGCGTTCCGAAATGATGCAACAAGGCACGTTTGCGCGACGGGCCGATGCCGGGAATCTCCTGGAGGCCGGCCTCGCGGATGTCCTTTTTGCGCAGCTTGCGGTGCGAGCCGATCACGAAGCGGTGGGCCTCGTCGCGCAGCCGCTGGATGAAATACAGCACCGGGTCGCGCGGCTCCAGCTTGATGGCCTCGCGGTCTGACATGAACAGCGTCTCGCGGCCGGCGTCGCGGTCCGGCCCCTTGGCGACCGCCATCAGCGAGACCTGGGTCAGCCCGAGGTTCTGGAAAATTTCCCTGACCGCGTTGAGCTGGCCGCGGCCGCCGTCGATGATCACGAGGTCCGGCCATTGCGGGAAGGAGGAATCGTCGTCCGCCTTGGCCTTTGCAGTGTCCTTGGCGGCGTCGCCTTCCGGCGGCTTCAACAGGCGCTTGAAGCGCCGCTCCAGCACCTCCCGCATCATCCCGTAGTCGTCGCCGGGCGTCAGCCCCTCCGACTTGATGTTGAACTTGCGGTACTGGTTCTTCATGAACCCGTCGGGGCCGGCCACGATCATCGCGCCGACCGCATTGGTGCCCTGGATGTGGCTGTTGTCGTAGACCTCGATCCGCTTCGGCGTGTGCGGCAGGCCGAGCGTGGTGACCATGGCCTCCAGCAGCCGGCCCTGGGTTGCGGTATCCGCGAGCTTGCGGCCGAGCGCCTCGCGCGCATTGGTGAGCGCGTGGCCAACTAACTCTTTCTTCTCGCCGCGCTTCGGCACGGAGACCTCGACCTTGTATCCGGCCTTGACCGACAACGCGTCGGCGAGCAGCGCGGTCTCCTCAATCTCGTGCGAGAGCAGGATCAGCTTCGGAGGCGGCTTGTCGTCGTAGAATTGAGCGAGGAACGAGGACAGCACCTCTTCCGGCGTGAAGGTCTTCTCGGCCTTCGGGAAGTAGGCGCGGTTGCCCCAGTTCTGGCCGGTGCGGAAGAAGAACACCTCGACGCAGGAATAGCCGCCTTCCTGATGGATCGCGAACACGTCGGCCTCTTCGACGGTGCGCGGGTTGATGCCCTGCTGCGACTGAATCGCCGACAGCGCCGCGAGCCGGTCGCGGTAAAGGGCCGCGGTCTCGAACTCGAGTTCGCCGGAAGCCTTCTCCATCTCGGCGGCAAGCAATTCCTTCACGGCATGGCTGCGGCCCGACAGGAACTCGGTCGCCTCGCGCACCAGCTCGCTGTAGCCGGGGAAATCGATCTCGCGCGTGCAGGGACCGGCGCAGCGCTTGATCTGGTAGAGCAGGCACGGCCGCGTCCGGCTTTCGAAGAAGCCGTCGGTGCAGGAGCGGATCAGGAACGCGCGCTGCAGCGCCGTGATGGTGCGGTTGACGGCGCCGGCGGACGCGAACGGGCCGAAGTAGCGTCCGGGCCTGGTCTGCGCGCCGCGATGCTTGAGGATCTGCGGCGCCCAATGGTCGCCGGTGATCAGGATATAGGGAAACGACTTGTCGTCGCGCAGCTGCACGTTGAAGCGCGGACGGAGCTGCTTGATCAGGTTGGCCTCGAGCAGCAGCGCCTCGGTCTCGGTCGTGGTCGAGATGATCTCGACATGGGTGGTCGCCGCGATCATGCGCAGGATCCGCGCGGCCAGCGGCGCGTTGGCCCGCGCATAGGACGACAGCCGCTTTTTGACGTTCTTCGCCTTGCCGACATAGAGCACGTCGTTGACGGCGTTGAGCATGCGGTAGACGCCAGGCGAGGTGGGGGCGAGGCGAACCGCGTTCTCGATTGCAGCGTGCCCCGTCGCGAGCGTGCCCTCCACGCCCCCCTCGGCGGCCTCCTCCGCGTCGGGCAGGCGCGCCTCGTCGTCCTCGTCGGCTACAGAGGTTTCGGGATCGACATCGCCCGTCTGGAGTGCCAGGTCGTCTTGCGGCAGGTCGGATTTTGAACCGCGCCGCGCCTGTCGGGGGGGCGGTGTCGGACGCTCGGGAGAATCGTGAACCATGGGCGTAAACTAAGCGCTCGAACGGGCGGTCGCCAGCGCCGCCAGCGCTGGAAAAGAGGGCCGATTGCAGGGGGTTACCAATCCTGCACGCTGCGTGGGGGCGGGTGTGTAACGTCTTGTTAAGACTGATAAGCGGCTGGTAACCGGCCTTAACAGGCCTTTAACCTAAAGCTCTCGATAAGCCTTAGAGAAAAAAGTGGAATTCCGTAACCATGCCGGTCGCTCAAGCCGGCAGGTCGCGGCAGTTGCGTGGTGGAGAGTACCGATGACCCGGTTGGTTTTGCGCGTGCTGGCGCTGATCGTCGCAGGCTGGACGACCTCGGCGGCGGCAGCCGATCTCAACTACGGATCGCCCTACACGGTCTATCAGCCGCTCAACGCGTATAGCTGGGCCGGACCCTATCTCGGCGGCAATATCGGTTACAACTGGGGCTCGATCGACAACAACCCGACCAAGCCGTCCGGCTTCGCCGGCGGTGTCCAGGCCGGCTACAACTTCCAGAACGGCACGCCCTGGGTGTTCGGTATCGAGGGCGACATCCAGGCCTCGGCCGCGGACGATACATTCGCACCCTGGAAGTTCTCCAATCCCTGGTTCGGTACCGTGCGTGGCCGCGTCGGCTACACCTTCAACAACGTGATGTTCTACGGAACCGGTGGTCTCGCCTTCGGCGAGCTGCGCGGCGAGACGTTCGGCGTCTCGGAGACCCACACCAATGCGGGCTGGACTATCGGCGCCGGCGCCGAGATGGGCTTTGCTCCGCACTGGAGCGCCAAGGTCGAATACCTCTATGTCGATCTCGCCACCAGCAACTTCGCGCTCACCGGCGGCGCCGCGAACGGCTACAGCTTCAGCCTGGTCCGCGCCGGCATCAACTATCACTTCTGAGAACAAGAAGACGTCGACCACCAACTCCCGGCTGCGCATTGCGTGGCCGGGTTTCTTTTTGTGCTGACGGGACGTCGCGGAGGAGGGCATGCTCGTTGGGAATCCGACCGCAGGCATCCGGTGGGCCGCACGTTTCCAACTCTGCGGAGTCCGCACTCGGGCGGCCGCATCATGCAGGTGATCAGCAGCGAGCACGAGTCGTGTGCCCGGCTGGCAGTTCACACGCAACGCGTCATTCCGCTTTCGTCGTGAGTCCGGGATCACGACGCGGTCGCATGCAATCGCGGCACGATCTCAGGTCTCTCGCTCGCGCATGATCCATTTCGGAAGCCAGGCTTCCGATTGTCCGGATCACGCGCGCACTCACGATGAAACCACCAGGTTGACCGCCTTGGGGCCTTTGCCCTTCTTGTCCGGCTCGACCTCGAATGTAATGCGCTGTCCTTCAGTCAGGTCCTTCAATCCCGCCCGCTCGACGGCTGTGATGTGAACGAACACATCGCGGCCGCCATCATCAGGCTTGATGAAGCCGTAGCCCCGCTCTCCGTTGAAGAACTTGACTGTCCCAGTCATGGCCATCGGGAAACTCCTCCCCCGTATTGCTCCACCGCTACGCACGCCGCGCAGCGGTTGACCGACATTCGCTTGTCGGAAGCTTGGCCACCTGAACAGGCCGGCGTCACGCCGCCGGTCTGCCTGGATTTATTTCGGCCTTGTCACTCCGCCGCAACCATTCGCGGAAGCGGAACGTAAAGCCAGTCGTAACAGGATGAGCATAATACGGTTCCGCGCAGATTGACTACGCTCAAATCGCACTTTTCGGTGGGCGCCGGATTAAGGTTTAGGCGTTTCAAGTCTGAAGCGGGCTGCACCGCCCTGGCCTAACGGCTTCTCGAGTTCGGGCAGGATGAGCTTCAGCTCGCTCGCCAGCGTCCACGGCGGATTCACCATCAAAAGCCCGGTCGAAACGAGGCCGCCGCCCGTTCCCTGCGGTGCTACGCTGAATTCCAAACGCAAGCACTTGCCGGCCGGTTTGCTTGTTGCGGCCGCCGCGGCCACGCTGTGCGCGAGGTCGTCTGTGGCCCTCCGGGATTTTACGGGGTACCACAAAAGATACGTGCCGGTCGGCCACTTTGCGAACGCTTCCGAGAACCCTTTTGCCAGCCGCTCGAACTCGTCCTTGGCCTCGAATGGCGGATCGATCACCACCAGGCCGCGCCGCTCGTTCGGTGGCACGAACGCAGGAAGCGCCGTCCAGCCATCGAGATCGACAACGCGGGCCTGCGTGTCGCGCCGCAACGCGTCGATCAGTTGCTTGCGTGCCGTTGGCTCGATCTCGCAGGCGGTGAGGCGATCCTGCGGTCGTAGCAGCGCGCGTGCGATCAAGGGTGAGCCGGGATAGGTTTTCAGCTCCGCCTTCGGATTGAACGCCCTGACGATGTCGAGATACGGCGTGACCAGCGGCTGCGCCTTGTCGGAGAAGCGCGCCTGCATCAGCCGCGCGATGCCGGTGAGCCATTCGCCGCCGCGCTGCGCTTCGCTCGACGTCAGATCGTACAGCCCGGCGCCGGCATGGGTGTCGATGACGCGGAACGCCGCCTGCTTCTCCTGCAAATAGGTAAGCATGCGCACCAGCACGATGTGCTTGATGACGTCGGCGAAGTTGCCGGCATGAAAGGCGTGACGGTAGTTCATGCGATAGCCGTTACCACGTCGTTGCGAGCACGGCGATATGTCCACCGTCGCTCGCTGAGCACCGGCGAATTCGGGCGCCGCCGACGCTCGTCACAGCGGCGGGAACGCCAAGTCCTAGCCGCCACGCATCGGCGGCATCAGCACCTGGTCGCGGCGGCAGGCGCGGCGATCGATCTCTTCACAGGAACGGAACTGGAGATCCTTGCTGAGGCAGATCCGCACCTCGCTGAGCCGCCTGCTGTCGCAGGTGACCGCGATCGCCGAACTGCTGAGCCCCGGATTGACCTTGATGAATGCGGCTTCCAGATCGTCGGGCGAGATCGTCTTCGGCTCCGACAATTGCAGAAACTCCTCGGGGATCTTCACCGCGGCGCGCGCCTTGCGGATGGTCTCGAAATAGGCGCGCTCGCCGAGGCCCGAGCAGGTGCCGTGCTTGTCCCATTCGTTGTAGATCAGGCCGGGCGCCGGCATTAGGTCGAGCATCGAGCTCATGATGCCGCGGGCGAGCCGCGGCGAGGGCCGTTGGCAGTATTCCGGGAAACCGCGCTCATATTGCGGCCACAGGCCGTGCACCACAAAGGAGTACGGCCGTCCGCCGCACTGGGCTTGCGTACCGCGGCCGTTGTTGCCGCGTTCGCTCGCCGCCTCGCAGAAGGACGGCGACCACGACAGCGACAGCACGTAAAAATCGAACTCACCCGGTGCGTTCTGTCGGCGATCCTGAGCCGATGCCGTGACCGTAGTGCATAGGACCAAGGCTGCAATTGAAACCAGAAATCGGGAAATTATGGCCAACCGATGCATCAAACGCTCCCTCACTCGACGGTTTAGAACCTAGCAGGCGACCAGAACATTTCAAGAACAAATGCGTCATCCGCCCGCGAGCGGACGGCTCGCGGACGCTGGCTCGTCAATCTGGTGGGGAAATCAGGGTCGCGCGGCCCGGCAGGAGGGGTTGTAAGCCCAGTCGCGGTCGAGCCCGCTGACGCACCATTCGACACCCTGGTTGAAGCCGGCGAAGCCGCCGTCCTCGATGATCGAAAAGTGCACTTTGCGCATCTTGCCGTCGCTCAGCATCACGTTGCCGGAGCAATAACGGCGCGGGATATTGTCGGATTGCCAGGGACGGAAGGCGGTCTCATGGATCCGGTCGTAGCCGGTGATCACCAGCGGTGAATTCCAGAAGGTGGCTTCCTTCTCGTGGAATTGCTCGCTGATGACGGGGAGGGCGCTCTCGCAGGGGGCGACGTTACCGTCGTAGCGCGGCCCGGACAGCCAGAAATTCAGCTCGAACGGGTTCGCAGCCTGCGCTGTCCCCCCGGAGGCTAGCAGGCCGAACGCGAGCGCGGCACCAACACCGAGCTTTTTGGCTGACATGAACAGGTCGCGCATGGGAATCCACCCGATAATCCGATGTGGCGGACGGTGCCGTGAAGCCCCGACAAGGTCAAGTGCAGCGCGGCAACACCTGCGGAGAAGTCCACTTCGGCGAACCGCGCGTTCTTTTCACGACCGCCGGCGCGCTCTATGTTGGCTACAGGCGAAATGGAGTCTCCGATGCGAAGGAAATTGGCCGCGTGCCTGGTTGCCGTTTGCGGGATGCTGGCCGTCGTGCCGGCGCGGGCCGATTGGCTGCAGCCGGTACCGCCGTTCAAGGGCAATGATACCGGCGGTATTATCGCCTACTCGCTGGCGATGCAGACCGATGCGCGGCTGCTCGCCGTCGATCACTGTGCCTCCTACGGCAAGGTGGTGAAATTCCTCTCCGTACAGTCCTATCCGGGTGGCTACATCTCGTTTGCCTGCCGCTGGGTGCCCTACGGCTCCGCACATCGGCCGTTGCGTACGCGCTACTGAGCGCCGTCGAACCCTGCGATCGGTAACCGGGAGTCAATCGCTATGGTGCGACGTCTTGCTTTGCTTGGTTCGGCCGTTTGCCTGGTGTTGTCGGCCGGCGCTGCCAGCGCGGTCGATCTGCCGACCCGCAAGGCGGGCCTGTGGGAGATGAAGATGGTCAAGACCGGCTCGTCGATGCCGGAAATGACTATGCAGCACTGCACCGACGAGTCCACCGACAAGGAGATGAGCACGACGGCCGCGCCGATGGCGAAGCAGGTCTGCTCCAAGCAGGACATCCAGAAGACTGCCACCGGCTATGTCAGCGACAGCGTCTGTGGCGTCGCCGGTGTGACGGTGACCTCGCATGCCGAGATCGCCGGCGACTTCAACTCGGCCTATACCGTCAAAAGCACCTCGCACGTGGAGGGTGGCCCGTCCGGCGCGCGCGACAGCACGACGATGATCGAGGCGAAGTGGCTCGGCGCGTGCAAGAGCGACCAGAAGCCCGGCGACATGATCATGCCCGGCGGCATGAAGATGAACGTCAAGGACATGGAAAAGCTGAAGGGGCTCCTGCCCAAGCAGAAGTAGGGTGCCGCATTCAGCGTTGCCGCGCGCCTGAATTTTATCTCCGTCATGCTGAGGAGCGCGCAAAGCGCGCGTCTGGAAGCACGCCGGCCTGGACGGTGGCCGTGCATCCTTCGAGGCTCGCAAGCGCTCGCACCTCAGGATCGCGGATCTGCCTCAGATACTCGCTAGACCGGCACCCGCACGGCTGCTCGCAACCCGCCCATCGGACTTTCGCCGAGCATGATATCGCCGCCATGCGAGCGCGCGATGTCGCGCGCGATCGCAAGTCCAAGCCCGCTGCCGCCTTCGTCCTGGTTGCGGGCATCGTCGAGCCGCAGGAACGGCTTGAACACCTCTTCGCGCATGTTTGCCGGAATGCCGGGCCCGTCGTCGTCGACGGTCACGGTGAGATAGCGGTGGTCGCGATGGCCGGTGATCGAGATCGTGTTGGCATGGCGCGCTGCATTGGAGACGAGGTTGCCGAGGCAGCGCTTGAACGATGCCGGTTTCACCGTCACGACCGGCAGGCCGTGGAACGCTACCGTCGCGGTGTGGCCATGGCGTTCGGCGTCGCTGCGCAACTCCTCCAGCGCCATCGCCATGTCGGTCGGCTGCGCGACCTCGCCGGAATCGCCACGGGCGAAGGCGAGATAGTCCTCCAGCATCATCGACATCTCGTCGACATCCTTGCGCATCGCCTCGATTTCGGGGCCTTCGCCGAGCAAGGCGAGCTCCAGCTTGAAGCGTGTCAGGATGGTGCGCAGGTCATGTGAGACGCCGGCCAGCATCGCGGTGCGTTGCTCGATCGAACGCTCGACGCGCGCCTTCATCTCGATAAACGCCTGCGCCGCGCGCCGCACCTCGCGCGCGCCGCGCGGCCGGAAATTCGGCGCCTCGCGGCCCTTGCCGAAGCTTTCGGCGGCATCGGCGAGTCTGAGGATCGGCTTGATCTGGTTGCGCAGGAACAGCACGGCGACGATCAAGAGGATCGTCGAGGTGCCGAGCATCCAGAAGATGAAGATCTCCGAATTGGAGGCGTAGGCTGCGCTGCGCTGGGCGAAGATCCGCATCACCGCATCGTCGAGCTGCACGCGGATCTCGACCAGGTTGGAATTGCCGACGGTGTCGATCCAGAACGGCCGGTTGATCTGCCGCCCGAGCTGGACCGACAGCGTCTGATCGAGCAGCGAGAAGAACGGCTTCGGTCCTGGCGGCGGCATGTCGCCCGCGGGGAGAAAGTCGACCACGAGCTGCAGCTTCTGGGCGATGTGGCGAAGCTGTGCGCGGTCCTTGTCCTGCGGATAGTTCTTGTAGACGTCGATGAGCGCGGCGATGTCCGATACCACCGCGGCCGACAGGCGCCGCGTCACCGTGTTCCAGTGCCGCTCCATGAACACGAACGCGACCACGGTCTGCAGCACCACCATCGGCACGATCATGATCAGCAACGCGCGGGCATAGAGGCCGGTCGGCATCCAGCTCTTGAACGCATTGCCCATCCAGCCATTGGCCTTCGACACGCGCTGCGACGCGTTGCGGATCAGGGTCAGGCCGGAGTCGAGCGTGCTCATGGACGGGCTTTAGGGAGTGGCCACCAGACGATAGCCGATGCCGCGCACGGCCTGCAGGAACAGCGGATTGGCGGGATCGTGCTCGATCTTGCGGCGGAGGCGGTTGATCTGCACGTCGACCGCGCGCTCGTTGACGGTGCCGCCGCTGGTCAGCGCTGCGCGCGGCACCGTCTCGCCAGGGGTAGAGGCAAGGATGCGCAGCATCTCGCGCTCGCGGTCGGTGAGGTGGATGATCTCCTCGCCCTGACGCAGTTCGCTGCGCTCGATGTGAAAGACGTAGGGACCGAACGCGATCTGCTCGACGGCCGCGACCTGCGGCGGTGCGGTGCGCTTGAGGATATTGCCGATGCGCAGCACGAGTTCGCGCGGCTCGAACGGCTTGGCGACATAGTCGTCGGCGCCGATCTGCAGGCCCTCGATGCGGGCTTCGGCCTCGTGGCGGGCGGTCAGCATGATGATCGGCACCGACGAGGAGGAGCGGATGAAGCGGGCGAGATCGAAACCGTTCTCGCCGGGCATCATGACGTCGAGGATGAGGAGGTCGAAGTGCAGCCCCAAGAGCTTGGCGCGCGCGTCGCTGGCGCTCGGCGCGGTCGTGACGCGGTAGCCTTCGCCGCAAAGAAAACGCGACAAGAGGTCGCGAATGCGTCGGTCGTCGTCGACCAGGAGGAGATGCGGTGCGTCGTCCGCCGGCTCGGCCGGCGGCCGCACCATCGTTGCAGTCTGCGCCACGGTCACTCCCTTGTCTTTCTGCCGCCGCCGAAGATCGCTTCGAGCACCTTGTCGGGGTCGTCGCGATCGATCATCGCGCGCAGGAACTGACGAACGGTCTCGATGCCGGCGGCATCGATACCGGTGACCGCGCGGTTGATGCGGTCGGTCTGCAGCCCGGCGAGCCTGGCGACCAGCGCCTCGCCCTTGGGCGTCGCATAGAGCAGGCGCTGCCGGCGATCATTGTTGCCGGTCTTCTGCACGATGTAGCCTTCGTCGAGCAGCTGCTTGAGCACGCGCCCGAGCGACTGCTTGGTGATGCGCAGCACGTCGAGCAGGTCGGCGACCTTGAGCCCGGGATAGCGGGTGACGAAGTGAATGACCCGGTGATGGGCACGGCCGAAGCCGAACGCTTCCAGCTCCTGGTCGGCGTCGCCGACGAAATCGCGGTAGGCGAAGAAGAGAAGCTCGATAATGTCCCAGCGCAGATCGCGCGCGCCCGCTGCAGAAGGCGAGGTGTCGCTTCCCTGCGAATCGGGTTGGGCAGCCATGCCCGGGAAATTTATGTCAGCCATGTTGACGTATCTTGGGTTCAATGTTACAAAACTGCTTGTCGCGACGAAACATTAAGTCGTTTTGTCCCTGACAACGTTTGAGGCGGCCTGAAAGAGCCAGTGATGGCGGTTTGGGCCGCAAATTGGACTACCGTGCGATTGTCGAGCGGCATTTCGGCAAACATACTGGACTTCAGCATTCCGCAAAAGCATGTCTAAACGGCATGTTGGCGCCGGAAGCCGGCTTAAGGCTGGCGAGGGTGGAGTCCGGACCAACCAAGCCAGCAGGCCCCGGGGAAACAGGCCGGCGCCAGACATCGCGCCCATTGCGAGAGCGGAAAGCAACAAAATGAGTTTGAAATTCGAAATCCAGCCGACGGCGAACCCGACCCCCGACAAGGAGCGCGCGGCCAAGCTCGTGGATCCGGGCTTCGGCCGGGTTTTCACCGATCATATGGCCATCGTCCGCTACAATCAGGCGAAAGGCTGGCATGGCGCGCGTGTCGAAGCCCGCGCGAATTTTCCGCTCGATCCGGCCGGCGCGGTCCTGCACTACGCACAGGAGATTTTCGAAGGTCTCAAGGCCTACAAGCGCGACGACGGCGGCGTGAACCTGTTTCGGCCCGACGCCAATGCGCGACGCTTCCACGATTCGGCCGAGCGCATGGCGATGGCGCCGCTGCCGGAGCCGGTGTTTATCGAAGCGGTCGAGCAGCTCGTGAGGATCGACCGGGCCTGGATCCCGGGCGGCGAGGGCAGCCTTTATCTGCGGCCCTTCATGATCGCGAGCGAGATCTTCCTCGGCGTGAAGCCGTCGGCCGAGTACATCTTCGCGGTCATCGCCTCTCCGGTCGGCTCCTATTTCAAGGGTGGGCCCGCACCGGTGTCGATCTGGGTTTCCGAGAACTACACCCGCGCTGCGATCGGCGGCACCGGCGCCGTCAAATGCGGCGGCAATTACGCCGCGAGCCTGCGCGCGCAAGCCGAGGCGATCGATCGCGGCTGCGATCAGGTCGTGTTCCTCGACGCGGTCGAGCGCCGCTATATCGAGGAACTCGGCGGCATGAACATCTTCTTCGTGTTCGACGACGGCTCGCTCTCGACGCCGCCGCTCGGCACGATCCTGCCCGGCATCACCCGCGATTCGATCATCGCGCTCGCCAGGGATGCCGGCACGCGCGTGCGCGAGGAGCCCTATACGATCCAGCAGTGGCGCGCGGACGCCGCCAGCGGCAAGCTGAAGGAAGCCTTCGCCTGCGGCACCGCGGCCGTGATCTCGCCGATCGGCAAGGTGTGCTCGGCGAGCGGGGATTTCCAGATCAACGGCGGCGTGGCGGGTCCGGCCGCCATGGGGCTGCGCAAGAAGCTGGTCGACATCCAGTACGGTCGCACCAACGACCCGCATAATTGGATCAGAAACGTCGCGTAACTGGCGGTTTGGCGTGAGGCAGACACGCTCTCTCACGCCCTCGCCCGCTCTTGCGGGGAGAGGGTGGGGTGAGGGCAAGATCTGCAGCGGGACTCGCCGTGAGCCTCCTTTCCCCGAATTCAAACGGGCTTGAATTCCGGCCTCTCGCCGCAAGCGGGGCGAGCAGCCGGATGCCTTGCTCCGCGCCGCCTCGGCTGATAACCCGGCTGTAGGTCAATACTGACTTACAGCCGACGTTAAGACATGGCCGAGAAACCCAAAAAACCGCAGAAACTGAAGGCGCGGCTGCCGCGCGGGCTGGAGGATCGTGGCCCGGCCGCGATCAATGCGACGCGGCAGATGGTCGAGAAGATCCGCACCGTCTACGAACTCTATGGCTTCGAGCCGGTGGAAACGCCGGCGATGGAATACACCGACGCGCTCGGCAAGTTCCTGCCCGACCAGGACCGTCCCAACGAGGGCGTGTTCTCGTTCCAGGACGACGACGAGCAGTGGATCTCGCTGCGGTATGACCTCACCGCGCCGCTCGCGCGCTATGTCGCGGAAAACTTCGATCACCTGCCAAAGCCGTATCGCTCCTATCGCTTCGGCTACGTGTTCCGCAACGAGAAGCCCGGTCCCGGCCGCTTCCGCCAGTTCATGCAGTTCGACGCCGACACGGTCGGTTCGGCGACGCCGGCCGCCGATGCCGAAATCTGCATGATGGCCGCCGACACGATGGAGGCGCTCGGGATTCCGCGCGGCTCTTATGTGGTGAAGGTCAACAATCGCAAGGTGCTTGATGGGTTGATGGAGAGCATTGGTCTCGGCGGTGATAACAATGCGGCGAAGCGACTAACGGTGCTGCGCGCGATCGACAAGTTGGACAAATTTCCGGTCGAAGAGGTCGAGAAGCTACTTGGTCCCGGTCGGTGGGACGGCGGTGAAGAAGGAAAGGGGGACTTCACGGCAGGTGCCGGACTCGACTCTCGCGGAATATGGCGCGTGATCAATTTCACCGGCTGGAAAGGCGATCCCTCGTCTGGCTCTAAGAGTGAACTTGGTTCGAACGAGGTTACAATTGCAAACTTCGAAAAAGCAGTGGCAGGGAACGCGCTGGGGCAGGAGGGAATTGCCGAGCTAGCGCAAATAAAAGAACTGATCGGCGCGGCTGGCTATGGCGAAGACAGGATCATGATCGATCCCTCCGTCGTCCGCGGTCTCGAATACTACACCGGCCCGGTCTACGAGGTTGAGCTGCTGCTCGACACCAAGGACGAGAAGGGCCGTCCGGTGCGGTTCGGCTCGGTCGGAGGCGGCGGCCGCTACGATGGTCTCGTCTCGCGCTTCCGCGGCGAGCCGGTACCCGCGACCGGCTTCTCGATCGGCGTGTCGCGCCTGCAGGCCGCGCTGACGATGCTCGGCAAGCTTGATGCGCGTGCCGAGTTCGGTCCGGTGGTCGTCACCGTGTTCGACCGCGACCGCGTCGCCGACTATCAGAAGATGGTCGCGCAGCTGCGCAGTGCGAACATCCGCGCCGAGCTCTATCTCGGCAATCCGAAGAACATGGGCAACCAGCTCAAATATGCCGATCGCCGCAACTCGCCCTGCGTCATCATCCAAGGCTCGGACGAGAAGGCGCGCGGTGAAGTGCAGATCAAGGATCTGATCGAGGGCGCCAAGGCCGCGGCCGCCATCGCCTCCAACCAGGAATGGCGCGAAGCGCGGCCTGCGCAGTTCTCCTGCACGGAGGCCGATCTGGTCGCCAAGGTCCGTGAGGTCCTGGCGCGGCATGACGTGACGTGGGGATAGCCATTCGCTCGCGACGTCACGTCCGGCCTTGTGCCTGATGTCCACGTCTTGTTTGATGCAAGGTGACGTGGATGGCCGGGACAAGCCCAGCCATGACGAAGACAAAAGGGAGAGCACAATGCCTGAGATCACCGTCAGCATGGCCGCCGGCCGCACCGAAGAGCAGAAGCTCGGCATGATGCGCGATATCACGCAGGCGCTGGTGAAGAACCTCGGCATCGATGCGGAAGCGGTCGTGATCCAGATCAACGAAGCGCCGCTGCATCACAAGATGAAGGGCGGCAAGTCCTTCGTCGAGCGCGCTGCCGCAGCGAAGAAGTGATGCGCCAGAGCATGATCCGGAAAAGTGGAAGCAGGTTTCCCGGAAAGATCATGCTCCAACAACGAGCGTCATTCCGGGGCAGCCCGCGAGAGCTGACCCCGGAGTCCCGATCCGCAATCCCCAGATTTCCCCATGCATCCGAGGTTCACGCTTCCGTCTTCGCTCGTTGAGCTACGGCGGACAAGTCGCTCGGCCGGGACGACATCCGTCTAGAGGCATCAATGGACGCACGCGACTTCATCAAGATCGGCATGACCGCCGAGCGCATGCTCGTCGTGCCACCGGAGCGCACGGTCGGGCACTTCGTGCCTGATATGCCGATGGTCTATGCGACGCCGATGATGATCCTGGAGATGGAGATGGCATCGGGCGACGCCATCCGTGACGTGTTGCAGCCCGGCTGGGTCACCGTCGGCACCGAGGTCGACATCCGGCATCTCGCGGCAGCCCTCGTGGGCGCCACGGTGCGGACCACGGCAAGGGTGATCACGGTCGAGCGCCGCGTGATCCGCTTCGAGGTCGAAGCCTTCGAAGGCACGCGCAAGCTCGGCGAAGGCCGCCATGCCCGCGGCCTGATCAACGTCGGGAATTTCAACCGAAGGCTTGCCGGAACGCCGGGCCAAGCGCAGTAGCTCGGCACAGGACCGCTCGCACTGTCCGCCCTGCAAACTTGTCATGCGCGGGCCTGACCCGAGCATCCATCAACGAAGAAGCTCTCCGTGCGAGATGGATTGCCGGGTCCCGTCTACGCCAGGGCTCCGACGAGGCCAACGGTCTCGGGCGCGCCGAAGCCTTGGCGAAGGCGGCAAGCCCGGCAATGACGGAGGATGCGTTACTTCGCCAATTCCTTCGAACGCTTGGTCGCTGCGGCGATGGCGCGGGTCATCAGCGGCTGCATCCCGTCCTTGGCCATCAGCACTTCGAGCGCCGCGGCCGTGGTGCCGCCGGGCGAGGTGACATTCTGACGCAAGGTCGCGGACGGCAGGTCCGAGCGATGCAGCAGCTCGCCGGAGCCTGCGACAGTCGCCCGCGCCAGCGTGGTTGCGAGTTGCTCCGGCAGGCCGGCCGCGACGCCGGCGCGGGCCAGCTCTTCGGCCAGCAGGAACACATAAGCCGGGCCGGAGCCGGAGACCGCGGTCACCGCATCCATCAGGCTTTCATCCTCCACCCATTCGACGAGCCCGGTCGCCTGCAGCAACGCGTTCGCCGTGGCGCGCTGTGCGGCGGTCACATTCTTCGCCGGCACCGCGACCGTGATGCCGCGGCCGATCGCCGCCGGCGTGTTCGGCATCGCGCGCACCACCGCGCCGCCGCAGACCTCGTCCAGCGCCGAGATCGTTGTGCCGGCCATGATCGAGACCACCAATGTCGAGGGGTCGACGATCGCCTTGAGCGCGGCTCCGGCCTCGCGGAACGACTGCGGCTTTACCGCGACGACGAGCGTATCGACCGCACCGACATCCTGAGCCTTCGGGTTGAGGCGGACGCCCTGCGCGGCAAGTGCGGAAATCTCAGGCGAAAGATGCGGGTCGATCACCACGACCCGCTCCGGCGCGAGCCCTTGCGCGAGCCAGCCGGTCAGCATCGCCCCGCCCATCTTGCCCGCGCCCGCAAGCGCGATGGTGCCGGTGGTGTTCTTCAATGCGCTGCTTGTGTTCACGGGCATCTCCACCAACTCTATATTGTCCCGGCGAAAGCCAGGACTCCCGCGCGGGCGCCCTGCGCTCGTCGCGATACCACAGGCGGTTCTAGGGTCTGTACCTAATTAGCGATTTCTGATTCCCTCGCGTTGGATTGATTCGGCACGGGGGAGTTAGGTGCGCAAGGGGCTGTTCTGGCTGAACGACAAGCAGTGGGCTCAGATTAAGCCGCATCTGCCAACGAACCAGACTGGCCCGGCGCGCGATGACGATCGACGCATTATCAGCGGTATCATTCACATGCTTCAGTGCGGCGCACGCTGGCGCGATTGTCCGCCCGACTATGGTCCTTACACGACGATCTACAATCGCTTTAATCGCTGGGCCAAGCGCGGACATTGGCAGGCGATCTTTGAAGCGCTCGCCCGCTGCGGAAAGGATGGCGTGACTTTGTCCATCGATTCCACCTCGATCAAAGCGCATCGCTCGGCGAGCGGCGGAAAAGGGGGGAGCATGAACAGGCGATCGGCTCCTCGCGCGGCGGGCGGACCACGAAAATCCACGCGCTGAGCGACCCTGATTGCAGACCTTGCGCATTTCATCTCACTCCAGGCCAGGACGCAGATATTGCCGCCGCGCCGGCCCTTTTGGAACTCGCGCCACCCATGTCTGCCCTCATCGGCGACAAAGGATACGACGGCGACGGCTTTCGCGCCGAAATCGTCGATCGTGGTGCCAAGCCCGTCATTCCAAACAAATCCAACAGGGTCATCCTCCACAGCTTCAACAAACGCGCCTATAAGGGACGCAACGTCATCGAGCGCTGTTTCTGCCGCCTCAAGGACTTCAGGCGTGTCGCAACTCGCTACGACAAACTTGCCAGAAACTTCTTGGCTGCCGTGCACCTCGCCGCCATCGTCGCCTATTGGATCAATTGAGTCTGAACCCTAGTGAAGCGCAGGAAGGGCGACAAGCACCCAAATGTCAGTGCCGGGCTTGCTGCCTTCGCCAAGGCTTTCGCGCGCCTGAGCCTGTTGGCCTCGTCGGAGCCCTGGCGTAGACGGGACCCGGCAATCCATCGCCGCGGAAGGCTCTTGCTGGATGGATGCGCGGGTCAAGCCCGCGCATGACGACCAAATCCGCAGAGAAGCTTACGCCTCGCCTTCGGTATCGAACATCGCGGCCGACATCGCCTCGGCCGCCGACTTGCCGGCCCAGACCACGAACTGGAACGCCGGGTAGTAGCGCTCGCAGGCCTGGATCGCGTTGACCAGCATGCTCTCGCATTGCGAAGCGGACGCGGTGAGGCCGCCGGGCAGCACCAGCGCCTGACGATGCATGATCATGCCGGTGTGGGTCCACTGGTCGAAATGGCCGACCCACAATTGCTCGTTGATCGCGGCGATCAGCCGTTGCACCTCGGCGCGCCGCGCTTGCGGAATCTTCATGTCGAAGGCGCAGGCGAGATGCAGCGCCTCGATCTCACCCATCCAGGTGAAGGAGAGCTGATAGTCGATCCAGTCGCCCTTGGAGACGATCGTCACCTCGTCGTCGCCGGAACGCTCGAACGCCCAGTTGTTGTCAGTGGCGATATCCTCGACCACCGCAAGCGGATTGCTCCGGGAATCGATAATGCCTTCGAGGAGGGACATACCGTCTCGACCCTTGTTCTTATGATCTGTTGATACGCACACGGAAGCCGGCAAGCGCGACAAACTGCGTCGTGGCCGAGTGCAGCTCCTGAAATGGGCTTCCGGATGCCCCTGGACCTGACGCGAATGAAGTGATGTGATTTGCGGAATCCGCGCAACCGCACGCCGAGTCCGTCCACAGCCAAAGCGCGCCTCGTCCACAGCTGATCGCGATCGCATCTGTAAAATTGAGAACAAATCGGAATCGAAGCGGGCTGGTAACGAATTGTTAACCATCTGCTTGTGCTTCGCCGCGCCGCTGAATCGGGCGCCCGGCGACCTCAAATGTGGCCGGAAGACGCGCAACGCGCTCATGGGGACATCCAATTCCCCATGTCGAAGCATCTTGCCCGCCTGTCGCGTATTGGTCATATTTGCTGCCAGGCATGTCCATCCCGGGCGTGCCGATGTTCTCAGGGCGGGGTGGAAATCCCCACCGGCGGTAAGGGCGATCAGCCCAAGCCCGCGAGCGCCTTCCTCCTGAACTGGGGGAAGGGTCAGCAGATTCGGTGCAATTCCGAAGCCGACGGTTACAGTCCGGATGAAAGAGAACGGTTGCGGCAGCCCGCACGGATTCGCGTGGGGCTCTTGTCGTTGTCCGTGTGCCCTGATTCTGGTCCTGAAAGAGGAAAGCCATGAATCAGATGTTGCAAGACGCTGACGTCCAAACCTCCCAAGCAGATATCGCTCCCGAAACGCCGGCGGCTCCGCCGGAGCCAGAACATCCGCGCTTCGCAAAGCCGCAACGTGTCGCCTTCGTGCAGGCCAGCTGGCATCGCGAAGTGGTGGACGAGTGCCGCATCTCCTTTCTGAAGGAGATCGAGGCGCGCCACATCACCAATGTTGATGTGTTTGAGGTGCCAGGCTCGTTCGAGATCCCGCTGCATGCGCAGATCCTGGCGAAGACGCGCCGCTACACCGCGATCGTCGCCGCCGGGCTCGTCGTCGATGGCGGCATCTATCGCCATGAGTTCGTCGCCGACACGGTAATCAAGGCATTGATGGAGGTGCAGCTCCGCACCGAGGTGCCGGTGTTCTCCGCGGTTCTGACGCCGCAGCAATTCCACGAGACCGAAGTGCATCAGGATTTCTTCCGCCGGCATTTTGTCATCAAGGGCATCGAGGCCGCGGAAGCCTGCGCCAACACGCTGCTCAGCCTCGAGCGGCTGCGCGGCCAGGTCGCGGCGGGGATCGCGGGCTAGCTAGCACCTAGGCTGCGCCAGATCAGGCGCAAACGCGATTCCGGCATGCGTCCCGGGATCGCGCACGCCTGTCACGCGTTCGGTTATGCTTTCGGGCATAAACCAAATGTACGGGAGGCGCCCATGAGTGAACACCATTCGTCCGACTGGCTCGGCCTGTCGGGCCGCGTTGCCGTCGTCACCGGAGGAGGCGGCGGCATCGGCCGCGCCACTGCGGTCAGTTTTGCCTGTGCGGGCGTCAAGGTTGCGGCGCTCGATCGCGACGAGCGCGGGCTCGAAGAAACCAAGGCAAGGCTGCGTGAGTTCGGCGACGGTCACCTTGTCGCAAGCTGCGACACCACGAGTGCGGAGAGCGTCGCGTCGGCTGCAGCGACGATCGAGCGCGTGCTCGGTCCTTGCGCCATTCTCGTCAACGCTGCTGCCGTACTGCGCCCCGGCGGGCTCGATACGCTGCCGCTTGCGGAATGGAACGCGGTGCTTGCGGTCAACCTCACGGGCTATTTCATCTGCGCGCAAGCGTTCGGCCGTCAGATGCGACAAGCCGGCCATGGCAGCATCATCCATGTTGCTTCGATCGCCGCCAGCAACGCGCAGGAGCAGAGCGGCGCCTACAGCGTCAGCAAGGCCGCCGTCGTCATGCTGTCGCAGCAGCTCGCCGCTGAATGGGGCCCGCACGGCATCCGCAGCAACGTCGTCAGCCCGGGTCTCGTGGTCACGCCGATGAGCCAGGCCTTCTACGATACGCCTGGCGTCACCGAGCGCCGCAGCGCGGCGGTGCCGATGCGACGGATCGGCGCGCCGCAGGACATGGCGGACGCGATCCTGTTCCTGGCAAGCGACCGATCGTCCTATGTGAACGGGGAGGAGATCATCGTCGATGGCGGTTATGTGCGGACGCTGATGAGCCACGTTCCGCGGCCGGGGTTTTGAATGCGGCCGCGCAGCCTTCGCAACAACAACCGTTGACAGTTAAAGGTCCCGGCGCGTGGCCGGGACGACGGCGAAAATTGGACTAATCGAACAGGCTCGAGACCGACTCTTCCGCCGCGGTGCGGCCGATCGCTTCGGCGATCAGTCCGGCGATCGAGATCGTGCGGATGTTCGGCGCCTTGTTGACAGCCTCCGTCGGCAGGATCGAGTCGGTGATGACCAGTTCCTTCAGCCGCGACGAGGCGATGCGCGCGGCGGCGCCGCCGGATAGCACGCCGTGGGTGATGTAGGCCGAGACCTCCTTGGCACCGTGGGCGATCAGCGCCTCGGCCGCGTTCACCAGCGTGCCGCCGGAGTCCACGATGTCGTCGACCAGGATGCAATTGTAGCCGGCGACGTCGCCGATCACGTTCATCACCTCGGATTCACCGGGACGCTCGCGACGCTTGTCGACGATCGCGAGCGGAGTGTTGATACGCTTGGCGAGCCCGCGTGCGCGCGCCACGCCGCCGACATCAGGCGACACCACCATCACCTTGGCGAGGTCGAAGCGGTCGCGGATGTCGCGCACCATCAAGGGCGCGGCGAAGAGATTGTCGGTCGGGATATCGAAGAAGCCCTGGATCTGGCCGGCATGCAGGTCGAGCGTCATGACGCGGTCGACGCCGGCGCGCGAGATCAGGTTGGCGACGAGCTTGGCCGAGATCGGGGTGCGCGAGCCGGACTTGCGGTCCTGCCGGGCGTAGCCGAAATACGGCACCACCGCGGTGATGCGGCGCGCCGAGGCTCGGCGCAGCGCGTCGGTGATGATCAGCAACTCCATCAGGTTGTCGTTGGCCGGAAACGACGTCGACTGCAGGATGAACATGTCCGAGCCGCGGATGTTCTCCTGGATCTCGACGAAGATCTCCATATCGGCGAAACGCCGAACCACGGCCTTGGTCAGTTCGATGCCAAGTCCCTTGGCGATGTCTTGCGCCAGCGCAGGATTGGAGTTGCCGGCGACGAGCTTGATTGATCCGTTTTTTGCCGACATCGATGCTTCCCCCCGCGGCTTGCTGGATACGACGTTCAGCATCTCAAGTCCCTATAGAACCGGCGGGTTTTCGGTGCGCGAGGGAATATCAGGCAGGCGCCTTGGCTGGCAACCCATTCACGCCGTTTTCCCGGACCAAAAATGGCTATTTTCCGGGAAACCACGGGCTTTAGTTAGCGGAATATCCGAGTGCCACGGTCTCGGATGCGGCCGGCACCGGAGCGCTGGCGACCGCGGCCCCGCGCAGGTCCGGCGCCTGGCCGGGTGCGGGCGCCGGGCCGTCCGCCGGGCCACCATTGATCATACCGGAGAGGCCGCTCAGGCCGGCCTGGGCAATCTTGCGCAGGACCAGGTCGTCGGCCGACGCCCAGGCATCGCGGCCGGCTTTGCCGGCGGGCTCCTCGCCGGAAAGCCGGAGCGTGCGTTGCTGGTTGCTGTCGTAGACGTCCCAGACCCACGCGATCATGGTGCGGCCCCGCACCACCTGCGCCGCCAAATAGCTACGCACGCGATAGGCGGCAGTGCCTTCACGCGACACGATCGACAGGCTGCGGAGCTTGGACTCGCTGTCGAGTACGCTCACCATGCGATCGAACACCTGCGGTGGCGGGCCGTCGATCGATTCGAACGCGACGGTCGCGCCGCTGCCTGTGCTGGCCATGGCATAGGCATCGGCCGCGCCGCCGCCATTGGCGCAACCGCCAAGCGTGCAGGCGACCGCAAGCCACGTGGCAGCAATCGCGGCACGCACCGCTGTCCCAGTTTGAAACTGGCTTTTTGACGCTTCCCTCATTGGGCCCTGCGATATCGTTAAAACGCCTTAACGTCTAGGGCAGGGAGGGCACAGCCCTTAACCGATTCGACGAGTGAAGCGCTGCAGGACAGGATCGAATTCCTTGGTCGGTCAGAGGATTCGCACCGCGCACGTCCTGCAGAAGTTGACGGCCCTGGCTGGGTGCCGACGCTGTACGGGAACGAAACCGGCGAAATTGACGTGCTGTATGGACTCTCTACTCGCGCGTCAGCGCGATGGCATGAACGTGCCGGCCGTAATCGCCTTCCTTGCGATGCACGGAGCGACGGTAGCTGAAAAAGCGTTCGTCGGAATAGGTGTCGATGCCGAGGTCGTCGATCATCAGCACGCCGGCGTTCTCCAGTCGCATGCGGATGAAGCCAGCGAGATCGAACATCGCATGGCCGTCGCGTTCGCCCGGAATGAAGAACATGCCGTTCTCGGCGTCGGCCTCGATGAAGCGTTCGACGAATTCGCCGCCGACCTCGTAGGACTCCTGGCGGATCAGCGGACCGATCGCCGCGACGATGCCGGCGCGGTCGGCGCCGAGCTTCTCCATCGCGTCGATGGTGGATTCCAGAATGCCGGTCAGCGCGCCCTTCCAGCCGGCATGCGCCGCGCCGATCACCCGCGCATTGGGATCGACGAACAGGATCGGCCCGCAGTCGGCCGCCGTGACACTGATCGCGAGGCCTTCGGTCCGCGTGACGAGCGCGTCCGCCTTCGGACGCGCGGCGCCGTCCCAGGGACCGGTCGCGACCACGACGTCGGGCGAGTGGGTCTGGTGCACGCTGAGGAAATGGAGGAGCGGCACGCCCAGTTGCTCGGCCATCCGCCGCCGGTTCTCGGCGACGCGGGCAGGGTCATCGCGCGAGCCGAGGCCGCCATTGAGAGCGGCATAGATGCCCTCGGAGACGCCGCCCTCGCGCGAGAAGAAGGCGTGACGCAGGCCCGGAACGGCCGACAGCAGCGGTGATCCCAATGTCATGACTCTTCGGCCTCGTCAGGCAGATCGCTCAGCCCGGCGATCGAGGTGATGCGTGGATCGGAGATCGCCATCGCCTTGAACATAGAGCCCATGCCGCCGCGGCCGGAGTCGGTCAGGCGCCTGAGCGCGCCCGCGATGTCGGCGGAGACCTCCGGTGTCGCTTTCGCCATCAGGCCGGCGGCGCGGGCCTCGATACCGAGGCGCTTGAGGAAATCGCCCTGCGTCACCGGTCCGTGCACGCGCGCGCCGACATCCTCCGCGGCGTGCGCCAGCGCCTGAAAATCGACATGCGCGGTCACGTCGGCCTCTCCCGGGTTCTTCAGCGGGTCGGCGAAGCTGTGGCGCGCGATCGCCTGGAAGGTGTCGCCGGCGTCGCTGCGCAGATGGCCGTAGTCGATGATTAGCGCGGCACCGTCCTGGTCGCGTACCCGCGTTGCCAGTTTCATGATCTCGGTGTCGGGTCGCCACTCGAACACTGCGCCGAGCGGCGCGGCGCGCACCAGCGGCGGCAGCAGCACCTCGAAGTGCGGCGTCGGCTCAGCAGCGGCGCTGAAATACAGCCGGTCATTGGCATCGATCCCGACCGTGCGTTCGTGCCAGCCGGTCTCGCGCCGGACCATCTGATGGATCGGCAGCACGTCGAAATACTCGTTGGCGAGGATCACGGCCGGACCTTCCGGCACGTCGTCGATACTCGCGTGCCAGGTGATGTCGCGCACACCCGACAGCGTCGCCTGCTGTTTTTGGCGCAGCATCGGGTTAACTTCCACAAGGTGGATGCTCAGCGACTGGTAGAGCGGCGGCAGCACGCGGAGCGCACGCAGCGCATCCGACATCATGGTGCCGCGGCCGGGGCCGAGCTCGACCAGCCGCAGCATCGACGGCGAGCCCATCGCCTTCCAGATCGAAGCGCTCCACAGGCCGAGCAGCTCGCCGAACATCTGGCTGACTTCCGGCGACGTAGTGAAATCGCCGTCGCGTCCGAGCGGATCGCGCGACAGGTAGTAGCCGTGCTGCGGATGCATCAGGCACAATTCCATGTAGCGCCAGACCGGCATCGGCCCGGATAATTTGATCAGCTTCTTGATCTCGCCCAGCAGCGGGGAAACGTCGCTCACGGAGGTCCTTTAGATCGAATCCGGCGCCGGCCCCTTCGGCTTGCGGCGCGCGGAAGCCACGATGATGATAGCGCCGACAATAATCATTGGCACCGACAGCAGCATGCCCATGGTTAGTCCGCCCCACAGGAATCCGAGCTGCGGGTCGGGCTCTCGGAAAAACTCGCCGGTGATTCGGGCAAAACCGTAGAGCGCGATGAAGCTGCCGAGGATCAGGCCGGGCCGCTTCAGCGCGCCCATCCGGATCATGATGGCCAGCACGGTGAACAGCAGGATGCCTTCAAGGCCGGCCTCGTAGAGCTGGCTCGGATGGCGCGGCAACGGCCCGCCGTTGGGAAAGATCATGGCCCAGGGCAGGCTCGGGTCGGCGGGGCGGCCCCACAATTCACTGTTGATGAAATTGGCGAGCCGTCCGAGGAACAGGCCGATCGGTGCGACCGCGGTGGTGATGTCGCCAAGCGACGGGATCGAGACGTTGTTGCTGCGGGCAAACAGGATCACCGCTGCGACGCAGCCGAGGAAGCCGCCGTGGAACGACATGCCGCCCTTCCACAGTTCGAAGATTTCCGCGGGATGGGCGATGAAGAACGGCAGATTGTAGAACAGCACGTAGCCGGTGCGGCCGCCGACAATGATGCCGATGGTGACCCAGAGGATGAAATCGTCGAGCTGCGGCAGCGTAATCGGCGCCGGCCCGCCCCACAGCCGCTCCTTCTTGATCAGCGAGCGGGCATAGATCCAGCCGAGCACTATGCCGACGATATAGGCCAGCGCGTACCAGCGGATCACGACAGGCCCAAGCGAGATCGCGACGGGGTTGAAGACCGGGAAGTCGATCAGCAGGAACGGCATCGTGCGTCTTGAGGCTCAGCTCACGAGGTTGCGGCGATAGAGGGCAAGCAGCCGCTCCCAGTGGCGTTCGGCGGCGTCGCGGTCATAGACCGGGCGCTTGGGGAACGCAAAGCCGTGATGCGTGCCGGGATAGATCTCGACCTCGTTGTTGGATCCCTTCATGCCCGCCTTCACCTGCTCGATGATCTCCTGGGGCGCGTAGATGTCGGTCTCGGCGCAGGCAAAATAGAGTTCGGCCCTGGTCTTCGCTGCGGCGAGGTGCGGGCTGTCCGGCTGGTCGGTCGCCAGATGCGTGCCGTAGATCGAGGCTGCGGCCTTGACCCGGTCGGGGAAATGCGTCGCGGCGTTCACCGCGTAGCGGCCGCTCATGCAGTAGCCCACGGTGCCGACGATCCGGGTGTTCGCGGCGTTCTGCGTCTCGGCATAGGCGAGCAGCGCCTTGGTGTCTTCCATGACCAGCGGAATATTGATGGAGTTCATGTATCCGAACATGCGCTTGCGCTCGGGCGCCTCGGGGTCCGGCGGTATCGGGCCGAGCTCCATCACGCCCGACCGGTAGTAGAGATTGGGCAGCATCACGTAGTAATCCGAGGTGCCGAGCCGGCGCGCCATGTCGCGCAACTCCTCGCGGATCGCCGGCGCATCCATGTAGAAGATCACGACGGGAAACGGTCCACCGCGCTCGGGATGGGTGATGAAGGTCGTGGTCTTGCCGTCCTTGGTTTCGATATCGACCGTGTGCTCGATCATGGCACTTCTGCTCGCGTTGGGATTTGCGATTTCTGTTGTGGGTTCAATACGATTGCAAGGAAACCGGAGCATGACAAGGCAAGCCGCAGGGAGCCTGCCATTCGCTCCGGACTTGAACCTGTTAGCGCGGAACGCCATTGTCTTCGGCGCGAGGTTAGCTGAACGCGGAGAGCTTGCGAGATGACCCAGACCACCAACCGGTTTTTCGACGAGATCGGCCGTCTGATGAACGATGCCGCCGGCGCGGCCCAGGGCGTCAAGCGCGAGGTCGATTCGGTCATGCGCAACCAGGCCGAACGCATCCTGCGCGACCTCGACCTGGTCAGGCGCGAGGAATTCGACGCGCTCAAGGACATGGCCCGCCTGGCGCGCGAGGAGAACGAGGCGCTGAAGGCAAGGATCGCCGCGCTGGAGGCCAAGCTCGGGGTGTCGCCGGGCACGACGGGCTGACGCATGCTGCCGCTCTGTAGTCCGGATGGAGCGAAGCGAAGTCCGGGGTGACTGGCGGCGAGGGGCCCGGATTGCGCTGCGCTCCATCCGGACGACGTTCGGTTGCCTTAGGGGAGTGCGAGCAAGAAAATTTCCTTCATTTCCTTGTCATTTCGCGGCTTTGAGGCTAAAAGCCGCCCACGTCTGCGGCCCCCGCACCCCTGGAGGCTTGCTGTGGACCTGAGCATGGGCCGCGCTGCGGCCTTTAACTTTTTAAATACAAGGACTTAACGCTATGGCGACCGTCAAGGAATTGAAGGCGACCGCGCGTCCGAAGAGCGGCAAGGGGGCCGCCCGGGCAGAGCGTCGCGCCGGGAGAGTTCCCGGAGTGATCTACGGCAACAACCAGCCCCCCGTGACCATCTCGGTCGAGAACCGCGAACTGCGCCAGCGCATTCTCGCGGGCCGGTTCCTGACCACGATCCTGGACATCGATCTCGAGGGCAAGAAGCACCGCGTGATTCCGCGCGACTTCCATCTCGATCCGGTGAAGGACTTCCCGATCCATGTCGACTTCATGCGACTCGGCGAAGGCGCCACCATCCGCGTCAGCGTGCCGCTGCATGTCGTGAACGCGGAAACCGCTCCTGGCATCAAGCGCGGCGGAACCGTCAACATCGTCACCCACGCGCTCGATCTCGAGTGCTCGGTCGACAACATTCCGCAGTACATCGAGGCCGACGTCGGCAGCCTCGAGATCAGCCACTCGCTGCATCTCTCCGAGATCAAGCTGCCCACGGGCGTGAAGTCGCTGGCCCGCGAGGATGCGACGCTGGTCACCATCGTGCCGCCGTCCGGTTACGCCGAAGAGCAGAAGGCCGCGGCTGCGGCGGCTGCCAGTGGAACCGCTGCTCCGGCCGCGGGTGCTGCGGCGGCTCCGGCCGCTGGTGCGGCGGCTCCGGCTGCGGGTGCTGCGGCTCCGGCCGCAGGTGGCGGCGACAAGAAGAAGTAATCGATCAGGTCGGCGCGCGATCATCTGATGGCGCGCCGGCACGGGATGCCGCGCCATGCGCCTCTTTGTCGGTCTCGGTAATCCCGGCGCGAAATACGCCAGCAACCGGCACAATATCGGGTTCCTGGCGGTCGACGAGATTGCGCGGCGTCATGGTTTCGCACCATGGCGCCGTCGCTTTCAGGCCGAAGCCTCCGAAGGCGTGCTGGACCGCGCGAAGGTCGTGCTGTTGAAGCCGACCACCTACATGAACGAGTCCGGGCGCGCGGTGCAGGAGGCGGCGAGCTTCTTCAAGCTTGCATCCAGCGACGTCACCGTATTCCAGGACGAACTCGAACTGCCACCGGGCAAGCTGCGCGTGAAGATCGGCGGCGGGATCGCCGGGCACAATGGGCTGCGCTCGATCTCCGCGCATATCGGAAACGAGTATCGCCGCGTGCGGCTCGGGATCGGTCATCCCGGCGTCAAGGAGCTGGTGCACCACCACGTGCTGTCGGACTTCGCCAAGAGCGACCGGCCGTGGGTCGAGGCGTTGTGCGCGGCGATTGCCGACAACGCCGGCCTGCTGGCGATGGGGCACGATGCGTCGTTCGCCAACAAGGTGCATCTGACGATGCAGGCCAAGGGATTTTTCGACACCAAGGAAGAGGGTACGAAGTAGACCCTCGTCATCGCCGGGCTTGACCCCGCGATCCATTTTTCAAGTGGGATGGATACGCGGATCAAGCCCCCGTATGACGACCTCACTCAATTCAACCGCGCAGCGCGAGCGCGCGAGATATCGGGACGAATAATGGGATTCAAATGCGGGATCGTCGGGCTGCCTAACGTCGGCAAGTCGACGCTGTTCAACGCGCTGACCGAGACGGCGGCGGCGCAGGCGGCGAACTATCCGTTCTGCACCATCGAGCCGAATGTCGGCGAGGTGGCGGTGCCCGATCCGCGGCTGGAGAAGCTCGCGGCGGTCGCCAAATCCGCGCAGATCATCCCGACCCGGCTGACCTTCGTCGATATCGCCGGGCTTGTCCGCGGGGCCTCCAAGGGCGAAGGGCTCGGCAACCAGTTCCTTGCCAACATCCGCGAGGTCGATGCGATCGCGCATGTGGTGCGCTGCTTCGAGGATTCCGACATCACCCACGTCGAGGGCAAGATCGCGCCGCTCGCAGACATCGAGACCATCGAGACCGAGCTGATGCTTGCCGATCTCGACAGCCTGGAGAAGCGCGTCGACAATCTCTCGAAGAAGGCCAAGGGCAACGACAAGGACGCCAAGGAACAGCTCGAGCTGGTCAACCGCGCGCTGGTGCTGCTGCGCGACGGCAAGCCGGCCCGTGCGCTGGAGCGCAAACCGGAGGAGGAGCGCGCCTTCCGCATGCTCGGGCTCTTGACGTCGAAGCCCGTGCTTTACGTCTGCAATGTCGAGGAAGGCTCCGCCAAGGACGGCAACAATTTCTCCAAGGCGGTGTTCGAGCGCGCCAAGGAAGAGGGCGCCGTTGCGGTTGTCATCTCCGCCAAGATCGAGTCCGAGATCGCGACGCTGTCGCGTGAGGAGCGCGCCGACTTCCTGGAGACGCTGGGCCTCGAAGAGGCCGGGCTCGATCGCCTGATCCGCGCCGGCTACAAGCTGCTCGATCTCATCACCTATTTCACCGTCGGGCCGAAGGAGGCTCGCGCCTGGACCATCGACCGCGGCACCAAGGCCCCTGCGGCGGCCGGCGTGATCCATACCGACTTCGAGAAGGGTTTCATCCGCGCCGAGACCATCGCCTATGACGACTACATCGCAGGCAATGGCGAAGCCGGTGCGCGCGACGCCGGCAAGCTGCGGCTCGAGGGCAAGGATTATGCCGTCGCCGACGGCGACGTCATGCACTTCCGCTTCAATACCTGACCGCGAACTCTTCCGGCTGACACGCTTCTTCTCCCTCTCCCGCTTGCGGGAGAGGTCAATCGCATAGCCGGTGTGCTGCGCGTTCGATGTCTGTGATTGGTTGGTCTACCCACAAACTCGTCATGCCCGGGCTTGTCCCGGGCATCCACGTCTTTGGTTTTCCATGTGAAGAAAGACGTGGATGGCCGAGACAAGCCCGGCCATGACGATGTGGAAACGTCAGCCTCGGAGCCCGCCGATATGCGATAGCCCCGCGTTTGCGGAAGAGGTGAGGCGGACTCGGGGCTAGTTGTCCGCTTCCTGATTCACCGGTCCGCGCGGCCGATCACATCCATCAGCTCGGCGATCTTGCGCCGCTGGTCGGCCTTGTCGCCGGACGAGATCGCATGTTCCACGCAATGGGCGACATGATCGCGCAGGATCTCCTCCTCGACGCGGCGCAACGCCGCGCGTGCGGCGCCGATCTGCGTCACCACGTCGATGCAGTAGCGGTCTTCCTCGACCATGCCGGCGAGGCCCCGGATCTGACCTTCGATCCGTCTGAGCCTTTTTAAGCAGGATGCCTTGATCTCTTCCCTCATAGGCGTCATATACCCCCATAGGGTATATAAATCAAGAGGCCGGGAACACCGGCCGGGAAGAGTTTCGTGGCACACGCAGAACACGACCATTCACGCATGGATCATCACCACCATCACGGCGCGGCCGGACATTCCTGCTGCAGCGGCCAGCACGGGCACGGCGACAAGCCGGACGAGGCGGCCCTCGCGATCGATCCGGTCTGCGGCATGAAGGTCAATCCGGCGACCGCCAAGCACCGCTTCAGCTACAAGGGACAGGACTACTTCTTCTGCAGCGGCCGCTGCCGCGAGCGCTTCGAGGCCGAGCCGGAGAAGTTCCTGAAGCCGCGCGAGCCCGAGCCGCCTGCGCCCGCGGGCGCGATCTACACATGCCCGATGCATCCGGAGGTGCGTCAGGTCGGTCCCGGCAGTTGCCCGATTTGCGGCATGGCGCTCGAGGCGGAGCAGGTCTCGCTCGACGACGGACCCGATCCGGAATTGATCGACATGACCAGGCGCTTCTGGATCGGGCTGGCGCTCACGGTGCCCGTGTTCGTGCTCGAGATGGGAAGTCATCTCGGGCTGATGCATCTGGTGCCTCAGACCTGGTCGAACTGGATCTCGTTCGTGCTGGCGACGCCCGTGGTGCTGTGGGCCGGCGCGCCGTTCTTCGTGCGCGGCTGGCAGTCGCTGGTCACGCGCAATCTCAACATGTTCACGCTGATCGCGATGGGCACCGGCGTCGCCTATCTCTACAGCGTCGTCGCCACCTTGGCGCCGCAGCTGTTCCCGCCGACCTTCCGCGACATGCATGGCGCGGTCGCGGTTTACTTCGAGGCAGCCGCCGTCATCACCGTGCTGGTCCTGCTCGGTCAGGTGCTGGAGCTGCGCGCCCGCGCGCGGACCTCGGGCGCGATCCGCGCGCTGCTCGGCCTTGCGCCGAAGACCGCGCGGCGCATCACCGATCACGGCGATGAGGATGTCGCGATCGACGAGATCAAGGTCGGCGATCGCCTGCGTGTACGACCCGGTGAGAAGATCCCGGTCGACGGCGTCGTCATCGAGGGCAGGGCGGTGATCGATGAGTCGATGGTCACCGGCGAATCGATGCCGGTCACGAAGGCCGAGGGCGACAATGTGATCGGCGGCACCGTCAACCAGAGCGGCGGCCTCGTGATGCGCGCCGAGAAGATCGGCCGCGACACCATGCTGTCGCGCATCGTCGATATGGTAGCGAAGGCGCAGCGCTCGCGCGCGCCGATTCAGCGGCTCGCCGACCGTGTCGCTGGCTGGTTCGTGCCGGCGGTGATAGCCGCGGCCGCGCTCGCCTTCATCGCCTGGACGAGCTTCGGGCCGGAGCCGCGCCTGACCTTTGCGCTGGTCGCCGCCGTCACGGTGCTGATCATCGCCTGCCCCTGCGCGCTTGGGCTCGCGACACCGATGTCGATCATGGTCGGCGTCGGCCGCGGCGCGCATTCCGGCATCCTGATCCGCGATGCGCAGGCACTGGAGCGGATGGAGGCCATCGATACGCTCGTCATCGACAAGACCGGTACACTCACCGAGGGCAAGCCGAAGGTCGCGCGGATTATTCCCGCCGACGGCTTCGACGAGAGCGGCCTGTTGCGCCTTGCGGCGAGCGTCGAGCAGGGCAGCGAGCATCCGTTGGCGCAGGCGATCATCGCCGAGGCGGCGCAGCGCAAGATCGGGCTCGTCGCAATCAGCGATTTTGCCTCACCCTCCGGCAAGGGGGCGACGGCCACGGTCGGCGGCAGGCAGGTTGCGCTCGGCAATGCCATGCTGATGGGCGAACTCAAGGTTGCGACGTCGACGCTGGACCAAGCCGCCGAGACCGCGCGCCGGGGCGGCGCGACCGCGATCTATGTCGCGGTCGATGGCCGCGCCGCCGGCGTGATCGCAATCGCCGATCCGGTCAAGGCGTCGGCGACGAGCGCGCTGCAGGCGCTGCGCTCCGACGGCCTGCGCATCGTGATGCTGACTGGCGACAACGAGACCACGGCGCGCGCGGTCGCGCGCACGCTGGGCATCGACGAGGTCGAGGCCGGCGTTCTGCCGGAGCGCAAGAGCGAGGTCGTGCAGCGGCTGCGCGGCGAGGGCCGCACGGTCGCGATGGCGGGCGACGGCATCAATGACGCACCGGCACTGGCGGCGGCCGACGTCGGCATCGCCATGGGCGGCGGCACCGACGTCGCGATCGAGAGCGCCGGCATCACGCTGTTGACCGGCGACCTGATGGGCCTCGTTCGCGCGCGGCGGCTGTCCGTCGCGACCATGCGCAACATCCGCCAGAACCTGGCGTTCGCCTTCGTGTACAACTCAGCGGGCGTGCCGATCGCGGCCGGCGTGCTCTACCCGCTGTTCGGCATCCTGCTGTCGCCGATGGTTGGCGCCGCGGCGATGGCGCTGTCCTCGGTCAGTGTCATCGGCAACGCGCTGCGCCTGGCGAGAACGAAGCTCGATTGAGCTGCCCTTTACCTCGCCCCGCGTGCGCGGGGAGAGGTCGGCGCACATCGTGAGATGCGATCCGGGCGAGTGGGAGCCTCCGCGAGTCCATCTCCCGCCATTGTTGCGAAGTCAGCCCTCACCCCAACCCTCTCCCCGCAAGAGCGGGGAGAGGGAGAACTGGCAGCTACGCGCTCTGCAGCACGCGTGGCGCGCGGCATTCGATCTCGGCGTCGAGCAAGGTCGCGAGGTCCACGCTCACCTCGACCATCGGCAGCCGCACCTCGGGGCTGTCGATCAATCCCGTCCGCCACAGCCAGTGCTTGGCCGGCGCCGGGCTCGGCTCGGCGAATAACAGCTTGGTCAGGCCGGCGACGCTCTGCCAGGCGGCCAGCGCCGCATCGCGGTTGCCCAGCTTCAGCAGCGTTCTGATTGAGGCGAAGGTTGCGGTCTGAAGATGCGCCGATAGTAAAATCGCGCCATCGGCGCCATCGGAGAGCGCGTCGAATGTCTGCGGGTCCTCTCCGGTCAGCACGCGGAAGTCCGCCGGCCGCCGGTTGAGGAAGTCGATCGTCTGCGCGCGGTCGGCGCAGCAATCCTTCATGCCGACGATGTTGGGATGCTGGGCGAGCGTCAGCAGCGTCTCGTTGGTCAGGTTCACCGCCGTGCGGTAGGGGATGTTGTAGAGCACGATCGGCGAGGCGGTGTGGTCGGCGAGCGCGGTGAAGTGCTGCAACAGCCCGCGCTGCGATGGGCGCGTGTAGTACGGACTCGCGATCAGATAGCCGCCGATTGGCCAGTCGGCGGTGTCGTCGAGCGCATCCTTCATCCTGGCGGTGCTGGCGCCGGACAGTCCAAGGCAGACCGGCAAATGGCGGGAGCTGGCACTGAGCTCGTCGAGCACCACGCTGACCAGGCTCTCCAGCTCGTCCGTGCTGAGCGACATGCCTTCACCGGAGGTTGCACCGAGGATGAGGCCGTCGACGGGGCCGCTGGCGTAGTGCCGCACGAGGCGGCGCAACGATATGACGTCGAGTTCGCCGTCGCGAAATGGCGTGATCAGCGGCAGCCAGAGGCCCTGCAATTGCTGTTGTAGATCGGTCATGGTCCATCTCCTTGAGAGGGCAAAGCCGGAGACGGGACCAACAAGAAACCCCGTCCAGGCGGCGGGGTTTCGGGATCGTTCAAATGCGAGATGATCTTATCGCGCGCGATCTCGTGTCCCCGGGAGGGGATCTTTTTTCGACGACAGAACAGCGCACGAAGTCGTAATCATCGAACAATGATGCTGCGCCGCGTGCTTGTTGTCAATGCGCGTGTTGACTGTGACGTGCGGCGCACGGAAAGGACGTAAAGCGCATGAGCGCGACGCACAGCACCGACATCACGCATCGATGAAAAGAAAAAAAGCCGGGCTCGATAGAGCCCGGCTTGAGGTATTGGCCACGTGAGGCCGACACAATCACCTTCCAAGAGGGATTACTGAACTTCCGCGCCACTGGAGGAGGGGGACATATGCGCAACGCGAACGCTCAGCGTGCAAACACTATGATCCTCATCGGCACCATGCAGCAACCGTCGAGGTCGCATGTCAGACATGCGGAGACTTAGGGGGCGTCTCAGGCAGCGCGAAGCCCTATAACTAAAGCGTATAAGGGCCGCTTAATCAGGACGGCCAGCGCTGCGCCTTGCTGACCACGAAGTCGCGGAACACCTGCACCCGCGCCACCGTCTTCAACTCTTCCGGATAGACGAAGTAGGTGTCGAGCGCGATCGAGTCGGACTCGCCGAACAGTTGCACGAGACGGCTGTCCTCCTCGACCAGATAGTCCGGCAGCGCGGCGATGCCGAGCCCCTGCTGGCAGGCGCGCACCAAGCCCAGGATATTGTTGACCTTGAAGAAGGGCTCGCGCGGTCCGGAGCCGTTGCGCCCGGCATCGATCAGCCAGCTGCGGTTCTGCAAGTGCGGCAGCACCTGGGCGTCGCCGAGCATGATGATGCGGTGCTGGTCGAGATCATCGAGCGTTCGCGGCGTGCCGAAGCGCTTGATGTATTCCGGCGAGCAATAGGCGTGGAAGCCGATCGAGAACAGCTTGCGCTGGATCAGGTCCGGCTGCGTCGGCTTGCGGGTGCGGATCGCGACGTCGGCTTCGCGCATCGACAGATCGAGATCCTCGTCGGTGACGATCAACGAGACCCGGATATCCGGATAGAGCGCGGTGAACTCGTCAAGCCGCGGGATCAGCCAGTTGATGCCGAGCCCTTGTGGCGTCGTGATCTTGAGGTCGCCACTCGGCCGCTCGCGGCTGTCGGTGAGTTTTGCGCGCGCCGCCTGCAGCTGCATGAAGACGTCATGCGCGGTGCGGAAGAGCAGGTCGCCCTGCTCGGTGAGGATCAGGCCGCGGGCGTGGCGGTGAAACAGCGAGACCGCCAGCTCCTGCTCGAGCGCGCTGACCTGGCGGGAGACCGCCGATTGCGAAAGCCCAAGCTGCTCACCGGCATGCGTGAAGCTGCCCGCTTCCGCCGCAGCGTGAAAGACCTTCAGCTTGTCCCAGTCCATATCCGTAAATCCGTCGCGAGATCGTGCCATGATTATTCCGCCGCAGCGCGATCGCTCGCGCGAAGTGCCAGGAAGCGTTCCGCCTCGAGCGCCGCCATGCAGCCGAGGCCGGCGGCGGTGACCGCCTGCCGATAGGTTTCATCCGCCACGTCGCCGGCGGCGAACAGGCCGGGGACGGAGGTCGCCGTCGAGTTCGGCGCCACTTCGACATAGCCTGACGGTTTCAGCTTGATCTGGCCTTTGACCAATTCGGTCGCCGGCGCGTGACCGATCGCGATGAAGACTCCGTCGGTGCGCAGCTCCGTCAGCGCACGTGTCTTGACGTTCTTCAGCCGCACATGGGTGACCTTGCTCGGGTTCTCGGACCCGCAGATCTCGTCGATGGTGGAGTCCCACACCACCTTGATCTTGGGGTGCTTGAACAGCCGTTCCTGCAGGATGCGCTCGGCGCGGAAATGATCGCGGCGATGCACGATGGTGACCTGGGAGGCGTGATTGGTCAGGAACAGAGCTTCCTCGACCGCGGTGTTGCCGCCGCCGACCACCACGACTTCCTTGCCCCGATAGAAGAAGCCGTCGCAGGTCGCGCAGGCCGAGACGCCAAACCCCTTGAACTTCTCTTCCGACGGAAGCCCGAGCCAGCGGGCCTGGGCGCCGGTGGCGAGCACCACGGTTTCGGCGAGATAGACGTCGCCGGAGTCGCACGTCAGGCGGAACGGCCGTTGGCCGAGTTCCAGCCTGTTGACGTGGTCGGTGACGATCTTGGTGCCGACATGGGCTGCCTGCTTCTCCATCTGCTCCATCAGCCAGGGGCCCTGGATGACGTCAGCGAAGCCCGGATAGTTCTCCACGTCGGTGGTAATGGTGAGCTGCCCGCCCGGCTGGATGCCCTGGATCAGCACCGGCTCAAGCATTGCGCGTGCTGCGTAGATCGCTGCGGTGTACGCGGCGGGGCCGGACCCGATGATGACGATCTTGGCGTGAACAGGCGCGGGCATTAGCAGATCCCTCTCTTCTGGGGACTTTGGTCAGGACTTGTGTGGGAAGCGCCCCGGAAAGACGTCGCGGCGGCACCAAAAGTGTCAAATCCAAGTCTAGGATATCTGGTTAGCTATGCAAGATTTGCAATCCATAGCGGCGAATTTTCCCCGGAACTGAAATCAAAATCGCGAAATCGTGCGCTGCACGCGCAATAAAATTGCGCATCGTGCGCCGCCTGCGCTATGAGAGTTGCCGGCAAATTTGCCGAGCTTTCCAGACCCCAAGGGAACTCAAGGGAACTGTAGTCGCGTGTCGAAGAACCTTGATGAGATCGACCTCAAAATCCTCGCCGAGATCCAGGCCGATGGCCGAATCACCAATGTGGAACTGGCCAAACGTGTCGGCATCTCGCCGCCGCCCTGCCTGCGCAGGGTCCGGGCGCTGGAAGAGGAGGGTTACATCCTGGGATACCGCGGTCTGCTCGATCCCCGTCGGCTCGGGTTCGACGTTACCGTGTTCGCATCCGTGCATCTATCGAGTCAGGCCGACGCCGATCTGCGCGCCTTCGAGGACTTCGTCCGCGCCGAGCCGCTGGTCCGGGAATGCTGGATGCTGTCGGGCGAAGTCGATTTCATCCTCAAATGCGTCGCCCCCGACATGGCGACGTTCCAGGACTTCGTCACGCACCTGACGGCCGCGCCACATGTGCGCAATGTCAGGACGTCACTGGTGCTGCACAATTCGAAATACGAGGCCGCCGTGCCGCTGGATCTCAAGGCGGCGGGCTGAGAGGCCTGCGCTATTCGGCAGCTTGCCTGAAGGGCGGCCGTTCCTCATCGCGCGACTTGCGCCGCTTGCTGATCGCGGCATCGACGCTCACAGGTCCGCTGCCGGCGGCCGACAGGTAGAGACAGGCGAAGCAGAACAGGATCGCAGCGGTTCCGCCATTGTTGAGCGGCAGCAGCACCGGCTCGCCGGTTTTCAACATATGGCCAAGGAAGTAGGCGAAGGCCATCTCGCCCGACAGAATGAAGGCCGTGATCCGCGTGAGCAGGCCGACCATCAACAGCGCACCGAACACGAGTTCAAGCGCACCTGCGGTCACGATCAGTGGAGGCGGATTGGCGAAATACGCGAGTGCTGGGAACTTGAAGATTTTCGCGACGCCGTACTGGAATAGAAGCAGGCCAGTGATGAAACGGAACAAGCTCAAGACATATGGCCGATAGGCTGCGCCAAGACGATCGAAGTTCATCGTGCTCTCCACCACTCGTCCCAGCGTCAACGACAGCCGAGGCGGTTGGTTCAAGCGGCGGCGATCGGAAATCGGCAACGATGCGCGCTCACCGCCGTGTGCGAGTCGATGCTGGAACCCGCGCGATGGTGTTTCCCTGTGCCGATCGAAGGCGGTTCATGTCATTCCGGGGGCGCATCGAAAATGCGCCCCCGGAATCTCGAAATTTCCAGTGCGCTGCCGCGATCTGGTCCTGCGGACCAGCCCGGAATGAGGATGTTGGTGAAAGCGAGATTGCTTTAGCTACTTCTTCTTCCGCATCTCGTCGACACTGATCGGCCCGCCGCCCGAGGTCGCGATGTAAAGGCAGGCGAAGCAGAACAGGATTGCAGCAGTGCCGCCATTGTTGAGCGGATGAAGCACCGGCTCGGCGGGATTCTTGAACACGTGCCCGATGAAATAAGCGAAAGCCATTTCGCCCGACAGGATGAACGCGGCCGGTCGCGTGAACAGGCCGATGATCAACAGCGCACCCAGCACGAGCTCGAGCCAGCCGGCGGTCATGATCAGCGGCGGCGGGTTGGCGAAATAGGCGAGCGCCGGAAACTTCAACACCTTGGCGACGCCATACTGAAGCAGCAATAGCCCCGTAATGAATCGAAACAGGCTGAGCGCCGTCGGCTGCCATCTGGCGAGAGCTTGGTCCATGTCATTTTCCCCTGTTGGACACGCTGAAGTTCGAAGTTTCGCAGGATTGCATTATACGTGGAGTTCGTCTCCAGCATGTGATGCCCCCGCGACAAGATCATTCCAGGCGTCGGGTTCGCGCCTTGGCAGCGCAGCAGAACGCCGGCGGTGTGCCGCTGTCTGCAAGCCGCACGCACGTCGCGCATGCGCCTCGCTTCGAGCACTGCGCGAAGCGCGGTTCTGTCAGCGGACGGCCATTTAGTTATGATTTATAATCAATCCCGGGATCATCCATTAACAAGTTAATCAGTTATGGCAACTCACAATTGTGTCAGCGCCTGTGGATGAAGCCCGCCCGCGAGCGACGAAAAAAGCCGCGCTGGAAAACGCGGCTCTTTCGCTGGCTCTGCATAGAATAAATCTATCGCCACTCGACCTTGGTGATCTCGTACGCCTTGGCGCCGCCGGGTGCCATCACTTCCACGGTGGTGCCCTTCTTCTTGCCGATCAGCGCGCGCGCGAGCGGCGAGGTGATAGAGATGCGGCCCTTCTTGGCGTCGGCCTCGACCTCGCCGACGATCTGCCACACCGCTTTCTTTTCGGTGTCCTCGTCGACCAGCGTCACGGTGGCGCCGAACTTGATGGTATCGCCGGAGAGCTTCGAGATGTCGATGACGTCGGCGCGCGCGAGCTTGTCTTCGAGCTCGGCGATGCGGCCTTCGTTGTGCGACTGCTCTTCCTTGGCGGCGTGATACTCGGCGTTTTCAGAGAGATCGCCGTGCGAGCGCGCCTCCGCGATGTGTTCGATGATGCGCGGACGATCTACCGATTGGCGATGCTTCAATTCGTCCGTCAGTGCGGCGTACCCACCCGCTGTCATCGGAACCTTTTCCATCATCTTCGTCCTTTTCCCGTGCACGCATCCAACGCGCACGAGATATCGAGTTCAGCTAACGCAGGAATCTGGGCGTAAGGAATGCCCGGAAGCCCAGTGATTTTCGGCCCCGCTAAGGGCCGTGACAACATCCAATCGCGCGGTGAGTTCCAGCCGTTCGGCTAATTGCTGACCGTTTCGGACCTTCGGCCCGGGCAGCGGTCAGCTTTCGGAAAAGTAACTCTGAAGCGTGCGGACCTCAAGGTCTCCGTCCCGATAGGCCCGGATCCCCCGCGCTGCCGCCACCGCGCCGGAAAGAGTGGTGTAATACGGCACTTTATGCAAGAGGGCAGCGCGCCGCAGCGAGCGGCTGTCGGCCAGCGCCTGCGGACCCTCGGTGGTATTGAAGACCAGCTGGACGTCGCCGTTGGTGATGGCGTCGACGATGTGGGGGCGTCCCTCGAGCACCTTGTTCACTTTTTCCGTCGGTACGCCGTTGTCGCTGAGATAGCGCTGCGTCCCCGAGGTCGCCATCACTTTGAAGCCGAGCGAGTGCAAGAGCCGCACCGCATCTGCGATGCGCGTCTTGTCGTCGCCGCGCACCGAGACAAACACCGTGCCTCGTCGCGGCACACGCGTGCCGCCGCCGAGCTGGCTCTTCGCGAACGCGACCTCGAACGAACGATCGATGCCCATCACCTCGCCGGTCGAACGCATCTCCGGTCCGAGCACGGTGTCGACGCCCGGGAAGCGCGCGAATGGGAACACCGATTCCTTGACGCCGACGTGGTCGAGCTTCTTCTTCTTCAGCTTGAAGTCGGCGAGCTTCTCGCCGGCCATGATCCGCGCGGCGATCTTGGCGACCGGCGTGCCGATCACCTTGGCGACGAACGGCACCGTGCGCGATGCGCGCGGGTTGACCTCGAGCACGTAGATCGCGCCGTCCTTGATGGCGTATTGCACGTTCATCAGGCCGACCACGTCGAGGCCGAGCGCGAGCTCGCGAGTCTGCCGCTCCAGCTCCTCGATCATTTTCGCATCGAGCGAGTGCGGCGGCAGCGAGCAGGCGGAGTCGCCGGAGTGGATGCCGGCTTCCTCGATGTGCTCCATGATGCCGACGACGAAGACGTCGTTGCCGTCGCAGAGACAATCGACGTCGACCTCGGTCGCGTCGGACAGATAGCGGTCGAACAACAGCGGGTTCTTGCCGAGCACGGTGTTGATCTGCCCGGTCTTGTCGTTCGGGTAGCGCGCCTTCACGTCGGCCGGCACGAGCTCGGGCAGCGTCCCGAGCAGATAATCGTTGAGCTGGTTCTCCTCGCGGATGATCTGCATCGCGCGGCCGCCCAGCACGTAGGACGGACGCACCACCAGCGGCAGCCCGAGATCGGCCGCCACCAGACGGGCCTGCTCGACCGAATAGGCGATACCGTTCTTCGGCTGCTTGAGGCGGAGCTTGTCGAGGATGCGCTTGAAGCGGTCGCGGTCCTCCGCGAGGTCGATCGCGTCGGGCGAGGTGCCGAGGATCGGCACTTCGGCGGCTTCCAGCGCGCGCGCCAGCTTCAGCGGGGTCTGGCCGCCGAACTGCACGATCACGCCGTGCAGCGTGCCGTTCTTGCGTTCGGTCGCGATGATCTCCAGCACGTCTTCGGCGGTCAGCGGCTCAAAGTAGAGGCGATCGGCGGTGTCGTAGTCGGTCGATACCGTCTCCGGATTGCAGTTGACCATGATGGTCTCGTAGCCGGCATCAGCGAGCGCAAAGCAGGCGTGGCAGCAGCAATAGTCGAACTCGATGCCCTGGCCGATGCGGTTCGGTCCGCCGCCGAGGATGATCACCTTCTTCCTGTCGGACGGAGCGCTTTCGTCGGCCGCCGCACCCGCGAATGGCGCTTCATAGGTCGAGTACATATAGGCCGTGGGCGAGGCGAACTCGGCGGCGCAGGTGTCGATCCGCTTGTACACGGGACGGATGCCGAGCGCGTGGCGCCTCGCGGTCACCTCGGCCTCGGTGGTTTCGGTCAGAACCGCAAGCCGCGCATCCGAGAAGCCCATCGCCTTCAGCATGCGCATGCCGTAGCCGTTCGGCGGCAGGCCGTTCTTGCGGACCTTTTCCTCGATCTCGACAATGCCGCGCATCTCGGCGAGGAACCAGGGATCGATCTTGCAGGAATTGAAGATCTCCTCGTTCGACCAGCCAAGCCGCATCGCCTGCGCGACCTGCAGCAGGCGGTTCGGCGTCGGCGTGCCGAGCGCGGCGCGGATCGCGTTCTTGTCATCGCTGCGGCCGAGGCCCTCGATCTCGATCTCGTCGAGGCCGGTCAGCCCGGTCTCGAGCCCGCGCAGGGCCTTCTGCAGGCTCTCCTGGAAGGTGCGGCCGATCGCCATCACCTCGCCGACCGACTTCATCGAGGTCGTCAGCGTGGAGGAGGCGCCGGGGAATTTCTCGAATGCGAAGCGCGGGATCTTGGTGACGACGTAGTCGATGGTCGGCTCGAACGAGGCGGGCGTGGCGCCGCCGGTGATGTCGTTGGCGATCTCGTCCAGCGTGTAGCCGATCGCGAGCTTTGCGGCGACCTTGGCGATCGGGAAGCCGGTGGCCTTGGAGGCCAGCGCCGAGGAGCGCGACACGCGCGGATTCATCTCGATCACGACCATGCGGCCGTCGTCCGGATTGATACCGAACTGCACGTTGGAGCCGCCGGTCTCGACGCCGATCTCGCGCAGCACCGCGATCGATGCGTCGCGCATGATCTGGTATTCCTTGTCGGTGAGCGTCAGCGCCGGCGCCACCGTGATGGAATCGCCGGTGTGCACGCCCATCGGGTCGACGTTCTCGATCGAGCAGATGATGATGCAATTGTCCTTCTTGTCGCGCACCACCTCCATCTCGAACTCTTTCCAGCCGAGAACGGATTCCTCGATCAGCACCTCGTTGGTCGGCGAGGCGTCGAGGCCGCGCTCGATGATGTCGAGATACTCTTCCTTGTTGTAGGCGATGCCGCCGCCGGTGCCGCCGAGCGTGAAGGAGGGGCGGATGATCGCGGGCAGACCGATGTCCGACAATGCCATCAGCGCTTCGGCAAGTGCCTGCTGCTGGTAGCGCTTGCGCCGCTCGTTCTCGCCGGCATCCCATTGCCGCTCGAACTCTTCGAGTTCGGCGCCGGTCAGCCTGGCGCGGTCGGCAAGGTATTGGTCGCGGTCGGATTTCTTGAGCGCCGAGGCGTTGGCGAGCCGCGACTTCGGCGTCTGCAGCCCGATCTTCTCCATGGCGTTGCGGAACAGCTGCCGGTCCTCGGCCTTGTCGATGGCGTCCGCCGTAGCGCCGATCATCTCGACGTCGAACTTCTCCAGCGTGCCGTGCTTGCGCAGGGACAGCGCGCAGTTCAGCGCGGTCTGCCCGCCCATGGTCGGCAGCAGCGCGAAGCCGCCGGGGATGACATGGCGCTCCTTCTCGATGATCTTGGCGACGATTTCGGGCGTGATCGGCTCGATATAGGTTGCGTCCGCGAGCTCCGGGTCGGTCATGATCGTCGCCGGGTTGGAATTGACCAGGACGATCCGATAGCCCTCTTCCCTCAGCGTCTTGCAGGCCTGCGTGCCGGAATAGTCGAATTCGCAGGCCTGGCCGATCACGATGGGACCGGCGCCGATGATCAGGATGGTGGAGATGTCGGTTCTTTTGGGCATCAGGTCTCGCGGACTGGAATTTGGGCACAAAAAAAGGGCGCGCGTTCCGCGCGTCCCTCGAGCCTAGAAGCGCGATCCCTCGCGCGCGGGTGGTCTTTAGACCAGTTTCCGCACCCGCGAAACCCCCAAGAGGGCCCAATCAACCGCGATTCTGGGGGAAATTCTGCATTTCGGGGGCGCGCTGGGCCGGGCGCGTCGGAGGGGCCAAAGGGACCTGGGTGGGCAGTTGGGCGTATCGGGTTACCCTGCGGCGTCGCCCCTGAGGCGGGGCTTGCCTGACCAAACTCGCCAAGCGAGCGAAGGTTGGAGGCCCGGCCTGGAGTTGAACCAGGATAAACAGTGATGCACCACTGCCGCGTCGACGCTTCCGCCACCGGGCCGAGCCAACTATTGCTGATTGTTTCTGTGCTGGCTATGAGGGATTCTGGTTAACCCTAACGTCCGGCGCAACCTATGATTGGTGGTGCGCCACGAACGTCATTCGCCACGGATTGTGCCCGATGTTGCGCGGCGCGCGCGTCGCGCTGAAGCCGGCCCTGGCGAGCTTTGCAGTCATCTCGGCCTCGCCATAGCGCTGCAGCCCGATCCTGTTGCGCAATTGCCGGTAGTCGGAGAGCGCGGTGCTGACCAGCCCGATCAGCGCGTCGCGCAGGAAGCCATGGGTTGCGCCGAAGTGCAGCAGCGCCAGCACGTCCCTGATCATGCCGACATCGGGCCGCAGGATATCGCCGAGCACGAGGCGGCCCGACGGTTTCAGCAGGCGATGGATCACCGCGAACGCGGAATCGAGTTCCTGCGGCGTCATGTATTGCGCCACCGAATTCATCACGACGAGGTCGAGCGAGCTTTCGTCCATCTGGCTGAGATCGTCGAGCGAGCGCACGGAGATCTTGGCATTGGGCGCGAAACGCGCGGCCAGCCTGCCACGGACGCCGGGCGCCGGCTCGGCCAGATACAGCCTGGCGCAGGCGTCCGCGACCTTGGCCGCCGACAGCGCCTCGCCGCAGGCATAGTCCAGCACCACCGCGTCTGATGAGGTGATATAGCCGATGATGTCGCGCGCTATGGCCTCAAAATGCAGGTCGCGGTGCAGCCTGCTTGCATAGATCGTATGCGTGGAATCGTAATAATCGATCCATTCATCCATCGCGTTTGGTATCCGGTGGAAGCGGGTTCCCGGCGTTCAGGAACGGGTGGTTAGATGATGCGTTAGCGGTCCGGCGGCCAATGATCAATGCGCCGAAATACGGGTTCCTAACAGGAAGGTCCAGCGTGAGCAAAGCCAGGAACGACAATAAGTCCGATAGAATCTCCTCCGATCTCGTCACGCCGAGCGATCTTCCGCAGGCTGCGGTGGACAAGATTTCGGCCTCGCTCAACACGCTTCTGGCGGACACCTTTGCGCTCTACCTGAAGACGAAGAATTTCCACTGGCACGTCAGTGGCCGGCATTTCCATGATTACCATCTGCTGCTGGACGAGCAGTCGGACGCGATCTTCGCGACCACCGATCAACTCGCCGAACGGGTGCGCAAGCTCGGCGGGACGACGCTGAAGTCGATCGGCGATGTCGCCAAGCATCAGACCATCAAGGACAACGACGAGGACTATGTCCCACCGCGCGAAATGCTGCGCGAACTGATGGAAGACAACAAGCATATCGTGGCTGCGATGCGCAAGGCGCACAAGCTTGCCGACGACCACGAGGATTCCGGCACCTCGGGCCTGCTCGAGACCTTCATCGACGAGACCGAGCGCCGCACCTGGTTCCTGTTCGAGGCGAGCCGCCAGGAAGGCAGCAACGCGGCCTAGAATTCACCCTCGCCTCTTAACAAGGGGAGAAGGGAAGGGGTGTGCAGCGCTTGTTGGGACGCTACCGCTTCCACAGCCGCACCAGCGGCCCATCCTTGCCCATCACCGGATCGGTCGCGGGCACCGCGACCAGCGGGATCATCTTCAGCGCCTTGGCGTGGTTCTCCGGCGTCGGCCGCTGCAGATCCATCGGCGGGCCCGGTGGGTAGGCGCCGATTACGCAGAAATCGCCGCTCGCCGACAGGCATTGGTGTCCGGTGCCGGCGGGCAGGATCGCAACGTCGCCAGCGGCGATCTCCATCGCATGCCCGCGCTCGCCACCGAACTGCACACGCGCGCTGCCGCGGGCGACGCCCAGCACCTCATGTACGGTGGCGTGGTAATGTGTATAGTCGTAGACGCCATTCCGCCACATCGCGCCCCAGCCATTATCACCGAACAGGCGCTCGATCGTGGCTTCGGGATCGCTCCCGAGATCAACCACGCCCTTGTAGACCAGGAACGGGATTCGGTTGTTAGGCACGAGCCCGTCATCCTCGAAGACGATGGCCTGCGGCTCGATCCCGGCTTTGACTGCGGACATGGGCTCCTCCCGCGCGCGAGCAAGAGACTACGCGCGGATCAACCGGTTGTCAGCGCCCGCGTTCCCTGACGTCAGGCCGTGGAGCGGTCGCGACCCGACCGTATGAGCTGACCGCGCCCCCTAGGCAATCGAGAGCGCCACGACCGCGGCTTGCTGCAAAGCATGCCGCGCTCCAATCGGTCCGGCTGCTGGTCGGCTCGTCATCGCATCATGGGCTGTGAACTGTCTCGACCCACGGGAATGGGGCCGCACTCGACCATTCTCCAATGGTCCCGCTGATCATCGCGCGGAGCCAACAGATTTTCCGGGAGTTGATTCCGCCGAACCAGTTCAAACGCAAGGAGGAACAGACATGGCTCAGACCCCTGCTGTCGTTCGCAAGACAACACCCGCACCGCTCGGCCGGGATCCGTTTCACGCGCTGCGTGCCGAGATGGATCGCATGTTCGACCGCTTCGCCGGAGGCTTTGGGTTCCCGTCGCTATGGCGGGCGCTGGACATGGAGCCGGACTGGGAGCGCTCTTTCAGCTTTGCGGCGCCCGCCGTGGACATCGTCGAAGACGACAAGGCCTACAGGATCGACGCTGAGCTTCCGGGTCTTAGCGAGAAGGACGTGGATGTCTCGCTCAGCGGTGATACGCTGGTGCTCAAGGGGGAGCGCCGCCAGGAGCACGAAGAGAAGAGGAAGAACCACTATTTGTCTGAGCGCAGCTATGGTGCGTTCCAGCGCAGCTTCGCCCTGCCCGAAGGTGTCGATCGCGACAAGATCGCGGCGACTTTCTCGAAGGGAGTGCTCTCCATCACGCTGCCGAAGACCTCGCAAGCGCAGCAGCAGAAGAAGATCGAAGTGAAGGCGACGTGATCCTGCGCAACGATGACGAGAGCATGATCCGGAAAAGGGAAACCGGTTTTTCCACCGTGACCGGCGCGGTGGTGCGTAAACTCAGGCTGCCGCGCCAGCCCTGACGACGCCTTCCCGCGCTCGGCGCCGGGAGGTCTGTATTTTGCGAGCGGTCTGTTGCAACTGAGGCCGGTATGATCAGGCGGTCAGATATTTCGAGATGTCGCCGACGGTCAGGCCGGTTAAGTCCTTTGCGATTTCCGCGACAATCAGCTTCTCGACTGCGGGGGAAAATGATCGGCGCAGGTCCGCGAGCGTCCGCGGCGGCGCCACGATGACAACGCGCTCCGCATGCGATTCTTGCAGAAGGCGATCCAGGGCGCTGGCGATCGTCCGGGCAAACCGACGTTTCTCGATGTCGTGCCAGTCGGTCTGCTCCATCGCGCTGCGGTTCGGCTCGATGGAGGACAGCGCTCGCCCCGGCCTGTCCGCCCCTTGCTCATGGGTCGGTGGGTTCTCATCTTCAAGAACCCGCTGGACTTTCAGGCGCGGCTCCAGGCCGGTACCTTCATTGAGGAGAAAAAGTGCCTTGCGGCCGTCTCCGACAAAGACAACTGCGCGATGCGGCAACCTGATGTAATGCTTTCTGTCGGGCATGAACCATTCGCGAGCTTGAGTTGTTTATCGCGCCCTATAGGCGCGATCGCGGACGACGCTTTCGGTTGGTGCGTGCTCGACCGGCGCTGGCATGCCGAACACCTTCTTTATTTGCCTGCTGTTCCCGACGGCTTTTGATTCGGTCAACGCTGCACCCCTGCCTGATCCCAGCTCCGGCCCAACCTGTGGCACCATGATCGTCTCAGTCGTTGACAGCTATTGGTGACGGTTGAGCCGCGCGTGCTAATGCTGCGGAGATAGAACTCACTGCCGGAGCCTCGGTTCCTCAGCAGGATAAGGCGGCCGTGCGTCGTGTTGGGTTCGGTACAGCATCGCTGCCGCCAAGCATGCGTGTGGTGATCGCTTCTGCGCGCTAAGATTGTGCGCGCCGAAATGTGAGACCTGGTGCTGAGAGCATGATGCGATGCTGCGTCACCGCATCATGCTTGGCTAGCGCGGCGCCGCCGGCGCATGAAAGCCGCGACAAAAAGTCATGCCTGGACCAGGTCCGGGCATGCCTCGCTTTTGGATGAATCGTCGGGTCGTCCCCGATGAGGTCGGGGCCGGGCGCGCTTTACGCGGCGCGTGCCTTCTTCTGCCGCATCAGGTCGGCGAAGCGCTGGAACAGATAGTGCGAGTCGCGCGGACCGGGTGAGGCCTCGGGGTGGTATTGCACCGAGAACACCGGCTTGCCCTCGAGCGCGATGCCGCAATTGGAGCCGTCGAACAGCGAGACATGGGTCTGCGTCGCGCCATCAGGCAGCGTCGCCTCGTCCACCGCAAACCCGTGGTTCATCGAGGTGATCTCGACCTTGCCGGTGGTCTCGTCCTTGACCGGATGATTGGCGCCATGATGGCCCTGGTGCATCTTCATGGTCTTGGCGCCGACGGCCAGGCCCAGCATCTGGTGGCCGAGGCAGATGCCGAAGGTCGGCGTGCCCGACTCGATCACCTTCTGGATTACGGGCACAGCGTATTTGCCGGTCGCGGCCGGATCGCCGGGGCCGTTCGACAGGAACACGCCGTCCGGCTGCATCGCCAGAATATCCTCGGCCGGGGTCGTCGCCGGCACCACGGTCACCTTGCAGCCGACGCCGGCGAGCAGGCGCAGGATGTTGCGCTTGATGCCGTAGTCGATCGCGACCACGTTGAATTCGGGCGCGGTCTGCCGGCCGAAGCCCTTGCCCCACGCCCAGGGTGTTTCATCCCAGGTGAAGCGCTGGCCGGAGGTGACCATCGGCACCAGGTCCATGCCCTCGAGGCCGGGCCATTCGCGGGCCTCTTCCCTTAGCCCGTGCAGGTCGAACTCGCTGGTCTTCGAATGCGCGATCACGGCGTTCGGCATGCCCTTGGAGCGGATCAGCGCGGTCAGCGCGCGGGTGTCGATGCCGGACAGGCCGATGACGCCGCGCGCCTTCAACCACTGGTCGAGGTGACGGGTGGCGCGGTAGTTCGAGGCGTCGGTGATCGCCGAGCGCAGGATCACGCCGCGCGCGCCGGGCGTCGCGGCCATGTTCACCGTCTCGATGTCGTCCTCGTTGGTGCCGACATTCCCGATATGCGGGAAGGTGAAGGTGATGATCTGCCCGGCATAGGACGGATCGGTCAGGATCTCCTCATAGCCGGTCATCGCGGTGTTGAAGCAGACCTCGCCGACGGCGTGGCCCTCCGCGCCGAGGCCAAAGCCTTCCAGCACGGTGCCATCGGCAAGCACAAGGAGCGCGGTCGGTTTGTGGTCCGGCCAGGCGGGAGCATTTTCGGATGTTGTCATGAGCCCTTTAAATAGACGCCGCACCCTGCGGCGTCAAAGCGAAAGGACGCGGATTCACACCGCGTTGCCGGTCGAATTGACAGGCCAGAACGGCCTTTTAATCTAAAGTTCCCAAAGCAGGCCGTTTGCTTGCCGAAAATAACCCGGTTCGGAGCCCCGCATGGACAACACGATGCCGATCCTGCTCGTCCCAGGGCTCGTCTCGTCGCCCCGGATCTTCGCCCCCGTGATCCCGGCGCTGTGGCGGTTCGGGGCGGTCACGGTCGCCAACCACATCCGCGACGACAATATGGGCGCGATCGCCCGCCGGATCCTCGCCGAGGCGCCGCCGCGCTTTGCCCTCGCCGGGCACTCGATGGGCGGCTACATCGCCTTCGAGATCATGCGCCAGGCACCGGAGCGCGTGGCAAGGCTGGCGCTGATCAACACCCAGGCGCGGCCTGATACGCCGGAGGCGAGCGCGCCGCCGCGGCATGATGGAGCGCGCCAGGAGCGGGCACTATCGCGCGGTGCTGGACGAGCTGTTTCCCGGCTTCGTGCACCCGTCGCGGCGCGACGATGCGAGCCTGCGCCGGCTCGTTTACGATATGGGCGAGGATGTCGGCGCCGACGCCTTCCTTCGCCAGCAGACGGCGGTGATCAACCGGCCGGACTCGCGGCCGACGCTCGCCTGGATCAAGTGCCCGACTCTGGTGCTTTCGGGCGATGAGGACAATACCATCCCGAATGCGCTGTCGTCGGAAATGGCAGCCGGCATCCCCGGCGCGAAGCTCGTGATCCTGGAAAATTGCGGGCACCTGCCGCAGCCGGAGCAGCCGCAGGCTTGCGCGAACGCGCTGGTCGAATGGCTGCGGAACTAACGTTTTCAAGCGAAGCTTGCCCCGCACTCGATGCGGGGTGGACGCCGGTTCGCGTGAAGAAACGCGTCAAGCGAGAGTTGTTCTGTCGTTGCAAACTGCCTACATGAAGGGATTGCTAGTTCAAGGACACCAAGATGCTGCGTGACGACATCAACAATGCGGTCAAGGAGGCGATGAAGGCGAAGGACGAGCGCAAGCTCTCCACGCTGCGTATGGTCAATTCGACCATCAAGAACGCCGACATCGACGCGCGCGGGCAGGGCAAGCCGCCACTGTCCGACACCGAGCTGCTCAGCCTGTTGCAGAAGATGATCAAGCAGCGCCAGGAATCGGTCGAGCTCTACGACAAGGGCGGCCGCGCCGAACTCGCCGCCCAGGAGCGCGCGGAGATCGCCGTGATCTCCGCCTATCTGCCGAAGCAGATGTCCGACGACGAGGTGAAGGCCGCGATATCGGCCATCATCGCCGAGACCGGCGCAGCCGGTGTCAAGGACATGGGCAAGGTGATCGGCGCGCTGAAGGCGAAATACGCCGGCCAGATGGATTTCGCCAAGGCCAGCGGCCTCGTGAAGGCCGCGCTCTCGTCCTGATGTCGAAGCCCGGATGGACCGAAGCGAAATCCGGGTCGACGTCATCCGCTTGGAAAGTCCCCGGATTGCGCTTCGCCCCATCCGGCTACGCATGCTTCATCCAGGCTCACATTCTTCCTTCGTCGTGCCCGGGCTTGTCCCGGGCATCCACGTCTTTACAATCCACAATCCGGCGCAAGCAAGAACATCGATGGCCGGGTCAAGTCCGGCCATGACGAGGGACGGGAACGACACACGCCATGCTCAAGGAAGCCGCCACCTACGACGAGCTCTACCGCAACTTCCGTTGGGAGGTCCCCGAGCGCTTCAACATCGCGACCGCCTGCTGCGACCGTTATGCCGACGGCACCGGGCGGCTCGCGCTGGTCTATGTCGATGAGGATGGCGGCACCACGCGCACCTCGTTCGACGAGATCGCGGAGGCCTCGCGCCGCTTCGCCAATGTGCTTGATGCCGACGGCCTCGTCCGCGGCGACCGCGTCGCGGTGTTCCTGTCGCAATCCCTCGAACTGCCAGTCGCGCACCTCGCGGCGTTCCGCTCAGCGATGATCTCGATCCCGCTATTTGCGCTGTTCGGCGAGGACGCGCTCGAATTCCGCCTGTCGAATTCGGCTGCCAAGGCCATCATCACCGACGAGGCCGGCTGGGAGAAGATCACCAGGATCCGCGACCGCCTGCCCGACCTGAAGGCCATCTATATTGTCGGCGACCGCGTGCCGGCGGGCACGACATCGTTCTGGAGCGCAATCCAATCGGCCTCGCCTGCATTCACCACCGTCGATACCTCGCCCGACGATCCCGGCCTGATCATCTACACCTCGGGCACGACAGGAAATTCCAAGGGCGCGCTGCATGCGCATCGCGTCGTGCTCGGCCATTTGCCCAATGTCGAGATGTGCCACAACTTCCTGCCGAGGACGGGCGACCTGATGTGGACGCCGGCCGACTGGGCCTGGATCGGCGGGTTGGTCAACGGGCTGTTCGCGTTCTGGTATCACGGCATCCCGCTGGTCGGTCACCGCGCGCGCAAGTTCGAGCCGCAGGCGGCCATGCAGATGATGGCAGAGCTCGGCATCCGCAACGTGTTCCTGCCGCCGACCGCGCTGAAGCTGATGCGGCAGGCCAATGTGAAAAATCCGGGCGTGAAGCTGCGCAGCATCTTCACCGGAGGGGAATCGCTCGGCGGCGAGCTGCTGGGCTGGGTGCGCGACACCTTCGGCATCGATGCCCACGAGGTGTTCGGCCAGACCGAATGCAATCTCGTGATCGGCAGCAATTCCAATTTGTTTCCGATCCGCCCAGGCTCGATGGGCCGCGCCACGCCGGGCTTCGACGTCCGCATTGTCAACGACAAGGGCGAGGAACTGCCGCGGGGCACGCGCGGCATCATCGGCGTGCGCCAGCCATGCCCCTGCACCATGATCGAGTACTGGCGCAATCCGGAAGCGACCGCGAAAAAATATGCCGGCGAATATCTGCTCACCGGTGATCTCGGCGTGCAGGATGAGGACGGCTATTTCTGGTACGTCAGCCGCGAGGACGACGTCATCACCACCGCCGGCTATCGGGTCGGTCCGTCCGAGATCGAGCACACGCTGATGAAGCACCCGGCGGTCGCGATGTCCGCCGTGGTCGGCATTCCCGATCCGATCAGGACGGAGTCGATCAAGGCCTGGATCGTGCTGCGCCCCGGCCATGCGCCGAGCGACGCGCTGGCGCGGGAGATCCAGGAATTCGTCAAGATGCAACTCGCCGCCCATGAGTATCCGCGCTTCGTGCAGTTTGCGGAGAGCCTGCCGATGACGGCAACGGGCAAGGTGCTGCGGCGTGAACTGAGGGCGCTGGGCTGACTCTCTCCATCGTCCTCCATCGTCGTCCCGGGCAAGCGCAGCGCGACCCGGGACCCCATCACCACGGGGGGCGGTTGTTGCGCGATCCTGTGAGCCCACTGAACTCCACACGCAAAGCGGTGGTTGGGTCGCTGCTTTCGCAGGGACGACCGCGGAATACAGGACGACTGTGTCGCAAACTTACGTCGGCATCGGGATTCCCAATTCCTTGAGCGCGGCCAGCATGCGCTCTGGCGGCTGCATCGGGATCATCATGGCTTGTCCCGTTTCCAGCAGGCTCTTCAGGCTGGAGAGGATCGCCGGCCAGCCGGCGCGGCCGCCGGAGAGAATGTCGTCGCTGATCGGGCGGTCATGCGACTGCAGCAGCGTCAGCTTCACGCCGTCGCCTGCGGGCTCGATCTCGTAGGTGACGAGCGTCGGCCCGAGCTTCTCGATCAGCTGCGGCCAGTTGACGTTGAAGGTGACGGTCAGCCGCCTCAACGGATCGCATTCGATCACCTCGCCGGAGATGTGCAGCGCGCCGTCCGGCGTGCGGACGATGTAGGCGCCGCCGACTTTCAGGTCGACTTCGACAGCGTTGCCGGAAAAGTACTTTCGGCTGAACTCGGCCTGGGTCAGCGCCTGCCACACCTTCTCCGGCGTGGACGCGATGTAGATCGTGTAGACGATCGCCGGTTTGAACGATTCGATGTTCATGTCTGTGCGCACCCTTCGATAGATCTTCATTGTCATTCGAAGCCTTCGATCCCGAGCGCCCGCGGCGGAATCGGCGACACCTTGCCGGTTTCGAGCAGGCTCTTGAGCCCGGACAGGATCGCGGGCCAGCCCTTGGAAATGCCGTCGAAGAGCTTGCTGCCGGCGCCGAAGCCCTCATGCGTCACGGTCAGCTTGACGACATTGTCGAACGGTTCGAGCGTGAAGACGACCTTGCTCGCAGGCTCCTTCTGCATCTCCTCGTCGAGCTCGTGCTTGAACGTGTAGGCGAGCCGCCGCGGCCGGTCGGCCACCAGGATCTCGCCGGTGTCGGTTGTCTTGCCGCCCATCACCAGCGCAAGCGGCGAACCGACCTTCCAGTCGGACTTGAGCTCTGTGTCGAACCAGTATTGCCGCGTGAACTCGCTCTTGGTCAGCGCGTCCCACAGCTTCTCCGGCGTGGTCTCGATGTAGGTGACATAGACAAATTCCGGCTTACTCATCACGCTTCTCCAATTGCCGTTTCAATTCGCTGAGCGCTGTGAGCTTCCCGCGCTCGAACTTGCTGATCCACCGCTCGCCGATCTGATGGATCGGAACCGGGTTGAGGTAGTGCAGCTTCTCGCGGCCATGCCTGACTGACGTGACGAGGTTGGCGTCTTCGAGAATCACAAGGTGCTTCGTCACGGCCTGACGCGTCATGTCGAGGCCGTCGCAGAGTTCATTGAGGGTTTGTCCGTTTCGGGCGTGAAGCCGGTCCAGCAGCGTACGCCGAGAGGCATCCGCCAGAGCTTTGAAGACTTCATCCATGGGTTGGATAATAGGCAACCAAACGATTGCATGTCAAGAGCGTGTGTTTGGACCCTTGATTCCTCGTGTTATCGTGCCGTCAGCCAACGCAGATTGGTTTGGAAGCAGATTGGTTTGAAACAAGGGTGGTGCGCATGGGTGGTCGCGTTACTGCGGCTTGCTGCACGGTCTTGTGGATTTTGTTGACGTGCGGCGCCGGCGCCCAGCAGCAGAAGATCGGCGCGCCGCCTGAAGCCTCCAACATGAAGCTGGTCGGATATAACGACCTGCAGGCGCGCAGCGCCTATCAGCCGACCATCCATCATCAAGGCGATCGTTGGATTGCCTATATCGGCCATCACGGCGGCACCGACGACATCCCCGATCCCGTCAATCCGATAACCGGCAAGGCCGAGCCGAACGGCACCTCGATCGTCGACGTCACCGATCCCGCGCACCCGAAATATCTGCGGCACATTCCGGGGCAGGAAGGCAAATATGAATCCGGCGGCGCACAGATGGTGCGCGTCTGCGACGGCAAGGATCTGCCGAAGGGCGATCGCAACGCGGTTTACATGCTGCGCACCTTCGGCAGCGAAGCACATGAGATCTGGAACGTCGCCGATCCCGCCAATCCCGTGCTGGTCACGCGGATCGGCGAAGGGCTGAAGGACACGCACAAGAGCTGGTGGGAATGCGACACCGGCATCGCGTTCCTTGTCTCGGGCGCGCCGGGCTGGCGCACGCGGCGCATGACACAGGTCTATGACCTCTCCGATCCCGCGCATCCCGTGAAGATCAGGGATTTCGGCCTGCCCGGGCAGGAGCCGGGGGCGACCGGCGCGGTGCCGACCGAACTGCACGGGCCGATCTCGACCGGTCCAAAGGGCAACCGCGTCTATTTCGGCTACGGCACCAACAAGAACGGCTTCCTGCAGATCGTCGATCGCGACAAGCTGTTGAACGGGCCGAAGGCGCCGACGCCGGAGAATCTGAAATTCCCGGAGATCGCGCGGATGCCGCTGTCGGCGCTGAACGGCGCGCATACGACGTTTCCGATGCCGGGCATGCCAATCGCGGAGTTCGCGCATGACAAGGACGGCCAGACCCGCGACATCGTGATGATCGTCGACGAGGCGATCCAGAACGAATGCGGCGAGGCGCGGCAGATGGTGTGGTTCGCCGACGTCACCACGGAGGCGCGGCCGATGGTGATCTCGAGCTACACCGTGCCGGAGCAAAGCGGGTCGTTCTGCGAGCGCGGCGGCCGGTTCGGTTCGCATTCGTCGAACGAGAGCATGGCGCCGGTCTACTACAGGAAGATGGCGTTCATCGCCTTCTTCAATGCCGGCGTCCGCGCGCTCGACATCCGCGATCCCTATCACCCGAAGGAGGTCGGCTACTTCATTCCCTCGATCACGTCCGCGACCGACAAGCGCTGCGTCACCATCGACGGCCAGCAGCGCTGCAAGGTCGCGATCCAGACCAACAATGTCGAGACCGACGACCGCGGCTACATTTATGCGGTCGACCGCGCCAACACCGGTCTGCACATTCTCGAATTGACCGGCCCGGCACGCGCCGTCGCCGGCCTGCCATGAGCGCATCCTGACGCGTCCGCGGCTTGTAATTGTGGCGATGTTCCTCGCGCTCGGTGGCGTCTCGGCCGTCGCGGGCTACGAGATGGCGCCGTCCCGTGGCGGCGACTGGCATGAGATCGCCTGGCCGTTCCCGCGCGACGGCTGGCCCGCCGGCCGCGCCTTCCGTTGTCGCGCGGCGGATTGCGGCGCCGATGTCGAGGTCTATGTGCGGCCCAAGCTCGGCTTTTGCAACTGTGACAGCGGCGTCGCCGATGACGGCGAGGTCGACCGTGTCGCCGATGTCGACATGATCAGCCCACGCTTCACGCCGCTGAAGGCGGGCGACGTCGTGTACGTCGCCGACATGCGTGGACGGATCAGGGCATACGACATCGACATGCCAGGCGGCAAGCGCAGCGCGATCGGCATCGCCGTGTCACAGCGCTGCGATTTGCTGGTGGCGGCCGCACAGGGCAGGGGCGATCCGGCGCGGGTGCAGCGTGCGGTGCTGACGTTCCTGGCAGCGCCAAAGATCAAGATGTGGATGGCCGCGACGATGGAGGGCCGTTGAGCCTCCTCTCTCTCGCGCGAAGATGGGGTCGTCACCCGCGAAAGCGGGTGACCCAGTATTCCAGAGGCATTGATGCCTCGCCGAGAAGCTGCGGCGTATTGGATACCCGCCTTCGCGGGGTATGACAGACATGAGCAGGAACCGCTTCCTCTTCCTCACAGTACGTGCATAAATTCCGGCGTCACCTCACCTCCAGTGAGCCTCTCATGTCCTTGCAAGCCTATCTCGCCTTCGTCGCCGCCTGCATTGCGCTGGCGCTGTTGCCCGGCCCGATCGTCACGATGGTCATCGCCAATGGCTTGCGATACGGCACCCGCGCGGCGCTCACCAATGTGCTGGGCGCACAGGTGGGGCTCGCGATCGTGATCGGCACCGTCGCGGTTGGCCTGACCTCGCTGATGGCGACCATGGGCTACTGGTTCGACTGGGTGCGCTTCGCCGGCGCCGCCTATCTGGTCTGGCTCGGCATCAAGCTGATCCGCGCGCCGGTCGAGGGCATCAGCACCGATGAGACACCGCCGCCGCCGCGCGGCGGCTTCTTCCTGCAAGGCTTCCTGGTGCTGCTGTCGAACCCGAAGGTGCTGGTGTTCTTCGGTGCCTTCATTCCGCAGTTCATGGACATGAGCAAACCTCACATCCCGCAGGTGGCCTTGCTCGGCGTCACCTTCATGGTGACGGCGGTGATGACCGACGGCGCCTATGCGCTGCTCGCCGGCCGCGCCCGCAAATTCTTCTCCAAGGAGCGGACGCGGCTGATGTCGCGCATCTCCGGCGGCTTCATGATCGGCGGCGGCATCTGGCTGGCGCTGACCCGGGCACGGTAACTTGATCGTTGGTCAAACCGGGTACAGCGCAGTCTGCACGTTTCCGAGATTGAGCCCGCAGCGGCAGAACGCTTGAGGACGGGATTGCTTTTGTGGGCCGATGGCCTGCACGCCCGAGCGGGCCGGCCTCAAGGTCGTCTTCTCAGCGTTTTGCCTGACGCCGCCGCTTGGCAAGGATCTGCGCGATCTCGGCTGAGGGTGGCCATCCCCGAGGTCCGTTGCCGGCGGTCCGGACTTATTGACGCGAAGCGGGAAAGCTGGCCGGGACTGTCGCGGTTGCGGGCTAGGTCGGCTGCATCAGGCGCGGCGGCCGAGCGGGCTGGATCGAGATCGAGTTGAGCAGCGTCGCAGCGGCGATCATCACCAGAATGCCGCCGACGCTGAGCGCGATCTGCATGGCTATTCCATTCGAGATCTCGAGCAGCGCCAGGTGGCTGCCACAGGCCAGCAGCACGCCGAGGCAATAGATCGGCAGCGAGTTCTGGCCACAGCAGATCATGCTGCGCAGCGCCGGCGTCCGCAGCGCCGGCCAATCATGCGGCACCAGCCGCACCGCCACGACCGCGATCGCCAGAAAATGCAGCAGGCGCACGGGATCGAGATTCGATTTGTCCACCGGGTGAAGCAGCTTCGCCAGCGCCTCCGGGACCAAGGTTCCCAGCAGCTCGATGTGCCAGCTCAGGGCAATGAAGAGGCTGACGAGCAGATACAGCACGGCAACGACCAGCACTACACGTGACGTTATCCAGGGCCGGATGGGGTTGCCCGCGATCATCCACCACGCGCCGAGCACGACCAGGAGCTGCCAGGCCATCGGATTGAAGGCCCAATGACTGCTCGGCCATGCCGGCACCATCCAGCCGAACACGTGCACCAGCGCATAAAGTGCGAAGGAGGCGCCCAGCGTCGCGTTCGGCCAGCGCAGCAACAGCCACAACAGCGGCGCGAACAGGAGGTGAAGCAGCACGAAGATGGGCAACACGTCGGCATTGACCGGGCGGTATTGCAGGATCACTGCGTGCGCAAGCGTCGCGCCCGGGTCCTCCAGCAGAACGCGCGTATTGCTCTCGTCGGCAAGGTCGTCCCCGCCTGCGAGGTAGGTCATGATGGCGTAAGCAAGCATGAGCAGCAGAAACGCCGCATAGATATCCCATCCTCGCCGCAGCGAGCGGCTGATCACGCCGTTCCAGCCCTCACGGCGGCGCGCCCTGCCGTAGGCCAGCGCGCAAGTGACGCCGGACATGAACATGAAGACTTCCGCGGCATCGCTGAAGCCGTAGTTCTTGAGCGTCAGCCAACTTCCGATGTTGTTGGGGACATGGTCAAGGAAGATGCACCACAGCGCGATGCCGCGGCAGGCGTCGATGCGCAGGTCGCGGCCGGATCCCTCGAGCTCCGGCGGAGGTTCGCCGACCACTGGCTTCGAGATGTGCATGCGATTGTGCATTTGGTTGCCCCGACCGGCGTGCCACAGCACTCTCGGTCGGGCCTGGATCGATGCGTTGCGCGCGATGTTCCGGCGTGTGCGGGCCGACCGAGCGGATGCGGTTACGCGCTATCGGACAGTTGAGGGTTGGCTTGTCGTGAGGATGCTCTCCAGGCCATTGCCGCGATCTCCCGGGTTGGCAGGATTGGTGGCATCCCAATTCATGTCCAGGGCGTCATCGCCGACGGTGGGGACCAGGAACTGCTTGCGCATCTCAGCGAGGCGGGCACGGCAATATTCCCGATAGAGCAGGTCGAGTATGGACATGGTCAAATCCTCACTTGATCAGCACTGTTGACGCCCCATGCAATTATTTTCGGTCGTTTCACCCGGCTGAGGACGAGCAGAGCCGGCGGGTAATGTTTCTGACGAAGATTGCCATCTCGCGCCGAGCGCGCGGCACGACGTCATCATCGGGGAAGCGGATGTCCGGGATGTAGCAGGCGGATCGCGGCCCAGATCACTGAATGCAATTGATTGCGAATAATGTTGCAAATTCGAGCAATGCTTGCGGCCGCTGCACCGACGATGTCCAAAACGGACGTGATGGCGGCAACCTGAAATAGCCTCATCATGGCTCTCTCCTCTTTAGAGAGATATTTTCACCACGACTTTCGCAATTACTTTAGTCCAGAGTTCCTCGCTTCGACGTGAACTAGCTCACTTGCAGTGTCGATTGCGATGAGTGACACTAGCAAGCAGATAGCGCCGTGTCTTGGACTTCTGCGCACCTCGGATTGGACGGTCGGGTGCGCGAAGCGCAAATTGCAGACAGCAAATTTTGCAGATAGCAAATTGCGGATATCGGCAGTCGATTGTCGGAATCACTCCGGTTGTTGCGTGAGGCTTGGAGATTCCGCATGTCCGCGGACACTGCCGATTTCAAGTCGATTCGATTTTCCACCCGCGAGCTCCCGGAGCGGATGCGCATCCCGATGTGGCGCGAAGAGTTCGGACGGCGCATCGTCCACGCCGATATCGAGACTGTGTCCGACGCTCCGTTTCACGCCGAAGCAACGCTGCAGGCGCTTCAGGGACTGCGCGTGCTCGCATGGACGGGATCGGCCATGCGCTTCAAGCGTTCGCGAGCGAATATCGTCGATGGCGATGACTCGATCGGCTTCATCGTCAGCTCTCCGAGTACGAGCCTGCTATCGCAGCGCGGCCGGGAGATCGAATTCCGCGCCGGCGATGCCATCGCGCTTCTGCACTCGGAGCCGGCTATTGTCAGCTATGTCGAAGGACTTCAACTTGGTCTGGCGGTGCCGCGCGACGCACTGGTGCCGCGCGTGAGCGATGTCGACAGCCTTGTGATGCGGCGGATTTCCCGCCGAACCGAGGCGCTCCGGCTTCTCATGACTTACCTGAAGTCGGCATTGGGGCAGGGCGCGCTGGCTGCGCCCAAGCTGCGCGATACCATCGTGACCCATATCCACGACCTCGTGGCACTCACAATCGATGAATGCGCTCCGTTGGGCGAGAGCAGCGCGAGCGCGGTGATCGCGGCGCGGCACAGCGCCGCCCTCGACCACATCGCGGCGCACTTTCAGGATCCGGATCTCAGCCTGGAGATCGTGGCCCGTCGCCAGGGCATCTCTCCGCGCTACCTGCAGCGCCTGATGGCGTCGTCGGGTGCGTCTTTCACGGAGCGCGTCAACGAATTGCGGTTGCAAAAGGCGTTCACACTGTTAACCGCGCCGCACGAGGGCGCGCAGCGAATTTCCGACATTGCGCTGGAGGCCGGCTTTTCGGACATATCGCACTTCAACCGGCTGTTCCGGGCCCGCTTCGGCGATTCGCCTCGCGGCGTGCGCAGCGCCGGCAGCCGTGCTGCGTGACTTCACGCGATCAGCGCCTCCGCCCACAGCATCGCCTCGATCTCGCTGAGGATGCGTGCCAGGCGATCGGCCCAGGCTGTCTCGCCGGCCTGGTCGGCGATCAGGTCCTGACGGATCTCGATACCCGAATTCATTAGCCCGCGCATCTCGCCATGCACGGGGATCGTGTAATCGGTCTCGTCGCTGACCGCATAAGGCTCATTGTCGCCGACCACGAGGTCGCCCTCCCTGCGCAGATGTTTCAGGAGCAGCGGCGGCAGCACCTTGTCGCGGTGATAGAGCGTGCCGATGTGCCAGGGTCGCGCGATGCCGGCGTAGACAGGTGTGAAGCTGTGCAGCGACACCAGCACCGTCGGCATGCCGCGCCGGCTCCGTTCGTCGATGATCTCGTCGATCCGCCTGTGATAGGGATCGAAGATCTGCGCGCGGCGCATCTCGGCATCGTTGCGCGACAGGCCTTCATTGCCCGGGACGGTGGTCGCTTCGCTGATCAGCGGAATCGAGCTTGCGACATGCGGCGGACGATTGCAGTCGATCACAAGCCGCGAATAGCGTTGCGCGATCAGGTGCACGTTGAGCTGGTCGGAGAGCTGTTCGGCGACGCCGGCGATGCCGATGTCCCAGGCGATGTGCCGCACAAGCTCGCTTTCCGGCAGGCCGAGATCGCCGAGCGGCTTGGGAATCAGCCGGCCATAGTGATCGCAGGTGAACAGGAATGGAGAGCGGCTGTCCGCGTTGCGCTCCAGAATTGGCGAAACGTCGGTGTTAGCGAGCAGAAATGACGGGCCACCGACGCGATTCAAGGTGTTTTCCTCAATTTTGCCTATTCGGGGAGCAAGCCGATCTGGAAACGAGCAGTATTCTCTATAGATCAAGCCGCCCAAAATCACGATGATTGTTCGACGCCGCCGCTGGTAACCATCCATCACAAGACCGTTGATCGCTACGCGCCCGGTGGCGTTCACCGAGCACCGCATCATGCCGACGAGAATTCGTCGGCAGTGGCTTGACGTGGTCACGCGCCATCGCAAGGGGCGATAGCGACGAACTGTCGGCCGAAGCCTTCGGCGAAGGCGGACGCAATCCATCCTTGCGGCGGCATGGATTGCTTCGCTACGCTCGCAATGACATAGAAGGCCATGACCTCCGACCTTCTCTTCGTCTATGGCACGCTGATGCGCGGCTTCGACCATCCGATGGCGAAGCTGTTGTCGGCCAATGCCGACTTCCTCGGCGAGGCGCACTGCCGCGGCCGGCTCTATCTCGTGAAGCATTATCCGGGCCTAGTCACGTCGGACGATCCCGCCGACATCGTGCATGGCGAATTGTTCGGTCTGCGCGAGCGCGACGCGATGCTGCGCGAGTTCGACATGTATGAAGCCTGCGGCGAGGGTTTTCCGCCGCCGACCGAATATGTCCGCAAGATGCTGCCGGTCACGCTCGCCGATGGACGTATGAGCGAGGCGTGGACCTATCTCTACAACTGGCCGGTGACGAAGCTGCCGCGGATCGCGTCAGGCAGATTTCTCGGACATTAGAGTTACTCCGCCATGCCCGGGCTCGTCCCGGGCATCCACGTCTTTTCCGGCTGCCTTGCAACAAGACGTAGATGGCCGGGACAAGCCCGGCCATAACGAAGAGAGGCCTCAGTTCTCGCGCACGACGCGTATGTCGACCTCGCGCTCGACATAGGTCCACTCTTCGGTCGCGCGCAGCATGCCGACCAGTTCGTCGAATAGGTCGGCATGTTCGGGTGCGAATTCGAACCAGGTCAGGAAGTCGAAGGGGACGCCGAGATCGCGCGAATGAAACAGCTGGCGGGCGATCGCCGGCAGGTATTTCAGCGTGCCGGAGATATGGTGCGACTTGTCCTCGAGGATCTTGCGCCGCTCTTCCTGTGTCAGCTCCCACCATGCGGCGGATTTCCGGATCGGGATCAGCGCCGCGTGCGTCGCCTCGTTCCGGCCGAGCTTGGCCTCGACGGCGGCGAGCTTGTCCTTCTCCGCCCGCTCGGTGTAGCGCAGATTGCTCGCGACGCCGGCGAGCCGCCACGCGGTCGGTGACGGCAGTAGCGGCAGCGCGATCGCCTCGCTCGAAATCACCGACAGCGCCGCGACCTTCGGCAGCGTTTCGCCCTTCACCCGCGCGATGGAAGTCACCTTCCAGCCGCCGCTCTGTCCGCCTCGGAATGTCGTGAACATGCCCTATCCAAGCGCGGAACCGGAGCAGGTTCAAGCAGGCCGCAACCTCTCTCCACCGCAGATTCCGGGGTAGTCCGACGGGACAAGCGACGGGATCACGGCCTGTGAATAGTCCGGAAAAGCCGGCACAGTCTTAGTATTTCGGCCGCCGCCGCTATATGGCTAATCGGTTATCCACGCATTCCCGCCAACCCGACCTCATCAATGCGCTTCACGCCCCAATTTCTCGACGAGCTGCGCGCCCGGCTTCCGGTCTCGGAAGTCGTGGGCAAGCGCGTCAAGCTCAAGAGGGCGGGGCGCGAATGGAAGGGGCTGTCGCCGTTCCAGCAGGAGAAGACGCCGTCCTTCACCGTCAACGACCAGAAGGGCTTTTACCACGACTTCTCCTCGGGGCGGCACGGCAACATCTTCGACTTCGTGATGGAGACCGAGGGCGTCACCTTCCCGGAGGCGGTCGAGCGGCTGGCGGCAATGGCGGGCATGGCGATCCCGGCGGCGACGCCGGATGCCGCGCGCCACGAGCAGCGCCGCCGCACGCTGCACGACGTGATGGAACTCGCCACCAAGTTCTTCGCCGACACGCTGGCCTCGCGCAACGGCGCGAAGGCGCGCGGCTATCTCGCCGATCGCGGCATCTCGCCGGCGACCCAGCTCCAGTTTCGCATGGGCTATGCGCCGCCGGACCGTTTCGCGCTGAAGGAGCATCTGGGCGCGCAGGGCGTCGCCACCGAGGACATGGTGGAGGCGGGGCTTTTGGTGGCCGGCGAGGACAAGCCGGTGCCGTTCGATCGCTTCCGCGACCGCGTGATGTTTCCGATCACGGATGCCCGCGGCCGCGTCATCGCGTTCGGCGGTCGCGCGCTGGAGAAGGACGTTCCGGCCAAATACCTGAACTCGCCGGAAACCACGCTGTTTCACAAGGGCGACAATCTCTACAACCTGTTCACCGCGCGCCAGGCCGCGCATGACGGCAGCCCACTCATCGTGGTCGAGGGCTATGTCGACGTCATCGCGATGGTGACCGCGGGCTTTCCTGGCGCCGTGGCGCCGCTCGGCACTGCGCTCACCGAGAACCAGCTCGCGCTGCTCTGGAAGATGGCGGACGAGCCGATCCTCTGCTTCGACGGCGACCGTGCCGGACAGAAGGCGGCCTATCGCGCCGCGGATATCGCGCTGCCGAATCTGAAGCCCGGCAAGAGCCTGCGCATCGCGCTGTTACCGGAAGGGCAGGACCCCGACGATCTCGCTCGTTCCGGCGGCCGCGGCGCGATCGAGGACGTGATCTCCGCCGCACGCCCGCTCGCCGACATGATCTGGTCGCGCGAGATCGAGGGCGGCAGCTTCGGCACGCCGGAACGCCGCGCCGCGCTGGAAGCGCGCATCGGCGAACTCACCAATGGCATCCGCGACGAGGTGGTGCGCCGCTACTATCGGCAGCATCTGCAAGAGCGCCTGCAGCGCAGCTTTGCGCCCGAGGGCGGGCGCGGCGGCTACGGCCGCGGCAATTTCCGGGGCGGGCGCAGCAGCGAATCACCCCGCCAATTTTTCCCCGGCGGCCCGGCGCCGGGCGGCCGATTCGCCCCCAAGGGCCTGGTTCCCGGCCTTGGCCGCGGTCCCTACCAGGCAGCGAGTCCGCAGCTTGCCAACAGCTCGATCATGCGCGGCCAGCGCAGCGCGATCTCCCGGCGCGAGGCTCTGATCCTTGAGTGCCTCATCAATCACCCCTGGCTGCTGCACGACCATCTGGAGGAGGTCGCGGCGCTTGAGCTCGCCCACCCCGAGGCCCACAAGCTCCGCGCCGGCATCATTGCGGCTTTCGCCAACGACCACCACCATTCCCCGGACGCGGAGGAGCAGGCCGAGAAAATGCGGGCCGATCTTGAAGCTGGCGGATTTTCGCAAGCACTTCAAAGGGTTGAGCACGCGCTGACGACCCAGGCGGTGTGGGGCGCCAAGGTCGGCGCGGCGCGGGAGGATGTTTTATCGACGTGGCGGCAACTCGTTGCCTTGCATCAGAAAACCCACGCCTTACTTAGGGAACGAAAGGACGCTGAGGCGGCTTTGGCTGAAGACGGCAGCGAAGCCAATCTGGCATGGCTGCGGGATATCCAGGCCCGGATGGCGGAAGCCGACGGGACCGAGGCTCTGATCGAGGGGTTCGGCGAATTATCGGGCCGGTTCCAGCGTAACGTGTGACGAAAAATGATGCGGACGGCGTTGGCCGAACTCGCAAAAAGACTCGCCAAATCCATGGTTTGGCTGCAAAAACAGGGTTAAGCGAAACTTTAATAGCACCGTAGCATTTTCGGGCGAAGTGGTGCCGCCGGTTCGTCGTGAAGAAAATCCGCCGGATTAACGTTTGGCGCGTCTTCTGATCGTAAAACCGGTAGTCACTTTTTGCGGAAGACGCGCCGGGCTATTGCAGATGGAAACCGTCGAAACGGATGGCAGGGGTGGCGATCATGTGCGCCGCCCTTTGTGCGTCGAGAGCAATTCTAGATATCGTGCGGATGTGCGTGCGTGGCGCCATTTTGCATGACCGCGTTTTCGGGAGCTTAGTGAATGGCCACCAAGGCAAAGACGCTGCAGGTTAAGGACAAGGAAAAAGACGACAAGGCGGCGGATGCTCCCGAGAAGGATTCCGCCGACGCGCCGTCGCCGTTGCTCGACCTGTCGGATGCCGCGGTGAAGAAGATGATCAAGCAGGCCAAGAAGCGCGGCTTCGTGACCTTTGATCAGCTCAACGAAGTGCTTCCCTCCGACACCACCTCGCCCGAACAGATCGAAGACATCATGTCGATGCTCTCGGACATGGGCATCAACGTCACCGAGGCCGAGGACTCCGAAGGCGAGGACGAGAAGGACGACGGCGACGACGACACCGACAACGAGCTTGTCGAGGTCACGCAGAAGGCCGTCACCGAGGTCAAGAAGAGCGAGCCCGGCGAGCGCACCGACGATCCGGTGCGGATGTATCTGCGCGAGATGGGCACCGTCGAGCTTTTGTCGCGCGAGGGCGAAATCGCGATCGCCAAGCGCATCGAGGCCGGCCGCGAGGCGATGATCGCGGGCCTCTGCGAAAGCCCGCTGACCTTCCAGGCCATCATCATCTGGCGCGACGAGCTGAACGAAGGAAAGATCTTCCTTCGCGACATCATCGATCTCGAAGCCACCTATGCCGGTCCGGAATCCAAGGGCGGCATCAACCCGAACCTGATCGCCAACAACAGCGGTGACGGCGCTGGCGCCGAGGCCAATGGCAGCGGCGGCGAAGCGGGCGCGCCCGCACATGTCGCATCGCCGGCAGCGCCGCCGTCGCCGACCCCATTCCGTGCCGCGCCTGCCGGCGAAGCCGAGGGCGAGGAGAAGGATCCGGGCGAGGCCGCCGCCGAAGCCGACATGGACGACGACGAGTTCGAGAACCAGATGTCGCTCGCCGCCATCGAGGCCGAGCTGAAGCCGAAGGTGGTGGAGACCTTCGACAAGATCGCGTCCGAGTACAAGAAGCTGCGCCGCCTGCAGGAGCAGGATATCGCCAACCAGCTGCAGAGCGAGTCGCTGTCGCCCTCGCAGGAGCGCAAGTACAAGAAGCTGAAGGACGAGATCATCGTCGAGGTGAAGTCGCTGCGCCTCAACCAGGCCCGCATCGATTCGCTCGTCGAGCAGCTCTACGACATCAACAAGAAGCTGGTCTCCTTCGAAGGCCGCTTGCTGCGCCTCGGCGACAGCCACGGCGTCGCGCGCGACGACTTCCTGCGCAACTACCAGGGCTCGGAGCTCGACCCGCGCTGGCTCAACCGCGTCTCGAAGCTCTCGGCCAAGGGCTGGAAGAACTTCGTCCATCACGAGAAGGACCGCATCAAGGACCTGCGCCACGAGATCCAGTCGCTGGCCGCGCTGACCGGGCTCGAGATCGGCGAATTCCGCAAGATCGTGCACGGCGTGCAGAAGGGCGAGCGCGAGGCCCGTCAGGCCAAGAAGGAGATGGTGGAAGCCAACCTCCGCCTCGTGATCTCGATCGCCAAGAAGTACACCAACCGTGGCCTGCAGTTCCTCGACCTGATCCAGGAAGGCAATATCGGCCTGATGAAGGCGGTCGATAAGTTCGAGTACCGCCGCGGCTACAAGTTCTCGACCTACGCCACCTGGTGGATCCGGCAGGCGATCACCCGTTCGATCGCCGACCAGGCCCGCACCATCCGCATCCCGGTGCACATGATCGAGACGATCAACAAGATCGTCCGCACCTCGCGCCAGATGCTGAACGAAATCGGCCGCGAGCCGACCCCGGAAGAGCTCGCCGAGAAGCTCGGCATGCCCCTGGAGAAGGTCCGCAAGGTCCTCAAGATCGCCAAGGAGCCGCTGTCGCTGGAGACGCCGGTGGGTGACGAAGAGGATTCGCACCTCGGCGATTTCATCGAGGACAAAAACGCGATCCTGCCGATCGACGCGGCGATCCAGTCCAACCTGCGCGAGACCACCACGCGCGTCTTGGCCTCGCTCACCCCGCGCGAGGAGCGCGTGCTGCGCATGCGCTTCGGTATCGGCATGAACACCGACCACACGCTGGAAGAGGTCGGCCAGCAGTTCTCGGTCACCCGCGAACGCATCCGCCAGATCGAAGCCAAGGCGCTGCGCAAGCTGAAGCACCCGTCGCGCAGCCGGAAGCTGCGGTCGTTCCTCGACAACTGATGCTCTCGTTGCCGGGCTTGACCCGGCAACCCATCGAAACAACAACGGCGGGCAAGGCCCGCCGTTTTTGTTTGTAGATGGATCGTGCCAATTTCGCGCGCCAGAGAGTGCAGAGATAATACCAACGGCCCCCGGATTTGACTCACATTTGGGATTTCCAAATCAGTGAGTTTCTGAATCGATGTTGCTGCGTAGACAGGAGCAATATCGATGGGGGCAGCGGTAGCGATTACGCGGCTTGATTTGACCGCGGGCGAGCTTCGGAAGGCGGCGCGCAGAGAGAAGAATAGTACGGTAGCGCGGCGGATATTGGCGCTTGCGCTTGTGCTGGAGGGCGCGGACCGCAAGAAGGCAGCCGAAAGTTGCGGGATGGATCGTCAGACCCTGCGGGACTGGGTGCATCGTTATAACGCCGAAGGCTTGGCGGGACTGCGGTCGCGCAAACCGACGGGACCGCGGTCGCGGCTGACGACAGAGCAGCAGGCCGAATTGGCCGCGTTGGTCGAGGCCGGTCCCGATCCTGAGCAGCATGGGGTCGTACGTTGGCGGCGGGTGGATTTGCGCGACGAGCTTGAGCGGCGGTTTGGCGTCAAACTGCACGAACGTTCGGTCGGCAAGGTTCTGGCCAAGCTCGGGTACCGCCGGCTCTCGGTGCGGCCGCGCCATCCGCAAGCCGATGAAGCGGCTCAGGAAGCGTTCAAAAAAACTTTGCTACGACCCTCACGACAACGCTCCCCGCTCACGCCCAAGGCAAGCCGATCGAAATCTGGTTCCAGGACGAGGCGCGGATCGGCCAGCAGGGCACGCTGACACGCGTGTGGGCCAAGCGTGGCTCACGGCCTCGCGCGCCGCGCGATCGACGTTACGATTGGGCTTATCTCTTCGGTGCCGCCTGTCCTCAACGGGGCGTCGCCGCGGGTCTTGTCATGCCGACGGCAAATGCAGAGGCGACGTCACTGCATTTGGAGGCAATCAGCCGCAAAGTTGCACCCGACGCACATGCCGTTCTCGTCTTCGACGGCGCCGGCTATCACAGTGCCGGCACCGTCCGAGCTCCGGAAAATATCACTCTGTTACAGCTGCCGCCTTATGCGCCCGAGCTCAATCCGATTGAAAACGTCTGGCAGTACCTGCGCGCCAACAAGCTCGCCATCACCGTCTTCGACGACTACGACGATATCGTCGCCAAGACCTGCGAAGCCTGGAACTTCTTCGCAAATGATCCAGGTCGCATCGCCTCAATCACAAGCCGCACTTGGGCAACAGTCAATCCTTAGGGCCATTGGTATAACAAGCTCCAGCGAACAAGCTTGCCCGATGTCGCAACCCGTCCGCGCGTCTACTTCTTCTTCACCCCGACCCGCTCGATGCTCTTGATCTCGAGCGGCGGGCGGCCACTCTTTTCGGCGATCTCGCGATCCTGGTCGCGGAGGAAGGCGCGCGCCGGTTCGTCGCCGTCGAGGCCGCCAAGCAGCTCCGAGGGCACGCGGCGGTTGGAGCGCTGCGAGCCGTCCTCATAGAAGACGTTGAAGAAGGCGAATTCGCCTTTGGGATTGGTCCCGGGTTTCTTCGGCATGCGCGGCTTGTCCCCGATCGCCGCAGTGCTGTCAAAGCAAATCCCGCGTGTGCTCACGCTGGGCTGCCCTGCGCGAGCCGCGAACATTGCCTACCCGAGCGGCTTTCATATCGGAGCGAAACGAACCCGCCCGCGAAAATTTCGCGCCTTCACTTTGTCGCGACGCAAGCCGATGATTTTTTTGACCTTCGTCACTTGCGCCCTTGTGGGCGATTCGCGTATGAGGCGCACTCTGCCGTTTTTGCAACCAGTCTCTTCGGATGCGCCGATGTCCAACGCCACCCTCGACGCCAACAAGGCGCTCGTGCTCGCGCACTATGATGCCGTGACCAATGGCCACGATCCCGATGCGATTCGCGCGCAGCTCGCGCCCGATTTTTTCGACCACGCGGCGGGCAAGCGGATGAGCGCCGACGAGGTGATCGCATACTCGGCGGCCATGCACGCGACCTTCGCCCACCTGTCGGCGGTGGCCGAATGCCTGGTGGCCGAGCGCGATATCGTCGCCGGCCGCTTCGTCTGGCGCGGCCGGCATCGCGGCCCATGGCGCGGCATCGCCCCGACCGGCCACCGCGTCGAATTCCGCGGCATGACGTTCTGGCGGATTCAGGACGGCAAGATTTCCGAGCGCTGGGCGGAGATCGATTTCGCGGGGCTGGAGCGGCAGCTCAGGGGGTGAGGTCCGTTTTGACCACAACGTCAAACGCATGGCATCATCTGCGGCGGGCGGCTTTTCCAGGACATCAACATGCTCAGACTTCGTTTGGTCGTTTTCTTTTGCGCGCTTGTATTGGCCGCTCCTTCCTACGCCGCCCGCTGTGGCGGCAATTTCAACACCTTCGTCCAGTCGTTCTCGCAGGACGCCGCCGGCGCCGGCATCTCGCGGGATGTGATCTCGGCGGCGCTCGGCACTGTGCGGCAGGATGGCGGCGTGCTCGCCTTCGACCGGCGGCAGCGCTACACCTTCAACAAGACGTTCGAGCAGTATGTCGCGACCCGCGTCGGTCCCGGGCGCATCAATGGCGGCCGCGCGCTGTTGCAGCGTCACGCGGCGCTGCTGTCGCGAATCGAGCAGCAGTATGGCGTGCCGCGCCAGATCCTGGTCGCGATCTGGGGGCTGGAGAGCGATTTCGGCAAGGGCGACATGGGCAAGCTGCCGGTGATCCGCACGCTCGCGACCTTGGCGCATGATTGCCGCCGCTCCGATCTGTTCCAGGGCGAATTGCTGGCGGCGCTCAAGATCGTGCAGCGCGGCGACCTTCGTCTCAATGACCTGATCGGCGCCTATGCCGGCGAGATCGGCCAGACCCAGTTCCTGCCGTCGTCCTACATCAAGTATGGCGTCGATTTTGACGGCGATGGCCGGGTCGACCTGCGCCACTCGGTGGCGGATGTGCTGGCCTCGACCGCGAACCTCTTGCACAGCAGCGGCTTCAAGATGGGCGCGCCCTATGACGAGGGCAGCGCGAATTTCGAGGCGATGCGCGAGTGGAACAGGGCGGTGATCTATCGCAAGACCATCGGGTATTTTGCGGACCGGCTGATGGGACGGTGACACCCAGCCTCGCCCCGATCGTCATTGCGAGCCAACGGGTCGTGCGAATGGGCGCCCGATGACAGGCTCCGCGAAGCAATCCATATTTCGGCATATGCGGAACGATGGATTGCTTCGTCACCTTCAGAAATTGATGTTGAACAGCCATTCCATCTGCGCCTGCTCGATCTCGCCGAACTGGCCGAGCAGGGCGACGCCGACATTGTTGACGACGATGTTGAGCGCGGGGTGCGCGGCGCCGGCGGCTTGCGCGAATGCCGCGATCTGGCCGGGCTCGCTGACGTCGAGGCGGTGCACGGTGACCCTGCGCTGTCTGGCTTTCGCAATCTCGGCGGCGACCGCATGCAGGCCGGCCTGGTCGCGGTCTGCGAGCGCCAGGTCGCAGCCGCGCAGCGCGAGTTCATGAGCGAGCGCGCGGCTCAAATCGGGGGGCAGGGCGCAAGTTCCCATCGCTTTTCTCAGATTGGAACTGAACCATAAAGGGAGTTGAGGCATTTATTTTGTGAGCGTGTTCAACCCGATCACTCAAGGAAGGCACATCCATGGGACAGTCGAAACCCTATCGTGCATTGGTGGTCGAGGATGATCCGATGCAGCGCGCGATGATTGGTCTGCTGCTGGAAGAAAGTGATTTCGACGTCATTGCCTGCGAGAGCGCGGAGGCCGCCGAGCTGGTGCTGCAGGGAAGCGGGGACGATGTCGTGCTGATGATGACGGATGTCGAGCTAGCCGGCCACATGACCGGCGTCGAGCTCGCGCATGCCGCGAAGAAATACAATCCCGATCTCGACGTCATCGTGACGTCGGGCAAGCCGCTGCGGCAATCCCTGCCCGACGGCGCGAAGTTCTGGGCCAAGCCTTGGGCGCCGCTGGACGTGATCCGCGTCGCCGAAATGAAAGCGTCGGAGCTCGCCGGCGAGGGTGGGCCACGCAGATCCTCATAACGAAGTTGTCAGCGGGCAGACAGCAGGAGCCGGTACGCCGCTTCCGCCGGCGCGGACCGCATGCTAACATGCAGCGCATGTCCAGCCCGTGGCCGACCAAATGACGCTGTCCTTCCTGTTGACCTCGCTGATCGTGGTGGCGTCGCCCGGCACCGGTGTGCTCTACACGCTGGCCGTGGCGCTGACGCGGGGGGCGCGCGCGAGCGTCGCCGCCGCCTTCGGCTGTACGCTCGGGATCGTGCCGCAGATGCTCGCGGCGATGCTCGGGCTGGCCGCGATCCTGCACGCCAGCGCGGCGGCGTTCGCGGTGCTGAAATGGTGCGGCGTCGTCTACCTGCTCTACATGGCTTGGCAGGCGCTGCGCGAGCATAGTGCGCTTTCCGTCGACACTGAGCTCAAGCCGCGCTCGCGCGGGCGGGTGATCGTGACCGCCATCCTGATCAACATCCTCAATCCGAAGCTGTCGATCTTCTTCCTCGCCTTCCTGCCGCAATTCATCGCGATCGACGAGCCGCATCCGCTGGCGCGGATGGTCGAGCTTTCCGGTGTGTTCATGGCGATGACCTTTGCGGTGTTCGCGCTCTATGGGCTGTTCGCGGCCTCGGTGCGCGATCGCGTCGTCACCCGTCCGAAGGTGATGGCCTGGCTCAGGCGGAGCTTTGCCGCGGGCTTTGCCCTGCTCGGCGCGAAGCTCGCATTTGCGGATCGCTGACCGCGCATCTATCTGAGCGCGGATGTATCAAAACAAAAAAGCGGGCCTTGCGCCCGCTGTTTTTCAAACCGGTTTCCCGCTCTGGGAGCCCGGGCAGGGCAGGAGCCGCTACCCGGGCGAGAAACGGTTTACTTCTTGGCCTTGGCCTTCTTCTTGGTGGCCTTTTTCGCCTTCTTCGCCTTCTTCGCTTTCTTAGCCATAGTATCCTCTCAGGGTTTCATGGATTGAACGCGACTCCGAGGCATGCTTGGCGGAGGGCCAGCCTCGCAACATCCTCGGCCACAAACTCAGCAGATTCGCAGCCGACTGCCGCGTGCTGTCACGGCGCTGTCATCACGTTATCCACAGTTGTTATGTGTTTTCGGCAACTTTTCACTGCATTGTTCGCGCCACCCGCAACGGGGTCGTCGTCCGCATCATGCTTAACGTTGCGCAAATGCCGGCCGCCTACGCCTTCATCAATTCAAAACCACAGCATCGGTTGCCGGCTTGCGAGTGAGAGTCCGTTAAGCGGCGCCGCTGCATCCTCCCCGTAAGGCAACGGGGATTGTCGTTCGGGGGAGCGCCTCAAGGGCGGGCGGTTTGATCAGAGGGGAGGCGGGACCTTATGTGGTCTCGGACAAGGTGATGCTGAGCATCCCGACGCTTTGGACGGTGTTCGTCATCAATTTTCTCGCGCTCGGCCTGATCTGGGCCTATGTGACGCACAGCTATCCGGCATTCGGCGCGGCCCGGTTCTGGACCGCCTCCTCGTTCGTCGCGGCCTTCGGCGCCAGCTGCGCAATGCTCCGCGTGGTGATGACGGATTCGCTGCTGCCGCTGCTTGCGGCCGGCACGGTGATGGTTTTCGCCGCGTGTCTTGCCGCAATGGGTGTCGAGCGGTTCTACGGCAAGCCGGTGAGCTGGCGTATCACCGCGTTGACCACTTCGCTCGTCTTCGCGGGCCTCGGCGTCTTCATCTTCGTCCATGACAGCATGCCGATGCGCACCGTCATCTATACGATCGCGCAGGCCGCGCCGATCGCGCTGACGCTGAGACTGCTGCTGTCGCCCGAGAGCGGTCGCGTCAGCCCTGGCGCCAGGCTCGCCGGCATTGTCGCCGCCGTGATCATCGCCATCTATGCGCTGCGCCTGGTCCGCGCCCTGATGCAACCTGACGAATTTGCCTTTGTCAGTTTCAGCGCGCCCCAGTCACTCCTGGTCCTCGTGCTGGTCTTCCTGTCGATGGCGCTCAATTTCGGCTTCCTGCTGATGGCAATGGATCGGCTGCGCAACGAGGTCGCCGATCTCGCGCTGCTCGACGATCTCACCGGCGTCGGCAACCGGCGTCACCTGGTGCGACGGCTGACCGAGGAATGCGCGCGGTCCGACCGCAGCGGCGAACCGTTCGCGCTGCTGGTGATCGACCTCGACGGCTTCAAGGCCATCAACGATACTTTCGGCCACGCGGCTGGCGACGCCTGCCTGCAGCACTTCACGCTGATGGCGCAGACCCGGCTCCGGCCGGGCGACATGCTGGCACGTACCGGCGGCGACGAGTTCTGCATCGTGCTGCCGTCCTCGACGCTCCGCGAAGGCGAAATGATCGCGCGTCGCGTGCTGGAGGTGTGCCGCGCCGATGCCGAACAGTGCACCGGCAAGGAGATCCCGATCGCGGTCTCGATCGGGGTTGCGCAATGGACCCGCGAGATCGGCATGCATTCCGACCGGCTGATCGCTGCCGCCGACCACGCGCTCTACGATGCCAAGAATGGCGGCAAGAACGGCTACGCGAGCTACGAGCCCAGGCCGGCCCCGGCGCCCGAGCAGGTCGAGTTGCTGGAGGCGGCCCTCCGTAAGTCCGCTTGAGCATGCTATCGAGCAGCGACACCGGACCGCTCCGCACGATGTTTCGCTGGCTCGCCGCATTGGTTGCGCTCGCGCTCCCTCCCGTTGCCCTTGCCGAAACGCCCGGCCTGGCGACGATCGCGCGATCCGCGGGCACGCCCGAGATTCCCGGTCTCAAGATAGTCTGGCTGTCGCCGTGGGGCGACGTCGCCAAATCCCGGCCCTGGCTCAACATCATCGTGCACCAGACCGAGGGCCCGGCCGGCTCGGCGCGCTTCGGCGCGCTCGAGCAGCACAAGAATCCGACCCGGCGCGGCGTCATGGTCTGGGTCGAAACCGACGGCACGGTCTATTGGGCGGTCGCGGACAGCCTCGTGCCGACGCACGGCGACGGCGGCAATCGCAACGACAGCAAGTACATCGACAACGGCCCGACCTATCATCAGGTCATCGGCAGCAATTCGATCGGCGTCGAGTTCGCCGGCAATTACCCCGATGTCAGGAAGGGCGCGACCGATGCGCAGATCGCGGCGTGGCGGGTGCTGGTGAAGGTGCTGCGCGCGCGTTACGGCATCGCGCTCGACCACGTCTATGCGCACAACTGGATCGACTTCAAGGATGACCGCTACTGCGAGGGCTGCGCGCTCGCGACGATGGCGCGGCAGTGGGGCGAGTAGGGACGGGCACTCGTCATGCTTGGACGATGACGCTCGGCCAAGCAAACAGCCGTCGTCGCCCGGCTTGCCGCCTCCACTAAAGCCGCGGCGAGCCAAGAGCGAAAGCCTCGGCGAAGCCTTGGCGTACGTAGCCGGGACCGGGCGATCCAGTATTCCAGAGGCGCAGTTATTGCGCGCCCTCTCTCGACCGCCGCGGCGTACTGGGTCCCCCGCTTTCGCTGAGGACGACAGTGGAGTTAAAGCGTGATGAGATTAGGTTGAGCCGGAGCGGCGGCGGTGCTTCACCTCTCCTTGGGAGAGGCATAGGCCGCCTTCGGCGGCCGTCCTTAAGAGAACGCCGAAGCGCTGCTTCGGCTATGGCGCAGCATCGGGTGAGGGATTACGGTCTCTCGTTAGCGCCGCGGCCCCTCACCCGATTTGCTGCGCAAATCGACCTCTCCCCGTTGGGGAGAGGTGAACCGAACCGAACGCGTGGCTAAAACCGATTCGATCTAAATTCATCGTGCTTTGGTGAGAAGGCTACTCCAAAAACAAAAAAGCCGGCGTTGCCGCCGGCTTTCGTGTCTGTTGGCCCGCACGTTCCCCTTCAGCGAAATGCCTTGGTAAGATCGGGCGACGGCTTCGTCACGATCTGGTGCGCGTCTCGCCAGATCACTTCGCGCTGCCGCGAGGTCGTGCTCGTTGGCGTTAACGATGCCTAACGATTTCCAGCCTGAGTGAAATAGCTTCGACGTTTATTAAAATCTGGTGGTTACCCCCTCCAGGCATAAGAATCTGGAGAAAGAAATGAGTAAGCGGGCCAAACGCGGAAAGAAAGAGACGCTCGCACTACCGGTGATCGGAAGAGTTGCTATTGGCGCCGTGGCCGCTGCCGCATTGGGGTACAGTTTGCTGTCTCGCTCGGCGAGCATTCAACCGGTACGGAGGCCATCCGCGCACCAAGTCCTGGCACCGTCGATTCCCTCTCACGTCTCAACTCCAGTTCGCGTATCAGCATTAGCTCCGGCTCCAATCTCGGTCCCGGCGCCCCGGGTCGAAACACCAAAAGCCGCTGACGCTCCCGGAAGACTCGTTCGGCAGGTGGTTGACTACGTCAGCCGCCAGGCGCCAGGCACCGTCGTCATCGATACTGAAAACACATTCCTTTATCTCGTTCTGAACGACCGGCAAGCGATGCGCTACGGCATCGGTGTTGGCCGCGAAGGCTTCACATGGTCCGGTGAACAGACCGTGGCTCGCAAAACAGAATGGCCGGATTGGCGTCCGCCTGCAGAGATGCTTTCGCGTCAGCCTTATCTGCCGCGGTTTATGGCAGGCGGCCCCGGCAATCCGCTTGGCGCTCGGGCGATGTATCTGGGCGAGACCGAATATAGAATTCATGGCACCAACAAGCCCGATACAATCGGGAAGCGGGTTTCGTCCGGATGCATCCGGCTAACCAATGAAGACGTTTTGGATCTTTATGAGCGGGTGAAAGTCGGAGCGAAGGTGATCGTGCTTCCGGCGGCCGCGGCTCATCGACCGTCCCAGGGAGCACCACCCGACGCCGCCTTCCGATCGCCAGACCCGGCATCGCCGTCGAGCCGGCCCTCGGCCGCCAACGTGCAGATGCCATCATCTGCACCGAAGATGGCCGAGGCCGAGTAGATCGGTTCCTCAGCTACACGCCGACGACGGGATCGACCTCAAGGATGCCTGCTACTGCGAAGGCTGCGCGCTCGCGACCAAGGCGCGGCAGCGGGGCGAGTAGGGACGGGCAGTCGTCATGCTTGGATGAGGACGCTCGGCCCAGCAAACAGCCGTCGTCGCCCGGCTTGCCGCCTCCGCTAAAGCTACGGCGAGCCAACAGCGAAAGCCTCGGCGAAGCCTTAGCGTAGCCGGGACCGGGCGATCCAGTATTCCAGAGGCAGCAGTTATTGCGCGCCCTCTCTCGACCGCCGCAGCGTACTGGGTCCCCCGCTTTCGCGGAGGATGACAGCGGAGTTGGCGAGAAGGCTACCCCGAAAACAAAAAAGCCGGCGTCTCCGCCGGCTTTCGAAACTGTTGGCTGTGTTGGACGCGCTTAGTGCGCGGCCTCCAGAGCTGCTTCCTGCTTGGCGATCGTGCCCTTGACGGCCGACTGCACCTTCTCAAAGGCGCGGACCTCGATCTGCCGCACGCGCTCGCGCGACACGCCGAACTCGGCGGCAAGGTCTTCCAGCGTCATCGGCTCATCCGCCAGGCGCCGCGCCTCGAAGATGCGGCGTTCGCGCGGGTTGAGCACGCCGATCGCACCGTTCAGGGCTTGCCGGCGATGATCGAACTCCTCGCTCTCGGCCATCATGGCCTCGGCGTTGGGTGAGTTGTCGACCAGCCAATCCTGCCATTCGCCGGCTTCGCCGTCGTCGCGGATCGGGGCGTTGAGCGAGGCGTCACCGCCGAGGCGGCGGTTCATCTCGACCACGTCCTGATCAGTCACGCCGAGGCGCTTGGCGATCAGCTTCACCTGGTCGGGGTGGAGGTCACCCTCTTCCAGGGCGGAGATCTTGCTCTTCGCCTTGCGCAGGTTGAAGAACAGCTTCTTCTGGTTTGCGGTGGTGCCCATCTTCACGAGCGACCAGGATCGCAGGATGTACTCTTGTATCGACGCCTTGATCCACCACATGGCGTAGGTGGCGAGACGGAAGCCCTTCTCGGGCTCGAATCGCTTCACCGCCTGCATCAGGCCGACATTGCCCTCCGAGACGACCTCGGAGATCGGCAGACCGTAGCCGCGATAGCCCATGGCGATCTTGGCCACGAGCCTGAGGTGGCTGGTGACAAGCTTATGCGCCGCGTCGCGATCGTCATGCTCGCGCCAACGCTTGGCGAGCATGTACTCCTGCTGGGGTTCCAGCATGGGGAACTTGCGGATCTCGGCGAGGTATCGAGAAAGACCGGATTCTCCGTTGAGAACCGGTAACGTAGCTGTACGGGCCATTACTTGCGCCCTCCAGTGGTTCAGGCCCCCGATAGCGGCGAGCCCGGCAGGTGGCCGCTGGGTTAAAGCCGGCCATGCTGCGATGTTCCGCGTTGGATATTCAACGCAGGTGCAACATACACCAAATTGCCCGTGATAGGGAAGGATTGCTGACGTCACGTCCCCGTGTGCCAGCTATAACCTGCTGTCATAACTGGACTTTTTAGCAGAGGGTGCGTCATACCGCCGCTTCCAGCGCCCGCCGCAGGAGAAGCATGTCCTCCGGCAGAGGCGTCTCCCAATGCAAAAATTCCCCGGTTCGTGGGTGTTCCAAAGCCAAGAGATAGGCATGCAGCGCCTGCCGGTCCAGGGCGGTCAGCGCCGCCCGCGCCTCGGGACCGAGGTGCCCGGCCTTCGTCTTGAAATGGGGGCCGTAAACTGCGTCCCCCAGCAGGGGGTGCCCGATATGGGCGAGGTGTACCCGGATCTGATGGGTTCGTCCGGTCTCGAGCTGGCAGGCCAGCAGCGAAGCGACCGGCTTGCCGTCGCGCCCCGCGAAGCTCTGCTGCAGCTCGAAATGGGTAATCGCCTCGCGGCCGCCTTGGCGCACTGCCATTTTCTCGCGGGCATGCGGGTGACGGTCGATCGGAGCGTCGATGGTGCCGTGAGGCCGGCTCGGCACGCCCCAGGCGAACGCCATGTAGCCGCGCCGCATCGGCCCGGTGCGACCGTGGTCGGCGAACTGCGCGGTCAGCGATTGATGCGCCTGGTCGTTCTTGGCGACGACCATCAATCCCGTCGTGTCCTTGTCGAGGCGGTGCACGATGCCCGGTCGCTTGACGCCGCCGATGCCGGACAGGCTGGTGCCGCAGTGGGCGATCAGCGCATTGACCAGCGTTCCCGTGGCGTGGCCGGCTGCGGGGTGCACGACGAGGCCCTTCGGCTTGTCGATGACGATGATGTCGTCGTCCTCGAACACGATGTCGAGCGCGATGTCCTCGGCCTGAGGCTCGGCCGGGACCGCCTCCGGCACGTCGATTATGATCGTATCGCCCTTGGCGACATGATAAGCAGGGTCGCGGACGGCGGCGTCCTTGACGGTCACAGAACCGGCGAGGATCAGCGCCTTCAGCCGGGACCGCGACAGCTCGGGAGTACGCTGCGCCAGCACGCGGTCGAGCCGCGCCGAGCCCTCGTCGCCCGCGACGATGACCTCCAGCTTCCGACCGCTATTCGAAGAGACCTGTTGCAAAGAAGAGCCTTGTGATGACCGACACCGCCGTGACTGAACCGACCCCCGAGCAGGCCGCACTGATCGCGCGGGTGCGGCGGATGATGCTGATCGCGGGCCTGACCTCGGCGCTGGCCGTGGCCGTCGTGTTGACTGCCATCGGCTACCGCCTTTATCGCGGCGAGGGAAGCCCCGTATCCGTATCCGATGTCACCGCTGCGCTGCCGAAAGGCGCCCGGATCGTCTCCACCGGCGTCGCCGGCGAACGGTTGGTCGTGACGCTTGATATAGGCGGCACCACCGAGATCCGCACATTTGATGCAAAGACGCTGAAACCTGTCGGCAGGCTGACCTTCGTCGCCGAACCCTGAGCGAGGCGTTCGCGAGCGGCCGGCAATCGATCAACCAGAAGCTGCATAGAATTTTTGCACCTGCGTTGTCACATCTAGAACGTGTGTCGCCATCTTTTCGGCCGAGTTGCACGTTCAGCTTGTGTCATGTCGGAGTCCAATCCCAACGCTTCCGTCGAGCAAATCGGTGCTTCCGAACCGGCCGCTTGTTGCGTGGACCGGACACGTCGCTCGCTGCTTCTGACGGCACTGGCGAGTTGCACCTGTCTTGCGGCGATCGAACCTGCCGCGGCCGACGATGAGCAGCCCGGCGCCAATGAACGACCGCAAAAGGCCGACGTGCTGGTGCGCGCCGAAGGCGACAAGGCGGGTGAAGTCATCAGGGCGGATGATTTGACGCTCGGCGGACCGCCGGTCCGCGCCTGGCCGAAGGATCCAAAAAGCTCAGTCGTCCGCAACGGTTCGCGGCTGAATGAGGTCGTGCTCGTCAAGCTCGACCCGAATGAACTGGACGACGCCACGCGCGCCCGCGCTTCCGACGGCATCGTCTGCTACTCCATCATCTGCTCGCATGCCGGATGTCCGATCACCGCCTGGGTGAAGCAAGAGCAGGGCGACAAGAACGTCCTCAAATGTCTCTGTCACAACTCCGAATATGATCCGCGGCAGAATGCACAGGTGGTGTTCGGGCCGGCGCCGCGGCGCCTTGCGGCGTTGCCGGTGACGGTCGCCGACGGCGCCATCACGGTCGCGGCACCGTTCATTGGAAAGGTGGGTGTCCAACAGGGAGGATGAGGCCGAATCCGGGATTTCTGCACGACCTAAGCTGAAAAAATAAAACAGAGCAGGGAGGTAGCATCTCATGACAAGGAAGCAGTGGTTACTGTCGGGCTGTGTCGCGTTCACGTGCCTCATCTCGTCTTACGCCGTCGCGGGGCCGATCGAAAACTACAGTCCGGTGACGTCAGCGCGTCTCGAAAATCCCGAACCCGGCAACTGGATGCTCTATCGCCGGACCTATGACGGACAGGGTTACAGTCCGCTCGACCAGATCAACACCTCCAACGTCAAGAACCTCAAGCCGGTCTGGACCTTCTCCACCGGCGTTCTCGAAGGCCACGAGGCTCCGCCGATCGTCAACAACGGCGTGATGTTCGTCGCGACCCCGATGGGGCAGGTGATCGCGCTCAACGCCAAGACCGGAGAGGAATACTGGCGCTACAAGCGTCAGCTTCCCGACGACCTGTTCCAGCTGCATCCGACCAGCCGCGGCGTCGGCCTGTGGCAAGACAAGCTCTATCTCGCCACGACGGACGATCACGTCGTCGCGCTCGACGCCAAGACCGGCAAGGCGGTCTGGGACACCAAGGTGCAGGACTACAGGAAGGGTCAGTACATGACGCTGATGCCGCTCGTGGTCGACGGCAAGGTGATCGTCGGCGGCTCTGGCGGCGAGTTCGGCGTGCGCGGCTATGTCGCCGCCTACGATGCCAACAGCGGCAAGGAGCTCTGGCGCACCTTCACCATTCCCGGCGAGGGCGAGCCGGGCCACGACACCTGGAGCGGCGACGACTGGAAGTCGGGCGGCGGATCGGCCTGGATGACCGGCACCTACGACAAGGACAACAAGACGATCTACTGGGGCGTCGGCAACGCAGCGCCTTGGCCGGGCAGCATGCATCCCGGCGACAATCTCTACACCAGCTCGGTGCTCGGGCTTGATCCCGAGACCGGCAAGATCAAGACCCACTTCCAGTATCACCAGAATGATTCCTGGGACTGGGACGAGGTCGACGCGCCGATGCTGATCGACCTGCAGCGCGACGGGCGCTCGTTCAAGAGCCTGGTCCATCCTGGACGCGATGCGATCTTCTGGGTGCTCGAGCGCAAGCCGGACAAGATCAACTATGTCGCCGGCTGGCCGTTCGTGAAGACCAATGTCTGGAAAGGGATCGAGGCCGAGACCGGCCGCCCGATCCTCGATCCCGACCATAAGCCCGTGCTTGGCAAGCGGGTCGAGTTCTGTCCGTCACTGTGGGGCGGGAAGGACTGGCCGTCGGCGGCCTACAGCCAGAACACCAAGCTCGTCTACGTTCCCGCCAACGAGAATTTCTGCGGCGGCTTCACCGGCGAAAAGACGCCGCTGGTTGCCGGGCAGCTCTGGCTCGGCACCAAGCCGGAGGACATCGGGCTGACGCCGGCCCCCAACGCCGATCATTTCGGCGAGCTGCAGGCGTGGGATCCGGCCACCGGCAAGAAGGTCTGGCAGCACGACTTCAAGACCTCGCAGCTGTTCGGCGCGGTGACCGCGACCGCCGGTGACCTCGTTCTCGCCGGCGGCACCAACGACCGCTTCTTCCGCATCTTCAATGCCAAGACCGGCGAGCTGTTGTGGGAGCAGAAGACCAACTCCGGCATCATGGCCATGCCGATTTCCTATGAAGTGGACGGCACGCAATACATCGCGGTCCAGTCGGGCTGGGGCGTCGACGCACAGCGCATCCAGGATGCACTGGCCGGCAAGGTTGCAGGCTTCGAGAACAACGTGCCGCAAGGCGGCGTGGTCTGGGTCTTTGCCCTCGACAAGAAGTAAAGGCGCGGGCGTTACAGACAGGGGGCGATGCGATCGGGAAGCGGCGGATGGGGAGACCGCCGCTTCCCGGTCCGCTTGTGCGCAACAGCATGATGGATTTGGCTTGTGTGCTGGTGTCAAAGAAAGACGCCCGCGACGAAGCTGTCGCGGGCGTCTGCTTGCACGATGATGTTCGGTCAGTCGATCCAGCGATAGCCACAGACGCCCTGCACCTCTCCCGCTTGCGGGGGAGGTCGGATCGCATCGCGAGATGCGATCCGCAGCTCCGATGCCGCTACTGACCCCATCTCATCATCAGCGCTACCACCCTCACGTCTCGAGCTGCTTGCCGATCGGCAAGTTGCGGATGCGCTTGCCGGTGGCGGCAAAGATCGCGTTGATCAGCGCCGGTGCGAACGGCGGCACGCCGGGCTCGCCGACGCCGCTCGGCGGTGTGCCCGGTGCCGGCGGCACGATGTGGACGTTGGTGATCACAGGCGATTCGTCGATCCGGATCACCGGAAAATCGTCGAAATTGCTCTGCTGCACCTTGCCGTCCTTGAAGCTGATCTCGCCATATTTGGCGAGGCTCAGCCCCATGATCGCGGCGCCCTCGATCTGCGACTGGATCCGCTCCGGATTGACGTAGGTGCCGCAATCGATCGCGGTGTCGACCCGAGGCACGGTGAGCTTGCCCTTCTCGTCCACGGCCACCTCGACGATGGTCGCGATGTAGCTGACGAAAGAGCGGTGCGCGGCGATGCCGAGGCCGTGGCCCTTCGGCACCTTGCGCCCCCACTCGCCCTTTTCGGCGACCAGCTCGACCACCTTGCGCAGCCGCGCGGTGTCGATCGGGTAGCTGTCATAGGGCTCGCCGTAGTTCCAGGGATCCTTCACCGAGGACAGGTTGACGATCCGCGGGCTTCCGATCAGCTCCAGGAGCATGTCCTTCTGGTCGCGACCCGTCGCATGCGCGATCTCCCCGACCATGGATTGCACCGCGAACGCCCGCGGGATGTTGGACACCGAGCGGAACCAGCCGATGCGGGTGTACGCCGCAGCTTCCGGATTCTCGCACTGCAGGTTGGCGATCTCGAACGGATTGTCGATCAGGCCCATGCCGAGCTCGAATGGTGCCTCGTGATTGGCGCCGGCGGCGAAGGTCGAGGCGATGGTCGGCGCCACGCTGCGGTGCCGCCACGCGATCACCTTGCCGTTCTTGTCGAGACCCGCCTCGATACGCTCGACCGAGACGGTGTGCAGGAAGTCGTGATGAACATCGTCCTCACGGGTCCACTGCACCTTGACGGGCGCGCCGAGCTCCTTCGAGAGCAGCGCCGCCTCGATCGCGTAATCGCATTTCGATTTGCGTCCGAAGCCGCCACCGAGCAGCGTCACGTTGACGGTGACATTGTCCTCGGGGATGCCGAGCGACTTGGCGACGTCCTCGCGCGTGCCGCCCGGGCTCTGCACCGGCGCCCAGATCTCGGCCCTGTCGCCCTTGACGTCGGCGACCGCGACCGGCGGCTCCATGCTGACATGCGCGAGATGCGGCAGGTAGTACTCGCCGACGACGACCTTGTCGGCGCTCTTCAGGGCCGCATCGACATCGCCTTCCTTGCGCACGACGAGGCCCGGCTTGCGCGCCGCTTCCTCGAGCGTGGCGCGGTAGGCGACCGAGTCATACTTGGCGTTGGCGCCGTCGTCCCAGACCACCTTCAGCGCGTCGCGCCCCTTGATCGCCGCACCGGTGTTGCGCGCGATCACGGCCACGCCGCCGAGCGGCTGGAACTTGGACGGCCACGGCCAGCCCTTCACCTCCATCACCTTCTCGACGCCGGGCACCTTCGTCGCCGCGCTGTCGTCGAACGACTTCACCTTGCCGCCGGTCACCGGCGGGCGCGCGATCACGGCGTATTTCATCCCGGGCAGGCGGATGTCGGCGCCGTAATGCGCCTTGCCGGTGGTGATGTCGTGAAGGTCGACGATCGAGACCTTGCCCTTGCCGAGGTAACGGAAGTCCTTCGGGTCCTTCAGCTTGAGGCTGTTGATATCAGGCACCGGCTCCTTGGCGGCAGCGGCGGCGAGATCGCCGAAGCTGATCTTGCGCCCGCTCGCGCTGTGGACGACCTCGTGGTTCTGCGCCTTCACCTCGCTCGCCGGCACGCCCCATTTCTTGGCGGCGGCGGCCTCCAGCATCGCGCGTGCCGAGGCGCCGATCTGGCGCATCGGCATCAGATAATGCCGCGTGCTGCGCGAGCCGTCGGTGTCCTGGTTGCCGAACTTGACCTCGTCGCCATGCGCCTGCTGGACGCGGACGCGCGACCAGTCGGCCTCCATCTCCTCGGCGACGATCAGGGGCAGGCTGGTGCGGATGCCGGTGCCCATCTCGGAGCGGTGCGCCACGATGGTGACGACGCCGTCCGGCGCGATCGCGACGAACACGCGCGGGTCGACCACGACGCCGTGCGGCATCTTGCCGGCGCCGGTCTCATAGGCGAAGGCCTGGCGCGACATCACGGGGGCGGCGAGCACGAAGCTGCCGGCGATGCCGAGGCCCTTCAGCATGCTGCGGCGCGAGACGTTCTCGACCCTGACGTGCTTCTCGAAGCCACGAAGCTTGCCGGGATTGGTGAAGATATTCATGTCACACCCCCGTCGAAGCGAGGTGCACGGCATTCTCGATGCGCTGATAGCAGCCACAGCGGCAGATGTTGCCCGACATGGCTTCGCGGATCTGGTCGTGCGAGGGTTTCGGGTTGTCGTTCAGCAGCGCCGCGGCCTGCATGATCTGGCCGGCCTGGCAATAGCCGCACTGCGGGACGTTGACCTGGCGCCAGGCCTTCTGCACCGGATGATCGCCGGTGGGATGCAGGCCTTCGATGGTGGTGACCTCGCGGCCGACCACGTCGGAGACCGACGTGATGCAGGAGCGCACCGCCTGCTTGTCGACGATCACGGTACAGGCGCCGCACAGTGCCTGGCCACAACCGAATTTGGTGCCCGTCAGGCCGGCTTCGTCACGGAGATACCAGAGTAGCGGGAGATCGGGGTCGCCGTCCCAGTTCTGTTCCTGGCCATTGATTTTTAGTTTGATCATGGTCTGTCCTCGCTCTGCTTAAGCTATTGACCGAAGCGGCCTGAGGCGCCGAACGTCTTCCATTCGCCCGCGGCCGCGCTGATGTTTGTTGTGCCAAGATGTTGGTGAGCCAAACTGTGATGCGCCAAGGTCTGCGCTGTGTCCCAAGCACTCCTTTTGCTGATCGGCGCCTTGCCCGGCGCAGCATGGTGAAGGCGGCAATGCTATCAGACGTTGCGTGACTTCACAGACGGGTATTTTGCATTGGCCGTTTGTCAAAAGCGGGGCCGCGCCAGATGACGTGTGTTGTTTCATCGATACAACCACGCTCGGATCGACCGGGCGGTATTCCGGCGGTATCCGGGGAGAGGCGAGGGGATGGAGGCCGGGAAGGGGCCTTCGGCGCCGAAATGGCCCCAGCGGGCCGTAAAGCATGGTGACAAAACCCCGCCGCAATGCACAAGGCATCTTGCGGCAGGCCGATTTCAAGGCTATTGCCTTGCCTCTCAACGCTCCCTTCGTCTAGCGGTTAGGACGCGGCCCTCTCAAGGCTGAAACAGGGGTTCGATTCCCCTAGGGAGCGCCACTTCACCCCAAAATGCTGCTGTCCCGCACCGCCGCCGGCGCGTCCTCACGCCGCGGCGAGCACGCCTTGCGCCGGCCGCCGCGCGATCAGCAGCGACAGCACGGCCGCGATGATGCCGGTCAGCCCGGCGATCATGAAGGCTTCGAGATAGTTGCCCTGGGCCGAGCGCATGAAGCCGGCGAAGAACGCCGCGCAGGCGGCGCCGAGCTGATGGCCGGCGACCACCCAGCCGAACACCAGCGGCGCGTTCTTGTCGCCGAACGCTTCGTTGGCGATGCGCACCGTGGGCGGCACGGTCGCGATCCAGTCGAGACCATAGAACACCGCGAACACCGACAGGCTGAGAAGCGAGAAATCCGAGTAGGGCAGGTAGATCAGCGACAGGCCGCGCAGTCCGTAATAGAAGAACAGCAGCTTGCGCGGATCGAAACGGTCGGTGAGCCAGCCGGAGAGCGTGGTGCCGAACAGGTCGAAGAACCCCATCAGCGCGAGCAGGCTCGCCGCCTGCACTTCGACAATGCCATGGTCGCCGCAGAACGCGATCAGGTGGGTGCCGACGAGACCGTTGGTGGTGAAGCCGCAGATGAAGAAGGTGGCGAACAGGAACCAGAACGCCCGCGTCGTCGCGGCGCGTGCGAGGTTCAAGAATGCGGCGGTGAACGGATTGCCTTGCGCCTTCGGCGCGGGATGATCGTCGTGCGGGCTGCCGAACGAGCGCAGGCCGACCGACGCGGGCCGCTCGGGCACCAGGAAATAGACCAGCGGAATCAGCACGGCGCAGCACGCGGCCACCGTCAGCACCACCGGCCTCCAGCCGCCCCATGCCACCAACGCGGCGAGGCCGGGCATGAAGATCAGCGTGCCGGTCGCCGTGTTCGCCGTCAAAAGCCCCATCACGAGGCCGCGATTGGTGGTGAACCAGCGATTGACGATGGTGGCGCCGAGCACGTTGGCGACCGCGCCGGAGCCGATGCCGGAGAGCAGCCCCCATGTCAGGAAGAGTTGCCACGGCGCGGTCATGAAAAAGCTGGCGCCGGTCGATGCCGCCATCAGCGTGAGCGCGCCCAGCACCGTGCGGCGGATGCCGAAGCGCTGCATCACGGCGGCGGCGAACGGGCCCGCGAGGCCGTAGAGGAAGATGCCGATCGCGGCCGACGACGAGATCACGCCGACATTCCAGCCGAACGTCTGCTGCAGCGGCAGCATCAGCACGCCCGGTGTCGCGCGCAGGCCCGCCGAGGCGAGCAGCGCAAGGAAGATCACGGCGACGACGACGAACGCGTAGTTCTGGCCGAACGGCCGTCGCGACACGGGGGCGGGTTGAAGCGAGGCGGGTTGAAGCGGGGTGCTGGTCATGTTACTTACCGGTACGTATTGAAGTGCGGCGTGTATACGTACCGGTCAGTAACATTGTCAAGCGCCGTGGAGGAGCCGGAAGAACCGTCATGACCAAGACCGCTGAACCATCTGCGGAGCGCCCCGTCCGCGCCGCCGACCGGATCCGCGCCTCCGCGAGCGAACTGTTCTATCGCGAGGGCATCCGCGCTGTCGGCGTCGATGAGGTGGTCGAGCGGGCCGGCGTCACCAAGCCGAGCCTCTATCGCAGCTTCGCCTCCAAGGACGATCTCGCCGCCGCCTACATGCGCGACTACGACCTGGACTTCTGGGAGAAGTTCGAAAATCCCGGCGGCAAATCATACAGCGATGCGCGCGAGCACGTGCTCGCCTATATCCGCGTGCTGTCCACGCGCGCGGTGCGCAAGGGCTATCGCGGCTGCGGCCTCAGCAACGCGACGGTCGAATATCCGGCGCGCGACAATCCCGCGCGGCAGGTCGCCGAAGCGCACAAGAAGGTCTTCCGCAAGCGCCTGCGCGAGCTCGCCGCCGCCATGGGCGCGCGTCACCCCGCCGTGCTCGGCGACGCCCTGCTGCTGCTCATCGAAGGCATCTACAGCACCGGCCAGCAGTCGGAGGATGGGCCGGCGCAGTCCGCGGTCACGGTGGCGAAGTTGTTGATCGATGCGAGCGTGGGGAAGGGGTGAGGTGGGCAACGGCGCCGAGGGTCCACCTCTCCCTTGGGAGAGGTCGGCGCGTAGCGCCGGGTGAGGGGTTACGGTCCCTCGTGAGACGTGTGGCTCTCACCCGATTTTGCTTCGCAAATCGACCTCTCCCGGTCGGGGAGAGGTGAATCACCTGCCGCGCGGCCGGCCGGTTCAAGCCCATCACCGAAAGACGACGCTGGCGTTGACGCCGCCGAATCCAAAGCCGTTCGAGATCGCGTGTTCGATTGCCGTCGGCCGCGCAACCTTCGCAACCAGGTCGATACCGTGTGCAGCCGGATCGGCGTTTTCATTGACGTCCGCGATGGCGGTGGGACTCGTTTCGTCCCCAATGGACATTAGCAACATCGTGACACGAATCGACAAGCGTGAAGGGACGTTGAGGAGTTGCGGCCCACATCAGAAGCGATGTGAACACGCGTGATTAAGCGGCCTGAGGCCGAAGCCCCCACAAGTCAATTAGCCGGAATGCAGCTTCAAGAGACGAGGCCTTACCGAGCACAGATATCCCCTTCCTCTCTGGCCGGTTGTCAGTTTCAAACAGGAAATATCCACTAAACCCCAGATGGTCTGCACCGGCATCGACTATCGTTTGACGTGCAAGGGTCGCTATATGGATACTGCGACCATTTCCAAGATTCGCAGACGCTAGGATGTCATCCATGGCAAGACCTCCGATGAACGCGCGGCCCACACCGAGGATTTCGGTGAATGACCTCGCTCTTTACATGGTCTCGTCTGACACCGCCCGAATCGGCATTGTTCGCAGAGCCAAGAATCCACAAGTTCCACCAATAACCCGTTACCGGGACGCGCGCGGACCAATTTGCTCCTATTTATCCGATTTGCGGCGCGACGTGAATCCCCTTGTTTCTGCTGAGGAAATGTTTCGTCAGCGCATGACTGACCCGGCGGAAAGTCCCCTCCGGCAAGATGACGCGCGCCAGTCAATTGAGGTGCTGAACGCGCTTCAGCGTATGAGCAATCAGCTTGCTCCGTTTGAGTTTTTGCTGCCGCCCAACGATCAGGGCAGGCTTGAACTAGGAAGCGTAGAGGTCTCCGTTCGCGCTGATCTATTGGTTTATGGGGCCGCGCGCGGCGTGAACCAAATAGGTGCTGCAGTTCTCAGGATGACGCAGAGCGACGGAGAGAGCGAAATTGCCAGGACCCGGCGACGGGAAATGGGCCTATACGTTGCCACGCTCGCCCGTCTGCATGTCGATCAAAACATCAACGTCGGCGACCGACAGCCTATGAACCGCCTGTGCATGTCGATTGACGTTCAGCATGGCGAGTTATTTCAAGCGCCAGACGCTAATACCCGACGAATGAACGATCTGGAAAACGCGTGTCGATTTATCGCGGCTCTTTGGCCGACGGTCTAAATTTAGCGAGAGGGTACGGTGCCACTGAATGATTACAATGATTCAGAATTGTGGTGACAGTGCACTCATTTAACGTCGCGTGCGGACCATTTCGAGAATGGAAATTGTCACCGTAACGCAATGTCGGATGACTGTCATGACAAGGCTCCATCAATGCTGCGCCACGAGCAACGAGTGAAACCAATGTCCGAAGAAATGTTTTCGCCAGACTTCACGCACTTCAGCGCCACGGGCAAAGAGCTATCAACTGACTATTATCTCGCAATAGGCCGTGCCTTGTATCGTTGGTCGCAACTTGAAGCGGCGGTCTGCACCCTTGCTGCGTCGGTGCAAGGGCCCAATTGGCTTGAAGCTGTAAGGCAGTTGCGCGGTCCGCACGGGTTCAAGGTCAAGAATGTCTTCGAACAATTGAAGGCAGAGGCGAACAGGCGCAAAAATAATTCTACGGTGCTCGGTGATCTCGACAGCGCCGAGCGCCTGTATGTGTCCCGTAAAGTGCTCTTTCACTCTGTATGGGGGCACGTATCTGGTCCCAATGGCACTGCGATAGGCATTCAGGAGTGGACGAACGAAACATACGATAACTTTCGGCCGGTCACGCTACCGGAGCTAAGCGCGTTTGCCGCAGATTGCGCTTCTACATGGCAGCGCTTGATGACGAGCGCAATTCCGTTGTTCCATGACAGTAGGGCAATTCTCGTTGACGATGGCGACGGGCTAACGAAGGGACTGCCAGTCGAGGGCGGGTAAGTTAGTTAAAGAACGGCGCGAGCATGCTCGCTTCCATAGCTCATTCGGGGGCGGCCAAGCCCATGGTGATTCGGAGGACGCCTTGGCTGAGCCAGAACCTAACGACTTTGACTTCGCGGCTGAATTGGCGGCGTTCGCGGGGTATGTGGGCGCGCAGGATCTTCATAGAGCGGCGCGCAAGGTTGTGCACAAGCTCTCCATGCTTGACCCTGCTCCACGGGGACTCTTCGGAACGAGATATTTCTTCCACGAGCAGATGGAGCAATTCACTGGCGGGCCGCAGCCATTTTTCCTCGATACGTCTTCACAAAGAGCAGTTCGCGCGGCCACGTTGATTGCCGGCGTAAATCGTGCCCGGCTTTCAATGTCGGATTTGGCCGCAGTCCGTCTGCGTAAGATGATCCTCGATAACCTAAAACCCGACAGGGACATACGCCAAATAGAACACGAGTTTCGTGGTTATATTCACCTTCGGCAGAGGTTCAGCAACGTGAGATTTGCGGACTTAGAGGGTGCTGGGAAGTTCGATCTGCTGTGCATGTCTGGTGATACCGAAGTGGAGGTCGAGTGCAAGACTATATCGGAAGACACAGGCAATCCGATCAAGAATGAAATGGTTGTCAACCTCAGCCAAACGTTCCTGAGCGCAATGCGTAAGCGCCTTCCGATTGATGAATCGGGTATTTTCAGTCTGCAATTCAAGGGGGAGCCGGGAGCCGCAAAGTCAGTCTTGCAAGAATTTAAAGCGGCAATGAGTTCTCGGCTCGTAGGACGCACAGAGTCGGCGGATGCCACAATCGATTTTTTGCCACGACCATCTTGGACACAGGCAGCGGAAACGATGCCCCCCAACGCGCTGCAGAATTTGGTCCGCAATGATCCGGATGTTGGCGAAGCGCACTGTATCACGCGCATTGCGGGAAAGACTTTCGCTCTCGCACTAAAAACTACGAAAGCAAATACGCTCGCTCAGCGCGTGGTTCGGGTTTTGAAAGACGCCGCGGACCAACTATCTGGGGAAAGGAGCTCGCTTGTGTGGTTGCATTTTGTCGGATTTGCTGAGCAAGAGCTGCGCTCTGTCGCTGAATTTTCGATGAATGGAGACGGGGGAGGCCTCAATGCGCTGGTTGCTGAAGCAATAAGCCCAGGGGCCTCTCCTAAAGATAGGTCACACGTCAATCGTGTGCGGTTCACTGGAGAGCCGGCCGGACTCGAACGACGGTCTACCACCACTGAGACTTCGATAGTCCAAGTAACTTCACTGGGTGGCTTTGCCTACGACGTGCCGAACCCACTCGCTAAGAAGCCGCTTCCATCCGCATTGGAGTTCTAGAGCAATTGCTATTGTCTTTGGCCCGTCGCGCTGGGCCTACTCTTCGTCCGATGAACACGATTTGACAGTAAACGTAGCCCGGATGAGCGTAGCGATATCCGGGGGAATGGTCTTCTTCGCCCTTCCCGTCGCTCTTCGTGTCGGCAGCGTTCCGCATAAACTCAGCACGTACCGTTTTGCCTAAATCAGGGCGGGGAGAAAGCAGTGGCCATCGACATTCATCCAAGCGCCAAAGCTAGAATTATCGAGCTCATCTCGAAGGCAATCCCCTTGATCGATGTCGACCACGGCAAATATGTCAAGAGGGCATCGGAAGGTGTCGTGTTCCTGGTTATGGCCGACCAAGCGCTGCCTCAACGGGGGGCCCTTCACGACATGCTGTTAGCGTATGTGGATGACTACCCGCTCGTGGAGTTCGTCTTTGACACGGTCGCGAAAGAGCTGCAGAGCGCCCAACTCGAAACGGAGCCCGCTCAAAAGAAGCTTGTCGAAATTCCAGGTTATGAAAATGCGGATGAGGTCGCCGCGCGGCTTGTCGGCCAATTCGAGGCGTTACCAAATCAATATAGAATAACGTGCCCATTGCCGAACGTGCTCTGGCCATGTCTGCCTGCCGACAAGAACCAATGGACGTTTGAGACGACCTCTTCGCGCGTAGTGCGTACTTCTAAGGAGTTGTCCGATTCGCTTCCTCTGGCAGTATCGGACGAGGGTAAGAAGGTTCAATCATTTGGAGTTGGGCTCTTGTCTGCACTTCTTACAGGCCCGCTGACCTGGGAAGAGAACGCTGTTCATTTTCAGATTGATGTTGAGGGATTTATCGGTCCATATGGAGGTTCGGTTCCCGACTTGGAGGCTCGCCGATTTATCCGTTCGGTCTGCGGGCTCGGCCTTGCGCTACAGCTATTTCAAATCAGCTCAAACTATCCGCTATATCCGCCGAAGCATGGCTACTTCGTCCATCGAAAGGACAGCGAAGGAAACTGGCAAGTTGAGCGCAAGCTAGAGTTAGACGACAGAACAAGTTGGGGCCTCGAAAAACTCGAGATGGCCACATTAGTCAACACGCCAGAAAAGCGCGAGTATTGGTGCCCACGTATTCTTGAGGAAATGGCACAAGTCATTGCCGCCGGGCAAAGAGCCGAACCCATTATGTTGGCGTCGCAATGGTACTTCGATAGCGCGACAGGCTCCGATCAGCTTTTGCCTTTCGTGCAGGCTATGGTTGTGCTGGAAATCTTACTCGGTGACAAGGCTGCATCGAAGGAAATCGGATTAAACGAGCTACTTCGAAACAGGTGCGCATATTTGATAGGATCAAGCCAAGAAGAGCGCGAGGATCTCTATAAGACCTTCGCCGATATCTACGATGTCCGATCGCAAATCGTTCACCGAGGAAAACATCGCCTCAACGCGCATGAGCGTTCGCTGCTCAACCGGCTACGTTCAATTTGTCGCCGTGTCATCCAAAGAGAGGTTGACTTGCTCAGAGCAGATAAGAAGAAAGACCGTGCTGAGCAATCGGCACCCTAACGACGGATTTGAACTCTTATAGTAGGTATAGTAGGTAACGCGCATCGTTGGGCTTAAACGCAAGATGCCGCCCGACGCGGCCTGCTAGCGGCCGCGCGAAGGTCCTTTCCGACCTTTTTGGAGCTGCCCTTCGTCTCCCTAGGGAACGCCAAGCCTCAACCTCGAGCTTTATTTATTCCAGCGCATATCGCTTCTGGCGGCGCCAAGGTTGGCAAGTAAAGTGGTGCCGCCACGAGCAATTCGATTGGCGCCCGTAACGGTGCTCTTACGGCGCAATATTTGCGAGCAATCACCTCATCCCCTCCAACACCTTCCGCACGTCCCCCAACAACGCCCGTATCTGCCTCCGCTCTTCGATCGCATCCCTGGTGAACAGGCCGTGCTTCTGCGCGTTCTGGTTTGCCTTTGGCGCGCCGGATCCCTTTGCGCCGCCGTGCATGCGGCAGCGCTTTCTGCCTGAGACTGCCGGCGCGCGGCACGCGCTGCCGGCTCGGGTCTTGGCGCCGCAGCGCGGGCTCGCCAGCATCGCCCCGGTCTGTCTGATGGGATCGCTCATGCCTGGGCGTCTCGCCCGGCATCGGCGGAGGCGCGCCCGCGCCGGGAGCGCGTGGTCTTCGGCGCTTTCCGCGCCGCCGAGGTCTTGTCGGACACGATCACGCGCGCATGCTGGGTGACGTTGCCGACGATGGCGTTGCCGCCGTCCTCCACCTTCACGTTCTGCACGGTGATGGCGGGCTCGCCATGGCTGCGGTAGCGGTTCAGCGCCTCGATCTGGGCGGGAAAGGTGCGGGCGAGTCGGCCGAGAGCGCGCGCGGCGCTGTCGTGCTGGGCGAGGTCTTTCGCATGCGCGAGGTGATGGGCGCAGCGCATCGCCATCACATGAACCGACACCATCTGCGCCACCAGCATCGCCTCGACGGAGTCCCGTGGGCGAAGGCTCTTCACCATCGAAAGCATGAAGGAGAGGTTGACCTGGTCGGGACGCCCGCCGCTCACGCTGGCCTTGACCAGTTGCCGGAGGATGCCCTCCATCGCGTCGCGGTCGACCGCCCCCAGCGCATTCGCCATGAGCTGTTCGCCGAGCTCGGGATCAGGGTGGTCGATGCAGAAGCCGTGCGAGGAGAACTTGACCCGCGGCGCTGCGGCGGCTTTGGTTGGATCGGGTGCGGCGATCGCCGTCGTCATCGCGGGGTCCGGAGCGGTGTTCATGTCGATCTCCCTGGCAGGCGCGCTGGCTCGGCCACGCGCCGGCGATCGTTCGCCGCGGGGAGCCGGTGCACTTTTTCAATGGTGGGTGAGGATGTTCGGGCCGCAATCGCAAGCCGACGCACCCGCTGTTGCGGGGCGAGGGGCGTCTATACAATTTCGGAATATTGGAAGTATGCCCCTGATTTGCCCGACGCGTCAAGTCGCCTTGTCGAATGCCTGCGGCCGCTTGCTACTTTGCATGGGGTTGTTTTCGATGTTTTGGCAGCGCGCGCCTTCGAAGGGGAGTGCTCCAACGTCACCCGCAGTCATGCCGGCAAAGGCCGGTTCTGCGATGCGGCGTAGTTGGAACGACAGCGCCGCCCGCGCGCGCGTGCGGAGCAGCGGGCAGCCCCGCTGCTCCGTTAGGCAATCATGCCGGGCTCAAGCTTATTCCGCTGCACCCGGCTGCTGCGCCAAAGCTTCTCCTCTACCCGTGACAGTCGGCTCCATGAAGCCCATGACAGTGCCGCTCAGGGTGCTGCCGGTCAACAGCACGGTAGCGCCAAGCACCAGCAGGCCAACGAGTGTAAGGACGCTCGCATTTGTTCCGGTTACCGCGAGAATGCCAAGAACAATCGCGGCAAGACCCGAAAGGCACTGCAGAGCCGCCGAGCCGGAGGCCATTTCACCCGCGAGGAACTCGGCCCCGGACGGTGTCCCGGCTTCCCCGGCTCGGTACGAAGCCCGCTTCGCCCGGTAAAGACGCCAGACCGAATTGCTGCTCAACAGCAGTGCGCCACCGAACGCGATGACTGCTGCGGCCGTCAGCGTCTGTGCAGCGATACCGACAAGAGCAAGCACGCCAAGCACGATGCCGGCTGCTCCCACCACGAACAGAGACGAAAGTCCACCGCCTGCCATAACCTCGTCGGCCGTGCCGGCGGCACTCGGCGGGGCTATCAGCTTTGTGAACTCGGTGAGCATGGTGCCCCCCTGGATCAGTAGCGCGGCTCCGAAGACGATCGTCGCGATGGCGGCCAGCATGGATTGGCCGACGCCCGCCAGTGCGACGATCGCCAGAATGACGGTCGCTGCTCCGCCGATGGCATCAACCACGCCGCCGTACGTTGCAGCCTCTTGGAAGGTACGTTCTGAAGTGATCATAGTTGACATGGGAACCTCCTTTGAGGTGCGCCGATGTCGGTCGATTTGCTGACTTGAAACTTCGCTACCCCAGGTGATCCTGGCGGGGAACGCCGGCCCGGGTAGCTACTCGTGCGGCCTTCTCGTGCGCGCCTTTGATTAGGAGGGAACGCATTGCCTATTGCTAGGTTCCGTTAGCTTTTCGGCTACCGTGCCGGCCAGGACTCGGCGCGACAGGCGAGGAGAGCGGGCCGCAGTTCCGTTTAATCACGTTGTTATTTCAATAACATACGAGTTCGAGCGGGAGCGTCCGCGCGATCATCAGGCGGACCGAAGCCATCCTTCCGCGGTCAAAGCTTCCAGCTCAGCGAAATAATCCTCGTTCGAATCCCGGTCGGACTTCGTGTCAACGCAATGGCCACCCGATTTGATCTCGCGCATCAGATCGTTATCGTTGAGGTGTCCGGCAAGCACCGAGCCGATCGGCCGATCGCATGAACAGCTTCGTGACGATCGAGCCCTTCGGACATCGGCACCTCCGGCAATAAGGATCGCGATTGCTGATCCGCCTTGGCAGACCGGATTTGAAACCTCGGAACAAAGTTCCCGTTAGGCGTGTTATCGAAGCCCGGCCAGGTACAACACTTGAGGTGCGCTGGGTTCGTTCCCGAGTAAGCGGTTGAGCGAGATGATAGCTTCAAGTGGAGGCCGCTTCCGCGGCGCAATTTCCCACCGCATTCCGGAGGGCGCCAGTGCGTGGCCATGCAACCGGTTAAGGACATTGCATGGCGCTTGAACGGGTGGATCGCGACAGCTCTGGGTTTGTGAGGCCGCAACTCGGCCTTGCATTTGCTGCTCGCCATGCCGAGACGTTGCTCGTGCTCCTTGTGCTCGGCGTGGCCTTGGTCATCGGGCTTGCGACCGCCGCGGATTACGGGCTGTCCACCGACGAATTCAACACCGACGAGTACGGCCCCAAGGCGCTTGCCTGGTACACGAGCGGTTTTACGAACCGGTCTCAGTTCGAGACGGTCGAAGAGTATCTGTGGATGTACGGACCGTGGTTTCAGATGCTCGTCGCGGCCGTGCAGTCGCTTGATCTCGCAAGCCCGATCACGGTCCGGCACGCCATGACCTTCCTGTTCGGCCTCGCTGGGCTCGCCGCCGTCGTGCCGATCGCACGACTCACGGTCGGGGCCTGGGCTGGGCTCACGGCGCTCGCCCTGTGCCTGCTGACCGGTTACCTCTACGGCAACCTGTTCTTCGCCCCGATCGACGTGCCGTTCCTGTTCGCCATGAGCTGGTCGACGCTCTCGATCGTCCTGATGGTGCGGCGGGAGGTGCCAAGCTGGCGTCCGACCCTTGCGGCGGGCCTTGCCACCGGCCTCGCCATCGCGACGCGCACCGGCGGGGCGATCACGCACGCCTACCTCGTCGGCGGCATGAGCCTGTGCGCGCTCGAGGCGCTGCTGCGCCATGGCCGCGCCGGCTATGGCCCTTTGCGCCAGATCGCCTTGCATACGTTGCTTGTCATCCTCATCGCCTGGCTGACGGCGATGGCGCTGTGGCCGTGGTTGCAGATTGGAAATCCGCTCATGCAATTCCGCGAAGCCTATCGGCACTTTGCCACGCTCGACACCTCGTTCGAATTCCAGAACTGGGGCCAGCTGACCTTCACCGACAAACTGCCCGCCTGGTACATCCCGGGACAGCTTCTGGCGCGTTTGCCTGAGGGCTTTCTGGCATTGCTGTTGCTCGGCATGGCGGTCTGGATCGGTGCTGCAGGGGCGTGGACGCGCGCCACCTTCAGCGTCCTGCGTCGGTCCGGCGTCGCAGGACTGCGACCGGTCGCGGCCGAGCTCGCAGGAGCGCGCGCGGTGCTGGTCGTCAGTGTCGCGGCGTTCGGACCTATCGCGGTGCTCATCCTGCAGGGCTTGACGCTCTATGACGGTGTCCGCCACGTATTGTTCGTGATCCCTATGCTCGCCATCGTCGCCGCGCGTGGGCTCACGAGCCTCTTGCCCTTCTTGCGACGCCTCCCGATCGTGCCCGTGGCCCTCGGGGTCGCGCACACGGCCACCATCCTGGCGACGCTCATCATCCTGCATCCGCTTGAATATATCGCGATGAACGGCCTGGCAGGCGGCGTCGCCGGCGCTTACGGCCGCTTCGACCTCGACTATTGGAGCATGGCGGCTCCCGAGGCGGTGCGCCGCCTCGAGGCGCGAATTGACGCCGAAGGTCGGTTCGTGGGCGATTCACCGCGCGTGCTGCTCTGCCTGGCCTGGCGCGAGCAACTGGCAGGCGTGATGTTTCATCGCAACTGGATTGCCGAGACAGATCTGGACAAGGCCGACTACCTGATCGCCACCGAGCGCTGGCCTTGTGCCAAGGGCACGACGGCCGTACTGGTTGATGAGGTCAAACGATTTGGCCGCCCCTTCGCCTGGATCTACGCCAATTCGTCGCGGGCTCGGTGAGTGACGTCCCGGCACAAACTTGCCCCGCGCGACTTGGCAATGGCATCTACTTCTTCGCCTGCAATTCGGTCGGGGGCGCCTCGACCTTTCGGGCCAACATGACCGGGCGACGTTTTCGCGGGGGGCCTGCCTCACGCCGGCTCTCCTTGGCGCGATCGATCGCCACGGCGCGCGCCAGCCGCGTGATCATGTCGAGCTGGAGCCGCAGCTTGAGGTGCAAGTTGAGCATGATGAGCAGGCTGATCACGACCCAGGTGTAGACGATGAGGTCCGACCCGCGGCCGATTCCCGCGAAGGCCGCGAGCGCGGTGGCATGCTCGGGTACCCAGACGAAGTAGAGGCCGGCGAGCGCAGCGCTGCTCGCGAGCAGGCCGATGATCGGCACCGTCCGATGCGCCGACCAGGCGTAGACCAGAACCAACGCCAGAAGGGCCGTCAGCAACAGCTGTGCGATCATCGGTAAAGCCTCCGCGCAAACAGATCGATCAGGACGGTCAGCGCATCGGTGATGCGTTGACCCTTGCCCAGCGAATAGGCGCTGTACTCGATGTTCACCGGCACCTCGACAAAGCGCAGGCGGCTCTGCGCGATCTGATGCAGGATCTCGGACGCGTGTGCCATCCGGTTCTGGCGCAAGGAGATCGTGCGTGCGCCGCGCGCGGTCATCGCCCGTAGGCCGTTGTGGGTATCGGTGACCGGCAGTCCAGTGCTCGCGCGCGTGAACCACACCGCGGCGCTGAGCAGGATACGGCGCGACGCCGGCAGATTCGCGGTCGCGCCGGCGAGAAAGCGGCTGCCGAGCGCGAAATCGATCCCGGGCTGCTCGATCGCCGCGAGCAGCGCCGCGATGGCCGCGGGGGAATGCTGACCGTCGGCGTCGAACGTGACGAGTGCATCCGCACGCTGCTCGAGGGCGAACTCGATGCCGGTCTGCAATGCGGCGCCCTGTCCGAGGTTGATCGGATGCCGGACCACGACCGCCCCTGCGAGCAACGCGACGTCGCCGGTGCGGTCGGCGGAGCCGTCATCGACCACGATGACCGCGTATCCGGCGCGGCGAATGCCGGACACGACGCTGCCGACCACCGGTGCTTCATTGTACGCCGCGACAACAACCCAGGGATTGCGAATCCGGCCGGTCATGGGAAGCTCGTATCCGGATGTGGGGGCGCCTTGCTCAAGACCACGCGCATCGCGTCGAACAGGTTTACCGGAATGGCGAACCGGTTTCCGGTCGGGCTGGCCGCGATCTTGCGGCCGAGCATGCGACCGATTTGGAAGGCGATCAGCGAGAACGGCACGAATTTCCAGGGGCGATCGGAACTCTCTATGCGAAGACCGATCGAATGGGCCAGAGACGCGATGCTGTCGCGGTTGAAGAACCAGAGGTGCTGCGGCGGCGTCATCAGGCGCCAGTGCGCGCCGGTCGATCGCGCTGCCCAGGAGCCGAAGTCTCCGGTCGTCAGCACGATGATTCCGTCCGGCCGGAGATGGTCCGCGAGTAGCGCGAGGGCTTCCCTCGGGTCGGGCAGATGCTCGACGACGTCGAGGAGAACGATGACATCCAGGGTGCCAAGCGACTTGAGAGTCGCTTCGCTCAGCGGGCCGCGGACGACGTTCAAGCCGAGATCGCCAGCATGCGCTGCAGCCGCTTCCGCGGGCTCGATGCCGCTCACCTCAAATCCAGCGCGGCGCGCTTCATCGAGAAAGAAGCCGTAGGCGCAGCCGATCTCGAGCAGGAAGCCCCGTGCCTTGCGGCGCTGGATGAACTCGACCGTGCGGGCGAACTCGCGCCGTAGCACGGGTTCGGCGCCGCGATAGTCGGCGTAGCCGTCGGACTGACGGCCGGAAAAGTAGCCATCGTCATAATAGGCGAGAGGGTCGAAGCTCGATGCCTCGGTGCGTCCCAGTCCGCAGTCGGGACATTGGAGGATGTCGCAACCGTTCTTGACGTAGAGAAGCCGATGGAGCGTCGCGCGACTGCACGCGGGACATTTCAGCGTAACCGCAGGTCGGTCGTTGCGCATCAGCACATGCGTTCCGCCCAATGGCGTTCTTCAGTCGGAAAAACGCATCCGAAGCCGAACTGTTCCGCTCGACGAACGGCCACGGGGTCGCAGGCTGCCTCGCTGGCAGCCGCGAAATAGATCGAGGATGGTCCGCACCCTCGTCGGTGCAGCGCGGTGAGACGGCGGTCCATCCGAGGTGTGACGCCGGAGCTGCCGGGCACCAGCGTCGTCACGCTGCCGCGTGCCGACTTGCCACTTCGCGGTCGAGCGGGCGACCCGACCGCACTGGCAAATCGACGCTAATCCGCATCGTCTTGCGTTCGCACCGACGCAAAGTGAAGCGCTTCGGGCCGCAGCCTTTCGCGCCGCGCGATGGCTCCACGACCAACGCATGGCTCGGGCTTGGCTCGACGTCTGATCGTGCGCCGATCGCGAGAGGAGCGCTGGCCGCATTCAATGATGCGCCGAAACGTTCCTGACGGTTTCGGTCAGCAAATCAGCCGACGCGGAACGGCTCACGTCACCCAGACTAATGATGCCGACCATCCGCTTGCTCTTGTTGATCACCGGCAGCCTGCGGACCTGCAGCTTCTCCATATGATGCATCGCCTTTGCGAGGTCATCGTCCTCTCGGCAGCAATGGATGCCTTCAGTCATCACATCGCGCGCCGTCGCGCGGCCGGCATCGAAGTTGGTGCTCGCCAGTCCTTTGCAGACGATGTCGCGGTCGGTCACCATCCCGATCAGTTTGTCGTCCGCGCCAATCGGAATGCAGCCGATGTCTTGCGCCTGCATCAATTTGGCGAGCTCGGTAATAGGGGTGTTGGGGTTGACCCAGTCGACACCCTTGTGCATCACGTCTTTGACTTTCATGGCGGAGCCTCCGTTCCCGGGTTTCAGGTGCATTGATTGCAATGCAGCAGCGCCCCCATTTCCCATACTGTACAACCGATCAGGTGCGAGGTCACTGCAGCAAGCATCACTCCTGGGCGATTCGACCAGACCGACGCCGACGCAGTAGCCGCCACCCTCCGAACAAATTTACTACGACTTCGCGGCCCGGGTTTCCGCCCAAGATCGCAAAGGCATTGGGCGGCGCGCGAATCCTCAGTCGTGCGCGCTGAAGCGCCCGTGCAGCGCGTCGGCCGTCAGGCGCGCAAACTGCGCGTGACCCATATGGAGCAGCGTCTCGTGATCGCCCGCTTCCATATAGATCTCCGGCTGTGCCTCGATGCTGTCGTCGACGATGATATCCAGCCCGTAGCATTTGCCGACGGCAGGGACTGCACCGTGTGCACAGTCGCTGAACAGCCGATTGATCTCGGTTTCATCGGCCATATGGACATTGTCGCCGAGTTTTGTCCTCAGTTCCGACAGGCGCAGGTGATGCGATGCGGGCAAGATGGCCAGCATGTATTCGCCGTCGCGCCGCAACACGATGCCCTTGGCGAGGCGATCGCCCGAGATATGGCATGCCTCAGCCGTGCGAGCGGACGTCATGCTGAGTTCGTGCGGGATCACCTCGTATTGGATGTTTTCAGCAGCTAGGTATTTCTGGAGCGTGGGAGCAATGGTCATGACATCACCTCCGATGCAAAATGCAAACCGTCCACCGTGAGGCCGTCAGACTCTCGCCGTACGATAGGCGGCTGCCTGATTATAGACCCAACATACGTCTTGAATCCGCACGCTGCAATTCGTCGTCGTTTGACCAGCTCCAGGAGCGGCTACGCCCTGGATGAACGACCGTTCATGGAACGGCATGGATTTCAAGCCGTTAGTTGGCGGGGCTTGGTTCGCGGAGAACAAAATGAAGCACGCAATCATCGCACTTTCTGCAGCTTGTCTTCTTGCTTCCGCCCCCGTCGCTTTCGCGCAGGGCGTATCAAGCAAGACACCGGGCCACGAGATGCAGTCGAAGGGCTCCAAGAAAGGCAGCCCTGGCGCTTCCGGCTATGCTCCGGGACGAGAGATGCAAGCGAGGGGATCGAAGCGCGGGAGCCCGGGCGCCTCTGGTTACGCTCCCGGCCAGACAACCGGTTCGAGCCGTCGCATGGGCGGTTCGACGAGGTCCAGGTAAGCTCAAGCGAAGCGGCCCGCCGCCAAGCCGGTGGGCCGCGTTGTCTCAGTCATTGTCGCCGGGATCGCACCGTGCTTGGGCGGGAGGCGCGGGCATGCTTGCCATCCTGTCCTGATCCGATCCGCGTGGACATCAAAGAAAGGAATGCTGATGCGAAGATTGATTGTGTTGACAGCGCTCACGCTCGCGATCGGAGTTTCGGCGGCAGCGGCAGCCCCGCCGACATATCCCCCGCTGCGTAATTCCGCGATGCCTCGCGGTTTGGTTCAAGTGCGAGGCGGGCACGGGTACGGTCACGGATGGTACGGTCACGGATACGGATGGGGACGTGGCGCCGGCTATTATCCCTATGGCTGGAGTCGCGGACGGAAGGTCGGCTGGAGGGGCCGCGCCTGCCCGCCCGGTCAATGGAAGAAAGGCTGGTGCTGACCTGCTCCGGCTTATTTCTTTCTCGGTACGCAACCATGTGCGTCAGCATGAAAGCATCTGGTGTTGTTCACGACGGACGTCGGTCGTGAACGCGGCATCAGCTGGCCGCGCTGCGGGCCCGTCAACACCCGACCAATCGTTGGAGCGCAAGTCGCGCTCGGCCGCGTGGACGTGCGCCGCCTTCGCGCGCGTCACGACACCGACCGCGTGATTTGATGGGTCCCGCCGCCCCGATAGCTTCCCCCGATCATCGGGGGCAGCTTACATTAACCCCACAACTGGTCCGGCCTGTGTCGGCGTGAGCCTGATGCGGCGTATCCGTAGTTTTGCGGGGTGCAGTGCAGGACACGTGACAGTGGCTCTATCGCTTGCCTTGGCCCCGGATGATCCGTTTCCCCGGAGCAGCCCCGAATTGGATAACGAAGGGTTACGCGCTCGCTCGCAGTTTTTTCGGCGGAAGATAGCCCGCGTTAAATCGCCGCGGCGTATAAGGTTTGCATTGGCCACTTGAACATTGAGGACAACATGACGGCCTTCATGAGTTGGAAGGCGGAAGTACCCTCGCAAATGAGGTCGGCGCCGGTGACGCCGCGCTCCCGTTTAAACCGTCTTTTCGATCGCTTTGTGCGCGACGAGTCCGGCAGCTACGCCATCGTCGTCGCCCTGCTGCTCCCCGTTCTGGTCGGGACTGCGGGCCTCGGCACCGAGGTCGCCTGGTGGTTCTACAAGCAGAAGAACATGCTCAGCGCCGCTGACTCGGCGGCCGTCAGCGCAGCCACCGCCGGCACCAATCTCGTCACCGAGGCCGGCGCCATCACGGCATTCTACGGCTACACGAACGGGACCAACAATGTCACCGTCACGGTGAACCAGCCGCCGACCACGGGAAGCTTCACCTCGAACTCTCAGGCCGTCGAAGTCATCATCAGCCAGCCGCAACCGCGGCTCCTGTCGGCGTTGTTCGGCTCCGGCACGGTCCCCGTCACGGCCCGCGCCGTCGCGCTCCCCAATGTCGGAACGGGCTGCGTGCTTGCGCTCGATCCCACGGCCAACTCGGCTGTGAACGTGAGCGGCAGTAACAATCTCAATCTGATCAACTGCAATCTCTATAGCAACTCCAGCGGTTCTCCCTCGCTGAACGTGAGTGGCACTGCAAGGGTGTCCGCCAACTTGGTCGGAGCGGTCGGGACCATCTCCGGTGCGAGCAACATCACGGCCCCGAACGGCATTCGGAGCGGCATCAGGCCGACCGCCGATCCTTATGCGACTGTCTCTCCCCCCACGACGCCGACCCCGTGCGACCCTAGTAACCAAAAAATCAACAGCAGTGGGAAGGTCAACTCGATCTCCCCGGGCGTGTGCTATAGTGGTCTTGTTTCGGTCCAATCCGGATACACGTTGGATCTGACCCCCGGCATCTACTACTTTTACGGCTCCGGCGGGGGCTTGTCGGTGCAAGGCAACGCAACGGTCACTTGCAGCTCCTGCACCGGCACCGCGGGAGTGACGCTCGTCTTCACTGGTTCGGCCAGCAATGGTTGGGCCACCGCCAACATCGGCAGCAACGCCATTGTCAACTTGACGGCTCCGGCCTCCGGACCGACCGCGGGCATCGTGATGTATGGCGACCGCAGCATGACGACAGGCACGACTTTTTCGCTGCAGGGCGGCGGCTCCCAGAATTTCGGCGGCGCCATCTACCTGCCGAAGGCGAACCTGCAGTTCAGCGGCGGCAACGGCACGACCTCCTCGTGCACACAGGTCATCGCCGATACGATCGCCCTTACCGGCAGTTCGAATCTTCAGGTCAATTGCGCCGCCTTGGGTGGCAGCACCATCGGCACGACGACGGCGCAACTCGTCGAGTAAGCCTTAATATTTAATATATTGATCAAGTCGGAGTTTTGAGATGAAAACGGGCAATGCATGTGGTGAGTGCCGATCCCATCGGCGTCGCGGCCCGCGCCGCCTGCTCGGGCGTTTCCGCAAGAACACGCGCGGCGCCGCGGCTATCGAGTTCGGCATCCTCGTTCCGCTCCTGACCCTGATGGTGGTTTCGGTGGTCGATATCGGGCTTGCGGTCTATCGCAAGATGCAGGTGGAGAGCGCGGCGCAGGCGGGCGTCGAATATGCGATCGCGCACGGCTTCGACAGCAACGCGATGTCGGCCGCGGTCGTCAATGCGACGAATTCCACGGCGATCAGCGCTTCGCCTGCTCCGGTCAAATTTTGCGGATGCGCGACGACGTCGGGAGTGACCAGCACGACCTGCGGGAGCACGTGCCCGGGAGGCGCGCAGGCGGGCACCTACACCACCGTATCCGCGCAGGGGTCCTACTGGACCATCATCAACTACCAGGTCGTTCCAAGCGGCTACTCGCTCAGCATGCAATCGACGGTGAGGCTGCAATGAAGACTGCCGCCGCATTGTGGAGAGATCGCCGCGGTGCGTCCGCGCTCGAGTTTGGCTTGATCGCACCGCTGTTCTTCGCGTTCGTGTTCGGTATCGTCGAGGTCGGTCTATTGCTGTGGACCCAGGCGGGATTGCAGCACGGTGTCGAGATTGCCGCGCGATGCGCAACTGTGAACACTACGCTCTGTCCCACGAACAAGCCTGATGTGATCGCCACATACGCAAGCCAGCAGGCGTTCGGCCTCAACCTCCCGGCTTCAACCTTCACCTACGCCGCCCCCGCCTGCGGCAACCAGGTGAACGCGAGCTATCAGTTCCAGTTTCCCCAAATCCTCAATATGGCCCCGCTGACGCTGACCGCGACAGCTTGCTTTCCCGCCTGACGAGGCCCAGCTGCCGGTCTCCTTGCGGCGTCGCCAGCGAAGTCCGCAGCCGAGTGCGGCGAGCCCGGCCGAGGGTCACTGCATTTGAGTTGCCATGCGGGATCCGGGATGCCGTCCCGGCCTCTGCGGCAACACCAGAATGAGCCCGACAATGAGGGCGAGGATCACTGCAGAGGCCAAAGGACGACTCAGAGCCAGGCCGCCATCGTTCGTCGGCTTGTCCAGAAAATCGCCGATCGTCGCACCGAGCGGTCGCGTCAATATGAAGGCCGCCCAGAACAGGAACACGCGCGAGATTGCGGTCCAGTAGTACAAGCCTGCCAGCAGCGCGAGTCCTGCACAGAACACGAGCGCGCCTCCGTCATATCCCAGTCCGGTGTCGTCGGCGATCCAGTCTCCGAGCGCGGTCCCCAGGGTCTGCGAAAACGTGATTGTCACCCAATAGAAGATTTCGACTTTCGGCGTGACCACCGTCTGGACATTTACCGAGCCGAGCGTGAGGTACCAGATCGCGAGCGAGCCCAGGACACACGCGAACAAGATCGACGAGCCTCCCGTATAGCCGATGCCCAATGAGCGATCGAAAAAATCGGCCATGGCCGTGCCTACGGTGGTGGAGGCTATGATCGCCAGCCAGTAGACCCAGGCGTTGAATTGTCTCGTCACGATCTGGGCGATCACGGCCGCAACGAACACGGCAAGAAATATTCCGGTGCCGATCAGATAGCCGCCGTTGCCGGGATGCAAGTCCGCATGCAGCCAGCTCATGGTCACGGCGTCGCCGCCCGTTTCCCCGAGCGTCGTGGCAAGGATCTTGATCACCCAGAAGCCGAGTGTCACCTCGGGGACTTTGCTCAGGATCTCGTCTTCGTTTTGCATTGTGCATCCTGCAATCGTTCATGCGGTTCGAGTCTGGGCCGCAAATGCGGCAAATCCTCGTGCATGGCAACGCAGACGGCACCAGAAGATCGGGAGCCTTTGCGCGTGATCCGCGCGCTGGACCGGGACGAGTTACAAATCTGCGTGACCCAGGGCTGCCTGCGAGCCGACGCAGTCCTGTCGGCGTAACTCGAGCCGAGGTCGCGCACCCGGATGAAGAACCGAGGTGCGGTCTCTGTGGGAATACGTGTCCGCGATCGCACCGTTCCAACGCAAGGAGCGTCGCGTTCGCTGCGCGTTCGGACGATGCAGTTCGCCACTGCCCAACTCAGCCACGTGCCTGACACGTTCTTCGCACCATTTGCGCGGGCGCGCCCTTGCGTTTTCGACCGACCTGAACTTGATGATATGAGAAGGCGGATGAGTAAACTGGCCCATACAGTTGGGACAGTGGCGTGCAGAAGCCGCCCGCTCAGCGATTGAGGACGACGTGATGAACGAGACAATTGGCTACCCCGATCCCGGCCTCGACCTCTCCGAGGGGTTCAAACCGCATACGTCGCATTGGGGCGTCTTCTCGGCGCGTCTGCGCGAGAACAATCTTCTCGAAGTCAGGCCGTATAAGGGAGATCCCGACCCGAACGGCATCATCGACAACTTTCCCGCGGCCTTGCGGCACGGTGCTCGCATCGCCCAGCCGGCGATCCGCCGCGGCTGGCTCGAGCGCGGTCCCGGACCCGACGACCGCCGCGGCCGCGACGAATTCGTCTCGGTGAGCTGGGAGAAGGCGCTGGATCTTCTCGGCTGTGAGCTCAAGCGCATCCGCGACACGCGCGGCCCCGGCGCAGTTTTTGGCGGTTCCTATGGCTGGTCCAGCGCGGGGCGCTTCCATCACGCGCAGAGCCAGGTTCATCGTTTCCTCAACATCGCGATGGGCGGCTATGTGCGTTCGGTGAACACCTATTCCTCCGGCGCGTCCTCGGTGCTGCTGCCGCAGATCCTGTCGGGTTACGAGGACGTCACCAAGCGCAACGTCACGTGGGAGCAGATCGCCGCCGAGAGCGAGATCGTGCTGGCATTCGGCGGGATGGCATTGAAGAACTCCATGGTCGCCGGTGGCTCGATCAGCAAGCATGTCGAGCGCGGCGCGATGGAAGCGGCGCGCCGGCGCGGCTGCGAGTTCATCCTCGTCAGCCCGCTGCGCGACGATCTGCCCGCCGAGGCCGGCGCGGAATGGATGACCGCCACGCCGGGCACCGATGCCGCGCTGATGATCGGTCTCGTCCACACGCTGGTCAGCGAGGGCCTGCACGATCAGGCCTTCCTCGACCGCTACACCGAAGGCTGGCCGGTGTTCCTGCGCTATCTCAACGGCGAGGCGGACGGCCAACCGAAGGATGCCGCCTGGGCCGCAGCGATTTGCGGCAGCGACGCCGACACTATCCGAAAGCTCGCGCGTCGCCTTGCCGGGCGGCGGGCGCTGATCACCGTGTCCCATTCGCTGCAGCGCGCCGAGCATGGTGAGCAGCCGGTGTGGATGGGCATGGTGCTGGCGGCTGCGCTCGGCCAGATCGGTCTGCCAGGCGGCGGCTATGCCTATTCGCTCGGTGCGATCGGCTATTACGGCCGCCGCGTGAACGCGGTGCCGGGGCCGACCCTCGGGCAGGGCCGCAACGGCGTCGCCGACTTCATACCGGTGGCGCGCATCGCCGACATGCTGCTCAATCCCGGCACGACCTATCGCTACAACGGCGAGACGCGCACCTATCCCGACATCCGTCTCGTCTACTGGGCCGGTGGCAATCCCTTCCACCATCATCAGGACCTCAACCGCCTGCGCAAGGCCTTCGCCCAGCTCGACACCCTGGTGGTGCACGAGCTCGCCTGGACCGCGACGGCCCGGCACGCCGACATTGTCCTGCCCTGCACCATGACGCTCGAGCGCGAGGACATCGGCTATTCCAGCAACGATCCGCTGATGGTCGCCATGCACCAGATCGCCGAGCCTTACGGCCTTGCACGCGATGACTACGAGATTTTCTCCGATCTCGCCGAGCGCCTCGGGGCTCGCGACGCCTTCACCGAAGGGCGTACGTCGCGGCAATGGTTGATGCATCTCTATGAACCGACCCGCGCCTCGCTCGCCGCGCGCGGGCTTGCCGCACCGAGCTTCGAGGAATTCTGGCAAAGCGGCAGCCTGGTCGTGCGGCAGCACCTCGACGACGGCGGTTCGCTGCGCCGCTTCCGCGAGGATCCGGTTGAGCGGCCCCTGCCGACGCCGAGCGGGCGTATCGAGATCTTCTCGGCGAAGATCGCCGGCCACGGCGATGCCGATTGTCCAGGGCATCCGGTCTGGCTCGAGAAGACGGATGTCCCTCGGCAGGACGCGCCGCTCTTCCTCATTGCCAACCAGCCGTCGACGCGCCTGCACAGTCAGCTCGACTTCGGCGGGCATTCGACCGACGCCAAGCATCGCGGCCGCGAGGTCGCGCGCATGAACCCGCGCGACGCGGATCCTCGTGGGATTGCTGACGGCGACATCATCCGCCTGTTCAATGCGCGCGGCGCCTGCCTTGCGGCGGTCCGCGTCACGGACGCAATCGCCCCCGGGATCGTCCAGCTTCCGACCGGCGCCTGGTACGACCCGATGGATCCCGAGGAAGAGGCGCCGCTCTGCGTTCACGGCAATCCGAATGTGCTGACGCGCGACATCGGCACGTCGTCCTTCGCGCAAGGCTGCACCGGTCAGCTCACGACGGTCGAGGTGGAGCGCTTCAGCGGCAATCTGCCGCCGATCCGCGCCTTCGATCCGATCTAGCGGGGGCGGGCAGGGGCAAGCCTCGCCCTCGTACTCTTGTTGCAGGGCGAAATCGCGGGCGCCATGCGGCGGCGGAATGCCTGCGGCCATCATCGGGCGCTGCATCGCAACACCCTTCACCGGTGATGCGTGCATGCGCTCGTCGGACAGCGACGCAAGGCTTCCGCTCCACACCGTCCTGCTACTAAGTGCGCATTGCTCGCATTGGGCCGCGGGACCAAGCTTGTTCTGTCAAATCTCCCCGAGACATCGCCGTCAGCGAAATGTCGAGGAGTCAAACCCTTTCTTGCGATTTCGTGGTCATACGCCGCGCAATTAGAAACGGGAATCAGGGATAGCGACGCAAGATCCGTGAAGCAATCGTCAAGCAAGGGCCTGTGAGGAGGAGCCCTATGACGACGATCCACGTGATATCCGATGCCTTGTCCGAGACCGACCACCGCACCCAGCTGCGTCGTGCCGTTATCGCGAGCACGGTGGGGACGACGATCGAGTGGTACGATTTCCTGCTTTACAGCACGGTGACCGGCCTCGTCTTCGGCAAGCTGTTCTTCCCGAAATCCGATCCCCTGGTCGGCGTGCTGGAGGCGTTTGCCGTCTACACCGTCGGCTTCATCGCACGCCCGATCGGAGCAATGATCTTCGGCCATTACGGCGATCGCATCGGCCGCAAGGCAACGCTGATCGCGACCTTGCTCCTGACGGGGCTCGCGACCTTCGCCGTCGGCCTCGTCCCGACCTACGAGACAGTCGGTATCTGGGGCGCCGTGATCCTCACGATCATTCGCTTCATCCAGGGTGTCGGCGTCGGCGGCGAGTGGGGAGGTTCGGTGCTGCTCGCGATGGAATGGGCGCGCACCAACAACCACCGCGGCTTCATTACCTCTTGGCCGCAGCTTGGTGGTCCCGGCGGCCTGCTCCTAGCCAACATCGCCGTTCTGGTGTTTAGCCGCATCTCCGGCGACCAGTTCCTGGTCTGGGGCTGGCGTATCCCCTTCCTGCTCAGCATCGTGATGGTGGCAATCGGGCTCTATATCCGGCTCGGGATTCTCGAGACCCCTGCCTTCCGGCGCATCGTCGCCGAGAATCGCGTCGAGCGGGTCCCGGTCCTCGAAGTGATCAAGCGCCAGCCCGGCGCGATCATCCTCGCCGCGCTTGCGCGGATGGCCGAGCAGGCGCCGGCCTACATCTACCTTGCCTTCGTGTTCGCGTACGGGGTCAATGTGTTGCACACGCCGCGTGACTTCCTGCTCACCTCGCTCATCGCCGCCGGCATTGTTTCAATGGCGACGATCCCGCTCGCGGGGCACTTTTCGGACGTCATCGGACGCAAGCGGATGTACCTGATCGGCGCGGTCCTGACCGGAATCTACGGCTTCATCTACTTCGCGCTGCTGGATACGACGGTGCCAATCTGGATCTTCATCGCCATCGTGCTGTCGTTCGTTCCCCACGACCTCCTGTACGGACCGCAGGCGGCCCTGATCGCCGAATGTTTCACGCCGCGCCTGCGCTACAGCGGGGCGTCGATCGGCTACCAGCTCTCCTCGGTGATCTCAGGCGGTCCCGCCCCGTTGATCGCGACCGCACTGCTGGCAACGTACGGAACGGGCTACGCGATCGCGGCCTATATCCTGTTCTGCGCGGTCGTCAGCATCATCGCGACGGCGATGCTGCCGGACTACACCAACTGCGACATTTCCGAGGAGCATGCCTGATCGACGATGATCGTCTGACATGCGCCGGATGGTCGTTCCGCGCGGCGGCGCGCGACGCGTGAAGTCCATGCGGCGCCGGCGCTGAGCCGGGCGGCGGGCACGGCGGCCTTGGCGCCAACCACAAAGTCTGGACGGCGATCGGACGGGTGCCGATCCAGCCGAGCGTGGCTGATGGGAGACGGGCAACCGCGCCCCGGCTCTGCGGTATCGGGCGAGGCTTGAGGCCCGCGCAGGAATCTGGCGGCAAGCGTCCCGGCTTTCCGCTATGATGAGGCCATGACGATCGGGATCGCCGGACCCGGACGGAAGGCACCACGGCAAAATGCCGTGGTCGGGCTGGTCATTGCGGCCATCGTCATCGTGAGCAGCCTGATCCTGCTCTCGCTCGCGAGCGACTTCCTGGTCGACTGGCTGTGGTTTGCGTCGATCGGCTATTTGCAGGTCTTCTGGATAACGATCGGTGCCCAAGCCGTCGTCCTTGCTGCGATCTGGACGGCAACTTCGCTCATCCTCTGGGTGAATGGATGGCTCGCGGTGCGCCTTGCCGGCAAGCGGTCGGCACATCTTGCCGCGGTGTGGATGTCGCAGACCGCAGGTAGCGCGCCGCCGGATCCGCTTGCGCCGTTGCGCGATCGACTACGGTGGCCTCCGATCGTCGCCGGCGCGGCGGCCTTGCTCGCGCTGCTCGTCGCGGCAGCGGAGGTCGGCAATTGGAGCGTCTTCCTGCGGTTTCTCTATCAGGTGCCGTTCGGCGCGGAAGATCCGCTCTACGGCAAGGATCTCGGCTTCTACCTGTTCTCGCTGCCCGCCTATATTCTCATCAAGAACTGGATGATTCTCACGCTCGTTCTGAGCGCGCTGCTCGCCGGCACGATCTACTGGGTGCAGGGCGAGATCGAGTACAGCGCGCAACGCCGATCAATGTCCTCAGCGGCGATCGCCCACGGCTCGGCGCTGCTCGGTCTTCTCTTCATGGTGAAGGCGTGGTCCTACGGTCTCGACCGCTATATGCTGCTCTATGGCGACAACGGGGTCGTCGTTGGCGCAAGCTACACCGATATCCATGTCACGCTGCCGGGTCTTTGGCTGTTGATCGGGTTCTCGATCATCGCGGCGGCCGCCGCATGGGCGAACCTCCGGATGCGCACCTACTGGCTTCCTGCTGCCGCGTTCCTTCTTGTCGTCACCGGTTCCTTCGTGCTGACCGGTGCGGTCCCTGTGCTGTTCCGGCACTTCCTCGTCAGACCGAGCGAGTTGCAGCTCGAAAGGCCCTATATCGACCGCAACATCGCGCTGACCCGGCAGGCCTACAATCTCGACAAGATCGCAGCCAAGCCCTTTGCCGCCGAACAGAAGCTCTCCCCTGAGGTGCTGGAAGCCAACAAGGCGACCATCGATAATATCAGGCTGTGGGACTGGCTGCCCCTGTCGGACACCTACGCGCAATTGCAGGAGATCCGCACCTACTACAAATTCCACGATCTCGACGTTGACCGCTACTGGCTCGACGGCTCCTACCAGAGCGTGATGCTGTCGGCCCGCGAGCTGCGGCCCTCCTTGCTGCCGCCGAACGCACAGACATGGGTCAACCATCACGTGCTGTTCACCCACGGCAACGGCGCGGTGATGAGCCCAGTCACCCGCAAGAGCCCAGAAGGACTGCCGCTGTTCTACCTGCGGAATATTCCTCCGATGGCGGGCGGTGGTCCCGAGATCCGCGAGCCGCGCATCTACTTCAGTGAGGAGAGCGACGACTACGTCGTCGTCAAGACAAGCACGCCGGAGTTTGACTATCCCAAGGGCAAGGGCAACGTCTATGCGGAGTATGATGGCGTCGGCGGAATTCCGATCGGGTCAATGGGATGGCGAACGCTGTTCGCCTATTACTTCGACGATCCGAACCTGCTGCTCTCAGATTACATCACGCCGCAGAGCCGGATCATGATCCGGCGCAACATCCGGAAGCGGGTCGCCACGATCGCGCCGTTCCTGAGACTCGATCACGATCCCTATCTGGTCATCAGCGGCGGGCGGATGTTCTGGATGCAGGACGCCTACACGACGAGCTCCTATTTTCCGTCGACGCCGGCTGCACAGGGTTTCGATCTCAATTACATCAGAAATTCGGTGAAGATCGCCGTCGATGCCTATAACGGGACCGTCGATTTCTATCTGATGGATCCGGCCGATCCGGTTGCCGCAACCTATGGGCGGATCTTCCCGCACTTGTTCAAGCCGTTCGCGGCGATGCCCGCGGATCTGCAGAAGCACATTCGCTATCCGGAGGACCTGTTCCTGATCCAGGCGCAGCTCTATCAGGTCTACCACATGGAAGCCGCCGAGGTGTTCTACAACCGCGAGGATCTCTGGCAGTTCCCGCGCCAGCCGGGCGGTAGCGGGACGTCGGTGATGAGCCCTTATTATATCATCATGCGGTTGCCGGGTGAGCCACGGGCCGAGTTCTTCTTGATGGTTCCCATGGTGCCGAGCCGCCGCGACAACATGATCGCGTGGCTTGCCGCGCGTTGTGACGCGCCCGACTACGGCAAGCTGATCGTCTACGAATTCCCAAAGGACAAGCTCGTCTACGGGCCGTTCCAGATCGAGGCGCGGATCAATCAGAACACCGAGATCTCGCAGCAACTGACGTTGTGGAATCAGATGGGCTCGCGGGTGATACGCGGGGCGAACCTGCTCGTGATCCCGATCGAGAACTCGATCCTTTATGTCACGCCGCTCTATCTGCGCGCCGAGCAGGGACATCTGCCGGAGCTCAAGCGGGTGATCGCAGCCTATGACGAGCATGTGGTGATGAAGGAGACGCTCGGCGAGGCCCTGTCGGCGCTGTTCACCGGGCCTGGTACGCCGCGGCCGGAAACGGGACCGACGGAGGATCTGTCCCTCGGTGGTCCGGCGAGGAGCCCGGCGCGGGAGGCGCTCGATCACTACAACCAGGCCATGGAGCGGTTGAAGTCCGGAGACTGGAGGGGTTTTGGCGAGCAGTTCGATGCCTTGCGTGAGCCTCTCGAGAACATGAACCGGCATCCCTCCAGCCATTAGGCGCTCTCCGGGCGGCGCCCTGAGATATGCGTGGTGACGCCGCGCAGAGCCCCGCGTTTGTTTCGAGCGCCTGCACCACGCTGTGGGGAACGGCAGCCGTGCCGACCGCGCTGCGGCTTGTGCTCGGCACGGCTGCGAGGCTAGTCTGCCTGCAAGCAAGAAGACTGCAGGGGAGGCGTCGCGATGAACCACCATCAATCCTCACGTCCGGACTCTACGCCAGCATTGCCGCGCCGCAGGCTCGGGCGGACCGGGCTCAACGTCTCGATCCTCGGTTTCGGAACCGCGCCGCTCGGCGACCTGTTTGCGCTGTTGGACGATGCCACGGCGATAGCAGCGGCGGAGCGGGCGTTCGCGCTCAGTGTCAACCTGCTGGATTCCTCGCCGCTCTATGGGCACGGCCTCGCCGAGCATCGCAGCGGAACCGCGCTGCGCCGCGTGGCGCGCGACGACATCGTCGTCTGCACCAAGGTCGGGCGCTGGATGGATCCGTTCCACGGGCGCGGCGACGGCTCGAATTTCGTCGGCGGGCAGCCGCACCGCGCGGCGGTGGATTATTCCTACGACGGCACGATGCGTTCGGTGGAGCAGTCGCTGCTGCGGCTCGGCATCGACCGGATCGACTTGCTGCTGATCCACGATGTCGACGTCTGGACGCACGGCGTGGACGCAATCGAGCAGCGCTTTCGTGAGGCGATGGACGGCGCCTATGTCGCGCTCGACAGACTGCGGTCCGAGCGCGTCGTCAAGGGCATCGGGATCGGCGTCAACGAGGCCGAGATGTGCGTGCGCTTCGCCAGGGCCGGCACGTTCGACACCATGCTGCTCGCCGGCCGCTATTCGCTGCTCGAGCAGCCGGCGCTCGCCGAATTCCTGCCGCTTGCGCAGACGCAAGGCATCGGCGTGATGCTCGGCGGCGTGTTCAATTCCGGTATTCTGGCCACCGGCGCCGTTGCCGGCGCCAAATACAATTACAAGGACGCGTCGCCGGACGTGATGCAGAAGGTGGCCGCGATCGAGCGGGTCTGCCGCGCCCATCAGGTGGCGCTGCCGACCGCCGCACTGCATTTCGCATTGGGCCATCCGGCCGTCGCCAGCCTCGTGCTCGGCGCGCAGACGCCGCAGGAAGTCGAGCGCAACGTCGCCGCGCTGTCGACATCCGTGCCATCAGCGCTGTGGCGCGACCTGAAGGCCGAGCATCTGCTCGACGACGACGCGCCGGTGCCGGCATGATGCGGATCGACGCGCATCACCACGTCTGGACGCTGGCGCGCGCCGATTACGGCTGGCTGACGCCCGAGCTCGCGCCGATCTATCGCGACTTCGGCCTCGCCGACCTGGCGCCGCATCTCGCCGCAGCCGGGATCGAGGGCACGATCCTGGTGCAGGCCGCACCGACTGAGGCGGAGACGGCCTTCATGCTGGATATCGCCAAAGGAGCGGAGCTGGTGCGCGGCGTGGTCGGCTGGATCGACTTCGATGCAGACGATGCGGTGGCGCGGATCGATGCGATCGCGGCGCGCGAGCTGCTCGTCGGCCTGCGGCCGATGGTGCAGGACATCGCCGACGACGACTGGCTGCTCCGTCCGGCCCTGACCGCGCAGTGCGAAGCCATGGCGCGGCATCACCTCGTGTTCGACGCGCTGGTTCTGCCGCGGCATTTGCCGAGGCTGATGCAGGTGGTCGACCGTCATCCCGACCTGCAATTCGTGCTCGACCATTTCGGCAAGCCGCAGCTTGCCAGCGGCGAGATCGCGGGCTGGAAGAACGATGTCACGCGGCTCGCCGCGCGCGCCAATGTGGTCTGCAAGCTCTCGGGCCTGGTCACGGAGGCGGCGCCGAACTGGAAAGTTGACGACCTGCGCGAGGCGGTCGACCACGTCCTTGGCTGCTTCGGGCCGCGGCGGATGTTGTGGGGCAGCGACTGGCCGGTGGTCAATCTGGCTGGCGGTTATGCGAGCTGGTTCGCGGCCAGCGAGTCCCTGTTGGCCGATCTGTCGGCGGATGAGAAGGCCGCGATCTACGGCGGCAATGCGGCGCGCATCTATTTGTCAAGTCGCGGAAGACACACATCCCGGACATAACGCGCGGCGGGACGCCAAATTTGATCCACAGCGCGCCTTGCTGAATCAATCCGGGATGGTCCATAAGCGGCCTCCGCGCCGTCGGACGTCCGTCGGCGTCACGGGTTCAGAGAGACGAGCGTGGCCAAAATTCATCATCAGATTGCGCAGGAGCTGGGGGTTCGCGACGAGCAGGTCGAGGCGGCGGTGACGCTGCTCGACGGTGGCGCCACGGTGCCGTTCATCGCGCGATACCGCAAGGAGCTGACCGGCGCGCTTGACGATGCGCAGCTGCGCACGCTGGAGGAGCGCCTGACTTATCTGCGCGAGCTCGAGGAGCGCCGCACCGCGGTGCTCAATTCGATTCGCGAGCAGGGCAAGCTCGATGCCGCCCTCGAAGCCCAAATCATGGCCGCCGACAGCAAGGGCCGGCTCGAGGATATCTACCTGCCGTACAAGCCGAAGCGCCGCACCAAGGCGGAGATCGCCAAGGAGGCCGGGCTCGAGCCGCTCGCCGACCTGCTGCTGGCGCACCCCGAGAGCGACCCGAACGAGACCGCCGCACCGTTCGTCGATGCCGAGAAGCAGGTGGCCGACGTTGCCGCCGCGCTCGAAGGTGCGCGCGCGATCCTGGTCGAGCGCTTTGCCGAGGATGCCGATTTGATCGGCGCGCTCCGCGAGGAGATGTGGTCGAACGGCGTGATGGCCTCCACCGTGCGCGACGGCAAGAAGACCGAGGGCGAGAAGTTCAAGGACTATTTCGACTTCAGCGAGCCGCTGCCGAAGCTGCCGTCGCACCGCATCCTGGCGCTGTTCCGCGGCGAGAAGGAAGAGATCCTCGACCTGCAGATCAAGCCGGAGGCGCAGGCCCCCGCGGCCGGCGTGCCCAGCGCCTACGAATTGAAGATCATGCACCGCTTCGGCGTCTCCAACCAGGGTCGCAAGGGCGACAAGTGGCTGGCGGAGACCGTGCGCTGGGCGTGGCGCACCAAGATCCAGATCCATCTCAACATCGATCTGCGCATGCGGCTGTGGACCGCGGCCGAGACCGAGGCGGTGCGCGTGTTCGCCTCCAATCTGCGCGACCTGCTGCTGGCGGCGCCGGCCGGCGCACGCGCCACCATGGGGCTCGATCCCGGCTATCGCACCGGCGTCAAGGTCGCGGTGGTCGATGCCACCGGCAAGGTGCTGGCGACGACCGCGATCTTCCCACACGAGCCGCAGCGGCGCTGGGACGAGGCGCTCGCCATTCTCGGCAAGCTCGCGATCGAGCATGGCGTCGAGTTGATTGCGATCGGCAACGGCACCGCCTCGCGCGAGACCGACAAGCTCGCGACCGAGCTGGTGAAGCGGCTGCCGGAGCGCAAGATGACCAAGATCGTCGTCTCCGAGGCCGGCGCCTCGGTCTACTCGGCGTCGGCCTTCGCCTCGCAGGAATTGCCGGAGCTCGACGTCACCATGCGCGGCGCGGTCTCGATCGCGCGCCGCCTGCAGGATCCGCTGGCCGAGCTCGTCAAGATCGATCCGAAGGCGATCGGCGTCGGCCAGTATCAGCACGATCTCGGCGAGGCCAAGCTGGCGCGCTCGCTCGATGCCGTGGTGGAAGACTGCGTGAACGCGGTCGGCGTCGATGCCAACACCGCCTCCGTGCCGCTGCTCGCGCGCGTGTCGGGGATCGGGCAGGGGCTGGCGCAGAGCATCGTGCAGCACCGCGACGCCAACGGCCCGTTCAAGTCCCGCAAGGCGCTGAAGGACGTGCCGCGGCTCGGGCCGAAGGCGTTCGAGCAATGCGCGGGCTTCCTGCGCATCAACAATGGCGAGGACCCGCTCGATACGTCGGGCGTGCATCCGGAATCCTATCCGGTGGTCCGGCGCATCCTGGAAGCAACCAAGAGCGACATCAAGGCGCTGATCGGCAACGCCGACGTCGTGCGCCAGCTCAAGCCGCAGGCCTTCGTCGACGACACGTTTGGTCTTCCGACCGTCACCGACATCCTGCGGGAACTGGAAAAGCCCGGCCGCGATCCGCGTCCGGCGTTCAAGGCGGCGGTGTTCAAGGAAGGCGTCGAGGAGGTCAAGGACCTCAAGAAGGGCATGATCCTCGAGGGCACGGTGACCAACGTTGCGGCGTTCGGCGCCTTCGTCGATATCGGCGTGCACCAGGACGGCCTCGTGCACATCTCGGCGATGTCGAGGTCCTTCATCAAGGACCCGCGCGAGGTGGTGAAGCCGGGCGATATCGTCAAGGTGAAGGTGCTGGACGTCGAGGTCGCACGCAAGCGCATCGCGCTGACGCTGCGTCTCGACGACGAGATCGGACCGAAGAAGGACCCCGGCGGGCCGTCGCGCGATTTTTCGCGTGGCTCGGGCAAGACGTCGTCATCGGCGCCGCGCCGGCCGCAGGAACAGTCCGGCGGTGGTGCGCTCGCCGACGCCCTGCGCCGCGCCGCCGAGAAGAGCGGGCGCGGCAAGCCGACCTGAGGGGTGTGCTCATAGAACGAGGGGTGTCCGCCTTCGCGGTGAAAGCGGACATATCTTGACGACCTCGTAACGACGCCTTTTGGACCCCAAGCAGACCTGGCGGTTTGGCGATTTGGCAGGGTCATGAAGCCTGGCGAACGCCTCCGGCGTCAATCTCGATCGGTGCAGCACCTAGCGAGTAAACGCGGTGACCCGCGTCGAGCCGCGCGGAACGGAAAGGCCGGGAACTCGGTTTCCCTACCGACATCTCGAAATCTCGGTGTCATTGTCCGCTCGGTGAGTGCGGGCAGAAGGCGAGTTTGAGGATCAGCCTCCAATGAGCGAAGAGATACGCATTCCTCATCAGCTTGGGAGCGAATATGGATTGGAAAAATGGGTTGCGATCTTCACAGCGGTCGTGGCCACGATGGGTGGCATTGTGGGACACGAGGCAAGTCACGTTGCCAACGACGCGATCCTTTACAAGAATGAAGCGGTGCTGAAGAAAGCGGATGCAGCTAATCAATGGGCATATTACCAGGCGGTCAGCGCCAAGTCCCACCTGATGGAGTTGGCGAAGCAGTTGACGCCAACTGAGGCTCACCCCGGTTACGACGAGAAACTTGCAAAGTATGCGCAACAAAAGGAGGAGCTGCAATCCAAGGCCACGGCACTGGAGAAGCAAGTTGAAGCTGCAGATGCCAAGAGCGCTGCGCTGCGCGAGCCGCGTCAGAATCTGTTCTTGTCGCTGGCGCTGTTTCAGATCGCAATCAGCGTTGCGAGTGTGACCATTCTCAGCCGGCAGCGTTGGCTATTCGGGGTCGCCCTAACAGCGGGACTGGCCGGGATTGGCTTTTGGATCGTTGCACTTTTGGCACATTAATGCTGACCCACACTCGGGGAAGGGCCTGCTTTCTGGTGGTTGAAGTGCATGGGTCTGCTATCGAGTGATCGTTTTGCTGATTTGACCGCGAAACCATCTTCCGCTCGCGAGCGTATCAAGGCATGACGATCATCGACTGGATCATTCCCGCACTTTGGCTTGTCTTTTTCGCCTCTTATCTCATCTACAGCGCGCAGCGCGAGGAGGAGTTCATGTGTCAGCAATTCGGCGAGACGTTCGCGCCTACATGCGCCGAACGAAGATGCTCGTGCTTTTCGTGCTGTAATCGAGGCACGGATGCGAGGTATAGGGAGAGCGCAAGATGTCGCGCACGCTTATTGTCCTCGGAATTGTCCTGGTCGTGACTGGAATCTGCTGGCCTTTGATCGGCAGGCTGGGTCTGGGGCGGTTGCCCGGTGACATCGTGATCCAACGGCCGAATTTTTCGTTCTACTTTCCGCTCATGACGTCGCTCATCATCAGCATCGTCCTGAGCGTGGTCCTTTGGCTGATCAATCGATAGACTCCTTGGCAGGAGACCGAGCCTGCCCACGTACTTGCCGCCGGGTCGAACGTCAGGTTTTGGCCCAAGGCGGACGTATGGAAGGTCAGCTCCGATGTCCGAACCTGGACTTAAGGCGGCTATTGGCGAGGCTACGCTTCGTAAAGCGTGATCTGGACTCGAAGGCTGCCCAACGGAACGCAAGGCGTCTCGCCGAAACTAACTCCGGCGTCAGAATCTGGCGCATTTGTAAGTTGAAGGAGGCCGCCGGTTTGCGTCTCCTGATCCTCCTCTTCCTGCGGCGAAGGTCCTTCGCCGCAGCCCAACGAGGAAGGATCTTTCGATGAAGCACAAGCTCTTCACTGGTCTCGTGGCGGCGACGTTCGCCGCGGCGGTCGCGCTTGCGCCGCCTGTCCTTGCCCGCGGCGGAGGCGGTGGCTTCGGTGGCGGCGGCGGTGGCGGTCACGGTGGCGGCTTCGGTGGTGGCGGCGGCGGTCATGGCGGCGGCTTCGGTGGTGGTGGCTTCGGCGGTGGCCGTGGCGGCGGTTTTGCTGGCGGCTTCGGCGGCGGCGGAATGCACGGCGGCGGTTTTGCTGGCGGAATGCATGGAGGAGGTTTCGCCGGCGGCATGCGCGGCGGCGGAATGGCCTTTGCCGGCACGGGTGGCACGCATTTCGGCGGCGCCCGTTTCGGTGGCGCTCGTTTCGGTGGCCCGGGCTTTGGCGGTCCGCGTTTTGCGGGTGCACCGATGACCCGTGCGGCATTTGCACCTGGACCGCGGTTTGCCGGCGCCGGATTCCGCGGCTCGCATTTCTTCCATCATCGCGGCTTCTTCCGTCATCGCTTCCGCCACTTCGCCTTCTTCGACGTCGGCGTGCCTTACCTGTATGCTGATTACTACGACGGCTGCTGGCGCAGGGCACGGACGCCTTACGGATGGCAGTGGGTCAACGTGTGCGGGGACTACTGGTACTAGCGCCACGAACCGCACAGTTGACGCGCGGTCGTCGCCGGCCGTTCCATCCTGCCCCGGAATGGGATAGTCTGGTGGCGGCCGTCGCGCGGGGCACTCGGAGAGTTCAACACGATGCCCGGAGCTCACCGCCGTATTCTCGTCGTCGAGGATGATCCGGAGACTGCGGGTCAACTCGTCGAACAACTCACCACCAGCGGCTATGATGTCGATCTGGCCGCGAACGGCCGCGAGGCGCTGAACCAGGGCGCGGCGCGCGATTATGCCGTGATCACGATCGATCGCATGCTTCCGGATATCGACGGCATCGCGGTCATGCGTCAGATGCGTGACGACGGGATCGTGGTGCCCTTCCTGATCATCAGCGCGCTCGGCGAGGTGGACGACCGCGTGCGGGGCTTGCGCGCCGGCGGCGACGACTATCTGGTCAAGCCGTTCTCCTTCGTCGAGTTGCTGGCGCGCCTGGAGGCGCTGGGCCGGCGCAGCGAGACCGTCGCCAAGGAGACAATCCTGCGGGTCGGCGATCTCGCGGTCGATCTGATCTCGCGGACAGCGAGCCGCCGCAACCGGAGGATCCCGCTGCTGCCGAAGGAGTTCCAGCTGCTTGAATATCTCGTGCGCAACGAGGGCCGCGTGGTGTCGCGCGCCATGCTGCTGCAGCATGTGTGGGATCTGCATTTCGACCCCTCGACGAACATCATCGATGTCTATGTCGGGCGGGTGCGGCGCAAGGTCGACGACCAGCAAGCCTATCCGCTGATCCATACGATCCGCGGCATCGGGTACTGCCTCCGTGCTCCTGGCTAAGACCCTCAGGTCATCGACGTTCCGTCTGGCATTGATGGCCATCGGGGCCTTCGGCCTGATCGTCTGCGCGATCTTCGCCTATGTCTACTGGTCGACGGTCTCCTATGTGCGCAGCCGGTCCGACCGGGCGATCATGACCGAGCAGGCGAACCTCCATGACGCCTATGCGCGGTCCGGACGCGACGGCCTGGTCGCGCTGATCGGACAGCGCATCGCCGACAAGAGCTTTGCCGATCACGTCTACCTCCTCGTCGACCATGCATCGGCGGTGCTCGCCGGAAACCTCGCGCGCTGGCCGGTGGACGCAGCAGATCAGGGCTGGGCCGAGTTTCGCGCGCCGGCGCGGTCGCCCGCCTCGGTGGCCCCGCTGGTGCGGGGCGTGACCGAGACCCTGCCGAACGGCGATCGGCTGCTGGTCGGCCGCGACATCGGCGATCTCGACGGCTTCACCGCGCAGATCAGGGCGGCCGGTATCGCTGTCGTCGTGCTGATTGTCGTGCTGGCGGCCGTCGCCAGCATCGGGGTCACGCGGCGGACGGTCGGCCGGATCGAGTCGATCAATGCGACCAGCCGCGCCATCATGCTCTCCGGTCTCGACCAGCGCATCCCGCTCCACGGCAGTCACGACGAATGGGACCGCGTCGCCGAGAACCTCAATCAGATGCTCGACCGCATCCAGACCTTGATGGGCGAGGTGAAGCAGGCCAGCGACAACATCGCGCATGATCTGCGCACGCCGCTGACGCGCATGCGCGGACGGCTCGAGAAGGCCTATCATTGTCCACGCAACGGCGAGAACGATGCGGCGCTGATCGGCGACACCATTGCCGATCTCGATACCGTGCTTGCGATGTTCGCGTCCATCACGCGGATTTCGGAGATCGAGACACGCGCCCGCAAGGACGCCTTTCGCATCGTCAATCTCGTTGAGATCGCGGGTGAGGTGGTCGAGCTCTACGATGCCGCGGCCGAGCGGGACACGACCCGCCTCGAGCTGGCCGGCGACGCCGAGGTGCCGGTGATCGGCGATCGCGACCTCCTGTTCGACGCGATCGCCAATCTCGTGGACAATGCCATCAAGCACGGCCGCGCCGGGGGGCGAGTGACCGTGACCTGCCGCAACGGCGAGAGCGGCGCGGTGATCTCCGTCGCCGACGACGGTTCCGGCATTCCCACCGACCAGCACGATCACGTCTTCAAGCGCTTCTATCGGCTCGAGCAGAGCCGCTACACGCCGGGAAACGGCCTGGGCCTCAGCCTTGTTGCGGCCGTCGCCAGCCTGCACGGTGCGACGATCGAGCTGCGCGACAATTCGCCGGGCCTGTTGGTCGTACTCTGCTTCCCCGCGTCGGTGGCAGCGTAGTGCACGAAGGCGAAATCCACCTAGGGTGCGATCGGCACCCGGCTTTCCCTGCGCCCTCTGATCTCAGAGCGGCGAAGATCGATGAAAACCTCGGACGCATCGCGCCGCGAGAATGTGGATATGACCCACAGGCCGCGCAACACACTCGATGTCGTCTTGGCGAAAGCCAGGACTCATTACCCCAAATGTCAGTTGTCGCGCGACGCTGGGGCCAACATCGCGTTCATCATCAAATGCGGTGGTTGTGGATCCTGCCTTCGCCAGGACGACGAACGAAGAGTCTCGTTCGCAGCAAAAGACTGCGGAGTATCGGTCCCGCGTTCGCGGGGACGGCGAATGGAGAAATCACATCCGCGTGTGCTTTCGGCCTCACAGATTGATCACCCCACGCCTTGCGGCATGCGCGACCGCGTCGGTGCGACCGGTGGCGTCGAGCTTGTCGAGCAGGGAGCCGACGTGAAACTTGGCGGTGTGGACGGAGATGCCGAGGCGCTTTGCGATCATCTTGTTCGAGGCGCCCTCGGCGAGCAGCGCCAGCACGTCGAGCTCGCGTGGCGTCAACTCGAAATCATCAGGCGAGACTGCCTTGTCTTGATCGTGGGAGATGATCGCTGCCGCGGCCGGTTCGCCGGGCGCTGCGAGCCGCAGGCCGGCGACGCCGCCGAGCAGCGTCGCCAGCCGGTCTGCGAGGACGGGATCGTCGATCTCGAGCGAGATCACGATCTCAGGTGCACTCTCACTGCTCACGTCTCCGGCCTCTCGCCGATCGTCACCCTGACATGCAGCGGCTCGCCGCCGCGACGGACCGTGAGGTCGACGACCCTGCCGACGCTCTGCGGTCCCAGGGTTCGCAGCAGCGCCCGCACGCCGGACAGCCGCTCATCGTTGACCGCAACGATCACGTCGCCTTGCCGGATGCCGGCGGCCGCCGAGGGGCCGTTCTTGTCGACGCTCATCACCATCGCGCCGATGCCGTCGTCGACACGGACCGGCTGCAGGCCGAGGCCAAGATATCCACGCGCGATGCGGCCAGAGCTCTCGAGCTGCGGCGCGACACGCTCGATGGTCGCGGCCGGAATCGTCAGCACGCGGCGAGGGCCCAGCACGGCCATGCCGAACGGCTCTCCCGACGCATTCAGCGCCAGCCCGCCCTGCTGGCTGTGCCGCAGCCGGACGTCCAGCTCGATCCGCGCGTCGATGTCGCCGCCGCGCAGGCTGCGCCAGGCCGGGCCTGACAACGAGACTATGCCGAGCCGCGCGGTCGGCGCGCCGCGGTCCGCCGCGACGACCATTGCGAGCGATCCCAGCGCGGGAACCGTGGCCGACAGCTTGACCGGCGCGACGTCGGCATCGAACCGCAGCAGCGCGATGTCGGTGGTGTGGTCACGTCCGGCGATGGTCGCCTGCCGCCGGCTGCCATCGGAAAGCTGGATCTCGATCTCGCCGTCGTCGGCCAGCGCCTCGTCGGCGGTGATGACGAGACCCGGCTTCCAAACGAAGCCGGACGCCCGCAGACGGTGCGAATGCACGGAGACGATGGCGGGTGCGGCGCGCGCAATGGTCTCCGAAAGGGCAGATGACAGCGAGGAGAGGGTGGTCGGGTCGGTCATGGGAAACTCCGTTGGCTTCCCTCAGTCTGGGATGTTGCGGCAGACGGCGAAACTGGCCGGATGGGCAGGGCCCTACCGCGCGGCGGCACGGGGTGTTCGGAGCGGACGCTCAGCCCAGCCGGTGCAGGGTTGCCTTAAGGTTTGTACTCAATCAGATGTATAATTTTACGTGGAGATATGATTCAAGCTCTGCATTTGCGGGGCTTGGATCATGGCGGGCGAGTTTTGGTTGAATGATCGGCAGTGGGCAGCAATCGAGCCCTTGCTGCCGCAAAATCAGCCCGGCGCTCGTCGAGTCGATGATCGCCGCGTGATCAGTGGCATCATCCATGTGTTGAAGTCCGGCTGCCGCTGGCGCGATTGCCCGGCAGTGTTCGGCCCTTACACGACCGTCTACAATCGCTGGAACCGCTGGTCGCGGCGCGAGGTCTGGCGCAATCTGTTCGAAGCACTTCGGGGCCTGTCGCCCGATGACGACTTCCAGGCCATCGATTCCACGACCGCCAAGGCGCACCGTGCGGCGGCCGGTGGAAAAGGGGGGCGGAGGCTCAGGCCATCGGTCGTTCCCGCGGTGGCAGGACCACCAAGATCCACGCCGTCTGCGACAGTCTCGGACGCGCCATCGCGCTCGAAGTAACGCCAGGTCAGCGTGGTGACATCCGCGCGGCGCTGCCCCTGCTCAGCTCTCTGCCACCACCGCGTTGCTGTGCGGCCGACACGGCCTATGACGCGAACGAACTGCGGCAATTCCTCATCGAACGGGGAACAACCCCGGTCATCCCAAACAATCCCACCCGAAAACGCTTCCATCCGTTCGACCGCGCCGCATACAAGCGGCGCAACCTCGTCGAGCGCATGTTTTGCAGGCTCAAGGACTGGCGGCGCATTGCAACCCGCTATGACAAGCTCGCCAGAAACTTCCTCTCGGCCGTCAATCTTGCTGCCGCTATCATTTGGTGGACCTGATTGAGTCCGGACCTTAGGGCTCTCGCCGAACTTGGCCCGGTAGGCGCTTGCCATACGACTCAGATGGGTGAAGCCGAGATCGAATGCAATATCGACGATGCGCTCGCCTGGACGGGCTGTCTTCAGGCGCGCGTTGAGCTGGGCGAGGCGGATGTCGAGCAGCATCTCGCTGACCGTGGTGCCGAAGTGGCGGCGGAAGCCGAGTTGCAGCGCGCGGATGCCGGTGCCTGCGACGTCGGCAAGCTCGACAAGATCCAGGGGCTCGGTCGCGCGTGTCTCCAGATAGGCGCGCGCCCGTTTCAGCGGGGCCGGCTGGGTCTCGGCCCGGCCGTTGAAGACATCGATGGCGGAGCTCAGGCTGTGCGGCTGCTCGGTGAGCAGGACGTTGAGCAATGCCTCGCGCCACTCGGCCGCCGCCAATCCGGGCAACGTCTTGTGCGGTCCGAGCTGCTCGGCCAGCGCGACCAGATGTTCGATCCTCGCGGCGATTGCGTGTCCGAGCGGCCCGGTCAGCGCGACGTCTGGATCAAACTCGACCGGCCGTACAGCCACGCCGCCAAGCGCTGCGGCGCGATGCTCCACCAGCTTGCGATCGAGCAGCAGGATGAGCTGGGCGCAATCGCCGCGCCACGTCATGTCGGTCGGAATGGTCGGCGACAGCAGCGATGCGCAGAAGGCTGGTCCCGTCATCACTTCGCGTGCCGCGGTGCGGATCGCGGCCGAACCATGCAGCGGCACCTGCAGCAGGAAGAAGCGGTCAAGGCAACCGGGATTGATCGACACCGATCCGCCATAGGCGACATAGTTGACGGAGAAGCCGTCAAAGCCCGCACAATTGTGGAACGCGAAAAAATCTCCTTCGGAGCGGTCGACCGGCGTCAGATCGTGCGGACAGAAGATGCGTCCGATCGCCTCGGCAGCATCGTCGACGCGCGTCGTGGCGACCCGCGCGAAATCCTTCAGCCTCGCCCTTGCCGAAACCTCGTTGCTCGCCGCAATCACGCCGGCCGTCCGCAGTTGTTTGAGGTCTAAAACATCATGCAGCCTAGTGCATCCTTCGGCAAAGTGGAACGCAGTTTCATCGGCAATCTGCCCGATCGCTGCGCAGACCGGCGGGGTTTCGGGCAGGGGAGGCTGTGCCGATCGCTGCCGCATTGCAGCATGATGCTGTCGAATGCGGATTCGTTTATCGGCTAGACAGCCCCGTCGGCTCGCGACAGGCTCCGTGCCCGCAACGCGCACCAACACTGGAGAGGCTGACATGGGCACGCTCGAAAAAGGCATCACCCGAAACGGCACTGGCTACGGCGGCAAGACCTGGAATATCCTGGGCCAGGTCTATTATCCCAAAGCGGTCACCGACTCGACCTTCGCGTTCGAAACCAACAGCGATCCCGGCCAATTCGTGCCGGTGCATATCCACCCAACCCAGGACGAGTTCATCCTGGTGCAGGAGGGCGTGCTCGATCTCAAGCTCGATGGGGTCTGGGTGCAGGCCAAGGCCGGCGACCTCGTGCGCATGCCGCGCGGCATTCCGCACGGCTACTTCAACAAGTCGGACAAGCCGGCGCGGGCGCTGTTTTGGGTGTCGCCGATGCAGAAGCTCGAAGCGCTGTTCGACAAGCTGCACAATCTGCAGGACCCGGCTGAAGTGGTGCGCATCTCCGCGCAGCACGAGGTGGATTTCCTGCCGCCGGAAGCCAACGACTAGGCACGCAGCCAAAGCAGACAGCGCACGCGACGCTCGCCGGAGCAGACGTCCCGGCGATCACGGGGATGCGTTTGCCTAGGGAATGGACCTGTTCATTCATCTCGGAGCGGTTTCATGGTCAAGCAGAAGCATGTGTGCGTTATCGGTGCCGGCGTGTCGGGACTCGCCGCAGGCAAGGCGTTCGCCACGCGCGGCCACAAGGTGACCATCATCGAGCGCAGTGGTGATCTCGGCGGGGTCTGGGAGCCGGCGCGCTCCTATCCCGAGGTGCAGACGCAGAGCCCGAAGGACCTCTATCGCTACACCGACAAGGCGATGCCTGAGTCCTATCCGGAATGGCCGAAGGGACCGCAGGTCCATGCCTATCTCAGCGAATATGCCCGCAGCCACGGGATCGACGGCGCGATCCGCTACGATACCAAGGTGGAGGCGATGAACCGCCGGGCCGACGGCAAACCGGGCTGGAGGCTCGAGTTGCGCTCGACCGACGGCGCCACCGGCCACGAGGATTTCGACTTCGTCGCTGTCTGCACTGGGCAGTTCAACGAGCCGCAGACATTGTCGCCGCCGGGCGAGGACGGCTTCAAGGCGCAGGGCGGCCAGATCCTGCATTCGTCGCAATATGGCGATCCGACCCTCGCGAAGGGACGCAACGTCGTCGTGCTCGGCGGCTCGAAATCGGCCACCGACATCGCGGTGAACGCGGTCAATTCCGGTGCCAGCGAGGTGACGATCGTGTTTCGCGAGCCGGTCTGGCGGATCCCCTATTTTGTCGGCGGGCTGGTGAACTTCAAGCGCATCCTCTACATCCGCGCGCAGGAGCAGATGTTCGCAAGCTGGGGCATCGGCCCGACGGGACGCCTCGCGCATGCGATCGCAAAGCCGTTCGTCTGGGCGAACTGGCGTGGGCTCGAGAGCATGCTGAAGATGCAGCTCAAGCTCAAACAGTGCAACATGGTGCCGAAGGAACGGATCGAGGACGGCGTCAACTGCTCGGTGCCGATCGCAACCCCCGGCTTCTATCCGATGGTCGCTGACGGCCGCATCAAGGCGGTGCGCGGCACCTTCGACCATTATGACGGCAAGACCATCGTGACCAGCGGCGGCCAACGCATCGCGGCCGACATCGCGGTACTTGCGATCGGCTACAAGCTCGGCGTGCCGTTCCTGCCGGAGGCCTATCGGGCGAAACTGGTCGAGCCCGACGGGCAGTACCGGCTGTATCGCCTGATCGCCAATCCCGATCTGCCCGACATGGGCTTCGTCGGCTTCAACTCGAGCTTCTGCACGGTGCTGTGCGCCGACCTCGCCGCGAACTGGCTGGTGCGTTACGCCGACGGCCGGCTCGCGCGCCAGCCGAGCGCGGCCGAGATGAACGACAACATCGCGATGATGCTGAATTTCAGGCGCGTCGAGCGGCCGGCGGCGGGTGTCTATGGCGGACTGTGCGTCGCGCCCTATCATTTCAAGCATTTCGACGAGCTGTTGGCCGATATCGGCGCCAAAACCTGGCGCCGCAACCCGCTCGTCGAAAAGTTCACGCCGCCCGACGCCGACGCCTATGCGCGCTTTCTTGCCACCGCGCCGGACTACAGAGCGGTGGTGTGAGAACGTCACGGTTGACTGGTTTGGTGAGGTAGGTGAAACACTCGTGCCGTCCGGGCATGATACGCCTGATGTCAGCGAGGGAAGCATCATGTCGCAGTCCTTCACCTATCAGGTCAGCCCGATGCGGGTGGTGTTCGGGGTCGGCACCATCGCGAAATTGGGGGACGAGTTCGAGCGGCTCGGCATCAAGCGTGCGCTGGTACTGGCGAGCCGCCGGCAGCAGGCCGAGCTCGGCGATCTCGCGGCATTGACCGGCGGCCGCATGGCGGGGCTGTTTGAGGGGGCCGTCGTGCACACGCCGGTCGCGGTCACCGAGCGGGCCATGCAGGTCGTGCGCGATCTGAAGCCGGACGGGGTCGTCGCGATCGGCGCGGGCGCCGCGACCGGCCTGAGCAAGGCGATCGCACTGCGCACCGACCTGCCGCAACTGATCCTGCCGACCAGCTACGCCGGGTCCGAAATGACGCCGGTGCTGGGAGAGACCGTCGACGGCGTCAAGACCACGCAGTCGTCGCCAAAGATTCTACCCGAGGCCGTGATCTATGACGTCAACCTGACCGTCTCGATGCCGGCAAAATTCTCCGCGATCTCCGGGCTGAACGCGATCGCGCACGCAGCCGAGGCGCTGTATGCGCGCGACGGCAATCCGATCACCTCGCTGATGGCGGAAGAGGCAATTGCGAAGCTCGCATCGTCGCTGCCGGAGGTGATTGCGCGGCCGCACGATCTCGAGGCGCGTTCGGATGCGCTTTACGGCGCATGGCTGTGCGCCGTCTGCCTCGGCACGGTCGGCATGGCGCTGCATCACAAGCTCTGTCACACGGTCGGTGCATTGTTCGACCTGCCGCATGCCGAGACCCACGCGGTGCTGCTGCCGCACACCATCGCCTACAACACGCCGGCGGCACCTGATGCGATCGGCCGCGCCGCGAAGGCGCTTGGTGTGCCGAACGCGGCCAGTGGCCTGTTCGACCTGTCGGCGCGGCTTGGCGCACCGCGCGCGCTTGCGAAGATCGGCATGCCCGAAGACGGCATCGCAAGGGCCGCCGAGCTCGCCGCCAAGAATCCCTACTGGAATCCGCGGCCGATCGAGCAAGAAGGCATTCGCGATCTGCTGAGGCGGGCATGGGCCGGCGCGCGGCCGCAGGAATGGTAGGGCTGTCGTCACACTCCGATCGCGTTGCGCGCGATCACGTCACGATAGAATGCCGCGCTCAGCTTCGGCACGCGCGCCTGGGTCTCGAAATCCACCCGGTACAGGCCGAAGCGTTTCGCGTAGCCGAAGATCCATTCGAAATTGTCCATCAGGCTCCACAGGAAATAGCCGTGAACCGGGACGCCTTCGGCGGTGGCGCGCTGCAGCTGCGCGAGATAGTTGCGCAGGAACATGATGCGGTCGACGTCGTAGATCTGGCCGTCCGGATGCAGTTTGTCCTCGCCGGACGTTCCGTTCTCGCTGATATAGATGCTCTTGATGTTCCACAGCTTGGCGGCAATCCGCGGCGCCCAGTAGATCACTTCCGGCGCGATCCGCAGCCATTCCGAGTTCATATGCGGGAACGACGCCGGCATCGGCAGCGGTCGCCAGCCCGGCGCATGGTCGGTGGCGACGACGTAGACTTGCGGCGCGTAGATGTTCAAGCCGACGAAATCGTTGGGTTGCGAAATGGTCTTCAATTCGTCCGCAGTGAATTTGGGCGCGTCCGCACCGGCCCATTGCAGGAAGCCCTCGGTGTACTTGCCTTCGAGGACGACGCCGAGAAAGCCAGCATTGAGTTCACGCGTCGCGATCTCGGTGGCGTGGATGTTCTCCGGCGTGTTGATCGCGGGCACGCAGGCAGTGATGTTCTCGGCCGGGCCGACCCGCGTGCCGGCGCGCCCCTTGGCGCGGATCGCCTGCACTGCGAGCCCATGCGCCAGCGCGACGTGGTGGCGCGCCTGGTTCACCTGCGCCTGCGGCAGCTTCAACCCGGGTGCGTCGATGCCGAGGCCGTAACCGAAGGGGATGAAGCGCCCGACCTCGTTGAGGGTGAAGATGTTCTTGACGCGGTCGGTGAGCCGCTGCGCGACATAGCCGGCATAGTCGCCGAACGCCTTCGACGTCTCGCGGGATTGCCAGCCGCCGACGCGGTCCTGCAGCACCTGCGGCAGATCCCAGTGATAAAGCGTGGCGTAGGGCTCGATGTCGTTTGCCAGCAACTCGTCGACCAGGCGGTAGTAGAAGTCGAGGCCCTTCGGGTTCGGCGCGCCGGTGCCGTCCGGAAACACCCGTGGCCAGGCGATCGAGAAGCGATAGGCCCTGGCGCCGAGGTCCCTTATCAGGCGGACGTCCTCCTTGTAGCGGTGATAGTGATCATTGGCGCGATCGCCGTTGGTGCCGTCCTCGATCTTGCCCGGCGTGTGGGTGAAGGTGTCCCAGATCGAACGGCCGCGGCCATCCTCGTTGACCGCGCCCTCGACCTGGTAGGACGACGTCGCAGTGCCCCAGACGAAGCCGGCGGGAAAGCTCGCTCCGTCCGGCCGCGGCGGCTCCTTCGCAGCCTGGGCGGGGGCCGACAGGCCGAGCGCCGAGAGGCCTGCAAGGCCCGCAAACTGCCGGCGCGAGAATTTACCGAACATTATTGGCTCCCGTCGGGTTCGTGTCGGTCCGGTGGTGGTGCCCGGCCGATGCCGAGGAAAAGCCTCGACCTCATCACCGGCTGCAGCAAGAAGTGCGTCGGCAAGTTATCCTCTGACCGTCCTGCCGGGCAACAAGCGCAGTTGCAATGTCGCGGTCGCAGAGTTGTCAATTTCGTGGTGACATTATCTCCTCTAGATTCACTGCTACCCTCCCCGAAAATAGCGTCCGAAAATCCCTCCGAGGTCTCGTTGAGCCGCGCAATGGGCATCCTGCAAGCCATCACCGATGGGCGTTTCTGCGTTGCGTTGCCGCGGCGACTGTCCTGCTGTCAGTGGCGGCTGGCGCGCGCGCCGAGCAGACCTTTTCCTTCGACAGCACGCCGGGAAGGTTGCCGAAGGTCGTCGTTCCCGTGAATTACGCGATCGAGCTGACGCCCGATTTCGCAAGTCTGGCGTTACCTGGCGTCGAGACTGTCGACATCGAGGTGCGCGAGCCGACCGCTCAGGTGACGCTGAACACGATCAGGGCGACGTTCGGCGATGTCACCGCCGATGACGGGGCGCAGCGCGCCGCGGTCACGACCGATGCCGCTGCGCAGACGGCGACGCTGACGTTCGCCCAGCCACTTGCGGCGGGCCGGCACAAGCTGCGTATCGGTTTCACCGCGCAGATCAACAAGTTCGGCAGCGGCCTGTTCTCGGTCGATTATCCGACCCGGACCGGCATGAAGCGGCTGATCTCGAGCAAGCTCGAGCCGGCGGATGCACGGCGGATATTTCCGTGCTGGGACGAGCCGGCGTTCAAGGCAACCTTTGCGCTCAGCGTCGTGATCCCGCGCGATCTGCTGGCGGTCGGCAACATGCCGGTTGCAAGCGAAGCGCAGGTCTCCGACAATCTCAAAAGAGTGACCTTCGCGCTGACACCGAGGATGTCGAGCTATCTCTTCGTGCTCACCGTGGGCGAACTGGAGCGTGTCACGGCGGACGCCGGCGGCGTCACGCTCGGTGTGGTGACGACGCAAGGCAAGACCGAGCAGGGGCGATTCGCGCTCGACAGCGCGGTCAAGCTGCTCGCCTACTACAACGACTATTTCGGGGTGAAATATCCGCTGCCCAAGCTCGACCTGATCGCGGTGCCCGGCGGATTTGGCGGAGCGATGGAGAATTGGGGCGGCATCACCTTCTTCGAGAGCCGGCTGCTGTTCGATCCCGCGACCAATGCGGAGTCTGCGCGGCGCGGCATCTTTGCCATCATCGCGCATGAAATGGCGCATATGTGGTTCGGCGACCTCGTCACGATGGCCTGGTGGGACAATCTCTGGCTCAACGAAGGTTTCGCAAGCTGGATGGCGACCAAGGCCTCGGAGCAATTCTACCCGCAATGGCAGAACTGGCTGAACGGCTATGGCGTCAAGCAATTCGCCATGGCGCTGGATGCGCGCCGCACCTCGCATCCGATCCAGCAGGCGATCGCCGATCACAGCGAAGCGGTCACGGCCTTCGATGCCATCACCTACAACAAGGGCCAGGCGCTGATCCGGATGCTGGAGAACTATCTCGGTGCGCAGGCCTTCCGCGACGGCATTCGCAAATACATGGCTGTGCACGCCTATAGCAACAGCACGACCGCCGATCTCTGGCAGGCGCTGGAGAGCGCCGCAGGCAAGCGGATCGCGGGCGTGGCTGCGTCCTTCACCGAACGGGATGGCGTGCCGCTGGTCGTGGCGGAGACCGTCTGCGATGGCACGTCGCAGCGACTGACGCTGCGGCAGGAGCGGTTCGTGATCGCGCCGGCCGACGTGGCGCCCCCGAGCTGGCGCAAACGGCGCTGGCATTGACGTTGACCAGCGAACTACCCGGCACGATCGTCCCGGGCATGATCGGCGCGGTCGCGTCCGCGGGCGAGCAGCCGCAGCTCGCCTGGGATTTCGTTCGGAACAATTTCGACGCGTTGCTGGCGAAGCAGGGACCGAATTTTCGCGATCAGTTCGTGCCCAACTTGATGGCCAACTTCACCGATGCGGCCCACGCGGCCGAGCTCGCTGCCTTCGCGCCGTCGCAATCGACCAGCGGCGGGTGGATGATGGTGGCGCGGGCGCTGGAATCGATTGCGATCTCCGGCGATCTGCAGGCGCGCGTGTTGCCGGTGGTCGCTGCCTGGATCAGGGCGCACAAGCAGTGAGGTCGCGAGGGACTCCCCGACGCCGTACGATGCCGCTATGCTCGACCGGCCGCATGCAATCAAACGCGCGAGGCTGACATGGTTAAAGGCTCCGATTTGCTGGTCGCCGCCCTCGAGAACGAGGGTGTGGAACGTGTGTTCGGTGTTCCCGGCGAAGAGAATCTCGACGTTGTCGAGAGCCTGCGCACATCCTCGATCAAGCTGATCGTCACACGCCACGAGCAGGCCGCGGCCTTCATGGCGGCGACCTATGGCCGGCTGACCGGAAAGCCCGGCGTGTGCATGACGACGCTCGGACCCGGCGCGCTCAATCTCACCACCGGCGCTGCCTATGCCCTGCTCGGCGCGATGCCGATGGTGATGCTCACGGGCCAGAAAGGCATCATGAGCAGCCGTCAGGCCAAGTTCCAGATCGTCGATATCGTCAACACGTTCCGTCCACTGACCAAACTGTCACTGCAGATCGTCAGCACCGCGACCATTCCGACGCTGGTCCGTGACGCCTTCCGGATCGCGATGCAGGAGCGCCCGGGCCCCGTGCTGCTCGAACTCCCGGAGGATATTGCGGGCGAGGAGGCGGAACCGGTGGCCATGGTGCCGCCGCATCCGATCGAAATCCCCATCGCGCATGCCGCGGCGCTGGAGCGCGCGGCAGAGATGATCCTGAAGGCGCAGCGCCCGCTGATCATGCTGGGTGCCGCGGCGTCGCGCCCGCGCAGCACGGCCGGCATCGGCGACTTCGTCCGACGCACCAAGATTCCATTCTTCACCACGCAGATGGGCAAGGGCACGGTGTCCGGCGGGACCAATCTCTACATGGGCACGGCCGCGCTGAGCGAGCGCGACTATGTGCATGAGGCGATCGACCGCGCCGATCTCATCATCGCAATCGGGCATGACACGATCGAGAAGCCGCCCTTCATCATGGGTCCCAAGGGACCGCAGGTGATCCATGTCAGCTATACGCCGGCGAATGTCGAGCAGGTCTATTTCCCGCAGTGTGAAGTGATCGGCGATGTCGGCCCGAGCCTCGAGCTGTTGGCCGACCGGGTCGAGGGACGGCTCCCGCACGCCAGCGCGCTGCACAGCCTGCGCGAGGGCATTCTGGCGAAAATCACCGACCGCGCCACCGAGGGCCGCTGGCCGCCGACGCCGCAACGCATCGTGCATGACGTCCGTCAGGTCATTCCCGAAGACGGCATCGTCGCGCTCGACAACGGCATGTACAAGATCTGGTTCGCCCGCAATTACCGCACGCTGCTGGCGAACTCGCTGCTGCTCGACAATGCGCTCGCGACCATGGGCGCCGGCCTGCCGTCGGCGATGATGGCGGCGATGCTCTATCCGAAGACCCGGGTGCTCGCGGTCTGCGGCGATGGCGGCTTCATGATGAATTCGCAGGAGCTGGAGACCGCCGTGCGGCTCAAGCTCAACCTCGTGATCCTGATCCTGGAAGATTCCGCCTACGGCATGATCCGCTGGAAGCAGGCGGTCGACCATTTCCCCGATTTCGGTCTCACCTTCGGCAATCCGGATTTCGTCAAATATGCCGAGAGCTACGGCGCGAAGGGTTCGCGGATCGAGAGCACCGAGGCGATCGTCCCGACGCTGGAGCGCGCCTTCGCCGGCGGCGGCGTTCATCTCGTCGTGGTTCCCGTCGATTACACGGAGAACAAGCGGGTGCTGGTCGACGAGTTGCGTGAAAAGGTGCAGCAGATCGATGTGTCGTTATGCCTCGATGCGGCCAGCAAGGAACGAAATGCCCCTGGCTTGATTGGGGGTAAGCCAGCATGGTAGCACGCCGAAGCATCACCCGATTGCGCTGATGGTCGGCGAATTCAGTTCTGAGAGGTCACGTGACGGCACTACATCCCGCGGCCGGCAAACCCGTCGATCCTGCTTCGCTCGCCAATGTGCCACGGCTGGTCACGGCCTATTTCGCCGGCAAGCCTGACGCCCATGATCCCGCCCAGCGGGTTGCCTTCGGCACCTCGGGCCATCGCGGCTCGTCGCTGAAGAACTCCTTCAACGAGGACCACATCCTCGCCACCACGCAGGCGATCTGCGATTGTCGCCGCGAGGCCGGGCTGACCGGCCCGCTGTTCATCGGCATCGATACCCATGCGCTGGCCGAGCCGGCGCTGGTCAGCGCGGTCGAGGTGTTCGCCGCGAACGGCGTCGAGATCATGATCGATGCGCAGGGCGGCTACACGCCGACACCGGTGGTCTCGCACGCGATCCTGAGCTACAATAAGGGCCGCAGCACGGGGCTTGCCGACGGCGTCGTCATCACGCCGTCGCACAACCCGCCGGAGGATGGCGGCTACAAGTACAATCCGCCGCATGGCGGCCCGGCTGACACCGACGTCACCGCGGTGGTCGAGAAGAACGCCAACCGCTATATCGAGGCCGGCCTCAACGGCGTGGCGCGGATGCCGTATGAGCGCGCGCGCAAGGCCGCGACCACGCACCTTCACGATTACATCACCCCTTACGTCGCCGACCTCGGCAACACCGTCGATCTTGCCCTGATCAAGTCCGCCGGCGTCAGGATCGGTATCGATCCGCTCGGCGGCGCCGCGGTGCATTACTGGCAGCCGATCATCGCGCGTTACGGGATCAATGCGGCCGTCGTCAACGACGCGGTCGACCCGACCTTCCGCTTCATGACCGTGGATTGGGACGGGAAGATTCGGATGGACTGCTCGTCGCCTTATGCGATGGCGAGCCTGATTCAGATGCGCGACCGGTTCGACGTCGCCTTCGCCAACGACACCGACGCCGACCGCCACGGCATCGTGACCCGCTCGAACGGGTTGATGAACCCGAACCATTTCCTGGCCACCGCGATCGCCTATCTGTTCGCGCACCGGCCGCAATGGAGCAAGGGTGCTGCAATCGGAAAGACCATCGTGTCGAGCTCGATCATCGATCGCGTCGCGAAGAAGTTGAACCGCAAGCTGGTCGAGACGCCGGTTGGCTTCAAATGGTTCGTGGAGGGACTCGGCAGCGGCGCGTTCGGCTTTGCCGGCGAGGAGAGCGCCGGCGCCTCGTTCGTCAAGCGTGACGGCTCGGTCTGGACCACGGATAAGGACGGCATCATTCTGGGTCTGGTGGCGGCGGAAATCATCGCGAAGACCGGTCGCGACCCGAGCGAATTGTTCAATGAGCTCACCGCCGAATTCGGCGTTCCCTATTACGAGCGCATCGACGTTGCAGCGACGCCGAAGCAGAAAAGCGCGCTGAAGGCGCTCGGACCCGAGCAGCTCAACATGACGCAACTGGCCGGCGATGCCGTGCGTGCGGTCAGGACGAAAGCGCCGGGCAACGACCAGCCGTTCGGCGGCATCAAGGTCGAGAGCGAGTCCGGCTGGTTCGCCGCGCGTCCGTCCGGCACCGAGGACGTCTACAAGATCTACGCCGAGAGCTTCCGGGGGCCCGATCATCTCAAGCAGATCCAGAGCGACGCGCAGGCCGCGATCGCCAAGGTGTTTTGAGATCGGGCGGGGCTGACGTCATGCGGGTGCTGTTGACGGGCTCTTCCGGCTGCTCGGGCGTTTTCTCGCGCCGAAGCTGCGGCAAGCCGGCCACAGCGTCGTCGGCCTCGACGTGGTCCCGGGCGAGGCCACCGATATCGTCGGCTCGATCGCCGAGCGCTCGGTGGTAGACCGGGCCTTCGCCGATCACGGCATCGAAGCGATCATCCATGGCGGCGCCCTGCACAAGCCGGATATCGAGCGGTTTTCGCCGCAGGCCTTCGTGGACGTCAACGTGACCGGCACGTTGAATCTGCTGCAGGCAGCGGTAGCCGCGGGCCATGACCGCTTCGTCTTCACCTCGACGACTTCGCTGATGATCTCGCAGGCGATACGCAACGGCGAGGGCATCGCCGCGGTGTGGCTCGACGAGAGCGCAGGCCCGCTCGAGCCGCGCAACATCTACGGCATCACGAAGCTCGCTGCCGAGGGGTTGTGCCGGCTGTTCAGCCGCGAGCATGGGCTGAATTGCGCGGTGCTGCGCACCAGCCGCTTCTTCCCCGAAGACGACGACACGATCCGTGACATCCATGGCGAAAACCTGAAGGCGACCGAGTTGCTGTACCGCCGTCTGACCGTCGAGGATGCGGCTGACGCCCATGTGGTGGCGCTCGAAAAGGCTGGCGGCTTCGAGGTCTTTGTGATCAGCGCACCGACGCCGTTCTCGCGCAATGACCTCGCGGCGCTGAAGTCGGATGCGGCAAGCGTGATTGCACGCTATTTCCCGGATGCGCCGAGGCTGTTTGCCAAGCGCGGCTGGCGCCTGCCGGCATCGATCGGCCGGATCTACGATGCCGGCAAGGCCGAACGCCTGCTCGGCTTCCGCGCGGTAACCGACTTTGCGGCCGTGCTGGACGCCCTGGGTGAGGGAAGGCCGCTTCCCTTTGCGCATGATCCCGACTATGTCTCGCCGTCAACGAGGCTCGCAAATGGCTGATTTTCACGGCGTCTTCCCGTATCTGGTGTCTCCGGTCGATCCCGCCGGCCATATCCGCACCGAGGTGCTTGGCCGGCTCTGCGACAACCTAATCAAGGCTGGTGTCCATGGGCTGACGCCGCTCGGCTCGACCGGTGAGTTCGCCTATCTCAACAATGCGCAGCGGATGCAGGTGGTGCAGACCACGATCGAGGCCGCGCAGGGCCGCGTGCCCGTGGTCGCCGGCGTCGCCTCGACCTCGACCGCGGATGCGGTAGCGCAGGCCAAGGCCTATCAGAAGCGCGGCGCGAACGGCATCCTAGCGATCCTGGAGGCGTATTTCCCGCTCAGTGACGCCCAGGTCGAAGCCTATTTCCGCGCTATCGCTGACGCCGTCGACATTCCCGTGGTGATCTACACCAATCCGAATTTCCAGCGCTCTGATCTTACCCTTGATGTCATCGCGCGCCTCGCGGCCCACCCGCGCATCGGCTACATCAAGGACGCCTCGACCAACACCGGGCGGCTGCTGTCGATCATGAACCGCTGCGGTGACGGCATCAAAGTGTTCTCGGCCTCCGCCCATATTCCGGCCGCGGTGATGCTGATCGGCGGCCACGGCTGGATGGCGGGGCCCGCCTGCATCATCCCGCGGCAGAGCGTCGAGCTCTACAACCTCTGCCGCCGTACCCGCTGGGACGAGGCAATGGCGCTGCAGCGGAAACTGTGGCGCATCAACGAGGCCTTTGCCCGCTTCAATCTCGCCGCCTGCATCAAGGCGGGGCTCGCGATCCAGGGCTATGACGTCGGCGACCCCGTGCCGCCGCAGGCGCCGCTGTCGGCCGAGCAGCGCAAGGTGATCGAGGCAGCTCTGCGCGATCTAGCGTGAGGGGATGTCGTAGGGTGGGCGGGTGCGCTGCGCTTGCCGTCACGCCCGCGGCTTGCCGGGCACGCTTTGTATGCCCCGCGCTTTCGCCTCCCTATACCGCTCTCAGGCCCTCCTGCGGCATCTCGCGCACCAGACTCTTCAGGTCTGCTTCTTCAAGCGTCTCCTTTTCCAAGAGCTTCTTCGCTGCGCTGTCGAGGATTGCGCGGCGCGCGCTGAGGATGCCTTCGGCACGCTGGAAGACGCTATCGACAATCGCGCGGACCTCGTGGTCGATGGCGGCGGCCGTGTCCTCCCCATAGTCGCGTTGGCGCAGGGAATAGGGCCCACCCGCGTCGGCGAGGGGGTTGCTGCCGGGCTCGCGATCGTAGGTAACGCCGCCGAGACTTTCGGACATGCCGTAACGCGTCACCATGCTGCGGGCGATATCGGTCACGCGCCGCAGGTCGTCCGCGGCACCGGTCGAGAGATGCCCGAACACGATCAATTCGGCCGCACGACCGCCGAGCAGCACCGCCATCTTGTTCTCCAGTTCCTCCTTGGTCATCAGGAAACGGTCCTCGATCGGACGCTGGATGGTGTAGCCGAGCGCGCCGACGCCGCGTGGGATGATCGAGACCTTGTGCACGGGGTCGACGCCCGGCAGCGACAAGGCGACCAGCGTATGGCCCATCTCGTGATAGGCGACGATCTCGCGCTCCTTGGGATTGAGCAGGCGGTTGCGTTTCTCGAGACCGGCCACCATGCGCTCGACCGCGCGGTTGAAGTCAATCATGGCGACGGCAGTGGCTCCGCGGCGTGTCGCGAGCAGCGCCGCTTCATTGACGAGATTGGCAAGATCGGCGCCAGTAAATCCCGGCGTCAGCGCCGCCACGGCTTCGGAGGCGACGTCGGCCGCGAGCCGCACCTTCTTCATGTGCACCTCGAGAATTTCGATACGGCCTTTCTTGTCAGGACGATCGACAAGCACCTGGCGGTCGAAACGACCGGCCCGCAGGAGCGCAGGATCGAGAATTTCCGGCCGGTTCGTCGCGGCGAGGATGACGAGGCCGGAACGTGAGTCGAAGCCGTCAAGTTCGACCAGGAGCTGGTTCAGCGTCTGCTCCTTCTCGTCGTGGCCGCCGGCATACGGGCCGATACCGCGTGCCCGGCCGAGCGCGTCGAGTTCATCGATGAAGATGATCGCCGGCGCCTTCTTGTGCGCCTGCTGAAACAGGTCGCGGACCCGTGCTGCACCCACGCCGACGAACATCTCGACGAATTCCGATCCCGATATCGAGAAGAATGGCACGCGGGCTTCGCCGGCGACGGCCTTCGCGAGTAGGGTCTTGCCGGTGCCTGGCGGGCCAACCAGGAGCACGCCCTTCGGCATGCGCCCGCCGAGCCGGCCATAGTCGGTCGGGTTCTTCAGGAAATCGACGACCTCGCGCAGCTCGTCCTTGGCCTCGTCCACGCCGGCGACGTCGCCGAAGGTCACGCCCGTGTTGGATTCGACATAGATCTTGGCTTTGCTCTTGCCGATCGCCATCAGTCCGCCGCCCAGGCCTCCGCCGGCGGCGGCGCGCCTGCCGATGTACCACCAGATACCGAAGAACAGCAGTACGGGCATCACCCACGACAGCAGGTCGCGCAAGAAAGTGTTTTCGATCTGACCGGTGAAGCGCACATGGTATTTCTCGAGCTCCTGGGCCACGTCCTGGTCGACCCGCGTGGTCACGAACTGCTTTTGGCCACCGGGCAGCGGCTGCTTCAGCGTGCCTTGCACTGTGCGGTCGGAAATGCCGACGGAATCGACCTTCCCATCCCGGAGCAATTGCTGGTACTGGCTGTAGGGGATCACCGCGGTCTTGTTCGCGGTCGACACCATGTACTGGATCAGGAAAACCGCGATAATCGCAGCAATGGCATAGCCAATATTGAACCGCGTCCGTTCGGTCATGCCGAAAGCTCCGATCAAATGCGGGACGTCTCTGGCGTCGGATTGGGACGATCCCGCAAAGGCCGCTGAGAGCCGCAACGCATCCCTGGGACAACGAAAGACCGGCGTCCCGGTTTCAATCGGGGACTTGCGGGACAAACCGCGGCGACCCGTGAACGGCGGAAACTGCGGCATTTGTCCCGACATGCGCCCGGCAACTTCCGCCCGTCCGGCGCGTTTATCGACGCGGGAGAGTCAAGGTCCATGTATCGACGCCACATTGCAGTACTTGCCGTTGTCGCAGCCGTTCTGCTGGTCTTCGCCGCCAGCAACATACGTCAGGCTCCGTGGACCGGCTCGGCCGCGCGCGCAGTCACGGAGCGCGGCGCGTTGTCGGACGTCGAAAAGGCCAATATCGAGATATTCGAGAAGGTCTCGCCGTCGGTCGTGCAGGTCGTCGCACAAACCGCCTCCAATCCGCTCAGCGAGGAGCAGGAAGGCGGGGAGGCTTCCGGCACCGGCATCGTCTGGGACAATGAGGGCCACGTCGTCACCAACAACCATGTGGTGCAGAACGCAAGCCAGGTCGCGATCCGATTTGCCTCTGGCGAAGCGGTGCGCGCGGAGATCGTCGGTACGGCGCCGAACTACGATCTGGCGGTACTGCGGATCCGCAACGCGCGCACGCTGCCGCCGCCGGTGGCAATCGGCAGTTCGGCCGATCTCAAGGTCGGGCAGTTTGCATTTGCGATCGGCAACCCTTTCGGGCTGGATCAATCCATGTCCAGCGGCATCATCAGTGCGCTGAAGCGCAGACTGCCGACCTCGAGCGGACGAGAAATTTCGAACGTGATCCAGACCGATACGGCGATCAATCCGGGCAATTCGGGCGGGCCATTGCTTGACTCCGCCGGCCGGTTGATCGGCGTGACGACGGCAATCCTGTCGCCGTCGGGCTCGAATGCCGGCATCGGCTTTGCGATCCCGGTCGATATCGTGAATCGCGTGGTCCCCGAGCTGATCCGCAACGGCCGCGTGCCGACCCCGGGGATCGGCATCGTGACCGCGACCGAGGCGGTGGCCACGCGTTTGGGCACCGAGGGATTGATCGTCGTGCGCACGACGCCGGGATCACCCGCCGAGAAGGCCGGACTCCGCGGGGTAAACCTTTCCACCGGCGAGCTTGGCGACGTGATCACCGCAGTCGACGGCAAGACGGTTCACCGACTTTCCGACCTGAGCGATGAGGTCGAGCAGGTCGGAGTCGGCAGCAAGGTCCGCCTCAGCGTGCAACGGGACGGGGCGACGCGCGATGTCGAGGTCGCGGTCGTCGATATCGGCCGCACGCAATAATATTCTCCCCGGCAGGCTGAATGGCGCCAAATCCAACCGCTCGCGCGCCGCGGGATGGGCATCTGCCTTGATGCGCGCTCGGTTGTCAGCGCGCCAAAATCCGCTAAAACCCCCGCCAAATTCTTGGAAGCTCGAAGGATAAGCTGATGAACATTCTTCCCGGCAATATGCGTTTTGGTGCGGGACAGCCAGTCAAGCGTCTTGAAGACCAGCGGCTGCTCACCGGGAAGGGGCATTTCATCGACGACAAGCCCGAGGACGGTGCGCTCTGGCTGCACGTGCTGCGTTCGCCGCATGCCCACGCGAATATCAAGTCGATCGACACCAAGGCGGCGCTGGAAATGCCTGGTGTCGAGGCGGTCTATACCGGAGCCGACCTGGTCAGGGACGATATCGGCACGCTGCCGACCCTGGCAATCTTCAAGCGGCCGGACGGCTCGCCGATGACGGTGCCGCCGCGCCGCCTTCTGGCTCACGAGGTGGTGCGCTATGCCGGCGAAGGCGTGGCCGCCGTGGTCGCGACTTCGCGCGTGCTGGCGCAGACCGCGGCAGAGGCGATCGAGGTCGATTACGAGGTACTGCCCTCGGTGGTCGATCCGGTCGAGGCGATCAAGCCCGGCGCGCCCGCGGTCTGGCCGGAGGCGCCCGACAACATCGTGGCCGCGATGAGCTATGGCGATGCCGCCAGGGTCGAGGAGGCCTTTGCCAACGCCGCGCACAAGGTGTCGCTCGAGCTGGTCAGCCAGCGCCTGGCGCCGTCGGCGATGGAGCCGCGCTCGACCATCGCCGAGATCGAGAAGAAGACCGGGCGGCTGCTGCTGCACGTGCAATCGCAGACGCCGGGCTCGACCCGCGATCTGCTTGCGGAATCGATCCTGAAGCGGCCGAAGGACAGCGTGCGCGTGCTGGTCGGCGACATCGGCGGCGGCTTCGGCCAGAAGACCAGCCTCTATCCGGAAGACGGCATCGTCGCCTACGCCGCGACCAAGCTGAACAAGAAGATCCGCTGGCGCGGTGACCGCACCGATGAGTTCGTCGGCGGCACCCATGGCCGCGACCTGACCTCGACCGGCGAGTTCGCGCTCGACGCCAAGGGCCGCGTGCTGGCCTATCGGGTGCGCTCGATCGGCGGGACGGGAGCGTACTCGTCCGGTACCGCCAACATCATCCCGCTGGTGCTCGGGCCGTTCGTGCAGACCGGCGTCTACGATCTGCCGCTGGTGCATTTCGAGGTGAAGTCGGTGATGACCCACACGGCTCCGGTCGGCGCCTATCGCGGCGCGGGCCGGCCCGAGGCGGTATTCATTGTCGAGCGGCTGTTCGACGCCGCCGCGCGCCAGATCGGCATGGACCCGCGCACCATCCGCAAGGTGAACTACATCAAGCCGGCGCAGCTGCCCTACACCAACGCAGTCGGCCAGGTGTACGACTCCGGCGCCTTTGCGCACATGCTGGAGCGCGCTTCCGACCTCGCCGACTGGAACGGGTTTGCCGCGCGCAAGAAGGCGGCAAAGAAGAAGGGCCTGCTCTATGGCCGCGGCCTGACCAGCTATATCGAATGGACCGGCGGCCGCGCCCATACCGAGAAGGTCTCGCTGCACGCGACCGCCGAAGGCCGCGTCATTCTCCATTCCGGCACCATGGCGATGGGGCAGGGCCTGCAGACCACCTACACCCAGATGGTATCTGACTCGCTTGGTATTCCCCTGGACAAGATCGACGTCGTTCAGGGCGATACCGATCTCGCCACCGGCTTCGGCAGCGTTGGCTCGCGCTCGCTGTTCGTCGGCGGCACTGCGGTTGCGGTCTCCACTAACGACATGATCAACAAGGCGCGCGAGAAGGCCGCCAACATGCTGGAGGCGGGCGTCGAGGACATCGAGTATCGCGACGGCTTCCTCACCGTGGTCGGCACCGACAAGCGCATCAGCCTGTTCGAGATCGCGAGGAAGGAAGGCGGCGCAAGGCTCTCGGTCGAGAGCGAGGGCGAGGTCGATGGGCCGAGCTGGCCGAACGGTACCCATATCTGCGAGGTCGAGATAGATCCCGAAACCGGCGTCAGCAAGGTGGTGCGCTACACCACGGTCGATGATGTCGGCGTCGCCGTCAATCCGATGCTGGTGACTGGCCAGATCCATGGCGGCGTCGCGCAGGGCATCGGCCAGGCGCTGTACGAGGGCGTGGCCTACAGCGAGGAAGGCCAGCTGCTCACCGCGAGCTACCAGGATTATTGCGTGCCGCGCGCCGACGACATCCCGCCGATCACGGTCACGCTCGACGATTCCGCGCCCTGCAAGACCAACCCGCTCGGCTCGAAGGGCTGCGGCGAGTCGGGCGCGATCGGCGGCCCGCCCTGCATCACCAACGGCGTGATGGACGCGCTGAGCGAGCTCGGCATCACCCAGCTCAACACGCCGCTGACGCCGTCGAAGATCTGGCAGGCGATCCGCGACGCCAAGGCCAAGGCGGCGTAGGACGCACTTTCTCAACGAGTCATTCCGGGGCGCGCGCCAGCGCGAACCCGGAATCTCGCGCCACAATTTCGAGGTTCTGGGTTCATCGCTGCGCGATACCCTCAGATGCGCAATTGCGCGTCGGGGATCCACGGGTGTAGCTACAGCGCCAGCACGATCTTCGCGATGATGTCGCGCTGGATCTCCGACGATCCGCCGAAGATCGTATAGGCGCGTCCGTTGAGATATTCCGGCACCACCGGCAGCAGTTCTTCCGGGATCGCCGGCTCGTGGTTCAGCCGGTAGAACGGCCGTGCCGGCTCGACCGCGAGGCCGTCATTGCCGATCACATCGACGCCGAGCCGCGTCACTGCCTGCCGGATCTCGCTGACCCGCAGCTTGATGAGCGACGACACCGCACCGGGATTCTGCCCGGTCTGCAGCGCCGACAGCACGCGCAGCTCAGTCATCTCCAGCGCATCGATATCGACCTCGACCTCCGACATCCGCAGCGCGATGTCGGGATCGTCGATGGCGCGGCCGGTGACGTCGGAGCTCGCGAGATCGGAGATCGTCTTCAGTGCCTCGCGCAGCTTGGCCGACGCGATGCCGGAGCCGCGCTCGAACTCGAGCAGATACTTGCCGTAGGTCCAGCCCTTGCCCTCCTCGCCGACGCGGTTGGCCACGCGGACCCGAACATCGTCGAAGAACACCTGATTGACCTCGTGATCGCCGCCGATGGTCAGGATCGGACGCGTGGTGATGCCCGGCGTCTTCATGTCGATCAGGATGAAGCTGATGCCGTCCTGCTGTCGCTCGCCTTCATTGGTGCGTACCAGCGCGAACATGCGGTTGGCGTGATGCGCATGCGTGGTCCAGATCTTGGTGCCGTTGATGACGTAGTCGTCGCCGTCGCGCACCGCACGGGTCTTCAGCGAAGCGAGGTCGGAGCCCGAGCCCGGTTCGGAATAGCCCTGGCACCAATAGTCCTCGCCGGAGAGGATCCGCGGCAGATAGAAGTTCTTCTGCTCGGCCGAGCCGAAGCCGATGATGACGGGGCCGACCATCTTCACGCCCATCACGTTGACATTGGGCACGCCGGCGCGGGCGCATTCGGCTTCGAAGATCCAGCGCTGTGCCGGCGTCCAGTCCGGCCCGCCATATTCAACTGGCCAGCCGGGCGCGCCCCAGCCGTTGCGGTGCAGCGCGCGCTGCCAGGCCATGCCGATATCAGGGTCGGAGAACACCGACGGCGTCAGCGCGGTGGCGCGCTTCATCTCCGGCGTCAGGTTGGCGGCGATGAAGTCGCGCACGTCCTGTTCGAACGCGCGTTCCTGGGCGTTGAAGGTGAGGTCCATCTGACGCGCTCCGTTAGCCTTGCACCCGTCCGCTCAGGGCGGCGTGACGGCGATAATGATGGGCGCTGCCGCCGAACAGCGTGTCGAAGGCAAGCAGCCGCTTGAAATAGGAACCGATGTCGAGCTCCTCGGTGACGCCCATGGCACCGTGGAGCTGCACCGATTGCTCGGCGACGAAGCGCGCGCATTTGCCGATCTTGGCTTTCGCGCCCGAGGCCGCGCGACTGCGTTCAACCGGCTCCGCACCGGCCATCAGCGCCGCGCGCAGCGCCATCGAGCGTGCCTCGTCAACCTGCATCGCCATGTCGGCGAGGCGATGGCGGATCACCTGGTTGGCCGACAGCGGCCGCCCGAATTGCTTGCGGATCTTGGTGTATTCGAGCGTGGTGTCGAGCAGCGTCTGCATGATGCCGACGGCTTCCGCGCCAAGCGCGGCCATCGCGCGATTGACCACGGCTTCGATCGCGGGCAGAGCATCGCTGCCGTCGCCGAGCAGGGCGCCGGCGGGAAGCGCGGTGTCCTTCAGCTCGAGGCTGCAGCCACGGCCGCCGCCGAGCCGCGCGTAATCGCGCAGAGCGAGGCCGGGCGCACCTGCCTGCACCAGGAACAGGCCAAGCTTGCCGGAGGCTCCGTTCGCGTTGGCGACGCGGGCGGAGACGATGATCTGGTTGGCGGCGGCGCCATCAAGTACGGCGACCTTGCTGCCGTTCAACCGCCATCCGCCGACGGTCCTGGTGGCGGTCGTCTCGACATGCGCGAGATCGGACCGCGCGGCCCGCTCCGAATGCGCGAACGCGAGGATGAGCGCGCCTTCCGCAACCTTGGGCAGGATCGCCTGCCTCTGCGCCTCGGTGCCGCACTCGGCGATCAGCGCGGCACCGATCACGACCGTGGAGAGAAACGGCTCGGACACCAGTCCGCGCCCAAATGCTTCCATCAGGATCCCGATCTCGATCGCGCCGCCGCCAAGCCCGCCATGGGCCTCGCTGATCGGCAACGCCAGCCAGCCGAGCTCGGCGAACTGCTTCCAGATTGCAGGCGAGAAGCCGAGCGGGTCGTTCGCGCTTTTCTTGCGATGCTCGGCCGTGAAGGTTTCCGCCACGAAGCGGTCGGCACTCTCGCGCAGCAGGCGCTGCTCGTCGCTGAAGGTCAGGTCCATCGGGTCTACTTCACATTAGGGGCTTTTCTGACGGAGGGGTGCAGACCGGCAGGGTCCACCACCATTCCGAATTCCTGGAGGTTGTGCGCATGGCAGAGCTGATGCAGCGCGAAGGCCTGATCGATCGCGGCGGGCTGCCCCATGATGTCGACGGAGCGGTTGACCGCCTCCTTGGACAGCTTCAGCGCAAAGGCGGGCTTGGCCGCGATCCTGCGCGCCAACGCTAGCGTGAAGGATGAGAGATCGCCGCGCGGCACCACGTGATTGACCATGCCGAGGCGATGCGCCTCGTCGGCGCTCCAGACGTCCGCGGTGAACAGCATCTCCTTGGCCTTGCGCGCACCCAGCTCCCAGGGATGCACGAACCATTCGACGCCGCAGACGCCCATCGTCACCACGGGATCGCAGAACTCGGCGTCATGGCTCGCGACGATCAGATCGCAGGCCCAGGCCAGCATCAGCCCGCCGGCGATACACTTGCCGTGTACTTCGGCGATGGTGGGCTTGGCGAGATTGCGCCAGCGCCGGGTGATCTGCAGGTAGATCTCCTGCTCGCGCGCAAAGCGGCCGTGCGCGTTCGGCTCGGCGAAGCCGCCCCAATTTCCGACCGGCGGGAAATCCACGCCCGCCTGATTCTTCCCCGCAGGCCGCAGGTCGTGGCCGGCCGAGAAATGCGGACCATTGCCGGCGAGGATGATGACCTTGACCGCGTCGTCCTGCACCGCCCGGTCGAAGGCGGTGTTGAGGTCGTAGGTCATCTGCAGGTTCTGGGCGTTGCGCGCCTCGGGGCGGTTTATCACGACCCGCACGATCGCGGGCTCCGGCCGTTCGACGACAATTGTCTCGTATTGTTCAGACGTTGTCATGGATCCTCCCAGGATCGATTTTTTCAGCATGATGAACGGCGCGGGGAGGGATAGGCAAGAGCCATCAGCCGCAAAAATGCGGGCGAAAGCCGTCGCGCGGGATTACCAGGCGAAAACGATCTGTTACGGTGATCGAGAATTCCACCGGGAGAACTTTCATGCGCAAGTTTTGGACCGTGTTGGCAGCGCTGGCGACATTGAGCCTGACCAATTGCGGCTACAACGCGATCCAGACCAATGACGAACAGGTCAAGTCGGCCTGGTCGGAGGTGGTGAACCAGTACCAGCGGCGGGCCGACCTCGTGCCGAACCTGGTCAACTCGGTGAAGGGCTTTGCGCAGCAGGAGAAGGACGTGCTGCTCGGCGTCACCAACGCACGCGCCAAGGTCGGCAGCATCCAGGCGACGCCCGAGGTGCTCAATGACCCCAACGCATTCCAGAAGTTCACGCAGGCGCAGGGTGAGCTCACTAGCGCGCTGTCGCGGCTGCTGGTCGTGACCGAAAACTATCCGCAGCTCAAATCGGACGCGCTGTTCCGCGACCTCATGGCGCAGCTCGAAGGCACCGAGAACCGCATCACCGTGGCGCGCAACCGCTACATCAAGGCGGTGCAGGACTACAACGTCGGCATCCGCACCTTCCCGAACAATCTGACCGCCATGGTGTTCGGCTACAAGGACAAGCCCAACTTCACGGTGGATAATGAGAAGGAGATCTCGACCGCGCCGAAGGTCGATTTCAACCCATCGCCGGCTCCTGCGCCGTCGAAGTAGCGGCAGCCGATCCGACCGCGATGGCCGCCGCACGCGTCATCCTGCTTGCCTTCCTGCTCGGCTGGGTCTGCCCGGCGCTGGCCGAGGTCGCGGTGCCGCAGCTCACCGGCCGCGTCGTCGATCAGACCGGAACGCTGTCATCGGGCGATATCGCGTCGCTCGCCGACAAGCTGAAGGACCTCGAGACCCGCAAGGGCAGCCAGATCGCGGTCCTGATCGTGCCCACCACGGGCGAGGAGACCATCGAGCAGTTCTCGATCCGCGTTGCGGAAGCCTGGAAGATCGGGCGCAAGAAGATCGATGACGGCGCGTTGCTCGTCGTCGCCAAGAACGACCGGCACCTGCGTATCGAGGTCGGCTACGGCCTCGAAGGTGTGCTGAGCGACGTCGTCACCCACCGCATCATCGACGAGGATATCACGCCGAAATTCAAGACCGGCGATTTCGCCGGCGGCATCTCGGCCGGCGTCAACCGGATGATCGGCCTGATCAATGGCGAGCAACTGCCGGCACCGCAGCCCGAACATTGGCAGGCACCAAGCGTCGTCGATTTCGCCAATCCAGTCGCGATCTTTGTCGTCATCATCGTGGCGGGTGTCTTGCGCGGCATTTTGGGACGGCTGCTCGGCTCGGCCGCGACCGGTGGCATCGTCGGTGTCTTTGTCTGGATGATGGCCGGCTCCCTTGCCACGGCCATTCTGGTCGGCCTGTTTACCTTCGTCGCGGCGCTCATCTTCGGCGGCTTGAATTTCGGCGGTCCGGTGGTCGGCTCAGGCCCGTACCGGCGAAGCGGCGGCTATCCGGGAGGTTGGTCTGGCGGCGGTGGCTGGAGCGGTGGTTCGGGCTCGAGCGGCAGCGGCGGCTTCAGCGGTGGAGGCGGCAGCTTCGGCGGCGGCGGCGCGTCGGGAAGCTGGTAAGCAAGAGGCATCACGCTCATGGGCATCAAGCGCATCGGCAAGCATCTGCTCGAACACCGCTGGCGGGTGCGGCGTGATTTTCCGCCGCGCGTGCTCGAGGCCATCGAGCGGGCGATCAAGGCCGGCGAAGCCACGCATTCAGGCCAGATCCGTTTCGTGGTCGAGGGCGCGCTTGACGGCGTGCCGCTGTTCCGCGACCAGCCGGCGCGGGAGCGGGCCCTCGACGTATTCTCGCACCTGCGGATCTGGGACACCCATCACAACAACGGCGTGTTGATCTATCTCCTGCTGGCCGATCGCGACGTCGAGATCGTCGCCGACCGCGGCATCGACGCAAAGGTGGGCGCTGCGGGCTGGGAAGCCATCTGCCGCGCGATGGAGGTGGATTTTCGGGCCGGCCGGTTCGAGCAGGGCGTGATCAAAGGGATCGAGGCCGTGTCGCGGGAACTCGCAAAACACTTCCCGCACGTGGCCGGCGGTCCGAATGAGCTGCCGGACAAGCCGGTGGTGATTTGAAGCGCTGCTCTCTCCCCGTCATTGCCAGTCAACGGGTCGCGCCATGCGCGCCCGATGACAGACTCCGCAAAGCAATCCATCCCACGATTTGCGGAGGCATGGCTTGCTTCGTCGCTGTCGCTCCCGCAATGACGGCGGCGGCGCTCAGGCCTTCACCGAAGCCCGTTCGCCCACGCGGTTGAACCAGGCCACGATGTTGGTGTTCGACTTGTCCAGCGGCTGGCCGACCTGGTTGCCGAAATCGAGCCAGCAATAGAGCAGCATGTCGGCGAGCGTGAAGCGCTTGCCGCAGATGTATTCGCGTCCGTCGGCCATCTGGTCGTTCAGCCATTTGATGCGGTTGGCGGCGATCATCTTCAGCCCCGGCGAAGCCTCGGGTGCGACCGGAATGCGCTTCTCGAAGAACTTCAACGCCTCGCCGAAACGGTAGCCGTTGGCGAGCGGCTCGGCGATGTTGAGATCGAGCCGGCGCGTCCACATCCGGCACTCGGCGCGCTGTTCCGGCGTCGCACCGATCATCGCGGGCGAGGGGTGCTTCTCCTCGAGATATTCGCAGATTGCCGTGATCTCGGAGAGATAGCTGCCGTCGTCGAGCTCCAGCGTCGGCATCTGGCCGTGCGGATTGCGCTTCAGGTGCGCCGCCTCGCGGTTCTCGCCGCCGCGCAGATCGACGGTCTGCTTGGGCATCTCGATGCCCTTCTCGGCCATGAACATGCGCACAATGCGCGGGTTCGGCCCGATCGAGTCGTAAAGCTTCATGGTCCTCGCTCCCTGTTTTTCGGCGTTGTTGTTTCTCTTGAACAGGCCGCGCGCGGATTTGTCAAATGTGAAGGAGCACAGTCAATCGTCGAGCTTGTTGAGGTCGCGCACCGACTGCATGATCGGCTCGAAATTCGCGCGCGCATCGAGTGCATCGAACAATTGCGCGGTATCTTCGAGCAGCGCGTGCGAGCGCTGCAGCGCGATCCGCACGTCGTCCTGCGGCGTGTCGGACAGGCGGCCATGACCCGACAGCAGGATTTTCGAATTGAGACCCTTCAGCCGCTCCAGCGACTGGATGTAATCGGCGATCGAGCCAGAGCCGAACACGCCGCCCATCACGCCGCCCGGCATCAGCGTGTCGGCCGCGAACAACAGGCCCTTGTCCTGGTCGAACAGCGTAATGCAGGCCGACGTATGGCCCGGCGTGTACATCACGTTGAGGCGGAAATTGCCGAGGTCGATCAGGTTGCCTTCCTCGAGCCAGAGGTCGATATCGATCGGCACGTTCGGCTCGTTGAACATCTTGCGCAGCATCGAGAAGTCGTCGCGCAGCATGATCTTGTTGGCGGCGAGCCGGTGCGCGGCGATATAGGCAAGGCCATGGAAATGATAGGCCGCGCCGATATGGTCGAGATGCTCGTGGCTCAGCACCACCATGTCGATCATCTCGGGCGTCACCCCGAGGTGCTCGAGGCAGGCGAGGAGGGACGGATAGTTGGTTGACAGTCCGACGTCGATCATGATGGTCCGCTTGCTGCCGCGCACGAGATAGGCGTTCGCCGCGCGGTTCTTGAAGCGGATCTGGTAGACGTCGTCGGCGGCCTGGATCAGCGTCGCCACGTCAGCTTCGAACAGTGTCTTGAACGGACTGGGCCGGCGCTCGCTCATGGGATGGCCGCTCCTTGGTAGGTGACGGCATTGGACGCGCGCAGCCGCTTCGAGAGCGCGTCCATCACCATCAGCGCGAAGGCCGGCTGCTGGCTGACCAGATAGACGAAGCGGGCGTGGTTGATCCGCATCACCCTCGTGCCGGGCGCGGCGGCGATCGCGGTCGCGGACCGCGACGAGCCGTCGATCACGGCCATTTCGCCGAAGAACTCACCCTTGCCGAGGCTGACGATGGTCGTTCTGTTTCCGCCGTTGATCTTCGTGATGTCGACCTGGCCCTCGAGCACGACGAAGAGCTCGCGGCCGGTCGAGCCTTCCTCAAAAATGACGTCATCGACATCAAATTCATTGATGCATTTCTCGATCGTCATGGCACTCCCCTGCCTTCTGGCTGGAAGATGGCGGTATGTTAATCGGGAAAGCGCCGCGCGCAAACGGAGCTAACGCAGATTGCCGCAGGGCAGCATCGCCTAAATCCGGCCCGGAAGAGTTCCTAAAATTTGGGTAATGGCGAGCCTGGGTAACGATTTCGCAAGCAATAAAAGTTACCAAATTGTCAACCTGGTCTGGAGATTTTGAACGTGAGTGAGCAGCAGAGCGAGTCGCTTGGCGGTGAAATCGGCGCCGAAATGGCGGCGAAGACCGAGCCGGTGCTGGCCGCGGCCGATGCCGGGGCTGTCAGGCTCTCGCCCGACCAGGAAGAGACGTCGCCGAAGGCGGACGCCCCCAGGATCGAAGCGCCCAAGATCGAACCTCCGAAGATTGAGCCGGCCCGGGTCGAGCCGCCGAAGATGGACGCGCCCCGTGTCGAGGCCGGAAAGCGCGCCGAGCCGCATTTCCCGGGCAAGATGATGATCATGGCGCCGGGCGACCGGACCTGGAATGACCGGACTTGGGACCACGAGGCATCGGCCTCGAAGCCGGCCTCGGAGCAGGCCGCCAAGCCGGCCGGCACCCGCCGGGTCGCGGCGATGGCCGCGGTGATCGCGCTCGCCGCCGTGGCCGGCGCCATCGGTGGCGCCTTCGCGACGACGGCACTCGGCCATTTCGCCCGCACGGATGTCGCGGCCGCAAAGGATACGCCGACGAAGGAAGCGCTCGACGCCTCGATCGCCCGGATCGACGGCGAAATCGCCGCCCTGAAGTCCAGCATCGACCAGACCGCCAGGAACGGCTCGGCTCAACTCAACAAGACCAATGACCGCCTCGAGAAGGTCGAGAAGGCGCAGGCCGAGCCGATGGCCAAGCTCGCCAAGCTCAGCGAGACGGTCGAGAAGCTTCGCACCACGCCGCAGGTCACCGCCGCCGCGACGCCTGCGGCAGCCCGGGAAGTCGCCGGCACGGTCACGCCGCCGACGGCCGCAACCGCTTCCGCACCCAAGGTCGAGGTCGGCCGCCTGCCCGTCGTCGAAGGCTGGGCGCTGCGCGATGTCGGCAATGGCAGTGCACTGATCGAAGGCCGCGGGGGCATCTATGAGGTCTATGCCGGCGATCCCGTCCCGGGTCTCGGACGCGTCGATGCCATCCGCAGGCAGGATGGGCGCTGGGTGGTCGTCACCAGCAGAGGCCTGATCGTCGCGCGCTGATCGCGGATCTCAGACAAAACCAGGGCGCTTCACCGCGACGTGAAGCGCTTTTTTCTTGAATAGGCTTCGCCGCGCGGTGTTAGTGGAGGCATGAGCCGCGCGCTGCGATGCCTGCTGATCGTGTCTGTTCTGCTCGGCGGCGCCGGACAGGCGCGCGCAGGCGAGGATCGCCCACTCGAGCGGGGTCTCGCGGTCATCGATCCCGCCATCCTGCGCGAGCTTGATCATGGCCGCTTCGACCTCGGCCGCATGCTGTCGCCGGAGCGATCGGCCGACGCGCCGCTGTCGAACCGCGAGCTGTTCAGCCTGCCGTCGATGGTGCCGGTGCGCGAGGCGCTCGCGCGTGAGTTCGATCGTTATGTGACGAACCACAAAGCGAGCCTGCCGAACGAGAGCATCGGCGTTGGCGACGGCTTCGCCTTCCAGCTGTTTGATCGCAACCTGTTTGAATCGCCAGACGTCCGCTTCGTGCTGTCGGGCATCGTCAACCGCATGGACCGCGCCTATGTGGCGCCGGCAAGTTGCGGCGAGATCCGGCTGATCTACCGCCTGACCCGCACCGACGTGCCGCTGATCGGCGAGAACGCGGTCTCGCAGCGCTTGCCGATGACCTTGAACCTGGTGCTGAAGGCGAAGGGCGACGGCGCCGACGCGTCGCTCACTTGTCGCGAGATCGCGCGACGCTGGCTGGCGACCGCCGGCGCGCCGCCGACGATGGACAGGCTATTCGGCAAGGATGGCCCGCTCGACCTGATCGTTGACCGGAACATCGATCGCATCGAGACCAACCTGCAGATCGCGCATGCGCCGAAATCGGCGGTGCGCGATTTCCGCACCGACTATCTTTTGAAGGTGTTCGATTATGACGGCGAGGCGAAGCGCTTTGTGGAAGCGTCGCTGGAGAACCAGATCGATCGCGACCGCATTCTGGCCGACGAGGGGCTCAAGCGCGACTTCAAGGCATGGCTGCTTGATCCCGGGCACTTCGCAGAGCTCGATCGGGGCGCGCTGCTGATCCCCGAGCGCTTCCTTGCGAGGCGCGCCGTTGCGCCGACCCCGACCGGTTTCGATGTCAGCGATCTGCAGCCCGAATTCGGGCTGGTGGAGGGTGAGGGTGCGGCCGGCAAGGCCGTGTTCTCCGAAGAAGGCGATATCGTCGGTGCCTTGAAGCAGGCTGCCGCTGACGGGACCAGGTTGCAGAACATTCAGTCGGTCGCCGGCTTCGAGCGGCGCCTCAACGACGTGACCTGCGCGGGTTGCCACCAGACTCGCGGCATCGGCGGTTTTCATTTCCCCGGCGTCGACTGGATGGCGGCGAAACCGTCGAACTCCACCGTCGTGCCGGCCTCGCCGCATTTCTTCGGCGATCAGGTCCGCCGCCGCGACATCCTTGCCAGCTTCCGCGACGGCAAGGCGCCGGACTTTTCGCGCGGCTTCTCCAGCCGCCCGCAATTGCGCGGCAGCACCGAACTCGCCGGCACCGAATACAGCGACGGCTGGGGCGCGCATTGCTACCTGCCGCCGGCGAAGCCCGCCGAGGCCGACCGCAGTTTTCAGGGCTGGACTTGCGCCGAGGGGCTCGCCTGCCAGCTTGCAGGCCAAGCGTCGCGCATCGGCATGTGTTTCGTGAAGGGGCGGTAACGGTCGCTTCCATCGGATTGATGCGCGCGCGGTCCGGGCCCGGCTCGTTCTTACGCGTCCCAGAACAGCCAACGTAGCAGCTCGAACGTCTCGGCCGGCGTCTCGCCACCGAACTTCCCGTACTGCTCGGCGAGCTGCAGCAGGATCGGCGCGGTTTGGGTACGTCGCTCGCCGTCGACCTCCAGCACCGGGATCTCGCCCATCTCGTTCACTGTCGTGCGCCACTCTGGGGTTCGCGTGACGCCGCCGCCGAAATCGGTCCATAGCGGTTCGAAGCTTTCCCCGCACAGTGTGAGCATCAGCGCGAGCTTGTAGCTGTTGCCGGATTCCGGGAAGTAGTGCAGGCGATAGCGTCGGGGGCCTTCCTATGATGGAAAACTCGCGGACTACGTAGCCCGGATGAAGCGAAGCGCAATCCGGGATTGCATGATCCGGTTGCGAGACTTGTCCTGGATTTCGCTTCGCTCCATCCGGGCTACTGCGTCATTGCAGGAAGCGTCAGCGGCGAAGCAATCCATGCCTCCGCAGCGGTGCTATGGATTGCTTCGCGCCGCTCGCAATGACGATCCGGAATGGCGCGTTCTCTACGCCACCGCGCCGGAGGCGCGCAGCTGCTTGATCGTCGCCTCGTCGTAGCCGGCCTGGCGCAGGATCTCGTCGGAGTGCTCGCCGACCCCGGGTGGCTTGCGCGGCTGCACCTTCTTGGCGCCGTCGATGAAGATCGGGCTGTTGACCGTCAGCATGGTGTCGTTCTCGAAGCGCACCAGCACCTCGTTCTCGATCATCTGCTTGTCGTTCGGGATGTCGTCGAGAATGCCGACGACGCCGAACACCAGGCCGTTGCCGTCGAGGATCTTGCGCCATTCGGCGAGGTCCTTGCTCGCGAACACCTCGTCGAAGATCTTGATCAGCTCGACCGAGCGCGCGTGGCGGTCCGCCTTGGTGACGAAGCGCGGATCGGCGACGAGATCCTCGCGGCCGAGGCAGCGCGCCAGCGTCGGCCATTGCCGGTCTTCGTTGAGCAGCGACAGGATGATCCAGCGACCGTCCTTGCACTTGTAGTGGTTGGTGACGGCGTTCAGCGCCTCTTCGCGCGGCTTGCGCTTCTTGAACTTGGCGCCCGAGAGCTTGGCCTGCGCCAGCACGCCGTTGGCCCAGACGCCGTTGGCCATCAGGTTGGTCGAGACGTGCGAGCCCTTGCCGGTCTTCTCGCGTTTGAACAGCGCGGTCACGATCGCGCCATAGAACGCCATCGCACAGGGGTGGTCGCCCATGCCGGCGACCGAGCGGGCCGGGGTGGTCTCCTCGTCGGCGCGCACCAGGTCCATCAGGCCGGATCGCGCCCAATAGGCGTTGGAGTCGAAGCCGGGCTTGTTGGCCTCTTCGCCCTTCTCGCCATAGCCGGTGAAGGAGGCGTAGATCAGCCGGTCGTTGAGATGGGCGAGATGATCGTAGGTGATGCCGAGTTTCGCGCGGACCTGCAGCGGCATGTTGGTGATGAAGACGTCGGCCCCCGCGACGAGCTTGTAGAGCACCTGCTGCGCCTCCGGCTTGGTGAGGTCGAGCGCCAGGCTCTTCTTGTTGCGGGCCTCGAGCAGCCACGCGAAATTGTGCTCGCTCGCGGGATAGCCGGGCAGGTTCGGCAGATTCCGGTAGGGATCGCCGGCACCCGGCGGCTCGATCTTGATGACGTCGGCGCCGAAGTCGGACAGCACGGTGGCGGCCGCGGGCGCGGCGATGAAGCTCGCGCAATCAAGAACCTTGAGCCCGTCAAAAATGCCTTTTTCCATCGTGCCGTCGCTCCCGTGGCGCTTGTTGATGTTTTTCCGGTGGCTGGAATATCGAATGCGATGATCCCCGATCGGGCCGCCATTTGACCCATGTCGGGGGCACGTTGCAACCCAAGTCATTTCAGGGCGATACGGCGCAAAACGCGGGGTGAGCAAAGCCAACGGGTTGCGCGAACGCGCGCCCGACGACAGGCTCCACGAAGCAATCCATGCCTCGGGCAGGGATAGATGGATTGCTTCGTCGCTCCGCTCCTCGCAATGACGGTGAACCTACTCCATCCCTGCCATCAGCGCGGCATTGCCGCCCGCGGCGGCGGTATTGATGGTCACTGTCTGCTCAGTCGCGAAGCGCGCGAGGTAATGCGGTCCGCCGGCTTTGGGGCCGGTGCCGGAGAGCCCGCTGCCGCCGAACGGCTGCACGCCGACCACGGCGCCGATCATGTTGCGGTTGACATAGATGTTGCCAACCTGAAGACGATCGATCACGTCCTCGACCGTGTCCTCGATGCGGGAATGGATGCCGAGCGTCAGCCCGAAGCCCGTCGCCTCAATCGCGGCCAACACCTCGCCGAGGCGCTCGGCGCGGTAGCGCACGACATGCAGGATCGGGCCGAACACCTCCTCGGTGAGCTGGCCGGCGTCGGACAGTTCGAAGATATGCGGCGCGACGAAATTGCCGGCGGGCGCCTCGCCGGCGAGATGGGTGCGCGCCTGCCTTTTCATGCGCGCGATATGCGCATCCAGCCGTTGCTTTGCCTCCGCATCGATCACCGGCCCGACATGCGTTGACGGATCAGACGGATCGCCGATCTTCAACTCGCGCGCCGCGCCCGCGATCATCTCGATCGTGCGGTCGGCGACGTCGTCCTGCACGAACAACAGCCGCAGCGCCGAGCAGCGCTGGCCGGCGGAGCGGAACGCCGAGGTCACGACGTCATCGGCGACCTGCTCGGGCAGCGCGGTGGCGTCGACGATCATCGCATTGATGCCGCCGGTCTCCGCTATCAGCGGTACGATCGGACCATCCTTGGCCGCCAATGTTCGGTTGATCGATCGCGCCACCTCGGTCGAGCCGGTGAAGACGACGCCGGCGATCTGCGGATGCCCAACCAGCGCGGCGCCGATCGCGCCGTCGCCCTGAACGAGATGCAACGCGGACGCCGGCACGCCGGCCTCATGCAGCAGCCGGACAGCTTCGGCCGCGATCAGCGGCGTCTGCTCGGCGGGCTTGGCGACCACCGCGTTGCCTGCCATCAGCGCCGCCGACACCTGGCCGAGGAAGATCGCCAGCGGAAAATTCCACGGCGAGATCGCGACGAAGGCGCCGCGGCCGCGCAACACCAGCACGTTGCTTTCGCCGGTCGGACCCGGCATGGCTTCGCCATCGCCGAACAGCTTGCGCCCGAGCGCTGCATAGTAGCGGCAGAAATCCGTCGCTTCGCGCACCTCGGAGAGCGCGTCGTCCAGCGTCTTGCCGCCCTCGCTCTGCAACAAAGCGACGAAATGCGCGCGGCGCTGCTCCAGGAGGTTTGCGGCCTTGTCCAGGATATCGGCGCGCTTTTGTGCGGGCGTGGCGTTCCATGTCGTGAAGCCGCGGCGTGCGGCGATGACGGCCGCATTGGCCTGCTCCGCGGTGAACGAATTCACCGTAGCGGGCGGCCCCTTCCGTTCGACTGCAATCGCCGATGTGAGCTGACCGAGCACCGCGCGCTCGCCGAACTCGATGCCGCGCGAATTCTCGCGCTGCGGCCGATAGAGATCGGCAGGCCGCGGAATCTCCGGATGGCTGGCATTGCTCGCGATGCCGATGATCTCGGCGGGACGGCGCAAGAGGCTCGCGGCCGGCACCTTGTCGTCGGCGGCCAGGGCGACGAAGGAGGAGTTGGCGCCGTTCTCGAGCAGCCGCCGCACCAGATAGGCGAGCAGGTCGCGGTGGCTGCCGACCGGAGCATAGGTGCGATGGGCGATCTCGGGCCGCTCCTCCCCGAGCTGCGCATACAGCGCTTCGCCCATGCCGTGCAACCGCTGGAATTCGAAGCTCTCGGGATCGTCGGCGAGTTCGAGGATGGTCGCGACCGTGAGCGCGTTGTGGGTGGCGAATTGCGGGAACAGCCGCGGCCGCAACGCCAGCAGCTTTCGCGCACAGGCGACGTAGTTCAGGTCGGTCATCGCCTTGCGGGTGAAGACCGGATAGCCGTCGAGCCCGCGCTCCTGCGCGCGCTTGATCTCGGTGTCCCAATAGGCGCCCTTGACCAGGCGCACCATCATCTTGCGGTCGAGCCTGCGTGCGAGCGCATCGACGTAATCGATCACGTCGGCGGCGCGCTTCTGATAGGCCTGGATGGCGAGGCCGAAGCCGTTCCAACCCGCAAGCGAGGCATCCGCGAGCGCGGCGGCGATCACGTCGAGCGACAGTTCCAGCCGGTCGGCCTCCTCGGCATCGACGGTGAAATTCAGGTCGAACGCCTTGGCGCGGTGCGCGAGTTCGACCAACTGCGGCACCAGCTCGGTCATCACGCGGGCGCGGCTCACCGCCTCGAAGCGCGGATGCAGCGCGGAGAGCTTGACGGAGATGCCGGGACGGTCGGGCAGGGGACGCGCACCGGCGGTCTTGCCGATCGCCTCGATCGCGCGCACATAGGATTCGAAGTAGCGGTGCGCATCGTCGGCGGTGCGCGCGCCCTCGCCGAGCATGTCGAAGGAGTAGCGCGAGCCGCGCGCCGAATGCGATTGCGCGCGCGACAGCGCCGCCTCGATGGTCTCGCCGAGCACGAAATGGCTGCCCATCAACCGCATCGCTTGCCGCGTGGCGGCGCGCACCGCCGGCGCGCCGAGCCGTTTTGTCAATCGTCCGATCGTGCCCTGCGGCGTCTCGCCGGGCTGGATCACGCGCGCCGACACGCCGAGCGCCCAGGCCGAGGCGTTGACCAGGAACGCGCTCGACCTGGTCTCGTGGTTGATGAAGTCGCCCTGGCCGAGCTTGTCCTCGATGAACTGGTCGGCGGTGCGCGCGTCAGGCACGCGCAGCAGCGCCTCTGCCAGCACCATCAGCGCCAAACCTTCCTTGGTCGAGAGCGCGAACTCGCGCAGCATGTCCTCGACCCCGCCAAGCGGATCGTCATTGGCGCGGATGGCCTCGATCAGGCGCGTCGCGGTGCGATCGATCCGCGCCTCCCGGTCTGTGCCGAGCCTGCCGTCGGCCAGCAGGCGGGCGGCCAGACCGGCATCGTCGGGTGCGTAGGGGGCGCTGAACGGGGGAAACGGGTCGGGGTCGGGCATGGCGGGTTCCTTCGGCTTTCACGGGAACACCTACGCGGTAGCGAACCGTAGTTCGATAGACAAATTAGCAGATTTGCTTTATGAAATAAGGAACATTGCCAAATTTACCAGAGATATGGCAGAGATAGATAAGATCGACCGCAAAATCCTCTCGATCTTGCAAGGGGATGGCCGGATTGCCAATGTGGAACTGGCTGAGAGGATCGGCCTGTCGCCGACTTCGGTCGGCGAACGGCTGAAACGGCTGCAGCGCGACGGCTTTGTCGAGGGCTACGGTGCCCGGCTCAACCCGCACCGGCTCGGCCTTGGATTGCTGGTGTTCGTCGAGGTGCTGCTCGACAAGACCACGCCTGATGTCTTCGAACGGTTTGCCAAGGCGGTGCAGACCGCGCCGGAAGTGCTGGAGTGCCACATGGTGGCCGGCGGCTTCGACTTTCTGGTCAAGGCGCGTGTCGCCAACATGTCCGCCTATCGTCGGTTCCTCGGCGAAAGCCTGCTGGCGTTGCCGGGCGTGCGCGAGACGCGAACCTACGCCGTGATGGAAGAAGTCAAGCGCGATGCGCCGTTGCCGGTCGGCTGATTTCGTCTCGATGCGATCCACAGCCATGCTCCCGGCGTATTGGCATCGCGACCTGCCCGCGGGTATCTTGCCGCGAATTGGGGCAGCAATCATGAAATACGTCGATCAGCCGATATCAGCGAGGCGCACCGCGTTTGCCGGCGCGCTGACTGCGATCACGCTGTTGTTACTCTCAGCGGCGCCAGCGCAAGCCGCTGAGCTGAGCGCGGGCATCTCGCAACTCTATTCCTCGGTCTCGATCTATCCGCCGTCGGCATCATCGATGACGGTCTGCTACGGCTTCGTCTGCCGTCGCCGCGAGATACTTGATTTCACGGCGGCCGACCGGGCCGCACTGACCAGGATCATGGCTGCCGGTCACGCCAATGCCGCCGCCGAGCGCGCGGCCGTGCAGAAGGCGGTGATCTGGTTCGACCGCCGCATGGGACCGATCCTCGGCACAAACAAGCGCGTGGCGAAAGCGGATTTCCGCGCCAATGACGACAAGCACAATTACGATTGCTGGGACACGACCCGCAACACCACGAGCCTGATGTTGGTGATGCAGGCGTGGAATTTGTTCAAGTTTCACGATGTCGGTGATCCCCACTATCGCGGGTTTCACCTGATGCAGACGCCGCACAACACCGCCGTGCTGGTCGAGCGCGCGACCAAGGTGGAGTGGGCCGTCGATCTCTGGCCGCGCGGCTATCTGCAGCCGCCCGACGTCATGACCGTCAGTCAGTGGGTAACTGAGGATTGAACGGCTGCAGCAGCCTCAAGCGAGGCAGATACAGGTTCGCGTGAAGGTGCCGTGCGGGTCCCGGCAGAGCGGCAGCTGTCTCTGCGGCTTATTGCCGGCGTGTGCGCAGATGCAGGAACAGCGGCAGGCGCTGCCAACGGCGGCCATTGTCCGACTCGATCGCGCGCATCTGCGCGCTCTGCATGAGGTCGCGAGAGATCATCGTTATGGCGCGCGGGCATCGTGCCCGCCCCGCCGAACGTCACGTTGTCTGGTTGTGCTGGATCGGCCCCCACTCCCGGATGAGGTCCGAGAGTGCGCCGCTTCGCCTGGCGTGGTTGCGCTAGACCTTCAGGTTTTCGGCCGAAGTCTTGCCGCGATTTGCGATCTCTTCGTACTCCACCGTCTGGCCTTCATTGAGCGTCTGAAGACCAGCCTTCTGAACTGCAGAAATATGCACGAAAATGTCCTTGCCGCCCGTTGCGGGCTGGATGAATCCATAACCCTTGGTCGGATTGAACCACTTCACTGTACCTTTGGGCATTTCCAGTCGTCTCCGCGGAATCGATCGAAAACAGACCGCCGGTCCCCGCACAAACCGGCTCGTCCGTGCCATACAGGATAGCAGTTTGCGAAAAGCTGGGTAGATCAAACGAAGGTGTGTTTTTGCCCCGAAACAACCCGCTTTTCGAAGGTTTGACGCCGAATCGCCTGTTTTGCGATCAATTGATGCGCTGCAAAAATCGAACGGTTCCGGCTGACCGAGCCGAAAGACGCATGCTCGGCGCGCAGGCCGTGGCCTGCGCGCCGAGGGGCCAACGGAGATCGTCTCAATAGGTCGCGGCGAGGTAGTCGACGATCTTGCCGACGTCGGCGTCGTTGATCGTCGCGCCGTAGACCTTGATCATCTTGGTGACCTCGGCCTTCCAGAAGTCCTTCTTCTTGTCGCCTTGTGGCGGCTGCGTGTTGACGTAGTCGGCCGAGTGGCAGCCGCTGCAATTGTTCTGCACGATCTCGAGGTTGGGGCCGGGCTTGAAGGTCGCGGTCTCCTCGGGGACCTTGTAGTTGACCGGTGCGGCGGCGGCCGCGGCGATCGATAGCGTCGCGATCGCGGCGAGGGCAGGGAGCAGCTTGCGCTTCATGATGCTTCTCCTCACGCCGCGGTGACGTGCACGGTTTCGACGACGTTGCGCAGGTAGCCGGCCGGATTCCACAGCGGATCCATCGGCTGGGTGTCGCCGGCATTGTTGGTGGCGCGCACCTTCAGATCATAGGAGCCGGCAGCGAGCCTCACGCGCAGCTTCCATTCCCGGAACGCGTATTTGCCGAGCTCCTTGCCGAGCTTGGCCGGCGTCCAGGTCTTGCCGCCGTCGGTCGACACCGCGACCTCCTTGATGCCCTTGCCGCCGTCGAAGGCGATGCCCCGCAGCAGCGTGCGGCCGGCCTTCAGCTTGGCGCCGTCGGCGACGCTGGTGATGAACGAGCGCACCGTGAAACGGTTGATCGGGATCGTGGCTTTCGGCGTGGTGCCGGGCTCGACCGCATTGTTCGGCGTATCCGGAATCCGGTAGGCCGATTTCATCCAGAAGCCGTCGAATACGCTGTCGATGACGGTGATCTCGTTGAGGTGCTTCACCCAATAGGTGCCGTAATAGCCGGGCACCACGAGGCGGAGCGGGAAGCCGTTGAGGAACGGCAGGTCTTCGCCGTTCATGCCGTAGGCCAGCATCACCTCGCCGTCACGCGCGTGGTCGATGTCGAGCGCCTTCACGAAGTCGGGCGTCGTCTCCATCACCGGACCGTCCATGCCGTTGAAGGTGACTTGCTTCGCGCCGGCCTGGACGCCGGCCATGTCGAGCACGGTCTTCAACGGCACGCCGCGCCAGCGCGCGCAGCCCATCGCGCCATTGGCAAGCTGGCCGCCGGCGACCCGCGGGTTGAAGAAGCCGCGGCTGTTGCCGGAGCACTGGTTGACGGCGACGATCTCGGTCGCCTTCATTTTCCTGATGTCCTTCAGCGACAATTTGAGCGGCTTGTCGACCTTGCCCTTGATCTCGAGCGTGAAGGTGTCGGGATCGAGATTGTAGGGGATGCCGGCGAGATGGTAGCGCACGAAGAACGCGTTGTTCGGCGTCAGCGGGCCGTCATTGAAGATCGCAAACGGCGTCTCAAGTTGCGGTGGACGGCGGGTCAGGCCGATCATCGGACGCTTCTGCGGATAGCGCACCAGCGGCCGGTCGCCATTGCCGAAGGGCAGCGTCACCGTGTCGAGCGCGAGCGCGCCCCGTGATCCCAGCCCCGTTACCAAAGCGGCCATACCGGCGCGCTTCATCAAGTCTCGTCGATCGAGCATTCCGCTTCCTCCGAAGCATCATCTGTCGTGAGCCGGTCATCACCAGGCTCAACTTGCCTGAGCGCATCCATCTCGCGGAATGCGCACAGGCAACAAATGTCGCACCGGGGAACCTGAAGTCAATTGATGCTTTCGCAGCGTCCACCTGCGTTGCGATGCAACGAAAAGCCCCGATCGTTGCCGACCGGGGCATTTCGATCTCGCCTGTCAGTCGAGCCTTGCGAAGAGCCGGTTCGAGAGTGTTTGATGAACGGACGTTCGTATGTGCCGCAGATCACATTCGGTGTTGCGGCAACGAAGCTCTCAAGCCGCTACCGCACGCTGATCGGCGACAAGTGCCGACAAGACGCTCGTGGATTCAACCGTGCGCACGACCATCGGCTCGTTGCGGCCGCGGATCGCGACCTGCTGCGCGGGCAGGGCATCGTCGGCAAGTCCCGCCGTGATGCGCGCCTCGTCGGAGATGACGGCCTCGCAGGCGAGGGCCTTGGTCATGTCCTGCAGCCTTGCTGCGACGTTGACGGCATCGCCGAGCGCCGTGAACACCATGTGGTCGCGATAGCCGATGTCGCCGACGATCACCTCGCCGCCATGGATGCCGATGCCGAAGCGGATCGGCTCACGCAGATCGTGGCTGAGGAACTGGTTCAGCTCGTCGACATGGGTTGCGATCAGGGCCGCAGCGCGCAGCGCCTGGCGACAGGCCTCCTGTCGGCCGGCGGCGAGCCCGAACAGTGCCAGCATGCCGTCGCCGACGAACTGGTTCGGCCGCCCGCCGGCCTCCAGCACCGCCTGCGACACCGCGCCGAGGAAGCGGTTGACGATGAACACGGTGTCGAACGGCAGCCGCTTCTCGGCGAGTTGCGTCGAGCCGCGCATGTCCACGAACATGCTGACGAGATAGCGTTCCTGGCCGATCCGCGTCGGGTTGGCCGCGTGCGCATTCGCCGATATCGTGTGCGGCAGGAAGAGCTGGAAGAAGGTCAGATCGGCGGTCGGCCGCAACTGGCAGGCCAGCCGGATCGACGGATCGTCGCTGCCGACCCGGTGCAGCACGAAGGCCTCGCGCGGCGAGGGCTCCGGGAGATTTGCGTGGTCGCCGACGATGCGGATGCGGCAGGTCGAGCAGCGGGCGCGGCCGCCGCAGACGCTGGCATGCGGCACATTGTTGCGCAGGCTCGCTTCCAGCACGCTCCAGCCTTTCGGCACCCGGACGGTGCGGCCATTGCCATAGGACAGTGCGATCATGCCGCCGCGACGCTCGAGCAGGGCACGCACCCCGCGTGCGATCACGACGAGGCCAAGCAGCCCGAGATAGCCGATCGTCAGGCCATTTGTGATCTTATCGAGCACCTCGCCCTGGGCCGCCGTCCCGAGACTCCGGACCGACAGCTCCCGTTGCCGCCAGGCGGGATCGTTGGCGTCGGCGATCGTGGCGCGGCCGCCCTGATAGATGCCGAGCATTGCCAGCGTCGGAATCAGCACCGCGGCGGCGAGCAGGAACGGCGCGGCGCGCTTGAAGAACGGACGCAGCCTGAACCAGAAATGCAGGCCGATGCAGCCATGCACCCAGGCGATCACAAGCACCGCGAGCATCGTCCACAGCCGGTTCGGTGACGCGACGAAGAACGTGTACAGTTCCTGCGGGTAGAGCTTCTCTTGCGCGAACACGGTCTGGGCGAGCCGCACGCCGACGATGTGGACGATGATCAGCATCGGGATGCTCAGGCCGAGCACGAGCTGTAGCGGTTCGATCGCCCTCCAGCGGAATTCGCGGCGCTGGTACAGCGCCCAGATGCCGAGCGCGGTATGCACCAGGCAGGCGCCGTAGAATATGATCGCGACAGGCAGGAACTGCCAGAACTCGGTGTGGTAATGGACGCCGATCGCCAGCGCCTGCATCGAAATATTGCCGAGCGCGTGGTTGAGGAAATGGCTGACCAGGTAGGCGAACATGATCGCGCCGCTGACCAGCCGGACCTGCCGCAGGCCGACGCCGCGGACCATCTCCTGCAAATGTTCACGCGAGGGGGAGGCCATGTGAGTCATGATTGGCAAGTCTAGTGTTTAATTCCCGCGGTGAACACCACCGCGGGCCGGCGCGAGAGGTGATATCCGGCGCTGCAACACGTTGACACCCCCACAAGAGTCGAACAAAAAGCGCGCCGTGACGATAGCCCCTCCCGATAACATCAGCGTTAAGCCGGTCCGTTCTGACGCGCCTCGGTGGCGCGGGGTCATCGCAGTAATGATCGCCATGACCGCGATGCGGCTGGTCTACGCCTCCGCGCTCGATCTGCGCACCGACGAGGCCTATTACTGGACCTGGTCGAAGGAGCACGTGCTCTCGTTCCTCGACCATCCCCCCATGATCGCCTGGTTCATCCGTTTCGGCACGGCGATCTTCGGCGACACCAATCTCGGCGTGCGCTTCAGCGGCATCGTGGCGATGCTGGTGATGCAGCTGTTGCTCGCCGACATCGTTCGCCGCGTCACCGGCAACAATATCCGTGCCGTCATTCTGGCACTGCTGCTCCCCGAAGCCGCGCTGTATTACGGACTGTTGATGGCCAAGGTGGCGCCCGACACCGCGATGATCCCGTTCGCGGTGGCGATGCTGTGGTCGCTGGTGCGGCTTGCGCAAAGCAATGACGGGCGCTGGTGGCTCGCCACGGGGCTGTTCGCCGGGCTGGCGCTGCTGTCGAAATTCACCGCGATCATGCTGGCGCCGGCGGTGCTGGCCTTTGCGCTGGTGCCGGACTGGCGGTGGCGCTGGTTGCGCAGCCCGTATCCCTATCTCGCCGCGATGATCGCGATCGCGGTGTTCTCGCCGGTGCTGATCTGGAATGCCGAGCACGACTGGGCCTCGTTCCGATTCCAGGCGGTGCGCGCCACGACGGAAGGCTCCTTCCTGCTGCGCACTGTCGGCGAGTTCGTCGGCATGCAGGTCGGCCTTGTCGGCTTCGTGCTGTTGCCGGTCACGCTGTTCGGCGCGGCATTGACGGCATGGCGCGGTTATCGCGGTCGCGAGCCGGTCGCGATCCTGCTGTCGACAGCGGTGCTGGTGCCGTTCGCATACTTCTTCTGGAAGTCGCTGACGCTGCGGGTCGGCGATACCTGGCCTATGTTCCTGTGGCCTGCCGGCTTTGCGGCCGTTGCCATCAACGTCACGCGGATGCCGTTCGAGGGCTGGTCGGTCCGCTTGGTCAAATCGACCGTGTTCTGGGCGCGGACCGCGGTGACGTCGGGCATCGCCTTCGTGGTCTGCGTGTTCCTCTATTACATGGTGGTGCCGTGGAATCTGACCGGCCATACCGATCCGATCGGCACCGAGGCCGGCTATGACGTGGTCGCCGCGCGCACCGAGGCGCAATTGCGGGCCACCGGCGCGACCTGGGTCGCGACCACGGATTATCGCACCTATGCGATGCTGCGCTGGTTCCTGAGGGGGCGGGTGCCCGTGGTCGAGATCAACGAACGCGGCCGCTACCAGGGCTTTGCCGATCCCGGCATGAACATGATCCGGGATCATGTCGGCCTTTATGTCGGGCGCGAGCCAGAGAACAATCTGCCGCTGTGGAACGAGACCACCGCCGTGCGGCAGCCGCTGGAGCGCGTGGTGCGGAGCTGGCGCGGCACGGTAATGGATACCTATTCGCTGGAGAAGATCAGCGGCTGGACACCCGATTTGTCGCCGCCGCCGGACACGACCTTCTTCCGTTGGCGCGTGCTGGTGATGCTGATGGAGCCGGTGCCGCCGCGTCGAGTCTCCCTCGCCTCGCTTGCGGGGAGACGGCGGGGTGATGGGGAGTCTCCGCAAAGACAGTGACGGTCAGGTCTGCGGAGGCTCCCCTCACCCGGAATTTGCGCTTCGCATAAGTTCCGGCCTCTCCCCGCAAGCGCGGCGAGGCAAAGGTCTTACTCCTCTTCCTCGCGCTTGCGCAGCAGATCCTTGGCAAGGTCGGCGAGGGCCGGGCGCGGCAGCGCGTTGAACGGAAGCGGGCGGGTGACGTCGATCGCGGCAAGGCCGAGCCGCGCGGTCAACAGGCCGTTGAGCACACCTTCACCGAGCCGCTGCGAGAGCTTTGCGGCGATGCCGTGGCCGAGCATCTGCTGGATCAGGCTGTCGCTCGCAGCCATGCCGCCGGTGATCGCCAGATGCGCGATCACGCGGCGCATCAGGCTGATCATGCCGAGTGTGCCGAGCCGGCCGCCATACAGCCGCGCCAATTGCCGGATCATCCGCAGCGCGGACACGAACACGAACAGCACATCGATCGCAGCGCGTGGGCTGACTGCGGTGACGACGGACACGCGCTGCGCCGCCGCCGAGACCAGCCGTCGTGCATCCTCGTCGAGTGGCGCCATTAATTCGCGCTCGGCCAGTCGGACCATGTCGGCGCCATCGATGATGTCGTCGGTGTGGCTCCGCAGTGTGTTGCGGGCGCGCGCGAGCTGCGGGGTCTGGTGCGCGAGCTTGAGCAGGTCGGCGACGATCGTCCGGCTCGCGGCGCGGTCGTCGCTGGCGAGCACCTCGGCCGCGCGCAGATGCAGCTTCTCGATGGTCGCAAGCCGCGCCAGCCCGATCGCCTCGCGCGCGATCACGACCGCCAGCGCAAACGCCGCGACGATCGCAAAGGCCAGCCCGAGGAAGCCGAGGCCCCGATTGCGTGCGAACAGGTCCTCGATCAGGTTGACGACACCGAGCCCGGTGCCGAGCAGCACGAGGCCTGCGACGGCGCCCCAGAACAGTGCGCCCCAGCGGAAACCGCGGCGCACCGGCAGCAGCGGTGCATCGATCGCAACGGGCAGTTGCGGCGGCTCGGCCTCGGGCACGATCTGGACCGTGCCGCGGGCGAAGCGGCCGCGGTCCTCCGGATCCATCACGACCACGCCGGGATCGTCGAGCTTGAACGTCGCCGGCCGCCGGTAAGGCGTCTTCTCGTTCATCGCAGTTTGTCTCCGATCAGGAACTGGAGGGCGCGGTCAAGGCGGATGTGAGGCAGCGTGGGCTCTCCGTCGCCGTTTCTTTCCAGCTTCGGGGGGCGGAAACGCAGGAAGCGGTAATCGGCCGCCTCGGCACCCGCGCTGGAGAGGCCGCGGAATTCGCCCCGGAACAGGGCCTCGGGATTGTCGGGCAAGTCGCCCGGAAAGGTCGCGACCTCAGCCTCGCCGTCCAGCGTCTCGCCGTTGGCGACCTCGCCCGGCGCTGGCGTGCCGAGGATCGAGGGCAACGTGTCGCGGCCGCGCTGCACCTGCGCCTCGCGGGTGGCGCGCACCGCGGCGAGCGCCACCACGTCGATCGCGGCACCGGCATATTCGGCGCGCTCGGCGGCCTTGGCCACGATCCGCCGCAGCACGGCCTCCAGCCGGTCGTGGCTCTGATGATGCAGATGGTCGGCCTTGGTGGCCGCGAACAGGATGCGGTCGATGCGCGGCCGGAACAGCGCGCTCAGAATCGTGCTGCGGCCGATACGGAAGCAGTCGAGGATGCCGGCGAGCGCGGCCTCGAGGTCGTGCAGCGCCTCCGGTCCCGCATTGAACGCGGCGAGAGCATCGGCCAGCACGATCTGGCGGTCCAGCCGCGCGAAATGGTCGCGGAAGAACGGGCGCACCACGACATCCTTGTAGGCTTCAAAGCGCCGCCGCATCATCGCCCAGAGCGAGCCGTCGGGTGCGCTCCGGCCCACGGGCACCTCGAGCGGCGCGAAGGTCAGCGCCGGCGTGCCGGCGAGATTGCCTGGCATCAGGAAGCGGCCGGGCGGCAGCAGGCTCATCGCGAAGCGTTCATCGCGGCAGGCGCGCAGATAGTCGGTGAACAGTCTTGCTTGGGCGAGCGCGGCCTGCTCGTCCTCTTTACCCTCGGGCGCGAGCGTTGCGAGATGCGCATGCCACGGCGCGGCGAGGGCGGCGCGCAATGGCTCGCGCGACAGCGCCAGGCTCTCTGCCGACCATTGCTCATAGCTCTTGTTGAGCAGCGGCAAATCGAGCAGCCACTCGCCGGGATAATCGACGATGTCGAGGGTGAGGGTGCGATCCGCGCCATTTTGCCGCTGATAGTCGATCACAAGTCTGAGCTCTGAAATGTCGGTGGTCGAGCTCGGCCAGCGCCGTTCCTCGATCAGGGTGCGGACATGGTTCTCATAGGCGAAGCGCGGCACTGCGTCGTCGGGCTGCGGCGCGAGACGCGCGCGGGCGATCCGCCCCGAGGCATAGGCCTCGAACACCGGGAGGCGGCCGCCGCGCGTCAACCCATGCACCAGGGCTGTGATGAACACCGTCTTGCCGGCGCGCGACAGGCCGGTGACGCCGAGCCTGACCGTCGGGTTGAAGAAGCCCTCGCCATAGTCGAGCAGCGCCCGCGCCGAGAGACGCGCTTCCTCGACGATGTCAGAAAAACTGGGGGCCATGAAGGACTGGAGAAACCCGGCGGGAGAGGCCAAATAAGGCGGGCGGTCACCCGCAAGGTGGCGATTATCGGGCCAAAATCAAGCTTCACATTTCCGGCGCCTTTGCAGGCGAGGGGTTGAGCGCGCTGCGGCTCCGGTGATACCGATGTTTAATTGGTACTGAGGAAAGCGTCCTGGAATGACGATCTTCCGCCTGAAGCAACTCGCATCGACCTCGATCCACGCGGCCGGCGCTGCGCTGTGGAACTATGACCGCGCCGAGCTGATCGCGGACGGCGTCGTTCATATCGTCGGCGTCTGCTTTGGGCTGGTCGCCGCCACCGCGTTGATCGTGCTGACCGCGGTCTATGCCAGCGGCTTCGACATTGCCGTGGTGTCGGTCTATGTCGCCGGCCTGCTCGCGATGCTGGGGCTGTCGGCGACCTATAATCTTTGGCCGGTGTCGCGCGCGAAATGGGTGCTGCGGCGCTTCGATCACTCGGCGATCTATCTATTGATCGCGGCGACCTACACGCCGTTCATCGTGGAACTGAAGAACAGCTATTTCGCGATCGCGCTGCTCGTCGGCGTCTGGTGCGTGGCGATCGTCGGCATCTGGCTGAAGCTTGCCTATCCCGGCCGTTTCGACCGCCTCTCGGTCGGGCTCTATCTCGCGATGGGCTGGAGCGGCATCATGCTCCGTGACGCTGTGGTGAAGGCATTGCCGGGCATGGCGCTCGGCTTCGTGCTCGCCGGCGGCATCCTGTACAGCCTTGGCATGATCTTCCACACCTGGCGACGGCTGCGCTTCCAGAACGCAATCTGGCACTGCTTCGTGCTGCTCGGCGCGGCCTGCCACTACACGGCCGTGGTTGACGTCGTGCTGGCGAGCTGAGCGTCAGGCCGACCACATCGGCATCCGGACCCGGCGACGGGTCCGTGCAAAATCGCGGCCGCTCTCTTTCGAAAAGATCATGCATCGGCAAAAGTTGGGTTATCATGATCCCTCTTTGTTGGAGCATCTGTTCGGAAAACCGGCTTCCATTTTTCCGGATCATGCTCTGGGATCAAGATATCGGGAGGATAGCCATGCAGGTGGCTGGTAAAATCGTGGTGGTCACCGGCGGTGGCAATGGCATCGGCAAGGCGCTGTGCGAGGCGTTCCATGCCGCCGGCGCGTCCAAGGTCGTGGTGGTCGATCTCGATCATGCGGCCGCCGAGAAGGTCGCCGCCTCGGTCGGCGGCGCCGCGTTCAAATGCGATGTCGGGCAGGAGAAGAACGTCCTGCATGTGATCGAGGCGACCGAGCGGATGTTCGGCCCGATCGCACTGTTCTGCTCCAATGCCGGCATCGGCGGCGGCTTCGATCCGCTGTCGGTGAATGCCGGCGGCACCTCGGACGAGCCGTGGTCGCGGAGCTGGGCGATCCACGTCATGGCGCATGTCTATGCCGCGCGGCATCTGGTGCCACGCATGAAGGCGCGCGGCGGCGGATATTTCCTGAACACGATTTCCGCCGCAGGCCTGCTGTCGCAGGTCGGCAGCCCGGCCTATTCGACCACCAAGCACGCGGCGGTCGGTTTCGCCGAGAACCTCGCAATCTCGCATCGTGCCGACAACATCAAGGTCTCGATTCTCTGCCCGCAGGGCGTCGACACCAACATGCTGCGCTCGATCCCGAAGGGCCCGCAATCCGGCGACGGCGATCTGACGCCGGAGCAGGTCGCGCAGGACGCGCTGAAAGGCATTGAGCAGGAGACGTTCCTGATCCTGCCGCACCCGCAGGTGCTCGGCTATATGCGCAAGAAGACCGAGAACTACGACCGCTGGATCGGCGGCATGGCCAAGATCCAGGCCAAGATGCGCGAGGCGCACGGGAAGTAATCGAAGGCAAGGGTGGCGAGCGCGTGCGTTGCAGCCTCACCGTGATTGCGAGGGGGAAGGTGTCGCTGGCCGTTCGTGTAAGGTGAGCACACAGGTCAGGCTCCCTCCCCCGCAAGGGGGGAGGGAGCCTGCCACCGGTGCGTCCCTTACGTGTTTGCGGAGGCGTCGATCGCTTCGCTGCATGGCACGGAGAAAGCAACGCTTTGCGGCTGCCGCGCGGCGTCTGTTGCCGTCACTTGATCAGCGCGATCGCCTCGCGAAACCGCATGTGCTCCGCGGTTTCCAGCCATTCGAACACGACCATCTCGGTGGTCACGATCTCGGCGCCATGCCGCTCCATGCGGCGGATTGCGGTTTCCTTGTCTTCGAGGCGGCGCGAGCCGAGCGCGTCGCGTACCACGTAGACCTTGCGCTTCGCGTCGAGCAGACCCAGCACGGTCTGCTGCACGCACACGTGTGCCTCACAGCCCGCGACGATGACATGCCTCTCGCCGGCGACTGCCTCGAGGAATTCAGGCTCGCGGACGGCATCGAACGTCATCTTGTGGATCAGGCGGGCCTCGTTGACCGCCAGTTCGGCGACGGTTGCGCCGAGACCCCTCGCGTTCTGCTCGGTGAAGACGGTCGGAATGTTCATCAGCTCCGCCATGTCGATCAACCGCCTGGCGTTCCTGATCGCCGAGGCGCCCTCATGGATCGCCGGCGTCAGGCGGGACTGGAAGTCGACGATCAGGAGCAGCGATCGTCGTGGATCGATCGTCAGCATGGCGTCACTCCTTGCCGAGTTGCGCGATCTTGTCGCGGAGATAGGCGTCCATCAGATCGGGCGCCGAGGCGCCGAACATCCTGATACGGCCGGTGTGCAGCAACAGCAGCAGGCCGGTCGCGTGAGCGAAGCAGTCCACCATCACAGTGTTGGCCTTCTGCCGTGATGCGCCGAGCGCTTCGGCGGCTTCCGCGATCGGATGCAAGGCAGCCTCGAGTGCGGCGTTCAGCTCCCGGTCGCGATCGTGGCCGAGCCCGGCCGGTTTCATGCCGCCCCGGAACAAATAGAAGCCGAGGTCGAGGTCGCGCGGATTGTCAGCATAATAGCGGAAGAAAGCCATGCCTGCCGATTGCAGCCGTTGTCTGGCACCTCGCGTCGCCGCGACAGCGGCGCTGACGGCTTCGCCCAGCGAGGCCAGCGATTGCCGCAGGACCTCGGCATAGATCGCTTCCTTGGAATCGAAGTGGAAGTAGAGCGCTGCCGGCGTGTAGCCGGCGCGCGTCGCGATCGCCCGCAGGCTTGCGCCTTCGAGGCCTTCTTCCGCGAACACGCTGCGCGCCGCGTCGAGAATCAGCTCCCGCTTGTGCCGGCTGACCGCTTCCTTCCTGTTCTCGCGCGTCTGCATCGTCGGCCGATTCCATCCTTGACTCGATTCTAACGTCGTTAGATAATTTAACAGCGTTAGAAAAAATGAGCAAGGGAGGAGCGCTATGCTGATGACGGCCGCCGACTATCGGGAGTCCTTGCGCCGCTACAAGCCGCGCGTGTTCGTCAACGGCAGTGCCGTTGCGAGCGTCGCGGACGAGCCCTTGTTGGCCCCCGGCATCGCGGGCGTCGGCGTGACCTACGATTTTGCCCATCGCGCCGAGTATGCGCCGATCATGACGGCGCGGCAGGGCACCTCGGGCAAGACCGTCAATCGCATGCTCCACATCAACGAGAGCTCGCAGGACTTGCTCTACAAGCTCGAGGCGGTGCGGCTGGTCTGCAGAACGTCGGGTTGCGCGCAGCGCTACCTCACCCACGATGCGCTGAACGGCCTCTACCAGGCGACCAGGCTGACCGACGATCGCCACGGCACCGACTACAGCCAGCGCTTCCTCAATTATCTGCACGAGGTCCAGGACAGCGACCTGACGCTCGGCGTCGCGATGACAGATGCGAAGGGCGATCGTTCGAAGCGCCCGGGCCTGCAGGCCAATCCGGATGTCTATGTCCACATCAAGAAACGCCGGAAAGACGGCATCGTGATCCGCGGCACCAAGGCGATCGTCACAGGCGCGCCCTACATGCACGAATTCCTGGTGATGCCGTGCCGGACCCATATGCCTGATGACAAGGATTTTGCGGTGTGCTGTGCGGTGCCGATCGATGCGCCCGGCGTCACCATCATCGCGCGTCCGGCCGGCCGTCCCGGCGATGCGTCGGCAAGATTTTCGGCGAAATATGGCCAATCCGTCGGCGTCGTTGTCTTCGACGACGTGTTCGTGCCGCATGATCGCGTCTTCCTCGCCGGCGAGACCGAGGAGGGCGGTTTCCTGACTACGTCCTACGCCACGCACCATAGGCATTCCTGCATCGGCGCGCGGGCCGGGTTCGGCGATCTGCTGATCGGCGCGGGTGCGCTGATGATCGAGGCGAATGGGCTCGATGCCGAGAAGCATGCGCATATCCGCGAGGCGATGGTCGAACTCATCACCATCACCGAGAGCTTTTACGCCTGCGGCGTCGCGTCCTCGGTCTATTGCACGAAGGACCCGGCCGGCTCGGTGATGCCGGATGCGGTGTTCTCGAACATCGGCAAGCTGCTGCTGGCGACGAAGATCTACGACATGCACCGCGTGGCGCATTACGTGTCCGGCGGGCTGATCGTCGCGCTGCCCGGCCCGGACGAGGACCACAATCCGGAGACGCGCGCCTCGCTCGCCGCAGTGATGGGCGGCCGTCCCGATATTCCAGCCGAGCAGCGCGCCGAGGTGGCGCGGCTGATCGAGGACCTCACCGTGTCCCACGAAGCCGGCTGGTATTCGGTGATCTCGCTGCACGGCGGCGGCTCGCCGGAAGCGATGAAGCGGGAGATCTGGCGCAATTATCCGGTCATGGAGAAAGCCGAATTGGTTGAGAACCTGCTCGGCCGCGGCCTCGTCGACGAAGGACGCCGGGTGTCAAAACAGCCGGGTCGCTGCTGCGCCACTGGCTGCGAGGTGCCGGAGCCGTTTACGCGGGTGTTGGAACGGGAGCCTGTGCCCTCGCACTGAAGCGCGACGAGGTTGGGTTGCATATCTGCTGCGATGGCGGTCTGCTCCCTCTCCCGCTTGCGGGAGAGGTGCAGGCAGTCTGCCGCAAGATCGATTAAACACGGCTCCATTGTGTTCCAATGATGAGGACTATCGCCGCTGCACTCAATTCTTCTGCGCGTAGAGCAGCGGCACGGCGGAATCCACCATCACCTCAATGAGGCTCGCGCCCTGGTGCGAGAGGCCGCGCTTGTAGGCGCTGGCGAGGTCGGCCGATTTCGTCACCCGCACCGCGTCGCAGCCCATGCCTTCGGCGAGCTTGACGAAATCGATGCCGGGCAATTCCAGGCCCGGCACGTTGCGCACCTGCATCACCTGGCTGAACGAGCGCATCGCGCCGTAGCCGGAATTGTTCATGACCACGACCGTCAGCGGCAGCTTGCGTTGCGCCGCGGTCCACAGCGCCTGGATCGAATACATCGCCGAGCCGTCGCCGATCAGGCAGACGGTGCGTCCCTCGCAGCGGCCGAGCGCCATGCCGACCGCGGCGGGCAGGCTGTAGCCGAGCCCGCCGCTCGCCATGGTGTAGAAGCTGTCCTGACCGCGCATCGGCATCACCTTCTGCATCAGGGGACGGTGCGACGGCACTTCCTCGACCAGCGCATCCTGAGGGCCCATCGCGGCCGAGAGCGCATGCAGCGCGTATTCGGCGGGGATCGGGTCGCTTCTGGCGGGCGCCGGCGGCAAGATGCGGCCCGCGGGTGCGGCACGCTTCGTCTCGGGCAGCATGTCGAGCAGTGCCGACAGCGCCGGCTTCATGGTGGCGATGATGCTGCGACCCGTGGGCGTCATCGCGGCGGCGTCGGGATCGTCGGTGACCTGGAAGATCGTGGTCGATCCGTCGAAGATCGCGGCATGGCCCTCGACATGGAAGGTGAACACCGGCGCGCCGATCACGACCACGAGATCATGATCGCGGAGCGCATCTGACAGCTGGCCGGGTGAGGCATGCAGGAAGCCGGCGAATTGCGGATGGCGCTCGGGGAAGGAGCAGCGCGCCGAAAACGGGCTGACCCAGACCGCCGCCTTGGCCTTCTCGGCGACCTTCACCATCAGATCGACGGCCTCTGCGCGGTCGACGGCAGGGCCGACGACGAGCGCAGGGCGCTTGGCGTCGCCGAGCGCGGCCGCCAGCGCCTGCATCGCGGAGGGATCGGGGCCGATCTCGCGGCTGACCTGGCGCGCCTCGAGCGGCTGCGTCGCATGGGTCCAGTCGTCGATCGGCACCGAGACGAAGGTCGGCCCGCACGGCGGCTGCATCGCGACATAATAGGCGCGCGCGATCGCGGCCGGGACGTCCTCGGCGCGCGCCGGCTCGACGGCGAACTTCACGTAAGGCCGCGGAAATTCGCTTGCACGCTCCGCATAGAGGAACGCCTGCAGCGGCATGATCGAGCGCGCCTGCTGTCCCGCGGTGATCACGAGCGGGGTCTGGTTGCGATAGGCGTTGTAGATGTTGCCGAGCGCGTTGCCGACGCCGGCCGCCGAATGCAGATTGACGAAGCCGGCATTGCGCGTTGCCAGCGCATAGCCGTCGGCCATGCCGACGACGGAGGCCTCCTGCAGGCCGAGCACGTAGTCGATGTCGTCGGGCCAGTCGCTCAGGAACGGCAACTCGGTCGAGCCGGGATTGCCGAACACGCGTCTGATGCCCCACGCGCGGAGGAGGCCGAAGGTGGCGTCCTTGACGGTGACGGCCTTGCCTTTCGTGGCGGCGGGCTTGCGGGATGACATCGGGCGGCTCCCATTTCCGGTTTGTTCCGTTCCGTCATTGCGAGGGGCAAAAGCGGAAAGGCAATCCACCTGTCGATGGATTGCCTGGTGAAGTCAAGCCGCCGCCGCACTCATAGTTGCCGAGGCAACGGCTAAAATTACGTGCGGCGTCTAGTCGGTCTTCTGCAATGCGGCCGTCTGCTTGGCGAGCTGCCTGTCGAAATCCTGTTCGAGCCCTGCCACATAGGTCACATTTTCGCCAGGCTTGACGAATGGGTTCGGCGCACCATCCTTCATTTGCGCGCGCTTGGCCTGCATGCCGTAGACCTCGGGATGCGGCCCGAGCAGCACGTCGACCTTCATGGCCTTGACCTTGGCGAAGGTCGACCGGTAGTCGTCGACGATGCTTGGATAGGTCGGATGGCCGACCAGCCGGTTCAGCGCGACCGTTCCGCTGCAGAAGAACAGCACGTTGCGCTCCTGGTCGCCGTCCTTGACCGTCATCTCCCAGCTCGTGCAGCCGGGCGAGTGGCCGGGCGTCGCGTGCGCGGTCAGAGTGGCGTCGCCGAGCGTCACCTTGTCGCCTTCCTTGACCGTGCGGTCCACCTTTACGGGCGCAAAGGCAAGATCGGCGTTGTTCTCGTCGCCGGGATAGTAGCCGCCCTCGAGCAACGGCTTGTCGCGCTCACCGGCAACCAATTGCGCGCCGGTCTCCTTCTTGATCTCGGCGAAGCCGCCGGTGTGGTCGAGATGGGCATGCGAGTTGAGGATGTATTTGATGTCGCCGACCTTGAAGCCGAGCTTGCTGATGTTGTCCTTGATCATGCCGGTTGACTGCTGCATCGCCGTGTCCATCAGGATCAGGCCCTGCGACGTCTTGATGATGTAGACCGCGATCCCGTCGGTGCCGACGTAATAGATATTGCCGATCAGCCGGAACGGCTCGAACGGCGCGGTCCACTTCTTCATGACAACAGCCATGAAATCCTTGAGCGTCTGTGCCTGTGCACCGGTTGCGATCAGCGTTAGCGCGCACAGCGCGGCCGCGAGCGTCCTCATGGTTGCCTTCCTATCAGTTCTTATTGTTATTCGATCGCGGCACTATGCGTGGTGTCGCCATCGATCGCAATCGACGTCGTTGCGGAGGCCCAATGCGGAATCAGATGATGTCACGCAGCAGGGCAATCAAGCGGTTGCACTGCTCGTCGGTTCCGACGGTGATGCGCAGGAAGTCCTCGATCCGTGGTTTCTGAAAATGCCGGACGAGGACGCCGCGCTCGCGCAGCCGGGCCGCAAGCTCCGCACCGCGATGGCCGGGATGGCGCGCGAACACGAAGTTCGCGAGCGACGGCAGCACCTCGAAGCCCAGATCGGCCAGGCCGTGAACCAGCGTCTCGCGGCTGGCGATGATGCGTCGGCGCGTCTCCTGAAACCAGCCGTCGTCCTTGATGGCGGCAGCCGCGCCGGCGAGTGCAAAGCAATCCAGCGGATAGGAGTTGAAGCTGTCCTTCACCCGCTCCAGCGCCTCGATCAGCGGGCGCTGGCCAATGGCGAAGCCGACGCGCAAGCCCGCCAGCGCGCGCGACTTGGAGAGCGTCTGGATCACAAGCAGATTGTCGTGGCGCGCCACCAGCGGCACGGCGCTCTCGGCGCCGAAGTCGACATAGGCCTCGTCGACCACCACGAGCTGGTCGGGATGTTCGGTGACGAGCGCCTCGATTGCGTCGCGCGGCAGCGCGATCCCGGTTGGTGCGTTCGGGTTGCACAGCAGGATGGCGCTGCACGGGCGCCGATAGTCGGCAAGCTGCACCCGCATCGCGACATCGAGCGGCACCGCCTCGTGGCGGATGCCGTAGAGGCGGCAATAGACCGGGTAGAAGCTGTAGGTGACGTCTGGGAACAGCAGCGGCGCATCATGCTTCAGCAGGGCCTGGAAGGTATGCGCCAGCACCTCGTCCGAGCCGTTGCCGACGAACACCTCCTCGGGCGCGACGCCATAGCGGGCCGCGATCGTCTCGCGCAGTGCGGTCGCGCGCGGATCGGGGTAGAGCCGCAGCCGATCCGTCGCGGCGGCGATCGCGGCCAAGGCGTGCGGCGACGGTGCGTAGGGGTTCTCGTTGGTGTTGAGCTTGATCAGGCCATCGATCTTCGGCTGCTCGCCGGGCACGTATGGCGACAGATTGTGGACGACCGAACTCCAGAAGCGACTCATGATCTGCGGACCCAAAGCGTTTTCGAGCGAAGTGGATACCGGTGCGCGTGAAGAAAACGCGTCAAGACAGGAATCTGGAACATTGGTTCTGATTCAATCAGAACCGATATTCCAGGATGGATCGCACTACAGTACGGGATGTCCGGCCTTCGCGAAAGCCGGAGGTGCCGTGGCCTCCTCCGAGCCTTACCAGGTCGCCGTGCCCTTCATGGTCGGCTGCCCTTCCGCATTCGCGATCCACAGCTCCAGGCCGCCGTCCTTCTCGCTGGCATTGATCGAGAACTCGCTGCCCTCGAACAGCGGCTGCACGCCGCGATAGACCAGCTTCTTCGGCGGCTTGCCGCCACGCAGCCTGGCGGCGAATTCGACGATGAAGGCGGCCTGCAGCGGGCCGTGGAAGATCAGGCCGGGATAGCCCTCGACCTTGGTGACGTAGTCGCGATCATAGTGGATGCGGTGGCCGTTGAAGGTCAGCGCCGAGTAGCGGAACAGCAGCACCGGATCGGAGACGTGGCTCTCGCGATGCTGCGCGACCGGGCGAGGTGGCGGCGCCTTGGCGGGTGCCGAGGACTGCGTACTCGTCATCTCGCGATAGACGATGTCCTGCCGCTCACGGATCGCCAGTCCGCGCGACGTCGTCACCTCGTGGTTGACCGAGACAAAGCACAGCGTGCCGGTCGAGCCAGACTTCACCGTCACATCCGATATGCGCGACGTCCGCTTCGGTTCGTCGCCGACGCGCAAGCTATCGAAGAATTCCAGCTCGCCGCCGGCCCACATCCGGCGCGGCAGCGGCACCGGCGGCAGGAAGCCGCCGCGGGTCGGGTGGCCGTCCTGGCTCAACTGCGACATCGGAAACACCGGCTGCGCCAGGCACCAATGCGTGGTCCACGGCGCGGCGTCGCCTGTCTTCGGCTCGCCGATCTCCTGGAACAGCGTCGCGCGCAGGCCCATCACCAGATGGGCGGTGACGACGTCGGAGGCCTCTTGGGTGCGGCCGATCCATTGGCGGAGATGATCGAGGTCGAGTTTGTCGGTCATGATTGTCTTGCCCGGGCTGAGAGATATCTTAGCGTGACAGAGTCGGTCTGACGGCAGGATCCGTGCACCTCCCCCGCAAGCGGGAGAGGGGGCGCAGCTCGCTCGCGGTTGCGATTAGACCTTCTCATCACATCCTAACGTTTGGTGCGCTCGCCGATCGCAGGCACCTTGCCGTAGTGCCTATCCTCGCCGACGACGATCGCGGCCGGCGCCGGATAGCTGACGCGGCCGTTCGGCGTGTCGACCGCGATGCGGCGGAGATGCGGGTGGGTGGCGAGGTCGGCCATGCTGTTGACCTCGGCAAAGGCGATGTCGGCCGCCGCGAGCTTCGCCAGCAGCTCCTCGCGCGTCAGTCTGCCGAAGGCTTCGGCGACGATCTGGTCGGTCAGCGCGCGGTTGCGCACGCGCTCGACCATGTTGGCGAAGCGCGGATCGTCGGGCAGGCCAGGCTGGCTGAGCACCTCGGCGCACAGCTTCTTCCACTCGCGCTCGCTCTGGATCGAGATCAGGATCTCCTTGCCGTCCTTGGAGCGGAACACGCCATAGGGCGCGATCGAGGGATGGGCGAGGCCGATCCGCTTCGGCGGCTTGCCGTCCTCGGCATTGAGCAGCGGCACCGTGAGCCAGTCGGCCATCACGTCGAACATCGAGATGCGGATGTCTGCGCCCTGGCCGGTGCGGCCGCGCCCGATCAGTGCTTCCAGGATCGAGGCATGCGCCGTGGCGCCGGTCGCGACGTCGACGATCGACATGCCGACGCGCGAGGCGCCTTCCGGACCGCCGGTGATCGAGGCAAGGCCACTCTCGGCCTGGATCAGCAAGTCATAGGCCTTGCGGTCGGCATACGGCCCGGTGTCGCCGTAGCCGGTGATCGTGCACATGATGAGCTTCGGATAGGCCTTGCGCAGTCGCTCGCGCGAAAAGCCGAGCTTGTCCATCGAGCCCGGCTTGAGGTTCTGCAGCAGCACGTCGGCGCCTGATATCAGTTCCTCTAGCGCGGCGCGGCCTTCCTTGGTGGCGAGATCGATCACCACCGAGTCCTTGCCGCGGTTGAGCCAGACGAAATAGCTGCTCTGGCCTTTGGCGGCGGCATCGTAGCCGCGGGCGAAATCGCCCTCGGGCCGCTCCACCTTGATGACATGAGCGCCGGCATCGGCCAGCCGCGACGAGCAGAACGGCGCGGCAACCGCCTGTTCGACGGCGATGACGGTCAATCCTTCCAACGGCAACATGATGCGAACTCAGTAGGAGCGAGGCATGCCGAGCACATGCTCGGCCACATAGGACAGGATCAGATTGGTCGAGATCGGCGCCACCTGGTACAGCCGCGTCTCGCGGAACTTGCGCTCGACGTCGTACTCTTCCGCGAAGCCGAAGCCGCCATGGGTCTGCACGCAGGCATTGGCCGCTTCCCAGGAGGCGTCCGCCGCCAGCATCTTGGCCATGTTGGCCTCCGCGCCGCAGTCGAGGCCGGCTTCATATTTGCGGGTGGCTTCCTTCACCATCAGCTCCGCCGCGCGCATCGCGGCATAGGCCTTGGCGATCGGGAACTGGATGCCTTGATTTTGGCCGATCGGCCGGCCGAACACGCTGCGCTCCTTGGCGTAGCTGGTCGCCTTCGCGATGAACCACTTGGCGTCGCCGATGCATTCGGCCGCGATCAGGATGCGCTCGGCATTCATGCCGGACAGGATGTAGCGGAAGCCCTTGCCTTCCTCGCCGATCAGGTTCTCCGCCGGCACCTTCATGTCGGTGAAGAACACCTCAGTGGTGGCGTGGTTCATCATGGTTCTGATGGGGCGGATCTCCAGCCCCTTGCCCTTCACCTCGCGCATGTCGACGATGAACACCGAGAGGCCGTCGGTGCGCTTTCTGGACTGCTCCTTCGGCGTCGTGCGCGCGAGCAGGATCATCAGGTCGGAATATTCGGCGCGGCTGGTCCAGATCTTCTGGCCGTTGACGACGTAGTGGTCGCCCTCGCGGCGCGCAAAAGTCTTCAGCGAGGAGGTATCGGTGCCGCTGGTCGGCTCGGTGACGCCGAACGCCTGCAGCCGCAATTCGCCGGTCGCGACCTTCGGCAGGTACTTCGCCTTCTGCGCGTCGTTGCCGTGCCGCAGCACCGTGCCCATCGTGTACATCTGGGCGTGGCAGCCGCCGCCGTTGCAGCCGGCGCGCTGGATCTCCTCCAGGATCGCCGCGGCCGCCGACAGTTTCAGGCCGGCGCCGCCGTATTCCTCGGGGATCAGCACGGAGAGGTAGCCGGCTTCCGTCAGCGCATCGACGAACTCCTTCGGATAGGCCATCTGGCGATCGAGCTTGCGCCAATATTCGCCGGGGAACTGCGCGCAGAGCTTTGCCACCGCGTCGCGGATGTCGGAATGGTCGTCGAGTTGTGGGTCGTGTGCGGTCATGATGTTGTCTTGCCGAGAGGTTGCGCCAGAGCGTTTTCGAGCGAAGTGGGTACCGGTTCGCGTGAAGAAAACGCGTCAGAACTGGAATCTAGAGTCCCATTTCGATTCAATCGGAACGGAAAAGGCTCTAGCTGCGGGCAATGCGCCCGCTGTTGTGGGGCCCCGGTAAACTCCCTATGCTGTTTTGTTATAGCGTATGAACCTGCCTTCCAGGATTGGCAAGTATGGATTTCCGCCAGCTTAGGACCTTTGCATGCGTAGCGGAACTCGGGAGCCTGAGCAAAGCATCCGATACTTTGCGGGTCGCTCAGCCTGCGCTGAGCCGCCAGATCAAGCTGCTCGAGCACGAGCTGCGCACCGAATTGTTCACGCGCAACGGCCGCGGCATGGTGCTGACCGATGCCGGCCGGCTGCTGCTGGCGCGCACCAGCGGTATCGTGAGGCAGATCGATCAGATCCGAGACGACATCCAGTCCGCCGGCGGCGCGCCGTCGGGGCGCGTGGTGCTCGGGCTGGTGCCGACGGTGAGCTGCGTGCTGTCGGCGCGGCTGGCGCGGCGCACGATGGAGCGCTATCCCGGCATCTCGCTCTGCATCGTCGAGAGCTACAGCGGCCATCTGATCGAGTGGCTGCACCGCGGCGAGATGGACCTTGCCGTGATCTATGGCCCGTCGGTCGATCTGCATCTGGCGGTGCAAAGCCTCGGCCGTGACTCGATCGTCGCGGTCGGGCCGCCCGGCAGCGGGCTGAAGCAGAAGAAGCAGGTCGAGCTCGGCTGGCTGATGCGCCAGCGCCTGGTGCTGCCAAGTCATTCGCACGGGCTCCGCGCGCTGATCGAGCATGCGGCGGCGAAGAGGAAGCTCGATCTCGACGTCAGGCTTGAGGCGGATTCGTTCCGCGTGCTGACCAGCCTGGTCGAGGAGGGGCTCGGATACACGCTGTTGCCGCCGTCTTCGGTGCGCGGCGAGGTCGCCGACGGACGGCTCGAGACCGCGCCGATCGCACGGCCCGCGCCGCGGCGCGAGCTGACGCTGGCCTCGCCGGTCGAGCATCCCGGCTCGAACGCGATCACGCTGATCGCGAAGCTGTTGCGCGACGAGGTCGCCGCATGCCGCGCCGAAGGGCTCTGGGATATCCAGCTCACCTGAGCGCGTCTTTGGCATCAAGGCACCGCGAAGCCGAGATGGCCGCGGAAACGGTTCTTGAGATAGCTGCCGTCGCGCGGCGGCAGCGCGCGTTCGAGCTCGCCGGTCGCGATCCTGATCCGTGCCAGCCGCGGGCCGCCATTGAGGTCGTGCAGGCTCGCGCGGAAGCTTTCGATCCCGGCCATATCAGCGATCTCGGTGATATCAGCGATCCCCGCGCCGCGCGCGATCACGTCGAGCTTCGCCCCCAGGCCGGAATGGCTGAGCTGCATCCCGGTCTCGCCGTACTGGCCGTTGTCGAGCACGGCGATCGAAAGGTTGCCGGGTTGCTTGGCCGCGATTGTCAGCAGGCTGCCGATCCCCATCAGCTGCTCGCCGTCGCCGGTGACGACGAGCACGGGCCGCTTCGGCTGCGCCAAAGCGAGGCCGAGGCCGATCATCGCGGCGCCGCCCATCGCGCCCCAGAGATAGAAATTGCCGGGATGCTCGCCGGCAGCGAACACGTCGTAGGTCGAGGAGCCGAGCCCGGAGATCACGAGCAGGTCGCCGCGATCGGTAAGCAGGGCCTTCACGGCGGCGCGGCGATCGATTGTGCCGACAGCAGCAGACATCAGTGCGTCTCCTTCCACTTCTTGCGGCCGATCATCCGCTGCGAGATCAGCACCGCGACCTGCTGGTCGCCGTCAAACGCGAGCGATGCGGCGGCGGAGATCACCTCCTCGGCGTCGTCAGGGTTTTCCAGCCGCAGCACGGTGGCGCCCATGGCCTCGAGCGTCTGCGGCGTCGCCCTGCCCATGGGGATCTGCCAGGGATTGAACTCGGCCCACTCGCCGCGCATCGTCACCAGCGTCAGCAACGGAAAGCGGCAGCTTGCCATCAGCGACAGCATGTTGATGCAGTTGCCGACGCCGCTCGATTGCATCAAGAGCACCGCGCGCTCGCCGCCGAGCCAGGCGCCGGCAGCCAGCGCCACGCCTTCCTCCTCGGTGGTCAGCACCGTGGTCTTGATGTCGGCATCCGCGTGCGACAGTTTGATCAGCTTGGAATGCCCCGCATCGGGGACGTAGGACACCTGCGCTACGCCGAAATCCTTCAGTGTGCGGTAGATCGCAACCGGCCAGTCGGTGCCGGTCGCATTGTCGTGGTGAACGGCAATCTGGTCCATCATGGCCTCGGCTATGGGATGCGCAGTGGCGCGTCGTCACACCGAGAGGCTTAGGGCAGGCGCAGGCTTTATTCTCTTCGCATCTGGCTCGCGCAGCTATGCCGGAATTTTATAGCCCCACCGTTGCTAGATGCGCTTCGACTCAGCGACTTGGTCCAAGACCGGCCGCACGTCAGATACAGATAAGCGCTTCGCAGCAGAAACCGATCAGTTCGGAAGCGCAGTCAAGACAACGCGCTTCCACGCATTGGCTTTAAGGTCCGGACTCAATCAGGTCCACCAAATGATAGCGGCAGCAAGATTGACGGCCGAGAGGAAGTTTCTGGCGAGCTTGTCATAGCGGGTTGCAATGCGCCGCCAGTCCTTGAGCCTGCAAAACATGCGCTCGACGAGGTTGCGCCGCTTGTATGCGGCGCGGTCGAACGGATGGAAGCGTTTTCGGGTGGGATTGTTTGGGATGACCGGGGTTGTTCCCCGTTCGATGAGGAATTGCCGCAGTTCGTTCGCGTCATAGGCCGTGTCGGCCGCACAGCAACGCGGTGGTGGCAGAGAGCTGAGCAGGGGCAGCGCCGCGCGGATGTCACCACGCTGACCTGGCGTTACTTCGAGCGCGATGGCGCGTCCGAGACTGTCGCAGACGGCGTGGATCTTGGTGGTCCTGCCACCGCGGGAACGACCGATGGCCTGAGCCTCCGCCCCCCTTTTCCACCGGCCGCCGCACGGTGCGCCTTGGCGGTCGTGGAATCGATGGCCTGGAAGTCGTCATCGGGCGACAGGCCCCGAAGTGCTTCGAACAGATTGCGCCAGACCTCGCGCCGCGACCAGCGGTTCCAGCGATTGTAGACGGTCGTGTAAGGGCCGAACACTGCCGGGCAATCGCGCCAGCGGCAGCCGGACTTCAACACATGGATGATGCCACTGATCACGCGGCGATCATCGACTCGACGAGCGCCGGGCTGATTTTGCGGCAGCAAGGGCTCGATTGCTGCCCACTGCCGATCATTCAACCAAAACTCGCCCGCCATGATCCAAGCCCCGCAAATGCAGAGCTTGAATCATATCTCCACGTAAAATTATACATCTGATTGAGTACAAACCTTAGGGCGGGCACTCAATCTGAGTTGGACATTGCTGCTGCGCGACGTGGCGGCGAAACTTCTCACTGGCGGTGCGGCCATTGCTCGCAGGCAATGCCATCCCCGTCGCGATCGTGATGTTTCCAATAGCCGGGTCCTCCCCGTCTCGCGGGTGCCAAGCCGACCAGACGGGCGAACCCACAGTTCGGGACGGACGCTATATGCCGCATCATTGTCGTGACGGGCCAGGGGCTTGATACCAAGCCCCACACAATTGCGAAGGAAACCGCAACGGCAACGATCGCGATCGCCGCCTTCAAAACACTGCGCAGCTTGCTAGCACGATCAAGGCGCGCCGATACCGCGCGAAAACGACGCTGTAAGTCACGCAGCCGCCGTTCGGGGCCTGTGCCGGGACGAACGGGGTTGGGCTTTGGAAGGTGCGACACGGGCTAGCCTCGTCAGGCGAGCGATCAAGCTGCGGCCGGCCTGGAAAAATGAGTTAGAATAATATCCACGGAATCTTGTATCACGAGTTGAGCGACAAGGCGCCTACCTTGTAGCACGCGTCTTCGCTTTGGTCGGATTTGCAAAATGTCCAATAGGGGTTGACTGCTAGCCCGGGATCCGCACCGGCAAGTTCTCGATGCCGCGGACGAAGCTGGAATAGACCCGCTTCGGCTCGCCGACCACCTCGATGCGGTCGAAGCGCTTCAGCATCTCCTCCCAGACGATCCTGAGCTGCAGCTCGGCGAGGCGCATGCCGACGCAGCGATGGATGCCGAAGCCGAACGACAGATGGATGCGCGGCCGCGCGCGGTCGATGATGAACTCGTTGGGCCGGTCGATCACCTCGTCGTCGCGGTTGCCCGAGACGTACCACATCACGACGCGGTCGCCCTTCCTGATCCTCTTGCCGCCGATCTCGGCATCGACAAGCGCGGTGCGCCGCATATGCGCCAACGGCGTCTGCCAGCGGATCACCTCCGGCACCATGGTGTCGATCAGTGCCGGGTTTTCCTTCAGCTTGCGGAACTGATCCGGATGCTCGTGGAGTGCCAGCACCGATCCGCTCATGGTGTTGCGGGTGGTGTCGTTGCCGCCGACGATGAGCAGGATGATGTTGCCCATCAGATTGTCGGGATCCATATGCCGCGTGGCGTCGCTATGCGCCATCATCGACAACAGGTCGTTCTTCGGCGGCGCATTGACGCGCTCGTTCCACAGCCTGGAGAAATAGGCGTAGCATTCGTCCATCTCGCGGCGCCGCTGCTCCGGCGACTCCACGATGCCGCTCTTCGGCAGCGCGGTCGAGACGTCGGACCAGCGCGTCAGCTTGCGCCGTTCTTCCCAGGGGAAGTCGAACAGCGTTGCCAGCATCTGCGTGGTCAATTCGATCGAGACGCGGTCGACGAAGTTGAAGGTCTCGTTGCGCGGCAAATTGTCCAGCACGCTCGCCGAGCGCTGGCGGATCAGCTTCGCCAGCTCGTCCAGATGCGTCGGCGTGAACATCGGCGACACGGTCTTGCGCTGATGGGCATGCTTCGGCTGATCCATCGCGATGAAGCTCGGATAGTCGTAGCCCGGCGGCACGTCGCGGATCGAGATGCCGCCGAGCGTGGAGTCGGAGGAGAAGATGCCGTGGCTGGTGTCGACATGCATGATGTCGTTGTATTTGACGACCGACCAATAGGGCTCGATCGGCGCGTTGGTGCAGTAGTGCACCGGCTCTTCCTTGCGCAGCCGCTCGAACCACGGCCACAGCGTGTCGTTCTGGAACAGTCGTGGCGCGCCCGGATGGAAATCCTTCAGCGGCGTCGCATAGGCTTCCTCGCGCGCCTGACGCAGCAGCTCGGCTTTGTCTGCGTGGATTGGGGTCTGAACGTTCATCGCTGTTGATCCCGGTTGGCTCGGCAGACGTCACGCGGCAATGCGCACCGGCAGCGTCTCGTAGCCCTTGATGAAGCTGGAATACACCCGCTGCGGTTCCTCCACCAGCTCGATCGTGTCGAAGCGCTTGAGGATCTCCTCCCAGATGATCTTGAGCTGCAGCTCGGCAAGCCGCAGGCCGACGCAGCGATGGATGCCGAAGCCGAACGAGATGTGGGTGCGCGGCCGCGCGCGCTCGATGTCGAACTCGTAAGGCCGCTCGATCGCCTCCTCGTCGCGGTTGCCCGAGACGTACCACATCACGACCTTGTCGCCCTTCCTGATCTGCCGGCCGCGGAATTCGTAATCGGCGAGTGCGGTGCGCCGCATGTGGGCGAGCGGGGTCTGCCAGCGGATCACCTCGGGCACGAACGAGTCGATCAGCGCCGGGTTCTCCTTCAGCTTGCGGTACTGATCGGGATGCTTGTTCAGCGCATAGATGCTGCCCGACAGTGTGTTGCGCGTGGTGTCGTTGCCGCCGACGATCAAGAGGATCAGATTGCCGAGGAAGTTCTTCGGGTCCATGTTCCGCGTGGCGTCGCTGTGCGCCATCATCGAGAGCAGATCGCTCTTCGGCGGCTGATTGCTCCGCTCCTTCCAGAGATGCGCAAAATAGCTGGCGCATTCCAACAGCTCGGCCTGCCGCTCGTCCTCTGTGGCGACGAGGCCGCCGGCGCCGGGCAGGGTGGTCGCAACATCGGACCAGCGCGTCAGCTTGCGGCGGTCTTCCCAGGGGAAGTCGAACAGCACCGCGAGCATCTGCGTGGTCAGTTCGATCGAGACCTTGTCGACCCAGTCGAACACCTCGCCGCGCGGCAGATTGTCGAGGCATTCGGTCGAGCGCTTGCGGATGTTGATCGCGAGCTCGTCGAGATGGGTCGGCGTGAACATCGGCGCCACGGTCTTGCGCTGCGCCGAGTGGCGCGGCTGGTCCATCGCGATGAAGCTCTCGCGGCGCAGGTCGGGCGGCACGTCGCGGATGGTGATGCCGCCGAGAGCTGCTGCCGAGGAGAACACCGAATGGTTGGTCTCGATGTCCATGATGTCGTTGTACCTGGTGATCGACCAGTACGGCCCGAACATCGAGTCCTTGCAGTAGTGCACCGGGTCTTCCTTGCGCAGCCGGTCGAAATACGGCCAGAAGGTATCGGTCTTGAACAGTTCGGGATGGCCGGGATCGTAGTCTGACAGGGAAAGTGTTTGAGCGCGCTCGCGCGCGGCATCCAGGTTCACGTCTTTGACGAGATCGATGGTCCCGTGCATGGGCGGCTCCTCAAAGGTTCGCGCCGGGGCATTGCCGGCGCGGTGATGTTTTACCGAATTACATTCCCATTCTGACGTTTAGGCAAGAGCTCTCGACGCGCATTTGGCCGCATTGTCGACGGCTGAGGATAAGGGACTGATCACGGCCCGTTTTGTGGTTCGTACGAAGAAAGCGCGTCAAAACAAAAAGCTAGCGCCGGTTTTGATGCAAGCGGAGGGCAAGGTCCGCAAATCCCGGACGCGATCTGCAGGACGAAGCGACAGAGCGAGATCCGCTGCATGGCGACCGCGAGCTGTTCGCGAACACGGTGTGAGGAGGGCAAGCGACAGACGATGGCGGATGTGACATCGCGACGGCATCAACAACGCCATCGCGGCTGTCGATTTCACGTTCCAGGCAACCCCCCGTTGATGCAAAGCTTTCGCCGCAGTGCCGAAGCCATGCCGCGCTCTCGACGTTCTATGAAACCTGGATCACACTCGGTGCGACTAACCTGTGCTTTTGATCCGCAGAGATTGTCCCGCCTGGAGCTGATCCGTGAACGACATGAGCTGGACCCCGATTGGGCCGCCACAACCGGAGCCGATTCCGCCGCCGATGCCGGTGGCGTTCTCCGGGAAGCGGAGGGAGTTCTTCCATTTGATCGTCCGCGGCGCCGGGCTCGAGCTCGTCACCGTCGGCTTCTACCGGTTCTGGCTCGCGACCGACATCCGCCGCCATCTCTGGTCCAACACGCTGGTCGACGGCGACGGGGCGGAATATACCGGCCGCGGCAAGGAGCTCCTGATCGGCTTCCTGATCGCGCTCGCGATCCTGGTGCCGGTCTATCTCGCCTATTTCCTCGCGGGTCTCGAGGCCGAGCATGTCAAGGCGTTCGCCTCGCTGCCGCTGGTTGCCTTCTTCTATGTCTTCGGCCAGTTCGCGATCTACCGCGCGCGGCGCTATCGGCTGACCCGCACGGTGTGGCGCGGTGTCGGGTTCTGGATGAGCGGCTCGGGCTGGATCTACGCGCTCAAGGCCTCGCTGTGGGGGCTTCTGGTCATGATCACGCTCGGCCTTGCGCTGCCGTGGCGCGAGGCGGCGCTCGAGCGCTACAAGATGCGCCATTCCTATTACGGCGATTTGCAGAGCAGCTTCGAAGGCAGCGGCTGGGAGTTCTTCAAGCGTGGCTGGTGGCTGTGGCTGCTGACGCCGTTTGCGCTGTATCTGGTGATCTTTGCACCGTTTGTCTACGGCGCGTTCAAGGCGGTCGAGTGGCGCTGGTGGTTGTCGGGCATCCGCTTCGGCGAGGTCAGGCTGGAATCCACCCTGCGGCGCAGTGCGCTGATCGGGCTGTACTGGAAGGTGATCGGCTGGATCATGCTGCTCGGCGTCGCATTCTCGGCCTATCTGGTGCTGTGCGCGTTCCTGGTCGCCAGCATGGATGGCTCCTCGATCGAGGATTTCTTCAAGACCGAGGCATTCGCCAAGAGCATTCCGCTGATCGCCTTCGCCGGCATCGGCTACCTGGCCTTCGCGCTGGCGATGAATGTGGTGATGCGGGTCTATCTGCTGCGCGATCTCTGGGTCCGCGTGCTGTCGTCGACGATCGTGCACAATGTCGAGGCGGCGGCCAATGTCACGGCGCGCGGCGGGCTCGCCAACGCGCTCGGCGAAGGCTTCGCCGACGGCCTCGATGTCGCGGGCTTCTGACCATGACGATGAACGATGACGCAACCGGCGCCGCGCGGCCCCCGCAGGGGGTCACGGCGATCTATTTCGACGGGACGTCGAGCAAGCGGCATAGCGTGATGCTGCGGCTCGGCGATGCGCTCGAGCTGGTCGCAGACGGCGCGGTACTCGCGACCTGGGCCTTTGGCGACATCCGCCGTGCCGACAGCCCGTCGGGCTTGTTGCGGCTGAGCTGCCTTGCCGCGCCGGCGCGGCTCGAGATCCGCGATCCGCAGCTCGCCGCCGAGCTCGTCGCGCGCTGCGGCCGGCTGGAGGAGAACCTGCCGAACCGCAAGGGCGTCGCCGCGATCGTCGGCTGGTCGCTCGCGGCCGCGGCGTCGATCGTGCTGGTGGTGCTGTTCGGCGTACCGCGCGCCGCCGAAAGGCTGACGCCGCTGGTGCCGGATTCCTTCGAGCGGCGGCTTGGCGACGTCGCGGACGCGCAGGTCGAGGTGATGTTCAAGGCCAAGCATTGCGACAATGCCGAGGGCCAGGCCGCGTTCGAGAAGCTGGTCGGCGCGCTCAGGCAGTCCGCCGGCCTCGACAATGCTGTGCAGTCCGCCGTGCTGGCGACGTCGGTCCCCAACGCTTTCGCGCTACCCGGCGGCAAGGTCTACCTGTTCGAGGGATTGCTGGCGAAGGCCGAGAACGCGGACGAGGTCGCCGGTGTGCTGGCCCACGAGCTCGGCCATGTCAGGCATCGCGACAGCATGCGCGAACTGATCCACAATGGTGGCACCTCGTTCCTGATCGGGCTGTTGTTCGGCGACATCTCCGGCTCCGGCGCGCTGATCTTCACCTCGCGCACGCTGGTGACGTCATCCTATTCGCGCGACGCCGAGAGCAATGCCGACACCTTCGCGATCGAGACCATGCACCGGCTCGGCCGTCCGGCGCAGCCGATGGGCGAATTGATGCTGCGCGTCACCGGCAAGGAAGGCGGCAAGGGGCTGTCGCTCGTTTCGAATCATCCGCTCACCGAGGACCGCCTCGCGCGCATGAGCAAGGCGGACGGCGGCGCCGCGGTCACCGGCGCGCCGCTGCTGTCGGCGACCGAATGGCAGGCACTGAAGGGGATTTGCCGGGCGGGGAAGGTGTGAGGCCAGGGTTTGAGATCGAGGATCGAGGCCAAGCATTGAGGCCAAGCATTTCGAGACCGGCTGTTGGAGGAGCCCCATGCCGCGTGATGCCGGATACTGGTTTCCCGCCAAGCGCTACGGCTGGGGTTGGGGGCTCCCGATCACCTGGCAAGGTTGGGCGGTCTTCGTAGCCTTCCTGGTTCTCATTGCCATCGGGGCCGTGTTGATACCTCGGCACTCGCCGCCGGGCTTCATTACCTATGTTCTGGTGTTGAGCGGCCTGCTCTTCGGCGTGTGCTGGTGGAAGGGCGAGCCGCCGCGATGGCGATGGGGCGGTGAATAGGCAGCGCCGCCACGCCACGCATTGCGTGACGCGCAGCCCCGGCAAAAGGAACGAGGCCGCGCGTCAATCCCGTACGGCTGGCTCGTGGTCCGACGCGCCTACTTCATCAGTCGGAATTTGCCGCCTTCCACTTTGATGAGGAACGCCGACCGTTCGTCGTAGCCATTGTGGTCGGTCGCGCTCATGGTCGAGAGGCCGTTGTTGAGGTAGACGTCCTTGCCGCGCTCCAGCTCGTCGCGCAGCGCGGCGCGAAACTCCGGCGTGCCGGGTTTTGCCACTTTCAATGCGTTTGGCACCGCCCGCTTCAACAGGGCGATGGCGTCCCACAGATGCGCGCCGAAGATGTTCGGCTTCTGTCCGTTCACCTTCTCATAGGACGAGACGAACGCGTCACGCACCTGCCGGAACGGATCGTTCGCCGGCAGATCGTCGGCGATGGTGAAGGCCTCGCCGGTAAACACCGCGCCCTCGACATTGGCGCCGCCGAGCTTGATGAATTCCTCCGACGCGACGCCGTGGGTCTGGAAGATCTTGCCGGCATAGCCGCGCCCGCGCAGCGCCTCCTGCGGCAGCACGGCGGGCGTGCCGGCGGATGCGATGAACACGGCCTCCGGGTTGGTCGCGATCACCTTCAGCGCCTGGCCGGTGGCGCTGGTGTCGGCGCGCGCGTAGACCTCATGCGTCGTGACGGTCAAGCCCAGCGTCGGTGCGAGCCGGCTGATCTCCTTGTAGTAGCCTTCGCCATAGCCGTCCGATACGCCGATATAGCCGAGCGTCTTGATCCCGGATTTCGCGATGTGCTTGAGGATCGCTCCGGCCATCAGGTCGTCGTTAGGCACCACCTTGAACGCCCATCTGCGGCGGTCGTCGATCGGCTGCACGATCGCGGTTGCAGCCGCGAGCGAGATGATCGGCGTCCTGGATTCCAGCGCGACGTCGAGCATCGGCATGGTCACGGGCGTCAGCGAGGAGCCGATCAGGATGTCGACGCCGTCCTGGATGACGAGGCGCCGGGCGTTCTGCGTCCCCTTGGTGGGGTCCGATTCGTCGTCGAGCGCGATGTAGACGACCTTCTCGCCGTCGATCTCCTTCGGCAGCGCCGCGATCGTCCGCATCTGCGGCTGGCCGAGTGCCGAGCCAGGTCCGGACGCCGAGACCACGATCCCGACCTTGATGTCCGCGTTGGCATCCGGGGCCATCAGAACCGAGCCGGCGAAAATCCAAAGTGCGGCAAGAGCCAGCTTCATTGCAAATACCTCCCTGGAAAGCTCTTTTTATGATGTGTAACCGACGATAGCCGGAACACGGTCGGCTTTCGCATCATATTGATTGTGGACCATGTGTCTGTCCCCCTGATTGGGGACATCGAGCAACTGCGAAGGACGGTGGCAGTCGGGGCGAAGGTGCTCGACGCCCGAGCACTTGAAGAATGGATGACGCGCAGCCTGCGCGGGCACCGGTACCGCTTTCACGGCCTAGCGCAGGACCCACCGGCATGCCAATGTAACGTTGTGCCAAACCCGCAGGAGGTCAGCATGCGAACGAACATAGTGGGAGCACTTTGCGCCATCGCGATGGTCGCGAGCGCAAACGCAGCGGTCAAGGAAGAGCCGGTCACCTATACGGACGGCGAGACCACGATGAAGGGCTTCGTCGTCTACGATGACGCGACCCAGGTCAAGCGGCCCGGCATCGTGATGGTGCACGAATGGTGGGGCATCTCCAAGCATATGCATAACGAGGCGCGGAAGTTCGCAGAGCAGGGCTACACAGCCTTCATTGCCGACATGTATGGCGACGCCAAGACCGCCGACAACCCGAAGGACGCCAGCGCGCTCTCGGGGGCAGTGATGAAGAACCCGAAGGCGATGGAGTCGCGCTTCAACGCGGCGCGCGAGCAACTCGCCAAGCAGGCCTCGGTCAATCCCCAGCGGATCGGCGCCGTTGGCTACTGCTTCGGCGGCGCGGTGGTGCTGAACATGGCGCGCGCCGGCGCTGATCTCGCCGCCGTTGCGGGCTTTCACGCATCACTCGGTCTCAACACCCCCGCGCCGGCGCCGGGAACGGTCAAGGCGAAAATCCTCATTCTGAACGGCGCGGACGACCCCTTCGTGAAGCGCGAGCAGTACGATGCGCTCAAGAAGGATTTCGACGCAGCGAAAGCCGACTACCGGATCATCGAGTATCCCGGCGCCGTGCACGCGTTCACGAACCCCGAGGCCACCGAACTCGGCAAGAAGTTCAACCTGCCGCTCAGATACGACGCCAAGGCTGATCAGGAATCGAAGGCCGAAGCTGCCAAGTTCTTTGCCGCCGACCTCAAGAAATAAACAAAAGGGCCACCCACGTGGTGGCCTTTTCCATCTGTGGCTGGTTGAGGCGCGAGATAGGTAGGGCCGCAGCTTCGCTCTTGGCACGCTGCGGTGGACGAGATCGGCTACGCGATCCGGAATGCCTGCCCGAAGACGGGCGAAATCGGCGCCGGCGACGGTAACCTTTTCGCCGCCGGATCGAACTGTTCATAAGCGTTGCTTGCAGGCACTCGCGGTCGGATATAATGCCGCGCCATCCGTCGAACCGCGGCGGCGATAGAGGGTATCAGAAGGTCGCATCGACGATGAATGCCTTTCGCTACCTCGCCTTCGCCGTCTCGGCGGCCAGCGCCGCCGCGATGATCTATGTCGGGCTCTATCAGAGCCGCCTGGTGGGTCGCCTGATCTGCCCATTCTTCGGCCGTGAGTGCGAGGGGGTCGCTGACGCCCCCTTTGCGCGTCCCTTCGGAATTCCCGACGGTTATATCGGCGCCGTCCTCTACATCACGATCCTTGTGCTGTTGATCGTGCCGCCCGCCCGCTGGATCTGGATCGCATTGCTCGCCCTTGCCGGCGTGGCGACTGTGGCGAACGTCCTCGGCCTCCGCGACATGATGAACTTCGGCGGTTATTGCTTCTATTGCTTGACGACCGCGGTACTGTCTCCGGTGCTGCTTTGGTCGGTCTGGAAGCTCGGGTGAGATGCAGGAGTCGAGTATGGATACCAAAAGCCCTGCCGCGTCCGGCCGCGAGGTGGCTCTGGATGGACCCGACGACCGCCGGCGCGCCGACTCGGACTACGTGTTCCACGAACTCACCCGCAGCATCTGTCCCTCGTGCAAGGCCGTGATCGACGCCAAGATCCTGTTTCGCGACAACAAGGTCTACATGAGCAAGCGCTGCCCGCAATGCGGACCGTTCATGTCGCTTGTGTACGACGATGCGCAGGCCTACTTGTCGTTCGCACGTTACAACAAGCCGGGCACGATACCTCTCGCTTACGGCACGTCTCGCGATCGGGGTTGCCCGCACGATTGCGGCCTTTGCCCGGACCACGAACAGCACGCCTGCCTCGGCATCGTCGAGGTCAACAGCGCGTGCGACATGGATTGCCCGCTTTGTTTCGCGGACGCGGCGCCCGGCTTCAGTCTGAGCATGGAGGAAGTCGAGCAGATGCTCGACGACTACGTCCGGACTGAGGGGCGCCCCGAGGTCGTGCAGTTCTCGGGCGGCGAACCGACGATGCATCCTCGGATCATCGACTTCGTCCGGGCCGCGCACGCCCGCGATATCCGCTTCGTGATGATCAACACCAACGGCAAGCGCATCGCTCGCGACGATGGGTTCCTGAAGCAACTTGAGCAGGTGCGGCCTTCGCTGTACTTCCAGTTCGACGGTTTCGAACGCGAGACCTATCGGGTGATCCGCGGCGAGCCCGACCTTCTTGAAGAGAAGCTCTTCGCCCTGGACCGCCTCGCCGAAATCGGCCTGGACGTGACCATCGTTCCGGCGATCGAACGCGGCGTTAACGAACATGAGATCGGGCGGATCGTCGAATTCGCGATTGAGCATCCGGCCGTTCGTGGCATCACATTCCAACCGGCGTTTCATGCAGGCCGGCACTTCTCTCACGACCCGATGAAGCGGATGACGATCCCCGAGATCGTGCGGCTGATCGAGCAACAGACCGGCGGCAAGTTCGTGGCCTCGGATTTCGTGCCGGTGCCGTGCTGCTTTCCCACGTGCAATTCCGTGACCTACGCCTTCATCGAGGGAGACAAGGTCACCCCCTTGCCGCGCATCGTCGATGTCGGCGATTACCTCGACTACATCACGAACCGCATCGTTCCGGATTTCAGCCGAGAGGTCAGGGCCGCGCTGGAAGGCCTCTGGTCCTCGTCCTCCGTGGCCGGCTCAGATGCGGCACAGCGCCAGGTCGCGATCTCATGCCAGGCTTGCGAGCTTCCGGACGGTCTGGCGATCAAGAGCATCGCGAAGAGCATGATCATGATCATGTTGCAGGATTTTATGGATCCCTGGACCTTCAACCAGAAGAACCTCATGAAATGTTGCAAGGAGTTCTTGCTGCCGGGCGGCAAGCAGATCCCGTTCTGCGCCTACAATTCGGTCGGCTACCGGGAGCAGGCGCGCGAGCAGCTCAACGCCATGGAGCCGGAACGGCGGCAGGCCAGGAGGGAGGGGCGGCCCTACGAACCGAAGCCTGTCATCTTCGAATTCGGAGACCGACGGGCTCGATGAGAGAGACCAAGCCGATGCGCGCGGACGACCCCGAAGCTTCGCCGACGATCATCAAGCGGTGCTGCGCAGCCGCCTATGACCATGACGCCGTGAGGATCCTGGCCGGCGATCAGCTTCACCCCGGCGGCGCCCGGCTTACGGAGCGACTGGGCCGGATCCTGAACCTGGGACCGGGCACGCGCGTCCTGGATGTCGCCGCAGGTCAGGGCACCAGCGCGCTGGAGCTGGCTGCGCGCTTCGGGTGCCAAGTGGTCGGCCTCGACTCCGGGCGCAGAAACGTAGAATCGGCGCGACATCAGGCCGCGGAACGAGGGCTCGCCGACAGGGTCGCGTTCTACTGCGGCGACGCCGAGAGGCTGCCGTTCGCCGACGGGCAGTTCGACGCGATCGTCTGCGAGTGCGCGTTGTGCATGTTTCCGGACAAGCCGGCTGCGGTCGCGGAATTCTCCCGCGTGCTGAGACCGGGCGGGTGGGTCGGTCTGAGCGACTTGACGCGCCGAGGCCCCCTGGCTGGCGAACTCGAGGGGTTCGCGGCCTGGATCGCCTGCGTCGCGGATGCGCGGCGCATCGAGGACTATCTCGCGCTGCTCGCCGGTGCCGGCCTGATCGTGGGCATCACGGAAGAACACGACCATGCACTGATCGAATTCGTCGAGCGGATCCGCTCACGGCTCTTCGCGGCGGAAATCATGGTCGGATTGAAGAAGGTCGAATTGCCGGGCGTCGACCTGTCGATCGTCAAGGACATCGTGCGGCACGCTCTTGCCGCGGCGAAGGCGGGCAAGCTCGGCTATGCGATCGTGACGGCCAAGAAGGGCGGTTAGAGCGCGAACGGCACGTTTCCGCCGTTGGCGCCGTCCAAGCGAGCTTCGGCCCTGCTTTCCAGGCGTCCGATGTTCTAAATTTGGCACCCGAACGTAACATCGAGCCAGGTTCGAGCGAACTTGTGTTCGGGATTCCGAGCCCGATCGGCGTTGTCCGCTGCCCGCGCCGCGAACACCACACGCAACAGCTAACTGGATATTCAAATGAATAGTCACTTCAATCGACGCCTCGTGGTCCTGGCGGCCGCCGCCGGATTGCTCCTTACCTCGGTCGAGAACGGGTTCTCGGCGTCGCCCTTAAAGGTGACGTTCATGACGCATGCGGCCTTCTTCTCGGCCGAGACCAAGCAACCGAAGGCCATCGATCCGCAAGTCTTCGTCGAAGACGCCTCCGCGCAAGCGGCCACCGGCCCGCAGGGCATCAGGCATGATGCCGGGGTCCGCCCGGCCCTGATCGACCAGGACGCCAAGACGTCCAAGCTGTTCAGCGCTGATCACAGGCCGCTCGGTTTCGATCTGCAGTCCTGGCTCTCGGCCAGCGGCACCGTCACGATCGCTGATCAGGACGGCAAAGTGACTCTCGAGGCGACTTTCAAGGGATTGCAGCCGAACGCGAGCTACAGTCTGTTCGAAAACCACTTCGACACGACACCGATCTCCTTCACTCCGGTTGACGGGACCGGAAAGACAAACAGCTTCACGACCAAACCGGATGGCAGTGCGAGCGTTTCGGTGACGATGCCCAGCATGCCGACGCACGCCAACGCCGTCCTTCTGATCTACAACAGCGGCGGCCAGCCACACGGTCTCGAACGTGGCCGGATCGGCATCGACGCCCACCATCAACTGATTGCGCGTCCGGAGTAGTCCATGCGCTTCGTGGGGTGGCCGCCACCTCGATCCATCACCGCGGATCGTGCTCCCCTCCGCTAGACGTTCTTCGCCACCTTCCGCGAGCGTGACGGGCCGGCGCCCGCGATCGTGGGCTTGATATCCCACAGCGCCCGCACGACGGTGAAGGCGCGCGCGATCGCGGGTTCCTGGCGCCGTGCGGCGAGGCAGGCGAAGCTCAAGTCGCAGGTGAGCTTCACCTTGTCGGCGACCACGAACTTGTGTGGGCGCGACAGTCGCGGCGCGAGCACGCTGTCGCGCGCGAGGCTGAGGCAGATGCCTGACTCGACGAAGTCGATCATCGCCTCTTCCTGATCGGTATAGGCGACACGTTTCGGCAATGCGCCGAGCGGGCGGAAGATGTCGTCGAGCAGCCGGCGGTGGCCGGAATGCGTCGGTGTCGCGAGCCAGGGCAGGCGAGCGAGCTCCGCCCAGTCCCTGCCCATCACCCGGTCGCTCCAGCCGATCGGCGCGATGACGCGGTAGTCGTAGCAGAGCAGCGGCGCCAGCTGGTAGCGTCCATCGGCGATGGTGCGCTCGGCGAACCTGTGGCGTGCGATCTGGTCCGCCGGCGTCGCGTCGACATAGTAGCCGACGTCGAGCTCGCTGCGGCCGATCTGCGCCAGCACGTCGTCGCTCACGCCATGGCGCAAGAACACCTCGGTCCGCTGCGCCGAGGTGGCGAGGGTGCGCACGAACGGTCCGAGCCTGGTGAATTCGGCATCGAGGATAGTGCCGACGCGGAGCGTTCCGCGCTGGGTCTCCTTCAGCGAGTCCGCCGTCGCCTTGAAGTCGGAGGCCGCAGCCACGGCCTTGTGCGCCAGGGGCAGCAGCGCGACGCCGGCTTCCGTCAGGGTGAAGCCGCCCGGGGTGCGGTTGAAAAGCTGCAGGCCGGTGCTTTCCTCCAGCGCCTTCAGTTGCAGGCTGACGGCCGGCTGGGTCAGCTTCAGCACCGACGCCGCGCGCGACACGGTGCCTTCACGGGCAACAGTGATGAAGCAGCGCAAGGCCTGGGTGCGGGGGAGCTCGCTCATTTGGCGGGTTTATAGCACACTTCCAGCGATATATCCGACCGGAACCGGGCGTTAAGGTCGCAGATTGTTGAAAACGAAACCTGAAGTGGTCAGGCCCGGCATGCGATCACCCCCTCGGTGCGTGCGCGAACCTCCGGCGAGGCGAGGCAGGTCGCGACCGCCTCGTAGCCGGGGGCGCCGGCAACGGGCGTGACGCAGGTCGGCAGGCTGTGATTGGCGGGGCAGAGGATGATCGCCTCGTCCGCGCCGACCGCGTCGAGATCCAGGATCGCGTTGGACCGCGTGAGGAGGAACAGCGGCCGCGCGCATGGCCCGCGGCGGCGCAGATAGGCGATCAGGGCCTCCTGGGTGGGCGCGTCGAGCCCCTGTTCCAGCAAGTCGATCACGAGGATCGCAGGGCCGTCCGCCAGCAACATGGCGAGCAGGGCGGTCAGTGCCGGCGATGCCGCGGCGCCGTCATCCGCGAGCGCGGCCAGGATCTCGTCGACCTTCGCCTTCAGGGCCGCGTCGGCATCGAGGCGCGCGGCAATTGCGGCACCGCCGTCTGCCGCACGGTCCAGTCCCACGAAAGCGGCATCGGGCAGCGCTTCGGCCAGACGCTGCGCGAAGCGTGTCTTGCCGCTGCCGAGCGGCCCGACGATGTAGTTCAGCAGCCTGATGTCGCGCAGCTCGAAGCGTTCGCCGCCCCACGGCCACGGCAGATCGAACGCAATGCTGACGGCCGGCCGCGGCCTGACCGCGCCAATGACGTCGCGGGTGGCCGGCAGCTTGCCGCGGCCAAGCTCGGCGCGCAGGCGGCGAACCTTGACGATGCTGCTGCCGGATTGACGAATGCGCTCCTCCAGCGCGGCCTCGTGCGCGGTCAGCACGCGGGTGAGGATGTCGGCATCGCCGTTCAGGATCCGCGCCACCTCGCTGATGCTGAGACCGAGCGCGCGCAACTCGACGATCTCGGTGCAGCGGGCGATCTCGGCCGGACCATAGGCGCGCCATCCCGCCGGCGTGCGGTGAGGCGCGATCAGGCCGCGCTCCTCGTAGAGGCGCAGCGCCTTTGCGGAAATGCCGAGCTGCCTCGCAGCTTCGGACGGGCTCAGGAATCTTGCGGCAGCATTCATCGAATCACCTCGCATCGTCTGACCGCTGCCCTTATGGAGGCAGCCGCAGGGGCAAGGTCAAGCGGAGAGGGACGCCGTCCCCAATCCGGCGTGAGAGGCGGCGGTTTGCTGTGTTCGTCTCTCCACGTCCTTTCGTGACGCAAGCAGCGCGAGCCCGGATTGACGGTAAGGTGAGCACACTGTTCAGGCTCCCTCCCCCCTTGCGGGGGAGGGGCGGGGAGAGGGGTAAGCCGCGGATTGAGTTGTTCGATGAGCGCATTGCTCTCGCAATTTTGTTTGCTTGTCGTCGTAGCGATACGGAGACCGCACGTCGTGTGGCACCCCTCTCCCTAACCCTCTCCCGCAAGGGGAGAGGGAACCCTTCCGCCGGTGCGTCCCTGACTTGCCAATCACTGAGTTGCCCGACGTGGCAAGCCCTCGCAGCAAAAATATTTCTGTTTATCGGAATTGTAACTCAGTGTATGAATGGCCTGTCTCACCCGCTTGAGGGGCGCTTCGCGATCGTCACGAGTGCTGGGTCGAGATGCGGTGGACGCCGATTGCGCAACTGACGAGTGCGCGTGAGGCGGACGGTGAAGTCGTACAGGCCTGACGCCCTAGGCAGTGTGGACTCTAAGGATTCCCTTTTGAGAGCAAATCAGATTCAAGTCTGCTTTTGGGGAGGCAGTCTTGGGTGTGATGGATCGTTTGGTATTGAGCGACGCGGCCTGGGAGCGCATGGCGCCGCTGATCATCGGCCGGCCCGACCAGAAGGGCTCGACCGGGCGAGACAACCGGATGTTCGTGGAAGGTGTGCTTTGGATCGTGCGCACGGGCTCTCCCTGGCGTGATCTTCCGGAGGTGTTCGGGGACTGGAACAGTGTGTTCCGGCGCTTCAGCCGATGGAGCGCCAAGGGTGTTTGGTGGCGGATCTTCGAGGCGATGTCCGATGATCCGGACTTCGAATACCTGATCGTCGATTCCACCATCGTCCGGGCGCATCAGCACGCCGCCGGCGCGAAAAAAGGGGGCCTGAAGATCAGGCGCTTGGCCGCTCGCGCGGCGGCCTGAGCACGAAGATCCATATGGCCGTTCGCGGCTTGGGATGTCCTGTCCGGTTCACGCTCACCGCAGGCCAGAAGGGCGATGCACCGCAAGCCGCTGCGTTAATCGAGGGACTGCCTGCCGAGGTCGTCATCGCCGACACGGCCTATGACGCCGATCATTTGCGCAAACACATCGCCGCCAAAAACGCGCTCGCCGTCATCCCCAACAACCCGTCACGCGCGCTCAAATATCCGCTCGACAAGCATCTCTATGCCCAGCGCCATCTCGTGGAATGCTGCTTCTCCAAACTCAAGCAGTTCCGTCGCGTCGCTACCCGCTTCGAAAAAACCGCCCGAAATTACCGAGCCGTCGTCACTCTCGCTGCCATCGTCCTATGGATGCGATAAGTGTCCACACTGCCTAGTGGCAGGTGTCTCATCAGCAGGAGAGTCAAATTCTCTCGCTGGTGACGGTGACAACAAAGCCCAGTCTCGCCGGGGAGAGCACGTATAAGCCGTAAAACCATCGCGCAGGGAAAGCCGGGATTGCTCCGGTTTCACCTGTGGTCCTACCCCGGTGCTTTTTTTGTTGCACCGGGCCCATGGGTGCGATCGGCACCCGGCTTTCCCTGCGCCCTCTGCTCGATGAGAGGGCGAAACGAGAGGCAAAGCTCGGACGCAGCGCGCCGCGAGAACGCGAAGCCATACCCTCATCAACTGTCATTGCCCGCGAAAGCGGGCGATCCAGTATTCCAGAGTGTCAGTGATTGAACCGGGAAGCGCGGCGTACTGGATACGCCGCATGTGCGGGGCATGACAGCGCGCTGTTTGAAATGTGAACTCGGAGCTGTCCCCGTCATTGCGAGGCGCGTAGCGCCGCGGCAATCCATTGTCGCGGCAAGTTGCGGAATGGATTGCTTCGCTTCGCGCGCAATGACGGCTACAATTGCGAGCGGCAGCAGATGGAGGCGCAATGACCGAGCAACAAGGGCGCCGTTCTCGACGCGAGATCGTTGCGGCGATCGTCGCGATCCCCACGACGATGTTATGCCGAACCGCCGCAGCCTCCGACAAGATGACCAAGCCGCAAGTCGCCTATCAGGACACGCCGAACGGCATCTACTCCTGCGGCCTGTGCACACTGTTCGTGGCGCCGAATGCTTGCAAGGTGATCGAAGGCGAGATCAGCAAGGACGGCTGGTGCAAGGCCTTCGCGACGGTGGATTGATCTCACCCGTCCAGGGGAGGATCAGACTAGAGCTCCCGCGCGTTCGAGAACGCGAACGACGACACCCGCCGCGTGGTTTCGTCCAGGATCAGGCTGCGCGTGATCGGCGGCTCGGCGCGCTGGCTGCAGTTCTCGCGCTCGCAGAGCCGGCAGTTGACGCCGATCGGCGTGCCCTCGACCTTCTCAAGATCCATGCCGGCGGCGTAGACGAGCTTCGACGCGTGGCGGATTTCGCATCCCAATCCGATCGCAAAGCGCGGCTGCGGCTGCGGATAGGGGGCGACCGGCCGGCGCACCATCTGCGCGATCGAGAAATAGCGCGTGCCGTCGGGCAATTCGATCACCTGGCTCAGCAGGCGGTCGGGCATGTCGAAGGTCGAATGCACGTTCCAGAGCGGGCAGGTGCCGCCGAATTTCGAAAACGGGAAGGTGCCCGAGGAGAAGCGCTTCGAGACATTGCCGGCATTGTCGACGCGCAGCATGAAGAACGGCACGCCGCGCGCGTTCGGCCGCTGCAAGGTGGTGAGGCGGTGGCAGACCTGCTCGAAACCGGCGTTGAAGCGCTGCGCCAGCACATGGACGTCGTAGCTGAGCGCCTCGGCCGCGGAATGGAATGCCTGGTAGGGCATCATCGCGGCGGCCGCGAAATAATTGGCGAGCGTGATGCGGTAGAGCCTGCGCGCGGTGTCGTCGAGCGGGCCGGCGCGGCCGACGATCGCATCGATGCTCGCGCCGCATTCGGCAAAGCCGAGCTGCAGCGCGAGCTGGAAGCTGCGGCCCGGGCCGTCGACGAGCTCGGAGATCAAGAGCTGCCGGCGATGGCGATCGAAGCGGCGCAACGTCTCGCGCATCACGTCGACCGGCATGATGCGGGTGACGATCGAATGCTTCTCGCGCAGGCGCGCGGTGAGCGCGGCGAACAGGTCTTCGGCCGGCACGTTGATCTCGTCGCGCAGGTTTTCCGCCGCGGTCTCGAGCTCCGGAAAATAATTGCGGTTGGCCTCGATCAGGTCGCGGATGCGCTCGATCGGGTTGGCCTCGAACTGCGAGCCCTCGCGGTCGGCCATCTGCGCGGCGACCAGCGTCTCGCCGCGGCGCGCCTCGGTGTAGGCGGCATAGAGCCGCTGCAGCGCATGCGTCACGCCGGGGCAGAGCTCGGCGAGGTCGCGCAGTTCCTGCTTCGGCAGGTCGATCTGGCGGAACAGGGGGTCGGAGAAGATCTCGTTAAGTTCCGCGAAGAAGCGATCCTCGTCGGCGGTGGCGAGGTCGCGCAGGTCGAGGTCGTAGGTCTCGGCCAGCCGCAGCAGGATCTGCGCCGTGACCGGACGCTGATTGCGCTCGATCAGGTTGATGTAGGAGGGCGAAATGCCGAGCCCCTCGGCGATCTGGGTCTGCGACAGCCCGAGTTGCTGGCGGATCCGCCGGAAGCGGGGGCCGACGAAGAGTTTCTTGCCGGACTCAGCGGGCATCAACGGCTCCCGGGCTGTGGGGGTGAACTCGGATCACCTCGCCCCGCTTGCGGGGAGAGGTCGGATCGCATCGCCTGATGCGATCCGGGTGAGGGGGTACAGGTCCATCCGCGTTTATCGCTCGCGGATGGGGGCCCCTCACCCCAACCCTCACAGGGCGAGCTTCGCTTGTCCCGGCCCCGTAAGAACGGGGAGAGGGAGAAAAGAGCGCATGCATGACAGCCTTCCTGAACCTTATTGTGACAAAATTTACAAATCGACATTTATTACAAGTTCATATGTTACATGACATCACCATTCAAAAACAAGGAGTCTATACGAACTTCTTCTTTTCGCGTTTATCTCCTGAGACGCGTTTCGCAATGCACTGTCAAGAATGTCGATTGGAGAGGACAGATGGCGAAGACCTTTGAACAGCTGGTCCCGAGTGCGCCGAAGGGCCGTTTCGACGGCATCCAGCGTCCCTACACACCGGCTGAGGTGGAGAAGCTGCGTGGCTCCTTCCCGATCGCCTATACGCTCGCGGAGCGCGCCGCCAATCGTCTGTGGGATTCGCTGCACACGATGCCCTATGTGCACTCGCTCGGCGCCGTGACCGGCAACCAGGCGATGCAGCAGGCCCGCGCCGGTCTGCCGGCGATCTATCTCTCAGGCTGGCAGGTGGCGGCCGACGCCAACACCGCGGGCGCGATGTATCCGGATCAGAGCCTCTATCCGGCCAATGCCGGCCCTGAGCTCTGCCGCCGCATCAACCGCGCGCTGCAGCGTGCCGACCAGATCGAGCACGCGGAAGGCGGCGCCAAGATCGACTGGTTCCTGCCGATCGTCGCGGACGCGGAAGCGGGCTTCGGCGGTCCGTTGAACTCGTTCGAGATCATGAAGGCCTATATCGAGGCGGGCGCGGCCGGCGTTCACTTCGAGGATCAACTCGCCTCGGAGAAGAAGTGCGGCCACATGGGCGGCAAGGTGCTGATCCCGACCGCGGCGCATGAGCGCAACCTGATCGCTGCGCGTCTCGCCGCCGACGTCTGCGGCACGCCGACCTTCGTGATGGCGCGCACCGATGCCGAGAGCGCGAAGCTGATCACCTCCGACATCGACGAGCGCGATCGCGAGTTCATCACCGGTGAGCGGACCGCGGAAGGTTTCTATCGCCTGAAGCCCGGCACGGGCGTCGATCACTGCATCAAGCGCGGGCTGTCGTTCGCCAAATATGCCGACCTGTTGTGGTGGGAAACCTCGACGCCCAATCTCGACGACGCCAAGCGCTTCGCGGAAGCGGTGCGCACGGAGTATCCGAACAAGATGCTGGCCTATAACTGCTCGCCGTCGTTCAACTGGGAAGCCAACATCGACAAGGATACGATCGCCAAGTTCCAGCGCGAGATCGGCGCGATGGGCTACAAATTCCAGTTCGTGACGCTGGCGGGCTTTCACTCGCTCAATCACGGCATGTTCGAGCTGGCCCGCGGCTACAAGACCGAAGGCATGGCGGCGTATTCCCGCCTGCAGCAGGCCGAGTTCGCCTCGGAGAAGCACGGCTACTCGGCTACGCGCCACCAGCGCGAGGTCGGCACCGGCTACTTCGACCTGGTCTCGACCACCATCTCCGGTGGCCAGTCCTCGACCACGGCGCTTCACGATTCGACCGAGGCCGCGCAGTTCAAGTCGCACGGTTCTGACATCACCGTTCAGGCGGCCGAGTAAAGACGGCCGGATTTTTGTGAGGAGACTGACAATGACCAAAGGCAGCAATTTCTGGGTGATCGGCGGCGAGTTCGGCTCGATGAACTTCCACAAGCTGGTGGAAGGCTCCGCCCAGGTCAAAGGCCCGTTCAAGACCCGCAAGGAAGCAGAGGACTGCTGGCGCGAGGTCTCCGAAGAGCATCGCCACAAGGCCGGCGTGCGCTTCTCGATCGTCGAGGAGCCGTCGCGGGTCTCGGCCTGACGGCCGCCTCATCCAATCAAGAAACGTCCAAGGACGGCGGCCCCATCCGGTTCATCCGGGTGGGGTTGTCCGCTTTCGGGACAGCTGCCCTTGGGTTTGGTCTGGGGATAAGTGGCTGCGTAACCCCTTGGGAATAAACAGCCTTTGCGGACGGCATGGTTGCTGGTAGGTTAACGGTTACGAAAACTCGTCACCATGAGGCCGCGAGGCATGTCTGACCTCCAGAACACCGGCAATGAGGCGCGCGAGCTGCGGCCGACGCTGCGTGAGGCCTTGCGGCGGGCGCGAATCGAGGCGGCCGACCGTACCGGCGTCGTGGTCGAGTTGCGCGATGCCGAGGTGGCGCGGCTCGAGATTCTCAACGACGCGCTCGATCCGCTGTTCGCCCAGGTGCCGGAGAAGGTCGACCTGTTCGACCGCGGCATCAGCCAGGGCGAGACGCCGCGGTTGTGGATCGATGTCGTCGCGCACATCCTGATGGGCCGCGACAAGCGTATCTACCGCTTCGTGCAGGATACGAGGTTCGGCCGCATCGTGCTCGCCGAATCGCACGACGTGCCCGCGATCGTCGATGCCGTCACCGACTATGTGGCGCGGCGCCTGATCGAGCGCGAGCACGCGATGGTCGCAACGCCGCTTCCGGTTGCCGAACCGCCGGCGCAGCCGCCGCCCCTGCCGGCGCCGAAGCGGCGCGGCAGGTTCGGCGTGTTCGTGCTCGGCTTCATCATCGGCGCGCTCACACTGTTCGGTTTCGCGCTGTTCTCGAGCCTGCGCGACTTCTAGATCAGCCGCGCGGTCGAGAGTTCCACGACACGCCGCTCGCCGTCGAGGCCGCGCACGGTCTGCTCGCAGCGCCACGCATTGCCGTTGCGCTCGATCGAAAACAGGTTGTAGGCCGCGGCCGGATAGTGCGCGCGCGCCAGCGCCGATGCCGAGGGCACGCCGATCGCCGGGATCTTCCAGTCGGGACCGTCAAACCACATCGTCGAATGGATGTGGTCGTGGCCGTGCAGGACCAGCTCGACGCCGTGCCGCTTGAGCAGCGCCAGCAGCTGATGCGAGTCGGTCAAACGCTTCGCGCGTCCGTCGGAGTGCAGCGGGTGATGCACCAGCAGGACGCGGAAGGCATCGTCCCTCGACAGTTGCGCGAGGATCGTGTCCAGCGCGGCAAGCTGCGGGTGGCCGAGCCAGCCGGTCGCCATCAGCGGTGGCGTCGGCACCGCCGAGGAGACGCCGATCAGCGCCAGCGGCCCGCGCCGGCGCACGAAGGGGAAGCTCACCGGTACGTCGGCGGTATCGCCGCGAAGGTAGTCGCTGAAGATGTGGGCGAAGCGGTGCCGGGTCGCGCGCACATAGGCGTCGTGGTTGCCGGGGACCACGGTCACGTCGGCGGGGCGGCCGACGCCCTCGAGCCATTCCCGCGCCGGATTGAACTCGGCGTCCAGCGCCAGGTTGACAAGGTCGCCGGTCACGGCGACATGGTCCGGCTGCTGCGCCTGCATGTCCGACACCAGCGTGTCGAGCACGTCGCGGCGGTGGTATTTGTGACGGTTACGTGTCCAGTTGAGATAGCCGAAGACGCGCTTGCCGGCGAGATCGCGCAGCCGTGCCGCCGGCAATGGCGGCAGATGCGGGTCGGACAGGTGCGCGAGCCGGAACGCCGCCATCATTCGGTCCCGTTCGGATTGCCTGTAAAAGGTGGCCGGCAACCGGTCATGTCGTGCTATCCCGAAAATCCTGCTCTGTATTGGCAAGCGGACCGCGTCCGCGCAAGGATCAAACACCATGATGTCGAGGGTTCAGTGACGGACCTGCCGGGCCTACGCAAGCGCTTCGAGCCGCAGCTCAGGCGGGTGTTTCACTTCTACTGGCGGCTGGTCCGCGGCATGACGCTGGGCGTCCGCGCCGTCGTGCTTGACGCCGACAACAAGGTGTTCCTGGTCAAGCACAGCTACGTTCACGGCTGGTATCTGCCGGGCGGCGGGGTCGAGGTCGGCGAGAGCGTCCTGGAGGCGCTGCGGCGCGAGCTGGTCGAGGAGGGGCGGATCGAGCTCGCCGGCGAGCCGGCGCTGCACGGCATCTTCTTCAACAGCCACGTCTCCCGCCGCGATCACGTCGCGGTCTATGTTATCAGAGATTATCGGCAGGACCGGCTGCCGGAGCCGAATCGCGAGATCGTGGCCTGCGGTTTCTTCGATCCGGCTGCGCTGCCTGACGGCACCACGCCCGGCACACGATTGCGGATCGCGGAGGTGCTCGAGGGCAGGCCGTTGACGGCCACATGGCGGTGAATGCGGCTCAATCGGTAACCGGCGGACATCACGCTCCGCGACGGCCAGAAAGCCGCAGCTCCCGCTGGCTGGGCGATGGACCGCACACGCATCAGATGCTATCCCGCGCTCCACAATGACCGAGCTGTCCCTGACCATCCTGCCCGAGACCCCGAAAGACGCCCAGGCGATCGAGCGCCTGCACGAGCGTACCTTCGGGCCCGGCCGTTTCGTTCTCAGCGCCTACCGGCTGCGCGAGCATGTCGATCACCTGCTTGATGTCTCCTTCACGGCGCGGATCGGCACGCTGCTGGTCGGGTCGGTGCGGCAGCTGCCGATCTGTATCGGCGACACGCCTGCGCTGATGCTCGGACCGCTGACGGTCGAGCCGCCGTTCCGCAGCCGCGGCGTCGGCCGCGCGCTGCTCAAGCGCGCGATCAACGACGCCCGCGCGGAAGGCCATCGGCTCATCGTACTGGTCGGCGACGAGCCCTATTATGCACGTGTCGGCTTCAAGCCGATCCCGAAGGGACGGGTGACCATGCCCGGCCCGGTCGATTACAGCCGTTTGCTTGTCCTGGAACTGGTCGATGGCGCCTTCGAGGGCGTGTCCGGGCCGATCCAGCCCGATTGGAGCAAGGCGTTTTAGCCTCCTCGCGTCACAACCGGAACAGTTGCGCGCCCGACAGAACTGAAGCACAGTTGACGTCAAGCGCCGGGCCATAGCCGGCGCATGTCATGTCAAAGGGAGCGCGCGATGATCAAGGTCAGTGTGATGTATCCAAACAATCCCGGCGCGCGTTTCGATCACGACTACTATCGGGACAAGCACATGCCGCTGGTGAAGGCGCGTCTCGGCGACAAGTGCAAGTATTATACGATCGACAAAGGTCTCGCCGGCGGCGCGCCCGGCGCACCAGCCACCTATGTCGGAATGTGCCACATCTTCTGCGACTCGGTCGAGGACTTCCAGGCCGGTTTCGGGCCGCATGTGAAGGAGATCATGGGCGACATCCCGAACTACACCGATCTGCAGCCGGTGATCCAGATCAGCGAAGTCGTCGTCGGTCACTGACGACTGGCATCGTTTAAGGCAATCTCTCCCGCCGTGAACGGCAGGAGAGCTTGGCTGCTTCAGCACGTGGCATCGCCTCAACCGGCACATGGCGCGCGCAGCGCCATGCACCGTGTTGTCGTCACAGCTTCTGCGAAATGCCGACGTAGAAGCCGCGACGCGGCCCATATTGCGGGGCGAACACGCCGATGCCCGAGCCGTCCCTGATCTGGTAGATCGTATCGAACAGGTTGACGACGTCGAAGCGGATCGTGGTCGGCTTGTTCGGCGCGACGATGTTGAAGTCGTGCGACAGACCGAGATTGACCTGGGTATAGCCCGGTAAATGATCGGTGTTGGCAAAGCCCGAGCGCAGGCCGCTGCCGTAGATCATCGAGGCAGAGAAGCGCGTGCCGTTCCACAGGTATGACGCGCCGGCGGAGGCCGTCCAGGTCTGGGCATGGTCCGTGTAAATGTAATGTGTGGCGATGTAGTTCAGCTCGTCCTGCTCGAACAGATATTGGTTTGACACCACGTTGGTGGCGATCTGCCTTGCCCATGCGACGTTGCCGTAGGCGCTGAAATTGCCGTTGGTGTACTTGGCCTTGAGCTCGACGCCGACGTTCTCGCCGCGATCGTAGTTGAATCCGGTCAGCACATAGGCGGCGCCGAACTGGCCGTCATCGAGCAGGTCGCGCGCGATCTTGTAGTAGCCATCGACGCCGACCTCGAGGCCCGGGATTGCGTAGATCTTCTGGTCGACGCCGACGTCGAAGACATGGGACCGCTCCGGCAGCACCGGGCTGCTCTTGTTGATCTCCGGCTGCTGCGACGAACCCTGCACCAGGGCGAGATTGACGGGAGCGGCGATGACCTGGGTCGGCGGCGTGAAGTTGCGCGCATAACCGGCATGGAACGCCGTTCCGTCGTACGGCTTCCAGGTCAGATTGATGCGCGGGCTGAGCTGGTTGGCATCGACATATTGATACATCTGGTCGAAGCGCAGGCCGGCATTGAGGGTCAGCTGGTTGGTGATCCGCCATTCGTCCTGCAGATAGGTGCCGATCAGCCAGCCGGTCTTGGCGTTCGAATCGAAGATCGAGTACGGCGCGTCGATCGTGCCCGCGCTCGGATCCGTCGGATCGACCAAAGGCAGAATGGTCGAGAAGTTGTTGACCAGGGACCGCTCGGAGGAGACCGAGAAGCCGAACCTCAGCGTATGGGCGTAGCCGACGCGCCATGCAGTATCTTCCTGGATGCCGTTGACGAAGCTCTGGCGATAGACGTCGGACGCGACGCCGTTGAACACCAGATCGCCGACCGTGTCGGGGTAGAAGTGCAGCTGGCTGTAGCGGTTGAAGTAGGACAGCTGCATGTCGATGTCCTCGAATGACTTCTGATACGCCACGACGTTGAACTGGTTGAACTCGGTCTGGCGTTCGTTGAGCTTCGAGGAATCGAAATCCGACGTGCCGAAGGCCGTGAAGTTCGGCGTCTGCCCCGGATTGTTCGGGATCTGGTAGGTGCTGTTGGAGACGCCGCCCATATAGGTCAGGCGGCTGGTTGGGTCGATCACCGTCGAGAGATAGAGGAATCCCTTCTCCTGCGACGTGTTGTCGTGGATCGCGTTGTAGGACGGCGTTGGATTCTCGATGCCGACACTGCTTTGGAAATAGCGTCCCGAGACGAAATACTGGGTCTGCCCGACCGTCCCGCCATATTCGAAGCTCGGTGTGATCGTGCCGTGGCTGCCGCCATAGACGCCGACCTTGCCCGCATTGTTGAAGGCATCGGCCTTGGTCTGGATGTCGACCACGCCAGCGGTGCGGAAGCCGAACTGCGCCGGCAGTGCGCCGGTGAGCAAGGCAAGACTGCCCACGATCCCGGTATCGAGGATCTGGCCGAAGGCGCCGACGCCGTCGGGCAGCATGATGCCGTTGATGCGATACTGAACGTTGGCGTGTTCGTTGCGAACATGCAGTTCGCCGCTGGCCGCAGAGTCCTGCGTCACGCCGGGGAACTGCAGCAGCACCTTGTCGATCGGCGCGTCCGCCCCTTGCGGCATCGCCTCGATCGCCTGGTGATTGACCCGATGCGCGTTGGCGCCGACCGGGGCGACGACGTTTTGGCGTGCCGCGTCGAACTTCTCGTTGGTGCTCGTCACCACCTGCGCCTCGGTAGGCGCGGGAGCCGCCGGCGGCGGCGCCGCGCGTCGCGTGGTAACGACGCGCTTCTTCGGGCGCCGCGGCGGCTGCGCGTGCTTGGGTTCGATGACCTCGATTTTTGGCAAGGTGGTGGTGCCCTCGGCTCCAGGCGGAGGGGTCTGCGCACTGGCAACATGGCCCAGTCCGAGCAGCACCGAGGCTGATGCGGACAGGAGGAGGGAAGCTCTGAACGGGGACTTCATGGTCGGGATCCTGAAGGCCGCCAGCTGATCTGTTGTGGTGGAGCTGGCAGGCCTCGCCGTCATTTGCGACGGACCGATTGAACGATTTCTCCGAGACCCCGCCACTCAATGCGGCCCGATCTCAGAGGCACAGACAGCAATCGATGTCAGGAGAGCGGAGGTGCGCGGGAACGGAACGCCGTGGGGGCCGACTTGAGGTGGAGGAATTCGGCATCGGTGGTGCGGCGGAGAAACTCCACCGCTTCCGGCAGCAGCAGCACCGGAGGGCCCCCGACCAGCAGGTTGCCGGCCATCGAGATGACGGCGCAGATCGCGCAATTGTCAGCGGGATGCCGGTTCTTGTCCTGATCGGCCGGCGGCTGCTTGTGGACGACCTGAATTGCGAGATCCGGCGTCGCAGAGGTGCCGATATAGGCGAAGTCGAGCTTCGACAGGCCGGTCTGGACAGCCGGAGCCGCGTTCGCAGCTGCGATGGGATGGAAATGACCGAACGACAGCACGAACTGGACGGCAAGCGCAAACAACGCCAGCCGCGAGCCAGTTCTGATGTGTCTCCGGAACCACTTCATCCGATTGATGCCCGCCCTCGGGACGGCATCATGACCATGACCCCGTGCCAGTGTTACATTATAACATCGGATGGCCATCGCGATGTCAACCGCCGTCGAGGCAACCTGCGCTCGATCGGCCGTCCTTGTGGGATTGACGCAACGTGTCCGTCGAACCCGATCAGCGTCCTTCGCGCAGCCAGGTGGCTGCAAAGGCGCCGAGCAGCAGCAACAGGCCGACCACCCCGGCGAACATAGGCAAAACGCCGACGCCCTTGACCACGCTCGCATCGCGCATCTTGACGCCGAGCCAGCCGTCGCCGCGGAAGATCGAGGAGCCGTGCACCGGTACGATGCGCGGCATGTTGAGGCTCGATCCGTCGGCAATGCGCCGGGCGTCGCCGCCGGTCGCCTGCGCCAGCGGTTTCAGCGTGTCCGTGGTCGAGGTGACTTCCGAAAACTCCTTCGGATTGGTCGGTCCGACATTGATCAGCGCTTTCAATGTGCCATCGGTCGCCTGCCACAGGCCGAGCTCGTTGGCCGGCAGCGTCGCGCGCCACTCGCCGGGATCGCCGGCGGTCAGCGTCAGCTCGTGCGTGGTGCCGCTCGGCGCCGTCACGGTGACAGGCGAGACGGTGTCGGCCATGGTCTGGCGCACCACCGTGAGGTCCTTGCCGTGCACCTGCATGCGCAGCGCCTCTTCGTCGAGGTCGGGCTGCTTCATCAGCCAGTGCGACACCCGCCGCAACAGATCCAGATGCGGGCCGCCGCCTTCGTAGCCGCGAGCCCACAGCCAGATATGGTCGGAGAGCAGCAGCGCGACGCGGCCCTCGCCGAAGTGCGACAGCAGCAGCAGCGGCTTGCCGTCGGCGCCGGTCATGACCGGCGGATTGACCGCGTTGCGGGTGTCGACGCTGCGGAAGAACCGGCTCCAATGCGGCGGCTCGAAGGCCGAGCCTTCCAAGCCGCGCGTCACCGGATGACGTTTCCCGGCATCGCTCAAATGCGCGTAGAATGGCTTCTCGCTCACGCCGACCGGCTCGGCCGGCAGCACCGAGTCGAGCGGCGTGCGCCAGATGCTGGTGGTCGAGGCGTAGTCGGGCCCGGCCGCCACCAGCACCGCGCCGCCGGCGCGGACATAGCGTGCGATGTTGTCGAAATAGGCGATCGGGAGCACGCCCTGGCGGGCGTAACGGTCGAAGATGATCAGCTGGAATTCGTTGATCTTCTGCTGGAACAGCTCGCGGGTCGGAAACGCGATCAGCGACAGCTCGTTGATCGGCGTGCCGTCCTGCTTCTCCGGCGGGCGCAGAATCGTGAAGTGCACGAGATCGACGCTGGGGTCGGATTTCAGCAGGTTGCGCCAGGTGCGTTCGCCGGAATGCGGCTCGCCCGAGACCAGCAGCACGCGCAACTTGTCGCGCACGCCGTCGATCGAGACCACGGCGCGGTTGTTGACCGGCGTCAGCTCGTTCTCGAGCGGCGAGGCCTCGATCTCGACGATGTTTTGACCGGCGTGCTTGATGTCGACGTCGACGCTGGCGGTCTGGCCGCTGGTCATCGTGCGCTCGCTGATCACCTCGCCGTCGCGGCGGACCGTGACCTTGGCGCGCTCGCCGGTGACGCCCTGATCGTCGAGCCGGAAGGTGATGGTCTGGCTCTGGCCGACGATGCCGAAACGCGGCGCTGCCGTGATCGCGATACGGCGGTCGCGCTCGTCCTTGCGGCCGGTGACCAGCGCATGCACCGGGGCCTGGAAACCGAGCGCCTGTGCATTGGCGGGAATGTCATGCACGCGCCCGTCAGTGATCATGAACGCGCCGGCGACGCGCTCGACCGGAACGTCAGAAAGCGCCGACGACAGCGCGCCGAACAGCTTGGTGCCGTCGGTCTCGCCGTCGGCCTGGCCGGCCTCGACGACGCGGACTTCGAGCCCCTTGATCTGCTTCAGGCTGTCGACCAGCGCTTCCCTGGCCTTCTCGGTCTCCTGATTGCGCGTGCCGAAGTTCTGGCTCGGGCTCTTGTCGACCACCACGACGGCCACCGAGGACAGCGGCTCGCGGTCTTCGCGCGTGAACGAGGGATTGGCCAGCGCGAGCAGGATCAGCGCCAGCGCGCCGACGCGCACCGCGGTGCCGCGCGCGCGCGACAAGAGCAACAGTGCTGCGATCACGACGATCGCGCCGAGCGCGAGCCACAGCACGAGCGAAGGAACCAGCGGTGTGAACGCAATACCGTAGTTCATATTATTGTCCCAGCCGCTCGATGAGGGCAGGTGCGTGTACCTGATCGGCCTTGTAGTTGCCGGTCAGCGTGTACATCACGATGTTGACGCCGGCGCGGAAGGCGAATTCGCGCTGGCGCGGCTCGCCCGGCGTCAACGGCAGCATCGGCTGCCCGTCGGTCCGGATCGCCCAGGCGCCGGCGAGATCGTTCGAGGTGATGATGATCGGCGAGACGCCGTCGCCGCCGCGCGCCGGCCGCTGCGCGGCTTCGTCGTCGTCCCCGCGCGGCAGCGCCTCGACCCAGGTTTGACCGGTGTTGAAGCGGCCGGGGAAATCGCGCAGCAGGTAGAACGTCTTGGTCATCACGTGATCGCGCGGCACCGGCTCGAGCTCGGGGACGTCGAGCGTGGACAGCAATTCGCGCAGCGTCTGCATGCCCGGCGTCTGTGATGCGCCATTGTCGCCCGGCCCCGCCTCGATGGCGTCGCGGGTGTCGAACACGACCGTGCCGCCCTGCTTCATGTAGGCGTCGATCTTGTTGATGGCGTCCTGCGGCGGCTTCGGCGCGCCCGGCACGATCGGCCAGTAGATCAGCGGGAAGAACGCGAGCTCGTCGCGGGCCGGGTCCACGCCCACGGGATCGCCGGCTTCCAGCGCGGTGCGCTGCGCCAGGAACAGCGTCAGACCGGACATCCCGGCCTTGACGATGGAATCGACGTCGGCATTGCCCGTCACGACATAGGCGAGCCTGGTCTGTGACGTCGCCTTGATGGCGAAGTCGTCACCGTTCTCGGCGCGCGTCGCCGAGGGCGCCAGGGCGACGAGCATGAAGGCGAACGCAAGCACGACGGGTGCCGCACGCCGCCGCAGCACTGCGGCAAGTCCGGCACCGAGCATCGCCACCACGATCGCATCGATCAGGAACAGCGCGAGCGCCGACGACAGCATGATGCCTCGCAGATCGCGCGGCTCGGTGTTGGTGTAGCTCGCGCGCCGCGCGTGCAGGCTCGAGGTATCGAGCGGCGCGATGCGGTCGGACGAGGCAAGCGTGTTGATGGCGACCGGACCGTCGGCCGGGCCGTAGAGGCCGGGCGGATGATCCGCGGTGGCGCGATCGTGATAGTCCGCCGAGATCGGCTTGGCGCTAGACGGCGGCGGGCCGAACGCGCCGAACCCGTCAAGCGTCCGCAGCGGCGCCACCGTCTCGGCCTTGGGATCGGTTGCGACGCCGGGACCCGGCTTCGAGGTGTAGCCGGACATGTCGACCAGCCGCCGCAGCATCTCGACGAAGGTGCCGGACATCGGCAAGTCCGACCAGCGCATGTCGGCGCCGACGTGGAACAGGCTGATCACGCCCTTGCCGCGATGCTCGCCGGTGACGAGCGGTGTGCCGTCCTCAAGCGACGCCCAGCTCTTGGTCGCCAGCACGGCGTCAGGCTCCGCCAGCACCTGCCGGCTCACGGTGACATCCTTGGGCACGCTCAATCCCGCGAACGGGCCGTCGGCGGCAAACGAAGCCATATGCTGCGGCTTCTCCCAGGTCAGGCTGCCGCCGAGGGTGCGGCCGCCGCGGCGCAGCTTCACGGGGACGAGGTCGTCGTCGGCCTGCGCGAGGCGGGGACCTGCGAAGCGGACCAGCACGCCGCCTTGCTCGATCCAGGCGTTGAGCCGGTCGCGGATCTCAGGCGACAGCGTGCCGACATCGGCCATCACGATCATCGGCAGCCGCTGATCGAGGAATTGCGCGATCACTTGCTGCGGCGCGCCGCGATTACCCAACCGTACATCGGCGAACGGCTGCAGCGCGCGGGAGAGATAGAAGGTCGAGGCGAGCAGCGGCTGCGATGTATCCGTGCTCGATCCCGAGACCACGCCGATCGCGCGGCGACGCCAGCGCTTGTCGAGCAGCTGGACCGCGCCGGCCGATCGTTCGCCCGCGATCTCTAGCCGCGCGATGTCGTTGCGCAGCTCAACAGGAAGATCGAATGAGGCTTCGGTCTCGCGTTCCTGCGGGGCGAACGTGTAGTGGGCCTCGCCAATCGGCGAGCTCTTGGCGTCGAGCGCGCGCACGGTGCCGCTCGCGATCCCACCCTCGGTGCGCAATACCTTGACCGTCATCTTGGCGGCAGCGTTCTCGGCCGCGACCAGCGCGTGCGCGGGCGGCGTGCCGCCCTCGAAGATCGTCAGGTTGCGGCCCTCGATCACCTTGCCGAGGCCTTCGGCGAATTCGGTGCCGCGACCGGTATCGACGCCGTCGGACAGCCAGGCGATGTCGCAATCGCCGGTCGCCTTGAGGAAGCGTCCGAGCGTTGCAAGCGTGTCGACCCGGTCGATCGAGTAGGGCTTTGGCGCGAGCTGGCGCAGCGCGACGCGCGCGGTGCCGGCCGGCATCAGCGTAATGTCCCGCGCGGGCTCCGACAGCGGCACCAGCGCGACGCCGCGGCGGTCGCTCTCGGCATCGGCGATCAGCTCGTCGGCGGCCTTGATGCGGGCATCCCAGCTCGAGGCGGCGCTCCAGCCGTCGTCGAGCAGGATGACGAGCGGCGATTTGCTCGCGGCAATGCCGGTTTGCGGATTCCAGATCGGACCGGCGGCGGCGAGGATGACGAGCGTGGCGGCGGCAAGCCTGAGCAGCGTCAGCCACCATGGCGTGCGCGACGGCGTCTCCTCCCTCGGCGTGATGTCGAACAACAGCCGCGTCGGCGGGAATTCGATGCGCCGTGGCCGCGGCGGCATCACGCGCAGCAGCCACCACAGCACCGGCAGGCTGACCAGCCCCAGCAGCAGCAGCGGTTCGGCGAAGGAGAGGGGCAGACCCGCGATCATGCGCTTCGTCCCGCCTTGACGGTCGTGCGTCCGCCGCTCTTGCTCGCCATCATGCCGGCGTGCAGGAACAGCAGCAACTCGGCCGCGGAGCGACTGGTGGTGTGGGTCGAGAACAGCCAGTCGAGCCGGTTGGTCTCAGCGCGGATCTGGTCGCGATGCAAGGCGACGCGCGCGACATAATCGGTCGTCCAGCTTTCGGCGCGGCCCGCGGTGATGACGCCGCCGCCTTCGGGCTCGACGAATTCGACCCGGCCGGAATAGGGGAAGGTCTCTTCCGCGGGATCGACGACCTGGATCAGGCTGCCATGCGCGCCGGACGAGGCGAGCCCGGCCAGCATCGTCTTGATCTCCTGCAGCGGCGACCAGAAATCCGAGAGCACCACGATCTCGGCGAGCGACGACGGCACGAAGGAGGGCGGCAGGCTCGCGCGCGTCTTGTCGTCGTGCAGCATCGCCTCCGCCATCTTGTCGATCACGGCACGGCTCGCGGTCGGGTTCATCAGGCCGGGAATGCCGACGCGCTCGCCGCCGGCGACCAGCAGCTCGGCCAGCGCGAAGGCGACGATCAGGCCGCGCTCAAGCTTGCTGTCGCGAGCGCCGCGTGAGGCAAAGACCATCGAGGGCGAGCGATCGGGCCAGATCCACACGGTGTGCGCGGCTTCCCATTCCTGCTCGCGGACATAGAGATGGTCGTCGCGGCCCGAGCGTCGCCAGTCGACGCGCTGCGACGGCTCGCCCGAGACGAAGCGGCGGTACTGCCAGAAGCTTTCGCCCGCGCCGGCGCGGCGGCGGCCGTGCAGGCCGTGGATCACGTTGGCGGCGATGCGGCGGGCCTCAAGCACCAGGCGCGGCAGCGATGCGGCGAGCGTTCGGCTTTCGCCATCTGCACGTCGGACCGCCAGTTTCTCCTCGTTCAGGTGCCTGTTCTCCGCCGCCATCAACCGATCCGCGTCTTCAATTGCCTGATCACATCAGGAATAGTGCGGCCCTCGGCGCGCGCCGAGAAGGTGAGCGCCATACGATGCTTGAGCACGGGTTCCGCGAGATCAAGCACGTCGTCGATCGATGGCGCGAGCCGCCCGTCGAGCAGCGCGCGAGCGCGGACCGCCAGCATCAGTGCCTGGCTGGCGCGGGGACCCGGTCCCCAGGCGATCAGCTTGCCGGCTTCGCCGCCCTCGGGGCCGGGGCGTGCGGCGCGAACCAGCGACAGGATCGCCTCGACCACGGAGTCGCCGACCGGCAAGCGGCGCACCAGCCGCTGTGCGGTGATCAGCGCTTCCGCGTCCATCGACGGCTTGGCGGCGGTCTCGTCGGCGCCGGTGGTCTCGAACAGGATGCGTCGCTCTGCGTCGCGATCAGGATAGTCGACATCGATCTCCATCAGGAAGCGGTCGAGCTGCGCCTCGGGCAGCGGATAGGTGCCTTCCTGCTCCAGCGGGTTCTGAGTCGCGAGCACGTGGAACGGCTTCGGCAGGTCATGCCGTGCGCCGGCAACGGTGATGTGCTGCTCCTGCATGGCTTGCAGCAGCGCCGATTGGGTGCGCGGGCTGGCGCGGTTGATCTCGTCAGCCATCAGCAACTGTGCGAACACCGGACCGGAGATGAAGCGGAACGAGCGTTTGCCGGTCGAGCTCTCGTCCAGCACTTCAGCACCGAGAATGTCCGACGGCATCAGGTCCGGCGTGAACTGGATGCGCTTGGCGTCGAGCCCGAGCGTGATGCCGAGCGTCTCGACCAGCTTGGTCTTCGCAAGGCCGGGCACGCCGATCAGCAGCGCATGGCCGCCGGATAGAATCGTCACCAGCGTGTTTTCGATCACCCGATCCTGGCCGAAAATGACGGTGGAAACCGCTTCCTTGGCGGCGCGGATCTGGCCGGCGACCTGTTCAGCCGAACGGACGATCACATCCTCCAGTTTCTCGACACTGTCTCCAGCCATTCTGTCCGCTCCTTCTTGACGATGCGAGCTTCCCGCGTCGTCATGTCATGGCCCTCATGCTAAACCTGCACGAAGGCCATGTATTCGTTGAATTAAACTATCCCCACCTTATCGGTATTTCAGGGTATGAACGGCATCACGATGTGGCGAGAATGGCATCCCGATCACATCTCAAAGATACGTGCACCAATCGTGCCAGATTGAAGGTAGGAAACCTTAAGGCAAACAATGGCGAAGCAAGGGCAGACCGAGCAGGACCGTGAAACCGCGGGCCTCGAAAGCAAGGGTCTCGAAGGCCTCACCGCTGCGGCCAATCAAGCTGCGACATCGGGTCAGACCGGGCGCAAGGGACTACCCCCGGTGCATTTGTGGAATCCTCCATTCTGCGGCGATCTCGACATGCGAATCGCCGGTGACGGCACCTGGTTCTACATGGGAACGCCGATCGGCCGTCCGGCGCTGGTGCGGCTGTTCTCCACAATCCTGAAACGCGAGGACGGCAAGCACTTTCTCGTCACACCTGTGGAGAAAGTCGGCATCCGCGTCGATGATGCACCGTTCCTCGCCGTCGAAATGCAAAAGCAGGAAGACAACCGCGGTCGCCTGCTCAGGTTCCGCACCAATGTCGATGATTGGGTCGATTGCGAGAAGGGCCACGGCCTGCGCTTCGAGGTCGCCGAGGATGGCGGGCTGACGCCCTATCTGCATGTCCGCGCCGATCTCTGGGCCAAGGTCACCCGCGCGCTCTATTACGATCTGGTTGACATGGGCGAGGAGCGGATGATCGATGGTCGTCAAATGTTCGGCGTCGAGTCCGGGGGCGAGTTCTTCGCGATGGCGGATGCGAAGCAGGTGAGGGACGCACTTTGAACGAGCCGTTGCTGAAGGCGGGGCCGGCGACGATCAGTTCGACGGAATTCTTTGCGCGAGCTCGCGCGCGGCTCAATTTCGACGTGCCGCCGGGCCTGATCGATCCTCGGATCATTCCGCGCACCGGAGATTCCGGCAACGATCGCATGCTCGAGATCGTCGCGAAGGAGCAGCCGGTGCGGCCGGCCGCCGTGCTGATTCCAGTGGTCGATCGTCCTGAGCCCACCGTGCTGTTGACGCAGCGCTCGCCCAATCTGTCGAGTCACGCCGGCCAGATTTCGTTTCCCGGCGGCAAGATCGACGCCACCGACACCTCGCCGCTCGATGCCGCGCTGCGCGAGGCCTGCGAGGAGGTCGGGCTCAAGCGCGACTTCATCGACCCGGTCGGCTATCTCGACCTCTACGGCACCGCGTTCGGCTTCCGCATCCTGCCGACGGTCGCCAAGGTGCGGCCGGGGTTCGCGCTTGACATCAACGAAGCCGAGGTCGTCGATGCCTTCGAGGTGCCGCTCGCCTTCCTGATGAATCCCGAGAATCATCAGATCCACACCAAGGAATTCCGCGGCATGGATCGATCCTATTACGCGATGCCGTTCGCCGAGCGCTACATCTGGGGCGCGACCGCGGGTATCCTGCGCGTGCTGTATGAGCGGATTTACCTGTCATGATCCGCACGGTGTTGACCGAGGTCGGAATCTTCCTGATCCCGTTCGCGGTCTATGCCAGCTTCCTGATCGCGACGCGCGCCGGCGTGGCGCTGCCGGCGTCGTGGCCGCTCGACATGCTGGCGAAGCTGACGCTGGCGGCGCTGCTGCTCGTCATCGTGAGCTTCGTCCTGCTCGCGGAGTATACCGGCGCGCCGCCGAACTCGACCTACGTGCCTGCCCATATCGAGAACGGCAGGCTGGTGCCCGGAGTTGAGACCGGAGTTGACAAATGAGCGAGGTGCGCCTGTTGTCCGACGCGCCATGGCTCGCCTCCGGTCCGGCGGCGCGCGTGCTCGGCCTGCTCAATGCCGACGGCGAGGAGGCGCGCGTGATCGGCGGCGCCGTCCGCAACGCACTGATGCGGATTCCGCTCGGCGACATCGACATCGCCACCACCGCACTGCCGAATGAAGTGGTCCGCCGCGCCAAGCAGGCCGGTATCAAGAGCGTGCCGACCGGCATCGAGCACGGCACTGTCACGCTGGTCGTCGAGGGTCATCCTTTCGAGGTGACGACGCTGCGCGAGGACACCGAAACCTATGGCCGCAAGGCGAAGGTGGCGTTCGGCCGCGACTGGGTGCGCGATGCCGAGCGGCGCGATTTCACCATCAACGGCCTGTCGGTCGATGCGGAAGGCGTCGTACACGATCACGTCGGAGGGCTCGCCGACATCAAGGCGAGGCGCGTGCGCTTCATCGGCGATCCCGCGCAACGGATCGCGGAGGACTATTTGCGCATCCTGCGCTTCTTCCGCTTCCACGCTGCCTATGGCGCCGGCGAGGTCGACCGCGCCGGCTATCTCGCCTGCATCGGCGGGCGCGCCGGACTTGCCGGTCTCTCGGCCGAGCGCATCCGCATGGAAATGCTCAAGCTCGTGGTGGCGGACGGTGCCGCCGCCGCGGTCGTCGCGATGGCGGACGGCGGCCTGCTGCTGCCGCTGTTCGGCGGCGTCGCCTATACCGGGCCGTTCGCGGCGATGATCGAGATCGAGAAGCTGATGGGGCTGGCGCCAAGCGCGGTACGCCGGCTCGCTGCGCTGACGGTCGCCGTCACCGAGGATGCGCGGCGCATCGCAAGCAGGCTGCGGCTCTCCAATGCCGAGGCCAAGGCACTCGACTCGATGGGCCATCGCTGGTGGCGGTTGCCCGGCATGGACGAGGCGCATGCAAAGCGCCGGCTGTATCGGCTCGACGAGCAGCCCTATCGCGACCGGCTGCTGCTCGCCTGGGCGCGAACCGGCGCGGGCCGAAATGTCGAGCAGTGGCGCGCGCTTGCGACGCTGCCGCAGCGCTGGCGCGCGCCTCACTTTCCGTTGAGAGCGTCGGATTTCATCGCACGCGGAATCGCCGAAGGACCGGCGCTGGGGCATGTCCTGACCTTGGCCGAGGATGCCTGGCTTGCCGCGGATTTCCCGCTGGATCCGCAAGTGCTGTCTGGCATCGCCGACCAGGCCGTTTCCCGTTTTACCCGTGACCACCGGCTGTGAACTTGCTCTCCGGCTTTTGCCGACATGACCAACGCGGTCAGCGCGATGTCGCGGTGATCATCGGCGGAATGGTGATGATTGTCTCAGCGCTGCGCGCGCTCTGAACGCCCGGCGAGACGATGCTGCCGGCGGCGCGCCAGGCAGCATCGCGCGCAGAGCAGATGTGCTAGGCAGGCTTGCGCTTCTTCTTGCGGCCGTCGTCGTCGTCGTCCTCGTCCTCGTCCTCGTCATCCTCTTCTTCGTCGTCTTCCGGATCGAGTGCGGCCGATTCGAGCGCGACGAGCGGCAGCGTTTCGCGAAACAGATCGCCGTCCGTCTCCATCCAGAGGCACCCGACCTTGTCGTCCTCGACTTCAACCACCGTCAACGGATGGCCGCCGGATTTCAGCATGACGACATCGCCTGGTTTCAGTTCCATGATTTCCCTCCGCGCTTGATGACGCGGACGGCAGGCTATCGATCGGTCATGACAGTCCGATCACGGCCGACGCAAAGCGCAGTGGATTTGGTGTGAGGAACAACCAGCGAAGCGCTATTTGCGCGCGACCGGCACCAGCTCGGTCAGCGAGCGGATGATGCGGTCGGGCTTGACCGTCGATCCCGGCGGCAGGCCCTCGCCATGCACGTCCATCCAGATCGCATAGATGCCGAGCCGTTGCGGCGCCACGACCTCCCACTCCAGATTGTCGCCGACCATCCAGGTGTCAGGGGCAGTGACGCCGAGCGCCTCCATCGCGTGCAGATAGGCGCGCTCCTCCGGCTTGCCGAAGCCATGCTCGCCCTCTATCTGGATGTGATCGAAGCGGTGGCCGAGCGCAAAGCGCTCGACCTTGGCGCGCTGCATGTCGGCGGCGCCATTGGTGACCAGCGCGAGCTTGATGCCGAGCGCCTTCAGCGCATCGATCGCCTCGTGTGCGCCGGGAAAGACGAACATCTCCTCCTCGCGAAGCGTGGTGAAGCGATCGGCGATGCGGTCGGCGAGATCGTCCGGCAGCGCGCGGTGTCCGGCCGCCGCGAGCGCCGCGAAACCGCCCCTCACCGTCAGCCGCCGCGCCTCGCCGAGCCTGATCCGCCAGATCGGCTCCGCCTTCGACCAGAATTGCCGTGCGGAAGCCAGCAGCGCAGTCGCGACCTGCTCCGGGGGCAGGGGCGCCAGCTCATCGGCGAATTCGGTGGCGATCTTGTTCCAGGCGATCTCAGGGCGACCATAGGCCGACAGGATGGTGTCATCCATGTCGATCAGCATCGCACGCGGCAGGCTCTTTACGGCCATTTCACCTCCGGCGGCAGCGACGACAGGATCGAATCCACGTTGCCGCCGGTCTTCAAGCCGAAGATGGTGCCGCGGTCGTAGAGCAGGTTGAATTCGACATAGCGCCCGCGGCGGATCAATTGCTCCTCGCGATCCTCGGCGGTCCAGGCCTGCTGGAAATTGCGCCGCACCAGTTCGGGATAGATCTTCAGGAAGCTGCGCCCGACGTCCTGGGCGAAGACGAGATCGGCCTCCCAGTCGCCGCTGTCGTGCCAGTCGTAGAAGATGCCGCCGATGCCGCGGGCTTCCTTGCGATGCGGCAGGTAGAAGTATTCATCGCACCACTTCTTGTACTTGTCGTAGTCGGCGACGCCGTTCGGACCGGAGCAGGCCTCCTTCATCGCGGCGTGGAAGGCGATCGTGTCGGGGTCGTCCTGGGTACGGCGCCGGTCCAGCACCGGCGTCAGGTCGGCGCCGCCGCCGAACCAGGCCTTGGTGGTGACGACGAAGCGGGTGTTCATGTGCACGGCGGGCACGTTCGGATTGCGTAAATGCGCAATCAGCGAAATGCCGGACGCCCAGAAGCGCGGATCGTCGGCGGCGCCGGGAATCTGCGCGCGGAATTCGGGGGCGAATTCGCCATGCACCGTCGAGCAGTGCACGCCGACCTTCTCGAACAGCCGCCCCTTCATGACCGACATCACGCCGCCGCCGCCGGGCTTGCCGGTGTGGTCGGTGCGGTCCCAGGGCGTGCGCACGAACCGGCCCGCGCTGCCGGGATAGAGGGCCGAGGGGGCGTCATCCTCGAGCCGCTCGAAGGCCGCGCAGATGTCGTTGCGCAACGCCTCGAACCAGCGCCGCGCGCGCGCCTTGCGATCCTCGATGATGGCGGGGTCTGTCGGCCGCATGGCTAGTCCTGCGGGCCGTAATAGGTGCAGCTCTCGCCGCAGCTGTCGCGGTGGACGCTGACGCGCGTCAGCTTTCCGGCATGCTGCAACCGCTCCCAGATGAAGCGCGACAGGTTCTCTAGCGTCGGCAACCCGATCGCCTCGATCTTGTTGAGGAACTTATGGTCGAGCGTCTTCTGCACCTCGGCCATGCTGCGTTCGAGCTGGCCGAGGTCGACCACCATCCCGGTCTTCGGATCCGGCGTGCCGCGCACGGTGACTTCGGCGCGAAAGGAGTGGCCGTGAATCTCCTCGCTGCCGGCGCCAAAGGTCGTTCCGGACAGCGCATGCGCAGCCTCGAAGCGGAACGTTTTCGTCAATTCCCACATCTCTCTCAACAATCCAGTTCTGTCAGATTCCAGTTCATCTGATGCCAAGCGCCTTGTGCGTCTGCACGCTGAGCCGCCATTGCGGGTGCTTCAGGCAGTACTCGATCGCACGCGCGGTGTTCACGATCACGTCGGGGCCGTCCATCGGCTGCAGCGAGAAGCGCTCGAAGGAGAGGCCCGCGAAATCCTCCGGGCTGTTCTCCGGCTGCGGATAGACCAGCTTGAGCTCATGTCCCTTGCGCACCACGAGTTCGGTCGCGGCCTTTGGGCTCACGCAGATCCAGTCGAGCCCATCGGGTGGCGCGATGGTGCCGTTGGTCTCGATCGCGATCGCGAAGCCGCGGCCGTGCAGGGCCTCGATCAGGGGCGTATCGACCTGCAGCAGCGGCTCCCCGCCGGTCAGCACCACATAGCGGTCGGCGTCCCCGCCGGTCCATTGCGCGGCAACGGTCTCCGCGAGCTCTTCGGCGGTCGCATAGCGGCCACCCAGGGTGCCGTCGGTGCCGACAAAATCGGTGTCGCAGAATCGGCAGACCGCGCCGGCGCGGTCCTGCTCGCGGCCGCTCCAGAGATTGCAGCCGGCGAAGCGGCAGAACACGGAGGCCCGCCCCGCATGGGCGCCTTCGCCCTGCAGGGTCAGAAAGATCTCCTTGACTGCGTAGCTCACCGAAAATCCCTTAAGTTGCCGAGCCGGTCTGGCGCAGCGCCTCACCGAGTGCCATGGCCGCCGTGACCGCCACATTGAGCGAGCGCAAACTCGGCTTGATCGGAATCACCAGCCGCGCATCCGCGGCGGCCACCACTGCGTCGGTGACCCCTGCCGTCTCGCGCCCGAAGAGCAGGACATCGGAGGCGGTATACTGGAAATCAAGGTAGGATTTCGCCGCCTTGGTCGTGAACAGGATCAGCCGACACCCTGCCTCGGTACGCCATTCCTCGAATTTTGACCATGAGTCGTGGCGCATCAACCTTACATGGTCGAGATAGTCCATGCCCGCCCGGCGGAAATGCCGGTCCGAGGCCTCGAAGCCCGCCGGTTCGATGATATGGGCAGCCACGTCCAGGCAGGCGCAGAGGCGTAGAATCGTTCCTGTATTCTGGGGGATATCGGGCTGGAACAGCGCGATCTGCATGATGCTGGCGACCTGTGAAGTCCGGATGAAATTGTCTTAATAAAACATCGCTTGGCGCGGATTTCGTGCATTGCACGCTTGCGAGCCGATAGCGGGCTTGCGCTCGTCCGGCAAGGGTGCCAATAGAACGATTCTGGACTGCTGTTCCGCCGTTTGGGGTGCGGAAGGGCAGTTTTCTGCCGCCGCGGGGGCCGCGGGCGCCGGCAGCCTTTCCTGGGCGCGTTCTGCGTCTCCGGGGCGGTTCCACCGGCTGCGGATATGAAAGGGCTTGGAAACGTGACGACAGCGTCTTCGGCGGACCATCCGACACGCCGTGATTTCCTTTTTGTTGCAACCGGAGCGGCCGCCGCGGTCGGCACAGTCGCTACCGTCTGGCCGCTGGTGACCCAGATGAACCCGGACGCCGCCACGATCGCGGCCGGTGCGCCGATCGAGGTCGACCTGACGCCGATCGCCGAGGGCCAGGACATCAAGGTCTTCTGGCGCGGCAAGCCGATCTACATCAGCCATCGCACCAAGAAGCAGATCGAGGAAGCCCAGAGCGTGGCGCTCTCGAGCCTGCCCGACCCGCAGCCGGATTCGGCGCGCGTCAAGGCCGGCCACGATCAGTGGTTGGTGGTGATCGGCATCTGCACGCATCTTGGTTGTATCCCGATCGCTCATGAGGGCAATTACGACGGCTTCTTCTGCCCGTGCCACGGTTCGCAGTACGATTCCTCCGGCCGCATCCGGCAGGGGCCGGCGCCCGCCAACCTGGCGGTGCCGCCCTATACGTTCGTTTCCGACACCAAAATCCAGATCGGCTAAGTCCCGGACCCTTCCGGGCTTCGGCCTCAACTTGGACCCATCGCGTCGTTTTTCTTCTCAGGATCGCATCAATGAGCGGACCATCCGATTATCAACCGACCAACCCCGCCTTGAAGTGGATCGAACGGCGCCTTCCGATTATGGGCCTGGTCCACTCGTCCTTCGTGGCCTATCCGACGCCGCGCAACCTGAACTACTGGTGGACCTTCGGCGCCATCCTTTCGATGATGCTGGCGGTGCAGATCATCACTGGCGTGATCCTGGCGATGCACTACACGCCGAGCGCCGATCTCGCCTTCAGGTCGGTCGAACTGATCATGCGCGACGTCAATTACGGTTGGTTGCTGCGGTACATCCACGCCAGCGGCGCGTCGATGTTCTTCTTCGCAGTCTACATCCACATGTTCCGCGGCATCTATTACGGGTCATACAAGGAGCCGCGCGAGGTGCTGTGGATCCTCGGCGTCATCATCTACCTGCTGATGATGGCAACAGGTTTCCTGGGCTATGCGTTGCCGTGGGGCCAGATGAGCTTCTGGGGCGCCACCGTCATCACCAACCTGTTCTCGGCGATTCCCTATGTCGGCGAGAGCATCGTGACGCTGCTGTGGGGCGGCTATTCGGTCGGCAACCCGACGTTGAATCGCTTCTTCTCGCTGCACTACCTGTTGCCGTTCGTGATCGCCGGCGTGGTCGTGCTGCATATCTGGGCGCTGCATGTCGCGGGCCAGAACAATCCGGCCGGCGTCGAGGCCAAGACCGAGAAGGACACCGTGCCGTTCACGCCGTATGCGACGATCAAGGACCTGTTCGGCGTGTCCTGCTTCATGATCTTCTTTGCCTGGTTCATCTTCTACATGCCGAACTATCTGATGGAGGCGGACAACTATATCCCTGCCAATCCCGGCGTGACACCGGCGCATATCGTGCCGGAGTGGTACTACCTGCCGTTCTACGCGATGCTGCGCAGCATTCCGAACAAGCTCGCCGGCGTCGTCGTGATGTTTTCGGCGATCATCATTCTGTGCTTCCTGCCCTGGCTCGACAGCGCGCGGACCCGTTCGTCGAAGTACCGTCCGCTGGCCAAGCAGTTCTTCTGGATCTTCGTGGTGGTCTGCATCGGGCTCGGCTATCTCGGCTCAAAGCCGCCGGAAGGTATCTATGTGGTCGCCGGCCGCGTCCTGACAGCTTGCTATTTCGCGTACTTCCTGATCGTGCTGCCGCTGCTCGCCCGGATCGAGACGCCGCGCCCGCTGCCGAACTCGATCGCCGATGACGTACTGTCGAAGAGCCGGGGCAAGGCCGCGACCGTGGCGTCCGTCGCGCTCGCGCTGGTGGTCGCAGGCGGCGTGTTTGCCGGCAGCACCCAGTACGCCAAGGCCGAGGGCGATGAGGCGCCCCCGGCCCAGAAGTGGTCGTTCTCCGGTCCTTTCGGCAAGTTTGACCGCGGTTCGCTGCAGCGTGGCCTGAAGGTCTACAAGGAAGTCTGCTCGGCCTGTCACGCGCTCTCCTATGTGGCGTTCCGCAACCTCGCCGATCCCGGTGGCCCCGGCTACTCGCCGGCGCAGGTGGCTGCGCTCGCGTCCGAGTACAAGATCAAGGACGGTCCGAACGACCAGGGCGAGATGTTCGAGCGTCCGGGCCGCCCGGCGGACTACTTCCCGTCGCCGTTCCCGAACGAGCAGGCTGCACGCGCGGCCAATGGCGGCGCAGCGCCGCCGGATCTGTCGCTGATCGCGAAGGCGCGCTCCTATGACCGCGGCTTCCCGCAGTTCATCATCGACTTCTTCACCCAGTACCAGGAGCAGGGACCCGACTACGTCTCGGCGATCCTGCAGGGCTTCGAGGACAAGCCGCCGGCTGGCGTCACGATCCCGGAGGGCTCGTACTACAACAAGTACTTCCCCGGCCACGCGATCAAGATGCCGAAGCCGCTCTCCGACGGTCAGGTGACCTTCGATGACGGCTCGCCGGCGACGGTCGCGCAGTACGCCCACGACGTCACGACCTTCCTGATGTGGGCCGCCGAGCCGCACATGGAAGAGCGCAAGCGGATCGGCATGCAGGTCTTCGTGTTCCTGATCATCTTCGCCTTCCTGATGTACTTCACCAAGAAGCGGGTCTGGGCCAACGCGCACTGACGCGCGGCTGCTGTCACGACATTGAAAAAGCCCCTGCGGGGGCTTTTTTATTTGTCGCGTGACCGGGATATGACAGGGGGCGGCTTTGCCGCGCGACGAAAGCGCCTCGGTCTGCAGGCGCGATGACGAGTGTGCGAGCTTGCCGCAGGGCGATTGCGTCCCTTGCCGAGTGCGGACAAAATGCCGGCCAATCGGCCGGCAAACATTGCGGAGGAACTCATGGGTACCAGCATCAGCTTCAAGCGCCCGGACGGCAAGGACGCATCGGGCTATCTCGCCAACGCCGCGCGCGGCAACGCACCGGGCGTGGTCGTGATCCAGGAATGGTGGGGCCTGTCGGATCAGATCAAGGGCCTGTGCGACCGCTTCGCGGCAGCCGGCTTCGATGCGCTGGCGCCCGATCTCTACAAGGGCAAGGTGGTGCCCTATCACGACACCGACGCGGCCGGCAAAGAGATGAACTCGCTCGACTTCATGGACGCCACCACGCAGACGGTGCGCGGCGCCGCGCAGTATCTCGCCAAGAACGGTGCCAAGGTCGGGCTGACCGGCTTCTGCCTCGGCGGCGCGGTGACCATCATCGGCGCGGTGCATGTGCCGGAACTGACCGCGGGCGTCGTGTTCTACGGCATTCCGCCGGAGCAGGCCGCCAAGCCCGCCGACGTCAGGATCCCGCTGCAGGCCCATTTCGCCAACAAGGACGACTGGTGCACGCCGGAGGCGGTCAACAATTTCGAGAAGGCGATGAAGGCCGCCGGCAAGTCGCTCGAGCTGTTCCGCTATGACGCCGAGCACGCCTTCGTCAACGAGCAGCGCCAATCCGTGCACGATCGCCAGGCCGCCGAACTCGCCTGGGGCCGCGCCACTGATTTCTTCAAGAAGCATTTGGGATAAATTTGTAGATGGGGTAACGGGCCGACGGATATAGCCGCCCGGTCGCGACGGCGCGATGTGGAAGCGCGCTCGCGTGCGGCTTTTCGGGCAGGCGGTCGTCCCTCAAACTGATGGTGTTCAAACGGAGTCGGGCGAGCCCGCTCCAAGCATCATTAAGGGACGACCATGTACCACTATGCAGGAATCGACGTGTCTTTGGAAAGCTCGAGCGTTTGCGTTGTCGATGGCGCGGGCAAGATTTTGCGGGAGGCGAAGGTTGCCAGCGAGCCGGAAGCGCTGATCGCCTGGTTCCGATCGCTGGGCCAGGCGATGGAGCGGATCGGACTGGAGGCCGGTCCGTTGTCGCAATGGCTGTCCACGGCGCTGCGCGCGGCCGGGCTTGCCGTCGAGCTGCTGGAGACCCGGCACGTCCGCGATGCCTTCAAGGCGATGCCGGTGAAGTCGGACCGCAACGATGCCCGCGGCATCGCCCAACTGATGCGGCTCGGCTGGTTCCGGCCGGTCCACTGCAAGTCGATTGAAGCGCAGGAGACGCGGGCGGTTCTGACGGCCCGCAAGCTGCTGCAGTCGAAGCTGCGCGACATCGAGAACAGCGTACGTGGCGTGCTGCGGGGCTTTGGCCTGAAGGTCGGCAAGACCACCGAGCGCACGTTCGCCAACCGGATCCGGGAGCTCGTCGCCGGCCACCCCGGACTTGAGCTGGTGGCGCAGGCCCTGCTCGAAGCCCATGCCGTGTTGCTGCGCGAGTTCAATGGCCTGGACAGACACACCCAGAAGCTCGCCAGATCGCATCCCCCGGCCCGGCTTCTGATGACAACGCCGGCCGTCGGCCCGATCGTGGCGCTCACCTATGCCGCCGCGATCGACGATCCGATCAGGTTCCGTTCCTCGAAGGCGACCGGCGCGCATTTTGGGCTCACCCCGAAGAAGTATCAGTCGGGGCAAACCGACTACACTGCCCGCATCAGCAAGATCGGCGACGCGTCGGTGCGGGAGGCGCTGTACCAGGCCGCCCACGTCATGCTGACCAAGCCGGTCAGGAACTGCTCGGCGCTGAAGAGCTGGGCCATGCGGCTTGCCAAACGTGCGGGCATGCGCAAGGCCAAGGTGGCGCTGGCGCGCAAGCTCGCAGTCATCCTGCATCGGATGCTGGCTGATGCGAAACCCTTCAATCCGATGGCCCACGCAACCTAAGGAAGGAGCCTCAACCGATCTGGGCAGGCCACGACACCAGGCCTTCCCCGAGCGAAGTCCCTTTGCCGGGACGACGGATCCGGTCAGGCCGCCATCCGGGAAGTCGGTTCACAACCACGCTTCCGTAGATTGGCCGGCCGGCTCCTCAATGCACCCCATCAGGCGACGGCCACTGCGCCGATCCCGTACAGAAGCAAGTGCCCGGCAAGTGGACCACGCAAAAAGGGATTGACTAACCAAGGCCCGTTACAGAAGCCCGGATGGAGCGAAGCGCAATCCGGGGCAGTATCCCCCCGGAGAAGGTGGTCCCGGATTACGCCATGCGCGATCCTGGCCACGCGCTTGCGCAATCATTTTGGCCGGAGCGCGAGATACAAGCGCGATGTCGTCCCGGCGAAGGCCGGGACCCCATACGCCGCGGCCGTGGCAATAGGCACACTGGCGGTCATCCCGCCCGATAACTGCGCCCAGTGGTTATGGTCCCGGCTTTCGCCGGGACGACGCAGTTTGCTATGCGTCTTTCACCCCGTCCCACCACGGGCATGTCCCCGACATCAGCTTGAAATTGCCTTCCATCACCTGAACCGGGGCGCGGCGGCCCTCGGCGGCGGCGCGCATACGCATCTCGCGCGCCACCGCGCGGTCCTCCGGCGACAGCCAGACCCGCTCATGGCCCCACAGGCTCGGGCCGTCATGCATCTCGACCGGCGTCCAGTTTGCCGGATCGATCTCGCGGCCGCCCCAGCCGCACTCGACCATGAAGGACGACGGCGACCTGGCGTAGAAAGACGTCATCAGATCGTTGGTGTGGCGGCCGAGCGTGACGTTGACGCGGTCTTCCTTCTGCGCGATGTCGTAGGCTTGGCCGACATCGTCGAGCGAGAACAGCTCCATCATCAGGTGATGCATGCCGTTGGTGCCTGTCTCGATCAGCGCCAGAGAGTGGTGGCGTGGATTGACGTGGAAGAAATAGGCGCGGAACGGCTTCTCGATGTAGTCGCTGAGGCCGAAGCCGAGCACGTCGACATAGAAGGCCATGACGGGAGCGATGTGCTCGACCGTCAGCACGGCGTGGCCGAGGCCAAGCGGCCCGGTGCGGAAGCCGGAGATCGATCGTCCCGGCTTGAACGGTGTGTCGTCGATCTCGGCGCCATGAAACGCTTCGAGGCGGTTGCCGGCCGGGTCGTGGAACGAGATCAGGCCGCGGACGCGCCGCGTGTCGGCCAGCGATTGCGGCTCGGCGGTCACCGCAACGCCCGCCCGCTCCAGCCGCGCCGCCAGCCCATCGAGCGCAGCGGCATCCGCCACCTCCCAGCCGAAGAACCTTGTGCCTTCGGCTAGCGCGCGGTCGATCACGATACGTTGCTTGCGATCATCCATCCGGAAGGCGAGCAGTGAATTGCCGCGGTCGATCGCCTGCAGCCCGACCAGGCCAGTGCCGAACTGCCGCCAGTCGTCGAGCGCGTCGGAGCCGAAGCCGGCATATCCGAGACCCAAGATCGCCATGTACGTCTCCGCCATTGTCTGTTTTTGGGCGGTCGATCGGCCGCCATTTCGGCAAATCCTACGCGGATTTCCGTCCTTTCAAACCCCGAAAAGGCACGGCCGGAGGGGGCAGGGTTGCGGCCATCCCTTGACACGGCCCGCGCCGGGTGGTGAGTAACGGTCCATGAGCACCGTTGCCAGTCCATCCCGTCGTTGGTGGCCCACCTTCTCATAGGTGGCCGGTGCGATTTCATTTCTCAGAAACGTCGAAGGTCGCCATCGCAGTGCGACGGTCCCTTCGTTTGTCCTGTGTGGCGCTCTCTCGGCAAGTCTCGTAAGAGGATCACATGAACAGGACAGTCTTCTCCCTGCCGGCCAAGAGCGAGTACCTCACCAATGGCGGCCTCGCGGTCGCGCGGGTGGTCGAGCAGTTCACCGGCGGCGCCAACCGCCTCGACGACCTGATCGCGCTCTTGGACCGCCGCCGCGGCGTCGTGCTGTCCTCGGGTACCACGGTGCCGGGCCGCTACGAGAGCTTTGACCTCGGCTTTGCCGATCCGCCGCTGGGACTGGAGACATCGGGCACCGATTTCTCGCTTTCTGCGCTCAATCCGCGCGGCGAGGTGCTGATCGCCTTCCTCGGCGACGTGCTGCGCGAGCCCTGCGTCGTGATCTCGGAGCGCAGCGCGACGAAGCTGTCGGGCCACATCATCCGCGGCGCTGCGCCGGTCGAGGAGGATCAGCGCACCCGCCGCGCCAGTGTGATGTCGCTGGTGCGCGACATGGTGGCGGCGTTTGCCTCCAATGCCGATCCGCTGCTCGGCCTGTTCGGCGCCTTCGCCTACGACCTCGTGTTCCAGATCGAGGACCTCATGCAGAAGCGCGCCCGCGAGGCCGACCAGCGCGACATCGTGCTCTATGTGCCGGACCACCTGCTCGCCTATGACCGCGCCACCGGCCGCGGCGTGGTGCTGACTTACGAATTCGCCTGGAAGGGAAAATCCACCGCAGGCCTGTCGCACGAGACCACAGCGAGCGTCTATGCCAAGACGGCGCGGCAGGGATTTGCCGACCACGCCCCGGGCGAATACCAGGCAACCGTCGAGGTCGCGCGCGCAGCCTTCGCCCGCGGCGACCTGTTCGAGGCCGTGCCCGGCCAGCTGTTCGCCGAGCCTTGTGAGCGCTCGCCGGCGGAAGTGTTCCAGCGGCTCTGCCGCATCAACCCGTCGCCCTATGGTGCGCTGATGAACCTCGGCGAGGGCGAATTCCTCGTCTCCGCGTCGCCGGAGATGTTCGTGCGCTCCGACGGCCGCCGCGTCGAGACCTGCCCGATCTCGGGCACCATCGCGCGCGGTTCGGACTCGATCGGCGATGCCGAGCAGATCCGCAAGCTTCTGAACTCGGAAAAGGACGAGTTCGAGCTCAACATGTGCACCGACGTCGACCGCAACGACAAGGCGCGCGTCTGCGTGCCCGGCACCATCAAGGTGCTGGCGCGGCGCCAGATCGAGACCTACTCAAAGCTGTTCCACACCGTCGATCACGTCGAGGGCATGCTGCGGCCGGGCTTCGACTCGCTCGATGCCTTCCTCACCCACGCCTGGGCGGTGACGGTGACCGGCGCGCCGAAATTGTGGGCGATGCAGTTCGTCGAGGACCATGAGCGCTCGCCGCGGCGCTGGTATGCCGGCGCGATCGGCTGCGTGAATTTCGACGGCAGCATCAACACCGGCCTCACCATCCGCACCATCCGCATGAAGGACGGCTTGGCGGAAGTACGTGTCGGCGCGACCTGCCTGTTCGATTCCGATCCCGCCGCCGAGGACCGCGAATGCCAGGTCAAGGCGGCTGCGCTGTTCCAGGCGCTGCGCGGCGATCCGCCGAAACCGCTGTCGGACTTCGCGCCCGACGCCACCGGCTCGGGCAAGAACGTGCTCTTGATCGACCATGACGACAGCTTCGTGCACATGCTGGCGGATTACTTCCGCCAGGTCGGCGCCAATGTTACCGTGGTCAGGCACATTCATGCCCAGGATATGCTGAAGCAGAAGGGTTGGGACCTCCTGGTGCTGTCCCCCGGGCCCGGGCGTCCTGAGGATTTCGGCATCTCGAAAACCATCGGCACGGCGCTGGAGAAGAAGCTGCCGATCTTCGGCGTCTGCCTCGGCGTGCAGGCGATCGGCGAATATTTCGGCGGCCAGCTCGGTCAGCTCGGGCAGCCTGCGCATGGCCGTCCCTCCCGCGTCCAGGTGCGTGGCGGGCGGTTGATGCGGAACCTGCCCAATGAGATCGTGATCGGCCGCTACCACTCGCTCTTCGTCGAACGCGACAGCGTGCCCGACGTGCTGACGGTGACCGCGACCACCGAAGACGGCGTCGCGATGGTGATCGAGCACAAGACCCTGCCGGTCGCCGGTGTCCAGTTCCATCCGGAATCGCTGATGTCCCTCGGCGGCGAGGTGGGGCTGCGCATCGTGGAGAATGCATTCCGGCTGGATGCGAACTGACGGCACCGTCATTGCGAGCGAAGCGAAGCAATCCATTTCGCCGCACGGAGACAAAAGTGGATTGCTTCGTCGCTTCGCTCCTCGCAATGACGGGGCGATAGAGTAGGGGTTGAGACACCAATGACCTTTGACCAGGACATCAAGTCGACCGTTCGCACCATCCCGGATTACCCGAAGAAGGGCATCCTGTTCCGCGACATCACGACATTGCTGGCGGATGCCCAGGCGTTCCGGCGGGCGGTCGACCAACTGGTGCATCCCTGGGCGGGCTCGAAGGTCGACAAGGTCGCAGGCATCGAGGCGCGCGGCTTCATCCTCGGCGGCGCGGTGGCGCACCAGCTCTCGGCCGGTTTCGTGCCGATCCGCAAGAAGGGCAAGCTGCCGCACACCACCGTGCGGATCGCGTATTCGCTCGAATACGGCATCGACGAGATGGAGATGCATGCCGACGCCGTGCAGCCCGGCGAGCGCGTGATCCTGGTCGACGATCTCATCGCGACCGGCGGCACCGCGGAGGGCGCGGTGAAGCTGCTGCGCCAGATCGGCGCCAATGTCGTCGCCGCCTGCTTCATCATCGATCTGCCCGATCTCGGCGGCGCAGCCAAGCTGCGGGCGATGGACGTCCCGGTGCGCACGCTGATGGCGTTCGAGGGGCATTGATCTTCTCTCGCCTCGCCCCGCTTGCGGGGAGAGGCCGGATCGCATCCGAGATGCGATCCGGGTGAGGGGGGTCTCCGCGCACGTTACGGCCCGCTGGTTTGCGGAAGCAGCCCCTCACCCCAACCCTCTCCCCGTAAGAACGGGGAGAGGGGGAAGAGCTACGATCTCTGCAGCAGCAGGCTCAATTCGAGATCGCGGAACATGGTGTAGTTCCGGCGGATCCATTGATGCAGCTCGGTCGATGAATCCTTCTCATGGCGCAGATATCCCGTGAAGGAGAAGTTCAGCCGGTCGATATAGGTCTTGAGGAATACCGGCAGCGCGCGGCAGCGCAGCACGCGGCTGCGGGACATCGCCGGCGGCAACTCGCCGCGCACCACGAACTCGTTGTCGATCACGACGAGCGCATTCGGTGGGATCAGCCGGTACAGCGTGTCGTAGGCGCGCGCCGAGACGCGGTCGATGTCGGCGACGAACAGGATCACCGGCGCGACGCGGCGGCGCAGCGCCTCCTTCATCAGCCCGATCTCGTCGCACATTTTGAAGAATTCGTCGAAGGCGTGGTAGCCGAGGTCGATCACCTTGGCGATGCCGTCATTGATGATGACGCGGTCCATCAGCTGCATCTTGCCATAGGTATCGATCACGTCGGCGGTTTCCGTGATCCGCGGCAGATAGTCGACCAGCGACGGCTCCTTCAGATTGATGTCGAAGGAGATCACGTCGCCGTTCTTCAGCAGCAGAAATTCGCTCAACAGCCGCGCGATCAGCGTCTTGCCGACCTGCGGGCGGGGCGAGCAGATGATGTAGACGGGCGTGGATGACATCGCCCGCTATATCAGACCAAATTTTTGCCTAATCCAGCCCCATCGCTGCCCCAAGGCGCGACTATTTTTCGCCGCGGGTGGTCGACTTGGCGCCGACCAGATCGGTCAGCTTGATCCGGTCGTACTCGCTCCAGACGTTGGCCAGCCAGTGCCGCACATAGCCGCGCAGCACGAAGGAATAGTTCGCGGCGTCGTCGTTGATGAGCTTGTTGGCGACGAACTTCAGGAACGGGACGGAGGCGACCTCGACCTGCTCATAGGCCATTTCGTTGAGCTTGGGGATCGTGAGGTCGGTCGCATCCTTGATGCGGTGGAAGTAGGAGTTGTAGGTCGACTGGTCCCACTGGAAGAACTGGGTGTCGTTGATGAAGTTCTTCACCAGGAAGTACTTCGCGCCGGTCATGAAGTTGGCGGTCTCGGCGATCTCATCGAGCGAGGCGATCGACGGGCCCAGTATATGGAACACGGCGAAGGTGATCTGGCCGGAGCGTGCCGCGTCGAGGAAACCGATGTCGCGCAGCGAGGCCAAAGCAGGCGAGAGCAGACCGGCGCGGACGTCGATCACGGTCACCGAGGGGCCCGAGCTCAGCGTATCGAAGATCTTCATCTGGTCCGCGGTCGTCGTCATATCGACGATCTCGGTGATGTCAGGATGGAAGCGCCTCAACGTTCCCCGCGGCGATTCGGTGTCGAACGCCCGGGTCTGCACATTGTTGGCGCTGAAATAGTCCAGGAGCGTCCGCGAAACGGTAGTCTTGCCGACCCCGCCCTTGTCAGCGCCCACCACGATCACAACCGGCTTTGCCATGGAAGTCCCTTAAAAGCGCGCTCCCGATCGCGAGGGCGATCGGCAAGTCCCCACGCCTGCTTTGGGCGCGAACATGGCAGAATCGAGGGAGAATTCAATTCCTTAACGAGCCCACATTTGGTTTGGTGGGGATTTCCTTAATGGAATGAGAGGGCTGTGCCGGACTTTAGACGTGTCGGCCCCAAGGTCCCCGAGGCGCATCTTGCGCCGGGTCGGGGGCTGGCAGCGGCGGCGTACCATCGGGCGTTGTGGCCTCGCCCCAGGGGCCGCGGTGCGGTGGCTGACCGGTGATGGTGTCCGGCTGCTCGGCCGGTGTGCCGGCATCGTCCGGATTGTCCTGGGGCAGGGCCAGCGGCCCCGGATCGCGGCCGCCCGCATATTTCACCAGCGCATCGACCCGGGATTGTATCGACGGGTGGGTCGCGAACAGGTCGGCGAAGCCCTCGCGCGGATTGTCGACGCAGAGTTCCATCACCGCCGACGTCGCACCCGGCAGCTCGCCGCGGTTCTCGATCTTGCGCAGCGCCGAGATCATCGCATCCGGATTTTTCGTCAGTTCGACCGAGCCGGCATCGGCCAGGAATTCGCGCGACCGAGACAGCGCCAGCTTCACGACCTGCGACAGCAGCCAGGACAGCAGGATCAGCACGATCGCGATGATGATCACGACGATCGCGCCGCCGCGCGAGCCCTTGCCGTCGCGGTCCGACGAGGAGGACGATGAAGACGAGGAGGATGACGAGGACGACGACCAGCCGCCGCCGGTCGAGTTCCACGACAGATTTGTGAAGATGCGGAAGAAGAGCTCGCCGAAGAAGCCGACCACACCGGCGATGATGACGGCGACCACCATTAGCTGCACGTCGCCGTTCCTGATGTGGGTGAGCTCGTGGCCGAGCACGGCCTCGATCTCCTGGTCGTTGAGCGTCTTCAGCAGGCCCGTGGTGACGGTGACGGCGTATTGCCGCGGGTTCAACCCGGTCGCGAACGCGTTCAGCGCCGGACTGTCCATCACCTTCAGCTTCGGCATCCGGATGCCGCGCGAGATGCAGAGGTTCTCCAGCAGATTGTAGAGACGCGGCTGCTGCTGCCGCGTCACCTGTTCGCCGCCGGTGACGGCATCGATCATGTCCTGGTGGAAGAAATATGCGATCACGATCCAGGTCGCGGCAGCGATCGTGGCCCAGGGGAAGGCAGACATCAGGTCGTGCGCGGCCCGTGTCAGGTAATGGTCGACCGAGCGGCCGCTATCGATCACCACCTCGCCGACCAGCGCACCGGCATAGACCAGCACGTAGATCAGCAGGAACAGGCCGCCAAGCAGCAGCAGCGAACGAAACTTGTTCGATGCGATATGCGTGTAGAGACCGTAGGCGGCCATCAGGAAGCTGCCTTTCGCCGACGCGCTTCGCGCCTCAGAACTTCACGCTCGGCGCCGTCTCGACGTCGGCGCGGCCGGTGCCGAGGTCGAAGAAATCCTTGCGGGTGAAGCCGAACATGCCGGCGAACAGCGCGGCCGGCATCTGCTGGATGCCGGTGTTGTACTCCTGGACCGCATTGTTGAAGAAGCGGCGGCTGGCGGCGATCTTGTTCTCGAGATCGGAGAGCTCCGCGGCGAGCTGCTGGAAGTTGGCGTTGGCCTTGAGATCCGGATAGGCCTCCGACAGCGCAATCAGCCGGCCGAGCGCGCCGGAGAGCTGGTTCTCCGCCGCCGAGACCTGCGCCGGCCCCTGCGCCGACATCGCCGAATTGCGCGCCTTGATCACGTCGTCCAGCGTGCCGCGTTCGTGCGCCGCATAGCCTTTCACGGTCTCGACCAGGTTCGGGATCAGGTCGTGGCGCTGCTTGAGCTGAACGTCGATGTCGGCAAAGGCCTGGTTGACCCGCTGGCTGAGCGCGACGAGGCGGTTGTAGGCGCCAAATGCAAACAGCACGAGAAGGACGATGACGCCGATAACGATCCAGCTGGTCGACATGACGGGACAGCTCCTGATGGGACGACACGGCGGCAGCGTAGCCCAAATCAGGGCACACGACAGCCCGCCGCGAAAAGGTGGGCAAAGCTTTGGTCGGCGATGGTGTCGAATTAGTTCAACAGTGCTCAGTCGTCCCGGCGAAGGCCGGGACCCATACGCCGCGGCTTTTCCTTGGGCACTGGGGCCAACGCCGTTCTCAACCATTGGCGTTGGTGGTCATGGGTCCCGGCCTTCACCGGGACGACCTGCAACGGATGTTTGATCGCCGACCAGCGCGTCGCCCCAGCGCCAGCGGCGGGCGCGCGCGTAATCGGTCTTGGCGCGGCGGGGAATCCTGGTGACGACGACGCCATCAGCCGTACACAGCTTGGCTGAAATCTCGACCTTGCCGACATCAGGCTGCGCCAGCACCCGGAATGGACGCGTGGTCACCGGCGCGCGTGTCAGCGCGACATAGGCAAAGCGTTCGTCCTCGAACGGCACCTCGGCGCCCTTGACCTGCTTGTGCGCGCGCAAGCGCTGCAGGCGCTGGGAGAAATGGCACCAGTCGGGTGCGACCAGCGGGCAGGCGCCGTCATACGGGCAGGGCGCGGCGACATGGGCGCCCGCCGCGATCAACTGCGCGCGGAGCGAGACGATCCGTGCATAGCCTGCGGGCGTGCCGGGCTCGACCACCAGCAACGTATCCCTGGTCCTGGACCACAGCGCCTCGGCCAGCGCCGTGCGCTCGGCATCTCCGATCTCGCCCATCATGTAGCTCGCGATCACGAGGTCGGCGGATTCGGCCTGTGCGAGCAGGGCTTGAGCCTGTCCGAGCTCATAGGTGGCAGCGTGCAGGCGCGTGCTGTTGCGAACGAGCTGCTGCGCGAGCGTTCGCAACGCGCCATTGGCGTCGAGCTGAGTAAGGCGTCGCAGCGAGGAGAATGCTTCCGTCGCCGCCCAGGTCGCGGTCCCCGGCCCGGCGCCGACGTCGAGCAACGTTGTGGGGGCGAAGTCCGGCCTGACCTCGGCGAGCGCATTGAGGCTTGCGACGACTGCCGCATAGGTCGCGGGCATCCGCGCCAGCGCGTAGGCGAGCGCATCGGTCTTGGACCTGATCGTCCCGGAGCCGCCGCCTTCGCGATAGGTTTGCGAGATCACCGCGGCCCGGCTCGCCGCATCGTTGCGCGACAGGCCTTCGAGTCTGGCGTTGAGCGCAGCTTTCAGTTCGGCGGGGAGATCGGGCGATGTCATAAGACGTACTCTCCCCACGTCATTGCGAGCGCAGCGAAGCAATCCATAGCGCCACTTGTGGAGACGTGGATTGCTTCCGCCTTCGCTCTTCGAGCGACGGCGGACAAGTCGTCGCTATCGCTCCTCGCAATGACGGTGCTGAGGTATCACGAAAATGACGTCGACGCGTAGGCGTAACCCTAAGCCACGTTCTGGTCGAGGATATCCACCGCACCCTGCAGGTCCACGGAGACCAGCTGCGACACGCCGCGCTCTGCCATGGTGACGCCGAATAGCCGGTTCATCCGCGCCATCGTGATCGGATTGTGCGTGATGATGATAAAGCGCGTCTCGGTCGAGCCGGTCATCTCGTGCAGCAGGTTGCAGAACCGTTCGACGTTGTGGTCGTCGAGCGGCGCGTCGACCTCGTCCAGCACGCAGATCGGCGACGGGTTGGTGAGGAACACCGCGAAGATCAGCGCCAGCGCCGTCAGCGCCTGCTCGCCGCCCGAGAGCAGCGACAGCGTCTGCGGCTTCTTGCCCGGGGGCTTGGCGATGATCTCGAGGCCGGCCTCGAGTGGATCGTCGCTCTCGATCAGGTGCAGCGCCGCTTCGCCGCCGCCGAACAGCTCGACGAACAGCCGCTTGAAGTGGTTGTTGACGGTCTCGAACGAGGTCAAGAGCCGCTCGCGGGCCTCGCGGTTGAGGCTCTGGATGCCCTGGCGCAGCCGCTTGATCGCCTCGACGAGATCGTCGCGTTCGGTGGTCAGCGCGGTGTGCTGGGTCTCGACCTCCTTGAGCTCCTCTTCGGCGCGCAGGTTGACGGCGCCGAGGCGCTCGCGGTCGCGGCGCAGCTTTTCGAGCTCTTCCTCGATCTGGGCAACCGGCGGCAGCTCCGCGCCGGGTTCGATCTCGGCCATGGCAGCCACGGCGTTGGGTTCGACCTCGAGCATGTCGTGGATCTCGCGCTCGATATCGGCGAGGCGGCGGCGGGTGCCTTCCATGCGCTCCTCGGCGCGTGCGGTGGCCTCGCGGGAAGAGGAGAGGGCTTCGAGCGTAGCCTTGGCGACGCGGTCGGTTTCCGCCATCGCGGCTTCGGCGGTCGCGAGCGCATCGGCGGCGATGCGACGATCGCTTTCGGCGTGCTCGATCTCGGAGATCAGCGCGCTGCGCTTCTCGGCAAACACCTCCGGCGCGTTGGCGAGTTCCTCGCGCTCGGCCGAGACTTCGGCGATGCGGGCCTCGATGGTCTCGACCTGCGAGGCCGCGCTGGTCTTGCGGTTCTGCCATTCGTTGCGCTCGGCGAGGATCGCCTGCACGCGGCGGTCGGCGAGCTCGGCCTCGCGGGCGAGCGCCTGGGCCTCGGCGCGGACCTGCGCGGCGCCACGGCGCTGGTTGTCGATCTCGGCGCGAACCGCGGCGAGCTGGGCCTCGGTCTCGACGCTCGGCGGCAGCTCGGACAGGGCCGCGACCGCGCTCTCATGCGCGGCTTCGGCCTCGGCGCGGTCGGCGGCGACGCGGCTGTGGGCCTCGGTCAGTGCCGATTTGCGCGCGGCATGGCGGTTGATCTCGCGTTCGGTCGCGGCATGACGCTCGCGTGCGGCGTCGGTCTCGCGGCGGGCTGCCCGCACCGCTTCGCGGGAAGCAGCTTCGGCTGCCGATGCAGAGCGCAGTTCCGCTTCGGCCGTCTCCAGCGCCTGGCGCTTGGCGGTGGCATCGATGCGGGCCTGTTCCAGATCCTGCTCGATATCAACGAGGCGGGCGCGTTCGGCGAGGCGGCGTGCCGCGCCGGTCGGCGCATGCGCGTCGGCGACGAAGCCGTCCCAGCGCCAGACGTCGCCTTCCAGCGACACGAGCCGCTGGCCGGTCTTGAGCTGCGACACCAGCGCAGCGCCGCGTTCCTTGGCGACGACGCCGATCTGCGCCAGACGCCGCGCCAGTTCCGGCGGGGCCTGCACATGGTCGGCCAGCTGCACGACGCCATCGGGCAGGGCCGGATCGCTGCCGTCGGCGCCGACATTGGTCCAGCGCATCGGCGCGGACGGATCGACCGGCGCGTCGAGATCGTCGCCGAGCACGGCGCCGATCGCCTTCTCGTAACCCTTCGCGACCGTGATGCCGTCAATGATCGGCGGCCACAGATTCTTGGTCTCGCTGTTGACCAGCTTCGAGATGGTGCGCGCTTCGGTCTCGAGCCGCTGCACGCGTTTCTCGGCCTCCGTAAGCGGGTTGCGGGAGGACTCCAGCGTCTGCCGCGCCGCGGCGTGATGCGCCTCGCTGGCCTGCACGGCGGCCTCGGATTCGGCCAGCGTCTGCTGCGCCATCTCCATGGCGGCTGCGAGCGCATCGATGTCGCCGAGATTGCCGGTTTCCTGCGCGAGCTTTTCCTCCTCGGCCTGGACGTTGGCGATCTCCTGATCGAGCCGCGCCAGCCGGTCGCGATGGGTGCGCACGCCGGCCTCGAGCTGGTTGCGCTTCGCGGTGAGGTCGGCGAGCTGCGTGGTGAGCTCGGCGAACTGCCGCTCGGTTGCCGCCAGAATGGCTTCGGCTTCCGCGACGCGCTCGTCGACGCCGGAGCGCTTCTCGACGCGCGACTTGATCTCTTCCCTCAGCTCGGCGTCTTCGGTGTCGAGCCGTTGCAGCGCGATGTCGGCGTCCGAGGTCTGCTGCTGTTCGCGGGCGATGTCGGCAGCAAATTGCGTCAGGCGGCGATCGAGCTCGCCGACGCGCTCCTTGGCGCGCTGTTCCTCGCGGTCGAGCATCTCGCGCGCATTGGTCAGGCGCTGCAGGCCGGCGGCGGCGCGCGCCTCGGCATCGCGCAGCGCCGGCAACTCGGCGGCGCGGATCGCCTGGATGCGGGCGGCTTCGGCTTGATGCTGGGTGCGTTCGGCCATCTCGCGCACGGTGAGATCGTGGGTGTGCGCGGCGTCGTTGACGTCGGCATTGGCCTCGATCCAGCGCAGGTGGAACAGCATGGCCTCGGACTTGCGCACCTTCGCCGCCACCTCGCGGTAGCGAATCGCCTGACGGGCCTGCTTCTTCAGGCCATCCATCTGGCCGGTGAGCTGGCCGATCACGTCCTCGACGCGGGTCAGGTTGGTTTCGGCCGCCTTGAGCCGTAGTTCCGCTTCATGGCGGCGGGCGTGCAGGCCGGCGACGCCGGCGGCATCTTCCAGCACGCGGCGGCGCTGCTCGGGCTTGGCCTGAATGATTTCGCCGATCTTGCCCTGGTGGACGAGGGCCGGCGAGCGCGCGCCGGTGGCGGCATCGGCAAACAGAATCTGTACGTCGCGCGCGCGCACGTCGCGGCCGTTGATGCGGTAGACCGAGCCCGCCTCGCGCTCGATGCGGCGGGAGATTTCCAGGATCTGGCTGTCGTTGACGGCGGCCGGGGCCGAGCGATCGGCATTGTCGATCGTCATCACCACTTCGGCGTGGTTGCGCGCCGGACGATTGCCGGAACCGGCGAAGATCACGGCATCCATGTCGGCGGCGCGCAGTGACTTATGCGAGGTTTCGCCCATCGCCCAGCGCAGCGCTTCGACCAGATTGGATTTGCCGCAGCCGTTCGGTCCGACGACGCCAGTCAGGCCCGGCTCGATCATGAAGTCGGTGGGATCAACGAACGACTTGAAACCGTGGAGGCGGAGGCGCGTGAGCTTCATGTACACAAATCTCGCTTGGCCGGGCGCGAATCTCCCTGCCGTGACAATACCATAGAAGGCAATGTCGGTGTGTGGGTGAGTCGCTGCGTGCAGCTCTCATGGAGCGGGACAATGGCGAGGCCCGCGCAAGAGAGCAACCGCTTGACGCGGCTTTTCCCAAGGGATTTGCAGGGGTTTTGCAGCAGTTTTGCGACTTCGACGGGCCGCAACAATCCGATTTCGGCAAACCGAGTTTTCAACAGCGAATCGATGCGCTAGCTCAATTCCGCGAACGCGATTTCACCGACGATCACGGTGTCGTCGATGAAACAGCGCGAAACGCCCTCGATCTTTCGGACGTCGATGGCGAAATTCTGTCCGATCCGGCCGGTTCCGATCAGCTCTTGAGGAGCGGATCGATGTGCTTGCTGAATTCCTCGAACGAGGTCTCGCCCTTCAGCATCTCGCCATTGATGAAGAAGGTCGGCGTCGAATTCACCTTCAGCACGTCGTTGGCGTATTTCTGGTCGGCGGCGATCTTGTCGAGCAGCTTCTGGTCCTTCAGGCAATCCTCGACCTGCTGTTGGCTGAGGCCGGCCTGCTTGCCGATCCGCGTCAGCGTCTCTGTGGTGTTCTTCATCACCCAGTCATTCTGCTGGCGGAACAGCAGATCGATCACGGCGAAATATTTCGGCGCGTCGTCCTTGGCGATGCAGCGCGCCAGCATCGAGCCGGCGGCCGCCTTGATGTCGAGCGGGAATTCGCGGAACACGTAGCGGATCTTGCCGGTGTCGATGTAGGCCGATTTGAGCTTCGGGAACACGGTCTCGTTGAAGTTGGCGCAGTGCGGGCAGGTCATCGAGGCGTATTCGGTGATGGTGACCTTGGCGTCCTTTGGGCCGAGCGCCATGTCGGGCAGCGACTGCGGTTTGGCGACCTCGGCGGCGGTCTGCGCGAAGGTGCCCGTGATCAGGCGCAGCGGCGAGAGACCGGCGAGGGCGGCAAGCCCGGTGAGCGAGAGAGCGGTGGTGAAGGCGCGGCGCGTGATGATCAAGGTCGGCTCCTGGATTGGCGCATTCACGCCGAATGAATGAGGGGTCCCCGAGAGAAGCTTTCGCTAGCTTGAAACGACTATTGTGGCAATGGCGGGTTCCATTGGCCGACTGGCCCAAAAGCGTCAATTTCGCTTGATCGAGGCGCCCAGCCGCGCCAGCGCCGCGCGCAGTTCCTCGTCCTCCACCGCCGCAAGGTCTTCTGCCACTTTGGCGACCGCCTTCGCGTCCGGCGGGCGGGGGCGTGCCGGGCGATTGCGTCGCGACAATGGCGCCTGCCGGATGGTCAGCCGGCCGACCGCATGCCAGCCGAAGAAGCGATTCACCCGCTCCAAGATGACGTCGGAGGAGTGCTGGATCTCCAGCGCCATCGGCCCCTCGACCCGCAGCACCAGCGTCGCCGGCTCCTGCGGCTGCCCCTCCACCGGCCGCGGCCATTGCATCTTGAGTGGTTCGCAATAGGCGGCAATCCGCTCGCCGGCGATCTCGCTCCAGCGCGTCACCAGTTCGCGCGCGGCAAAGCCCTGCTTGGCATAGGCGTCGGTGAAGACGTCGCTGAGCAGGATCGACAGGGGCTTTGCGCTGACCGGGACGGGCTTGGACATGGGAGGGTTATAGCAGCGTGGCCAACGCAACCGAAACCATGTCAATCGTCATTGGACGGCTCGCCCCGGCCATCCCCGTCTTTGTGCCCATGAAGAAAGACGTGGATGCTCGGGACAAGCCGCGGGCATGACGTGGAGAGATCAGCATCGGCGCCTTAAAGTAGATCCATGAGCTCGCGCGCCGCCGCAAAAGCGAAACTGAAGGAAGCTCGTGCCGACCGTCCGGCGCGGCTGCTGGCCTGGTATGACCGGCATCGCCGGCGGTTGCCGTGGCGGGCGGCGGCTGGCGAACCGGCGGATCCGTACCTTGTGTGGCTGTCGGAGATCATGCTGCAACAGACCACGGTGAAGGCGGTCGGGCCCTATTTCGAGAAGTTCGTGTCGCGCTGGCCCGATGTCACCGCGCTCGGCCGTGCGTCGCTCGACGACGTGCTGCGGATGTGGGCCGGGCTCGGCTATTATTCGCGGGCGCGCAACCTGCACGCCTGCGCGGTCGTCGTGCGCAATGAGCATGGCGGGGTCTTTCCCGATACCGAAGCCGGCCTGCGCAAGCTGCCGGGGATCGGGCCCTACACGGCGGCGGCGATCGCCGCGATCGCGTTCGACCGCCGCACCATGCCGGTCGACGGCAATATCGAGCGCGTCGTCACCAGGCTCTACGCGGTCGAGGAGCCGCTGCCGCAGTCAAAGCCGCTGATCCAGCAACTGGCCGCGACATTGCTCGGCCCATCTCGCGCCGGCGACGAGAAGTCTCGCGCCGGCGATAGCGCTCAGGCGCTGATGGATTTGGGTGCCACGATCTGCACGCCGAAGAAGCCGGCGTGTTCGCTGTGCCCATTGAACGACGACTGCGCGGCGCGCGCGCGCGGCGACCAGGAGACGTTCCCGCGCAAGGCGCCCAAGAAGAACGGCACGTTGCGCCGCGGCGCGGCCTTCGTGGTGACGCGGGGCGACGAATTGCTGGTGCGCTCGCGCCCCGAAAAGGGCCTGCTCGGCGGCATGACCGAGGTGCCGGGATCGGACTGGCTTGCCGGTCAGGAGGATAAGGCGGCGCTGGCGCAGGCGCCCCAGCTCAAGAGCGTCACCCGCTGGCACCGCAAGGCCGGCGTCGTCACTCACGTGTTCACGCATTTCCCGCTGGAGCTGGTCGTCTACACCGCCAGCGTTCCGCCGCGGACGCGCGCGCCTGCGGGCATGCGCTGGGTGCCGGTCGCAACCATCGACGGCGAAGCGTTCCCGAACGTCATGCGCAAGGTCGTCGCGCACGGTCTCGATCTCTGAGCATGATCCGGAAAAGTGTGAAGCGGTTTTCCTCGCGACAAACGCGGAACGCGTTTGCGCGGAGATCATGCTCAAACAAGAGGCTAAAGCGCGATGACGATTCAACCCAATCTCATCGCGCTTTAGCGCCAGCTCAACCTGCTGACACCATGCTGGCAGCAGGGCTCGGTTACGACCTCGGGCAAACGGAGGCCGCCATGATCGCAACCGCGCTCGACCACAGCCCCGCGCCGCCCTGTGCCAAACTGCTCGGCTGGCGCCTGATCGATGCTCGCCCGCAGGACGGCTGGATCAGGATCCTGTTCGACGGCAAGGAGGCCTTCTGCAATCCCGCCGGCTTCGTCCAGGGTGGCATCCTCTCGGCCATGCTCGACGACACGATGGGGCCTGCGGTGTTCGTGATGACCGAGGGCAGGCTTTACACCACGACGATCACGATGAATGTGAACTTCCTGGCGCCTGCGAAGCCCGGGCCGATCACGGGCGAGGCGACAGTGACCCAGCTCGGCAAGACCGTTGCCTTCGTCGAGGGCCGGCTGACGGCCAAGGACGGCACGCTATTGGCCACCGCGACGAACAGCGTTCGGCTGGTGGAATCGGCGCGGGCGCTGCGGTAGCGGAATCCGCGCTTCAGCCAAATCCGTCATGCTGAGGTGCTCGCGTAGCGAGCCTCGAAGCATGACGGGATAGAACTCGCGTCCCGTTCAAGCCGCGCCCGCCCGCGGCACGATTGGCGGTTTGGCGTTCAAGCCCTCGACCTGGAAGCCGGCGACGCGCTTGTAGTTTGCGGCGATGCCTTCGAGCTCCTGCTGCGACAGCACCTCGGTGACCACGCCAAACCCGTTGGGCGCGCGCTCCTCGACGAGCTGCATCACCTGCTCCGGGCCGTTGCGGCGGTTCAGCATTACCAGGTCAGTGGTGGCCGGCCGCCGCTCGGCCTCGTAGGCGATCAGCGCCGCATGGCTCGGGCCCTGCGCCAGGATCTCGCGGGTCAGCACCCGCGCATCCAAAATTGCCTGCGAGGCGCCGTTGGAGCCGATCGGGTACATCGGATGCGCGGCATCGCCCATCAGCGTGACGCGGCCGAAGGTCCATTGCGGAATCGGATCGCGATCGACCAGCGGATATTCATAGGCGTGCGGACAGTTCCGGATCAGGCCCGGCACATCGAGCCAGTCGAAATTCCAGCTCTCGAACCACGGCAGGAACTCGTCGAGCCTAGCGGTGCGGTTATAGTCCTCGCGGCGCCACTGATAGGTCGGCGGCATGTGCCGCTCCGCGACCCAGTTGATGTCGTATTTGCCGTCGGGGCCAGCTTCCTTCGAGATCGGATAGCAGACGAATTTCAGGATCTCGTGGCCGGCCATGATCATGGTGCGGCCGGTGAGGAAGGCATTGGCGCGGGTGATGCCACGCCACAGGATGCGACCGTTCCAGATCGGCGGCCCTTCGTCTGGATAGAGCTTTTCGCGCACCGCCGAATGGATGCCGTCGGCCGCGATCAGGATCGCGCCATCGTGACTGCCGGCGGGCTTGCCGGTCGCGCGGTCGATGAAGTCGGCGCGGACGCCGTCTGCGGTCTCGGTCCAGCCGGTGAGGTGATGGCTGGTCAGGATGTTTGCTGCTCCCAGCCGCTCGGTCGCGGCATCGAGCAGGAGTTGCTGCAGCCGGCCGCGATGGATCGAGAATTGCGGCCATTTGTATCCGGCCTCCAGCCCGCGCGGCTCGCTCCAGATCGGCTTGCCGTGCTTGGAGAAATAGGCGAGCTCCCGCGTCCGCACCGCCTCGGCGTCGAGCCGGTCATCCAGGCCGAGCTCGATCAGTTCCCGCACCGCATGCGGCAATACGTTGATGCCGACGCCGAGCGGCCTCAGCTCGGGCACGCTCTCGAACACGCGGCAGGGAACGCCGATCTGGTGCAGGCTGAGCGCCAGCGTCAGCCCGCCAATTCCGCCACCTGCAATGAGTACAGTCATGAAAAGCCCTCTTGATCCGGCCGGTCATGGCATGGCGGTGGCATTGTGGGCAACCGCGAAAGCGCTGCGGCGTTGGGTGGGGATGGACGGCAAACGGCGGTGCCGTTAATTTCTGCCGCGTCAAAACAAGAAGCGACGGCCGGGTTCTGCCGAACCGACAAGGCCCGAAAAGGACAGCACCATGCTCAAGCTCTATTTTGCCCCCGGGACCTGCGCGCTCGCCTCCCATATCGTGCTCGCCGAAGCCGGCGCGCCCTACACGACCGAGAAGCTCGACTTCAAGGCCAACCAGCAAAACAGTCCGGAGTACCTGAAGCTCAATCCAAAGGGCCGCGTGCCGACGCTGGTGACCGATCGCGGCGTGCTGACCGAGACGCCGGCGATCCTCGCCTATATCGCGCAGAGCTTCCCGCAGGCAAAGCTCGCGCCGCTCGACGACGCGCTCGAGTTCGCCAAGCTGCAGGCCTTCAACTCCTATCTCTGCTCGACGGTGCATGTCGCCCACGCCCACAAGGTGCGCGGCGGCCGCTGGGCGACGCAGGAGAGTTCGTTCGCCGACATGAAGACGATGATCCCGAAGACCATGGGGGCCTGCTTCAACCTGATCGAGCGCGACATGCTGAAGGGCCCATGGGTGATGGGCGACAGCTACACCGTCGGCGATGCCTATCTCTACACGCTGACGCTGTGGCTCGACGGCGATGGCGTCGACATCGCGACCCTGCCCAAGGTGAAGGCGCATCGCGCGGCGATGGAGCAGCGCCCGGCCGTGCAGAAGGTGCTCGCCGAGCAGAAGGCGTAGCATCTTCACCCAGCCGCGCAGGCAGGGCGAAGAAAGCGCGTCATTGCGAGCGGAGCGAAGCAATCCACCTCGCCGCAAAGCGAGAGATGGATTGCTGCGTCGCTATCGCTCCTCGCAATGACGTGGACAGAGCGCGCTCACGTCTTCCGCGTCTCCATCTCCCGCCCGGTCTCCAGCATCAGCTGGCGCAGCCAGATCGAGCCTGGATCCATCTGGGCCCGGGTCGGATAGAACATGTGCTGCTCGTCGATGCCGGGATCGAACGGCGGCGTCACCGTGACCAGCGACAGTTGCTTCGACAGCGCCGAGATCAGCCGGCGGGGCACGAAGGCGACGAGGTCGGTGCGCGCGGTGATGTGCAGCGCCTCGATATAGCCCGGCACCACCAGCGCGATCCGCCGCTCAATGCCTTTTGCGCGCAGCCAGCTGTCGATCAGGTCCTCGCTCTGGCCGCGGATCACCACGGCGACATGGCGCGCGGCGAGGAACGCCTCGCGCTTCCTGAGCTTGGTGCCGACCGGATGGCCGCGCCGTACCGCCAGCGCATCGCTGTCGGTATAGAGCCGCTGGCGGTGAAAGCCCTTGAAGGCGTCGCCGATCGAGATCACCAGATCGATGGTGCGAGCGAATTCGGGCGTGAAGATCGCAGGCCCCCGCCACGGCACCACGTCGATGGTGACGTTGGGCGCCGCCCGCGTCACCTTTTCCATCAGCCGCGGCATCATCAGCTCGACCGCGAGGTCCGGCATCATCAACCGGAAGTGCCGCTCGCTGCGCGCGGCGTCGAAATCGTCCGGGACGAACAGCGAGCGTACCTGCTCAAGGGCCTGCGCCAGCGGTCCGCGCAACGCCTGCGCCCGCGGCGTCAATTCCATCCGAGCGCCGTTGCGCACCAGCAGCGGATCGCCGATCAGGTCGCGCAGCCGCTGCAGCGCGTGGCTGGTCGCCGGCTGCGACAGATGCAGCCGCATCGCAGCGCGGCTGACATTGGCTTCCCTCAGCAGCGCGTCGAGCGCGACCAGCAGATTGAGGTCAAGCGAATTCAAATTCATGTGGTGGATATATATCATGCCACCTATCGATTGGAAGAATAGGCGTCAGCGCCGCAGGATTGGCGGGCAAGGCGTTTTCGAATGGAGCGGGGTTCGCTTCGCGAAGACACCTCAGATCAAAGGCCCATCAATCGAAGGAGTGCCGCCATGAGCGCAGCCGACAACAAGAAACTGGTGCAGGAGATGTTCGCGATCGCCGGTGACCCCGATCCCGCGGTGCGCGAGAAATCGCTGTTCATGGCTGTTCTCGCCGACGACGCGACCTGGACCGTAACAGGGCAATATTCCTGGTCGCGCACCTTCACCGGCAAGCAATCGATCCTCGGCGACCTGCACGGCCACGTCCGCTCGAAGCTGGTCGAGCGCGGCCGCACCGTCGCCCATCGCTTCATCGCCGACGGCGACATCGTCGTGGTCGAGGCCAAAGGCGACAACCTCACCAAGACCGGCCAGCGTTACGACAACGACTATTGCCTGGTGCTGCGGTTCGACGGCGGCAAGATCAAGGAGGTCAGGGAGTATTGCGACTCGGTGCTGACCGAGAAGGCGCTCGGTGCGTTTCCGGCGAGATAGCCACGCTCCACCAGCGAGCGGCAGAAGCGAAAACGGCGCCCCGTACGGGCGCCGTTTTCTTGTCGTGTGGATCGAATCACGCCACCTTGTTCTTGAGGTGGCCGAACATGATGTTGCGGGCCTCGTCGTCCATCTCGGTCTTGAAGGTGTGTTTGTCCTTGAGCGCGATCGCGCGCGCCGCTGCAGGTCGCGCCGAGATCTCGTCGACCAGCCGCTTCACGTTGGGATATTTCGCGTAGCCTTCCTCGCCGAGCACGAACGGCGCCATCCGTGCCCAGCCCCAGAACGCCATGTCGACGATCGAGTAGGCGTCGCCGACCATGTAGCGCGACTTGGCGAGGTGATCGTCGAGGATCTTGTAGTGGCGATGCGCCTCGTACTGGTAACGGTTGTTGGCGTAGTCGAGATCCTTCGGCGCGAAATGCTTGAAGTGCACCGCCTGGCCGGAATAGGGGCCGAGCCCGGTCGCGATGAACATCAGCCAGGACAGCGTGGCGGCGCGGTTGGCCGGCGTGTTGGCGGGCAGGAACTTGCCGGTCTTCTCGGCGAGGTAGAGCAGGATGGCGTTAGAGTCGAACACGAAAGTGCCGTTGTCGTCGATTGCCGGCACCTTGCCGTTCGGGTTGACCTTCAGGAAGTCAGGCGCGAACTGCTCGCCCTTTCGGGTGTCGACCGGGACCGCCTCGAAGGGCAGGCCGGACTCTTCCAGGAACAGCGCGACCTTGTTCGGGTTCGGCGCGCCGTTGAAATAGAATTTGAGCATGAAAGTCTCCCTTTGATGTTGTGACCGACGGAATCGGGACGCAGCGGGGGAAAGTCGCGCGCTGCCCTTCATGTGCAAACTTTATTGCGATGCGCAAGCGACGAGTTTGTGAAAAGGACGCGTGCTGGCGGAAGGAGATATTCAGCAAGCTGTAGGGGTGAGCAGAGCGAAACCTGCCCGCTACTCGCATGCAAGATCACGGAGACGTGGTGAGCACGGCGCGTTGCGCCGTCGCCCACCCTGCAATTCTTGAAGAGCTCAGCTCGCCTGCGCCATCTCGGAACGGATCTCGGCGCGCAGTTCGTCGATCAGCCGCAAGCCGTTCTTGGTCTCGACGTGCCAGAAGGTCCAGCCGTTGCAGGCGCCGGAGCCCTGCGCGACCGCGCCGATGCGGTGGATCGAGCCGACCTTGTCGCCGAGCATGATGGCGCCATCGGCGCGGACCAGCGCGCCATGGCGCTTCTTGGCGTCGACCAGTTTAGCGCCGGGCACGATCATGCCGCGCTCGATCAGCTCCGAGAACGCGACGCGCGGCGCATCGCGGGCGGTCATGAACGGTGCGAGCGTTGCGTTCGGCAGCGGCTCGATCGCGGCAATGCGCGCTTCCGCCGCGGCGGCATAGGCCCGGTCGCGCTCGAAGCCGATATAGTTGCGGCCGAGGCGCTTGGCGACGGCGCCGGTAGTGCCGGTGCCGTTGAACGGATCGATCACGAGATCGCCGGGCTTTGACGACGACAACAGCACGCGGGCGAGAAGCTGCTCTGGCTTCTGCGTCGGGTGCACCTTCTTGCCGTCATTGTCCTTCAGGCGCTCTTCGCCGGTACACAGCGGGATCAGCCAGTCGGAACGTGCCTGCACGTCCTCGTTGGCGGCCTTCAGCGCTTCATAATTGAATGTGTATCCCTTGGCCTTCTCATCGCGCGCGGCCCAGATCATGGTCTCGTGCGCGTTGGTGAAGCGGCGGCCGCGGAAGTTCGGCATCGGATTCGACTTGCGCCACACGATATCGTTCAGGAGCCAGAAGCCGAGGTCCTGCATGATCGCGCCGACGCGGAAGATGTTGTGATAGGAGCCGATCACCCACAGCGTCGCCGACGGCTTCATCACGCGCCGGCAGGCGAGCAGCCAGGCGCGGGTGAAATCGTCATAGGCGGCAAAGGACGAGAACTTGTCCCATTCATCGTTGACGGCATCGACATGCGATTCGTCGGGACGCTTGAGATCGCCCTTGAGCTGCAGATTATAGGGAGGATCCGCGAAGACCAGGTCGACCGAACCGGCCGGCAGCTTCGACATCTCGGCCACGCAATCGCCAATGACGATTCGGCTCGACGGAGTACTCTCAAATTTAGTGCGGGGCGCCCTTGCAGACGCCCCGCGACGCGACACAACCATGACTCAATAACTCTGACTCAGGCGACGCTGTCGGCGACGCGGGACTAAACAACCGACTGGCGATACATTGACCGGGCAAAGTAAAAATCGACTTAATTGGAAATCTTCACGCAGAAGATTGTAGCATCTTTTGAACGAGGTGGCGCGTTGCCATTGGCGTTGTGCTGCAACATCAGCGCGTTCTGCGAAAAATTTTGTCGATCATCAAACCGGCACGATTCGACCGGTAGATTTGCCGTCGCTTGGCAAGCCGTACGCGCCGCGAGTGCGCCTGCGGACTAGGCAATTTTTGCCGGGCGGGTTATTGATTAACAGAATGGAAATTTTAGGTTGGTGTCTGCCCACGTTGGGTCGCCGACTGGAATGAAGGGAAGCCGCCATGCGCTATGATGATTTCCGTCGCAGCGACGACATCGAAGACCGTCGCGACGAAGGCGGGATGGGCGGAGGCGGCGGCGGTTTCGGCATTCCGATGGGCGGCGGTGGCGGCCTCGGCATCGGCACCATCATCGTGCTCGGCCTCCTCGGCTATGCCTTCGGCATCGACCCGCGCATCCTGATCGGCGGCGCGGAAATCCTCACCGGCGGCGGCCAGGCGCCGACCTACCAGACCGACCGCCAGGCGTCGGGAGGGCAGGTCAAGCGCGGCGCGCCGACCGACGAGATGGGCAGCATGATCTCTGGCATCCTCGGCGAGATCGACGACCGCTGGAGCGATATCTTCCAGGCCAGCGGCCAGACCTACACCGGACCCAAGATCGTGCTGTTCCGCAACGCGACCAATGGCGGGCGCTGCGGCATGGCGCAGTCGGCGATGGGTCCGTTCTACTGCCCGCCGGACAAGACCATCTTCCTCGACACCGGCTTCTTCCGCGAGGTCGAGACGCGCTTCCGCGGCTGCTCGGGTAATGCGTGCAAGTTCACCGCGGCCTATATCATCGCGCATGAGGCGGGTCATCACATCCAGAATCTGCTCGGCATCATTCCGCGCGTGACGCGGTTGCAGCAGCAGGCCGGCAGCAAGGCGGAAGCCAACGCGCTGCAGGTCAGGGTCGAGCTGCAGGCCGACTGCCTCTCCGGCGTCTGGGTCAACCGCGAGGAGAAAAAGCGGCCCGGCTTCCTCGAGGCCGGCGACATCGACGCCGCGCTCACCACCGCGAACGCGATCGGCGACGACACCCTGCAGCGGCAGGCGACGGGCAGGGTGGTGCCTGATTCCTTCACTCACGGCTCCGCCGCGCAGCGCAAGCAATGGTTCATGACCGGCTACAAGCAGGGCACGGTGCAGGCTTGCAACACGTTTGGCAGCGGTTAGGAACCGAGACGTTGGAGGTTTTGATCGGTCGTGGCCGGGCTTGTCTTGGCTTGTCCCGGCCACCACGTCTTTATCTCTGGTAGGATGTGAAGACGTGGATGCCCGGGACAAGCCCGGGCATGACGAGAAGAACTAGTCATGTCCTCTATCGACGAATCCAAATCCTTCATCCCGCTCAACGTCGCGGTGCTGACGATTTCCGACACCCGCACGCTGGCCGATGACAAGTCGGGCACCACGCTGGCCGATCGCCTCACGGCGGCGGGTCACAAGTTGGCAGCGCGCGAGATCGTCACCGACGATGTCGAGGCGATCCGCGCCGTGGTCAGACGCTGGATCGCGGATCCTGGCGTCGATGCGGTCATCACCACCGGCGGCACCGGCTTCACCGGGCGCGACGTGACGCCGGAGGCGATCGAGCCGCTGTTCGAGAAGCGGATGGACGGCTTTTCGATCGCCTTCCACATGCTGAGCCACGCCAAGATCGGAGCGTCGACGATCCAGAGCCGCGCCACCGCGGGTGTCGCGGGCGCGACCTTCATCTTCTGTTTGCCCGGTTCGCCCGGCGCCTGCCGCGACGGCTGGGACGGCATCCTGGCCGCGCAGCTCGACTACCGCACGCGTCCCTGCAATTTCGTCGAGATCATGCCGCGGCTGGACGAGCATTTGCGCCGCCCGAAGGCCCAGGGGACGACGGCGTAACGTTCGCTGTGGCCGAGTAGCGACCGCGTAGGGACTGCGCTCCCTCCCCCGCAAGCGGGAGAGGTGAAAGTGGTACCCCACTCTACAGCTCCAGCTCCCAGGTCTCACCGACCAGATCGACGCCGAAGCTGTGGTGCTTCTCTTCCTTGATGCGCTGGAAGCCGGCGCGGGCGTAGATGCCGCGTGCGGCGACCAGAATGCTTTGCGTCCACAGCATGATCTTGCTGTAGCCCTTCTCGCGGGCGAAGCGGATGCACTGCTCGACCAGCGCCCGTCCGACGCCGAGCCCGCGTGCCTTCTCTTCCACCAATAACAGCCTGAGCTTGGCCACCCCATCGGGTCCCTTGACCAGGAAGATCGAGCCGACCGGCTCGCCGTCGACCTCCGCGATCCAGCAATGTTCGCAAGCAGGATCGAACGATTTGAGGAATTGCGCAGCGATCTCGGCGACCAGTGCCTCGAACGAGATGTCCCAGCCATATTCCCGCGCATAGACGGCGCCGTGCCGCGAGATCACCCAGCCCATGTCGCCGACGCGATGGCTGCGCAGCAGGAAGCCGGCCGGCTTGGGCACGGCAGGCTCCATCGACTGCTCGATCGTGCCCATCGCGCGCACCACGGCCGCGCGCTGATTGCCGTCCATCTGCTTCAGGAGTGCTGCGACTTCGCTGCGCGACCGGCTGTCGAGGTCGGAGGCCGCGGCGCGGCCCTTGGCGGTCAACGTCACCTCATTGACGCGCTTGTCGGCCTCCGACGGCGTGCGGGTCACGATCTGGCGGCGCTGTAAAGCCGCCAGCGTGCGGCTGACGAACCCGGCGTCGAGATCGAGCTCGCGCACCAGGTCGGTCGCGGTGCAGCCGTCGTGATGCGCGATCTCGTAGATGATCCGTGCCTCCTGCAGCGTGAACGGGCTGTGCAGGAGCTTCGGCTCGATGATACCGAGCTTGCGGGTATAGAACCGGCTGAAGCCGCGCACTGCGGCGACCTGGCTCTCGAGGGTGTCGTTCGATATATTTGATTTCATCAAATATATTATTTGACGAAATCAAACGATGCGCAAGAGCTTTCTACGCCACCATGATCCGGCTGCGCAGTATGGTGCGGGAGGAGCGGCCGAGACGGCGCAAAAGCCGCGCCTCCGAGCGACGGGCGTCCGGCCGGTAGCCGCCGATCCGTTCGTAATGGTCGCGCGCGATCAGAAGGCCCTGCTCGGCCGAGGGGCCGGCGATCATGCGGGCAACGAATTTGAGGCCGTCGCGCAGGCCGGGGTCGGTGTAGGGCGCGCGGGCGTAGCGGAAGATGCCGGCGCGGTCCCTGCCGCTCGCGGCCACCATCTGGATGAACTGGGTGGTTTCGTCGATCCAGCCCGCGTCGAGCACGGCGCCTGGATGCAGGAACATCAGCCAGGGTGAGCGGGCCTGCTTCGCGCCCGCGGCGAGCGCCGCGGCGCGGGTGCCCTCGAAGCGCAGGAACCGGCAGCCCGCCACGTCGGCGACGCGCTCCATCACAGCGGTATTGGTGCGATCGACCAGCAGCACTTCGCGGATGATTCCCGCGGCCGCGCCCGGTACCAGCGCCGCCAATGTCGCGACCACGGTGCGCTCGACCCCGTCGGTCGGAATGATCACGCTCAGCATGAGTTGAGGCTTCGATGGCTCAAACGGTTGAAAAGCTGAGCCGTGTTATCACCTTGTCACACTCAACGCAGCCTTTGCGGCTGCGGATTCTTGCGGCAGGGTTTTGTGGATTTTTACGATGCTTGTTCTTGATTTGTTCTATCGCTGTGTTAGCTTCACAGCATGAGCCGAGCATCCTCTCATGCCCTCACGCACCCGCCGGTAACGGCGCCCTCCGATAACCCGGCGGGTGCATCTTCCCCTTTTGCCGAGCTTGCGGTCGCGATCGAGCGCGAGCGGCGGCGCGGCCGCGGTGCGCAGTCCAACGCCAGCGGCCGCTACGAGGCCGAGGCGCGGGTCGCCTTCGACGACGGCTGGCAGAGCCTCGACGACCTGCCGCCGTTCAAGACCTCGGTGGCGATCGATACCTCGCGCAAGGTGATCACCCGCAATGACTCGCCCGACATCGGCTTCGACCGCTCGATCAATCCCTATCGCGGCTGCGAGCACGGCTGCGTGTACTGCTTCGCGCGGCCGACCCACGCCTATCTCGGCCTGTCACCGGGGCTCGACTTCGAATCCAAGCTGTTCGCCAAGCCGGATGCGCCCGAGCTGCTCGAGAAGGAGCTGGCGGCGCCGGACTACGAAGCGCGGATGATCGCGATCGGCACCAACACCGATCCCTACCAGCCGATCGAGCGCGAGCGGAAGATCATGCGCGGCATCCTGGAGGTCCTGGAGCGGGCCGGCCATCCGGTCGGCATCGTGACCAAATCAGCGCTGGTGACCCGCGACATCGATATCCTGTCCCGGATGGCCAAGCGCAATCTGGTCAAGGTCGCGCTGTCGGTGACGACGCTCGATCCGAAGCTGGCCCGCACTATGGAGCCGCGCGCCTCGACCCCGCCGAAGCGGCTCGAGGCGATCAAGCGGCTCACTGACGCCGGCATCCCGACCACGGTGATGGTGGCGCCCGTGATCCCGGCGCTGAATGACTCCGAGATCGAGCGCATCCTCGATGCCGCCGCGCATGCCGGCGCCAAGGAGGCGAGCTATGTGCTGCTGCGCCTGCCGCTCGAGGTTCGCGACCTCTTCCGCGAATGGCTGATGTCGAACTATCCCGATCGGTATCGCCACGTCTTCACGCTGATCCGCGACATGCGCGGCGGCCGCGACTACGATTCGCAGTGGGGCACCCGGATGAAGGGCACCGGCCCGATGGCCTGGATGATCGGCCGCCGCTTCGAGATCGCCTGCGAAAAGCTCGGGATGAACAAGCGGCGCACCAAGCTGACCACGGACCATTTCGCCAAGCCGAAGTGCAACGGGCAGCAGTTGAGCTTGTTCTAGGCGGGGCAAGAAGAACCAAGGGCGTCATTGCGAGCGAAGCGAAGCAATCCGTGTCGCAACACTGGGATAGATGGATTGCTTCGTCGCTTCAGCGCAAAATTGCTTTTGCAATTTTGTCGCGAGCGCCTCGCAATGACGGAGAAGGATAATCATGAGTAACACCGCAACCGTCCCGACCCCGCGCTTCACCGTCCTGACGCTCGGCGTCAGCGACATGCGCAGCAGCATCGCGTTCTACGAGTCGCTCGGCTTTACGAGGAAATTCCGCGCGACGGGCGAGGAGGTCGCCTTCTTCGAGACCGGCGGCACTGTGCTCGGGCTGTTCCCGTGGCATCTGCTCGCCGCGGACGCCTCACTGCCCGATCAGCCGCGGCCGGCGGCGTTTCGCGGGGGCGCGATTGCGTGGAACTGCCGCGACGACGCGGAAGTCGATGCCGTCATGGCCTTCGCGCTCTCGAAAGGCGCCAAATTGCTGAAGCCCGCACAGCCGACGAGCTATGGCGGCTATTGCGGCTATTTCGCCGATCTCGACGGCCATGCCTGGGAGGTGGTCCGCGCGCCGGGCTTCGAGGTCCGTGATGACGGGCGGGTATCGCTGCCCGATTAGCGGATTGCCCGCCAGCAATGATGAATAGCGGGGACGGGTGGCAGGTTCCCGGTTGCGCCGCGGGCCGGGCTTGATCACCATCCCGGCATGATTCGGGACAAGTCTGCGAAGAAGAAGCCGGTCGAGCCGGCCAGGCCGGAGAAGCGCGTGGTCGCGGTGGCGCGGCCGAGCTTCCGGCGCGAGCGTGCGCTGATCAAGCGCGGCATCTGGCCGATCGCCGGCTGCGACGAGGCCGGGCGCGGTCCGTTGGCCGGGCCGGTGGTCGCGGCCGCGGTGGTGCTCGATCCCAATCGCATCCCGAAAGGCATCGACGATTCCAAGCGGCTGACCGCCGAGCGCCGCGAGGAGCTTTTCGAGGAGATTTGTGCGACTGCCGCCTTCTCGGTCGCGGTGGCCTCGCCGGCGCGAATCGACCGTGACAACATCCTGCGCGCCTCGCTGTGGGCGCTGGCCCGCGCCGTCCACGCGCTGCCGGAAATGCCGAAGCATGTCTTCGTCGACGGCCGTGACAAGCTCGCCACGGCCTGCGATTGCGAGGCGGTGATCGGCGGCGACGGCCTCGTGGTGTCGATCGCGGCGGCGTCCATCATCGCCAAGGTGACGCGCGACCGCCTGATGAGCGCGCTGGCGCTGGATTGCCCGGGCTACGGCTTCGAGCAGCACAAGGGCTACGCCGTGCCCGAGCATCTCGAGGCGCTTGACCGGCTCGGTCCCAGCGCCCATCACCGCAGCTTCTTCGCCCCCGTCGTCGCGGCGCGCGCGAAGCATTTCCCGACGCTCGCCGAGCCCGACCTGTTCACGGTGGATCCGGAGAGCGAAGCCGCGGCGTCAGCGGCGGCGTAAAGCACAAGACTCGAGCCACAATCTCGACTGTCATCGCCCGGCTTGATTGGGCGATCCAGTATTCCAGAGGCCATGGTCTTCAGCCCGAGAGGGCGCGGCGTACTGGATGCCCCGCATTCGCGGGGCATGACGGCGGAAATTGGCTTTGTCGCGTGGGTTCACCACCGTTGCCTCTCCCGCTGTCGCCCGTTATCACGGGATAAAATTGAGCCGCTGACGCGGTGGCTGGGGCATTTTCAGGCGTTTCATGCGGTTTACCTCCCTGGTTGTCGAACTGATCCGCGCCCGGCCACGGCTGGTGGTCTGGATCGTGGTGCTGGCGCAGGCGGCGATCTGGCTGTTGCTGCCGCTGATCTTCTACGGCAGCCCGCCCGGCAATCTCGCAACCGTGCTCGCGTTCGGCCGCGAATATCAGGTCGGCACCGACATGGGGCCGCCGCTGTCGTTCTGGCTCGCCGACATCGCGTTCCGCGCCGCCGGCAATCACGTGTTCGGCGTCTATCTGCTGGCGCAGGTCTGCGAGGTCGCGACCTTCATCGCCCTCTACCATCTGGCGCGCGCCATCGTTGGCGGCCCGCAGGCGGTGCTCGCGGTGCTGCTGTCGATGACGGTCGTGGTGTTCTCGTCGCCGAGCGTCGAGTTCGGTCCGCTGATCCTGGCGCGCCCGCTATGGGCGCTGCTGCTGCTGCACTCCTGGCAGTTGATCGGCCAGAATCGGCGCAGCGCCTGGTTCGCCTGGTCGATCGATTGCGGCCTGTTGCTGCTGACGACGCCGGCGGCGATCGGCATGATCCTTTTGGTCGCTGTCTTTGCCGTCACCAGCCCGCGCGGACGGCGTACATTAATGTCGGTCGACCCGCTCTGCGCGCTGCTCGTCGTTATCGTGCTGGCGCTGCCCTATCTGATCTGGCTGGTCCGCGCCGACGCGATTGCGCTGCCGCCGTTGCCCGCTATCGCCGATCTCAAGGCCCGCGCGCTGCGTTGGGGCGTGGTGCTCGGTGGGCTGATCGTGGCGATGGTCGCTATCGTGGCGCTGGTGATTCTCAATTCGCGCTGGTTCGCCCGCGACAGCGAGGATGCGCCGGTCATCCACCGCCCGCCGGTCGGGCCGCTCGCACAGCAGTTCGCCTATTTCTTCGCCTTCGCGCCGGCGATCGTCGGCAGCTTCGTCTCGGGCCTGTTCAATGTTGACAGCGTCTTCGGCGGCGCCGGCGTGGCGCTGCTGATGTCGGGACTCGCCGTCGTGGTCGCCGCCGGCGATCTGATCCATCTGCGGCGCCAGCGGCTGTTGCGCACGGCCTGGGCGCTCGCCGTTGGCGCGCCGGCGGTGGTCGCGTTGGCCATGGCGCTGTTCATGCCCTGGACCAGCACCATGGAGGTGCCGACCTCGCTGCCGGCAGCCGCGATCGGCCGCTTCTTCGACGACAGCTATGAGCGCCGCACCAACCAGCGCCTGCGCGCGGTGGCCGGCGATCCCGAACTCGCCAGCCTGATCGCGATGGATGGACGCCGTCCGCATCTTCTGCTCGACGCCACGCCGCAGCGGACGCCGTGGCTGTCGATCGCGAAGTTCAACGAGACCGGCGGCGTCGTGGTGTGGCGCGCGCAGGATACCGGCGGCACGCCGCCGCTCGAGATCGCGCAGCGCTTTCCCGGCCTCGTGCCGGAAGTCCCGCGCTCGTTCGACCGGCTGGTCAACGGAAGGCAAGGCGTGTTGCGGATCGGCTGGGCGATCGTGCGGCCGAAGGGGTAAGCCGCGAAGCTGTAGGGTGGGTAGAGCGAAGCGAAACCCACCATTCGCGATGGGTTTCGCTTCGTCCTACCCATCCTACGCCGCTTGCCAATTAAGACGCCGCCGCCTGTTGCAGCGCTTTCGCGATCGCGCGCAGGTCCTGCCATGACAGCCGCTTGTAGGACGGCGAACGCAGCAGATAGGCCGGGTGGAAGGTGGCGATGGCGCGGATCGTGCGCGTGCCGGTGTCGAAGTCGAGCCATTTGCCGCGGGTGCGCATGATGCCCTCGCGGGTGCCGAGCAGCGCCTGGGTCGAGGGATTGCCGAGCGTCACCAGCACGTCGGGATTCACCAGTTCGATCTGGCGCTGGATGAACGGCAGGCAGACCTGCGTCTCCTGCGGCGTCGGCGTGCGGTTGCCGGGCGGCCGCCACGGGATCACGTTGGCGATATAGGCTGAGCGGCGGTCGAGGCCGATCGACGCGATCATGCGGTCGAGCAGCTTTCCCGAACGTCCGACGAAGGGCAGGCCCTCGATGTCCTCGTCGCGGCCCGGCGCCTCGCCGACGAACATCACGCGCGCTTCCGGATTGCCGTCGGCGAACACCAGCTTGGTCGCGGTGTGCTTCAGCGCGCAGCCGTCGAACGTCTCCATCAACTCGCGCAAGGCTGCAAGCGTCGGCGCGGTGCGCGCGGCCTCGCGCGCGGAGGCGATCGCGGCGTCCGGTGCGACGGTGATTTCGCTACGGGGAATGGCTGGCGTTGCCGCAGGCAGGGGACGTAGCGGACTGGGCGCGGCGTCGGGCCGCGGTGCGGCGGGCGCGGGAACAGCGTCCGGTTCCTCCAGCCGGTTGATCGGCTCGTCGCCGAGCGCGGAATCGACCCCGGCCTCGAGGTAAAAGGCCAGCAATTGCTGCAGTGTGGGGGCGGGTTCGGGCGTCAGGGCCATGATGGACGGCAATTTAGAGCATGATGGGGAAAAGTGGAGACCGGTTTTTCCGCAAAGCTCATGCGCAAGAGCCGTTTGGCCGCGCGAAACGCCCCGGATTGCAATTCCATGGTTGTCCTTCCGCCAAAAATCGGAAACAACGAGCCCTGAAAAGCTTAGAAGCGTTCTCAACGGGCTGAGACCAGATCATGAGTGCTGAAGAACTTCCCGCGCGCGAGTCCATGGAATTCGACGTCGTCATCGTCGGCGCCGGCCCCTCGGGCCTGTCGGCTGCGATCCGGCTCAAGCAGCTCAATCCCGAGCTCTCGATCGTCGTGGTGGAGAAGGGCTCCGAGGTCGGCGCGCACATCCTGTCGGGCGCGGTGATCGATCCGGCCTCGCTCGACAGGCTGATCCCGGACTGGCGCGAAGATGCCGACTGTCCGCTGAAGACGCAGGTGAAGGACGATCGCTTCTACTGGATGACCGGCGGTGGCGCGATCCGGCTGCCGAACTTCATGATGCCGCCGTTGATGAACAATCATCACTGCTACATCGGCTCGCTCGGCAATGTCTGCCGCTGGCTGGCGCCGAAGGCGGAAGCGCTCGGCGTCGAGATCTATCCGGGCTTCGCCGCGGCCGAGGTGCTCTATGACGACAAGGGCACGGTGAGGGGCATCGCCACCGGCGACATGGGCATCGCCAAGGACGGCAGCCACAAGGATTCCTACACCCGCGGCATGGAACTGCTCGGCAAGTACACGCTGTTCGCCGAAGGCGCACGCGGCTCGCTGTCCAAGCAGCTGATCGCGAAGTACCAGCTCGACGCCAAGAGCGAGCCGCCGAAATTCGGCATCGGTCTGAAGGAGGTCTGGCAGATCGATCCGGCCAAGCATCAGAAGGGCCTGATCCAGCACTCCTTCGGCTGGCCGCTGAACAATTCCACCGGCGGCGGCTCGTTCCTCTACCACTACGACGACAATCGCGTCGCGGTCGGCTTCGTGGTGCATCTGAACTACGACGATCCGTATCTGTCGCCGTTCGACGAGTTCCAGCGGTTCAAGACCCATCCTTCGATCCGCGGCGTGTTCGAGGGCGGCAAGCGTCTCGCCTACGGCGCGCGCGCGATCACCGAGGGCGGCTATCAGTCGGTGCCGCGGCTCACCTTCCCGGGCGGCGCGCTGGTCGGCTGCGCGGCGGGCTTCGTCAACGTGCCGCGCATCAAAGGTGTGCACAACGCCATGGGCACCGGCATGCTCGCTGCCGAGCACGTCGCCGCCGCGCTCGCCGCCGGCCGCGCCAATGACGAACTCGTCGATTACGAGAACGCTTGGCGCTCGTCCGCCGTCGGCCAGGACCTGCACAAGGTCCGCAACGTCAAGCCGCTGTGGTCGAAATTCGGCACCGTCGTCGGCGTCGTGCTCGGCGGCTTCGACATGTGGTGCAACACGCTCGGCTTCTCGCTGTTCGGCACCCAGTCGCACGCCAAGCCTGATCGCAAGACGCTCGATCCGGCCAAGCAGCACCAGCCAATCGCGTATCCGAAGCCGGACGGCAAGATCTCCTTCGACAAGCTGTCGTCGGTGTTCCTGTCCAACACCAATCACGAGGAGGACCAGCCGGTCCATCTCAAGGTTGCCGACATGAACCTGCAGAAGACGTCGGAGCACGACGTGTTCGCCGGGCCCTCCAACCGCTATTGCCCGGCCGGCGTCTATGAATGGGTCGAGGAAGCCTCCGGCCCGCGTTTCCAGATCAACGCCCAGAACTGCGTCCACTGCAAAACCTGCGACGTGAAGGACCCCAATGGCAACATCACCTGGGTTCCCCCGGAGGGCGGCGGCGGCCCGAACTACGAGGCGATGTAACGAGAGGCTGGCCAGACCACATTTGCGTGAGGGGACCTTCTGCTGTTGCTGCGAATTCTGCTTCGCCTCTCCCGCAAGGGGAGAGGTGGGAACCGGTACCGTGGCGGCCACTTGCCCACACAGTTGTTTCCCAACGCGATTGTGCCCGGACCGGCCACGATACCGCCACACTGGAAGCGTTTTGCGGTGGCCTGGCTGGATCGGCGGGCCTAAAGGCTTAATCTGCCTATCGATTCGTCATGCGTATCCTTGCGGTTGAACGCCAAAAGCGGCATTGTCGCTGGCCGCGATGCCGCCGCTTGGGTTCGCATTTGAGACTGAACGCAAGATCGTGGCCGTAAATCCCTGGAGCAAGGCGACCGTGATGCTGTCCACCCGTTTCAACCGCCTGACGATTGCCCTCATCGCCGCTGCCGCGCTCGCCGCGCCCGCGCAGCTTGCGGCGCAAACGCCCGATCACCCCGCCGACAACGCGGCGCAGTTTCCGACCAAGAACGAGCTGAAGTCGCTGACGACGGCCGGCAGCTATCTGGCGGCCCGCCATGCCAGCGTCGAGCGCGATGCGGCCTCCGCCGCGGCGTTCTACCGCTCGGCGCTGCGCACCGATCCGAAGAATTCCGAGCTGCTCGACCGCGCCTTCATCTCCTCGCTCGCCGACGGCGACATCGACGAGGCGGTCAAGCTCGCCGACCGCATCCTGACCCAGGACAAGGCCAACCGCGTCGCGCGTCTGGTCATCGGCGTGCGCGACCTCAAGCTGAAGAGATACGCAGCCGCGCAGTCCAACATCAACCAGTCGGTGCGCGGTCCGATCACCGACCTGGTGGCGACGCTGCTGTCGGCCTGGGCGGCCTATGGCGCCGGCGACGCGAAGGGCGCGGTCGCCAGCATCGACAAGCTGACCGGGCCGGATTGGTACCCGATCTTCAAGGACCTGCACGCCGGCATGATCCTCGAGCTCGCCCACAAGGAGAAGGATGCCGGCGCACGCTTCGAGCGCGCCTACAAGCTCGACGATTCCATGCTGCGCACGGTCGACGAATATGCGCGCTGGACCTCGCGCAACAAGGATGCGGCCGCCGCCACCGCGCTTTACGAGGCCTTCGACAAGAAGCTGCCGCGGCATCCGCTGGTGCTGGAAGGCATCAAGGACACCAAGGCCGGCAAGAAGCTGCCGCCGCTGGTCGAGTCGGCGCAGGCCGGCGCGGCCGAGGCGCTCTACGGCATCGGCGCGACGCTGACGCGGCGCGGCGGCGAGGATCTTGCGCTGGTCTACCTGCAGCTTGCGCTGTATCTGCAGCCCAACCATCCGCTGGCGCTGCTGTCGCTTGCCGATCTCTATGAATCGGTGAAGAAGCCGCAGATGGCGATCAAGGTCTATGAGCGGATGCCGGCGTCTTCGCCGCTGAAGCGCAACGCGCAGATCCAGCTCGCGACCGATCTCGACGCCGCCGACCGCAGCGACGAGGCGATCAAGATCCTGAAGGGAGTCACGGCAGACGCGCCGAAGGATATCGAGGCCATCATGGCGCTCGGCAACATCGAGCGCGGCCGCAAGAAGTTCGCCGACTGCGTCGGGACCTATTCGCAGGCGATCGACGTGCTGCCGACCGTCGACGGCGGCGACAAGAACGCCTGGGTTACCTATTACTACCGCGGCATCTGCGAGGAGCGCTCCAAGCAGTGGAACAAGGCCGAGGTCGACATGCGCAAGGCGCTCGAGCTGCAGCCCGAGCAGCCCCATGTGCTGAACTATCTCGGCTATTCCTGGATCGACCAGGGCATCAACCTCGACGAAGGCATGAAGATGATCAAGCGTGCCGTCGATCAGCGCCCCGACGACGGCTACATCGTGGACTCGCTCGGCTGGGCCTATTACCGCATCGGCAATTACGACGAGGCGGTGAAGAATCTCGAGCGCGCGATCGATCTGAAGCCCGAGGATCCGACCATCAACGACCATCTCGGCGATGCCTATTGGCGCGTCGGCCGCAAGCTGGAGGCCAAGTTCCAGTGGGCGCATGCGCGCGACCTCAAGCCCGAGCCGGAAGAGCTGCCGAAGATCCTGGCCAAGATCGAGAACGGCCTGCCCGACGAACCTGCGCCGGCCGCCGCGGCAGCCGACAAGAAGAAGGACAACGACAAGGGCGGTTAGAGCATGATCCGGAAAAGTGGAAACCGGTTTTCCGAAAAGATCATGCTCAAACAAAGAGATGAGATCATGATGCAATTCGATCTAGTCGCATCATGATCTAGTCGGGCAGGATGCTGCGTCGCTGAGGTTTCGTTTCCCTCTCCCGCAAGCACAGGGCGATCGCATATGCGGATCATGCTGCTGCGGCCTAGTTGGTCTACCCACAAATGCGGCATGCCCGGGCTTGTCCCGGGCATCCACGTCTTTGGTTTTCCATGTGAAGAATGACGTGGATGGCCGGGACAAGCCCGGCCATGACGATGTGAAAACGTCAGCGCCAGAGCCCGGGGATATCATATGCGATTGCCCTGCCCGCAAGCGGGAGAGGTAGCAGCGCGGAATTTCTGCTCAAACAAAAGGGATAGGATCATGATGCGATTTACGCTAATCGCACACGATCTTTGTTTTTTAGGGGTTTGTCGCCGTGCCGGCGCTTGTTGAAGAGGGGCGTGCCAAGGTCAACCTGACGCTGAAGGTGGTCGGGCGGCGCGTCGATGGTTTTCATGACCTGGAGAGCGTCGTCGCGTTTGCCGATTGCGCCGATCGTCTCACGCTCAAGCCGGGCTCCGAGCTCGCGTTGACGATGGAGGGACCGCTGGCCGATGCCTGCGGCGACACCTCGGACAATCTCGTACTCAAGGCGGCGCGCCTGCTCGGTGAACGCGTCGCGGACCTCAGGGTCGGCCACTTCACGCTGGAAAAGGTCTTGCCCGTCGCTGCCGGCATCGGCGGCGGCTCGGCGGATGCCGCGGCCGCGCTGCGGCTGCTCGCGCGGCTCAACGAGCTCTCGCTCGACGACACCAGGATCATGGAAGTGGCGCTGCAGACCGGCGCCGACGTGCCCGTGTGCGTCGCCTCGCACGCCTGCGACATGACCGGTGTCGGCGAGACGCTGCTGCCGCTTAATTTGCCGAAGCTGCCTTGCGTGATGGTCAATCCGCGGGTGCCGGTCGCGACCAAGGACGTGTTCAATGCGCTCGGTCTGCGTCACGGCGAGCTCCTGGTCGGCGCCACCGACGTCGTGATCCAGGCGCCGTCCTGGCCGGAGGCGGGGTGCGCGATCGACGACTGGATCGAGGCGCTCGCGCGCGGCACCAACGATCTCGAAGCGCCTGCGGCGCGGATCGAACCCGTGATCAGCGACGTGCTGTCTGCGCTGCGCGAGACCAAGGACGTTCGCCTCGTGCGCATGTCGGGCTCCGGCGCGACGTGCTTTGCGATCTTCGGCAAGGACGCCGACGCCCAGGCGGCCGGCGAGAAGCTGCGTGTCGAGCATCCCGGCTGGTGGGTGCACGCGGGCACGTTGAGCTGATGGAGTTCGCATGATCCGAAGGGTGGCTTAGCCGCAGGCGTAATCCACCAAAATCGCTGCGACGGAGGCGGTGGTTTACGCTTCGCCAACCCACCCTACGAATAAGTTCTATCCACCGTCAAACTCTGGTCCGGGTTCTCGCTTCGCGAGCCCCGGAATGACAGGGAAGGGTGCGACAAACCAACCCGACGGGCAATTTTTCGCTTCGCGATTCACCCAACTCAGATGTTGAATCCGCCCGTCTCACCCGATTGAGGGGCGCGTCGCGATCGTCACGAGTGTTGCGGTGAGATGCGGTGGACGCTGATCGCATGACTGACGAGCATGCGTGACGCGGACGGTGAAGTCGTGTGGTCTCGACGCCCCAGTGGCAGGTGTCTCCTCGCTAAGCACGCGGACAGCGTCTTTGCGAAGACGGTGACAAAAAAGCCAAGTCTCGCCGGGGAGAGCACGAAGTAAGCCGTAACCCATCGCGCAGGGAAAGCCGGGATGATCCGGTTTCACCTGTGGTCCTACCTCCCGAGCTTTCCATTTGCTCGGGACCCATGGGCGCAATCGGCACCTGGCTTTCCCTGCGCCCTCTATTGAGCAAGAGGGTGAAACGACAGGCAAACCTCGGACACATCGTGCCGCGAGAATGCGGGTTTCTGCGCCAAGCCACCGTCATTGCGAGGAGCTCGCGACAAAATTGCAAAGCAATTTTGCGCTGAAGCGACGAAGCAATCCATCGTTCCGCATATGCTGAACCATGGATTGCTTCGCTTCGCTCGCAATGACGACGTTTGGCATTTGAGCGCCGCTGCCACTTTGGGGGCCGGCTACCTCCCAACGCCGGGCAGCGTTGCGGCCCGATTGCTTGGCAAGCCATACCCACTTTGCCATAACAGGACGAAACAACATGTTGCGCGTGGGGGACCGCAAGGGAATCCGCCTGCAGCCAAAGAGCCGGGAGGATGCCATGGCCAATATTCGTGTTCTCGCCACCGATCTGGAGTTTCCCGAAGGTCCGGTCGTCATGCCCGACGGTTCGGTCGTGCTGGTCGAAATCCGCGGCCAGCGCCTGACCCGGGTCTATCCCGATGGGCGCAAGGAAGTGGTCGCAAAGGTCCCGGGCGGCCCGAACGGCGCCGCGCTCGGTCCCGACGGCAAAATGTATATCTGCAACAACGGCGGCTTCTCCTGGATCCCGACCCGCAACATGATCATGCCGGGGCCGCAGCCGGCGGACTATCTCGGCGGCTCGATCCAGCGCGTCGATCTGCAATCCGGCAAGGTCGAGACCGTCGCCACCAAATGCGGCGAGCACGAGCTGCGCGGGCCGAACGACCTGGTGTTCGACAAGCAGGGCGGCCTGTGGTTCTCCGACCTCGGCAAGCGCCGCGCCCGCGACATGGATGTCGGCGCATTCTACTATCTGAAGCCTGGCATGACCGAGATCGTCGAGGCCGTGCACGGTATCCTGCCGGCCAACGGCATCGGCTTGTCGCCTGACGAGAAGACCGTCTACATCGCTGAAACGCCGACCGCGCGGCTGTGGGCCTACGAACTCTCCGAGCCCGGCACCGTCAAGCCGCGCGACGTGATCTATCGCGGCGAGCGCGGCAAGCCGATCGCAGGCCTCGGGGGCTACCAGATGTTCGATTCACTCGCGGTGGAGGCGAACGGCAATGTCTGCGTCGCGACGCTGGTCTCGGGCTGCATCTCGGTGATCGCGCCCGACGGCACATTGGTCGAGCAGGTGCCGACCGGCGACCGCGTCACCACCAACATCGCCTTCGGCGGCCCGGAGCTGAAGACCGCCTACATCACGCTGTCGGGCAAGGGCGAACTGATCGCGATGGACTGGTCGCGGCCGGGATTGCCGCTGAACTTTCTGAACAAGTGACGTAAGAACGTCATTGCGAGCGAAGCGAAGCAATCCATGCAGCCACGGACGCGGAAATAATGGATTGCTTCGTCGCTTCAGCGCAAAATTGCTTTCCAATTTTGTCGCGAGCTTCTCGCAATGACGGAAAGGATGCAAAATGCCCTGGCTTGAACCGGTCACCCTTCGCGGCACCCATGCGCGGCTCGAGCCGCTGTCGCATGATCATGTCGCTGGACTGACCGAGGCCGTGAAGGACGGCGAGCTCTGGAAGCTCTGGTACACGGCCATTCCGAAGCCGGAGAATATGACCAAGGAGATCGATCGCCGGCTCGGCCTGCAGGCCGCCGGCTCGATGCTGCCGTTCACGGTGTTCGACGCCGCGGGCCAGATCAGCGGCATGACGACCTACATGAATGTCGATACGCCGAACCGCCGCGTCGAGATCGGCTCGACCTGGTACGCCAAGCGTGTGCAGCGCAGCGCGGTCAATACGCAGTGCAAACTGCTGCTGCTCTCCCATGCCTTCGAGAAGCTCGACTGCATCGCGGTCGAGTTCCGCACGCATTTCTTCAATCACCAGAGCCGCCGCGGCATCGAGCGTCTCGGCGCCAAGCAGGACGGCATCCTGCGCAGCCACCAGATCTCGCCCCACGGCACGTTGCGCGACACGGTGGTTTACAGCATCATCGCCAGCGAGTGGCCGACGGTGAAGGCGCATCTCAATTATCAACTCAACGACAAGCCGCGCTGACACCGCAGTCGGCGCGAGAAGCGAGACGATGGAAACGTTCGATTATGTGATTATCGGCGCAGGCTCCGCCGGGAGCGTGCTGACCAACCGGTTGAGTGAAGATCCGGGCGTCAGGGTCTGTGTGCTCGAGGCGGGCCCGAGCGACTGGCACCCCTACATCCATCTGCCGGCCGGCTTCATCAAGACCTTCCACATGAAGAGCGTGAACTGGGCCTATCAGCAGGAGGTGGGTCCGTACACCGGCGGGCGCAGCATCTATGCGCCGCGTGGCAAGACGCTCGGCGGCTCGTCCTCGATCAACGGCCACATCTACAATCGCGGCCAGCGCCAGGATTTCGACACCTGGGCGCAACTCGGCAATCGCGGCTGGGGCTATCCCGACGTGCTGCCCTATTTCCGGCGCATGGAGCGGCGCATCGGTGAGGGCGACGACACCTATCGCGGCCGCGACGGCAACCTCACCGTCACCACGATGGACTGGCAGGACCCGCTCTGCGAGGCCTTCATGGATGGCGCGGTCAGCCTCGGCATTCCGCGCAATCCCGACTACAACGGCAAGATCCAGGAGGGCGTCTCCTATTGCCAGCGTACCATCCTGAACGGCCGCCGCGTCAGCGCCGCGACCGCCTTCCTGCATCCGGCGCGGCGGCGGCCGAATGTCGACGTGCGCACGCATGCGCATGTGACCGGCATTATCTTCGAGGGCAAGCGCGCGGTCGGCGTGCGCTACAACAGGGGCGGCAAGTATGGCGACCCGCTCGAGATCCGCGCCACCAAGGAAGTCATTCTCTCCGGCGGCGCTTACAACTCGCCGCAGTTGCTGCAGCTCTCCGGCGTCGGCTCGCCCGATTTGTTGAAGTCGCACGGCATCGAGGTGCGCCACGCGCTGCCGGGTGTCGGCGAGGGCCTGCAGGATCACTACGCGCCGCGCTCGGTGGCGCGGGTCAAGAACATCAGGACCATCAACGAGCTTCGCCGCGGCATGAGCCTGTGGGTCGAGGCGCTGAAATGGGCGACGACGCGGCGCGGCCTGCTGTCGCTGTCGCCGACCATGGTCTACTGCTTCTGGCATTCCGGCGAGACCACCGAGAGCTCGGACCTGCAGCTCACCTTCACGCCGGCCAGCTACAAGGAAGGCGTGCAGGGCCAGCTCGAGGACGAGCCCGGCATGACGGTGGCGTCCTGGCAGCAGCGGCCGGAGAGCCGCGGCTATGTCCGGATCCGCTCCGCCGATCCGTTCCAGGCGCCGATCATCCAGACCAACTATCTCGCCGAGGAGATCGACCGCCGCGTCGTCGTCGCCGGCATGAAGCTGGCGCGCCGGCTGCTCGCCTCCGAGCCGCTCAAGCCGTATTTCGCCTATGAGGATTTTCCGGGTCCCAAGGTGCAGAGCGACGATGAGTTCCTCGCCGCCGCGACCCAGCGCGGCACCACCACTTTCCATCCCGGCTGCACCTGCCGGATGGGCCCGGCGGACGCGCCATGGGCCGTGGTCGACGACCAGCTTCGTGTCCACGGCATGGAGGGCTTGCGCGTGATCGACGCCTCGATCATGCCGCGGATGATCTCGGCCAATCTCAACGCTTCCACGCTGATGATCGCCGACAAGGCCTCCGACATGATCCGCGGCAAGGCACCTGAGCTCGCCGCGAAGCTGCCGGAATATGCGTGAGGAAAGAGAGGCGGTGCGCGATGATGCTCGTCGATCAGCGCGCTTGATCTATCACCGTCATGCTGAGGAGGCCGCGCAGCGGCCGTCTCGAAGCACGACGGCCCGACTGGGGCCGTGCATCCTTCGAGGCTTGCTGCGCGAGCACCTCCAGCGACAACGGCAAAGCCGTTGCGCGGGGATGACGGGACAGCGCCAGGATGACGGAACCAGAGAAGGAGCTCAGCCGTAGACGAACGCCTTGTCCTTGAGGTCGATCGCCGGGAATTCGTCCTTCTCGGCCCAGTAGTCCTGGTTGTGCTGCCATTCCGGCTTGTCGCCGCGCTTCGGCAGCAGATGCATGCCGCGCATCATGTAGCCGGGGTTGAAGTTCTCCGGATCGATCCACGGCAGCAGCGGCATGTTGCGGTCTTCAGGGCGCAGCGCCGGCGTCACCTTGTTCGCGCCGGTCTCCTTCATGTGCTTGAGCATGCGGCAGACGAAATCGGCGACGAGGTCGACGCGCAGCGTCCAGCTGGCGCGGAAATAGCCGAACACCCAGACCAGGTTCGGCACCCCGGTGAACATCATGCCGCGATAGGTCACGGTATCGGCGAAATCGAGCGGCTTGCCGTCGATCTCGAAATCGATGTCGCCGTTGGCGGAGAGGTGGAAGCCGGTCGCGGTGATGATGATGTCGGCCTCGAGCTCCTTGCCGGACTTCAGCAGGATGCCCTTCTCGGTGAAGCGGTCGATCTCGTCGGTGACGACGGACGCCTTGCCGCCCTTGATGGCCTGGAACAGGTCGCCGTCCGGAATGAAGGCGATGCGCTGCCGCCACGGCCGGTAGCGCGGCGTGAAGTGGGTGGCGATGTCGTAGTCCTTGCCGAGATAGGCCTCCACCGCCGACAGCAAATCCTTCTTGGCGGCCTCGGGCTCTGCGAAGGTCTTGCGGGTGAAGGCGTCCTGGTCGAACAGGATTTTGCGGCGGGTGATCTCGTGGATCCAGTGCTCGTCGACCTGCAGCTTGCGCAGCTCCTCGGCGATCTCGATCGCGTTGCGGCCGGTGCGGAAATAGGTCGGCGAGCGCTGCAGCATGGTGACGTGGCCGGCGTCCTTCGCCATCGCCGGGATCAGCGTTGCGGCGGTAGCGCCGGAGCCGATCACGATCACGCGCTTGCCCTTGTAGTCGAGGTCCTCCGGCCACTTCTGCGGATGCACGATCGGGCCCTTGAACTTCGCCATGTCGGTCCATTCGGGCGTGTAGCCCTCGGCGTGGCGGTAATAGCCCTGGCACATCCAAAAGAAATTGGTGGTGAAGCGCAGCTTCTCGCCGGTGTCGATGCGCGTCGCATCGATGGTCCAGAGATTGGTCTCGTTCGACCACTTCGCCGCGGTGATGGTGTGGCGATAGCGGATGTGGGGCGCGAGGTGGTTCTCCTCGATCACCTCGCCCATATACTTCAAGATCTCGGCCGCAGTCGCGATCGGCGCGCTGGTCCACGGCTTGAAGCGATAGCCGAAGGTGTGCAGGTCGCTGTCCGAGCGGATACCGGGATAGCGATGAGTGGACCAGGTGCCGCCGAACGTCTTCTGCGTCTCCAGCACCACGAAGCTGGTGCCCGGGCATTGCGTCGTCAAATGATAGGCGGCGCCGACGCCGGAGATGCCGGCGCCCGCGATCAGGACGTCGAAATGTTCGGTTGTGACGGGCTCGGCGGCGCGGATTTGGGTCTGGACGTTCATCTTCCCTGGTCTTCTTGTTGGATGAGGCGGTTAAGCAAAACGCCGGAGCCTCGGCCCCGGCGTTCGCCGATATCGGAACTAGACCTCGCGGCGGCTCAGGAACGCCAGCCGCTCGAACAGATGCACGTCCTGCTCGTTCTTCAGGAGCGCGCCGTGCAGCGGCGGGATCAGCTTGCGCGGATCGCGCTCACGCAGCATCTCCGGCGTGATGTCCTCGTTCAGCAGCAGCTTGAGCCAGTCGAGCAGTTCGGAGGTCGAGGGCTTCTTTTTCAGGCCGGGCACCTCGCGGACCTCGAAAAAGATGCGCAGCGCCTCTTCCACCAGCCGCTTCTTGATACCGGGGAAGTGCACGTCGACGATCTTGCCCATCGTCTCGGAGTCCGGGAACTTGATGTAGTGGAAGAAGCAGCGGCGCAGGAAGGCGTCCGGCAGCTCCTTCTCGTTGTTCGACGTGATCATCACGATCGGGCGCAGCTTCGCCTTGATGGTCTCGCCGGTCTCGTAGACATGGAACTCCATGCGGTCGAGTTCGAGCAGCAGGTCGTTGGGGAATTCGATGTCCGCCTTGTCGATCTCGTCGATCAGCAGCACCGGGCGCTTCTGGTTGGCGAAGGCTTCCCACAGCTTGCCGCGCTTGATGTAGTTCTTGATGTCGGACACGCGCGCGTCGCCGAGCTGGCTGTCGCGCAGGCGCGAAACGGCATCGTATTCGTAGAGGCCCTGCTGTGCCTTGGTCGTGGACTTGATGTGCCAGGTGAGCAGCGGCGCGTCGAGCGCCTTGGCGACCTCCTCGGCCAGCACCGTCTTGCCGGTGCCGGGCTCGCCCTTCACCAGGAGCGGGCGCTCGAGCACGATGGCGGCATTGACGGCGACCTTGAGGTCATCGGTTGCGACGTAGTCCTTGGTACCCGTGAATTTCATCTATCTCTTTGCCTTGGTTCGTTCCTTGGCCAACTGGGCCTCAACATGAAACGACCGCTTTCGCAGCGGTCGTTCGGGGTGCAATTTCGTCGTTCACACACGTCTGACCAGCGACAGGATCACCAGCACGATCACCGCGCCGATGGTCGCGTTGATGACGTCGCGGATCGCGCTGCTTCCGAGGCTGATGCCGAGCCGCGGCAACAGCCAGCTGGCTACCAGCGCGCCGATGATGCCGACGATGATGTTGCCGATCAACCCGAAGCCGGCGCCGCGCACGATCTGCCCCGCGAGCCAGCCGGCGATCGCGCCGATCACCAGCGCCGCGATGATACCCATTCAAACCGCCTCTGCCTCAATGACCTGTCACATACAATTCTAGTTGAAAAACCCGGCCGGTCTAGCGCGGATTCCGCAGTGCAGCGGTGCCGAAAGCGGTATCGGCATGGAATGTCAGGTATCATCTTTCCGCTGTGCGGAATGACTGCCGGCTCGTGCGCGACTGTTACACCGTGCAAACACCTCTGCTGGACCGAGGGTCGCAGCCAGCCATCGGGTGGAAATGAATGGCTGACCTCGGGATGGAGCACGGCCGGGGCCCCTTGACGGCACCGGCCCAGCGGGCGATCTAGGTAACTATGTTCCTGCAGTTCTTCACATCGCTGCGCGACGCCCAGGTCCCCGTGACGCTACGGGAATATCTGACGTTGATGGAAGCGCTCGACGCCGATCTCGCCGAACAATCGGTCGAGAACTTCTATTATTTGTCGCGCGCCGCCCTGGTGAAGGACGAGCGCAATCTCGACAAGTTCGACCGCGTGTTCGGCTCCGTGTTCAAGGGGCTCGAGAGCTTGCTCGATGCCATGGACAAGGCCGAGATCCCTGAGGAGTGGCTGAAGAAGCTCGCCGAGAAATATCTCACCGAGGAAGAGAAGAAGCAGATCGAGGCCATGGGCTGGGACAAGCTCATGGAGACGCTGAAGAAGCGGCTCGAGGAGCAGAAGGGCCGCCATCAGGGCGGCAGCAAATGGATCGGCACCGCCGGCACCTCGCCGTTCGGCGCCCATGGCTACAATCCCGAAGGCGTCCGCATCGGGCAGGAGAAGAACCGCAACAACCGCGCGGTGAAGGTGTGGGACCGGCGCGAGTTCAAGGACCTCGACGGCAATGTCGAGCTCGGCATCCGCAACATCAAGGTCGCGCTGCGCCGCCTGCGCAAGTTCGCGCGGACCGGCGCGCCCGACGAACTCGACCTCGACACCACGATCAAGGAGACCGCCAACCACGGCTATCTCGACGTGCATATGCGTCCCGAGCGGCGCAACGCGGTCAAGGTGCTGGTGTTCTTCGATATCGGCGGCTCGATGGATTCGCATATTGAGCAGGTCGAGGAGCTGTTCTCGGCCGCCAAGAGCGAATTCAAGCACATGGAGTATTTCTACTTCCACAACTGCCTCTATGAAGGCGTGTGGAAGCAGAACAAGCGGCGCTTCACTGACCGCACGCCGACCTGGGACGTGCTGCACAAGTATCCGCACGACTACAAGGTGGTGTTCGTCGGCGATGCGTCGATGTCGCCTTACGAGATCATGGTCCCCGGCGGCTCGGTCGAGCATGTCAACGAGGAGGCCGGCTCGGTCTGGCTCGATCGCATCATCCGCACCTATCCGCATGCGGTGTGGCTCAATCCGGTGGCGCAGAAGCACTGGGATTATTCGGAATCGACCACCATCATCCGCCGCATCTTCTCCGAACGCATGTATCCGATTACGATCGAGGGTCTGGAGAATGCGATGAGGGAGCTGGTGCGATAAGCGCACAAGGCGTCGCGCGCCCACGGGCGTGCCAACAACATCAAGGGAGAGTCCCATGGCCCAGACCATTCACCGTGGCATCAAAGCGATGATCGACGAGGCCAATGCCGAGATCGAGACCATCAGCGCGGCCGATGCGATCACGCTGATCGGCAAGGACGACGTCGTCATTGTCGACATCCGCGATCCCCGCGAGATTGAGCGCGACGGCAGGATCCCCGGCGCTTTCTCCTGCACCCGCGGCATGCTGGAATTCTGGATCGACCCGAAGAGCCCCTACGCCAAGCCGATCTTCCAGGAAGACAAGAAATTCATCTTCCACTGCGCCGGCGGCCTGCGCTCTGCGCTCGCCGCCAAGACCGCAAAGGACATGGGCCTGAAGCCGGTCGCGCATATGGGCGGCGGTTTCGCGGCCTGGCGCGACGCCGGCGGGCCGATCGAGGCGTGGGAGCCGAAGAAGAAAGGTTAGTAGATGTCACACGCGGGCCTGACCCGCGCGTCCATCATTTCAAAAGATGGATTGCCGGACCAAGTCCGGCAATGACGATTGGAGAAATGCGCATCATGACCGTTGCCGACGATCCGCTTGTCTCAACAGAATGGCTGGCCGCGCATCTCGGCGACGCCAAGGTGAAGCTCCTTGACGCGACCTTCAAGCTGCCGGGCGTGCTGCCGCTGCCGAAGGACGACTACCTCGCCGCGCATCTTCCCGGCGCGGTGTTCTTCGACGTCGATGCTGTGTCGGATCATTCCAATCCGCTGCCGCACATGTTTCCTAGCGCCGAGCAGTTCGGCCGCGACGTCGGCGCGCTCGGCGTCAGCAACGCCGACACCGTCGTGATCTATGATGCCGGCGGCTGGGTGGCCGCGCCTCGCGCCTGGTGGATGTTCCTCTCGTACGGTCACCGCGATGTGCGCATCCTCAATGGGGGCTTGAAGAAGTGGCGCGCCGAGGGCCGCCCCGTCGACAGCGGCGAGGCGACGCCGCAGCCTGCGACCTTCAGGGCGAGCTACGATCCGAAGCGCGTGCGCAGCATCGAGCAGATGATCGCCAATGTCGAAAGCAGCAAGGAGCAGGTGATAGACGCGCGCGCCGCCGATCGCTTCGAGGGGCGCGCGCCGGAGCCGCGGCCGGGCATCCGCGCAGGCCACATCCCGGGTGCCCGTAACGTCCCTTACAACGTCCTGTTCGATGCCGCGACCGGCGCCATGAAGCCGCTCGACGATCTGCGCGCAGCGTTCACGGGGGGCGGCGTGAAGCTCGATGCGCCGATCGTGACGAGCTGCGGCTCGGGCGTCTCGGCCGCCGTGCTGACGCTCGCACTCTACCGGCTCGGCATCACCGACACCGCGCTGTATGACGGCTCATGGTCGGAATGGGGGCAGGCCGGCGGCCCGCCGATTGCAACGGGGCCGGCCTGACGACGGCGCTATCGTCGGGTCACGGTCACTGGCTGGCCAAACGGATCCAGCACCTGCTGCTGGACCACCGCCTGCCGGGCCGGTCGCGCACGGGCCACTCGGCGGCGCTCCTTGCGATGCGCCGGCTTGCGGCTCGCGCTGTGGTCCGGCTTCTTCTTCGCCTCGGCGGTCGCGTGCTTCGTCCCTGCAGACTTCTGTGGAGCGGGCTGTTCGATCACGACTTCCGGTCCGCCCAACGTTGCGATCTTGCTCTCAGCCGCGATCGCTTCGGGCGATGGCGGTGGCGCCGGTTCCGGCGCAACCATGGCTGGCGCTAATGGGGCGGATACGGGTTCGCTGACTGCGGCGGGCGGCTCAACCACCGCAGCGACCTTCGGCTCGGCGGGAGCGGGCGCAGCTCCGGCGGCCGCCGGAGCCGGCTGCGCCACCGGCGCGGCCTCTGTGGCTTGCGGCGCGGCCTCAGTCGGTGGCGGAATGTCCGTGACCGGGGCCTGCGGAGCGGCCTCGGCGGCCTGCACCGGCGCGGCGCCTTCCACGGCCTCCGTCACAAGCGTCGGTGCAGCCGGGGGAGGCAGATCATCCGCCGCCTTCACGGCAGCGACCTTCTCCGGTTCGGCGGCCGGCGGTGGCTCTGCCGGGGCGGTGGGTTCGGACGCGGCGGGGATCGATGGCGATGGGCTATCCGCTGTCACCTTGTCGGTGAGCGGCGCGTCCGCGGGCGGGTCGACGCGCATCATCGCAAGCACCGGCGGCTGGGCGAATTGTGGCTCGGGCGGAGCCTGGCGGGCGGGAATGCTGGCGAATTCCTCATGCGCGGCGCGGAACAGCGCCGCGGCACCCAACCCGAACACCAAGAGCGACGTCGCCAGCACGATCGCGGCGAACAAGAAACGGAGGCCGGGAAGCATGGGCGCGGGTTCCCCCTTCTGCGCGGGGTCTTGATGAACAGGGAACGCGGTGACCACTCGAGGAGGCCAGTGTCGCGAGCGCGAATCAGGCCGATTCGAGGATATCGCAACGCTTGAAGACTGTTTGTTACAAAATGCGGGTGATTGATGATTTCGGGCACGTAGACAGTCTTTTCCAAGCCATGGGACACCGTTGCCGTAGTCACACGGGATCACAAAATGCCCGAATTGGGCTGGGTTTCGCGGATTTGTCTTGAATGCGCCGCTATCTTCGGTCATTGGGCCGTTAACGGTCCGGTGTGGCTTGGGGACTATACAAGAGCAATGATGATCAACCGCATTCTGACGATTTGCGCTGCCGCGGCACTTGGGGTGGCAGGAACCTCGTTTGCGCATGCGCAGCAGGGTTATCCGGCTCCCCAGGGTCCCGCCTATTCCGCGGCGCCCCAGCCCTATTCGCCGGGCAACATGCCGAATTTCGACTCGCTCGACGATGACGATGCGCCGCAGAATTCGGCCTCGTTGCCGCCACCCGGTCCTGTGATGTCCCCGGATGACCCGCGCTATGGGCGTCCGATGAATGCCCAGCCGGCTTACTCCGATCGTGCGCCATCGGGCCCGGTGATGTCGCCGGACGATCCGCGCTACGGCCGCCCGATGGGGCCGCCACCGGTGATCTATGCCGACCGCCCGCAGGGTGGATCGCAGCAGCAACAGGCCTACGGTGACGGCGGCGTTCCGGCCGCAAACGTGGTCTATCCCGCCAATCCGAATGGAAATGATCGCAACGGAATGCGCCCGCCGGGCGCAGTGAATGCGGCCGGTGTCACCGGAACGGTGCCGCCGCAGTCGCCTCCGATCGGCGCCGACGGCAAGCCGGTGCAGATTGCTGCCCTGCCGCCGGATGAGCAGCCCGAAGACGGTCCGGCGCAACTTGCGCCGAATCTGCGTCGCCAGGAAGTGGCGTTCCAGACCAAGGAGCCGCCGGGCACCATCGTGGTCGATACGCCGCACACCTATCTCTACTACGTTCTCGGCAACGGTCGGGCCATCCGTTACGGCGTCCGCGTCGGCCGCGATGGCTTCACCTGGACCGGCGTGCAGAAGATCACCCGCAAGGCCGAGTGGCCGGATTGGCATCCGCCGCCGGAGATGATCGAGCGTCAGCCCTATCTGCCGCGCTTCATGGCCGGCGGACCCGGCAACCCGCTCGGTGCCCGTGCGATGTATCTCGGCTCGACCGTGTACCGTATTCACGGCACCAACCAGCCGTCGACCATCGGCAAGTTCGTGTCGTCGGGCTGCATCGGCATGCTGAACGAAGACGTCTCGGACCTGTTCGATCGGGTCAAGGTCGGCACCCGCGTGGTTGTCTGGCCGGGCAACCCGCCTGCGGGAACGGCGACGGCATCCGCCGCGCCGACACCCGACAGCACCTCGGTGGCTGCTGCCGCCCCGCAGGCTCAAGCCGCGCCGCTGCCCGGCACGCAGCCGACCTCCGTCCAGCCGCTGCCTGCGCCGGTCACGGTCCGCTAAGGTTTGTACTCAATCAGATGTATAATTTTACGTGGAGATATGATTCAAGCTCTGCATTTGCGGGGCTTGGATCATGGCGGGCGAGTTTTGGTTGAATGATCGGCAGTGGGCAGCAATCGAGCCCTTGCTGCCGCAAAATCAGCCCGGCGCTCGTCGAGTCGATGATCGCCGCGTGATCAGTGGCATCATCCATGTGTTGAAGTCCGGCTGCCGCTGGCGCGATTGCCCGGCAGTGTTCGGCCCTTACACGACCGTCTACAATCGCTGGAACCGCTGGTCGCGGCGCGAGGTCTGGCGCAATCTGTTCGAAGCACTTCGGGGCCTGTCGCCCGATGACGACTTCCAGGCCATCGATTCCACGACCGCCAAGGCGCACCGTGCGGCGGCCGGTGGAAAAGGGGGGCGGAGGCTCAGGCCATCGGTCGTTCCCGCGGTGGCAGGACCACCAAGATCCACGCCGTCTGCGACAGTCTCGGACGCGCCATCGCGCTCGAAGTAACGCCAGGTCAGCGTGGTGACATCCGCGCGGCGCTGCCCCTGCTCAGCTCTCTGCCACCACCGCGTTGCTGTGCGGCCGACACGGCCTATGACGCGAACGAACTGCGGCAATTCCTCATCGAACGGGGAACAACCCCGGTCATCCCAAACAATCCCACCCGAAAACGCTTCCATCCGTTCGACCGCGCCGCATACAAGCGGCGCAACCTCGTCGAGCGCATGTTTTGCAGGCTCAAGGACTGGCGGCGCATTGCAACCCGCTATGACAAGCTCGCCAGAAACTTCCTCTCGGCCGTCAATCTTGCTGCCGCTATCATTTGGTGGACCTGATTGAGTCCGGACCTTAGAGCGCGATGAGATTAGGTTGAGAGGAGTGGCGGCGGTTCACCTCTCCCTTGGGAGAGGTCGACGCGTAGCGCCGGGTGAGGGATTACGGTCTCTCGTTAAAGCCGCGGCCCCTCACCCGATTTGCTGCGCAAATCGACCTCTCCCCGTCGGGGAGAGGTCGCCGAACCGATTCGATCCAAATTCATTGCGCTCCAGGCTGGCTCACAATTCATCGAAAACGGCGCGCGAACAGCGCGCCTTTTTTGTTGTAACAAGCTGGGCATCTCGACGTTGCCGACGCGAGGCATGCGATGCACGAAGCCCGCCTGACCTACCCACCGCTGAACACGCCGAAGCCGGTCGCAGACGACGTGTGGATCGTCGATGGCCCCGTCATCCGGTTCGGTCCGCGCTGGCTCAGGATGCCGTTTCCAACACGTGCGACGATCATTCGGCTCGCCGGGGACAGGCTGTTCGTTCATTCGCCGACGCCGCTGGATGACGCGCTCAAGGCCGAGATTGCGCGCCTCGGCAAGCCTTGCTGGATCGTCGGACCAAACCGGCTGCATTACTGGTGGATACCGGATTGGCATGCTGCCTATCCCGAGGCACGCGTCTATCTCGCACCCGGGATCAGGCAGCAGGCCGGCGCGCGGCTGGCCTGCGATGGCGAGGCGCTGGACCGGCCATCGGGCTATCCCTGGGACGACGCGATCGCGACGTTGCCAGTCGCAGGGAAGTACATGACGGAGGTCGTGTTCTTCCATCGCCCGTCGCTGACGCTGGTGCTGACCGACCTGATCGAGAATTTCGAGGCGGGCCGGATCAACTCATCGCTGATGCGATTTCTGACCTGGATCGGTGGCGTGCGCGATCCCGACGGCAGCACGCCGCGCGACATGCGGCTGACCTTCGCGAAGAACGGTGCCACGGTGAAGGCCGCCGTCGCCTCCATGATCGAATGGAATCCCGAACGGATCATCCTCGCCCATGGCCGCTGGTACGACCGTGACGGCGGCGCCGAGCTTCGACGCGCATTTCGCTGGATATTGAAGTCGTAGAGGCGTCGCCGCTCTCGCAGTTCGGTCGCGCTGAGCGTGGTTCCGTGCGCCTCAGGCCAGACGCCGCGGCAGCTCGCCGCCCTTGGCGAAGGCGTCGATGCAATCGACCATCTGCCCGTAATGCGTCTGCAGGCCTTCGCGCGTTGCGTAGCCGAGATGCGGCGTGATCACGACATTATCGAGCTTGCGCAACGGATGGTCCGATGGCAGCGGCTCGACCGCGAACACATCGATGCCGGCACCAGCGATCTTCCTCTCGCGGAGCACCGCGAGGAGGGCATCCTCATCGACGATCGGTCCGCGCGCCGTGTTGATGAGATAGGCCGACGGCTTCATCCGCGCGAGGTCGGCGGCACCGACCAGCCCACGCGAGCGTGGGCTCAGCACGACATGGATGGTGATGATGTCTGCGGTGGCGAACAGCTCGTCCTTGCTGGCGTAACCGACGCCGACCTCCTTGCACTTCTCGGGCGTGAGGTTGGGACTCCAGGCGATGACGTTCATGCCGAACGGCTTGGCCATGCCGGCGACCTTGCTGCCGAGCTTGCCGAGGCCGATGATGCCGAGCGTCTTGCCCTCGATCTCGGTGCCGGCAAAGGTCTGCCAGGGCTCGCCGGCATGCATCCGTGCGTTCTCGCGGCCGATGCCGCGGGTGAGTTCCAGGATCAGGCCCATGGCCAGGGCCGCGGTGGGATCGCGGCCGTACTGCGTGCCGCACAGCACGATCTTGCGATCCTTGACCGCCTCCATGTCGATCGACGCGTTGCGCATGCCCGAGGTGATCAAGAGCTTCAGCCTAGGCAGGCCCTCGAGCAGCGAGCGCGGAAATGGGGTACGCTCGCGCATCGCGCAGATGATGTCGAAATCTTTCAGCTTCGCCGCCGCATCGGCCTCGCCTGCGAACGGCTTGTCGAAGACGCTGACATCGACGCGGTCCTTGATCCGGGGCCAGTCGGCGACCGAAAGCGCGAGATCAAAATAGTCGTCGAGGATTGCACAGCTGAGCCGCGTCATTGGCAGGTCCGTTCATGGCGAGGGCGACGGCGAATATGCACCGTCGTGGGTCGTCATGGTCGCGCGCAATCGGCGGGCGCGCAAGCGGCTGTGGTGACGGCTGTTATGCGGACGGAGAGGACTTGTGCGCCTTCGCGGTGCGGATTTCGGCGAGCATCGATTGCACAGCGGGTGACACGGCGACGTGCTTGGCGCGCCAGGCCGGGCCCGGGCCACGCATATAGTGCAGTTCCGGCCGATAGGGGTTGAACGCCCTCGCAATGAAGGCGCGCCAGAAGGCACGGAATTCGTTGAACAGCCCGGTCTCGCTTCTGGTCGCCGGGCGCGGGAAAGATGCCGAAGTGATGGTAGCCATGACGCGGCCTCTACTCATTTGATCGCGGTTTCGCCGCGAAAAACGCCATTTTCGGCGCCTGAAAACGAGTTTTGGCCTGATTTATTAAAAGATGGTTTCAATTGTCGTGATCCGGCGCACACATGGTGTCGAACCGGTAATCGCTCGTGGTGAACGGCCGGAAAACGCCGGTCCCGCGGTTGCGCTTTCGGGGGCTGGCCGTTACATCGGCGGCAGCAAAATTTCCACAAATCGGATCAATTCCAGGGACAGCGGATGGCGCGCCAGTTCATCTATTTCATGCAGGGTCTGACCAAGAGCTACCCGACCCGCAAGGTGCTCGATAACATCCATCTGAGCTTCTACCCGGACGCCAAGATCGGCGTGCTCGGCGTCAACGGCTCGGGCAAGTCGACGCTGCTCAAGATCATGGCCGGCCTCGACAAGGAATATACCGGCGAGGCCTGGGTCGCCGACGGCGCCCGCGTCGGCTATCTCGAGCAAGAGCCGCACCTCGATCCCAAGCTTTCCGTTCGCGAAAACGTCATGCAGGGCGTCGCCAAGCAGAAGGCGATCCTCGACCGCTACAACGAGCTTGCGGTCAACTATTCGGACGAGACCGCCGACGAGATGACCAAGCTGCAGGACGAGATCGAGGCCCAGGGCCTGTGGGATCTCGACAGCAAGGTCGACCAGGCGATGGACGCGCTGCGCTGCCCGCCCGACGACGCCGACGTCACCAAGCTCTCGGGCGGCGAGCGCCGCCGCGTCGCACTGTGCCGCCTCTTGCTCGACCAGCCAGACCTGTTGCTGCTCGACGAGCCGACCAACCATCTCGACGCCGAGTCGGTGTCGTGGCTGGAAAGCCATCTGCGGAACTATCCGGGCGCGATCCTGATCGTCACCCACGACCGCTACTTCCTCGACAACGTCACCGGGTGGATTCTCGAGCTCGACCGCGGCCGCGGCATTCCCTACGAGGGCAACTACTCGTCCTGGCTGGTGCAGAAGCAGAAGCGGCTCGAGCAAGAGGGCCGCGAGGAGGCCGCGCACCAGAAGACGCTGGCCCGCGAGCAGGAATGGGTCGCGTCCTCGCCGAAGGCGCGTCAGGCCAAGTCGAAGGCGCGCTACCAGCGCTACGAGGATCTGCTCAAGAAGGCGAGCGAGAAGCAGACCCAGACCGCGCAGATCATCATTCCGGTCGCCGAGCGGCTCGGTGCCAACGTGGTCGACTTCGAAGGCCTCAGCAAGGGCTTCGGCGACCGCCTGCTGATCGACGATCTCACCTTCAAGCTGCCGCCCGGCGGCATCGTCGGCGTGATCGGCGCGAACGGCGCCGGCAAGACCACGCTGTTCAAGATGATCACCCAGCAGGAAACGCCGGACAAGGGCACGATCACGGTCGGCGAGACCGTGCATCTCGGTTATGTCGATCAGTCGCGCGACGCGCTCGACGGCAGCAAGACCGTGTGGGAGGAGATCTCCGGCGGCAACGAGCTGATCCTGCTCGGCAAGAAGGAAGTCAATTCGCGCGGCTATTGCTCGGCCTTCAACTTCAAGGGCGCGGATCAGCAGAAGAAGGTCGGCGCGCTCTCCGGCGGTGAGCGCAACCGCGTGCATCTCGCCAAGATGCTGAGGTCGGGCGCCAACGTGCTGCTGCTCGACGAACCGACCAACGATCTCGACGTCGACACGCTGCGCGCGCTGGAAGAGGCGTTGGAGGATTTCGCCGGCTGCGCCGTTATCATCAGCCACGATCGCTGGTTCCTCGACCGCATCGCGACCCACATCCTGGCCTTCGAGGGCGACAGCCATGTCGAATGGTTCGAAGGCAACTACCAGGACTATGAGAAGGACAAGATGCGCCGGCTCGGCCAGGACAGCATCATTCCGCATCGCGTGAAGTACAAGAAGCTGACGCGGTGATCGAGCGGCCGGGACGGTCGAACCTGTCGAGGAATGCCTCACGCGCGACGCAGAAGGGTGACACAGAATGTCTACGGATGGCCCTGCAGGCGTGAATAAGCCCGGAGGAAACTACGTCCCCGTCGTGATCCACGGCGGACTTGCCTATGTGAGTGGTCAATTGCCTCGCCGCGGCGAAGATCTCCTTTACTCCGGCAAGGTCGGAGCCGCCGTCGATATTAAGGCCGCCCAGGAAGCTGCCGCGTTGTGCGCTGATCTCTGCATATCCGCCGTCAGACATGCCGCGGGCGGTGAGGACAAGATCGTCCAAGTCTTGAAGGTCGTGGGGTATGTCGCCTCGGCGCCAGGATTCACCCAGCAATCACAAGTCGTGAATGGCGCCTCGGATCGGCTCATCGAACGTCTCGGCGAGCGCGGGCGGCACGCACGCACCTCGATCGGCGTTGCCGAGCTACCGCGAGGCGCGCCCATCGAATTGGAGATGGTTGTCGCCGTTCGTTCACAGAGCTGAGCTCGACAACTGAAGACGATGCCGTGCTGCCGACCTGTGGCCGGCGGAGAAGGCTGAAGGAGCGGTAAGATCGTGACCGCACCGCGGCGCAATCTGCGGCCAGTTGTCGCTTTTCAAGCGCCTGGGATTGCGTAGATAGAGCGCTCTGCAATCCAAATTCCGCGAGCTATCCGACATGTCCGCCATCTCCGACGTGCGTGCGCCCCTGAAGGGCCGGTCGCTGCGTCCAGTTCCCATGCTGATCTTCGGATCGCGCTGGCTGCAATTGCCGCTCTATGTCGGCCTCATCATTGCCCAGGGCGTCTATGTGGTGCTGTTCCTGAAGGAGCTCTGGCACCTGTTCGCCCATGCCTTCGATTTCAGCGAGCAGCAGATCATGCTGGCCGTCCTCGGCCTGATCGACGTCGTGATGATCTCGAACCTGCTGGTGATGGTGATCGTCGGCGGCTACGAGACCTTCGTGTCGCGCCTCAATTTGCAGGGCCATCCCGACGAGCCGGAATGGCTCAGCCACGTCAACGCAAGCGTGCTGAAGATCAAGCTGGCGATGGCGATCATCGGTATCTCCTCGATCCATCTGCTGCGCACCTTCATCGAGGCGGGCGCGTTGACGTCGGGCAAGGGCAACTACACGGAGACCGGCGTGATGTGGCAGACCATCATCCACTGCGTCTTCATCCTGTCGGCCATCGGGATCGCCATCGTCGACAAGCTGTCGAACGACTCGATCGAGGGAGCCAAGCAGCAGGCCGCGCACTGAGCGCAGCCCTTGCGCCGCCTGCGGTTCACAGCCATCCGGTGTCGTGATAAGGCTCACGGCACGAACATGACGGGCGTCGCCGGACGGCGCGCCCATTGGACCGCTGCGTGAACAGGCTGTTGGATTTGACATTCCTCCGCGCATTCGCCCTCGGGCTTCTGCTTTTATCCTGGCCCATCGTCTCGCCCGCGCGCGCTGCAGATGCCGCCTTCACCCAGTTCATCGCCTCGCTGTGGCCGGAAGCACAGGCCGCCGGAGTGTCGCGCGCGACTTTCGAGCGCGAGACCCGCGGGCTCGAGCCCGACTACAAGCTGCCCGACCTCATTCTGCCCGGGCGTCCCAAGACCGGCGCGCCGGCGCAGGCCGAGTTCGTGCAGGTGCCGGCTGATTACATCAAGGAAGCCTCCATCGCGCGGCTTGCGGCCGAAGGGCAGAAGCTGCTGCAGAAATATCGCCCGCCGCTCGACGCGATCGAGAAGCGCTTCGGCGTGCCGGCCCCGATCGTGCTGGCGATCTGGGGTCGCGAGACTGACTACGGCCGCTATGCGCTGCCCTACGACACGCTGCGCGTGGTCGCGACGCAAGCCTATGTCGGCCGCCGCAAGGATCAGTACCGCACCGAATTCATCCTGGCGCTGAAGATCCTCGGCGAGGGCATGGTGAAGCGCAAGGAAATGACCTCCTCCTGGGCCGGCGCGACCGGCTACACCCAGTTCCTGCCGTCCGAGTATTACAAGCACGGCGTCGATCTTGATGGCGACGGCCGCGTCGATATCTGGCACTCGGTGCCGGATGCGCTCGCCTCCGCGGCGCAACAGCTCGTCAACAAGGGTTGGCAGCCCGGCGTGCGCTGGGCCTACGAGGTCAAGGCGCCGGCCGATGTCGATTGCACGATGGGTGTGCCCGAGGTGACCAGGCCGATCGGCCAGTGGCTCCGCGCCGGTTTCGTGCCGGTGCGCGGGCTGAAGCTCAGCGCCGCCGAGCAGGCGCAGCCGGCCTCGCTGCTGCAGCCGGAGGGCATCTACGGCCCGGCTTTTCTGACCACGAAGAACTACTTCGTGATCAAGGAGTACAATTTCTCCGATCTCTACGTGCTGTTCGTCGGCCATCTCGCCGACCGCATGACAAGCCCGCTGTCGTTTGCGACGCCGTGGTCGGCGTCGACGCAGCTTCGCTCCGCCGACGTCGAGGCCATGCAGCATGAATTGACGCGGATCGGCCTCTACAAGGACAAGCTCGACGGCAAGGCCGGAATGCTCACCCGCGCCGCGCTCGGTGCCTATCAGAAACAGGCCGGGCTGAAGGTCGATTGTTGGCCGAGCGACACGGTGCTGCGCGCGATGCGCGGCCAACGCTGACAGTCGATCCGGGGGAGGAAGCGCGGTGCGCGACAGGCTGTTTCTTCTCAAGCCCGGCTTCGAGGATCCGGCCTTCCCCGGCCAGCGCTTCTATTGCTGGCACTGCGCGTTGCTGGAAGGCGTGCTTGCGTCATTTCCTGACCTTGAGGAGGCGATCGACGTCGAGCGGATCGCGTGGCCGCGGCCAAGGCAGGCGGTTGTGGCGCTCATCGGTGTCGAGAACCAGTCGCTGCCGGTTCTCGTGCTTGCCGACGATGCTGAACACGGGCTCGAAACCGGTCGAGCAATCGGCCGCCGGTTCGTTGAGGGCAAGGACGCGATCCTGCGCGCGCTGACGCTGCGGCACGGAATTCCCGGGGCGCATCCGTGACCAGAGAAAAACCCGGCCGCAAGAGGCCGGGTTTCGAAAACTAATGCTGAAGTCGCGTCGATGGATCAGTCGCAAACCTGGACGCGACGGAAACGCCAGCCATAGCCGTCCCAGAACCGCTCGCGAACCCAGCGGCAAGGGGCTTCTTCGACGTAGACCGGGGCCGGTGCAACATAGACCGGGGCGGGACGGGCTCCCGCAATAGCGCCGCCGAGCAGGGCGCCGCCGATCAGGCCGCCGGCAACGCCGGCCGCGATCGCGCCGCCGTCACCGGCCTTGGCGGCCGGAGCAACGGCCAGCGAACCGGCAATCGTAGTGACGGCGACAAGGGCAGCTAAAGTCTTCTTCATGTCTTTGGCTCTCCTGGAAGGGGTGGCGCCGTGGTCCGACGCCGGTTTGAGATGACTCACACGCTGGTTCGAACTGCTGTCTTGCTAAACAGCGCAGAACAGTCAATCGAAAGTAAACGTCGGCGGCTCTATCGGCCAAGAAAGCGGTTTTTTCAGGCCACATAAAGCGGACGTCCCGGAAAACAGTCGGTTCTCCGGAACGTCTGGTTCGACTTAATCAAGATGAACGGCGATTAATCGCAGACCCTGACGCGGCGAATCCGCCAGCCGTAGCCATCCCAGAAGCGCTGGCGCTGCCAATAGCAGTCCGGGCCGTAGTAGTAGCCGGGCCCTGCAACATAAGCCGGTGGCGCGTAATAGCCGGGGCCGTAATAGCCGTTCTGCGATGCGATCGCGCCGCCGACAATGGCGCCGCCAATCAAGCCTGCAGCGACGCCAGCGGCGACACCGCGTTGTGCGTGGGCAGGGGCGGGGACCGCCACGGTCGAAACCGCCAAGGCGGCGGCGGCGCAAAGCGCCAGCAATGTCTTCTTCATGGCCTCACCTTTTCTCTCGCGAGCGGGGACAGCATGCAAGTGATCTGTCTCGCCGAAGGTTCCATATTTCGCTTGAACGATCAATGAACGGAGCCGCCTCATTTGGCCACGAATGCGTGTAGATTTCGCCACGTCTCGCGCCGCACAAACCGAGGACGTATCTGTGGACAACGGAGACATGGGGCATGGCGATAAGCGTATGACGGGCTTGATGATCACGGTCGCCGGCGCCTCGCTCGTCGCTTACGTCCTGAGGTCCGCGAACGCGGAGCACGGCCGCAGACGGCACAGCGGGGCCGGTGACGGCGCGAGCGATCCCAGCGGAGACGGCGAGGGCTTCGGCTGGTTCAGCAGTAGCTCCGATAGCGGCGGTTCCGGTTACTGCAGCGCCGACGGCGCGGTGGCGACTGCGGCGGCGGCGATGGAGGAGGTGGTGGCAGCGGCGATTGAGTGCCACTGGCCTGACGAGCGCCAGAATGGGCTTCAATGCCCGACCAGTTTAGACTCGTTCCAATATGAATCCCGCATCAGTTTGGAATTGCTTCAAAAAGCGCTTTTTCCTTTTGCATCCGGCGAGACCCGACAATATCGATAATGGCAAGCATCACCGATGGACCTGCCCGTGATTGTCTGTTCCTGTAACGTCCTCAGCGACCAAGATGTCCGCAATGCCGTGAGCACCGGCGGGTCCCTGACACGAAATGCCAAGCAGATGTACGGCTGCCTCGGCTGCAGCGCCGAATGCGGCCGTTGCGCGCGCACGATCAAGGCCATCATCGATGAGGCGCTGGGTCCCTGCGCCAAGGCCTGCTGCGCCGGCTGCCCGCACAGCCATCCCCACGCGGCCAACGACGAGGATGCCGAGCCCGCCGAATTCGCGCTCGCGGCCTGCTGATCCCTCCCCAAATCGACTGCAATCAGGATTATCCACGCGCTTCCGCGGAGGGTTGCCCTTGCCAGCGATCTGACTTAGAAGCATTCTAAAGTTGGAATCTGGCCGATTAGGCCGCGACAGGTGGAGTGGATCATGCAAGGCGACCCGAAGGTCATCGATTATCTCAACAAGGGGCTGCGCAGCGAACTGACCGCCATCAACCAGTACTGGCTCCACTATCGGATGCTGGACAACTGGGGCCTGTTGGAGATGGCCAAGGTCTGGCGCAAGGAATCCATCGAGGAGATGGAGCACGCCGACAAGTTCGTCGCTCGCATCCTGTTCCTTGAGGGTTTTCCGAATCTGCAGGTGCTTGATCCCCTGAAGATCGGCCAGAACGTCCAGGAAATCATCGAGTGCGATCTCGCGTCCGAAATCGCCGCACGCGCGCTGTACGAGGAGGCGGCGACTCACTGCCACGGCGTCAAGGACTATGTCAGCCGCGACCTGTTCGAGGAGCTGATGAAGGACGAGGAGGATCACATCGACTTCCTCGAGACCCAGCTCGACCTGATCAAGCGTATCGGCCTTGAGCTCTACACCCAGAAGCACGTCGGCCATCTGAAGGGCGAGGATTCCTGAGCGGCGTTCGCTGGATCATCCTCAAAATTGCAAGAGGCCGCCCATACGGGCGGCCTCTTTCGCTTGTGGTATCGGTTGGATCCGGCGCGTCAGTAGCACCGGGTGATGTTGACGGTTCGGTCTCCACCGCGTCCGGGAACCGTGACACTCTCGGTCGGACAGCTCGACACATAGGGACGGTCCGACGGCACGACCGCCGGCGGATAGCGATGCGCCCAGTCCCAGGGAACGTCATAGGTGTAGGTGTAGCGGATGTCGTTCGAGATCGGCGGCGCGGCCTCGACGAGCGGCTCTTCGAACGGGCCGTAATCAAAGCCGACGGTGGCCGGCCAGAAGGTGCCGGGCACACGTCCATGATGACGGAAGGCCGGATGGTGCGTGGCGAACGCACCGCGCGCCGCCGCTCCCGATCTTGCGAAAGTCTCGGTCGCGCCCGCAAACATCAGCGCGGCAACGCCGGCGGACGCAACAAGCGTCCGATAGATTCTACAGGCCATGGCACGCACCAATTCTTGCGTTACGGACTCGGTGAGGGACGCTAAGCCGTGCCCCGCTGCGTCCGCAAACTCATACTTAATTATTAGTTAAGAAGTAATCTTAATAGGGAGACTTGTCTCAAAATCTCGGGAGGCGCCGCCGTATCTACGTTACAGCTGGGTCTTGTAGCGCTCGTAGACCGCCTCCTGGGTCTCCGGTTCGCCGAGCGCGGTCTGCTCGTGAATCACCTGGCTGATGCTCGGAAACACCTTGCGTTCGACCCGCGTCTCTGTCGCCCACAATTTCGAGCGCATCAGCGCCTTGCCACAATGGAAATAGGCTTCCTTGACATCGACGCGCAGCACTGCGCGTGGCGGCTTGCCGAACTCGATCATCGCCGCAAGCAGATCCGGATCGGCCGACAGCCGGCCCTTGCCGCCGACCCGCAGCGTCTCGTCGATGCCCGGCACGAAGAAGATCAGCTGCAGGAGGCCCGTGCCTTCGACGATGTTGCGGAAACTGTCGATGCGATTGTTGCCGGAGCGGTCCGGCAGCAACAGTTCATTTGGCCCTGTCACGCTGACCAAGCCCGGCGTGCCGCCACGCGGCGACGCATCGACGCTGCCGTCGGAGCCGGAGGTTGCCAGCACGCAGAACGGCGACATCTCGATGAACTTTCGCGCGTGCACGTCGATCTCCGGACGCGCTTTGGCGATCACGCGTGCGGTCGGCTGCGGATAGATCGTGGCGAGGTCGGTTGCGGCAAGATCGGTCACGGCGCTCTCCCATCGGATGAAACCTGAGATTAGCACCGAGCGCCGGGCGCCGTCATCTCGACGTCATCTGAACCGCGTCCGCGGGAACGAAGCAGTTGTTGATGCGATTGGGCAGGAACGGGTGCTGAGATGCATGCTCAACGAATCGCCGAAACGAAGCCACGGGACCTGATGCAGTGCGACATCATCGTTGTCGTTCAAGGCGATTTCTTCGCCTGCGGCTTCCTGGTCGGCTTTGCAGTGATGTTGTCCCAGGCCAACTTGAGCGCGCTGCGCAGCGTGGTGGCATCGGCTTTCGCAAGGCGGACATTGGTGCTGCCGCCCTTGCCCCAGCCGCCCGGCACGGGCCGGAAGATCTCCGGCTCCGCCTCGACGATCATCGCCTGCTGCTCCGGCGTCAGCTTCACCATGCCCCAATCCTCGTCGGGATAGCCTAAGGTTGCGAAGATGCGCTTGCCGACACGGAAATCGGCGTGGCCCTGATGGGCGCTCTCGATCGCGTCAGGCAGACTGAGCGCGATCTTGCGGAAGCGGTCCTGCGACATCGGCTGATTTCGATCGCTACATCGTCCGCTGCGGGGCGGGATAGTCTGCAGCCATGGCCGGTACCGACATCAAGACCAGAGCGGCCACAAGCGCCGCGCACAAACGGATCATCGCGCCTTCTCCCCGAGCGCGGCGCATTTGTCCAGCCGCGTAGGCGCAAGCCTATCATGACAGAGCGAGCTCTCCGAGTGGCCCGCCGCGCGATCGGGGGAGAATTGTCGCGCTAGCTCGCCCTCAAGATGTTGAGCGCATACCATCCCCAGTAGACGCGATGGCGCTGGATCAGGCCGTCCTTGATCTCCATGACCTCGACGAGATCCATCTGATCGCCGTCCGGAGACTGTCGCGGATACTCCCAGGTGATGATCCGGCCGTCGGTGAAGAAGCCTTGCTTGAAGCGCCTGCGCTGCGGCGGGTTGGTGCGGAACACCCGCGTGACGAACTCGCGCAGCACATCCTTTCCGCGGACGATCCCCTCGCTTGTCTGCATCAGGTGCTGAACCAGCGGGCTTTCGATCGAGGCGTCGGGGGCATAGAGCACCAGCGCCGCTTCCAAGTCCTTGTTGCCGAGGGCTTCGTCCCAAAGCCTGTAGATGCGTTCCGCATCGTTCCTGTCGGATGTCATGACTGTTCCCTTGTCTTTCTGTTGACCTGTACCGATTTGAGCTGAAGACGCGGCTCTGACGTTTCAGGAAAATCTGAAATGAGTTTCGTAGCGTCCTGAATATGGTTAGGACGTTGCGGTCGACGTGGAGGACGATGCGGTGGGATCATCCCAGTCCGTGCAGACAGGATTTTCGCGGATCGCGGAGGCGCTTGGCGATCCGGCGCGCGAGGCGATGGTCAGCGCGCTCGCCGATGGCAAGGCGTTGCCCGCCGGCGAACTTGCCGCCGTCGCTGGGATCTCACCGCAAAGTGCGAGCGCGCATCTGCAGAAGCTGGTCGATGCGCGCGTGCTGTCGGTCTGGGCTCAGGGCAGGTTCAGGTATTATCGGATCAAGGACGACGACGTTGCGGCGTTGATCGAGACCCTGGTCGACCTGGCCGCCAGAACCAATGCCACGCGCAGGCGAGCGATGCCGGCCGAGCAGCTTAGGCAATCTCGCACCTGCTACCATCATTTGGCGGGTCAGCTTGGCGTGCTGCTGTCGAATGCGCTGGTTCGCCGCCGGCTCGTCGTCGTCGATGGCCGCAGCGGTCACGTGACCGAGCAGGGGCTGGCCTGGTGCCGGGCCGAGGAGATCGATTTCGACCCTGCGCGGCAGCCGCATCTGCGGCTCTGCAACGACTGGACCGAGCGCGTGCCGCATCTCGCCGGTCCCTTTGCCAATGCGGTGCTCGCGCGACTGCTCGCGGCGCGCTGTGTCGCACCGCATCGCATTCCGCGTGCGTTGCAGATCACGGATAGGGGACGGGCGTTCTTCGATCGGCTAGGCGTGCAGGTTCCGTTTTGACTACGTCAAATACGCTAGCGGCCGTCATCGACATCCGTCTCGGGGCGATCGTTGCCGGCGGCGGTTTCGGTCGTCCACTTGCCGTCGGAGGTTTCGTACTGGATCGCCTCGGTGCGCCCGGGGACGCGTTGCTCCGTCGCGGCCCGGCGCGCGGCGGCGAGCGCTGCGGCATGCGTTGGAAACGGTTCCGAAAACACCCCGTTGACGGTATAGGCCCAGCCACCATCGTGCTGAACGACCTTATAGATCACGTGGCTCATCGGGAACCTCGCTCCGCTTTGGACGATGAGGGCTGCCAGAATAAACCACGATGTCGTATTTTGCAGCAGCCGATCGTCCTTGGGGCAGCCGCCCCCTCATCCGGGGGCGAGGGAGACCATCATGTGCCGCAACATCAAGACACTGTTCAACTTCGAGCCGCCCGCCACGGAGGAGGAGATCCACGCCTCAGCGCTGCAGTTCGTGCGCAAATTGTCCGGCTTCAACAAGCCGTCGCAGGCGAATGAGGCCGCGTTCAATCTTGCCGTGTCCGAGGTCTCCGAGGCGGCGCGAAAACTCCTGATCTCGTTGCAGACCACGGCGCCGGCGCGCGACCGCGAGGTCGAGGCTGAAAAGGCGAGGGAGCGCTCCCGTTTGCGGTTCGGCTGAGGCCCCGACATTCCGTGATGCAGGTCACGGTCGTTGCGCTGGTGTCGTCGGCCGCTTGCGCGGGCACGTCCGAGGGCTACGGCATGGGCGGCTGGATCGGCAAATTCCAGCCCGAGACAGACCGGGCCAACGCTACGCGCGAGCTATTCCGCATCAAGGGACATTGTCAGTCGAACTGCACGCTATTCCTCGGGCTGCGCAATGTCTGCGTCGAGCGCAGCGCGACGCTGTTGTTTCACGCCGGCCACGACCGCCAGCGCAACATCAATGCGACGTCGACCCAGCGGATGCTGAATGCCTACAAGCCCGCGCTACGGCAATACGTGCTTGCGCATCACTACATGGATACGCTGGAATTCCACGCGATCCCGGGCGCGATGATCATCGACCGGTTCGGCTACAAGGAGTGCCCGCGCAGCTAAGGACAAGAAGGGTTACTTCTTGTCCTTCTTGCGGTGCTTCTTCTTTTTCTTGTGATCATCGTCGTCGTCATCATCTTCGTCGTAATCGCCGGGGTCGACGTCAAGGGCGATCGCCTCCGCGGCTGCGCGTTCGGCTGCGTCGCGCTCGGCCTGCTCGGCCGCTTCGCGCTCCTTGGCGCGCTTGTAGTCTTCCCAGGCGTCGAAGATCATGTGCAGCCATGGCATCACTTGGTCGATTGACGGCAACTGCCCGGGCGGTCCGGCTTCGCCGCGCGGCCCCGCGGGACCCTGCGGGCCTTGCGGACCAGGCTCGCCGCGGGCGCCTTGCGGGCCCGCCTTGCCCGGCGTCCCGGGCTTGCCCTGCGGGCCTGCCTTGCCGACCGGCCCAGCCTTTCCCTGGGGACCCGGCTTGCCGCGCGGGCCTTCCGGCCCCGGCCGCCCCGGATGGCCCTGTGGACCCGGACGTCCCGGCTCGCCCTGACGGCCTTGCGGCCCCTGCGGTCCCCGCAGCCCCTGGCGGGAAGTTGCGTCGTCAGCCACTGATATGCTCCGTCAAGATTTCAGGCTGCTTGTAACAGAGGTTGGATGACAGCTTCAATTCTGGCGGCCAATGCTGATGCAAGCGATCAACAGTCATAATTCGATGTGTTGGTGACGATGGAGGGCGCGTTGCGGATTCTGAATGACACGCGTGGCGAGGCTGCAGGCGGACCTGCACGGTTGCCGACGCTCGATATCGTGGTCGCGCGGCACGACCTGCTTGACGAGGAGACCTTGCGCGGTACTGGCGTCCTCGATCTCTATGAAGAGCTGTTTCCCGCGAGCGAGCGCGACGATTCGGACGATATCGTGCACTGGGTGCTATCAGATGATGTCGGCGAGCCGCGGTCCTTCACTCTCGACGGTCAGGAGATGTCGTATTGCCTCGACTCGCGCTTCTTCATTCTGCGCGCCGCCGAGCGGGCGATCGGGCTCGGCTTCTTCACCTGCGATCACGCAAGCAATCTGATCTTTTGCAACTATGTCGGCGTACAGAAGGCGTGGCGGGGCGGCGGCCTGGCGCGGATGTTTTATCGCGAGATGATCGACATGCTCGACGAATTGTTTCCGCGCAATGTCGGCGTGGTGCTGGAAGTCGAACCGTTCGATCGTGACAGGGTGGAGGCAATCATCGCCGATCTCGAACGTTCGGGCGGTCGATTGCTGGAGGCGCATGAGCAGGCTGAGATCCGCAAATTTCTTCGCGTGAGCTGGTATCACAAGCTCGGCTATTCCTTCTTCTGCGATGCGCGTATGAGGAAGCCGCTGCGGTGCCGCTCGCCGTGTCTCGATCCGACGTTACCGCCGTCGGCCTGGGCCGGTGCGGAAGAGAACTACTGGCTGATGTGGCACGCGCGGAGCGACGGGCCGCGCGCAGCGACCAACGCTCGCGAACTCTGGCGGAAGGCCGTGACCGCGATCTATGTCGAGATCCTCGCAAAGTCGCTGGTCGCGGAGGATCCATGCGACCGGCGCGACTATTGGGACTATGCGGTCGCGCTGACCGCGCAGACGCTGCAACAGACCGCGGCAACCGAAATGAGCCTCGCAAGCTATCTCGGTCCCGACGACAGCCCGCTGCTGTCGCGCTGGCGGCGCCTTGCGATCGACCTGCCGATCTGAGCCGCTAGCCGCCGCCGTGATCGGCGTGCGGCGGCACGACGATGCCGTCGGCGGAATACTCGCGTATCTTGTTCCGCAAGGTCCGGACCGACAGCCCGAGCACGCGCGCGGCGCGGGTGCGGTTGCCGTCGCAGCGCGCCAGCGTCTGCAGCACGAGCTCCCGTTCGACCTCGTCGACGGTCGCACCGATCAGCAGTGGCACGATTTCATTTGGGGCCAGCGACGGCAGCAGCACAGCTTCCGGCGCAGGCAGGGTGGACGCGTAGGACATTGACACCTCCCGATCAACGCCCGCCTCACCGATGAAGCGGAAACATCGAGAATCGAACTACCCCAAAGCCTGTAATTTCACGCTGTGCCTGTTTGGTTAACAACTCCTTAATATCCACTAAGCATCTGCACTATAACGCAAATACCCCGAAATCGCCACGATTGGGTTCCCGTCGTCACAGTGTCCGATAGCCGCCATCCACCATCACGATCGACCCGGAGACATAGGCCGACATATCAGAGGCCAGGAAGATCGCGGGCCCCACAATGTCTTCCGGCTTGCCGGCGCGGCCGAGCGGCGTGTGATCCATGAACACCTTAACCAGATCCGGATTGGTGGCGCGCACCTTCTCGTTCAGCGGTGTCTCGATGAACCCCGGGCCGATCGCATTGACGCGCACGCCGTCCTTGCCGAGCTCGGCGGCGAGCGCCTTGGTGAAGCCGAGCACGCCGTGCTTGGAAGCGGTATAGGCGGGCGAGCTCGGCGTGCGCAGATGCACGAAGGACTGGATCGAACCGATATTGACGATGCGCCCCTTGTTCTTGCGCAGCGGCGCAAGGAAGGCATGGGTCACGTTGAAGACGCCGGTGAGATTGATCGAGATGATGTCTTCCCAATCCTTGATCACGGCCTCGTCCGTGCCGAGCATGCCGTTGCGGCGGGCGATGCCGGCATTGTTGACCAGGATGGAGACCGGCCCGACCTTGTCGGCCACCTGCCTTGCCATCGCGATGCAGGCGTCGCGATCGGTGACGTCGAGCGCGAAGCTCTCCGCCTTGCCGCCGGCGCCGCGGATTTCCTTTGCCGCCGCGGCCACGGCGTCGCCGTTCATGTCGAGCAGCACGACGCGCGCGCCCTCGCGTCCGTAGCCCACGGCGATCGCGCGCCCGATGCCGGAGCCCGCACCAGTGACGACGGCAATGTGATTGTCGAGTAGGGGCATGGCGTTCCTCGTTTGTTGTGGGTTGTCGACAACACTATTCAAAACTGCGGCAATGGAAACGCCAAGCCGTGTTTGTGCGTTGCTGTCATCCAGATTCGGATGACAGCACGGACCCGAACATGGACCCGCATATCAGACAGTGGAGACTTGCGATCGAGCGCTTCCGCGCGGCGCCCGATCCCGACTACGGCGAGATGGCCCGGATGGTGGCCGAGCTCGCCGCAACCGATATCGACGAGACGCTGCGACAGGCGGCCGCACAGGTGCTGCCGATCCTGCGCCGCGCGGCCGCAAGATCGGCCGATCGCCGCACCAAGGAGATGGCGCGACGCCGCCTTGGCATCATCAGCGATGCGCTGCACAGGCTGTCCGCGCCGCAGTTCGGCCGGCGCGGCCTCGCGCCGAAGATGCTGACGCTGGAAGACCAGTATCGGCAATTGCTCGGCCTGCCGCTCGGTCGGCGCCTGGCAGCGACCGAGATCCATCAGGCCTTCAAGCGCGCCGCCAAGACGGTGCATCCCGATGGCGGCGGCAACGGCGCGGCGTTCCTCGAACTGGCCGCCGCGCGCGACGCGCTGATCAAGCATCATTGACGCGGCATCGCCATGCCGGACAGCACACGGACGGGCGTCGCGGCATTGCCGTACGCCCGCCCGGGCATTCTCGGCCGCCGTGCCAAATTGCGCCGCGACGCGCGCTTGCTACAGTCGGTGCGCCGCGATTCGTATCCGCGTCGCGACGTGAGCAAACTTCGGGGAGACCGCACAATGAGATTGTCATCCGCCCTTCGTGCTGCGCTGGTCGCACTGACGGCGTTCGCAGGCGCCGCCTTGTCCTCTGCCGCCCAAGCCGATAGCGGCTTCATCAGACTCACGATCTACAAGGCCGGATGGATCATCGGCGGTTCCGGCGGCAGCGGCACCTTGACGTTCCGCGGCCGCACCTATGCGCTCTCCACCGGCGGGCTCGACTACGGCCTGGTGTTCGGCGGCTCGAAGACCGTGCTGCGCGGCCGTGTCAGCAACATCAATCGTCCCTCCGACGTCGCCGGCGTCTATGGCGCGGCGGGCGCGGGGCTGGCGCTTGGCCGCGGCGCCCGCGCGATCGTGCTCACCAACCAGAAGGGCGCCGTGCTCGAACTGACCGGCCAGCAAGTGGGCCTGATGGCGAACGCCGATCTGAGCGGCCTTGCGATCACGATGCAGTAGCGCGCCGCGCTCATCGGCGCATCTTGCGTGATGTCGTCCCGCCACGCGACGGGACGGCTCGGCATTCACCTGAACAGATGCAGCGCTGCATATTGCAGCAGCATGATGGTCTTGGCGTCGACGATACGGCCGTCGCTGATCATGGCGAGCGCCTCGTCGATCGATAGCTCCAGCACCTCGATGTCCTCGCCCTCGTCGGCGAGCCCGCCGCCGTCGCCGGCGCGCATCGCGGCATCGTATTCGGCGACGAAGAAATGCAGCTTCTCGGTCACCGCGCCGGGCGTCATGAACGCCTCGAACACCTTGCGCACGTGCGCGAGCCGGTAGCCGATCTCTTCCTCCGCCTCGGCGCGAATGCGTAGCTCCGGCGCAGCGTCGTCGAGCATGCCAGCGGCGGCCTCGATCAGCAGGTCGTCATAGCCGTTGGCGAAGGCGGGGTAGCGGAATTGCCGCACCAGCACGACGGTGCGGGTCTTCAGATTGTAAGGCAGCAGCACCGCGCCATTGCCGCGGTCGTAGACCTCGCGCACCTGGGTCTGCCATTCGCCATTGGCGCGGCGGTAGTCGAACGTCGCGCTCGTGAGCAGGTAGCGCGCCTTGGAGAGGACGCGGACCTCCTTGACGCGAACGCGGTCGGATATGCTCATGCGTGGATCCGGATCTCGTTCACGTCGTCGCTTCGCGGCCGTCGAGCCATTTGGCCAGCATCACCGACGTTGATTGTTCGTAGCCGAGCGATTGGTAGAATGCGCCCGCTTTGGCGTTCTCGCGCCGGACCAGCAGTTGCAGCTTCGGCACGCCGGCCTCGCGCAGCCAGTCTTCCGCCGCCGTCATCATGGTGCGGCCAAGGCCCTTGCCCTGCCGGCCGGGATCGACAGCCACGTAATAGACCCAGCCGCGATGCCCGTCGTGACCGACCATCGCGGTCGCCACGATCGCGCCGCCGGCGCGACCGACCAGCACGGCCGAATTCGACCCGCGCCGCGCCAGCGCGATGTCGGCTGTGGGATCGTTCCACGGCCGCGTCAGGCGGCAAGCCTGCCACAGCGCAACGACGTCGGCGATGTCGTGATCGGTGATCGGAGCAATGGACAGGGCGGGAGAGGGCATGGTCGCACACGCAGTCACAGCACTTTGCCGGGATTCATGATGCCGAGCGGATCGAGCATCGCCTTGATGGAACGCATCAGCTCGATCGCGACCTTGTCCTTCACGTCCGGAAGCTCGTCGCGCTTGAGCACGCCGATGCCGTGCTCGGCCGAGATCGAGCCGCCCAAGCGCAGCACGATTTCGAACACCACGGCGTTGACGTCGTGCCAGCGCGCCAGGAAGTCGGCGGCATTGCCGCCGATAGGCTGGCTGACATTGTAGTGGATGTTGCCGTCGCCGAGATGGCCGAACGGCACCGGCCGCGACCCCGGGATCAGCTTCACCACGGCGGCGTTGGCCTCTTCGATAAAGGCGGGGACGGCGGCGACCGGCACCGAGATGTCGTGCTTGATCGAGCCGCCCTCGGGCTTCTGCGCCGCCGACATCTCGTCGCGCAGTTTCCAGAAGGCCTGGCGCTGGCTCAGATTCGCGGCGATGACGGCGTCGTCGACGATGCCGTCTTCCATGCCTTTGGTGAGGATCGCTTCCAGCGTGTCGCGGGCGTCGTCACGCGAGGACGACAGCTCCATCAGCACGTACCAGGGATGCTTGCTCGTCAAGGGATCGCGGATGTCGATGCCGTGGCGGATCGAAAAATCGACCGCGATGTCGCCGAGCAGTTCGAAGCTGGTCAGAGCGCCCGCCGCCTCGTTGCGCGAGATCGACAGCAGCTTCAATGCGGCTTCCGGCGACTTCAAGCCGACATAGGCGGTCTCGACTGCACGCGGCCTCGGGAACAGCTTCAGCGTCGCCGCGGTGATGATGCCGAGCGTGCCTTCGGCGCCGATGAAGAGGTTGCGCAGGTCGTAGCCGGTGTTGTCCTTCTTCAGCTTTGACAGCGCGTTCAGCACGCGGCCGTCCGCCAGCACGACCTCGAGGCCAAGCGCCATCTCGCGCGCGACGCCGTAGGCCAGCGCCGCGGTGCCGCCGGCATTGGTCGAGAGGTTGCCGCCGATCGTGCAACTGCCTTCGGCGCCGAGCGAGAGCGGAAACAGCCGGTCGACCTCGCCGGCCTTCCGCTGCGCGACTTGCAGCACCACGCCGGCCTCGCAGGTCATGGTGTTGGATTCAGTGTCGATGTCGCGGATCTTGTCCATGCGCCGCATCGAGACGACCACTTCGCCATTGTGCGGCGTCTGGCCGCCGACCAGGCCGGTGTTGCCGCCCTGCGGCACCAGCGCGATCCGGTGCTCGGTCGCGAGCTTGCAGATTGCGGAGACCTCGGCGGTCGAGCCCGGGCGCAGCACCAGCGGCGAGCGGCCCTGGAACAGGTTGCGCTCCTCGGTGAGGTAGGGCGCGATATCGGCGGCATCGGTCACCGCATATTTCTCGCCGACGATGGCGCGGAATTTCTGGATCAGGTCGGGCGGAAGCGGGGGCATGGCAGGCTGGACGATATTCATTGTTCTTGGTCTTTCACTCCCGATGTCGAGCATGATGCCATTGCGGCAACCGCATCACGCGCTGATCTCCTTGGCTGAGCGGGGGCTGTCCGAACGGCGGTTCCTTGTTCGGATCATGCCCGGCCGACGGCCGCGCGGCGCAGCCGGTCGTTGATGGCTTCGCCGAGGCCGTCGTCCGGAATCGGCATCACCGCGATTGCATCGGCGTTTTTTGTGTCGAGCGCGCGAAGATAGCCGAAAAGATTGGCGGCGGCCTCGGCGAGATCGCCGCGCTCGGACAGGTTCATCACGACGGAGGCGAATCCGGCCCGCGCGATCTTGGCGGACCCGAACGCGAGCAGTGCTTCGCCGACGTGGACGTCGCTGGCATTGAGCCGGACCGGCGTGCGCGGCGCGTAGTGCGAGGCGAGCATGCCGGGCGCCACCGGCTGGCCGTCGTCGCCCTCCGCGCCCGGCGGCGGCGATTGCAGGGGATGGCCGAGCACGCGCTCGATCTCGGCGCGGGGCAGGCCGCCGGGCCGCAGCAGCACTGGATCCGAGAAGCAGCCGACGATGGTCGATTCAACCCCGACCTCGACCGGCCCGCCATCGACGATCAGGTCGATACGGCCGGCGAGGTCGCTGTTCACATGCTCGGCCGTGGTCGGCGAGACATGACCGGAGAGATTGGCCGAGGGGGCCACCACGGCACCGCCGAAGGTCTTGATGATCTCGCGCGCCACCTTGTGGGCCGGGACACGGATCGCGACAGTTTCGAGGCCGGCGGTAGCCAGCTCCGCCACCGGGCAGGACAGGGCCTTTGGCAGCACCAGGGTCAGCGGGCCGGGCCAGAAGGCTTCCGCAAGCCGCAAGGCCTGCCCGTCGAACAGGGCGATCCGCCGGGCGGCAGCGAGATCGGCGACGTGGGCGATCAGCGGATTGAAGGCCGGCCGGCCCTTGGCCTGGTAAAGGCATGCGATCGCGGCCGCGTTGCCGGCATCGGCGCCAAGGCCGTAGACGGTCTCGGTCGGGAAGGCCACCAGGCCGCCCTCGGCCAACACCCCCGCAGCCGTCGCGGTGGCGGCGGAGCCGGCGGGCAAAACGAGCGTTTTCAGGCCTGTATCCACTGTGACCAAATCCTCAATCGGGTATCTTGCAGTCCCTGAAACCCAACGCTATAAGCCGGGCCTCTTAGTCGGAGTGTGGCTCAGCCCGGTAGAGCACTGCGTTCGGGACGCAGGGGTCGCAGGTTCGAATCCTGCCACTCCGACCATTCTTTCAATGGCTTATAGTTTCGCCGGTCTGATGGCGCAACGAAATGCGCAACGAATTGGGTCATCTTACACCGTTGCGCGGCCATTTGATGCCATTCTTTCTGGTGCTGGCAGTATCATCAGGGTGGCGGTCCTCGCCCCTTGAGGTGTGGGGGCGACGTCCGGGAACTCTTAGTCGTGATAATCGGCATTCGGTGGCGGGAGGCCCGCGACGCGCGTGTCGACGCTTGAGGTCGAAGCTCGAATGTTGAGCTAGCGGCGTCCCCCGAAAGCCTCTGCCGCTTCCTCTTGGAAGTCTGGATGATGATGGCCGTAGTTTTGCTCGAGCTGCTCGACGGTCATACCAAGCCATCCAGCGGCTTCCCACAGATCGGTACCTGCCTGCATTTGCCACGTAGCCGCGGTATGTCGGAGCGAGTGCCGCACGACTTCATCGCCAAGCCCTGCATCCTCAAGGATTCCCTCCCAGGCGGAGCGGATCTTTCCAGCGAGAGGCTGGCCGTCATGCATGCGGTTGACGACGAAGCGGATTTCCTCGCCATCCTTCATCAGCCCCGCCGCGCGCAGTTTGGCCGAACGCCGCGCGTCGATAGAACGCCAGCGCACCAAATGTGGTCGTAGTCGATTGGCAATTTTTGTTGGAGGACGCCGCTTCTTGGTGGCTTGTTCGTCGCTGCCTCGACCCTGATAGATCATGGCATTGAGGTTCAACCATGGATGCGTAGTGGTCGCCATCCATTGTGTCCGGCGGATCGTCTCCTCTCGCCTGGCGCTGTACAGCCCGATGAGAATAAAGCGTGCTGCCGGCCGACGCCGATTGATGATCCAGCGCTCACGGCGGATCAGGCGCCCGTTCAGAGTGCTCTTCCAGTGACCACGCGCGACATCCCAAACGTAGCCCATCGCTGCACCGAATAGACGAGCGGCCTCGTTTCGCGTTAGCCAACGCTGCCGGCCGTCTGCCTTTGGCGGCAACGTAACCTTTGGCACGATGCTAAGCGTGTGCTCGGCATGGTAGGCGTTAATCGCGGCACGCAGATCTTCTAGCCGCCGCCGCGCCGTTTGATCCGAGACAGTTCCGGCGCGCGGTGTAATACCGGCCGCTCTATTGTTCTGGTTCGGAGCGCCGGTCGACCAGTCGACAAAGTCCCGGCAGAGCTGCGCCTTAAGCTCTGAGATCTTCTTCGCACCGAAAAATGCGTTCAGATCGAGCAAGCGAATGAGCAATAGCTCATGGTCTGCGAGTTTCCGGGAGTCCTGCGACCGGGGTCGTTTCAACGTCTCATAAAAGGTCAGGATATCCGCTATCGAGAGGATACGAGGGTCGGTCGCCCCAATTGCGAACGTGTGGCGCGAGCCGATGTATTTTTCCAGCGCTTGCGCTGCTCCATCAGTGTCATCGCGGCAGCAGCCTGTGCGGATCTGCCGTCGCTTTCCGCCCGATTGATCGAGGATGACCCAGCATCCTTCGTCTTCTCGCAGCCAGAGTCGCGGCGGTTTGGCTTTGCGGCCCGGCATGATGGTTTGACCATTTTGCGGATGGCACGAGGGGTCGTCAGATCCTTCCCTGCTACTTTGGCGATTTCAAGAGTCCCTACAGCCGTGGCCTTGCGCAAGGACGATAACGTCAACGGTCCGTGTGGAAAGAACACGGCAACAGCCTCCACAAGCGTCATCACTTCGTCCTCGTCCCATTGGGCGGGATTGGGCCGCGCTTTTGCGCGGGCGAGCTTGTCGACTTTATGCTTCGGCATGCTTGGACAGGGTGCTCATGGATTAGCGAGCCCTTCGGCTCCGCCGTTAGTTCAAGGTGTATGTGAATTCTGCGTTTCGGGAAGCCTTTCCCTCGGCTAGTGCGGCAATTGGCGGCTGCGAGGTGCAAATCGGACAATTTGATAAGGGATCGACGCGTTCGCGGCATAAATTAGCGGCGGGCGTCCTCAAGACGCACGACACGACCGGTGTCGATGTTCGATCGTGCCGCAGCAGATTGCTTATCTTGCGCAATCATCGATCAGGGTCGACGACGGTAACTTCGAAATGTATGGGGAAATCTCGATGGCAACGTCCGAAACGTACAAAACGTTTCTCAGTCGTGTCACCGAAGCGCGCGAAGCCGTGGCTACCCGCTCGGGTGTCCAAGCGCCAACTTCCCGGACGGTGGTCTTGAAGCTATCTGGCCAATTGTACGAGGTTACACGGCACTGTGCGATAATGGGGAACGTCGGCTTCCTTCGCAGGATTGGGAGGACCATAATTCAACAAGTGCGGCTTTGCCGCTGAAGAACCGCGCAGGCGTCGATGAGAGATCGAACGCAATCGGAAATTACGCCAGATACCCCGCTTCGCCTTGCTGATGCCGTGAAGATCGCATTCCCTATGGGCGGAATGACGGTCGCCGGCCTGCGACGTGAGCGCGATCGTAACCGACTGCTAGTTGAGAAGATTGCCGGCAAGGAATTTACCACTCTGGCTCACATTGAACGGATGCGAGAGCTATGCCGCGACGAAGCAAGGGCGCCAGGCTCCAGCTCAAGGCCGCCCGCCGAGACAAAAGCGGAAAGATCACCCACCAAGCTACCTGGATTATCAGAGACAACGGCCGGGATGTCGGCACAGGCTGCGCTGCAGATGAGATTGCGGCTGCGGAAAGGAAATTAGAGGAATACTTAGCGTCTAAGTACACGCCGGAGCGACGAATACGGCACATCGACGATATTCCGGTCGCGGATGTTCTGTCGATTTACTTAGATGCGCAGCTTGAAAAGCTTCGCGATCGCTTTAACGTCGATGGCGAAAACGAAGATTCCATTCCCGCTATCCGCAAGTTCAAGAAGCGCATCGAGCGATTGAACGAGTGGTGGGGCGCAAAAATGCTTGGCGAAGTAAACGGAGAGGCATGCCGCTCATACAAGAAATGCCGCAGAAAGGGCGGCGCGCGCCGAGATCTTGAGGATCTGCGTGCCGCTGTTGGTCACCATGCAGCCGAAGGATACCACAGGGAAATCGTCAAGGTCTCGTTGCCGGAGAAGGGTGAGCCGCGCGACAAGTGGTTGACACGCAGCGACGCGGCCAAGCTGATTTGGACTTGCTGGCGCTATCGCGAACGGCAAAAGAATTCGCGCCGACCGATGGAGGATGTGAAGGCCCCGACGCGCAAGCGTCCGCTGCGACATCTTGCTCGCTTCATACTCTTGGGCATCTACAGCGGGACGCGGGCTGGAGCCATAGCCGCGGCATCACCAATCCCAGCGGTCGGTCGTTCTTATGTCGACCTGGAGCGCGGACGCTACTACCGTCAGAAGCAGGGCAGCGCGAAAACCAACAAGCGGCAACCGACGGTCCCGATCCCCTCGCGCTTGCTCACCCACTTGCGGCGTTGGCACCGCATTGATCCAGACGCAAGGCACTTCGTTGAGTTCAACGGCAGGCCGGTGGCCTCGGTCAAAACCGCATTCAAGAGCGCCGTCAAGCTTGCGGGGCTTGGTCCCGGAATATCTCCTCATACCTTGCGACACACGGCGGCGACTTGGCTGATGCAGAGGGGCGCAGATCCGTGGCAGGCAGCTGGCTATCTCGGAATGTCACTTGACGTCCTGCTGAACACCTACGGTCATCATCACCCAGATTATCTCTCCGACGCCGTCGAGAAGATCGCCATGCATGAGCACAGCGAACGAAATGCGCACGTATCTGGTGCGGTTTCTGGTGCGGTTATCCCGCTTCGGCCAAACAAGATCCAATAAGGAGTTGATTTCATTGGTGGGCCCGGCAGGACTCGAACCTGCAACCAGACCGTTATGAGCGGCCGGCTCTAACCATTGAGCTACAGGCCCCGCCGCCTGCGGGTCGCACGGGGCGGCCGGCAACGGTGCGGGCTCCGTTTACAGGGTGAGTGGCGTTCCGGCAATGCCGCTCCGCGCTCTGTTGAGGTATCGGCCAACTGCACCGCTTCCGCCCCGTCCTGATTGTCGAAGCCTCAATTTCGGGCTTTAAACCCATGCGCAAGAAATCGAAATTCCTAAATGATCTCAAGCCGATTTGGGCTGTCCAGTCCCTGGACGGAAAATATTCCGCTTCCCTCATCGGGCAAATCAGTGGTTTGAATCCGCTCGTCTCACCCGATTGAGGGGCGCGTCGCGATCGTCACGAGTGTTGCGGTGAGATGCGGTGGACGCGGAGTGCGCAACTGACGAGTGCGCATGAAGCGGACGGTGAAGTCGTGTGGTTCCGACGCCCCAGTGGCAGGTGTCTCCTCGCTAAGCACGCGGAACGTGTCTTTGCGAAGACGGTGACAAAAAAGCCAAGTCTCGCCGGGGAGAGCACGAAGTAAGCCGTAAAACCATCGCGCAGGGAAGGCCGGGTTGTTTCCGGTTTCACCTGTGGTCCTACCCCTGTGCTTTTTAGTTGCACAGGGCCCATGGGTGCAATCGGCACCCGGTCTTCCCTGCGCCCTCTGCCTTGCAGCGAGGGACAATGACGATGCAAAGCTCGGACACATCATGTCGCGGGAGCGCGGAGTGCTGGCCGACTGATGATCGACCGGATGCAATCCGCTCTCTTCTCGAAAGACCGTGGTTCAATCGACCGAGACGCCGGCGAACTCCACCACCTTGCGCCATTTGTCCGTCTCGTCGGCCACCAGCTTGCCGAATTCGGCCGGGGTCATCGGCTTCGGAATGCCGCCGGCCTCGGCGAGGCGCGCCGCGAGCTTGGGGTCCTTCAACGCTTCGCCCACCGCCTTGTTGAGGACATCGACGATCTCCGGCGGCGTGCCCTTCGGCGCGGAAATGCCGTAGAAGCCGACCGCCTCGAAGCCCGGCACCGTCTCGGCGATCGCCGGCACGTCGGCCACGCCGGGCCAGCGCTGCGGCGAAGTGACGCCGAGCGCGCGGACGCTGCCGCCGCGCGACTGTTCCAGCGCCGACGGCAAATTGTCGAAGATCAGCTGCACCTTGTTGGAGATGATGTCGGGAAACGCGATCGCGGATCCGCGATAGGGCACGTGCTGCATGTCGCACTTGGTCATCGCCTTGAACAGCTCGGCCGACATGTGCACCGAGGTGCCGTTTCCGGACGAGGCATAGGCGAGCTTGCCCGGATTGGCCTTGCAGTAATCGATCAACTCCTGGACGGTCTTCACCGGCAGCGCGTTGGTGACCACCAGCATGTTGGTGAGCTGCATGATGCTCGCGACCGGCGTGGTGTCGCGCAGGAAGTCGTAGGGCAGCTTCTTGTAGAGCGAGGTCGAGATCGCGTTGTTGGGCGCGACGAACAAGAGCGTGTAGCCGTCCGCCGGCGAGTTGATCGCCGCCGCCGCTGCGATATTACCGCCGGAGCCGGCGCGGTTCTCGACCACGAATTGCTGGCCGAAATGATCCGACAGCCACTGGCCCATGATGCGCGCGACGATGTCCACCGGGCCGCCGGCGGCAAAGCCGATCAGCCAGCGCACCGGCCGGTTCGGATAATCGGAGGCGGAGGAGGGGACGACAGAGGCAAGGCAGCAGGTCAAACCAAGCAGGCGGCGCGCGCAAACCGGATCATTGTTTCTCCCGTCATTTTCTTGTGAGCGTTGCCGTCATGGTTTCACAAAACGCTGCCTTTGCCTACGGACATCGGCCGTGCGACGATGGTTGGCCCTGCATCGAATGCTGCTTGAGGCCTGACATGAAATTCGCTGTCATGATTTTCGCCGCCGTGTTGCTGTTCGCGGCCGGCGCGGGCGCGCAAGAAGGGGGCAAAGCCATGTCGAAGACCACGATCCATTTCGGCACCGCGACGCCGGGCGGTGGCTTCCCGCTCTATGGCAACGCCTTCGCCGAGGTGATGAACGCCGCCGACCCGACGCTGTCGATCGAGCCGCGCAACACCAAGGGATCCAACGAGAACATCCCGCTGCTCGAGGCCGGTACGATCGATATTGCGACTGTTGCGGGTGAGCCGTCCTATGAGGCCTTCATGGGAATCGGGCGGCCGCCGGCAACGAAGCTGAAGATCCTCACCGCGATGTATTCGAGTCCGGGCATGTTCGTGGTTCGCGCCGACAGCCCCTACAAGACGATCCGGGATCTGGTCGGTCAGCCCGTGGCCTTCGGCGCCAGGGGCTCGGGCCTGCCGATCCTGTCGCGCTACATCCTCGACGGCATCGGGCTGAAGCAGGACGAGGACTTCAAGTCGATCTATCTCGATCGCGCCGGCGACGGCCCGGCGATGGTGGAGGACGGCCGCGCCGCTGCGCTGTGGGGCGCCGGCATCGGCTGGCCCGGCTTCACCAAAATGGCCGAGAGCGCGGGCGGCGCGCGCTTCATCGCGCCAAGTGCGGACGAGATTGCGCGCATCCGCGCCAAGCACGCCTTCCTGAAGCCGCTGACGGTTCCGGCGGGCAGCTATCCGAAGCAGCTCGAGCCGATCGCCTCGGTCGGGTCCTGGAGCTACATCCTCGTGCGCGAGAGCCTGCCCGATGACGTCGCCTATCGCCTCGCGAAGACGCTGCACGGGATTGAGGCGACCTTCTGCAAGAAGCTCGCGCAGGCCTGCGAGACCACGGCGGCGAACACCGTCGCCGCCGCGCCTGATATCAACCTGATCCACCCCGGCGTGCTCAGATATTTCCGCGAGGTCGGGCTGGTGAAGTAGAGGGGCGAATGGTGAGTGGCGACTAGCGAATCGCGACATCCATTCGCTGCTCGCCATTCGCCACTCGCTCACTTCTTGATCAGCGGGCAGGCCGGGTCCGGCGGGCCGAACGCGTCGTCGCCCGAAATCTTCGCCAGGATCTTGTAATAGTCCCACGGATATTTCGATTCCTTGGGCGTCTTGACCTGCACCAGCCAGAGGTCGTGCACCATTAGATTGTCCTCGCGCAGCTTGCCGTTGCGGGCGAAGAAATCCTCGATCGGCTTCTCGCGCATCTTGGCGGCGACCTTGAGCGGATCGTCGGTGCCGCTCTCCTTGATGGCGTTGAGATAGTGCATGACCGAAGAGTAGACCCCGGCCTGCCACATCGTCGGCATCCGGTTCATCTTGGCGAAATAGCGCTTCGACCATTCGCGGGTCTTGTCGTCCATGTCCCAGTAGAACGACGTGGTCAGCAACAGCCCCTGCGCGGCAGAGAGGCCGATCGAGTGGACGTCGGTGATCAGGGCCAGCAGCGCCGCCATCTGCTGCCCGCCGGCGAAGACGCCGAACTCGCCCGCGGTCTTGATCTCGTTGGTGTTGTTCGGCGGCCCGCCGGCAATCCCGATGATCTTCGCCTTCGACGCCTGCGCCTGCAGGATGAAGGACGACAGATCGGGGGTGGCAAAGGGCGGCCGCACCGCGCCCAGCACCTTGCCGCCGTTCTTCGTCACCACGGCGGAAGCGTCCTTCTCCAGCGAGTGGCCGAACGCGTAGTCGTCGGTTATGAAAAACCAGCTGTCGCCGCCGCGCTTCACTACTTCCCTGGCGGTGCCGACCGCGAGGGCCCTAGTGTCGAACACCCATTGTATCGCGTAGGGCGAGCAGAACTTGCCGTGGAAATCGGTCGCGCCGGTCGAGTGCGCGATGAACAGCTTCTTCTTCTCGTTGGCGATGTTCTGCACCGCGAGCCCGACCGCCGACACCGGCACGTCGACGATGAGATCGACCTGGTCGACATCGTACCAGCGCCGGGCGATGGTCGCGCCGATGTCGGGCTTGAGCTGATGGTCGCCGACGATCACCGTAACAGGCTTGCCCAGCACCTTGCCGCCGAAATCGTCGACCGCCATCTGCGCGGCGGTGACGGAGCCTTGTCCCGTCGGGGTCGAGGCAGGGCCGTTCATGTCGGTGAGCACACCGATCTTGACCACGTCATCGGAAATCTGCGCCATCGCGGCCGAGGAGGCCAGCAGCGCGGCTGCGAGCGTCCCGAACATGGATAGTCTTCTGGCGATCATCCTGTTTCCCTCCCTGGATTGGCGCATTGGCCCGTTATTGCTTGAGCCGCGGCTTTGCCGTCCGGCCATATTGGTTTCTTTTGCAACCATTTTGGAGGCCGGTCAACGCGCCTTCGGTCTAATGGCGAGGGGCAGACCGGCCCAAGGCGGTTTCTTTCGGCGTCGATTCAGTCCATAGCGGGCCATGGTCACAGCCCAACGTCTGCCGGCTTCGCTCACCCCGCTCGATGTGGCGCTCGCCGCCCTGTTGCGCGGCGTCGCGCCGGTGGCGCCGATCGAACTGCCGCTGGCCGACGCCTTGCGCTGCATCGCAGCCGAGATGCCGCCGCTGCGCGCGCATCCGTCGCGCGACGTCGCGGTCCATGACGGCTGGGCGATGCGCGCCAACGATCTGGTCGGAGCATCGTCCTATGCGCCCTTGCTGCTGGCCACGCCCCCGGTCTGGGTCGAGGCCGGCCAAGCCATGCCGGATGGCGCCGACTGCGTGGTCGATGCCGACGAGGTCGACATCTCCGGCCCGCTCGCGCAGGTGCTTGCCGAAGCGATCCCGGGGCAGGGAGTTCGGCGCGCCGGCGGCGATATCGCCGAGGGGCGAGCGCTAGTGGAAGCAGGGCAGCCCGTGCTGGCGCGCGACCTCTTGCTCGCGGGGGCGGCCGGACTGGAGAGGTTGTGTGTGCGGCGGCCGCGGCTTCGCATCGTCAATAGTCCCGGCGGCCATGTGACCGCGCCGTTCATCGCGGAAGCCGCGCGCATCGCGGGCGCCGATGTCGTCTGCATCGACGCAGCTGGGCGTGATGCGGCGGCGATCGCAAGCGCACTCGATGCGGATGGTTGCGATCTGCTGATCACGATCGGCGGCAGCGGCGTCGGCCGTACCGATGCGGCGGTGACCGCGCTTGCCAGCCGTGGCGAGGTGATCGCGCACGGTATCGCCTTGCAGCCCGGGCGCACCATGGCGGTGGGGCGGATCCGTACGACGCCGGTCGTCGCGTTGCCGGGCGCGCCGGATCAGGCCTTCGCGGCGTGGTGGGCGATTGCGGTTCCCGTGCTTGATCGCCTGTCGGGCCGGCATCCGCACGAGATGCTCGCGCTGCCGCTTGCGCGCAAGATTGCGTCCAGCGTCGGCATTGCCGAGGTCGCGCTGCTCGCGCGTCAGCAGGGTACCTGGGCGACGCTCGCGATCGGGGAACTGTCGCTCGACGCCATTGCGCGCGCTGAGGCCGTGCTGATCGTGCCCGGCGCCGCGGAGGGTTTTGCTGCGGGCACGCTCGTCGATGCCTATATGCTATGAGAGTGAGTTTATGTTGCGGGAGTGAGTTCCCGAGATGACCAGCACGCCCACGCCCACGCCGAAGCCCAGTCCGTCCGTCGATCAGGACCAGTTCCTGACCATCCTCTCGCGTGAGGCCGCACTCGCGCGCTTCGAGGCCGCGCTGTTTCCGCGCGGAGCACCGAGCGAGGCGCGGCCGCTCGCCGATGCGCTTGGCTGCGCGCTGGCGGAGGACGTGGTTGCGCCGATCGACGTGCCGCCGTTCGATCGCTCCAATGTCGACGGTTTTGCCGTGCGCTCCCGCGATCTCGCAAGCGCGGGCGAAGCCGCGCCGGTGCAACTCACCCTGAACGACGAGACGATTGCCTGCGGCACCGCGCCGACGCGGCCGGTGCTGTCGGGCACCGCAACGGCGATCGCGACCGGCGGCCCGGTGCCACGCGGCGCCGACGCCATCGTGATGGTCGAGCACACCCAGCCCGCCGGCAATCGCGCGATCGAGGTGCGGCGCGCCGCATCGCCCGGAAAATTCGTCTCCTATGCCGGCTCCGACATCGCGCGCGGCGAGGCGTTGCTTCGCGCCGGCACGATCATCGGCTCGCGCGAGATCGGCATGCTCGCGGCCTGCGGCATCGCCGAGGTCCTGGTGGCGCGCCGTCCTCGCGTTGCGATCCTCTCGACCGGCGACGAACTGGTGCAGCCAGGCGAGCGGCTGCGGCCGGCCGCGATCTATGACACCAACGGCGCGATCGTCACGGCGGCGATTGCCGAGAACGGCGGCGAGGCGCATTTCCTTGGCGCGATCGCGGACGACGAGGGCAAGTTGGAGGCCGCGATGCGCCAGGCGCTGGCGGAAAGCGATATGCTGGTGCTGTCTGGCGGCACATCCAAGGGCGCGGGCGACGTCTCGCACCGGATCATCGGCCGGCTCGGCCAGCCCGGCATCATTGCACATGGCGTGGCGCTGAAGCCGGGCAAGCCGCTCTGTCTTGCGGTCTGTGACGGCAAGCCGGTGATCATCCTGCCGGGCTTCCCGACCTCGGCGATGTTCACCTTCCACGACATGATCGTCCCGGTGCTGCGGCGGATGGCCGGCCTGCCGCCGCGCTCGGATGCCAAGGTGACGGCCAAGGTGCCGGTGCGGATCGCATCCGAACTCGGGCGCACCGAGTTCGTGATGGTGTCGCTGGTCGAAGGAGCCGACGGGCTGATCGCCTATCCCAGCGGCAAGGGCTCGGGCGCAATCACGTCCTTTGCGCAGGCCGATGGTTTCCTGAAGATCGACGCGCTCGCCGACCAGATGCCGGCAGGCAGTGAAGCCGAGGTGACGATGTTCACGCCGCATGTGCGGGTGCCGGATCTCGTCATCGTCGGCAGCCATTGCACCGGGCTCGATCTCGTCACCACGCCGCTCGCGCATGCCGGCCTTACTGTGCGGTCGATCGCGGTGGGCAGCCTCGGCGGGCTCGCGGCGGCCAAGCGCGGCGAATGCGATCTCGCGCCGATCCATCTGTTCGACGAAAGGACCGAGACCTACAACACGCCGTATCTTGCCGACGGCCTCGAGCTCGTGCCGGGCTGGCGCCGCATGCAGGGCATCGTGTTCCGCAAGGACGACACGCGCTTCGAAGGCCTGAGCGCGCAGGAAGCGGTGCAGGCCGCGCTCGCCGATCCCGCCTGCATCATGGTCAACCGCAATCAGGGGGCGGGCACGCGCATTCTGATCGACCGGCTGCTCGGCGGCTGCAGGCCGGACGGCTACTGGAATCAGCCGCGCTCGCACAACGCGGTCGCGGCCGCAGTAGCGCAGCATCGCGCCGATTGGGGCATGACCATCGCGCCGGTCGCCCATGCGTCCGGGCTTGGTTTCATTCCGCTGGCCGAAGAGCATTATGACTTCGCGCTGGTGACGGCGCGCAAGCAACGGTCCGCGGTGCAGGCGTTCCTCGACGCATTGGCGTCGGAGGAGAGCCGCGCGGCGTTGGCAAAAGCGGGCTTCAGACCGGCATAGCCGGGCCAGAGTCCACCGCGCGCTGGCCGCGTAGGGCGGGTGGCGCAACAAGTCCGGTGTCGTCCCGGCGAAAAGCCGGGACAACGTTGGGGTTAGGCTCGGATTCGATTGTCAAACAGCGCGGTGTCATCACCAGCCGCATGCGGGTGATCCAGTATTCCAGAGACGCGGAGCTTGACCGAGAGGCCGCGGCGTACCGGGTCGCCCGGTCGAGCCGGGCGATGACAGAAGTGGATGGGGACGCAGCTTCGCATTCTCGCGACATGATCTGCCGAGGCCTGCATTTCGTTTCGCCCTCTCTTGAACAGAGGGCGCAGGGAAAGCCGGGTGCCGATCGCACCCATGGGTCCCGTGCAAATGGAAAGCACGGGAGCGTCTTAGAGAGCCGTCGTTGGCGCGCGGCGCCGTTCGGCTTCGGCCAGCGCACGCTGCGCCGCCGGCGGCAGGATCTTGGGCTCGGCGGGCACCCGAACGATCTTGTCGCTTCTTGGATGCGATCGCTTCTTGTTGCCGCTACGGTTTACATGTCGATGAGCCCAGCTTTGTCCGCCGGCCTGATCGGACAGGCCAGCGTCATCGACGGCGATACCCTCGACATCCACCGCACCCGCATTCGGCTGTGGGGTATCCGACTGTGGGTAAGATACTGATCGATCTGGATGCACCAAGCAGCGCGAATGCTGCTATTGCGAAGCCTTTGAGCATGGGCCTCTCCTTCGGAAAGACCGCCAACCGCGCTGGTCGGGTTAGGACATTTGAGAATTCGCTGCCGCTGATCGCGCCCTATCTGCAATTATGAGATGCCGACACCAATTGGTACCAAACTGTTAAACGGCGGGCGGTTGGCCAGCGCGCGAGAGGCCACGAACTAAGGCGACCTTACTCTTAGTGTTTGGTGCGCGGGCGGGGCTGGTTGTACGGCATTCGTCAGCGGCATGATAAACAGATACAACTTGTTTGCGATCAGCCGATTGATGTTTACTGCCGTAGGGGCCGAACGCCGCCTATGCGCTTGAGTTGCGCCGGCTGTTAGCCACCGGGCCGATGCAAAAACGTATCCACGGACGCAGCCAGCCGGGTCGCCAATTCGGCGGCGGACGGCGTGGACTGCTTTTCGAGCGTTAGCGCGCCGACGGGATGCACCGCCAGTGCAGCACCAGCGGTGAAGGCAGCGATCGCAATTGCAGCAAGATATTCGATCCTCATGGCGATGGTCCCTCCCATCGGTCCCACGAATTAACCGGACACTTTCAGAATTGGTTCCCGAGCGCGAGTGAGTTCCATGGGCATCGCCGGCAGGGATCGCTGCCCGGCCTTTGCATGATCAATGCTTCGGCACTGCGCTCCCATAGATTCCTCATTCCGTTCGCGATCAGAATTGGGAACGAAGAGCCTTGCCAGGACTTTAGAAGCCATGAGACCGCCGCTCGCTGGTGAACAACCCGGCGCATGTCGCGGATAGCCAAAGGTCGCTATCAGACCCGCTGTTGTCAAAACAAGCGCTCGCGCAAGATAGCCAAAAGCGGCGGTCTCCGGTCTTATTCAAAATCGCCAACTGCGCCCCGATCAGTTGCGGGGGGAGCGTACTGTCGGCCTGCCGGTGGCGTTGTTCATACCGACCGGAGGCTGTGTTATGCGCAACCGCATCGACATCAACTACGTCCACAGCCGGGCCATCGTTCGAGAGATCGGCGAGAGGCTGCGAGCGTCGCTGAAACCAGAGACGGAACTCTCGCCGAGACTAAGAATGCAAATCAGCCGGCTCCGCGAATTGGAAGAGCGGTCACCCTCGATCATTCCAGCGGCTGAGCGCCGGGATAAGCCTCGCCGTTGAGTTAGATCCTCGCTTGGCTGGTGCGGTGCCCAGAGCGCGCGCGTTCCTTTCAGAACAACCCGACCAAGATGAAAACGGCGACCTCAGTCAGGAAAGTGACGCTCATAATCGCGACTATGAGGAAGGCGTTGCCCGCTGAAAGTGGGGTCATGACATGCCTCGCATCTTGCGAAGCTCCGAAGCCTCCAAGCGTTAATTCGCCGAGGGTCGGAATGTTTCGGTTCCCGAACGCGGGAGCGAATGCTGCGATCGGCGCTATCGCGCTCGTTCCACTCGGGAGCGCGATCCAAATATCGAACAGCGCCTGATCTGGCATCGAGGCGCCAACTGAGACGGCCTTACAATGCAGCTACTAAAAGGGCGACGGACGCGATCAGCGTTGCGGTGCTGAGGGCCATCACGACAAGGGCTTGTTCACTTGCAGGTTTTTGTCGTCCATTGTCGCCAATGCCGGTTCGCGCATGTCGTTCCTGATTGCGGGAAAGACAGTCGTTCTAGAGTGCGCGTCTTCTCGTTCACCGGCTTGAATTCTGCGATCCGGCGATCGTCCTCCCAAGCTCCACCGGTAACAGTTGAAGCGCGCGAACTATGTTCACGGCCGGAGAACTACGGAAATAAATCCCGCGCTGAATGAGAAGTCCTTCCGCCTCGTAAACATTGCTGTGGCTAGAACGTTCACCATGTCGTCCCAGTAGAGTTATTGAGGAAATTGGAGTAACCCGAGAGAACGACTGCCCAGTCGCGGCCGTTCTTACCGGGCACTGCTATCCGGAATGGGCCTCAACGCAATCAGCCCCGCGTCGGGGCCTTTCTCGTTTTTTGAAGCAACCAAATGCACCGCGTCGTCCAAGCGGATGGCGGCAAGTCCTGCATAGCAAGGAGGCTATCGGCGGCTACCGGGTTTCCAGTTCCTTGATCGCCTGAGCCGAAATCTTTGCGGGGTCTTCGATACCGGTTTGCGCAACCTTGATGATCGTCTTCGCGATCATTTCCGTGAGCGGGTCGTCGCGGTCCTTGACGCAGAGCGTATGCAACGCTCGCTCGTAAGCCGCTGTGATGCGGCTAATCGTTTCCGTCTCTATCGTGAAGCCGTGCAACAATCGGTCGATAATCATATAGCCTCACTTTGGTGCTTGCAGTCCGCGCGAGTTCAGCCACTTGGTCAGATCAGAAGCGGTCTCGGCTTGGCGGGTTCTGCGAATAAGACGCTCGCGCTCAACGCCCGGTGGGGTGCCTCTCGAGGCGTTCTTCCAAGGTGGGACATGCGGTCCTCTCCTTTGCAGGCGGGAGCGCGATCGGTCTCTCAGCCACCAGCGCCTACGGGCAAGAGCCGAAACTGGTGATGGGGAACAACCTACACCTTGGAGGTCGAGTTCCAATCCACAAATCGGGCTTAGGGCGGTGCCTAATTGCCGTGATAACCCTTGGTTGGCTCAAGTGGTTCGGACGCGACATCGATTGCGAAGGACATTGGCCGTCGTGTTGAACTCAGTGCCGGAGGGTTGCCTCCACGAACTCCTGTACAGAGCGCGGGACTTCATCGTACTCCGCAATGCAGCGCCGGAGTTCGTCGGCAATATCCTTGGTTACATCACGAGACCATCCTTCGGCAGTGTTGAAGGCCACAATACGGACCGGGTGGCTATACTGGTCGTCCATAAGACGTCGGATCAGGGTCTTCCGATCGGTGCCTTCTTCATCCGCTTCGCACCAGGCGCGGCCAAGTCTGCCGAAATCGTTCAGCACCAAATAGGTATCATGGTCCGCTTGCTGCGGCACGATCGAAGGCGCGCGAGGCATGTGTGAAAATTCCCGCTGCGACGAATGCGTGGAACCCTACTCCATTTCAGGCGCCTTCCTGTAGGAACCTCCTGGAAATTTCGCGGTAAATCAATCGGATAAGAGGTATCTCAACCGGTAACGGGTACAGGAGGTGGAACACGACAAAAGTTGCGATCGTCCGGTTGAAGCAAAATACCCCGTCGCAAGTTATCGTTTATCACCGGCAGGGCCCATCGCAGGCGCCTGTGGCTGAGAGACCAATTGGGCTCCCGCCTGTGTCAGGGAGCAATGCCATGTTAAGACGACTTCGTTTCAGGAACACAACCTTGGAAGAAGTCCTGGCGGGCGACCCGCAGCGCCTTCGGAAGCGGTTTCGCGCGTGCTACCAGGCCTCCAAAGAGCACCGATCGGCAAGGCTTGCCAAGCCAGGACGGCCTGTCAGTCAACGGAGTGACTGACCCTACGGGGTTGGGACCTCCGGGATAGCGGCGCGCCAGCTATCGCCCGGAGGTCGCCAAGGAGATTCGTGCACGGCTGCCTGATTGCCGAGGCGCGGTCCTACCGCGCACCCGCCCCATCCAGCGCCGCCAGCCGCTCCGCTTCCGCGATGTCGTCCATCGTGTTGGCGTTGAAGAACGGGTCGAGCGGGGTGGTCGGCCAGGTGACGGTCGCAAGCTTGTAACCCGCGGTCCAGCGGTCGATCTTCCTCACGTCCTCGACGACCAGTGCGTGGCGCAGTTCGTCGCGCAGTCCAACGCTCCACAGTCCGATCACCGGATGCGACTGGCCGCCGGAAGCGGCGACTGCGAGCTTCGCGTCCTGCTCGGCGAGCGCCCGGTAAAGCCGCGCCACCAGGTCGCGCGGCAGGAACGGGCAGTCGGCGGCGGCGCTCAGCACCAGCGAGACATCAGGCCGGTTCGTCGCGACCCAATCGAGTGCGGCAAGTATGCCGGCGAGCGGGCCGGGGAAATCCGCAACCGTGTCGGCGATCACGGGCAACCCGAACGCGGCGAAGCGCGCGGGATCGCCGTTGGCGTTGAGGACAAGGCCGCCGCATTGCGGCGCCAGCCGCGCGATCACGCGCTCGAGGATGGTGCGGCCGGCGATCGTGCGCATCGGCTTGTCACCGCCGCCCATTCGCCGCGCCAGGCCGCCAGCGAGGAGAACGCCAGGGATATTAGTCGTCACGCGCTTCGCCCTTGCGTTTGTGCAGCGCCGATTCCTCCTCGACATAGTCGAGGTTCTGGTCGAACACGAGGCGCTCCTGCCCCGACAATGCGATGAAGCGTTTGCCGCGCGTGCGGCCGACCAGCGTCAGCCCGACCTGCCGCGCCAGCTCGACGCCCCAGGCGGTGAAGCCCGACCGCGACACCAGGATCGGAATCCCCATCCGCACCGTCTTGATCACCATCTCCGAGGTCAGCCGTCCCGTGGTGTAGAGGATCTTGTCGCCGGGATCGACCCCGTGGCGGTAGATCCAGCCGGCGATCTTGTCGACGGCGTTGTGACGGCCGACGTCCTCGGTGTAGCAGAGCGGGGTGCCTTCCTTGCACAGTACGCAGCCATGGATCGCGCCGGCTTCGAGATAGAGCGAGGGCATGGTGTTGATCGTGTGCGTCATCTGGTAAAGCCAGGAGGTGCGCAGTTCGGATTTCGGCAGCACGACGCTTTCGACCGCCTCCAGCAGATCGCCGAATGCGGTGCCCTGCGCGCAGCCTGAGGTCTGCGTGCGCTTCTTCAGCTTCTGCTCGAAATTGGTGTGGTGCTCGGTGCGGACGACCACCACCTGGAGATCGCCGTGATATTCGACCTCGGTGACGACATCGTCGTATTTGAGCATGTTCTGGTTCAGGAGATAGCCGAGCGCCAGGTATTCCGGATAGTCGCCGATCGTCATCATGGTGACGATCTCCTGCGCATTGAGGTACAGCGTCAGCGGCCGCTCCACCGGCACCTTGATCTCGACCGCAGCTCCGGTCTGGTCGGTACCCTTGACGCGCTCGGTCAGGCGCGGATCGTCCGGATTGGGGACGATCAGGGGAACGGGCGCTTTCTCGATCTTCATCATGTCGGTCAGGCTAGCATGACAAGGGCCTACAACCGATATAAGCATGTGGGAAGCCAAGTAAAATACGGCTCCGTCATTGCGAGCGCAGCGAAGCAGTCCATCTATCCACCCGGTGGAGCCATGCTCCGCTCCTCGCAATGACGGGGCGAGCCGGTTCCGTCATGGAGAGCGAAGTCAGATGAAAGTGATAGGCCTCGCGGGATGGAGCGGCGCCGGCAAGACTACCTTGCTGTCGCGGGTGATCCCGCACCTGCTCGGCCGCGGCTTGCGCGTCTCCGTGATCAAGCACGCCCATCACGAGTTCGACGTCGACGTCCCCGGCAAGGATTCCTGGGTGCACCGGCAGTCCGGCGCCACCGAGGTGCTGGTGTCCTCGACACGGCGCTGGGCGCTGATGCACGAGCTGCGCGGCGCGAGCGAGCCGCGGCTGCCGGAACTGCTCGCCAAGATGGCGCGGGTCGATCTGGTGGTGGTGGAGGGCTTCAAGCGCGAGCCGATCAACAAGATCGAGGTGCATCGCGCGGCCAACGGCAAGCCGCTGCTGTTTCCCCACGATGCGACCGTGGTCGGGATCGCAAGCGACGTCGCGGTTGAAACCACGCTGCCGGTGGCTCATCTCGACGACATCGAGGAGGTCGCCAAATTGATGCTGCGGGCGGCGATTCCGGTCGCCGACGTGCTGGCGATGGCTTCGGCCGGGAGCTGAAACATGACGATCTCCAGTTTGATCAGTCTATCCGCGAGTTCACATCACCTCCCCCGCAAGCGGGAGAGGGGGCGCAGCTCCGCCGCGGTAGCAGGTCGACGTCATCTCATTCCACTCTGAAGAGGCTGAATGGCGCAACTGTCCGACGATTGCTTTGCCTTTGGCGGGCCGATGATGTCGGTGGACGAGGCGGTGCGCCTGATCGCTGCGCGTGTCACCGCAGTCGCAGATGTCGAGACGGTGACGCTTGCGGCTGCCGACGGTCGAGTGCTTGCCGGCGACATCGCGGCGCCCGTGCCCTTGCCGCCGTTCACGAACTCTGCGGTCGATGGTTATGCGGTGGCGAGCGGCGACCTGCCGCAGGCCGATGCACAAGCCTTTCCATTATCCGGCCGCGTGCAAGCCGGCGCCTCGGCGCAGGCCGCGCTGAAACCGGGCGAGGCGATGCGCATCTTCACGGGGGCGCCGATGCCTGATGGCGCGGACACCGTGTTCATGCAGGAAGATGTCCGCCTCGAGCACGACAAGGTCGTTCTGCCGGCGGGGCTGAAGCCCGGCGCCAATGTCCGCCCGGCGGGTGAGGACATTCCGCTCGGACATGTGGCATTGCAGGCCGGCCAGCGGCTGCGGCCGCAGGATGTGGCGCTCGCGGCAGCGCTCGGCCTGACCGAACTCGCCGTCGTCAGGCGGCTGCGCGTTGCGGTGTTCTCGACCGGCAATGAGCTGGTCTCGCCCGGCGAACACCGCGCGGCGCCACAGCTTTTCGACTCCAACCGCTTCATGCTGATGGCGATGCTGCGCCGGCTCGGCTGCGAGATCAGCGATCTCGGAATCCTGCGCGATGAACGCGCGGCACTTGCGGCGGCGCTGCGCAACGTCGCCGGCGCGCATGATCTGATCCTCACCACCGGCGGTGTCTCGACCGGCGAGGAGGATCACGTCAAGGCCGGTATCGAGGCGGTCGGCAAGCTCGTGCTGTGGCGAATGGCGATCAAGCCGGGGCGGCCGGTCGCGATGGGCATCATCGAGGGCACGCCGTTGATCGGGCTACCGGGAAATCCAGTGGCGAGCTTCGTCACCTTCGTTCACGTGGTGCGCCCGACCGTGCTGGCGCTGATGGGCGCGCGGCAGGAGCCGCTGGTTCCGCTGCCGGTGCGCGCGGCCTTCACATACAAGAAGAAGTTCGGGCGGCGCGAATATGTGCGTGTCAATCTCCGCGAAACGCATGACGGTGCGCGCGAGGCGATCAAGTTTCCGCGCGAAGGCGCCGGGCTGTTGTCGTCACTGGTCGACACCGACGGGCTCGTCGAACTGGGCGAGCAGGTGACGCGCGTCGAGCCGGGCCAGATGGTCGGCTTCCTGTCCTATGCAAACCTGATGTGAGCGTTGACGATGCGCAGTCGCTTCGCCATGTTCGAGCCATGACCACGACAAAGCTCGACCTCACCGGCTTGAAATGTCCGCTGCCCGCATTGAAGACGCGCAAGGCGCTCAAGAGCGTGACACCCGGAGATTTTCTCGAAGTGCATTGCACCGATCCGCTTTCGGTGATCGACATCCCGAACCTCATTCGCGAAACCGGCGACAAGGTCGAGATCACTGAACGAAGCGACGTCCGCATCGTCTTCCTGATCGAGAAGATGAATGGAGCGATAGACAAGTCAAATGCTGCATCGCCGCGTATCAACTAGACGCGGCTTGATATCTACCTTTTGCCTATCGACACCTATTCCGGCTTCTGCACGAATTGATAATCTCCACTGGGGTGTGGAGACGGAGTCGTGCCTGGGAAGCGGCGCGAGGGTGGGCATAGGGCAGACCTCCCTCCAGATCGGCCGCACGACCGCAGGCATATCCGGCCGCGTCGGGTGTTAGAATTCCAAAATGCGCATGGTGGTCCCGGCGCATGCAACGAATTGTGCGGAACAACAGCATCAAGGTTGCGCCGCAACGGGTGGAAGCGGGATCGAATACGGCAGACGCGCTGGGAAGGACGGCGGCTGCAGGGGAGGCTACAATGACGACGATGAGCAGCGCCGGAACTGTATCCGCAGCAGGCGCAGGTATCCTTGACAGGGAGCGGACGGTTGCGACCGCCGGCTTCAACCGTTGGCTGGTGCCGCCCGCCGCGCTCTGCATTCATCTCTGCATCGGCATGGCCTATGGCTTCTCGGTGTTCTGGCTGCCGCTGTCGCGTGCGATCGGGCTGAACGCGCCGAAGGCCTGCCCGGACATTTCGCTGCTCGGTGAATTGTTCACGACCACTTGCGACTGGAAGGTCGCGAGCCTCGGGTGGATGTTCACATTGTTCTTCGTGCTGCTCGGCGTTTCCGCTGCGATCTGGGGCGGATGGCTCGAGCGCGCCGGACCGCGCAAGGCGGGCGTGGTCGCGGCGCTGTGCTGGGGCGGCGGACTGATCATCGCCGCGCTCGGCATCTACGTGCATCAGCTCTGGATCATGTGGCTCGGTGCCGGCGTGATCGGTGGCGTCGGTCTCGGCCTCGGTTACATCTCGCCGGTCTCGACGCTGATCAAGTGGTTCCCCGACCGCCGCGGCATGGCGACCGGCATGGCGATCATGGGATTCGGCGGCGGCGCGATGATCGGTGCGCCACTCGCCAACCTGCTGATCAACTACTTCAAGACGCCGACCTCGGTCGGCGTCTGGGAGACGTTCGTCGCGATGGGCGTCATCTATTTCGTATTCATGATGATCGGCGCCTTCGCTTATCGCGTGACCCCGCCGGGCTGGCAGCCGGACGGCTGGACGCCGCCGAGCGAGAAGAAGTCGATGATCTCGGAGCACAATGTGCATCTGGATAATGCGCACAAGACGCCGCAGTTCTGGCTGATCTGGTGGGTGCTCTGCTTGAACGTGTCGGCCGGCATCGGTGTGATCGGCATGGCCTCGCCGATGCTTCAGGAGATCTTCGCGGGCAAGCTGATCGGACATCCTGAGCTGGCGTTCGGTCAGCTCTCGGTCGAGCAGAAGACCGTCATCGCCGGAATTGCCGCGGGCTTTGCCGGCCTGCTGTCGCTGTTCAACATCGGTGGCCGCTTTTTCTGGGCCTCGCTGTCGGACTATATCGGCCGCAAGAACACCTACTACACCTTCTTCGTTCTCGGCATCGCGCTCTATGCGCTGGCGCCGACCTTTGCGGCGATGGGCTCGAAGCTCCTCTTCGTGCTCGGCTTCGGCATCATCCTGTCGATGTATGGCGGTGGCTTCTCCACGGTGCCGGCTTATCTCGCCGACATGTTCGGCACCCAGTTCGTCGGCGCCATTCATGGCCGGCTGCTGACGGCATGGTCGACGGCCGGCATCATCGGTCCGGTGGTGGTGAACTACATCCGCGAATTCCAGCTCGCCGCCGGCGTGCCGCGCGACCAGCTCTACAACACGACGATGTACATCCTGTGCGCCATGCTGATCGCGGGCCTGATCTGCAACTATCTGATCAAGCCGGTCGATCCGAAATGGCACATGAGCGAGGAGGAGGTCGCCAAGTTGCAGGCGGCAAGCGCCAAGAGCGACGCGGCGATCCAGCATGGGTCGTTCGGCATCGGCAAGGGCGGCCTGGACGGCAAGGCGGCGCTGTTCTGGCTGTTCGTCGGCATTCCGCTGGCCTGGGGCGTCTGGAAGACGCTGGAGAGCGCCGTCAAGATCCTCTGATTTCATGTCACGCAGTCCGCGGAACGAGCAGGCTCGTTCCGCGGCTTGCCTCGTCTTTCAATTCAATGGATAGACCAAAAGGGAATTTCCCAATGTTTCGCATCGGAACCTGTCTCGCCGCTATGCTGCTCGTATCAGGCAGGCTGCATATGGCATCGGCCAGACCGCTTCGCCGGCCGCGCCTGCGCCGGCCTCGACCACGGCCAAATCGTCGAAGATCAAGCTGACGATGAAGAAGCTGAAGAGCATGAAGGCGCACTGGAGAGCCGACAAACCGAAGCTGAAAGCCTGTCGCAAGGAGGTGAAGGCCAAGGGGCTGACCGGCGACGACCCCCGGTTCTACATCGCGGATTGCATGGAGAAGACGAACCGGTACTTCGCAAATGCGTTGGGATCAGGGGGCGTGACAGCGGCGGCTGCATGCCCCCTAATGCTGTTTGGAACACTTCGAATTTAATTGGCATCTGGCATGCCAAGGGGCTAGACTATTGATCTGACAGCGGTAACGAGACGCCTATGACGACGCATGACGTGCACCAGGTTCGCAGCTTCGAGCACCCCGGCGCGGGGCGGAAGCGCGCGAAACCTACCCCCAAGGGCCGCCAGGTCGACCCGGCCGCGGCCCACGAGGTCGAGCAACTGCTCGGCAACCGGCCGCGGCAGCGCGACATGCTGATCGAGTTCCTGCACCTGATCCAGGACCGCTACCACCAAATCTCGGCGGCGCATCTCGCCGCCCTTGCCGACGAGATGAAGCTGTCGTTTGCCGAGGTGTTCGAGACCGCCACCTTCTACGCGCATTTCGACGTGGTGAAGGAAGGAGAGCCCGATATCGCCCCGCTGACCATCCGCGTCTGCGACTCGCTGACCTGCGCGATGCTCGGCTCGGAGCAGCTCCTGCAGGATTTGCAGAGCGCGGCCGGCCCGGGCATCCGCGTCGTGCGCGCGCCCTGCGTCGGCCGCTGCGACACCGCGCCCGCCGCCGAGGTCGGGCACAATTTCATCGATCACGCCACCGTCGACAATGTGCTGGCGACGGCGAAAGCCCAAGACACGCATGCGCATCTGCCCTCCTATATCGACTACGACACTTATGTCGCCGATGGCGGCTACAGGCTGCTCAACCGATTGCGTTCGGGCGAGCTCGCGAAAGAAGGCCTGCTGAAGGCGCTCGACGACGCCAGCCTGCGTGGGCTCGGCGGCGCTGGCTTCCCGACGGGCCGGAAATGGCGCGCGGTGCTTGGCGAGCCCGGCCCGCGGCTGATGGCCGTCAACGGTGACGAGGGCGAGCCCGGCACCTTCAAGGACCGCGTCTATCTCGAAAGGGATCCGCATCGCTTCCTCGAGGGCACGCTGATCGGCGCGCACGTGGTGGAGGCGTCTGAGGTCTACATCTACATCCGTGACGAATATCCGGCCTGCCGCGAAATCCTCGAACGCGAGATCGCGAAGCTGCCCGCCGGCGGCCCGAAGCTGCACATGCGCCGCGGCGCCGGCGCCTATATCTGCGGCGAGGAATCCTCGCTGCTCGAGAGCATCGAGGGCAAGCGCGGGCTGCCGCGGCACAAGCCGCCTTATCCGTTCCAGGTCGGCCTGTTCGGCCTGCCGACGCTGATCAACAATGTCGAGACGCTGTGGTGGGTGCGCGATATCGTCGAGAAGGGCGCCGACTGGTGGAAGAGCCATGGCCGCCACGACCGGCTCGGGCTGCGCAGCTTCTCGGTCTCGGGGCGGGTGAAGAACCCCGGCATGAAGCTGGCACCGGCCGGCATCACGGTGCGCGAATTGATCGACGAATATTGCGGCGGCATGGCCGACGGCCACAGCTTCCACGCCTATCTGCCGGGCGGCGCGTCGGGCGGCATCCTGCCGGCGGCGATGGACGACATTCCGCTCGATTTCGGTACGCTGGAGAAATATGGCTGCTTCATCGGCTCCGCCGCGATCATCATCTTGTCGCAGCAGGACAGCGTGAAGGCGGCGGCATTGAACCTGATGCGCTTCTTCGAGGACGAGAGCTGCGGCCAGTGCACGCCGTGCCGCGTCGGCACCCAGAAGGCGGCGCAGCTGATGGAACGGCCGGTCTGGAACCGGGCGCTGCTCGACGAGCTGAGCCAGGCGATGCGCGATGCATCGATCTGCGGCCTCGGGCAGGCTGCCTCCAATCCGCTGACATCAGTGATTAAATACTTCCCCGACGAGTTCAAGGAAGCTGCCGAATGACCAGGATCACGTTCGAGCTCGACGGCAAGCAGGTCGAGGCCAATCCCGGCGAAACCATCTGGCAAGTCGCAAAACGCCAAGGCAACGAGATTCCGCATCTCTGCTACTCGCCGGCGCCGGACTATCGGCCCGACGGCAATTGCCGCGCCTGCATGGTCGAGATCGAGGGCGAGCGCGTGCTGGCGGCGTCCTGCAAGCGCACGCCGAGCGTCGGCATGAAGGTCAAGACCGCAAGCGATCGCGCCGTTGCCGCGCAGAAGATGGTGATGGAGCTCCTGGTCGCCGACCAGCCGGCGCGCGAGACCTCGCACGATCCGGACTCCAAGTTCTGGCACTGGGCTGAGAAGACCGGCGTCACTGAAAGCCGGTTTCCGGCCGCGGAACGCTGGACGACCGATGCCAGCCACCCGGCGATGCGCGTCAATCTGGACGCTTGCATCCAGTGCGGATTATGCGTGCGCGCCTGCCGCGAGGTGCAGGTCAACGACGTCATCGGCATGGCTTATCGTAGTCACGGCTCAAAAGTCGTGTTCGACTTCGACGACCCGATGGGCGAGTCGACCTGTGTCGCCTGCGGCGAATGCGTGCAGGCCTGCCCGACCGGCGCGCTGATGCCGGCGGTGATGCTCGACGACAGGCAGGAGCGCGTCACCTATCCTGACCGCAAGGTGGATTCGCTGTGCCCGTATTGCGGCGTCGGCTGCCAGGTCACCTACCAGGTCAAGGACGAGAAGGTGATCTACGCCGAGGGGCGCGACGGTCCGGCCAATCACAACCGGCTGTGCGTCAAGGGCCGTTTCGGCTTCGACTACATCCATCACCCCAACCGCCTGACCAAGCCGCTGGTGCGGCTGCCCAATGTCAAGAAGGATCCGAACGACCAGGTCGATCCGGCCAATCCCTACACCCACTTCCGGGAAGCTTCGTGGGAGGAGGCGCTGGACCTCGCGGCGCGGGGCTTGAAGACGATCCGCGACAAGAAGGGCGTCAAGGCGCTCGCCGGCTTCGGCTCGGCCAAGGGCTCCAACGAGGAGGCCTATCTGTTCCAGAAGCTGGTGCGCACCGGCTTCGGCTCCAACAATGTCGACCATTGCACGCGGCTTTGCCACGCCTCGTCGGTGGCGGCGCTGACGGAAGGCCTCAACTCCGGCGCGGTGTCGGCGCCGTTCGCCGCGGCGATGGACGCCGAAGTGATCTGGGTGATCGGCGCCAATCCGACCGTGAACCATCCGGTCGCGGCGACCTTCATCAAGAACGCGGCCAAGAACGGCGCCAAGCTCTACGTGATGGATCCGCGCCGGCAGACGCTGTCGCGCCACGCGACGCAGCATTTGCAATTCAAGCCGGGCAGCGATGTCGCAATGCTGAACGCGATGATCCATACGATCATCACCGAAGGCCTGACGGACGATCAGTACATCGCCGGCTACACCGAGGGCTTTGATGAGCTGAAGGAGAAGATCAAGGATTTCCCGCCGGAGAAGATGGCGCCGATTTGCGGTATCCCGGCGGAGACCCTGCGCGAGGTGGCGCGGACCTACGCGAAAGCGAAGTCGTCGATCATCTTCTGGGGCATGGGCATCAGCCAGCATGTCCACGGCACTGACAATGCGCGCTGCTTGATCGCGCTCGCGCTGATCACCGGCCAAGTTGGCCGTCCCGGCACCGGGCTGCATCCGCTCCGCGGCCAGAACAACGTGCAAGGCGCCTCCGACGCCGGCCTGATCCCGATGTTTTTGCCGGATTACCAGCCGGTCGATCGCACCGATCTGCGCGCGCCGTTCGAACAGCTCTGGCAGCAGCAGCTCGATCCGGTGCGCGGCCTGACCGTGGTCGAGATCATGAACGCGATCCATGCCAGCGAGATCCACGGCATGTATGTCGAGGGCGAAAACCCCGCGATGTCGGATCCCGATCTGCAGCATGCCCGCGAGGCATTGGCCAAGCTCGATCATCTGGTGGTGCAGGATCTCTTCGTCACCGAGACCGCGTTCCATGCCGACGTGATCCTGCCGGCCTCGGCGTTCGCCGAGAAGTCCGGCACCTTCACCAACACCGACCGCCGCGTGCAGCTCGCGCGTGAGGTGATCCGGCCGCCGGGCGACGCGCGCCAGGACCTCTGGATCATCCAGGAGATCGCCAGGCGCATGGGCCTGCCGTGGAACTACGGCGGCCCCGCCGATGTGTTCGCCGAAATGACCGAGGTGATGCCGTCGCTCAAGAACATCACCTGGGAGCGCCTGGTGCGCGAGGGCGCAGTGACTTATCCGGTCGACGATCCGCATCAGCCCGGCAACGAGATCATCTTCACCACGGGCTTCCCGACCGAGAGCGGGCGCGGCAAGATCGTGCCGGCGCACGTCATCCCGCCGGATGAGCTGCCCGACGACGAGTACCCGATGGTGCTGTCGACCGGCCGCGTGCTCGAGCACTGGCACACCGGTTCGATGACGCGCCGCGCCGCCGTGCTCGACCAGATCGAGCCGGAGGCGGTCGCGTTCATGGCGCCGAAGGACATGCGCCGCCTCGAGCTCTGGCCGGGCGATTTCATCCGCCTGCAGACCCGCCGCGGCGCGGTCGAGGTCAAGGTGCGTTCCGACCGCGACGTGCCCGAGAACATGGTGTTCATGCCGTTCTGCTACGCCGAGGCGGCGGCCAACCTGCTGACCAATCCGGCGCTCGATCCGTTCGGCAAGATTCCGGAATTCAAGTTCTGCGCGGTGCGCGCCGAAAAGGCCGAATTCCGCTCGGCGGCGGAGTAGGTGCTGCTGGATTCATGCTTGAAGTGAGCCGTTGAGGGAGCATGCCGTGTGGCACCTCCCTCCCTAACCCTCCCCCGCAAGGGGCAGGGCAATCACGCGTCCACGTCTTTGGTTTCCCACGTGAAGGAAGACGTGGATGGCCGGGACAGGCCCGGCCATGACGACGTGGAAACGTCTGCCCCGGACCTCGCCGATGTCATATGCGATTGCCCTGCTGCAAGGGGAGGAGGGAACGTGTCCGCATGTGCCTTACGCACGTGTCCCAAACATCGTCTGCGTTTCTTTAATATGTTCACAACGTGAGGTGAGCACGCTGATCGGGCTCCCTCCGCCCTTGTGGGGGAGGGGCCGGGAGAGAGGTAAGCCCCAGGCGAGCTGACCGATCGAAGCCTCGCGCTGCATTCACTCCGCGGCGGCGGGCGTCGTCTTGGCGGTCTCCAGCGCCGCAGCGATGGCGTCGTCGACGCGTTCGAGCCAGATGAATTCCAGCTTGGCTCGCGCGCTCGCCGGGATGTCGTCGAAGTCGCGCTTGTTGCGCGCCGGCAGCATCACGCGGGTCAGGCCGGCTGCGGCGGCGGCGACGACCTTCTCCTTGATACCGCCGACCGGAAGCACGAGGCCGCGCAGCGAGATCTCGCCGGTCATCGCGGTGTCACTGCGGACGGTGCGCTCGGTCAGCAGTGAGGTCAGTGCCGTGAACATCGCTACGCCCGCGCTCGGACCGTCCTTCGGCGTCGCGCCCGCGGGCACGTGAACGTGGATGTCGCTCTTCTCGAAGACGCCAGCATCGATCCCGAGCTGCGAGGCCCGGCTCTTCACCAGCGTGAGCGCGGCCTGCACGCTTTCGCGCATCACCTCGCCAAGCTGGCCGGTGAGGATCAGCGAGCCTCGGCCCGGCGTGCGCGACGCCTCGATGAACAGGATGTCGCCGCCGACCGGGGTCCAGGCGAGCCCGGTCGCAACGCCCGGAATGCTGGTGCGCATCGCGATCTCGTTCTCGAACCGCGGTTGGCCGAGCAGCGGCACGATGTCCTTCGGGGCAATGGTGACATGGCTCGCGCTGCCTTCGGCGATCTGCACCGCGACGTTGCGCAGCACCTTGCCGATCTCGCGCTCCAGATTGCGCACGCCGGCCTCACGGGTGTAGCTGCGGATGATCAGCCTGAGCGCGTCGGCCTCGATCTCGGCCTGCTCGGCCTTCAGGCCGTTGGCCTCGAGCTGGCGGCGGACCAGATAGCGCTTCGCGATCTCGAGCTTCTCCTCCTCGGTATATCCCGCAAGGCTGATGAGCTCCATGCGATCGAGCAGCGGCCCCGGGACGCCGTCGAGCATGTTAGCGGTCGCGATGAAGACGACGCGCGAGAGATCGAACGGCACGCCGAGATAATTGTCGCGGAACGTCGAGTTCTGCTCGGGGTCGAGCACTTCGAGCATCGCCGCCGAGGGATCGCCCTGGATGCCGCGGCCCATCTTGTCGATCTCGTCGAGCATCATCACGCAATTGCGCGCGCCGGCCTTCTTGATCGCCTGGATGATGTTGCCGGGCAGCGCGCCGATATAGGTGCGACGGTGGCCGCGGATCTCCGCCTCTTCATGCACGCCGCCGAGGCTGACGCGGACGAACGGCCGCGCCATCGCGCGCGCGATTGACTGTCCGAGCGAGGTCTTGCCGACGCCGGGCGGCCCGACGAAGCAGAGGATCGGGGCCTTGCCGCTGGGTGCCAGCTTGCGCACCGCCAGATACTCGATGATGCGGCTCTTGATCTTCTCCAGGCCATAGTGGTCAGCGTCAAGGATGCGCCGCGCTTCGGCAATGTCGATCGGCTTCTCGTCCGGAAGGCTCCAGGGCAGATCGATCAGCCAGTCGAGGTAGCTGCGGACCATGCCGGATTCGGCGGCAGCCTCCGGCATCCGTTCGTAGCGGCGCAGCTCCTTCTGCGCCTGGCTTTCGGCCTCCGGCGGCATCTCGGCCGCGGCGATCGCCTTGGTCAGCTCCGCCACTTCGGCCGCCTTGCCGTCGCCTTCGCCGAGCTGGCGCTGGATGGTCGCCATCTGCTCGCGCAGGATCGCCTCGCGTTGCCGCTCGTCGAAGGCGGCCTTGGTCTTCTGCCCGATCTCCTGGCTGAGCCGCAGCACCTCGATGCGCTCGGCGAGATGACGTGACACCTTGTCCATCCGAGCCGCGAGGTCGATCGTCTCGAGGATGTCCTGCCTCTCCTGCGGCTTGATGTCCATGTAGGAGGTCGCAAGATCGGCCAGCGTCGCTGGCGAGCTCGTGCCCTGCAGCGCGGCGATCAATTCCGGCGGCACCTGCGGCAAGAGCTGCGCGGCTTCGAGCGCCTGCCGCTGAAGATTGAGGAAGCGCGCCTCGATCTCCGGGGACGTCGTGGTGGGCTCCGGAATCTGAAGCACACGCGCGGCCAGGAACGGCGTTCCCGGCAGGTAGTCGAGCACACGCATGCGCTGCACACCCTGGCAGACCAAATGATGCGTCTCATCGGGGCCGGTGATATAGCGCACGATATTGGCGACGGTGCCGATGCGGTACAGATCGTCGGGGCCGGGTTCGTCCACCTCAGCGTCGCGCTGCAGCAGGATGCCGATCTGCCGCTGTTCGCGGACGGCCTGCTGGGCCGCAGCAATCGATTTCGCCCGCCCGATCGTGATCGGGACAATGACGTTCGGAAACAGCACGGTGTTGCGTGCCGGGACGATGATGAGGGCATCGCCCGGAATCGGCGTCGTACGTTCGGACGACGAGACCGGCGTCGAGCTTGATGCGTCGGAAGCAGCCATGCCGAACTCCTTAGCTCGATTTTCCAAGCCGCAGCCCGACGCAACCATGCGCGGCGAAGCGGCTGATGGTGTAGCGGCCGGTAGGCAGCTGAATGCGGCGCTCGAACCGGCCTTGCGGCAGCTCGAGGCGCAGGATGCGCGCATTGCGCAGTTCCGGGGGCAGGGTGCGGCGTCCGCTGATCACAAGCGTTCCGCCATCGAGCGCCGCCTCGACGTCGTCGGGGTCGACCCCCGGTAGCGCGACCAGGATCAGGATTTCATCATCCGTTTCGATCACGTCGGTCGGCGGTTCCCAGCTCGGCTCGCGATTTTCTGTGAGCGGATGGATGGTCAGGAATCGCTGGTGCAGGCGCTCGGCGCGGGCGAGCGTCTCGATCGCATCCGACAGCATCCAGTTGATGGGATCCTTGGGCCGCATGGGCAGCTCTCCATGTCGCATTGGGACACAAGGTTACCGATGTTGTCGCCTGCCGTAAACCGGCTCCAGTGCGGGTCAACTGAGGAGACCCTCACGATGTCCCGATCTGCAGCATGCCCATCAGGCCTCGGGCGCGGCTCGCCCTTTATGCCGGGCATATTCGGCATCGCTGTGGGTCCGGGATCGGCCTGGCGCGCCAAGCATCAGCAGGGTCAGGTTGCCTCGCTTCGTCGTGTGAGGTGATCGAGCAGGTTCATCGGCAGCGGGAACACCACGGTCGATGAGCGCTCGCCCGCGATGTCGTGCAGCGCCGCGAAATAGCGCAGCTGCATCGCCTGCGGCTCCTGGGCGAGCATCCGGCCGGCCTCGACGAGCTTCTCGGCGGCCTGCTGCTCGCCCATCGCATTGATCACCTTGGCGCGCCGCAACCGTTCCGCCTCGGCCTGTTTGGCGATCGCCCGCACCATCGTTTCGTTGATGTCGACATCCTTGATCTCGATCGAGGTGACCTTGATCCCCCAGACGTCGGTCTGCTTGTCGAGGATCTCCTGGATGTCGGCGTTCAGCTTGTCGCGCTCCGCGAGCATCTCGTCGAGATCGTGCTTGCCGAGCACCGAGCGCAGCGTGGTCTGCGCGAGCTGACTGGTCGCCGCCATGTAGTCGCCGACCTTGATGATGGCGCGCTCCGCGTCGACGATGCGGAAGTAGAGCACGGCGTTGACCTTGACAGAGACGTTGTCGCGCGAAATCACGTCCTGCGGCGGCACGACTTGCACCATCACCCTGAGATCGACCTTCACGAGTTGCTGCACGACCGGAATCAGGATGATGAGCCCCGGGCCCTTCACACCCGTGAAGCGGCCGAGCGTGAAGATGACGCCGCGCTCGTATTCGCGCAGGATGCGAACCGCCTGCGAGAGAAATATGATGATCAGCAGCGCGATTGCAGCGTAGGTGAGATAGTCGAGCATCATGCTGTACCTCCTTCGCCGGTGGCGGCTGGCGCACGCCGAACCACCAGCGTCAAGCCAACGATGTTGGCCACTTCGACCATCTCTCCGGACCTGAACGTCTCGGTGCCGCGCGCCTGCCAGCGTTCACCGTTGGCGAAGACGTGACCCGTGGTCTCCGACCAGTCGAGCACCTCGGCCGGCAGTCCGCGCATGGCTTGCGCGCCGAGCCGGACAGGACCCTTGCGCGCCCGGCGGAGTGCGCCGAGCACGACCACAATCAGGCCGACCAACATCGCCGCGACAATGCCGATGACCGACCATGACAACCGGTATCCGGGCGCCTCGATCCTGAACAGCATGGCCGCGCCCAACACAAAAGCGATCACGCCTCCGATGCCGATCACGACGGTCGGGTTGAAGGCCTCGAAGGCGAGCAGCGCGATCCCGACCAGCATCAGGGCGAAGCCGGCATAATTGATCGGCAACATGTTGAGGGCGTAGAGGCCGAGCAGCAGGCAGATCGTCCCGACAACTCCCGGCGCCACCGCACCGGGCGACATGAATTCGAAGATCAGGCCGTAAATCCCGACCATCAGGAGAACGAAGGCGACGTTGGGGTCGGTAATGATCGCCAGTGACTTCGCAAGCCAGCCGGGATCGATGGCTTCGATCACGGCGTCCTTCGTCGCCAAATGTTGCGCCTTGCCGCCAGCGACCTCCACCGCCCGACCATCGACCTGCTTCAGCAGGTCGGCCTGGTCTTGCGCGATGAGATCGATGACCTTGGCTTGCAAGGCGCCCTTGGCGGAGAGGGTGGCGGCCTCACGGACCGCCTTCTCGGCCCAGTCGGCATTGCGGCCGCGCAATTCGGCCAGGCTGCGGATGAAGGCGACGGCATCGTTCGTCACCTTCATCGTCATGGTGTCCGTCTCGGACGGGTGGTCGCTGCCCTTCTTGTCCTTGTCGCCCTTCTCCGGGGTGCCGCTCGGCAGGCCCGGTATCGGACTGCCGAGCTGGACCGGCGTCGCGGCGCCGATATTGGTGCCGGGCGCCATGGCTGCGATATGCGTTGCGTAGAGAATATAGGTCCCGGCGCTTGCCGCATGAGCTCCGGAGGGGGCGACGTAGCCGATGACAGGAACGGGCGAGGCGAGCACGTCGGTGATGATCTCGCGCATGCTGCTGCTGAGACCGCCGGGCGTATTCATTCGCAGAATAATGACCTCGGCGCGCCGTTCGGCCGCCTTGGCCAAGGCGTCCTTCACGTAGCTGGCGGTCGCCGGCCCGATCGCGCCGTCGATCGAAATGGTCAGGGCACGGCGGCTGCTATCCTCCGCCGCACCGGGGCGGATCGAGAGAACCAGAGCGACAAGCACGGTCGCCGCAACGAGGGCCGCCCTTACGGTCTGCACGGCAAGCACTCCCTTGCCGAGCATATGGGGGTCCGTTCCGCAACCTCAATATGGGTACGGGATCGCAGGCGACGTACGCTCAGGTCATTGTGCGTTGCGATGGCTCACGCCGCAGCCTTCACTGCGCTCCGGCCAGATATTCATCGGCGAAGCCAGCCATCGCCTGGACGATCTCGTCGATCCCGCCCTCTTCGTTGAAGGGCGTCGGGAGATCGGGAGCGTAACCAGTGAGCCATTCGGTCGCATGCGGTGGCGAGTCATCGCTGGATCGGCGACGTGGCTTGCGGGGAGGTTGGTTGTCTGCCGTGCGCGGCCGATGAAGACGACAGTGGGAGCTGCGCTCACGAGGGAGGTTTGACGAGTTTTACGTCATTCCTTGTCCAAGTGACCTCAAGTTCAGGTCACGCGTTCAATGTCGCGAGGGCCGGATATGAAATCGAGTGCGAATGAGAGCCCGACATCACAGGAGGAGCATAGGAGTGCGCAGGTGATTTCAGAGGTGCTGGACGATGCCGGTGCCGAGCGCGCGCAGCGCGACGTAGGCGGTCATTTCATCCCAGTGAGTGAGGTTGGCCGCGAACGGCTCTAGGGGAGCGCGCGATGATCTTCGATTACTCGCTTGTCGGCGTCGTGTCGATCGGTCTGCTGCGCGTCTATGTGTGCCAGCTGCGCCAGAAGATCGAGGCTGATCCCGAGCGTCCGCAATTCGTGTTGACCGAGGCCGGCATCGGCTGTGCGCGGCGGATTAGTACCCTGCCTCACGCGGAGCCGATCAGTACGCTACGGTCTCTCGCGACAACATACAGCTTCGGAACTTTCGTAGCCGGCGAGGATTGTTTTCTCTCACCGGGAGAAGAAATATGGCAAGAAAGTATTCGAGGAAGACGTCGAGCGACGTTCGACGCGCGATGAAGAAGCGCAGGGCCGGAACGCTGCGCAGCGGTCGCTCCAAGAAGAAGGTGAAGAGCCGCAAGCAGGCGATCGCCATCGGACTGTCGGAGGCGCGGGCCAAGGGCAGGAAGGTACCGAAGAAGAGGTTGGCCAAGAAGCGGAAGACGACGAAGAAGCGCAAGCCCGCCAAGAAGCGGTAGGGCGCGCAAAATCCACCCACCCGTCATTGCGAGCGAAGGCGGAAGCAATCCACCTCTCCGCATACGCGGAAAGATTGATTGCTTCCGCCTTCGCCGATGCTTCGCGGACAAGTCGTCGCTTCGCTCCTCGCAATGACGATAGGTGAAAGCTCACCCCGCCTTGCGCGATCGCGCGCTCGACCGATGGGACTTCTTGGCGGCGCGGCGATGCGAGGTCGGCCGACGCGCCGTCGAGCGCCGTGCGCCGCCCCGGCCCTCAAGGCTCTGCTTCAACGCATCCATCAGGTTTACGACGTTGCTCGGCTTTTCCTCGCGCTCGGCGGTCTTGATCGACTTGCCGGAGGCCTTGCGGCGGACCAGCGCCTTCAGCGCGGTCTCATACTCGTCCTTGAATTTCGATGGATCGAAGTGCGCGGCCTTGCTGTCGAGGATGTGGCCGGCGAGCTCGATCATGTCCTTTGTCACCTTCGGGCTCTTGATGTCGTCGAAATAATCGTCCGCGTCGCGGACCTCATAGGGGTAACGCAGCGTGGTGCCGAGCAGGCCCTTGTCGAGCGGTTCGATCGCGATCACGTGCTCGCGGTTTGTCAGGACGATGCGGGCCAGCGCGACGCGATCCTGGTCCTTCATGGCGTCGCGGATCACCGCGAATGCATCGGCGCCGGTCTTGCCGTCGGGTCGGATGTAATAGGGGTGATCGAGATAGCGCTTGTCGATCTCGCCCTCGGGCACGAAGCTGTCGATGTCGATGGTGTGGTTGCTCTCGATCTGCACGGCCTCGAGCTCGTCCATGTCGATCTCGACAAATTTGCCCTTGCTGATCTCGTAGCCGCGGCCTTTCTGGTCGCCATCGACGACATCGCCGGTCTCGGCGTCGACCATCTGCTGCCTCAGCCGGTTGCCGGTCTCCTTGTTGATCATGTGGAAGCGGGTCTTCTCGACTGCGGTCGAGGCCGGATAGAGCGCCACGGGACATGACACCAGCGAGAGCTTGAGCGTGCCTTTCCAGTAGGCGCGGGGAGCGGCCATGATCGTCTCCAAACAGCTTGAGTTTGGAACCTGAACGGATACCGTTGGTTTTGGTTCCTGATGGCCGCGAAGGGCGGTGGCCGTCGTTTGCGCAGAGGCCCGCACGTGTCGCCGAGAAATCTGTCCACCTATCGCAAGAAGCGCGACTTCGAGAAGACCAGTGAGCCGTCGGGCGATGTCCGGGTCGCGCCGGCGAAGCGGCGGCGCTTTGTCATCCAGAAGCACGATGCGACCCGGCTGCACTATGATTTCCGGCTCGAGTTCGACGGCGTCTTCAAATCCTGGGCGGTGACGCGCGGCCCCTCGCTCGATCCGCACGATAAGCGGTTGGCGGTGGAGGTGGAAGATCATCCGCTCGATTACGGTGATTTCGAAGGCACCATCCCGGAAGGCCAGTATGGCGGCGGCACGGTGCAGCTCTGGGACCGCGGCTATTGGGAGTCTGACGATCCCGAGCGCGGCTTCAAGAAGGGCGACCTGAAATTCACGCTCGACGGCGAGAGGCTGCATGGCAGCTGGGTGCTGGTGCGGATGAAGAGCGATCGCTACGGCGGCAAGCGCACCAACTGGCTGTTGATCAAGCATCGGGACGAATACGCAGTGGATGGCGACGGGGCCGGCATCCTCGAGGACGACCACTCGGTCGCCTCCGGCCGGTCGATGGCGCAGATCGCAGCCGGCAAGGGGCGGGCGCCAAAGCCGTTCATGTTGGCCAAGGGCAACGGCAAGGCCAAGGCCGACGCGGTCTGGCACTCCAATCGCGGCGAGGCCGCCGAGGCGCGGGCTCGAACCAAGGCGCCGCCGCCGAAGGCCCGGCTTGAGGCGCAGCCGAAGCAGGTGTCGGCGATGCCGGATTTCGTCGCGCCGCAACTCTGTGCGGCGGTCGAAACTCCGCCCGGCGGTGCGGGCTGGTGCCATGAAATCAAGTTCGACGGCTACCGGGTGCAGCTCCGCGTCGAGGATGGCGAGGCCGTGCTGAAGACCCGCAAGGGGCTGGACTGGACCGAGAAGTTCGGCGCGATCGCGAAGGAGGCCGGCAAGCTGCCCGACGCCCTGATCGACGGCGAGATCGTCGCGCTCGACCGGGACGGTACGCCGCACTTCTCGACGCTGCAGGCCGCGCTGTCGGACGGCAAGACGGACAAGCTGATCTTCTATGCATTCGACCTGCTGTTTGCCGGCAAGGAGGATCTTCGTCCGTTGCCGTTGAGCGAGCGCAAGGCGCGGCTGAAGCAGTTGCTCAAGGCGCGCAAGGGCAAGGAAAAGCTGATCCGCTATGTCGAGCACTTCGAGGAGGATGGCGAAACCGTGCTGGACTCGGCGCGAAAGCTCGGGCTGGAGGGGATCGTCTCCAAGAAGCTTGCGGCGTCCTATCGGTCCGGCCGGTCGGACGACTGGACAAAGACGAAGGTTCGAGCAGGCCACGAGGTGGTGATCGGCGGCTGGAAGACCACCAACGGCAAATTCCGCTCGTTGATGGCGGGCGTCTATCGCGGCGATCATCTGGCCTTTGTCGGCATTGTCGGCACTGGCTTTGGACAGGACACCGTTCGCCGCATCATGCCGGCGCTGAAAGCGGCAGCGTCCGACAAGAGCCCGTTCGGCGGCGAGGATGCGCCGAACAAGACCTGCGATGTGCATTGGCTGAAGCCGGAGCTGGTTGCCGAGATCGAGTTTGCCGGCTGGACTGAGGGCGGCAATATCCGGCAGGCCGCATTCAAGGGTCTGCGACAGGACAAACCGGCGCACGAGGTGGAGGCCGAGACGCCCGCCGTGACGAAAGTGGTGAAGCCGATGGCCAAGGGTGCGGGGAAGTCATCCGCCGAGGTGATGGGCGTCGTCATCTCCCATCCGGACAAGGAACTGTGGCCCAGCGCCGGCGACGATGAGCCGGTGACGAAACTCGATCTCGCCAGGTATTTCGAGGCCGTCGGCGAATGGATGATCGGCTATCTCAAGGGCCGGCCCTGCTCGATCGTGCGGGGGCCGGATGGCATCAAGGGCGAGACATTCTTTCAGCGGCACGCGATGGCCGGCACCTCGAAGCTCCTGAAGCTCGCCAAGGTTTCCGGCGACCGCAAACCCTATCTGCAGATCGATCAGGTCGAGGGACTGGCTGCGGTCGCGCAGCTTGGTGGGCTCGAGCTGCATCCCTGGAATTGCGCGCCCGATGCCTACGACACGCCGGGCCGGCTGGTGTTCGATCTCGATCCGGCTCCCGATGTTGAATTCAGCGAGGTGATCGACGCCGCCAAGGAGATGCGGAAGCGCCTCTCCGCGGTCGGCCTCGAAAGCTTCTGCAAGACCACCGGCGGCAAGGGCCTGCACGTCGTGACGCCGCTGCTTCACGGCGCCAATGACAAAGTGACGTGGAAGGAAGCCAAGGCCTTTGCGCAAGGCATCTGCCAGTGGATGGCGCAGGATGATTCCGAGCGCTATTTGCTCAACATGTCAAAGGCCAAGCGCACGGGAAAGATCTTCCTCGATTATCTGCGCAACGATCGCCTGTCGACGGCGGTCGCGGTGCTGTCGCCGCGTGCACGCGAGGGCGCCACCGTCTCGATGCCGCTGACCTGGACGCAAGTGCGTGGCGATCTCGATCCGAAGAAATATACCATACGAACCGTGCCGGCGCTGCTCGCCAAGACCAAGGCCTGGGACGGCTACGACGATGCGGCGGCCTCGATCAAAGCGGCGATGAAGAAGCTCGCGGCGCGGTAGACCACGCTGGGAGGCACGGCACCCTCAGCCGTCATGCCCCGCGGAGGCGGGGCATCCAGTACGCCGCGGCGGTTTGAGCAAACAATCGGACTCGCGAAGGGGCGTGATATGATGCTTGAACCTTCCATTTGCGAGGAACGGAATTACATCAACGAAAACGGTGGAGGAGAGCTTTGCGATGTCGGCGCCGCTTATCGTTTCAATTCCGCACAATCTCGGTCGTGACGAGGCCATGCGTCGCCTGAAGACGGGCCTGTCGCGTGCGGCGGCGAGCGTGCCGGTGTTGAGCGTCGAGGAAGAGCGTTGGGACGCCAACCGGATGACTTTCCGGGTGCGCGCGCTCGGTCAGGTTGCTGCCGGACACCTCGACGTCGAGGATGCGCATGTGCGGCTGGAGGTGACGTTGCCCTGGCTGCTGCAGCGCTTCGCCGAGGCCGCGCAGGTCGCCATCCAGAAGCGCGGACAGCTGCTGTTGACCAAGCGAGGCTGACTCGCGGCCGTCGCGCTTCTAGGAGCGGCTTCCCGCGTGCGCTCGCTTCGACGCTCGCTTCGCTCCGGTTGCGACCTTCGCTTTCAGCACCGCGACAGGCAGGTGACCGAACAGTGCAGAGAGCTGAAGCTTGTCCCTGCCAAGTTCGGTCGCAAGTCCGGCGGTACCGATTGTGCCGTCGAAAGAGTCTGGGCGCGGCCATGCCCGCCCGCCCTGCGTGAACGGGGCGAACCACCGACCGACGGCGACGACGACCGCATCGCGACCGTGGCGCCGCGCGAATGCGACGACATGATCGCAATGCGGACCGCTTACCGCGAGCGGCTCGTAGTCGCCGTTCGTGAAGACGTCAGGCATCTCGTTGCGCAGCCGCAGCAGGTGACGTGTCCACGCCAGCTTGAGGCGGCCGTCGCGCCAGCTCTGCGCTAGTGCGTCCCAATCGGACCGTTCCACCGTCGCGAGCGTCTTCGCGCGCCTGGCAAAGTCGACCGGACGGCGGTTGTCGGGATCGACCAGCGATAGGTCCCACGTTTCCGTGCCCTGATAGAAATCTGGCACACCAGGCATCGTCGCCTTCAGCGTGATCTGACCGAGCGAGTTCAGCGCGCCGATCAGCGCGGTGCGTTGCGCCAGCGTATCAAGAGCATCGAGGAATTCAGGGGAAAGCTTGCGATCGAGGATCCGGTCGATGAAGGTCGTGACGCCGGCCTCGTAAGATTCGTGCGGATTGAGCCAGCTCGTCTCCTGCTTGCCCTCGCGCGCCGCCTTCAGCGCATAGGCCTGGATGCGCGCGACAAGCGACGCGTCGTCCGGATCCCAGGCGCCGAGCAGAGCCTGATACAGCATATATTCGAACGTCGCCGATGGGGCGCGCATGTCGCCGTCGAGCACAAGATGCGGCGCGTTCAGCACCTTCCAGCGCGCCACCGCGCTGGTCCATTCGCCCGGAATTTCGGCGAGCGCCATGATCCGCGCGCGTGCGTCCTCGCCGCGCTTGGTGTCGTGGGTCGCGGTCGCCGTCATTCCGTGCGGCAGCTCATGGGCGCGGGCCTTCATCATGTCGTGGAAGCGCTCGGCGGAGAGCGCGCTCGCTGCCGGATCGCCGCCGACCTCGTTGAGCGCGAGCAAGCGGTGGTAGCGGTAGAAGGTCGTGTCCTCCAGCGACTTCGCCATCATCGGCCCGGTGAATTGCTGCACCTTCAGCGCGAAGCGGCGGACCCGCGGCGCGCCATGCGGCGGCCGGCCGGGCTTGAGCAGGTCCATGGTCAGCGCATCGCGCAGGAAGTCGAAGATGCCTTCGTCGGCGGCGAACCAGTCGGCGCGGGCGCGCCCGATCGCGGCGCTGATCAGCGCGCGGTCGTGCCCCGTCGGGCCGGCACCGGCGAGATAAGTGCGATAGACCGGGAAATGCAGCACGTAGAGCTCAAGTGCCTGCCGCAGGCTGTCGGCTGAAAAGTCGCGGGTCGAATAGTGACCGCTGGCAATGCGCGCCAGCAGCCGCGCGAGCACCGTGAATTCACTGGTCAGCAGCGTCTCGAGCACGCGCTGCTTGGCCTCGCGCAGTACCGGGGTCAGGTTCGGCGACTGGTTGCTGATCTGGCGCCAGATCTCGCTGAGCGGATCAAGCCCGCTACCTTCGACCAGAACCCGGCTGATCGCGTTCATCCACTCGTAACCGGTGGTGCCGTGGACGGCGCTGAATTTCGGCAACTTCTCGCCCTCGCCGAGAATTTTCTCGACCACCATGTAGAACGGCCTTGCCTTGGCGCCTTGCGCGGAGCGGATCAGGCGGCGCAGCCGCTGGAAATATTGCGCGGGATCGCGCAGGCCGTCGATATGGTCGAGCCGCAGGCCCTGCAGCCGGTCCTCCGCGATGAGCCGCCTCACCAGGCTGTGGCTCGCCTCGAAGGTGTCGGCATCCTCGACCCTGAGGCCCGCCAGCGTGTTGACGTCGAAGAAGCGGCGGTAATTGATGTCGCTGGAGGCGAGCCGCCAGTGACCGAGCCGGTAGTGCTGGCGTTCCATCAGCCGATGCAGCGCCAGCGTCTGGGTGGGGCCGTCGCCGGCGCGATAGGCGGCAATGCCGCGCGTAATGATCTCGGCGCCGCCGTCGACCGCGCGCAGCTCCGCCTTGAAGGCCGGAGCCTCGGCGCGATTGGGATGACGCAGCCCCCTGTAGCGTGCCGCGAGAGCGAGCATGGCCCGCCCGGCCGCGCTGTCCTCGGCTGCGGTCTCCCTGACAATGGTCCGCAACACATCGCCATAGCGTTCCGGCGCGATCGGCAGCCGGTGCTCAAAATACCACGCCGAGAAGCTGCCCTCGCGCTCGTCATAGCGCAGCTCGATCTCGCCGCGCTCCAGCGCCTGCCCGTAGGATGAGCCGAGGATCGGCAGCAACACGCCGCCGCGCGCGCGATAGGGCAGCTGGTCCCAGTCGATGTCGAAAGAGACCGCGTGCGGCGACAGCGGACCCCATTCCAGCACGTCGAGCCACCACGGATTGTCGGCGAAATGCACGCCGACATGGTTCGGCACGAAGTCGAGGATCAGGCCGAGGTCATTCTGCTTCAACGCATCGCTGAGCCGGGCAAAACCCTCTTCACCGCCGAGCTCCGGATTGAACTTGGTGTGGTCGACAACGTCATAGCCGTGCGTCGACCCCTTACGCGCTTTCATGAAAGGCGACGCATAGAGGTGGCTGATGCCGAGCGCCTTCAGATACGGCACGACGTTCGCGGCGGCATCGAAATTGAAATCGGCGGTGAGCTGCAGGCGGTATGTCGCGATCGGGATCGCCCGGGGCATTGCGCTATCCGATGTACCAGCGCACCGACCACGGCGCGATGCGGTCCGACGATGCATGACCCCAGATCAGGCGTCCCGTCGGCTGAACCGGGCTTGCGATCTCCCGGTCCGACAAGTTGACCGCGAGCTGCAGTGTGCTCCCATCGCCCATCGTCCAATGTGCGGTCAGCAGATCGCCCGTGATGCGAGCATCGCCGAAGCGAGCGGCCGCGAGCCGCGGCGCGATCTCGCGGCGTCGGACGGCGAGCAGGTCGCGCACCAGCGCCAGCCGCGCGCGGCCCGGGCTGTGGTCGAGGGCCGTCCAGTCAAGCACGGCCGATCGCAGGGTGTCGTCGGCGAGCGGATCCGGAATGTCGTCGCCATATTTCGCGTAGGCCCAGGCGAACTCCTTGCGCCGGCCCTTGCGAACCGCGTTGGCCAGATCGCCCTTGAAATCGCAGAAGAACGGAAACGGTGACGTCGCGCCCCATTCCTCGCCCATGAACAGCATCGGCGTCGTTGGCGCGATCAGCGTGACCGCCAGCGCGGCCGCGACCGCTTCCGGCTTTGCGACGCCCACGAGACGATCGCCCAGCGGCCGGTTGCCGATCTGGTCGTGGTTCTGCAGGAAATTGATGAAGCAGGTCGGCGCCCGCGCGCCGCTCGGCTCGCCGCGGGCCTTGCCGCCCCAGAAGGTCGAGACCTCGCCCTGATAGACATAGCCGGAGGCCAGCGCACGCGCCAGATCCTGCTTCGGCGCGCGCCGATAGTCGCCGTAATAGCCCTGCGTTTCGCCGGTCAGGATCACGTGCCAGGCGTGGTGATAATCGTCGTTCCACTGTCCGCGATACTTGCCGCGCGGCGGGTCCTCCGTGGCGTCCAGCAGGCTTGCGATGTTATCGCCGTTTTCGAGCACGAGGTTGATATGCCGTCCGGTCTCCGCGGCGAGGCGTCCTGCCGCGTCGCTGAGATCGTGCAGGATGGAGACTTCGCCGGCTTCCACAATGGTGTTGACGGCATCGAGCCGCAGCCCGTCGAAGCGATAGTCGCGCAGCCAGTTCAATGTGTTGCCGATCGCGAAGGCGCGCACTTCGGGTACGCGATAATCGATCGCGCTGCCCCATGGCGTGTGCGCATCGCTGAAGAAGGAGGGTGCATAGCGGCCGAGGTAATTCCCCTCGGGCCCGAAGTGATTATAGACCACGTCGAGCATCACCATCAGGCCGCGCTGATGCGCCTCGTCAATCAGCGTCTTCAGATCGTCGGGGCGTCCATAGGCGCTGTCGGGGGCGTACCACAACACGCCATCATAGCCCCAGTTGCGGCGGCCTGCGAAATCCGCGAGCGGCATCAATTCCAGCGTGGTGATGCCGGTCGCGACAAGATGATCGAGCTTGTCGATCATGGCACGATAGGTGCCCTCGGGCGTGAAGGTGCCGACATGAGCCTCGAGAATGACGGCTTCATGCCAGGGCCGCCCGCGCCATCCCGTCGCGCGCCATTTGAAGGCCGCGTGATCGATCACCTCGCTCGGGCCGAACACGTCATCCGGCTGGAACGCGGAGGCCGGATCGGGGACGTCGACCTCGTCATCGATGCGAAATTTGTAGCGCGTGCCGGCCCTTGCGCCCGGTATCTCGGCGACGTACCAGCCGCCTGCGTCACGTGTGAGCGCATGGGGCTTCTCGAGCAGGAGGTCGGCGCGCTTTGCCGCCGGCGCCCACAGCCGAAAGCGCGCGCCGTCGGATGTCAGCTGCGGACCGAAATGCTGCGCATTCATGTGACCCCCGCAAACGCGAGCACCGAGCGTGGCGGCGCCTTGGTGTCGGCGCCGCCAGCGAATTGCTCGGGCATCTGCACCGTCTCGGTTGTGTTCAGAACCTGCTCCCAGGCTCTGATGTCTTTCATAACCGGCATTTTGAAGAGGATCTCCTCGGGGGCGGCATTCAGCACGATAAAGATCGGCGCCTGTCCTGGTTCCATCGGCCCGAGCACATAGGAGAGGAAGCGGCCTTCGGGGAATTTCCAGTCGGACTCCTTCATATCTTCCGATGCGGGCGTCAGCCACAGCACGCCGTAGCTGCCGTCGGTGCGGCGGCCATCGAGCCAGCGCTGGCAGCGGATCTGCCTGAAGCGGCGGCGTAGCCCGGTCAGATGCGCGATGAAGCCGGTGAAGTCGTCCTCGCTGCCGAGATTCTCCCAGCCGATCCAGCCGGTCTCGTTGTCCTGGCAATAGGCGTTGTTGTTGCCGGCTTGCGTGTTCGCGACCTCGTCGCCGGCCAGGATCAGCGGCGTGCCCTGCGCGAGCAGCAGGCAGGCCAGCGCATTCTTCCTGAGCCGGCGGCGCAGCGCGTTGATCTTGGGATCGTCGGTCGGGCCCTCATGGCCGCAATTGTTGCTGTGATTGTCGTTCGAGCCGTCGCGATTATCCTCGCCGTTGGCTTCGTTGTGCTTCTCGTTGTAGCTGAACAGGTCGGCGAGCGTGAAGCCGTCATGCACGGTGATGTGGTTGACGCTGGCGCGGGTCGCGCGGTTGTCGTGGTGAAACAGGTCCGAGGAGGCGGTCATGCGGCTCGAGATATCGCCGATCAGACTGCCTTCGCCGCTCCAGTAGCGTCGCATCGCGCTGCGATAGCGATCGTTCCATTCCGACCATTGCGACGGAAACGCGCCGACCTGGTAGCCGCCGAGGCCGAGATCCCAGGGCTCGGCGACGAGCTTCACGGTCGCCAGCACCGGGTCTTGGCGCACCGCGGTCAGGAACGAGTGCCCGCGGTCGAAACCGTTCGGCCCGCGCGCCAGCGTGGTGGCGAGGTCGAAGCGAAAGCCGTCGACATGGCAGACCTCGACCCAGTAGCGCAGCGAGTCCATCACCATCTGCATCACGCGCGGATGGGTGAGGTTGACTGAGCTGCCGCAGCCGGTGAAGTCATCGTAGTAGCGCGGGTTCTCGCGGTTCAGCCAGTAATAGGAGGCGTTGTCGATGCCGCGGAAGCACAGCGTCGGGCCCATATGGTTGCCCTCGGCAGTGTGGTTGTAGACGACGTCGAGCAGCACCTCGATGCCGGCGTCGTGCAGCCGTGCCACCGTGGTGCGGAAGGAGTCGAGCGCATTGTCCTGCGCGTAGCGCGCCTCCGGCGCGAAGAAGGCGATCGTGTTGTAGCCCCAGTAATTCGCCAGCTTCTTCTCGATCAGGATGCGGTCGTCGATCAGTCCGTGGATCGGCAACAGCTCGATCGTGGTGACGCCGAGCCGCTTGAGGTGATCGATCATCGCGGGCGACGATAGCCCTCCATAGGTGCCGCGCAGGCCCGGCGGCACGTCCTCGCGCCTCTGCGTCAAGCCCTTGACGTGGGCTTCATAGATGATGGTGTCTTCCCAGGGAATCTGCGGCCGGATCTCGCGGCGGCCCCAGTTGAAGGTCTCGTCGACCACCACCGCCTTCGGCATGCCGCGGGCGTTGTCGCGCCGGTCGAAGGAAAGGTCCTCGCGCGCGCTGCCGGTGCGGTAGGCGAAGTGCGCGTCGCTCCACACCAGCCGCCCGGCGAGCCGCTTGGCATAGGGATCGAGCAGCAGCTTGTTGGGATTGAAGCGGTGGCCGCGCTCCGGCGCGTAGGGCCCGTAGACACGATAGCCGTAGAGCTGGCCCGGCGAGACATCGTTGAGATAGCCGTGCCAGACGTCCTCGGTGCGCTCCGGCAGTTCGATCCGCTCGAGCTCGCGGCGGCCCTGACCGTCGAACAGGCACAGCTCCACCTTCTCCGCATTGGCGGAGAACAGCGCAAAATTGGTGCCCCTGCCGTCCCAGCTTGCACCAAGCCGCGAGGACGTCCCCTCGGTCAGTCGCATGGATCAGCTTTCCGGTACGAGAAAGATCGCAGCCAGCGGCGGAATGGTCAGGCTCAGCTCGGGCGCGTCGCCCTCCGAGGCACGGACCTCGCCGACATTGCCGACATTGCTGCCGCCGTAATGCGCCGAGTCCGAATTGAGCACTTCGCGCCATTTGCCAGCGAACGGCACGCGGACACGGTAGTTGCGATAGACGTTGGGCGAGAAGTTCGCGACCACAAGGCAGCGGGCCCGCTCGCCGCTGCCCTTGCGAATCCAGGCGAACACGTTGTTGTTGGCGTCGTCGGTAACAACCCATTCGAAGCCGGCCTGATCGCAGTCGAGCTCATGCAGCGCCGGCAGTGCGCGATAAAGGCGGTTGAGGTCGCGGACCAGATTCTGGACGCCGGAATGTCGCGGCTGTTCCAGCAGGTGCCAGTCCAGCGAGTGATCGTGGTCCCATTCGCGCTCCTGGCCGAATTCGCAGCCCATGAACATCAGCTTCTTGCCGGGGTGGCCGAACATGAAGCTGTAGTAGACGCGGAGGTTGGCGAAACGCTGCCAGTCGTCGCCGGGCATGCGTCCCAGGATCGAACGCTTGCCGTGCACGACCTCGTCATGCGACAGCGGCAGAATGAAGTTTTCCGAGAAGGCGTAGTGCAGACCGAACAGGATGTCGCCGTGATGGTATTTGCGGTGGATCGGATCCTTGCCGATGTATTTCAGCGTGTCGTGCATCCAGCCCATGTTCCACTTGTAGCCGAAGCCGAGCCCGCCATATTCGACCGGCCGCGATACCTGCGGCCAAGCGGTGGATTCCTCGGCCGCCGTCGTCGCCTTGGGAAAGTGCGCGAACACCTCGGTGTTGAAGCGGCGCAGGAAGTCGATGGCCTCGATGTTCTCGCGGCCGCCATACTTGTTCGGAATCCAGCCGCCGGCGGGGCGGCTGTAGTCGAGATAGAGCATGGAGGCAACGGCATCGACGCGCAGCCCATCGACGCCGTAGCGGTCGAGCCAGAACAGCGCATTCGACACTAGGAAATTGGTGATCTCGGTGCGCCCGTAATTGTAGATCAGGGTGCCCCAGTCGAGATGACGGCCCTGCAGCGGGTTGGCGTGTTCGTAGAGTGCTGTGCCATCGAAGTGGCCGAGCCCGTGCGGGTCGTCAGGAAAATGCCCGGGGACCCAGTCGAGCAGCACGCCCAGCCCCTCGCGATGGCAGGCATTCACCAGCGCCGCGAAGTCGTCCGGCGAACCGAAGCGGCTGGTCGGCGCGAACAGGCCGGTCGGCTGGTAGCCCCAGGAGCCGTCGAACGGATGTTCAGTGACGGGCAGGAACTCGACATGCGTGAAACCCATATCCCTGATATAGCCGGGAAGCTGTTCCGCCATGTCGCGATAGGTCAGCCACTCGTTGTGACCCTTGCGCCGCCAGGAGCCGAGATGGACCTCGTAGATCGAGACCGGCGATCGCAGCGCATTGACGGCGTCGGGGGCCGGGCGCGGACGCGGGATGGTGCGTTCGTCGAACACGATCGATGCGGTCTTCGGACGGACCTCGGCCGCGAAGGCTAGTGGATCCGACTTTAACGGCAGATGCTGGCCGTTCCGTCCGATGATCTCGAACTTGTAGTGGTCGCCGACGCGCGCGCGCGGGATGAACAGCTCCCAATAGCCGACGCCGCGGACCCGCATCGGGTGCCGCCGGCCATCCCAGAAGTTGAAGTCACCGACCACGCTAACGCGCCGCGCGTTCGGCGCCAGCAGCACGAAGCCGATGCCGTCGACGCCATCCAGCGTCATCGGGTGCGCGCCGAGCGTATCGTAGATGCGGAGATGCGTGCCTTCGCCGAGCAGATAGAGATCGAAGTCGCTCAGGATCGGCGGAAACCTGTAGGCGTCCTCGAACTCGACGACGTTGTCGCCGAACCGCGCACGGAGCTGATAGCGCGTGGAGCCGTTGGGCAGTGGGCCGGCGAACAGCCCGGCGTCATGAATCCGCGTGAGCGGCGCCGTCTCGCCATGCTCACCGATCGCTTCGACATTGCTGGCGTCCGGCAGGAAGGCGCGCACGACGTTGCGGTCCCCCTCGACGTGGAGGCCGAGATAGTGAAAGGGATCCGAGTGGCGGCCCTCGATGATGGCATAGGCCTCGGCAGGCAGTTTGCTCATGCGACCTCATGCGGCTGTTCCGCCAGGATTCTCAACAAGCCGGTCAGCGGAATCCGCAGCCAATCCGGCCTGTTGGCGAGCTCATATTCGATCTCGTAGAGGGCTTTCTCAAGCAGGAAAAAGCTGAGCAGGCGGTCGGCCGCCTTGGCGTCGGCAGGCCACAGGCGCTGGCCGGCCATCGCCTCGCGATAGCCTGCGAGGAAAGCGTCCGTTGCCCGATCGCGCCATTCGCCCAGCGCGATGCTCAATCTGCCGCTCTCGTCCGGCGCGACCTTGAGCGCGCGTTCCAGCGCGGCTGTCATCGCATAATCGATCGAGCGGATCAGGCCCGCGACGTCGCGTGCAGCCGGCGCCTTGCGGCGGCGCTCGGCGATCGTGCGGCCCGGGCCTCCGTCGAAATCGATGATGAACACGTCGTCCTTGACGACCAGCAGCTGGCCAAGATGCAGGTCGCCATGATGGCGGATGTTGAGCCCTTCGGTCTCGCGCGGCAACAGGGCCTTGAGCCTATTGGGCAGCGTGTCGTGCTGCGCCTGCAACTGGTCGGCCAGCAACCGGTCGGCCTCCTTCAGGCTGTCGCGGCGCTGCTTCAGCGTGTCGAACACGCGCTCGGCGCGCGCCATGATCTCGTCGTTCCAGCGCTGCAGGTCCTCGGGCCGGGTCGGCTCGGGCGCGAAGTCCGGCAGGTCCCTGTTGCTGGCGAGCGCGAGATGCAACTCGGCGAGGCGCTTGCCGGCCTGCGACATGTGGCGCAGATAGGTTGCTTGATCGCCGTTCTCTACCGGGTCTTCGCTCGCCGCGAGCAAGCGTTGCTTTTCGACAAGGCGATCCAAATGCGCGACCCCAACCGCCCAGAGGTCGCCCTGATTGACGACCATGGCATGCAGAACCGCGATGGCGCTGCGCTTGTCGCCCTCGATCAGTTCGGCCGTGCCGAGCAAAGCGGGAGTGTTCGGGAAACCGATCACTTCGGTGAGGAAGCGGCTCATTTCGATCTCCGGATTGATGCCGACCTCGAGCTTCCGGTAGATCTTGGTGACATATTCGTTGTCGACCAACGCGGTTGAGTGCGGCTGATCGTTCTCGAAGACGCGAATGTGCTCCGGCTGCCGGACCGGCCTGTCGGCGAAACGGCTGGTCGGCCGGAATTCGAGTTTCAGGCCCTGCTCGCCTTCATCGACGGTCAGATTTTCCCGCAGATTGCGCAGGAACAGTCCGGTGAAAATCTGGTCGGTGGCGACGTCGAGCAGCGTGCCCTCGCGGGCGCCCTGCCGCACGGCGGCGAAGGCACGCGGGTTGTAGCGCTCGCGGTCGAAGCGCACCCATTCGATCTGCATCGGCAGAACGTAGCGACTGGTCGTGCCGCGCTCCGTGGTTTCGAAGAAGATCAGCCAGGGCCGGTTGTCGCCGATGTCGCAGAACGGGATCGCGGACATCAGCGTCGGCTGGATCGCCCTGGCGGAGTGCTCGGGGTACCATCGCGTGCGGGCGAGGTGGCCGGGCAGCACGTCGTGCTCGAACACACCGCGAGTGCGTGCCAGCGAGGTCCAGGTGGAATTGAGGGGCACCACCAGCGTCTCGAACTCCGGCACTGCGCGCGGTGGCACCGGCTCGGACTTGTCGCGTTCCTGCAGCTGGAACCAGTAGAAGCCGTAGGGCGCGAGCGTGATCATGTAGGGCAGCTCGCCGATCGCCGGGAAGCGGGTCCGTCCGAGCATCTCCAGCGGAATGCGGTCCTTGAAGGCGGAGAGGTCAAGCTCGGTCGCCTGCGCCGAGCGCGACAGATTGGCAACGCACAGGATGGCCTCGCCCTGGTACTGGCGCACATAGGCGAGCACCGACCGGTTCTCCGGGCGGATGAATGTCATGGTACCGCGCCCGAACGCCAGCGTCGACTTGCGCACCGCGATCAGCCGCTTGGTCGCAGAGAGCAGGGACGACAGGCTGCGCGACTGCGCCTCGACGTTGACGGCCTCGTAGCCGTAGACCGGATCCATGATCATCGGCGCGTAGAGCCGCGCGGGGTCGGCGCGCGAGAAGCCGCCGTTGCGGTCCGGCGACCACTGCATCGGCGTGCGCACGCCGTTGCGGTCGCCGAGATAGATGTTGTCGCCCATGCCGATCTCGTCGCCGTAGTAGATGATCGGCGTGCCCGGGAAGGAGAGCAGCAGCGAGTTCATCAGCTCGATCTTGCGCCGGTCATTGTCCATCAAGGGCGCAAGCCGCCGGCGGATTCCGACATTGATCCGCGCGCGCGGATCGTTGGCATAGGTCGACCACAGATAGTCGCGCTCGACGTCGGTCACCATTTCCAGCGTCAGCTCGTCGTGATTGCGCAGGAACAGCGCCCACTGGCAGGCGGCGGGGATGTCTGGCGTCTGCCGCAGGATGTCGGTGATCGGAAAGCGGTCTTCCTGCGCGATCGCCATGTAGATGCGCGGCATCAGCGGGAAGTGATAGGCCATGTGGCATTCGTCGCCATGGCCGAAATACTCCTGCACGTCCTCCGGCCACTGATTGGCCTCGGCCAGCAGGACCTTGCCCTTGGCGTAGGCGTCGAGCTCCTGCCGGAGCTGCTTGATGATGGCGTGCGTCTCCGGCAGGTTCTCGTTGTTGGTGCCGTCGCGCTCGCAGAGATAGGGAATGGCATCGAGCCGGAACCCGTCGACGCCGGTGTCGAGCCAGCGCTTCATCACCTGCACGATCGCGCGCACCACGCGCGGATTGTCGAAATTCAGGTCCGGCTGATGCGAGAAGAAACGGTGCCAGTAGAACTGGCCGGCCTCCGGATCCCACGTCCAGTTGGACTTCTCGGTATCTGTGAAGATGATCCGGGTGCCCGGATACTTCTGGTCGGTATCGCTCCAGACGTACCAGCTCCGCGCGCTCGAGTTCGGCGGGCTGCGGCGCGCGCGCTTGAACCAGGCGTGCTGGTCCGAGGTGTGATTGACGACGAGCTCGGTGATGACGCGGAGGCCGCGCTTTTTCGCCTCCTGGATGAAGCGCTTGAAATCCTTCATCGTCCCGAAATCGGCGTTGATGTCGCCATAGTCGGCGATGTCGTAACCGTCGTCGCGGCCGGGCGAGGGATAGAACGGCAGCAGCCACAGCGTGGTGACGCCGAGTTCCTGCAGATAGGGCAGCTTTTCCGTCAGGCCTGCGAAGTCGCCTATGCCGTCATTGTTGCTGTCGGCAAACGCCTTGACGTGAAGCTGATAGATGATGGCGTCCTTGTACCAGAGCTCGTCCGCGGTCTCGGTCGCGATCTTCACCTTGGTATCGACGGTGGAGAATACGTTCATGACGGCTCCTTCAGGCCACGCAGCGCAACAGCCGCGCGGGATCGCGCTCGGGATCAATATGCAGGCGTACACCTCCCCATTCGAGTGTATGACGCTCGCCGGTGACGAGGTCTTCCACGGCAGCGACCGGACGGCGCGCATCGCCAGGGCCGACCCTGGTGTCCCCGAGTGGAAGCCAGATGTCGTGCACATCGGGTGACAATGCGATCACGGCCGCGATCACATTGGTCTGATCGACGGACTCCTTGACAAAGCCGATCACATTGCCGTCCTCGACGCCGATAAAACGCAAATTGCTCGTCTGTTGCAGCGCTGAATTGCCGCGCCTGATCCGGTTGAGGGCGGCGACATACGGCCTGATGTTCCCGGGCTGTTCCCAGTCCCGAACCCTGATCTCGTATGTCTCCGCGTTGAGATATTCTTCCCGGCCGGGGACCGGGGCATGCTCCAGCAGCTCGAAGCCGCTGTAGATGCCGTAATTGCTCGACAGCGTCGCGGCGAGCGCGAGACGCGACTTGAACATCCAGGATTCGCCGCTTTGCAGGTGGAAGGGCAGGATGTCAGGCGTGTTGACGAAGAAATTCGGCCGAAAGAAGTCGCGCTCGGGATAGGAGATCAATTCGCCGAGATGCCGCTCGAGCTCCCAGCGCAGCGTGCGCCAGGCGAAGTAGGTATAGGACTGCGTGAAGCCGAGCTTTGCCAGGCCCTTCATCAGCTTCGGCCGCACCAAGGCGCCCGCCAGGAAGATGACCCCGGGATCGTGACGCTGTACCTCGCGGATCAGCCATTCCCAGAAGCCCAGGGGCTTGGTGTGCGGATTGTCGACCCGGAAAATCCTGACGCCCTGGTCGACCCAGAACAGGACCACGTCACGCAGCGACTGCCACAACGCAGCGGCGTCCTCGCTTGCGAAGTCGGGATCGACGGCATCGTCTCGTCGCGGCCCGTCCTCGGCAGGGCGCATCGATCCGTCCGGGCGTCGCTTGAACCATTGCGGATGCTGCTTCAGCCAGGGGTGTTCAGGCGAGCATTGCACGGTGAAGTCGAGCGCGACCTCCATGTCATGCGTCCGGCTGGCTGCGACGAAGGCACGAAAATCCTCCAACGTGCCGAGTTCAGGGTGTACGGCGTCGTGGCCGCCATCCGCCGTGCCGATCGCGTAGGGGCTGCCGGGATCGCCGGGCTGCGCGGTTGCCGTATTGTTGCGGCCCTTGCGGTGCTCGCGTCCAATGGGGTGGATCGGCGCGAGCAGGACGACGTCGAAGCCCATCGCGGCGATGTCGGGCAGTCGCGCGATGCAGTCGTGGAAGGTCGCATGCGCGCCGGGCACCTTGCCCTGGCTGCGCGGAAACATCTGGTACCAGGCGCCATAGCGCGCCCGCGGCCGGTCAGCGATCAGGGGAAATAGCTGAGATCGAGTTACATCGGAACGAAACTGGCTGCCTTCCATCGCCTCCTTCAATTCCGGCGCGAGCAGCGCGCCGGCCTCACCGGTCTGCAGGTAGATTTCGCATTGCCTGATGATCACGGCAGCTGCCGCCGGACCCCCCGCCTGCGCCTGGGTCAGCATGCCCGCGCCTTCGATCGCATCCAGCGTGAGGTCGTTGTTGCTTTTCTGCTTCTGCTCGAAGCGCTGCCGCCAGCTGGCGAATTCGTCGGTCCACGCCTCGATCGCGAACGTGTAACGGCCGGGCCGATCAGGAACGAAGGCGCCGCCCCAGCGATCATCGCTGTGTAGCGTCATCGGCGCGTGCTGCCATTCGTCGTCGCCGTCATGCCGCCACACCAGTGTGGCGGCAATCACGTGATGTTCGTCGCGGTAAATGTCAGCCCACACCTCAACGGGTTCGCCCACAATGCGCTTGACCGGAAAACGGCTGCAATCGACCGACGGATAGACGTCGGTGATATGAAAAGTGCCGTTGGCACTCTCGACAGGTCGGGCAGTTTTGGTCACGGTGATGCCGCCATCGAACATGCAAATGACGTCCCGGCGGCGGGAAGGAGGCGCGCCAGACCCATATAGAAAGTCGCTCGCCGGGCATTGGTTCCCGGCGGGAACGCGAGGCGGGGTAGAGCGTTGAGCATCGTCTATCCCTTTCCTTTATCTGGACAATTTAGCAACGAGCGAAATGCCGTTGCAAGCAAGCAGCGTGCCGAATGGACCTTTACGCCAAAGCCAGAACCCTGGGAATCCAGACTGAATATATCGATGGCAGTGGTCACCGCCGTGTGACGACGCCTGCGGCGCTCTCGGCGATTCTCGATGCGCTGCCCCCCCAGACACCGCGCCGGCTCATCGCCGATCCGGTGGTCATTCGCGCCGGTCGCGCCCCGCGAACGGAGCTCTCGGAGGTCGCCCGGCTTCCGGTGCAGTGGAAGGTCACGAATGGCTCCGGCGTGCTCGCGCAAGGCGAGGCGCGCGACCGGAGCGTGGCTTGGCCGGCCGATCTGCCCGGAGGCGTGCATCGCCTGCACCTGTCGGATGCGTCCGGCACGAGCGAAGAGGTGCCGCTGCTGGTTGCGCCGGAAGGGGCCTTTGGCGGCGACTTCGATCGTTGCTGGGTGATCGCCGTGCAGCTCTATGGCGTCCGCTCCGCGCGCAACTGGGGCATCGGCGACTTCACCGACCTGCATCAGTTGCTCGAATTCGCCCATCAGGTCGGCGCCGACGGTATCGGGCTCAATCCGCTGCACGCATTGTTCGACGATCGGCCCGGCGATTGCAGCCCTTACTCGCCGAACAGCCGGCTGTTCCTCAACGCGCTGTACATTGACGTCGAAGCCATTCCCGAGTTCCGGATCGATGCGGAGACGCAGGCCGCACTGGCGCAGCTCCACACCCGCGACATGGTCGATTATGTTGCGGTCGCTGCGCTGAAGTGGCGCGCGCTGCGCGCGGCCTTCGCAACCTTCAAGGCCAATCCAGGCCTTGGCCGCTGGCAGGATTTCGAGACCTATCGCAGCGAACAGGGCGCGCTCCTGTCGCACTTCGCCTGCTTCGAGGTCGTCAGGCACAAATTCAAAACGCCGTGGTGGGAATGGCCGGATGAATGGAGGCAACCCAACGACACGGCATGCGCGAAGTTGCGCAGGGCACATGACACCGCCGCCGAGGTCGAGTTCGTCGAATTCGTGCAGTGGATCGCCGATCGCCAGCTCGGCGCCTGCCAGGCGCTCGCGCACAAGCTCGGCATGCGCGTCGGGCTCTATCTCGACGTCGCCGTCGGCGTGCAGTCGGACGGCTTCGACGCATGGAACGAGCAGACCGCGATCTCGCGCCACCTCGGCGTCGGTGCGCCGCCGGATCCGCTCAACACCGCCGGTCAGGATTGGGGGCTCGCCGGCTTCAATGCCGCAGGCCTCGAACTGCGCTCCTTCGAGCCGTTCAGGCAGATGCTGCGCGCCGCGATGCGGCATGCCGGCGCCGTCAGGCTGGACCACGCGTTCGGACTGAAGCGGCTCTATCTCGTGCCGCGGGGCTTCGGCCCCGCCAACGGCGCCTATGTGCTGATGCCGTTCGAGGCGCTGCTGGCGGCGACCGCACAGGAGAGCGTGGCCAATCGCTGCGTCGTGATCGGCGAGGATCTCGGCACCGTGCCGGAGGGGTTTCGCGAGCAGATGAATGGCTGGGGCATCTGGTCCTACCTCGTGATGATATTCGAAACCGACGAGCGGGGTGCCTTCCGTAACGCCGACTATTACCTCGCCGATGCGCTCGTCACTTTCAACACCCACGACCTCTCGACCTATGCCGGCTGGCGCTCCTTCAGCGATCTCAAGACCAAGCGCGCGCTCGGGATCGATCCCGGGGAAACCGACGAGGGACGCTGGCACGCACTCGGCCAGTTCGACGACGTGCTGCGCCGGCACGACATCCACAACCACGATTTCTATTCGGTGGTGAGCTTCCTGGCGCGGACCCGATCGCGGATGACGGCGGTTTCGATGGAGGATCTGCTCGGCCTGGTCGAGCAGCCCAATATTCCGGGCACCGTCTACGAACATCCGAACTGGCGGCGGCGGCTTCCGGTCTCGATCGAGCATCTGTCGTCGGCGATCGACCTCGAAGCGCTCAAGCGTGCGACCCGTGAGCGGTCGCGCGCAAGCTAACGCGGAGCGCAGCACTTGGCCTCGCGGATCGAAGATTATGGACTGATCGGGGACTGCGAGACCGCGGCGCTGGTCGGCCGCGACGGATCGATCGACTGGCTGTGCTGGCCGAACTTCGATTCTGATGCCTGTTTCGCGGCGCTGCTCGGCAAGTCGAGGCATGGCCGCTGGCGGATATCGCCCGCAGGCGGGATCACCGGGACGTCGCGCCGCTACCGGGACAATACGCTGATCCTGGAGACGCGGTTCGAGACGGATCGCGGCGTGGTCGTGCTGATCGATTTCATGCCGCCGCGCGGCAAAGCCTCCGACGTGGTCCGCCTCGTCCGCGGGATCAGCGGCCGGGTCAAGATGCGCCTGGACCTGGTGATCCGCTTCGGCCTCGGGATCGATGTGCCCTGGGTGAGGAGGAATCCGGATGGGCCCGGGCTGCTCGCGATCTGCGGGCAGGACATGATCGTGCTGCGCACTCAGGTCGAAACCCGCGGCGAGGACTTGACCACGGTGGCCGACTTCGAGGTCGGTGAGGGGGAGACGATCCCCTTCGTGCTGACCTACGGCCCGTCGCATCTTCCGGTCCCGGAGCCGATCGACCCGGAAGCGGCACTGAAGGATGCCGAGGACTACTGGACCGAATGGTGCAACCGATGCAGCTATCACGGTGTCAACCGCGCCCTCGTCGTCCGCTCGCTGATCACGCTGAAGGCCCTGACGTTCCGGCCGACCGGCGGCATCGTCGCGGCGCCGACCACCTCATTGCCGGAAAAGCTCGCGGGCGCGCGCAACTGGGACTACCGATTCTGCTGGCTGCGCGATGCCACCTTCACGCTGCTGGCGCTGATGAACTCGGGCTATACCGAGGAAGCGGCGGCCTGGCACAGCTGGCTGCAGCGGGCGGTGGCCGGAACGCCGGCAGACATGCAGATCATGTACGGCATCATGGGCCAGCGCCGGCTCCTTGAATGGGAGGCCGGATGGCTGCCGGGCTATGAAGGGGCCCAGCCGGTGCGCATCGGCAACGCCGCGCATGCGCAGCTGCAACTTGATGTCTACGGCGAATTGATCGATGCCTTCCACCAATCCCGCATGGCCCAGCTCAAACTCGGCGAGGAGAACTGGTCGCTGGAATGCACGGTGATCGATCATCTCGCCGATGTGTGGGACAAGCCGGATCACGGCATCTGGGAGCGCCGCGGCGAACCCAGGCACTATGTCTTCTCCAAGGTCATGACCTGGGTCGCCTTCGACCGCGCCATCAAGAGCGCGGAGCGGTTCGGCTTCAAGGCGCCTCTGGTCAAGTGGCGGGTGTTGCGCGAAGCCATCCACCGCGACGTCTGCCAGAACGGCTTTGACCGCGACCTCAACAGCTTTGTCGAAAGCTATGGCTCGAAGCTGCTCGATGCCAGCATTCTGCTGCTGCCGGCGGTCGGCTTCCTGCCGCCGACCGATCCGCGTGTCCGCGGCACGATCGATGCGATCGAAAGATACATGATGCGCGACGGCTTTGTGCTGCGCCATGATCCGCGCGAGGTGTCCGACGAGACGCAGCCGATCGAGGGGGCGTTCCTTGCCTGCAGCCTGTGGCTCGCCGACGCCCATGTGCTGGCGGGCGATCTTGACAAGGCGCAGACCATGTTCGACCGGGTGGTGGCCGTCGCCAACGACCTCGGCCTGCTCGCGGAGGAGTTCGATTCAGGCGCTGGCCGGCAGACCGGCAACTTCCCGCAGGCTCTGACCCATATCGCGCTGATCAACACCGCGCACAACCTCAGCGAGGCCATGGCGGAGGCGGGGAAGCCGGCGATGCAACGCTCGAAATAGAATCGATCTATCGATCTAGCGGCCGGTCCTCAGCACGACGTCCATCGCGCGCGCGAAGCCGTTATGCTCGTTGCTGTCGGTGACGTTTGTGGCGCGCGCCTTCACGTCGTCGCTCGCATTGCCCATCGCGAAGGAGACGCCGCTCTTTGCGAACATGGCGAGATCGTTCTGCATGTCGCCGATCGTCGCGACGTTCGCGAGCGGCACGCCGACGCGTTTGGCGATGGTCTCGACGAAGGTGCCCTTGTCGTGGCCGGGCGGCGTGATGTCGAGATAGTAGGTTTGCGAGCGGACTGCCAGCGCCTGGTTGCCGACCGCCTGCTGCATCTCGGCCTCGCAACGCTGCAGCAGGGCGGCGTCCGAGCTCGTGCCGACGATCTTGCAGGTCCGCTCGAGATAGGGCGCAAAATCCGGCACGATGGCCGGATCGTGCTTGATCGTGCGCTGCTCATGCGTGACGTATTCGCCGTCGGGATTGCGCGTCAGCCAGCGGTCGTTGGTGAACAGCCAGATGTCGATGCCGCGGTCGCGGAGCAGGCCGATGCTGCGCTTGACGATCGCAGGCGGGATCAGGTGCTGCTCGACCGGCTTGAGCTCCGCATCGACGATCGAAGAGCCGTTGAAGGCCCCGATCGGCAGTGTGATGGCGAGCGGCGCGACCAGGAAGTCCATCCCGATGGTCGGCCGGCTGGAAACGATGGTGAAGCCGATCCCGGCATCGTGCAGCCTGCGCACGGCGGCCTTGGCGCCATCGGTCAGGATCTTGTCCTTGGTCAGGAGCGTGCCGTCGACGTCGGACACGACAAGGTCGATACGGGTCATGGGCGGTCCAGGTTGAGTTGGCTGACAATGTCTTCGACAATGGTGTCGACCGTGCGGTCGATCGCGACCACGATCGGGCGCTCATCGGCGGTCGGCGGTTCCAGCGTCCTGAACTGGCTGGTGAGAAGACCGGGCGGCATGAAATGGCCCTTGCGCGCGGCCAGGCGTGCGGCGATCAGGTCCTGCGTGCCCTCGAGGAAAATGAGGCGGACGTCGTCGCGTCCATGCACCAGGATGTCGCGGTAGGTGCGCTTCAGCGCCGAGCAGGCGATCACGGCGCGTTCGCGCACCTTGCAGGTCCGGTCGATCTCGTCGGCGATCGCCTGCAGCCACGGCCGGCGGTCCTCGTCGGTCAGCGGCTGGCCCGCACTCATCTTCGCGACATTGCCCGGCGGGTGGAAGGTGTCGCCGTCCTCGTAGCGCCAGCCGATCCTGATCGCGAGGTGGTCGGCGATAGTGCTCTTGCCCGAGCCGGAAACACCCATCACCACCAGTGCGCAGGGGCTGTGCTTGTCACCCACGAAAATCCTCCGGCAGCGCGGCCTGATCGACGAGCCAGATGGTCTCGTGCTGCGATCGCGCGCGATTCGCCGGAAGGTTCTCGCCCGCGAGCAGTCGCGTCAAGATCGCGCGCTTGCCTTGGCCCGCGATCTCGAACAGCATCTCGCGGCAGGAGGCGAGCGCGGGCAGGGTCAGCGAGACGCGCGGCACGAACGGCTCGACATTGGCTTTGGGCACCCCGACCACCCAGCGCGCGGTCTCCTCGACCGCCGGGTAGCCGGGAAACAGCGAGGCGGTGTGGCCGTCGGGGCCGACGCCCATCAGCACGAGGTCGAACAGCGGCCGCGCCGGATCGAGCTGTTCGGCGCCGTAGAAGGCCATCAGCTCGTTCTCGTAGAGCGCAGCACTCTTGTCCGGGTCCAGGAGGTCGGCCGTGTCAGTGGCAATCGGATGGACATTGGCGGCCGGCGCGCAGCGGTCGAGAAAGGCCTGGCGTGCCATGCTCATGTTGTGCAGCGGGTCCTTGCGTGGCACTAGGCGTTCGTCGCCGATGAACCACTCCACGCGGTCCCATGGGATCATGCTGCGATACTCCGGCGTCGCCAAGAGCTGGTAGAGCGCCTTGGGGCTGGAGCCGCCGGTGAGGCAGATCGCGATCCGGCCGCTGTTCTCCGCGATCCGCGCGATCACGCGCTCGGCCGCAGCCTTTGCCAGCGCCGCCGGATCGGCAACGGCGATGATCCTGCGTTCGCTGCCCGCTGCCATGGTCAGCCGAGCTTCCGCCAGCTGCGGCCGTCGCGCGTCAACAGCGCGTTGGCGGCTTCTGGCCCTTCGCAGCCGGCCTTGTAGGGCTGCAGGCCGCGTCCGCCGGCGTTCTTCCAGGCATCGAGGAAGGGTTGCACCGCCTGCCAGCCGGCCTCGACGCTGTCGGCGCGCTGGAACAGGATGTTGTCGCCGATCATGCAGTCGTAGATCAGCGTCTCGTAGCCAGTCGATGGCTCCGCCTTAAAGTAGTCCTTGTAGCGGAACTTCATTTCGACGCCGTCGATATCGATGACCGGGCCCGGCACCTTGGTGTTGAACTGCAGCTCGATGCCCTCGGTCGGCTCGGTCGAGATGACCAGATAGTTCTGCGACAGGCGGTCGACCGGCGTGCTACGGAACATCGAGAACGGCGCCTGCTTGAACTTGATCGCGATCTCGGTGCGCTTGATGCCGAGCGCCTTGCCGGTGCGCAGATAGAACGGCACGCCGGCCCAGCGCCAGTTGTCGATCGTCAGCTTCAGCGCGGCATAGGTCTCCGTCGTGCTATCGGGCCTGACGTCGGGTGTCTTCAGATAATCCTCGATCTCGGTGTCGCCGACCTTGCCGCCGCGGTACTGGCCGCGCACCGAATTGTACAGCGCGTCATGCTCGCTCTGGATCTGAATCGCGCTGAGCACTTCGGCCTTTTCCGACCGCACCGCATGTGCATCGAACCGCGCGGGCGGCTCCATCGTCACCAGCGACAACAACTGAAACAGGTGGTTCGGCACCATGTCGCGCAGCGCGCCGGTGGCGTCGTAGAAGCTGCCGCGATGGCCGACGCCGATCTTCTCGTCGACCGTGATCTGGACGTGGTCGATGTGAGTGCGGTTCCAGATCGGCTCGAACATGCCGTTGGCAAACCGCAATACCAGGATGTTCTGGACGGTTTCCTTGCCGAGATAGTGGTCGATCCGGTAGATCTGATGCTCGTCCATCAGCTTCAGCAGTGCGGCATTCAGCGCCTTGGCCGATGCGAGATCGGTGCCGAACGGCTTCTCCACCACCAATCGCCGCCAGGCGCCGTTCTCTTCCAGCATTCCGGTACGTCCAAGCTGCTCGCTGATCGGCAGGAACGCGTTGGGCGGGGTCGCGAGATAGAACAGCCGGTTGCCGCCGGTGCCGCGCGCCTTTTCGAGCTTTTCGAGCCGTTCGCTCATTGCATCGAAGGACGCAGGGTCTCTCGGGTCGGCTTCGATCGAGGTGACGCATTCGAACAGCCGCCTGGCAATTGCATCGTCCACGGGACGGGTGGCGAATTTGCGCAGCCCCTGCATCAGGCTGTCGGTCATCTGGTCGCCCGACATGCCCTTGCGGGCAATGCCGACGACGCAGAACTTGTCCGGCAGCAGGTTGCCGGCGGCGAGATTGTAGAGGGCGGGGATCACCAGCCGGTGCGTCAGGTCACCGGTGGCGCCGAAGACGATGAAGGAGCAGGGATCGGGTTTCTTCTGTACGTGACCTTCAGCCATTCACTATCCCTTCTTGGGCGGCTCCTTGTGGCCGCCGAAGCCTGCGCGCATCGCCGAGAGTATTTTCTCCGCGAAGGTGTGATCCTTGCGCGAGCGGAAGCGAGTGTAGAGTGCGGCGGTCAGCACCTCGGCCGGAACGGCCTCGTCGACCGCCGCATTGACGGTCCAGCGTCCCTCGCCGGAATCCTCGACGAACCCGGAGTAGGTGTCGAGCGTATGGTTCTCCGCGAGCGCGGCCGCAGTGAGATCGAGCAGCCATGACGGGATCACGCTGCCGCGCCGCCACACCTCGGCGATGTCGGCAATATCGAGGTCGAAGCGATGATCCGGCGGCAGCGCCTCGATGTTGGCGTTCTTGAGGATGTCGAAACCTTCGGCATAGGCCTGCATCAGGCCGTATTCGATGCCGTTATGGATCATCTTGACGAAATGTCCGGCGCCCACGGGACCAGCGTGGATATAGCCCTGCTCGATGCGGGGATCCCGGCCCTCGCGGCCGGGCGTGCGCGGGATGTCGCCGAGGCCGGGCGCCAGTGCCTTGAAGATCGGGTCGAGCCGATCGACCACGGCCTTGTCGCCGCCGATCATCATGCAGTAGCCGCGCTCGATGCCCCAGATGCCGCCGCTGGTGCCGACATCGACGTAATGCAGCCCGCGCTGCTTCAGCGCCTTGCCGCGGCGGACGTCGTCCTGCCAGAACGTGTTGCCGCCGTCGATGATGACGTCGCCCGGCTGCATCAGCTTCGACAGCGCGTCGATGGTAGCCTCGGTGATCTTGCCCGCCGGAAGCATCACCCAGGCGGTGCGCGGCGCCTGCAGCTTGAGCACGAAGTCCTCCAGCGACGAGGAGGGCGCGGCATTGTCGGCGGCGAGCGACGCCACCGCCTTGGCGTCCTTGTCGTAGACCACGGTCGTGTGGCCGTGCTTCATCAGGCGGCGGACGATGTTGCCGCCCATCCGCCCCAGACCGATCATGCCAAGTTGCATCTCGGGCCTCCGTCAGTTCAGCGCCGCCGAGATCGCGGCATCGAGCGCCGCCAATCCGGAGGCGAGATCGCCCTTGAGATGCACGCGCAGGGCCCGTCGGCCGCGCTCCGTGAGCACGTCGAAATCGCCGCGCGCCTGCGCTGCCTTGATCACGCCGAAGCTCGCCTTTTGGCCGGGAACCGGCAGGTCCTTGGCGTCGTCCGCCGTGACCTGCAGGAACACGCCGCTGTCGGGCCCGCCCTTGTAGGCCTGCCCGGTCGAGTGCAGGAAGCGCGGGCCAAACTCGGCACAGGTCGCAAGGTGCTTGGCGTCACGCACCTTCAGCCGCATCGTCTGCATGCTGTCGATGGTGTCGTGCTCGCGCTCGATATAGGCGAGCAGGGCGACATAGTCGCCGCGGCCGCAGCGCGAAAGATGCGCTCTGATCCATGAGTTGAGGTCGCCGTCGGCGCCGGCCTTGCGCAGCTCCTCGGCGTTCTGCGCGTCGGTGTAGAGATCGGCTTCCGCCGACGACACCACCGGTTGCTCCTCGGGCAGTGCGCCGGTCTTCTCGAACGCCGCCGTGAGTTCGCGCGTCTTGACCTTCGCTGCCTCGACGTCGGGCTGGTTGAACGGGTTGATGCCGAGGATCGAGCCTGCCACCGCGGTTGCGATCTCGAAGCGGAAGAACTCCTGGCCGATATGGTCGATCGATTTCATCACGATCCGCACGACCGGATGGCCGGCGGCCGCGAGCGCGGCGAGCTTTGCCTCATGGGCGGTATCGTCCTCGTCCTCGGTGCGCAGGTCGATGAAGAAGCGGTCGTTGCCGTAGCTGATGGGTTCGCCGATCGTTTCGCCGTCGATCGGGATCAGGCCCTTGCCGTCCTTGCCGGTCGATTCCGCGATCAACTGCTCGGCCCAGGCGCCGAAATCGGCGACCTTTGGCGAGGCGAAGATCGTCACCTTGTCGCGGCCCTCGAGGCCGGCAAGGCCCATGGCAAGGCCGAGCTGCACGCCGGGGTTCTCATGCGGCGGCACGTCGGCGCCGCAGGAGCGCACCATGGCGAGCGCATGTTGGACCAGGCTGCGGACGTCGATGCCGGCAGCGGCCGCCGGCACCAGCCCGAATGGCGAGAGCACGGAATAGCGGCCGCCGATCGTGGGATCGCCGTAGAAGATGCGGGCAAAGCCCTGCTTGATGGCGACCTTCTGCAGCGACGAGCCGGGATCGGTCACGGCAATGAAGCGGTGGCCAGCCTTGTCCTTCCCGATCGCCTTGGCAACGCGATCAAAGAAATAGTCCTTCATCACGTTCGGCTCGGTGGTGCCGCCGGACTTGGAGGAGACAATGAACAGCGTCTTGGCGATGTCGACGCTCTCCTCCATCGCGCGCACCTGCGCCGGATCGGTGGAGTCGAGCACGCGCAGCTTCGGGAAGCCGGATTTGTGCGGGAAGGTTTCGGCCAGCACCTCCGGACCGAGGCTCGATCCGCCCATGCCGAGCACGACCGCGTCCGTGAACTGTTGCCCCTGCACGCGGCGGGCGAAATCCTCGTAGTCGGGGACGTTGGCCGAGGCGGCGCTGGTGAGCCAGCCCAGCCATTTGTTCTCGTCGTCGCCGGTCCAGACCGACTTGTCCTTCTGCCAAAGCCTGCGGATCTTGCCGACGGCGCGCCACTCCTCGGTGCTCTTCTCGACCGCCTTTTCGATGGTCGGGCCGAGCACAAGCTTCTGATGGTCGATGCCGCCCAGCGAGGTCGCGCGCTTGAAGGCAACCGCGCCGTAGAGCTTGTCGGTCGCGTCGGCGAACAGCTTGACGCCGTCCTTCACCAGTTCCGCGGTGATCGCGTCGAGCGAGATGCCAGATTTCTCCAGCTCATCCAGCACGCGCCGGGCGTCGTCGATGTCCTCCTCGAGGCTGTCGCGCAGCTTGCCGTGGTCGCGGAAGGCCTCGAGCGTAGCCGGCGGCATGGTATTGACGGTGTCGGGACCGATCAGCTCCTCGACATAGAGGACGTCGCTGTAATCCTTGTTCTTGGTGCCGGTCGAGGCCCACAGCAGCCGCTGCGGCTTGGCGCCCTTGGCCTTGAGCTTGTCCCAGCGGGGGCCCGCGAACAGGCGCTTGTAGTCCTGGTAGGCCAGCTTGGCGTTGGCGATCGCGACCTTGCCCTTCAATGCGGCGAGCCGCTCCTTTTCGGACGGGTCGTTCGCCCTGGCGATCTTCTCGTCGAGCTGCTTGTCGACCGCGGTATCGATGCGGCTGACGAAGAAGCTCGCGACGCTTGCGATATGGGAGGGATCGCCGCCCTTGGCGACATATTTTTCGATGCCCTTGAGATAGGCTTCCGCCACCCGGCGGTAGACCTTCTGCGAGAACAGCAGCGTGATGTTGATGCTGATGCCTTCGCCGATCAGCTGTTCGATCGCAGGCAGGCCTTCCGGCGTCGCGGGCACCTTGACCATCAGGTTCTTGCGGTGGACGTCCTTCCACAGCCGCTCGGCTTCGGCGATCGTGCCCTTGGTGTCCAATGCGAGATAGGGAGACACTTCCAGGCTGACGAAGCCATCGCCGCCCTCGGTCCGGTCGTACACCGGGCTCAGCACGTCGGCGGCATGCTGGATATCGGCGACCGCGAGATGCTCGAACAGGTCGGCGACCGAGCGGTCGCCCCTCTGGAGGGCCCGGCCGATCGCACCGTCATATTCGTCCGAGCTGCCGATCGCCTTCTCAAAAATCGAGGGGTTGGACGTTACGCCTTTAACGCCGTCGGTCTCGATCAACCGCTTCAGGTCGCCCTTGGCGACGAAGCCGCGGGCCAGGAAGTCCAGCCAGACTGCCTGGCCATGGTTTTCGAGTGCTTTGACGGGATTCATGGGTGCCTGTTCTCGTTCGATCGAGGTCGGTTTTTGGGTTCCCGGGCAGCTTTCGGGGGCGGAAGCGGATTGTCAACATGGGGTGGGGGCCCGGGCGGAATATCAGCATTTCCAAGGGATAACGCCATTCACATCAGTTCGATCCCTCCGGATGCTGACCCGAAGAAAACCCGATCTCAGCGCATTTTTATGACGTGTCGCGGGGCGCGCCACCGGCTCACGGCCTCAGGTACAAGTAGCCCTGCGACTGCAGCTCGGCGAGGCGGACCACGCCGCCCCTCTCGGCGCTGACGAAGCCGGGGAGCAGGTCGGTCAGGCTGATGTGCTGGGATTTCATGGTGTTGCCGCAGGCGGCGAGCTCGATCCCGTCCTTTGCGAACTGGCCGACATGGCGCGCCAGGTCGGGATTGGCCGCGGCCGAGTGAAACGCCTTCAATGCCTGGCCGTGTATCACCAGCGCGATCGTCACATTGTCGGGGCCGCCGACACCATCGAGATGGTTCTGGATGTTGCCGATCACGAAGTTGACCTTGTCGAGGTCGTCGAGGTGATAGACCACCTTCAGCTTCTTCGGCGACGCCTCCGTGGTCGCGCTCGCCCGTGACGCTGCGAAGACCGCGCCGACCGCCGAGACGGCGCCCCACAAGATGCCGCGTCGATGCATGGCGTCCCTCCCGCAGATGTTGTTGACCGGGCGAAGCCTATCACTTGTGGCGGAGTGCCGCGAGTTCCTTGCGGTCGGTGACAAGCTCGGCGCATTCGCTCGTATCCGCGCGATCGACCCGGAAGATCTTGTCGTCTGCACCGGCGACCAGCGCGTCTCCGGCCTCGTCGTCCGGCTTGTCGCGATTCCAGACCACGATTTTTTGGAGACGGATGGTCGCAGACTTGTCGTCCTTCGACAGCGCCACATTGATGCCACCGCCTTCACAATCGACGCCGCAGTCGAAGCGCACTTCACTACCGGCGGCGGTCGCGATCGCGTGATCGCAGTAGCCGCTGGAATCGAAATTGCCGGTGCGATGGCGGTACTGGATGCCGAGGCGGAACGAGTAGTTGAGGGCCTTGTCCTCCGGCCCGCCTTCCGCCGTGACCAGCAGCTTCATCGCGCTGACCTTCTGCCGCGGATGTTGCGCCAGATGATCTGCATCGTATCGTCGCACAAAGCAGGCATAGGCTTTCGCGCCCGGAGGGCCTCCAAACACCCTGTCGTCGAAGGCGGCAGCCTTTGCCCTGTCGACGCCTTCCTGCGCCTGAACGGCTAACGTGGTGCCCGCGCATGCCGCAGTTGCGAGAGCGACGACAAAGAGTGTCCGCTTCATGACCGGCCTCGGGAATATGCCGCGCCGTCGTGGCATCACCATTGATGCGCGGCGATGGTGTCGCGCGGAACTGCGCGGGCTCGCTGCCTTAGTCGCGGCGACAAGAAGGCACGTTCAACGGCGCCTGGACCTATTTGTTCATGCAGTCTGGGAGGTGTGCATCTTGACGCCACGGCTGGACAGTCACACCTTTTCAGGGAGGCCAACGTTCATCGACAGGCAGGGAAGTTTGCCCCGCTCGGATGTCCGCCTTTGGAGGCCGGGCCCGTTAAACCACGGATGTTGCGAGAGTGCGACAACGGCCAGAAACAGGGGGATCTTGATGAACTATTAAGCTTCCTGCCTGTTGATAAGGCAGAGGCTGCACGCGCCGTGCATTGCCGAACCGAGTCGGTCGAGTGTCCAATGGACCCAGCGTGCCGACGCTGATTCGATCCTTGGATGCTCTGGTTACGACTCGTGTCAGTCGTGCGGCGATACATATCGTGGAGAGAGGGATCATGTACAACGATTCTTTGTTCAACGCCTTTGCCAGGTCGTTTGAAGCACGAAGCCAGACCGACATGTCGATGGCCGAGTATTTGGAGTCGTGTCGAAGCGATCCGATGCGATATGCAAATGCGGCCGAGCGGTTATTGGCGGCGATCGGTGAGCCCCAGATGATCGACACGGCCAAGGACCCACGCCTTGGCCGTATCTTTTTGAACCGTACGATACGTTCCTATCCCGCCTTCGCCGGCTTCTACGGCATGGAAGACACGATCGAGCGCCTTGTCGGCTTCTTTCGCCATGCGGCACAGGGCCTCGAAGAGCGCAAGCAGATCCTTTACCTGCTCGGGCCGGTCGGCGGCGGCAAGTCGTCGCTCGCCGAGCGCATCAAGTCGTTGATGGAGGTTCACCCGATCTACGTGCTGAAGGCCGGCGACGAGCTCTCGCCCGTGTTCGAGAGCCCGCTCGGCCTGTTCGATCCGGAACAGCTTGGGCCGATGATCGAGGAGAAGTACGGCATCCCGCGACGCCGGCTAAGCGGACCGATGTCGCCATGGGCCTACAAGCGGCTCGAAGCCTTCGGCGGCGATATCTCGCAGTTCCGCGTCGCGCGCATCCAGCCCTCTCGGTTGCGCCAGATCGCGGTTGCGAAGACCGAGCCCGGTGACGAGAACAACCAGGACATCTCCTCGCTGGTCGGCAAGGTCGACATCCGCAAGCTCGAGACCTACGCGCAGAACGATCCGGACGCCTACAGCTATTCCGGCGGCCTCAATCGCGCCAACCAGGGCGTGCTTGAGTTCGTCGAAATGTTCAAGGCGCCGATCAAGATGCTGCATCCGCTGCTGACGGCGACGCAGGAAGGCAACTACATCGGCACCGAGAATATCGGCGCGATCCCCTTCACCGGCATCATCCTCGCGCACTCCAACGAAGCAGAGTGGCAGAGCTTCAAGACCAACAAGAACAACGAGGCCTTTATCGACCGCGTCTGTGTCATCAAGGTCCCGTATGTCCTGCGAGTGACCGAGGAGCAGAAGATCTACGAGAAGCTGATCCAGAGCTCCGAGCTCGCCGCCGCGCCCTGTGCACCGGCGACGCTCGAAACGATGGCTCGCTTCTGCGTCATGTCGCGCCTGCGCAAGCACGAGAACTCGACGCTGTTTGGCAAGATGCGGGTCTATGACGGCGAGAGCCTGAAGGAGTCCGATCCGAAGGCGCGCAGCGTGCAGGAGTACCGGGACGCCGCCGGCGTCGACGAAGGCATGGACGGCGTCTCGACCCGCTTTGCCTTCAAGGTGCTGGCCTCGACCTTCAACCATGACACCACCGAGGTCGGCGCCGATGCGGTGCACCTGATGTATGTGCTGGAACAGGCGATCCGGCGCGAGCAGCTGCCCGACGAGGTCGAGAAGCGCTATCTCGAATTCATCAAGGCCGATCTCGCGCCACGCTATGCCGAGTTCATTGGCAACGAGATCCAGAAGGCCTATCTGGAATCCTACGCCGACTACGGGCAGAATCTGTTCGACCGCTACGTCGATTATGCCGACGCCTGGATCGAAGATCAGGACTTCAAGGATCCCGACACCGGTCAGCTGATGAACCGCGAGCTGTTGAACCAGGAGCTGACCAAGATCGAGAAGCCCGCCGGCATTGCCAACCCGAAGGATTTCCGCAACGAGGTCGTCAAGTTCTCGCTGCGGTCGCGGGCGCACAATGGCGGCAAGAATCCGAGCTGGACCTCCTATGAAAAGGTTCGTGACGTGATCGAGAAGCGGATCTTTTCGCAGGTCGAGGATCTGCTTCCGGTCATCTCGTTCGGTTCCAAGAAGGACGGCGAGACCGAGAAGAAGCACGGCGAGTTCGTCGCGCGGATGGTGGAGCGCGGTTATACCGAGCGCCAGGTCCGCCGCCTCGTCGAGTGGTACATGAGGGTGAAGCAGGCCGGTTAGGCATGATCCGAACACTGTACATCGGTTTTCCTTGCTCAATCAGATGAGATTGTGATGTGATCTTTCCTGATCGCGTCATGATCCGAGGGAAGATGCAACGTGGTCATGCATATCGTCGATCGGCGGCTCAATCCGGGTAGCAAGAGCCTGGAGAACCGCCAGCGCTTCCTGCGGCGCGCCAAGGCGCTGGTTCAGGGAGCCGTAAAGAAGTCGTCGCAGAACCGGGACATCAAGGATGTTCTGGAAGGCGGCGAAGTGACGATCCCGCTGGACGGCATGGACGAGCCGCGGTTCCGGCGCGAGGGCGGCACGCGTGACATGGTGCTGCCCGGCAACAAGAAATTCGTCGAAGGCGACTGGTTGCCGCGTCCGAACCAGAGCGGAGCCAAGGGCTCGGGAGCCGGCGAGGGCGACAGCGAGGACGCGTTCCGTTTCGTGCTCAGCCGCGACGAGTTCGTCGACCTGTTCCTCGATGACTTGGAATTGCCGGACCTTGCCAAGCGCAAGCTTGCGGAGACCGAGAGCGAGGGCATCCAGCGCGCCGGCTACGCCACGTCGGGCTCGCCGGCGAACATCTCGATCAGCCGCACCGTGAGCCGGGCGCTGGCGCGCCGCGTGGCGCTGCGCCGACCGCGCAAGGAGGACATCGAGGCCCTCGAGGCCGAACTTGCGGAATGTGAAGATGCGGCGCGCCGGCGCGAACTGCTGGCGCTGCTCGAGGCCCTGAAGGCGAAGGCCAAGCGGATCCCGTTCATCGATCCGATCGACATCCGCTACCGCCGTTTCGAGGCGGTGCCGAAACCGGTGGCGCAAGCTGTGATGTTCTGCCTGATGGACGTCTCGGGGTCGATGTCCGAGCACATGAAGGATCTGGCAAAGCGGTTCTATATGCTGCTCTACGTCTTCCTGAAGCGGCGTTATCGCCATGTCGAGATCGTGTTCATCCGTCATACCGACCGCGCCGAGGAGGTCGACGAGGAGACCTTCTTCCACGGGCCGGCCTCCGGCGGCACGTTGGTGTCGAGCGCGCTGGTCGCGATGGACGAGATCGTTCGTACGCGCTTCCGCCCGGCGGACTGGAACATCTACGCCGCCCAGGCCTCCGACGGCGACAACATGACGTCCGACAGCGTGCTGACGGGCCAGCTTCTGACCGATAGGATCCTGCCGGTGAGCCAGTTCTTCGCCTATCTCGAGGTCGGCGAGGCCGCCAACTACACCTTCGACATGCCAGATTCCTCGCTCTGGACGCTCTACGAGCGCCTGCGCAACGATGGCGCGCCGCTGTCGATGCGCAAGGTGAGCGAGCGCGGTGAAATCTTCCCGGTGTTCCAGGACCTGTTCAAGCGCCGCGGCAAGCAGGAAAGGGTTGCGTGATGGCATCTTCCGGCGAGTTGCTGTTCGAGGGCGCCGACTGGGACTTCCGTACCTTGCAGCGGGTTCACGACGCCTGCGAGGAGATCGCGCGCACCGAACTTGGCCTGGATGTCTATCCGAACCAGATCGAGGTCATCACCGCCGAGCAGATGCTCGACGCCTATTCGTCAGTCGGCATGCCGCTGTTCTACAAGCACTGGTCGTTCGGCAAGCAGTTCGCCTTCCAGGAGGCGTCCTATCGCAAGGGCCTGATGGGCCTCGCCTATGAGATCGTGATCAACTCGTCGCCGTGCATCTCCTATTTGATGGAGGAGAACACCGCGACGATGCAGACGCTGGTGATTGCGCACGCGGCCTTCGGGCACAATCATTTCTTCAAGAACAACTACCTGTTCAAGCAGTGGACCGACGCCGACGGCATCCTCGACTATCTCGAGTTCGCCAAGGCCTACATCTCGGCTTGCGAGGACCGTCACGGCAGCGAGGCGGTGGAACGGACGCTCGATGCCGCGCATGCGCTGATGTCGCACGGCGTCGACCGCTATCCCGGCAAGAAGGCGCTCGACCTCCGCACTGAGGAAAAGCGCGCCGGAGAGCGCCGGCAGCACGAGGAGAGCATCTTCAACGATTTGTGGCGGACGGTGCCGCACACCAAGACCAAGAGTAAGGCTGCGCTCACGGCCGAGCGCCGCCGTGCGCTGCTCGGGCTGCCGCAGGAGAATATCCTTTATTTCCTGGAGAAGTCTGCGCCCCGGCTGCAGCCCTGGCAGCGAGAGATCATCCGTATCGTTCGCCACATCGCGCAGTACTTCTATCCGCAGAGCCAGACCAAGGTGATGAACGAGGGCACCGCCACCTACGTCCATTATCGCATCATCAATCGCCTGCACCGGCAGGGCCGGATCACCGACGGCAATTTCCTGGAGTTCCTGCAGTCGCACACCAATGTGGTGTTCCAGCCCGAATTCGACGACCGCCGCTACTCGGGCTTCAATCCTTATGCGCTCGGCTTTGCGATGATGCAGGACATCGAGCGGATCGTGACCAATCCGGAGGAGGAAGACCGCGAGTGGTTCCCCGATATCGCGGGCAAGGGCGACGTCGAGGGTGTGCTGCGCGAGATCTGGAGCAATTATCGCGACGAAAGCTTCATCGGCCAGTTCCTCAGCCCGGCGCTGATCCGTCGCTTCCGCATGTTCCACCTGCACGACGATCCCGCCGAGAGCGCAGGGATCAGGGTCGATGCGATCCACGACGAGCGCGGCTATCGCCGGGTGCGTCGCGAGCTGGCGCGGCAATACGACGTCGGCTTCGTCGACGCCAATATCGAGGTGGTCGATGTCGATCTCGCCGGCGATCGCCGGCTGCTGCTGCGCCACACCACGGTGAAGGGCGCGCAACTCAACGAGACCGACACGCGGCGCGTGCTGCAGCACCTCGCCGATCTCTGGAGCTACGACGTTGCGTTGACCGAGGTCGATGGCACCGACAAGGTGCTGAAGGAATACGTCATCAGCCCGCGCGCGGCGGCGATTGCGGCGTAGCGGACGCTAGCGCCGCTGCATCGACCGTCGTACGGAATGGATTTCTCGCTTGATGAACCTTCGTGACTATCGAAGGTCTGCATCGCGAACGTCACAGAAACATTCAGCTCACATGACGCCGTCGCGCCGAGCGCGCCAAGGTGATTGCCGGCGCGCGGAAATTTCTTGGTGATTGCCTGCGCGGACGCGATTGATAATGTGCGCCGCGTCAAGAAAACCAAGAAGAGGACTTTACTCTTGTCAACTCGCACATGTCTGGCGGGCTCTCTCGCCGTTGCTGCGCTCACGGCCTCGCTGATCTCGCCGTCTGTTGCAGCCGAGACTTCGATCAAGATCGGCAACACCGCACCCTATAGCGGCCCGGCATCTGCCTACGGCACGATTGCGCGTGCCGAGGCGGCGTATTTCCAGATGCTCAACGATCAGGGCGGCATCAACGGCCGCAAGATCGAGTTCGAGAGTCTCGACGACGCCTATTCGCCGTCGAAGACGGTCGAGCAGACGCGCAAGCTGGTCGAGCAGGATGAGGTGCTCGCGCTCTTCAGCGCGGTCGGCACCGCGCCTAACATCGCCGTGCAGAAGTACCTCAACATCAAGCACGTGCCCCAGCTGTTCGTCTCGTCGGGCGCGACGCGGTGGAACGATCCGAAGCATTCCCCCTGGACGGTCGGCTTCAATCCGACCTACGAGCTCGAAGGCAAGCTTTACGCAAAATACATCCTGAAGACCAAGCCGGATGCGAAGATCGCCGTCATCACGCCGAACGAGGACGCCGGCAAGGATTATCTGAAGGGTTTCAAGGAAGGGCTCGGCGAGCATGTCGGCCAGATCGTCGCGGAGACGACTTATCTGACGACCGACCCGACCATCGATTCACAGATGGTGACGATGCGTGAGTCGGGCGCGGACGTGTTCTTCGCGGAGGCGACGCCGAAATTCGCGGCGCAGGCGCTGCGCAAGGCGGCGGGCATGGGCTGGAAGCCGCTGACCATCCTGCCGTCGGTATCCAACTCGGTCTCGGCGGTGCTCGAACCGGCCGGTCTCGAGAATGTCGTCGGCGTGGTGACCGGCCTTTATTTGAAGGATCCTACGGATCCGCGCTGGGCCGACGATCCCGGGCAGAAGGAGTTTTCAGCCTGGATGAGGAAGTACCAGCCGAACGCCAGCCCGGGCGATCTCTTCAACGTGCAGGGCTACACCGTCGCGCAGGTCATGACGGCTGTGCTGAAGAACTGCAACGGCGACTACAGCCGCGACAACATCATCAAGCAGGCGACCAACCTGAAGGCGCTGGACATGCCGATGCTGTTGCCGGGCATCAAGATCCAGACCGAGCCTGACAACGTGACGCCGATCCGGCAGATCCAGATGGCGCGGTTCGACGGCAAGTCCTGGGCGTTGTTCGGCGATGTTCTGAGCGACAACTAACCGCCAAAACGCGAACCGGGCCTTCCGGCGGAGTCCGGAAGGCCCGGGTTGAAACCAAGCTGGGACTCAACGCAGGCTGGCGTTGATCTTGTCCAGCACCGCCGAGCCGGGGCACAGCGCCTTCTCATCGAGCGTGTTGAGCGGCGTCTCGACGGTGTCGAGATGGGTGTGCAGGTCCTCGGCGTCCGGATCGACATAGAGCAGTCCGGTGACGATCTGGCCCTTGGCCGCGTGCTTCTGCAGGAAGGTCATCGCACCCAGGCGATCATGCGGATCGTAGTCGGCGTCGAGCTTGCGCAGCGCAAGCCGCGAGCCGTCATGCTGCTCGACCACCTGCACGGTGCCCGGCGCGTAATCGACGCTGATCGGATCGCGGCCGACCAGCACGTCGAGGCGGTTCACCGCGTCGTTGTGTTCGCGGACATAGTCGAAGCTCTTGGTCGATCCGGCGTGGTTGTTGAAGGCGATGCAGGGGCTGATCACGTCGATGAAGGACGCGCCCTTGTGGCGGATCGCGGCCGCGATCAGCGGCACCAATTGGGTCTTGTCGCCGGAGAAGCTGCGCGCCACGAAGGTCGCACCGAGCTGCAGCGCGATCGCGACGAGGTCGATCGCATTGTCGGTGTTGGTGACGCCCTTCTTGGACTTCGAGCCGCGGTCGGCGGTGGCCGAGAACTGGCCCTTGGTCAGGCCATACACGCCGTTGTTCTCGACGATGTAGGTCATGTTGACGCCGCGCCGGATCGAATGCGCGAACTGGCCGAAGCCGATCGAAGCGGAATCGCCGTCGCCGGAGACGCCGAGATAGATCAGATCGCGGTTGGCGAGGTTGGCGCCGGTCAGGACCGACGGCATGCGGCCGTGCACCGAGTTGAAGCCGTGCGAATTGCCGAGGAAGTAGTCCGGCGTCTTCGACGAGCAGCCGATGCCCGAGATCTTCGCCACCCGTTGCGGCTCGATCGACAGCTCGTAGCAGGCCTCGATGATCGAGGCGGTGATCGAGTCGTGGCCGCAGCCGGCGCACAGCGTCGAGATCTTCCCCTCGTAGTCGCGATGGGTATAGCCGAGCTCGTTCTTCTTCAGGCCGGGATGATGGAATTTGGGTTTTGCAATGTAGGTCATGACACGGCCTTGCGGAGAGGGGTCACCTTGAGATGATCCTGGTGGTCGCCGATCGCGTTGGCGATGAAGCGCGCGGTGATGGGCGTGCCGTCATAGTGCAGGATCGGCACCAGCCGGACCGGATCGATGCCGTTCTCGTTGACGATGAGCTGGCGAAGCTGGGCGTCGCGGTTCTGCTCGACCACATACACAAAATCATGGTCGGCGATGAAGCTCGCGACGCTGGAGTGGAACGGGAAGGCCCGAATGCGCAGACGGTCGAGCTGATGACCGCGCGCCTCCAGGATGCCGATCGCCTCGTCCATCGCCGGCGAGGTCGAGCCGAAATAGATCACGCCATACTTGGTCGGCTTCGCCGCATTGGCCTGCAGCGGCCGCGGCACCATGTCCTGCGCGGTCTCGAACTTGCGCACCAGGCGCTGCATGTTGTCGGCGTAGACGGCGCCTTCCTCCGAATAGCGCGCGTAACGGTCACGCGAGGTGCCGCGGGTGAAGTAGGAGCCCTTGGTCGGATGTGTGCCGGGATAGGTGCGATAGGGGATGCCGTCGCCGTCGACGTCGAGGTAGCGGCCGAAGTCGCGGCCCTCCTCCAGCATCTCCGCGGTCATCACCTTGCCACGGTCGTACTGGCGGGCGTCGTCCCATTTCAGCGGGCGGCATAGCCGGTGGTTCATGCCGATGTCGAGATCGAGCATCAGGAAGATCGTGGTCTGCAGCCGCTCGGCGAGATCGAAGGCCGCCGCGGCGAACTCGAAGGCCTCTGCCGGATCTTCCGGGAACAGCAGCACGTGCTTGGTATCGCCATGAGAGGCGTAGGCGCAGGCGATGACGTCGCATTGCTGTGTGCGGGTCGGCATGCCGGTCGAGGGGCCGGCGCGCTGGATGTTCATGATCACGGCCGGGATCTCGGCGAAATAGGACAGGCCGATGAACTCGGTCATCAGCGAGATGCCGGGGCCCGAGGTTGCGGTGAAGGCCCGCGCGCCGTTCCAGGAGGCGCCGATCACGATGCCGATCGAGGCGAGTTCGTCCTCGCCCTGCACGATCGCGTATTTCGCCTTGCCGGTTTCAGGATCGTGCCGATACTTCTTGCAGTGGCTGGTGAAGGCCTCTGCGACCGAGGATGACGGCGTGATCGGATACCAGGCGCAGACGGTGGCGCCGCCATAGACGGCGCCGAGCGCAGCCGCGCTGTTGCCTTCGAGGAAGATGCGGTCGCCGACCTTGTCCACCTTCTTCACCCGGAGCCCGATCGGGCATTTCAGGTTCTGCAGCGCCCAGTCGCGGCCGAGATGCAGCGCGTGGACGTTGGAGGACAAGAGCTTCTCCTTGCCCTTGTACTGCTCGCCGATCAGTTGCTCGACCAGCTTGGGATCCAGGTCGAGCAGCGCGCAGAGCGCGCCGAGATAGATGATGTTCTTGAACAGCTGGCGCTGCCGCGGATCGGTGTAGGTCGAGTTGGTGATCGCGGTCAGCGGCACGCCGATGACAGTGATGTCCTCACGGAACTTGGACGAGGGCATCGGCTTGGTCGAATCGTAGAACAGATAGCCGCCGGGCTCGATCGAAGCGACGTCCTTGTCCCAGGTCTGCGGGTTCATCGCCACCATCATGTCGACGCCGCCGCGGGCGCCGAGATGGCCAGCTTCGGTGACCCGCACCTCGTACCAGGTCGGCAGGCCCTGGATGTTGGAGGGGAAGATATTGCGCGGGCTGACCGGAACGCCGTGGCGCAGGATCGAGCGCGCGAACAGCTCGTTGGCGCTCGCCGAGCCCGAACCGTTGACGTTGGCGAAGCGGACGACGAAGTCGTTTACGCTGCTGATCGGGCTTTGGACGGACATGTTGAACCTGCGTGAACCATATCGATGAGGTACTTCTGCATATCCCAGGCGCCGGTCGGGCAGCGCTCGGCACACAGCCCGCAATGCAGGCAGACGTCTTCGTCTTTCACCATGACGCGGCCGGTCTTCAGGTCGCCCGAGACATAGAGCTCCTGGTCGTGATGCGGCGAGGGCGCTTTCAGCCGCTGCCGCAGGTCGTCCTCTTCACCGTTCTGGGTGAAGGTAATGCAATCCATCGGACAGATGTCGGCGCAGGCGTCGCATTCGATGCAAAGCGGCGCGGAAAACACCGTCTGCACGTCGCAATTCAGGCAGCGCTGCGCCTCACCCAGCGCGAGCTTGAGGTCGTAGCCGAGCTCGACCTCGGCGCGGATGTCCTTCAGTGCGATCACCTTGTCGCGATGCGGCACCTTGAAGCGCTTGTCGGCGGAGATGTCGTTGTCGTAGCTCCACTCATGGATGCCCATCTTCTGCGAAGAGACCTCCACCTCGGGCAGCGGGCGCTCGTTGATGTCCTCGCCGGACAGCGTCCGGTGGATCGAGAGCGCGGCGTCGTGGCCGTGCGCTACCGCCCAGATGATGTTCTTCGGCCCGAACGCCGCGTCGCCGCCGAAGAACACCTTCGGATTGCTCGAGACGAACGTTTTGGGATCGACCTTCGGCATGTGCCACTTGTCGAACTCGATGCCGCAATCGGCTTCGATCCAGGGGAACGCGTTCTCCTGGCCGACCGCAACGAGTACGTCGTCGCAGGGCACGGTCTCGTCCGGCTCGCCGGACGGCACCAAATTGCGCCGGCCCTTGGCGTCGTATTCCGCCTTCACCTTCTGGAAGGTGACGCCGGTGAGCTTGCCGTTGTCGTGAATGAAGGCGACGGGCACCATGAAGTTGAGGATCGGGATGTCCTCGTGCATGGCGTCTTCCTTCTCCCACGGCGAGGCCTTCATCTCCTCGAAGCCGGAGCGGACGATCACCTTGACGCTCTCGCCGCCGAGGCGGCGCGCAGTGCGGCAGCAGTCCATCGCGGTGTTGCCGCCGCCGAGCACGATGACGCGGCGGCCGATCTTGTCGATATGGCCGAAGGAGACCGAGGCCAGCCATTCGATGCCGATATGGATGTTGGCGGCGGCTTCCTTGCGGCCGGGGATGTCGAGCTCGCGGCCGCGCGGCGCGCCGCTGCCGACGAAGATCGCGTCATAGTTCTCGGCCAGCAATTGCTTGAGGCTGTCGATGCGCTGGCCGCCCTTGAACTCGACGCCGAGGCCCAGGATGTAGTCGGTCTCCTCGTCGATCACGCTGTCGGGCAGCCGGAATTTCGGAATCTGGCTGCGCATCATGCCGCCGGCCTTGGGATCGCCGTCGAACACGGTGCAGTGATAGCCGAGCGGGGCGAGGTCGCGGGCCACCGCGAGCGACGCCGGACCGCCGCCGACCAGCGCGATGCGGCGGCCGTTCTTCGGTCCCGGCTTCGGCAGGCGATGCTTGATGTCGTCCTTGAAGTCGGCCGCGACGCGCTTCAGGCGGCAGATCGCGACCGGATTTTCCTCGACGCGCCCGCGGCGGCATGCCGGCTCGCAGGGGCGGTCGCAGGTGCGTCCCAGGATCCCGGGAAACACGTTCGACTTCCAATTGATCATGTAGGCGTCGCTGTAACGCCCCTCAGCAATCAACCGGATGTACTCAGGAACGGGGGTGTGTGCGGGGCAGGCCCATTGGCAATCGACTACTTTGTGGAAGTAATCCGGCGCCGAGATATCAGTCGGTTTCATTCCTACCTTTGACCCGCGCGAAAAATGCCAGAGCTTGCGCGGCCTTATTGTTGACGACGAACGCTCACGCGACGTTGTTCTGGTTTTTGAATTGGATCATAGGTTTATCTTATTAGAGGCGTTCCAGAGAAGGCAAAGCCAAATTTGCGCGATCATCAGCTTTCGCGCGGCTGATGTGCGCCCAGCGTTAATCTCAATGTCGTTATGTGGCGGTGCAGCATGTCGCGCCGCCGCATAGCGCGCTTAATCGCGCGGAAGATCGCTCTTGGCGAGATCCCACAGCAGCCGATAGACGCCGTTCGTAACCACCAGCGGCTTGAGTGCGGCGTTATCGATGATGCGCGCCGCGGCGGCCGGCACCGCATCCACATCGGTCGCATCGATAAGCACGAACCAATCGCCGGCGCCGGGATCGGCTTTCGCCACGTCAGGCGTGAGCGGCCTCGACAAAACCGGATCGTTCTCCAGCAGGTGCATCGAGATGATCCCGTCCAGCGCGGATGGATCAAGCTGCTCCTCCAGCGCCGCGCGAAGCTTGTCCGCGCCGTCGGCGGGCGGGCGCAGGCGAATGATGCCGAGTGCTGCGCCACGGCCGGTGCCACGGCTGATGGTGATGCGGGCGACCCCGCGGATCATGTTCTTGAAGCGCGCGATGTTGGCCTTCGACCATTCGGTCTGGTTGGCGAGGGCCGTGCGATAGGCCTCGCTGTCGAGCACGTCGAAGGTCGCGGTCGAGTAGAGGCTCAGATATTTCGGCCTGCCGTCATGGGCGACGTAGCGGCGGGCTTCGATGAAACCATCGATTGCGACTCGCTCCTCGATGTGCTCGCGGTCGTACCAGCGGTTGAATTCAGCTTCATGTAAGCTGTCGACATCCATCGATGTCAGCAGCATACCCTGTCCGGTGATCGGCATCTTCTGCTCCTGTGTGCCTGTTTTGATTGCCGAATATTGCCGAATGGCCGGTGCAACGGAAGCCGGTTCCTGCGACGAAAATCGGTCCAGACCAAGGATTGCCACAATTGCTACAATCCTGTTCAGCGCGGGTTCACGGAGGTTGCATTTCCATTTGGCCCGCCAATTTCTTTAAAGAAGAAAAGGACGACCGCTATGGCGCGAATTCTGTGGGCATTGATCGTCGGTCTGGTGTCGCTGGCGTCGCTGCCCGCGCTGGCGCAGGACCAGGAGAAGCGGCTCGCGCTCGTCATTGGAAACGGCTCCTACGAGGCCGCTCCTCCGCTGCAGACCGCCGCCAATGACGCCGGGCTGATCGCGCAGACCCTCCAGGCGGCCGGTTTCGACGTGATCGGCGCGCGCGACCTCGACGGCGAGACGCTGCGCAAATCGTTCCGCGATTTCGTCCAGAAGGTGCAGGAGGCCGGACCGAACACCGTCGCCTTCGTTTACCTCGCCGGCTATGGCTTGCAGCTGACCGGCGAGAACTACTTCGTGCCGGTCGATGCCAAGATCGCCCGCGACACCGACGTGCCGGTCGAGGCGATTCGCCTGTCCGACTACACCCATCAACTCTCGGCGCTGCAGATCAAGGCGAGCGTGATCGTGCTCGATGCGGCGCGCAGCAATCCGTTTGCCAAGGGAGGACAGCCGCTGGCCGGCGGCCTTGCGCTGGTCGATCCGGATCCGAAGATGCTGATCGCCTTCAACTCGGCGCCCGGCACCGTCGCGCCCGACGGCGCACCGCCCTACGGGCCCTACGCCCAGGCGCTTGCCGAGATGATCCGCACCGGCGGCCTCAGCCTGCCCGACGTGTTCGACCGGGTCCGCCTGCGCGTGAACGAGATGACCAAGGGCGCGCAGATCCCGTGGGACGCCCAGAAGATCGACGCACCCTTCGTGTTCTTCGATCGCAAGCTGGACGCGCCGCCCGCCCAGGCCGATGCCGCAATGCGCAGCAAGCCGATCCGCGACTACTCGGCGCAGGATGCCTATGCAGCGGCGCTGGAGCGCGACACGATGCAGGGCTACGAGGATTACCTGCAGGCCTATCCGAACGATCCGCTTGCCAAGCGCGTGCGCGCGATCTTGGCGGCGCGGCGCGAGGCGATCACCTGGCGGCGCACCTACAGCGCCGATACGCCGGATGCCTACTGGTCCTATCTCAATCGCTATCCGCGCGGGCCGCATGCGGCCGACGCACGGCGGCGCCTTGCCTATCTCTCGGCTGCGCTCGAGCCGCCGCCGCAGTTCACTGCGATCGACTACGACGTGCCGCCGCCGCCGCCGGATGAGGTGGTCTATGTCGACCGTCCGGTGCTCTATTACGGCGATCCGGTGTTTGACTTCGAACCGCCACCGCCGCCGCCGGTGTTCTTCCTGCCGCCGCCGCCGCCGGACTTCGTGGTGCTGCCGCCGCCCCCGCCACCGATCGGCCTGTTCGTGCTGCCGACGCCGTTCTTCGTGGCGATGCCGGGCTATGTGGCACCGCCGCCCTATGTCGTGCCGCCGCCGAACAACATCGTGTTCAACAACATCCACAACACGACGATCATCAACACGGTCATCAACAATCCCAATCCCACGCCCGCGCAACTCGCTGCGGCCGGGGTGAGGCCGACGGTCCCAGGCGGGCCGATCTCGCGAGCACCGTCGCTGCCGCCAGCGGCCCTGCAGCGCGCCAATCTGGTGCAGCCGGGCGGACCGCAAGGCGGCCAGCCGGGTCCCGGTGCGCGGCCGGGTATGCTGCCGACCCAGCCGGGCGCAGCGCCGAGCACGAGCGCCGCGACCGCGCCCAACAACCCTGCTGCGCCGGGCGCCCACACGCTGCCCGGTGCCAGGAACGGCCCGCCATTGCCACAGACCGCACCCGCGAATCCGGCACAACCGGGCGCAAGGCCGAATGCGCTCACTCCGGGCAGGCCTGCGACGGCCCTAGCGCCCGCCAATGCGCCGGCGCAAGGGGTGATCGGACGGCCGACCCCGGGGGCCCGGACGAACGCGCCTGCCGCAGGCAAGCCGCCGACGGCACCACCGCCCTCGCGCGCCGCGACGGCGCCGACCAGCACTTTGAGGCCTTCGGGCGCACCGGTTCAGACGCCGGCGATGCGCGCGGCTCCGGCCCGGCCGGCGCCGGCGATGCGTAGCGCACCGGCGCGTGCCGCCGTGACCCCGCCACCAGCATCGCGGCCGACGCCACCGCCGCGCGTGGTCGCTCCGCCACCGCCGCCTCGACGCACGGCGGCGGTGCCACCGCCGCAACGCGCGGTCGCTCCGCCCCCGCGGGTTGCTCCTCCTCCGCCAGCGCGCGTCGCGCCTGCGCCGCCTCCACGCGTCGCTGCTCCGCCGCCCCCGCGGCCGGCGATGCAGGTGCAGCGCGCCGCCCCGCCGCCGCCGCGGATGGCCGCGCCGCCGCCACCACGGATGGCCGCGCCGCCGCCACCACGGATGGCGCCGCCGGCACCTCCGAGGCCCGCGGCTGCCGCGCGGCCCGCGCCGGCGCGGTGTCCGCCCGGACGGTGCCCACACTGATCGTGTAAGAGGGAGGGCCGGGCAGGTCAGGATCCATGAGCAGATCGGATCTCTCGGATTCCGGTCGACTTTGAAGTTCCTGTTTGGCGCGATTGCAGCGCTGGTGGCTTGCCACCAGGCGGCCCGCGCGGCTGGGGAGGTCGGATCGCATCGCGAGATGCGATCCGGGTGAGGGGGAGTCTCCAGGCGCACCTCTCGCCGTTGTGTGGAGACGGTCCCTCGCCCCAACCCTCTAAGAGCGAGCTCCGCTCGTCTCGACCCCTTAAGAGCGGGGAGAGGGAGCGCAGTTCCATCGCGACCGCTATCCGACTAAATCTCAAACTGCCTTCGACGCCAGATCCGCGATCGCCTTCATCACGGCATTGCGGATGCCGGGGTCGTAGAGGATGTGGCCGGCGCCGTCGATGATGCGGACCTCGCTGCCGGGCCAGCGCGCGGCGAGCGCGTGCGACGTCGCGGGCGGGCACAGCAGGTCGTAGCGGCCCTGTACCATGATGCCGGGAATGCCGGCGAGCTTGCCGGCCTCGTCCATGAGCTGGTTCGGCCGCATGAAGCAGTCATTGGCGAAATAATGCGCCTCCATGAACGGCGTCGAGGGCAGGGCGCCTGATCCGTTCAGGGACGCGAGGTCGAGTCGCGTCTGTTTCGGCGTGTGCTCCGAGAGCGCGCGCTCGGTGTCGTGCCAGGCGCGCACGGCCGGGGCATGCACGGCGGCGTCCAGATCGAGGATGCGGCGATAATAGGAGGCGAGCGGTGAGCCGCGTTCGTGCTCCGGCAGCAGCGCGACGAAATCCTCATGGAGCGCGGGATAGACGCGCGGCAAGGTGTGCAGGAAGGCTCCGACTAATTCCTCACTCGTGCCGAGAAAGGTTGCACGCAGCATGAGACCGCTGACGCGGTCGGGATGGGCTTGCGCATAGGCCAGCGCCAGCGTCGCGCCCCAGGAGCCGCCGACCACCATCCAGCGTTTGAAGCCGAACCGCGCGCGAACCTTTTCCATGTCCGCAATCAGATGCGGCGTCGTGTTGTGCTCGCGGCTGCCCTTTGGCCGGCTGCGGCCGCAGCCGCGCTGGTCGAACAGCACGGCGTGGAAGCGCTCGGGATCGAACAGGCGGCGATGGTCCGGCTGGCAACCGCTGCCGGGTCCGCCATGCAGATAGACGGCGGGAACGCCACCCTCGCGGCCGACGCTCTCGACATGGATCGCATGGCCGTCGCCGACATCCAGCAATTCCGACGTCAGGGGTGCAAAGGGGTCGGAACGCCTGGCGGCTTTGCCGGCTTCGGCGTCAGGCGCCATGGGGGTCGTCCGTCTCCAGCGTGCCGCCGGCGAAGTTGCGGTAGAGGAAGCGATTCTGCGCGGCTTCGGATTCGCGCTCGGCCTGCTTGAAGATCTCCTCATGCCGCGGCGACAGCGCGCAGGCCGGGTCGGTGTTGCCGGCATCGCCCGTCAGCGCGAAAGCCTGGCAGCGGCAGCCGCCGAAATCGACCTCGCGGAGTTCGCAAGATTTGCATGGCTCGGGCATCCACCCGGTCCCGCGATAGCGGTTGAAGGCTTCCGAGTTCTGCCAGATCCACGCGATCGAATGGTTCGAGCGTACGGATTCGAATTGCAGCCCAGTGATGCTTTCGGCGGCGTGGCACGGCAGCACCTTGCCGGCCGGCGAGATGTTGAAGAACTGGCGGCCCCAGCCACCCATGCACTTCTTCGGCCGCAGCGCGTAATAGTCCGGCACAACGTAGTCGATCGCGAGCGTGCCCTTCAGCCGCGCCTGCGCCTCCTCGACGATGCGGCTGGTCTCCTCGATCTGCGCAATCGTCGGCATCAGCGCGGCGCGGTTCTTCAGCGCCCAGCCGTAGTACTGCACATTGGCGACCTCGAGCCGGTCGGCGTCGAGATCGACCGCCATCTGGATGATGTCGCGGAGCTGATGCAGGTTCTGCCGGTGCATCACCGCATTCACGGTCAGCGGCAATTCGACCTCGCGCGTCCATTTCGCCACCTCGAGCTTCTTCTTGTGCGCGTCCTTCAGCCCGGCGACGCGGTCGGCGACAACAGGCTCGTTGCCCTGGAAGCTGATCTGCACATGGCACAGGCCGGCATTGGCCAGCGCCGCGAGCTTGTCTTTCGTCAGCAGCACGGCCGAGGTGATCAGGTTGGAATAGAGTCCGACATCGGTCGCGTGCTGCACCAGATCGACAATGTCCTTGCGCGCGGTCGGCTCGCCGCCGGAGAAATGGATCTGCAGCACGCCCAGCTCGGCAAGCTCGTTCAGTACCTTCTTCCACTCGTCCGTGGTGAGCTCGGTGCTGCCGCGGTCGAGCTCGACCGGGTTCGAGCAGTACGGGCATTGCAGCGGGCAGCGGTGCGTGACCTCGGCCAGCACGGCGAGCGGGATGCCGTAGGTCTCGGCCGCCGAGCGGCGGCTTTCCAGCACCGCCAGCCCGTCGCTCGGGCCCGTGGACGTCATCTTGTTGTCGGCGAGCGTGTCACTCATGGCGTCTTCTCGCGCGCTTCGGTGAGGAAGCCCTTGTCGGCCAGATCCTGCAACATCGCGACCACGTCGCCCGAGATCGCCTCGCGCGGGGCGGCATATTTCACCGCGAGTTGGTCGACCATCTCGGAGACACTGCGCACGCCGTCGCAGAGCTGCAGTACCTCGACCGCGATTTCGTCCGGCGCCAGCACGCGCTCCGGCGCCAGGATCACCCAGACCTGCCGCGTCTCATCGAATTTCAGCTTGGCATGGCGCGGCAGCTTCGGCCGGCTGGTCTCGCTGACGCTGATGTTGCGGCTGGCCATGGCTTGTCCCTAGCTCGTCTTCGGCACGAAGGCACCCGGCGGAACGTGGCCGTCGACATAGGCGTGATAGAGCGCGTCGAGCTGCACCCACAGCACGTTGGTCTTGAAGATCAGTGCGTTGCAGACCGCCTCGCGCTCGGCCGGTGTCCTAGCGTGCTGCTTAACATAGTCCAGCGCGAAGTTCGCGTCGCGCGGCGCCTGCCTCAGGCGGCGGCTGAAATAGCTCATGATGTCGGGGTTGACGAAGTCGTAGTGCTTCAGCATTCCCGCGATGCGCTCCTCATGCAGGTTCGGCGCGAACAATTCGGTCAGCGAGGAGGCGATCGCCTCCAGCGGAGTGCGGTCGCGGCAGAAATGCACATAGGCCTCTACCGCGAAGCGCGTCGCCGGCAAGATCCCTTCGGTCGATTCCACGTAAGCGGTGTCGAGACCGAGCCCGTCGGTCAGCTTGAGCCAGCGCTCGATGCCGCCTTCATTGCCGATGTCGCCGTCATGATCCTCAATGCGGTGGCGCCACTCGATCCGTGTCGCACGGTCGCGGAAGCGCGAGATCACCATCGCGTCCTTCAGCGGGATCGTGCTCTGGTAATAGTAGCGGTTCAGCGCCCAGGCCTGCACCTGGCCCTTGTTGAGCTTGCCGCCATGCAGCAACCGGTGGAACGGATGCAGGCTGTGGTAACGCGTCGCGCCGATCTGGCGTAGCGTCGCCTCCATCGCCTCGGCGCTGTCGAGCATGATGCCCTTGCCGATCGAAAGCGCGGTCATTCCACTGGTAGGCACCACATTCACAGCACGATCTCCGTTCCGTCGGAGGGGATCTGCCAGCCCGTCTGTTCGGCCGTCTTGCGCTCGGCCGAGGTCCCAAGCAGCGCTGGGTTGGAGTTATTGATATGCAAAAACACTTTTCGTCCGATGTCGAGACCGTCGAGGCTCTCAATCGCGCCGTGCTCGCCCGACATCGCGATATGTCCCATGCTCTGGCCGGTCTTGTTGCCGAGTCCCGCCGCGATCAGCTCGTCATCGCGCCACACCGTGCCGTCGAAGAACACCAGAGGCGCGCCCTTGAGCCGTCCCTTGAGGTCGTCGGTCACCCGCGCGCAGGCGGCGAGAAAATAGAAATATTTGCCGCTCCGCTTGTCCGCAATACGCAGGCCCAGCGTATCGCCCGCGCCGTCGCCGCCTGCCGGATGCGCCCTGCCTTCGAGATACCAGGCGCCTTTGCCGGGAACCTCGAACGCCAGCACCTCGATGCCGGAGGGCGCCCCATCGGGCAGGACGGGCTCGAAGGCGGCATCGACCGCAATGCCGTGGCGCCCGACGTTCTTCTCGCTCAGCACGTTGAAGACGCTGTTGGAGCGCAGGATCGCCAGTACGCGCTCATGCGCGTAGATCGTAAAGGGCGATCCCTCGCGCATCGATAGCAGTCCCGCGACGGCATCGATCTCGCCATTGGTGAGGATCACGCCCGTGATCGGGCTGTGGCGTAGTGCATCTGGCTTCGGATGCAACTGCGGGGTCGCGATCAGTTGCTGGCGGAGGTCGGGAGAGGCGTTGACCAGGAACCAGTGCGTACCGTCGCCGCTGAAGGCGATCGAGGCCTGCGTGCTCTGCAATTCCGGATGATCGTTCCGTGCCGCCCGGCACACCGGGCATCCGCAATTCCACTGCGGAACGCCGCCACCCGCTGCGGCACCCAGGACGACGACGCGAAGCATGATCCGTCTCCTGGCGGACTTGGACTCGGGCCCAGAAACATTACGAGGTGGAGCCCGGATTTCGAACACGCTCCCATCCTCGGGAGCGTATTAGGCCCGGACGTCCACCTGCGTTAATTGCTAAATGTATATGTATATGGAGCGCTGCCGCTTACTTGCGGGTTGCGCACATATACATGTTGATTTCCATGCCGACCGACACTTCGACGATCTTCGGTGCTTTCCAGGCCATTTGGCTCTCCCATTGCAACCGGACGAACTTCCGCCCTGCAATTAAGGTACTGCGGCAGAAAAAGTTCGCCACTTAAATTTTTCGCAAGGTTGTGTTGCGTCTGTTATGCTGCGATGCGGCATCTCTTCGCGATCACTCACGGAGTTGTGCGCGCCTTCCCGTCAAAAGCCCGTGGCATCAGACCTTTTTCCTGTTGTTCGCAGTTGGGTGAATAGTGATGTTGGGATGGAGGTGGGTTCGTAAGCCTCCTCCCAAGGTCCTGGTGACGATTCTTGCGCCCGCGGCGACGAGGGGTGCCTAACCGAGCCGAGTTCAGCCGATGCCACGCTATTTTTTCAACACCCGTATCGGCGACGAGCTGATTTCCGATCCTGACGGCGAAATCCTGCGGGATCCCGATCGCGCCTGGGAAATGGCGCGGGCCATGATTCGCGAATTGCTCAAGACCGAAGGCGCCGACGGTGCATTGCTGAGCGCGGTGATCGAGGTGACCGACGACGACGGCGAGATCGTGCTGGAGTTCCCGTTCACGGAAGCGATCCTCGATCGCCCGGCCCGCTCGATCACCCGACATTGACGTGTCGAAAGGCCGCGTGGCGCGACACTTCCCCGGTCGCGTCTGCTTCCGGCATGTTTCCGATTGCATTTGTCCGGACAATCGCGAGATTGGCGATTCGGGAAGGCCGCTAACGCCGGTCGATGTCGCCGGTGCCAACCAAGACGGCTTCCGCCCAGGGGAGAACACCATGATGCGTTACTCGTTCGCGCCGCGCAGCCTGTTGTTGGCTGGCGCTGTCTTCGGTGCATTCACGCTCGGTGCCGCCGCGCAGCAGCCGACCGCGCCGCAGGCGTCCGGCGCAGCGCCTGCCGCCCAGCCGCTGCCGCCGGGCTCGCCGCTGATCGGCCGTCCGGACAATGAGGCGGCTGCCAAGCTCGCACCCGTCGCACCGCCGCCGCTCCCCGCCTCGCCCGACAAGCTGCCACTCGCCAAGCTCAAGGTTCCGGCCGGATTCAATGTCGAGGTCTATGCTGCCGGTATGGCCAATGCGCGCTCGCTGGCGCTCGGCGACAAGGGCACCGTGTTCGTGGGCAGCCGGCTCGTCGACAAGGTCTATGCGATCGTCAACAGGGACGGCAAACGCTCGGTCAAGGTGCTCGCCTCCGGCCTCCTTCGCCCGAACGGCGTCGCCTTCAAGAATGGCACGCTCTACATCGCCGAGCTTTCGCAGGTTTCCAAGATCGACAGGGTCGAGGACGTCCTCGACAACCCGCCGAAGCCCACCGTGATCTACGACAAGCTGCCGAAGGACGAGGCCCATGGCTGGAAGTTCATCGCCATCGGTCCCGACAACAAGCTCTATGTCCCGGTCGGCCAGCCCGGCAACAACGTGCTGCACGACGCCGATCACGGCCAGATCCGCCGCATGAATCTCGACGGTACCGGCGCCGAAGTCTACGCGCTCGGCGTGCGCAACACGGTCGGCTTCGACTGGAATCCCGAGACCAAGCAGATGTACTTCACCGACAATGGGCGCGACTGGCTGTCGGAGACGGTGCCGGAAGACGAGCTCAACCGCATCACCAAGGCCGGCGAGGATTTCGGCGCGCCGTACTGCTACGAGGGCAACATCATCGACCAGGAGCTTGGCTGGGGTAAGTCCTGCAAGGACTACACGCCGCCGGCCGGCCTGATGGGCCCGCACACCGCCTCGCTCGGCATGCGCTTCTACACCGGCAGCATGTTCCCGAAGTCCGACAAGAACGCGATCTTCGTCGCGCGCCACGGCTCCTGGAACAAGACGCAGAAGCAGGGCGGTGACGTCGTCGTCGTCAAGCTGAACAAGGACGGCACCGTGAAGTCGGTCGAGCCGTTCCTGACCGGCTTCCTCCAGGACAACAAGTATGTCGGCCGCCCCGTCGACGTGATGCTGTTGAAGGACGGCTCGCTGCTCGTCTCCGATGACTGGAACGGCGCGGTCTACCGCGTCAGCTACGGCAAGCCGAAGGTCGCCGACCGGTAAGTCGACAACAGATCATCGGGGGCAGCACCCGCTGCCCCCGATTTCTATTGAAAATTGAATGCGAGGATGGATCGATGCGCAAGCTCGCTGTCGCCGTGGCGTTGGCTTCGACCGCCTTCTCCGCCAACGCCGAAACCATCCAGGAACGCGCGGCAGCATGCTTTGCTTGCCACGGCGAGCACGGCACATCGGAAACCGAGAACACGCCCTCGCTCGGCGGCCAGCAGGCGCCGTATGCGCTGGTCCAGCTCTTCATGTTTCGCGAGAAGCTGCGCGTGTTCGATCCGATGAACGAGATGGCCAAGCCGCTGACCGACGACGATCTCAGGGCCTTCTCCGATTTCATCGCCACCCTGCCAAAGCCCGCGCCGCCCGCGGATACCGGCGATCCGGCGCGGATCGCGCGCGGCCAGGCGCTGGCGCAGCAGAACCGCTGCAACACCTGCCACAACACGGATTATTCGGGGAAGGAGAACGTCCCGCGCATCGCCAACCAGCGCGAGGATTACCTCGCCAAGACGCTCGCCGAATACAAGGACAACAGCCGCCACGGCTACGACGCCACCATGGCCGACGTGATGCAGACGGTCACCAAGGACCAGATCACCGATCTTGCCTATTACATCGCCCGCGTTCGCTGACATCCCGGGCAGCGGAGCGCTGGCCTTGTCCCTCGTGCGGCGCTAAAACGCCTCCCGTCACACGGAGTTGCACATGCAGGATCTTTGGCGTCTGTCGGCCAGCGAGCTGGCCAGCCTCATCAAATCCAGGAAGGTTTCGGCGAACGAGGCGGCGCAGGCAGGGCTTGCCCGGCTCGATGCGGTCAACCCGAAGATCAACGCGGTGGTCGATCACCGGCCGGACGACGTGCTGGCGCAGGCCGCTTCGATCGACGCGGCGATTGCGCGCGGCGACGAGGTGGGGCCGCTTGCCGGCGTGCCGGTCACGATCAAGGTCAATGTCGACCAGGAAGGCTATCCCACCACCAACGGCTTGAAGCTGCAGCGCGACACCATCGCCAAAATCGACAATCCCGTGGTCGCCAATCTGCGCAAGGCCGGCGCGGTGCTGCTTGGCCGCACCAACTGCCCGGCTTTCTCCTATCGCTGGTTCACCACCAACCTCATTCACGGCGACACCAAGAACCCGCGCGATCCCGGCATCACGCCAGGCGGCTCCTCGGGCGGCGCGGGGGCGGCTGTCGCGGCCGGCATCGGCCACATCGCGCATGGCACCGACATCGCCGGCTCGATCCGTTATCCCGCCTATGCCTGCGGCGTGCACGGCCTGCGGCCGAGCATGGGCCGCATCCCCGCTTTCAACCCGGCGCTGCCGGAACGCCCGATCGGCCCGCAGATCAGCGCAGTGTCCGGCCCGCTGGCGCGCACCGTCAACGATCTGCGCGTCGCGCTGGCGGCGATGTCGGCGCCGGACTATCGCGATCCCTGGTACGCGCCGGTGCCGCTCGAGGGGTCGCCGCGGGAGAAGCGCGTCGCGATGTGCCTCAATCCTGACGGCCTCAACCCGGTGCCCGAGGTGGTCGCCGCGGTGGCCGATGCCGGCAGGCGGCTGCAGCGCGCGGGCTGGATCGTCGAGGAGATCGCCAACACGCCGCCCCTGCGCGAGGCGGCCGAGATCCAGACCAAGCTCTGGCTCGGCGACGGCTACGAGGCCCAGCTCGCGATCGCCGAGCGCGAGGGCGATCCCGGCGCGCTCGCTTGCCTGCGCGGCAACCGCGCCAAGGTGCATCCGTTCGACCTGTCGCAGGCGCTGACCCGCCGCGCCACGCTGACCCGCGAGTGGTTCGCGTTCTTCGAGCAATATCCGGTGCTGCTGCTGCCGGTGTCCGGCGAGTTGCCGTTCCCCGATCAGCTCGACTGCAAGGACGAGGCGTCGTTTGCGCGGGTATGGCACGCGCAGCTGCCGCAGATTGCCATTCCCTTCATGGGGCTTCCCGGGCTAACGGTCTCCACCGGCTTGGTCGGGCGGATTCCCGTCGGCGTGCAACTGGTGGCCGGCCGCTATCGCGAAGATCTCTGCCTTGCCGCAGGCGAGGCGATCGAGGCCGGTGGCACGCCGTCGGCGGCGATCGATCCGGCGACGTAGGTCACGACGAGAGACAGGATGCCGAGCGTCTATGATTTCACCGCCAGGTCGCTGGCGGGCGAGGACGTGCCGTTGCAGCGGTTCGAGGGGCAGGTGCTGCTGATCGTCAACACCGCGAGCGCCTGCGGCTTCACGCCGCAATACAAGGGCCTGCAGGAGCTGCACGCCGACCTGTCGCCGCGCGGTTTCGCGGTGCTCGGCTTTCCCTGCAACCAGTTCGGCGCGCAGGAGCCCGGCGACGCGAAACAGATCGCGGAGTTCTGCGAGACCAATTACGCCGTGACGTTCCCGATGTTCGCCAAGATCGACGTCAACGGAACCAATGCGCACCCGCTGTATGAGTACATGAAGCGTGAGAAGTCGGGCCTGCTCGGCGCATCGATCAAATGGAATTTCACCAAATTCCTGGTCGATCGCGCCGGCAAGGTGGTGGCGCGGCATGCGCCGACCGCCCGGCCCGAAGGATTGAGGAAGGATATCGAGGCGCTGCTATGAGCGAGAACAACGACACCACCAACGACCAATTGCCGGACCGCCTCTCGGTCGATCCGAACAGCCCGTATTACAACGCGGAGATTCTGGCGCGCGACGTCGGCATCCGTTTCAAGGGCGTCGAGAAAACCAATGTCGAGGAATACTGCGTCAGCGAGGGCTGGGTGCGCGTCACCGCCGGCAATGCCAAGGACCGCTACGGCAATCCGCTGACCATCAAGGTGCACGGTCCGGTCGAACCGTATTTCCGGGATAAGAAGTCCTGAGGCGCTCCCTGCGCCGTCATTGCGAGCGAAGCGAAGGAATCCATCCCTCCGCTTGTCGAGAAATGGATTACTTCGTCGCTTCGCTCCTCGCAATGACGGTGACAAGAGAAGCGGGGATCCAACTTAGAGAGCGACAACACCATGTCCGTCCGTATCGTCGATGTCCGCGAGGTCACCAAGCCGATCTCCTCGCCAATCCGCAACGCCTATATCGACTTCACCAAGATGACCTCGAGCCTGGTCGCCGTCGTCACTGACGTGGTGCGCGACGGCAGGCGGGTGATCGGTTACGGCTTCAATTCCAACGGCCGCTACGGACAGGGCGGCCTGATCCGCGAGCGCTTCGCGCCGCGGCTCAGGGAAGCCGATCCCAAGTCGCTGCTTGACGCCAGCGGCGACAATCTCGATCCGGACAAGGTCTGGTCGACCTTGATGTCGAACGAGAAGCCGGGCGGTCACGGCGAACGCTCGGTTGCGGTCGGCACCATCGACATGGCGGTGTGGGATGCGGTGGCGAAGATTGCCGGCAAGCCGCTGTTCCGCCTGCTCGCGGAGCGCCACGGCCTGACCGCCAATCCGCGCGTCTTCGTCTACGCCGCCGGCGGCTATTACTATCCGGGTAAGGATCTCGGCGGCCTGCGCAAGGAAATGCGCGGCTATCTCGACCGCGGCTACAACGTCGTGAAGATGAAGATCGGCGGCGCATCGCTGGCCGAGGACCGCGAACGCATCGAGGCGGTGCTGAAGGAGATCGGCAAGGACGCGCAGCTTGCGGTCGATGCCAACGGCCGCTTCGATCTGGAGACCGCGATCGCCTACGCCAAGATGCTGCGGGACTATCCGCTGTTCTGGTACGAGGAGGCCGGCGATCCGCTTGATTATGCCCTGCAGGCGGCGCTCGCCGAGTTCTATCCGGGCGCGATGGCGACCGGCGAAAACCTGTTCAGCCACCAGGATGCGAGGAACCTGATCCGCTACGGCGGCATGCGGCCGGATCGCGACTGGCTGCAGTTCGACTGCGCGCTGTCCTACGGGCTCTGCGAATATCAGCGCACGCTCACCGTGCTGAAGACCCATGGCTGGTCGCCGAGCCGTTGCATCCCGCATGGCGGCCACCAGATGTCGCTCAACATCGCGGCCGGCCTCGGGCTCGGCGGCAATGAGAGCTATCCCGACCTGTTCCAGCCCTATGGCGGCTTCCCAGATGGGGTGCGCGTCGAGAACGGCCACATCGTCATGCCCGACCTTCCCGGCATCGGCTTCGAGGGCAAGTCGGATCTCTACAAGGAAATGAAGGCGCTGGCGGAGTAGCAAAGCGCGCGCCGATCGTCATTGCGCGCGAAGCGACTTGTCCGCCTTCGCCAAGGCTTCCGTGGACAAGTCGTCGCCTTCGCTCCTCGCAACGACGTGGAGAATTCTGCGGCTACTGCCCCAGCCGCATGTCCAGCAAGCGGCGGCCTTCGCCCTTGAGCAGCTTCTTAACCGCGCTCGAGGCGATCACTTCGCCGGTGTTGGCGTAGGCCTCGTGGTTCTTCTCGATGTCCTCGATGCGGTAGAGATAGTTGACCATGATGCCGGCGGATTCGCGCAGGCCCTTCGGCGAGAGATCGCCGAGCCAGTTGATCCGCTCCAGCCGCGCACCGTTGCCGAGATGGAAGCGTGCGACCGAGTCGATCAGCCGGCCCTTCGACGTACGCGCCTTCAGGAAATAGTAGGCGGCAAGCGGCTCCAGCACCGCACGCAGCTGCGTCGCAAGCTCGGCATTCTCGAACCAGTCGGGCTTGTCGAGGCTTTCCAGCAACTGGCGATCGTCGTCGGTGAGCGGCACGTCGGTCGCCTGCTTCACCCATTGCACGAAGCCCGGCACCGGCGACAGCGTCACGAAATTGTCGAGCTTCGGCAATTCGCGGCGCAGTTCCTCGACCACCTGCTTGATCAGGAAGCTGCCGAAGGAGATGCCGCCGAGCCCGCGCTGCGTGTTCGAGATCGAATAGAACACGGCGGTGCGGGCGCGCTCGACCGGCACCGGCTCGCGCTCCTCGGCGAGCAGCGGCGCGATCGCGCCCGGGATCGATTCGGTCAGCGCCACCTCGACGAAGATCAATGGCTCGTCGGCGAGGGCGGGGTGGAAGAACGCATAGCAGCGGCGATCGACCGGGTCGATGCGCCGGCGCAAATCGTCCCAGTCGCGGATTTCGTGGACGGCCTCGTAGCGGATGATCTTTTCCAGAATATTGGCCGGTGACGACCAGTCTATCCTGCGCAGCACGAGAAATCCCCTGTTGAACCAGGATGAGAGCAGATGCACCACGTCGCGGTCGAGCACGGCGAGGTCCTTGTTGCCCTTCATCAGTGAAAGCAGATCGGATCGCATCGACACCAACTCGCCGGTGCCGCCCGGCGCGCGATTGAGCCGGCGAATCAACTCCTGCCGGCGCGGTTCGGAGGCGAAATGCAGGTCGCTGGCGTCGTCGCCATTGGCTTGCGCGCGCCAGCTGTCGATCGCCTGCGACAATCTGGCCTGGTCGGCTCCGAAATCGCGGGCCAGCGTGTGGAAGAAGGACAGCCGGCCGTCGCCATCGAGGTGATGGTAGCGGTCGAGCACCTCGCGCGCCATTGCGGTGCCGGACGCCTCGCCGCGCCCAGATAGCAGCGCCTCGCACAATTCCAGCAGCTCGGAAGGATCCTGCTTGTCGTCGGTCGGGACGGCGCGGCGGAGCAGGGTGCGGCCGCGTTCGGAAATCGTCGCGAGCAGATCGGAGAAAAAGGCGTTGGCCATTGGCGGATCGTATCCAGTTTAGCCGAACCTTACACGGGATTTAAGGCCGGGAGCACTGGAATCAAGCGCATGGATCGTACGGAAATATGTCGCGGCACAACAATGGTATAATTGGTTGGCGCTTGATGACGGATCGCGTTCACGTTTTCTCCGCGAATTCCGTCGGCGTCTTGCCGGTCACCTGGCGGAAGGCGTGCGAGAATGCCGGCACGCTGGCATAGCCGAGGTCGGATGCGACCTGCTTGACCGAAACATTGGCATCGGTCGAGAGACGCTCGATCGCAGCCGCGATGCGGGCGCGCTGGCACCAGCTTTTGAAGGAGAGTTGCGTCTCCGCCGAGAACAGCCGCGACAGCGTCCGTGCCGAGGTGCCGACGGTGCGCGCCAGCGACTCGATTTCGTAGTCGCGTGTCGGATCCACCAGCACGACGTCGGCGGCGCGCCGGCAACGCGGCTCCTGCGGCAACGGAATGAAGGTCGCGGGATCCTCGGCCCGGTGCAGCTCCAGCATCAGCAGCCTAACCAGGAGCTCGGTGCGCTCGCGGTTGCCAGCGCTGTCGAACAGCGCAAGGATCGCCTGGTGCAGCAGCGGCGACACCCGCACCACGAATTCATTGGCGAGGCTGTCGCTGCGTTTCTCGCGCGCAAGCCATGCCTGGTCGAAATACAGCGTCCGCATCTCGATGTCGGCGAGCACGTCGATCGCATGCGCAAACAGGGCAGGCACCCAGACGGCGCGGTCCGGCGGCACGAGCCAGCGGCCCTTCGGTGTGGTCACCTGCATGGTGCCCTTCGCGGCATAGACCAGTTGCGCCTCCCGGTGCATGTGCGGGTCGAGCCGGACGCCTTTCCTGTAGGTGCGCGCGACGAGGTGCACGCCGTCGTCGGCGGCGCGCCGGTCGTCATGAAGCGCTCGGATTGGCGGTTCGGCGATAGTCATTGGCGACATTCCGTCAGGACAAGTTTCTATAACCTATTTTCGAGCAATTGAAGATTCGAGTCAGGACTGCCCCATGAACAGCCCCGGCCGGGTGATCACCTTCGTCAACGCCGCCCACTTTATCGACCACTATTCGATGCTGATTTTCGCCGCCGCGGTCATCATCATGAGCCCGGCGCTCGGCATGGCCTATTCGGAGCTTCTGCCCTATGCGACGCCGGGCTTCATCGCCTTCGGCGCTGGCTCGCTGGTCACCGGATGGCTCGGCGATCGCTGGAGCCGCCGCCACATGATGGTGATCTTCTTCGTCGGGATCGGGCTTTCGATGATCTCGGTCGGCTTCGTGCAGACGCCGTTGCAGCTCGGCGCGGCGCTGCTTGCGATCGGTATCTTCGCCTCGATCTACCATCCGGTCGGCACCGCCATGATCGTGTCCTACGCCGAGAAGCTCGGCGCGCAGATGGGAATCAACGGCGTCTGGGGCAATCTCGGCGTCGCCTCCTCGGCGCTGGTCACCGGCGTGATCGGCCAGTATCTCGGCTGGCGCTGGGCGTTCATCCTGCCCGGCATGATCACCGTTTTGATCGGCATCGCCTTTGCGATGACCGTGGTGCATGAGGACCGCAAGGGCTCGAAGCAGGCCGCAGCCCAGGTCCGCGTCGCCAAGGAGGACATGTGGCGTGTGGTGCTGGCGCTGCTGATCGTTGTGATTGCGATCTCGACCACCTTCAATGCGGTGACGGTGGCGCTGCCAAAACTGTTCGCCGAACGGCTCGCCGACCTGACCAAGAGCCCGGCGCTGCTCGGGCTGATTGCGGCCGGGGTCTACGTGTTCGGCGCGATGACGCAATACACCATCGGCAAGTTGCTTGACAAACATTCGCTGAAGGCGGTGGCCCTGCCGCTTTCGTTCGTGCTGGCGCCGTTCCTCTATCTCGCGGCCGGCCTGTCGAACCTGCCGCTGATCCTGGTCTCGATCGGCATCGTGATGGGCGCCTTCGGCCAAGTGACCGTCAATGACGCGATGGTCGGCAAATACACCACCGAGGAATGGCGCTCGCGTGCTTATGCGGTGCGCTACTTCGTCGGCTTCACCGCCGCCGGCGCCTCGGTCGGTCTTGTCGCCTGGCTCTACGATCAGGGCGGCTTCACGACGATGCTGCGTGCGTTTGCGGCGCTGTGCCTGCTCGCGGTCGCCGCCGCGATCATCCTGCCGCGCGAGATCAGGACGCCTGTCGCGCAGGTGAATTGACGGCGGGAACGCCTTACCGCGCCGGTTCCGCTTAATCTTACTGCGGCATATCCCCTCATTCTGAGGAGACCGCGAAGCGGGCGTCTCGAAGGATGTAGGCCACAGCCTCATGGTTCGAGACGCGCGTTCCGCGCTCCTCACCATGAGGGTTACGAGGTTTGTGACCCAGTAGGATTAACCCCGCGGGGAGCGCGCATCCGCCGCAAGCGGGGGGCCGTTCTTCGCTTGTCCCGGCACGATGGTGTGATAGGCTTTGTGCAGGTTTCGGGGACTGAGGCGCCGGTTGCGCCTCAAACACTGCCATTTGTGGTTTGTGGAGCAACCGGAATCATGGGTGAAATCCGCGATTTCAAATCAGGCAAGCCGCCGTCCGACGGCGCGGTGCCGCGGCGTCTGGCGGCGATCGTCGCGGGCGACATCGCCGGCTACAGCCGACTGATGCAGCTCGACGAAGAGGGCACGCATAACCGCGTCAAGCGAATCCTGCGCGATCTCATCGAGCCAACCATCGCCGAGCACCACGGGCGGCTGGTGAAGACCACCGGCGACGGCTTCATCGCGATGTTCGACAGTCCGGTCGAGGCCGTCCGCTTCAGCATTGTCATTCAGCAGAACCTGGTCGGCCGCAATGCGGCGGTGCCGAAGGAGTTCTGGATCGAATACCGGATCGGGGTCAATCTCGGTGACATCATCATCGAACCCGAGGACATCTATGGTGACGGCGTCAATGTCGCCGCGCGTCTGGAGGGGATCGCCGACCCGGGCGAGGTCTTCATCTCCGGCGGCATCTACGAGCAGATCAAGCACAAGCTGGTTTGCGGCTACGAGTCGCTCGGCGACCGCAGAGTGAAGAACATCACCGATCCCGTCCGGGTCTATCGCGTGCTGCCGGATGTGGCGGCGTATAGCCGGACGCGCAGGCGCCGCGAGAACGTCCTGATCAGCCTGCTCGGCCTTTCGATCGCGATCATCGCCGGCGGCGCGCTCTGGTACTTGCTGGTGCAACCGCGCGGCAATCCGCGCGAGATGGTGCTGGCGCCATCGTCATCTCCCGCGCCGGCGCCGAAGCCGGCCGAGCCGGCGCCTGCAGCCGAGCCGGTCGCGCCAAATCAAGCGCAGAGTCCGGTTCCGGCGCCGACCGCGCAGCAATCGTCGGCTCAGCCACAGCCTGCGCCCTCCGCCAGTCCTGCCGGACCGGCGCTAGCCGCGGCCGCGCCCGAGCCCGAAATGGTCTCGCTGACCGGCGGCAGCTTTGCGATGGGTAGCAATGATGACGCTTCGGAACGGCCGATCCACCGGGTGACGGTCAAGCCCTTTGCCATGGGCAAATATCCGGTCACCGTGCGCGAATGGAATGCCTGCGCGGCCGCCAAGGGCTGCGGCTTTACGGCGACCGGCAATGACGACGCGCCGGTCACCAATGTGAGCTGGAGCGATGCGAAGCAATATGTAACGTGGCTCGCGGACAGCACGAAGAAGCCGTACCGGCTTCCCAGCGAGGCCGAATGGGAATACGCGGCTCGCGGCGGCACGCAGACCAGATACTGGTGGGGCGATCAGGTGCAACCGGGCGTGGCGAGCTGCAAGGATTGCGGCGGTGACGCCGCGGCCGAACAGCCGGTCAAGGTCGGCAGCTTCAGACCGAATCCGTTCGGCCTCTACGACATGGGCGGCGGGGTCGATCAATGGGTCGAAGACTGCTGGCACCGGAATTACCAGGGCGCGCCGGCCGACGGGACGGCGCGGCATGACGGCGACTGCTTCTCCCACGTGATCCGGTCCGGCTCCTGGAAGAACGACGCACGCTATATGCGACCGGCCAATCGCGACAATTACGACACCAACGTTCGCTATCCGACCCACGGCTTCCGGGTCGCGCTGTCACTTTAAAGCGCGATCCGAGCCCGGAGGGTCACTTGAACGCAAGGCGGACACCAGTTTTCGGTAAGATGCAGCTCAAACGCTGAATGGGGGAGGGGTCGATGAAAGGTCTGTGTGCCATCCTGCTCACGGCGGTCGCGCTATTCGCAAGCCCCGCTTACGCACAAGGCAAGCCCGCGCCCAAGGATGCAGTGCTGTATTTCGTCTGGCCGCACAACGGGGCGACCATCAAAGGGGCGTTCTGGTGCCGCTTCGGCCTGCGCAACATGGGTGTCACCCACGCCGGCGACGACTATCCGAACAGCGGCCATCATCACCTCTTTGTCGACGTGAACGAGCCGCTGAACCCCAACGAGCCTATCCCGTCGGACAAGTCGCATCTGCACTTCGGTGCGGGCCAGACCGAGACCCGGCTCGACCTGCCGCCGGGCAAGCATACGCTGCAGCTGGTGCTGGGCGATGCCAAGCACTATCCCTTCAATCCGCCCGTCGTCTCTCAGAAGATCACCATCAGGGTCCGCTAGACCGCCCGGTACCGAAGGCTGCGTTGCGCAAACTGGCGGTTGCGCTCCCCCGTCGCATGCGGTTTGTTGCCGGCCCTGCCGGATATTTTATACCAGCGTTATTGAGATAGCGTGATCATGCGGCGTAGTCGAGGTGGATTATATTTGGCCGCACGGTTTGCGGCGCCGGTGGCCGGTATCCTAAGGCCGAATGCGGCCGCAACGTATTATAGTGGTTGCGCCATTGTTCGATGAGAACTTGTGCTTCCCTCACTCCAGCAGTAGGACACCACCATGAGCATTCGCGTCGGCATTGTCGGGATCAGCGGTTTTGGCGGCGGCGAGGCGATGCGCCTGGTCGCGAGCCACCCGTCTTTCGAGCTAATCTACGCCGCGGGCGAGGGCAGCGCCGGCAGCCGGTTGGTGGACCGCTTCCCCGGTGTGCCGGCCAAGCTGGCCGAGCTGGTGATCGAGAAGTGGGACCCTGTGACCCTGCCGAAGCTCGACGTGCTGTTCGCGTCACTGCCCACGGGCGCCTCGGCCGAAGCGCTGGCGCGCGTCCCCAAGGACGTGAAGATCGTCGACATCGGCGGCGACCACCGCTACGTCGAGGGGTGGGCGTACGGCCTGGCCGACGTCTGGCCAGCCCAGATCGAGGGTCAGATCCGCGTTGCCAACCCCGGCTGCTTCCCCGCGGCGACGCTGAACGCGCTGGCGCCGCTGCTGGTCAACAAGCTGATCGAGCCTGGCAACATCGTGATCGACGTCAAGACCGGCATCTCCGGTGCCGGCCGGGGCGGCGCCGACAGCAAGTTCGGCTACGCCGAGAGCAACGAGAACTTGCTGCCCTACGGTCTGCTCAAGCACGTCCACATGCCCGAGATTGCCAAGACGATCGAGCGGCTGAGTGGCGGCAGCGCGGCCGGGCTGGTGTTCACGCCACACTTGGTGCCGATGACCCGCGGCGTTCTCGCCACCATTTACTGCCGCGGCCGCGCCACCACGGGCCAGTGCTTGGACGCGGCCCGGCGCTTTTACGCCGGGCGGGCGTTCGTCCGCGTGACCGACAAGCCGCCGCAGACCAAATGGGCTACCGGCTCGAACCTCGCGTTCGTCAGTTATGCGGCCGATCCAGAGCGCAACTTGGTGATCGCGATGGGCGTGGTCGACAATCTCGGCAAGGGAGCGGCCGGTCAGGCGGTGCAGAATGCGAACCTGATCTGCGGCCTGCCAGAAACCGCAGGGCTGGACGGCGTACCTGTTTGGCCGTGAGATCTTTTGCGAGTCCGTGTTGTCCGTCGTTTGCTTGTTGGGGTGCCGGTCGAATATGTCGTGCACCAGAATTCCGGCCAGATCACCGACGCGGCCGCGAAGAACACCTGGGACGTCACCTTCCTGCCCAGGGATCCCGAGCGCGAGACCAAAATGACGTTCGGTCCGATCTACGAGGTCGCCGACGCCACCTACATCGTCAGGCCGGGCTCGACGGTGAAGACATTCTCCGAGCTCGATCGCGACGGCGTCAAGGTTGCCGCGGTCAACAACACCACGACCATGCGCGGCGCGATCGCGCATCTCAAGCATCCCAAGGTCACGGGCTATCAAACCTACGACGAGATCTTCAATCTCTTGAAGAGCGGCGGGATCGACGCCTTCGCGCTGTCGCGCGACTAGCTCAATGCGATGGCGAAGAAGATCCCGGGCACGCGCGTGCTCGACGAGACCTTCAAGCAGACCGTGACCGCGGTCGCGGTGCCGCTCAACCATCCGCTCGCCGCGGCCTTCGTCACCAAGTTCATGACGGAAGCGACCGCCAACGGCACGCTGCGCAAGGCCTATGACGGCAACGGCCTGAAGGACACGCCGGTCCGCACCGAGGCGAAGTAACGCGCGTCTGCGGACATCCGCGAGCCGCGCTGGTCGCACCAAGCCCCGGTGCTCGGCCGCGCGTTGCCGTGGGCGACATCTGGGCAAGCTGCACAAATAGGCAGCAAGCTGCCGCGCGGCCTTCCGGGGTGGTCGCAAAGCTATTGTATCAAAAGGATTTTTCGCGTCGGCGACAGAGCCGGCGATTGGCATACCCATTGCTTTTGATTGCTTCAGTCAACGACGACTGCCGTCCTCCGGAATGCCCTGGCCAGTGCCGGCCGAGGCCAAGGGATCAAAGGCGCCATGCCTGGGCGCCTCGAGCAATCGTTGCGACTCTGTCTCTGCGATCGCCCGCCGATCCCTGCCTTGATCGTGCATCGGATGTTCAGCCGGCGTTGAAGCTGCCGCTTCGCCGTTTCCGATCCCGACCAGCGTTCTCGGACGGACGAGCATTTCAACCAACCCGCGTCGCATCGGCGCGACCAGATTGTTTAAGGGGACTTGACGAAATGGCCTATCTCGCACCTTCCGAATTCGTCACCAAGATGGTCGACGCCGGCGAATCCAAGATCTTCATGTCGACGCGCGACACCGTGATCCGCGCCTACATGGCGGGCGCAATCCTCGCGCTGTCGGCCTGGTTCGCCGTGACGATCAACGTGAACACGGGGCAGCCGATCATCGGAGCGTTGTTGTTTCCAGTAGGCTTCTGCATCCTTTATCTCCTGGGCTTCGATCTGCTGACGGGAGTGTTCGTCCTGTCGCCGCTCGCGCTGATCGACAGACGCCCCGGCGTGACGCTCGGCGGCGTTCTGCGAAATTGGGGCCTCGTCTTCATCGGCAATTTTGCCGGTGCGCTGACAGTGGCGTTCATGATGGCCTTCGTGACGACATTCGGCTTCACGCAGGAGCCAGACAAGGTCGGCATGACCATCGGCAATATCGGCGAGGGTCGCACGCTTGGCTACGCCGCGCATGGCGCGGCCGGCATGGCAACGCTGTTCATCCGTGGCATGCTGTGCAATTGGATGGTTTCCACCGGCGTCGTCGGAGCCATGGTCTCCACGACCGTCCCCGGCAAGGTGATCGCGATGTGGATGCCGATCCTGCTGTTCTTCTACATGGTGTTCGAGCATTCCGTGGTGAACATGTTCCTGTTCCCGTCCGGGCTGATGCTCCATGCGAAATTCTCGATCATGGACTACTTCATCTGGAACGAGATTCCGACCGCGCTCGGCAACATGGTCGGCGGTCTCGCCTTCACCGGCCTCACGCTCTACGCGACGCATGTGAAGACCGCGCCGAAGCGTGAACGCCTCGCGGCTTGATCCGGCCGGGCTTATGGGTCTCTCCTGTTTGGGGGAGACCCATCGAGCTTGAACGAAGCGATGCCGCGTGCGCTGAAAATATCGGTTGGGCATTTCTCTGATAAGGGCCGCAAGGACACCAATCAGGATTTCCACGGCGTCTTGATTCCCGAGGAGCCGCTACTCGGCCTGAAGGGCATCGCGGTGGTGCTGGCCGACGGCATCTCCTCGAGCAGCGTCGGCCGCATCGCCGCCGAGTCCGCGGTCAAGGGCTTCCTGACCGACTATTACTGCACTTCGGAATCCTGGTCGGTGAAGACCTCGGCGCAGCGGGTGCTGGAGGCGACCAATTCCTGGCTGCACGCGCAGACCCGACGCAGCCAGAATCCCCACGACAAGGACAAGGGCTACGTCTGCACGCTGAGCGCCGTGGTCATCAAGTCGACCACAGCGCATCTCTTCCATGTCGGCGACAGCAGGATCTATCGCGTGTCCGGCGGCAGCCTCGAGCAGTTGACCAGCGACCACCGTGTCGTGATCTCGTCGCAGCAGAGCTATCTCGGCCGCGCGCTCGGCGTGAAACCGCAGCTCGAGATCGACTACCAGAACCTGCGGCTCGAGCCGGGCGACATCTTCCTGCTGGTCACCGACGGGATCTACGAGCATGTGCCGTCGCGCCAGCTCGCGAAGATCATCCAGGACGGCGCCGCCGACCTCGATCGGGCCGCGCGGGCGATCGTGGAGCAGGCGTTCGAGCGCGGCAGCCCGGACAATCTCACCGCGCAGATCGTCCGGATCGACGAACTCCCCGACGGCGAGGCAAGCGAGGTGTTCGGCCAGCCGACCGAGCTGCCGCTGCCGCCGCTGCTCGAGGCGCGGATGCGCTTCGACGGCTACCGCATCGTGCGCGAGCTGCATGCATCACACCGCAGCCATATCTATCTTGCGGTCGATGAGGACAGCGGCACGACGGTTGCGATCAAGATCCCGTCGGTCGACCTGCGTGACGATCCGGCCTATCTGAAGCGCCTCATGATGGAGGAGTGGGTCGCGCGCCGGATCGACAGCCCGCATGTGCTGAAACCCTGGCTGCCGCCACGCAGGCGCAATTTCCTCTACGTCGCGACCGAATATGTCGACGGCCAGACGCTGAAGCAGTGGATGATCGACCATCCCGATCCGGCGCTTGAGACGGTGCGCGACATCGCCGAGCAGATCGCCAAGGGGCTGCGCGCCTTCCACCGCAAGGAGATGCTGCACCAGGACGTCAGGCCCGACAACATCATGATCGACAAGACCGGGACGGTGAAGATCATCGACTTCGGCTCGACGCGGATATCAGGCGTCGCAGAGGCGGCGCCCTCGGGCACCGAGCCTATCCTCGGCACCCAGCAATACACCGCGCCGGAGTATTTCCTGGGCGAGGGCGGTTCGGCGCGATCCGACCTGTTCTCGCTCGGCGTCATCACCTACCAGATGCTGACCGGGCGGCTGCCCTACGGCGTGCAGATCGCGCGCGCCCGCACCCGCTCCGATTTCAGCAGGCTGGTCTACGCCCCTGCCGCGCATGGCGGCCGGGACATCCCGGCCTGGGTCGACCGCACGCTGGAGCGTGCCGTGCATCCCAATCCGCTGAAGCGTTACGACAGCTTTTCCGAATTCCTGTTCGACCTGCGCAATCCCAACCCAAAATACCTCACGAAGTCGTCGACACCGCTGATCGAGCGCAATCCGGTGCTGTTCTGGAAGTCGACGACGCTGCTGCTCGCGTTGGTCGTGATCCTGCTGCTCGCCTACGGCGCGCATCATGTTCGATAGGTTGGATAGCCGTCGCGAAGGGATTGAGCTCCCTCTCCCCGTTCTTGCGGGGAGAGGGTCGGGGTGAGGGCCCTCTCCGCGATCAAAGTGAGAGTCGAATTTGCGGAGGCTCCCTCTCATCCGAAATTCAAGCTTCGCATGAATTTCGACCTCTCCCCGCAAGCGGGGCGAGGTTCACCCAGGCTAATGCGTCGCGCCGGCCGCGATCGGGTCCAGCCCGCTCTTGATCAGCGCGTCGCGCGCGTCCGGCGAGGCCAGGAAGCTGATCAGCGCCTTGCCGGCATCCGGCTCCTTCGATCCGGTGGCAATGCCGGCGGAGAACACGGTGATCTTCTGCAGCGGCTCCGGCAGCGGACCGACGATATCGATGCCGGTGACCGGCTTGAGCTCGGCGACCTGCTGGAAGCCGATCTCGGCCTCACCCTTGGCGACGATTTCGCCGACCGGCGTTGCCGGGATCGTCCGCGCCTTGTCCTTCATCTGGTCGGCGATGCCGAGCTTCTGGAACATCTCGGTCGAGACATAGACGCCGCTGGCGCTGTCGGAATAGGCAATCGATTTCGCCGCCAGCAACGCCCGCTTGATGGCCTCGGCCGAGCTGATGTCCGGCTTCGGGGCACCTGATTTCACCGCGATCCCGATCGGCGACTTCACGAGGTCGACGCGGCTGTCGGCGACCGCCTTGCCCTGCTTGACAAGGTCGCCGAGCGCATAGCCGACCATGATCAGCACGTCCGCCGGCTCGCCGCGCGCAAGCCGCACCGGAATCGCGTTTGTCGTGGTGCCCATCGACGGCCCGAAGGCGGTCACCACCTTGTTCCCAGTCTTGCGCTCGAACTCCGGCACCAGCGCCTTGTAGGCTGCGGTCAGCCCGCCCGAGATCATGACATGGATTTCGACGGCGGAGGCCGCGGTGGTGATGGCAAGCGCGCCGACGAAGGCGAGCGCGAGCGTGCGGAGGACGGCGGAGGGACGCATGGAGGTTTCTCCTGGAGACGATTCTTGAGGCGCGGGGTCGTCGTGGCGGGGAGACTAATGCTCGGGAGGGGGCGTGACCAGCGGTCCTTGGCCACCTCGCTCGCAACGACCGGCTGTACGCCCGTCGTCACCCGTTTCATGATCCCTAAATGTGAAGCTCGAACACGGGCTGCGGCCTTTGCCGGCACGTCATGACGATGCCCGAGATGCACCATTGGATCGATGCAGCGAAGACTGAGCTGGCTGCTGTCGAGGAGCACGAGGTCGTGGACGTAATCGCGATGTGTCAGCGGAGGAATTAACTTTCGTCGTCGGGCGTTGGCTGCGGCCGATCGTGATGCTTCTGTATGTGGTGCGCTGGCTCGGCTTGATGACCACATCTAGCCGTGAACAACGGAGTACAGCGCCCGATCAGTGATTCGGACGCGGTTCGTTCCATCCCCGTTCCGAATCTTAAGACTAGGTCGAAGCGCGTCGCGTTTTGGAACAACGCGCGGCGCGTCGCGCATCGTCCGGCTGCGCGGCTGGCCATGCACCAACTGGGGAGAGGCTTTCCCCCCGCGGCAAGCTTTCCCCCCGCGGCAAAATGCGACGCGTTTGCCGCGAGGTGATCATGCTCGAATGCAGAGAGCGGAGGGCGGTTCGCAGAACCGCACCCTGCTAGGTCGCGCCGGCCTGCTTCTCGCGCGGCTTGCGCCAGGCGATGACATTGGCCTCCAAGGCGCCGCCGGTTGTGTCATTGCGCCACTGGCCGTCGACGAAACGGCAGGCGAACGGCAATTGATATGTCCCGCTATGATCCTCGCAAAGCACTTCCACGCATTGGTCTGGCGAAGGTGCGCCGTTGCCATCGAATTGCGCCAGCCGTTTTTCGCGTGTCGCCATGTGATTTGTCTCCAGAGTCGAACCAAACAAGTTCCGAAGACCCCCGTCCCCACGAGAAGTTCCCCGTAATAGCCAGAGCACACCGCTTGAATGCGGTATCAGTGTGGTATGTCTGCCTCGCTTTCAACGTCACAAGCACAAAGCTGTGAACGGCGCGCCGGATTGGGGATGATGATGATGATCGCTCGCTTTGCTGTTGCCCTTGTCGTGCCGCTTGCGTTCGGCGTCGTCGGATCAGCGCATGCACAGGACGTACCCGGCATCGAAATCTGCACCGTGGAAAAAACCATGGAACGGCGCACCAGCTGCCTGCAGAGCAATGTCGATTTCCTGCAGAAGACGATCAACAAGCTCACCGCCGATCACCAGCAGAAGCTCGATGCCGCCAACCGCCAGGTCGAAACCTTGAAGAGCTCGGTCGCGAGCTTGCAGAAGCTCGTCGCCGACTTGCAGACCGCGCAGGTCAAGATGGCTGACGATTTGAAGAAGAAAGCCGACGCGCTGCCGCCGAAGGATGCAGCGCCTGCGGCGAAAGATACGAAATAGGAAAATTTGATCCGGGAATTCGCTTGCCTCTCCCGCTTGCGGGGTGGGGCTCTCTCCACGATGCGACTCGTGGAGAAAGCCCCCACCCCAACCCTCCCCCGCAAGCGGGAGAGGGGGCGCAGTCATTTCGCGGGGACTGCTCGAACCTGTCTCATGGAGGTCTCACGCCACCCGATACTTCTCCATCACGTCGCGGTCCGGCTCGTAGCCGAGCCCGGGGTCTTGCGGCACGGCGACATGGCCGCCGGTATCGACATCGATGCGGTCGCCCCACAGGCAGGCGGGGCGTTTCATGAAGAACACCTCGATCAGGCCTTCGTCGCGGATCGCCATCAGATGCAACGTTGCGAGGAAGCCGGGCCCGAAATAGGGCGAATGCGGTATCACCTTGACTCCGAACTCGTCGGCGAGCACCGCGACCTTCAGGAATTCGGTGACGCCGCCGACCTTGATCACCGACGGCTGCGCGTGGCTGACCGCGCCGGCCGTCATCATCTGGCGGAATTGATACACCGTGCAGGCATTCTCTCCGGCTGCGATATCGAGCCGGCCCTCCTTGCGCACTTCCGCAAGCGTCGCGAAATCCTCCGGCGGCCAGATCGGCTCCTCCAGGAACATCGGCGCCGCCTGCTGGCAATCCCGGGCAAATTGAATCGCCGCCGGTCCGTCCAGCGGGCAGTTCATGTCGACCATCAGCGGCACGTCGGGGCCGATCGCCTCGCGCGCGGCCGTAACGGCCGGGATCGTGGTCTCGTGCAGCTTGATTGCCGAATAGCCTGATTTGATCGCCTTCTTGCACTCGGATGCGACGTGCCCGGCATTGCCGATCCGCATCAGGCTGGCATAGGCCGGGATCGCCTTGCGCTTCGCGCCGCCGATCAGCTGATGTAATGGCGCGCGCTGCACCTTGCCGGCGAGATCCCACAGCGCGATGTCGAGCGCCGAGATCGCAAACATCGTGATGCCGTAACGGCCGAACAGATGCAGGTTGCGCTGGATCTGCTCCATGACCGCGGGAATGCCCGCGGCGTCGGGAACCTCGAGGCCGCGCGCCTGCGGCGCGATCATCTCGGTCACCGCCGTGCTGCTCGTCTGCGGGCAGACATAGGCGAAGGCATCGCCCCAGCCGGTGAGGCCGGCATCGGTCGAAACCTCAACGAGCACCATGTCGAGCGCCGAGATCGCCGACGCGCCCTGGCGGAAGCTCGCCGGACCGGCGTCATAGGGGATGCGGATATGGTGGGCGCGGACGTCGGTGATTTTCATTGTCGTTGCCTTTCTTGCGCGGGGGGCACCGCCGCGTGATGGCGAGCCACCCGGTCGGCGCGAGCGCCGCCGGATGACAGGCTTCGCGAAGCGATCCATTCTATCCGAGTTTGCGGAGAAATGGATTGCTTCGTCGCTTCAGCGCAAAATTGCTTTGCAATTTTGTCGCGAGCTCCTCGCAATGACGAGGGGCGGTCGGCTGGAACTTACGACTCCTTCCCGCCGCTCATGATCGGGCCGAACCGCTCCCAGCTCTCGCCCTTGAAGCGCATCATCTGAAGCTGCTCGATCGGAGCATAGTCGTCGGGCCCGGTCTTGATCTTTGTGCCAGGCAAATAAATGCCGATCTCGAAGTTCAGGCTGGCGGCCTGCTTCATCACGTTCTCGCGCGTGAGGTTGTCGCCGCATTGCCGCAGCACCTGCTCGAGGCCCTTGGCGACGCCGTAGCCGAATACGGTCGCGGCATCGTCGAGGTCACCTTCGGGGTACCACTTGGTCATGAAGGCGCGCCACTCGGTCATCGCCGGATCGTTCCTCCACTCGGCGTCCTTGGGATCCTTGAGATATGCCGTGGACAGCACGCCCTGGCTCGCCTCATAGCCGGCCGGCTTCATTACGCCACCGATCGAGCCTGACACGTTGGTTAGGAACTGCACCGGATGCCAGTCCAGCTCGGCGACCTTCTTGATCGCCTGCGCCGCGAATTTCGGGGTCGCGATGTTGACGAAGATGTCGGGATTGGCGCCCTTGATCTGCACCACCTGGGAATCCACCGTCGGCGACGTCGTCTCATAGGCGGATTCGACCACGATCAGCTTCTTGGCCTGATCGCCGAGACCCTCATGCAGGCCGATCAGGTAGTCCTTGCCGAAATCGTCGTTCTGGTAGAGCACCCCGATCGTCTTGCCGGGGTAATGCTGCAGGATGTATTTGGCGTAGATGCGCGCCTCCACCTGGTAGCTCGGCTGCCAGCCCATGGTCCACGGAAAGTTCTTCGGGTCGTTCCACTTGGCGGCGCCGGTCGAGACGAACAGCTGCGGCACCTTCTTGGCGTTCATATATTTCTGGATCGCCGTGTTGCCCGGCGTGCCCAGCGGATTGAAAATCAGCAGCGCCTCGTCGCTCTCGACGAGCTTGCGGGCCTGCTCGACCATTTTCGGCGGGCTGTAGCCGTCGTCGTAAGAGATGAAGTTGATCTTGCGGCCGTTGATGCCGCCTTCGCTGTTGAGCTTCTTGAAATAGGCCGCCTCGGTTTTGCCGATGGTGGCGTAGGCCGAGGCCGGGCCGGAATAGGGCATGATATTGCCGATCTTGATCTCGGTGTCGGTCACGCCCGGATCGTATTTCTTCTGCGCGTTGGCCGCGCTTGCGGCGAGTACGAGACATCCCGCAAGCGCGGCGATTCGGGCATAGCTCGAGCGTCGGTGGTGCATCATTGTCCTCCCTGACATGCTGGCCGCGGCTCATGCAGTCTTGATTATCGGGCAGCTTGGTGAGCCGTCGGATCGATGCAGCGGTGAGTATGCACGATTGCGACCATGTGACCAGCGACGCCTTTGCGCTAAATTTCCGTGGAGCGGAACCGCGATTTCGTCCGCCGAGCAGCAAGGACTGTCAAATGCCGCGCAGGGCGTCAGTGCATGATGCGCCTGCTTTGGTTTGAGCATTCCTCGCGACAAACGCGGAACGCGTTTGCGCGGAGATCACGCTCCAGGGAAAGCCGTCGTCCATGAATCCAGCCCAGAAGGCGCTCTGGTACATCGAAAGCCATCTCGGCACGCCGCTGACGCTCGACGAGATTGCCGGCGTCGCCGGCGTGTCGCGCTTCCATCTGGTGCGGGCGTTTGCGGAGGCGACCGGGTTCTCGGTGATGCGTTATGTGCGGGCCCGCCGTCTCAGCGAGGCCGCGCGCCAGCTCGCCGCCGGTGCGCCCGATATCCTCAGCCTCGCGCTGGATGCGGATTACGGCTCCCACGAAGCATTCACCCGCGCGTTCCGCGACCATTTCGGCGTCACGCCCGAGACGGTGCGTGCGGCGACGTGCCTGAAGACGCTCAAGCTCCAGGAGCCGATCACCATGATCTCGACAGCCCTCGATCACATCGATCCACCGCGCATCGCGACCGGCAAGGCGTTCCTCGTCGCCGGCATCGGCGAGCGCTACAATCACGCCAACGGCAGCACGGCCGGGATCCCGAACCAGTGGCAAGAGTTTCACCTGCAATGCGCCAACATTCCCCGCCAGATCGGCAAGGTGGCATATGGCGTCTGCTGCAACGGCGACGATGCCGGAAATTTTGACTACATCGCCGGTGTCGAGGTCGCGGATTTCTCCGACCTGCCGCGCGAATTCGCGCACGTCCGCATCCCCGAGCAGAAATATGTCGTGTTCACCCACGGCGATCACATCTCGACCATCCGCCGCACCGTCAACACGATCTGGAATCGCTGGCTGCCGCAATCCGGCATGAAAGTCGCGGACGCGCCCAACTTCGAGCGCTATGACGAAAACTTCGATGCGTCGACCGGCAATGGCGGATTGGAGATCTGGGTGCCGGTGAGGGAGTAGGCATCGTGTAGCCACCCCCATCCGTCATTCCGGGGCTCGCCAGGAGGCGCGCCTTGGAGTGACGCTTCTCAGGCTCCCTCCCCCGCAAGGGCAGGGCTATCGCATATGCCGGTACTGCGCGTTCGATGCCTGTGGTTCGGTTGGTTTACCCACAAACTCATCATGCCCGGGCTTGTCCCGCGCATCCACGTCTTTGGTTTTCCACGTGAAGGAAGACGTGGATGGCCGGGACATAGGCGAGCGGAAGCGACGCCGTCCTTCGGACGGCTATGCCCGGCCATGACGACGTGGAAGCGTCTGCCCGGAGCTCGCCGATGTTATATGCGCTTGGGGGAGGGAACCCTTCCGCCGGGTGGCTCCCTCACAGGGCAATCACTGATTTGCCCGACGGCGCAAGGCCCCGCAGCAAAAATATTTCTGTTTTTCAGAACTGTAACTCAGTCTATGATGCGCGCGTCTCACCCGACACGAGGGGCGGATCGCGATCGTCACGAACGTGGTGTGGGATGCGGTGGACGCGGATTGCGCAAGTGACGAGTGCGCATGAAGCGGACGGTGAAGTCGTGTGGTTCTGACGCCCCAGTGGCAGGTGTCTCCTCGCTAAGCACGCGAACGCGTCTTTGCGAAGAAGGTGACAAAAAAGCCAAGTCTCGCCGGGGAGAGCACGAAGTAAGCCGTAACCCATCGCGCAGGGAAAGCCGGATTGCTCCGGTTTCACCTGTGGTCCTACCCCCGGTGCTTTTTTTGTTGCACCGGGCCCATGGGTGCGATCGGCACCCGGCTTTCCCTGCGCCCTCTGATCAGGAGAGGGCGGAGAAAATGACAGCAAACCTCGGGCAATTAGTGTCGCGAGAATGCGAGGCTGCGGGTCGCTTGAAATCAAGCCGTGCCGCACATTCAGCGTCGTCCTGGCGAAAGCCAGGACCCATTACCCCAAATGCTCATTGTTGCGCGACGCAGGGGCCGCGATCCCCTCTAACAACAAACGCCGATGGTTATGCGTCCTGGCTGTCGCCATGACGACAGGGATGCTCAATGCGAGCGCGCGAGGCAGAACGCCACCACCCCTTCCAGCGCCGTCTTCATCGGTGAGGGCGGGAACAGCGCGAGCGCGTCGACGGCCATCGCGCCGTAATGCTGGGCGCGGCTGATCGTGTCTTCGAGGGCGCGGTGCTTGGTCATCAGGCCGATCGCGTGATCGAGATCGTTCGCACTGATCTCGCCGCGCTCGAGCGCGCGGATCCAGAACTTGCGCTCGGAGTCATTGCCGCGACGGAAGGCGAGCACCACCGGCAGCGTGATCTTGCCCTCGCGGAAATCGTCGCCGACATTCTTGCCGAGCTTGGCGGACTTGCCGCCATAGTCGAGCACGTCGTCGACGAGCTGGAAGGCGATGCCGAGATTCATGCCGACCGAGCGGCAGGCGGTCTGCTCGGCCTTGGGCCGGTTGGCGATCACGGGGCCGACCTCGCAGGCCGCGGCGAACAGCTCGGCGGTCTTGCCCCTGATCACGGCGAGATATTCGTCCTCGGTGGTCGCGGTGTTCTTGGCCGCCGCAAGCTGCATCACCTCGCCCTCGGCGATGGTGGCGGCGGCGGCCGACAGAATGTCGAGCGCGCGCAGCGAGCCGACCTCGACCATCATGCGGAAGGCCTGGCCGAGCAGGAAGTCGCCGACCAGCACGCTCGCCTCGTTGCCCCACAGCATGCGGGCCGAGAGCTTGCCGCGGCGCAGTTCGCTCTCGTCGACCACGTCGTCATGCAGCAGCGTCGCGGTGTGCATGAACTCGACCGCGGCGGCGAGCTTGATATGGCCGTCGCCGGAATAGTCGGAGAGCTGGGCCATCGCCAAGGTCAGCATCGGGCGCAGCCGTTTTCCCCCGGAGGAGATCAGATGATTGGCGACCTCGGGGATCATGGTGACCTCGGAGCCGGTCCGCGAAATGATCGTCGCGTTGACGCGCTCCATGTCGGCGGCGACAAGCCCCACCAGCCCGTCGATCGAAGCATTGGACGGGCTTTCAAAGGGTACAATAACCGCCACGCTGGTCTCCAATTTTGCCGAATTCGCACTATCCTCAGCTATAACATTAGAAACTGCGCGGTGAAGCGGCAAGGCCACGAAGTTGTTGACATGTGTTGCCGCGTCAGCACAGCCGGGTTCAGAGGAGAGCGTGATTTGCGGGAATTGGTTCGAACCAACGACATGGTGCTGGTTTCCGCGGTCGGCGCGCTGCTCGACAGCGCTAACATCCATCACCTGGTGCTCGACCAGAACATGAGCATCATCGAGGGCTCGCTCGGCGTGCTGCCACGCCGGATCCTGGTGCATGAGGACGACAACCACCAAGCGCGCCAGCTTCTGACCGAGGCCGGCCTTGGCCATGAATTGCGGACCGATGAGTAGTCCGGCCACTGATGTCACCGAGGATGGATTCCTCGGCGGGCAATTGCGGTTGCGGCAGCCGCGCAGCGGTCATCGCGCCGGCCATGACGCGATCCTGCTCGCCGCGGCCACGCCGGCGCGGTCGGGCGATCGCGTCGTCGATCTCGGTTCCGGCGTCGGTGCGGCGGGGCTGGCCGTGGCACGACGGATCAGCGGAATCGATCTCGCGCTGGTCGAAATCGACCCAACCCTGGCTGAGCTCGCGCGGAATAATGCCAGCGCCAACGCGATCATGGCCGACGTGGTCGTGCTCGATGTCGAGGCCGAGGCGTCGGCGTTCGCCGCAGCCGGGCTCGGGCCCGATAGTGCCGATGTCGTGCTGATGAATCCGCCCTTCAACGATCCGGTCAGGCATCGCGCCTCGCCGGACAGCGTGCGGGAGCGCGCCCATGTCGCGACCACGACGACGCTGGAGAGCTGGGTTCATGTCGCGCGGCGGATTCTCAAGTCGAACGGGCGGCTTGCGATGATCTGGCGGGCCGACGGGATCGCCGAGGTTTTGGGCGCGCTCGGTCGCGGCTTCGGCAGCGTCGAGATCCTGCCCGTTCACGCCGACGCGACGTCACCGGCGATCCGCATCCTGGTTCGCGCCACCAAGGGCGGACGGGCACCGACGCGGCTCCACGCCGCGCTGCTGCTCAATGATCAATCAGGCATGCCCAACAAATGGGTGCAGGGAATTTTGGCTGGAAAGGAAGGATTGCCGATGGCGCGGCCGTAGCGAGCAGGTCCGCTACCCGCGCCCTCATTGGCTCGGCCTTATTGCGGAGCCGTTTCCGACTGCCGCTCCGGCCTGGACGTGAAATGGATCGCGGTGAGGAGTGTACCGATCAGCAAAATCAGCAGATAGATCTTCATGTCGCTCTCTCCGCTGCGCATTGCACCCCCAACGGACACAATGCAAAACGCGTTCCGTGCTTTCCAATGACAGTGGCGTGATAAGAAGTGGTTAATTCGAGGTAACGGCATGAGTGAACAAACAAGTGATCGCGCAGCGAAGCCGGGACTGGTCGAGCGGATGCAGGACATCCTTCCGGCGCGGTTCAGGCGCGGCGTGGCCGTCGTGCCGGTGGTGCGGCTATCCGGCGTGATCGGCGCGGTGACCCCGCTGCGGCCAGGCATGACGCTCGCCGGCGTCGCCAAGCTGCTGGAGCGCGCCTTCGGCACTCGGAATGCCAAGGCGGTGGCGCTGGTGATTAACTCGCCGGGCGGCTCGCCGGTGCAGTCCCGGCAGATCTACCTGCGCATCCGCCAATTGGCCGCGGAGAAGAAGCTGCCGGTGCTGGTGTTCGTCGAGGATGTCGCGGCTTCCGGCGGCTACATGATCGCCTGCGCGGGCGACGAGATCTATTGCGACCCGTCCTCGATCCTGGGGTCGATCGGCGTGGTCGGTGGCAGCTTCGGCCTGGAGGGATTGATCAAGAAGATCGGGGTGGAGCGGCGGCTCTACACAGCGGGCAGCCACAAGGCGATGCTCGATCCGTTCCTGCCCGAGAACCCCGACGATGTGGCCCGGCTCAAGGCGATCCAGCGCGAGATCCACGCGATCTTCATCGCGCTGGTCAGGCAGAGCCGCGGCGGCCGCCTGAACGGCGCCGACGACGTGCTGTTCACCGGCGAGTACTGGGCGGGCGAGACCGCGGTTGGCCTGGGGCTCGCGGACGGCATCGGCGATCTCCGCTCGACGCTGCGTGCCCGCTACGGCGACAAGGTGCTGACGCCGGTGATCGCGCCCGCAAGCGGCATGCTGTCAGGGCTGCTTGGACGCCGGGCCCCCGGGGCGGGGGCGCTGGCCGGGCTCGACGGATTCGGCGGCTTGCCGGAGGAACTGATCTCGGCGCTGGAAACTAGGGCGATTTGGGCCCGATTCGGGTTCTGAACACGTGGATTTGAGCGCGCCATTTGGCCCCAAAAGTGCGATTGCGGCGCAGGCCGGCTTGGGCGAGAATACCGTTCATTGGGGGCCTGACCGACGTGAACGACAAGGATCGACCGATGCCGCCGCTGATCGCATTTGCAGGCGTCCTGGGTGGCCTGGCCGTGGTCCGCTGGGCCTACAGGACGGCCGTCCGGATCAACCAGGAACTGGAAGAGGCGCGGCTTGCCCGCGTGGCCGAAGCCGCGCGCGCGAGCGAAATCAAGACCCTGCGCCGCGACCCCGTGACCGGGGCCTATCGCCCGGGCTAGGGCATGAGAGTCGCTTAATTGCCATGCAGGGACTGCGCTCCCTCTCCCGCTTGCGGGGGAGGGTTGGGGTGGGGGTATCACCGCGAGTCGTACTGCGGAGAGAGCCCCCACCCGGATCGCATCTGGAGATGCGATCCGACCTCCCCCGCAAACGGGAGAGGTGAAGAGCTCGCCGAATCCACCCCATCGCCTTGATTCCATTGGCCGCCGCCGATACGGTCCCGCGCGCTTCACACCCCCCTCGCGAGACCTGTACTGACGATGGACGCCCTGCCTGACCACATGCGCCCGGAACGATCGTTCCAGGGTTTCATCCTTGCTCTCCAGCGGTTCTGGGCCGAGCAGGGCTGCGTCATCCTGCAGCCCTATGACATGGAAATGGGCGCCGGCACCTTCCATCCCGCCACCACCCTGCGCGCGCTGGGACCGAAGCCCTGGAACGCGGCCTATGTGCAGCCCTCGCGGCGGCCCAAGGACGGCCGTTACGGCGAAAACCCCAACCGGATGCAGCACTATTACCAGTTCCAGGTGATCATGAAGCCGTCGCCGCCGAACCTTCAGGACCTGTACCTGAAGTCGCTCGCCGCGATCGGCATCGATTCCGCCGTCCATGACATCCGCTTCGTCGAGGACGACTGGGAGAGCCCGACGCTGGGCGCCTGGGGCCTGGGCTGGGAATGCTGGTGCGACGGCATGGAGGTTAGCCAGTTCACCTATTTCCAGCAGGTCGCCGGTGTCGAATGCGCGCCGGTGTCCGGCGAACTCACCTACGGGCTCGAGCGTCTCGCGATGTATGTGCAGGGCGTCGACCGCGTCTACGACCTCAACTTCAACGGCCGCGAGGGCGCGGAGAAGGTCACCTATGGCGACGTGTTCCTGCAGGCCGAGCAGGAATATTCGCGGCACAATTTCGAATATGCCGACACTGCGATGCTATTCGAGCAGTTCAGGATGGCGGAGGACGCCTGCAAGAAATATCTCGCCGCCGGCTGGCGCGAGAGCAGCAATCAAAAGGAACATCTGATGGCCTTGCCGGCCTATGACCAGTGCATCAAGGCGAGCCATGTGTTCAACCTGCTCGACGCCCGCGGCGTGATCTCGGTGACCGAGCGGCAGAGCTACATCATGCGCGTGCGCGAGCTGGCGAAGGCCTGCGGCGAGGCGTGGGTCCACACCGAAGCGGGCAGGGCGATCTGATGCCCGATCTTCTCCTCGAGCTGTTTTCCGAAGAAATCCCCGCGCGCATGCAGGCCAAGGCGGCGGACGATCTGCGCCGTATGGTGACCGACAAGCTTGTCGCCGAAGGCCTCGTCTACGAGGGCGCGAAGGCGTTCGCGACTCCGCGGCGGCTTGCGCTGACGGTGCACGGTGTCCCCACGCGCCAGCCCGACCTGAAGGAAGAGCGCCGCGGCCCGCGCGTCGGCGGCCCCGAGCCCGCGATCCAGGGATTTTTGAAGGCCACGGGCCTTGCCTCGATCAGCGAGGCAAAAATCCAGAGCGACAAGAAGGGCGACTTCTACATCGCGCTGATCGAGAAGCCCGGCCGTCCTGCGATCGACGTGATCGCGGAGATGCTGCCGGTGATCATCCGCACCTTCCCCTGGCCGAAATCGATGCGCTGGGGCACGCGCTCGGCCAAATCGGGCTCGCTCACCTGGGTGCGCCCACTGCATGCGATCACCGCGACCTTCGGGCTCGAGACCGAAGAACCCGACGTGGTGAAATTCTCCGTCGACGGCATCGAGGCCGGGCAGACCACCTTCGGTCATCGCTTCATGGCGCCGGGCCCGATCCCGGTGCGCCGCTTCGCGGACTATGAGGCCAAGCTGCTCGACGCCAAGGTCGTGGTCGACCCCGAGCGGCGCAAGGACGCCATTCTGACCGATGCGAAGCAATTGGCCTTCGCGCAAGGCTATGAACTGGTCGAGGACCAGGTTCTGCTCGACGAGGTCTCCGGCCTCGTCGAATGGCCGGTCGTGCTGATGGGCTCGTTCGACAAGGAGTTCCTGTCGATCCCCGACGAGGTGATCCGCGCCACCATCCGCAACAACCAGAAATGCTTCGTGGTGCGCGATCCCAAGACTGGGAAGCTCGCCAACAAGTTCATCCTGACCGCCAACATCGAGGCGACCGACGGCGGCAAGACCATCATCGGCGGCAACGAGCGCGTGATCCGCGCGCGACTGTCGGACGCAAAGTTCTTCTACGAGACCGACCTCAAGACCAAGCTCGAGAGCCGGCTGCCGAAGTTCGAACAGATCGTGTTCCACGAGAAGCTCGGCACGCAGGCCGAGCGGATCAAGCGGATCGAGCGGCTCGCGGCCAAGATCGCGCCGTTGGTCGGCGCCGATGTCGAGAAGACCGAACGCGCGGCGCGGCTGGCGAAGGCGGATCTGTTGACCGAGGTGGTCGGCGAATTCCCCGAGCTGCAGGGCCTGATGGGCAAGTACTACGCGCTGGCGCAGGGCGAGGATGCCTCCGTCGCCGCCGCAAGCGAAGAGCACTGGAAGCCGCAGGGGCCCACCGATCGTGTGCCGACGGATGCAGTGAGCGTCGCGGTGGCGCTGGCGGACAAGCTCGACACGCTGGTTGGGTTTTGGGCGATCGACGAGAAGCCGACAGGGTCGAAGGACCCCTATGCGCTGCGCCGTGCGGCACTGGGTGTAATTAGGCTGGTAGTAGACAATCAGCTTCGCCTCGCCTTCGGTACGCTACTTGACCATCAGTTTGAGGGGATTGATCTAGCAAATGCGCAGAAAGAAGCTGCAAAGACCCTCGGAATCACTGGTGGCGCAATGGCTGCCGCGGTCGGCCGGCGAGAGATCTCATTCGGCGGACGATTTTTGGACGAACGGACCGTAAATCTCCTCGTCTTCTTCGCTGACCGTCTGAAGGTGCAGCTCCGCGACCAGGGCGCACGTCACGACCTCGTCGACGCCGTGTTCTCGCTCGGCGGTCAGGACGATCTCCTGCTCGTCGTCCGCCGCGTCGAGGCGCTCGGAAAATTCCTCGACAGCGACGACGGCAAGAACCTGCTTGCCGGCACCAAACGCGCCAGCAACATCCTCGCCATCGAGGAGAGGAGGGACAAGCGGACCTTCGACGGCGCGCCCGATGCCGCGTTGTACAAGCTCGACGAGGAGAAGGCGCTGGCGAAGGCAATCGACCAGGCGAAGAGCGAAGCCTCCGCCGCGGTCGCGCAGGAGGATTTTGCCGCCGCGATGAGCGCGATGGCAAAACTCCGTCCGGCGGTCGATGCGTTCTTCGACAAGGTCAAGGTCAATGACGATGACCCGAAAGTCCGCGAAAACCGCCTGAAGCTGCTCAATGAGATCCGCGCCGCGACCCGTGCGGTTGCCGACTTCTCCAGGATCGAGGGCTGATCGATGGATCGCGCGACGCTTGCCGCTTACGACAAGGAGGCGGCGGCGTTTGCGCAGGACTGGCACGAGCAGCCGGCGCCGGTCGACCTGCAAGAGATCGTCGCGCGCTTCTTCATCAGGGGCGGTTCAACCGCCGATATCGGCTGCGGCAGCGGCCGCGAGGTGGCGTGGCTGAATGCCAATGGCTTCCCGGCGCAAGGCTACGACGCCTCAGAGGGTCTGCTCTCTGAAGCCCGCACGCGCTATCCGCAATTGCGCCTTACCCGCGCCGAACTGCCCGAGCTGCGCGGCATCGCGGCCAACAGCTTTGACAATGTGCTGTGCGAGACCGTGATCATGCATCTCGATCACGCGCTGATCGCGCCGTCGGTCCGCCGCATGCTCGACATCGTGAAGCCCGGCGGCATCTTCTATCTGAGCTGGCGCGTGACCGAGAACGACGACCGGCGCGATGCGCACGGCCGGCTCTACGCGGCATTCGATGCGGCCGAGGTGCGGGCGGAATTGGCGGCCGCAGAGACGCTGCTCGACCAGGAACTCGTCAGCGCATCGTCCGGCAAGGTCGTTCACCGCATCGTCGTGCGGAAGGGGGCAATTGATCGTTAGAAAAAGCGGAACACCCGCGCAGGGGAACAAAAGCCCCGCCTGGAGGGGAGGGCCAAGCGGGGCTTTCGGGTCCGGTCGATCTTCGCGCACATCCGCTTGCGCGGCGCCCGGACTGATCGTTCAGACGACCTTGGGGACATGCTCCCGATCGGAAGGCCGCGCGCCACTCTCTGCTGACGCGGCCCTCCAGATCCGGATCATGTCATTTAGTCGATCACCTGAACGATGCGACGTGAGCGCGGCTCGACCAGCACGGTCTCGCCGTTCACGACGGTGTAGCGATAAGGCGTCGCACCGAACCGCTGCGGTACATCGTAATAGGTCACGCCGGCTTCCGGCAGGACGGTGCCGACCACGACGCGATCAGGGATGGTGTAGTTCGGCACGCGCTCGCGCACGATGTATTCGCGGAACGCCGGACGCTGCTCGACCGCGATCCCTTCGTCAGCCTCGACTGCGACCGGCGGACCACCGCGGACGATGCCGACAGTCTGGGCCTGTGCGGCAACAGGCGGCACCGTGATTGCAGCAGCAACGGCTGCAACGGTCAGTATTCTGTTTCGCATGGGCTCGCTCCAATTTTTCACGCTGCATCACGCCGGCCTTCGCCGACGCGCATAGGGAGCCAATGCATCTGTTGTGGTGATGTTCCGGAAAAATCACCGTCATACACGCGGTATTTTCGGGCAAATTTCGTGAGTTGCGGGAACCTGTTGGCGCGCTGGGCGTCTTGATGTCGGCACACCGCCAGCCGATAAACGGCCCCACCCTCGATTCGATCTTCCGAAACCCAGCCGGAGAAACTTCAATGGTCATCACCGCCGCGCATGTGCCTGCCATCGTGGCTTTGGTCGCGGGCATATTGATCCTGATCATGCCGCGGCTCCTGAACTTCATTGTAGCCATCTACCTCATCTTCATCGGATTGGTCGGAATGGGCCTCCTGCGCTGGCTCCACTTGTAGCGGGAAAGCGGGGTTTCGCGGCTTGCGCGGGACCCCTCAAAATGGTGTAAGGCGCGCATCTTCGACCCCTCTTTTCGGATTGTTGTCTGACATGGCCAAAGCCGTCGCGAAGTCCAAGAAAATAGCAGCGAAATCAAAGCCCTCCGTACCGGCCCGCAAGGCCGCGCCGCAGGCACGCAAGGTCCTGAAGAAGAGCGCCCCCAAGGCGGCGCCGAAAGCTGCCGCCAAGCCGGCGGCAAAGCCCGCCGGCAAGGCGGCATCCGCGAAGACGTCGCCTGCTGCAATCAAGGCGGGCAAGTGGGTCTATACGTTCGGCGACGGCAAGGCCGAGGGTCAGGCCGGCCTGCGCGACCTGCTCGGCGGCAAGGGCGCCAATCTCGCGGAAATGGCCAATCTCGGTCTGCCGGTGCCCCCCGGCTTCACCATCCCGACCTCGGTCTGCACCTATTTCTACGAACACGACAAGACCTATCCGAAGGAGTTGAAGGCGCAGGTCGAGAAGGCGCTCGACTATGTCGGCAAGCTGACCGGCAAGTCGTTCGGCGACTCGAAGAACCCGCTGCTCGTCTCGGTCCGTTCCGGCGCGCGCGCCTCGATGCCGGGCATGATGGACACCGTGCTCAACCTCGGGCTCAACGACCAGACCGTCGAAGCGCTCGCCGAGCTCTCCGGCGACCGTCGCTTCGCCTATGACAGCTATCGCCGCTTCATCACCATGTATTCGGACGTGGTGCTCGGTTTCGAGCATCACCACTTCGAGGACATCCTCGACACCTTCAAGGACAGCCAGGGCTACTCGCTCGACACCGACCTCACAGGCGACGACTGGGTCGAACTGGTCGGCAAGTACAAGGAAGCGGTGGCGAAGGAGACCGGGCAGGACTTCCCGCAGGATCCGCATGATCAGCTCTGGGGCGCGATCGGCGCGGTGTTTTCGTCCTGGATGAATGCGCGCGCGGTGACCTACCGCAAGCTGCACGACATTCCGGAGTCCTGGGGCACCGCCGTCAACGTGCAGGCGATGGTGTTCGGCAACATGGGCGAGACGTCGGCGACCGGCGTCGCCTTCACGCGCAACCCCTCGACCGGCGAGAGCAAGCTCTACGGCGAATTCCTGATCAATGCGCAGGGCGAGGACGTCGTCGCCGGCATCCGCACGCCGCAGGACATCACCGAGGAGGCACGCCAGGAAAGCGGCTCAGACAAGCCGTCGATGGAAGTCGCGATGCCCGACGCGTACAAGGAACTGACGCGGATCTACACGCTGCTCGAGAAGCACTACCGCGACATGCAGGACATGGAGTTCACGGTCGAGCAGGGCAAGCTGTGGATGCTGCAGACCCGCGGCGGCAAGCGCACCGCGAAGGCGGCGCTGCGGATCGCCGTCGAGCTCGCCAATGAGGGCCTGATCTCCAAGAAGGACGCGGTGACGCGGATCGATCCGGCCTCGCTCGATCAGCTCCTGCATCCGACCATCGATCCGGCCGCCAAGCGCGACGTGATCGCGACCGGCCTGCCGGCGTCTCCCGGCGCCGCCTCGGGCGAGATCGTGTTCTCGTCCGACGAAGCCGCCAAGCTGCAAGCCGACGGGCACAAGGTCATCCTGGTCCGTATCGAGACCAGCCCGGAAGACATCCACGGCATGCACGCCGCCGAAGGCATCCTGACCACGCGCGGCGGCATGACCTCGCACGCGGCGGTGGTTGCGCGCGGCATGGGCAAGCCTTGCGTCTCCGGCTGCGGCACCATCCGCGTCGACTACGGCCGCGGCACCATGAGCGTCGGTTCGCGCACCTTCAAGACCGGCGACGTCATCACCATCGACGGTTCGGTCGGGCAGGTGCTGGCCGGCCGCATGCCGATGATCGAGCCGGAGCTGTCCGGCGAGTTCGGCACGCTGATGGGCTGGGCCGACGAGGTCCGCAAGCTCGGCGTCCGCGTCAACGGCGATACGCCTGATGACGCGCGCACCGCAGTGAAGTTCGGCGCCGAAGGCATCGGCCTCTGCCGCACTGAGCACATGTTCTTCGAGGAAACCCGGATCCGCACCGTGCGCGAGATGATCCTCTCCGAGGACGAGCAGTCGCGCCGCGCGGCGCTGTCGAAGCTGCTGCCGATGCAGCGCGCTGACTTCGTCGAGCTGTTCGAGATCATGAAGGGCCTCCCGGTCACGATCCGTCTGCTCGATCCGCCGCTGCACGAGTTCCTGCCGCACACGCAGGCCGAGATCGAGGAAGTGGCGCGCGCCATGAACACCGATCCGCGCAAGCTCGCCGACCGCGCCCGTGAGCTGTCGGAGTTCAACCCGATGCTCGGCTTCCGCGGCTGTCGTCTCGCGATCGCCTATCCGGAGATCGCCGAGATGCAGGCGCGCGCGATCTTCGAGGCCGCCGTCGAAGCCGGTAAGCGCACCGGCAAGCCGGTTGGTCTTGAAGTGATGGTGCCGCTGATCGCGACCAAGGCCGAGTTCGATCTCGTCAAGGCGCGCATCGATGCGACCGCCAATGCGGTGATGAAGGAGACCGGCGTCAAGCTGAGCTACCAGGTCGGCACCATGATCGAGCTGCCGCGCGCCTGTCTGATGGCAGGCCAGGTGGCGGAGACCGCGGAGTTCTTCTCCTTCGGCACCAACGACCTGACGCAAACCACCTACGGCATCAGCCGCGACGACGCGGCGAGCTTCCTCGGTACCTATGTCGCCAAGGGTATTCTCGAGATCGATCCGTTCATCTCGGTCGATCGCGACGGCGTCGGTGAGCTCGTCAGGATCGGCGTCACGCGCGGCCGCAAGACACGGCCGAGCCTGAAGGTTGGCATCTGCGGTGAGCATGGCGGCGATCCCGCCTCGGTGGCGTTCTGCCACGAGGTCGGCCTCGACTACGTCTCGTGCTCGCCCTATCGCGTGCCGATCGCACGCCTCGCCGCGGCGCAGGCCGCACTCGGCAAGCCAATCGCGAGCCAGGCGTGAGCGTGCAACTGGCGCTGACATAGCCGCAAACGACGTGATGCCCGGGCCTGTCCCGGGCATTCGTGTTTCCTGGCACCGCCACCGCCCACCGTCATTGCGAGCCAACGGGTCGCGCGAATGCGCGCCCGGATGACAGGCTCCGCGATGCAATCCATCTCGCCGCATATGCGGAAGCATGGATTGCTTCGTCGCTTCGCTCCTCGCAATGACGATGGAAGAGGTATGGCAAGAATCTCTTCACCATCTCTGTTGACCAGACGTTTACGACCTTCATGCGCTGCACATTTACCAAGGCGCACGATGTGACCTGCGAAAAGTCCGCGATGACTTGCGTGTAGCGCGCCTGCAACGCCGATTAACTCCGCAGCAACCTAAACAGGTTAGCTACAAAAAGGGTCGAATTGCGCGCATCCGCGCGTTCGATCGCACTCTGTAAGCGTTGCGTGAGCGTACGATGTTTGTGTTGCGTAACCAGCCGAAGAGCGCTCGGCTTGCGCTCTTCGGCCTCGGTCTCAGCATCTTCGCCTTGATGCCGACCGAGACCGGATATCAGGATATCGCCTCGCTGCTCGCCCGCCAGCCGGGCGTCGCGGAGCGCTGGCAGAAGCGCGTGTTCGCGTCCGCCGTCGGCTCGATCCAGGTCGCCACCTACAGTTTCGGCCGCCCGATCGGCACATCCGCGCCGCTGGCTCCAACCTTCCTGCTTGCAAGGCTCGACAATCAGGGCATCGACGTCAGCCGGGCGGTGACGCGCAATCCGGTCGCGGCATCGCCGCCGCGTTACCAGGCCTCCGATTTTCCCAAGGTCGATCGCACGCTGAAGGGCGATCGCCTCGTCATCACCAAGCCCGATGCGGTCGCGCCCACTGCGCCCTCCAACGGGGGACCGTCGCACGAGGACCCGGCAACGTCGAATGCGTCGGTCAGAGGCATGAAGACCGCAGATAAGGCGCCTGCCGAAAACGCGCCGCTCGATCCCGAATTGCAGGACGCATTGCGTGCGCCGCCATTGCCGCAATATTCGACGTCGTCGCTGCCGCAATACGACGTGTCGCTGTCGCTCGAGGCCGACCCGCTCGACGACCTGAAGGCTGCGCCCGCCACGCCACCATCCGCCGCCCACGCGACGCCGCCGAGCGATCCGTTCTCGTTCCAGACGGCGAGCCTGTTCTTCGGCTCGTCGCTCGGTTCGCCGGAGAGCATCGAGCGCTGGCTGCCGGGCGAGGAGCCGGTGATCGTGACGCCGGCCGCCCAGCCGGATCCCGACATGAAGGTGATGGCATCATTGCCCGTCGACGCCGACGGCCCGGTCAAGGCCGGAGAGATGGGCGAAAGCATCGCGCCGAAAGGCCAGGTCAACGCCGACAACCAACGCGCCAAGACGCCGGCCGAGCGACTCGGTCTGTTCGACGCGAAATCGCGCGCCAAGTCGGAGAAGTGTCTGGCGGAAGCGGTCTATTTCGAGGCCCGCGGCGAAGCGGTGCGCGGCCAGATCGCGGTCGCTCAGGTGGTGATGAACCGGGTCTTCTCCGGCAAATATCCGGAGACCGTGTGCGGCGTCGTCTACCAGAACAAGAACCGTCATTTCGCCTGCCAGTTCACCTTCGCCTGCGACAACATTCCCGACGTCGTTCGCGAGCCCGACATGTGGGATCGCGCGAAGAAGATCGCGAAGGCGATGCTTGACGGCAAGCTGTGGCTGCCGGAGGTCAACCGTTCGACGCACTACCATGCCTATTGGGTACGGCCGTCCTGGGTCAGCGAGATGAAGAAGACGTACAAATTCGGTGTCCACACCTTCTACCGCCCGCGCGCCTGGGGCGATGGCAGCGACGCGCCGAAGTGGGGCAATCCGGCGGAAACCGCCGAGATCTCGGCCGAGCTTGCCGAAGCCGCGCAGAGTTCGGCCGAGCAGGCCAGCGCGAAACGCTGATCGCACGGCATCTTGGCGAGCCCGGGACGAACGGCCGCGGTTCTATTCATTTTGCAGAGCTGTTCTGCAGGCGAAAATTTTTCTCCGGGCCCCCTTGGGGTTTTCATGCATCTGCATTAACTCCCTGTAACGTTTCGCGCGGCCGGCGCCGTGCATGGGTAGTTGCGGGGGAGAGATCAGATGGCTGTAACCACCGGAGACCTTCGTCCGGCATCCGACACGTGGCGCACGCCACTCGTGATCATCGTCTGTGGTTGCGCAATTGCGCTGCTCAGCTTCGGCCCGCGCTCCAGCCTCGGTTTCTTCGTGCAGCCGATGAGCCGTGAATTCGGCTGGGGCCGCGACATCTTCGGCCTTGCGATCGCGTTCCAGAACCTGCTGTGGGGGTTGGGCCAGCCGGTGGCCGGCGCGATCGCCGACCGCTTCGGCCTGCTGCGCGTGATGATCGTCGGCGCCTTGCTCTATGCCGCGGGCCTATTGTTGATGCGCTATTCGACCACGCCGTTGTCGCTCGATTTGAGCGCCGGCGTGCTGATCGGGTTCGGTCTGTCGGGCTCGTCGTTCAACCTGGTGCTGGCGGCCTTCAGCAAGCTGCTGCCGCCCGAGCGGCGCGGCATCGCGCTTGGCGCCGGCACCGCCGCCGGCTCGTTCGGCCAGTTCCTGTTCGCGCCGTTCGGCGTCGCCCTGATCGACAATTTCGGCTGGCAGACCGCGCTTGTCGTGTTCGGCGCGCTGATGCTGTTGATCCTGCCGCTGTCGCTGGCGCTCGCCACCCCGCCGGCCGAGGCCGACAACGTTCCGGCCGCCGACCAGCAATCGTTCAAGACCGCGCTGGCTGAAGCCTTCGGCCATCGCTCCTACGTGCTGCTGGTGCTGGGCTTCTTTACCTGCGGCTTCCAGCTTGCGTTCGTCACGATTCATCTGCCGGCCTATCTCGCCGATCGCGGCATTCCGGCATCGACTGGCGGCTGGGTGGTCGCGGCGATCGGTCTGTTCAACATCGTCGGCTCGCTCGGCGTCGGCTGGCTGCAGAACTACTTCCCGAAGCGTTATCTGCTGTCGGCGATCTATTTCACCCGCGCGCTTGCGACCGTCGCCTTCATCTCATTCCCGATCACGACATTCTCGGCGATCGCGTTCGGCGCGGTCTCGGGCGTCACCTGGCTGTCCACCGTGCCGCCGACGTCGGCGCTGGTGGCGCTGATGTTCGGCACGCGCTGGTTCTCCACGCTCTACGGCTTCGCCTTCGTCAGCCATCAGGTTGGCGGCTTCCTCGGCGTCTGGCTCGGCGGCGTGGTGTTCGAGCAGTACGGTTCCTACACGCCGGTCTGGTGGCTTTCGATCCTGTTCGGCGTGCTGTCGGCGTTGATCAACCTGCCGATCGTCGAAGCCCCGGTCGCACGCCCGGTTGCGCAGCCCGCCTGATGGGTTAAACAATGCCCCGAACCTAGGGATTTCGGGAGTGCACATCGTGGCAACGTTCAAGGCAATCAGGATCGACAAGGCGGACAAGGGTACCACCGCCGCGCTCACGCAATTCGACGAAGCCGAGCTGATGGACGGCGACGTCACGGTGCGGGTCGAGTGGTCGACGTTGAACTACAAAGACGGCCTCGCGCTGACCGGTAAGGCGCCGGTGGTGCGCCGGTTCCCCATGATCGCCGGCATCGATTTCGCCGGCACCGTCGAACAATCCAGCCATCCCGACTGGAAGGCGGGCGACAAGGTCGTCTGCAACGGCTGGGGCATGGGCGAGACCCATCTCGGCGCCTATGCCGAGAAGGCCCGTGTCAAAGGCGACTGGCTGGTGCGTCTGCCGGACGGCATCTCGGCGCGGGATGCTATGGCGATCGGCACCGCAGGCTACACCGCAATGCTGTCGGTGCTGGCGCTGGAGAGGCATGGCCTGACGCCGAAGAGCGGTCCGATCGCAGTGACGGGCGCCGCCGGCGGCGTCGGTTCGGTCGCGATCGCCGTGCTCTCGAAGCTCGGTTACCACGTCATCGCTTCGACCGGACGGATGTCCGAGGCCGACTATCTGAAGGGTCTCGGCGCGTCCGAGGTGATCGAGCGCGCCGAGCTGTCGGGCCCGGTCAAGCCGCTCGCGAAGGAGCGCTGGGCCGGTGGTGTCGATAGCGTTGGATCGACCACGCTGGCGAATCTGCTCTCCATGACGCGCTATGGCGGTGCCGTCGCCGCTTGCGGTTTGGCGGCCGGTATGGACCTGCCTACGTCGGTCGCGCCCTTCATTTTACGGGGAGTGTGCCTTCTCGGCATCGATTCGGTGATGTGCCCGATCGAGTTGCGAAGGACTGCCTGGCGCCGCCTTGCGAGCGATCTGGATAAGGCAAAACTAGCTGATATCACTCACGAAATTGCCTTGGACGAGGTCGCTGCCTATGGTCCGAAAATCCTCGGCGGCCAGGTCCGCGGCCGGATCGTGGTAAAAATAGTCTGAGCGCGTTCAGACTTTACCAACCAAGCTGCTCCAATGTTGCCACGGTTGGTATGGTAAGCAGCGGGTAAAGAGACCTACAGCATGATCTGGGAGGCCTCGCGCAGATGTCGAAAGCGCCTGTGCGGGAATCTTGTGGGTACAAGGAGCGGGAGCCCGCGCTCGTAAGTTGGAGTAGCTGCATGCTTGCGCGTTTGATGTTGGGGGCCGTCACGGCCGGAGCGATGGTCGTGCCGGCATTCGCGGGCATGATGAACGCCGACGAGGCCCGTAAGTTCGTCGCCGGCAAGGTGTTCGCCTTCACCTGTTTCGACGGCACCCGCGGCGCCGGCCGCATTCTCGACGACATGGGTGCGGCGGGCTCGATCCAGTTCTCCGGATCGGGTCCGATCCGCCACGTGCGCCTGCCCGGCAACACGCTGCAGATCCGCGGCCAGAGCGTTTGCGCCTCGCTGAAGGGGCTGCCGTTCGAGCCCTGTTTCAATCTCGACAAGCAGGACGATCGTTCATTCCGCGGCTCGGTCTCCGGAATGGGCTTTGCCTATTGCGACTTCCATCACCAGGGTGGCCATCAGATGCTGATGGCACGCGCGGTGGCGCGGCCGCGGTCGCATCATCGCTCCGAGCAGACGCGCGCGGCCGACGCGTCGCAAACCGAGGTGACGGCACGCGTGGAAACGCCGCGAGTCCTGAGCAACAAGCTCGACCCGGTCAAGTCCGAGGCCAAGGCGGAGCCGGCCAAGAGCGAGAGCCCGCCCGAGCTGCGTCGCTCGACCGAGTAACGCCACCAGTCAATCTTCGCGCCGGGACCTATATCGGCCGCCAAGCCGTAGTCATACGGATGGCGGCCTTCATGCGTTGGTAGCTACTCAATGTCCAACGTTCTCCGAAAGGCCGGACGTTGGCCCCGTATTTGAGTAGAGTTTATGGCGCAGTATTTTTTCAGGATCAGTCACGGCGAATACGCAGGCGCCTCCGATCAGGCGACGGAGTTCGAGAACCGGGACGTGGCCTGGGCCGAGATGACGAAAGTCTGCGGCAACTTCCTTGGCAGCATCTCGCGCAATCTCAAGCAGAACAGCGAGTGGCACATGGAGTTGCTCGACGAAGGCCGGAAGCCCGTGTTCAGGATCCGCCTTGTCGCGGAATCGGTCGACTGACGTTCGCCGCTCTCCAACACTCCGCCTATCCCTCCGCTTGCGGGAGAGGCGGCGGGGCCTGCCTGCGGAACAGGATGCGCTGGTACAGCCAGCCGATCGCGACCAGTACGATGCCCAGGCACATGAACGACAGCGCGCGGTAAACGCCGGTCAGCGTCGACATGTCGACCAGAAACGCCTTCAGGATCGTCAGGCCGATCACGACGGCGGATGCGAGTCGTGCACGCTGCGAGTTCACCAGGATACCGATACCAAGCAGCGCGACGCCGAATATCAGCCAGGCGATCGAATAGGTGTATTGCTCCGCGTCCGTGGTCTCGCCGTAGGTCAGCAACGGTCCGTGATAGAGCCGGCGGATTTCAAAGGTCACGTAAGCGAGCGCAAGGATCAGCGCGCCCGCGGCGATGGTGTTGCCGTAGCTCGCGGGGCGATGTCCCGCCACGGCGCAGAACAACAGCAGCGCCAGCGCGGCCGGCAGGGCGTAGCCGAGCAGCAGCAGGTTGATGAAGCTGCCGCCGACGTTCTCGGACCACAGCATCGGGTTTTCCAGCCCCAGCAGTCCAAACACGGTGCCGAGTCCGGCGAAGGCGGTCAGCAGCACCGCGCCGACATTGTGGACGATGCTGCCGCTGCGCAGCCGCAGGCGCTCCAGCCCGATCGCCATCGCCAGCGTCACGCCCACCTGCAGCGCGACCTCGGTTAGCCCGGCGGTATCGCGATAGACGTCACCGCCGTTGACGGCGTGGCGGATCTCCATGAAAGCAAGCAGCACCGTGAACAAGATGGCGGCGGACTCGAGCATCCGCAGCGGGACATCGTCGCCGTTGCGGCGGAGGAAGTGGCTTCCCGCCCAGAACGACAGTGCCGGGATGCCGTAGCCCCACAACAGCCAGTTGAAGATCGGCGTGGTGCCGACGGCATCACCGGCGATCCGCGGCTCATAGCCGATGCGCAGCACCACGATGGCGGCGAGGATCGCGGCGAGCCAGCGCAGGAACCGGATCGGCCGCTGCACCGAGAGCCACGCGGTGCCCATCGAGACCAGCGCGAGGGCAATGGTGAGCCAGCCGCGGTCGAGCGCGAAGGTCAGCGCGAGGGCAAGCGAGGCGAGCGCCCCCGTGGCGAACAGCGCGATCGAGGCAGACAGCTCCGGCCGCTCGCCGCGCCGTGTCAGCGCCTCGGTCGCGGCAGCGTAGGCCGCAGCAAGCAGCACGGCGAGGATCGCGAACGGGATCGAGCGATCCAGATGCGCGATGCGGGCATAGAGCGCGATCAACAACGCGACCGGCGTGAACACGGCCGCGGCGGCCCAGGTCACCGTGATCTTCGTCGCGGCAAAACGCATCTGCGCGAGGAAGCCCGCGATGCCGAACGCGGCCGCGAACACCGCAGCGGTGACGAGGTGCAGCGAGACCGAACCATCTGTTGCTGACGGGCCGATGCCCGGGATCGCTCCGCCCGGCAGCACCAGCATCTCGACATTGCGGCGGACGGCCCATTCGCCAAACACGATGAAGGCGAAGATCGACGCGGCGCCGATCGCGCCCACTGCCGCGGGCGCGCGCCAGCCGACGACAAGGCTGCCGGCCACCAGCAGCGCGAAGCTGATCATGGCGGCGTCCGCATGCGCGCTGTTCAGCACGATCAGCATCGCGCCGAACAGGTAGGCCGCGAGCGAGGCGGACGAGATCGGCTCGATCGCTTCGCCGTCACCGTCCGGGCCGAACATGAAGCCGCACACCACGAGCAGCGCGGCCAGCACGAACCCCGCGATCACGTGGAAGGCGTGCGGCGCGATCATCTCCGGACCGCATTGCAGGCAGGGGAAGGTCCACAGCAGCGCGAACACGATCGTCGTGACCGCAAGCCAGCGCCACAACCGGATCCGCGCGAGCCCGAACGACGCCGCGGTCACGATCGCGAGATAGATATAAAGCGACCAGAAGTCGGGCTTGTCGGATGACACCAGGATCGGTGTGACGAAGGCGCCGACGATGCCGAGCCCGGCGAGCGCGGGCCCATGCAGCAGCGCGGCTGCGAGCGTACCGAGCGCGACCAGACCGAGCAGGATGAACGCGGTCGCTGGTGCGAGGAAGTCATAGAGCGCGTAGGCGGCGTAGACGGTGGCGAACGCCACCGCGGTGCCGGCGGCGGTGAGGATCGCCGGAACGTTGGCGATCGGCAGCGCTGCGATGGTGGAGATGCTTTCCTTGCGCCGCGTCCATTCGCCGGCCGCAAGCAGTGCCAGCGCGAACAGGCCGCCGAGCATTGTGCGTACGCCGGGGCCGAGCAGGCCGGCCTCGATCGAGTAGCGCACCATGAAGAGGCCGCCGAGCGCGAGCGTGAGCCCGCCGATCCACACCACCCAGCGCGTGCCCAATCTCTCCTCCAGGCCGGGCGGTGGTTGCGGCAGGGGTGGCGGCGCAGCGCTCGGCGCGCTCGCGGCCGGCTGGTCCTGAACATCAGGTGCAGCGGGTGCCGCCTCCGGCAACGGCGGCGGCATCGGTGCGATCGACGGTGCCGCGGGCAGCGTCTGCTCGGCTTCCTCTGGTGGTGCCCGTGTGAGCGGGTGCGCGCGGGTTCCTGTCGCGGCCTCGATCGCGTCCAGCCGGCTCCGCAGCGCGGCAATCTGGTTCAGCGCCTTGCGCGCGAAGATGACCGCGACGATGGCGATGACCAGCGTCAGGAACTCGAAGGGTGAATCGAACATTGAGCCTCCGGCAAAGCCGCGCCGGACTTTTGGCCAGCCAGCGGCCCGTCGCAACCTATTATGTGCAGCCTGACGGGCTGGAAGTTCAAGCGATCGCGCGGGGCACGTTCGTGCTATTCCACATCGATGCGGAATGGACGGCCTTCGACGTTCATGCTGCCCGGACCCATCGCATCGAGTGCGCGCAACATCCGGCCCTCGCGTCCCAGTGCCTTGTCGGCAAGGCTGACGATCAGCCTGTTCGGTGCCGCGATCGGCGAGGCTTCGCGGATCAGCTGGGCGATCACCATTTCATCACGGTGCGGATTGAGTGCGCAAACGGCGGCGAATGCGCTCGCGGTCGAGCGGCTGATGCCGGCATAGCAGTGGACCACCATCGGCGCACGACGGTCCCAGCCGCGCACGAAGCTCAGCACTTTTTCGATATGCTCTTCGTTGGGTACGACGAACCCGTCCATCGCTTCCGTGATGTCGTCCATCGACACTTTCAGATGATTGGCGGGAAGCACGGAAGGCGGCCGCTGCACCTGGTCGACATTGGCCATCACGGTGAGCACATGGCTGGCGCCCGTGGTCCTGACCGTGTTGGGAAGCGCGGCAAGTGAGCAGACGTGAAGCATGACGGTCCTTAGAAGATAGTCTCTGTACCCGCAATTATAGGCCCGCGTGGAGGCCGGTTAAAGCCGCTGCGGCCGGTCAGCTATGCAGCGCCTTGAAGCGCTCGAGGAACTGCTTTTCGGCCCTGGCCGCGGTCCAGGGCGTCAGATAGTCGCGTTCCGTCGCCTCGGGCAGTCCGGGATCGCGGCCGAACAGACGCCTGGCTTCACTTTCCGAAAATCCCGCGAGATGCGTCGCTTCGAGATAGGCCGCGCCGCGATCCGCGGCCTTGATCTGTTGGGTGATCTCGTCCGCGAGCACGGCAGGCAGGCCGAAGCGGATATGGATCGCGGACAACAGCCGCTTCTCCACCACCTTGTAGTCGCCGCCGAGCACTGCCTTGAATGGCGAGATCATGTCGCCGATGACGTATTCCGGCGCGTCATGCAGCAGCGCCGCCAGGCGGAAGCTGGCATCGACGCGCGGCATCTGCTGGCGCATTACCGCCTCGACCAAAAGCGTGTGCTGGGCCACCGAGAAAATATGCGCGCCGCTGGTTTGTCCGTTCCAGCGCGCAACCCGCGCCAGGCCGTGCGCGATGTCGACAATCTCGATGTCGAGCGGCGAGGGGTCGAGCAGGTCCAGCCGGCGCCCGGACAACATGCGCTGCCAGGCGCGAGCGGTTTCCGTCGATTTGCGTGCGATCATTTCGTCTTGAGCCGCGGTGCGCGGTGCTTGCCGCTGCAGTTCTCGTGACAAAAGCAGGTGACGAGATGATCGTTGACCATGCCGGTCGCCTGCATGAAGGCATAGACGATCGTCGGGCCGACGAACTTGAAGCCGCGTGCGCCGAGCTCCTTGGAGATCTTGATCGAGATCGGCGTCGAGGCCGGTACGCTCGCGGTGGTCTTGAACTGGTTGACCTTCGGCTTGCCGTCGACAAAGTCCCAGAGGAATTTCGAGAAGCCGGGGCCCTTCTCCATGATCTCCAGATACGACTTGGCGCTTGCGATCGCGCCCTCGATCTTGGCGCGGTTGCGAACGATGCCCGCGTCGTTCATCAGCGCGTGGACCTTCTTGTCGTTGTAGCGCGCGATCTTCTCGGGCTGAAAGTCGTCGAAGGCCTTGCGGAAGTTGTCGCGCTTGCGCAGGATCGTGATCCAGGACAGGCCGGCCTGGAAGCCGTCGAGGATCAGCTTCTCGTAGAGAGCACGGTCGTCGTACTCCGGCACACCCCATTCATTGTCGTGATAGGCGACATAGAAGGCATCCTCGCCCGGCCAGGGGCATCGCGTCTTGCCGTCCGGATGCAGTTGTGCGGTACGGCTCATGCGACGGTCTGCTTGGGTGTGGTGCGGACGACGTCAGGCTCGGCGAGGCGGAGCGACAGCCCGCCCGCAGTCAGCGGCTGGCCGGCATCGAGTGCGTCAGCGACCCGGTCGATGCGGACCAGCGCGAGGCCTCTCTCGCCCGCGGTCGAACCTATCGTGCCGACCTGCTTGTCGCCGGCCAGTATCGTTGCGCCGGCCTCGGGCGATGGGCCGTCGAGGATGATCTTCACGGTGCGGGTGCGCGCCGTGCCGCGGTGCTGCATGCGCGACACCACTTCCTGGCCGACATAGCAGCCCTTGTCGAAATCGACGCCGTGCAGGCGATCCATGTTGGTCTCGTGCGGGAAGGCATCGCCATACATGAAGTCGAGCCCGCCGCGCGGCACGCCGCTCGCGATGCGATGCGCCTCATAGGCACTGCTGTCGACGAGATCGGCGCCGACCAGATCGGCGAGCTTCTGCTTCAACTCTTCCGGGATCAGGATGCGCCAGCCGAGCGCAGCATTGCGCGGATCGGCAAAGGCCAGGTCGGGTGTTGCCGTCGGCGTACCGTCCCACGCTGCCAGCACGCCGAGGCTGTCGGAGAGGTTCTCGACCGCGACCTTGGCGCGCAGCTTGTAGAAGCCGAGTTTGTCGGCGAGCGCCTTGGCGAGCGCGCGCGGCGCGTCGATCAGGAAGCCGCCGCCGTGGCCGGCCGGCGCCTCGGTGATCAGGAAATCGACGATGATCTTGCCCTGCGGCGTCAACAGTGCACCGAACCGGGCCTGCCCCGGGCGCAGCTCTGCGACATCCGCCGTGATGAGGCCGTTGAGGAAGTTGCGGGCGTCCTCGCCGGAGACCTTGACCACGCCCCGATCTGGAAGAAACGCTGCTTTCATTCGCAAAATTGGCTCTTTTTCCAAGTTCCTTGGGAAACGCGCGGCTCGCGGATATCCCCTGCCAAGCTAAGGCGCTAGAGTGCACCGAACAAGGCCCGTACGACAGTGGAAAAGCGGGCGTCGAGGACCGATGAATCAGCGTTTTGACACCATTCTAAAATCCGGCACCGTGGTCAATCAGGACGGCGAGGGCGTGCGCGATATCGGCATCGCCGATGGCCGCATCGCCGCGATCGGCTCGCTCGGCCAGGCCTCGGCTGGCGAGGTTATCGACTGCAAGGGCCTGCACATCCTGCCCGGCGTGATCGACACCCAGGTGCATTTCCGCGAGCCCGGCCAGACCCACAAGGAGGATCTGGAGACAGGATCGCGCAGTGCCGTGATGGGCGGTGTCACCGCCGTGTTCGAGATGCCGAACACCGACCCGCTGACGGTGACCAAGGCCAACTTCACCGACAAGGTGAAGCGCGGCCGCCACCGCATGCACTGCGATTTCGCGTTCTTCATCGGCGGCACCCGCGAGAACGTGCAGGACTTGCCGGAGCTCGAGCGCGCACCGGGCTGCGCCGGCGTCAAGGTATTCATCGGCTCCTCCACCGGCGCACTGTTGGTCGAGGACGACGAGAGCCTGCGGCGGATATTCCAGGTGATCCGGCGCCGCGCGGCGTTTCATGCCGAGGACGAGTACCGCCTCAACGAGCGCAAGCCGCTGCGCGTCGAGGGCGACCCGCGCTCGCATCCGGTGTGGCGCGACGAGACTGCGGCGTTGATGGCGACCGAGCGACTGGTCAAGCTCGCGAGCGAGACCGGCAAGCGCATCCACGTGTTGCACATCTCCACCAAGCAGGAGATCGAGTACCTGCGCGACCACAAGGACGTGGCGTCCTGCGAGGCGACGCCGCACCACCTCACGATGGCCGCGCCGGAATGCTACGAGCGGCTCGGCACCCGCGCGCAGATGAACCCGCCGGTGCGCTCGGCCGATCACCGCGCCGGCATCTGGTACGGCATCGAGCAGGGCATCATCGATGTGCTCGGCTCGGACCACGCGCCGCATACGCTGGAGGAGAAGGCGAAGACCTATCCGGCCTCGCCCTCGGGCATGACCGGCGTGCAGACGCTGGTGCCCGTGATGCTCGACCACGTCAACGCCGGCCGGCTGTCGCTGGCGCGGTTCGTCGATCTCACCAGCGCTGGTCCTGCGCGCCTGTTCAACATCGCCTGCAAGGGCCGCATCGCGGCGGGCTATGACGCCGACTTCACCATCGTCGACCTCAAGCGCAGCGAGACCATCACCGACAAATGGATCGCCTCGCGCGCGGGCTGGACGCCCTATGACGGGGTGCGGGTGCAGGGCTGGCCGGTCGGCACTTTCGTGCGCGGCAACCGCGTGATGTGGCAGGGTGAGCTGACGACGCCGTCGACGGGCGAGCCGGTCCGGTTCCTCGATACGCTGAGCCCGTAGATTCTAATCCTGACGCGTTTTCTTCACGCGAACCGTCGCCCCACTTCGCTCGAAAACGCTTTGGTTATTGCCTGGCGAGCGCCAGCGAGAACTCGCCGTTGCGCACGCGCGCGGCTAGCCCTTCGGCGAACTTGGCGACCGCATCCTCGCCATAGGTGGAGACGAGCTCGGCCAGTGCCGCAAACAGGCTCGCCTGCGCCAAGCAGTCGCCGTCGACGCCGTCATGACGCGCCTCCGCCCAGGCCTCGTTCAGGTAGCCCAGCGCGGCTTGCTTCTGCTCGTGATCGGGCCGCGGGTCGTTGTGAGGGGGAAAGGACGCTGGATGGCGCATGAAACTCATCGAAATAGGTGCGCGGTCCGGAAGCGAACCACGGCGACACCGGCGAGGTGTAGCACGCATGCGGGTACCGCCTAGCCCATATCTTTAAGAAAGGTTAACGCGCCTCTCGGCATTTAAAGGGGAATTCCCGACCTCGGCCGCCCTTTAGCCAAATGAGCTGTGGATATGGTCCAGCACCGCGCGCGGCGAGGCGCAGAGGTGGCTGGCGCCGGCCTCGATCAGCTCCTCAGGCGTGCCATAGCCGTAGGTGACGCCGACCGCGCGGATGCCGTTCCTGTTCGCCCCGATCACGTCGTGGCTGCGGTCGCCAATCATCACGGCCCGCGCCGGATCCACCCCGGTCTGCTCCAGCGCATAGGCAAGCAGCTCGACCTTGTTGACGCGGGTGCCGTCGAGCTCGGAGCCGAACACCTGGTCGAAATGACCTGACAGCCCGAAGTGCGCGATGATCCGCGTCGCGAACATGTGCGGCTTGGAGGTCGCAACGAATATCCGCCGCGGCCTCTGCCGCAGCGCGGCCAGCACCTGCGCGATATCGGGATAGACGGCGTTCTCGAACAGCCCGACATCGCCGAACCGCTCGCGGTACAAGGTAACCGCGTCGTCGGCGAGTTCCTCGCCGCCGAGCAGCGTCACAAAGCTGGCCCGGAGGGGCGGCCCGATGCACCAGGTCAGTTCGTCCTGCGAGGGAACCGGATGGCCGAGCTTGCGCAGCGCATACTGGATCGAGCCGGTGATGCCCGGCTTCGGGTCGGTCAGCGTGCCGTCGAGATCGAAGAAGATCGCGCCGTCAGTTGGCATAGCGGGCCGTCAGGTCGCGCGAGATCTTCGAGCCCTCCTCGATATAGCGGCGGATCGCCACCACGGCGGCCGGCGTACAGGTGCGGTAGGTCTGCTGGAAGCCGTTATAGCCGCGGTTAAAGCCCGCGATCATGCGGGCGCGGCGGTCCCCGGAGGGGGTCTCGGCGTCGATCAGGGCCTGCATCTCGTTTCGCCATTTGGCCCCTTCATTGGCCCCGCAGATGCCCCGCAAGTAGTGCAGGGTGCCGAGGATCTCGGCCAGTCGCTGCAGGTCGCCGTCGAACGGCGCAGCCGCGTCCTGCGCCCGGGCGGGCGTCACGAGGCATGCCGACAGTACGATCAAAACAGCGAAATAAGCTTTGCGCATCAGGGGTTCCGGGACCGCCCGTGGTATGCCCCCGCAATGCGCCCGAGGCAAGGCAGCGAAAGCCCCGAATCGGGCCTCAAACCAGCCCTCTGGCGGCCGCGATTACCTCGTGGAGCCCGCCGGTGACCTTGAGGTCGCCGATCTCCTCCGGCCGCAACCATTTGAAATCGTCGTGCTCGTCGTTCAGCATCGGTTCCCGGGAGATCCAGCGCGCCGCGAAGGTCATGATCAGGTAGTGCCCGGCGCCGGGACCCGCCGGCAGCACCTCGCGCCAGCCGGCCAGGCCCAAAATCTCGATGCGCAGGCCGGTTTCCTCGTCGACCTCGCGCTGCAGGGCGGTGTGCAGGGATTCGCCGAATTCGACCCGGCCGCCGGGCAGCGAATAGGAGCCCTTGCCGGGCGAGCGGGCGCGGCGCACCAGCAGCACCTTGCCCTCGCGGAAGATCGCGCCGGACACGGCGAGCTGTGGACGGATCGGGGGTTCTGAAGAGGTCAAGGCAATCGACAACCGGTTTCTGGAGCATGATCCGGAAAAGTGGCAGCCGGTTTTCCCCGCGACAAACGCGGAGCGTTTGCGCGGAGATCATGCTCAAATAGAAATGTCATCATGCCCGATAAATCAGGCGCTCGCCATGATGCTGTCGACATCGGCCTCCGCGGCGCCGTTGATGACGCCGGCGGTCAGCATCACCAGCGGCTTGACCCAGACGATCGCCTGCTCGGCCAGCGCGACCCGGCTCGTGTCCTGCTGCAACTGGCGCATCGCCGCGCCGACCTCGAGCAGGATGCGCGTCATGCTGGCGGTGAGCTGGTCGAATTCGGCGCGGATTTCGCCATCCGCCATCTGATAGGCCTCGATCGCGAGATCGCGCGCCTTGAAGCCGGAAGCCGTGAAATGCTCGGCATAGGACAGCGGCCGCCATTCCAGGAAATCGCTGGCGCATTCCGGCATGTCCGGAATCATCTCCAGCAGCATGATGGCTTCGTTGAAGTGATTGAGGTAGTCGGTCGCGAGCCCGGTGCGGGGATTGATGTTGGCGGCGCGCAACTGCGCGGCCCGTGCCTCATCGGGATACGTCGGTCGCGGGGAGAGGTCCGCTATGGCGGCCGTTGAGGTCATCTGATGCAGTCTTTAACGGTCGGGGTTAAAGCGGATTAAACGGATACCTATTTGGACGGGACATGTGCGGACGCTTTGTCATCACCTCGCCGCCGGCGGCCTTGCGGCAGATCTTCGGCTATATCGAGCAGCCGAATTTTCCGCCGCGGTATAATGTTGCGCCGACCCAGCCGATCCCGGTCGTGATCCTGGACAATGGCGGCCGGCATTTTCAATTGATGCGCTGGGGCCTGATCCCGTCCTGGGTCAAGGACCCGCGCAGCTTCTCGCTGTTGATCAACGCCCGCTCCGAGACGGTGCGCGAGAAGCCGGCGTTCAAGAACGCGCTTCGGCGCCGCCGCGCGCTGGTGCCGGCCGACGGTTATTACGAATGGCAGGACGCCGGCGGCCGCAGGCGTCCTTTCTTCATCCATCGCCGCGACGGCCGTCCGATCGCGTTCGCCGCGCTCGCCGAGACCTGGATGGGCCCGAACGGCGAGGAGCAGGACACGGTCGCGATCGTCACCGCGCCCGCAAGCCGCGACCTCGCGAGCCTGCATCACCGTGTTCCCGTCACCATCGCGCCCGACGCCTTCGAGCGCTGGCTCGACTGCCGCGCCAACGACGTCGACGACGTGATGCACATGCTGAGGGGCCCTGAGATCGGCGAGTTCGCTTGGCACCAGGTGACGACGCGCGTGAACGGCTTTGCCAACGACGACGCACAACTCATGCTGCCGATGACCGCGGAAGAGATCGCCGCCGAGGAAGCCCCGCCGCCGAAGAAGCCCGCGCTGCGCAAGACGCCGGTCCGCGAGGACGATGGGCAGGGCTCGTTGTTTTAGGGATCGATTGAAGGCGCGTGCTGCGTGGGCGCTGAAACGACGAAGGTGAAAGCAATCCATTACTCCGCGTCATACCCCGCGCATGCGGGGTATCCAGTACGCTGCGGCCCCTCGGATCAATCACTGCTGCCTCTGGAATACTGGATCGCCCGCCTTCGCGGGCGATGACAGTCGTTGAGACATGGCTTCGTATTCTCGCGACACGGACTGTCCGAGCTTTGCATTTCGTTTCGCCACTCTGAGAACAGAGGGCGCAGGGAAAGCCGGGTGCCGATCGCACCCATGGGTCCCGCGTAGTAAAAAACGCGGGAGGTAGGACCACAGGTGAAACCGGAGCAATCCCGGCTTTCCCTGCGCGATGGGCTACGGCTTATACGTGCTCGCCCCGGCGAGACTGGGCTTTGTTGTCACCGTCATCAGCGAGAGAGTTTGCCTCTTGCTGATGAGACACCTGCCACTAAGGTTTGTACTCAATCAGATGTATAATTTTACGTGGAGATATGATTCAAGCTCTGCATTTGCGGGGCTTGGATCATGGCGGGCGAGTTTTGGTTGAATGATCGGCAGTGGGCAGCAATCGAGCCCTTGCTGCCGCAAAATCAGCCCGGCGCTCGTCGAGTCGATGATCGCCGCGTGATCAGTGGCATCATCCATGTGTTGAAGTCCGGCTGCCGCTGGCGCGATTGCCCGGCAGTGTTCGGCCCTTACACGACCGTCTACAATCGCTGGAACCGCTGGTCGCGGCGCGAGGTCTGGCGCAATCTGTTCGAAGCACTTCGGGGCCTGTCGCCCGATGACGACTTCCAGGCCATCGATTCCACGACCGCCAAGGCGCACCGTGCGGCGGCCGGTGGAAAAGGGGGGCGGAGGCTCAGGCCATCGGTCGTTCCCGCGGTGGCAGGACCACCAAGATCCACGCCGTCTGCGACAGTCTCGGACGCGCCATCGCGCTCGAAGTAACGCCAGGTCAGCGTGGTGACATCCGCGCGGCGCTGCCCCTGCTCAGCTCTCTGCCACCACCGCGTTGCTGTGCGGCCGACACGGCCTATGACGCGAACGAACTGCGGCAATTCCTCATCGAACGGGGAACAACCCCGGTCATCCCAAACAATCCCACCCGAAAACGCTTCCATCCGTTCGACCGCGCCGCATACAAGCGGCGCAACCTCGTCGAGCGCATGTTTTGCAGGCTCAAGGACTGGCGGCGCATTGCAACCCGCTATGACAAGCTCGCCAGAAACTTCCTCTCGGCCGTCAATCTTGCTGCCGCTATCATTTGGTGGACCTGATTGAGTCCGGACCTTAGGGCGTCAGGCCTGCACGACTTCACCGTCCGCCTCATGCGCACTCGTCAGTTGCACGTGAGGCGTCCACCGCATCCCAACCCAACACTCGTGACGATCGCGAAGCGCCCCTCAGGCGGGTGAGACGGGCTATTCATACACTGAGATGAGATTCTGGAAAACAGAAATATTTTTGCAGAAGGGACTTGCGCCGTCGGGCAACTCAGTGATTGCACTGTCACCCCTTTACCGACGCCACGCCCTCGATCTCGATCAGCATCTTCGGATTGGGCAGCGCCACCACCACGCAGGTGGTGCGCGCGGGGTAGGGCGGCGGACCGAACGCGCCGGCATAGAGCGCGTTCATCGTGGCGACGTCGGAGGCGCGCGTCAGCAGCACATTGACCTTGACGAGATCGCGCATCGTGGCGCCGGCCTCATCCAGCACGCGCTTGAAATTGGTGACGACATTGGTGAACTGCGCCTCGAAGCTGTCGGGCAGCTCGCCGTTGGCATCGAAGCCGGGAATGCCTGAGATGAACAGGAGATCGCCGACGCGCGCGCCGAACGAGAGCGGCGGCGCCTTGATGCCTGATGGCGGAGGGACGTGCTTGATCGCTGTCATGGGTCACCCGTCAGCGCGAGAGGGAAGGGCTGGGCTTTGCACGGCGCGCGGCGCGGTGGTGCGCCGGCGCCAGATTTCGTGGCCGATCATGCCAACGACCATCGCCACGACGAACACCACGATCGGCAGCGTGAGGCCGGCGAGATTGACCAGCGCCGGCCCTGGGCAGATGCCAACGAGGCCCCAGCCAATGCCGAACAGCACGGCGCCTGTCACCAGCGGCGCATCGATATCGCTGCGGTCGGGCCAGAGAAAGCGCGCCGAGAAGGTAGGCGCGGTGCGATGCCGCGCGAGCGCAAAGCCGGCCGCTGTGACAGCCACGGCGCCCGCCATCACGAAGGCGAGCGTCGCATCCCAGGCGCCGAAGATGTCGAGGAAGCCGAGCACCTTCTGCGGATCGGTCATGCCCGAGATCAGGAGCCCTGCACCGAAGATCAGCCCGCATATGAAGCTGGCGAGAATCTGCATCGCTAGCCTCCCAGCCCGTGCCTGACCATCGCGACCGTGGCGATCGCCGTCAGCATGAAGATGCAAGTCGCCGCGATCGAGCGGGCCGACAGGCGCGCGAAGCCGCAGACGCCGTGGCCGGAGGTGCAGCCATTGCCCATCCGGGTGCCGAACCCGACCAGCAGCCCCGCGATCGCGATCACAACGAGGCTCGAATTCATCTGAGGGCGCGGCAGCGGCGCGCCGAACAGCGCTGCGATCAATGGCGCAGCAATCAGCCCCGCGACGAATGCGAGGCGCCAGCCGCGGTCGGCGGAACCGCCCAGCAGCGCGCCGCCGACGATGCCGGTGACGCCGGCGATCCGCCCGGTCAACAGCATCAGCAGCGCCGCGGCGAGCCCGATCAGCGCGCCGCCGACGAAGCCGGAAAGGGGAGTGAAGTTGTGCATGGCCATGACCCGAGGTGCGTAGGGTGGGTAGAGCCAACGGGTCCGCGCAGCGCGCGGCCCGATGATAAACTCCGCGAAACCCACCACCTCTCTCAGCTGCTCCGACGATGGGTTTCGCTGCGCTCCACCCATCCTACGATTTGCGATCTACCCAATGATAACCCCCGCGATAGCTGGGACAAGCGCAATCCGGCATGCCTTGCGGGCATTTCAACGGCGCCATCAGTCGGTTAGATTGGCGTGAAATCGATCTGCCTCTCACATCGTTCGGAGAACTCCCCATGAGATTGTCATCCGCCGCCCGCGCCGTGCTGTTCGCGCTGGCGCTGCTCACCGGATCGTCCGCCGCCCGGGCCGACGAGGCGGCCGTGACGCTGGTCATCTTCAAGGGCGGCTGGATCTTCGGCGGCTCCGTCGGCAAGGGCGTCATGACCTTCCACGGCAAGACCTACGGGCTGACGGCCGGCGGGCTGGACTATGGCCTCGTCTTCGGCGGCTCCCAGACCACGTTGCAGGGGCGGGTCCGCAATATCCGCCGGGCTCAGGATATCGCCGGCGTCTATGCCGCGGCGGGCATGGGCGTTGCGCTCGGCGCCGGCGTGCGCGGCATCCTGCTGACCAACCAGAACGGCGCGGTCCTGGAATTGGGCGGCAAGCAGGTCGGACTGATGGCCAATGTCGACCTCAGCGGGCTCGCGATCACGTTGAAGGAATAGCAACTCGCACGTCGGGTGGGTTAGTCTCACTGCGTCATAGATTAGTCTCACTGCGTCATAGATGTTGTGTGTCCTCATCCTGAGGAGACCGCGAAGCGGGCGTCTCGAAGGATGTAGGCCACGGATGGGCCTCATGGTTCGAGACGCGCGTTCCGCGCTCCTCACCATGAGGGGTACAAGGTTTGCTACGCAATAGAACCCATCCGGACTAGGCCAGTGGCGCCTTGATCCACTCGGCCAGCTCACGCCACGGCCGCAACGTCCAATGCCCGGACGCCGCGCCTGATGGCGAGGGCAGCACGAACACGTCGGGAAATCCGCTCATCGTTGGCTGCCGACCCAGCGCGATTGCGCTGGTTGGCCGCTGATAGAACAGGCTCGCCGCCTTCTTGCTGGTGAAGGCGATGGTTTTCGGACGGAACGTCTCGATCTTCGTCCTGAAGCCGATGACGTCGAACGACTGCCTCGCAATCTCGTGATCCATCCCGGCGCTGGTCTTGCAGAGATCGGTGAAGCCGATGCCGAGCGCGAGCAATGCCGCGAACTCGTCCGGCCGATAGCGCCGCGGCGTGATGGCGGCCTCATGCAGCGCGCGCCAGAAGCGGTTGCCGGGATGGGCGTAGTAATGCCCGACCGCGGCGGACCGCGTGCTCGCCGCGGTGCCGACGAAGACCAGGCGGAGATCGGCGCGGAGCTGGTCGGGGAGGCGGTGGGAGATGTGGTCGGACATCACGCTAAATCGTCTTCGGATAGTCCCAGTCTGTCGAGCAGGCCCCTCAGAATGGCGAACTGGCCCTTGGTCACCTTCCGCAATGCGTCCTTCACGGGAAACCAGTTCGCGCGATCCGCTTCGGGAAATTCCGCAAGGCGTCCCGACCTTGGTGGCCACTCCATCTCGAAATTGTTGCTCTTGAACGATGCCAGGTCGAACTCGCCCTCGAACGCCCACGCGCTGACCTGCTTGCCGCCTGGTTGCTTGAAGACCCCGAGCTCGATGAAGGAGCCGACCGGCGATTGTCCCGTTTCCTCCTCGAACTCCCGCTTCGCGGCAACAAAAGGATCCTCGCCGTCTTCGTAGAGGCCTTTCGGGATCGACCATGCACCATCGTCTTTCTTCGCCCAGAACGGACCGCCGGGGTGCACAAGCAGAACTTCCGGGCTGCTTCCCCGGTAGCGAAACATCAGCAGCCCGGCACTTCGTTTGGCCATGGTTGATTCCAAAGAGTTGCTTCATCACATTGTCGGGCACGGGCTCATCACCCGCTTCCAGGCTCGCGGCGACTTCGGTTCACCCCTCCCCGACGGGGAGAAGTGATCATGCCCTAACGCGCCGGCTCCTTGATCTGTTCGTCGGTCGTGACCGACTCTGCAGGCCTCGTCGAGCGGACCATCAGAAACGTTCCCGAGAATGACGTGCCCGCTATCTTCCAGCGTCCGTCGATCTCCGTCGCCTCGGCATTGACCGAGCCCTCGTAATGCACCGTGCCGTAGCCGTAGCCGGGCGGCTCGTAACGCTTGACGAACGAGACTGCGTTGCCGGAGCGATGACCCGCAATCGACGCGTTGTGGGTGCTCAACGGGCACCCGGGCATCATGCAGGGTTCGGTCACGCTGCCGCCGAGCGCGCTGCCGGTCTCAATCAGCGTTGCCAGAAACGTGACCACGCCGGCACCCGGCTGAACATAGCTGCCGTCCCAGATGCCGGTGAGATTGTCGGTCATGATGGTTCAAGTGAATGTGGACGATAGGTAGTCCGCATGAGCGTAGCGATATGCGGGACGGATATAAATCCCCGACGTTGCAAGGATCGATCAGGCCCGGGCAGCGCCTCAACGCAAGATGCGCACGACCGCGGGCGATTGCCTGATCAGGCAAAAGGGTCTGTAATCCATCCAAACAGATCAAGAACAATTCCGGGAGCGGGACATGACGGGAGCGGCAAAGACTCATTACGAGGTGATCGTCGTCGGCGCCGGCGTCGCGGGCATCTACCAGATCAAGCGGCTCGCCGATCTCGGCATCGACGCCACCGTGCTCGAGGCGGCGCCCGATCTCGGCGGCACCTGGTACTGGAACCGTTATCCCGGCTGCCGCTTCGATTCCGAGAGCTACACCTACGGCTTCTCGTTCTCGCGCGAGCTGCTCGATGAGTGGCACTGGAGGGAGCGCTTTTCCGGTCAGCCCGAAAATCTGCGCTACCTCAACTACGTCGCCGACAAGTTCGATCTGCGTCGGCACATGCAGTTTGGCTGCAAGGTCGAGACAATGGTTTTCGACGAGACGCGCGATCTCTGGCGGCTCACGCTCGGCGACGGACGCGTGCTGACCTGCCGCTTCGTTGTGCTCGCGATCGGGTTGCTCTCGGCGCCGACCATGCCGCGGGTGGACGGCATCGACGACTTCAAGGGCCGCTCGTTCCATACCTATTACTGGCCGCACGAGCCGGTCGATCTCGCCGGCAAGAGAGTCGCCGTGATCGGCACCGGCGCCACCGGCATTCAGTTGATCGGCGAGATCGCCGACAAGGTCGCCGAGCTCACCGTGTTCCAGCGCCGGCCGAACTGGAGCGCGCCGCTCAACAACAGCGCGATCTCGGAAGCAGAAATGGCCGACATCCGCGCGCGCTACGACGAGATCTTCGCCGCCTGCGCGCTGACGCCGGGCAGCTTCCTGCACGGGCCTGACAAGCGCGGCTTCTACGAGGTGAGCCGCGAGGAGCGCCTTGCGCTGTGGGACAAGCTCTACGACGAGCCCGGCTTCGGCATCTGGCTGGCGAATTTTCGCGAGATCTTCATGGACGAGGCCGCTAATGCCGAACTGTCGGAATATATCGCAGGCCGCATCCGTCAGCGTGTCAGGGATCCCAAGATCGCCGAAAAGCTGATCCCGAAAGATCACGGCTTCGGCGTGCAGCGCCTGCCGCTGGAGACGAACTATTTCGAGGTCTACAACCGCGACAATGTGCATCTCGTCGATCTCAGCGAGACGCCGCTGGTGCGGGTCACCGAGACCGGCCTGCGCACCACCGCGCGCGACTATGAGTTCGACATCATCGTCTACGCCACCGGCTTCGATGCCATCACCGGCGCCTACGACCTGATCGACATCAGGGGCATTGGCGGCGCGAAGCTCGCGGACAAATGGAAGCACGCGCCGTCCACCTTCCTCGGCATGCTCGTGCACGGCTTCCCGAACCTGCTGATGCCGACGGGGCCGCAAAGCGCCTCCGCGTCCACGAATTTTCCGCGCGGCATCGAGAACGGCGTCAACTGGTGCACCAATTTGCTGCAATACATGTGGGGCCGCGGCTACACCCGCGCCGACGCGACGCTCGAGGCGCAGGAGCGCTGGACCGCGCATGTCGTCAAGATGTACGAGATCATGCTGATGCGCAAAGCCAAGGGCTGGTTCACCGGCTACAATTCCAACGTGCCCGGCCACGAAGAGGGGACGGTGCGGTATTTCGTTTATAATGGAGGGACGCCGAAGTTTTTGGGGATCATCAACGGGGTGGCAGAGAAGGGGTATCAGGAGATTGAGTTTGGGGCGCGTGCGGGTGGCAACGTGCGAGCGGCGGCCGCTGGCGCGTCGGCGTAGTTTTGCCGATTGGCACTCAGGCCTTATACCAAAGGTTACCGCGCTAGCGAGTACGTTGGACTAGCATCCGACCATGCACTTCGCTATGACTGCAATCAGTTCACCTAGTGATTGTGTTATCAATTTGAGGCATTCTGCGCGCTGAGTCATGGGAATGGGGGCCACTAGAAAGCAAGTTGCGGATAGAAGGGACAATTTCTCCGCGGCAGTCGTTCGCGACGTTCGTGACAGAGCCGGAAATCTATGCTCGCAACCGAATTGCCGAAAGCCAACTGTTGGTGCAGATCGGTCCTCAGAGGCGGGAGTGAAGATCATCGGTGTCGCAGCTCACATAAGGGCTGCGGCTCCCGGAGGACCCCGCTTTGATGCTTCGCAAACTCCGGCGGAGCGCAGCAGCATTAGAAATGCGCTTTGGTTGTGCGGAAGCTGTTCGATCTTGATTGATAAGAATGCAGGGTTGGACTTTTCCATTCACGAACTTGAAGAATGGAAGAGCCGTGCCGAAGCTAGTTCAGCGAAGGCGTTGCTATTTGGCGGCTCCTTTCGTCGCCCTGATTGGCTTGATCGGATCCACTATGCCCAGTTCATCAATATTCCAAGGCTTGGGGCGATGTTGGGCAATCCAAATTTGCAGTCGTTGCTTGGTCTCGACCCGCTTCGAGGATTCAGAGGTCAGGGTCTGGAATTAGCATCCAAGATGCACTGGGTTGTCTCTGCACTCGTTCAAAGTTCAGTTGAGGCAATTCCACTAGATGACATCCTGCCGGCGAGCGAGGAGATGATCGGTCAGCTCATTTCTTTCGAGCACCGTTGTTATACGCGGAATGGCGTCGACGGAGGAACGGCAGTATCACCGCAGTTACTATCAAAGTTCGATCCAAAGCGTTCGCCTCATTTCTACATCAAGACGGAAACGACAAGGGTCGTCTTCCCGTATGATCCTGCGTGGGTTACGACTTCAACTGCTTACAGCGATTTCCGGGGTGGACATCGACGATTTGCTGGAATCGGAATCGTGAAGGCAATTAGCGATGACGCGACAGAAATCATCGTCTCACCTTTGATCGTTGCATTCCCTCGAAATGAGTTCATGCAAGCGTTTTACGGCGCGCTCGATTGAAAAGATTAATCTTCGAAAGCTGCTCCAACTATTTTATGCCGACGTACGCCAGCGCAGGTCGCTTCTTCTTGCCGATATAAGGAGCGATCTTCGCAGACAGGTTGGCGAGAAAGGGGGCGATTTCTACGCTCCTTTTTGGGCTGACGCGAAGGATCATGTGGGGGGGATAGCTGATCTGCGGGATAGGTCCAAGGCTCGCGTCGAGAGCAACAAGGCTCGCGCTCGTTTATACCCACTCTTGGCGAATGGGTTCCTTAAACTATGGAACGAAAAGGCTCGATGGCGAAATGAAGCGTTCGACTTCGTACCGACCAATGTGAGTGCTCGATTTTCCATCGCCGAGTTAGGTGCAGTGGTAAAAGTGGAGAACGTTGCGGCGGTGCGCCTGCAGGATGGTTCATATCGAATTGTGTATCCCTACTTTAGCGAGCGGCCGGCGCTGCCGACCGAAGGCGCGAGACTTGGGTTTTGGGCGATCAAGGAAGCGTTGGCGGATTTTGCGATCGAGGATGTGCGCGTAATTGACATCCTGCGAAGCGCTTACTTTCGACCATCAGAAGACCCAGCTCGAGGCGATGAGCGAACGATATTCATCCAAAAATATGACAGCCTGCTTCGCGAATGGCGAAAGCTTAAGGAAGACTTAGAGTAACGGTCGGCGAAAGCGTAATAAAGCCGGGCTCTCGCCCGGCTTCTCGTTGTCTGATAGATGCCCGGGTCAAGCCCGGGCATGACGAGTGGAGAGAGCTCACAACACCCGATTGCTCTCCTTCACCTTCTCCGCATCCAGATAAACGTCTGACCCCATCTCCTTGAACTTGGCGCTCATCTGCGCCATGCCCTGTTCCTTGTCGTTGAGTGTCGCGGCGTAGTCGCGGACGTCCTGGGTGATCTTCATCGAGCAGAATTTCGGGCCGCACATCGAGCAGAAATGCGCGACCTTGTGGGCTTCCTTCGGCAGGGTCTCGTCGTGGAAGTTGCGCGCGGTTTCCGGATCGAGGCCGAGATTGAACTGGTCTTCCCAGCGGAAGTCGAAGCGGGCGCGCGACAGTGCGTCGTCGCGGAGCTGCGCCGCGGGGTGGCCCTTGGCGAGATCGGCGGCGTGGGCTGCGATCTTGTAGGTGATGACGCCGGTCTTGACGTCGTTGCGGTCGGGCAGGCCGAGATGCTCCTTCGGCGTGACGTAGCAGAGCATGGCGCAGCCGAACCAGCCGATCATCGCGGCGCCGATCCCTGAGGTGATGTGGTCATAGCCCGGCGCGATGTCGGTGGTCAGGGGCCCGAGGGTGTAGAACGGTGCCTCGCCGCACTCCTGGAGCTGCTTGTCCATGTTGATCTTGATCTTGTGCATCGGAATATGGCCGGGGCCTTCGATCATGACCTGGCAGCCCTTGTCCCAGGCGATCTTGGTCAGTTCGCCCAAGGTCTCCAGCTCGGCGAACTGCGCGCGATCGTTGGCGTCGGCGATCGAGCCGGGGCGCAGGCCGTCGCCGAGCGAGAACGAGACGTCATACTTGCGCATGATGTCGCAGATGTCCTCGAAATGGGTGTAGAGGAAGCTCTCCTTGTGATGCGCCAGGCACCACTTCGCCATGATCGAGCCGCCGCGCGACACGATGCCGGTGACGCGGTTGGCGGTGAGGTGGATGTAGGGCAGGCGGACGCCGGCGTGGATCGTGAAGTAGTCGACGCCCTGCTCGCACTGCTCGATCAAGGTGTCCTTGTAGAGCTCCCAGGTGAGCTGGACAGGATCGCCGTTGCACTTCTCCAGCGCCTGGTAGATCGGCACGGTGCCGATCGGCACCGGCGAGTTGCGCAGGATCCATTCGCGGGTGGTGTGGATGTTGCGCCCGGTCGAGAGGTCCATCACGGTGTCGGCGCCCCAGCGGATCGCCCACACCATCTTGTCGACCTCTTCCTCGACCGACGAGGTCACCGCCGAGTTGCCGATATTGGCGTTGATCTTGGTCAGGAAGTTGCGGCCGATGATCATCGGCTCGAGCTCGGCATGGTTGATGTTCGACGGAATGATGGCCCGTCCCCGCGCGATCTCGCTGCGCACGAATTCCGGCGTGATGAAGGCCGGCACTGCGGCGCCGAAGCTTTCGCCGTCGGCAAGGGCCGCTTCGGCGCGTTCGAGCTGTTGCTTGCGGCCGAGGTTCTCGCGCTCGGCGACGTAGATCATCTCCTTGGTGATGATGCCGGCGCGGGCGAATTCGAGCTGGGTGATCTTGTGGCCGTCGAGCCCGCGCAGCGGCTTGTGGTGCGCGGTGAAGGCTTTCGCGGCATGCGAGGCGCCGACATTGCCGTTGTCCTCCGGCCTGATTTCGCGCCCCTGATATTCCTCGACGCCGCCGCGCTCCTTGACCCAGGCGAGACGATTGCGCGGCAGGCCGGCGTTGACGTCGATGGTCAGCTGCGGATCGGTGTAGGGGCCCGAGGTGTCGTAGACCGGCAGGTTGGGTTCGCCGGCAGCTTCGGAGAGGATGATCTCGCGCAGCGGCACGCGCAGATCGGGCGCGTCCTGCGGCGTCGCGAAGATCTTGCGCGAGGCGGGCAGCGGGCCGGTCGTGACGGCGGGCCGGGTGGTGTCGGGATTGGAGCGGATGTTCATGAGAGATCCTCCTTAGTTCAATTCGTTGGCATCGCTGCGCGAGAGACAAATATCGCCGTCATCCCCGCGAAAGCGGGGATCCAGTATTCCAGAGGCTGCGGCGGGATACGGAGAAGCCGCGGCGTACTGGGTCGCCCGGTCAAGCCGGGCGATGACAGCGGAGGGAGTGGCACGAGACTTTTCGACAGGGCCATCACGCGGCCTCCGCGGCTAGGCCGAGCCACTGCCGCACCCGCGCGTCGGGGTCGGCGTTCTGGGTGACGTCGGAGACGACGGCGATCGAGTCGGCGCCGGCGGCGAAGATCTCGGCCGCGTGCTCGAACTTGATGCCGCCGATCGCGACAAGGGGGATGGAGCCGATCCGCTGCTTCCATTCGGTGATCTTCGGAATGCCCTGCGGCGCGAACCGCATCGACTTCAGCGTGGTGAAGAAGATCGGGCCGAGCGCGATATAGTCGGGCTTGGCGGCAAGCGCGGTGGCGAGCTCTGCGTCGTCATGGGTGGAGATGCCGAGCGTCAGTTTTGCCTTGCGGATCTCGGCGAGGTCGGCTCCCGCGAGATCCTCCTGGCCGAGATGCAGATGCTCGGCGCCGGCGACGATCGCCGCGCGCCAATAGTCGTTGACGACGAGCTTGGTCGGCGTGCCCTTGGTGATCGCGAGCGCGTCGCTGACGATCTGCAGCGCCTGGCCGTCGTCGAGCTCCTTGGCGCGGAGCTGGATGGTGCCGACGCCAAGCCTGGTCAGGCGCTCGACCCACTTGATGCTGTCGACGACGGGATAGAATTTATCAGGATACGGCATGCCAGAACGGAGTCCCAACGACAGGGGTGGAGGGGGAGGCGAAGTCGCGGGCTTCCATCAGCCCGGCCTCGTAGGCAGTGCGGCCGGCCTCGACGCCGAGGCGGAAGGCATTGGCCATGCCGACCGGATCGGCGGCCTTGGCGACCGCGGTGTTGAGCAGCACGGCATCAAAGCCGAGCTCGAGCGCTTCTGCCGCGTGCGACGGCGCGCCGAGACCGGCGTCGACCACCAGCGTGATGTCGGATAGCCGGTCGCGCAGCAGCTTCAGCGCGTCGCGGTTGATGATGCCCTTGGCGCTGCCGATCGGCGCAGCCCACGGCATCACCACCTTGCAGCCGGCATCGACCAGGCGCGAGGCGACCGACAGATCCTCGGTGCAATAGGGGAAGACTTCAAAACCGTCCTTGATGAGGATGCCGGCGGCCTCGACCAGGCCGACCACGTCGGGCTGCAGCGTGTCGTTGTCGGCGATCACTTCCAGCTTGATCCAGGAGGTGTCGAACAATTCGCGCGCGAGCTTGGCCGTGGTGACAGCCTCTCGCACGCTCCGGCAGCCGGCGGTGTTCGGCAGCACGGTGACGCCGAGCTCGCGGATCAGCGACCAGAACGCGTCGCCGGTCTTGCCGCCCGCGGCCTCGCGCCGCAGCGACACCGTGACGATGTTGGCGCCCGAGGCCCGGATCGCTTCTTGCATGATCGCGGGCGAGGGGTAGAGCGCCGTGCCGATCAAGAGGCGGGAGGCGAAGGATTTGCCGTAGAAGGTGACCATTGCATCAACGTCCTCTAGCCGTCAGCCCCAAGCACTACTCGTCATCCCCGCGAAGGCGGGGATCCAGTATTCCAGAGGCCGTGCCGTTGAGCAGATAGGCCGCGGCGTACTGGATCGCCCGGTCAAGCTGGGCGATGACTGCAGTGGGCGGGACGCGGGATCGCGTCTCACGAGCAGAGCTTCGACCATTCTTGCCTGCACCATCACCCTCCCTGCCGCGGCGTGATGATCTCGATCTCGTCGCCGGCTTTCAGCGCGGTCTCGGCCCAGCGGCTCTTTGGCACCACGTCGTAGTTCAGCGCGATCGCGAAATGGGTGCCCTCGTAGTCGAGCTCGGTCAGCAGCGCGCCGACACTGGCTGCATTGATCTCCCGCTGCTCGCCGTTGACGATTACGCGCATTGCATCACCTCGTTGTCGATTTCGCCGCGTGCGACATAGGCGAGCGTCAGCTCGGCCAGCGCAGGCGCCAGCAGGAAGCCATGACGGTAGAGTCCGTTCACTGAGATGCGTTCCTGCTCGATCCTGATCTTCGGCAAATTGTCCGGAAAAGCCGGCCGCAGGCCGGACCCGAATTCGACGATGCGCGCCTCGGCGAAGGCCGGATGCACCGCATAGGCCGCGCCCAACAGCTCGAGCGCCGAGCGCACGCTGACGCCGGTGTCCTCGGCCTCGATCGAGGTCGCGCCCAGCATGAAGCGGCCGTCGCCGCGCGGGATCACGTAGAGCGGCCAGCGCGGATGGATCAGCCGCACCGGTCGCGCCAGCTCGACCTCCGCGGTCTCGATCACGATCATCTCGCCCTTGACGCCGCGCAAGGTCGGCTCGCGGTCGCGCGCGGCAAGCCCGCGGCAATCGATCACGAGGCCGTCGAGGTCAGTGGCCTCCGGGGCGCTGCCAAACCTGATGGTGCCGCCGGCCCTGGCGATCGCGGCATGCAGCCGCGGCAGCACGCGGCGCGGCTCGACATGGCCCTCGTCGGGATAGAACAGGGCGTCGCGGAAACGGCCCTCGAGCGACGGCTCGAGCCCGCTGACCTCTTGCGCATCCAGTCGGCGGTGGCCGGTGGTGAGCCGGGCGAAGCGCTCGAAATCGGTGCGGTCGCGGGGATGCGCCACCACCAGCGAGCCGTTGAACGGGGTTTGCGGAAAATGGTCGTGCCACAGGCTGAGCGAGCGGACACCGAGCCGGAAGATCACGGGTTCGGCGGCTTCGGCCTCGCACCACGGTGCCAGCATGCCGCCGGCCCAGTGGCTTGTGGATTCCGTCATCGCAGCGTCACTGCGCTCGTGCAGGGTGACGGCGTGTCCGGCCTCTGCGAACAACAGCGCATGCCAAGCACCTGCTATGCCTGCGCCGATGATGGAGACGGGGGAATCCCCCCGCGGTCTTGACGTCTGGTACATCCCTGTCCCTTCGCCGGCATGACCCGGATCAGGTTCAAAGGGTCACCGCGGTCCCGGACTGGCCGCCATCGGGCGGGTCCAAGCTTGCGGTATCTCAGCTCCTCCTTCGGAGCACCCCTCGGAACGGCTCTAATGTAGGCGGATGGGTGGGTGTGTCAACGCATTATGCCACGAACCGCGCCGCGCCGAGGTGCCGCGGCGCGCTCCAGCGCGGGACGGGGTGCCTGCCGAACGATGACGTCGTTGATGCGGGGAACGGCACGTCGAGGATCGGCCGGGCGGGATGGCACCCAGGGCGCGCGCGGACCCGATCGCCCTTATTTTGAAGCCTGTTCCTCGCTTGAAGCCTGTTCCTCGCTCGCCTCGGCAGCCTCGGTTGGCGGCTGCTCCTGCCGGGCGAACGCCTTTGGCGGTGCACTCTCGCCAGCAAGCTTCGCCTCTTTCAGATGTTCGATGCGCTGACGCTTTGCGGCATAGTAATACCCGCCCGCGAAATAACGCACGGCTCGATCGTGATCGCCGTTGGCGGCACGATAGGCGCCGGCAAGGTATTTCACGCCGTATTTGAGATTGGTCGCGGGGTCGCGCAGCCCCGCGGCGGTACCGGTGTAGCCGAGGCCGCGGGCGGTCCCGAGCTTGATCTGCATCAGCCCGATCGTGCCGCCGCGTCCGATCAGCTGCGGATGGTACTTGCTCTCGCGGACGATGACGCGATGCACCAGCTCTTCCGGCACCAGATTCGCCTGGGCCTCGGCGGCGACCATCGCCTCGTATTGCGCGCGCGACTGCGCACTCGCGTTCGCGCACGACGCCAGCACCGCAATCGCGGCCAACGAGGCAAGAGTTTGCAGCTTTGTCATGTCGGATCGCCCGGGGTCCTTCAATTCGCGTCGGTTGCCTGCGTCCTGATTGGTACGGTGAGCGGGCAGGAATGTGGCAAAACCTTCGCAACAGCGAAGGTCGTGTGGCCCTCCCTGTCCGCGGTGAACCGGATGCGGAGGTCGGAAGACAAACGCTTCAAATTGTCTGGAGCCGGTTTTGCCGCACGCCGTCCACGGCAGATTGTCGTGCAAATGACGCAACAAGGGTCTACAATGACATTCGCCAGCGTGCACCCGTCCAAGCAAGGCAGCACGTTTGTCCATTCAAAAAAATGAGAACAATCACAAGGGAGATGCGCCATGGCCCGTCAGGACTCCGGCTCTTTGCCTCGCGAAAATCCCTGTGCACAATGCGGCAAGCCGATCCCGCGTCCGGACTGGGTGGAGCACGGCGAAGGCCGCACGTCCTATCTGTGGAATTGCCGCGCCTGCAATTACCGCTTCGAGGCGATCGCAATCTACGAGCATGAGCAACTGACCAGGCCGCTCGCAGCTTGAAACGAGTGGTCTGATCAGGCGGCGGATTTCTGCGGCCTTGGCCACGGCGGCTGCTGGCGCGCCGGCAACTGGATGCGGACCACCAGCCCGTGCGGCTTCCGGTCGTGCAGCGAGAGCGTGCCGCCATGGGCGAGCACGCTGGCGTTGGCGATCGACAGGCCAAGGCCAAAGCCTTCGGCCTCGTCCATGTTGCGCGCGTGGTCGCCGCGCACGAACGGCTCCAGCACGCTCGCCTTGTGCGCATCCGAAATGCCGGGGCCGTCGTCCTCGACGTCGATGGTGAGCCCGTCGGAGTTGGCGGCAAGGCGGACGGCGACCTCGCCGCCGAAGCGCACGGCGTTCTCCACCAAATTGGTGATGCTGCGATGCAGGTCGGCGGGCCGCGCGATTGCCATCGCGTGCTGCGGGCCCTCGTAAACGACCTTGTGGCCCATGTCGGCGAACTGATCGGTGACGAGGTGCAGGGTGCTGGCGATGTCGACCAGTGTCATCTCCTCGAGCTTGCGGTCGTTGCGCAGGAACGACAGCACCGATTCCAGCATCGAGCGCATCTGGTCGAGGTCGCGCAGCATGCGGTGGCGATGGGTCTCGTCCTCGATGAATTCCGCGCGCAGCCGCATCCGCGTGATCGGCGTCCTGAGATCGTGGCTGATCGCGGCCAGCATCCTGGTGCGGTCGTCGATCAGGGTGGTGATGCGCTCGCGCATCCGGTTGAGCGCCTTGGCGAGCGAGCGGATTTCCTCGGGACCGCGCTCCGGCAGCGGCTCGGCGGCGCCGCTAAGGCTGAACGTCTCCGCGGCCTTGACGAAGGACGACAGCGGCGCCGTCAGCGCCCAGGCCGCCCACAGGCCGAGCAGGGTGACGCTGATGACTGCGAACAGCACCGTCATCATCCACGGGCCGCCCCAGAACGGCCGCATGTGCTGATCCGGCACCAGGTTCGCGGCGATCATGGTGCCGTCGGGCAGTCGGATGCCGATGCGGCGGATCTGACGGTCACCCGGCGCGCCGGCCTCGCGCGGCAGCATGAAGACGCGATAGCTGGGTCCGAGCCGGCGCAGCGCGTGTAGGCCCGGCGCGGGCTCGCTCAACGGGACCGTGTCTGCCGGCAGGTCGCCGATTGCGAGCTGCGGGAAGGCGCGTGCGATGTCCTCCTTCAGCCGCGGCCGCTCCGAAGGCGGAGCATGCCCCAGCAATTGCGCGGAGGCCGCAAGCTGGGTGTGCCAGCGATCGGCCGGCTCAGGCTGGTCCGGGCGATGGATCAGGAAGATCGCGGTGATGATGAGATGCAGCGCGGCGATCGACGCGACCACCAGCGCCGCGATCTGCGCGCCGATTCCCCGCAGACTCAGCACGCGCAGCAGTTTCATGGTCAGTTGTTGGCGGCGGCGACCGCCTCCACCCTCGGGGTGAACATGTAGCCGCCGGAGCGCACCGTCTTGATCATGGTGGCTTCCTGCGGGTCGGGCTCGATCTTGCGGCGGATGCGGCTCACCAGTACGTCGATCGAGCGCTCGAACGAGCCGGCGCTGCGGCCCTGCGTCAGGTCGAGCAGGCTGTCACGTGACAGCACGCGGCCGGGCCGCTCGCAGAAGGTCCGCAACAGGTCGAACTCGGCGCTGGTCATGGCGACGCGGGCGCCTTCGGGATTGCGCAGCTCGCGCAGGCGGATGTCGATGCGCCAGCCGAGGAACGACAGCGTGGTCGCGCCCTCGATCGCGCTGGCGTTGCGCGCGGCCGCCTGCCGGCGCAGCACGGCGTTGATCCGCGCCAGCAGCTCACGCGGATTGAACGGCTTCGGCAGGTAATCGTCGGCGCCCATCTCGAGGCCGAGGATGCGGTCGACGTCCTCGCCGCGCGCGGTCAGCATGATGATCGGCGTCTGCGATTCCGCACGCACCTTGCGGCACAGGCTGAGGCCGTCCTCGCCCGGCAGCATGACGTCGAGGATCAACAGATCGACCCGATGGTCGGCCATCGCCCGCGCCATCTCGCGGCCGTCGGAGGCAGTCGTCACGTTGCAGGAATTGGTGCGGAGATATTTCGCGATGAGGGCCCGCGTCTCGCGGTCGTCCTCGACGACAAGGATGTTGGGCGTAGCCTGAGTCATACCGTTCTCTTGTCCGTGATTCGGGGAAGGCGGCGCAGGAATTTTGTTTCTGTGTGTTTCTGAAATCTTGCCCGGCGATCACAGTTAACAGGTCGGTGGTGGGGTGAAAAGTTATCGTTATTTCATCAAAGCGTAATGCATTGAGATTCCGGCAGTAGTTTTACGGTGCGCGCTTTGGGTCCCCGGCAGCCTGAGCACGTGCGCAAAACGAGCGCGGTTGTGGGAGGAAGGCCGTCAACCCTTTGTGGTGCAGGTGCCCGGCGCAGCCGACGCGACGCACAAAAGGGATGGAAGGCTGCCATATCCGGCCGGAACCCCGGCCCCGGACGATGCGTTGACTCCCTTTCAGGCATGGGAGGGTGAGATGACGGTCGAGGCCAAGGCAAGGCCGCATCAACTGATTGCAAGCGATCGCGTCGAGGGGACCGCGGTGCGGCGGCCCAATGGCGACATGATCGGTCACATCGAGCGGCTGATGATCGACAAGATTTCGGGCAAGGTGTCGTACGCGGTATTGAGCTTCGGTGGCTTTCTGGGCATCGGGACCAACCTCATCCCGTTGCCGTGGGGCCGGCTGCACTACAATCCGAACTTCGAGGCCTACGAGCTCGACATCGACGATGAGGAGTTGAAGCGCGCGCCGTCGTTCCGCGCCGACAAGGATTTCGACTGGGGCGACCGTTCGCAGGAAGTCGAGTTGCACCGCTTCTACGGCGTTCCTCCGTACTGGGGCGGCTTTTGACCGCAGGTTGATTAGGAACGGTCGCTGATGTGACGGGTTTTTCTCGTATCGATTCTGCGAATTGAGGAGAACCCCATCAATGCTAGTCAGATCCATCGTCGCCGGCGTGGCCGGATCGGTGCTGCTTGCGAGCGTTGCTTTCGCGCAGACTCCGACGGAGAAGGGCGACAAGGCAGGCATGGCTCCTGCGACGACGAGCACGTCGTCGACCTCGTATCAGGGCGACTGGCGCGCGTCCAAGGTTGTCGGCCTCCGTGTCTATAACGACAGCAACGAGAATGTCGGTTCGATCAACGACCTGTTGATGGACAAGGGGGGTGCCATCAAGGGAGTGGTGATCGGCGTCGGCGGCTTCCTTGGCGTAGGCGAGCATCTGGTCGCGGTGCCGCTCGACAAGGTGAAGTTCGCCACCGAGCCGGTCGCCAATTCCGGCGGCAGCGCATCGAACACCGGTAGCCCCAACAAGATGTCGACGAACACCACGACAGGCGCTGCGCCTGCGAAGACGGCGAAGCCGAACCCATGGTATCCGGATCACGCGGTCTTCAGTGCGTCCAAGGACGAGTTGAAGGCGATGCCCGAGTTCAAGTACGCGACCGAGTAACGCGCGACCGCGTCACGTGAAATGTGAAGCGCGCCCGGCGTTGCCGGGCGCGTTTTTGTTGTTCAGGTGTATAGGGCCTGAGTTGGAAGGGTAAGAGTCGAGGCAGAGCTCCGATGGGAGATACTGCGAAGCACCGAAATAGCCACAGGCGAGTTATCGCCTGTGCCATCTTGTGGATCTCAGTCTGATTTTGCCATGCGTCGTCTACGGCATCATCCAGTCGCGTTGATGTCAGTCCGATGACGTCAGACGTCGGTGGTCCGCGAGGTCGCGAACTGCGACCGGCAGTGGCCCGCCTCCGTTCCGCCCCCCCACATATTGAGAATTGCCCTTCCCAGGGACTCCCGCTTTATATGCAGCATGGTCCCGAAATCTCCGGAGTACATGTTCGGGCTGCCGGCAGGCCGGAAAGGATCTGTCGTCTGATTAGTCATGCCAAGTGAGATCAGTGTATGGAATGGCGGTACTACGCGCTCTTCGCGATTGTGCTAATCGCATGCGCATTTGGCGTTCGCGCGCATCTCCAGAAGAGAAATGCGAGAGCGGATCAGGAACTGAACCGGCGGATTGATGAGCGCGTCGACCGCCTCAACCTAACTCGCCGCGATAAAGAGTCCTGACCAACCAACCTCGGTTCGCGCCGAGCCCACCCTGTGATCGGAGCCGTTCCTCCTTAGCGACGTGCCCCTCCCGACGGGTCCCTCCTTTCGGCTCCAGATTCGTAAATCCGGCCCCGGATACCCATCTTTCGGGTAACGGAAGCCCATCGAGGTCCCGCCGGAGGCGCCACGCAGGCAAATGCGTTCGCGCGAAGGTTAAGAAAAAATAAGGGTTTCTGGCTTATAGGGGGACAACTGATCGCTTTCTTCTTTTTGTCCGTTCTCAAATAGCGTGATCTGGCCAGTCCGGCACCCTCGGCACGGAGAAACTAGGAATGAATTGGGTTAAGGCACTCTTGGTGCTCTCCTGCCTGTTATTGGGATGCGCCGACCTTTTGACCACGAATGTGATCCTGCATCTCGGATTGGGCGAGTTGAACCCGTTCATGCGGCTGGCTCAGGCATGGTTGGGTGTATGGTGGCTTATCCCCAAGCTAGGTTTAACGTTTGTCGTGGCGTGGCTGCTTTGGCGCAGCAACAACCTTTACAACATCGCTCTTGTAGTAGCTTTCTGCTCCACGCCCGTACTCAACAACCTCATCGTCATCGCGGGCACGAACTGAACCAATCACATCGGCCATCCGGTCGTGGGCCAGGCCCGCGACGTTGCAGCTTCAGCTAAATCGGGTTTCGGCCATGCCGGATGGGGCTTGGCTTGCGCGATCGAGGTCCTCAACCAGGCCGTCGGCCGAGGCGAATGTCTGCAGAAACCGAGCCTACGGTCATGGGATGATTGCGCCGCCCGTTGTTGATCGTGCATCTTGTCCCTGATGCGGGTGAAGCACGATGGACGAAATGGATCGCAATAGTAGCAGCGCCGCGGTCGCCCGGATTCGCGGGCGCTACCCCAGGTACACACGCGGCCGACTGGAGCGCTTCGCCCAGCGGCTGCTGGACAAGACTCACGCCGATCGCGTGCCGGTCACGTCACTCGAGCTTGCCGGTCCAACCGAACGGATCAGTCTCGCGGAAGCGCTCGAGCTGGACTACCGGCCGAGCTCATTGGGCCAGCCGCTCGGGCCGCTTTGGGCGACGTATTGGGTGCGGGTCGCGGCCGAGGTGCCGGAGACATGGACCGGCGCAAGAGTCGATCTCTATTGGGATAGTCGCTCGGAAGCCCTGCTTTGGCTGGACGGACGCTCGTCGCAGGGCCTCAATCCCGGCCGCCACACCGCGCCGCTGTTACAGTCGGCGCAGGGCGGCGAGCGTCTCACCTTCTACGTCGAAGTTGCCTGCAATGGCCTGTTCGGCGCCTTCGGCGGCGACCCGCAGGGCTACGCGCTGGCGGCTTGCGAGCTGCGTCGCTTTGATCCCGAGGCCTGGGCGTTCTATGTCGATTACGACGTCCTTCGCCAGCTCGAAGCCGACCGCGATCCTTCGAGCAAGCCCAGGTCGTACGGCGGCGTCGGCGAGGTCGCGCAACCGGCATTGGACCGAACATGGGCCGGCCGGTTGCTGCACGACCTCAACCGCGTCTGCAATCTTGCCGATCCCGATGATCGCGCGACATGGCGCGCGGCGCGAGAGATTCTGCGCGACCTGCTCGCGGCACGCAACGGCACCGTTGTCCACGAACTGTCGGCGATCGGCCACGCCCACCTCGACACCGCCTGGCTATGGCCGCTGGACGAAACCCGGCGCAAGGCGCAACGCAGCTTCTCGACCGCTGTTGCGCTGATGGAGCGTTATCCCGATTTCAAATTCGCCTGCTCGCAGGCCTATCAATACGCCGTCATCGAACAGAACGATCCCGACCTGTTCGCGCGCATCCGCGCCAAGGCAGCCGCCGGACAATGGATTCCAGTGGGCGGCAGTTGGATCGAGCCGGACTGCAACCTGCCGTGGGGCGAGTCGATCTGCCGCCAGTTCCTTTATGGTCAGCGCTACTTCGAGCGAACATTCGGACGACGCTCGACCGTGTTCTGGAATCCGGATGTGTTCGGCTATGATGGCCAGTTGCCCCAGCTCATGCGGCTGGCGGGAATGTCGCGCTTCCTGACCCAGAAGCTGTCCTGGAACAAGTTCACCTCGCCGCCGCATCACAGTTTCCACTGGCGCGGCATCGACGGCAGCATGGTGCTGACCCATTTCCCGCCCGCCGACACCTACAATGGATCGGCGCAGGTCGCGGAGCTTCGCTATCACGCCGCCAACTACAAGGACGCGGACCGTTCGGCCGACGCGCTCTATCTGTTCGGATATGGCGACGGCGGCGGCGGTGCCGATGAAACGATGCTCGAGACGCTACAGCGCGCGAAGGATTTGCAGGGGCTGCCGAGGATCCGGATTCGCACGGTGGACGAGTTCTTTGATCGCCTGGCGACGTCCGCCGAGGATCTAGCCACGATCGAGGGCGAGCTCTATCTCGAATATCATCGCGGCACCTACACCACGCAGGCGGAGACCAAGCGCCTCAATCGCGCCTGCGAGGCGAGCCTTCAGGCGCTCGAATTCGTCGCCACGCTGGCGGGGGCATGGCAGCAACCGGCGCCCTCGGCGGAGGACATCGAAAGCCTGTGGCGCACGGTGCTGGTCAACCAGTTTCACGACATCATCCCCGGGAGCAGCATCCGCGAGGTTTACGAGCGGGCCGAGGTCGATCTTGCCGTCGTCGACGAAGAGGCCAAACGCCGTACACATGCGCTGCTGGCGGCGCTCAGCGACCCCGAGCCCGGTGGCTGGACGCCGGTCAACACGCTCGGCAGCTCGCGCGCCGAGGTCGCGTCCGATCCCGACGGTGCGCTCCGCTATGTCGTTGCCGCGCCGTTCACGGCAGGCGAGACCATCACGACGGACGAGCGAGTGACGATATCGTCCGATCCCGATGGATTCGTGCTGTCGAATTCGCAGCTCAAGGCCCGCATGGACCGCACCGGCCTGGTTCAATCGCTGCTCCATTTGCCGACCGGCCGCGAAACCTTCGCTTCAGCGGGAGCCCGCTTTCTCGTGCTGGACGACAGACCTCTCGAGTTCGAGGCCTGGGACATCGATCCGTTTGCGCTGGAGACCGCGCGCGACCTGACGGGCGAGGTGAGTTGCGAGGTGCTGGCGGACGGCGGGCTGCGCGGCGAGATTCGTTTCGAGCGCGCGCTCGGGAGCGCGAGCCGGCTATCCCAGGTGATCCGTCTGGATGCCGGCGCACGGCACCTCGAGTTCGAAACGACGGTCGACTGGCAAGAGCGGAGAACGCTTCTGAAGGTGATGTTTCCCGTCGCCTGTCGTGCATCGCGCGCGACGTATGAAACCATGTTCGGAGCGACCGAACGGCCGACGCACGCCAATACGGATGCGGATGCCGCCAAGTATGAGGTCCCCGGCCAGCGCTGGTCGGATCTTTCGGAGCCGGATTTTGGCGTGTCGCTGTTCAGCGTGTCCAAGCACGGCTACTCCACATTCGGCAACCAGCTCGCGCTCACGCTGCTGCGCGGCGCCGTGTCTCCCGATCCGAAGGCCGATATCGGCCATCACCGCATGCGCTATGCGATCTATCCCCATGAGGGCGATTGGCGCGCTGCCGACACGGTCGGCAGAGCCCTGCGCTTTGCGCGTCCGGTGCTCTGGATCAAGGGGCGGCCACACGAGCCGCTGCGGCAGTCGTTGTTGAGCGGATCTCCGTCCAACGTGGTCGTCGATACGATCAAGCCGGCTGAGGACGGCGATGGCTGGGTGGTGCGGCTCTATGAGAGCGCAGGCGTTCAGGCCCACGCCGTCCTCGAATTCGGTGTCGACATATCGTCGGTGTGGATGAGCAACGTTCTGGAAGATCGTATTGAGGCCCTGCCGATGGATGGCCGCACTTGCCGCCTGTTGCTGCGTCCGTTCCAGGTCGCGACGCTGCGGGTCTTCCAGTCACGATGAATTCTGATTGAAGCGGTCTCCGACCGGGGAGAGGTGAACCGGCTCCGCGGCCAGCCTGATCTCATCGTCCTCCGGGATTTTCAGTCCGTCGTCGAAACGGAAAGAGGGCGTGGATCGATCAGAGATCCACGCCCTCCGGACTCAAGCTCGGGAAGAAAGAAGCGGCCTGTCTCAGTTCTTCTTCACCAGCGGGCAGCCGCCCTTGTCGAGCGGGCGGAAGGCTTCGTCGCCCGGCACGGTGGCGATCAGCTTGTAGAGGTCCCATTCGCCCTTGGATTCCTCGGGCTTCTTGACCTCGAACAGGTACATGTCGTGCACCATGCGGCCGTCGATCCGGATGTGGCCATTCTTGGCGAAGAAGTCGTTGATCGGGGTTGCGCGCATCTGCGCCATTACCTTCGGCGCCTCGTCGGTGCCGATGGCCTCGATCGCCTTCAGGTAATGCATGGTTGCCGAATAGAGCCCGGCCTGGATCATGGTCGGCATGTGGCCGACCTTGTCGTAGAAGCGCTTCGAGAAGGCGCGGGTCTCGTCGTTCATGTCCCAGTAGAAGGCGTCGGTGACGATCAGGCCCTGGGTTGCCTTGATGCCGAGCGAATGCGTGTCGGTAATCTCCATCAGCAACGCGATCATCTTCTGGCCACCCTGGGTCAGGCCGAACTCGGCGGCCTGCTTCAGCGCGTTGGTGGTGTCGCCGCCGGCATTCGCCAGCGCCACGACCTTGGCCTTGGAGGCCTGCGCCTGCAGCAGGAAGGACGAGAAGTCCGACGAGTTCAGCGGGTGCCGCACGTCGCCAAGGACCTTGCCGCCGCTCTCCTTCACGACGTTGGCCGCGTCGCGCTCCAGCGCCTGGCCGAAGGCGTAGTCGGCGGTGACGAAGAACCAGGTATCCTCGCCGCGCTTGACCATCGCCTTGCCGGCGACGTTCGACAGCGCGTAGGTGTCGTAGGTCCAGTGGACGGTGTTGGGCGAGCAGGCGGGACCCGTGATGTCGGAGGAGCCGCCGCCGGAATTGATGTTGATCTTGTTCTTCTCGCGCGTCAGCGCCGAGATCGGCAGCGCGACCGACGAGGTCGGCACGTCGAGGATCGCATCGACCTTCTCGTTATCGTACCAATTGCGCGCGATGCTGACGCCGACGTCGGGCTTGTTCTGGTGGTCGGCCGCGATCACCTCGACCGGCTTGCCCTTCACCTTGCCGCCGTAATCGGCAACCGCCATCTCGACCGCGGCGACCGAGCCCTTGCCGGTGGCGTCTGCGTAGAGGCTCGACATGTCGGTCAGCACGCCGATCTTGACCACGTTGTCGGAGATCTGGGCGTTGGCTGCGGTGGTGGAAGCAGCAAGTGCAAGGCCGGCCGCCGCTGCGGCCAAGAGCGATTTCATCGTGTTTTTCTCCCTGACTTCTTGGTGAGGACTGGTTTCGCGGGGCCCCGTTCTATCCGGTGTGGCAACCTGTCGCAAAGGCGACTTTTTGAGCATGCCGGTATCGGAGGGCGCCCCACGCCCTACCGTGCCGGCAAGGCGCTCACCGCGGCGTTGATGGTGCCTTCGGTTTCCACGAGCACGCGTAGCGTCTTCGAATCGAAATCGATGCCGGCCAGGCGGATGCTGGTGATGTCGGCGTCCACGCGGATACCTTCCTCGTTCTTCTGCAGGTCGGCGACGGCGGCGGCGATCTTTCGCTGCGCGTTGCTTGCGAACGGCTTGAGGTCGACGATCAGCCGGTCGGCGAGCGTCTGTTGCAGGTGCGGGATCACCGCGCGCGCTGCCGCGCCGAGCAGGCCGAAGGCCGCCTCGGATTCGACCGCCAGCTCGACATCGGTCAGCCGCAGCGTCTGCGCCTGCTGGTCGAGGCGGGGCCGGCCCCAGATATACACGGTGGCCTCGGCGCCGAAGCCGAAGTAGCTCTTCTTCTCCTTGGCGTGCACCAGGAGCGAGATCAGCAGGCGGTCGCCGGAGGCGGCGACGCTCGCGTGCTTGACGGTGACATCGACCGGGCCGGAACCATCCTCCGGAAAGGTCTTGTTCTTGAGCTGCTCCTCGACGAGCTGGGTCAGCGTGGTGAAGGACATGTCGACCGGCAGATCGATCGAGACCTGGCTCGACATCGGCGGCACGATCGAGAGCTTTTCGGGGAACGGACAGTTCGGGGTGGTCTGCGTTTCCGTGATCCGGGTCTCGGCCTCGACCCCCATGGTGATGGTCATCGACGATGCATCGATCTTCGGCTGGGCCGCGATCACGCGGGTCGGCCGCAGCTCGAGCCACATGGGCGGCATCGACGAGGTTCCGCCAGTGCCCTGCAGCGGGATCGAGCGGCAGGCCTTTGTCCACTGGGCGCGTGCGTTGGTCTCGAAGGTGGGATCGTTGTGCAGTTTCGCCTCCACCGCGGCGATCTGATCGGCAACTGTCTTGTCGATCACCGGCTTCACCTGGGCCGGCACGCTGACGCGGACGCCTGCGGCCGACAGGCTGGAGTCGTCGAGATTGACCTGCGCTTGCAGGTTCGGCTCGATCCGCCACGATGCGCCGAGCTTCGGCCGCGAGGTGAGGGTGACGTTGCCCTTGATGTCGGCGTTGGCGTTAATCTGCTTGATGTTCACCGCGCCGATCTGCTTGGCGACATTGGCGCCGAGCAGGCTGCCGAGCGCGTTGCCGACCGCGCCGCTCGCCTTGGCCGACAGCGAGCCGGTGACCTTGAGCGCTCCGTTGATCGGGGTCGCCAGCGTCAACACGTCCTGCGCGCCGGTGACCGCGATCGGCCCGCGCGACGCGGTCCAGCCGATGTCGGCGTTCTCCAGGATCTGCGAGACCGGATTGTTGGCCTTGCCGGCAAACGTCTTCGGGGCACCGCGCTCGGCGGCGTCGCGGATCGCCGACAGCGCGACGGCGACCTTGGCCACGATCGTCGACGAGCGTGACGCCGGCGGCAGCGGAGGCAGTTGCGCGAGCTGCGGCTGCGGCACCGTGGTACGGGGCGCGAGCCAGTCCATGGCCTTCAGGCTGACCGCGAACGAGACCGCCAGCACCACGATCCCGAGCAATATCGTCCTTGGATGCATCGGCAGACGCATCATCCCCCCGGATGAAATGAATTCTGACGCCGCTTGTACAGGCCTGCCGAGCAGGGCGCCAGTGTGGCCGGATCAAGCTCTCTCGGGGGCGGAACGCGTCGCCTGCCTTCAATGCGGCAAAGAGGTTAACATGGCGGGGGCGAAGCGGTTAACGATCACCAATGCGACAACGGCCCCGGCGCGACGTCGGGGCCGTCATTGATGTCTGAAGCTGCCCGGTTCAGCGGACGGCCACACCGAGATCGGCGCGGCGGTCGGTCATCGGCAGCACGATCACCTTGGTGCCGACGCTGACCCGCGAATAGAGGTCGATGACATCAGCATTGGTGAGGCGCAGGCAGCCCGAGGAGACGTGGGTGCCGATCGTCTCCGGCGCGTTGGTGCCGTGGATCCGGTAGACGGTGCCGCCGAGATACATGGCGCGGGCGCCGAGCGGGTTGCCCGGGCCGCCCGCCATGTGGCGTGGCAGGTAGGGTTGGCGGGCGATCATTTCGGGCGGCGGGGTCCAGTCCGGCCACTCCGCCTTCTTGGTGATGGTCTGGGTGCCGGACCAGGTGAAGCCGTCGCGGCCGACGCCGATGCCGTAACGGATCGCGCGGCCGCCACCGAGCACATAGTAAAGGTAGGTGTGCGGGGTATCGATGATGATGGTGCCGGCCGCCTCGCGGGTCGGATAGTCGACGATCTGGCGGCGCAGCCGGGCCGGCAGTTCGGCGGTGCGGTCTTCATCCCGAACCTGCGGCTCCGATTGCACCGGCGGCGGCGCGGCCTCGGTCGGTGGCATCAGGATGAACGGGAAGATCGGCAGCGGAGCGGCTGTCGCGGAAGCGGACCAGCCAACGGTGCCAATCGCCAGCGCACCAAGAGCGGCGGCAGCGAGACGCGAGTTCAGCTTCATGGAATTGAACATTGTCGACCCCTGTTGTTTGCGCCGTGCGCGCCGGTTCCGGCGCGTCGTTGCTGCAAGTCAATACAGGCGAGGCGTTTCAGGACGTTTGCACGAAATCGCCAAAATGGTTTCGTGGCGTTAGGGAATTGTTTCGCGCGTGTTCCGTCCCGCGGTTAAGCCAAAGTTACCGGGAGGTGTACCAGCTCAGGACAAATTTCCTTGGCACGGCCCTTGCTGTCTCAACGCGTGGTTTGAGGACGGAGACGAAATAATGCAGGGCCCCTCGATCGGCAGCATGCTGGATCAGCAAAAAGGCTTCGGTCCGGGGTTCGATTTCCTGCGTATCTCGCTGGCGATCTCGGTGGTTGGCGCCCATACGCCCTATGTCGCGACGGGCGGCGGCGCGCCCGAGCAGATGTGGATCGTCTGGTTTCCGCAATACGCTATTCTCGTGATGTTCTTCGCGCTGAGCGGATTTCTCATCGCCGCGAGCGGCCTGCGGCTCAGCCTGAAGGAATTTCTGGTCAATCGCGGAATGCGGATCATTCCCGCGCTCGCGGTCGAGATCGTGCTTTCGGCGTTGATCCTCGGACCGATCTTCACCGCGCTGCCGCTGTCGGACTATTTCAGCAGCGCCGGCACCTACAAATACTTCACCAACATCGTTGGCCTAGTGAATTACGTCCTGCCGGGCGTGTTCGCCGGCAATCCAGCGCCGGAGGTCAACAGCTCGCTCTGGACTGTCCCGTTCGAATATGGCTGCTACGCGCTGATGACGGTGTTCATCGTGTTCGGGCTGCTGCGCAAGCCGTCGGCCATCGTTCTCGGTGCTGTCGTGCTGGTGGGGATCGGCGTTGCGCTCCAGGTCACCGGGCATACGGCGCAACCCTCGCAGCTGCCCGCCGGAGTCGCCGGCTCGCTCCACGACAAGATCTTCAGCACGACGCCCTTCCTCGGCCGCGGCGCCAAGCTGCCGGTCGCCTTCATGCTCGGCATCGCGATCTATCTTTATCGCAACCGCATTCCCTATGACGGGCGCATTCTGGCCGCCTGTTGCGCGCTCTGCGCGGTGGTCGCGCTCCTCGGACCGGCAGACTGGATGACCCAGCCTGTGCTCAATGCCCTGGTTGGTCCGGCGCTGGTCTACATCACCGCATTCCTCGGAGTATCGAAGCTGCGCGCCTGCCGCTGTTCTCCAAGGGCGACTATTCCTACGGGATCTACCTGTATGGATTTCCCATGCAGCAGGTGGTGAAGGTGTGGCTGCCGCACGCGCCATTGATCGTTCAGTTCGCCGTCGCGCTGCTGCTGATCACGATGTTCGCGGCGTTCTCCTGGCACTGGATCGGGAAGCCGATCCTGAAGCTCCGCAGCCGCTTCTCCTTCGTGGCGCGCAAGCGGCTCGAGCCGGAGGATGCGGTCGAGACGCTCCAGGGTATGACCCCGCTCGGCCTTGCGGCCAAGCGATCCGCGGCATCCTGACGACGTCGCAGGCGCGCTCTGGATGTGGTCTGCTTACGCGCGCATCCGTGGCAGGCCCGGCTTGTCGCCGCCGATCGCCGCGCGGCGGTCGGCGACGGCGTGATGAAATTGCTCGAGCGTCAGGCCGATCACCGAAAGATCGCCTTCCTCGATCGCGCCGTCGTCGTAGCAGTCGAGCGCTTCACGCAGCAGGGCATCGGCCGTGGCCTGCATCGTCGCGAGGTCTTCCGCCGTTTCGGCGCCACGGACCTTCGCGATCAGCTCAAGCAGGTTGTCGCGATGGGTGATGTACTGCTCGCGTTCGTTGCGCTTGACGTAATGGCGCAGCCAGGCGCCGGCCGATCCGAGGCCGGAGAGCAGGAGGATCGCGCCCCAGATGTAGTCCGAATACTTCTCGAGGAAGGTGCGCTCGGTGCCGTCGATATAGGCGGCGGCGCCCAGATGCGCCGGCAGCGCCGCATCCTTGTCGGTGTCGGGCTTCTCGATCTTGGCGGCGGCCGGCACGTCGCGGGCGACCTGGAAGCGCAGGGTGAAGAGCTGGCGGACCAGCGCGCCGACGGTGGCTTCATGCAACTTGTGCTGCGCGACGATCAGATGGTTGACCGCAACTGTCTCGACCTTGTCCGCGGGCCGCGCCGGCGACGACGAGAAGATGCTGCCGGCGATCTCCTCGGACTCGTAGAGCGGATGTTTCTGCGCGATCGCCTCCGAGACCTCGATCGGCAGGAATTTCGGTTCGCCGCGCGCGGCCGCCGTTGCCGCGATCGCGTCTGCCGTCACCTTGCTGGCGAGCGGGCCGACGGTCATGTAGGCATCGAGTGAGGCGTCGTGCGCAAGCTCGGAAATCCGGGTGATAGGGAACTGGCTGACCGTGACCTTGTCGGGGTTGACGCCGGATTCGATCAGGATCACGCGGAGCAGTGTGACATTGGCCTGGGTGCTACCGACCACGCCGATCTTGTGGCCGGCAAGGTCGTCGATGCTCTTGATCTTCGCCGACCGCTTCCCGCCCTTCGTGCCTGACGGCGCCCACAGCACAACGAGATTCTTGCGCAGGATCGCAACCGACTCGGCGGCCGTCGGCAGATTGAGGTCGCCGCGCGCCACCGCGAGGTCGACCTTGTTCGCGGCGAACTGAGCGATGCTGTCGGAAGCGCCCTGCGTCGTGACCGGCTTCAGCCGCACCGCGCTGCCGTCCAGCGCAAAGGTCTGCGCGAATGCCTGGATCAGCTTCACGTCGTCGCTGCCGGGCGGCCCGACCGCGATCCGCAACGTCACCGGACGCAAGGCGTAATAGAGCGCGCCGGCGGCGAGGCCGAACACGAAGATGCCGGCCGCGAGGATCAGCAGCGACGAGTTTCTTCGCCTGACCCTGCGGCGCGCCGCACCGAGACTTCCACTCTGCTCTGACATCTTACTGTCACGTTACACGAAACCGGCGCCCTGCGGTTGAAAAAGAACCTTACATTTCGATGACGTCATACGTTTGAAACATCAATGTCAGAACGTCGTGCGAGCAGAATCAAGTTAACGATCTGGATCTCGTGCTATGCGCATACTCGTGGCGACCGACGCCTGGCATCCGCAAGTCAACGGCGTTGTCCGGACGCTGACCTCGCTGGCGCGCAGCGCGGCCGGGCTCGGCGCCGAGATCACCTTCCTGACCCCCGACGGCTTTCGGTCGATCGGCGTGCCGACCTATCCCGGCCTGCGCGTGGCGCTGCCGAACCGGCGCGAGATCGCGCGCCGGATCGAGGAGGCCGCGCCCGAGGCGATTCACATCGCGACCGAAGGGCCGATCGGCTGGGCGGTGCGCGGCTATTGCCGGCGCAACAAGCTCGCCTTCACGACATCGTACACGACGCGCTTCCCGGAATATGTGTCGGTGCGCACCGGGATTCCCGACAGCGTCGGCTACGCCGTGCTGCGCCACTTCCACGCCGCGGCATCGATGACGATGGTCGCGACCGACTCGTTGCGGCAGGAACTCACCGAACGCGGCTTCCGCAAGCTCGGCTTCTGGACCCGCGGCGTCGACACCAAGCTGTTCAATCCGGACCAGCCGGCCAGGCTCGAACTGCCGCGGCCGATCTTCATGACCATGGGCCGCGTCGCCGTGGAGAAGAATCTCGAGGCCTTCCTGTCGCTCGACCTGCCCGGTACCAAGGTCGTGGTCGGCGACGGCCCGCAGAAGGCGGCGCTGGAACTGAAATATCCCGACGCGGTTTTCCTCGGCGAGAAGAAGGGCCAGGACCTGACCTCGCATCTTGCCGCCGCCGATGTCTTCGTGTTTCCAAGCCTCACCGATACATTCGGCGTTGTGCAGCTCGAGGCGCTGGCCTGCGGCACGCCGGTGGCGGCGTTCCCGGTCACCGGCCCGAAGGATGTCATCGCCGATCATCCGATCGGGGCGATCGACAACGACCTGCGCAGCGCCTGCCTGCGGGCGCTGACCATGTCGCGCGAGACCTGTCGCAACTTCGCGCTGGAGCGCTCCTGGGAAAACAGTGCGCGTCAGTTCATCGGCAATCTGGCCACGTTGCAGCCGAGCCGCGCGCCGCGACCCGCCCGCCGCGTCGCCGGCCGGACCGCGGTTCCGAATTAACAGCTCAATCGAACGAGAGACGAGAGACTATCTTATGGCTGATATCATCAAGCTGGACGCCAACCGCACCCTGGACTTCGACCGCGAGACGGTCGAGCAGGCCTATGACCGCTGGGCGCCGATCTACGATCTCGTGTTCGGCGGCGTGTTCAGCAAGGGCCGGCAGGCCGCGATCCAGGCCACCAACAAGATCGGCGGCCGAGTGCTCGAGGTGGGTGTCGGCACCGGCATCTCGCTGCCGCTCTATGGTCAGAATGTGCGCATCTTCGGCACCGACATCTCGGAAGCGATGCTTGAAAAGGCCAGGAAGCGCGTCGCCGAGTATGGCCTGAAGAATGTCGAGGGGCTCGCGGTGATGGATGCCGAGAAGCTCGAATTTCCCGACAATTCGTTCGATGTGGTGATGGCGCAGTATGTGCTGTCGGCGGTGCCGAATCCGGAAGCCGCGCTCGACGAGTTCGCGCGCGTGGTGCGCCCGGGCGGCGAGCTGATCATCCTGACCCGCGTCAGCGCCGATGCCGGCGTGCGCCGCTTCATCGAGCAGACGCTGCAGCCGGTGGTGCGTCCGCTCGGCTTCCGCACCGCCGAGTTCGCCTGGTCGCGCTACACCAAGTGGCTGGCAGGGGCGCGCGGCATCGAGCTCGCCGAGCGCCGCCTGATCCCGCCGCTCGGTCACTTCTCGCTGGTTCGCTTCCGCAAGGCGGACGTGGCCAAGGCCGCCTAGGGCTTTCGGCCGATCCTTAATCCTTCGAGGCGTCTGGCCTGTCCGGGCGCCTCGCGACGAGGCCGCATCCGTTGCGTCAAGGCGTCGCTCCGCATTGTCATATGTCATTATGATGATGTCACACACGCTACATCGAATCCCTGTAAACCAAGTTCCGAAAGATGTTGGGGGAACCAATGATCAAGAATTTCCTGCAAGAGCTGCGTACCCAGCGCTGGGATGACCACCGCTACTATCATCACAGCCGGATCAACCAGAGCCTGCACTTCGTCAGCGCGCTGAGCTTTCTGTTTGCCTATGTCATGCTGTTCTTCGATCCCGTCGTGTCGGCGCTGGTCGGCTGGCTGGTCTCGATGACCTCGCGCCAGGCCGGTCACTTCTTCTTCGAGCCGAAGGGCTACGACCACGTCAACCAGGCGACCCACGAGCACAAGGAGGACATCAAGGTCGGCTACAATCTGCAGCGCAAGGTCGTGCTGATGGCGATCTGGGCGGCTTCGCCGATGGTGCTGTACTTCGATCCGACGCTGTTCGGCCTGTTCAAGCCGTGGGTCACGATGACCGACTTCGCCCGCCAGGTGGCCAAGATCTGGCTCGTGGTCGGCATCGGTGGTCTGCTGTTCCGCACCATCCACCTGTTCTTCATCCGCGATGTCGAGACCGGCCTCGTCTGGATGACCAAGATCATCACCGACCCCTTCAACGACCTGAAGCTCTATCACAAGGCGCCGCTGTTTCTCTTGAAGGGCGAACTGATCGATCCGGGCCTCGAGAAGCACGTCAAGCACGCTGCCTGACCGTTGCTCCCCCAAACGTCTTTGAAACTGCGTCGTGCCCGGGCTTGTCCCGGGCATCTACGTCTCAGGGCTTCCGTGAACAGGCTAGGCCGAACTGCTCGCCACAACGGGACTGCGCTCCCTCTCCCGCTTGCGGGGGAGGGCTGGGGTGGGGGTGTCGCCGCTTGTGACACTCCTTGTGAGGAGACAGCCCCCACCCGGATCGCATCTGACGATGCGATCCGGCCTCCCCCGCAAGCGGGAGAGGCCAAGGAAAGCGAAGGACTCGGAGGTGGTACGGCCTCAGCGTCCGAACTTCACGGCGACCATTTCCATCAGGATCTGCCGCTTGATGGTCTTGTTGGTGAGGCCCGCCTTGTGCCACCACCAGCCGTCGCGCTTCATCTTCTCGCAGGCGGCGACGAAGCGGTCGGCAACCTCGGCGAAGTCGGCGTCGGTGTAGTTCAAGGTGAAGATCAGCCGGCCGGTGCCGACCCAGCTCAGCGCCAGTCCCTCGGCCCGCAGATAATATTGCAGCATCCAGTTGTAGCGGGACGGCTCGGTGTAATAGACGGTCCAGATCGACGAGATGTTGCCGACGCGGACCGGAAGGCTCTGCGCGGCGAGGCGGTCGTTCAGCGCCTTGGCGCGGCCGTTCCAGGTCTCCTCGAGCCCGTTGTAGATCGAGCGGAAGTTCGGGCTGGCGAGCCGGCTGAGGAATTCGTCCATCGCCGTCATCACATAGGGGTGCGAGTTGAAGGTGCCGCGGGCAAAGCAGATGTCGGCCGGGCGGTCGTCGCGGAAGCGCCGCATCAGGTCTTTGCGGCCGCAGACCACGCCGATCGGAAGGCCGCCGGCGAGGCTCTTGCCGTAGGTCACCATGTCGGCCTTGACGCCGAAATATTCCTGGGCGCCGCCGGCGGCGAGACGGAAGCCGACGAACACCTCGTCGAAGATCAGCACGATGCCGCGCTCGGTGCAGACCTCGCGCAGCTGCTTCAGCCATTCGGTGTAGGCGGCGCGATCGTATTTGGAGGAGCGCGAAGAGTCGACCAGTGCGGAATCGCCGGGCGCGTTGGAATTCGGATGCAGCGCCTGCAGGGGATTGACCAGCACGCAGGCGATGTCCTTGCGGGTTCGCAGCACGTGCAGCGTCTTCTCCGACATGTCGGCGAGCGTGAAGGTCTCGTGCGGCGACACCGGATTGCCGACGCCGGGCTGCACGTCGCCCCACCAGCCATGATAGGCGCCGGCGAAGCGAACCAGATGCGTCCGCTTGGTGTGGTAGCGCGCAAGCCGCACCGCCTGCATCACGGCTTCGGTGCCGGACATGTGGAACGAAACCTCGTCGAGCCCGGAGATCTCGCAGAGGCGCTTGACGTTGTCGGCAATGATCGGGTGGTAGGGGCCGAGCACCGGACCCAGCACATGCGCGCGTTTCTCGCCTTCGGCGATGCACTCCTTGTAGAAGTCGTTGCCGAAGATGTTGACGCCGTAGGAGCCGGTCAGGTCGTAGAACACATTGCCGTCGAGGTCGGTGACGGTGACGCCGCTCGCGGCCTGCATGAACGCCGAGGTGTTGAGGTGCTCGCGCACCAGGCGGCTGTATTGGAACGGCACGCGGTAGGTTTCGGTGAACTGCAGGTCGGAGATGCGGCCCGACACCTCGGCGGTGAGCGCGCGGCCCTTGGGGTAGCGGTCCTGGTAGAGGCCGGCGAGGCGGAAGAAGCCGTCCTGGCGCTGTACCGCGACCTCGGACGGCGCGCCGTCGGAGCGGAAGAAATCGTCGATGTCGAATTCGTATTTCGGGACCATGCGCGCGACCATCTTGGACATCTTGGAATGTCCGGTCAGCGAGCGGTGCTTGGCGCGCGACAGCGCGATGCGGGCCTGAATTTTGGGGAAAGCTGCGGCGGCGCCGGCAAGCGCGGCGGCGGACAGCGAGAGAATCGGAAGGGATGAATCCATGACAGAAGCGCTAGCCTCCACACCTAACAGATTCATGACAGTGAAGGGGCTGATCTCGGCATTCACCCAGCAGGAGGACCTCAATTTCCTGCTAACGAACCGGATTCCGCGGGCCGCGCTGACCCGCTTCATGGGCTGGTTCTCCAAGATCGAGAACCCGCTGGTGCGCGACGCCTCGATCGCCTGCTGGAAGCTGTTCTCCGATCTCGACCTGTCGGAGGCGAAGAAGACCGAGTTCAGGAGCCTGCACGACTGCTTCACCCGCGAGCTCAAGCCGGGTCTGCGCCCGGTCGTGGCGGATCCCGCCATCATCGCCAGCCCCTCGGACGCGATCATCGGCGCGCATGGCCGGATCGAGGACACCGAGCTGTTCCAGATCAAGGGCGCGCCTTACTCGCTGCTCGATCTGCTCGGCGATCCCGCGTTGCTCGAGCAGCACAAGAACGGCCGCTTCGTCACGCTGCGGCTGACGTCGAGCATGTATCACCGCTTCCACGCGCCCTACGACCTTGCGATCGACAAGGTCACGTTCATTCATGGCGACGTTTGGAACGTCAATCCGATCGCGCTGAAGCGGATCGAGCGGTTGTTCTGCAAGAATGAGCGCGCGGTGCTGCGCGCGCGGCTGTCCAGCGGCGAGGCGCTGACGCTGGTTCCGGTCGCCGCCATCCTGGTGGCGAGCCTCCGTTTGCATTTCCTCGACCTCACGCTGAACGCGCAGACGAGGGGCCCGGTCGATTTTCCCTGTGACGCGCATGTGAAGAAGGGCGACGAGCTCGGCTGGTTCGAGCACGGCTCGACCATCATCGTGCTTGCGCCGGACAATTTCGAGTTCTGCGACAACGTCGCGGAAGGAACACGGATCAAATGCGGCGAGCCGCTGCTCCGGAGGCCTGTGACGTGATCTCGCTTTTTCTATCGCGCGTCTCTATGATGGATGCGATCGTCGTACGACGATTGTAAATCGCAAACACTTTAGGCACGAGATGGCGCGGGCGCCTGTTCTGGCGGCGGGGGGCATTGTGTTGCGGCAGGAGGCGCCGCCGCGCTTTGCCGTCGTGCGCCTGCGCAAGCGCAATGAATGGGTGCTGCCGAAGGGCAAGCTCGATGACGGCGAGACGCCCCGCGTTGCTGCCGAGCGCGAGGTGCTGGAGGAAACCGGCCACGCCGTCGAGGTGCACGAATTCCTCGGCACGCTGGTCTATGACGCCGGCGGCCGCTCCAAGGTCGTGCATTACTGGCGCATGGAGGCCGGCGGCAAGCCGGTGCGCGCGCTGATGAGCGATGTCAGGGAGGTGGACTGGCTGCCGCTCGAGCAGGCGCTCGCGCGGTTGTCGCGCGGCCATGAGCGCGCGTTCCTGGAAAATGTCGGGCCGATTGCGCTACAGGCTGCGATGCGAAGCGAACCCGATGCGCCGGCCGTGGCGACACCAGACGCGACGTCGGATGTTCGCGAGGCAATCGAGATCGCGCAGTCCGCTGGCGAGCCTGCGACCGCCCTGCGCAAGAACCTGATCCAGCGCGTGCGTGACTGGCTGCACCGCGCCGCTTAGTCCTACTGCGTCGCAATCGTCGTAACTCTCATGGCGAAGAGCGCGGAACGCGCGTCTCTGGACGATGCTGCGCATCGCCGGGCGACCATGAGGCCCCATCTGTGGCCTACACCCTTAGTTCTGTCGCCTCGGTCTCGGCGGCGGCTTGGCGGCCCTCGGTGCCGGTGGCCGCCGTTGCTGGAAGCCGGGACGAGCCTGCATCGGCCGTTGCATGCCGGGCGGCCGGGCGCCCGGTGCGGCCTGCTGTATGCCCGGTTGTCGGGGCTGGCCCTGCATCGGTGGGACAGGCTGCACCGCGCCTTGCCGTGGGACGCCCGGTTGGCCCGGCTGGCGCGCGCCGCCCGGCGGCTGCTGTGTGCGACCCGGTTGCGGACCGTCCTGACGTCCGGGCGGCTGCTGTCCGCCGGGCTGTTGCACGCCGCCCTGACGGCTCGGCTGTTGTCCGGCGGGTTGCTGCCTGGCCGGGCTCGGCACGCCGGGCGCGCGCGGCAGCGCCGCGCCGCCGGGCTGGCCGGGCAGGCTGTGCTGCGCGGCGCCTTGCTGCTGCGTGCCCGGCGGCTGCTGCGCGCCCTGCCGTCCGGGCGCTCCCGGTTGCTGCGGCTGGCCGGGGCGGTTCGGCTGACCCGGCTGCTGCGGCGCGTTGCGGTTCTGGCCCGGCAATCCGTTCTGCCGCTGCTGAGACGGCTGCACCGGCTGGCCGCGGTTCGGATAGGGCGCGGTCGGATTGGTGCGGCGGAAGTCCGGATTGGCGCGGCGGAAGTCGCGCTGTTCGGTCACGACTTGGCGGCCGAGCGTTTGCGCGGTGTGGACCTGGCGCACAAAGCCCTGGTCGCGCGCCATCTGTTGCGGCGAGATCGTCAGCGGCACCGCGGCGAACCGCGCGCCGCCGGTGCCGGGACGAATGGCAAAGCCGCTCGCGGCGCGCGTCAGCACGCCGAGCGAGGCGCCGCTGCGGTCGCTGACCTCGATCCGTCCGACATGCCCGTCGGCGTCGGGATAAAGCTTGATGCCGACATTGTAGTTGGTCGCATTCGCGCCTTCGGGCACCTCCACGAGTCCGGTGGTGCCGCGGATGCCGAGCGTCGCCGTCGGCGTCGAGATCTTCATGTTGCCCGTCCTGGCGACGGCCGCGGCGACGAAGGCCGCCGTTCCCTTGGCGACGTTGAACAGCGCGTTGTTCTGCTGGCCGCCGTCCTCATAGACGTAGTTGTCGATCGTGATCTTGGCGTTGGCGCGCAGGTTGAAGGTGGTGCCGTCGGTGAAGGTGATGCCGAGCGACGAGGTCGCTGATGTCGCGACCTCGTCATTGGCGAAGATGTCGTCGCGGATCTGCAGCGGCGTCGTGGTGGTGTTGCGGGTGACGGTCGCGGTGCCGGTCAGCGTTGCGACGTTGCCGATCGGCTCGGGCGCCGCGGCCTGTGGTGTGGCCGCAGGCGTTGGCGTCGCAGGTGCAGGCGTTGCGGGAGTTGCAGCAGGGGCGGGCGCCGGCGCGGGCTGCGCCTGCGCGAGTTGCGTCAGGTCCGGTGCGGCGACGGCGCGCGCATGCCAGCCCAGCATCAGGCCAGCGCCCAGTAGGAGCGCGAAACAGACTCTGCGCCGCATCACCATCGATTCCCGGGAAGCACCTGGACGGACCGGCAATTGAGCCGCGTCCGGCTGAATGCCGAATGAACGGCGGCGCCTTGTTGTCGTGGCGGCGATCAGGCGCCGCATCCGCGATTCGTTCGCACGGATCGCGCGCCGTCAGGGCGACGCTGTCGCAGCCGTCCCGTCGAGGGCGAGCAGGGCGTCACGCTCGGCGGCCGGCAGGGCGCGGATGCGACGCCTGGCGACGATGCGCAGGGCGGCGTATCCGCCAAGGAAAATCACGATCTTGCTGACGATGCCGTAGATCGGCATCACCATCGCCCATGTCGTCACGCTGCAGGTGAGCGCAACGAACGCGTTCACGGCCGCGGAGACGAACATCAGACCGGCCCAGGCGAGGCCAACCATCGCGGCCACATCGGGCACGACGGTCTTTGCGATGTCAGGCAGATAGCGGTTCAGCCAGCCGGGCTTGAGCATCACGACGCCGACGATCGCGTAGATCACGCTCGGCTTGAACAGCACGAAGCGCGGGTCGTGGGTGAGCAGCGTCGCGGTGCCCGCGGCGACCACCAGGAACAGACTCAACCACTCCATGGTGTCGATTGGCTTGCGGCGAGCCAGCTGGATCCCGATCTGCACGACGCCGAACGCGATCCCGAGGCCGACCGAAAGCGCGGTGTTGTGCGTCAGCAGAAAGATGACGAGAAAGACCACGGTCGACGCCAGGTCGAGGAGCAGCAGCTTGGCTGCGCGGAGGAAATTCTTCATCGGACGTTGCACTCCGCCTTTCTGGTCGCGCGACGGACATGTAGCGCTTGCGATGCGTGGGTCATTTGCTCGGTTGGAATGCCGGACGATCTGGCTGCCGCTCCGCCGTCAAGAAAGATATCCGGGATGCAACGCGGGGGCGAACCGGTTGATGAAAGGAAGGATCAGATATTCAGATATGGAGTTGGGATCATGGATGCGGCCGCTCCACGTGCTTCAGTCGTGACCGCATCGAATTGTTCGGGTTGGATCGCCCACGCAAAGCGCCCGGCGGAGAGGGCCGCTGGGCGCCAAAATCCAAGGTCGGGAATTCAAGTCGGGTCGGCGTTCAGAAGACGCCGAGGACGATGGCGCAGACAAAGGCCAACGCGACGTACGCGGCGATCATGCTCAGCTTGCTCAGCAGCGGACTCGCCGACTCCATTGTGATGCTCCCTCGGTTCACAGCGGCCCCCAATAACGCCAAGGCCGGCGATCCGTTCCCCGCCATGAAAGTCATCCCTGCTGTCCATCCTGGAAGCAGGCGCTCATTCTCGAAAGTGGGTGCTCACGTCGCCTTGCCGTTGGCAGGGACGTCCTGCCCGGTTCCATTGCATGGTTAAGAGGACCTGAAATCAACGCGTTGAAGAGTCTTTAAATAAATTCGTCGAACCTGCGCGCATGACGCGCGGAGTTCGTTTGTATCTCGTCGGCTCCCTTGTCCTCGTTTCGCTGGCTGGTTGCGGGCGCGGTCTGTTTCAGACTGCCGAGCGCGAGCCGTGGCGGGCGGAGGCAGAGGTCGCGTGCCTGAAATCCGGCGCGGTCAAGGAAGGTCCCGACCTCGTCCGCATCGATCCGATCTCCGGTCCCGGCGTCTGCGGCGCGGAGTTTCCGCTCAAGGTCGCAGCGCTCGGGGAGAGCAGCTCCGCCTACGGATTTGCCGACGACCTGCGTCCGCCGGCGCCGATCGGCAACCAGCCGCGCTGGCCGATCAATCAGCCGCCGCCTGCGCAGGCGCGTTATTCGGACCAGGCCGTCGGCCGACCAAGCTATGGCACTCAGCCGAACGGTCCGATCTCGCTGACTGCACCCGGCGTCGCGCCGCAACAGGACGAGATTAACCTGCCGCCCGAGGGGACGCCCGAAGCAAGGACCGACAAACCCTATTATCCGGGACTGCCGGCGAATCCGCAGCGCGCCGCCGCCGCACCCTATTCGCCGGCGCCCTATGGTCAGCAGCCCGGCGGTGGAGCGCTGCCACGGCTTGGCCCGTCGAGCGGCAATCCGGTCGCGGCGGTTGGACCGGTCGCAGTGAAGCCTGCCGCTACGCTTGCATGCCCGATCGTGTCGGTGCTCGAGCGCTGGCTGAACGATTCCGTGCAGCCGGCGGCACAGCGCTGGTTCGGCGCGCGCGTGGTCGAGATCAAGCAGATTTCCGCCTATTCCTGCCGCGGCATGAACGGCAATCCGCATGCGCATATTTCCGAGCATGCCTTTGGCAACGCTCTCGATATTGCAGCCTTCACGCTCGCCGACGGCCGCCGCATCACGGTGAAGGATGGCTGGAAGGGGCTGCCGGAGGAGCAGGGCTTCCTGCGCGACGTGCAGGCCGCCGCCTGCCAGCAGTTCACCACGGTGCTGGCGCCGGGCTCCAATGTGTACCACTATGACCACATCCATGTGGACCTGATGCGCCGCGCCAGCCGCCGCTTCATCTGCGAGCCGGCTGCCCGGTCGGGCGAGGAGGTTGCCGCACGCGCCGGCGGCCGTAGCCCCTATGCAGCGCGCGATCCTTATGTCACAGGATCGATCGTGGGCAGAAAGCCCGCCGCCTCCCGGGGCAGGCCCGGGAGCAATGAAGAAGACGACCTCGCCGACGAGTAGTGCGTCAGGCGCTCGTGTTTGCCGGTTGCCGTGCAAACGGTAGCCATCTTTTGCTGCATATGCTCGCCGAGTCGGGCACGCCCGGCTGATTCTAGGGGACGCCTTTGCAAGACGCGCCGATTATTCTGGTCATTGAAGACGATCGCGATCTACAGTCGCTGGTGGAGGACGCCCTCAAGGACGGCGGCTACGAGCCGGCGATCGCGGGCTCGGGCGAGGAGGCGTTGACGCTCCTCAAAGCCTTCCGGACCAAATACAGCGCGCTCGTTACCGACATCCGGCTGCTTGGCCGGCTCGACGGCTGGCGTGTGGCGCGCGGCGCCCGTGAGATCGACCCGTCCTTTCCGGTGCTCTACATCACGGGCGGCTCAGGCGACGAGTGGCCGACCAAGGGCGTGCCGGACAGCGTCCTGCTGCAAAAGCCGTTCTCGCCGGATCAACTGGTCGAGGCGCTTGCCAGGCTCCTCAAGGCAGCGCCACAGGCCTGACCACGGTTGTGCCGATCGGTGCGCCAGTCTGACGCGCCAGTGCGTCGCACGGCGCCGTCCACCACCCGGCAGGAGCGATCGGTTTGGCGGCGCTTATTCCGCATTTACAAAGTGCCGATGCGCTCTTTCTCGAATTCCTATGGCCTCCCGTCGATCGTTCGGGCGAGCATTCCCGCAAGCTCACCAAGACGGTGGTGTCGCGCCGCGTGATCTCGGATGATAAGAGCTGCGTCAGGCCTATCATCCCGGGGATCCATCATGGCAGCACAGAAAGTCGCGCTCGTCACCGCAGGCGGCAGTGGCATGGGAGCGGCGGCCGCGCGGCGGCTGGCGGCAGATGGCTTCCGCGTTGCGATCCTGTCGTCGTCGGGCAAGGGAGAGGCGCTGGCGAACGACCTCGGCGGGCTCGGCTTCACCGGCTCGAACCGTTCGAACGACGATCTGAAGCGCGCGGTCGACGGCGTGATGGCACGCTGGGGCCGCATCGATGCGCTGGTCAACAGCGCCGGCCACGGGCCGCGTGCGCCGGTGCTGGAATTAAGCGACGAGCAGTGGCACACCGGCCTCGACGTCTATCTGATGAATGTGATCCGTCCGACGCGGCTCGTCGCGCCGGTCATGCAGGCGCAGAAGTCGGGTGCGATCGTCAACATCTCCACTGCCTGGGCATTCGAGCCGAGTGCGATGTTTCCGACCTCGGCGGTGTTTCGTGCCGGGCTCGCGGCCTTCACCAAGCTGTTCACGGACAGCTATGCCGCTGACAATGTGCGCATGAACAACGTGCTGCCCGGCTGGATCGACAGCCTGCCGGCAACCGACGAGCGCCGGCAGAGCGTGCCGATGAAGCGCTACGGCAAGGCGGAAGAGATTGCGGCAACGATCGCATTCCTCGTGTCCGAGGGCGCGGCCTACATCACCGGCCAGAACATCCGCGTCGACGGCGGATTGATGCGTTCGATCTGACGCATTCATCCTCATCGCGACTCCCAACTCCTCATCCTGAGGAGCTGAGGGGCGATGGTGACGCTCGTAGCAAGCCAATTGCGTCTACACGCTGCATGGCGCGCTTCAAACCGGACGCGCCACAAGTGTGGTGACCTGAGATTGCATTTGCCATGATGACAAACTGAAAGCCCAGGTCTAGCCTTCCGGAAAACATCACGCGCGGGAGGAATGGCATGCCAGATGCAGCAGTCGCGGCACGTGCTTCGCAATCAAGCAGCAGCGCAACATCGCAACAGGTCGACGTCGCAGTCGTCGGCGCCGGCTTCGCCGGCCTTTATCTGTTGCATCGCCTGCGCAAGGCGGGCTTCTCGGTCGTTGCGCTGGAAGAGGGCGACGACGTCGGTGGCACCTGGTACTGGAACCGTTATCCCGGCGCGCGTTGCGACATCCAGACCATCGACTACAGCTACACCTTCGATCCGGACCTCGACATCGCGTGGACCTGGTCGGAGAAGTACGCGACCCAGCCGGAAATCCTGCGCTATCTCGGCTTCGTTGCCGACCGCTACGATCTCCGCCCCGACATCCGCTTCGGCACCAAGGTCACGCAGGCGACATGGGATGACGCGAGCGAGCGCTGGCAGCTCGCGACCGATAACGGCGCGCCCGTCTCGTGCCGCTACTACATCATGGCGACCGGCTGTCTGTCGTCGCCGAAGCCACCGGAGATCGATGGCGTCACGGATTTCAAGGGCGAGATCTATTTCACCGGCCGCTGGCCGCATCAGGGCGTCGATCTCAAGGGCAAGCGCGTCGCCGTGATCGGCACCGGATCGTCGGGCATCCAGTCGATCCCATTAATCGCCGAGCAGGCCGCACAGCTCACCGTGTTCCAGCGCACGCCGAACTTTGCGTTGCCCGCCGGCAATGGTCCATCGCCCGAGGATCGCAAGAGCTATTTCGAGACCGATCGCGCCGCCTATCGCGAGCAGGCGCGCTTGTCGATGGCCGGCGTGCCCTATCCGCAGCAGACGGTGGTGAGCTGGCAGTTGAGCGACGCCGAACGTCGCGAGCGCTTCGAGAAGGCGTGGGCGGCCGGCGACCTCGTCCACATCCTCACCCAGCTCTGGGCCGACCAGGGCGTCGATGTCGATGGCAACACGCTGGTCGCCGATCTGATCCGCGAGAAGATCCGCAACGTCGTAAAGGATCCCGAGACGGCTGCGGCGCTGACCCCGCATGACCATCCGTTCGGCGCCAAGCGTCCCTGCCTCGATACGAATTACTACGCGACCTACAACCGTCCGAACGTGACGCTGGTGAATCTGCGGCAGGAGCCGATCAAGGCGATCACGGCCAGCGGCATCACCACCGACAAGCGCAGCTTCGATGTCGACGTCATCGTGTTCGCCACCGGCTTCGATGCGATGACCGGCGCGATCATGGCGGTGCATCCGATCTCGGGGCGCGGCGGCAAGTCGCTGTCCGCGGTCTGGGCGCACGGGCCGCAGACCTATCTCGGGCTCACGGTCGCAGGCTTCCCCAATCTCTTCATGATCACCGGCCCCGGCAGCCCGTCGGTGCTGTCGAACATGGCGGTGTCGATCGAGCAGCATGTCGACTGGGTGGTCGACCGCCTGGTGCAACTGCGCGACGCCGGCTTCACCACGATGGAGGCGACGGAGACGGCGCAATCAGGCTGGCAGCGGCACATGGCCGACTGCGCGATGCTGACGCTGCATCGGCTCGCCAACACCTGGTACACGGGTGCCAACGTGCCCGGCAAGCCGCTGGGCGTGATGCCCTACACCGGCGGCGTCGGTCCGTATCGCGGCATCTGCAACGAGGTCGTCAGCCGCGGCATGCTCGGCTTCAAGCTCACCGGCCCCGGCGTTGCCGCGCAATGCAATGACGGCGAGGTGGTGCGGCTGCAGCCCGACGTGCGGCTGGTGCTGAACCTGCTTGGCGAGATGAACCTGCCGCCGATCGAGACGATGGGCGCGCAGGGGGCGCGTGACTTCCTCAACGAGTTCAACAAGGGCCGACCCGCCGGACGGCCGGTCGCTGAGGTCGGCACCGGCATGCTGCAGGGCGCCGAGGGGCCGCTGCCTTACAAGCTGTACCGCCCGGCGACACCGGGGCCGCATCCGATCGTGGTCTATTTCCACGGCGGTGGCTGGGTGCTCGGCGACGAGCAATCGGACGATCCGTTCTGCCGCGACCTGTGCCGGCGCACCGGCATGATCGTCGTCAGCGTCGGCTATCGCCACGCGCCGGAGCATCGCTTCCCGGCGGCGGCCGAAGACGGCTATGCGGCGGCGCGCTGGATTGCCGCGCACACCGCCGAGCTCGGCGGCAGGGCTGGCCCCGTCCTGGTTGCCGGCTGGAGCGCGGGCGGCAACATCGCGGCCGTCACCTGCCAGCTCGCGCGCGACCGGGGCGGACCGGAGATCGCGGGCCAACTCCTGATCTGCCCGGTCACCGACTCCACCTTCGACCGCCCGTCCTATGTCGAGAATGCGACCGGCTACTTCCTGACACGCGGGCTGATGTACTGGTTCTGGGATCTCTACTGCTCGCCCGCCGATCGCACCGATCCGCGCGTCGCGCCGTTGCGTGGCAAGCTCGAAGGCCTGCCGCCGGCCTTCGTCGTGACCTGCGAGTTCGATCCGTTGCGCGACGAGGGCATCGCCTATGCCGAAGCGATGGCGAAGGCCGGCGTGCCGGTCGAGCAGCTCAAGGCGCACGGCCAGTTCCACTCGTCCTTCATGATGGTCGACGTCATCATCACCGGCGTCAGCGGCCGCGCGAAGATGGCACAGGCGCTGCGCCGCTTCGCCGGGCTGCCTGTGGAGGTCGGGCAGGACAACGTCCGGCCGCCCGAGGTCAACGCCGCCGCGGAGTAAGCCGGCAGTTTCGCTGCGTTCGGCCTTGTGCGCTAAAGCGCGATGAATTTTGGTCGAGCCGGCTTTAGCCACGGGTTCGGTTTACCTCTCCCCAGCGGGGAGAGGTCGATTTGCGCAGCAAATCGGGTGAGGGGCCGCGGCGCTAACGAGAGACCGTAATCCCTCACCCGGCGCTGCGCGCCGGCCTCTCCCAAGGGAGAGGTGAAGCACCGCCGCCGCTCCAGCTCAACCTAATCTCATCATGCGCTAGCCGAGTTCGAACGTCGTGACGCCGAACACGCGATCGATCCGCAATGGCGGGATCGCGCCAGTGTACATGCGTGCGGTCTCGAACAGCGGCGAAAGTCCGAGGCCTTGCGCCAGTGCGACGGCGTCGCGGTTGACCGCAGGAACGTCGAGGAAGATTTCGCCGCCGCCTGCGCTCGCCAGAAGTGCGGACAGGACAGCCTCGCCGCTCGCGCGGTCATCGGCGAAAAGCGGACCAATCTTGCGGCCGATGCGGCACGGACGGATCACGCCCCAGCCGGCCAGCTTGCCGTCGCGCATCAGCGCGCGCCCGACATGCGCGGGCGCGTTGATCCAGGCGTGCAGGAAGGCCGGGCGCGGTGCCGGAAACACCGTGGCGTCATCGGCCTCGATCAGCGCTGCCGGCACATCGGTCAGCGCGATGATGTCGGCGTTCGGGGCAGGCGGTGCGGCGACGCCGCCACCATAGCGCACATTGGCGTAAGCGAGCTCAAAGCCGGACTTCCGGTAGTTCGCCTGCTGCGCCACTACGCCATCGAGTCCGATCACGCGCGGATGCGCATGCGCGATTGCCGCATTCCATATCTTTAAGCCATGGCCGCGGCCGCGCAGATCCGGACGCACGATGTAGAAGCCCAGGAAGGCAAATCGCGCACCGTAGTTGACGCAGGAGACCACCGCGGCAGGCCGCCCGTCGAGCTCGCCGATGAAGAATCCCTCCGGGTCTTCGGCGGCAAAGCAGCCGGCATCGGCGAGACCGGGATTCCAGCCCTCGGCCGCGGCCCAGTCCACTGCGAGCGCGATCTCGTTCGGCCGCATGTGTCTGATGGTGAAGTCGTTCATGGCGAATGATCACCTCGAGCTGGCGTCGGTTGATCCAGCGTAGCGCGCCAGGCTCGCCGCGTCATTCCGAGCGGGGCGCGCATTCGAGCCACTGCCGATCCGAAATGACGTCCGTAAGATCAGTTCGCCTGCTTCGGCCGATACGCCGCAAAGAACACGCGCGTGGCGCTGTCGACCACGGTTGCGATCTGTTCGGGCGAGGGCGACGGCTTGGCCTGGAAGATGAACGCCTGGAACAGCGTCGCCTGGCACATCTGCATGAACTGCCAGGCGGCGAGCTGATAATTGTCGATCACGAGCTCGCCGAGCGTGGCGCGTGCCTCGAGATAGGCGGCGAAGCGATCGACCGTGTGGGCGATCACATGAGTGTAGAACCGGCTGCCGAGCTCGGGCATCCGCTCGGCAATCGCCATCACCGTGCGGATCGCCGAGCCGCCGCCGGGCCGGCACAGCAAGCCGACATAGGCGCGGCCGAATTCGGGGAGGGTGATGTCGACGTCGCGTTCGGGGTCGAAATTGAAGACGGTCTTGCCCTGCTCGAGCTTCTCCTCCTCGACAATCGCCGCGAACAGCCCGGCCTTGTCGGGAAAATAGACGTAGAGCGTGCCCTTGGAGACCCCGGCGGCGCGGGCGATCTCGCCCATACTGGCGCCGTCAAAGCCGAGGTCCATGAAGACCTTGCGGGCGCCGTCCAGGATCTGGCGGCGCTTCGATGAGTCCTCCTCGCCGACGACGTGGAGGGGCTTTGGGGGCGATGCAGCCATTGGTTCAGCTTGCTGGGAAAGAACTCAACCCAATCCGCGGGGGCAGGAATCAAAGCACTATAACTCGCTATGTCGGAAGTTAGATTGACCGAACGGTTCGGTCAATGCTACATTTCGACGCGTGATGACCTGCGGGGCCGAGATTGCGGCGCCGCGGGCCGCGGGATTTTTTTGTGGGGAGGCCAATTATGGCCGCAGCGAGAGACCAGGCCGCGCGCATCGTTCGCACTGAGCCTGAGGCGGACGCGGATCAGCACATGCGCGAGGTTGCCGCCAATTTCGACGAGCAAGCCCGGCCGCATGTTGCCGAGGAGGCCAGGCGCCGCCCGGCCGAGGCGCCGCCTGCGCCGGAGCCCGAGCAGCCGGCCGTGCCGCCCGCGGCCAGCGCGCCGGCGAAACCCGGCAAGCGCAAATTCGTGATGTTCGGCGTGGTCGGCGCGCTCGCGCTCGCCGCTGCGAGCTACGCGGTCTACTACCTGATGGTTGGACGCTTCTACGTCTCGACCGACGATGCCTATGTCCGCGCCAACAACACCATGCTCGGCGCGCGCGTCGCCGGTCACGTCGCCGCGATCCTGCCGGGCGACAACGCGCTGGTACGCGCGGGAGACGTGATCTTCCGGATCGACGACGGCGACTACCGGATCGCGGTTGATGCCGCGCGCAGGAAGATTGCGACCCAGCAGGCGACGGTCGAGCGCATCGGTCGCCAGGTCGCGGCCGCGGTGAGTACGGTCGAGCAGGCCGAGGCCCAACTCGTGTCCGCGCAAGCCGGGTTGAAGCGTGCCGACCTCGATTTCGACCGCCAGCAGGCGCTGAGCAACAAGGGTTTTGCTTCGCGCGCCACCTTCGAAGTCTCTGAGGCCGGCCGCGACCAGGGCGCTGCCGCGGTGCGATCGGCGCAGGCGGCCTACGATGCGGCCAAGGACAATGTCGAGGTGACCAAGGCGCAGCAGGCCGAGGCGCGCGCCCAACTCGCGGAATTGCAGACCCAGCTCGCCAAGGCTGAGCGTGATCTCGATTTCACGTTAGTGCGTGCGCCGGTCGACGGCACCTTCTCCAATCGTCTGGTCAATACCGGCGACTACATCACGGTCGGCCAGCGGCTCGGCAATGTGGTGCCGCTCGACGGCGTCTTCATCGACGCCAACTATAAAGAGACCCAGCTCAAGCGCATCCGTCCCGGCCAGCGAGTGACGATCAAGGTGGACGCCTACGGCTTCCGCAAGTTCACCGGCATCGTCGACAGCATCTCGCCGGCAGCGGGTTCGGTGTTCACGCTGCTGCCGCCCGACAACGCCACCGGCAATTTCACCAAGATCGTGCAGCGCCTGCCGGTCCGCATCCGCGTGCCGAGCAGCGTCGCCCGGCAGGGCCTGCTGCGCGCCGGCATGTCGGTCTACACCACCGTCGACACGCGCGAAGGCGCGGCTGATGCCGACAGCGATGCCGATCTCGATTCGCCGACGATGATCCATCCGCAGTGATGTCTTGAAAGTGTGCGGCACAATGACCTCGGATCAAAGCGTTGCCGCATCGAAGGTCTACCTCTCCCTTTGTGGGAGAGGTCGGGTTGCATCGCGAGATGCAATCCGGGTGAGGTGGTTCGGCCTCTCGGGAGACCTGCAGCCCCGCACCCGGCGCCTTGCGCCGAGCTCTCCCCGACGGGGAGAGGCGTTGACAAGCTGCGAGCGCTAGCCCATGGCGAACGCGACCACTGCTCCCCCATCGATGACGGCCGCAGCGCCGGCGGCCGATCGCATCCAGCCGAAGCGGCTGTTTGCGTTCATCATCATGGTGTTCGGGATGTTCATGTCGATCCTGGACATCCAGATCGTCTCGGCCTCGCTCACCGAAATCCAGGCCGGCCTGTCGGCGTCTTCGACCGAAGTGTCGTGGGTGCAGACTGCCTATCTGATCGCCGAGGTGATCGCGATCCCGCTGTCCGGCTTCCTGTCGCGCGCGCTCGGCACGCGCCTGTTGTTCGCGATCTCGGCATTCGGCTTCACCTTCTCGAGCCTGTTGTGCGGCTTCGCCTCCTCCATCGAGCAGATGATCCTGTGGCGCGCGCTGCAGGGCTTCCTCGGCGCCGGCATGATCCCGACCGTGTTTGCGTCGGCCTACACGATCTTCCCGCGCACCAAGTTCCACATCGTGGCGCCGATCATCGGTCTCGTCGCGACGCTGGCACCGACGGTCGGCCCGACGGTCGGCGGCTACATCACCGACGTGATGTCGTGGCACTGGCTGTTCTTCATCAACGTCGTGCCGGGCATCGGCATCACCATCGGCGTGCTGACGCTGATCGATTTCGACCAGCCCAACTTCGCGCTGCTCGAGCGCTTCGACTGGTGGGGCCTGATCTTCATGGGCGGCTTCCTCGGCTCGCTCGAATATGTGCTGGAGGAAGGTCCGCAATATGAGTGGCTGCAGGACACCTCGGTCGCGGTCTGCGCCGCGATCGGCTTCGTCTCGGCGATCGCCTTCTTCTGGCGGGTATTGACCGCCGAGGAGCCGATCGTCGACCTCTACGCCTTCGCCAACCGCAACTTCGCGGTCGGCTGCGTGCTGCAATTCTGCATCGGCATCGGGCTCTACGGCCTCACCTACGTCTATCCGCGCTATCTCGCGGAGATCCGCGGCTACAGCGCACTGATGATCGGCGAGACCATGTTCGTCTCGGGCGTGACGATGTTCCTGATGGCGCCGGTGGTCGGCCGGCTGATGCTCAAGGTCGATCTGCGCTACATCATCGCCTTCGGCCTTGTCACCTTCGCGCTCGGCTCCTGGCAGATGACCTCGATCACGCGCGACTACGATTTCTACGAGCTGCTGCTGCCGCAGATCCTGCGCGGCATCGGCATGATGTGCGCGATGGTGCCGACCAACAACATCGCGCTCGCCACGCTGCCGCCGGACCGCGTCAAGAACGCCTCCGGCCTGTTCAACCTGATGCGCAATCTCGGCGGCGCGGTCGGGCTTGCCATCATCAACGAGGTGCTCAACGACCGCACCGACCTGCACATCTCGCGGCTGCACGACCGCGTGACCTGGGGGAACGCCACCGCGGTCGAGACGCTGAACATGCTGACCCAGCGGATGCAGGGTGCCGGCGATGCCGCGCTGATGGCGATGAAGCAGCTCTCGCAGATCGTGCACCGCCAGGCCGCGGTGATGGGCTATGGCGATGCCTTCTTCATGCTGTCGCTGTTCTATGTCGGCCTCAGTCTCCTGGTGCTGCTGGTCAACAAGCCGCCGTCGATGGTCGCCGGCGGCGGCGACGCGCATTGATGCGCGCACACGCGTCCGCAATAGAGTGACGTCGCCAGTTGTAGCCCGCATGAGCGAAGCGACATGCGGGTACGCTGCAGGTGACGGGGCATGGTCGCATCGCCGACACATTGACGCACTCACGCGGATGTCATCTTGCAAATCACGCGTGATGCACTTATAAGCGGCACTTCCTTACTCGAACCGGGGAGATGCGCATGAAGTCGTTTAATTCGCAGATCGCGCGCCCGCGTTCGATGATGCTGGATGCGCTTGCGCGTTAGCTCCCAGCTCTGATCGGGCCTGATCCCGATCACTCAAGCTTCCCAACACGTTACCGATAGTTATCAGCGACGCTCGCGCTCCGATTCCGTGCGCACGTCGCTCCAGATGGAGCCGGCCGGCGCGGCAAAAGCGTGGCCGGAATGTGCCATGATCAATGAAAAGACCAGGCGACCGGCCGCGATCCGGATCGTGCTGCCGTTCGTCTTCCGCCACTGGCTGGAACAGCCGTTGCGCGCCTCCGTGGTTACGGCGGGATTCCTCGGCGCGACCGCCGCCGACCTGTTCATGCCGGTCTATTCCGGCCATCTGGTCGATTCGCTGACCGCGGGCGCCTCCGATCCCGTCGCGCGCCATGCCGCGATGATCGCCTTCGGCGCGATTGTCGCGCTCGGCGCGCTGTCGGTGATCCTGCGGCTCGTGGGCATCGAGACGATCGTGCCGTTCACGCTGAAGACGATGTCCGATGTCGGGCAGCAGGCGTTCATGCGGGTGCAACGCTTCTCGACGGATTGGCACGCCAACTCGTTCGCGGGTTCGACCGTGCGCAAGATCACGCGCGGCATGTGGGCGCTCGATCTCCTGAACGACACCATCCTGATGGCGCTGTTGCCGTCCCTGGTGGTGCTGGTCGGCTCGATGATCCTGCTCGGCATGCACTGGCCGCAGCTCGGCGCGGTGATCGCCGTCGGCTCGGTGATCTATGTCGCCATGACCATGGCGTTCCAGGTCAGCTATGTCGCACCGGCCGCGCGCGTCTCCAATGCGTGGGACACCAAGGTCGGCGGCACGCTGGCGGATGCCTTGACCTGCAACGCGGTGGTGAAGTCGTTCGGCGCCGAGATTCGCGAGGACGCACGGCTTGCCGGCGTCATCAGCCGCTGGCGCAGGCGGGTGCGGCGGACCTGGTTCCGTTACAACCACACCGCGACCGCGCAGCTCCTGGTGCTGTTGTGCTTCCGCGCGTCCGTGATCGGCGGAGCGATCCTGTTGTGGGCGGCGGGCCACGCCACGCCGGGCGACGTCACCTATGTGCTGACCAGCTACTACATCATCCACGCTTACTTGCGTGATGTCGGCATGCACATCAACAACCTGCAGCGTTCGGTGAACGACATGGAGGAGCTGGTGCAGATCCATGGCGAGCCGCTCGGCATTGTCGACGCCGTCGACGCACGCCCGATCGACATCCAGGGCGGCCGCATCGTGTTCGACGACGTGACGTTCCACTATGGCGGGCATCGCCGCCCGCTCTATGACGGGCTGTCGGTCGACATCCGCGCGGGCGAGCGCGTCGGCCTGGTCGGGCGCTCGGGCTCCGGCAAGACCACCTTCGTCAAGCTGGTGCAGCGGCTCTACGATGTCTCCGGCGGCGGGATCCTGATCGATAGTCAGGACATCGCGCATGCGACGCAGCAGTCGCTGCGCAGCCAGATCGCGATCGTGCAGCAGGAGCCGATCCTGTTCCACCGGACGCTGGCGGAGAACATCGCCTATGGCCGTCCCGGCGCCGGCATGGACGTGATCGAGCAGGCCGCGCGGCTTGCCAATGCGCACGACTTCATCATGCGGCTGCCGAAAGGCTACGGCACGCTGGTGGGCGAGCGCGGCGTCAAGCTGTCGGGCGGCGAGCGGCAGCGCGTGGCGCTGGCACGCGCCTTCCTGGCCGATGCGCCGGTGCTGATCCTGGACGAGGCGACCTCGAGCCTCGATTCGGAATCGGAGGCGCTGATCCAGGAGGCGATGGAGCGGCTGATGAAGGGCCGGACCTCGATCGTGATCGCGCACCGGCTGTCGACGGTGCGCAGCATGGACCGGATCCTGGTGTTCGATCGCGGCGAGATTGTCGAGCAGGGCACGCACAAGGCGCTGACCGCGCGACCGGGCGGCATCTACCGCGGCCTGTTCGAGCGCCAGGTGACCGAGTTCGACCGGATCGACGCGGCGGAGTGAATGGCGGCGCGCGGCTGACGGGCTGATGTCCGGTTAGTCGCGCTCCGCTGACGGCTCCGCGCGCGCTATCTCGCCGCAAATCCGCTCCACAGCAACCCGATGCCGGAGAGGACGAGCAACCCCAGCACGACGTCGGAAAAATTGCGGTCGCTCATCGCGTGATAGACGCGGGAGCCGAGCCAGGCGCCGAGCAGCGTGCCGGGAAACGCGCAGAGCACCAGCCAGACGATCTCGGCCTTCACCAGGCCGCTTGCAATCTGCACGCACAGCGCGGTCGCAAGGATCGTGAAATTGAAGGTCTGAAAGACGCCGCGCCGCTCCGCCTTGCCCCAGCCGCGAAGGCTGGCCCACAGGATGGGAAGCGGACCGGACAGGCCGGCGAGGCCGCCGAGGATGCCGCCGGCGAAACCGATCGCCGTGTCGGCACTTTTGCCGCCGAAGCGGATCGCCGTCGGCGTCCGCTGGAAGTAAAGCACGACGGGAAACACCACCAGGAACACGCCGATGGTCCGCTTGAACACGATCGGATCGGCATGCGCGATCAGCAGGATGCCGATCGGTACGCCGGCGAGACCGCCGATGATGAAGGGCCAGATCAGGCGGAAATCGATCATCTTCCAGATCGATGGCAGCGTCGAGACCTGCGCGATCACCGAGCAGATCAGCACCAGCGGCACCGCCAGCGTCGGAGGCAGAACGTAGAGCCAGATGCCGAGCGCCATCAGCGCGGTGCCGAAGCCGGCGAGGCCGGATACGAATCCGCCGGCCAGCGCGCCGGAGAACAGGATCGCGTAGCTCGCGGCGGTCATCGTCGTCTCATTTTCTTGGTCATTGCGGCGACGTTTACACGACGACAGCAGCGGGTACTATTCGAAATCTCGGCTCTTCAACCATAATCGAAACTGGAAGCGTGCCCCATGATGACGAGTTCGTCCAAAACCTTTCTGGTCTGCCACGGCGCCTGGTCGGCGGGATGGGCGTGGAAGAAGATGCATCCGCTGATGCAGGCCGCCGGGCACCGGCTGGTCACCCCGAGCTACACCGGGCTCGGCGAGCGCGCGCATCTCGCCAATCCGTCGATCGACCTGGAAGCCCACATCCAGGATGTGCTTGCCGTCATCAAATATGACGATCTGCGCGACATCGTGCTGCTCGGCCACTCCTATGGCGGCATGGTTGCGACTGGCGTCGCCGATCGCGCGCGCGAGCGCGTCGCGCAGCTGATCTATCTCGATGCCTTCGTGCCGCGCGACGGACAATCGCTGTTCGACCTCAACGAGGTTGCGATCGAGCAGATGCGGGACGCCGCGCGGAACGGCGACGGTTGGCGCATCCCGCCGATGCCGACACCGCCGGACACCTCGCCCGCCGACGTCGAATGGCTGACCGCGCGCCGCGTCGGCATGCCGCTCAAATGTTTCGAGCAGAAGCTGAAGCTGCAGCACGGCGAACCGACGTTGCCGCGCAGCTACATCTACGCCACCCGCATCGCGCCGGCGGACACGTTCGGCCAGTTTGCCCGGCGCACGAAGAACGAAGCCGGCTGGCGTTATTTCGAGATCGACGCCAGCCACTCGCCGAACGTCACCGCGCCGGAAGCGCTGATGGCGCTGTTGATGGAGGTCGCGGCGCGGCCGGCATAGGAACTGGCAGGCTCACACCACGCGTGCATGTCGCATTTTCGAGAACGTTGACCAATCGGCCAAGACCCGGCGGCCCGCTGGTGTCGCTTGCCGTCGCGACGCACCTGCTGGCGGCGCTGACGGGATCAGCTTCAGGCCGCTTGACCATCGCGCTCGCCGCCATGATCGCAATTGGAACCGCAGTCGGGTCGTTCTGACGCCAGGCGAACCGCGTCCGCTGGAAGCGATCGACATCCGGCTCCGGGCCCGTTGGTCAGGTCTCCTTGTCTGCGAGTTGAATCCCTTCATCTCTCAGCGCCTTGAGCAGGGCTTGGACGTCCTCAAGCGAGAGCTCTTTCGGGCACAGCTCGTTGAGCTGATCGGAGGTGACAGCGCCTGTCCGATCGTTGATTTCACGTGCAGCCTCGATGATCTTCCGCAGGTCCATCTGGAATCCCTTACGCGGCAGCTAGCGCCGTTCGTCGACAGAAGCAGGATGCCTTGATAGGGATCTCCGCGCGCGCCTGCGCGAGATCGAGCCGCTGCTTGATCAGCGCGCTCTCGACCTTCTCGCCGCGCCGAGCCAGGCATTCGTGCAGCCCGTGGAGCGACCACAGATTGTCGGGATGCTGGCAGGCCCGGCTTAGCTTGCCATCAAGGCCGAGATCGGAGCGGTAGACCGCCTCGGCTTCCTCGATTCGTCCTTGCTCGAGCAGCAACGCGCCGAGCGCATGGCGGGGCGGCTGCATCCATCCCCATGGCTCATCGTAGGGCAACGCGTCGGAAAGCTCGACTGAGCCGCGCAGATGCGCGAACGCAATGTCGTAATTGCCCTTGCGGTACTCCAGCTCGCCATTGAGCATCGCGTCGGCGACATTGAGCAGGTTCGAGACCTTGTTGTTGTGCACGAGTCTGCCCTCCGGCACGCGGGCCTTCGCTGCCGCAAACAGGGCCTTCTCGGCTTCGGCCTTGGCGACATTGCCAAGCGCGGAATGCGCGACCGCCTTGGCGTAGTGGATCATGGCCGTCACCGAGCAGTAGAGGTGGCGATCCTCCGGGAGCTCTTGTTCGATGATCTCGCGCCATTTTCCGAAGCGCACGAGAACGTGCTGCTTCATCGTCAGATAGCCTTCGAGGAAATCGGCCATTGGCGGCGATTGAATTCGCAGAACCGGTTCCGGCACCGTGGCGATCAACTCCTCGGCCGCTGCAATGGCGGGTGTGTACTGGCCAAGGAACATCGCGCCGTAGATAGCGAAGTGGAAGTTGTGGACGACATAGATCAAATAGACGCCCGGATCGTCCGAATAGGCGAGGAAGCTCCGGTCGGCCTTCAGCGCCTTTTGATTGTAGAGCAGGACGTCGTTGTATTGACCGCACAACACATCGAGATGCGTCGGCATGTGGATCAGGTGACCGCCGTCGGGCACGATCGCGCGCAACCGGTCGCCGGCCCGCATCGCCAGCTGCGGGAAGGGCGACATCTCCATCAGATGAACGTAGAGATGCAGCAGGCCCGGATGATTCCACGACGCCGGGACTTTGTCGAACGCGCCTTCGAGGAGCGCTCTGCATTCCTCGGTGCCGGCTCCTTCCGTCGGCCTGCCGGAGGGTAGGTCCCACATCTGCCACGGCGTTTCGTTCATGATCGCTTCGGCAAGGACGGCGCGGACCTCGATATCATCGGGAAAGTCCTTGAACACTTTGCGCATCTCTGCGGTGAAGGCCTTGTCCCACGGCGTCATGTCGTCGATCGCCTCGCGTTGCGGATAACGCGCGGGCAGGGCGTTGATCATCGCCTGTTCGACTGGACTCGCCTTCCCTGCATGCGCGAGCGCCTGCTGCATGGCATCGTAAGAGGCCGACAGCGCCATCTGGCGCCCCTGCGGGTCATAGCGAACCCAGGGCAGATTATAGTTCGGCCCCGCGGCATAGCTGATGCCCCAATGCGCCATGGCGCATTCGGCGTCATGCTGGAGCGCCTTCTGGAAGCACTTGATGGCCTCGCCATGGTTGAAGCCGAACACCCAGTTGAGCCCGCGGTCGAACCAAAGCTGGGCGTCGGGGGAGGACGTGGTGACTTTGCGGCTGTACGGCCCGAGATCAAAATAGGTCATGCCGTTTGTCCTGATGCAGCAGCGCCGGTTCGGCACCCTACCAAAGAGCTCGGCTCCATCACAGCGCGTGCGAAGTGGTACCGCCAAATGGCGAGGGGCCCGGCGTGCTGCGCCGAGCCCCTCATTTGCAGAGCATCAGCCGGCCTGTAAGCCGGGTTCTGTAGGGCACCATTCTCGCGAATGGTACGTGACGGCCATTCCTCTGGGACAAGGTTTGCACCTTGCCTCGAGCAACCTACCCGGACAGCGGGCCTGACATCGCCCTGCGGTGTTATCGCGATGTCGCGAACTGACCGCGTTGCCGTCCCTATTCGGTTTTGCTCCCGGTGGGGTTTGCCATGCCGTCGCCGTTGCCGGAAACGCGGTGCGCTCTTACCGCACCTTTTCACCCTTACTTCCTCCGAGGAGGGAGCGGTTCGTTCTCTGTGGCACTTTCCCTGGGGTCACCCCCGCCGGATGTTATCCGGCACCGCATGTCGATGGAGCCCGGACTTTCCTCTCCCGCGGCCTTTCGGCACTTGCGGGAACGGCCGTCCGGCCGACTGACGCCCTATGGCATGGGGGTTTTGATGCGCCGCGTCAAGCGGTTGCGATAGTTAATCCAGCCGCATCCGTGATTTTCGGCGCAGGGTGTCGAGCGCAGCGCCGGAACCACGCCGGCGGCGGCTGCGCATTGTCATTTCTGCGCTTGCCAGCGCGAGCGTCCGGGCCCAGAGCAGGTTCGGAATAAGCAGGAGATGAACGATGAATATTGCTGCAGCCGTGGGAGAAGCGGTGCTCAACGGTGCGTCCGATGCGGTCGTTGCGACCGATCGCGAAGGCCGCATCACGTTCTGGAATCCCGGCGCGGTCAGGATCTTCGGCTTCTCGGCCGAGGAAGCCGTCGGACAATCGCTTGACCTCATTGTTCCCGAAGGCCTGCGCGCACGCCACTGGGCCGGCTATCGCCACGTCATGGAGACGGGAACCAGCCGTTACGGTCATGGCGACCTGCTTTCGGTGCCCGCTCTCGCCAAGGATGGCCGGCGTATCTCCGTCGAATTTACCATTGTGATGCTGCACGACGCCGGGCAGCAGGTCGTCGGCACGGCGGCCGTCATGCGTGACGTGACCAAACGCTTCGAGGAGATGAAGGAGTTGAGACGCCGGCTGGCGCAGTCCGAGCAGGCCAAAACCCATCCATGAGACCGGACCGAATTGCCGCGGGCGCGGCTTGCAGTTAGGTTTCTGCGCCGCGCTAAAAAATTCTCCACTACGATGTCGTTGTGCGTGTCGCCCGTTCGACTGGGTGTCGGCGATCCAGCCGACCAAGAGGAGATTTCAGATGCAGTACCTGCTGTTGATCTACCGGAACGAAGCGGACCTGGCCCATACGAACCCGGACGAGCGCAAGAAAGTCTCGGCGGAGTACGCCGCCTACACCCAGTCCATCATTCAGAGCGGTCATTTCAAGGCCGGCGACGGCCTGCAGCCCACGACCACCGCGACCACGGTGCGGGTCCGCGACGGCAAGATCCTGACCACCGATGGCCCGTTCGCGGAAACCCGCGAGCAACTCGCCGGCTACTATCTGGTCGACGCCAAGGACCTCGACACCGCGCTTGGCCTCGCCGCGCGAATTCCCGGCGCCAAGACCGGCTCGATCGAGGTCCGGCCGGTGATGATCTACGACAATTGATGACGGAGCCGTCATGTCCGGGGTGCTTGCGCAAGCGCGTGCGCCCCGGAACGACGTTTCTCCGAGAGCACGTCATGACCCCAGGCGACATCGAGAAGATCTTTCGCGACGAGGCGGGGCGGGCGCTGGCCACGCTGATCCGCCTCGTCGGCGATTTCGATCTTGCCGAGGATTCCCTGCAGGATGCCTTCGCGGTGGCGCTGCAGCGTTGGCCGATCGGCGAGCTGCCGTCCAATCCTCGCGCATGGCTCGTCAATGTCGGCCGCAACAAGGCGATCGACCGCGTGCGCCGCGCCGCGACCTTTCGCGGCAAGCAGCAGGAACTGACGCATCAGATGCAGCTCGATGCGGAACCGCCGGCCGAGCCGGCCGATGCCACGCTTGATGACGACATGCTGCGGCTGATCTTCACCTGCTGCCATCCGGCCTTTGCCGAGGAGGTTCAGGTCGCACTGACGCTGCGCACGGTGTGCGGGTTGACCACGGCGCAGGTCGCGCGCGCGTTCCTTGTGAGCGAAGACGCGATGGCGCAGCGGCTGTTGCGCGCCAAGCAGAAGATCAGGCTCGCCGGCATTCCCTATGAGGTGCCGGAGCGCGAAGCGCTCGAGCCGCGGCTCAACGGCGTGCTCGCGGTGATCTATCTCGTCTTTACCGAAGGCTATGCCGCCACCGCGGGCGAGGACCTGATGCGGCCGGATCTGGCGCGGGAGGCGATCCGGCTGGCGCGGCTGCTCGATGCACTGATGCCCGCCCGCGGCGAGATCAAGGGATTGCTGGCGCTGATGCTGCTGCACGACGCGCGCCGCGCCGGCCGCCAGACCACGGGCGGCGACATCGTGTTGCTCGAGGAGCAGGACCGCACATTGTGGGATTTCAACCAGATCGCCGAGGGTTTGAGGCTGGTCGAGCAGGCGCTGCGGATGCCCGGCCGGCCGCAATCCTATGCGGTGCAGGCCGCGATCGCCGCGCTGCATGCGCGGGCGCCCAACTATAATGACACCGACTGGCCGCAGATCGCAGGCCTCTACCAGGTGCTGTTGCGGATCAGCCCGTCGCCGGTGATCGAACTCAACCACGCCGCCGCGGTCTCGATGGTCGACGGTCCGGCGCGCGCGCTCGACCTGATCGATGCGCTTGAGGCACGCGGCAGGCTGAAAGGGTACGAGTTGCTCCCCGCGGTGCGCGCCGACCTGTTACGGCGGCTCGGCCGCAATGAGGAGGCGCGAAAAGCGTATCTCCTCGCGACCGATGCCACGCAATTGGAGCCGTTGCGTCGACTCTATGCACGGCGCATAGCGGAGATGAGGTGACGTCACCTCATCTTCGTGCATCAACCATCAACGAGCGCCAGCGGGCGCGCGACGTTCGACGTGCTCAATAGCCCTGTTTTGTCGTTCCACCGCCGTTCGTTTTTTGATTCGCCGTTCCGCTCGGCTTTTGGGTCGCTGTTCCACTCGATTTTCCGCTCGACATGCCGGTCGTGGTGCCGGGTGTCATCTTCTTCGCATGATGGACCTTGTGGGTCTTGTGCTGCATCGTCATGGCGCCTGCGGCTGCCGGAGCGACGGCGAGGCCGATGGCGACAGCGCCTGCAATGAGTGCTTTGAACATGGACCAATCTCCAGTCAAACTGCCCCAACAAAAAAAATCGGCGCGATGGTGAAAAGTTCCCGTTCGGGCACGCTCATGCGGCCGGAAATTATCGGATCGGATTCCTTTGCCGATTTCGCCGTTGCGGGGCAGGTCGCGCAGGCTCCGCAAGGGGCAAGCGAGGCCGCGCCTCTGCACCGCAGTGAGCTTAGCGATGTGGATCGGCTATCTCGCCGGCGTCGCCGTCGTTGCGTCCTCCGGCAGGCTCGCCAGCAGCGCGTGAAGCGTCGCCATGGTCGAGCGGTCGGCGATGCCGTCGATGCGTTCGGGGCGGAAGTGGCGCTGGAAGGCGGTGACCGCTTCCATGGTCGCGCCGTCGTATTTGCCGTGGGTCGGGATGTTGTAGCCGTAGCGCGCGAACGCCGCCTGCATCTTCGCGACGTCGTCGCTGATCGCGCCCAGCATCAGCGCGTCGCCGCGCACGATCGGCACTGGCTGCACCCAGTGGCCGACGCCGGAATTGGCCAGCGAATGCCAGGGGAATTTCTCGCCGGGATCCTTCTTGCGTGCCGGCGCGACGTCGGAGTGGCCGAGCACGCGATGCGAGGGCACCTTGCGGCGCAGCATGATGCCACGGCACAGCGCGATGACCGCCGCGATCTGGCGCAGCGGAAAGTCCGGATAGCCCCAGTCATGACCGCGATTGACGATCTCGACACCGATCGAGCAGGAATTGATGTCGTCCTCGCCGGCCCAGAATGACACGCCGGCATGCCAGGCGCGCTTGCTCTCGGGCACGCATTGCACGATGCGGCCGTCCTCGAGCACGATGTAGTGCGCCGAGACCTCGGTGCCAGGCGTGCAGAGCTGCGTGATCGCGCCCTCGACGTCGGGCATGCCGGTATAGTGCAGCACGATCATGTCGGGCTGGCGGTTGTTGGCGCGCTCGCCGAAGTTCATCGACGGAATCACGTCGGACGCGATCGAGGAATCGGGCGTGAACGTCGTCATATCGGCAACAGCCCTTGGGACGGGAAGGGCCCGTTGACGCTTCGAATCAGCGTTTGCAGACGTGGACGAACCAGAAGCCATCGAATCACTCAAACCCGGTAGGAGAACGGCAATTTGACATAAGTATAAAAGGACAGGCGTTTACTATTCCTTTACCCTGCGGGCCGGTGCAATCGACCAGCCGGTTCCATCGGGCGCATTTTGCTCCGGATGTGTGCCAAGGGCACCAGTCGAATGCGGTTAAAAGGCCTGCTAGTCCGCTAACGCATCATCAACCGTTTCTTAACGCTAAGTGCCGTTACTGAGAGGTGAAGAGCCGAACCGGTCTTTGGGGGACGGCCGAGGTCCGCTTTTGCGCGAAATCCCATGGAAGCCCAGCGAATTCCGGTCGGACATCAGGATTTGCGGCCGACAATGGGAACCGGCGCGCGCATCTCGCAACGGCTCTTCGATCGGAATGGCCTGCCAAGGCGCGAGGATTCGAGGCGCAATGAGTCGGCGCGCGTCCATATTCCATGTTACGTGCGCAGCCCCGCCCGGGAGCGGCGGATGAGCGCGCATGCTTCCCGTCACATTTCCGTGCTGGGCCGCGAGGCAGTCGAGTATCTCGCGCCGCGCGCGGGCGGCATCTATGTCGATGCCACCTTCGGCGCCGGCGGCTACAGCCGCGCGATTCTCGACGTCGCTGATACCCGCGTGGTCGGCATCGACCGCGACCGCACGGCGATCCTGGGCGGCTTCGACCTGGTCGACGGCTCCGACGGCCGGCTGACGCTGGTCGAGGATCGCTTCTCCCACCTTGCGGAGGTTTGCGCGGCGCAGGGGCTGGATGCCGTCGACGGCGTCGTGATGGATGTCGGCGTCTCCTCGATGCAGCTCGACCAGGCCGAGCGCGGCTTCTCGTTCCGCAGCAGCGGCCCGCTCGACATGCGGATGGGGCAGAGCGGCCCGACCGCCGCCGACGTGGTCGCGAAGGCATCCGAGCGCGAGCTCGCCGACATCATCTACATCTTCGGCGAGGAGCGCCACTCGCGCGGCGTCGCGCGTGCGATCGTCGCCGCCCGCAAGGAGGCGCCGATCACGACGACCGAGGCGCTCGCCGACATCGTCGCCAGGGTCGTGCGCGCCAAGCCGAACGAGATCCACCCTGCGACGCGGACGTTCCAGGCGCTGCGCATCTTCGTCAATGAAGAGCTCGACGAGCTGCATCAGGCGCTCGCGGCGGCCGAGCGCGTGCTGAAGCCGGGCGGCCGGCTGGTCGTGGTCTCCTTTCATTCGCTGGAAGACCGCATCGTCAAGAGCTTCTTCGCCGAGCGCGGCAAGATCAGCGCCGGATCGCGGCATATGCCCGAGGTCGCGCAATCAGCGCCGAGCTTCAAGATCCTGACCAAGCGCCCGGTCGCGGCCGATGACGCCGAGGTCGCGGCCAATCCGCGCGCGCGGTCCGCGAAGCTGCGCGCCGCCGAACGGACCGCGGCGCCGGTGCACGAGGCCGATGCCCTGCCGTCCTGGCCGCGGCTCGCCGACGTGATGCGGGGAGGCTGACGATGCGCATCCTCCACTTTCTCGTCATCGGCATGCTGATCTTCGCGGCGTCCTACGTCTACCGCATCAAGATGGAATCGACCGCGCGCGTCGAACGCGTCCTGCAGCTCAACGCGGAGATCCGCAAGCAGCGCGACGCGATCGCGATGCTGCGCGCCGAATGGGCCAAGCTCGATGCGCCGTTGCGGCTGCAGGGCCTTGTCGAGCGGCATCTGCCGCTTAAGCCGATCAACGCCAACCAGTACGATTCCCTGAAGAACCTTCCTGAGCGGCCGCCGAACTTTACGCGGCCCGGCGCGCGCGACCCGATCGGCGCCATGATCGACACGATCGAGGCGGCCGCCGAACCCGACGGCACAACGGGGTCGATCTCGGCGCCCGCTGCCGACCAGCCCGCCGCGGACCAGACGGCGCCCGTGGCGGAACCCGAGCAGGCCCCAGGAGATCAGCAATGACTGGATCAGCAACGACCGATCCGGCGCCCGCCAACAAACCGGCCGAGCCCTGGCGCCAGCGGCTGATCCGTAACCTGCTGTACGGGCGCAATGTCGACCGCACCGCGAAGGCGCGCGCCCGCGTCGGCTTCGCGATCCTCGCCTTTGCCGTGGTCTATTGTGTGCTCGCCGGCCGTCTGGTGCTGTTCGCGATCGGCGCCGACAGCCATGGCGCGCGGCGCACCGCCTCGCAGGACGCGATCGCAACCGCGCGGCCCGACATCATCGACCGCAACGGCGCGATTCTCGCCACCGACGTCAAGGCGCCGAGCCTGTTCGGCGAGCCGCGCCGCATCATCGACAAAGACGAGGCGATCGAGCTGTTGACCGCGACGTTGCCCGATCTCGACACCGGCGAGGTGCGCGACCGCCTGTCGTCGCGCAAGGGCTTCGTCTGGCTGAAGCGCGAGATCACGCCGAAGCAGCAGCTCGACATCCATCGCCTCGGCATCCCGGGCATCGGCTTCCTGCGCGAGAACAAGCGCGTCTATCCGACCGGCAACGAGGTTGCCCATCTGATCGGGCTGGTCAACATCGACAACCAGGGCATCGCCGGCATGGAGAAGTGGCTGGACAGCAACGGTCTGGCCGATCTGCATCGCGCGGGCTTCGCCACCGACCGGCTGCAGAAGCCGATTGAGCTGTCGATCGACCTGCGCGTCGAGCACGCGCTGCGCGACGAATTGATCAAGGCCAAGGAGAAGTTCAAGGCCAAGGCCGCCTCCGGCCTCGTGTCCAACGTGCGCACCGGCGAGATCGTGGCGATGGTGTCGCTGCCCGACTTCGACCCGAACAATCCGAAGGAAGCGCACGATCCGGACCGCATCAACCGCCTGACCACCGGCGTCTACGAGATGGGCTCGACCTTCAAGGCGTTCACGCTGGCGATGGCGCTCGACACCGGAAAATACGACCTCAACTCGCTGTGGGATGCGCGCGGCCCGCTGCATTATGGCAAGTTCGCGATCCACGACGACGAGCCGAAGGGACGCTTCCTCAACATGAAGGAAGTCTTCTATTTCTCGTCCAACGTCGGCGCGGCGCGCATCGCGTTGGCGCAGGGAGTCGAGGCTCACAAGGCGTTCCTGCGCAAGATGGGACAGCTCACCCGCCTGCGCACCGAGCTGCCCGAAAGCGCGTCTCCGATCGTGCCGAAGCATTGGGGCGAGCTGAACACGGTGACCATCTCCTTCGGCCACGGCATCGCGGTGGCGCCGCTGCAGGCGGTGATGGGGATCGATGCGCTGGTCAATGGCGGCTACTTGATTCCGCCGACATTCCTGAAGCGGACCGAGCCGGAAGCGATGGCGCTGGCGAAGCGAGTGATCAAGCCCGAGACCTCCGAGAAGATGCGCTATCTGATGCGCCTCAACGCCGAGGTCGGCACCGCGCGCAAGGCCGACGTCAAGGGTTACTATATCGGCGGCAAGACCGGCACGGCCGAAAAGGTGGTCAACGGCCGCTACGCCAAGAAGCGCGTGCTCACCGCCTTCACCGCGATCCTGCCCGCCGACAATCCGAAATATCAGCTCCTGGTCATGCTCGACGAGCCGCAGGCGCTGAAGGAAACCTACGGGTTCATCACCTCCGGCTGGAACGCGGTGCCCACCGGCGGCAAGGTGATTGCCCGAATTGCGCCGATTTTGGGGATAGAACCGCGATTCGACCTGCCGCCGTCCGACCGCCTTATTCTTGCGGCATCCAGAACAACCCAGTAAGGCGTACCAGACAGCATGATCCGGAAAGAGTGCATAGCGGTTTTTCCAGTCGGATCATGCTCAAACAGCGGCGCCTGTTGCGCCAGCCAACTGGAACATCATGAGACTTCGCGACCTCTTCAGCGATGACGCCGCCACGATCGATCCGCGTGCCGATGCTGTCGTGGTCGGCGGACTTGCGGTCGACAGCCGGGCTGTGAAGCCGGGCGACCTGTTCTTCGCGCTGACCGGCCTCAAAACCGACGGCGCGCGCTTCGTCGATGCGGCGATCGCGGCCGGCGCCGTCGCGGTCGCAGGCGACCGTCCGCCGCAAGGCGCGCTGCGCGTGCCGTTCTTCGTCACGACCAATGCACGCCGGGCGCTGGCTCTGGCCGCGGCCAGATTCTATCCGCGGCAGCCCGAAACGATCGCCGCGGTGACCGGCACCAGCGGCAAGACCTCGGTCGCGGCCTTCACGCGCCAGATCTGGGGGCGGCTCGGCCACGTCTCCGCGAGCATCGGCACCATCGGACTGGTGTCGGACAAGCGCACCGTGTACGGCTCGCTGACCACGCCCGATCCGATCGCGCTGCACCGGCAACTCGACGAGATCGCGGCCGACGGCGTGACGCATCTGGCGTTTGAAGCCTCGTCGCACGGCCTCGATCAGTATCGCCTCGACGGCGTGCGAATCACCGCCGGCGGCTTCACCAATCTCTCGCGCGACCACATGGACTATCATCCCGACGTCGCGCATTACCTGAATGCCAAGCTGCGCCTGTTCCGAAACCTCGTCACCAGTGGCGGCGCGGCGGTGATCGCGGCCGATCACGACTGCTCGGCGCAGGTGATCGATGCGGCGCGCGCGCGCGGGCTTCGGATCGTCACGGTCGGGCGCAAGGCCGATGCGGGCGAGGCCATTCGTCTCGTCGATGCCGCGATCGACGGCTTTGCGCAGAAGCTCGTCATCGAGCATCGCGGCCGGAGGCATACGATCCGGCTGCCGCTGGTGGGCGAGTTCCAGATCGAGAACGCGCTGGTCGCGGCGGGCCTCGTGATCGGCACCGGCGGCGGCGCGGACGAGGTGTTCGGCAGCCTCGAATATCTCGAGGGCGCGAAGGGCAGGCTGGAGCTTGTCGGCGAGCACAACGGCGCGCCGATTTTCGTCGACTACGCGCACAAGCCCGATGCGCTCGCCAAGGCGCTGCAGGCGCTCAGGCCCTACGCGAAGCGCAAGCTCATCGTGATCTTCGGCGCCGGCGGCGACCGCGACGCGGGCAAGCGGCCGATCATGGGCGAGATCGCGGCCGGGAACGCCGATCATGTCATCGTCACCGACGACAATCCGCGCAGCGAGAGGCCGGAAGCGATCCGCGCCGCGATCCTTTCGACCGCGAAAGGCGCGCGCGAGATCGGGGATCGCGCCGAGGCGATCCGCATCGGGATAGCGGAGCTGGAGCCCGGCGATGCGCTATTGGTCGCAGGCAAGGGCCACGAGATCGGGCAGATCGTCGGCGACAGGACCTTGCCGTTCAGCGATCATGAGGCGGTGGCGGCGGCGCTGGCGCAGGATCCGGACCCGGAGGTCCGCGCTAGCGCACAGTGTGCAGCGGTTTTCCGGCAAGATCATGCGGAACCAAAGAGCTGAGGAGCGCATGAGCGCATTGTTGTGGACGTCGGATGCGATGGTGAAGGCGATGCGCGCCGTGACGCAGGGCGCGCTGCCGGAGGGAGTCACCGGCCTTTCCATCGACAGCCGCACGATTGCGCCGGGCGAAGCCTACTTTGCGATCAAGGGCGACGTGCATGACGGCCACAGCTTCGTCGCGGCGGCGCTGAAGGCCGGCGCGGGGCTTGCCGTGGTCGAAGCCGCACAGCGCGCAAAATTTCCCGCCGATGCGCCGCTGCTCGTGGTCGACGACGTCCTCGCCGGTCTCGTCGAGCTCGCGCATGCGTCGCGTGCCCGGCTCATCAACACGCAGATCATCGCGATCACCGGCTCGGTCGGGAAAACCTCGACCAAGGAGGCGCTGCGCCGGGTGCTGTCGGCGCAGGGCGAGACCCATGCCTCGACCGCCTCGTTCAACAATCACTGGGGCGTGCCGCTGTCGCTGGCGCGCTGCCCGGCGGGCGCGCGTTTTGCCGTGTTCGAGATCGGGATGAACCATGCCGGCGAGATCACGCCGCTGATCAGGATGGTGCGGCCGCATGTCGCCGTCATCACCACCGTCGAGCCGGTGCATCTGGAATTCTTCGCCGGGATCGAGGCGATCGCCGATGCCAAGGCCGAGATCTTCCTCGGCGTCGAGCCCGGCGGCGCCGTCGTGCTCAACCGCGACAACTCGCAATTCGCGCGGCTGCAGCGGCGGGCGAAGAAGGCCGGCATCTCCCGCATCGTGTCGTTCGGCACCAACGGGCGATCCGACGCGCGGCTGATCGACCTTTCGCTGCACGCGACCTGCTCGGCGGTGCATGCCGACATCCTCGATCACGACATCACCTACAAGATCGGCATGCCCGGCCGGCACATGGCAATGAATTCGCTCGCGGTGCTCGCCGCCGCGTCGCTGCTCGGTGCGGATATCGCGCGCGCGGCGCTGTCGCTGGCGCAGCTCGAGGCGCCTTCGGGACGCGGCGTGCGGCGCACGCTCGAGGTCGGCCATGGCGAGGCCACGTTGATCGACGAAAGCTACAACGCCAACCCGGCCTCGATGGGGGCCGCGCTCAACGTGCTCGGCCAGGCTCCGGTCGGGCCACACGGGCGGCGCATCGCCGTTCTCGGCGACATGCTCGAACTCGGGCCGACGGCGCCTGAGCTGCACCGCGGCCTGATCGAGGCGGTCGCGGCCAATCGGATCGACCTCGTATATTGTTGTGGTCCGCTGATGCGGAATTTGTGGGATGCCCTTTCCACCGGCAAGCGGGGAGGCTATGCGGAGAGTTCGGCGGCCCTGGAAGCGCAGGCGGTCGCCGCGATCCGCACCGGTGACGCGATCATGGTGAAGGGATCGCTGGGGTCGAAGATGAAGGTCATCGTCAGCGCGCTGGAAAAGCGCTTTCCCGACAAGGCCGCGCACGAAGAAGCGGTACAGGACTTCTGAATGTTCTACTGGTTGATCGATCTGTCCAATACCGTCCCGGGTTTTGCGCCGTTTCGCAGCGCCCTGAACGTGTTCCGCTACATCACGTTCCGCACCGGCGGTGCGATCGTGACCGGCGCGCTGTTCGTGTTCCTGTTCGGGCCCTGGATCATCGACCATTTGCGGCTGCGGCAGGGCAAGGGCCAGCCGATCCGCACCGACGGCCCGCAGTCGCATCTGATCTCCAAGAAGGGCACGCCCACCATGGGCGGGCTGATGATCCTGTCGGGGCTGGTGGTGTCGACGCTGCTCTGGGCCAACCCCCTCAACCCCTATGTCTGGATCGTGCTGGCGGTGACGCTCGGCTTCGGCTTCGTCGGTTTCTATGACGATTATTTGAAGGTCACAAAGCAGTCACACAGCGGCTTTGCCGGCAAGCTGCGGCTGCTGATCGAGGCGGTGATCGGGCTCGCCGCCTGCTATGCGCTGGTCCGGCTCGGGCGCGACGTGTCCTCGACCTCGCTTGTCATTCCCTTCTTCAAGGACCTCGTGATCAATTTCGGCTCGTTCTTTGTGATCTTCGGCGCCTTCGTCATGGTCGGCGCCGGCAACGCGGTGAACCTGACCGACGGCCTCGACGGTCTCGCCATCGTGCCGGTCATGATCGCGGCGGCGAGCTTCGGCATGATCTCGTATCTGACCGGCAACGCGGTGTTCTCGGATTATCTTCAGATCAATTATGTCGCCGGCACCGGCGAGCTCGCCGTGCTATGCGGCGCGGTGCTGGGGGCCGGCCTCGGCTTCCTGTGGTTCAACGCACCGCCGGCCTCGATTTTCATGGGCGATACCGGCTCGCTGGCGCTCGGCGGCATGCTGGGTGCCACCGCGGTCGCGGTGAAGCACGAGATCGTGCTCGCGGTGATCGGCGGCCTGTTCGTGCTGGAGGCGGTCTCCGTGATCGTGCAGGTCGCGTCGTTCAAGCTGACCGGCAAGCGCGTGTTCCGGATGGCGCCGCTGCACCATCATTTCGAACAGAAGGGCTGGACCGAGCCGCAGATCGTGATCCGCTTCTGGATCATCTCGGTGATGCTGGCGCTCGCCGGCCTCTCCACGCTCAAGCTGCGCTGAGCCTCGGCCATGATCCCCGTCACCTCCTTCGCAGGCAAGACGGTCGCGGTATTCGGCCTCGGCGGCTCCGGGCTAGCGAGCTGCCACGCGCTGAAGGCCGGTGGCGCGGACGTGATCGCCGCCGATGACAGTGCCGACAATGTCGCAAAGGCGGCACAGGCCGGCTTCGTCACCGCCGATTTGCGCACCATGCCCTGGGCGAATTTCGCCGCGCTGATCCTCACGCCCGGCGCGCCGCTGACCCATCCGGCGCCGCACTGGAGCGTGCTGAAGGCGCGCGAGGCCGGCGTCGAGGTGATTGGCGACATCGAACTGTTCTGCCGCGAGCGGCGGCGTCATGCGCCGAATGCGCCGTTCGTCGCCATCACCGGCACCAACGGCAAGTCGACCACCACAGCGCTGATCGCGCATCTGACCAAGGTTGCCGGCTACGACACCCAGATGGGCGGCAATATCGGCACTGCGATCCTGTCGCTGGAGGCGCCGCGCATGGGGCGGGTGCACGTGATCGAGATGTCGTCCTACCAGATCGATCTCACACCTTCGCTCGATCCCTCCGTCGGCATCCTGCTCAATGTCAGCGAGGACCACATCGACCGTCATGGCACGCTGCAGCACTACGCCGCGGTGAAGGAGCGGTTAGTGGCCGGTGTGCAGCCGGGCGGTACGTCGATCGTCGGTGTCGACGACAGCTGGTCCCGCGACATCGCCGACCGGCTCGATCGCTCCGGCAAGCGCGTGGTCCGCATCTCCGTACGGAACCCGCTGCCCGACGGCATCTATGTCGAGCACGAGACCATCGTGCGCGCATCGGGCGCGGCGCGCAGCGAGGTGGCGCGGCTCGGCGGCATCGGTTCGCTGCGCGGCCTGCACAATGCGCAGAATGCGGCGTGCGCCGCGGCCTGCGCGCTCGCGATGGGAATCTCCACCGACGTGCTGCAGAACGGGCTGCGCAGCTTTCCCGGCCTGGCGCACCGCATGGAGCAGGTCGGCCGCCGCGGCAACGTGCTGTTCGTCAATGATTCCAAGGGCACCAATGCGGATGCGGCGGCGCATGCGCTGTCGTCCTTCGCTGACATCTTCTGGATCGCGGGCGGCAAGCCGAAGGCCGGCGGCATCACCAGCCTGTCAGGCTATTTCCCGCGCATCCGCAAAGCCTATCTGATCGGCGAGGCCGCGCCGGAGTTTTCCGGAACACTCGGCGAGCGCGTGCCGCACGAGATGTCCGATACGCTCGATGTCGCGGTCGCCAGCGCCGCGCGCGATGCGGAAGCCTCAGGGCTCGCTGAAGCTGTCGTGCTGCTGTCGCCCGCCTGTGCCTCGTTCGACCAGTACCGCAATTTCGAAATCCGCGGCGCCGCGTTCCGGGATCTCGTCAACGCGTTGCCGGGTGTGAAGCCGGTGGTGTGACCACATTTACCGCTGCGAGAGGGGACCAAGTTGACCTTGCCCGATCCTTCCTCGCCGTTGACTTGGAGGCGTCAGGACGAGCCTTAAAGCACTTGCGGAGACGGGCCGAGGGAGGTCGCCCCTTGCCACTGATTTGCCCGACGGCACAAGCCCCTCGCGCAAAAATATTTCTGTTTTTCGGAATCGTAACTCAGTGTATAGATTGGTCCGTCTCACCCGCCTGAGGGGCGCTTCGCGATCGTCATGAGTGTTGGGTCGAGATGCGGTGGACGCCGATTGCGCAACTGACGAGTGCGCATGAGGCGGACGGTGAAGTCGTGCAGGCCTGACGCCCTAGTGGCAGGTGTCTCGTCAGCAAGAGGCTATGCCTCTGCTGATGACGGTGACAACAAAGCCCAGTCTCGCCGGGGAGAGCACGTATAAGCCGTAACCCATCGCGCAGGGAAAGCCGGGATTGCTCCGGTTTCACCTGTGGTCCTACCTCCCGAGCTTTCCATTTGCTCGGGACCCATGGGTGCGATCGGCACCCGGCTTTCCCTGCGCCCTCTGCTTGAAGAGGGCGACAACGAAGATGAAAACCTCGGACAGATCGTGTCGCGAGAACGTGGACTTCTGTGCGGGTGCCGGCGATCATTGCGAAGAGCGAAGCGACGAAGCAATCCATCGCCCCGCATATGTTGAGACATGGATTGCTTCGCTTCGCTCGCAAATGACGGCTGAGCGAGCCGCCTATCCGATCACGGCCGCTGTCAAGTTGCGTGGCCGGCCTCCATCAAAAGTGATCCATCCCGTTAACCCCTTGGAAACCATCCTGCGCCACGAATGGACGTTACCTCCGCTATCTGGGGACACCCATGCTCGCCCGTGACCAACGCACCCCGTTCTCGGACTGGTGGTGGACCGTCGACAAGCTGCTGCTTGCGGCGATCGCTGCGTTGATGCTGGCCGGCGTGATCCTGTCGCTGGCGGCGAGCCCGCCGGTGGCGACGCGCATCGGGCTCGATCCCTTCCATTTCTTCAACCGCCACGTGCTGTTCCTGGTGCCGTCGCTGATCGCGCTGATCGGGGTGTCGTTCCTGACGCCGCGGCAGATCCGGCGCACTGCGCTGATCGTGTTCGCGATCTCGATCGCGCTGATCGTGGTGACCCTTCTGGTCGGGCCCGAGGTCAAGGGGTCGCGGCGCTGGATCACGCTGCTTGGCGTCAACATCCAGGCCTCCGAAGCCGCAAAGCCCGCCTTCGTGATCGTCGCGGCCTGGCTGTTTGCGGAATCGACCAAGCGGCCGGAAATGCCGGCGACCTCGATGGCGCTGGTGCTGCTGCTGCTGCTGGTCACGTTGCTCGTAATGGAGCCCGACTTCGGTCAGACCATGCTGATCCTGACGGTATGGGGCGCGCTGTTCTTCATCGCGGGCATGCGGATGATCTGGGTGTTCGGGCTTGCCGGCGCGGCCGGTGCCGGCCTGTTCGGCGCCTATCTTCTGGTGCCGCACGTCGCCGGCCGCATCCAGCGCTTCATGAACCCGGCCTCCGGCGACACCTTCCAGGTCGACACCGCGATGGAAGCGTTCTGGAACGGCGGCTGGTTCGGCCTCGGGCCGGGCGAGGGCATCGCCAAGCGCAGCCTGCCGGACAGCCACACCGACTTCGTGTTCGCGGTCGCCGCCGAGGAATTCGGCATCATCCTCTGCCTGATGCTGGTTGCGTTGTTTGGCTTCGTCGTGATCCGCACGCTGACCCGCGCCTATGCCACCGAGGACATGTTCTCGCGCTTCGCGGCGTCGGGACTTGCGATCATGTTCGGCGTGCAGGCGGCGATCAACATGGCGGTCAATTTGCAATTGATCCCGGCCAAGGGCATGACGCTGCCGTTCATCTCCTATGGCGGTTCCTCGTTCGTGTCGCTTGCTTATGGCGTCGGCATGATGCTGGCATTGACGCGGCAGCGGCCGCGCACCGAAATCGAATCGATGGAAGGCGCCAGTTCGCTGCGCGCCTACGCTTAGGTGACTGCGAGGATAGCCTCGGCTATCTGGAAGCCATGGACAATGCGCCCCTGATTCTACTGGCGGCCGGCGGCACCGGCGGCCATCTGTTCCCGGCCGAAGCGCTCGCCGTGGAACTGCTGCGGCGTGGCTTGCGCGTCCGGCTGGCGACCGACGGCCGCGCGCTGCGTTATGGCGGCCTGTTCGCCCGCGACAGCATCGACCTGGTGCCGAGCGCGACGGTGCGGGGCCGCAATCCGATCTCGCTGGCGCGGACCGCGTTCACGCTCGGTTACGGAACCCTGGTTGCAACCAGGGTGGTGCGGCGGTTGAAACCCGCCGCGGTGGTCGGCTTCGGCGGCTATCCTACTCTGCCGCCGCTGATGGCTGCGCGCCTGCTCGGCGTGCCCGGCATCATCCACGATGCCAACGCGGTACTCGGCCGCGCCAACCGCTTCCTGTCCAGCCGCGTCAGCGCGATCGCGACATCGCTGCCCGGCGTGCTCGATCGCGATCCCGCGCTCGCCGGCAAGGCGACCACCGTCGGCACGCCGATGCGGCCGGCGATCCTTGCCGCCGCGGCGGTGAACTATGCCTCGCCCGAGGCGAGCGGGCCGCTGCGCCTGCTCGTCGTCGGCGGCAGCCAGGGCGCGCGGGTGATGAGCGATATCGTGCCATCAGCGATCGAGAAGCTCGACCCCGCGCTGTGGCGCCGGCTGATCGTCACCCAGCAGGTGCGCGAAGAGGACATGACACGGGTGCGCGCCGTCTACGACCGGCTCAAGATCAATGCCGAGCTTGCGCCGTTCTTCTCCGACCTGCCGGCACGGCTGGCCTCGAGCCAATTGGTGATCTCGCGCGCCGGCGCCGGCACCATCGCCGAGCTCGCCGCGATCGGCCGGCCCGCGATCCTGGTGCCGCTGCCGGGCGCGATCGACCAAGACCAGTTCGCCAATGCCGGCGTGCTGGCGCAGGCCGGCGGCGCAATCCGCATCGCACAGCCCGACTTCACGCCCGAGCGGCTTGCCGCCGAGATGTCGGCCTTCGCCGGGGATCCCACCAAGCTGACCGCGATGGCGCAAGCCGCGCGCGGCGCCGGCCGGCTCGACGCCGCGGAGCGGCTCGCCGATCTGGTGACGAAAGTGGCCGGGATCTAGGCGGCCCGCGATGATTTTTCGACTCTCCGACGTCGTAGCCGGCCTTGTCCCGGCCAGCCGCGTCTTTCATAAGGGCATCGAAGCCTGGGCAAGCCCCGGCCTGATGGAGCAACCGCGAGACCTGCCATGAGACTGCCGCGCGAGATCGGACCCATTCACTTCGTCGGGATCGGCGGCATCGGCATGAGCGGCATTGCCGAGGTGCTGCTCAATCTCGGCTATACCGTGCAGGGCTCGGACGCCTCGGACAATTACAACCTCGATCGGCTGCGCAAGAAAGGCGCGAAGGTCTCGGTCGGCCACAAGGCCGAGAATGTCGACGGCGCTGATGTTGTCGTGGTCTCGACCGCGATCAAGCGCGACAATCCGGAGCTGATGGCTGCGCGCGCGCTCCACATTCCCGTGGTGCGCCGCGCCGAGATGCTGGCTGAATTGATGCGGCTGAAGAGCTGCGTTGCGATTGCCGGTACCCATGGCAAGACGACGACGACCACGATGGTGGCGACATTGCTCGACGCCGGCGGGCTCGATCCGACCGTGATCAATGGCGGCATCATCAACGCCTACGGCTCGAATGCGCGGCTCGGGGCCGGGGACTGGATGGTGGTCGAGGCCGACGAGAGCGACGGCACCTTCCTGAAGCTGCCGTCCGACGTCGTCATCGTCACCAATATCGACCCTGAGCATCTCGACCACTTCAAGACCTTCGAGGCGATCCAGGACGCGTTCCGCAATTTCGTCGAGAACGTGCCGTTCTACGGCTTTGCCGTGATGTGCACCGATCATCCCGTGGTGCAGAGCCTCGTCGGCAAGATCGAGGATCGCCGCATCATCACCTATGGCCATAACCCGCAGGCCGATGCGCGGTTGATGGATCTGACGCCGATGGGCGGCGGCTCCAAATTCACGGTCGCGATTCGCGATCGCAACACCGGCGCGACGCACGAGATTGCCGACATCGTCTTGCCGATGCCAGGGCGTCACAACGCCTCGAATGCGACGGCAGCGATCGCAGTCGCGCATCAGCTCGGCGTGTCCGACGACGTCATCCGCAAGGCCATGGCGGGCTTCGGCGGCGTGAAACGGCGGTTCACCAAGACCGGCGAGTGGAACGGCGTCACTGTGATCGACGATTACGGCCATCACCCGGTCGAGATTGCGGCGGTGCTCAAGGCGGCGCGCGAGTCCTACCAGGGCAAGATCATCGCCGTGATGCAGCCGCATCGCTTCACCCGCCTGCAGTCGCTGTTCGAGGAGTTTTGCACCTGCTTCAACGATGCCGATACGGTCGTGGTCGCGGAGGTTTATCCAGCCGGCGAGGCGCCGATCCCCGGCATCGACCGCGACCATTTCGCCGCCGGCCTGCGTGCCCACGGCCATCGCAACGTGATCCCGCTGCCTGACGCCGGTGAGCTCGCGAAGATCGTCCACGGTCTCGCCAAGCCCGGCGACCTCGTCGTCTGCCTCGGTGCCGGCAACATCACGCAATGGGCCTACGCGCTGCCCGACGAACTGAAGGCGCTGGGGTGATGGGAGTCACTTCTACAACCACGTCATGGCCGGGCTTGTCCCAGCCATCCACGTCTTTACTGCGCTATCGTGTCGAAGAGATCGTCCCAATTGGGGTTCGCCGCGACGATCTTGCGAACCTTCCATGCACGCGGCCAATGTTTGATGTTGTGTTCGCGCTGAATGGCATCACGAATGTCGTCAAATTGCTCGAAGTAGACGAGCCTCTTCAACCCGTATCGCTTAGTGAACCCATCGGCGAAGCCGGAGCGATGTTCGAATATCCGGCGGACGAGATCGCTCGTTACCCCGACATAGAGAACGCCGTTAGGACGGTTGGTCAGAAAATAGACGTATCCACCCGCCATGCCGGGATACTGCAAGACGTGGATGGCCGGGACAAGCCCGGCCATGACGGATTGAGAGGGCGTGCATGACCTTCCCCGACATCACGCCTGATCTGAAAGCCGCGATGCCGGAGCTGCGCGGGCGGCTGCTCGCCAACCAGTCGCTTGCCGAGCTGACCTGGTTTCGCGTCGGTGGTCCGGCGCAGGTGCTGTTCACGCCGGCGGACGAGGATGACCTCGCCCACTTCCTGAAGAACCTGCCGAAGGAGCTGCCGGTCCATGTCATCGGTGTCGGCTCCAATTTGATCGTGCGCGACGGCGGCATGCCGGGCGTGGTGATCCGCCTCGCGCCGCGCGCCTTCGGCGAGACCAGCGCGACGGGCGACATCGTCGCCGCTGGCGCCGCGGCGCTCGACAAGCGGGTGGCGGAGACAGCCGCTGCGGCCAGCATCGGCGGCATGGAATTCTTCTTCGGCATTCCCGGCACCATCGGCGGTGCGCTGCGCATGAATGCCGGCGCCAATGGCGGCGAGACCAAGGATGTGCTGGTGGAGGCGACCGGCATCGGCCGCGACGGCACCAGGCACGTCTTCGGCAATGCCGACATGAAGTTCGTCTATCGCAACAGCGGGGTCGATCCTTCCGTGATCTTCACTTCGGCGCGCTTCCGCGGGACGATGACGGATGCAGACGCGATCCGTGCGCGCATGAACGAGGTGCAGGTCCATCGCGAGACCGCGCAGCCGATCCGCGAAAAGACCGGCGGCTCGACCTTCAAGAATCCACCCGGCAACAGCGCCTGGAAGCTGATTGACGCCGCCGGCTGTCGCGGCCTCAAGGTCGGTGGCGCGCAGGTCTCGGAGATGCACTGCAATTTCCTGATCAACACCGGCAACGCCACCGGGCACGACATCGAGACCCTGGGCGAGACGGTGCGTGAGCGCGTGAAGCAGACCAGCGGAATCGAGCTACATTGGGAAATCAAGCGGATCGGAATCGGAAAGAGCTGATGCGGGCGACCATTCTCTTCGGCGGCACCAACAAGGAACGCTTGGTCTCGGTGGCGAGCGCACAGGCGTTGCACCGCGCGCTGCCCGACGCCGATCTGTGGTTCTGGGATGTCGGCGACACCGTGCACGCCGTCACCTCCGAAAAGCTGCTCAATCACACGCAGCCGTTCGAGGTCGATTTCAAGCCCGATGATCGCGGCATCAGCCTCGCGCAGGCGCTCGACAAGGCTGCAGCGGACGCGCGCGTGCTGGTGCTCGGCCTGCATGGGGGGCGCGCCGAGAATGGCGAGTTGCAGGCGATGTGCGAGATGCGCGGCATCGCCTTCACCGGCTCCGGTTCGGCCTCGTCGCATCTTGCCTTCGACAAGGTGTCCGCCAAGCGCTTTGCCGGGATCGCGGGCGTGAATGCGCCGCAGGGCATTGCCCTCGAACGTATCGATGAAGCCTTCGCCGAGCATGGCAAGCTGATCGCAAAGCCCGTGAAGGACGGATCGAGCTACGGACTGATCTTCGTCAACGCGCAACAGGATCTGGTCGCCGTCCGCAATGCCGCGAAGACCGAAGACTATCTGATCGAGCCGTTCGTCTCGGGCGTGGAGGCGACCTGCGGCGTGCTCGAACGGTCCGATGGCGCGGTGTTCGCGCTGCCCCCGATCGAGATCGTGCCGGCGGAAGGCGGCTTCGACTACACGGCGAAATACCTCCTGAAGTCGACCCAGGAGATCTGCCCCGGCCGGTTCGCCCCCGAGGTCAGTGCCGCGATTATGGATCACGCGCTCAAGGCGCATCGCGCGCTGTCCTGCTCCGGCTATTCGCGCAGCGATTTCATCGTGTCGGCCAGGGGGCCGGTCTACCTCGAGACCAACACGCTGCCCGGGCTCACCGTGGCATCGCTGTACCCGAAGGCCCTCAAGGCGCAGGGCATCGACTTTGCCGACTTCCTGCACGACCAGATCGAACTCGCCCGGAGCCGCGTACGAAAGTAGGCGGCGGAGAGGGAACCTGGCCCGCGGAGGCGGACTGGAACCGGCGTGTTGCTAAAATGCTAACGAGTTCGCGGCAAGGCACTCACAGCGTTGATCAAAACACGCATCAGGCGGACCGCATTTACCGTTTGTTTACCAGGAAGCCCGAAAGTTAACGCTGGCGGCGCATGTAGCGCTTGGCTGCCGGGGCGTGAGCTGTCGCGGAATACCGCTTCGAGGAACGCAACCAGGGGAACAGGGGGTCACTCTATCCCACCGGTACCGCCGAGACGTCACCTGTGCCGGGACCCGCAAGGTTTGCGGGCACAACATGTGACGAGCTCGTGCAATGGATGGTGCAGGACGCCTCGCTCGATCGGTGCGATCGCTGGGGCCTCAAGCTGACCTGAGAGCAGCCGCTATTGGAGCGGCGGTGCTGCTGCGCGAGCATGCCGGCGCCTATCTCGCCCGCCGCAAGCGCAAGCGTCCCGCCCGGCAGCCGGTGATCGATCGCGAGCCGCCGAACCGTTTCATCCAGACCATCGAGCGCTACCTGCCGCGCCGTCTCGGCCTTGTCGCCACGCTCGCGATCCTGTTCGGCAGCGCAGGTTTCGGCATCGTCAAAGGCGGCCATGTCGACGCGTTCGTCGCTGTCATGGACGACACCCGCAACGCGCTCGCCAATGCCGCGGGCTTCCGCATCACCACGGTCGGTATCAACGGCCGCAAGCAGCTGACCCAGGACGAGGTCCTCGCGATCGGCGGCATCAACGGCCGCTCCTCGCTGCTGTTCCTCGACGCCGAAACCGTGCGCGACCGGCTCAAGGCCAATCCCTGGATTGCGGACGCCACCATCCTCAAGCTTTATCCGGGCCGGCTGCAGATCGACATCGTCGAGCGCTCGGCCTTCGCCTTGTGGCAGGAGAACGGCAGGCTCGCCGTCATTGCCTCTGATGGCGCGGTGCTCGAGCCCTACGTCACGCGCCGCTTCCTCAAATTGCCGCTGGTGGTGGGCAAGGGCGCCGAAACCCACGCCCACGACTTCCTCGCGCTGCTCGACCGTTATCCGCAGGTGCGTTCGGTGACGAAGGCTGCGATCTATGTCGGCGAGCGGCGCTGGAACCTGCGCCTCAAGGACGGCCTCGATATCCGCCTGCCCGAGAACGACGTCGGCAACGCGCTGGCCGCGCTCTCCAAACTCGACAAGGACGAGAAGCTGTTCTCGCGCGACATTGTAGCCGTCGACATGCGCCTGCCGGATCGCCTGGTCGTGCAATTGTCCGACGACGCCGCCAAGGCGCGCGAAGAGCTGTTCAAGGACAAGAAGTCCAAGAAGAAGGCCGGTGACTCCGCATGACCGGCCTCGATCGCAACCTGACCCCGAAGACCCGTCCGATGCAGAAGCGCACCGCGCTGGTGGCTTCGCTCGACGTCGGCTCCAGCAAGATCGCCTGCATGATCGCACGGCTGAAGCCTTCGCCGCCGAGCGAGGCGCTGCGCGGCCGCAGCCACGCGGTGGAATTGATCGGCTACAGCCAGATCCAGTCGCGCGGCGTCAAGGCCGGCGCCGTGGTCGATCTGGCCGAATGCGAGAAGTCGGTGCGCCATGCCGTGGCGCTGGCCGAGCGCATGGCCAAGGTCCGGGTCGAATCCGTCCTGCTGTCGGTATCCGGCGGCCGGCTGCATGGTCAACTTGTTGAAGCCGCTGCCGATATCCGCGGCGGCTCGGTCACCTCGGACGATGTCAGCCGCGTCACCTCGGCCGGCATGCGCCACGCCACCGCCGCCGGCCGCACCGTTCTGCATGCGCTGCCGGTCGGCTACGCGCTCGACGGCGTCAAGGGCATCCGCGATCCGCGCGGCATGGTGGCGCGGCAGTTCGGCGTCGACATGAATGTCGTCACGTCGGACGCGACGGTCGCCAAGAATCTGATGCTCGTGGTCGAACGGTGTCATCTCAATGTCGAAGCCATGGCGGCGAGCCCCTATGTCGCGGGGCTCTCGGTCCTGACAGACGACGAGTTCGATCTCGGCGCAGCCGTCGTCGAGATGGGCGCGGGGTCGACGACGATCGCGACCTATTCCGGCGGACGCTTCGTGCACGCATCCGGATTTGCGCTCGGTGGGCAACACATCACGATGGATCTTGCACGCGGTATCGGAGCGTGCATTGCGGATGCCGAGCGAATCAAGACTTTATACGGCACGGTGCTGACCGGCGGCTCGGATTCGCGTGAGCTGATGTCCGTTCCGACTGCAGGCGATGATCGGGAGACTCCGCAAATCGTGTCCCGCGCCACGATCGCGAACATAGTCCGGCATCGCGCCGAGGAGATTTTTGAGATGGTCCGTGACCGGCTCGCGGATTCCCCCTTTGCGGCTGAGCCGCGGGCGGGCGTCGTGTTGAGCGGCGGCGCGTCCCAACTCACCGGCACCGTCGAGCTTGCCACCCGCATCCTGAACCGGCAGGTCCGCATCGGCCGTCCGCTTGGCTTCGGCCGGCTGCCGAGCGAGGCGAAGGGCGCCTCCTTCTCGGTGCCCTCAGGGCTCTTGGTCTATCCGCAATACGCTCATCTTGAACATGTCGAACCGCGGCGCACGCGGCAGCTCAAGACAGGGACTGACGGCTACGGCTACTTCGGAAAGGTCGGACGATGGCTTCGCGAGGGCTTCTGATGACCGCATCCCGGCTTAAGGCATTTTCACCAACTCCCGCGGCCGCCGGCCGGGGCGAACCCACGCGCGCGTAATTGAGAGAGGCAACCATGGCACTCAATCTGACCCCCCCTGACATCAGCGAGCTGAAACCGCGGATCACTGTCTTCGGCGTCGGTGGCGCGGGCGGTAACGCCGTCAACAACATGATCACCGCCGGGTTGCAGGGCGTCGACTTCGTTGTCGCAAACACCGACGCGCAGGCGCTGACCATGTCGAAGGCGCAGCGCATCATCCAGATGGGCACCCAGGTCACCCAGGGCCTCGGCGCCGGTTCGCAGCCCGATGTCGGTGCCGCCGCCGCGCAGGAGGTCATCGACGAGCTGCGCGATCATCTCACCGGCGCCAACATGGTGTTCGTCACCGCCGGCATGGGCGGCGGCACCGGCACCGGCGCCGCACCGGTGATCGCCAAGGCCGCGCGCGAGATGGGCATCCTCACGGTCGGCGTGGTGACCAAGCCGTTCCACTTCGAAGGCCAGCGCCGCATGCGCACCGCCGAGTCCGGCATTGCCGAGCTGCACAAGGTGGTCGACACGCTCTTGATCATCCCGAACCAGAACCTGTTCCGGGTCGCCAACGAGAAGACCACCTTCGCCGACGCCTTCGCGATGGCCGACCAGGTGCTCTATTCGGGCGTCGCCTGCATCACCGACCTGATGGTCAAGGAAGGTTTAATCAACCTCGACTTCGCCGACGTCCGCGCCGTCATGCGCGAGATGGGTAAGGCGATGATGGGCACCGGCGAGGCCACCGGCGAGAAGCGCGCGCTGACCGCCGCCGAAGCCGCGATCGCCAACCCGCTGATCGATGACAGTTCGATGAAGGGCGCCCGCGGCCTTCTGATCTCGATCACCGGCGGCAAGGACCTCACCCTGTTCGAGGTCGACGAAGCCGCGACCCGCATCCGCGAGGAGGTCGATCCCGACGCCAACATCATCGTCGGCGCCACCTTCGACGAGTCGCTCGACGGCGTCATCCGCGTCTCGGTGGTTGCGACCGGCATCGAGCAGGCCGCGATCGCCCGCGCCCAGGCTCCCGCTGCGCAGCAGTCCAACGGCTCGCCGGAGAGCCGGCTGGCCGACCTGACCGCGCGCCTGCGCGCCGACAATCAGCGACTCGCCGAGCGTGCGCAGAAGCTCGATCCGCCGACCGGCGTGATCGTTGCGCCGATTGCTGCGCCGCAGCCTGCCGCGGCCCAGCCGCGTCAGGGCGCCAATGTCGAGCGCGCCGCGCTCGCGGCGATCGCCGCCGCGGTTGCCCCGGACAACGCGCCGATGCAGCCGGCGTCCTACGGTGACGTCACCGTGCGCCCGATCGCCCAGAAGCCGTCGCTGTTCCCGGATCACGACGTCGCCAAGGTCGAGCAGCACGAGCCGATGCCGCCCGAGACCTTCATCCCGCAGGCCGCCGAGCGTTCCCCGGTCCGTGCCCCGCGGATGCCGAAGTTCGAGGACCTTCCGATGCCGGCGCAGGCCGAGATCCGCCAGGCCAACGGCGGCGGTGAGGAGGAACATCCGCAGAAGACCCGGCTGTCGCTGCTGCAGCGCCTGGCCAATGTCGGCCTCGGCCGTCGCGACGAAGAAACCGAGCCGCCGAGCGCGGCCCGTTCCTCCGGTCCGGCGATGCCCTCGATGCCGCCGCTGCCCGAGCGCCGGCCGGCCCGCAGCGTCGCGCAGCAGATCGCCTCGAACGAATCACCGGTATCTGAATATGCGAAGCGGCCCGCGCCGCAGGGGCTGGACGCTCATGGGCGGCCGGCACCTGTTGCGCCGGCGCCACAGGGCGACGACCATCTTGATATCCCGGCCTTCCTGCGCCGGCAGGCAAACTGAAGGTTGTTACAATCTTGGCGACCAGAGAGGCCCCGGCGGGAACCGCCGGGGCCTTCGTCTTTAAGCGGATATCGGGTCGCAGTCCGGTGACCAAGCGACTGAAATTAAATGATTAATTATCCTTTCGGTGATCAGATGGCCTGTCCCGGCGGGCTCTTTTCGCTGTCGCAATTTGGTTAACCTTGGGCGTGAATGCGGCGGAGATGGGGTAACAATCGGTAAAGAAGCGTGAGTTGGCGCGGTTTGGGGCTGTGACTATGGTCTGCCGTGACTTGGGGAGCTCAAGCGAGTCGGCCTTGGGGAAAGTGGGCCACTTGATTTGAGTGAAAGTCGGGTAGTGGGCATTATCGAATGAAATTCAGTCGCCAAACGACGCTTCGGTCGCAAGCCACCGTGACGGGCGTCGGCGTTCACTCCGGTCAAGCTGTTAATCTGACTTTGGGGCCTGCGCCCGTCGATGGGGGTTTCATTTTCGTCCGCACCGGCCTCGACGGTGCCGACCGCGAAATTCAGGCCAATGCCGATGCCGTGATCGCGACCGAATTTGCGACGGTGCTCGGTGACCGCGAAGGGCCGCTGGTTTCCACCGCCGAGCATGTGCTTGCCGCGCTGCGCGGCATGGGCGTCGACAACGCCATCATCGAGGTCGACGGTCCCGAAGTACCGATCATGGACGGCAGCGCCGCGGCTTTCGTCGCAGCGATCGATCAGGCCGGCATCGCCACCCAGCCCGCCGTGCGCCGCTTCATCCAGGTGTTGAAGCCGGTGCAGGTCAAGATCGGCGAATCGGTCGGCGAGCTGCGTCCGTTTGCAGGCGGGTTCCGTGCCGAGGTCGAGATCGATTTCGCCAACTCGGTGATCGGCCGCCAGAGCCTCTGCTTCGATCTTTCGCCGGAAGGCTTCCGCCGCGACCTGTCGCGCGCCCGCACCTTCGGCTGCGTCGGCGATACGGCCCGGCTCTGGAGCGCAGGTTTCGCGCTCGGCGCGTCCTTCGAGAATACGGTGGTGTTCGACGAAACCCGTCTGCTCAATCCCGAGGGACTGCGCTACGGCGACGAGTGCGTCCGTCACAAGGTCCTGGACGTCATCGGCGATCTCGCGCTGGCCGGCCTGCCGCTGCTTGGCATCTATCGTTCGAAGCGTGGCGGTCACAAGCTTAACCACGCGGTGCTCACGGCGCTTCTCGCCGACCGCAGCGCCTGGCGGGTGGTCGAAGCGGAGACCGCGCGGCGGCCGTCCCGCAGCCACGTCGAGGCCGGTGCCGGCACGGTGGGCGGCTTGATCGCCCCGGCCTACGGCCCGGACGTGTCCTGATCGCCGCGGCCGGCGTCCTTCGTCCCCAATTTCCGTAGTGTCTACAGTGGGGCGCGGGCGTGTCCGGTCGCCTTATTCCGGGCGGAATGGCTGCGTATCCGGTTGGTCGAGGGCCAGTTTTTGGCTAAGCATGCCAGCGGCTGCGACACGGCGCCAATGGTGGGGGTGTATTGCGTCCATGATCGCGGTCCATGGATGAAGTGGGCTTGGCCGTTAACCGCAATCAAAGGCGTCAGGTTCTATATTTCATGTCGGCAAAGCGTATGACGCTCGAACCCAATTCTTCTGACGTCTCCGGCCTGAAGCAGGTCGCCCGCGCGCTGCGTTTCGCGGCGGGCCTGGTCGTGCTGGCGTTGCCGCTCGCCGGCTGCGGCACGGGCGCGCTGTGGGACAAGTTCATGGCCAAGGACGACACGTTCGTCGATGAGCCCGCGGACAAGCTCTACAATGAGGGCTTGTACATGATGAACGAGAAGAAGGATCTGAAGGCCGCCTCGAAGAAGTTCGAGGAAGTCGACCGGCAGCATCCCTACTCGGAGTGGGCGCGCAAGTCGCTCTTGATGTCCGCCTACTCCTACTATCAGGCCGGCGACTACGACAGCTGCATCGGTTCTGCGACCCGCTATGTCACGCTGCACCCCGGCAGCCCGGACGCGGCCTATGCCCAGTACCTGATCGCGGCATCGCATTATGATCAGATCCCGGACATCTCCCGCGACCAGGGCCGCACCGAGAAGGCGATCGCGGCGCTGGAAGAGGTGGTGCGCAAGTATCCGACCTCGGAATACGCCACCTCGGCCAAGACCAAGCTTCAGGCTGCGCGCGACCAGCTCGCCGGCAAGGAAATGGCGGTCGGCCGCTACTACATGGAGAAGCGCGACTTCACCGCCGCGATCAACCGCTTCAAGACGGTGGTGACGCAGTACCAGACCACCCGCCACGTCGAAGAGGCGCTCTACCGGCTCACCGAGGCCTATATGGCGATCGGCATCGTCGGCGAAGCGCAGACCGCCGCCGCGGTGCTCGGCCACAATTTTCCGGACAGCCGCTGGTACAAGGACGCGTACAATCTAGTAAAGTCCGGCGGTCTCGAGCCGAGCGAGAATCAGGGGTCCTGGATCAGCCGGACCTTCAAGAAGATAGGTCTCGGCTAGGAATTGTCCTCGCATGCTGGCGCGTCTGTCGATCCGTGACATCGTCCTGATCGAACGGCTCGATATCGAATTCTCCCGTGGCCTGGCAGTACTGACCGGCGAAACCGGCGCGGGTAAATCCATCCTGCTCGATGCGTTTGCGCTGGCGCTTGGCGGCCGCGGCGACGCCACGCTCGTGCGCCATGGCGCGGAGCAGGGGCAAGTCACTGCCATGTTCGACGTCCCGAAGGGGCATCCGGCGGCCAGGATCCTGGCTGAGAACGGCCTCGACGACACCGGCGAGATGATCCTGCGCCGTGTGCAGCTCGCCGACGGCCGCACCCGCGCCTTCATCAACGACCAGGCGATCAGCGTGCAGACCCTGAAGGCGGTCGGCGCCGTTCTGGTCGAGATTCACGGCCAGCATGACGAGCGCGCGCTGGTCGACGCCTCCACCCATCGCCAGCTGCTCGACGCCTTCGCCGGGCTCGAGAAGGAGGTCACCGCGCTGGAAGCGCTGTGGGATGCCCGGCGCACCGCCAATACGGCGCTGGAAGAACATCGCGCCGGCATGGAGCGCGCCGCGCGCGAGGCGGATTATCTGCGCCACGCCTCCCAGGAGCTGAAGACGCTGGCGCCGAGGGAGGGCGAGGAGACCGAGCTTGCCAACCGCCGCACCACCATGATGCAGGGCGAAAAGATTGCGACCGACCTGCGCGAGGCGCAGGAGGCGATCGGCGGCTCGCATTCGCCGGTGCCGGCCCTGTCGGCCGCGGTCCGGCGGCTGGAGCGGCGCGCCGCCAATGCGCCCGAGCTGATCGAGCCCGCGGTCAAGGCGATCGACGTTGCGATCAACGCGCTGGAGGAGGCCGACCAGCATCTCAATGCCGCGCTGGCCGCAACCGATTTCGATCCGGCCGAGCTCGAGCGCATCGAGGAGCGGTTGTTCGGGCTGCGCGCGGCCTCGCGCAAATATTCGACGCCGGTCGATTTGCTGGCCGCGCTGGCCGCCCAATACGCCAACGACGTCGCGCTGATCGATGCCGGCGCCGACCAGCTCAAGAAGCTGGAGGCGGCCGCCGGCGAAGCCGACAAGCGCTACGCCGCGGCTGCGGCAAAACTGTCGGCTTCGCGTACCAAGGCGGCCGAGAAGCTCAACAAGGCCGTCAATGCCGAGCTCGCGCCACTCAAGCTCGAGCGGGCAAAATTCATGACGCAGGTCGAGACCAACGCGGCCTCGCCGGGCCCGCAAGGCATCGACCGCGCCGAGTTCTGGGTCCAGACCAATCCGGGGACCAAGCCGGGACCGATGATGAAGGTCGCCTCCGGCGGCGAGTTGTCGCGCTTCCTGCTCGCGCTCAAGGTCGTGCTCGCCGACCGCGGTTCGGCGCCGACGCTGGTGTTCGACGAAATCGACACCGGTGTGGGTGGCGCGGTGGCGGACGCGATCGGTTCGCGGCTGGCGCGCCTTGCCGGCAAGGTGCAGGTGATGGCGGTGACGCACGCGCCGCAGGTCGCGGCCCGCGCCAGCCAGCATCTTTTGATCTCCAAGGACGCGCTCGACAAGGGCAAGCGCGTCGCCACCCGCGTCAACGCGCTCGCCGCCGACCACCGCCGCGAGGAGATCGCACGCATGCTGGCCGGCGCCGAGATCACGGCCGAGGCCCGCGCTGCGGCGGAACGACTGCTGCGCGCGGCGAGTTAGTGTCTCACCGTCATTCCGGGTTCGTCCTGACGGACCGCCCCGGTGTGGCAGAAAACTATAGCGCGACCGTTGCATGGCCAAAGCAGCAAAAGAGAAAACACTCCCCGACATCGATAAGCTCACCAAGGCCCAGGCCAAGGTCGAGCTGACGCGCCTCGCGCTCGAGCTCGAGGGCCACGACAGGCGCTACTACCAGGAAGATGCGCCGAGCATCACCGATGCCGAGTACGATGCGCTGCGGCAACGCTATAACGCGATCGAGAAGCGCTTTCCCGAATTCGTCACCGCGGAGTCGCCGTCACAGAAGGTCGGCGCGGCGCCGTCCGGGCGTTTCAGGAAGGTCCGCCATTCACTGCCGATGCTGTCGCTCGACAATGCGTTTGCGGAAGCTGACGTGGTCGATTTCGTCGGGCGCATTACACGGTTCCTGAAGCTGCCGGACGACAAGATCGATTTCTCGGCCGAGCCGAAGATCGACGGTCTCTCGATGTCGCTGCGCTACGAGGGTGGCGAGCTTGTCACCGCCGCGACGCGCGGCAACGGCGCGGAGGGGGAGGACGTCACCGCCAATATCCGCACCCTCGAGGACGTGCCGCAAAAGCTCAAGGGTCGCAACGTGCCCGACATCTGCGAGGTGCGCGGCGAGGTCTACATGACCAAGCATGCGTTCCTGGCGCTGAACGAGCGGCAGAAGGCCGCCGGCGACACCATCTTCGCCAACCCGCGCAATTCGGCGGCGGGCTCGCTGCGGCAGAAGGATCCTGGCATCACCGCCTCGCGCCCGCTGGGCTTTTTCGCCTATGCCTGGGGCCAGATGAGCGCGATGCCGGAGACCACGCAGACCGGCATGATCCACTGGTTCGAGCGCTGCGGCTTCAAGACCAATCCGCTGGCCAAGCTGTGTCACTCGGTCGAGCAGCTGATCGCGTTCCATCGCAAGATCGAGGAACAGCGCGCCGAGCTCGACTACGATATCGACGGCGTCGTCTACAAGGTCGACCGCATCGACTGGCAGGAGCGGCTCGGCTTCATATCGCGCACGCCGCGCTGGGCGATCGCGCACAAATTCCCCGCAGAGCGTGCCATGACGGTGCTGCGCGACATCGAGATCCAGGTCGGGCGCACCGGCTCGTTCACCCCGGTCGGCAAGCTCGAGCCGGTCGGCGTCGGCGGCGTGATCGTGCAGAACGTCACGCTGCACAACGAGGACTACATCAAGGGCATCGGCAACAAGGGCGAGGTGCTGCGCGAGGGCCGCGACATCAGGATCGGCGACACCGTCGTGGTCCAGCGCGCCGGCGACGTGATCCCGCAGGTCGTCGATGTCGTGATCGACAAGCGGCCGAAGAATGCCAGGGAATTCCACTTCCCGAAGAAATGCCCGTGCCCGCTGCACACCGACGTTGTGCGCGAGGAGACGGCGACCGGCGAGGAGGGCTCGCGCGCTCGCTGCACCGGCGAGTTCGCCTGTCCCTATCAGAAGATCGAGCATCTGAAGCTGTTCGTCTCCCGCCGCGCCTTCGACATCGACGGGCTCGGCGAGAAGCAGCTGCAGTATTTCTTCGACGAGGGCTGGGTGAGGGAGCCCGCGGACATCTTCACACTGCCCAAGCGCAATGCGAAGCTGAAGCTGGAGCAGATCGAGGGTTACGGCGAAACCTCGGTGCGCAATTTGTTCGCCGCGATCGACAGCCGCCGCAGGATCGGGCTGGAGCGCTTCATCTACGCGCTCGGCATGCGCCATGTCGGCGAAACCACGGCGCTGGCGCTGGCCCGCGGCTATCACTCCTGGGACACGTTCCATGAGGTCTGCCTCAAGATCGCCAAGGGCGACGAGGAGGCCATTGCGGAGATGGATGCGCTGGACCAGATCGGCGACACCGTGATCAAGAGCATCGCGGACTATTTCGGCGAGAGCCACAATCGCGGCATCGTCGAACGGCTGACCGGGGAGCTGGACGAGATCGTCGATGCCGAGAAGCCGAAGAGCAACTCGGCGGTGGCCGGCAAGACGGTGGTGTTCACCGGCTCGCTCGAGAAGATGACGCGCGATGAGGCCAAGGCGACGGCCGAGCGGTTAGGCGCCAAGGCCGCCGGCTCGGTGTCGAAGAAGACCGACTATCTCGTCGCTGGACCCGGCGCCGGCTCGAAGCTCGCCGAAGCGCAGAAGCACGGCGTCAAGGTGCTCACCGAAGACGAGTGGCTGAAGCTGATCGGGGAGTGAGGCGCGGCGTCGCCGCATTCTCTGTTGTCGTCACCCGCGCATGCGGGTGACCCAGTATCCCAGGGACGCTAGCGACATACGGAAAAGCCGCGGCGTACTGGGTCCCCCGCCTGCGCGAGGGATGACGAGGTGAGATTGGGGCGCGAGCGCCGCTCTCACATCATCGCGCTTTCCTCTTCCGCCTGCTCGATCCGCCGTTCGCTGACCACGACATTCCGCCGCGGCACGATGAAGATCATCGTGCAGGCGCAGGCGAGCGAGATCGCTGATATCGCCGATGTCAGCGGCAGCGTGGTGGTGGTGTGGCCGCCGAGATAGGCGCCGAATTGCGAAATCAGCGAGCCGATCCCCTGCTGCAGGAAGCCCATGGCGCCGGAAGCGGTGCCGGCGGCCTCGGGGCGAATGCTGATCGCGCCGGCGGCGGAATTGGCCATCACGAAGGCATTGGCGACCATCACGATCATCTGGGTGCCGAACAGCCAGAGCGGCGCCTGGTTCACCCCGGTCAAGCTCCAGATCAGGTTCAGCAGGCTGCCGCCGACCTGCAGCACGAGGCCGAACCAGATCAGCTTCTCCAGCGAATGGCGCGGCGCGAAACGCACGCACAACAGGTTGCCGACCAGGTAGGCGAAGCCTGTGGTCGCGAACCATGCGCCATATTCGGCGCTGGTGCGGCCCATCTGCATCACCACGATATAGGGACCGCCGCCGGCGAAGGCGAAGATGATCTGCGAGGCCAGCACCTGGCACAGCATGTAGCCGACGAAGGCGCGGCTGCGCATCAGCTTGCCGAGATCGCCGCGAAAGCTGGAGCTCTCGGCGCGATCGCGACGGGTTTCCGGCAAGGCCAGCGCGATGAAGATCGTGATCGTGAGCGATGCTGCCGTGATCAAATAAAGGATCGCGCGCCAGCCGAACGCGGTTTCCAGGAGGCCGCCAGTCAGCGGGCTCACCATCTGCGCGATCATCAGCGCGGCGACCACGAGGCTGATCATCGCGCCGACGCGCTCGCGCGGATAGAGATCGCGGATGATGGCGCGGCTGATCACCATGCCGCTGGCGCCGCCGAGCGCCTGGAAGAAACGCGCGGCGATCAGTTGCGGCAGGTTTTCGGCGAACACCGAGCCGATGCCCGCGGCTACCATCAGGCCGAGGCCGGCAAGCAGCACCGGCCGCCGGCCGAACTTGTCGGACAGCGGTCCCATGATGAGCTGCGAGAGGGCGATGCCGACCATGTAGAGCGACACCGTCATCTGCGCGATCGAGATGTCGCGGCCGAACGTCATCGCCAGCACCGGCAGCGCCGGAACCAGCATGTAGAGCGAGATCGGCGCCACGCCCGTCATGACGACGAGCATCAGCAGCATGACCTTCGATGTCGCGATGTTGTCCTTGACGTTTTCCTTGGCCGCGCCGGGCGGCTTGCCCATCACGCCGTGCATTCAGGTCCGATCCAGCATTGTGAATCGACTGTAGCGTTCTGGTGCGCCCGGAATACGTGTGTTTCGGCATACGCCCATGCCGATTCCGGGAGGCGCCGTCGAAGGTGTTTCGCCTCGCGCAACAGGCATCGTTGTCGTCCCCCGCGGAGGCGGGGGACCCAGCATTCCAGAGACGTCAGTTTTAATCCGATGGGCCGCGGCGTACCGGATCCCCCGCTTTCGCGGGGATGACAGGAGAGATGCTCGCGCTGTTTACTTCAGTGCCGCCGTCGCCTCATCGAGCCACAGTTTCGTGGCGTTGTCGTCGAGATGCAGGCGCACCACGCGATTGACGCGGGCATGGTAGTCGTTGAGCCACGTCAGTTCGTCCTCGCTCAGCATGCTCACCTCGATCAGGCGGCGGTCGATCGGCGCCAGCGTCAGGGTCTCGAACGCGTTGACCGGCTTCTCCGCGCCCTTGATGTCGGTGCCGATCACGAGCTCGAGGTTCTCGATCCGGATGCCGTAGGCGTCGGTCTTGTAGTAGCCGGGCTCGTTGGACAGGATCATGCCGCGCTTCAGCGGCGTGGTGCCGAGCTTGGAGATCCGCGCCGGCCCTTCGTGCACGCTGAGATAGCTGCCGACGCCGTGGCCGGTACCGTGCTCGAAATCGACGCCAGCTTGCCACAGATATTGCCGCGCCAGCGTGTCGAGCTGCGCACCGGTGGTGCCGTCGGGAAAGATCGCGCGGGCGATCGCGATATGACCGCGCAGCACGCGGGTGAAACGGTCGCGCATCTCGCCGGTCGGCTGGCCGATCGCGATGGTGCGGGTGACGTCGGTGGTGCCGTCCTCATACTGTGCCCCGGAATCGATCAGCAGCAGGTCGCCGGGCTCGATCCGGCGGTTGCTCTTGCGCGTGACGCGGTAATGCACGATGGCGCCGTTCGGCCCGGTGCCGGCGATGGTCGGGAACGAGACGTCCTTCAGTGCCGCAGTCTGGCGGCGGAACGTCTCCAGCGCCTCGACGGTGTCGATCTCGGTCAGCCCGCCCGAGGGGGCCTCGAGGTCGATCCAGGCGAGGAAGCGCGTCAATGCAACGGCATCGCGCTGATGCGCGGTGCGGGTGCCCTCGATCTCGGTCATGTTCTTGACCGCCTTCAACGCGCTGACCGGGTCGTTGCCGCGCACCGGCTTGCCGCCGGCACCCGCGATCAGCCGGCTCAAGGCGTCGGCGGCGGTCACGCTGTCGAGCGCGATCGAGGCGCCGCGTTTGGCGAGCTCGGTGAGCTTCGGCGTCAGCGCCGCCGGCTCCTCGACGTCGGCGGATTGCTCGAGATGGTCGCGCGTCGAGTTGGACAGCTTGCGGTGATCGATGAACACCAGCGGCCGGCCCTCCTTCGGCACCAGCGCGTAGGACAGCGGTAGCGGCGTGTGCGAGACGTCGGCGCCGCGGATGTTGAAGGTCCAGGCCACCGCGTGGCTGTCGGAGAGCACCAGCGCATCGACGCCGAGCTTGTTGATCTCGATCCGGATGCGCTTCAGCTTCTCCGCCTCGATCTCGCCCGAGAATTGCGGACCGTGGATCGAGACCGGACCGAGCGGCGGCGCCGGCCGTTCGTGCCAGATCGAATCGACGGGATTGCGGTCGACCGCGACCAGTTCCGCGCCGGCCTTGGCACAGGCGGCCGCCAGCCGTTCGGCTGCCGCCGATGTGTGCAGCCACGGGTCGAATCCGAGGCGGTCGCCGGCGGCGAGATGCCGCGTCACCCAGTGCTCCGGCGGCGGATCGACCAGCGGCTCGATGTCCCAGGCCTTGCGGTCGACCTGCTTGCCGGCCTGCAGGGTGTAGCGGCCATCGACGAACAAAGCGGCCTGCCTGGCCAGCACGACCGCGAGCCCCGCCGATCCGGTGAAGCCGGTCAGCCAGGCCAGCCGCTCCTCGGACGGGGCGACATATTCGTTCTGCTGCTGGTCGGCGCGGGGGATCACGAAGCCCGTCAGCTTGCGCCGCGCCAGCTCCTCGCGGAGTGCGCTCAGCCGGGCGGTCAGCGCCACGCCGCTTTCGGGTTCTTCGAACGTCTGGAAATGAGCCTCGAACATCGCCTTCGCACTCTCTTTGGATCGAGCATGGCCCGCTGGGAAAACTGCTTTCCACGGCTACCGTTCATGCTCTAAGTTCACCTGGACCGCTCCGCAACGCGGCCAGGCATATCCACAATTTGGCATAACTTATGCTTGAAACGTGGCATCGCCATTAGAAAAGACGGAACGGTTTTCCGGGCAAGTCGTCCGTCAAAAATACCGGGAGTGTCCAGGAGTGTCTCAACTCGACGGCGAGGAGATGCACCGTGCCTGCGTTCACGTTTGAGAAGATTACCCCGCCGGTCCACAGTGGCCCGGTTGCCCCCGTCGAACAGAAGCAACGTGGCGTCATCGTCCAGATCCTGGACCGCATTGTCGAGGCGTGCGTCAGGCGCACGCTGAAGCAGGACAAGGCCGAGACGATCGCTCGCCGCGACTCCGCGCCGTCCGAATAATCGGCAACTACTGTTCGAGGTCGGACGCCTTCACCACGGTCGTGTTGACGACCTTGGTGCCTTCGAGTTCCCGCACGATCCGCTCATCGGGGCCGACGATGCCGAGATCGAACTCGTGCTCTGATGTCACCAGCGTCATGCGCCGACCGACGATCACGACGACGGTCATGTCGAGCGCTTCGCCGGACACGGCCCATTCCCGCAGCTCGCTCCGGAACGGCTCCTTGCGCCAGGCATCGGGGAAGCCGGGATCGCAACGGACCTCGAGGCCGTCTTCCGACGTCGTCAGGACGAGCTTTGATTTGCTCGGCTTCCAGTGCTCCTCCAGGAGCTCATTGACGAGCCAGTCGCAGGCGAAGGTGCGGCACTCCGCCGGCCGGTTTGGGTAGATCATACATCCACGCCCCGGCCTGCAATGCGCGCACCACGCATTGACGGGCTTGGCCAGTTCCTCGATCGCCATCACCTTGCAGCAGAGCGTGCAGTCGCCGCACTGTCTGCCCGGTGCGGTCATTGCACGGCGCGCAGCAGAAGGCTGCTCCAGCCCTCGATCTTGAGATGGCGCAGCGGCACCAGCCCGCGCGCGCGGTAGGCGGCGATGACGGCCGGCGCTTGGTGGGTCAACAGGCCAGAGAGGATGATCTGCGCCGACGAGGCGAGATGCCGCGCCATCGGCCCGGCCAGTTGCCTGAGCGGATTGGCGAGGATGTTGGCGAGCACGAGGTCGAACGGCCCATCCTCGGCGAACCGCGGCGCAGCAAAGCCGGTGGCCTGGATCACGTCCACCAGGTGTCCCGCCTCGTTGAGCCGGGCGTTCTCCTTGGCCACTCGCACCGACGGCGGATCGATATCGCTCGCCAGCACCCGGCCGTGCAGCGCCTTGGCGGCGGCGATCGCCAGCACCCCGGTCCCCGTGCCGAGATCGAGCACGCGGCGTGGCTGATACGCTTTCAGCACGTGGTCGAGCAGCAGCAGGCAGCCGCGCGTGGTGCCGTGGTGGCCGGTGCCGAAGGCAAGCGCCGCCTCGATCTCGATGCCGAGCTTGTTCGGCGGTATCTTTGTCCGGTCATGCTGGCCGTGGACGACGAAGCGGCCGGCCGGGACCGGGACGAGATCCTCGAGGCCCGCCTTCACCCAATCCTTGGCTTCGACGGTATCGAATGTCACGGCCTCCGCGACATCCCGTCGCACGGCGTGCCCGACCAGCTCGCGCAACAGCGCCTCGTCCGGCGCGTCGGCAAAATGGACCGTGACGTCCCAGCGTCCGTCAGGCCGCTCGAATGCTGCAAAAGCGGCCTGATCCTCGAAAAACACTTCGGAAAGCGCGTCGACGACGCGCTTTGCGGTCGATTCATCGGGAAGGGTGACACTGGCGCGGTGCGTGGAGGGGGTCATCGAATGCCGGTAGCGCGGTTTTTGCTAAAATTTCAACTTTGATTTCATTCGATTATCACGTGATTCTACACGTGCCGCGTTTAGACAACCTTAGATTTTCCCGTATTAGTACGTGGGCAGGAACAATTCCCTTGTTCCGACAGGGTCACACATCAAGGGCAGGGCTATTATGAAGGCATTTATCGCAAAGTTCTTGCAGAATGAATCCGGCGCCACGGCCATCGAATACGGCCTGATCGCGACCGGCATCGCGATCGCCATCATCGCTGCGGTGAATGGCGTTGGCACGGCGCTGAGCACAACCTTCAGCTCGATCAGCACCTCGTTGAAGTAAGTCAAACTACCGTACGGCGTTCTCGGCACACCGGGCGACCTTGTCGCCCGGTGCTTGTCTTTTGGGACCGCCCCGGCCGGGAGGCAGGCACCTGAGGCGTTCCGCGGTGGCCAAGGTGCGGACGTCCACTGGATATCCACAGACCGAACCCCAATCCGTCAACACGTATCCAGAAGGCTACGCCGGGCCTGCGGGCCCCGCGTTCCACAGTGTGTCTACAGCGGTGTCGCCCGTTTTCCCGGCAGACTGCACAGCCCTGTCCGCGGCTGATCCACCGGTTCTCCACAGCCTGTCCACCGTTTGCCGAGCGGTGGCCACCTGACAGGGGCGCTATCGCCTTACGGAAACAGCCTCCGGTGGTCGGCCAGGATGACCCGCGCCGCGTTGTGCCCGGGGGCACCGGTAACGCCGCCGCCGGGATGAGCACCGGAGCCGCAATGGTAGAGCCCCTTGAGCGGCCCGCGATAGTCGGCATAGCCAAGCATCGGCCGCGCCGAGAACAACTGGTTCAGCGTCAATGCGCCGTGGAAGATGTCGCCGCCGAGCAGCCCGAACTGCCTCTCCAGGTCGAGCGGCGACAGGATCTGGCGGCCGACCACGCTGCCCGCGAAGCCGGGAGCGTACTGATCGACCGTTGCTATCATGAGATCGGCGACCTCCTCGCGATGGTCGTCCCAGGATTTGCCGTCAGGCAATTGCGGCGCGACATGCTGGCAGAACAGGCTCGCGACATGCCGGCCCGGCGGGCTCAGTGTGTCGTCGAGCGTCGAGGGGATCAGCACCTCGACGACGGGTGCGCGGCTCCAGCCGAGGTCGCAGGCATCGCGCCAGGCGCGATCCATGTAGCCGAGGCTTGGGGCGATGATGATCCCGGCCGTGAGGTGATCGCCGGGGCCGGGCAGCGCGGTGAACGAGGGCAGGGCATCGAGCGCGACGTTCATCCTGAACGTGCCGGAGCCGTTCCGCCATCGCGAGATGCGCGCAACGAACTCGGGCGTCAGTGCGTCCGCCGGCACCAGCCGCGTGTAGAGCAGCTTCGGATTAACGTTCGAGGCGACATATTTGGCGCGGATGGTTTCGCCATTGTCGAGGATGACGCCGCAGGCGCGATCCTTCTCGATGATGACCTCGCGCACGCCGGCGTCGGTCTCGATCTCGGTGCCATGGCCGCGCGCGGCGCGCGCCATCGCTTGCGTGATCGCGCCCATGCCGCCGATGGCGTGGCCCCAGACACCTTTCTTGCCGTTCACCTCGCCGAAGGCATGATGCAGCATCACATAGGCCGAGCCTGCGGTGTAGGGGCTCGCATAATTGCCGACGATGGCGTCGAAGCCGAACAGCGCCTTGACCAGGTTGCTCTCGAAACGCTCGTCCAGCATCTCGCCGGCCGAGCGCGTGAACAGGTCGAGCAGGTCGCGCTGCTGCTCGAGCGACAGCCGCCGCAAGGTGTTCGCGGCGCCGAGCGCATTGAAGGCCTCGCGCATTGCGCCGATGCCAAATCCCTCGACGATGTTCGGCGGCGCGCGCAGCACGAATTGGCGCAGCACGTCGGCGATCGCCTCGAGTTCCCTGGAGAACGCATCGATCTCGACGGCGTCGCGCTGACTCAGTCTCGCCACCGACTCCCTGGTGCGGCCTTCGCCGGTCAGCAGGTAGCTGCCGTCGGGTGCGGGCAGGAAGTTCTGCGCGCGGCGCTCGACGATCCTGAGCCCGTGATCCGCGAGTTTCAGGTCAGCAATGATCTGCGGGTTGAGCAGGCTCACCGTGTAGGAGGCGACCGAGTTGCGGAAGCCCGGTGCGAACTCCTCGGTGACCGCAGCGCCGCCGACCACCTTGCGGCGCTCAACCACCCTGACCCGCAAGCCCGCCATCGCTAGATAGGCTGCGCAGGTGAGGCCGTTGTGCCCCGCACCGATGATGACGACGTCCGTTTCGTTCATGTCCGCTTCAAGAAGGAGTGATTAGAGCATGATCCGGACCCGAGGTCCGCGTTAGCGCAAAGTGGAAGCCGGTTATGCCTTGCGACAAGCACGGAGCGTTTGCGCGGAGATCATGCTCAAGACGAATGCGCGCCGTTGCGACACTTCGTCAAGTCCTCGTTATCGGCCTTTCTTGCCCGTGATGCTGCCATATGCTCAGGTCAAGCTGTCCGGTGCAGCCTTGCCGGACCGCTCGCCTCCGGCGCCCGCCGGGTTCATGCCGGAGCTTTCATGACGTCTGAGCCGTCAGCCTCGCGAAACCGGCTGGTGCTGGTTGTCTACACCGCCGCGATCTTCGTCAGCGCCCTGTTGCTGTTCTCGGTGCAGCCGTTGTTCACCAAGATGGTGCTGCCGCGGCTCGGCGGCTCGCCGGCGGTGTGGTCGGTGGCGATGGTGTTCTTCCAGTCGCTGCTGCTCGGCGGCTATGCCTATGCGCATGTCCTGATGAAGCTGAGCAACCGCGCGGTTCCGGTCGCGGTGCATCTGGCGCTGCTGGTGGTCGCGCTGCTGACGCTGCCGCTTGCGATCCGCAGCGGCTGGGGCGAGCCGCCGAATTCGGGCTATGCGTTCTGGCTGCTCGGCCTGTTCGCGGTCTCGATCGGCTTGCCGTTCTTCGCGCTCGCCGCCAACAATCCGTTGCTGCAGGCCTGGTTCGTGCGCACCGGCCATCCCAACGGCCCCGATCCGTATTTCCTTTACGCGTCCTCGAACATCGGCAGCTTCCTGGCGCTGCTGTCATATCCGGTGCTGCTGGAGCCGATGTTCACCTTGCGGACCCAGAACCTGATCTGGACCGGCGGCTACGGCCTCCTGATTGTGCTGATCGCAGGCTGCGGCGCGCTGCTGCTGCGCGCGCCGGCCAACGCCGCTGCGCGCAACATGCAGGTTGACGATGTCGCGGCGACGGAGCCGTCATGGCTGCTGCGCGCGCGCTGGATCTTGCTCGCCGCCGTGCCGTCGGGCCTGCTGATCGCGGTGACTGCGCATATCTCGACCGACGTCGCCGCCGCCCCCTTGCTCTGGGTGCTGCCGCTCTCGCTGTATCTCCTCACCTGGGTGCTGGTGTTCCAGTCGCGCCCGTTGCTGCCGCACAAATGGATGCTGCTGGCCCAGCCGATGGCGATATCAGGCGTGGTCGTCCTGCTGGCGTTCGGCGGCGAGCAGAATCTGCTGCTGACGCTCGGCGGCCATCAGCTCTGCTTCTTCGTCATCGCGATGGCCTGTCACGGCGAGCTTGCGCGCACGCGCCCCGCCGCCAAATACCTCACCGGCTTCTACGTGGCGCTGTCGTTCGGCGGCATGGTTGGCGGCCTGTTTGCGGGGCTGATCGCGCCGTTCACCTTTTCATGGGTCGCTGAATATCCGATCCTGCTGGCGCTGGCGGCGCTATGTCGTCCCTCCGGCGCCGAGCGGCTGCCGCGCTGGAGCGCCTGGTATTGGCCGTTCCTCGCTGTGCTGGCGGTCGCGCTGATTGCGCCGTCCTATTCGACCGGCGAGCTGTTCGATCGGCTCGACGAGCGGCGGGTCTGGATGATCGGCGGGGTCGGGGTGCTGTCCGCGCTGCTGGCCTTCGCGGTGAACGCCAGCCGATGGAAGATCTTCGCCACCGTCGTCGTCGCGCTGGTGCTGCTGCGCGACTATCCGTCCGACGACGGCCGCGTCGATACGGTGCGCAGCTTCTTCGGCGTGCACAAGATCGTGGTGACGCCGAACGGGCAGTATCACGTGCTGATGCACGGAACGACGATCCACGGCGCCCAGAGGTTCAAGAACGACAACGGCATGCCGGTCACCGGGCGGCCGGAGCCGATCAGCTACTATCACAGGGATGGCGGTATCGGGCAGGCGATCACGGCGATGCGCGAGCGCAAGGGTGCGCCCCTGAAGGTGGCGGTGATCGGGCTGGGCTCCGGCACGTTGACTTGTGCGTCGGCGCCCGGCGAGGACTGGAAGTTCTTCGAGATCGACCAGAGCATGGTCGATACCGCGCGCGACCCCAGATATTTCACCTACATCCAGAACTGCGAGCCCGACCTGAAGCCGGTGATCGGCGATGCGCGGCTGACCTTCGCCAAGGAGCCCGACGGCGTCTACGATCTCATCATCGTCGATGCCTATTCGTCGGATGCGATCCCGATCCATCTCGCCACCGAGCAGGCGATGGCGATCTACAAGGCGAAGCTCGCGCCGCACGGTGCGGTTGTGATGCATGTCTCCAACCGGCATCTCGAGTTGGCAAGCGTCGTGGTCGGCATCGCCGATGCCAACGACATGAAGAGCTGGGTGTACGGCGAGGATTCGGGCCGCGACAACGAGTATATTTTCGCGACCTCGGTGGTGGTCTCCGCCCGCGATGAGGCCGACATCGGCAAGCTCGCCTCGTCAAGCGTCTGGACCGAGACCCCTGCCAACGAAAACCAGCGGATCTGGACCGACGACTATTCGAACGTGCTGGGCGCGGTCTACCGTCGCCTGCGCGACAGCGAGCAGTAGCTGCTTCTCTGCTCGTCCGTCATTTCTTGTCGTCGGCCGCCGCCTTGTCCGGGTTTGCTGCCGACGCGGCGGCGAGCAGCGGCATAGTCGGCGAGCCCTCGTCCTCGTCGAGGAATTGCTCCACCGACGCCTGGATCGACGATTTGACGTTGTCGGAGCCGCGGTCGCTGAGATCGTTGTGCTGGAACTCGGTTCTGACCACCTTGATACCGAGTCTTTTGCAAGTTGCGTCGTCAGGAACGACGCCCGGGTCGGTCTTGAACTGCGGATCCTTCGAGCGGAACGACAGGATCTTGATCTTGCCGTTGGTGATGAAGGGGACGCGCAGATTGTCCAGCGTGATGATTTTCCTGACCAGGTCGGGATGCTGCTTGGCGAAGAACATCGAGATGTCGCCGCCGTTGGAATGGCCGATCAGCGTCAGGTGACGAAAATCCGCGCTCGGATAGAGCTTCTTCATCTCCTCGATCGCATACATGATGTTGGAGATGCCGCGATTGTATTGCATGCGGCGGCCGACATATTCCTCGCCGACCTTGGTCACCATCGGCGCATCGGTATCGAGGTCGTGCTGAACGCTGATCACGAGGTAGCCGCGAGAGGCAAAAACGTTGGTCAGGAACGAATATTCGGTGTTCTTGACGGTGTTGCCGTGACTCAGGATCGCAACCGGCAGGTCGATCATCTCGGCCAGGGCCTGCATCTCGCGGTCACGACGGATTGCGATCTCGACCGTGACGTTGCGGTCATCGCGCAGAATGTCGTGGAACGTCATCGTCGTGTGGCGGATCGCCCACCTGTCCGTCGTGTAATAGGCGGCGATCACCACCACGCACAGGCAAAGGACAATGATGCCCCGTTTCATTTCGACCTCTGGGATTGCGGAACCTGATGCGCTCTGGCTCGGACATGGTCGGCACTCCATACGAAGTGCATCCGGGGGCCGAGCGGGCGTTCTGGCTGCGGAATATCGAGCGCAATCTTTACAGTGAGATGACGGTCAGACGACAGGCCACCGCCCGGATACGTGGCGATGCCGGGCAAGGGCCACAAGCAGGTGAATGCGGACGCTGTGCGCAAAGGTCAGAACGCGGCGAGCGCGCGTTCAGATGGACGCGCGGCTCGGTCGTCTCAGTCCTGATCGGTGAAGAACCCGCGCTGCTGCTGATAGTAGGGTCGTGGCTGGTAGTAGCCCTGCGGCGCCGGCGCGTAGCCCTGGTTGCCGTAATACTGGCCGTAGCCCTGCGCGTCGTAGACGCGGCGGCTTGACGGCGGCGCCGGATAGCGGTGGTCGGTCGAGCTGCCGTCGGCAGGATAGATATAGCCGTCGTCGGCGCGCGCCGCCGGATATTCGCGCGGCTGCGGCGTCAGGACGACCGGCTCGCCCGCGGCGCTGTATTGCTGGCCATAGTCCTGGTCCTGCGGCGCACGACGGGCGACCGCGGTGCCGTTGCGCCCACGCGTGCGCGCCAGTGCGACCTGGGCCGAGCCGGTCAGCGTCACCGTAGTGTTGAGCACGCCTTGCCTCTCGACCAGCGCGTAGAGCGTCGAGGCGTTCTCGCGCGACAGCCGCACGCAGCCGTGCGACGCCGGCGTGCCGAGTCGGCTGACCGAGTCGGTGCCGTGGATCGCATGCCCGATCTTGGTGAAGAAGATCGAGTGCGGCATCGGCGCGTCGTCGAATTCCTTGGAAAAGTGATCCTCCTCCATGCGGAAGGCGCGGAAGGTGCCGTTCGGCGTTTCGCGGGAAGGGATGCCGGTGGAGACCGGCCAGTGATAGCGCTCGACGCCGTCGACCGCGACGGTCATCTGCTGATTGTCCTTGTCGATGGTGATATCGACCTTGGCTTGCGCGGCGCCGGCGGTGAAAAGCATCACTGTGGTGAATGCAACGAGGAAGGAACGCATCTTACCTTTGGCCTCCAGGCCTGATCGCAGCGCCGTGGCTCTCCATCCCCGGCAACCAATATGCCCGGAATCCGTTTTTGGTTCCAGTGGCAGGGCAAACCCATCGTTAATCGGGGCCGCGGCGCAAACAAGGCCGACAGCGGGTTTGTCTGTCACGTCGTCCTGACTTTTTCGCGAGCAAGTCGCGACATCGGCCCCAATTGGCCGCCAATGCGCAACCATTTGGTCGCAAGAGCGTTTCACAATCCCGCCAAGCGGCGCATTCGCGTCATGTTTTAAGGAATCGAGATGAACAACAGCAAGGTTAAGACCGCGGCCGTCGTCCCAGCCGGCCCATCCGTGCGGCTCCTGTTTGCGGCCGCAGCCCTCGCCCTCTCGTTGCTGGCGATCCCCCATGCCGGCTATGCCCAGGGAATCGTCCGCGGAGCCCAAGAGGGCGCCTATGAAGGTAACCGGGTCGCCGGGCCGGTGGGCGGCGTGGTTGGCGGAGCCGTCGGTGCCGGCGTCGGCGGCGCCGTGGGGGCGGTCAAGGGCGTGTTTGGCATTCCCGATCGCGGCTGGCGGCGCGGCCACCGCTGCCGCGGCTATTATCGCCACGGCCACTTCTATTGCTATCGGTAGGCAGGGTCGTCATTCCGGGGCACGCGAAGTGTGAACCCGGAATCGCACCATAGATTCGAACGCCTGTAGCCCGGATGGAGCCAACGGGCCGCGCGAACGCGCGCCCGATGACAGGCTCCGCGAAATCCGGGGCCGCTATCGCCGGGTCGCAGAGCTGTCCCGGATTGCGCTTCGCTCCATCCGAGCTACGATTCTCAGTTCTTCAGCCGATAGCCGGTCCTAAAGATCCACGCCACGATGGCCATGCAGACGACCAGGAAGCCCACGGTCATCCCGAGGCTCAGCACCACGCTGACATCGGCGATCTCGTAGAAGCTCCAGCGGAAGCCGGAGATCAGATAGACCACGGGATTGAGCAGCGTGACGGTGCGCCAGCCCGCTGGCAGCATGTTCACCGAATAGAAGCTGCCGCCGAGGAAGGTGAGCGGCGTGACCACCAGCATCGGGATCATCTGCAGCTTCTCGAAGCCGTCGGCCCAGATGCCGATGATGAAGCCGAACAGGCTGAAGGTGACGGCCGTCAGCACCAGGAATGTCAGCATCCAGACCGGATGGGCGATGTGCAGCGGCACGAACAGGCCGGCGGTCGCCAGGATGATCAGGCCGAGGATGATCGACTTGGTTGCGGCGGCGCCGACATAGCCGATCACGATCTCGAAATAGGAGATCGGCGCCGACAGGATCTCGTAGATCGTGCCGACGAATTTCGGGAAGTAGATGCCAAACGAGGCGTTGGAGATGCTCTGCGTCAAGACCGACAGCATGACGAGCCCCGGCACGATGAAGGTGCCGTAGCTGACGCCTTCGACCTGGGTGATGCGCGAGCCGATCGCGGCGCCGAACACCACGAAATAGAGCGAGGTCGACACCACGGGCGAGACGATGCTTTGCAGCAGCGTGCGCCAGGTGCGCGCCATTTCGAACAGGTAGATAGCCCGGATGGCGCGGAAATTCATGGCGCCCTCCCTAGCGCTCTGATTTCGAAGTTCGCATGCTCTCGGGGAGCCTCCGATGCGAACTTCGAAATCGAAGGAGCGCTAGAAAATTTAGGACTCTGGTGCGGCATTAGAGTTTGAAGTTCCTATGACAGGGGCGCGGCAAAATTGATACGAACTTCAAACTTGCCGCACCAGGCTGACGAAAATGTCCTCGAGGGATGACTGCTTGGTATCAAGATCGGAGATGCGGATGCCGGCATTGCGGAGATCGTTGAGCAGGCTGGTGATGCCGGTGCGGTCGCCCTTGGTGTCGTAGTCGTAGGTCACGGTGCGGCCGTCGCCGGACAGTTCGAGATTGTAGGCGGCTAGTGTCGGCGGAATGGCGTCGAGCCTGTTCTGCAGTTGCAGCGTGAGATGCTTCTTGCCGAGCTTTTCCATCAGCGTCGCCTTGTTCTCGATCAGGATGATCTCGCCCTTGTTGATGACGCCGATGCGGTCGGCCATCTCCTCGGCTTCCTCAATGTAATGCGTGGTCAGGATGATGGTGACACCCGAGGCCTGCAGCGCGCGCACCACCTCCCACATGCCCTTGCGCAGTTCGACGTCGACGCCGGCCGTTGGCTCGTCCAGGAACAGGATCTGCGGCTCATGCGACAGCGCCTTGGCGATCATCACGCGGCGCTTCATGCCGCCGGACAGGGTGACGATCTTGCTGTCTTTCTTGTCCCAGAGCGACAGGTCCTTCAGCACCTTCTCGATGTGGGCGGGGTTCTTCGGCTTGCCAAACAGGCCGCGGCTGAAGCTGACGGTGGCCCACACAGACTCGAAGGCGTCGGTGTGCAGCTCCTGCGGAACCAGTCCGATCATCGACCGCGCCGCGCGATAGTCGCTGATGATCTCGTGGCCGCCGACCGAGATCTTGCCCTGGCTCGGATTGGCGATGCCGCAGATGATGCTGATCAGCGTGGTCTTGCCGGCGCCGTTCGGCCCGAGCAGCGCAAAGATCTCGCCCTTGGCGATATCGAGATTGATGTTGTTCAGCGCCTTGAAGCCGGAGCCGTAGGTTTTCGAAAGGTTGGAGACGGAAATGATCGGCGACATGGACGGTTGAGAGCGTAAGGGAAGGGGCGCGCAAAGCGGCGCCCGGAAACGGGGCGGGGCGAAGGTTACCGGCAGATAGGGACGCTCAATCCGTTCTGCAATCACCCGATCGGGCAGAAAATTTATTCTGCGGATGTGGCCGAAAGGCCGCGTTAGCGCTTCTTCGTCGGCTTCTTGGCAGCGGCGGCCGGCGCCGGGTGCGCGGGCGGCGGCTCGCTTTGCTCGGCGACCTTGGAGAGGGTCACGATCTGGATCTCGTTGTTGACCGGCGCGTTGGGATGCGCGGGGTCGAGCAGTTGCTCCTCGCCGAGTCCGACGGACTGCAGGCGCTTGGCCGAGATCTTGAAAGTGTTGACGAGGATGTCGCGGATCGCGTCGGCGCGGCGCTGGCTCAGGATCGCGTTGCTCTCGCGCTTGCCGGTTGCCTCGATGTGGCCGACGATCAGGAAGTTGTAGGGCTGCAGCGAGACGTGCACCAGCGCGTCGGCGATACGCCCGACGGTCTGGTAGGATTCCGGCAGCACGATCGGCGTATCGACGTCGAACTGGATGGCGGCGTTGAAGGCCGGCAGGCCGGTCAGCTCGGGTACGATCGGCGGCCGCTTCTGCGGCGGCGGTTCGTTCTTCGACCGCGAGCGCGACCGCTCGAGCACCTGCTGGCGCAGCGCGGGCACGTCGATGTCAGCGGCGTGCTCGACATGGTCGAGCTTGGCGATGACGTCGTCGCGCGTGATCGCCGTTTGCGCGCTCACCGGAGCGAGCGGCGCCGCCAGCAGCATCAGCGCGCCGAGCATGCCGAGGTCGCGCAAGCCTCGCGTCAGCCTGCGCATCATTGATACCCCGCGTCGGAAATGGCTTGCGCGCAATTGCGGCTGACGCCCTTTGCGGTGACGAGGCAGGCGACCGACTTGCTGGTCTCCTTGGTCGAGCCGCCGCACACCTTGACGATCTCGTGCCTACAGGCGCCGGCGACGGTGATGCGCGCCGCGATCCGCTTCTGGATGGCGTCGAAGGTCGAGAAATAGGTGGCCTTGCAATCGGCCGAGATCGCGTCCCGATTGCGCGACAGGCATTCCTTGAGCCGGTTGGAGTCGAGGTTGACGCCGCGGCAGTTGGCGGTGATGTCTGCGCCGCAGGCCTTGGCGAGCTGCGCCGCCGCATCGCCAAAGCTCATCGTCTCCGCGACCGCCAGCGACGGCGCAGTGAGCGCGATGACAAAAAGGAAAAACCCTGCCCGGACCATGCGGCCATCTCAACCCATGAATTCAGCGACGGTCAAGGGGTACGAAGAGAGGAGGCCTTCCGGTCACACCCGCTCCACAAAGCTGTCGACCACCTTCTTCTCGCCGGCCTTCTCGAAGGCGATGGTCAGCTTGTTGCCGTCGATCTTCACCACGTGGCCGTAGCCGAATTTCTGGTGAAACACCCGGTCATCCAGCGAGAATTCCGACACCGTGCCGGTCGATTTCGCCACCAGCTCGCCCTCGATCACCAGCGGACCGCGCTTGTTGCGGCCGAAGCCGCCGGACGCGGCATTGCCTCGCGGGCCGAAGGCATCGCTGCGCGAGCCTGAGAAGGACGACTGCCGCTCCTCGAACCCGCCGCCGCGGTTGCGATTCGCCTGGGCGCGCTGCCAGCCCGGCGTCGTGTAGCTCGAGCCGAATGATTCGAGATTGTCGAAGCGCGACGCGCCATAGCCGCCGGTGCCGCCCCAGCCGGAGCCGCCCTTCGATTCCGTGATCTCGACATTGTGCGCCGGCAACTCGTCGAGGAAGCGCGAGGGGATCGTGGTCGACCAGGTGCCATGGATGCGGCGGTTGGTGGCAAAATAGATCTTCGCGCGGCGGCGGGCGCGGGTCAGTCCGACATGGGCGAGGCGGCGCTCTTCCTCGAGCCCGGCGCGGCCCTGTTCGTCCAGCGTGCGCTGGCTCGGGAACAGGCCTTCCTCCCAGCCCGGCAGGAACACGTTGTCGAATTCGAGGCCCTTGGCCGAATGCAGCGTCATCAGCGACACCGCCTCGTCGCCGGTGTCGCCGTCGCGGTCCATCACCAGCGAGATGTGCTCGAGGAAACCTTGCAGGTTCTCGAACTCCTCCATCGAGCGGACGAGCTCCTTCAGGTTCTCCAACCGGCCGGCGGCGTCCGCCGAGCGGTCCTTCTGCCACATCTCGGTATAGCCGCTCTCGTCGAGCACGATCTCGGCGAGCTCGGTATGCGCGGTTACCTCGGACTGGACGCGCCAGCGGTCGAACTGCGCGACGAGATCGCGCAAGCTGCCGCGCGCCTTCGGCTTCAATTCGTCGGTCTCGACCACGGCGCGCGCCGCCTCGAACAGCGGAATGCGGCGCTTGCGGGCGTGATCGTGCAGCATCTGCACGGTGGCATCGCCGAGCCCGCGCTTCGGCACGTTGACGATGCGCTCGAAGGCGAGATCGTCGGCGGGCGAATTGATGGTGCGTAAGTACGCCAGCGCATCGCGGATCTCGGCGCGCTCGTAGAAGCGCGGGCCGCCGATCACGCGATAGGGCAGGCCGAGCGTGACGAAGCGGTCTTCGAACTCGCGCATCTGGAACGAGGCGCGCACCAGAATGGCGACGTCGTTGAGGTTCTCGCCGGAGCGCTGCAGCTCCTCGATCTCCTCGCCGATCGCGCGCGCTTCCTCTTCCGAATCCCAGGAGCCGGTGACGGTGACCTTCTCGCCGTCGACATCCTCGGTGCGCAGCGTCTTGCCGAGCCGGCCTTCATTGTGCGCGATCAGATGCGAGGCGGCGGCGAGGATGTGGCCGGTGGAGCGGTAGTTGCGCTCCAGCCGGATCACCTTGGCGCCGGGAAAATCGTGCTCGAAGCGCAGGATGTTGTCGACCTCGGCGCCGCGCCAGCCATAGATCGACTGGTCGTCGTCGCCGACGCAGCAGATGTTTTTCGGCGGCGCTGCCGGTGGTGCAGACTCCGCAATTCCGGGATGCGCCGGCGGCGCAGACCCGGAATCTCGAGATGAGTCCTTATTGACTCCAGATTCCGGGTTCGCCCCTTCGAGGGGCCCCGGAATGACTGCTGAAAGGGGAAGGCCCGGCCGCGTCGGCGCCTGCGACAGCAGCCGCAGCCAGAGATACTGCGCGACGTTGGTGTCCTGATATTCGTCGACCAGGATGAACTTGAAGCGGTTCTGGTACTGCCGCAGCACATCCGGGTTCTCGCGGAACAACCGGATGTTCTCCAGCAGGAGGTCGCCGAAATCGGCGGCATTGAGGATCTTCAGCCGCTCCTGATAGGTCGCGTAGATCTTGCCGCCCTTGCCGTTGCCGAACGAAGCGGCCTCGCCAGACGGCACTTGCGAAGGCGTGAGCCCGCGGTTCTTCCAGCTGTCGATCAGGCCGGCCAGCATCCGCGCCGGCCAGCGCTTGTCGTCGATGTTCTCGGCCTGCAAGAGCTGCTTCAACAGCCGCACCTGGTCGTCGACGTCGAGCACGGTGAAGTTGGACTTGAGCTGCACCAGCTCGGCATGGGTGCGCAGGATGCGGCCGCCGATCGAGTGGAAGGTGCCGAGCCACGGCATGCCTTCCACCGCCTGGCCCAGCATCTGGCCGAGGCGCAGCTTCATCTCGCGCGCCGCCTTGTTGGTGAAGGTCACCGACAGGATCTCGTGCGGCCGCGCGCGGCCCTGGCTCAGGATATGCGCGATGCGCGTGGTCAGTACCCGCGTCTTGCCGGTGCCGGCGCCGGCGAGCACCAGCACTGGGCCGTCGAGCGTCTCGACCGCCTCGCACTGCTCCGGATTGAGGCCGCTGAGATATTGCGGACCGCCCGCGGCTGCGCGCGCACGCGCGGCAATGCCGCCAGCCACCGGCTGGTGCTCGGGAACGCCGTGATGGGGCTGTTTGCTCGGCTCGGTCATAGGCGAATCGTCTCGGCCCCACGATGGCACCGCGGGACGGTGAAGGGGAGCCTTCTTAGCAGGGATTGCCGGTCATATAGGGCCTGATCGGCCGTTTTGACAGGTTTTATCGGGCTGCGCCGGAACGGCTTCGCTGACGGCTTTTTCGCCGGTTTGGTTCCAGAAATCGGCGAAAATTTCGCGGTTTCGGCGACAGGAACCAGCCTTTCGCCGCCGGATTGTTTCCCCAGGTCATGCGTCGGCGTGAGCCCGCGCGGGCAAGCGAAACGAGGCGGAGGTTTGATCATGCTGAGCTGGGTCGTCACCTTCCTGGTTATCGCCCTGATCGCGGGCATTCTGGGCTTTGGCGGTATCGCCGGCACGTCCATCGAGATCGCCAAGACGATCTTCTTCATCGCCGTCATCCTGTTCCTGGTGTCGGCCGTGATCGGCTTGGCGCGTGGCCGCACAAGGGTATGAACAGGGAGTTATGGCGGCCGCAACGGCAGTGCGAAACCTCTCCCATAGGGAGAGGTCGCGCCGAAGGCGCGGGTGAGGGGTTACGCTCTATCGCGGGACCTGACCCCCTCACCCGATTTGCTACGCAAATCGACCTCTCCCCGTTGGGGAAAGGTGACGAACTCGCGGCGAGACCACTTCAAACAAGAAGCTGCGATGGATCTATTTCGAGGGCATCGCCACGTTGCGGCCGATGCCTTCGGGACGCGGAACACCCGCGTAGCTGTCCACGATCGCCTGGGCGCGGGCGCGGATATCAGGCGGAAACGGCGCCACCTTGCGCGCTTCCATGTCGATGTGGAGCGTGAGGTTCTCCGAGGTCGCTGAGATCCAGCCTTCGCTGGCGTGGCGCAGCTCTTCGAATGTGTGCAGCCGCTTCTCGTCGGCGCCGAGCAGGTAGACCGAGACCTGCACGGGATCGCCGAGATGGATCTCCCGCAAATAGCGCACATGGCATTCGGCGGTGAAGGTCGAGCAGTGCCGCTCCTTCATGTAGGCCGGGCCGATCCCGATCTGCAGCCACATCTCGTCGATCGCGCGGTCGAACATCACATTGTAATAGGCCATGTTGAGATGGCCGTTGTAATCGATCCATTGCGGGTCGATCTGCATCACCGAGGACAGGAACGGGGCGGGCGGAAGCGAGATCCCGTTCGAGATCCCCTTGGCGGCAGTCACTGAAGTCATTATTCGTCCCTGTCTGTTCGACCCATTCGAGCACGGTTTTCGGCGAGCGATCGGCGGCTATTTTTTGGATCATGCTCTCTTGACCCCTTATACAAGCTTTGCCACGGTCGGCCAAAGTCGGAGGAATTTTGACGTGGCGACAACGATTTCGAGCAATGTGACGCAACCGGAGCCGCAGGCCCTGAAGAGCGCGATCGACGCGCTGGCGGCGCGGTTCGGCAACCGGCTCGTGACGTCGCAGGCTGTGCGCGAGCAGCACGCGCATACCACCACGTGGCTGCCGACCCAGCCGCCGGATGCCGTGGTGATGGCGCAGGAAACATCAGACATCCAGGACGTGGTGCGGATCTGCTCGCAGCATCGCGTGCCGGTGATCGCGTTCGGCACTGGAACCTCGCTCGAAGGCCAGGTCAACGCGCCGGCCGGCGGCATCTGCATCGACCTGCGCGACATGAACAAGGTGCTGGAGGTCCACGCCGAGGACCTCGACTGCGTGATCCAGCCCGGCGTGACGAGGAAGGCGCTGAACGAGTATCTGCGCGACCAGGGCCTGTTCTTCCCGATCGATCCCGGCGCCGACGCCTCGCTCGGCGGCATGACCTCGACCCGAGCCTCCGGCACCAATGCAGTGCGCTACGGCACCATGCGCGAGAACGTGCTGGCGCTGAAGGTGGTGCGCGGCGACGGCGAGATCATCACCACGGGCACGCGAGCGAAGAAGTCGTCCGCCGGCTACGATCTGACGCATCTGTTCGTCGGCGCGGAAGGGACGCTCGGCATCATCTCCGAGCTCACCATCCGCCTGCGCGGCATTCCCGAGACGATCGCGGCCGCCGCCTGTTCGTTCGAGACGGTGCGCGGCGCCTGCCAGGCCACGATCCTCGCGATCCAGACCGGCATCCCGGTGGCGCGCATCGAGCTGCTCAACGCCGAGCAGGTGAAGGCCTGCAACAACTATTCGAAGCTGTCGTTGCCGGAGACGCCGCTGCTGCTTTTGGAATTCCACGGCAGCGAGGTCGAGGTCGCCGAGCAGTCGAAGAATTTCCGCGACATCGCCGCCGAATGCGGCGGCGGCGACTTCAGCTGGACCACCAAGCCGGAGGACCGCACCAGGCTGTGGCAGGCCCGGCACGACGCCTATTGGTCGGTGAAGGCGCTGCGTCCCGGCGCCGGCGTGGTCGCGACCGACGTCTGCGTGCCGATCTCGCGGCTCGCCGACTGCGTCACCGAGACCGAGGACGATCTGAAGCGGCTCAATCTGCTGTCGCCGATCGTCGGCCATGTCGGCGACGGCAATTTCCACTGCTCGCTGGTCTGCGACGTCGACAACAAGGACGAGATGGCGCGCGGCGAGGAGTTCATGCATCGCCTGGTCGAGCGTGCCCAATCGATGGGCGGCACCTGCACCGGCGAGCACGGCATCGGCCAGGGTAAGCAGAAATACCTTGAGGCCGAGCTCGGCCCCGAGGCACTCGACGCGATGCGTGCGCTGAAGCGCGCACTCGATCCGCAGAACATCTTCAATCCCGGAAAGATCGTTCCTGCTGCCTAAATTTCGAATCCTTCCGGCCACAGGATGTGGCGATGTTGTCGTGGTTCAGCAGGGCGAAGCCCAAGGATATCTGGGACGATCCCGTCGAGCAGCCACTCGGCGACATCGAGGCCGCGCAGAAGATCCGCACCATCTGCCGTGCGGCAGCCGACAGCGCCGAGAAGGTCGGCGCGTCCAGCGGCAACTCGCCGCACAACGATCAGCCCGAACGCGATCGCTATGAGCGTGCCGCCCGGGTCGCGATGGAGATCGCGATGAAGGTCTCGGACGGATTGGTGCGCGACGCCGCCGTGCGCGAGATCGTCGGCCTCTGCATGAAAGCGCACAACATCAAGACGTCGCGGACATTGTTCCGCGCGATCCAGGCCAGCTCGATCAAGGCGGAAGTCCTGAAGGAGCACCCGACGCTGCAAGGCGAGTAGCCCGGCGCAAGCTTCGATACCGGGCACTGCGTGTCGTCGGTCGGATGCTGCCTCAAGGCCGGTGGCGTCATCACACCGGATTGTCGTGCCGGATGGCTTTGCGCCGCTGCCTGTGCTCCCCGTAAATATCCGGGCGCGCGACAAAATACCTCATGCCGATCTGACGGCGCGGACGTGCCATGGCCGAAGTCGCTACGTGTTCTTAACCTCGGGCCGATTCAATCGCGGCCGGCGAGTGATCGTACGACGACACAACTCAATACTGACGCTCCGCCCAATTAAGCCATTCATCTTCGGGCTCATGCCAAACATTATTGATCGAAGGAATAGACGTATGCTCTCCCGCCTTTCAATTCGCAACAAGATCGCCATTGTCATTTCGCTGCTTCTCGTCGGCATGACCGGCATGGGCTTGCTTGCAATCCTGAAGATGCGCGACATCAATTCCAAGACTGTCGAGATTCAGAACAGCTGGCTGCCCGGCGTGCGCACGCTCGGCGATTTGCGCGCCGGCGCCAATAATTATCGCAGCATCCTGCGCGGACACATGCTGTCGGAGACGGCCGAGGCGAAGGCGGAGGCCGAGACGCGCCTGAGGGCGCAGGTGGAGCTCAGCAACAAGACGCGACAGGCATATGAGAAGCTGATCACCTCGCCCGAAGAGCGGGCGGCCTATGCGGAATGGGCGCGCGAATGGGATGTCTACATGCAGCTCGCGGAGAAGGTCATCGCGCTCTCGCGCGCCAATGAAGCCGGTGGCCTGCCCCGCGAAGCGGTTAAGCTGAACGAGGCGCAGGCCATTCCGCAGGGACAAAAGGCGGACGCGCTGATCGCCAAGAGCGTCGAGCTCATGAATGCAGGAGCCAACACCGCGGGAGCGGAGGCGGCGAAGAACTATGACTCGGCGTTGATGATCATCATCTCCATCATCGGCGTGGCGACCGTGGTTGGCGCCGGCATCGGCATCTATCTGGTGAGGGAGGTCTCGAGCGGCATTGCCTCGATCGTGAAACCGATGCAGGCGCTTGGCGCGGGCGATTTGACGGCCGTCGTGCCGCATCAGGGCGAGAGGACCGAGATCGGCTCCATGGCCGACGCGTTGCAGGTGTTCAAGCAGGCGTTGATCGACAAGCGCGCAGCAGACGAGGCCGCAGCGGCGGACGCCGAAGCCAAGATTGAGCGCGGTCAGCGCGTCGACCGGATCACCCGCGAGTTCGAGGCGATGATCGGCGAAATCGTCGAGACAGTCTCCTCGGCCTCGACCGAGCTGGAGGCATCCGCCGCCACGTTGACGGCGACGGCCGGGCGCTCACAGCATCTCGCAACCTCCGTTGCCGCCGCCTCGGAGCAGGCGTCGACCAACGTGCAATCCGTGGCGTCGGCAACCGAGGAGATGGCAGCGTCGGTCACGGAGATCGGTCGCCGGATGCAGGAATCCGCCGATATCGCCAGTCACGCCGTCGGGCAGGCCCGCAAGACCAACGATCGCGTCGGCGAACTCGCCAGCGCCGCCGCCCGGATTGGCGATGTGGTCGAGCTGATCACCAGTATCGCCGGCCAGACCAATCTTCTGGCACTGAACGCCACTATCGAGGCCGCGCGCGCAGGGGAAGCCGGCCGAGGGTTCGCTGTGGTCGCGTCGGAAGTGAAGGCTCTGGCCGAGCAGACCGCCCGGGCGACAGGTGAGATCAGCGCGCAGATCTCCGGCATCCAGGCGGCGACGCAGGAGTCGGTAGAGGCGATCAAGCAGATCGGCGACACCATCGGCCGCATGTCCGAGATCGCATCGACGATCGCGTCCGCGGTCGAAGAGCAGGGCGCTGCCACGCAAGAAATCTCGCGCAACGTGCAGCAGGCCGCGCAGGGGACCAGGCAGGTGTCGTCGGACGTCATCGATGTGGAGCGTGGCGCCGGCGAAACGGGCTCCGCCTCGTCGCAGGTTCTGTCCGCGGCGCAATCGCTGTCGCCCGATAGCACGCGGCTGAAGGTCGAGGTGAGCAGGTTCCTGGACGCGGTGCGCGCGGCTTGAGATACACGGACGGCTCGGCCGTCACCGCGCCTCGGCCGATGCCTGGCCGCCAAGCGCACGCAGGGCTTCGTCGACGCTGTGGAAGACGTGATCCCTCGGCAGGACATCGTAGAGGTTGAAGCGTTCGAACGCGTCCTGCGCGCGTGTCGATTCCAGCCGGGCGATCGCCACTGTAACGCCGTCGTCGCGGCATTCGCGGAACAAATCGTGCAGGGCCTGCGCGGCGGTGAAGTCGATCTCGACGATGCCGCTGGCCTCGATCACAAGCAGCCGCGGCTTCGGTGTCGATGCTCCGATCATCTTGATCACGTCGCTGTGGAAGTTCGCGGCGTTGAGGAATGATAGCGGCGCCTGCTGGCCGACGACGACAATTCCGGGCCGGTGCCCGCCGGCGATATCCCGGCTCGCCGGCCACCAGATCGTCGTGCCGGGCACGTGAACGAACTCGACCAGCCGGCCGCGCGTCGTGGTCCAGATGCCGTGCAGCAGCGACAGCGCGATGCCGACGGCGACGCCTTGCTCGATCGGCAGCACGATGATCGCGGCGGCGGTCGCCACCACGAGCAGGAATTCGTAGAACGACTGCCGGAAGATGGTGACGATCTGCTTGACGCGGATGATGCGTAGCGCGACGAACAGCAGCACGCCGCCGAGCGCGGCATCCGGCACGTGCTGCAGCAGCGTCGCGCCGAACGCCAGTAGCGCGAGCACGATCGCCGCGGCAAACAGCCCGGCAAGTTGGGTGCGTCCGCCGGTCTCCGACACGATGCCGGTGCGAGGTGGGCTGGCATTGACGGGAAAGGCGCCGAACACCCCGGACAGCAGGCTGCCGACGCCGGCGCCGAGGAAGTCGCGGTCGACATCGGCCGGCTTGTCCGGGTCGGAGAGGAAGGAGCGCGTCGTCGCCGCCGTCTGCACCATCACGACGATTGCGATCAGCAGCGCCAGCGACAACAGCTTCACCCAGCGTTCCGGGGCGAGGTCGGGAAACGACGGATTCGGCAGCGTTCCCGGCACAGTGCCGACCACGCTGACGCCCTTGCTTTCGAGATGGCCGGCGATCACGGCGACGGTGGCGGCGACGAGACCGATCAGCGCACCCGGAATGCGCGCGCTGATCGCCTCGGATCCGGCGACGAGCGCCAGCACGCCGAGGCCGATCGCCAGCGTGTAGGGATTGGTCAGGCCGAGCTCCTGGGCGAGAACCCCGAGCTTGTAGAGCGTCGCTCCGTCGGGTGTGTGCAGGCCGAGCACGCCGGGCAGCTGCGAGACCAGGATGTGGACCGAGATGCCGGCGAGGAAGCCGACTGTCACCGGCGTCGACAGCAGGTTGGCGATCCAGCCGAGCTTGAACAGGCTGCCGGCGATCATGATCACGCCGACCATCAGCGCCAGCGCCATCGCGAGCGCCTGATAGTCGGGCGAGCCCGATGTTGCCATCAGCGCCAGGCCGCCGGCGAAGATCGGCGTGATGGTGGAATCGGCGCCGCAGGACAGGAAGCGGTTGGCGCCGAACATCGCAAAGCCGAGCGAGCCCGCGACGAAGGCGAAGAAGCCGATTTGCGGCGAGAAGCCGCCGAGCCGCGAGGTCGCCATCTGCTCGGGGATCGCGATCGCGGCAAGGGTCAGCCCGGCGATCAGGTCGCCCGGCAGGTCGCTCGGCCGGAACGCGGTGAGTGAACGGAAGATCGGCCAGTTGGCGTGTGTGGGGCGATCCTGGCCCATCGGTCCGCGCTCTCCTCGGCTGTGATGCCCTTAGGAAATAGTCCACATCGTGTGGCGAAAAGCCAGCGGAGTTGTGCGTGTCCGGAGACGCGCTGCGTTCCTACCGTGAGGAGCTTGATGGGCCTAGCCGATGTTTTGCAGCGCCGGGAAGGTCTCGAGCAGCCAGACACTGATGCTGGAGACGGCACCGGTCAGGAAGCCGATGCCGGTGACCACCATCAAGACGCCCATCACGCGCTCGACAGTGTCGAGATGGCCCTTCATCCGCGCGAACAGCGACGAGAACTGCTCGACCATGAACGCTGCGAGCAGGAAGGGGATGCCGAGCCCGGCGGAATAGACCGCGAGCAGCCCGGCGCCCTTGGTCACGGTGGCGGTGGAGGCCGCGATCGAGAGGATCGCCGCGAGGATCGGTCCGATGCACGGCGTCCAGCCGAAGGCGAAGGCCAGGCCCATGACATAGGCGCCCCACAGCCCGACCGGCTTGGGCGCGGTTAGCCGCCCCTCGCGCATCAGGAGGCCGATCCGGGTCACGCCGAGGAAGTGCAGGCCCATGACGATGATGACGATGCCGGCCAGGATCGACAGCTCGGCCGACCAGGCGCGCACCAGGCTGCCGACGAATGAGGCGCTGGCGCCGAGCGCGACGAATACGGTGGAGAAGCCGAGCACGAACATCAGCGCAGCCGTCATCACCGCGCGCTTGGAGGTCGCGGTCGCGCCATCCTGGTTGACCTGCTCGATGGTCGCGCCGGTCAGATAGATCAGATAGGGCGGCACCAGCGGCAGCACGCAGGGCGACAGGAAGCTGACAAGGCCGGCGATCAGGGCTGCCGGAATCGAGACGTCGTGCATCAATGAACCTTCGCAGGTGGTTGTCCTGTCTTGGCGTGTACGCCGCCAACAATCCAGAAGTTTCGTCGTATGCCTCTTCAACTATGGTCACAGACCCGTGTCCGGGGCTCGCCCGTGCTGGTCGATAGGGTGCTCAACGTCATCGGGAGGCTGCGCGAGCAGGGCACGGCCGTGCTTTTGGTCGAGCAGTTCCTGGAAAAGGCGCTGGCGGCGGCCGATCGGGTCTACGCCCCGGTGCAAGGCGCGATCGCGCGGGAGGCGCCGACGAGCGAAAGCGACCTGCCACACCGGCTCGAGCGCGCCCATTTCGGCCACAAAAGCCATGCGCTGGGGTAACTCGGACGGCCTTCCGGCCGGCCACGCATTCGAACGTTGCTACCAGCGCTGCCAGCGTTTGGCGACCCTCGGCGGAAGCTCGATCCGGCCCGCTCCAATGCGCTCGCGCAGCTTGGGCGCTGTCGGCGGCGGGCAGCTATCGCGTGTGGCCGCGAACTGCTGCACGGCAGCACGATCGCTGGGTTGCCCGAGTTTCATCCATTCCGCGATTAGCCGGGTCACTTGCGGGGCTGCGATACTTGTCCCGTCCATCGCCACGACAGACCCCGTGCGGGTGCCTGCGGCGAGCACGCCGTGCAGCGCGACGGAATCATCCGCCACGGCGGCGGCGTCCGGTCCGTTCCGCGGAGGTAAGGTTGCGGGCGGTGTCGATACGGGGCCTGCGCCCGAATATCGGCTGGGACGGCAATCGCTCCGTCGAAACCCGCCAATCACGATGGCGCGCTGCTCGGTCGCGAGCGCGTTAAGGCTGCCGCGCCTGCGAATTGTACTCGCGCCGATGTCCTCCTCCTCCAGCCGGCCCGCGTGATCAAAGCGGTGATACTGCCCGTCATCGTCATCGAAGCGCGACTGTCGCCCCCACAAGGGATACCCGAATGGTGTATCGCCACGCTGCACCCAGGCATCGACCGTCACAGGGCTACCTAGGTTCTCAACCTCAACCAGCCATGTCCCAGACGGTGCAACGGGCAGGTTGGTCTCCATCGTCGCAGTGGGAACGAGCGACAGCAGGATGTGTGGGCGTTGTCCTGTCAGATCGACCGATTGCACTCCGAAGCGGATGTTGGTCGTCCCCGACGGCGGCCACGCTGTGCCTGGCTGAACCCAGGGAGAGCTTTCACCCGTGGGTGCAGTCAAACGTACGGCAACTTGAGGGCGTGTCCGATCTGGCGCCAGCAGCGGAAGCCATATCTCCATGAAGCACATGGCCTTGTCGTCGGGCTGGACGCGCCAGTGCAGTTTCTCGGTCGAACCGTCTGCAGAGGTGCTTGCTGCAAGGTCAAAGCGGGAATGGCACCGCGCAAGGTAGTGATTTCCGGCGGGCACGACGACGCGCAATGGCGTTGGACGGGCGGCGATCAGTTGATCGATCGCGATTTCAAGTGGCGCGGTCCCATCGTGGGGGCCGGCGATATTGCCATAGCTGAGGTTGATCACGATCGGCAGGAGAGCGGTGCCTAGTTCGGCCGCAATCTGGTCGGCGCGATTGACGATGTAGCTGATGGCGTAGTGTGCGGGCCCGGTCAGAAGCGCGCCGGACGTTTCCTGCGTCACCCATTTCGGCAGTTGCACGCCAATCAGGTAAGGGGCATCGGCTCCAGCGTCCTTCGGATCAAGTCCGCAGGCAATATCCATGACATGGGTGCCATGCTTCGCGCCACGACCGACCAGGTTTTGTCCGGCAAGCTGGTACACTTGGTCTTCATCGACTGTGTTCGCGTATCTGCATTGCTGCAGCAGTTTGTTGATGTCCGCTTCGGTGAATTCGCGCCCCGGTCCGGGGCTCGCGAATGCGACGTCGTCCTGGTTTAGGAAGTATTTGAAGCGCGTATTGCCGTTGCTGAACCGAAACCGCTCGTGAGCAAACGCCAAACCGTCATCGATGATGCCGATGACGACGTTGGGCCGTGCAGCCTGGGCGACGACCTTCTGGCGCTTGATCCTGGCCGGCTTGCTCTTCTTTGGCGCGGGCTTGATGACGGACCGCGGCACGGTGATCGACGTGCAGAGCTCGATACTTCTGATCGAACCTGCCAATGTCCGCATCGTCTGAAACAGCCGTTTCTCGGCGCCCGAGTCACCCGGGCTTTTTTCTGCAAGGAGCTCAAGCGCCCTCCGACTCATAATGCCCATGCAGAAGGTGACGTCGGCCGGCTGCAGATCGCGTGGTGCCGTATCATAGATGGCAGGGATGATAACGTCGCGCTCTGTGTTCAAACTCTTCACCGTGGATATGAATGAACTGACGGAGCGCTCGACTTCGAGAAGCACCCGGAACCAGTCGCCTTCGAGATAGGCGAACTGGGTCAGGGTGGCCCATTGCAGGTAAGGAGCGATCAGGTTTTCGTTTCCGAGCATCGAAGACCCCCCGAGATGTTGATGGCGCGGTCTGTGGCCGGGCTCAGGCTATATCCACTCGTCGGCCGCCTCTTTCCAGAGCCATCCAAGGATCAGCGACTTGGCCGGCGCCTTGGAGGGAATGGAATCCACGTAAAGCGGATCCACATAGGGATCCATTGTCTCCTTGTCCGTCCCCGGATCGTAGTGGAAATGGTGGAAGATGAAGTCCTGGTTGCCGGGGTAACGCTCGCCGTCGAACCGCCACGCATTGAAGTTCCGGCCGCCGAGAGCGCGTTGAATGAAATAGCGTCCAAGGGTCAGCCCGAGCACCTGTCCGGCTGCGGTGTCGACGGGGAAGTGTACGCCCGCGACCGTGCGATTGACCGCGATCCGCGCGGCTTCTCTCATCAATTGCTCGCCGAGATCCTTGTTTCCCTTCCCGCACAGCTCCCAAAGTATGCGGGCAACCATATGATTTTCGGTCGAGTGTCCGCTCGGGAACGAGCCGTGGCCAGGTGTCAGGATGATGGGCTGCACCTGCGGCGACAGTTCGATCGGCCGGCGGCACGCGAGGGCGTGCTTGATGCGCATCTCGACATAGTTGGCGAGCCTCAACGCCGCGTCGATCAACTCGATGGTCTTTTTGGTTCGCTCGGGATGCAGATTTACGACTGAACTCCAGAAGGCGTATTGCGGTCCAAGCTCGCAGAGGATTTCCGCCGCGCGATCCTCCCGGAGGTCCGAATACTGATCAAGGAAGTCAAGCTGCGCCTTGAATATCGCGTCGGTCGGCCGGATGAATGTCGCGACCCGACTTGAGGTGGTCGTGGGCGCCGGATTGGTTGCCGTAAACGTGGCATCGAGATGCCAGATCGTTACCGACGTCTGATTGGATGTCTTAGAGACAGTGCTACCGTGATCCGTGTAAGTGAATGTTTCCGAGTGATTGTTGAAGTACAAGTGGGACAGCAGATCAAAATCGATGATCGCAGCTCGTACCCAGGGTTCCCACGCATGAAGGTTGGCGGTATCCTCCAACGCCCGGGTCGTGGGAGGAAGTGTCTTGCCCTTCCAGTTTCCGACAATGCCGTCGCGTTGCATGATCAACGCGCCGGCAGTCATCGGCGAACTGTATCCGCCGTAGCCCGCGCCACCTGCGCCGCCGGCCCCGCCAGCTCCTCCTGCGCCGCCCGCACCGCCGGCACCACCCAACAGGGCCGCACCACCTGCTCCACCGGCACCACCAGCTCCGCCTTCAGTGCTCATCGACCTGCCCCTTTCGTTGACGTTACAGCGGCACTCCCGCTCCCTCTAAAGCGTTGGACCAAATCTTCCCTGTCTCGAAACCGCTGCTGGGATGCAGCTCCCGGTATCGTGTGACCGTGAGGCTCGGCTCCAGCTTCAGCAACTCGCTTACCGTCTTGCGCGCGTCGTCATGCAGCCCAAGCTGCCATTGTGAAATTGCCAGCGCGCGGAATGTTGATGTGTGGGTGCGATTTGCGCGCAAGGATCGGTTGGCGAGCTCGATTGCGCGCTTGTACTGCCCAGCGGAGAGAGCTGCGGTCGCGGCGAGAGAATCGTAGAAATAGCGGTGCGGATCGAGCGGTGACAATCGCAGCGCGCGCTGCGTATGGCTGATCGCGGATTTTCCTTCTCCCTTGAACGCCAGCAAAGTGCCCTTGAGCAACCAGGCAAGCGCGTCGTTGGGATTGATGTGAAGCGCGAGGTCATATTGCTGTTCGGCGACGTCGAGGCGCCGTAACAAATTGGTGTGTACGAAGCCGGACATCACCAGCGCGAGTGAGCATTGGGGATCGGCCTCCAGCGCTCTGCGTCCGCAATCGAGGGCCAGCTGTGCGTCCACGGATGGATCTTCGGACCAACCTTGTTGGACCCGTAAAACGTGCCATTTGGCCATCCAGGCCCACGGTATAGCCTGCCTGGGAATGCGTTCGGTCAGCGCTTCCAGCATTCGGCGGGCTCGGGCGAAATCCTGTAGCGAGAGCCGGTGCATCAGCGTTATCGCGCCCATCAGCAACGTGTAGCTTTCCAGCGTGGGCAGCGGCTGGGACTGAGCGCGCTGGAGCTCGCGCGCCATGATGGCCGTGCTGACGCCGGTCACGATGCCGGCGACGACATCGTCTTTTCCGCTGACGAGGGCGTGCGCATTCCCCTCCACCGTGTTGGACCAGACGATGGTTCCGGGCGCGGATGCGGCCAGCTCGACGTTCAGCCGCAGCTTGCTTCCCGACCTTCGATAGCTGCCGGATAAAACATAGTTTGCATTTAGGTACCGGCTGACTTCGTCGACGGACGTCTCGCGTCCACGGAATACTGTGGTCGAGAGCCGGGATATGACGTCCAGATCCGACGCACGGGAGAGCGCGGAGATGATCTCATCGGCAAGAACCTCGCCCACCACGAGATGTCCCTGTGCGTCGGCGCGCTCGACGAACGGAATCACCGCAATGGTGGGCCGCAGCTGAGGCGTCGATCGTGCGTGTGGTTCGATCACCGGTCGTGGTCCTGGTGGCCCCACGCGATACGCTCGTACGGGTTCATGCACATGCTTCAGATAGCATGCCCCCAAATCCTCTATGTCCGCGTCGAGTGATGGCGTGAGCTGGTCTCGAACGTCCGCTGAAACGACGATCTCTCCCGGTCCGGCGAGGCCCGTAAGACGGGCGGCGAGATTGACTCCGACACCGTAAACGTCGTGTTCGTCCGCAATGAGATGGCCAAAATGCACACCCATGCGCAACATGATGTGCTGTGTCAGCGACACGCCCGCATTGAGGTCCGCGCTCGCGCGCTGCACGGCGAATGCGGCCTTGACTGCGGGCGGGACGACGGGAAATTCCAGCAACAGTCCGTCGCCATGGCTTTTGACAAGACGACCTCGATGGGACGGCAGGATGTCCTTTTCCACCTTGCCTACGAACTGTCGCCATCGTCGCACCACATCATCTTCGTTCTCCTCCATGAGCCGAACGGACTCGACGACGTCGACGAACACCAGGGTCCGTACGACGCGCTCAGGATCGTCCAACGCACTCGGAAGTTCGTTTTGAACCATCTGCCGTGCCGGTCATTCGAGAGAACGTTGCCATTTCAGGCATGGCCCCGTTGATGGCAAGGCCAAGCGATTCCAGTGCACCAATCTCAGGTCTCCCAGGCGAAAGTCCAGGGAGAGTATGCAGCCGAACCGCCGACTTCGGTAACCACCATTCTGTATGTATCCTCAGGGGGAAGTATGTGACCCGCTTCACAAGTCGAGCGCTTTTGATGTTCAATGGGGGGCTTAGCGACTGAGCTGGCTTGTGAATTTCAAACGCCGCGACATCTTGTCACCAGATCGCGGGATAAGAGACTGCAATGCGACTTCCCTTCTTCTACGGCTGGATCATCGTCGCGGTGACCTTCGTCACCATGGCGATCGGCGTCAACGCGCGCACCGCGTTCTCGCTGTTCTATCCTCCGATCATCAGCGAGTTCGGCTGGGAGCGCGGCGTTACGGCCGGTGCGTTTTCGTTCGGCTTCGTCGCGTCGGGCATCGCAAGCCCGCTGATCGGGCGGATGATGGACCGTCGCGGGCCGCGCGCGGTGATGGAGCTTGGCGTCGCGTTGATGGGCTCCGGGTTGTTGCTCGCGCCGCTGACCACGCAGCCCTGGCATCTCTATCTCACGATCGGCGTACTGGTCGGTGCCGGCAGCGTCTGCCTCGGCTATTCCGGTCAGTCGCTGTTCGTACCGAACTGGTTCATCCGGCGCCGCGGTCTGGCGATCGGGTTGGCCTTCGCCGGCGTCGGCATCGGTTCGGTGACGCTGCTGCCATGGGTGCAGCACATGATCGAGCAGACCGGCTGGCGCACAGCCTGTACGGCGATGGGGATCCTGGTGCTGGTCGTGCTCGCCCCGATCAACCTGTTGCTGCACAAGCGGCCCGAGGATATCGGGCTGCGGCCGGAGGGCGATGCCGCGCCGACCGCGACCTCGGCCAAGCCGGCATCGAACATCGTCGATCCGGTCTGGGCCGGCACCGATTGGACGTTGCCTCGCGCACTGCGCACCGCGCGGTTCTGGTGGATCGCGGTCGGTTATTTCTGTGGCCTGTACATCTGGTACGCGGTGCAGGTACACCAGACCAAGTTCCTGCTCGACATCGGCTTCAGCTCCAGCGTCGGAGTCTGGGCGCTCGGCGTCGTCAGCCTGCTCGGCATTCCCGGCCAGATCTGGCTCGGGCATTTGTCCGATCGCATCGGGCGCGAATGGGTGTGGGCGATCTCCTGCTTCGGCTTCGTGATCTGCTTTGCCGCGCTGGTCGCGCTACGATATTGGCCGGCCATGCCGCTGATCTATCTCATGGTCTTCACGCAGGGGGCACTGGGTTACGGCCTCACCTCCGTGATGGGGCCGGTAGTGCTGGAGATCTTCCAGGGCAAGCATTACGGCAGCATCTTCGGCACCATCATGCTCGCCGCATTGGCCGGCGGGGCCGCGGGACCGTGGGCGACCGGGCAGCTCTACGATCTCTCGGGCAGCTATACGGCCGGCTTCACGCTCGGGATCGCGATGAGCCTGCTGTCGGCGATCGCGATCTGGCAGGCTGCGCCCGGCAAGGTGCGCGCCGTCGCGGGACAGTTGCACAAGATCGCAAGCGGGGCTTGAGCAGGATTAGCTAGGCGAGATGCCGATCGCGCGCTGCAGATCGATGATCGCGCGCAGGCAACTGTCCGCCGGCGTGGTCTCCGGATCGATCAACCGGTGCAGGCGGAACCCGTCTTCCAGCGCCAGCACGATCGCGCCGGTCCATTCCGGGTTGATCGCGCCGTTCCGCCCAGAGTTCTTCAGTGTGGTCGTGACGATGTCGGCGATCAGCTTGCGCCGCGCGCGCAGGCGCTTGGCGAGCTCGGGCCGGCGCTTTTCGGCGCGCGCCACGAACAGGATCATCTCCATGTGCAGGAGCGGCGAGCGGCCGAGCGGATCCTGCCGGCTGCGATCCATCGTCCTGAGCGCCTCGAGGAAGTCCGGAAGTGTCCTGTGCCTGGTCAGCAGGTCGAGATTGCGCCGGATCGATTGCTCGACGTGATCCTCGAGCATCGCGATGATCAATTCATCCTTGCTCTTGAAGTTCGAATAAAACGCGCCGCGCGTGAAACCGGCTGCCGCCGCGATCGCCTCGATGCTGGCGCCGCCAATTCCCTGTTCCTCGAACACCTGCGCCGCTGCCTCGAACAGCTTCTCGCAGGTGTTGTCGCGTGTCGGTCTGGTTCGAACCCTTGACATCGGTGCAGTTTAGGGCAGAATGCAACTCGATACAAGAGTGTATCGAGTTGCATTCGATAAGATAACATCAAGTTGCCAGGCCGCGATGGTCTGGCCCGGAGGATGACACCAAGGCGCGCCACGGTGCTGACGCTGGCGCGGCAAGCGAACGAGGTCACCATGAACGAGCACGTTCAGTCGGCGCGCAGCGAACCGCTCTTCAATCCACTGGCGCCCGAATTCATCCGCAACCCCTATCCGCACTACGAGCAGCTGCGGATCATGGACCCCATGCACGTCAACGCGCACGGCGCCTTCGTCGCCAGCCGCCACGCCGAGGTGAGCCTCGTGCTGCGCGACAAGCGCTTCGGCAAGGACTACGTCGACCGCACGATCCGCCGCTATGGCCCGAAGATCATGGAGGAACCGGTCTTCCGCAGCATGAGCCACTGGATGCTGCAGCAGGACCCGCCCGATCACACCCGCCTGCGCGGCCTCGTCGTGAAGGCCTTTACTGCGCGCCGGGTCGAGGACATGCGGCCGCGCATCCAGCAAATCGTCAACGAGACGCTCGACCGCATCATCCCGCAGGGGAAGATGGATCTGATCGAGGATTTCGCTTTCCGCCTGCCGGTGACGATCATCTGCGACATGCTGGGAATTCCCGAGGAGCATCGCGAGACCTTCTACAAGAGCTCGCGTGACGGCGGTCGCCTGCTGGATCCGGTTCCACTCTCGGCTGAGGAGATCAAGCAGGGCAACGCCGGCAACGTGATGGCGGCGATGTACTTCCACCAGCTCTTCGAGCTGCGCCGCAAGCAGCCCGGCGACGACCTCATCACGCAGCTCGTGCAGGCCGAGGAGGACGGCCAGAAGCTGACCAACGAAGAGCTCACCGCCAACATCATCCTGCTGTTCGGCGCCGGCCACGAGACCACGGTGAACCTGATCGGCAATGGCCTGCTGGCGCTGCATCGCAACCCGGACCAGCTCGCGCTGCTCAAGGCCAATCCGGGCCTGATCACCAATGCGATCGAGGAGTTCCTGCGCTACGACTCCTCTGTGCAACTGACCGGCCGCGTTGCGCTCGAGGATATCGAGGATCTCGGCGGCAAGCGCATCCCGAAGGGCGAGAGCGTGCTGTGCCTGCTCGGTTCGGCCAATCACGATCCGGCGGTCTATCCCGATCATCCGGAACGGCTCGACATCCAGCGGCCTAACGTCAAGCCGCTGTCGTTCGGCGGTGGCATCCATTTTTGCCTCGGCGCTCAGCTGGCGCGGATCGAGGCCGAGGTCGCGATCTTGACCCTGCTGCGCCGGATTCCCGACCTGCGGCTCGATGACGCGGAAAATCCGGAATGGCGGCCGACCTTCGTGCTGCGCGGGCTGAAGCGGCTGCCTGCGAGCTGGTGATTTCTCGCTTTTTGCGGCGGGTGTCGGTCCCGCCGCAACCGCAGGGGGCGCACGCGCTGTTGAGCGGAGAACCGCCTCCGGCTTGCAGTCGCAGCAGCAAAGGCGCTGTGACTTCGCCATACTTGCCTCTATATATTGGGCTGCTCCGGGTCAGGTTCGGCATGGGTAGGCCGCCAGCGGAGCGGGCTCAAAGGGAGACACCGTGCAGACGACGCTGCTCGGCCTGGCAATCGCAGTCATTCTTGCACTGGTGGCCGCGCTGGTCGGTCCATATTTCGTCGACTGGAACCAGTTCAGGCCGCAGTTCGAGGAGGAGGCGACGAAGATCATCGGCGCGCCGGTTCGCGTGGCCGGCGACCTTGACGCGCGCCTGCTGCCGGCGCCGTCGCTACGATTGAACAACGTCACCGTCGGCGGCGCCAATGATCTCGGCAAGGTCCGCGCCGGCAAGCTCGACGTCGAGTTCAGCCTGAGCTCCCTGATGCGCGGCGAATGGCGCGCGACCGAGCTCACCATCAACGGCGTGTCGCTCGATCTCGGGCTCGATCCGAAAGGGCGGATCGATTGGCCGGTATCGAGCGGGACCTTCAATCTGGCATCGCTCGCGATCGACCGTCTCAACCTCACTGGCCGCATTGCGCTGCATGATGCGGCGAGCCGCAGCACGCTCGAGCTGAGCGATATTGCCTTCAGCGGCGATGTCCGCTCGCTTGCCGGTTCGATCCGCGGCGACGGCAATTTCATGTTCGGCGGAAACCGCTATCCATTCCGGGTTTCTTCGGGACCGTTGCCTGACGGCAACGGCACCCGCCTGCACGTCGGCATCGATCCTGGCCAGCGGCCGCTGTCGGCCGATCTCGATGGCGTTCTCACCTTCGAGGCGCGCGCACCGCGGTTCGAGGGGACCGTGGCGCTGGCGAGCGCGCCGAGCCAGCGTGGCCGAAGTGATGAGCCGCCGTGGCGGATCGCGGGCAAGGTGAGGGCCGACCATTCGGCCGCACGCCTCGATCAGGTCGAGGTGAGCTATGGCGCGGAAGACCGTGCGCTGAAGCTTGCAGGCAGCGGCGATGTCCGCTTTGGCGCCGAGCCGCTGCTGCGTGCCTCGCTCTCGGCGCGGCAACTCGACGCCGACAAGTTCGTCGCCAAGGACGCCAGTGACAGCAATGCAGAGCCGGCGCGCGTGTTGCCGACATTGCGCGCGGTCTTCTCGGGCCTTACGCAAAGCCCGATTCCGGCGCAGATCGAGCTGGCATCCGAGCAGATCATGCTCGGCGGCCGTCCCTTGCAGGACGTTTCGGCAGAGCTGCAGTCGGACACGAAATCCTGGATGGTGCGCCGCCTGGAGTTCCGCGCGCCGGGATCGACACGGGTCTCGATGAGCGGCGGCAGCGCGCAAAGCGGCACGCCGAACGGCTTCAAGACCGCGCTCGATATCGAATCGTCCGATCCCGATGCGCTAATGGTCTGGCTGCAGGGGCGTGGCGACATCGCCTATCGCAGCCAGAAACCGTTGCGGTTGCGCGGCGACGTCTCGGTGTCGCCCGCCGGCTTTGCGATCGATGCGATGAGGGCGGAGCTCGAGGGTGGTACCCTCGAAGGCCGCGTCGCAGTCTCGCATCGCGAGGCGACCAAGGGATCGAGGGTCGAGGCGCAGTTGAAGGCGGACCGGCTCGATTTCGATGCGACCGCGGCCTTCGTCCGTTCGCTGCTCGGGCCGCAGGCCGAATGGCCCGACGAGGCACGGTTGTCGCTCGACGTCGGGCGCGCCATCTCCGCAGGCCAGGAATTCCGGCCGCTGCTGGCGAAGATCGCCTACAGCCCCAAGGACATCGTGCTTGAACGCCTGAAGATCGGCCAAGCCGACAACGTCACGCTGGACAGCAGCGGCAACTTCGACCGGGTCAATTCGACCGGCAAGCTGGCGATCGATGCCACGGCTGCGTCGCTCGGCCGGATTGCCGCGATGGTTCAGCCATTCGCGCCGTCGCTTGCCGCGCGGCTCGGCTTGCTCCGGGCGGATGCCGGGCCGGTCCGCGCGAAGCTTGCGCTCGATCTCGGCAAGGGCAAAGGACAGGCTGCCGACCGCACCACCGCGCAGGCGACGCTCGATCTCGAAGCGCCGCAGGTCAAGGGGCGCACGGTGATATCGGCGACGCCACCGGTCGCTGCGATCCGCGGGCTGGATCTCAATGTGCTCGGTCGCAGCGACATTGCCGCCGAGGCCAAATTTTCGGCCGGCGAGGGTAGCGCCCTGCTGGCGCTGCTTGGACTTGACCATGCGATTGCGGCCGGCGCCGGCCCTGCGCAGTTCGAGGGCACGGTGAGCGGCGCGTGGCGTGCGCCGTTGCGGGTGAAGGCCAGGCTGTGGGGCGCGGGACTCGATGCGGATGCGGAGGGGACCGCGGAGCCGTGGGCGAAGGATGCCAAATCGAACCTCAGCCTCCGCGTTCGCAGCGCCGACATCAGTCCGCTGCTCGATCTGAAATCATCAGATCAGGCCGCAAACATCCGCCTGTCGTCGCGGGTGAGCCTTGTCGGCGACAAGCTGACCTTTGACGATCTCGACAGCATCGTTGCGGGTTCGCGGTTGCGCGGGCATCTCGCATTGACGCTCGCCGACGAGAAGAGCGTCGAGGGCGAGCTCGGTCTCGATCGGATCACGCTGGCGCCGATCTTTGCGACTGCAATCGGCGCCGCGGGCCATGATGCGACGGCGCCGCTCGGCACAGGATTGACCAAGGGCTGGCGCGGCAAGGTGACGTTCGAGGCGTTGCGCGGCGTGCTGTTCGGTGGCGCCGAGCTTCAGCCGGTGAGCGGCACGCTCAGGTCCGACGGACAGTCGCTGACCTTCGACCGCATCAAGGGCAAGATCGGCGGCGGCGAGGCGACCGCCAGCATCGATGCGCGGCAGGGAGTCAACGGACTGGCGTTGAACGCGAACGTTCAGCTCTCGAACGTCGACGGCTCGGCGCTGCGTTATCGCAATCTTGCGATGCCGAAGGGCCGTGCCTCGATGCAGATGACGCTGTTGACGCAGGGCCGCAGCACCTCGGCGCTGATGGGTGCGCTCTCCGGCAGCGGCACCGTGACGCTGGAGGGGATGAGCCTCCCAGGCCTCGATCCGCGGGCGTTCGATGTCGCGATCCGCGCCAGCGACAGCGGGCAGGCGACCGACGATGCGCGGCTGAAGCAGATCGTCGAGCCGGTGCTCGCGGGCGGCGCGCTGCCGATCGCGTCAGCGCAAATTCCGTTCAATATCCGTGACGGCCGCATCCGCGTCGGCGCCACCACGCTCGCGGCCAGTGGCGCCAATGCCACCGTATCGGGAGGCTACGACATTCCGGCCGATCAGGCCGACATCCGCGCCGCGCTGGCTTCGACGCAAATCGGCACCGCCAACAGCCGTCCGGAAATCCAGTTGCTTGCGGTGGGCACACCCGACGGACTGACGCGCAGCGTCGACATCGCGGCGTTGTCGTCCTGGCTTGCGGTGCGTGCGATCGATCGCGAGACGCGGCGGCTCGACGCAATCGAGCGCGGCGACCCGCCACCGTTACCAGATTCCGTGCCGTCGGCGATTCCGCAACCTGCCATACCTTCGCCCGATGCGCCGAATGCCAATCCGGCGGCGTTGTCCCCTGCGGATGTGCCGCTGCCCGGTCGCGATCCGCGCCGCCTGCTGGCCCCGAAGCCGAAGATCGTGGCGCCGCCGCGTCCGCCGGCCGCCACGGCGCCTACTGTTGCGCCGCCAGCGCCGATCGCAAGCCAGTCGCAGGTCGCGCCGCTGCCGCCGCCAATCGAGGTCAAGCCGCCGCCCGGCACGGCGAAGCCGAAGCTGCGGCCGCCATTGTCGCTGACGCCACAGGTCGCCAATCCGCCGCCGCGGCCAGCGATGCAGAACTAGATCATGATGCGATTAGATTGAATCGCATCACGATCTCATCTCTTTGTTTGAGTTTGAGCATGGTGTCCGCGCAAACGCTCCACGTTTGTCGCGAGGGGAAACCGCTTCACACTTTGCGCTAACGCGGTCCTCCGGGTCCGGATCATGCTGTAGGTGGTTTCGGTTCTGGTTTGAATCCGTCGCGAAGCGCTGGAGCTTCACGCGTTTCATCACGCGACCCGGCCTCCGCCTGCGCTCCGGCCTATCAACGGTGCTGGAGAATATTGACCAGCCGGCCGAATGGATCGCGGACGAAGAAGCGCCGCACACCCCATGGCTCGTCCGCCGGTCCATAGTCGATCCTGATGTGGGCCGCCGTCACGCGACGAAGCGCCTCGTCGAGATCGTCGACCTCGATCGAGAGATCGGGCACCGGCGTGCCGGAGCCGCCTTCGGATGCGATGCTGATTTGAGCCTGCATCGTTTCGGATGAGCCGTGGGTCGCAATCCAACCGAAATCCATCAGCGGCTCGAGCCCGAGGATATCCCGATAGAATCGTCCCGCTGCCGCCACGTCGGTGGCGGCAATGTTGGCGACGATGCGTTTGACTTTCATGCTGGTGTCCGCGCCGTGACAGGATCGCCTGCTTGATAGCATGGCAGCGATCCGGCCGCGGAGGCCAGCGAAATGATCACGCCTGCTGGCGCGTATCGACCTGCTGCGGCCTGACATCGGCCGGCACGGCCGGCGTGGCGCGCGAGCGGAAATAATCCAGCACGAAGAGACGGATCGCCGAGGAAAGGTTGCCCTGCTGGCGATTGCTGTCGATCTCGCCGACCAGTTCCGACAGCGTCATGTTACGAAGACCGGAAATCTCCTTCATGCCGTTCCAGAACGCCTCTTCGAGGCTAACGCTGGTCTTGTGTCCGGCAACGACGATCGAACGCTTGACGACGGGAGATTTCATGACGCTTCTCCGCCATCGATGTGATGCTGATCGAACAGGCGCGCACTGCGCTCGGTGAGAAACTCGTCGCGCGCGCGTTCGGCCTTGGTGCGGCCAAATAGCGCACGGTTGGCGTCGGCCTGCTTTGCTGCTTGTTCGCGCTCGTTGCGCTTCCTGAATCGTTTCAAGTTGACCACGTCGCCCATGCTCGTCCTCATCGTCCCTTCATCCGAATTGGTGATGCATCGTGACGAAAGCAAGAGTGGTCGCGCTGTGCGCCTGGCTCGATATCCATCCAGAATCCCCGTTTTGATGCTTCGTGATAGCACCAAAGAATCGGTTTCGCTCTGCGAAAACTTGACGTCTGTCTGCTGTACCATGCGTCAGCGCAGAGCTGATAGATCACCCGCCTTAGTCTTTAGGCGTTATGATTCATAATTATATCACGCGCGCCGGCCGTAATTCCCCGGGCTCATCGCCGCTCACTCACCCCGGATGTGTCATTTTGTCCGGCTGTACGAGGCGATCAAATTCATCTGCAGATACAAAGCCAAGCCGCAGGGCTTCTTCCTTCAACGTCGTTCCGCGCGCATGCGCGGCCTTCGCGACCTTGGCCGCGTTGTCGTAGCCGATCTTCGGCGCGAGCGCCGTCACCAGCATCAGCGAACGCTGCATCAATTCGCTGATGCGCTTTTCGTCTGCGCGTATGCCGACAACGCAATGCTCGGTAAACGAACGAACGACGTCGGACAGCAATTGAATGGAATTCATCATACAATATGCCAAAATGGGCTTGTACACGTTTAGCTCGAAATGCCCCTGGCTGCCGGCGATCGTGATCGCGGTCTCATTGCCGAACACCTGGCAGCAGACCATGGTCACCGCCTCGCACTGGGTCGGGTTCACCTTGCCCGGCATGATCGACGAGCCCGGCTCGTTCTCGGGAAGGATCAATTCGCCGAGACCCGAGCGCGGGCCCGATCCGAGGAAGCGGATGTCGTTGGCGATCTTGAACAGGCCGGTCGCCACCGAATTGATCGCGCCGTGCACCAGCACATAAGCGTCGTTCGAGGCCAGCGCCTCGAACTTGTTAGCGGCACTGGTGAACGGCAGCCTGGTGATCTTGGCGACATGCCCGGCAAAGGTCCTGGCGAATTTCGGCTTCGAGTTCAGCCCGGTACCGACGGCGGTGCCGCCCTGCGCCAGCGGAAACAAATCCCTCACCGCCACGCGCAGTCGCGCGATGCCGCTCTCGACCTGTGCAGCGTAGCCGGAGAATTCCTGGCCGAGCGTCAGCGGCGTTGCGTCCTGGGTGTGCGTGCGTCCGATCTTGACGATCCTGGCGAACGCCTTCTCCTTCTTGCGCAACTCGCGATGCAGTTCGGTCAGCGCAGGAATCAGGTCGGCGACGATCCGCGTCGCGGCCGCGATGTGCATCGCGGTCGGGAATGAATCATTCGACGACTGGCTCATGTTGACGTGATCGTTCGGATGGATCGGCTTCTTGGCGCCGAGCTCGCCGCCGAGCATCTGGTTGGCGCGATTGGCGATCACCTCGTTGAGGTTCATGTTGGTCTGCGTGCCCGAGCCGGTCTGCCAGACCACCAGCGGGAAATGATCGTCGAGCTTGCTCTCGATGACCTCCTTGGCGGCGCGGATGATGGCGCCGGCGCGTCGCGCATCGAGCAGGCCGAGCTCGCGATTGGTCATCGCCGCCGCGAGCTTGACGATGCCGAGCGCATGGACAATCGCAATCGGCATCCGGTCGTGGCCGATCCTGAAATTCTGCCGCGAGCGTTCGGTCTGCGCGCCCCAGTAGCGGTCGGCAGGAACATCGATCGGACCGAAGCTGTCGGTCTCGCTGCGGGTGGTTGCCTTGGATTGCGTGGTCGATCGGGCCATGGATGCTTTCCGTTACGTCGTCAGCGCATGAGCCGGCAGTCGGCGCCGGCCTTCGCGCGCGATGACGCGAAGCATCGGCGCGAGGTCATGCTCATGCTGAAGATAATCCGTGATGACGATCCGTCATCCCGGTCTTCGCAAGCATCCTACAAGGTCGAGGATCGGTCTGTGTCTAGATTATTTCTTGCGGAAACGATCGAGCCGCACCACCTCGGCGCCTTCGCTGGGCTTCGTCGGCTCTTCCTCGGTCTCGGCCGCATTGGTGTCGGCCGCTACGCGGGCAGGTTGTGCAGGAACGGGGCTCACCGGCGGCGCGGCCGGCAGCTGGGATGGAGCGGCTTCGGCCACCGCATCCGAGGCGTCGAACTGCAGGTCGAACGGCGCGGACGGATCGAGGAAGCGTGTCACGGCGGCGAAGGGCACGGTCAGCCGCTCGGGGATTCCGCCGAACGACAGGCCGACCTCGAACCGATCCTCCGTCACCACCAGGTCCCAGAACTGGTGCTGCAGGATGATGGTCATCTCCTCCGGATATTGCGCGAGCAGCCGCGGCGAGAGCTTCACCCCGGCGGCGGTCGACAGGAAGGTGATGTAGAAATGGTGCTCGCCCGGCAGGCCATGTTCGGCGGCGTCGGCCAGGACCTGGCGCAGCACCCCGCGCAGCGCATCCCGCGCCAGCACGTCATATCGGATGTGATCGGTCGCCATGGTAATCCTGTCGCTTTCGAAAATCGCCGCTCTCAAGGGGAGTGGAGCCGTCCGACTCGCCCTCTTGGGGCCATGCTACCCCGCCGGGAGCCGGAAATCAGCAGGGGGCACTTGATAATGCGTGCGGAAACACGCGGCCAAAAATGAAGTGGAGGCTTCTGTTGCCAGGTGCCTCCGGACCCCGCCTAGCGGAGCTTAACCCACTAGGACTTTAAGATGGTCTTTCAAACTGCGTTACGCAGCCTGAGCAACCGGAGCAAAGTTGTCGTTGGCAACTATTGCAATGGCCCGATGTCGGCGGAACCATACCGAGAAAAAACACGCCCTTTACGCCCTCGTCGATCCTATTTCGCCCCCGCCAAAAGCCACCTGACGATGGACTTTGGTGGAGGCGCCGGGTACCGCCCCCGGGTCCGAATGGTTTATTGCGACGGTCATTTATTTCCATAGCCGGCGAACCGGCACCCCCAATATAGGCGGCGGGGGCGGAGAAAAACAGAGGCGATTCAGGCCGTTCAGGTGTGAAAACCGGCCAGATTGGGGTTGGCCGGCGTCCGGACGCCGTTCTAGATTTCGGCCATGCCTCCGGATTCCTCTCCGGTCGCCGCCCCGGCGCCGGACGCTTCTCAGCCGTGTCAGCCCAGCGAGCCCGGCCTGCTCGAGCTGTTCCTTGCCTTTGCCAAAATGTCGCTCGCCGGCTTTGGCGGGGTGCTGGTCTGGGCCCGGCGGGGCATCGTCGAGCAGCACCGTTGGATGACGGCGGAGGAATTCAACGAGACCTTCGCGCTCTGCCATTTCCTTCCCGGTCCGAACATCGTCAACCTGTCGGTGGTGTTCGGCTCGCGGTTTCGCGGCATCGCGGGCGGGCTCGCCGCCTTCGCCGGTCTGGTCGGCCCGCCGCTCGTGATCGCGACCGTCCTCGCCGCACTTTATGCGCGCTACGGCGAGATCGATGCACTGCGCCGCACGCTGGCCGGCGTGTCCTGCGCGGCCGTCGGACTGCTGTTCGCGGTCGTCTTCAAGATGATGATGCCGCTGCTCAGGCGGCGCGACGTCGTCGGCCTCATCGTCATGGCCGCGGTGTTCGCTGCGATCGGGCTGATCCGATGGCCGATGCAGAGCGTGCTGCTGGTCGCGATTCCGCTCAGTCTTGCGATCACGATCCTGACGCGCCGCAGGGTGAAGGCATGAGCGCAGATCCCAATCCGACCGCAACGCTGCTCTGGACCTTCGGTCTGATGTCGCTGTTTGCGGTCGGCGGCGCCAATTCGGCGATTCCGGAAATGCATCGTGCCGCGGTCGACGTGCATCACTGGATGACCGACAAGCAGTTCACTGATGTCTTCGCGATCTCGCAATTGTCGCCGGGACCGAACGTGCTGATCGTGACGCTGATAGGCTATTCTGTCGCAGGGGTCGCCGGAGCATTGGCCGCGACCGTTGCGATGTGCGGACCGACCGCACTGCTTGCTTATTATGTGAGCCGTTTCCTCGAACGATCGCGTCATTCGAGCTGGCCCGCGATCCTGCAGGCGGCGTTGGTTCCGCTGTCGATCGGGCTGATGGCGGCGAGCGGACTGATCGTGGCGCAGACATCAGACCAAAGTTGGATCGCTGCCCTGATCACGATTGTCGCAGCCGCGCTTGCCTTCGCGACACGGGTCAATCCGCTCTGGATATTGCTTGTTGGCGGCATTTTTGGTTTTGCTGGCGTTGTCTGATGAAAATCGCTAGCAAGGCGTCGGGTCAGCAACACAAGCCATCCAATCAGATCGGGCGGGAAAACCCTGCCGGGGGAGCGAAATCATGAGTGACACGCCGAGCCAGGCGCCAGTCAAATCCATTTTGCCGAAATGGGTGCGTGGACCGCAGGACTTTGTCGGCGGCATCGCCCTGATGGCGCTCGCCGTGTTTGCGCTGTGGGCGTCCAGCGATCTGCAGGGCATGCACGGCTTCTCGTTCGGTGCCGGCACGGCGCCGCGCATCTTCGCGGTGCTGCTGTTGCTGCTTGGGGCCGGCGTTGCGTTGATGGGAATCGTCAAGGAGGGGCCGGCCATCGCAGCCTATTCCTGGCGCGGACCGCTGTTCGTGGCGCTGTCGATCCTGTTCTTCGCCATGGCGATCAGGCCGCTCGGGCTTGTCGTCTCGGCCTTCTCGAGCTTCCTGATCGCGGCGCTCGGCTCGCATGAGACGAAGTGGCTCGAGGCCATCATCGTCGGCGCGTGCCTGACGCTCGGCTGCGCGCTGCTTTTCCCTTACGTGCTGGGACTGCCGATGCCGATGTTCCCGCGCTTCCTGATCCAGTGAGGACGTGATGGAACTCTTTGCCAATCTCGCACACGGCTTCGCCGTCGCCTTCTCGCCGATCAACCTCCTGATGTGCCTGATCGGCGCGCTGGTCGGCACGCTCGTCGGCGTGCTGCCGGGCATCGGAACTATCGCGACGGTCGCGATGCTGCTGCCGATCACGTTCGGCCTGCCGCCGGTCGGCGCGCTGATCATGCTCGCCGGCATCTATTACGGCGCCCAATATGGCGGCTCGACCACCTCGATCCTGGTCAATATTCCCGGTGAAGCGACCTCCGTCGTCACCGCGCTCGACGGCCATCAGATGGCTAAGCAGGGCCGTGCCGGCCCGGCGCTCGCGATCGCCGCGATCGGCTCGTTCTTTGCCGGCTGCGTTGCCACGGTGCTGATCGCGGTGTTGGGCGCGCCGCTGACCAAGCTCGCACTGGCGTTCGGTCCGGCCGAATATTTCTCACTGATGGTGCTCGGCCTGATCTTCGCGGTCGTGCTCGCCAAGGGCTCGGTGCTGAAGGCGATCGCGATGATCGTGTTCGGTCTGCTGCTTTCGATGGTGGGATCCGACATCGAGACCGGCGCCTCGCGGATGGCGTTCAACATTCCCGAGCTTGCCGACGGTCTCGGCTTCGCCACGGTGGCGATGGGCGTGTTCGGCTTCGCGGAGATCATCCGCAATCTCGACCATGGCGCCGAGATGAACCGCAATCTGGTGCAGCAGAAGATCACCGGGTTGATGCCGACGCGAAAGGACATTTCAGATTCCACGCCTGCAATCCTCCGCGGCACCGTGCTCGGGTCGATCCTCGGCATTCTGCCGGGCGGCGGCGCCGTGATCGCCTCGTTCGCAGCCTATACGCTGGAGAAGAAGCTTGCGAAGAATCCGTCACGCTTCGGTCGCGGCGCGATCGAGGGCGTGGCGGCGCCGGAGAGCGCCAACAATGCCGCGGCGCAGACCTCGTTCATCCCGCTGCTCACGCTCGGCATTCCGCCGAATGCGGTGATGGCGCTGATGGTCGGCGCGATGACCATTCATGGCATCGTGCCGGGCCCGCAGGTGATGCAGAAGCAGCCCGATCTGGTCTGGGGCATGATAGCCTCGATGTGGATCGGCAATCTGATGCTGATCATCATCAACCTGCCGCTGGTCGGCATCTGGGTCCGCCTGCTGCGCGTGCCGTATCGGCTGATGTTCCCGTCGATCGTAATCTTCTGCTCGATCGGCATCTATTCCGTGAACAACGCGCCGGTCGACGTCATTCTGGCAGGCGTGTTCGGCCTGGTGGGCTACTGGCTGATCAAGCACGATTTCGAGCCGGCGCCGCTTCTGCTCGGCATGGTGCTCGGACCACTGATGGAGGAGAACCTGCGTCGCGCACTTCTGATCTCGCGCGGCGACTGGAGCGTATTCGTGTCGCGGCCGCTGTCGGCGGTGCTGCTCGCGATCGCAGGCGGTCTCCTGGTGCTCGCGGTGCTGCCGACGCTGCGCGCCAAGCGCGACGAGGTGTTCGTGGAATCGGAGAGCTGATCGCAGGTCGGCCTGCGTCCGCGCGCCGCAGGCGGAAGTCGAGTAGACTTTCGCTGCAGCTTCATGAAATGGAAATGCCGGCCCGATCGGGCCGGCATTTTTGTTGCTTGGACGTTCCAAGGGGGATTCGAGATGATGTCCATTCGCTCGCTCGCGGGCGCATGCCTTGCCGCGTTCGCCTCGCTATGCGTGGTCGCCGCGCCCGCCTCGGCGCAGAATTACCCGACGCGCACCATCACCATGATCGTGCCGTTCGCGGCCGGCGGTCCGACCGACGTCATCTCGCGCATCGTCACCGCCAACATGGCGCAGACGCTCGGGCAGAGCATCGTCATCGAGAACGTGGTCGGCGCCGGCGGCACCACGGCCACCACGCGCGCCGCGCGCGCCGCCAATGACGGCTACACGCTGATCACCGGGCACATGGGCACGCACGCCGCCTCGGTGCCGCTCTATCCGAAACTCGCCTATCATCCGGAGAAGGATTTCGAGCCGGTCGCGCTGCTTGCCGGCACGCCGATCCTGATCCTTGCGCGCAAGGATTTTCCGCCGAAGGACCTCAAGGAATTCGTGGCTTACGTGAAAGCCAACGCCGAGAAGGTCAACGCGGCGCATGCCGGCGTCGGCTCGGTCTCGCACGCGTCGTGCGAACTGCTGAACTCGATCCTCGACGTCAAGCCGGTCGGAGTTCCCTTCAACGGCACCGGTCCGGCGATGAATGCGCTGGTGGCGGGCCAGGTCGACTATATGTGCGACCAGATCGTCAACGCGGTGCCGCAGATCAACGCCGGCACCATCAAGGCCTATGCAATCGCCACGCCCGAGCGCAACCCGTCGCTGCCTAACGTGCCGACCACGGCCGAAGCCGGTCTGCCGGCCTACCAGGCCCAGGCATGGAACGCGATCTTCGCGCCGAAGGGGACGCCGCCGTCAGTCATCGCCACGCTGAGCGCGGTGGCCACCAAGGCGCTCGACGACGAGGCGGTGCGCAAGCGGCTGCTCGAGCTCGGCAGCGTGATCCCGGCGCCCGCCAACCGCACGCCGGAGGCGCTGGCAACCCTGGTAAAGAGCGAGATCGCGAAGTGGACGCCGGTCCTCAAGCCGGCACTTAAACCAGCACAATCAAGCGGATAGGGTGGGGCGGAACACTGGTTCCGCCCCTTGTCGTTTGCCGGGGAGGTGCTCATTTTTCGGGGTATAATCGGTGCAATCAGCCGAATCGGCGTGTCGATCGGCGGCCTCGGCCGCTAAATTCGCCGCTTCCTGGAGCCTTTCCGTTCCGATTGAATCGGAACAGGGCTCCAGATCCTAGGGTTCAGACTCAATTGATCCAATAGGCGACGATGGCGGCGAGGTGCACGGCAGCCAAGAAGTTTCTGGCAAGTTTGTCGTAGCGAGTTGCGACACGCCTGAAGTCCTTGAGGCGGCAGAAACAGCGCTCGATGACGTTGCGTCCCTTATAGGCGCGTTTGTTGAAGCTGTGGAGGATGACCCTGTTGGATTTGTTTGGAATGACGGGCTTGGCACCACGATCGACGATTTCGGCGCGAAAGCCGTCGCCGTCGTATCCTTTGTCGCCGATGAGGGCAGACATGGGTGGCGCGAGTTCCAAAAGGGCCGGCGCGGCGGCAATATCTGCGTCCTGGCCTGGAGTGAGATGAAATGCGCAAGGTCTGCAATCAGGGTCGCTCAGCGCGTGGATTTTCGTGGTCCGCCCGCCGCGCGAGGAGCCGATCGCCTGTTCATGCTCCCCCCTTTTCCGCCGCTCGCCGAGCGATGCGCTTTGATCGAGGTGGAATCGATGGACAAAGTCACGCCATCCTTTCCGCAGCGGGCGAGCGCTTCAAAGATCGCCTGCCAATGTCCGCGCTTGGCCCAGCGATTAAAGCGATTGTAGATCGTCGTGTAAGGACCATAGTCGGGCGGACAATCGCGCCAGCGTGCGCCGCACTGAAGCATGTGAATGATACCGCTGATAATGCGTCGATCGTCATCGCGCGCCGGGCCAGTCTGGTTCGTTGGCAGATGCGGCTTAATCTGAGCCCACTGCTTGTCGTTCAGCCAGAACAGCCCCTTGCGCACCTAACTCCCCCGTGCCGAATCAATCCAACGCGAGGGAATCAGAAATCGCTAATTAGGTACAGACCCTAGCTTTGACGCGTTTTCTTTACGCGAACCGGTATCCACTTCGCTTGAAAACGCTCTGAAGGGCCCGAAACAGACGCCATGAACCAGTATCACGACTTGCTCGAACGCATCCTCGCCGATGGCGCGAAGAAGCACGACCGCACCGGCACCGGTACGCTGTCGATCTTCGGCCACCAGATGCGCTTCAACCTGTCGGCCGGTTTCCCGATGCTGACCACCAAGCGGCTGCCGCTGAAGGCGATCGTGCACGAGCTGTTGTGGTTCCTCGCCGGCGACACCAACATCAAATATCTCAACGACAACGGCGTCACCATCTGGGACGAATGGGCCGACGCCAATGGCGATCTCGGCCCGGTCTATGGCTCGCAGTGGCGGTCGTGGCCCGCGCCGGACGGACGCAGCATCGACCAGATTGCCAACGTCATCGAGATGATCAAGCGCAACCCGGACTCGCGCCGGCTGATCGTCAGCGCCTGGAATCCGGCCGAGGTGGACAAGATGGCGCTGCCGCCGTGCCACTGCCTGTTCCAGTTCTATGTCGCGGGCGGCAAATTGTCGTGCCAGCTCTATCAGCGCTCCGGCGACGTCTTCCTCGGCGTGCCCTTCAACATCGCTTCCTACGCGCTGCTGACCATGATGGTCGCGCAGGTGACCGGCCTGAAGCCCGGCGACTTCGTGCATTCGCTCGGCGATGCGCACCTCTACTCGAACCATATCGAGCAGGCGCGCCTGCAGCTGACGCGGCCGACGCGGCCGCTGCCGACGATGAGGATCAATCCCGACGTGAAGGACATCTTCGCGTTCCGTTACGAGGACTTCAAACTCGAAGGTTACGACCCGCATCCGCACATCAAGGCCGAAGTCGCGGTGTGAGGCATTGAATGTCTCTCGCCATCCGCCGCGCGCGGCCTGATGAGGCCGGACTGGTCTTCTCGCTGGTCCGCGAGCTCGCCGAGTACGAAAAGCTGCTGCACGAGGTTCGCGCCAGCGAGGCCGACATTGACGCCGCGCTGTTCGGCCCCAATCCGCGGTTGTTCTGCGACATCGCGCAATGGAACGGCGAGCCCGCCGGCTTCGCGGTCTGGTTCGTCAATTTCTCCACCTTTGCCGGCAGCCACGGCATCTATCTGGAGGATCTGTTCGTGCGGCCGGCACTGCGCGGCAAGGGGATCGGCAAGGCATTGCTCGTGCACCTCGCGAAGGAGTGTCTCGCCAACGGCTGGTCACGCCTGCAATGGGCGGTGCTCGACTGGAACGCGCCGTCGATCGCATTCTACAAATCGCTTGGTGCCGAGCTGATGGACGAATGGACTATTTGCCGCGTCTCCGATACGGCGCTCGCGGCGCTGGCGAAGGGAGCACGTTGATGGAGATCGTGCTCGTCGTTGCGGTCGCCGAGAACGGCGTGATCGGGCGCGACAACGCAATTCCGTGGCGGCTGAAATCCGACCAGCAACGTTTCAAGGCGATGACCCTGAACAAGCCGGTGGTCATGGGGCGCAAGACATTTGAATCGTTGCGCAGGCCGCTTCCGGGACGGACCAACATCGTGATGACGCGCGATGCCCATTACCAGGCACGAGGGGCCGTCGTGACGACATCGTTCGAGAACGCCCGCGGCGTTGCTCATGGCGACGCGCTGCGGCGTTCGGCCACTGAGATCGCCGTCATCGGCGGCGCCGAGATCTATGCGCAGTGGATGGATGTCGCCGATCGCCTCGAGATCACCGAAGTCCACGCCAGGCCCGAGGGCGACACGCGGCTTGACATCATTGACGCGAAGGAGTGGGAAGAGGTCGCGCGTGTGCGAAATCCGGCAGGGCCGGAGGACAGCGCCGACTTCTCCTATGTGACATATCGTCGGCGCGGCCGACGTTAACCAATGTTTGCATTGACAATTGTGCCCCGGGGCATAGCTCGTCCCGCCAGGAAGCTTGCGTTGTAAGGGCCCCGACGGTCCCCTATAACCGGGCCGGACATTCGAGCCCGGGCGTCGCCGTCCGGACTTGCCGAGGAGATATTTGATGCCGTGGAAAAATCAGGGCGGGGGTCCGTGGGGCTCGGGTCCGAAAGGGCCATGGGGCTCGGGTCCGCAGTCGGTCGGGCCAAGGCCGCCGGATCTTGAGGACCTGCTGCGCCGCGGCCAGGACCGGCTGCAGCAATGGCTGCCCGGCGGGCATTTCAGCGGCGTCGGCATCGCGCTGATCCTGGCTGCCGTGCTGGCGATCTGGTTCGCGACCGGCATCTTCCGTGTTCAGTCCGAAGAACTCGGCGTGGTGCTGCGTTTCGGCAAGTATGTGCGCGATGCACAGCCGGGCCTTAGATATCACCTGCCGTATCCGATCGAGACCGTGCTGCTGCCGAAGGCGCTGCGCGTGAACACGACCTCGATCGGCATGACCTTGATCGACGATCCTGCCCGGCGCGGCCGCACCATGCGCGACGTGCCGGAGGAGAGCCTGATGCTGACCGGCGACGAGAACATCGTCGACGTCGATTTCACCGTGCTGTGGCGCATCAAGCCGGGCGGGGCCGGCGCATTCCTGTTCAACATCCAGAACCCCGAGGGCACCGTGAAGGCGGTTGCCGAAAGCGCGATGCGCGAGGTGATCGGCCGCTCCGAGATTCAGCCGATCCTCACCGGCGCGCGGACTCAGACCGAAACAACCGTGCAGGAGCTGATGCAGAAGACGCTCGACACCTACGGTGCCGGCATCCAGATTGCACAGGTGCAGATGCAGAAGGTTGACCCGCCGGCACAGGTCATCGATTCATTCCGCGATGTGCAGGCGGCGCGCGCCGATCTCGAGCGCGCGCAGAACGAGGCGCAAACCTACGCCAACCGCGTCGTGCCCGAGGCACGCGGCCGTGCCGCGCAGATCATCCAGGCTGCCGAAGGTTACAAGGAGCAGGCGGTCGCCGAGGCCAGAGGCCAGAGCGCGCGCTTCCTGAAAGTCTATGAAGAGTACAAGAAGGCCCCCGAAGTGACGCGCGAACGCATCTATCTGGAAACCATGGAGCACGTGCTCGGTGGCGCGGATAAGCTGGTTTACGACGGCGGCAAGGGCCAGAACATTGTGCCCTATCTTCCCCTCGGTGAACTGACGACGCGGCGCCCGGCAGCGCCGGCCACGACCGGGCAGCAGCAGGGAGGCTCGCGATGAGGTCCCCCGTTGCGGGCATTGTGGCCCTAATTGTCCTGTTCGTCGTGATAATCGTTGCCTATAGCTCGATGTTCACCGTGCAGCAGACCGAGCAGGCTCTCGTGGTCCGGTTCGGCAGGCCGGTCGCCGTCATCACCGAGCCCGGTCTGAACTTCAAGGTTCCGTTCACCGACAGCGTCATCTCGATCGACAAGCGCATCCTCGATCTTGAAAACCCGTCGCAGGAAGTCATCGCGTCGGACCAGAAGCGGCTGGTGGTCGATGCCTTCGCCCGCTACCGCATCAAGGACGCGCTGCGCTTCTACACCAGCGTCGGCTCGATCCAGGCGGCCAACCTGCAGCTCACCACGCTGTTGAACGCGTCGCTGCGCCGCGTGCTCGGCGAAGTCAACTTCATCGCGGTGGTCCGCGACGAGCGTGAGAAGCTGATGTCGCGGATCCGCGAGCAGCTGGACAAGGAGGCCGACGGTTACGGTATCCAGGTTGTCGACGTGCGCATCCGCCGCGCCGATCTGCCGGAGCAGAACAGCCAGGCGGTCTATCAGCGCATGCAGACGGAGCGCCAGCGCGAGGCGGCCGAGTTCCGCGCCCAGGGCGCGCAGAAGGGACAGGAGATCCGCTCCAAGGCGGATCGCGAGGCAACTGTGATCGTCGCCGAGGCCAATTCGACCGCCGAGCAGACGCGCGGCGCCGGCGATGCCGAGCGCAACCGCCTGTTCGCCGAAGCCTACGGCAAGGATCGGGACTTCTTCGCGTTCTATCGCTCGATGACGGCCTATGAGAATGGCCTGCGTTCCAGCGACACGCGTTTCCTGTTGCGGCCGGATTCGGAATTCTTCAAGTACTTCGGCAGCGCGAACGGCAAGCCGCCTGAGGCGGCGGCCGCCGCGCCGAAACAGTAACGCCACAAGGCTGCGATGCGAGTGACGCGTCGCCGCCATCATAGAAAAACAAGCATGAAGCGGGAGGCTGCGATCCGATGAGGTCCATAGCGTTCGGCGACTTCCTCATCGGGTTGGGAATCCTGTTCGTGCTTGAAGGCATCCTGTTTGCCGCAAGTCCGGCCTGGATGCGCCGGGCCATGAAGAGCGCGCTGGACACGCCCGACAATATCCTGCGGGCCGTCGGCATCGGCTCGGCGGTCGGCGGGCTGATCCTGATCTGGCTGGTGCGCCGATAAAGCGTCAATCATCCTTCCAGGATATCCGAAGCACGACCGCAAATGCGGATCGGGGAACTTCGGGACTCCTCAAGAGCGTAATTGCGCGCCTGGTCTCGCCCGTCGGACCGTCCCGGAATGACAACGAATGACAACCAAGCTCTACGCAATCGTGAGCCTCCTGCATCCGGTTTTTCGCCGAAATGGCAAGCTGAGATGCTTGCGCCGCGCGCCTGTTCAGGCGCAGTCTGTGACCAACGATTTTGACCCGTTTTCCTGGAGAGCTTCCGACATGACCGCTGCCACACCAGCCCTGAGCCGCCGCCTCCGCCTGATGGGGGCCGCGATCTCGATCGGTGCTGCAAGCATGCTGAGCTCCGTGCCGGCGTTCGCGCGCGGTCCCGAAGGCATTGCCGACATCGCCGAGAAGGTGATCGATGCTGTCGTCAACATCTCGACCTCGCAGACGATCGAGGCCAAGGGCGGCGCGATGCCGCAACTGCCGCCGGGCTCGCCGTTCGAGGAGTTCTTCGACGACTTCTTCAAGAACCGCCGCGGACCGGGCGGCAAGGGCGGCGACAAGGGTGGCGAGTTCCAGCCGCGCAAGACCAACTCGCTCGGCTCCGGCTTCATCGTCGATACGTCGGGCATCGTCGTCACCAACAACCACGTCATCGCCGATGCCGACGAGATCAACGTCATTCTTAACGACGGCACCAAGGTCAAGGCCGAGATAGTCGGCGTCGACAAGAAGACCGACCTTGCGGTCCTGAGGTTCAAGCCGCCGAAGCCACTCACCGCAGTCAAGTTCGGCGACAGCGACAAGATCCGCCTCGGCGACTGGGTGGTCGCGATCGGCAACCCGTTCAGCCTCGGCGGCACGGTGACCGCGGGCATCGTCTCGGCGAAGAACCGCGACATCAGCCAGGGGCCGTATGACAGCTACATCCAGACCGACGCCGCCATCAACCGCGGCAACTCCGGCGGTCCGCTGTTCAACCTCGATGGCGAAGTGATCGGCGTCAACACGCTGATCATCTCGCCGACCGGCGGTTCCATCGGTCTCGGCTTCGCGGTGCCGTCGAAGACGGTGGCCGGCGTCGTCGACCAGCTGGAGAAATATGGCGAGCTGCGTCGCGGCTGGCTCGGTGTGCGCATCCAGCAGGTCACCGACGAAATCGCCGACAGCCTCAACATCAAGCCGGCGCGTGGCGCGCTGGTCGCCGGCGTCGACGACAAGGGCCCGGCCAAGCCGGCGGGTATCGAGCCGGGCGACGTCGTCGTCAAGTTCGACGGCAAGGACGTGAAGGATCCCAAGGATCTGTCGCGCATCGTTGCCGACACCACGGTCGGCAAGGAGGTCGACGTCGTCATCATCCGCAAGGGCAATGAGGAGACCCGCAAGGTCACCCTCGGCCGCCTCGAGGACACCGACAAGGTTCAGCAGGTGAATGCCAAGCCCAAGGACGACACGGCCGAGAAGCCGGTGACGCAGAAGGCGCTGGGCCTCGACCTGGCGGCGCTGAGCAAGGACCTGCGCAGCAAGTACAAGATCAAGGATAGCGTGAAGGGCGTCATCATCACCGGCGTCGACGGCGCCTCCGATGCCGCCGACAAGCGCCTGTCGGCCGGCGACGTCATCGTCGAGGTGGCACAGGAAGCCGTCTCCAGCGCTGCCGACATCAAGAGCCGGGTCGAGAAGCTGAAGAAGGACGGCAAGAAGTCGGTGCTGCTGCTCGTCTCCAACGGTGACGGTGAGCTGCGCTTCGTCGCGCTGAGCGTGCAGTAGGGCTGTTCCGCACACTGCGTCATTGCCGGGCTTGACCCGGCAATCCATTGGCGAACAAGACTCTGCAAACGAAGGTGGATGGATGCCCGGGTCAAGCCCCGGGCATGACGGTGTCTTGAGAGCTATCCCTCGACGAACTCGTCGCGACGATACCCCTGCGCATAGAGCAGCGCGGTGAGGTCGCCATGATCGATCCGCGCCGCCGCGGCGGCTGCCACCGCCGGCTTGGCGTGGTAGGCGACCCCGAGACCCGCGGCCTGGATCATTCCGAGATCGTTGGCGCCGTCGCCGACCACCAGCGTATCGATGTCATCGAGATCGAAGGATTCCATCAGCTCGACTAGCGTGGCGAGCTTGGTGGCGCGGCCGAGGATCGGCTCGATCACCTCGCCGGTCAGCTTGCCATCCTCGACCCGTAGCTGGTTGGCGCGGTTCTCCTGGAAGCCGATCCTGGCGGCGACCACGCTCGTGAACAGCGTGAAGCCGCCCGAGATCAGGCAGGTGTAGGCGCCATGCGCGCGCATGGTCATGACGACGGCGCGGCCGCCCGGCGTCAGCGTGATGCGCTTCTCCAGCACCTCGTCGACCACGCTGACTGGCAGGCCCTTGAGCAGCGCCACGCGCTCGCGCAGCGCCGATTCGAACTCGATCTCGCCGCGCATGGCGCGCTCGGTGATCGCGGCCACATGGGCCTTCAGGCCGGCGAAGTCGGCGAGCTCGTCGATGCATTCCTGCCCGATCATGGTGGAATCCATGTCGGCCAGAAAAAGCTTCTTGCGCCGGGCGATCCGAGGCTGCACGACAATGTCGATCGGCAGGTCGCCGCGCGCCTCGCGCAGGCAGGCTTCGATCGCCTTGATGTCGTCCTTGCCGGTGTCTTGGCTCTCGAAGGGAATGTCGACCGCGACCTCGTTGAACAGCCATTGCGCCGGGCCCGGAGAGGGCAATACGGCCCGCGCGCCGTCAACGATGGTGGAGTCGAGTGCGGGGCTTGCGGGATTGCAGATCAGCGTGGCAACGAGGGACATGCAGGCGCATTCGGGATTGTTGGACAAGGCCGTGCTTATCGCAGGGCCGACCGCCAGCGGCAAGTCGGCGCTGGCCCTCGAGCTTGCGCAAAAAACCGGCGGGGTCGTGATCAACACCGACTCCATGCAGGTCTATCGCGACCTCAGCATTATCACGGCGCGGCCGACGGCCGAGGAGGAGGCGCAGGTTCCGCATCGGCTTTACGGGCATGTCGATGCCGGCGTGAATTTCTCCGCCGGCGCCTGGGTCAGCGATGCGGCGAAGGTGCTCGGCGAGGCGCGCACGCAGGGCCGGCTGCCGATCTTCGTCGGCGGCTCGGGGCTGTATTTCAAGGCCTTGACACAGGGTCTCTCGGCGGTGCCGCCGATCCCGGCCGCGGCGCGCGAAAATGTCCGCGCGCGGCTGGAGCGCGACGGCGTCGAGGCGCTGCATGCCGAGCTGGCGCAGCGCGATCCGGTGTCCGCCGCGCGTCTGAAGCCGCGCGATCGCACCCGTATCGCGCGCGCGCTCGAGGTGGTCGAGGCGACCGGGCGGCCGCTGCCCGACTGGCACCGCGAGGGCCTGCCGCCACTGCTGCCGCCGGGTGAATTCCGCGCGCTGTTTCTCGCGCCGGAGCGGGAGAGCCTCTACGCGCGGATCGATGCGCGGTTCGACGTGATGCTCGATTCCGGCGCGCTCGACGAGGTCGCTGCGCTGGCCGCCCGCGGGCTCGATCCGTTGTTGCCGGCCATGAAGGCCCATGGCGTGCCGGTGCTGATCCGACACCTGAAGGGGGAGATCAGCCGGGAGGAGGCCGCCGAGATCGGCCGGGCCGACACCCGCCATTACGCCAAGCGCCAGTTCACCTGGTTTCGCCACCAGCTTCCGGAATTCGCCTGGGTGGCGCCGGAGGCGGCGCAACAGTGGCTGGCGAACGCCGGCCTGTAGCCTGGAGGAGCCAACGGGTCGCGGAACGCGCTCGATGACAGGCTCCACGGAATCCGGGATGGTCGATCGAGCCAGATGACCCGGATTGCTCTGCGCTCAATCGGGCTACGGCTCCCTCGCTTTTGATCCGGCGCCCGTCTGCCATGCGTGTTTCGCCGCGCAAAAATACTCGCCGAACGGGCGGAACCTCGTTACACTCCCAAAATCGCGAAAGTATCTGCCTTGCCTTGACATTCAGGCTTTGGTCGTTATGTTCGCGCAACCTTTGGGAAGGTCGAGCCGTCCAGTGCGCAACATTATTACCAAACTCCTTATCGCCGTCGTACCCAGGCACACCGCCGGGGATGGCTAGCGGCCATCCAAAGACGGGCGGTGTGCATGGGGCCTCTCGGGCCCTTTTTTATTTCCCGAAGCAGCACCAAGAGAATCGACAAAAGTCGCGCAAAAACAAGCGCATCCGGAGCGAACCATGACCGACAAGAGCCACGATCCCAATCAGATGACCGGCGCCGCGATGATCGTGCGCGCGCTCATCGATCACGGCGTGCAGCATGTCTTCGGGTATCCGGGTGGCGCGGTGCTTCCGATCTACGACGAGATCTTCCAGCAGAGTGAAGTCGAGCACATCCTGGTGCGCCACGAGCAGGGCGCCGGCCACGCCGCCGAGGGCTATGCCCGCTCGACCGGAAAGCCCGGCGTAGTGCTGGTGACGTCGGGTCCCGGCGCTACCAACATGGTGACGCCGCTCACCGACGCGCTGATGGATTCGATCCCGCTGGTCTGCATCACCGGCCAGGTGCCGACCCATCTCATCGGCAACGACGCCTTCCAGGAATGCGACACGGTCGGCATCACCCGGCCCTCCACCAAGCACAACTGGCTGGTGCGCGACGTCAACGACCTCGCCAAGGTGCTGCACGAAGCCTTCTACGTGGCGACCTCCGGTCGACCCGGCCCGGTGCTGGTCGATGTCCCGAAGGATGTGCAGTTCGCGACCGGCACCTATCATCCGCCGCGCAAGTCGGACGTGCACGTCTCCTACACGCCGCAGGTGAAGGGCGACGCGACGCAGATCCGCAAGGCGGTGGCGATGCTGGCCTCCGCCAAGCGTCCGGTGATCTACAGCGGCGGCGGCGTCATCAATTCGGGGCCGGAAGCCGCCAAGCTGCTGCGCCAGCTGGTCGAGGCGACGGGCTTCCCGATCACCTCGACACTGATGGGCTTGGGCGCTTATCCGGCGTCGGGACCGAACTGGCTCGGCATGCTCGGCATGCACGGCACCTACGAAGCCAACATGACCATGCATGATTGCGACGTCATGCTGTGCGTCGGCGCGCGCTTCGACGACCGCATCACCGGCCGCGTCGATGCGTTCTCGCCGGGATCGAAGAAGATACACATCGACATCGATCCGTCCTCGATCAACAAGAACATCCGCGTCGACGTGCCGATCATCGGCGACGCCGCCAACGTGCTCGGCGACCTCTTGCAGGTGTTCAAGACGGAGGCGAAGAAGCCCGACATCAAGGCGTGGTGGCAGCAGATCGCGCAATGGCGCGCGCGCAACTCGCTGTCCTACAAGAAGAACAACGATATCATCCTGCCGCAATACGCGATCCAGCGCCTGTTCGAGCTGACCCGCGGCAAGGACACCTACATCACGACCGAGGTCGGTCAGCACCAGATGTGGGCGGCGCAGTTCTTCGGCTTCGAGGAGCCGTACCGCTGGATGACCTCGGGCGGTCTCGGCACCATGGGTTACGGCCTGCCGGCCGCGGTCGGCGTGCAGGTGGCGCATCCCGACAGCCTGGTGATCGATATCGCCGGCGACGCTTCGGTGCAGATGACGATCCAGGAGATGTCGACGGCGGTCCAGTACGAGTTGCCGATCAAGATCTTCATCCTGAACAACCAGTACATGGGTATGGTGCGGCAGTGGCAGCAGCTTCTGCACGGCAACCGCCTGTCGCACTCCTACTCGGAGGCGCTGCCTGACTTCGTCAAGCTCGCCGATGCCTATGGTTGCGTCGGGCTGCAGGCGATGAAGCCGTCCGATCTCGACGGCGCGATCAGGGAGATGATCTCGATCAAGCGCCCGGTGCTGTTCGACTGCCGCGTCGCGGCGCTGGAAAACTGCTTCCCGATGATCCCGTCGGGCAAGGCGCACAACGAGATGCTGCTGCCGGAAGAGGCGACCAGCGAAGCCACCGCGAGCGCGTTCGCGGGCGGCAAGGCGCTGGTGTGATGATGCAGGCCACAAATTCCATTGTCATCGCCCGGCTTGACCGGGCGATCCAGTACGCCGCGGCGTCCCGATCGCTTTCGGACGCTTCTGGAATACTGGATCCCCGCTTCCGCGGGGATGACACGAGAGAGGGAAGATAGACGGGAAGACAGGATGTTTGACCTCAGCCAACTCGAGCGCGCGCACCGGATCGTCGGCACCGCGGTGCCGCCGACGCCGGTACATGCCTGGCCGCTGTTGGCCGAGCGGCTCGGCACGCGCGTCGTGGTCAAGCATGAGAATCATACGCCGATCGGCGCCTTCAAGGTGCGCGGCGGGCTGGTCTACCTCGAGCGGCTGAAGCGCGAGCGACCCGATGTGCCGGGCATCATCTCGGCGACGCGCGGCAATCACGGCCAGAGCCTTGCCTTTGCCGCGAGCCGCCACGGCGTGCCGGCCGTGATCTACGTGCCGCGGGGCAATTCGGTGGGGAAGAACCGCGCCATGCGTGCCTTCGGCGCCGAACTGGTCGAGCACGGCGAGGATTTCCAGGCCGCGCGGGAGGAGGCCGAGCGCCGCGCGCAGTTCGCCGGCCTCCACATGGTGCCGTCGTTTCATCCGGACCTGGTGCTCGGCGTTGCGACCTATGCGCTCGAACTGTTCCGCACCGCGCCTGATCTCGATGTTCTCTTTGTGCCGATCGGGCAGGGCTCCGGCATCTGCGGCTGCATCATGGCGCGCGACCTGCTCGGCCTGAAGACGGAGATCGTCGGTGTGCAGTCGACCGAAGCGCCGTCCTACGCGCTGTCCTTCGCGGCCGGAAAGATCGTGACCACCGAGACCAGCAACACCCGCGCCGACGGCATGGCGACGCGGATTCCGGATCCGGACGCGTTCGCGCTGATCCGCAACGGCGCATCCCGCATCGTGCAGGTCACCGATGATGAGGTGCGACAGGCGATCCGCGCCTACTGGACCGACACCCATAACCTCGCCGAGGGCGCCGGTGCTGCGGCGCTCGCGGCCGCACTGCAGGAAAAGGGCAGGCTCGCCGGCAAGCGGGTCGGCTTGATCCTGAGCGGCGGCAATATCGATTTCGATCTGTTTCGGACATGGATCGGGACGGATACGGCGCCGGCCGCCGAGCGGGCGGTGGCGTGATGTGCAGTTTGTTGACGATCGCTTTTTTTCACCTCGCCCCGCTTGCGGGGAGAGGTCGCGCCGAAGGCGCGGGTGAGGGGGACTCTCAGCGGGTTCATCTCACACCGTCCTCGCGGAGGCTCACCCTCACCCCAACCCTCTCCCCGCAGGCGGGGAGAGGGAGTCTGATCAGTTCGGGACACACAAAATGAACCAGCCCGCATCCGCCTACTTCCTCGAAGAGCGCCACGATCCCAACGAGACGCACACGCTGTCCGTGCTCGTGCAGAACGAGCCCGGCGTGCTCGCGCGCGTGATCGGCCTGTTCTCGGGCCGCGGCTACAACATTGACAGCCTCACGGTGTCGGAGACCGAGAACCAGAAACACCTCTCGCGGATCACGATCGTTACCACCGGCACACCGATGGTGATCCAGCAGATCAAGCATCAGCTCGACCGCATGATCCCCGTCTACCGCGTCGTCGACATGACGCTGACCGGCAACTCGATCGAGCGGGAGCTCGCGATGGTCAAGGTCAGGGGCACTGGCGATCACCGCGTCGAGGCGCTGCGGCTGGCCGATGCGTTCCGTGCGCGGGTGATCGACGCCACGACTGAGAGCTTTGTGTTCGAGATCACGGGCAATTCATCCAAGATCAATCAGTTCATCGACCTGATGCGTCCGCTGGGCCTGGTCGAGGTGTCACGAACCGGGGTGGCCGCCATCACGCGCGGGCCGGAAGGAATGTGAATCATGTTGGCGCGCGACTGGTACTACACGCAACGGCGGCGGGTCGGGCTCGATACCGCGGTCGCCTCGATTTATGGCCAGCATGACGACGCCGATCTCCGCGCCCGCCAGGCGCTGACCATGCTGGGCGTCAAGCCGGGCTGGCGGATCGCCGATATCGGCTGCGGCAACGGCGTGCTGGCGACCGAGGCGGCGCTGCTCGGAGCCGAGGTCGACGCCATCGACATCTCGCCCGCGATGCTCGGGCTCGCCGACATCTACGCGCGCGACCGCAAGGCGCGGATCCGAACCCAGCCGGCCGGACTGCTTTCCTTCGCTTACCAGCCGAATTCCTATGACTTGATCGTCAGCGAGTTCACGCTGCACCATCTGCCTGATTTCTGGAAGGCGGTGGCGGTGTCGCGGATTTTCAACGCCCTGAAGCCCGGCGCAAACTTCTATCTGCGCGACATGGTGTTCGTCAGCATGCCCGACGGCGTCGAGCGCGACGTCGAGGGCTGGGCCGACTTCTCGATCAAGAATCACGATTTCGAGCGCGACAGCGTGATGACCCACATGCGCGACGAATACTCGACCTTTGGCTGGGTGATGGAGCGGATGCTGACCGAGACCGGCTTCACGCTGGTCTCCGCCGATTATCATGCGCCGTTGCACGGCACCTATCTCCTGCGCAAGCCGAAGCCGGACGAACAAATCTAGAGAATGATCCGCAAGAGTGGAAACCGGTCTTCCAAAAAGTTCATGCTCAGATAGAGATCCCGACCAACCGAGCGAACCCGAACCAAAAGAAGAACAACAATGAAGCCGGCCGATGTTGGCGTCGCCGTCATGGTCGCGGTGATCTGGGGACTTGCGTTCGTCGCAAGCCGGATTGCGCTCGATGAGCTGCCGCCCGAACTGATGACGGCGCTGCGCTTCGGCATCGCGGCGATGCCGTGCCTGCTCCTGCCCAAGCCGAAACAGGTCTCGTGGCCGCTCCTGATCGGCATCAGCTTCACGCTGTTCCTCGGCCAGTTCCTGGCGCAATCCATCGCCATAGCACATGGCGTGCCGGTCGGGCTCACCAGCGTGATCGTGCAAAGCCAGGCTCTGTTCACGATCGGCCTTGCCGCACTTGTGTTCGGCGAATTGCCTTCGCGCATGCAGGCGATCGGCATCGCGATATCAGCGATCGGTCTGCTGATGATCTGCGGCACCGTCGGTTATGATTTCAGCGTCACGGCCTTCGCCATCCTGATGATCTCGCCGATCTCGTTCGCGATCGGCAACCTGCTGCTGCGGCCCGCGCAGGGCGCGCGGATGTTCGACCTGTTCGCCTGGCTGTGCCTGTGCGCGGCGGTGCCGTTGTTCGCCCTGTCGCTGTTGACGCTGGGCGTGCAGCCGGTGTGGCAGGCGCTGTCGCATCTGTCGCCCCGCGGCATCGTCTCGATGCTGTTCGTCGGCGCCATCTCGACCAGCATCGCCTATTGGCTCTGGGGGCGGCTCCTACGGGACCATCCGGCGGCGCAGGTGGTGCCGTTCGCGCTGCTGGTGCCGTTCGTCGGCTCGGCGGCCTCAAGCATCGTGTTCGGCGAGCAGTTCGGGCCGCTGCGGCTCGCGGGCATGATCACGGTTGTCGGCGGCATCGCAGTGATGCTGCTGTCGAGGCCGCCCAAGCCTCTGCCGGAAGTCGTGTGAGGAGATCATGTCGAATTCGTTGATGCTGGCCTTCGTCACGTTCGCCGTCGTGATGTTCTTCACCCCGGGCCCGAACAACATCATGCTGCTGTCGTCGGGGCTGACCTACGGCTTCCGCCGCACGCTGCCGCATATCGCCGGCATCACGGTCGGCTTCGCCTTCATGGTTGGCGCGGTCGGCGTCGGGCTCGGCGCCGTCTTCATCGCCTATCCGGTGTTGCAGACGATCCTGAAATACGCCGGCGTGGCCTACCTGATCTATCTCGCGGCGGTCATCGCCATGGCCGAGCCGCCCTCGGCGGACAAGCACGCGAAGCCCGGCCGCGGCCCGATGACCTTCTGGGGCGCGGCCATGTTCCAGTGGATCAATGCCAAGGGCTGGGTGATGGTGATCGGCACCATCACGGCCTATGCGGCGATTGCCGCCTTTCCCTGGAACATCGCGATCCAGGTCAGCCTGAGCCTGATCCTGGGGACGGTGTCCTGCACCGTCTGGGCGATGTTCGGCACCGCGCTGCGGCCGATCCTGACCTCGCCGCTGGCGATCCGCGTCTTCAACGTGGTGATGGCCGTCCTGCTCCTGGCCTCGCTCTACCCGGTCTTCATGAACGCATGATGCCGCACCGCGCCATGCGAGATGGGGGTTTCCCCTGAGGGGAAAAATGCTCTAGACAACGCCGGAAATTCACGGGCGGCCGGCGGTTTGTCCTTCCGATAGCCTGATCCATCGGCCGATTTTGGCCCCCTTTGCAAACGAGGAAAACCACGATGCGAGTTTACTACGATCGCGATGCCGACCTGAACCTGATCAAGGGCAAGAAGGTCGCCATCGTCGGCTATGGCAGCCAGGGCCACGCGCATGCGCTGAACCTGAAGGATTCCGGCGTCAAGGAAGTGGCGATTGCGCTGCGCAAGGGCTCGGCCTCGGCCAAGAAGGCCGAGAACGCCGGCTTCAAGGTGATGGAAGTCGCCGAGGCCGCCAAATGGGCCGACCTCGTGATGATGCTGACCCCGGACGAGCTGCAGGGTGACATCTATCGCGAACACCTGCACGACAACATGAAGAAGGGCGCTGCCCTTGTGTTCGCACACGGCCTCAACGTGCACTTCAACCTGCTCGACCCGCGTCCCGACCTCGACGTGCTGATGATCGCGCCGAAGGGCCCCGGCCACACCGTGCGCTCGGAATATCAGCGCGGCGGCGGCGTGCCCTGCCTGATCGCGATCGCCAAGGATTCGTCCGGCAATGCGCATGACCTCGGCCTCTCCTACGCCTCGGCGATCGGCGGCGGCCGAGCCGGCATCATCGAGACCACCTTCAAGGAAGAGTGCGAGACCGACCTGTTCGGCGAGCAGGTGGTGCTCTGCGGCGGCCTGGTCGAGCTGATCAAGGGCGGCTATGAGACGCTGGTCGAGGCCGGCTACGCGCCGGAGATGGCCTATTTCGAGTGCCTGCACGAGGTGAAGCTGATCGTCGACCTGATCTACGAAGGCGGCATCGCCAACATGAACTACTCGATCTCCAACACCGCCGAGTACGGCGAATACGTCACCGGTCCGCGGATCGTCACCGATGAGACCAAGAAGGAGATGAAGCGCGTGCTCAACGACATCCAGTCCGGCAAGTTCGCCCGCGACTGGATGCTGGAGAACAAGGTCAACCAGACCTCGTTCAAGGCGACCCGCGCCAAGCTCGCTGCGCATCCGATCGAGGAAGTCGGCGCCAAGTTGCGCGACATGATGCCCTGGATCAAGAAGGGCGCGCTGGTCGACAAGACCAAGAACTAGGGCCGACATCGCAGGGTGGGCGGCGTCATGCCCACCCGACGCGCCAAGAGCAGAAGGGTGGGCAGAGGCGTGCGGCGCCTGGCCCACCCTTTTCGTTTGTGAAGTCGCGAAATTGAGCCCCGGCTACCCGACCGCCATCGGCTGCTTCTCGAGCCTGTTGTGCAGCTGCCAGAAGCGCACCGTGCGCTGCGCGGTTTCCATCGACAGCCGACGGTAATCCCGCTCAGCGACCTTGAGCGTCACCTCGTCGATCGGATGCGTCATCGGCCGCTTGCACAGGATGGATTCGACCGTCGGCCAGTTCAGGCGTGCGGACCGGCAGGGGATCAGGATCAGGTCGGAGCGGGGACCGAGCATCAGCCGTTCGATCATCTCGATCGGCATGTCGTTGAGCACGGCGAGCGCGACGGTGACCTCGTCGAACTTGCCGGTCTCGGCGAAGTTGTAGACCGCGGCGTCGTCGAGCTCGTTCAATTGCTTCATCAGCTTGACCAGCTCTTCGGCGACGCCGTAGTTGCGACGGGGCGCTGCCGCTCCCGCCTGGGCGATGTCGTTCAGCACCTTCTGGATTTCGTCCCGCACCGCGGGTGGCGCGATCGCCAGCAGGCGGGCGCGCACCGTATCCTTGGCGCGGCGCAGCAGGTCGCGCAGGAGCTTGGCCGGAAGGTCGAGGCGCAGGCCGAGGATCTCGATCAGCTCGTCGTCGCCCTCGGCGCGGGCGACAATGTTGGAATAGCCGTCGTCGGAGAACTGCGCGCTGGCGTTCTTGGCGAGGCGCCGGATCACCCTGTCTTCGCCGCGGTTGATGATCACATCGGTGACGCGCTTGGGCAGGTTCTCCCGCGCCGAGATTGCGAACAGATGGTCCTGTCCCTTGGTGCCGGCGATCTGGAGCAGCGCCTCGGAGCTGAGGCGGCTGGAATGCGTCAGCACCTCGCCGGCGACGCTGATGTCATCGTCCCAGGCGAGGTGCTGGATCACCTCGAAGGGCGCGTAGTCGAGCGGCGCCAGCCGCTTGCTGAGCTCGGCGCGCGCGCGCGTCTCGACGCGTGCGACCAGGAGGCAGAGCACGTCGTCGAACACCTTGACCTGTTCCTCGTTGAGGTGGTCGCCGTCGTTCAGGAACAGATCGGTGACCCGCCGCAGCGTCTGCACGCGCTTTGCGGTCGTTCCGTCCCGGACAGCATCTTCGAGTTCGGCAATGATCGATTGTGCCGGCTGTTGCGCCATTGATCGGCAGCCTGTTGTTGTTGATGACACCCGCGCGCACGATGCCGCGCGCGGTATTACACCTGCGTTAAGTGGGAACCTCGCGCAAATGCAGGTGCATCGCATCCTTAACGGGCAGCGAACGATGTCCCGGACATTCGAGGCGATCAGGATCCGCCTTAAGAGTTTCTTTAGGATGCGGCCTGCTGGCATCCTGGCCCCGATGATCGCGCGACCGCCAACATCGGCTGGGGCACTGCAAGACCGCTGCCTGATCGCCGAATTTCTGCATTGATCGCGGGTTCCATCGCCGTTGCCATCCCAGCAGCACGCGCCGAGACTCAAGGCAGCACCGCGCAGTCCCGCGACGGCAGCACGTTCGAGATGGTCGAGTGCCTGAAGGCCAAGGGCGCGGAGTGGGACAAGCGGATGAACGCCGCTTACCAGCAAGCGCTCAAGGATGCCGCCGACGGGCCGCGCGAACAGTTGCGCACCGCGCAGCGGTTGTGGATCCAGTACCATGATGCCAACTGCCTCTACTACGACCTCGGAGAGGGACCATCGCCCGGATCGACGCCGGCGAATGCATGTACAGCGTGACGGAAGCGCCCGCCGGCGAACTGGAAAATCCCGGCCATCAGTGAGCCATTTTCCGGAGTCACCACCCGTCGTCATGACCGATGGAAAGAACCAGAACGAATTGACCCTGCTTGCGGAGGAGGCGCTGCGCACTCATCCCGGATGCGAGACAGCCCGCGTGCCGACAGTCGCCGCGCTGCCGCATGTGCGGATCGGCCGCAACTGGGAGATTCCGAACGTGGTGTTGGGCGACAGCCTGATCAGCGACGTCGATCGCGCCGTCATGTCGGTTCATCGCCAGCTTGGCCGCAAGTTCCACTTGGTGTGAATAGTACGGCGCTCGTGTGGGCTTAACCCGCTTGCGCCGCGCCGGGGCGTTAGCGATGCAGGTCGAGCAGATGGCCGCAGCCATCATCGATCTGCTCATCGCTGGCATCGCAGGGCGCGTGACGCCTGCAGCGAAAATCTAGGGCGCGCCAGACCGACGCGCGCCCAAATTCATTGCGTGTTCATGACAGTTATATTACGTTTTTATGACACGGCGCAGGTACCGGCTGTGCGGTGTGCCTCCTGGCCTTCGCCAGCCAAGGCCGTGCATTGCGCCGGGTTCGTATTGCGTCCCACCCATGGCGCCCGCGCCACAGCAGAATTCCTCTGTCGCCGCGCTCGCCGGCGGCCTCGTCGCGATCGGTATCTGGCGCTTGATGGCGGTCGCCGCGCCGCATCTCGGCGCCCTGATCGTGATGTTGCAGACCGAGACCGATTTCGGCTCGCGGATCTGCTTCTTGTTCACCTGGGGGATCCTGAGCTTCCTGTTCATCGCGCTGCTGCGCAGGCCGGCACTGTCGGGCGCACTTTCGCTGACACTGGTCGTGGTGCTGGTGCTGCTGTCGCGGTTCAAGCACGACGTGGTCCAGATGACCGCGAATTTCGTCGACCTGATGGTGATCGACCGCGACACTGCGACGTTCCTGCTTACCATCTTCCCCACCCTGCGCTGGTCGATCATCGGCGCCGGACTTGTCACGCTGCCACTGATGTACGCGCTGTGGTGGCTCGATCCGTTCCGCATCCGCCGCCTGCCGGCCGTGGCCGCCTGCCTTGCCTGCACCGCGGCGCTTTCGGCCTATGCCTTCACCTGGCCGGACGAGGCCTGGCACGGTTACTACGACGACGGCTATTTGTCGAAATTCGCGCGCTCGGCCGTAACGTCGGTGTCCGATTTCGTCGCTGACGGCTTCATGGAATCGGATGCGACCGCGAGCGAAGAGCTCAAGGTGCCGCTGGTCGATGCCTGTCATCCCGCCGGCCGGCGACCGAACATCATCATGATCCATGACGAGTCGAGCTTCGACATTCGCGCGGCCGCCGGCGTGAAGGTGCCGCCGGGCTATGGCAATCAGTTCAAGTCCTATGATGGGGTCGAGCGGAAATTCCTGGCCGAGAGCAATGGCGGACCGAGCTGGTTCACCGAGTACAACGTGCTCGCGGGATTGTCGTCACGCTCATTCGGCCGCTTCGCCTATTTCGTCACCCGCATCGCCTCGGGCCGGGTCGAACGCGGCCTGCCGCTGGCGCTGCGCCGCTGCGGCTACGACACGCTCTCGCTCTATCCGGCGTATGGCGGCTTCATGAGCGCGCGCAGCTTTCAGACGACAACCGGCATCCAGCATTTCTATGACGCGCATGACCTCCACGCCAAGGATGTCGAGCCCGACAGCTTCTTCTACGACAAGGCGCTGACGTTGATGGCGGAGCAGAAGACGGCGGGCACGCCGCTGTTCACCTTCGTCTATCTCGCCGCCAATCATTTTCCGTGGGAGACGAAATTCCGTCCCGATCTGCTGCCGTCATGGAAGCGCCCCGGCAATGCGCCGCTCGTCGACGAATATCTGCGCCGGCAGACGATGAGCGCCATCGACTATGCCGGGTTCGTGGCGGCACTGAAGAAGAAGTTCCCGGCGCAGCCGTTCCTGATCGTGCGCTATGGCGACCATCAGCCGGAGTTCTCGCCGCAACTGCTCGACCCCGAGCTCGACGAAGCCGGCATCGGCAAGAAGCTGTTGGGCTACGACCCACGCTACTACGCGACCTATTACGCGATCGACGCCATCAACTTCGAGCCGGTTAAGAGCCCGACGGTGATGGACACGATCGACGCGGCCTATCTGCCGCTGGTGATCCAGGAAGCCGCCGGCATTCCGCTCGATCCGTCGTTCCAGGAGCAGAAGGCCATCATGCTCCGGTGCGGCGGCATCTTCTATTCCTGCAAGGACGGCGCCGAGGCGCGGCGCTTCAACCGATTGTTGATCGATGCCGCCATGATCAAAGGGCTTTAAGCGAGATCCAAGGCCGCAGAGCGTTGTTGGCGTACGCGCAGCTCCGTCCCCGTCATTGCGAACGAGACAACGCAATCCATTCTCACCGATCGTGTGGCGAGATGGATTGTTTCATCGCGTACGCTCCTCGCAATGGTGGTACTACACATCGAGGTGATCGCGGCATGAACTCGACGAACGTCGTTAGACGAAGGTCGCGCCGGCGCGCGGACAGCATTACTCATTTGTAATTGCTTCGCCGAGATTTCGTCACGATTGTTTCCATGATCTGTCGCGCCGCTGCCACGGTCTTCATCAACGCGCAGCGTCAACCCCGCCAATCTTGCCTCTCTTGCAGGAGTGTTTGCCCATGCGAGCGCTCGACCTTGCGCGCCTTGTTGTAGCCTTCGGATTCGTTATTCCCTCAGCCTATGCTGCAGAGCCGCCCCACGACATCAAGGGGCTCTACATGATGACGGATTATCCGGCCGTCACCATCAGGCCCGGCACCACGTCCAACATCTCGCTGCGCCTTCAGAACTACGGCCTCGGTCCGCAGCGCTACAAGCTCTCGGTCGAAGGTGTGCCGAGCGGTTGGACCGCAACGCTGCTCGGCGGCGGCCAGCCGGTCGCGGCGGCGATGCCGGCGCCCGACTCCAGCGTGCCGCTGCAGCTTCGGCTTGACGTGCCCGCCAGCAGCTCGCTCGCCGAGCAGACATTGACCGTCAAGGCCGAAGGGCAGGGCAGCGAGGCGACGCTGCCGATCGCAGTCGCACTTGCCAAGGAATTGCCGGCGAAGCTCTCGGTGTCATCGAAGCTTCCGGAACTGCGCGGCAGTCCGAAATCGAACTTCGAGTATACGCTGACCATCAAGAACGATAGCGGCCGCAACCTGGTCGCGAGCTTCGCGGCCGCGGCGCCCTCAAACTTCGAGACCTCGTTCACCGAGGCCTATGGCACCCAGGAATTGTCCTCGATCCCGATCGAGGCCGGCCAATCCAAGGACATCAAGCTCAAGGTCCGGCCGCCGAGCACGGTCGATGCCGGGCATTTCCCGGTCAAGGTGACTGTCAACGCCGAGGATGCATCGGCGCAGACCGAGGTGGCGCTCGACATCGCCGGCCAGCCGCAACTTCAGCTCTCCGGGCGTGACGGGCTGTTGAGCGCGCGCGCGGTCGCGGCGGAACAGAGCACGATCCCGATCGTCGTCACAAACAGCGGCACCGCGCCGGCCGAGAACATCGCGCTCGCCGCGACGGCGCCGAGCGGTTGGAAGGTGACGTTCCAGCCCGCCACCATCGAACGGCTGGTGCCCGGCAAGGATGCCGAGGTCCAGGCGCTGGTGACGCCGAGCGACAAGTCGCTCGCGGGCGACTACCAGCTCTCGGTGCGGGCCACCTCGCGTGGCGAGACCGCGTCGAGCCAGTTCCGCGTCACGGTCAATACGTCGACGGTCTGGGGCATGGCGGGAGCCGGCGTGATCGGTGTCGCGCTGCTGTTGATGCTTGGTGCTGTTGCAAGGTTCGGACGGCGATGAGCGAGCAGAAACCCGAAGGCGGTGCGGCGTCGCCCAACGTCGTCATCGCGGCGCGCGATCTCACCAAGCGCTACGGCAAGACCAGTGTCGTGGACGCCATCAACTTCGACATCTCCAAGGGCGAGGTGTTCGGGCTGCTCGGTCCGAACGGCGCCGGCAAGACCACGACCATCCTGATGATGCTCGGCCTCACCGAGATTTCGGCCGGCCGGGTCAGCGTGCTCGGCTTCGATCCGGCGCGCTCGCCGCTGCAGGTGAAGCGGCGCGTCGGCTATCTGCCCGATGCCGTCGGCTTCTACGACCACCTGACGGCGGTGGAGAATCTCGCCTACGTCGCCAAGCTGATGGGCCTGTCGGTGGCCGAACGGTCGCAGCGGATCGCCGCGGCGCTCGCCCGCGTGCGCCTGCTCAATGTCGCCAACAAGCGCGTCTCAACCTTCTCACGCGGCATGCGGCAGCGGCTCGGGCTTGCCGAGATCATCGTCAAGCGCGCCGAGATCGCGATCCTCGACGAGCCGACCTCGGGTCTCGATCCCCAAGCGACGCTCGAATTCCTCGATCTGATCAGGGAATTGAAGGCCGAGGGTGTCACCGTACTGCTGTCGTCGCACATGCTCGATCAGGTCCAGCGCGTCTGCGATCGCGTCGCGCTGTTCCGTACCGGACGGATCGTGATGATGGGTTCGGTCGCTGAGCTGGCGGTCCAGGTGCTCGGCGCGGGCTTTGTCGTCGAGGTGGAGGCCGACGGCGCCGGCATCGCTCGCCGGCTCGCCGCGATCCCGGGTGTCAGCAATGTCGAGACGCTTGCGGAGGACCGCTTCCGCATGACCGCGGACCGCGACGTGCGGCCGGATGCGGCGCGCGCCGTGGTCGCGGCCAACGGCGCATTGCGGCGGCTCTCGGTCGACGAGCCGAGCCTCGAGTCGATCTACGCCCATTATTTCCAGGCATCGCAGTCCGGAGGCGTGCGTGATGCGGCGTGAAGGTTCAGCATTCCAGGGCGTCGGCGCCGTCTTCATCAAGGAATTGTCGGACAACATCTCGAGCGTCCGCATGCTGATGCTCGAGCTTTTGATCGTGCTCACCGCGATGGCGGCGCTCTATGAGGCGATCGACACGCTGCGTCAGAGCACCGCGGAGGATCCGTTCCTGCTGCTGCGCCTGTTCACGGTGAGCCGTGCGCCGCTGCCGTCCTTTGTCGCCATCCTCGGCTTCCTGATCCCGTTGATGGCGATCGGGCTCGGCTTCGACCTGGTCAACAGCGAGCACAACCGGCGCACGCTGTCGCGGATCCTGGCGCAGCCGATCTATCGCGATGCGCTATTGCTCGGCAAATATCTCGCCGGCCTCGCTACGATCGCGATCAGCCTGACGGCGCTGTGGCTGATGGTGATCGGGCTTGGCCTGATCTTCCTCGGCGTGCCGCCGGGCGGCGAGGAGATCGCCCGCTCGCTCGCGTTCCTGGTGATCGCGATCTTCTATGCCGGCGTCTGGCTGTCGCTCGCCATGTTGCTCTCGATCGTGTTTCGTTCGCCGGCGACCGCGGCATTGGTGGCGCTCGGCATCTGGCTGTTCCTGACCGTGCTGTGGCCGATGCTGGCGCCGGCGTTCGCGCAGGTGATCTCACCGCCCGATCCGCGCTTCGCCGCGCTCGGCCTCGACACGCCGGATACCGCGATCTGGACGCAGCTCCTGCAGCGGTTCTCGCCGAACGATTTGTTCGGAGAGGCGATGCTTGCGGTGCTGTCGCCGACGACACGCACGCTCGGCCCGGTGTTCCTCGATCAGCTGCGCGGCGCCGTGATGGGTGCGCCGCTGCCCTTTGGCGAAAGCGTGATGATTGCCTGGCCGCAGACGGTGGGGCTGATCGCCTGCACCATCGTGCTGTTCGTCGCCGGTTACATCCTGTTCCAGCGGCAAGAGGTCCGCGCCTGAGGAGCGCGGACTGCTCAGCGCGCCCTGATCTTTTCCCTCAGCCAGCGCGCCACGGCGTCGGGCGACGATGAAGCATCGTTGCCCGACGCACGCAGGTTTGCCTCGCGCATGTCAGCAATGTCGATCCTGCCGAGTAGCGGCTGCAGCGCCGATTTCAGCGTCTCGTCGTCGCGTCTCTTTGGCGACAGCAGCACGATCGCGTCATAGGGTGGGATCGCGTGCTTGTCGTCCGCGAGCGTGACCAGGTCGTATTTCGCGATCAGGCCGTCGCTGGTGTAGCCCGCGATCACGTCGGCGTCGCCGGAGGCGACCGCCGCATACATGAAGTCGGGCTGCATCTGCCGCTGGGTGCGGAACGACAGTCCATAGGCTTTCTGGATGCCGGCCCATTCCGGCCGCGAGAAGAATTCATAGTCGCCGGCGATCGACATGGTCGGTGCCCGTGCCGCGAGGTCAGTGATCGAGTGGATGCCGAGCGCCTCGGCACGCTTGCGCGGCATCACCAGCGCATAGGCATTCTCGAAACCGAGCTCGCCGAGCAGGGTAATGTTCTGCTCCGCCAGCGTGGTCTTGAGCGCGGCCAGCAGCTCGGCGCGCGGCCTGATGTCGGTGTGGTGGAACTGGTTGGCCCACAGCGTGCCGGAATAATCGACATAGACGTCGATATCGCCGGCCGTCAGCGCATCGAAGATCACGTTGGAGCCGAGGCCAGCGCGCGTCGTGACCGGCAGCCCGGCCGATCGCAGCCGCTCGGCGATCAGCGCCGAAAGCACGTATTGCTCGGTGAAGGTCTTGGCGCCGACGACATAGCCCGCATGGGGCCGCACGATCGCCGGCACCAGCGTCGCAGCGATCAGCGCGGCAATCCCGAGGCCGCCGAGCCCGGCCCGCGTGCGGCTGCGGTAGCGCAAGCCGTTCTCGATCAGCGCAAGCAACTGGTCGACGGCGAGCGCAAGCACCGCCGCGGCGACGCAGCCGAACAGCACGAACACCCAGTTCTGGGTCTGCAGTCCAGCGAAGATGTAGTTGCCGAGGCTGGTCTGCCCGATCGGCGTCGACAGCGTCGCGGTGCCGATCACCCACACCGCCGCGGTGCGGATCCCCGCCATCATCACCGGCAGCGCGAGCGGCAACTCGACCATCAGCAGCGATTGTCGCTCCGTCATGCCGACGCCCTGCGCCGCCTCCAGGATTTCCGGATCGACGCCCGACAGTCCGGTGATGGTGTTGCGCAGCACAGGCAGCATCGAATAGAGCGCGAGCGCGAGCACCGCCGGCAGGAAGCCGAAGGCGGAAAAGCTGAAGCCGAACCATCCGGCGGTCAATGCGGCCAGCGCGAGCAGCAGCGGATAGAACAGCGCGAGCAAGGCGAGACCCGGCACGGTCTGCACGATGCTGGCGAGCCCGAGCAGCGCGCCGCGCAGCAACGGCCGGTTGCGGGCGATGATCGCCAGCGGCAGGCTGACAATAAGCCCGAGCGCCAGCGCGGCGACACTGACCCGAACATGATTGCCGAGGTAATCCGGCAGATGTGCAAGCGCCTCGCTCCAGCGTGGATCGGCGAGCAGGCTCATGCTGTGCCTTCCCGCGGCAGCAGCGCGCCCAGCCGCTCGGCCTGCCGCCGCGGTGTATGCAGGAGCTCGTCGACATAGGCGTCGGTGCTGGCCGAAAGCTCGGTCGGCGTGCCCTGCGCCAGCAACCGGCCGGCGCGCATCACCGCGACGCGATCCGCCAGCAGGATCGCCTCCGTCATATCGTGGGTGATCATGATCGTGGTCAGGCCAAGCTTGCGATGCAGGGTGCGATAATCGTCACCCAGCGCGTCGCGGGTGAGGGGATCGAGCGAACCGAACGGCTCGTCCATCAGCACGATGCGCGGCTTCGCAGCGAGCGCACGCGCCACGCCGACACGCTGGCGCTGGCCGCCGGAAAGCTCATGCGGCATGCGGTCGCGATACTGCGCGCGTTCGAGCCGCACGAGGTCGAGCAGTTCGTCGACCCGCGCCGCGATCTCCGCCGCCGGCCAGCCAAACAGTCTTGGCGTGATGCCGATATTGCCCGCGACGGTCAGGTGCGGAAACAATGCACCGCTCTGGAAGACATAGCCGATGCGGCGACGCAGCAGGATCGGATCCGCGCGACTGACGTCCTCGCCCTCGACAGTGATCTGGCCGCGGTCGGCTTCGATCAGCCGGTTGGCAAGCCTGAGCAGCGTGCTCTTGCCCGAGCCGGAACTGCCGACGACGGCGAGGAATTCACCCTCGGCCACGTCGAGCGAGACATCGTCGACGGCCACCACGCGGCCGTCGTCAAAACTCTTGCCGACATGCACGTAGGCGATCAGCGGCGTTGCGGGCATTCCGGGGCCTCAGGTCTCACGGTCATCAATGACAGTGATAGCCCATAAAACGGGCTTTGACTCGGGCCTCGGGCAGCCGGGCCGCAGGGCCGGTGTTCCCGGTTCGATGTTCCTGAGAATCAGGTCTGGATCAGCGGACCTGTGAGCACATCACACTTCATTCTTGGGTACGTATTTGCCCATAATGCATTTGTAGCTTTGCAGGCGCCACGCGTGATACGGGCCCTTGGCGAGCCAATCGGCGAGGCCGATCTGCGCATTGACTGCGCAGGCGCTCATGGTGATGCCGGATTGGTCACTGGTGGTGACGACCTTTTCCATGCAGAGCTGGGCATTGCAGAGGACAGCGACGAGCGTGACGAGCATAACGGCCTTGTCGGTAGGATACCCCGGTCTGAACCGACTCATGCAGGGTTCATGCCACTATCGGCGCCTGCGGCATCGCGATGAGCAAGACCGGGAAAGTACGGCCGGATCGGTCGCGACATCAGGCGGCGCATAGCCGCCCGCCTGCGGATACGCTATACTTGTCATCCAACTACGACGCGAGATCGGGGCCAGCGAGGAACGTTGCGTGGTCGGGGGCTGCATCGATGATGACGTTGCCTGAGTTGGCAGCAAATGCCTTGGAGAAGTTTCTTGCCAAGCATGTGAGCCGCACGTTCGGGGCCTCGCAGGCGCGCTTCGGCGAGCTGCTTCCCGCCGCTGCCCGCATCGCGCTGGAATGCATCGGGAACAGCGATGCGCTCTATCACAATGTCGAACATACGATGCTCGTTACGCTGGCCGGCCACGACATCATCCGCGGCCGTGCGTTGCACACCCATGTCACCGCCGAGGATTACACACATACCATCATCGCCTGCCTGACCCACGATATCGGCTATGTCCGCGGCCTCCTGAAGGGGGATGGGCCTGACGGTTACGTGATCGATGCGAGTGGCAAGAAGGTGACGCTGCCCCGCGGTTCGTCGGATGCAGGCCTGATGCCCTATCATGTCGACCGGTCGAAGCTCTATGTTCTCGATCGCCTCGAGGCCGTCATTCCGATCGATCGCGAGCGGATCGCGCGCGACATTGAGGGGACCCGCTTTCCGGCACCCGAAGGCCAGGAATATGACGACGAGGCGGCGATCGTTCGCGCCGCCGATTTCATCGGCCAGCTCGGCGATCCCAACTACATCCGGAAGGCCAACGCGCTCTACCACGAGTTCGAGGAGGTCGGCATCAATCGCCAGCTCGGCTATGAATCGCCGGCCGACATCGTGGACCGCTATCCCCAGTTCTACTGGAGCATGGTGGCCCCGCACATCCAGGGCGCCATAAACTGCCTCAACATGACCGCAAGCGGCCGGCAGTGGATCGCCAATCTCTACAGCAATGTCTTCCGCGCCGAGCGCGAGGTCACGCTGTCCGGTCCGCAAATCTGACGCCGTCGCCGATCGGCTGCTGTCGCTCCGACTGCGTCCCGTTCCCTCGTCCCGCAACGTCCACATTGTACCCGTTTCACCGGTTGCACTGATGATGCAAATCGGCGACGCTGAGCCATGGACCGGCCTGTCGACCGTATTTTCGATCGATCCAGCATGACATCCCTTTTTGCGCGGCTGATTGCGATCGCGATCGCCTGCTGGCCGGTGCTCGCCGCGGCCGGTCCGGTCTATGATGTCGATCTGTACGCGCTGATGTCGGGCACCTGCCGCAACGTCAACATCGCCGGACGCGGTTACACCTGCAAGGCGGTCGCCTATTTCCACACCCTGCGCGGCCGTTCCGAATTCGTCGTCGTGCTCGACGATCCCGCCGACAAGAGCCACATCGTCTCGTTTTCCGGCGAGAGCGCGGCGCGAACCCAGGACAATCTGTTCGAGCTCACGGTCGACCGCATGTTGCTGAAGTCGAGCGACCGGCCGCGGGTCGACGGCCTGCCGGTGCCGCTGGTGGAAATGTCGACCGGCTCGTGCCGGCAGGTCGGAAGCTTCGTCACGCGGCAGGTGTCCAGCATCACCTGCGCCGCCACCGATCACAACGGCAAGAGCTACGAGCTGAGCTTCGAGTCGGACGGCTCGCCCATGACGCTGCGCCGGTTGCGGCAGTCGTCGCTGCCGAGCGAGCGGCAGCGCGCGCGCCAGATCGCGCAGCTCGAGTGCCGCCTCAAGGCCCGTGCCGCGGGAGTCCTGCCGCGCGATACCACCGCCTTCATCATCCGTTGCCTTGGCGAGGACGACGGCAAGCCGCCGGGCGATCAGCAATAACGGCGCTGCACACGCTTTGGCTCGATCGTCGAAGCAAGGTTGCTCGCGGCGCAGAGCGTTCGCATCTTGCGGCTTTGCGCGACCGCCTGTTGACTAACTCCGGCGGTTGTGAGGAAACGGTTCGAATATCAAGGAGAATTCGATGCGCCTGAGAATCTACGCGATTGCCGCCTTTGGCGTTTGTCTTGCCGGCCCCGCCTTCGCACAGGCCTACGATCCGAACTATCCCGTGTGCATGCACGTCTACGGGGGTCGGCTGACGGAGGACTACATCGATTGCAGCTTCACCTCGATCCCGCAGTGTCAGGCAACAGCCTCGGGGCGATCGGCGTCGTGCTCGGAGAATCCCTTTTACGCGCCGCCGGAGCCCCCCAAGCGCCGGGGGCATCGCAGGCGACATCACGCTCACTGACGGAGGAGCATCTGTACCGGGCGTGCCGTTGGCTCTCCGTCAGACCGGTACGCTTCGTCGCGACCGTGATCCCCGAAGGCATGCCGCAGCGCTGATCCTTCCCCTATAGGAGAGGTGAGCGTCCGTTGCCGCTCTACCTACTCCAGTCTCATCCCGGTCTACGCCGGCGTACCCATCGCATAGGGCTTGAGCACCGCATAGAGGAAGCCGTGGGTCGGCGTCGCGACGCCGAGCCTGCGGCCGAGCTCGACCACCTTGCCGTTGAGCCAGGGCAGTTCGAGCCGGTTGCCGCGCTCGAGATCGAGCGCCATCGACGCCTTCATGGCCGGTGGCGCATGGCCGATGAAGTCGAGCGCCTTCTCGAGCGCGTCGGGCGGCAGCTTGATGCCGCTGGCGCGGCCAACGGCGATGGTTTCCTGGCAGGTCGACACGAACAGCGGGCGGAGATCGGGATCGTCGCGCAGTCTGCCGATCGGTTGCCTTGTGACGGCCGTCATGCCGGCATTGCTGGCGAGCAGGATGAACTTCATCCAGAGCTCGGTGATGATCTCCTCGCTCAGCGTCGCATCGAAGCCGGCCTTCAGGCAGAGTTCGAGAAAGGCCTTGCCGCGCGGCGTGATGCTGCCGTCGAGCTCGCCGAAGATCATCCGTATGAAGGTGCCGACCTGGTTGATCACGCCGGGCTTGATGATCGAAGCGCTGATCTGCGCGACGCCGCCCATCACAGCCTTCCGTCCCAGGATCGGGATCAGCCGCTCCGGCGCGTCGATCCCGTTCTGCAGCGGGATGACCACGGTGTCGGGACCGACCATTGGCTTGATATGCTGACCGGCGCTCTCGACGTCCCACAGCTTGACGCAGAACAGCACGACATCAACGGGGCCGACGCTGGCCGGATCGTCGGTCGCCCGGGTCGGCACCAGATGGGTTTCGCCGCGGCCGCCCTGGACCTTCAGCCCTTCGCTCCGCATGGCGGCCAGATGGGCGCCGCGCGCGATGAAAGTGACGTCGGCTCCGGCATGGGCGAGCGCTGCGCCAAAACCACCCCCGACGCCTCCGGCGCCAACGACTGCAATCCGCATAATGTATCTCCTGTCTGGTCCTTCCCAGTGGCCGGTGCAGCAGCCTCGACGATGTCCGGCCAATTCTCAACCCGCTCGTCCTGAAAACCGCGTGAACCCGCGGTCGCCTTCGTCGATCGGCGCCATCTTCCTGCGTTGAACTTGCCGGCCTAAATGGCTAAGCCATCCTGCGAAGTTCGGGAGGCAACGCGGTGGAGATGACAGAGCCGACGGCGGTCGCGCTTGACGACGCGACGGTGGCGTTTCGGTTGGCGGATGGACGGGTCTATACCGCGGTCGAGAAGGCAAATCTTGCAGTGGCGCATGGCGAGTTCGTCGCCATTGTCGGCCCGACGGGGTGCGGGAAATCGACGCTGCTGAATGTCGCGGCCGGCCTGTTGAGGCCGGCGTCGGGTACGGCCCGGATCTTCGACAAGCAGCTTACGGGCCTGAACCGCGACGCCGGTTACCTGTTCCAGGCCGATGCGCTGTTCCCGTGGAAGACCGCGATCGACAATGTCGCGATCGGGCTCGAGATCAGGGGTACGCCGCGCGCAGAGGCGCTGGAGCGCGCGCAGAAATGGCTGGCGTCGGTCGGCCTCGGCGCCTTCGCCAACCGTTATCCGCACATGCTGTCCGGCGGCCAGCGCAAGCGCGTCGGGCTTGCCCAGGTGCTGATCCGCGATCCGAAGATCCTGCTGATGGACGAGCCGTTCGGTCCGCTCGACGCGCAGACCCGGCAGATCATGGGCAACCTGCTGCTGGAACTGTGGACCGCCGATCGCAAGGCGGTGCTGTTCGTCACCCACGACCTCGAGGAGGCGATCGCGCTCGCCGACCGCGTCGTGATCATGTCGGCGGGTCCTTCCGCCCGCATCATCGGCGACTGGCGCATCGCACTGCCGCGGCCGCGCGACATTTCCGAGATCCGCATGGAGAAGGACTTTCACGCCCTGCACCGGGAGATCTGGAGCGTGCTGAAGGACGAGGTGATGAAGGGCTACGTGCAGTCCTCGCAGGCGGGAGCGGCCTGATGTCGCGCGTGACGCTGTTGGCGCTGCAGCTTCTGGTCGCCGTCGTCGTGCTGGTGCTGTGGCAGCTGTTCTCGACCGTGCCGGTGTTCGGCAAGATCCTGCTGCCGCCGTTCTTCTTCTCCAACCCGGTCGACGTGTTCAGCCAGATCGTCAAATGGTTCTCGACCGGCGTGATCTGGAAGCATCTGGCGATCACCTTGTGGGAATCGATCCTCGCCTTCGTGATCGGCTCGGCCGGCGGCATCCTGGTCGGCTTCTGGTTCGCGCGGCAGCCGCGCGTCGCCGCGGTGTTCGATCCCTATGTGAAGATGGCCAACGCGCTGCCCCGCGTGGTGCTTGCGCCGATCTTCGCGCTGTGGTTCGGGCTCGGCGTCTGGTCCAAGGTCGCGCTCGGCGTGACGCTGGTGTTCTTCATCGTGTTCTTCAACGTCTATCAGGGCGTCAAGGAGGTCTCGGCCACCGTGCTCGACAACGCCCGCATGCTCGGCATGAACGAGCGGCAGTTGATGCGGCACGTCTATTGGCCCTCGGCGCTGTCCTGGATGTTCTCCTCCCTGCACACCTCCGTCGGCTTCGCGGTGGTCGGTGCCGTCGTCGGCGAATATCTCGGTGCCGCGGCCGGCCTCGGCTATCTGATCCAGCAGGCCGAAGGCGTGTTCGACGTCGCCGGCGTGTTCGCCGGCATGTTCGTGCTCTCGGCATTCGTCATCCTGATCGACATGGGCGTGACCGTCGTGGAGAAGCGGCTGCTGGTCTGGCGGCCGACTGTCGGGGGCGGCAGGCAGTAGGTCGATCGTCATTGCGGCGGAGCGATGCGATCCACCGTCCGCCAATGCCGGATCACGCCCGCTCGGCTGTCGGTGCCGCGTCAATCAGCGCTCGGATCTTGTCCGCGACCTCCGGCTCGGTCGGGCTGTAGACCACCATGCTGAGATCGGGCCGGCCGTCGACCGCGAATGCTGAATATTCGAACGTGATCGGGCCGAGGATCGGATGCCGGAGATGCTTGACGCCCTCGCCATGGGTGCGGACGTCGTTGTCGCGCCACATCGCCGCGAACTCCGGGCTCAGCCGGCAGAGCTCGTCGACGAAAGGCTGCACTGCTGCCGCAGCGCCGGCGCGCGCCGCATCCACCCTGAACGCGCCGACCACGAACCGCGCCACGCTCTCCCAGTCACGCTGCGCCGCGCGGACGCGCGGATCGAGGAAGATGAAGCGCAGGATGTTGCGCTGGTTCGGCGGCAGCGAACCGTAGTCGGTCAGCATCACGGTCGCGGCCCTGTTCCAGGCGACGACGTCCCATGTCGCGGTGCGGATCACGGCCGGACTCGGCGATAGCGCGTCGAGTACGCGCTGCAGCCGCGGCGTGACGCCTTCGCTCCTCTGGTAGCGCACCTCGGGCGTGCGGCCGAGGCCGAGCAAAAAGAGATGCTCGCGCTCGACATCGGTCAGCATCAGCGCCCGCGCGATGCGATCCAGCACGTCGGCTGACGGCGCGCCGCCGCGGCCTTGTTCGAGCCAGGTGTACCAGGTTGGGCTGATATTGGCGCGTTGCGCCACTTCCTCGCGGCGCAGGCCGGGCGTGCGCCGCCGGCCTGCGGGAAAGCCGAAGGCCGCCGGATCGAGCTTGCTGCGCCGGTCCTTCAGATAGGTCCCGAGCAGGTTGTCGTGCGCGGCCGAAACGCTCATCCTGTTAGCTATTATACCATGATAATGTCCTACTTTACCAGGATAACCCGAGCGACGAGATTTGTCTCCAGCGAAACCTGGAGATTTGCTTATGCGCGTATTCGTCACTGGAGCCACCGGCTGGGTCGGCTCGGCCGTCACCAAGGATCTGATCGCCGCCGGCCATCTGGTGCTCGGCATGACCCGCTCGGACAAGGGGGCGGGAGACCTGACCGCTGCCGGCGCCGAGCCGCATTACGGGACGCTCGAGGATCTGGATAGCCTGAAGCGCGGCGCCGCGCAGTCCGATGCTGTGATCCACTGCGCCTTCAACCACGACTTCTCGAAATTCGCCAAGAACTGCGAGGATGACCGGCGCGCGATCGAGACGCTCGGCGCCGTGCTCGAAGGCTCGCAGCGCCCGCTGATCACCACATCGGGCGTCGCGCGCGCGGCGCAGGGCCGCGTCGCGACCGAAGAGGATGCGCCGATCCCGGTTTCCGACGCTTATCCGCGCGCATCGGAAGCGACGACGATGGCCGTGGCGTCACGCGGCGTGCGTGCGGGCGTCGTGCGGCTGCCGCCCTCGGTGCACGGCCATGGCGACCACGGCTTCGTGCCACTGCTCGTTGCCTTCGCGCGCGAGAAGGGCGTCTCCGCCTATATCGGCGAAGGGCGCAACCGCTGGCCCGGCGTGCACCGCCTCGACGCGGCGCGCGTCTATCGGCTGGCGCTCGAGCGCGGCGTCGAAGGCGGGCCCTTCCATGCCGTGGCAGACGAGGGCGTGCCGTTCAAGGACATCGCCGCGGTGATCGCGCGCCGCCTCGACGTGCGGCTGGTCTCGAAATCGCCGGAAGAAGCTGCAGAGCATTTCGGCTGGTTCGGCCCGTTCGCGGCCTTCGACGTGCCAACCTCGAGCGCGCGCACCAGGGCGCGGCTCGACTGGCAGCCGGAGCAGCCGGGACTGCTCGCCGATATAGATCATCCCGCGTATTTCGCGCAGTAGCATGGAGAGCGGTGTGATGCTATCAGCGTCATTGCGAGGAGCGAAGCGACGAAGCAATCCATCGGCCCGCATCCGCTGAGAGATGGATTGCTTCACTTCGCTCGCAATGACGGCTGCAAGATGTGAATCAATCCAGCAGCTTCGTATCGTCAGGCGTCTGCGGAGGCGCCTTGATCGCAATCGCCGTGTTATGCCGCCGCCGCAGCCGTGACCAGCTATCGGAAAGTTGCCTTCTCAAGCCTGCCGCACTGCTTTATCTTGCCGGCAAATTTCGAGTGGAGGACGTCATGAGGACGATGTTTGGCAAGGTCGCGGGCGCGTTGGTGGCGCTCGTGATGAGCACGGGCCTGGCCGCAGCGCAAAGCAAGATCACCATCGCGGTCGGCGGCGGCGCCTGCCTGTGCTATCTTCCGACGGTGCTGGCCAAGCAGCTCGGCGAGTATGAGAAGGCGGGGCTTTCGGTCGAGCTGGTCGATCTGAAGGGCGGCTCGGATGCGCTCAAAGCGGTGCTCGGCGGCAGCGCCGACGTCGTCTCTGGCTATTTCGACCATTGCGTCAACCTCGCGGCCAAGAAGCAGGAGCTGCAGGCCTTCGTGGTCTATGACCGCTATCCCGGCCTCGTGCTGGTGGTCTCGCCGAAGCATACCGGCGAGATCAACTCGATCAAGGATCTTGCCGGCAAGAAGGTGGGCGTCAGCGCGCCGGGCTCCTCGACCGATTTCTTCCTGAAGTACATGCTGAAGAAGAACGGCCTCGACCCGATGGGCACGTCGGTGATCGGTGTTGGCCTCGGCGCCACCGCGGTGGCGGCGATGGAGCAGGGCCAGATCGATGCCGCCGTGATGCTCGATCCTTCGGTCACCGTGCTGCAGGGCAGCCATCCCGACCTGAAGATCCTGAGCGACACCCGCACCCAGCGCGACACGCTCGCGGTGTTCGGCGGCGAATATCCGGGCGGCGCGCTCTACTCGACCGCGGCCTGGGTGAACGGACACGAGAAGGAGGCGCAGGCGCTGACCAACGCCATCATGGCGACGCTGTCCTGGATCCATTCGCATTCGGCCGAGGAGATCATGGCCAAGATGCCGGACGAGATCGTCGGCAAGAACAAGGACCTCTATCTCGCCGCACTGAAAAACACGATCCCGATGTATTCGGAGAGCGGCAAGATGGACCCGAAGGGCGCAGAGGCCGTGCTTGCGGTGTTCAGCACCGGCTCGCCGGAGGTGGCGAAGGCCGGCGTCGACGTGACCAAGACCTACACCAACAAATATGTCGAGCAGGTCAAGAAAACGACAGGAATGAACGCGAAGTAGGGGGCATGACCGGATCCGGGGAGCTGCTGTCACACAAGGCGTGTAGCGGTTTTCCGGCGAGACCATGCTGCCAAGGGAATCAAGGTGCGATGAACGACATGCAGTTTCCGGTCATTCATCGCGTCACCGCGCTTGATCTGACGTTGCGGAATCGGCCCTGGCCGTTTGCCGACGAACGGCGCGCCGAGATCGACGCGCATTTCGCGACCCAGCAGCGTGCAAAGCCAAGCCTGTGGAATGGCCGCGTGCTGCTCGGCCGCGATCCCGTGTTTGCGGGCGGGCGCCTGAGCGCCAATTATTTCGAGACCGATTTTGCCAGCTTCCTCGCCTGGCGCGACTGGGGCTTTCCCGACCGGGAGATCTTCAACGGCTTCGGCATGGGCGCGCTGCTCGCGAGCGACGGCGCCTTCGTGCTCGGCGAGATGGGCCAGCACACCTCCAATCCCGGGCGGATCTATTTTCCGTCCGGCACGCCCGACCTCGACGACATCAGGGGCGAGACGGTCGATATCGCCGGCAGCGTGATGCGGGAGCTCGAAGAGGAGACCGGTCTTTCCGCCGCAGACTACCGAGCGGACGCGGACTGGTATTGCGTCTACACCGGGCCTGCGCTTGCGATGATCCGCATCCTGCGCGCCGACATGCCGGGTGATGCCCTGCGTGCGCGGCTGGAGGCCAATCTGGCGCGGCAGGACGATCCGGAGCTCGCCGCGATCCATCTGGTGCGCAGCCGTGACGATTTCAGCACCGCGATGCCGTGCTTCGTGACCGCGTTCATCGAGGCGCAGCTTCCGGTCTAGCGCCGCGCGCCTGCAACCAAGTGCTGAAGGAACTGCGCCGCACCGACACGGCCATGGCGCTTGACATCATCGGCCGGTCCCCCTGTGATAGGCGGCACCAAGAAACAAAGAAGCAGTGCACAATCTCCGGGGAGGGATTCATGCGGGTCACGAAGGCGCCACGCAGGCTGACGGCGCGCCGGTGCCGCGGCGCGGATGCAGCGCGCGACCGTGCTGCGGCCGGCCAGCATGACCTCTAGCCAGACATAGACCGCATTTCGAAAGGGGCCGCCGTGCTCGCCGTCGAAGGTCTCGTCAAGCGGTTTGGCGGTTTTCGCGCCGTCAACAATGTGTCGTTCCGCGTCGAGCAGGGCGAGATCCTTGGCCTGATCGGTCCGAACGGCTCGGGCAAGAGCACGATCTTCAACATGCTGTCGGGCACGCTGCCACCGACCGCGGGCTCCATCCTGTTCGACGGCCGCGAGATCGCAGGGCTTCCCCCGCACCGGATCATCAATCGCGGCGTCGGCCGCACCTTCCAGATCCCGCGGCCGTTTCACCGGCTCAGCATTTTCGAGAACGTGACACTCGCCGGCTTCTACGGCCAGGGCCGCTATAGCCGCGCCAAAGCTGAGGAAGCGGCCGAGCGCGCGCTCGCGATGGTCGGCTTGCCGGCCGACCGTCACGCCAGCGTCGAGGGCCTTGGCGCCGCGGGGTTGAAGAAGCTCGAGCTCGCCAAGGCGCTCGCCACCGGGCCGAAGCTGCTGCTCGCCGACGAAAGCCTGGGCGGCCTCGACGAGGCGGAGATGGACCAGGCCGCCGACATGCTGCGTCGGATCCGCGACGAACTCGGCATCACCATCATATGGGTCGAGCACATCATGGGTGTTCTGATGCGCGTCGTCGATCGCGTGATGGTGCTCGATCACGGCGAGAAGATCGCGGAAGGCCTGCCGGCCGATGTCGCTGGGAACGCCAGGGTGATCGAGGTCTATCTCGGCACCGATGCCGATGCGAGCCTTGCGGCGGCCGCCGCCGCGCAGGCGCGCCGCCGGATCGAGGCGTGACCGGCATGCTCGAGCTCAGATCGATCGATGCGGGCTATGGCAGCTTCCAGGCGCTGTTCGACGTCAGCCTCGACGTCAAGGCAGGCGAGGCCGTCGGCGTGATCGGCCCGAACGGCGCCGGCAAGACGACGCTGATGCGCGTGATCTCCGGCCTGATCCGCCCGGCCAGGGGCACCATCGCAATGCAGGGCACCGACGTCGTGGCGACGCCTCCGCATCGCATCGTCAGCCTCGGCATTGCCCATGTGCCGGAGAACCGGCGGCTGTTTCCGCGGCTCACCGTCGCCGACAATCTGAAGATGGGCGCCTATATGCCCGGCGCGCGCGCCCATTACGCCGAGCGGCTCGACTTCGTGTTCGAGCTGTTCCCGCGCATGAAGGAGCGCCGCCACCAGATGGCCGGCACCATGTCGGGCGGCGAGCAGCAGATGTGCGCGATCGGCCGCGCGCTGATGTCGAACCCAAAGCTGCTGCTGCTCGACGAGCCCTCCGCGGGGCTCGCGCCGGTCGTGGTGCAGCAGGTGTTCGAGCTGGTAAAGCGGATCCGCGCCAGCGGGCTCACGGTGCTGATCGTCGAGCAGAACGTGCAGCAGGTGCTGCGCGTGGTCGACCGCGCCTACCTGATCGAGGCCGGCACCATCCGCGCCGCCGGCACGTCCGCGGACCTTGCCGCGAGCGACACCATCAAGCAGGCGTATCTGGGGGTGTGAGGATGACACTGTCCGCTCGATCAGTGTTCTCCCTCTCCCGCTTGCGGGGGAGGGGCGGGGTGGGGGTATCTCCGCGAGTCGCATTGAGGAGAGAGCCCCCACCCGGCGCGCTCGCGCGCGCCGACCTCCCCCGCAAGCGGGAGAGGTAAGGAGAGGAAACACCATGCAATCCTTCCTCGACATCTTCGACATCTACTTTCTCGAGGCCGTCATCAACGGCATCCTGCTCGGCGGCGTGCTGGCGCTGCTCGCGCTCGGCCTGAACCTCATCTTCGGCGTGATCGACGTCACCTGGATCTGCTACGCCGAGCTCGTGATGATCGGCATGTACGGCATGTACTACCTGGTGCAGTATTTCGGCCTGTCATACTGGGCCGCGGCGCCGCTGGTCATCATGCTGGTCGCGCTGCTCGGCGCGGCGCTGCATTTCTTCGTCATCGCGCCCTTGCTGACCGCGCCGCCGATCAACCAGCTATTGGCGACCGGCGGCGTGCTGTTCGTCCTGCAGAGCTTTGCCACCGTCGCCTTCGGCATCGACTTCAAAAATCTCGGTATCCGCCTGCCGGTGCTGTCGCTCGGCGATATGAATTTCAGCTACGCGCGGCTGCTCTCGTTTGCCGCGGCGCTGCTCGGCATGGTCGGCGTCTACCTGTTCCTGACCCGCACCTTCACCGGCACCGCGATCCGTGCCATCGCGCAGGACCGCCAGATCATGCCGCTGATGGGCGTCGACGCGAAACGCATCTACCTGGTCACCTCGGCGATCGGCGGCGGGCTGGCCGGCCTCGCGGCGTGCCTGCTCGTGCTGCAATACGACGTGCATCCCTTCGTCGGCCTGTCGTTCGGGCCGATCACCTTCCTGATCTGCGTGCTCGGAGGGCTCGGCAATTTCATCGGCGGCTTCATCGCCTCGTTCCTGTTCGCCGAGATCATCTCGCTCGGCGGTCTGTTCTCCGATCTCGAATGGGGCTATGTGCTGGCCTTCGCCTTCTTCATCGTGATGATGTTCATCCGGCCCGCGGGCCTGCTCGCGAGGCGCTCGTGAACAAGCGGGTCGCAGGGTGGATCGTCGCGCTTGCCGTGCTGGTGGCGCTACCTTTCGTGCACAGCGATCCCTACCACTTGCACCTCCTGGTGCTGATCCTGATCTGGTCGTTCGCCTACACGTCGTGGTCGATCATGGGCCGCTTCGGCCTGGTGTCGCTCGGCCATGGCGGGTTCATGGGGACCGGCGCCTATGTCACCGCACTGCTGTGGAATAATTTCGGGCTGTCGCCCTGGATCGGCATTCCGCTCAGCATGCTGGCGGCGGGCGTGCTCGCGCTTGTCGTCGCCTATCCCTGCTTCCGTTTCCGGATCACCGGCCATTATTTCGTGCTGGTGACGCTGGCGCTGGCCGGCATCGTGCTGCAGGTCATCACCGCAACCCGCGACTATACCGGCGGCTCGCTCGGCTACACGCCGCAGCGCGCGCCGAGCGGCAAGGGATTGCTTGCGCTGCAATTCGACGACAAGACGACCTGGTATTTGATCGCGCTCGCGGTCTGGCTCGCCGGCATCGTGATCTGGCACTGGATCGACCGCAGTATGGGCCGCCACGCCATGGAGGCGATCTCGGAGGACGAGGATGCGGCCGCCGCGGCCGGCGTCAACGTCACGGCCGAGAAGCTCAAGATCACGCTGATCAGCGCGCTGATGACCGCACTCTCGGGCGCGCTGTATTGCCAGTACCAGATGTTCATCTCGCCTGACACGGTCAGCGGCATCGCCGTCTCGCTGCAGATGGTGTTCGCGGCGATCGTCGGCGGCGTCTATGTTGCGCTCGGGCCGACCGTCGGCGCGATCATCACCATCCTGCTCGCGGAGGTGCTGCGCGTCAGCTTCGGGACCGAGGCGGTCGGCTGGGACAATCTCGTCTACGGCGTGCTGCTGGTGCTCTTCATCATCTTCCTGCCCAAGGGCATTCTTGGTAGCGTCATCGACTGGATCAAATCGCCACGCAAGCCGCTGAGAGATCATGAGCAGGCAGCCGTCCCCATCACTCGCCGATGAACTGAAACCCTTCGTCGCGCCGTTCCGATTCGACGGCACGGGCCAATTCCACCTGAAATCGTATCCGACCGCCGAGAGGGGCGGCATCGACAAGGACGCGGGCGGCAAGATCATCGAAGCCAACCGCAAGCGGCTCAGCGACTTCCAGGAGAAGCTCTACGCGCAGGACCGCTGGTCGCTGCTCCTGATCTTCCAGGGCATGGACGCCGCCGGCAAGGATAGCGCGATCAAGAGCGTGTTCGAGGGCGTCAATCCGCAGGGCTGCGAGGTGTCGTCCTTCAAGCAGCCCTCGACCAAGGAGCTCGATCACGACTTCATGTGGCGCGCGATGGTCGCGCTGCCGGAGCGCGGCCGCATCGGCATCTTCAACCGCTCCTACTACGAGGAATGCCTCGTGGTGCGCGTGCATCCCGAGGTGCTGCAGAAGCAGAAGCTGCCGAAGCGGCTGGTGACCAAGCATATCTGGCGCGAGCGCTTCGAGGATATCTCGGCGATCGAACGCTATCTGTCGCGCAACGGCATCGTGATCCTGAAGTTCTTCCTGCACGTCTCCAAGGAGGAGCAGCGCCAGCGCTTCCTCGCCCGGCTGGAGGAGCCGGCCAAGAACTGGAAGTTCTCGATGGCCGACATCTCCGAGCGCGTGCTGTGGGCGAGATACCAGGCGGCCTACCAGGACATGATCCACCACACCGCGACCAGGGACGCGCCGTGGCACGTCGTGCCCGCCGACCACAAATGGTTCGCCCGCGTCGTGATCGGCTCGACCATCGTCGCCGCGCTCGACCGGCTCAATCTGAAGTTCCCCGACGTCGACAAGGCCGACCTGAGCGAGTTCAAGCGCATCCGTGCGGCGCTCGAGGAAGGCAAGGGCGGGGCGGCGAAGGCGGTTGCGAGGAAGTAGGCATGGAAGTGCGGTCGCTTGGGCTGCCAGTAACGTGAGGTAAAGGCTCCCTCCACCCTTGTGGGGGCCCGCAAGGGTGGGGAACCCATCCGCCGGTGCGCCACTCACGCGCGACTCGCTATCGTCCAGTGCTGTCCGCATTAGGTCAGCTCACCTGACCATCTTTCCCCATTGCGGCCGCTTGCCATAATCGTCTAGAAACACCCCACACGGCGCCGTCCGGCAACCGACTATCAACGGTTTTGACCGAGGATCTGGTGCTCCAAAGGGTCTGGCAATGCTGATTCGCGGCCAAATTGATGGGATTTCGGGGGAGGTGGCCTTGGCCATCAGCACCGCCGTGATCCCGGCTGCGCTGCCCACCCTCCTTATTGGCGGCCTTCTTCTTACCTGCCCCTGAGGGCCGGCTGGGCGTTTGTGCCTGGGCACTCAGGGGTTTGTACGAGATCACCGGACCCTGATATCGCCCCAGCAACATGACGGGCGCACAAGCTTAAAGGAATTTTTTACATGGCCACCGTGAACAAGTCCGAGAAGGACCGCGTCGTTATTTTTGACACCACCTTGCGCGACGGCGAGCAGTGCCCCGGCGCCACCATGACCTTCGAGGAGAAGCTCGAGGTTGCCGAGCTCCTGGATGACATGGGCGTCGACGTCATCGAAGCCGGCTTCCCGATCACCTCGGAAGGCGACTTCCAGGCGGTCAGCGAGATTGCCCGCCGCTCCAAGAATGCTGTCATCGCCGGGCTGTCGCGCGCGCATCCGGCCGACATCGACCGGTGCGCCGAAGCCGTCAAGTTCGCCAAGCGCGGCCGCGTCCACACCGTGATTGCGACCTCGCCGCTGCATATGCGCGTGAAATTGAACAAGACCCCGGAGCAGGTGATCGAGACCTCGGTTGCCATGGTCGCGCGCGCCCGCAACCAGATCGACGACGTCGAATGGTCGGCGGAGGACGGCACCCGCAGCGAGATGGATTTCCTCTGTCGCATCGTCGAAGCCGTGATCAGGGCCGGCGCCACCACGGTGAACATCCCCGATACCGTCGGCTATACGGTGCCGGAAGAGTACACCCATTTCATGAAGACGCTGATCGAGCGTGTGCCGAACTCGGACAAGGCGGTGTTCTCGGTTCACTGCCATAACGATCTCGGCATGGCGGTTGCGAACTCGCTGGCCGGTATCGTCGGCGGTGCCCGCCAGGTCGAGTGCACCGTCAACGGCATCGGCGAGCGCGCCGGCAACGCCGCGCTGGAAGAGATCGTGATGGCGATCAATGTGCGGAACGACAAGTTTCCGTACTGGAACAAGATCGACACCACGCAGCTCACCCGTGCGTCCAAGTTGGTGTCGGCCGCGACCTCGTTTCCCGTCCAGTACAACAAGGCGATCGTCGGGCGTAACGCCTTCGCCCATGAGAGCGGCATCCATCAGGACGGCGTGCTGAAGGACGCCTCGACCTACGAGATCATGCGGCCCGAGATGGTCGGCCTGAAGCAGTCGTCGCTGGTGCTCGGCAAGCATTCCGGCCGCCATGCCTTCGTGCACAAGCTGGAGGAGATGGGCTACAAGCTCGGCCCCAACCAGCTGGAGGATGCCTTTACGCGGATGAAGGCCCTGGCCGACCGCAAGAAGGACATCTACGACGAGGACATCGAGGCGCTGCTGGACGAGGAGATCGCGGCCGCGCACGACCGCATCAAGCTGTCCTCGCTGACCGTGATCGCCGGCACCCATGGCCCGCAGCGCGCCACCATGAAGCTCGACGTCGACGGCCAGACCAGGATCGAGGAGGCCGAGGGCAACGGCCCGGTCGACGCCGTCTTCAACTGCATCAAGCGCCTGGTGCCGCACGACGCCAAGCTCGAACTGTACCAGGTGCACGCGGTGACCGAAGGCACCGACGCCCAGGCCGAAGTCTCGGTGCGGCTGGCGCATGAGGGCCGCTCGATGACCGCGCGCGCCGCCGATCCGGACACGCTGGTTGCCTCGGCCAAGGCCTATCTCGGTGCGCTGAACAAGATCGTGATGAAGCGCCAGCGCGACGTCCCGGCGGCGGCCGCGAGCTGACGTCCAGAGAAATGACCGAAGAATAAAAAACGCGGCGTCATCGGCGCCGCGTTTTTGCTTTCTGGCGCGCGCTTCGCCGCCTCCTCCAGCCGCTACAGCTTGTAGCCGATGTTTCGCAGCAGGTCTTTCCGCCACGCAATGTCGGCGTCGGTCTCGATGTCCAGCGGCGAGGCGCCATCCACCACACCGAGCACGCCGCGCCCCAGCTCCGTTTGCGCGACAATCACCTGTGTCGGGTTGGCCGTCGCGCAATAGATCCGGCAGACCTCCGGCACGGCGCGCACCGCAGCCAGCACGTTGACGGGAAAAAAACCTTCACCAAGGAAGATCAAGAAAGTGTGGCCGGCGCCGATGGCCAATGCGTTGTCGCGTGCCAGGGCGAGTGAGGCTTCGTCGTTGCCGGACCAGCGCACCAATCGCTTGCCGGAGGCTTCGCAGAAGGCCACCCCGAAGCGGATACGCGGAACCGCGCCCACCAGCGCCTCGTGAAGATCCTCCACCGTCTTGATGAAATGCGACTGGCCGAAGATGAAGTTGACGTCATCCGGCTTGACGATGGGCACCACTGTGAGTTCCATCGCTTCGCTCCTTCAGGATGAGCTAGATGCCATCCATGCTAGGCCGCCTGAAGATGATTGCAAGCGCCGGCCAGGGTCGGAGGCCGACATCGCCTTGGACCGACGCTTTCGAAAACTCGGCGTCGTGGACGCCGCGTTTTCTTTCGATCATCTCACGAAGCTATCACCTTCGCGGCGTCGCGGGCCACCACGTCAGGCGGCCGGCCTGATGTTCTGGTTGACCCGGAACAGATTGGCAGAGTCATATTTGCGCTTCACCTCGGTCAGTCGCGCATAATTGGATCCGTAGGTCGCCTTGAGGCGGGCGTCGCCCTCATCGTCCATCATGAAGTTCGGGTAGGCGCCGCCGAGGTCGAATGGGTGAACCGCCTCCCAATAGGCCTTGGTCCATCGGGTGATCGGCCCTGCCTTTTGCGGATTCGGATCGATGCCGGCGATCACCATCGACCAGGTCGCATCACGGCAATTCCAGGCGGTCTCGCCGATTCCGACGCGGTGCACGGCGCCGTCGATCGGGTAGAGATGCATGAGCGACAATTCGCTCGGGGTTTTTGCGGCCTGCTCGAGATGGATGTCGATCGCGGCGTCCGGCAGCGTCTTGACGAAGTCGCCGCGCCAGTACCACTGCATGCCCTTGGGATAGAGCCCGTCGAACATGCTCTGCACCGCGGGATATGGCATCGTTCCCATCCAGTTGAGCCATGGCTCCGGCAATGCGTCGAGGAACGGCGCCAGGGCCGTCTTGGCCGCATCCTCGGGACCGTCGTAGCAGCACATCAGGAGGCAGATGTGCTTTCCCCAGAGCTCCTTGGGGAACGGCGGGCTGGACGGAATCGTCTTGAGCCCGAGGAAAGTGCCAAGCTCCTCCGGTGCAGCCGGGAGGAAGTCGCGATAACGCTGCATGATGGCGCGCGCGTGCTTCTGGTCCCAGGCGATCGGCCCGGCAAACACGGTGGTGACGGGGTGGAGCTGGAACACAAAGGAGGTGACGACGCCGAAATTGCCGCCGCCGCCGCGCAGCGCCCAGAACAGGTCGGGGTTTTGGTTCTTGCTGGCGACTACGACGCTGCCGTCGGCCAGCACGACGTCGGCCTCGATCATGTTGTCGATGGTGAGTCCGTATTTGCGGGTGAGGTAGCCGTGGCCGCCGCTCAAGGTCAGGCCGGCGATTCCGGTGGTCGAGATGATGCCGGCGGGCACGGCGAGGCCGAACGCGTGGGTGGCATGGTCGACGTCGCCCTGAGTGCATCCCGCGCCGACCCGCGCGGTGCGGGCGACTGCGTCGACGCGGACGCCCTTCATGGTCGAGAGGTCGATGACCAATCCGTCATCGACACTGGCGAGACCGGGGCCATTATGGCCGCCGCCGCGGATCGCGATCCGCAGCTCATTGTCGTGGCCGAACTTCACCGCCGCGATGACGTCGGCGACATCGGCGCAGCGCGCGATCAGCAATGGCCGCTTGTCGATCATGCCGTTATAGAGCGCGCGAGCCTCGTCGTACTCGGCCTCGCCAGGCTCGATCACGGTGCCACGCAGGCTCTCACGCAATTTGGTCTTGGCTTCGTCACGCATGATGCTCTCCTGATCTCACGGGTCAGTCGGGCTGTCCGATTACGGCCTCCTGCGTCCGTCCATGGGAACTGGCCTGCCACCTGCTGGCGTTCTGCCGGTTCGCCCGACGGCGATAACTTGGCACGCTGGCGCAATGGCCGCGTCACCCGATCGATGGAGATGCTGGCTGCCGGTTCCCCGGGCGTGCTACGCTGCGGCGGGGTTGGCCCGGCGGGCTGGAGCCACCGACATGCGTGAAGCGGACGAGCTTTCGCGGGTCATAGGCGACGTCTACGATGCCTCGCTCGATCCGGCGCTGTGGCCGAGCGCGATCGAAAGCATCTGCGGTTATATCGGCGCGGCCTCCGCCAGCCTGCATTCGCAGGACGCGGTCAGCAGGGCCACCGACGCGCTGTTCTGGTGGGGCCGCGAGCCCAATGCGCCGCACTATTTCCAGCTCTATCTGGAGAGCTACGGCAAGATCAATCCGATCTTTCCAGGCGTCGTCCTTTTCGACGTGGAGCAATCGGTCGCCGTCCCCGACGTGATTTCCTGCGAAGAGTACGTTCGGACGCGCTTCTTTCGCGAATGGCTCGCGCCGCAAAGCCTGATGGACGGCCTGTTTTCGAACCTGGAGAAGGGGGTGACGAGCTGCGCGCTGTTCACCGCCATGCGTCACGCTGGCCAGGGCCAGGTCGACAACCGCATGCGCCAGCGGTTCGAACTGATCACGCCACACGTCCGGCGCGCCATGCTGATTGGCAAAATGATCGATCTGCATCGCGTCGAGGCGGCGGTGTTGGCGGACAGTCTCGACGAGCTCGCCTCGGGCATGTTCATTGTCGATCAGACCGGCCGTATCATCCATGCCAATGCCAGCGCGCATCGCCTGGTCGCCGAGGCCAATGTGCTGCGCGCCACCAACGGCCGGATCGCGGCGCTTGATTCGGAGGGCAACCGGCATCTGCTCGAGATATTCGCGGCGGCCCAGGCCGGCGATTCGGCCGTCGGAAAGAAAGGGATCGCCATGCCGCTGACCGCGCGAACCGGCGGGCGCTACGTTGCCCACGTGCTGCCCCTGACCTCAGGCGCGCGCCGAAAGGCCGGCATTTCATATTCGGCGGCGGCCGCGGTGTTCGTCCGCAAGGCCGGGGTGGACTTGCCGTCACCGCCAGAGGCTATCGCCGACGAGTTCAAGCTGACGCCGGCGGAGGTCCGTGTCATGTTTGCGATCGTCGAGATCGGCGGCGTGCCCGAGGTCGCCCCGGTGCTCGGCATTTCCGAGCAAACCGTCAAGACCCACCTGCATCGCATCTATGAAAAGACCGCCACGAAACGACAGGCCGATCTCGTGAAGCTGGTCGCTGGCTACCCGGGAGCCCTCTGACCGGCGTCCTGCATCTTCGTTGCGGGAAAACGCGGCGCCTCGGCGCCGCGCTTTTACTTTGAGCTGACCGGGGCGAATTTGCGCGCGCGACCGGCGGCTCTTTGGCGCCGGTGTGCTCAGTCTGCTGCAGCAAAATGCGCCATCTGGTCTGCGTGTGCCTTCAGGAAGCACGGGCTGCTGCAACCTCAAGCGCCGGCATGCGACCTGCGTGCGCAGGGCGCGAGCCAATGCACCTGGCTCCGCGCCAAACGTGGTACTCCGTCTTTGGTATTTACCGAGGCGCTGTAATTGACCAGCCTATGCTCATTACATGCGCGATGATTGGATTGCGCCAGGTCGCAGGCAGTATCGCCACACCATTTTATAGTGTTTGGATTTCCCGGTTTGCTCGTCCTCGCGGCAGATATTTGCAGCGGATAGGAGGGAGCATGCAGCAGCAGTCCATCATTCACTTATCGGAGCTCTGTGTCTCCACTGGCGCTCCGGGCAAGGTCAGTCGGTCGGGCGAGGAGTAGCAACAAGCTCCCCGCCAGGCCCCGCGTTCGTTTGGTCTTCTGATTGTGCAGGACTGACGGCTCTCCGTGCGGACACGCCCGGAGAGCGACGTGCCGCAAATGATTGTGCCGTGCAGTAGCCATCAGCCTGATCTCAGGTTTTCACAATTTGCTGAGGAGCTTGCCATGTCACTCACCATCACCGGTAAAGTTATTGAGGACGAGAACCTCGGACTGACAACCCTGGCCGCCGACAGCGACGCCACTGATGCCGACAACAACGTCATTCTCTCCAGCTTCCAGAGCAGTATTTCCACCTCATCGTCGCTCGGCGCTGAGCTCAAGTCGCTGGGCATTTATCCCGATACGACGACGAACTCCGCCAACGGCACGACCCAGGCGATCGGGATCGCCGAGAATGCGATCGTCAGCACCACTGACCAGAACTTGCAGTTCACCAACAGCACCGGTGGCACTTTGAGCGCCGTCTCCACCGGCTTCACGGCCCTCGACGACAACGAGATCTTCCTCTACTCCGACTCGAGCAATCCCGATATCGTGCTCGGCATCGAGGGGAACGGAACGACCGCAAACCCCAGCGGAGCGGTTGCCTTCGCTCTCCTGCTACAGCCGACAAGCGGCGGCGCGACAATCTGGGTCGTGCAGTACGAGGCACTCACCAACACGAATCCGGCCGTGGGGGAGGACGCCAACACCCTCGATCTCACCAATAAGGTCTATGTCAGCGGGACGTCCAGCACCACCAGCACCGAGTCGTTCGTGATCGGCACCAAGCAGCCGGGACAGAACTACTGGCTGCCATTCACCAGCACCGACGGGAAAGCGACGGTCATCGTGACCGGGCTCGACAAGAGCGCGAGCAGTCCCGATACCGTCAACACCAGCTCGGTCGGCGACGGCAGCGACAGTCAGGCGATCACCCCCACCCAGGCCCTGCGCTTCGATTTCGTCTCGAGCTTCACCGGCGGCTCCACCAAGGATAAGACCTTCCTCACCGACGGTTCGCTCAACAGCCTCGTCTATACCGAAGGAAACGAGGCGACGTTCGACATCAGCCAGGTGACTCCCACCGGCAGTTTCGTTAACGTGCTGATCATCGCCCAGAACGAGACGAACGGCACGTTCGGCAGCACCAACACGAGCACGTCCACCAACCCGGTGACGATCGGCGAGGTCAAGGTCTGGACCGGCGGTGTTGGTGGGAACCTGATTGCCGATTCGGCGCAGGCGAGCAACCTGAACCACGGCATAACTTTCACCTTCAACGCCGATGGCAGCGTGACCGTCAATCACCTGACCGTCAACGAGACGGTCGACTTCATTGCGGCCAATGGTGCGCAGTTCGACCAGTTCGTGGCCAAAAACGTCACCGGAACCGGCAACACGCCGGGCTTCGACATTCTCAACGTCACGCAAACGCAGACGACCACGACCACGATCACCGACACCCAGGAAGTCGGCTCGCACATCATCTTCGAGGACAGCGTGCCGACCGCGAGCACGAGCAAGGTGACGGGGACCGTCGATGAAGACCAGCTGTCGACCAATCTCCTTCCCGACAAGGACGGCAGCGCGACGGCGACCGGCTCGGTGACGACGCTGTTCAATCCGGGCGTCGACACGCCGCTCACTTACAGGCTGGCGACCGACACGAGCAGCCTGACGAGCCAAGGCCTTACGTCCGGCGGGAATGCGTTAAATTATGCCGTTACGAGCAGCGGCGGCGTCGACACCCTGACCGCCAGCTACACCGTGGGCCTGACGACGACGACCGTGTTCACGCTCGCGCTGACCGAGGCGACGGGAGCCTGGACCTTCACGCTTTCGGCGCCCGTCGATCAGGGCCCAGGAGCCAACGACTCGAGTAATACCACGATCGACTTCAGCTCGCTGATCCTGGCGACCGACGCCGACGGCAATTTCGGCGCCGGCGATACGGCCACCGCCGGCGCCGGGGCGCTGACGGTCACGGTCATCGACGACGTGCCGGTGAACTTCAACCCAGAGGCGATCGTCGCCGCGGACGACGTTCAGGATGCCGCCGGCTCCACCTTCACCGGGAAGCTCGTCAACACGGATTCGGCCGACGGGACGGTCGATCCCAATTCGTCGCTCACCATCGACCAGCATGCCGGTGCCGACGGCTTCGGCGCTTTGACCTTCACCGGTACGAACGGCTCGAAGCTGACGGGCCAACTCGACGGTGGCTCGAGCCAGAACCTGCAAGCGAACGGAAGCGACATCTACCTGTTCGGGTTCGGCACGGGCACGCTGACCGCGACGACCGATTCGACCGGCGCCGGGCTTCCCGGCGGCGCGAGCGGATCCCCCATCACGGCGGATGAGGTGTTCACCATCACGCTCGACCACACGAGCGGTCAGTACACCTTCGACATGCTCCAGCCGATCGGCAACGGCGCGAGATTCACGTTCAGTGACTTCGCCGACGTGCCCGCCGGCGACTACGCGTGGTTCTCGCTGCCGTTCAACCCGACGACGAAAGAGCCCGTCAGCCCCGGCAAGTCGGTAGTCTTCACCGGGCTTAGCCCCGGCGTCGACACCGTCAACCCCAGCAATATCGGCGTCGGCACCGACAAGCAGGCGGTGGCCCCGGGCGAAGCCATCCGCATCGACTTCGTCGACAACGTCCATTCGATCACCACCACCACCGACCTGAAGTCGCTCAGCACCCTCGGCTATCTCGATCACTACGAGGTCAACAACAGCGGCTTCACGCTCTCGCAAGTCAATCCGAACGGAAAGACCGTCGACATCCGCCTCGACGCCTATGAGGTCCCGGAATCGACGTCGCTCTCCCCCGGAGGGACGTTCCCGAGCGATGCCACGCATGAGGCGATCACCGAGGTCAAGATCGTGACCGAGGACAGCAGTGGCAACGTAACCGGCACGCTTGCGGACTTCACCGCAGATGGGACGGCGACGTTCACCAATGGCGGCGTCAGCCAAAGCGTGATTGCGGACTTCGCACCAACAGGCGACAGTAATGGCGTGGACTTGCAAGGCCTTAAACAGGTGCCGGGAGAGTTCATTCTGGTCAGCACGGCGACCGGGTTCGATCGCCTGCTGGCGACCAACATCGGCACTGTCTACAGCAACAAGGACTCGTTCGACATGGGCGCGGTGTCGGTCTCGACCTTCAACGCCGGCCAACCCCTCAACATGTCCTTCAACCTCGCGCTGCAGGACTACGACGCGTTCCATAGCGGATCGAACAGCAACCTCACGGAGGCAGGGACAGGCACGCTCAACATCAACCTGACCGCGCCGACGCACGCATGACGGCTGCCATGCGATCGGCACACGTCGGCGATCTTGGGTCGGGCGAGGAGCCCGGCCTGAGCGCCGGCGCGGCACCGGGCTATACGGTGCACGAGGTGAACGATGTAATCGCGCAGATCAAGGAAGCGCTTGCGGTCAAGCGAATGCCGACCGCGCCGCCCAAGGTCGAACCGTCGTCCGCGACCACGGCAATGGACTCCGGACTGGCCGGGCTCGCCGTGATCGCGGGATATTACCGGATCGCCGCCGATCCGGCGCAATTGCGCCATCAGCTCGCGCTCACTGGCCGCTTTGCCGAGGCCGAGGATATAATCCGCGGCGCCAACCAACTGAAATTGCGCTCGCGCATCCTGCGCGGCGTCACGGCCAAGCGCCTCGCCGCCATTCCCTATCCCGCGCTGATCGGCCTTAGGGACGGCGGCTTCCACGTGCTGGCGGCCTCACCGACGAAAGGGCTCGCGCGGCTGCTCGATCCGATTGCCCGCATTGGGCGGGAGCTGCCGATCGAGCAGATCGTGGCGCTGTCATCAGGTGAGGTGGTGCTGATCACGCGCCGCCTGGGCGGGGCGGGGACAGACCCACGCACATTCGGATTCCGCTGGTTCCTGCCCTCGATCCTGCGCTACCGGCGGCCTCTGGCTCAGGTCGCTGTCGCGTCCCTCTTCGTGCAGCTGTTCGCACTCGTCACGCCGATTTTTTTCCAGCTCGTCGTCGACAAGGTGCTGGTGCACAAGGGCTTGTCGACACTGACCGTTCTGATCGTCGGCATGGTCACGCTGGGACTGTTCGAATCGGTGCTGCAATTCCTCCGCGCCTATACGCTGAGCCACACCACCAACCGGATCGATGTCGAGCTCGGCCGGCGTCTGTTCCATCACCTCTTTCGCCTGCCGCTGGCCTATTTCGAGACGCGCGCGGCCGGCCAGACCGTTGCGCGCGTGCGTGAGCTCGAGACGATCCGCAGCTTCCTGACCGGGCAGGGGCTGACCTCGCTGCTCGACCTCGTCTTCACCCTCGTCTTCTTCGTGGTGATGTTCATCTACTCGGCCAGACTGACGCTGGTCGTGCTCGGCACGATCCCCGTCTATCTGCTGATCGCGGTGCTGATCAGGCCGGTTCTGCGTGAGCAGATCAACGAAAAGTTCAACCGCGGAGCGCGATCGCAGCAGTTTCTCGTCGAGTCGATCGTCGGAGCGCCGACGTTGAAAGCGGCGAGCGTCGAGCCGATGATGCAGGCCCAATGGGAGGAACGGCTGGCGTCCTATGTCCGCACGTCGTTCGATGCCGGTATCACCGGCGCGCTCGGCCAGAATCTCGTCCAGTATGTGAGCAAGGCCACGACGGCGCTGATCTTGCTGTTCGGCGCGCAGGCGGTGATCGAGGGTGCGATGACGGTCGGCGAGCTGATCGCGTTCAACATGATCGCCTCCCAGGTCGTGGCGCCGGTTCTCCGCCTCTCCCAGCTCTGGCAGGACTTCCAGCAGGTCCAGGTTTCGGTGGCGCGGCTCGGCGACATCTTGAACACGCCGCCGGAACCCACGCCGCAGAACCTGTTGACCCTGCCGCCGCCGAGGGGCGCGATCGAGCTGCGGGGCGTGTCGTTGCGCTATCGGGCAGATGCGGCCGAAGCGCTGCGCAACGTCACCCTGTCGATCGCCGCGGGCGAAGTCATCGGTTTCGTCGGTTCGTCGGGCTCGGGCAAGTCGACGCTCGTCAAGTTGGTGCAGAGGCTTTATGCGCCGCAGGCAGGGCAGGTGATGCTTGACGGCGTCGACATCGCCCAGCTCGACCCAGGTTGGCTCCGCCGCCAGATCGGCGTGGTGCTGCAGGAGAACATCCTGTTCAATCGGTCGATCCACGAGAACATCGCGCTCGGCGATCCCGCGGCACCGCGGGCATGGGTGATCCAGGCGGCGAAGCTCGCCGGCGCCGACGAGTTCATCGCGCAGATGCCGCAGGGCTACGATACGATTATCGAGGAGCGCGGCGCCAATCTCTCGGGCGGCCAGCGCCAGCGCATCGCCATCGCTCGCGCACTCGCCTCCAATCCGCGCATCCTCATCTTCGACGAGGCGACCTCGTCGCTGGACTACGAGAGCGAACGTGTCATCCAGGAGAACATGCGCGCGATCGTGCGTGGCCGCACGGTGCTGATCATCGCCCATCGCTTGGCGGCGGTGCGTCCGTGCACGCGCATCGTCGGAATGGACAAGGGCGAGATCGTCGAGATCGGGACTCACGAGGAGCTCCTGGCGCGTCGAGGCGGCCTCTACGCAAGACTCTGGGCGCTGCAGTCGGATCAGGCGAGGGCCGGGGCATGAACCAAAGAGCCGCATTGCCGCCTCCGCCGCCCCGCCAGCCGGTCCCGCCGCCTGCCGCGGTCGTCGCCGGCCGCGACCGCGAATTTCTGCCGGCCGCGATCGAGATCCTGGAAACGCCGGCGCCGCCTCTGTCCATCGTTACGATGGTGACGATTTGCGTGTTTTTCGCAGCAGCGCTTGCCTGGTCGTTCTACGGTCGGCTCGACGTGCATGCGGTGGCGCCCGGCAAAATCGACACGGCCGGGCGCGCCAAGGTGATCCAGCCGTTCGACCCCGGCAAGATCGCTGCCCTCCACGTCGAGAACGGGCAGCACGTGCGGGCGGGCGACCTGCTGCTGGAGCTCGATCCCGCGGAGGCGGCCGCGGAGGCCAATGCCCAGCGCGATGCGCTCCATGCGGACCTCGCCGAAATCGCGCGCCGGCGTTTCGCCATCGCAACTGCGCGAGCCGTGCTCGACCGTCCAGCGAAATCAAAGGAGGCGGGCGCACGCGAAGCCGTTATCGCCGACCTCATGCAAGCCGCCGCCGACCCTGCGCCGCGAATTGTCTGGGGTGTCGAACTGCCGGAGGCGATCCGCTTGCGCGAGGCTGCGGTGTTGACAGCGGACGTCAACCAGCTCATCGGCGCCTTGCAAAGCCTCGACAAGCAGATGGCCCAGAAGGAGGCGACGCGTCAGCGCCTGGAAATGAGGATCGCCTACCAGGACAAGCTGATCGAAACGCTGACCGCGCTCCTCAGCGTGCGCCAGCAGTCGTACGATCTCAAGGTCGGGACCAAGATCAATCTCTACGACGCCAAGGGGGAGCTGGAGAAATCGCAATCCTCGCGGGCCTCCGACGAAGGCGAGTTGATCGAAACCGAAGCCGCGCTGATGGAACTCGCGAGCGAGAAGATCAAGACGCTCTCGCAATTCGTGGCGGATAATGGCAACAAGCAGGCCGAGGCCGAGCGCAAGGCGGACGAAGCCAAGCAGGCGGTGGTCAAGGCCTGGGCACGCCTGGCGCGCACCCGGCTCCATTCGCCGGTCGACGGTGTCGCGCAGCAGATCGCTGTGACGACAGTCGGCCAGGTCGTCACCACGGGGCAGCAGCTCCTGGTCGTGGCGCCGACCGAAGGGGCGCTGCAAATCGAGGCGCTGGTCGCCAATCTCGACATCGGTTTCGTCAAACCCGGCCAGACCGCGGCGATCAAGGTCGACGCCTTCCCCTTCACCCGTTTCGGCGTTCTGCATGGAAAGGTCGTGCGCATCGCCTCCGAGGCGGTCGAGGAACAGGAGGCCAAGCGCGGTCTCGCCAACGCGCCCGCCACCGCCAATACGGCTGGCGTCCCGCCTGCCAGTCAGGCTGGACAGCCCCAGAGCTTCGTCTTTCCGGTGACCATCGCGCTCGACGAGCAGGCGATGGACATAGACGGCGCGATGGTCGCTCTAACGCCGGGCATGACCGTGACTGTCGAAATCAAGACCGACAGCCGCCGCGTGATCGACTATCTGCTTTCCCCGCTTGCCAAGATCGCATCCGAGGCGTTGAAGGAGCGATAGGTACAGCGCGCACCTGCCGTGCGGAGTCGTCTGCGTCGAGCCCAAGTGGATTGGGCGGAGATGCGGGTCTCTGAAATCGAGGTCGCGCCGTTGCTGGCGCGCAACACACTCCACCAAATCGTCAGCCACCCTCCCTCCAACGCCTGTGCATTGTCCCTTGGCTCGACGGGGGCTCTCCCTCGCGATAGATTGCCGCGGGGGAGACCGATGCGCCGACAGCCGAACAATCTCTTGCCTATAGTCCTGGTTGCCCTGCTGGTGCAGATCTTTGCACCGATCAGCGCATGCTGGGCGGCCAGTCTTGCGGCCTCCGATCCGCTTGCAGGCGCAGTCATCTGCCACGCGAGTGCAGCACAAGGACCCGAGCAGGACGATCAGACCGGCCAGCATGTCCATGACTTCTGCGTCGCCTGCAATGTACTGCAGACTGGCGCCTTGATCGACACTCGGCAGGCATCAGCCTCGATCGCGGTGGATCGCCTGACAAGCCAGATAGCCTGGCAGGACTGGGCGCCGGGTCTCTTCGGTTCGAGAATTGCTTCTGAGGCTCAGGCGCGCGCGCCGCCGTTTCCGTCGTAAAGCTGCGCGGCCAAAAGGCCGCTGAGCCCTTTACACATCAACGCTCGCGGAGATTTCCATGTTCATCCGTCATGCGCGTGCAGCCTTGCCAGGACTTGCCATCGCGCTCATTCCTTTTTCCGGAAGCACAGCCCACGAAATCGTCGGCAACCGGTTCTTTCCGGCTACGCTCGGCATCGACGACCCAGGCGTGAATGACGAGCTTTCCCTGCCGACGGTGTCAAGCTTCAACATCGGCGACGACCTGTCATTTCGACAGCGCGACTTCTCCGGCGAATTTGCCAAGCGGATCACCGAGGCATTCGCGATCTCGATCGGCTCGACCTACAGCGTCTTCAGCCCGCCAGGCGGCCCTACCGGGATGGGTGCTCATGGGTTCCAGAACCTGGAGACGACTTTCAAGTATCGGGTCTTCAAGGACCCAGCCCATGAATTCGTGATGTCGGTTGGCTTGAATATCGAATGGGGCGGCACTGGCTCGGATAGCGTCGGAGCCGATCCGTTCAACACTTACACGCCGACCGTCTTTTTCGGCAAAGGTTTCGGTGACCTGCCTGACACCTTGTCGTGGCTGCGCCCCGTCGCGGTCACCGGACAGGTTGGTTATGCCATCCCTGGCAGCCATTCCACCACAACCTTCGGGGTCGATCCCGACACCGGTGAACCGACAGCCGACACCGAGTTTCATCCGCAGGTGTTGAACTGGGGCGGAACCATCCAGTACAGCATGCCCTATCTGAAATCCGCGGTCATCGATCTCGGGCTGCCCGATTTCTTCAATCACCTGATCCCTCTGGTCGAAGCCAAGATGCAGACGCCGGTCGCAAACACGCTGACATCGGGGACGGTGACGACCGGCACCATCAACCCCGGCGTTCTCTGGGTCGGAAATACCTATCAACTCGGTGTCGAGGCGCTTGTCCCGGTCAATCGGCAAAGCGGGACCCGCGTCGGCGTGATCGCCCAGCTCCACCTATATCTCGACGATATCGATCCCCACGGAATCGGCAGGCCAATCTTTGGCGGGGCGATGCAGCCTGCCAGTCCTTTTGCGAGGAAATGATCATGCGACGCTCATCTCTGATCTGGATCATCGCGCTGCTGTCATTGGCGACCGGCAAAGCATACGCCCATGCTCTTCTCGATCATGCCGAGCCGCGCGTCGGCAACAAGGTGGCAAGCCCGCCGCGCGCGGTGACGCTCTACTTCACCCAGAAGCTCGAACCGGCGTTCAGTTCGGTCACGGTCACCGGTCCTTCCGGCCAGCGTGTCGATGCCGGAAAGGCGCGTGTGAACGGCAGCCAGATGTCCGTCATGTTAAAAGGCGGCGGTGTCGGGACCTACCACGTCAATTGGCACGTGTTGTCCGTGGATACCCACAAGACTGACGGGAGCTTCACCTTCCAGGTCGGTCGATAGAGCACCGTTGCGATGGATTGGTCCGCAGCTGGAGCGCCGATGGTCGCGACGCGCGCCGTGCACTTCGCGGCGACCGCGGTGGCGGTTGGAAGCGTTATCTTCGGGGTGCTCATCGCTGGCCCTGTCTTGCAGCACCATGCGACGGTGGCGATTTTATTCCGGGAGCGAGCGCGGCGGGGAACATGGGCCTGCCTTGTCGTGGCGGTGATCTCGGGCCTGTTGTGGCTGTTGCTGCAAACGTCGTCGATGAGTGGAAAGCCCTTCAACGAGGCTCTGACGGCAGACATGCTGTCGACGGTGCTCAACGAAACTCAGTTCGGTCGGGTGACGATCATTCGCGCAGGTCTGGCGATCTGCCTGGCCGTCTGCCTCATCTATAACCGTGCGGTAGCCGCACAATGGCTAGGGCTTGCGGCGGCGACCGGGCTTGCCGGCAGCCTTGCCTGGACCGGCCACGCCGGCTCGACTGTTGGCATGGCCGGCTACCTGCATCTCACGGCAGACGCGCTGCACGTCGTTGCTGCGGCAGCCTGGATCGGCGGTCTGGTCTCACTGATCACCTTCCTGACGACCGTCCAGGTACGCGAAAACATATCGCTCGTCCGGCATGCCATCGGACGATTTTCGACGATGGGCGTGGTTTGCGTGGCCATCATCCTGCTCAGTGGCATTGTCAACGGCGCCATTCTGGTCGGCTCGTTCTATGGGCTGGTGGCCACCGAATATGGGCGCCTGCTGATGTTCAAAATTGCGATGTTCGCGGTGATGCTCGCCTTCGCCGCTATCAACCGGTTTCGCTTGACGCCACAGCTCGTCTCTACCGGAAAAGAACAACCGTCTCGCGCGCTTCATCACCTGATCCGTAACAGTGCGATTGAGACAGCGCTCGGACTGGGCATCCTTGTTATTGTCGCGGTGCTCGGAACCTTGCATCCGGCCACTCACTTGGTCAATCTCACAACCTCTCGGTGACTAGCTACTATCGAAGCTACTGTTCTCGCCGCAAAGATTTCGAAGTCCACGTCTTGTCCGAAGCGGTCCCGCTTGAAGTGATGGCGTCGAAGGAGACATGGCAGGACAGTCGTCCGTTTGCGATCGATCTGCGCCCGCCCCCGTAGCGCGACACGGGGCAACTCAGATCTTGTTTCATCCGCGCGCAGGCTTGCTGGCCGGCACTCCAACAGGCGCGGGCCTCCACCTGGAGCGGCGTTATCGGAGGCCAATCCTGGCTACGGCCGTGTCCGCTATCTCTTTCGGCTCACTCATGCCGGTTGCGCCAGCCTCGATAACCTTGCGAGCCACCATCTCGCAAAGCGGATCATTGCGATCAACGAGGCCCATCGAGCGTAAGGCAAGGTCGAAAGCTTTGTTCAAAATCTCAATTTCCTCAGGCGTATATTTGCCGGTTTTCAGCATGCGGTTGATCGGCATTGGCCCGCCCCATCCATGACGTGGGTTCCGGTTATACCACGGAACTTCGTTCACGGGCCGAGAACCCTAAAAGCGGCCCCTGAGTCTTTAGACGGATCGGGTGGCAGATCTTGGGAACGGGCTTCCTAAGAAGTGCCTTGGAAGAGCGCTGGTGCCTCCGCCGGGCGGGATGGAGCGGCGGTTAGCCTGGAAGCCTGTTGCCGATTGGACACGGCGAGCAACTCAGCAAAAGTCCGTCAAGTCTTCGCGGCAGGCTACCCGCTTCTCCGTGCATTCAACGCACGGCATGGACTTTTTCTGCTCGAGAGATGCTCGAACTGCGTCCTCAATGGCGAGCGCGCATAGCGGCCGTTATCGCGCGTGGGCGAGGGGGCAATACTGTACTGATACGAGGGCGACGATCAGGATGCTCCCGCGAAACATCTCGCCACGCCTACTTCTTCCATTAATTCGCTTTTGCGGCGGCCTAGGTGCCTGTGGCAGTTCCCGAACCAGCACGTTCGCGCATGAGCACCGCGACGACGACGCCGGAGATGAGGGTGAGCGCGGCGATCGCGATGATCGCCGCTGCAAGCCCGAATTGGTCGGCGACAATGCCCGCCGACAGCGCGCCGATCGCGTAGCCGAGATCGCGCCAGAAGCGGTAGACGCTGAGCGAGCGGGCGCGCCAACTCGGATGCGATGCGTCGGAGACGGCAGCGATCAGGCTCGGGTAAACCATGGCCGTGCCAATTCCGAGGAGCAGGCTGCCGACCAGCCACCACTCGAAATGGCTGGTCACGGCGGTCAGGAATAGGCCTGCAGCCTGGATCCACATGCCGGCTGTGATCAGCCCCTTGCGGCCCCAGCGGTCCGACAGCGGGCCTGTTGCAGTCTGCAGGATGCCCCAGGTTGCCGGATAGATCGCTTTCAGAATACCGATGCGTTCGACCGAGAGGCCAAAGGACACGAAGAACAGCGGAAAGATGCCCCAGCTCATACCGTCATTCAGGTTGTTGACGAGTCCGGCCTGACATGCGGCGAACAGGTTGCGATCCTTGAATGAGGTGAGGAGGAAGATCTCCCTAAAACTGATGGGAACCACCTGCCGCGCATGGCCCGCAGTCTCGAGCCGAACATGATCGCGGGTGTCGCGTACCAGCAAGATCGAGAGCGCGAAGCCGAGCATCGCATAGGCAACACCGAGATAGATCGGCGCCGGCCGCAGCCCCGATTCCGACGCAATGTATCCAGTGAGATATGCGGTCACGCCGACTGCGAGATAACCGGCGAACTCGTTCAGGCCCACCGCCAAACCGCGCGACCTGGGCCCAACCAGATCGATCTTCATGATCACGGTCATCGACCAGGCAAAACCCTGGTTGATGCCCAGAAGGGCGTTGGCGGCGACGACCCATTTCCAACTCGGCGCCCAGATGATCATGAAGGGCACCGGCAGGCCGACCAGCCAACCGAGGATGAGAACACGCTTGCGTCCCCAGGCGTCGGCCAGCTGGCCGGAGATCAGGTTGGCGCACGCCTTCACGACGCCGAAGCTGACGATGAAGGAGACGACAAGCGTCGTCGAGCCGATCCTGAATTCCTCGGCACCGATCAGCGGCACGACGGTTCGCTCGATCCCGACCATCCCGCCGACGAACGCGTTGATCAGGAGCAGCAGCGCGAACTGTGGCCAGTTCTCCCGGAGCCCTAGCCGAACCGATGGGGCCGCTTGCGGCGCGGACACTGCTTCGCTCATGGAATCAGGCCGTAGCAGCCGTGACACCTGCATTGGCGGCTCTGATCTGCGCGGCTTCTGGCGGCGCCGGCGGAATCTCCGCGACCATGAACCGGACAAACTCGGCCTCGTCCTCGATCATGAGCGCCTGGTTGTGCCGCTTCTCGAAGCCGATGGTGGACCACGGCTTTCCGCTGAGGCGGCGACCACAGACCGAGCCCGCATAAGCGCCGGGCATGACGTCCACATAGTCGGGAAGGCCTTTCAGTCTGCGCGCGCTGCAGAACAGTTGCCTTGCGCCTTCTTCGGCATTGGCGGCGAGTTCGGTGCGGCCGAGATCGCCGACCATCAGCGTGTGGCCAGTCAAGACGAACCAGGGTTCGTTGGCGCGCGTTCGATCTGTCACGAGAAGGCAGATGTGCTCGGGTGTGTGGCCTGGGGTGTGCAGCACCGTCGCTGAGACGTTGCCAAGCGGGAGAACCTCGCCGTCCCGCACGCCCTTGTATGAGAATGATACGCCTGCCTCCGTCGATAGCACGTATTCGGCCCCTGCCGCGTCGGCGAGGGCTCGACCCGCCGAGAGATGGTCGGCATGAACATGCGTGTCGACGACGAAGTGAATTCGCATCCCGGCGTTGTCGGCAGCTTGCAGATAGGGCTGGATGTCACCGACCGGATCAACCACCGCACCCGCGGCCTTGCCGCCGCAGCCGAAAAGGTACGAAATGCCAACGGGGCTATTGTGCAAGAATTGACGCAGGATCATGGGCTTGCACTCCTCTATCAGAGAACGTAGATTAACATTCAATCGATCAGCTGAATGATATATCCAGGAGATGACGTGTCAAGCATCGGGCCGAAACAAGCGATCTATGAGAACCTCGCCGAGGTGGCGCAGGCGCTCGGCCATCCGCACCGGCTGGAGTTGTTGGAACATTTGGCGCAGGGCGTGCGCAGCGTCGAGGAGCTATCTGCCCGGGCGCATCTGACCTTCGCCAATACATCGAGACACTTGCAGATTCTCAGGCGAGCACGCCTCGTAGAGACGACGCGGCGCGGCAAACACGTTCTCTATCGCCTGGCCGGCGAGACTGAAGTGGTTACGCTGCTCAAAGCCCTGGGTCGCGTGGGTGAACGGAACATTGCCGAAATCAGCAGCGTCGTTGCTGATTACTTTCACGCCCGAGATGCGCTCGAACCTGTGTCGCGAGAGGATTTGGTCGCCAGGTTGCACGACCATCTGGTGACGGTGCTAGATGTGCGCCCCGAGGACGAGTTCGCGCTTGGTCATCTCCCTGGCGCGCTCAACATACCGCTCGCGGAACTGGAGCGACGCTTGGCGGAAATTCCAAAAAGCCGCGAAGTGATCGCCTATTGCCGTGGTCCCTATTGCGTCTTTTCGATTGAAGCCGTCGCGGCGCTCAGGGCCCAGGGCTATTCCGTCCGCCGGCTCGAGGATGGATACCCCGAATGGAAGGCCGCAGGCCTGCCGGTCGAATCTGCTGCTTGAGCCAAGCGGATCTAACTATATCGGAAAACTTGACGGGCGATATGCACGGAGGATCTCTGCTGACGAGTGTTGCGTCCCCCGTGTTGATGGCCAGCCGGAAAGGTCCGCTTTTGAGCGAGTGCGAGAACGCGGCTGAGCCTATCGGCCCTTTCCGGACTTGTGAGCACAGGCGGTAACTCGCCCACGCGCCGCAGGGCGCCACTTTCGCCCGGAAGCCTGTTGCCGATTGGACGCGACGGGCAACTCAGCAAAACCCGTCAAGTCCCCGCATCAAAAATATTTCTGTTTTTTAGAATTGCAACTCAGTGTATGAATGTCGCGTCTCACCCGCTTGAGGGGCGCTTCGCGATCGTCACGAGTGTTGGGTCGAGATGCGGTGGACGCCGATGTCACGGCTGACGAGCGTGGCAGATAGCGGACGGTGAAGTCGTGCAGGCCTGACGCCCTAACACTACTTTGGCAGAATGTGTTTGCGCGACTGCTTTTCAAGGATTTGCTTTCGGCAATATGGGCACTGCTGAGACGGCGGCCGAAGGATGAGATCGACGATGGCGTGACGTACGGCGGGCATGGTTGGTTGAGGCGGAGGCCCGTTGATTCTTTTTTTTCCGCCCCGCGTGTGCGAGGCGACGATGTTGCAGGAAGGCGTAGGCAATCATGGTCATCAGGGCGTGGCGATGAAGACCTTGCCATGATCGCCCTTCGAAGTGATCCAGTCCAAGCTCCTCCTTCAACTGCTGATGCGCCTGCTCACAAATCCACCGTGCCTTGATGGTTGCGGCCAGCGTGCGCAGATCCGTCGCCGCCGGGAGATTGGCGAGATAGTATTTCTTCTCCCCGGAGGCGCGTTGCTCGCCAATGAGCCAGGCCTCGTCGCCTGGGAGATGCTGCTGACCCTTGTCCCAAATCCGCTGCGGAGGGCCGTCGGCGGTGCGGACACGGACAGCAGCAAATCGGGCTGTCAGACGACCTTTCGTTCCGCTGCGCCAACTCACGGTTTTCCATTTGGCGCTGGCCAGCATTTGTTCTGCCGCAATCGATAAGACATCTGGTACGTGGTGCTTTCGTGGCTTCCCGCGGACTTTGGTAATCGGCCAAATGAGCTGTACATCAACCGGATACACCTTGAGATGCCGAGGGATGCCGACGGCCCAGGCCAGGCCGCGTTCTGTTAGCCCCTGTCGAAACGGTGCGCTAAGCCCGTATCCTGCATCCGCCAGCACGCATCCAAAGCGCACGTTGGCTGCCATCGCTCGGTCAACCTCGGCCAAAGCAATTTCCGGCTTGGATCGTGCCGTTCGGTGTTCGATCGGCACGCGAGCACGCTTCAAACGAGACACATTGCTCGTCCAGCTTTCGGGCAAAAAGAGACGCAGCGCGACCATTACTGGCACTTCGCCGCGCGCAAGGGTCAGCGACACCAGCGTTTGGCAATTTGCCGTTTTGCCAAGAGAGGACGCATATTGAGGCGCGACGCCAACCGAGCGTTCGCCCTTCTTCGGCATTGCGGTGTCGTCAATAACGAGCACCGCGTCCTTGCCGCCGACAAGCCGGTCGGCCTGATTTAACAGTTCAGATTCCAGCGGAGTCGCGTCCCAGACACCGTCGGCAATGAAATGGTGCAACTGATCGTAGTTGCCCGCGGCAAGGCGCTCCGCCATCGGCTGAACGCTTTTGCGGTCGCCGGGACCGATCAATCCCGCAACGTACAATGGACACATCCGCCGCCGGGTCCTATGACCCAACCGATCCAGGAACGGCTTCAGCCAGCGTTCGAGTTCGTCTTCCCACTCCGCCATGGTCAGCCCTCCGAGAGCCGACCACCCATGAATCATTGAAAAATCGATTCGGGAATCCTAAAAAACGCAGTAAAAGCGATAATCTGCCAAAGTAGTGCTAAGGTCCGGACTCAATCAGGTCCACCAAATGATAGCGGCAGCAAGATTGACGGCCGAGAGGAAGTTTCTGGCGAGCTTGTCATAGCGGGTTGCAATGCGCCGCCAGTCCTTGAGCCTGCAAAACATGCGCTCGACGAGGTTGCGCCGCTTGTATGCGGCGCGGTCGAACGGATGGAAGCGTTTTCGGGTGGGATTGTTTGGGATGACCGGGGTTGTTCCCCGTTCGATGAGGAATTGCCGCAGTTCGTTCGCGTCATAGGCCGTGTCGGCCGCACAGCAACGCGGTGGTGGCAGAGAGCTGAGCAGGGGCAGCGCCGCGCGGATGTCACCACGCTGACCTGGCGTTACTTCGAGCGCGATGGCGCGTCCGAGACTGTCGCAGACGGCGTGGATCTTGGTGGTCCTGCCACCGCGGGAACGACCGATGGCCTGAGCCTCCGCCCCCCTTTTCCACCGGCCGCCGCACGGTGCGCCTTGGCGGTCGTGGAATCGATGGCCTGGAAGTCGTCATCGGGCGACAGGCCCCGAAGTGCTTCGAACAGATTGCGCCAGACCTCGCGCCGCGACCAGCGGTTCCAGCGATTGTAGACGGTCGTGTAAGGGCCGAACACTGCCGGGCAATCGCGCCAGCGGCAGCCGGACTTCAACACATGGATGATGCCACTGATCACGCGGCGATCATCGACTCGACGAGCGCCGGGCTGATTTTGCGGCAGCAAGGGCTCGATTGCTGCCCACTGCCGATCATTCAACCAAAACTCGCCCGCCATGATCCAAGCCCCGCAAATGCAGAGCTTGAATCATATCTCCACGTAAAATTATACATCTGATTGAGTACAAACCTTAGTGGCAGGTGTCTCGTCAGTGGGGGCAAGAGCTTTCACTGATGACGGTGACAACAAAGCCCAGTCTCGCCGGGGAGAGCACGTATAAGCCGTAACCCATCGCGCAGGGAAAGCCGGGATTGCTCCGGTTTCACCTGTGGTCCTACCTCCCGAGCTTTCCATTTGCTCGGGACCCATGGGTGCGATCGGCACCCGGCTTTCCCTGCGCCCTCTGCTGATTGAGAGGGCGGAACGAGATGCAAGCTCGGACAGTTCGTGTCGCGAGAATGCTGGTGTATGACCGGAAAGATGCACCACATTCTCGGCGTCATCCCGGCCCTGAACCGGCGACAGCGTTCGTGCCGCGCGAACCCGCCATTTCCGAACCCCACATTGACGGCAGCGCCTCCGCCGGGCACAGCGGACCACGCGTTTCGGTGTCGTTCGCTTACACCGGCGCGCAGACGTGGATACCGCTGCACGCTTTTGCAGTGCAGCAATGATGAAAATCAAACCCTGCTAAAGGGGCAATGGCATTCGCCGAAGCTTCTCTGTAATGGTGCGGCCGGATGTCTCGGGGCCGGCGGTTCGTGCCCCGCAATTGCGCGGGAGGATAGATGCGTAAACTGATCTTGGCTGCGGTTTCGATCGCGGCACTGACTTTTGTGGGGCCGGCGTCGGCCCAATCGCCGATCATCATCAAGTTCAGCCACGTGGTCGCCTCGGACACGCCGAAGGGCAAGGCGGCGGAAAAGTTCAAGGAACTCGCCGAGAAGTACACCAACGGCAAGGTCAAGGTTGAGGTCTATCCGAACTCGACGCTCTACAAGGACAAGGAAGAACTCGAGGCGCTGCAGCTCGGCGCAGTCCAGATGCTGGCGCCGTCGAACTCGAAGTTCGGGCCGATCGGCATCAAGGAATTCGAGGTGTTCGATCTGCCCTACATCCTGCCCGACCTGAAAGCGCTGCGGAAAGTGACCGACGGCCCGCTCGGCGCCAAGCTGCTCAAGAAGCTGGATTCCAAGGGCATGACCGGCCTTGCTTACTGGGACAACGGCTTCAAGCAGATGAGCGCCAACAAGAAGCTCGTCGCGCCCGCCGACTACAAGGGGCTGAAGTTCCGCATCCAGTCGTCGAAGGTGCTGGAAGCCCAGTTCCGATCGCTCGGCGCGATCCCGCAGGTGATGGCGTTCTCGGACGTCTACCAGGCGCTGCAGACCGGCGTCGTGGACGGCCAGGAGAACACCTGGTCGAACATCTACACCCAGAAGATGCACGAGGTGCAGAAATACGCCACCGTCACCAACCACGGTTATATCGGCTACGTCGTGATCGTGAACAAGAAGTTCTGGGACGGCCTGCCGGCCGATATCCGGGACGAGCTGTCCAAGGCGATGAAGGAGGCGACCGAATTCGGCAACAGCCAGTCCGCCAAGGAAAACGACGATGCGCTTGAAGCGATCAAGAAGGCCGGAAAGACCGAGATCATCAGCCTGACGCCGGAGCAGAACGAGGCGATGCGCAAGGCGATGCTGCCGGTCTACAAGGAAGTCGCGTCGCGCGTCGGCCAGCCCTTGATCGACGAGTTCCTGAAGGAAACGGGCCGCGGCCCGATGAACTAAGGCGAATAGCCTAATAGCCGCCAGGAAGGCGGTGCGCCCCCTCTCCCGCTTGCGGGGGAGGGTTGGGGTGGGGGCTATCTCCGCGAGTCATTCCGTTGGAGAGAGCCCCCACCCGTATCGCATCTTCGATGCGATACGACCTCCCCCGCAAGCGGGAGAGGTGCAACGAGTTCGCGGATGGGCCTCTCAGTCGAGAACCCTCTCGCAAATCTAATGAGCGCCGCGGCTGGATCAGGCCGCGGCAACTGGGCGTGGCCGGTTGCCGTGTCCGGCCATGACTGGGGAGATCAATGCTGCTCAAAATTCTCGACAGGCTTGAGGAAATCATCATCGCGAGCCTGATGGGCGCCGCGACGGTGCTCACCTTCGTCACCGTCATGCACCGCTTCCTGGTGGACGTGCCGTTCCTCTATCCGTACCTGTTCGGCATCAATCTCGCCTGGTCGCAGGAACTCTGCATCTACATGTTCATCTGGATGGCGAAGTTCGGCGCCGCCTACGGCGTGCGCGCCGGTGTCCATGTAGGCGTCGACGTGCTGATCAATCGCCTCAACGATTACTGGCGCAAGCGCACCATCACCTTCGGCCTGCTCGGCGGTGCGCTGTTCACCGGCATCGTCGGCACGATGGGCGCCAAGTTCGTCATTGAGCTGATGCACACCGATCAGGTCTCGCCGGACATGGAGATTCCGAGCTGGATCGTCTACGCCTGCATCCCGCTCGGCTCCTACCTGATGTGCTTCCGCTTCCTGCAGGTGTGCTGGAACTACTGGTGGACCGACGACCTGCCGCACCATGACGCCTCCCATGTCGACGGTGTCGAGACCAGCAAAAACGCGCCGATCGCGCTTGGAGAAGCGTGATGAGCGCCGCACTGATCTTCGGACTGCTGTTTGCCCTGATGCTGACGGGCATGCCGATCTCGATTTCGCTCGGCCTGACCGTGCTCACCTTCCTGTTCACCATGACGGAGGTGCCGATCGAGAGCGTCGGCCTGAAGCTGTTTTCGGGCCTCGACAATTTCGGCATCATGGCGATCCCGTTCTTCATTCTTGCCGGCACCTTCCTGACCCGCGGCGGCGTCGCGCGGCGCATGATCGCGTTCACGACCTCGCTGGTCGGCCATCTGCCCGGCGGCCTCGGGCTCGCGGGCGTCGCTGCCTGCGCGATGTTTGCGGCGATTTCCGGCTCGAGCGTCGCCACCGTGGTCGCGATCGGCTCGATCATGATGCCGGCGATGGTCGATCACGGCTATCCGCGCCGCTTCGGCGTCGGCGTGATCTCGACCTCGGGCGCGCTCGGCATCCTGGTGCCGCCCTCGATCATCCTGGTGCTGTACGGCGTCTCCACCAACACCTCGATCGGCGCGCTGTTCATGGCGGGCATCGTGCCGGGCGTGCTGCTCGCGCTGATGCTGGCCGGCGTGACCTTCTTCGTCGCGCAGCGCAACGGCTATCCGAAGATGCCGCGCGCAACGATCGCCCAGCAGTTCAAGGCGTTCCGCGAGAGCATCTGGGGCCTGCTGTTGATCGTGCTTGTGCTCGGCGGCATCTATGGCGGCATCTTCACGCCGACCGAGGCGGCCGCGGTCGCCGCGACCTACGCCTTCTTCATCACGGTGTTCGTCTACAAGGAGCTCAAGCTCTCCGAGGTGCCGAAGGTGCTGCTGCAGGCGGCGAGCATGAGTTCGATGCTGCTCTACATCATCACCAACGCGGTGCTGTTCTCGTTCCTGATGACGCATGAGCAGATCCCGCAGGAGATGGCCGCCTGGATCATCGACAAGAATTTCTCGGTCTGGATGTTCCTTCTGGTCGTCAACGTCATCCTGCTGCTCGCCGGCAACGTGATGGATCCGTCGTCGATCCTCCTGATCATGGCGCCGATCCTGTACCCGCTGGCGACCAAGCTCGGCGTCAATCCGGTGCATCTCGGCATCCTGATGATCGTCAACACCGAGGTCGGATTGTGCCATCCGCCGGTCGGCCTCAATCTCTACATCGCGAGCAGTATCGCCAAGATGGGGATCAGCGAGATCACGGTCTCGGTGCTGCCATGGCTGTGCGCGATGCTGGTGTTCCTCGGTCTCATCACCTATGTGCCAGAGATCTCGCTGTGGCTGCCGCGATTGCTGGGAATGATCTAGCGCGGATCCGCAAGCCGGAAGGCCGCGTGAGCGCAGGGCGTCTCGCGGTCTTCCGAAAAGTTCGTGCTCGGACGGGAAACGAAAGCATGGATCAACGCGGCTCTTTATTTCTGGCGGGCAATGAAAGGGATTATATCTTGGTGAGAGAGGTCTCTCTGTCCAATCCGTAAGTTGAAGGCGGCGGCCGGGCGCCTCATCTTCAGGCAACCTTCAAAGGAGGTTCGCATGAAGAAAGTCCTGCTCGCCGGTGTCGCGGCACTCACGATTGCCGGTTCGACCGTGGTCTATGCCCAGCATCGTCCGTGGTTCCATGGTCAGATGCGGATGAGCCCCGAGGACCGCGCTGCCTTCCTCGACGCGCGCATCGCCGCCGTCCACGCCGGTCTGAAGCTCAACGCGGATCAGGAGAAGCTGTGGCCGCCGGTCGAGGCCGCGGTGCGCGATTTCGCCAAGATGCGGATCGATCGCGCCAATGCGCGGATGACCGCGGAGAAGAACGAGGCCGACAATGCGCAGAAGCCGGACGATCCCGTGGCGCGCCTACGCGAGCGCGCCGACAACATGGCGACGACCGCGACGTCGCTGAAGAAGATCGCCGATGCCGCCGATCCGCTCTACAAGATCCTCGACGACAACCAGAGGCGGCGGCTCACCATGCTCACCCATATGGAAGGGCACGGGTTCGGCGCCGAGGGGTGGCGCCGCCACCGCTTCGAGCGCGGCATGGACCGCTGGGAACACGGCGGCGGCCGCGGCTATGACCATGATCGTTACGACCACGACGACGGCCCGGACCAGGAGGGGTCGGGCCGTCTCTGAGCACCGGTTGCGGCGTCCGCGCAAAGCCAGGCAAAGGCCGCCGGAATCCGGCGGCTTTTGCCCGTCGGAGCAAATTGCCAAAAGTCGGGAAAACTCGCTTGAGCTTGCTGGACATCCCGGGCTCGCTTTGCTAAACGGCGGCTCTCTTGCGAGGGTCACTTCCGGACAAGTTCCGGGCGCATAGCTCAGTTGGTAGAGCAGCTGACTCTTAATCAGCGGGTCCCAGGTTCGAGCCCTGGTGCGCCCACCAATCCTTTCAAGGACTTACGCGGACGCACCGTTTGAGAAGGCCGGACTAAAACGGTTTTTCAAACGGTGTATGCTAAGCTACAGAAAAACATCTCTCGACAATGTGATTGAGGGCCTCGCAGGGGCGAGCCCGCTCGGCCTGCTCGGACGTTTGCTCCCGGTTCGACCTGGCCACTGCGCGAGAAGGTCGTCGACCAGTATTCACCGGTCCAGCGGATCCTGCTATCAGGGGTTTGAATCCCTCCCTCTCCGCCAGCAAGCCCGCGAAAACCCCGAAAATTCGAGTTTTATCGACGAGGAGGCAACAATCATCCTCTCGGCCGCCCGGGCGCCGATGAGCGCTGAGAACGCTGCAGCACGCCGCTGGGTGCCGTGGCTTTGCTGCTACTCGGGAGCGCGGGTGAACGAAATCACCCAACTACGGGCATCCGACGTCAAGCTGATCGACGGAATCCCGTGCATCCGCATCACACCGGAAGCCGGTACCGTGAAGACGAGTCGGGAACGGACCGTGCTGCTCCATCCCCATCTGCTCGAGCAGGGCTTCCTCGCGTTCGCCCGCAAGAAGAGAGGCAATGCGCCGTTGTTCTACTCGCTGGAGAGGCAGCGCAAGGTCGATCGGAAGAACCCGACCTACGCCTCGGTCGGCAACAAGTTGGCCGAGTGGGTCAGAGGTCTCGGCATCAAGGATTCGACGGTCGCCCCGAACCTCGGATGGAGACATAGGTTTAAGATGGTCGCCCGAACGGTCCGGATGGATCCCGAAGTGCGAGACGCGATCCAGGGCCACGCTCCCCGCACGGAAGGCGAGGACTATGGGGAAGTGCCGCCCGATGTGATGCTTTCGGAGATCCGGAAGCTGCCAAAATATGAAGTCGCGGCGGGTGAGCGTCGGGATGGGCGCCAGTGTGACCAGAGGAAGCGTGCGGAAGCGGTCGCGACGTCGTAGTGGTCGCGGAAGCCCGATTGACGTCGCGTTGCGTGACTGCGTTTCCGAACTCAAGAGCTTCCTCATCGAGGGTGCGCCGCCGGTTAGGGTAGGAATTCCCTTCAGAAGGGTTTCTTGCGCCTATCGCGGGTTGAGGCTGAATAGTGGTTTGGAATCCAACCATTCGGCCTCGAGCGACCGCCGGCGCGGTCGGAGTACCTGGCATTCCTATGCCGGACGCGGGTTCCGGCACTTCTTGGTGCGAATAGACCTCAAGGTAATCGCTTTCCCAATCAGGCGGAGATAGCCCGAGAATTCCAGTTCTCCGATTTTCGTCGAAGATTTCGGTCCCTCGTGAAGCGGGTTGAAGAACGAAAATCCGATACCTGTCTCCGGGGTGAACGTCAGCTTGCAGCGGTTGGCGATGATCGCTTCGTCCACGCTGGACCAGTAGTAGAGGAAGAGAGGCTCCAGCGTTTTCATCTTCGCGGCGAACTCGACCGTTTTCCTCCATGAGCCGGCGGTGGCCTGAGGCTGCGGCAGGGGCGGCGGATCCGTCAGGCGGTTCCTGAAATAGTGGACAAAGTCCTCGTGATCGAGGCGAAGTGAATTGGTCCTCTACTCAAAAGTGCGCTTGATGGTTATCGTGTCATCAAAGCTTCGCGTGCCGCTTTTGATCCAGCGACCGACCGTATCATCACTAACGCCAAACTTGCTGCCAAAGCGCTTGAGCGAGTTCTCGCCCAGCTCTTCGAACAAAAAGCCTATGTTCTGCCCAATGTTCTTCTCCTCGTCGGTCGGTTTCCTTTTCGTGTCATTCGCTTTCTTTCGTCGGTCTGAAGCCATCGACTGTCCCTTGATTTCATGAGCCTCGGCCGGGAGCGGCCCTTTAGGTTTGCCCATTCGGCGAGGCGTTGGAATAACCTTCTAGGCTAAGGGAAGTCGCGGACCGGGATTGCCCAACCGCGACTTAGTCCCGCGCGCGCCGCAGCGCTGCCTGAAGCCGCTCTCGTTCCTTTTCCCAGCGGTCGTCCTCGGCCCGAGACCGCTTCTCGATAGCTTCGGCTTCGGCCTGAAGGTCCGCCGCCCTCTTCGCATGCTCGCGCTCGGCCTTGTCCAGCGCCGCCTGCGCCTTCGCCGTCGCCTTCTCGCGTCGCTCGCGCTCCCTTTGTCGGGCGGCCTCCTCGCGCCGGCGCTCGGCCTCGCCGAGCCTCTGCTCCTTCTCGAAATCGGCGGCGGCCTTCTTGGCGTCTCGCTCGCTGATCGCGGGAGCGGAGCGCTTCGGCGGCTTCGATTGCTCCTTCCTGCGCCGCGCCCCCCTTCCTTCCGTCCCAAGGTCGGACGGCAGATCGGAGTGCTCCGAGAACCGTCCGCTTGAACCAGCCGGCCGCTTGAGCACCACGCCCGGCTTCGACATCGTCGCAGCGACGACGTCCCGATCGTCCGTCTCCTTGGCCATGCCCCCCACTAGCGCCGGCGCGCGACCCACATGCCGAGTACGAAGGCGATGAATAGCGACTGCAAGGGCGCCTTTACCGTCACCTTGCGCAGCCGCTCGGCCCAGCGCAGCGCGACGTCCTGAGAAGGCTCCTGGAGCGGTCGCCGGCGCGCTGCGGATCTCGGCTCGCTGCCGTCCTGCTCGTTGACGAGCCCGGAGGCTTCCGTCATTGCCGATGCTTCATTCATGTCCATGCGGCTCTCCTTCGCGTCAGGCGGACTTCCGCTGCCGCCCTGCAGGCTTCTTCGCGGCCGCCTCGTTCGCCTGCTTCTTGCCCGATCGGCATCAGCATCTCCTTCTGCCCGGCCGCCTTCTTCGCCTTCTTGGCCGGCTTCTTCGGAGCCTTGGTCCCGCCGAGGCGCCGCCGACGCTCCGCCGCAGCGCCTCCATCAGATCTACGACGTTTTCGCCGCGCGGCCGCTCCTTCGGAGTGATCGGCTTCCTCGAGCTCTTCCTTGCTGACCTCGATGAACGTGTCCTATCGAGGGCAAAGCCCTTGACGATGTCCTCGTTCGGCACCTCGTCACCGGTATCCGCATCGACCTTCACGTACTTGATCCGATGCCCGGTCTGCTTGTTGAGCTGGTTGAACGAGACCTTCTCGCTCTCGGATGTTGCCGGATAGAGCGCGACCGGACACGTGACGAGGGACAGCCTCAGGAAGCCTTTCCAATTCGCGCGAGGGGCCATGAGTACGCAGAACTCCGATTGCAGGCGCCGGATTCAAGACGAACGGCAGGGCATGGTTCCGACAGCGCAGAGGATCCCCAAGCGGATATTTATCGCATCTGGTATCGACTCTCGTGTTCTTGTTATGTTCTATAGAGTCATGACGGACCGACCCGCGAGCTGGCGCATGCCGACACCCAAGCAGATGGAAAAGATGGCCGCTCTCGTCGGCAGAAACGCGCCGCCGAAGCCCGGGTTGGCTCCGGACGCGGATCTGCCGGCGGAATACTGGCAGGCGCTCCTGGACGACCCGCGCGCCGAGGCTAGGACCGGCCTCTCCGGAGCGGCGCTGCGGTTGGACAAAATTCCTAAGCATCTGCTCAGGATAGGCTGCCGGCGCTGCGGCAGGATCGTAGAGATCCAGAAGGTCGACGCCGTCCGTCTCTACGGTCCGAGCTCGATCTGGCGGGATGTCGGCCAACGCCTGCTGGACAACACTTGCGCGTTCCGCACGGGGCGACATGAGCAGGACGGCTGCTGGCCTGCGTTCGAGTAGTCGCTGGCGCGGCCGGGATGCTGCCATGGCACCGAAACACCACCCGACTCCTCTCAGCGGCGGCGACCGCAAGGCGCTTGCCAAGGAGCTCGGCCGGGCACACGCGATGACGACAATCCTCGCGGCGCAGTTCGCCGAGGCACGGGCCAAGGGCGAGGCTGATCCGGACGGCGGACAAGCTGCTATGCGAAAGCTGGAACGAGCGCATGTGGGCCGACGGCCAGCCGATCGATCCGTCCCCGGCGATCGATCAGGCCTTGAACGGCGGCTACCCGTGGCTCGAGATCGAGTGCTCGCGCTGCAAGACCAAGCGGGATGTCGACCTGGCCGCGCTGTGCCATCCGCCGACCACCTTCGTCCACGACCTGGCGAGCCGGCTCCGCTGCAGCAAGTGCGCCAAGGCCAATCGCCGCCCGGCGGCCACGCTGCCACAATTGACGCAGCGCCCTCGCCAGGCCGCTCCGGAGACCTGACGATGTGCAACCTGTACTCCATGACGAAGAACGTCGACGCGATCTGCCGTCTCTTTGAGGCGCTAAACAGCAAGGTCGGCAACCTGCCCTCGATGCCGGGCATCTTTCCGGACTATCCTGCGCCGGTCGTGCGCAACGCCGCCGACGGGCGCGAGATCGCGATGGCGGGTGGGGTATGCCGAGCTCGCAGCGGGCGCTCATGGACGCGACCAGGAAGCGCGCCGAAAAACTGCAGGCCAAGGGCAACACCGTCGACTTCAAGGAGCTGCTCCGCATGGAGCCTGACTCCGGAACGACCAACATCCGCAACGTGAACAGCGCGCACTGGAAGCGGTGGCTGGGTCCGGAGCATCGCTGCCTGGTGCCGTTCACCTCGTTCAGCGAGTACGATACCATCGACGGCAAGAAGATACCGGTCTGGTTCGCTTCTGACGAAAGCCGGCCGTTACTGGCCTTCGCGGGCCTCTGGACCAGCTGGACGTCGGTCCGCAAGGCGAAGGAAGGCGAGGTCACCGCCGACATCTTCGCCTTTCTCGCGGCGGAGCCCAACGCCGAGGTGAAGCGCGTGCATCCGAAGGCGATGCCGGTGATCCTGACGACGACGGAGGAGCACGAAGTCTGGATGCGCGCGCCGTGGGACGAAGCCAAGACGCTGCAGCGGCCGCTCCCGGACGGCGCACTGAAGATAGTCGCGACCGGCGAGAAGGAAGACCCGGGCGGGGAGTCCTAGCCGTCCGACACGCGTTGCACCGCGATCGCCATCCGCCCGTGAAAAGGGGAGCCGGGAGTACGCCCACGCCGACCGCAACGGTTTTCGTTGTGCTCGCTGACGTTGCGTCGTTATATTCGGCGTCAAAAAGAGCGAACTGGGGAGCGGGGGGATTCTTGGCTGTACAGCACATTCATACCTTTCTGGTGCATCCGGGAAAGGCGACGGGAAAAGCGAAGATAGTAGGCACGACGGTAGCCTTGACCGGCAGCATGTTCGACCTCCTCAATGGGATCTATGCCAAGTCGGACACCGAGTGCGACGTTGACATCACCTTCAGCCCGACCGCCGACGGCAAGCAGCAGAACGATTGTAGGGATCTGGTCGTTGCGTATCTGAGCAAGCCGGATTTGCCGAAGGGACGGAAGATCGCAGACCGGCTCGCCGAGCACAGCGACGGCCGTTCGGGCCTCGGCCTGCTGTTCCTGATCGCGGGCAAGGAGGGGCGCGATCACAAGATTGTCCTGTCCCGTTTCCCGACGGACAGCGCGATCTACGTCGACGAGACGCCGGGCACGCTGTCCGTCCAATTCCTCGAACGCGTCTTCATGAAGAGCAAGACCTCCTACAAGGCCGTGCTCTACAAGCACTCGTCGCTGCAGGGCGGCTTCTGGTCCGGACGCGCGATCGACAAGCAACTCAACACGCTGTCGGGCGAACCGTCGAACTACTGGATCAACGATTTTCTGCTGTCCGACTTCACCACCACACCGGCCGCCGGCACGCGGCGCCTCGCGGTCGCGCTCCGGGACGCGGCGAAGAAGGCGCCTCTCGATATCAAACAGGAGTTGACCGCCGCCGGGACGCTCGCGAGCGGTCTGGCCGGACAACGGCTGAATATCGACGATTTCGCGAACCGCCTGGGACTCTCGGAAGCAGCCAAGAGCGCGATCAAGAACGAGCTCAGGTCCTCCGCCGCCGCGCAGGAAGTCTTTCAGTTCGACGTCGGCACCTACAGGAGCCTCGTCGCCTTCAAATCGGTCGAACTCAGCAACGGCGCGCTACTAACCGCCGATACCGACAAGTTCGACAAGGTCTTCGAGCAGGAGCCCGTCGAAGGCTCGAAGGACGAAATCAAGTTCGTGACGCGGGGCCAAGTGATCGATGAAAAGCTCAAGACAGCGCGGTGACGCGCTCAAGAAGCAATACGGCGACCGTTACGAAAACGCGCTGAAGCCCGCGGCGATCGCGTTGCGCGAACATCTGGCCGACCTTCTCAAAGAGGAGCCGAGGATCGATCGCGTTACGGCGCGCGCGAAGGATCCGGCAAGCTTCCTCAAGAAAGCTGCCGCGAAGACGGAAGGCAAGCGCAAATACTCCGAGCCGCTCTCTCAGATCCAGGATCAAATCGGCGCCCGAATCATCACGTTCTTCCGGGCCGACGTGGAACGGCTGGACGGCATCATCAAAAGCTACTTCAAGACCATCGAATTCCGCGATCGGATTCCGGAATCCGAATGGGAGTTCGGCTACTTCGGCAGACACTACGTTCTGGTGCTGCCGAGTGACGTCAAAGGCGACTCCATCGACAAATCGAAGCTGCCCGACTTCTTCGAACTCCAGATCAAGACGCTCTTTCAGCACGCCTGGTCCGAAGCGGAACACGATCTCGGCTATAAGCCCGGATCCACGCCCCTTAGCGCGGACGAAAAGCGCAAGCTTGCCTATACGTCTGCGCAGGCTTGGGGGGCGGATCAAATGTTCGACGAACTCTTCCGAGCTCGAGGAGCGCCAAAAGACTAAAGTGGAGCCGGCGGCCCAGGATTCATCTGAGCAGACGCAGCGCGCCAGGATCTTCCGTGGAACCGAATGTCGCCAATCGAGATCTAATATTGAGGAACGCGATGCGTCCGACAATCGAAAGGCCCGTCTGAGCCAGAGCCCTTGATGTTGGCGTTGTAGTATTGCCCCATCGACGGCGCCGCCAAAAAGGCAGCAAAGGTCGCTGCGGGCATCTCGCAATAGGGGTAGTAGACCGATTTCAGTTGAACGACCATGAACTGCTGAGATTTGTCATAGCAGGCTCGGCTGATAAAACTGCTCCGCGAGACGTCGGTGCAGGCGAAGCGCGCAAGATCCAGCTTACCGTAGTATTTCACGTCGATGGTCTCCGCCGCCGCCCAGGTGGCGCCGGCGAGAGAAGCTGCGATAGGACGGCAAACCGAAACATGTAGAATGTCTCCCTACGTCAGACCCGCGTTTGACCTCAGGGATGTTTTTCGGTTTTCGAAGCGCGATCTTCGGCGGCGATTGCTTCCTTCTCGCACATGTACGCGCCGCGCTTCGTCGTGCCGTAACTCCTCGTTCCCGCGAAGTGATAGACCTTCGACGGTAGGTTAACCCAGACGACGGTGTCGGTCGGGCAGCGGGCTTTTGCGGAAGCTTCATCTGCAAACTGCCCGGCCTCCAGCGTTGCCTGGTCTTTCGGCGCGGACGTTTGCGGTGCCGGAGCCGGCATAGGCGCCGCAGTCGTCGTCGTCGAGGCCGGCTTTTGTGGCGCTGGGGCTGGCGCGGCTTGCGTCGCGGTTGGTGCGGGCCGACCCGGTGGGGGCGCAGCAGGTGCCGGCTTGGGTTGGGGAGCAGCCGCACTCGGCGTAGTGCCGCCGGCCTTGCACTGCTCGACATAGGCCTTTTCGGTGACGCCGCGGGCTTGCATGCCCGCCTTGTCAGCTCGCCATTCGGCGATGCACTCCTTGGCGGTCTTCTGGGAAGACAAGGTACTTGTCGACGGTGACGGTGCCGCAGCGGGCGGAGGCGTCGCGGCGCTCGGCCTCGGCGGAGGGGCGGAGGTCGCTGGCGCCGCACCTACCCTGCACTGTTCAACGTACGCTTTTTCGGTCACACCCCGGGCTTGCATGCCGGCCTTATCAGCGCGCCACTCGGTGGTGCACTCTTTTGCGGTTTTTGATCCGGTGGCTGTCGCCGCCGCCGGCGGCGCCTCTGCTGGCTTAGCTACCGGCGCGGCGGCGGTTGGCTCCGCCCCAGCCCTGCATTGTTCAACGTAGGGTTTTTCGGTCACGCCCCGAGCTTGCATGCCGGCCTTGTCGGCGCGCCACTCCGCCGTGCATTCCTTCGCAGTCTTTGCGAAGGCCGGAGCCGCCGAGATGCTGCATACAACCGCAGCAGCGATGAGACCATTACCGATCTTCATGTTCGTTCTCCTGGTTCCGTGGCCTGCTAATCCGCCAAAGTGGTCAATTCGTCTCGTTGGGCAGTGATCGCGTGTACGCCGCGACTGAACCGCGGACGTCCGGTTGTAAAAAAGCCGCTGCAGGTGGTCTTGGCGTCGCAGCGATCGCATTCTTCCACGAAGCCGTTTTTCCAGTCCGAGATCGACTGGAGCGCGTGCGGCCAAACAGACTTTGGAAGAACACACTTGGGAAGGTTGTACACCGACACGTTGACGCCAGCGGCGCTCAAGTGATCGACGGCCCTCGCGAGTCCGTCGCCATAGTCCACCGGATCCATCCAGAGCATGGCATCGTTTGCAATTGCAAAGCCGGTGTTTTCGAGGCCCATCAACGCGACGTGGTCGACGAACGGCAGATTGCGGGCAAGCCACCGACCCGTGTCCTCGATGATCAGCGCGGTCAATGCATGCAGGACGACGCGGATTTCGACCCGTTGTCCCCGGTCCTTGAGCTTCAGAATACCCAGGATCGTCTCGTCGAACGCACCCTTGGCCTGCACCACGTGATCGTGGACATGATCGACCGAGGCATAGACCGGAATGGCAGCCATCAGGTTCGGGTGGCCGATATCCTTCCAAGCGTCGACAATCCGCGAGTCCGAGAATGCGCGGCCATTCGTGAGCACCTGGATGGCGGTCGCTGGCAGCCGGTCGCGACACTCCTTCAGGACGGCGATGAAATCTTCCCAATCGGACAAGGTCTCTCCGCCGGTAAACGTCAGCGCACGGGTCGCCCGATCAATGAGAGGCAGGCTTTCCTTGATTTCGCCGAGGATCCAGCGGTCATCGACATCTTTCGGTGGTTGCGAGCACATCAGGCAGTAGTTGTTGCACCGTTCCGTGACCAGAAACGAGTTGTGCACCGAGTTTCGGCGATACAGCGTCCGGAATTTCCTCGATGCATGATCGAAACCGATGACATCGCCGTCCGATAGATAGTCATACTTCGGGGGAACGGCGACGAGCCGTCCTGTGAACGTACCGGGTAGATCGATTGCGCCGTCGGAGACAACAAGGATGGACGGCCAATCGGCTTCTATCGCGCGCCGGATCTCGCCTGGCGTTCTGGCGAGCGCGAAATCAGCCATGTGACGTTCGGCGGTACTGTCGACCGACCGGAGCCTGAGGACCGATCGGGCCTTGTCCGAGGAAAATCCAGCGCTCTGCGAGGCCGTGCCATAGAGAGGAAGTGTCATGGGGCGGCCCATCGTCGCAAGATGGCAGCATCTTCCGGAGAGTTCTCCAGAATGTCCAGCAGCAGGCCCATGATGCCTTTCTGGCGAGCGCAAAATGCCGACAGAGGCTTGATTCCCAAGGCGTCACCCTGCGTCGCGTGATGATAGACCGGGTCTGCGCCGCAGTGGCTCTCATACACACAGGTCGAGCATTCGGGAGCGCACTGCGTCAGCGACGACGAAATCGCGCCGATCAGCGTGTCCGACAGGATGAGCGAATTGTAGCTGTCGTGTTCAACGTGACCGAGCCGGAAAGCGTCGTCGCCGGTCTCGGCCAGCATCCTGCCTTCGTCCGACGCGAAAACATTGCCGTCATAGTTGTAGACCAGTGCGCCAAGGCCTGCGCCGGCTGGGCTGCGCAAATCAACGTAGCCAATGGCGCGATCCGAGAGCATCCGTGTGAGAAGGAGCGCCGCATAGAACTCCCGGAACGGGGTGCCCTGTCTGTTGATCTCCAGAACCCGGCGCAACCCGCGCTCATAAAAGGCAAGCCACTTCTGTGCGTCGTACTTGGCGAACTGCTTCGTTTTGATCGCAAATCCGAAGGGCGAAAGCGGGCGCAGGAAGATGCCATCCAGCCCCAATTGCAGATATTCGTCGATGATCTCATCGACGCGATCGAGGCTCGCCTCCGTAGTGGTCATCAAGGCCCCGACTCCGTCGGGACCTAGAAACTCCCTGGCTCGCCGGATTCCTGCGACAGCTAGTTCATGACTGTTTGCGCCGGGTCGCGGACGGTTCTTGTTGTGCAGGTCGGCGGGACCATCGAGGGACGTCGACAGCAGCACGTTGTTCGTCTTGCAAAAGTCAAGAACGGCATCGTCCAACAAGGCCAAGTTTGAGGCGATGACGAAGTCGAGCTTCTTGCCGGACCGAGCTTTCGCAGCGGCAACAATCGTCCTGATCAGCGGAAAATTGAGAAGCGGCTCCCCGCCCTGAAACTCAATCTTGATCCGTGCCGATGGGCTGGCGAAGGCAATGTCCAGGGCGCGCATCGCCGTTTCTTCGCTCATATCGAAGCGCGAGCGATCAGTGCTTTGGCGCGAAACCTGGCAATAGGGGCAAGAATGCTCGCAACGGAGCGTTACGACAAAAATATGCAGCGGGGTCACCTGCTGCAGGAACGACATCCGGCTTCTCAGCCGAGCCGCCAAAAGCTGCCGCTGCGCCTTCTGGTTCGTCCCTGTGACCAGATGAGCCGCATAGGCCTTTTCGTAGAGGCCGTCGCCGGGCCGAACCTGAAGGTCGACCAGCCTGTTCAGTTCGTCTTCAGTCAGGCGGATGAAATCGCCAACCATGTTGGCGACGAGGTACCGGTTCGCGCCGGCGCGCTCAAAATTGAATGGCAACAACGAGAGATCTTCGGTTGCCGCGCTGAAGGTTTCAGGAGGTAAGAACCGCGCCATGGTCCTCCGTCGGGACTCTATTGGGCATCATTTTGGTTAGCGGCCAAGGCCCCGAAGGCAAGTGCGAGGATGACGTTGCGAACGCCTTCTGTTCTTTCAGCGACGCGAGCCCGCAAGTTTTCGTCGGCGACAAGATTCAGAAACCGCTCCTTCAGTTCGTCCGAACTGAGCGCGGCTCCCTTTGGCGTACTTGCAGAGGCAACCAGGCGGCAAACATAGCGGTCGCCCGTCCGGTCAACCTGGCAGGTCGCCGTTCCGATCAGACGATAAGCTGCCGCATCCAAAGCGCTGAGGCTTTGGATGCTTGAATCGAAATCAACAGCTACCTCGACCGGGGACGCCGCAGGAAGCTTAGCGGCTGGAGGCATGGGACGCATGAGAAGCATGCGACGCGTGGGAGGCATGCTGGGCGACGATGGTGCCATCGGCCTGCTTCGTCATGACGAAGCCGAGAAGGTCCTCACCCACCTGATAATGGGCGTTTGCCTGAAGGTTGGTGACAGCGTTTTCGGCCGCTACCGCGGTTGTGTCGTTGGCAACTACTGCCTTGGCCTCTGCGCCCTGAACCGACATTCCGGTGAGCGATGCGAGCGCAGCGCCAAGCGAAAGCACAACTTTTGATTTCTTAGTCATATAGCCCCCCATTACCTAATTTTGCTCAATGAATATGCACTCTTACAACTTCCAAGGGCGAAAAGTCCATAGTTCTATTGGTTGAGAGCGTTGGGTCCCGGACCGGCGCCCCGCTGCGCGAAACCTGCCGGTCATTGATTTTGCAGCATCTTATCTTTGAAAGGCCGTCAGCGGGTACGACGTTCTGGTCCGAACCCGTGGGTGTCATACGACGGCCGCGACGCCAACAACGCCTTGATCACGTAGAAGACGTGCAAATCCGGCGTCGATATCTGAATCGGCAAGATCCTTCAGAAACCACCGCTAGGACTCGGTGGCTGTCGCTGCGGAGGCCAGAGCCCCCTAGGTCAACTCCGTTGCGGCTTGGCTGCCGACTTCTCGGGCTCACGGCTTCATGGCCGCCGCCCTCACGTGGACAGTGTCACCTGGGTACGGCCACGTACTTGTCCGGGATGAGCCACAGGCCGGCGTCGAGCGGCGGCTTGATGTCGAACATCTCGGCGCGGTTCCGGAAGTGGAAGACCCGCCGGATGCGGTAGGTCGATGGATTCTGGGCGGCAACTTCGTACTGGGTGCGGGACAGCCAGAACCGCGTCCGCGCGTGCCCGTTGGTGGTCTTGATCTCGAGAAGGCTTTCCTCGCCTTCCGACTCGAAGGACCGAATGTCGTAGCCCCGATGGTCTTCGCCGCGATCGGCGGGCCAATCCATCTCCTTGGCCAGGTCGCGCCGACCGGCCCGGCACAGCCGATCGAATTCGAACCTGAACACCATTTCCTCGCCGGCACGCCCGAGGGAGCGGTTGAGCTCGTCCGGGGCCGCCGGGTCGTACCTGCTGACCAGGCGCCGCAGCGCCGGATGACGGTCCTGCAGGTCCGAATTCAGAAATGCCGGTGGCGGCACCAGCGCCGGCCCTCCCGCCGACGTGAAGCGCGGCTGTATCGACGCCGGGTCAGCAAGAACCTTCGGATGCAGTCCCAACTGGGCCTCGACGGCCTCCACTAACGCGTCCTGGTAATTATGGGCGGGCAGCAACCCCGGGAGCCAGGCAATCCCGAGCTCGCTAGAACCGCGGACACGTTACGGAGCTCGATCGACTTCTCGGAGCGGCCAACCTCTGGCGCCAGCCTCCGATACAGATCGGCCTTGCTGACCTTGTCGCCGGCGCGCTCCCGCTCAAGCATCAGGAAATAGTTCGCGACCACGATTGCGACCTGCTCGGCCGTCCAGTCGGTGCCCTTGGCTCCCGACGCTGTGCTCTCGGCGTCCACTGATCGCTTCCCCTGCTCGCCGGGAATCCTACCAGGCAGCAGCCGATCCGCAAAATTCCGCAAAGACGCAATCGGGTAGGCGCGCAATTCAATCTCCCTATATAGATCAGGGAACGGCGAAAGAGACGAGCTCGCTTCCATGCCCTGTCACGGGTTGAACTGCACCAGCGAAGAACTGATCAAGGCGCACATAATCCCCGCCAGCTTCGGCCGATTCATCCGTGGCACGAACGCCAACGTGAAGATGACGCCGGAAAGGGTCGGCGTAGCGATGCCACAACTAGGAGAATACGATCACGACATACTTTGCGGCCCGTGCGACCGATTCTTAGGCCTGGACGACGAGTACGCGCTGGGCATTTGCGAACGCTTCGAATCCGATCACCGAAAGTTGGATCAGGGCATTTTTGAGCTTCCCGGCGTCGATTGCGAGCGCTTCTGCAAATTCGTCCTGTCCGTCCTATGGCGCGCTTCGATCAGTCGTCGCCCAAATTTCAGTTCGATCGATCTCGGACCCTATGAGGATCGGGCGAGGGGCGTGTTGTTCGGGGCTACACCCCTCTCCAGCCTGCGCGCATTCGAAGTGATCATTCAGCGCTACCGCAGCGACCACATGGACACGACGAAGTGGTACTTTCAGCCGGTGCGGCAGCCGTTCGGCGAGTTGAACGCCTACGGCTTCGGCTTGGCCGGATTCCGCATCGTCGCGAAACTCGACAATAGGCTTTTCCCCGAAGGCTACCGTCCGCTCATTCTCAATCGTTCGGGCGTCTTCCGTGGGCTGTACGTCAGTCTCGAAGACTGTTCCGAATTCGAGTCGATGGCGATGATGGTGCGAAACAATGCCGGTCGAAAAGACCCATTCCGCCGGTCAACTTCAACGTAATTCGACGCCGACACGTGAGCGATCCGCAACGCGACCGAGATCCATGATCGTGCGCGAAAAGCCCTTGAACCGTGCCTTTTTTATACGTTGCGAACGACGCCGTGGGGTATTGTGCGGCACCTCCGGATTCGCCGGTGCTGCATGAGGCCGGCGCGATTCGCGAGTGCGAAGAGCACGCTTGGATGCAGGACCGCGCCGATCCTCACGCACGCGAACGCGCCTTCGATATCGCTAGGCGCGATCCGCCGCCCGACATCTCGCCGCAGGCAGCCGTCAACGCAGTCGCAGAAGTCCTGGACGGCATAGGTGATACCTGCCCGGAATGCAACTAAGCGGTCTGCTCCGCCTCCGCCGAGACGCCGTCGTCGCGCTTTTTGTTGATAAGGTTCAAAAGCCGGGCCGCCGCCCGAGCGTCGCATAGCGCGCGATGGTGGCTTGGAGCTCGATGTCGTAGATCGCGCACAACTTTCCGAGTCCGTACGATTTGTGACCGGGATATCGACGCCGCATTCCCACGCAAGTGCACAGCTTCGGAAAGCGAAAGCGCCGTTCGACCCGTTCATACTCATACGACAGGAAGCCGTCGTCGAAATTCACGTTGTGGGCGACGAAAATGCCGTCGCCCATGAACGCCATAAAACTGTCGGCGATTTCGTAGAACACCGGCGCATCCCGAACCATCTGGTTGGTGATGCCGGTCAGTTCGACGATCTTCGCGGGGATAGGCCGCTGCGGATTGACAAGAGAGTGCCACTCGTCGACCACCTGATGGTTACGGACCTTGACGTAGCAATCAAACAAGAACTGACGGCGGCTGGGACGTTGGCAAGTGGTTTGGCCGGACAAAGGCTCAGAAATCAGCCGCTGCAGCTCAGGAAACCGGATTCGCACACGTCAACCGCTCTCAGGGGACGGTGAGGGGGCGAACCGGAGGACGTGCCCTCTAATGGTCTATGAGTATCCTGGATGGTTCTGAACGATGCGTATAGTTGAGCTTTGGGTCTCCGTACCGACGCCCCCCGCCTGTCCTGAAATTCGCCCGCTGGATGCACCAGAATTCTCCCTCGGGCGTCCCAAGATTCGCCCCTGCTTGCATTGAAGTTCGATCGTCCAAGCTCAATATGCAGCGGGCCGGACGGCGTTCCCTAACAAACCCTTAAAAGCGTAACACGCCGTCGTCGATCGGAACCCTGCCGCCACCTGTTGCCTTGAAGACTCGGGCCACAGCTTTGTGCCCGCCCGGGCCGCAGACGGGGGTGGTCAGCGCTGGTTCTTCGGCGCTATGGTGATTCGATGAGGTCGATCGCTAGCGAAGATTCAACGGTTTGTTGGGCTTTGTCGCGGCATCTTGAGGCCGCTCCCACCCTGAGGATTTAGTCGTGCGAGATCGTGACGTCAGGCAAGCTCTGCACCGCAAGGTGCTGAAAGAGCATCACGGCGACGCCGATACGTTGGTGCTCGACGAGCTCGGCCTGCGCCATGGCACCTGCCGGGTCGATATCGCCGTAGTCAACGGCTACCTGCACGGCTACGAGATCAAGAGCGATGCCGACACGCTGGAGCGATTGCCGTCACAGGTGGTGACGTACGGTCTGGTGCTCGACCGGGCAACCCTAGTCGTTGGCGAGCGCCATCTGGCGAAGGCCAAACCGTTTCTGCCGGCGTGGTGGGGCATCAAGGTCGTGACCGCCGGGCCACGGGGCGGCATCAGCTTCGAGACCGCGCAGCCGTTTGCGCAGAACCCCACGATCGACCCGCTCGCTCTCGCCGAGCTGTTATGGCGCCCGGAAGTCGTCGAGATTCTGCAGGAGCGCGAGGCGCCGCCGACCTTACTGCGCAAGCCGCGCGGCGTCCTCTACAAATACCTCGCCGAAACCGTCGAACTCGATGAACTCCGGCCGCTTATTCGGCAGCGATTGAAAGCGCGTGCGCGCTGGCGAGGTCATCGATCACCTTCGTCAGATGCCGGTTCGTCGACACCCACACCCACGTCGACAGATTCCCCGTTGTAGCGGTGCCCGCCGCGCAGTCCTCGATATAGGCGTCACCCGCCGAAAACGCGCGGCCGCTGAAATAGGGCAGGCGCACCAGGGTCGCGCACATCTGCTGATACTGCCCGAACCCATGCGTCCGAACCGGCGTGCCGCGCGCGACGTGCCAGTGGTCGGTGATGGTGTAGCGCAGCTTCGCGAACGGCTTGATCATGCGCATGTCGAGCTCGACCAGGTCGGGATGAGCCACGGCGTAATCGCCGAACGTCGGAATGCGGGTGTCGTGGCCGAGCGTGGCGATGAACGCGCGATAGGCCTGCCACTCGTGGCGCGGAAGCAGCTGGTAGGGCGAGGCGATGTTCGCCACCGAGTTTGGATAAGACGTGCCAGCGATGGTGACGGTGCGCCACTGGTTCAGCATCGGCACCCGGCCCATAAGCGTCTGCATGATCGTGACCATGATGGCGATCGGCACATAGGTCGGCGCGCCGAGGTCGATCACCAGGTCGCACTCGCCGTAGCCGTTGGCCATCGGGCGCAGCAGGTTCTCGATATCGGCCTGCAAGTTCATCCGGTCGAAGTCGGGAAGCGACAGCCGCAGGCAAACACCGCGCCGGTCTTGGCGGGCGACAGCGGCGACGGCCGCGAGGAAGGCGGCATCGTTGGCGAAACTGACCACCGGGATCGCCGAGCAACCTTCGGCGCGGACGGTGTCGAACAAGACCTCGACGCAATGGCGGCCCCCAGCACAGCGGGTCGCGGGCGGCAGGTGTTTCAGGTCAACGAAGCAGGGCCGGGCCTGCCACTTGGATTTCAGCCGCTTGCCGAAGTCGCCAAGATGGTCGTCGGCGCTCTCTTTGTTGGCGCCGGTCTCGAAGTCGAAGCCGACCGGCGGAATCTCCAGCAGGGGCGTGATGCGGTCCTTGACCGGCGTGGCCAGCCGGCTGAGGGCCTGATATTCGCCCATTTTCCACTTCAAAATGGGCACGTAGTGACGGTGATTGAACATATATGGCTCCATAACGGACAATGAAAAACGCCTTCTTCCCAATCCAAGCCAGTATATGTAAGAGATTTTTCCGGATCCGTCAATCAAGTGCCGATTTTGTTGGCGATTTTTGATATTGGCCGAAAAACCAAGCAGCCCCCGGCGAGCCTGATCGGCACCGGGGTAACCGCTGAAGCTTCAAGGGCAAATGAAAATGAAAACAGGCCCGGGCTTTGCGCTCGACCGGGCCTCCTCTAAAAGGCTTGCCCGAAGGTATGCAAATGCAGGGACCAAGCCGGGCGTACCTGACTATAGCGTACGACTTGGAAAACATTCACAGGCGCAATATCGGCCGACCGGTTCAGTATCTACCGGCTTTGGGCCGATCAGGACGAGGCGTTGGCCAAACCACTCTACACCTTCGTCCAACTATCTGCGGCTCTGTACGGGCCTCTACACATGCTCGAAGTCGCGTTGCGCAACGTCGCCGATTGTCAGCTGGCCACCAAGCGCGGCGTCGACGACCCTCAGGTGCTCATCTTGAAATGTCAATCGGTTGCGTGGCTGAGGCACGCGACAACCTAACACGCGACGGCAAGCCCGCCACCCACGGCCAGATGGTGGGCCGAGCTGAACTTTGGGTTCTGGGGTTCGCTGTTCGGCCGGCGCAGCCACCAGTTGTGGCAAGACCTGCGGCCGATCTTCCAGGCGAGGGCATTCAGCGCAACAGCATCGCGTTGCAGCTCGACGATTTTCGCGCCCTGCGCAACCGGATGGCGCATTACGAGCCGATCGTCGCGCTGCGGCTGGCCCAGCGGTATGCCGACATCACGACCTTGACGGGCTAGTTATCGCCCAGTGCCACGGCCTGGATCAATGACACCTCGGAATGGCCCACGGTCTACCCTGGCGTGCCCATCTTGGTCACCGATGCGCAGACGAACCCAGGCTCGCGTTTCGCCGGGCGTCATTCAATTTCTGCCCGCGCAAACGGGGCCCGCTGGTTCTGTCGACGAATTGACGGAACGGCCTTCCATCTCGTCAGATATCCGCCGAGCCTCGTCCGTCTTCGATGCTACGCGAGGATTCGCGCTTTGCACGGCGCCATCCGGCTCCGACGGAGCGTTCTGTCCAAAAAAGTGCCGCAACGAAATCGCAACGAAATGGGTGAAACGACCGTGAACAAAACGGGACAGAGGAGCGTATCAGATCAAGAAAATTCAATAACTTAGAAAATAATCGCTGCGTTCGGGACGCAGGGGTCGCAGGTTCGAATCCTGCCACTCCGACCATTCATTTTTCAGGCGTTTTCTGATTGCTGGCGGTTCCCAAGTCAACCGGCAACGCCTGCTTCACCCCAATGTCATATCAGCTTCCGGGGCGGCGGTCGTGCGCGAATCGCGGCCGCTCGGTTCCTTTATCGTGAGCAGTGCCTAGCCGGCCATCGAGATACAAGGCGGCAGCCGACGCGGGATGGCGTTGAGCGCGCAGCTCTCTGGGGGACTGACGTTGTTTGTGGGGCATGTATCCGCGTTCTCGCGACGTGAATCGTCCGAGGTTTGCATCTTCGTTTCGCCCCCTCTCGATCAGAGGGCGCAGGGAAAGCCGGGTGCCGATCGCACCCATGGGTCCCGCGTAGTAAAAAACGCGGGAGGTAGGACCACAGGTGAGACCGAAGAACACTCCGGCTTTCCCTGCGCGATGGTTTACGGCTTATACGTGCTCTCCCAGGCGAGACTGGGCTCTGTTGTCACCGTCATCAGCAGAGGCATAGCTTCTTGCTGATGAGACACCTGCCACCAGGGCGTCAGGCCTGCACGACTTCACCGTCCGCCTCATGCGCACTCGTCAGTTGCACATTCGGCGTCCACCGCATCCCAACCCAACACTCGTGACGATCGCGAAGCGCCCTCAGGCGGGTGAGACGAGCGCATTCATACACTGAGTTGCGATTCTGGAAAACAGAAATATTTCTGCCGCCAGACCTTGACAGGTTTTTGACCGAGTTGCCCCGGACGGGCTTCCCAGGCCGTGAACCCGTAAATCTCGCAGGCGGACTGCTCGCCAGAGTCCGCTATCCCCCGATAGCGTCCAAATTCCGCAGCGCAGCCAAACGACGCGAAGGCTCATAAGCGGTCATTCAAGCCAGTCGAGAGCGAATTAGCTTGCCTTGCTTTGAGTCCTTTTGCACTCTCAGGCAAGGAGGCCGATGCATGAAGATAATGACCGTCGAGTGCGCTCTCGGAGCGGCCCTGGTGCTGTGTAACCTCGGGACGTCTGGTGCTGAAGCCCGGGCGCGGAAGGCACAGGTCGTTCATGAACCAAGGAGGGTTGTTATCCCGGTGCCCGTGATAAGGCCAACACCGTGGGATTATTATATTGTTCCACGATATCGTTATCGCCCTGAAGACGACCGAGTCGATCCATACGGCCCGCCCCTGGTGTCGTCGTGGGTCCGCTATGAGGGGTGGCGGTGGCCATACTGGTGGTGAACAGCAATCACGCCAAATAGATGCATTCCGGGGGAAGTGGTGATCGTCCCCTGACGGGCGCAGAGGTGAAGCGCAACGCCGGGACAAAACCGCGCATCGTGATGCCGCGTTGTGGCTGCGGACCGCTATGGGGTCACAAGCGGCGGTGGAGGCGAGCGCGGACCGATGTCCAGTTTACCCCTGACAGCCGACGTGACAACGGCTTGAGCTCAATCGGAGTCATCGGCGACACGTTCGGCACGGTCAAGGCGTCGGCGGTCAGATTGCCCCAGCAGGTGGAGAGCAATCACCGGACCGCCAGGTACGACAAAGCGGCGAGCGCAGCGAGTTGCGGAGCGTGACGCCAAGAGGCTTTCAGGTCTACGCGGTCGGGCACAACAGCGGCAACTGCGAAAAGATCATGGGGACGGTCGTCTCATACGATGCTCGCGGCTGGGCCAATGGCCATGTCGAGTGGAACGAGACCAGGTCAGTCTCGAAGCCGACGCCCGGAGTTCTGTTCGATGGGCAGCCCTCGTGGGGCGACAGCAAGGTCATGCAGCTGCCCGACGCGGTTCAGAGCTACCTCGTTTCGGTCAAGCTGTTCAACGGCAAGACACGCGGCTACAACGCGCCCGCGCGGGACGAATTCCTCACGCTGGACAGGGACGACGCCAATCGCAGCCTGAAGCTCAGTCCGCGATCACTTGCCGAGGCCTTCAAATAGTTCCTGCTGCTCGTGGACCGCGAAGAGGAGCGCTGTTGAACGTTGCAACAATGGCGGCGTTCCCTGGACCTCGTGCCAATTAAATTGGGTGGGAGATATGTCAGAGGGGCGCACTCGAGAGGAAGCGTCGTGATTCAGATGGCCGGCCATATCACGGACCAGTCCAGGGGCGTCCAAGGTGGCCTGACTCGCAAACCGCCCAGGTATCCGATTTTGTCTTTTTCTGGGGGCGGGGCACACCCTTCCCATTAATTTTGTCAGATATACCGCGACAAGAAGCGTTTTCCGTAGGACCCTGACGCAATCGCCCTCTATATTATCACGTGACTGGTCGAAATTGCGCTCGTGCGAGAGCCTGCCCCCGAGCTTACAAAAGTGGATCTCGATGATGTTATCGCTTCCCAAAACGAAGATTCGCGTCCTGCTGCTGGAGGGCGTGAACGATTCTGCGGCCCGGATGTTCGAAGCCAATGGCTATACCGAGCTGCAACGCCTGCCCAAGGCGCTGGGAACTGGAGAACTCAAGCGAGCTCTTTCTGGCATCCACATGTTGGGAATTCGCTCGCGGACACAGCTCACCGCGGAAATCTTGGAAACCGCCGATCGCCTGCTCGTTGTCGGCTGCTTTTCAGTCGGCACCAATCAAGTCGATCTCGACGCCGCGCGAAAACTTGGGATTCCTGTATTCAACGCGCCATACTCCAACACTCGCAGCGTGGCTGAACTGACCATCGCCGAGGTCGTGATGTTGTTCCGCCGGATATTTCCGCGTTCGATCTCCGCACATGCTGGCGGCTGGGACAAGTCTGCCGAAGGCAGCCGCGAGGTGCGCGGCAAGACGCTGGGCATCGTCGGCTACGGTAACATCGGCTCGCAACTATCGAACCTCGCGGAAGCCATGGGCATGCGCGTGATCTATTTCGATCAGACCGATAAGCTGCGTCACGGTAATACCGAGCCGACCGACACGCTTGACGACTTGCTCGCGGCGAGTGACGTCGTATCGCTGCATGTGCCGGAGACGCCAGCTACCGCCAATATGATTGGCGCGGCTCAGCTTCAGCTGATGAAGCCCGAGGCCTATCTGATCAACAACTCGCGCGGCACCGTGGTCGACCTCGATGCACTGGCGAGCGCCTTGCGTGACGGCCGGCTGGCAGGAGCCGCGGTCGACGTGTTTCCAGTCGAACCGACATCGAACGAAGACCGCTTCGTATCGCCGTTGCAAGGCTTGTCCAATGTGATTCTCACGCCACATGTCGGCGGTTCGACGGAAGAAGCGCAGGACCGCATCGGCGGCGAGGTGGCCCGCAAGCTGATCGATTATTCCGATGTCGGCTCGACCTTCGGCGCAGTCAATTTTCCGCAGGTGCAATTGCCGGCGCGGCCGACCGGCACCCGTTTCATCCATGTTCACCGCAACAATCCCGGCGTAATGCGTCAGGTCAACGACGCGGTCTCCCGGCACGGGATCAACATCCTGGCGCAATACCTGCAGACCGATCCGGAAGTCGGTTACGTCGTGCTCGAGACCGACGTTGTCGGCGGCGAGGGCGAGGAACTCTTGGCCGAGCTGAAAGCCGTTCGCGGCACTATCCGCGCGCGGGTGCTGTATGACCAGAACCGGCCGCAGAGTCGATAAAGCTATTCGGCTGAGCAGGTGCTATGGTGCAGAACGATCTGCGCGGCGGCATGACGCCGGTCGCTGCATTGGTAGCCCACGGCCGTACTGTGTGGGGGAGCAATTATGTGGCGGCGCGCCTGCCATCATAATGCGCGCTCGGCGCGTTTCGCGTGTAGGCGTGGGGGCTGGACCCCATCTCCGTCCGGAAGGCGAAGATGAAAGCTGACGCGGAGCCGTAGCCCAGTTGCATCGCTGCTTCGGTTACTCCCATGCCGCTTCTCAACAGTTCGATTGCACGCAGCAGCCGTACCCGTCGTCGCCACGATCGGAGGCTCGAGCCCATCTCCGCTTCAAACTGACGCGTGAGCGTCCGCGACGACATGCCGAGCAACTTGGCCCAATCGTCCAAATTTCGCGCGTCCGCCGGATCGACGTAAAGGGCTTCGCAAAGACGCAGCAAGCGTTCGCCGCGCGGCCACGGCAATCCTGCCGTCAGCGCCCGAGCCCTGCCGAGCTGATCGAGGATGAGCGTCGTGACGCGGTCCGTGTAGCCGTCGTCGTCTTTGTGTCCTTCGATGGCAGCCGCTTCGACGATCAGCTCCTTCAACAGAGGTGAGACGGCCAGCACCGTCGGAGTTGACGGCAGATTTCGTCCGGAGTCGGCGGCTATCCAGAGGCTGCGGAATTCGGCACCCAGCAGCGAACCTACCCGATGGCGGATGCCACTCGGCAACCAGACAGCTTGCTCCGGCGAGATGACGAAGGACCGGTTCTCCGCGATTGCCATAAGCACGCCGTCGACCGCGTAGACGACCTGATGCCATTCATGCGCGTGCTCCGGAAATTCGTGCCGTGGCGGGATCGACTGGGCCCGCATCGTAATCGGGCGCGGGGGCAGGGCGTCCGGCGGAGCCGATATCGGGGTCCATGACATGCCGTCTCCGATTGGCTGGTATTATACATAAATTGGCGAAACGTCGAAAGACAGCCGCTTTTCGCTCTGGTAGCGATCGAAATCAAGGGGTGGCACCTCCGAAAGCTCGCCAGCCCATCTTCCGTACCAGGAGCCGAGCATGGCCGAGTTCGACAGTCGCGGCCTTCCGATTTCAACGGGCTCGCCGCAAGCAGCGGGCAGCTACCGCACCGGTGTCGACCTGCTTCTATCGGCCTGGCCGGGAGCGGAGGATGCGCTGCGGCAGGCCATCGATCATGATCCGCAGTTCGCGCTCGCGCACGCCGCCCTCGCGCGTCTGTGCGCGATCAAGGGGCAGCCCGCGGACGCGCGCGCGAGCATCGCGACGGCGCAGGCGATCGTCGCTCGGAACGGTTCGCCGCGGGAGATCAGTCATGTATCGGTGCTCTCGCTTGCTGTGACCGGTCAATCGGTCAAGGCGTTGGAAACCACGCTCGCCCATCTCGATCAATGGCCCCGCGACGTCCTGATCCTCTCGCTGCCGTTGGGAGCCTTCGGATTGTTCGCCTTCTCGGGGATGACCGACCACGATCAGGCGCGCGTCGATCTCTGCGAAACGCTCGCGGACCGCTACGACGCGGACGACTGGTGGTTTCTGACCTATCGCGGTTGGTCCCACGCCGAGAACGGATCGGTCGCCAAAGGCCGCGACCTCGCGCAGCGCGGTCTGGAACAACGCCGCGCCAACGCGAACGCCGCGCACGCGGTCGCGCACGCCATGTTCGAGCAGGGCGCGACCCGGGAGGCGGAGACGCTGCTCGAAGGCTGGCTGCCGGAGTACGACCGGGCAGGCATGTTGCACGGACATTTGGCTTGGCACGCCGCGCTCTCCGCGCTCGAGCGCGACGATCCGCAGCACGCCCTCGCGATCTATTCGAAGCATGTGCGGCCGTCGGTCTCGCTCGGCCTTCCGATCAACGTCGTGAGCGACACCGTCTCACTGTTGTGGCGGCTGCAGGCATACGGCTACGACGTGCCCTCCGGCTTGTGGGAGGAGGCCGAGAGCTACGCGCGATCGCGATATCCGAACCCTGGCCTCGCTTTCGTCGAAGTCCACATGGGACTCTTGGTGGCGGCGACCGGACGACACGTGGCTGCGACCGACCGTATCGACGCAAACGCTCAGCGCGTCGCGGACGGCGCACTGCCGGCCGGCTCCGTCGTCCCGGCGATCGGTTCGGCCGCGCTCGCTTTTGCGAACGCCGATCACGCTGAATGCGTGCGAATCCTCGAGCCCGTGGCCGGAGAAGTCGCTCGCGTCGGCGGCAGCGGCGCGCAGAGGGAAGTCATCGAGGACATGCTGCTGCTCTCTTTGATGCGAAGCGGCCAGTCCGCCAAAGCGCGCGATCTGCTCGATCGTCGCCTTCACCGTCGTCCTTCCCAGCGCGACGCGCGCTGGATGCGTCAAGTCGAGGTCTGAATGTCTCAAGTCGTCGTGCAGGGTCTGGTGGACGCTCCGCCAGCGTTCCGCTTCGAGCGCGCCAACGTCATTAGGCTGGCGATCGCTCAGGCGCTGGCTGGCGCGAACTCGACCGTCATCTACGCGACCGGCGCGGTGGTCGGAGACATGCTGGCGCCCGCGAAGGCGTTGGCGACGCTTCCGATCTCGATCTTCGTAGTCGGGATGGCCGCCTGCACCTTGCCCGCCGGAGCGGTCGCACAGCGTTACGGTCGCCGGGCGGCATTCATGGCCGGGACGGGATGCGGCGTCCTAGGCGGACTGATCGGAACGTTGGCGGTGCTGCAAGCATCGTTCTGGCTGTTCTGCGTCGCGACGTTCTTCGGCGGCGTCTACGCCGCAGTGGTGTTGTCCTTCCGTTTCGCCGCCGCCGACTGTGCGGCGCCGGAGCGGCGGCCTCGCGCGTTGTCGGCGGTAATGGCGGGCGGAGTCTTTGCCGGCGTGATCGGGCCGCAGCTCGTCACGTACACGATGGACCTCTGGCAACCCTATCTCTTCGCGGCCACTTATCTCGGGCAGGCGGCGGTCGCTGCGGTTTCGTTGCTGGTTCTCGCCGGTGTACGTCTGCCCCTGCCGGCGGCTGCCGAGGCCGGCAACGGCCGTCCACTCTCGGTCATCGCGCGCCAACCGCGCTTCATTGGCGCGGTCGTATGCGGCGTCGTCTCCTACCTGCTGATGAATTTCCTCATGACGGCGGCGCCGCTCGCGATGAAGTTCTGCAACCTCCCGCAGCAAGCGGCGAACCTTGGCCTGCAATGGCACGTGATCGCCATGTACGGACCAAGCTTTTGGACCGGACGACTGATCAGCCGGTTCGGTGCGTCGAAAGTCGTGGCGACAGGCCTGCTGCTGACCGCTGCTTCGTCGGCGGTGGGCCTCCTCGGCGTCCAAGTCGCGCACTTCTGGGCGACATTGATCCTCCTGGGAGTCGGCTGGAATTTCGGCTTCGTAGGGGCGTCAGCGATGGTCCTCGAATGCCATAGGCCGGAAGAGAAGGCGCGCGTCCAGTCGCTGAACGACTTCGTCGTGTTCGGCACCATGACTTTCGGCTCGTTCCTGTCGGGAGGGCTTCTCTCCGCATATGGCTGGGACATGGTTCTGTGGCTTTCGTTTCCGCCTCTCATATTCGCCGTCGCAGCGCTGGTGCTGGCGTCGGCTGGACCGCTCCGCGACGATGCGGCCTGATGTCGTCGAGACCGCTTCGATCGCCTGCGGCAAAAACGTCGTCATACGGAACCTCGTCCCAGGGAAAGATCTGGAGAGAACGATTATCGGAGGCACCACCATGAAGCGATCCCATCGCGTCGCGCAGGTCTCAGAACCGCGTACGCTCGAAATTGCGGAACGCGAGACGCGATTTCAGCGTGCTCACGGGCGTACGTCCGCGCATCGAGACCATGCCATTGCAGAGAGCCGCGGAGGCGGTTGCACGGATGAGATCCGGCAGGTCAATTTCAGGATAGTACTGACCATGACGGAGGAGCGCGATGCGCATCAATGACGACCTGACTGTTCCGGTGATCGTTCACGCCGCGCAGCTCCCGTGGACATCAAGCCCGGCGGCCGGCGTCGACCGGCGCATGCTGTTTCGCGTCGGCGACGAGGTGGCGCGGGCCACGTCGATTGTGCGATACGCACCGCGTAGCGCGTTCCCTCGCCATACGCACGGCGGCGGTGAGGAGATCGTTGTTCTCGACGGCGTCTTTGAGGACGAGCACGGCGATTACCCGGTGGGCAGCTACTTCCGCAACCCTCCCGGGACCTCACACGTTCCAGCATCGAAGGGCGGTTGCACGATCTTCGTCCGGCTTTGGCAATTCCGGGACGGCGATCGCGACCAGATCGTACGACGGCCCGCGGAAGGTCGTCAGCTCGAGCCGAGACCGGGCGCGGCAACCGCCATCGAATTGTTCGACGATGGGTTCGAAAATGTACGTTTCGAGAGCTGGATGCCCGGCAGGATGATCATGGTTGAGAACCCACGCGGTCTCGAAATGCTTGTTCTCGCGGGGAGCTTGTCGATCGGCGGCCAGGCGCTGACGTCGCAAAGCTGGGCTCGCTTGCCGGCTGGGCAGGCGCTGAGCACCGTTGCCGGTGCGAAAGGCGCGAAGGTCTGGTTGAAGGACGCACCCCTTCTCCATCCGGACGTATGCCGACTGCCATGAGGTCGATCGGCGTCCATCGGCTATAATTTTTAGCCGAGATCGCGAAGGGGCTCCCCTGACGCGATGGCACCCGCCGACAATCGCGGGCGCACGGGGATCAGCGCGTGTGTCGCGCCGGGCCGACCTATCGCTTCTTCCTGATGCGAGACTGAGGGCGGGACACCTTTACGAAGGATTTGAACGCTTCGGTCACGGCCCGAACTGTTGGAGCATCGATCATTCCCCGGCGAGCCACAACCCCTATCCTTCGATGGACAGGCGGGTCGAACGATATGGACTTGAGTTTATCGGCCGGCTCGAAGGAGAACAAACCGACTGGAATGATGGCGACACCAAGCTTCAACTTCACGATTCTGACCATCGTCTCGATGCTGTCAAACTCCATGAAATCGTTCACAAGGATACGTCTCTCGCGCAAAGTAGCATCGATTACTCGGCCAACTCCCATTGCGGGATTGAAACGAATGAACGGATAAGTCCGTAGCAAATCGCCGGTCGAGCCGCGGACCAAGTCCTTATGAATGACGACTTTCAGCTCCTCTTCGGAGATCTGTTCGAAGACAACGGCTGGATCGAATCTCTCCAGTTCTGTGACGACGGCGACGTCCAGATGCTTCTCCTCGACCTTGAATGCGAGCTCGGGTGAAAGCCCGCTCTGCACTTGAATTCGTAAGCTTGAGTGGTCACTTCGCAATTTCGACAGGGTCTGCGGAAGCAAGTGCGTTGCAACCGATGGGATCACGCCCAGCCTCAACGATCCGGTGAGCCCGGTCGCGGGCGCCGAAGCGAGCAGCCGGAGCGCGTCGTACCGCTCGATGATATGGCGCGCTTCGTCGACAAGCCGCCAGCCGTTGGCATTAAGCACCGGAGGTCTGCTCGTCCGGTCGAAGAGCTTCGTTCTCATGTCGACTTCAAGAGCCTTCATCTGCATGCTGACTGCAGACTGAGTCATGTAGAGTCGCTGTGCGGCGACGTTGAAGCTGCCTCCGTCGGCGATGGCCACAAGCGTTCGGAGTTGTCTGATGCTCATGAGCATCGACTTAACATATTTTGAAGTCGGGCTCATAAAATATTCGTTTGCGTTTTGACAGGCTTCGGGGCGAATTGCGACGGACGTCCTAGCGACCGAAAGAGGACCAACCCATGCACATGAAGCTGTCGCCCGAGCAACTGAAGCTTCGAACAGCCGCCCGCGAACTTGCCGAGGCGGAGTTCGCTCCAAAAGCGGCGGAAGTCGATAGGACGGAAGCCTATCCGTTCGACAACGTGACCGCTCTAAAGCAGGCCGGCTTCATGGGATACACAATTCCGAAGGAGTATGGCGGCCGCGGTGGGAGCTTCTTTGAGGCGGCGCTGATCATCGAGGAAATGGCCCGCGTATGCGGTGCTACGGGGCGAATTGCCGTTGAAGCAAACATGGGCGCCATTTCGGCCGTGATGCAGTACGGCACCGAAAAGCAGAAGCGCTTGGCTGCGGAGTTGGTTCTGGCCGGCGACAAACCTGCGATCTGCATCACTGAACCGAATGCCGGTTCGGCCGCGACTGAAATGACGACGCGTGCGGACAAGCGCGGCGGAACCTATGTTATCAATGGCAAGAAGCATTGGATTACCGGAGGCGGCGTCTCCAAGCTTCATTTGATCTTCGCCCGCGTGTTCGATCAGAGCGGAGTCGAGCAGGGCATTGGTGGGTTCATCGCAGTAGCCGGCGCTCCCGGATTGATCGTAGGTAAGCGCGAGCCAGCCATGGGGCTGCGCGGGATCCCCGAGACGGAGATCATCTTTAGGGATCTCGAGATCAAAGAGGACATGCTTGTCTTGCCGCCGCGGGGCCTGCGTCGCGGCTTCGCCGATCTGATCAATGCGTACAACAGTCAGCGCGTCGGTGCCGGCACGGTAGCGCTCGGGATCGCTCAAGGCGCGTTGGAGAAGGCCGTGGCCTTCGTGAAGGAGCGCGAGCAATTCGGGCGGCCCATTGCCGAGTTTCAAGGCCTCCAATGGATGGTGGCTGACATGGCTGTCGCCATCAATGCAGCACGGCTTTCTCTTCATCAGGCGGCGTTGAGCGCCGACCCGTTTCCCGATGCTCTTTTGGCGGCTCAGGCGAAGATTATCGCGTCGGAGACAGCCAACACGGTCACGAATCAGGCGCTGCAGCTCTTCGGAGCACGCGGATATTCGCGGGATTATCCGATGGAACGCGCCGTCAGGGACGCTCGCATGTTCACGATCGCCGGCGGTACAGCCCAAGTACTGAGGACATTGGTCGCCTCTCGGGTGCTCGACATGAAGCTTCCACAAACGCGAGGTGGCTACAACAAGTCGACCACCTCACTCCGCGATGCTGCCGAGTGAACGCGAGCCTCGATCCAGGTAGCCAACTTTCGACGATTATCGGCCTCGGCCGTCCTCCCGGTCGGGTCTGAGGTCTCTCACTGTAGATCTCGCTCACTGGGCCCGGCGTGAGCATCGGCCCATGCTGGGCTTTTTTCGAGCTCTCCGCCGCCGCCAGTCGCCGCGTGGGTCTGTCCGGCATTTAGAAGACCAGTTCGTGAGGGACGTGCCCTTGACAAAACCACTGGCTGGCATCCGGGTGATCGAGCTGGGTGAACTGATCGCAGGCCCCTTTGTGGGCACACTGCTCGCCGACAACGGTGCGGAAGTTATCAAGGTCGAGCGACCGGGGCGCGGCGACGTGTTGCGCCAGTTCGGTCCGATCGTAGAAGGCACCAGCGCATTCTGGCAGGTCAACAGCCGTAACAAGAAATCGGTGGTCGTCGACATCACCCGGGACGGAGGGCTCGTCGTACTGCGCGACCTGATCAAGAAGTGCGATATCCTGATCGGCAGCCTAAGGCCCGGCGTGCTGGAGCAACGAGGCTTGAGCGATGAGGCCCTTCGGGTGCTGAACCACGCAATCGTCGTTGTACATGTGTCTGCCTTTGGTCGAATCGGGCCAAAGTCGAAACGAGGGGGATACGATCCTGTTGCGCAAGGTTTCTGCGGTCTCAGCTATCTGACCGGAGAGCGTGATGGCCCGCCGATGCGCGCAGGAGGCGCGGTCCCGGTCTGTGACTTCATGACGGGGCTTCTCGACACGTTCGGCGCCATGCTGGCACTTCAGCAACGGAAAGCTGGTTTAAGCCCGATACCTGCCGTCGACGTCGCGCTATACGACGTGGCCTTTAGGATGATCGCCCCGCTGCTCGCATATTTCGAAGCCTCCGGAAAGGCCTGGCAGCGAGATGGAAATCACAGCCTCGGTGGTGCTCCGACAGGCCACTTCATGACTGCCGACGAAAAGTGGATATGTCTCTCGGTTCAGAACGATGAGCAGTTTGCCCGCTGCGCCGGCTTGGTGGGGCGCCCGGAATGGGTTTCAGATCCTCGCTTCGCGACCCTTTCTGGTAGGACCGAGCACCGTAGTGAAATCGAGGCCTGGGTTTCGAAATGGATACGGAGCATGGACCGGACAACGGCATTGGCTGCCTTCGAAGCGCAGTCGCTCGGCGCGGGACCAATTCAATCCATTGAGGATATGGCGAGCGACGAGCACCTCAACTTCAGGGGTTTGAAGCCGGTAAGTGATCCAGTTCTGGGCGCGGTGAGAATGCCGCGAGCTTTGCCCTTCGCTACCGACAAGGACGATGGGCAACGGCCCGCGCCAAAGCTGGGCGAACACACCCGTCACGTGCTTTCGCAAGTCCTTGGATACGCGGACCAGACAATCGCTGACATGATTGAAGACGGCCGCATAGCGTCCGGGTAGTCGCGGCGCCCACACTCGCCGGATCGTTGCTTTCAATCTGAGGTCACGATCATTCCTCACGAAATTCGCAGAACGGAGATCCTATGTTTGATGATCGAGGATTGGAGCTGAGCTCCAAGCATGAGGGCGCAGTGACCGCCTATAACGAGGCGATCAGGAGCTTCCTTGAGTATCGGACGACAGCAATGCCCTTGGCGAAGCAGGCGGCGGACTTGGACCCGCAGTTTTGCCTCGCGCACTGCTTGCGTGGCTACTTCTTCATGATGTTCGGAACGCTCGCGGTACTCGACAAAGCTAGGGCAGCCCTCGGACAGTCCGAGCGGACCTCCGAAGGAGCCACAGATCGCGAAAGGAGGCATCTCGAAGCCTTGCGCCTCTGGATCGAAAGCGATCTGATGGCGGCGAACGCATGCTGGGAGCGCATTCTCACCGACTATCCGCACGATCTTCTGGCCTTGCGTCTCCACCACTTCAACAGCTTCTGGATGGGGCAAACCCGCGCTCTGAGATCGATCCCCGCATCCGTACTGGCGGACTGGCGAAAGGACATGCCGGGGTATGGGAATCTTCTCGGCATGCTCGCCTTTGGGTGCGAAGAAAACGGCGACTACGGGAACGCCGAACGTTACGGGCGGCAGGCGGCTGAGGTCAGTCCGGATGACCTGTGGGCGTTGCATGCCGTTGCGCACGTACTCGAGATGCAGGGGCGGCACAGGGATGGGTTGGATTGGCTTAACCATCCACTCGACAAATGGAACGATCGGAATCCGTTCCGGCGGCACCTTTGGTGGCACAACGCACTCTTCCACATTGATGCGGGAAGGCTCGACGGCGCCCTTGAGCTGTATGACTCGGCCGTCATGGGCGAAAAATCGGATTTCTATCTCGACATCCAAAATGCGGCGTCGCTGTTGGCCCGCCTGGAATTCTGCGGCGTTGATGTCGGCGCTCGCTGGGAGAAGCTGGCCGATTACGCCGAGAATCACATCGATGATCACGCGTTAGTCTTCACTGACATCCATTTCGTTATGTCGCTGGCGCGCGAAGGCCGCTTCGACGCAGCCAGACGGTTGATCGAATCAATGAAGACCTACTCTAACGACGAGACGAAATACGTAAGTGGCGTCATTCAAAAGCTTGGCATCCCGCTTTGCGAGAGCATCATCGCCTTCGAGCGAGGCCGATATGATGATGTGGTCAATGAAATTATGCCGTTGCGTCACGTCACCGGCGCGGTCGGCGCAAGCCACGCACAGCGCGACATTTTCGATCAGTATCTTCTTGAGGCCGCGCTCCGCGCGAACAAGATTCCGCTCGCTCAGAAGCTACTTCAGGAGCGCAGATTCTTGAAGCCAGGCAGCCACGAGAGCGAATACAAGCAGGCCAGGCTGCGAAAATCGATGGCATCGCGTGCATAGCATGCGGCGATGCCGCGCAGATCATTCGTGCGTTGGAGCCGGTTCAAGGAAACTCCGCTCTGTCGCGCTGAGCAAGTGGAGGTATTCTCGATGCGTTCACCTAATGCAATGGCGAAGTACATCGAGCGTGGGATGACCGTCGCGCTTCCGGTAGATTACGCTGGCGTATCGATGGCCATGACGCGCGAAATGATCAGGCACGGTGCGAATGATTTGCACCTGGTCTGCGTGCCGACTGGAGGCCTACAGGTCGATCAGCTTATTGGAGCCGGCTTGGTCAGAACAGTCGAGACGAGCGCGGTTTCATTGGGCGAGGCGGGCGGCGCGCCTCGGTTCAATGCCGCCGTCAAGGACGGCTCAATTCGATTGATGGATGCGACTTGTCCCGCCATTCATGCCGGCTTGATGGCGGCTCAGAAAGGCATTCCGTTCATGCCGATGCGGGGGCTGATCGGAACAGACCTGCTTCGGCACCGGGCAGACTGGCGCGCAATCGACAATCCTCTCGCCGACGGGGGCGATCCCATCGTCCTGATTCCTGCCATCAAGCCGGATGTGGCTATCTTCCACGCCCCCATGGCTGACCGTTTCGGGAACGTCTGGATCGGGCGGCGACGCGAACTCGCGGCCATGGCCTATGCCTCAAGTATCACGATCGTCACCGTAGAGCGCATCGTGGAGAAGAACCTGCTGGCGGACGAGCTGACGGCCGCAGGGGTGCTTCCTGCCCTTTACATCACGGCCGTCGGGCGAGCTCCGCGAGGCGCGTGGCCCTACGGCCTTTGGGGCGAATATCCCCCGGATACGGCAGAGATCGCTCGCTATGCTCAGGCGGCGCCGACGGTCGAGGGATTTTCTAGATACATGACCGACGTCAGATCGGAGGCGGTATCGTGACTGGTGTCCTTCCGCGCGAGATATTGATCCATGCGATCGCGCAGCTATTGGACGGCGTCAAACATGTGGCCGTGGGCGCTTCGTCACCCATTCCTGCCGCAGGGGCTATGCTTCTGCGCGCGTTGAAAGCTGCCAAGGGAGAACCTGGCCCGCGCATCTCGATTCTCGGATCGGTTGAGCACAACTTCTTTACCAACGGCTCGGCGGAGCTCTTCGATTGCGCTGCTCAGGGACGTATCGACGCATTCTTTCTCGGCGGAGGACAGATTGACGGGCTCGGCAATGTCAATCTTGTAGGAGCGGGAGGTTATCCGCAGTCGAACGTGCGCTGGCCCGGATCTTTTGGGTCAGCCTATCTGTATTTTGTCGTGCCGCGAGTCATACTTTTCCGTGAGGAACATTCCCCGCGCGTTCTGGTCGACAAGGTTGATTTTGTGAGCGCTCCCGGAGTGAGCGGAGAAGGCGTATTCCGAACTGGAGGACCTATCGCGCTGCTAACGGGCAAGGGCCTCTTTCGCTTCGACAAGTCCCGTCCTGGATTCGTCCTCGACAGCGTTCATCCGGGGCACGATCTCGATGAAATCAAGGCGTCGACCGGTTTCAAATTCGAGCATGCTGACCAGCCAGGTCGAACGGCATTGCCCGACGCATCAACGCTACAGCTGCTCCGCGGTAAGGTGCTCGACGAGCTTGCCGAGACGTATGGCGAGTTCGCAGCGCAGATGCGTGCTGTGCACTCCTGATGCTAGTGTTCATCTCACGCTAGTCGGCCAGCGCTTGGCGAAGATCGCGGAGGATTCGATCCGCCCGAAAATGCTGTGGCGAGATCGGTCTCTCCCGGGATCACTGCTGCTGCCGCTTTGTCGGCGGACCCGAGTTTGTGAATCCGCGTCCTAGTTCACCATTGGCAGCGAAAGCGTCGTCTCTCCGGCAAGCAGCGGTTTAACTTCGAGAAGCCGGGCGCGCAGCCTGGGGTAGTTGGCCGCAAGGTTCTTGACGTTGTTGTCGCCGTTCTCGATAGCGAGCGCGGCTGCAACTCCGGCTGACTGGCCCATCTGCCAGAACGGCGGCTCCATACGGATTTCGCTGATCGCGACGTTGGTTGCCGAACCGCCGAACAGGCAGAGAAGATTCGAGGGGTCACCCTTTCGGGGAAGCATATATTCGTAAGGGATCGGAGCTTTCTTGTCCGCGCCGCTGGTCGGGGTGATGTAGAGATTGCCCTCGATGATGACCTTCCAGTTCGTGCCGTCGAAATACGCCCGATATTCGATGGCGTGACTGTCCATGTCGTAGGCCGCAACCGCAATCGTCTTGGTCGAGCGCGGCGTGGTACCGTCTGGCGCGTTGAGGTCTTCGGCCGTAAGCACGTAGTCGCCGACGATACGGCGACCGGAGCGGACATAAATCTGGCTGTTGAAGTTGGGCTGATCGCCCCAATTCGGAGAAACATAGTGCTTTGCCGAGAGACCGTAGGTCAGCGCCGAAGCGCGGATCGCGGCGGGGACGCGGCTGTCCTCCTCGTGTTGCAGGAGATACCAGAGCCCGAAGATGTAGCTCTTTTGGAGCTGGATAATCTCCTCGCGGCGGGCATAGCTGGCCGTCGCGTATTCGGTCGAGGTCGGGTCCACGAAGTCGCTCGACATGATGTTCTTCGTATTGAAATCGAAAACGTCAGCCGCCAGCGGCTGGATATTGAAGATGTCGGTCAGGACCAGCGTGGGGTCCGCGGCGAACAAGCGCAGCAGGATCTCATATTTCGACTTCGAGTAGCCGGCAGGTGGAGTCGACGGGAACGGGATCATATAGGCGGGCGTCGTGGTCAATGTCAGGCGATAAGCCATTGATTGAACCTTGCCGTCCGCCGAACCGTTCGCGGGGGTACCGTTGGTGAAGACGCCCTGCACGCCAGCAATCAATCCGGAATTCGTGTCTCCGGGCGTGTTCCACGGATCGATGTCGACTGCCGCGCCCGAATGATTGGTTGCCTGGTTCGGCCGCGAGCCGCAGGTGGTTTGAACTCCCCGGAAGCCATTCGCCGCCTCCGCGCCGGCGCCGGCCTTCTCGCGACCGACCGTCATGGTGCAACCGCTGACATAGGCCAAGTCCATCTCGTATGAGCAATCGATGAAGACACTTCCGCTGAATGTCCGGCCGTCCCGTGTCGTGAAGCCGGTGATTTGTCCATCCACAACGGTTGCGCTGACCGCACCGGTTGACCAATAGACCGGGATATCGGCACCGCCCGTGAACGACGGGTCAAGCAGCTCCCGGTTGGCCTGCTCGAAATGGCGAGGCTCGAAAGAGATGTTCGACGTGCCTTTGAGGAGCGTCTTGATGCGCTTGCCGAGATATCGCGCCACCCCCGAGAAGTCCGTCGGAGCGGTGCCGCCGGCCCAACCCAAATCGCCGGCGAGTGTTTGGGTGCGATTGATGAGATATCGCGGCAGCCCCGTGATCGCGGTCGGAGCCGTGCTGTCGGTCCACCCTAGTCCACCGACGCCGGGTACCCCACCCACGTTGTAGTCACGCCAGCCGCCCACGATACAAACGGAATGTCCCTCCCGAGCAAGCGATCGCGCGGCGAGAACGCCGGCCGCCGTCGCACCATAGACGATCGCATCGTAAGTGGTGACGTTCTGCGGTTGGTAACCCGCTTCGTAGGTGTCCAATTCAGCGGTGGACATGACCTGATGCCACATTGCAAGGACCGCGCTGAGCTCTCGCATCTGCGCCGCGGTGAGGTTGCGGCCGGCAACGAACCAACTGGACAGCGCTCTGGCACTGCCGGACGGGGTCCCGTCGTTGTTGGCTGCCAACAGGTACATCTCTTGCGCGGGCAAAGCCGCCGATACGGACGCGACATCGGCGACCAGGCGACCGTTGCGATAGGCCTGGAAGTTGTCAGAGTTGCCTCGCGAGACAGCGTTGAAATACTGGCCGTCCCAATCCGCGGTGTGTCCGATGGCGGTAACGAGTGCGCCGCCGCAGCGCGCAGCCATCGTGTTTGCAGCGCTATTCCAGATACCAACGGTGATGCCGTTCGTGGAATCGTTGGCGCCGATTTCAGAAGACGTGCCGGCAACAGCCCCTGGCGAGCAAGAGAAGACGCCAGCCGCGTGACTCGTCTGAGGGAGGCTGGAGCATTTCAGACCCGTCATGCGGAAGTAGCCGCCTCCGGAGGCCGCAACAGTGGTGTTGGCAACAAGCGTGACGTTGCCGACCTGCGTAAGGTCATACATGCCGGGGCTCTTGATGTTGATCCTTGACGTGGCAAGCGTCGGTCCGGCCTTGCCAAGGTGGACGAGACACGGCCAGACCGGATCGCTGACGGGAAAGCTCTTGAGCCGCCTGATGCCCCGGTTGAAGGTGCATTTGCGACGGCGCGTCATCGTCGTGCCGGCCGCAGCCCATGCTGCAGCAAGCGCCTCGGTCTCGGGCTCGAACGCGAAGTTCGGGAGAACGATATCACCGCTGCCACTCCTCGCTTTCCCGGAGGAATCGAGGTCGTCTTCACTCGGCTCGAGCTGCTCGATGCCGAAGGCTTGACCTCGCTCGCTCACAAGGAGAGCAGCCGCGCCGACTAGCCACTGCCTTCGGTTCAAAACGCACGGCCCCGCAAGGCTGAATATGCTTTCGAATTTGCCATTTGCGCCTTTTGCGAGCCGCCAGAACTTGCGATCATGTTACTCGTCGAGACTTACATCAGCCTTACGGTTGCAGCTTCGCGGACGCAAAGTGAGCGGTGTGGCCGGTGTGGCCTTCTTGGCGCCGCTAAATGGCCGGGCGTACGCCATTGATGAGCCGCTATCGGACGGTGGCTTCATCGTGGAGCCATCATTGGTGCGGGGTGCAACCAAATCGCTGCGCGTGTACGGACAGCCGCCGATGTGAAAACAGGGGGGCAGGATCGATCAGGCGGTGACGCCAGCGAAAGGCTTGCCGCAGTTCATGGCTTGGGGAGAGGCGATGAACCATGCCATAGAGGGACGCCGGCTGCTCACCGCGATATTCGTGTGCGGGGGCTCCGGACGTTGGCGCGAGCCCTCGTCGACAGATGAGGCTCTGGACGGGTGAAGCGGATCGCGGATGAAGCTTTTCATTTTCGGGCTGGGATATTCGGCAACATACGTCACGCGGAGGCTCGCGGCCGGTGGCGTGGAAATCGCGGGAACGGTCCGCTCGCAGGCGAAGGCCGATTTGCTGTCCGGCGCGGGCTATGCGATGCGGTTGTTCGTAGCCGCCCAGCGTGATGCGGCGATTGCTCGCGAGCTCGCGGACAGCGACGCGGTGCTGGTCTCGGTGCCTCCAGGCGCGCAGCAGGATCCTGTGCTTCAGGTCTATCGCGGCGATCTGGCGGCGGCCTCGCACCTGCGCTGGATCGGCTATCTGTCGACGGTCGGGGTCTATGGCGATCACGGTGGCGGATGGGTCGATGAAGCGACGGTGCCGACGCCGATGAGCGAGGCCTCGCGCCGCCGGCTCAACGTGGAACGGCAGTGGCTGGACTTCGGCGACGCGCACCGCATTCCCGTCCACATCTTCCGCCTGGCGGGGATTTATGGCCCCGGTCGCAACCAACTCGTTCAACTCGCCGAAGGCAAGGCGCGACGGATCGTCAAGCCCGGGCACGTGTTCAACCGGATCCATGTCGAAGACATCGCGCAGATGGTCGAGGCGTCGCTCGGCCGGCCGCGGGCCGGCGCCATCTATAACGGTGCCGACAACGAGCCGGCTCCGCCGCAGGATGTGGTGGCATTTGCCGCCGAGCTCTGCGGCCTGCCGCCGCCACCGGACATCCCGTACGAGCGCGCGGAGTTGGCGCCGATGTCGCGAACCTTCTTCAGCGAATGCAAGCGGGTCCGCAACACGCTTCTGCGCGACGAGCTGGGCGTCGCGCTGCGGTATCCGACCTTTCGCGAGGGCCTGACCGCCCTGCGCGCCGCCGGCGATGGGCCGAAGCCGCCACCGGGCAAGTGAATCTCATTCGCCCGGAACGAGGCTTCCGATCGGCGGCCGCGCGAGGCGGCGATGCCTGCGGCGCGACAAATAGAGCAGGAGGCCCGTCACCGTGAAGAGCGGCATCAGCGCCGCGGCCAGCATGAAGGCGAGCTTGCCGGGCCATCCCAGGATGGCGCCGCGGTGGATGTCGAGCACACCGGCGAGGATGCGCTCGCCGAACGTCTTGTTCGCGTAGAGGTCCGACGACACCAGGCGGCCGGTGACGGCATCGATGCGAAGTTCGTCACGGACGCTTTCGAGCGTCGAGTCGCGCGCCCACGACCTGACGCGCACCACCGTACCGGCGCCGGCGGGCAGCGTCAGCAGGGCCCTTGCATAGCGGCTGCCCTGTTCGTGCAGGAAGGTGGACCAGACGCGATCGAAGGTCGGCGGCGTGATGCCGGTCCTGGCGTCACCCCTGGCGTCACCTTTGGCCTCGCCCTTGGGGTCCGCCGGGACCATGCCGCGCGGCGATTTGGGCTGGCCTGCGGCTGACGTCGAAGGGCGTGCGAGCAGCCAGTTGGCGCCGACCTTGTACCATTCGAACGAATACCAGAGGCCGGTGAGCGTCATCACCAGATAGATCGGCAGCACCCAGGTGCCGGTCACGGCGTGCAGCGAGCGGTGCAGCCCGCGGCCGCGCAGCGCCAGATTTGGCTTCAGCCATATCTTCACGCTGCCGGCGCGATGCGGCCAGCGCAGCACGAGCCCGGAGATCAGCATCACGATCAGGCAGATCGCGGCCGTGCCGGTGATCTTGCGGCCATAGCCGTTGCCGTCGCCGGGCAGCAGCAGCCAACGATGCAGCTTGCGGACGGTGGCGAAGAACGGCTCGCCGCGCGGCGAGCCGAGCACATGCCCATTATAGGGATCGATATAGACCGAGGACGGCCGCCAGCCGCCTTCGCTGCGGGCAAAGCGGATGCGCACGGCGGCGGACGGATCGCTCGTCATCATCACGGCCGAGACCTTGCCGGTCTCGCCGGCGGCCTGCAGCCGCGCGATCAACTCATCCGGCGTCAGCCGTCGCGTCGCGCTGGTGTCGACATGCATGATGTCTCTGTTCAGGCTTGCCTCGATCTCATCCTCGAAACTCATCGTTGCGCCGGTGAGCCCGACCAGGGCCCACAGCAGCGCGAGCGCGAGGCCCGCGATGGAATGGACCTGCAACAATGCAGCCTTGATCTGATGTCGCGGGTCACTCATCGAAGCCGACCTTTCTGATCAGCGCGATCGCGGCCTGCTGATGCGCGGCGATCTGGTCGATCGGCAGGGTATCGGCCGGGAACGACCCGAGCTCGTCGAGGATCGGGTGCGGCTGCGCCGCTGCCAGCAGCGGATATTCCAGCTCGGCGGCGGCAAATGTCTGCTGGGCCGCCGGCGTCAGGAGAAACTCGATGAATCGTTTGGCGGCCGCCGGATGGGGCGCGTGCTTTGCGATGGCAACGCCCGTCAGGTTGACGTGGGTGCCGCCGCCCTTGAACACGGTCGGCACTGCTTTCACGGTCCCGGCCTGGATGCGCCACTCGGCGCCTTCACGGCCGTCGCGAAGCTGCGCGAGGGCGACGGTGTTTCCGATGCCGATCTCGCAGTTTCCTTGCGCGATCTCGCGGATCATGTCGTTGTCCTTGCCGGCAGGCTTGTGCGCGAGATTGGCGTTCAGGGCGTTAAGCCAGGCTTCCGTCGCCTCGACGCCGTGATGCGCGAGGTAGGCCGCGACCAGCGCGACGTTGTTCTGGTGCAGCGCGGAGCGCATGCAGAGCTTGCCGCGCCATCTGGGATCGGCGAGATCCTCATAATCGATCGCGGCAAGCGGGTTGTTCTGGCGCGCCATCACCACGCGCGGACGAAGAACAAGCGCGATCCACTGAAAGCCGCCGCCGCGGAAGTGCGACGGAACGGCCTGATCGACCTCCGAGGATACGAAGGCCTGCGTCAGCCCGCGATTGGAGAGCTGGGTAGTCTTGTCGAGCCCGATGGTCAGCAGGACATCGGCAGGCGATGCGTCGCCTTCGGCCGTCAGACGCTTGACCAGGCTGTCCTCGACGAAGACGGTCTTGACGCCGATGCCGCTTGCCTTCGTGAAGGCAGCCGTCACCGGTTCGAGCAGATGGGCCTCGCGGGTCGCGTAAAGAGTGATCTCGTCGGCGCGGACCGCGATGCTGCCGACGACAACCGCCGCCAGCGCGGCGAGCAGTCCGATCGCTGTCCGCGCTGCGCGCATGTCAGAACTTCACCATTGCCGATAGCGAGAAGCGCCGCGCGTCGCCCATCGCTACCGCCAGGTTGCTGACGGCGGAGGGATAGTAGACGGTATCGAACAGATTCTTGACGTTGAATTGGTAGATGACCGGCAAGGTCTGGTAGGTCGTCTCGTAAGTCGCAAACACGTCCGCAACCGTGTAGGACGGCAGCACGAAGCTATTCGCGGCATCGCCGGCCCGGTCGCCGACATAGCGCGCGCCGCCGCCGAGACGAAGCCGGCCGGGCAGGGCCGTGCCAAAGTCGTAGACGAGATAGAGCGAGGCCGTGTTCATCGCGACGTTCTGCAATTGCTTGCCGGCGTAGGTCGGATCGTCGGTCACCCGCGCGTCGGTGTAGCCGTAGCTGCCGATCATGCTCCAGTTGTCGGTGAGGCGTCCCGTGACGTCGACCTCGACGCCGCGCGAGCGCGCCTTGCCTGCGGTCGTGTACACGTTGAGGCCGGTGGTGGTGTCGAGCTGGCTGACCAGCACGTTGCTCTTGTCGATGTCGTAGAACGCGACCGTTCCGGAGAGCCGCTTGTTGAAGTCGAACTTGATGCCGGTCTCGTACTGCACGCCTTCCTCGGGCGCGATGTTCGAGCCGAGCACGACGCCGCCGCTGTTGCTCAACGGAGCGATCGTCGAATTCGGCTTCAGCGACTGCGTGTAGCTCGCATAGAGCGAGACCTGGTCGGTGAGCTTGAGAATGACGCCGCCGAGCGGCAGCACCTTGTCGGCAGATACGTTGGTGTTGGCGACGAAGGGCCGCCCTCTGCCGGCGATCTGGTCGTAATCCATATAGCGCACGCCGCCGACCAGCGCGAACCGCTCGGTCAGATGCAGCGTGTCCTGGAAGAACAGCGACCACTGGCCGAGCTTGTCGGTCTGGGCGCTGTCGCGGGCGGATACCGTCGTGCCCGGCGTGATCAGCCCATAGACCGGATTGTAGAAGTTGAAGCTCGGCGTCGCCTGCCGGATCAGATTGTCCCGATAGATCGTGCGATACTGGCCGTCGCCGCCGAACAGCACTTCGTTGCGCATGTTGCCGATCCAGACGTTGCCCTGCAGATAGGATGTGCCGTAGCTGACATTGCTGAGCGAGCCCTGCGTGCCGTCATTGCTGCGCGTCTCGACGCCGGTCTTGGCATTGATGCCGGTGATGCGGAGCTGGTTGGCGCTGAAGGTCTCGGTGTTGTAGCTGTAGCCGGCAAACAGCTTCCAATCCTGGTTCAGGCGGTGCTCGACCGAGGCCTGCATCAGGTCGGAGGTTCCCCACATGTTGTTGAAGGGTTCATCGAGCCGGCGCGTCGCCGGGATCGCAAGCGGCGCCTTGGTCACCGGATCAAAGGCGGTGCCGCGGTCGAACGGAGTGATGAACTCGCGGTGCTCGTAATTGAGCTGAACCGTCGTGTTCTCGCCGTACCATGCGAGCGACGGTGCGACCAGCATCTCGCGGTGGCGCCCGAAGTTGCGCCAGTAGTCCTCGCTCACACCGTAGCCGATGAAGCGATAGGCGAGGCCGCCATCGCCGATCGGGCCGGTGATGTCGACGGTTCCGTCGGCGCCGCTCTTGGAGTTGCCGTAGGTCGAGCCCAGCAGGGTGACCGAGCCGTGCTGATAGAGCTCGGGGCGCTTGCTGATCGTGTTGACGATGCCGCCGGGGTCCATGATGCCGTAGAGCAGCGACGCCGGGCCCTTGAGCACCTCGACGCTTTCGACCGCGGGATTGAAGCTGCGTCCCTGCACCAGCGGCATGCCGTTGCGCATGATCGAGCCGTCGCGGTTGTCGCCGAAGCCGCGGCGGATGACGGCGTCCTGGGTGCCGGCCAGCGTGTTGGTCTGGGTGACGCCGCTGACATTGATCAGCGCGTCGTCGATGTTCCGGGGCAGCTGATCCTTCAGCACCTGCTCGGGCACGACGTTGACCGCCTGCGAGGTGTCGAGCGGCGAGGCGCCGCTGCGCAGCGTCGTCGCGCTTGGCATCGCGCGATAGCCGAGCTTGGCTTCGTTCAGCACGGCCGCCGCGACGGTGGCACGCTCGGACGGCGTCGGTTGCGCCGGCTGGGCATTCCGGTTGCGCTGGCGCGCGGCGGCCGCGGCTTGTGGCCGCTGCGCCGATCTTGCCGCCGCTATAGTGGGCTTGCGCTTTTGCGTCGGCGATTCCACCGTGACGGGTGGCAGCGCAACGCTCGATTGCGCGTTCGCTGATATCACCGAGGACGAGACGTCGGCGAGCAGGATGACTGCGCCGATGAGCAGATGGGTGCGGCCTTTGTCGGCGGGATTTCGATGGTGTCCGACAAGCCGGCCATCAGCGTTGAGAGTCACTTCCGATACTTTCAGTCAGCAAGAACACATTCGCGCACGCGCCTCTAGCAGCCGCCGCGCATGAAAAGAACTGGACTGGACTTGAATCTCTCTAAGGTGAGACGTCGCGCGCGTTGCTCATGCACCTGAAGTCAGCTTGCGTGCGCGGGCCTGCATCAATTGCATTGATCGGCGTGTCGACGGAACGAGGAGCGACGTTGCGTGAGCCTGCGTCAAACCGTCGCGGGTTACAAGATGCTCCTGGGGCATGGGCCGCCGAACGCCATCTCCGGCGGTCCGGGGTCCCGTGAATTCTCGAACCGCGCGTGTTGCGCCCCGGCAAATCCTCACGCGCTGCGCGTCAGGACATCTCCAGGCAGACGGGCGTCGAACTGACCGTCCCCGCGCTCACACCGTCGCGCGCCATCGATTCGATAGTGCTCCAGTTCTCGCGGAAGATCCGCGTCGCCTCGTTCGCGCTTTCGGCCTGGATCGTGAGGCTACACGCGCGTCTCGCGCCATTGCTGGCGAGCTGGAAATGGAAAACAAATCCAGATGACTCTGCGCTCCGTGCGCCCGACGGTCCATGCTGCATGAAGGCTCTTCCCCAATTGCCGTGTTTGCATCCCGCCCGCGGGCAGGATTGGACCGTGATGCGGCACAGTCGTGGTTCAACAACCTACAATCTGCGAGATCGCGCATTTTGTTCAGTGGTGTTGCCGGGATTCAACACGACGTGGAACTTTGCGGAAAGCGCGCGGGCCGGAATCGGCAAGCGATCGCGGCGTCATCGGTGCGATCAGGCGCCGGAGCGCTTTCATGCCTTCCGGGCCTGGCGGTCGGCACTATCGGCAATGGCGGCGCGCGCAATCGTGACTTCGGGCGCCGAGGTCGTCGGGTAAGATCGATCGGTCGCCGCATGTCGACTGTTTCGTCGAGCCTGTACGGAGCCTCTGCATCTGGACGATCGCTTCCATGAGACTGTGGTTCTCGGCCCGGATCGCGGTGCTGCTGCTTGCGGTGCCTTTCATCCTGGTGCCGCGCGCTGTGGCTGACGCCGACATGTCTGCAGAGGTCCGGGACGTCGTGACGCGCGAGCTCGCGCCGACTGCGACCGCGGCTGATCCCGGCGGTCTTTCCGCAGTCGTCTATGCCGGCGGCCAGCTCGCGTTCTTCAACTACGGCTTCGCCGATGCCAAGCGACCGGTCACGCAGGACACGCTGTTCAACCTCGCATCGCTGCGCAAGATCTTCGAGGCGACGCTGGTCGCGCTCGGCACCAGCAGTGGCGAATTGCGGCTGGATGATCCCGTCAGCAAATTTCTGCCCGAGCTGCACGGCGATTACATCAGCCGCGTCACCATCGGCGAGCTCGTCACCCATACGTCGGGACTGCTGCTGCCGACCGATCATCCGCCCTGGCCGAATGCGAGCTTCAGCCGGGATCAGTTCATTGCAATGCTCAATGCATGGACCCCGCAGGCCGGAGAGCAGCCCGGCAAGCAGCGGATTTATACCCACGCCGGCTACGTCCTGCTGCAGCTCGTACTGGAGCGGCGCTACGGCATGCCGATCCGCGCGCTGATCGAAAGCCGCATCCTGAAGCCGCTCGCCATGACATCGACGTTCATTCCGGAGCACGGCGAGGGCAATCGCGCGCTGGTGCCCCCCGAGATCATGCAGCGCATGGTTCAGGGCTATTCCGATCAGGGCATGCCGATCGGTCCGCCGGGCGACCAGCAAGGTTACTACGACTTCCCGGGGGCAGGCCAGATGTTTTCCTCGGCCCGCGATCTCGGCATTCTGCTTCGTGCTTGCCTCGACGGTGCGGTGATCGATCCCGAGCTGCGTGCCGCATTGCAGATGACCGAACGCGAGAGCTTTCGTGTCGATGAAAAATTCGGGCAGGCGATGGCGTGGGAGAATGTGCGCGTTGCCGACGTCACCGTCGTCGACAAGCCCGGTGGCCTCAACAACGCCTCGGCCTATATCGGCCTGGTGCCGGCGCGGAAGCTCGGCATCGCGCTGCTCGCCAATCGCGGCGAATATCCGCACGAGATCGCCCGTTACCGGATCCTTCCGGCGCTCGCACGGCTCTGATCATGTTGCGATGAGGCGGAGGCGCAAACGGGGAGGAGCCTTGCGAAAATTGCGATGGCGCGGCTCCCTGATCGGCTGTATAAGCCGGTAGCTTCTTCTCCTACCTGAAGAGGCTGACATGACCGATCCGAATGCGTCCGATTTGCATACGTGGCTTTCGCAACAGCACCACGGCTTGCGGACCTTCAAAACCTTCCAGCAAAAACTCGAGACCTTGAGCAGCCACGACCCCGAGCAACGGGCCGTATGCCGGCTGCTGAGCGGTCTCGTCGGCAGCTATATCGAGGCCTTCGACGAAGAGCCGTTGCCCGTCGCGGTCGCCGACCGCGCCTATGGCCGTCTGCTCGATCTCGTCGCAAGCCTCGATCTCACGGCAAATGCCGACCGGCGCCTCGCCGACGTCAACCGCATCGCGGCCTGCGATCTGCTGCACTGATCGCGTCGGCAGCCAGAGCGAGATGAGCCTGCACTGAATCGGTTTGACGGCGGCCTTGGGTTCACCTCTCCCCATCGGGGAGAGGTCGATTTGCGGAGCAAATCGGGTGAGGGGCTGCGTATCCAATTAGAGACCGTAACCCCTCACCCGGCGCCATGCGCCGACCTCTCCCAAGGGAGAGGTGAACTTTCGCTGCCGCGCCAACTCAATCTAATCTCATCATGCTCTAGCCTCGGCGCGCCGCGACCAAATCGCGATAGAGCGCCGCGTAGCTGCCGGCGCGGTTCTGCCAGGAGACATCCGTTGCCATCCCAGCCTGCTGCAGCCGGCGCCAGGTCACCTGGTCGTTGAACAGCAGGTTCGCCTTGCGCAGGGCATGGGCGAGCGCATCCGGAGTGACCGGGCCGAACTTGACCCCGGTCGCCGCGCCGCCGCGGACCGCGACGTCGTCGACGTCGAGGACGGTGTCGGCAAGACCGCCGACATCGGCAACGATCGGGATCGCGCCATAGCGCAATGCGCACAATTGGGTGAGGCCGCAGGGCTCGAAGCGCGACGGCACGGCGAGCGCATCCGCGCCGGCCTGGATCAGATGCGCCAGCGCCTCGTCATAGCCGATCACGACCGAGATCCGTCCGGGATGGGCACGCGCGAGCGCGGAATAGCGATCCTGCAAATCGTGATCGCCGCTGCCGAGCAACGCGAACTGGATACCCTCACCGAGCAGCGTCGGCGCGGTCTCGAGCAGCAGGTCGAGGCCCTTCTGCCACGACAGCCGGCTGATGACGCCGAGCAGCAGCGCGTCCGGATCGGGTCGAAGGCCGAAGCGCTGCTGCAGCGCGAGCTTGTTCGCGGCGCGCTCAGCCAACTGCTCCACACCATAGCGGGCGGCGATATTCGGGTCGGTGGCCGGATTCCAGACCGAAACATCGATGCCGTTGAGGATGCCGCTCAGCACATTGGATCGTTCGCGCAGCAGGCCGCCGAGCCCCATCCCGCCTTCGTCGCCCTGGATCTCCTGCGCATAGGTCGGCGAGACCGTGGTGATGCGGTCGGCGAATTGCAGGCCGGCCTTCAACAGGCTGATCGTGCCGTAATATTCGACGCCGTGGATCGTGTAGGATTCACCAGGCAGTCCGAAGGTCGCGAGCATGTCCGGCGGAAACTGTCCCTGATAGGCAAGGTTGTGCACGGTTATCACGGTGCCCGGCCGCGGCTGCCTGCCATAATGCAAATAGGCGGGCGTGAGTCCCGCCTGCCAATCATGCGCATGCACGATGTCGGGCACAAAGGATGCAATGGCGCCCTGGCCGATCTCGGCCGCCATCCGCGACAGTGCCGCAAAGCGGATGCCGTTGTCGGGCCAGTTCGTGCCGTCGGGGCCGACATAGGGATTGCCGGGGCGCGCGAACAAATGCGGCGCGTCGAGCGCGTAGAGATCGAGGCCGTCATGCGTGCCGGCGAGCACGCGGATCGGCCCGCCGTAGAATTCCGGCCATTGCAGCAGCGTCTCGGCTGATGACAGCGTCCCGAGGACGGCGGGATAACCAGGCACCAGCGTTCGCGTTGCGACGCCATGCTCGTTGAGCGCCGCCGGCAGCGCGCCGACCACGTCGGCAAGCCCACCGGTCTTGACGATCGGGTAGATCTCCGAGGCGACCGCGAGGACGCGGATCGGCGTCATGTCCCGAGCCTGTCGATCATCGGCTGCGTGATCAGTGATATCCCTTGCGAGGTCGTGCGGAAGCGCTGGCCGTCGAGGTTGGGATCCTCGCCGACCACCAAGCCCTCCGGTATCCGGACCCCGCGGTCGATCACGACGTTCCTTAGGCGCGCGCCGCGTCCGACATTGACATAGGGCATGATGACGGCGTTCTCGACATAGGCGTAGGAATTGACGTGCACGCCGGTGAACAGCAGCGAGCGCCGCAGCGCCGCGCCGGAGATGATGCATCCGCCCGACACCAGCGAGGTCACCGCCTGTCCGCGCCGGCCTTCCTCGTCATGGACGAACTTGGCTGGCGGGGTGATCTCGGCATAGGTCCAGATCGGCCACGACCGGTCGTAGAGATCGAGCTCGGGCACCACATCGGTGAGATCGATATTGGCGCCCCAATAGGCGTCGACGGTGCCGGCATCCCGCCAGTAGGCGCGGGGATCGTCGCCCGAGCGGACGCAGGAATCGTTGAACTGATGCGCGATCGCCCGGCCGTGCTTTACAATATAGGGAATGATGTCCTTGCCGAAATCGTGGGCCGAGTTCGGGTCGGCGGCATCGCGGCGCAATTCGTCGAACAGGAATTCCGAATTGAAGGCATAGATACCCATGCTGGCCAGCGACTTGTCGGGCTTGCCGGGCATCGGGGGCGGATCGGCCGGCTTCTCGAGGAAGGACTGGATCAGGCCGCTCTCGTCGATATGCATGATGCCGAAGCCGCTGGATTCCGCCCGCGGCATCTCGAGGCAGCCGACCGTGACGTCGGCGCCGCTTTCGACATGCTGCTTCAGCATGATCTCGTAATCCATCTTGTAGATGTGGTCGCCGGCGAGCACCAGGATGTACTTGGTGCCGTGCGCTTCGAGGATGTCGATGTTCTGATAGACCGCATCCGCCGTGCCGACATACCACATCGTTTCGGAGACGCGCTGGCTCGCGGGCAGGATATCGAAACTCTCGTTTCGTTCCGGGCGGAAGAAGTTCCAGCCGCCCTGCAGATGCCGGATTAGGCTGTGCGCCTTGTACTGGGTCGCCACCGCGATGCGGCGAATGCCGGAGTTCACCGCGTTGGACAGGGCGAAATCGATGATGCGGGATTTGCCGCCGAAATAGACCGCCGGCTTGGCGCGCTTATCGGTGAGCTCCTGAAGTCTGCTGCCGCGTCCGCCGGCCAGTACGAAGGCGAGGGCGTAGCGTGACAGAGGCTCATTTCCAACGGTTCTCATGGTCATCCTCCCGGGCTTCAGGGCATGGCCCCGCTGCCTTCTCTTGTCCGGAAGGCCTGATCGGGCGCCAGCGGGGCCGAGTGCGAACGTAGCAAGTGCAACCCTATTGAGCAAAGCGGCATGATGGATTTTCGTTCCGTGGCTTTCCGCTGGTGAAGGTCGGGGTTGCGACTTGGTTAAGGCTATTGACGAAGCGTCATTTCGGCCTAGAGGAAGCCAGCCTATCGTTCCTGCCCAGGCCAGCTCATGACCCTTTCCTCTGTCACACCCCAGGAGATCCGCGCCGCGTTGCTGCTGCGCCGGGAGATCGCGCTGCTCGATGTCAGGCATGAAGCGGAATTCGCCACCGGCCATCCGCTGTTTGCCGCCAACATGGCGGCCGACCGGATCGCGCTCGAGGCCGAGCTGCGGCTGCCGCGCAAGCACGTGCCGATCGTTCTCTATGATGGTGACGAAGCACTGGTTACAGCCGCAGCCAATCAATTGCAGGCGCTGGGCTACAGCAACGTTGGCGAGCTTGCCGGCGGCTTGCAGGCCTGGCGTTCGGCCGGCTACGAAGTTTTCCAGGACGTCAACTCCTACGCCAAGGCGTTTGGCGAATTGGTCGAGGCGCGGCGTCACACGCCGTCGCTGAGCGCGGACGAGGTCGCCGCGCTGATCGCGGAGAAGGCCAATATCGCGATCCTCGATGTCCGCCGCTTCGACGAATATGCCACCATGAACATTCCGGGCTCGGTCAGCGTGCCCGGCGCGGAGCTCGTGTTGCGCGCAGGGCGCGCGGCGCCCGATCCCGACACCACGATCATCGTCAATTGCGCCGGCCGCACCCGCTCAATCATCGGCACGCAGTCACTGATCAATGCCGGGTTGCCCAACAAGGTGCGGGCGCTGCGCAACGGCACGATCGGCTGGACGCTCGCCAGGCACAACCTTGAACACGGCGCCGACAGGCGCGGCGGCATCGGGCCGTTCGACGGCGCAAGCGACAATGCGCGCGACGTTGCTTACCGCGCCGGCGTGCGTCGGATCGGCACGAGCGAGCTCGCGGCGCTTCAGCAGGAAACGCATCGTACGCTCTATCGCTTCGACGTCCGCGAGGCCGACGAATATGCAGCGGGCCATCTCGCCGGCTTCCGCCATTACGCGGGCGGCCAGCTCGTCCAGGAGATCGATATGGCCGCTCCCGTCCGTGGCGCGCGCATCGTGCTGACCGACGACAGGAGCATCCGCGCCGACATGACGGCCTCCTGGCTCGCTCAGATGGGGTGGGAGGTTTACGTGCTCGACGGCGGCTATGACGGCCCGCTGGAGGCGGGGCCGCCGCAAGTCCTGCCGAAGGGCGATCCCGCGCATCGCTACCGGCGCCCCTATGAAGGCACCAGCGTCACCGAGCAGGCGATGCAGGCCTATCTCGACTGGGAGTACGGCCTCGTCGACCAGCTTCGTCGCGACGCGACGCACGGGTTTTATGTGATCTGACGCGCGGGGCGGCTGGCTCGCTCCCGTCCACCACGCAGCGGTGCAGAAGCGGCCAATCCGCCGCTTATTCGACGCTCACTTCGGCAGCGTGACCGGCTTCAGCGCGAACGGGCCCGGATCCTTTCCCTTGTTGGGGCCGATGATATAGGACAGCTTGCCTTCGGCGACCCAACCGGTATCGCCGACCTGTGTCACGGATACCGGCCCGGTAAATCCGTCCTTGATGGTGTCGATCTCGGCCTGATCGCCGTTGATCGTGACCTTGTCGAGCTTGCCGTTGCCTTCGATCAGAAGGAAGCTGCTGCCGAAGGCGCGCAGCGCATCCGCGTGATCGAGCGGGCGGGACGGTTTCAACTCGGTCACGGCGCCCGGCTTGCCGTCCTTGACCGAGATCCTGAACAGCTTGGCCGGGATAAAGGTCGTGACATAGAGGTCGCCGTCGGCGCCGATCGCGATGCCGTCGAGACCGACGCCGTCCTTGGCCGGAGCAAGCTGCGGATCGGTGGCAAAGGTCGCAAGCGCCGTGCCACCGGGTTTCAGGCTGTAGATGATCGGGGCGAAGGAATCGGTCACATAGGCGGTGCCGTCGCTGCCGACCACGATATCGTTGCAGAACGACTTTGGAGTGCTCAGCGCAAAGCTGCCCTGGGGCGCACCGCTCTTGAGATCGAAGGTCTTCAGCCAGGCGCCCTTGGTGTCGCTTGGCCCGGCGACGCCGGAGCCGCTGAGGTCGTTGGAGCAGACATAGAGCGTGCCGCTCTTCTCGTCCGCGAGCACGCCCAGCGTGGAGCGGCTGCCACCGGCGCCCGGCTTGACGAGCTGCTCGGGCTTGCCGCCCGGCGCGACCTTCGTCACGCCGCCGAGATTGAAGCTGCCGACGTAAAGCGTGCCATCGGAGGTCGAGGTGACGCTCTCCGGAAAGCTGTCGGCGGGAAGGCCGATCGGCGCCGTCTCGGCGCGTGCGGTGCCGACGGTACCAAGGCTGAGGAAAATGGCCGCCGCGCCGAGCGCGACCGCGTGACGGACTTCGAGCAGTTCTCCCTGTGCGTGCGCACGTTCCGCGCCGCCGTTTTGTTTTATCATGATCGCGTTTCCTGATGAGACCCGGTGCGACCCGGCAGGAGGTCTTGAGGCGATCGTCGCCGGTCGGCGGCTTGTTGGTCTTCGCAGGTTTCCGACCGTATTGTTCACCCCTGCCTTGTCGTTATCGGTATATACGATAGTATACAGCGTCAGGAAAGAAGCGGGGGGCGCGAGATCGCGTGATGGAACTGGGACTGACGACGTCGCGCCGGTGCCTGTGCTGCGGCGGCGTTATCGACGGTCTTACCGATGACGGTGCGACCGGGATCGAAGCCCGGATCGGCTTGTTCTCTGACGAATGCGCTTTCGTCTGCAATGCGTGCACCGCAAGCCTGATTCGGGCGGCAGCGCTACGCAAGCGGGAGATGGTCCACCGGAAATGGCCGACGCGCGATCGCTGCGTTCAGTTGGTGCCGAAGGCGTCGTAGACCAGCTTCCTGAATGCCGGCGTGATGCGCTGGCGCTCGTTCTGGGTCTGCTCCAGCATGATGTAGATCATGTCGAGTCTTGGATTGACGCCGAAATAGGTTCCGCTGCCGCTGTCCCATTTCAACTCGCCGATCGAGCCCGGCGGTGGCGGCTTGGCGATGCCGGGATCGGTGCGCACGGCGATGCCGTAGCCATAGCCGAAGCCGTCGCCGGGGAAGTACCAGTAGTCGCGGCCGACGCCGGAGCCCGGCCCGACATGGTCCGTCGTCATGTCCTTGAAGGCAGCGGGGCTCAGATAGCGTTTGCCGTCGAGCTCGCCGCCGTTGAGCAGCATCTGGGCGAAGCGGGCATAGTCGAGCGCGGTGGATACCAGGCCGCCGCCACCGGATTCCCACTCCGGGTGCGCGCGCCGGTCGCGCTCTCCTTCGATCAGGATCGTGTCCGACGGCAGCGGCTCGGCCAGGCGCGTCCGTTCGGTCTGCGGATCGAGCACGTATTTGGTGTCGTTCATCTTCATCGGATCGAAGATGCGCTGCTTCTCGAACTGATAGAGCGTCTTGCCCGAGACGATTTCGATCACCCGGCCGAGCACGTCGGTGGAATGACCATAGCGCCACAGCGTGCCAGGCTGCCGCGACAGCGGCAGCCTGGCCAGCCGCGCGACGAACTCCTTGTTGTCGAATTTTCCGTCGAAAAGATGCCCGTCGCGGTAGATCTTCTGGATCCAATCCGCGCCGATATACTCGTAGGTGATGCCCGACGTATGACGCATCAGGTCTTCGATGGTGACCGGACGGATCGGCGGCACCAGCTCCAGCTTGTTCGGATCGTTGCCGCCCTCCGGTTCGATGCCGACCTTCACGTCGGCAAACGCCGGAATGTATTTCGACAGCGAGTCCTGCGGTGACAGCTTGCCCTCGTCGACCAGCATCATCGCGGCGGTGCAGGTGAGCGGCTTGGTCATCGAATGCAGCGCGAACATGGTGTCCGGCCGCATCGGCGACTTGGTCGTGACGTCACGGTAGCCGAAGGTCTTGAGATAGACCGGCTTGCCGTGCTGCTGGATCAGGATGACGGCGCCGGGCAGCCGGCCGGTTGCGACTTCATTGTTGAAGAACCCGGTGATGCGTTCGAGTCCCTCGGGCGACGGTGCTGGGATTTCCGAGGCACACGCGGTGGCGTTCGTGAAAAGCACAGCCGAGAGCGCCACTACGCCGAGGAAACGCTTCGGCATTGAAAGGATATTGCATGCAGGATGAAATCTGCGTGACATTGAAGAGTGAGCCCCGATTGCCCAAAGCAATCCCTTCAGGCGCGAGGACTTTAGCGCGAGCATCACGCGCGACCTAGTATTTTCCTGCGGTTTGGCTTTGCGTCGCGCGTCGAACTTTACACGATTTGCGTCGCGCCGACCGGAGCGCGCACGGCATGCGACAGCACCTGCAGCGCCTGGCTCAGCTCGGCGCGGTTGCGCGCGGCGCCGAGCGAGACGCGGAGGCCCCGCGGTGCGGCATCGCCCACCGCAAAGGCATCTTCGCCGACGACGGCGAGGCCGTTGCGCATCAGATGCGACAGCAGGTCTGTGCCGTCGAAACGTCTCGGCAATGGCATCCAGATATGATGGCTGGCCGGCCGCGCCGCATAGGTCACGCCCTTGAGAAAGCGTGTCGCGAGCTGCTGGCGTGCGGCGGCTTCGTTGCGGATGGCGCGGATGATCTCGGCGGCGACGCCGGAGCGCAGCCACTGCGTGACCAGCGCGACCATCAGCAACGGCGGCATCTGCATCGTGGCCTGCAGGCTCGCGCGCATGCGCTGCTCCGCGGCGGCATCCGGCGCCAGCAGATAGGCGACGCGCAGCGCCGGCGCGATGCATTTGGCGATGCTGGCGGCGAAATAGGTGCGCTCGGGAATCAGCGTCGCGATCGGGGCGATCTGCGGCTCGAGCGGGCCGTAGACATCGTCCTCGATCAGTACGCAGCCCCGTTTGCGGATGATGTCGGCGATCGCCTTGCGCCTAGGCGCGCTCATCGTCGCCGTGGTGGGATTATTCTGCGTCGGCACCAGATAGATCGCCTTCGGCTTGTGCTTGCGGCAGGCCTCGTCGAGCGCGTCGGGGCTGATGCCCTCAGTGTCCATCGCCACGCCGACCAGACGAATGTCGAGCCGCGCCGCGGCGGCCTTCGCGCCGGGGAAGGTCAACGCTTCGGTGAGCACCACGTCGCCCGGCGAGGTCAGCGCCAGCAGGGCGTTGAAGATGATCGCCTGCGATCCCGGATAGATCACGATGCGGTCGGCGGAGGCTTGCGGCACGCGCGGCTGCAGCCAGGAGGCGGCGGCCTCGCGCTCGTCGGCAGTGCCGCCGGGACGCGCATAGCCGAGATAGGCGGAAAAGCCGGCGTCGGCGCGGATGGTGGCTAATCCTTGCGCGATCCGCAGATCGAGGTTGGCTTCAACCGGCTGCGGCGGCAGGTTCATCGACAGGTCGATATTGACCGGTGCGGGCAGGTCGGAAGCAGCGCGCGCCGTGGTCTCCGAGACGAAGGTGCCCTGGCCGACGCGGGCGTCGAGCAATCCGCGCCGGCGCGCCTCGCCATAGGCGCGCGTCACGGTGGTGAGATCGATGCCAAGCGCTGACGCCAGCGCGCGGTGGGTCGGCAGCCGTTCGCCGCGCACCAGCCGGCCGCTGGCGATATCGGCCGCCAGCGCGTCGACGATGCGCAGGAACATCGGGCCCTGCCATTCCGAAACTGTAGGGATCCAATCCATGCAATCTAGCGATTCGCCTTTGATTGTATGCCTCGCGACGCATATTGTATGGATCAACGGGTCAGGTCAAGGATCATGGCAATGACGGAAATGGTTTCACTGCAAAAGGCGATGCTGCGCGGCTTTGCGATGAAGTGCCCGAACTGCGGGCGCGGCCATCTGTTCGGCCGCTTCCTGAAGGTCGCCGATCATTGCGAGGTTTGCGGCGAGGACTTCACCCCGCAGCGTGCCGACGATTTTCCGGCCTATCTCGTGATCGTGGTGGTCGGCCACATCGTGGTGCCGGCGCTGCTGTGGCTGGAGATGAACTACGCGCCGCCGGCTTGGCTGCAACTCGCGATCTGGCTGCCGGTGACGTTGTTTAGTTCGCTTGCACTGCTGCAGCCGACGAAGGGCGCGATCGTCGGCCTGCAATGGCAGACCGGCATGCACGGGTTCGAGACGTCGCGGCGAGCGGTGGCTCGGGTGCGAGTGGCGAGCAATGGGGGCAGGCGAGCGTCGGACCCGTAGGGCGGATTGGCAAAGCGTAATCCGCCATCCTGCTCGCACGAAGATGGTGGGTTACGCCTTCGGCTAAATCAAACCGGGTGGTGATGCGGCCGGAACATCCGGCCCTTCTCCGTCACCAGCACGACGGCGAGCGCGGCCAGCGTGCACAGGAAGAAGCCGGACGCGAACGGCAACAGCGTGCCGTCGTAATCCTGGCCGATCGTGGTGCCGATGCCGATCCCGAGCAGGGTGGTGATGGTGCCGTAGAGCGACGAGGCCGTTCCGGCGATCTTGCCTTGCGGCTCCATCGCGAGCGCGGTGAAATTCGCCATCATCAGGCCGAATGCGAACATCATCAGCGCCGACAGCGCCATGAACAGCGGCAGCGTCAGCGTCCCGGTTTTTACGGCGAGGAGCAGCGCCGCGGCGACGACGGCAAAACCTGTCAGCGCGGCGTGCGAGATCACGCGCATGCCGATGCGCCCGACGATGCGGGAATTGAGGAAGCCTGCGATCGCGACGCCGACCGCACAGCCTGCGAAGGCCACCGGGAAGTAATGTCCGAGCTTGAAGATCTCGGTGAACACCTGCTGCGAGCAGAACACGAAGGCGAACAGCGAGCCCTGCACGCCGCCGGCGGCGAGCGCGTAGCCGAGCGTCTGGCGGTTGGTGACGGTCTGGCGGAACGCCGACAGCACCTCCGGGATCGCCAGCGACTTGCGCAGTTCGAACGGCAGCGTCTCCGGCATGCGCATCGCGCTCCAGGCGAGCGCGATCACGCCATAGATCATCAGCAGCACGAAGATGCCGCGCCATTGCGTCAGCAGCATCACGGCCTGGCCGAATGACGGCGCGATCACGGGAACCGCGATGAACACCATCATCGCAAGCGACATCACGCTCGCCATGCGCCGTCCGGCGTAGCAGTCGCGCACGATCGAGGTCGCGATCACGCGGGTGGCCGCGGTGCCGAGCCCCTGCAGCGCGCGCGCCAGCAAGAGCGTCTCGAAGGAGGGCGCCATGATCGCGAGCAGGCCGGCGACGGTGTAGACGGTCATGCCGCCGAGCAGCACCGGGCGACGGCCGAAGCGGTCCGACAGCGGGCCCATGACGAACTGGCCGACGCCGAAGCCGACCAGGAAGATCGACAGCACCATCTGCGGCCGGTTGGCGTCGGCGAGGTGGAAGGCGGAGCGGATGTTGGGCAGCGCCGGCAGCATCATGTCCATCGCCAGCGGATTCAGCGCCATGATGGAAGCGATAACGACGACGAATTCGGGAAAGCCCATCGGGCGGTGGCCTGAGGAAACCCAGGCATCGGCATTGATGTCAGACACTTAGCGACCTCTTGGAGGGTCGCGATCATACCGGTCTTGCTGCGCTGCACAATCGGCGTTTTGGGATGGGTGCCCGTCGGCGGCGGGTTAGGTAGCCGGGTCATGGGCGCGGCCACGACTGGCGTAGCCGTCGCTACATCGTTGCTTCTGCAACTATTTTGCTCGTGCCGGGCGTGAAGCTCTGCTATCCCGGTACCAGCACCGTGCGGGGCAGGCGCATCGCGGCAGATCGGGCAACCCCCGCACAGACAGAAACGGGGTATTGGGGAGGCTACATGTCCATCGAACTGTCCGCGCGGTCGCGCGGCGCTGAACTGTCGGATGAGGAACGCAAGGTCCTCACCGCGACGCTCATCGGCACCACCATCGAGTGGTACGACTTCTTCGTCTACGCGCAAGCGGCGGGCCTGGTGTTCGGCGCGCTGTTCTTCGCGCCGATGAACCAGAACAATCCGCTGCTGGCGCAAATCGTCTCGTTTGCCACGCTTGGCCTGTCGTTCCTGTTCCGCCCGCTCGGCGCCATCGTTTGCGGCCATCTCGGCGACCGGTTCGGGCGCAAGAACATGCTGGTCGTCACGCTGCTCCTGATGGGCGCGGCGACCGCGCTGGTCGGTCTGCTGCCAACCTATGCGCAGATCGGCGCCTGGGCGCCGGCACTGCTTATTCTCCTGCGCATCCTGCAGGGCTTCTCGGCGGGCGGCGAGTGGGGCGGCGCGGCGCTGATGTCGGTGGAATCGGCACCTCGCAACAAGCGCAGCCTCTTCGGTTCGTTCCCGCAGATCGGCACGCCGCTCGGCATGATCCTGGCGACCGGCGTGCTGTGGCTGCTCACCACATTGCTCGGCAAGCAGGCGATGCTGGAGTGGGGCTGGCGCATCCCGTTCCTGCTGTCGATCGTGCTGGTCGTCATCGGCATCCTGATCCGCCGCACCGTCGAGGAATCGCCGGTGTTCCAGGCGATGCGCCGCCGCCGCAAGGAATCCTCGGCGCCGCTGAAGGACCTCATGCGCCATCACAGCAAGGAGATCCTGCGCACGGCGCTGATCTTCATGGCCAACAACGCGGCCGGCTACATCCTGATCGCCTTCATCATCAGCTACGGCGCCAACACGCTGAAGATGCCGTCGGATCAGCTGCTGCTGATCGGCACGCTCGCCGCGGTGAGCTGGTTCATCTTCACCCTGCTCGGCGGCATCCTCGGCGATAGAATCGGGCGCGTGCGCACCTTCCAGATCGGCTACGGGCTGATGGTGCTGTGGGCGGTGCCGATGTGGTGGCTGATCGACAGCAAGAACCTCTTGCTGTTCTTCGTCAGCGCCGTCGGCCTCACGATTGCGCTCGGCCTGTCCTACGGGCCGCAGGCGGCGCTCTATGCCGAGCTGTTTCCGGCCAAGGTGCGCTATTCCGGCGTCTCGATCGGCTATGCGCTCGGCGCCATCTTCGGCGGCGCCTTCGCGCCGATGATCGCGCAATGGATCATCGGCACCTACGGCCAATCCTGGCGCGTCGGCGTCTACATCGCGGTGCTGTCGCTGATCTCGCTGATCACGGTGTCGACGATCAGGGATCCGCAAGGCGTCGATCTGAACGTTCACGACACTGGCGCATGATCGATGCGCGCGGTCTCGGCGCGACCGGTGCCGCGCCGAGACCAGCGGCTAGCTTGCGACCCCGAGCATCGCCTTCAGCTTCAGCACGGCGCTGTCGGGCGTGGTCAGCACCGGCTTCCCGGTGACCTCGGCAACGTGCTCGGCCGCGGGCGCCATGCTGTATTGCGCGAGCGCGATCAGGTCGCAGTCGCGCAAATCCTTTGATGCCTCGACCACGATGCGGTCGTGCTCGGCGCGGTCGCCACGGTCGAGCGCGGCCAGCGCGCCCTCGGCGAGTTTCGGCACGAGCTGGACCGACGACGGAAACTCCGGCGGCATCGAGACCAGGGTCGGCGCAAAGGTCGAGAGCAGGCCGATCTTCTTTCCGTTCGCGACTGCCTGCTCGATCATCGCCTCGTTCGGCTTCAAGACCGGCATCGGCGCATGCTCGCGCGCGACCGCCTCGATGCAGGCACCGAACGCCGAGCAGGTGAACAGGATGCCATCGGCGCCGGTATCAGCCGCATAGCGGCCCATGGTCAGGAAGCGCTCGGTCATGCGCGGGGTGAGCTTGCCGTCCTGCGCGAGATCCGCCGAGAGGCTGTCGTCGAGCAGGTTCATCAGCCGCGCCTGCGGCCACAGCCGCGCGAACGATGCTTCGATCGGAACGATCGAGTGTTTCAGGGCATGGATGAGGGTAATGCGCATCAGCTTGCCGCAAAGGCGGCGCGGCGCCGCCAGGGTCGCCGCGCCTTCGCTTGTGGTTACTTGAACGGAATGGCGTACATCAGGCCGCCCTTGCTCCAGGTGGCGTTGAGGCCACGCTCGAGCTTCAGCGGGCTTGCCTTGCCGACATTGCGCTCGAAGATCTCGCCGTAATTGCCGCCGGCCTTGATTGCGCCGACCAGCCAATTGTTGGCGAGGCCGAGCCGCGAGCCGAGATCGCCGGAGGCGCCGAGCAGGCGCTGGATCGCGGGCGTCTGCGACTTCGCCATCTCCTCGACATTGGCTTGCGTGACGCCGAGCTCCTCGGCCTCGACGAGGCCGTAATGCAGCCAGGTGATGATGTCGCTCCAGACCTCGTCGCCGTTGCGGGTGAACGGGCCGAGCGGCTCCTTGCTGATGGTCTGCGGCAGCACGACGTAGTCATCCGGCTTCGGCGCCGCGGTCGCGACTGCGCCGGCCAGCGCGGACGCGTCCTGTGTCATGGCATCGCAGCGGCCGCCGAAGAAGGTCTGGTACATGGTGTCGACGCGGTCGAACACCAGCGGCTTCCAGTCGATGCCGTTGGCGCGGCCATAGTCGCCGAGTGTCACTTCGTGCGTGGTGCCCTGCGCGACGCAGACGGTGGCTCCCTTGAGATCCTTCAGCTCCTTCACGCCGAGGTCCTTCTTCACCACAAAGCCCTGGCCGTCGTAGAAATTGATCGGTCCCTGGCGCAGGCCGAGCGTGACGCCGCGCAGGTAGGTCTCCGTCGAGTTGCGATAGAGCACGTCGATCTCGCCGGACTGCAGCGCGGTGAAGCGGTTCTGCGCGGTGAGCGCGACGTAGCGCACCTTGTTGGGATCGCCGAGCACGCCGGCCGCCAGCGCGCGGCAATAGTCGACGTCGAGACCCTTGAAGTTGCCCTGCGAGTCCGGCGCCGAGAAACCGGCAAAGCCGGTGCTGACGCCGCATACCAGCGTGCCGCGCTGCTTGACCGTGTCGAGCGTCGCCGCGCCTGCGCTGGTGATGCCTGCGGCGAGCAGTGTTGCAGTGATGATACCCCTGTACATTCCATCCTCCTCTAGTGACCAACGTCCTTCAACGCGCTGTCTACTGCAGCGCCGAGTCTTTCGACGATCATGTCAATGTCGCCGGAAGTTGCGATATAGGGCGGGGCCAGCAACACATGGTCGCCGCGCTGGCCGTCGGCCGTGCCGCCCGATGGATAGCAGGCAAGCCCGCCCGCAAAGGCGGCGGACTTGATCCGCTGGTGCAATTTCAGCTTGGGATCGAACGGCTGACGTTGAGCTCGATCGGCGACCAGCTCGATCCCCCAGAACAGGCCGCGTCCCCTGATGTCGCCGACATGGCGGTGATTGCCGAAGCGTTCGACCAGCCGCTGCTCGAGCTGCTTGCCGCGCTCCTTGACCCGGTCGAGCAGCTTTTCCTCGCTGATGGTCCGCTGCACTTCGAGCGCGGCGGCGCAGGCCAACGGATGCGCCAGATAGGTATGGCCGTGCTGGAATGCGCCGGAGCCGTTGCGCACGGTGTCGACGATCGTGCCGCTCGCCAGCATCGCGCCGATCGGCTGATAGCCGCCGCCCAGGCCCTTGGCGATCGCCTGGATGTCGGGCGAGATGCCTTCCTGTTCCCACGCATGCAGCGTGCCGGTGCGGCCCATGCCGCACATCACCTCGTCGAGGATCAGCAGTGCGCCGTGGCGGTTGCAGATTTCGCGCACCGCCTTGAAGTAGCCTTCCGGCGCCGGCACGCAGCCGGCGGTGGCGCCGACCACGGGCTCGGCGATGAAGGCGGCCACGGTGTCGGGGCCGAGCTGCTGGAATTCGGCCTCGAGCTCGGCCGCGAGGCGGCCGACGAAGGCTGCCTCCGATTCATCGTCGCGCTTCTCGTGATAGGCGAAGGCCGGCGTGACGTGGCTGAACGAGGGCGACAGCAGCGGCGCATAGGGCTCGCGGCGCCAGGCATTGCCGCCGGCGGACAGCGCGCCCAGCGTGTTGCCGTGATAGCTCTGGCGACGCGCGATGAAACGCGCGCGCTTCGGCTCGCCGCGCTCGATGAAATATTGCCGCGCCAGCTTGATCGAGGCCTCGATCGCCTCCGATCCGCCGCTGACGAAATAGGCGTAGGCCAGTCCGCCTGGCTCCTGGCCGACCAGCCGCTCGGCGAGTTCCTCGGCGGGTTCGGACGAGAAGAAGCCGGTATGGGCATAGGCGAGGGTGGAGGCCTGCTTGGCGATCGCGGCAAGCACGCGCGGATGCTGATGGCCGAGGCAGGAGACCGCGGCGCCGCCGGAGGAATCGAGAATGCGGCGGCCGTCCTCCGCGATCAGCCAGACACCTTCGCCGCCGACCGCCTTCGGTGGCGTCTCGCGCAGGCTTCGATGCATCACGCGGGTCCTGGTCGCGGCCATGACACTCATCCTTCCTCGACAAAATACTGCGACATCTCGGCAAGCCGTCCCTCGGTCTGTTCCAGCTTGCGCTTGGCGCTCGCGCCTCCCAGCGTGAAGGTGACGGCGGCCAGCGACTGCGCAACCGCGATCGCGCCGGTGAGGCTCGGGAAAAAGCCGGGCGAGGAGGCGGCTTCGAACAGCAGCAGATGATCGGCGCCTTCGGCCATCGGCGCGGTGATCGTATCGGCGATGGCGATCAGCGTGGCGCCGACGTTGTGCGCCACACGCGCGGTCTCGACGCTGACGGCCGTGTAGGGCGCGAAGCCGATCGCGACGACGGCATCATCCGCACGGAAGGCGCCGTGATCCAGATCGAACGGACCCGAGCCGCCGACCAGTTGCACGGCATCGGGGCGGAACAGGCGGAGCTGGTAGTTCAAGAGTTCCGCGACGCTGCGGCAGCTGCGAAAACCGGATATCCAGATTCTGTCAGCGCTGTGCAGCGCACGCGCGGCTTCCGCGATCGCGCTCGCCGAAATGCGCGCAAGGCCCGCGGCTTCGGCGGCCAGCTTCTCCTTGATCAGCGCAACATCGGCATTAGGTCCAGGGCGGCGGCCCTTCGCACGGCCGGAGAAAGGCGAGGCCTGCGCGGGCCGTCGAGCTTCGGTCAGCGCGGCGCGCAGTTCGTCCCAGCCGGAATAGCCGAGCGCCTTGGCAAGCCGGGTGAAGGAGGCCGGATCGGCGCCAGCGACGGAGGCAAGCTCGCGCATCGAGCGGGTGGTCGCGTCGTAGTCGTTGGCCGCGACAAAACGACCGACTTCCTGGAGCCGCATCGGCAGCGACGGCAGTGCACTGCACAATTCGTTGAGGGGCGATGGTTTCGCCTGAGCCTGCGCCATGAAACATATGTTGCACGAATATCAATTTGGTGCAACATATGAAGTGCGCACACCCGCGCATGGCAGAAGATCGTTTCTCATAAGGATTCTTGTGCTGTGACGACAACGACGCCGAAACGCCCTCCCGCCCGGCCCTTGCGCCTTTCGCTGAGCGATCCGCGCGTTGCCGGCCTGTTCTGGCAGATCCTGGTGGTCGGCATCGCCGTCGCCATTGTCGCCTGGCTGTGGTCGAACGCCGTTCACAATCTCTCGGTCCGCCGCATCTCGACCGGTTTTGCCTTCCTCGGCCGTGAAGCCGGGATGCCGATCGCCGACAGCTGGATCGATTATACGCCGAAAAACACCTATCTGCGCGCCTTCATCGTCGGCATCGTCAACACGCTGCGGGTCGCGGTGATCGGCATAGTGCTGGCCACGATGCTCGGTACCTTGATCGGCATCGCGCGGCTGTCGACCAACTGGCTGTTGTCGCGGCTCGCCGCCGTTTACGTCGAGGTGCTGCGCGACCTGCCACTCTTGCTGCAACTCTTGTTCTGGTACGTGCTGATGCAGGGGCTGCCGGCGGCGCGTCAAGCCTGGAAGCCGGTCGAGGGCGTGTTCCTGTCCAACCGCGGGCTGGTGCTGCCGTCGGTTCCCTTGCACGAAGCCAATTGGTGGACGATTCTCGCTTTGGTCGCCGGGCTGATCGTGCTGCACTTCATCAGGCGGCGCTTGATCGCGCAGCAGATGCTCGATGGCAAGGCGCGGCCGGCGTGGCCTTACGCGCTTGGCCTCGTGGTCGCCTTGCCCGCGCTGGTGTCGTTCCTGTCCGGCGCGAGCTGGACTGTCACGCTGCCCGAGCTGCGCGGCTTCAATTTCGTCGGCGGGCTGACGCTGGCGCCGGAATATTTCGCGCTGCTGATCGCGCTCGTCACCTATACCTCGGCCTTCATCGCCGAGATCGTGCGCAGCGGCATCCAGGCGGTGCCGCGCGGGCAGTGGGATGCGGCCAAGGCGCTGGGGCTGAAGCCGAGTTTCTCGCTGCAGCACATCGTGCTGCCGCAGGCGCTGCGCGTGATCATTCCGCCGATGACGAGCCAGTACCTGAACCTGACCAAGAACTCCTCGCTTGCGGTCGCCGTCGGCTATCAGGACATCGTCTCGATCGCCAACACCACGTTGAACCAGACCGGGCAGGCGATCGAGTCGATCGCGCTGATCATGATGGTGTTCCTCACCGTCAGCCTCGGCATCAGTCTGTTCATGAACTGGTACAATGCGCGGATCGCGCTGGTGGAGCGCTGACATGAGCTCGGTCGCACATGTTCCGCAGGATCCGCTTCCCGTCGGCCGGCCGCGCGTGCGGCGGACGCTCGGCGGTCAGATCGTCGCCTGGCTGCGCGCGAACCTGTTCCGGTCCATTCCCTCGACCGTCGTGACGCTGCTGCTGGTGTTCGTGATCGGCAAGGCGGCTGTCGGCTTCTGGCAATGGGGCGTCGCCAACGCGATCTGGCACGTTCCCGGCAGCGACAGCAGCGCGTGCCGCGCGGCGCACGGCTTAGGGGCCTGCTGGGCCGTGATCCCCGAGAAATATCGCTTCATCCTCTTCGGGACCTATCCGTTCGACGAGCAATGGCGGCCGGCGCTCGCAGTGGCGATCTTCATCGCGCTATTTGCCGTCTCGAGCCGTCGCAGCTTCTGGCGCAAGGAGTTGTTCCTGCTCTGGGCCGCGGCGCTGGTCGTGATCGGGTCTCTGATGTGGGGCGGCTTTTTCGGCATGTCCTACGTCTCGCAGGAGCGCTGGGGCGGGCTGCCGGTGACGCTGATCCTTGCTACCTTCGGGCTGGCCTTCGGTTTCCCGCTCGGGATCCTGGTCGCGCTCGGCCGCCGCTCCAAGCTGCCCGCGATCCGCTCGCTCTGCGTGCTCTATGTCGAACTGATCCGCGGCGTGCCGCTGATCAGCCTGCTGTTCATGGCGAGCGTGATGTTCCCGCTGTTCATGCCCGACGGCTTCAACATCGACAAATTGCTGCGCGCGCAGATCGCCTTTATTCTCTATGCGGGCGCCTACCTTGCGGAAGTGGTGCGCGGCGGGCTGCAGGCGGTGCCGCGCGGGCAGTATGAGGCGGCGGACGCGCTCGGGCTGTCCTACTGGAAGAAGAACGCGCTGATCGTGCTGCCGCAGGCGATCCGCCACGTGATCCCGCCGCTGGTCAACACCTTCATCGCCTTTTTCAAGGACACCAGCCTCGTCCTGATCATCGGCATCTTCGACCTCTTGACCACCGCGAAGACCGCGATCATCGATCCGGCGTGGCAGTCCTTCAGCGTCGAGGTCTACATCTTCGTCGGCGTGATCTACTTCCTGTTCTGCTTTGCAATGTCGCGCTACAGCCGCAGCCTCGAGGCGCAGCGCGGCCACGGGTGAGTGATGCTCTCGTCATTGCGGGCTCATGCTTCGCATGCCGCGGAATGCCAGTGAGGTGAGCACGCGGCCCAGGCTCCCTCCCCCCTTGCGGGGGGAATTATATACTTGACAAGTACGGGCGCTCTGTGGTTGAATCAACCATAGAGGGAATCCGCTATGTCCGTCCTGTCCGCACCGCACTTCCACAATGAAGCCGCAGCCATTGCCCGGCTGGAAGAGATCGTGTGGCCGCAGGGGCCTCATTGCCCGCGCTGCGGCGGCTTTGACCGCATTACGGACGTGAAGGGCGGTCGGGCTGGCCTGCGGCGCTGCGGCCCATGCAAGCGCGAATTCACGGTTACTGTCGGAACCATTTTCGAGCGCAGCCACGTCAAGCTGCACATTTGGTTTCAGGCTGCGCACCTCATGGCGTCCAGCAAGAAGGGCATTAGTGCCCATCAACTACATCGCACGCTCAAGGTCACGTACAAGACCGCTTGGTTCATGGAACATCGCCTACGCGAAGCAATGCGTGACGGTCACTTCACGATCATGGGCGGAGAAGGCAAAACCGTCGAGGTCGATGAAACCTACATCGGCGGCAAAGAGAAGAATAAGCACCGCAGCAAGCGCAATGCCGGGAATATCGGCGGCATGGGTAAGGAGATTGCTTTCTCTCTTGTAGAGCGTGGCGGCAAAGTTCGCAGCCAGCATATTGCGAGCGTGACCTCCAAGACGCTGCGCGAAGCGTTGGTTTCTCAGCTTCATGCCGATACTAAGCTGATGACGGACGACGCTGGCCAGTACCGCCATATGCACAAGGATTTTGCGCACGAAGTCGTTAACCACGGCATCGGAGAATATGTGCGGGGCGACGCCCACACGAACACAATTGAAGGTTATTTTTCTATCCTGAAGCGCGGAATTACGGGCACGTATCACCACGTTAGCCCGCAGCATTTGAAGCGCTATCTGGCGGAATTTGATTTCAGGTACAACGAAAGGATGGCTCTCGGCGTGTCCGATGAAGCTCGCGCAACCAAGGCGCTTCGCGGTATTGTCGGGAAAAGGTTGACCTACCGGGACTCGTAGGAAAGCGGACGAAGATCATGGCCGATACTGACTTACTGGAATCTGGCATCTACACAGTGCCAGACGCTGCGGAGCTTGTAGAGGCTCCCGCGCAGCTTGTTCGTATCTGGGTCGGCGGCCACAAGGGCAAGCAAGAGCCCGTAATCATCAATGATCTTGGCCGCATACATGGCAAGGTAGCTGTCAGCTTTCATAATTTGATGGAGCTTCGCTTTGTTGCGTTGTTCCACGGTGCTGGCGTTCGCCTCCAAGATATCCGCGCAATCATGAGTGAAGTCCGATACTCCTTGGACCATCCTCATCCATTTGCAACCGAGATCGTTTTCAGAACGGATGGTAGAAAGATCGTTGCACAGATTGGGCGCAAGAACGGCGTCAAGGATATCTACGATCTCCGCAGCAGAAATTATGAAATGCATCCCGTTGTGATGAAATCTCTAAAGGATGACGTGATCTATGATCCAAGGGGCGAAGCTACGGCGTGGAGACCGCGCCGCAAGATCGCACCAAACGTTGTAGTGCATCCATCCTTTTCTTTCGGTCAGCCCATCCTACAGCACAGCCATATTCCTACCGCCACGATTGTCGCTGCTGCGAAGGCAGAGAGGAGCGCGAAGGCTGCCGCATGGATGTACGAAGTGACGGAAAAAGAAGTTCGCGAAGCAATCAGATTTGAGCAAGCATTGCATAAGGCCGCTTGAAAGTAGCGTTTGACGAGCACATACCACCGACAATGGTGAGGGTTTTTCAAACCTTCGCCACGGATAAGCAGTTGCTAAAATTGAGCTCCGATCTCGTTCTCGAAAAAGCGCAAATCTATTACCCGAAGCCAACAGACCCGGACTACCTAAGGCGCAGTGATGCTCCATGGGTCAGGAGATTTGCCAAGTCTGGCGGCAAGGTTGTCATCTCTGGCAATACCAGGATGAAAACCAATCCTCATGAACGTTTGGCATTTGTAGAAGAGGGTGTCGTCGTAATCTTCTTTGAAAATAGCTGGAATCAATGGGGATACTTCCACAAGTGCTCGCTGTTGTTGCACTGGTGGCCAATGGTTGTAAAGCAAATGAAAACCGCTAAGCCCGGCTCGTTCTGGCATATACCTGCAACATGGCCAAAAACGGAGAACGCAAAACTTCGCTCCGTTCCCAACCATGATCTGAAGCTGGAGAAGATGCAGCGGCAAATAGCCGATCAGTCACGAGTGCGAGCGGAGCGGGCTGCGAAGCGGAAAGAACAAGAGACAGACGATCTGTTCAAGGCGGCGGATCGCAGAGAGAGAAGTCAGAATGGCGCGACAAAAACCGCAGAAGCCGGATGATCCCGAGCAGTCGAAAGCCTTCATTGAGAAGGCGCGAGAGATCGGCGCGGACGAAGAGAAGTCAGCCGCCGATGAGTTGATGGGAAGGCTTGCAAAGAAGCCGCCAAAGCCACATGTTCCGGCGGCGAAAAGGAAGCCCGATTAGATGTTCTTAGTTGCCGCCACACGCAATCCGGAAAAGATCAAGCAAGCCATCCAGTCGCTTGATCTGACTGTATACGAACTTCGATTTGATCTTTTTGTCATCAAGTATAATGGCACCGCACGCGAGCTTGCCGACAAATTGGGTATTCGCGAGGGCACCACGGGTTCTGGGCTAGTAGTTTCTTTTGACGGATATAGCGGTCGCGCGCCGTCTGATTTTTGGGAGTGGATGAAAGTCCAATTGTCACCAAATGGCTAGACAACCTCGAAGGCCGGAGCACTCTGAAGTTGCGGCGCCGGATCGTGGAATAGAAATTCCAGACCCGCGCCCCTCCAGTTATGAGCCCTCACACGTCATCCAATTGCTCGTCACCATACAGAAGGAGCTTGCTGCCCAAGGCGCAAAGGTTGATCGGTTGATTACCGATGTTAAGGAAACAGACGGCCACGTTTCAGATCTCAAATCTTCCTTTGCATGGGCAAAGGGATTCGGAGCGGCTGCGCTGATCCTCATACCCATTTGCGGCGCAATCGTCTGGTGGCTAATCGGCGATCAAATCAATCAGATGAAGACGCAGTTGCTGCGTGAAATCCCATCCTCGCTATCTCGCCCGGTCGCGCCGCTACCGGTGCCTACGCCTGCGCCATCGCCGCCCAAGAATCCCTGACGTACTTGTCAAGTATATAATTCCCCTTGCGGGGGAGGGGTGGGGAGAGGGGTAAGCCGCGGACTGAGCTGATCGACGCGGACGTTGACCTCGCAAATTGCCTTCGCGTGTCGCTGTCGCGGATACGGAGAGTGCGCGTCGTGTGGCACCCCTCTCCCTAACCTCGAGAGCGAGCTTCGCTCGCCTCAGACCCCGCAAGGGGAGAGGGAACCCTTCCGCCGGTGCCTCCCTCATTTGCCCAATCACTGAGTTGCCCGACGGCGCAAGCCCTCGCAGCAAAAATATTTCTGTTTTACAGAAGTGTAACTCGGTGTATGAATCCGCCCGTCTCACCCGCTTGAGGGCGCTTCGCGATCGTCACGAGTGCTGGGTCGGGATGCGGTGGACGCCGCTGTCACGGCTGACGAGCGTGGCAGATGGCGGACGGTGAAGTCGTGCAGGCCTGACGCCCTAGTGGCAGGTGTCTCCTCGCAAGATGCGGAACGCATCTTTGCGAAGACGGTGACAACAAAGCCCAGTCTCGCCGGGGCGAGCACGTATAAGCCGTAAACCATCGCGCAGGGAAAGCCGGGATTGCTCCGGTTTCACCTGTGGTCCTGCCTCCCGTGCTTTCTATTGCACGGGACCCATGGGTGCGATCGGCACCCGGCTTTCCCTGCGCCCTCTGTTCACGAGAGGGCGGAATGAAGAGCAAAGCTCGGACAATTCATGTCGCGAGAATGCGAACGTATGACTCACAAGCGGTGCAACAAACTCAGCGTCCTGGCGAAAGCCAGGACCCATTACCCCAAATGCCCATTGTGCGCGACGCTGGGGTCACGTTCCGGTACAATCAAATGCGGTGGTTATGGGTCCTGGCTTTCGCCAGGACGACGGCGGTGGATTGGGCACGATATTGCCTCTGGCCATCGCCGGGACGACAGCCGTGATGACATCGCGCTGTTCGAGAGTATCCTCCGGTGCTGGACGTCATCGCAACGACTGCATTCACCACGTTCACGTCAAGAGGCGACATGACCAGCACCCTTGAGGCTCCCGACAGCGGCTATCGTTTCATGCCCGGCGTCAGCCAGTATTCCTGCGGCATCGGCGCGCTTCCCGGCTTTGCCATCGAGCGCGTCAGGTTCAGCGAGCCGGTGCCGCTCACGGCCGGCTTCGCTGGGATCGCGGACATTCTGAAGGCGGCGGGGCGTCCGCTCACGGCACTTGGTGCCTGCGAGCTGCGCTCGCCGGCTCCGTTTACCGAGGAGGGCTTCAAGGCGTTCAACGACGTCTATATCAAGACCCTGATCGAATGGGGCGTGATGCGGGACGGCGTCAATCCGGTGGCGCGCAGCAATGTCTGTCCGAAAATCGATCCGCCGAAGGAGCCGTGCTTCCACGCCTTCTCGTACACGGTGCCGGCACCGAAGGACGCGCCGGCGAGCTTCATCGTCGCCGGCAGCGGCGAGTCGGTCGAGGGCAAGGGCAACTATCGCGACTATATCGTCGCGCCCGGCGACACCAGCCCGGCCGGCATGCTCGCCAAGGCAAAATGGGTGCTGGACGAGATGGAGCGCCGGATGAGCGCATTCGACGCCACCTGGAAGGACACCACCGCAGTGCAACTCTACACGGTGCATGATGCTTATCCGATCCTCGAAAGCGAGCTCGGCCGCCGCGGCGTGTTCCGCAACGGCCTCACCTGGCATTTCAATCGGCCGCCGGTGGTCGGGCTCGACTACGAAATGGATTGCCGTCGCGTGCATCTCGAACGCGTGGTCTGACCCATCAAAAGCGCGTGTGGGTGCGCGCGCGAGGGTGCGCCCTTTCTTGACACCGGTCGCATCAACCGTTTCCTTTCTCAAACGATCAATGCGGCTGGGTGAGCGCCGGTGCAGAACGGATCTGTGATCAAGCGGCGCGATTTGCTCGCGTTGATCGGCACCATCGCCGGCAGTTCGGTGATGTATCACGCGATGACGAGCCTCGGCTTCGCGTCGGAGTCCGCCTACAAGGGCCCGCTCAAGCTCGAAGGTAACTCGAAAGGGGCATCCGTGCTGATACTCGGCGCGGGGCTTGCGGGCATGACGGCGGCGCTGGAGCTGCGCAAGGCCGGCTACAAGGTCCAGATCCTCGAATTCAACAGCCGCCCTGGCGGCCGCAACTGGACGATCCGCGGCGGCGACAGCTTTGTCGAGCTCGGCGGTTTCAGGCAGACATGCGAGTTCGAGCAGGGCTTGTACATCAATCCCGGTCCGTGGCGGATTCCCTATCACCATCGCGCACTGCTCGATTACTGTCGACGGCTCAACGTGGCGCTGGAGCCTTTCATCCAGCTCAATCACAATGCGTATCTGCACGCGACGCGTGCATTCAACAGCAGGCCGCAACGCATCCGCAGCATCAAGGCGGATTTCCAGGGCTGGGTGTCGGAGTTGCTTGCCAAGGTCACGCAACAAGGCAAGCTCGACGAGACCGTGACCAAGGAAGACCAGGAGATCCTTCTGCAGTCGCTGCGGGCCTGGGGCGCGCTCGATCGCGACTACAAGTACAGCGCCAGTCTCGACTCCGCGGCATTCCGCGGCTATACGCGCGATCCCGGCGGCGGGCTTACGGCCGATCCGCTGCCGAGCGACCCGATCGCGCTCTCGGACATCCTGCGCTCGCAGCTGTGGCGCTATCTGCAGGCCTTTGCGCGCTACAATTTCCAGACCACGATGTTCCAGCCGGTCGGCGGCATGGACATGATCGGCAAAGCCTTCGCGCGCGAAGTCGGCGATCTCATTCGCTACAACGCCAAGGTGACGCAGGTCCAGCAGAACGGCACCGGCGTCACCGTGAGCTATGTCGATACGGCCAACCCGTCCGCCGTGCAGCAGGCGATCGCCGACTGGTGCATCTGTACCATCCCGCTGTCGATCCTGAGCCAGTTGCCGATCGATGTCGGCACGCCGATGAAAAACGCGATCGATGCGCTGCCCTATGCCGCCTCGGTGAAGATCGGGCTGCAGTTCAAGCGCCGCTTCTGGGAGGAGGACGAGGCGATCTATGGCGGCATCAGCTTCACCGACCTGCCGATCCGGCAGATTGCCTATCCGAATTACGGCTTCAACCGCAACGGCCGCGGCATCCTGCTCGGCGGCTATGTGTTCGAGGGCGCCAATTCCTACGAGTTCACCGCGATGACGCCCGCCGAGCGGGTCAAGAGTGCGGTCGAGTTCGGCGCCGTGATCCATCCACAGTACAAGGACGAGTTCGAAACCGGCGTCGCGGTGGCGTGGCATCGCGTGCCCTTCACGCTCGGCTGCAGCGGCGAATGGAGCGACGCGGGGCGGGCCCAGCACTATCGCAATCTCTGCCAGATCGACGGCCGCATTGTGCTGGCGGGCGAGCATGCTTCTGACCTGCCGGCATGGCAGGAGGGCGCGATCCTGTCCTCGCTCGACGCCGTCAGCCGGCTGCACGAACGTGTGGTGAAGACGTGATGAGGTTGCCAAGGACATCGGCGGTTGCCGCGCTGATGCTGCTGTCGGCGACCGCAGCCATTGGGCAAGATAGCGCAACGAGCCCACGAACCTTCTCTTCCGGTTACCGCTTCGTCGAGATGACCGGCGAGGAATTGTTCGCCAATGTCTGCCAGGGTTGCCACATGCCGGATGCAACGGGGGCGATCGGCGCCGGGAGCTATCCCTCGCTGGCCGGCAACAAGAATCTCGAAGCCCGCAGCTACCCGGTCTTCCTTGTCGTCAACGGCCGCCGCGGCATGCCGGCATTCGGCGACATGATGACCGATGGTCAGGTCGCCGCCGTTGTGAATTATCTGCGGACGCATTTCGGCAATAGCTTTCAGGATGTGGTGACGGCCAAGGACGTTCAGGACGCGCGCCGCTAACCGCGGCACAAGTTCGGGGAGAGACTGATGAAATTCGCCACGATCGTGCTGGGCGCCGCGTTGTCGGCCGTGGCGACCGCAGCCTCTGCCGATGTGATCAGGCATTCGATTCCGAGCTCGATATTCCCGATAGCGCAGTCCGTCACCGTCACCGGCAACGCCACCACCGTCTATGTCAGCGGCCAGGTGCCGCCGGTGGTCAACAAGGATGCCGATCCGGCGACCCCGCAGGCCTATGGCGATACCAAGACCCAGACCGTCGGCGTGCTCAATCGCATCAAGGGCATCCTCGAAGGCCAGGGGCTTGGCATGGGCGATGTCGTCAAGATGCAGGCGTTCCTGGTTCACACTCCGTCGGCGCCGATGGACTTCAAGGCCTTCATGGAAGGCTACACGCAGTTCTTCGGCGGCAGCCAGCCGAACCTGCCGGCACGCTCCGTGGTCGGCGTTGCCGCGCTCGCCAATCCCGGCTTCCTGGTCGAGATCGAGGTGGTCGCGGCCAAGGATACGGCTGCGAAGTAATGCACGCGAAACAGCGGTGGCATGCGCGCGCAAATTGAATGGCTCGGCGTCTTGCCAAAGCAGGTGTCGCCTGTCTGAATTCGGCCGGTGAGGTGGTGGAATTCCGGGAGAGCACGATGTCGCACAAGGCCAAGAAAGCCAGTCGATCGCTCCTGTTGTCGGCCGCCCTCGGTCCGGTGCTGCTGGCAACCGGCGTCGCGGCGCAAGGGTTGACCGAGCAGCAGCAATTCGCCCGCGGCATCTACCAGGAGCTGGTCGAGATCAATACGACCACCGCGACCGGCGATACGCAGAAGGCGGCCGAGGCGATGGGCGCACGGCTGCGTGCGGCGGGCTTCCCCGAGAGTGACGTGCACGTGTTCTCGCCGGCGCCGCACAAGGGCAATCTGGTGGCGCGGCTGCACGGTTCCGGTGCGCGCAAGCCGATCCTGCTCGTCGCCCATCTCGACGTGGTCCCCGCCAACCGCGAGGACTGGTCGGTCGATCCGTTCAAGCTCACCGAGCAGGACGGCTATTTCTACGGGCGCGGCAGCAGCGACGACAAGTACATGGCCTCCGCTTTCATCACCAATCTGATCCGTTACAAGAAGGAGGGCTACAAGCCCGACCGCGACATCATCGTGGCGCTGGAGACCGACGAGGAGATCCTCGATGCCAACGGCCTCGGTATGCAGTGGCTGATCAAGAACCATCGCGACCTGATCGATGCCGAGTTTGCGCTGAACGAGGGCGGCGGCGTCGGCCTGAGGGACGGCAAGGCGATCCGCAACACCGTGCAGACCAGCGAGAAGGTCTCGATCGGCTATCAGCTGACGGTCAAGGATCGCGGCGGCCACAGCTCGTTGCCGCGCAAGGACAACGCGATCTATCACCTCGCGGCAGGGCTCGTCAGGCTCTCCAATTTCATCTTTCCCCTCAATATCAACGAGACGACGCAGATTTATTTCACGCGGATGGCGGAGCTGGAGACCAAGCAGACCGCGGACGACATCCGTGCGGCCCTGTCGCCGCAACCCGATCCCGCAGCGTTAGCACGGTTGTCGGAGAATGTCGGCTACAACGCGCAGCTCCGCACCACCTGCGTCGCGACCATGCTGCAGGGCGGCCATGCCATCAACGCGCTGCCGCAACTGGCGACCGCCAAGGTGAATTGCCGGATCATGCCGGGTGAGCCGGTCGAGGGCGTGCAGGCGACGATCGAGCGTGTGCTCGACGACAGGCAGATCGCGGTGGCGCCGACCGGGAAGGCGGTGCTGAGCCCGCCGTCGCCGCTGAACGAGGAGGTCATGGGGGCGATCGACAAGCTGTCGAAGGAGTTCTGGCCGGATGCCGCGATCATCCCGGTCATGAGCACCGGCGCGACCGACGGCAGCTATCTGCGCAATGCCGGGATTCCGACCTACGGCCATTCCGGGCTTGCCGCCGATATCAATGACAACAGGAATCATGGCAAGGACGAGCGCGTGCTCGTAAAGTCGTTCTACGAGGGCGAGGAGTACCTCTATCGCCTGGTCAAGATGCTCGCCGGAGGCAAGTCGTAACGCAATGGCAGATTCCAGGACCAGGACCCGCGTGGCGGTGGCCGGCCTCGGCGCGATCGGGGCCGATGTCGTCAAGGCGCTCGATCGCGGTATCGACGGGCTGGCGCTTGTGGCGGTGTCGTCGCAGGATCCTGCGAAGCATCGCGCGTGGCTCGCCGAACTGAAGCCGCAGCCGAAGGTGCTGCCGATCGCCGATCTCGCCGGCGCTGCCGACATCGTCGTCGAATGCGCGCCGAGCAAGCTGATGCGCTCGATCGTGGCGCCGGTGGTCGAGCGCGGCAAGACCGCCGTGGTGCTGAGTGTCGGCGCGCTGCTGCAGAACGAAGACCTGATCGGCCTTGCTCGCGCGAATGGCGGCCAGATCATCGTGCCGACCGGCGCGCTGATCGGGCTCGATGCCGTGACCGCTGCAGCGGTCGGGACCATCCATTCGGCGAGGATCGTGACGCGCAAGCCGGTCGCGGGCCTGCTCGGCGCGCCGCATCTGGTCGAGAACAACATCCGGATCGAAGGCATCACGGAGCCGTTGCGGGTCTTCGAGGGCAGCGCGCGCGAGGCCGCGAAGGGCTTTCCGGCCAATCTCAATGTCGCGGTGGCGCTGTCGCTCGCCGGCATCGGCCCCGATCGCACCCGGGTCGAGATCTGGGCGGACCCGACGGTGACGCGCAATACTCACCGCATCGAGGTCGACTCCGATTCCGCGCGGTTCTCGATGACGATCGAGAACATCCCCTCGGAGAACCCGAAGACCGGCCGCATCACCGCGCTGTCGGTGATTGCCTGCCTGCGGAAGCTGCGCGCACCGCTTCGGATTGGAACGTGAGGCGACGATGACAATCCGGCCCGACGATCTCTTACTCGTCATCGATGTGCAGAACGATTTCTGCCCCGGTGGCGCGCTGGCAGTCGCGGATGGCGATGCCGTGGTGCCCGTCGTCAATCGGCTCGCCGAGCGGTTCGACCATGTGGTGCTGACCCAGGACTGGCATCCGGCAGGTCACAGCTCCTTTGCGTCATCGCATCCCGGCGCGGCGGCCTTCTCGTCCGTCACCATGCCCTACGGTCCGCAAACCTTGTGGCCGGATCATTGCGTGCAGGGCACGCCGGGCGCTGCCTTCCATCCGCAGCTCGCGACCGACAGGGCCGAGCTTGTGGTCCGCAAGGGCTTCCGCGCGGCGATCGATTCCTATTCGGCCTTCTTCGAGAACGACCGGACCACACCGACCGGGCTCGCCGGCTATCTGCGCGAGCGCGGCCTGACGCGGATCGTCATGGCGGGGCTCGCGACGGACTACTGCGTGCATTATTCGGCGCTGGATGCACGGCGGCTCGGCTTCGAGGCTACGGTGGTGCTGTCAGGCTGCCGCGCCATCGATCTTGGCGGCTCGCTCGCGACCGCCACGGCGGCTATGCTTTCGGCCGGCGTCGTGCTGGTCGACGACATCGCCTGAGCGTGACTCTTCGGGGCAAAAACCGTTGTTTTGACTGGTCTTTTGCTTTAATCCCAGCCGCTGATGGTCATTCGCAACGGAGACGCTGTGTCGGGACAGACTTTACGGATCGGAACGCGCAAGAGCGCGATGGCGCTGGCGCAGACGGACGATGTCGCGCGCCTGCTGCGCGCTGCCGCGCCGGATCTGGCCGTCGAAGTCGTCAAGTTCGAGACCCGCGGCGACCAGGATCAGACCAGCAAGCTGTTGCAACACGGCGGCAAGGGCGGCGCCTTCGTCGCCGAGATCCGCGAGGCGATGCGCGCCGGCACTCTGCAGGCCGCCATGCATTCGCTGAAGGACGTGCCGGGCAACGAGGAGACGCCGGGTCTGGTTCTCGCCGCGATGCTGCCGCGGAATGCCGCCAACGATGCGCTTGTGCTGCGACCGGGGCTGTCGCTCGAGACCCTCCGCGCCGCGCGCGGCAAGGGCTTCATGATCGGCACCAACGCGGTGCGGCGCGCCGCCTATCTGCGCCGGTTGTTCCCCGAAGCGACCGTGATCCATTTCCGCGGAGCCGCCGATACGCGGATCGCCAAGCTCGATCGCGGCGACAAGCAGCGCTTGCCGGATGGCGGCGCGGTGGGGCCGGCGGATGCGCTGGTGATGGCGCGCGCCGGCCTCGAGCGGATCGGCATGGCCGCGCGCGTCGCGCATGATTTTTCCGTCGATGAAATGCTTCCGGCGGTCGGGCAGGGCATCGTCACGGTCGAATGTGTCGAAACCGACTGGGCGACGCGGTCGCGGCTCGCGACAATCGACAACGTCCAGTCGCGGCTCAGCGCCGAGGCCGAGCGCGAGGTGCTGTGGGTGCTCAACGGTCACTGCAATTCGCCGATCGCCGGTCACGCGACGCTCGCCGGCGCCGAGATGACGCTGCGAGCGTCGGTGCTCGACGAAGCCGGCCGCTTCATCGAAGCGACGCGCCGCGGCCCGGCGAGCCGTCCGCGCGAGCTCGGCCGCGCTGTCGGGATGGAGCTGCTGGAGAAGGGCGCCGCCGAGATCATCGCGCGCACCCGGCCGAAAGAATAGGCGTTCCCTCGTCTCCGGCAAGCGTCGCGCGAGCCCGGACGACGAGAGTTGCCGTGTGATCAATCTCGATCAGAGCGCAGCGGCCAGCTTGCGATGATCCGGAAGCGCGATGCGGCGTCGTCCTGCTTGAACAGCACCAGGCGGTCGATCACAAGCGCCGTGAGACCGAGCGTCGCGAATCGCTCGCGCAGCCAGGCCATGATCGGGCCGCGTCGCTCGTCGCTCAACCGCCCCGTCAGCGTCATGTGGAAGCGGAACTCCTCCATGACGTAAGGGTAGCCCCAGCGGTCGAGATGCTCGCATTGCCGCGCCGAGAGCTTCTCGGGCTTGCGGCGGGCGCGATCTTCCGGCGTCAGCGGCGCGCGGAAGGCGTCGAAATCGGTGACGCAGTCGGCGGCAAGCTGTTGAAGATCATCCGAACGTCGAGCCGGGATCACCGCGATGAAGCCGCTGATCGCGCCGACGGCCGGCTCGATCACCGGAATGCGTCGCGCGCGGCCGGCGAAGGCGGCGCTGGCCCCAATGAGATCGCCCTCGCGCTTGCCGTCGGCGAGCGTGAACGGCGCCTTCAGCGTGGCGTGAAACCCATATTTGCGCGGGTCCTGCGTCACCTCGTGCCAGTCGGGTGTGACACCATTGGGGAAGGGCAGGTCGTCGCCCGATGCGGCATCGTAGCCGAGCAGCGTCGCGCCGAAGCGGTGCAGCGGGCTGTCCGGTGACGGCGCATAATAGATCGCGTAGCGCGGATGATTGGCCATGGCAGCAGAATAGATTGGGGTTACGCCGCCGCAACCGTCTTGCGCGGCGCGAGCGAATGAACGAGGCAGCTTGCATCAGCTAGATGGACCAATCGTCCGGCGGCAATCACGGCAACGATCCGCGGCCGCAGCGGCATCATGTCGTCGACGAGGACGATGTCGGCACGGCGGCCCGTGGCCAGCACGCCGCGATCATCGAGCCCCGCGGCGCGCGCCGGTGCCGAGGAGATCAGGTCCCAGGCCTTGGCGAGTGGCAGGGTGCCGTCGGCCGCCAGGCGGAACGCTGCGAGCAGCTGCGCTGGATAATAGTAGTCCGATGCCAGCACCGAGCAGAGGCCCTTCGCGATCATGTCGGATGCCTTGGTCCAGCCGGTATGGCTGCCGCCGCGCACCACATTCGGGGCGCCGAACACGATGAAGTCGCCGGCTGCGGCTGCGTCGCGCGCGGTCTCCTCGTTGATCGGGAATTCGGCGATCGCGGCGCCCAGTGCGCGAAACTCCCGGCGCATGGCGGGGCTGCTGTCGTCATGCGAGAGCATGCGGATGCCGGCCGCGCGCGCCGCGGCGGCCAGACGCGCGATCGAGGTGGGCACGTCGGGGCGGCGGGCGACGACCCGGTCGAGCATCTCGTTGATCGCCTCGACCGAGAGCCCGGCGCGGTCGGCGAGCTGGTTGCGCTTGTTCGGCTTGACGTTGCTGTGATCGTTGAAGGCGAACAGATCGATGCGGCCCTCGGCGAGCCATTGCGTGATCTCGGCCTCGGCATCGAGATTGTGGGTCTCGTGGCGCAGATGGAAGCGTGTATCGGCGGCAAGCTGCGGCCGCAATGCCTCGATCGTATCGAGCAGTTTCCGCGCATTGTCGGCGCTGCGCAGGCCGGGCTCCCACGACCAGGTCGTGCCGTGGAACACGGTGGTGATGCCGTTGGCGATCGCCTGCCGGTCGCTGTCGACAAGCGCGACGTCGGTCGGGAAGTCGACGCCGGGGCGCGGCATCATCTGCCGCTCGAAGGCATCGCCGTGCAGGTCGACGATGCCGGGCAGCATCAACAGCCCGTTGGCGTCAAGATGAAATGCGGCGCGGCCCTGCTCGGCGTCGAGCGACGCGATGTCGCGTCCCGCAGTTCGAAGCGATGTCTCGACGAACGCCCCGTCGATCAGCGCGCGGCCGCCTTCGATGAAAATGTCGGTCACGATGCGGCACTCCGCTGGTCGTCCTGTGATTCGGAAGCGCTCTCAGTTTCGTACCTGTCGAGGAAACCTTCCACCGGAAGCTTGCGGAAATCGGGCAGGGCGCGGCGGAGCGTCTCATGGTCCCAGTCCCACCACGCCAGTGCGATGAGACGATCCGCGATTGCCGCGGAGAAGCGCGGCTTGATTGGCCGCGCCGGATTGCCGGCGACGATCGTGTAGGCAGGCACGTCCTTGGTGACGATCGCGCCGGCGGCGACGACGGCGCCGGTGCCGATGTTCCGGCCCGGTAATATGATCGCACCGTGACCGATCCAAACGTCATGGCCGATATGCACGTGATGCGCACGTCGCCAGTTGAAGAAGTCGGTGTCGTCGCTCTCTCCGGGAAAATAGGCGCTGGCGCGGTAGGTGAAATGCGCTTGCGTGGCGCGATGCATCGGATGATTCCCGGGATTAATCCGGGTCATTGCTGCGATCGAGCAGAACTTTCCGATCGTCGCATAGGTGATCTGGCTATCATTCACGACGTAAGAGTAGTCGTCCATGCTCACTTCGAGCAGGATCGTGCGCGCGCCGACCTCGGTATAGGTGCCGAGCTTGCTCTCGCGCACCGACGCACTGGGATCGATCGTCGGTACGACCGAGAGTTTCTTGCCAGCCATCGGGGCCTCCGCAAATCATGGCTTCTGGGGAGATGCGCTCGTCTTCACGGTGCTTGATGACAAGATCATGACGTTGCGATGACAGCAAGAGAGGTGGTGTGGACGATCGCCGCACCGCAGCAGCATCGTCACATAACTGTAAGACAGCGGGGATAGCGATGGCCCCATCGAGACGCGGGTGGAGCATTGCATGCTGGTGGTGGAAGGTCTGACGTGCCGTTTCGGCGCAAAAGCCGCGGTTGATAACGCGTCGTTCTCGATTGGGCCGGGCAGCTTCGTCGGCGTGATCGGCCGCTCCGGTGCCGGCAAGTCGACGCTGCTGCGGATGATCAACCGCCTCGCCGCCCCGACCTCTGGCCGTATCCTGTTCGAAGGCACCGACGTCACCGCGCTGCGCGGCAAGGCGCTGCGGCAGTGGCGCGCGCGCTCGGCGATGATCTTTCAGCAATTCAATCTCGTCGGCAGGCTCGATGTTCTGACCAACGTGCTGATGGGGCGGCTTGCCGAAATCCCGTCGTGGCGCTCGCTGGCGCAGATGTGGCCGGAGCACGACCGGGCGCTTGCGATGTCCGCGCTCGAGCAGTTCGACATTGCGCAACTCGCCGCGCAGCGCGCCGACCAGCTCTCCGGCGGCCAGCAGCAGCGCGTCGCGATCGCCCGCGCGCTGGTGCAGGAACCCGACATCATCCTGGCCGACGAGCCGATCGCGTCGCTCGATCCGCGCAATACCAAGATCGTGATGGACGCGCTGCTGCGCATCAACAAGCATTTCGGCATCACCGTGCTCTGCAACCTGCATTCGCTCGATCTGGCGCGCACCTATTGCGACCGCCTGATCGGCATGGCGGCCGGCCGCGTGGTGTTCGACGGTCAACCATCGATGCTGACCGACCACATCGCCCGAGAGCTCTACGACCTCGAGGCCAATGACGTCATCGGCGCGGCGCCGTTGCCCGAGCCCGAGGGTGCAAACGTTCCGGCGCTCGGCACCGCAGCTGCGGCCTGAGCGACGCATTTTCCGATCAGGATGGACGGGCATTTCGCCCGGCCAAGGACGCGTAACCACAACAAGGGGTTTATCATGATCACTCGTCGCACCGTATTGGCCGGCGCTGCCTCGCTGGCGTTCGCCGGCTCGGCTTCGGCCTCGGACTGGAAGACGAAATATCCGGAGATCACCTTCGCCGTGATTCCGGCCGAGAACGGTTCCGGCGTCACCGAGCGCTTCGGGCCGTTCATCAGCTACCTGTCGAAGGAGCTCGGCATCAAGGTGAACCTGCGCGTCGCCAACGACTACGCGGCCGTGATCGAGGGCCAGCGCGCCGGCAACATCCAGATCGGCTATTACGGTCCGGCATCGTTCTCGCGTGCCCTTCTCACCGGCGTCAAGACCGATGCCTTCGTGATCGACGTCAATGCCGACGGCTCCAAGGGCTACTATTCGGTGTTCTACGTGCTCGCCAAGAGCCCGTACCAGAAGGTCGAGGACCTCAAGGGCAAGAATCTCGGCCTGGTCGATCCCAACTCGACCTCCGGCAACAACATGCCGCGCTTCAAGCTGAACCAGATGGGCATCGATCCCGACAGCTTCTTCTCCAAGGTGATCTTCACCGGCAGCCACGAGAACGCCGTGCTGGCGCTGGCGCAGGGCACCGTCGACGTTGCCGCCAACTGGTGGAACGCCGACGACGATTCCAATCTCACTCGCATGCTCAACAAGAACATGGTGAAGTCGAGCGACGGCACGCTGATGAAGAAGGAAGACTTCCGCATCATCTCGAAGTCCGACCTCATCATCAACTCGCCCTATGCCTACCTCCGCGACCTCCCCGACGACATGAAGGCCGCGATCAAGCAGGCGTTCCTGGATGCCGCGACGAAGGACCCGGAGGCGTTCAAGAAGCTGTCCGACGGCAAGAACCGTCCGTGGCAGCCGATCACCAACGCCGACTATGACAAGACCATCGAGCTGATCAAGTTCGTGGACAATCTGCGCAAGAAGGCGTCCTGATCGCGCAGGCATTGAATTGGGCCGGGTTCCATGACCCGGCCCTTTTTCCGTCTAACTTCTCGAGCAGATGGGCCCCGCGTCGATGACGACCGCCGTATCCATACTTCCAGGCCAGCAACTGGCGGCGCTGAATGACGCTTACCGCAAGGCGGTCGCGCGCAAGCGGCTGAAGGCGACGCTGGTGATCGCCGTCTTTTGTGCGGCGCTTCTGATCGCAGCGCTCGGCGCGGAAGTGAATCTGCGCACGCTGTTCACCTATTTCGGCAACTTCGTCAGCTATTTCGATCGCATCCTCACCCTCGATTCCGGTGGGCGGGTCTGGACCAATCCGGCCGAGTGGTTCTGGGGCTGGAAGAAATGGTTGAGGCTGCTCGGCGAGACCCTCTTGATCAGCTATGTCGGCACGCTCATCGGTGCCGTGCTCGCCTTTGCGCTGAACTTCTTCGCCGCCCAGAACACCTCGCCGTCGTCGTGGCTCCGCTTCACGGTGCGCCGCCTGCTGGAATTCGCCCGCACGGTGCCCGGCATCGTGCTCGCGCTGATCTTCGTGATCGCCTTCGGCCTCGGACCGATGGCCGGCGTGCTGGCGATCGCGATTCACTCCACCGGCGCGCTCGGCAAATTGTTCGCCGAGATCGTCGAGAACGCGGACATGAAGCCGGTCGAAGGCATTCGCTCCACCGGCGCGAGCTGGCTCTCCTGCATGCGCTTTGCGGTGCTGCCCCAGGTTGTGGCCGGCTATGCAAGCTATGCGCTGCTGCGGTTCGAGATCAACGTCCGCGAGGCCTCGGTCATGGGCTTCGTCGGCGCCGGTGGCATCGGTCAGGAGCTCGTGGTCGCGATCCGCAAGTTCTATTATTCCGACGTCAGCGCCATCCTCGTGATGATCATCGTCACGGTCTTTATCATCGACATCTCGACCGGTTGGCTGCGTGTCCGGTTGTTCGGCAAGGAGACGCGCCGATGAGCCAGCTGCCGAAGCCGGATACGGGCGAGCTGCGGGCGAAGTACCCCGATGTCTTCAACCGGCCCGCCTCGGCGCGGCTGGCGACACCGGCGATGATCGCAGCTGCGCTAGCGATCTTCGTGTTCGGCCTGGTCGATCTCGATTTCTCGCCGACGAAACTGATTACCGGGATCGGTCAGCTCGGCTGGATCACCATGATGATGATCCCGCCGAATCCCGGCTCGTCCTTTCCGCTCTACATGCAGGCACTCGGCGAGACGCTGTCGATTGCGCTGCTTGGCACCACGCTTGCGGCATTGATGGCGTTGCCGGTCAGCCTGCTGGCGGCGCGCAACATCATCCCGTCGAACCTGATCCGCTTTCCGGTGCGTCGTTTCCTGGATTCGATCCGCGGCGTCGATACGCTGATCTGGGCGCTGGTCTGGATCAACGTCGTTGGTCTCGGCCCGTTTGCCGGCGTGCTGGCGATCGCGGTGTCGGATTTCGGTGCGTTCGGAAAGCTGTTCTCCGAGGCGATCGAGGCGGCCGACCGCAAGCAGGTCGAGGGTATCAGGGCCTCCGGCGGCAATGCGCTGCATGAAATCCGCTTCGGCCTGTTGCCGCAGGTGCTGCCGGTCATCGCGGGGCAGGTGCTCTATTTCATCGAGTCCAACACCCGTTCGGCTACGATCATCGGCATCGTCGGCGCCGGCGGCATTGGCCTGCAGCTCGCCGAGCAGATCCGCGTGCTGGAGTGGCAGAAGGTGTCGTTCCTGATCCTGATGATCCTGATCGCGGTCGCCGCGATCGACTTCATCTCGAGCAGGCTGCGCTTCGCCATCATCGGGCAAAGGGCGGTGGCCTAGGAAGTCACCTCGCCCGCTCTTGCGGGGAGAGGTCGGATTGCGTCCGGGTGAGGGGGGACTCTCCGCGCACTCTCAACTCTCGAATTTGCGGAGGCGGCCCCCCTCACCCCGACCCTCTAAGAGCGAGCTTCGCTCGTCTCGACCCCGCAAGAACGGGGAGAGGGAGGGATACTCAACTGTTCTCCACCAGAAACTCCACGCGCTCGGCGGCGAAGCGAGAGCGCTTGGTGACCAGCGGCTTGTCAGCAGTGTCGACGTCGGTGGCATCGACGACGAGCACCGCGTGGCCCAGCGCGAGATTGAGCCGCACCGCATCGGTGGCATCGACGATCGCTCCGGTGATCCGGGTCGAGGAGCGCCGGTAGTCCCTGACGCCGTAATGCGCCAGCAGCTTCGTCATGGAGCGGACGTTGGCGAACACGTTGCCGGCATCGGGAAAGCGCTCGGCCGACAGCCAGGTGGTGGAGACGCAGATCGGCGTGCGGTCGGCGAGCCGGACCGACTCGATCCGGACCAGCGGGGCGCCGATCTTCAGGCCCAGCTCGCGGGCGATCTCGCGGGTGGCGACGTCGCCGCGGGCGTCGATCAGCTGGCCGCGCGGCTCGTGTCCGCCGGCGCCGACGATCTCGGAAAATCGGGTGCGTGAGCGCAGGGGATAGGCGAGGCGCTGCGCTTCGACATAGGTGCCGCTGCCGCGCTCGGCGCGCACCAGGCCGCGTTCCGCCAGCGCCGCGAGCGCGCGCCGCACGGTGTGGCGGTTGACGCGATAGGTCTCCGCGATCTCCATCTCGCCGGGCAGCTTTTCGCCCGCGACGAAGCGGCCGTCAGCGATGCCGCGCTCGATGCCGTCGGCGACCTGCCGCCACAAGGCGACGCCGGAACTTTCCTGCATGCTCATGGCGCCGTGATACCAGAAATCTTCAGTTTGTCACGAAACAGTCATGGCGCTTCGCTATCAAGTTGTCTATTAACATAGACAACTTGAGTCGGGCAAGGTTGCTCATGAGTTCGGCCGGTCGGAACAGCAAAGAGGCGCAGCGCAAGGCCGCAATGGCGGTGCTGGCGCATTCCGGCGCCGCCGAGATCGCGGAGCGAATGCGGCAGATCGCGGTGCCGGCGCATGAAAATCTCCGCGAGCCCGAGAATGGCCTCGTGATGCTGCGCGGCCGGGTCGGCGGCGACGGCGCGCCGTTCAATCTCGGCGAGGCGACGGTGTCGCGCGCCGCGGTGCGGCTTGCGACCGGCGAGGTGGGCTTCGGCTACACGCTCGGCCGCGATGCACAAAAGGCGCAGATGATCGCGCTGTGTGACGCCATGGTGCAATCGGCGGAGTTGTCCGGCGAGGTGGAGGCGAAGGTGATCGCGCCGCTGCGTGCGGCGGTCGACGCTGAACGCAGCCGCAAGGCCGCCGAGACCGCGGCGACGCGGGTCGATTTCTACACCATGGTGCGCGGGGAAGGATGATACGATGACGACGGTTGCCGAATTGCCCGCAGGTTTTGCCGACAAGGTGTTGTCGGCGCAGTCGACGTTCCGCTCGGTAATGGACGCGATGGCGCGCCCGGGCAGCGTCCAGCGCGTCGCGGCGCAGGCGGGGACGCCCGCCGGCATGATGCGCGGCACGGCTGCGATTGCGCTGACGCTGTTCGATCACGACACGCCGATTTGGCTCGATGGCGCGATGTCGGCGACGCCGGATGTCGCGAGATGGCTGAAGTTTCACACCAGCGCGCCGGTGATTGCGGATTCTATGGTCGCCAGTTTCGCGCTCATCGGCGATGCGGCGAGCCTGCCGGCGCTCGATCGCTTTGCGTTCGGCAGCAGCGAATATCCGGATCGCTCGACCACGCTGATCCTGCAGGTGGACAGCCTGACGCAGGGGCCGGCCTTTGAGCTGAAGGGGCCGGGCATCGACGGCACGGCGCTGCTGCAGGCGATGATCCAGCCGCGCGACCTGTTCGGGCGGCTTGCGATTAACGAAGCCTTGTTCCCGCGCGGCATCGACGTCGTGCTGGTCCATGACGATGCCATTGTCGCGATCCCCCGCACCACGCGGTTGGTCGCAAGCGGAGTGTAAGCGATGTATGTAGCCGTCAAGGGAGGTGAACGCGCCATTGAGAACGCCCACCGCCTGCTCGCGCATGAACGGCGTGGCGACCGCGATGTGCCGGAGGTGTCGCTGGCGCAGATCGCCGAACAGCTCTCGCTCGGCGTCGATCGCGTCATGACCGAAGGCTCGCTCTACGATCGCGAGCTCGCGGCGCTGGCGATCAAGCAGGCGCGCGGCGACATGATCGAGGCGATCTTCCTGGTCCGCGCGTTCCGTGCCACGCTGCCGCGCTTCGGCGCGACCGAGCCTGTAAATACCGGCGAGATGCAGGTGCGGCGTCGTGTCTCCTCGACCTTCAAGGACATTCCGGGCGGCCAGATCCTGGGGCCGACCTTCGACTACACCCATCGCCTGCTCGATCCGCAGCTTGCCGAGGGTTTCGTGCCGGAGCAGCCGCTGACGGCGGAGGCGTCGCAGGCCGCGACGCCGCGCGTGACCGACATTCTCGGCCGTGACGGCCTGATCGAAGGCTCGCCGCAGGCGGACGCCGACGCACCGGTCGGCGACCTCACGCGCGAGCCGCTGAACTTTCCGGCCGACCGCGACCTGCGGCTGCAGAACCTGGCTCGTGGCGACGAAGGTTTCCTGCTCGCGCTCGGCTATTCGACGCAGCGCGGCTATGGCCGCAACCATCCGTTCGCGGGCGAGATCCGCTTCGGCGATGTCGAGGTCGAGTTCTTCGCCGAGGACGCAGGCTTTGCCGTTCCGCTCGGCTCGATCGAACTGACCGAGTGCCAGATGGTCAACCAGTTCAAGGGCTCGGCGACCGAAGCGCCGTGCTTCACCCGCGGCTATGGCCTGGCCTTCGGGCAGAGCGAGCGCAAGACGATGTCGATGGCGCTGGTCGATCGCGCTCTTCGCGCGCGCGAGCTCGACGAGGAGGTGACCTCGCCGGCGCAGGACGAGGAGTTCGTGATGTCGCACTCCGACAATGTTCAGGCGACCGGCTTCGTCGAGCATCTGAAGCTGCCGCATTACGTCGACTTCCAGTCCGAGCTCGGCTTGCTGCGCAAGCTGCGGCAGGAATTCGCCGAGGCGAACGAGGCTCCCGAAATGCAGGAGGCCGCGGAATGAACGCGCCGACTTACAACTTCGCCTATCTCGACGAGCAGACCAAACGGATGATCCGCCGCGCGATCCTGAAGGCGATCGCGATTCCCGGCTACCAGGTGCCGTTCGCGAGCCGCGAGATGCCGATGCCCTATGGCTGGGGCACCGGCGGCGTGCAGGTCACCGCAGCAATCCTCGGCCCCGACGACGTTCTGAAGGTGATTGATCAAGGCTCGGACGACACCACCAACGCGATTTCGATCCGCAAGTTCTTCGGCAAGACCGCGGGCGTTGCGACCACGACCTCGACCACGGACGCGACCGTGATCCAGACCCGGCACCGCATTCCCGAGGCGCCGCTGCATGCGAGCCAGGTGCTGGTCTATCAGGTGCCGATCCCGGAGCCCCTGCGCTTCCTCGAGCCGCGCGAGACCGAGACGCGGCGTATGCACGCGCTCGCCGAATACGGGCTGATGCATGTGAAACTCTACGAGGATATCGCGCGGTTCGGCCACATCGCGACCGCCTACGCCTATCCGGTGAAGGTGAACGCGCGCTATGTGATGGATCCGTCGCCGACGCCGAAATTCGACAATCCGAAGATGGACAATTGCCCGGCGCTGCAGCTGTTCGGCGCCGGCCGCGAGAAGCGCATCTACGCGATCCCGCCGCACACCACGGTGGTCTCGCTCGATTTCGCGGATCACCCGTTCACGCGCTACCGTTTCGATGCGCCGTGTGCGCTGTGCGGCGCCGACGATTCCTATCTCGACGAGATCGTCACCGACGACAAGGGCGGGCGGATGTTCGTCTGCTCCGACACCGATTTCTGCGAGCAGCGCCAGGCGGCCGGACATCACGGCACGCTGAGCGCGGCGCCGCACAAGGAGAAGGCGCATGTCTGAGCTGTCCCGCCTCGACAACGACCAGCCGCTGCTGGTCGCCGAAGGGCTTGCCAAGAACTATGGCCAGCTCGCGGCCTGCCGCGACGTCTCCTTCTCGCTCTATGCCGGCGAGGTGCTGGCGATCGTCGGCGAGTCCGGCTCGGGCAAGTCGACCCTGCTGCAGCTTCTGTCGGCGCAACTCGCGCCGAGCGCGGGACGAGTGTCCTACCGGATGCGCGACGGCGCGCTGCGCGATCTTGCCGGCCTAGGCGAAGCCGAGCGGCGCTTTCTGTTCCGCACCGATTGGGGTTACGTGCACCAGGATCCAGCGCAGGGATTGCGCATGGCGGTCTCGGCCGGCGCCAATGTCGGCGAGCGGCTGATGGCGGTCGGCTGGAATCATTACGGCCGGATCCGCGACACCGCGTCGAACTGGCTCGAGCGGGTCGAGATCGATGTCGGCCGTATCGACGATGCACCCAAGACCTATTCGGGCGGCATGCGGCAGCGGCTGCAGATCGCGCGCAATCTCGTCACCGAGCCGCGGCTGGTGTTCATGGACGAGCCGACCGGGGGCCTCGACGTCTCGGTGCAGGCACGCCTGCTCGACCTGATGCGCAACCTCGTCAGCGAGCTCGGCCTCGCCGCCATCGTCGTCACCCACGATCTCGCCGTCGCGCGGTTGCTGTCGCACCGCGTGATGGTGATGAAGGGCGGCCGCGTCATCGAGACCGGATTGACCGACCAGGTGCTCGACGATCCGCGCGAGCCCTATACGCAACTGCTCGTTTCCTCGATTCTGCCGCCATGAGCCCGCCAATGACCGCGATGATCGAACTTGCCAACGCCGAAAAGACCTTCATCATGCATCTGCAGGGCGGTGTCGAACTGCCTGTGGTGCGCGGCGTCTCGTTCCACGTCGAGCCGGGCGAATGCGTGGTGCTGTCGGGCCCCTCGGGCGCCGGCAAATCCTCGATCCTGAAGATGATTTTCGGCAACTACCGCTGCGACAGCGGCCGGATCGGCATCCGCCACCGCGGCACGGTGATCGACCTCGCCACGGCCGAGCCGCGCCAGGTGCTGAGCATCCGCCGCTCGACCATCGGCTATGTCAGCCAGTTCCTCCGCGCCGTGCCGCGGGTGGCGTCGATCGACGTCGTCGCCGAACCCTTGATTGCCAACGGCGTCGCGCGCGAGGAAGCTCGCGAGCGTGCCGGCCGCCTGCTGCGCCGGCTCAACATTCCGGAGCGGCTGTGGCCGCTGCCGCCCTCGACCTTCTCCGGCGGCGAGCAGCAGCGCGTCAACATCGCGCGTGGCTTCATCTCGGATTTGCCGATACTGCTGCTGGACGAGCCGACCGCCTCGCTCGATGCCGCGAATCGTGCCGTGGTGGTCGAGCTGATCGGCGAAAAGAAGACAAAGGGCGTTGCGATGGTCGCGATCGTTCATGACGATGAGATCCGCCGTTCGATTGCCGACCGCATCGTCGACGTGACCTCGTTTGCCGCTGCCGCCTGAAGGACCGTTTGAAATGACTGCCAAGCAAGACACCATCATCGGCAACGCCCGGGTCGTCCTCGCCGATCGCGTGATCGAGCAGGGCTGGGTCGCCATCGCCGACGGCAAGATCGCCTGTTACGGCGAGGGCCGGGCGCCCGAGGCAGCTGAGGACGCCGGCGGCGATCTGATCATGCCCGGGATGATCGAGCTGCACACCGATCATCTCGAGATGCACTACGTGCCGCGGCCCAAGGTGTACTGGGATCCGGTGGCGGCCGTGATCTCCTATGACGGGCAGCTCGCGACCTCCGGCATCACCACGGTGCTGGATTCGCTCCGCGTCTGGCGTGAGGAGGGCGCGGAGGGTGTCGATGGCCGCGCCGGTCTGCTGGCCGAGGCGATCGCGGCGGCGCGCGAGGAGAACCTGCTGCGCGCCGACCATTTCCTGCATCTGCGCTGCGAAATCCCGATGCCCGATGTGGTCGCGGAAGCCAAGGAGCTGATCGATCGCCCGGATGTGCGGCTGATGTCGCTGATGGACCACACACCGGGCCAGCGCCAGTTCCGCGACGAGGTGAAGCTGCGCGACTACTACCGCGGCAAGGGCGGCGGCATGACCGACGCCCAGCTCGACGTGCTCTTCGCAAAGCGCTTCGCCTATCAGAAGGAATATGCCGCGACCAATATGCGCGCGATCGTCGCGCTGGCGCATGAGTACAAGATCCCGCTGGCGAGCCACGACGACACCACGGACGAGAACGTCGCCGACGCCGTCAACGACAAGGTGTCGGTCGCGGAGTTTCCGACCACGATGGAAGCCGCGCGTGGGCTGCACGCCGCCGGCATCGACATCCTGATGGGAGCGCCGAACGTCGTGCGCGGCGGTTCGCATTCCGGCAACATCGCGGCCGTCGATCTGGCCCGCGAGGGCATGCTCGACATTCTGTCGTCGGACTACATCCCGTCGAGCCTGTTGATGGCGGCGCTGCAATTGCCGCGGCGCGTGCCGACGATCAATCTCGCGTCCGCCGTCCGCACCGTGACGAAAACGCCGGCAGAGGCGGTCGGCCTCGCCGATCGCGGCGAGATCGCAGTCGGCAAGCGCGCCGATTTGATCCGCGTTCACATCGCGCGCGACCTGCCGGTCGTGCGCAGCGTCTGGCGCGAAGGGGGGCGGGTCGCATGAGTAATGCTCCCGCCTTCACCGAGCCGCGTGCCGGCGCGATCGGACCGGGACGGCTGGTGCTGGTGGTCGGTCCGAGCGGTGCCGGCAAGGACACGCTGCTGGGATTGGCGAAGACGGCCTGCGCCGACGACCGCAACATCGTGTTTCCGCGCCGCCTGATCACCCGCGAGGCGTCGTCTTCGGAAGACAACGAGGAGGTCAGCGCGGAGGCCTTCCAGCGCGCGGTGGCGGGCGGCGACTATGCCATGCACTGGGAAGCCCATGGGCACCGCTATGCGCTGTCGCGGGCAATTGACGACGAGATCGGTGCCGGCCGCACCGTGATCGCCAACGTCTCGCGCACGGTGATATCGGCCGCGCGCCGCAACTATGCCAATGTCGTGGTCGTTTTGATCACCGGGCCGCCGGATGTCCTCGCTGCGCGGCTCGCGATGCGGGCACGCGCCAGCGACGGACGGCTGGAGCAGCGGCTGGCGCGCACGATCGACGAGACCACCGCGTCGCCGGACTTCACCATCGTCAATTCGGGCACCGCCGAATATCACGCGCGGCAGCTTGTCCGCGTCATCAAGGGCGAGCGCTGGGACGGCTAGGCAACTTCCAAACGAGAAAGGGCACTGATGTCGGTGATTGAAACGATCGAGCAGCTTGAGGCGATCTACGGTTTCCCGAACGATGCGTCGACCGTGAAGGTCGCGGACCGTGTGACGCCGCTCTACCGCGCGCTCATCGAAAAATCGCCGTTCGTGTCGCTTGCAACCGCCGGACCCGAGGGGCTCGACTGCTCGCCGCGCGGCGACCTGCCGGGCTTCGTGCGCATCCGCGACGAGAAGACGCTGATGATGCCGGATCGCCGCGGCAACAACCGCTGCGATTCACTGCGCAACATCGTCCGCGATCCCCGCGTCGGGCTGTTGTTCCTGATCCCGGGCTCGGGCAGCACGCTGCGCGTCAACGGCCGCGCCTATGTCACAGCCGAGCCTGAGCTGCTTGCCTCGTTCAAGATGGAGGGCAAGGCGCCGCACGCGGTCATCGTGATGACCGTCGAGGAGATGTATTTCCAGTGTGCCCGCGCAATCGTGCGTTCCGACCTCTGGAATCCCGACAAGCGGGTTGATCCCAAGACGTTGCCGACGCCCGGCCAGATCCTCGCGGAGATGAGCGAGAACACAATCGGTGGCGAAAAATACGATCGGGAATGGCCCGAGCGCGCGCGGCAGACGATGTGGTGATGGCTAGAACATGATGAGATTGAGCTGGAGCCGCAATGGAGGTTCACCTCTCCCCAACGGGGAGAGGTGAACCGAATTCGCGGCCAACTGGCTCGATCCAAATTCATCGCGTGCTAGGCGGCGGATCGTTTGCCCTTCGATTGCTCTTCGAACGCCTTCAATGACACCGCCGCGACCTGGCGCAATGCCTCGCGGTCGGCACCCGAGGAGGCCATCACGCCCATGCCGGCGGTGACGGCGGAGAGATAGCGCGCAAGCGCGGCGGGATCGGCGGCCTCGCCGAGATCATGCTCGGCCTTCGCGCGCACGAAGCGCTCGCGCAACTGGTCCTCGGTCTGTGCGCGCCGTGCGGCCAGTTCGAACGGGACGTTTTCCGAGCCGGTGCCGCAGGCGAGGCCGCCCTGGACCAGCAGGCAGCCGGGCGGGTTGGCGGGATCGGTCTGGGTGTCGGCGGTCTCCATCAGCATCCGCTCCGCCACATCGTGGGCGGTGGGCGCGCTGAGAACCTTCTCCATCCAGGCGTTGCGCTTTTCGGTGTAGCGATCGAGGGCGGCCTTCAGGAGCCCCTCCTTGCTGCCGAAGGCGGCGTAGAGGCTCGGCGGATTGATGCACATGGCTTCGGTGAGCTGCGCGATGGTCGCGCCCTCATAGCCGTGCCGCCAGAACACCTCCATTGCCCGATCCAATGCCGCGTCGGCGTCGAAAGCGCGGGGACGTCCCATAGCCATCTTGCGTTACTCCCTGAGCCGGGTGCCGTTTCTGTGACGATTTTCCCCACTCTATCCTCTTGTTGAATTTGATCTTTCCCCTGACTTCCAGTTTCCCCAACAGTCTGCTAAGAATTTCCTAGCGTTCGATACATAAATATCTTGCAGATCAGCGTCCAGCTCCACATCTGTAGCGAACACTACAGTTATCTGGAGCGCGCGAATGCCCTCGTCAACTCAAAATCCCCGTTCCGGCCGTTTCCGACGCACCGTCGGCGGTATCATGATCCTTGGTGCCGTCGCAGTGGCTGGTTCAATCGCGACCGGCCGCTATTTCTATGCCGCGCAGGCGACCACCGCCGCGACCCCTCCCGAACAGGCGGTCGCCGTTACGGTCGCGGTCGTCGAGCCGCGCCGGACCACGCTGTTCGACGATTTCTCGGGCCGGCTCGAGGCCGTCGACCGCGTCCAGGTTCGGCCCCGGGTCGCCGGTGCGATCCTCGCGACCAATTTTACCGAGGGTGCGCTGGTGAAGGCCGGCGATGTCCTGTTCAAGATCGATCCGGCGCCCTATGCCGCCGAGGTCGACAAGGCCCAGGCGCAGCTCGAGGCCGCAAGGGCCCGCGCGATGTTCACCGCCAGCGAGGTCGAGCGCGGCGCGCAGCTGGTCGGCAACAACATCGTGACCAAGCGGGACTTCGACCAGCGCGACAACGCCAACCGCGAGGCGATCGCCAATGTAAAGGCGGCCGAAGCCACGCTGCAGACGGCGAAGCTCAACCTCGACTACACCGAGGTGCGCGCGCCGGTCGACGGCCGGGTCGGCCGGATCGAGGTCACTGTCGGCAATCTCGTCGCCGCCGGCACCGCGTCGCCGGTGCTGACCACGCTGGTCTCGGTCAATCCGATCTACGCCAGCTTCGATGCGGACGAAGAGGTGGTCCTGCGCGCGCTGAATTCGATCGCCGACGCCTCCGGCAAGCGCGGCGATCTCGGCCGGATCCCGGTCGACATGACGACGTCCGGCGGCCTCAGCGCCCAGGGGCACATTCAGCTCATCGACAACCAGGTCAACGGCCAAAGCGGCACCATCCGCGTCCGCGCCGTGTTCCGCAACGACGACGGCCGGCTGATCCCCGGGCAGTTCGCGCGCGTGCGCATGGGCCAGCCGCAGCAGCAGACGCTGGTCCTGATCGACGAGCGCGCGGTCGGCACCGACCAGGACAAGAAGTTCGTCATGGTCGTCGGCGACGACAACCGCGCGGTCTACCGCTCGATCACGCTCGGCGGCTCGGTCGACGGGCTGCGCGTCGTGACGGCGGGCCTGAAATCGGGCGACCGCATCGTGGTCAATGGTCTGCAACGCGTCCGTCCCGGCGCACTCCTGAAGACCGAAGTCGCCGCGATGGGCGCGCGGGGCATGCAACAGGCATCCGCCGAGGCCAACCAGCACACGGCGCAGCGCTAAGCACCTGCTGCGCCCGGGGGCATCACCATGAATCTCTCAAAATTCTTCATCGACCGGCCGATCTTTGCCGGCGTCTTGTCGATCCTGATCTTCCTGGCCGGCCTGATATCGCTCTTGGCGATGCCGATCTCGGAATATCCCGACGTGGTGCCGCCGTCGGTCGTGGTGCGCGCGACCTATCCCGGCGCCAATCCGAAGGTGATCGCCGAGACGGTCGCAACCCCGATCGAGGAGCAGATCAACGGCGTCGAGGGCATGCTCTACATGAGCAGCCAGGCGACCACCGACGGCGCGATGACGCTGACGGTGACCTTCCGCCTCGGCACTGATCCCGACAAGGCGACGCAGCTGGTGCAGAACCGCGTGCAGCAGGCCGAACCGCGCCTGCCGGCGGTGGTGCGCCAGCTCGGCATCATCACCAAGAAGAGCTCGCCCGACCTCACCATGGTCGTGCATCTGCTGTCGCCGAACAACCGCTACGACATGACGTATTTGCGCAATTACGCGGTGCTCAACGTCAAGGACCGGCTGGCGCGGATCGATGGTGTCGGCGACGTGCAGATCTACGGCGCCGGCGACTATTCGATGCGGATCTGGGTCGATCCGCAGAAGGCCGCCGAGCACGGCCTGACCGCGAGCGACATCGTGCGCGCGATCCAGGCGCAGAACGTCGAGGCCGCCGCCGGCGTGGTCGGCTCGTCGCCCAGTGTCAAGGGCATCGATCTGCAGCTCTCCGTCAACGCCGAAGGGCGGTTGTCGACCGAGGAGCAGTTCGGCGACATCGTCGTGAAGACCGGTTCGCGGGGCGAGGTAGTGCGGCTGCATGACGTGGCACGGATCGAGCTCGGCGCCTCCGAATACGGCCTGCGCTCGCTGCTCGACAACAAGCAGGCGGTCGCGCTGCCGATCTTCCAGGCTCCCGGCTCCAACGCGCTGCAGATCTCGGACAACGTCCGCGCCACGATGGCCGAGATCAAGAAGAACATGCCGGAAGGCGTGTCCTACCAGATCGTCTACGACCCGACGCAGTTCGTGCGCTCCTCGATCGAGGCCGTCATCCACACGCTGCTGGAGGCAATCGCGCTCGTCGTCCTGGTCGTGATCCTGTTCCTGCAGACCTGGCGCGCATCCATCATTCCGTTGCTCGCCGTCCCGGTGTCGATCGTCGGCACCTTCGCGGTCATGCATGTGTTCGGATTCTCGATCAACGCGCTCAGCCTGTTCGGTCTGGTGCTGGCGATCGGCATCGTGGTCGACGACGCCATCGTCGTGGTCGAGAATGTCGAGCGCAACATCGAGTCCGGCCTGTCGCCGCGCGACGCCACCAATCAAGCAATGCGGGAGGTGTCGGGGCCGATCATCGCGATCGCGCTGGTGCTGATCGCGGTGTTCGTGCCGCTTGCCTTCATCTCCGGCCTCACCGGGCAGTTCTACAAGCAGTTCGCGCTCACGATCGCGATCTCGACCGTGATCTCGGCGATCAACTCGCTCACTCTGTCGCCCGCGCTGTCGGCGCTGTTGTTGAAGGGCCATCACGAGCCGAAGGACCGGCTGACGCTGATCATGGAGAAGGGGCTCGGCTGGTTCTTCCGCGGCTTCAACCGCGTCTTCACCCGCTCCTCGGAGAATTATGGCCGCACCGTCTCCAAGGTGATCTTCGGCAAGGCCGCGGTGACGGGCCTCTACGTGCTCCTGATCGGCGTCACCGGCGTGCTGTTCAAGCAGGTGCCGAGCGGCTTCGTGCCGGGCCAGGATAAGCAATATCTGGTCGGCTTTGCCCGACTGCCCGACGGCGCCACGCTCGACCGCACCGAGGAAGTGATCCGCAAGATGAGCGACATCGCGCTGACGCAGCCGGGCGTCGAGAGCTCGGTGGCGTTCCCCGGCCTGTCGATCTCCGGCTTCACCAACTCCTCCAACGCCGGCATCGTGTTCTCGACGCTGAAGCCTTTTGACGAACGCAAGGATCCCTCGCAGAGCGGTCCTGCGATCGCAGCCGAGCTGAACAAGAAATATGCCGGCATCCAGGAGGCCTTCATCGCTATGTTCCCGCCGCCGCCGGTCAACGGCCTCGGCACCATCGGCGGTTTCAAGCTGCAGATCGAGGATCGCGCGGGCCTAGGCTACGAGGCGCTGAACGATGCGACCAAGGCGTTCATGGCGGCGATGCAGAAGGCGCCGGAAATCGCCGGCGTGTTCTCCAGCTTCCAGGTCAACGTGCCGCAGCTGTTTGCCGACATCGATCGCACCAAGGCGCTGCAACTCGGCGTGCCCGTGACCGAAGTCTTCAACACGCTGCAAATCTATCTGGGGTCGTACTATGTCAACGACTTCAACAAGTTCGGGCGCACCTATTCTGTCTATGTCCAGGCCGACGCTCCGTTCCGCGCGCGGGCCGACGATATCAGGCAGTTGAAGGTGCGCTCGTCCTCAGGCGACATGGTGCCGCTCTCGGCCCTGTTGAAGGTCCGTCAGAGCGCAGGCCCGGAACGCGCGATCCGCTACAACGGCTTCCTGTCATCAGACATTAACGCCGCCGCGGCGCCAGGCTATTCCTCCGGCCAGGCGCAGCAGGCGGCGACGCGGATCGCAGCCGAAGTGCTGCCGCCCGGCTTTGCCTTCGAATGGACCGACCTGACCTATCAGGAGTTCATCGCGGGCAATTCGGGACTCTGGGTGTTTCCGCTGGCGATCCTGCTGGTGTTCCTGGTGCTGGCCGCACTCTATGAGAGTCTCACGCTGCCGCTCTCGATCATCATGATCGTGCCAATGGGCCTTCTGGCCGCGATGTTCGGCGTCTGGCTCTCGAAGGGTGATAACAACGTCTTCACCCAGATCGGCCTGATCGTGCTGGTAGGGTTGTCGGCCAAGAACGCGATCCTGATCGTCGAGTTCGCGCGCGAGCTCGAATTCGCCGGGCGTTCGCCGATCCGTGCCGCGATCGAGGCAAGCCGGTTGCGTCTGCGGCCGATCCTGATGACGTCGATGGCGTTCATCATGGGCGTGTTGCCGCTGGTGCTCTCGACCGGCGCGGGCTCGGAGATGCGGCGCGCGATGGGCGTCGCGGTGTTCTCCGGCATGATCGGCGTCACGATCTTCGGCCTGTTCCTGACGCCGGTGTTCTATGTGCTGCTGCGCAGCCTCACCGGGATGAAGCCGTTGACGCAGCACGGCGAGGCGACAATCCCGAACAAGGCGCACGCGGCATGATGCCGCGTGCGCCTTCATGAACTTTTCGAAAGGTCAGGCTGCGATGTCCAGCAGCAGTTGCGAGGAACCGCGGATGAGCACCTTGCGGCCCGCCGGCGTCAACACAAACGAATCACCCCGCACCGCAACATAGCCGAGCGTGATGAGGCTTTCGACCGCAAACCGGCTCAGTTTTGAAGGGTTTGCCGCGGGAGCCCGCAGCGCTTTCAACGCGTCCCACTGATCAGGTCTGAGTTCGAGTTCTTCGCTCATGGATCTTTGCACTCCAGCAATTCACGGGCTGCGAGATACAGAGCGCAGATGAATTTCGTGCGACCACAACGAGTCAGGATTTCGATTTATGTGGACCCGCCGTCACATCATCGTGTCATTGGATTATTTCAACTTTTTCGAATCGCGTAGCGCAGCGACGCGTGATGTCGTCACACAGGTTAACCGCTAGGGTTAACCGCGCCGCACGCTCGCGCCCCCGTCGACCGGCAACGTGACACCGGTGATGAAGTTGGCTTCGTCGGAGGCGAGAAACAGCGCGGCGTTGGCGACGTCCCAGCCGGTACCCATCTTGTGGCGCAGCGGCACCTTGCTGTCGCGTTCGGCCTCGACTTCGGCGCGGCTCTTCTTGAATTCGCGGGCGCGGGTGTCGACCGCCATCGGCGTGTTCATCAATCCAGGCAGGATCACATTGGCGCGAATGCCGTATTGCGCGTTCTGGTAGGCGAGCTGCTCGGTGAAGGCGATCATCGCCGACTTGGTCGCCTTGTAGGCGACGTAGGGATAGGTCGTGATCGCAGCCATCGACGAGATGTTGATGATCGCGCCGCGCTGCTGCTGCCGCATGATCGGGATCACGTGCTTGGCGGCGAGGACGCAGCTCTTCAGGTTGATCGCCACGCAGCGATCGAACGCCTCCTCGGTGATGTCGAGCAGCTCGGCGTCGCCGCCGGACAGGCTGACGCCGACATTGTTGTGCAGGATGTCGACGCTGCCCCAGCGCGTATGCGCATCCGTCACCATGGCCTTGATGTCGGCATTCCGCGTGACGTCGGCCTTGAAGGCGACGGCGGTGCCGCCCTTGGCCGCGATCAAGTCGACGGTCTCCTGCGCCGAAGCCAGATTGTGGTCGACGCACAGCACCTTCGCGCCCTCGCGGGCGAAGGTCAGTGCGGTGGCGCGGCCGTTGCCGATGCCCTCGCCGGGGCTCTGTCCGGCCCCGACGACGATGGCGACACGATCTTGCAGGCGCATGTCATTTCACTCCCGGCATTGGGTACTGCTGCAGTACCTCTCTGTAGGTCGGTTCATTGTCGATCTTCATGGTGGCGAGTACCCGCACCACGGCGCAGTAGAACGCGATCGTCAACACGAGGTCGGTCATGTGCTCGTCGGAGAGATGCGCCTTGATCTCGGCAAAGGTCGTATCCGACATCGCGAGCTCGCGGACCATCTCGCGGGCGCCTCTGAGGATCGCCCTGGCGAGCGGCTCGAGCTTCGACGGTTTGCCATCGGTCTCCGCGATCAGGCCCTCGATATCAGCGTCGGTGACGCCGAACTCCTTGCCGATCTTCACATGATGGGTGAACTCATATTCCGACTTCTCGAGCCAACCGACCTGCAGGATTGCAAGTTCGCGCAAGCGCGGATCGAGCTTGCTCTTGAAGCGGATGTAGCCGCCGATCCCGTTGAAGGCGCGCGCCATGTCCGGCGAGTTGACCAGGAGCTTGTGCAGGTTGGTGTTGCGCTTGAGCATGTCCCGATATTCGGGCGCAACCTGATCGGCTTCGAGATAGGGCAGGCGGGCCATTGTTGTTGTCCTTGGTTTGGCGGCTTGCGGGATGCGCGGCGATCGTTTCAGCCGTAGAGCGCTTTGTACTCGCTTTGATAGTTGGCATAGGAGTCCTTCATGCTGGCGCCGTTGAGCAGCATGGTCGCAACCGGGATGTTGTCGGCATCGAACACGGTCGTGCGCACCCACATGCTCTCGGTGCGCTTGCTGCCGGAGAGTGCGACGACCTCGCGCTCGGCCCAATAGGTCTCGCCCGGGAATAACGGGCCTCGCAGCAGCCGGATCTCCTGGTCCGCGAACAATCCGACGGCCGGGCCGCGGACCGGCAGCCGGTCCTCGCGCGCCCGGTACTGGAACAGCACGCTCAGCATCTCCATCGGGATGATGGCGCGGCCCCAGGGATTGTGCTCCAGCGAATAGTAGTCGGAAGGCTCAGTAATCACCTTCAGCTTGTCGGTCAGCGAAAACGGATAGAGATCGCCCATGTTCTGGTCGAAATCCATTTTGATCGCTTGCCGGGTTGTCTTCATGCCGACCTTGATGTCGGCGAGGATGACGGGATCGATCAGCGGCTTCAACTCGTCGAGCCGGTGGCTAAGGGCCGTCTCCGTGCCGTCGCCGTCAATGGATGCCGAGCCGCGCAACACCTCGGTGCCGTCGCGCTTGATCATCCCGATCGCGCAAACGGTCTGGCCCGGTTTCGGCTTCTCGATCTGGGCCTGGACCTCTTCGCCTTCGAAGGCGGGATTGCGGTAATGCGCGGATAGGCATCCAGTCATGAACCAGGCCCGGCCCCAGATCCGCTCGCACAGTGGCGCGAACTGGCTGAAGTGGGCTGGCCCCTCGATCGTGCCGCCGCGGAAGCCGAGCTTCTGCGCGGTTGCATCATCGTGGATCGACGCGTGGGAGTCGTAGACCTGGGCCTGAAGCATCTGCTTCGGGCTGCGCCAGGGACCCACCAGCAGATCGCCGTTCTCCACGATTTCGGTCGTGAACGCGGTTTCGACTGTAATCATCCTTGGTCTCCCTTTGCGCGCCACCGTTTCAAAGAAGGCGCGGTTCGGCAAGGCCTCGCATATGCAGCAGGGAGAGGAGATATGTCTTGCCGCAAGGGGACAAGGCTGTTCATGCATAACAAAATCACTGCATGCTGATGCATGATCCTGTCCGAAGCGAAATGAGACCGGGTCGGACCGGCGCGGCAGAGACGGGATGGGGAGCCTGACGAATGGGGTTGATGGAAGTTGGACTGGACGACAAGTACCGGTTAGACGCGAAACGAATTTTCCTTTCCGGTACCCAGGCGCTGGTCCGATTGCCCATGTTGCAGCGCGAACGCGATCGTGCGCACGGGCTGAACACCGCAGGTTTCATCTCCGGCTACCGCGGCTCGCCGCTCGGCATGTACGACCACGCGCTGTGGCGCGCGAAGTCTTTCCTGAAAGAACATGACATCGCATTCGTGCCGGGTCTCAACGAGGACCTGGCGGCCACCGCGGTATGGGGCAGCCAGCAAGTCGGCATGTTTCCGGGCGCCAAGGTCGATGGCGTGTTCGGCATCTGGTACGGCAAGGGCCCCGGCGTCGACCGCTCGCTCGATGCGCTCAAGCACGCCAATTCTGCCGGCACCTCGCCCAATGGCGGCGTGATCGCGCTCGCCGGTGACGACCATGGCTGCCAGTCCTCGACCCTGGCCCATCAGAGCGAGCAGGTGTTCGCCTCGGCACTGATGCCGGTGGTCAATCCGGCGACGCTGCAGGATTATCTCGATCTCGGCATCCTCGGCTTTGCGTTGTCGCGCTATTCCGGCTGCTGGGTCGGCTTCAAGGCGATCTCGGAGACGGTGGAAAGCTCGGCCTCGATCGTCAGCGATCCCGATCGAATCAAGATCATCATGCCCGACGATTTCGAGATGCCGCCGAGCGGACTGTCGATCCGCTGGCCGGATCCGCCGCTCGAGGCGGAGCGGCGGCTGCACGGGCCGAAGATGGAGGCGGTGGCTGCGTTTACCCGCGTCAACCGCTTCGACCGCATCGTGCTGGATTCGAAGCCGGCGCGGCTCGGCATCATGGCGACCGGCAAGGCCTATCTCGATCTGCGCCAGGCGCTGGCCGATCTCGGCATCACGGATGCGGACGCGCAAGCCCTCGGCCTGCGCATCTACAAGGTGGCGCTGACCTGGCCGCTCGAGGAGCGCGGTGCGCGCGCCTTCGCCGAGGGGCTGCAGGACGTGCTCGTGGTCGAGGAGAAGCGCGGCTTCATCGAGGACCAGCTCGTCCGCATCCTCTACAACATGGATGCCTCGAAGCGGCCTTCGGTGGCCGGCAAGCGCGACGAGAGCGGCGCGATGCTCCTGCCGAGCGAAGGCGAGCTGACGCCGACCATGGTGGCGGCCGCCGTGGTCGCGCGCCTGCGCAAGCTCGGGCATCGCAGCCCGATGCTGGAGCAGCGGCTGGCGAAGCTTGAGGCGTTCGACCGGCCGGCCGAAGGCACCGGCGCCGTCAAGCTGGCGCGCACCCCGTATTTCTGCTCGGGCTGCCCGCACAACACCTCCACCAAGATCCCCGAGGGCAGCCGCGCGATGGCCGGCATCGGCTGTCACGGCATGGCGCTGTCGGTGCCGAACCGCCGCACCGCGACCATCTCGCATATGGGCGCGGAGGGCGTGAGCTGGATCGGGCAGGCCCCGTTCACCAGCGAAGAGCATGTGTTCCAGAATCTCGGCGACGGCACCTACACCCATTCCGGTCTGCTGGCGCTGCGTGCGGCCGCCGCGGCCGGCGTCAACATCACTTACAAGATCCTCTACAACGACGCGGTCGCAATGACTGGCGGCCAGCCCGCTGAAGGCGGCTTCACCGTGTCGCAGATCGCACACCAGGTCGCGGCCGAGGGCACCAAGCGGCTTGCGATCGTCTCCGACGATCCCGACAAGTACCCGGCCAACTATTTCCCGGCCGGTGCAACCGTGCATCATCGCCGCGAGCTCGATGCCGTGCAGCGGAGCTTGCGCGAGATCAAGGGCCTGACGGTTCTGATCTACGACCAGACCTGCGCCGCCGAGAAGCGCCGCCGCCGCAAGCGCGGGCTCTATCCCGATCCAGCGAAGCGCATCTTTATCAACGAGCGTGTCTGCGAGGGGTGCGGCGACTGTTCGCAGGCCTCGAACTGCGTCTCGGTGCAGCCGCTGGAAACCGAGTTCGGCCGGAAGCGCCGCATCGACCAGTCGAACTGCAACAAGGATTTCTCCTGCATCGAGGGATTCTGCCCGAGCTTCGTCACCGTGCTCGATCCCAAGCTGCGCAAGGCGGACCGCACCGCGGCCGATCCGAAGGCGCTGTTCGCCGACCTGCCGACGCCGCCTGCGACGGCGCTCGCCGGACCCTACAACATCCTGATCACCGGCATCGGCGGCACCGGCGTCATCACTATCGGCGCGCTGCTCGGCATGGCCGCGCATGTCCAGGGGCTGGCCTGCTCGACGCTCGACTTCACCGGCCTGTCGCAGAAGAACGGCGCGGTCATGAGCCATGTCCGGCTCGCGCCGGCCGCTGACATGCTGACCACGGTGCGCATCGCGCCCGGCAATGCCAATCTGATCCTCGGCTGCGACCTTGTCGTTGCGACCAGCGCCCCGGCGTTGAGCCGGGCCGAGCGCGGCGTCACCCGCGCAGTCGTCAACGCCGACCTGCTGCCGACCGCGAGCTTCGTGATCAATCCGGACATCGATTTCGAGGCCGGCGCGATGCGCGATGCGCTGAACGGCGCGGTGACACCTGCTGATCTCGACATCCTCGATGCCACGGGCCTGGCCACCGCGCTGATGGGCGACAGCATCGCGACCAACGCCTTCATGCTCGGCTTCGCGTTCCAGCGCGGCGCGATCCCGCTGTCGCTGGAGGCGATCCTGAAGGCGATCGAGCTCAACGGTGCAGCGATCGAGATGAACAAGACGGCGTTCTCATGGGGCCGGCTCGCCGCGCACGACCTGCAGCGCGTGGTCAGCGCCGCGCGGTTCAAGAGCGCGGGTGCTGCGCCCGCCAAGCGGACGCTGGACGAGGCGATCGCGTACCGCGCCAAGTTCCTCACCGACTATCAGGACGAGGCTTACGCCAGGCGTTATCTCGACGACGTCGCGCGCGTGCGTGCGGCCGAGGTTGCGACCGCGCCGGGCTCGCAGGAGCTGACCGAGGCCTTCGCCAAGGGCCTGTTCAAGCTGATGGCCTACAAGGACGAGTATGAGGTCGCGCGGCTCTATTCCGACGGCGAGTTCGCCAGGGCCTTGCGGGAACAGTTCGACGGCAATCCGAAACCGAAGGTGCTGCTGGCGCCGCCGCTGCTCGCGCAGCGCGATCCCGTTACCGGCCGTCTGCAGAAGCGCGAGTTCGGCCCGTGGGTGTTCCAGGCCTTCAGCATCCTGGCGCGGCTGAAGCGCCTGCGCGGCACCGCGTTCGACATCTTCGGCTACACGGCCGAGCGCAGGATGGAGCGCGCATTGCCGGGCGAGTACTCCGCGATGATCCTGCGTCACCTCGACGGCAAGCAGCGGCTCGACCTGCCGCGGCTGGTGGCGCTGGCCAAGGCAGCCGATCTCGTGCGCGGCTACGGCCACATCAAGGAAGCCAACGTCGCCCGCTACCGCGGCGAATGCGCGCGGCTGGAAAGCGCAATCGGCCAGCCGGTGGCGCAGGCGGCCGAATAGGACCGATGAGGCCGGCCGCGGTGGGAACTTTCCGCGGCCGGCATCGTTGAGCGGTAACCCTGCCCGCAGCATCGGCTGGATTTGGGCGGCCGGGCTCCTACATAATCACGGTTAATATTTGAAGTATTTGAGTGATTTCAGGAGGCCGTCTGATGGTCCTGAAAAGCGCTTTTGTTGTCACCGTTTGTACCGCGTCCCTGCTGTTGGGTGGCGTGGCGTCTGCTGATGAGTACCGCCCGGACGAATTCTTCAGCCTCGATCTCTCCAAGGCCGTGCTGTCGCCGAAGCGGCTCGGCCCCCCCGCCCAGTTCGAGCCGGTCCCTGTCGAAGCCAATTCCGACCGCAGCGCGAACGGGCCTACGCCGCAGGCCAATGCCGAACCGAAGGTTGAGGACACGAAGGTTGCGCCGCAGAAGGCGGTACGCACCGCCAGGGTGACGGCGGCGCCGGTCGAGAAGAAGGCGCCGGTCGAGAAGAAGCGGGCGGAAAGGCGCGTTCCCGCACGGGCCAAGCTGGCGCGTCGCCACACCAACCCGCTCAATGCTCAGGCCCGCGACACGCGGATCCAGACCTGGCCGTGCCGCTCCGGCGGCATCTGCAATTGGAAACGCTGAGACACTCCTCGCATCTCTACTCTCTTAATTCCCGCGTCAATACCAAATCCGTCATCCTGAGGAGGTGCATCAGTGCCGTCTCGAGGGATCAACGGCCCGGCTGCAAGATCAGGGCCGTGCATTCTTCGAGACGCGCGCAAGAGCGCACTCCTCGGAATGACGAGTTCGCTGTTCTCGCGCGGTGATCTGGGCCCGCGCCGATCGCGCCGCGTCCCAGCGAGATTATGGCGCAACACATCTAAGCGCGTCGCGACATCTTGATGACCGACGTCTTGCGGAAGCGGCGGGTTTGCGGGCAGACTACGCGTCGGCAGTCTTGCCAATTTCATTCCCACCAAACGATTTGCTGGCGTGACGTCGTCGATGGCGTCGGCATCCCATGCGTCAGGAGCACTCCATGGACAATCTGCAGACACAGGGCATCAGCCTGCCCCGGCTCGGGCTCGGCACCTTCCGCATGCAGGGCGACGCCTGCCGCGCGGCGGTCGAGAGTGCGCTCGTGCTCGGCTATCGTCATATCGACACCGCGGAAATGTACGCCAATGAAGAGCCGATCGGGGCCGCGATCGCAGCCTCGAAGGTCGCGCGCAAGGACCTGCATGTGACCACGAAGGTCTGGCACGAGAATCTGGCGCTCGATGCGATCCGAAAAGCCTTTGATGCCAGCCTGAAGAAACTGCGCCTCGATCACGTCGATCTCTATTTGGTGCATTGGCCGTCGCGCTCCATGAACCTGCCGGCGATCTTCGAAACGCTGATGCAGCTGAAGGAGGAAGGCCGCACCCGCGCGATCGGCGTTGCGAACTTCACGACGGCGCTGCTCAAGACAGTGGTCGAGGACGTCAGGGCGCCGATCGCCTGCAATCAGATCGAATATCACGCGATGCTGGACCAGACGCCGGTGCAGAGATATCTCGCCGCAAAATCCATCCCGCTGGTCGCTTACTGTCCGCTGGCGCAGGGCCGTATCGCCAAGGACGAAACGCTCGGCAGGATCGGCCGCAAGCACGACGCGACCGCGGCGCAAGTGGCGCTGAGATGGTTGCTCGACCAGGACGGTGTCGCGGCGATTCCGAAAGCCTCGCGTGCCGAAAGCCAGAGGGCCAATCTCGACGCACTGAAGGTCAGGCTTGACGATGACGATCGCAAGGCAATTGCCTCATTGCCCAAGGACATGCGTTGCGTCAATCCGGGCTTCGCGCCGGCCTGGGATTGATGAGCAGGCATTACTCTCGCAGCGACTTTGTCGCGCCTCCACAAAGAAAATGGCTCCGCGAGGAGCCATTTTCCCTTTGTGTCGGCCTTATTTGATTAATAGCGATGTCGCTTGATCACCACGACGCGATCATGATGGTGCCAGCCGCGATGCCAGCCGTGATCGCGCATTTCGGCGCGGGCGTGCCAACCATGGTCCCAATAATGGCCGCCACGTTTCACCACAACGGTTTCGGCGCTCGCGATCGACGGCACCGCCAATGCGAGTGCGCCGATTGCAGCAGCAATATATCCAAACTGCTTCATCTCATCCTCCTCAATTGAGCGAGAATGAAACAGCGCAGCCTATTGAAACGTTCCTGTGAAACTCAGAGAGTTTTCTGAACGCTTGTTCAGCAAGTGCGCGTCGACTCGCTACTGCGACCGGAACGAATCGATCCATCGTGCTACGAGCCGATCGCTAACTGCGCTTCTCGACGTTGCTGCTCCGCGTCGGCACGCCGAATTCCTTCCGGCACACCTCCGCAAGCACGGCGATGCCCTCGCGGATCTGCTGATGCGAGGGGCTCGCGAAGCAGAGCCTGAGCCGGCTGCCCGAGTGAGCCTTGTTGGTCGACCATTCAGGTCCCGGATTGATCGAGACGCCGGCCGCGAGCGCCGCCTGATAGAGCTTCATCGTGTCGACATTGTCGGGCAGCTTGACCCACAGGAAGATGCCGCCCTTGGGCGCCTCGAACTCGGCCACGGTACCGAACTGCTCGTTCAGCGCCTCCATCAGCGTGTCGAGTTTTGCGCGCAGGCCGCGCGTCAGCCGCGGCACGTGGGTCGCGAAATGCGGCGCGCAATATTCGGCGAGCACCATCTGCTCCAGCGCGCCGGAGCCGGCGTCGGTCTTTAGCGCCAGCATCCGCGACATCATCTCCCAGGGCGCCACGATGAAGCCGACGCGCAGCGCCGGCGCGATCGATTTCGAGAACGAGCCGATATGGATCACGCCGCCATGCTTGCTCATGGCGTAGATCGCGGGCGGCCGCTCGCCGCTCCAGATCAGGTCGGCGTAGCAATCGTCCTCGAAGATCGGCACGCCGTATTCCTGCGAGAGCCTCAGCATCTCGGCACGGCGGCCTTCGGGAAGGATCGAGCCGGTCGGGTTTTGCACGGTCGGGATGGTGTAGAGGTATTTCGGCGTGATGCCCCGGCGCTTGTGGTCGGCGAGCGCTGCGGCCAGCGCATCCATCCGCATGCCTTCGCCATCAAGCGGAATCCCGACCGCGTTGACGCCGAGCCGCGTCAGCCGGTTCAGCGAGCCCTGATAGGTCTCCTGCTCGATCAGCACGGTGTCGCCTTTGGCGAGCAGGGTGTGATTGACGAGGTCGAGCGCCTGCAGCGAGCCGGACACGATCATGATCTCGTCCGGCGTGCAGGCGATAGCGGCGTCGCGCTTCAGCTTTTGTGCCAGGAATTCACGCAAGGGCAGGTAACCCTGCGGCCCGTGGGCGAGGTTGTAGGTCGCGAGATTGCGGCCCTCGCGCTTCAGCACGGCATTGACCGCCTCTAGCAGCCCGTCGACCGGGACCTGCTCGGGATCGTTGTTGCCGCCGACGAAGCTGTACTTGGCAAGACCGGTCCACCGCGCGGCCGGCGCGGGCAGGCCGGCCGGGAGCAGGGGTGCAAAATCGAACTGGGCTGAGGTGGACATGGGTGTTTCGCTCCGTCTTGTTGTCGTTGCGAAGGCCGTGTCACGGCCTCTCGTAAGGTTAGCTCTTGCCAAGCAGCTTGATCGGCCGGCCCTGGGTGATGAAGGCATAGTGCCCGGCGCCGACGCTGCCGATCATCAGGGCCTCGACCACCGGCTCCGCGATCTCGTTGGTTGCCGCCCAATCGACCACGAAATTGGCGCCGGTGCCGCCGCGGGTATCCGTGGTGGCGATGACGACCTCTATAGTCGCAAACGGTTTTAGCGCGACCGGCGATTTGAGGTAGCTCTCCACCATCTTGCCTGATGTGTCGAAATAGGCGATCCGCTTCAGCACCAGCGGCCTCGTCTGCGAGGCGTTGTGCACGCTGAGCGTCACCGAGAAATCTGCCCTGAGCTTGCCCTGGCTCATCGACACGCTGGAATAGGCCGGCACGTAGAATGCGCCGGAGACGGAGAGGTCCCCGGTCGGCATTGTGGTGAGCGAATTCGCAAAATTTTGCTCAATGCTTCCGGCGGCTTGCGCAGTCGCCCGTCCCATGTGCAACGTGAGCAGACAGGCCAGAGTCGCCAGCAAAAAGCCGCCTGCGCGGATGTGACACATTGCTTGTTTGATCCTCACGCCCAGCCCTCTAGGTTGCGGCATCGGGAAATTTTGACGCATGCACGAACTTATCCGCGATATCACGCTCTGTATCCTGTTCGCTTGGGGGCTCGGGCTGTTGGCCCATTTCTCCCGGCAGCCGCTGATCCTGGCCTACCTTATCGCCGGCTTTTTCATTGGTCCATTCGGCATGGGCTGGGTCGAGTCGCAGGAGTCGATCAGCGTCATCTCCGAGCTCGGCCTGATCTTCATGCTGTTCATGATCGGGCTGGAGATCGACCTGAAGAAGATCGTCCGCGCCGGCAAGGTGATCCTGTTCGCCGGCGCGGGCCAGCTTCTCGGCGGCTGCCTGCTCGGCATCCTGTTCTTTGCGGGAATTGGGCTCGCGATCGGCGGCGGCAGGTTCGATGCGCTCTATCTCTGCGTCGCCTGCGCGCTGTCCTCGACCGTGATCATCGTCAAGGTGCTCTACGAGAAGCGCGAGCTCGACACGCTGCCGGGCCGGATCACGCTCGGCGTGCTGGTCTTGCAGGACATCTTCGCGATCCTGTTCCTGGCGGTGCAGCCGAGCCTCGACAATCTGCAGATCGGTGTGGTGCTGCTGTCGATCGCTCGCGTCGCCGTCCTGGTCGCGACCGCGCTGGTGTTGAGCCGCTACGTGCTGCCGCGGCTGTTCCACCAGATCGCGCGCCGGCCCGAACTGGTGCTGCTCGGCGCGCTCGCCTGGTGCTTTCTGATCGGCGAGATCGCCGAACGGCTGCATCTGTCGCGCGAGATGGGCTCGCTGGTCGCCGGCGTCTCGATCTCGACCTTCCCCTATGCGCTCGACGTCACCGCGAAGGTCACGACGCTCAGGGATTTCTTCATCACCCTGTTCTTCGTCGCGCTCGGCATGACGATCCCGATTCCGGGCCTCTCGGTGATCGGGCTGGCGCTTGTCATCGCGGCATTCACCGTGGCGAGCCGTCTGGCGACGACGTTCACGCCGCTCTATCTGATGAAGCAGGGCCTGCGTGCCAGCCTGCTGCCGGCGATCAACCTGGCGCAGATCTCCGAGTTCTCGCTGGTTGTGATCCAGACCGGAACCGCCGCCAGCCACATCTCGACCGAGACCGCGAGCGCCGCCTCGTTCGCGTTCGTGGTGCTGGCGGTGCTCTCGACCTTTGCGATGGGGCGCAGCGACCAGATCGTGCGCGGCCTGATCGGTCCGTTGAAACGGATCGGGCTGCGCGACCTCGGCCACGCCCAGGAAACCGAGGGGGCGGGCGAGGGCGGCCATGGCGAGATCAGGCGCATCGTCATCCTCGGCTTTTTCCGCGCGGCGAGCGCGCTGCTCAGCCAGATCGAGCGGCAGAACCAGTCGCTGCTCGAGCAGATCAGCGTCATCGACTTCAATCCGCTGGTGTTCCGCACGTTGTCCGACCGCGGGCTGCACGTGATCTACGGCGACATCAGCAATGTCGACACGCTGGTCCATGCCGGTATCGGCAAGGCCGAGATTATCATCCTCAGCGTGCCGGATTTCCTGCTCGTTGGCGCCGACAACGAGAAGCTGGTGCGTCACGTCCGGACCCTGAACCCGACCGCGAGGATCGTCGCGACCGCCGACTTGCTGGCCGACGTCGAGGATCTCTACAAGGCCGGCGCCGACTACGTCACGGTGACCCGGATCAGCGACGCCGGTGAGCTCTATGCCGTGATCGAGGCCACCGACGCCGGCCTGCTCGACGACAAGCGCGCCGAGATGGATGCCCGGCTGGCCGATCGGCGCGAGGTCTTGCCGTAAAGCGCTCGGTTTCCTTCCGACCTCCCGCAGGGGCAACCTTTTCCTGGTATGCCTGTTCAACGCATACCGGGTTGCATAATGATACTGGCGCGGGCTTCGGAACCCGGCTAATCCACTGCCTGCACATAGCGAGATGTTGGGACAATGGCCGATACGATCCAGGAAGTGCTGCAGGCGTTTGCGGGGGGAGAACTCGTCGTCGTCACCGATGATGACGACCGTGAGGGCGAGGGCGACCTGATCGTCGCGGCGTCGTTCTGTACGGCGGAAAAGATGGCCTTCATCATCCGCCACACCTCCGGCATCGTCTGCGCGCCGATCACCACCGACGACGCGCGCCGGCTGCGGCTCGACCCGATGGTGGCGCACAACGAGTCCAGCCACACCACGGCCTTCACGGTCTCGATCGACTACAAGCCCGACGGCGGCACCGGCATCTCCGCGGAGGAGCGCGCCTCCTGCTGCCGCGCGCTCGCCAATCCCAATGCCGGCGGCAACGACTTCGCGCGGCCCGGTCACATCTTCCCGTTGATCGCCCGCGACGGCGGCGTGCTGATGCGCTCCGGCCATACCGAAGCCGCGGTCGATCTCTGCAAGCTCACCGGCCTGCCGCCGGTCGGTGTCATCAGCGAGCTGATGAATGACGATGGAACCGTGATGAAGGGCGAGCAGGTCGCGAAATTCGCCGCCGCCCACAAGCTCAAGCATGTCACGATCGCGGACCTCATCGCCTACCGCCAGGCGCGCGAGAAGCTGATCGAGCGGGTCGCGACCTTCACCACGGAAAGCCCGATCGGGCCGCTCCAGGGCTATGCCTATCGCTCGCCATTCGACGAGATCATGCATGCCGCCTTCGTCTATAATGGCATCGGCGACGGCAGGAACGTGCTGACGCGGCTGCACAAGCCCAACATCGTCAAGGACCTGTTCACGGGACAGGCGCGGATGGAAGCCGTGCTGCGGCAGTTCAAGAATGCGGGCCGTGGCGTGCTGGTGTATCTGCGCGATGGTGCAGCGGGCGTTCCGGTCGAACCGGTCGGCGAGCCGAACAGCGCGGAAGCCGATCGCAACAGGCAGTGGCGCGAGGTCGGCGTCGGCGCGCAGATCCTGCGCGATCTCGGCGTCACCTCGATCCGAAACCTGACCTCGTCGGTGCACGACTACAAGGGCCTGTCCGGCTTCGGCATCGAGATCGTGTCCAACGAGAAGCTCGAGCATTAGCACTTGTCATTCCGGGCGATGCGCATGCATCGAACTTCGGGGGCGCAATTGCGTACCCTGGTCCACGCTGCCGCGTGCCCCGGAACGACCGTGATCCCAATTCAATTGCGCTTTGCAGCATAGCGCTTTAATTTATCCACCAAATTCCGAAAGACCTATGCGAAAGGATGTTTCATGAGCGTGCGCCCCCAGGCCAAGGACAAGCCGGCTGCCGCCAGCTTCCAGTGGGATGATCCGTTCCTGCTCGACGACCAGCTCACCGAAGACGAGCGCCTGATCCGCGACACCGCGCGGGCCTATGCGCAGGACAAGCTCCTGCCACGCGTCACCAAAGCCTATCTCGAAGAGAAGACCGACCGCGAGATCTTCAACGAGATGGGCGAGCTCGGTCTGATCGGCGTCACGCTGCCGGAGGAATATGGCTGCGCCAATGCGAGCTATGTGGCCTACGGCCTCGTGGCGCGCGAGATCGAGCGCGTCGACAGCGGCTATCGTTCGATGAACTCGGTGCAGTCGTCGCTGGTGATGTATCCGATCTACGCCTATGGCGACGAAAACCAGCGCAAGAAATATCTGCCCAAGCTCGCGACCGGCGAGTGGGTCGGCTGCTTCGGCCTGACCGAGCCGGACGCCGGTTCCGATCCCGGCGGCATGAAGACCCGCGCCGAAAAGGTGCCCGACGGCTACAAGCTCAACGGCAGCAAGATGTGGATCTCGAACGCGCCGATCGCCGACGTCTTCGTGGTCTGGGCCAAGTCGGCCGCACATGGCAACCAGATCCGCGGCTTCATCCTGGAGAAGGGCATGAAGGGCCTGTCGGCGCCTAAGGTCGGCGGCAAGCTCAGCTTGCGCGCCTCGATCACCGGCGAGATCGTGCTCGACAATGTGGTGGTGCCGGAAAGCGCGCTGCTGCCCAACGTCTCCGGCCTGAAGGGGCCGTTCGGCTGTCTCAATCGCGCCCGCTATGGCATCTCCTGGGGCGCGATGGGCGCCGCCGAGGACTGCATGCACCGTGCGCGCCAGTACACGCTCGACCGCAAGCAGTTCAACCGCCCGCTCGCCGCCACCCAGCTCGTGCAGAAGAAGCTCGCCGACATGGAGACCGAGATCGCGCTCGGCCTGCAGGCCTCCTTGCGCGTCGGCCGGCTGATGGACGAAGGCAAGATGGCGCCGGAGATGATCTCGATCGTCAAGCGCAATAATTGCGGCAAGGCGCTCGACATCGCCCGCATGGCGCGCGACATGCACGGCGGCAACGGCATCCAGATCGAGTATCACGTGATGCGTCACACCGCGAACCTGGAAACCGTGAACACCTACGAGGGCACCCACGACGTCCACGCCCTGATCCTTGGCCGCGCGATCACCGGCATTCAGGCGTTCTCGTAACGGCGCTTGGGTTGTGATCCACCGGAAGTAACCACAGATGTCGTCATGGCCGGGCTCGTCCCGGCCATCCACGTCTTGGCTTGCGGAAAGGATATGGATGCCCGGGGCAGGGCCCGGGCATGACGATCGAAATGCAGGGAGGTCACCATGACCGACAACGACGACATCCCGTTCAACCGCAACTTCCCGCTCAAGCCCGGCGTGGTCGAAGAGGTTCGCCCGGGCGTGCGCCGCGTCCTCTGCAACAATCCGAGCCCGTTCACCTTCACCGGCACGGTCAGCTACATCGTAGGAAAGGGCAAGGTCGCGATCATCGATCCCGGCCCGGATGACGAGGCGCATGCGAAAGCGCTGCTCGATGCCGTCAGGGGCGAGACCGTGACGCACATCCTGGTCACCCATACCCATCGCGACCATTCGCCGAACACCCCGCGGATCAAGGCTGCGACCGGCGCGCCTGTCTATGCCGAGGGGCCGCATCGCGCCTCGCGTCCGCGCTTCGAGAGCGAGAAGCACAATCCGGAATCCGGCGCCGACCGCGATTTCCGTCCCGACGTGCAGGTGAAACACGGCGACGTCATCGAAGGCGCGGGCTTTGCGCTGGAGGCGGTCGCAACGCCAGGGCACACCGCCAATCATCTGGCGTTTGCATGGGCCGAGCGCAGCATCAATTTCGTCGGCGACCACGTGATGGGCTGGTCGACCTCGATCGTGGCGCCGCCCGACGGCTCGATGATCGACTACATGGCCTCACTGGAGCGGCTGGAGCAGCGGCCCGAGCAGCTCTACTTCTCGGGCCATGGGCCGGAGATCACCGAAGGTCCGCGCTACGTCCGCTTCCTGGCGCGGCATCGTCGGGCGCGCGAGGCGTCGATCCTGCATCGCCTCGGCAAGGGCGAGGCGGACATCCCGACGATGGTGCGTGCGATCTATATCGGGCTCGATCCGCGCCTCGCCACCGCCGCCGGCTATTCCGTGCTGGCACATCTGGAGGACCTTGTCGGACGCGGCATTGTCGTGACCGACGGCGATCCCGTGATCAGCGGAACGTATCGGCTGGCGTAAAGAGGCGAGGCCCATCCCCACGTCATTCCGGGATGGTGCGTAAGCACCAGACCTCAGGGGGCGCAATTGCGCCCCGGGGAATCTCGAGATTCCGGGTTCGTGCTGTCGCACGCCCCGGAATGACGCTGACGCGTCACTTCTTCACCGTCTTCGCCGGCGGCTTCAGTGGAGCCTGCGGCTTCTTCACCGGCTTGGAGTTGTCGTTGTCGACCGCGGTGTTGATGTCCTCGATCAGCCTGGTCACCCGCGCGGCGTTGCTGCCGAGATCGGCGTCGAAGTAACGCGAGGCCGAGCGGATATCGACGCGCGAGTCCTCGCCATCGGGCGTGACCCGGATCGAGACGTCCTCGCGGAACCCCATGATCGGGGTGCGCGCCACCGCCTCGATCCGGCCGATGCCGCGCGGCGGCTGCGGCGCGCGCTCGTCGATGACGAGCCATTTGCGGCGGTTCACCAGCCGCAGCGTCAGATCGAAGGCGCGGCTGGCCGGCACCTCGAGCTCGACGGTCTCGATATCGGGGTAGGCTTTGCGCTGCTGCTCGGCCGAATAGAGGCCGGCATAGACCGCAGGGTTGGTGCCTTCGCCGGTGCGCAAGCGCGCCAGCGCCTCGAATTTCGGCGGGTCGATCGGATCCGTGGTGACGTCGTAGATCCGCGGCAGCTTGCGATACTGATAGAGGAGGTATCCGGGGTAGGCGAGCACGGCAGCATCGATCAGCAAGGCGAGGAGGATCCGGCCCATGCCGCGGGTGCCGTTCTGCCAGATCGCAGCGAAGGCGCCGAGGCCGACCAGGATCGACAGGCCGGCGCAGCCCAGCGCGCCGAAGAAGGTCGCCAGCGCCGGCTTCACCTCCAGGAATCCGAAGCGGACGATGAGGACCGAGACCAGCACCGCGACGACGGAGAAGATGGCGAGGTTGCGTGACCAGGTGGCGAGACCGGACACGGGCTCCTGCTGGTAGGGAGCGGAAAACCTGCGCGCCATCGTCGAAAAACTCCCGGTTGAGATTCGCCGGGGCGACCAATGCCGCCGTGACTGATCCGTGTGAGACCACGGACCTGCGGCAAATTCAAGGGAATTTGGGCGATGTTCTCACCCCCATCTGGAGGGCATGGCAATCGCATAGGACATCAGCGGGCTCCGGCTGACGTCTCCTCGTCGTCATGGCGGGCATAGCCGTCCGAAGGGCGGCGTCGCTTCCGCTCGCCCATGTCTCGGCCATCCACGTCCTTCTTCACACCGGAAACTTTCTTCACACCGGAAACCAAAGATGTGGATGCCCGGGGCAAGCCCGGGCATGGCGGCTACACAACCCTACGCCGCTGCTGTCGGGAGCGTGTAGTCCTTGAACTGGTCGCGCAGCGCCGTTTTCAGGATCTTGCCGGTTGCGGTGTGCGGAATGCCGTCGACGAAAGCGACGTCGTCGGGCATCCACCATTTCGCGATCTTGCCGTCCATGTATTGCAGGATGTCCTCGCGCGTGGCGCTCTGGCCCTGCTTGAGCTGCACGATCAGGAGCGGGCGCTCATCCCATTTCGGATGATGGACGCCGATCACGGCGGCTTCCGCAACGGCCGGATGGCCGACCGCGAGGTTCTCGAGATCGATCGAGGAGATCCACTCGCCGCCGGATTTGATCACGTCCTTGGAGCGGTCGGTGATCCGCATGTAGCCGTACGGGTCGATCGTGGAGACGTCGCCGGTGTCAAAATAGCCTTCCTCGTCGAGGATGTTGCTGTCGACCCTGAAATAGGCCTTTGCGATCGCAGGTCCGGAGACCTTCAGCCGCCCGAAGGTCGTGCCGTCCCACGGCAGCTCCTTGCCGGCATCGTCGGTGATCTTCATTTGCACGCCGAACGGCGGATAACCCTGGGTCTGCAGGACGTCGAGCCGTTCCTCGCCGGTGCGCTCGGAGAATGGCGGCTTGAGCGTGGCGAGCGTGCCGAGCGGGCTCATCTCGGTCATGCCCCAGGCGTGGCGCACCTGCGTCCCCATGTCGAGGAAAGCCTGGATCATCGAGCGCGGCATCGCCGAACCGCCGCACACCACCATCTGCAGATCCGGCAGCTTGAGATTGTTGGCCGCCATGTATTGCAGCAGCATCAGCCACACCGTCGGCACGCCGGCCGTATGCGTGACCCTCTCGGTCTGCATCAGTTCGTAGACCGAGGCGCCGTCGAGCTTCGGGCCGGGCATCACGAGCTTGGTGCCCATCGAGGGGGCGGAGAAGGCGATGCCCCAGCTGTTGGCATGGAACAACGGGACCACCGGAAGCATTGTGTCTGCGGCGGAGGTGCCAAGCGCGTCCTTCGAGTTGGCCATCAACGCATGCAACACGTTGGACCGGTGCGAATACAGCACACCCTTTGGATCGCCCGTCGTGCCGGAGGTGTAGCACATCGCCGCCGCGGTGTTTTCGTCGAAGGTCTTCCACTGGAACTTGCCGTCAGATGCCGCGATCCAGTCTTCATAGGCGACCGCGTTCTTCAGCGTGGTCTGCGGCATATGCGCCTTGTCGGTCAGCACCACGTAGCGCTCGACGCTCGGCAGCTGGTCTGCGATTTTCTCCAGCACCGGAACGAAAGTGAGATCGGTGACGACGATGCGATCCTGGGCGTGGTTGACGATCCAGGCAATCTGTTCCGGAAACAGGCGCGGATTCACCGTATGGCAGATCGCGCCGATCCCCATGATGCCGTACCAGACCTCGAGATGGCGCCAGGTGTTCCAGGCGATGGTGGCGATGCGGTCGCCGAGCTTGATGCCGTTGCGTTCCAGGCTCTGCGAAACCTTCAGCGCGCGGGCATGGATCTCGGCGTAAGTGGTGCGATGAATGGGTCCTTCGACCGACCGTGTCACGACTTCCTGGGTGCCGTGATATTTCGCGGCGTGCTCAATAATCTTGTGACACAGCAAGGGCCAATCTTGCATCAAGCCAAGCATACGCAAATCCCTCCTCAATCCTCGCGCATGATCCGCCGGCATCTTGGGCGGCCGGCAGTGAAATCATGGAATTGACATGAACTTTAGCGCGGAGAAAGCAAGCCGAAAATGGGCTGATGGCGCGTTTCGTCGCGGAGGCGCGGCAATAGTTACCGCCGTTGCAGCGTTGCTCTGGCTTGGCATGCAAGCTAGTCCGGCAGAGGCCGCCCGGCATTCGGCAGGCTTTCCATGGGATGACCTGTTCCGCACCCGCCCGGCGAAGCCGCGCGCGATCAAGCGCCGCGCCGCCGTGCCATTGCCGAAGCCGCGCCCCGCCGAGGCGCCGGCTGTGGCCGAGCCTGAGCAGCCCGCTGTCGTGACGCAGCCCCCGGCTGAGACGGCGCGGCCCACGGAGCCTGCCAAGCCTGCGGAGCCCCCAAAGCCGCCGGAGCCCGCCGCACCGCAGCCCTCGGCCTGCCGGCAGGCGTTGACCGAGGAGATCGCGATCGCGCCGAGCGTCCCTGACATCCACGGGCCCGGCGGCTGCGGCGGCGAGGACCTTGTGCGGCTGGAGGCGATCGTGCTGCCGGACAAGCGGAAGGTCGCGGTAAAGCCGGCTGCGATCCTCCGCTGCAAGATGGCAACCGCGATCGCCGATTGGGTTCGCACCGACATCGCCCCGCTCGCCGAGGGCCTCGGCAGCACGGTCAGCGATCTCGATAATTTCGACTCCTTCGAGTGCCGCGGCCGCAACCGCGTGGTCGGCGCGCAACTCTCCGAGCATGGCCGCGCCAATGCGCTCGACGTGCGCGCCTTCAAGCTCGCCAACGGCAGATCGATCTCGTTGACCGACCGCACGGTGCCGCGCAGCTTGCGCGAGACCGTGTTGCATTCGGTCTGCGCCCGCTTCTCCACCGTGCTGGGTCCGGGCTCGGACTGGTACCATGAGGACCACATCCATCTCGACCTGATGGAGCGTCGCAACAACTACCGGATCTGTCAGTGGAACGTGTACGACCCGCTGCCGCAGGTCGCGCCGCTGTTGCCGGCCGCGCGCCCGGAGGATGCTCCGCCGCGCGAAGTGGCGGCAAAATCTGATGGGTCGAAGCGTGATGCGCCCGACGCTGACACGTCCAAGCGTGACACGTCAAAGGCTGACGGCAGCAAACCGGACGCAACGAAAGCAGAAGATGCGGCCGCACCCGACGCCGCCGCGGCGGCCAAGCCGCAGCCAACAAAAAAGCGCCGGCGAAGCCGGCGCCCTTGACGTCGTCCGCGATGGTCGAGCGGATCAGTAGGTCGTGTTGCCGCCGCCGCCCTGCAGCGCCATCCGCGAGTTGAACGGCGAGTCGCCATGCTTCGGCTCCAGCACCACCACGATGGTGCCGAGCTTGACGCGGTTGTAGAGGTCGATGACGTCTTCGTTGGTCATGCGGATGCAGCCCGACGAGATCGACGCGCCGATGTATTCCGGCTGATTGGTGCCGTGGATGCGGAACAGCGTGTCCTTGCCGCCCGAGTAGAGGTACATCGCGCGCGAGCCCATCGGATTATCCGGGCCCGGAGCCACATAGGTGGGAACACCGAGGCGGGAGATTTCGCCGGGGGTCGGGTGCCAGGCCGGCCATTCGGTCATGGCGCCAACCTTGGCAATGCCGGACCAAGCCATCGCCTCTTCGCCGACGGTGATGCCGTAGCGGATCGCCTTGCCGTCGTTCAGCACGTAGTAGAGGTAATGATTGTCGGAATCGACCAAGATCGAGCCGGGGGCTTCCTTGCGGTGGTACTCGACGATGGCGCGGCGGAACGGCTCGGGAACCGGCGTCTTGACGAAGGTGCTCTTCGCCAGCAGTTCCTTGTCATGCGGCTTGAAGTTCGCGGTGTTAGTTGCCTCGTAGGTTGTGGCCTGCATGCAACCAGACAGCATCAGGCCCGTGGCCAGAATTCCCAAGGTAACTTTGAGCGACATGATACAGTCCAATCGAAAATCCGCGCCCCAAAGCGCCAATAATGCGCCCCAAACGCCACGATTCCATTAAAAGCATTATTGCCGAAACCTCCCGTCAATCCCAGCGTTTAGATGCTTCTCCCGCGTTGCGGGACGCCGTCTGTGGCTTTTTTGCCGCAAGTTTTCGGGCGCCGGGCCGCCTTTCTGTGCAAATCGGCAACGGTCGGAGCGGGTGTCGCGCCGCCAGCACTCGGCCGCTACAAAAGGGGCGCCCGATTCATGTCCCAGTCATGAACCGCCAGCCAGAATCGGGCTAAGTCCACGGGTCTGCCAGCCGTTTCCCGGAGTTCCTTATGCTGTCGGTGTTCGTCCCCTCCGATGTGTCCCTCAAAAAGGCTGCCATCACTGACCTGGCGGGGCTGCCCGACAACGCGGTCTGGGTCGATCTGGTGAACCCGACCGTGGAGGAGGATCGGGCCGTCGAGAGGCTGGCCAAGATCGCGGTTCCGACGCGGGAAGACATGCAGGAGATCGAGATCTCCAGCCGTCTCTACATCGAGAGTGGCGCGCGCTACATGACCGCGACGCTGATGTGCCAGTCCGACACGGACATGCCGCGGACCACGGCCGTCACCTTCATCCTGACCGGCCATCGCCTGGTTACGGTGCGCTACGATCTGCCCAAGCCGTTCGCGCTGGTCGAGAACAAGCTGGCGCGCGCCTGCTCCCCCGGCATCACCGGCGAGCAGGTGCTGATGGAACTCCTGGACGCGGTGATCGACCGCTGCGCCGACATTCTGGAGCGCTGCGGCGCCGATATCGACCAGGTCTCGCATGACATTTTCGAACCCGAAAGCGAGCGCCATGGCCACGCCAAGCAATATTCGCAGATCCTGATCGCCATCGGCCGCAAGGGCGACCTGACCTCGAAGGTCCGTGAGAGCCTGGTCTCGATCGGCCGCCTCGTCACTTTCCTGTCCGCCGTCGTGGAAGGGGTGAAATGGTCGAAGGACATGCGCGAGCAGCTCAAGACCATGCAGCGGGACGTCGCGTCACTGACGGACCACGCCTCCTATCTTTCCAACAAGATCACCTTCGTGCTCGACGCCATGCTCGGCGTCGTCAATCTCGAGCAGAACAACATCATCAAGCTGTTCTCGGTGATGGCGGTGGTGTTGATGCCGCCGACGCTGATCGCCTCGGTCTACGGCATGAACTTCAAGGTGATGCCGGAACTCGAATGGACGCACGGCTATCCGCTGGCACTCATCGCCATGCTCGCCGCAGCGATCGTGCCGTACTGGATCTTCAAGTGGAAGAAGTGGCTGTAACGGCCTGTTTGCGGCGCGCGCCTCGCATTTTGGGATTGAGGCGGGCTGCCTTATTTCCTCTCCTAAAATTTGAGTGTTGCGCTGAACGTTTGGGCGAAACTTGTCTGCGATAACGCCAGTCTCGAAGCCGGAGGACAGCAATGGTTGAGAAAATCATAACGCCACGGCGTAACGTCATCGATTTTGCGCGCTATCAACGAGACCGCGCAGCAGGCAAGGTGCAGGCGATCTCGCCGAGGCTTTGTCGATACTGTGGCGCTGCGTTGCTGGACGGTGAAGACGAAGACGACTGCTCCAGCGCGTTGAATGACGTCGCGCTGCGGCCGCTTGAGAAGAAGCCGCGCAGGTTCTACGCGGAATAGAGGCAGAAGCCTCGGAGGCAGAAGCCTCCTTGCGTCGTTGCATCCGCAATCGAAGCAATCCCTGGAATACGGCCGCGGCGGCGGCCGGGGATCGCTTCGCCGCTCTCCCTCCCAGCAATGACGTCCCAACCCACTCTTATACGTGCTGACCACCGTTGATGTGGATCTCCGCACCGTTCACGTAAGAGCTGGTTTCCGTGCACAGCACGTAGATGATCTTGGCGACCTCGTCCGGCGTGCCCAGGCGATGCATCGGGATCTGCTGCTCGACGATCTTCTCGGTGCCCGGCGACAGGATCGCGGTGTCGATCTCGCCCGGCGCGATCGCGTTGACGCGGACGCCGACGCGGCCGAAGTCCGATGCCATCTCGCGCGTCAGCGCCGCCAGCGCTGCCTTCGACGTCGCATAGGCCGCGCCGGCAAAGGGATGCACGCGGGAGCCCGCGATCGAGGTGACGTTCACCACCGCGCCTCGCGCGTGCTTCAACTCCTCGATCAGCCCGCGCGCGATCATGATCGGTGCGAAAAAGTTGACGTGAAAAACCTGGTTCCAGGTTTCGACATCGGTATCCATGGTGCCGAGGCGTCCCCCGCCCGGAGCTTTCGGCGAGATCGCGGCATTGTTGACCAGCGCGTGGAGTTCGTCGTTCTCCAGCCGTCGCCTGATTTCGGAGATCGCGCGCACGGTGTCGTCGTGGCTGCCGAGGTCGACCTCGATATGGTCTTCCGGCCCCGCGCCCCATGGGCAAACTTCGGGAAAGGCGTGCCGCGAGCAGGTAATAACGCGCCAGCCGGCGGATGAGAACCGGATCGCGGTCGCATGGCCGATGCCACGGCTGGCGCCGGTCAGGAGCAGCGTGCGGCGGGGCGCGTTGGATGTGGGAGACATGGGGACCTTTCAGCGTTGAACGGCGTCAGTGTCCGTTGGCATCAGGGATAGAGTCGAACTTTCGACCACGCGCTGCCGGCGCCGTCGCGGCGGAATTCGATGCGGTCGTGCAGGCGGAAGGGTCGGTCATGCCAGAACTCGATGCGCAGCGGCGTGATCCGCCATCCGCTCCAGCCCGGCGGACGCGGCACCTCGCCGATCAAGTATTTCGCGCCGACCTTGGCGATCGCCTGTTCGAAGGCGAAGCGGCTCTCCAGCGGCTGCGATTGCTTGCTGGCCCACGCTCCGATCTGCGCCTGCTTCGGCCGCGTGGCGAAATAAGCATCCGCCTCCGCATCGGTCACCGGCGCGACCAACCCGCGTATGCGCACCTGCCGGCGCGGCGATTTCCAGTGAAACAGCAAAGCCGCCTTCGGATTTGCGGCCAATTCGCGGCCCTTGGCGGAGGCGATGTGGCTGTAGAAGACGAAGCCGTCGGCATCGAAGCCCTTCATCAGCACCATCCGAACGTCGGGCAGCCCGTCGGCGTCGACGGTGGCGAGCGCCATCGCGTTCGGATCATTCGGTTCGGACTTGGCGGCCTCGGTAAGCCATTCACCGAACAGCACGAACGGCTCCTCCGCCGCTGTAAAATCACCCGATGTTAACGGTGTCGGGTGTTTGATGGAGGTCGTGTCGGTCATGTCAGGGGTCCCGATTTGCTTCCGCCCGCGTCACAAAACGCGTTGCTCGCCCTATATAGGGCATGGGGGCGCATTGGCCTATCGGCGATCCGTCCCGCAGGCACGGTGGTTATACTGATTCTCATCGGTGTCGGCGCAAGCGGCTGCAGCCTGTCGCAGGTCGATGCCTTCGCGCGGATGGACGACAGGGATGTGACGGGCTCAATCCGCCCGATGCCGGTTAACGCGGTGGCGCCGACCGACAGCGACCTTGCTTTCGCCCGTAACGCCGCCTCCGATGTGCTAACCAAGGGCGACAAGGATTCCAGCCAGCCTTGGGAGAATCCGCAGACCGGTGCGCGCGGATCGGTGACGCCGCTGGCGCAGGCCTATTCGGGCGAGGACGGCCGGGTCTGCCGCGACTTCCTCGCAAGCTACGTCAACGGAACTACCGAGAGTTGGTTGCAGGGCGCTGCCTGCAAGACTGGACGAGGACGGTGGGAAATCCGTAGCATGACGCCGTGGAGAAGGTCCTGAGCGCCGTCGGTATTTTGACGTGGCGACGGCGCCGGGCTAGTTGCAAAAATGCCACTGAACCCCCAGATGAACGCAAAGTGGGCCCGGACGGGTTCCTGATTCTGGACTGATTTTCCCGTGAAGGAGACCTGACGGATGCGCGACCCCTATGAAGTCTTGGGGGTGCAGCGGAGCGCCAGCGCTGCGACGATCAAGAGCGCCTATCGCAAGCTCGCCAAGAAGCATCATCCCGACAACAACAAGGGTGATCCCAAGGCGGCCGCCCGCTTTGCCGAGATCAATGCCGCCAACGAGATCATTGGCGACGAGGACAAGCGCCGTCAGTTCGACCGCGGCGAAATCGATGCCGAAGGCAAGCCGCGCTTCCAGGGATTCCCTGGCGGCGGCGCCGGTGCCGGCGGCCGTGCCGGTCCGGGCGGTTTCGAGTACAGCTTCCGCACCGGCCCGGGCGGTGGCATGGGCGGCGGCAGCTTCGAGGACATCCTCAACAGCATGTTCGGCAACGCGACCCGTGCTGGCCGCGGCGGCCGATCGAGCCCGTTCGAATTCGACGTCGGCGGCGGGGTCGGGGTCGACCTCGACCTTTCGGTTGCCATGACCGTGTCACTGGAGGAGTCCGCCAAGGGCGGCGAGAAGCGTGTTCGGCTGCCGACGGGCCGCGAGCTCAACGTCAAGATCCCCGCAGGCGTCGCGAGCGGCCAGCAGATCCGGTTGAAGGGGCAGGGGGAGACCGCGCCCGGCCATCCGCCCGGCGACCTCCTGATCACGATCTCGATCGCGCCGCATCCGTTCTTCAAGGTCGACGGCAACGATCTCAGGATCGACCTGCCGATCACGCTCTACGAGGCCGTGCTCGGCGGCAAGGTCCGCGTGCCGACGCTCGGCAGCGCGGTTGAACTGTCGATCCCGAAGAACACCTCCAGCGGCCGCACCTTCCGCCTCAAGGGCAAGGGGCTACCCAAGGCGGGCGCGACCGGCGACCTCTACGTCACCACCCGCATCATCCTTCCCGACGGCAACGATGGCGATCTTGAGGCATTGATGCAGGCGTGGCGGGATCGACACCCCTACAATCCGCGCAGCGATCTCGGCTGACAGCCGACAGCGCTCGAGATGCGAAACTGAACTGCCCCGGACTCGTCCGGGGTAGACGGTGTGCATCGCAACCGCGTTAAAGCATGGCAGGCCGCTCCGTCCGGTTCTGCGGCGAGCAGACGGTCCGGGCAGCGCATGAAGGAGTGCGGCCTCGAGAGGGGGACCAGCGCGGTACAAAACCCCAATCGAGGCCGCGAGCGCCGATCGGCGGATCGAGCGCAGATCATCTTCGCGTGATCATCCGGTGCGATATTGAGACGCGCCAATGACACGATTCGAAATTTTCAATGTCCGAATTGGGACGTCGAATGAGGCAAGATTCATTCAACGTCGGCACGTCGTGGCTTCTTCCGTAGAATTGCGGGCTACCCGCCGCTCCTTTCCATCTGGTCGTAGACCGCCTGCGCGACCTGGGTCAGGCGGGTGCGGTCGGTGCCGCCGCTGACGACATAGGCGACGCCGCGATCGGCCCAGAACAGGGCGCCGTCATTGCCCTGCACGGCGTATCGCATCTGCGTCGCCTCGGTCTTCGCCTTCGCGGTGTAGATCGTGTAGCGCTCGCCGGAGGCGCTCTCATACATCAGGAACGACGCCGGCCCGCTCGGCCCGGGCAGCAGCCGGCCGCCGATCAGCTTCAGCCCGGCAAGCTCCGGCGCGCGGACGTCCCAGCCGCAGCGCTTGGTCAGCCATGCCTGCAGATGCGCACGCTCGCTGCCGGGCACCTCGACGGGATGGCGGACCTCGACGACGTAGAGCCGGTGTGCATCGAGGGCATCGAGCGTGAAGCTCTGGAAGGTCGACGGCGCCGCCGCCACGCCGCGCGCGACCCAGCCGAGGCCGCCGCCGGCGACGAAGGCGACGAGCGTTGCCGCAACCGCGCCATAGATCCAGCGCCGTGGCTGGCGTACCAGCCGCTCGAGTTCGAGCCGCTTCGGCACCGCCTCGTCGAGCACGGAGTCGTAGCGCGCATGCAGCGCATCCGCCATCGCACGCCACGACTGCACCCGCGCCGCTTCGTCGGGATGCGCCGCGAGCCACGCCTCGACATTGCCGCGACGTTCGGCCGGCAGCTCGTTGTCGACGTAAGCATGCAGCTCATCTTCGGTCACGGGAATCTTCGGGTCGGTCATATCAGTCGTCTCTGTCAAATCTTGATTGGAAATCGTTCACGCGCAACGCCGTCCATCATGCACAGTGTCATTTCACCCGCCTGAGCGCCGGGCGCTCGCCGTCCAGCGAGGCTCTCACATGGGCGCGGGCGCGGGCGAGCCGGGACATCACCGTGCCGATCGGTACCCCCTGGATGTCGGCGACCTCGCGGTAGCTCAGGCCTTCCAGCATCACCAGCAGCAGCACCGAGCGCTGCTCCTCCACCAGCGTCGACAGCGCGCGCTCAATATCGCGTCCCTCGGCCTCGGTCCCGCTGGCGTCGGCATTGTTGTCGAGCAGCGGCATCAGCGGCGGCCGCCGCGCCAGCGAGCGCCGGCGGTTCTTGTTCAGGTTGGTCAGGATCGTGTACAGCCAGCTCCTGATATCGCCGCCGAGGAACAGCCGCTCCGAGCGCAGCGCCCGCACCAGCGTGTCCTGCACCAGATCGTCGGCGATGTCGGCGTCACGCGCGAGCGCGCGCGCGTAGCGCCGGAGCGCCGGTATCATGGCCTCGACGCTTTGACGAAAGGCGGTCATGCATCCCTGTCTTCGATGGTTCCGGCGGCAGCCGCCTTGCGCAACATAACACCCCAATGACGTAACTATTCCGATTGCGTGGATTTGTCCGCACGGCGCGTGAGCCAAGAGCCGATTTGGGCTGTACCCGGTGTGTCGATTCCGGCTACCACGTGTTCGGCATGAAGCAGCACATCTCGCTCAGCAAGGATTAGTCATCACGCAATGCCGGTGCCGACGATCTACTATATCCGCCACGGCGAGACCTCCTGGAATGCGGAAGGCCGGCTGCAGGGCGTGCAGGACATTGCGCTGAACGAGCTCGGACGCCGGCAGGCGGCGCATGCCGGGCGCATCCTCGCCGACCTGTTCGCGCGCGACGGCCGCGACCAGGCGCAGCTCGCCTTCGTTGCAAGCCCGCTGATCCGGGCGCGAGCAACCATGGAGCTCGTGCGCGCGGAGCTCGGCGTGCCGCCGGGCGGCTATGCGCTCGACGATCGGCTGCGCGAGATCGGCTATGGCACATGGGAAGGCTCGACGCTCAAGGAAGCGCAGGCCGCCGATCCCGCGCTCTATGCCCGGCGCCTGGTCGAGAAGTGGACAGTGGCGGCACCGGGCGGTGAAAGCTATGTCGACGTGCAGGCGCGGATGACCGACTGGTACCATTCGGTGGCCTCGGACATGGTCACTGTTGCCCATGGCGGCACCGCGCGGGCGCTGATGGTGGCGCTCGGCTTCGAGACCCCGGCCAGCGCGGCGGATCTCACCGTCGAGCAGGGTGCGGTCTATGTGTTCGATGAGGCCGGCTTGCGGAAATATAGTTAAGGTAGGCGCCCACCACGCCACCCGTCGTGGCCGGGACAAGCCCGAAGGGGAGGTTTGACCCACGTGACGCGTGGCGCTACCAACGTCAGGCATCGCTTTACTTCCGGACCAACCAGATGTCCTTCAACACCTTCGGCCATATGTTCCGCGTCACGACCTTCGGTGAAAGCCATGGAGTCGCGATCGGCTGCGTGGTCGATGGCTGCCCGCCGCTGATCCCGCTTGGCGTGGAGGAGATCCAGCACGACCTCGATCGCCGCCGCCCCGGCCAGTCGCGCTTCACCACCCAGCGCCAGGAGCCGGATGCGGTGAAGATCCTGTCCGGCGTGATGGCGCACCCGGAGACCGGCGTGCAGGTGACGACGGGCACGCCGATCGCGCTGCTGATCGAGAACACCGACCAGCGTTCCAAGGATTATTCCGAGATCAAGGACAAGTTCCGCCCCGGTCACGCCGACTTCACCTATGAGGCGAAATACGGCCTACGCGACTATCGCGGCGGCGGGCGCTCTTCGGCGCGCGAGACCGCGACCCGCGTCGCGGCTGGCGCGATCGCGCGCAAGGTCCTGCCTGGCGTGAAGGTGCGCGGCGCGCTGGTGCAGATGGGCCCGCACAAGATCGACCGCGACAAGTGGGACTGGGACGAGATCGCCAAGAATCCGTTCTTCTGCCCGGACAAGGACAAGGCGGCGTTTTTCGAAAGCTATCTCGACGGCATCAGGAAGAGCGGATCCTCGATCGGTGCCGTCATTGAGGTCGTCGCCGAAGGCGTGCCGGCCGGGCTCGGCGCGCCGATCTATGCCAAGCTCGACAGCGAGCTGGCGGCCGCGATGATGACCATCAATGCGGTCAAGGGCGTCGAGATCGGCGCCGGCTTCGGTGCCGCCGAGCTCTCCGGCGAAGAGAATGCCGACGAGATGCGGACCGGCAATGACGGCACCCGGTTCCTGTCCAACAATGCCGGCGGCATCCTGGGCGGCATCTCGACCGGCCAGCCGGTGGTGGTGCGTTTCGCGGTCAAGCCGACATCCTCGATCCTGACCCCGCGCCGGACCGTGGATCGCAAGGGCGCCGACACCGACATCCTGACCAAGGGCCGCCACGATCCCTGCGTCGGCATTCGCGCGGTGCCGGTCGGCGAGGCCATGATGGCCTGCGTGCTGGCCGATCATTTTCTGCGCCATCGCGGACAGACCGGCCGCTGATTCCTGTATAGTGGCGGTCGCTACCGCGTTTTCGAGCGAAGCGGACTCCGGTTCGCGTGAAGAGAACGCGTCAAAACAAGAATCTGGAGCTTCGGTTCTGATTCAATCAGAACCGAAAAATGCTCCAGGTCGGGTGCACGCCGGGGGTGCTGCCATGAACGCGTCGGAGTTGCGGGACATCATCGCGTGGATGATCAGCGGCGCGCGCTCGGCGCCCACCCCGTCGCAGATGATGGCGGAATGCTGCGAACGCGTGGTTCGCGCAGGCTTGCCGCTGTGGCGCGTCGGCGTCTTTGTTCGCACGCTGCATCCCGAGATCGCCGGCCGCAATTTCATCTGGAAGCCCGGTGCCGAGGTCGAGGTCGGCACAGTCGATTACCAGATTTTGGAGTCGCCGGAATTTGTCGCCAGTCCACTGGCGATCGTCTTCAGACAGGGCGTTGAGGTGAGGGCGCGGGTCGGCGACCCGGCAAGTGCGCGTTTCCCGATCGTCGAGGACCTGCGCGCGGAGGGCGTCACCGACTATATCGCCCTGCCGCTCGTCTACATGGACGGCTTTGTCAATGCCTCGAGCTGGACCACCAAGCAGCCGGGTGGCTTCACCGAGAAGCAACTGAACGTGATCCGGTCGCTCACCGTTCCGCTGGCGCGTTACATCGAGATCGTCACCCTGCGCCGCACTGCCACGCTGCTGCTCGACACCTATGTCGGCAACCGCGCCGGCGAGCGCATCATGGGCGGCCAGATCAGGCGCGGCCATGCCGATACGATGGATGCCGCGATCTGGCTGTCCGATTTGCGCGGCTTCACCGCGTTGTCGGATCGCTTGCCGGCCGAGACGGTGGTCGAGATCCTCAACCTCTATTTCGATTGCCAGGTGTCCGCGATCCGCGCCCATGGCGGCGAGGTGCTGAAATTCATGGGCGACGGCCTGCTCGCGGTGTTTCCGGTCGACGAATATGTCGGCGACGAGGCGCAGGTCTGCTCGCGCGTGCTGGAGGCGGTGCGCGAATCCCGCGCCGGCGTCGCGGCGCTGCAATTCCCCAATGGCGAAGACGTCGAGCGTTTCCGCTTCGGCGTCGCCCTGCATCTTGGGCGCGTGCTCTACGGCAATATCGGCGGCGGCAACCGGCTGGACTTCACCTGCATCGGGCCCGCGGTCAATCTCGCCGCGCGGCTGGAGAGGATCGCCGGCCGGCTCGGCCGCACCGTCGTCGCCTCCGCGCGCTTCGCCGGCATTTGCGACGGCGGCTGGAGCGATCTCGGCGAGTTTCCGATTGCCGGATTCTCGAAGGCTGAACGGGTCTATGGCCTGCACGACGAGGCGCCGCGCACCGCTCACGCCTAAGGTCCGGACTCAATCAGGTCCACCAAATGATAGCGGCAGCAAGATTGACGGCCGAGAGGAAGTTTCTGGCGAGCTTGTCATAGCGGGTTGCAATGCGCCGCCAGTCCTTGAGCCTGCAAAACATGCGCTCGACGAGGTTGCGCCGCTTGTATGCGGCGCGGTCGAACGGATGGAAGCGTTTTCGGGTGGGATTGTTTGGGATGACCGGGGTTGTTCCCCGTTCGATGAGGAATTGCCGCAGTTCGTTCGCGTCATAGGCCGTGTCGGCCGCACAGCAACGCGGTGGTGGCAGAGAGCTGAGCAGGGGCAGCGCCGCGCGGATGTCACCACGCTGACCTGGCGTTACTTCGAGCGCGATGGCGCGTCCGAGACTGTCGCAGACGGCGTGGATCTTGGTGGTCCTGCCACCGCGGGAACGACCGATGGCCTGAGCCTCCGCCCCCCTTTTCCACCGGCCGCCGCACGGTGCGCCTTGGCGGTCGTGGAATCGATGGCCTGGAAGTCGTCATCGGGCGACAGGCCCCGAAGTGCTTCGAACAGATTGCGCCAGACCTCGCGCCGCGACCAGCGGTTCCAGCGATTGTAGACGGTCGTGTAAGGGCCGAACACTGCCGGGCAATCGCGCCAGCGGCAGCCGGACTTCAACACATGGATGATGCCACTGATCACGCGGCGATCATCGACTCGACGAGCGCCGGGCTGATTTTGCGGCAGCAAGGGCTCGATTGCTGCCCACTGCCGATCATTCAACCAAAACTCGCCCGCCATGATCCAAGCCCCGCAAATGCAGAGCTTGAATCATATCTCCACGTAAAATTATACATCTGATTGAGTACAAACCTTAGAGGCGGCGGGCGCAGCTCGCGCAGCCGGTGGAGCGGTGAGGGCTGCTACTCTTCCGGCTCGGTGGTGAACAGCAGCGGGTAGCCCTTGGCGCGGCCGGCGTCAGTGGCGCGTGTCGCCTTGGTCTCGGCGACGTCCCTGGTGAAGACGGCGACCACGCAGACGCCGCGCTGGTGTGCCGTCAGCATCACCTTGTAGGCTTGATCGTCGGTCATGCGGAATTCCGCCTTCAGCACGGTCACGACGAATTCGCGCGGCGTGTAGTCGTCGTTGATCAGGATGACCTTGTGCAGACGCGGCCGCTCGACCTTGGTCTTTGCCTTGGTTTTCGGCTTGACGATGGTATCGGGCATTGCCCGGCACCTCCCTCACGGTTGCAGCCCAAAGAATAATGCCTTCCGGGCTTCGTTGGAACCGGTCGATTTGCACGGGCTCATTGCGGTCACGGCACGGCGCGCGACGCCATCGTCGCCCAAATCAAGGCGAACGGGCTTAACCTGAATGTGAAGCGCGGATGATGTTCGCGCTTTGCGCCGCCTGATTTGCATGTCACGATGATGGGCACACGACGGGAGGGCAGCGATGCGCTGGTATGTCTCGATCGGAGCGGTGCTTGTCGCAGGCATGCTGGCCGGCGGCGATGTGGCCGGTGTTGCCGCACCCGGACCGGGAACACAGCCCAACGAGCGACTGGTCGAGAAGGAATCCACCCCGAGCGTCGATGTCGAGCTGATTCTTGCGGTCGACGTCTCCTATTCGATGGACTTGGAAGAGCTCGCGGTCCAGCGCGAGGGCTACGCGCAGGCGCTCGTCTCCAAGGAGTTCCTGCAGGCACTAAAGGCCGGGCCGAACGGCAAGATCGCGATCACCTATATCGAATGGGCCGCCTCCAACGATCAGAAGATCATCATCCCCTGGCGCGTGATCGACGGTCCTGAATCCGCGGATGCCGTCTCGGCCGAGATCATGAAGACGCCGGTCCGCCGGGCCTCGCGCACCTCGATCTCGGGCGCGATCTATTTCGCGGTTCCGTTGTTCGACGAGAACCCGCATCGCGGCCTGCGGCGCGTGATCGATATTTCCGGCGACGGCCCTAACAACAACGGCGCGCCGATCCAGCCCGCGCGCGACATGGCGCTGGAGAAGGGCATCGTCATCAACGGCCTGCCGATCATGGTGAAGGAGCCGTCCTACTCGACGATGGATATCGATAATCTCGACTGGTACTACGAGGACTGCGTGATCGGCGGTCCAGGCTCCTTCGTGGTGTCGATCAAGGATCGCGAGAAGTTCAAGGAGGCGATCCGCACCAAGCTCCTGCTCGAGGTCGCCGGCAACACGCCCGAGCCGCCCGTGGTGCGGGCCGCCGAGAAGGAGCCGCGCGTCAACTGCATGATCGGCGAGAAGATCTGGCAGGACAGGTGGGGACGCTGAGCGGTCACGTCGGTTACGCTTCGTTCTACGATATCTCCCGAAGGTCCTGCTCCAGCATCCTCAGCGTCTGCAATGCATCCGCATGCCGGCCTGATCCAATCGACCGCCAGACTTCCGCGACGCGCTCGGTCAGACCATGAATCGTCACCGGAAAGCCGACGGCCGCGCTCAGCGCGCCCTTTTCGTTGATCAGGTATTGCCCGTTGAGGGCGAACAGCACTTGGCCCATGCAGGCGAGCGCGCGATAGGCGCAGCCGGCGACATGCGTGCTGTCGCCGCGCGGCAAAGCGATCTCGGCGTTCTCGATGCTGAACAGGATCTCCCATTGAAAGCGCCGGATCAGCGCGTCGCGCAACGCGCGCGGGTAGGGCACGGTCCTGGCCTTCAGCTCTGCGATGAGGCCGCTCGGGTCATGCAGGGAACGGCAGAGCGCAACCTCGCCCATCCAGATCGCCGGGCAGAATCCGTGCGGATGGCCGGGCTGGTAGTGCATGGCGATATCGCCGTTCCGGCAGGCGTCGAGCGTCGCGCTCACTCTGTCGATGCTGCGATAGAGCAGGTCGACCTTGCGGCCGCCGATCGCAAGCCACGCGCCGCCGACGATCCACGGCCCCCATTCGCCGATCGGCGTCACATGCACCGCGTCCGGAACGTCGACGATCTCGGTCATCGCCTCGCGCAGCCGGTCGGTGTCCAGGGCTGTGGTGTCTGTGTAGTAGAGGCCGATGTCGTAGTCGGATGCATCGTGCGCCGTTCCACGCGCCCGTGAGCCGCCGAGCACGATAGCGGCAACGCCTGGGACCTTTGCGAGGATCGGAGTGATGCTGGCGAGTAGCGGATCGTGCGGCATGGAATGCGGACCATATCGTGCTCTGCGATATCAGTCACACGGCCTCAGCGCGCGAACCGTGCCACCAGCTCGACATGCGGGGTATGGCGGAACTGGTCGACGGGCGTAACGCCCTCGATCCGGTAGCCGCCATCGATGAGGATCTTCGCGTCGCGCGCGAAGGTCGCTGCGTTGCAGGACACCGCCACGACCACGGGCACTTTGCTCGCCGCAAGCTGCGTGACCTGCGCCTGCGCGCCCTGCCGGGGCGGATCGAACACGACGGCGTCGTAGTCGCGCAACTCCTGCGGCACCAGGGGGCGGCGAAACAGGTCGCGCGCCTCGGCCTTGAGCGGCTTTAGCCCCGGCGTTGACTTCGCGGCCTTTTGCAGGGCCGTGATCGCACCGGCATCGCTGTCGAGAGCCGCGACCCGGGCCCTCTCCGCCAGGCGAAGCGCGAACGGGCCGACGCCGCAAAACAGATCGGCGATGTGTTTTGCGCGTCCGCAACGCTCGACGACGAGGGCGGCAAGGGTTTCCTCGCCCTTGACGGTCGCCTGCAGAAACGAGCCCGGCGGCAGCACGACCTTCGCCTTTCCGATCGCGATCTCCGGGGAGCCGCGCATCAGCACCAGTTCGCCGTGCCGCGTCAGCCGCGCCAGCCGGTGTTTCTCCGCGGCGCGAGACAGGGCGGTGATCATGCTGGTCGGCAGCGCGCCCGAGCCGCGCACGTCGATGTCGAGACCGTTGAGGGTCGCGGTCACCTGGATGTCGAGCGGCTTGCCCGTGGAGGTCAGCGGCTCGGCGACGGCCCAGGCCGCCTCGAGCGCGCCGTCAAGCGCGGGATCGAGAATCGGACAGCGGTCGACCGGGACGATGTCATGCGAGCCCGCCGCGGCGAAGCCGACCATGAGGATCTCGTGGGTGCCCACGCGCGCGTGCAGCGTCATGCGGCGGCGCCCGGCGCCGTGGGCGTCGATCAGCGGCGCCACCTCGGCTGCAACTTTGGCCTGCGCCAACGTCTCGACGACGATGTTGCGCTTCCAGGCATGGTAGCCTTCGTCGTTCCAGTGCTGGATCGCGCAGCCCCCGCAGACGCCGAAATGCGGGCAGAACGGCGCGATGCGCTCGGGGCTGGCGCGCGCGACCCGCACGAGTCGGCGCCGGTCGGGATGGTGACCGGCGACGTCGGCGACCTCGATCGTCTCGCCGGCCAGCGCGTAAGGCACATAAATCGACTGCGCGCCATCGATCGCGACGCCGTCGCCGCGATGGCCGACATGGTCGATGGTAATCAGCTCAGCCACGCCGCGCGCCGAGAAAGAACTCGATGTTGCCGTCGCCGCCCTTGATCGAGGACGGGAACACCTGGATGTCGGTGCAGCCGAGCGAGGCGGCGAAGGTGGCGATGTCGTCGCAGATCTCCTGGTGCACCATCGCGTTGCGGATGATGCCGCGCTTGGAATGTTTGCGCGCAGCCTCGAATTGCGGCTTGATCAGCGCGAGCAGATGCATCGGCGCGGCCGCGAGCGACAGCGCCACCGGCAGCACCGCCTTGAGCGAGATGAAGCTGACATCGATCACGACGATGTCGGGCCGCGCCGGCAGGCGCTTACCTTCAAAGCTCCTGATATCGGTCTCCTCCATGGAGACGATCTTCGGGTGTCCCTGCAACGAGGGGTGCAGCTGGCCGTGGCCGACATCGACGGCAAAGACGAGGCTCGCGCCGTTGGCGAGCAGCACCTCGGTGAAGCCGCCGGTCGAGGCGCCGACGTCGAGGCAGACATGGCCCTCGACGTCGATCGGATAGTGCTCCAGCGCACTGGCGAGCTTGACGCCGCCGCGCGAGACGTAAGGGTGCGCCGGCTCGGCGGTCAATTCGGCGTCGGGGGCCACGATCTCGGAGGCCTTCACGATCTGTTTGCCGCCCGCCGTCACAAGGCCTGCGTCGATCGCCGCGCGCGCCCGCGCCCGGCTCTCGAACAGGCCGCGCTCGACCAGAAGCACATCGACGCGCTTCCCGGCCGGCCGATGGCTGTCGCCTGTCCCGGTCAATTGATGAAGCCCGGCAAGCGTCGCGCGCGCCCGGCGGCGAGCCGCACGCAAGCCTCGAAGGAAGCGAGATCGCGCCAGATGTCCGACGGGGCTTCGTTCGGCGTCACCAGCGGACTGCCGTGCAGATCGAGCGCATGTATCATCATCAGATTGTCGGGCAATCCAAACTCTTCCACCGTGAGCCCCTCCGCGTCGATCAGGCGTCCGTCGGGCGCCTCCGCCACTTGCTGCAGCCGCGCCACGCGATTGGCGTAGGACGCGGGATCGTTCGAATAGGCGAGGCACAGCTTGCCGCGTCCCGCCATGTAGCCGAGTTCGTAGACAGTGCCTGCGTCGGCACTGGGGCCGCGAAACGGCGTCAAATTGGCGATGATGGCGTCGGCGGACTCCATCATCGCTTCATTGCTCTTGAAGATGGTGAGAGATGCACCGACGGCCGCGGGGGTCACCGCATTGTCGAGCGGATAGAGCCCCGTGTGTCCGTGCAGCGCACATATCTCCGCCTTGCGGCGGCCAATCTCCACGGCATCCGGCAGGAACACGTCAGGACCTGCCAGATAGATGATCATGGACTTGCCGGCGCCCAAAGCGCCGCCCGGGTGGATTACGCGAGCTTCACGGTCTCGATCTTGAAATCCTTGCCGAGGGTGTCGAACACCTTGGCGACGATGCTCTTGGCGTCGAGACCGGCGCGGGCATACATCGCCGCCGGCGTGTCGTGGTCGAGGAACACGTCAGGCAGGATCATCGAGCGGAACTTCAGCATTCCGCTGTCGAGCATGCCGTGTTCGGACAGGAACTGCACCACATGCGAGCCGAAACCGCCGATCGAGCCTTCCTCGATCGTGATCAGGATCTCATGATCGCGCGCAAGCTTCAGGATCATGTCCTCGTCGAGCGGCTTCATGAAGCGCGCATCGGCGATGGTCGCCGACAGGCCATGGGCAGCGAGCTCGTCGGCCGCCTTCTCGCATTCGGCGAGACGGGTACCGAAGGAGAGCAGCGCGACCTTCTTGCCCTCGCGGATGATGCGACCCTTGCCGATCGGCAGCGGAACGCCAACTTCCGGCATATCGACGCCGCGGCCTTCGCCGCGCGGATAGCGCAGCGCGCTCGGGCGATCGTTGATCGCGACCTGCGTCGCCACCATGTGCACGAGCTCGGCCTCGTCGGAGGCCGCCATGATCACGAAGTTTGGCAGACAGCCGAGATAGGCGTTGTCGAACGAGCCGGCATGGGTCGCGCCGTCAGCGCCGACCAGGCCGGCGCGGTCGATCGCGAAGCGGACCGGCAGGCCCTGGATCGCGACGTCATGCACCACCTGGTCATAGCCGCGCTGCAGGAAGGTCGAATAGATCGCGCAGAACGGCTTGTAGCCTTCGGTGGCGAGACCCGCCGCGAAGGTCACCGCGTGCTGCTCGGCGATGCCGACGTCGAAGGTGCGATCGGGGAACGCCTTGTTGAAGATGTCGACGCCGGTGCCGGACGGCATCGCCGCGGTGATCGCGACGATCTTGTCGTCCTTCTGCGCTTCCTTGACGAGGCTCTGGCCGAACACGTTCTGGTAGGCCGGCGCATTCGGCTTGGCCTTGGCCTGGGTGCCGGTGGCGACGTCGAACTTGACCACGGCGTGGTACTTGTCGGCGGATGCCTCGGCCGGACCGTAGCCCTTGCCCTTCTGGGTCACGACATGGACCAGGATCGGCCCGGTTTCCATGTCGCGGACGTTCTTCAGCACCGGCAGCAGATGGTCGAGGTTATGGCCGTCGATCGGGCCGACGTAATAGAAGCCGAGCTCCTCGAACAGCGTGCCGCCGTCCATCATGAAGCCGCGGGAATATTCCTCGACGCGGTTGGCGCGGTTGGCAAGCACCTTCGGCAGGCGCTGGTTGATCTGCTTCGCCGCCTCGCGCAGCGTGCGATAGGTCTTGCCGGAATAGAGCCGCGACAGATAGGCGCTCATCGCGCCGACCGGCGGCGCGATCGACATGTCGTTGTCGTTGAGGATCACGATCAGGCGCGAGTTCATGGCGCCGGCGTTGTTCATGGCCTCATAGGCCATGCCGGCCGACATCGCGCCGTCGCCGATCACGGCGATCACATTGTTCTTGCCGCCGGAGAGGTCGCGCGCCACGGCCATGCCGAGACCGGCCGAGATCGAGGTCGAGGAGTGCGCGGCGCCGAACGGGTCGTAGTCGCTCTCGGTGCGCTTGGTGAAGCCGGAGAGGCCGCCGCCGGTGCGCAGCGTGCGGATGCGGTCGCGGCGTCCGGTCAGGATCTTGTGCGGGTAGGCCTGGTGGCCGACGTCCCAGATCAGGCGGTCGCGCGGGGTGTCGAAGATGTAGTGGATGGCGGTGGTCAGCTCGACCACGCCGAGGCCGGCGCCGAAATGACCGCCCGTCACCGACACCGCATCGATGGTTTCCTGGCGCAGCTCGTCGGCAACCTGCCGCACCTGCTCGACCTTCAGCTTGCGCAGGTCTTCCGGCGTGCGAATGGTGTCAAGAAGCGGCGTATTACTAAATGTGGTCACAGCGATGTTCCAATTTTTGAAGGTCGAGACCAACGGCCCGACGCGAGAAGGGTTGCGCTCCGCGCAGCGAAAGCCAGACACTGGGTGCCGCCCCGGCAGGGCCGGTGCCTGGTTTGAAAGCCTAGATTCACTCCGGATTGAACCACGTGATAAGCATCACGTTGGTCGCTCTTCACCCGTCCCGGTTCAGTTTTGTCGAACCATTTGAGGCGCTTGCCGCCAGGACGAATCTGGCCGCTCGTCACCTTCAAATGCCCATAGGCTGGAAGCATTACACCAAAGTTGTGACCAAAGCCAACCCGCTCGACGCGCTAGGTTCCCATGCTTTGCGCCAAAAAAGCTAGACTTTTCAATGGGTGGAGCTGGTGACGGGGTCCATTCTGCTCATTTTGGCGGCAAGCCGGCGGACCCCGATCGGCCGATTCTGCGGTCGGGCAGGCGCGCAAAAAAGCAGCTGGCCGAGGGGATCGCCATCCCCCGGCTCGTGGAGATCACGGAAACGCGCAGCAACAATTGCCGGCTGGGGTACGGTCGGCTCAGCGGCCAGGCCGCCGGATTGTCGCGACGGCCGCTCGCGTCGCTACTGCACGTCGAGCGGCTCGGTGCCGTTCACTTGGCCCGAGGCGTCGGTGGTGATCTTGTCGACCCGGGCTTCGGCCTGGCGCAACAATTCCTCGCAACGGCGCTTCAGCGCCTCGCCGCGTTCGTAGATCGCGACCGACTCCTCGAGCGGGACCTTGCCGTCCTCGAGCCGCTTGACGATCGATTCGAGTTCCTCGATCGCGCGTTCGAACGACAGCTTCTTGACGTCGGCTTGAGTATTTTCGGCCATCTCGTGTTCCCGGTTGCACAGACGTGTTTGAGCATGATCTCCGCGCAAACGCTACGTGTCTGTCGCGAGGGAAAACCGGTTCCCGCCGTTCGGGATCATGCTCGTCCCTGCGCAGAATCAATCGAATTTTTGCGAGCTTATTGTGGCGGGGATTTACCCGGCCATCAATGCGCCAACATGGGAAGCCACCGACTCTTTCAGGCCCTGCAGGTCGTAACCGCCCTCCAGCACCGAGACCACACGGCCGCCGGCACTCTTGTCGGCGATATCCATCAGCTTGCGCGTCACCCAGCCGAAATCGTCGGCCTTCAGGTTGATGGACGCCAGCGGATCGCGATGATGCGCGTCGAAGCCGGCCGAGATGATGATAAGTTCCGGTGAGAACTGCTGCAGCCGCGGCAGGATCAGGTTCTCGAAGGCGGCGCGGAACCTGGCGCTGCCGTCTTCCGGCGCCAGCGGCGCGTTGACGATGGTGTCGTGCTCGCCGCGTTCGCCCATTGCGCCGGTGCCCGGAAACAGCGGCATCTGGTGCGTCGAGCAGTACATCACGGTCGGATCGGCCCAGAAGATGTCCTGCGTGCCATTGCCATGATGGACGTCGAAATCGACCACCGCGGCGCGCGTGATGCCGTGCTTGCGCTGCGCGTGGCGCGCGGCGATCGCGGCATTGTCGAAGAAACAGAAACCCATCGGCGTCGATTTCTCGGCGTGATGGCCGGGCGGCCGCACCGCCACGAAGGCGTTCTGATGCCGGCCCGTCACCACGGCGTCGGTAGCGGCGAGCGCACCGCCGACGCCGCGCATCACCGCTTCCCAGGTGCCCGGCGACATCGAGGTGTCGCCGTCGACATAGATCATGCCGGAGGTCGGCGCGATGTGGCGCAACTCGCCGACATAGTGCTCGCCATGGCAGAGCAGCACGGAATCCAGGTCGCCTTCCGGCGCCTGGTCACGCACCAGCTCCCTGAAGCGGTCCTCGGCCAGCACCTCGTCGATCGCCCGCAGCCGATCGGGGCGTTCGGGGTGTCCGGGAGGGGTCAAATGGTTGAGGCAGGCGGAATGCGTCAGAAGCAGTGTCATGCAAATTCCCGGCGCAACCGGCGCGCGTACGAGGAACGCCTAATGTAGGCCGTTACCGGCCGCCCGGAAAGGGCCAGCTTTGTCTCTCGACCTCATCCTTCAAAAAGCCACCGCAAAGGGCCGAACTCCTTCCCCGTCATTGCGAGCGGAGCGAAGCAATCCATTGTCACCGAGCGCACGGAAGCATGGATTGCTTCGTCGCTTCAGCGCAAAATTGCTTTGTAATTTTGTCGCGAGCTCCTCGCAATGACGGGATGGACGAGTGTTCCATCCGCGCCGGCTGGCTCAATTGATCCGCTCGATGCGGTGGCCCGCCGTCGGCCCCACCGGGCTGTTGGCCTTGAAATAGGCATAGAGCGCGTCGACGTCGTAGACGCCGAACTGCTGCGCTGTTCCGTCCTTGAACACCGTGAAGCCGTCGCCGCCCTCGGCGAGATAATCGTTCACAGTCACGCGATAGCTCGCGGCCGGGTCGATCAGTTTGCCGTTGAGCGACATTCGCTCGGCTATGATGCGCGCACCGTCCGGCCTGGTCGCGTCCCACGCATAGGAAAAGCCCTTGGAGACCTGCAGCGGACGCGGCCGCTTCGGATCGGCCCATTGCTGCTCCAGCACGTCCTTGAGCTGCCTGCCGGTCAGCGTCATGGTCACGAGCTGGTTGCGGAACGGCTGGCTCGCGAAGATGTCGGCATAGGACACCGCGCCGTCCTCGCGCATGGTGATGTCGGTACGCACGCCGCCGGGATTGGTGAAGGCGATCACCGCGCCGCCGTTCGGCTCCGCGCTGGTCGCCAGGAGCTGCGCATCGGCGACGATGTCGCCGAGCGGGCTTTCGCCGGCGTCGTTCGGCGTGCGCGACAGCGTTTCCGTCACCGCGCCCGCCGCGCGGTTGGCGATCGGCGCCGCCAGCCGGTCGTAGGCTTCCAGCAGCGCGCTTTGCTCGGGATCGCGCTTGAACGCGTTGAGGCGAACGATGGTGTTGTTGGCCTTGGCGCTGATCACGTCATGGGTCTTCGGATCGAGCTGCAGGTCGATCGCGGTGACCAGCGTGCCGTATTTGTCGCCGGAGGTGACGAGCCGCCCGTCGATCTCGCAGATATAGGCCTGATGGGTGTGGCCGGAGATCACGACGTCGACCGCGTGATCGATTTTCTTGACGATGTCGACGATCGGCCCGGAAATGCCCGGGCATTCATTGTAGTCGCCGGTCGGAAAGCCGCCCTCGTGGATCAAGACCACGATGGCCTCGACGCCCTTCGCCTTCAGTTCCGGGACCAGCGCATTGACGGTCTCGGCCTCGTCGCGAAATTCGAGGCTTGCGACGCCAGCCGGCGACACCAGGTTCGGCGTGTTCTTCAGCGTCAGCCCGATGAAGGCGACCGGGATGCCGCCGAACTCCCTGATCTCGTAAGGCGGAAACACCGGCTTGCCGGTGGTCTTGTCGATCGTGCTGGCGGCGAGATAGTGGAATTTGGCGCCGGTGAAGGGATGCGGCCCCTGGCACTGGTCGACCGGGTGGCAGCCGCCATTCTGCATCCGCAGCAGCTCGGCCTTGCCCTCGTCGAACTCGTGATTGCCGACGGAGGAGATCGCGAGCCCCATCATCGACAGCGACTCGATGGTCGGCTCGTCGTGAAACATCGCCGACAGGAAGGGGCTGGCGCCGATCAGGTCGCCGGCCGCGACGAAGATGTTGTTCTTGTGCCCTTCGCGGAGCTGCTTGACCGCGGTCGCCATCCGCTCGGCGCCGCCGGCAGGCACCATGATCTTCTTGCTGTTGTCGGCGGGATCGGTGATGCGGATGCCGCCCGGCGGCGGCCGCAAATAGCCGTGGAAATCGTTGATGGCGAGAATGCGCAAATCCACCGGTGCCGCGGTCTGCGCCGGCGCGGGGCCGGCCGCGACGGCGACAAACGAGCAGACGGCGGCGGTGAGGAGCGAACGGCGGGAACGTCTCATGAGCTGTCCATGGAACACGCCATCATGACGCGGCGCCACTACATTTTTGCGACGCGGCCGTTCAATCCTTCGTGCGCGACATGAACGTCTTGAAAGCTGTGATCGCTTCCGTGGAGCGCATGCGCTCGCTGAACACATGGTTCTCCTGGTCGATCCGGCGGGTGACGTCCTCGGGCGGAAGCCTGAGCAGCCGGCGCGAGATCGCGACCGCGTCGGCCGGCAGCGCGCAGATCTCCCGCGCCACCTTGCGCGCTTCGACTTCGACATGGCCCGGCGCCACCACCGTGTTGACGAAGCCGGCCTCACGGCCGTCGTCGGCCGTCATGGTGCGTCCCATCACCAGCATCGCGAACGCGCGCTGGTGGCCCATGCTACGCGGCATCAGCAGGCTGGACGCGCCCTCCGGCACCAGGCCGAACCTGGAGAATGGGGTCGAGAACAGCGCGGTCGTGCTGGCGAGCACGTAGTCGCAGTGGAACAGCATGGTGGTGCCGATGCCCATCGCAACGCCGTCGACAGCGGCGATGATCGGCTTGACGTTGTGGGCCAGCGAATAAAGGAACTTGACCAAATCGGAGGCGGGCGGCAACTCGCCTGCGGATGTGCTCTGGTCGAGCAAGTCCTCGATGTCGTTGCCCGCGGTGAACACGCCGGAGCCGCCGGTGACGATCAGGCAGCGGATTTTCGGATCGTTCTGCGCCGTGTCGATCGCCTCCCTCATCGCACGAAACATCTCGTGGGTGATCGCGTTCTTTTTCTCGGGCCGGCGCAGCCGGATCACGCGCGTTGCGGCTTCATCGGTCACTATCACATGCGCGGTCATCAGGCGGTCCTGGGTCGGCGGGCGCGAGCTCGTGCCCGTCATCCTACATGATCTTCTGCAAGCCCAAAGGGTTTCGTGCTGCTTTTCCCTTTCGGCGCGCATGCGGATGATACCACCGCCGCGCGATCTTTTGTCACGTAGCGCCGGCGGGTGGTCGGTATTCCGCGCGGCGATGCCAAATCGCTCGCGATTTCGTTTGGCGGGTTACGAGAAACATTCCGCAGCCGATCGCATTCACACCATGCGGCCCACAGGCACGTGCGGACTTCAGTCCTGTTGTCGGTTCCGCGCGCGATCGCGGCCGAGCAGCAGGAGATCCATCAGGAGAGCCAAAGGAGATCCAAGTTGCAAATTTCCGGCCATTTGGAACTATCCCGACGCCATCTGTTGATTGTAGGAGCCGCCTCGCTTGCCGCGTCGTCCGTCGCAACGCGCGCCTCCCCGGCGGCGACCGACCGAACAACCCCGACCGGAGCGCCCGTGATGGCAAGAGTGTCCTTTGACGTGAACGGCGAACCATATCAGCTCGAGCTCGACACCAGGACTACGCTGCTCGATGCGTTGCGCGAGCACCTGCATTTGACGGGCACCAAGAAGGGCTGTGATCACGGCCAGTGCGGCGCCTGCACCGTCATCGTCGACGGCCGCCGCATCAATTCGTGCCTGACGCTTGCGGTGATGCATGAGGGCGACGAGATCACCACGATCGAGGGGCTGGGCTCGCCGGAGCATATGCATCCGATGCAGGCGGCGTTCGTCAAGCATGACGGCTACCAGTGCGGCTATTGCACGCCGGGGCAAATCTGCTCGGCGGTGGCCGTGCTCGACGAGATCCGGGCCGGTATCCCGAGCCATGTGACTGATGATCTCAATGCCCCGATGCGACTGAGCAATGCCGAGCTGCGCGAGCGCATGAGCGGCAACATCTGCCGCTGCGGCGCCTATTCCAACATCGCCGAGGCGATCGGTGAGGTCGCCGGGAGGAGTGCATGAGAACGTTCAGCTATGAGCGCGCTGCGTCGCCGGGCGCAGCGGCCGCGGCCGCCGCGCGAACCGCGAACGCGAAATTCATTGCCGGCGGCACCAACCTGCTCGACCTGATGAAGCTCGAGATCGAGACGCCGGCGCATCTCATCGATGTCAATGGTCTGGCGCTGGACCGGATCGAGGCGACCCCGGACGGCGGCTTGCGCATCGGCGCGCTGGTCCGCAACACGGACCTCGCGGCGGACGGCCGCGTGCGCCGCGACTACGCCGTGCTGTCGCGCGCGCTGCTGGCGGGCGCCTCCGGCCAGTTGCGCAACAAGGCGACCACCGCCGGCAATCTGCTGCAGCGGACGCGCTGCCCGTATTTCTACGACACCAATCTGCCGTGCAACAAGCGCAAGCCCGGCAGCGGCTGCGCCGCGATCGGCGGCTTCAGCCGGCAGCATGCGGTGATCGGCGCCGGCGATGCGTGCATCGCGACCCATCCAAGCGACATGGCGGTGGCGATGCGCGCGCTCGACGCTGTTGTGGAGACCGTGCGGCCGGACGGCACCGCGCGGATGATCCCGATCGCCGAGCTGCATCGGCTGCCGGGTGACCACCCCGAGATCGAGACCGCGCTTGAGCCGGGCGAGCTGATCACCGCCGTGGTGCTGCCAAAACCCGTCGGCGGCGCGCAGGCCTATCGCAAGGTTCGCGACCGCGCGTCCTATGCGTTTGCGCTGGTGTCGGTCGCGGCGATCGTGCAGCCCGACGGCTCGGGCCGCGTCGCGCTCGGCGGCGTCGCGCACAAGCCATGGCGCGTCGAGCCGGCGGAGGCGGAATTGCCGCGTGGCGCCAAGGCGGTCACCGCGCGCCTGCTCGCCGACGCAAAGCCGACGCAGGACAACGCATTCAAGCTGCCGCTCGCCGAGCGAACGCTGTCGGCGGTGCTGCGCGAGGCCAAGGGCTAGACAAGGGGTTAGAGCATGCGATTCGAACATCCCGCCACCTTCAATCCGATCGACCAGCTCAAGGTGGTCGGCCAGCCGACCAGCCGGATCGAGGGGCCGTTGAAGACGACGGGTACTGCGCCCTATGCCTATGAGCGGCATGACGTCGCGACCAACCAGGCCTATGGCTACGTGGTGGGATCGGCGATCGGCAAGGGGCGGATCAAGGCGATCGATCTCGCCGCTGCCAAGGCGGCGCCGGGCGTGCTCGCCATCGTCACCGCTGAGAACGCCGGCAAGCTTGGCAAGGGCGAGCGCAATGCGGCGCCGCTGCTCGGCGGCCCTGACATCGCGCATTACCATCAAGCCATTGCCGTGGTCGTTGCCGAGACCTTCGAGCAGGCGCGCGCCGCCGCGCAGCTGGTCCGGGTCGATTACGCGCCGGGCGACGGCCGGTTTGATCTCGCGGCGTCAAGGGACAAGGCCTTCATCCCCAAGCCCAAGATCGGCGGCCCGGCCGACACCGCAGTGGGCGACTTTGCGGCGGCGTTCGCCGCGGCCCCGGTCCAGCTCGATGCGACCTACACCACACCCGATCAGGGCCATGCGATGATGGAGCCGCACGCCTCGATCGCGGCGTGGCAGGGCGACAAGCTGACGGTCTGGACCTCCAACCAGATGATCGCCTGGGGCGCGACCGACATGGCGAAGACGCTCGGTCTCCCGAAGGAGAATGTCCGGCTAATCTCGCCCTATATCGGCGGCGGCTTCGGCGGCAAGCTGTTCCTGCGCGCCGACGTGCTGCTCGCCGCGCTCGGCGCCCGCGCCGCCGGCCGTCCCGTCAAGGTGGCGCTGCAACGTCCGCTGATGTTCAACAACACCACGCACCGGCCGGCGACGATCCAGCGCATCCGCATCGGCGCCGACCGCGACGGCAAAATCAGCGCGATCGGACACGAGAGCTGGTCGGGCAACGTGAAGGATGGGGAGCCGGAGGTGGCGGTCAATCAGACGCGGCTGCTCTATGCCGGCGCCGACCGGATGACCGCGATGCGGCTCGCCGAGCTCGATCTCGCCGAAGGCAACGCGATGCGCGCGCCCGGCGAGGCCTCCGGCATGATGGCGCTCGAGATCGCAATCGACGAACTCGCCGAGAAGCTCGGCATGGATCCGATCGAGCTGCGCATCAAGAACGACACCCAGGTCGATCCGGAGCATCCGGAGCGGCCGTTCTCGCAGCGCCAGCTCGTCGAATGCCTGCGCGAGGGAGCCGCCCGGTTCGGCTGGAGCCGGCGCGACCCGCAGCCCGCGAAGATCCGTGATGGACGCTGGCTGGTCGGCATCGGCGTTGCCGCTGCCTTCCGCAACAATCTCCTGACCAAATCTGCGGCGCGCGTGCGGCTCGATCAGGACGGCAGGGTGACGGTCGAGACCGATATGACCGATATCGGCACCGGCTCCTACACCATCATCGGGCAGACCGCGGCCGAGATGATGGGCGTGCCGTTGGACAAGGTGGTGGTCCGGCTCGGCGATTCCGATTTTCCGGTGTCATGCGGCTCCGGCGGGCAGTGGGGCGGCAACAATTCGACGTCCGGCGTTTACGCCGCCTGCGTCAAGCTGCGCGACAACATCGCGCAGAAGCTCGGCTACAACTCCGCCGAGGCGGTTTTTGCCGACGGCGTTGTCCGCGCCGGCAATCGCAGCGTGCCGCTGGCGCAGGCCGCCGGCAACGGCGGCATCACGGCGGAGGACGCCATCGAGTACGGCGACCTCGCCAAGACTTACCAGCAGTCGACCTTCGGCGCGCATTTCGTCGAGGTCGGTGTCGACAGCGACACGGCGGAGGTGCGTGTGCGGCGGATGCTCGCGGTATGCGCCGCAGGCCGCATCCTGAATCCGAAGGCGGCGCGCAGCCAGGTGATCGGCGCGATGACCATGGGCGTCGGTGCGGCGCTGATGGAGGACCTGGTGGTCGACAAGCGTCACGGCTTTTTCGTCAATCACGACCTCGCCGCCTATGAGGTGCCCGTCCATGCCGACATCCCGCACCAGGACATGATCTTCCTCGACGAGACCGATCCGATATCGTCGCCGATGAAAGCCAAGGGCGTCGCCGAGCTCGGCATCTGCGGCGTGGCGGCCGCGGTCGCCAACGCGGTCTACAACGCGACCGGCGTGCGCGTGCGCGATTATCCGATCACGCTCGACAAGCTGCTCGGAGGAATGCCGGAGGCCGCGTGAGCTGCGGCGCAGTCTGACCGGATTGCCGGCATCACGACGCAAGTGCTTTCGGGATGCGATGACGGTTTCAGTGGGTCGGCAATGCTCCTGACTCCCGGCGCCATCGCGGCGGGCGAGTTCCATCATCGCTCGCGGGAGGTCAGCGGCGGACCGACCATCAGGTTTGAAATCCTTTGCTGCTCCGCCGCGCGATCGGCGAGCTTGTCGTATTCCTCCGCGATCCGGAGCATTCGCAACCTCTCTCCTATAAGCGAAAATTGGTTGGCCTTGACGCGGTTCTTTCGGCGTGATCGCGCCAGTACTTCGGGTCCTTGAGCCGATCGTCCATGCACTCCCCTTCAGTCAGAGCGCCAAGGCTAACCTTCCCTAAGCCGACGCGCATGGGGTAGCCTGGGAGAAATCAACCCGGTCGGGCAACCCGTCAGGCGTCCGCTGGTGCGGCGACGTTTCGAACCGCGCGGTCAGCCGCCCCACACGGTGGCTTCGGTCCACCCCAGCTCGGCGAATTCGCCTGCTCTGAGCGGAGCTTCGCCGGCTGCAAAGAACTCGTCGAGCTGAGGCGGCTCGACGCTCGTTGCGGAGAGCATAGCGTGGGCCTGGCCGCGATGATGGATCGCGTGCTGGAAGAGATGCATCAGCAGGCGGTCGCGCCGCTCGATCTGGATTGTGGTGTCGCGATTGATCCGAACGACATCGTTCAGCAGGTCTGATGTCAGCGCATTGCAGACGGCGATCAGGCGCTCATCGATCGCGCGTTGCGCCTGCTTGAGCTCTGCGACGGACGGGCAGGGCACGTCATTCGCCCAGGCCCTTGGCCCGAGCCATCCGCCTTCCAGCGCGTCGACATAGAACAGGTCGATGACGTAGATATGGTTCAGCGTTCGCTGCAGGCTTGGGAAGAAGCCGGTCCGTTCGGCGGCAAACTCCGTATGACTGAGCCGGGCGCACGCCGTGAGAAGGCGGTGGTTGGCCCACGCGTTGTTGTAGGCGAAGGCGCGATAGGTCTGAACAAGATCAGCCGGCATGCCTGCTCTCTTCCAAACTGGCACGGTGGCAATCGTTCCTTACAGAACGGAACAGGGACCATCTTAACCTGTGTTTAGCCCACGGACTCATGGATGCTCCAGCGATTTTCTTTCGCTTCGAAGGAAATGATGATCGCGGCGCGCGTTGTGTGTGCTGGGGCAACCTTGAGGAGGATGCGGATGAGGACCTCCACGATCGCACTGCTCATCGCTGGCGTCATCACAGCCGGCCCGACGTTGGCTCAACAAGCAGCTGCCCAAAACCACGCTGGCGCGACGAGTTCTCCGAGCGCCCAGAATTCTGGAACCGGGATCCATGGTGCGCAGGGAAGTAAGAATGGACCGGCGCCGGGACAGAGTACAGTGGGCTCGAACTCTCACAACCGGCATGTCCAGCAGCAGGATTCTTCAAAAGTTAAAGGTCTGCCCGGCAACAAGAGCGGCCCACCTGCGAAGCGGTGATATTGTCCACTGGCGCTGCTGATCCTTGGTGATGCGATGCGCTCGGCCCGCCAACCGAGGCGTATGACGTCTTGGTGATAGGTCTACCAGGTCGGGGAGTGGGTCTTTCTCCACTCGCGCCAATGCACTTGAGTGTGCACCCGAACGGGCGTGCGATTTCGATGACCTTGCGCGCAGCCCTTCGGTCGGACTGTAAGATTTGGCCTCCCCCAAACTGACACGCATTAGCGCATGTGATGACTGTCGAGCTACACCGCGTCCTACTTCCGCGGGCGAATTAATCAATCAGATGGAGCCGGCGCACGACGTTCTGTCGGAGAGCAGACGTCGCGGGCGACAGCCGATCTTCGTCCCGCCACAGAGGGCTGCTGCTCCGAATCCAACGTGGATTGGCTGCCTGAATGTCTGTTTTTCGCCTAACAGGAAGCGTCAAGCGCTCGTGCCAGCGAGTTCGGCTAGGACCACAAGCGGAAGTACTCCGTTTGAGCAGTAGGACTTTCGTTTCGCGGTTCTGAAACGATCCGATGACGGCTGGCGGCGTTGAGACAGAGTGGCTGTCGGATAACTCCGCTTGCTCAAATACAACTTTGCCTGCTGGACTCGTCGCGATCGGCCACAATTGGACATGCGCACTCGTTATCGATGCAGTCGATCATCCAGCTCGCTCGATGAGCTTGCAAGAAATCGCGCGCGCTATCTCGAATATTTGAGCGACTGAGGGCAGAGTGCCTCCTCGATCGGCTTGGGTCATTGTTTTCGCACTTTGTGAACGCGTCCAGTCTGGGGTAAACCAAGCCCTGGCATCGTCGAACGAGGCCCATAGTCGCCGATGGCCTGCCGTCGGAGGGATCACCATGCCGGAGAAACAGCCAAGCGCGGATATGGAGGCTGCTCTCAAGCACTGGCTCGAAACCGTTGACCTCGGCCGGTACAGCGAGCTCTTTGCGCAGCATCGTATCGGTTTGGACGTCCTGCCCGATCTGACCGAGCAGGATCTGGTCGAACTTGGGCTTCCGCTCGGTGATCGCAAGCGCTTGCAGCGCGCGGTCGCTTCCCTGACCCGTTCGGCAAAAGGTCCGGCCGGCGATAGGAGCGTCGCAGAAAGCGTAGCGGTGAGCGCCGAGCGGCGCCAGCTGACCGTGATGTTCTGCGACATGGTCGGATCGACCTCGCTGTCCGAACAGTTCGATCCCGAAGACGTCCGCGATATGATCGCAAGCTTCAGGGAAAAGTGCGTCAGCGTGGTCAAGCGGTACGAAGGCTTCGTGGCCCGCTACCTCGGGGACGGCATTCTGGTCTATTTCGGCTATCCAAATGCGCATGAGGATGACGCCGAGCGGTCGGTGCGCGCGGCGCTCGAAATTGTGCGGAGCCTGTCGTCGGCGAGAGCGAGTGACGCCCGCAAAGTTACAAGTCATCGGCCCAGTGTGCGCATCGGGATTGCGACCGGCCTTGTTGTCGTCGGAGATCTGGTTGGACAGGACACAGAGGAGCGCGATTCCGCCGTCGGCGGGACGCCAAATCTGGCTGCCCGTCTGCAGGCCCTGGCGCCTCCAGACGGCGTCGTCATAGCGTCTTCGACGCAATCCCTGCTGAGAGGAAAGTTCGACTACCAGGACCTCGGATTTCACGCGCTGAAGGGAATATCCGCGAAGGCTCAGGCCTGGCTCGTGGTTCGGCCCTCCCGGGCGGAGACGCGATTTGCCGCAGCCATGGGCTCCAGATTGACGCCGCTGGTCAACCGCACCGAAGAGGTGGCGTTGCTGCTCACGCGTTGGCAGCAGGCGAAAGCCCATGAGGGCCAGGTCGTGCTGCTGACGGGCGAGCCGGGAATTGGAAAGTCCAGGATCGTTCAGGAGCTCCGGGAGCGGATCGCAAGCGATCAGCACGGACAGGTTTCGTTGCAGTGCTCTCCCTATTACAGCAGCACCGCTTTTCATCCCTTCATCGAGCATCTCAAATTCGCGCTCGGCCTTGACGGCGAAAACGCGTCTGCGCTGTGGCTGACCAGCCTTGAAGCCGGTGTCGCCGCCTCGAATGGCGAGGCGAAAACAGTGGTGCCGATCCTTGCGGCGTTGCTTTCAATTCCCACCGGGGACCGCTACGCGGCCCTGGATCTCTCGCCGCAGCAGCTGAAGGATGCGACCATTGCCACGCTCGTCAACCATCTGCTCGCGCAAGCGCGCGAGCAACCGCTCCTGATCGATTTTGAGGACGCACATTGGATCGATCCCACCTCGCGTGAGGTGCTCGATCTCCTGGTGGAGAACGTTCGCAACACGTCGATCCTCGTCGTGATCACCTGTCGTCCGGAGTTTCAGCCGGGCTGGAAGGGTCACGCGCACACCATCACGGCGAACCTCATGCGTCTCGGTCGACAGGTCCGCACGATATTGGTCGAACGTGTGGCGGGAGACAAGGAGCTTCCCAGAGAGGTGATTGAGGACATCATTATCAAAACCGATGGCGTGCCGCTCTTCCTTGAAGAGCTGACCAAGGCCGTTCTCGAATCCGACGTCTTGACTGAGCAACATGGACGCTACGTCTTGTCCGGTCCGTGGCATCAGCTCGCTATTCCCGCGACACTGAACGATTCCCTGATGGCCCGCCTCGACCGGATGGGATCGTTCAAGAAAATCGCGCAGATCGGCGCCACCGTCGGCCGCGAGTTCTCTTATGAGGTCCTTCGCGAGGTTGCCGACGCGCCGGCGGACCAGATCGAAGCCGCCCTGAACCATCTGGAGGCAGCCGGATTGATCGTCCGCTTCGGCTTCCTGCCGGAGGCGCTGTACTCATTCAAGCACGTAATGATCCAGAATGCGGCGCATGAAAGCCTGTTGCACAGCGAAAGAAGGACGCTGCACGCCAAGATCGCACGTGTGCTGGCTGAAAAATATCCGGAAAAGACCGAGCGCGAACCGGAGCTTCTCGCCTACCACCTGACCGAGTCCGGCCAAAGCGAGCCGGCTGCGAGTTTCTGGCTCAAGGCCGGCAAGCAGGCCGCAATGAAAGGCGCGACTTTGGAGGCGATCGGTCATTTGCGTCGTGGGCTCGGGGTTCTGCAAGCCTCGCCCGGCATGCAGGGCCGGAACGAGTCCGAGCTTGAGCTTCGCATCGCCCTGGGCACCGCCCTGATCGCGGCGAAGGGATACGCCGTGCAGGAAGTCGAGGAGAACTATGTGCGCGCGCTCGAACTCGGCCGGCATCTTGACAACATGGCGAAGGTCTTTGCGGCGACGCGCGGACTTTGGGTGTGCCACTTTATCCGCGGCGATCTCGCACGGGCGCATGAGCTGAGCGCGGAGCTCCTGAAGTTCGCAAGGCGGGAGGCATTGAACCAAAGATCGTCCGCGACGCAACAGACGGGATATCTGATCGAGGCGCATCGGGCGATTGCGATGACCATGCTGTATCGCGGGCGATTTGTCGCCGCCGAACATCATCTTCAGCGTTTCAGGAACCTGTACAGTCCGGAGCTGCACGGCGCCCTGACGGCAACGCATGGCATCCATCCTGGCATCGTCTCGCTCTCGTACCTCGGGTATCTGTCGTGGTTTCTGGGCCGTCCTGACGCTGCGCGCCAGTATAGCCAGCAGGCCATTTCGGAGGCTGAAGACCTTCGCCACCCCTTCACGCTGTCGTTTGCTTTGACCTTCGGCGCTTACGTTTGCCAGCATCTTCGCGATGTCGAAGGGACCCGCGATTGCGCCAACAGGGCACTAGCCCTCTCATCGGAACACGGCTTCCTGCATTGGAAGCATCAGACAACCATCCTGCGAGGATGGGCGATGACCGAGTTTGGCAATGTCGATGAGGGATTGAATCAGATGCGAATCGGCATCGACGGCTACGAGGGCATGAGTTCCTGGCTCGCCAGTTGCTGGTTCAGGAGCCTGCTCGCGAAGGCTTACGCAAATGCCGGCTTGCCGGATGCTGCCTTGCACGAACTCGATAGCGCATCGGCGATCGGGAGAAGAACGGGAGAGCATTTTTACGAAGCCGAGATCTATCGTCTGCAAGGCGAAATGACGCTCAATTACTCGAAATCATCGTCCGTCGAATCCGCAGAGCGAATGTTCCTCGCCTCGATCGAACTGGCGCGCAGGCAAAGCGCGCGGTCCTTTGAATTGCGGTCAGCTGTTAGCCTGGCGTGCCTATGGCGACATTCCGGCAAACACGCACGAGCGGCTGAGCTGCTGCTATCCATCGTCCGAACGTTCACGGAAGGTCTGCTTACGCCTGACGTCAAGGAAGCGCTCGAGCTGGCGAATGAACTGGGGCTGGAAATGCCCGGGGATCATGAATGGAGCGGGCGGGTCTGAGGATACCCCGCGCTGCACCCAGGCACTGATTTGCCCGACGGCGCAAGCCCCTCATGCGAAAATATTTCTGGTTTACAGAAATGCAACTCAGTGTATGAATGGCCCGTCTCACCCGCTTGAGGGGCGCTTCGCGATCGTCACGAGTGTTGGGTCGAGATGCGGTGGACGCCGAGCGCGTGACTGACGAGCGCACGCAAGGCGGACGGCGAAGTCGTGCAGGCCTGACGCCCTAACACTACTTTGGCAGATTATCGCTTTTACTGCGTTTTTTAGGATTCCCGAATCGATTTTTCAATGATTCATGGGTGGTCGGCTCTCGGAGGGCTGACCATGGCGGAGTGGGAAGACGAACTCGAACGCTGGCTGAAGCCGTTCCTGGATCGGTTGGGTCATAGGACCCGGCGGCGGATGTGTCCATTGTACGTTGCGGGATTGATCGGTCCCGGCGACCGCAAAAGCGTTCAGCCGATGGCGGAGCGCCTTGCCGCGGGCAACTACGATCAGTTGCACCATTTCATTGCCGACGGTGTCTGGGACGCGACTCCGCTGGAATCTGAACTGTTAAATCAGGCCGACCGGCTTGTCGGCGGCAAGGACGCGGTGCTCGTTATTGACGACACCGCAATGCCGAAGAAGGGCGAACGCTCGGTTGGCGTCGCGCCTCAATATGCGTCCTCTCTTGGCAAAACGGCAAATTGCCAAACGCTGGTGTCGCTGACCCTTGCGCGCGGCGAAGTGCCAGTAATGGTCGCGCTGCGTCTCTTTTTGCCCGAAAGCTGGACGAGCAATGTGTCTCGTTTGAAGCGTGCTCGCGTGCCGATCGAACACCGAACGGCACGATCCAAGCCGGAAATTGCTTTGGCCGAGGTTGACCGAGCGATGGCAGCCAACGTGCGCTTTGGATGCGTGCTGGCGGATGCAGGATACGGGCTTAGCGCACCGTTTCGACAGGGGCTAACAGAACGCGGCCTGGCCTGGGCCGTCGGCATCCCTCGGCATCTCAAGGTGTATCCGGTTGATGTACAGCTCATTTGGCCGATTACCAAAGTCCGCGGGAAGCCACGAAAGCACCACGTACCAGATGTCTTATCGATTGCGGCAGAACAAATGCTGGCCAGCGCCAAATGGAAAACCGTGAGTTGGCGCAGCGGAACGAAAGGTCGTCTGACAGCCCGATTTGCTGCTGTCCGTGTCCGCACCGCCGACGGCCCTCCGCAGCGGATTTGGGACAAGGGTCAGCAGCATCTCCCAGGCGACGAGGCCTGGCTCATTGGCGAGCAACGCGCCTCCGGGGAGAAGAAATACTATCTCGCCAATCTCCCGGCGGCGACGGATCTGCGCACGCTGGCCGCAACCATCAAGGCACGGTGGATTTGTGAGCAGGCGCATCAGCAGTTGAAGGAGGAGCTTGGACTGGATCACTTCGAAGGGCGATCATGGCAAGGTCTTCATCGCCACGCCCTGATGACCATGATTGCCTACGCCTTCCTGCAACATCGTCGCCTCGCACACGCGGGGCGGAAAAAAAAGAATCAACGGGCCTCCGCCTCAACCAACCATGCCCGCCGTACGTCACGCCATCGTCGATCTCATCCTTCGGCCGCCGTCTCAGCAGTGCCCATATTGCCGAAAGCAAATCCTTGAAAAGCAGTCGCGCAAACACATTCTGCCAAAGTAGTGCTAAGGTCCGGACTCAATCAGGTCCACCAAATGATAGCGGCAGCAAGATTGACGGCCGAGAGGAAGTTTCTGGCGAGCTTGTCATAGCGGGTTGCAATGCGCCGCCAGTCCTTGAGCCTGCAAAACATGCGCTCGACGAGGTTGCGCCGCTTGTATGCGGCGCGGTCGAACGGATGGAAGCGTTTTCGGGTGGGATTGTTTGGGATGACCGGGGTTGTTCCCCGTTCGATGAGGAATTGCCGCAGTTCGTTCGCGTCATAGGCCGTGTCGGCCGCACAGCAACGCGGTGGTGGCAGAGAGCTGAGCAGGGGCAGCGCCGCGCGGATGTCACCACGCTGACCTGGCGTTACTTCGAGCGCGATGGCGCGTCCGAGACTGTCGCAGACGGCGTGGATCTTGGTGGTCCTGCCACCGCGGGAACGACCGATGGCCTGAGCCTCCGCCCCCCTTTTCCACCGGCCGCCGCACGGTGCGCCTTGGCGGTCGTGGAATCGATGGCCTGGAAGTCGTCATCGGGCGACAGGCCCCGAAGTGCTTCGAACAGATTGCGCCAGACCTCGCGCCGCGACCAGCGGTTCCAGCGATTGTAGACGGTCGTGTAAGGGCCGAACACTGCCGGGCAATCGCGCCAGCGGCAGCCGGACTTCAACACATGGATGATGCCACTGATCACGCGGCGATCATCGACTCGACGAGCGCCGGGCTGATTTTGCGGCAGCAAGGGCTCGATTGCTGCCCACTGCCGATCATTCAACCAAAACTCGCCCGCCATGATCCAAGCCCCGCAAATGCAGAGCTTGAATCATATCTCCACGTAAAATTATACATCTGATTGAGTACAAACCTTAGTGGCAGGTGTCTCCTTGCAAAGCGCGCAGCGCTTTTGCAAAGGCAGCACTTTTGCAAAGACGGTGACAACAAAGCCCAGTCTCGCCGGGGAGAGCACGTATAAGCCGTAACCCATCGCGCAGGGAAAGCCGGGATTGCTCCGGTTTCACCTGTGGTCCTACCTCCCGCGTTTTTTACTACGCGGGACCCATGGGTGCGATCGGCACCCGGCTTTCCCTGCGCCCTCTGCTCAAGAGAGGGCGAAACGAACGGCAAAAGCTCGGACAAATCATGTCGCGAGAACGCGAGGCCATATCTCCACGACTGTCATCGCCCGCGAAAGCGGGCGATCCAGTATTCCAGAGGCAGCAGTGATTGAACCGAGAGGCCGCAGCGTACTGGATACCCCGCATGCGCGGGGTATGACGGCGGGGCGGAGCGATGGATTGCTTCCGCCTTCACCGAGGCTTCGGCGGACAAGTCGTCGCTTCAGCGCAAAACTGCTTTGCAATTTTGTCGCGAGCTCCTCGCAGTGACGCAGTTTGGTGCAGGCGCGCGCCACATATTTGCTGTCGTCCTGGCGAAAGCCAGGACCCATACTCACGAATGATTATTGTTGCGCGATGCTGGAAAGATGAGTCCCGTTCACAACACCGGCCGCGGCGTATGGGTCCCGGCCCCCGCGCGCAATCGCGCACTAGGCCGGGACGACGGCGGTGCATGTGGAGCTATCCCGCGGCACGACAATGAACTTGCCGCCCTGTTCGAGCGATCGGCTACCCCGCCAGCACCGCGTCCGCGCCATTCACGGCGTCGGCGCTGTCGGTGACGGTCTTCTCCAGCGACGGCGCCTGCACCGCGACATTCTCGGCGAAGAAGCGCGCCAGCGCGACGTAGCGTTGCGGCTCGGCCTCGCCGTTGGCTTTCGCGGCCAGCGCTTCGCCGGCCAGCATGCAGCCGCCAAGGGTGGCGCCGAACAGCCGCAAGTACGGCGTTGCGCCGGCGAGCGCATCGTTCGGCGCGGTCGCGAGACGCTCGAGCAGCCATTTGCTCGTGCGCTCGAGCGCGGCGTGCGCGTCGCGCAGCTTTGCGCCGGTCGTGCCGAACGCCGGATCGTTGGAGGCCTCGACCTGCTTGATAACAGCGGCGAGCTCATCGAGCAGCGCCCACACCGAGGCGCCACCATTGGCGCCGAGCTTGCGGGTGACGAGGTCGATCGACTGGATGCCGTTGGTGCCCTCATAGATCGAGGTGATGCGGGCGTCGCGATAATGCTGCGCGGCGCCGGTCTCCTCGATGAAGCCCATGCCGCCATGGATCTGGACGCCGAGATAGGCGACCTCGTTGCCGATATCGGTGGAGAACGCCTTCGCAATCGGCGTCAGCAGCGCGCCGCGCGCGGCGGCGTCGCTGCGCACCTTGGCGTCCTTGGCGCGCACGGCGACGTCGAGCGCGACCGCAGTGGCGTAGCAGATCGAGCGGGCCGCCGCCGTCATGCTGCGCATCTGCATCAGCATGCGCTTGATGTCGGGATGCACGATGATCGGATCCATCCCGTCGCCCTTGTGGCCGACCGCCTTGCCGATAGCCTTGCCTTGGCGGCGCTCCTGCGCGTAGGCCAGCGCCTGCTGGTAGGCGCGGTCGGCAATGCCGACGCCCTCGAGGCCGACACCGAGCCGCGCCTGGTTCATCATCGTGAACATGCAGCGCATGCCCTGGTTTTCCTCGCCGATCAGGTAGCCGATCGCGCCGCCCTTGTCGCCCATGGTCATGGTGCAGGTCGGCGAGGCGTGGATGCCGAGCTTGTGCTCGACGCCGGAGGCGTAGATGTCGTTGCGTTCGCCGAGCGAGCCGTCGGCGTTGACCAGGAATTTGGGCACGAGGAACAGCGAGATGCCCTTGGTGCCGGCGGGCGCATCGGGCAATCGCGCAAGCACGAAATGCACGATGTTGTCGGTCATGTCGTGCTCGCCATAGGTGATGAAGATCTTGGTGCCCTTGATGCGATAGGTGCCGTCTGCCGCGCGCTCGGCGCGGGTGCGCAGCGCGCCGACGTCGGAGCCGGCGCTCGGCTCGGTGAGCTGCATCGTGCCGGTCCATTCGCCGCTGATCATCTTCGCCAGATAGATCTTCTTCAGCTCCTCGCTGCCATGGGCGTCGAGCGCCTCTATCGCGGACAAAGTGAGCAGCGGGCAGAGCCCGAAGGCGATGTTCGACGCGCTCCAGATCTCGGTGCAGGCGGCGTTGATCGCGAGCGGCAGGCCCTGGCCGCCGAACGCTTCCGGTCCCGACACCGCGTTCCAGCCCGCGGCGGTCCAGCGCTGATAGGCGTCGGGCCAGCCGGGCGCGGTCACGACCTTGCCGTTGTCGAGCTTGATGCCGTGCTCGTCGCCGACGCGGTTGAGCGGCGCCAGCACATCGGATGCGAACTTGCCGGCCTCCTCCAGGACGGCGCCGGTGATGTCGCCGTCGAAATCGCCGTAGTGGCCGGCCTTCACGGCGGCAGCGAGCCCCGCACCGTGATTGAGCGAGAGCAGGATATCGTTGATCGGCGCACGGTAGGTCATGGCGTTACTCCCGACGAGGCGTTTGGGAATTGTCTTCCCATGAAACCCGGCGCCTCTCAACTGTTCGACGCCGTCCGGCGCGATGGAAGCGGGCGGCATCGGCCGTCGCGGTATCACACCATTATATTGGTGGCGCGGACATCATCCTGCGGCTTTGGCGCGATTTCGATCGGCGCCCTGTTGAAATGGCCGCCCTCACTCTATAGACCGGCGTTGCCCTCGATCGGCGCGTTGGGGCGTAGCCAAGCGGTAAGGCAGCGGATTTTGATTCCGCCATTCGGAGGTTCGATCCCTCCCGCCCCAGCCACAGACTGCTCTTGCCCGGCGAATTTCTGGTCGGAAGCGGAGAATCTTCCATCGCCGATCATCTGCGAAGAACAAAGCTATCGATCGCGCGTGCTGGACGCGTCGCCGGTCCATCAACCAAACGTCCCAGGATGGCGGGCGCCGCTGCATGGGCTTGTCCAGGCTATCGCCCGCCTGGAACGGTGCCGCCAATGCCAGCGGACCTGGCGCAACGCCTCTGGCGTGGCGGATCGTTCCGCGCCTTCAGCGGTCGCTATGCACCGTTCGGTGCACGAGTCGGCGGTATCGGACGGCCGCTATGTCGCTCAGATATCGGCACTTTCCGTACGAAAGTCTGGCCGGAAACCGGAATCAGCGTGGCTCAGTGGGGCGCAAAATGTCCGCGCTTTCCGGCGGACGACGCGTTTTGCACACCGTTCCCCATCATGTTGCCCAAATCTGCGCCGGTCAATCCAATCTCAGATATTTTCTTTCTATATCAATGGCTTAAGAAGATGCCGCAGTTCAAAAGCCCGTGATATTTGTGCAACAATTGCCCGAAAACAGCCGCAACCGGCCCAAAACCGAGCGGTCTTTTGTTGCGTGATCGGGGGCCTTCTGTCTCATATGGAACTACGACGGAGGGGGGCATCCCGAGGTCGTCCCGTTCTAGGTGGTTCGCTTAAGTCCCTCGCGTTCATGCGGGTGTGTCCGAAGGCGCGAAATGGCCAAGCGGGGATTTAGGGGACAAGGGAACCAACCTGAGGGTGTTCTACCCGGCGGATCCGGAACCTTCCCTGAGATAGAGCAACTTGGAGGTTTAACATGAAGATGGTTAAGAGCCTTATCCTCGGCTCGGCGGCGGCTCTGGTCGCGGTCGGCGGAGCTCAGGCGGCTGACCTTCCCGTCAAGGCCAAGGCCATTGAATACGTGAAGGTTTGCTCCCTGTATGGTCCCGGCTTCTACTACATTCCGGGCACCGACACCTGTATCAAGCTGGGCGGCTACCTGCGCGTGGACGTCTTGGCGAACACCAACTCGAGCGACACCGGCAACACGGGTCTTCCGGCCAGCGCGAACAACCGCTTCACCAACGGCTACACCTGGCGCTCTCGTGAAGACCTGAACATCGATACGCGCACCGCGACCGAATACGGCGTGCTCCGCACGTTCTTCGATGCGACCTTCACTTGGACCTCGGGCAGCTTCGCCGGTGCCGGTAATGGGACGACGACCTACTCGGGTGACGCTGTCGCGGGCGGTTCGCTCGGCGTCTACTACGCCTTCATCCAGTTCGCCGGCTTCACGATCGGTAAGGCCGTCTCGCAGTTCTCGGCTCCCTGGGCCAACTATCCGGGCAACAACTTCGACGGTCTCGTCGGCGGCGGCGGCACGATCACTGGTGTGAACCAGTTCACCTACACCGCGCAGTTCGGCAACGGCGTGTCGCTGTCTCTGTCGGCTCAGGATCAGACCCAGTACTATCAGGCTGGTGTGAACAACCTCGCCGTTCCCGGTGCCCTCGGATATGGCACCAGCGACTATGCCGGAACGATCGCTCCGGATCTCGTGGCGATGCTGCGGGTCGATCAGGCTTGGGGTCTGTTCCAGGCGTCGTTCGCGGCGCATGACAACCACGCTGCCTACTACGGCGGCACCGAGTTGACCGGTCATCCGGACGACAAGTGGGGCTGGGCGGGTCAGTTGGCCTTGTCGATCAAGAACATCCCGACCGGGCCTGGCGACACCATCAACATGCAGGGTGTCTACACGGACGGTGCGACCCGTTACAACATCCAGGATCTCGCTGGTCAGGCTGGTGCGAACCAGATCTACGGTGGCACCAACATCCCTGGCGTCTACCAGAGCGTCGGTATCGGCTTTGCGCCTGACACGGTCTTCGCTCCCGGCATTTCGCAGCAGACGGTCAAGACCTGGGGCTTCCGTGGTGCCTACACCCACAACTGGGATCCCTACTGGAACACCGCTATCTACGGTGCTTACGCGCAGGTCATGTACAACGACACGGCTAAGACCCTGCTCTGCGGCGTTGGCGGTGTCGGCGGTACAGTCCGCACGGCTCTCGGTGCCGGCGTCGTCAACTGCAACCCCGACTACAACATTGCGCAGCTTGGTGTGATCACCCGCTGGACCCCGGTCAAGAACCTGACCTTCTCGGCCGACGTGACCTACACTCACCTCGACCAGAAGTACACCGGCGTCGCCGTGGCACCCAACGCTACTGTTGCCAAGCCAGCAGCTCTGTATGAGCTGAAGGATCAGGACACTGTGCTCCTGCTCCTCCGTGCTCAGCGCAACTGGTAATACCGGTTGATCTGATCAGGATCTAACGGAACCCCCGGCGGGAAACCGTCGGGGGTTTTGCTTTTTTTTGGCAATGCCGGCGACGAGTCACGACGCCAGCATGTCGCGGACCATCGGCACCACCTTGCGGCCATACAGCTCGATGCTCTTCATCAGCTGCTCGTGCGGCAGCGGCCCCGCCGAATATTTCAGCTGGAAGCGCGCCAGCCCGAGCGCCTTCACGGTTGCCGCGATCTTGCGCGCAACGGTTTCCGGCGCGCCGACATAGAGCGATCCGTGCTCGGCCTCCTGCACGAACTCGTCACGCCCCATCGGCGGCCAGCCGCGCTCCTTGCCGATTCGGTCGCGCATGACCTTGTAGTCGGGCCACAGCTCCTCCCTGGCCTGGGCGTCGGTCTCCGCGACATAGCCCGGCGAGTGCACGCCGATCGGCTTCGGCTCACGGCCGAACTGGCTGTAGGCGCGCTGGTGCAACTCGACATAGGGCGCAAAACGTTTGGGATCGCCGCCGATGATGGCGAGCATCAGCGGCAGATCGTAATGCGCGGCGCGCACCACCGATTCGGGGCTGCCGCCGACACCGATCCAGGTCTTCAGCCGGCCGTGCTCGACCGGCGGATAGACCGACTGGTTATTGAGCGGCGGACGCAGCTTGCCCTGCCAGCTCACCGGCTCCTGCTTGAGGAGCTCGGTGAACAGGTCGAGCTTCTCCTCGAACAGCTCGTTGTATTGCCGCAGGTCGAAGCCGAACAGCGGGAACGACTCGGTGAAGGAGCCGCGGCCGAGGATCACCTCGGCGCGGCCGTTCGAGACCGCATCGACGGTGGCAAACCGCTGGAACACGCGGATCGGGTCGTCCGAGCTCAGCACGGTCACCGCCGAACCGAGGCGGATGTTTTTGGTGCGGGCGGCGATCGCCGCCAACACGGTTTCGGGGGAGGAGATCGCGAAGTCGGCCCGGTGGTGCTCGCCGAGCCCGATAAAGTCGATCCCGATCTCGTCTGCGAGAACAGCCTCGTCGACGACGTTGCGGATCACCCGGGCATGCGGAAGCGCTGCGCCGGCCGCGTCCTTGGTGACGTCGCCGAACGTGTCGAGCCCAAATTCGAGGGAGGTGGTCATCGGTCAATCCAGTTGTCGGCGTGGCGGGCATCCGCCACGGGCCGCCAACCGCGCACGAGTGGGGAGATCGGCCTGCGGCAACGTGTCCGCAAGTCCGTGCGCGATAGCGGCTTCGGTTGGGATGGAGAGCAACTAATGGCTGTTGGCAGCGGGACAAGGCCGTGCCGCGAAACGCAGGGTTTCCGCGTCTCGCGGGCGCGTGGCCGTCGGCAGGCCACCTTACGTCAGTCCGGGACGACCAGATCGGCGTCGCCGGCAGCCGTCAGAACGACTCCGCCCATGGCCGCAGGTCGAGCTCAAGCGTCCAGGCGCTGCGATGCTGGTGGTGCAGCACCCAATACGCATCCGCGATGGCCGCGATGTTGAGCAGCCCGTCCGGTCCGCGGTCCTCCTTCAACTGCGGCCGCACGCTGAGCAAGCGATACCCCTCGATGCCGCCATCCACGACGACATGGCCGACATGGATGCCCTGCGGGCCGAATTCGCGTGCCACGCTCTGCGCCAGCGCGCGGAGCGCAGCCTTGGCTGCGGCGAACGGCGCGTAGTTGGCCTTGCCGCGCAGCGAGCCGCTTGCGCCGGTGAACACCAAGGTGCCGCCGCCGCGCTTCAGCAGCGCCGGGATCGCGGCCTGTGCCAGCTGGAAACCGCCGAGCGCGTGCTCGCGCCAATGCTCCTCGAAGCGTTGTGCGCTGACCTTGAGGAACGGCGCGGGCCGGTTGGAGCCGGCATTGTGCACGGCCATGGCGAGCGGTGCGAGCTGCTCGGCCACCTCGACGAAGCGGGCAACATCGGCCGCCGTGGATGCGTCGCCAACCACGTGGGCGACCTTCGCGCCGGTTGCGGCGAGCTCGGTCGCGGTCGCGGCAAGCTTCTCGGCGTTGCGGCCGGCGATTGCAACGGGATAGCCGCCGGCGGCAAAGCGACGCGCAATCGCGGCGCCGAGCCCGTTCGACGCACCGACGCCTGCAATCAGCACGCTGCCCTGCACGGCGGCCGGCTCGAGGATGGATCGATCATTCATTGCTCACTCCATCGGCTCGGCCCGCGTCGCGGGCCTGTTCATTGGTTCGACGCCATGGCGACGACGCCGTCGCGCACCGTGCGCAGGACGGCATCGGACCGTTTCTGATCCGTGATCACCCGCGAGATTGCGAGCGCGCCGACCATCGCACTGACGGCCATCATCGCGCGGGTATCGTCGTCGTCGCCGAGCGCCTGTGCGACCTTGGCGATGAACGCCTCGATATGCGGCTCCATCACTGCGCGGCACTCTTCGTCCGCGCGGCCGACGTCCGAGATCAATGCGGCAATCGCGCAGCCGGATTTGCGGGCGTCGCGATGTGTGCGGCTCAGGTAGCTCCGGGCCATCGAACTCAGGCTGACCTGCTTGTCGGGATCGCGTGATGCGCGCGCCGCGGCTTCACCGGCGGCCAATGCTTGTTCCAGTGCCGCTGCGATCAGGTCGGAGCGCGAAGCGAAGTGCCCGTAAAAACCGCCGTGGGTGAGATTCACCTTCTGCATCAGACTGCCGATGCTGATTGCGTCCAGTCCCTTGTCACGGATCTGCGTCGCGGCCTCGTTCAGTATTCGCTCGCGACTCCTGGCCTTGTCGGCCTGGGAATGGCCCATCTTGCGTCACCCTCAGCAATTTGACTCTTCGTGAGGATTATGACCATCATACATCTACATGACAAGCATAATCCAGAATGAACGTGTCACAAGAATGGGAGGAACCGATGTCTGGCAGCGCGAGCGAAGGGCGGGTCCGTCACGAACGGCATGACCGAATCCTGAAGATCGTCATCGACAATCCCGCGAAGAAGAACGCGTTCAGCCCGGAGATGATGGCGGAGCTGTCGGACGCGCTCACGCTGCTCGACAACGACGAAAGTCTCTGGGTCGGCGTGCTCTGCGCGGCCGGAGACAATTTCACGGCCGGCCTCGACATGCCGAAATTCTTCGGTCCGACCGCGACGCGCAAGCCGTTGCCGGAAGGCAATGTCGACCCGTTCGGGCTCTCGAAGCGATGCCGGAAGCCGATCGTCACCGCGGTGCAGGGCATCGTGTTCACGGTGGGCATCGAGATGATGCTGGCGGGCGACATCGTTGTCGCCGCCGATGATTGTCGCTTCTGCCAGATGGAGGCAAGGCGCGGGATCGCACCGCTGGCGGGCGCGCATTTCCGCTACATCAGCCGCGCAGGGTGGGGTGATGCGATGTACCATCTCCTGCTGTGCGACGAGTTCTCGGCGGCCGAAGCGCATCGGATCGGCCTCGTGCAGGAAGTCATGCCGGCGGGACAGCAGGTCGAGCGCGCGATGGCGCTGGCCGAAATCATCGCGCGGAACGCGCCGCTCGGGATCCAGGTGACGAAGGAAGCGGGCCGCAAGTTCATCGAGGCCGGCGAGCAGGCCGCGATTGCGATCATTCCGCAGATCCGCGAACGCGTGCTCAACACCGCCGACGCGGCCGAGGGTATCAGGTCGTTTGTGGAGCGCCGCGCCGCCGTGTTCCAGGGCCGCTAGCTGCGTTCACGATACGTGCCCGACAAAGTGCGGTTGTGGCAATGATGTCGCACCCGCCGCCTTTCTATCATGACGGCATTGCGACGACTCTTGTCGAGATTCATCGAATCAGGGAGACTCGAATCCATTATTTAAATTCTACTTCATCCTGCTTTGGCTCAAGCGTCCGGTATGGATTCGCATGACAAACGCACGTGTAATTGTCGTAGGAAACAACAAAGGCGGCTCGGGCAAATCGACGATTGCCATGCATGTCGCCATCGCGCTGATCAAGGCGGGGCAGCGCGTTGCCACCATCGATCTCGACAACAAGCAGAAGTCGCTTACGCACTACGTCGATAATCGGCGGGATTGGGCGCGGGAAGCGTCGCTGGACCTCGACGGTCCGACGCATATGTGCTTCGAGACAGTGAACGGAAGGACCAGCGAGGTCGAGACACTCGGGCGCAGCGCGCTTGCCGAAATCGTCGAGCGGCTCAGCCGGTCGCATGATTTCGTCGTCGTCGACTGTCCCGGTCACGACACTTACCTGACCTCGTTCACGCATTCGCTGGCGAGTACGCTGATCACGCCGCTGAATGACAGCTTCCTCGATTTCGATGTGCTCGGGACTGTCGACCCGAACGACTTCAAGGTGACCGGCATCAGCCATTATTCGAAGATGGTGGAGGAGGCGCGGCGCGAGCGCAGTGCCAATGATCAGCCGGCGTTCGAGTGGGTGGTGTTGCGCAATCGCCTGTCCACGCTCGGCTCGCGCAACAAGCGCCTGGTCGGCGACGCCCTGAGCGAACTGTCGAAGACGCTGAACTTCCGCCTCGTCGACGGATTGGCCGAGCGGCTGATCTTCCGCGAATTCTATCCGCGCGGATTGACGGCGGTCGACGATATCAGCCAACTCGCGCCCGGAGCGCGTCCAACGATGTCGCATGTCACGGCGCGGCTCGAAATGGAGCGGCTGATGACGGCGATCATGCTCGGCCATCTGATTGCGGGACCGCCGGAGACCTCCGACGCCGACCGCAGCGCCGCGTAAGGCATCCGGTCGCTACGGACAGTCCGCATTCCCAGCCTTGGCTACGACCAGGAATGTGATCGTTGCCGGCGCGAACATGATCGTTCCGGCGGTGGTCGCTTCGCCGGTGAGCGGCGGAAGCTGGTCCGAGGCATCCAGCGCCAGTGTCGTTCGATTGAGCCGAACCGAGCCATCAGCGAGATTGTCGCTCGCCAGCGTGTAGCGTTGCGCGGTCGCCGGCAACACCAGTCCACTCGGCTTGTCCCGGTCGTTGTTGATGACGAGCAGGGCGACGCCGCCTGGCGTGTCGCGCGCGCAATGGGCGTAGACGTGGAAGCCGGGGCGCGCTGCGATACCGGGATCCAGCACGGTCGTTCCCATCAATCGCCGCCACAGCAGTGCGGCCCAATAGTTCGGCCGCGGCAGATGGGTGTGCTCGTCGAGCAGCCCATAATCGCTCGCTGCGAGCGTGTTGTGCATCACCACCCGGACGCCGGCCCTCGCCAGCCGCCCGAGCTGATCGAGGTAGCGGAACGTATCGGTGAAGGTAGCGGCCCAGCGGTTGCCGCCGCATGCCGTCTCTCCGGTCTCGGTCAACCAGATCGGCTTGCCCGGTGCGAGGCGATCGCGCAGCGCCTTGTAGAAGGCAAACGTCTTGCCGGTTCTGGACAGCCATTCGTCCGACAATGCGGCCTCCGGTGTGCGATCGCCGGCGCATCGGGTCGACAGCGCACCATAGTGATGATAGGAAATCGTATCGACGCCTGGTGCCGCCGCCGCGAAAAGCGCCGCGGCGTCCGCGCCGGTGCCGGCCGTACCCGGGCCGAGGATGGTGACATCAGGCGCTGCGCTCTTCATGAATGCGTGGAACGTGGCCAAGTCCCGGCCGTAGGCCGCAGCATCGTAGCCGCGAGGGGCGCCGCCGATCGCCGGAAGATCGGGCTCGTTCATGAATTCAGTCGCGGCGAGATGTCCACCGATGGATCGGGTGAAGGCGAGCAGCTGTCGGGCTTGCTGCGATGTCCAGCGACCGTTGGCATCCCGTGTGCCGGCGCTGATCGCGAATGACGTGACGATCGGCGCGTCGACAGTGCGTGAGAAGTCGATGACGTCGCGCCATTGCTGCCGTGTGAGAACGCCCTTGAAGCCCGCAGGCGGCGCGGATGGTGGGGTGTCTGTATCTGCAAAGAACGTGCTGTTGGCCCAGGTCCCGCTGACGCGAAGATAGGCGGGAGCCAGCGCCGCGGCGAGCCTGCGCAGCCTGACATCGTGGAGATCGATCGGGGCGCGCGTTGCGAACCGGTCGGCTTTCGCGGTGGCTTGCACATCGGCTGCGGCGTAGGGCCTCCAGAACCGTCCGCCGGTTACCTCGACCATCTCGATGTTGTAGGACTGGAAGCGCGCGTCGACGGTCGCAACGCGCGGCATGGTCGCGACATTCAGCGTCAGCTCCGCTGCGTGTGCTCTTGTGCACGCGAAGACCGCCGTGATCGCGGCGACGATGCACGCGAAGCATCGGAGCGATTGGGTTCGACCATGCGCGCGCAAGGGTCCTCGCAGCGTCCTGAACTCCGGTTCGTGTCAGGATGCCGCTGGGGTGACGTGGAATCAACGTAAGCGTTGGTCCTGTGGCTCGTTCACGATGCGATCCCAAAGCGCACGGATCATGTCCTTCATGACCAGCGCGTCCTGCCAGCGATCGGACAGTTCCCGGCCGTCCGGTCCCGTGATGGCGTAAGGTGGAGGACCGAGCTCGCAGAGAAAGGTCAGTGTCGCATCAGGGCCGGCGCGTTTCCGCCAGGAGCGGATGGCGTAGTCCCACCAGCCCATGAACAGGGAGACCCAGCCCTGATGTTGCGGAAAGCCGAGCGAGATCTGCACCTGCTCGCGGCTCGCGATGCGGCCGTGGATGCCCCAGGCGTTGTCGAGGATGCGATGGATCAGCGCGTGGTTGACGTCGTCGACCGGCCAGGCGAATTCGCGGCCGACCAGGTAGTGTGAAAGATCGGCGGTCAGGCGCAGATCGGGAAAGCAGTCGAGCAGGTCGAGCGTGAAGAACAGATCGGTCGTCATGCGGTCGCGGTGGGTTTCGACATGCACCGCAACACGCGCCCGCTCGCCAAGCCGCCGCCAGCCTTCGAGCAGGGGAATGCAATCCGCAAGCCGCCGCGGGCGGACATCCGGCTGCAGGTTGACGTGATCGGCGCCGAGCTGGGCCACCAGCTCGAGCACCGGTTTCAGGTCATCGACCGTCTTCGGATAGCACTGCGCCTGCCAGATCATGCCGTGCGCGCGAAGGAAGCTCGTGACTTCACGCGCGAAGGACGGATCGATGAAACGCACGCCGGCGCCGTCAAACCCGGCGTCGCGGATCATCGCGAGCTGGGTCTGCAACGGCCATTCCGGCTCGTCGGTCAGCCGCCGCTCCATCGCCCAGAGCGACTGCAGGACGCGAAGCTGTTGCGCCATGGATCAGGCCCGCGACGGGATCGCCGCGGGCAGTTCCTCCCGCGCGGTCTCGTCCGCCGCAATGTTCTCCTGATAGGTCTCAGGCCCGATCCAGATCGCGACCACCGTGCAGGCGGACAGGAACATGGCGTAGCAGGCAACAGGCCACCAGGTGCCATAGGCTGCTACCAACGCGGTCGCGACGAACGGCGCCGGGCCGCCCGACAGCAGCGAGCCGAGTTCGCGCGCGAAGGCGAAGCCGGCGAAGCGGCGCTGCGGCGGGAACAGTTCGGCGAAATAGGCGGCCTGCGGCCCGAACATCGCGGCGGTCACGACGGCGCGCGCCAGGATGAAGGCGAGCGCAATCATGATCCAGCTCTTGGTGCCGACCATCCAGAAGAACGGGAAGGCGAGCGCCACGCCGGCCAGTGCGCCGAACATGTAGACCGGCCGCCGCCCGATCCGATCGGACAAGGCGGCAAAGCCCAGGATCGCGAATAGCTCGACCGTGAAGGCCAACATCAGTGCGCTCAGCGCCTCCGATTTTGGCACGCCGAGGGTGGTGATCACGTAGCTCAGGCCGAACACCGGGAAGAAATAGCCGAGCCCGTTCTCGGCCATCCGCGCGCCGAGCACGACGAGGAAGTTGCGCGGATGACGTCGCAACGCTTCCATTGCCGGATTGCTCTCGACCTTGCCGCGTTCGACCACGGCCTCGGTATAGACCGGCGTCTCGGTCACGCGCATGCGGACGAAGATGCCGACGACGATCAGCAGGAAGCTTGCCAGGAACGGCAGGCGCCAGCCCCAGCTCATCAGGTCTTCGCGCGGCAGTACCGTCACCAGCGCGAAGGCGCCGGCGGCAAGCAGATTGCCGACCGAGACGCCGAGCGGCGCAAAGCCGCCCCAGAAGCCCCGGTGCTTCGGCGGAGCGTTCTCGACGAGGTAGATCACCGCGCCGCCATACTCGGCGCCAGCGCCGAGACCCTGGATCACGCGCATCGCTACCAGCAAGAGCGGCGCCCAGACTCCGACCTGCGAATAGGTCGGCAGAAGGCCGATCGCGGTGGTGCCGATACCGATCATCAGCAGCGTCGCAACCAGCACCGGCTTGCGGCCATAGCGGTCGCCGAGGATGCCGAACAGCAGGCCGCCGAGCGGCCGCACCACGAAACCGACGCCGAAGGTGAGGAACGACAACAGCGTGCCGACGATGGGATCACTCTTCGGAAAGAACAGCTCACCGAACACCAGCGCGGCGGCGGTGCCATAGAGGAAGAAGTCGTACCATTCGAGCGCGGAGCCGACGCTTGCGGCCAGAATCACACGCAGGCGCGATTTGCTGGCGCCATCTGCCATCTTGGTCATTCGTTTCCCCGTTTGTGTGTTTTTATGTATCGAAAGCAGCAATGCCCGCGGCCTGGCCGCGGGCATTGTCGTCGGTCTTAGGCGGCGCGCGTGAAGTAGGATTTCTTCGCCGCCGATTGGGTCTCGTAGATCGATCCTTGCCGTTTCGCCGGAGGCAACGGCATCCGCACCGGTACGTCGGTGAGCCGCGGTGAGACCACCGGAGGCCCGGCGAGCAGCCGGCTGTTGAACTCGTCGAAGTCCTTGACCCCCATCAGCGGCCAGGCATCGCTGGCGGCCACTTCGTAGAGCAAAAGGTTGCGCGGCTTGTCCGAGGTGTTGGTCGCCGACCCGTGCAGCGCGCGCACATGGTGGAACGACATGCTGCCGGCCTTGCCCATGCAGGGCACCGCGCGCTTGATGTCGTCCTGGATCAGGTCGGGATCGATCAGGCCGGCGAAGCAGCCGTCGTCGCCATGATGGTCCCACATGGTGTTGCCGGTGTGCGATCCCGGCGTCACCAGCATCGGGCCGTTCTCGAGGTCGCAATCGTCGAGCAAAACGCCGATGGCGAGGATGTCGTCATTGGTGTGCGGATAGAACGCCCAGTCCTGGTGCCACTCGACCGGCGAGCCGTACTGCGCCGACTTCATGTTGAGCTTGGATCCGTGCAGGCGGAGCCCTGGGCCGATCAGCTTGGTGAGGATCGAGATCACGGCGGGGCTGCGGACGATCTCGTCGAAGATCGGGTGCACCTTGTGCGGCGCCTTGATGCGGCGGACGCGGGGGGTCTCGCGGGTATGACCCGGTTCGAGGTCGTAGACGTCGGTGTGTCCAGTGACATCAGCCGCGCCCGCGACCAGATCTGCAAGCACCGAGCGCACCCGCCGGAGGGTCTCCTTGTCGAGCACCTCGGGGACCACGATCACCCCGTCGCGCCTGTAGGCCTGAACCAGTTCGTCCGAAATCATCCCGTTTCTCCCTTCTTCACGCATGTTAGCGCTAACATGCGGTCATGTTAGCGCTAACATTATGGCTTGGCAATCTGGAATCGGGCAGGGTCCGGCCATGAGCTCCGAACAGACCGATCCCGAGGCCGACCCGGCCGATGCCGCGCCCACGCTTTCAGCGGTGGCCAAGCGCGCCGGCGTCTCCTCGATTACGGTCAGCCGCGTGGTGCGGATGCCCGATCTTGTCGCTCCCGAGACCCGCGCGCGGGTCGAGCAGGCGATGCGCGAGCTCGGCTATATCCCGAACCTGGTCGCGGGCGCGCTGGCGAGCGCGCGGACCAATTCGGTCGGCGTGCTGGTGCCGACGATCGCCAATTCGATCTTCGCCGACACGGTGCAGGGATTATCCGACAAGCTCGAGCCGCTTGGGTTCTCGGTCATCCTCGCACAGTCGCGCTATGACGCGGCGCGCGAAGATCGCATGCTCGCGGCGCTGCTGTCGCGGCGGCCCGAGGCGATCATCATGGTGGGGTCGCCCGCGACGGAGGAGGGCAGCCGCCTGCTGCGCAACGCGCGCATTCCGATTGTCGAGACCTGGGATTTGCCGGCAACGCCGATCGATGCGGTCGCGGGCTTCGACAATTACAAGGCCGGCGTGGCCGTCGCGAAACATCTGGTCGCGCAGGGACGCAAGCAACTCGCTTTCATCGGCGGCGACGATCCGCGCGCGACGCGCCGCTGGCTCGGCTTCAGGGACGAGATCCTGGCGAGCGGCCTTGCCGAACCACGCCGGTTGATCCTCGATCGCAACGCCTCGGGCAGTGTCGCGGCGCATGCGCGCCTGCCTGGTGTCGATGCCGTGTTCGCCGCCAACGACGCGCATGCGATCGGCTTCATGGCAGGCTTGCGCAAGGCGGGCTTGCTACGCGAGGGGCCGGCGTCGGAGCAGCTGGTTGCCGTCATCGGTCTCGGCGATCTCGAAATGGGGCGGCTGATCTCGCCTGCGCTGAGCACGATCAGCGTGCATGGCGACGCGATCGGCCGCACTGCGGCGACGCTGACGCTTGAGCGGGGCGGCGAGCGCCGCGTCGACCTCGGTTTCGAGCTGGTGCTGCGCGACAGCGGCTAAAGCGCGATGAGATTACGTTGTATCGTCATCGCGCTTTAGCTTTTTGTTTTGAGCATGATCTCCGCGCAAACGCGTTCCGCGTTTGTCGCGAGGGAAAACCGCTTCACACTTTTCCGGATCATGCTCTGGCGATCTTCGCCGGTGCGGCGTGATCACAGGCCACCAACTCTTTTCTCAGCGTGCCGCGATGCCCGAGTCCACATCTGCGAGCAAGGCAAGAAGGCTACGCAGAATGGTCATCGGGCTTGGAGGACAGCCCGGAATGTGAAGATCGACCGGCACGACCGCGGAAACCCCGCCAACCACCGCATAGCTGCCGGCAAAGCATCCGCCGTCCCTGGCGCAATCGCCCACTGCGACAACCCACTTGGGATTGGGGGTCGCGTTATACGTGCGTTCCAGCGCTTCGCGCATGTTCTTCGTGACGGGACCTGTGACGAGCAAGACGTCGGCATGACGGGGCGAGGCGACGAACCGGATTCCGAACCGTTCGACGTCGTAATACGCATTGTTCAGGGCGTGAATTTCCAGCTCGCATCCGTTGCATGAGCCTGCATCAACCTCTCGGATCGAGAGGCTGCGGCCGAGGCGGCGTCTTGCGGTGCAGCCAACCATTGCCGCGAGCTCCGCGAGCGCGGCGTCGTCAGGACGCGGCGCCTGTTCGGTCAATGGCTGTCGAAGCAGGCTCTGAAACAGAAGTTTGCGCATCTCGTCCAGTCCTCAGAGATCCTGCCCTGAATAGGAACAGTTGAACGATTTGTTGCAGAGGGGGAAATCCGCCACGATGTTGCCTTCGATGGCGGCCTCCAGCAGGGGCCAGTGAAACCATGACGGATCGCGCAGATGGCATCGCTCGACCCGGTCACCGCGCAGGCGCAGCCATGCCAGGATGTCACCCCGGAAACCCTCGACGATCGCCATGCCTTCGGAAGCCGCGAACCCACCTTGCAGCGGTACCCTGACCGGTCCGGCCTCGAGCCCATCGATGATCTGATCGGCCAGCGCGAGGCTTTGCTCGACCTCGCGGATCCGGATCCAGACGCGGGCATTGACGTCGCCGTCGTTGAGGACAGGAACCTCGAAGCGCAGCACGTCGTAGGGGCCGTAACCGGGCTTGCGGCGGGCATCATAATTGCGGCCGCTCGCACGCCCGACATAACCGCCGGCCGCGAATTGCCGGGCGAGCGCAGGATTGAGGCTACCGGCGCCGACGGTGCGGTCCTGGAGCGAGGCGGTGTTGTCGTAGAGATCGACCAGCGCCGGAAAATGCCGGCGGATCTCGCCCAGCGCGGCGCGGATCGCCGCCGGTCCGTCGCCCGCGATGTCGCGCGCCAGGCCGCCCGGGACGACAAGGTCCCGCATCAGGCGGTGGCCGAACGCAGCCTCGGCGGCGCGCAGCACGCACTCGCGCAGCACGCCGCAATGCGCGTGCATCAGCGCAAACGATGCATCGTTGCAGATCGCTCCGATGTCGCCGAGATGATTGGCGAGGCGCTCGAGCTCGGCCATCAGCGCGCGCAGCCACAGCGCACGGGACGGCACCGTGATCTGCAACGCGGCTTCGACGGCTTGCGAGAATGCCAGCCCGTAGGCGACCGTGCTGTCGCCGGATACCCGGCCGGCGAGGCGCGCGGCCTGCTCGACGGTGCTCGCCGCCATCAGTCCTTCGACGCCCTTGTGCGTGTAGCCGAGCCGCTCCTCCAGGCGGACCACGGTCTCTCCGCTTGCGGTGAAGCGGAAATGCCCGGGCTCGATGATGCCGGCATGCACGGGGCCGACCGCAACCTGATGCAGGCTATTACCCTCGGCCGGAAGGAACGGATAAGGCGAAGCATCCGGCGATGCGTCGAGACGTTCGCCCAGCGGGGCGCGCATTTGCCAGCGACCGTGATCGAGCCAGCGGCGTGTATCCGGCGTTCCCATAGCCTCCAGTCCGAACAGGTCGTGGATGGTGCGCTCCAGTCGAAGCGCCGGACGATGAAAGGCCGCGACCGAGGGATAACGGCGATCGGGACAATCCAGGCTGAGCACGCCGATATCGGCAGTGCGGTCGTCGAGAATGGCCATATTCACGCGTGACGGTTCGCCCCATAGCCCGAGCAGGCTCAACGCGCCGTCCGCAAGGGAGCTGGCGGCGGAGCGCCAGACTTCGCCGTCCACGACTGCGCGCGGCCATGGATGGTGCCGTTCAACCCCGCGGCCCGCCTGGATCAAATCGATCAACGCCGGCATATCCCGTTCTCCCTCGCGCTAACCCAGCAGGTTGGCGACGTGCTGGAACCAGACGACGAGCGGTCCCGGAAGGTAAATGCCCGCAGTCAGGACAAGCGCAAAATGCGCGAACATCGGCAGGTAGGATGCGTCCGCCGGGGCGGTACTGCCACGCGGCTCGCCGAAGGCGACGCTCGTCAGGCGCAGCATGAGCGCGCCGAAAGCGAGCAGCAGGCCGACAACCAGCAGGACAGCGAGCAGCGGCTGGCGTGCGAAGGTGGAGCTGACGATGAGAAACTCGCTCATGAAGATGCCGAGCGGCGGCAGACCGGCTATCGCGACCACGCCGATCGCAAGGCCCCAGCCGAGCGCCGGATGCGTTTCGGTAAGGCCGCGGATGTTGGCGATCTGTTGCGTGCCCTTCACCTGTGCAATGTGGCCAACGGCATAGAAGATCCCCGACTTGGTGAGGCTGTGCATCACCATGTGCAGCAGGCCGGCGAAGTTGGCGAGCGGACCGCCCATCCCGAACGCAAACACGATGATGCCCATGTGCTCGATCGAGGAATAGGCAAACAGCCGTTTGATGTCGCGACGGCGGTACAGCATGAAGGCCGCGAACAGCAGCGAGGTCAGTCCCATCGTCACCATCAGCGGGCCCGGCGAGATCGCGTCCGTATTGGCGGCCAGCAAGATCTTGAAGCGGAGCACTGCATAAAGCGCAACGTTGAGCAGCAGGCCGGAGAGTACGGCCGAGATCGGGGTCGGGCCCTCGGCATGCGCATCCGGAAGCCAGGCGTGGAGCGGCGCCAGGCCGACCTTGGTGCCATACCCGAACAGCAGGAAGATGAAGGCGACGTTGAGCAGCGCCGGGTCGAACGTCGCGGCGCGGTCGATCAGGACGGTCCAGACCATGGCGTCCTGCCCCTCGCCGACAACCGGCCGCGCGGCCATGTACACCAGGATCGTGCCGAACAGCGCGAGCGCGATGCCGACGCTGCCGAGGATGAAATACTTCCAGGCCGCCTCGAGCGCGGCGTGCGTCCGATAGATGCCGACCATCAGGACGGTGGTGAGCGTGGCGACCTCGACCGCGACCCACATCAGGCCGATATTGTTCGACACGAATGCGAGATTCATGCCGAACATCATGACCTGATACATGGCGTGGTAGAAACGCAAATAGCCCGGCGTCAGTCGTCCGGTCTCGATTTCGTGAGCGATGTAGCTCGCGCTGAACACGCTGGTGGTGAATCCCACGAAGGTATTGAGCACGATGAAGACGATGTTCAGGTCATCCACCAGAAGGTACTGACCAGGCTGCGGGCGCGCGATGATGAACAGCGAAAGTGCGGCCAGGAGGGTGCCGAGGCTTGCAAGAATGTTGAGCGCGGCGGTCAGCCGGTAGCCAGGCAGCGCCGCAAGCACCGCTGCGGCGCAAAGCGGTATCAAGAGAACCCAGGCGACGGCATCCGACGCCGCGGTCATCGCCGCTCTCCCCTGAATTCGTCCAGAGCGCCGATGTCGACGGTGTCGAAGCGTTCCCGAATGCGGAACAGGAACACGCCGATCACGATGAAAGCGATGAGAATCGAAAAGGCCACGCTGATCTCCACGACGAGCGGCATGCCCTTGGCGCCCGTCGCGGCCAGCACCAGCCCGTTTTCCAGCGACATGAAGCCGACCACCTGACTGACGGCGTTCCGCCGCGTCACCATGACCAGCAGTCCCAGCAGCACGACCGACAGCGCGAAGGCGAGGTCTTCCCGGGCCAGGGGATCGGCCGCGCCGGTCACGCGCAGCATCAGCACCATCGAGAGTGCGACGAGTCCCATCCCCGCCAGCATGGTGGGCCCGATGCCCACTGCAGTCTCGATATCGCGGTGAATGCCGAGCTGCTTGATGATCCGATGCAGCGCCACCGGGATGACGATGGCCTTGAACACCAGGGCGATGACAGCGGTTACGTAGAGATGCGGTGCATTCTGGACGAACGCCTGCCAGGCGACCGAAAACGCGAGCACCAAGGCGTGAAGCGCGAAGATGTTCAGCAAGGCGTACAAGCGGTCCTGGTACAGCATCATGAAGCTGATCAGGACGAGGCCGCCGGCGAGCAGATGGGCGATGTCAAAAGCGAGATTTGGCATCAGAAGCTCTCCGACACGAAACGAAGAAGCGTACCGAGCAGACCAAGCATCAGCGCCGCGCCGAGGAACTCGGGAACGCGGAAGACGCGCATCTTAGCCGTCGCGGTCTCGAACACGGCGAGGAGAAAGCCTGCGAGGGCAAGCTTGAGCAGATAGGCGCCGACGCTCACAACGTAGGACAGCGGGCCCGCGCCGACGATCGTGATCTGCCACGGGAAGAACACGCAGATGATCAGGGAGACGTAGAGCAGGAGCTTGAGAAAGGCGCCGAACTCGATCATGGCGAGATGGCGCCCGGAATACTCCAGGATCATCGCTTCGTGCACCATGGTGAGCTCCAGATGCGTCGCCGGGTTGTCGACCGGGATGCGGGCATTTTCGGCGAGCGCCACCATGATGAGCGCGATCATCGCCATTCCGAGCGAGACGCGCAGTCCCACCTCCGACGAGGCCATGAAGGTTGCGACGGTCGACAGCTGGGTCGAGCCGGCAATGAGCGCAACGCAGAATACCATCAGCATCATCGCGGGCTCGGCGAGAGCGGCGATCATCACCTCGCGGCTGGAGCCGATGCCGCCGAAGCTGGTGCCGACATCCATGCCGGCAAGCGCAAGGAAGAAGCGCGCGCTTCCCAGCAGGGCGACGATTGCGATCAGGTCGGCGCTCCAGCTGAACTGCAGGCCGGTCGCGAACGTCGGGACCAGCGCCGCCGCGACCCAGATGGCGGCAAACGTCACATAGGGCGTGACGCGGAACAGCCAGGACGCGTTCTCGGCGAGCACGACCTCCTTGCGAAGCAGTCGCAGCAGGTCGCGATAGGGTTGGAAAACCGATGGCCCTTTCCGCCGCAACAGGCGGGCCTTGATCTTGCGAACGAAGCCCGTCAGCAGCGGCGCGAGCAGCAACACCAGTGCCATCTGCCCCAACTGCCCCAACTGCACGAGCATGTCAGAGATCACGACCATATCGCCAGCACCAGCAGCAATGTGACGAGGGTTGCAAAGACGAGGCTGAGATAGCGGCGGATGGTCAGGAACTGGAGATGGTTCAACCGTTCGGCGAGCAACCGCACCGCTTCCGTCAGCGGTACGTACAGCCCCTCCCAAACCAGATCGCGCATGTCGATCTTGAGGTGAGCCGGCCGCAGGTCGCCCGGCGGCGGCATGTCGACATGTTCACGGGCCTGGAAGATCAGCGTGCCGAATACGCGGCGGATCGGCTGCACGAAACTGGCTCCGGAATACTGCGCCGCGGGTGTCGGATCGGCGAAGCCGCAACCCCAGGCGGGACCTCGTTTGATCGCGCGCGACGCAAAGCGATGGATGAAATAGACCGCAAGCGACGCCGCGGCCGTTATGAAAACGAAAACGAGCAATCCGTTGTAGGAGCTGCGGCTCTCTGCGATCGGAACGATCGAGAGCCAGGGGTCGTTCGCCTGGACCGGCATCCGGTGGCCGATCATGGCCCGTGCGACCGGTGACAGGGCGTCGATGACCAGGCTCGGCAGAATTCCGGCCAGGAAGCAGAGCGCCGCGAGGCTGTACATCGCTGCCAGCGAATAACGATCGACCTCGTCGGCGGCTGCCGCGACGGGGCTTCGCGCGCGTCCGAGGAATGTGACGCCGAAGGCCTTGACGAAACATGCGGCCGCGAGTGCTGCCGCCAAGGCCAGCGAGGCGCCGACCGCGGGCACCATGATCTTCAGGCTCCATTGCGGCAGATCGGGGCTTTGCAGAACGGCCTGAAAGACCAGCCACTCCGACACGAACCCGTTGAACGGCGGAAGCGCCGAGATCGCGACACAACCGACGAGAAAGGCGAAGCTCGTGAGCGGCATGCGGTGGATCAGGCCGCCCAGTTTCTCCATGTCGCGTTCGCCGCTTGACGTCAGGACGGCGCCGGCCCCGAAGAACAGCAGGCTCTTGAAGAACGAGTGGTTGAGGACATGGAATAGCGCGGCCGTGAAGGCGAGGGCTGCGGCCAGGCCAAGGCCGTTCGCCTGGAAGGCGAGCGCAAGGCCGAGGCTCGTGAAGACGACGCCGACGTTCTCGATCGTGCTGTAGGCGAGAAGGCGCTTGAGGTCGTTCTCCATCAGCGCATAGAGGATTCCCATCACAGCGGTCGCACCGCCGAGGACCAGCACAACGACACCTGCCGACCAGCTTGGTGGACCGAGCAGATCAAACACGACCCGAATGAATCCGTAGATCGCGACCTTCGTCATGACGCCGCTCATCAGCGCCGAGACGTGGCTCGGAGCCGCGGGGTGGGCGAGCGGCAGCCACACGTGCAACGGGACCAGACCGGCCTTCGATCCGGCGCCGAGCAACATCAGCGCAAGCACCAGCGCGGCTTCGGATGGCGCGTGCTGGGCGCTGCGTATGGCGGCAAAACCGTAGCCTACGCCGCCTTCCGACAACAGGCCGAAGGCCAGCAGCAGGGCCAGCGTGCCGAAGCTTGCCATCACGAGATAGACGTAGCCCGATCGCGCATTGTCCGCTTCGCGATGGTGCGCCATGACGAGCGCCCACGACGCGAGCGACATGAACTCCCAGCACAGCAGGTAGGTGAACGCGTCGTCCGCAAGCACGACGAGGTTCATCCCGGCCAGGAATGCTGGAAAGAAGGGAAGGACGCGGTGCGGCGCAGATTCGTGGCTGCCATAGCCAAGGCCGTAAAGACTTGCTGCCGCACCGCCGAGATTGACCACGGCAAGAAAGAATGCGGCGAGCGCGTCGAGACGGAAATGTGATCCCAGCCAGGGCAAGCCGATCGGCAGCACCAATTCCGTCGCCTCGGCGTGGGCGATGAGGGAGAACAGGGCGCCGGCGAACGCGATCAACGAAATCGCAAACGTTGCGCCGTAGACGATAATTGTCGATTTGCGCGATCTGATCGTTCCGATCGCGAGAAGGGTCGTCCCCAGCAGTGCGGCCACACACCAGATCTGCTGATCGACCGCCGGCATCACATCTGCACCTTCGGCGAACTCGATCCGGTCTTCAGTCGTACGCCGCGGCCGCCGCCGCTACTGACGGCTCCCTCGTTGATGACCTCGACGCCGGCGGCGCCGAGCGCGTCGATCAGTTTGACGAGCGAGTCGACATTGCCCCGAATTGTGCCCTCGCTCGCCTCCATGCGCTGGATGGTCGGCACCGAAAGTCCGGATAGTTCGGCGAGCTGTCGCTGGTCGATGCCGAGCAGGGCCCTCGCAGCTCGCAGCTGCGCCGCAGTGATCATCGGTCTGGTCGTCGCTTGAGATTCGGGTCTGTTTGATTGTCATTTATGCACATCAAGTAATGATGTTACAAGGACAATAAATGATATCTTAAACATCAATTTTTAGACCAAGTCCTCAGCCGGGCCCGCACCGGATGCGGATGCAAGCGCGCCGACACGCGCTCAACCGGAGATTTTTCGATAGATCGCCGCAGCCCGCCGCAAGAGTCGGCTCTTCTTCTTTCGTTCGCCCAGTTTCTTGTGCGCGGCTCTCCCGCCTCGCTGCTCCTGGTCGTCAACGCTTCCGATGAGCGCAAGGCGAACATCCGCATCGTTCAGTTCGCCGAGGACCTGCTGCCCCTTGCGCAGATACTTCAGAACGACCTTCCACGACGCGTAGTCGTCCTCCGGCAATCCTCCTTCGGAGAACTCGATGGCGTAGCGCAGCCGCTTGCTGGCGAGCCGCACCCGGTGCCGCTTGTTCTTGCCCATGCCCTGCAAGCCGCGGCTCTTCTGCGCGAGCTGTTTGTGCCATCGCGCAAGGCGTCCGGCATGAAAATCCGACACCGGAACGGCGCGCCGTTGCGCTGCGCGACGATCCTGCCTTGCGGTCCATGGGCCGCTGCCGACCCAGTTCCACATCGCTTCGAACCATTGCATGTAACGCTCGCTGCCGAGCGCATCCTTGAGCCGTTCGAAAGCCTCGCCCCGCGCAGCCACGAACACACGCTCTTCGGGCTCGCCCTTGCTGTTCTCGATCGCGACATCGAGATCACGCGTCGCTCCGAGATATCCGCTCAACCATTTCAGCTCGGATTTCAGCCGGGACCATTCGGGATCCGCGACCATTCGTCCGTAAAATGCGATCGCGGCCTTCAGCCGCGTCAGCGCGACGCGTGTGTGGTGCAGTGCTGTCTGATCGCCGGCAAGGACGGCTTCGTGATTGGTTGCGACTTCCTCGAGACATTCGGACAGGATCAGACGAAATGCGGTCTCGCAACGCATGGCTGGACTGAGATGGCGCGGCCGCTTCGGGCGGACAGCGCGTCCCTTGGCCGGACTTGCCGATGGCGTCATGGACTCTCTCGCGACCCCGTCGGAGCCGCAAAACCCGACAAAGCGGCACCCTGGGCCCGAAGCTTTCCGGGTTGATCGATTTCGATCAAGAGCTTTCTGCCAATCCAACGATGCTGCATAGCGAAAAGAATTGCGCACATGCGACTGAGGCGGGAGAGCTTTGCGCGAACCCACCCGCCGCGAGCGCGTGTCCGTCTCCCCGGCGACGGGCCACCGGTCTTGCGCGCGCGATTCCGTGACGGCAAGGTATTTCGTATACGAAATACCTTGATATTTCGCATGCGAAGTATATACCGATACGCATGAAGGCAGAGCACCGGCTGATCTTTCTTTTGACCGTGGCCTATCGACGGTTGCAGCGCGCGATCGAGCAAGAGACGGCCGCGCACGACCTGACGTCGGCTCAGGCGGGCGTGCTGTTCTTTCTCGGGCGCAACGATGGCGCGCTGATCGGCGACGTCTCGCAGGCGCTCGACATCGTGCCGTCGGCGATGACCGGACTTGCCGACCGGATGGAACGTGCGGGACTCGTGAAGCGCCGGCGCGACGGTGACGATGGGCGCAGCCAGCGGCTCTATCTGACTGTGGCGGGACAGGAACTCGGCAAACGCGCCGCGACGCGGACGAGGCTGATCAACAACCGCCTGATGGAGGGGTTTTCGGAAGTCGAGATCGACGTTGTGTCGCGCTGGCTGACCAGCCTGCAAGAGAAATTTCCGAAGGACAAAGACGCCTAGCAAGCAACAGGAGTGAGGCATGAGTGAATTGGTCAACGTGGTGCTGGACGCGGGCGTCCTTACCGTAACGATGGCGCGTCCGGACAGGAAGAATGCGATCACCAACGCGATGTATGGCGCGATGGCCGACGCGCTGGAACGCGCGGAAGGCGATTCCGAGATCCGAGCCGTGCTGTTCCAGGGCGACGGCGACAGCTTCACCGCGGGTAACGATCTCGCAGACTTCGCCGCGGCCTCGCAAGGCGCGCAGGGCGAGCGGCACGTGACGCGCTTTCTCGCGAAGCTTGCGGCTGCGACGCGGCCGCTGGTTGCTGCCGTGCAGGGCAATGCGGTCGGCATCGGCACCACCATGTTGTTGCATTGCGACCTCGTCTATCTCGCGTCGAATGCGCGGTTGATCACGCCGTTCGTCAACCTTGCGCTGGTGCCGGAGGCTGCCTCGACCTATCTGCTGCCGCAGCGTATCGGCTATGCGCGAGCGTACGCGATGTTCGCGCTCGGCGAGCCGGTCGAAGCTGACACTGCGGTCGCCATCGGCCTTGCCAACGCGGTCGTGCCGCTCGACGATCTCCGTACCAAATCCCGGGCAGCGGCCGAGGCGCTCGCCAAGCGGCCGCTCGGCTCGCTCCTGCACACCAAGGCATTGATGCGCGACACCGCCAGGATATCAGCGCAAATGGCGCGCGAAGGCGAGATCTTCCAGGAGCGGCTGATGAGCGCGGAGGCGCGCGAGGCCTTTGCTGCCTTTGCCGAGCGTCGTCAGCCCGATTTTTCCAAGATTGCTGGATAGGCGGAGCTGGCTCGTGCCACCGATCAAACCGTGCCGGTGCGCGTCAACAAGGTTGACGCCGCGGCCGTGGTCGAACATCTCCTTTCGCGGCACACCTTAATCCGGCGAGGCGGGCATGAGCGACAGTCACACGCTGCACGGCGACAGGATCGCCGCGACCATTCTGGCGCAGGGCGCCGAATTGTCGTCGCTCAAGGGGGCCGATGGCGCTGAGCTGCTGTGGCAGGCGGGGTCGCAATGGCCACGCCACGCACCCGTGCTGTTCCCGATCGTCGGCCGGCTGAAGAACGACGCGCTGCGTCACGACGGCAAGACCTATCCAATGACGCAGCACGGGTTTGCGCGGGACCGGCGCTTCGCATGGCTGGAGCAGGGGGCGCGGTCCTGCAAGCTCGCGCTCACCGACGACGCCGACACCCGCGCACGCTATCCATTCGCCTTCAGGCTCGAAGTCACCTACCGGATCGATGGCGCAGATCTCGAAGTTACTTTCGATGTCATCAATACCGGCGAGGTGATGCTGCCGGCCTCGCTCGGCGGTCATCCGGCCTTCAACTGGCCACTGCTGCCGGAATTGCCGAAGGAGGCTTACACGCTGAGCTTCGAGAAGGACGAGCCCGCACCGGTCCGCGGTTTGAAGGATGGGTTGATGCGGCCGCAAGCCGAACCCAGCCCGATTAGGGGCAGGACGCTCGCATTGTCGGAACGGTTGTTCGACGACGACGCCATGATCCTCGATCAGGTCGCGAGCACGTCGGTTCGCTTTACCGCCGGGCAAGGCCCCGCGATCGAAGTCTCCTGGAATGGCTTTCGCGAACTCGGCATCTGGTCGAAGGTGGGCGGTGCGCCGTTCCTCTGCATCGAGCCCTGGCATGGTTTCGCAAGCCCGGCGGAGTTCGACGGCGAATTTGCCGACAAGCCCGGCCTGATGCACATCGCGCCGGGTACGCGACGGTCGCTCAGCTATCGCATCCGCGTCAGCTGAATGCCGGACCGCGGCTCATTAGGCTGCAAAACAGGTGATCAATGCGCGCGGCCTCCGAGCACGCTCGTGATCCCGCTGACCGATGGTGGGTTCTCGCGCGCCCATGCCTCATGCGCTGCCAGATCCCGGTAGTGGTCAGCCATGCGCAGCAGCCGTTCGCGGATGCTCTGGTCCTTCTCGTCCTTGGCCTGGTCGGCCAATTGCGAGGCCCGTTCGAGAAGCGCTTTCGGATCGATCACGGCAAGCTCCAAATCCGGTTTCGCCTGGCAATCAACGACTGCAGACAAGCACGGTTCCCGCACGGTTTGATGACAGCCTTACTGCGTCACAGCTGGAACAAGCCGAGCCCCTCCATCACGTCGCGCTTGGTGCGCTCCGTGATCCCTCTGCCCTTCAGGGTTCCGCGCCTGATGATACCGACGACGTGATCAGGATCTGTCGCCAGTTCGGCGCGCCGCGCCCGGATCGGGGCGATCAGCTCCTGGAGAATGCCCTCCAGACGCCGCTTGACGGTGGTATCGCCGAGGCCGCCGTGCCGATAGCGCGCCTTCAAATCCTCGACGGCATCGCGATCGTCGTCGAACGCGTCGAGATAGGTGAAGACGACATTGCCCTCGACCTTGCCGGGATCGGTGACGTGCAGATGATCGGGATCGGTGAACATCGCGTGCACGGCGGCCGAGATCTCATCGGGCGAGGCCGAGAGAGGAATGGCGTTGCCGGCGGACTTGCTCATCTTTGAACGTCCATCAATACCTGGCAGCCGTCCCGCGCGCGGGATGATCGCCTGCGCCTCCGGCAAGAGCTCGCGGCCGGCCAGCGCGTTGACACGCCGAACGATCTCGTTGGTCTACTCGATCAAGGGAGCCTGGTCCTCACCGACCGGAACGATGGTTGCGCGGAAGGCGGTGATGTCGGCGGCCTGCGCCGCCGGATAGCAGAGGAAGCCGGCCGGTATGTCGCGCCCGAAGCCGCGCGCGCGGATTTCATCCTTGATGGTTGGATTGCGCTCGAGTCGCGCGACCGTGACGAGGTTGAGGTAGAGCATCTACAGTTCCGCGAGCGCGGGCAGCTGGGATTGCAGACAGATCGATGTTCGGGCCGGATCGATGCCGACGGCGAGATAGTCCAGCGCGACCTCGATGACGTTGTTGCGAACCTTGCCGACGTCATGGGCATTGTCGGTGAGCGCCTGCAAGTCGGCGAGCAGTAAGAACTGCTCGTGCGTTTCCTGAAACGCGAGCCGGCTTTTCAGTGAGCCGGCATAGTGGCCGAGATGCAGCGGGCCGGTGGTGCGGTCGCCGGTGAGAATGACTGACTTGGTCATCGGTATCTCCATTCGATTTGGAATGGGGACGCCGCATTGCGAGCTGGATGACATAAAAAAGGCCGGCCGATGCGGCGGCCCCGAAAATGCATGAACGCGTTCGGCCCGCCTGTCAGAAGGCGCGCCACCAGAAATTGGCGATCAGGATCGAACGGTTCATACGCTAACGCGTAGGGCAAACCGGCGATGTGGTCAAGACGGCAAGGAGACGTGTGCTAGTTGAACGCCATGCCGCCGCTCATCGCAATCGTCTGGCCGGTCATGTAGGGATTGTTGACCAGCAGCATCACGGCCTGCGCGACCTCTTCGGAGGTGCCGAAACGTCCCAACGGAATCCGGCTGACCAGCGCGGTCTGCCCTTTCATCATGTCGGTCTCGATCAGCGACGGCGCGACGGCGTTCACGGTGATGCCTTCCTTGACGAGCCGCGCGGCATAGCCGCGGGTCAAGCCTTCGATGCCGGCCTTGGATGCGTTGTAGTGCGGCCCGATCGCGCCGCCACCGCGCGCGGCGCCGGAAGAGATATTGACGATGCGGCCCCATTGCTTGGTTCGCATCATCGGCAGTACGGCCTGCGTGCACAGGAAAACCGATTTGAGATTGACCGTGATGGTGCGATCGAAGTCCTCCTCCGTGAGATCGTCGACGCCCTTGACGATCGCGATCCCGGCATTGTTGACGAGGATGTCGACCGGGCCGAGTTCGGATCGTGCGCGCTCGACCATATCAGCGACGGCTGAGGCTTCCGACACGTCGGCGCCGATCGCGACAGCCCGGCCACCGGCCGCGGTGATGCCCTTCGCCAGCGCTTCGGCCTCGGTTGCACGCTCGCGATAGTTGATTGCGACCGCGGCGCCGGCTTCCGCCAGCATCTTGACGATCGCCGCGCCGATGCCGCGCGACCCTCCGGTCACGAGCGCCACATGTCCGTGCAGGCTATTTGTCGTCATGGAGACACCTCTTTCGCATCTCCTTTCAGGTTCGCAAACCGCGCTGCGCGGCGCAATGCAACCTTGCTCAAATCTGCGTTGGGGGCCTGTTCTGCGGCGAAAAACCCGGCCTGGCGGCCGGAATTGGCCTTGCGTCAGGCGCGGGCCGGCGGCAATGGTGGAGACATCATTCCCGCAAAGGCCACCCACGAGAGATCGATGAGCAAACTGATTGTCCGCGCCGGCGAGTTCACCTTTGACGCCCGTTTCGAGGAGCAGCTCGCGCCGAAGACGGTCGCCGCCTTCCGCAGGGCGATGCCGTTCGAGAGCCAGGCGATCCATGTGCGCTGGAGCGGCGAGGGCGTCTGGATGCCGCTCGGCGATCTCGATTTCGGTGTCTCCTACGAGAACCACACCAGCTACCCGGCGCCGGGCCAGATCATCCTCTATCCCGGCGGCATCAGCGAGACCGAGATTCTGCTCGCCTATGGCGGCGTGCATTTCGCCAGCAAGATGGGCCAGCTCGCCGGCAACCATTTCATCACCCTGACATCGGGGCTGGAGAACCTCACGACCTTCGGCAAGACCGTGCTCTGGAAGGGCGCGCAGAAGATCCGCTTCGAGGAAGTGTGATGTGACCGAGCCCCGCTATCCGCGCGATCTCCTCGGCTACGGCCGCAATCCACCCGATCCGAAGTGGCCGGAGGGCGCGCGGATTGCCGTGCAGTTCGTAGTCAATTTCGAGGAGGGCGGCGAGAACAACGTCCTGCATGGTGACCGCGCTTCGGAAGCGTTCCTGTCGGACGTGCTCGGCGCGCAGCCCTGGGTCGGGCAACGCCACGCCAACATCGAATCGATGTTCGAATATGGCTCGCGTGCGGGCTTCTGGCGGCTGTGGCGGATATTCACCGAGCGCAAGATGCCGGTCACGGTGTTCGGCGTCGCCATGGCGCTGAAGCGCAACCCGGACGTTGTCGCCGCGATGCAGGAGGCGGGCTGGGATATCGCAAGCCACAGCCTGCGCTGGGTCGAGCACAAGGACATGTCGGAAGCCGAGGAGCGCGAGGAGATCGCTCGCGCCATCGCCATCCATACCGAGGCGACCGGCGCGCGGCCGCTCGGCTGGTACACTGGCCGCTCCTCGATTAACACGCTGCGGCTGCTGATGGAGGCCGGCGGCCTGCGCTATCTCTGCGACTCCTACGCCGACGATCTGCCGTACTGGATCAAGGCTCCGGGAACCGAGCCGCATCTGGTGATCCCCTATACGCTCGACGCCAACGACATGCGCTTCGTCAACCCGCAGGGCTTCGGCGGCGGCGACGAGTTCTACACCTATCTGAAGGACAGTTTCGACGTGCTCTATGCCGAGGGCGCGACGTCGCCGAAGATGATGTCGATCGGCCTGCATTGCCGGGTGGTCGGCCGCCCCGGCCGTGCCGCCGCGCTGATGCGCTTCCTTGACTACATCCAGAAGCACGAGCGGGTCTGGGTGCCGACCCGGCTTGCGATCGCCGAGCACTGGCACGCCCATCTGAAGCATCTGGCGGACAATGCGTTTGAGATCGGATAGCATGCCATCGGTGCGAGCGCGGTCGCGTCAGTTCGGACGGATAGGATTGATGCGGTCACGCAAAGGAGCGGCATGAGCGAGATGGGAGCAGCAGCTGGACACGAGCGGTCATCGCTCGGCGAAGAGATCGTGGCGCGGGTCGACGCGCTCGCTGCGATCTCCGAAACGCCTGAGCATCTGGCGCGGATTTTTCTGACCGAAGAGCACCACAAGGCCGCCGATCTGATCCTGTCGTGGATGCGTGAGGCCGGGATGAGCGCGCATCTCGACGCCATCGGCAATGTCTGCGGCCGCTACGAGGGCGAGCGGCCGGACCTGCCGTGCCTGATGGTCGGCTCGCATTACGATACGGTGCGCGACGCCGGCAAATGGGACGGTCCGCTCGGCGTCATCACGGCGATCGCCTGCGTCGCTAATCTGAACCGGCGTGGCAAGCGGCTGCCATTCGCGGTCGAGGTTGTGGGCTTTGCGGACGAGGAGGGTGTGCGCTTCGCCTCCACCCTGCTCGGCAGCCGGGCGGTGGCCGGCACCTTCGACGAGAGCGTGCTCAACACGTGCGACCGCGCCGGCACATCGATGCGCGATGCGCTGACCGAGTTCGGGCTCGATCCCGATCACATCGGCAAGGCGGCGCGCGCCCGCCGCGAGTTGCTCGGCTATGTCGAACTGCACATCGAGCAGGGGCCGGTGCTGGAAGAGAAGGGATTACCCGTCGGCGTCGTCACCGCGATCGCGGGCGCGACCCGGCTCGTGGCCAACCTCACCGGTGTCGCCGGCCACGCCGGCACCGTGCCGATGGCGCTGCGGCGCGACGCACTGGCCGGTGCGGCGGAATGCATCGTTGCGATCGAGGACTTCTGCAAGGCCGACACGGCTGGCCTCGTCGGCACCGTCGGCTGTATCAGCGCGATGCCGGGCGCGACCAATGTGATCCCGGGGAAAGTCTCCTTCACCATGGATATCCGCTCGCAAAGCGATGCGCATCGCGAGCGCGCGGTGGCCGGTATCTTGCAGCGGATCGAGGCGATCGCAAAACGCCGCGAACTGACGCTGCAGGTCGATGTCACTCATGAGAACCGCAGCGTGCCCTGCGCGCCATGGCTGACGTCGCAGATCGCCGATGCCGTCACGGCCGAAGGCTTTCCTGTGTTTGAGCTGCCGAGCGGGGCAGGGCATGACGGCATGGCGATGGTCGATATCGCCGATATCGGCATGATCTTCGTGCGCTGCCGCGGCGGGATCAGTCACAACCCGGCCGAGCATGTCGAACTCGCCGACGCCGAGACCGGCGCGCGGGTGCTGCTGCGCTTTATCGAGAACTTCCGGCCGCAGCCGGCCTGAGAAGTTGTGCACCGTCGCAGCTCGTCATTGCGAGGCGCGATAGCGACGAAAGCAGTCCATCTGTCCAAGCTTGCGGACAGATGGATTGCTTTGCGGAGCCTGTCATCGGGCGCGCGTTCGCGCGACCCGTTGGCTCACAATGACGGCGAAAAGGCAGTGCATGTGTCACGAGCCCGTTCGCTCTTAAGGTTTGTACTCAATCAGATGTATAATTTTACGTGGAGATATGATTCAAGCTCTGCATTTGCGGGGCTTGGATCATGGCGGGCGAGTTTTGGTTGAATGATCGGCAGTGGGCAGCAATCGAGCCCTTGCTGCCGCAAAATCAGCCCGGCGCTCGTCGAGTCGATGATCGCCGCGTGATCAGTGGCATCATCCATGTGTTGAAGTCCGGCTGCCGCTGGCGCGATTGCCCGGCAGTGTTCGGCCCTTACACGACCGTCTACAATCGCTGGAACCGCTGGTCGCGGCGCGAGGTCTGGCGCAATCTGTTCGAAGCACTTCGGGGCCTGTCGCCCGATGACGACTTCCAGGCCATCGATTCCACGACCGCCAAGGCGCACCGTGCGGCGGCCGGTGGAAAAGGGGGGCGGAGGCTCAGGCCATCGGTCGTTCCCGCGGTGGCAGGACCACCAAGATCCACGCCGTCTGCGACAGTCTCGGACGCGCCATCGCGCTCGAAGTAACGCCAGGTCAGCGTGGTGACATCCGCGCGGCGCTGCCCCTGCTCAGCTCTCTGCCACCACCGCGTTGCTGTGCGGCCGACACGGCCTATGACGCGAACGAACTGCGGCAATTCCTCATCGAACGGGGAACAACCCCGGTCATCCCAAACAATCCCACCCGAAAACGCTTCCATCCGTTCGACCGCGCCGCATACAAGCGGCGCAACCTCGTCGAGCGCATGTTTTGCAGGCTCAAGGACTGGCGGCGCATTGCAACCCGCTATGACAAGCTCGCCAGAAACTTCCTCTCGGCCGTCAATCTTGCTGCCGCTATCATTTGGTGGACCTGATTGAGTCCGGACCTTAGCCGCAGGATCGGCCTGAATCGGGCATTTTCGGGTCGGAGAAAAAAACTCTCCCTCGGCCTCGTCGCGCAAAAGACCCTTCCAATCCGCCCGCGCAAAAGGCATTGCGCTACCCTTGCTTCTGCACCCGTTGTAGCGACATCTTCAGGGCATTCCAGATGGTCGCGACAATGAGCCAATCCGCATTCGATCCCTTCGGCGAGCCGGTCCCCGCAATCGATCCTTCGATCGCGAGCGGGCGCGCGTCGAAATGGCTGAAGACGGCAGGCACCAGCGTGTTTTGGGCGCTGGTCGTCGGCATCGTGCTGGCGCGCGCCGTTTATTTCGAGCCGGACGTGTTCAGCTTCGAGCGTGCCGTGGCCTGGGCGCAGGGTCTGTTTGCCGCGCTTTGAGTGCCGGCTTGTGCGGCACCATCCTCGCGGCCCGCGCCTCCCGAATGATCCCTTCGAACGCGACCGCCGCCGGCACCTCCAGCCGGCCGGGCGATTTGAGTTGCCACAGCGTGCGCTCGATGTGGATCCCCTTGATCGGGATCACCTTCAGCTTTCCGAGCCTGACCTGATCGTCGATCGTCGCCATCGATACCATCGCGACCCCGACGCCTGCGGCCACCGCCTGCTTGATCGCCTCGGTGCTGCCGATCTCGAGTTTCCGTTGCGGCTCGACGCGGTGGGCGGCAAACGCCTGCGCGACCACCTCGCGCGTTCCTGAGCCGGGCTCGCGCACGATCAGGATCTCGTCGTTGAGCAGACGGATGTCGATCGGCCCTGCGGCCGCCGCGAAGCGGTGGTCGGGGCCTGCGATCAGGCCCATCACGTCGGTGCGCCAGGCCGCGCTGGTCAGGTTCTCGTCTTCCACCGGACCCTCGACAAGGGCGATCTCGATTTCATGCCCCAGCATCAGTGCGGCGATATCGCTGGTGTTGGCGCTGACCACGTGCAGGTCGATGCCGGGAAAGGCGCGGTGAAAGATGCCGAGATATTCCGGGATCATGTAGGTCGCGATCGTCGTGCTGGCGCCGATCCGCAGCGAGCCGCTGTCGAGGTTGCGCAGCGCCTGCAACGCGTCCTCCGCGGCTCGCTCGGCCGCGAACAGCGTCTCCGCATGCCGGGCCAGCGCGGCGCCCTCCCGGGTCGGGCGCACCCCCTTCGGCGTGCGGTCGAGCAGGCGGCAGCCGACCTGCAGCTCGAAATCGCGCACGCCCTTGGAGATCGCCGGCTGGCTGATGTGCAGCAGGTCGGCGGCGCGGGAGAAACTCCCGGTCTTCGCCACGGCCGCGAACAGGCGGAGCAGATGCAGGTTGAGGGACATAACTTCTCTCTATCGGGGCAATCCGAAAAGATATTAGCCAAAGAGCGCGCGATGGCGCATAAAATCTTCTCCGAAAAGGAGATTTCGTGCCGGAACCATCCAACGATCAGGGGCAGAAGCAGGACCCGCTCAAGCGGGCGTTCCACCTCATTCCAGGCATCCTCCTCTGCGGAGTGATCACGGTCATCTCGCTCGGCGTCCAGGCCGCCGAGGAGCGCATCTTCGACCATCCCTATATCGAGGCCCTGGTCGTTGCGATCCTTCTGGGCATGGCGGTGCGCACCGTCTGGCAGCCGTCGGAGCGCTGGCGCTCCGGCATCGCCTTCAGCGCCAAGCAGTTGCTCGAGGTCGCCGTGATGCTGCTTGGCGCCTCCATCAGCTTCGCGGCCATCGTGGCGTCGGGCTATCGCCTGATCGGCGCGATCGCGGTGACCGTCGTCATCATGCTGGCGGTGAGCTACAGCCTCAGCCGGATGCTCGGGCTCAAGGCAAAGCTCTCCGTCCTGATCGCCTGCGGCAATTCGATCTGCGGCAACTCCGCGATCGCGGCCGTTGCCCCCGTGATCGAGGCCGACGGCGACGATATCGCGTCCTCGATCTCGTTCACCGCCATCCTCGGTGTGCTGATGGTGCTGGGCCTGCCGCTGCTGATTCCGCTCCTGCAGCTCTCGGCCACGCAATACGGCATCCTCGCCGGGCTCACCGTCTACGCCGTGCCGCAGGTGCTGGCGGCGACCGTTCCGGCCGGCATCGTCAGCACGCAGCTCGGCACGCTGGTGAAACTGGTGCGCGTCTTGATGCTGGGCCCGATCGTGGTCGGCCTCTCGCTGTTCGTCGCGCGGCGTCGCAGGCGCAAGGCGAACGCCGACAAGGCGGTGTCGATCAGCCCGTTCAAGCTGGTGCCCTGGTTCATCATCGGCTTTCTGGTGCTGGCCGCGCTGCGCTCGCTCCAGCTCGTGCCCGACATCGTGATCGCGCCGGTGACGAAGACCGCGGCGATCCTCACCGTCGTCTCGATGGCCGCGCTCGGGCTCGGCGTCGACGTGCGCGTGCTCTCGACCGTTGGCGGCCGGGTGACGGCAGCCGTCACGCTGTCGCTCCTGCTGCTGCTTGGCCTGAGCATTGGGCTGGTGCATTTCTTCAGATAAGCACAGGAGTCCTGCCCCGGAGGGGCGATCGCGGCCGAAGGCCTCAAGATGATCAAGGCCTAAGGTGGCATCTTCGGCTGTGTCGCCGATTCAGCCGCCATGCTGAAAGCGCTTGACGACTAGCCGCCCCTGACCGCGCCTGCGGTGAGCCCAGCGACGATCTGCCGCTGCGCCATCACGGTGAGCAGCAGCACCGGCGCCGTCACGATCAGCGCGGCCGCGGCGAGCGGGCCCCAGCTCAACTGGTCGAACGAGATCATGTTGTAGACCGCAACCGGCAGCGTGCGTGTCTCGCGCCCGGCCAGCACGATGCCGAACACGAAGTTGTTCCAGGAGAAAATCACGGCAAGGATGAAGGCGACTGCGAGCCCCGGCTTGGCGATCGGCAGCGCGACGTGGCGGAACACCTGCCAGCGCGTGGCGCCGTCGATCAGCGCGGCTTCCTCGAGCTCCAGCGGCGTGGTCTCGAAATAGCCGATCATGATCCAGATCACGATCGGCACCGTGACCACGAGATGGATGATGATCTGTGGCACCAGCGTGCCGAGCAGGCCGAGCCACTGGAACAGCAGGAACAGCGGGATCAGGTAGGACAGGCCGGGCGTGATGCGTGCGATCAGGATCACGATCGCCGATTTATGCGCGGCCATCCGTGCGATGCCGTAACCGGCGGGCACGCCGACCAGCATGGCGAGCCCGGTCGCAGAGCCGGTGACGATCAGGCTGTTGACAAAGTAGATCAGGGAACGGTTGGAGGCGAGCACGTCGGCATAGTTCTTCCAGGCAAAATTCTCCAGGATGAACACCGACGGGTAGGGCGTTGTCGATCTCGAATTTCAGCGACAGCGAGGCCATCCAGAGGAAGAACAGGATCGCCGGCGAGACGATGACGAACACCGACAGCCACAGCCCGATCTGGCCGAGGAACTGACGCAGATTCATGCGCCGCCTCCAAGCTCTGCTGTCCACAGCATGCGCTTGCGCAAATAGAGCAGGAGGGCAGCCAACGCGACGATCAGGAGGAAGAACACCACGGCGATGGCGGAGCCGTAGCCGAGGTCGTAATAGACGAAGGCGACGCTGTAGAGATAGACGTTGATGGTCTCCGACGCCGAGCCAGGTCCGCCTTGTGTGATCGCGAAGATGATGTCGAAGCTTTTTACCGCATCGATCATGCGGATCATGCCGGCGATGAACAGGAACGGCATGATCAGGGGCAGGGTGATGAAGCGGAACACCTGCCAGAAACTGGCGCCGTCGATCTGCGCGCTCTCGTAAGGCTCGGTCGGGATCGCGGCGAGGCCGCCGAGCACGATCAGCATCACCAGCGGCGTCCACTGCCAAGTCTCGACCAGCACCAGCGACGGGATCACCGTCGTCGGGTTGAACACCCAGAGCTGCGGCGGCAGGCCGACCAGCGAGAGCAGGTAGTTCAAGTCAGGCCGGCTATGCCTGGACGAAGGCGAGCAGGGTGCCGTTGGCCGCAGCCGGCGGCACGCAGATGCTGCTGCCGCTGCTCACTCCAGTCCCGCCCAGCGCCGTTTTCGTCGCCGCGAGGTCGGCCGCGATCACAAGGCCCGCGCCGCCGCGATCGGGGAGGCCATCCAGCGAGACGCCGGGATAGCGCTTGCCGAGCTGGTCCTTGGTCAGGAAGACGAAGTCGGCGCGATCCCCGCCGGAGGGCACCGCAATCGCGCCGTCGGCCTCATTCCTCACAGCGACATCGATCATGTCAGACAGATGCGCCGCTTCGGTTGTCGGGTCCGGCGAGACGATCAGCACCTGCCTGAGGCGTTTTGCCCCATTGGCGTGCGTCATCAGCTCGGGGATCCACACTGTCTCCCGCGTCTTGTGCTGGCAGGCAAAGATGCGGACGCCGCCGGGCGCTTCCGCGGTCGGCCATTGGAAGGTGCGGAATTTTGCCGCGGAGACCGTGCCGTTCGGCAGCGTCACCGGACGCTCGAAATCGGTCGGGCCGATCGGCGCATAGCCGCGGGCGCGGATTTCCTCGGCGCCGGCCGCCGAATCCACCGCGGTGAACGCGATCCGCTCGATGCCTTCGCCGCGCTTCTCCAGGAAGGCACGCGCCGGAGCATTATGTTCTGTCGGCGTCAGCACGCCGAGCAATTCCATGTAGTCGGGATCGAACATGATGGTGTAGTTGCCCGATCCCATATGCGCGCTGTGGGTGCCGCGCGGCGACACGGTGAAGCCGAGCCGCTTGTAGTTCTCGGCGGCCTTGTCGAGGTCCTTCACCATGACCACGGCGTGATCGATTCCGATGACGTTCTTGAGTGCCACTTCTTGTCTTTCCCCGGCTGGAATGAAGGAATAAAGCTAACCAGAACGATCGGGCGCCCGCAAGAAAGGATCATGATGAGCAGCAATGCCGTACGCTGGCCCAATTCGCTCTGGGCCGCGGTGACACCGTCCGGCCCTGATTGTCCCGAATTGACCGCCGCGCAGCAGGCCGATGTGGTCATCATCGGCGGCGGCTTCACCGGCCTGTCGACGGCGCTGCATCTGCGTGAGGCCAATGTCGATGTCGCGATCGTCGAGGCCGCCGAGCCGGGCTGGGGTGCCTCGGGCCGCAACAACGGGCAGGTGATCCCGACGTTGTCGCGTCCCGATCCCGAGGATATCGTCGCCAGGCATGGCGCGGCCGGCGAGCGCTTCGTCGCGATGCTGCGCGACAGCGCCGCAACGCTGTTCGACATCGTCAGGCGCTACAATATCGAGGCCGAGCACGAGCAGGCCGGCTGGGTGCAGCCGGTGCATTCGCCGGGCCGGATCAAGATCGCGGAGCGGCGCGTCCGGCAATGGTCGAAATTCGGTGCGCCGGTCGAATTGCTGTCACGCGACCAGGTCCGGGACATGCTCGGGTCGGATGCCTGGTACGGCGGGTTCTGGAACAGGACCGGCGGCCACATCAATCCGCTGGCGCTGGCGCGGGGCCTGGCGCGCACCGTGCTCGGTCTCGGCGCGCGCATCTACGCCCGTTCGCCGGCGACAAGTTTCGAGCGACGCGGCGACCGATGGGTGGTGAAGACGGAGAGGGGCGAAATCTCCGGCCGTGCGCTGGTGGTCGCGACCAACGCCTATAGCGGCGAGTTTTCGACATCGCTAGTGCCGCAGATCGCCCATGAGGTGATGCCGGTGCTGTCCTGGCAGATGGCGACCCAGCCGCTGTCGGACAATGTCCGCAAGATCATTATCCCTGGCCGGCTTGCGATGTCGGACACCCATGGCGAGCTCTATTTCGCGCGCTACGACGCCCGCAACCGCCTCGTCACCGGCGGCGCGGTGATCGGTCCAGGCGACAAGGCCGCGCGGCTGAAGGCGCGGGTGACGGAGCGGCTGCAGCGGCTGTGGCCGCAGATCGGCGACGTTTCGTTCGACTACGTCTGGAACGGTTATGTCGGCATGACCTCCGACTTCCTGCCGCGCATCCACCGGCTTGGGCCCAATGCCTTTGGCTGGACCGGCTGCAACGGCCGCGCCGTTGCGCTGACGATGCCGCTCGGCCGGGAGCTGGCGAAGGCGGTGCAGGGCGTGCCCGACGGCGAGCTCGCGCTGCCCTTCACCGAGCCGGTGACGATCCCGGCGCACGGCCTGATGCGCAAGCTCGCGCCGCTGATGCTCTTGGTCTATCGCCGCCGCGACGCGCGGGAGATGTGATGTAGAGAATGGAGGGCCGGCCGCCCGAGTTGGAGACTGGTCAGACAACGTCGCGCTCCGAAGAATGGAGGCCAATCAGGTGCGGCCGAGCGCTGCGTTCACGAGGATTCCGCCGCTGGTGGACAATCTCATGGAAACCACGACCTGACGCAGGCGTTATTGCCACATACCGATCCTGGGAGGAGGGCATGGCGAGGAAGCGCATTGGTATTCTCACGGGCGGCGGCGACGTCCCCGGCCTCAACGCAGTGATCAAGAGCGTGACTTATCGCGGCAGTGAGGACGACATTGAGGTCGTCGGTCTCCGCCGTGGTTGGGAAGCCCTTACCCACCTGAACCTCGACGACCCCGCGAGCAAGTCCCACTACGTGATCCCGCTGAACCGCGAAAACACGCGCGTCATCGACCGGCGCGGCGGCACCGTGCTGCACTCGAGCCGCACCAATCCCTCCAAAATGAAGAAGTTGCCTGATCATCTCGCGGGCGAGGGCTTTCCGGTTTCCCAGAGCACCAAGGGGGGTATCGCGACCAGGACGTGGGACCTCACCGGCCAGGTGCTGGCAAACCTCACGGGGCTCGGCATCGAACATCTGATCGCCATCGGCGGAGATGATACGCTCAGCTATGCGGACAAGCTCAATGGACTCGGCGTCAAGATCATTGCCATTCCCAAGACGATGGATAACGACGTCCGCAACACCGAATACTGCATCGGTTTCTCGACCGCGATCACGCGAGCGAGCGATGCCATCCAGCGGCAACGCACCACCGTTGGCTCGCACGAGCGAATTGGCATTTTCCGCATCTTTGGTCGCGATGCCGGATTTACGGCACTCTACACCGCATACGCGACCTCGATCCGATGCGCCATACCGGAGTACAAGGTCAGTCTCGACAAACTGATCCGGCTTCTCCTCGAGGACAAGCACGCCAATCCGAGCAACTACGCGCTGATCGTGCTCAGTGAGGGAGCCGAGTGGGAGGACTACAAGGTGCAGGAATACGGCGAGCCTGACGCCTACGGTCACCGCAGGAAGGCGAGCGTAGCTGAAGCGTTCGCCGACGAGATCAAGCGGCGCACCGGCGAGGAGACCATCGTCTCTGACCTCACCTACGACCTGCGATCGGGCGATCCGGACTTCATCGACAAGCTTGTGGCGCTGACGTTTGGCAACATGGCCTACGATGCCATCCTGGAAGGCAAGTCCGGCCTGATGTCGGCGCTGGTCGAGGGCCGCTACGACCTCGTCCCCATCCCCGACGCCAAGCTCGGACCGCGCAAACTGGATGTGGCCAGCTCGTACAATAAGGAACGCTACCGTCCTCTCTATTCCAACAAGCGGGGGTTGCCGATCTTTCTCACCCGCGCGTCATAGCGCGGGAGGTGGTAACCCCATCGAGCATGACCGATTATTCCAAATGCGTCGTTGGCGCGTATCGACACGGATTCCAGACGGGCCATAATCCAGAGTGGAACTTATCGTAACAGTATAGGTTCTTTCTCGAATAGGCAGCGCCGTCGCCCCCGGCGCAGCGAGCGCCGAGGCGAAGGCGCTGAGCTGTGGTCGGAGGGATGCTCATGAGACTCACCATTTCGGTCATCAAGGCTGACATTGGCTCCGTTGGGGGACATACGAAACCATCTGCGCGCATGATGGCGGCTGTCGAGGGGGAGGTCGCAAATGCGATCGACAATGGTCTCTTGATCGACAGTTTCGTTCGCCATACCGGCGACGACATTGCGATCATCATGACGCACACGCGGGGCGAAGGGAGCTCCGAAGTCCATCAATTCGCCTGGAAGACGTTTCTCGCGGCCACTGCGGTTGCGAAGACCTCCGGGCTCTACGGCGCCGGCCAGGATCTTCTCGTCGACGCCCCTTCCGGAAACGTGCGCGGCGCCGGCCCGGCCGTCGCCGAACTCAGCTTCGACCACAGCCTCGCGGGCGCAAGACCTGCGGAGTCCTTCATGGTGTTCGCTGCCGACAAATGCGGTCCCGGTGCCTACAACCTGCCGCTCTATCTGGCCTTTGCCGATCCCATGTATTGCGCGGGGCTGATGCTGCCCCCGATGATCAAGGGGTTCCGTTTCCATATCATCGACATGGACAACACGGCCGGCGACAGTGTGATCGAACTCGACGCGCCCGCGGACGGTTACCACATTGCCGCGCTGCTTCGCGACAACGAACGCTTCGGCATCGATCGCATCGTCTCGAAAACCTATGGCGAGGTCGCCGTGGCCGTTTCAGCGCAGCGCCTTCACGCGATCGCGGGCAAGTATACCGGCAAGGATGATCCGGTCGCGATCGTCAGGAACCAGGGGATTTTCGCGGCGCCTGAAGAAATCATCTCGCCGTTCGCCAAGGCGCACTTCGTGGGTGGCGATGCGCGCGGCTCGCATGTGATGCCGCTCATGCCTGTGCCTCTCAACACGCCGGTGACGGGGATGTACTGCCTGCCGATCGTTTCCTGCGTCGGCTTTTCGATCGACAGGGAAGGGAAGTTTTCGGAGTCCTATACCGACTTCTTTGACAACCCGGCGTGGGACGAGGTCCGCCAGCGCGCCCAACGCAAGGCAATCGAGATGCGCAGCCAGGGTTGGTCTGGTGCCGCGATGCTGCCCTATTCCGAGCTGGAATATGGCGGCTTCCGCGACACGGTGTCCGGACTGCTGAAGCGTTTCCGGCTGCGCGAGGAGCGCGCGCCGGAAGCGGCCGAGTAGAGAGCTCCCGCGGACCGCGGGTGTCTGGCTACACGACTGCCGTGTCGTGCTCGCGAGCGAACGCGCCGCCTGGGATCGCTGATAGCAGCGCCTGCGTGTAGGGGGCCTGCGGATTGCCGAACACCTCGGCGGTCGGTCCTTGCTCGACCACGGCGCCATCCTTCATCACGGCAACGAGATCGCAGATCTGCGCCGCGACGCGCAGATCGTGCGTGATGAAGATGATGGAAAGCCCGAGCTGCTGGCGCAGCCCGGCGAGCAATTTAAGGACTTGCGCCTGCACCGAGACGTCGAGCGCCGACACCGGCTCGTCGGCGACCAGCACATCCGGCTTCAGCGCAAGCGCGCGCGCCAGTCCGATGCGCTGACGCTGGCCGCCGGAGAATTCATGGGGGAAGCGATCGCTGGCGGATGGGTCGAGGCCGACCAGCTCGAACAGCGTCTTGGCTTCCGCGATTGCCACGGCCGGATCCGCGCCATGCACGATCGGTCCCTGCGCGACCAGCTCGGCCGCTTTGCGGCGCGGGTTGAGCGAGGCGAAGGGATCCTGAAACACCATCTGGATGTGGCGGGTCTCGCGGCGGACCTCGTCGTGTCTGAGTTTCGCCCAATCCTTGCCGTCGAGCAGGATTGATCCGGTGTCGGGATCGATCAGCCGCACGATGCAGCGGGCCAGCGTCGATTTGCCCGAGCCGGATTCGCCGACGATGCCGAGCGTCGCACCGCGCGGCAAATGCAGCGAGACGTTCTTCACCGCTTCCGTCACCCGCGCACCGCGGCCGAGGAAGCCGCCGGTGCGGTAGGTCTTGGAGACGCGATCAATGGTCAGGACGTCCTTGCCCGAGAGGATACGTGGCGGCGGCGCCTTGAGCGGCGGCACGGCGGCGATCAGCTGCCTGGTATAGGCATGCTGCGGATCGCTCAGCACCCCGTCGGCCGTACCCTGTTCGACGATCGCGCCGTGCTGCATCACCACCACGCGATCGGCGATCTCGGCGACCACGCCGAAATCATGGGTGATAAACAGCACCGCGGTCTTCTTGCGCTGCTGCAGGTCGCGGATCAGCTTCAGGATCTGCGCCTGCGTGGTGACGTCGAGCGCCGTGGTCGGCTCGTCTGCGATCAGGAGCTTCGGGTCGAGCGCGAGCGCCATCGCGATCATGGCGCGCTGGCGCTGTCCGCCCGAGAGCTCGTGCGGATAGGCCTTCGTGGCGGCCTCGGGATCGGGAATGCGGACGTCGTCGAGCAGCGCCAGCACCCGCGCATTGATCTCGGCCTTCGACAGGCGGGAGTGGATCGAGAACATCTCGCCGATCTGGTCGCCGATGGTGCGCAGCGGATTGAGCGCCGTCATCGGCTCCTGGAATATCATCGCGATCCCGGCGCCGCGCACGTCGCGCATCTCGGCAGGGCTTGCCGCGCAGAGATCGCGGCCGTCGAACATCATCCGGCCCCGCTCGATGGTCACCTCGTTCGGCAACAACCGCATGATGGAGTTGGCCATCATCGACTTGCCGGAGCCGGATTCTCCGACCACGCAGAGGATCTCGTTGGAGGCGATCGAGAGCGAGACATCGGCGAGCGCATACGTCCGGTCCGCGCCTTTCGGCAGGCGGACCGTCAGCCCGTCGAGCGAAAGAACGGCGTCGCTCATCGGCTCTTCAACCTCGGATTGAACGCGTCGTTGAGGCCCTGGCCGACCAGCGAGACCGCGAGCACGGTGACGAGGATCGCAATGCCGGGGATCGCCGAGACGTACCACTGCACCCGCAGCACGTCGCGGCCGAGCCCGATCAGATTGCCCCAGGAGGCCACGTTGGGGTCGGACAGCCGCAGGAAAGCGAGCGCGCTTTCCAGCAGGATCGCGACCGCCATCACCACGCTGGCATAGACGATCACCGGCGGCAGCGCGTTGGGCAGGATTTCGCCGAGGATGAGCTGGATGTCCCGCATGCCAAGCGTCTTGCCGGCCTGCACGAATTCGCGATTGCGCAGCGACAGGAACTCGGCGCGGGTCAGGCGTGCCGGCGCGGGCCACGAGACCACGCCGACCGCGATCGTCACCGTCGTCAGCGTCGAGCCGAACACGGCGACCAGCACCAGGAGCAGCACGAAATTCGGCAATGTCTGGAACGCTTCGGTGATCCGCATCAGCACATTGTCGACCCAGCCGCCGTAGTAACCCGCGAAGGCGCCGACCAGGATGCCGATCAGGATCGCGATCACGGTGGCGACCCCGCCGATTAGAAGCGAGATCCGCGCGCCATGGAAGATCTGCGCGGCGATGTCGCGCCCGGAATTGTCGGTGCCGAGCGGGAAGCGCGGGTTGGAGAACGGCCAGATCAGTGGGCGCCCGGCGAGCGCCAGCGGATCGCGCGGATAGAGCCAACCCGCGCTGATCGCCATCGCGATGACGAGCAGGAGCAGGATCAGGCCGACGACGGCGGCGGGGCTGCGGAAGTAGCGTTTCACGGCGTCCATCGCTAGCCCTCCGCCGCGATGCGCGGATCGAGCCGCGCGTAGAGCAGGTCGACGATGAAGTTCACGGAGATGACGAGCAGGGCGGAGACGAACACGATGCCGAGCAGGGTGTTGAGGTCGCGCTGCACGACCGACTCATAGGCGAGGCGTCCGAGACCGGGCAGCGAGAACACGCTTTCCACCACCACCGAGCCGCCCAGCATGGTGCCGGCCTGCAGCCCGATCAGCGTCACCATCGGCAGCAGCGCGTTGCGCAGCACGTGGCGGGTGATGACATGGGTTTCGTCCAGCCCCTTGGCGCGCGCGGTGCGGACGAAATCGAGGTTCAGCACCTCCAGCATCGAGGCGCGCATGATGCGCAGATACACCGCGAGGAAGATCAGCCCGAGCGTCAGCGTCGGCAGCACGAGATGAGCGGCGATGTCGAGCAGGTGCCAGATCCCGGTCTGCACGGTGCCGATGTCCTCGAAACCGCCCGGCGGCAGCCATTGCAGGTAAACCGAGAACACCACGATTGCCATCAGGCCGAACCAGAAGGAGGGCGTGGCGTAGAAGATCAGGCCCAGTGTCGAGATCAGCGTATCAGGCCAGCGGTTGACGCCGCGCGCCGCGATCACGCCGAACACCAGGCCGAAGAAGAACGCGAACGACAGCGACGCGGTCATCAAAAGGATGGTCGGCGGGAGCCGCTCCAGGATCACGGTCGCCACCGGCTTGCCGTAGATCGAGGAGAAGCCGAGATCGAGCCGCACCAACCGCCAGAGATATTGCGCAAGCTGCACCGGGACCGAGACGTCGAGGCCGTAGAACTTGCGCAGCGCCTCCGCGGTCGCGGCGTCGCCGCTGCCCATCTGCGCCATCAGCGCGTCGACGGTGTCGCCCGGCGCGAGCTGCAGCAGCAGGAACACGCCGATCAGGATCAGGAACAGGGTCGGTATCGAGGCGGCAAGTCGCCGCCCCGCGAGGCTCAGGATACGCATGCCTTATTGTGGCTGATAAGGGGTTAGAGCGCGACGATTTTCGTCGCGCCATTTCGATCTATTCGTCAAGAAACTGATTTCAGCCGACTAGTCCGCGCCGGCCAACTCCTCATCCTGAGGAGTTTGCGCAGCAAGCATCTCGAAGGATGAGGCCGCTTGCCGCGCCTCATGGTTCGCCTGGCGATCCGAGGATCGTCCGGAGACGCGCTTCGCGCTCCTCGCGATGAGGGGTGAACCCTCAGGTCGAAAGCCAAAGATCGTACCAGCTCGTCGAACCCCAGCGCGGCGTGTTGGAGTGGTTGCGTGCTTTCGCCGTGATGACGGTGACGAAGATCTGCTCGATCGGCATCCAGACCGGCAGCTCGGTGTTCACCTCCTTGACGAACTCGGCATAGAGCGCCTTGCGCTTGGCCGGATCGAGCTCGGTCAAGGCGTTGTCGATGGTGGTGTCGACCGTCTTGTTCTCCCAGCCCCACTGGTTGGTCCACGGTGCGCCCTTGGGCTGGCCGGAGCGGTACCAGACTGTGGTCGAGACCGCGGGGTCGTTGCGGTACTGGTGCCAGCCGGTGGCGAGATCGAAGGCGTGGTCGCCATAGACCTGCTTGAGGAAGCCGGCGCCGTCATTGCGCACGATGTCGACCTGGATGCCGACCTCGGAGAGCGACTGCTGCACGAAGGTCGACCACAGCGAGATGTCCTCGCCCCACGGCGCCGGCAAGAGCTTCAGCGAGAAGCGATTGCCCCCGGTCGCCTTGTAACCGGCCTCGTCGAGCAGCGCGATCGCCTTGGCCTTGTCGTAGGGGTATTGCGGCGTGTTGGGGCCAGGATAGAAGTCGGTCGAGGTCGAGGGGATCGGCCCGGTGCCGAGCTTGGCGAAATCGCCGAGGAAGTTCTCGATGAAGAACGGTACGTTGATCGCGTGCGCGATGGCGCGGCGGACGCGGATGTCGGACAGCTCCTTGCGGCGGAAGTTGAACTCGATGGTGTTGGTGCGGGCGTTGCCCTCATTTCCCTTGGTGGTGACAATGAAGCGCTTGTCCTTGCCGAGCCGCGCCATGTCGGAGATCGTCAGCCCGGAGAACGGGCTGTACTGCAGCTCGCCGGCCTCCATCTGCGCGGCTGCGGCAGCGCGGTCGGTGATCACCTTCCAGACGATGCGGTCGAGATAGGGGGCGTTGGGTCGCCAGTAATCCGGATTGCGGTCGGCGATGATGTACTGGCCGCGCTCGTATTTGACGAATTTGAACGGGCCGGTGCCGACCGGCGCCAGATTGACCGGGTTCTGCCTGATGTCGCCGCTCTCATAGAGATGCTTGGCGGAGACGTAGCCGAGGTCGGGCAGAGCCCGGAGCAGCAGGTTCAGCGGCATCGGCCGCTCGTAGCGGAAGATCGCGGTCTGCGGATCGGGCGTGTCGACCGCGGTGAGGAACAGCTGCAGCGTCGATCCGTAGTTGAGGATCTTCTTCCACATGTTCATGGCGGTGAATTCGACGTCGGCCGAGGTGAACGGCTTGCCGTCGTGCCAGGTGACGCCTTTGCGCAGCTTGAAGGTGATGGTCTTGCCGTCCGGCGTCGCCTCCCAGCTCTCGGCGAGCACACCGACCGGCTGGCCGTTGGCATCGAGGTCGACCAGATTCTCCTGGATCTTGCCGCCGATGATGTAGACGCCGGTCGAAGCCTGGATGCTCGGGTTGAGCTGGCGCTGCTCGGCACCGTAATGGACGTTGAACACGCCGCCCTTGCGCGGGGTCTCCTGAGCAAAGGCCCGCACCGGATTGATGACGTTGGCCGCGATGGCGGCCGAGGTCAAAAGGGCCATGCGGCGGTTGATCTCGAGACGGGTCAAGTCCATACGCGGGTCTCCAAGGCTTACATAAAGGCTACATCGGATCGCCTGCCATCTGGTCACGGCGGGCTTTCGCCGATGTTACGATGGAAAGGGAACGCAAGTCATTTTCTAAAGCCTCGGCCTTTTGGAGGATCATTTCCAAAACCTGAAGTCGCACGCTACGGCGATCCGCAACTGGCATTTGCCCTGCGTCACGCCGCGCGTCGATGGCATCAATCGTGCGCGGTGATTCTCTCAGGGGGCCGGTTTTGCGCGTGTCGCGATGCGCGCAAACCCTGTTTTTTCAGGGGTCTGAAGCGCCTTGACTTGGAAAAACCCCGAAAAAATCGCTGATTCGGAGGCTGTCCACAGCGATATTGCTGGGGGGAGTGCAGAAAACCCTGTCTTTTTCGGCATTTTCCGCCATATCGTGCCCACTCCAGAATCAATGGAGCAACCATGGCTACCCAATTGTCGAAGTCGCAAGTGATCGAGAAGATCGCGACCACCACCGAACTCTCCAAGCGCGATGTCAAGAACGTGTTGGACACGCTCGTCGATGTCGGCCACAAGGAGCTGAAGAAGAACGGGGTGTTCCTCGTCCCCGGCTTCGCGAAGTTCGTCGTGGTCAAGAAGCCTGCGACCAAGGCGCGCAAGGGCACCAACCCCTTCACGGGCGAAGAGATGATGTTCAAGGCCAAGCCGGCCCGGAAGATCGTCCGCGCACGGCCGGTCAAGGCCGCCAAGGACGCGGTTTAAGAATAGAAGGCCTCCGGTGACGGAGGCCTTTTGCTTTTTGAGCCGTCGGTTGCCTGCCCGCCAGAGCGTTTTCGAGCGAAGCGGACACCGGTTCGCGTGAAGAAAGCGCGCCAAAGCACAACCTGGAGCGCCGGTCCTGACTGAATCGGGATCGGCGCCCTAGACCACCGGCGATCGGCCGCCGTCGACATTGATCGCGGTGCCGGTGATGTAGGAGCCCTGCTCGGACGCGAGGAAGCAGGCGAGGTTGGCGAACTCCTCCGCCGTGCCGATGCGGCCGAGCGGCGTGCCCCTGGCAAGGCCCTTCGCGAACTCCTCGAAATCCGTGGTCGGCGCTTGGGCGGCGTGGCGCTTGACCCACTGATCGCTCATGATCAGGCCGACCAGCAGCGCGTTCACCAGGATATTGTGCTCGCCGCCTTCATTGGCCATGACCTTGGTCAGTGCCATGCCGGCGGCGCGCGACACCGAAGTCGGCGCGGAGTGGCCCGCCGGCGCCTTGGCAAAAGTGTTGAGCACGTTGATGATGCGGCCCCATTTGCGCTGTTTCATCCCCGGCCACACCAGCCGGCTGAAGCGGATCGCCGCAAACAGCTTCAGGTCGAGGTCTTCCTGCCAGGCCTCGTCGCTGATGCTCTCGAAGGCCATGGTGCGCGCCGTCCCGGCGTTGTTGACCAGCACGTCGATCCCGCCGAGATCGGCGACGATCCGCTCATGGGCCTTGCTAATGTCGGCAGGCTTCGAGACGTCGCAGACGTAATCGCGCACCACAAGCCTGTCCTTGGCCAGCGTCTCGCGCGCGGTTGCGAGGTCGGCCGCGCCGCGGGCGAGGATCGCCACCCTGGCGCCGGATTCGGCAAACCGCCGCGCCACCGCGATCCCGATGCCCTTGCTGCCGCCGGTCACGACGGCGACGCGGTCCTTCATCGATAGGTTCATTGTTGTTCTCCTTGTTGTCTCCGTGGGCATGATCCCGGATAGCACCGTATCAAGCCGAAACCAGCGCCAACAAGGTCTCACGGGCCGGATGAACCGTGACGATCAGCGCAAGGCAAGGGGAGGTGAAGGTGAGCCGCGGGTTCAGGTTCTCGCTCGTGGGGTGAAGTGAAGCCGCGAACAACACGCTTCAAGGCGACGTGCCGCTAAGCCAACGAAACCGTGATCCCAGGAATATCCGTTCGTCCGGCGTCAGGCGCCGACAAGGATTTTCCCTATGCCTCACAGTTCGGAATAGCAACGTTGCTATTTTCGCCGCGGCCTTGCCGGTCCTCCTCGCAACGCCAAAATCAAACAAACGAACAATCGAGTCCGGGAGATCACCATGGGCCTTCAACAAACTCAGATCGAGTCGCTGCCGTTCGTGACCGCTGAACTCAACTATCTCGCGCCGACGCCGGGCAAGCCGCGGACCTACGCCTTCGATCCGCCGCCCGGCGAACCAAAATCCACCGCGCTGCCTGAGCCCCACAACGTCCCGATCTTCGACGGACGCCTGATCGCCAACAGTTTCTCGCTCGACCGTGAGGGATTTGCGCTGGTCAAGCATCCGACCGTCGTCAAGAACTTCTACGACGACAACGAGGTCCGCAACGTCTACTACCCCGCCGTCGAGGCGTTCCTGAAGGCGACGCTGAAGGCGGACCGTGTCCTCATCTTCGACCACACCGTGCGCAAGCGCGTGGAGGGCGCAGCCGATGTCCGCGGCGCCGGACCCCGTCAGCCCGCGACCCGCGTCCACGTCGACCAGACCGCCGTGTCCGGCCGCAACCGCGTGTTCGAACACCTGCCCAACGAGGCCGAAGAACTGGTGAAGGGCCGCGTGCAGGTGATCAATCTGTGGCGTCCGATCCGCGGACCGTTGCGCGATTCACCGCTCGCGATGGCTGACGGCACGACGGTTGCGCCCGAGGATCTCGTCGCCTCCGACCTGATCTATCCGAACCGCAGCGGCGAAACTTACTCGGTCAAGTACAATCCGAACCACCGCTGGTTCTACATCCCCGAGATGACGCCGAATGAGGCGATCCTGCTCAAATGCTACGACTCGGCGACCGACGGCCGCACCCGCTTTGGGCCGCACACCGCGTTCGTCGATCCGACCACGCCGGCCGACGCGCCGCCGCGCGAGAGCATCGAGCTGCGGACGTTGGTGTTCCACAAGCAGTAACCAGGTGGAAGGTGCACTCCCTCTCCCGCTTGCGGGGGAGGGCTGGGGTGGGGGCTCACCGCGAGTGACAATCCCGTAATGGAGGCAGCCCCCACCCGGATATCATCTGGCGAGGCGATCCGACCTCCTCCGCAAGCGGGAGAGGCGAGGTGCGCCCGATAGGCTGAACTGAAGTCACTGTGCCTCGAAGGTTGGCACCCGCTGCCCAATAATGTTACGCCCTCCCCAGACGTTTGGGGATTGGACGAATCGTGGACGGCGCGGCGGCAACGGAAGAGGCGGGGATCGGTTTCCGCGCACTGGTTCTTGCACTTCTGGCATTGGCCTCGGGCCATATGCTGTCGACCCTGCTGCGGACGATTCCGGGGATCAGCCTCGACCTGATGGCGTCCGATTTCGGCAGCTCGCCGCAGGTGCTGGCGAGCCTTACCTCGATCTATCATTTTTCCTTTGCGGCCTCGCAGGTTCCGGTCGGTGCCGCCATGGACCGCTTCGGCGTACGTCCAGTGTCGATCAGCCTTCTGATCGGAACGATCGTCGGCGCGCTGGTGTCGGCACTTGCCGTCGGGCCATCAACGTTTGTGCTCGGGCAGCTGCTGCTCGGCGTCGCCACCTCGGGCATGCTGATGTGCCCGATGACGCTTGCGGCCAAGCAGATGTCGGCGGCGAAGTTCGGACTGTGGTCGGGGCTGATCCTCTCGATCGGCAACACCGGCATGCTGCTGTCGTCGAGTCCGCTTGCCTTCGTCGTCGACCAGTTCGGCTGGCGGGCCGGATTCTTTGGTTCGGCCGGTCTCGGCATCGCCGCGCTGATCGCGGTCTTCGCGCTGGTGCCGCAGCAGCCCGCCGCGCATGCCGACGATTCCTCGCCGCTGTATCAGATGGCCGAGGTGTTGCGGCTCGGCGTCTCGCGCGGCTTGCGCGGAGTGATCGCGTTGTCGCTGGTCTCGCTCGGCGTCGTGCTGGCCCTGCGTGCGCTGTGGGGCGGACCGTGGCTGATGGATGTGAAGGGCCTGAGCCGCATCGAGGCCGGCAATGTGCTCGGCCTGTTCACGCTGGCAATGACGGTCGGGCCGATTTGTATCGGCGTGTTCGATCGCAAGTTTGGGCACCGCCGCGCCGTGGTCGGCGCCAGCCATGCGCTGGCAGCGCTGCTGTTCGTACTGATGGCCGCGGGCGCCCCGCATTTTCCGATCTCGAACCTGTTCGGCGTCGCCGCGATGCCGTCGGAATATGACTTGGTGCTGCTGATCCTGATCGGCTTTGTCACCTCGGCGCAGCCGCTGCTCTACGGCATGACGCGGCAGCTCGTCGATCCCCAGAACACCGGCAAGGCACTGTCGGCCGTCAACCTCGCCTTCTTCCTTGGAGCTGCGCTGATGCAGTCGAGCACCGCCGGCGTCGCGGCGCTGTACGGACTGCCCGCGATGCTCCTGTACATGGCAGCCGCGCTGCTCATCGGGACCGTGCTGTTTTGGGTCTATACCTCGGCGACGGTGGCGATAAGATAGCGGTTCGTTCCACCGCCTTCGGAAGTCACGTGACCGCGCCCGCCAAGATCGATCCGATCACCCGCTCCGTCGTTCAGCATCGCCTGTCTTCGATCGTGAGGGAAATGGGCGAAGCCATGCTTCGCACCTCCTATTCGCAGATCCTCAATTCCAGCCGTGATTTCTCGCTGGCGATCTGCGACACGCGTGGCCGGTTGATCGCGCAGGCTGACCACATCCCGGTCCATGTCGGCGCCTTGCCCTGGGCAACGCTGGCGGTCGAGGAGCGGTTCAAGGATGTCGCACCGGGCGACGTCATCCTGCTCAACGATCCCTATCAGGGCGGCAGCCATCTGCCCGATCTCACCGCCTTCGTGCCGGTGTTCGACGGCGGCAAGCGGCTGCTCTGGACCATCGTGCGCGCCCATCAAAGCGATATCGGCGGTGCCACCCATGGCGCCTACAATCCCGGCGCGACAGAGATCTACCAGGAAGGCATCCGCATTCCGCCGATCAAGCTCTATGAAGCTGGCAAGCCGCGCGAGGATCTGCTCGACCTGCTGGCGCTGAACATCCGCAATCGCAGAGAATTCCGTGGCGATCTCGCCGCGATGCTGGGTGCCGCGCATCTCGGCGAGCGCCGGGTGTCGAAGCTGTTCAGCGAGTTCGGTGCCGAGGTTGTCGAGGCCGCGATCGAGGCGATCCTCGATGCCACCGAGCAGCAGACCCGCGCCGTCGTCGCGAGCTGGAAGGACGGCGTGTTCTACGGCGAAGCTTTCCTGGACGACGACGGCCACGGCCGCACTGACATCAAGATCGCGGCCAAGGTGACGAAAAAGGGCAGCGATATCGAGGTCGATCTCACCGGCTCCGATCCGCAGTCGACCAGCTTTGTCAATTCGTCGCACGCCAATATGCAGGCCGCGGTCGCGATGGCCTTTGCCTATCTGATCGATGCCGACATCCCAAAGAACACCGGCGCGCTGCGGCCGCTGAAGGTGGTGGCCAGGCAGGGCACCATCGTCTGGGCCGATCCCGGCCGTCCCGTCACGCTGTGCACCAGCCATCCTTCGAACGAGATCGTCGAGGCTATCATCAAGGCGATGTCGGCATCCTGTCCGGACCGTGTGATGGGCGGCTGGGGCCGCCGCTTCCGCATCGCGATCCAGGGCGAGGATCCGCGCAACGGACGAAACTTCATCTGGCACATGTTTCAGGCGCGGCCCGGCGGCGGGGCCTCGATCGGCGGCGACGGCTATTCGTCGATCGGCGAATGGCACACTGTCGGAGGCTTGAAGTTCGGCAGCATCGAGGTCGCCGAGGTGCGCTTCCCCCTGCATTTCCGCCGGCACGAGTTCCGCCCGGATTCCGGCGGCGACGGCAAGCATCGCGGCGGTCTCGGCGTCGCTCTGGACATGGTGCTGGAGACGCAAAGGCCCGCCAAGGGCAACACCGCCGGCGACGGCGCGCGCCACGGCCCCTGCGGCATGCTCGGCGGCAAGGACGGCGAGCCGCATTACTATCGCCTGTTGTCGGAGGGCCGCGCGCCGCGCGTGCTGAAGACAAAGGAGGTCGGCATCGAGCTGCGCCCCGGCGACTGCCTTGAGGTCCGCTCCTCCGGCGGCGGCGGCTGGGGGCCGCCCGAGCAGCGATCGGCGGAGGCGCGTGCGCGCGACGCAGCCCAGGGTCTGGTTTCGAAAGCGGTGTAGGCGAGCATGTTCACGATCGGAATAGACATCGGCGGCACCTACACCGACCTGGTTGCCACTGATGAAACCGGACGCACCGTTTTCGCGAAGTCGCCATCCACGCCGGCCGACCAGTCGATCGGCGTCATGGCGGGGCTGGAAGAGCTCGCGCGACGGCTCGGCGTGACGCGCGCGGCGATGCTGGCGGAGACCGATCGCCTCGTGCACGGCACGACGGTTGCGACCAATGCGCTGCTGGAGCGCAAGGGCGCCAAGGTCGCGCTGCTCACCACCGAGGGCCATCGCGACGTCGTCGAGATGCGCGAAGGTCTGAAGCCCGACCGCTACGACCTGCGCACGCCGCCGCCCGAGCCGCTGGTGCCGCGCGAGCGCCGCTTCGGCGTGCGCGAGCGGCTGAAGGCGGACGGCAGCGCCGTAATCCCGCTGAATGCTGCCGCGCTCGACGATGCGATCGCCGAGGTGAAGCGGTCGGGCGCGACCTCGGTCGCGGTGTGCTTCCTGCACGCCTATCTTAATCCGGTGCATGAGCTCGCCGCGGTCGAACGTCTGGCGCGCGAACTGCCTGATATCACCGTGTCGCGCTCGAGCGACGTGCTGCCGCAGATCAAGGAATATGAGCGCGTTTCGACCACGATCGTGAACGCCTATGTCGAACCGACGGTGCGGCGCTATCTCACCAATCTGGAGCAACGCCTGCATGAAGCGGGCTTCAAGGGCTCGCTGTTCGTCGTGCTGTCGCATGGCGGCATGGCGCCGGTGGAGGAGGCCTCGCGCCTCGCCGCAGGCACGGTGCTGTCGGGGCCGGCCGGCGGCATCTCCGGCAGCCGCCGCTGCGCTGATATGCTCGGCATTCCCGATTTCGTGCCGTTCGACATGGGCGGCACCTCGACCGACATCTCGCTGATATCAGATGGCCAGGCCTCGCTCTCCGCCGACGGCATGCTCGCCGGCCAGCGCATTGCGCTGCGCAGCCTCGACATCGCCAGCATCGCCGCCGGCGGCGGCTCGATCGCGAGCGTCGACGGCAGCCGCACGCTGCGCGTGGGGCCGGAGAGCGCAGGCTCGGTGCCGGGCCCGGCCTGTTACGGCAATGGTGGCATCGCCGCCACCGTCACCGACGCCAATGTCGTGCTCGGTTATCTCGATGCCGCCGCCTTCATGGGCGGGGCGCGGCCGCTCGATCGCGCAGCCGCAGAGGCCGCAGTCGATCGTATCGCGCAAGCGCTCGAGCTCTCGCGGCTCGAGGCGGCGGCCGGCATCTACAAGATGATCAATTTGAAGATGGCCGACGGCATCCGTCTGATGACGCTGCGTCGCGGCGTCGATCCGCGGAAATTCGCATTGCTGAGCTTCGGCGGCGCGGCCGGTATGCATGCCGCGGAGGTAGCGCGCGAGCTCGAGATCAAACGCATCATCGTGCCGACGGTCGCTTCCGTTCTCTCCGCCTGGGGCATGCTGACCAGCGACCTCCGCTACGAGGTCAGCCGCACGCATTACGGCACGGGCCGGATTTCCGCGGACGAGGTGCGCGCGTTGTTCGCCGGGCTGGAGGCGGAGGCCGCAGGTCGCCTGCGTTCCTGGTTCAAGGGCGATATCGCGATCGAGCGCTCGGCGGAGATGCGCTATGGCGAGCAGGTGTTCGAGATCGACGTGCCGCTCGGCGACCTCGATCTCGGTGCTGCCGACCTGGTCGCGCAGATCGAGGATCGCTTCCATCGCCGCCACGAGGAACTCTACACCTACGCCTCGCGCGGTCAGGAGGTGGTGTTCGTCAACGCGCGCGTCGCCGCCGTCGGCAAGGTCGCGCCAGCGGGCGGCGATGTCGGCCGGGTGACGTCAACCGCGCCGTGCGCGCCGCGTGGCAAGCGGCAGGCCTGGTTCGGCGCCTGGCGCGAGGTGCCGGTCTATGCGCTTGACGATCTCAAGCCTGGCCAGTCGCTCATGGGGCCGGCGATCATCGAGGCCGAGACCACGACGGTTTTGGTCGACACTGACGATCGCGTGGTGGTCAATGCGCTCGGCTGGCTCGACATAACGTTGCGCTGAGCGGAACTCCGCCATCAACATTTCATTTTTCCGCCGTTGCCTAGGGCGATAAGCTTGGCTCGCTCGGGAGGAGCGCCGGTCGCGTTGCCGGCGTTTGTGGCGATGTTGATACAAACAAGAACACAGACCGCCTTTTCGATGTCCCTTGTCCTGGCGGCAGCGCTGGTCTCCGCCACGCCGTCACGCGCACAGCAGGCACCGGCGACCGCCGCCGACAACGACATCCGCATCGGCAACATCATGCCCTACACAGGGCCGCTTGCGGCGTTCGCCACCATCGGGCGGGCGGAAGCGGCCTATTTCGACATGATCAACGAGCATGGTGGCATCAACGGGCGCAAGATCAGGTTCATCTCGGTCGATGACAGCTCCAATCCGAAGACCGCGATGGAGCAGACCCGCGATCTCGTCGAGAAGCAGAACGTGCTTTTGATGTTCGGCTCGTTCGGCACGCCGGACAATCTGGCGACGCGGACCTATCTCAACGAGAAGAAGGTCCCGCAGCTCTTCGTCGCCTCGGGCGACGAGGCATGGGCGCATCCCAGAACTTATCCGTGGACCATGGGCTGGCAGCCGACCTTCCGCGCCGAGGGGCGGATCTATGCCAATTACATCCAGGCGTCCTATCCCGATCGCAAGATCGCCGTGCTCTGGCAGAACGACCAGTTCGGCCGCGACCTGTTCAAGGGATTGCAGGAGGGGCTCGGCGACACCGCGGGCATGATCGTCGCGGACCTTGCCTTCGACGCGTCGGAGACCAGGATCGAGAACCAGCTCGGAATATTGAAGGCCTCCGGCGCCGACATCCTGGTGTTCGACGGCGCGCCGGCGATCGCCGCGCGTGCGATCCGCAGCGCCGCGGATCTCGACTGGCACCCGGTGTTCATCCTCGACAATGCGTCGGCCTCGATCGCCAGCGCGTTGCGGCCGGCGGGCCTGCAGAATTCACTCGGCGTGATCTCGACGTCGTTCCTGAAGGACGCCAGCGATGCCTCCTGGAAGGAGGATCCGCAGATCAAGGCGTGGTTCGCTTTCATGGACAAGTATTTCCCCGACGGCGACAAGGACGATCTCTATGCCGTGTTCGGCTACGCCGCGGCGGACACGCTGCTCCAGGTCCTGCGCCAATGCGGCGACGACCTGTCGCGCGAGAACATCATGCGGCAGGCGGCGTCGCTGCGGAACTACCACACCCCGGTCGCGTTGCCGGGCATCGTCATTAACACCGGCCCGCAGGATTTCCGCCCGATCAAGCAGATGCGGCTGGTGCAGTTCGACGGCAACGCCTGGCAGCCGATCGGCGACGTGATCGACAGCGCATTCGCGACCGTGCGGGATGATAATTGAGGCACGGTGATTGAGGATTGCGTCGTCCCGGCGAAGGCCGGGACCCATTACCCCAACTCTCAGTTGTTGCACGCCGCTGGGGCAATAGTCCCGTTCACATCACGCAGCGGTGGCTATGGGTCCCGGCTTTCGCCGGGACGACGGTGTGGAGAGACCTACTTCTTCAGCCCGTAGTTCAACAACCCGCCCTTGTTCTTCGGCGGATGGGCGCGCAGGCCTTCCTCGTTTGGCTCAGTACCCCAGCCTGGGCGATCCGGAATCACGAGATGGCCGTCGACGAACTCGGGCACATGGGTGAACATCTCGTGGTCCCAGGCGAGGCGGTCGATGTCGGTCTCCATGATCCGCAAGTTCGGCACTGCCGCGCAGAAATGCGCGTTCATCATGGTGCAGAGGTGGCCGTAGAAATTATGCGGCGCGACGTTGACCTCGAAATGCTCGGCGGCATTGGCGATCTTCATCGACTGCCAGACGCCGTTCCAGGGCGTGTCGATGATCGCGACATCCATCGCCTGTTCGGTGAAATAGGGCAGGAACTCGCGCAGGCCCAGCAGCGTCTCGCATGACGAGATCGGATGCGGGCTCTGGCGGCGGATATAGCCCAGCGCCTGCGGGTTGAAGGTGTCGATCTCCACCCAGAACATGTCCATCTTCTCGATGGCGCGCAGGATCTTCAGATAGCCTTCGGTCTTGGCGTTGAAGTTGAGGTCGAGCAGCAGATCGACGTCCGGCCCCGCGCCGTCGCGGATCGCTTCCAGATGCATGCAGAGATTGCGCAGCACGGTGCGGTCGACATTGATCTCGGGCTCGAACGGCGAACCGAAGCCGGGCCGCCAGCCCTGGGGCTTGCCGTCGGTGTAGACGAAGATGTTGGTCTTCATCGCCGAGAATTTCTTCTCGCGCACCTCGCGGCCGATCGCCTTCACGCCGTCGAGATCAGTGATCGCCGGCTTGTACCAGTCGGGATGATTGATGCGCCACGTCGCGCAATGCGACCAGTAGACTCGTACGCGGTCGCGGATCTTGCCGCCGAGCAGGTCGTAGCAGGGCACGCCGAGCGCCTTGGCCTTGACGTCGAGCAGCGCGTTCTCGATCGCGCCCAGCGCCAGCGCGACCACGCCGCCGGCGGCCGGACGCGTCGCGGCAAACAGCTCGGCATAGATCCGCTCATGCTGGAACGCGTTCCTGCCGACCACCCGCGCCGACAGCCGCTCGATTGCCGCCGTCACGCCGGGCGCGCCAAAGCCCTCGTCATATTCGCTCCAGCCGACCAGCCCGTCCTGGGTCGTCACCTTGACGAAGTGATAATTCCGCCAGCCGGCATCGCAGGCGAGCGTTTCGACGCTTTTGACTGTTGTTGCTTTGGTCATGGTTTCCTGCCCGGTGTGTTTCTCTCTCGAGGAGTAGAATAGCGGATCGAGCAATGCGTCAATCGCACGGCAGCACCCCGCCAACGCAGATTTGCCTCGCGCACAGCCGAGGAATTGTCGAGCGACGGTCGCATGACGCTGCGCGTGCCGCTAAGTGCCGTCGCCATTGATGAATTCCGTCGAGCGGAAGAAAAAATTCCGCTTGCATCATCGCGCTGGCGCGGCTTCAAGTTCAGACAACAAGAAACTGAATCAGCCGCTGTCATCGGCTGGTCATTTTGCTCGCGGGGAAGCGTGATGGGCGCGTTGTCGCATCTGCGGATTGTCGAGATTGGAAGCGCGGCTGCGACAAGCTATTGCGCGCGGCTGTTCGCCGACTTCGGGGCCGACGTGCAGAAGGTCGAACCGCCGCAGGGCGATCCACTTCGCCGCACCGCGCCGCTGACGCGGAGCGGGCAGAGCGCGTGGTTCGCGTTTCTGAACTTCAACAAAGCGAGCGTCGTGCTCGACAGGAGCGATGCGCATGCTGCGTCGCGGTTGAACGAGCTGATCGGAGCTTGCGACATCTTGCTCGATGGGCGCGGCCTCGATGCGGCGGATTGTCCCGATATCGATCTCGACGCGATCAAGCGGAACAATCCCGGCCTGATCCATCTCGACCTCTCCTGGTTCGGCGATCGCGGTCCGTATGCCAAGTTCGCCGCGACCGACGCCACGATCCGCGCGCTGTCCGGCCTGGTGAAGCTGGTCGGCCCGGAAGCAGGACCGCCAATGCACGCGCCGGATTTCCAGACCGGTATCCTCGGCGGGCTCTGGGGTTTCATCGCCGCCAGCTCGTCGGTGATTGGGCGCATGCAGGACGGGCGCGGCCGCTCTAGCCATCTGAGCCTGTTCGAGGCCAGCATCGCCGTCACCGAATACATCATGTTCGAGGCGTTCTCGCGCGGCGACATCATGCGGCGGATCGGCGTCAACCGCTTCTGGCCCACCTTTCCGGTCGGCATCTACGAGACGAAGCAGGGCTGGCTCGGCGTCACCACGGTGACACCGGCGCAGTGGCGCAGCTTCTGCGAGATGCTCGATCTCACCGACCTGCGTGACGATCCGACGCTGTTCCTCGGCGTCGACCGGCTGCAACATGTCGCCGAGATCGAGGGCAAAATATTGCCGAGGCTCAAACAGCGGACCGCGCAGGAATGGTTCGCCGAGTGCCTCAAGCGCAAGATCCCGATCGTGCCGGTGCCTGAGATCTCGGATCTCATCGCCGATAAGGAGAAGCGCGCTCGCGGCGCCATCGTGCCGATCACTGTCGGCGATGAGGCCGGCTTCAGCGCCGGCACGATGCAGCGGCTGATGGGCACGCCGCCGCTTCGCGGTGGCCGGGTTCCCAGCATCGGCGAGCAGCAGGCAAAACGCGAGACGGCACCGCGCGCAGCGGCACCAAAGCCAGTTGCGGCCAATCGCCTGCCGCTCGAAGGCATCCGCGTCGTCGATTTCTCGATGGGCTGGGCCGGCCCGATCTGCACCCGCACGCTCGCCGATCTCGGCGCTGACGTCATCAAGATCGAGGCGATCCAGTATCCGGACTGGTGGCGCGGCGTCGATCGCCGCCCGGCTTACGTGCTGGAGCAGATGTACGAGAAGTCGGTGCGCTACTGCATCATGAACCGCAACAAGCGCGGCATCACGCTCGATCTGACCCGGCCGAAGGGGCTGGGGCTGGCCAAGCGGCTGCTCGCCGATGCCGACCTCGTGGTCGACAATTATTCGGTCGAGGTGCTGCCGAAGCTCGGTCTCGGCTACGACGTGCTGAGCAAGATGAATCCAAAGCTCGTGATGATGTCGATGTCGGCGTTCGGCGCCGGCAGTGTTTATCGCGATTGCCGCGCCTATGGCTCGACGCTGGAGCAGGGCTCCGGCCTGCCGAGCGTGGTCGGCGATGCCGGCGGGCCGCCGGTGATGAGCCACACCGCGTTCGGCGATGCCGTCGGCGGTCTCAACGGCTGCGCCGCGGTATTGACCGCGATGATCCATGCCAGGCTGACGGGGCAGGGGCAGTTCATCGATCTCGCCCAGATCGAATGCATGATGCCGTTCGCGGCGCCCTGGATCGTTGCGCATTCGATCGACGGCACGCCGCCGGTCAAATACGGCAATCGCCATCCGGATTTCGTGCCGCATGGCTGCTTCCGTTGCGCGGGCGAGGATAACTGGATCGTGGTCGCGGTGTCTGATGATGCGATGTGGCGCAGGCTCGCGCGGCTGCTCGGTCGCGAGGACTGGGCCGCCGATGCAAGGTTCAAGACGGCCGCAGGCCGCCGCGCCATCGAGGCTGAGATCGAGGCTGCGATCACGGCCTGGACCTCCGCGCGCAATCCAGATGCTGCGATGGCCGCGCTGCAGGCGGCCGGTGTCGCCTCAGGCGTCGCGCGGCTGCCGATCGATCTCCTGAAGGACCCGCAGCTCCATGCCCGCGGCTTCATCCAGGAGGTCGACCGTGCCTTTATCGGCAAGCATCCGCAGCCGTCGATGCCGTTCCGCGAGGGCGCCGAACCCTTTGCGATCCGCTCGGTGCCGCCGACGCTCGGCGAGCATAACCGCGAGATCCTCGGGGGCATGCTCGGCCTCAGCGATGCCGAGCTTGAAGAGCTTGCGCGGGAGGGCATCATCGGCACCGAGATGCTGATGGAGGAGCAACTGGTGAAAGAGAAGAAGCGGGCGGCGGGTTGATGCAGGCAGGCCAGCCGGCAGAGCGCAAGGCGGAGGGTGCGCGCGATCGTGCGCGGCCGCTGATGTCCGTGCGTGGGCTTGGCATCCGCTTCAAGACCTCGCAGGGCATCTGGCAGGCGACGCGCAAGATCGATTTCGACATTGCGCCGGGCGAGCGGGTCGGCATCGTCGGCGAGAGCGGCTGCGGCAAGACCATCACCGGGCTGTCGATCCTGCGGCTGCTGCCGGGCAATTTCGCCGGCCTCGACGGCAGGATCATCTTCGACGGCATCGATCTCGCCAGCTGCAGCGCGCGGCAGATGCGCGACATCAGAGGCAAGCGCATCGCGATGATCTTCCAGGAGCCGATGAGCGCGCTCGATCCGGTCTTCACCGTCGGTCATCAGATCGCGGAGACGCTGCGCGTCCACACCAATATCGGATACGAGGAGGCGCGCGCCAAGACGCTGGAGATGCTCCGCCGCGTCGGCATCGCTTCGCCCGAGCGGCGCATCGACGATTATCCGCACCAGCTCTCCGGCGGCATGCGCCAGCGCGTGATGATCGCAGCCGCGCTGATCTGCGGGCCGCAACTCCTGATCGCGGACGAGCCGACCACCGCGCTCGACGTCACGGTGCAGGCGCAGATCCTCGAACTCTTGCGCGACATCAGCGAGACCTCGCGCACCGCGCTGATGCTGATCACCCACGATCTCGGCGTCGTCGCCGAGACCTGCACGCGGATGATCACGATGTATGCCGGCGAGGTGATCGAGGACGCGTCCGTCGACGAGGCGCTGGTGCGGCCGCTGCATCCCTATACGTCGGGCTTGTTGCGCTCGCTGCCGCATCTGAGCCCGCGCCACGGCCGGCTGCCGTCGATCCCGGGCCGCGTGCCGTCGATCGCTGACATGCCGAACGGTTGCCGCTTCCGCGCCCGCTGCGCGCATGCGACCAGGGGCTGCGAGACCGAACAGAAGCTGCAGGATGCCGGCGGCGGCCGCAAAGTGCGCTGCTGGCGCTTTGCCGAGCTCAATCTGCCCGGCGCGCTGCATCCGCCCGAGACATCCGTCGCAGCCAGGGTCGCGACGCAATGACCGCAGCCTCGGCCGAGCCCAGCCGCGACCCCATCGTCTCGGTGCGCGACCTCGAGGTGCGCTTCCAGACCACGGACCGCCGCGCCACCTTGAAGGCGGTCGATGGCGTCAATTTCGACGTCCGCCGCGGCGAGACGTTCGGCATCATCGGCGAGTCCGGATCAGGCAAGACCACGATCGGCCGCACGCTGGTGTTCCTCTTGAAGCCCAGTGCCGGCGCCATCCTGCATGACGGCATCGATCCGCTCGCGCTGCCGCGCAAGCAGTTCCAGAGCCACCGCCGCGACTACCAGATCATCTTCCAGGATCCCAATGCCGCGTTGAACCCGCGGATGACGATTCTCGCCTCGGTGCTGGAGCCACTGGAGCTTGCGCGCGTCGGCGCTAGTGCCGAGCGCGAGCGGCAGGCGCGGGAGGCGCTGGAGCGCGTCGGTCTGCCGGCCGAGATCGGCGAGCGCTATCCGCACCAGCTCTCCGGCGGCCAGAAGCAGCGCGTGGTGATCGCCCGCGCGCTGACTTTGAAGCCCAAGCTGATCGTATGCGACGAAGTGGTGGCGGCGCTCGACATGTCGATCCGCGGCGACGTGCTCAACCTGTTCGCCGATTTGCAGCGCGACCTCGGCCTGACCTACGTCTTCATCACCCACGATCTCGCCGTGGTCTCGCACATCAGCGAACGCGTCGCGGTGATGTATCTCGGCCAGTTCGTCGAGCTCGGCCCGACCGAGGCGGTGTCCGAGCGGCCGCTGCATCCCTATACGCAGGCGCTGCTGTCAGCCGAGCCGCGGCCGTTGCCGTCGTCGCTGCGGCAGGAGACGCGGACCGTGCTGCAGGGCGAGGTCCCGAGCCCGATCGATCCGCCGACCGGCTGCCGCTTCCGCACCCGCTGCCCGCACGCGCAGCCGCTCTGCGCGGAACATGCGCCGGAGTGGCGCGAGCTGAAGCCCGATCACTGGGTGGCGTGCCATTTCGCCGACCGCCCGAATTTTTCGCCGAACTAGACCACCGGAGGACCTGCCATGACAATGACAACACGACGCGAGGCCATTGCGCTGATCTCGAGCGCGCTCGCGAGCGCAAGTCTCGGCGGTCCGGCCTTCGCGCAAGGCGCGGCGAAGAAGGGCGGCACCTTGCGCATCTCCGCGCCGGCCAATCCGTCGAGCCTCGATCCCGCAACCGGCGGCGCCGGCTCCGATCACGCCTTCCTGTTCACGATGTACGATACGCTGGTTGAATGGGAGTTCGAGACGCTGAAGCCGAGGCCGGGATTGGCCGAGAGCTGGAAGTTCACCGATCCGACCACGCTCGTGCTCAATATCCGTTCCGGCGTCACCTTCCATGATGGCACGCCGCTCGATGCGGAGGCTGTGAAATTCAACCTCGACCGCAACAAGAGCGATCCGAAGTCCAATATCAAGGCCGACCTGCTGTCGGTGGCCTCGGTCGAGGTGACCGGACCGCAGCAGGTGACGCTGAAGCTGAACGCGCCGGATACTGCGCTGCCCGGCATCCTGTCCGATCGCGCCGGCATGATGGTATCGCCGACGGCGCTGAAGGCGGCCGAAGGCGGGGTCGTCACGCGCAAGCCGGTCGGCGCGGGCGCTTATGCGTTCGTGAGCTGGGCCGACGGCGAGAAGATCGTGGTCAAGCGCAACGAGAAATACTGGAAGCCGAACCGGCCTTATCCCGACGGCATCGAGTTTTCGATCATCCCCGAGCTCACCACCGGCGCGCGTTCGGTCACGGCGGGCCAGAACGATCTGATCTACCAGCTCCCGCCGCGACAGAAGGCGATCATCGAGCGCGCCTCCAGCGTCAAGGTCGTGCACGGCCCGACGCTCTACGTGTTCCAGATCTTTCTGAACTGGGCCAAGCCGCCGTTCGACAACGTCAAGGTCCGTCAGGCGCTCAATTTCGCTGTTGACCGCGAATCCTTCGTCAAGGCTGCGCTCGCCGGTCTTGCCGAGCCGGCCTACATGAACCTGCCGAAGTCGCATTGGGCCTATGACGCCGAGGTTGCGAAGCTCTATCCCTATGATCCCGCCAAGGCGCGCAAGCTGCTCGCGGAGGCCGGATTCAAGGAGGGCACGCAGATCGAGATCGGCGGCTATTCCGACCAGGATTCGGTGCAGCGCGAGGAAATTCTGATCGAGCAGCTCCGCAAGGCCGGCATGAACGTCCGCTTCGTCAACGCGCCGATCGCGGAAGCCTCGGCGGCCTTCTTCGGCCCGGAGAAGAAGGGCTCCGGCCTGCTTGCCGCGTGGACCGGGCGCCCCGATCCGAGCCTGACCTATTCACTGATGTTCACCAAGGACGCCTATTACAATGGCGGCCGCGCGCCGGTGCCGCCGGAGCTCGATGCCGCGATCAGGGAGTCGCGGGCGTCGGAGGACATCGATGTCAGGCGCAAGGCTTTCGCCACCGTGCAGCGCCTGGTGATGGAGAACGCCTTCGTGGTGCCGCTGGCGTTCCAGTTCGAGCTTGTCGCGATGAACAAGAAGGTGCAGGGCTACAAGCCCAACCTATTGGGCAAGCCGAAATACGACGACGTCTGGCTCGAGAGCTGAGAACAATGGCGCGACGGTCACCGGTCAAGGTCATCGGGGGCCGCCTGGTGCAGGCGCTGCCCGTGATCCTGCTCGCGACCTTCATGGTGTTCGCGCTCCTCAAGCTCGTGCCCGGCGACGTTGCCGTGACCTTGGCGGGCGACAATGCCACCGACGCGCGCATTGCCGAGATCAGGGGCATTTACGGCCTCGACCGTCCGTTCCTGGTGCAATATGGCGCCTGGCTCGGCAAGGTCGCGCAGGGCGATCTCTCGCAATCACTGCTGACCGGCGAGAAGGTCGCGACCTCGATCGGGCGCGCCTTCCCGAACACGCTGCTGATCGTCGTGATCGCCATGGTGCTGGCGCTCCTCACCGGCATCCCGATGGGCGTGACCGCCGCGATCAAGCCGAACGGCTGGATCGACAAGCTGGTCAGTCTGATCGCCTCGCTCGGCGTCGCGATTCCCGGCTTCTGGCTCGCCATGATGCTGGTGGCGGAATTCTCGCTGAAGCTGAACTGGCTGCCGGCGACCGGCGCCAAATCCTTCACCGCCTCGCCGATCGAGGCGATCAGGTACGCGCTGCTGCCGGGGATCGCGATCGCGGCCTACGGCATGGCCGAAGTCGCGCGCCAGCTGCGCGGCGCGCTGCTCGAGGTACTGTCGTCGCAATATGTCCGCACGCTGCACGCCAAGGGCCTGTCGATGTCCCGCATCCTCTGGCAGCACGGCTTGAAGAATGTCAGCGTCAACCTGCTCACGATCATCAGCCTGCTGGTGAACCGCATGCTGGCGGCAACTGTCGTGATCGAGGCCGTGTTCGCGATTCCCGGGCTCGGCAGCCTCATTGTGCGTGGCGCGATCCAGCGCGATTTCCCGATCGTGCAGGGCGTCGTCTTCACGATGGTGGTCGTCGTGATCGCGGTGAACCTGATCACCGATCTGCTCTGCGCCGCCATCGATCCGAGGATCGAGCAATGACCGACCTCGCGCTCGCCGAGCTTAAGCCGCCCGCCAAGCCGACCCGGCTGCGCCGCGTCCTGCGCTGGCTCGCCGGCGATGTCCGCGCTGCGCTGTCGATCCTGGTGCTGCTGCTGCTGGTCATCGTGGCGATCGGCGCGCCATGGATCGCGCCTTATGCGCCGACCGCGCAGGACGTCAACAACATGCTGGCGCCGCCGGGCCCGGCGCATTGGCTCGGCACCGACGATCTTGGCCGCGATGTTCTCAGCCGCCTGATCTACGGCGCGCCGGCCACCGTCTACGCCAGCCTGCTCGCGGTCGGCGTCGCGGTTGCGATCGGCCTGCCGGTCGGCCTCGTCGCCGGCTATTTCGGCGGCTGGATCGACGACATCGTCAGCCGCATCATCGACACTTTCCTGTCGTTCCCGGCAATCGTGCTCGCAATCGCGGTCACCGGCGCGCTCGGCATCGGCCTCACCAACGGCATGATCGCGGTCGGCATCACCATGTTCCCGGCGCTGGCGCGCATCGTTCGCGCCCGCACGCTGATCGTGCGGCAGGAGCTCTATGTCGACGCCGCGAAGGGGTTCGGCGCGCCGACCTGGCATGTGCTCTGGCGCCATGTGCTGCCGAACACGCTGCAGCCGGTGATCGTGCAGGTGACGCTCTTGCTCGCCGCCGCGCTGCTGGCGGAGGCCAGCCTCTCCTTCCTCGGCCTCGGCATCCAGCCGCCGGACCCGAGCTGGGGCGCCATGCTGGCGCGCGCCTATCAGTATATGGAAATCGCCCCGGAGCAGATGTACGCGCCGGGCCTTGCCATTCTCGTCGTCTCCCTGGCGTTCAATGCGCTCGGGGAGTCCTTGCGTGTCGTGCTCGATCCGACCATGAAGGATCGTTGACCTCTGGTGGAATAGTCATGTCCTTCAAGAAATTGCTGATTGCCAACCGCGGTGAGATCGCGATCCGTATCGCCCGCGCCGCTGGTGAGAGCGGCCTTGCCACCGTCGCGATCTATCCCGCCGACGATGCGGCCTCGCGGCATGTCCGCGCCGCCGATGAGGCGCGCGAGATCCCCGGCCGCGGCGCGCGGGCCTATCTCGACATCGAGGCGGTGGTTGCGGCCGCCAAGGCGGCCGGCTGCGATGCGCTCCATCCCGGCTATGGCTTCCTCAGCGAGAACACCCAGCTCGCGCGGCGCTGCGCGGAGGAGAAGATCACCTTCGTCGGTCCGTCGCCGGAGGCGCTCGAGCTGTTCGGCGACAAGGCCCAGGCAAAGGCGCTGGCGAAAAAATGCGGCGTGCCGATCATTGCCGGGACCTCGGGCGCGACGACGCTCGACGAGGCCAGGGCATTCTTCACCTCGCTGGGCGCGGGCGCGGCGGTGATGATCAAGGCGATCGCCGGCGGCGGCGGCCGCGGCATGCGCGTGGTCGACGACGCGGCCAAGCTCGACGAAGCCTATGCGCGCTGCCAATCGGAGGCCAAGGCTGCGTTCGGCAGCGGCGACGTCTATGTCGAGCGGCTGATCCGGAAAGCCCGCCATATCGAGGTGCAGATCATCGGCGATCGCCACGGCACGATCAGCCATCTCTGGGAGCGCGAATGCACCATCCAGCGCCGCAACCAGAAGCTCATCGAGGTGGCGCCGAGCCCGTCTCTGAGCGAGGTCTTGCGTGCGCGCATCATCGAGGCGGCGAAGCAGCTCGCGGCAGCGGCGCGCTACGACAACCTCGGCACCTTCGAATTCCTCGTGGATGACGACGCCGGTGAAGGCGAGGGCGCCTTTGCCTTCATCGAGGCCAATCCGCGGCTCCAGGTCGAGCATACCGTCACCGAAGAGGTGCTGGGCATTGATCTGGTGCGCTCGCAGCTCGCGGTGGCGGCCGGCGCGACGCTGGCTTCCCTCGGGCTCGCGCAAGCTGCGGTGCCGCTGCCGCGCGGCTATGCCATGCAGCTCCGCGTCAACATGGAGGTGATGGACGAGAAGGGATTGACCAAGCCGACCGGCGGCACGCTTGCGGTGTTCGACCTGCCGTCCGGCCCCGGCGTCCGCGTCGATACGTTCGGCTATTCCGGCTACAAGACCAGCGCGGCCTTCGACTCGCTGCTGGCAAAGGTCATCGTGCATTCGCCGAGCGAGAGGTGGCCCGACGTCGTGCACAAGGCGGCGCGCGCCTTGCGCGAATTCCGCATCGGCGGCGTCGCCACCAACATCCCGTTCCTCGGCGCGGTGCTGGCGCACCAGAGTTTTGTCCGGAACAAGATCAGCACGAACTTCATCGATACCCATGTCGCGGCGCTCGTCGGCGCGGCCAAGGATCTTGCCGAACCGTTGGTCGAGGTGAATCCGACGGTGGCCGCCACGCCGGCGGCAACTGAGGCCGCACCGGAGGGCTCGCTCCCGGTGCCGGCGCCCTTGCAAGGCACGATCGTTGCGATCGATGTCGCAGAAGGCGATCTCGTCCGTCCGGGCCAGCAGATCGCGGTGCTGGAATCGATGAAGATGGAGCACCTCGTCGCCGCGCCGCAGGGCGGCCGGGTGATGAAGATCGCCGGTGGTCCCGGCGTCACGCTGATGCATGGCGAGCCGATCCTGTTCCTCGAGCCCGCCGAGGTCGATGGCCACCAGACGGAAGAAGAGGCGGCGATCGATCTCGACCACATCCGCCCCGATCTTGCCGAATTGATCGCGCGCAAGGCGATCACGCTGGACGAGAACCGCCCGGCCTCGGTCGAGCGCCGCCGCAAGACCAACCAGCGCACCGCGCGCGAGAACGTCGCGCATCTGGTCGACGAGGGCTCCTTCGTCGAATACGGCTCGCTCGCGATCGCGGCACAACGCCGCCGCCGCAAGGTCGAGGACCTCATCAAGAACACGCCGGCCGACGGCCTGATCGCAGGCGTGGCCACCGTCAATGCCAAGGATTTCGGCCCCGAAGGCGCGCGCTGCATGGTGATCGCCTATGACTACACCGTGCTGGCGGGCACGCAGGGCCACATGAATCACAAGAAGATCGACCGCATGCTCACGCTCACCGAGCAGTGGCGGCTTCCGCTGGTGTTTTATGCCGAAGGTGGCGGCGGCCGTCCCGGCGATACTGATCGGCTCGGCATGACCGGCCTCGACGGCCCGTCCTTTGTGCAATTCGCAAGGCTCTCCGGTCTCGTGCCGGTGGTCGGCATCGTCTCGGGCTACTGCTTCGCCGGCAACGCCGCAATGCTCGGCGTCTGCGACGTCATCATCGCCACCAGGAACGCCTCGATCGGCATGGGCGGGCCTGCGATGATCGAGGGCGGCGGGCTCGGCGTCTATCATCCGGCCGAGGTCGGCCCTGTTACGTTCCAGTCGCCGAACGGCGTGATCGACATCCTGGTCGAGGACGAGGCCGAGGCGACGACGACCGCGCAGAAATATCTGTCCTATTTCCAGGGCGCCGTGAAGGACTGGAAGGCGCCGGACCAGCGGCTGCTGCGCCGCGCGATCCCGGAGAATCGCTTGCGGGTCTACGACATCCGCAACGTGATCGATCTGATCGCCGACGAGGGCTCGGTGCTGGAGATCCGGCGCGATTTCGGCGTCGGCATGATCACGGCCTTCATCCGCATCGAAGGCAAGCCGTTCGGCCTGATCGCCAACAATCCCAAGCATCTCGGCGGCGCGATCGACGCGCCGGCCGGCGACAAGGCGGCGCGCTTCATGCAGCTCTGCGACGCCTTCGACATCCCGATCGTCTCGCTGTGCGACACGCCGGGCTTCATGGTCGGCCCGGAGGCGGAGAAGGCCGCGATCGTGCGTCACGTCGCGCGGATGTTCGTCACCGGCGCGAGCATCACGGTGCCGCTGTTCGGTATCGTGCTGCGCAAGGGTTACGGGCTCGGCGCGCAATCGATGATCGGCGGCGGCTTCCACGCCTCGTTCTTCACGGTGGCCTGGCCGACCGGCGAATTCGGCGGCATGGGGCTGGAAGGCTATGTCCGGCTCGGCTTCCGCAAGGAAATGGAAGCGATCGAGGACCCGGTGGAGCGCGAGAAATATTTCCAGACCAAGGTCGCCGAGCTCTATGCCAACGGCAAGGCGGTTTCTATCGCCTCCGTGCTCGAGATCGATGAGGTGATCGACCCCGCGGACACCCGCCACTGGATCATGGCGGGCCTCCGCTCGGTGCCCAAGCCGGAGCCGCGCACCCACCGCAAGCGCCCATGCATCGATGCGTGGTAGGGGCGCTTCCTCCGGAGCGCTGCGCCATTTCCTCCGTCATTCCGGGGCATGCGAAGCATGAACCCGGAATCCATCGGGCCACGCGTGTTGTAGATGAATGGATTCCGGGTTCTCGCTTTGAGCGCGCCCACGTGCTCGATACTGTTGGAACGAGCTTACCCCAGCCGCAACTCAACATACCCCTTAGCGGCGACCTCGTCGCATCGCGCGCGGTACGCCGGGGCGCTGCCGCTGTAGCGGGCGACGATGCGGGTCTGCTTGCCCTCGACGTTGCGGTTGATCCCGGTCATCCAGGAATCGACCTCGTTGGACAGCAGGCCGACGCCGAGCGCCTTCACATGATCGGTCCAGTCGGCGGTGCCTTCGGGCGTGGCGTCGAGGAAGGTCAGCCCTTTCTCGACCGCGAAGCGGATCAGGCCGGTGACCCAGTCTACGCTGTATTCGATGCTGCGCGGGATGTTGCCGAGCGCGGTGTGTGGGCCCATCAGCATCATAAGGTTGGGGAAACCGTCGATCATCAGGCCAAGATAGGTCTCCGGCCCGTGCTTCCACTTCTTTTTCAACAGCGCACCGCCGGCGCCGCGGATATCGATCCTGTCGAAGCTGCCGGTGATGGCGTCGAAGCCGGTCGCATAGATGATGATGTCGAACGCGTAGTCCTTCTCGCTGGTCCGGATGCCCTCGGGCGTGATGCGCTCGATCGGCGTCTGCTTCAGATCAACGAGCTCGACATTGTCGCGGTTGTAGACTTCGTAATAGAAGGTCTCGAGCGGCAGCCGCCGCGTACCAAAGCCGTGGTTCTTCGGGATCAGCTTCTCTGCCACCGCCTGGTTCTTGACGCGCTCTCGGATCTTCCGCGCCACGAAATCGCTGATCGTCGCATTCGCCTTGCGGTCGATCAGGATGTCATTGAAATTGCCCTGCCAGATGCCGAAGCCGCGCTCGCCATAGAGCTTCTCATAGAACGCCTCGCGCTCCTCGTCGGTGACCTCGAACGCGCCGCGCGGGTCCGGGGTGTGGACGAAGCAGGCAAAGGTCTCCTTGCAGCGCGCGAAGATCTCGGGATAGCCGGCCTTGATCTTCGCCTGGGTCTCGGCATCGATCTTGCCGTTGTGCAGCGGCGCCGCCCAATTGGCGGTGCGCTGGAACACGGTGAGGTGCCCGACCTCGGCGGCGATGGTCTGGATGGTCTGGATGCCGGTCGCGCCGGTGCCGATGACAGCGACGCGCTTGCCGGTGAAATCCACCTTCTGCTTCGGCCAGCGCGCGGTGTGGAAGGATTGGCCCTTGAAACTGTCGCGGCCCTCGATGCGCGGCAGCGTCGGCGTCGACAGCGGCCCGATCGCGGTGATCAGGAAACGGCAGGTATGGCGCGCGCCGCTCTCGAGCGTGATCTGCCAGCTTCGTACGTCGTCCTGATAGATGGCGGCGGTGACGCGGCTCTCGAACTGGATGTCGCGGCGCAGATCGAACTTGTCGGCGACGTAGTTGCAATAGCGCAGCGTCTCCGGCTGGCCGGCGAAATGCTCCGACCATTCCCATTCCTGCAACAGCTCCTTGGAGAAGGAGTAGCCGTAGGAATAGCTCTCGGAATCGAAGCGCGCGCCCGGATAGCGGTTCCAGTACCAGGTGCCGCCGACGCCAGTGCCGGTCTCGAACACGCGGACGCGCAGGCCCATCTCGCGCAGCCGGTAGAGCTGGTACATGCCGGAGAGGCCAGCGCCGATGATGATGACGTCGTAGTCGAGCGCAGCCGTCTGCGACGGGGCGTGATCCTGGCGCGGTGCGGCCACCTGACATTGCTCCCTGACGTGTTGATTGCCGGCAAGGCTAGCCGGTCTTGCCGCGGCCGACAAACCGAGCAGAGCGGGGCAGCCATCGCGATTTGCCGGGTGCGCTGTTCGAGCGCGGCATTCCGTGCGGCGGACAGCACGCCCGGTGCCTTTACTCGACCTTGGGATTTCCTCTATCGTCGCTGCGATTTTATGCACGTCATTCCGGGCCGATGCGAAGCATCGAGCTATGATGTGCTGTGCGCATCGGGGAATCTCGAGAGTTCCCGTTGCGCGATTGCGCATCTGTGGTCTGGTCCTTCGGACCATTCCGGAATGACGAGACAATCAAGAACAAGGAATCCGAATGAACGATCCCGTTGACGTCCTGATCATCGGCGCCGGCGCCTCCGGCGCGGCGGTGGCCTGGAGCCTCGCCGATACCAAGATGCATATCCTCTGCCTCGATCAGGGCGGCTGGATGAACCCGGCGGAATATCCGAGCACCGGACGCGACTGGGAGGCGAAATTCTACGGTGACTGGTCGACCAGCCCGAATATTCGCCGCCGGCCCGAGGACTATCCGATCAACGACGACAACTCCCCGATCAAGGTCGTCAACTTCAACGGCGTCGGCGGTTCGACAGTGATGTACACCGCGCACTGGCCTCGGCTGCATCCCTCCGACTTCAAGGTGAAGACGCTCGACGGCGTCGCCGACGACTGGCCGATCGATTACGACACGCTGACCCCGTTCTTCGAGGAGAACGACCGCATGATGGGTGTCTCGGGCCTGTCAGGCGATCCGCTGTCGCCGTTGAGCCATCCGCCAATGCCGCCGCAGCCGCTCGGGTTGTCCGGTCCGCTGATCGGCAAGGCGATGAACAAGCTCGGCTGGCACTGGTGGCCGTCGGATACCACGGTGGCGACGATGGACTACGAGGGCAGGGCGCGCTGCATCAATCTCGGCCATTGCACGCCGGCGTGCGCGCAGGGTGCCAAGGCGTCGACCGACATCACCTATTGGCCGCATGCGATCCGCGCCGGGGTCGAGCTCAAGACACATTGCCGGGTGCGCGAGATCCTGACCAATGAGCACGGCATGGCCTCGGGCGTCGTGTATTACGACAAGGATGGCGTCGAGCAGTTTCAGCCGGCCGAGGTGGTGATCCTCGCCTGCAATGGCGTCGGCACGCCGCGGCTGCTGCTCAACTCGGCGTCCGGCAAGTTTCCGAACGGCCTCGCCAACTCGTCCGGCCTGGTCGGCAAGAACCTGATGTTCCACCCTTACGCGCAGATCTACGGCTTCGTGAAGGAGCCGACCGATAGCAACCGCGCGCCGCCGACCTGCCTGTGGAGCAAGGAGTTCTACGACACCGATCTGTCGCGCGGCTTCGTCCGCGGCTACGGCATCCAGTTCGGCCGCGGCGCCGGGCCGGTGTTCGAGGCGGTCGCGAGCGAGCAGAAGGGCATCCTGCCATGGGGCGCGGACCACCACCGCGTCTTCCGCAAGCTCAACGGCCATCGTCTCGCGGTCTCGGCGATCTGCGAGGACCTGCCGGAAGAGCACAACCGCGTCACGCTCGATCCCGTATTGAAGGACAGCCATGGCATCCCGGCGCCGAAGATCGACTACACGATCAGCGCGAACAGCCGGAAGATGATGGACCACGCACTGGCACGTGGCCGGGAGATTCTTGAGGTTGCCGGCGCCACCGACATCTGCATCAACGATCCGATCCCGTGGGGCGGCTGGCATTTGCTCGGCACCGCGCGGATGGGCACCGATCCGTCACGCTCTGTCGTCAACGAATGGGGCCGCTCGCACGACGTGAAGAACCTCTTCATCGTCGACGGCAGCATTTTCGTGACCTCGGGCGGCGTCAACCCGACCTCCACCATCCAGGCCCTCGCGCTCTACATCGCCGACCAGATGAAGCAGCGCCTCGCCAACCTGTTCGACTGAGACCGCCATGTCCGATAGCAATGAACTGACTGCAGCCCAGTGCGCCGATCTTCGCACCATCGCCGCGATGATCATTCCCGCCAGCGACGAGTACAAGGTGCCGGGTGCTGACGATCCGGCGATCCAGGCGGACATGCTCAAGACGCTCGGCCGCGACACCGCGCTGGTCGCGCAAGCGCTGGACCATCTGGCGCGGCTCGCCGGCAGGCCGCTCGCCGAGCTCGACAATGCCAGGCGCGACGCCGTGGCGCAGGAGTTTCGGACCAGCGGCGGCGCCGCGGCCGCGACGCTCGTCCGCGTGGTGCTGCAGTGCTACTACCGCGACGATCGCGTGCTGCGCTCGCTCGGCCTCGAGCTCCGCGCGCCATTCCCGAAGGGGCATGTTTTGCCCGAAGGCGACTGGTCGCTGCTCGATCCGGTCAGGGCGCGCGGCGGCACGCTGAGGCGGGCGGACTAGCAGGGCTGACCTGCGCCAGATGTAACCACTTGCGGCGGCGGGAACCGGTCACCATCTGAGGAGACCAAAGGACTCTCGCCATGTTGGATTATACTTCAGATATCGCCGATGACAGGCCGTCATCGCGAACGGCTGACGCTTCCCGGGACAATGACCGGGTCTTGCTGGATGCCTATTCCAATGCCCTGATCGACGTGACCGAACGCGTCGGACCGGCGGTCGTCCGCGTCGAAACCGGACCGAAGGTGCGCAACGCCCGCGAGCGGAGCGGGCTCGGCTCGGGCATCGTGATCTCGCCCGACGGGCTCGTGCTGACCAACAGCCACGTGGTCGGATCGTCGAAGGAGATCCGGCTTCGTGACACCGAGGGCTTCGTCACCGACGCGCATGTGCTCGGCGTCGATCCCGACACCGACCTCGCATTGCTGCGGGCCGATGGCGCGCGCGATCTGCCCTATGCCTCGCTCGGCAATTCCAAGACCTTGCGGCGCGGCCAGCTCGTGGTCGCGATCGGCAATCCGCTCGGCTTTGAATCGACCGTGACCGCCGGCGTGGTATCGGCGCTGGGCCGCTCGATCCGTTCGGTCAGCGGACGGACCATCGAGGACGTGATCCAGACCGATGCGGCGCTCAACCCCGGCAATTCCGGCGGGCCGCTGGTGTCGTCAAAGGCGGAGGTGATCGGCATCAACACCGCGATCATCAATGGCGCGCAGGGCATCTGCTTTGCGGTCGCCAGCAACACCGCGCAGTTCGTGCTGTCGGAGATCATCCGCCACGGCTATGTCCGCCGCGCCTATATCGGCGTCGCCGGCCAGACCGCGCCGGTGCCGCGGCGGCATGCCGTGCTCGCCGGCGTCGAGAACAAGATGGGCGCGCTGCTGATGCAGATCGAACCCGACAGTCCTGCCGCGCGGGCAAGCCTGCTGCCGGGCGATGTCGTGATCAGGCTCGACGGGATCGAGATCAACGGCGTCGACGATCTGATCCGCGCGCTCGATCACAGCCGGATCGGCCGGACCCTGTCGATGGACGTGCTGCGTCTCGGCCGTCTTCGTGCGATCGATATTCATCCGATCGAGCGCAAGCCTGCGAAACAGTGACGACAATCCTAGCCGCGCGTGAGGTGCACCCTCTCCTCTCATGTCCGCCGTAGCCTTGGCGAAGGCGGATGTGGGAGAGGGTGGCGAAATCGAGCGAAGCGAGATGAAGCCGGGTGAGGGATTCTATCCGCGAGTTCGTCTGCCGAGAGAACCCCTCATCCGGCGCCGTAGCCGACGCTCCGCGTCGGCGTTGCTTAGAAACGGCGGCCATTAGCCGCCTGTGCCACCTTCTCCTACAAGGGGAGAAGGAAAGTGGAGTCTGTGGCAGCGCTACCGCAACGCCGCCAACAGTTCGTCGGGCTGCTCGACCATCATCATGTGGCCGGCAGCACCACAATGCGGGCATTCGGCGTCGCGGCATCGTCCGCCAAACTGCGCCTTCGCCATCCGAGGCGTGCCGCTGGCACCCGCGTGGAAATTCTTTCCGACCACCTGCGTGGTCGTGCTCGTAAGCGTTTTGGCTACGCGATCCGTGTGGACCGACTAGGCTAGCACTACTTTGGCAGATTATCGCTTTTACTGCGTTTTTTAGGATTCCCGAATCGATTTTTCAATGATTCATGGGTGGTCGGCTCTCGGAGGGCTGACCATGGCGGAGTGGGAAGACGAACTCGAACGCTGGCTGAAGCCGTTCCTGGATCGGTTGGGTCATAGGACCCGGCGGCGGATGTGTCCATTGTACGTTGCGGGATTGATCGGTCCCGGCGACCGCAAAAGCGTTCAGCCGATGGCGGAGCGCCTTGCCGCGGGCAACTACGATCAGTTGCACCATTTCATTGCCGACGGTGTCTGGGACGCGACTCCGCTGGAATCTGAACTGTTAAATCAGGCCGACCGGCTTGTCGGCGGCAAGGACGCGGTGCTCGTTATTGACGACACCGCAATGCCGAAGAAGGGCGAACGCTCGGTTGGCGTCGCGCCTCAATATGCGTCCTCTCTTGGCAAAACGGCAAATTGCCAAACGCTGGTGTCGCTGACCCTTGCGCGCGGCGAAGTGCCAGTAATGGTCGCGCTGCGTCTCTTTTTGCCCGAAAGCTGGACGAGCAATGTGTCTCGTTTGAAGCGTGCTCGCGTGCCGATCGAACACCGAACGGCACGATCCAAGCCGGAAATTGCTTTGGCCGAGGTTGACCGAGCGATGGCAGCCAACGTGCGCTTTGGATGCGTGCTGGCGGATGCAGGATACGGGCTTAGCGCACCGTTTCGACAGGGGCTAACAGAACGCGGCCTGGCCTGGGCCGTCGGCATCCCTCGGCATCTCAAGGTGTATCCGGTTGATGTACAGCTCATTTGGCCGATTACCAAAGTCCGCGGGAAGCCACGAAAGCACCACGTACCAGATGTCTTATCGATTGCGGCAGAACAAATGCTGGCCAGCGCCAAATGGAAAACCGTGAGTTGGCGCAGCGGAACGAAAGGTCGTCTGACAGCCCGATTTGCTGCTGTCCGTGTCCGCACCGCCGACGGCCCTCCGCAGCGGATTTGGGACAAGGGTCAGCAGCATCTCCCAGGCGACGAGGCCTGGCTCATTGGCGAGCAACGCGCCTCCGGGGAGAAGAAATACTATCTCGCCAATCTCCCGGCGGCGACGGATCTGCGCACGCTGGCCGCAACCATCAAGGCACGGTGGATTTGTGAGCAGGCGCATCAGCAGTTGAAGGAGGAGCTTGGACTGGATCACTTCGAAGGGCGATCATGGCAAGGTCTTCATCGCCACGCCCTGATGACCATGATTGCCTACGCCTTCCTGCAACATCGTCGCCTCGCACACGCGGGGCGGAAAAAAAAGAATCAACGGGCCTCCGCCTCAACCAACCATGCCCGCCGTACGTCACGCCATCGTCGATCTCATCCTTCGGCCGCCGTCTCAGCAGTGCCCATATTGCCGAAAGCAAATCCTTGAAAAGCAGTCGCGCAAACACATTCTGCCAAAGTAGTGCTAGGGCGTGTACGCATAAACGTGCAAAATGTCGGGTCTTGGAAGCGAAGCGGAAATCTTGTGCTCGTCCTGAGCTTTACGGGGTGTGACCCAACTCGGACATTTACGTCTCAGGCACCCCGGCCATACGCATGCCCTCACAGATGCGCTCGCGTCCAGCGAGATATGCCGCATTGTCGCTTGAGGCGGTGGTGCGCAAGCGGCGGATAGTGAAAGTCGAGTTGAGAACAAGTCCAGCATTCACGGCGGCCTGTGCCTGATCTAGCTTGCCGAGCAGCGCGAGCGCTGCAGCCAGCTGAAAATGAGCAACGGCGTGATTTCGATTTGCCTCTAGGCACCGCTGCAGCCAAGCGATTGCTTCGGCATCGGCGCCGATCTGCAACTTGGCGATGCCAATAAACTGCATCCAGCGAAACGCGCCAGTATCACGAGGAGAAAGGCGGAATGCTTCGTTGACGTGCGCTTCGGTTTCCGCGCCAAGACCAAGAAAATATTTCCCCAAGCCGATGCAGGCGTGAGCTTCGGCCAAATTGCGATCAAGCGTCAATGCCTGTTCACATTCGCGAATGCCTTGAGCGGGACGGTTCGTAACCATCTGGACGACGCCCAGAAACAGATGGGCCAGAGCATACCTCGGAGCCATCGACAGAGCCTTGGTCAGTGCAGCCTCGGCCGCTGCGAGGAGAGCGTCACGGTTGTCAACCATGGAGGTCGAAGCACATGTCACGTCGACCCTTCCTGTTCCGACCAGCGCGTCAACATTGTCGGGATCAAGCGCCAAGGCACGTTCGTAAAAGTGCCGCCCTTGCATCATGTACTCGGACGTCATCCCCTTGTTGAGGCAAGCTTCCCCCTGAAAAAACAAATCCAATGCGTCCGGATTGAGCGAACGCTCGGCTCTCCGGGCCGCAGCCTCAATAAGTTGAGTATTCAATGTGTTGGCGAGTCTCGATACGATTTCGTCTTGCATATCGAAAAGATCAGCAACGGGTTCGTCGAAGCGTTCGGCCCAAAGGTAATTGCCGGTCTCTGCGTCGATCAGTTGCACATTCACTCGCAGCCGGTTGCCGCCTCGCTGCACCGAGCCCTCGAGCACGTAGCGAACGTTCAATTCGCGGCCGATCTGTTTGAGGTCGACCGCTTTGCCTTTGTACGTGAATGCTGTGTGTCGGCCGATCACGAACGAGCCTGAGATGCGCGACAAGTCGGTCGTGAGGCTCTCGGTCACACCATCGACGAAGTAGTCTTGCTTGGGGTTGCCGCTGAGGTTGAGGAAAGGCAGCACAACGATGGAGAGACGAGGCGGTGAAAGCAGGTTCGGCTTGGCGCGAGCACCCTGTATTGTCCGGTTCGATCCGTCCCCGACCATGGCATAGGCTCGGACCGGGGAAGCGATGTTTTTGAGATTTTGCTCGCCCATATCGGAAAACTCAGCCCCAACCTTACCTCGGACTTGATCGTAAGCAGAAGCCGAGATGCAGATGCCGCCCGGCTCCGCGATGCTCTCAAGCCGCGCCGCAATGTTAACGCCGTCTCCAAAGACATCATGGGGCTCGACGATTACGTCGCCGATATTGATGCCCACGCGGAAGGCAATGCGCCTGTCTTCCTCGCAGATAGTAAGTTCCTTGATGCGGGTCTGGAACTGCACGGCAGCGCGTACCGCTTCGACCGCGCTCGGAAACTCCGCCAAGAACCCGTCACCGGTGTTCTTCACGATACGGCCGCCGTGCTCCGCAATCGCAGGGGCGACAGTGTCCGCGAGGAGCGCCGTTAGCCTAGCGTGGGTAGCCTCATCATCATCATGCATGAGCCGCGAATAGCCAGCCACATCGGCGGCCAAGATCGCCGATAATCTGCGTTCAACCCGCACTGGCCGTTCTTGTACCATTGGCCCGCAATCTAATCGACGGCGCACTCTATGATGGATCCGACGGCAGTGCCAGACGTGCTCTGATCGGATGCCCACCCTAGGTGATGTCGCCTTCTGGCCCCTCTCGGACTTACGGCAATGTCCGCTTTCGCGCTCCTGTTAGGGCCATAGCAGACATCCAACGCGCGTGATCCGAGCCGCCTCGATTTATGAGTACACGCCCTGGCTCGTGATAGTCGATTATCTCCACGTCCTCCGGACCCGGTCCACCTGAACACGACCCGCCATACCGATCGAGTGCTTACCCGCCAAGTCGCCCTTGCAATGGCATGAGAATTTTCGGCCGCAATCGCGACGGACGCGTACGCGTAGGCGCTGGGGTGCAGAATTTCGGAATAATAGAAGATATCGCTGAGTTGCCCGACACGTCAAGTTGCTTGTCCGAGTGCCGGCGGCCGCCCTGCTACTTTGCATGGGGTTGTTTTCGATATTGGGGGGTGCTCACCTTCGAAGCAAGTTCTCCAACATCACCAGCAGTGGTGGCGGCAAAGGGCAGTTCGAATGCAAAAGCATCGGAGCCGGCTGAGGTGGCTGTATCCGCGGACGCAGACCTCTCATCCGGCGCGGACTTGCGTCCGAGCGACCTTCTCCCACACAGGAAGGGAAGGGGAGCCTGCGGTTCCGCTACCGCAGCGCCGCCAGCAGCTCGTCGGGCTGCTCGACCATCATCATGTGACCGGCACCTCGCAGCACCACGGTGCGGGCGTTCGGCGTCGCCGCGGCGAGTGTCTTGCCGGCCTTGGCCGGTGTCATCATGTCGCGCTCGCCGAGCACGAAGGTGGCCGGCACCTTGACCGCGGCCGCGGCAGCGAGCGCGTTCTGGTAGGCGTTGCAGGCGTTGAGGTCGTTGTACAGCACGCCGGGCCTCGCCTCCTGCAGCACCCGCTGCGCGCCCTGGTGCATCCAAAGCCCCGGCGCGAGGCTGCCGCCGAGCTCGGCCTTGAAGCCGAGGCCCCAGATCGAGACCATGTCGATCGCGGCGGGATCGTTGGCTTCGGCAGCCTTCAGCAGATCCGGGCCGACCGTCATCGTCGCGGCGGTGCCGATCAGCGCGAGGCCGGAGATCTTGTCGGGGTGCCGTGCGGAGGTCTCGAGCGCGATCAGCGAGCCCATGGAGTGGCCGATCAGCCGGGCCTTCGACGCGCCGGCTGCCGTGATCAGCGCCGCGGTCCAGTCCGCCATCTCGGCAATGGTCGGCAGCGGCTTGCCGGACGAGCGGCCATGGCCGGGCAGGTCGGGCGCCAGCACGGAGAAGCCGTGATGGGCGAACCAGCGGCTGTGCAGCGCCCAGGTCGAAGAGTCGAAGCCGGCGCCGTGGATCATCACCACGGCCGGCAGCGACGGATCGAACGGCTTGCCGCCGGTGGCGATGAAGGTGTCGATACCGTTGACGGAAAGCTGCATGGCTCAGGTCCTTTGCGAGGCGCGCAGCGCCTGGCCGAGATCGTCGATGATATCCTCAGCGGTTTCGATGCCGACCGACAGCCGCACCAGCTCCTCGCCAATGCCGGCGGCCTTGAGCTGCTCGGCGTCCATCTGCTGATGCGTGGTGCTGGCCGGGTGGATCACCAGCGTCTTGGCGTCACCGACATTGGCAAGATGGCTGATCAGCTTCAGCGACTCGATGAACTTCTTGCCGGCGGCGCGGCCGCCCTTGATGCCGAAGCTGACGATCGAGCCGGCACCGCGCGGCAGGAGCTTCCTGGCGAGCGCATGATCCGGATGGGTCTCCAGCGCCGGATGCTGCACCCAGTCGACCGCCTTGTTGGCGGCGAGGGCGTCGAGCACGGCGTGGGTGTTGCTCATGTGCCGGTCCATGCGGACGCCGAGCGTCTCGATGCCCTGCAACAATTGGAAGGCGTTGGTCGGCGACAGACAGGCGCCGAAGTCGCGCAGGCCCTCGGTGCGGGCGCGCATGATGAAGGCGGCCTTGCCGAACTGCTCGTCGAAGACGATGCCGTGATAGCCGCCATAGGGCTCGGTGAGCTGCGGGAACTTGCCGGAGGCGCGCCAGTCGAAGCGGCCGCCGTCGACGATGACGCCGCCGATCGCGATGCCGTGACCGCCCATCCATTTGGTCGCCGAGTTCATCGTGATGTCGGCGCCGAGCTCGATCGGCTGGCTGAGATAGGGCGTCGCGAAGGTGTTGTCGATCAGCAGCGGGATCTTCGCATCATGCGCGATTCTCGCCACCGCCGGGATATCGAGCACCTCGAGGCCGGGATTGCCGATGGTCTCGCCGATCACGAGCCGCGTGTTCGGCCTGATCGCGGCACGGAACTCGTCCAGCGCGCGCGGCTTCACGAACGTGGTGGTGATGCCGAAACGCGGCAGCGTGTGCGCGAGCAGGTTGATGGTGCCGCCATAGAGCGAGGCGGAGGCGACGATGTGGTCGCCGGCATTGAGCAATGTTGCGATCGCAAGATGCATCGCGGCCATCCCGCTCGCGGTGCAGATCGCACCGACGCCGCATTCGAGCGCGGCGATGCGCTCCTCCAGCACGGCGGTCGTCGGATTGGAGATGCGGGTGTAGATGTGGCCGGCGCGCTCCAGGTTGAACAATGCGGCGGCGTGGTCGGCATCCTGGAACACGTAGGACGTGGTCTGATAGATCGGAACCGCGCGCGAGCCGGTCGCGGGATCAGGCCGCTGGCCGGCATGCAGGCTCAGGGTTTCGAAGGCGGGCGGCTTGGGTGCGGGCATGCGAAACTCGTCAGGTCAGTCGATGAAAGTGATGTGCGTGCCGGTTTAGACGTGAACTGCAGTGCGAACGCGGCCGGCATTGCCGAACACGCGCAAATAGCGCTCGACCTCGGACGGGATGCCGGTCGCCTTCTCCGGGTTGTCGGAGAGTTTCACGGCGGGCCGGCCGTCGACCGACGTCACCTTGCAGACGATCGAGATCGGGTCGAGCTCGGCGGAGCCGTCGGGCGCGCAGCCGACGAAATCGTTGGTGAGGTTGGTGCCCCAGCCGAAGCTGATGCGGACGCGTCCCTTGAAGTGATGGAACGTCTCCTCGATCGAGCCGACATCCATCGCGTCGGAGAAGACCAAAAGCTTCTTCTTTGGATCGCGGCCCTTCTGCTTCCACCACTTGATGATCTCTTCGCCGGCCGTGATCGCCGGCGCGCTGTCGGGACGAAAGCCGGTCCAGTCGGCGACCCATTCCGGCGCATCGCGCAGGAACGCCTTGGTGCCGAACGCGTCGGGCAGGGCGATCAGCAGGTTGCCGCCGTAGGTGTGACGCCACTGGTCGAGAATGCGATAGGGCGCCCAGCGCAGCTCTTCATCGGAATTGGCGAGCGCCGCGGCCACCATCGGCAGCTCATGCGCGTTGGTGCCGATCGCCTCGAGGTCGTTGTCCATCGCGAGCAGGACGTTCGAGGTGCCGGTAAAGCACGGACCCAGGCCTTCCTTCACCGCCTCGACGCACCAGCGCTGCCACAGGAAACCGTGGCGGCGGCGGGTGCCGAAATCGGACAGGCGCAGGCCCTCCAGCTTGCGCAGCCGCTCGACCTTGGTCCACAGCTTGGCCTTGGCGCGGGCGTAGAGCACGTCCAGCGCGAAGCGGCCATACACCTTTGTCGCCGCGCGGGAGCGTAACTCATTGAGGATCGCGAGCGCCGGGATCTCCCACATCGTGGTGTGGGTCCACGGCCCGTGGAAATGCAGCTCATACTGGCCGTCGACCTTCCTCAGCTCGTATTCGGGCAGGCGGAAGGTCGAGAGCCAGTTGATGAAATCGGGCGAGAACATCTGGGTCTTGCCGTAGAACGTGTTACCGGCCAGCCAGATCAGCTCCTTCTTGGTGAAACGGATGGTGCGGGCATGGTCGAGCTGGGCGCGCAGCTCGCCCTCGTCGATGATCTCGGCCAGCTTGATATGGGTCGAGCGGTTGATCACCGAAAAGGTCGTGTGCGTGTCCGGGTAGCATTCCCGGATCATGCGCTGCATCAACAGCTTATAGAAATCGGTGTCGAGCAGGCTGCGCACGATCGGGTCGAGCCGCCAGCCGTGATTGTAGGTTCGGGTTGCAATATCTGTGACCGTCATGCGGGAACTTTAGCCTGCCGGACGCCGCCCGCCCAGTGGGTTTCGGCCGGAACATGGCAGGTCAGCGCGCTATGTTCTGGCGGATACGGCCGACCGTTGCGGCGATATCGGCCCATTCCGGTCTGTCCGGGGCGAATTGCCGCCTGAGGAAGGAGACAAGCTCGGCGACCTGGCCGTCGGTCATGCTGTCCTTGAAGGCCGGCATATAGCCGAGATCGGTGACCGCCGGCTTGGCGATGCCGTGCAGGATCACCTGGATCAAATTGTCCGGCGTGTCGCTGTGCAGATTGCTGTTCAGCGCCAGCGACGGCCGGCTGCCGAACAGCGGCGGTCCGCCGACCTCGTGGCAGACTGCGCAGGCGCCCTGATAGATCCGCCCGCCGGTCGAAGCGGCCGTGGTCACCGCGGTGGCGGCTTCGAGCCGTGCAGCCAGGGCCTCATGGGTCGGCCGATCGGTTGCTCTCTCGTTGAACGAGGCGAGGTAGACTGCCATCGCGCGGATGTCCCTGTCGGGCAGCGCGGCGAGCTCCTTCACGATCGGTGCCATTGGCCCCGCAGCTACGCCGTGGAAGCGGGACTCGCCCGTGCGCAAATAGGCGTACAGTTCGTCCTCGCTCCAGGGAATCGGCGCCCTCGACAGTGAGGTCAGCGCCGGCGCCTCCCAGCCCTCGGCAAAGCCGCCGGCGAGATAGGCGCCCTGCTGCTCCGCGCCGAGCGCATTGCGCGGCGAGTGGCAGGCGCTGCAATGGCCGAGACCTTCGATCAGGTAGGCGCCGCGATTCCACGCCGCGGATCTGGCGGGATCTGGCCGGAACGGGCTTGCCGGATGGAACAGCGCGTTCCATCCGGCAAGCAACGGACGCAGGTTGAACGGAAACGCCAGCTCGTTCTTCGGTGTCTCGGCTCGCACGGGCGCCTGCGCCATCAGATAGGCGTAGAGCGCCTGCAGGTCGGCATCATCAGCTCTGGCAAAATGTGTGTAGGGAAATGCAGGATAGAGGTGCCGCCCGTCGCGATGGATGCCCTCGCGCATCGCGCGCTCGAAGGCGGGGTAGGACCAGGTGCCGATACCGGTCTCAAGATCGGGCGTGATGTTGGTGGTGTAGATCGTGCCGAATGGCGTCTCCAGAGGCCGACCGCCGGCGTTCGGAACTCCGCCATCGGAGGTGTGGCAAACCGCGCAGGCGCCGAGCGCCGCCAGCTCCTTGCCGCGGGCGATCGTCGCCGCCGAATAAACCGATGCGTCGGGCCGGGCGATCGGGGCGATCGCGCGCCAGGGCAGCATGGCCGCGCCGATGCCGATGACCGCGGCGCAGGCGGCCGCAATGCCGGCAAGGAGACCGCCCCGCTTGACGAACGGATTTTGCCATCGGTCGAGCGGAGCGGGTTTGGGTGGAGCGGGAGAAGCGGGCGGGGTCGGCTGCTCACCGCGCAATCCCTTCAGGATGCGTTCCGGCGTGAACGGCAATTCGCGGAAGCGAACGCCGGTCGCGTCATAGATCGCGTTTGCAATTGCAGCGGCGCTCGGCACGGAAGCGGACTCGCCGACGCCGAGCGGCGGCTGATCCTGCCGCGGCAGCATCAGCACGTCGATCTTGGGCACGTCGGGGAATTTGATGATCGGGTAGGCACCCCATTCCCGCGCGGTCACCGCGCCGCGCTCGAAGGACACTTCCTCCATCAGCGCGCGGCTGGTCGACTGGATGACATTGCCCTCGATCTGGTGCCGCACGCCGTCCGGATTGATCATTAATCCGGAGTCCTGACCGGCGACGACGCGCGTCACGCTGACGTCGCCGGTCGTCTTGTTGACGGCGACGTCGGCGATCCACGCCGACCATGCCGCGCCGTAGCCGGGGAACTTGCTGTGCACATACAGTGCATAGGCGAAGCCGCGGCCACGAACGATGTCGCCTTCGGCCTCCGGCTCCTTGCGCACCGGGCGCGGCGTCCAGCCCGCGCGCTCGGCGACCGCGTTGACGAGATCGATCGCGCGTTTGTCTTTCAGATAGCGCAGGCGGTACTCGATCGGATCGACTTCGGCTTCGGCGGCAAGCTCGTCGATATAGGATTCATGGGCAAACGTGTTCGGCAGCGCCGAGACGCCGCGGAGCCAGGAGGCGCGCACGATCGGCGGCATGTCGTTGGCGACCACGCGCAGGTTTTCGTAGTCGTAAGGTGGGATCGCGGTGCGATCGCCCATCTCGAACACGGTCGCTTCAGGCGCGATCCGTCCGGTCAGCAGCAGCGCCAGTGTCGGCGCGCCGTTCGAAGGATAGCGCGTGGCAAAATCGTAACCGGCGACGCTGCCGTCGGCATTGAGCCCCCCATTGACGTCCATCAGTTGCGCGGTGCCCTTCGGCTCCCAGGCATGCTCCTGTTCGCGGGTGAGCTGGACGCGGACAGGACGGCCGACCGCGCGCGACAGCAGCAGCGCATCGGCGGAGACGTCGTCGGCGCAGTTGCGGCCGTAGCATCCGGCCGCTTCCATCCTGATCACGTCAATCTCGGTCTCGGGCCGCTCGAGCAGCAGCGCAAGATCGCCGCGCAGGATATGCGGGTTCTGCGTGCCGGACCAGACGCGGATCGCGCCATCGCTGTAATCGGCGACCGCGCAGGAGGGGCCGATCGAGCCGTGCATCTGGTAGGGCCAGACATAGGTCCGCTGCATGGGCTTGGCAGCAGCCTTGATCGCAGCGTCGACATCGCCCTTGTCGATTAGCTGGCGCGGCGCCGATGGATTGGCGCGCAGCGCCTTGTCGAGATCAGCAAGATCGGTCAGCGCCGGGCCCGGCTTCCAGGTCACCTTGAGCTGAGCCGCCGCCTTGATCGCGTTCTCCTCGCGCTCCGCGACCACGCCGACGAAATCGCCGATACGCACCACGGCGACGATGCCCGGAATGTCGCGCACCGAACTCTCGTCAACCGCGATCAGGCTGGTGCCGACGAAGGGGCCGGCATCGACACCGGCATAGGGCGGGCGGACGACGCGCCCGTGCAGCATGCCGGGCAGGCGGACGTCGTGGACGTAGACCAGCTCGCCGGTGGCTTTTGCCGGCAGGTCGACCCGCGGCACCGACTTGCCGACGATGGAATAAGCGCTCACAGCCTTGACGGGAATGTCGTCAGCCAGTTCAAGTCGGATGGTCTCGTTGGCAATCAGTTCGCCATAGCTGACACTGCGATTGTCCTTGCCGCGGATCAGGCCGTCTTCGATCGAGAGATCATCGACCGGCAATTCCAGCCGTTCGGCCGCGCGCGAGACCAGGAAATGTCGCGCTTGAGCTGCGGCCCTGCGCAGGGGAATGGCCGTGATCTGGATCGTCTCGCTCGCGATCGTCGCGCCCTGGTTCGGAACCACGGCGGTGTCGCCGAGCACAACGACGACGCGGGCAAAGGACACGTCGAGCTCTTCGGCGACGATCTGGCCCAGCGCGGTGCGGATGCCGGTGCCGAGATCGACGTGGCCGTTGTAGGCGTTCACCGCGCCATCGGCGGTGATCGTGATGAACGTCTCGAATGCGCCGTCCGCGCCCTGTGTCAAGGGTCGAACGACCGACAGCGCGCCGCGCAGGCGTTGCTCTGATGCCCCGGGCGCCGTCATCAATCGCGCGCCTCGAGCGAATGTCCGGCGGCGCGCATAGCGGCTCTAACAATCTCGATATGCGCGCCGCAGCGGCAGAGATTGTAACGCAGCGCCTCCAGCACCTCATGCTCGGAGGGGCTCGGATTGCGGGTGAGCAGCGCCTTGGTGGTGATGATCATGCCGTTGAGGCAGTAGCCGCATTGCGCAGCCTGCTCGCGGATGAAGGCATCCTGCACGGGATCGGGATGCTCGCGCGTGCCGAGGCCTTCGAGCGTCACGATGTTGCGTCCCATGCAGCCTTCGATCGGAATCACGCAAGCGCGCGCGGCAACGCCGTCGATCAGCACCGCGCAGGCTCCGCATTCGCCGAGCCCGCAGCCGTATTTCGGTCCGTTCAGTTCAAGATCATTGCGCAGCACGTAAAGCAACGCGGTGTCGGGAGCAGCGTCGACATCATGATTCCTGCCGTTCACGGTCAGGCGCATTGCCTTGGTTCTCCCCTCGCGTTTGCGCTGCAACGTCAGCGTCAAACCGCTGAGGAGGATAACGTTTGTATACAAACGTGCAAGCGGCGGCATGCCGCGCTGCAGCGTGTGCCCGCTTAATGAACAGGGCGCCTAGGCAAATGAGCTATTATTCGGCAGCGGCAGCTTTTGACTGCAAAGGCCGCTTGACAGGTCTTAAGCTCACGCGCAGGATCATTCGTATACGAACGATATCAGCGGGCGGACGGAAGCGCAGTATGATCGACCGCCGCCACAAGTCCAGGCTTGGTCACGATGGCTGACACAATGACGGTCACTGCCGGCGACAAGATCCGCTGCGATGCCTGCCCGGTGATGTGCTACATCAAGCCGGGCGCGGCCGGGGCTTGCGACCGCTATGCCAATCAAGATGGCACGCTGGTTCGCGTCGATCCGCATGTCGTGCTGGAGCGAACTGTCTCGCATGGCGGGAAGCTGGTGCCGTTCCAGGTGAGCGGCGACTGGGACGGCAAGATCGTCCGTCAGCCCGATATCTTCGTCACCGCGATCGGCGCGGGAACCACCTATCCGGACTACAAGCCGGCGCCCTTCATCGTGTCGTCGGAGGTCGACGGCGTCGACATGGTCACCGTCGTGACCGAGGGCATTTTCTCGTATTGCGGCGTCAAGGTGAAGATCGACACCGACCGCTATCTCGGCCCCGAAACGGCGGCTGTTCGCGCGGACGGCGAGGCGGTCGGGCACGTCACGACCAGCGAATATGGCTCGCAGATGCTCTCGCTCGGCGGCGTGCATCATCTGACCGGCGGCTCGAAGAAGGAAGGCCGCGTCACCTGCGACACGCTGATGGACCTCTCCAATTGCAAGGCGGTGGAGCTGACGATCGACGGCGGCGCCACGGTGGTCGTGCAGGCCGGCAAGCCGCCGATCGTCAATGGCGTGGCCGAGGAGCGCATGCGGGTCGGCTGCGGCTCGGCGACGATCGGCATGTTCGCCAAGCAATGGCACGGCAAGGTCGACGAGGTCGTGGTGGTCGATGACCACATCACCGGCGTGCTCAGCGAGCATCAGGCCGGCAAGCTGCTCGATATCGCCGACACCGGCATCAAGATGAAGGGCCGGCGCTCGACGCCGGGCCGCTATTTCCAGGTCGCCGAGCCCGGCACGGGGTGGGGCGGCACCAATATCTCCGATCCACTGTCGATCCTCGGGCCCTTCAACCCGAAGGAAGCGCGGCCCGGACTGACCATGCTGATGGTCTCGACCACGGGCGAGCATGCGTCCTACTATGTGCTCGATGAGGCGCTGAGGCCGATCGAGACCGAGATGCCCGCTGACCTGAGGCTTTCGGTCGAGCGCATCCAGGAGAATTGCGAACCGGCGCTGTGCACCGTGCTGTTCATGGGCGGAGCGGGCGGATCGCTGCGTGCTGGCGTCACCGACAACCCGGTGCGGCTCACGCGCTCGGTGAAGGACGCGCTGACGCGGGTGACCAGCGGCGGCGCGCCGGTGTACGTCTGGCCGGGCGGCGGCATCACCTTCATGGTCGACGTCACGCAGATGCCGGCAGGCGCGTTCGGCTATGTGCCGACGCCGGCGCTGGTGGCGCCGATCGAGTTCACGATGAAACTTTCCGACTATGCGGCGCTCGGCGGCCACATGGATTATGTCCGGCCGCTGTCCTCGCTGCGGGACACCGCCGAGGTTCGGCCGATGCCCTATATCCCCGGGCGGCGCGCATGATCCGGCTCCCGCAAATCGCGCTTCTTCCTGACGGCAAGCGGCTGCATTTGCAGGACGGTCCCATTGATTTGATCATCGAGGCGAAGGGCGGGGATGCCAACGTCGGTGCCGCCTATCAGGCGGCTGCGCAGCGCTTCACCGGATTGCTGGACGAGCTCTGTGCCGAGCTCGCCTTGCTACGCAGCGCAGCCGATCCCCGGCATTGTGCGCTGAAGGGCGTCGTTGCGCGGCGGATGCATGCGGCTGTCGCGCCGTTTGCCGCCGACTGTTTCATCACGCCGATGGCGGCGGTGGCCGGTTCCGTCGCCGAAGAAATCCTTGGTGCGATGCTGCGGGCGGCGCCGCTCGACCGCGCCTATGTCAACAATGGCGGTGATATAGCGCTGCATCTGACCGGTGGCGAACAGTTCATCGTCGGCCTGATGGACCGGCCGGACCGCCATGGCGTGATGCGCACCATGACCATCGATGCCGACATGCCGGTCCGCGGTATCGCGACCAGTGGGCGTCACGGCCGCAGCTTCTCGCTCGGTATTGCGGACGCCGTCACGGTGCTGGCGCGCAGCGCGTCGCAGGCGGATGCCGCCGCGACCGTGATCGCCAATGCCATCGATCTGCCAGGCCATCCCGCGATCGTCCGTCTTCCTGCGAATGAACTGCAGCCGGACAGTGATCTCGGTGCGCGGCTTGTGACCCGTGAGGTCGGACAGTTGTCGGAGGCCGAGGTCGGGCAGGCGCTGGAGGCGGGCGTCAAGCAGGCGCAAGACCTCCTGATGTCGGGATTGATCGAGGGCGCGGTATTGCGTCTACTGGGTGAAACGCGTCTCGTCGGTGCAACTGTAAACAGAGCGCCGGTATCGCACGCGTTTCAAAAAACAACGATAGCAAACATGCTGCAGGCATGACCGGGAGCAAGGGATGAGTGCCGTCATTCGCAAGATCGTCACCGTGGTGGAGGAAACCCATCTGGAGATGGGCAAGACCATCGCACCGCCGACCCGGCGGGCCGCTGCGATTGCCGTGATCGAGAACCCATTCGCCGGCCGCTATGTCGAGGATTTGTCGCCGCTGATTGCGATTGGCGAGGAACTCGGCGAACTGCTCGCGAAGCGGGCAGTGGCCGCGCTCGGCATCGACGGCGCCAAGGCGCACAGCTACGGCAAAGCCGCCGCCGTCGGCGAAAATGGCGAGCTCGAGCATGCGGCCGCGATCTTGCATCCGAAGATGGGGGCGCCGGTGCGGAAAGTGCTGTCCAAGGGCGCAGCGCTGATCCCCTCGTCGAAGAAGCGCTCCGGTCCGGGCACGACGCTGGATATTCCGCTCGGCCACAAGGACGCAGCCTTCGTGCGCAGCCATTTCGACGGCATGGAGGTCCAGATCAACGATGCACCGCGCGCAAACGAGATCATGGTCGCGGTTGCCGTGACCGACAGCGGGCGGCCGCTGCCTCGCGTTGGCGGGCTGACGATTGACGAGATCAAGGGCGAAGACGGATTGCGATAATCTGTTTGAAGAAAAAACTGGAGGATGGGATGCGTGGGTATTTCGTAAGCGCCGGATTGGCGATCGCGGTCGCGACCATGGCGAGCAGCGCCATGGCGCAAAGCGAAATCAAGATCGGTGAGATCAACAGCTACTCGCTGCTGCCGGCGTTCACCGAGCCCTACCGCAAGGGCTGGCAGCTCGCGGTGGAGGAAATCAACGCCGCCGGCGGCATCAACGGCAAGAAGCTTGTCGTCATTTCCAAGGATGACAACGGCAAGCCGGCCGACGCGCAGACCGCCGCGAACGAGTTGGTCTCGAGCGAGAACGTCGCGATGCTGACGGGCACCTTCCTGTCGAATATCGGGCTCGCGGTGAGCGATTTCGCCAACCAGAAGAAGGTGTTCTTCCTCGCCGCCGAGCCTTTGACCGACGCCATCACCTGGTCGAAGGGCAACCGCTACACGTTCCGCCTGCGACCCTCCAACTACATGCAGGCCGCGATGCTGGTGGAGGAGGCGGCGAAGCTGCCCGCCAAGCGCTGGGCGACGATCGCGCCGAACTATGAATATGGCCAGTCGGCCGTCGCGGTGTTCAAGAAGCTGATGTCCGCGAAGCGGCCCGATATCCAATGGGTCGACGAGCAGTGGCCGCCGCAGGGCAAGATCGACGCCGGCCCTGTCGTGCAGGCGGTTGCCGCCGCCAATCCGGAAGCGATCCTCAACGTCACCTTCGGCGCCGACCTCGTGAAGCTCGTGCGCGAGGGCAACACCCGCGGCCTGTTCAAGGATCGCAAGGTGGTCAGCTTCCTGACCGGCGAGCCGGAATATCTCGATCCGCTGAAGGACGAGACGCCAGAGGGCTGGATCGTCACCGGCTATCCCTGGTACTCGATCAAGACCCCGGAGCATGAGGCGTTCCTGAAGGCCTATCAGGCCAAGTACAATGATTATCCGCGGCTCGGCTCGATCGTCGGCTACCAGACCATCAAGTCGGCGGCCGCGATCCTCGCGAAGGCGAACTCGACCGATCCGGAGAAGCTGATCGCCGCGGCCGAGGGGATCTCGGTGTCGTCGCCGTTCGGCGAAATCACCTTCCGCAAGATCGATCACCAGTCGACGCTCGGGGCCTTCACCGGAAAGACCGCGCTGAAGGATGGCAAGGGCATCATGGTCGATACCGCCTATCGCAAGGGCTCGGACTATCTGCCAAGCGACGCTGAAGTCGAGAAGATGCGGCCGAAGGATTGAGTCGACTTCTCCCTCGCCCCGCTCTTGCGGGGAGAGGGTCGGGGTGAGGGGCTTTCTCGGCGAGTGAGCATGCGGAGAGTCCCCCTCACCTGAATTCGAGCTCACACTTGAATTCGACCTCTCCCCGCAGGCGGGGCGAGGTGAAGAAACCACACGCGGCGATCTCGATCGGCGCAACAACTCCAACGCGGACCGCCCATGGCCTTTTACGTCGTCCAGTTCCTGACCGGTCTTGCCAGCGCGGCGTCGCTGTTCCTGGTCGCCTCGGGCCTGTCGATCATCTTCGGCGTGACGCGGATCGTGAATTTCGCGCATGGCGCGTTCTACATGCTCGGCGCCTATGTCGCCTTCACGCTGACCGAGCGCCTCGACGGCGCGCTCGGCTTCTGGGGCGGCATCGTTGCCGCGGCGGTGATCGTCGCGGCGGTCGGCGTGCTGGTGGAAATGCTGCTGCTGCGCCGGATCTATCACTCGCCCGAGCTGTTCCAGCTGCTCGCGACCTTCGGGCTGACGCTGATGGTCGAAGATCTCGTGGTGCTGATCTGGGGGCCGGATGATCTGGTCGGCCGCCGTGCGCCGGGCTTCCGCGGGGCGATCGATTTCTTCGGCCAGAACGTTCCGAGCTACGACCTGTTCCTGATCGTGCTCGGGCCGGTCGTGCTCGGAATCCTCTGGCTGCTGTTCCAGCGCACCCGCTGGGGCATTCTGGTGCGCGCGGCGACGCAGGACCGCGACATGGTCGCAGCGCTGGGCGTCAATCAGAAATGGCTGTTCACCAGCGTGTTCGCCCTCGGCGTCTTCCTTGCAGCCCTGGGCGGCGCGTTGCAGATTCCGCGCGATGCGGTGAATCACGCGATGGATCTGCGCGTCATTGTCGAGGTGTTCGTCGTGGTCGTGATCGGCGGCCTCGGCAGCATCACCGGCGCCTTCGTCGCCGCCGTGCTGGTGTCGGAGCTCAACGCGTTCGGCATCCTGATCTTTCCGAAGATCTCCATCATCCTGGTGTTCCTGGTGATGGCGGTGGTTTTGATCGTGCGTCCCTGGGGACTGTTCGGCAAGCCCGAAGCGCCAGCGCGGCGCACGCCGGGGCTATCGGTCAATCCGTGGCGGCCGCTGACGGCGAACGAACGGTTCGCCGCGGTCGCGGCGCTGGTCATCGCCGCCGCGTTGCCGTTCTTTGCGGGCAACTACGCACTCACCGTCGGCTCGGAAATCGCGATCTTCGTGATCTTTGCGGTCAGCCTGCATTTCCTGATGGCGGTCGGTGGGCTCGCATCCTTTGGTCATGCGGCCTATTTCGGCCTCGGCGCCTATGGCGTGGCGTTGCTCGCCAAGATGGCGGGGCTGCCGATGATCGCGTGCCTGCTGCTCGGCCCGCTGCTGGGGCTGCTTGGTGCCGCCGTGTTCGGCTTCTTTGCCGTTCAGCTCTCCGGCGTCTATTTCGCGATGCTGACACTGGCGTTCGCGCAGATCGTCTGGTCGATCGCGTTCCAGTGGGTGTCGGTCACCGGCGGCGACAACGGCATCCTCGGGCTCTGGCCGGAAAAATGGGCGGCGAGCCCGTCACATTTCTACTGGCTGTCGCTCGGCATCGCTGCGCTTGCGGTCGTGATCCTCCGCATCATGGTGTTCTCGCCGTTCGGCTTCGCGCTGCGCGCCACGCGGGACTCGCCGCTGCGCAGCGAGGCGATCGGGATCAATGGCAAGCGCATCCAGTGGACGGCCTTCGTGGTCGCAGGCACTGTGGCCGGTCTCGCCGGCGCGCTGTTCGCCTATCTCAAGGGCAGCGTCTTCCCCGACAATATGGGCATCTCGCTCTCGGTCGATGCGCTCGTCATGGTGCTGCTCGGCGGCGTCGAGACCGTGTCGGGCGCGGTGATCGGCGCGATCGTCTACAAGGCCTTGAACATCTGGCTGGTCAGCCAGACCGATCTCTCCAAGCTCGTGCTCGGCGCGTTCGTGGTGCTGATCGTCGTCGCCTTCCCGAAGGGCATCGTCGGCACGCTGGAGGCGTTCATGCATCGCCGCCGCAAATCCTCATCGTCGGCGTCATCAATCCTCACCTCGCGCATCGAGACTGCCGAATGAGCATGGTCCCCACATTGCTGTCGGTCGAGGGCCTGACCAAATCCTATGGCGGCGTGCACGCTGTGCGCGGCGTCTCGTTCGAGCTGCGCTCCGGCGAGATCCTGGCGCTGATCGGACCGAACGGTGCAGGCAAGAGCACCTGTTTCGACATGCTCAACGGCCAGAATGTCCCGGACTCCGGCCGGATCCGTGTGCTTGGCCAGGAAACCACCGGCAAGAAGCCGCGGGTGATCTGGCGGATGGGCGTCGGGCGCACCTTCCAGATCACCGCCACGTTCCCGACCATGACGGTGCGCGAGAACGTGCAGGTCGCGCTGGTGTCGTATGGCCGGCACTTGTTCAATCTCTGGGGCTCGACCGCGAACCATGCGCGCGACGAGGCCGGACGCCTGCTCGACCTGGTCGGCATGGGCGCCTATGCCGAGCGGCCCTGTGGTGAGCTCGCCTATGGCGATCTCAAGCGGCTGGAGCTCGCGATCGCGCTCGCAAACCAACCGAAGCTGCTGCTGATGGACGAGCCGACCGCCGGCATGGCGCCGCGCGAGCGCATCGAGCTGATGCGGCTGACGGCACGGATCGCGCGCGAGCATTCGATCGGCGTGCTCTTCACCGAGCACGACATGGACGTGGTGTTCGAGCATGCCGACCGCATCCTGGTGCTCAACCGCGGCAGCCTGATCGCCGAAGGTTCGCCGCAAGAGGTCCGCGGCAATGCCCAGGTCCGGGCGATCTATCTCGGCGAGGGCCTGGTCTATGACGCACGGCATCGCGAAGGAGCATCGGCATGAAGCTCGCGGTGAAGGATCTCAACAGCTTCTACGGCCCGGCGCATATCCTGTTCGACATCTCGCTCGAGGTCGGCGAGGGCGAGGTGGTCGCGCTGCTCGGGCGCAACGGCGCCGGCAAGTCGACGACCTTCCGCTCCATCGTCGGCCTGGTCGAGAACCGCACGGGCCAGATCGTGTTTGAGGGCAAGGACGTCTCGCGCGAGCCGACGCACGCGATCGTGCGCGGCGGCCTCGGTTATGTCCCGGAAGAGCGGCGCATCTTCACCGACTTGACGGTCGAGGAAAATCTCGAGGTCGGTCGCCAGCCGAAGCGGGCGGGCGCGCCGCAATGGGATCGCGACAAGCTGTTCAAGCTGTTTCCCAATCTCGGCGAGATGCGCGGGCGGCCCGGCGGACGCATGAGCGGCGGCGAGCAGCAGATGCTGACGATTGCACGCACCCTGCTGGGTAATCCGTCGCTGGTGCTGCTCGATGAGCCGTCCGAAGGGCTGTCGCCGAAGATCGTCGAGCAGATGGTCGATGCGATCCTCGCGATGAAGAAGGAGGGCGTCAGCATCGTGGTCTCCGAGCAGAACCTGCACTTCGCGCGGCTGATCTCGGATCGCGCCTATATCATCGAGCGTGGCCGGATCTGCTTCGGCGGCACCATGGCTGAACTCGACGCGCGTCCGGACGTTCGTGACGCGCATTTGTCGTTGTAAGAGGGCGGAGCGGGACGATGGCCAGGGCGAGTGTCCAGAAGCGAAGCGTGAAGGCGGCCAAGCCGGCCTACGTGCTGGACGAGCAGATCGGCTTCATCCTGCGCCAGGTGTCGCAGCGTCACGCCATGATCTTCGCGCGCGACATCGGCATCAGCCTGACGCCGACGCAATGGGCGGCGCTGTCGAAATTGTCGGAAGTCGGACCGTGCTCGCAGAACCAGCTCGGGCGCTTGACGTCGATGGATGTTGCAACCATCAAGGGCGTGATCGACCGGCTCACCGCGCGCGGGCTGACCGAGACCTCACCCGATCCGGACGACGGCCGGCGTCTGCTCGTGAGCCTGACGCGGATGGGTCAGCAATTGGCCGAGAAGGCGATCCCGAATGCGCTCGCGATCTCCAAGGAGACGCTGGCCCCGCTGGACGCCAGGGAGCGCGACACGCTGATCGCGCTGCTCGGCAAGTTGCGCTGACCGGCGCGTCCCTGGTAGGCAGGCTATTCCGCGATGCCGAACGCCAGCGCGACGGCTCCCACCAGGATGAGGCTGACGGCCCAAACGGTATCCAGATTGAACCAGCTCTGCGATACGAATTTGAGGCCAAGATAGCGGTACACCAGCCACGCCACACACCCGCCGGCCGCGATCATCGCGCCGGCGTGAACGATGGAGACCAGCACGGCCATCGTGAGGTTGGCATTGATCAGGGCGCCGGCTGCCACGTGGCCTTGGGCGGGATCGGCCCCCTGGCACAGCCCGAGATAGATGGGCACCAGCATCAACGCCGCCCCGTGGGCGATGGCCACCGCGAAGGACCAAAGCCCCAGTTGCGTCGGTGGTATCCGCGTTAAAGCCTTCGGGTGGCGCCGGTCCACGAGCCGATAGATGCCGAAGGCGATGACAAGAAAGCTGGCGCCGATCCGGATCGCGCGTTGCCATTCGGCAAGGGCGACCAGCAGCGCGAATGGAAGGAGCACGAGCAGGATCGCGAGCAGGTGACCGATCGCGAGCGGCCCGAGCGCGGCCGCGAGCGCGCGCGAACTCCTTTGCATCAATCCAGCCGAAACAGCGAGCGGCCACCCCATGCCGGGATTGATCCCATGGTAGAGGCCGCTTGCGATGACAGCCACCCACAGCCAAGCCGGTGTCCAGTCGGCAGCACTCACATTCAGGCCGACGGATAGCAGAACGAGTCGGTCGAACAGTCACCGCCGTCGAGCCGGATCTGGTGCGCCCGATACCCGTCGGGGAAGCTGACCCAGTAGTCCTTTGCCAGTTCGAGGCCACCGCCCGGGCTTGCATTCGCCATCACCTCGGCGCCGGGAATACCTTGCGGATAGAACTGGTCGTCCCATGTCGAGTAGAGCGAATTGGTCCAGTACACCCGCTTGCCGTCGCGGCTGATCTCGACCATTTGCGGACCACCTGCAAATGCCTGTCCGTTCGGGTGTGGCGCACGGCGGGCGATGCCGCCGATGCGGACCGATCCGGCGAGCTTCGGCTTGCGGGGATCGCTGACGTCGTATTGGCGCATCTCGCCGGTGGCCCAGCAGGCGACGTAGAGGAACTTGTCATCCATCGACAGGTCGATGTCGGTGACCAGCGGGGGCACTGCGCCAAAGCCCTGCAGCAGCGGCGGCAACTGATCCTTCGGCGCGGGCTCGGGTGGGATCGTCGCCGTCTTCTCGATGTGAAACTTGCCGCCTTCGCGCCACCAGGTCCAGACCGAACCCTCGAGGTTGGTGGTATCGACCACGACGCCGACGAAGCCGTATTCGCGAACCGGATCGTGGGCGGGACGCACCTCCAGCGCCATTTGATGATTGGCGCCGAGGTCGATGGTCTGGACATTGCGCCGCGCCCGAAGATCCCAGAAATGCAGCCGATGGCCATATTTGTTCGACAGCAGATCCTCAGGCACGATTCCGTTCTCGAACTGCGGCGGCAAGGCCCACTCGCTGCTCACCATGTAATCGCGCGGCAAATTCCACCAGAAGTCATAATGCTTTGTTTGGGGGCCGCGATCGATCTCCCAGCGCCCGAGCACTTCGAATGTCTCGCAGTCCATGATGAAGACGCCGGGTGGCCCTTCGGTGCCGTCCTTGCCGCTGCCGCCGAGCGTGCTGACATAGATGCCTTCCGGTCCGCAGTGAATCGTGTGCGGCCGCGAGTAGCCGGTCTTCTTGAAGACCTCCTCGGGTTCGATGATCTTGTGGATCCTGGCCTGCGTCGGATCCGGCTTGGTGTCGACGATGTAGACCCGCGAGGATCGCAGGCCGGGGATGATGAGATAGCGGCGCTCGAGGAAGGCGTGTCCTGCCAGCGGGGACAGCGCCGAGGAGCAGGCGTTCCAGCCGAAGTGGTGAAACTCGTCGCCCTTGTTGGGCATCGTCACGGTATGGACGATCTTGCTGTAGGTCGGTGAGCCCGGCTTGACGTCGATGACGGCGAGTGCGTCAGGCTTTGAAAAGTCCGGGCTCAGCAGCAGGGTGTAGGCGAAGTTCTCGGCCGGAGCTTCCATCGCAAGCTTCGGCGATGCGTGAAACGTGGGATCTGGTCTCATCGTCATCGTGCTGCCTCCTGGTTGCCTGATGTGGACCAACACGGCGCGGCGGCATGCAGCAGCAAGATCTAATCCGGATCGTCGAATGCCTCTTGCGAGTTCCGCCGGCTAGGTTCGCTGACCGCGACAATACACCTCAACGATGCCCGGAGAAAGCAGGGTTCGGTTGCGGAGATCCGATAGGGTGGGCAAAGGCGCCCCGTTCACCCTTCGCGGCACGCTCGCGCGTGCACCCCAGAGGTGACGGGGCGGGTTGCGGGCTATCGATTACTTCGCCACGATCTCCGGCACTTTGCCCGCCGGCGGCGTGTTGCGGCTGCGCTGGGTGCGGACGATGCCGTCGATGATGGTCATGCCGATGCCGGGGAGGTCGCCGAGCTGCACGCTCTCCAGGATGTTCTTGCCCGGCGAGTGCTGTGCCTTGTCCATCAGCACGAAGTCCGCCGCGCGGCCGACCTCGATCAGGCCGCAATCGAGCTCGCGCATCCGTGCGGTGTTGCCGGTCGCGAGGCAGAAGGCGAGTTCGGCGGGCAGCTCGCCGAGCGAGGACAATAGCGAGACCATGCGGAGGATGCCGAGCGGCTGCACGCCGGAGCCGGCCGGCGCATCGGTGCCGAGGATGACGCGATGCAAATCGCCCATCTCGCGCGCGGCGCGCAGCGTGAACAGCGCGGAGCGCTCATTGCCGTTGTGAACCAGCTCGAGCCCGCGCTTGCAGCCCTCGCAGATGCAGCGGATCTGGTCGTCGGGCAGCGCCGTGTGGCCGCCATTGATATGGCCGACCACGTCGGTGTCGGCTTCCAGCACCACGTCCTTGTCGATCAGGCCGGAGCCGGGAATCGAGGGACCGCCGGTATGGATCGTGCTCTGGATGCCATATTTGCGCGCCCAGCCGACCATCTTCCGCGCAGTCGGGCCGTCCTTGACGCCACCGAGCCCGACCTCGCCGAGCAGCTTGACGCCGGCGGCGGCCATCTCCTTGAAATCGTCTTCCACCATCTCGCATTCGATCACGGGCGCACCGGCATGCACCTTCACGCCGCCGGGCCGCAGCGTCCAGAATGCGCGCTGCGCGAACACCGCCATCGCCTTGAGCCCGACGACGTCGCGGGGACGGCCGGGCATGTGGACCTCGCCGGCCGAGATCATGGTGGTGACGCCACCGTGCAGATAGCTGTCGATCCAGTTGATCTGGTTCTGCCGCGGCGTCCAGTCGCCGGCGACCGGGTGGACGTGGCTGTCGATCAGGCCGGGAGCCACCGTCGTCCCATTGGCATCGACGATCGTGGTGGCGGCTTCGGTATTGACGTCCTTGAGACGGCCGATCGCGGTAATCTTGCCATTCTCGGCGACGATCGTGTCGGCATCGAGGATCGGCTTCTCCAGGGCCCCCGACAGCAAAAGCCCGATATTGCGGATCACCAGCTTGCTGGGGCTGGTGGCCTGGGGCGCGTCATGGGCCATGGGTGGTTTCCTTCTGTTGTTGAAATTGCTCGCGAATTTGAGCCCGGCTTGACTTTCCGATCAAGTTGGATTATTCGTTTGTATACGAATGATCGTATACAAACGATCCGGCCGGTCAACGGGGTTCAAGTCGTTCCAGCCGCAGCACAAATCAGGGATTGGTGCTATGAGCAATTTCAACCAGGAAAGCGTCCTCAGCGTTCATCACTGGACCGACACGCTGTTCTCCTTCACCACCACCCGCAATCCGTCGTTCCGCTTCCGCAACGGCGAGTTCACCATGATCGGGCTCAAGGTCGGCGAGAAGCCGCTGCTGCGGGCCTACAGCGTCGCCAGCGCGAACTACGAAGACACGTTGGAGTTCTTCTCGATCAAGGTGCCCGACGGTCCGCTCACTTCGCGCCTCCAGCACCTGAAGGAAGGCGACGAGATCATCGTCAGCCGCAAGGCCACCGGCACGCTGGTCATCGACAACCTCGAGGACGGCCGCAACCTCTACCTGGTCGGCACCGGCACGGGCCTCGCTCCGTTCCTCAGCGTGATCAAGGATCCGGAGACTTACGACCGCTTCGAGAAGGTCGTGCTGCTACATGGTTGCCGCCGCGTCAAGGAACTCGCCTATGGCGAGATGATCACCGAGAAGCTGCCGAACGGCGAACTGATCGGCGAGCTCGTGCGCGAGCAGCTGATCTACTATCCGACCGTGACGCGCGATCCGTTCCGCAATCGCGGCCGCATCACCGACCTCATCACGTCGGGCAAGCTGTTCACCGACATCGGCCTGCCGGCGCTCGATCCCGCCCATGACCGCGTCATGATCTGCGGGTCGCCGGCGCTGGTCGCCGACACCCGCGCGCTGCTGGGCGGCCGCGGCTTCGTGGAAGGCAATCACGGCGAGCCCGCGCAGTTCGTGGTCGAGAAGGCGTTCGCCGAGCGCTGAGATTGAGCTGGCCCTGCCGCTGCATGAACTGCGCGTGAAGAAGGCCAAGCGCGGCGACGTGATCGAGATCAAAACACTGATGTCGCACATCATGGAGACCGGTTATCGTCACACCGCGTCCGGCGAGGCGGTGCCGCGCAACATCATCACGAGCTTCACCTGCCGCTACAACGGCGCAGAGATTTTCCGCGCCGGCGCCACGATGTTGTAGCACGCGCCATCGAGCCGGGGCGTGTCGACAGGCTTGCCGGCCAACGCATGCACGATTGTGGCCGCGCATGCCTTGGCTTGCGCGCTTGCCGCCGAGGCCGATTTCGGAATCCCGCCGGCGATACAGGCGTCGCCGATGACGTGAACATTGGGCACGAGCTTCGAGGCGAAAGTAATTGGATCGATTGGGCACCAGCCCGTGCGGTCGGCGGCGCCGGCGATTTCGGCGATGCGGCCGGCCCTCTGCGGTGGGATCACGTTGGCGACGGCAGCGGTGTAGTTTCCGAAGTCGGTGACGATCTCCTTCGTTGCCGGATTGACCGACGTCACTCGTCCGCCTTGCGACAGCGCGATCCGCTCGATCATGTTGGGATAGAGCACCTTCCAGGCATTCTCGGACAGCTTCTGCTGCGAATAATTGTCCTTGGGGTCGAGGACCAGGATCTTCGAGCGCGGTTTCCTCGCCTTCAGGTAATGCGCGATCAGGCTGGCGCGCTCGTAAGGTGCAGGCGGGCAGCGCAGCGGCGCGGCAGGGACGGCGATCACGACAAGGCCGCCATCGTCCATAGCTTCGAGTTGCCTGCGCAACAGCAAGGTCTGTTCGCCGGCCTTCCAGGCATGCGGCATCTTTTCGGCCGCCTCGTCATAGCCAGGCAGGGCGTCGAAGCGCATGTCGATGCCGGGCGCCAGCACAAGCCGGTCGTAGGACAGCGTGCTGCCGTCCGAGAGGCCGATCGTACGTGCCTGCGCGTCGATTTTCGTGGCCGCCTGCGCTGCAACCGCAATGCCCTCCGCCGCGATCCTGTCGTAGGCGAATTGCTGCGAAGGGAGCTCGCGCAATCCGGCGATCACCTCGTTGCTGAACGGGCAGGCGGTGAACGTCCTGTTCGGCTCGATCAGCGTGACTTGAATCCTGGCGTCGAACCGCCGCAGCGCCCGCGCGCAGGCCGCACCGCCAAAGCCGCCGCCGATCACGGCGACGCGCGGCACGGCTTGCGCGAATGACGGGCGCGCCAGTGCCGCCGCTGCTGCGACAGCGGCGCCGCGGACGACATCCCTGCGCGTCGGACGACGCGTGACGGCCATCATGACAATCCGGAAAAAGGGAGCGGCGGCCGGTCGGGGCCGCCGCTCCTCGTGGCTCAGGCGAAGGTGATGTTCTGGTCGCGGAGCGGGAATGTGCGGATCCGCTTTCTTGTCGCCGCGAAATAAGCGTTCAGCACCGCGGGCGCCGCAACGCCGATGGTCGGCTCGCCGACGCCGCCCCAGAACCCGCCGCTCGGCACCATCACCGCCTCGACCTTGGGCATTTCGTTGATGCGCATCGAGTTGTAGGTGTCGAAGTTGGTCTGCTCGATGCGGCCGTCCTTGACGGTGCAGCCGCCATAGAACAGCGCGCTCAGGCCGTAGACGAAGGAGCCGGCGATCTGCCGCTCCACCTGCGCCGGGTTGACGATGTAGCCGGGATCGGTGGAGGCGACGATGCGATGCACCTTGATCTTGCTGCCGTCGGTCACCGAGATTTCGGCGGCACCGGCGACATAGCTGCCATAACCCATCACCTGCGCGATGCCGCGATACACGCCCTGCGGCGCCGGCGTACCCCAGCCGATCTTCTCGGCCACGGCATTGAGGACGGCGAGATGCTTGGGATGTTTCCCCATCAGCTTGCGGCGGAATTCGAGCGGGTCCTGACCTGCGGCCTGGGCCAGCTCATCCATGAAGCATTCCATGTAGATCGCGTTGTGATTGACGTTGACGCCGCGCCAGAAGCCTGGCGGGACATGCGGGTTGCGCATCGCATGTTCGATCAGCAGGTTCGGCACCGAATAGCCGATCGCGGCCTCGCCGGATTGCGCGACGCCCTGGAACGCGGCCGAATCCATGCCGTTCTGCAGCGCTTCCGGGCGCACCGAGAACAGGATCGATTGGCCGGACAGGCGGTAATGCAGCGCGACCAGGTTGTTGTCGGCATCGAACGCGCCGGTCAGCTTGCACTGCGTGATCGGGTGATACTTGCCGTGCTGCATGTCCTCTTCGCGCGACCACAGCAGCTTGATCGGCGTGCCCGGCATCTGCTTGGCGATCGCGACCACCTGGCGGACATAGTCGGTCATGCCGCGCCGGCCGAAGCCGCCGCCGAGCATCAGCTTGTGCACGTCGCATTTCTCGGCCGGCAAACCGGACACCTCCAGCACCGCCGCGAAGGCCGCCTCGCCATTCTGGGTGCCGCACCACACCTCGCATTTGTCCGGCGTGTAGAGCGCGGTGGCGTTCATCGGCTCCATCGTGCCGTGGTTCTGGTAGGGATAGCTGTAGACCGCCTCGATTTTCTTGGCGGCGCCTGCGATCGCAGCCTTTGCGTCGCCATTCTTGTTGCCGACATAGGCCGGCTGGGCGTCATCCAACCCTTCGGCAAGCCATTTCGCGATCGATTCGCTGGAGACCTTCGCGTTGTCACCTTCGTCCCAGACGATCGGCAGTGCGTCGAGCGCGGTCTTGGCGTGCCACCAGGTGTCGGCAACGACAGCGACCGCGCTATCGCCGACGCGCACCACCTTCTTGACACCCTTCATGTTGGCGATCTTGGCTTCATCGAAGCTCTTCACCTTGCCGCCGAACACCGGGCAATCCTTGATCGCGGCGTTCAGCATGCCCGGCAGCTTGACGTCGATGCCATAGACCATCGCGCCGGTGTTCTTGTCGACGGTGTCGAGCCGCTTCAGGCCCTTGCCCGCGATGGTCCAGTCGTTCGGATCCTTCAGCTTGACGTCGGCTGGCGGCTCGAGCTTGGCGGCCGCTTCCGCGACCTTGCCGTAGGTGGTGGTCTTGCCGGACGGCGCGTGCGTGATCACGCTGTTGGATGCCTTGCATTCCGAGGCAGGCACTTTCCAATCGTTGGCGGCCGCCTGGATCAGCATCATGCGTGCCGTGGCGCCGCCCTTGCGGACATAGTCCTGCGAGGAGCGGATGCCGCGGCTGCCGCCGGTGGAGAAATCGCCCCAGGCGCGCTTGCGTGCGACGCTTTGGCCGGGCGTCGGATATTCGGTCGTGACCTTCGACCAGTCGCAATCCAGCTCCTCGGCGACAAGCTGGGCGAGGCCGGTGAGTGTGCCCTGGCCCATCTCCGAGCGGGCAATGCGGATCACCACCGTGTCGTCGGGCCGGATCACGACCCAGGCATTGACCTCGGGCGAGCCGTCCGCGGCGTGCACCACGGGCGGCCCGCCGAAGGGAAGGTCGAGGCCGAGTGCAAGACCGACACTGGCGGTGGCCGTGCCGATCACGAAGGCGCGGCGATTGAGCCTTGGCATGTTGAGGTTTGGCATGACGTGCTGGTTCATGGCTGCCTCCTCACGCGTTCGCGGCAGCATGGATCGCCTCGCGCACCTGATGGAAGGTGCCGCAGCGACAGATATTGGTGATGGCTGCGTCGATATCCTGGTCGGTCGGCTTGGGATTCTCCTTCAACAGCGCCGCCACCGCCATGATCATGCCGCTCTGGCAATAGCCGCATTGCGGCACGTCATTGGCGATCCAGGCCTGCTGCACCTTGTGCCGCGCGCCGTTGCCGCCGAGGCCTTCGATGGTGATGATTTCCTTGCCTGCGGCTTCGCTGACCGTGACGCCGCAGGAGCGCATCGCAACGCCGTCGATATGCACGGTGCAAGCGCCGCATTGCGCGATACCGCAACCGTATTTCGTCCCCGTCAGCCCGACGTTCTCTCTGATAGCCCAGAGCAGCGGCGTGTCGTCCTCGACGTCTACATTGATTGTCTTGCCGTTTATTTTGAGGTTTGCCATCGCTTCCACCTGATTGGTCCAATCCACCGATTGAACTTCGCCGCGACGTTGGCCGTGAACCCTGAACGGTTGAAATCAAGAAAATTCGTTTTCAGCGCGGGAAGATTGTTGATGGCGCGGTGTTGAGCCGCACCCCTCGCGCCACATAGCTGTCATGCTTTTTTCGGTGAAGTGACAGCCAGCCGCAGGAAGCTCATGACGCTGCCGACCGCCGCAAAGCCTGCGCCCAGCGCAAGCGCGAGCGTCGCGCCTTCGCGATCGGCTATCGCAAAGCATAGCGCGGCCAACGCAGCGCCCGTGGTCTGTCCGATCAGCCGCGCGGTTGCGACGATACCGCTGGCGCTGCCGCTGCGATGTGTCGGGGCGCTCGACATGATCGCCTTCATGTTGGGTGTCTGGAAGAAACCGAAGCCGAGGCCGCAGATCATCATGCGCCAGACGATGTTGGCGATGCTGGGCTCCGCCGGCAGCGTCGACAGCAGCATCATGCCAATGCCGAGCAGCAGCAGGCCGATGCCGCCGAGGGTGCCGGCCGGGTAGCGGTCGGAGAGCCGTCCGCCGATCGGCGCCATGATGGCGACGACCAGCGGCCAGGGCGTCATGAGGAAGCCGGTTTCGACCTGGGACCGGTGCAATATGTCTTCGAAGTAGAACGGCAAGGACACGAAGCCGAGCCCCTGCACAGCAAATGAGCAGATCGCGGTGGCGGCAGAGAGCGCAAAGACGGGCCGGCGGAACAAATCGATCGGCAGCATCGGCGCGGGATGATCGGCATGCCGCCGGGTGAGGATCCAGCCGAACGCCAGGGCGCCGACGAGTTCGGCGATCACCAGCGCCGGTGCCGCCTTGTGGGCGGCGCTTCCGATGCCGGTGATAAAGAGGCCGAGACAGGCGCTGGCGAGCGCCGCACCGAGGAAGTCGAAGGCGTGGGTGGCGCGCGGCGTCGGCGGCAGCGTCTTGAGGCCGATCACGACGGCGATCAGGCCGAACGGAATGTTGACGGCGAACAGCCAGGGCCATGGTCCGAGCGCAAGGATGCCGGAGGCGATCGTCGGCCCCAGGGTGAAGGCGGTGGCGACGACGAGCGCATTGTGGCCGAAACCGCGGCCGTGCATCCGGCTGGGATAGACGAAGCGCACCAGCGCGGTGTTCACGCTCATCAGGCCGCTGGCACCCAGTCCCTGCAGGGTTCGCGCGACGAGAAGGCTTGGCAGCGACCACGCCAGCGCACAGCCGAGTGACGCCACTGTGAACAGCAGGAGGCCGCCGAGATAGATGCGCTGATGGCCGACGATTTCGCCGAGTGCGCCGAGCGGCAGCAGCGTCGCGACCAGGGCGATCTGGTAGACATTGACGACCCAGACGACCTCGGCGGGGCTGACATGGAGATCGTTGGCGATCGCAGGCAGCGCGATGTTGGCAATCGCGGTATCGAGCGAGGCCATTGCCAGCGCCGTGAAGATCGCGGCCACCGCCCAGCGTCGGCGTTCCCAGGGCAATCCATCGGTCTTGGGCGCCGAGGGTGCGCCGGCCGTCGGGGTCTTTTCGAGCATGTCTTAGATGTCTCCGAGGGTCGCCATGTACTACGCGGGCGTCGCGTTCCACAGCGGTTCCACTGCATGATGCGTATGCGGCCTTGCCGGAGGCCGTCGCGTCCCGGTGCCCTCAATGGCGCGCAGGATCCGGCGGCCGGCCGCGCCGAGCGCCAGGTCATTCTGGAGCGCATGATCCACCATGACGCCGGAGATCACGATCAGGTCTTCGATGGCGTCACCCTTGACGGGCCCGCCAGTCCCGCTTCGCCGCATGTCATCTTGTGTCCGCCGGTGCGTCACAGAATCGCGCGGTGGCGACTTTCGGATAGCTTGCGTCATCGCAGCGATCGACTACCCTTGGCATACAAGCTCGCCGCGCGTCGAGAACGCGGCTGCAGAGGGGAAGCGCATTGCACGGACAGGCGGACCGGCGCAGCGAAGTCAAGCGTGGCGCCAGCGAGGGCGCTCGTCGCCGTGCGTTCTCCGGCCTCTGGGTCACGGCGCTGCTGGCGCTGCTGACCTTCCTGGTCATCTATCCCGTCTTCATGCTGCTGCTCGGCGCGCTTACCGACACCAATCCGGTGGTCGACGGCATCCGTCTCAGCCTCAGCCACCTGTCGATCACCAACTTCCTCACCGTGCTCGCCAACCCGAATGTCGGAGAGGCGTTGCTCAACACGCTGATCGCCTGCGGTGGGGGCACGGCCATCGCCGTCGCGATCGGGCTTTTGTTTTCCTGGATCGTCGTTCGCACCAACACGCCGTTCAAGGGCTTCATCGCCGCGGCCAGCATCCTGCCGCTGTTCGCGCCGCCTCTTGTGGCGGGCGTCGCCTGGGTCATTCTCGGCTCGCCGAAGACCGGGCTGATCAACACGGTGTTCAAGTGGATGGGATCGGACCTGCGGGTCGATTTCTATTCGATGTGGGGCCTGGTGTTCGTGTTCGGCATCTACTACGCGCCCTATGTCTACATGTTCACCTCGTCCGCGCTGCGCAACATGGATCCGAGCCTGGAGGAGGCCGCGGAAATCTCCGGCGCCAGCGCGTTCGCGACACTGTTCACGGTGACGTTCCCGCTGATCATGCCCGCGATCGTGTCGGGCATGCTGCTGTCCTTCATCGTGATGCTCGGCATCTATGGCATCCCCGCGGTGCTGGGCGCGCCGAGCAACATCAACGTGCTGACGACCTATATCTTCAAGCTCACCAACTGGTCGCCGCCGCTCTACAACACCGCGGCCGCGGTTGCGATCCTGCTGATGGTGGTGACGGGGCTGCTGGTCTATCTCCAGCAGAAGGTGCTGAGCGGGCGCAGCTACACCACCGTCGCAGGCAAGGCGTTCCGGCCGCGCAGCCTCGATCTTGGTCCCTGGCGCTGGCTCACCTTTGCGCTCGGCGTCGTCTACCTGCTTGTCGTCGTAGTGCTGCCGTCGCTGGCGCTGATCGTCGCCGCCTTCCGCAAGTTCATGTTCATCCGCGACGTCGCGAGCCTGTTCGACATGCGGCAGTACTCGCTGATGCATTTCCGGAGCATCTTCGACAATCCGCTGACGATGAGATCGATTTACAACGCCGTCGAGGTCGGAATCATCACCGCGGTCGCCGGCGGCGCACTGGCCTTTGCGATCGGCTACACCATCCATCGGACGCGAGTGAGCGGACGGCGCGCGATCGACCTGATCTCGACGCTGCCGGTCGCGATCCCCGGCCTCGTGGTCGGCGTCGCCTATCTCTGGGCCTGGATCGGCGTGCCTGGGGGGCTCTACGGCACGATCTGGATTCTCGCGCTCGCCTTCATCGCGCGCTTCATGCCCGACACCGTGAAGGCGCTTTCGACCTCGTTCATGCAGATCCATCGCGAGCTCGAGGAGGCGGCCTGGGTCTGCGGCCGGGGTATGCTCGGCACGATCGGGACGATCGTGCTGCCGCTGGCGCGGCCGGGCGTGCTGGCCGCGATGACATTGCTGTTCGTGCTTGCGATCCGCGAGCTCGGCTCGTCGCTGTTCCTTTACACCAGCAACACCATGGTGATGTCGGTCTTGCTGCTCGATTATTACGAGGGCGGCAATGTCGGAAAGACCGCGGCCTTCAGCCTGGTGCAGACGGTGCTGCTCGGCGTCCTGATCGGCGGCGCCAACTGGCTGTCGCGCGGCGCCGCGCAGCGCAACGTGACGCGAACCGGATAACAACGAGCGAGGGGAGGATTGGCGATGGATAGACGGACCTTCACCACAATGGCCTTGGCTGGTGTCGCGGCGCTCGCGCTGCCGCCGGCTGCACGAGCCGAGGAGTTCGGCTCGCCCGAGCTGATCAAGGCGGCGAAGGCCGAGGGCAAGCTCGTCTATTACACGGCGAACTTCGCCGAGATCGAGCAGCAGGTGATCAAGGCCTTCAACAAGCGCTTCCCCGAGATCCAGATCGAGATGGTCCGCGCGCCCGGCGGCCAGCTCATCACCCGCGTCAAGACGGAGGCTGCAGCGGGCAAGCTGATCGCCGACGTGGTCGATCACTCCGACCGCGCGCTGATGCAGCCGCTGGAGAATCTGTTCCAGGACTACGCGCCGCCGAATGCGGCCGACTACAGCAAGGACGCGCTGATCTCGCCAAAGCTCTGGCCGCGCGCGACCCTCGCCTGGTCGATCGCCTACAACACCGAGCTGGTGAAGGACCCGCCGAAATCCTGGATGGATCTGACCAAGCCGCAATATGACAAGATGATCGGGCAGGTGTTCGCGCAGTCCGGCGGCACGACCTGGACGCGGATCATGTTCGAGCGCCAGGTGCTCGGCGAAGGCTACTGGGCCAAGCAGGCCGCGACACATCCGGTGCTCTATCCCTCCGGCGCGCCGATGGCCGATGCGCTGGTGCGCGGCGAGATTGCGATAGGGCCGCTGCTCTACAACGTGATCTACCAGAAGAAGAAGGACGGCGCCCCGGTCGAGATCTTCTTCCCGCCCGAGGGCGCGCCGGTCAATCCCTACGCCACCGGCATTCCGAAGACGGCCGCGCATCCGAATGCGGCGAAACTGTTCCTGAACTGGTGCCTGTCGAAGGAGGGACAGACCTTCATGATCAAGGAACTCGGCAACCTCACCTCGTTGAAGGATCCGCCGGCCTTCCCCGAGGGGTTCGATCCCAAGGTGGTCAAGCTCTGGTATCCGAACTTCGACCAGTATGTGAAGCTGCATGCCGTGTGGGTGGCGGACTGGGACAAGACGTTCGGCTATCGGCAATAGGCGATGGGTACGGCGATGACGGCGACGCTCGAGGTCACCGAACTCAGAAAGCAGTTCGCAATCGGCCGCCCGGCCATCGACGGCGTCAGCTTCACAGTGCCGGCCGGCGAGATCGTGGTGCTGCTTGGTCCGTCGGGCTGCGGCAAGACCACGACCCTGCGCTGCGTCGCCGGGCTCGAGCATCCGACCGGCGGCGAGATCAGCATCTCCGGGCGCGTGGTGTCGTCGCCGGCGCGCGGCATCCTGGTGCCGCCGCGATCGCGCGACCTCGGCATGGTGTTCCAGTCCTATGCGGTGTGGCCGCACATGACAGTGCGGCAGAACGTGGTCTATCCGCTGAAGCACCGGAGCATTGGGCGCGCCGAGGCGAACCGCATGGTCGAGGAGGCGCTCGCGCTGGTTGGGTTGTCCGAATATGCCGACCGCCCGGTGGTCGCGCTCTCCGGCGGGCAGATGCAGCGGGTGGCGCTGGCGCGCAGCATGGTCTACCGGCCGCAACTGCTGCTGCTGGACGAACCGCTGTCGAACCTCGACGCCAAGCTGCGCCTGCGGCTGCGCGATGATCTCCGCGTTATCCTCAAGCGGACCGGCATGACCGCGCTCTACGTCACCCACGACCAAGCCGAGGCCGTCGTGCTCGGCGACCGCATCGGGGTGATGCGTGACGGCAGGCTGCTGCAGATGGATAAGCCCGACACCATCTACAACCGTCCGGCCGACCTGTTCGTCGCCAACTTCACCGGTGCCACCAATGAGCTCGCGGGCACGCTGGTCGCATGCAACGGCGGCTACGGCGTGGTCGATTTCGGCGATGGCAGGCAGGGCGAGGTGGCGCTGCTGCAGGCGCTCGGACCGGACGACAAGGTGCGCGTGGCGCTGCGACCGGAGAACATCGCGATCGGCCGCCCCGACGGTGCCAACACGTTCCCGGCCAAGGTGCTCGACCGCCGCTATCAGGGCACCCAGACCGCCTACAGCATCGAGCTGTTCGGCAAGCGGCTGGAGGCGATCGAGCTCGGCACGGCCGCGCGCCATCAGGTCGGCGTCGAGGCGCCGGTCTCGCTGCCGCGCGAATGCCTGTGGGCCTATCGCGACAGCGGCACGACGTCCTACGACTAGCGATGGCCGGACGATTGGTCCTCCAAAATTCTAGCTGTGTGCGCCGAGCCCCAGGCTTGCATAGATCCGCCGTGCATAGGCGCCAAACGCATCCGTGGTCTTGATCGGCAGGTCGCGCGGGAGGGGCAGGTCGATCGGAAAATACTCGCACATGCGGGCCGGCCCCGCCGTCAGCACGGCGCAATGCGAGCCAAGGAATACGGCTTCCTGGATGCTGTGCGTGACGAAGATAATGGTCTTGCCGCTCTCGCGCCAGATGCGCAGCATTTCCAGATTCATCTGCTCGCGGGTCAGCGCATCCAGCGCGCCGAACGGCTCGTCCATCAGGATCAGTTTGGGATCATGGACGAAGGCGCGCGCTATCGCGGTGCGCTGCTGCATGCCGCCGGAGAGTTGCTGGGGATATTTGTCCTCATAGCCGGCAAGGCCGACCATCTTGAGCAGGTCGCGGGCGCGCTCGCGCGCCGCCTTGATCGGGAGGCCCACGATCTCCGCCGGCAGCAGCACATTGTCGAGGATGGTGCGCCATTTCAGCAGCAGCGCCTGCTGGAATACCATGCCGATGTCGCGGGCCGGATCGAATGGCGTCTTTGCGTTGCCGATTTTCACGGTGCCGCTGTCGGCGGCGTGCAGGCCGGCCAAAATCTTCAGCACGGTGGTCTTGCCGCAGCCGGACGGGCCGACCAGCGACACCAGCTCGCCTTCCTGCACGTCCATGGTGACGTCGGACACTGCGAGGAATTCGGTGCCCTTCGACCGGTAGAGCTTTCGGACGTTGCGCAGGCTGATGAAGGGCTCCGCCGTCATGCCAGCCATTTCTCTAGGTTGGCGGCGACGAAGGCGTCGTCGGAGAGATCGGCATGCTCGCGGCAGACGCGATCGATCTCGGCCATCTGGCCGGGGCTCAGGCCCTCATTCGGATCGAGGCACCAGATGCCCTGCATCAGCCCCTGGCGCCGCAGGATCTCGTGGCAGCCGGCGATGCAGCCGTGGAAATTGTTGGCGACGTCGAAGAAGGCGCTGTTGCAATCGGTGACACGGGCGTCGAGCGCCAGCAGGTCTGCCGGCACGGTCTCCTTGTGGCGCGCCGCCTTGCAGGCCTCGAACTGCCTGATGGCGCTCGCGGTCCACACCGACCAGTGGCCGAGCAGGCCGCCTTTGAACCAGGTCCGCGTGGTGACGCCCTGCTCGCGCAGATCGAACGGCAGCGTGAGGTCGAGCAGGATGTGGTCATCATTGCCGGTGTAAAGCGCGACGCGATCGAGCGCGCCGGCGGCGGCTACGCCGCGCAGCACGTCGAGGGTGCGGTAGCGGTTGAACGGCGCGATCTTGACCGCGATCACGTTGTCGATCATGGCAAAGCGCCGCCAGAAGTCCACGCTGAGAATCACGCCGCCGACCGCCGGCTGCAGGTAGAAGCCGACCAGCGGGATCTCGTTTGCCACCGCTTCGCAATGCGCGATGATCTCGTCCTCGGAGGCGGACTTCATCGCCGCAAGGCTGAGCAGGCCGGCGTGATAGCCGATGCCGCGCGCGACCTTCGCCTCCGCAACCGCCTGGCTGGTGGGGCCGGCGAGGCCGGCGACCATCGCGAGCGGTCGTTTGCTCCAGGCCGCGGCCGTCTCGGCGGCAAGCTCCAGCACCGGTCTGTAAAGACCGACGTCGCGGATCGCGAATTGCGTGGTGTGGACGCCGACGGCGAGCCCGCCTGCGCCGGCGTCGATATAGTAGCGCGTCAGCGCGCGCTGGTGCCTGACGTCGAGCCGGCGGTCGGCATCGAGCGCGAGCGGATGCGCAGGCACCACCGTGCCATCGGCGATCAGCTTGCGGATCTCTGGCTTGATGTCGCTATGATGCATGGCGTGTCCTATCCAAATTCCGGTCCCGCGACGGCAAAGGGTTGCTCCGCACCCGGCGTTGTCCGCGGGCCGAACCGCATCCGCTGGAACGGCCGTTCGATGGTCCACCCCGCGACGACGAGACCCTTCAGGAAATCGGTTTGCGAATGCACGGCGTCGATGATCAGCGGCCGCGTCTCGGATTGCGCGATGGCTTCGACCAGCGCGATGGCGCCCGCGGCATCATCCGCAAACAGCGGCCCGACATGGCGGGCGACGCGGCCGTCGCGGACAAGCGCAATCGCCTTGTCGTTCGACGCGAGGCGTGAGCCGGAGCGACCGCAAAACTCCTGCAGCAACGTTTTGCGTTCAAAGCCGTAGGCGCTGCGATCGCGCCTTATCAGATCGTCAGCCTGTCCAGCTAACGACGCTTTTGTGCCTTCACGTCCTCCCGTCGCATTGGTCAGGCGAAGCCGGCGCAGCTCCAGCGTCGGCGTGAAGCCGAGTGGGCCGTAGACCCCAGCACCCGCCGGCGTCGCGTCAAGCCATGTCGTCAGCTTCCGCTGCCGCGCCGCGTCCAAGCAGGCATCCACAAGCCGGGTCGCGAGGCCGCGGCGCTGCCAGCTCGCGGTGACCAGCACCATGCTGATCCAGGCGTTGCCGCCAGAGTAGGGCAATAGCGCTGCGGTCGCGATCAGATGATCTCCGTCGCGCACGCCGAACACGATGCCGTGGCTCAGGAAAAATTGCCAGTCGGCCTCGTTCTGGTTCCAGCGCGCTTCCGTCGACAGCGCAAGGCCGGCCGGCGCGTCATCGACGCCGAGCTCGACAATTGCGAGGTCGTCAGTATCGGCCATCGCGCACCTCATATTTGGTGGGCTTGCCGAAGCTCGGCATCGACCGCGCAACCCAGTCGGTGGTCCAGGCGACGAGCTGGTCGGTATCGACGATCGGCAGGCCGAACAGTTTCACGGCCTGCGCGGTATTGGTGAGCCAGGCGGTCGGTTCCTCCTTGCCGACGATCACCGGCGCGCGGCCAAAGCGCTGGCCGAATTTGGCGGCGAGGTCGCGCACCGCGAGGATCTCGTGGCCGCTGACATTGATTGGCGAGGTCGGCGTGTCGCAATGCGCGAGGCAGCGCAGCGCCTGCGCCGCCGCATCGCCCTGCCAGATGAAATTGACATGGCCGAGGCTGACGTCGATCGGCTTGCCCAGATACACCTTGCTGGCGATATCGTGCAGCACGCCGTAACGCATGTCGATCGCGTAATTGAGGCGGAACAGCCGGCCCGGCGTCGAGAACTTGCGGGAGAAATACTCGAACATGCGCTCGCGTCCGACGCAGGATTGCGCGTATTCGCCGGGCGGGTTCGGCGCCATATCCTCGTCCGAGCCCTTGCCGTCGACCGAGACGAACGGATAGACGCAGCCGGTCGAGAACGCCACGATCCGCGAGCCCGCGAAGGCCTGCGCGACCAGCGCCGGGACATGCGCGTTCATCGCCCAGGTCAGCGAGAGATCGCCTTCGGCACCGAACTTGCGGCCGGCCATGAAGATGACGTTCGGGCTCTTCGGCAACGCCTTGATCGCGGCTTCGTCGAGCAGATCGCAATTGATGGTTTCGATGCCGCGGGCCTGCAGCCAGTCCTTCACGCTCGCGTCGCTGAAGCGCGCGACGCCGATCACGCGGCGATCGGGCAGGGCCTGCTGAGCCAGCCCGGCCAGGGTCGGGCCCATCTTGCCGGCGACGCCGAGGATCATGATGTCGCCGTCGACCTTGCCGAGATCGTCGATCAGCGCCTGGCTCGGCCGGCACAAGAGCTCGTCGAGCGCGGCGACGTCGGGGATCGTGTCAGGCAGGGTGTCGCGGGTGAGCAGCATGGGTCGTTCCTGTTGTTATTGCAGCCTGACGTCGCGGACCACGAACAGCCGTTCGAGCCCGAGCACGAGGCCGTAGAGGGCCACGCCGAGCAGGGTGAGCAGCACCACGGCCATCACCATCGCGGGCGTATCGAGCGAGGACTGCACCTGGATCATCAGGTAGCCGAGCCCGCGCTCGGAGGCGATGAATTCGCCGACGATCGCGCCGGCGACCGCGAGGATAGCGCCGACCTTCATGCCGGAGAACACGTAGGGCAGCGACCCCGGCAGCTGGATCTTGCGGAACACCGTCCAGCGCGAGCCGCGCAGCGATTTCACCAGATCGAGCAGATCCGGCTCGACCTCGCTCAGGCCGCGCGCAGTGGTCAGCAGGATCGGGAAGAAGCAGATCGAGAACGCGATCAGCATGTTGGGCACGATGCCGTAGCTGAACCACACGATGACCAGCGGCCCCAGTGCGACCTTCGGGATCATGTTCATAGTCACGAACAGCGGCAGCAGCAGCAGGCTGACCAGCGGCGACCAGGTGAACACCACCGCGAGCGCGACGCCGACCAGTGCCCCCAGGCAGAAGCCGCCGAGGATCTCGGCCGCGGTCACCAGCAGATTTTGCAGCCAGGCATATTTGGCGGCGCCTAGCGTCGTCACGGTTTCCAGCGGCGAGGGCAGGATGAATTTCGGGATATGGAAGGCGTCGACCACGACCTGCCAGAGCACGATCACGGCCAGGTGCGCGATCAGGATGATCGCAAATGACCGCGCCGACCGTCCTCTGCCGTTGAACACCTGGTTTCTCCCTGTCGTTGCGCATGTCCTTCGGGCGCCCGGGCAACCTATCGCGGTCCTCGATAGCTTTCAACCATATGGTTGATTAGGGTCCTGTCGTCCCGGCGAAAACATATTCAGGTCCTTCCCGACACGATTTGCGCAAGGGCACGTGCCGCGTCGTCCTGGCGAAAAGCCAGGACACCGTTGAAGTCAGGCTCGGATTCGATTGTCAAACAGCGCAAGGGGGAGGGAGCCTGAAGAGCGTGCTCACCTTACTGTTGCGACTGCCCGCTACGGCCGCAGCGACTGCATCACGAGATCGACGACATGCTTGCGTCGCGCGCGTTTCTCGGTCGGGCTGGAGAGGTCCTTGCCGAAGATGGCCGACAATGTCGGCGTGTTGGAGAAGAAGAAGTAGCTCAGCCCGGCAATCGAGATGTAAAGGTGCACGGGATTGACGCCCTTGCGGAAGGTCCCGGCGCGGACGCCTTCGGCGAGGATCTTCGAGACCATGCTGACCAGCGGGGAATGCATCGCCTCGAGCCTGCGGGAGCCGCGGACATGGCGGGCGCCGCCGCGGTTTTCGTCGTTCAGCAGCACGATGAAGTCGGGGTGCGCGGCGAGATGGTCGAACGAGGCCTCGATCAGCGTCTTGATCGCCGCATCGGGCGGCAAGCCTTCGAGATTGAGCTTGCGCTCCTGCTCGCGGATCTCCTCATAGACCCATTCGAGCACGGCGAGGTAGAGCGCGTCCTTGTCGCCGAAATAGTGATAGACGAGCTGCTTGTTGACACCGGCGCGCGCCGCGATCTCGTCGACCCGGGCGCCGGCCAGCCCGTTCTCCGCAAACTCGCGCCGCGCCGCGGTCAAGAGCTTCTTCCTTGTGGCGACGGGGTCGCGGCGCTGCGGCTTGGTGTCGTCCGATTGTCTCTTGAGCATTTCCAACCAAACAGTTGACAACTCGTCTCGTCCTCTGTTGCATTGGTAGCGTCAGGGAGGTGCGGCGACAAGGCCAGCCCTTGTGGCTTGAGGAGGATGCGATGAGAGGTTTGAGAGCGGTGGCTTTGGCGATCGCGCTCGCGATGCCGGCGGCACCGTCCGTTGCGGGCGAGGCCGTCAACCTGATCCTGAACTGGACGCCGACCGCGGATCACTCGCCGTTCTATTATGCCAAGGCGCAGGGCTGGTACGAGAAGGCCGGCATCGATCTCACCATCGAGGTCGGCAAGGGCTCCGGGGTCTCGGCGCTGAAGGTCGGCTCGGGCGGCTCGCCATTCGGCATCGCCGACCTCGCGACCATGCTGGTGGCCAAGGGCAAGGGTGCCGACGTCGTGGCGCTGATGAGCATCTACGCCAACACCGGCCAGACCTTCTACTGGCTGAAGAGCTACGGCGTGAACGGGCCGAAGGATTTTCCCGGCCACAAGATCGGCAACCCGCCCGGCGACGCCTCGCGCGTGATGTGGCCGGCCTTCGCCAAGGCTGCGGGGATTGCGCCCGACTCCGTGACGTTCGTGAATGTCGGCCCGACCGCCAAGATCGCCGCGCTGAAGAGCCACACCGTCGATATCATCAGCGACTTCTACAACGAGCACGATCTGAAGGTGATCGAGTTCGGCAAGGACCTCGGCTTCCTCAACTGGAAGGACATCGGCCTCAACCCCTACGGCAATTCGCTTGTCGTCAACGGTGCCTACATGGCGAAGCACCCGAAGCTGGTGGAAGACTTCGTGCGGATCACCCAGAAGGCCTATGCCGCCTGCGTCGCCGACGTCGGGCCGTGCCTGAAGGCGCTGCTCGGCCAGGCCTCCGGCCTCGACAAGGAGAACCAGGAGCGGCAGTGGGAGCGCATCAAGCACCTGATGACCGACGAGTTGACGACAACGAAGGCGCTCGGCTGGATCGACGGTGAGCGGATGAAGAAGGACTACGAGTTGGTGCAGACCTATCTCGGCATGGAGAAGCCGTTCGACGTCAACACCGCGTTCACGACCAGGATGCTCGACGGCAGCATCAAGATGGATGCGAGCAAGGTGAAGAAGTGAGTCCAAGCCGCGTACTGATAATTTGAAGCAGACATGCCAAGATCGACGCCATCGGCGAGGGGACATGCCACCCGTGCGCGCCGCGGCAGTCGAACGTGAATCTGATGCGCGGCTTCACCATTGCCATCCGGGCAAACCTAACCCAAACCGCCAAACGGCCAGGCTCTTGTCAGGTCGGCTGCGTTCCCTCAACCCATGCTTGCTCTTCGCTTGAGCGCGTCAGGAGCTTGTGCCGCATCGGTTTGAGAACAAAGATGGCCATCAGCGCGGCAATGATGTTGAAAAGCGAGGCGATGATAAAGGCGCCCTTCCAGCCACCGGTCTCCACCACCAACACGTTGGCGAGCGGTACAAGCAGTGACGCTGTTCCTTTCGCGGTGTACAGCAAGCCCGCATTGGTCGTAGCGTACTTGACGCCAAAGCAATCGGTGCAGGAGGCGGGAAAGAGGCTGTAAATCTCGCCCCAGGCGAAAAATACGACCCCGCTCAGAAGCACAAATCCCAGTGGGTTTTGCCCATACACGTACAGGGCCCATATGCCGATGCCCTCCAACAGGAAGGCAATGAACATGGTGTTCTCCCGACCGAGAAAATCGGAGACCCAGCCGAAGAACGGCCGTGTAAGTCCATTGAGGACTCGATCGATCGTCAACGCAAACGTCAGCGCCGGCAGGGTGATGCCGATCAACGCGACTGGCGTGGTGTCGAGATGAAAGTCCTTGGCGATGGGCTTGAGTTGCGCCGTTGCCATCAATCCCCCCGCCGCCATCAGCATGAACATCAGATACATGACCCAGAAGGTCGGTTCTCTGAGCACCTGCAACGGTTGATATTGAAGGCGACCTTGCTGCACGAGTCGCGAGGCTTCCGGTGCTTGTCCGCGCCGCGGTGCAAACAGCAACAACGAGAGTACAACGACGATGACGCCTTGGCCGATGCCGAAGGTCAAAAACGTATTCTCGTAGCCATGCGTTGAAATCATCCTTTGAATGGGAATGATCGTAAGCGCCGAGCCGATGCCGAAGCCGGCGGCGGTCAATCCGGCCGCGAGCCCGCGGCGGTCCGGAAACCATTTGAGTGCGTTGCCGATGCAGGTGCCGTAAACAGCTCCTGCCCCGAGACCGCCGATGATCTGGGCTATGTATAACATCCAAAGCGAGGTTGCGAAGGAGTTGAGAACCCAGGCGAGCCCGGTGAGCCACCCACCCGCGAAGACGACGATCCGCGGCCCGAAGCGATCGACGAGGTAGCCCTCGGCGGGTACCAGCCAGGTTTCAAAGAGCACGAAGAGCGTGAACGCCACCTGGATCGACGCCAGGCTCCAACCAAATTTCTGGCTGATGGGAATCGTGAAGAGTGTCCAGCCATATTGGAGGTTGGCGATCATCACCATGCAGATGATGCCGATTACGAGCTGGCTCCAACGGGTTGCTTCGGAAGCCCGCTCCACGGGCGGATCGGTTTGTGAGGTTGCGGTCATTGGGGTCACTCCTCGCCCTGCGAGCTAACGCCCGGAACCTTGCTCAGGTTCCCTGGAATGCCATATGCATCACCCAAATCCGCTCTGGGGCGGCATTGGGCAGTTGCAGCTATCTCACGAGCCGTCAAGGGCCATCGCGAGCAGCATCGCCGGCGTCGCGCCCGTGGCCTTGTCGCCGACGTGTACTCTAGCCTTCCGCGACCAGCGCGCGGATGCTACGGGCGAGCCCGAGGATGCGCGGCCCGCATTCGCGCTCGATCTGCTCCGGGCTGAAGCGGAATGAGGGAACGCCGCAATTGACCGACAGGCATTCGCCGGTCGGCGTGCGATAGAGCGGTGCCGCGACGCCGAAGATTTCGCGCCGCCATTCGCCGATCGAGACGGCGAAGCCGCGCTCCCTGCACAATTCGATGTCGGGCAAGGTCCGCTTCCGGACGTAGTCAAGGTCGTCGGGCCGCTCGGCCTTCACGCGCGCCACATAGGTGTCGAGCTCGTCCCTGGTGAACAGCGACAGCAGCGCGCGTCCGACCGCGGTCGGCGCCAGCGAAGAGACGAAGCCGACGTCAGGCACGTGCGGCGCGGCATCCGTTGTGCGCAGTGTCTCGACATAGATGAAGTCGAGCCCGAACGGCATCGCGATCGACACGGTGCCGCCGGCATAGGCCGCGAAGTCGCGCATCAGCGGGCGCGCGAGCTGGCGGACCTTCAGCGACGACAGGACGGGGTAGGCGGCGGCGAGCACGCCGAGCCCGAGCACGAAGCGGCCCTTGGCGTCGCGCCTGAGATAGCCGAGCTGCTCGAGCGTATAGGTCAGCCGCGACACCGTCGGCCGCGACAGGCCGGTATGCAGCGCGAGCTCGGCATTCGACAGCGAGCCGGGGTGATTGCGGAAGGCCGCCAGCACATCGAGCCCATGCGCCAGGGTGGTCGCAAAGGAGGGATCCGCTTGAACTTCGGCCGGGGAGGAGGCTGTCATGCAAAATAATTGTCTCGATTGGCTGTTACTGTCAATATATCGAAATATATTTGTCAATCGTTCCAATATCTGGTTATGTCCCGCGGACAACGACAAATGGCCGCTGGAGTGAGGCGCCTTCCGATGACGACGACCGACCAGGTCCGGGACGCAAAACCCGCCGCGATCGACAAGGAGCGGCTTCGGCAAAAGTATGTGGAGGAGCGCAACAAGCGGCTGCGTCCGGACGGCAACGACCAATATCTGCAAATCAAGGGACGGCTCGCGCATTACCTCGATGATCCCTACACGCCGGTCGCGGAGCGCGCGCCGAAGACCGATCACGTCACCTTCGCCTTCATCGGCGGCGGCTTTGCCGGGCTCGCCACCGCGGCGCGGCTCACCGAAGCCGGCGTCAAGGACGTCCGCATCGTCGAGAAGGGCGGCGATTTCGGCGGCACCTGGTACTGGAACCGCTATCCCGGCGCGCAGTGCGACACGGCGTCGATGGTCTACATGCCGCTGCTGGAAGAGACCGGCCACATGCCGTCGGACAAATACGCGCATGCGCCTGAGATCCTCGCGCACTGCCAGCGGATCGGCCGGCATTTCGGCCTCTACGACAACGCGCTGTTTCATACCGAGGTGACGAGCCTCGATTGGGATGAGGCGCAGTCGCGCTGGCTCATCCGCACCAACCGGGGCGACGCCTTCACCGCGCAGTACGTCGGCATCGGTACCGGCCCGCTGCATGTGCCGAAACTGCCCGGCATTCCCGGCATCGAGAACTTCAAGGGGCATTCGTTCCACACCAGCCGCTGGGACTACGGCTACACCGGCGGCGATCCCAATGGCGCGCCGATGCGGAAGCTCGCCGACAAGCGCGTCGGCATCATCGGGACCGGCGCGACCTCGGTGCAGTGCGTGCCGCATCTCGCACGCGCCTGCAAGGAGCTCTACGTGTTCCAGCGCACGCCGTCATCGGTCGATGTGCGCGGCAATGCGCCGATCGACCCTGAATGGTTCGCAGGCATCGCGACGCCCGGCTGGCAGCAGCGCTGGCTCGAGAACTTCACCGCCAACCAGGCCGGCGGCTCGGCGGAAGAGGATCTGGTGCAGGACGGCTGGACCGATTTGTCGAAGCGGATCCGCGCCAAGATCGTGCTGCTGCCGCGTGAGCAAAGGACCGTGGAGAATATGCGGGCCGCGTTCGAGGACTCCGACTTCGAGAAGATGGAGGAGATCCGCAACCGGGTCGACGCCATCGTCCGCGATCGCGAGACCGCCAAAAACCTCAAGGCCTGGTACGGCCAACTCTGCAAACGGCCGTGCTTCCACGACGCCTATCTTCAGGCCTTCAACACGCCGGGCACGCATCTGGTCGATACCGACGGCAAGGGTGTTGAGCTAATTACCGAGCGCGGGGTCGTCGTCGCCGGCAAGGAATATGAGCTCGACTGCATCATCTACGCCTCCGGCTTCGAGGTCGGCACCGAGTACAAGCGCCGCGCCGGCTTCGACCTGACCGGCCGCGACGGCGTCAAGCTGTCGGACTATTGGGGGGAGGGCATGCGCACCAAGCACGGCATCCACGTCCATGGCTTCCCCAATGTGTTCTTCGTGCAGCCGACGCAGGGCGCCAATCTCATTTCCAACGTGCCGCACAATCTGACGGAGGCCGCGCGGACCATCGCCCTGATGGTCAGCCACGCGCGGGACAACGGCTTCAAGGCCATCGAGGTCAGCAGGGAAGCCGAGGATCGTTGGGTCGAGCTGCTGCTGACCGGCGTCGGCCGGATGATCGGCGGGCCCGATTGCACGCCCGGCTATTACAACAATGAGGGCCGCGAGCCGGGGCCGGCCGCCCGCCTCAATGTCGGCCATCCCGCCGGCGCCTCGGCCTACTTCAAATATATCGACGAATGGCGCCGCAGCGGCCGGTTCGAAGGCGTTCAGTTCCGTTGAGCGACGCGCGATCGCAATCCGATCTCCATCTGCGAGGGAGTACACGAGTATGACCCAGACAACCGACGTGACGCAGGAAAGCCCGAAGGCCGCGTCCGCCTCCGTCATCGCGCAGCACGCGGCGACGCTGACGACGCTGCCGTTCTCCGACACCGGGGATTTCGACGATGCCGCGCGCGGCTTCCTCGGCACCATCGAGAACGCGAAGATCACCTCGGCACAGGGCCGGATGGTGTGGAGCCTCGAACCCTACGGCTTCCTCGCCGAGGAGACCGCGCCGCCGACCGTCGATCCCAGCCTGTGGCGGCAATCGCGGCTCAACATGCATCACGGCCTGTTCGAGGTGGTATCAGGCGTCTATCAGGTGCGCGGGCTCGACATCGCCAACATGACGCTGATCGAAGGCGACAACGGCGTGATCGTGGTCGACACGCTGACCTCGATCGAGGGCGCGCGCGCCGCGATGGAGCTGTACTTCCAGCACCGCGGCAAGCGGCCGGTCGCGGCCGTCATCTTCACCCACACCCACACCGACCACTGGGGCGGCGCGCGCGGCGTGGTCGATGACGCGATGCTGGCGGCCGGCGTGCCGATCATCGCGCCGAACTTCTTCATGGAGCACGCGGTCTCCGAGAACATCATTGCGGGGCCGGCGATGCTGCGTCGCGCGCAATACCAGTTCGGGCCGTTCCTCGCCAAGGGCGTGCGCGGTCACGTCGATTGCGGTCTCGGCAAGACCATGGCCGCGGGCGGGGTGGCGTTGTTGCGGCCGACCGACCTGATCATCGCGACCGGCGACAAGCGCATCATCGACGGCGTCGAGTTCGAATTCCAGATGGCGCCGAACAGCGAGGCGCCGGCGGAGATGCATTTCTTCATCCCGCGCTACAAGCTTTTGAACCTCGCCGAGAACTGCACGCACAATTTCCACAATCTGCTGCCGTTCCGCGGCGCCGATGTGCGCGATGCGCTGGCCTGGTCGAAATATCTGGGCGAGGCATTGCAGATGTGGGGCGGCAAGGCGGAGGCGATGTGCGGCCAGCATCACTGGCCGGTGTGGGGGCGGGAGCGGATCGACACCATGATCCGCCAGCAACGCGACCTCTACAAGTACGCCCACGACCAGACCATCCGTCTGATGAACCACGGGCTCAACGCCGCCGAGATCGCCGAGACGATCCGCCTGCCGCAGAGTCTCGAAGGCGCCTGGCACGGCCGCGGCTATTACGGCCACATCAGGCACAATGTGAAGGCGATCTATCAGAAGTATCTCGGCTGGTACGACGCCAATCCGGTCAATCTCGATCCGCTGCCGCCGGTCGCATCCGGCAAGAAATATGTCGAGTATATGGGCGGGGCGGACGCGATCCTGAAACGCGCTGCGACGGATTTTGCCAAGGGCGAATTCCGCTTCGTGGCGCAGGCCGTCAGCCACCTCGTGTTTGCCGAGCCCGACAATGCGGCCGCCCGCGCGATGCTGGCCGATACCTTCGAGCAGCTCGGCTACGCCGCGGAGAGCTCGACCTGGCGCAACGCCTATCTGTTCGGTGCCCAGGAGCTTCGGCAAGGCATGCCGAAGACGCCGCCGCGCTCGTCGATGCCGCGCGAGACGCTGGCCGCGCTGCGCACCGAGCAGATGTTCGACGTGCTCGGTGTCCGCCTCAACGGCCCCAAGGCCGAGGGCAAGCACATCGTGCTGAACTGGACCTTCACCGATACCGGCGAGACCTTCGTCCTCAATCTGGAAAACTCGGCGCTGACCTACGTCAAGGGCGCGCAGGCGTCCGATGCCCATGCCGGCTTCACGCTGGCGCGCGGCACGCTCGACGAGGTCATCGCCAAGCTGACGACGTTCCCCGACGCGGTCAGCGCCGGCAAGATCAAGGTTGTGGGCGATGCGGCGCGGCTCGCCGAGTTGATGGCGCTGATGGACGAATTTCCGCGAATGTTTGAGATCGTCGAGCCGAAGCGGACAGTGGTGACGTAACGGGTGGTGTGTCGTGACAATCGAACGACCCGACGGACCGGCAAGGATTTGCCGGCCGGCCCGCCGGATCATTCGATCGGCCGCTGCAACCGTTACTCGGCGCTCGCCACCAGCTGGAAGCGCGGCTTGGCTTCCATCAGGCCGCGATAGGTGGCGAGATAGTCCAGCGCCATGCGGCGCGCGGTGAAGCGGGTCTCGAACTGCTTGCGGATCGCATTGCGGTCGAGCGTGCCGAGACGGCCGACGGACGAGATGGCGCTGATCTCGTCCTCGACGATGAAGCCGGTGACGCCATCCTCGATAATCTCGGCCACCGAGCCGCGATTATAGGCGATGACCGGCGCGCCGCAGGCCATCGCCTCGATCATCACGAGGCCGAACGGCTCCGGCCAGTCGATCGGAACCAGAAGTCCGATCGCGCCGCTCAGGAAATCAGGCTTCTCGCGGTCGCTGATCTCGCCGATGAACTCGACGAGCGGATTCTCCTTGATCAGCGGCTTGATCAGCTCGTCGTAATATTCCTGGTCGGCGCGGTCGACCTTTGCCGCGATCTTCAGCGGGATGCCGCAGCGGGTTGCGATCCTGATGGCGCGATCCACGCCCTTCTCCGGCGCGATGCGTCCGAGCACGGCGAGATAGGACGGCTTGATCGGCTGTGGCGTCAGCAGGTTCTCCGGCAGCCCGTGATGAATCGTGCGCACCCAATGCGCCTGCGGTACCGGCCGCCGTTGCGCGTTGGAGATCGAGATGACGGGAATTTTGGAGAACGTGTTGAACACCGGCTGGTGTTCGGGGAGATCGAGCCGTCCGTGCAAGGTGGTGACGAACGGCGTCGGCTGCCTCGCGAACAGCGACCACGGGTAATAGTCGAGGTGGAAGTGCAGGAAATCGAACTCGTCCTCGTCGCACTTCTGCCGGACGCGTTCCAGCATGACCATGTGCAGCGCATTGGGATCGCGCACGGAGCCGTCGAGGCGCAACGCCTTGGACCAGGTCGCATCGAGCTTCGCCGACGTCTTGGAGTCGCCGCTGGCGAACAGGGTGACGTCATGGCCGAGAGCCACAAGTTCTTCGGTCAACCAGTGCACGACCCGTTCGGTCCCGCCGTACAACTTGGGGGGGACAGCCTCCGTCAGCGGGGCCACCTGCGCGATGCGCATTTCTCCATCTCCTTTGTGTAATGTGGATGAACAAGACCCTCAGCCCTCCGATGGCACTGGCATGCCGAAGACGGGAACGTTCTCGCACGTGCGAGGTTCCTTAGGTATGCAGGTTCTGGCGCTTCTTTCTTCCATCACACTGTGGTCTTGCTGATGCCATCTCGCTCCAACAGGTTTTTGCCGACGCCAGAGTTGCAAAATTGTTGCGCAGTGATGGCTGCATCAAGGAATCCAACCGCCGCCCTTCACGTCATCGTGCACGAGAGGAGCGATTAGAAGTTTCTCGTTCACCCTCAACAGGTTTTGCAGGACGTCATGGACCATCTCTCAGGATATGCGCACCGCCCCTTTCCATTCGTGTTGCGCTATCTGCGCCGGCGGCTCGCCTCGCATGTTGTAATTTTGTCGGCCGTCGTTGGGGCAGTCGCCTGCTCCGTGGGCACGCAATACGGCGTGAAGAGCTTGGTCGATGCCTTGTCGGCCGGACCGTCCTACGCAGGTGGCGTATGGCTGGCATTCGCTTTGCTCATGTCGCTGATCGCGGCTGACAATTTCCTGTGGCGAGTTGCAAGTTGGACAGCGAGCTTCACCTTTGTCGGCGTCACCGGCGACCTTCGTCGCGACATGTTTCGCCATCTTACCGGCCACGCGCCGAGCTACTTCTCGGATCGGCTGCCGGGCATGCTGACCAGCCGGATCACCGCGACCTCAAACGCAGTGTTCACCGTCGAGAACATGTTCGTTTGGAACGTGCTGCCGCCGTGCATCGCGACTTTCTCGGCAATCGCGCTGATTGGAACCGTCAGCGCGACGATGTCCTCCGTCCTGATCGTGATATCGGGAACCATGGTGGTGGCGATGTTCCGGATGGCCGCCGCCGGCAGGCCTCTGCATGACGACTACGCCAACAAGGCTGCCTCGGTCGACGGCGAAATGGTCGATGTCATCAACAACCTGCCGCTGGTGCGGGCGTTCTGCGGTCTGGGCTACGAGCACGATCGCTTCGATGCGACCGTGAACCGGGAACTCGTCGCCCGCGGCCGTTCTCTTCGTTATCTGGAGAAACTGCGCCTCACTCACGCAGCCGTAACTGTGGTGCTGACGGTCGCGATGCTCGCTTGGGCCATCAATCTCTGGCAGCAGGGCGCGGCGACCACCGGCGACGTCGTGCTGGTCTGCACGCTCGGCATCTCGATCCTCAGCGCGACCCGCGATCTTGCGGTGGCGCTGGTCGACGCCACCCAGCATCTGGCACGGCTGACCGAAGCGCTTGCGACGCTGTTGCAGCCGCACGAGCTGAAGGACCATCCGGAGGCCGAGCCGCTGGTGAAGAGCGGTGCGGCGGTTGCGTTCAACAATGTCTCGTTCGGCTATCCTGGCGGGGTGCAGGTGTTCGAGCGCTTCAGCCTGCGCATTCAGCCCGGCCAGAGGCTCGGCTTGGTTGGCCAGTCCGGCGGCGGCAAGTCCACTCTGTTCACGCTGCTGCAGCGCTTCTACGACGTGGACCGCGGCAGCATCACGGTCGACGGCCAGGACATTTCCCGCGTCACCCAGCAGAGCCTACGCGCGGCGATCTCCGTGGTGCCGCAGGACATCTCGCTGTTCCATCGCTCGATCATGGAGAACATCCGCTACGGTCGTCCCGATGCCACCGATGACGAAGTGCTGCGGGCGGCGATCGCGGCGCGCTGCGACTTCATCGAAACTCTGCCGGAAGGCATGAACACCATCGTCGGCGACCGCGGCGTCAAGGTCTCCGGAGGCCAGCGGCAGCGGATTGCGATCGCGCGCGCCTTCCTGAAGGACGCGCCGATCCTGCTGCTCGACGAGGCTACCGCCGCGCTCGATGCGGAATCCGAGGAGGCGATCCGAGAGGCGTTGTCGCGGCTGATGCGCGGGCGTACGGTGGTGGCGATCGCGCACCGACTCGCGACGTTGCGCAGCTTCGACCGCGTGGTCGTGCTGCAGGGTGGCCGGATCGTCGAGGACGGCCCGCCCGATATCCTCGTGAAGGGAAGGGGCCCCTATCGCGACCTGGTCGCACGGGAGATGGGCCGCCTCTCCACCAGCGCGGCCTGACCGCGCGTCATCACGTGTTGTTGCGTTCCGGTGCGTTCGTCGCAGCAATAAGGGTCGCCCGAGGTTCAGATGGCAACCGACGTCGTTACGCAAATGATTACCGCCCGCATCGTCGAGCGGATCGCAGAATCGCCGTTCTATATTCCAATGACCGGGCCCGCGGCGCGGCCGCGGCGCTCGCTCAAGCATGACGACACCTTCATCGTGCTTGACAGCCATGGCGATATCGGCGCCTCGGCCGGCGGGCCGGACGGTCTGTTCAACGCCGATACGCGCTATCTTGCGCGCTTGGAAATGGTGCTGGAGGACGTGCAGCCGCTGCTGCTCGGCTCCAATCTGCGCGACGACAATTCGGCGTTGACGGTCGACCTCACCAATTCCGACGTCTATCGCAACGACCGCCTGACCCTGCAGAAAGACACGCTGCATATCGTGCGCTCGATCTTCCTGTGGCGCGGCACCGCCTACCAGCGCATCGGGCTGCAGAACCACGGCGACCATCCCGCGAGCTTCGATCTCACCCTGCTGTTTGACAACGACTTCGCCGACCTGTTCGAGGTCCGCGGCGAGCGCCGGGCGCGGCGTGGCACAGGCTCGAGCAAGCTGTTGGGGCCGACCGATGTTGTGCTGGAATATTGCGGCCTCGACGAGCAGTCGCGGGTCACGGCGCTGCATTTCGATCCGCGGCCGACACGGCTGTCGGTGAATGCTGCGACCTATCATTTCGACCTCGCGCCCGGCAAGGTCACGTCGCTGTTCGTCGCGGTCTCCTGCAACAAGCCGATCATGCACAAGCCGCCGCCGTTCTTCCGCGGGCTGCTGGCCCACCGCCGCGAGATGCGGAAACTGTCGGGCGGCGCGGCCAACGTCGAGACCTCGAACAACATCTTCAACGAGGTGATGTGCCAGGCGATGGCCGACCTCAACATGCTGATGACGGAGACACCGCAGGGCCGTTATCCCTATGCCGGCATCCCCTGGTATTCGACGACATTCGGCCGCGACGGCCTTGTCACCGCGCTGCAGATGCTGTGGATCGACCCGCGCATCGCGCAGGGCGTGCTGAAGCGGCTCGCCGTCTTCCAGGCAAAGGCGGTTGATCCGCTGGCGGATGCCGCGCCGGGCAAGATCCTGCACGAGATGCGCGGCGGCGAGATGGCGGCGCTGCGCGAGGTGCCGTTCGCGCAATATTACGGCAGCGTCGATTCGACGCCGCTGTTCGTGCTGCTCGCCGGGCTCTATCTCGAGCGCACCGGCGACGAGGCGACGCTGCGCGAATTGTGGCCGGCGATTGAGGCCGGGCTGCAATGGATCGACGGACCGGGCGATCCGGACCATGACGGCTTCATCGAATATCAACGCGCGACCGAGCAGGGCCTGCAGAACCAGGGCTGGAAGGACTCCTACGACGCCATCTTCCACGCCGACGGCAGGCTCGCCGAGGGATACATCGCGCTGTCGGAAGTGCAGGGCTATGTGTTCGCCGGCAAGCGGCTTGCCGCGAATGCGGTGCGCCGGCTTGGCATGCCCGAGAAGGCCGCCAGGCTCGAAGCCGAGGCCGAGCGGCTGCGCGAGCGCTTCGAGGACGCCTTCTGGTGCGAGGAGCTCGGCACCTATGCCCTGGCCCTCGACGGCGCCAAGGAGCCCTGCAAGGTGCGCACGTCCAATGCCGGCCAGCTGCTGTTTTCCGGCATCGTGCGCGAGGATCGGGCAGCCCGGGTTGCCGCCGACTTGATGAGCCAGAAGTTCTTCTCGGGCTGGGGCATCCGCACCGTCGCGGTCGGCGAAGCGCGCTACAATCCGATGTCCTATCACGACGGCTCGATCTGGCCGCATGACAACGCGCTGATCGCGCTCGGCTTTGCGCGCTACGGCCTGAAGCATTCGCTGGCGCAACTGTTCAAGGGGCTGTTCGACGCCGCGAGCTATATGGAGCTGCGGCGGTTGCCGGAACTGTTCTGCGGCTTCCGCCGCGAGCTCCGGCGCGGCCCGGTGCTCTATCCGGTCGCCTGCGCGCCGCAGGCCTGGGCGAGTGCGACACCCTTCACCCTGCTGGAAGCGGCACTCGGGCTCGAGTTCGACACGGCACGCGGCGAGATTCGCCTGCGCAATCCGCGCCTGCCGGATTTCCTCAACGAGGTGGTGTTGCGCGACCTCCGGCTCGGCGCGTCCAGCGTCGATTTGAGGTTGCGCCGCCATGACGATGAAGTATCGCTCGAAGTGCTGCGCACGCGCGGGCAGATCCAGGTGTCGATCGTGCTGACGCATTGAGCGGCGTCGCACCACCGCCTCGCGCGAGGCCGGAAAGAAAGATTGTGGGAGAGTTTCATGCGTTCGAGGATCATCATCTCGCTCGTCGCGGTGGCATTGGTCACCTGCGCCGGCGTTCGCGCTGCCGACGAGTCGCCGTCACCATCGCCGTCGCCGTCGCCGCCGGCAGCCCAGGCAATCCCCAAGGAGCGGGCCAAGGAACCGTCGCCGCCGCCATCGGTCACCGTGATCGGGGCCCGCGATGCGCACGGCATTCTCGGACGCGACGTCCGCAGCGCGGCCAATGAAGACATGGGCCGCATCGTCGACGTCATCGTGGACCGCGATGGCCAGGTTCGCGCGGCCGTGATCGATTTCGGCGGATTTCTGGGTGTCGGCAGCCGCAAGATTGTGGTCGACTGGAAGGCGCTGCGTTTTTCCGGCGTCAGCAACAAGAGCGACAGCATCACCCTTGATCTGACGAAACAGCAGGTCAGCGCGGCGCCCGAATACAAGGAAGACGCGCCACTGATCGTATTGGGTGCGGCCGGAAGCCTCCAACCGTGGGATAACGAGCACTAGGGGAATGGATCTGGTCGCGCGTCCGAATTCTTCCTTCGAGACGGTTGACGACGATCGTGGCAAGCGATCAGCCGGTAGTACCAACCTTGTGCCTCCGGTTCCGAATTCGCCCAAGCCGGAGCAGCCGGGCACGCCTTCGCGCGAAAGCCAGCGCGGCCTCGACTGGTTCATCTTCTTCCTGGCCGACGTGCAAACCGGCTTCGGTCCGTTCCTCGCGGTTTATCTGACGACGCAAAAATGGACCCAGGTCGAGATCGGCTTCGTGCTCTCGATCGGCGGCATCATCGGCCTTCTTGGCCAGATGCCGGGCGGCGCGATCGTCGATGCGGCGCGTTCGGAGCGGATCGTCGCGGGGTTTGCGGTTGCCACCATCGGCAGCAGCGCGCTGGCCTATGCGCTCTGGCCGATCTTTCCCGTGGTGACGCTGGCCGCGACGATGCACGCGCTGGCGAGCTGCGTGCTGGGCCCCGCGATCGCCGCCATCAGCCTCGGCCTGGTCGGGCCACGCGTGATCGGGGAGCGGCTGGGCCGTAACGCGCGTTTCGCTTCGCTCGGCAACGGCTCGGCCGCGGCGCTGATGGGCGCCTGCGGTTATTTGTTGTCGAGCCGCGCGGTGTTCCTCGTCACCTTCATCCTTGCGGTCCCGACGTTGTTGTCGCTGTCGCGGATCCGCGAACGCGAGATCGATATCGCCCAAGCCCATGGCGAGGTGAAGCGCGAAGTCCCCGACAAGAATGCGACCAGCGTCTGGAGCCTGGTGGGGCAGCGGCCACTCCTGATCTTTGCCGGCGGCATGATGCTGTTCCAACTCGCCAACGCCGCGATGCTGCCGCTGATGGCGGGTGTGGTCACGTCGCGGTCGAGCCAATGGGCGCCGATCCTGATCGCGGCCTGTATCATCGTGCCTCAGGCGATCGTGGCGTTGTCGTCACCATCGGTCGGGCGCAAGGCGCAGGAATGGGGCCGGCGACCGCTGCTGCTGATCGCGTTCGGCGCGCTCGTGGTCCGCGGCCTGCTGTTCGCAACCGTGCGCGATCCTTATCTGTTGGTGGTGGTGCAAGTTCTTGACGGCATCACCGCAGCTGTTTTCAGCGTGATGGTGCCGCTCGTGGTGGCCGATGTCGCGTTCGGCAGCGGCCATTTCAACCTGGCGCAGGGCATTGTCGGCACGGCCGTCGGCATCGGCGCATCGCTCAGCACGGTGCTGGCTGGCTATGTCAGCGACAAGCTCGGCAGCAGCGTTGCCTTCACGGGCCTTGCCGGCGTCGCCGGGCTCGGGCTTCTCTTGATCTGGCTGATCATGCCGGAGACGCGGCGGACCGAGTGACGGCGAGAGCGCGCACTCAAACTCCGGGAACGGATATTTGCGCAGCCAGATCGACTGCCAAAATCAGAACCCGACGGTCTCGTTCATGTAGAACGTGTTCAGGATGGATATCCGCTGCTGATCGGTCTTGATCGGCGGGCGGCCATGCCAGCTCATCTTTGAGAGCGAATGATAGGCCTTCAGAACCACGAACGCATATCCAAGGTTGGGCAGGAAGGGAATGGTCTTCACCGGCTCGAGGCAGTAGGAGTTGACGTGAAACAGTCCCTTGAGCGAAGCCTGATAGAGCGTCGTCCCGAGCGCCTCCATGCTGGCATCGGTGGGACAATAAAGCTGCATCGTCACGACCTTCTTGCGCGTATCCGGATGCGGCTTGATCTGGTAGCCGTCACGGTCGACATAGAGCACCGGCTTCGCCACAAGCTTGACGTCGTCGACGCCCGACACCTTGTCGCCGCGGGCACGAATTTCGAGCCCATCGTGCAGCTTGGTGCGGATCGCCTGTTCGACCGGCTTCGAGGTCAACATGGTCGACGCTGCGGCCCAGAGCGGGCGCAGATCTGCATCTATCTTGTCGACATTGTCGCCGTAGAGGCGAAGCGCCATGCGGGTTCCCGTGCCCGTGATCGGATCATAGCCCTCGGTGGGGATGCTTTTCGTCAGATCCCGATAAAAGTCCGCGGGAAAGAAATTGCGAAACACGACGTGGGGGAACGGGGCAGCAAAATAGTCGGCCGCCTCGATGCTCGCCACGGCGTGCGCGGTCAGCTCGTCCGCAAGGCTCGTGGGCGAGGTTTTGACAAGGACGTTCATCGGGTGCCCCCTTTGGGTCGCAAGACAAGGAAAACTGATGATCCCCAACGGCCCGACCGTATCACATGTCGGTCGGGCGACGGAAACAATTGGCCGTGTGCCTCTATGCCGGCTGGCCCTCTGTTTCAACATGTTGCGGCGCAGCGCTGGGCCGCATTCGCAGCGGTATTTTGGATGGTATCTGTGGCGCGCTGAAGGCCAATCCTCGGACGGACGCTTCTCCCGCGTGCGTCGTGGAGAAAGCGGCCTGAAACGTCGGGATTGCCGGTTAGGTGGCCGCCCGTGGCATGACCAGCTTCTTATAAAGGGCGCCGTAGCAGGCGGCCGACAGGCTCCAGCTATAGGATTTCGCCATCGCGCTGCGGCGCATGGTGTCGAGCCGATCCTTGGCGCGGAAGGTGTCGAAGGCGCGCCTGACGCCGCCGAGGAAGGACTCGGCCGAGGGCTGCGGGAACAGGAACCCGGTCTCACCGTCGGCGATGGTCTCGGCGAGGCCGCCGGTCTGGTGACCGATCGGCAGCGAGCCGAAGCGCTGCGCGTACATCTGGCTGAGGCCGCAGGGCTCGAAACGAGACGGCATCAGGGTGAAATCGCTGGCGGCAAAAATCCGCCGCGCCTGCGCGTCGTTGAAGCCGATCACGACGCCGATCGCATCGGGCCGGCGCCGGTGCGCAGCCACCAGCGCATCCTCGATGGCGGGCTCGCCGCTGCCGGTGACGACGATCTGCCCGCCGGCGGCGACGATCTCGTCGGCAGCCGACAGCACGAGGTCGACGCCCTTCTGATGCACGAGACGGGCGACGAGGCCGAAGATCGGCCCGCGCGAGACCGCAAGCCCGAACTGCCTGCGGACATAGTCGGCGTTGGCCTGCTTGCCCTTCCAGTCGCCGGCGCCGAACGGCTGGGCAAGCTGCGCGCAATGGCGCGGGTCCCAGCTCTCGTCGATACCGTTCAGGATGCCGGTGAGCTGGTCGGCATCCGAGCGGATGCGCAGCAGGCCTTCGAGCCCGCAGCCGAGCTCCGCGGTCGTGATCTCCTTCGCATAGGTCGCGCTGACCGTGGTCAGGTGCGAGGCATGGACAAGACCGCCCTTGAGGAAGGACAACTTGTCGTAGAATTCCAGCCCGTCGATGTGGAAGGAGCTCTCCGGTGCGCCGATCCGCCGCAACGAGTCCTTTGGAAACAGGCCCTGATAGGCGAGGTTGTGGATCGTCAGGATCGATGGAATCCGCAAGTTGCGCCAGGCGAGGTAGGCCGGTGTGAGCGCGGCCTGCCAGTCATTGGCGTGCACGAGGTCCGCTGCCCAATTCTTGTCCAGCATGCCTGCTGCAAGTTCGGCAGCGGCGGAAGCGAAGCGGCCGAAGCGGATGTCATTGTCGGGCCAGTCGCGGCCGGACTCATCGCCATAGGGATTGCCGGGCCGATCATAGAGCTGCGGGCACAACAGCACATAGACCGGCAGCCCGTCTTTGGTCGATGCGCGCCCCAGCGTGCATGCCGGCATCTCGGCGAGAGCGGGGCATTGGCCAACGATTTCAATGTGAGTGAACTGTTCGACCACGTCCCGGTAGCCGGGAAGCATGATCCTGACGTCGCTCCAGGTGCGAAGCGCCCGGGGTAGCGCTGCGGAAACGGCGGCGAGCCCGCCCACACGGACGAAATCGTCCATCTCCGTCGTGACGAACAAGACCTTCAACAAGCGCCCTCGTTCCTCCCCATAACTGGGCTATGCAAGATTGGGTCCAGTTTGCCGTTGAGTAAAATGCAACACGACCCGCGGGCCTGATCTGGACGAGACGCTTTCCTGCCGGCACGGCTCACTTTAGGGTCACGCGGCGCCGAACAATGATGCACCGCGCGACAGAGGAAGCCTTGGGAATGACAATAGCCGACAACGATGAGGGGAATTTGACAAGGAGCTTTGGCGGCCTTCGCGTGCTCGATTTTTCGACCACGATCGCCGGACCTCATTGCACGCGGATGCTGGCCGACATGGGCGCGGAGGTGATCAAGATCGAGCCCGCCGAAGGCGAGACGATGCGGACCCGCCCGCCGGTCAGGAACAACTGCTCGACCGCCTTCGGCCAGCTCAACGTCGGCAAGAACAGCCTGGTGCTCGATTTGAAGTCGCCGGCTGGCATCGAGGCGGTGCGCCGGCTGATCGCGACCGCCGACGTGCTGGTCGAGAACTTCCGCCCCGGCGTGATGCGGCGGCTGAAGCTCGATTACGCCTCCGTCCGCGACATCAACCCGAAGCTGATCTATTGCTCGATCTCGGGTTACGGCCAGACCGGCCCGTCGGCGGAATTGCCGGCCTATGCGCCGGTGATCCATGCCGCCTCGGGCTATGAGATGGCGCATCTCGCCTATCAGCCGGGCCGCTCGCGGCCGGACTATTGCGGTATCTACCACGCCGATGTGCTGACCGGCGTCTACGCCTTCGGTGCGATCTCGGCCGCGCTCTATCAGCGCAGCGTAAGCGCGAAGGGGCAGCACATCGACGTCTCGATGCTGGAATCGATGCTGAGCCTGACCCTGAACGAGTTGCAGTGGTCGCAATTCGAGGTGAAGCCGGCCCAGCGGCCGATGTTCGGGCCGATCGAGACCACCGACGGTTACGTCATGGTGGCGATCGCCAGCGAAAAGACTTTCCAGAGCTTGATGCAGGTGATCGGCCGCCCCGAATGGGTGACCGATCCGCGCTTTGCGAAATATTCGGATCGGCGGGAAAACTGGGCGAGCCTGATGGAGGGCGTGGAGGCGTGGTCGCGCGCCGTCAGCACGCAGGATTGCCTTGCCGCGCTCAATGAATATGGCGTGCCGTCATCGGCCTATCGCACCGTGCGCGAAGCGCTCGCCGATCCGCAACTCGCGCATCGCGGCGGGCTCGCCGAGGTCGAGGATGGCGGCGGCACATTCAAGGTGCTCAATCTGCCGTTCCGCATGTCGGGGGCGACGGTTGCCGCCGCAAAGCGCATGTCGACGCTTGGCGAGCACACGCTGTCCTACCTGAAGGAGATCGGTCTCACTGAGGACGAGATCGCAGGCTTCGCCACGCAACGGCCGAAAGCCGCGCGGAGTTAACCTGCGGCCTTTCATCCTGGCTACGGTCTTGCCGCGCGCGGCGCGCGGATGCGCGCTGCGCCGGCGAGGTGCCGGAACTGCGCGCGGTCGCGCCCGGCCAGCTCGCGGCGTGCCACCACCCGCTGATCTAGATGGTGGCGGCTGAGATTGTTCGAGCGGCGCGCATGGCGGTTGGCTGGAAATTGCGGCCTTGAACGTTTGTCCTCGGCGCGCGGGCGTGGCAAGGTCGGCCGCAACGAACAAGTCTCTCGGGAGAACAGCGATGAAGAGCTTTCAAGTTGTCGATTTCAACGCGCCCTTGAAGGAGGTCGACCGTCCGACGCCGCAGCCGGAGGGCACGCAGGTGCTGATCAAGGTCAAGGCGGCTGGCGTCTGCCACAGCGACCTGCACATCTGGGAAGGCGGCTATGATCTCGGCCACGGCCGCAAGCCGCTGTCGTTAAAGGATCGCGGTGTCTCGCTGCCGCGCACGATGGGCCACGAAACGGTCGGCGAAGTCGTCGCTTTCGGGCCCGACGTCAAGGAGGCCGACAAGGGCGGCCTCAAGGTCGGCGACGTCGCGCTGGCCTATCCGTGGCTCGGCTGCGGCAAGTGCCCGACCTGCCTCGGCGGCGACGAGAACATGTGCGCGATCAAACCGAGCGCGCTCGGCGTCTATTGTGACGGCGGCTACGCCGACCACATGACGGTGCCGCATCCGAAGTATCTGCTGAACCTCAAGGGGCTCGATCCGGTCACGGCCGCGCCCTATGCGTGCTCCGGCGTCACGACCTACAGTGCGCTGAAGAAGGTCGAGAAGGACCTTGACACCCCGATCGTGATCTTCGGCGCCGGCGGCCTCGGCCTGATGGCGCTGTCGCTGCTGAAGGCGATGGGCGGCAAGGGCGCGATCGTGGTCGATATCGATGCCAAGAAGCGCGAGGCCGCCGAGGCGGCCGGCGCGCTCGCCACCGTCGACGGCAAGGCGCCGGACGCGCTGGAGCAATTGATGAAGAAGGCCGGCCAGCCGATCCGCGCCGCGATCGATCTGGTCGGCAACGCCCAGACCACGCAACTCGGCTTCGACTGCCTCACCAAGGGCGGCAAGCTCGTGATCGTCGGCCTGTTCGGCGGCGGCGCGACCTGGGCGCTGCCGCTGATCCCGATCAAGGCCGTCACCATCCGGGGCAGCTATGTCGGAAACTTGCGCGAAACGCAGGAGCTGCTCGATCTCGTGCGCGAGAAGAAGATCCCGGCGATCCCGGTGACGCCGATGCCGCTCGCCAAGGCGAATGATGCGCTGGTCAACCTGCAGAAAGGCCAGCTCGTCGGGCGCGCCGTGCTGACGCCGTAACTCTCCGCCGTTATTGCGAGGAGCGTCAGCGACGAAGCAATCCATCTCTCCCCGTGTGGTGATATGGATTGCTTCGCTTCGCTCGCAATGACGAGAACATCTTTTTTGTTCAACCCAAGGGAATCCCATGTCCGCCAACAACGCATTCCATATCGCCGTCCTCGGCGGTGACGGCATCGGCCCGGAGGTGATGGCGCCCGCGCTCGAGGTCCTGCGGAGGATCGAGGCGACGACCGGTCTGAAATTCCGCTTGACCGAGGCGCCGGCCGGCGCGGGCCATTACAAGGAAACCGGCAAGTCGATGCCGGACAGCACGATCAGGCTGTGCGAGGAGGCCGACGCAATCCTCTTGGGCGCCTGCGGCCTGCCGTCGGTACGCTACCCCGACAATACCGAGATCGCGCCGCAGATCGAACTGCGCATGATCTTCGACCTCTATGCCGGCGTGCGCCCGGCACGGTTGATCCCGGGCGTCTCGAGCTCGATCGTCGGCGCCGATCAGAAGGGAATCGACCTCGTCGTGATCAGGGAATCCACCGAAGGCCTGTTCGCCTCGATGGGCAAGGGCGTCGTCACCGACAGCGAGGCGCGCGAGACGATGGTGATCACGCGTCGGACCTCGGAGCGGCTGTTCGAGTTCTCGTTCCGGCTCGCCGAACGCCGCAAGGCGCGCGGCCGCGTGGGCGGCGGGCTGACCTGCGTCGACAAGGCGAACGTGTTCAAGGCGTTCGCTTTCTTCCGCGAGATCTTCGACGAGACAGCGAAGCGTCATCCCGACGTCCGGGCCGATCACCTCTACATCGATGCGACCGCGGCGATGCTGGTGAAGCGCCCGTGGGACTTCGACGTCATGGTCACGGAAAACATGTTCGGCGATATCCTCTCCGACCTCGCCGCCGGCCTGATCGGCGGCATGGGCATGGCGCCGTCGGCCGACATCGGCGATCGCTACGCGGTCTTCCAGCCGTGCCACGGCACCGCGCCCGACATCATGGGGCAGGGCAAGGCTAATCCGACCGCGATGATCCTGTCGACGGCGATGATGCTGGACTGGCTCGCCGACAAGCATGGACTGGAGAGTGCCGCGGAAGCGGCTGAAAGCATCGAACGCGCGGTCGACAAGGTTTATGCTGGCGGCATCAAGCCGTTCGAGTTCGGCGGCAGCAACGGCACCGCCGATGTCGCAAGAGCCGTGCTGGCGGCGCTATAGCGCGAGGGGGTCGAAGCCCCCTCGCTGAGCACAAGGCGCGACGACTTATCCGGATCAAGCTTTAGCGGCGATGTCCGCCGTGGCGATGACCGCCGCCGTGACCATATCCGCCGTGACCATATCCGCCGTGATGGCGCGGCCCGTAATGATGGGGGCGATGGAAATACGGACGATGATGCCATCCGTGATGGCGCGGTCGGTAATAGCCGTATGCGCCCGGCTGCCAGTAACAACGGCCCCAGCGATCGCAGACTTGGCGCACCTGGTCGACATAGGATGTTTCGCCTGCGATATGGCTGGCCTGCGGAAGCCCGTTCGGCATCGCGGAGGCGGAGCCGGAGGTCATAGCCACGCTTCCCAAAGCGGCCAATCCAAAAACAGCAAGCTTGATATTCATTGAGATCTCCTTGGTTGAAGCTTGAAAACCTCCATGCGGCCGCTTGGTTGCTGCGACAAAAAGACGAGCCAGTGCACTTGGTTTTACGAGTGCCGGATCAACGCGGGAAATGCGGAGTTCTGAAGTCGCCCGTCGTCGCGGGCGACAATTGGCCGCGCGACAGAATGGCGAGATGCGAGCGGCGTGGACGCTTACGGTCTTGATTACTGCGCGAGATGCGCGGCCAGCGGATGCTCGGCGGCCTTGTTGAAGAAAGCGGCTTCCTCGGCGGTGGCCTCGAGGAGCTGCTGGTCCTGGTCGTAGACGTCGTTGCGGAATTGGATGGTCCGGTCCTTCGTCATCCACGCCGTGAGGTAGATCCATGCCACCGGGACCTTCTTCAGCATGCGGATGTCCTGCCGCTGTCCGGTAGCGATTGCCGCATCGATGGCGGCGCGGGTCCATTGCGGCTGGTCCCTGAGCAGCCATGCCGCGAGATCGCGGACGTTGTCGACGCGCGAGCAGCCGTGCGAATCGAAGCGATAGTCGTCGCTGAACAGGCTGCGCTGGTTGGTGTCGTGCATGTAGACTGAATAGGAGTTCGGCATGTCGATCTTGACCGCGCCGAGCGCATTCCATGTACCGCTCTGCTGCCGCACCGTGACGTTCGGCGCCGACCAGTCCACCGAACGCGGATCGATCTGGTTGTCGTGGGCGTCGAGCACGTCCATGTGCATGCGCGACAGATAGGTCGGGTCCTTGCGCATATGCGCCGCGATCTCGGTCTTTGTGATCGATGACGGCACCGTCCAGGTCGGATTAAGGATGATGTCGGTGATCTCGGACGTCAGCGTCGGCGAAGGCTTCTCGGTCTTGCCGACGATCACGCGATAGCGTCGCACGACCTTGTCGTCCTCGACCGCCTCGGCGAAGGTGGCGGGAATGTTGACGACGACGTAGCGCTGGCCGAACTGGAAATCCATCTGGGCGAGCCGCTCCAGCGAGGCCTCGATCTGCTTGATCCGCTTCTGCACGGGGACGTTGAGCGCGGCCAGCGTCCGCGGCGTCACCGTGCCGGTCGCTGCCAGACCGTGGCGTGTCTGGAAGCGCTTCACCGCCTCGGCCGTCACCTCGTCAAAGGCGCCGCTGGCCCTGTCGGCGGCGAGGTCGCCGGTGATGATCAGACGCTTGCGCAAGAGATCGTCGTTGGCGCCCGGAACGCCCAATGCGAATTTCGCGTCCGCCGGGATCGTGGGCCAGCCGCCGCGGGCGGCGAGATCGGAATAAGCCGTCAGCGCTTCGCGAATCCGTTGCGCGCTGCCAGGGTCGTAGGTCGGCTCGCGCGACAGCGCGAGCGCGGCGGCCGACCGCGTTTCGGCAGCCGAAGTGGATGCGGCCGGCTTGGCCTTGTTTGACGGCGTCGTCGCCGTCGCCGCAGCCGGCGCAGTGTGACGAGGCGGGACCGCCGCGGCCGGGCCGGGCGCGCTGGCGGTTTGGGCAACTGCCGGCAGAGCCGCGAGCATCGTGGCCATGGCGACGAGTGTCACTCTCTGCATATCGCGTTTCCCCGGACTGCGGCGCGTGCATCGAAATCGGAAAGCCTGGCCCCGGCCCGACGAACGCTGGGGCGGCACATTCGTACGGAGGCGATGATCTATCCCAAGACCGTTGCGTCTCGATTAAGTTTTGGTTTCCGCCCCCTGCGTTGCCGTAATCTTCTCGCCACGCTGGGCTGCAGCGTTGCCGGCATCGACGCCGGATGGTTTTGCGGCCTACATCAAGGCGGAGACCGAGCGCTGGGCCATGATCGTGCGGAGGTCCGGCGCCCGGTCCAGTAGCGTCGGCACAAGAAAAAAGCGCCGCCATTCACGATGGCAGCGCTTCGATGGTCTCCGAGCCCAGCCCGCGGATCGCGTGTCGCGGCGGCCGGTTGCCGGCCGAATCCGCTCAAGCTGGTCGATCGCGTCCACGGCGCCGCGATCTGACGTTGAGTGTCGCTCAGTCCTCGTTGGCGGCGATCGATTCCATCAGCGACACCAGCTGGCGCTGAACGGTCTGATCCTTGATCTTGCTGTAGGCGCGCAGCAACCGCAGGCTGAAGGCGCTGTCGAGGAACAGGAGGCTCTCGACTTCGCGAGCCTTGTTGTCACCGTCGTAGAAGAAGGTCACAGGCACATCGAGCGCGGTCGCAATCTGCTGAAGGCGGGCAGCGCCCACGCGATTGACGCCCTTCTCGTACTTCTGGACCTGCTGAAAGCTGACGCCGAGCTTGTCGCCGAGTTCGGCCTGCGAAATCTTCTGCTCCACGCGTCGTAGGCGGATCCGCTTGCCCAACTCGATGTCAGGTTTGCCGGCACTGCGCTGCTTCATCTTCTTTGCTGCTGATCTGTTCATTCTGGTGACCCGTCCTTCAATCGGGAAGCCCTGGCCCGGATAGGTCAGGGATTCGTCCATGATGTACCGCGTTAAGTTTCGTGTGGACCGTCAGTTCGTCGTGAGAACCACGAAAATCCAAGAAGGCCGCGGGATTGTATCCAAACGCATTCGCGCATTTGGAGACACCCTAGTAACGGCGCTCTCGACTACCTGAAGTCGATTGCGCCAAGGTGTCTGTCGACACCCCGCCCTCTACATTTGGCAAAATATTGACCGAACCACAACTAGCGCGAGTTTGATCGTAACAGATTTTGCGAATGCTTACCGGGCGGCAATGATATGTTACCCGTATTTCTACGGGCCGAAACTATTGTACGGGCATCGAGGATTGGATGCAACCCCTGCTGGTGCGGTCGCGGATCACGAAGGCTGGCGCAGTTGCGCGGGACGGCCCGCTTCGGCAGAGTTTGACGTAAGTGCAAGTCAGGCTTTCGGAATGTTGCTGGACAATTGCCCAAAAGTTCTCGATCATCAACAAGAGATGGACGCCTACCACAAGCCGGCGAATTCTTGCGGAGAGGCAATGAAGCGAAAGAGGGAGCCACCTTGGCTCGACCTCAGGGCTTCGGGAGTGGACGATATGCCGGTCGCAAGCACGGAAGAACGGTTGCTGGCGCTGCTAGCGACCTTGGAAGAATGTCAGACATTTCTGGTCGACCGGGCGAACGCGGAGACCGCGCGACTGCTGTCGCTTGCCATCCTTGAGCTTCGGATGGAACTGCATAAGGTCACGGACTCCGAGCTGAAGGCCTTGTGTGACATGGTGGCGTCGGAGAGGCAGTTGCAGGAGCCCGCCACAGCCAGGCGGTTCCCGCCATATCTGAAGCTCGTCAAGTAGCGCTCAATCGGCGGTGGCGGGCCCCGTACGGGGCGCGCCATGCCGCGCGCCTCAGCCCGCGGTCACATCCACCGTCTCGGTGCCGTCGAGCACGCGGCGGGCTTGGTCGCGGTTCAGATCGCCCTCCCATGCGGCAACCACGACGGTCGCCACGCAGTTGCCGATCAGGTTGCCGACCGCGCGCGCCATGCCGATGAACCAGTCGACCGAAAGCACCAGCACGAGGCCGATCACGGGAATGCTCGGCACCGCGTTCAGCGTTGCCGCCAGGATGACGATCGCCGAGCCCGGCACGCCATGCGCGCCTTTCGAGGTGATCAGCGACACGCCGAGCACCAGGAGCAGGTCGCCGAATGACAGCGGCGTGTTGGTCGCCTGTGCGATGAACACGACGGCCAGCGTCAGGTAGATCGAGAAGGCGTCGAGGTTGAAGGAGTAGCCGGTCGGGATCACGAGGCCGACCACCGAATCCTTGATGCCGAGCCGTTCCAGCTTGCGCATGGCCTGCGGCAGCACCGCGTCGGAGGAGGCGGTCGCGAGCACGATCATCAGTTCCTCGCGCAGGTAGGCGAGGAATTTGAGGATGTTCACGCCGGCAAGCGCCATCACGGCACCGAGCACGCCGAGCACGAAAATCGCGACCGAAACGTAGAACAGCGCGACCAGCGACAGGAGCTGCTTCAGCGAGCCGACGCCATATTTGCCGACGGTATAGGCGACCGCGCCGAGCACGCCGATCGGCGCGAACCGCACGATGAGGCCCATGGCGCGGAACAGCACGGTCGAGAGCGCGTCGATGAAGGAGGAGATCTTCTCGCCCTTTTCACCGCCGACCAGGGCCAGGCTGACGCCGAAGATGATGGCGAAGAAGAGCACCTGCAGCACGTCGTTGCGCGACAGCGCATCGAAGGAGGTGGTCGGGATGATGTTAAGCAGGAAGCTGCCGATGCCTTCGCCCTTCAGCTTCTGGGCATTGCCGGCATAGCTGCCGAGCGCCTTGGCATCGAGCGTGGAGGTGTCGATGTTCATGCCGTGGCCGGGCCCGAACAGATAGGCAAGCAGCAGCCCGACCACGAGCGCGACCGTCGTCATCGCCTCGAAATAGACCAGCGCCTTGACACCGACGCGTCCGACCTTCTTCAGGTCGCCGGCGCCCGCGATGCCGTGCACCACGACGCAGAACACGATCGGCGCCACGATCATCGAGATCAGCTTCAGGAAGGCGTCGCTGAAGATCTTCAACCCGATGGCGAAATCGGGCGCGGCCACGCCGATGATGATGCCGAGCAGGAGCGCGGCCAGCACCTGAACGAACAGCGAGGTGTAAAGCGGCTTGCGTGTCTCGGCGACTGCGGTTGCGATGGTCGACATGTCTTCCCCCTCGATTTAGGCTGGCCCGGAACCCCGCTCCAGCTCAGCAACTTGCGTGCCAGAATGTCGCGTGATCCGACGTTTCGGCTTTGCCCGAAACCGGCCCGCTGCATCGCAGCAGGCCGCGCAAGCCATTCCGTAGTTGAATGGCATTAGTTCAGTCAGGAAAGAAGCGGAAAATCCGCCGGGGAGCGGCCGACTTGCCAGGAGAGCGCCGCGGCGCTCGGCGCGCGCCGCGGCATGACGTCGTCTCAGAGATTGCTTTCGGTGATCGCCGCGTAGACCATCGTGCGCAGCTCGCGCCGCAGCGGATAGGCGCTCGACGGCAGCACCTGGGTCATGAAGATGGTGATGAGCTCTTCGGCCGGATCGATGAAGAACGACGTGGTAGCGGCGCCGCCCCAGTTGAATTCGCCGGGGCTGCCCGCGATCAGCGTCTGCGCCGGGGTCATCGTGACGGCGAAGCCGAGGCCGAATCCGATGCCGTTATAGGCCGCCTCGCTGAACATCGAGCGCGACATCGCCGGCAGGTCGACGCCACCGGGCAGATGGTTCGAGGTCATCAGCTTCAGCGTCTTCGGGCCGATCAGCCTGATGCCGCCGAGCTCGCCGCCGTTGATCAGCGCCCGGCAGAAGGTGAGGTAGTCGGCCGCGGTCGAGCACAGCCCGCCGCCGCCCGAGATCAGCGAGGGCGGCGAGAGGAATGAGCTGGTGGCCGGGTCGTCCTGCAGCGTGAGCGTGCCCTTGCGCTCGGCGGCGAGCGGGTTGAAGCCGCCCTGCGGATCGGCGGAGTAACAGGCGGCCAGACGATGCGCCTTGTCGGCCGGCACGAAGAAGTCGGTGTCGTTCATGCCGAGCGGCTTGAAGATGCGCTCCTTGAGGAACTGCTCGAATGGCTGGCCCGAGATCTTGCCGACGAGGTAGCCGAGCACGTCGGTCGAAACGGAGTAATTCCAGGCCTCGCCCGGCGAGAACTCCAGCGGGATATTCGCCAGATCTTCGATCATGCTGTCGAGCGTGCCGGCCTTGACGACCTCGCCGATCTTCTTTTCGCGATAGGCCGCGTCCACATTGGAGCGCTGCTGGAAGCCGTAAGTGAGGCCGGAGGTGTGGCGCAACAGGTCGACGATCAGCATCGGCCGCGACGGCGGGCGGGTAAGGAAGGCCGGCGCGGTGCCGGCGGCGAACACGCCGAGGTTCTTCCATTCGGGGATGTACTTGGCGACCGGCTCGTCGATCGCGACGCGGCCTTCCTCGACCAGCATCATGAAGGCAACTGATGTGATCGGCTTGGTCATCGAATAGATGCGGAAGATGGTGTCGTCCTTGACCGGCACCTTGCGCTCGAGATCGGCAAAGCCCTGCACCGTGGAATGGACGAGCTTGCCGCGGCGGTGGATCAGGAGCTGCGTCCCGGGAAAGCGGCCGGACTCGATGTAGCGGCTCTTCAGATGCGCTTCGAGGCGGTTGAGCGCGGCGGTCGACATTCCCGCGGATTCGGGGGAGGCAAGGGTAGGGGCTGACATCAGGCTCTTCTCCGGCTGGCGAGTGCGCCTTGATAGCCGAAAAGTGTGTTCTGCACCAATCGGTCGCCGCTTACCTGCCCAGGGTTGGTGGTGTACGCTGGGACCTGCAATCGCGCCCCAAAGGGATCGCCAGGGAAACGCCAGATGACCCAGTTCAACGACACCGAGCTCACCGCCGCCGTCATCCGCAGCTTCGACCAGACGCCCAGTCCGCGGGCCAAGTTCCTGCTGCAGGAACTGGTGAAGTCGCTGCACGACTATGTGCGCAAGACCGATCTCACCTTCGAGGAGTGGGACTACGCGATCGATTTCCTCACCCGCACCGGCCAGAAGTGCACCGATATCCGCCAGGAATTCATCCTGCTCTCGGACGTGCTCGGCGTGTCGATGCTGGTCGACGCGGTCAACCACCGCGATCGCGACGGCGCCACCGAGACCACGGTGCTCGGCCCGTTCTATGTCGGCGAGCACAAGGTGACGCCGCATGGCACCGACATTTCCGCGAACCTGCCCGGCGAGCGTATGTTCGTGCAGAGCCGCGTCACCGACCTCAAGGGCAAGCCGCTGGCCAATGTGCCGGTCGACGTCTGGCACGCGGACGACGACGGCTTCTATGACTCGCAGAAGGCGGGTTACGCCACCGAAGGGCCATCGTCGCGCGCGCGCTTCATCACCGATGCCGACGGCCGCTTCTATTTCCGCACCATCCTGCCGTGCAGCTATCCGATCCCGACCGACGGCCCGGTGGGGCAAATGATCACGCAGACCAACCGCCACCCGATGCGGCCAGCGCATGTGCATTTCCTGGTCAATGCGAAGGGCTACGAGCCCCTGATCACGCACGTCTTCATCGATGGCGACAAATATATCGACTCCGACGTCGTGTTCGGCGTGAAGGACGAGTTGATCGCCAAGGTCGAGCAGCGCAGCGAATCCGTGATGCCGGACGGCAAGACCACGGACGGTCCGTGGCATCTGATGACCTACGAATTCCACGTGAAGCCGGGCGGCGGAATGGCGCCCGCGCCGCTGGGCACGAAGGTCGCCGAGGACGCCTGAATTCAACGGCTTGAGCAAGGCCTGTGGCAGCGCGCAGGCTGCGGAGTAGGTCGGTCATCGTCTTGGTGCTTGCCGCGCGGCATAGTTCCGCGATGAACTGAACGCCTTTCCATGTCATTGCGAGAAGCGATCGCGACGAAGCAATCGGGAGGTGTTGATTGCTTCGTCGCGATCGCTTCTCGCAATGATGAAAGGATCGATCTATGGTCCACCCGTTCCGCCAACGGGTGAACCAATAATGATGTACCTGGAAACGCCGCCAAAACTGATCCCGACCGAAATCTTCTCCGCCGTGCCGGCCGAATTCCGCCGCAAGGTGGCGACCGAATGGGCGGATGCCAACCGGCCGGGCGCGATCACCGACTGCTTCATCGAGGGGCCGTCATTCGATGCGTCGGGCAATCTCTACATCGTCGATATCCCGTTCGGCCGTATCTTCCGTATCGCGCCGGACAAGACCTGGTCTCAGGTCGCGGAATATGACGGCTGGCCCAACGGGCTGAAGATCGACGCCAGGGGCCGCATCCTGATCGCCGATTACGGCTTGATGGAGCTCGACGCCAAGGCAGGCAAGGTCACGCCGGTGCTGCGGTCGCGCAACTCGGAATCGTTCCGCGGCTGCAACGACCTGCACATCGCGTCGAACGGCGACATCTATTTCACCGACCAGGGCCAGACCGGCCTGCACGATCCGACGGGACGCGTCTATCGCTTGCGGACCAACGGCCAGCTCGATTGCCTGATCGATACCGGGATCAGTCCGAATGGCCTCGTGCTTGATCCGCGCGAGACGGTGCTGTTCGTCGCCATGACGCGCGACAACGCGGTGTGGCGCGCGCCGTTCATGAAAGACGGCAGTGTCTCCAAGGTCGGGCGCTTCTGCTCGCTGTTCGGCCCGAGCGGGCCCGACGGCATGACGATGGACCGGGACGGGCGGCTGTTCGTCGCGCACGCCTCGCTCGGCCACGTCTTCGTGTTCGCACCGAACGGCGAGTGCATCGCGCGGATCAAGTCCTGTGCCGGACAGAGCTGCACCAATGTGGCGATCGGCGGCGCCAACCGCGACCGGCTCTACATCACGGAATCGGTGACGGGCTCGGTGCTGGTGGCTGATATCAGCAGGCTGGATCGGTAGCGGAACGGCCCCTGGACGCGTGCTGCGTTCTCAAGCAGGCACATCACGACGCAATCCGGCCTATGTACTTGCGCCGGACCGAAGTGCGTCGTCGGTCTGCGCGATGGTCCGAAGCCAGTCGCTGAAAACCTGTTCGGCCTGCGTGACGACGGTCATGGCGAGCGCCTGCGTCGTGGCGCGCAATTCGGGAATCGAGATGTTTGCGGCCGACAGTTCGACGGCATGCCCGACATACCATTCCTCGAGCTGCCGCGGATCGGCCTCGAGATGGAATTGCAGTGCGAGCGCGTTGCCGCGATAGGCAAACGCCTGGTTCGCGTAATTGGCGTTCGAGGCCAGCCGTACGGCGTCCTCAGGCAGATCGAAGGTGTCGCCATGCCAATGCAGCACCTTGGGGTCGGTTCCCAGCTTGTTGAGGCAGGATGACGCGCCCTCACGCGTCAGATCGATCGTTCCCCAGCCGATCTCTTTGACGTCGCCGGGGAAGACGCGACCGCCCAGCGCCCGCGCCATCAACTGAGCGCCGAGGCAGATGCCGAGCGTCGGCAATTCGCGGCGCAGCCGGTGCTCCAGCAGCGCGATCTCGGCGGTGAGGAACGGATATTTGTCGGTCTCATAGGCCCCGATCGGGCCGCCCAGCACGATCAGGAGATCGGCATCCCTGATCGCGCGATCGGAGAGATCGTCGACCGGCGCATGGCAGAACGACACGCTCCAGCCCGCGCGCTCCATGATCGGAGCGAGCAGCCCCAGATCCTCGAACGCCACGTGGCGGATGGCAATGGCGGAGCGGCGTGACCGCATCTTATATGTCCAGTCCTATCGTTAGGTAAAATGGAACATAGCGTGGCGGATTACGGCGAGTCCAGCCGCCGAGAGCGTAGCTGATCAGCGCGTGGAATGCATCGACTGGCGTGATCATGGCCCTTGCCTTCGCGGGGGCTGCGACGTGGCGACAGCATTGCCTGTATGGTCTATGGTTGGTGCGCAGTTCTATGGAACGACGAGGCGATCGTGCAGACAAGATCATTCGGCAAAGGCGGCCCGCAGGTTTCGGCGATCGGGCAGGGCACCTGGTATCTCGATCACGGCGACCGCAAGGCGGCCGTAGCTGCGCTGAAGCGCGGCATCGACGCCGGCATGACCCATATCGATACCGCGGAGATGTATGGCGACGCCGAGCTTGTGATCGCGGACGCCATTGCCGGCCGCCGCGACGAGCTGTTTCTCGTCTCGAAAGTGCTGCCGAGCAACGCCTCGCGGCGCGGCACCATCACCGCCTGCGAGCGCTCGCTGAAGCGGCTGCAGACCGATCGCCTCGACTGTTACCTGCTGCACTGGCGCGGATCCTATCCGCTCGCCGACACGGTCGCCGCCTTCGACGATCTGATCGCGGCCGGCAAGATCCGCTCCTGGGGCGTCAGCAATTTCGACGCCGACGATCTCGATGAGCTGCTCGATGTCGCGGACGAAGGCAGGATCGCCTGCAATCAGGTGCTCTATCATCTGCAGGAGCGCGCGATCGAGCATGCCGTGATCCCGTGGTGCGTGCAGCATGGCGTTGCTGCGGTCGCCTACTCACCGTTCGGCCACGACGATTTCCCGTCGCCATCGAGTAGGGGCGGCACGGTGCTGCAATCGATCGCACAGGCGCATAAGGCCACCGCGCGCCAGGTCGCGCTGAGCTTCCTGACCCGCAATCCATCAGTGCTTGCGATCCCGAAGGCGTCGAGCGCGGACCACGCGGCGGAGAATGCCGCAGCCGGAGACCTGAAGCTCAGCGACAGCGAGATCGCGGCCCTCGACAAGGCGTTTCCGCGCGGGCCGAAGCCGCGGTCACTGCCGATGCTGTAGAGCGCGAGATTGCGTTGAGCAATCTCCGCAAGTCCGGCGTCAAACCTCTCCCATAGGGGAAGGTCGCGCCGAAGGCGCGGGTGAGGGGTTGCGCACTATCGTGGGACCTGCCCCCCTCACCGGATTTGCTGCGCAAATCGACCTCTCCCCGCTGGGGAGAGGTAAGCAGAAGCTGCAGTCGCGTTGCTTCAATCGCGTATGCGAGGTCTCAGCGCGCACACAGTTCTTAACAAACTGTTTCAATCGCGCCTGTGCACCGCCCGTGACGGGCCGCCGCGCGCGCTGACGCATATCCGAGTCCCGTTTTCAGCCGTTGTCCTTGTGGCGGAATTGGCGTTTTGTGGGCATCAGCAGATTCGCTTTATTTTGCTCTCGAGATTGCCGTGACGCCGCCCCCCGCCGCAGCCGCCAGGCTGGACAGCGCCCTTTTGCCATTGCCCGAAAAGAAGTCCGCGGCGCCGAAGGCGCCGGCGCGCACGGACCGGCCGTTCAAGGGCATCGCGCTGATCCTGCTGTCGACGGTGTTTCTGGGCACCTCCGACGTCACCGCGAAATATCTGTCGTCGACGCTGTCCTCGATCGAGATCGCTTGGATCCGCTTTCTGGTGTTCGCGCTGATCATGTCGCCGGCGATGCTGCCGGGCACGCCGCTGTTTGCGATGCAGAGCCGGCGCCCCGGGCTGCATGTGCTGCGCGGCGCGGCGCTGCTCGGTTCCTCGCTGATCTTCATCACAGGGCTGAGCTTCCTGCCGATCGCGGAGGCCTCCGCCACCAGCTTTGTGTCGCCATTGTTCGTCACCGCCCTGTCGATCGCCTTCCTCGGCGAGAAGGTCGGTCTGCGCCGCTGGATCGCGACCGCGGTCGGTCTGGTCGGCGTGTTCATCATCCTGCGGCCCGGCACCAGCGCGTTCCATCCGGCGGCGTTCTTCCCGATCGTCTCGGCGCTGGCGTGGGCGGTCACGCTGATCATGACGCGGATGATGAGCGGCGGCGAACGCTCCGTCACCATCATGGCCTATTCGGCAATCGTCGGTGTTGCCATCGTCAGCGCGCTGGTGCCGTTCGTCTGGGTCACGCCGACCTGGCACGACATCATGTTCGGCATCCTGATCGGGGTGGCCTCCACCGCGGGGCAGTGGATCGTGGTGCTGGCGTTCCGGTATGGCGACGCCTCGGTGCTCGCGCCGTTCTCCTACACGCAATTGCTGTGGGTCAGCATCCTCGGCTTCCTGATCTTCGGTGAAGTGCCCGACGGCTGGACCATCGTCGGCGCCGCCTTCATCGTCGCCTCCGGCCTCTACACCGCGCACCGTGAGCGAATCCGCCGCTCGCAGTTGCTCGCCGTCGCGGGCGAGCCGTCGCCAAACGCCTGACCGCCACGGTGTGCCGGGCACGAATCCCGGCAACGGCGCTGTGCGCAGTGATCCTCGGTCGCGTTTTCGAGCGAAAGCGTGTCGCGAACTTGATCCGGAATGGCGACCGGCTGATGGGAAGAAAACGCCTCAACGCAAGAATCGGGAGCTTCGGTTCTGATTCAATCAGAACCGATAGGCTCTATAAGTGGGAAAAGCCCACATGGGAGGAATCATGCGCGCAGCCATCTTCAGGAACGGCGAGATCGTCGTCGACACCTTGCCTGAGCCGAAGCCGGGCGCCGGGCAGGTGCTGGTCAAATCGCTCGCCTGCGGCATCTGCGGTTCCGATCTGCACGCGCGCAAGCATGCCCACCGCATGGTGGAGCTGACGAAATTCTTTCCCGGCCGCCAGCCGATGGACCTCTCCCGCGACGTCGTGTTCGGCCACGAGTTCTGCTGTGAGATCCTGGATTACGGGTCCGACACCACGCGCAAGCTGAAGCCCGGGACGAAAGTGTGCTCCGTGCCTGCGCTGCTCACGCCACGGGGACCGCAGGGCGTCGGGTATTCCAACGAGAATGTCGGCGGCTATGCCGAGCAGATGCTGCTCAGCGAGGCGCTGCTGCTTGAAGTGCCGAACGGGCTCGCCGCCGAGCATGCCGCGCTCACCGAGCCGCTTGCGGTCGGCGTGCATGCGGTGGCGAAGGCCGATATTCGCGGCGGCGAGGTGCCGCTGGTGATCGGTTGCGGCCCGGTTGGGCTCGCGGTGATCGCCGCGCTGAAGATCAAGGGCCTCGGTCCGATCGTGGCCGCCGACTACTCGCCGGCGCGGCGCCGGCTCGCAGAAAAGATGGGTGCCGACGTCGTCGTCGATCCCGCGAAGACGCAGCCCTATGCGAGCTGGGCCGAGCATGCCCAGATGACAGCGGAGCAGAAGGCCGCGCGGCCGCCCATGCAGGCGATGCTGCCGGCGCTGAAGCCGGCGCTGATCTTCGAATGCGTCGGTGTGCCCGGTGTGTTGCAGCAGGTGTTCGAGGGCGCGCCGCGCGATGCCCGCATTATCGTGGTCGGCGTCTGCATGGAGACCGACCGCTCCGAGCCGATGCTCGGCATTCTGAAGGAGCTCAACGTCCAGTATGTGCTCGGTTACACGCCGGAGGAGTTCGCCTTTTCGCTGCGTTTGATCGCGGAAGGGCAGGTCGATGCCGCCTCGCTGGTAACCGGCCGCGTCGGCATCGATGGCGTGGCGCAGGCCTTTGCCGATCTCGCCAATCCGGAAGCGCACACCAAGATACTGGTCGAGCCCTGGCGTTAGACCTTTCGGCGATGCGCGTGCCGATTTGCATTTCGTGACACCGAACCTATAGTTCGCTGTCCTCGAAAGCGCAGCGGTTCATGCGGGTTTCAATCATCACGGGAGGCGGCTCGGGCATTGGTGCTGCGATTGCGCGCCGTCTGGCCGGCCCCGATCAGTGCCTGATGCTGCACGGGCAGGGCGCCGAGGCGGCCGGGCGCGAACGGCTGAATTCGGTCGCCGAGACGTGCCGGCGCGCAGGTGCGAAGGTCGCTGTCCGCAGCGGCGATCTCGCCAAGGCCGGGACGGGCGCCGAGCTTGTCAACGCGGCGCACGCGGAATTTGGGCCGATCGATACGATCGTGCACGCGGCGGGATTTGCCGACCGGCGCGATTTCGCCAGCCTGCCGCGCGAATCGCTGGAGCGGGCCTTCGCGGTGATGGCTGCGGCATTCCATGAAATGGCCGCTGCCGCGCTGCCGGATTTCGCGCGCAGCGCCGGCGGGCGCGTCGTCGCGGTCTCAAGCTTCGGGGCGCATCGCTTCGTGCCCGGCGGCACCTTTCCCGGATCGGCCGCGGCCAAGGCCGCGCTCGAAGTGCTGGTGAAGTCGCTGGCGATCGAGCTCGCCGCCTCGGGCGCCACCGCCAACGCCGTGGTGCCCGGCTATACGCAGAAGGATCCCGGCCTGGTCGGTGCGCTGGATCCTGCGGCCTGGGAACGCGTGGCGAAAGCCAATCCGATGCAGCGGCTGGGGCAGCCCGACGAGGTCGCTTCCGTGGTCGCGTTCCTGCTGTCGCCGGAGGCGGGACATGTCACCGGCGCCATGCTGCCGGTCGATGGCGGCCTGACCTTGATGTGATGGCATGACGGAGGACGCCCCGGGACAACAGGTTGATGTCGCCGTGCTTGGCGCCGGCATGGTCGGCATCTCCGCGGGCCTCGCGGCGCGGCAGCGCGGACTGTCGGTCATCGTCGTCGACCGCCGCGAGCCCGGCAGCGAAACCTCTTACGGCAACGCCGGGATTCTCTCGTCGGGCTCGATCTTCCCGCTCAACACGCCCGCGCTCTGGAAGAACCTGCCGAAATACCTGACCAACCAGCATCCGGCGCTGCGCTGGAATATCCCCTGGGCCATTGCCAATGCCGGCTGGGTGATGCGCTTCCTCGCCAGCACCGCGCCGTCGCAGACCAAGCCGCGGGCGGTCGCGCTGCGCGGGCTGATCGGGACGTCGCTGAAGCTGCATCGCGGCTGGATCGTGCAGGCAGGCGCAGGGAGCCGCATTCGTGAGACCGGCTGGCTGAAGGCCTGGCGCGGCGATGGGCTCGCGAACGCCAGGGCGGAGCAGGCGGCGCTCGCCGAATTTGGCATCAAGAGCGAAGTGCTGGATCGCCAGGCCATCTCCGCACTCGAGCCCAACATCATCCCTGCCTATAGCGTCGGCCTCCTGCACACCCAGACGGCATCGGTCGATTCGCCCGGTGCGGTGGTCAAGGACTACGCGAGCATGCTTGCGGCTGGCGGCGGCGTGATCCGGCTATCCGAGATCAGGCGGATCGCACCGCAGGGCGACGGCTGGCGCGTGCAGCTCGGCGACGGCGAGATCGCGGCGCGCCATGTCGTGGTCGCGCTCGGGCCGTGGTCGGCGGAGCTGCTGCGGCCGCTCGGCTATCGCGTGCCGCTGGCGTTCGAGCGCGGCTATCATCAGCATTTCGCGCCGAACCCGGCACGCAAATTGCTGCGGCCGATCCATGATGCGGACGGCAGCTTCGTGATGACGCCGATGGAGCAGGGCATTCGCGTGACCTGCGGCGTCGAACTGGCGGCGCGCGACGCGCCATCGAATTTCTCCCAGCTCGACACGGTGGTGCCGCTGGCGCGCAGCGTGATCGAGTTCGGCGACGCCGTCGGCGAGCGCTGGCGCGGCGCGCGGCCGACGCTGCCGGACAGCCTGCCGATGATCGGCCCGGCGCCGCGGCACCGCGGCCTCTGGCTCGCCTTCGGCAACCAGCACATCGGCTTCACCACGGGCCCCGGCACCGGCGCTGCAATCGCGGCGATGATCGCAGGCAGCGCGCCGCCGTTCGATACACAGGCCTTTGCGCCGAGCCGCTATATCGCGTGACTCCCGCCGGTTCGCCTGCAATGCTGGAGCATCGGATGATCGGCGGGCGCGGGATACCCGGCAATCGAGGGGCAGGATGAACTACGTTTGGGATTTCGGCATCCTTGCCAAATACAGCCATCTGTTCTGGCTCGGGCTTGGCTGGACCATCGCCTACACGCTCGGCACCATCATCCTGGGAACGCTGATCGGCCTGATCGTCGGCATGCTGCGCCTCCGGCGGATCCCGGTGATCGACTGGCTCCTGATCGCCTATATCGAAGCGTTCCGCTGCACGCCGCTGCTGGTGCAGATCATCTGGTTCTATTACGCCTTTCCGGTCGTGATCGGCGTCAACATCCCGGCGCATGTCGCGGCGATGAGCGTGCTCTCGCTCTATGGCGGCGCATTCTATGCCGAGATCGTGCGCGGCAGCATCGAGAGCGTGCCGGTCGGGCAGTGGGATGCCGCCAAGGCGCTCGGCTTCCGCGGCTGGCCGCTGATGCGGCTCGTGATCCTGCCGCAGGCGCTCAAGCCGATGATGGCGCCCTATGTCAACCAGTCGGTGACGCAGCTTAAGAACACCTCGCTGGTCTCGATCATCGCGGTGCCCGATCTCGTCTACAACGCGACCCTGATCAACGCCGATACCTACCGGCCGCTCGAGGTCTACACGATCGTGGCGCTGATCTACTTCGCGATCCTGTTCCCCTCGACGCTGCTGGCGCGGCGGCTGGAGCGCGGGCTGACCTACGACAAGGTGTGAGCGATCCTACAGAGTCGCCACATCGGTGGTTCACCTCTCCCGCATGCGGGGGAGGTCGGATCGCATCGAAGGTGCGATCCGGGTGGGGGCTTTCCCCACACAAGGAGCGTCGCGCGGCGGCACCCCCACCCCGACCCTCCCCCGCAAGCGGGAGAGGGGATCACTTGCGGCAAGCCCACCTCAAATATTCAACTCCACCGGCACGTCCTCCGGCTTGACGCCGGCGAGGCCGAGGCCCTTGACGAACCATTCGCGCATCTGGCCGATGCCGCGGTTGTAGTCGATCCACACCGACAGGAAATCGCGCCAGCGCTTGTCGGGCTCGCGGCGCACCGCGGTGCCGCTCGCGATCGTGACCGAGGGCGACTGCAGGATCTTGTAGGTGCCGAGGTTCGGGTTCTTGGCGATCGCGGTCAGGCCCAGCACCAGCGCGTTGACGACGCAATCGACGCGGCCCGACGACATCTCCAGCATCACCTCGTCGCGCGACTTCAGCGACTTGATGGTGGCATTGGGGGCAAAGCGCCGGGCCACCGCCTCGTTGGCCGAGCCGACGTCGACGGCAATCTTGACCTCGGGCTTGTTGATGTCGGCCCAGGTCTTGGCCTCCAGACCCTTCTTCAGCATCGCGCCGAACGGATGCGGAAACACCAAATTGGTGAAATCGACCACCAGCGCGCGCTGCGGGGTCGGATTGAGCGCGAAGCCGAGATCGATCTTGTTGGCCTGCAAATCGAGGATCGAATTGCCGTAGGTCGATTCGACATATTCCAACTTGACGTCGAGCAGTTTTGCCAGATCGTTCGCCATCTCGATCGAGAAGCCGGACCAGGTGCCGGTGGCGAGATCCTTGTTGAAGTAGGGCAACTCGCCCGGCAGCACGGCGATGCGCAGCATCTTGTTGGCTCTGATACGGTCGAGCGTGTTGTCGGCTTGGGTATCAGCCGAAGCCGGGGTTGCCATCGCGGCCGCGAGCGCGGCGCCGCTGCCGATCCCGAGCGCATAGCGCAGCGCGTCGCGGCGGTCTTCGGAAATCTTCAGGTCGTCGGATTGAGTCACGTAGGCCTCCCTGCACCAAATCGGGGAAGCCTAGCGTCGGCCTATGGTTGCAGCAATAGTACCGGCCTGCGCCATTAGTTGGCGAGATGGTGGGGTCATTGCCTATGTCTTGGTCTCTTACCTCGCCCCGCAAGCGGGAGAGGGGGCGCAAGTCGCGCGCGTTGAGATCAGTACCTCGCCGGCACGTACATCTCCGGCGGGATCGGGCCGCGGTGATAATCCGGGTTGCGCACCCGCGGCGGCAGCACAACGGGATCGTGCGCGACCTGCTGATAGGGGATCTGGCCCAACAAATGCGAGATGCAGTTGAGCCGGGCGCGCTTCTTGTCGACGGCGTCGACGATCCACCAGGGCGAGTCCGGCAGATGCGTGTGCTCCAGCATCATCTCCTTGGCCTTGGTGTACTGCTCCCAGCGGCTGTGCGCCTCGACGTCCATCGGGCTCAGCTTCCACTGCTTCAGCGGGTCCCGGATCCGCATCGTGAAGCGAAACTGCTGCTCCTCGTCGGTGATCGAGAACCAGTATTTCAACAGGATGATGCCGGAGCGAATCAGCATGCGCTCGAATTCCGGCACCGACTTGAAGAACTCGTGATACTGCTCCTCGGTGCAGAACCCCATCACGCGCTCGACGCTGGCACGGTTGTACCAGCTCCGGTCGAACAGCACGATCTCGCCGCCGGCCGGCAGATGCGCGACATAGCGCTGGAAGTACCATTACGTGCGCTCGCGCTCGCTCGGCGCCGGCAGCGCCGCGATCCGGCAGACACGCGGATTGAGCCGCTGGGTGATGCGCTTGATGACGCCGCCCTTGCCGGCGGAATCGCGGCCCTCGAACAGGATGACGACCTTCTTCTTCTCGTGCTGGACCCAGTCTTGCAGCTTCACGAGTTCGCCCTGCAGCCGCAGCAATTCGCGGAAATAGAGCTTGCGGTCGAACGCCGGTTCGCCGGACCTTGCCTAGTGGTCGAGGTCGTCGAGCCTGGCATCGTCGAGCTCGAGCTCGAGTTCCTCGTCGAGAGTGTCGGCCATCTCCTGGTGGATGCGCGCGCGCAAGGCTTCGTCGTGCAAGGCTTCGTCGGTGAGGGCGGAGGCAGTCACGACATCCGTCTTTCCATGTCAGGTGGATCGCGCGGGAGCATTGACGGGGCGTGTTACCTTCGTGTGACATCGCGATGACGACCGCCTCACATCGCAGCTAGCATTGTGGTAGAGCGTTCTCGCGCGAAGTGGATACCGGTTCGCGCAAAGAAAACGCGTCAAAACAACAATCTAGAGCCCCGTTCCGATTCCATCGGAACCGAAAAGGCTCTAGGAAGCGCCAACAAGACCAAAAGGGGAGAGTCCGATGCTTTCGCTCACGCCAAAAGATGTCCTGCCGGAGGATGCTACCCGCGGCGCGCTGGTCGGGCGGGTCTGGCTGCCGCAGGCTGGCGGCCCGGCCGTGGTGGCGGTCCGCGATGACGGGGTGTTCGACGTCACCGCGCGCTTTCCGACGGTCAGCGCGCTCTGCGAGGAACAGGATCCCGCCGCCGCTCTGCGCGCCACCAGGGGCGAACGGATCGGCGACCTTGCGGCGATCCTCGCCAACACGCCGCCCGACGGCCGCGACCGGCAAAAGCCGTGGCTGCTGGCGCCGGTCGACCTGCAGGTGCTGAAGGCGGCCGGCGTTACCTTCGCGATCTCGATGCTGGAGCGTGTGATCGAGGAGCGGGCGCGCGGCAATCCGTCGTCGGCGGAGGCGATCCGCAAGGAGGTGGTGCGCCTCGTCGGCGACGATCTCTCCAAGCTGAAGCCGGGCTCGGCGGAGGCGATGAGATTGAAGCAGGTGCTGATCGAGCAGAACGCCTGGAGCCAGTATCTCGAGGTCGGCATCGGTCCCGACGCCGAGGTGTTCACCAAGGCGCCGACGCTGTCGTCGGTCGGCACCGGCATGGATGCCGGGCTGCATCCGAAATCGACCTGGAACAATCCGGAGCCGGAGGTCGTGCTCGTCGTCTCCAGCACTGGCCGGATCGTCGGCGCGGCGCTCGGCAACGACGTCAATCTGCGCGACTTCGAGGGCCGCTCGGCGCTGCTGTTGTCGAAGGCCAAGGACAACAACGCCTCCTGCGCGGTCGGCCCGCTGCTGCGGCTGTTCGACCAGACCTTCACGCTGGACGACGTGCGCAGGATGGACGTCGGCCTGACCGTGACGGGGACCGACGGCTTCGTGCTCGAGGGCCATTCCTCGATCAGCAAGATCAGCCGCGACCCGACCGATCTCGTCGCACAGACCATCGGTCCGGTGCATCAATATCCCGATGGCTTTGCGCTGTTCCTCGGCACGATGTTCGCGCCGGTCAAGGACCGCGATGCGCCGGGCCAGGGCTTCACCCACAAGCGCGACGACATCGTCACCATCGCCGCGCCGCAGCTCGGCAAGCTCGTCAACCGCATGCGCGGCAGCGACGAATGCGAGCACTGGACCTTCGGCGTCGGCGCGCTGCTGCGGAACCTGGCGCAGCGCAAGGTGATCTAGCCGGGACGATCACCTGCGATACTGCGCGTCGCTGACCTTTTCCAGCCAGTCGACATTCTTGCCGTCGACCGTTTCCTGGATCGCGATATGCGTCATCGCGGTGGTCGGCGTCGCGCCGTGCCAATGCTTGACGCCGGGCGGAAACCAGACGACGTCGCCGGGCCGGATCTCCTCGATCGGCCCGCCCTCGCGCTGCACCCAGCCGCAGCCGGCCGTGACGATCAGGGTCTGGCCGAGCGGATGGGTGTGCCAGGCGGTGCGCGCGCCGGGCTCGAACGTCACGCTGGCGCCGCCGACGCGCGCCGGATGGGGGGCCTGGAACAGCGGGTCGACGCGGACCGTGCCGGTGAAATAGTCGTCCGGTCCCTTGCGGGACGGCTGCGATCCAATGCGGGTGATCTGCATGCTCTTGCTCCTGTGGTCTGTTGTCTGAATTGGCACGGCGCCGCCGGCCGGCCGCAGCGATGTCAACGCAGCAAGCGCGCCGCCAGTGCCGGCGAGCAGACCGCGCCTCGACAGCGAGGTCATCGCGGCCGTTGGGCGATCACGTCCTTGACGACCGGCAGCGCCGAGAACGCGTTCGGCCATCCGGCGTAGAAAGCGAGCTGGGCGAGCATCTCGCCGGCTTCGGTGCGTGTCAGCCCGTTATCCATCGCGCGGTTGAGGTGATAGGTGATCTGCGCCACCTGTCCGGTCGCGACCAGCGCGCTGACCGTGACGAGGCTACGGTCGCGCGGCGCGAGGGCGGGCCGCAGCCAGAGATCGCGGAACAGGACGTCGGCGGTGTATTGCACGAGGCCCGGCGCCACGTCGCCGGATTGTTGCGCAACGCGCGTTGCGCGCTGCGCCTCGGCCGCCTCGTCGAGCGGAAGCTGCGGACCGGACGTGGCCGGAAGCCGATCGGCTCCGATCTTGCGCGCCGCAAACACGTCCTTGGCATTGGCAACGGCCGACATCGCATTGGCCCATCCCGTGTAGAAGGCGAGGTGGGTGATCGCCTCGGAGATCTCGGCCGGCGTCACGCCATTGTCGAGCGCGCGATCGAGGTAGAAGGCAAGCTCGATCGTCTGGTTGCGCGCGATCAGCGCGCCGAGCGTGACCAGGCTGCGGTCGCGCGGCGACAGGCCGGGACGCTTCCAGAGATCGCCGAGCAGGACGTCCTGGCGGTATTTCTCCAGCGCGGGCGCGACCGCCCTGATGTCGTCGATATTGGGCATGGGTCTTGATCCTTGTGGTTCCCCCAGCGCAGGGTACGAAGCGATCAGGCAAAAGGCGCCGATTACGGCGGCTATCCGTTTCACGGTCATCTCCTGTCAGGCTCGCGTGTCTGTCGCCGCCGACCGCATCAGGTGCAGCGCGATGCAACCCCCAGTCAGCACGATCAACGCACTGGCGAGGAATACGGCGTTGAGCCCGGCGCCTCCGGCGATCAGCCCGAGCAGCGGCGCAGTGATGCCGAGCGCAAGGTCGAGGCATGCGGTGTAGGCGCCCATGGCGAGGCCGCGGCTTTCCGGCGGCGCGCGGCGGATCGCTTCGACGCCGAATCCCGGATAGACCAGCGAGTAGCCGAGCCCGGCGAGCGCCGCGCCGCCGAACACCGCAAGCCGTGTCGCGGCGAGCCAGATCACGACGAGCCCGGCCGCCTCGATCAGGATGCAGACGAGCGCGACGCGCGGTCCGCCGATGCGGTCAGGCAGATGGCCGAAGGCGAGCCGCCCGGCAATGAAGGCTGTGCTGACCGCCGTCAGTGCGATCCATGCCGCGGTCCAGCCGTTGTGCGCGAACAACAGCGCCACGAAGGTGGTGATCGCGCCGAAGCCGACGCATGAGAGCGCAAGGCCGAGGCCGGGCACGGCAACTGCGCCGAGCACCTTCGTCACCGCCCGCCGCGCATGGTGCTGCGGCGGGATACCGCGTAGCGGCGCCACCAGCACGAGCGTCGCGAGTGGAATCAGCATGGTCGTCAACGCGATCGCGGCGAAGCCGTGACGCGCAAAGAGAGCGCTGCCGACCGGCGCGCCGGCGGCAAAGGCGACATACATCGCGGTGCCGACCCACGACATCACGCGTCCGGTGTTCGCTGGACCGGCGAGCGCTACGCCCCAGTTCAGGGCGCCCGCGACCATGAAGCTTTCGGCGCCCCCCAGGACCGCCCGCCCGAGCAGCAGCACGGCGAGCGACAACGTGGGCATCTCGACGAATTCGAGCGAAAGGCCGTAGAGCAATCCCGCGGCCGCGGCCGCGATCAGGCCGCTCACCACGACGGGCTTGGTGCCCGTGGTATCGGCCAGGTGACCGGCCGTGAAACGCGAGATCAGCGAGGCGGCGAACTGGCTGCCGGCGACGAGGCCGACGACGAAGGTGCCGAATCCAAGATCCCGATGCACATGCAGCGGCAGCACCGGCATGGCGATGCCAATCACCAGATAGCCCGTGAAGATCACGGCGATGACCGGCAACAGGGTCGCGGCGACCGAGGGTATGGCGCCTCGCGTATCTGACGTCGTAACGGACATGGGCGGGGTGGCTGAATTCTGTGCTGCGCCGAAGCTAGCGCTTCCGCCCCTCGCGGATTAGATGATGAAAACTGCATGCATTCATGAGGCTCGCTAATCAATGGACCGGGACAATGCGAGCGACCTGCTGATCTTCCTTGCGGTGGCGCGGGAGCGGAGCTTTACGCGCGCCGCCGCCAAGCTCGGCCTCTCGCAGTCGGCATTGAGCCAGATCGTGCGGGCGCTGGAGGAGCGGCTCGGGGTGCGGCTGTTGAGCCGCACCACCCGCAGTGTCGCGCCGACGCTGGCCGGCGAGCGGCTGCTGCGCACCATCGGGCCGAAATTCGACGAGATGGACGGCGAGCTCGCGGCACTCAGCGCGCTGCGCGAGAAGCCGGCGGGCACCATCCGCCTGACGGCGACCGAGCACGCCGCCGAGGCGATCCTGATGCCGGCGCTGCGCGCGATCCTTCCGAAATACCCCGACATCAACGTGGAGGTCGTGATCGATTACGGCCTCAGCAACATCGTGGCCGAGCAATATGACGCCGGCATCCGCCCGGGCGAGCTGGTCGCGAAGGACATGATCGCGGTGCGGGTCAGTCCGGACCTGCGCATGGCGGTGGTTGGCTCGCCCGACTACTTCGCGACGCGCAAGAAGCCGCGCACGCCGCAGGAATTGACCGAGCACAATTGCCTCAACCTGCGCCTGCCGACCCATGGCGGCCGCCTCTATGCGTGGGAGTTCGAGAAGAACGGACGCGAGCTCAACGTGCGTGTCGAGGGCCAGCTCGTGTTCAACGGCTCTGGCACGCTGCTGAGCGCCGCGCTGAACGGGCTTGGCCTTGCCTATCTGACCGAAGGGCAGGCGAAGCCGCATCTTGCGGCCGGCCGGCTGGTGCGCGTGCTGGCCGACTGGTGCCCGCCGTTTTCCGGCTATCACATCTATTATCCGAGCCGCCGGCAGGCCTCACCCGCGTTCTCGCTGCTGGTCGAGGCGCTGCGATACCGCGGGAAGGTGTGAGACGGGTCCGGGGCTGGCGTTTCCACGTCGTCATGGCCGGGCTTGTCCCGGCCATCCGCGTCTTTCTTTACATGGAAAACCAAAGACGTGGATGCCCGGGGACAAGCCGTTACGCGATTGCCCTCCACCGCAAGCAATCGGGGTGCACAGTTTCTCCGCGGTTGCTGCCCGACCGCACGAGCCTCACAAGCCCATCATCCGGAAGATCATGCCTCCGATATTGGGCCCGTAATGGTGGTGGCGGCGATGATGACTGCGCCGTGGCTCGTCGGTATCAGCGGCCATCGCCGTTCTGCCGCCGTAGCGCTCGGGGCCGATCGCGTCGAATGCGGCCTTCTGCTCGTCGTTGAGCGAGTTGTAGAAGGCATCGAGCGCCGGACGCACCGTCCCGATCGCTTGCAGCATCGTATCCAGTCTTGCTTCCACGGCCGCAAGCCGCGCCGGCGGCGTTCGCGCCTCGGTGGGCGGACAGGACGACTTCAGGGTGTCCTCGGCCTTCGTCGCCGCATCCCGCAGCGCGTCGAGGCTCGCGCGCTGGGCGTCGGTCGGCTTCACATTGCGTTCGATGAGATCGCCGGGCCATTCGATGGCGGCGGGCTGTGCAGCAATGCAGGTCGCGGTGTCCACGGTGTTTTCGCGTGGAGCGCGTTCACGCCGCGCGCGCTGCTGCTCTGCCACCAACGCGGTCGCCTTGGCCTTCTGATCGTCGCTCAATAGCCCATAGAACTTGTCGAGCGGCGGCCTCAGCGTCTCCACCGCGCTGCGCATGGCCTCGAGACGCTGCTGCATCGAGGCAAGCCGGCTCGGTGCGGTCAGCGGCACGTCCTTCGGGCACGAATTGAGAATGATCTCGGACGCCTGCTGCGAAGCGGCAGCGAGGTCGTCGAGCGCGGCGCTCTGCTCGGCGTCGGGGTCGATCGCGCTGCGGAACTGGTCGATCGGGAACCCCGCGATGTCGCGGCTGTCGCTGCCGCACATGTCGGCGAGCGTCGCTGTTGTCTGACCGCCGGAACGGCTGGGCGCGGTCGCCTGCCGTGATCCGCCGCGGCCCGGCAGATAATCGGCGTAGCCGCTCAAGGCATCGTAATCATAGGGACCGAACAGGCCGGCATAGATATCGCCGTAGCCGTAGTCCCAGAAGTACGGGTCATAGCCCCAGCCCCACCAGGTGTAGTCATAAAGATCGTAGTACGCGTAGGGCCAGAACACCGGCCCGACCCAGCCGAAGCCGCCATGTGGATGGCGCCACCACCAGCCTCCGCCCTGATATCCCCACGCGGCCCCCGCAGCGGCCGTCGTAATCGCCGCGCGCGCCATCGGGTTTCGCAAGCCGCCGGGACTGTGCAGCGCGGTCGTAATCTGACGCGAGGACAGGGTGCGACCGACAACGCTGGCGTTGTGCCGCATCACCGCGGCGGAGGGCGCATGACGGCCGGCGGCTACGCCGTTCGAGGTGGCCGGATTGCGCGTGAGGGCTGGATTGTGGGTCGCGCCCGGAGTGCGAGTGGCGTGGAATTGTCGCGCGCCGGTGCTGCGGCCGATTCGTGGGGCGGCATGAGGCGCGGGATGAATGGTGTGAAAGCCGCCTCCGCCATGAAAACCACCGGCGCGAAGCCCGCCGCCGTGGAAACTACCCCCGCCCCCACGGAAGCCGCCACCGCCATGGAAGGCGCCGCCACCGCCGGCATGGAAACCTCCACCGCGGAAACCGCCGCCTCCGCCGCCATGAAATCCGCCGCCGCCACCGCCGGCGTGGAAACCTCCGCCGCCACCACCGTGGAAACCGCCGCCACCGCCGCCGTGAAATCCGCCGCCACCACCGCCACCGCCGTGACCTCCGCCAGGTCCGCCGCCACGGGCCGCCTGGGCAGGATCCGCAAGCAGCGCCACCGATGCTGCGGCCGCGAGAATTGCGACCAGCGTCAACCACACGTGTTTGCGGGCAGCTCCAGCCATGGTGGTTCTCACCTCGCGTCAAGGCACTCAACAAGGCCCAACATCAACACCCCACGTCGCCGCTCGGTTCCCGCCGCGGTGTGCATCGCAAGCAACTGTTTGCGAGCGCGCCCCTCCGCAGAGATCGCCAACGTCGAATTCGGTCCTGGGCTGACGGCTGCGAAGCCTGCGAGGAGACCGGGCTGCATCTCCACGCATACATGCCGTAGCGACGAGCCAAGGCCAGCTTCGGAAATATCCGGGCAGGTTCCTTCATAAAGAGGTTGAGAAACCGGACAAAGCATTTCCCTTCGCGCTGCAAACCGCTCACGCTGCGATCGACGACGCAGAGACCTTGATTCGGAGGAGCCCATGCCAAGGCAATTCGGCCTCAAACAAGTGACGGCAGTGGAACGGTCGGCGTCGGCGTTATCGGCGCAAGGGTCGCGCGAGGTGCCTCAGCCTGTGGCGCGTGACGAGCCGTCGTCACGAACGCAAACGTCTTCGCAGCCCGAGCCTCTCTATGCGCCCGCGAGCTGGCGGGGCAAGGCTGATCGGCGCTGCATCTCCGCCGATTGAGGCGGTGCTGCTTTATCACCGCGACAATGGTTGCTGCGGGCAAGGCCTCCACCGAGGCCGATCGAGCGCCAATCACTGAGTTGCCCGACGGCGCAAGCCCTCGCGGCAAAAATATTTCTGTTTTGCAGAAATACAACTTGGTGTATGAATGGCCCGTCTCACCCGCTTGAGGGCGCTTCGCGATCGTCACGAGTGTTGGGTCGAGATGCGGTGGACGCGGCGCGTGTGACTGACGAGCACACGTGAAGCGGACGGTGAAGTCGTGCAGGCCTGACGCCCTAGTTGTGGAGCCTCAAGAGGTTGTTCCCGGTTAATCCGAGCCTGCTGATCGGCGGCTTTGAGCCGATACTGCCATGAGGACGATGCCAGTTGTAGCGGTGAAGCCATCGTGGCAGCTCCGCGGCTCTTTCTGTTGAGGTGTTGTAGGCCTGCGCGTAGGCCCATTCTCGCAGGCTGGTCTGAATGAAGCGTTCGGCCTTGCCATTGGTTTTGGGCGTATAGGGCTTGGTGCGGATGTGCTTGAGGCCGAGGCGCTGACATGCCTTTCGGAAGGCGGCGGATTTGTAGCACGCGCCGTTGTCGGTCATGACGCGCTCGACCTTCACGCCCAGGCTCACGTAGTAGGCCACCGCCGCCTTGAGGAAGGCGACGGCACAGCCCTTTCGCGCGTTCTTCATGACCTGGCTGAAGGCGATCCGCGACGCATCGTCGATGCAAACATGGACGTATTCCCAACCTGGTCCTTGACGGCGAGAACGCAGGTTGCTCGCCCCACGTCGATCGCCGGTGATCCGATGGCCGATCCGATTGAACTTGCCGAGCTTTTTGATGTCGATGTGGATCAGCTCACCAGGATGCTGGCGCTCATAGCGCCGGATCGGCTCAGCCGGCTCCAGCGCAGCCAGCCGGTTCAAACCGAGCCGGCGCAGGATCCGGCTGACGGTTGCTGCTGAGACCCCGACCTCGCGCGCGATCTGCTTGCCGGTGTGGCGCTGCCGGCGGAACGTCTCGACAGCGGCGCATGTGGCGGCCGGGGTTTGGCTTGGCAAGGAATGCGGCCGTGAGGACCGATCCTGCAAACCATCGACGCCTTCTGCGCGGAAGCGCTTGACCCATTTGGCGACTGTCTTCGCCGTAACATTGAATTGGCGCGCGGCGGCGGCCTTCGTCAGGCCGCTCTCGATCACGCTCCGCGCCATCGCCGCTCGACCTTTTGGCGTCAAAGGCGCATTCTTGTGGATGTCCATCTGGTCTCTCCGGGGAACCCTGAAGCGTCGCAGCCTCAGCTTCCTCGGTTCAGACCAGATGGACAACCTCCTGAAAGCTCACACCTAGTGGCAGGTGTCTCATCAGTAGGGGCAAGAACTCTCACTGATGACGGTGACAACAAAGCCCAGTCTCGCCGGGGAGAGCACGTATAAGCCGTAGCCCATCGCGCAGGGAAAGCCGGAGTGTTTTCCGGTTTCACCTGTGGTCCTACCTCCCGTGCTTTCCATTTGCACGGGACCCATGGGTGCGATCGGCACCCGGCTTTCCCTGCGCCCTCTGTTCAAGAGAGGCGAAACGAGAGGCAAAACTCGGGCGATTCACGCCGCGGGAATGCGATGCCATATCCTCATCAGCAACTGTCATCGCCCGCGAAGGCGGGCGATCCAGTATTCCAGAGGCAGCCGTGACTGATCCTAAAGGCCGCGGCGTGCTGGATACCCCGCATGCGCGGGGTATGACAGCCGAGTGTGTTGATGATGCCAGTCCCCACCGCTGCGAGGCCAAAACAAGCCGCGCTCACACCGGCAGCGCGGTCGAATACTTCACCTGGCTCAAGGCAAAGCTCGACTCGATGGAGGCGATGCCGTCGAGCCGGGTCAGCTTGTTCTTCAGGAACGCCTCATAGGAGGAGAGGTCGGCGGCGACGACGCGCAGCAAATAGTCGCGGTTGCCGGTCATCAGATAGCACTCGAGCACCTCGTCCCATTTGGAGATCGCGCGCGCGAAGCGGTTGAGGTCTTCCTCCTTCTGCCGCGCGAGCTTGATCGAGATGAAGACGCTGACATGCAGCCCGATCGATTTCTGGTCGACGGTCGCGATGTAGCGGCTGATCACGCCGCGCTCCTCGAGCAGCTTGACCCGGCGATGGCAGGGCGACACCGACAGCCCGACCTTGTCGGCAAGCTCTTGCATGGTCATGCGGCTGTCGGTCTGGAGCAGGCTGAGGATCTTGCGGTCGATGGTATCGAGGGCAGGCATTGGGATGAACTCGCAGGTTGAGGCCGGATCGTGGAAATTTATCCCAATTTTTCCTGTGCTGTCGCGTGGAATTGAGATTTTCGCTGCCGCTCGCGGCGGTAACATCTGTCAGATCGCCTCGGAGCTCCGCCATGGGAATCGCGCCTGAACGCCTCGACATGCTGTCCGCGCTGGCCCGCAAGGTGCTGTGGCTGTCGTCATGGACCATCCATCACGCCAACCACGTCAGGCCGAACACCGACGGCTTGAAGGTCGGCGGCCATCAGGCATCCTCGGCCTCGCTCGCCAACATCATGTCGGCGCTGTATTTCTCGGTGCTGCGCCCGCAGGACCGCGTCGCGGTGAAGCCGCATGCGAGTCCGGTGTTCCATGCAATTCAATATCTGTTCGGGCACCAGACCCGCGATAAACTGGAGAATTTTCGCGGCTACAAGGGCGCGCAATCCTATCCGTCGCGCACCAAGGATACCGACGACGTCGACTTCTCCACCGGCTCTGTGGGATTGGGCGTGGCGCAGACGTTGTTCGCCTCGCTGGTGCAGGATTACGTCAAGGCGCATGGCTGGATGAAGGACCGCCCCGAGGGCCGCATGATCGCGCTGGTCGGCGACGCCGAGATGGACGAGGGCAACATTTTCGAGGCGCTGCTCGAGGGCTGGAAGCACGGCCTGCGCAACACCTGGTGGGTCGTCGACTACAACCGCCAGTCGCTCGACGCCGTGGTGCGCGAAGGGCTGTGGGCCAAGTTCGAGACCATGTTCCGTAATTTCGGCTGGGACGTGGTGATCGTGAAGTACGGCAAGCTGATGCTGGAAGCGTTTGCCGAGCCGGGCGGCGAGGCTTTGCGGCGCTGGATCGACAATTGCCCGAACCAGATGTACGCGGCGCTGTGCTTCCAGGGCGGTGCAGCCTTCCGCAAGCACTTGCAGGACGACATCGGCGATCAGGGGCAGGTCACGGCCCTGATCGATCGCCGCAGCGACGATGAGTTGCTGGCGCTGATGTCGAACCTCGGCGGCCACGACATGGCGAGCATGATCGAGGCGTTCGAAGCCGTTGATCACGATCGTCCGGTCTGCTTCATCGCCTACACCATCAAGGGCGTCGGCCTGCCGATGCAGGGCCACAAGGACAACCACGCCGGCCTGATGACGGTAGCGCAGATGGAGAAGTGGCGCGCCGCGCAGAACATCCGCGCCGGCCATGAGTGGGACAAGTTCGAGGGCCTGTCGCAGGACCCCGCGAAGCTCGAGGCCTTCCTGGCGGAGGCGCCGTTCAACCGCGAGGGACGCCGCCGGCTGTCGGCGCCTGAAATCGAAGTGCCGGAGCAGCTCGCCTTCAAGGCCTCGCCGCAGATGTCGACGCAGCAAGGCTTCGGCCTCGTGCTGCATGAACTCGCGCGCGGCGACAGCGCGCTGGCCTCGCGCATCGTCACGGCGTCGCCCGACGTCACCGTGTCGACCAATCTCGGCGCCTGGGTCAACCGCCGCGGCCTGTTCGCGAAGCTGGAGAACCACGATCTGTTCCGGCAGGAGAAGATCCCGTCCGCCTACACCTGGGAGTATTCGCCGAAGGGGCAGCATATCGAGCTTGGCATCGCCGAGATGAACCTGTTCATCATGCTCTCGGCACTCGGCCTGTCGCACCAGATCAATGGCGAGCGCCTGCTGCCGGTCGGCACGCTCTACGATCCCTTTATCGAGCGCGGCCTCGATGCGCTGAACTACGCCTGCTATCAGGATGCGCGCTTCATGGTGGCGGCGACGCCGTCAGGCGTGTCGCTGGCGCCGGAGGGCGGCGCGCACCAGTCGATCAAGACGCCGCTGATCGGGCTCGGGCAGGATGGGCTCGCCGCGTTCGACCCGGCCTTCGTTGATGAACTTGCCGTGATCATGGGCTGGGGATTCCAGCACATGCAGCGCGAGGGCGCGGAGGGCGGGTCGGTTTACTTACGGCTCTCGACGCGCACGATCGAGCAGCTGCAGCGGATCATGACGCCGGACCTGCGGCGCGACATTACCGACGGCGCCTACTGGCTGCGCAAGCCGGGCCCGAACTGCGACCTCGTGGTCGCCTATACCGGCACGGTCGCACCCGAGGCGATCGAGGCGGTCGGCCTGATCGGCGAAAGCCACCGCGACGTCGGTTTACTCGCGGTCACCTCGGCCGACCGGCTCTATGCGGGGTGGTCCGCAGCGCGGAATTTGGGCCGCGGCCGGCGCGGCGTGCAGCATTTGCATTTGAGTCATATCGAGCGGTTGCTGGCGCCGCTCGGCCGCGACTGCGGCATAGTGACCGTGATCGACGGCCATCCGGCCGCACTCGGCTGGCTCGGCAGCGTGCGCGGTCATCGGGTCGAAGCGCTCGGGGTCGAGCATTTCGGCCAGACCGGTACAATCGGCGACCTCTACCGCCACTACGGCATCGACGCCAACGCGATCATCGATGCGGCGGAAAGCCTCTCCGTCGGCGCCCCGGTCCGGCATCGCAAGATGGCGGTGTGACGCTACGGGTGAGGGGCGGGCGGCAAGGCTTGCCACGCGAGCGGCGGCGACCTTATATCCGCGGTGCGCGCACGAGCCGCGTCCCGCATATATGGCGGGTTCAATTCGCCTGGCTTTCGTGCAAGGATGCCTGCCGAACGCTTCCGTTCCCTTTCCATACGCCCCCTACAAGAGGTTTCCGATGGTCAATCGCATGCAATTCTACATCGATGGCGCCTGGGTCGACCCGGTCGTCAAGAAGTCCACCCCGGTCGTCAATCCGGCGACCGAAGAGGCGATGTATGAGGTTGCGCTCGGCTCCAAGGCCGATCTGGACAAAGCGGTCGCCGCCGCCAAGCGCGCGTTCGAGACCTATTCCCAGACCAGCCGCGAGGAGCGCGTCGCGCTGCTCACCAAGATCGTTGAGGTCTACAAGAGCCGCATGAAGGAGATCGGCGCCGCCGTCTCCGACGAGATGGGCGCGCCGTTGCCGATGGCCGAAAAGCTGCAGGCCGGCGCCGGCCTCGGCCATCTCATGAATACCCTTGAAGTGCTCAAGAAGTACGAGTTCGAGGAGACCATGGGCACCGCCGTGATCGTGCGCGAGCCGGTCGGCGTCGTCGGCATGATCACGCCCTGGAACTGGCCGCTCAACCAGATCGCCTGCAAGGTGGCGCCCGCGCTCGCCGCCGGCTGCACCATGATCCTGAAGCCGTCGGAGTTCACCCCGACCTCGGCGCTGATCTTCGCCGAGATCCTCCATGAGGCCGGCGTGCCGAAGGGCGTGTTCAACCTCGTCAACGGCCTCGGCCCGGAGGTGGGTGCCGCGATGAGCGAGCACCCGGACATCGACATGATCTCGTTCACGGGCTCGACCCGCGCCGGCGTCGACGTCGCCAAGCGTGCCGCGCCGACCGTGAAGCGCGTCAGCCAGGAGCTCGGCGGCAAGTCGCCGAACGTCATCCTCGAGGGCGCCGACCTGACCAAGGCGGTGACCGGCGGCGTGATGCACATGTTCAACAACTCGGGCCAGTCCTGCAACGCGCCGTCGCGCATGATCGTGCCGCTCTCCAAGATGAAGGAAGTGGCCGCGATCGCGAAGGGCGTCGCCGACAAGACCAAGGCCGGCGATCCGCGCGCTGCCGACACGACGATCGGACCGGTCGTCAATCGCGGCCAGTGGGACAAGATCCAGGCGCTGATCCAGAAGGGCATCGACGAGGGCGCAACGCTGGTCGCCGGTGGTCCGGGCCTGCCCGAGGGCGTCAACAAGGGCTTCTACGTCCGTCCGACCATCTTCGCCGACGTCACCAACGAGATGACGATCGCCCGTGAGGAAATCTTCGGGCCGGTGCTGACCATCATCGGCGCCAAGGACGAAGCCGACGCCGTCAGGATCGCCAACGACACGCCCTATGGTCTCGCCGGTTACGTCTCGGCGGACACCGTGGAGAGCGCGCGCCGCGTCGGCCGCCAGATCCGCGCCGGCAACGTCAATCTGCAGGGCGTGCCGAACGAGCGCAGCGCGCCGTTCGGTGGTTACAAGCAGTCCGGCAACGGCCGCGAGTGGGGCCGCTACGGTCTGGAAGAGTATCTCGAGGCCAAGGCCGTCGCGGGTTACAACGCGGCGTAAGCTGATCCACGAGAGACGAGATTTTGGCGCCGGGGTGGATCACCGCTCCGGCGTCGGACATTTGGAGACAGAGCTTTGTATTTTTGCCTTCCCTTGACGCGGATCGAGATAGTCGTTCTGACGCGAACCGGTGTCCACTTCGCTTGAAAACGCTCTAACCGCCGAGCGCACCTTGGGTGTTCACATAGAGCGCATAGATCGACTGGCTCGCCGCCATGAACAGGCGGTTGCGGTTCAGTCCGCCGAAGCAGAGGTTGGCGCAGCGCTCCGGCAGCGCGATGCGGCCGATCATGACGCCGTCTGGCGCGAATACGACGACGCCGTCGAGCTCGGGATCGCCCATGCCCCAGCCGCACCAGAGATTGCCGTCGATGTCGCAGCGCATGCCGTCGGGCGTGCCCGGGCCGGCATCGACGAACACGCGCTTGTTGGAAATCGTCGTGCCGTCCGGCGATACGTCATGGGCAAGGATCTTGCGGTTCGGCACGCCGCGGGATTCCACGACGTAGAGGATCTTCTCGTCCGGCGAGAAGCAGAGCCCGTTCGGCCCCAGCACGCCCTCGGCGACGATGGTGGCTTTGCGGGTCGCGGGATCGAGCCGGTAGACGTTCGGGTCGATCTCGGGCTCGGCCTTGTAGCCCTCGTAGTTTCCGAGCAGGCCGAAGGTCGGATCGGTGAACCAGATCGAGCCGTCGGATTTCACTACGACGTCGTTCGGCGAGTTCAGCCGCTTGCCGTCGAAGGAGTCGACCAGCACCGTGATCGATCCGTCATATTCGGTGCGCACCACGCGGCGGCCGCCATGCTCGCAGGTGATCAGCCGGCCCTGGCGATCGCGGGTGTTGCCGTTGGCGAAGTTCGAAGGTTTTCGGAAGATGCTGACCGCGCCGGTCTCTTCTTCCCATTTGATGATGCGCTGGTTCGGAATGTCGCTGCACAGCAGATAGCGCCCGTCGCCGAACCATACCGGCCCTTCGGCCCAGCGCAGGCCGGTGGCGAGCCGCTCCACCGCGGACAGTTTCAGCCAGTATTTCTCGAAGCGCGGGTCGAGCGCGTGGATGGCCGGATCGGGATAGCAGGTCGCCGGACGCCAGCCGGCGGAATGGGCATCGGACATTTGCTGTTCTCGTTGTTGTGTTTCGATGGTGTTTGCTTGGTGTTTCCTCGGGCGGTTGGTTTGCTATCATTGCCGGCCCGCGACCGCAATTCGGTCACGGCAAGCACGAGGAACGAGGGACGGAATGCCACGCATATTGATGACCGGCGCGTCGGGTGGAATCGGCACCAGCCTGCGCAAGCTGCTGCCGCCGATCTATCCGGACCTGCTGTTGAGCGACATCAAGCCGCCGGCCGATCTCGGCAAGAACGAAAGGTTCAAGGCCGCAGATCTCGCCGATCTCGCGCAGGTCGAGGCGATCTGCGAGGGCGTCGACGGCATCCTGCATTTCGGCGGCTATTCGGTCGAAGGCCCCTGGGATTCGATCCTGCAGTCCAACATCGTCGGCTGCTACAATCTGTTCGAGGCGGCGCGGAAGAAGGGCGTCAAGCGGGTGATCTTCGCCTCGTCCAACCACGCCGTCGGTTTCTACCCTCGCCACCATCGCATCGGCACCGACGTCACCGCGCGGCCGGACAGCCGCTATGGCGTCAGCAAGGTGTTCGGCGAGGCCGTCGGCGCGCTCTATGCCGACAAGCACGGACTCAAGGTCACTTGCCTGCGGATCGGCAATTTCGGCGACCAGCCGCTCGACCATCGGCGGCTCTCGATCTGGCTCAAGCCGGACGATCTCGTTCAGCTCTGCCGCATCGGGCTCGAGCATCCCGACATCCATTTCGAGATCTTTTACGGCGCGTCCTACAACGAGCGCGCATGGTGGGACAATCACCGCGCCTACGATCTCGGCTATCGCCCGACCGGCCGCGCCGAGGATTTCCGCGAGCACGCGATGGCCGAGCAGGCCAAGCTGCCTCCGGATCCGGTCGGCGACTTCTACCAGGGCGGCTCGTTCTGCAGCATGGAGTTTGACGGCGACACGGGAAGGGTCATCGACTGGAAGACGTAGTCAGTCTTCGCACGACGGGAGCTGGTGGGGAGTCTGCTTCACGCTTTGCGGGCTTCCAGGTCCGTCAAAGGCCTGGGCGAAGTGGGTCAGCGGGAAGGAGAGGTTGATCGTCCGACCCGTCAAAGTCTTTGCTTCCATCGTGATCGCCTGCGCATGCTTCAGCCGCGTGACCAGCTCGCCGTCGCCTTCGTACGTGCCGCCGCAGCCCAGGGTGTAGCAATGCGGCTTGGCGATCTGGATCGGCTCATCCTGGTCGATCCGGAGGCTGATCGTGCCCTCCAGCATGGTTCGGGTTCCGACATTCGCCGTCAGAAGCACGCGCTTGCTGCTCTGCGGCGAGATGCTGATGGTGCCGCCCGACGGCGAGCATTGGCCTCGCGCGCTGACGCCGACGAAACAACTTGTCTGCGTCAGGCAAACCTTGGCCCAGGGCTCATAGGTCAGCTGCGTCGCGCGCGCGTCGGCCGCTTCGCCAACTGCCGGAAATGTGAGGGACGCGGCGAACGACCCAAGCAGGAAAAGCCAGTGGCGCATTGCCGTCTCCTCTGCGATCAGCGGGGCACGTATCCAGCTATTGCGGCTTTTTCTCGTTGGCGATGCGGGCGAGACCGTCGCCGTCTTCGCTGTCCGCGAAGCTCTTACGACGCCATTCGGCGCTGCATGATCGCGTATTGACAACAATTCCCTCGGCTCCTTTAGTGCGGCAAACAATCACGGGAACCTGCAACATGGCTGACGGACTTCGCAAGGGACTGACGAGCTATGGTGACGCCGGTTTCTCGCTGTTCCTGCGCAAGGCCTTCATCAAGGCGATGGGCTATTCGGACGATGCGCTCAATCGCCCGATCGTCGGCATCACCAACACGTACAGCGACTACAATCCGTGCCACGGCAATGTTCCGCAGATCATCGAGGCGGTGAAGCGCGGCGTGATGCTGTCGGGCGCGATGCCGTTCGTGTTTCCGACGATTTCGATCGCCGAAAGCTTCGCGCATCCGACCTCGATGTATCTGCGCAATCTGATGGCGATGGACACCGAGGAAATGATCCGCGCGCAGCCGATGGATGCCGTGGTCGTGATCGGCGGCTGCGATAAGACCTTGCCGGCGCAGATCATGGCGGCCGTCAGCGCCGATCTGCCGACGGTCGTCATTCCGGTCGGGCCGATGGTGGTCGGTCATCACAAGGGCGAGGTGCTCGGCGCCTGCACCGATTGCCGCAGGCTGTGGGCCAAGTATCGCGCGGGCGAGATCGACGACAACGAGATCGAGGCGGTGAACGGCCGTCTCGCGCCATCGGTCGGCACCTGCATGGTGATGGGCACGGCCTCCACCATGGCCTGCCTCACGGAGGCGCTTGGGCTGTCGCTGCCGATGAGCGCGACGATCCCGGCGCCGCACGCTGAACGCTTCCGGTCCGCAGAAGCCAGCGGCCGCGTCGCGGCGGCGATGGCGAAATCCAAGGGACCGAAGCCGAGCGAGATCCTGACCCCGGCCTCGTTCCGCAATGCGCAAATCGTCATGCAAGCGATCGGCGGCTCGACCAACGGGCTCATCCATCTCACCGCCATCGCCAACCGCACGCCCCACAAGATCGATCTCGAGGCGTTCGACAAGCTCGGCCGCGAGGTGCCGGTGCTGGTCGATCTGAAGCCGTCTGGCGAGCATTACATGGAGCATTTCCATCATGCTGGCGGCGTGCCGAAGCTGATGGCGCAGCTCGGCGATCTCATCGATCTCGACGCCAGGACCATCACCGGCCAGACCTTGCGCGAGGTCGTTGCCGGCGCGGAGGAGGTGCCGGGCCAGGATGCGATCCGTCCCAAGGCCAATCCGATCAAGTCCGAGGGCGCGATGGCGATCCTGCACGGCAACCTCGCGCCGCGCGGCGCAGTGATCAAGCAGTCGGCGGCGAGCCCGAAGCTGCTGCAACATACCGGCAAGGCGGTGGTGTTCGAGTCCGTCGAGGACATGACGCTGCGGGTCGACGATCCCGCGCTGGAGGTGACAGCCGACGACGTGCTGGTCCTGCGCAACGCCGGTCCCAAGGGCGCGCCGGGCATGCCGGAGGCGGGCTACCTGCCGATTCCGAAGAAGCTCGCGCGGGCCGGCGTCAAGGACATGGTCCGCATCTCCGACGCGCGAATGAGCGGCACCGCGTTCGGCACCATCGTGCTGCACATCACGCCGGAGGCCGCGGTCGGCGGCCCGCTGGCGCTCGTGAAGAACGGCGACATGATCAGGCTTGATGTCGCCAAGCGCAGCATCGACCTCCTGGTCGATGAAGCTGAATTGCAGAGGCGCCGCGCCGCGCTGGCGCCGGCCACGACGCCGGGCTGGGCCAAGCGCGGCTATGCGCATCTCTTCAACGAGACCATCCTGCAGGCGGACGAAGGCTGCGATTTCGACTTCATGCGCGCCAAGGGCAAGTAGCCGGCCCCTTACTTCGACTTGCTGGTGAACTTCTTCACCGCGACACGGAACTCCTCCGTGTTCATGCAGCCGATGATCGCGTCGCGCTCGGCGTCGAGCTGCGCCTCGATCGACGTGGTCGGCGCCTGATGGATCAGCGCCTTGGTGGCGGCAAGCCCGGCCGGCGCGTTCTGCGCCAGCCGCAGCGCGAATTCCCGCGTGGCCGCCTTCAACTCGACGGCGGGCACGACCTTGGCGACCAGCCCCCACTGCTGGGCCTGCTGCGCGGTAAAGCTGTCCTCGGCCAGGAAGATCTGCAGCGCGCGGCGCGGGCCGACGCTGGCGGCGAGGCCTACTGTGCCGCCGCCATCCGGCGAGACGCCGATCTTGGCGTAGGCTGGCGTGAAGCGAGCGTCCTCGGCGGCGATGCAGAGATCGGCGACGAAGGCGAGCGACAGGCCGGCGCCGGCGGCCGAGCCGTGCACGCTTGCGAGCACCAGCTTGGGCATCCGCCGCAGCGTGGTGATGAAGGCATGGTAGTGCTTGAGCATCTCGCCGACGACGGGCGCGATGGTGTTGGCCTCGGCCGCCGCGCCGATGGTCTGCAAGTCGCCGCCGGCACAGAAGGCGCGGCCTTCGCCCTCGATCACAAGCACGCGGACGTCCTTGTTGGCCTCGACCTCGGCGCCGAGCTGCTCGAGTTTCTTCGCAATCGACATGTCGATCGCATTGAACGCGGCCGGCCGATTCAGCGTGATGGTGGCGACCGGGCCGTCGATCCGGAGCAGGGCGGGTTCAGCGGCGGGGGTGGAGGCGGGGTCGGGCATATCGAAGACCTTGGGCTTGTTGTTTCCGGCCATTTAAGTCCCTGGCGGGGCAGGTGGCAATCCGGCCCGTGCGTCCGGGTTGGACGTTTCGCCGCCCCGATTTGGCCGAGACCCCCTTGCGTCGGCGCGAGCCATGAGGCCAAATGGCGCCCGCCTTCGGTACGCAGACACGAGCGCTGTGGGGACGGGGCAAGCAAGCTAACATCGACAGAGAGGAAAACGGCATGGGTCACTCCTGCTCGCTCGTATCTGGGTTGTTCCGATGACGACGGGTCCGGTCATCGTCGTCGGCGCGGGGCACGCCGGCTTCCAGCTCGCCGCGTCGCTGCGCCAGGGCGGCTTCGCCGAGCGCATCGCACTGCTCAACGATGAGGGGCATCTGCCGTATCAGCGGCCGCCGCTGTCCAAAGCCTATCTGAAGGGAACCGGTGGGCCCGACAGCCTGATGTTCCGGCCCGACAAGTTCTACCAGGACAACCGGATCGAGCTGGTCACCGATCGCGCCCATGCGGTCGATCGTCATGCGCGCAAAGTGACGCTCGCCTCCGGCGGCTCGCTCGACTACGGTCATCTGGTGTTCGCGACTGGTGCGCGGAACCGGCTGCTCGACATTCCGAACGCCAAGCTCGAGGCGGTGCGATATCTGCGCACGCTCGACGAGAGCGAGGCGCTGCGCCATCTGCTCGCGCCTGGTATGCGCGTCGTCGTCATCGGCGCCGGCTTCATCGGGCTCGAATTTGCCGCCACCGCGCGCGGCAAGGGCCTCGAGGTCGACGTGGTAGAGCTGGCTTCGCGCGTGATGGCGCGGGCTGTGACCGCGGAAATCTCCGAGTTCTCGCAGTCCCGGCACACGGCAGCCGGAATCCGCATCCACCTCGGCGTGCAGGTGACCGGCATCGAGGCCGACGGCGCCAAGGTCACCGGCGTCAGCCTGAGCAACGGCACGCACATCCCCGCCGATCTCGTCGTGGTCGGCGTCGGCGTGCTGCCGAATGTCGAACTCGCCGCGGAGGCCGGGCTGCCGGTGGCATCCGGCATCATCGTCGACGAGTATCTGGCGACCGCTGATCCCAACATCTCCGCGATCGGCGATTGCGCGCTCTACACCAGCAAGCGCTTCGGCGGATCGCTGCGGCTGGAGTCGGTGCAGAATGCGACCGACCATGCGCGCTGCGTGGCGTCGCGGCTGACCGGCAAGAAGGAGGTCTATGACGGCTTGCCGTGGTTCTGGAGCGACCAGGGCCCCGACAAGCTGCAGATGGCTGGCCTCACCACCGGTTACGACCGCGTCGTGGTGCGCGGCGACCGCGCGCAGGGCCAGTTCTCCGCGTTCTGCTACCGCGGCGACACGCTGCTCGGCATCGAATCGGTCAATCGCGCCGGTGATCACATGTTCGGCCGCCGGCTGCTCGGCGCGGGCGGTTCGATCACGCCGGAGCAGGCGGCGGATACGAGTTTCGATCTGAAGAGCGCGCTTTCCTGACAACCTCGTCGTCCCGGCGAAGGCCGGGACCGATACTCCGCGGCCTGTGTTGTGAACGGGATCGTCGTTCCAGCGTTGCGCAACATTTGACATTCGTGGTTATGGGTCGCCGGGACGACGTGGCGAGAGAGTGTCCTCCACCTCTTTCGCCGTCGGCATCGACGGCGCGGCGCCCATCCGCTGCACGCAGATCGAGGCGGCAATGTTGGCATAGGCGAGGGCATCGCGCAGCGGCTTGCCGACGGCGAGCTGCGAGGCGAGCGCGCCGACGAAGCAGTCGCCGGCGCCTGTGGTGTCGATGGCTTTCACTTCGCGGCCCGGAATCAGCAGCGGCTGGCGCTCGACCAGCGCCAGCACGCCGCGCTTGCCGAGCGTGACGCAGACGATCTTGTCTGGCGCCAGGGCTCTTGCCGCTTCGGCGAAGCGCGCGGGCGCGTCGCCGTCGCGCAGCTCCATGCCGCTGAGAAAGCCGAGCTCGGTCTCGTTGAGGATCAGGATGTCGACGAGATCGAGCAGCACGGCGTCGGCCTTCTTCGCCGGCGCCGGATTGAGAACCGTGGTGGCGCCGGCGGCGCGGGCGCGTGCGAAGAAAGCTGCGATCGCCGGTAGGGGAATCTCGAACTGGCTCACCGCGACGTCACCCTTGGCGAGAATAGGCGCTGCGACGTCGTCGGCATCGACCTTCGCGTTGGCCCCGGGCACCACCACGATGGTGTTGTCGGCATTGGCGATGGTGATGATCGCGGTGCCGGAATGGGTGCCGGGCGTATCTTTGACGAAGGCGAGGTCGACACCTTGCGCGGCAAGGAAGGTCCTCAACTCCTGCCCGAACGCATCTGCTCCGAGCCGGCCGACCAGGGTGGTCGGCACGCCGAGCTTGGCCGATGCCACGGCCTGGTTGGCGCCCTTGCCGCCTGGGAAGTAGAGCATGGCATCACCGGCCACGGTCTCGCCGATCCGCGGATGGCGCTCCGCGGTCGCCACCACATCCATGTTGATGCTGCCTGCGACGAAGACGCGCCGCATTGCTGTTTCCCCCAACTATCGATCAGACCTTGATCTCGAACTCGCGCCTGACCGCCTCGATGTCGGCGAGCGACGGCAGCCCGGCCTCGTTGCCGAGCTTCTGGATCTTGTAGGTCGATGCGGCGCGGGCGAACTCGAAATGCTCACGCCAGGATTTGCCGGGATTTACGAGATAGGAATAGATGTAGGCGCCGTGGAAGACGTCGCCGGCGCCATTGGTGTCGATCACGCGCTCGCGCGAAATCGGCAGCGCCGGCAGGGTGCGTACCGCGCCCGCCTCGTCATACCAGAGCAGGCCGCGCTCGCCCATGGTGACGCCGCCGACGCGGCAGCCGCGGCCCCTGAGATAGTCGAGCATCTGCTCCGGCGTCTTGTCCATCTGCTCGCACAGGCGTTCGGCGACGATCGCGACATCAATGAACTCGAGCAGCTCGTGGGTGTTGGTGCGCAACCCGCCGCCGTCGAGCGAAGTCAAAATGCCGTCCTCGCGGCAGAGCTTTGCGTAGTGGATCGCGGCGTCCGGTTGGTGGCCGTCGATGTGCAGCGCGCGGCAGCCCTTCAGGTTGAGCAGCGGAAACGGATGGATGTGCCGGTCGTCGCGGCAGCGCACGATCGCGCGCTTGCCGTCATTGGGCATGATGAAGGAGAGCGAGGAGGAGTTGACCTTGCGCGGATGGAACGAGATGCCATACCTGTCGGCCATGTCCCAAAACATCCGCCCCAGCCAGTCATTGGCCATGGTGGCGATCAGGTCCGGCTCTATGCCAAGCTTGGCGCAGCAAAATGCCGCGGTCACGGCGTTGCCACCGAACGACACCGCGTAGGCGTCGGCGACGTGCTTGTCGTCGCCCGTCGGCATGTGGTCGGTGATGAAGGTGACGTCAATATAGGTCTGTCCGATGAAGAGAGCCTGCATTCGCTTTCCGTCGTGGCTTAGTGTGGTCCCGGCCGGTGGTCCAGACTAGAGCATTTTCGGTCCTGATTGAAATCAGAACCAAAGCTCCAGATTCTTCGTTTTCTTCACGCGAAGCGGTGTCCACTTCGCTCGAAAACGCTCGTTGGTCGGGCGATATCGCTGAAAATATTCGCAACCCTGCCTGATTTGCGGGTAGAGATGAAGCGGGAGCACGGATTGATGGCCATTCTGGCATTCGGCATAACGGCCGGCCGCGCTCCGCGGTTCCCGGTTGCAGCGTAAGGAGAACACAATGACGGCAAAATCGGGGAGGCGGCGGCCATGATCAGCGGTCTCGATCACGTCGTCGTCCTGACCGGCGACATTGCCGCTGCCGGCGCCGCCTATGAGACGCTGTTTGCGCGCGCGCCCGCCTGGCGCAACAGCGGCGACGGCGCGGACCGTGTGCTGTTCACGCTCGACAACACGACACTGGAACTGATGGCGCCGCGCGGCGATGATGCCGCTGCGCAGCGCGTCCGCAGTGCGCTTGCCACGCAGGGCGAAGGGTTGGCGAGCCTCTGCTTCCGCACCAATGATATTGCGAAGATGCATCGCCGGCTCGACCGCCTAGCGCTGAAGCCCGAGCCCGTCGCCGAGGCCGAAAGCCGCGACGAGATCAGCGGCGCCACGCTGTCGTGGCGACGCACGCGGGCGGCGACCGACGCGACGCGTGGCATCCGCATGTTCTTCCTGGAGCGCGAGAAGGAGCGGCCGCTTTCGGTGCGCACGACGCCTGCCTCGATCACCGCGATCGATCATGTGGTGGTCTCCACCGCCGATCCGGAAAGCGCCGCTGCGCTGTATGGCGCACGGCTTGGGCTCGACATGGCGCTCGACCGCTCGCATCCGGATTGGGGCCGGCTGATGTTCTTCCGCTGCGGCGACCTGATCGTCGAGGTCACGCACAAGCCGGGCAAGGCCGATGCCGATGCGCCGGACCGGTTGCGCGGCATCTGCTGGCGTGTCGCCGATATCGACGCCACGCATGCGCGGCTCATTGCCGCCGGAGTCGACGTCTCCGAGGTGCGCACCGGCCGCAAGCCGGGCACCCGCGTGATGACGGTGCGCAGCGGCACCTGCGGTGTGCCGACAGTCCTGGTGCAACCTTCGCCGGGCAGGAGCGAGTGAGGCGAGTTCGTTGCGTCGTGCCTGAATCATGCGTTCGCAGTCTCGCGGCGCACTGCGTCCGAGGTTTGCTTGTCTTTCCGCCCTCTCTTGTGAAGAGGGCGCAGGGAAAGCCGGGCGCCGATCGCACCCATGGGTCCCGAGCAAATGGAAAGCTCGGGAGGTAGGACCACAGGTGAAACCGGAACGATCCCGGCTTTCCCTGCGCGATGGTTTTGCGGCTTATACGTGCTCTCCCCGGCGAGACTGGGCTTTGTTGTCACCGTCTTTGCAAAAGCGCTTCGCGCTTTGCAAGGAGACACCTGCCACTAGGGCGTCAGGCCTGCACGATTTCGCCGTCCACCTCGTGCGTGCTCGTCAGTCACGCAGTCAGTGTCCACCGCATCTCGACCCAACACTCGTGACGATCGCGAAGCGCCCCTCAGGCGGGTGAGACGGGCCATTCATACACCGAGCTGCACTTCTGGAAAACAGAAATATTTTTGATGCGAGGCCTTGCGCCGTCGGGCAAATCAGTGCCAAGGGGGACCTCCATCCTCACGTCATTTCGAGGCCCAACGGGGTCCGCGCAACGCGTGGCCCGATGACAGGCCCGCGAGAACCCGGAATCCATTCATCCATAAATCATGTGGCTTGATGGATTGCGGGCTCGTGCCACGAGGCGCGCCCCGGAATGACGGAGAGCAGGCGCTGCAACCGGCAGGATGATGCTCGGACGTTCACTTCACGATCATCATAACATTCATTCTCAAACGCCGCGTGTCATGATACATTCGTCCACTCGGCATCACTGAGCGATCGATTTTGGCCAAGGCAAAGCGAATATTGAAATGGCAGCGCGACCCGGAAGGAATGCGGTTGCGCATTCTCGAGGCCGCGAAGCAGGAATTTGCCGCCCATGGCCTGGCCGGCGCGCGCGTCGACCGCATCGCGGAGATGGCCGGCGCCAACAAGCGCATGCTGTACTACCATGTCGGCAACAAGGAGGATCTCTATCTCGAGGTGCTGGAAGGCGCCTATGAGAAGATCCGCGCCGAGGAACGCACCCTCGATCTCGAACATCTCGATCCGCCCGAGGCGATCGCGCGGCTGATCGATTTCACCTGGAACTATTTTCTGCGTAACCCCGAGTTCCTGGCGCTGCTGAATACGGAAAACCTGTCGAAGGCCAAGCATTTGAAGCGCTCGACCAAGGTCAAGTCGATGCATTCGCCCTTCGTTGAAATGATCCGCACCGTGGTGACGCGCGGGGTGGAGAGCGGCGATTTCCGCGTCGCGGTCGATCCGGTGCAGCTCTACATCTCGATCGCCGGCTTGGCGTTTTTCTATCTCTCCAACAGCGCGACGCTCAGCGTGATCTTCGGCCGCGACCTGCTCAGGAAGGAGGCGCGCGACGAGCGCCTCGAGCATATGATCGCGCTGGTGCTGGCGGCGCTGACCGGCAAGTCCACGGCCACGTTCGGCGCGGCGAAGATGTCTGCGCTGCAGCCGGTCCATCAGGCGGTGTGAACGCCGCCGGCTTGGCGCGTGGTGTCATCACGCCGGGCTACGGATCATCAGCGCTAAAATTCTCATCTGACGAAAGTAGGGGGATTTCGCGGGATTTCGCTGCGCGCCAGGGACTGGACAGTATTTATCCAACGGGTTAATTTCAAATACGAAGAACAGTGATCCAGGGGAGCGTGGCGTGGCGGAGGCGAAGAGCCCTTCAGGCGTGTCGAAGGTGCTGAATGCGGCGTGGGTGCGCCCGTTGCTATTCCTGGTCGTCATCGTGGCGGCCTGGGATCTTTCGATCCGCCTGTTCGAAATCCCGGCCTACCAGATCCCGTCGCCCGGCGATGTCGTCGCGGTGCTTTGGAGCGACTGGCCGGAGCTGCTGCAGCAGTCCTGGCCGACCACCTATGCCACCATCTGCGGCTTCCTGCTCTCGGCGCTGTTCGGCATTCCCGTCGCGATGCTGATCGCCGGCTCGAAGACGGTGGAGAGCTACGTCTATCCGCTGCTGGTGTTCTCGCAGTCGGTGCCGAAGATCGCGATCGCGCCGCTGTTCGTCGTGTGGTTCGGCTTCGGCATCATTCCCAAGGTGATCTCGGCGTTCCTGCTCGGCTTCTTCCCGGTGGTGGTCTCGGCGGTGCAGGGCTTCAAGTCCGTGGACCCCGACATGGTCGATCTGGCGCGCGCGATGCAGGGCAGCCGCTTCCAGGTATTCCGCGCCGTCAACCTGCCGCATGCGATGCCCGCGATCTTCTCCGGCCTGAAAGTGTCGGTGACGCTCGCTGTGGTCGGCGCCGTCGTCGGCGAGTTCGTCGGCTCCAACTCCGGTATCGGATATGTGATGCAGCGCTCGATCGGCACGTTCGACCTGCCGACGATGTTCGCGGCGCTGGTGATCCTGGCGCTGCTCGGGGTGATTCTGTTCTGGATCGTCGACCGCATCGAGCGGCTGGTGATCCCCTGGCACGTCAGCCAGCGCGACGACATCATCTTCGCTTCGTAGGGTTATCGCAGAGCTACACAAAGAGACGAGCAGCCGTCATTGCGAGCGAAGCGAAGCAATCCATGGCGCCACAAGCAGAGGAGTGGATTGCTTCCGCCTTCGCCAAAGGCTTCGGCGGACAAGTCGTCGCTGGCGCCCCTCGCCGTGACGACAAGAAACAACGGGAGGATTATCTGATGCGATTGATCATTGCTGTCATTGCCGCGCTGGCCTGGACTATATCAGGGGTAGTGCCGGCATCCGCCGCCGACAAGGTCGTGCTGATGCTGAACTGGTACGTCTATGGCGAGCATGCGCCGTTCTATTACGGCAAGGCCAAGGGCATCTATGCTGCCGAAGGCATCGACCTGGAGATCCAGGAAGGCCGCGGCTCGGCCGCGACCACCCAGGCCGTGGCCGCCAAGACCGCCGATTTCGGCTATGTCGACGTGCCCACCATGATGCGCGCGGCAGTGAAGGGCGCGCCCGTTATCGCTACCGGCGTGCTGCTGCAGACCAGCCCGATGTCGGCGATGGGATTTGCCGACAAGGACATCCGCAAGCCCGAGGACATCAAGGGCAAGACGGTCGCGATCACGCCGGCGGATTCGATGACGCAGATCTGGCCGCTGTTCCTGAAGAAGACCGGCCTGAAGGAAAGCGATTTCCACACCGTGGCCGGCGACGGCCAGACCAAGCTCAACGCCGTGATCAACGGGCAGGCCGATCTCTTGCTCGGCTACGTCATGGACCAGTCGATGAAGATCAAGGATGCGACCGGCAAGGACGTCTATCCAATCAAGTTCGCCGACTACGGCATCAACATGGTGTCGTCGGGCATCATCGCCAACACCGCCTATGTGAAGGCCAATCCCGATCTCGTCCGCCGCTTCATGTCGGCGACCACGAAGGCGGTGGAAGCCGCCGAGAAGGATCCGAACGCTGCCGCGCAATCGATCCTCGACGCCAACCCGAAGGGTGGCAAGATCGACACGCTGACGCAAGGCTTCGAGCTGACGATCCCGCTCTACCGCACGCCGGAGACCAAGACCAAGCGGCCGTTTCAGGTCACCGACCAGAACATGACCGACTCGGTCAATCTGATGGTCGAGTATGGCGGTCTCGACGCCAAGGCCAAGGACAATCCGAAGGCGTTCTATACCAACGACTACCTGCCGAAGGGCGACTCGTGAGCGCAACTGGCGCCGTCATTCCGGGGCGATGCGAAGCATCGAACTATGATGTGCAATTGCACATCTGAGAATCTTGAGATTCCGAGTCTGGTCCTTCGGACCATCCCGGAAGGACGACGAGGACTAACCGCTTTGAATTGGGCCTAGCCGTATGAAGCCAGCGACCAAACTAAGCTCTGCCGACCAGCCCGCTGCCCATTTGCGCCTGGTCTCGGACCGTGTGGACGGCGCCACGCCGGGGATCACGCTTTCCGGCGTCTCGAAGACCTACCGGTCGCGCGACGGCGACGTGCCGTCGCTACGGCCGCTCGACTTCACCATCAATGACGGCGAGTTCTTCGTCGTGGTCGGCCCGTCCGGCTGCGGCAAGTCCACGCTGCTCAAGATGATCTCGGGCCTGCTGCCGCCGACGACCGGCGAGGTGCTGGTCGACGGCGAGCCCGTGACCAAGCCGCACGGCAATGTCGGCATCGTGTTCCAGAACGCGCTGCTGCTGCCGTGGCGCAACATCCTCTCCAACGTGATGCTGCCGATCGACATGAAGCAGCTGCCGCGGAACAAATATCTCGATCGCGCCAAGGAGCTCTTGAAGCTGGTCGGGCTCGAAGGCTTCGAGAAGAAGCTGCCTTGGCAGCTCTCCGGCGGCATGCAGCAGCGGGCCTCGATCTGCCGTGCGCTGGTGCACGATCCCAAGATCATGCTGATGGACGAGCCGTTCGGCGCGCTCGACGCCATGACGCGCGAGCGCATGAACGTGGAGCTGATGCGGATCCAGCGCGAGACCGGCAAGACGGTGCTCTTGATCACGCACTCGATTCCGGAAGCCGTGTTCCTCGCCGACCGGGTGCTCGTGATGACCGAGCGGCCCGGCGCGATCGCCGCGATCTACGACGTGCCGCTGCCGCGGCCGCGCTCGCTGGATTCGATGTCCGATCCGGTCTTCACCGAGCTGGTGCAGCAGATCCGGAAGCATTTCTTCACGCAGGGCTCGCTGGATTGAGATGGGCATACAGATCGCGAGGAGCTTTCCGATTACCTCGCCCCGCTTGCGGGGGGAGGCCGGAATTTGCGCGACACGCAAATTCCGGGTGAGGGGGGCTATCCGCGAGTCCGCCTTTGCGGAGACGCCCCTCACCCCAACCCCCTTTCCGCAAGAGCGGGGGGAGGGAGAGGCGACCAGCGTGCCGCGACCCATGTTCGCAACGCTCCACGATACATTGTGATGCCGCTTCGTCTCGCAGTTCGTGATATCGCCTTCTTCGAACGTCCGGTCGCTTTCGCCCGGCCGTTCCGCTTTGGCGCGGTCACCATCAATGCGGCGCCGCAGATGTTCGTGTGGGTCGAGATCGAGGTGGAGGGCAAGGGACACGCGACCGGCGCCAGCGCCGAGATGATGGCGCCCAAATGGTTCGACAAGCGGCCGCATCTGGCGCCGGACGAGACGGTCGATGAACTGCGCCGCTCGCTCGCGATCGCGCGCGAGCTGTATCTGGCAAACACGGGTTTTGACACCGCGTTCGGCCTGCACGCCAGATGCATTGGCGCGCAGGTGGCGGCCTGTGCGAAGGAGGACGTCCCGCCGCTTGCCGCAGCCTATGGCCCCGCCGAGATCGACAAGGCGATCCTGGATGCGCTGTTGCGCGGCGTCGGGGTCAGCTTTTTCGACGGCATGGCCGCCAATATTGCCGGCATCGATGCACGGCTGACGCCCGATCTCGATGATGCGGCGATCGCGCGCTTCCTCGCGACCCGCCGGCGGCTCGACCGTGTTGCCGTCAGGCATACGGTCGGAATGGACGACAGGATCGAAGGCGAGGGCGGCGTCGCTGACCCCAAGGAAAACGCCAGCGCGCGCTACTTCAAGCTCAAGCTGAACGGCGATCCCGCGCATGACGCGGCGCGGCTGGCGCGGATCGGCAAGGAGCTGGCTCGGCTACCGTACGCCACCAAGGTCACGCTCGACGCCAATGAGCAATACGCCGATCTCGCCGCGCTGAACGCGCTGGTCGACCGGCTCGACCATGACGCAGCGCTCGCGCCGATCTCATCGAACCTGCTCTATATCGAGCAGCCAATGCCGCGCGACATCACGAAAGCCGCGCCGCTCGGCGGGCTCGCCGCGCGCAATTTCATCATCGACGAGGCCGACGATTCCTATGACGCGTTCCCGGTGGCGCGTGCGCTCGGCTATCGCGGCATCTCGTCGAAATCCTGCAAGGGGATCTACAAGTCGATCATCAACGCGACGCGCGCGACCATATGGAGTGTGAATGGGGCTCGGCATTTCATCAGCGGCGAGGATCTGACCTGCCAGGCCGGGCTCGGCGTGCAGCAGGATCTCGCGCTGGGCGCGCTGATCGGAGTTACTCATGCCGAGCGCAACGGGCACCATTATGTCGATGGCTTTGCCGAGACGCCGGCGGCAGAAGCCGACGCCTTCCTCACGGCGCACCCGGATCTCTACACCCGCGACGGCGGCAAGGTGCGCCTCTCGATCCATGACGGCGATCTCCTGACGGGATCGCTGACGGCACCCGGCTTTGCCAGCTCCGTTCATCCGGACTGGTCCACCATGCAGCCGCTGCAGCGGCCAACCCCACGCGTTTCGCAGGAGCAAGCACTATGACGACCAAACGCCTCGGCCTGATCATGAACGGCGTCACCGGCCGAATGGGGCTCAACCAGCACCTGATCCGCTCGATCGTCGCGATCCGCGACCAGGGCGGCGTGCTGTTGTCGAACGGCGACCGCATCATGCCGGATCCGATCCTGGTCGGTCGCGATGCGGAGAAAGTGGCCGCATTGGCAAAGCGCTTCAACATCGCGCGCTCTACCACCGATCTCGATCGCGCACTGGCCGACAAGGGCGACACCGTGTTCTTCGACGCCGCGACCACGCAGGCGCGGCCCTCGCTGCTGACCAAGGCGATCAACGCCGGCAAGCACGTCTATTGCGAGAAGCCGATCGCGACCACGCTGGAAGAGGCGGTCGAGGTCGTGAAGCTCGCCAACGCGAAGGGCCTCAAGCACGGCACGGTGCAGGACAAGCTGTTCCTGCCGGGACTGAAGAAACTTGCCTTCCTGCGCGACTCCGGTTTCTTCGGCCGCATGCTCTCGGTGCGCGGCGAGTTCGGCTACTGGGTGTTCGAGGGCGGCTGGCAGGAAGCGCAGCGGCCGTCGTGGAACTACCGCGCCGAGGACGGCGGCGGCATCATTTTGGACATGGTCTGCCACTGGCGCTACGTGCTCGACAATCTGTTCGGCGAGGTCGAGAGCGTGGTCTGCATCGGCACGACGGACATTCCCGAGCGCTACGACGAGAAGGGCAAGAAGTACCAGGCGACAGCGGATGATTCCGCCTATGCCACCTTCAAGCTGAAGGGCGGCGTGATCGCGCATATCAACATGAGCTGGGTGACGCGGGTCTATCGCGACGACCTCGTCACCTTCCAGGTCGACGGCACCCATGGCTCGGCGGTCGCCGGCCTGACCGACTGCATGATCCAGGCGCGCCAGGCGACGCCGCGGCCGGTGTGGAATCCCGACGAGAAGCGGCTGCATGACTTCTATGCCGACTGGCAGAAGCTGCCTGAGAACGTCGTCTACGACAACGGCTTCAAGGAGCAGTGGGAGATGTTCATCCGCCATGTCTGCGAGGATGCGCCCTACAAATACACGCTGCTCGAAGGCGCCAAGGGCGTGCAGCTTGCCGAATGCGCGCTGAAGAGCTGGAGGGAGCGGCGCTGGATTGATGTCGCACCGATCGTGGTCTGAGATGAGGACTTCGTCATGAGCAAGCCGGTCCTGCCGAAATCATCCCTGTCGCTGAAGCTGCCGACCGCAGGCGGTGGCCTCGAGACCTATCGCCTCGCAGCCTCCCGCAGCTTTCCGGCAAAGCTCGAGGGCACGCTGAACCGCGTGGCGTTCTCGGCCGCGCATGTGGTGGCCGACCCGCACGCCGACGTCGATCCGTGGCTGACCGCGGCAATCGACTGGGACCGCACCATCGCATTCCGTGAGCATGTCTGGGACCTCGGCCTCGGTGTCGCCGAGGCAATGGACACCGCGCAACGTGGCATGGGGCTCGATTGGGCGACCTCGCTGGAACTGATCCAGCGTTCGGTGAAGGCGGCGAAGGCGCGGGGCAACGCGCTGATGTTCTCCGGCGCGGGCACCGATCATCTCGCGGTAGAGGATGCGAAGACGATCGACGACGTGATCCGCGCCTATGAGGAGCAGATCGCCGCAGTGGAGAAGGTCGGCGGCCGCATCATCCTGATGGCCTCGCGCGCATTGGCAAAACTCGGCAAGAGTGCGGAGGATTACGCCAAAGTCTATGACCGCGTGCTGTCGCAGGTCGGCGAGCCCGTGATCATTCACTGGCTCGGCGACATGTTCGATCCGGCGCTGACGGGTTATTGGGGTGCCGCCGATCTCGACAAGGCGATGGACACCGCGGTTGCGATCATCAACGCCAACGCGGCCAAGGTCGACGGTGTCAAGGTGTCGCTGCTCGACAAGCAGCGGGAGATCGACATGCGACGGCGGCTCGATCCGCGCGTCAAGATGTATACCGGCGACGACTTCAACTATGCCGAACTGATCGCCGGCGACGACAAGGGCTTTTCCCACGCGCTGCTCGGCATCTTCGATGCGATCGCACCGGCCGCGTCCTACGCGCTGTCGCGGCTCGCGGTGGGCGACGAGGCCGGCTTCCACGACGTGTTGGGGCCGACGGTGCCGCTGTCGCGGCACATCTTCAAGGCGCCGACGCGCTTCTACAAGACCGGCATCGTGCTCATGGCCTATCTCAACGGCCATCAGGATCATTTCACGATGGTCGGCGGACAGGAGAGCGCGCGCTCGACCCTGCATCTCGCCGAGCTGTTCCGGCTCGCCGACAAGGCCGGGCTGCTCGCGAATCCGGAATTAGCGACGCGCCGGATGACGATGATCCTCGCCATGCGCGGCATCGACGCCTGATGCGCGACTTTTCCAACGATCATCGCTGGCTGTCGCTGAACACGGCCACCGTCCGCAAGCAGGGTGATCTCGTCGCCATCATCGAGGCCTGCGCGCGGCACGGCATCCGCGCCATCGATCCCTGGCGCGACCAGGTCGCCAGCATCGGGCTCGAACGCGCAGTGCGCGCGGTGAAGGACGCCGGGCTTGATCTTTCCGGCTATTGCCGCGGCGGCATGTTCTCGGCCGACGCCGCGCACCAGAGCGCTGTGCGCGACGACAACCGCCGCGCGGTCGACGAGGCCAAGGCGCTCGGCGCCTGCTGCATCGTGCTCGTGGTCGGCGGCCTGCCGCAATATTCACGGCCGGGCAGCACGGCGTCGAAGGACATCGCGGCGGCGCGGGCGCAGGTGCATGACGGCATCGCCGAGATGCTGGAGTATGCAAAGCAGGCGAAGCTGCCGCTCGCGATCGAGCCGCTGCATCCGGCCTATGCCGCAGACCGCGCCTGCGTGAACACCACGAAGCAGGCGCTCGACATCTGCGATGCGCTGGATCCCGGCCGCACCGGCGCGATCGGCGTCGCGCTCGACGTCTATCACATCTGGTGGGACCCGGAGCTGAACGCCCAGATCGTGCGCGCCGGCAAGGACCGGCTGCTCGCATTCCATGTCTGCGACTGGCTGGTGCCGACCAGGGACATCCTCAACGACCGCGGCATGATGGGCGATGGCGTGATCGACATCAAATCGGTCCGCGCAGCCGTCGAGGCGCAGGGCTTTGCCGGCTATTCGGAGATCGAGATCTTTTCCGACGACTGGTGGGGCCGGCCGATGGACGAGGTGTTAAAGACCTGCATCGAACGGCACCGGACCGTCGTCTGACCTCATCCTGAGGAGCGGCGCGAACGCTGCTCCTCACTATGACGGTTGAGTGTTACGAATCCTGATCGCGGTGCGCGAGCTCCAGCGTGACGAGCCGCGCCAGCAGCGTTGCGGGATAGAGCTGGCCGAAGATTGCCTCGACATTGCACAGGCTGCGCGCGATGGGGTGAAGCGGCGCGAGGTCGCCATAGCCTGTCGTCGTGAGCGTGGCGAACGAGAAATAGATCAGCTGGCTTGCCAGCGTCGGGCTGTCGGCGATCTTCATGCCGGAAAATGCGGTCGGCACCAGCGTGCCGATGAAGGTGTAGAGCGCCGAGAAGATCACTGCGACCATGAGGTAAAGCAGGATCGCACCGATCACGCGGTGATAGGTCACGCGTCCCGGCGCGAAGGTCGCGCGCGCCACCGTCACCGCCATGGTGACGCCGACGATCAGCCAGGAGCCGGCGAACAGATTGAGGTCGAGGATCGAAGGCGAACGCAGCCGAAAGATCGCGCCGATCACTATCATCGCGAGCGCGACGAGCATGGCCACCACCGCGAACGCGCTGCCCGACATCACGAACACGCCCGCTACCAGGAACAGCGCCAGCAGTAGTTCGAAGATCTGGAACTCGAACAGGCCGAGCGCCTGCAGCGGCGCCACCACGAACATCATGATCAGAATCAGGACGGTGAGCACCGTCAGCAGGGAATCGCCCCAGCGCTCGCGCAGCTCACCGATGCTCATCCAACCGCGCTTCATTCCTGCCCCGTCATTCGGCATGACATCAGGATGCCGGTGCCAAACATTGCTGCGCGGCGGCCGCAAAGGCAATGCGGAGGATTGGCATCGCGCGGGCACGCCCCCCGGCGGTCTCAGCGCATGCCGGCCGCCTCAGTGGCTCGCGACCTGTTGCAGCGTGTTGAAGCGTGCTTTCTGCTCGCTGCTCAGCGTGGCGTAGAACTCGTCCAGCGCAGGCTCGATCAGCCTGGCGGCCTTCTGCATGGCCTCGAGCCGGTGCTGCATCGCCTCTAGCCGGCCGACCGGCGTCAGCGGCACGTCGTTCGGGCAGGCCGCCTGCAGGTCCGCGATGGCTTTTGTGGTCGCATCGCTCAGGCGCTCGAGCGCGTCCTTCTGCTTGCCCGCCGGATGAAGCGAGGCCTCGATCCTGTTGATCGGCAGTTGCGCCAGGTCGGATTTCGAATCGCCGCAATTCCCGGATTGCGCAGCCGCTTCCTGCTGTTGCTGCGAACGCTCGCCGACATGCGGGCCGAGGGCATTGAAGCGGGCCTGTTGCTCGTCGCTGAGCGAGTTGTAGAAATTCTCCAGCGCGGGCCGCACGATCTTGATCGCCTCAAGCGTCGCGCTGATGCGGTTCAGCATCGACCGCAACCGGCCGGGTGGCGTCAGGGCATAGCTGTCCGTGCAGGAGTCCTTGAAGACATCGGCAGCCTTCGCCGCGGCAGTCTTCAAGTCGTCGAGCAGGGCGCGCTGCTCCTGGTTCGGCCGTACCGCCCGCGCGATGTCGGCAAGCGGCCAGGCCGTGACGCCCTTGTCCGGTTCTCCGCAGAGCTGCTTGATGGCCTGCGGACTCGTCTCGGCGCGTTGGCGGGACCGATAGCGGCCTCCGGTCGCCGGATAGTTGCCAGGATAGATGCTGGCATAGGCGGAGTAGGGACTGCTGGTGTCCCAGAACACGGTGTCGACGAAGTCGTCGTAGGCGTAGGCCCAATAGCTGGGCTCGTAGGCATAGGACCAGAACGTGTAGTCAAAAATATCCGAATAGGCGTAAGGCCAGAACACCGGGCCAAGCCACGCCACGAACACCGCGCGGTGGCCGCGTCGCCAGGAATGCCGGGGTGCCCAGCCGCCTTGGCGCGCGACAAGCGCCGCCTGGGCTTGCGCTCCCGCCTGCTCGCGGAAGTGCGCGGCAAATCGTTCGCGCTGAGCTGCCTGCGCGGCGGCGGTGGTCGCGGCTGCGACTCCGACCGTCGTCGCCGCCAGACCCAATCGCTGCTGGCGAGCAAGGTCGGCTTGCTGTGCGCGCTGCTCGCGTTGCAGCAGGCGGTTCTGCGCCTGTAGTGCCCGGTCATGGACGCGTTGCGCGCGCGCGCCCTCGACCTTTTGCGACTGCAACTGCTGCACGCGTTGCTGGAGCCGATCGATCCGGGTCTGCCGCTCCGCGGTCTGGCGCGAGAGCGTCTCGCGCTGCCGCTGCTGCGCCGTCTGCTGGCGCTGCTGGATCAACTGCTGACGCTGTTGCGCGCGCTGTTGAATCCGCTCCGTCGGCGACGGCCGCTCGCTCAAGCGCGACGGCGGGCTCGGTCGTGACGGCGCGGCCAAATGGGGAGCCGGGCGCCGCGGCGGTGCCCCACGACGGAATTCGGGTCGAGGCATTGCTACGCGCGGCGCGGCGATATGGGGAGCCCGGCGCGGCGACGGGGCGGCGAAACGCGGTGCCGGGCGCGGCGCCATCGCCGGTCGCTGTGGCGCACGGAACGCAGGTGCGGCCGGCCGAGCCATTGCGGGTGGCCGAGCCATTGCAGGCGGCCTAGCCATTGCAGGCGGCCTAGCCATTGCAGGCGGCCGAGCCATTGCGGGAGAGGCGGCGCGCGCCATTGGAGCGGCAGGACGCACCGCCGCGGGCGGTGCGGCCGGTCTTGCCGCCAGTCCCGGCGGCACACCCCTCCCACGTGGCTGGGCGGATGCGCCGCCGCTCGCCACCAGCATCGAAACACCAATCAAAAATACGACAAAGCGAACGCTCCGGGGAAGCATGAGCGTAGCTCTCCGTTCACCAGTCGCCCGCAGCACTTTAACGCACAGACGTCGGAATCGTTCGTTGTTGGCCACAGCCAGCGTTGCGGTCTTCCGACGCAGGGAACTGTCAGGAGACCTCCTGCGTGAGGGCAGGCGTGATCCGCTCCAGTGCCCAGTCGACCTGATCGGCCGTGATCACCAGCGGCGGAGCGATGCGGATGGTGTGCTCGTGAGTGTCCTTGGCGAGGATGCCGCGTGCCTGCAGCGCCAGGCAGTAGCGGCGGGCGCCACCGGCCTCCGGATGAAGCTCGACCGCCAGCATCAGTCCGCGCCCGCGCACCTCGCGGATCACGTTGGCGCGGATGTCCTGCAATCCTGCAAGAAAACGCGAGCCCTGTTGCGCAGCGTTCTCGATCATCCCGTCCTCGATCAACACGCGCAGCGCCGCGCGCGCCACCGCGCAGGCCAACGGGTTGCCGCCGAAGGTCGAGCCGTGCTGGCCGGGCCGCAACGTGCCGAGCACGGCGTTGTTGGAAAGCACGGCAGACACCGGATAGAAACCGCCCGACAGTGCCTTGCCGAGCAGCGTTACGTCGGCCTCGATGCCTTCGTGCTGCTCGGCGAGCAGCTTGCCGGTGCGGCCGAGCCCGGTCTGGATCTCGTCGAGCACGAGCATCACATTGTGCGCGGTGCACAGTTCGCGCACACGGGTGAAATAGCCCGGCGGGGGAATGATGACGCCGGCCTCACCCTGGATCGGCTCGACCAGGAAGGCCGCGGTGTTCGGCGTGATCGCCTGCTCGAGCGCTGTGGCGTCGCCGAACGGGATGATCCTGAAGCCCGGCGCGAACGGGCCGAAATGGTCGCGCGTCGCCGAATCGGTCGAGAAGCCGACGATGCCGAGCGTGCGTCCGTGGAAATTATTGGCGCAGACGATGATCTCGGCCTGCCCGTCCGGCACGCCCTTGACCTCATAGGCCCATTTGCGCACCGTCTTGATCGCGCTCTCCACCGCCTCGGCGCCGCTGTTCATCGGCAGCACCTTGTGCGAGCCGGTCAGCTCCGCGAGCTCGCGGTAGAAGGGAGCGAGCTGGTCGTTATGGAAGGCGCGCGAGGTCAGCGTCAGCCGGCGCGCCTGCTCGACCATCGCTGCCAGGATCTTCGGATGGCAGTGACCCTGGCTCACCGCCGAATAGGCGGAGAGACAGTCGAGATAGCGGTTGCCGTCGGTGTCCCAGACCCAGACGCCTTCGCCGCGAGACAGCACGACCCCGATCGGCTCGTAATTGTAGGTGCCAAAGCGTGCTTCGGTTGCGAGGAAATCGGTGACCGATGCGCTCATCCTGCGTCACTCCTGCTGCAGCGCGCCGGACAGAACGCCCGAGCGCTCTTTGGCTTGATGTGGGCATCGGACCGCCCGCGGAGAAGTGCCTTGGCCGAAAATGCACTAGGCGTTGATGCTGCAGGGCACGCTGAGAAAGCCGCGGAAGCGCACCCGGCCGCCGCGCACTGGTTCGCCGTCGAGCGCGTAGTTCGGAAAGCGCTTAAGAAACCGCGAGATCGCGATCGCGCCTTCAAGCCGCGCCAGCGCCATCCCGGCGCATTGATGCGCGCCGGTGCCGAAGGCGAGATGGCGGTTCGGCGTGCGCGCGACGTCGAAGCTTTCAGGGTCGGGGAATTGTGCGGGGTCGCGGTTGGCGGCGCCGATGCACAGCGTGACAAGCGTGCCGGCCGGCATCCTGATGCCGCCAAGCGCGATCTCTTCCACGATCATGCGGTTGCCGAGCTGGTTCGAACTCTCGTAGCGCAGCATTTCCTCGACGGCGGTCTTGATCAGGTCAGGCTGTGCGATCAGGCGCTTCTTCTGGTCGGGGTGTTCGTGGAGTGCGACGAGCCCGTTGCCGATCAGATTGGTGGTGGTCTCGTGGCCGGCGTTGAGCAGGAAGATGCAGTTGTGCAGCAGCTCCTTTGCCGTCAATCGCTCGCCATTGTCTTCACCCTGGATCAGCCGTGTCAGCACGTCGCGGTCGGGATTGCCGGGGCTGGCGCGGCGGCGTTCGACGAGGGTTTCGAGATAGGCGAGGAAATCCTTCACGGCTCTGTTGCCACGGTCGAACGCCTCCTCGCCGATCACCGGCTCCAGCGCACCCAAAATCGCCAGCGACCAGTCGCGCAACGGCTCGCGCTCGTCGCGCGGCACGTCGAGCAGATTGCCGATCACCTCGACCGGGATCGCCGAGGCGAAATCGCCGATCAGTTCGAAGCGCTCTTTCGCGGCGATGCGGTCGAGCAGGCTGTCGACCAGCGCGATCAAATCGGGCTCCATGCCGGCAATTGCCCGCGGTGACAGCGCGCCCATGATCAGCCGCCGCACGCGGGTGTGCGCCGGCGGGTCGTTGAAGACGAGGCTTGTCGTGTGGTGCTCGTAGAGCAGAGAGTCGCCGTATTTTGGCAAGAACTCCTTCTTCTTGTCGGATGAGAAGGCCTTGGTGTTCTTGTAGGCGATAACGAGATCGTCGTAGCGGGTCAGGAAGTAGCAGCCGTTCGGCATCCGCTTAACCGGCGCGTTCTCCCGCAGCGCACGATAGGTCGGGTAGGGGTTCGCGTAGAAGTCCGGCGTCAGTCTTTCGAGGTCGAAACGATCGGACAGCTCTCGCGCCTGCACATCCATGCCGAATGCCCAATCTGATTAGTTTCAATTGCAACTATCGTAAGCCGCGCCCCGCCGCCGCGCAACACAATTTGCGGTGCATCCGGGACACTTCGCCGCACGCCAGAGCGTTTTCAGGCGAAGTGGATACCGGCTTGCGTGAAGAAACCGCGTCCAAGCCAAGATTCGGGAGCTTCGGTTCTGATTCAATCAGAACCGAAAAGCGCTCGTGCGGTGCGAGTAAATCGCAGAGCCATATGCGGTTTTGCGCTTTGATGAAGTGCGCGGGCGCCACTACAGTCCCAGGCTAAACAGTCTGAAACCGGAAACGCCGATGCATGCCCGTGCCGAGACCGCGGCCTCCTGGCCCGAGGAGATCTTTTCGATATTGCAGCGCTTCGATGTGCGCCAGGTGCCCTATGTGCCGGATGCCGGCCATTCGCAGCTGATCGAGCGCGTGCTCGGCTCGTCCTCGATGCGCGGCGTCGCGCTGACGACCGAAGAGGAGGGCGTCGCGCTGCTCGCGGGCGCCTGGGCCGGCGGCCAGCGCGGCGTGCTGCTGATGCAGTCGAGCGGGGTCGGCAACTGTATCAACATGCTGTCCTTGGTGCAGATCTTCCGCTTGCCCTTCTTCGCCCTGGTGACGATGCGCGGCGAATGGGGCGAGTTCAATCCCTGGCAGGTGCCGATGGGCTCGAGCACCCAGGCCGTCCTCGAACTGTCCGGCATCAAGGTACTGCGCGCCTCGCACCCGGATGAGGTGCGGGAGGTGGTCGAGGCCGGCGCCGCCCAAGCCTACAACGCCTGCACGCCAACCGCCGTTCTGCTGTCACAGCGCCTGATCGGGGCAAAGGTCTTCACCAAATGAGCAAAGCCAATCTCCTCGACCGCCGGGCCGTCGTTTCGCAACTGCTCAAGGACCGCAAGGGCGCCATCGCCGTCGGCGGCCTCGGCGCCTCCACCTACGACATCGCCGCCGCCGGCGACCACGACCGCAACTTCTATCTGTGGGGCGGCATGGGCGGCGCCGTGATGATCGGGCTCGGGCTCGCGCTGGCGCAACCGACACTGCCGGTGGTGGTGATCACCGGCGACGGCGAGATGCTGATGGGCATGGGCAGCCTCGCCACCGTCGGCCTGCAGCAGCCCAAGAACCTCTCGATCATCGTGCTCGACAATGAGGCCTATGGCGAGACCGGCGGCCAGGCGAGCCATACCGGGTCGACCGCCGACCTGGTCGGCGTTGCCAAAGCGTGTGGAATCAAGGATACGAGCAACATCACGACCCTGGCCGAGGTTGAGGCGTTTGCCTCGTCTTTACAAGACGTTACGACTGGGCCTCGGTTCGCCAGCGTCAAGATCGACGGTGCCAATCTGGAGCGCGTGCTGTCCAGCCGCGACGGCACCTACATCGTCAACCGCATCCGCGGGTCCCTCGGGCACACTCCGATATAAAACGGCTTTCGCGGTGCGATAGAACCTTGACATCTGGTAAGGTGAGTGATTACTCACGACCCAAATGTCTACCTTACGCATGACGAGTGACTTGCGGCGTCAGTTGATACTGAGCGCCGCAAAGCGGTGTTTCGCCCGCAACGGCTTTGCCGGCACCACGACAAAGAGCGTGGCGGCCGCGGCTGCGATTTCGGAAGGGCTGTTGTTCAAGCACTTCCCCTCGAAAGCGGCGCTGTACGCCGAGATCCTCGCCGAGGAGTGCGAGGCGGATCCGGACCTCGTGCACCTGCTCGGGCAGGAGCCGTCGACCGCGACGCTGGTCGAGCTGGTGGAGGGCATGGTCGGCCACTTCATGCAGCTACGCAACGCGCCGGACCAGGAAGAGGCGCAGCGCCTGCGGCTGATGGTGACGAGCCATCTCGACGATGGCGAATTCGCACGCCTCCTCTATGACAAGGTCGGCAAGCTGATCGGGCCGACCTTTGCCGCCTCGATCGAGCGCGCGATTGCCGCGGGCGACGCGACGCGGATCGGCGGCGAGCCGCTCAACCTGTTCTGGTTCGCCCATCACACCGTGCTGATGGGAGCGCTCACGCAGCTCCCTGCGACACCATGTCTCTCCTACAGCGATGCTGCCGCCGCGGAGCGGCAGCTGTGCCAGTTCATCCTTCGCGGTATCGGACTTACCGAAGCCGCAATTGCCACACATTTGGGCCGCCAGCCGTCACCGGGTCAGGGAAAGTCGGTAACTGCAGAAAGTGCATGACATGAATATTCAGACCGAAAGCCATATCTCGGGGCAACCGATTAAGGAAAAGACCGTCAAGCGCCCTGTCCGCATGGTGCGCTGGTTCATCATCGTGGGGCTGCTGCTGGCCGTGCTGGTCGGTGGCTTGGTCGGCTTCAACGCCTTCCGCAGCCATATGATTGCGCAGTTCTTTGCCAACAACAAACCGCCGCCGTCGAATGTCTCCGCCGTCGAGGCGAAGTCCGAGGTGATTCCGAATCTCCTGACCGCGGTCGGCGATCTCGTCGCGGTGCACCAGGTCAACGTCACCAGCGATGTGTCGGGCCGCATCACCAACATCCTGTTCACGGCCGGCAGCCATGTGAAGGCGGGTACGCCGCTCGTGCAATTGTTCGACGCACCTGAACAGGGCGACCTCGCCAACTACAAGGCGCAGGCAACCGTGGCGGAGCTTCAGCTCGACCGCGCCAAGCAGCTCGCGGCGCGCCAGTTCGGGCCGCAGTCCACCGTCGATCAGGCACAGGCGACATTCGACCAAGCCAAGGCGGGCATTGCCAGGACCGAGGCGATCATCTCGCAGAAGCTGGTACGCGCCCCGTTCGATGGTGACCTCGGCGTTCGCCAGGTCGAAGTCGGCCAGTACCTGACGGCAGGGACGCAGATCGTGTCGCTGACCGATCTGTCGGTGCTCTATGCGAACCTCACCGTCACCGAGAAGCAGAGCTCGCAGATCAAGGTCGGCCAGACCGTGCGGGTTTCGGTCGACGCCTATCCGGGCCGGACCTTCGACGGCAAGATCACGACGATCGAGCCGCAGATCGCAACCGATACCCGCAACATCCGCGTTCAGGCGACGATCCAGAACCCGGACCGCATCCTCAAGCCCGGCATGTTCGCGACCACCACGATCGTGCTGCCCGAGAAGCCGGCGGTCGTCACCGTTCCCGAAACGGCGGTCGACTACACGCTGTACGGAGACTCGGTGTTCCTGATCAACGAAAAGAAGGGCGATGACGGCAAGACCACGCTGACCGCGGACCGCACCTTCGTGAAGACGGGCAACCGCGTCGAAGGCCGTGTCGAAATCCTGAAGGGCCTGAAGCCCGGCGACCGTGTCGTCGCCGTCGGCCAGATCAAGCTGCAGTCGGGGATGCCGGTCGCGATTTCGACCGATCCGCCACCGCCGGTTCCAGCCGAGCCGCCGCGCTACTAACGGCGATCACCTGAATACGGAGGGCCATTGGGCCCTCCGCCACATGTCGCCGCAATCGGCAGAGAACACGAGTAGGGTTGGCAATGGCCTTCACTGACATTTTCATCAAGCGGCCGGTGCTGTCGATCGTCGTCAGCATGTTGATCCTGCTGATCGGCCTGCGCGCCGCGATGGTCCTGCCGATCCGGCAATATCCGAACCTGTCGAACACAGTGGTGACGATCACCACCTCGTATCCCGGTGCGTCGCCGGAGTTGATCAACGGCTTCATCACCACGCCGATCGAGCAGGCGGTCGCCTCCGCCGAGGGCGTCGACTACATGACGTCGAACTCGGTGCTCGGCACCTCGACGATCCAGGTCTACATCAAGCTCAATCACGATCCGAACCAAGCGCTGACCGAGGTCCTCGCCAAGGTCAACTCGGTCAAATACCTGATCCCGAAAGAAGCCTTCGACCCGGTCGTGACCAAGGCGACCGGTGATACCATCGCGGTGATGTATCTCGGCTTCTCCAGCGAGGAGCTGACCGGATCGGCGATCTCCGACTATCTGACGCGCGTCGTGCAGCCGGTGCTGTCAACCGTCGACGGCGTCGCATCCGCCGACATTCTCGGCGGCCAGACCTTCGCAATGCGCGTCTGGCTCGATCCGATCCGCATGGCCGGCCGCGGTGTGTCGCCGAACGACGTCGCCGCCGCGATCGCCGCCAACAACTTCCAGGCGGCCGCCGGCCAGACCAAGGGCTTCTTCATCGTCTCAAACGTCTCGGCCAATACCGACCTTCAGAGCATCGATCAGTTCAAGCGGATGATCGTGAAGTCCAAGGACGGCGGCTTCGTGCGCATCGAGGACATCGCGACGGTGGAGCTGGCGGCCCAGAGCACGGATGCCAGCGTCGCCTTCAATGGCGAGCATGCGATCTTCATCGGCATCAAGGCGACGCCGCAGGGCAACCCGCTGACGCTGGTGAAGGGCGTGCGTGCGCTGTTCCCCGAGCTTGAGCGCAATCTGCCCCCTTCGATGAAGATGAAGGTGGCCTATGACTCCACCAAGTTCATCCAGTCGTCGATCGACGAGGTGCAGAAGACGCTCGGCGAAGCGGTCATCATCGTTGTCGTCGTCATCTTCCTGTTCCTGGCGTCGATCCGCTCGGTGATCATCCCGGTCGTGACGATTCCGCTGTCGCTGATCGGCGTCTGCATCCTGATGCTTGCCGCCGGTTTCAGCTTCAATCTGCTGACGCTGCTGGCGATGGTGCTGGCGATTGGCCTCGTGGTCGACGACGCGATCGTGGTGGTGGAGAACATCCATCGCCATCTCGAGGAAGGCATGCCACCTGTACAGGCGTCGCTGAAGGGGGCGCGCGAAATCGTGGGCCCCGTCATCTCGATGACGATCACGCTCGCGGCGGTGTACGCGCCGATCGGCTTCCTCGGCGGCGTGACCGGTGCGCTGTTCCGCGAATTCGCCTTCACGTTGGCCGGCTCGGTGATTGTGTCGGGCGTGATCGCCCTGACGCTGTCGCCGATGATGTGCTCGGTGTTTCTCAAGAGTGCCGACGAGGGGCGTTTCGCCAGGCTCGTCAACCGCGTGTTCGGCGCGATGACGCGCTGGTACGGCCGCCAGCTCGACCGCTCACTCGACTATCGCCCGATCACCGGCCTGTTTGCGGTGACCATCCTCGGCCTGGTCGGATTCCTTTATATGCATACGCAGAAGGAGCTGGCGCCGCAGGAAGACCAGGGCATCGTGTTCGCGGTGACCAAGGCGCCGAAATACGCCAACATCGATTATATCGACTACTACGGCGACAAGATCGACAAGGAATTCAAGAAGTTTCCCGAGACCGACTTGCGGTTCGTGCTGAACGGCATCACCGGTCCGCAGGGCGGCTTCGCCGGCATGCTGCTCAAGCCGTGGAATGAGCGCAAGCGCTCCGCGCAGACACTTCAGCCGCTGGTGCAGAACGAGTTGTCGAAGATCGAGGGCGTCAGCGCGTTCGCGTTCAGCCTGCCGCCGCTGCCCGGCGGTCCGGGCGGTCTGCCGGTCCAGATGGTGATCAGCTCGACGTCCGGGTTCCAACAGGTGTTCGAGCAGATGGACAAGCTAAAGGACGCCGCGCGCAAGAGCGGCCTGTTCATCGTCACCGACAGCGACCTCAACTTCAATCAGCCGGTGGTCCGCGTGAAGGTCGACCGCACCAAGGCGAGCGACCTCGGCATCACCATGCAGTCGATTGGCAATGCGCTGGCGACGCTGCTCGGTGGCAACTACGTCAACCGCTTCAATCTGGAGGGACGTTCCTATCAGGTGATTCCGCAGGTGGCGCGCGTCAACCGGTTGGCGCCGGAGTCATTCGACAACTACTATGTCCCGTCAGCGACCGGACAGCTAGTGCGGCTGTCGACCGTGGTCTCGGTCGAAACCGGCGTCGATCCGAACGCGCTGACCCACTACAACCAGCTCAACTCGGCGACCTTCCAGGCCGTGCCGATGCCGGGCGTCTCGATGGGGCAGGCGGTGGAGTTCCTGCAGGGTGAAGCCAAGAAGCTGCCGTCCGGCTTCAGCTACGACTTCCTGGCCGACTCCCGGCAGTACGTGCATGAAGGTAATCAGCTGCTGGTCACCTTCGCGTTCGCCATCATCATCATCTTCCTGGTGCTGGCGGCGCAGTTCGAGAGCCTGCGCGATCCGTTCGTGATCATGATCAGCGTGCCGATGGCGATCGTCGGTGCCCTGATCCCGCTGTTCTTCGGCGTCGCGACCATGAACATCTACACCCAGGTGGGTCTGCTGACGCTGGTCGGGCTGATCACCAAGCACGGCATCCTGATGGTCGAGTTCGCCAACGAGCTGCAGCTCAACGAGGGGCTCGACCGTCGCTCGGCGATCGAGATGGCAGCCCGTATCCGCCTGCGTCCGATCCTGATGACGACGGCGGCGATGGTCACCGGCCTGCTGCCGCTGCTCACCGCTTCGGGCGCCGGTGCCGCCAGCCGCTTCTCGATCGGTCTCGTGGTCGTGGCCGGCATGACGATCGGCACGCTGTTCACGCTGTTCGTGCTGCCGGCCGTCTACATGACGATCGCGACCGACCACCAGGCCAAGTCGAACTCCGAACGCGCCAAGCAGATCGCCGATTTCGATCTCGAAGGCGGCCGCGGCGCACTGAAACCGACCTGAGCCCTCCAAGCTCATGTTCGCAGGAGAGGCGGCACTGGCGAAGGCCACTGCCGCCTCTTCTTTGTCCCGCGACATCCCGCGCCGGTGGCCGGCTCAGGATGACGGTGAAGGACCAGTGGTCGTAACGGCGACGCTACCGCGCCTTGGGGTCCAGCGCATCGCGCAGGCCGTCGCCGACCAGGTTGAACGACAGCACCACCAGGAAGATCGCGAGCCCCGGCCAGATCGCCATCCACGGCGCGCTGGTGAGGAAGCGCTGCGCGGCGTTGAGCATGCTGCCCCAGGATGGCGCCGGCGGCTGCTGGCCGAGGCCGAGGAAGGAGAGCGCGGCCTCGGCGATGATCGCGGCCGCGATCGACAGCGTCGCCTGCACCAGCAGCGCCGCCAGAATGTTCGGCAGGATGTGGACCAGCGCGATGCGCCAGCGCGGATTGCCCATGGCGCGCGCCGCCTCGACATAGTCCTCGACCTTGACGCTCATCACCTGGCCGCGGGTCAGGCGGATGAAGATCGGCGTGGCCGAGACGCCGATCGCGATCATCGCATTGCCGAGGCTCGGCCCGAGGAAGGCCGCAAGCGCGATCGCCAGGATCAGGAACGGGCAGGCCAGCATCGCGTCGGTGATGCGGCTGATCAGCGCATCGATGAAGCCGCCGCGATAGCCGGCGACGAGCCCGAGCGGGACGCCGATCACCAGCGCAATGCCGACCGAGATCACGCCCGCGAGCAGCGAGGCACGGGCGCCGAACACGACGCGCGCCAGCACGTCGCGGCCGAGTTCGTCGGTGCCGAACCAGTGCTGCGCTGACGGCGCCTTGCGCACCAGCGACCAGCTCGTCGCGATCGGATCGTAGGGCACGATCAGCGGCGCGAATACGGCAAGCAGGATAAAGATCGCGATCACGGCAAGGCCGAGCACCGCGCCCTTGCGTCTGACGAGCCGTCGCCAGGCGCGCCGCGCCGGGCTCTCCAGCGTCTCGGCGGCGGCAAGCGAAGCGGTTGTCCCAAGCGCTGTCATCCGATCAGCTCCTCAGCCGCGGGTTGACGAGGATGTAGGCGATGTCGGCGATCAGGTTGAGCGTGATGTAAATCGTCGCTGTCGTCAGCACCACGCCCTGCACCACGGCGTAATCGCGGTTGAACACGGCGTCGACGATCAGCTTGCCGAAGCCGGGGATAGAGAAGATCTGCTCGGTGAGGACTGCGCCCGACAACAGCGTGCCGAGCTCGAGCGCGCCGAGCGTGATGATCGGCGTCAGCGCGTTGCGCATCGCGTGCTTGAGGATCACCGCGCGCTCGGAGAGCCCCTTGGCGCGTGCGGTGCGTACATAATCGCTCTCCAGCACCTGCAGCATGGCGCTGCGGGTGTGGCGCATCAGGATCGCCGCGATTGCGTTGCCGAGTACGAAGGCCGGCATGATGGTGGCCGCGAGGCTGGCGCGCCAGTCCTCGGTCAGCGGCACATAGCCGGAGGCGGGCAGCCAGCCCAGTTCGATCGAGAACAGGAAGATCAGCATGATGCCGAGCCAGAAGTTCGGCGTCGAGATGCCCCACAGCGCGAACAGATTGGCGCCGTAGTCCCAGGCGCTGCCTTTCTTCACCGCCGAGATGATGCCGGCGGGAATCCCGATCAGGAAGGCGATCACGATCGCCATGCCGGCGAGTTGCAGCGTCACCGGCAGCTTCTGTGCGATCAGGCTCAGCACCGGCATCTTGTTGCGCAGGGATTCGCCGAAATCGCCCGACAGCACGCCCTTGACCCAGTAGGCATATTGCACCGGGATCGGCCGATCGAGATGGTACTGCTGGCGGATCTGCTCGATGACGGCGGGATCGCGCTCCTCGCCCGCCATCACCAGCGCCGGATCGCCCGGCAGCAAATGTTGCAGGGAGAAGATCAGGATCGAGACAAAGAACAGCGTCGGGACGATCTGCAGCAGCCGCTTGGCGAGAAAGTTCAGCATGGCGATGCTCGTGTTCCGGCCGCCCCCGCGATCATTTCAGCTTCAGCCCGACCACGCGCACCAGGCCGTCGGGCATCTGCTTGTACCCCTCGAGCTTGGTGGTGTGCGCGATGATGATGCGGCGGTGGTAGAGGTAGAGGATGGCCTCGTCATCGAGTTCGAGCTTGGTCAGTTTCGCATAGATCGCCTTGCGCTGCGCCATGTCGGTGGTGAGACGAGCGTCATCGAGCGCCTTGTCGGCCTCGGGATTGCTCCAGGCGCTGTAGTTCTGCGGCGCGTTGCTGTGCAGGAAGACATAGGAGTTGCCGTCCGGATCGATGCGGCCGCTCCAGGCCAGCATAAAGGCCTGGTAGTCGCCGGCCTCGGCCTGCTTCAGCGAGGTCGCAAACTCGGTGACCCTGATCTTCATGTCGAAGCCGGCCTCCGCCGCCATCGACTGAATGACCTGCGCGGTGCCTTCGGTTTCGGGCCCCTTCGGCACCATGAAGTCAACCGTCACGGGCGGCGTGACGCCGGCCTCCTTGAGCAGCGTCTTGGCCTTCTCGACGTCGCGCGGACGGATCGGGAAGTCCTTCTGGTAATAGGGATGGTCGGGGCTGACCCACTGGTTTCCAGGCTTGAACTCGCCATTGAACACCACCTGGTTGATGGCGTCGCGATCGATCGATAGGTCGAGCGCCTGCCGCACCTTGGCGGACTGGCTCAAGGGCCCCTTGGCCTTGTCCTTGCCGATGTTGAGCGTGACGCCCTGATAGCCGAGCTCAATCGCGCTCGACACTTTCAGGCGGGAATCCGCGCGCACATCCTTCAGGTCGGTCGCGAGCACGCGCTCGATCAGATCGAGCCCGCCGGATTTCAGATTGGCGAGCCGCACGGTGGCGTCGACGATCGGCAGATAGACGATGCGGTCGATGAAGACGTTGTCCTTGTTCCAGTAGTCGGCGAACTTCTCCAGCACGATGCGGTCCTGCTGCACGCGCTCGACGAATTTGTAGGGGCCGGCACAGACCGGGTGCAGGCCGAACTTGTCACCCTCCGCTTTCGCGGCCTTGGGCGACACCATCATGCCGGCGCGGTCGGTCAGCTGCGCGATCAGCGGCGAGAACGGCGCCTTCAGCACCAGCTTGATGGTGAGGGGATCGACGACGTCGATATGATCGACACTGGCGAGCTCCGGCTTGCGGAACGAGCCGGGGAAGGTCAGGTGGCGCTCCAGCGAGAATTTTGCGGCCTCCGCATCGAACGGCTCGCCGTCCTGGAACTTGACGCCGGGGCGGAGCTTGATCGTGACCTCCCTGCCGTCGGCGGAGGTCTCGTGCGACAGCGCAAGCTGCGGCACGATGTTGAGCTTCTCGTCGATGTCGAACAGCTTGTCGCAGAGCGCGGCAAACACGATGCGGCCGACATAGGTGCGCGCCATGGTCGGATCGAGGACATCGGGGTCCTCGGCAAGCCCGATCCGCAGCGTGGTTTGGGCATGGGCGTTTGCGGCCAGCGACAGCAACAGGGCCGCGGCGGTCGCCGCCAAACGAAGCATCCTCATCACACAGCTCCTATCTTCATGTCCGTGGCGTCGTCCTGACCTGACCAACCCCGGGACGTCCGGTCCCTTCCGCCGTGGCGCCAAAGGCGGCGACCAATTTTTCCAGCACGGGCGAGAGCGCACCGTCCGTGGGCACGATGCTCTCCGGCGGCGGCAGCTCCGCGACGCGGTGACAGGCCGTGGCGTGGCCAGTGCCATCCGCCAGCAATTGCGGCACCTCGCTGCGGCAGCGCGCGATCACGAAAGGACAGCGGGTGTGGAAGCGGCAACCCTGCGGCGGATTGAGCGCGCTGGGCAGCTCGCCCTCCAGCACGATGCGGCTGCGCTTGGCGCGCGGTTTCGGCACCGGGATTGCCGACAACAGCGCGCGGCTATAGGGATGGCGCGGCGCGGCGAACAGCGCCTCCGCGTCCGCGGTCTCGACGATGGTGCCGAGATTCATCACGGCGACGCGGTCGGCGATGTGTTTGACGACCGCCAGATCGTGCGAGACGAAGATGTAGGCGAGCTTCAGCCGATCCTGCAGGTCGCGCAACAGATTCAGGATCTGCGAGCGGATCGAGACGTCGAGCGCCGACACCGGCTCGTCGCAGATGATCAGCTTCGGCTCGACTGCGAGCGCACGGGCGATCGCGATGCGCTGGCGCTGGCCGCCGGAGAACTCATGCGGATAGCGGCGGGCGAAGCGCGGCTCGAGACCGACGAGGCGCAAAAGCTCCTCGACCCGCTCGCGGCGGCGAGCGGGCGGCACCAGATCGTGCAGCGCCAGTGGCTCGGTCAGGATCTGGGCGACCGTCATCCGCGGATTGAGCGAGGCGTAAGGGTCCTGGAAGATGATCTGCGCGTCGCGGCGGAACGCGCGCAACTGCCCGGCGTTGAGCGCGCCGAGATCGCGGCCCTCGAAGCGGACGGTGCCGGCGTCCGGCTCGATCAGCCGCAGCACGAGCCGGCTCACGGTGGATTTGCCGCAGCCGGATTCGCCGACCAGCGCCAGCGTCTTGCCGGCCTCGACCTTGAAGCTGACACCGTCGACCGCCTTCACATGCGCGGTCGGCCGGCCGAACACCGAGCGCTCGGCGACGAAATGCTTCACCAGTCCCTCGACCTCGAGCAGCGCGCTCATGACAGCAGCCGTTCCAGCGGCGCCCTGATGCAGCGCGAGGCGTGGGTTGCGTTCAGCATCGCGAGCGGAGGCGGAGTCTTGGTGCAGGCATCCTCGACGAACGGGCAGCGCGCGGCGAAGCGGCAGCCCGCGGGCGGGTTCGCCATGTTCGGCACCATGCCTTCGATGGTGGCGAGATGGGTGGTGCGGCGGTCGAGCCGCGGGATCGAGCCCAGCAGGCCGACCGTGTAGGGGTGCTGCGGATTGGCGAACAGCTCGTCCACGGGCGCGCGCTCGACGATCTCGCCGGCATACATCACCGCGACCTCGTCGCAGACCTCGGCGACCACGCCGAGGTCGTGGGTGATCAGGATGATCGCAGCACCGCTTGCGGCCTTAAGCTCGCGCATCAGGTCGAGGATTTGGGCCTGCAAGGTGACGTCGAGCGCGGTGGTCGGCTCGTCCGCGATCAGAAGCTGCGGGTCGCAGGCCAGCGCCATCGCGATCATCACGCGCTGTCGCATGCCGCCCGACAGCTTGTGCGGAAACTCGTCGATGCGCTTCTCGGGCGAGGGGATGTGGACGCGGCGGAGCAGCTCGACAGCACGTTCGCGCGCACTGCGCCGCGAGCCGCCGCGGTGGCGCAGGATGGTCTCGATGATCTGGTCGCCAATCGTGAAACTCGGGTTGAGCGAGGTCATCGGCTCCTGGAAGATCATCGCCAGGCGATTGCCGCGCAGGTCGCGCAGCGTGTCGTCCGGAACGTCGAGCAGGTCGAGGCCGTCGAAGCGGATCGCGCCCGAGACCGCGGCGGATTGCTTCGGCAAGAGCCCCATGATCGCCAGCGAGGTCACGCTCTTGCCACAGCCGGATTCGCCGACCAGGCCGAGCGTGGCGCCATTGGCTACGCTGAGATCGACCCGGTCGACGGCATGCGTGGTGCGGCCGTCGTCGCCCTGGAAGCTGACGCGCAGGCCCTCGATCTCGATCAGCGGACGCACCGTCATTGCCGGCTCGCTGTCGCGGCTTGGATCTCGGCGTCGATCATGGCGCGATCGGTGATGCCCGCCGGATTATCCCGCGTCGGCATGAAGCGGCGGAAATGCACCCAGTGCTCGCGGCTGACGGCCTCGAGCCGTTCCAGCTCGTGGAGGGGATCGGCATGATCGTCGACCCGCAGGTCGAGATCAGACCATTCCTCCGCGCCGTGGATGAGGAGCGCTGCCGATTGCTTGCCGCGCTTGTCGCCGCCCGCCGCTTCACCAGTGAGCATGGCCTTGATCAGCCGTTGCGGGAACGGCAGCGCCTCATGTGCGGCATAGGCCCGCGCGGTCTCGTCGAGGACGGCGGGACCGGCCAGCATGTTGCCGGCGATCGAAAAACCGTCGCCTGCGATATTGCCGAACCAGTCGACGCAGTCTTTGCCGGAATGCGCCGCGATGCGGCCCCTGGCGTCCATGACATGCACCTGGCGGCTCTCGCGGCCGGCGTCGGCGGCGAGCAGCGCGGCGATGACGTCGTGCGGGCTCTTGCCGTCGCGCAGAAGCGCGAGGCCGTCGATGCCGTAGTAGGGATTGACCATTGCCTGCGTCGCGATCGCGCCAAAGCCGGCGGCGATATAGGGCACCCGTGCGCCGGCCGCGAAGAAACGCGTCGCAACGGCGATGCCGAACTGGCCGGTGGCGCTGTCGCGGGCGATGATCGACCAGGTCATGTCAGTTGTGCTCTCCCTCTCCCCGCTCTTCGCGGGGGCGTGACGAGCGAGGCTCGCTCTGAGAAGGTTGGGGTGAGGGCTCATACCGCAGGGATGATACAAATCGAGTTCGCGGGGGCTCCCCCTCACCCGGAAGCCAAGCTGGGCTTGACTTCCGACCTCTCCCCGCAAGCGGGGCGAGGTAGAGGGTTGAGGCTCGCGCTGCACTTCGATCCGACATCATCATGCTGCGGCGGTCATCTCGTCTTAGCGGCCCGCGGCGTAACCCTGCATGCCGCGCGGGTTGGCGGCGGCGCGGCGGCGAGGGCCGACTTTCGAGGCCGCGGTCAGCCGGCCTTCCGACCAATCGGGGCCAATCTCCACCACATGGCCGCGGCGCTTCAATTCGTCGATGGTCGACTTCGGAACCCGGTTCTCCAGCACCAGCACGCCGGGACGCGCGGTGCGCGGCCAGAACGAGATCGGGAAATGCTCGGAGTGCCAGGCCGGCGCGTCGATCGCCTCCTGCAGATTGAGCTTGGCGTGGACATGCCGCAGGAAGAACTGCGTGATCCACTGATCCTGCTGATCGCCGCCGGGCGAGCCCCAGGCGAGGTACGGTTCGCCGTCGCGCAGCGCCATGCTCGGCGACAGCGTGGTGCGCGGCCGCTTGCCCGGCGCGAGTGCGGCCGGATGATTCTCCTCCAGCCAGAACATCTGGGCGCGGCTGCCGAGGCAGAAGCCGAGCTCGGGAATCACCGGCGAGGACTGCAGCCAGCCGCCGGAGGGCGTCGCCGAGATCATGTTGCCGGCCTCGTCGATGATGTCGAAATGCACGGTGTCGCCGCGCACCTCGCCGAACCGACCGACCGTCGGCTCGCCCGCGCCCATGGCGCCGACCGCCTCGCGATGCCCTTCGGCGCGCCGCAGTTTTACAACTGCGCCGAAACCTTCAACCGAACCGGGCCTGAAGTCGAGCGATGCCTTGTCCCGCGAGACCAGCTTGCGCCGCTCGTCATTATACGCATCCGACAGCAGCGTCTCGATCGGGATGTCCGTGAACTTTGGATCGCCATAGAAGGTCTCGCGATCGGCATAGGCGAGCTTGGCGCATTCGATCTGCAGATGGATGAAGTCGGGGCCGACGGGATCGAGGCCGTCGAGGTCGAAGCCTTTCAGCAGCGCGAGCTGCTGCAGCATCACCGGGCCCTGGCTCCAGACGCCGGCCTTCTGCACGGTGTAGCGGCCGTAATCATAGGCTAGCGGCGCCTCGATGGTCGGCTGCCAGCGCGCCATGTCGTCAGCGCTCAGCACGCCGCGATGCGGCGAGCCGGAGACGTCCATGACCTCCTGGGTGCGGCAGAACTTGTCGATCGCTTCGGCGATGAAGCCCTTCGACCAGGCCTGGCAGGCGCGCTCGATCTGGGCGACGCGGTCGCCTCCGGCGCTCTCGGCCTCCTGCAGGATGCGCGCATAGGTTTCCGCCAGCCGCTTGTTGGTGAAGATGGTGCCAGGCTTCGGCACCGCGCCATCAGGCAAATACACGTCAGCGGACGTGGTCCAGTGCTTCCGGAACAATTGTTCGACGGTCTTGATGGTTGCCGATGCGCGCTCGACCAGCGGATAGCCGTTGCGGGCGTACGAGATTGCAGGCTCCAGCACGTCGCGCAGCTTCAACGTGCCGTAGTCGCGCAGCAGCAACATCCAGGTTTCGAATGTGCCGGGCACGCAGGCGGCGAGCAGACCGGTGCCGGGCACCATCTCCAGGCCTTCGCTGCGGTAATGCGCGATCGTCGCCTTGGCCGGCGCCGGACCCTGGCCGCAGATCACCTCGGTCTTGCCGCGCTTGATGTCGTGCACGATGATCGGGACGTCGCCGCCCGGACCGTTCAGATGCGGCTCGACGACTTGCAGCGTGAAGGCCGTTGCGACGCCGGCATCGAACGCATTGCCGCCCTTCTCCAGCGTGGCCATCCCGACTGCGGTGGCGATCCAGTGCGTAGAGGTGACGACGCCGAAGGTGCCTTCGATCTCGGGCCTTGTCGTGAACGGATCGGGGTTGATGTTGCTCATGAGGCTTCACTTCCAGCTGCGTCTTGTGGCGCGCGCACTTGATCACAGGCGGGCTGGGATGCCAACCGGTTGGTTGACATGGCCGCTCCCATCCACGTGATTATGCCGGAACGGCTGCGGCCGGACTGTTGACGGCGTGGCAGGCGACCCCGTCGATCAGTTCCGGCGTCTTCTGGCGGCACAGGTCGAAAGCGAGGGGACAGCGCGGGTTGAAGGCGCAGCCCGGCGGCGGGTCGATCGGGTTGGGGATCTCGCCCTTGACCGGGATGCGCCGGCGGCCCGACATCGCAAGATCGGGAACCGCGCCGAGCAGCATCCTGGTGTAGGGCATCCGCGGATTGTCGAACAGCTTGCGGCCGTCGGCGATCTCGACGATGTGGCCGAGATACATCACGCCGATCCGGCTCGCCATGTGACGGACAACCGCGAGGTTGTGGCTGATGAAGAGATAGGTCAGGCCGAACTTGTCCTGCAGGTCGCGCATCAGGTTGAGGATCTGCGCCTGCACGGAGACGTCGAGCGCCGAGGTCGGCTCGTCGCAGACGATGAATTCGGCCTCCGAGGCCAGCGCGCGGGCGATCGCGATGCGCTGACGCTGGCCACCGGAAAATTCATGCGGGAATTTCAGGCCGTCGTCGGGATGCAGCCCGACCAGCGAGAGTAGTTCGCCGACGCGTGCCTTGATGTCGCGTTCGCCCTGGATCAGCTCGAAGGCGCGGATTGGTTCTGCGACGATGGCATCGACCCGGAAGCGCGGATTGAGGCTCGCATAGGGATCCTGGAAGATCATCTGGATGCGCCGGCGCAAGCGGCGGCGCGCCTGTGCCTGCCGCGGATCGGTCATCGAGATGCCGTCGATCACGACTTCGCCCGAGGTCGGCGGCAACAGGCCGACGACCATGCGTGCGACCGTGGTCTTGCCCGAGCCGGATTCGCCGACCAGCGCCAGCGTCTCGCCGCGCTTGATGTCGAAGCTGACGCCGTCGACGGCTTTCAGGAACTCGAGATGGCCGCCTTCCAGCACGCGGTTGAGCCATGGCTTCGAGACGTCGAAGACGCGGCGCAGGTTCTTGACCTCGATCAGCGCCGCGCTCATGCCGCCGTCTCCTTCGCAGGCTCGAACAGATGGCAGGCGACGGATTGCGCACCCTGCTGGATCGGCTCAGGTCGCTCGACGCGGCAACGGTCGAAGGCGAACGCGCAGCGTGGATTGAACGGGCACCCAGGCGGGATCGCCGACAGCCGGGGCATCGAGCCCGGAATTTGCACCAGCCGCTTGTCCTCGCCCGCAAGCGTTGGGATCGCGCCCATCAGGCCCTTGGCGTAGGGATGTAGCGGATTGCGCACCACGTCCTGCACCGGGCCGATCTCGGCGATCCGGCCCGAATACATTACCGCGACGCGGTCGCAGGTCTCTGCGATCACGCCCATATCGTGGGTCACCAGCATCACGGCGGTGCCGTGATCGCGGCCGAGCCGCTTGATCAGCGCGATGATCTGCGCCTGCACGGAAACGTCGAGCGCCGTCGTCGGCTCGTCCGCGATGATCAGCTCAGGCTCGGCGCAGATCGCGAGCGCAATGACCACGCGCTGCCGCATGCCGCCGGAGAATTCGTGGGGGTAGCCGTCGATGCGCTTTTCCGGCGCGGGAATGCCGACCTCGGCGAGCAGATCGATGGCGCGCCTGCGCGCGGCGCTTTCGCTGAGATCGGTGTGGGTGCGGATCGTTTCGATGATCTGGTCGCCGATCCGGTAGAGCGGATTGAGGCTGGTCAGCGGATCCTGGAAGATCATGCCGATCCGTTTGCCCCTGACGCGGCGGATCTCTTCGGGCGGAAGATGGTCGATCCGTGTGCCTGACAGCTCGATCTGGCCGCCGGAGATGCGGCCGGGCGGGTCGATCAGCCCGATCACGGCGAGTCCCGTCACCGATTTGCCGGCGCCGGATTCGCCGACCACGCCGAGCACCTCGCCCTTGGCGATGTCGAACGACACGCCGTTGATCGCACGCAGGGTGCCGCGGCGGGTGACGAATTCCACCTCGAGGTTGCGCAACGAGAGAACGGGCTGGGTCATCGGAGCTTCGGATTCAGTGCGTCGCGCAGCCAGTCGCCGAGCAGGTTGATGGACAGGATCAGGCCGGCGAGTGCAACACCGGGGAAGGCGACGATCCACCACTCGCCGGCGAACAGATAATTGTTGCCGATCCGGATCAAGGTGCCGAGCGACGGCATGGTGTCGGGCATGCCGGAGCCGAGGAACGACAGCGTCGCTTCGGTGATGATTGCGAGTGCGAGGTTGATGGTGGCGATGACGAGGATCGGGCCCATCGTGTTCGGTAGCACATGCCGCAGCATGATCTTGGGTGCCGGCAGGCCGATCAGCTGTGCGGCCGCCACGTAATCCTTGTTCTTCTCGACCATCACGGAGCCGCGCACGGTGCGGGCATATTGCACCCAGAAACTGAGGCCAATGGCGATCACGAGCACGCCGAGCGTGGCGGTCTCGTCGAGCCGGTTGCCGAGCAGAGATTTGGCGACGCCGTTGACCAGCAGCGCGATCAGGATCGCCGGGAAGGTAAGCTGCACGTCGGCGATCCGCATGATGACGCTGTCGACCACGCCGCCGAAATTGCCTGCGACCAGTCCGAGCGCGATGCCGAGCGCGCCGGCGAAGATCACGCCCGACACGCCGACCGCGAGCGAGATGCGCATGCCGTAGAGGATCGCCGAGAAGACATCGCGGCCCTGCTCGTCGGTGCCCAGCAGGAAGGGGCTTTGGCCGTCGGCGGTCCACAGCGGCGGAATCCGCGAGTTGATCAGCTGCAGCTGCGCCGGATCGAACGGGTTCTGGACCGCAAGCCAGGACGCGAAGATCGCGAGCAGGAAGAGCAGCACGGTGATCGCGGCGGCCACCATGGTCAGCCTGGAGCGGCGGAACGAATAGAAGATGTCGCTGTCGAGCGCGCGCCTGAACCAGCCGGCGGCGGCACGCGGGCCTTCCGCGCTGTTTTCGCTGCGATGGGGAACGACGGCGTCAGACATGGATCGGTCTCTCGCCTTACGTCGCGCGGCTGACGGTCGCGCGCAGCCTCGGATCGACCACGGTGTAGAGGATGTCGACCACCAGATTGATGGTGACGAAGATCAGCGAGACCATCAAAAGGTACGCCGCCATGATCGGGATATCGACGTTTTGCACGGCCTGCACGAACAGAAGCCCCATGCCCGGCCATTGGAACACGGTTTCGGTGATGATCGAGAATGCAATAACCGAGCCAAACTGCAGGCCGGCGACCGTGATGACCGGAACCAGCGTGTTCTTCAGCGCATGGCCGAAATGGATCGCGCGCGTGGTCAGTCCGCGGGCGCGGGCGAAGCGGATATAGTCGGTCCGCAGCACCTCCAGCATTTCCGCACGCACCAGCCGCATGATCAGCGTCATCTGGAACAGTCCGAGCGTGATCGCCGGCATGATCAGCGCCTTCAGGCCGGAGACGGTGAGGAGCCCGGTCGTCCACCAGCCGAGTTTCACGACCTCGCCGCGTCCGAAGGACGGCAGCCAGCCCAGTGTCACCGCGAACAGATAGATCAGAAGGATGCCGATCAGGAAGGTCGGCAGCGAAATGCCGATCAGCGAAATCGCCTGGAATAATCTGGCAAGGATAGTGTCGCGGCGCAGCGCCGAATAGACCCCCATCAGGATGCCGGCCACCATGGCGAACAGCGTTGCGCAGATGGCGAGCTCCAGCGTCGCCGGCATGCGCTCCATCAAGAGCGAGGAGACCGGCAGGCGGAACTGATACGACACGCCGAATTTGAACTGCAGGGCGTTGATGAAGTAGCGGCTGAACTGCACGAGCACGGGATCGTCGAGGCCGAGCGACTGCCGGATCGAGGCGCGTTCCGCAGCCGAGGTGTCGATCGAGACCATCTGGTTGACCGGATCGCCGGCGAAGCGGAACATCGCGAACGCGATGACGCCCACGGCGAGCATGACGCCGACGGCCTGGAGCACGCGACGAAGAGTGAAAGCGAGCATCTCTACCTTTCACTGCTTTTCAAGCTTGGCGCGCGGGGTTGCGCGGCCGGAAAGCGAGAAGTCCCGGAAGCAGGCGCTTCCGGGACCCAATTCGCAAGGCGCACTCAATCACCCTGTTTGGTCGCCCAATAGAGCAGGACCTGGTTGTCCGCACGCTGGGTCAGCTTGACCTTGTTCGAGACGCCCCAGGCCAGCGACTGCTGGTGCAGCGGAATGTAGCCGTAGTCCCTGATGACAATGTCGTAGGCCTGCTTGATCAACTGGTCGCGCTTGGCGTTGTCGGTCTCGACCAGAACCTTGTCGGTGAGCGCGTCGACCTCCTTGTTGCAGTAGCCGCCGAGATTGGCCTCGCCGCGGGTCGGATCCTTCGGATCGTTGCGGCAGCCGAGGATGTCGTGCAGCACGTTGTGGGAATCGGAGGTTGCCGGCGTCCAGCCAAGCAGAAACAACGAGGTCTGATAGCCGCCGGGTTTCAGGACCTTGGCGAAATATTGTGCCTTCGGCTGCGCCAGCAAATTCACCTTGACGCCGATGCGGGCGAGCATGCCGACCACCGCCTGGCAGATCGCGGCGTCGTTGACGTAGCGGTCGTTCGGGCAATCCATCGTGACCTCGAAGCCGCTCGGATAGCCGGCCTCGGCCAACAGCTTCTTGGCGGCCTCCGGATCGACCTTCGGCCGGGTGAACTCATTCGACAGCGGGTAGAGCTGGGGGGCGATCATCAGCACCGAGGGGGTCGACATGCCCCGCATGACGCGGGTCTTGATCAGATCGACGTCGATCGTCTTGTAGAACGCCTCGCGGACGCGGATGTCCTTGAACGGATTCTTGCCCTTGACGTTCGAGTACAGGAGTTCGTCGCGCGACTCGTCCATACCGATGAAGATGGTTCGGATTTCCGGCCCGGTCAGCACCTTGGCGGTGCCGCTTGAATTGACGCGCTGGATGTCCTGGATCGGAACCGGCTCGATCACGTCGACCTCGCCGGAGAGTAGCGCGGCGACGCGCGTGGCGTCGGAGGCGATCGGCGTGAAGATGATCTCCTTGAGGTTATGCTCCGGCTTGCGCCAGTAGCCCGGGAACACCTTGAAGACGGTCTTCACGCCGGGCTGGTGGCTCTCGATCATGAAGGGACCGGTGCCGTTCTCGTGCAGCGAGGCGTAGCTCGGCGTGGTCGCAGACGCCGGGGTCGGCGCGAGGGAGTTGTTCTCCTCGCACCACTTCTTGTCCATGATGTACCAGCTATCCCATTGCGAGATCAGGATGGGATTGGGCGAATCCAGCGTCACATCGACGGTGTAGTCGTCGACCTTGGTGAACTTGGCATCGGCCGGAACGTTGCTGAGGAAGTTGGAGCCCTTGGCGCGGACGCGATCTGCGGAGAACAGCACGTCGTCGGCGGTGAAGGAGTCGCCATTGTGGAATTTCACGCCCTTGCGCAAATGGAAACGCCATTTGGTTGGGCTCAGATTCTCCCAGCTTTCCGCCAGGGCCGGGATGATCTTCAGGTCCTTGTCGCGCGCGATCAGTCCTTCATAGACATGGGCATGATGCGCGATGGTCGTGGTTTCTTTCAGCGTATAGGGATCCAGCGATTTGAGCTCGCCCTGATTGGCGTAGCGCAAGGTCTGGGCTGATGCCGGCAGGGCACAAACGAGAAATGCGACGGCTGTCGCCGCAAACAAACGCCAACGTACCGACATGTGATTCTATTCCCCCGTTATTGTCTGCCGGTTGCTGACGTCCGGCTGATATTACGGTGCATGTTGCCAGAGTTTGCTGCCCACGCAAGCGCGATTTCTCAAAGGGTTAGCCGGTTTGCGCGGGTGCGCCGCAATGACTAGGATTTCAGGATAAGGGTTAGCCGCGAGCGCGCGACATTCAACTTTCGGAGTGCCGGATGGCGGAATTGAAGGCCGACACTGTGATCCTGGGAGCGGGAATGGTCGGCGTCAGTGCCGCTTTGCACTTGCAAAAACGGGGCCGCGACGTGGCCCTGATCGATCGTCACAATGTCGCGGGCGAAGAGACGAGCTTCGGCAATGCCGGCATCGTCGAATACGCATTGATCTTCCCCTACATGTTTCCGCGCGACGTCGGCGAGATCCTCAACTACGCGCTGAACTGCACGCCGCACATGCGCTACCGCGTCATCGACCTGCCGGATTTCCTGCCGGGGCTATTTCGTTACTACCTCGCTTCGTCGCCGCCGCGGGCGCTCGCCAGCGCGCATGCCGAGCTGCGTTGATCAGGCAGAGCCTCATCGAGCATGAGGCGCTGGTCGCGGAGGCGGGCGTGCCGCGTCTGCTGCGCAAGACCGGCTGGCTGAAACTGTATCGCTCCGAGGCGTCACTGGCCAAGGCGGTGCACGAGGTCACGCGCGCACGGGATTACGGCGTCGACAATGAGGTGCTCGACGCCAAGGCGATCGCGGCGCGCGAGCCGCAGCTGACCGGCGCGTTCGCGGGCGGGGTGTATCTGCCGACGCCGGGCTTCGTTCCGGATCCCGGCGGGCTCGCCAAGGCCTATGCCGCCTGTTCGGTCGCCGCGGCATCTGGGCCTCTGGTTCGATTTCGGCCATCAGCATCATGGCTTGACGCTTGGACCGGTCACCGGCCGGCTGCTCGCGGAGATGATGACCGGCGAGGCGCCGTTCGCAGATACCGGTCCATTTCCGCGGAGCGGTTTGGTTGACCATAACGGATGATTGAGGCCGACTGGGGCCTCCGGCAGGTTGTGGTCGCTTGCATGACTCACCCTGTCGCGGTGATACTGATGCAGATCAGGCGCATGTGAGGAGGCGGATATGAAGGTCAATGTCGAGGTAGATTGCACGCCCCTCGAAGCGCGGCAGTTCTTCGGTCTGCCCGACGTGGCGCCGATGCAGACCGCCGTCATGGACAAGCTGCAGCAGCAGATGCTGTCGAATATCGAGAAGATCTCGCCGGAATCGCTGATGCAAAGCTGGTTTACCTTCGATCCCAAGCTCGCCGAGCGCTTCCAGGACATGTTCGTGGCGATGGCTGGCCTTGGCGGCATGGGCAAGAAAGACAAGAAATAGTGGCCGCCATGGACAGGAGCGCCGATGTGGCCAGACGCCGGTTGCGCCCACCGAGCCTGTTCCTGATGCTGGCCGAAGCGCGCGGCGTGCTCGAATTCAATTCCAGCCTGTTGCTGTCGCCGCTCTTGATGCAGGCGCCGAGAGGCGACGGCCATCCGGTCCTGACGCTGCCGGGCTTCCTCGCCAGCGACCTTTCGATGGCGCCGATGCGGCGCTATCTGAAGGAACTCGGCTATGACGCCTATGCCTGGAACATGGGCCGCAATTTCGGCGGCATCGCCACCAGGCGGAGCGCGTTGCGCGACCTCCTGAAGCGGATTCACGAGGCGTCCGGGCGCAAGGTCTCGATCGTCGGCTGGAGTCTGGGCGGCGTCTATGCGCGCGATCTCGCGGTGCAGATGCCGGAGCTGGTGCGCTCCATCATCACGCTGGGCAGCCCGTTTGCCGATGACATTCGTGCGACAAACGCGACGCGGCTCTATGAGCTGTTGTCCGGCGAGGCGGTGGACGACATCCCCGAAATTCGCGCGGCGATCGCCGGCGACATGCCGGTGCCTACGACCTCGATTTATTCCCGCACCGACGGCATCGTGAACTGGCGGACCAGCCGGGTGCGGCCGTCGGCGACGGCGGAGAACATCGAGGTGCATTTCGCGAGCCATATCGGGCTCGGCGTCAATCCGGCCGCGCTGTGGGCGCTCGCCGACCGCCTGGCGCAGCCGGAAGGCGAATTCCGTCATTTTGACCGGTCCGGCCCCTTTGCCATTGCCTATGGGCCCGCGGAACAGGCACTATCCTGACCGGATAACAAGAAGCGCCGCCAGGGCGCCCGCATGAGTTCTTGCTCTCGGGAGGAAACCATGGGCGACGCCAAGAGGCTATCCTCGCTGGACGCATCGTTTCTCTATCTGGAAACGCCGGAGATGCCGATGCATGTCGGCAGCATGGCGATCTTCCGCCTGCCCGAGGATTATAAGGGCGACTTCTTCGAGGAATTCAAGGCGATGCTCGCCTCGCGGCTGCACATCGCGCCGATCCTGAAGGCGCGCCTGCAGAAGGCGCCGCTCGACATCGATCATCCGTCCTGGGTCGAGGATGACCAGTTCGACATCGACCGCCACATCTTCCGCGCCAGCCTGCCCGAGCCGCGCGACCGCGCGACGCTCGAGCGCATCGTCGGCTGGATGCACGCCAAGCTGTTGAACCGCGCCCGTCCGCTTTGGGAGTTCTACGTGTTCGAGGGCATGAAGGACAACGAGATCGGGCTTTATTCCAAGATGCATCACGCCTGCATCGACGGCGGCGCGGGAGCTGCGCTGACCAGCATGATCTACGACGTGACGCCGGTGCCACGGCAGGTCGATCCGCCGAGTGCGAAAAAGGTCGCGCAGGAGCCGCGTGACATCGCCGCCAATCTGCTCGACGCTTATCAGCAGCTCTGGACCCAGCCCTTCGAGGCGGCGGCCACGGCACAGAAGAGCCTGGAGCTGCCGCGCTCGGGCAAGAGCGACCTCGGCTCGATCCTGTTCGACAACGCCATGTTCCAGATCGAGAACGCGGTGAAGTTCGCCGGCAGCATGCCCACCGTGCTGAAGAGCCTGTCTGATGTCGTCGCCAAGGTCGCCGATCCCAGGTCGCGCGAGAGCCTGCAGGCGATGTCCTCGCCGCCGACCATCCTGAACAAGGCGATCTCGTCCGAACGCAGCTTCGCCGGGACCTCGATCTCGCTGTCGCGGGCCAAGGCGGTGGCGAAGGCGTCCGGCGGCAAGCTCAACGATGTCGTGCTGGCGCTCTCTTCCGGCGTGGTGCGGCGTTATTTGATCAGCCAGGGCGCACTGCCGAACAAGTCGCTGACCGCGGGAGTGCCGATCTCGCTGCGCGAGGAGGGCAACGCCGAATCCAATAACCAGGTGTTCGGCATGATCTGCTCGATCGCGACCAATATCGAAGAGCCCAGGAAGCGGCTGGAGACAATCATCGCGCAATCCACCAAATCCAAGGAGATGTCGCATCCGCTGCGCGCCCTGGTGCCGCAGGTTTCCAATATCTCATTGCTGGGCGCACCGATCCTGGTCCAGGTCCTGTCGCTGCTGTACAGCCGCTCGGATCTTTCCAACGTTCTGCCGCCGGCGGTCAACATCACGGTCTCGAACGTACCTGGGCCGCGGCAGACGCTGTACGCCGCCGGCGCCGAGCTGTTGCACATCTTCCCGGTCTCGATCTCGACCCACGGAGTCGCACTCAACATCACCGTGCAGAGCTACCGCGATCAGCTTGATTTCGGCTTCATCGTGGGCGCCAACATCATTCCCCACGTGCAGGTTTTGTGCGACATGCTGCCGTTCGAGTTCGATGCACTCGAGGCGGCGTTCGCGCCTCTGCCTGCGGACGTCAAGGGCGCAGCCGAATAGGAGGGGCTCTCAATGATTGAAATGCCGCAGCTGCAGTTCGCCGAGACCAACGGCATCCGCATGGGGTTCTACGAGGCAGGCCCCAAGACCGACATCCCGCCGGTGGTGCTGTGCCATGGCTGGCCGGAGCTTGCCTTTTCCTGGCGTCACCAGATCAAGGCGCTGGGCGTGGCCGGCATCCGCGTGATCGCACCGGACCAGCGCGGCTATGGCGCGACCGACCGGCCGGAGCGGGTCGAGGCCTATGACATGGAGCATCTGACCGGCGACCTCGTCGGCCTGCTCGATCATCTCAAGATCGACAAGGCGATCTTCGTCGGTCACGACTGGGGCGGGTTCGTCGTCTGGCAAATGCCGCTCCGGCATCCGTCGCGGGTCGCCGGCGTGGTCGGCGTCAACACGCCGCATTGGGATCGCGCACCGATGGATCCGATCGCGCTGTTCCGCCAGCGCTTCGGCGACCAGATGTATATCGTCCAGTTCCAGGATCCGGCACGCGAGCCGGACCGCATCTTCGGCAGCCGCGTCGAGCAGACTTTCGACGCATTCATGCGCAAGCCCGTGACGCGTCCTCCGGGCACGCCGGAGGAGCAGCCGATTGCCGGCGTCGGCGCGTCGGCCCGGCTCAACCTCGCGTTTCCGCAGATGATCGCGAACTACGACGCCAGACACGATCCGCGCACGCCGATCCTGTCGGCGGAGGAGAAGAAGGTGTTCGTCGATACCTTCACGAAGACCGGCTTCACCGGCGGTATCAACTGGTATCGCAACTTCACCCGCAACTGGGAACGTTCGGCCGGCCTTGATCATCATGTGCGGGTGCCGGCGCTGATGATCATGGCCGAGAACGACGCGGTGCTGCCGCCGTCGGCCGCCGACGGCATGGAGAGGCTGGTGCCGGACCTCGAGAAATACCTGGTGCGGGACAGCGGCCATTGGACGCAGCAGGAAAAGCCGGACGAAGTCAGCGCCAAGCTGATCGAGTGGCGTAAACGAAGGTTCGGGTAAGCATCATCCTGAGGTGCGCGCGGGCTTCGGCGCGCCTCGAAGGATGGGCCGGCGGTTAGCCCACATGAGACAGAGGCGTAGCTCGGATGAAGCGAAGCGAAATCCGGGAGCACGTCGATCCGCGGGCGGAGCCGTCCCGGATTGCGCGGAGCCTGTCATCGGGCGCGCATTCGCGCGACCCGTTGGCTCCATCCGGCTCCCTGCTAGAACATCGTGTTGTTGTTCGTCGCAGTCTCCGGGACCGGCTGCACCGCGTCCCGGTGCTCGACGATCTTGCCGCTCTCCAGCTTGAAGATGTCGATGATCGCGATGCCGCGGGTGCTGGGCTCGCGCACCGCGTCGACGTGGAGGATCACATAGTCGCCATCGACGAATGATCGCTTGATCTTGCGGTGTGAGTTCGGGAATTTCTCGCGCAGGAAGGCGATGAACTTGCGGAGGCCTTCCGGGCCGTCGGCGGCGTTCGGATTGCGCACCTCGAGGTCACATGGTTGCCGGGAGAAACCTGGTTCACGCCGCCTTGGCGGCTGCACCATGGGCGTGCTTGTCGATGGCGTCGATGATCTCTGTCCACATCGGGATCGGCAGCGCGTGGCCCATGCCTCCGATCATCACGAGCTTTGCGCCGGGGATCGAGGCCGCGGTATCCTTGCCCCCTTCGGGGTGAACCAGCGGATCGACCGTGCCGTGGATCACCAGCGTCGGGGCCTTGACGCTGCGCAAACGCTCCTTGCGACTCCCGGAAGCCAGCACCGCACGGAGCTGGCGGCCGACGCCGGCCGGATTGAGCCCGCGTGCATAAGTGCGTTCCGCGCGCGAGCGGTCGAGTGCTTCATCCTCCGGGAACGAGCCGTTGCGCAGCACTTTCCAGGTCTGCGCGAACCGCGCGAAATACTCGTCCTTGGTTGCCGGCGGTGGCGCCATCAGCACCGCGGCCGCCTCACGGGTCGGCCCCGGCACCTTGGGATTGCCGGTGGTCGACATGATCGATGTCAGCGAACGCACGCGCTCCGGAAAGGTGATCGCGATCTCCTGCGCGATCATGCCGCCCATCGAAGCGCCGACGATATGCGCCGTCCTGATGCCGAGCGCGTCCATCAGCCCGATCGTGTCTCTCGCCATGTCGATAAGTTTATAGGGCGCCGCGACCGGAATCCTCAGGAGGCGCAGCTTGAGCAGCTCGAGCGCCGTCAGACGCTTGCCGCCGCTCAGATGCGAGGACTTTCCGATGTCGCGGTTATCGAAGCGGATGACACGGAAGCTGCGCGCGGCGAGCTGCCGGCAGAATTCGTCGTCCCAGTGGATCATCTGGGCGCCGAGGCCCATGATCAAGAGCAACGGTTCAGCATCCGCATGACCGAAGATCTCGTAGCAGATGTCAATGCCATTGGCGCGGACGATCTGCGGCGGCTGATGAGCGAGCGAGGTCACGGGCATCCCCCTGCTGGTATCGCGGTCAGGAAACTCTATGCCACGGTCTGACGCAGCGCAGAAGGCTTTCGATGTGGTTGACGACGGCGTGGAGTTGACCGGTCTGCGACAACGGTGTCGTATGCTCGAAACAAGCGGAAGCGCGGCAAGCGCTCGGAACTGGTGTGGAGGAGCGCCGAATGGCCGACAAGGGCAACGACCCTGCCGTGATCTGGCAGACGATGATGGGCGAGATGGAGAAGGGCTTCAACTCCTTCGCCAACCAGGCGATGTCGTCGCCTGAATTCTCCAAGATGATGAACCAAGCCGGCGGCGTCGCGGCGGGCGCACAGAAGCAGCTTTCCGAGCTGATGGAGAAATATCTGCTGACGATGAACCTGCCGAGCCGCGCCCAGCTCGTCGGCATGGCCGAGCGGCTGCAGTCGATCGAGGGGCAGCTCAACGAGATCAAGTCACTGCTGCAGCAGGTGCACCACAATTCGCTGGCACCAGAGGGCGGCTATGGCGCCGCGCCGCGGCCGCCGCGCACCAAACGTCCGCCGTCGGAGGGAGAGCCGCAATGAACGCTCCCACCGGGTTTGATTTCGCCTCGATCTCCGAGCGGGTTCAATCCGAGGTACAACGTGCGATCCAGCGCAGCATCAAGGGCGTCGAGTATTTCTCGACCTCGGGTCCGTCGCTCGGCTCGACGCCAAAGGACGTGCTGCATTCGCGCGGCACCATGAACCTCTATCACTACCGGCCCCTGGCAGACGAGGTCTATCGCGTGCCGATCCTGATCGTGATGGCGACCACCAATCGCGGCTACATCCTCGACCTGATGCCGGGGCAGAGCTTCATCGAATTCCTGCTCAAGCGCGGCTACGACGTCTACATGCTGGACTGGACCGCGCCGAAGCCGGAGGAGAAATCGCTCCGCATGGAGGATTACGTCCTCGACTTCATCCCGGACTCCGTTCGCCGCATCCAGCGGGATTCCGGCGAGAAGGATGTCTCGGTGATCGGCTATTGCTTCGGCGGCGTGCTGTCGCTGCTCTACGGCTCGATCTTCAACGACGGACCGATGAAGAATTTGATCTGCTTCACCACGCCGATCGACTTCCGCGAGATGAAGCTGTTCTCGAACTTTGCCGACCGCCGCTATTTCGATGTCGACCGCCTGCTCGAGAGCGCCGGCAACATGCCGCCGGAACTGATCCTGCAGTCGTTCGAGATGCTGCGGCCGGCCTCGCGCGTCGCCAGCCAGGTGCAACTTTGGGAGAACATCTGGAACGACGAGTTCGTGAAGTCCTACCGGATGTTCGACCGCTGGGCGACCGACACGCTGCCGCTCGCGGGCGAATATTTCCGCGCTATCACCAAGGACCTGATGTGGGACAACAAGCTCTTCAACGACACCATGACGGTCGGTGGCCGCGAGGCGAAGCTTGCCGACATCAAGGTGCCGATCCTGCACGCGGTCGCCGAGCACGATCACATCGTGCCGTATGATGCGGCCAAACACCTGATCACCAAGATCGGCTCCGAGGACAAGGAGGAGGTGATGCTGAAAGGCGGTCACGTCTCGCTCGTCGCCGGCGCCAATGCAATCAAGCGGCTGTGGCCGAAACTGGACTCCTGGTTGGGCAAGAGATCGACATGACCGAACAACGTTCCTATCCGCGCCACGTCAAGCCAGATGCCGGTGACATCGGGTTTCGCCTGATGACGCGCGCCGACGAGGCCGCGGTGCTGGCCTTTGCGCAAAAGCTGCCGACGCATGACCTCCTGTTCCTGCCGCGCAACATCAGCCAGCCAAAGGTGCTGTCGGCCTGGATCAACGAGATCGAGCGTGGCGACATCATGAGCCTGCTCGCGATCAAGGACGGCAAGGTGGTCGGTTGCGGCACGCTGGTCCGCGACCCGCACTCTTGGTCGCCGCATGTCGGTGAAATCCGGATGGTGGTGTCGCTCGACGTGCGTGGGCAGGGCGTTGGCCGGGCGCTGTCGCAGGAGACCTTCGCCATCGCGCTGGGCGCCGGACTGGAGAAATTCTCTGTGCAGATGACGGTCGACCAGCGGGCGGCAATCGCGCTGTTCGAGGGCCTCGGCTTCAAGGCAGAGGCGCTGCTTCGTGACCACGTCCGCGATGCCGAGGGCAGGACCCACGACATCGTGGTGCTGGGGCACAATGTGGCGCTGGTCCGGGCGCAAATGGAGGCCTACGGGCTTCCTGGTGCCGTTCAGAGGTAATTTGGAACCTCTTACTCCCAGTTCCCTCGGCAATCTGGCCGGACATTTGCGGTGATCACCAGTTCGTGATGGCGCGATGCAACATTTATGTTGCGATGCACCATTAGCTATGGCACAACACTCTCGCCCTGGGCCATAGCGGACGGGGTGAGCCCATAGCTCGGACCTGAGGATGGAGAGACCGCAATGACCACCGAAACCAATTCCGTGCTGAACAGCGTCAAGGAAGCCTTCGCGCCCGTCACCGAGGCGTTCGCCAAGCTCCAGAACCTGGAAGTTCCGGAATCCGCTCGTGAGTTCGTGAAGAAGCAGGCCGAGGCCGCCAAGACCCGCGCCGCGGATGCCTATGCGGGCTCGGAGAAGGTGACCGCCGTGATCGAGTCCGCCGTCACCGGTTCGGTGACCGAGGCCGCCAAGATCAGCCGCAACATCCAGCAGGCGATCTACCAGGACGCCGAGGCGTTCTTCACCGGCATCGACAAGCTCGCGTCCGCGAAGTCGCTGAGCGAAGCCGCCCAGATCCAATCGGACCTGGTCCGTGCCAACGGCGAGGTATTCATCTCGCGGGCGAAGACCACCACCGAATATCTCGGCAAGCTTGTCGCCGACAGCGCCAAGACTGCTCAGGACAACTTCGCCAAGGTCTACGGCAAGACCGCCTGATCGCGCTGACCAACTGCCCAATTCGAAGGCCCGCCATTCTGCGGGCCTTCTTTTTTGGGCGGGCTCCAATACATCCCCTCATGGTGAGGAGGCGCTCTTGCGCCGTCTCGAACCATGAGGCCACCATACGGGCCTCATCCTTCGAGACGCGCTTCGCGCTCCTCGGATGAGGGTCGTCGTGTCGTTCGATCGAAAGTCTCCATGACCCTTCCCGCCACCCTGATCGCCACCCCCGTCGACGTCGAACGCGCCGCCGAACTGCGGCGCGTGAAGTGGCTGGCGACCGGCGTACTGGCGACCACCTTTGTCATCTTCATCACCGCGAAGGCGCTGCTGCCGATGCACCCGGCGTTCGGCTTCATCGCCGCGTTCGCGGAGGCCGCGACCATCGGCGGGCTCGCCGACTGGTATGCCGTCGTCGCGCTGTTCAAGCGTCCGCTGGGATTGCCGATCCCGCACACCGCGATCATCCAAAGCAATCAGGCGCGCATCGCCGAGAAGCTCGGCGAATTCATCGAGAACAACTTTTTGGAGGCCGGCCCGGTCGAGGCCAAGCTGCGCGAGATCGATTTCGGTGCCTTCATCGCCGACTGGCTGCGCGACCGCAAGCGCAGTGAGGACCTTGCGCGCTTCGTGTTGCGCATGCTGCCTGAGGCGTTTGCGGCGACCGAGACGTCGGGCCTGATGCAGTTCGTCAGCCGCCGGATCACGACACAGGTGCTCTCGATCGATCTCGCGCCGCTTGCCGCCGGTGCGCTGCGCGGCTTCGTGCAGGAGGGCAAGCATGAGGGTCTGCTCGACGACATCCTGCGCGTGATGCACCAGACGCTGACGCAGAAGGAAACCATGGCCGTGATCCGCGATAAGGTGCGTGCGGAGATGCCGACGCTGCTGAGGCTCTATCGTGCCGACAAGTTCGTCGTGAACCGGATCATCGCATCGGCGACGAAGTTCTTCGAGGAGGTGCGAAACGATCCGAACCATCCGTTCCGCGGCGAGTTCGATCGGATGTTGCTATCCTTCGTCGACCGCCTCGGCAGCGACAAGGCATTCGCGGATCGCATCGATGGCCTCAAGCGCGACCTGATGGCGCGGCCGGAGCTCGCCAATCTCGGGCGCACTGTCTGGGCCAATGTCAAGGATTTCATCCAGCGCAGCGCCTCGGGCGAGTCGCAGGTGTTGCAGCATCAGCTTGCGAGAATGTTCGTCGAGGCCGGCGATGCGCTGGCCGGCGATGTCGAGCTGCGCGGCGAGATCAACCAGGGCCTTGTCGCCATCCTGCGCACCGTGATTGCCGAGCAGAAGAGCGGGGTCTCGACCTTCATCGCCGACCAAATGAAAACCTGGGACATGGAGCAATTGATCTCCCTGATCGAGGTCAATGTCGGCAAGGACCTGCAATACATCCGCTTCAACGGCTCGCTGATCGGCGGGCTGGCCGGGCTCGCGCTCTACACGCTGGAATATGCGTTGCGACTGTTGTGATCGATTGGGCACGGAAGCCGCTTTAGTTGTGGCAAGTGTGATTCCAGCGGCTTGCAGGAAAGTGGCCGGTTCCCTAGCTTTTGAAGGCAGATTGTTGCGTCGCGGAACGGGTAAGCGTCAATCCTGTTGACCCATCCTGTCGGTATTGCCGGCTACCGGGACGTCAGGAGCCGGGCCGGAAGAGGAGCCGAAATGTCCGTTGCCGCGCAGACGCTACGCCCGCCATCCAGGACGCTGATGTTTCTGGAAGGCCGCGCCATCCACGAGCTTGGTGCCTTCCTTGGCGCATTGCCGCTGTTGAGCCTCGCCCCGCGCGGCGACGGACATCCGGTGCTGGTGTTGCCCGGCCTGATCGCGTCGGACGTTTCAACCCGTCCGCTGCGCCATTTCCTCAGGAGTAAGGGCTACGCCGTCAGCGGCTGGCGCCAGGGCCGCAATCTGGGACTTCGTGCCGGCGTGCAGGACGGGATGCTCGACCTGCTGCAGGAGATGAACGACACCAGCGGCCGCAAGGTGTCGCTGGTCGGCTGGAGCCTCGGCGGGCTCTATGCGCGACAGCTCGCCAAGATGATGCCGGCCCGTGTGCGCCAAGTGATCACGCTCGGCAGTCCGTTTGCCTCGGGCCCGAAATCGACCAACGCGTGGCGCGTCTATGAGATGGCCAGCGGCCGCCGAGCCGAGGAGGAAGATGCCCGCTTCGGCGGCTCGCTCGCCAGCGCGCCTCCGGTGCCAACCACCGCGATCTTCAGCCGCACCGACGGCATCTGCGCCTGGCAGGGCTGCCGCGAGCAGGCCTCGTCGATGTCCGAGAGCATCGAGGTCGAGAGCAGCCATTGCGGCATGGGCCATCATCCGGCCGTGGTTTACGCGGTCGCCGATCGGCTTGCGCAGAAGGAAGGCGAGTGGGCCCCGTTCGATCGCGGCGGCTGGCGCAGCATCGTCTATCCAGATCCGAACCGATAGTGCGGGTCCTTGCCTCGCCCCGAGGCTTTCTCCCCGCGTGCGGGGAGGAGAAGAGGCCCGCATTGTCGTGAATCGACAAAACGCGCTATGCGTTGAGGTATGCCGCAGCCGCTTGCCCGCATCGTTGACCAGTTGAAGCGCGAGCCGTCGCGCACCGGCTCGATCGTCATCACCGTGTTCGGCGACGCCATCGTGCCGCGCGGCGGCTCGGTGTGGCTCGGCACGCTACTCGAATTCTTCAAGTCGCTCGACATCGACGGCAATGTGGTGCGCACCGCGATGTCGCGGCTTGCGGCGGACGGCTGGCTCGAGCGCAACAAGGTCGGCCGCAACAGCTTCTATCGGTTGAACGCGAAGGGACGGCAGACCTTCGATACCGCGACCAAGCATATCTACGATCCGCCGCCGTCGGATTGGACCGGCCGCTTCGAGCTACTGTTGATCGGCAATGGTGAGGATCGCGACGCCTCGCGCGAGGCGCTGAAGAATGCCGGCTTCGGCAGTCCGCTGCCCGGGGTGTGGGTCGCGCCATCGGGCGTGCCAGTCCCCGACGAGGCCGCGCACGCGATCCGTCTCGAAGTGTCGGCGGAAGACGACAGCGGGCGGCGGTTGCTCAGCGAAAGCTGGCCGCTCGACCGCACCGCGGACGCCTATCTGAAGTTCATCAAGACCTTCGAGCCGCTGCGCGGCTGGATCGCCCGCGGCGAAGCGCTAAGCGATGCCGACGCCTTCACCGCGCGGATCCTTCTGATCCACTATTACCGCCGCGTCGTGCTGCGCGATCCGCTGCTGCCCGCTCAACTCTTGCCGGGCGACTGGCCGGGCAGGGCGGCGCGAAAACTCTGCGGCGAGATCTATCGGGGCCTGCTTTCGCCATCGGAACAATGGCTTGACGATCACGCAACCAACGAGGATGGCCCGCTGCCGAAGCCCAATGGGGCCGTTGCGCGCCGTTTTGAAGGGGGGTGAATATATTACAAAAATATCTTGTGTTTTGATAATTGTGTTATATATTGACCTCAATAACATCCCGGGAGGTCGGCCATGTATACGCAGGCGCTCAACACATCCGATGGCGATGAACGCACCATCGAGGATGCCGCCCGTGTCGCGCAGTTCCAGGCGCGCATCGATGCCGACGAGCGCATCGAGCCGAACGACTGGATGCCCGCTGCCTACCGCAAGACGCTGACCCGGCAGATTTCCCAGCATGCCCATTCTGAAATCGTCGGTATGCTCCCCGAGGGCAATTGGATCACCCGGGCGCCCTCGCTGCGCCGCAAGGCCGCACTGCTCGCGAAGGTGCAGGATGAATGCGGCCACGGGCTCTATCTCTATGCCGCCGCCGAGACGCTCGGGTCCTCGCGTGAGGAACTCGTCGATGCGATGCTTGCGGGGAAGGCGAAATATTCCTCGATCTTCAACTATCCGACGCTGACCTGGGCCGACATCGGCACCATCGGCTGGCTGGTCGACGGCGCGGCGATCATGAACCAGATCCCGCTGTGCCGGTGCTCCTACGGCCCCTACGCGCGCGCGATGATCCGTGTCTGCAAGGAAGAGTCATTCCACCAACGCCAGGGCTTTGAGATCATGCTCACCCTCTGCCGCGGCACCGCGGAGCAGAAGGCGATGGCCCAGAACGCGCTCGATCGCTGGTGGTGGCCGGTGCTGATGATGTTCGGTCCGCCGGATAAGGTCAGCCAGCACAGCGACACCTCGACCAAATGGAAGATCAAGCGCTTCTCCAATGACGAGCTGCGCCAGAAGTTCGTCGACGCCACCGTGCCGCAGGCTCAGTTCCTGGGATTGACCATTCCTGATCCCGGCATGAAGCAGAACGCAAACGGCAACTGGGAGTACAGCCCGATCGACTGGGAGGAGTTCAGGCAGGTGCTCGCCGGCAACGGCCCCTGCAACCGCGATCGCCTCGCCGCGCGCCGCAAGGCGCATGAAGAGGGCGCTTGGGTACGCGAGGCTGCGATTGCCTATGCCGAGAAGCGCAAGAGCCGCCAGCTCGCGCAAGCCGCCGAATAAGGGAGCGCCGACATGGCCACGCCGAACACTCCGCTCTGGGAAGTCTTCATCCGCAGCCGCAACGGGCTCGCGCACAAGCATGTCGGCTCGCTGCACGCGGCGGACGCCACGCTGGCGCTGCAGGCCGCTCGCGACATTTACACTCGCCGCGGCGAGGGTCTTTCGATCTGGGTGGTGCCGTCGAATGCGATCACCGCGTCCGATCCTTCCGAGAAAGGCATGATGTTCGAGCCGGCGGAGTCGAAGATCTACCGGCATCCGACGTTTTACGACGTACCCGACGAAGTCGGGCATATGTGACTTTCGCCCGTCATGGTGAGGAGGCGCGCAGCGCCGTCTCGAACCATGAGAGCCGCAGCCCATCCTTCGAGACGCCTGCTGCACAGGCTCCTCAGGATGAGGTCGGAACAATTTGATGCAGGTGGATATAGAAAAATGGCAGCCGCCAATATCGAGGTCTCCGAAACGCCGCTGGTGCTCTACGCGCTGCGCCGCGCCGACGATGCGCTGATCCTCGGTCACCGCCTTTCCGAATGGTGCGGCCATGCGCCGGCGCTGGAAGAGGACATGGCGCTCGCCAACATGGGCCTCGACCTGCTCGGCCAGGCGCGCGAGCTCTACACTTATGCGGCCAAGGTTGAAGGCAAGAACAACGACGAGGATAAGTTCGCGTATCTGCGGGATGTCCGCCAATATCGCAACCTTCTGCTTGTGGAGCAGCCGAATGGCGACTTTGCCCGCACCATGGTGCGGCAGTTCTTCTATGCGGCGTTCGCCGATCTCTACTGGCGCGCGATGATGGCATCATCAGATCCGACGCTGGCCGCGATTGCGGCGAAGTCGGAGAAGGAGAGTGCCTACCACCTGCGGCATTCGTCGGAATGGATGGTCCGCCTTGGCGACGGCACCGAGGAGAGCCATCGCCGGGCGCAGATCGCGATCGACGACCTCTGGGCCTACACCCGTGAGATGTTTGCTGTCGACGACAGTGAGCGCGGCCTGATCGACGCCGGCATCGCGATCGACCCGGCGGCGCTGCAACCGCGCTGGTTGAAGACGGTCACGGGCGTGGTCAACGAGGCGACGCTGACATTGCCGAAGAACGACTGGATGCAGCAGGGCGGCCGCAGCGGCCGGCACAGCGAGCATCTCGGTCATCTCCTGAGCGAGCTGCAGTCGCTGCAGCGAACCTTTCCGGGGGCGACATGGTGACGGCTGCGATCAACGACGCCGATCTGCGCCAGCGCGCCTGGGCCGCGGCCGCGCAGGTAGTCGATCCCGAAATCCCGGTGCTGACGATCGCTGATCTCGGCGTGCTGCGCGATGTCGCGGTCCACGACGGCCACGTCGAGGTAGCGATCACGCCGACCTATTCCGGCTGCCCCGCGATGAACATGATCGCGCTGGAGATCGAGCTTGCGCTGGAGCGCGAGGGCATTCAGCGGCCCAAGGTGCGGACCGTGCTGTCGCCGGCCTGGACCACCGACTGGATGAGCGAGGACGGCCGCCGCAAGTTGAAGGAGTACGGCATCGCACCGCCGCTGCCGGGCTCGTCGCGCCGCGCGCTGTTCGGCGAACAGCAGGTGATGTGTCCGCAATGCGGCTCGGCCGATACCGAGCTGCTGTCCGAATTCGGTTCGACCTCCTGCAAGGCGTTGTGGCGTTGCAAGAGCTGCCGTGAACCCTTCGATTACTTCAAGTGTCATTGACCATGTCGTGCTTAGTCGACGAGACAATGTCGTCATTGCGAGCGAAGCGAAGCAATCCATCTATCCGTGTCATGGATTGCTTCGTCGCGTCGCTCCTCGCAATGACGGTGGGAGACAGGTGATGTCCGTTACGCCTCGCTTTCACCGTCTTGCTGTGCACGATCTGCGCCGTGAGGCGCCGGATGCCGTCTCCCTGACTTTCACGATCCCGAAGGAACTGGAGTACGACTACGGCTTCATGCCCGGCCAGTACCTGACGTTGCGCACCACGATGGACGGCGAGGAGATCCGCCGCTCCTATTCGATCTGCTCCGGGCCTGACGACGGCGAGCTGCGCATCGCGGTGAAGAAGGTCGATGGCGGCGCATTCTCGAGCTGGGCGGCGGATGAATTGAAGGCCGGCGATGTGCTCGATGTGATGACGCCGACCGGGCGCTTCGGCATCGCGCATGCGCCGGAGCAGGCGCGGATCTATGCCGGCTTTGCCGCCGGCAGCGGCATCACGCCGATCCTCTCGATCATCAAGGGCGTGCTGGCGCGCGAGCCTGAGGGCCGTTTCTTCCTGTTCTACGGCAACCGCTCGACCGAGGGCATGCTCTTCCGAGAGGCGCTGGAGGAATTGAAGGACCGCTTCATGCAGCGGCTGTCGGTGTTCCACGTCATCTCGGGCGAGGAGCAGGACATTCCGATCCTGCATGGACGGCTCGACGGCGAGAAGGTGAGGGTGCTGCTGCGCTCGCTGGTCCCCGCCGAAAGTATCGATCATGTCTTCATCTGCGGCCCGGCCGGGATGAGCGACACGATCGGGGCGGCCTGCCGCGACATCGGGATCGCCGACGAGCGCGTTCATGTCGAGCGCTTCGTCTCGGAGTTCGGCGGCAAGCCGCGGCCGAAGACCGTTGTTCCGGTCGGCGCACCGCCGAAGGCGGTAGCCAGCCTGATCATCGACGGCAAGCGCCGCGAGGTGCCGGTGGCCGACGGCGAATCGATCCTGGATGCCGCACTGCGGGCCGGCATGGACCTGCCGTTCGCCTGCAAGGGCGGCATGTGCTCGACCTGCCGTGCCAAGCTGGTCGAAGGCGATGCTGCGATGGATTTGAACTATTCGCTGGAGCCGTGGGAGCTGAAGGCGGGCTTCATCCTGACATGCCAGGCCAAGCCGTGCTCCGAGAAGGTCGTGGTCGATTACGACCACGTGTGACTTTTGATCGTCGATCCGGGGCTGGTGCTGGCCGCGATCACGGAGTGACGGAAGTAGCGTTGACGTCGTCGGCGTTGCGCAGAAGACTGAAGCTGACAAGAGGCTCATTGCAACGAGCTCGACTGACAGGGAGTGCGATGTGAACGTCAAGGCCACGCTATCGCCCGAAGACATCGCCCGCGCCTGCGCGGAGGCGATGTGGAAGGAGGACGACGCCAGCAAAGGGCTCGGCATGGAGATCGTCGAGATCAAGCCGGGGCTCGCGGTGATGGCGATGACGGTGCAGCCGCACATGGTCAACGGCCAGCGTATCTGCCACGGCGGCTATATCTTCACGCTCGCCGATTCCGCCTTCGCCTTTGCCTGTAACAGCCACAATGAGCGCGTCGTGGCGGCGCAAGGCGACATCACCTTCATCCGGCCCGGCAAGCTCGGCGACCGCCTGGTCGCGACCGCGCGTGAGATCTCGCGTAGCGGCCGTTCCGGAATCTACGATGTGCGCGTCACCACTGCTGACACCGTGATCGCCGAATTTCGCGGCCATTCACGCGTGATACCAGGCACGTGGCTGCCGGAGACAGACAGCAAGACATAACGATCGATCTCAGGGGAAATGCGATGGCAACGGCAAAGCTGAAGGTCAAGGAGAGCGGTTATCGCCCGGAGCTCGACGAGGCCGAGCGCGCCTCGCGGGACGAGATCATGGCGCTGCAGACCAAGCGGCTCGCCTGGTCGCTCAAGCACGCCTATGACAATGTCGCGCACTACAAGAAGACGCTCGATGCGGCCGGCGTGCATCCGTCCGATTTCAGGCAGCTCTCCGATCTTGCGAAATTTCCGTTCACGGTGAAGACGGATCTGCGCGACAACTATCCCTTCAACATGTTCGCCGTGCCGCGCGAGAAACTGGTGCGGGTCCATGCCTCCTCCGGCACGACCGGCAAGCCGATCGTGGTCGGCTACACCAGGAGCGACATCGACATCTGGTCGGAGGTGATGGCGCGCTCGATCCGCGCTGCTGGCGGCCGCACCGGTATGCTGATGCATAACGCCTATGGCTACGGCCTGTTTACCGGCGGCCTCGGCGCGCATTACGGGGCTGAGCGGCTTGGTTGCACCGTGATCCCGATTTCCGGCGGCATGACCGAGCGGCAGGTGCAGCTCATCAACGATTTCAGGCCCGACATCATCACGGTGACGCCGAGCTACATGCTGGCGATCCTCGACGAGTTCAAGAGGCAGGGACTCGACCCGCGCAAATCGTCGCTGAAGTTCGGTATCTTCGGCGCCGAGCCCTGGACCAATGCGATGCGTGCGGAGATCGAGCAAGCCTTCAACATGGACGCCACCGATATCTACGGGCTGTCCGAGGTGATCGGACCCGGCGTTGCGCAGGAATGCGTGGAGACCAAGGACGGTCTGCACATCTGGGAAGATCACTTCTACCCTGAAGTGATCGACCCCGCGACCGGCAAGGTACTCCCCGACGGCGAGAAGGGCGAGTTGGTGTTCACCTCGCTGACCAAGGAAGGCTTTCCGATCATCCGCTACCGCACGCGGGACCTGACGCGCTTGCTGCCCGGCACGGCCCGACCCGGCATGCGCCGCATGGAGAAGGTGACCGGTCGCTCCGACGACATGATCATCCTGCGTGGCGTCAACGTGTTCCCGACCCAGATCGAGGAAATCCTGCTGGCGACCGACTGGTGCGGCGGCCATTTCATCATCGAGCTGACGCGCGAGGGCCGGATGGACGAGATGACGGTGCTCGCCGAGGCTCGCCCGGACAGCTGGGACGGCGCCGGCCTCGTCGTCCATGCCGACAAGGTCGCGGCTTTCATCAAGAACACGATCGGCATCACCGCCCACGTCCGCGCCGTCGCCCCCGAGACCCTGGAACGGTCGCTCGGCAAGGCAAAACGTGTTTACGACAGGCGGCCGAAGGGGTAACTCCTGCTCTGAAATTAAGCAGGACTGCCCTCAATGCCGGTTTCCCCTCAGCCTGACGCCCTCTCGATCGACGCGCGCTGCGTCCGGCTTTTGGCCAAGGCGGAGAACGCGGCAGCGGTTGCGCCGGTGGTCGAGACGCACGCGCTGTCGCGCGGTGCCGCCGACGTCCTGATCGAGGTGAAGGCGGCCGCGGTCAATCCGTCCGACGTCAAGGCGGCCACCGGGCTGATGCCCTATGCCGTGTTCCCGCGCACCTCGGGGCGCGACTACGCCGGCGTCGTGATCGACGGACCCTCCGGCTGGATCGGGCGCGAGGTGTTCGGCTCGTCCGGCGACCTCGGAATCCGCCGCGACGGCACCCATGCTACGCATCTGGCGGTCGAAGCCGATGCAGTCGTGGAGAAGCCAGCCGGCATCTCCTGGGAGGAGGCGGCCGGGATCGGGGTGCCTTTTGTCACCGCAATGGAAGGCTTGCGCCGCGCCGGGCTGCCGCAGAAGGGCGAAACCGTGCTCGTCATGGGCGTCAACGGCAAGGTCGGCCAGGCGGCGGTGCAGATCGCGAGCTGGCACGGCGCGCGCGTGATCGGCGTCGTGCGCAAGAACGAGCCCTATGCGGGCCACACCAATTGGCCCGTCGAGGTGATCGATGCCTCCACAACTGATGTCGCGGCGCGGGTACGTGAGCTGACCGGCGGCAAGGGCGCCGACATCGTGTACAACACGGTCGGCGATCCCTATTTCCAGGCGGCGCACAAATCGCTGGCGCTGCGCGGCCGCCAGATCCTGATCGCGGCGGTCGACCGCATCGTTCAGTTCAACATCCTCGAATTCTATCGCGGCCAGCACACCTATGTCGGCATCGATACGCTTGCACTGTCGTCGGTTGCGACCGGGGCGGTGCTGCGCCAACTCGCGCCGGGTTTCGCCAGCGGACATCTGAAGCCGTTCCCGATCGAGCCGAGCGCGGTCTATCCGCTGGAGCAGGCGAGAGCGGCGTTCGTCGCGGTCGCCGGCTCGTCGCGCGACCGCGTGATCCTGCGGCCGTGACGACGGGATAGGAAGAACGCGCATGGACCCCACCACCATCGTCATTCTCTCTGCCCTGATCATCGGCTTGATCTACGGCTCGGTCGGACTCGTCAGCGGCTTCTGCATGATGAGCAGCCTGCGCGGCTGGTGGGCGCAAGGCGACGGGCGGCTGGTCCGCACCTACGCGCTGGCGATGGGCGTCGCAATTGCGGCCTCGCAGCTGCTTGTGACCGCGGGCCTCGTCGATCTCGGCAAATCGATCTACCTGCAGCCCTCCTTTTCCGCGCCGGTGATGTTCGTTGGCGGTCTGCTGTTCGGCTACGGCATGGTGCTGTCGAACGGCTGCGGTTCGCGCGCGCTGGTGCTGCTCGGCCGCGGCAATCTCCGTTCCTTCGTGGTCGTGATCGTGCTCGGTATCTTCGCCGAGATCACGCTGAAGGGCCTGATCGCGCCGGCGCGCATCGCGATGGTGCAGGCATCACAGATAACGGTCGCGAGCAATTCGGTGCCGGCGTTGCTCACAAGCCTCGGCCTCGCGGCTCCGCAAGCGCGGATGATTGCGGCCTCGGTGCTTGCCGCCGCGCTAATCATCTTCGCATTCGCACACGCGCCGTTCAGGAGATCCTTCGGCCAGATCGTTGCCGGCCTGATCGTCGGTGGGCTCGTTGCCGCAGGCTGGTACGCCACCGGCCATCTCGGCGCCGACGACTTCAACCCGACGCCGGTGACCTCGCTCACCTTCATCGCGCCGATCGCGGACGCCCTGCAATATGTGATGCTGTCGACCGGCTCGACGCTCAATTTCGGCATCGTCACCGTGTTCGGCGTATTCGCCGGCAGCTTGCTCACGGCCCTCGTCACCGGGCGATTCCACCTCGAGGCCTATCAGTCGCCGATGCACATGCTGCGTTCGGCGTGCGGCGCGGCGCTGATGGGGACAGGCGGTGTGATGGCATTCGGCTGCTCGGTCGGGCAGGGACTGACGGGCCTGTCGACGCTATCGCTGTCGTCCCTCGTCGCGATTGCCGGCATCCTGCTCGGCACCGGTGCGGGCCTGCGCGGGGCGCTGCGGGTGAGGCCGCTGGCAACAGCCTGACCTCATGCGCGCGACGGCGCGTCCGCAAGCGTGCTCAGGGCGATCCCGCCGACGATCAGGGCCGCGGCAAGCGCAAGCGAGAGATCGACGGGTTCGCCGAGCAGGAGCGCTGCGCTGACGATGCCGATGATCGGCGTCGCGGTCGTGCCCAGCGATGTCGTCAGCGCTGGCAGGCTCTTGTTGACCATCGACATCGCCCAGTAGGCCAGCGCGGTGCCGATGAAACCGGAATAGAGGAACAGCAGCACAAGATGCGGCGACCGGGCGCATGCGGCGCATCTACCGGTCACGGCGCGATCATCTTGCCGCGGCGCTCGCGCGGCAGCTTGGGGACGTCCTTGCGGCGGAGGTCCCGCCGGGCGGCATGCAGCTAATCGCCCGCTTCAAGGACGGCGCGACGGATGGCGAAGCCGTGACGCGGCTGGTCGCAGCTGGCGTCGAGGTGCGCGCGCTGTCGAGCCTTGCGCTGGAGCGGCCGCGCGACTTTGGCCTGCTGCTCGGCTTCGCCGCCTGGCGCGAGACGAGATCGGCGCCGCGGTGCGGATCATGGCGAACTGCCTGACCGGCAAGCGCGCGGCGCGCGTCTAACTCCGCCCGTTCCCCCTCATCCTGTGACACTTTGCAACGCTGTCATTGCGAGGAGCGATAGCGACGAAGCAATCCATTTCTCCGCTTGCGGCGCTATGGATTGCGTCGCTTCGCTCGCAATGACGTGGGTGCAGGGGTGCGTATCACCTCCTGTGAGGAGCCTGTGGTGCAGTAGGCTAGATTGATTATTCCGCCTCCTTGGTGACGATCCGTACCTCCGACGTCAGCGTCTTGTGCACCGGGCACTTGTCGGCGATCTCCATCAGCCGCTTGCGCTGGTCATCATCGAGCGCGCCCTCGATCCGGATGACGCGGTCGATCTGGTCGAGCATGCCCTCGCGCGTCTCGCACTCCGCGCAATCGTTCGCGTAGATCTTGCTGTGCGTCAGCGTCACGGTGACGCGATCGAGCGGCAGCGATTTGCGGTCGGCATACATGCGCATGGTCATCGAGGTGCAGGCGCCGAGCCCAGCCAGCACAAAATCGTAAGGTCCCGGGCCGGTATCCTGGCCGCCAACGGCCACCGGTTCGTCGGCCAGCATCCGGTGTGGACCCGTGGTGACAATCTGCTGAAACTTGCCGGCCCTGGTCTCCTGTACCACGACGTTGCGCGGGGCGGTGCCCGTATCTGCTGCCGGTTGCGGCGCTGCGAACTCGACATAGCGCTCGACCCAGGCGGCAATGATGTCGGCGACATAGGCTGCGTCCTGCTTGCCGCTCAGGAGATGATCGGAGCCAGCAAGCGAGACGAAACTCTTCGGGTGCCTCGCCGCGACGAAGATGTGGGTGGCGTTCTCGATGCCGACGGTGTCGTCGGTCGGCGAGTGCATGATCAGGATCGCCTTGTGTAGCTGAGGCACCTGCGCCATCAGGTTCTGCTCGGCGACGTCGTCGAGGAATTCCCGCTTGATGCGGAACGGGCGGCCGGCCAGCGACACCTCGACCTCGCCCTGTGTGCGAATGTCGTCGAGCTTGTCCATGAAGAGATGCGTGACATGGGCGGGATCGGACGGCGCAGCGATGGTGACGACCGCTTTCGCTTCCGGAATCTGCCCGGCCGCGGCCAGGATCGCCGCTCCGCCGAGGCTGTGGCCGATCAGAATCGCCGGCGCCGCGCGTGTCTCGCGCAGGTGGTCGGCAGCGCGGACGAGATCGGCGACATTCGACGAGAAGGTCGAGTTGGCGAAATCGCCTTCGCTGGAGCCGAGCCCGGTGAAGTCGAACCGCAGCGTCGCGATGCCCTTGGCGGCAAGCGCGACCGCGATGCGTTTCGCGGCGAGTACGTCCTTGCCGCAGGTGAAGCAATGCGCGAACAGCGCGTAGGCCTTGATCGGGCCATCGGGCGTATCAAGGGCTGCGGCGAGCTGATGGCCGCCCACGCCGGTGAATTGAAAGCGTTCGTGCGGCACGATGGTTCTCCCTGCCATCCATGGCCTCGTGGTTCGAGATACGCGGCGTTGCCGCGCTCCTCATCACAAGGGTCTGAAACCTTGCTCGATGGATGACCTCATCCTGAGGAGCGGCCGCATCGCCGCGTCTCGAAGGATGAAGCCACCGGTCCAACCTCACTACCCGTGAAGCTCAGTCGCCAGAATAGCGCTGTTCAGCCCAGGGATCACCGCGGTTGTGATAGCCGCGCACTTCCCAATAGCCCGGCGCGTCCTCGGTCAGGAATTCGATGCGCTGCAGCCATTTGGCGCTCTTCCAGAAATACAGATGCGGCACCACGAGCCGTACCGGACCGCCATGCTCCTGCTCGAGCGGCTGGCCGGACCAGCGATGGGCCAATAACGCGTCCTCCGCGGCGAAGTCCTCGAGCAAGAGGTTCGTCGTATAGCCGTCATAGGAATGCAGCACGACGAAGCGCGCATCCTCGCGAGGCCGGCAGGCGGCGAGCAGGTCGCGCGTGGCAAGTCCCTCCCACTGGTTGTCGTAGCGCGACCATGTGGTGACGCAATGGATGTCGGAGACGAACTGCGTCTGCGGCTGCACCAGGAACTGTTGCCACGTCCAGTAGATCGTGTGCTCGACCGCGCCATAGACATCGAGCCGCCAGCGCGCGTGCAGGATATTGGGCGTCAGGCCGAGGTCGAGCACCGGCCAATCCCGCGTCAGGTGCTGGCCCGGCGGCAGGCGCTGCTCGTCGGGCCGGGTAACCTTGCCGGTGAGGAATTTGCCCTCGCGCGCCCAGCGCTGCTTGCTGCGCGTCAGCTTGCTTTCGGCAGGCGGCTCACGGTCGTCGGTCATCGGCTTGCTGTCATCACTCGTGGCGATGCATTGCGGAGTCGTGCTTGGTGTCGCGCATGGTCGCATAGATCAGGAGCGACAGGAAGATCATGCCGCTGAGATAGTAATAGAACCAATCCTCATGCCCGATGCTCTTGAAATAAAGTGCGACCGCCGGTGCGGTGCCGCCGAACACCGACACGGTGATCGCGTAGGGCAGGCCGACGCCAAGCGCACGCACATTGGTCGGGAACAGCTCGGCCTTCACGATCGCGTTGATCGAGGTATAGCCGGCGACGAAGATCCAGGCGCCGCAGATCAGGAGGAAGGCGATCAGCGGTGACTTGCTCTCCTTCAATGTGCTCAGGATCGGCACCGTCGCCAGCGTGCCGGTGACGCCGAAGAAGATCAGCAGCGGCTTGCGGCCGATGCGATCGGAGATCGCGCCATAGGTCGGCTGCAGGATGGTGGCGAAGATCAGCGAGCCGAAGATCACGAAGGTGGTCTGGTCTTCGGTCAGGCCGACCGAGAGCTTCACGAATGTCTGCATATAGGTGGTGAAGGTGTAGAACGCCGCGGTGCCGCCCGCAGTGAGCCCGACCACCAGCAGCAGCTCGCGGGGATGGTTCAACAGCGCCACGATCGAGCCGGTCGGCTTCGAGACTTTCTTGGCTTCGATGAAGGCCTCGGTCTCGTGCAGGCTGCGGCGCATCACCGCGGCGAAGATTGCGAGCATCGCCCCGATCACGAAGGGAATCCGCCAGCCCCACGCCTTCAGTTCCTCCGGCGTCAGGAACACCTTCTGCAGCAACAACAGGACGATGATCGCAGTGAGCTGGCCGCCGATCAGCGTGACGTACTGGAAGCTCGAATAGAAGCCGCGATGCTTGGCGTCGGCCACCTCGCTGAGATAGGTGGCGCTCGCACCATACTCGCCACCCAAGCTCAAGCCCTCGATGATGCGCGCCAGCGCCAGGATCGCCGGCGCGGCAAAGCCGATGGTCTCGTAGGTCGGGGTCACCGCGATGATTAGCGAGCCGAAGCACATGCAGACCACCGAAACGGTCAGCGACAGGCGGCGGCCGTAGCGGTCAGCGATGAAGCCGAACAGCCAGCCGCCGAGCGGGCGCATCAGAAAGGTGGCCGCGAACAACACCGCCGCGTTGAGCTGCTGGACCACGGGGTCGCTGTGCGGAAAGAACGCGGGCGCGAAATAGAGTGCGAACGCCGTATAGGCGTAAAAGTCTTACCACTCGACGAGATTGCCGACCGAGCCGATGAAGATCGCCTTCACCCGCCGCTCCACGTCGTGGATGTCGAGATGATCGCTCGCGGGCTGAGCGGTTTGATCGGACATAGCGTGGCCTCCCGGACTCTTTGGCTCGATTCCGGGGCCAAGCTACCTCATTTGGCGGGCACGATGTAACCGGTCGCGGATGACCTCAGGCGTTCCTGCCGAACAGCACTGGCAGTTGACGCGGACCGCGGACCGTGCCCTCCGACCAGGTGACCCTGCCGGCCGGGTCGAGGCGGAAATCCGGAATCCGCTTCAGCCACTCCTCGATCGCCACCGTCATCTCCATCCGCGCCAGGTTGGACCCGACGCAGCGGTGGATGCCGAGGCCGAAGGCCGCATGGCGGTTCTCCTTGCGATCGATCACCACCTTATCGGCGTCGGGGAACATGGCGGGGTCGCGGTTGGCGGCCGGGAACGACAGCAGCACCATGTTGCCCGCTTTCACCGGGCAACCGCTGATCGTGGTCTCCTTCATCACTTCGCGCGCCATCGTCACTGGCGAATAGGCGCGCAGGAATTCCTCGATCGCGGTCGGGATCAATCCGGGTTCCGCAATCAGGCGTTCGCGATCGGACGGCGTCCGGGCCAGGTGCCAGAGTGAGGAGCCGATCGCGCTCCAGGTGGTGTCGATGCCGGCGATCAGGAGCAGCCGCAGCGAGCCGAGCACATGATCGTCGGAAAGCGGTTGACCGTCCGGTCCCTTCGCCTGCATCAGCGCCGAGATCAGGTCGTCGCCCGGCTGCTGCTTGCGCTGCTCGAGATGGGTCATGAAGTAGCTGGTCATCTCGCGCACGGCGGTCATCAACTCGTTGTCGTCCTTGATGCCGAGCTCGAGGATCTGGTGAATCCACTTGATGAAGAGGTCGCCATCCTTTTCGGGAATGCCGAGCATGCGGGCGATCGCGCGCACCGGGATGTGCTTGGTGTAGCGCGCCGCGGCGTCGCACTGGCCGTCATTGATGAACTCGTCGATCAGCTCGTTGCAGATCGCGCGCACCCGCGGCTCCAGCTTCTTCATCGCATCGGGGGTGAACGGCGGCAGCAGCAACTGCTTGGCCGGCTTGTGCTCCGGCGGGTCGGAGGTGATCGGCGGCGCTTTGGCCGTGAGGTCGGGGCGGACGTCGCGCACGATCACGCGGCGGGAGGAAAAGTGCTCGGTGTCGTAGGCGATCTCCTTCACCGCCTGATAGGTGGTCGGCATGTAGCAGCCGAGGAAACGCTCGGTGTGCACGACGGGCGAAGCCGCGCGCAGTTCCTCCCAGATCGGGAACGGGTTCTCGGTCCAGGTCGGATCAGTATGGTCGAAATCGTTGACCCAGTCGGTGACTGGGGGATGCTCGGGCAGATAGCTTGCGGACGGGGAATCGGACATCGGCTCGTTTCCTTGTTCGTTCAAACGCTGGTCGGCTTTATGGAATGCTGCGTGCCCCTCGGCCGCGGCTACTCCTCGGTGACCTCGATCGCGATTTCCGGACAGTTGGTCTGCGCGAGCCACGCCTTGTCCTCGAGCCCGGCCGGGACGGATCCGTCGCCGACTTCATGGGCGTTGCCGTATTCGTCGAGCTCGAACAGTTCAGGGGCGAGTGATTTGCAGCGGGCGTGACCCTGGCACTTGTCCTGGTCGACGCGGATCTTCAGCCTGGACATGCCTGTGCTCTCCCTCAGCTCTCGCGCGCCATGGTGCGCGCTGGGTTCCTCATTTTCATTTTGCAAGTTTTATCTTGCTTGGGCGATCAGCTTCTTAGTCCGCCAAGTTATAGCGTATTACATTATCGTCGCGTTTCCGCGTCAAGCGAAAATTCAGCCGGTGGACAATCCGGCAAAGGCTGAGAAAACGTCACCATAGACTGCGAAAATTTCCAAGCGTGCCGGCCGGGTTTTTGAAGAGTGCCGGTTCGGCCTCGGCCTCTCCATAATTTCAATAACTTGGTCGGATATGGTCAGGCGGTGTCCAGTTGGTGTCTCGTCGATGCCGGTATCAACGCCGCTTTCGATACGCGTCCTCAAGGTCATTCGAATCCGTAAAAGCGACCTACTCAAAACGGACTCCTGTGTGATCGCCGAACGCCGGGTTAGTCATACTCTCTCTACGGGGAGATTGCATGGCGTGCGCAGCTTGGCTTTACGGACTTCGTCATGAAGCTTATTGCGCATCGTGGATGGTCTGCGGGTCGGGGTGAAAACTCGCTCGCCGCGTTCGCACGTGCCGCCCGTGACGGCAGAATATCTGGTGTCGAATTCGACGTCTGCCTTGCAGCGGAATCCGACACATTGGTGGTGTCACACGAGCCGCCGCGTCATGTCGAGAATGCGCTTACCCTCGATGCGGCACTGTCGCTTCTTTCGCCGACTGACCTTGAACTGTTTGTGGAGGTGAAGGAGACGGGACTTGTCTCTAAAGTCATCGAGAGGCTGGTTGCCAGCAACGTGGCCCGTCGCTCGGTCGTATTTGCCTTTGCCGCCGTCGCAAGATCCTTTCCGTGGGAGGGTGCGCGACCGGTGCGCCTGGGCATCATCGTCACGTACCCGTGGAACCTGAATCGTGCGGTGCGCAGGTTTGCGCCGGATGTCCTCCTGCTCGGCTGGGACGCGCGCGCTTGGACGCGAGTCGCTTTTCGCGCCTGGTGGTCCGTTTTCTCGCTTGAGCAGCTCGCGCGACGCCACCAGGTGCCAGTTGTGGTAGGAGTCGTGCAACGCATGGACGACCTTCATTGGCTCGCGCGGCAGCACCTCTACGGGGCGGTTGCCGACGTCGACCGCACTATTGGCCGCAGCGCCAGACCTGATTAGGCCGCGCAAACCCGTTCGTCGCCCGTGAAGTATTCGAAAGCCAACTGACAGTCGGCCCCATCTGGCGTGGGGAACCGGCTGTTTCGGTGACGTCGCCTTTTGGCCCACAGCGGCGGGATCTAGCGTTTCGTCCACATGCCGGCACAGGGTAGACCGGACGTGACGCGGAAGAGCTTTGTTTCCGGCTATGACGACATTTTGGCTGGGTGCTACCGGGATGATCGCTGGGCGATATCCCGTATCGATCAGTTCGTCGAGGCACGGACGACCCGTCCGATGCCAAATTGATCGCCGACGCGGCTGACCTTGCCGTGGCCAAAATCGATCTCGATCATGTCCTCCGACGAGCCGATCAGGCCCACGGACTTGTGGGTGTGAGCGTCGAATATTTCGGTGGCGTCATCGCTATTCTTGTTGGGCGCGACATAGGCGTAGTCGCCTTCGATGTCGAAGGTCACCCAATGCGCCCCGTGGCGACTTTTCATCCTGACCCGCTCGCTCAATACCGGGGCCATCGGATCGCGCATGCTCCACACACAGATGTGCGGATCGTCCGCACTGCTACTCTGCCACACCTCGCGCTCATCGGGTGTCCATCCAATCCCGTGCAGCAGCCCAGCTTCGCCGGCTGGATGCTCCGCAAGTCTGGCGGTGACGATGCGGCCGCTCTTGAGGTCCGCAACCTGCATCCCCCACAGGCCGGTCACGTTGTTCACCACGTAGCGGCTCATGCCATCGACCGCGTAGGGCCCGAGAATGCCAGCGTAAGGGCCGACGCGGGAGACTGTGTAGCTCTGCGGATCGATCAAATAGAGGTATTTCCCGCTTCCGTCATCGGCCTTGGTCTCCTGAAAGAGCGGCCCAGACAGCGGGAACAGGGTATCGTGCAATCGACTGGAGAAATGCACCTTGCGGATGACATCGCCCGTGCTGGCATCGACAACGTTGAGAAAGTCGGCCGAGCGGCCTTCCCAGGTCGGAACGTACAAGAGCTGCCCGCCCGGATGAACCGCCAGCCGATCGACATCGGGATCGATGGCGCGATTCCAGAGCACCACGTCATCGTAGAGATTAAGGCAATAGATCATCCCGATTCCTGAGCGGGTGCGGTAGGCCACGTAGAGCCGGCCGGTCGCCGCGCTAGCGGCGACCCCCTTCACGTCGTCCACCTCACGAACGGTCTCGATGGTCTTAACTAGACGATGCTCGGTATCCATGTCGTAGACCGATATGGAACCCCGTATGGCCGCCGCCTGATTGACAGCGTAGAGGAACCGCCCGGTGCGCGGTTCGTGTGTGGCAAGCACTGGGCTCTCCGTTGACGTGCTGCTCGTTGATGCAGCGGGAGGTGCGGCCGCGGCGCTCCAGACCGTAGACCCAATCGTCAAGGTCGCCGCTACAACGGTGCAGGCAAGGCGAATACGGTGCTGTTCAGCTGTCATCTGCCCGCCTCAAAACGCGAACGCAATCGTAAAGCATTTTACGCTACGCTGGAAATGATACATATCGACGAAATCCGCGTGTCAGATGTTGGAGGTAGATCGGAAATCGCCGAAGCTTGGCCAAATCGACAGAGATGACCGATGCGTCTCAGGGAACGATCCGCTGCGCGCGGAACTCGCGCATGAGCTGCACAAACATCTCTTCGCTATCAATCACATCGTGGAAGCCGAAGCGGCGGGATTTAGTAACGTCCGACATCACGTCCCAGTCGCAACTGAAGACATAATCGGCAAAGGGCCAGGCCACGAGCTCATCGTAGGCGTAGGGCTTCAGCCCATGTTTCTCTGTCATGACGCGCCAGAGTGGTGCGTTGTCTATCATGTGTGCGGTAAGGCTTATCGTCTGCACGTCGCCGGCTGGCATATCGAAAGCGGCCGCGAGCTTCGGCCACAGATTCTTCCAGCGGAAATAGTCACCGTTGGTGATGTTGAAAGCTTCGAGCCCGCACCGAGGCGTGCTCGCCGCCCAGAGCACTGCGTTGGCGAAGTGCGCGGATTCAGTGACCTGGTAGATCGATGTATAGGCGCCAGGCTTTCCCGGGAAACGCAGCGGCAACCCAAGCTCCTTGCTGATCGCGGCGTAGACCGCGACCGCCGGCGCCAGACTCATCGGCGTGCCCGGCGCAAAGCCGCACAAGGTCTGTGGTCGCAGCTCCACCCAGTCCCAGCGCTTGCCGCGCTGGAAGGCGGCGAGCCAGTCGATCTGCTCGAAATAATAGTTGGGACCCATGTGGCGCGGGTCGCTCTCTCGTGCCGGTGTTTTGAATGGCCCGAGGTGTGAGCCATAATATTTTGTGCCGGTGACCAGCACCACGCGGCGCAGCGCAGACGACGCGCTGTCGATCGCGGTCACGGCGTTAACCAGCATGTCGCGGTTTGGAGCGATGTTCGATGCATAGCCCGCGGCGGCGCCCGCCGCAGGCTGAAACGCCGCGTAGAAGACGTGCGTGGCTTCCGTCAGGCCGGCGAGCTTCGCCGCCGCGTCCTCACGGTCCAATAGATCGACACTGATGTGGCGGTAGCGGGGCACGGCGCCGGCCGCACGGCGCGACAGACCGATGACGGACCAGTCATCCTGCCTGAGCAGCCGCTCGACTATGTAGCGTCCGATCACTCCGAGCGCTCCGACGACTACGGCCTCCTTGTGCTCAGCCATGTGTGCCCGTTTCTGTGCCCGTTTCCGTTCGATTACGATGGTAGTCGTGTCCAAGGCTCTTGTCGCCTGAATTGGGACGCTGCCTGGCGTACGCCGGGGCGCTCGGCCCGGACAACCTCCTCGCGATCGCCGACGAGTTGATCGAGTGAGCGGCTGATGTCCGAATCCGGACCCTGAGCGGAACTGAGAACGGCGCGAGCGGCTCACGCAAGATACCGGCTGCCGTGCGCTCTCCCTGCCGCTCACCATTCGGTCGATGCACGGGCGGGAGGGGCGCCCCGGGGCGTTCCTGATGCCCAACCAGCCCACGGTCATCGATAGCCTCCCGGCTACGAACTCTGGCCGCGGATCGCGACGATTTGTTCCCGCCGGGAAGCAGGTGTCGGGAACCGTCGCATTCAATAGTCGTTTCGAGATCAGTCCGGGAACTGCATCCCGGAAGTCGGTGGGGCCATCCAAGCGGGACGAAGCGCGCCGCGGGCGCCATAACTGATGGTCAACGGCAATGAAAAGCGCCGTTTCTTCCAAAAGCCAGAACTCCCGGATGCTTCGACGCATGGCCATCATGCTGGTCGCTGTCGGACTGGCTTTGGGGTCGGTGTTCGGGTTTGAAGCTTTTCGGGCCAGGATGATCCAGAAGTCGATCGCCGGACTGCGCAACCCGCCGCAGACGGTTTCCACGATCACGGCCGGCACGCAGCGGTGGCAGGACCGCCTGGAGGCCGTGGGCAGCACCCGGGCGGAAAAGGGGGCCGACCTCAGTCCGCAGGTCGCCGGTATCGTCAAAGCCATCCACTTCCAGTCCGGCGAAGAAGTCGAGCAGGGAACATTGCTCGTCGAGCTGGAAGACGCCGATGACGTCGCGCACTTGCACGCTCTCGAGGCGACGACGGCGTTGGCGCAGCTCAACTACGATCGCGACGTCAGGTTGCTCAAGAGCCAGTCCGTGAGCCAGCAGACTGCTGATACGGACCTGGCAACGCTCAAGAACAACCAGGCGCAGGTTGCGCAACAACAGGCGCTTGTCGGCTACAAGTCGATCCGGGCACCTTTCTCCGGCCGAATGGGCATCCGTCAGGTCGATCTCGGCCAGTATATCGCGCCGGGGACGCCGATCGTAACGCTGCAGAAGCTCGATCCGATCTTCGTGGATTTCTACGTGCCGCAGCAGGACCTGGCAAAGATCGGGGTCGGCCAACCCGTCATTGCGAAGGTCGACACCTATCCTGATGAGACATTCACCGGCACGATCATGGCGATCAACTCCCTCGTCAATGCGGCGACGCGGAATGTCCAGGTCCGGGCGACACTCAGGAATCCCGACGAGAAGCTGCTGCCGGGAATGTTTGCGACCGTCGATATCGATGTGGGGACGCAGAAGGATTACGTGACACTGCCGAAGACGGCGATCTATTACAACGCGTATGGAGATATTGCCTATCTGATCAAAGATGCCGGCGGGGACGAGAGCGGGCAGGGGCAAAAGATTGCGCACCAGGTCTTCGTGAAAACCGGCCAGACCCGCGGCGACCAGGTCGCGGTGCTGGATGGAATCAAGCCCGGCGATGTCGTGGTCACGGCCGGGCAGAACAAGCTGCACAACGGATCGCCGGTCCGGATCAATAACGAAGTCGCCACGCCTTTCAGCGCGAACCCTCAGGTCTCCGAACAATGAGAGGCCTGCCATGAACTTCACCGACCTCTTCATTCGCCGGCCCGTTCTTGCCACCGTGGTCAATCTGATGATCCTCGCGCTCGGCCTGCGCGCCATGAGTTTGCTGCCTGTGCTGCAATATCCGCGCACGCAGAATGCGGTCGTCACCGTTACTACCACCTATTACGGCGCTGCCCCCGATGTGATCGCCGGCTTCATTACAACGCCGCTCGAGAACGCGATCGCCCAGGCGAACGGCATCGATTACATGAGTTCGAATAGCGCAAGCGGCGTGAGCACGATCACCATCAACCTCCGCCTCAACTACGATGCCGACAAGGCACTGACGGAAATCAACACCAAGGTCAGCTCGGTGCTCAACCAGCTTCCCTCGGGGTCGCAGCAACCGGTGCTGAAGGTGCAGATCGGTCAGACGATCGACGCCATGTATCTCGGCTTCGACAGCGACGTGCTGGGACGGAATCAAATCACCGATTATCTCACCCGCGCCGTTCAGCCGAAGCTGCAGGCCGTACCGGGCGTTCAGACTGCGGAAATTCTGGGCGGACAGAACTTTGCCCTGCGGGCGTGGCTCGACCCGAAAAAGCTGGCTGCTTATGGCCTCAGCGCCGCAGATATAGCGGCTGCGTTGACGCAGAACAATTTTATCTCCGGGCTCGGCACCACCAAGGGGCAGATGGTGGAGGTGAATCTCACAGCATCGACCGGCCTACATTCGGAGAGCGAATTTGCCAACCTGATTGTCAAGCAGGCGGGTGGCGCGATCGTGCGGTTGAAGGATGTCGCAAACGTCTCGCTCGGCGCGGACGACTATGACACACAGGTCGCATTCGACGGCAAGCCGGCGGTCTATATCGGCATCCAGGTGGCGCCGACTGCCAACCTGCTCGACGTGATCGCGGGCGTGCACCGGATTTTCCCGGGCATTCAACAACAGCTGCCCAACGGACTGCACGGCCAGATCGTTTACGATTCCACCAAATTCGTGCGCGCGGCGATCTATGACGTCGTACAGACGCTCGTCGAGGCTCTGCTGATCGTCAATCTCGTCGTATTCCTGTTCCTGGGGTCGGGGCGTTCCGTCCTGATCCCGATGGTCGCGATCCCGCTGTCGCTGGTGGGCGCCTTCACCATGATGCTGGCGGTCGGTTTCTCGATCAATCTCTTGACGCTGCTGGCGCTGGTGCTTGCGATCGGGCTCGTGGTCGATGATGCCATCATCGTCGTCGAAAACGTCAATCGTCACCTTGAGGCCGGCAAGGCGCCGGTCGTTGCGGCGATCGAGGCTACGCGAGAACTCGGCCGCCCGATCATCGCCATGACGGTTGTCCTTGTCGCGGTCTATGTCCCGATCGCGTTCCAGGGCGGTCTGACCGGGGCGCTGTTCACGGAATTCGCATTCACCCTGGTCGGCACGGTGACAATATCGGCCGTTGCCGCGCTGACGCTGTCGCCGATGATGAGCTCCCGTCTGCTCAAGCCGCATGGCGCAACGCGCGGTTGGCAGGCACGATTCACTGCCCTCATTGAACGCCGTTTTGAGGCGCTACGTCGTCTTTATCTGAGCTGGCTGCACGACAGCCTAGACTATATACCTATAACAAGCGTCTTCGCACTGCTTGTGCTGTCCAGCATATATTTCCTTTATGCAGGCGCCAAGAGCGAACTTGCTCCCCAGGAAGACCAGGGTGTGGTGATTGCGACGTCCACGTTGGCGCCGGACGCGACCTTACAGCAAAAGGTGCTGTATGCGCGGCAGGTCTTCCAGATCATGAAGAAATATCCTGAGACCGATCACGTCTTCCAGATCAACTCGCCTGCGCGCGTGGTCTCGGGCATGGTGCTGACGCCGTGGGACGAGCGCACAAGGACGAGCAACCAGCTGCAGCCGATCGTTCAGCACCAACTCGACCAGGTTGCCGGGGCGCGGATCGCCGCCTTTCAGTTGGCTCCGCTGCCGGGCAGCCAGGGGCTGCCGATACAGTTCGTGATCAAGACGACCGATTCGTTCGACAAGCTCGACAATGCCGCCCAGCAGTTCCTGAAAGCTGCGATCGACAGCGGAATGTTCATCTTCCTCGACACAGATCTGAAGATCGACAATCCCGAAGCAGTCGTCGAGATCAATCGCGACAAGGCTGCGCAACTTGGGCTCAAGATGAGCGATGTCGGCAACGCGATGGGGGCGATGCTGGGCGGTGGTTATGTGAACTATTTCAGCCTTGACCAGCGTTCCTACAAGGTAATCCCGCAAGTCCATCGACGGTTTCGCCTGAATACAGATCAGCTGCTCAACTACTACGTGGCCAACGTATCGGGCATTCCCGTGCCGCTGTCGACGATCGCGCACATCGCAACCAAAACGGTCCCGGAGACGCTCAATCATTTCCAGCAGCTTAACAGCGCCACCATTCAGGGAGTTGCGGCGCCCGGCGTCGCGCAGTCCGACGCACTGGACTTCCTCAGGAATCTTGCTGCCAAGACGTTACCGCGAGGCTACACCGTCGATTACAGCGGCTTGTCCCGGCAATATATCCAGGAATCCTCCGGCTTTGTCGCCACGTTCGGATTTGCGCTGGTGATCATCTTCCTGTCGCTTGCGGCGCTGTTCGAAAGCTTCCGCGATCCATGCATCATATTGGTATCGGTGCCGATGTCGATCGCCGGTGCGTTGATCTTCGTGAGCCTTGGCATCGGCGGCGCATCGCTGAACATATACACCGATGTCGGCCTGGTGACGTTGATGGGCCTGATCAGCAAGCACGGCATTCTGATTGTCGAATTCGCAAACGAGCTGCAGCGCGGCGGCGTCGCCAAGCGCGAAGCAATCGAGCAGGCGGCCGGAATCAGATTGCGGCCGATCCTCATGACCACCGCGGCAATGGTCTTTGGCGTGGTTCCGCTGATCCTCGCAAGCGGCGCTGGAGCGGTCTCGCGCTTCAACATGGGACTTGTCATCGCAAGCGGAATCTCGATCGGTACACTGTTCACGCTCTTCGTGGTGCCGGCCATTTATCTCCTGATCGCGACCGAGCATTCCCACCAAGTATCGCAGGACGCATCGCAGCTTGCGCCGCCAGGTGATGAGCCGAGGACAGTCTGACCCGGCAATCGGTCTCGCCTGCGCGACCCGCAGAGTCTGCAGTCGGCTTCGCCATGTGCGCTCGAACGGTACAGGCAACCCATTTGCGCTGTCAGATCAATACCGCGCCGCTCCGTTTCAACGGAACAACATTAAAACTCGTCAGTCTTTCAAGATAAATTCTCCGCCAAAAAAAGGTCCTCCCGGACTAACGAGTTAGCTAGGCGAGCCACCGTTTGCGGCGGCGGTAGTGCTTGCTGTCACGGAAACTCTTGCGGCGATCTTCGGAAATGCCGAGGTAGAATTCCTTCACATCCTCGTTGGCGGCGAGCGCCCTGGCCTCGCCGTCCATCACCACGCGACCGTTCTCTAGGATGTAGCCGTAACGCGCGAATTGCAGCGCCATATGGGTGTTCTGCTCGGCGAGTAAAAACGACACGCCTTCCTTCTCGTTCAGGTCTTTGACGATGCGGAAGATCTCCTCGACGATCTGTGGCGCCAGCCCCATAGAGGGCTCGTCGAGCAAAATCATCTTCGGGCGCGACATCAACGCGCGCCCCAAGGCGCACATCTGCTGCTCGCCGCCGGAGGTGTAGCCGGACAACGCATTCTTCCGCTCGGCGAGGAGGGGGAAATAATTATACACCAGATCCAGATCGCGGCTTATCGCGGCCTTGCCGTCGCGCCGGGTGAAGGCGCCAGTGAGCAAATTCTCTTCGATGGTGAGGTGGCCGAAACAATGACGGCCTTCCATCACTTGTATGCAGCCGCGCCGCACCAGCTCGTTGGGCGAGAGATGTTGCACCTCGGCGCCGTCGAACTGGATGATGCCCTTGGTGACGTCGCCGCGTTCGGCGTGCAGCAGATTGGAGATCGCTTTTAGCGTGGTGGTCTTGCCAGCGCCGTTGGCGCCGAGCAATGCCACGATGCCGCCTTTGGGCACGCCGAGCGATACGCCCTTGAGCACCAGGATGACGCGGTCGTAGATGACCTCGATATTGTTGACCGACAGCAAGAGGGCGGCGGGCGTGGTCACTGGCTTAGAAGCGGCGAGTTCGGCGGTGGGCATGCCGGTCTTTCCCTTGAAGCCGCCCTCATCCCGACGAGGTGCGCACGCCTCGAGGGATGAGGGCAACTGGCCTATCTATCGTCTCTCCTTTCTCGAGACGCGCCCCACCGCGCTCGGAAGGATAAGGGTCTTCTCAGTTACGCTGGCTTGTCGCAAGCCTCGGTGCGCTTCGGCCAGCCGGTGTTCTTCTCGACGTAGTCGGCAGCAGCCTTCTCCAGCAACGGCTGCACCTTGTCCTTCATCGGCTCGATCCAGTCGGAGACCTTGACCCATTTGGTGCCATCCCATTGCTGCATGTAGGCTGGGCTGTGGCCGTTATGGTCGGTGCAAGTGGAGTGGACAACTGTTCCGAAGTTCGGGAGGCCGAGCTCCTTCCAGTGCGCCTCCGAAATGTCCAGCGTTTCGAGGCCGCGCCGGACATCCGGGCCAGTCACGACTTTCTTGCCGGTGATCCTTTGTGCATTGCGGATCGCTTCCGCGATCAGCACGCTGTTGTAGACGCCCCGATCGTAGAAGGTGCTGGCGAACTGATCGCTTGCGACCTGGCTCTTGCCTTTGTCCACAACGTATTTCTTGATGTCCTGGATCGCGGGATAGTTCGAGCCCAAGCCGCTGATATTGAGCGCGAGATAGCCCTTGGCCTCCTGACCCGCGGCGCTCGCGTCACTGTCGGCTCCCGACCACCAGATGCCGACGAAGTGGTCCATCGGATAACCATTCTCAGCGGCGCGCTTGACCGCAGTCGGATTCATGGCGCCCCAGCCCCACATGATCATCCAGTTCGGACGGTCGCGGCGAACCGACAGCCATTGTCCGGACTGATCCGACATCTCCTTGCCGGCCACCGGGTAGAGCTTCACCGTAAAGCCGTAGTCCTTGCCCAGCTGCTCAAGCAGCGGAATCGGCTCGCGGCCATAGCCAGCGTCGAGATAGATGAAGCCGATCGTCTTGCCCTTGAGCTTTGCCAGGCCGCCTTCCTTGTCGCCGATGTAGCGGATGATCATCGACATGCCGTCCCAATAAGTGGCGGGCGGATTGAACACCCACGGGAAGTCCTCGCCGATCGCCGAAGCCGATAATCCATAGGCCATCGACAGGACCGGGATCTTGTCGACCGCGGCCTTCGGAATCACCTGCAGCGTAATGCCGGTCGAGAACGGGTTGACGACTGTCGGGTTCTTGTCCTTCACCGACTCCCAGCATTCCACGCCCCGTTTGACGTCATAGCCGGTTTCGCATTCCTCCACCTTGAGCTTGACGCCGCCGATTCCGCCGTCCCGCTCGTTAAGCATGGTGAGATAGTCGTGCATGCCGTTGGCGATCGGGATGCCGGAATTGGCATAGGGACCGGTACGGTAGGTAAACAGTGGCACGTAGATCGAGTCCTGCGCCAGAGCTGGGCTGGTCAGCGCTGTGGTTCCCAGCAACCCGGCACAGGCAATGACGATAAGCAGTGGTCTTGTATTCATGACATCCTCCCATCAACCGCGCCGACAGCCGGCGCGTCTAGCTTCGCCCCCGCTTTGCAAGGCGACAATTTGGGAGCCGCGGCCTCAAACCGGCTGCGGTCGAAAATTGGCTCCTCTCGCTCTATCAATACGGAAATGGCCACACCCTCATTTTCTGCTTCCCTATCTGCCACAGACGCGCCAGCCCGGCCGGCTCACCAACCAGGAAGACGATGATCAGCACGCCGACTGTCATGTAGGTAATGTGTTCCACCGTGTCCGCCTGCAGCGGCAGGCCGAGCGATTCCGGCAGCAGGCGCACGACGATCGGAAGAATGTAGATCAGCGCGGCACCCATGAAGGAGCCCAGCAGGCTGCCCAGACCGCCAATGATGATCATGAACAGGACAGTGAAGCTCTGGTTGATGTTGAAAGCAGAAGCTTCCGCTCCGCCGTACCAGAGGAACACCATCAACGCGCCGGCCACGCCGCAATAGAAGGAGGACACCGCGAAGGCGAGAAGCTTGGTCGGCAGCAGGCGGATGCCCATCAACTCTGCGGCGATGTCCATGTCGCGCACCGCCATCCACATGCGGCCGATGCGACCGTGGACAAGGTTAGAGGCGAGCCAGGTCATGACCATCACGAAGGCCAGCACGACGTAGTAGCGAGTCTCCGACGTGGCGCGCGGCCCGGTGATGATGACGCCGAACAATTCGCGCTGCGGCACCTCGATGGCGCCCGAGATGTTGTAGTTGTAGAGCCAGGGGATGCGGATGAAGCACCATTCCAGAAAGAACTGTGCTGCCAATGTCGCGACGGCGAGATAGAAACCCTTTATGCGCAGCGAAGGTATGCCGAACACCGCGCCCACCGCTGCGGTGATGAATCCCGAAGCGATGATCCAGACAAGGATGTTCACGTCCGGGAACGACGACGTCAGCCGGTAACACGAATAGGCGCCAACCCCCATGAAGGCGCCTGTGCCTAGCGACAACAGCCCGGTGTAGCCTGTGAGCAGGTTGAGCCCGATCGACGCGAGTGCGAAGATAAGAAACGGGATCAGCACAGCGTTGACGAGAAAGTCGTGCCCGGTGAATGGAATGGCGATCGCGATTGCCAGGATGACCGCGATGCCGATGCGGTCCTGCAGGATCGGAAAGATCGCCTGATCGCTGGCGTAGTCGGTCTTGAATTGTCCGGTTTCGCGATAAAGCATCGAACTACCCGCTACAGCTCATATCCGCTCGATGATCCGCTCGCCGAACAACCCTTGCGGGCGGAACAGCAGGAAGATCAGCGCAATCACATATGCGAACCAAGCATCGGTGCCGCCGCCGACTAATGGCCCCCAGTAGAACTCGGCGAGCTTCTCGCCGACCCCGATGATGAGACCGCCGACAATGGCTCCCGGAATCGAGGTGAGTCCGCCGAGGATTAGCACCGGCAGTGCCTTGAGTGCGATCACGTCGAGTGCGAACGAGACATCCGAGCGCGCGCCCCAGAAGATGCCGGTAACCAAAGCCACCAGCCCGGCAGCGAACCAGACGATTACCCAGATCTGCTCGAGCGAGATGCCGACCGAAAGTGCTGCCGCGTGACTGTCCGCAACCGCCCGGAGCGCGCGTCCGATGCGCGTCATGGAGAAGAACAGGCCGAGCCCTGCCACCATCAACGAGGCGACAACGGCGGAAGCGATGTCGAGCTTCTGCAACTGGACGATTCCACCCAACGTGCGGTAGGTGATGGGTCCCTGCGGCAGGTACAGCTCGTCCGTAATCATCACCTTCGGGTCGCCGCCGAACACCAATTCGCCGAAGCCTATGAGGAAGTAGGTGATGCCGAAGGTGGCCATGAACAGGATGATGTCGGGTTGATTCACCAACGGTCGCAGCACCAGCCGCTCCACAGCGAGGGCAAGGCAGAACATCACCGCAACCGCAAGCGCGAGCGCGAGAAAGGCCGGAACGCCAGCGTCGTGCAGGCCAACTAGCGTCAGCGCGGCGAACACCACCATGATGCCCTGCGCGAAGTTGAACACGCCCGATGCCTTGAAGATCAGCACAAAGCCGAGGGCGATCAGCGCATAGAGCGTGCCGCTGACCAGCCCCTCCCACAACGTCTGCGCCAAGAGATCGGGCGCCCGCGCCATCTGCACGAAGGGTTCGATGAAGGCCATGTGGAGAAGCTCCATGACATCTCCCCTAGCGCGCGACGCCGAGATAGGCGTCGATCACGGCCTGATTGCTCCTGACGTCGTCGGGCGCGCCGTCGGCGATCTTGATGCCGTGATCGAGCGCAACCACACGGTCGGACAAATCCATCACGATGCTCATGTCATGCTCGATCAGCGCAATCGTGATGCCGTACTCGTCATTGACGTCGAGGATGAAGCGCGACATATCCTCCTTTTCCTCGAGGTTCATGCCAGCCATCGGCTCGTCGAGCAGCAGCAAGTCCGGCTCCATAGCGAGCGCGCGCCCGAGTTCGACGCGCTTCTGGAGGCCGTAAGGCAATCGGCCGACCGGCACACGACGGATTTCCTGGATCTTGAGAAAGTCGATGATCTCCTCGACTCGCAGACGGTGCTCGATCTCCTCCTTCATGGCAGGCCCGTGGCGCAGCAGCTGCCAAAAGAAGTTCCTGTGCATCTTCAGCGAGCGTCCGGCCATGATGTTGTCGAGCGCGGTCATGCCGCGAAACAGCGCCACGTTCTGAAAGGTTCGGGCGATGCCACCGCGCGCAGCTTCGTACGGGTGCATCTCGGCGCGCGTCTCGCCCTTGAAGGTAATGCGGCCGTGCTGCGGATGATAGAAGCCGTTGATGACGTTGAGCATTGAGGTCTTGCCGGCGCCATTGGGGCCGATGATGGCGCAGATTTCCCCTTTGTGGATGTTGAACGATACGCCGCTCAGCGCCTTGACACCGCCGAACGCCAGCGAGACCTGCTCCATCGACAGCAGTACGGTGTCGACAGCAGCTTCAGTTCCGCCGGGGGCTCTCATGCCGCTTTCTCCATCGCGGATGCGGCCGGCTGGATCTCCATCTCGCGGATCTTCACCAGCGCCTTGATGGTGCCCTTGCGTCCGTCCTCGAAGGTCACCTCGGTCGCGATGTTGGCTTCCTTGGAGCCGTCGTAGATCGCCTTCACCAATGGCTCATAGCGCTCCGCGATGAAGCGGCGGCGTACCTTCTGTGTGCGGGTCAGCTCGCCGTCGTCTGCGTCGAGCTCCTTGTGAAGGATCAAGAAGCGCTTGATCTGCGCGCTCGCCATTTTGCCGTCGGCGGCAAGCGAGCGGTTCACCTCGGCGACATTCTTCTCGATCATGTCGTAGACTTGCGGGTGACCGGCCATCTCTTGATAGGAGGCATAGGTCACATTGTTGCGCTCGGCCCAGTTTCCGACCGCCGTGAGGTCGATATTGATCATGACGGCGACGAAGTCGCGGCCATTGCCATAGGCGACCGCCTCACGGATGTTGGGATAGTACTTGAGCTTGTTCTCGATGTATTTCGGCGAGAACAGCGTGCCGTCATTGAGCTTGCCGACATCCCTGGCGCGGTCGATGATCTTCAAGTGGCCGGTCCGCTCGTCGAAGTAGCCGGCATCGCCGGTCTTCACATAGCCGTCGGTTGTGAACGCTTCGGCGGTTTTTTCCTCGTCCTTGAGATAGCGGGTGAACATGCCCGGCGACTTGAACAGCACCTCGCCGTTCTCGGCGATGCGAATATCGACGTTGGGGAAGGTGGGTCCGACGGTGTCGGAGTAGATTTCTCCGTCGGGCTGGGCGGTGAGATACAGGAAAGCTTCCGTCTGTCCGTAAAGTTGCTTCAGATTAAGCCCGATCGCGCGATAGAAGCTGAATAAATCGTGCCCGATGGCCTCGCCTGCGGTATAGGCGACGCGTACACGCGAGAAGCCAAGCACGTTCTTTAGCGGGCCGTAGACTAGGATGTTGCCGAGCGCGTAGAGCAGCCGTCCGGCTGGGGGCACCGGCTGCCTGTTGAGGATGCGTTCGCCGTAGGCGCGCGCGACGCCGATGAAATAGTGGAACATCTTGCGCTTGAGATAGCCGGCATCATCCATTCGGATCATCAGGCGGGTCAGCAGCGCCTCGAGCGTCCGCGGCGGCGCGAAATAGAAGGTCGGGCCTATCTCACGCAGGTCGGCCATGGCTGTGTCGGGGCTCTCCGGACAGGCCATGCAAAAGCCGGACACCAGCCCCTGCACATAGTTAAGGTAATGGTCGCCGACCCAGGCCGACGGCAGGTAGGCAAGCGCGACGTCTCTCTCGGTCAGCTTGTCGAAGGCCACCGTGTCGGTGGCTGCGGCAATCGAGCGCGCGCTCGTAAACACCACGCCTTTCGAGTTGCCGGTGGTGCCGGAGGTGTAAAGGATGATGGAGGGATCAGACCCCTTGCCGTTCTCGATTTCGGCATCGAGCCAAATGGAGAGGTGCGGATCCTTGGCGAGCGCTTGCTGTCCATCGGCGATCACCTCGTCCATGCAGTGCAGGCGGCTGTGGTCGTAGTCGCGCAGTCCCCGTTTCTCGTCGTAGAGCACAAGTTCCAGCTTGGGCAGGCGCTGCTGGACCGAGATGATCTTGTCAATCTGCTCCTGATCCTCGACCGCCGCGAAACGCGCTTCGGCGTGTGCCAGCACGAAGGCGAGCTCGTTGGCCACCGCATCCGCATAGACCGGTACCGGAATGGCGCCGAGCATCTGCGCCGCCATCATCGTCCAATAAAGCCGTGGCCGGTTATTGCCGGCGATGGCAATCGTCTCGCCGGGCTTGAGGCCGAGCCGCTGCAGACCGATGGCGTAAGCACGAACAAGCTCGGCCACCTGGCTCCAAGTCCAAGTCTGCCAGATGCCAAGGTCCTTGTGCCGCATGCTCGGTCGGGAGCCGAACAAAAGGGCGTTGCGAATCAATAGCTTAGGGAATGTGTCCGCTTGAGCGGCGGCTTGCGCCACAGCTTCCTCCAGTCCGCCCCCGTCAGTACAGCGCGAACTTCGTGCCCTTGCCGCCTTCAGACGGTCTTGTCGGGTCCGAACATGGAAACATCAACTCCGCCACGAGGTTCCGACCGATTGGACGGGCGCGCAATTAGCATAACGACGGATATCATCGCTCCCGATGGCCGCTCTTCGAGGCCCAATTTGGAAGAGCACCGTAGAATCCGTTGGGCTGACGGCAGTGACCCCGATGGCGAGAACGCTGCTGCGACTAAAGCGCACTACGTGGATAAAGATTCTCAACTTTGGCGCGTTGCTGCGACACGGTTGCTTCTAAGATTGTGAGACGAGAGCGGGCGTTACGCCAGGCGACTAACGGGCTCCCCTGGCGCCCAGAACGGCCGGCAGCGTTTGCAGCAGGATGTACACGTCGAGCCAAAGCGACGAATTGCGGATGTAGAAGAGATCCTGCTCTCGCAGCACCTGCAGATCGCCGTCGCTGCGCGACGAGACCTGCCACAACCCGGTGATGCCCGGCAGAACGCTGGTGCGCAACGAACGGAATTCCTCATCCAGCTGTTCGGCATGATATGCGGGAAGCGGGCGCGGCCCGACCAGGCTCATGTCGCCGCGGATGACATTCCAGAGCTGCGGCAGTTCATCGATGCTGGAGCGGCGCAGGAAGTTGCCGATAACCGGTAGAATCCGCGGATCATTCCGCAGCTTGAAGAATTGCCGCCACTCGGCGCGTGCCTGCGGGTTGCGGTTGAGATGTTCTTCCAGCAGGTGATTGCTGTTGGCATACATCGTGCGCAGCTTGTGCATCTTCACCAGCCGTCCCCGATGCCCGATGCGTTCCTGGACAAAGAAGGCCGGACCCGGGTCGATCAGCTTGATCGAAATCGCCGCCAGCGCGACGACAGGCAGCGCGAGCAGCGCCAGTGGAACGGCGAGCACGATATCCAACATCCTTTTGAGGAGCCAGTTCTGCAGGGAGCGAGAGTTGCGGGGAGTTTCGATGCCCAGCATGGTCTCAAGCGCGTGCATACGCAGCCATGGGCTCTGAGCGGTGCGGATGTCTTCGAGCAACATGAAGCGGCAAGGCTGCGCGAGCACATGGCAATCGCGCTGGATCGCGGCGAGTCCGATCGCGGTCGTGAAAATGGCGACTTCGATTTCGGTGCGCGGCCTGATGCTGGCAAGGTCGGTCGTCGTCCCGATCAAGGGCAACGGGAATAACCCTGCCATAGAGGAATCATCATCGGCAGTCCTGATCAGCCCGATCGGCTTCAGGCCGAGCTCGGATTTGCGCGTCAGCAACTGTGCAAGGTCGCGGCATTGGCTGCTTGTACCCACCAGGACGGTGGAGGCGCCCCAGAGGTCGACATGCATCAGCAGAGCCCGGGACGCGGCCTCGACGTAGTGGCCGATCAACAACAGGCAGGCCGCGTAAGCGGCTTGTACAACGATGAGGTCGGCGATTTTTCCCCCGCCGTCGTGCGCTATCGTGGCGATGCTCCACACCGCGACGACAACGCCAATGCCAAGCGCGCGCTGCCGGAAGCGCTGGTAAGGCCCCGGACCGGATCCGGTGTAGAGTCCGACCACGAAGAACGCGAAAACGACGAGGAGAACCGTGACCTCAAGATGCTGGGGCGCCGGCAGTCCGGCCGCTCGTGCGAGCAAACCGGTACAGTAGCCTGCGGCGAACGCGGCGGCGACGTCGCCGCTGACCAGCGAAGCCATGACGATCGACTTACGGTGTCGCCGGACCAATCCGAGACCGCGGTCGCTGCCAGAGCGCAGGCTCGGGCGGCTCGCTTGATGCAGGTTCAGCCCCTGGTCCGCCATGCTGGTACTTGCTTCCGTTCGATCCAATAGACAACGTCCTCCGGCTGCGATACCGGAGGACGTCCGCTGCTATGCGGCTGCGATGCTGGAGAGATCCGGTTTGCCGAGAACGCGCTCCTCGATCCAGCGGTAGGTGGGAACGAGTCCTTGTCGCAGCGTTGTCTTCGGCTCCCAACCGAGCACAGTCCTTAGCCGCGAATTATCGCTGTTACGCCCGCGCACGCCCTGCGGCTTCGAGGTGTCGTGGTGTTTGATCACCGACTTGCCGGCGATGGCGGCAATGATGTCGACGAGTTCATCGACCGTCACCAACTCGTCCGTGCCGAGATTCAGCGGGCGGGAATAGTCGGACTGCATGATGCGATGAATGCCTTCGACGCAATCATCGATGTACATGAACGATCGTGTCTGCTTGCCGTCCCCCCAGATCTGCAGCTCGTCTCCGCTGTGGAGAACAGCGATCTTGCGCGACAGCGCTGCAGGCGCCTTTTCGCGGCCGCCGTCATAGGTGCCGAGCGGACCGTAGACGTTGTGAAAGCGGACGACGCGCGTCGGCAGGTGCCAGTCCTCGGTGAAGTACTGGCAGAGCTTTTCCGTATAGAGCTTTTCGAGGCCATAGCCTTCTTCCGGGTCGGCCGGAAATGCATCGTCCTCGCGCAGAGGAACGACGTTGGAATCTCGCTGCAGATATTGCGGGTAGACGCAGGCCGATGAGGAAAACAGGAAGCGCTTGACCCCGTGATGCTGAGCGGCCTGCAGCATATGCGCGTCGATCAGGGTGTTGTTGATCGTGATCTCCGCGTGCTGCGCGGTGATATAGCCGATGCCGCCCATGTCGGCGGCAAGATGATAAACCTCGTCCATCTTATTCGTGACACGCAGGCATTCCGCAGGGTCACGCAAGTCGGCAATCATGAACTCGTCGGCGGCGGTTTCCTCGTATTCGGGACATTTGATGTCGGCGCCGCGCACGGAGTATCCGAGCCCGACCAGATACTTGACCAAATGGTGGCCGATGAATCCGCCGGCACCCGTGACGAGCGCCGTTTTCCTGCCTCGCATTTTCGCGCCTCCGTGTTGTCCTGGTGGTGTCCTGCCTCAGCTGCATCAGTCGCGGAAGGGATTAAGCTACGTCGAGCGTCGATCTTAGCCGGACTGTTTCGGAGTCCCGATTGGAACGAGGTGGTAGTCCGGAATCGCCGCAAGTGCGTCGAGCCGTTTGCTCGCTCAATAGACGAGAAGACTGCCGTTGTGCTCGAGTCCGGCGCGCCGCAACTCGTCCCAGTCGAAGACGGCATGTCCCCACGCGAACCTGACCCGCGCGCTTCCACGGGAGACGCGATAGACGTTGCTGTCGAACCGATTGTTGCCGGTCTCGATGACGTTGGCGTTTGCGTTGTCGGGCCCGACGTCGGAGGCGGCGCCGGCGCAAACCGCACCTTCGAATGTCATGTCGTTGTCGTGGATGTTGTTGTTGCGCGTCTTGTAGAGATCGCCGGATTTCATGCGGCGGCCCTGATCGACAAGGATGATCCCGCATTTTCCGGCGCTCACGGCCAGCGCGTTGTCATGGACATCGACGTCTTGCGACGCGGCAATCAGGATGTTGTTGCCCCAGAACCAACCCTTGCCGAGGCCGTTGTGCCGAACCCTGTTGTTGCGGATCACGGCCGAAAAAGAGATTTCGTGGAATATTCCGGCGTCGCGATTTCGTTCGATGATATTTCCCTCGTAGAGAACGTCGCGGCATTCGATGTCGCACCATAGGCCCGGGCCGCGGTTGTCGTAGACCAGATTGCCGCGCAAGACGACGTCTGAGCTGACCGCAAGCTTGACGCCGCCGGCTTCCCAGTTGGAGCTGAAGCCGCGGGTGTTGTTCTCGAAGACACGGTTGCGTTCGATCACGACGTCGTGGCCTGCTCCCGTGATCCCGATCTGGCCGTTGTGGTGAATGTCGCAGTCGCGGATCCGGGTGCCTGATCCCGCCGCGATCCCCGCCGCGCTGTTCAGCCGCAGTTCGCAATTCTCGACCACCCAGCCGTTGGTGTCCTGGGCCTGAATTGCACCCTTCTGGCCGACACTGGCATATTTCTCGATGATGAGGTTCCTGATCAGGACGCCGGGTGCGGTGCTCTCGAAGGCGAACGCGGCGGCGGTCACTTCGACCTTGTGGGCCGAAGGGTCGTCGGCGAGGAAGATCTCTCCGATCGAATGGTCGAAGTAGAAGCGTCCCGGAGTGAGCTCGTTCTTCGTCAGCACTTGAACGAGCGGTGCGTCGTCGATGAAGACCGCCTCCGGCACGTTGCAGGCCGGCATCGACCTGACACATGATCCGACCCGCCGTCCCTGTTGGTTCTGACCTCCGGCAATCCAATAACTTCCTTCGCGGCTGAAGTCGGTGAGCCGGCGGCTGCCGTTCAGGATTGTTCGACCTTCTCCATAAAAGCGCTGGTTGGCGCGTGGCCGGACGGCCTGGCTGCGGTGGACGCCGTTCTTCAGGCAAAACGCCGCGCCCGCTCCGGCACGATCGACGGCGGCCTGGATCGGTTCGCCCGGCAGAACCGGGATGGCATCGGCCGGGCACGGCTCGTCGACGACGCCGCACAGCGCCGGCGCCACCGAGACGAGCCAGATCAACGCCGTCAGGCAGACCGTGAGCTTCAGCGTGCGCTGGCCGGCAGGGGCTCGCGAGAGGGGGGTGCGCGCCATAGACCGCGGCCTTCCATGTAACGATAGATCATCGTCGTGCCGATGCCGAAGCCGAACAGGCTGCAGAACCAGACGCCTTGCGTCGGCGCTTCGAGCGCGACGTCGAAAGAGCCGTTGATCACGCACGCCGGTAGCCAAAATAGACGAAGCCCTTGCCGAGCAGCGCATAGCCCATGAGAACGCAACACGGCAGCAGGACGTAGCGGTCTCCGGGAGGTAAGATACGCGGGATTGAGGCGTTTGTGGTCATGACTCCCGAAGGCGCGATCTCATGTCATGGCGGCGGCTCGTCTCGGCAACGCGATCTGCTATCTGGCAATCGGGTTGATGGAGTCCTGGCCGCTGGCCTGTTCGGTCCTGGATGATCGTGATCTTGGCGGTTGCGCGCTCGCTTCGCCGCTCGGTAAAGGGCCGGCCGGCATCTCATTCCTGACATCGATGACGTCACCGGGCTCGACGGGGGTCGTTTCGTCCGCGTCCGAAACGACGGCGTGACCGTTCCGCATGCGCGTGATGCGGATCAAATGTCTGACGCCGTTGCCGGTCGCGCCGCCGACATTTTGCAGCCTGGCGTCACGCTCCGCGATCGCAGCCGGCAGCGTGATCTCGAGGTCGTTGAGGCGATCGCGGGTCTGCTGCAGGTCTGTCGCGACCTGGCGCTTGAATGCCGCTTCGATATCCTTGATCTTGAAGTCGAGGTTTCCGGCGTCGACCTGCAGCCGGGAGACGTCCGAGAGCAACCGCCAGACCGCCGCCTCCTGGTTCGCCTCGAGGACGCGGTAGTTGAAGTCGTTGTTCTGTGTTCCCAATCCTTGCCTGAGAAGGGCGCCATATCGATCGATTTGCTGACGGATCAGGTCGAGCTGCTTCTTGCCGGCGTTGCTCTGTTCGGTGTTGGCGTCGATCTGTTCCTTGAGCAGGGGCTTTTGCGACCGAAGCAGGTCGATCTGGCCCCGCAAGATCGCGGCCTGGACGCGGAAGATGTCCTGCTCGCTTGCGATGATCAGGAGCGTGTCCTTGTCGTTGGCCGCGTTGCCGAGATCCGGTGGCGAGAAGCTGTCTTGTCCGTCGCGCTGCGCCTCGAGGCGCGCTTCGCGGACGAGCATGGTGCGCTTCTGAAGGGTCAGCTGGCGGACACGTTCTTCCGCCGTCAGATAATCGGAGAGCGCGGTGCTGCGTAGCGCGGCGCCTGGGCCATATCCTCCGGCGAGCGCCACCGCACTCTGCGTCGTGCTGCCGTAGCGGAAGGGGTAGGCGCCTGGCAGCCGTACGTCGCCCAGCACGTAGAGCGGCCGCAGCTCGGCGATGCGCACGCCGACCGAGGGTGTCCGCAGGATCCCGTCGGCAAGCAGTCGGTCGTTGATCCGCTTCTGGCATTCAAACACGGTAAGGCCCTTGACTTCGATGGGCGCAGCCAAGGGAAGATTGATGGTGCCGGCATCGTCGATCTGCACGTCGCCGGAGAGTTCCGGCTGGCCGAAGACAGTCACCGTGATGCGGTCGCCCGGCGCAAGCCGGTAGGTCGTCTCGCCCGCCGGCGCTGCGGCAGTGCACAGCAGGACGGAAAGGCTCACCGCCGATAACAAGCGCAACAGACGCCAGATGGGCGTGGCGAGTCCGGCACGTCCGGAGGCTATTGGTTGGCGATCGCGGTCCACGAAGGCTCCATGCGTTTCCGACCGGGCACGCGCAGGGGTTCCGCGGCCGGCCGCCTCTAGACTAGTGGTTGCGTGAGCGAAGCTGCGGAAAAACACGGACTATCGGCGCACGCGTCTGCGGTACTTCGCTGGGGGTAACCCGCGGTCCACGTCGGTTAGCTCCTATTCGCTGCTGCTGATCCATGAGCGCGATTGTTGCCGGCGTCTTGCTTCCCTCAAGATCAAGAACGCCGGAGACCGTCCGGCGAACATGCAAACGGGCGGAGACGCAACGTGAAAAAACGTGTTCTGGTGACTGGGGGCGCAGGCTTCCTCGGCTCGCATCTGTGCGCGCGATTGCTCAGGCAGGAATGCGAGGTGCTGTGCGTCGACAACTTCTTCACCGGCATGCGCCGCAACATCGAGCCGCTTCTCGGCGAGCCGGCCTTCGAGGTCATGCGGCACGACGTGACGTTCCCGCTCTATGTCGAGGTCGACGAGATTTACAACCTCGCATGTCCGGCATCTCCGATCCATTACCAGCGCGATCCCATCCAGACTACGAAGACGAGCGTGCTCGGCGCGATCAACATGCTTGGCCTCGCCAAACGACTCCGCGCCCGCATCCTTCAGGCGTCGACCAGCGAGGTGTACGGCGATCCGGATGTCCATCCCCAGACCGAGGATTACTGCGGCATCGTCAATATCGCGGGACCGCGTGCCTGTTACGACGAGGGAAAACGCTGCACGGAGACGCTGTTCTACGATTACCGGCGGCAGCACCGGCTGGATATCCGCGTCGCCCGCATCTTCAACACCTACGGCCCGAACATGCATCCGCAAGACGGCCGCGTCGTCTCCAGCTTCATCGTGCAAGCGCTCAGGGGCGAACCGATCACGGTCTTCGGAACGGGCACGCAGACGCGATCGTTCTGCTATGTCGACGACCTGATCGACGGCTTGACGCGGTTGATGAACGCGTCCGTGGACATCGAGGGACCGGTCAATCTCGGCAATCCCGCCGAAATGACGATGTGCGAGCTCGCGGAGCTCATCATCTCACTGACGGGGTCGCGCTCCCGGCTCGAGTTCTGCCCGTTGCCGAAGGACGATCCGCGCCAGCGCCGGCCCGACATCTCCCGCGCGCGTGAGCTTCTGCACTGGTCGCCCGTGGTGAGCGTGGTGGAGGGGCTGAGCAGGACGATCGCCTATTTCGACAACCTGCTGGCCGACCCGCGCGAGGCCGACAAGCTCGTGTGGAAGATCCCCCAGTGAATGCCTCGGCCAGCCCTGTTCCTGATCGCGGCGACGTGCTTGGCGTCAACGTGAGCGCCATTACCATGGACGACGCGATCGCGACCCTTGAGGGTTGGATCGAGGAGGGGCGCCGCGAATATGTCTGCGTCACAGGAGCCCACGGTGTAATGGAATGCCGGCGCGATCCGTCGCTGCGCAGGATCCACAATGACGCCGGCATGGTGACCCCGGACGGCGTCCCACTCGTCTATTTCCTGCGCCTTATCGGCAAGCAGCGCACGCAACGGGTCTATGGGCCGGACCTGATGCGGGAGGTGACGGCAGTTTCCGCAAGGCGAGGTTACCGGCAATTCTACTACGGTGGAGATGTCGGCCTTGCCGAGAAGCTGAAGGAAACGCTGGTCCGCGCGACTCCGGGGCTCCAGGTGGTCGGCACATACTCCCCGCCGTTTCGGACACTCACGCCGGACGAGGATCGCGCGGTCATCGACATGATCAATGCCGCGCGGCCGGACATCGTCTGGGTCGGGTTGAGCACGCCGAAACAGGAACGGTGGATGGCCGCGCATCTCGGCCTCATCGAGGCGCCGGTCATGATTGGCGTCGGCGCGGCATTCGATTTCCTGGCTGGAACCAAGCGCCAGGCGCCGAGGTGGATGCAACGTCACTGCCTCGAATGGCTGTTCCGGCTGTGCTCGGAGCCGCGGCGCCTGTGGCGACGCTATGTCTACATCGTGCCGGGATTCTCTTGTCTCGCGGCGGGCGAGCTGTTGCGACGCGCCATGCGTGGCCGGGAGTCCGCCGGCGCGATGCCGTCGCGCGAGACGGGTTGAGAAGGTTGGCATGCAGGAAGTCGGAGTGAAAGACCGGCCCTTGGCGCTTGGAGCGGACCGTATTGCGCTGCTGCAGCCGAAACTCCATGTCCTGGAAGAATCCGGAAGTCGGAGCGCAGCAGCGTGGCCGAGATCACGCGCGTCATCTTCGGAACACACGCCCTGACGCTGGCGGACCAGGCGGTTGTCAGCGGCACCAGCCTGCTGTCGACGGTGCTGGTCGGTCGCTGCGCCCAGCCCAGTCAACTCGGCGTCTACACCATCGGGCTCTCCATCTTGAGATCGGTGCTCGCGGTGCAGGACGCCCGCATCCTGATGCCTTGCACGATCCAGCGGCATCGTTCGTCGCGCAGTCCGAAGGAGATGCCGGGCTCTCGCGCTGCAACACTTCCTGCATCAGAAACGGCTCGTTCGCAAAGCTCTTCCTCACGTCGGCGTGGCCGGTCGCAAGCCCTTACCCGCGCCCGCTCAGAGATCGCTTCAACACGTTCAGAACCTGGCGCAGGCCCGCCGCTTCGACGCCATTGTCGACGATCACGCGAGCTCCTCGGTCCGGCACGATCTCGATCCAAAATGTAACTCATCGAAGGGAGTTACCGAATGACGATACTGATCACAGGGGGCGCTGGCTTCATCGGCGGCCATACAGTTCTCGCCTTTCTCGATCGGGGCGAGATTCCGATTGTTTTGGATGATCTATCGACTGGCAACAGGGCGGCAGTTCCGTCATGTGTCCCTTTCTTTGCCGGCGATGTCGGAGATATGGATTTGGTATTGCGTCTTGTACAAAATCATCGGATTGACGCGATCCTGCATTTTGCGGCCAAAATAGTCGTTCCGGAATCGATAGCCGATCCGCTTAGCTATTATTTCAACAACACGGTCAAAACACATGCTCTGCTACAAGCAGCGGTGAGAGGAAACGTAAAGCATTTTGTTTTCTCTTCAACTGCAGCAGTTTATGGAAATCCAAGCTTTACGCCCGTAAGTGAGACAGCTGATCCAGCGCCGCTTTCGCCTTATGGAAGGTCAAAGCTAATGTCGGAGTATATGCTGCGTGATGCAAGCGCGGCATATAATCTGCGGTATGTAACGCTACGTTACTTTAACGTCGCCGGAGCCGATCCGGCCGGACGCCTTGGTCAATCGACGCCTGGTGCGACGCATCTCGTCAAAGTGGCACTTGAGACGGCACTTCGCCGACGCTCCTGCATGAGTATTTTTGGCAGCGACTATCCAACACCCGACGGTACATGCGTGCGAGATTACGTGCATGTTTCCGATTTGGCTCGTGCGCATCTTGCGGCGCTCGATCATCTGCGGGACGGTGGTGAGTCCCGGACCCTTAATTGCGGCTATGGACGAGGATACTCGGTCAGAGAAGTTGTTGATGCGGTAAGGAGGGTCTCGGGAGTTGATTTCGAAATTCGCCAAGCGCCCCGTCGAGCGGGAGATCCCGCCTCAATTGTGGCAGATAGCCGTCAACTTATGAAACTGGGATGGAGGCCAGAATTAGACGATCTGTCAAAGATGATTGAGCATGCTCACAACTGGGAGAAAAAGTTGACAGCAGATGCGTTCGGGATCGGCATCCGTTAGAGAGGCCACTAACAGGCTGTTGAAAAGTTGCGTGCGGTTGGAGCAGCGGTCTGGTGGATCACCTGCTGCGTGCGATTCGCGACCTGGTTGACGCTGCGCTGAAGGATCTGTCGCGCGATACTGGCAGGCGGTACGGCCAGCATGAAGAGCCTCGCGCCGAACGCAAGAGAAACCGGGTTACTCCTTAGTTGCCGTAAGCGGCCAGTCTCAATCTGAATACGCTACGAGTGCAGAAAGAACAGCGAAACCCCGACTAATGGAGGGGTAAATGAGAAGAGTTGCGAGACGGGTGATTAGATTGCTGATCGAGAAGGCTGGATACACGATCGCCGCACGCACAAAGACGGGTTGTCCCCCTGACTTCAGTCCAGAAGCCGTTTCCCTCTGCAACAGAGTCAAACCCTTCACCATGACGACACCAGAACGGGTGTCCGCGTTGCGCGAAGCGGTCCGATATGTTGTCCGCAATCACATCCCGGGCAGCATCCTCGAATGTGGCGTCTGGAAGGGCGGCAGCGTCATGGCTTGCGCCCTCACGCTTTTAGATGCGGGAGATTTGCGCGATATTTGGATGTTCGACACGTTTGAAGGCATGTCACAGCCAACCGATGCCGACCGCGATCTACGAGGAAAATCGGCCGCCACATTGCTTTCGGCAGAACCCCGCGACACAAGTCATATTTGGGCTGCCGCCCCGTTGGATGAGGTCAAGCGGAATGTCGCGTCGACCGGCTACCCGCCGCACCTCCTGAATTACGTACAGGGCCCGGTTGAGAGCACAGTCCCAAAGCAGGCCCCGCAGAGAATTGCGCTGCTTCGACTGGATACAGACTGGTACGAATCCACCTATCACGAACTCGTTCACCTTTTCCCGCGGCTCTCACCGGGCGGAGTTCTCATCATTGACGATTATGGGCACTGGGCCGGAGCGCGAAAGGCTGTAGACCAATACTTCGAAGAACAGAGCATGTCGCCTTTGCTTCATCGCATCGACTACACCGGACGTACTTTGGTGAAGTAGCGCTTGGTTAGCTGGACAGTCAGTCTCCATTCGGGGCGTGCCAGCATCACCGCCGAAACCGCTGGTCTCGCAGCGCGAGTCCGTTCGCAATAAACCCGTCAAAGAGTGTTGTATTGAGTTGTGCTCAGTATTGGTGATCACCCTCAACACCTACGGTGGTGCAGACCAACCCATCAAGAATCCGAAACTTGCGCCGGAAAGTAGATTGGCTCAAAGTGGTTGCCGCGAGAGACTGTCCAGAACTACCGTCCAAAGCGGCACGTGTTTCGGGCCTGTGTGTGGCTGCCAGGGGGAAAGTCCGTGATCGTGGGCTATTGTCGCATTGGTCCACTCGAACCTATCGGGCGACTTGACGCTCAGAGGCGCGATCTGGCCGCGATCGGGGCGCAGGAGTATTTCTGCGAGAAGGCCAGTGTCTTCGGGAAGATGCCGGAGTTGGAGCGGGCGATCGAGTCCGCTCGGAAAGGGGACGTGATAGCGATCACGAAACCCTATCGAGTGGCGCGTTCGACCCGGGGGGTGCTGGCGCTCATCGAGCGGCTGGGCCGCAAGGGCGTCGGCCTTCGCATCCTCGGTACGCCGATTGACACGAGCACCACGACCGGACGTATGATCCTCGGATCGGCGCCCCTTTGGTCACTTGGCGCTTCCCCGCTGCGGTCTGTGCTGTGGGACCTGAGTATCGGTTGGTGGCGCGGACGGTGACGGCCATTTCCGGAGTGCGGCGGGACGCCACGTAAGAAGCCGAGGCTTTGGACATTCATGCTGACACGTCGAGCGCTATTTGAGACCGCAAGCGCGTTATGCGTCTCGATGGCCAACTTGAAGCGGGTTTCTGCCGCCGGCCCAAAGCCGAATACAACGGTCGCTTTCGATGTCCCGCGCGGCGCCTGCGACGCGCACGTCCATGTCGTTGGCCAGCCGGAGGAATTCCCCATGTCGCCGGAACGGGACTACACCCCTCCCGCCGCGACCGCCGACGACTTGGTTGAAATGCTGAAATTCCTGAGTATCGAACGTGCGGTCATCGTCACGCCGACCATCTATGGAAATGACAATTCAGTGACTCTTGCGGCCATCGAGAAGCTCGGGCGAGATCGCGCGCGCGGCGTTGCCTTGGTCGACAAGGCCACTTCGTCGGAGAGGCTCGATTCAATGATGAAGGGTGGCATCACCGGCATGCGGCTGTTCCTCGGCGGCGCCGGCGTCTTCCGTCCGGCGGCTGCAGCAAAGCACCTACAGACTGCAATCGATCTTGCTAACGTACGGGGATGGCACCTCGACATCTCGGCACCTCCCGACGTGGTCGCAGCTCTCGCGCCGCAACTCGCCGCGTGCCCTGTGCCCCTTGTTCTCGATTACTTCGGATGGGTTGCCGGTGGCGTGCAGCAGCCCGGCTTCGAGGCGGTGCTGTCGCTGGTCAAATCGGGGCGCGCCTATGTCAAACTCGCAGAACCATATCGGCTCTCCAAGAAAGCTCCCGACTATGGGGACCTCATACCTGTGGTTCGGGCTCTTCTGGCCGCAAACCCGGATCGGCTGCTATGGGGCTCGGGTTGGCCACACGTTGACTCGACCCCTGTCGCTGGTCGATCCAACACGGATCTCGCGCCCAACCTTCCGGTCGATACCGGGCATCTTCTCAATCTGTTTGCGAGGTGGGTGCCCGACGCGGAGATCCGCCGCACCATCTTGGTGGAGAACCCTGCTCGGCTTTACGGGTTCTAGAGACACGAACCGTTGCTCGACAACCGCTGCGGCGAATGTGGGTTCTCCCGCCCAGAGCTGATTAGATTATCACTGGAACCGCTTTCGCAGTCGATAAGACGGTAGCTGCCGCGGGCTCGTCGCAGACGCAAGTTCGATGTACTGCCGCGCGACGCGAAAGGCATCGAACCGTTGGGCCATTCGGCGCGCGCCTGCGGACAGCCGTAACCACAACGCGTCATCGTTCAGGACGGATCTGAGCGCAATCGCCATCGCGCTTGGGTCTGTATCGGCCACAAGCCCGTTCACGCCATTCACGAGCACATCCCGGCTGAGCCGTGAAGAACCGACAATAGGCGTTCCGCTAGCGATCGCCTCCATGACAGTTGCAGACGCGACAGGGGTCGCATAGCGAGTGGGGAAGGCAGCGACCCTAACCCGACCATGCAACCTCCGCACCGTCTGCCCATCCGCGGGACCCAGGAGGGTAACGCGCCTGCGAATCCGATCCGGGAGAGCATCCACCGCCGCTTGCGTCGGTTGAGTGATGTCGCCTGCAACGTAGAGTCCTACTGACGGATCGTCGAGCTCACCGAATGCCCGGATCGTGGCGCCGGGATCCTTGTAGGGCAGGGTCCCGGAATGGAGGATCGCCCGCTCACGGGCTGCAAGGTCAATCCCATGGTAGGCCTGAAGGTCGATGCATTTGGGGATCACGGCAAGCTGGTGCCGTGGCATGCCAAGATCGCGGACGAGTTCATCACGAAGCTCAGTCGTCGTAGCGACCACGTAGTCGCACCGCTTGGTGCTGAACCGCCGAATGATCCGCCACACCGGAGCAAGTCGCCCACTGCGAAGCTCGAGATTGTGGACAACCTGGACGATTGTGCCGCGGAGCGGGAGAGGAACTGCCTCGCTGTGGATGACAAGGTCCGGCCTGAAGCGATCGATAATCCACTTCGCGCGAAGCCAGGCCGCGACGGAGGCAAGCCCCGTCGAAGGCGTGCGACTCAATGCAAGGATCGGCAGATCGAGACGAGGAGTTAGAAGGCGCCTGTACTCCGCATGGCTCTGGAGGCTCCCCACAACGATCTTCACCTCGTGATCCAGATCGGACAGGGCTTGAGCAAGCGATACGATGAAAATATTGATGCCGTCCGGCGAGTCGAGAGCCTCGCGCCGAGTGAGGACAACACGCATGCGATCGACCTTTCCGTCTGTCGATTGTGAATTACAAAGGGCATAGGTTCAACCGTCAACAGAGGAGTACTCCATACGCTCGTGACGCCCGCCTTGAAGCAGCCATCCACGTGTGCGGCGGTGCTTACGCCGCCGCCGGATCGCCTGGCTCTAGAGGATCCTCGGCTAACTCGTGAGGCGGTAAGCCTGGAGGAAGCACGTCGAGTTAGCGTTCGGAACGAAGTTGACCACGCCAAGGCGGCACGGCGCTGGTGGGGGACGCGAGCATGGAACCCGCTGCAACGTCGCTTGCGCGCGCCTTGCCGTCACCTTGAGTTGCGGGAATCCGCACTCTGGCAGTGCCAAACACCAAGAAGAAACCTGCCGAAACCACCAGCACGAAGCATTCCCTCGCGATTAGTGCGATCGCGACGGCGATGGCCGCGTTCGAGAGTTGGAGAGAAAGTAGGTATGCTACGGCGAGGAATATCAATAAGCCGGATACGTTGAGAGAGGCCCAAGCGCGCTCGTGGCCGTAGTTAAACATATAGAGGTTTGACGTGCAGGTATTCGCGTTTATTAGAATAGGGATGACAGACATCACCCGAACGATCGGGATCGCACCCGAAAAACTCTCGCCGAATAATAAGAGGATGACATATGGGGCGAGAAAGAACAAAAAAAGGCTGAGTGCCGCACCAACGACGAGGGTCAGCAAGGAACGCCGAATCAGAACGAGCCCAGCTTCCGGGTCGTGGTGCGCGCAATATGCGACTCTGGGCAAAAGCGTTTCGCACATGGCTCTGAAAAAAGGCCGTGTGGCGCTCACGAACTTCTCGGCGATCGAATAGTGCCCGGCGGCAACGTAACCCGCAAAATGCTCGACAAGCGGAACAGGCAGAGTCACGAACAGCCTCTCGACAAGAGTAAAGAGGAATCCTCGCCAGCCGTTGCGAAGCTGCATTCCAACCGTGGACGGTGTCACGGCCCTGAAGCCGCTGAAGCCGATGGGAACGATGAACGGCAGGCTGACAAGGCCCGCGACCAGGGGTATCGAGCTCTGAATCGCCACCGCAAGTTCGATTTGGGCGGACGAGGTCACCATCGTCAGGAAGCACACCAGAGCCAAACTGCGGCCGACGACCACCGCGACGGCCGCTTGCCATGCGCGTTCCAGAGCGATGAACAGCCAGGTCGGAAACAGGATGCCTCCCACCGAGGTCAGCATGGCGCACAAGAACATGGGCTTGCTGACAGCGAGGAGGCCGTCCGGGGCAGCGACGCCAGCGAGCGTCACCACGAAGCACAGTATAGCTTTCGTGGCAGCGACCTCCGCGAAGAGAGAGGCGATCACGGCTGGCTCATGCCGGGCGGACGCCGCCGCACGTTGCGCAGTCCAATGAAAACCATACTCCACGATCGTGGCTGCGAGCCATCCGACGCTCAGGGCGTATGCGTATTGTCCAAACTGAAGGGGCCCCAGAACCCTGCCGGCATATGGCAGAATGAGAAGGGGCTGCAGGACGTCCGCCGCATGCATAATGGCTAAGCTGGCCGCTTGCTTACGCAGGCTCATAAGCAGACCTCACCGAGGGAAGTCCCATAAGTCCTGACTCCGTCCAGGCAGGCGAAGCCGTAGACGTCCCGACCAAGGAGATCCTCAAGCCTGCGCTTGTTGGTTGAATCTGATGCGGGGCTAAACGCGGAGCGATCCTGGTGAGGCTGATGTGGTCTTTGGTGTAGCCTCTGATCTCAAATCCCCGCCCGTATTCAGCAATCTCAGCCAGCCGCATGACCGGCTTGGCGTCTGAAATGGCGCAAGAAGTGGGAAGAATCCCGCTCAGCCCATGCTCCTTGAGCGACTCCGCGATACCAATCTCTGAGGGGATGGCCACCATCCGCTGACGTCGTGACGAGCAGAGAGCCGTCCGGGAGGTCAGCCCGCGTCGCGATTGCCGAAAGAAGTTCATGGCTTGCCTCTGGACACGCCCGGTTACACGTCCCAGGCGTCGCCAATCTGAGCTTGGTGAACAGCGTCTTGCGCTGCATTGGCGAACACGTTCGGAGCCGTGAGCCGCACCGCACCCTAGAGAGTGAAGCAACGCCGATCACCCCCCGGGGGCCCCTCTTTCATGGTGAGCCGCGCGGCACTCCGGAGCATGCCTGCGAATGACAATCTCAAAAAGCGCTCCGAAGGGGTAACACCGATGAGCCAAGTGACGCGAAGACCCATCCGCTAACATTCTCCATGCAGTGGAACCCGTGGGGTAGAAACAATGTCGGCGGAAACAGAGGTTTTCGACTATGTAATTGTCGGCGCCGGGGCCGCGGGGTGCGTGGTGGCCAATCGACTCGCGGCCGCACAAGACCGCACCGTTTGCCTGCTCGAGGCGGGCCCGCCCGACTACAGTGTCTTCCTGCGTGTCCCCGCCGGGGTCTACAAGGCCTCATCAATTCCGAAATACGCATGGCAGTTCGAAACGGAGCCGAGCCCAGCGACGGCAAACCGCGCCATACCGATCCCGCAGGGCAAGACGCTCGGTGGTTCGACCGCGATCAACGGAATGAACTACAACCGGGGCCATTACGAGGATTTCGATGGTTGGGCCCGCCGGGGCAACCGGGGCTGGGGCTACGCTGACGTGCTTCCGTACTTCAAAAGAACCGAACGGAGAATCGGGACCTGCGATACCACGTACCGAGGCCTGGAAGGAGCGCTTCCCATCACGGACTGCGATTGGCAACACCCGCTTTGCGATTCTTTCATTGAGGCTGCGCACAACCTCGGACTGCCGCACAATTCCGACTACAACGGCGCAAGGCAGGCGGGGGTCGGGTACTATCAGCGCTATATCGAGAACGGCTGGCGCGTAAGTGCGGCGCGGGCATTTCTGCGACCAGTTACCAAGAAGAGGAACTTGGAGATTCGGACCAGAGCCCAAGCCACTGCGGTGGTGTTCGAGGGAAAGCGCGCGATCGGGGTTCGCTACGCGCAAGGACCTGGCCGTCCTGCTCGTGACTTGCAAGCACGCCGCGAGGTGATCCTCACCGCCGGGGCTACGAATACGCCGAAGCTGCTGCAGATTTCAGGGGTCGGTTCACAAGCATTGCTCGCAGACCTTGGTGTTCCGATCCTGCATGAATTGCCTGGCGTCGGCGCGAACCTGCAGGACCACTACATGATCCATTTCATCGTCCGGGTGAAGGGCAAGACGATCAGCGGGCACGGCTTTGCTCTGCTTCGGGAAGGCGCCAAATGGGCCTTCGGCCGTCCGAGCATTCTCGCCGTTAGTCCGTCTCTCGTCTACGGTTTCGCCAATTCGCGGGATCTCTCCTCCACTCCGGATATTCAGCTGGATATTGCCATTGGGAATTATACGAACCACACCCTGGAAAGTTTTCCCGTCCTCAAGCCCGGATTCTATCAGCTGCGGCCGAACAGCACCGGATTCGTCCGCGCGTGCTCGCCCGATCCCTTCCGTGCCCCGATCATTCAGCCCAACTATCTCGTGGACGAAAGGGACCAGCGTGTTGCTGTCGACGGCATCAGGACGGTTCGGCGGCTGCTCGGCGCCCCAGAGCTTCAGCCTTACTACTGCGGGGAGGAGTTGCCCGGTCCCTCGGTCACGGACGACTCCGAGTGCCTAGAATACGCGCGGGAAGCTGGACTGACAGCATATCACGTGTGCGGGACGTGCCAAATGGGCCCGCAGGACAACCCGGCGTCGGTCGTCGATGATCAATTACGTGTCCACGGTTTGGAGGGCCTGCGGATAGCGGATGCCTCGATAATGCCCACTGTGCCCTCCGCCAACACGTCCGCGGCTGTGTTCATGATCGCAGAAAAGGCCGCGGACATGATTCTGGGACGGCATCCTTTGCCCGCAATGCGTTCTGATCCCTCCGACTGGGTCCAGCGTCCGGCTCAGCCGGCCGTACAGGCGTAGATCGCAATCCAGAGGCTAGAGGTGGCCAAAAAGGTAACATGGAGGACCTGTCCTTGAAGAGACGAATCCTCGTTGCTTCTGACTTTAACGCGAAAGATCGAGCTCACTTCGCATTGTCCTACGAGTTCTGCAGTATCGTCACCGAATGTGATCATGCAGACCTCGTCGCGCCTGGCATCGACAACTACCTGACGAGGTATCTCAGTGGCATTCTGCCACCTCACGACAGTCTGAACGTCCAGCGCGACTTCAACAGGCTGGTCAATGGTGTCCGTAAGGGGCTTGGACTGAAGAACGCGCCGACGATCAAGCGGGTCGAGCTCGACCAGAACTACGACGTCTTCTTCTTTGTGGCCTGGAGTCCGCAAAGTTTCGTTGAGCTCTCGCGCATCCAAAATTGGCGCGGACGGTGCAAGATCGCCGTGGCATATCTGTTCGAGCTCTGGTCCAGCACACTCGAACAGGACAGCAATTACTTGAGACTATTGGACCAGTTCGACCACGTGTTTCTGCTTCACAGCGCAAGCGTACCGCGCCTTTCCCCATACACGTCCGCTCCCTGTTCCTTTCTGGCGACGGGCGTCGATTGCCTGATTGCCACACCGTATCCCTCGCCGCCCGAACGGGTCGTCGATGTATATTCGATGGGCAATCGCGCAACGGGACTACATCGGCAATTGGTGGCGCTGGCTGAACGGCGCAATTTCTTCTATCTCTATGACTCGCTCTCGAGCGGCGATTCCCAGGTCAAGGATTGGCGGGAGCATCGACTGCTTCTCGCCAACACTATCAAGCGCACCCGTTACTTCATGGGCTTCAGTCCCGCGGCAGTAGTGGGTGCAAAATCGCACAAGATCGTAGGCGAGCAGGTCCTTCCGTCACGTCTGTTCGAGGGTGCCGCCGGGGGCGCCGTCATCCTTGGCACCACGCCGCAATGTGCCGAGTTCCGAGAGTGCTTCGATTGGCCAGATGCGGTGATTGAGGTCTCTCCACAGTCAAGCGATATCGCCGCCGTGATCGACGAATTGGATGCGCAGCCCGAGCGGATAGAGCGCGTGCGCCGGACGAACGCCGTGCGTTGCCTGCTACGGCACGATTGGGTCTACCGCTGGGAGCACATCTTGGCCACAATCGGAATGGAGCCGCTTCCGCAGCTCCATGATCGCAAGTCCCGGCTGAGCGAAGTCGCAGCCGCCGCCATGTCGCCATCGCCCGATAGCGCAGCCGCCTGAGATACCCGTGCTTCTGGCCCGAGATGAAGATGCGGCGGGGATTTTGCGCATCGTCGCCGCGGGAGCGCGAACGCCTCTTCGAGCGCAGCTTCACCTTCGATCTTGCAACGGATGTCGCGGATGATCCGGCCCAGCCGGCTGCGCAGGATGCGCAACTGCCGCCGATGCCGCTTGAACTGCTTGGCATGGGCCGTAGCCGGCGCCGTCGATCGTTCGGCCCCGTCGTCTGGTGCTTCTTCGGCCGCATGGTCTCCTCCGATGCACCGCAGAATCATGGTTCGCAAATGCCCTCGCATCCGAAAACAGACTCCCCGCTCAATCGCTTAGAGGCTTGTTCACTGAGGACTATTTGGCCGCAATGATCTTGTGCTGGCCAATCCGGCCTACCCCCAAAGAGTGGATGTCGGGCGGCAAGATCTGGCGTCTAATGGATCCAGAGGTTTGAGCCGTTGTTCATCCTGGAGAACCGGGCGCATGCGCACAATTCGGTCTGAATCACCACATGTGCCGCCGGTGATTTCGACATCACTGGAGACGTCAGACGTCATCTCGATGCATTTTGAGAGTGTGCGCCGCGTGCTGGCGGAAGTTCAAGTGTACGCGGTCCAGAGACTAGTCGAGATTTTCCGTGAGGCCCGCGACCGAGGGGCCTTCATTTACATCGCCGGCAATGGCGGTAGCTCTTCAACCGCCTCTCACTGGGTGAATGACCTTGGCAAGGCAACCAAACGCTCGGGCTGCCGACCGTTAAAGGTCATGTGCTTATCTGACAACATGTCCTGGTTCTCCGCTCTGTCAAACGACGAAGGTTACGAGAGGGCGTTCGCGGGCCAGCTTGAGAATTTCGCGACCCCGGGAGATGTGCTGACCTGCATCTCTGCGAGCGGCAACTCCCCGAACCTGGTGCGCGCGGTCGAATTGGCGCGAAGGCTGAAGCTCACCACCGTGGCCCTACTCGGATTTGATGGGGGCGTGCTGAAGGGTCTGGTCGACGAGCCAGTGTGCGTCGAGACCGAGAAGGGCAGGTACGAGCTCGTCGAGGACGTCCATTCAGCGATCTGTCACGCGGCCACAAGGTGCCTCGTTGCCGACAGACCAGGTCCTAATTAATGGCCGCCCTCGACGACACTTCCCTCCACGCGCGTATCGAAGGCCGGATCTATGATCGGCCGACGCAGGCAGTCATCCTTGCCGGTGGACGTGGCACCCGAATGCGGCCGATCACGGATGATCGGCCCAAGCCGATGGTGCCGGTTCTGGGGCGCCCTTTTCTAGAATACCAGATCGAGCAATTGCGCGACCAGGGTTTTGAACGAGTCCTGATCCTCCTGGGGTATTTGCCAGAGGTCGTACAGAACCATTTCGGCGATGGTCGTGACTGGGGTGTGCACATCGAGTACTCGGTAACGGCTCCCGACCAACTGACCAGCAGCCGAGTGGCGACTGCTCGGCACTTGATCGATCCTTGCTTCCTGCTGTTGTACTGCGACAACTACTGGCCGATGCAGATGAACCGGCTGTGGGCGCGGTTCCGCGAGGCCGGGAAGCCCGGTTTGATCACCGTCTACGGCAACAAGGACGGTTACTCCCGAGGCAGCGTCCTCCTCGACCACGACGGCCACGTGAGCGTATTCGATCGTTTGCGCACGACCCCCGGGCTGCAGCAGGTCGAAATCAGTTACGCGATCCTTACAGACCTCGCCCTCGCGCTGCTACCCGAGCAGGACACGCTGTTCGAGGAGGCGATCTATACGCCGCTCGCTCAACAGGGGCGGCTCACGGCGTATTCGAGCGATCACCGCTATTACGGCGTCGGCTCGCTGGAGCGACTCCCGGCAACGGAAGCCTTCATGCGGCGCAAGCCAACCGTGATCCTCGATCGCGACGGCGTGCTCAACCACAAGCCGCCGCCGGCGCAATACGTACGGAACTGGAGTGAGTGGACATGGTGCCCGGGCTCTCTCGAGGCACTGCGGCTCCTGCACGACCGGGGCTACCGCACAATTGTCGCCTCCAACCAACCCGGCATCGGTCGCGGCGTCATGAACGAGGCCGACCTCGAAGCCGTACATGACCGCATGAAGCGTGAGATCGCGCAGGCGGGAGGCTGCATCGACGCAATATATTATTGTCCGCACGATTGGGGAGACGGTTGCGAGTGTCGCAAGCCGAAACCCGGCCTCCTTTACCAAGCCCAGCGGGACTTCCACCTTGACCTCACGCGCACGCTATTTGTTGGCGACGACGAGCGCGACGCCGCGGCTGCGGCGGCGGCTGACTGCCCCTTCCGTCGCGTGACCAGTGCGTGCTCGCTCCTCGACGTCACCCGACAACTGCTTGAACGGAAAGGCACCCCCGCATATGCCTAACAACAAGCGGATCCTGATCACCGGCAACAACGGCTATATCGGATCGGTTATGGCGCCTTGGCTCCAGGGCCAGGGATTCGACGTGGTTGGTCTCGACACCGGATATTTCTCTGTCTGCACACTCGTCCCCGACCTCGCTGACGTCCCGACAATCCGCGAGGACCTACGAGAGGTTACCGCCAAGGATCTCGCCGGTTTCGACGCGGTGATTCATCTGGCGGCACTCAGCAACGATCCGATCGGCAACTTGAACGAAGCCTGGACGCGGGAGATCAACTGGCAGGGGACGATCCGGCTTGCGAAACTCGCGAAGCAGGCGGGCGTCCCGCGCTTCATTTTTTCATCCTCTTGCATCATGTACGGGACGTCGGAAGCGGCGGTTGTCGACGAGAATGCGCCGCTCGCGCCGCGCACCGAATACGCCCGCTCCAAAGTCGAGGCGGAGATGGCGCTGCGCACGCTCGCCGATGATCGTTTCTCCCCGACGTTTTGCCGCAACGGGACTGTCTACGGCCTATCGCCGCGGATGCGGTTCGACACAGTCCTCAACGATTTCATGGGCAATGCCTTTACGACTGGCCGCATTGTGATCCAAAGCGACGGCACACCCTGGCGACCAGTCGTTCATGTCCAGGATGTTGCGCGCGCGTTTCAGGCGGTGCTCGAGGCGCCACTAGAGACGGTCCACAACGAGGCCTTCAACATCGGTGCGGACGAACTCAATCACCAGATCCGTGATCTCGGGCAGATTGCGGCGGAAAGGGTTCCCGGCTGCGAACTCGCGAGCGTGCCGCAGCCCGGCGCGGATCAGCGCACCTACAAGGCGGATTTTGCCAAGTTCAAGCGAACCTTTCCGGGATTCCGCTTCCGATGGACGGCGAGGGACGGAGCGAAGGAGCTTTACACCGCGTTCCAAAGAATCGGTCTGAAGCATGGCGTATTCACGGACAAGCGTTTTACGCGTCTGAGCTGGTTGCGGCATCTGCTCGACAGCGGATCGATCGACGAGTCGCTCAGGTGGACTGAGATCAGAGCCAATGTGAGCCGAAATCGAGCCTGAGTCTCTCAACAGGGTAGGAGGCCGAGCGCAGTGAAAACTCTATCGACGCGTGAACTCGAGCCTGCATCCGTAATCCTCGATGAGGAGGGGCACGGACCTGCTTACGCCAACTGGCGTCCGACCAGCATCGTCATGACGCGGACTCCGCTGCGCGTCAGCTTTGCAGGAGGCGGCACGGATTTGCCGGAGTTTTACGAGGTTGAAGAAGGCGCCGTCCTGAGCGCGGCCGTTGACAAATACGTCTACGTCACTGTGAAGCGCCACAGCGACCTCTTCAACGAGCCGATCCGGCTCAACTACTCGCGCACCGAGCAGGTCAACACTATTGCGGAGATTGACAACAACATCGCCCGCGAGTGCCTCAAATTTCTCAACATCGAGCCTCCGATTTTCATCAGTACCGTTGCCGACATGCCGGCCTCGACCGGCATGGGGGGATCGAGCTCCTTTGCGGTGGGGTTGCTCCACGCGCTCCACGCCTTCCGTGGCGAGCGCGTCACCGCGGGTCAACTAGCTGAAGAGGCCTGCTATATTGAGATGGAGGTTCTTAAAGAGCCGATCGGCAAGCAGGACCAATACGCCGCCGCCTTCGGCGGCCTGAATCTGCTTCGGTTCGGGCGCGGCGGCCGCGTTACGGTCGAGCCGCAGCCGGTCCGAAACGGTTCCGCTGCCTACCTGTTCAGCAACATCATGATGTTCTGGACCGGTCATCAGCGCCCGGCCGCCTCGGTGCTCACCGAGCAGAGGAGCAACACGTCGCGAAACCTGGACGTCCTTCGGCACATGCGCAACGACGCCTATGAGTTTCGTGCCCTCTGCGCCGGTCACCACATCGAGCTTGAGCAGGTGGGCGAGGCTCTTCACCGCGGCTGGGTGATGAAGCGGGGTCTTGCTTCCAAGATTACCACCTCGGAGATCGACCGCTGTTACGCGCGAGCCCTTGAGGCAGGTGCCGAAGGTGGCAAACTCTGCGGCGCCGGCGGTGGCGGCTTCCTCATGTTCATCGTGAAGCCGGAGAAACGCGAGCGGGTGCGTCAGGCGCTCTCGGACCTCCCCTTGGTGTCGCTTGGGTACGAGGTACACGGCTCGCGGGTGCTTTACCCGGCCGGGTGAGGCTGGTCTCGGAGGATCAGATGATTTTTAAGACCACCGAAATCGAGGGCGCCTATACGGTAGAACTTGACAAGCGAGCCGACAGCCGCGGCTTCTTTGCCCGCGGCTGGTGCAGCCAGGAGTTCGACGATCGCGGCCTCCCCAACCGGATCGTCCAGATGAATATCTCCTTCAACCGCCGCAAGCACACGATGCGCGGCTTCCACTACCAGGTCGCCCCGTACCAGGAGGACAAGCTCCTGCGCTGCGTTCGCGGCGCCGTGCACGACGTGATGCTCGATCTGAGGCCGGACTCGCCATCCTTCATGCGTCACATAGCGGTCGAGCTTAGTGCGGAAAACTACCGCATGCTCCTCGTCCCGAAAGGCTGCGCGAACGCCTTTTTGACGCTCGCGGACGAGACGGAGGTCACGTATCTTGTATCTGAGTTCTATACGCCGGCCGCTGAGCGGGGTGTGCGCTGGAACGATCCGGCGTTTCGCATCGAGTGGCCCGCCGAGCCCGCCGTCATCTCCGAAAAGGACTGCAGCTGGCCTGATTTTGTGGACGAGCGCAGGCTCGTCGCGACCGCCGATCAGGAGTAGACAGCCATGTTCATCGTCGACCGCGAGCTCGAGCGGCTGAAACGGGCCGGCACCCCGATCAGGGTGGGAATGGTGGGCGCCGGGTTCATGGCCAGAGGCATCGCGCGTCAGATGCTGCACTATACCAAGGGCATGGAGCTCGCCGCGATTTCCAACCGTCATCTTGAGGGAGCCAGTAGGGCATACGCCGAATCCGGCGAGAGCAATGTCACACATGTGCGCAGCGTGGACGAACTGGACGACTGCATCGCCCGGGGCCAGCGCGCGATCACCGACGATCCAATGCTTCTTTGCAACGCTAATGGGATCGATGCGATCCTGGAGGTCACCGGTACGATCGAATTCGCGGCCGATGTGGTCATGCGGGCGATCGCCCGAGCTAAGCACGTCGTCATGATGAACGCCGAACTCGACGGCACCCTCGGCCCGATCCTGAAGGTTTATGCCGACCGCGCCGGGGTGGTCATCACGAACACGGAAGGTGACCAGCCAGGCGTCATCATGAACCTGTACCGGTGGGTGAAGGGATTGGGTATCAGGCCGGTTCTGTGCGGGAACATCAAAGGTCTGCACGACCCCTACCGCAATCCCACAACCCAGGAGGGGTTCGCCAGAAGATGGGGGATGAAGGCCCCGATGGTCACGTCTTTCGCAGACGGCACCAAGATATCCTTCGAGAACGCGATCGTTGCCAATGCAACGGGCATGCGGGTTGCCAGGCGCGGGATGCACGGTCCCGTCGTCGAGGCCGGCACGCCGATCCAGGAAGCGGTCAACTGGTACCCGATCGACGAGCTTCTCGATGGCCCCGGTATCGTGGATTACTGTGTCGGAGCTATGCCAAACCCGGGCATATTCGTACTTGGGACAACAAACGATACGGTCGAGAAGCACTACCTATCGCTCTACAAGATGGGAGCGGGCCCACTCTACTGCTTTTACTGGCCCTATCATCTTTGTCACTTTGAGGTCCCGTTCACGATTGCCCGCGCGGCGATCTTCCGAGATGCAGCAATCACGCCGCTCGGCGCGCCGCACGTCGACGTGGTTGCAGCCGCGAAGAGGGATCTCAAGGCCGGAGAGGTCCTGGATGGGCTTGGCCACTACATGACTTACGGCTTGTGCGAGAACGCGCAGATCGTTCACGCCGAGCGCCTTCTTCCGATCGGTCTCGCCGAAGGCTGTCGTCTTCGGCGGAACGTCACGCGAGACCACGTGCTCGGATACGATGACGTCGAGATTCCGGTGGGCCGGTTGTGCGACGCCCTGCGCCGGGAGCAAGACACGCTCTTTTTCGGCAGCCCGTCATCCATACGCTCTTGGGCTACGGTAAATGCCTAAGCTGATCTACAAAGATAAAACCCGGACTGCCTAAGCGGTGACCCTGCGGCCTACGCCGAATGGATACCCACATATCAGCTCGTGCCAGGGCGTATCGCAGGCGAACCTCATGGCGAGACGGGCGCTTCGTGCCGGTTACGGAAGAAGAATGCCCGCAAGATCGCGCAAATCCTGGAACGCGGTGGTGATTAGGTAGGACGCAACGAAAGCACACATGTAAAAGGTCGATGGGGAGATACGTTCCCATCTGACGAATCGAAGACCCAGTTCAGAACTCCACTGCATTTGCGCGAGCCACACCATAGCAGCGGCCAGGGAATAGCTTCCTATGATGTCAGTCGGGTAGTGAAGACCTAAGTAGATGCGCGAAACATCCGCCAACATCGCGCACCCAAGCGCGAGTAATCCAAGCTTGGGTCGAATTAGAAGCACGGCAATTGCCAAGCCCGCGAACATGGTCGCACGCTCGCTCGGAAAAGTGTGCGAGTTAGGAGATGAGGTGGTCCTCAGGGTGTCGATATCGCCAAGGACGGCCGGTACGTGAAGTTGAAGCAGTGGATCGAAAATGGGCCGCGGAGATGAGGGCAGCGTTCGATGCAATAGATGAGCGATGAGCCCAGCAAGGATAGCCGCAAAAGTGCCACTGACTATGTGAGCTCGCAATTCCGCTTTGATGCCAGAGAACCAGCAACACCAGACCAGCGATACTACGGCCAAACCCTGCAGTATTGGATATGCGACACTGAAGGCAAGCGCATTCGCGAACTGCCAGTCCATTGTTAGACTATTGATGGCCTTTGCGACGGGCCTGTTCAACCAATCCGGATACAGTGCCAGTATGGCGCTCCCGAGAAACAAAAGCGAAAACGCAGCTGCATTTGCCAGGCACCGGCGATGGGGGACCGCTCGCATCAGATCCGCTCCCTATGGTTCCTGCCGGTGCGTCGAATCTCTCGCAGCGGCTTTACGGATCGAACATCGGCGCAGTCGTTCAGTGGCGACCCACTCCCCGTGAAGGAAGCCGAAAGCCAAATCGATTATCCGCGGACGGGCCCTGAAAACTGCTCACCCAGGACGGCGAGCCGCTGCGACCGGACGGGCCTGCGCGGCCCAAGCCACCGAGCCAGCCAGATCCCAACCCCGAGCGCGGCGACAATCGTAAGCCCGAGGATCAACGTGATATTGGGGCCGGAAGGAACCATGACTTTTTCGGCAGTAAGGAGCGACAGCCCCCTCACGAGCTTGACCACGTCATCGGCTGGCAACCCGGGCAGGGCCCTCAACTGCGCGTCCCAATCTTCGAGCCTTGTCCGGCCGTTCACGTAATTCGGGTGGCGTACGCCGTAGAGCGAAGCAAGGTGATTTAGGTCGCGCTCAGCCGAGGCTTTTGCGTCGGTCAGCTGTTGCAGCAATTCGCCTCGAAGGTACTCCACCGCAACAGCATTGGCGAGATTGGCGGATTGTTCCGGATCTCCTGTAGTGACGGCAATCGATATCAGATAGCTACGTAGCTCGTTTGTCACCGTGATCTTCCGCATGAGCTCACTCACTGCAAGGTCGTGGGGCGACGGCGTCGCCGCCGCCTCCAGACCGAGCACTGATTGGACGTACGAACCGAGCACTGATTGGACATACGAAAAGGCCGACCGGCGCGCGAAAGCAGGATCCTTGTCGAGCCTGAGCCGAGTCACCACCGCGCTGGCGGTCGCCCGCGAGCGAATGACGCGCGCTGCGCTGTCTACAATGGCCGCCGCCTCCACCGAGGCGGTCGGTTGGATTTGCGCACCGGCGGTCGGCGCCTCGCGGCTGAAATCGAACTCGATGATGGCCTCGCTCGAATAACGTGGCCCTAATAGCACGAGCATGACTGACACGAGCAAAACGGCCGCGACGAGGATCGCTGAGATCAGCAACTTCCGTTGCCACAGGACCCGCAGTGTGTCGTGCGCGAGTTGCTCATAATGGGCAGGCAAGTCAGCGGTCTCTTTGGTCTCGATCTTGAGTTGAACCGTCATTCCGGATATTCCTGTTACCTTAAGGATGACAGGTTTCAGCTGCGGTACGAGACATACCGCTCAGTCTGAGGTTGCCCCAAACTGATAGAAGTGAACGCCCGATGAAGATTGATGAAAAGGGCTCCCTGGGGGTAATCCGCATCAAAAAGGGTTGCAGCGGGGGTAACCCGAATGACCTTCTGGTTGGCGCACAACTCAACGCCGCCGCTGCGCGTTAGCAGCCTTCAGACTTGCCCCTGGATTGCAGGGCGGTCGCGTTGGCATTCTGGTTCGGCGCCAAGGCATTTTCCCGCCACGATCCCCGGCCTGGAACAGTCCCAGAAGCAGACCAGCGGTGGTGTCGCTCCGCCTTCGACGCGGCGCTCACTTGCCGATTGTCCGCGATGTCCTCGTTTACAACGTAAGCGTCGCTTTTCAGGCCACGGCTTTGAGGTTTTGACGCGGGTAGGCCCACGGAAGCAGTTGATCGATATCGCTGTTGGGGTGGGCGTTGACGATCCTGATGAGGACGTCGGCGAGATACTCGAGCGGATTGATATTGTTGAGTTTGCAGGTCTCGATCAGTGAGGCGGTAGTGGCCCAATGCCCGGCGCCAACGCCCCGCACTCGACTTTGGGGCGGCCACAGAGGGCCCGCTCATAGATCGTCATGAGCATCTTATGGTTGGCGTCAGCGGTGAAGTGGTCGTTGAATTCCTGGCGAGCGGCCTGCCGCATCGGCGGCAGTTGTGACGGCTCCGCCACGAGCCGATGCACCTTCGCGGCGAGATCGGCGTGGTCTCCCGGCGTGAAGTGCAGCCCCGTGCGGTTATCGTCGACCAGCCCGGCCATTGACCCCAGCTTGGGAACAATCACCGGTGTGCCTTTTGCAAACGCCTCGGTGATGACGCGGGGAAAATTCTCGTAGCATTGGGATGGCAGCACCAAGAATGCCGCTTCTCCAATCAACTTAAAAACCGCCTCGAGCGGGAGAGTTCCCAACCATTCGATCGAGGCGTCGTTCGCCGCGGCCTCCTGCACCATCGCGGACATTGGACCATCGCCTATGATCTTCAGGGGCACACTGCCACCGAGATGCCGCCAAGCATCGAGGAGCGTGCCCACCCCTTTCTCTGCTGATAGTCGCCCAACGAACACGGCATGCCCGCCTGTCCCCGCACCGGGGCCAGGATCCGGGTAGACGAAGTTGGGTTTGACCACGATCCTGTCCGCGGGGAGGCCCCCTTCGACAAGTTTGCGTCGAGAGAATTCACTGAGCGCGACGTATACATGGACCGCCTTCCGCCAGGTGCCCAGTACTCGATGCGTCGTGAGCATCGTCGTGATGGCAGTACTCGCCGCGCGGCTGTTGCGGTAGCACTTGTGGACGATGCCCGGCCAGGGAATCGATTTTCCCAGACAGTCTTCGCAGACTTCTCCGTTACGGAACAAAAGCGCATTGGCGCAGAGAAGACGAAAGTTGTGCAAGGTCTGGACGACGCGCACATTTTCCGCCCGTGCCGCATAGTAGCCGGCCGGTGAGATTAGAGGCAGCGTGTTGTGGAAATGGGCGATCTGCGGCCGATGCGCTCGGAACAGCTGTCGTAGCTCGTGGAACGCCGGCCGGCTCCAGATCGTGCGCGAGGCGAGGTCAAGGCGACTCATGGAATCGATCGATTCGTTGCGCATGCAGTATTGCGTCACCTCGTGCCCATGCGCTCTGAGCATGGCGACCTCGGTGGCCACGCATTGATCTTCACCACCGGGCATCTTGTAGAAATTGTGGGCTACCAGAATTTTCATCACAGAGGATATCCCGACGAAGACTGTATCGTGGGCAAGTCTCGGCCGCGGGAACATTGATCCCGTTGGGGCCAGCTTTCATCGTTCGTTTCTGATGAGTTCTCCCGCTCGCGCTGTTTCGTGGGAGGAGGCAGCCTTCAGACAGATTTGCCCGTTTGTAAGCGCGGGGGCTTGGCTCGCGAACTCACCCATGAATCGCAGGACTTCATCCAGACGCTGCCACTGGCCGGTTTCCTGCAGCTCCCATGAATGGCCCCAGAGATGGAACACGCCGCCGGATGTGAGGGCTTGACGCAACAAGGATCGCGCCAACGTCGGCCACTCAGTCGTGCAGCCGTGAGCAACAAACCGCCACATGTTGCCGAAGGCGGCCCGCTTGATCTTGTTCCTCGCGAAGGCGAGGAGGCTGTGCGGATAAGCCTGAATCGTGGTCGGCAGCAACATGAGTCCAGATTTCTGTCGTGGGAAGTCGAGAGAAACCATCTCGACGGTGCGCAAGCCGAGGTAGCCGGCCTTTCGGACCATTTCCAGGTGACAATTCGAATACTTGCCTGTCGGCGGACAAAACATGAGGCACGGCAGACCGGTGTTTTCTTCAACCCAAGACTTGGAACCGATGATTTCCTGCCAAGCCTGCTGGTCGGTGGTACTGGTGAGAACAACATGATGGAGGGTATGTGCGCCAATCTCGAAAGCGCAGCTCAGCTCCCGGACCTGCGCCGCCGTCATCGTCCCGCTCTCTGCCGCCTTCGGTATGTAAAACGTGCCGTGCAGGCGATACTTCGTGAGCAATTCCGCCACGCGCAAATCCAATGGATGACCGTCGTCCCAACTGGTCGTGATGTATGTCTGCTTCATAGTCACCGCGCGACACTCATTGCTTGCTGGCAGAACAGTTAGTTCGGACCGGATCTCTCAAGTTCGGTCTTGAATTCTTGCGTCCATGGGACGGGAGAGCACCGGCTTCAGCGGTGCAGAGATGGAATCCGAGCCGATCGTCCTCGGACCTGCATCCGGAAGTGTCCTCCGAACCGCTTCCGGGCCGTGCCGCGGGACGAGGGCCAAGAACGCTAGCCACCTTCCCGCCGCCCGGATCGCGGTGCCCACCAGGAATCCACAGGCGGCCCCCAACGAGCCCCACCCGGGCACCAAGCACCAGACGAGAGCAACGGCGAGAATGCCTCCGAATGCACCGATCCAGAAGCTCTCACGCGCACGCTCAACGCTTGCCAGGGCGTTGAAAGCAGGCATTCCCATCCCCCCCGCCAGCGTCGCCAGGACCAGGACCGTGACGGTGTGGCCGTTCCCCTCGTACTCCTTGCCGTGATAGAGTAGATGCATAAGCTGCTCGCCGACGAACAGGGTCACGATGCAGAACAAGGCCATCACTAGGCCAAGCACCAGCGATTCCTGAATGACCTCGCGCCGCAACCTCGCGCCACCTCCCTCCTTGAAGGCCAAGGCGGCTCTCGGAGCCAAGACGTTGCTAAGCCCCATGATCAGAGGGTTTGTCAATAAGGCGATGCTCATGCACGCGGCGTAGACACCTGTCGCGCTCGTGCCAGCGGCCGATGCCAACAGCCAGTAGGTAGCATTAGTTTGCGCTGCCATGATCAGCTGATTGGCTAAGAGCCATTTTCCCAGATTCCAACTTTGCCGCATCGTTTCCGGCAGATTGTCCCCGCGGACCGCAAAAGTGGCGCGCGCGCGGTACAACCAAACGACACCGATCCCAGCACTCGCTGCGCCGATTGCGGCGAACGCCGTGGTGGCGGACAACAGCCCAGTCCATGCCAGCACGCCGAGTCCACCAAGCTGGATCGCGGCCACTGCAGTGTCCTGGATCAGCGCTTGGTTCATCTGGAAGTGCGCGAAAGCAAACCGCCGGCAGAATGCTCGCAACAACGCGAATGGTGCCACCGCCGCCAGCGCCCAGATCATTGCCACCAGCTTGGCCTTTGCGTTCCATGAGGACAGGCCCCGAGCGGTCAGGACCAGAACGACAATGCAAAGTGCCGACAGCAGAAAGCTTAGTTTGAGCGAACTGTTCGAGTGTTCAGCCGGCTTTCCCAGCAGCCGATGCCGCTGGATCGTGTAAGGGAGCGAGATCAGCGAATCCTGGATTGTAACCAACGCGACCAGCAGGGAACTTGCGATCGAGTAAAGCCCCAGCTCGCTCGCAGAGGTCGAGCGGCCGACCACGACCATTGTCAGAAAGCTGGTACCGCTCACCACCGCCTGATCTGCCAGGGCCAAGGCGTGCGTTTGCCAAGTTGCCCAGGGGGTGCGCAGTTCCGTGATCCGCAGGCTGTCTTTCAAATCCCAGTTCAACCTTCCTCCTTCCCAGGTGGCGCTTCCCCGGCTTCAGGCAGCGATCTCCCTCCGCTGCTTCCGATTGCACGATGCAGGGGGCTCGCCAAGAAAGCCGGGGACCGCGTAGGCATAGCGACGCCCTAGGCGGCGCGGTTCCGAGCACCGCCGAAACAGCCATTCAAGTCCGTTTCGCTGCATCCAGAGGAGGCGCCTGGCGCTTGGTCTCTGCGAGGCCGATCGCGCCTCAATGCGCCGTCGCATGATGATTGACAGGACAACGATTGATAACTGCTCATAGGGGGCAATAGTGCATGAGCGGGGGGTAGTCATGATGCGTCCAGAAGGGAGTACTCATGAAGAACTAGCCTAGCCACAAATTGACCGGGACCGCGCGCGCCAGGCCGCTAGTGTTCGGACGGCCGTCGCCGAACAAGCAGTTGAGGCAGCCACATCGCGCTCATGCGCGGCAGTCCTTGTGTCCGTTGGTTTGGAAAACGCATGGATTACGTTTCTAGCACATTACGACCGGCCAACTTGGGCGACCGTTATCTCTTGCTGCTCTGGGGCGTGGTGCTCGGATACGCGTTCATTGGAAAGGGCTTTGCATACCTCGGATTTCCGCCCCTCTATATCGGAGAGATAGCCCTCCTCACCGGATTTATCATCTTTTTGCGGACCAGCTGCCTCATCGCTGCACTTGCGAGTTTGCCGAGCCTCTTCCTTGCTGCGGCGATGGCTTGGGTGATGCTGCGAACGCTGCCGTTTGTTGGCATGTATGGCTTCGATGCGCTGCGCGACAGTGTCGTGATCATGTACGGAGGCTTCGCCTTCATCATCATCGCGCTCCTGCTGGAGGACCCGCACCGCATCAATACGATAGTTCGTTGCTATGGCGGATTTTCGAAGATCTATGTTCTGGCCATTCCTTTCATTTTCGCGTTCAATCATTTCATGGAGAACTACATTCCGAATGTGCCCGGAACAGATGTTCCCCTAATTCTCATTGCACCTAGCGAGCTTGGGACGCATTTGGCCGGAGCTGCGGTGTTCGCCGTTGTGGGATTTCGCAAGGCGACGCCGCCGTGGATTGCTCTTCTGGTCGCGGCGCTCGCGATGGTTTGCGCCCAGAGTCGCGGCGGTATGCTTGCCTTTGCCGTTCCCGTCACGTTTGCGGCCCTCGTGCTCGGGAAGATACGCGAACTGGCAATTGTTCTTGTGGCCGGGCTGGGGATCTTTGCTGTGGCTTACGTCCTCGAGCCGATTTTCACTCACTATCGCGAGACGGCCTCCTCAATAGAGCGTCCGATCAGCACGCGGCAGATTGTCAACAACATTGTGAGCATAGCCGGCGAGGGGCAAGAGCAGACCGAGGGCACGAAGGAATGGCGCGTGGAATGGTGGAACGTGATTGTCAACAATACGGTCTACGGTCCATATTTCTGGACCGGACGCGGGTTCGGATTGAATCTGGCCGAAGCGGCTGGCATTTCGGACAACCACCGACTGACGCGTCCACTCCGAAGTCCGCACAATGTGCACATGACGATCCTGGCGCGGGCCGGCGTGCCGGGCTTGGCGCTGTGGGGTGCCTTCCTCGCCTCCTGGCTCGGTATGATGATGCGCACGATGTGGATCGCTCGCCGCCGCGGGCAGACCGACTGGGCCGCTCTGTTCCTTTTCATCGCCTGCTATGTCATGGCGATTGTCATCAATGCTACATTCGACGTCACGCTCGAGGCGCCCGTGCAGGGCGTCTGGTTTTGGTGCCTGATCGGCTTCGGAATAGGCTCGGTCATGGTCTATCGCGCGCAACATCACGAGCCGGTCTGGCGGGGGTTCAGGGTTACGGCCAGCTGAATGCGCTCCACGATTAGCGAGAGGCCGCGATGTGTTATGACGTGATTGGTTGCCGTTTGCTCGGACAAAACGCATCGACCGGCACAGAGCACGGTTGCGGTCCCTCGCGGGACCGGCCCTTGGGTGCCTGCTCAGTTTACCTATTCTGATGTCTTGTGCTGACGCCTCGTGTCCGCGGGAAGCAATTGAGGTCGGGCCGGGCACCTCAATTCCGGCCGTCGTGGACAGCGCCAGATGGCTCCCAGCCCTCTTCAACAGCGGGGAGGTCGCCGACTGCTCCTGTCGGCAGCCTTGACGTGGGTGCCTATTTTTGCGTCGTGCCGAGAGTCCTTCGAGGGATTAGGCTTTCGATGTGAGCCACGTCGACGTGGTTTGCCTGGTGATTGACCGCGCATGCCAGTGTCGGCCCCTCAACTTGTCTGATTTCGCCGATGACCTTGTTGGAATCGGGGTTGCTTGAATCCGGGATCAAGGGCCGAGAGCTGTCGTCTGCCGGTCGCGTCAGCGACCCATTGTTCATCCCCCAAATTGCCGCCTGCGTCCGGTTGTGGACCCGGACTTTGCGAAGGATCGCCTTGATGTGGACCTTCACGGTGGCCTCGGCGATATTGATCTTTCGCGCGATGCATTTGTTGGAATCGCCTTCGATGAGGCAGCGCAGAATCGATTTCTCCCGTGGCGAAAGCTGGGGAGAGGTCCTGTCGTCCGATGCAATGATCGCGGTGTCCCTGTTGTCGCGCGAACCTGTCCCGTTCGGGCCATCCGCCGCGGGATCGAGGGTCCCTGACAGGAACGTCGCCGGGAAAACCGTTTCCCCCATCATCACGAGCTCAATCGACTTGATGAACACGTCGCGGGTCGTGATGTCGACGAAGTAGCCTGTGGCGCCTGCGCGGAATGCCAAAACCAGCTCGTTCATCTGGTAGCGATCGGCCACGACGGCGATGCGTCCGTCCGGACGATGGCTCCTGCAAAGTTCGATCTGCTCGACGGTGGCGTCAAATTCGTCGCCCGAATGGACGACAAGAAACAGCACCTCGCAAGAAGGAGCCTTGCGTGCGTGCAAATCATCGGCGCTTGAAACTGAAGTCAGGATGCGAAAATTCGCCGATCGGAGGATGCCAGCCAGACCTTCCCTGCGTAATCCGTTTTTGCCGACAAGTACGACTGAAAAGCAATGTTGCCGCCTCATGATGAAACTCCCTGCCAAAATTACAGTGGGGGCGCGGTTGAAATCCGACTCTTACGCCTTGATGCGGTGGCTAATGCGGTGGCGGAAAAAATTTGAAGGCTTCGTCAATATCTGTTGGATGCAGTTTCCGATTCGTGCGGAACCTCCGTTCACTGTGACGCCATTTATAAAGTTTAGATTCGAATGCACGATATCCCTATATGCCTTTGGGTATAGGCCGATCGACCGCACGATCAACGATGCGCGAGGACATGGCGCACCTTTCGGATGAAAGTTTGATATGTGACCATCAAACATTGTGGTCTTTTGACCTCCGCGAAGAGCGCGGAAATTCGCGTTGCTGCAATGCAACGTGCAATTTTATGAAAGATTATCTCTCCAAATGAGGTAGGCTAAAAAGGGAAGTTGTATGGGTGAGGGGTAGACAGTGCGCATGTCGCGAGGAGGGCGAACCGAGGTTCGGATGCGTTGTACGAGTGTGGTGATTGCAGACCAGTATCCTGTCGTCCTGCAAGGCCTCAGTAGCGCGCTGAGTGCGGAGCGTGATTTCAAAATTGTCGCGCGTTGTATCGACGGTACGAACTGTCTCGACGCGATCCGCAGGTTTGCGCCTGATATCGCTATTCTGGATTTCTCGATCCTCGACATGTCATGGCGAGAAATACTTTCTGCGGCAAATGCCGCGAACGTCGCAACGCGAATTGTGTTCTTTACAGCATCGGTCGAAGAGGAAGACTGGGTGGCGCTGGTCGAGGCTGGAGCCTACGCCGTCATTCCGAAAGATGCCGAGCCGGACATCTTGGTTCAGACCCTGAGGCAGGTTGCCGATGGCCAACGACTGCTGCCGCGGTCATCCAGTCCGCTTGCTCCCCGGGAGATGAGCACGATCGCGGAAAAGGGGCTGGCATCGCTGACGGGGCGCCAGCGGCAGATCATGCATCTGGTGTCTGCGGGATTGTCGAACAAGGAAATCGGACGCCGATTGAACATCGCCGACGGCACCATCAAGGTTCATCTGCACAACATTTTCCAGAAACTCGAGATCAGCAATCGAACGGCTCTCGCGGCGTTCGCCATCTCGCAAAGCGAGGGCTTCGAGCTTGTTTCCGGAGGTCGGCTTTCCATTGAGTCCTGAGGACGCGGAAGCCGGATTGGGCTGCCTTCAAGAGCGGCAGGGCCGGACCGCTGGACGCCCAGGCGCGGCCCTCTCGACTGCCACCCGTTGACACGTCTCGTCCGTACTGCGTGGGACGCAGATCGCCCGGTGGTATTTCCGTGGCGTTCGGGCAGCTGTTTTTGATGGACGGACCTGCCGGTTTCGCGGTTAATGGCCTGCAGATTGCGTACGCGCCGTTTGGAGGAAGTGACGTAAGCGGTTGATATCGCTAATGTTACGTTCTCTGTTGCCTGACGACCAGCGATCATCACCGCAATGGGACAAATCATTCGTAAGCCGTTCAAGACCTACCACCATGGCGATCTGCGAGAAGCCCTGATCCAGGCTGCCCTGCAGGAGGTCGAGCTTGGCGGGCCGGAGGCGATCAGCATCAAGGCGCTGGCCAAGCAACTCGGCGTCTCACAGCCGGCGCCGTATCGGCATTTCGCCGATCGCGACGCGCTGTTGCAGGCGGTCACCGCCGAGGCGTTCCGGCAATTCAACGTGATCATGCGCGAGGCGATCGACAAACCAGGCAAGCAGTCCAAATTGTCACGCTTCGCGCAGGCTGCGCTCGCCTTCGGGCTGCAGCGCCACGGCGTCTACCGGCTGATGTTTGCCTCGCGAACCATGGCCTGTGCGCCGAAGGGAAGCGAGTTGCATACCGCGGCGATGGAAACGCTCGCGCTCCTGATCGAGGCGTTCGAGGCACCGGCCGTCGGCCTGTTGCGCGAACGCCAGGCGCTCAAGATTTGGGCCGGGCTGCACGGCATCGTCATGCTAGCCGAGCAGGGACTGCTTACCGGCGAGGTCGCGCAGATCAGCCGCGAGGAGCTGCTGGACGAGATCGTCGAGCAGACTAAGCTTGCGCTCACCGTCGCGCTGAAGGCGACGGAAGAGAAGGCCTAGGACGCTGCCTTGTTACCATACGAGTGGCGACTTCATTTCCTCATCCTAAGGAGCCGCGAAGCGGAGTCTCGAAGGATGCAGGCCCGTGCATGGCCTCATGGTTCGCCTGGCGATGCGCAGCATCGTCCAGAGACGCGCGTTCCGCGCTCCTCACCATGAGAATTGGTGACGGAGTAGGTCGCGTCCTTACCTCGGCGGCCGCGGATCGATCGGCGTCGTGCCGCGCAGGCCGAGAATATCCTCGAGCACCTTCGCCCCGGCCAAGAGCTTCGCTTCGGCACGGGGTTTCGCGACCATCTGCAAACCGACCGGCAGGCCGGACGCGGTGAAACCGCAGGGCAGCGACAGTGCCGGGCAGCAGGCCAGCGTGATCGCGTAGACGATGCCGAGCCATTCGACATAGTTGTCGAATTTCTTGCCGTCGCATTCGGCGACATAACGGTTCTCCACCGGGAATGGCGGCACGATGGTCGCAGGCGCCAGCAGCAGGTCATACTTGTCGAAGAAGGCAAGCGCACGTTCGGTCATCGCGACGCGCTGGGCCTCGGCGCGCTCGAGCTTCTCGACGGTGAGCTTCAGCCCTTCCTCGATATTCCAGATCACTTCGGGCTTGAGCAGGTCGCGCTTGGTGCGCAGCAGCGCGGCCTTGCTGATCGCGAAATCGAACGCGCGCAGCACATGGAAACATTCGTGGGCTTCATGCAGGTCGGGATGCGCCTCCTCGACGATTGCGCCGGCTTCTGCAAAGCGCTCCGCCGCCTTGCGCGTGATCGCCTTGACCTCGGGATCGACAGGCGTGATGCCGAGGTCGGGCGAATAGGCAACGCGCTTCGGCCTCTGGTTCGAACGCGCCGCCGAGAGGAACGACGTCGGCAGCGCGGGCAGCGACAGCGGATCGGCCGCGTGCTCTCCGCTCATCGCATCCAGCAGCAGCGCGAGGTCTTCGACGTTGCGCGCCATCGGTCCCTGTACGCCGAGCGTGCGGTCGACCCCGAACTTCGGCGTGTGCGCGACGCGGCCGACGCTCGGCCGCAAGCCCACGATGCCGCAGAAGCTGGCGGGGTTGCGCAGCGAGCCGCCCATGTCGGAGCCGTGCGCGAGCCAGGCCGTGCCGGTCGCAAGGGCCACGGCCGCGCCGCCGGAGGAGCCGGCCGCCGAGCGTGACGTGTCCCAGGGATTGCGCGTCGGCCCGAACACCTCGTTGAACGTGTTGGCGCCGGCGCCGAATTCCGGCGTGTTCGACTTGGCGTAGATCACGCCGCCATTGTTTTCGAGATGCTCGACCAGGAGATCGGACTTTGCCGGGATGTTATCCTTGAAGATCGGCGAGCCCTGCGTGGTCAGCACGCCCTCGACAGCGGTGAGGTCCTTGATCGGAACGGGAAGCCCTGCGAGCAGGCCACGCTCGGCGGCGGGCTTCTGCATCAGGGCCTTGGCGTGGCTGCGGGCGCGGTCGAAGCAGAGGGTGGGCAACGCATTCACCTTGCCGTCCACCTCGGCGATGCGCTTTTCCAGCACGTCGAGCAGATCCAGCGGCGTGACCTCGCCGGCCTTCAGCTTATCGACGACGGCGCAGGCCGTTTCCCGAATGAGCCCCTGATCTGCCACTTGCTTGTCTCCATCTCTTATAAGTCTTCTGTTCTTGCTGCTGTAGAACATTTTCCGCAGTCGTGGCAATGCGCGGGAGGCGAGCCACGCGCGTCATTGTGAGCCAACGGGTCGGCGCAAAGCGCCGCCCGATGACAGGCTCCGCGAAGCAATCCATCGATCTGCGCGTGTAGTGCGATGGATTGCTTCGTCGCTTCAGCGCAAAATTGCTTTGCAATTTTGTTGCGAGTTCCTCGCAATGACGGGGGAGAAGGACGTGCCTAACCCCATCCTGCAGTCAGCCCGCCATCCACCGTGTAGATCACGCCCGACGTATAGCCGGCGCGGTCGGAGGCGAGGAACGCCATGAGGTCGCCGATCTCGCGCGCATGCGCGGGGCGGCCGAGCGGCAGGCCCGTCTGGAACTCCTTGTAACGATTCTCGTCGCCGAGCTGGTGCTTGGCGCGGGTTTTGAGCAGCGTGACGTGGCGATCGGTGCCGACTGGACCCGGATTGATGCCGACGACGCGGATGTTGTCGGCGAGGCTTTTTCCGCCGAGCGCACGGGTGAAGGCCATCAGCGCGGCGTTACCGGCGCTGCCGCAGATGTAGTTGGCGTCGAACTTCTCGCCGGCCGCGCCGATATCGTTGACGATCACCCCGCCGCCGCGCGCCTTCATCTGGGCATAGATTGCGCGTGTCAGGTTGATATAGCCGAACACCTTCAACTCCCAGGCGTGACGCCAGGTCGCCTCGTCGATCTTGTCGAGCGAGCCGCCGGGGATATCGCCGGCGTTGTTGACGAGGATGTCGATGTCGGCCGCCTCGTTGGCCAGCCGGGCGCGATCCTCCGGTTTGCGCAGATCGACCACGCTGGTTGCCGCATCGATCTGGTGCGCGGAGCGCAGCCGTTCGGCGAGCGCCTTGAGCTGATCGCCATTGCGGGCGGCCAAAAGCAGATTGGCGCCTTCCTCGGCAAAGGCTTCGGCGGCGGCCGCGCCAATGCCCTTCGAGGCGCCGGTGATCAGGACACGCTTGCCGCGCAGATGCAGATCCATGGGATGACTCACTTGCTATGAGGAACGGATGTCGGCGAATTCGTAGGGGCAGGGTCGCGCAGCGGTCAACATTGCACTGCAGCGTTGCGCTCACGCGAAGTTTGGTCCATTGCAGGGCGATCAGGATAGGCGGCATTGCCGGCCGGGCAAATCACAAGGGTGTTCTCGATGAGCAAGAAACAGTATCGGATTGCGGTCATTCCCGGCGACGGCATCGGCAAGGAAGTGATGCCGGAGGGGCTGCGCGTCATCGAGGCGGCGGCGAAGAAGCACGGCGTCGCCGTGCAGTTCGATCATTTCGACTTCGCCTCCTACGATTATTACGAGAAGCAGGGCGAGATGATGCCGCCGGACTGGAAGGAGAAGATCGGCAAGCACGACGCGATCTATTTCGGCGCGGTGGGCTGGCCGGCCAAGATCTCGGATCACATCTCGCTGTGGGGCTCGCTGATCAAGTTCCGCCGCGAGTTCGATCAATACGTCAACCTGCGCCCGGTGCGGCTGATGCCCGGCGTGCCGTCGCCACTGGCGAACCGCAAGCCCGGCGACATCGATTTCTGGGTGGTGCGCGAGAATACCGAGGGTGAGTACTCCTCCGTCGGCGGCCGCATGTTCCCGGATACCGACCGCGAATTCGTGACCCAGCAGACGGTGATGACGCGCACCGGCGTCGACCGCATCCTGAAGTTCGCATTCGATCTGGCGCAGTCGCGGCCGAAGAAGCATCTGACCTCGGCGACCAAATCGAACGGTATCTCCATCACCATGCCCTATTGGGACGAGCGCGTGGAGGCGATGGCCAGGAAGTATCCTGGCGTGAAGTGGGACAAGTACCACATCGATATCCTGACCGCGAACTTCGTGTTGCATCCGGACTGGTTCGACGTCGTGGTCGGCTCCAACCTGTTCGGGGACATCCTCTCCGACCTCGGCCCGGCCTGCACCGGCACGATCGGCATCGCGCCGTCCGGCAACATCAATCCGGAGGGCGAATTCCCCTCGGTGTTTGAGCCGGTGCACGGCTCGGCGCCCGATATCGCGGGGCAGGGCATCGCCAACCCGATCGGCATGATCTGGTCGGGCGCGATGATGCTGGAGCATCTCGGCGAGAAGCAGGCGGCGGACGCGATCGTCGGCGCGATCGAGCGCACGCTCGGCGAACGCACGCTGCGTACCCGCGACCTCGGCGGAAATGCCGACACGACGGCTTGCGGCAAGGCGGTCGCGGAGATGGTGGACTAAGATCGCCTGCGTAGGGTGGGTTAGCGAAGCGTAACCCACCCATTCTTCCCGCAGTCACGAAATCGGTGGGTTACGTCTTCGGCTAACCCACCCTACGATCTATGACTTCACGATCCTTCGGCAATGCTCCCACGCCGCATGGATCAGGTTTTCGCTCGCTTCCGGCGTGCGGAATGCGGAGTGCGCCGACAGCGTCACGTTGGGAATCTTCGTCAGCGGATGATCCTTCGGCAGCGGCTCGATGTTATAGACGTCGAGGCCGGCGTGGCGGATGTGGCCCGAGTTCAGCGCATCGATCATGGCCTGCTCGTCGACGATGGCGCCGCGTGCGGTGTTGATCAGGACCACGCCTTTCTTCATCTTCGCGATCTTCTCGCGCGTGATCAGGCCGCGGGTCTCGTCGTTCAGGAGCAGATGGATCGAGACCACGTCGCTCCGCGCCAGCACTGTGTCGAGATCGACGAACTCGACCCCCGGATGGGACTTCGGCGACCGGTTCCAGGCGATCACCTTCATGCCGCTGCCGAGCGCGATGCGGGCGACCTCGGCGGCGATGCCGCCGAAGCCGACCAGGCCGAGCGTCTTGCCGGTGAGCTGCATGCCGTCCTCCCGCAGCCAGTTGCCGGCGCGCATCTCGCGATCCATCTGCGCGATCACACGCGCCGACGACCACATCAGCGCGATCGCGGATTCCGCGACCGCGGTGTCGCCATAGCCCTTGATCAGATGCACTGATATTCCGAGCTCGGCGAGCTCCTCCGGGTTCATGTAGCTGCGCGCGCCGGTGCCGAGGAACACGACGTGCTTCAACCCGGAGCATTTTTTGGCGATGTCGGTCGGCAGCGCGGTGTGGTCGATGATCGCGATCTCCGCGCCGTCGAGCACTGCCGGGTAATCCTCGGGCTTGATGTCGGGATTGCGGTTGATCCGCACCTTGGGATCGCCCGGCTTCTCCAGCCGCTCCGTGATCGCAGCGAGCGCTTCATTGGCGTCGACAAACACTCCGCGCACGAAAGCCTCCGTCCAAAGGGAAAGATGATGATCAGGATGCGACGCCCGCGAGCGCCAGCACGGTGTGCATCAATACGTTGGCACCGGCGGCGCAGTCGGCCTGCGTCGCGTCCTCCAGCTCGTTGTGGCTGATGCCGTCCTTGCAGGGCACGAACACCATTGCCGCCGGCATCGCCGTGTTGAGGTTGCAGGCATCATGGCCGGCGCCGGAGGTGATGCGGCGGTGCGAGTAGCCGAGCTGCTTTGCCGCATTCTCGACCGCATCGACCAGCTTCGGGTCGAAATGCGTCGGGGCCTTGCGCCAGACCAGATCGAGCTGAACCTCGACCTTGCGGCGCGTCGCGATCTCGGCCACCGCCGCGCGCAGGTCGCGATCCAGTGCGTCCATGATCGCGGCGTCGGCGCTGCGGCAATCCACCGTGAAGGCGATTTCGCCCGGAATCACATTGCGCGAGGGCTTTGCGATCACGGCCTCGCCGATGGTGCCGACCGCATTCGGGCCGTGCTTTTTGGCGATGCTTTCCATCGCCAGCACGATCTCCGACAGCGTCGCCAGGGCATCGCGCCGCAGCGGCATCGGGGTCGAGCCGGCATGGCTCTCGAAGCCGGTGATCTTGCCATCGTACCACAACACGCCCTGGCCGGAATCGACCACGCCGATGGTCTTGTTCTCGGCCTCAAGGATCGGTCCCTGCTCGATATGCAGCTCGACGAAGCTGGTGAACTTCTGGCGGCCGACCGGGCTGTCGCCGCGATAGCCGATGGTGTCGAGCGCCTGAGCCACCGTGATGCCGTCGGCATCCTTACGCGACAAAATGTCGTCGGTGGTGAAGTCGCCGACATAGGCCGCGGACGCCATCATCGCCGGCGCGAACCGCGAGCCTTCCTCGTTGGTCCAGTTGCAGATGCAGATCGGCAGCTCGGTCTCGATCCCGGCATCGTTGAGCGTGCGCACCATTTCGAGCGCGGCGAGCGTGCCGAGCACGCCGTCATACTTGCCGCCGGTCGGCTGGGTGTCGAGATGCGAGCCGACGCCGATCGGAGGCTTCGACATGTCGCGGCCCTTGCGCAGGCCGAACATCGAGCCGAGCGCATCGACATGCACCTCGAGGCCGGCATCCTGGCACGCCTTGCGAAACCAGTCGCGCACCTGCTTGTCCTCGGCGCTCAGTGTCAGCCGCCGTACGCCGCCTTTCGGGGTGGCGCCGAACTGCGCGGTTTCGTGGATGGTGCCCCAGAGGCGGGCGGAATCGATCTGCAGGTTGGTGGCGGCTCGGCTCATTGCGGCTCTTCCCTTTACGCGATCGTTTTTTCATGACGCGCCACTGTCGCCCCGTCAACCGCCACGCTTGGCTGTGCGATCTGCCCGGCGAGATTGGCGACGCGCTCGATGGCCACCGCATCGGGGGAGGCGAGCCAGCTTGCGGTGAAGGTGAGGGGCGGCAGCTTGAGGTCGGTATCGAGCAGCTGCAACCGCCCGTCGGCAAGCTCGTTCTCGACGATCGCCGACGGAATGACGGCGATGCCGAGACCTTCATTGGCCATGTGGATGACGGTCGCCAGCGACGTGCTGGCGTGCAGGCGGATCGGCGGCAGATCGGGTCCGTTGAACAGCGCGCGCACGGTCTCGTAGGGCTGGGTCTTGCGCGGAAAGGTGATGATCGGAAACCGCGCCAGATCCTGCCGCGCCACCGGGCCGGCGCCGAGGCCGAGCGCAGGGCTCGCGAGGAAACCGATCGGATAGTCGCAGAGCACGCGGTTGTGCGCGCCGGAAGCCGAGACCGGTCCGAGCACGAAGGCGAGTTCGATCTCCTGTGCCAGCAGCCGCGCGGTCAAATTGGGGGTGATGTCGACCTCGATCTCCAGCGACAGGTTCGGGTAGATCTCGTTCACGCTCTTGACCAGCCGCGGCAGCCAGGTGTGCACGATCGTCTCCGCGACACCGAGCCGCAGCGCGCCGCGCATCGCCGACCGGTCGCCGACCTCGGCCATCATCTCCGAACGCAGCCCGATCAGCTTCTCGGCATAGATCATCATCTGCCGCCCGCTCGGTGTCGGCGAGGCCACCCGATGGTCGCGGTTCAACAGCTTGACACCCATCTCGCGCTCGAGCTGGGCGATACGTTGCGAGATCGCCGGCTGGGTGGTGTTGAGCCGCTGGGCGGCGCCGCGGAAGCTGCCGAGCTTGACGACCCAGAGGAAGGTTTCGATCGAGCGGAAGTCGGTCACTGGAAGCATTTTTCCAATCGATAAATCAGAGTTATCGATTTTGATTAGAAAGGACGATTAGACATTATACCACGCTTGGTGTTGGCTTGTCCTTGTCGAGATTATGGGCAGGAGGGTCCCATGACTGTTTTTGCGGCAGTGCAGCGATCTCAGGGGGAAGCGGTGCTTCCGAGCGTTGAGGCCCGCCAGGCCTGCCGCAACGGCATGGCCTCCACCACCGCCGGCGTCGCCAAGGGCTTCGTCCAGGGCAATCTCGCCATCCTGCCGGAAGAGCTCGCCGGCGCCTTCCACCGGTTCTGCCAACTCAATCCAAAGCCGTGCCCGATCATCGGTATGTCCGATGTCGGCGATCCCCGCATCCCCGCGCTCGGCCTCGATCTCGACATCCGCACCGATGTGCCGCGCTACCGGGTCTGGCGCGACGGCGAGGTGGCCGACGAGCCGACCGACATCATGCAATATTGGCGCGACGATCTCGTCGCCTTTGTGCTCGGCTGCTCGTTCTCGTTCGAAGAGGCTTTGATGGACGAGGGGCTGCCGATTCGTCACATCGAGCACAATGTGCGCGTGCCAATGTACCGCACCAACATCGCGTGCAGTCCGTCGGGGCCGTTCCAGGGACCGATGGTGGTGTCGATGCGGCCGTTCAAGCCGGCGGACGCGATCCGCGCGGTGCAGATTACCTCGCGCTTTCCTTCGGTGCATGGCGCGCCGGTCCATCTCGGCCACCCGCACTCGATCGGCATCAAGGACATCGCGAAACCCGACTACGGCGATCCGGTGCCGGTCGCGGACGACGAGATCCCGGTGTTCTGGGCCTGCGGTGTGACTCCGCAAGCGGTGATCGCAAATGCGAAGCTGCCGTTCGCAATCACGCACGCGCCCGGATTGATGCTTGTCACGGATCTCAGGAACAAACAGCTCGCTGTGCTTTGAATAGGCAATTCGTGCAATTCATTGAGGCTTTACTGCGCGCTACAAGCACTTCATCGATAAAAACAGACTGACCTAGGGGAATTGGGAATGACGATCTCTCGCCGTAACGTGTTGCTCGGTGCCACTGCCGCCGCTGCGCTCGGTCCGATGGCCGCACGCGCGCAGACCAGCGAAGTGGTGATCGGCGTGATCTATCCGCTGTCCGGCTCCAGCGCACAGATCGGCGTCGACGCGCAGCGTGCGTTCGAGACCGCGGCCGACATCATCAACAAGAACTATGATTTCGCATTGCCGCTGGCCAAGGGCGAAGGCCTGCCCGGCCTCGGCGGGGCCAAGGTGCGGCTCGTGTTCGCCGACCATCAGGCTGATCCGCAGAAGGGCCGCGCCGAAGCCGAGCGCCTGATCACGCAGGACAAGGTCTGCGCCGTGATCGGCACCTATCAGAGCGCGGTCGCCGTCACCGTCAGCCAGATCTGCGAACGCTACCAGGTGCCGTTCATCTCGGCCGACAACTCCTCGCCGAGCCTGCATCGTCGCGGCCTGAAGTATTATTTCCGCGCAGCGCCGCATGACGAGATGTTCTCGACCGCGATGTTCGACTTCTTCGACGCGATGAAGAAGAAGGGGCAGAAGATCGAGACGCTGGCGCTGTTCCACGAGGACACGATTTTCGGCACCGATTCGTCCAACGCGCAGCTCAAGCTCGCCAACGAGCGCGGCTACAAGGTGGTGACTGACATCAAGTATCGCGCCAACTCGCCGTCGCTGACCGCCGAGGTGCAGCAGCTCAAGGCCGCGAATGCCGACGTGCTGATGCCGTCGAGCTACACCACCGACGCGATCCTGCTGGTCAAGACTATGGCCGAGCTCGGCTACAAGCCGAAGAACATCGTAGCGCAGGATGCCGGCTTCTCGGAAAAGGCGTTGTACGACGCGGTCGGCGACAAGCTCGAAGGCGTGATCTCGCGCGGCAGCTTCTCGCTCGACCTTGCGCAGAAGCGTCCGATGGTGGGGCTCATCAACGAGATGTACCGCGCCAAGTCCGGCAAGGACTTCAATGACTATTCGTCGCGCCAGTTCATGGGCCTGATCGTGATGGCCGATGCGATCAACCGCGCCAAGTCGACCGACGGCGAGAAGATCCGCGAGGCGCTGGCCGCGACCGACATGCCGGGCGAGCAGACCATCATGCCGTGGCGGCGCGTCAAGTTCGACGAGATGGGGCAGAACAACTTCGCCGATCCGGTGCTGCTCCAATATGCCGCGAAGAACTTCGTCACGATCTTCCCGGAACAGGCCGCCGTCTCCGAGGCGATCTGGCCGATGAACAGCTGATCGGTCGGCCACTCTCCTTCGTCGTCCCGGGCAAGCGAAGCGCGACCCGGGACCCATTACCCCAGGCAGGCGTTTTGCGATGATTGGTTGCTGTCTCTCCTCTCGATGCATTTGTGGTTATGGGTCCTGGCATTCGCCAGGACGACGCTGGAGCCGTGCATTGATCGGGGCGCAACGGTGACAGCCGAGACCATCATCCAGAGTCTGGCGAGCGGCCTGCTGATGGGGCTGCTCTACGGACTGATCGCCGCCGGGCTCGCATTGATCTTCGGATTGATGGACGTCGTGAATTTCGCGCACGGCGAGTTCCTGATGATCGCGATGTACGCGACCTTCTTCCTGTTCGCGTTCTTCGCGATCGATCCCTTGCTGTCGGCGCCGCTGGTCGCCGCGGCGCTGTTCGTGTTCGGCGCGGTGGTCTATCTGTTGGTCGTCCGCTTCGCCGTGCGCGCCAAAGCCAATGCCGGCATGGTGCAGATCTTCTCGACCTTCGGTCTTGCGATCGTCATGCGCGGTCTGGCGCAGTTCTTCTTCACGCCCGACTATCGCAGCGTCACGCACTCGTGGCTCGGCGGCAAGACGGTGGCGGTCGCCGGCATCTATCTGCCTGAGCCGCAACTGGTCGGCGCGTTCGTCTCGATTGCGGCCTTTGTCGCGCTCTATTTCTTCATCCATCGCACCGATTTCGGCCGCGCGCTCGAGGCGACCCGCGAGGACGCCGGCGCGGTGGCGCTGGTCGGCATCGACAAGAACAGGGTGTTCGCGCTGGGCTGGGGCCTTGGCGCCGCGCTGGTCGGGCTCGCCGGCGCCATCATGGCGATCTTCTTCTACGTCTATCCCGATGTCGGCGCGTCCTTCGCCCTGATCGCCTATGTCACGGTGGCGCTTGGCGGCTTCGGCAGCGTGTTCGGCGCCTTTGCCGGCGGCATCATTGTCGGCCTGGTGGAAGCGACCACTGCGCTGATCCTGCCGCCGTCGCTGAAATCGGTCGGGATCTATGCCGTCTACCTCCTGATCGTCTTCATCCGGCCGCGCGGCCTGTTCGGATCGATGTGATGGACAAGCACTTCGCCCAACGCCGCAGGCGTGACCTGATCATGGCCGGTTGCCTGGCCATGATCGCCGCGCTGGTGCCGCTGTTCGTCAAGGACGTCTACGTCCAGAACATCATGGTTCTGACCCTGATGTACGCGGCGCTGTCGCAGAGCTGGAACATCTTGTCCGGCTATTGCGGGCAGATCTCGCTCGGCCACGCGCTCTATTTCGGGCTCGGCGCCTACACCACGGCGCTGCTGTTCACCAAGTTCGGCGTGCTGCCGTGGTTCGGCATGCTGGCGGGCGGTGCGATCTCCGCGGTGATCGCGATGGCGCTCGGCTATCCCTGCTTCCGCCTGCGCGGCCATTACTTCGTGATCGCGACCATCGTGATCGCCGAGATCGCGCTGCTGTTGATCCAGAACTGGGATTGGGCGGGTGCCGCGCTCGGCATCGACATCCCGGTGCGCGGCGACAGTTGGCTGAAATTCCAGTTCACCCGTTCCAAGCTGCCGTACTTCTATTTCGCGCTGGCGCTGGCCTGCATCGCCTGGTTCGTCACCTGGTGGCTGGAAGACTCCAAATGGGGCTATTGGTGGCGTGCGGTGAAGGACAATCCGGATGCTGCTGAGAGCTTGGGCGTGGTCGTGTTCAATTCCAAGATGGGCGCAGCGGCGGTGTCCGCCTTCCTGGTCGCGGTCGGCGGCAGCTTCTACGCCCAGTTCGTCTCCTATATCGACCCCGAAAGCGTGATGGGCTTCCAGTTCTCGCTGCTGATGGCGTTGCCTGCGGTGCTCGGGGGCATCGGCACGTTGTGGGGGCCGATGCTGGGTGCCGTCATCCTGATCCCGCTCACCGAGTTGACGCGGTCGTTCGTCGGCGGTTCGGGGCGCGGCGTCGACCTGATCGTCTACGGCACCCTGATCGTCCTGATCTCGCTGGCGCTGCCGCGGGGGCTGGTGAGTGTGTTCTCCCTGCGCAAGGGGGCCGCGCGATGACGACGCTTCTTGAAACCCGCGGCGTCTGGCAGCGTTTCGGCGGCCTTGTCGCCAACAGCGACGTCTCGATCTCGGTCGGCCGCGGTGAGATCGTCGGCCTGATTGGTCCGAACGGCGCCGGCAAGTCGACACTGTTCAACCTGATCGCGGGCGTGCTGCCGCCGACGCAAGGCTCGATCATCTTCGACGGCGAGGACGTCACCCGGCTGCGCGCGGCGGAACGCTGCCAGCGCGGCATCGGACGCACTTTCCAGGTGGTGAAGAGCTTCGAGACCATGACTGTTATCGACAACGTCATTGTCGGCGCGCTGATCCGCAACACGGTGATGCGGGTGGCGCGGAAGAAGGCCTACGAGGTGCTGGAGTTCTGCGGCCTTGCCGCGCGCGCCGATGTGCTGGCCAGCGACCTGGTGCCGTCGGAGAAGCGTCGACTCGAGGTTGCGCGCGCGCTCGCAACCGAGCCGAAGCTCTTGCTGCTCGACGAAGTCCTCACCGGGCTGACGCCGGTCGAGGCGCAGACCGGCGTCGAGCTGGTCCGCAAGGTGCGCGCCACCGGTATCACGGTGCTGATGGTCGAGCACGTCATGGAGATCGTGATGCCGCTGGTCGACCGCGCCATCGTGCTCGATCTCGGCAAGGTGCTGATCGAAGGCAAGCCCACTGAGGTCGTCCGCAATCCCAAAGTCATCACTGCCTATCTCGGGGATCGTCATGCTGTCGGTGCGTGAAGTCACCACCGCCTATCAGGGCCTGGTTGCGATCTCCTCGGTGTCGATCGACGTCGCCAAGGGCGAGATCGTCTGCGTCGCTGGCGCCAACGGCGCGGGCAAGTCGACGCTCCTGAAATCGATCGCCGGCGCCGAGCGCCCGCGCTCGGGGACCGTGACCTTCGACGGCAACCGAATCGATGGCAAGCCGCAGCACGTCATCACCGCCGGCGGCATCGCCTTCGTGCCGGAAAACCGCCGGCTGTTTCCGCGGCTTTCGGTGCGCGACAATCTGCGCCTCGGCAGCTATCTCTATCGCAGCCAGGCCAATCGCGACGAGCCGCTCGATCTGGTCTTCAAGCTGTTTCCGCGGCTCTCGGAACGGCTCGATCAGCGCGCCGAGACGCTGTCGGGCGGCGAGCAGCAGATGCTGGCGATCGGCCGCGCGCTGATGACGCGGCCGCGGCTATTGATGCTCGACGAGCCGTCGCAGGGCATCATGCCGAAGCTGGTCGACGAGATCTTCCAGGCCGTGAAGCGCATCCGCGACGCCGGCATGACGGTACTGATCGTCGAGCAGCGCATGGCCGAGTGCCTGGAGATCGCTGACCGCGCCTACATCCTGCAAACCGGCCGCGTGCTGATGCAGGGCGCGGCCGCGGAGATCAGCACCAATCCCGACGTGCGCAAGGCGTATTTGGGGCTGTAATCAGCAGGATATTTCCACGCACCCACCCAGCCGTCATCCTGGAGGTGCGAGCGGAGCGACCCTCGAAGGATGAGCTGCAAACGCCCGCGGCCATCCTTCGAGGCACGCCGAAGGGGCGCGCGCCTCACAGGATGACGCCGGTGCGTGTGGTGAGCGGCGTCCGGGCTACGAGCTAGTGCCAGTGTTCCGGCAGCGTCAGCCCGAACACCTTCGTCAGATCCGCCACCTGCTCCGACGACAGGTACCGCGGATTGAGCCTGCGCAGCAGCAGATAGAGCTTGGCGGTTTCCTCCAGCTCTTCAGTCGCGAACACCGCGGCTTCCAGCGTGTCGCCCGAAACCACTGGACCGTGATTGGCGAGCAGCACGGATGAATATTTCCCGGCCAGCCCCTTGATCGCGTCGGCAACCGCGGGATCGCCGGGGCGATAGTACGGCACCAGCGCGGTCTGGCCGCACTTCATCACGTAGTAGGCCGTCATCGGCGGCAGCGCGGCGCGCGGGTCGATTTCGGGCAGCATCGAGAGCGCGACCGAGTGGGTGGAGTGCAGGTGCACCACGGCCCGCGCAGCGGAGCGGGTCTGGTACAGCGCGGTGTGCAGCGGCACTTCCTTGGTTGGGGCGTCGCCGGAGACCAGCCGGCCGTCGGCCGCGAGCCGGGACATCCTTGCCGGATCGAGGAAGCCGAGCGAGGCGTTGGTCGGCGTCACCAGCCAGCCGCCGTCATCGAGCCGGACGCTGATATTGCCCGAGGAGCCCGGCGTCAGCCCGCGCTCGAACAGCGAGCGGCCGAAGCGGCAGATATCCTCACGAAGCTTTGTTTCGTTCATGACGCGCAAGCCTCCCCTGTTGTCACTTTGTCTCATGCTTTGGCAGCGCGGCCAAGCCGTGATAGGCAGACAGCTAAACCCGCCAATAACGTTTCGAGGGATCGCCGCATGTCCAGTTCCGCCACACCGCGCGTTGCCGTCATCGGGCTCGGTTCGATGGGTTTCGGCATGGCGACCTCGCTCAAGCGCGCCGGCTTTGACGTCACCGGCTGCGACGTTTCGGCGGAGGCGGTCGGGCGGTTCGTTGCCGACGGCGGCAAGGGCGCCAAGACGCCGGCCGAGGCCGCGAAGGATGCTGATATCGCGGTCAGCGTCGTCGTCAACGCGGCGCAGACCGAGGCTATCCTGTTCGGCGCCGGCGGCGTGGCCGAGACGCTGCCCAAGGACGCGGTGTTCGTGTCGTCGGCCACCATGGACCCCGATATCGCGCGGCGCCTCGCCAAGCAGCTCGAGGCGAGCGGCCGGCACTATCTGGACGCGCCGATCTCCGGCGGCGCCCAGCGCGCGGCGCAGGGCGAGCTGACCATCCTTGCGTCGGGCAGCGCTGCGGCATTTGCAAAAGCGCGGCCGGCGCTGGATGCGATGGCGGCGAAGCTCTACGAGCTCGGCGATGCCGCAGGGCAGGGCGCCGCCTTCAAGATGATCAACCAGCTGCTCGCCGGCGTGCATATCGCCGCCGCCTCGGAGGCGATCGCGTTCGCGGCCAAGCAGGGCCTCGATATCCGGAAAGTCTACGAGGTGATCACGGCCTCCGCGGGCAATTCCTGGATGTTCGAGAACCGCATGCCGCACGTGCTCGAGGGCGACTACACGCCGCGCAGCGCGGTGGAGATTTTCGTCAAGGACCTCGGCATCATCCAGGACATGGCGCGCAATGCGCGCTTCCCGGTGCCGGTCTCGGCCGCGGCGCTGCAGATGTTCCTGATGACGGCGGCGGCCGGCATGGGCCGTGACGACGATGCGTCAGTGGCGCGGATGTATGCGCAGGTCACCGGTACCAAACTGCCCGGCGAGAAATAAGAGGATCTCCAGATGCCCCGCTTTGCCGCCAATCTCTCCATGATGTTCAACGAAGTCCCGTTTCTCGACCGCTTCGAGGCGGCGGCGAAAGCGGGCTTCACCGCGGTCGAGTTCCTGTTTCCCTACGATCATCCGGCCGAGGAGGTCGGCAAGCGGCTGAAGGCGGCCGGCCTGACGCAGGCGCTGTTCAATCTGCCGCCGGGCGACTGGAACGCCGGCGAGAAGGGCTTCGCCGCGCTGCCGGATCGCTTCGCCGACCTGCAACAGAGCCTGACAACCGCGCTGCCCTATGCGCAGGCGACCGGGGTGAAGCGGCTGCATCTGATGGCAGGCATCGCAGACCGTGGAGACCGGCGCGCGGTGGAAGCCTTTTACAAATCCGTCGCTTACGCCGCGGAGTTCTTCGCGCCGCATGGCCTCGACGTCGTGATCGAGCCGATCAATCCGCGCAATGTGCCCGGCTACTTCCTCAACGACTTCACCTTCGCGCGCGACCTGGTCAACGAGTTGAAGATTCCAAACCTCAAGCTGCAATTCGACATCTATCACTGCCAGATCATCCATGGCGACGTGACGATGCGGCTGCGCGAGATGATGCCAATTATCGGCCACATCCAGATCGCATCGATCCCCTCGCGCAACGAGCCCGACGGAGAGGAGCTGAACTATCCGTTCCTGTTCGGCGAGCTCGACCGGCTCGGCTATGACGGCTTCGTCGGCTGCGAATACAATCCGCGCGGCAAGACCACGGACGGTCTCGCCTGGTTCAAGCCCTACGCCGGAGTGAAGCCGTGACACCAGCAGCGAAACTGTCTCTTGGCTGCATCGCCGACGACTATACCGGCGCCTCCGACCTCGCCAACACGCTGACCCGCGCCGGTCTGCGCACCGTGCAGACCATCGGCGTGCCCGCTGGCGATCTCGCGCTGCCCGAGGTCGATGCCGTCGTGGTGTCGCTGAAGAGCCGCTCCATCGAGGCTGATCTCGCAGTATCGCGCTCGCGCGCGGCGGAGACATGGCTGCGCGGCCGCGGCGCTGCTCATATTTTGTTCAAGGTCTGCTCGACCTTCGATTCCACCGACGCCGGCAATATCGGTCCGGTGATGGACGCGCTGTGCGCCGATTCCGGCGATACAATCGTGCTGGTGACGCCGGCGTTTCCGGAGACCGGCCGCACCGTCTATCAGGGCAATCTGTTCGTCGGCTCGGTGCCGCTGAACGAGAGTCCGCTGAAGGACCACCCGCTCAATCCGATGCACGATTCCAACCTGGTGCGGGTGCTGGCGCGCCAGAGCAGGACGAAGGTGGGATTGGTCGATCTCGCGACGCTGACCCGTGGCGTCGATGCCGTCAGGGCCAAGCTCGCCGAGCTCGCAGCCAGGGGCATTGGCGCTGCGATCGTCGACGCGGTGTTCGACCGCGACCTCGAAGCGATCGGGCAGGTGGCGCTCGACCATCGCGTCTCGGTCGGCGCCTCCGGCATCGGCCTCGGATTGGCGCGGGCGCTGGTCGCGGCCGGGACAGTGAAACCGGATGCCTCGAGCGCGATGCCCGATGCTGCAGTCGGCGGGCCGGCGGCCTGTCTCGCCGGCAGTTGTTCGCAGGCGACCCTGCAGCAGATCGCGAACGCCGAGAAGGTGATGCCGGTGCTGCATCTGGATCCCGAGCGGGTGGTCACCGGCAAGGACGAGGCGCAGCGCGCGCTGGCCTGGGCAAAGGATCGGATCGGCGACGGCCCGATCCTGATCGCGAGCAGCGTGACCCCCGACGAGGTCGCAGCTCTCCAATCCCGTCATGGCCGCGATGCAGCCGGACATGCCATCGAGCAGGCGATGGCCGACATCGCCGAAGGCCTGGTGCGGGCGGGCGTACGCCGGCTGGTGGTGGCCGGTGGTGAAACGTCAGGCGCCGTGGTCGATCGCCTGCGCATCCCCGGCTTCCTCGTCGGTGCGGAAATCGCCGCCGGCGTTCCGGTCTTGCGTGCCGTCGGAATCAACAGCGGCGACATGCTGCTTGCCCTGAAATCGGGCAATTTCGGCGGACCGGAATTCTTCTCGGACGCGCTCGCCCTGATGCGCTGAGCGCGCCTCGCGCATGCCGTCACGGGCGGCAATTCGCGGGTGCGTAGTTCAACAGAGTTTCAAATTAACCCAACCGAAGGAACGGCGCAGGCTTTGATGCCTGTGGCGTCCCGTCGCGTCGCCGTTTGATTGCCGCCAGGCCGCGCCCACCAGCCAGAGACATCACGACGTCCACCAAACTCTCGATCCGCCAAGATCATTTCCGTGGTGGCGTTCCTGCTTGTCGCGATGGCGGGGATGGGGCTGCTTGCCGTCAGGGATATGCAGGTGATCAACGCCAATACGGTCGACATCACCACCAACTGGCTGCCGAGCGTGCGCGTCCTTGGCGAGCTGCGCGCCGGCGTCATCACCTACCGCAACGTGATCCGCGAGCACATGCTCGCAGAGACTCTTGAAGAGAAGCTGGCGGCCGAGAAGACGCTCGCCGGCGTAGTCGAGGCCAACGGCAAGGTGCGGGCGAGCTACGAGCCGATGATCGCTTCGGCGGAGGAGCAGGCGCTCTACAAGCAGTGGTCCGAGGCCTGGGACAGGTACCAGAAGGGGACCGAGGACGTGCTGGCCTTGTCGCGCAAGGAAGCTGGCAAGCTTCCGCAAGAAGCGCATCAGCTCAACACCAAGGTCGTGAACAATATCGGCCTCGAGGCCGATGAGATCCTGCGCAAGGACATCGCACTCAACAACGCCGGCGCCGACAAGGCTGCACAGGATGCTGCCGACAATTACAATTCGGCCTTCATCGTGCTTGCGGTCATTCTCGGCGTCCCCGTCCTGATCGGCGTCGGCGTCAGTTTCTACCTGGTTCGTGACGTCTCGGCTGGCATCGCCTCGATCGTCGCGCCGATGCAGGCGCTCGGACGCGGTGACCTGACCTTGGTCGTTCCCCATCAGGGCGAGAAGACCGAGATCGGCACGATGGCCGATACGTTGCAGGTGTTCAAGGAAGCCCTGATCGCCAAGAAGGCCGCCGACGAGACCGCCGCGGCGGACGCTGAAGCCAAGATCGAGCGCGGCCGCCGGGTCGACGCCATCACCCGCAACTTCGAACAGATGATCGGCGAGATCGTGCAGACCGTGTCGTCGGCCTCGACCCAGCTCGAGGCCTCGGCCGGCACGCTGTCGGCGACGGCCACGCGTTCGCAGGAACTGACCACCGCGGTCGCCGAGGCCTCTGAAGAAGCGTCCGCCAACGTGCAGTCTGTGGCTTCTGCGACCGAAGAGCTGTCGTCGTCGGTGACCGAAATCAGCCGCCAGGTGCAGGAGTCGGCGCGGATGGCCACTGACGCCGTCGGTCAAGCGCGCACCACCAATGATCGCGTCAGCGAGCTGTCGAAGGCGGCCGCGCGGATCGGCGACGTGGTCGAGCTCATCGACACCATTGCCGGCCAGACCAACCTGCTCGCGCTGAACGCCACCATCGAGGCGGCACGCGCCGGCGAAGCGGGCCGTGGCTTTGCGGTCGTGGCCTCCGAGGTCAAGGCGCTGGCCGAGCAGACCGCGAAGGCGACCGGCGAGATCAGCCAGCAGATTTCCGGCATCCAGGCCGCGACGCAGGAGTCGGTCGGCGCCATCAAGGATATCTCTTCGACCATCGAGCGCCTGTCGGAGATTTCGTCCACGATCGCGGCCGCGGTCGAAGAGCAGGGCGCCGCGACGCAGGAGATTTCCCGCAACGTGCAGCAGGCGGCGCAGGGCACCCAGCAGGTCTCGGCCAACATCACCGACGTGTAGCACGGCGCGACCGAAACCGGCTCGGCCTCGAGCCAGGTGCTGTCGGCGGCGCAGACGCTGTCGGGTGACAGCAACCGTCTCAAGCTCGAGGTCGGCCGATTCCTGAACGCGGTCTGCGCCGCCTGAGGCGCTTGCGTATCAAGCGGCCGCAAAGGCATCGTCCCCGAGCGGCGGCCGGAACCCGCATTGACGAGCTGCAACAGAACGTGGCGCGTCGGATCTGCGCACCACGTTTGACAATTTCGCAGACCTGCGATGCATCGGCTTCGTGGGGTCAAAACAATGTCGTTGCGGTGCCGATTTTCAGAGCAGGTCAGTCTCTTTTTGGGCGATAACTTGCTCGCGCGGGAGGCGTCGTGGTGGGCTCGCTCACGCGCTATGCCAAGGAAGTGAAGGCGGCCGGCCCGCGACGGGTTGGCGTTTCACGGTCGTTCGGGTAAATCGGCCTGTGCACAACGGCCTTTTTCCAGCGCCGATTCCTTTGCATGGGCAGGCTCCTTCGAGAATTTCGGGAATACGCTTTCTATGATCGCACTGGTCCGTATCGCGCTGAGCCGGCCATATACGTTCGTCGTGCTCGCGGTCCTGCTGCTGATCATCGGACCGCTGGCGGCGCTGCGCACGCCGACCGACATCCTCCCTGATATCCGCATTCCCGTGATCGGCGTGGTCTGGCAGTACACTGGTCTGCCGCCGGACCAGATGTCCGGTCGTATCACGACACCGTTCCAGCGTGCGCTGACGACGACCGTCAACGACATCGAGCATATCGTCGCCAATTCCTATAACGGCGTCGGCATCATCAAGATCTTCTTCCAGCCCAACGTCGACATCCGCACGGCCAATGCGCAGGTCACCGCGATCTCGCAGACCCTGCTCAAGCAGATGCCGCCCGGTGCGACGCCGCCCTTGATCCTGAACTACAGCGCCTCGACGGTCCCGATCATCCAGGTCGCGCTGTCCGGTGAGGGCCTGACCGAGCAGAACCTCGCCGATATCGGCATCAACCAGTTGCGTACGCCGCTGGTCACGGTGCCCGGCGCGGCGATCCCGTATCCGTTCGGCGGCAAGCAGCGCCAGATCCAGATCGACCTCAATTCGACGGCGCTGCAGGCGCGCGGCCTGTCGGGGCAAGACGTCGCCAACGCACTCGCCGCCCAGAACCTGATCACGCCGGTCGGCACCCAGAAGATCGGCGAGTTCGAATACACCATCAACCTGAACAACTCGCCGCTCAAGCTCGAGGAGCTCGGCGACCTGCCGATCAAGACCGTCAACGGCGCGATGGTCTTCATCCGCGACGTCGCCACCGTGCGTGACGGCAACCCGCCGCAGACCAATATCGTGCACGTCAACGGCAACCGTTCGGTGCTGATGATGGTGCTGAAGGCCGGCGCGACCTCGACGCTCGATATCATCTCGGGCATCAAGCAGAAGGTGATCGAGGTCAAGGACCAGATGCCCGACGCGCTCAAGATCGGCTTCATCGGCGACCAGTCGTTGTTCGTCCGCGGCGCAATCGAGGGCGTCGCCTTCGAGGGCGTGATCGCCGCGTTGCTCACCAGCGTCATGATCCTGCTGTTCCTGGGCAGCTGGCGCTCCACGATCATCATCGCGGTGTCGATCCCGCTGTCGGTGCTCGGCGCCATCATCATGCTGTCGGCGATCGGCGAGACGCTGAACATCATGACGCTCGGCGGCCTGGCGCTTGCGGTCGGCATCCTCGTCGACGACGCCACGGTGACGATCGAGAACATCAATTACCATCTGGAGCAGGGCAAGCCGGTCCAGCAGTCGATCCTCGACGGCGCCAATCAGATCGTGACGCCGGCCTTCGTCTCGCTGCTCTGCATCTGCATCGTGTTCGTGCCGATGTTCTTCCTGACCGGCGTCGCGCGCTTCCTGTTCGTGCCGATGGCTGAAGCGGTGATGTTCGCGATGATCTGGTCGTTCATCCTGTCGCGCACGCTGGTGCCGACCATGGCGAACTACCTGTTGCAGGCGCATGTGCATCACGAAGGCGAACCGCCGACGTCGCGCAATCCTTTGGTCTGGTTCCAGCGTGGCTTCGAGGCGCGGTTCGAGCGCATCCGCGGCGGCTATCGTGGCCTGCTCGCAATGGCGCTCGGCCACCGCGCGGTGTTCGTCACCGGGTTTCTGGCGATCGTCGCCGCGTCCTTCCTTCTGGTGCCGTTCCTGGGACGCAACTTCTTCCCGTCGGTCGACGCCGGCAACATCCTGATGCATGTCCGCACCCAGGTCGGCACCCGCGTCGAGGAGACCGCCAATCAGCTCGCCGATATCCAGAAGGCGATCCGCAAGCTGGTCCCCGGCGAGATCGAGACCCTGACAGACAACATCGGCATGCCGATTTCCGGCATCAACATGACCTACAACAACACCGGCGTGATCGGTCCGCAGGACGGCGACATCCAGATCAAGCTGAAGGAAGGTCACAAGCCGACCGCGGAACACGTGCAGACGCTGCGCGAGCAGTTGCCGCGGCTGTTCCCGGGCACCAGCTTCGCATTCCTGCCGGCCGACATCGTCAGCCAGATCCTGAACTTCGGCGCGCCGGCACCGATCGACCTGCAGATCCGCGGTGCCAATCTCGAAGCCAACTTCGCCTATGCCAACAAGCTGCTTGCCAAGATCCGCCGCATCCCCGGCATTGCGGACGCGCGCATCCAGCAGTCGCCGAACAGCCCGACCTTCAACATCGATGTCGACCGCACCCGCGCGCAATATGTCGGCCTGACCGAGCGTGACGTCACCAACGCCCTCGTCGTCAACCTCGCCGGCTCGTCGCAGGTCGCGCCGACCTACTATCTCAATCGGGACAACGGCGTGTCCTATTCGATCGTGATGCAGACGCCGCAATACCAGATCGACTCGCTGAGCGCGCTGCAGACCTTGCCGATCACGGCGACGGGCAACACGCAGGCGCCGATCCTCGGCGGCATCGCCGACATCAAGCGCTCGACCTCGAGCGCGGTGGTGTCGCAATACGACATCCAGTCGCTGGTGCAGATCTACGCGACGACGCAGGGCCGCGACCTCGGCGGAGTCGCAACCGACGTGCGCAAGCTGATTGCCGATACCGCCAAGGAGGTGCCGAAGGGCTCGTCCGTGGTGCTGCTCGGCCAGGTGCAGACCATGAACAGCGCCTTCACCGGCCTGTTGTTCGGTCTGCTCGGCGCCGTGGTGCTTATCTACCTCTTGATCGTCGTGAACTTCCAGTCCTGGTCGGACCCGTTCGTGATCATCACGGCGCTGCCCGCCGCACTCGCCGGCATCGTGTGGATGCTGTTCACGACCCAGACGACGCTGTCGGTGCCGGCGCTGACCGGTGCCATCATGTGCATGGGCGTGGCGACCGCCAACAGCGTGCTGGTGATCAGCTTCGCCCGCGAACGCTACGAGGAGCTCGGCGATCCCGTTGCGGCGGCGCTGGAGGCCGGCTTCGTCCGGTTCCGCCCGGTGCTGATGACGGCGCTCGCCATGATCATCGGCATGACGCCGATGGCGCTGGGGCTGGGTGAGGGCGGCGAGCAGAACGCGCCCCTCGGCCGGGCCGTGATCGGCGGCCTGATCTTCGCGACGTTCGCGACCCTGATGTTTGTTCCCGTGGTATTCAGTATGGTACACAAGAAACAAGGCGCCAAAGCCGCCGCCCCGTCGGAGATCCCGCATGCCGCCCACTGAACAGCACCCGCCGGTCTCTCACCGGAAACTGGGCATATTCGGCGTGGTCGCACTGATCGGCGCGGGACTGATCGTCGGCACCGGTATCCGGGCCCGCGAGGAGAAGGACACGCGGCTGAAGCAATGGACCGACGACCAGGCCATTCCGACCGTTGCCGTGGCGCTGCCCAATGCCAAGGCCTTGAGCCCGACCATCGATCTGCCGGGACGGCTGGAGGCCTATTACCGTGCGCCGATCTTCGCGCGGGTTTCGGGATACCTCAAGAGCTGGAACGCGGACATCGGTGCGCGGGTCAAGGCCGGCCAGGTGATCGCCGAGATCGAGGCTCCCGACCTCGACCAGCAATTGCTGCAGGCGCGCGCCGACCTCGCCAGCGCACAGGCCAGCGCCAGGCTCTCGGAGGCCACGCTGAGCCGGCGCAAGACGCTGGTGGCGTCGAACTTCGTCTCCGCGCAGGAGATCGACGAGCGCACCGCCGACCTCTCCAACAAGAATGCCGCGGTCAAGGCCGGTCAGGCCAATGTCGAGCGGCTGGAAGCGCTCGCCGGCTACAAGAAGATCACGGCGCCGTTCGACGGCGTGGTCACGTCGCGCGATACCGACGTCGGCGCGCTGATCAACGCCGGCGGCGGCACCGGCCCTGCGATGTTCACGATCTCCGACATCAGCAAGCTGCGCGTCTACGTCAACGTGCCGCAGAACTACGTACCGGCGATCAAGCTCGGCGCCAAGGCCACGATCTCGCTGCCGGAATATCCGAACCGGACGTTCGAGGCGACGGTCGAGGCCTCGTCGCAGGCAGTCGACGTTGCCTCCGGCACGACGCGAATGCAGCTCGGGCTGGAAAATCCCAAGGGCGAACTGATGCCGGGCGGCTACGCCAGCGTGAAGCTCAACCTGCATCGCGATGCCACGCCGCTCAGCATCCCCGCCAGCGCGCTGATCTTCAACGCCAGCGGGCTGCGGGTCGCGACCGTGGGCCCGGACGACAAGGTGGTGTTCAAGACGGTGAAGATCGGGCGCGACCTCGGCAAGGAGATCGAGCTGGCCTCGGGCCTTGCGCCCGACGACCGCGTCATCACCGCTCCGCCGGATGGCCTCAACGACGGCGAGCAGGTGCGGGTGGTCGGCGTCGGTACCAAGGGCAAGCCGACGACGGCCTCCGAAAAGCAGGACGTGAAGGGGTAAGCAGAGGACGCGAGCTGCTTCCTCTTCGTCATGGCCGGGTCATAGGCGAGCGGAGGCGACGCCGTCCTTCGGACGGCTATGCCCGGCCATGACGCCGAAGGAATCTTAGGTCACTCGCCATTCCAGCATGCCGTCACCGGCGGTGACGATGTCACCTGTCGTGCCGACCGGCGTGCGGTCCATGTTCTGCAGATGCGCCAGCGTTGCCGTGTCGCTGGCCGGGATGCGGCCGAGCGTGCGCCGGTCGTCTTCGGTGCGCAGCATGGTGACGCCGTGCTCGACCTCGCCATTGCCGCGATAGATCACGGTGAACGCCTCCACCTTGCCCTTGCCGCGGGCTTCGGTCGTGAACTCCGGCACCTTGCGGCGATGGCGATCGGCCTCCGCCTGCACGCTGGTGTCTTGTTTGAGCGCTGCCTTCGGCGCCTGGCGCGACAGCACGAGGCCGTGATGCTTGGTGACGAAGCCGCCCTGGCCGTAGAGCAGGCCGAGCTTGCCGCCGCTGCGCAATTTGCGCACCATCGCGCAGGCCGCATGCGTCATATAGGTGTTGAGCGGCGCGCCGAAGAAGGTCAGCCCACCGGTCACGGTCGGCTGCACGTCACGGCCTAAGCCCAGCGTCCGGCGCGCCATCTTCGGCACGCAGGGGAAGCAGCTATAGAGCTCGATCGCGTCGAATGTCCTCCCGTCGCCCTCGACGAGGTCCATCACCGCCTTCAGCACCGCGGTCTGCGAATGGCTCTCCACGAACTGATCGCGGGTCAGATAGTCGCGCGGCTCTTCGGCGGAGGCGCCGCCGAGCGGGTAGATCAGTTTGTCCTCCGGCACGCCCGCGGCATGCGCTTTGGCCAGGCTGGTCAGGATCAGCGCGCCGCCCATATTCACGGTCGGGTTCGCCACCATCAGCTTGGTGTAGGGCCAGGCGATCATCCGGTTGTCCGGCGTCGGCGTCGTGACCTCGTCGCCGGTGAAGCGCTGCTTCAGCCAGGAGTTCGGGTTGTCGGCCGCGACCCGCGCATAGGTCGACCACAGCTCGCCCGATTCCTTCAGCGCCTCGCGCGGCGTTTGGCCCCAATGCGCCGACGTCGCTGACTCGTAGAGCGGGTAGACCGTGATCGGCCGAAAGACGCCGAGCGTCACCGCCATCGGCTTCTGGAACGCCGCGCCGCGCTTCGGCTCTTCGACGTCATGCGCGAACGGCGTCCAGGGCAGCTCGATGCTGGCGCGCTGAGCTTTGGTCGCGGTCGATTGCGCCTCCGCACCGCAGACCGCAGCGACGCTGCATTCGCCGCGCGCGATGCGCTGTGCCGCCTCGTGCAGATAGCGGATCGGGCTCTCGCCGCCGACGGGGCCGTAATAGAGATGGGTCGGATTGATGCCGAGACGCTGCGCCAGCTGCTTCTCGGGATCGCGGTAGCGCCAGCTCAGGAAGTTGACGATGTCGAGCGACTGGATGTCGCCGAGCAGCCTTGCGCCGCTGTCGGCCTCGGCGCGTTTCAGCGCCTCTTCCAGCAGCGTGAGCGGCTCGAGGCCGGCGGCGATGTCGTTCGGGCGATCGACGATCTCGCCGACGCCGACGATGACGGGAATGCGGTCTTCGGGAAGGTTGTTCGACATTCTTGTTGTTTCGCTCTCTGGATTTGATGACGCAGGTTGCGTCATTGCGAGGAGCTCGCGACAAAATTGCAGAGCAATTTTGCGCTGAAGCGACGAAGCAATCCATATCTCAGTTGAGGGATAGATGGATTGCTTCGCTTCGCTCGCAATGACGGTGGCGGGTTACGTTACTCCGCGACCAGCGCGTTCATATGCTCGACGGCTTCGATGAAATCCTCCTTGAACTCCTGCACCACGGCGCCGGCGGATTTCACGCTGTCGATCAGGCCGACGCCCTGGCCGACGAAGTAGCTGACGAGATCGCGCGCCTTTTCGTTGCCGGCGGCGGCCGCGCGGTCGATCGCGTTGAAGGCGTCGCGGCTGATGATGCTCTGCAGCGGCATCGGCAGCGCGCCGGGGCTATCAGGCGCGCGATCCCAGGCATCGGTCCACACCGAGCGGAGCTGGCGCGCCGGCTTGCCGGTGCGGCCTTTCGAGCGCACCGCGTCGCGCGAGGACGCCGCGATCATCTTCTCGCGGAAGATCTCCGATGTCTCCGATTCAACGGTCGCGAGCCACACCGAACCGGTCCAGGCGCCGGCCGCGCCCATCGCCATGCAAGCGGCCATCTGGCTTCCCGTCATGATGCCGCCGGCGGCGAGCACCGGCACGTCGCGGACCTTCTTGATCGCCTTGATCACCTCCGGCACCAGCACCATGGTCGAGACTTCGCCGCAATGGCCGCCGGCCTCGGTGCCCTGCGCGACCAGGATATCGACGCCGGCCGCGACCTGGCGCAGCGCATGCTCCTTGGAGCCGACCAGCGCTGCGACCGGAACGCCGTGCTTGCGACCCATCTCGATCATCGCCTTCGGCGGCACGCCGAGCGCATTTGCGATCAGCTTGATCGGATGACCGAAGGAGACCTCGAGCAGCTGCAGCGCGGTCTCGGCATCGAACGGCTGCGGCTGGTTGTCGGCGACGTTCCGGGTCGTCAGCTCGATGTCGTACTTCTTCAGGAGATTGCGGGTGAAGTCGCGGTGCTCCTGCGAGACACGCGCTTCCAGGCTCTTCCAGGTGACGTTCTTCTCGCCTGATGTCGAGATGTTCTCGGGGATCAGTACGTCGATGCCATAGGGCTTGCCGTCGACATGCGCGTCGATCCATTTCAGCTCCTGCTCCAGCGTCTCCGGCGTATGCGCAGTCGCGCCGAGCACGCCAAAGCCGCCGGCGCGGCTGACCGCCGCCACCACGTCGCGGCAATGGCTGAAGGCGAGCAGGGGGAATTCGATTCCCAGCATGTCGCAGATCGGTGATTTCATGGATGCGTTCTCTCCCCGGCGGCAGCTTCGACGGCTGCTTGTCCTGCTTCGGTGGCATCAGCCTCGGCGACGCTAGCCCTGATGGTCGGCGAAGCCAAGCGGCTTTCGTCGGCGGCGATCTTGCGTGCAGGCGCTACGGCAATGGCGCTGCGCGCAACGCATTCCGCAAGGCAAAATATGCGGATCGAAGGGGCGCGCATTGCCCTCTTGCGCTTTCGCGATCGAGAGAGAATTCTGTTCGGCAAAGCGAGAAGAATTCATCGGGGAGTTTGCTGGAATGTCCGCCCAATCGTCAGCCGCCAAGACAAGCGCAGCACATTACGACGTCGTCGTGGTCGGTGCCGGATTCGCCGGCATGTACATGCTGCACCGTCTGCGTGGCCTCGGCTTTTCCGCGCGTGTCTACGAGCAGGGCAGCGGCGTCGGCGGCACCTGGTACTGGAACCGCTATCCCGGAGCGCGCTGCGATGTCGAGAGCATGCAGTACTCCTATTCCTTTTCCGAAGAGCTGCAGCAGGAATGGAATTGGAGCGAGCGCTACGCGCCGCAGCCGGAGATCCTGCAATATGCCAACCATGTTGCCGATCGCTTCGACCTCAGGCGCGACATCCAGTTCGACACCCGCGTCGAGCGCGCCGAGTTCGACGAGCGCGACAATCTCTGGCAGGTGACGACATCGGACGGCAAGACGGTGACGGCGCGGTTCGTCGTGCTCGCGACCGGCTGCCTGTCGAATGCCCGCAAGCCCGACATCAAGGGGCTCGAGCGCTTCAAGGGCAAGGTCTATCACACCGGCCACTGGCCGCATCAGCCGGTGGATTTCACCGGCCTGCGCGTCGGCGTGATCGGCACCGGCTCGTCCGGCATCCAGTCGATCCCCGTGATCGCCGAGCAGGCCAGGCACGTCACGGTGTTTCAGCGCACGGCGCAGTTCTCGATCCCCGCGCGCAACGCCAAATTGACGAACGAGGAGCGCGCCTGGTTCCGCGCCAACTATCCGGAGATCAGGAGGTTCGCCCGCGAACAGGCCAAGAACGGCATCTACACCGAATTGCCCGATCGCGGCGCGCTCGACGACGGCGACAATGAGCGCCGCGCCAAATACGAGGCGCGCTGGCAGCGCGGCGGGCTCACCTTCATGACGGTCTACAACAACCTCGCGCTCGACAAGGCGGCGAACGACACCGCGGCCGACTTCGTGCGCGGCAAGATCGCCGAGATCGTCAAGGACCCCGCGACCGCGCAATTGCTGACGCCGTCGAGCTATCCGATCGGCACCAAGCGGATCTGCATCGACACCGATTATTTCGCGACCTTCAATCGGGCGAACGTGACGCTGGTCGATATCAAGACCAACCCGATCGAGGAGATCACCGAGACCGCGGTGCATTCGGGCGGCGAGGATTACGAGCTCGACGCGCTGGTGCTGGCGACCGGCTTCGACGCGATGACCGGCTCGGTGGCCAGGATCGATATCCGTGGCTGCGACAGGCTGACGCTGAACCAGAAATGGGCGGAGGGGCCGCGCACCTATCTCGGCCTGATGAGCGCAGGCTTCCCGAACCTGTTCGTCATCACCGGCCCCGGCAGTCCATCGGTGCTGTCGAACATGATCGTCTCGATCGAGCAGCACGTCGACTGGATCAGCGATTGCCTGAGCTACATGCGCGACAATCGCCTTGCGATGCTCGAGGCAGAGAAGGACGCCGAGGACAAATGGGTCGCTCATGTGAACGAGGTCGCCTTCGCGACGCTCTATCCGCAGGCGGATTCCTGGTACATGGGCGCCAACATTCCGGGCAAGCCGCGCATCTTCATGCCCTATATCGGCGGCGTCGGTCCCTACCGGCAGATCTGCAACGAGGTCGCGGCGAAGGGGTATGAAGGCTTCGTCATGACGGGGTTGGAGCAGAGGCAACGAGCAGCGGCATCATAGTTTCCGTCATTGCGAGGAGCGAAGCGACGAAGCAATCCATGCGTCAGCAAGCGGAGAGATGGATTGCTTCGCTTCGCCCGCAATGACCGGTGGGGCAACGCGAGATCCAGATTCGTCATGCCCGGCATGACGACGGGAAAGGGCGGTCGCTCGCCCAGCACCCTTGCCAACCACGGTTTCGAGGCTAGCTACAACTGACGCGCCTTTTGCGTCGGAGCCAATTGCATGACAAATACCCCTGCCTACGAGCCGCCGAGAGTCTGGACCTGGAACAAGGAGAGCGGCGGGCGCTTTGCCAGCATCAATCGGCCGATTGCCGGTCCCACGCATGAGAAGGAATTGCCGGTCGGACGTCATCCGCTGCAACTTTATTCCCTGGCGACGCCGAACGGTGTGAAGGTCACCGTGATGCTGGAGGAACTGCTGGCGGCCGGGCACAAGGGCGCCGAGTATGATGCCTGGCTGATCAAGATCGACGGCAACCAGTTCGGCAGCGGCTTTGTCGCGGTCAATCCGAACTCGAAGATCCCGGCACTGATGGACCGCAGTGGGCCGGAGCCAATCAGGGTGTTTGAGTCGGGCTCGATCCTGGTTTATCTCGCCGAGAAGTTCGGTGCGTTCCTGCCGACCGATGTCAAGACGCGGGCTGAGACATTTTCCTGGCTGTTCTGGCAGATGGGCGCTGCGCCCTATCTCGGCGGCGGCTTCGGTCACTTCTATGCTTACGCGCCGACCAAGATCGAATACGCCATCGACCGCTTCGCGATGGAGGTGAAGCGCCAGCTCGACGTGCTCGACCGCCGGCTCGCCGACAACGAATATCTCGCCGGCAATGTCTACACGATCGCCGATATGGCGGTGTGGCCCTGGTATGGCGGACTGGCCAAGGGACTGCTCTATGGTGCCGGCGAATTCCTCTCGGTGCATGAGTACAAGAACGTGCAACGCTGGGCCGATGCGATCGCGGCGCGGCCCGCGGTGAAGCGCGGCCGCATGGTCAACCGCACCTGGGGCGATCCCGCAAGCCAGCTCCACGAGCGCCATGAGGCCGGCGACTTTGACACGAAGACGCAGGACAAGATCGGCGAGGCGACGGCATCATAATCCTCGCTATGCTTCCGCCCCTCATCCTGAGGAGCCCACGAAGCGGGCGTCTCGAAGGATGTAGGCCACGGACTGGGCCTCATGGTTCGAGACGCGCGTCCGCGCTCCTCACCATGAGGGTTTGTGACGTCGCAAGACCATTGCTCAGCGTCACCCCAGCAGATCGTTGTACTCCGGATGCTTCTTCATGAAGCCCTGGATGAACTCGCATTTGACGACGAGCTTACGGCCATCCGCGCGCACCGCGTCGAGCGTGGCGCGGGCAAGCTTCGAGCCGATGCCGCGGCCGCCGAGTTCTGGCGGCACCTCGGTGTGAACCAGCGTGATGGTGTCAGGGGTCTTGCGGTAGACGACAAAGGCTGTCGCGCCGTCGACCGCAAGTTCGAACCGGCTCTGCGCTTCGTTGTCGCGGAATGCTTCGCTCATTGTCTCTTCCTTTATTTCTTCGCGCCTTCGGCCGTCGGAAACACCACGCGGTCATCGGTGCGGCAGTAGCGGTCGGCAAACATGCGCCCGATCGGATGGTAGCGCTCCATGTGTACGCGCATCGCCTCGCGATCCCACAGCTCGTCGCGGATGTAGAAGTTGATGCCTTCGCCCATGATGAGCTGCCGGTTGCCGTTGACGTCGATCAGCTTCCAGGTCCGGCACTCCATCGCCCACGGCGTGTCAGCGAGGCGCGGCACCGCGACCTTGCTCGAGGGCGCAAGCTTGAGCCCGAGATAGGCGGGCTCGCCGATCTCCGGCGGAAAGTCGCCGCTGGTCTCGTGCATCGCGCGTGCCAGCGGTTCGTCGGTGAGGTTGACCACGAACTCGGACGTGGCCTGGATGTTGGAGAGCGTGTCTTTTTCGCGGCCGTCGGGTCGGCGGTTCACCGCGAACATGCAGAGCGGCGGATCTTCGCAGAACACATTGAAGAAGGAGAACGGCGCCGCGTTGACGACGCCGTCCACTCCCATGCTCGTCACCCAGGCGATCGGCCGCGGCAGCACGAACGAGGTCAGCACCTTGTAGCGCTCGCGCTGGGTGAGATTCTCGGGGGTGTATTCCATGGGAACGCTTTCTCGCTTGCTTGCCTCGCCCCGCTTGCGGGGAGAGGCCGGAATTCAAGCGTAGCTTGAATTCCGGGTGAGGGGGCCGTCCGCAAATCCCGTCTCTCACCGTCTTCGTGGAGACTCCCCCTCATCCCGACCTTCTCCCCGCACGCGGGGAGAAGGGGAAGATAGGCGCTACGGCATGCTCAGCTCGTGGCGACCGACCACCATCCAGTGCACCTCGTCCGGACCGTCGGCGAAGCGGAGATGGCGGACGTCCTGGTACATTTCGGCGAGCGGCGTCCACTGTGAGATGCCGGTGGCGCCGTGCATCTGGATCGCCTGGTCGATCACCTTGCATGCGCGCTCGGGGATCATCGCCTTGACCATCGAGACCCAGACGCGCGCCTCCTTGTTGCCGAGCACGTCCATCGCCTTGGCCGCCTTCAACACCATCAGCCGCATTGCCTCGATCTCGCAGCGCGCCTGCGCGATGATCTGGGTGTTGCCGCCGAGATGGGCGATCTTCTTGCCGAAGGCTTCGCGGGTCAGGCCACGCTGCACCATCATGTCCAGCGCCTTCTCGGCCTTGCCGATGGTGCGCATGCAATGATGGATGCGGCCCGGGCCGAGGCGGACCTGCGAGATCTCGAAGCCGCGGCCCTCGCCGAGCAGCATGTTGGCCTTCGGCACCTTCACATTGTTGAAGCGCAGATGCATGTGGCCGCGCGGCGCGTGATCGTGGCCGAACACCTGCATCGGCCCCAGGATCTCGACGCCGGGCGTGTCCATCGGCACCAGGATTTGCGACTGCTGCTTGCTCGGCGGCGCGTCGGGATTGGTCTTCACCATCACGATCATGATCTTGCAGCGCGGATCGCCGGCGCCGGAGATGTAGTACTTCTCGCCGTTGATCACCCACTCGTCGCCGACGAGCTTTGCGGTGGTCGAGATGTTCTTGGCGTCGGAGGAGGCGACGTTCGGCTCGGTCATTGCATAGGCCGAGCGGATCTCGCCGTTGAGCAGCGGCTTCAGCCACTTCTCCTTCTGCTCCTTGGTGCCGACGCGCTCCAGCACCTCCATGTTGCCGGTGTCGGGCGCCGAGCAGTTCATGGTCTCGGAGGCCAGCGGGCTCTTGCCGAGCTCGGCGGCGATATAGGCGTAGTCGAGGTTCTTGAGGCCTTCGCCGGTTTCGGCATCGGGCAGGAAGAAGTTCCAGAGGCCGACCTCTTTCGCCTTGTCCTTGGCCTTCTGCAGCACCGCGAGCTGCTCGGGCGTGAAGCTCCAGCGATCGGTCTTCTTCTCGCCGAGGCGGTAGAACTCGACCGACATCGGCTCGACCACGTCGCGGATGAACTGCTTGACATGGTCGTAGAGCGGCCGGACCTGATCCGACATGCGCAGGTCGTTGAGCTCGTCGCCCGGGTTGAGCGTGTAGTTGGTCGTGCGGGGCACGTAGGCGTGTTTCATTGTCGTTTCTCCCTTCGACGTAGGCGCTTCGCGGCGGACAATAGACGTGGCCGATGCGAAGCGCGAGCACCGATTTTCGGAGACGATCCGTGCCGCATCACGGAATTTGGCGACGGCGTTTAAAACGTTGTTTGAACGCCGCCGCGCGCTGCGAAACTTTGGCCGAGCGGTGTCAGCCCAGCCGATGCATGGCGCAGAGCTTGTTGCCATCGAGATCGCGAAGGTAGGCCAGGTAAAGCTTGCCGACCGCGGCCTCGCGCACGCCCGGCGGATCCTCGCAGGACTTGCCGCCATTGGCGACGCCGGCCGCGTGCCAGGCCTCGACCTGTTCAGGCGAATTGCAGGCAAAGCCGATCGTGCCGCCATTGGCGTGCGTCGCCGGCTCGCCGTTGATCGGCTTGGAGACCGAGAAAACGCCGGTCTTGGTGATGTAGAAAATGCGGTGACCGTCGACCCTGGCTGGCCGGACATCGAGGGTGGCCAGCAGCGCATCATAGAACGCCTTGGCCTTGTCCAGATCGTTGGTGCCGACCATCACGTGTGAAAACATCTCAAGAATCCTCCTGTTGCTTGCAACAGCCGCAACGATGCGCAATGTCGGGAAGTGACCGTCCGGTGCGTGCTGCGGCCCGAACGCTAGCAGCAGTTTTCTCGCAACGGAAGCGGGCGCCGCGTCGCGCTGCATTCTGATGCAATGTCGTCCTCAATCGTCATTGCGGGGCGACGTGCCAGCGTCGAACTATGGTGCGCTCTTGCGCACCTGAGGGTCTCGCTTCGCGAGCCCGGAATGACGGAGGAGATGGAGGCTGGCCCTTGGCACTGAGTTGCCCGACGGCGCAAGACCCCGCAGCGAACTCGGTGTATGAATGGCGCGTCCCACCCGCTTGAGGGGCGCTTCGCGATCGTCACGAGTGCTGGGTTGGGATGCGGTGGACGCCGATTGCGCAACTGACGAGTGCGCATGCGGCGGACGGCGAAGTCGTGCAGGCCTGACGCCCTAGTTGTGGAGCCTCAAGAGGTTGTTCCCGGTTAATCCGAGCCTGCTGATCGGCGGCTTTGAGCCGATACTGCCATGAGGACGATGCCAGTTGTAGCGGTGAAGCCATCGTGGCAGCTCCGCGGCTCTTTCTGTTGAGGTGTTGTAGGCCTGCGCGTAGGCCCATTCTCGCAGGCTGGTCTGAATGAAGCGTTCGGCCTTGCCATTGGTTTTGGGCGTATAGGGCTTGGTGCGGATGTGCTTGAGGCCGAGGCGCTGACATGCCTTTCGGAAGGCGGCGGATTTGTAGCACGCGCCGTTGTCGGTCATGACGCGCTCGACCTTCACGCCCAGGCTCACGTAGTAGGCCACCGCCGCCTTGAGGAAGGCGACGGCACAGCCCTTTCGCGCGTTCTTCATGACCTGGCTGAAGGCGATCCGCGACGCATCGTCGATGCAAACATGGACGTATTCCCAACCTGGTCCTTGACGGCGAGAACGCAGGTTGCTCGCCCCACGTCGATCGCCGGTGATCCGATGGCCGATCCGATTGAACTTGCCGAGCTTTTTGATGTCGATGTGGATCAGCTCACCAGGATGCTGGCGCTCATAGCGCCGGATCGGCTCAGCCGGCTCCAGCGCAGCCAGCCGGTTCAAACCGAGCCGGCGCAGGATCCGGCTGACGGTTGCTGCTGAGACCCCGACCTCGCGCGCGATCTGCTTGCCGGTGTGGCGCTGCCGGCGGAACGTCTCGACAGCGGCGCATGTGGCGGCCGGGGTTTGGCTTGGCAAGGAATGCGGCCGTGAGGACCGATCCTGCAAACCATCGACGCCTTCTGCGCGGAAGCGCTTGACCCATTTGGCGACTGTCTTCGCCGTAACATTGAATTGGCGCGCGGCGGCGGCCTTCGTCAGGCCGCTCTCGATCACGCTCCGCGCCATCGCCGCTCGACCTTTTGGCGTCAAAGGCGCATTCTTGTGGATGTTCATCTGGTCTCTCCGGGGAACCCTGAAGCGTCGCAGCCTCAGCTTCCTCGGTTCAGACCAGATGGACAACCTCCTGAAAGCTCACAACTAGTGGCAGGTGTCTCTTCGCAAGATGCGATGCGTCTTGCTGATGACGGTGACAAAAAAGCCCAGTCTCGCCGGGGAGAGCACGTATAAGCTGTAAGGCCATCGCGCAGGGAAAGCCGGAGTGTTTTCCGGTTTCACCTGTGGTCCGACCCCTGTGCTTTTTTTGTTGCACAGGGCCCATGGGTGCGATCGGCACCCGGCTTTCCCCGCGCCCTCTGCTCAATGCGGAGGAGCAAGTCAACGCAAGACTCGGACGCACCGGCGCCGCGAGAATGCGGACGTGCATCCTCATCGATATTTGACAATCGAAACAGAAGCGAATTCCGTCATGCTGAGGAGGCCGCGCAGCGGCTGTCTCGAAGCACAACGGCCACCAGCGGGGCCGTGCATCCTTCGAGACGCGCTACGCGCTCCTCAGGATGATGGATTTACTATCCCGGCGCGGGACAGCCGAGACGGCGATCAGAACGCCGTATATCCGCCGTCGATCACGAAGCAGTCGGCCGTATGATAGGACGAGGCCCTGCTCATGATGTAGACGGCGATGCCGCCGAAATCGCTCGGCTCGCCGAAGCGGCGCACCGGGATGCGAGGCATCACGTTGGCGACGAACTTGTCGTTGGCCATGATGCCCGCGGTCATGTCGCTCTTGATCCAGCCGGGCAGGATGGCATTGGCGGTGACGCCGTAGCGCGCGAGCTCGACGCCGAGCGCGCGGCACAGCGCGTTCAGCGCCGCCTTGGTGCCGGCATAGTGCTCGTTGCGCGCGGTGCCGAACAGCGAGGCGAGGCTCGAGGTCGCGACCAGGCGGCCGAACTTGTCGCCGGCCTCGGCGCGCGCGGTCATGTGGCGCGCCGCGGCCTGGAAGACATGGAAGACGCCGTCGAGATTGGTCGCGAACATCCTGCGCCATTCCTCTTCGGTGCGGTCGATGAAGGCGCGCCGTCCGCCGCCGCCGATGCCGGCATTGGCGAAGCAGCCGTCGACGCGGCCGAACCTGTCGAGCGTCGCCTTCATCGCCGCCTTGACGGAAGCGGGATCGCTGACGTCGCAGATCTGCGTTGCGACCTTGCCGGGACCGGCCGCCATCGACGCGGCCGCGCTCGCGTTCTTGTCCGCGTTGCGGCCCCAGATCGAGACGTTGCAGCCGGCGGCGTTCAGGGCCTGCGCGATGCCGAGGCCGATGCCGCCATTGCCGCCGGTGATGACCGCGACGCGGCCGGTGAGATCGAAGATGCCACTCATTGGGGTTTCCATTTGGTTGGGCGCGCGCTAATCACGCGTTCGAGGATGGGCTTGCGGCCACCATGGACAAGCCCGACGCAAAAATCAAATATGGGTCGAGACATCACGTTCGACCTACCGCACTACCAATGCGGGACAACAGATAGAGGAAACAATGCAGTTCAAGCACGTCACGCTCGACTTCGACGGATCGGTCGCGATCCTCAAGCTCGACCATCAGGAGGTCATGAACGCGGTGTCGATCGACATGCTGGGCGGCCTTGGCGAGGCGCTCGATGCGATCGACGACAAGCGCGATGAGGTGCGCTGTCTGGTGATCACGGGCGCGGGCAGGGCGTTCTGCACCGGCGCCAATCTGCAGGGCCGCAATACGCAGCAAAAGCCCGGCCGCAGCAATGCCGGCGCGGCGCTGGAGACTGCGTTCCATCCGTTCCTGCGCCGGTTGCGTAAGCTGCACTGCCCGATCGTCACGGCGGTGAACGGCCCCGCGGCTGGCGCCGGGATGAGCTTCGCGCTGATGGGCGACATGATCTTGTGCGCGCGCTCGTCCTATTTCCTGCAGGCGTTCCGCCGCATCGGTCTGGTACCGGACTGCGGCTCGACCTGGCTGCTGCCGCGGCTGATCGGCAAGGCGCGTTCGGTCGAGCTGTCGCTGCTAGGCGAGCGGCTGTCGGCCGAGAAGGCGCTGGAATGGGGCCTCGTCAACCGCGTCTATGACGACGGCGCGCTGATGGAGGAAGCGATGAAGCTGGCCCATGAGCTCGCCAACGGTCCGACGATTGCGCTGTCGCTGATCAGGAAGCTCTATTGGGATAGCCCGGAGAATTCGTTCGAGGAGCAGCTCAACCTTGAATTCGAGTCGCAGCGGATCGCCGGCAGGGCGGAGGATTTCAAGGAAGGCGTCACCGCATTCCTCGAGAAGCGGCCGGCGAAGTTTCGGGGCAAATGATCGAGGCCGACCTCGGGCGCTGCGTCGCGTCGTTCTTTCCAGGCGCGACCGGCGTCGCTGGTGCCGCAAAGCTCTCCGGCGGCGCCAGCCAGGAGACTTGGAGCTTCGACATCGTCCATCCCAGCGGCAATGTCGGCGCGATCCTGCGCCGCGCACCGCCGGGCTACGGCGCCTCGCCCTCGCGCGCGGCGGGGCTCGAGGCCGAGGCCACGCTGATGCAGCTCGCGCATGACGCGGGCCTGCCGTCGCCGAAGGTGATGCACGTCCTGACGCCGGAGGACGGCCTCGGCCGCGGCTTCATCATGGCGCGTGTCGAGGGCGAGACCATCGCGCGCAAGATTTTGCGCGACGAGGAATTTGCGAGCGCCCGGCCGATCCTGGCGCGCCAGCTCGGCCGGGTCATCGCCGGCATTCATGGCCTGCCGCAAGCCGGGCTGCCGAAGCTGCGCAGCATGACCGCGACCAGGGAGATCGAGGATCTCGAACGCGAATATCGCAGCTTCAATTGGCCGCGGCCGGTGTTCGAGCTGGCGCTGCGCTGGCTGCGCGATCACGATCCCGGCCCGTCGTCCGAGGTGACGCTGGTCCATGGCGATTTCCGCCACGGCAATCTGATCATCGGCCCCGACGGGGTGCGCGCGGTGCTCGACTGGGAGCTCGCGCATTTCGGCGATCCGATGGAGGACTTGGGATGGATCTGCGTCAACTCCTGGCGCTTCGGCGAGATCGACAAGCCGGTCGGCGGCTTCGGTTCGCGCGAGGACCTGTTCGCAGGCTACGAGGAGGCCGGCCGCAAGGCGGACCCGGAACGGGTGATGTTCTGGGAAGTGATGGGCACGCTGCGCTGGGGTGTGATGTGCTGCGGCATGATGCAGCGCTTCCGCACCGGCCCCGACCATTCGATGGAGCGCGCGATGATCGGACGGCGTGCGTCCGAAACCGAGATCGATTTGTTGCGGCTACTTGCTCCGCGAGGCAATTGACATGCAGGACGAACCGACACCCACGGAACTGATCAAGGCCGTCGCCGACTTTCTGCGCAGCGAGATCACGCCTGTCATCAAGGGTCACAATGCCTTCAAGCTGCGCGTCGGCATCAATGCGCTCGACCTGGTGACGCGGCAGCTCGCGCTTGCCGAAGCAAGCGATACGGCCGAGGCCGCGCGGCTGAAGCAGTTGCTCGACGCCGACGGCTCGCTGATGGAACTGAACCGGGAGCTATCGGACAAGATCGCGCGCGGCGAGGTCGATCTGAAGACGCCGGGGCTGTCAGAGCATCTCTGGCAGACCACGATGGACAAGCTCGCCGTCGATCAGCCGAACTACGCGTCGTACAAGAGGGAGTTGGGAAATAAGGGGTAGCAACGCTTTCGCCGTCATTCGGGGGCGATGCGAAGCATCGAACCCGGAATCTCGAGATTCCGGGTCTGGTGCTTGCGCACCATCCCGGAATGACAATACGGCTCGCTCACCGCCCCAGCCACTTCGGCGGGCGCTTCTCCGAAAACGCCTTCGGGCCCTCGATGTAGTCTTGCGAGGCCACCATTGCCTTCACCGCCGGATAGTCGCGCTGCTCGGTGATCGCCTGCTCCAGCGAGACTTCGAGGCCGCGCTGGATCGTCTGCTTGGAGGCGCGGATCGACATCGGCGAGTTCTTGGCAATTGTCTCCGCCCAACGCTCGGCGGCAGCCAGCGCTTCGCCCTGCGGCACCACCTCGTTGACGAAGCCGAGCTCAAGGCCCTCCTTGGCGCTGACATGGCGCGCAGTAAGGATCATGCCCATCGCGCGCTTCAGCCCGATCTGCCGCGGCAGCCGGTGTAGGCCGCCGGCCAGCGCCGCAAGCCCGACGCGTGGCTCGGGCAAGGCGAAGGTTGCATTCTCAGAGGCGATGATCAGGTCGCAGGCGAGCGCGATCTCGAAGCCGCCGCCCATCGCGACGCCGTTGACGGCGGCGATGATCGGCTTGTCGCAGTCGAAGCGGGTGGTCAGCCCGGCGAAGCCGCCCTTGTCCCAGCCGCGCTTTCCGCCCGCGGCCTGCCATTTCAAATCGTTGCCGGCGCAGAACGCCTTGTCGCCGGCGCCGGTGACGATCGCGACCCATTGATCGGGGTCGGCGGAGAAGTCGTCGAACACCTTGTTGAGCTCGAAATGCGCGTCGATATGCAGCGCGTTGTAAACCTCGGGGCGCGACAGCGTCACGATGGTGATGGGGCCCTTGCGCGTCACCTTGGAGAATTTGAGGTCCATGTTTGCTCCCGTCGATTTTCTGCGGCGAAGAATATGGTTGGCATCCTAGCGCGTGCGCGCCGTTCCGTGTCATCCAATTGCGCAACGCGACCGCGCATGCAAGCGTCATCCGCGTGCTTGACTTGGACGTGGGCTTCTCACCTTAATCGATCCGAACGCGCGGGCGCGATAGCGTCTAAACACAAACTCAAAAACAACGATATTTCCGGGAGAGACTGCCTTGGATTTCAATCTGCCGGCTGACCTGACAGCCTATCTCGGCGAGCTCGATCGCTTCATCGAACGCGAGATCAAGCCGCTTGAAGAGGCCGACGACAACATCCGCTTCTTCGACCATCGCCGCGAATGGGCTCGCACCGATTTCGACAATGGCGGCCTGCCGCGCCACGAATGGGAAGCGTTGCTGCGGAAGGCCAAGGATCGCGCCGATACCGCCGGCCACCTGCGCTTTGCGATCTCGAAGCGCTATGGCGGCAAGGACGGCTCCAACCTCTGGATGGCCGTGATCCGCGAGCATTTCGCCTCGAAGGGGCTCGGCCTGCACAACGACCTGCAGAACGAGCATTCGATCGTTGGCAATTTCCCCGTCGTGACGATGCTCGACCGTTACGGAACCGACGAGCAGAAGGCGATGATCGATGGTTCGATCACCGGCAAGTACCGCATCACCTTCGGGCTCACCGAGCCCGATCACGGTTCCGATGCCACGCATATGGAAACCAGGGCGGTGCCGGCGACCCGCGACAATGTGAAGGGCTGGATCATCAACGGCGAGAAGATGTGGACGACGGGCATGCATGTCGCCACACACTGCGCGCTGTTTGCCCGCACGTCCGGCAATGACGGCGATGCCCGCGGCATCACCTGCTTCCTGGTGCCGGCGAAATCGCCGGGCGTGAAGGTCGAGCAGTATATGTGGACCTTCAACATGCCGACCGATCATCCGCGCGTCAGCTTTACCGATGTGTTCGTGCCTGAGGATGCCCAGTTCGGTGAAGTCGGCCGCGGCCTGTCGCTTGCGCAATGCTTTGTCCACGAGAACCGCATTCGCCAGGCGGCAAGCTCACTGGGGGCTGCGGTCTACTGCATCAACGAGAGCGTCAAATATGCGCGGGAGCGCAAGCCGTTCGGCAAGGCGCTGGCCGAGAACCAGGCGATCCAGTGGCCGCTGGTTGAGCTTGCAACCCAGGCCGAGATGCTGCGGCTGTTGATCCGCAAGACCGCCTGGGAGATGGACCAGCTCACCCAGGCGCAGGTCGAGCACACCCTGTCGGACAAGGTCTCGATGTGCAACTATTGGGCAAACCGGCTGTGCTGCGATGCCGCCGATCGCGCGATGCAGGTGCATGGCGGCATGGGCTATTCGCGCCACAAGCCGTTCGAGCACATCTATCGCCACCACCGCCGCTATCGCATCACCGAGGGCAGCGAGGAGATCCAGAAGCGCAAGGTGGCGGGTTTCCTGTTCGGCTACATGGGAGCCGGCAAGCACTGAGCCATCCAATGGAGGAGGCGGCATGAGCATGGAAGGTGGATGTACCTGCAGACACATCCGCTACCGCCTGACCGGCAGGCCACTGATCGTGCATGCCTGCCACTGCACCTGGTGCCAGCGCGAGACTGGCACCGTGCATGCGGTCAACGCGATGTACGAAGCCGAGCGGGTCGAGCACCTCGCGGCCGAGCCTGATATTATCGATACGCCGTCGGCCAGCGGCAAGGGCCAGAAGATCGCGCGCTGCCCGATCTGCAAGGTCGCGGTCTGGAGCAACTACCCGGGCTCGGGGCCGGCGGTGCGCTTCGTCCGCGTCGGCACCATGGATGATCCCAGCCAGTGCCCGCCCGACGTCCACATCTTCACCTCGACCAAGCAGCCCTGGGTGACGCTGCCGCCGGGCGCAAAAGTCTTCGCCGAGTTCTACGACCTCAACGAGGTGTGGTCTGACGAGGCGAAGGAGCGGCGGCGGATCATGCGGGAGAAGGCGGGGAAGAAGTGATGCGCAGCGCCATTCGGCACCAGCGGGGCCTCATGGTTCGAGACAGCGCGTTGCGCCTCCCCACCATGAAGGGAAACGTTCGTGCGGCACCGGAAATCGATCTCCTCATGGTGAGGAGACCCACGACCTGGGTCGTCTCGAACCATGAGGCCGACGGCACTGGCCGCCGGCTCAACGGTGACTAATTCACCTGACGGTCCTTCCCCGCCCAGTACGGATCACGCAAGTTCCGGCGCAAGATCTTGCCCGACGGGTTGCGCGGCAGCGCCGCGATGAAGTCGACCGACTTCGGCGTCTTGTAGCCGGCGATGCGCTCGCGCGTGAAGTTGATGATGTCGGTCGCCGTCGCCGTCTTGCCCGGCTTCATCACCACCACCGCCTTCACCGCCTCGCCCCATTTCTCGTCGGGGATGCCGATCACCGCGGCTTCCGCGATGTCGGGGTGATCGCAGAGCGCGCTCTCGACTTCGGCCGGATAGATGTTCTCACCGCCGGAGATGATCATGTCCTTGATGCGGTCGTGGATGTAGAGATAGCCGTCCTTGTCCATGTAGCCGGCATCGCCGGTGCGCAGCCAGCCGTCCTTGTCGATGGTCTTCGCCGTCGCCTCAGGCAGATTCCAGTAGCCGGCCATGTTGGAGCCGGAGCGGGTTGCGATCTCGCCGACTTCGCCGGGCGGCAGGCGGTTGCCTTCGGCGTCAAGGATCGCAAGCTCGACGCCGGGCAGGGCCTTGCCCGCGGAACGCATGCGGTCGAGCCCTTCGACATGATCCTCGGGCGGCAGCGCGACGATGGTGCCGGTGGTCTCGGTCATGCCGTACATCTGCACGAAGCCGCATTTGAAGACCTCGATGCATTCCTTCAGCAGCGTTGCGGGAATCGGGGAGGCGCCATAGAGCATGTATTTCAGGCGGGAGAAATCGACCTGCCGCGCCCGCGGCTGCCGCACCACGAACTGCATCGCGGCCGGCACCATGAAGAGCTTGGTGATGCCGGACTGCTCGAAGAAGTCGAGCACCTTGGTCGGATCGAACTCGCGGGCGATCACGCCGCGGGCGCCGTGATAGAGGCCCATCACGCCCCAGCCGGAGCCGCCGATGTGGAAGATCGGCATCGCGACCAGCGAGACGTCGTCGGTGGTCCATTTGTTCCAGTCCGGCTTGTCGGCCTCGTTGCCGGACTGCACCAGGTTGAGGAAGTTGGCGTGCGACAACATCGCGCCCTTCGGCTTGCCCGTCGTGCCCGAGGTGTAGAGCTGGATCGCGATGTCCTTCGGCGCGATCGGCACGCGTGGATCGTCGCTGCTCTGCGCGTCGCGCCAGGCGAGATAATCGGGCCATTCCGGGGCGCCGCCTTCGGTCGTGATGATCGTGCGCACGTTCGGCAGCATGTCTCTGATATTGCGCACCTGCGTGATGAATTCGGGACCGGTGAACAGCACCGGCGCCTTGCAGTCGTCGACGATAAAGGCGACCTCGGGGCCTGCAAGCCGCCAGTTCACCGGCGCCATCACCACGCCGGCCTTCATCGCGCCCATCAAGAGCTCGAAATAGAAGTCGCTGTTCTTGCCGAGATAGGCGATGCGCTCGCCTTTCTTCACGCCCATCGCGATCAACGCATTGGCGACGCGGTTGGTCTTGATGTCGAATTCGGCGAAGGTGGTCTGGCGTCCCTCGAACTCATAGGCCAGCGCATCGCCGCGGCTTTTGGCGCGGTCGCGCACCATGTCGGCAAGGTTCGCCAGTGGCTGTGCAGCGGACATGTTTCTCCCGTGGTGTTTTGTTTTGCTTGCGCGGAGTGTGGCGGCATCCGACAGCAAAGACAATACGGGAGAGGGGGCCGCGATGTTTCAACGTCGTCGTCCCGGCCTGCACCGGGAAGACACGAGAGGTCGAGGCGGATGCCGTCCCGAACCACAGGGACGAGATTAGCCCCGCGCTGCGCGATCCTTCTCGTTCTGCGCCTTGATCGACTCGCGCGCCTTGGTCCAGTCGTCGTCGCTCCAGTCGCGAAGCTGGTAGAAGTTGCCGCCCATCGCGAGCGCCTGTGCGCCGTCCATGGCGATGGTCTCGCCATTGATCCAGTCGCAGCCGCCGGAGATCAGGAACACTGCGAGGTTCTGCAATTCCTCCATGTTGCCGACGCGGCCCATCGGATTCATCGCCTTGGTCCGCGCGCCGGCCTCGTCGCCCGGCTTGATGCGCTTGCTCATGCCCTCGGTCGGGATTTCACCGGGCGCGATGGTGTTGAGGCGGATGCCGTATTTGCCCCACTCGACCGCGAGCGACATCGTCATGGCGTGGATCGCCGACTTGCTCATCGCCGACGGCACCACGTAAGGCGAGCCATTGCGCACCCAGGTCACCGTGATCGACACCACGTTGCCGCGGTGCTTGCCGGCGATCCAGCGCCGGCCCACGGCGTGCGTCACGTAGAAGGTGCCGTGCATCACGATGTTGGCGACGGCATCGAAGCCGCGCGGCGACAGCTCTTCAGAGCGCGAGATGAAATTGCCGGCGGCGTTGTTGATGAGATCAGTGAGTGGCCCGCTGGTGGTCCAGATCGCCTCGATCATCTCGTCGACGGCCTGCGCGTTGCGGATGTCGACGCCGTGGCTGACGACGCGTCCGCCATATTCGCCCATCAGCTCGGTGGCGGTCTCGTCGCAGACGCTCTTGCGGCGTCCGCAGATGTGGACCTCGGCCCCGAGCTGCAGGAACCGCGAGGCCATGGACTTGCCGAGGCCGGTGCCGCCTCCGGTTACCAGGATGCGCCGCCCGGCGAGAAGCTGATCGCTAAACATCGTTTCCACCCACGGGGGTTGTCAGTTAATTGGTCGATTGACTAAAACCGAACAACAGCCTTTCTGTAAAGCGCCAACGAGGAAAGCGGAGGAGATTTCAATGGAAGATCGCGTTTCGATATCGATTTCGGACGGTATCGCCGATGTCCGTCTGGTGCGGGCGGACAAAATGAACGCGCTCGATGCCGCGATGTTCGAGGCGCTGGTGGCCGCAACCGACCGACTTTCCAAGGAAAAAGGCCTGCGCGTGGTGGTGTTGTCCGGCGAGGGCCGGGCCTTCTGCGCCGGCCTCGACATGGGCCGCTTCGCCGCGATGAAGGAGAAGGGCGGTAACGGGGTGCCGGGCGGTGAAAAGCGGGACCTTACCGTTCGCACCCATGGCAAGGCCAACTTCCCGCAGCAGGCGGTCTGGGGCTGGCGCCAGCTTCCGGTGCCCGTGATCGCCGCGGTCCACGGCGTCGCCTTCGGCGGCGGCTTCCAGCTCGCGCTCGGCGCCGACATGCGCTTCCTCTCGCCGGACGCGCGGATGTCGATCATGGAGATCAAATGGGGCCTGGTGCCCGACATGGCGGGCACGCCGATCCTTGCGAGCCTGGTGCGTGACGACATCCTGCGCGAACTCACCTACACCGGGCGCATCTTCTCGGCACAGGAGGCCCAGAGCTACGGCCTCGCCACCCGCGTATGCGACGATCCCCGCGCCGCGGCGCTCGAGGTTGCGCGCGAGATCGCCGACAAGAGCCCGGATGCGATCCGCGCGGCAAAGCGGATGCTGAACAATCTCTCCGTCGATCCGGCTGCGGCGCTGCTTGCGGAGTCCGTCGAGCAGCAGAAGCTGCTTGGCAGCCCGAACCAGACCGAAGCCGTGCGCGCGAATCTCGAGAAGCGCGCGCCGCGCTTTGCGGATGCGTGAGCCAGCTTCCGACCTCATCCAGAGGAGCCGCGCAAGCGGCGTCTCGAGGAATGGGCCACGGGCCTCATGGTTCGAGACGGCGCGATGCGCCACCTCACCATGAGGGTAGCTATTCGAGTTGACCAAAAAGAAGAAAGAATGAGCGAAACGTCCCAACTCTTCCACGGCATCATCAGCGGCGAGCGCAAGCGTGATCACGCCGCAATCGCCGAGCGCGTCGACCGCATCGCGAGCGGCTTGCACAGGCTCGGCGTCAGGCCGGGCGACAGCGTCTGCATGCTGATGCGCAATGACATCGCCTTCATCGAGGCCGCCTATGCGGCGATGCGGCTCGGTGCCTATGGCGTGCCGATCAACTGGCACTTCAAGCCGGAGGAGATCAACTATGTGTTGACCGATTCCGGCACGCGCGTCCTGATCGCCCATGCCGATATGCTGCATGCGCTGCGCGGCGCCATTCCATCAGGTGTCACCGTGCTCAGCGTGCCGACGCCGCCGGAGATATTGGCGAACTACAAGATCGATCCCTATCATCTCGCAACGCCGGATTTCGCGATCGATTTCGAGTCCTGGCTGGTGCAGCACCCGCGCTACGAGGGGCCGGCGGTGCCGCAGCCGCAGAACATGATCTACACCTCCGGCACCACGGGCCATCCCAAGGGCGTGCGCCGCTTTGCGCCGACGCCGGCGCAGACAGCAAATGCCGAAGCGATGCGGGCGATGATCTATGGCCTGAAGCCGGGCGCGCGGGCGATCCTGCCGGGTCCGCTCTATCATTCCGCGCCGAATTCCTTCGGGCTGCGCTCCGGGCGGCTCGGCGGCGTGCTGGTGCTGATGCCGCGGTTCGACGCGGAAGAATTTCTGCGGCTAATCGAGCGCGAGAAGATCGACACCATCTTCATGGTGCCGACCATGTTCATCCGCCTGATGAAGCTGCCGGAGGAGGTGCGCAGGAAGTACGACATGTCGTCGCTGCGCCACATCATCCACGCCGCCGCGCCGTGTCCGCCCGACGTCAAGCGCGCGATGATCGAGTGGTGGGGACCGGTGATCTACGAATTCTACGGCTCGACGGAATCCGGCGCGGTCACCTTCGCCAATTCCGAGGATGCGCTGAAAAAGCCCGGCACGGTCGGCAAGATCTCGCCCGGCGCCGAGCTGCGCTTCATCGGCGATGACGGCAAGGAGGTGCCGCAAGGGCAGATCGGCGAGATCTATTCACGGATCGCCGGCAATCCCGACTTCACCTATCACAACAAGCCCGAGAAGCGCACCGAGATCGACCGCGAGGGATTCATCACCTCCGGCGACGTCGGCTATATCGACGAGGACGGCTACGTCTTCATCTGCGATCGCAAGCGCGACATGGTGATCTCGGGTGGCGTCAACATCTATCCGGCCGAGATCGAGGCGGTGCTGCATGCGGTTCCCGGCGTGCACGATTGCGCGGTGTTCGGCATTCCCGACGCAGAGTTCGGTGAGGCTCTGATGGCCGTGATCGAGCCGCAACCCGGCGTGACGCTCGACACGGCCGCGATCCGCGCAGAGCTCAAGACCTCGCTTGCCGATTACAAGGTGCCCAAGCACGTCGAGATCCAGACCAACCTGCCACGCGAGGACTCCGGCAAAATCTTCAAGCGCCGCCTGCGCGACCCGTATTGGGAACAGGCGGGGAGGAGGATCTAGCTCTCGCCCCTCGTGGCGAGATGCGGCCTTGCGGCCGCTCCTCGGGGCGAGATCGGAACTGGGCCGGACGCCTCAGCTCGCCTCGGTGTGTGCACCGCGCAAGTTCATCTTGCGCTGCGGTAAAAAAGTTGCACACTCCGAGGTATTGCCGGGCCGCTTCTGGAGTAGCCAGCCATGCCTCCCCAGACCATGCCTTCCGAGAGCGAAGTCCGCGCCAAGCGCGCCGAGGAAGCGAGCCTCTTTGAGAAAACGGCTCAGGAGGAGGATGCGCGGCTCCGCAACGACATCCGCCTGCTGGGCCGCGTCCTCGGCGATACCGTGCGGGACCAGGAAGGCGCCGACGTGTTCGAACTGGTCGAGCGCATCCGCCAGACCTCGGTCCGGTTCCACCGCGACGAGGACAAGCTGGCGCGGCGTGAGCTGGAAACCATTCTCGACGGCATGTCGATCGCCGAGACGCTGCGGATCGTCCGCGCCTTCAGCTACTTCTCCCATCTGGCCAACATCGCCGAGGACCAGAACAACATCCGCCAGATGCGCAGTGGCGGCCCGGGCGGGGCGCCACGGCGGAGCCTTCTGGAGCAAACGTTCAAGCACGCCAGGGACGCCGGCATCAGCCCGGCCGATCTCCGCAGCTTCTTCAAAGGCGCCCTGGTCAGCCCGGTGCTGACCGCGCATCCGACCGAGGTCCGCCGCAAGAGCACCATGAACCGCGAGATGGAGATCGCGAACCTGCTCGACCGCCGCGAGCGGCTGAAGATGACGCCGGACGAGAGCGAGGCCGCCGACGAGCAGCTCCGCCGCGCGGTGGTGACGCTGTGGCAGACCAATCTCCTGCGCCGGACCAAGCTGACCGTGCTCGACGAGGTCGCCAACGGCCTGTCCTTCTACGACTACACCTTCCTGCAGGAAGTCCCGCGGCTGCACTGCGCGCTGGAGGATCGCCTGAACAAGGAGGGCGGCGAGGCTGGCGATCTCGCCTCGTTCCTCAAGATCGGAAGCTGGATCGGCGGCGACCGCGACGGCAATCCCTTCGTCACCGCGGAAGTGATGCGCGGCACGCTGCGGCTGCAGTCGAGCTGCGCACTCAGCTTCTACCTCGAGGAGCTGCACGCTCTCGGTGCCGAGCTGTCGCTGGCGGCGCATCTCGCTGATGTCTCGGACGAGCTGCGCACGCTCGCCGAGCGTTCGCCCGACACCTCGCCGCACCGGAGCGGCGAGCCTTACCGTCTCGCGGTGTCGGGCATCTATGCCAGGCTCGCCGCGACCGCCGCCCGGCTCGAGGTCGAGACCAGGCGGCCGCCGGTCGGCAAGGCCGAGCCGTATGCGAGCGTCAAGGAATTCCAGGCCGATCTCGATGTGCTGAACCGCTCGCTGATCGCGAACAACTCCGGCGTGATCGCCCGCGGCCGATTGCGGCGGCTGCGGCGCGCGGTTGACTGCTTCGGCTTCCACCTCGCGCGGCTCGACATCCGCCAAAATTCGGCGGTGCACGAGCGCACCATTGCTGAGCTGCTCGATACCGCAAATGCCGGCATGTCCTATCTGGCGCTCGGCGAGGACGCCCGTGTCAGCCTGCTGGTCAATGAGTTGCGCAACGCGCGGCCGCTCGCTTCACCCTTCGTGAAGTATTCGGAGGAGACCCAGGGTGAGCTCGCAGTGTTCCGCGCAGCGGCCGAGGCGCACGCCAAATTCGGCTCCGAGGTGATCTCCCAATGCATCATCTCGATGTGCAAGGGCGTGTCCGACATGCTCGAGGTCGCGGTGCTCTTGAAGGAGGTCGGGCTGGTCAATCCATCCGGCCGCAGCGCGATCAATATCGTGCCGCTGTTCGAGACGATCGAGGACTTGCAGGCTTCCAGCGGCATCATGGACCGCATGCTGGCGCTGCACGACTACCGCAAGCTGGTCGACAGCCTCGGCAGCGTGCAGGAAGTTATGCTCGGCTACTCCGACAGCAACAAGGACGGCGGCTTCGTCACCTCGGGCTGGGAGCTCTACAAGGCCGAGATCGGCCTCGTCGAGGTGTTCGAGCGCCACGGCGTGCGTTTGCGCCTGTTCCACGGCCGCGGCGGCTCGGTCGGACGCGGCGGCGGCCCGAGCTATGACGCGATCATCGCGCAGCCCGGCGGCGCGGTGAACGGCCAGATCCGCATCACCGAGCAGGGCGAGATCATCTCCTCGAAATATTCCAATGCCGAGGTTGGCCGCAGCAATCTCGAGATCCTCGCCGCCGCGACGCTCGAGACCAGTCTGTTGCAGCCGCGGAAGAGCGCACCGCGGCCCGAATATCTGCAGGCGATGGAGCAGATCTCGGCGCTCGCCTTCAAGGCCTATCGCGGCCTCGTCTACGAGACCGAGGGCTTTGCCGACTACTTCTGGGGCTCGACCGTCATCAACGAGATCGCGACGTTGAACATCGGCAGCCGCCCGGCGTCGCGCAAGAAGACCCGCGAGATCGAGGATCTTCGCGCCATCCCCTGGGTGTTCTCCTGGGCGCAGTGCCGGCTGATGCTGCCGGGCTGGTACGGCTTTGGCAGCGCGGTGGAGACATGGATCGCCGACCATCCGGAGCAGGGCATGTCCTTCCTGCAGGAGCTCTACAAGGAATGGCCGTTCTTCCGCACGCTGCTCTCCAACATGGACATGGTGCTGGCGAAAAGCTCGATTGCGATCGCCTCGCGCTATGCAGAACTGGTTTCCGACGTCGCGCTGCGCGAGGAGATCTTCGGCCGCATCCGCAGGGAATGGCATCTCTCGATCGAGACGCTGCTCGACATCATGGGCCAGGATCGCCTGCTGCAAGGCAATCCGCTGCTGGAGCGCTCGATCCGCAACCGCTTCCCCTATCTCGACCCGCTCAACCATGTGCAGGTGGAACTGTTGAAGGAGCATCGCGCGCAGAACCCGGACGAGCAGGTGCTGCGCGGGATTCAGATCACGATCAACGGGATTTCGGCGGGGCTTAGAAACAGCGGATAATCACACGTCGTCCCGGCCTAGTGCGCAATTGCACACTAGGCCGGGACGATGACAACACTAGCAATTATGCGCGCCTCTGGTCTCCACATAGACGGCGTAGAGCGATTGGCTCGCGGTCATGAACAGGCGGTTGCGCTTCTTGCCGCCGAAGGTGAGGTTGGCGCAGGTCTCCGGTAGCAGGATCTGGCCAATGCGTTGGCCGTCGGGCGCGAACACCTGCACCCCGTCATAGCCGGGGCCGACCCAGCCGGCGCCGACCCAGATGTTGCCGTCGATGTCGACGCGCATGCCGTCCGGGAAGCCTGACTTGCCGTCCAGCGTCATGTCGATCAGCGTGCGCGGGTTGGAGAGCTTGTCGCCGTTGAGGTCGTACTGCCAGACGATGTTCTTTGCGTTCGGATAATGCGTGATGCCGGTGTCGCAGACATAGACCTTCTTGTAGTCGTGGCTGAAGGCGATGCCGTTCGGCTTGAACGGCTCGTCGGCGACCTTGGTGATCTGTCCGGTCGATGCGTCGATCCGATAGACCGCTTCCTTCTGGTAGGGCTGGTTCGAGCCGGTGTTGGCGCGCTGACCCTCATAGATCGAGATCGCGCCGTAGCCGGGATCGGTGAACCAGATCGACTTGTCGTTGGGATGCACGACCATGTCGTTCGGTCCGTTGAGCTGCTTGCCATTGGCCTGTTCTGCCAGTGACGTGATGGTCCCGTCGTGCTCGTAGCGGACCAGCCGCGTGCGTTCGGCCGTGATCTGCCGGCCCTCGAAATCGAAGGTCGAGCCGTTGGCTTCGTTCGACGGCTTGTGGAACTGCTCGGAAATGTGGCCGTCATCGTCGAGGTAGCGCAACTGCCGATTGGCCGGGATGTCGCTCCACACCAGATACTGGCCCTGCGCATTCCACGCCGGACCCTCCGCCCAGAGACATCCGGTGTAGAGCCGCTTGATCGCGGTGTTGCCGACCTTGGCCTTGAAGCGCTTGTCGTCGATCACGACGATATCGGGGTCGGGATAGCGCTGCGGTTCTGCATTGCGGCCGTAGTCGCGCGCAGCCGCATCGGACGCGGCCATCGCGGTCGCGGCCAGCGCGGTTGCACCGCGCAAGATTGTCCGACGGTCGAATGCCTTCGCGCCGTCGCCCTGATGGTCAGATGTTTGGATTGGATTAGTCATGAAGTCCTCCCAGGCTTTTGTTATGGGGAGGCCGTTCATGCGCCCGCAATCTGGCACAAAGCGGGCAAGTTGCCATGAAGCAACTAAAGAGTGTGTCGTCCCGGCGTCGTGCGCGATTGCGCACGGAGTGCGCCGAGACGACGTTTCATAAAATTGTCAGATCGGATCCCAGGTGAAGACGTCGGCCGAGCGGTCGAGCTTGTAGAACGATCCCTTCAGCGCCGGCATGCCGTGCTCGGCGATCGTCTCCGGCGTCCAGCCTTCGCCGCGATGCACCGAGCGGATCGGGCGCGACTGGCCCATCAGGAAGATCTCGTTCATGCGCACGCCGAAGATCTGCCCGGTGACGTCCTTGGCGGCGTCCGAGAGCAGGTAGGCGCATACCGGCGCGATCTTCTCCGGCCCCATCTGCTTGATCTTCTCGACACGCGCCTTCTCGGCGTCGGTTTCGGTCGGGATGGTGCCGATCATGCGGGTCCAGGCGAACGGCGATACGCAGTTCGAGCGCACGTTGAAGCGGCCCATGTCGAGTGCGATCGACTTCGACAGACCGACGATGCCGAGCTTGGCGGCGGCGTAGTTGGCCTGGCCGTAATTGCCGATCAGGCCCGAGGTCGAGGTGAAGTGCACGAAGGAGCCGCTCTCCTGCTCGCGGTAAATGCGCGCCGCAGCGTGAGAGACGTAGAACGAGCCCATCAAATGCACCTTGATGACCGCCTCGAAGGCTTCCACGCTCATCTTGTGGAAGATCATGTCGCGCAGGATGCCGGCATTGTTGACCACGCCGTCGAGCCGGCCGAAATGATCGGTCGCGGTCTTCACGATCTTGCTGGCGGGAATTGCTTCCGCCACCGACTCGAAGTTCGCGACGGCGGTGCCGCCACGCTTCTTGATCTCCTCGACCACCTCCTCGGCGGGCGCCGCGCTCGAGCCGGCGCCGTCGGCGGCGCCGCCGGGATCGTTGACGACGACCTTCGCGCCTTCGGCCGCGCAGAGCAGCGCGATCTCGCGGCCGATGCCGCGGCCCGCGCCGGTGACGATGATGACTTTATCCTGCAGTGATTTTGCCATGTGGTTCTCCTGATTGAGTGACCGTGCGCGCTTACCTCGCCCCGCTTGCGGGGAGAGGTCGGATCGCACGCGCAAGCGAGCGATCCGGGTGAAGGGGGCTTCTCCGCGAGTCTGTCCTTGTCGAGAGAGCCCCTCACCCCCTCCCTCTCCCCGCGTAGGGCGGGGAGAGGGAGGGAAAGGAGCAGTGTGTCTCTCACAGATGACTCACTTCTCGTTCGTGAAGATGATCGTGCCCGATGCCGCGAACATGCCGCCGACGCCGTGACAGACCGAGATCTTCGCATTCGGGACCTGCGCCGGCGCGATGCCGCGCATCTGCCGCACGCTCTCCTGCAGCGCATACATGCCGTACATGCCGGAGTGCATGTAGCTTAAGCCGCCACCATTGGTGTTGAGCGGCAGCTTGCCGCCGGGGCGGGTGTTGCCGTCGGCAATGAACTTGCCGGTTTCCTCATAGGGCATGAAGCCGAGGTCGCCGAGGCCGTAGAGCGGCAGGTGCGCGAAGGCGTCGTAGATCATCAGGTGATCGACGTCCTTGTGCGTGATGCCGGCTTCCTTGAAGGCCAGGGGGCCGGCCACCTTGAAGGCGCGCGAGGAGTCGAACGTCTTCATCTGGCTGACCATCGGCGTTTCCACGCTCTCGCCGGTGCCGAGGATGTAGACCGGCTTCTTCGGGAAATCCTTGGCGCGGTCGGCCGAGGTCAGGATCAGCGCACCGCCGCCGTCGGTGACGAGGCAGCACTGCAGCAGGCGGAACGGATAGGCGATCATCCGCGAATTCAGCACGTCGGCAACCGTGATCGGGTCCTTCATGGTCGCGCGCGGGTTCTTCGCCGCCCATTCGCGTTGTACGACCGCGACCATGGCGAGCTGTTCATGGGTGATGCCGTGGGTCTTCATGAAGCGCAGCACCGGAATCGGGAACATGCTCGGTGGACCGTAGACGCCGAACGGCGCCTCGAACTGGCCGTTGAGGCTGTCGGGCGGCGTGAAGCGCGGCTGCTTGCCGATCATCGACTTGCCGCTCTCGGCATGGGTGATCAGCACGGTCTTGCAGAGGCCGGCCTCGATCGCCGCGGCCGCATGGCGGACATGCAGCATGAAGGAGCAGCCGCCGACCGACGTACCGTCGACCCAGGTCGGCGTGATGCCGAGATAGTGGGCGATCTGCTGCGGCGTCTCGACCGCGGTGGCGAAGCCGTCGATGTCGGACAGTTTCAGCCCCGCATCCGCGATCGCGTTCAGCGCCGCATCCGCGTGGAGCTGGATCTGCGACACGTTCGGGATCACGCCAAGCTCGGTGGTTTCAGCCGCACCGACGACGGCAACCTGGTTCCTGCGCATCGCGTTACCCCTTTGCCGGACGGAAAACGGGAAGGGTGATCTTGTCGTCGAGCTGCTGGAACGCGACCTCGAGCAGCATGTCGAGTTCGAGCGCCTCCGGCGTCTGCGGACAATCGATGATGTTGCTCATCATGCGCGGGCCTTCGTCGAGCTCGACTACCGCGATCGCATAAGGCGGTGTGAAGCCGGGCGCGGCGGGGCGATGATTGATGACATAGCTGTAGAGCTTGCCCTTGCCGCTGGCCTTGAAGACCGAGACCTTGCGCGAGGCGCAGGAGGGACAGAACGGCCGCGGCGGAAAGTAGACATTGGCGCAGGCATCGCAACGTTGCAGGAGCAATTCGCCCGCCTTCGTGCCGTCCCAGAAGTGCTGGGTCTCCGGTGTCGGTTTTGGTTTCGCGCGCGCGGGTTCGGCCATGTCTGAAAATCCTCCCGAAATCGTTCCAATCTTGATGCGACATCGGACCAAGGCCCGTCAACGGTCTATACGTGCAGCGCGCAGCCGCCTGTGCCACGCGCATGCCGCATATTCCGTCCCTCGCACAATTGATAAGGCCGGCCTGCTTGTGTCCCTCCGGTCTCGCGCGTAGAAGGGCGCCGGTACCAAGCATCCGGGAGGAATAAGATCATGCTGAGGATGACCGGCGCGGCACTCGCTGCCAGCCTCGCAATTGCCACGCAGGCCATGGCGGCAGATGCGCCGTCCGAGATCAAGATCGGCACGCTCTATGCGTCCTCGGGGCGCTACGCCTCGATCTCGATGCCGGTCTACAGCTCGCTGAAATTCTGGGTCGAACAGAAGAACGCCGATGGCGGCGTCTTTGTGAAGGCCTTCGACAAGAAGATTCCGATCAAGCTCGTCTCCTACGACGACCAGAGCAACACCGCGACCGCCGCGACTCTTTATAACCAGCTCATCACCCAGGATAAGGTCGATCTGCTGGTGGCGGATTCCGGATCGGTGCTGACGGCGCCGGCGGTTGCGATCGCGCGCGACCACAAGATGTTCCTGTTCGATCAGACGGGCACCGGCGCGAGCTTCTTCTCCAAAGACAACCCGTATATCGCGCTGATGGCCGACCCGGTGTCGACCATCTGGCCGAAGCCGGTGGCGGACTTCATCAGCCATGACGGTCCGGGTCTCGGCATCAAGAAGATCGCGATCCTCTACGCGACCAACGAGTTCACGGGAACGCAGGCCAACGCCTTCCGCAAGTTCGTCAAGGATTCGGGCGCGCCGATCGAGATCGTCTACGACCAGGGCGTACCGACCGAGACCACGAACTACAACGTCATCATCAACAACATCAACAACGCCAATCCCGACGCGGTGATCCATTTCGGCTACGCGCCGAACGACATCGCCTTCCTGCGCAACGTCCAGGACGTCGGCATCAAGTTCAAGATGCTTTTCTCGATCTATGCCGGCCTCGAGACCGAGCTGCTCGAAAAGAATGTTGGCGCCAAGGGGCTCGAGCACATCTGGACCTATGTGCCGCCGTCCGAGCTGGATTATCCCGTCAATTTCGGGATGAACATGAAGGATTTCCGCGCCGCCTGGGAGAAGAAGTACAGCGACGGCAAGATGGAGTTCGGCTTCAATGCGGTGGCCGGCTACACCACGGCGCTGGTGATCGAGAAGACGCTGTCGGAGGCGACCAGCCTCGACCAGATGGAGCTGCGCCGCGCGGTGTTCTCGCTCAACGGCAAGCTCAAGACGCTCGACGGCACCTTCGCGCTGGATGATACGGGCGGGCAGGTCGGCGAATTGACGCCGCTCGGCCAGCTCACGGTCGACGAGCACGATCACATCAAGTTCGTCTCGATCTATCCGCACGAGACCGCGACCGGCAAGCCGGTCTATCCGGCGCCATAATGCAGTCATCGGCGTCAATCGAGGTCATCGGGGGCGGGCGGTAGCATGACCTACGCGCTCGTCGCCGGCGTGCTGTTCGGGCTGTACTTCAGCCTGGTCGGCATCGGTCTCAATCTCGTGTTCGGCGTCATGCGCATCGTCAACCTTGCGCATGGCGACATCCTGATGCTCGGCGCCTTCATCGCGGTGGGCGTGGTCGGCATCGCCGGCCTCGACCCACTGTTCGCGGTGCCGCTGGCCTTCGTGGTCTTCATCCTCGCAGGCCTGCTGTTGTACTGGGTGCTGGTGCCGCGTCTGCAGGGCTCAGCCAACCCGGAAATGCTGTCGATCATCCTGTTCTTCGGCCTGTCACAGGTGATCGAAGCCGTCACCACGATCTTCGCCGGCACCAGCGAGCGGTCGATCCAGAGCCGGCTGCTTGGAACCGTATTCACGACCATCAAAGTCAAGTGGTTCGGCGGCAAGGCCGGGGCAGGGCCGATCCAGATCTTCGGCCAGGGTTTTCCCGCACCCTGGGTGATCGCGGCTGTGACCAGCCTGATCGTGATCGCGTTCGTCTATCTCTATCTCTACCACACGCGGCTCGGCACGCTGACCCGCGCGGTGATGTCACGGCGCGACGAGGCGCTGGCGACCGGCATCGACGTCGACCGCGTGTCGGCGGCGGCGTTCGGAATCGGCTTGGGGCTCGCGGCCATCGCCGGGGTGTTCGCGCCCTTCATGTTCGGCTCGGTGACGCCGGCCTTCGGCGCGGACGCGACGGTGACGTCGTTTGCGATCGTGGTGCTGGGTTCGCTCGGCAATCCGCTCGGCACCGCACTCGGCGGCGTCGTCTACGGCGTCTGCTACATGCTGGTGCAGACCTATCTCAGTTCCTGGGCCGACCTCTTGCCCTATGTGTTGTTGATCGTGATCCTGTTGTTGCGCCCGAGCGGTCTGCTCGGAAGGCGGGTGCGCGTTGCCTAACGCATCGAAACACCTGCTGTTCATCCTGGCGCCGTTGGTCGTGGTGTTCGCACTGCTGCCCGGCGTCTATCAGAACCATCTGTTGTTGTTCAACTTCGTGATCTTCCTGATCCTCGCGCAAGGCGTGAACATCATCTATGGTTTCACCGGCTATCTGCCGTTCGGCTATGTCGGCTTCTTCGGCGCCGGCGCCTATGGCTTCGCCATCATGGTGATGCATCTGCAGACGCCGGCGCCGCTCGCGGTCGCGGTCGGTGGCTTGGTCGCCGTCGCGCTTGGCCTGCTGCTGACGCCGCTGCTGCGATTGTCCGGCGCGTATTTCGCGATCGCCAATCTGGCGGCCTCGCTTGCCGTGCTGCACTTCGTCGCCAATCCGGCGCTCGAAGGCATCACCAAGGGACCCTACGGCGTGTCGCTCACCGGGACGTTCAATCCGACGCACGCCTACTATGCTGCTGTCGCCGTGATGGCGCTGACGGTTGGCGGCGTCGTCTATCTCCGGAACTCGGCCTTCGGCCTCGCCTTGCAGGCCGTGCGCGAGGACGGGGTCTCGGCCTCGATGGCCGGCGTCAACATCGTCAAGATGCGGGTGATCGCCTGGCTCGCCTCCGCGCTGGTCGCTGGCCTCGCCGGCGGCATCTATGCCTGGTACGTCTCGGTATTCTATCCGGACAATGTGTTCTCCGGAGAGTTCAGCATCTTCGCGATCGTGTTCGCGTTGTTCGGCGGCGTTGCCACCATCACCGGACCGATCGTCGGCGTGATCATCCTCTACGGCATCTACAACCTGATCGGCTTCACCACGCCGCAGTATTTCCAGTTGATCTACGGCCTCCTGATCATGGGACTGGTGCTGTTCCTGCCCGCAGGGCTAGTGTCGCTGGCAACGCGCAGGGGGTGGTATGTCCCCTGAGCAAGCGCCCCTTCTCAAGGTTTCCAAGCTGGTCAAGCGCTTCGGTGGTTTCTACGCGCTCGATGGCCTGAGCTTTCACGTCGTGCCCGGCGAGATCCTCGGCCTCGTTGGTCCCAACGGCTCCGGCAAGACCACGGCGATCAACGTAATCTCCGGCCTCTATGCGCCTGACGGCGGCGAGGTGGTCTTCGATGGCACCACGGCCGGCGGCATCGCCTCGCACAAGCTGGTTCACCGCGGCATCAACCGCACCTTCCAGGTGCCGAAGCCGTTCTTGTCGCTGTCGGTGCGCGAGAACATCCAGGTGGCCCTGGCCTACGGGCACGCTGCCGGCCATGCCGGCGTCGCGCCGCCGTCGATGGCGGAATTGCTCGACGAATACCGGCTGAAGGAGGTCGCCGACCGCCCCGCAGCCGATCTCAACAGTGCGCAGCAGAAGATGCTGGATCTCACCCGCGCGCTCGCGACGCGCCCGCGGCTATTGCTGCTCGACGAACTCGCCGCCGGCCTCAACCCGGCCGAGCTCGACTGGATTGCCGGACGGATCAAGGCGCTGGCCGCCACCGGGATGGCGATCATCGTGGTCGAGCATCTGATGGGCTTCATCGAGCAGATCACCGACCGCGTCATCGTGCTCAATGCGGGCAAGGAGATCTTTGAAGGCACGCTCGCGACCGCAGTGCGCGAGCCGCAGGTGATCGAAGTGTTTTTGGGAGGCGAGCATGCTCACTGACGCGGCGCCGCTTCTGGACGCCGAGGGCGTCAATGCAGGCTACGGCACCATGCAGGTGCTGTGGGGCGTCGATCTTGACGTCCGCGCGGGCGAGACCGTGCTGCTGCTCGGCGCCAATGGCGCGGGCAAGACCACCTTCCTGAAATCGCTGGTCGGCCTGATCGAGACGCGCAGCGGCCATATCAATCTCGGCGGCGAGGACATCACGCGGATGCGCTCGTCAGACCGCATGAAGCGCGGCATGACCTATATGTCGGAGCTCGCGGTGTTTCCCGATCTGTCGATCGAGGAGAACATCCGGGTCGGAGCGCAAGCCTTGGGGCATGCCAATCCGGGGGCACGGGTCGACGAACTGTACGGCCTCTTCCCGGTGCTGCGCGACAAGCGCCGCGATCCGGCTTCCAGCCTTTCGGGCGGCCAGCGCAAGATGCTCGGCATCGCCAAGGCGCTGTCGGCCGATCCGAAGCTGCTGGTCATGGACGAGCCTTCGGCCGGGCTGTCGCCGTTGTTCGTCAAGGAGGTGATCCGCGCTCTCTCCAGCCTGCAGGGGCGGGGATTGGCGCTCCTGATTGCTGAGCAAAATATCAGTTTCCTTGACGTCGCCACCCGCGTGTTCGTGCTGGAGGGTGGACGGATCCGCTTCTCCGGCACGGTTGCCGAGATGAGCGGCAATGAGGAGCTACATCGCGCCTATTTCGGGTTGAAGTGATGCGGACGGTCAGGGCCGGGTCTGGCGCAAGCCATCTGGAAATCGACGCCGGTTCGCGCGACAATCAGATGCAAGCCATGAAATGAGAGCCATGCCGAACAATCCGACCCTCGCCGCCCTTGCCGCCGATCTCGCCAGCGGCGCCACCTCTGCCCGCAAGCTCGTCGAGCAGTGCATCGCCAGGATCGCTGATCCCGCTGGGGAGGGCCAGCGCACCTTCATCCATGTCGACAAGGACGCTGCCCTTGAGGCCGCCGACGCCATGGACAGGCTGCGCAAGGCCAACGCCGCGCCGTCACCCTTTGCCGGCATCCCGGTCTCGATCAAGGATCTGTTCGACATCAAGGGGCAGGTGACGCGCGCCGGTTCGCGGGCGCTGGACGATTCCGCGCCGGCGGAGGCGGATGCACCCGTCGTGGCGCGGCTGCGGCGCGCCGGCTTCATCGTGATCGGCCGCACCAACATGACCGAGTTCGCCTATTCGGGCATCGGCATCAATCCGCATTACGGTACGCCGAAGAGCGCCTGGAATCGGAATGTCGGCCATGTGCCCGGCGGCTCGTCGTCCGGCGCTGCGGTCTCGATCGCTGACGGCATGGCCTATGGTGCGCTCGGCACCGACACCGGCGGCTCCTGCCGGATTCCGGCGGCCTTCAACGGCATCGTCGGCTACAAGCCGACGCAGCGCCGCATTCCGCTCGATGGCGGCGTGCCGCTGTCGTTCACGCTCGACAGCTACGGGCCGTTGGCAAATTCGGTGGCCTGCTGCGCGACGCTCGATGCAGTGCTCGCCGACGAGAAGGTCGAGCCGCTCACCCCGCGCCCGGTGAAGGGCATGCGGCTCGCGGTGCCGACCACCGTCGTGCTCGATGATCTCGATGACGCGGTGGCCAAGACCTTCGAGCGCGCTGTGGCGGCATTGTCGCGTGCCGGTGCGTTGATCGAGCGGATCGAGCTGCCGGAGCTGCTCGATGTCGGCGTGATGAATGCAAACGGTGGCTTCTCCGCGGCCGAAAGCTACGCCTGGCATCGCTTCCTGATCGCCAGCAAGGGCGACATCTACGATCCCCGCGTGTCGGTGCGCATTCTGCGCGGCGAGGGTTTCCTTGCCGCCGACTACATCGATCTCTGCGATGCGCGGCGGTCGTTCATCGCACGCACCGAAAAGCGCATCGCACCCTATGACGCGATGGTATTGCCGACCACGGCGAATCTGCCGCCGGCCATTGCCGATCTCGCCGACGACAAGGCGTTTGCCGCGCAGAACCTGCGTGCGCTGCGCAACCCCTCGCTGATCAACGTGCTTGACGGTTGCGCGATATCGCTGCCGGCGCATCGCGAGGGCGAGGCGCCGGTCGGCCTGATGCTCGCCGCCGCCGGTGGCACGGATCGCCGCATCTTCGAACTTGCGGCCGGGATGGAGACCGTGATCCGTGTTTGACCTCACCTTCAACGTCGACGACAAGGGCGTCGCGACGCCGCTCACGCTCGAGATCAGGCAGGCCGTGATCGCCGGTTGGACCGGCCGCGATCCGGTTGCGCGCGACAAACATATCGCCGAGCTCGAGGCGCTCGGCATCGCGCGGCCCGCGACGACGCCGATCTATTACCGCTGCTCGGCGCGCCGGCTCACCTTCGCCGATGCGATCGAGGTATGCGGCGGGGACTCCAGCGGCGAGGTTGAGTTCATGCTGATCGGCTGGCAGGGCCGCACCTTCGTCGGTTGCGGTTCCGACCACACCGACCGCAAGGTCGAGAGCTACAACGTCACCGTCTCGAAGCAGATGTGCGACAAGCCGATCGCGTCCGAGCTGTGGGAGCTCGAGGATGTGATCGGCCACTGGGACCAGCTGATCCTGCGCTCCTGGGCCGTGATCGGCGGCCAGCGCGTACTCTACCAGGAAGGCACGCTGGACCACATGCTGCCGGTGCAGGACCTGATCAACAGGGGCTTCGGCGCGGGCGGATTGCCCGACGGCTGCGCGATGTTCGGCGGCACCTTCGCGGCCAAAAGCGGTATCCGCCCGGCGAGCCGCTTCGAGTTCGAGATGGAAGACCCCGTGCTGAAGCGCACGATCCGGCACGGCTACGACGTGATCACGCTGCCGGTGCTGGGCTAACCGGTTCCGCAACGCGTCATTGCGAGGAGCAAAGCGACGAAGCAATTCATTTCTCCACTTGCTGTGAGATGGATTGTTTCGCGGAGCCTGTCATCGGGCAGCGCTTTGCGCCGACCCGTTGGCTCGCAATGACGGTCGGACGATCGGAAATCGGGTGGCGCCGGATGTGATACTGCGCGAGACTTCGCCCCATGAAAGCTACAGCCAAAATCGCCGCCCATGGCGCACCATCAGATATCCCCACGCGCGTCGACGCGCTGGACTGGGGCCGGATCTCGGCTGATCTCGATGGGCAGGGATGCGCCGTCCTTCCGGGCCTGCTGACCCCGCAGGAGTGTGATGCGATCGCCGCGCTTTATCCCGATGACGGTCTGTTCCGCAGCAAGGTGGTGATGGGCCGCCACGGCTTCGGCCGCGGCGAGTACAAATACTTCTCCTATCCGCTGCCGGATCTGATCGCGGAACTCCGACCGACGCTTTACGCGCAGCTGACCGCCACGGCCAATCGCTGGAACCAGACGATGGGGATCGACATCCGCTATCCCGCATCGCATGCGGCGTTCCTCAAGCGCTGCCATGATGCCGGGCAGACGCGGCCGACGCCGCTTTTGCTGCAATATGGCGAGGGCGATTACAACTGCCTGCACCAGGATCTCTACGGCGAGCACGTGTTCCCGATCCAGGTCGCGATCCTGCTGTCGCAGCCGGGGCGCGATTTCTCCGGCGGCGAATTCGTGCTGACGGAACAGCGGCCGCGGATGCAGTCGCGGCCCGAGGTGGTGCCGCTCACGCAAGGCGACGCCGTGGCGTTTGCCGTGCATCATCGCCCGGTGCAGGGGACACGCGGCTCCTATCGCGTTAATCTGCGCCACGGCGTCAGCCGGATCCGCTCCGGCCATCGCCACACCGTTGGTGTGATCTTCCACGATGCGACGTGAGTGCGCACAAGCGTGACCGCTGATCTGTTCGAGACCGTTGGCGACGCACGGCCCCCGCGCGAGACGATGGCGGAGGGCGCCGTTGTGCTGCGCGGCTTCGCCAGGCCGTTCGAGGCCGAGCTGATCCCAGCCCTGCGCGAGATCGTAAAGCAGGCGCCGTTCCGCCATTTGATCACGCCGGGCGGCCACCGGATGTCGGTCGCGATGACCAATTGCGGCAGTCTCGGCTGGGTCTCGGACCCCAGCGGCTATCGCTATGATGGCATCGATCCGAATTCGGGTGCGCCGTGGCCGCCGATGCCGCCGGTGTTACGTAAGCTCGCCGCCGACGCCGCGGCCGAGGGTGGCTTCACTGGCTTCACGTCGGAGGCTTGCCTGATCAACCGCTATGTCCCCGGCGCCAAACTGTCCTTGCATCAGGACAAGGACGAACTGGATTTCGCCGCACCCATCGTCTCGGTGTCGCTCGGGCTGCCGGCGATCTTCCTGTTCGGCGGCCTCAAGCGCAGCGATCCGACGCGGCGCTACCGCCTGGAGCACGGCGATGTCGTGGTGTGGGGCGGGCCGTCGCGGCTCGTCTTCCACGGCGTCGCGCCGCTCGCCGAAGGCGAGCACGGCGTGCTTGGCCGCCAGCGCATCAACTTGACCTTTCGCAAGGTGCGTCGGCGCGCCGCCGGCCTTTAGGCCGCCGGCCGTCATGTATGGAATCAGTTATTCTTCGCCGGGTGGATGAACGCCCAGGGCGAGATTTCGGAATCCGTCGGCACTTCGACCGAGATAACGTAGGGGCCGCCGTCCGCCAGCGCCTTTTCCAGCACGGGGCGGAAATGATCGGGCGAGGTAACGCGCGCCGCCCCCACGTCGAAGGACCCCGCGAGCTTGACGAAGTCAGGATTGACCAGGTCGGAGGCGACGACGCGGCCGTCGAAACGTTCGCGCTGGTCGCGGCGGACATTGCCATAGGCGTTGTTGTTGAAGACCAGCGTCACCACGCCGATCTTGAACTGCACGGCCGTCGCAAGCTCCTGCACGCCGAACATAAAGCCGCCGTCGCCGGTGATCGCGACCACTGGCTTGTTCGGATTGGCCACCTTGGCCCCGAGCGCGGTCGGAAAGCCCGAGCCGAGCGTGCCCTGATAGCCTGAGGTGACGAAGGTGCGCGGCTCGTAGATCGGGAAGCCGTACCACGAGGCGAAGCCGACCTGCGACAGCTCGTCGGTCACGATGGCATTCGCCGGTAGCACCTCGCGCAGGATCTTCAGGTAAGCCATCTGCGGCTGGATGCGCTGGATCTCATGCTCGGCGGCAGCGGTCGCCTCGCGGATCGCGGCGCGGCGGCCGCTCGTCTTGCTGTAACCGGCCTTGCGCACGGCGGCGACGAGATCGGCGGTGCCAGCTTTCGCGTCGGAAATCACGGCGGCATCCGCCGGCCACCGGCGCATCTCGACAGGATCGATATCGATGCGGACGCATTTCAGCCCGTCCGGCCGATAGGGCCAGCGCGACATCGTCGGCAATTCCAGACGGGTGCCGATGCCGATCATCAGGTCGGTCTTCGGCCAGAGCTTGTAGGCCGCCGCCATCGTGAGCCCGAGTTCATGCGCATTGGAGACGATGCCGCGGCCGCTACGGAAGGCAACGACCGGCGCGTCGATCATCTCGGCAAGCTCCAGGATCTCCTCGCGTGCGTCGATCGCGCCGCTGCCGACGAAGATCATCGGCGCCTTGCTGCCGGCGATCAGGTCGGCGGCCGCCTTGATGCGGACAGGATCGGGCTGCGGCGCCGGCAGCGGGTCGAACGGCTTTACGGCCGCGACCTGGGCGCGCTGGGTGAACACGTCCCACGGCATCTCCAGCGAGGCCGGCCCGCGCCGTCCGGATAGCATCTCCTGAAAAGCGCGCGACACCATCGCCGGTGCATTGTCGGGATATTCGATGCGGTCGGCCCACTTCACGAAGGTGCGCAAGGTCGCAAGCTGATCCGGCATCTCGTGCAGATGACCGCGGCCCTTGCCGAGAAATTGCGTCGGCACCTGTCCGGTCAGGCACAGCACCGGCTCGTTGCAGCCGAATGCGGTGAGCAGCGCGGCCGAGGCATTCAGCACGCCTGGGCCGGGCACCACGCTGAACACGCCTGGCCGTCCGCTGGAGCGGGCATAGCCGAACGCCATATAGCCGCAGGCCTGCTCATGCCGCGCGCCGATCACCTTGAGCTGCGCCTGGTGGAACGCATCGAACAGGCCATAGATCTGCGCGCCGGGCAGGCCGAACACAGTGTCGACGCCGTGGCCGACAAGGCCGTTGACGATCGCTTCGCCGCCGGATGTTGAGGTCATGGCACTGTCCGTTCGTTTGCTAGTTGGCTTCGTCGACGACGCCGTTGCGTAAGGTTCCGACGCCCTCGGCCTCGACCTCGATGACGTCACCTGGCTTCAGATAGCGGGGCGGATCGAACCGCGCGCCCGCGCCGGTCGGCGTGCCCGTGACGATGACGTCGCCAGGAACCAGTGTCGTAAAGGTCGAGATGTAGTTGATGAGGTAGCGGAAGCCGAAGATCAAGCGCGAGGTGCGGTCGTCCTGCCGCGTCTCGCCGTTCACCCGCGTGGTCAGGCGGATATCGGCGATCTGCGCTTCGTTGATATAGGGCACGATCCACGGGCCGAGGCTGCCGGTGGAATCGAAATTCTTGCCCTGGGTGACGTTGAATTTCGCATGGCGCACCCAGTCGCGGATGGTGCCTTCGTTGCACAGCGAAACCGCCGCGATGTGGTCGAGCGCAGCGCTTTCCGGGATGTGCCGGCCGGCCTTGCCGACGACCAGCACGAGCTCGCCCTCATAGTCGAGCTGCGGCGAGGCGCGCGGGCGCACCAGGGGAGCGTTATGGCCGACGAAGGAGCGCGGCACGCGCAGGAACATGCTCGGATATTTCGGTGCGTCCGAGCCGTCCTTGTACTCGGCGTTGCGGTCCGGATAGTTGACGCCGATGCAGATGATCTTTTCCGGCGACGGGATCGGCGGCTGGAGGGCGACCGCGTCTAGCGCGTGATCGGGCGAGCGGGCGGCGGCGGCGTCCGCGAGCTTCATCAGCGCGCCCGCGGCGATCGCTTCGCGCAGCGTCGGATAGTCCTTGGCGAACCGCGAAGAGAGATCGACGAAGCCGGTGTCGGTGACGGCGCCATATCGGATTGCACCGTTGGCGGAATAGGTGGCGAGGCGAGGAGCAGGCATTGCAATTCCCGTCAGTCCGCAACCAGCACGTCCGCGACGAAGCGCGGCTCGCGCACGGCCTGGCCTGCGAACGGCGAGCCTTCCTCGAACCAGGAGCGCGGCGCCGGCGCGCCCCACAGCGTCTGGCGGCGCGGATCGCGCAGCGACCAGCGCAGCGGCTCGTGGTCGTGATCGCCGGTGAAGTAGTCGCTGGTGTAGAGCTCGATGCGATGGCCGTCGGGATCGCGGACATACAGGAAGAAGGCATTGGAGATGCCGTGCCGGCCGGGACCGCGCTCGATATTCTTGAGGAAGCCAGACGAGGCCATCACGTCGCAGAGATGCACTATATTCATCGCGGTCGGCACCCAATAGGCGATGTGGTGCAGGCGCGGACCCTTGCCGTTGGTGATGGCGAAGTCGTGCACATTGCCCTTGCGATGCATCCATGCCGCGGCAATGCGGCCGTTGGCGCCGTCCTCCTCGGCATATTCAGTGAGGCGGAAGCCGAGCCGGGCGTAGAAATCGACGGTGTCCTGCACCTCGGCGGCGAAGACGTTGAAATGGTCGAGCCGCTGCGGATGGCAGCCCTTGTAGAGATCGTAGCGCCGGAGCAAATGCGGGCGCTTCTCCATCGTGGCGTAGAGCTCGATCTGGAAGCCGAACGGGTCGGTGAACTGCAGCGTGCGCTCCTGGAACGGCTGGTCGACGAAGGCATGCTCGATGCCGTTCTCGGAGCAGAACGCCGCCGCCTTGTCGAGGTCGCGGTCATTGCCGACCTTGAAGCCGAGTCGGTTGCAGGTCGCCTTCGGCGCCTTGCGCAGCACCACCGAGTGATGCTGGTGCTCCTCGTAGGCCCGCAGGTACACCGCCTTGTCGTCGCGGTCCTCAATGTGCAGGCCGATGGTCTTTTCGTAGAACGCGGCGCTGGCGTCGAGGTCCGTGACGTCGAGGATGGCGTGGCTGCACCGGATGATGTTGAACGGCGGATCGAAGACGTGCTGCGGAACGGGCATTGATGTTTCCCCTCTGGATCGTCATTCCGGGGGCGGTCCGTCAGGACCGAACCCGGAATCTCGAAGTTCCGGGTTCGATGCTCCACATCGCCCGGAACGACGGTTGGCTAGATTCCCAGTTTCTGAATCTTGTGCGTCCCGCGCGCGAGCGAGACGTGCTTGGTTTCCATGTAGAAATCGAACGAATAGTCGCCGCCGTCGCGGCCGATGCCCGAGGCCTTCATGCCGCCGAATGGCGTCGGCAGATGGCGGACGTTTTCCGAGTTGAGCCAGAGCATGCCGGCTTCGAGCGCATCCGCCACGCGCAGCGCGCGGCCCATGTCGCCGGTCCAGACATAGCCGGCGAGACCGTACTGTACGCCGTTGGCAATCTCGATGGCATCAGCCTCGTCGCGGAACGGGATCACGGTCAGGAACGGACCGAACACTTCCTGTTGCGCGACGCGCATCGTGGCATTGGCGCCGGTCACCAATGTCGGCTGCACATAGTGTCCGCCGCCTGGACCCTCATGCGGCTTGCCGCCGACCGCGATGGTGGCGCCGTCCTGCCTCGCGATGTCGAAATAGCTGCAGACCTTGACGAGATGCCGCTCATGGATCAGCGGCCCGATTTCGGTCGCTGGATCGAGCGGGTGACCGACCTTCAGCGCCTTCACCCGCGCCGTCAGCTTCTCGATGAACTTGTCGGCGATGCTCTGCTGCACCAGCAGGCGGCTGGAGGACGTGCAGCGCTCGCCATTGAGCGAGTAGATCATGAACACGACCGCATCAAGCGCGCGGTCGAGATCGGCATCGTCGAACACGATCACCGGGTTCTTGCCGCCGAGCTCGAAATGCACGCGCTTCAGGGTCGGCGCGCCCTGCGCCATGATCGCCGAGCCCGTCGCGCTCTCGCCGACAAAACCGATCGCCTTGATGGCGGGATGTTCCGTCAGCGCCTTGCCGGCGTCCTCGCCGAAGCCGTGCACGGTGTTGAACACGCCATCGGGGATGCCGGCCTGCTCTGCGAGCTTGACCAGCAGGTCAGCGGTCACCGGTGACCATTCCGCCGGCTTGTGCACGACCGTGCAGCCCGCAGCGAGCGCCGGCGCGATCTTCCAGGTCGAGAGCATGAACGGCGTGTTCCACGGGGTGATCACGCCGACCGGGCCGATCGGCACGCGGGTCGAGATGTTCCAGTGCTCTTCGCTCGGCGCGTTCAGGCCGTCACGGGCCTCGGCGCATTTGTCGGCAAAGAAGCGGAAGTTCTCGGCGGCGCGGATCGCGGCCTTGGCCATGAAGCGGTGCGCCTGACCGGTATCGATGCATTCGAGCACGGCGATGTCGTCGGCACGCTCCTCGATCGCATCGGCCACGCGATGCAGGAGCTTGCGGCGCTGTGCCGCCGGCACGTCCCGCCAGGCCTTGAAGGCGCGGGCAGCAGCGGTTGCGGCGCGATCGATATCTTCCGCATTGCCCTTTGCGACCGACGCCAGCACCGTGCCGTCGATCGGCGACTTCGTCTCGAAAGTCTGGCCCGTCACCGACGGCACGACCTTGCCGTCGATCATGTGTCCGATGCCTTCGGCCTTCAGCTTGGCAAGCAGGGGGACTGCGCGGTCGCGATTGGCCTGGAACAGGTCTGCGGATTTCTGGTTGGCCTTATCCATTGACGGTCTCCACTTTCAGCGCTTCATGGATGTTGTTGCGCTTCCAGCTCGTCTCCTTGTCGTTGACCTGCATATCGAACGACAGCGCGAACTTGGCTTTGGCGAACACCGGATCGAGATGGGCCGACAGCACCTTGAAGATGTGCTCGCCGGCCTTCTTGCGGGTGGCGAGATCGCGGCCTTCGCCGAGCCGCAGCACCATGTCGACGAAGCCGTAGTTCTTGCGCCCGTCGGCGATCGCATAGTGCTCGCATTTGACGGCGCGGACGCGGATGCCGCCGAGCGGGAAGATGCCGGTTTCGATCGCTGCCTTGCGCACCACTTCGACGGTCTCGGCCATGTCGACGAGACCGTCGAGATTGGCGGAGTATTCAAGCGTGAAGTGCGGCATGAGCAGTCTCCTTGCGATTGCGTCCGGCGTCAGGCGAAGTAGCAGCTCACGGAACCGTAAGCTCCATAGTCGGCCTGAATCGTGTCGCCTTTGCGGGTCTCAATCGGGCGGATGAAGGAGCCCGCCAGCACCACCTGGCCGGCCTCCAGCGCGAGCCCGTTGGGCGCGATCTTGTTGGCGAGCCACGCCACCGCGGTCGCCGGATGGTTCAGCACGCCGGCGGCGAGCCCGGTTTCCTCGAGCTGCCCGTTGCGGAAGCAGAGCGCGCCGATCCAGCGCAGATCGGCGTCCAGCGGGCGGATCGGCCGCCCGCCGAGCACGATGCCGGCATTGGCGGCATTATCGGCGATGGTGTCGAAGATCTTGCGCGTCGCCTTGGTCTCGCGATCGACGCGCTCGACGCGCGTATCCAGGATTTCAAGCGCCGGCACCACGAAGTCGGTGGCGTTGAGCACATCGAACAGCGTGCAGTTCGGTCCCGCCAGGCGATGCTTCATCACGAAGGCGAGCTCGGCTTCGACCCGGGTCCCGATGAAACGATCGCTCGGCACCAGTCCGCCATCGGCAAAGAACATTTCGTCGAGCAGGATGCCGGAGTCGGGCTCGTCGATGTTGAGCGCGCTCTGCATCGCTTTCGAGGTCAGGCCGATCTTGTGGCCCTTGATGACGCGGCCCTGCGCCACCTTCATCTCGACCCAGGCCTTCTGAATCGCGTAGGCATCTTCAAGGGTGATGCCGGGATATTGCAGTGAGAGCTGGCGGATCTGCTTGCGGGTCTTTTCCGCCTGGTCGAGCCTTGCGGCGGCAGTGCGGATATCGTCCTGGGAGAGGGCCATCGTGATACCCAAATTTAGGATGTCGGGAGATGATTAACATGTTAAGTGAATTCCCGCAAACTGAATCGAGTTATGCTGCAACGCAAAAATTCGTGGCAGTGGATTGAGCAATGGCGCGCAAGAAATCATCGAACGACCTGCGATCAGCGCCGACCGAGGCCGGGTCACCCCGCCGCGCGCCGATGCGCGAATTCTCGCGCTCGCTGCCGATGTTACTGCTCCGGGCGCGCGAAGCCGTGATGCGGCAATTCCGCCCCTCGCTGCGCAATCATGGGCTGACCGAGCAGCAATGGCGGATCCTGCGCGCACTCACTTCCGTCGACGAGATCGAAGTCACCGAGCTCGCGCGCGTGGCGTTCCTGCTCGGGCCGAGCCTGTCGCGAATCCTGCGCGATCTCGAGGCCCGTCAGTTGATCGAGCGCAAGGCGGCGGAGAACGACCTGCGGCGCGCGGTCGTCTCGATCTCGACCAAGGGCCTGAAATTGATCGAGGTGGTGGCGCCGACATCGGAAGCCATCTATGCCGCGATCACCCGGCGCTACGGGGCGCGCAAGCTTGCGGAGCTCCAGGACATGCTGGGCGCGCTGGAGGCGAGTCTGGCCGGAATGACCTCCGCCGATGATGATGAGGTCGAGGCCGACGAGTAGCCAAGACTCGCACGATGGTGTGCGGCAATCTAGGCCATACAATCTAGGCCATATAAGGCACGCGCGAAATTACGTTGATTGCGCGGAATTCGGCGATCCAGCCGGCAACCTTCGAGTGGGACCATTCGATATGGCGGCGCAACGTCGCGGCCGCCGCGTCGCCGTCGCGCGCGCGCAATGCTTCAATGATCACCAGATGCTCATCCATGAAGGAATCGATCTGCGGCGCGGTCAAGGCCACCTGGATGTGCTTGCCGATCACGAAGGCGCAGTGGGTGCGCTTGAGGGCTTCGATCATCTCGCGATTGGTGCCGTAACCCAGGCACTGGATATGGAGATGACCCTCGATCTCGTCGAGCTCGGCGACGCCGACGCGGTCGCGGAACCGGATTCCCTCGCGCAGCCGCTCCGCCATCTTGTCCAGCAGCGCCGCCGGAATCCTCGTAGCAGCGGATTTCAGCAGGAGCGGCTCGAGGGTTGCCCGCACCTCGAAGATGTCGCGGACGCGGTCCTCGTCCAATGGCACCACATACCAGTGGGCCTTGGCGCCTTTCTCCAGGATTCCGATCGCCTGCGCACGTAGCAGCAGGTTGCGGGCAACCGTGCGCCCCACCCGGAAATGCCGCGCCAATGCGAGCTCACTGACTCGGAAGCGTCCGAACAGCGACCGGTAGATGATTTCGCGTTCGAGCTCGTAATAGAGGGCGTCCCAGGCATCGCTTCGCACCGCCTCGACCGGCCCGTCGGTCAGCCCCAGCATTTCCGGCGTGATCGGGACGCGCCGGGGTTCGACCTTGCGTTTGCCGGCGATCACGCCACGGCCGTCGAACCGGCGCACCAGGCCGATATGCTCCAACTGCTCGAAGGCCTGCCGTACCGGGGAGCGGCTGGAGCCAAACAAGGTCGCAATCGCCGATTCGGAGAGGACGGTGCCGGCCGGAACGTCACCGGTGCGGATGCGCTTTGCCAATGCATTCTTGATCAGCGCATAGGCCGGCTGTTTCCGTCTGGTCCGCGATTTCGCTCTTGGCATCGACATGGATGGCTGCCCTGCCGGTCACACTATCACGTGATCGGGCCGTGGTCGCTCGTTGCAGGCATTTACGCACCGTTCATGATGAACTTTTGACTATTGCGTGCAATGTGCAATCATGATTAGCTGCCTTATACGCCTAGATTGATGATCGCCGTTGCACGTCGGGTGCGCTGCAGCGGCGCAAACGTTTGTTCGTTGCGCTGCGCAATGGCCATGGGTGGGGCAACAAGTCTACGCGTCTAGCTCGTTTCAATGCAGCCGACATGCAAGCTCGGCGTTATACAGGGAGGATTGAATGAAACTGACGAGACGTGAGTTTTCCGCCGGTTTGGCGGCAGGTCTCGCTGCTCCTGCGCTGCTCCGTAGCGCGTGGGCCCAAGGCGCGACCATCAAGATCGGCATGTGCGCGCCCGTCACCGGTCCCGCGGCAGAATCCGGCGGTTACGCCATCAAGGGCGCCAAGTTGGCGCTCGAGGCCGTCAACAAGGCCGGCGGCATCCTTGGCAAGCAGGGCGAACTGATCATCGAGGACGATCAGACCACCAACCCCGGCATCGTGCTCGCGTTTTCCAAGCTCGCCGCCCAGTCCGACATCGTCGGCTTCCTCGGCTCGATCCGTTCGACCCAGGTCCATGCGATGGCGCCCGACGTGCTGAAGCTCGGCAAGCCCGTGATGATCGGCGGCACCGATCCGAATCTCACCCACATGGGCAACAAGTGGCTATTCCGCTTCCGCCCGAACGACAGCTATTCGGGCCGCGTGATCGCCGAATACGGCGTCAACACGCTCGGCAAGAAGAAATGGGCCGTGCTGCATTCGACCGACGCGTTCGGCACCGCCGGCGGCAAGGCGCTGACCGAAGCGCTGCAGACGCTCGGCGCGCCGCCGGTGCTGGACCAGGGCTATGCCAACCAGAGCCAGGACTTCACGCCCGTCGTGCTTGCGATCAAGCAGTCGGGCGCGGATATCCTCGGTTCCTATTTCACCTTCGAGAACGATCTCGGCATCTTCGCCCGCCAGTTGCGTCAGCTCGGCGTGAATATTCCGTGGGTCGGCTCGCCCTCAATCGTCAATATCACCGCGCTCAAGCTTGCCGGTCCTGCGCTCTACAACACCTACGGCGTCGCCGACTATGCGGAGGATTCCTCCGACGCCTCGAAGGCGTTCGGCAAGCTCTATCGCGATGCGGTCAAGGTCGCGCCCGACAACCAGAGTGCCTGGACGTATGACGCCGTCACCGTCCTGGCCACCGCGATCAACAAGGCCGGCTCGACCGAGCCCGAGAAGATCCGCGAGGCGATCCTGGCGATCAAGAAATTCCCGGGTGCCGAGGGCGAATACAATTTCGACCAGAACGGCGACGGGCTTCACGGCTACAACATCGTGAAGAACGACAAGGGCAAGATCGTCTTCGACAAGCATATCGAATCCAACGGCTGATGCGGGTGCGGGCCTCTCCGGCAATAGCCGGGGAGGCCGCGCCGGCCAGCCGTTGAAACGATTTATCCTTCAACCGAACGCTTGTCATGGATCTGGTTCTTCAACTCCTGTTCACGGGCATCGGCATCGGCGCGGTCTACGCGCTGGTCGCGCTCGGCTTCGTGCTGATCTTCCGCGCCACCAACGTCGTGAACTTCGCGCAAGGCGAATTCTCGATGGTGGCGGCCTATCTGATGGTGGTGTTCGCCGTCGATCTTGGCTGGCCCTATTGGCTGTCGTTCCTGATCGCGCTCGCCGGCATGGCGCTGCTCGGCGTCATCTTCAATCTCGGCGTCTACTATCCGTTGCGCCACCGCACCTATCTGCCCGTGATCATCGCCACCATCGGCGCCTCGATCCTGCTCTCCAATTCCGTGCTCGCGATCTACGGCCCGCAGCCGCAGGTGCTGCAGGGCTGGTTCGATACGCCCGGCATCCAGCTCGGCCCGGTCTATCTCGACAGCCAGTATCTGTTGATCATCGGCGTCACGATCCTGCTGGTGCTATTCAATTTCTGGTTCTTCGAGAAGACGCTGCTCGGCAAGAAGCTGCAGGCGACCTCGCAGGACAAGGAAATGGCCTCGCTGCTCGGCATTTCCGTCTCCACCATGATCATGATCACGTTCATCTATTCGGCGGTGCTCGGCGGTCTCGCCGGCATCCTGGTCGCGCCTGTGCTGTTCGTGTCGATCCAGATGGGCTCGACGATCGCACTGAAGGCGTTTGCCGCCACCATCATCGGCGGCTTCGGCGATGTGGCGGGCGCCATCATCGGCGGCCTTGCGCTCGGCGTGATCGAGACCTTCGGCGCCGCCTATATCTCGGTGCCATACAAGGATGGCTTCGCCTTCCTGGTTCTGATCGCCTTCCTGATCTTCCGGCCGCAGGGCATCTTCGGCGAACGCGTCGCGGAGAAAGCATGAGCGTCAGCGACAACATTCAGATCCCTGCGCCTGCGGTGCGCTCGAAGCCGCTGGTCATCCGTCACTTGCCGTATTTCATCGGCGCCGCCGTGTTGGTCGCGCTTGCCGCCAGCATGGGATTCGACGGCTACGTTCTCAATATCCTGTTGCAGGCGACGACCTTCTCGATCGCGGTGTTCGGGTTGTCGGTTGTGCTCGGCCTCTGCGGCCAGATCAATCTGGCGCAGGCGACATTCTTCGGCTTTGGCGCCTATGCGGTTGGTCTAGGCACGACCGACCTGCACATGAGCTTCTGGCCCTGCCTGGTCGGCGGCTGCGCGGTTGCGCTGATTGCCGGCGCGTTCCTCGGCATGTCGACGCTGCGGCTCGGCGGCCACTATTTGGCGATGGTGACGATCTCGTTCCAGCAGATCGTGACGCTGGTGATGATCAATGCCATCGGCCTGACCCACGGGCCGGACGGCGTCGCCAACATCCAGCGGCCGGCGCTGTTCCAGAGCTCGCAGAGCTATCTCGCCTTCTGCGTCGCGGTGCTGGCGATCGTCGGCTACCTCGTCTGGCACCTGCCGGACACCAAGCTCGGCCGCGCCATGCGCGCGGTGCGTGACAACGAGCTCGCGGCCGGCGTCAACGGCATCGACGTATTCCGCACCAAGGTCTACGCCTTCGGCATCTGCGCGCTGCTCGGCGGCCTGGCCGGCGGTCTGTTCGCGGGCGGCTTCGCCTATGTCAGCCCGGATCAGTTCTCGTTCGCGGAATCGATCGGTTTCCTGACCATGTCGCTGCTCGGCGGCGTGGCCTCGCCGATCGGCGCAGCGATCGGTACGGGCCTTCTGATCCTGATCCCGGAATGGCTGCGCTTCCTCAAGAGCGTGCCGGGCCTTTATCTCGCGATCTACGGCCTGTTCGTGATCCTCATCATCCGCTTCATGCCCGACGGCATCTGGGGCTTCGTCTCGGATGCCTTCACGCGCTGGCGCGCGCGCACCAAGGCGCCGCCGGCTGCCGCCGCGCTGCAGCTCAAGCCCGCGACCGCGGGTGGCGACATCGTGCTTGAGGTGACCGGGCTCTCGAAGCACTTCGGCGGCCTCAAGGCGGTCGACGGCGTCGATATCGCCGTGAAGCGCGGCGGCGTGCATGCGCTGATCGGTCCCAACGGCTCCGGCAAGACCACGACGCTCAACGTGCTGTCCGGCCTCTACAAGGCCACCGCGGGCAAGATCGTGCTCGACGGCACCGACATCACCAACATGGCGCCGCACCAGCGCACGGCGGCGGGCCTCGGACGTACCTTCCAGAACATCCGCCTGTTCCGCTCGATGACGGCGCTGGAGAACGTCGAGATCGGCGCGGAGCGTCCCGGCAACACCATGATCGGGAAGGGCGAGGACGCGCTGACCGAACGCGCGATGGAGGCCTTGACCTTCGTCGGCCTCGGCAACCGGGCCAACGAGCTGATCTCGAGCTTCTCCTACGGCCACCAGCGCCTGATCGAGATCGCACGCGCGCTGGCGTCCAATCCGACGCTGTTGCTGCTCGACGAACCGGCCGCCGGCCTCAACTCGACCGAGAAGCTCGAGCTGCACGAACTGCTCAAGCGCATCGCGGCGCAGGGCCTCACCATCCTGATCATCGATCACGACATGACGCTGGTCTCGGAAGCCGCCCAGCACATCACGGTGCTGAACTTCGGGCGCCGCATCGCGGACGGCGAATCCATGGCGGTGCTGCGCCATCCCGACGTCGTCTCCGCCTATCTCGGGAGCGAATGATGCCGCTGCTCGAAATCCGCAATCTCGTGGTCCGCTACGGCGAGATCGAGGCGCTGCGCGGCGTCACCATCGCCGTGGAGCAGGGCCAAGTGGTGACGCTGCTCGGCGCCAACGGCGCCGGCAAGTCGACCACGCTGCGCGCGATCAGCGGTCTCGCCAAGCCAACCTCGGGCGATATCATCTTCGACGGTCAATCGATCGCGGGCCTCGGGCCGGAAGCGATCGTCCGGCTCGGCATTTCGCACGTGCCGGAAGGCCGCCGCATATTTCCGGGCCTCACCGTGAAAGAGAACATCATGCTCGGCGCGTCGAACCGGAAGGTGTCCCCGTCGCAGATCTCGCGCGAGGCGGACGCGATGTTCGACCTGTTCCCGGAGATCCGTACGTTCTCCAATGCGCTCGGCTGGACCTTGTCCGGCGGTCAGTTGCAGATGGTCGCGGTCGCGCGCGGCCTGATGGCCAAGCCGCGACTCCTGCTGCTGGATGAACCCTCGCTTGGGCTGGCGCCAGTGATCGTGCAGGCCGTCTTCCGCATCATTTCGCAGATCAGGAAGGACACCACGGTCTTGCTCGTCGAGCAAAATGCGCGCATGGGACTTTCGGTCGCCGATCACGGCTTCGTCCTGGAAACCGGGCGGATCGTGCTGGGCGGCAAACCCGACGAATTGTGGGGCAACGAAGCCATCGCCGCGGCCTATCTTGGCGGTCACGCCAAGGCTCGTGCCTAAAGCTACGTGATCCGGAAATGTTGGTCCCGGCTTTCCGATCAGATCATGCTTCAACAACCGAGCGAGCTAGTCTTTCATGGTCACCATCAAGGTTGAGAACCTCATCAACTTCGTCTCCGAGGTCTTTTCCCATTCGGAATCCTCTCCGGAAGAGGCGCGGCGCATCGCGACCTACCTGACGACCGCGAACCTCACCGGCCATGACAGCCACGGCGTGATCCGCGTGCCGGTCTATGTCCGCTGGAAGAAGATGGGCTCGATCGTGCCGAACCAGACGCCGGAGGTCGTGGTCGATACGCCGTCGCTCGCCGTGGTCGACGGCAAGTTCGGCTACGGCCAGACCGTCACGCCGATCGCGGTCAGGATCGGCATCGAGAAGTGCAAGAAGGCAGGGCTTGCCGCGGTCGCGCTGCGCAACTCAGGCCATCTTGGCCGCGTCGGCGACTGGGCCGAAATGGCGGCCGCGGAAGGTCTCGTCTCGATTCATTTCGTGACCGCGGCAGGCTCGCTGTTGGTCGCGCCTTATGGCGGCGTCGAAAAGCGCCTGTCCACCGCGCCGTATTGCGTCGGCATTCCGCGGCAGGGCCAGGATCCGATCGTGCTCGATTTCGCCACCTCCGTCGTCGCTGAGGGCAAATGCCTGGTTGCAAGCCGCGGCGGCAAGAAGCTGCCGACCGGCGCACTCGTCGATGCCGACGGCACGCTGAGCGAGGATCCGCACGTGCTGTATGGCCCATACACGCCCGACGGTCCGCGCGATCACACCAAGGGCACCGGCGCGATCCGCGCCTTCGGCGATCACAAGGGCTCGGGCCTTGCCTTCATCTGCGAATTGCTCGGCGGCGCGCTCACAGGCACAGGTGCGACGTCGTGGGACCGGCGTTTCGCCAACGGCATGATGGCGTTCTACATCGATCCCAAGGTGGTCGACACCAGCAATTTCTTCGACGGAGAAATCACCCGCTATACCGATTTCATCCGCGCCACCAAGCCGATCGCGGGCACGGATTCCGTGCTGGTTCCGGGCGATCCCGAGCGGAAAACCCGCGCCGAGCGCACCAGGAACGGCATCCCCTTGCCTGACGACACCTGGGCGGCGATAGTGAACACCGCGCGCGAAGTCGGCGTCAGCGAAGTCTCTATCCAGCGGGCGACCAGCTAAGGCTCGCCCTCCAAGAAACGCGAAAAGGAAACGCGATCAATGGCAAACAAGGTCAAACAGGTCTGGGCATCGGGCAAGGCGGTGGTGAACGCGTGGCTCGCGATCCCGTCGGGATTTTCGGCCGAGGTGATCGCGCAGTGCGGCTTCGACAGCGTCACCGTCGACATGCAGCATGGCGTGCAGGACTATCTCTCGATGGTGCAGTGCTTCCAGTCGATGCATGCCCACCCGGTCACGCCGATGGTCCGCGTGCCCTGGAATGAGCCCGGTATCATCGGCAAGGTGCTCGATGGCGGCGCCTACGGCGTGATCTGCCCGATGGTCAACACGCCGCAGGAAGCCAAGAACCTCGTTTCCTATTCCAAGTATCCGCCGAAGGGCGTGCGCTCCAACGGTCCGATCCGCGCCGGCATGTACGGCTCGGCCGGCACCTACCAGCAGACCGCGAATGACGAGATCGTACTGCTGCCGATGATGGAGACCAAGACTGCGGTCGAGAACATGGAAGCGATCCTCGATGTTGAGGGCATCGACGGCGTCTATATCGGCCCGTCCGACCTCGGCTTCTCCTACGGCCTGGTGCCGAAGCTCGATCGCGACGAGCCGGAGATCCTGAAGATCTACGAGAAGATCATCAAGGAGTGCGGCAAGCGCGGCCTCAACCCGGGCATCCATTGCTCCGGCGCGGAAGGCGCGGTGCGCGCGATCAACATGGGCTTCAAGCTCGTGACGCTGTCGAACGAGGTCGGCCTGATGCAGACCTACGCCAAGATGCAGGTCAACCAGACCCGCGAGAAGTCCGGCGGCAAGGCGTAAGCTCGCCGGCAAAGCGTTAAGCTCTGCTCCCTCGCCCCGCTCTTTGCCGGGAGAGGGCTGGGGTGAGGGGCTTCCATCCGCCGAGCACCGTCATTGCAATTGGCACTTTGCCTTGCCCCTCACCCGGATCGCTGTCGCGATCCGACCTCTCCCCGTAAAGGGCGGGGAGAGGTGAAGAACTCCAAAGGAGAACCCACATGGCCCCGGCACAAGTGATCCGCCTGCATCCCGACGACAGCGTCCTGATCGCGCGCGCGAGCCTGCCGCCGGGGTTGGTGGTGGCCGACGGCGTTACTACGGTCGACCGCATTCCGGCCGGCCACAAGGTCGCGATCAAGCCGATTGCGCAGGGCGAGCCGATCAAGCGCTACGGGCAGATCATCGGCTTTGCGACGCAGCCGATCGCGCCGGGCCAGCATGTGCACACGCAGAACTGCGGCATGGGCGATTTCGACAAGGACTATGCCTATGGTGTCGACGTCAAGCCGGTGCCGAATTTCGATCTGCCGGCGACCTTCGACGGCATCCGCCGTCCCGATGGGCGCGTCGCCACGCGCAACTATATCGGCATCCTTACCTCGGTGAATTGCAGCGCCCATGTCGCGGGCCTCGTCGCCGACGTCTTCAAGAAGAACCCGTTCACCGGCGACAATCCGCTGGCCGACTTTCCCAATGTCGACGGCGTCGTCGCGCTGACCCACAAGACCGGCTGCGGCATGACCCAGGACGAGCCGCTGGCGCTGCTTCGCCGCACGCTCGGCGGCTATGCGCGGCACGTGAATTTCTCCAACGTCATCGTCCTCGGCCTCGGCTGCGAGGTGAACCAGATCGGCGGCCTGATGCAGGAACAGAAGCTAGCCGGCCGTCTGCGTGCGATGGACATCCAGGAGGTCGGTGGCACCCGCAAGACCGTGGAGGCCGGCGTCGCCTTCGTGAAGGAAGCGCTCGCCGACGCCAACAAGGTCAAGCGCGAGCCCGTGCCGGCGAGTGAACTCACCGTCGCCCTGCAATGCGGCGGCTCGGATGGTTACTCGGGCGTGTCGGCCAATCCGGCGCTGGGCGCGGCGAGCGATCTGTTGGTGCGTCACGGTGGAACGGTCATCCTGTCGGAGACGCCGGAGACCTATGGCGCTGAGCATCTGTTGACCCGCCGCGCCGTCAGCCGCGAGGTCGGCGAGAAGCTCGTCGGCCTGATGCGGTGGTGGGAGGAATACACGAGCCGCGAGGGCGCCGAGATGAACGCCAATCCGAGCCCCGGAAACAAGGCCGGCGGTCTCACCACCATCCTGGAGAAGTCGCTCGGCGCGATGGCGAAGGCCGGCAGCACCAACCTCGTCGACGTCCTGCACTATGCCGAGCCGGTGACCAAGAAGGGCTTCGTGTTCATGGACACGCCCGGCTACGATCCGGTCGCCGCGACCGGGCAGGTGGCCGGCGGCGCCAACCTGGTCTGCTTCACCACCGGCCGCGGCAGCGTGTTCGGTTGCAAGCCCGCGCCGTCGATCAAGCTTGCCACCAACACGCCGATGTACAAGCGGATGGAAGACGACATGGACGTCAATTGCGGCACCATCCTTGACGGCGAGGAGAGCGTGCAGGAATGCGGCCAGCGCATCTTCGACCTCATCCTCAAGACCGCGTCGGGCCAGCCGACCAAGAGCGAGAGCTTTGATTTCGGCGGCGCCGAGTTCGCGCCCTGGGTGTTAGGGGCGACGATGTAGCGCGATCGCGTAGCCCGGATGGAGCCGGCATGCCGCTGGACGAATCGGTAGCCTACGCCGCATGACGTTCACGCGAGCCGTTGCGCCCGGCGGGGCTGACGACCACGCGATCGCGGCCCGCGTGCTTGGCCTCATAGAGCGCAAGATCTGCGGCCGAAACGAGGTCGTGCAAGGCGCCTTCCTCGGCCGGTGTCATACAGGCCAATCCGATGCTCACGGTCGGCAACTCATGCTGGGTTTCGCGGAACGCTGCCATGAGCTCACGAATCCGGTTTGCAATCTCCAGCGCGCCGGCCCTGCCGATGCCGGGCAGCAGCACGGAGAATTCCTCGCCGCCATAACGTGCGCCGAGGTCGGACGCGCGCTTGATGCTCGTCGCGATGCATTGGCCCACGGTGGCCAGCACCGCATCGCCGGCCTGGTGCCCGTAGGTGTCGTTGAAGGCCTTGAAGTGATCGACATCGATCATCAACAGCGAGAGCGGTGCTTGTGCGCGCAGGCCGCGGCGCCATTCGACGGCCAGCGTCTCGTCGAGCCGCCTGCGGTTGGCGAGCCCGGTCAATCCGTCGGTGCCGGCGAGGTGTGCCAGCTGAGTTTCCGCGGCGGCCCGCCGCTTCACGGCGGCCACCAAATAGAACATCAGCACGATCGCGAAGCTGCCAAGTGCAACGACCACGATGCTGATCAGCCAGAATTGCTGCCACCAGTCCGCATAGATGCCGTCGAGCGCGAGGCCCTCGGCGATCAGCAGCGGGCGGTTCCCGATCTGCTGGAAGACGTAGAGCCGATTGACGTGATCGACGATCGAATTCGATGTATAGGACCCGGACCGCTGGCGCGGAAACAGCCGGAACACCTGGGCATCCCTGATGCTTTGGCCGATGCGATCGATCTCGAACGGCGTGCGCATCAGCATGGTGCCGTCGCTATTGAACAGCGCCATGCTGTCAAGAGGTCCGAAATTTAGCTTCCGGAACAGGTTGTGGAAGTAGCTGAGCCGCATGCTGCCGGCAACCACGCCGGCGAAGGAGCCGTCATTATTGCTGATGCGCCGGCTTAGGCTGATCAGATACTCTCCCTCCGATGTCACCCAGGGAGGGCTGATGAATAGTCCGGCATCCGATCGTGCCCGGTGTATCCGGAAGAAATCATGATCAGCGAAATTCGCCTTCCGGGGCGTCAGCGTCGTGGAATCGAGAATGACGTTGCCGGCGGTGTCGAGGACGAGGATTGAGCCCAGATCCTTGGCAGTCGCAGCCCGGTCGAACAGCACGACCTGGCGAAGCCCAGGGCTGATGCTATTGATCTCCGGAAGCTTCTCGCCGTCGGCGACCGCCTGTAGCGAGAGATCGTAGAGCTCGATGTTGCGCTCGATTTCGCTTGCGATGGAGGCGATCAAGTTTGTCGCGCCTTCCTTCGCGTGCTGGTAGTCCTTCTGCGCCATCTCCCAGAGGATGGACGCGCAGACGACTGAAAAGCCCAGAACGAGGCCGATGCCGAGCGCAAGGAGCCGTTTGGCTGGCACCGCTTTCGGCCGAGGCAAAAGCCCGTCCATGACTCGCTTCCAAATTCCGCGCCCCCGCGCTTTGGCTTTTCTGATAGGGGCATCAAATTGAAAAAGCCGGCGCGAACAGCTGGCAATTTATGCGAGCCGGTTAGGGTGTCGTTAACCGTAGCGGAGAGAATGCGGCGTCGCGCCGACCCTGCGCTCAGGTCCCGGTCCGTCGCATCCCGTCGGCGGCATCGGTGCGCAGGTTGCGGAAGAATTGCTCGACCTCGCGCGACAGCGTTTCGGCGGTCGCGGTCAGGTCGTTCGATGCCGTGAGCACCGATTCCACAGCCTTGCTGGTCTGGCCGATGTCGTCGCGAAGCGAGCCGATGTTTGCGACCAGCGTCTCGTTGCCTTGCGCGGCCATCTGCGCGTTGACCGAGATCCCGCGCGTGGCTGTATCCTGCTGGCCGACGGCGGCGGCGATCGTCGAAGTGACATCGCTGATCTCGCGCACGGCGTGGCCGATCTCGCGGACGGCGCCGACCGAGTTGCGGGTCGAGGTCTGGATCAGGCTGACATTCTCGCTGATTTCGGCGGTGGCTTTCGCGGTCTGCGCGGCCAGCGCCTTGACCTCATGTGCGACGACGGCAAAGCCGCGTCCGGCCTCGCCAGCGCGCGCGGCCTCGATCGTGGCGTTGAGGGCGAGCAGGTTGGTCTGCTCGGCGATCGCCTGGATCAGGTTGAGCACGCCGTCGATGCGCTGGGTGGTGGCGGCAAGGCCCTCGATCTCGCTGATCGATTTGTCGGTGCGCGCACCTGCCTGCTCGACCGCAGCGGAGGATTGGTTCACCTGCCGGCCGATCTCCTGGACCGAAGCGGAGAGTTCCTCGGCGGCGCCGGCCACGGCGGAGACGTTGCTTGAGGCCTGCTCGGTCGCGCTCGCCGCCGTAACGGCACGTCCGCTCGCATTCGCTGCGACGCTCGCGATGGTCTGCGCGGTGTCGCGCATCGTGGCCGCATTGTCGTGCACCGCCCGAAGCACCGAGCCGATCGTGCCGCGGAACGCCTCCACCGAGGTCTCGATGTGCCGGCTGCGGGCGTCGCGCGCCTCGGAGTCCTGCACGACCTGCGCATTGAGGCTGCGGTTGCGTTGCATCGCCTCCTGGAAAACCTTGATGGCGCGCGCCAGGGCGCCGATCTCATCGCCGCGGCCGATATGCGGAACATCGACGTGGTTAGCGCCCTCGGCCACGCGCTTGATGGTCGCGGTGATCTGCGACAGCGGGCGTGCGACCGAGCGGGCGATGATCAGCACGCCGAGCACAACCACGATCAGGGCCACGGCGCCGAGGCAAGTCAGGACAAGGGCCATGTCGCGGTTGACGGCGGCCTGCCGCGCGAGCCTCTTGCTGCGTTCGGCGTAGACCCTGGACAGCGCTTCGAGATCCTTGTTCAGGGCGGAGCGCACCTGGCGGTTGGCGTCGTTGTCGCCCCATTCGCGTCCGGCGGCGGCGCCGATCTCGACGCCGCGGCGGACCAACTCCTTGCGGAAATCGACAAACTGCTCAATGCGCTTCTTGAACGTCGCGAACTGCTCGGCGTCGTCGGCCTGCACCAGCGCTTCCCAGTTCCTGACCACGGCGAGGATCTGTTCGTTGAACTTCAACAAGCCATCGCCATATTTCTTCACTGTCGCCGGTTCGGTCGACATGTAGATGCCACGTGATTCCATCACCACGGCATAGACCAGCGAGTTGACCCGCTCGACGTTGAGCGCGGCGCGGCTCGCGAGGTCGACGGCCTCGGTCAGTTCCGCGTTCCGCCGCGTGTTGTGGTCGGACAGGAAAGTGATGGCTGCGGTCAGCGCCGCGATCAGGGCGAAGATCGAGTACAGCTTGGCTGCGAGCGAGAATCGGGATGCCATGGGACGCCGGAGAGAGGAGGTCGGGAGACGTTCGAGATGGGCATCAAGGGCACCCCAGCAGGTCGGCGAACCCCTTCGCCGATCAAAAATTATGCAGAATCTTCATGGAGGATTCCTTAATGCGCGAGCTTTTCGCAGTTGCAACCTGCGAGGTTTGACGAGTGATGCCAGGCGTTTACTCTGATGCTGCGAGTTCCGCTGGAGGCGCGCGGCAGCGTTGCTGGAACCTTGCAGGCATCTGCCAGTCATCATCGACGCTTCAGGGGAGCTGTTAGCAAAGAGGTGCTACGCTGCGCCGTCCCGCCTCCCTCCGAGACCCGAAATGCCATGGTCTACCGTCACACCGTCTTCGCAACCTCATACGTCTTCGATGACCTGCGCGAATTGCTCGCCAAGGCGACGCCGCCGCGTTCCGGTGACCGGCTGGCCGGCATCGCGGCCGACAGCGCCGAGGAGATGATAGCCGCACGCCTCGCGCTGGCCGACGTTCCGCTCAGTCAGTTCCTCAACGAGCCGGTGGTCCCCTATGAGGACGACGAGGTCACCCGTCTGATCCTCGACAGCCATGACGTTGCGGGATTTGTGCCGATGTCGTCGCTCACCGTCGGCGGCTTCCGCGACTGGCTGCTGTCGGACACCGCGACCGCCGACGCCCTGACGAAGATCTCGCGCGGCGTCACGCCGGAGATGGTGGCGGCGGTCTCGAAGCTGATGCGCAACCAGGACCTGATCCTGGCCGCGCGGAAGTGCGAAGTGACGACCCGCTTCCGCAATACCATCGGCCTGCGCGGGCGGATGAGCGTAAGGCTGCAACCCAACCATCCCTTCGACGACGCGCGCGGCATCACTGCATCGATCCTCGACGGACTCCTGCTCGGATCGGGCGATGCCTGCATCGGTATCAACCCGGCGAGCGACGATCCCAACGTGATCGCGGCCTTGCTGCGGCTGCTCGATGACATCATCACGCGGCTGGAGATCCCGACGCAAAGTTGCGTGCTCACGCATGTCACGACCACGCTCGGCCTGATCGGGCAGGGACTGCCGGTCGATCTCGTCTTTCAGTCGATCGCCGGCACCGAAGCCGCCAACCGCAGCTTCGGCGTCGACCTCTCGATCCTGCGGGAAGCGCGCGAGGCGGCACGCTCGCTGCACCGCGGCACGGTCGGCGACAATGTCATGTATTTCGAGACCGGGCAGGGGGCGGCGCTGTCGGCCAACGCGCACCACGGGGTCGATCAGCAGACCTGCGAGGCGCGGGCCTATGCGGTGGCGCGCGCGTTCGATCCGCTGCTCGTCAACAGCGTGGTCGGCTTCATAGGTCCGGAATACCTCTATGACGGCAAGGAAATCATTCGTGCTGGGCTCGAGGATCACTTCTGCGGCAAGTTGCTCGGCCTGCCGCTCGGTGTCGACGTCTGCTACACCAATCACGCCGAGGCCGACCAGAATGACATGGACAATCTCCTGACATTGCTGGCGGCCGCCGGCGTCACATTCATCATGGGCGTTCCGGGCGCCGACGATGTGATGCTGAACTACCAGTCGACCTCGTTTCACGATGCGCTCTATATCCGCGACCTGTTCGGCCTGAAGCGGGCGCCCGAATTCGACGACTGGCTAATGCGCGCCGGCCTTGCGGGTCAGGACTTTCGCCTAGTTGGCGACGCGGGGCAGCTGCCCGAATTTGCTTCCAGGCTGCTGGCCTGACGCGAAAACGGACTCCTCCGTAGCAACCTTCCCGACGTTGTGACGTTAGCAGGTGCCACAATGTTGAAGAATTTCTGGCCCACCGTTCAATGGCGTGGTTAGATTTGTTGGTGCTTCGCTTGAGGATGTTTGATGAGAGCTGAAGGCATTGAGACGGTGCGGCGTATCCTCTGCGTCTTTCCGCGCTATACGTCGGCCTTTGGTACCTTCGAGTATTCCTATCCGCTCACCGACGGCGTCAAGGCGTTCATGCCGCCGCAGGGGCTGTTGCTGATCGCTGCCTATCTGCCCGAGAGCTGGTCGGTCCGCTTCATCGACGAGAATCTGCGTCCGGCGTCGGATGATGATTTCGCGTGGGCGGACGCCGTGTTCGTCAGCGGTATGCACATCCAGCGCCAGCAGATGAACGACATCTGCCACCGCGCCCATGACCATGACCTACCGGTCGCGATCGGCGGCCCGTCGGTCAGCGCCTGCCCGGACTATTATCCGTCGTTCGACTACCTCCATGTTGGCGAGCTCGGCGACGCCACCGACGAGCTGATCCGGCGCCTGGCGAAGGATACTCGGCGTCCGGACGCGCAGGTGGTGTTGAAGACCGTCGACCGCGTGCCGATGACGGACTTTCCGCTGCCGGCCTATGAACTGGCCGAAACGAAAAAGTACTTCCTCGGCAGCATCCAGTTTTCGTCCGGCTGCCCGTATCAGTGCGAGTTCTGCGACATCCCCAGCCTCTATGGCCGCAATCCGCGCCTGAAGACACCACAGCAGATCGTCGCCGAGCTCGACAAGCTGCGCGCATGCGGCATGACCGATACGATCTACTTCGTCGATGACAATTTCATCGGCAACCGCAAGGCGGCGGTCGAGCTGCTTCCGCACCTGATCGAGTGGCAGAAGCGGACCGGCTACGTCACCCGGCTTGCCTGCGAGGCGACGCTCAACATCGCCAAGCGGCCGGAGATCCTGGAGAAGATGCGTGAAGCGTACTTCGTCACGATCTTCGTCGGCATCGAGACGCCCGACCCCGACGCGTTGAAGGCAATGCACAAGGATCAGAACATGATGGTCCCGATCCTGGAGGGCGTGCACACCATCAATTCCTACGGGATGGAGGTGGTCTCCGGTATCATCATGGGGCTCGATACCGACAAGCCTGAGACCGGTGATGCGCTGCTCTCCTTCATCGACGAGTCCCGCATTCCGCTCCTGACCATCAATCTGCTGCAGGCGCTGCCCAAGACGCCGCTGTGGGATCGCCTCGAAAAGGCCGGGCGGCTGGTCCACGATGATAGCCGCGATTCCAATGTGCAGTTCCTGCTGCCCTACGACGAGGTGGTCAATTCCTGGCGCAAATGCATGGAGGTCGCCTACCAGCCCGAGAAGCTGTACGCGCGCTACCTGTATCAATGTGAATATACCTACGCCAACCGCATCAAGGTGCCGGTCAGCCCGGAGATGAAGAGCTGGGCCAACATCCGGCGCGGCCTGATCATGCTGCGCAACATCTTCTGGAAGGTCGGCGTGCTCGGCGACTACAGGCGCGTGTTCTGGAAATTTGCGCTGGGACGGCTGAAGCGCGGCGACATCGAGGGGCTGATCTCGGCGACGCTGGTCGGGCATCATCTGATCACGTTCGCGCGTGCGGCCTCCAGCGGCCGGCAGAACGCGTCGAACTATTCGATCCGGCTGCGCGAGGCGTCCGTGCCCGCCGAATAGAGCATGAAAGCCCCGGCGCCATCATCACATTCCCTTGCTGATCTCCGCGAGCTGACGCCGGCGCGCGTCGGCCTTGGCCGATCCGGCGCCAGCCTGTCGACCGATGCGCTGCTCTCCTTCACGCTCGACCACGCGCGCGCCCGCGACGCCGTTCACGCCGCCTTCAATGTCGCCGGCATCGCTGCGAGTCTCGCCAGCCTCGGTTTCGCACCGGTCGAGGTGTCGAGCCAGGCACACAGCCGGCGCGACTATCTGCGCCGTCCCGATCTCGGGCGCAGGCTTGATCCCGCAGCGCTGCGAACCCTGGACGGCAGGGGTATCGCCCCGTGCCCCTGCGCCATCGTGATCGGCGACGGCCTGTCGCCGACCGCGGTCAACGTCCGCGCCGTCGAGCTGCTCCGGCATCTCGTCCCGCGACTCGCCGCGGACAAGATCGAGGTCGGCGCGGCGGTTATCGCGTCCGGGGCGCGGGTCGCGCTCGGTGACGAGATCGGCGCCGTCATCGGCGCGCGCATGCTCGTCATGCTGATCGGCGAACGGCCAGGCCTTTCGGCGCCCGACAGCCTTGGCGCCTATCTCACCTTCGCGCCGCGCATCGGGCTGACCGACGCCGAGCGCAACTGCGTCTCCAATATTCACGGTGCCGGGCTGAGCTACCCGGAGGCCGCATTCAGGATTTCCTGGCTTGTACGCGAGGGCCTGGCACGCCAGATCACGGGAGTCGCACTGAAAGATGAAAGCGGCGGTGGATCGTCTCGGAATGCGTTACCAGGGTGTGACAAATCAGCTACTTAATGGTTGTTTTCGGCGGTTCCCCGCCGATTCGACACCATGCTCGCGCTTGCGAGCATGGTGGTGGGCCTGTAAACAGGCGCCGGTCAATATTCGCGTGTTTTCAAGGACTAGCGCCGATCGGCTGCGCCCACGAGCCTCATTCGCGCCTGAGGACCCAACACCCAAGCTAGATTGAGCCGTTTTCAGAACTGGACAGGGCATGCTCGAAAAGAATTCCGAAAGTCAGGTCCACGTCGAGAAGGTCGAAGAGCCGCGGTCTGGGCCGAGCATTGCGTTCGGGATCGAGCGCCTCGGCCTGATCCCAATGCGGGCGCCGATCCTGTCCTGCATCGTTCTCGTCCTCCTGCTGATCGGCGCCGTGTTCGGCGTCCAACGGATCAAGATCGACGACTCGCTGTCACAGCTATTCCGGTCCAACTCCAAGGACTTCAAGCAGTACGAGGCGGTCACCAAGCGCTTCCCTTCGACCGAATTCGACGTTCTGGTCGTGGTCGAAGGCAAGACGCTGCTCGCGCGTGACAATCTCCAGAAGCTGCGCGACATGGTCACCGACCTTCAGCTCGTCGATGGGGTCCGCGGCCTCGTTTCGCTGTTCTCAGCGCGGCAGGCGCCGGCGCCCGGCAAGCTGCCGGCGGCGCTGTTCCCGAATGAGCTGCCGCAAGGGGAGGCCTACGACAAGTTCATCGAGACCGTCAAAAGCAACGAGATCATCCGCGGCAAGCTGTTGTCGGAAGACGGCACGCTTGCGCTGATCGTGTTGTCGCTCGAGCCCAAGGTGGTCAGCAGCAACAAGCTCAGCGATGTGGTCGGCGACATCAGAAAGATCATGGCCGAAGATCTCGGCGGCAGCGGGCTCAATGCCGAACTCTCCGGTGTGCCGGTCATGCAGCTCGAAATCCGCAACGCGGTCGAGCGCGACGGACTGACCTACAATATCCTCGGCATCCTGGCCGGCTGCATCATCGCGATCGTCTTCTTCCGCAAGATCTCCTTCATGGTGGCGGCGGCATTTCCACCGATGATCGCGATCCTGCTCGCGCTCGGCGGCCTCGGCTGGGCCAATTTCAATCTCAACATGTTCCTCAACGTGATGACGCCGCTCATCATGGTGATCAGCTTCTCCGATTCGATGCAGCTCACCTTTGCGGCGCGCGACCGGCTGATCGCGGGCCAGGACAAGTTCACTGCCTTCAAGAACGCGGTGCTGGTGGTAGGTCCCGCCTGCGTGCTGACCCACGGCACCGCGGGCATCTCGTTTATCGCGCTGCAGTTCTCGGATTCCGACCTGATCCGCAAATTCGGCGAGGCGGGCCTTGCCGCCACAATCATCGCGTTGATCGCGGTGTTGAGCCTTGTGCCGGTGTTCGGCGTGCTGTTCGTGCGCAACGAGCGGATCTTCGCGGTCAAATTCCAGAGCGCCGACGCCGGCGTGCAGGCGCTGCGAAATTTCTGCTACTGGATCGCCGTGCGCATGGTCGGCCGTCCCGGGCTATTCAGCCTGATCGCGCTGCTCGTCGTCGGCAGCCTCGGCCTCATCTACGCCAACCTGCAGCCGCGCTACCGGCTTGCCGATCAGGTGCCGGACAAGCGGCAGGCCGTGGCCGCGTCGAACCGCCTCGACGCCAAGCTGACCGGCGCCAACCCGATCGACGTGCTGATCCAATTCCCGCAAGGAGCCTCGCTGTACGCGCCGGAGACGCTGAAGACGATCGCCGACGTCCATGCGATGGTCGAGAAGACCGCCGGTGTCGGCAACGTATGGTCGCTGGAGACCCTGCGCCGTTGGCTTGTGGAGAAGGCCGGCACAACGGACGTCAATACGTTGAAGGAATATGTCGACCTGATCCCCGAACACCTGGTGCGTCGCTTTATCGATAAGAACCAGGACGCGGTGGTGGTGTCGGGCCGCGTGCCTGACCTCGATTCCAGCCAGATCCTGCCGGTGGTCAACAAGCTCGACCATGAGCTCGACAAGGTGCGCGCCGAGCATCCCGGCTATGAGATCGCGGTCACCGGCCTCTCGGCGATCGCCGCGCGCAACAGCGCCAGCATGATCGAGAAGCTCAATCGGGGCCTTACCGTGGAGTTCGCGCTGGTCGCGATCTTCATCGGACTGGCGTTCCGCTCGATCGTGGTGATGTTCTCCTGCATCCTGCCCGGCATCTTTCCCGTGGTGCTGTCGGGCACCGTGCTGTGGCTGATGGGGGAGGGGCTGCAATTCGCCAGCGTCGTGGCGCTCACGGTGTCGTTCGGCCTTGGCCTGAGCGCCACCATCCACTTCCTCAACCGCCTGCGGCTTGAGACCAAGCCCGGCGTGACGCCGCAGCTTGCGGTCGAGCGCGCCACGGTCCTGGTCGGTCCGGCGCTGATCCTGACCACGGTGGTGCTGGCCTGCGGCCTCGTCGTCACCGTGTTCTCCGACCTGCCGTCGCTGCGCCTGTTCGGCTGGCTCAGCGCGTTCTCGATGGTTGCGGCGCTGGTCGCGGATCTCTTCATCCTGCGGCCGACCTCGATGTTCCTGATCAACCTGTCGCAAAGGCTCCGCGGCAAGGGCGGGCAGCCGGCGCCGATCGAGAAGGCCTGACAAAAAAGCCCCGGATCCGCTCGTTTCGGATCCGGGCCTTTTGTCGGCAGGCGAGAAAGCTGGAGCTTCAGCTCTTCGTCATCGTGATCGTGACGCCGCGGATCTCGCCCTTCGAGTCGATCTGCACGATCTGCTTGGAACCGTTGGTCCGCAGGTTCAGGTTCGCGGCGAAGCCGGACGCCTCGACGAATACATCGATCTGCCCGCCACCCGCGGTGCCCTGCAGGTTGCCGAAGATATTGCGGCTGGCTTCGCTCCAGTTGCCGGAGATGCGGTCGCCCTGGCTGGTCACGTCGCTGGAGAGGTCGAATTTGTAGCTGTCGCTCGCGCAATGCAGGCTCTGCTTCAGCGCCATGCCGGATGCGGCGACCTTGTAGTTCGCCTTGCAGCGAATCCGTTCGGTGGTGCCGTTGGACAGTGCGACCGTCCCCGAGCCGGCCCACGAGCCAGCAAAGCCGGCGAACGGCCCGCTGGATTGGGCGTGGCCCGCGGAGACCGACAGCAAGAGTGCGGCGCCGATGCCGGCAGCCTTCAGAGCCTGACCGAAAAGACCCGAACCAGACGTATTCATCGTGAATAATCCCATCAAAATCAACGCTTCTCGTGAAAGAAAACGTCGCTCCGCACCGAAGGTTAGTGTCATCGCGGCATGTTAGGTTCAAACAGCAGCACCGGTGAGCGTGACGCTGATACGTCGCCGAACCGAATCAAAAACCGCGGACAATGCCATCGCATCTAGTTTGCACATGCCCGCTCCGCAATCACCTAACAGCCGTCGACGAGCGGCCTAAATAATCGTTCAAAATCAATAACTTATATGATGGTTTACAGCGTCGCAAATTTAGCCGCATTTAGTGGTCCTTGTCGTCGGCTCGTTGCTGCGTTACGCGGCGTCTACAATCCCCACAAATCCGTCCCGGCCTTGCCGAAGCGCTTTCGAGGACAGATTCTCTGCTGTCGGAAATGAAGGAATACGATGCGTAAATTTCTTCTGGCTCTCGCCTTGTTGTCGCTCCCGCTTTCATCGAATGCCTTCGCCCAGCAGCAGCCGCAGCGCAGCGGCACGCCCGAGGAGCAGAAGGCCTGTGCGCGCGACGTGCAGCGTCACTGCCGCGCCGTGATCGATCAGGGCGATTTCACCATTCTCGCCTGCTTGCAGCAGAACCGCACCAAGATCAGCACCGCCTGCGACCTGGTTCTGAAGAACCACGGCCAATAAGGCCGCGTTCAGGCCTCAAGGGACCGCCGCGAAGCCCATGGTCGGCACCTGCTGCCGGCCGCGGGCCGCATATGCTGGCGGTCACAGACAGCATTGGTTTTGGCGGCGTATTCCCCTATATGGGGCTCGCAATCCCAGCACGCGCGCCTGACACTTCGCGCCTGCGCCGTGCCATGACCAGTGTAGCCCAAAATTCCAATGACCACCGCGAGCGACCTGCGATCAGGAAAGACCCACCGCGACGAGAACTTCCCGGTCGCGTCATGGATCATTCATCCGCGGCATCGCGCCCTGATCCTGGCTTTCTATAATTTCGTCCGCACCGCCGACGATATCGCCGACCACGCCACGCTGCCCGCCGAGGAGAAGCTGCGCTATCTCGACCTTCTGGAGGCCGAGCTGCTTGGCAGCGGCGACACCCAGAAGGAAGCCGTCAATCTGCGCCGCGCCCTCACTGAGCGCGGGATGCCGCCCCGGCATGCGCTCGACGTGCTGGTGGCATTCCGCATGGATGTCACGAAGCTGCGCTATGAGACCTGGGACGATGTGATCGACTATTGCCGGTATTCGGCGATGCCGGTCGGGCGCTTCATGCTCGACGTGCATGGCGAGAACACGTCCACTTGGACGGCGTCGGATGCGCTGTGCGCGGGACTGCAGATCAACAACCACCTGCAGGACTGCGCCAAGGACTACAAGAACCTGAACCGCGTCTACCTGCCGCGGGATGCGCTGGCCGCATCGGGCGCGACCGTCGAGATGCTCGGCGAAGCGAAATCGCCGCCGCCATTGCTGACGTGCCTGCAGGGGCTCGCGGTGCAGACTGCTGCGCTGCTCGATGACAGCAAGTCGCTCGCGGCCGAGGTGAAGAATTTCAGGCTCGGACTCGAGATCGGCGTGATCCAGGCTTTCGCGGACAGGATCGTCAACATGCTGAAGGTGCGCGATCCGCTCAGCGAGCGCGTCCATTTGAGCCCGATCGAGCTGTTGCTGCACAGCCTCGGCGGGGTGGCGAGCGAGACCGCGCGCCGTGCGACCGGGCGGCGCTCGGCGTCCAAGACGGCGGCCGGTGCATGAGCGTCGAGGCGGCGGCCAACGCAAATTACGGAAGCACCGCGTCCGGCAGCTCGTTCTACGCCGCGATGCGCATCCTGCCGCGCGCGCAGCGCGAGGCGATGTTCCAGATCTACAGCTTCTGCCGGCAGGTCGACGACATCGCCGATTCCGACGGCCCGCGGCCGGAGCGGCTGGCCGCGCTCCAGCAATGGCGCGACGACATCGATGCGCTTTACGCCGGCAACCCGCCGCCGCGGCTTGCGGACTACGTCGCCTCGGTGAAGACCTTCGGGCTGAAACGCGAGGATTTCGTCGCGATCGTCGACGGCATGGAAATGGACGTGCCGCAGGATATCCGTGCGCCCGATCTTGCGACGCTCGATCTCTATTGCGACCGTGTCGCGAGCGCCGTGGGCCGGCTGTCGGTGCGCGTATTCGGCCTGCCCGAGGATGACGGCATCGAGCTCGCCCATCACCTCGGCCGCGCGCTGCAGCTCACCAACATCCTGCGCGACATCGACGAGGATGCCGGTCTCGGCCGCCTCTATCTGCCGCGCGAATGGCTGTGGCACGCCGGCATCACCAACAACGATCCGGCCCGCGTCACCGCTGACCGGGCGCTGCCGAAGGTGTGCGTGCCGCTCGCCGAGCGCGCCAAGATGCACTTCCAGAAGGCGGACGAGATCATGAAGCGCAATTCGCGCCGCGCCGTGCGCGCGCCGCGGATCATGTCGAAATACTACCGCGCTATCCTCGATCTGCTGATTGCGCGCGGCTTTGCCGCCCCGCGCGCGCCGGTCCGTGTGTCCAAGGCCGCCAAGATCGGCATCCTTCTTCGTTACGCGATCATCTGATGCAAAAGACCGTTCATATCATCGGCGCCGGCATCTCCGGCCTGTCAGCGGCCGTGCGGCTCGCCAATGCCGGTTACAGGGTGGCTGTCCATGAAGCGACGCAGCAGGCCGGCGGCCGCTGCCGCTCCTATTTCGACGCTGCAACCAATCTCACCATCGACAACGGCAACCATCTCCTGCTGTCGGGCAACAGTCATGCGCTGAGCTACGCGCGCTCGATCGGCACCGAGGCCGGACTCGTCGGACCGAAACGCGCGCAGTTTCCGTTCGTCGACCTCTCGACCGGCCGGCGCTGGCAGCTCGACCTCGGCGAGTCCCGGCTGCCGCTCTGGGTGTTCGACGAGGCGCGCCGCGTCCCCGATACGAGCCTGCGCGATTATCTCGCACTGGCGCCGCTGGCCTGGGCAGGTACCGAGGCGCTGGTCGGCAACACCATCCCCTGTAAGGGCACACTGTATGACCGTCTGGTGCAGCCGTTGCTGCTGGCTGCGCTCAACGTCGATCCCCCGGAAGGCTCGGCCGGGCTCGCCGGCGCCATCGTGCGCGAGACGCTGCTGGCGGGCGGGCAGGCCTGCCGTCCGCTGATCGCGCGCGACGGCCTGAGCTCGGTGCTGATCGAGCCCGCCGTGAAGCTGCTGCAGGAGCGAGGCAACAGCGTCCAGTTCAGCCATGAGCTGCGCGCGCTCGGCATGTCCGGCGATCACGTCGGCGAGCTCGACTTCGGCGGCGGCGACAAGCTCGCGCTCGCGGCCGACGATGCTGTCGTGGTCGCGGTGCCGCCGCGCGCCGCCGCGGCGCTGCTGCCCGGCCTCAAGACGCCTTCGAAATTCCGCGCCATCGTGAACGCGCATTTCCGCATCGATCCGCCGAGCGATGCTGTGCCCATTCTCGGTGTCGTCGGCGGGCTCGTCGAATGGCTGTTCGCGTTCCCGCAGCGGCTGTCGGTGACGATCAGCAACGGCGACCGCCTGGTCGACATGCCCCGCGAGGAGCTCGCGCAGGCGATCTGGCGGGATATCTGCAAGGCGTCCGGCGTTTCCGGCGCATTGCCGCCCTGGCAGATCGTGCGCGAGCGCCGCGCCACATTTGAGGCGACCCCGGAGCAGAATGCCCTGCGTCCGGGGCCTGCGACTGCGCAAAGAAACCTGTTCCTTGCGGGCGACTGGACTGCTACCGGGTTGCCGGCAACCATCGAGGGATCGGTGCGGTCGGGGGATCGCGCCGCCGATCTGGTTCTTGCCACGCGCTAGATTTGACCTGTTGTAGCGGCTTTCGACCCTTCGTGAGCGGGGCCGCGATGAAGAGGATATCGAGCGAAATGCTTTCGAGAGATCACAGCATCACAGTCGACCCGGTCGCGCTGCAGAACAGCATCTCCAGGGCGACAGAGGCGTTGCTCGGTCATCGCCAGTCCGACGGACACTGGGTGTTCGAGCTGGAGGCCGACAGCACCATTCCGGCCGAATACATTCTGTTGCGCCACTATCTCGGCGAACCCGTCGACGCCGAGCTCGAAGCCAAGATCGCCAACTATCTGCGCCGCGTGCAGGGCGCACACGGCGGTTGGCCGCTGGTGCACGATGGCCCGTTCGACATGAGCGCCAGTGTGAAGTCGTACTTCGCGTTGAAGATGATCGGCGATTCCGTCGATGCGCCGCACATGGTGCGGGCGCGCGAAGCGATCCGTTCGCGCGGTGGCGCGGCGGGCAGCAACGTCTTCACGCGCTTCCTGCTCGCGCTGTTCGGCGTCATGAGCTGGCGCGCAACGCCGGTATTGCCGGTCGAGATCATGCTGCTGCCGATGTGGTCGCCCTTCCACATCAACAAGATCTCCTACTGGGCGCGCACCACCATGGTGCCGCTGATGGTGCTCGCCGCGCTGAAGCCGCGTGCAAAGAATCCGAAGGGCGTCGGCATCGACGAATTATTCCTCGAGGATCCGCAATCGGTCCGCATGGCGCCGAAGGCGCCGCACCAGAGCGCGTCCTGGTTCTATCTGTTCCGATCGCTCGACGCGGTGCTGCGCGTGGTCGAGCCGATGTTTCCGAAGAGCCTGCGCCGGCGCGCGATCGACGCCGCGCTCGCCTTCACCGAGGAGCGGCTGAACGGCGAAGACGGCATGGGCGCGATCTATCCGCCGATGGCCAACATCATCATGATGTACGACGCGCTCGGCAAGGACGAACACTATCCGCCGCGCGCCACCACGCGCCGTGGGCTCGACAAGTTGCTCGTGATCGGCGAGCACGAAGCCTATTGCCAGCCGTGCGTTTCGCCGGTGTGGGATAGCGCTCTGGCCTGCCACGCGCTCGAGGAGGTGGGCGGCGAGGACACCTTTGCCAAGGCGAAGCAGGGACTCGACTGGCTGAAGCCGCGCCAGGTGCTCGAGCTGAAGGGCGATTGGGCGGTGAAGGCGCCGAACGTTCGTCCCGGCGGCTGGGCGTTCCAGTACAACAACGACCATTATCCGGATCTCGACGACACAGCCGTGGTCGTGATGGCGATGGACCGCGCGCGGCGGCACACGGGGACCAAGGAATACGACGCGGCGATCGCGCGCGGCCGCGAATGGATCGAGGGGCTGCAGAGCCGCGACGGCGGGTGGGCTGCATTCGACGTCAACAACCTCGAATACTACCTCAACAACATCCCGTTCTCCGATCACGGCGCGCTGCTCGATCCGCCGACCGAGGATGTCACCGCGCGCTGCATTTCGATGCTGGGGCAGCTTGGCGAGACGGTAGAGACCAGCAAGGCGATGGCCGACGGCGTCGCCTATCTGCGCCGGACCCAGCTCGCGGAAGGGTCTTGGTACGGCCGCTGGGGACTGAACTACATCTACGGCACCTGGTCGGTATTATCCGCGCTAAATGTCGCAGGCATCGATCGCAACGATCCGATGATTCGAAAGGCGGTCGACTGGCTGGTGTCTGTCCAGAATCAGGACGGTGGCTGGGGCGAGGACGCCGTCAGCTACCGGCTGGATTACAAGGGCTATGAGATCGCGCCGTCCACATCCTCGCAAACGGCATGGGCTTTGCTTGGACTGATGGCGGCCGGAGAAGTCGAAAATCCGGCCGTTGCCCGCGGGGTGGAGTACCTAAAGGCAACACAGACGGAAAAAGGACTCTGGGACGAGCAGCGATACACAGCTACGGGGTTTCCGCGCGTATTTTACTTGCGATATCATGGCTACTCGAAATTCTTTCCGCTCTGGGCAATGGCGCGGTATCGGAATTTGAGAAGCACCAATAGCAGGGTGGTAGGGGTCGGAATGTGATTTTGGGGGCGGGGGCCGCCGGAACCGTGGGCAGCAGAATTGATCCTCGGCCGGTATTGATTGTGACTGGATTGGTGCAGGAGGCCCGCATTGCGGCGGGTCCCGGCATGATCGTGATCTGCAGTTCCAGCGATCCGCAGCAACTGCGCGCATTGCTGGCGACACTGGATCCAACGACATTCCGCGGCGTGATTTCGTTCGGCGTGGCCGGCGGGCTCGATCCGTCGCTCAAATCGGGCGACGTCGTGGTCGCGACCGAGGTGATGTCCGGCGATACGCGCTTCCTGGCGGCGTCCGCGCTGAACGAGGAGATGATCGCCAGCGCCGCGCTGAAGCGCCGCAGGATCGTGCGCGGTGGGCTCGCAGGCGTGGAGCAGGTCGTCGTGGCTCGGGCCTGCAAGGCCGCGCTACGCTCGATCACAGGGGCGGCCGCGGTCGACATGGAGAGCCATATCGCTGCGGCCTATGCCGATAGGGCGGGCATTCCATTTGCCGCGCTGCGCGTGATCAGTGATCCGGCCCACCGGGCGCTGCCCGAACTGGCCAAGTCCGCGGTGAAGCCGAACGGCGATATCGACCTGCGCAAGGTGCTGCGCGGCATCGTGCGCAATCCGCGGACGCTGCGCGCGCTGGTGTCGACGGGGATCGACTTCAACCGCGCGTTGCGCTCGCTGCGCGGTTGCCGCGGCTTCCTGCTCGGAAACGACGTGCTGGCTCCGGTGGAGGACGTTCTGATTACGGCGAAGGCGGCCTGATTTCCGTCGCAGGCTGGACGGTTCCGCGCCGGATCACGCTCAAGAGCATCAAAAGCAAAAGGCCCGATCGCATCGCGACCGGGCCTTTTTTGATGCTCGGCTCAGCGCGCGGTTTACGCGGCCGTGGAGGCCTTCTGCGCGGCAGCCGCGGCTTTTTGCTGGGCAGCGAGCGCCTCGTCGCGACGGATCTCCGAGAGCTTCTTCTGGACCTGCTCCGAGAAGATATACTGGGCCGGACGCTGCTTGGAGAGGTCGATCTCGGGCGCCATCGGGCCGGTGGTCCTGATGCCGCGCAGCGCCACCCACATCGCCTTCAGCGGGTTGCTCAGCGCCGCAGTGGCGGCGGTGGGCTCGTAGCCGCAATGCGCCATGCAGTTGGCGCACTTCTCGTACTTGCCGGTGCCGTAGGAATCCCAGTCGGTGGTCTCCATCAGCTCCTTGAAGGTCTTGGCGTAGCCTTCGCCGAGCAGGTAGCAGGGCTTCTGCCAGCCGAAGATGTTGCGCGCCGGCATGCCCCAAGGCGTGCATTCGTAGGACTGGTTGCCGGCGAGGAAGTCGAGGAACAGGCCGGAGTGCATGAAGTTCCACTTCTTGCCCTTGCCGAGCGCAAAGACGTCGCGGAACAGCTTCTTGGTCTTGGTGCGGTTGAGGAAGTGCTCCTGGTCGGGCGCACGCTCATAGGCATAGCCCGGCGACATCGAGACGCCGACGCCGAGCTCGGTGGTGAAGTCGAGGAACTTGGCGATCTCCTCGGCCGGATGGCCGTCGAAGATCGTGGCGTTGACGTTGACGGTGAAGCCGCGGGCCTTCGCCGCCTTGATCGCGGAGACGGCGCGGTCGAACACGCCCTTCTGCGACACCGCCTTGTCGTGGTGGTCCTTCAGGCCGTCGAGATGCACCGAGAAGAACAAATAGGGCGACGGCTCGAACAGATCGAGCTTCTTCTCCAGCAGTAGCGCGTTGGTGCACAGCGAGACGAACTTCTTGCGCGCGACGAGGCCGCGCACGATTTCGCCGATCTCCTTGTGGATCAGCGGTTCGCCGCCGGGAATCGCCACCATCGGCGCGCCGCATTCGTCGGCCGCGTCCCAGCATTCCTGTGCGGTCATGCGACGGTTGAGGATCGCATCCGGATAATCGATCTTGCCGCAGCCGACGCAGGCGAGGTTGCAGCGGAACAGCGGCTCCAGCATCAGCACGAGCGGATAACGCTTGCGGCCAAGCAGCTTCTGCTTCATCAGGTAGCCGCCGATACGGATTTCCTTGAAGAACGGTATAGCCATTAGACGGTTTTCTTTCTGGACTTTACGTAAGGTGTATTTCGATCAGCCTGCAGTTAGTTCGGCTGGTAGCCGGAATTCGATGTTCTCTTCCCGGCCCGGGAGCACCGAGACCGTAACCGGTCCGATTTGCCTCAGGGCCTCGATCACGTCGTCGACCAGAACTTCGGGCGCCGAGGCGCCCGCCGTAATGCCGACGGCCTTCGCATCCTTCAGCCAATCCGGGTTGAGCTCGCTTCCATCGGCAATAAGGTAACTCGCGACGCCGACCTCGGTGCCGATTTCGCGAAGCCTGTTTGAATTGGAACTATTGGCAGCCCCCACCACCAATATGACGTCGACGAGTTTGCTCAGGTCCCTTACCGCAGATTGGCGGTTCTGTGTCGCATAGCAGATATCCCGGATGTCTGGGCCTTGAATATCTGTAAATTTTGCCTGAAGAGCCGTGATTATGTCCTTGGTGTCGTCGACGGACAGGGTGGTCTGCGTGATGTACGCTACCGGAGTACCGGCCGGCAGGGTCAGTTCCGCCACGTCCTCGACGCTCTGGATCAGGAAAACCGGCCCGGGAACTTGCCCCATGGTTCCCTCGACCTCGGGGTGGCCGGCATGGCCGATCAGGATCAGGGTGCGGCCCTTGGCGATGTAGCGCTTGCCCTGGTTGTGGACCTTGGTGACGAGCGGGCAGGTGGCATTGAGCACCGGCAGGTCGCGGGCCTCAGCCTCTTCTTCGACGCTCCTGGCCACGCCATGGGCGCTGAACACGGTCACCGACTTGGGCGGCACTTCCGACAGGTCTTCGACGAAGATCGCGCCCTTCTTCTTCAGGCTTTCGACCACGTGCTTGTTGTGAACGATCTCGTGGCGGACATAGACCGGCGGGCCATACTTCTCGAGCGCACGTTCCACGATCTCGATGGCACGCACGACGCCCGCGCAAAAGCCGCGCGGCTGGGCAAGAAAAACTTCCATAGGACGTCCGTTACGCAAATTGCACCCGTCTTATTCAATGCCGTTGCGGCATTTTCGACGCCGCACTCCACCCCGCCGGACATCGGCAACGCGGATTGCAACATCCGAACCAACGCAGTTCCTGCACTTAATCCACGTCCCAAGCACATGGAAGTACAAGGCTTTGTGTCAAAAACTAAGCGCCCCGAAAAGGGACGCCATCTGTGAGGAAGGTCACTTTGAGGTATTATGGTAACCGCAGTCCTTCCTTGCGAACGTCCGTCCGCTCACTTGTTCGTCACTTTATCGCCCATCGAGGCGGTTTATACCGGCGGCTCGTAGCCGTGTGTGCTGTTCGGTACTCCTCGCCGTCGTGTCGAGGAAGATGACCAAAACAACATTAGATCGGCTCCGGGAACTCCGCTAGACAGCGGGCGTTTTCGGCCATGCTTCCCGAGATTAGAAAGATACGAAGTGCTGACAAATATTGTCGTCTCCGTTGTTCGGACGTGTACGCGTTTTGCCCTTCCTGTTGTCATTTTCGCTCTGCTCCTGTCGGTCGGCGCCGGCTACTACACGGCCCGGAATTTTTCGATCAACACCGACATCAACAAGCTGATCTCGCCCGACCTGGACTGGCGCAAGCGCGACAATCAGTTCGAGCAAGCCTTTGACCGCGAGCGGCTGATTCTTGCCGTCGTCGAGGCTGCGACGCCAGAACTGACGAGCTCTGCGGCGAAGGCGCTCGCCGACAAACTGATCGCCGACAAGAAGAACTTCGAGGCGGTGACGCCGCTCGGCTCCGGCGAATTCTTCGAGAAGAACGGGCTCCTGTTCCTGCCGACCGAGGAGGTCGGCAAGACGACCGGCCAGCTCGAACAGGCGGCACCCCTGATCGAGATCATGGCGGGCGATCCCTCGATCCGTGGCCTGACCGGTGCGCTCGAAACCGGCCTTGCCGGCGTCAAGCGCGGGCAGGTCAAACTCGACAACACCGCACGTCCCTTCAACCAGATCGCCGAGACCGTCGAGACCATCCTCGCCAAGGGTGACGCCACCTTCTCCTGGCGCGAGCTCACTAGCGACAAGCCGCTGACCGATTCCGACAAACGTGCGTTCATCGAGATCAAGCCGATCATCGATTATTCGGCGCTGGAGCCTGGGAAGGCCGCAACCGATGCGATCCGGCAGGCGGCGGCCGACCTGAAATTCCCGACCGAATATCACGCGCGCGTCCGGCTCACCGGACCGGTGCCGATCGCCAACGAGGAATATGCCACGGTGCAGGACGGCGCGATCGTCAACGGCATCGGCACCGTGCTGATCGTGCTGGTCATCCTCTGGTTGGCGCTGCATTCCGGCAAGATCATCTTCGCCGTGTTCGTGAACCTGTTCATCGGCCTTGCCATCACCACGGCGGTCGGCCTGATGATGGTGGGGTCGCTGAACCTGCTCTCGATCGCCTTTGCGGTGCTGTTCGTCGGCCTCGGCGTCGACTTCGGTATTCAGTTCAGCGTCCGCTACCGCTCCGAGCGCTTCAAGAACGACAATCTGACGCTGGCGCTGGAAAACGCGGCGCGCCGTTCGGCGGTGCCACTGTCGCTCGCGGCGATGGCGACCGCGGCCGGATTCCTCTGCTTCCTGCCGACCGATTACCGGGGCATCTCCGAGCTCGGAAAGATCGCCGGCGCCGGCATGCTGGTGGCGTTCGTCTCGAGCATCACGGTGCTGCCGGCGCTGCTCGATCTGCTCAATCCGCCGGGCGAGAGAGAGCCGGTCGGCTATGCCTTCCTCGCTCCGGTCGACGACTTCCTTGAGAAGCATCGCATCCCGATCATCGTTGGCACGCTGCTGGTCGCGCTCGCGGGCATGCCACTGCTCCAGTACATGAAGTTCGACTTCAACCCGATCAATCTGCGTAGTTCCAAGGTGGAGTCGATCGCGACCTTTCTCGATCTCAGGAAGGATCCGAACACGGGCGCCAATGCCATCAACGTGATGACGAACTCGGAGGCCGACGCCAAGAAGATCGAGGCGAAGCTCGAGAAGCTGCCGGAGGTGGCGCGCGTGATGTCGCTCGACAGCTTCGTGCCGGATGACCAGCCGGCCAAGCTGCAGCTGATCGCGCAGGCCGCGAAGGTGCTGGGTCCGGCGCTCAACCCCGAATCGATCGATCCGGCGCCCTCCGATCAGGAAAACGTCGAGTCGCTGAAGAGTTCGGTCGACAGCCTGCGCAAGACGGCGGGCGACAACAAGGGGCCGGGCGGCGTTGCCGCGCGTCGCCTGGCCGACGCTTTGCAGAAGCTCGCCGATTCGAACCAAGCGACCCGCGACAAGGCGCAGGACATCTTCGTCGCACCGATGAAGATCGTGTTCGATCAGCTCAGGAACACGCTGCAAGCGCAGACGGTCACGCTGCAGAACCTGCCGCCGGAGCTGGTGGCGAGCTGGAAGACCAAGGACGGCCTGATGCGCGTCGAGGCGGAGCCGAAGGGTGATCCGAACGACAATGACAATCTGCGCCGCTTCGCCGATGCCGTGCTCGCCGCCGCACCGACCGCGATCGGTGGACCGGTCTCGATCCTGAAATCCGGCGATGTCGTCGTGAAGGCGTTCATCCACGCCGGCATTTGGGCGCTGTTGGTGATCAGCCTGCTGCTGTGGTTGACGCTGCGGCGGGTGACGGACGTGTTGCTGACATTGGTGCCGCTGCTGCTCGCCGGCGTCGTGACCCTGGAAATCTGCGTGCTGATCGGCCTGCCGCTCAACTTCGCCAACATCGTCGCGTTGCCGCTGCTGCTTGGCGTGGGCGTCGCCTTCAAGATCTACTATGTCACTGCGTGGCGGCAGGGCAGGACGAAACTGCTGCAGTCGAGCCTGACGCGCGCGATCTTTTTCAGCGCGCTGACCACGGCAACAGCGTTCGGCAGCCTCTGGCTATCCAGTCATCCTGGGACTGCGAGCATGGGCAAGCTGCTGGCGTTGTCGCTGGTCACCACGCTCGCTGCGGTGCTGCTGTTCCAACCCGCGCTGATGGGCAAGCCGCGCGAGGTCGCGAAGGACTCGGATATCGGCAACGACGTCACCTGATGCATTGGCGGTCTGCTGCTGATCCGGCTCGGTCGCAAGCGCCACCGGGCCGGTCGGTCTCGTCGCGTGCGGTTATGCTGGCATCCCGCCACCAGTGAGCACAGGCAAGCTGCTTGTGCTCTCGCTTGCGACTGTGCTGCTGTGTTGCAGGCTGCGCTGACGCGTCTGTCGCCGGCGCTACTGCGTCGGGTGCGCAATGTCGGGAAGCAGACAGATGTCGCCGACGGTGTCACCAGGCGCACCTGGCACGTTGGCGGCTTGCTTCTGACCCGGCTTGGTACCATGCGCCACCGAGCCTGTGGTCTTTGGCGGTACCGCCGATTTGGGGGCTGCGCCCTTCGGCGGATTGCTGGCGGTGCTCACTGGAATCGGCGGACCGACGCGGGTCCAGGTCTGGCCGCCGCAGAGGAAGCCGAGCACGCAGCCCTGGATCTCGAGCTGATCGGTGCCGACAGGCTTGATCGTCGCGCTGTAGAGCTGGCCGTCCTTGGCGTTATAGACTTGGCCTTCCCACGCATCGGCGCCGGGCTTCTTCTTCATGTCGATCAGGATCGGCATGCCGAGCGTCGGCCGGGTCTGCTTTGCGGGATCAGGATTGTTCTTATCCTTGCCGCCGGGGGTTTTTTCCCAGACAACTGCACCCCACATGTTGCCATTACATTGGGCGACGCGGATGTTCGCGAAGCCGTCCGCGTCTTTCCAGTCACCGGTAGGATCCGCAGCCAAGGCCGGTGTTAATACGGTGGCCAAAAATAAACCTGAACAGGCTATTGTACGCGCGAAAGTTCTTGGGCAGTGCAACATGGTCCAAACCTGTGCTTAACTGGACGATCAGAGCGGGGGGCAAAACGCCGCTATGGAGCGTTTTAAGTTGACGAGATGGCCATCAACCGACGTATGTAACGAATGGTAAGTTCCAATTTAGACGTTTCCGAGATTTTTGTGGAGCGCGAGGGGCAGCGCGGTGCCATGCATACCCGACACCTCAACGAGCAGCTCGTTCGCGTTCTCAAGACCATCGGCTATGATGTCGGCTTCCAGAGGGGGCAAGGTCAATATCTCTTCGATCGTCAGGGGGCCCGCTATCTCGATCTATTGAGCGGATTTGGCGTTTTTGCGATTGGCCGCAATCATCCGGCGTTGCGCAAGGCGCTGAAAAGCGTGCTCGATGCCGATCTGCCGAATCTGGTGCAACTCGACGTCTCCACGCTCGCCGGCGTGCTGGCGGAACGGCTGCTGGAACATGTTCCATATCTGGACAAGGTGTTTTTCGCCAATTCCGGCGCTGAAACCGTCGAGGCCGCGATCAAGTTCGCGCGCAGCGCGACCGGCCGGCCCGGGATCGTCTACTGCTCGCATTCGTTTCATGGCCTGTCATATGGCGCGCTCTCGCTGACGGATGACACGAACTTCCGCACCGGTTTCGAACCGCTGCTGCCGGGCTGCACGCCGATCCCGTTCAACGATCTCGAAGCGCTCGAAAGGGCTTTGTCGTCGCGACAAGTCGGCGCGTTCATCGTCGAGCCGATCCAGGGCAAGGGCGTCAACCTGCCCACCGACGAGTTCCTGCCCGGCGCGCTGGCGCTGTGCCGCAAATACGGCACGCTGTTTATCGCCGACGAGATCCAGACCGGCATCGCCCGCACCGGAAAATTCCTCGCGATCGAGCATTGGGGCATCGAGCCCGACATGGTGCTGCTGGCGAAGGCGCTCTCCGGCGGTCACGTGCCGATCGGCGCGCTGCTGACGCGCAAGAACATCTTCGACAAGATCTTCAACCAGATGGATCGCGCGGTCGTGCATGGCTCGACTTTTGCGAAGAACGATCTGGCGATGGCTGCCGGCATCGCGACGCTCGAGGTCATCAAGGCCGAGAAGCTGGTCGAGCAGGCCGCCAAGCGCGGCGCCGAGCTCCGCCTCGCGCTGACGCGGATGGTGCCCGGTTATGAACTGATGAAGGAAGTCCGCGGCAAGGGCCTGATGATCGGTGTCGAGTTCGGCCCGCCGAAATCGCTCAAGCTGAAGGCGTCGTGGAATCTGCTGGAGACCGCCAACAAGGGCCTGTTCTGCCAGCTTATCACGGTGCCGCTGTTCAAAGACTACAAGATCCTGACCCAGGTCGCTGGCCACGGCAGCCACACCATCAAGTTGCTGCCGCCGCTCGTTATCACCGAAGAGGACTGCACCTGGATCGAAAAGGCGTTCGACGAGGTGATCGCCGGCAGCCACAAGGTGCCCGGCGCGATCTGGTCGCTTGGCAAGACGCTGGTCGACAACGCGGTGCGCAAGTCGGCGTAAGCCCGAAGACTTGGTAGCCCGGATGGAGCGAAGCTCGCGTGGGGCGGGTTAGGCGAAGCCGTAACCCGCCACTTGCTTGCGACAGAGCCGGCGGATTACGTCTCCGGCTAATCGGCCCTACGACTCTCATCCCTCCTTGTTCGCCTGCATCGCGGTCTCGAACTTCTCGCCGAACTCCGTCAGCTCGTCGGCGCCGATATCGCTCACCGCCCAGTACTTCAGACCGTGATCGCTCCAGCGGCGGATGTTGAAGCCTTGCAGCGTCGTCATCGTCGCCAGGCGGCGTTCGGTGTTCGCGGTCTGCGCCACGAACAGGTTGATCACGTGCTGGCGCCGCTTGTAGACCACGGCGCCGATCTCGCGGGCGTTGACGTAGTCGAGCCGGCCCCCGATCAGCGTGAAGCCCTGAGCGGTGAGGTCGATCACGGGCGGCGAGACGTCGAGCTTGCCGTTGAACCACGGCTTCACCGTGTGCTGGTCGGTCGAGACCACGTCGGTGAGGTGTCCGGCCTGCAGCGAACGCAGATGCGCCGACACCACCTCGGCCTCGATGCGCTGCTCGTCGTCGTTGCGCAGTACGATCGCGAACAGGCCGGTTGCGGCGATCGCCGAAACCGCAGAGCCCATCGCGAAGCCGCGCAGCACCGAACGGCGGCTCGGCGTCGCCTGCGGCTGAGGCTGCGGCAACGCCTTCTCGATGCGACGGCGCAATTCGAGCGGCGCCTTATAGTGCAGATCGGTCTCGGCCATTGCCTGGCGGATCTCCTGATACTCCTTCATCAGCGCGGCGCAATGCGCGCAGCCCTCGATATGGGTCTCCACCTCGCGCGCATGGCCGGCGTCAAGCTCGCCGTCGATCAGCGCGTGAAGCAGCACTTCGGCTTCCTCGCAGGTCATTTCGCTTGCTCCTGTTCCGCAAGCCAGGCTGACCGCAGCATGGCGCGGGCGCGCGCGAGGCGGGACATCACGGTGCCGACCGGCACGGCGGCGACATCGGCGATCTCGCGGTATGAAAGATTCTGGATTTCCCTGAGCACGAAGGTCTCGCGGAACGGCTCGGCGAGCGCCGCGATCAACTTGCGCACGGTGTCGCCGTCGAAGCGGCGCAGCATCTGCCGTTCCGGCGTCTCCGGGGTTTCGTGCCACAGCGGCGCCTGCTCGGCGCTTTCGGGCATCTCCTCGACGGTGGTGGGGGCGGTCTTGCGCCGCGCATATTCGGCGCGGCAAACGTTGCGCAGGATTGCGAACAGCCACGGCTTCATCGCCGGACCGCGATAGCTGTCGAAATGCTTGTAGGCGCGCAGATAGCACTCCTGCACCGCGTCCTCGGCGTCGGCGGCGTCGCGCAGCAAATAGCGCGCCAGCGTGTAGGCCTCGTCGAGATAGGGCAGCGCGGCCTCGCGGAAGCGCCGCGCTCTATCGGGGTCGTCGTCCGACGCTCTGACCGCCATCGTGTTCTGCCCGGCGTTTCCAGAAGGAGCTTTCGCCCGGCCGAGGACCGAACCCCACCGGCCGGGCCTGGTTGTGATGACCTGGCTGGTCACGTTACCCAACCTTGATGCTGCCTGTCATGTGCGGATGCAGCGAACAGAAATACTTGTACTCACCGGCTTCCGTGAAGGTGAACGAGAAGGTGCCGTCGGTGTCCATCGGCTTCGAGCGGAATTTGCCCGCACACACCACGGTGTGAGAGATGTCGTCGCGATTGGTCCAGGTCACGGTGGTGCCGACCTTCACGTCGAGCTGGGCCGGCTGGAACACGAAGTTGTCGATGTGGACAGCGACGTCGTCTGCGCGGGCCGCGGAGACAGGCAGCAGCATGGTCGCGACCACGGCGATGCCGAAGTCGCGGCGGTTGATTGAAGTCATGGCTTTGTCGTCCTTTTCTTAGCCCTGCAGCGGCGTGTCGATGATGGCGAGCCGCTCGGTGCCCTGCTTGAAGTTGATGCTGGCGACGCCGAGCATGCTGCGCAGCTTTGAATCCTCGACCTTCATCGGGCCGGGCGAGGGGGCAGAGCCCGGCGCCGGTTGCGGGAATGCGGTGGAGCGCGCGGTGTGGAAGGTAACGTTGCCCTCGACCTTCTGCATCACCTGGTGGATGTGACCGTTGAGCACGGTGACCGAGCCGAAGCCCTTCACATATTCAAGCGCGCGGCCGCCGTCCTCGGTGCCCCAGCCCCATTGCGGATAGACAGTCCACAGCGGGATGTGGGCGAACAGTACGATCGGCGTGGACTTCGAACGGCCCTTGAGGTCGTTCTCCAGCCATTCGAGCTGCTCGTTGCCGAGATTGCCGAGGCCGCCGCCCTTGAGGTCGACGACGTTGACGAGGCCGATGAAATGGACGCCGCCGGCATCGAAGGAATACCAGCCGGCGCCCGTGGTGCCGCGGCCGTAGCGCTCCTTGTAGAGCTTGACCTCCTCGTCGATGAAATCGTGCTCGCCCGGCACGTAGTGCACGTCGAGCTTGGCCTGCGAGATGATGCGCTCGGCGTCGTCGAACTCGGAGGCCTTCGACAGATGCGAGATATCGCCGGTGTGGATCATGAAGGAGGGCTTGGCCGGCATCGCCTTGACCTTGTTGATGGCCTCTTCCAGCGTGCCGATGGCGTTCGGATTGGCCGGCTTGTCGAAGCCGACATGGCTGTCGCTGATCTGCATGAACGTCATGCCGGACGCCTCGGCGGCCGCGGCCGAGTCGACAATGCCCAGCGAATGCGGCACGCCCCCGGTGATCGTCCAGAGCACGCCGGTGCCGGCCCAGGTCATGCATTCCAGCACCTTGCGTCGGCTGACGCCTTTTTCCTCATCGTGATGGTCGTGATCGCTCATGGCAAAGTCTCCCGTGGGCCCAGGGATTGGGTTTCCGGGGAAGTGATCGGCTGGCGGGGGCGTTTATTCCCGCCATCCCGGGCGGGACAGGGGAGATGACGATTTCGTGAGGGGCGCCTTCGAAATGGGGCCAAACGCTTCCGAACATGAACGGCCGCAACAAAGGTGTCTTGCAACCGTCAGCATAGTGTCAGCGCTCCTGCGCAAAGATGGCAGACTTCCTTCGCCACACTTGGAGAGCCCTATGAGCGACCGCGCAGGCGTTGAGCATCACAACAAGGCGGCCGAGCATCACGAACACGCGGCGCACCATCACCGCGAAGCTGCCAGGCACCACGAAGCCGGCGATCATGAGAAGGCGGCGCACCACGCGCATAGCGCCTATGGCCATGCAAGCCATGCCCAGCATCACCACACCGAGGCCAGCCGGCATCACGCCGAGCGCCACGGCAAGCATTGATCGGTTCCAGTACTGCGTGAGTAGCGTCTGCCGTCCCCGCAAGGGGGCGGCATTTTTCGTGCAGCGTTGGTGATGGAACGGCCCGACAATGCCCATCATGCTGCCGCGTCGCGACCGGCGGCTCATATCAGTTGCTAGATCTCCATCCGGCTGCCGATCTCGATCAGCGAGCCGCGCGGGATCCGGAAGCGATCGATCGCGTGCGCGGAATTCCGTGCCATGAAGGCGAACAGGGCAATCTGGAATCGGGCCAATGGATTGCGGCGCGGGCGGCTGACGGGATCGTGGCGCTCGATGTAGTAGGTCGTGTCGTGTTGGACCGGCACTCCGACTTGCTTCGCATTCGCCAGCACGGTCGGGAGATCCGGGATCTCGACGAAGCCGAAATGCACGGTGATGTGCCAGAGGCCTTCGCAGAGCTGCTCGCAGCGAATGCGATCGGCCGGCCGGATCCGGGGGACGCTTTCAAAGCTTGCGGTTAGCGCGATTGCCGTCCGGTGCAGCGAATGCGCCTGCCTGACATAGTCGACGATGATCGGCGGAATCCTGTGGCCGAGCCGGGTGAGGAAGATCGCGGTCCCCGGCACGCGCACGATGTGCTGCTCGCGCAGGCCAGCGACAAACGCATCGACGTGCTGCGCGTGCGCCATGCTTCGCCGATGCAGCGCGTCGATGCCGAAATGCCAGGTGGTCATGATGGCAAATACCAGCGCGCCGAACAGCAGGGGAATCCAGCCGCCTTCCTCGATCTTGAAGAGATTGGCGAGGAAGAACGCAAGATCGACCGTGAGCAGCACGCCCGTGATCGCGGCCGCCCGCACCGCGCTCCAGTGCCAAGTGCGTCGCATCACCTGGAAGAGCAGCGCGGTGGTCAGCACCATGGTCGTTGAGACGGCGGCGCCATAGGCGCCCGCGAGCCGATCGGAGCTGCCGAAGCCGACCGCGAGCGCAACTGTCAGGCACATCATCGTCCAGTTCACGAAGGGCACGTAGATCTGGCCGTATTCCTCGGCCGACGTCTGGTTGATCCGCACGCCCGGAAACCATCCGAGCTGCATGGCCTGTCGCGTCATCGAGAACGAGCCGGTGATGATGGCCTGGCTTGCTATGATGGTCGCCAGCGTCGCAAGCGCCACCAGCGGATAGATCGCCCAGATCGGTGCGAGTTTGAAGAACGGATTGGCGCCATGATCAGGCGATGCGATGAAATTGCCGACCTGGCCTGCGTAGTTCAGCACGAGCGCCGGCAGCACGATTCCGTACCAGGCGAGCCGGATCGGCTTGCGGCCGACATGTCCCATGTCGGCGTAGAGCGCTTCGCCGCCTGTGAGCGCGAGGAAAACGCCGCCGAGCAGCGTGAAGCCGAGCAGACCATGGGTGGTCAGGAGCAGAAAGCCGTGTTCCGGATTGAGCGCGCGCAAGACGTCGGGATGCCGCGCGACCGCGCTGATGCCGAGCGTCGCCATGGTCAGGAACCAGAGCAGCATCACCGGGCCGAACGCCTTGCCGACGGTTGCGGTTCCGTGACGCTGAAACGCGAACAACCCGATCAGAATCGCGGCGGCGATGGGCATCGTATACGGCCTGAACACGTCGGTTGCGACATTCAGGCCTTCGACCGCGCTCAGCACCGAGATGGCCGGCGTGATGATGCCGTCGCCATAGATCAGGGTGGCGCCGAACAGCCCGAGCGCGATCAGCCATCGGCCGTGGCCGGACCATCGCGAGCCGGTCAGCGCCATCAGCGCCAGAATGCCGCCCTCGCCATGATTGTCGGCGCGCATCACGAATAGGCAGTACTTGATCGAGATCGTGATGATCAGCGCCCAGACGATCAGCGACAGCGAGCCGAGCGCAGCTTCCGGGGTGAAGCTATCGCCCATCAGGTGAACGATGGTTTGCAGCGTATAGAGAGGGCTGGTGCCGAGATCGCCATAGACGATGCCGAGGGCAAGCAGGATGCTGGTCGCGCTCGGCGCCTGCTCAAACCGGCTGTGCGCCGTGCCGGTGAAGCCAGTCTTGTCGTCCAGGGCAGAAATCGTCGAAAAGGGCATCCGCTGCTACCATCGTCATGACGTCCCGAGCAAGTGGCCGACCACCCGGCTGCTGGTCACGCCGTTACAACGACGATGGCGCCGGATCGTTGCGCGGGTGCCCATCGACTTCAGCGGTGAACGTCCTGAGCGCATTGAGCAGCCGATCGGGCGCTTCCTGCGCGACGCAGTGTCCGATGCCCTCGAATGTCCACCGGGTTGCATGCGGGATCAGCGCGGCGGCACGTGCGGCCATCTCCTTGTAGATCGGCCATGACTGCTCGGCGGTGGCGATGCGGACCGGACAGCTGATTTCGGACAGCCAGGGAAACGGATTGCCGCGCGTATCGCCGCTATAGGTCTGCTCCATCGCCTGGAAGATCGGCTTGAGCAGCGCGGATTCGATCTCGGGCGTGCAGCGCAGCCGTATGCGGCCATCGTCGAGCTCGGCGAAGCCGTGGCGGACATAGGCCCAGAGCGCAGGCTCGGTCCATGGCGCGAAGGCCGGCGCCTTGCGCAGCCGCTGGAACAGGACGTCCGGACTGTCGAATTCGGCCTGGCGGCGCAGCACGCCTTGCACCGATGCCATGGCTAACTCGCTCAGGCCGCCGGTGCGCCGCGTGCGCGGATCCATCACCGTCGGCTCCATCACGAACAGGTGCGCGAAGCGTCCGGGCATCAGTTTCGCCGCGAGCAACAGGTCGGTGGCGCCGGCACTGTGGCCGATGCCGAAGATGCAACGGAAGTCGAGGCTCTCGACCACTGTGCAGACGTCCTCGGCAAAATCCTGGAAGTGATAGCGATCGGCGGGCGGCTTGTGGCTGAGCCCATGGCCGCGACGGTCGAGCGCGTAGACCGTGTAGTCTGACGCCAGCGCCGCCGCGACTTCGGTCCAGACCTCGGCGACAAATCCGGTGCCGTGCAGCAGCAGCGCCGGCGGCTTGCCTGAGGCGGGCTCGCCCCATTGTGCCAGCGCAAGCGGCGCCTCGGCGCGGCCCACGACAATGCGGTGCGGCTGCGTCATCGAGCTATCGCGCGTCCTGCAGGATCATTCCCGCAGCCTTCTCGGCGATCATCGCGGTCGGCGTGTTGGTGTTGCCCGAGGTGATCGTCGGCATCACGGAGGCGTCAGCGATGCGCAGGCCGTGGAGACCGTAGAAGCGCAGACGCTCGTCGACGACCGCCAGGGGATCGTTGGCCGTCCCCATCTTCGCGGTGCCGACGGGGTGGAAGATCGTGGTGCCGATGTCGCCCGCGGCCTTTGCGAGTGCGGCATCGTCGTCGCCGATGGAGGGGCCGGGCAGGAATTCCTCAGGGTGGTACTTTTCCAGCGCCTTCTGCTTCATCAGCCGCCGCGTGGTGCGGATCGCATCGGCCGCGACCTGGCGGTCGTCGTCGGTCGAGAGGTAATTCGGCGCGATCGACGGCTTGTCATCCAGCGCGGACGAACGGATGCGCACGGTGCCGCGCGAGGTCGGCTGCAGATTGCAGGCGCTCACCGTGATCGCAGGGAAGCGGTGCAGCGGATCGCCGAACTTGTCGAGCGACAGCGGTTGCACATGGAACTGGATGTTGGCGCGCGATCGCGTCGGATCGGAGCGCGTGAAGATGCCGAGCTGCGACGGCGCCATGGTCAGCGGACCGCGACGGCGGAAGGCGTAGTCGAGCCCCATCAGGCCGCGGCGCACCAGGTTGTAATAGGTCTCGTTCAGCGTGCGAACGCCCGAGACCTTGTAGATCGCGCGCTGCTGCAGATGGTCCTGTAGGTTGCGACCGATGCCCTGCACATCGAGCACGATATCTATGCCGAGCGGTGACAGCCACTCGGACGGGCCAATGCCGGAGCGGTGCAGCACTTGCGTCGTGCCGATCGAGCCGGCGCAGAGGATCACTTCGCCCTTCGCGCGCGCCTCCACCACATCGTTGCCCTGGCGGAACAGCACGCCGGCGGCGCGGCCGCTCTCGATGATCAGGCGGTCGACCAGCACATTGGTCTCCAGCCGCAGGTTGGGGCGATTGAGCACCGGCTTGAGGAAGCCGCGTGCCGACGACCAGCGCCGGCCGCGCTTCTGGTTGACATGGAAGTAGCTGGTGCCTTCGTTGTCGCCGGTGTTGAAGTCCGGGATGCGCTTGATGCCCATCTCTTCCGCGGCATCACCGACCGCATCGAGGACCTGCCACGACAGCCGCGGTGCCTCGATGCGCCAGCCGCCGCCGACACCGTGATGCTCGCTTTCGCCCAGGAAGTGATCCTCGAGCCGCTTGAACACCGGCAGCACGTCGCTGTAGCTCCAGCCAGTGAGCCCGAGCTGGCGCCAGTGATCGTAATCGGCGGCCTGTCCGCGCATCGAGATCATGGCGTTGATTGCCGACGAGCCGCCGATCACCTTGCCGCGCGGATAGCTCAGTGCGCGGCCATTCAGGCCGGGCTCGGCCTCGGTCTTGAACATCCAGTCCGAGCGCGGATTGCCGATCGCGAAGAGATAGCCGACCGGGATGTGAAACCAGATCCAGTTGTCCTTGCCGCCGGCCTCGAGCAGCAGCACGCGCTTGTTCGGATCGGCCGACAGGCGGTTGGCCATGATGCAGCCGGCCGTACCCGCGCCGACGACAATGTAGTCGAAATCACCCTCGAGCCTTCGCGGCATGTCCTCGTTTCCCGGCGGTCATCTTTGCTCAGACTATTAGACCGATATCTCGTCAGCCTGAATCGAAATCTGCGGCGTCAAGCCCGAGATTACCCACTTACCAGACATGCTGCGAATCGCCAAAGCCGACGCGGATGGCCTCTCTCAGAACATCAGCGATGTCTGGTTTCGCGTCGCTTTCTCGGACTTATTCCGCGGCAGCGCGCGCCGGCGCCGCGGCGAGCCGCATCGTCAGGCTGACCGCAATCAGCACAATGAGATTCACCGCCAGTGCGACGATGCCGATGTTGAGGTCCTGGACCTGGGCCGGCAGCCACGACAGCTTGTGGAAGTTTGCACCGCTCAGGCTGACGACGGCGACCGTGGCGACGCCGGCGATGATGCCCGCCGCCGCACCCTCGCGCGTGGCGATGTTGCGGTGCGCGAGGCTGAGCACCAGGGCGGGAAACAGCTGCGTTACAAAGCTGTAGCCCATCAGCAGGAGGGCCACGATGGTCTCCCCGCCCTTCAAGGTGAAGAACACCGCAACCAGCGCCACCAGCGGCACCAGGATCTTCGCAAGCCGCGATACCTGCTCGTCATCGGCCGACGGCTTGACAGCGCGGTAGAGATTATTGGCGATCAATGTCGCGGCGGTCATCAGGATCATCGAGCCCGGCACCAGTGCGGTGAGCACGCCGGTCGCGCCGATCACGCCGACGAACCAGGGATCGAACGTCTTGACCGACAGCTTGAACAGCGCAAGATCGATGTTGGAGCCCGTGAGCCCCGGGACCTGCAGGGTCGCCGCGAAGCCGACGAAAAACACAAACAGCAGGATAAGCTGATAAAGCGGCAGCACGATCGCATTCTTGCGGATCACCGTGGCGCTCTTGGCGGTGTAGATTGAGCCGAAGGTGTGCGGCCACATGTAAAAGCCGAGGGCGGTGAGCAGTACGGTCGAGGAGAACCACCACAGGCTCTCGCCGTGCGGTGGCAGCACGATGAATCCCGGCTTGGCCTGCTCGATCGCCGCGAACATCGACCCCAGTCCGCCGTAATAATGATAGGGCAAATAGATGCCGAGGAAGATCACGATGCCGAGGATCAAGGTGTCCTTGGCGACCGAGGTCCATGCCGAACCGTGCACGCCCGACACCATCACGTAGGCGGCGACGATGGCGGCGCCGATCCAGATCGCAAGTGTCGAGGAGATCGCGCCGTAGCCGGCGACTTCGACGATGATGCCGAGCCCCTTGAACTGGAGCACGAGGTAGGGGATCAGCGCCGCTATGTCGACGAGCGCGACGATCACGCCGAGCGTCGGGCTGTCGTATTTGTGCACGAAGAAGTCCGACTGCGAGTAGAGCCGGTTCTCCTTCGCGTAGCGCCAGATCGGCGGCAGCATGAAATAGGAGAGCACGTAGGCGAGCGTACCATAGGCGAGAATGTAATAGGCCGGCGCGCCCTTGCCGTAAGCGTAGCCACTGCCGCCGAGGAAGGTGAAGGTGGTGTAGATCTCTCCGGCGAGCAGCAGGAACACGAAGATCGCGCCGAAACCGCGTCCGCCGACCGTCCACTGCTCGAGGTTCATGTCCTTGCCGCGTCGGGCGAGAAAGCCGAGGACCAGCGCCAGCAGCGCGGCGGCGGCGATAAAGGGCAGTGCTGCGTTCATGGCTCGTCCTCCCGGTTGATCGGATCGGCCGCGTAGATCACGGCCATGATGAGGGAGGTGAGCAGAATCCACACCACGATCCAGGCCAGCAGGGACGGCAGGCCGAGGATGAGCGGCGTCGCCCGGTTGACGAAGAACGGACCGACGAGGAGAGCGAGGAACGGGGCAACGGCGAGCCAGCGGATGCTGCGCATGGACGAGGCCTCTGGTTTGCAGTGAGAACCTATCTCATTCGCGAAAGTTCCCGGCGTTCCGAATGGTTGCGAAAGCTTCAGGTTGGTGGCGGGGCGGGGAGGCTATTCAGGGACGACCGGGTTCGGCCAGCGCGACCTCCTGCCTGGGCCTGGGAACGCTTGGGGGCTGTCTCGGCAAACGCGGTGATAGCTGCGCTCGTGGAGGCTCCCCCTCACCCAGAACGCATCTGGCGATCCGTTCCGGCCTCTCCCCGCAGGCGGGGAGAGGCGAAGTGGAGTTCGCTGCTTCAGCGCACTCCGTTAGCCCGCTTTCGCGCTCGCCGGGAACTCCAGCATTGCTTCGCCGGCTGCAACCGTTTCGCCGCGGTGGTTCTGCACGGACACATCGACCAGCACCCAGCGCGACTTGGTCGTCACTTGCTTGGCCTTGATGGTGCCGGCCGGGCGGACCGTGTCGCCCGGCTTCACCGGCTTCAGCCAGCGCGTCTCGAGGCGGCGATGGATCGCGCCCGCGGGCATCGCCCAGTCGGTCAGCATGCGCGAGATCAGGCCGAAATTGTTCATGCCGTGCATGATGATGCCGCCGAAATTGGTCTTGCCGAAATTGCCCTTCATGTAGTCGTCGTCGAGATGCAGCGGGTTGTAGTCGAGCGAGGCATCGCAGAACAGGCGGATGGATTCCCGCGAGATGGCAAACGCGGGACCGTCGATGGTGTCGCCCGCCTTGAGCTGATCGAAATTCACTGTGGTCATCCTGAACTTCCTTACATCGGACGGATGGTCTGACCGCGACCCGAGCAGATCACGTCGCCATGCTGGTTGAAGAAGACGTTGTCGTGCACCACGAACAGCCGCTCGCGCTTGATGAACTTGTCGAGCGCGCGGGCCTGCAGCGTGATGGTGTCGCCGGGTCGAGCAGGGATGTTGTAGCTCCAGGACTGTCCGGCATTGACGGTGCCCGGCGAGCGCATCCAGTCGTCGGCCGGCGTGCAGGCGAACATCAACAGGATGTGGATCGAGGGCGGCGCGATCAGCCCGCCATAGGGGCCGGCCTTCGCCACCGCTTCGTCGAGATAGAGCGGATTGGTCTCGCCGACCGCGCGGCAATACAGCGCGATCGCCTCCTGCGTCAGCTTGTAGGGCAGCGTCTTGCGCGGCTCGCCCGGAACGATCTCGTCCCAGACCTTGCGCAGCTTCGCGTCCTTCCAGAAATCGGTTTCGAAGGTGCCGGCCGCAGAACTTTCCGCTTGCGCCATCTCTGTTTCTCCTGCTAGTTCGCCAGGCGAACTATTCATTCGCTATTTGAACTGACGCTAGCGCGGTCGGGGGACCCTGACAAGCGCGGAGAGCCGCTCACGTGCGGGCTGCCATGCGGGCTGCGATGTCATGAGCAAAACGACGCCCCCAACAAAATGACGCCATGAGCAAAGAGAGCGACGGCTTCGTACGCGCGATCGCGCGCGGCTTCTCGATCATCGAGGCGCTCGGGAAGCCGCCGGGACGGCACACGCTGGCGGAAACAGCGGATACCGCCGGCCTCAACCGCGCCACCGCGCGCCGCATCCTGGCGACGCTGGTGGCGCTGAAATATTGCGCTTCCGACGGACGCTATTTCAGCTTGAGGCCGCGCGCGCTCGGGCTCGGCCTGTCCTACCTGAACGCTCTGCCGTACTGGGCGCATGCGCAGCGCGCGCTGGAAAATCTGCGCAGCGAGATCGGCGAGTCCTGCGCCATGGCCGTGCTCGACGAGGACGAAATCGTCTACGCGCTGCGCCTGCCCGCGCGCCGTATCCTCTCGGCCAATCTCGGCGTCGGCAGCCGCCTGCCGGCGCATCTGGTATCGCTCGGCCGCGTGCTGCTCGCGGCGCTGCCGCCCGCGAGCCGCGACACCTATCTCGCCTCCGGCACCTTCAGGCAGGTCACGCCGCGGACGATCACGGATCCGGCGCGGCTCGGCGTGCTGCTCGCGCGCGTCGAGAGCGAGGGCTATGCCTGGGTCGACGGCGAACTCGATCCGGCGATCTGCGGCATCGCGGTGCCCTTGCGCGATCCGGCCGGCGCGGTGGTCGCAGCGCTCAGCGTCAACACCATCTCGGGCACGGTCAGCGAGGCCGGCGCGCGCAAGAAATATTTGCTTCCGCTGCGCCGCACCGCACAGGAAATCCGCAGCCAGATGCTCACGTCGGGTTAGCCGAAATCATCCGGGCTGCGCCGCGCGCGCAACCGGCGGTCGGTCGGCTCTGCATTTGCTGCTCCGCCGGACCCGGTCTAAGGCATGCCACAGCCGTTGGGTGGACCGGTCCTTGCATGCTAGAGAGGATAACTGCAGTCCAACCTTCGAGGTCAGAACTCTCATGCCCATCGTCAACCGCGTCGCCGATCTGCAACCCGATATCCAGGCCTGGCGCCGCAACATCCACGAAAACCCCGAACTGCTCTATGACGTGCATCGCACTGCATCATTCGTGGCTGACCGGTTGAGGGAGTTCGGCTGCGATGATGTCGTGACCGGCGTCGGCAAGACCGGCGTGGTCGGGGTGATCAAGGGCAAGAAGGGACCCGCCAAGGGCGACATCAAGGTGATCGGGCTCCGCGCCGACATGGATGCGCTGCCGATCCACGAGGAAACCAACCTGCCTTACGCCTCCAAGACGCCCGGCAAGATGCACGCCTGCGGCCATGACGGCCACACCGCGATGCTGCTCGGCGCCGCGCGTTATCTCGCCGAGACGCGCAATTTCGCCGGCGACGCCGTCGTGATCTTCCAGCCGGCCGAGGAGGGCGGGGCCGGAGCCGCCGCGATGATCAAGGACGGCCTGATGGACCGTTTCGGCATCGAGCAGGTCTACGGCATGCACAACGGCCCGGGGATTCCGATCGGCTCGTTCGCGATCCGCACCGGCCCGATCATGGCCGCAACCGACGCGATCGACATCAAGATCGAGGGGCACGGCGGTCACGCCGCGCGGCCGCACAAATGCATCGATTCCGTGCTGGTCGGTGCGCAGCTCATCACCGCGCTGCAGCAGATCGTCTCGCGCACCGTCGATCCGCTCGATTCCGCGGTGATCTCGATGTGCGAATTTCATGCCGGCAACGCCCGCAACGTGATCCCGCAGACCGCGGAGCTGCGCGGCACCGTGCGCACGCTGACCAAGGAGGTCCGCGACCTCGTCGAGAAGCGCGTGCGCGAGGTGGTCGACGGCGTCGCGAAGATGACCGGCGCGAAAATCGATCTCACCTATGAGCGCGGTTATCCGGTCACCGTGAACCACGGTTCGCAGACCGAATTCGCGACCCACGTCGCGAAGGAAGTCGCCGGCGCCGCCAACGTGCACGAGATGCCGCCGCTGATGGGCGCCGAGGATTTCTCCTACATGCTGGAATCGCGGCCCGGCGCCTTCATCTTCTGCGGCAACGGCGACAGCGCGGGCCTCCACCATCCCGCCTATAATTTCAATGACGAGGCGATCGTTTACGGCACATCGTATTTCGTGAAGATCGTGGAGAACGCGCTGGCGGCGTGATTTCTCCCAGTCGTCATTGCTGCCTCACGCATCCCACCTCACCGGCAGCGAGACCGGCCCGCGGAACACCCAGCCGCGCACGACCGGCGGGGCGTCGTCGCGGAGCCGCAAATTGCGCAGGCGCTCGAACAGCATCGGCCCCACGATCTTGCCGACGGTGAGCCGCGAGACCCAGGTGCCGGCGCAGAAATGCGGCCCGGCGCCGAATGCCAAATGCGACTGTTTGGGGCGCGAGACGTCGAAGTTGTCAGGGTCGGCAAACCGCTTGTCGTCGCGGTTCGCCGCGCCGATGCAGAGCCCGATTTGAAGGTCCTGCGGCAGCGTCACGCCGGAAAGATCGACGTCGCGGGTCACGCGGCGCGGATACATGCCGATCGGCGAGATCCAGCGCACCGCTTCTTCGAGCGCGGCCGGCCACAGCTCCGGCTTCGCCAGCACGCTTCTCTTCTGCGCCGGATTTTCCAGGAGGCCGAGCACGAGCGTGAGGATCGCGTCACGCGGCTCGTTCAGCCCGCCGCCGATGATCACTTTGATGTTGGCTCTGACAGCCTCGATCGACATCGGCGGATCGGCATTGACCATCGACGACAGGATCGAGGGATTGGGATGGCTGCGGTGATGATCGAGCACCACCTCGATCGCGGCGTCGACGGCGGCCCCGGCTTGCATCGCCTTGCGCTCGATCTCGGGATCGCCGGCATAATTGCCCGCGCCGTCGATCAGCGCTTGCGACCATTCGGCAAGGGTCTGCCACGGCATCGGCTCGAAGCCGATCATCTCCATCAGGCTGAGGGACGCCATCGGTGCGGCAAGCGCATTGAACAGATCGGCCTCGCCCGCGCCGGCGAGCGCGTCGATCAATCGCTCGCAGATCGCCGTGAACTTCGGCGCCCAATGCTCCTTGACCATCGCGGGCCGGAAGGACGGTTCGATCGCCTTGCGGCCGATCGCATGTTCGGCGCCGTCCTTGCGCATGAAGGTCGGCCCCATCACCTTGTTGACGAGCGAGGTGGGGTTGTCGGCCGAATAGGTTGCCGGATCGCGCTCGATCTTCGTGATGTCGTCGAAGCGCGTCACCAGCGTCAGCTTCGCCGTCTCGACGAACACGGCGGGCGCCGTCGCGCGCAGGCGGCGAAAGATCGGATAGGGGTCGTCGAGCAGATCCTGATACGAGATATCCGTGACGACGGGCATGGTGCTGGTCATTGATCCTCCCGGGCGGCTTTTTTGCAAAGGCTAGCCGCGGGCGCGTAATCGCTCAATTCGATAGAGCCAATTCAGGCCATCGAAATTCTGCATGACATGTGATAGGCTGCGGGCACCGGCCAACGCGGGAGGCGACGGGTGGCGGGCAATTCATCGATCGATCCGATCGACATCGGGAGCTTGCGGACGCTGGTGCTGGTGTACGACCTGCAGTCATTCTCGGCTGCGGCCAAGCGGCTCGACGTCAATCAGTCGACGATCAGCTACGCGATCGAACGACTGCGCGGCGTGCTGCGCGATCCGCTGTTCGTCCGCCAGGGCAATGGCGTCAGCGCGACCGAGCGCTGCGCGGCGCTGGTCGCGTGGGCGCGGGACATGATCGGCGAGATGGAGGGGCTTGCCGTGCCGGCCGAGTTCGACCCGGCCGTCGCGCAGGGCACCGTGACGATCTCTTGCAACTATCACGAACGCCAGACGCTGATCCCGCAATTCTGCGCCCGGCTGCGCGCGAGCGCGCCGCAGGCGCGGCTGGTGCTGCTCGATGCCGCCGGACATGGCAACGTCCATCTCAAGCAGAACCAGTGCGACATCGTCCTTGGTCCGGTCGGGATCGTCGGCGGGAGCTTCTATCGGCGCCACATTCTTACTGATCACTATGTTTGTGTGATGGATCCGGACAATCCGCTCGCGCGCGGTCGCGTCGCGCTGTTGGCCTATGCCAGGGCGCAGCATGTCTTTGTGACCCATAGCGGCGAGTGGCAGCCGCTCTATCTCGATGTTCTCAAGGCCAAGGACATTGCGCTGGAGCCGGCGGTAACCCTTCCCAATCATGACAGTCTGGAGCGCATCATCGCCGGCACCCGGCTCGTCGCCACCATTCCGTATCATCTGGCGCGCGCGATGCGCGGCGGGCTGCATGTCGCTGCCCTGCCGTTCCGGGTGCCGATCTCGATCGACATGTACTGGAGCGCCAGGACCGCCAAGTCAGGCTTGCACAAATGGGCGCGCGGTCTGCTCGCCGAGGTGGCCAAGGGCTACGCCGCCTGAGCATCCGGCCCTGCGCGGTGGCCATTGCTTCACGCGCCAAATGCACAAGGCCCGCACCGGATGGTGCGGGCCTTGTCGTCCGGCGCGGGGCATCGCGCCGACGGCGTTGTCGTCAGAACACGTAGTACAGAACGCCCGAGAGGATCATCGCGGCCGGCAGCGTCAGCACCCACGCCATCGCGATGTTGCGGATCGTCGTCCATTGCAGACCGGACCCGTTGGCCGCCATGGTGCCGGCGATGCCCGATGACAGCACGTGCGTGGTCGAAACCGGCAGGCCGTAGCCGTCGGCGGCAGCGATGGTCGCGGCCGCCGTGATCTCGGCGCAAGCGCCCTGCGCATAGGTCAGGTGGGTCTTGCCGATCTTCTCGCCGACGGTGACGACGATGCGCTTCCAGCCGACCATGGTGCCGAGGCCGAGCGCGATGGCGACGGCGAACTTCACCCAGCTCGGGATGAACTTCGTCGCGTTGTCGAGCGAGCCCTTGTATTCGTTCAGCGTGGCGACATCGGCGGCGGAGAGCTCGGCTTCCTTGTCCTTCATCAGGAAGCGGATTGCCTCGGAGGCCAGGTACATGTCGTTGCGGGTGTTGCCGACCGCGTGAGCCGGAAACTTGGCCAGCGATCCGTACTGGGCAACCTGCTGACCGATGTCGCGGACCAGCACGGCGAGCGACGGGAAGGTGCCTTCGTTGATCTGGTGCTGGGAGACATAGTTGGTCACGGCGGGGCGGGGGTTGCCGATCACGTTGTAACCGGAGGCCTTGCCTTCGATGACCTTGCTGGCCGCAGCCGAATGCGCGGCGAACTGCTCGATCTGGCTGCTCGGGAGCGCGCGGTTCAGCGCATAGGCGGTCGGCACGGTGCCGATCAGGATCAGCATGATGAGGCCCATGCCCTTCTGGCCGTCATTGGAGCCGTGGAAGAAGCTGACCAGCGTGCAGGTCAGGATCAGGATGCCACGGATCCACCACGGCGGCGGCTGGTCGCCGACCGGCTCGCCGAACAGTTTGGGCGTCGCGCGCAGCAGCACGGCCTTGAGGACGTAGAGCAGAAGGGCCGCGAGCACGAAGCCGAACAGCGGCGACAGCAGCAGCGCCTTGGCGATGTTGACCGCCTGCGACCAGTCCACACCCGAAGTGCCGTCGCGGCCGCGCAACAGCGCATTGGTGATGCCGACGCCCATGATCGATCCGATCAGGGTGTGCGAGCTCGAGGCCGGCAGGCCGAGCCACCAGGTGCCGAGGTTCCAGATGATGGCGGCGATCAGGAGCGCGAACACCATCGCGAAGCCCGCACTGCTGCCGACCTGCAGGATCAGCTCGACCGGAAGCAGCGACACGATGCCGAACGCGACCGCGCCGCTCGAGAGCAGCACGCCGAACAGGTTGAACATGCCCGACCAGACCACGGCAACGTGGGCGGGCAGCGAGCGGGTGTAGATCACGGTCGCGACCGCATTTGCGGTGTCATGGAAACCGTTGACGAATTCGAAGCCGAGCGCAATCAGCAGGGCGACGAACAGCAGGATGAAGGGGAGATAGGAGGTGACGCGAGCGCCAGTGGCGTCGATGTCAGCGTAGATGCTGTAGGCGACGAAGAGGAGCGCTGCCGAGACCACGCCCATGTAGATGATGCCGGTCAGTGGGTGAAAGCCCTTGTCGAGATCGGGACCTTTCTTCAAGGCAGGTTCGATCGAGCCGGGTAACGCCACGTCGCTCATGGGTAATCTCCTATTGCAATGGCGCCGATTTTGATCGATGCACATGACAAGCAATTGAAATCCGGCGCGGCCGGTCGGCCATAATGGCGTGGGTCGAGTCATTGCTTGCAATGCAATCCACGCACAGGCCCTGAAGATTTCAGACGCGGCAATCTTCAGTAACATCAGTAACAAACGTCACTGATTGCAGACGCCGGTGCGGACTGCGTCTTGCGGACCAGGAAACCGCGGAGGCTGCGTTGGAAGGATCAGGCAGCGTATGGCCAAAGGATCCGGCGGGCCGGCGGGTAGAGGTCGCGCGCCACGCGGTTGGGGCTAGTCGAACCGCGCAGCGCGCTGGCCTCAGGGTACGTCATGGCGTGAACATGACGCCCAATGCCTATTGAGCCTGTGATACTATCATGGATCAATTAAAGGTTGTAGGTTTTTCTCGGCCCGTTTCTGACTTTTCACATCAAGGTGTGAATTTCGGGGACGAGTTGTTGCGCGGGCACATCAGGCCGCGCGAGCGGAACGGCGCAGCAAGCCGGCCGCGATTTTCAGGTCGTCGACAAAGCGTTGATATTCCTTCGCCTTGGTCTCCTCATCGGGCAGCCGCAGCAGATAGGAGGGATGCACGGTGACCAGCACCTTGGTTCCATCATGGTCGATCAGGCGGCCGCGGTTCCTGTTGATCGGCGTGATCTTGCCGAGCACGCCCTGTGCGGCCGTCGCGCCGAGCGCCACCACCAGTTCCGGTTTGATGGCCGCCAGTTCACGCTCGTACCATTGACGGCAGGCGCGGATTTCCGACGTGCTCGGCTTCTGGTGCAGCCGGATCTTGCCGCGCGGCACGAATTTGAAATGCTTCACCGCATTGGTGATGTAGACCTTGCCGCGGTCGATGCCGGCCTCGTCCAGCGCGCGATCGAGCATCAATCCGGCCGGACCGACGAACGGCTTGCTGGCGAGATCTTCCTTGTCGCCGGGCTGCTCGCCGACCAGCATCAGGGTTGCGCTTTGCGGCCCTTCGCCGAACACGGTCTGGGTTGCATCCTTCCACAGCGGGCAGGCCCGGCAATCGGCGGCTTCGGCGCGTAGCGTCGCGATCGTGTCGTGGGCGTCTCTGCGGGCCATCGGCGTGTCCTGCGGTTTTTGCGGCGCCTGCGGTTTCGACGCCTTGTTTGCGATGAAGGCGCCGCTCGTCATCCGCATCGCGTCTTCGAGCAAGGGCTTAATGATCGAGTCCTCGGGCAGGTTCCTCCAATAGGCCTGCGGCATCTCCATCACTTTCAGCCGTGCGGGATTGAAAAGACCGCTGTAATGACGCCGCCAGATCTCTTCGAGCCGCTCCTCGGTCGGCACTTCGGATTTGTCAACGCCGGAGGTGATCGAGATCGCATGCCCATCCCAATGCGCGCAGACGTCGGGGGTCAGGATCGACCACGGCATGTCGGCGAAGCGGCTGGCGAAGAAGGGCGCGGCGAGCTCGACGATGTGATGCTCCGGCTCGAACCAAGCGACGTAATGCGCCTTCTCGCGACCGATTTCGCGGAAGCGCACAAGCGCGTGCATCCTGTCCATGTCGCGATAGACCGCGCGCGCCATCGCGTTAACCTCGGCGACCTCGGGATCGATCGTCGCGCTGAGCAGATCGTGATGGCTGCGCAGCCGCCATACGAGGCGATACAGCAGGGCGAAGCGTTCGTCATGGCGATGCAGGATCGCGGTCCTTGCCAGCTCGACGAAGCTGGCGGGGACGTTGAACGTCGCATGCGGCGCATCGGGCAGGTCGTTCGCGTGAGATGACGAAAACAATTCGGCCTTGCCGCGCACCGTCCACGCGACATCAGATGGCCTCACGTCATTCAGCGCCAGTCGTCGCGCGGCCTTGCGCCAGCCTTCGAAATCGGTGTCGCTGTCGAGCATGATGATATGCATGCGATCTGCTCCGTTTCCGTCTCGCCGTCATTTCGGGGCCCGCGCGTCCGGTGACGCGGGGAGAGGATGTGAGGGCCGCGTCGACGCGCTTGAATCTCCTTGATTTCGCTCATGAATCGGCGATCCCACCAATCCGATTGACTCCGCCGGTCCTGTTAGCTTTATATTAGAACATACCATGAACAAATGAGCCAGACCCTGGTTCTCTGTTCAGACCAGTGACGGCTTCAAATCTTGGTTGGGAAGGAGCGGCGCTATGAACGGCGCACGCATGAGCACGCTTGCGTCCCTGCGCGGCAGCATCGCGCGCATCGAGGCGCCATCGGATGCGACCATACTGAACCGCGTCGCGCTCGGGCATGTGGGCGCGGATGCGATGCTGCGCGGCGGACTTGTGCCCGCAGTGCTGCATGAGGTGTTCGCGAGCGGCCATCAGGGCGGGGCCGCGACCGGCTTCATCGCGGGGCTTGCCGGACTGATGTCACCGCGCAAGCCGCTGGTTTGGGTGCGGCAGGATTTTTCCGATCTTGAAAGCGGCGCGCTGTCGATGAGCGGGCTTGCCGAGCTCGGCCTCGATCCGCGCCTGCTCGTCACGGTGCGCGCCGCCGATGTCGATGCCGCGTTGCGCACCACGGCCGACGCGCTCGCCTGCGATGCGCTGGGCGCGGTCGTGCTCGAGGTCTGGGGCAATGTGCGTCAGCTCGATCTCGTCGCCAGCCGCAAATTGACCTTGGCCGCGCAAGCCTCTGGCGTCACCGCGCTGGTGCTGCGGATTGCGGCGAGCCCGACCCCCTCGACCGCGGAGACGCGCTGGATCGTGCGCGCGGCGCATTCGCCGCCTGGCACCGCCGCCAGCGCCTGGGGCGCGCCGCGCTTCGACGCCAAACTCGTGCGCAATCGTCATGGCCCGGTCGGGCGATGGATCATGGAATGGAAATGTGATGAGTGCCAATTCAGTGAACCGTCGGCGTATCCTCAGCCTGTGGCTGCCACGCCTGCCCATCGACCGCATCAAGCGGAAGCTCGCACAGCGCAGCGTCTCGCAAGTTGACGCTCGGGAGGTCGTCGGGCTCCCTCTCCCGCTTGCGGGGGAGGGCTGGGGTGGGGGTCTCGCCACGAGCGATGCTCTTCGTGAGGAGAGAGTTTCCACTCGGGAGGTGGCAGGGCTCTCTCCCCCCTTGCGGGGGAGAGTTGGAGAGAGGGGTACCACGGACGCCGGCGTATGTGGCTTACCTCTCTCCCTGCCCCTCCCCCGCAAGGGGGGAGGGAATGAGACAGAAGCGCAAGTGGCACCCAGCGTCGTGGTCGCAAAGGATCACAACGCGATCCTGCTCCACGCCGTCGACGAGGCCGCGGTGCGCGCGGGGCTGTCGATCGGGCTGCCGCTCGCCAATGCGCGCGCGATCTGCCCGGAGCTCACCGTCTACGACGCCGATCCCGCCGCCGATCTGAAGACGCTGAACGACATCGCCGACTGGTGCGACCGCTTCACGCCGCTGGTGGCGCTGGATCCGCCTTACGGCCTGTTCCTCGACATCACCGGCTGCGCGCATCTGTTCGGCGGCGAGCGCGCGCTGCTGCAGATCGCGACGAACGCGCTGAGCCGCCGCGGCTTTGCCGTTAGTGCCGCAATATCAGGCACCTCGATTGCGGCGCGCACGCTGACGCGGCATGCCTCGGGGAAAATCACAGCCGATGGCGAGGAGGCCCAGGCCGTCGGTCCGCTGCCGGTTTCCGCGCTCGGCGCCGATGCCGCGATCACGACCGGCCTGCGTCGCGCCGGCTTGAAGACCATCGGCGATGTCGCCGCGCGCGCACCGCACGAGATCTCGGCGCGGTTCGGCGCCGCGTTCACCACGCTGCTCAGTCATGCGCTGGGGCAGGGCGATGCCCCGATCAGCCCGCGCAAGCCGCTGCCGGATTACATCGTGGAAAAGCGTTTCCCCGAGCCTGTTGCAACCGACACCGTGATCGCGCTGACGCTGCAAAACCTCGCCCGGATGCTGGTCGCGGCGATGGACAAGCAGGGCAAGGGCGCGCGGCAATTGGAGGCGAGCTTCTTCCGCACCGACGGCGCGGTGCGCTCGATCGCGGTCGAGACCGGGCGTCCGGTGACGCGGCCGGAGATGATCGACCGCCTGTTCCGTGAGCGGCTCGATGCGCTCAACGATCCGCTCGATCCCGGCTTCGGCTTCGATCTCATCCGTCTCGCCGCCGGCCGCACCGAGCTCGTGGTACAGCAGCAGCGCGATCTCGACGCCACCGTCCATGACAGCGACGAGGTATCCGCGCTGATCGACCGCATCGCCGCCCGCATCGGCGGCAAACGCGTGGTCGTGCATCTGCCGCTGGAGAGCCACATCCCCGAACGATCAGCGCTCGCGGTGCCGGCGCAGCATCATCTCGCCGCCGCGAGCGCGGCCGCCTGGCCGGAGCGCGTCGCGGGCGAGCCGCCGCTGCGCCCCTTGCGACTGTTCGACCGGCCGGAGCCGATCAAGGTGCCGTTCGCGACCGTGCCCGACGGCCCTCCGCATCAATTCACCTGGCGCCGCGCGCGACATGAGGTGGTGCGGGTCGAGGGCCCCGAGCGCATCGCGATGGAATGGTGGAAGCAGGACGGCCAACCGCTGACCCGCGATTACTTCCGCGTCGAGGATGCCGAGGGCCAACGCTTCTGGATCTTCCGCGACGGTCTCTATGAGAGCGAGCTGAGGGACGAAGACGGCAAGCCTGTTCCCGCCAACTGGTATGTGCACGGGCTGTTCGCATGAAAGCGCCCGTGCCCGACTATGCCGAGATCGGCATCACCAGCAACTTCTCCTTCCTGCGCGGCGGCTCCGATCCGCGCGCCTATGTGCATCAGGCGAGCGAGCTCGGGATTCCCGTGATCGGCATCGCCGATCACAACACGCTGGCCGGCGTGGTGCGCGCCTGGAAGGAGCTCGACAATGCCGAGGTCAAGCATCCACCCCAGCTCCTGATCGGCGCCCGCATCGTCTTCATCGACGGCACACCCGACATCCTGGTCTATCCGCGCGATCGCGCCGCCTACGGCCGGCTGTGCCAGCTCTTGACCCGCGGCAAGCGTGGCGACGACGACAGAGCGTTTTCAAGCGAAGTGGACACCGGTTCGCGTGAAGAAAACGCGTCAAAACAAGAAATCGTGCGCATCGAGAAGGGCGAGTGTCATCTGAAACTGTCCGACCTGCTCGACTACGCCGAAGGCCAGCTGCTGGTGCTGGCGCTGCCGCATCGCTTCGATCCGGCGCAGGCGCTCGATCTGCTCGCACGGTTGAAGGAGAGCGCCGCCGACGGCGTCTGGCTCGCGGCAAGCCTGCTCTATCGCGGCGACGACAGGCGCCGCCTCGCGCAGTTGCATGGGCTTGCCGCCGAGGCCGACGTGCCGCTGCTCGCCACCAACGAGGTGCTCTATCACCATCCGGCGCGCCGCCCGCTGCAGGACGTGCTGACCTGCATCCGCGAGAAGACCACGATCGAGGCGGTCGGCCGCAAGCTCGAGGCCAATGCCGAGCGTCATCTCAAGCCCGCGCATGAAATGGTGCGGCTGTTCCGCGATCTGCCCGACGCGATCACGGAAACCATGCGCTTTGCCGAGCGCATCACCTTCTCGCTCGACCAGCTCAAATACCAGTATCCCGACGAGCCGGTGCCGCCGGGCAAGACCGCGCAGCAGCATCTGGAGGACCTGACCTGGGCCGGCGTCGACAAATATTTCGGCGGCGTGGCCAACATCGACACCAAGCTTCACGCCACTCTCAAGAAAGAGCTCGCGTTGATCGCCGAGCTGAAATACGCGCATTACTTCCTCACCGTGCACGACATCGTGCACTATGCGCGCAGCCAGGGCATTCTGTGCCAGGGGCGGGGATCGGCGGCGAATTCGGCCGTCTGCTATGTGCTCGGCATCACCTCGGTCGATCCGACCAAGGTCGATCTGCTGTTCGAGCGCTTCATCTCCAAGGAGCGGCTGGAGCCGCCCGATATCGACGTCGATTTCGAGCATTCGCGGCGCGAGGAGGTGATGCAATATGTCTACCGCCGCTATGGCCGCCACCGCGCGGCCATCATCGCCACCGTCATCCATTATCGCCCGCGCAGTGCGATCCGCGACGTCGGCAAGGCGCTTGGGCTGACCGAGGACGTCACCGCGGCGCTCGCCGATACCGTGTGGGGCAGCTGGGGCAAGGGCCTCAACGACATGCAGGTGCGGCAGGCCGGACTCGATCCCAAGAACGCGATGATCAATCTCGCGGTCGAGCTCGCCACCGAGCTGATCGAGTTTCCGCGTCACCTCTCGCAGCATGTCGGCGGCTATGTGCTGACCCAGGACCGGCTCGACACCTATGTGCCGATCGGCAACGCCGCGATGGACGACCGCACCTTCATCGAATGGGACAAGGATGACGTCGATGCGCTCAGCATGATGAAGGTCGACGTGCTGGCGCTGGGCATGCTGACTTGCATCCGAAAATGCTTCGACTTGATCGACGGCCACAAGGGCAAACGCTGGGAGCTTGCCACCGTCCCGCAGGACGACAAAAACGTCTACGACATGCTGTGCCGCGGGGAGTCGCTCGGCGTGTTCCAGGTCGAGAGCCGCGCGCAGATGAACATGCTGCCGCGCCTGAAGCCACGAGAGTTCTATGACCTCGTGATCGAGGTCGCGATCGTGCGCCCGGGGCCGATCCAGGGCGACATGGTGCATCCCTATCTGCGCCGGCGAAACAAGCAGGAGCAGGAAAGCTATCCATCACCGTCCCCCGAGCACGGCCCGCCGGACGAACTCTACAATGTGCTGCACAAGACGCTCGGCGTGCCGCTGTTCCAGGAGCAGGCGATGCGGATCGCGATCGAGGCGGCACATTTCTCATCCGAGGAGGCCAACGGCCTGCGCCGCTCGATGGCAACCTTTCGCAACCTCGGCACCATCGGCAAATACGAGGACAAGCTGATCGGCAACATGGTCGCGCGCGGCTATTCGCCGGACTTCGCCAGAAGCTGCTTCGACCAGATCAAGGGTTTTGGCTCCTACGGCTTTCCGGAAAGCCATGCTGCGAGCTTCGCCCAGCTCGTCTACATCTCATCATGGCTGAAGCACCATCATCCCGATGCCTTCTGCTGCGGCCTGCTCAACTCGCAGCCGATGGGCTTTTACGCGCCGGCGCAGATCGTCGGCGACGCGCGCAAGAACGGCGTCACGGTGCGCGAGGTCGACGTCTCCTACAGCTTTGCGCAGAACACGCTGGAGGAGAAGGTTGGCGATCATTGCGCCGTGCGGCTCGGCTTCCGCCAGATCGACGGCTTTCACTGGCTGGATCCGGACGAGCAGAGGCTGAAGGAAGTTCAGCAGTCGTTCCGGGGTACGCTTGCACTCCCTCTCCCGCTTGCGGGGGAGGGCTGGGGTGGGGGTGTCTCCGCGAGTCCCATTATGGAGAGAGCCCCCACCCGCAGCGCATCCGCGCTGCGGCCTCCCCCGCGAGCGGGGGAGGTGAAGCAAGAGAAAGACTGGGCCGATCGCATCGTCGCCGCGCGCAACCGCCGGCCCTTCACCTCGCTGGAAGACTTCGCCCGCGACACCGGCCTGCCGAAGCGGGCGCTGATCCTGCTGGCGGACGCCGATGCGTTCCGCTCGCTCGGGCTCGATCGCCGCGCGGCGCTGTGGGCGGTGCGGCGGCTGCCGGACGACGTGCCGCTGCCGTTATTCGAGGCGGCGACGGCGCGCGAGCAGCCGGATGAAAACGCAAAGCCGCTGCCGGAGATGCCGCGCCCCGAGCAGGTGGTCGCCGATTATCAGACCATCCGTCTGTCGCTGAAGGGCCATCCGATGGAGTTCCTACGCGAGATGTTCACGAAGGAGCACGTCGTCGCCTGCCACGAGATCAATCGCGACAATGATCGCCGCCGCGTTCGTTGCGCCGGCGTGGTGCTGGTGCGGCAGCGGCCGGGCAGCGCCAAGGGCGTCGTGTTCATGACGCTGGAGGACGAGACCGGCATCGCCAATATCGTGGTGTGGCCAAAGGTGATGGAGCAGTACCGGAAAGAGGTGATGGGCGCGCGCCTGATCCTGGTCGAGGGCTATATCCAGAGCAGCCCGGAAGGGGTGACCCATCTGGTGGCGCGGCGCATGATCGATCGCTCCCACGGTCTGATCGGTCTCGCCAACGATTCCCTCAGCCGCAAGCACCCGGTGCCGGTGGGCCCCGCGCTGGTCGAGCCGCTCAACGACGACCGCCGCGATCATGCCGATGCGCCGGCGCAAAAAATCCGCCACCCGCGCAACGTCCGCATCCTGCCGCCGTCGCGCGATTTTCATTGATGTCGATTGGAGGACGGATTACGTCCTTTGATCCGTCGGCCCTGCGTTACGCGGGCAAACTGATCTTCTCCTTCGCAAGAACGCGCTGCACGGCCGGACGCTGTAACAAGCTGTCCTTCAACGTCGTAAAGTTCTTCAGTTCCTGAACCGGATAACCCCTTCGCAGGGCCCAGACATAGAAAACAAACAAGTAGGGATCTGCGACCGTATATTGGTCCGAGAACCAACGCCGCCCATTTAGTCTGTCGTCTATCTGTTTGAGGTATCCGTCGAAGGTATTGCGACCAGCCTCCTGAATCCCAGCAAACGCCGACGAGTCGGCCGACTGGCACCCATGCATGATGGTCTGCGTGCACGTCAGCTTGTTCGAGGCGGAAACGCTCACCTGAGCTCTCCTTTCGTTCACTTTGCTCAAGTATAGCGTCGGTCGCGGCGACGCTGAACAACGGTCGCTCGTCGCCTCGGAATGATGGGTGAGGGATGCGGCGCGCCCTTACCTCTGAGTTGCCCGACGGCGCAAGCCCTCGTATCAAAAATATTTCTGTTTTCCAGAAGCGCAACTCAGTGTATGAAGAGCCCGTCTCACCCGCTTGAGGGGCGCTTCGCGATCGTCACGAGTGTTGGGCGGGATGCGGTGGACGCCGAGTGCGCAACTGACGAGTGCGCATGAGGCGGACGGTGAAGTCGTGTGGTCTCGACGCCCCAGTGGCAGGTGTCTCCTCGCAAGATGCAAAGCGTCTTCGCGAAGACGGTGACAAAAAAGCCAAGTCTCGCCGGGGAGAGCGCGAAGTAAGCCGTAACCCATCGCGCAGGGAAAGCCGGGATTGCTCCGGTTTCACCTGTGGTCCTACCTCCGGTGCTTTTTGTTGCACCGGACCCATGGGTGCGATCGGCACCCGGCTTTCCCTGCGCCCTCTGATCAAGAGAGGGCGGAACGAGATGCAAAGCTCGGGCAATTCGTGTCGCGAGAATGCTGACGTGTAGCTTACAGCTGACGTGTAGCTTACAAGTGGTCCCTATCGGATGGGTCTTGCTTTCGCAGGGACGGCGGATGAATTCTTCAGCAGCCGCACACTATTCCACCGCGGCACCCACCGGCGGTCCGCCCGGCGGGCGATGCAGGAAGGTGATCGATGCATAGGCGCCGACCCAGGAGCCGGCGGCGGCGAAGGCGACATAGACCCAGTTCTCGGTGTAGCTGATCACGGCATAGGACGAGAGCAGGTACCAAATGCTGCTCCAGGTCGCGGCCGGCACGCGTTTGCGCGCGACGACTGCCGAGGTGAACATGACATAGACCGCGTCGGTGGCCGCGGTCGCAAGAAAAACGCCGCCGGCGGTGAGGGGATCGATGGCAGCCATTGCAACTCCTGTTCCGGTCGGGCGAAGCCCTTGAAAAGCCCAACTTGACGGGCCAAACCGGCACCGCCTTTCTGTCATCATGCTCGGGCATACAACGGTCGGAAAGAGGCATGCGCATGCAGGACGTCAGTGAAATCCTTGCCGAGATCTGGACCGGTGCCGGCGGCGCGCCGTCCGCGCTCGATGCAGTCAGGCTGACCGGCGCCGAGCCGCAACTGCCGTCGTCGTTCCGTGTCGGCGCGGCGGCGCAGGCCTCAATCGCCGCGGCGGGCCTGGCGGCTGCGGAGATCTGGCGATCGCGCAGCGCCGAGACGCAGGACGTCGCGGTCGATATGCGCCACGCCGTCGTCGAATGCCGCAGCGAACGCTACCTGCGCGTCGACGGCAAGCCGCCGCCACCGGCCTGGGACAAGATCGCCGGCGTTTACCGCACACGCGACAACCGCTTCGTCCGCCTCCACACCAATTTCCCGCATCACCGCGACGCCGTCTGCCGGGTGCTCGCCTGCAAGGCGGAACGTGACGACGTCCAGGCCGCGCTGATGCAGTGGGACGGCGAGGCGTTCGAGACCGCGGCCTACGCCGCCGGCGCCGTCGTCGCGCTGATGCGTTCGCACGACGAATGGTCCGCGACGCCGCACGCGAAAGAGCTCGCAAAACTGCCGCTGATCGAAATCGAGAAGATCGGCGACGCCGCGCCAAAGCCTTGGGCCCCGGGCGACCGGCCGCTGGCCGGCATCCGCGTGCTCGATCTCTCGCGCGTGATCGCGGGCCCCGTCGCCGGCCGCACGCTCGCCGCGCATGGCGCCGACGTGCTGTTGATCTCGGGTCCCGATCTGCCCGCGATCCCGTGGCTCACCATCGACATCGGCCGCGGCAAGCTTTCGAGCTTCGTCGAATTGCGGAGCGAGGAGGGCCGGCGCGTGATGCGCGATCTCGTGGCGCAGGCCGATATTTTCTCACAGGGCTATCGTCCGCAGGCGATCGCGCGTCTCGGCTTCTCGCCGGAGGAGGCCGCACGGATCAGCCCCGGCATCGTCTATGTGACGCTCTCGGCCTATGGACACGCTGGTCCGTGGGCGGACCGCCGCGGCTTCGATTCGCTGGTGCAGACCACGACCGGCTTCAATCACGCCGAAGGCCAGGCCGCCGGGATCGAGGGGCCGAAGGAGCTGCCGGCGCAGATGCTCGACCACGCCACCGGATATTTCATGGCGTTCGGCGCCATGATGGCGAAGGCCCGGCAGGCGCGCGAGGGCGGCAGCTGGCACGTTCGGGTGTCGCTGGCTCAGACCGGGCGCTGGCTGTGGAATCTCGACCGCGTCGCGGGCGGTCTGGCCACCGAGGACCTGAAGGCCGATGCGGTGACGCCGTACATCGAGCAACTCCCGTCCGGTTTTGGCACCCTGAGCTCAGTCGGGCACGCGGCCGTGCTGTCGAAAACGCCGGCCCGCTGGTCGCGTCCAGCGATGCCGCTCGGCAGCCATCCCCCGGAGTTTCCCGGATGAAGCATTCAGGCGTCGTTCAGACTATCCAATCTTTAACCGCAGCCGCTGCCGAACGGCGATTTTTAGGTTGTTTACAACACCAAATCAGCACTATTAGCGCACCGCTGGGGCCGTCCCGTCGGAAGCTGAAACGATCGACCCCCGGACCGCATGCTTAAAGAATTCACCAAACGAACACAGAGCTTTAGCCGCCCACGACTGGTGACGGCCGTGGCGGTGCTGGCGCTGGCCGGGGCCGCTGTCTACGGCTACGCGTATCTCAGCGCGGCCAAACCGACGCCGTCGGAGGTCTCCAGCCAGTCCCGCAAGGCAGGCTCGCGCTATACCCCGACCGCGGCCGAATGGGCCAGCCTGACCTTCCAGACAGTGACCGAACACACCTTCCGCTCCGAGCTGGTGACCGAGGGCAAGATCGGGATCGATGAAGACCGGTCCACCCCGGTCTATTCGCCCTATACCGGCCGGGTGACCCGGCTGCTGGTGCGGCCGGGCGAGAGCGTGGCCAAGGGGCAGCCGCTGTTCGTGATCGAGGCGGCCGACACCGTGCAGGCCCAGAACGATTATGTCGCGGCGATGACCGGCCTCAACAAGGCGCAATCGGCGCTCGACCTCGCACAGATCCAGGAGAAGCGTGCCAAGGACCTGTCCGAGGGCAAGGCGATCCCGCTGAAGGATTATCAGCAGGCGCAGGCAGCGCTGGTACAGGCCCAGAATGACGCCCGCTCGGCGCAGACCCAGTTGGAAGCCGCGCAGAACAAGCTGCACATCCTCGGCTTCGGCGACGACGCCATCGCGACGCTGCAGCAGAAGGGCCGCCTCAATCCGGAGACGACGGTGTTCGCGCCAATCGCCGGCACCATCGTCCAGCGCAAGGCGGGCCCGGGTCAGTACGTCTCGACCGGCGCCAGCGATCCGGTCTACGTGATCGGCGACCTCTCCACGGTCTGGCTGATCGCCTATGTCCGCGAATCCGACGCCGACAACGTCGCTGTCGGGCAAGACGTCAGCTTCAGCGTGATGGCGCTGCCGGGCAAGGTGCTGAACGCCCGGATCAACTACGTGGCCGCCGCGATCGATCCGACCTCGCGCCGGCTTCTGGTCCGCGCCACCATCGACAACAAGGACAACCGGCTGAAGCCTGAGATGTTCGCCAATGTGACGCTGTATTCGACCGGCGATCACCCGGCGGTCGGCGTGCCGAAGCAGGCGCTGATCTACGAGGGCGACCAGGTTCGGGTCTGGGTCGTGCGCGACGACAAGACGATCGAGCTGCGGCAGATCAAGCCCGGCCTCACCAATGGCGACCTTGTCGAGGTTGCCAGCAATCTGAAGCCCGGCGAGCAGATCGTGACGAAGGGGAGCCTCTTCATCGACCGCGCCGCATCCGGCACTTAATACAGCATGATCCGGAAAAGTGGGGTCGGTCTTCCGGCGAGATCATGCTCAATCAAAGCAGTCCTTCCAGCCTGAAAGCTCCGATCTGAATGGATCGCCTCGTCGCCCTTGCCGTCAATCGCCGCTACTTGATGGTGGCCATGTTCGCCGCCGTCCTCATCGGCGGCCTGCTTGCGTTCAAGCAGCTCAACATCGAGGCCTACCCCGACCCGACCCCGCCGATGGTCGACGTCGTGACCCAGAGCCCGGGCCTCTCGGCGGAGGAGATCGAGCGTTACATCACGATCCCGATCGAGACCCAGGTCGCCGGCATCAAGAACCTGCGCACCATCCGCACCATCTCGCTGTACGGCCTCTCCGACGTCAAGCTGCAGTTCTCCTTCGATTACACCTATGACGAGGCGTTGCAGCAGGTGTTGAACCGCCTGTCGCAGCTTGCGCCATTGCCGGGCAATGTGCAGCCCGGCATTTCGCCGACAAGCCCGATCGGCGAGATCTTCCGTTACCGGCTCAAGGGCCCGCCGAACTACAGCGTGCTCGATCTCAAGACGCTGCAGGACTGGGTGCTGCAGCGCCGCTTCCGCGCGGTGCCCGGCGTGATCGATGTCACCGGCTGGGGCGGCAAGACCAAGACCTATGAGGTCCAGGTCGATTTCAACAAGCTGGTCGCCAACGGCCTGACCTTGCCGCAGGTGCTGCAGGCGGTCTCCAACGCCAACATCAATGTCGGCGGCAACACCGTGAACATCGGTTCGCAATCAGCCGTGGTGCGCGGCGTCGGCCTGATCCGTTCGATCGACGACCTGTCCAACACCATGATCTCGCAGTCCGGCGGCAATCCTGTGCTGGTGAGGGATATCGGCTCCGTCACCGTCGGCGAGAAGCCACGGCTCGGCATCGCCGGCATCGACAATGACGACGACATCGTGCAGGGCATCGTGCTGATGCGGCGCGGCGAGCAAAGCTCGCCGACGATCGCCCGCGTCGAGCAGCTCGTCAACCAGATCAACAATTCCTCGATCCTGCCGCCAGGTGTGAAGATCGAGCGCATCTACGACCGCAAGGACCTGATCGAACTCACCACCCACACCGTGCTCCACAACATGGTGGTCGGTATCCTCTTGATCGTGCTGCTGCAGTGGATCTTCCTCGGCGATCTCCGCAGCGCGCTGATCGTCGGCGCGACGATTCCGTTCGCGCTGTTCTTCGCCGTGATCATCCTGGTGCTGCGCGGCGAATCCGCCAACCTGCTGTCGGTCGGCGCGATCGACTTCGGCCTGATCGTCGATGCCACCGTCATCATGGTCGAGGCGATCTTCCGGCGGTTGTCGCAGACCACCGCGCTCTCGGAGGCGGAGCAGAGCCACATCTCCGAGGACACGGTGATGGGCATCAAGAGCCACGCGATCCTGTCGGCCGCGGCCGACGTCTCGCGCTCGATCTTCTTTGCCGCGACCATCATCGTCGCCGCCTTCCTGCCGCTGTTCACGCTGGGCGGCGTCGAGGGCAACATCTTCGGGCCGATGGCGCGAACCTATGCCTACGCCTTGGCGGGCGGTCTGCTGGCGACTTTCACAATCACGCCGGCGCTGAGCGCGATCATCCTGCCGGCGCATATTCACGAAACCGAGACGTGGATCGTCGAGAAACTCAACCAGATCTATCTGCCAGTGCTCAACTGGGCGATCGCCAACCGCAGGGTCGTGATGGCCGGCGCGGCCGGCCTCGTGGTCATGACCATCATCTTCGCGCGCCTCCTGGGCCTCGAATTCCTACCCAAGCTGGAAGAGGGCAATCTGTGGATCCGTGCCACGCTGCCGCCGACGATCTCGCTGCAGGAAGGCAATACTTATGTCAACGAGATGCGGCGGCTGATCCGCAGCCGGCCCGAGGTGGTGTCGGTGGTGTCGCAACATGGCAGGCCCGATGACGGCACCGACGCCGCAGGATTCTTCAATGCCGAGTTCTTCGCGCCACTGAAGCCGGCCAGCGAATGGCCCGGCACGCATGACAAGGACGAACTGACCGCGCAATTGCTCGCGCAGTTGCAGGACAAGTTCCCCGGCGTCGAATTCAACTTCTCGCAGTACCTGCAGGACAACGTCTCGGAGGCGGTGTCGGGCGTGAAGGGCGAGAACTCGATCAAGCTCTACGGCAACGACCTGCAGGCGCTGACCGACACCGCCAACAAGATCAAGTCCGTGCTGGCGACCGTGCAGGGCATCACCGATCTCGCGGTGTTCACCTCGCTCGGCCAGCCGACCATCCAGATCGACGTCGACCGTGCGCGGGCGGCGCGCTACGGCCTGTCGCCGGGCGACATCAACGCAACGATCAAGGTCGCAATCGGCGGCGACAGCGCCGGCGACCTATACGAGCCCGGCAGCGACCGGCATTTCCCGATTATCGTTCGGCTCGCACCCGAATATCGCAAGAGTGCGGAGGCGATCCAGAACCTCCGTGTCGGCGTATCCAACGGTAATGGCGGCATCACCCAGATTCCCTTGAGCGAAGTCGCCTCGATCAAGCTGGTTTCGGGCGCCGCCTATATCTACCGCGAGCAGCAGGAGCGTTACCTGCCGATCAAGTTCTCGGTGCGCGACCGCGACCTCGGCAGCGCGATCCTGGAGGCGCAGCAGAAGATCAACGAGCAGGTGCAGCTGCCGCCAGGTTCGCATCTCGAATGGGTCGGCGAGTTCGGCAATTTGCAGGACGCAATCAAGCGGCTGTCGATCGTGGTGCCGATCAGCCTCGCGCTGATCGCGGCGCTGCTGTTCTTCAATTTCGGCTCGATGGTCGACACGCTGCTCGCGATGAGCGTGATCCCGATGGCGATCTTCGGCGGCGTGCTCGGGCTCCTGATCTCGGGCATTCCGTTCAGCGTGTCGGCGGCGATCGGCTTCATCGCGCTGTTCGGCATCGCCGTAATGGACGGCATCATCATCCTGTCGCAGTTCAACCAGCTGATCGACGAGGGCTACGACCGCATGCGCGCGGTGATCCGCACCGGCGAGTTGCAGCTCCGCCCGGTGCTGATGACCTGCGTCGTCGCTGGCGTCGGACTGCTGCCGGCGGCGGTGTCGGAGGGCATCGGCTCCCAGGTGCAGAAGCCGCTCGCGATCGTCGTCGTCACCGGCATGATGCTGGCGCCGCTGGTGATCCTGGTCACGCTGCCGGTGCTGATCTCGTATTTCTCGCGCCGGCCGCGGGAGCGCTAGGGAGCGATCCGGCAGGCAATCAGGTGAAGCCGTAGAGCCGTGCCGGATTGTCGACCAGGATCGTCTTGCGGACCGCGGCATCCGGCGCCCAGACCGGCAGCTGGTTGAGGAGGCGGCCGTCGTCGATCTGGTACAGCGGCGTCACGTCGGTGACCTTCTTGCCCGGCGGCGTCACCGAATCCGGATGCGGCCAGTCGGTGCCCCAGACGATCCGCTCGGCATTGGCCGCGATCAGCGCCTGCGCCAGCGGCACGGCGTCCGGATAGTCGGGGGCGAGCTTGGAGGCACGGTAAGCGCCGGAGATCTTGACGTAGGCCTTGCCGGATTTGACGAGCTCGAGCAGGTCGGCAAATCCCGGCTGCGCGACGCCGAGCGCGGCCTCCGCGCCGCCGAAATGGTCGAACACGACCGGCACCGGGGCATCGGCGACGAGATCCTTGATCGCCGAGATCACGGCGAGGTTGGTGAAGAGCTGGATGTGCCAGCCCCGCGCCTTCATCCGGTCTACGGCGGCCGAGAAGCGCTGCCGGCCGACATTGGGATCGTTGACGCCACTGGTCGCGAGGTTGAGGCGGATGCCGCGGAAGCCGGCCTTGTGCATGGCGTCCAGATCGCTCTCGCTGGTCTTGTCGTCGATCACGGCCACCCCGCGCGCGGTGGGGCCGCGGGCCATGATGCCGAACAGCGTCGCCGAATTGTCCGGACCGTAGACGCTCGGGGTCACGATCACCACGCGCTCGATGTTTAGCGCCTTGTGGAGGGCACTCATCTCCTCGGGCGAGGCCTGTTCCGGCGTGTAGACGCGGCCGGCGAAGAACGGGAACTTCGCGGGGTCCCCATGGATGTGGGTGTGGCAGTCGCACGCCCCGGCCGGCACATCGAAGTTCACCGGGGTCGATGGCTGCGAGGCCCTGGAAAATGCGTTGCTGCTGGTCATGGTCACTCCCGCCGCGATGGAAGCCAGCATCATACTGCGTCGCGTCAGCATTGGACGTCTCCCTGCGTGCTCGGCTGTTATGCGCGTCATCCGCGCCTCGGCGTTATCTGCCGCCGGTGGGGAGGGAGGTTATCGGGGGATCGCTCGGGCGGGAAGGGCTCGGCGTTCGCTGTGCGAACGGTTCCGCGTCGACGTCTATTGTCCCGACGGCGTGCGGAGGCCATGCCAGGCGTCGCGGACCTGATGGTAATGAACCTCGGGCAGATAGTCCGGCGTCTTGAGATTGAGCGTCTTGACGTCGAGACGTCCGATCGCGCTGAGCAGCGTGTAGGAGGCGACCACGCGATCGCGCTGCGCGCCGATCAGCCGGGCGCGTGCCGAGATCAAATCCTGCTGCGCATTGAGCACGTCGACCGTGGTGCGCTGGCCGCCGGCGGCTTCCTTCTGTACGCCGGCCAGCGCAACCTCGGCGGCCTTCATTTCGGATTCGGAGGCCGACACTGCGATCTTGGCGCCCTCGCTTGCGACCCAGGCGCTGACCACCGCGGTCTTGGCCTGGTTGCGGACCTGGTCGAGCACGAGCCGGCTCTGCGCCGCCATTTCCTTGGCCTGCCGGGTCTGCGATGCCGCCGTGCCGCCGTCATAGATCGGCTGGGTGACCTGGCCGATCACCGAGGCTTGATCGGTCCCGAAGGTGCCGAGCGTCGTATCGGTATCGCGGCTCTTGCTGACGCTGCCTTGCACCGTGACATTCGGCATCAGGCTGCTTTCGGCGACGCGGATCGACGTCGAGGCGACGTCGACGTCGTAGCCGGCCGCCAGCACGGCCGGGTGCTCGCGCAACGCAAACGCGATGGCTTCCTCGCGGCTGCGCGGCAGCAGCCGGTCGATGGACTCGGCGGGGCGCAATTGCGACGGCGGGTTGCCGATCACCTGCGCGTAGGTGGCCTGGCTGACAGCGAGGTTGACCTGCGCGGCATTGAGATCGGCCAGGCCGCGATTGAGCCGCGCCTCGGCTTGCGCGGTATCGGTCGGCGTGACGTCGCCAGCATTGAGGCGCCGCTGCGTGATCGCCCGGGTCTCCCTCAGGAAGGCGACGTTGGCGCGCTGGGCATCGACCAGCGTCTGGTTGGCCAGCACGTTGGTATAGGCGGTGACGGCATCGAGCAGCACGCCCTGGCCGACATTGCGCAGCGCCTCGCGGCCGGACTGCACCTGCAATTCGGCGACGCGTACGCTGTTGGCGGTCTTGAAGCCGTTGAACAGGGTCTGGGTGACGGTCAGGCCGATCTGCCAGGGCTTCAAGGTCGCGGTCTGGATGACATTGCCGGGCAATTGGTCGCGCACCGCCTGCAGGCCGACCGAGAGGCTGGCCGCGATCTGGGGCCGGTAACCGGCAAGTGCCTGCGGCACGTTTTCGTCGGTCGCACGCTGGCGCGCGCGTTCGGCGTTGAGCTGCGGGTTGGTTCGATAGGCCTTGGCCAGCGCCTCCGGCAGGCTCTCGGCGCGGGCGGCGGGCAGGGCCAGCAGCAGCGTGCACACGAGTGCGCCAACGCAACTGCCCGACAACGGCACGCGTCTCTTGACGTCGCCAAACCTGGCGGCACGCTCAACCATGTGATCCCGCAAACCCAACCCCGGCAGGCCGCCCCTGCCGGCGCGTTCGACACATCTACTACCTGTTTAAGGGGCGGCATCGCCACTGGCAAACCGCAGCGCGACATCTGCACATCAATTCAATTGTTGTCTGTTGCCGGTTCGTCACAGGCGAACCTCAATGTCATATGCAGTATAAATTCCGGCCACCGGCGGCCGACTCTGGATGCCGGTTGTCCACAGCCTCGCCGGGTTCAACCGTGATGCCGAAAATCTTCTCCGATCCCGAGGCGATCGCCGAACATATCATCCGTGACGTCGGAACCGATCTGGTGGTCGGGCTGCCGCTCGGGCTTGGCAAGGCCAACCACATCGTCAATGCGCTGTATGCGCGGGCCGCCGCCGACCGTTCCATCAATCTGACGCTGCTCTCGGCGCTCACGCTGGAAAAGCCGAAGCCGAAGAACCTGCTCGAGCAGCGCTTCATCGGTCCGGTGATCGAGCGGCTGTTCGGCGGCTATCCGGATCTCGCCTATGCGGAGGCGCTGCATGCCGGCGCCCTGCCGCCCAACATCAAGGTGATCGAGTTTTTCTTCCTCGCAGGGCAGTGGCTGCATCAGCCATTCGCACAACAGCATTACATCTCCGCGAACTACACCCACGCGGCATCCTGTTTGCTGTCGCGTGGACTGAATGTCGTTACCCAGCTCGTCGCCAAACGCGTGGTCGATGGCGAGGCGCGCTACAGCCTGAGCTGCAACACAGATACGACCCTGGACGTTCTGCGTGCCCGCAGCGGCGGGCGTGCGGCGTTCAAGCTGATCGCGCAGGTCAACTCCGAGCTGCCGTTCATGCCCGGCGCCAGCGACCTGCCGGCCGATGAATTCGCGGCTGTGCTCGACAGCCCCACGGTCGACTTTCCGCTGTTCGCGCCGCCGTCTGAGCCGATCAGCGACACCAAATATGCGATCGGGCTGCATGCCGCGGGCCTGGTGCGCGACGGCGGCACGCTGCAAATCGGCATCGGTCAGGTCGGCGATGCGCTGGCACAGGGGCTGGTGGTCCGTCATCGCGACAATGGGCAGTTCCACGGCATCATGAAGCGGCTTGCGCCCGGTAGCGAACAGTTCGCCGCAGCCGAAACCGGACCGTTCGAGAAGGGCCTCTACGGCGTCAGCGAGATGCTGTTCGAGGCGTTCCTCGGGTTGATCGACGCCGGCATCCTCAAGCGCGACGTCGACGGCGTGATCCTGCACGGCGCCTTCTTCCTGGGCCCGCAATCGTTCTATCGGGCGCTGCGCGAAATGTCCGCGGAGCAGCTGGCGCGGATCCAGATGATGCCGGTGTCCTTCACCAACGAGATCTTCGGTGACGAGGACGCCAAGCGGCGCGCCCGCGTCGATGCACGCTTCGTCAACAATGCGATGATGGCGACGCTGCTCGGCGCGGCGATCTCGGACGGTCTGGAGAATGGCCAGGTCGTGAGCGGAGTCGGCGGCCAGTACAATTTCGTGGCACAGGCGTTTGCGCTCGAGGGCGCACGCTCAGTGTTGACGCTGGAGTCCACCCATCCGTCCGCAAGACAGATACAGTCGAACATCCGCTGGAGCTACGGCCACGAGACCATTCCGCGGCACCTGCGCGATATCTTCGTCACCGAATATGGCGTCGCCGACGTGCGCGGGAAATCGGATGCCGATGTCATTGCAGCGATGCTGCAGGTGGCGGATTCCCGCTTCCAGGGCGAGTTGATGCGGCAGGCCAAGGATGCCGGCAAGCTACCGCGCAATTACGAGATTCCGGTCGCCCACCGCGAAAACTATCCCGAGCGGATCAGCGCTGCGCTGAAGCCCGCGCGTGACGCCGGCCTGTTGTCGCCGTTCCCGTTCGGAAGCGATTTCACCGCGGTCGAGCAGCGGCTGATCCCCGCCTTGCAGATCCTGCAGCAGGCGCAGCGCACACCGCTGCAGCTGCCAAGCCTGCTATGGCAGGGCATGCGGCATCCGCCCGACGCCGCCGACCGCGAATGCCTGGCGCGGCTCGGTCTCGACAAGCCTACCCACTTTGCCGAGCGCGCCTATCGCGCCCTGGTCAGCGCGGCGCTCGCGCGGAGCAGGGGACGCTAGCGGTTCTTGTTGACCGGCTTCCGCTTCTCGATGAACGCGGCCATGCCCTCGGAGCGGTCTTCCAGCGCGAAGGTCGAGTGGAACAGGTTGCGCTCGACATTCATGCCCTCCGAGAGCGGCGTCTCGAAGGCGCGGTTGATGGCCTCCTTGGCCATCGCAGCCGCCGGGCGCGACATCGAGGCGATCTTCTCGGCCGCGGCGAGCGCCTCTTCCATCAGCTTGTCGGCGGGCACGATCCGCGACACCAGGCCCAAGCGCTCGGCCTCGGCAGCGTCCATCATTCGCCCGGTGAGGCAGAGATCCATTGCCTTCGACTTGCCGATCGCGCGTGTCAGGCGCTGCGTGCCGCCGATGCCGGGAATCGTGCCGAGGGTGATTTCCGGCTGGCCAAATTTGGCGGTGTCGGCGGCGATAATGACGTCGCACATCATCGCGAGCTCGCAGCCGCCGCCCAGCGCATAGCCGGCCACCGCCGCGATCGTCGGCTTGCGGCATCTGGCGATACGATCGCCGCCGATCGAGGCGAAGTCGCTGGTGAACATGTCGATGAAGCCCTTCGGCTGCATCTCCTTGATATCGGCGCCGGCCGCAAATGCCTTCTCGCTGCCGGTGATCAAAAGACAGCCGATCTTGTCGTCGGCCTCGAGATCGTCGACCGCTGCGGCGATCTCGCGGAACACGCCGAAAGACAGAGCATTGAGCATCTTTGGCCGGTTCAGCGTGATGACGCCGACCGGTCCTTTGCTCTCGACGATGATGAATTCGAACGTAGCCATGGACGCAAACCCCGTGCCTGATTTGCCCGGCAATGTGCCCGCTGGCGGGATGCGCTTCAAGTGGCTGAAGGGAGGGCCGGGCCGGTTGCGGCGCTACTCGCGCCGCGCCCGCGATGGTCGACAGACTTACGCCATGAACATGCGCGCGGCGGAGGCCACGGTGAGCAGGGCGCCAAAGCCGATAAAGATCTTCCCGATCAGCGATGTCTGGTCCCAGGTCGAGCCGTCGCCGCTGGCCACGACCGGTGCTGCCGTGGCGGTAGCCATTGCCACGGTTTGCGGCTGCGCCGGCCGGGTTTCGGGCTGAGCTGCCTGCTGCTGGGCTGGTTGTTGCTGTTCCGTCGGCTGTGCCTGCTGCAAGGCACGATCGACGTCGTTGAGCTGGTCGGACGCGACCACGTCAGTGTCGGCGGCCTGCGGCTGCGAATCGGCTGGTTTGTCGGCTGCGGCTACAGTGGAATTGGCGTTGGCGGGTGCGGCGTGGGTGTCGCCGGCGGTCAGCTCTGCATTGGCGTTGGCAACGGAGGCCGGGATGCCTTTCGACGTGACGCTGCCGGCGTCGCCGACAGCGGCCTTGCTCTCGGATTTGTCGGCGTTCTTGGAGGACTTGCGGTGGGCATGTCGCTTGTCGTGCCGGACCGATTTGTCAGCGGTGGCGCTGCTGGATTTGGACGCCGTGGTGTCCGCACCAGCCGCACGCATCGGCGAGGAGCCGGTGACACACACGAGGAACCCTGTAGCAACCATCAAGGCCAAGCGCCCGCTGGCTTTGATTTTCATTTGATTATCTCCCCATTCGCCTGGCCCCGGGGCGAAAAGAGACCCTGCTGCGTGTCCACACCGGGGCAGAAAAAGGGAATCTTCGGGCCACAACGGGCGAAAGCTGGGCAATTCCTGCGTTGCCGACTTGATGGCCTGGAGCGGCACCGATGCTTGTCGCTCCGATCGGTGTTATGAGCCAGAGGCCCTGGAACCCCACGGGGGCGATTCTGCCAGCCGGTCGTCGGTGCCATCCTCGCCGGAGCCTGATATCACGAATTCGTGATGCGCTTGCTCTGCGCGTAACGAATTGAAAGGTCGACCGAATTGCAACTCAGGAGCAGGCGTGCGGGAACGTGAGGACGAGTGGACCGACCTGATGCGGTCGGCCATTTCAGGCGATGAGGCAGCGTATCATCGTCTGCTCAAGGCCATCACGCCGGTGCTCCGCGCCGCGGCGCGCCGGGGATTGGCGCGCGCGGGACAACCGGTCGATCAGTCCGAGGACATCGTGCAGGACATCTTGCTGGCGGTGCATTTGAAGCGGGAGACATGGGACGCTAACGCTCCATTTGCGCCGTGGTTGTTCGCGATCGCCCGCAACAAGCTGATCGACGCGCTGCGCCGTCGCGGCAAGCGCATCTTTGTCAATATCGACGACTTTGCCGAGACGTTGCCGGGAGAAACGCCCGAGCCGACCGCGTCGGCGAACGAGGTGGCGGCCCAGCTGCAGTCCTTGCCCGCGCGGCAGCGCGACGTGCTGCGATCGATCGCGGTCGACAGCGCCTCGATCAAGGACACTGCGGCGAAGTTCTCGATGAGCGAGGGCGCGGTGCGGGTCGCGCTGCATCGTGGGTTGGCGAGCCTCACTGCGAAACTACGGGACCGATGAGCATGGACACGGATCAACTCATTCGAACCCTGGCCGCCGACAATGCCTACCGCCCGCGGCCGATCGGTCTTGCGCTGATGTTGGCGCTGCTTGCCGCGGCCCCGGTCTCGCTCCTGATCTTCTTTGCCGAGCTTGGTGTCCGCCCCGACGTGATGACGGCAATGCATAACCCGTTCTTCGACCTGAAATTCGCCGTCACGCTGGCGCTTGCGGCCTCCGCGATCGCGGTCAGCCTGCATCTGTCGCGGCCCGAAGCCTCGCTACGCGGCTTCGGCTGGTGGTTGCTGGTTCCCGCCGGCATTCTCGTTGCCGCGATCAGCGGCGAGATGATGATGCCGCAGCGCGCACCGATGATGACGCGGCTGATCGGCAAGAATTCGACGGCCTGCATGTCCGCGATCCCCGCGATGTCGCTGCCGCTGCTCGCGGGCGCGCTGCGCGCGCTCCGGCAGGGCGCGCCGTCGCGGCCGGCGGTGGCCGGCGCGGTCGCGGGCATGTTGTCGGCAGGATTGGCGGCGACGATCTATGCGTCGCACTGCACCGATGATTCGCCGCTGTTCGTCGCGACCTGGTACACGCTCGCAACTGCGATCGTCGCGACCGTCGGCGCGTTCGCTGGACGGCGGGTGCTGAGATACTGACCGATTGTAGCGCGAATGGAGCCAACGGGTCGCGCGAATGCGCGCCCGATGGCAGGCTTCATGAAACCCAGGAGTCTTTGATCCCAGACTTCGCCGCGCTGCTTCCGGGCTACGGGAGATCAGGCTGAGAAATCAGGCCGCCGGCGCGGACTGCTGCATACGGTGGAAGCGGAGCACCTGCTGCGCGGTCGAGGGCCGCAGCCGCTCGTAGGTGTCCTTGCAGGCCTGCAGGTCGGTCGGTTCGCCGCCCGAGATGTCGTCGCGCAGATTGATGATCGCCCGCACCGTCGACCACGACAGGCCCGATACCTTGGCGAGGATCATGACGCCCTCGGCGCGGGTTTCGATCATCATGTTCTCGGCGACGCCGACCGTGACATTGGCGAGCGCGGCGAGCGAGGCATTGGTCTCGTCGAACTTGCCGGCCTCGGCAAACGCCGCGAGCTGGAATTCGTCGAGCCGGCCGTCCTCGTAGAGAGACTTGACCAGGGCACGGGCGATGGTGGTGTCGCGGGTCACGGCCGCGGGGGCCGAGCGCGCGCGTCGCGTCGCTTCCTTCACCGCAATCGGGATCTCCTTGGCATGCTGCGGGTTGGCGGCCTCGAGCCGCTGCCGCACGGCGTCGGATGCCTTCGCGACCAGCTTGAGATAAAGGTGCCGCGGAATGCTCGGATGCAGGCCGACGCAGGTCGACAGGTTGTCGTCGCCCTCGGCGCGGCTGACCAGGCGGGTGAAGCCGCGTTCGGTGAATTCCGCGCCGGGATTGTTCACGGTGCTCTGGATCACCTCGTCATTGCCACGCAGCACCAGCACGTCGGTGACGGCGCCGCTCAGTGCTTTCCTGGTCGAGATGGCCAGGAGATGCGCCTGGCTCTTGCTGCGCGCCGTCTCGATCAGGGTGTCGTCGTCGACCCGCGCCGACTGCGCCAGCACCGGGCCCGCGACCTCGATCAGGTCGTCGAAGGCGAGTGTGCGGATCGTCTGCGGCGGCGCGGTGTCGATAGGGGCGAGCCGATTGGCGAGCAGAGCCCTGGCCGAGCTTTCGATGTGCTCGAGCAGACACTGGAAAACGTCGTCGAACAGGCCGATCTGCTCGTGCGAATAGTCCACCGAGCCGCTGATGAAGAGGTCGGTCACGCGACGCAACGTCTCGACACGGCGTGCGACGGGGCCGTGGGCGAGCGTCGCCTGCAGCTCGTCGAGCAGGCTTGCGGGGGCGGTCGCGGACTTCGAACTCATGACTCTATCCTGGAGCGATGGCGACGGTTTCTCCGGCGCCGCTTGCAGAACGGGGGCGATCAGGCACCTACAATGCGGTTGCGTCCCCGGGCCTTGGCCGTGTAGAGCGCGCCGTCGGCGCGCGCGAGCAACGTGTCGGCGCTTTCACGCGGCCGTAGCGTCGTGACGCCCGCAGAGATCGTCACCTGCATGCCCGGCGAGAACGCGCTCCAGTCGAGATCGGCGATGATCGCGCGCAGACGCTGGAGCGCGCGCATGGCCTGGTCTTGCGACAGGTCAGGCAGCACCAGCAGGAATTCCTCGCCGCCGTAACGTCCAAAGCGGTCGATGCTGCGGAGATTGGCGAACATGCTGATCGCGAAGGTGCGCAGCGCCTCGTCGCCCATCGGATGTCCGTAGACGTCGTTGACCCGCTTGAAATGGTCAAGATCGATCAGCGCGACCGCGCACGAGCTGCCGTTGCGGGTGCAGCGCGCGATCTCCTCATCGAGCATGCGCATGATGCAGCGGCGATTGAACGCGCCGGTCAGCTCGTCGAGCTCGGCGAGCTCCTCGATACGACGATAGGCCTCCTTGAGCTTTAAGCCGCTCTGATACAGCGATTGCTGCATCGAGCTCGAGAAGATGCCGAGGCACATGCAGCGTCCGATGGTCAGCGCGAACACCAGCATGGTGGCCAGGCGCTCCATCGTGGTGCCGGTCGGCATGCCGATCGGCTTGTCGGTTCCCAGGAGCAGCGCCGCCAGGCCCAACACCATGACGGTCCAGACGATGGCGGTCTGCCGCGCCGAGATGCGCAGCGCGCCAAAGCCGAACACGACGAACAGGTTGCAGAGAAAGAGCACGCCAACTTCCGGCGCGATGTAGGTGAACGCGAGCAGGTTCGCCATGTTGATGGCCGATTGCGGCGTGACCAGATAGTGGTCGCGGAAGCGCTCGTGGAAGCCGCGCTCCGAAAGCAGCACGTAAATTGCCACCAAAGCGAGGCCGGCCAGAGCATAGCTGGCCGCGATTTCGACCGTAGTGGTGCCGGCATGGGCGTAGATCAGCAGGACAACGGCATCGAGCAAATAGCAGCCGGCGATCATCGCCTGGATTTGGCGGCGTTGTCTGGCCCGGAGCGCCAGACGTTCAGCCGTCAGCTTGGGACGGTCGCCGTCCAGTGCGCCCGCGATCGGGCCGAGAAATGACGACGCAGCGCCGGCCATGGTCTCGCCATTGGTGAAATCCGGCAAAAATCTACCTGGGAAAGCCTTTAGGTTTGGTATCTTTTGGAGTCGAATCCGCTCCATTGGAATCCGGTCCTCGCCCTTGTTTCGTAAGGGAAATCCGTGTTGCCAACGGTGCCGCGAGAGGCCGCTCGGGCGCTCTCGCGTTGGGGGTGCAGACTGCAAGTGGCGCTGGCTTGCGGGTGAAGCCCTGGTAAGGTCGTGCCGGAGAGCGCGGTGTCAGAGAGGGTTTTCGTTATTATGATACCGTTTTTGGGGCCCCGATCGCTCCCAACGATTTTTTCTGCAGTCGGAAGTTCGTCTGTGGTGTAGATCACACATGCGGTTAGAGCATTGCCGTAATGTGAAGAATCTTGGCTTCCGCGTCGAACCGCGCGCCATCCCCTTTAGACCAATCTTGCGAGACGGCCATTGAGCGCGACACAGGCGGCTTCAGACGAAATTCTGATCGCCCGGATCGGCCAAGGCGACCGGCTTGCCATGCAGGTGCTGTACGGACGGCACCATGTCAGGGTGTATCGTTTCGGGCTTCGGCTCGTGCGGGACGAACAGGTGGCGGAAGACCTCATCAGTGAGGTGTTCTTGGACGTGTGGCGTCAGGCGGGCAAGTTCGAGGGTCGATCCGCCGTTTCAACCTGGCTCCTGGCGATTACCCGGTTCAAGGCGTTGTCCGCGCTGCGGCGCAGGAAAGACGCGGAACTGGACGATGAGGCCGCGAACGCGATCGAGGATACGTCCGACGATCCGGAAACGGTGGTGCAGAAGAAGGATACCGGTGAAGCGCTGCGCAAGTGCCTGACGGCATTGTCGGCGGAACATCGGGAGATCGTCGATCTTGTCTACTATCACGAGAAATCCGTGGAAGACGTCGCTGAAATCGTTGGCATTCCGCAGAACACCGTGAAGACGCGTCTGTTCTACGCGCGCAAGAAACTCGCCGAGTTGCTGAAGGCAGCCGGCGTCGAGCGAGGTTGGCCATGACGGCAGCGAACAGGAAGGTGCTGGATCAGGAGCCGGGCGATATCGAGCTGCTGCTGCCCTGGCACGCGGCCGGCACGCTGAACGCGCGTGACGCGCGCCGTGTCGAGGACGCGCTCGCCCGCGATCCCGAGCTAGCGAGGCAATATGCCGTGACCCGCGATGAATATGCCGAGACCATTCGTCTGAACGAGAGCCTCGGTGCGCCCTCGACGCGCGCCATGCAGAAGCTGTTTACAGCGATCGATGCCGAGCCGGAGCGCAAGCCGTCGATGGTGGCGCGCATGTCGGCCGGCATCTCGGAGTTCTTCGCGAAGCTGTCGCCGCGGACGCTGGCCTGGTCGTCCGCGCTCGGTGCGATCCTGGTGCTGTTGCAGGCCGGCGTGATCGGCACGGTGCTGATGCGGAGCCAGCCGACGTCGTTTCAGACCGCGTCACTGGACGAGGCCGACCGCGGCGTACCGGTCACCCGCGACCTCTCTAGCCCGGCGCCAACGCCACCGCAGACGGCCGAGCGCAGCGCGCCGTTGACCCGCGATCTCTCGGCTGCCCCGGCGGCCGCGCCGTCGCGCGTGCTGGTGCGTTTCACGCCGGATGCCAAGGTCGCCGACATCAGCGCGTTGCTGGACAGCTATCAGGCGTCGATCGTCGATGGCGCCAAGGGTGGGCTGTTCCGCCTGCAGTTCGGTAACCGCGCGATGTCCAGGGGCGACGTCGCAGCGCTGGTCGCCAGGCTGCAGAAGGAGAAGATCGTCAGCTTCGCGGCCGAAGCGTCGTAGGCTATCGGTTATGCGTTGAGCCGCATGTCAATACCAACAGCCGCGGGCAGGGCGGATGTCTGCGACGCCGGACAAACCGTCGCAGCAGCCGAAGGCCTTGCAGCATTCAATAACACTTCCGTGAGCCCGCGCGCAGGACAACGCAGCGCCATCGACGGCATGGGACAAATCCGCTGCAAATGATGCAAATCGCGCTGCTCCGCAGCGATTTTTCGGCGCTGAACGCGCTGGCTCACGCAGGGAACCTCGGGGCGAGAAAGTTAAAAAAATCGTCGAGGGTTTGAACGTCGGCGTTCCTGTCACGACTTATGTGTGTGGGAGCGGTTATCCCTCCCCGGCTATATCAGGCGCGAGCGCCCATCCACCCCAAGCGCCCATATGGCTTTGACCCGTCCGGTTGTCCCCCCGGACGGGTCTTTCATTTTGGGCATGCCCTGGACGGTGTTGACCCGATGCAGCTGGTGATCCCGGCATCGTTGTCACGCAAGCCCATGACCTCACTGCGGATCGAGCGAGAAACTCCTTAGTGGTTTAGTGGTGCGGACTTTCTTCGTCGACCTGAGGAGATTAGGAATTTAGTTAGACTTTATTTACCTTTTCCACAGAATATCTCCGTCACGTCCAGTTGATTCGGTTCGGTTGCGTCTGCGTCCGCCTTCTCTCTTTCCGGGCAAGTTGAATGACACATCGGACCGACGTGGCCAGGGGTCACGAGATTGTTGCGCGCTGGTGCAACCTTGCCGAGCAAAGGCTGGAACACCTCACCGAACTGTTCGAGACCGGGCGCTGGCGCCGCTATCACACCGAAGACGCCTTTCTCGAAAATATCAGGGAAGCCAGGGCGGCGGTCGACATCTGGCGCGAGCTTCTGTCGCGCGAGGCCTCGCTTGACAACTCGCCGATCGACCTGTCGTGGCTGGGGCGCGGACGCGCGAAATTGCCGCCGCGGGTCACCCTGTCCGCGCCGGACCGCGAGCCGGAGGTCCTGACCTTCGCGGAATCCACCATGACGGCCATGACGGCCGCGCTCGATACGGCGGCCGAGGTGCTGGAGGAAGCATCCGCCGTGAAGGATGCGCCGCCGCTCAAGATGCCGGCGCCGGTGCTTGATCTCAACGCGATCCAGGCGCGCTATCCGTTGCTACGCAACTCGTTCTAGCGCGTATCGCGCCTTAGCGCCGTACGGCGTTGGAGCCAACCATCAGCTGCGCATATTGCTGGGCGCCGCCGGCCGAGAGGTCGGTGGTCACGGCGCGGGCGTGATCGAGCCCGACCACCGCGCCGCGCGGCGTTTCCGAGATCATGTTGTTGTTGATCAGCGCCGTGCCCGCGCCCGGCACCACGGAGACCCCGACGCCGATAAAGGCGTTGCGGATCACGTTTCCGGTGATCGCGACGTCGCGTAGATACTTGCCCCAGCCGGCGATGATGCCGAACGACGGGGCGTTCTCGACCACGTTGCCGGTGACGGTGCTATCGGCCTCGACGTAGATGCCGATCCCGGCGTCATCGTCGGGCGCGGTGCCGATCGGACGCTTCGGGATCAGGTTCCGGATGATGTTGCCCTGGACCACCGCGATACGGCCGCCTTCGTTGAAGTTGCACACGGAGACTCCGACCGCGGCGCCATCGACGGTGTTGTTGGCGATGACGGCGGCCTCGAACGAGAATTCCGAGTAGAGCGCGACCTCGCGGACATTGCTGACGCTGTTATCAGTGATGTGGATGTTGGAGGCCGAATTGCCGCGCACCGCCGAATAGTCGCAGTTACGGATGCGGTTGCCGCGCACGATTACGTTGCCGGCGCGGAAGGCGTTGATGGCGTTGCCATACTGCCCTGAGCCGCCCGGGCCGGCCTTGATGTCCTCGATGCGATTGTCGGCGACGATGGTGCCGTCGTCGCCGATCGCAGTGCGCAGGATCTCGATGCCGTTGTCGCTGGTGCCCTTGATGGTGTTGCGCGCGACGATCAGGCCCAGCGCGTCGAACGAGACCAGCGCTGTGGTCGCGATGTCGGTGAAGATGTTGTTGCTGACATCGCCCGACACCTGCTCGAACCAGATGCCGTTGCCGCCGCTGCCTTTGAATTCGCAATCCCTGATGCGGATGTCGCGGCCGGCCAGGCAATGCACGAGGCCGCGCCGGGTCGGCAGCGGGATGTTGCCGCCGTCCAGGGTCAGGCCGGTGAGGCCGGCGCCGTCGGCGCCTTCACCCGAGAGCATCGACGCGCCGCCGGTGAAGGCCAGCCGGCTCGCGCCGCGCACACCGATCAACTGGCTGCCGGGCGCAAGCCGCAGCAGGCCGGTGCGGTAGACGCCGGGCGGGAACACCAGCGGCACCTGGGCACGTGCGCCCTCGTCGATGGCGCGCTGCAGATTTCGGGTTTGATCGTCGGGACTGCCGGGGCGAACGCCATATTGCGTGACATCGCGGCCGAGCGACCCGGCCGCTGGCGCCGCGCGCGCGGCGTCCGGCGACATCGCAAGCGCGCCGGCGACGCCGACGGCGGATGCTCCAATGAGATGACGGCGGTTGACGTCCATGCTGCATGGCCCTCGCAGACGCGAGCGATGACGTTCGCCCTTGCTACGTAGCGCGAAACGCGGCGCTGCATGGTGAATGGGCCGGCGGAACAGGGCAATTGTTGGCGGTAGGGTTAACCCCCGGTGCAGCGATCATGCATGCCGGTGAGCGTAGCCTGCCGGGTCAGTTTCACCAGCTCCATCAGCATCGCCTCGCCGGCATCGACAAGCTGTTCGAGCGCAATCGACGACATGCCACGCGCCGCCGTTCCGTCATGGGCGAGCGGCGGAACGTGGACAAATTGCGCAAGGTGAAGGCCACCGTTGCGGCCCACGGCCTCGATCGCGCGCCAGCTCAGATAGTTGCAGAGATAGCTGCCGGCATCGCGCGACAGGCGCGCGTCGATGCCGGTTGCAAGCGCGGCGCGCAGCAGCTTCTCCGAATGCGGCCCGAACATTCGGGCATCGGCGCCGTCGGCGATCGATCCCTTGCGCGCGTGCTGGCGGCCGGCATCGGGAAAGCGCGTGGTCACCGCGTTGCGGGCGCGGGTTTCGATCCGCAAATAGCCGGTGCGGCCGGCCAGCCCAAACATCAACAACGCCTGCGGGCGATGCGTTGCGAGCAGCTCCGGCAATTCGCGATCGACGGCAGCATAGGTGACATCGAAGATATGGCTCGTCAGCGCGGCGTCGTCGAAGGTCGGGCGGCGCAGCTCGGTCAGCCGCTTCACCAGCGCCATGGTCGGGTTGAACGGCGCGCCCGGGAACGGCCCGAAGCCGGTGACGAGGAGGCGCAGCTTGCCGCTCACCTCAGCATCTCTGCGATCTGTTCGGCGGCGAGCGCGGGAGCGATGCGGCCGTCGGCGACGTCGCTCTCCATCTTCTTCACCTTCGCCCGGATCGCGGCATCGGCGCGCAGTCGCGCCATCATCCGCCCCTCGAACATCGACCACATCCACTTCACCTGCTGCTCGCGGCGGCGGCTGGCGAACTCGCCGGAGGTGGCCATCGCGGCGCGGTGCTCGAGGATCTTCTTCCACAATTTGTCGAGGCCGGTACCCGACAGCGCCGAATAGGTTTCGACCGGCGGATGCCAATGCTCGGAGCGGGGCGAGAGGATGTGCAGCGCGCTGCGATATTCGGCCGCAGCGAGGTTGGCGCGCTTGATATTGTCGCCGTCGGCCTTGTTGATCGCGATCATGTCGGCGAGCTCGACGAGGCCTTTCTTGATGCCCTGCAGCTCGTCGCCGGCGCCAGGCAGCATCAGCGCCAGGAAGAAATCGGTCATATCGCAGACCGCGGTCTCGGACTGGCCGATGCCGACGGTCTCGACCAGCACCACGTCGAAGCCGGCCGCCTCGCACAACAGCATCGCCTCGCGGGTTTTCGCCGCGACGCCGCCGAGCGTACCCGAGGAAGGCGAGGGCCGGATAAAGGCCTGATCGGAGGCCGCAAGCCGCGCCATCCGCGTCTTGTCGCCGAGGATCGAGCCGCCGGTGCGCGCGGAGGAAGGATCGACCGCCAGCACCGCGACCTTGTGACCGTGCTCGATCAGAAACATGCCGAGAGCATCGATGGTGGTCGACTTGCCGACGCCGGGTGAGCCCGTGATGCCGACCCGCACCGCCTTGCCGGTGTCGGGCAGCAGCGCCTGCACCAGGTCGCGCGCCGCCGCCTGGTGGTCGCTACGGCGGCTCTCCACCAGCGTGATCGCTCGGGCAAGCGCAGCGCGCTGGCCGGCACGGAGCTGCCGGGCGAGGGCGTGGATGTCGGGAGAGACAGACTTCGAGGCGATCATGACGTTGGTTTACACCGGCCGGTCATCGCAGGCGAGAGGAACGCGTGTCAGCGCCGGCCAGGCTTGCTGAGGACCACTACTGCTGATCGTCCTCGTCGCTCCTCGGCCGAGCACCGGCAAAAATCTTTGTGCCTTCCGGCGTGAGATAGGGCTTCAGCGTCTCCCACGGCACGAAGACGACATATTGGCCTTCGGCATAGGGGCCGACGGCATAGGGCGGATAATGGAAGGTGAGGCCGGAGCTCTTGCCGGCTTCCGTCGACGGCGCCAGCGTCACGGCGCCGATTTTCAGCAGCGTCGGCTTGAGCTCCTTGTACCACTCGGCCGTTGCCGTCTCGCTTGCGCCGCGCTTCTTCTTCTCCGCGTTCAGCGCGCTGACGATGGCCTTCCGCATCGCCTTCAGGGTCGGACCATTGTCGGCGGTCTCAGTGAAGAAGGGGCGGATGCTGATGCGCTTCTTCTCGGCTGAGTCCCACAGGATGGTGTTGACATCGGAGTTCGGATGCGCGCCGTGAGTGTCCATATAGTCGTCGCGCAGGACGCTCACATAGCGGTTGTCGACCACGGAGCGCACGGAATATTTGCGCCCGAACGACCAGCCGCCGCGGTCCTTGAAGAACTCCGGTTCCTCCTTGCGGGCGGAAGCCGCCTCCGCCGCATTTTTGTCGATCCACTTCCGGCCTTCGGCCAGGCAATCGGCGGCAAGGGCCGCATCCGCCTTGATCTTGTCGTCGAGATAGACGTTGGCCTCAACGCTGTTGTTCTTGACCGATGCATCGGGCTTGGGATCGTCGGCACGCGCGGGAAGGCTGAGGCAGGCAAGCACGCCGGCAAGACATAGGATGCGGGCAGGCGTCGTGATGCGAGCGGCGCGCATGGAAAACTCCGTTCGGGACGGAGGCGGCAGAGCTACTCTGCCGCCTCGCTGTGGCCGAGCCGCGCGTTGAGCTTGTGGATCAGCTCCTCGGCGGCATCCGCGATCACCGTGCCCGGCGGGAAGATCGCCTCGGCGCCGGCCTTGTACAGCGCATCGTAATCCTGCGGCGGCACCACGCCGCCGACGATGATCATGATGTCCTCGCGGCCGTGCTTCTTCAGCGCGGCCTTCAGCTCCGGCACCGCCGTGAGGTGCGCGGCCGCCAGCGACGAGACGCCGAGAATGTGCACGTCGTTCTCGACCGCCTGGCGGGCGGCTTCGTCCGCGGTCGCAAACAGCGGCCCGATATCGACGTCGAAGCCGACATCGGCGAAAGCGGACGCGATCACCTTCTGGCCGCGGTCGTGACCGTCCTGGCCGATCTTTGCCACCAGGATGCGAGGACGGCGGCCTTCGGCCTCCTCGAACGCATCGATCAGGGCCTGCACCTTCCCGACCCGGTTGGACATGGTCGCTGCCTCTCGCTTGTAGACGCCGGTGATCGACTTGATCTCGGCGCGGTGCCGGCCGAACACCTTCTCCATCGCATCCGAAATCTCGCCGACGGTCGCTTTGGCCCGCGCCGCGTCGATCGCCAGCGCCAGCAGGTTGCCGTTGCCTTCGCCGGCCGCGCGGGTGAGCGCCGAAAGCGCCGCGTCCACGTCCTTCTGGTTGCGCTCCTTCTTCAGCCGCGCGAGCTTGTCGATCTGCAGCCGCCGCACGGTGGAATTCTCCACCTTCAGCACGTCGATGGGCTTCTCGTTCTCCGGCTTGTACTTGTTGACGCCGATCACGGCCTGGCGGCCGGCATCGATGCGCGCCTGCGTCTTGGCGGAGGCCTCCTCGATGCGCAGCTTCGGCACGCCGGCCTCGATCGCCTTCGCCATGCCGCCCAGCGCCTCAACCTCCTGGATATGGCCCCAGGCTTTCGCCGCGAGATCGCGGGTCAGCCGCTCGACATAATAGGAGCCGCCCCAGGGATCGATGATGCGGTTGGTGCCGCTCTCCTGCTGCAGGAACAATTGCGTGTTGCGGGCGATGCGCGCCGAGAAGTCGGTCGGCAGCGCCAGCGCTTCGTCGAGCGCGTTGGTGTGCAGCGACTGGGTGTGGCCTTGCGTCGCCGCCATCGCCTCGATCGTGGTGCGCATCACGTTGTTGAACACATCCTGCGCGGTCAGCGACCAGCCGGAGGTCTGGCAATGCGTCCGCAGTGACAGCGAGCGCGGATCCTTCGGATTGAACGGCTTGAGCAGCTTGGCCCACAACAGCCGCGCGGCGCGCATCTTGGCGACTTCCATGAAGAAGTTCATGCCGATCGCCCAGAAGAATGACAGCCGTGGCGCGAAGCGATCGACGTCGAGGCCGGCGGCGAGACCCGCGCGCAGATATTCGACGCCGTCGGCCAGCGTATAGGCGAGCTCGAGGTCCTGCGTCGCGCCGGCTTCCTGCATGTGGTAGCCGGAGATCGAGATCGAGTTGAACTTCGGCATCCGCTGCGAGGTGTAGGCGAAGATGTCGGAGATGATCCGCATCGAGGGCACCGGCGGATAGATATAGGTGTTGCGCACCATGAACTCTTTCAGAATGTCGTTCTGAATGGTGCCCGACAGCTTCTCCGGCGGCACGCCCTGTTCCTCGGCGGCGATCACGAACAGCGCGAGGATCGGCAGCACCGCGCCGTTCATGGTCATCGACACGCTCATCTGGTCGAGCGGAATACCGGCGAACAGCGTGCGCATGTCGTAGATGGAATCGATCGCGACACCGGCCATGCCGACGTCGCCGGAGACGCGGGGATGGTCCGAGTCATAGCCGCGGTGGGTGGCGAGGTCGAACGCCACCGACAGGCCCTTCTGTCCGGCCGCGAGGTTGCGGCGATAGAAGGCGTTGGAATCCTCCGCCGTGGAGAAGCCGGCATATTGGCGGATCGTCCAGGGCTGGTTGACATACATGGTCGGGTAGGGACCGCGCAGATAAGGCGCGATCCCCGGCCAGGTCTCGAGGAAGTCGATGCCTTCGAGGTCGGCTTCGCTGTAGACGGATTTGACCGGGATGCCCTCGGGCGTCAGCCACGGCTCGGCGTTCGTTGCGGGCGCTGCACCGCCGACCTTCTCAAAAGCGATATCGGCAAAATTTGGTATGCGGCTCATGTTGTCCATCATATCACTCGGATCGTCTTGCGACGCCCTCAATCATGGTCCGGATGCTGGTGGCTGACGATGGTCGCCATCTTCTCCGGGCCGTAATTCTGCATCGTGGTCTGGCTCGGCAGATTGGCAATACCAACCACCCAGCCGAGCCGGGACTCGCTTCCAAATTGCTGCGTCGGCACCACCCGGTCCGGCCGGTCGAAGGCGCCGGTCATGATCTCGATCCGCGGCCCGTCGATACGGCGGAAGCTCAAGGGTGTGCCGCAAGCCGCGCAGAAGTCGCGCTCGGCGATCGACGAGGACCTGAACGCGGCGGGCCTGCCGCGGGTCCAGGTGAAATCGTTGCGATCGACCTCAGCGAAGGAGGCGAACGGCGCGCCGGAGGCCTTCTGGCACATCCGGCAGTGGCAGATGCTGATCCGGGTTGGTGCTGTCGATACTGCAAAGCGGACGGCGCCGCATTGGCAGCCGCCGGTCAGAACGGGTTTTGATGGTGCTTCAGCCGTCATGCTTGCTCCAGCCGCCGATAGGCGTCGCGCAATGTCGCCAGCGCGTCGCCGCCGGCGAAGACGAACTCACCAATGCCAGCCGCCCGCAACGCCGCTTCCTGGTCGCCGGGCCGTCCTGCTAGATAGATATGCTTCGCTCCGGCTCCGTGAAGGGCCCTGGCGGCATCAGCCGCACGGTCGGCATAAACCTTGTCCGAGGAGCAGATGCAGGCCATTGCCGCGCCGGAGGCCTTGAAGGCCGTGGCCAGCGCCGCCGCGTCGGCAAAGCCCTCGCTGTCGATCGCCTCGATGCCGCCGGTCTCGAAGAAGCTCTTGGCAAAGGTGGCGCGTGCGGTGAAATCCGCCGCTGTGCCGAGATTGGCAAGGAAGATCTTTGGCCGCGCACCCTTCGCGTTCAGCGCCGCATCCGACCTGTCGCGCAGCGCTTCGAACGGTTCGGCAAGGCGCGTCGGCGCCAGTGCGTCGAACTTGATCGTCGCATCGGCCGGGGCGATCGGGAGTGAAGGTTTCACGTCCAGCACCGCGATGTCGGCCTCATGCAGGTTCGGGAACTCGCTGGCGCCGGTCAGCACGTCGCGGCGTTTCGCAACGTTGGCTTCGCGTGCCGTGCGGGTCGCGGCGACCTTGTTCTGGATCAGGCCTTGCTGGAGCCCAGCGAAGACGCCGCCGGCCTTCTCGATCTCCTGGAACATCGCCCAGGCCGCTTCGCAAAGCTGCGACGTCAGCGTCTCGATGCCGCCGGAGCCCGCCGCGGGATCGGAGACCTTTGCGAGGTTTGCTTCCTCAAGCAGGACCAGTTGCGTGTTGCGCGCCACGCGCCGGGCGAACTCGTCGGGCAAACCGAGCGCCAGAGTATGCGGCAGCACGGTGATCGCATTCGCGCCGCCGAGGCCGGCCGCAAACGTCGCCATGGTCGCGCGCAGCATGTTCACATTGGCGTCGCGCTGGGTCAGCATGCGCCACGCGGTCTGCGCGTTGACGAAGATCGGCTTCGGCGCAAGCCCGCAGGCCTGCTCGACCCGTGCCCACAGCCGCCGCAGCGCGCGGAATTTCGCCAGCGTCAGGAACTGGTCGGCGTCGGCACTGAGCCGGAACGAGATTGCGGTGCGCGCCGCATCGAGATCAATGCCGGCCGCCTCCAGCATGCGCAGATAGGCGAGCGCCACCGCGAGCGTGAAGGCAAGCTCCTGCACTTCGGAACCACCGGCGTCGTGAATCGGCCGGCCATCGGCCAGCACGAACGGTCCCTTGAAGCCACGCTTGATCAGCTCGCTGACGACCTTGCCGAACGGCTTCTCGTAATCGGCCCAGGCGGCAGCCGCGGCGCCCCGCACAGCGACCGTGCTGAGCGCCTGATAGTTGAAGTGAAGGTCGAGCTTGGCCGGATCGAACTTGCGGGCTTCTACGACGTCGGCAAACGTTTCGCCGGCGTTCTCGCGTCCGATCACCGGGTTGAGCGCGATCATGATGCCGGCGTCTAGATGGATGCCGTCGCAAACCTTGGCCAATGTCTGCTTGCTGGCGTCGGCGAGGCCGAAGCCGCGCGCGCCGGGACCACCTGCGAATTCGAATTCGAGGCCGGTCGCCCCGTTCTCGAGATCGTGCAGCGCCTGCACGTTGGCCTGCGCGGCATCGGGATGGTCGATCCGTTGCAGGATCCGCCAGGGGGCCGCGGCTGCGCGGCCGGCGATCGGGCCGGTGTTGGTGGCGCGGCGATAGATCGGATCGATCTTCAGTCCGTCATAGGTCTTGCCGACCAGTTTCTCGAACGACGCACCCTTCAGCACGCCGTCGACCAGCTTGCGCCAGTCCTCATAGGTCGCTGATTGAAAATCCGCTGCCAGCCGCAAATCGTCAGTCGTGGTCGTCATCCGCCCAAAATATCCTTCGCCAGCCCGCAAGGGGCCTCCTGATTTGGCCGGAAATTGCCACGGGCGGGCGGCCAAGCCAAACAGTTGTTTTGGGGAAATTTGACCTTAATCGAGGTCCGGCAGACGGAAAATACCGTCGGCGGAAACCTGGGCCAGCGCGTCGGCGACACGGCGGCCGGAGATCAGGCGATCGGGAACGATCTCGGCCAGCGGCACCAGCACGAAAGCGCGCTCGAACAGGCGCGGGTGCGGCAGGGTCAGTTCCGGCTTGTCCAGCTTGACGTCGTCATAGGCGATCAGGTCGAGGTCGAGGGTGCGCGGCCCCCAGCGCCGCTCGTTGGCGCGGTCGCGGCCGAACCTGGTCTCGATCTTGTGCAGCGTGAACAGCAGCGCATGCGGATCGAGGCTGGTCTCGATCTCAATGCAGGCATTGATGAAGCTTTGCTGCTGCTCCTCTCCCCAGGGCGGCGTCGAATAGTCCGACGAGCGCGCCAGCAGGGCGGCCTGCGCCATGCCGCAGATATTGGCGATGGCCTTGCGGAACGTCGTGCGGACGTCGCCGACATTGCCGCCAAGCGCGATCAGGACGCTAGCCATGGGACGGCGGATGCCGTGAGCGCGTCAACACCACGCCGACATCGTCGAAGATCGCGGCGATCGGGGCGTGCGGCTTGTGGACGGTGACCTTGACGGCCCTGATGCGCGGGAATGCACTGAGGATGTCGTCGGCCACCGCACCGGCGGCGCGCTCCAAGAGCTTGTAGTTCGTGTCCTTGAACGCCGACGTCGCGGTCGCCACCACGTTGGAATAGGAGACGGTGTCGGAAAGGCGGTCGGTGCGCGAGGACTCCGAGAGATCGGTATAGAGCTCGAGATCGATGACGAAACGTTGCCCGACCTCGGTCTCATGTTCCATCACGCCATGACGGGCATGGATGACGATCCCGGTGATGAAGATCGTATCGGTCATTGCTGTCCCTTGATTGCTGCAGCCACCCGCAGCGCCTGAACGGTTTCCGCGACGTCATGCGCGCGGATGATGCGGGCGCCATTCTGCGCGGCGATCAGATGCGCCGCGATCGAGCCGCCGATCCGCTCGCGCGGCTCCGACGGTACAACCGTGCTGATGAAGCGCTTGCGCGAGGCGCCGACCAGCACGGGCAGGCGGAACGCGTCGAGCTCGGAAAGCCGCGCCAGCACCGTCATGCTCTGCTCCTGCGTCTTGCCGAAGCCGATGCCGGGATCGAGCACGATGTGGTCGGACGCAATGCCGGCGCCGGCCGCAATGTCGAGCGAGCGGGTGAAGAAGGCCGCAATATCATGCATGATGTCGATCGCCGGATCGGCCTGCTCGCGATTGTGCATGATGATCACGGGCACGCCGCGTGCGGCGACGAGGGGGGCCATGCCGCTATCGCGCTGCAGGCCCCAGACGTCATTGGCGATCGCGGCGCCCTGGTCCAACGCCCAGGCCACGACCTCCGACTTCATGCTGTCGATCGAGACCGGTACGCCGAGCGCGATGACGTCGGCCAGCACCGGCTTCAGCCGCTTCAACTCGTCGTCCGCCGAGACTGGTTGTTGGGAGCCGTAGGGGCGGGTCGACTCCGCGCCGATGTCGATGATGTCGGCGCCGTCAGCGACCAGCTTGCGGGCCTGCGCCAGCGCCTGCTCGGGCGCGATGAACTGCCCTCCGTCCGAGAATGAATCCGGCGTCACGTTCAATATGCCCATCACGGCCGGATAGGGCTTGGACGGCAACGTCTGCAGCAGCGCGCGTCCGGCCAGGCCGGCTGCGGCTGACGATATGGGCTTGGTCGCCATCATGCGGTCGCTTTGCGCTGACAGCGCCGGCAAGTCAAGGCATGGCGAAGCAAGGCTGGCGCCGGCGGCGACCTGGAGCCTTCAGGCGGGCTAGTAGGTGATCTTGGGAGGCAGCTTGCGCGCCTGTTCGATGAGCAGCTCGACCGACTTCTCGGACGGCATGACGCGGACGAGCTTCCGCTTGAGGTTGGCGTCCTTCATGCTCTGCACCAGCCGCGACGGATTGCGGTGCGCGAGCTCGCGCACCGTGGTGACACCGGCGGCACGCATCAGGCCGACTTTCGCCCTGCCCATACCCGGAATCCGCATGTAGTCGGAGATGTTGGCCCATTCGAGCAGTTGCTGTTCGCTGATCCCGGTCGTGGCCGCGAGCGCCTTGCGTCCCTTGACGGTGCGGGCGGCTTCAAGCAGCGCTTCGGTCGTGCGGATACCCTGTGATTTCAGTTTTGCTGCGCAATAGGGGGACAGGCCGTCGATCTCGGAGAGGGGGTATGTCATGATACTCGTATGCAGGTAGAAGGGAGCGTATCCGCAAGGCGTGAGACGTGCTTCAGGCAAATTGGCTAAGGCCCGGCGTCCCCGAAATGATCTCGCCCATTTGATCAGCTCCGATTTTGTCGCGACCGAACACGAAAAGTTCTCGCGCGATTTTCTGAATCTCGCTCATGCTCAAGCCGAGCGCCATGAGTCGGGTGCCGACGGCCATCAGTCCGCCGTCCATCAACCGCGATAGACCACCGCTGTTGTTGGAGGCGGCGATTGCCGCTTCGGCGCCGGGGATTTGGTCGATGAGAGCCTGGACTTTGTCGGAAGGTCCCTCGTTACGGAGGAAACCCAGAACGATGCCGATGGTTTTTTCAGCGACAGCGCCATCGATGCCGGCCTTCGCGGCCAGCCGTCCAACCAGTTCGTCCATCTTGCCCCGCCTCATCCGGTTCTTGCCGGATATTTATTAACAATTCATCTTGAGCGTCTGCGCCACGAAATACAAGCGATCCGCGCATTTCAGTTTTCGATCGCATTGCAAGTGTTGCACCGATGCAAGAGTGAGCGCCGGATTCACGCCATCTTGTCGCAATGCGCACTCGTTTTCTTCGCGCGACAGGGAAGAAAGTATGAGGAACCTCGGAGCGACAATGTATGTCAGCGCACACTGACAGTTTCATTCGACCGGCAAGATGCAATATGATTGCTGTGGGTTCGGCAACCGAGGCCGATCTATCTTTGCGAAGAGACCAAGCGATGGCGACTTCCGACAACAAGCTGGCCGATACCGACGAGAAGATTTTTATCGGCAAGGGTGACGAGACAGCGTGGCTGACGCTCGCGCTGGCCAACCGGCACGGCCTCGTGACCGGTGCGACCGGAACCGGCAAGACCGTCTCGCTTCAAGTCATGGCGGAAGGCTTTGCGCGTGCCGGTGTCCCGGTCTTCGCGGCCGATATCAAAGGCGATCTTTCCGGCATCTCCGAAGTCGGCGAGGCCAAGGACTTCATTATCAAGCGCGCCCAGGAGATGGGGCTGACCTTCCAGCCCGACCAGTTCTCGACCGTGTTCTGGGACGTTTTCGGCGAGCAGGGGCATCCGGTGCGCGCCACCGTCACCGAAATGGGTCCGCTGCTGCTCTCGCGAATGCTCGATCTCAACGACGTGCAGGAAGGCGTGCTCAACGTTGCCTTCCGTGTCGCGGACGAGAACGGCCTTACGCTGATCGACATGAAGGATCTGCGCGCCTTGCTCGATGCGGTCGCTCCCGACGGGAGCAAGAAGGCCGCCGATGATGAGGAAGATCCGCTGGCGCCGCTCCGTAAGGCTGCGCAAAGCTACGGCAACGTGTCCAAGGCGACGGTCGGCACCATTCAACGTCAGCTTCTGGTGCTCGAGAACCAGGGCGGCACGAAATTCTTCGGCGAACCGGCGCTGACGCTGAAGGACTTCATGCGGACCGACCGCGACGGCCGCGGCATGGTCAACATTCTCGTCGCCGACAAGCTGATGCAGAGCCCGCGGCTTTACGCCACGTTCCTGCTCTGGATGCTCTCGGAATTGTTCGAGGAATTGCCGGAAGCCGGCGACCTGCCGAAGCCGAAGCTGGTGTTCTTCTTCGACGAGGCGCATCTGCTGTTCAACGATGCGCCAAAGGCGCTGATGGACAAGATCGAGCAGGTGGTGCGGCTGATCCGCTCCAAGGGCGTCGGCGTCTATTTCGTCACGCAAAATCCGATCGACGTGCCCGACAAGGTGCTGGCGCAGCTCGGCAACCGCGTGCAGCACGCGCTGCGCGCCTTTACGCCGCGCGACCAGAAGGCCGTTGCTGCGGCCGCGGAAACGTTCCGCCCCAATCCGAAGTTCAACACCGCGCGCGTGATCATGGAGCTCGGCAAGGGCGAGGCGCTGGTTTCGTTCCTCGAGGGCGGCGGCACGCCGTCGATGGTCGAGCGCATCCTGGTCCGGCCGCCATCGGCGCGGATCGGGCCGATCACGCCCGAGGAGCGCAAGGCGATCATGGATGCAAGTCCGGTGAAGGGCAAATACGACACCGCGATCGACGCCGAATCCGCCTACGAGATCATCCAGAAGCGTCTCGCCGCAACGGCGGCGCCGGCAGAAGGCGCGGAGGGCGGCGGCATCCTCGGCCATATCGGTGCGATCGCCGCCGCGATCTTCGGCACCAACGTCAAGCGTGGCCGGCTGTCGACCGGGCAGGTGATCGCGCGCAATGTCACGCGCTCGGTGACCGACAAGGTGGTTGGCGGCGTGGTTGCCGATCTCGGCAAGTCGGTCGGCGGCTCCGTCGGCGGGTCGATCGGGCGCGCGATCGTGCGCGGTGCGCTCGGCGGATTGTTGCGCAGGTAATATCCCGCGCCGGCGCGCCACGAATAAGGGCCGGCGCTTTGCCTCCGGCGGGCAGCGGGCTACAACCCGGTGCCACGTTCACCAAGAGGATGTCCGCGATGTCCAACGTCAAGCTGCAGCCGGTCCTCGACCGCATCGATGCCGATTTCGACAACAGTCTCGAGCGGCTGTTCACGCTCCTGAGGGTCAAGTCAATTTCGGCCGATCCGGCCTTCGCCAAGGACTGCAAGGCGGCCGCCAATCATCTTGCCGCGGATCTCGCAACGCTCGGCTTCCAGGCCGAGGTGCGGCCGACCGCGGGCCATCCGGCCGTGGTCGGCAAGTTCACCGGCAGCACCGACGGGCGCCCGCATGTGCTGTTCTACGGCCATTACGACGTCCAGCCGGTCGATCCCCTGAATCTCTGGCATCGTCCGCCGTTCGAGCCTGTGGTCACCGACCACGCCGACGGCCGCAAGATCATCGTCGCGCGCGGCGCCGAGGACGACAAGGGTCAGCTGATGACCTTCATCGAGGCGTGCCGCGCTTGGAAGACGGTGACGGGGTCGTTGCCGGTCGACATCACCGTCATCATCGAGGGCGAGGAAGAGGTCGGCTCGAAGAACTTCGTGCCGTTCCTTGAGGCGAACAAGGCCGAGCTGAAGGCCGACTTCGCGCTGGTCTGCGACACCGGCATGTGGGATCCGAACACGCCAGCGATCACGACCTCGTTGCGCGGACTGGTGTATGACGAGGTCAAGATCAAGGCCGCCAATCGCGACCTGCATTCCGGCGTGTTCGGCGGCGGCGCGCAGAATCCGATCCGCGTGCTGACGCGCATCCTCGGCGGCCTGCATGACGAGAACGGCCACATCACCATTCCCGGCTTCTACGACGGCGTGAAGGATCTGCCGCCGGACATCCTGGCGCAGTGGAAGCAGCTCAATCTGACGCCGGAAAGCTTCCTCAAGCCGATCGGCCTCTCGGTGCCGGCCGGCGAGAAGGACAGGCTCCTGATCGAGCAGGTGTCCTCGCGTCCGACCTGCGACGTCAACGGCATCGTCGGCGGCTACACCGGCGAGGGCTCGAAGACGGTGATCCCGGCGGAGGCATCGGCGAAAGTCTCGTTCCGCCTGGTCGAGGGACAAGACCCGGAAAAGATCCGGCAGGCGTTCCGCGACTACGTCAGGGCGCGCGTGCCGGCGGACTGCAAGGCCGAGTTCATCGACCATGCCGGCGCGCCGGCGATCGCGCTCGATTGGAACATGAAGCCGCTCGCGGCCGCCCGGCGTGCGCTGACCGACGAATGGGGCAAGGAGGCGCTCCTGATCGGCTCCGGCGCCTCGATCCCGATCGTCGCCGACTTCAAGCGCACGCTCGGGCTCGACAGCGTGCTGGTCGGCTTCGGCCTCGACGACGACAACATCCATTCGCCGAACGAGAAGTACGACCTCAAGAGCTTCCACAAGGGCATCCGCTCCTGGGCGCGAATCCTCGCGGCCTTCGCGGACGCCAAGTAGGGCGCGAAGCGCACAGCACCCGCCGAACGTAAAAACGCCGCCCGGAATTGGGCGGCGTTTGATTCCGATAGTGCAGAGGGTGTTGGAGCTAATCTACGCGAAGATTGTGAAAATTCAACTGCGGTAACCGGGATTGACCCGGTCGAGCCTGCGCAACAGCGGCGGCCAAACGAGCTGGGTCGAACGCAGCTCGGCGCGGTCGGGATTGGACAGCAGCTCGGTGTTCTTGTCGATCGCTTGCTGCTCGACCGGATACGCGATCGGGCCGAGCGCGCGGGTCGCCACCTGCATCGAGCAGGCCCGCTCCAGATGGTACATGCGCTCGAACGCCGAGGCGACCGAGCGGCCGACCGTCAGCGTGCCGTGATTGCGCAATAGCATGTGGTTCTTGTTGCCGAGGTCGCGCTGCAGGCGCGGGCGCTCGTCATGATCGAGCGCGATGCCCTCATAGTCGTGATAGGCAAGGTCGTGGGTGACGAGCTGCGCGGTCTGGTTCAGCGGCAGCAGCCCCTCGGGGCTGCTCGACACCGCGGTGCCGTCGATCGTGTGCAGATGGAGCACGCAGCCGGCGTCCTCGCGCACCTCGTGGATCGCCGAATGGATGGTGAAGCCGGCCGGGTTGATGCTGTAGTCGCTCTTGGAAAGCTGATTGCCGCCGAGATCGACCTTGACCAGGCTCGACGCGGTGATTTCGTCGAACATCAGGCCGTAGGGATTGATCAGGAAGTGATGCTCCGGTCCCGGCACTCGTGCGGAAATGTGGGTGTCGACCAGATCGTCCCAGCCATAGAGGGCAACCAGCCGGTAGCATGCGGCGAGGTTGATCCGCTGCTCCCACTCCGCCGCGCTGATATCCGACGGCACTTCCTTCAGGCGCGCTTCCGCTGGCGACATGGTCGATTTGCTCCGTTGATGGCTGCTGCTGTTCAAGGGAAGCCTAGCGTTGCGGCCTGAGCGCAGCAAGGCCGCGCTCCGGCGTGACAGTCATGCCGCCGTGTGACGGCTGGGGCATGATCGGAAACGATCATGCTCCAACACCGCGCCGACGCGCGATGGATTTGCTGTGAAGACCTCGGCCCTTAAGGAGCCGGGATCGTGAGCAGGCTCGAAATGCTGCGGCCGCGGATATCGTAGACGCGGGCGAACACCACGTCGTCGCGCTTGATCTCGACCAGCACGGGCGCGGCCAGGCCCTTGCAGTAGAACTCGCCGAGCGTCATCGCGAAGTCGGCGCCCTTGCTGTCCCAGCCGATCGTGAAGTCGGGGCCGAGCGCGACCTGGGCCGGACGTTGCGGACCGCAGACCGCGACTTTCCACTTGCGGTCCTGCGGCGGGACTTCTTGCCGCTCGGTCAACTGCTCGCGCAGCCCGTCGGACGCCTGCTTCAGCGCCAGACCCCAATAGTCCAGCATGAAGTAGTTGTCGGCGGTCCGCACCGTGCCGGCGATGTGGTTGAAGTGCGTGTACTGATACGGGTGCAGGCGGATCATTTCGCTGAGCGGCAGCAGCAGGCCGAACGCGAACACCGCGAGTGCGGCTGGCTGCCAGGCGCGGCGCTTTTCGCCGAGCCAATCGATGCCGCGGGCGAATGCGACGCCGGCCAGCACGGTCATCGGCGGGATCACGAAGATGAAATGACGGATGCCGTTGTAGAGCGCCGGCCGCTTCACCATCGCGATGACGAGCGGCAGCATCGCCGCCAGCATCAGCGTCAGCATGATGGTCTTGCGCCGCGCCGGCACCTCCTTGCGCGACAGCGACATGAAGGTGATGACGACAGCCGCGATCAGCAGCACCAGCAGCACCTCCGGAAGCTGCAGCGCGAACAGGGTCGGCAGATAGGACCACGGCATGTCCGGCACCGACACCAGCGCGCCGTCGAACATCTCCTTCCAGGGCTTCTCGAAGAAGTGCGAGAAGTAGGTCACCGCTTCCAGCGGATGTCCGGGCTCCATGATCGACCAGGGCCAGATCAGGCCCATCACGAGATAGCCGAACACGAGCCCCGGCAGCAGCACGTAGACCACATGCGCGAAGCGCCGGACGGCCTCGCGCGGGCCCTGGCTGCGGTACTCATCGATCCAGAGCGGGATGAATCCGATCGCCGCGTAGATCAGCGCGAGGCCGCCGAGGACCCGGCATCCGAGCGACAGGCCGGCGCCGAAGCCGACGATCAGGATCGTGCGCGGCGAGGGTGCCGGATATTCTTCCGCGAGACGAACGAGGCCCATTATCAGGAACACCATTGCTACGGCAAACGGCGCATCCTTCGGGTTCATGAACATGTGGCCGTAGAAGGTCGGGCACAGCGCCAGCAGCAGGAGCGCCGCCAGCCCGGCCAGCGGACCGCCGACGCGCCGTGCCAGCCGCCAGGTGACCGCAAGCCCGATCACGCCGACGATGGCGCCGAGCAGCCGGCGCGTCTCGAACAGCTCCAGCGGAATGACCTTGTGCAGCAATGCCGCCGCCATGTCGAAGCCGCCGCCATACATGTAGAGGTTGGCAAAGGACAGCGCACTGGTGTCCTTGAAGCCGGAACGGTACATGCGCAGCAGGAGATCGGCGTATTCGGCGTGGGTGTAGTCGTCCCAGCCCAGTCCGTAATCGCGAAAGGTGAGACCAGCGACGACGGCGACCACGCCGAGGACCAGGATGGCGAGATCGTCGCAGGTCTTTTCCACCGAGCGCCGCGCCGGCGTATCGATGGCAGACGTCGTGATGGATGACATGGCTATTGGTACCGGCGTCCCTGTGGCCCAGTTGGCGCTTTAGGGCCTCATTCCCCGGCGTCCATATAGCGCAGTTCCATTTCCAAGTAATTGGTAATTGTGGCGTAATTTCCCCGAAGCGTTGCAATAAATTAGCAGTATTTCGTAGGCAGTAGATTTACAGGAATCGCTGCCGGGAGGACCGGCGCCAGGCCTGACGGGAGGCCCGCACTGCCGGTTGTAATGAGATTTTCGGGAACTCTGTCCACAATTGGCGGTTGGCGGTGTGGGCAATATGACGGTATCGTGGCGTTGGTGGCCGCGCAGATTTTCATGCGGGCCGCCCGGGGGTTAGTTCGATGATGGTTGCTCTGTGGGTCGTCGGCGCAGGCCTGGTGTTGGCAGGCTTGGCGGCGATCGGCTTGGGAATTCCCTACAAGGAATTCAGTGTCGGCAGCACGTTGATCATGGCCGGCGTGACCGGAGTGTGCACCGGCGCCATCGTGCTGGCGATCGCCGTAGCCGTCCGGGAACTCCAGAACATCGCCCGGCGGCTTGGTACCGTTGCGGCGGGTGCGCAGCCCGAGCTCCCATTGCCGGCGCCTGCAATTTCCCCGCGCAGCCCGGGTGACATCCCTTTCCCGTCCCAGCGGGACCCCCACGCCGTGGCGCCTCCGCCGCTGGCGCCGTCATCGCCGGCTTCGTCCGCCCGGCCGCCGTGGCACGAAGAGATCGCCTCGCGCGGGTCCCCTGGCGAGGTGCCATCGCCCGCGCCTGCCGGCGCGGCTCCAGACGCCCCTCCGGCGCCGCCCAAACGGCGCAACCTGCTGTTTTCCTCGACCTCGCGGAAGGAGCGCGAGCGTACCCAGACCCGGACTGCCGAGCCACTGCCTCCGGACCTGTTGTCGCCGGAGCTTCGCCCGAATCCGGCTGAGGCCGGCGAGTCCTCACCCGCCACCTTCGACGATGCCTGGCCGAAAGCGGAGCGACCGCGGTCGGTCGATGTTGCTCCGCGGCGGGGCGCCCGCACGCCCTCGACTTTCGGAGAGGCCCAGGCCGCCCCGCCATCGGCTGCCCCGCCATCGCCTGGCCACCCGCCGGCGCCCCAGGAGCAGCCCCCGGTGACGGTGCTCAAGTCCGGTGTCGTGGACGGTATGGCCTATTCGCTTTATTCGGACGGATCGATCGAAGCGCAGATGCCCGAGGGCATGATGCGGTTTGCCTCGATCGACGAACTCCGGTCGCACCTGGAGCAGCGGCCTTAATTTGAGGCCAATACTTGCGGCAAGCCCGGTTTTGAACATAGACCATCGCCGTTCTTGTCAGATTCCCTGTAGTTCGCTCATATTCGCAAAGTAGTACGAGATTCTGCGGACGTATTGTTGCGGCCGGATACTGACCGGTCGGCACGCGGGTGCCGCGCCCTTCGAGAGCACAGGGAAGGTTGAGCCATGTCTGATACGTCGGGCAAGAGTCCGGTCGAACTGACGGCCAATATCGTGTCGGCCTATCTCAGCAACAATCCGACCCCGGCCTCGGATATTCCCAACCTCATCAGCCAGGTCCACGCCGCGCTGCTGCGCGTCTCGACCGGACGCAACGATGCGCCGCTCGAGCCGGCCAAGCCTGCGGTGTCGATGAAGAAGTCGATCACGCCCGAATATCTGGTGTGCCTTGAAGACGGCAAGCGCTTCAAGTCGCTCAAGCGTCATCTACGTACGCAGTACAACATGACGCCGGAGCAGTATCGCGACAAATGGGGGCTGCCGGCCGACTACCCGATGGTGGCGCCGAACTACGCGGTGGCGCGTTCGCAGCTCGCCAAGAAGATGGGACTGGGCCAGCAGGCGCGGAAGCGGAAGTAGAGCGTTTCCAGCGACGCGGACGCGGTCCGCGTGAAGGAAGCGTGGCTTACGCGGCGGACGCCAGCGCCTCGCGCGCATCGTTGCGGATGCGCTCGACCATCGACCGCAAGCCGTTGGACCGCTGCGGCGTCAGGTGGTCGCGGAAGCCGAACTCGTCGAACAGCGCGAGCGCATCGGTGGCCAGGATGTCCTTCGGCGTGTGACCGGAAAACAGGGTCAGCACGATCGCGACCAGGCCGCGCACGATATGGGCGTCGCTGTCGCCGAGATAGATCAGCCGCGGTTCGCCATCGGCGTCGCGCTCGATCCGCTTCGACAGCCAGACCTGGCTGACGCAGCCCTGCACCTTGTTCTCGGCCGAGTGCTCTGCCTCCGACAGGGGCTTGAGCGCACGGCCGAGCTCGATGACGTAGCGGTAACGGTCGTCCCACTCGTCGAGCAGCGAAAAATTGTCCCTGATTTCGTCGATCGTCGTCATTGCGGCCTGCGTTCCGTTCTTACCGGCTTATATAGGAAGGCGGGCCGCGAAAGCGACGGAAATGGACCTGGTTCCCCGCTTAATTTGCGGGTTACGGCGCCGGCGGCGGGTGGAATTCGATCGCCTGATCGTCCGCCGTCAGGGTGTCGCGGGATGCGGCCATGGCCGACGCAGCATCCATATCGTCTCCGCCGATCGAGTCCGTGTGATCGGGGGCCTTCTTGTCGGTGATGATCTGATAGAGCTTGCGCGCGCCGTCGGTTGCGCGCTGGCCGATCGCGGTCGCGGCCTGGCCACCGACCTCGCAGGCAGCGGGTTGGCGCTTGCAGAACTGACCCATGTCGCTAATCGTCGCGGTCGCAGCCGAGACCGCGTCCGATGCGCTGATCTGCGGCACCTTGTCCGATTCAGGTGTTTTGTCCCTCGGTAGCAGCACGAGCACCAGCCCGAGCCAGAATGCCAAGCGCAACAGGAAAAACATGGCGCGACCCCGGTCGTCTGTCTTGTCTTTTGCTTCACATGCGGTCGATGCCGCATTTGGCTCACACGTAGCATCGCTCGATAAATCGGAAGTGTTTGCATTGAGGTAAATCCGCCGAAAAAACGCGTAAAATCCGCCTGATTTGATTCGGCGTAAATTTTCGATTGATGACGTGCGGCGAGGCCTGATGTGCCGGATCGGGCGTGTCCACCATTTCGAAACCATAGATCGTCACGTCCGGAAACCTGCCGTTCACCATCCCTGACAAATGCGCGGTGAATAGCGCGCCAAAGCTTCGCGAATGCACGGTGTTTGGTGGCGGGACGCCTCGCCTTAGCGTTCGCTTAAGTTCGCTCTGACACGTTGACCTACAATCACCAAGGAGGCGTTCCGGCGCGTCTGTCCGACGATCGAGCCGAAGCGCGAGTGCTGTGAGTGTTGTGAGTCTAATTCGCGATTGCCTCGATGCGCTGCTGCATCCGTCGGCGCAATATGATGCGCTGACGCGTGCGCGCCATCGCGCCTTCATGGCGCCGCGGCTGCTCGGCAGCCTGGCTGCGCTCGCGTCCTTCCCGGCCTTCCTTGCGATGCGCGGTGCGCCTACGGCGATCGAGGTCGCGGCCTTCGCCTGGCTGATCGCGCCGATCCTGCTGTCATGGTTCCTGTCGCGCACCGGCCGCTACGAGGGTGCGCATGTGCTGTCGTCGCTGGCGCTCGCCGGTCTCGTGATGATGATCGCGGCGAACACCGGTGGAATTGCGTCCTTCGCCGCCGTATGGCTCATCGTCATTCCGATCGAGGCGGCGCTGTCGGCGTCGCGGCGCGTGGTGGCCTTTGCATTCGCGCTGGCGATGACCTGCGCGGCGTTGCTGAGCGCGCTCGGATATTATCACGTGCTGCCGGCTGCTGACGCCGCGATCGCGGCGAGCAGCATGTTGGGCGGCTTCGGCGTCGTGTCGGCGATATTCTATGCAGCCGGGCTCGCCTTTGGCGCCGAGTCGCTGGCGCGCACCACCGTGTCGCTGCTCTACGTCGAGGAAGAGCGCTATCGGCTGCTCGCGCACAACATCAGCGATGTGTTGTCGCGGCACAGCCGCAATGGTGCGGTGCGTTTCATTTCGCCCGCAGCCGAGATCATGCTCGGCGTTCAGGCACCGCGGTTGTTGGGCCACGGTCTGTTCGACCGCGTTCATGTCGCGGACCGCCCAGCCTATCTCACCGCACTCTCGGATGCCGCGCGCGGCGGCGAGCCGCGCAGCGTCGAGTTCCGCCTGCGCCGCGACGCCGCGCGGGGCCAGACCGTCGCGGCCGACTTCATCTGGGTGGAGATGCGCTGCCGTCCGCTCGATCAGACCTCCGGCGAGGCTGAGGTCGTCGCCGTGATCCGTGACGTCACCGATCGCAAGGTGCAGGAGCAAGCCCTGGAGCTGGCACGCAACGCTGCAGAGCAGGCGGATGCGTCCAAGACGCGCTTCCTCGCGACCATGAGCCACGAACTGCGGACGCCGCTCAACGCCATCATCGGCTTCTCCGAGATGATCGCGCAGGAGGAGGCCCTGGGCCTGGATGCCGTGCGCCGCAAGGAGTACGCGCAACTCATCCACGACTCCGGCCAGCATTTGCTGTCCGTCGTCAACGGCATCCTCGACATGTCGAAGATGGAGTCCGGCAATTTCGAGATTTCTCCCGAGCCGTTTGCCCCGCGGCCGGCGCTGGTCAATTGCTGCAACCTGGTGGCGCTGAAGGCGCGCGAGAACGGCGTCGATCTCGTGACCCGCGTCCCCGATGATTTGCCGGTCATGAATGGCGATCTGCGCGCGTTCAAGCAGATCGTGCTCAATCTCGTCTCCAACGCCATCAAGTTCACTGAACGCGGTGGCAGGGTGACGGTGTCGGCAGCGGTCGAAGGATCGCGGCTGCAGCTGCGTGTCTCGGACACCGGCGTCGGCATTGCCGCCGACGACCTCAAGCGGATCGGCGACCCATTCTTCCAGGCCGGCAAGACCTATCAGCGTCGGCACGAAGGCACGGGCCTTGGCCTCTCGATCGTGAAGGGACTGGTCAGCCTCCATCACGGCGAACTGAGCGTGGAAAGCAAGGTCGGCGAGGGCACCACGGTGTCGATCGCGCTGCCGCTCGCGTTCACGCCGCTGGCAGCGGCCGAACCGTCCAGCAATGTCTCGCCGCTGAAGCCCGCGCTGCGGTCCGGATTACAAGAGCAAGCCCATCAGGTGAAGAAAAGTGCCTAGAAAGACTTTGGACGATGATGAGGCGCCGCGCCGTCGCCGCGGCGCGAAGGTAATGGCGATCGAGGCCGAGGAAGAACGTGGCCTCTTCCTGCGCGTGCTGCTCTACAGTCCGAAGGACATGGTCGTGGGCGTGCTGGCAGCGGCTGTCATCGTTGCGATCCTGATCAATGCCTTGTTCCTGCAGGCTGGCCGTCATCCGTCGCCGATGTTTGGCGGCTCGGTCGTGACGCTTCCGCCGCCGGTGCCGGTCGTCGCCGTGACCAGCCCGTTGCCGCGTCCGCGCCCGGCTGAAGCCGCAGCGCGGTCGGTCGAGCCGGCTGCCGTGGAGACGCCGAGGCCGGTCGAGGTGAAGCCGGTGGAGACGAAGCCGGCTGAAACCAGGGCCGCCGAGGTAAAATCTGCTGAAGCCAAGCCGGCCGAGGCGAAGGCGTCCGACCCCATGACCAATCTGGTGATGAAGTCGACCGCTGCGCCGCCGGCCGCCGCGCCGTCCAACGTCATTCGTCCGCCGACACCGATCCCGACCCCGCATCTGAGCCCGGCCGGAAGACGCATCGCCGCGGTCCAGCGTGCGCTGACCGAATATGGCTATGGTCAGCTCAAGCCGACCGGCACGATCGGCGCGGATACGCAGACCGCGATCGCGAAGTTCGAGCGGGCGCGGAAGATCCCGGTGACCGGACAGATGTCCGATCGCCTCGTCCACGAACTCACCGCGATGATAGGCCACCCGATCGAGTGATTCCGCTCGTCAACTGACGTCCTCAAGCAGGACCTCTCTGACCTCGTCGGAGAACTCTTTCTTGCGTCCCCCCCCCCAAACCAACACCGATTCCGGATCGTCGGGATCCGGAATGGCCCCGTCGACCCAGGCGCGGCTCACACTGCGACAGCGAGGATATGGACGGCTGGTGCGAGGGGCAACCTGCAGGGGTGCTCGACGCCGCGATTGCACGGAGCCGCGCCGCTGGCCTATAGGTCGCGCATGCGATTGAAAACCAGCATATGGGTGGCCGCCTATCTGCGCCGTTGCCAGACGGAGGGCGTGTTCGGCGCGATCCGAAAGAAGGGTGCCGAGGAGGCCGGTGCCGTCTTCGTCAAGGTGGCGCTGATGGATGGCAACGCAATGCTGTATGCGCCGGCGCCACAGACGGTTTATGACGACAGCCGCCCGGTCGAACGCTTGTTTGTTCCGATAGCGCCGGAGCCGTTGCCCGAGCCGTCGGTCGAGCAACGATTGGTCAAGGAGGTCCGCTTCGACCCCGATGCATGGATCGTCGAGACCGAGGACCGCGCGGGGCGGCATCTTCTCGATCTGGCGAAAAGCTAGCTTCCGGATTTGTGGTTGCGAATGGCCGGCGCGCTGCCGGGCTGCACGGTCGGCCGCGTCAGCGACGACGCCGGACGCGCGCGATGAAGCTCATCGTCATAGAGCGAGGGGCGATACTTGGCGCGGGCCACCGCCATGGTCGAGCCGCGCCACGCCGCCAGCATCACGAGTGCGGAGCGTTCGCTCAGCCGATCGTAGAGCCGCGACAGGCGATAGACATAGTTGACCGATGAACCCGCTTCCGGGTTGAGGAACATCAGGATCCGCTGAAACGCCGCGCTCGACACGTCGAGCGCCCGCATCGCGCAGGCGAGCGGCTCGCCGCCGGGATCGTTCACCACTTGCGCGGCGATCGGCGATGACAGGATCAACGCTTCTCCGAGTTCCAGCGTGAAGTTCTCGACGTCCTCGGCGAACGCCGCCATCTCCAGGATGTGGATCGCGCGCGCGGCGCGGTCGGCCGGAATTCGCGCGGCGGCCTTCAGCGGCGTGTCCTGCAGATTATGCAGGATCCGCGCGCGCTCGCTGGCACCGGCGGCAAAGAACATGTCGGAGATTTCGGCCGCATCGTTCGGCCGCATCGACAGGCTCGCCGCTATCCGCATCTCGGCTTCGGTCGGGATCCTGACGGTTGGCGCTGGCGGCGCGGGAGCGGGAATGGGAGACGCAGCCGCGATCGGCTGGCCGGCATCGGCGCGCCGCAGCCCGAGCTTGTCGAGGATCCTGGCGGGCGTTGCCGGATAGATCGCAAGGCGGGCGCGGACGGCAGCGCGGGTCGCGTCGTCGACCTCGTCGATCAGGCGCGACGTCAGCTCGACGAATTGCTGCTCTTCGTCGGCGGAGTGGGCGCTTGCCTGTACATAGAGGTCAGTCAAGACGCGCAACAGGGTGGGGCGGATGTCGACACCCTCGCGTCGGGAGAGCGTCATCAGCCCATCAAAGCCGGGAAATAGTGGAGCTGCGCTCATCTCGGGCGTTACGCGACGTCGGTATCGATTCGAGTTTGGGAATCCTCGTGCAAGCGAGCCTACGCGGGCTGCTTTAAGAGGCAGTTAAGGAAAATAAGTCGTGAAGGCGAAGGCTACAATTTGCGCGTGTCAAATAAGGCACAACGCCACATCCGTAACCGCCCGCATTTGCAGATTAAGATGTCATTAACCATGCCCGTTCTTAATTCGGGCAGCGCAGGGCAAATCATGTCCGTGCGGCGGCCAGAGAGAACGGAACATGGGCACCATCATCGAGTTTCCGGCGGATGCGGCTACCCGGCGGCCGAGCATGATGGACGGCGCTGCAAGCGAAGGTATGGGAATCGTGCTGATCCTCCCCGTCGTTCGGATCGAGCGAGCTGCCGAACAGACCGGCGGTGATCGTGGACCCGAACAGGGGACTGCACCGGGGCGCCGTCGCCGCCGGCGCTCCTGATTGCGGACATCGTGCGATGCCGGAGCTTGCGCAGCGGATCGCTGGCCGGCGGTCACTCCCAGCGCTGATCCTCCTGTTGGCGGGCGCCACGCTCGGCGGCTGCAGCGGCGGTGACTTCGGCCGCACCCGCGCCGACTTCCGCAACGACGACATGCATCGCTGGCTCGGTGCGGAAGCGACCGGCAGCATCGGCATGAAGGCCTCGCAGTTCCAGCTCACCGAGAATGAGCGGCAGCTGCGCGACCTCGCCTATCAGTTCGTCGAGGCGCCGCTTTCGCGCCCGGCCTGGAAGAGCGTGTTCGGCGACTACCAGCCGCTGCCGTCGCCATGGCGGCAGAAAGTGGTGTTCGACCGCACCGCTTACGGCCGCAACCTGATCGATGAGCCGCACCGCTCCTTTGCCTCGCGCTATTCGCTGCTGATCGACGATGTCCGCGACGACATCACGCGCTTCGAACCGTTCTTCGCCACCGCGAGCCAGGTGATCGACCTCGACCGCAAGCGCAACGCCAGTCTCAACATGATCGCGGATGTGTCGCCGCGCGAGCGCGCCGACGCAGTCGCGCGGATGGAAGAGAACGCGCTGATCGTGCAATGGGTCCAGCAGAGCCTGGAGCGGCGCATCTCGTCCTATCGCTGGGCGCTGGAGCGGCTGGTGATCCAGGCGCCTGATGGCATGGCGGCAGACGCCGACCGCCAGATCGGCGAGCTCGCGCGTCTCGCGGCCGCTGCGCCGATCGTCTCCGCGCCGGTCATCGGCCGCGCCGTGGTGTCGAAGGGCTAGGCTTCCTTTCCTTTAGTCTTGCGCGGCCGCCCTTGGCCTGCTGCCGCGGCAGTGTCGCAATGAACTCCTTCAGCGCATCGGACGGCGGACGGGCTGCGGGATAGGCGAGCCCGACCTGCCGCGTCACGTCGATCTCGATCGCGCGCACTACGACGTCGGGATTGCCGCGCGCCACTCCTTCGGGGACGATCGCAACGCCGACGCCGGCGGCAACCAGCGCCATCGCCCAATCCTCCGATTCGGCGATCGCCACTGGGGCGCGCGGCGGCGAGGCGCGCTTGAAGAATTCCTGCTGCTCGCAATGGCAGCGATCGATCATCGGGACGCCGGCGAAATCGGCGGTCCGCAGCGTCTCCTTCAAGGTGAGCGGATGCGATGGCGGCAGCGCCGCGACGTAGCGCTCGCTCCAGAGCGGGATGAAGTGCTCGCCGGCGTCGATCATGGACTTCGCGACGATCCGTGCGTCGGCCTTCTCGTTGGCGCCGACCAGGCGCAGCGCGAGATCGGTGTTGCCGGTCAGCGGCTTCAGCAGCGCAATCGTGCGCGCCTGATCGAGCGTCCGCAACAGCCCGAGCGTCAGCGCCTGCCGCGTCGCCGGCTTGCGAAACAGGTTTCGCGCCGCGTCCGCCTCGTCGATGATCCTGCGGGCGACGGCATGGAATTGCGCGGCGGATTCCGTCGGCGCCATGCCCTTCTTGTGCCGGATGAACAGCGTGGTGCCGAGCTCGGCCTCGAGATTGGTGATCGCCGCCGAGATCGACGGCTGCGAGATGAGCAGCGCTTTGCCGCGGCCGTCAGGTTGCGCTCGCGATAGACCGCTGCGAAGTAGCGTAGCTCGCGGATATCCATAGGAAGTGACTATCGAATAGATCAGAATACAATATTTTACCTATGTCATGACGCGTGGCAAGCCGTGAGCTGGTTCAGCGGAGGGTTCATCATGCGCATCCATCATCTCAACACCGGCACCATGTGTCCGATCGGACAGCGGCTTGTGAACGGCATCGGCGGCTTGTTCCGGCGCGGGCGGATGGTCTGTCACTGCCTGCTCGTCGAGAGCAATGACGGCCTTGTGCTGGTCGACACCGGCATCGGGCTTGACGATATCGCGGACCCGGCGCGGCTCGGCCGCAAATGGGTCAGGCAGACCACGCCGCGGCTCGACCCGGCGGAGACCGCGGTGCGGCAGATCAAGGCTCTCGGCTTCTCTCCGAACGACGTGCGGCATCTCCTGCTGACGCATCTCGATCGCGATCATGCTGGGGGCGTGGCGGACTTTCCGAAGGCCAAGGTCCACGTCCACCGCAAGGAGTACGAGATGGCGGTGACGCGGCAGATTGCGCCGCCGCCCGGTCGCTACGTCACGGCGCAGTGGCGGCGCGGGCCGGACTGGGCGCTCCATGACGAAGGTGGAGAGAACTGGTTCGGTTTTGCGGGCGTGCGCGCGCTCGGCGACCGCGAGCCCGATATTCTCGTAATCCCGCTGCCGGGCCACACGCTCGGCCACTGCACGATCGCGGTGCGCGATGGGGGCAGGTGGCTGCTGCACGCTGGCGATGCCTATTTCCATCACGCGCAGCTCGACGCCAGGCCGAGGATTCCGCTCGTGCTCGGCATGTTCCAGCGCCGCGTCGACATGGATCGCGCGGCGCGCATCCACAACCAGGAGCGGCTGCGGGCGCTGAAGGCGGCCCATGGCGACACCGTCACCATCATCAACAGCCACGACCCCGTCGACTACGAGGCCTGCCGCTGCGGCCGGCATACGGCGCCAGCCGCCGCGGCCTAGCGCTTGCGCGCCGGGGGCGGTGCCGGAGCCGGGGCGACCGGCGGCGGCGCGTCCTGCTTCGCGGTCGCGGGCTCTGACTGCACCTTGCACTTCGCGGCTGCCAGCGAGGCCTGCGCCTGCGGCATCAGGCCGGGCTCCGGCGCCAGCGCCTTCAAAAGGATCAGCCCGGTGGTCGTCGGCGAGTCGATGATCAGCCGGTCGGCGGAGGTGATGTCCTCGTCCTCTGGCAGGTCGCTGTGCTGCGCTTCCGTCATCAGGTCGAGCTCGATCACCTTCTTGCCGGCGGAGCGGTCGTTGATGGCGTAATAGGCGATCTCCTGGCGGGTGTAGAACGACACCGACGTATAGGCTTGGCTCACCGGCACCGTGAGCTTGATCGGCCCGGTCGACAGATCGTAGCGGCAGATCGCGACCGCGAAGGCCGGGTCCATCAACGGCATAGGCGAGTTGTTGGGATCGGCCAGCGGCAGCTGCGTCACCTCGTTGAGCTTGGTCATCGGCGTCAGCCGCGAATAGGCGTCCTGCGAGGCGATGCTCGGCAGCGCCAGCACGCTGACGAGATGCACCACGCCGCCCAGCAGCACGCCCGCGATGATGGTGAGCAGCAAGCGGATCATGGGCAGCCTGTCGTTGCGATCGCCGGCAGCGGCGCATCACGCTGCGTGCGGGTCGCCACTCCGACCGGCGTGTCGTAGAGGCGGAGCATCAGCGCGTAGCGCTCGATGCCGCCGGTCGGGAGCCAGTTGCCGGCCCGCGCGCGCGAGGCGATGTGGATCTCGAAGGTGCCGTCGGAGGCGCGGATGATCTCCTGGCTGGTGAAGCCATAGCGCTGCAGCGCGTTGGCGACCAGATGGCCCTTGCGATCGAACAGCGTCAGCGTCCAGAACCGCGCCGCCGGCGTCACGCCGCTGACGACAACATCGCAGCGGCCGTCGAGCGGCTTGTTCTTGTCGTCTGTGGTGGCGGTGAATGCGATACCGTCGCCGGTGCCGATCGGCAGCTCGCCGCTGCGCGCGATGGTCGCGCGGGAATAAGGGTCGACGTCGGAGGTGCCGTTCTTCGGCCGCGCGGTCCAGGCGCCGATCTTCAGGGTGCCGAGATCAGTGCCGCGCGTCGCTGTCATGTAGGTCAGGCCGAGCCCGACAGCGGCGGCGATCAACAGCGCCAGCAAGGTGGAGAAGAGTAGCCGCACGTCAGTTCTTACGTGGCACGGTCGCCGTCGCGCCGTCCGGCCCGGCCGCGGCAACATAGTTTTCGGGGAAGGCCAGTGCGCTGGAGGATTCCGGCTTGGGCGTGACGTTGGACGGCTCGTTCAGCGTGGTCTTGCCGATGGTCTTGGCGGCGTCATCGAGCTCCTTCTCGACGCGGACCAGGACATCGGCGCCACGCTTGGTCAGCACCGGCGGCGGGCCCGGCCGCGTCTCCAGCACCTTGGGCGCAGCATTGGCCGCGACATTGGCCTGCGGCGGCTGCGGCAGCTTCTGACCCATGCCGACACCGGTCAGTTCCTTCACCTCGACGCCCTGATGCGCGGCGAGCATGATGTCGTGCCACGTCTGTGCCGGCAGCGAGCCGCCGGTCATGCGGTTGGTCGGCGAATAGTCGTCATTGCCGAACCAGACCGCACAGGTGAAGTTGCCGGTGTAGCCGACGAACCAGGCGTCGCGGTAGGCATTGGTGGTGCCGGTCTTGCCCGCGGTCGGAATGCCGTCGAGCGCGGCGCGGCGCGCAGTGCCTTCGCTGACCACGTGGCTCATCATGCCCGCCATGTCGGCGGCGATATTCGGCGGAATTACCTGACGCGGCTTCGGCCCGTCGCGGTCCCAGCGCCAGACCAGGTCGCCGGCGCCGGTGCGGACCTCGAGGATCGCATGCGGCGTGACGGCCTTGCCCTTGTTCGGGAAGGTCGCATAGGCGACGGCGTGTTCAAGCACGGTGACTTCGTCCGAGCCGATCGGCAGCGACGGGGTGTCCGGCAGCGGCGCCGTGAGGCCGAAGCGGCGCGCGACCTCGACGATCTTGGCGCGGCCGGCCTTCGGCCCTGCCTTGCCGCCGAGCAGGATCGAGAGCTTGACCGGGATGACGTTGATCGAGCGGGTGATCGCCTGCGTCAGCGTCACCAAGCCGGAATACGAGTGCCCATAGTTTTGCGGACACCAATTTCCGATACAGACCGGGCCGTCGACGATCTTCGAATTCGGCGTGAAGCCATTCAGCAAGGCCGTGGTGTAGACGTAGGGCTTGAACGACGAACCCGGCTGCCGATAGGCGTCGACGGCGCGGTTGAACTGGCTTGCGCCATAGTCGCGTCCGCCGACCATGGCGCGGATGCCGCCGTCGAGATCGGACACGACGGTTGCCGCCTGGGTCGCGTGATAATCGCGGCCGAACTGGCGCAGCTGGTTCTCGATCGCTTCCTCCGCCGCGTGCTGCACGTTCATGTCGATCGCGGTGCGCACCACGAAGACGCGTTCGGTGTAGGACTTCGGGAAGGTGTCGACGAGCTTGCGCATCTCGTCGAAGGCGTAGTCGAGATAGTAGTTTGGCGAGTTGTCGTCGCGCCGGTCGACCGCGACCGCGGGGTTGCGGCGGGCGCCGAACACCTGGCCTTCGGTCATGAAGCCGGCATCGACGAGATTGTCGAGCACGACGTTGGCGCGGGCGCGCGCCGCGGGCAGGTTGATATGCGGGGCGTATTTGGTCGGCGCCTTGAACAGGCCGGCGAGCATCGCGGCCTCCGCGAGGTTCACGTCGCGCACCGACTTGTTGAAGTAGAAATGCGCCGCGCCGTCGACGCCGAAGGTGCCGCCGCCCATATAGGCGCGGTCGAGATAGAGCTTGAGGATCTCGTTCTTGGTGAGGCGCGTCTCCAGCCAGATCGCGAGGAAGGCTTCCTTCACCTTGCGCTCGATGGTGCGCTCGTTGTTCAGGAACAGGTTCTTGGCGAGTTGCTGGGTGATCGACGATCCGCCCTGGCGAACGCCGCCGGCCTGCGCGTTGGTGACGAGGGCGCGCACCAGGCCCGGAACGTCGATGCCGAAATGGTCGTAGAAGCGGCGGTCTTCGGTGGCGAGCGTCGCCTTGATCAGGTTGTCCGGAAAGTCTTCCAGCGGGATCGAGTCATTATGCTTGATGCCGCGGCTGCCGATCGGGTTGCCGTAACGGTCGAGGAAGGTCACCGCGAGATCGGATTTCTTCAGCCAGTCCTCGTCGGCGGTCTCGCGGAAGGCGGGGATCGCGAGCGTCAGCATCAGGACCATGCCGGCGAGCCCGATGGTCGCGGCCTCCGACAGCGGCTCTATAAACACCCAGCGCTTCCAGCGGCCGACATAGAAGCGGTCCATGAAGGTCGAGTAGCGCTCGTAGAGCTCGCGCAGCCCCTTGCCCGACGAGAACAGGGTCGAGTCGATACGCGCATCGAGGTCGAGGAAGAAGTTCCGGACCTTCTGCTTCCAATGCGGCGGTAGGATCTGGCGCACCGTGGCCCTTGATCAGTTCGACAGCGCTGCAGGCGCCCCACGGGGGCACCGACGAGCGTCTTGCTTGGAGGTTGCGGCAAACCCAAGGCGCTTTTGCGTCATTGGGGACTCGCAGGCTGTTCTATCCGAGCGGCAGCTATAAACCAATGGCACGGCTCGTGAATTTAATGAGAGGGCTAACGTCGCCCACCGGCTTTTTCGACCCCGCAAAAACCACCCCCTTGCGCGGGCTTTGGCGGCATCCCAAGAAGAGCGGCATCGGCATTTTCAGGGAATCATGACAGCACCGCCCAAGCGCCCGTCGGACCAGGAGGGATTCTTCTGGAAAACCAAGACGTTGGAAGAGATGTCCAACGCCGAATGGGAGAGCCTGTGCGACGGCTGCGCACGCTGCTGCCTGGAGAAGCTTGAGGACGAGGACACGGGCAGGATCTACTTCACCCATATCTCCTGCAAACTGCTCGATGCCGGCCTCTGCACCTGCAAGGACTATGCGAACCGCTCCGACAAGGTTCCGGATTGCGTCCGCCTGACGCCTGAGAACGTCCGCACCCTGAACTGGCTGCCGCCGAGCTGCGCCTACCGCCTCGTGGCCGAGGGACGGGATCTCTATTGGTGGCACCCGCTGATCTCCGGCGATCCCAACACCGTTCATGAAGCGGGCGTCTCGGTGCGTGGCCGGGTGCAGGGCACCGAGCTCGACGTCAACGACGCCGATCTCGAGGATCACATTGTGCGGTGGCCGGCGCTGCTGCCGAAGCGGGCACGGCTGAAGAAACGTCAGAAAACGACGAAGGCGTGACGTCGTAAGACGTGGGGCCACGCGGCTTTCAATCACGTCATCGCGAGAATGCCCCGGCGGGAAGCACCCATGCGCGGAGGTGCCTGCCTCGGTAACGAATTGCTGCATAAATTGCCGCTTGCAGAATCATTCCATCGCGGGCACGGCCCGCGCAGCACTTATACGCCCCAAATGAACAAGTATGAACGGCAGAGCCGTTTTCCTGCCGACCAACAGACATTGCCCGACGACATTGCCGTAGAGTTGTCTGGTCTTCCGAGCGAGGTGATTGAACTCAGCGAGGCCCCGCCCATCGCGCCGCCTGCCGCGCTCAATCACGACGAAGTCCGCACCATCGTGATCAGCCTGATGCTGACGATGTTTCTTGCGGCGCTCGACCAGACCATCGTCGCCACCGCGCTGCCGACTATCGGCCGCCAGTTTCACGATGTCACCAATCTGTCCTGGGTGATCACATCCTATCTGCTGGCGTCCACCGCCGTGGCGCCGGTGTTCGGCACGTTGAGCGACATCTATGGCCGCCGCGCCATGATCATCACTTCGCTCAGCCTGTTCGTGGTCGGCTCGATCCTGTGCGCGATCGCGCCGAACATGACCATGCTGATCCTCGCCCGCGGCCTGCAGGGGCTTGGCGGCGGCGGCATCATGCCGGTCGTCCAGACCGTGATCTCCGACGTGGTCTCCCCGCGCGAACGCGGCCGCTACCAGGCCTATTTCTCCAGCGTCTGGATGGCCGGCGGCATTCTCGGGCCGGTGATCGGCGGCGTGTTCGCGGAGCATCTGCACTGGTCGATGATCTTCTGGATCAACTTGCCGCTGGCGGCGGCTGCGCTCGCGCTGTTGCTGCCGAAGATGGCCAAGATCCCGGTGTTCCACCGCAAGCGCGAGGTCGACTGGCTCGGCGGCATCCTGCTGATGGCATCGGCCGTCGTGTTCATGCTGGTGCTGACCTGGGGCGGCACCCGCTATTCCTGGCTGTCGCCCACCATTACCGCGATGCTTGGGGCCTCGGTCGCGCTCGCCGGCGCCTTCGTCTGGCATGCGCGGCGCGCGGATGAGCCATTCCTGCCGCTGTCGCTGCTCGGCGGCTCGGTGGTTCCTTTCGCGATGGGTGCGGGCGGCTGCGCGCTTGGCGCCATCGTCGGCCTGACCGTCCACCTGCCGCTCTATTACGAGGTGGTCTATCACCTCAGCGCCAGCGAGGCCGGGCTTGCGCTGATCCCGCTCGCCGCGATCTCGACCTGCGGGGCCGCGATCGCGGGACGAACCATGGCGAAGGCAAAGCACTACAAGCGCGTGGCGATCGTCGGCACCTCTGTCGCCGCGATCTGCGCCGTCGGGATGGCCGTCACGACCTTGCCGCTGTGGGGATTGCTTGTTCTGATGGGCGTGTTCGCGCTCGGGCTCGGCACCACGTTCCCGGTCAGCGTGGTGTCGCTGCAAAACTCGGTGGCGCGCGCGCAGGTCGGAACAGTCACCGGCGCGATGAATTTCTTCCGCGCGCTGATGGCCTCCTTCACCGTCGCTGCTTTCGCGGCGATCCTGCTGATGACGCTGGGGCCCGATATCTCGCTTGCCGGCGAACATCACGCGGCGGGCGCGGGCGTCGTGAGTGCGATCCCGGTCGCCGATATGATCACTGCCTTCCGCTATGTGTTCACCGCAGCTGCCGTGCTGCTGACCACCGCCTCCATCTGCATGATCACGATGGAAGAGCGCCCGCTCGCCGGCCCCGCCACGCGGCCGGCGGTCGAGATGGCGGAGTAGGGCGGCCGCCTCGCCAACGGCCGTCGTTCCACGAAGGCCGGAGCAGCGTCCACCGCTGTCGTCCCGGCGAAAGCCGGGGCCCATACGCCGCGGCTTGTGTTGTGAACGGGACTCGCCGTTCGTCGTCCTGGCGAACGCCAGGACCCATAACCACCGCATTTGATGATGAATGAGATCTTGGCCCCAGCGTCGCGCAACAATGAGCATAATGAACATTGGGGGTAACGGGTCCTGGCTTTCGCCAGGACGACACTGAATGTGTGGCGCTGGTTGAGAGTCGTACATCCGCGTTCTCGCGGCGCGATGCGTCCGAGGTTTTCGTCAAGTCTTCGCCACTCTGAGGATCAGAGGGCGCAGGGAAAGCCGGGTGCCGATCGCACCCATGGGTCCCGTGCGAATGGAAAGCACGGGAGGTAGGACCACAGGTGAAACCGGAAAACACTCCGGCTTTCCCTGCGCGATGGCTTTACGGCTTATACGTGCTCGCCCCGGCAAGACTGGGCTTTGTTGTCACCGTCTTTGCAAAAGCGCTTCGCGCTTTGCAAGGAGACACCTGCCACTAAGGTCCGGACTCAATCAGGTCCACCAAATGATAGCGGCAGCAAGATTGACGGCCGAGAGGAAGTTTCTGGCGAGCTTGTCATAGCGGGTTGCAATGCGCCGCCAGTCCTTGAGCCTGCAAAACATGCGCTCGACGAGGTTGCGCCGCTTGTATGCGGCGCGGTCGAACGGATGGAAGCGTTTTCGGGTGGGATTGTTTGGGATGACCGGGGTTGTTCCCCGTTCGATGAGGAATTGCCGCAGTTCGTTCGCGTCATAGGCCGTGTCGGCCGCACAGCAACGCGGTGGTGGCAGAGAGCTGAGCAGGGGCAGCGCCGCGCGGATGTCACCACGCTGACCTGGCGTTACTTCGAGCGCGATGGCGCGTCCGAGACTGTCGCAGACGGCGTGGATCTTGGTGGTCCTGCCACCGCGGGAACGACCGATGGCCTGAGCCTCCGCCCCCCTTTTCCACCGGCCGCCGCACGGTGCGCCTTGGCGGTCGTGGAATCGATGGCCTGGAAGTCGTCATCGGGCGACAGGCCCCGAAGTGCTTCGAACAGATTGCGCCAGACCTCGCGCCGCGACCAGCGGTCGTGTCCCCATTGGTGGTGTAGCTCGGTAGAGCAAAGCCGTCCGCACGCGCGCCCTCCCATGGCGCCGTAGCGGGCGGGCGGCTTTGCGGTGGTCACCGGCAGTTCGCCGGTAGGGTCGGGTTGCTGATACCAACCTGATTCGAGGAACCACCGATGACCGATGAGATGATGAACCTCCGCACGCTCGTGGAGAAGACCCCTGATGCCGATCTGCTGCGCGAGATGATCGGCTTTGCCGCCCAGCGCCTGATGGAGCTGGAAGTGGAAGGCCAGACTGGGGCCGCCTATGGCGAGAAGAGCTCCGAGCGCCTGGCGCAGCGCAACGGCTACCGCGACCGGACCTGGGAGACCCGCGCCGGCACGGTCGAGCTGCGTATCCCCAAGCTGCGCAAGGGTTCCTACTTCCCCGGCTTTCTGGAGCCGCGCCGGATGGCCGAGAAGGCGCTCACCGCCGTGGTGCAGGAAGCCTATGTGCAGGGCGTCTCCACCCGCTCGGTCGACGACCTGGTGCAGGCGATGGGCATGAGCGGCATCTCCAAGAGCCAGGTCTCGCGGCTGTGCGCGGAGATCGACGACAAGGTGAAGGCGTTCCTCGCTCGCCCGATCGAGGGCGATTGGCCGTATCTGTGGATCGACGCCACCTACGTGAAGGTGCGCCAGCAGGGGCGCATCGTGTCGGTCGCGGTGATCGTCGCGGTCGGCGTCAACAGCGATGGCCGGCGCGAAGTTCTCGGTATGGACATTGGTCCCTCGGAGGCCGAGACATTCTGGACGGCGTTCCTGCGCAAGCTCGCCCGCCGCGGCCTGCGCGGCGTCAAGCTGGTCGTCTCCGACGCCCACGAGGGCATCAAGGCGACCGTCGCCAAGGTGCTCAACGCCAGTTGGCAGCGTTGCCGCGTGCACTTCATGCGCAACGCGCTGGCCCATGCCGGCAAAAGCGGACGGCGTGTCGTCTCCGCCTTCATCGCCACTGCGTTTGCCCAGGACGATGCCGAAGCCGCACGAGCGCAATGGCGAAAGGTCGCCGATCAGCTCCGCCCCAAGCTACCCAAGCTCGCCGGCTTCCTCGACGAGGCCGAGACCGATGTGCTGGCCTACATGACGTTCCCGCCGCAGCACCGCACCAAGCTGCACTCGACCAACCCGATCGAGCGCCTCAACGGCGAGATCAAGCGCCGGACCGAGGTCGTCGGCATCTTCCCCAATGAGGACGCCATCGTCCGCCTCATCGGCGCGATCCTGCTCGAACAGAATGATGAATGGGCCGTCCAGCGCGCCCGTTACATGACGCTGGAAACCATCGCGCCGTTGAGCGATGATCCAACCGTCAGTCTCCCGGCTATCGCCAGCTGACCAGTCCGGCTCTTGCCGGCGAACGCGGTGTCCCACCGCCAGTTACACCACGCTCAGGGACACGATCCGACCAGCGGTTCCAGCGATTGTAGACGGTCGTGTAAGGGCCGAACACTGCCGGGCAATCGCGCCAGCGGCAGCCGGACTTCAACACATGGATGATGCCACTGATCACGCGGCGATCATCGACTCGACGAGCGCCGGGCTGATTTTGCGGCAGCAAGGGCTCGATTGCTGCCCACTGCCGATCATTCAACCAAAACTCGCCCGCCATGATCCAAGCCCCGCAAATGCAGAGCTTGAATCATATCTCCACGTAAAATTATACATCTGATTGAGTACAAACCTTAGGGCGTCAGGCCTGCACGACTTCGCCGTCCGCCTTGCGTGCGCTCGTCAGTCACGCGCTCGGCGTCCACCGCATCTCGACCCAACACTCGTGACGATCGCGAAGCGCCCCTCAAGCGGGTGAGACGGGCGATTCATACACGGAATTTTTACTTCTGGAAAACAGAAATATTTTGCGCGCGAGGCCTTGCGCCGTCGGGCAACTCAGTGCCAAGGGGCAGTTTCTATCCACGCGTCATTCCGGGGCGACGCGTAGCGTCGGGCCCGGAATCCATTCATCCACGGAGCGCGTGGCCAAATGGACTTCGCGCCGGGCGCGGCGCATGACCGTCTCCACCATAACCTCTGGGTTATCGCTTGCGGCGGCCTGTTCCCCGGACGATGCCGCCGCGAGGCCGCGTTTGCTCGCAGCGCTCACATTTCGGGTTGACTCATACATAGCTGGATAGTTATACGTCAATCCATAGCCAGCGGGTTATTGATTAATGTCTGAAGCTCACGATGTGCTGTTCAGGACGCTCGCCGATCCAACGCGGCGGGCCATTTTCGAGCGGCTGTGCCGCAACGGAGAGCAGACGGTCGGAGCTCTGACCCTGCATGCCGACATCTCGCAGCCGGCCGTCTCGAAGCATCTCGGCATGCTGAAGCAGGCCGGGCTGGTGCGGGACCGCCACGAGGGCCGCCAGACGCACTACAGCGCGCAGCTTGGTGCCCTGGCCCCGCTGATCGACTGGACCAGCCAGATGGCCGGCTTCTGGCAGAACCGGTTCGACCACCTCGAAGATCTCCTCAAAAGGATAGACCAATGACCATGCAAGCCACTGAAACACGCTCCGCGATTGTCGAGCGTGAATTTCCTCATCCGCCGGAGAAGCTCTGGCGCGCGCTGACGCAACCGCATCTGATCGAGGAATGGCTCATGAAAAACGACTTCAAGCCTGTCGTCGGACACAGCTTCAATCTTCGCGGCGACTGGGGCGGCGTGCTGGACTGCAAGGTGCTAACCGTCGAGCCGAACAAGACACTGTCATACACTTGGAATTTTGCGAACGACGACCCGGCTTTCAATCTGCAGAGCGTGGTGACCTTCACGCTGACGCCCACGGCCAGCGGCACTCACCTGCGCGTGGAGCAGGCTGGCTTCCAGCCGCATCACAAGCAGGCTTTTGCCGGCGCTCAGGCCGGATGGAAGCAGTTCCTTGGCAAGCTCGATGATCTCCTGGCGCGGGGAGACTGACGTTCGCCGCACTACAGAGTGAGCCGCCGCGTGGCGGCTCACCGATCCGCATCAGTTCGTCTCAGGAGGAGGTCTCATTGAACTGGAATAACTGGATTCGGCAGCTTCACCGCTGGTTGTCGATCGCCTTTACCTTGGCCGTCATCGTCAACATCGTCGCCATGATCCAACAGGTGCAAGCGCTCTGGATCGGATTGCTGGCGCTGTTCCCGCTCATCTTCCTGCTGCTCACCGGCCTGTACATGTTCGCGCTGCCCTATGCCGCGAAGGGGCGCAGCGGATATGCCGTGAGCGGAGCAGTGCGAACCGAATAGCGGCGCGATATCGAGGGCGGCGGCGAAGATCACACGAACATGTCGCCGCCTTCGACTTTTGCCTCGACCCCGGTATCACGGTTGTGGTTGCATGACGCGGGACCACACCACGAGGCATGAATGACCCCATCGGAACGCATCGACCGGATGATCGCGGAGCTCACGGATTGGCGCGGCAAGATGTTTGCCAGCATGCGCAAGGCCATCCTCGCGGCCGACCCTGAGATCACAGAGGAATGGAAGTGGATGGGAAGCCCGGTGTGGTATCGCGACGGGATCATCGCGGTCGCCAATGCCCACAAGGGCAAGGTGAAGCTGACCTTCATGTACGGCGCGAGCCTTCCCGATCCCGACAAGCTCTTCAACGCCGGGCTGGAAGGCAATGCGCGGCGCGCCATCGATTTCCTCGAAGGCGACAAGATCAACGATCGCGCGTTGAAGAACCTGATCCGCGCCGCGATCGCGTTCAATCAGGCGAAGTCGAAGAAGCCGGCAAAGAAGGCAGCTGCATCGGCTCGCGCGCCGGCGCGGAAGAAGGGGTGAGGCTTACGGCTGAGATCGACGTCATCGGCGCGCGGCAGGAAGGTTTTGCCAGGGTGAAGTTTGCCCGGTCGCGGCCGCGCAAAAGCATGCGCGCAACCCGCACGCGCCCTCGCTTGCGTTGCCGGCGGTCACGCCATCGTATGCACGATCACCGGACCCGCGACCGCGGAGGCTTGCCCGACCAGCAACGGACCGAGATTGTCGTCGATCCAGGCCAGCGCGCGACGGTTGGCCTCCTCGGCGCCGGCGTGGTTGTTGAAGACGCTGATCGCGGTGACCGTGTCGTCGCCGGCATAGACCACGTAATAGGCCATGAAGCCTTCGACGTCGCTGATGATCGGGATCGCGCCCTCCTTGATCCGGCGCGCGAGTTCTTCGGCGGTGCCGGCCTTCGCCTTGGCCTGACGGATGGCGGCATACATGGGATCCTCCTTCCGGCTGCATCGATCGGGCTGCGCTTCGCGCATGCGCGATCGTACGCCTGCCCGGACGGAGACGCCATCGGCATCGGGGGCGGGGATCAGCCGAAACGCTTGCTTGCGAACGGATTTGCCGTGCGGCGGTCGGACGGGAGCTTCGGCAGCCTGGTCACATCAGTCCGCGCCGGCGTGGATTTCTTCGGGCCGGGCGCGGGCGGCGACTCCTGCTGCTGCAGGAATAGCGTCGCCTCGAAGCGCACCCCGGGCGCCTGCTTGGCCGTGCCCGAGCAGACCGCCCGGTTGCCGCGGATCCAGCCGACCAGCTGCGCCTCGACCTCGTCGCAACCGAACACGGTGGTCGGGCCATCGGCATAGCGGCGGGTCGTCAACGTCGCCGTGAAGCGGTCGTTGTCGACCTCATAGGATCCGCCGTAAGCGAACATGCTGTCGCCGCCGGAGATCTTGCCGTTCGTGAGATAGACTATCCCGGTGCCTTCGCCGCGCGGCGTCCGGAACCACGCCGCATATTGACCGTCTCTGATCATGGCTGTCGAACTGCAACCCCTGCGTGGTCGTCTAGCTACGTTGCAATCGAGCGAACGGCTACTGCGCTCTGTGGCGAAGGTTAATGAACCGAGAAGGCGGCGACGCAACTTGTTCGGAGTGCGGAAAAGCCGCGGCCTCCGTCAGGGGAGCTAACGGAGGCCGCGTTGGTACACCGCGCCGCGCCTAGGTTCGCGACGTGATGTGGGAGCTCTTGAAAGAGGTCAGAACGGCAGCAGCACGTCGAGGACCTGTTGACCGTAGCGTGGTTGTTGCACGTCGGTGATCTGGCCGCGGCCGCCATAGGCGATGCGAGCCTGCGCGATCTTCGAGGAGTCGATGGTGTTGTCGCTCTGGATGTCCTCCGGGCGGACGATGCCAGCCACGATCAGCTCGCGAATCTCGTAATTGACGCGGATCTCCTGCTTGCCTTCGACCACGAGGTTGCCGTTCGGCAGCACCTGGGTGACGACAGCGGCGACGTTGGTCTGCAAGGCCTCCTGGCGGTTCACAGAACCCTTGCCGTCGCTGTTGGACGACGAGTCGGCGGTGAGGATGCGGCCGGGCAGGATCTTGTTCGCCTGCGTGATGGTCTGCGAGCCCAGGAAGTTGGTGACGCCGGAGTCTTCGGTATTGGTGCGGCTGCGCTGCGTCTCGTTGGCGATCGCGGCCTTGTCGGTGAAGTTCACGGTGACGGTCAGGATGTCGCCGACGCGCGAGGCGCGCTGGTCCTTGAAGAAGGCCCTGGAGCCGCTTCGCCACAGCGAGTTCGGGCTGTAGGAGGCGACCTCGGGCTTCGGCATCGGCATCTGCACCGGCTTGTAGCCGGGTTGCGTGGTCGGATTGTCGATCGCCGACAGCTTCGGCTGCTCGCCGATCTGGGAGAGCCGGTCGATCGACGAACAACCGCTGGCGATGGTGCCAAGTGCCAGCAGGGCGCCGGTCAGGACAAGGCGGTTGATACGATACCAGGACATGAACTTTACTCGGCGTTTGGAGCGACTGAACTGAGCTTGATCGGGGCTGACGTTGGCTCGGTGGTGTCGGCGACCGGCACCGGACGCGGCGTCGCAACCGCGATCGAGACCTCGCCGCGGCCGGTGACGACGCCGGAGATGACGCGCTTGGACTGCAGATTCATCACGCTGACGACGTCGCCCTCGGCGCCGTTGTCCATCGCCTTGCCGCGGATCGTGAGGTAGAGGCCGCCGTTCTGATAGACCAGCGTGACGTTCTGGTCGCGGGTGACGAGATCGGGCTTGGCGAGGTCGGTGACGCGCAGCGCGCGGCCGGCGCCGATCTGACGGCGGGCCTGCATGCCGACCGCGCTGTCGCGCACCGCGGCATCGCTGCCGACTTCGGCCTTCGGGCGGCGTTCGACCACCACATCGGAGGCCTTCAGCACGTCGCCGCGCTCGACGCTGCGGGTCAGGATGACGGCTTCGACGGTTTCGATTGCGGTGCCGGTGAAGCGCAGCTTGACCGGCGCGGTGCCATCGCCGTTGCCGATCTCGAAGGTGACGTCGAAGCGCGTGCTGCGCGGGTCGTAGCGCACGGCGACCGGCTGCAACGCGCCGGTGTTGGTGGCTTCGAGCCTGATGTCGCCGGGATCGCGGTCGAAGGTCAGGGCGATGTCGGCGGCATTGCCGAGGCCGTGGCGGCGCTCGAGCGCGCGCGCCACCTGCTGCTCGATCTCCTTGCCGTCGATGGTGCGCGCCAGCCGGGTGACGGTGACTTCCTTCAGATCGCGGGTGTCGACGCCGATGATCTGGCGCGCGCGCAGCGTGGTCAGCACCTGGGCCACCGGCAGCGTGCCGGTGGTGCCGAGATCCGGCGCGCGATAGACCGCGATCGAGGCGGCGCTGCCGGCATTGTCGACGAGGTCGCCGACCCGCACGATGTCGTCCGCGACCGTGACGCTGGCGCGCAGCGTCGGCACCGCGATGGTCTCGCTTTGGCTTTGCGCGATTGACGCCGTCGCGGTGACTGCGAGCAGCGCGGCGGCGAGGAGCGAACGGGCGATCATCGACATCATCCTCAGCGGAACAGGTTGGAGGTCGACTGCATCATCTGGTCGGCCGCGGAGATCACCTTGGAGTTCATCTCGTAGGCGCGCTGTGCGGCGATCAGATTGGAGATTTCCGAGACCACCTCGACGTTGGCCTGCTCGAGGTTGCCCTGCTGCATGTCGCCGTAGCCGTCGGTGTTGGCGGTGCCGTCCTGCGGCTGGCCGGACGCCGGGGTCTCCGTGAACAAATTGTCGCCGATCGGGTTCAGCCCGGCCTTGTTGATGAAGCGCGTCAGGCCGATCTGGCCGATCGTGGTCGAGGCGGTCTGGCCGGGCAGCGTCACCGAGACCTGGCCCTGCGTGTTGATGGTGATGCCGGAGGCGTTCTGCGGGATCGTGATCGTCGGCTGCACCGGGTTGCCCTGGGCGTTGACGATGCGGCCCTGGTTGTCCATCTGGAACGAGCCGTCGCGGGTGTAGGTGAAGGTGCCGTCCGGCATCAGGATCTTGAAGAAGCCTTCGCCGCGGATCGCGATATCGAGATCGTTGCCGGTCGGCGACAGCGTGCCCTGGGTCATCATCCGCGGCGTGCCGACGGTCTTGACGCCGCCGCCGAGATCGATGCCGACAGGCAGGATGGTGTTCTGCTGCGAGGCCTGCGCGCCGACCCGGCGCACGTGATCGTAGATCAGGTCCTGAAACGCGGCGCGCTGCTTCTTGTAGCCGGTGGTTTGCAGGTTCGCGATGTTGTTGGAGATCACCTGGACGTTGAGTTCCTGGGCGGCCATCCCGGTCGCAGCGGTGTAGAGTGCGCGCATGGATCAGCCTCCGATCAGGTCGGCACGTCGGCGAGCTTTTCGATCGCCGATTTATGCAGGTCGCTCTGCTGCTGCAGCAGCGAGGCGATTTGGGTGTAGGTCCGCGTGATCTCGATCATGCGGCTCATCTCGGTGACGGAATTGACGTTGGACTTCTCGATGAAGCCCTGGCGCAGCACCGATTTGGTATCGACCACCGGCACGGCACCTTCGCCCGGCGCGTAGAGGTTGGAGCCTTCCTTCAGCAGGCGCTGCGCCTCCGGGAACGACACCAGGCGCAGCCGGCCGCGCACCGAATCGAGGGTGGAGGTGCCCTCGATCACGGTGATGTTGCCGTCGGGGGCGATGCTGATGTCGTGGTCGGTCTGCTGGAAGGTGATCGGGCCGGAGCTGCCGAGCACCTGGTAGCCGTCGGCGGTGACGAGCTGGCCCTGGTTGTTGATCTGCAAATTGCCGTCGCGGGTGTAGCGTTCGCCGCCAGGCGTCTGCACCACGAGGAACGCGCTGCCGTCGATCGCGACGTCGAGCGGATTCTTGGTCTGCTCGGTCGAGCCCTGCGAGAAATCATGGTACGTCGCGCGGTCCTGCACGAAGGAGACGCGGCGGTCGTTGCCAGCGAAATTGTTCTCGCGCGCGCTCGACGACAGGTATTCCTGGAACAAGGACCGATCGGCCTTGTAGCCGTTCGTGTTCATGTTCGCGATGTTGTTGGCAACGACGTCGATCTGCCGTTCCAGCACCATCTGCTTCGATAGTCCGATCAGAAGCGTGTTCTGCATCGGCGGTTCTCCCCTGTGAGGTGATCCGTTGCAGAGGCTCTCCCAAGCCTTCACCCCGGACCGTCGTTAACCTTTGGGCTCTCCCAAACCCGCGGGTTACGCCAATCTCTCAGCGAAAGCCGTGCCAACTCGAAATATGATGATGTTTGAATGGGTTAGATATTCCGCCAGGCCTCGAGAGGGGCGGCAGAAAGGTCTTGTTGACCATGCTTGCCCGGCAGTTTTTTCCTAGTTGAGGGGTAATCCTAAGCTTCCGTTAACCATTATGGCCCTAGCGTTGCCGGCATTGGGGCGCGTGTGCGCCGGCGGCATTTGTATCGCGTCTTCAAGCCAAGGCTGGTGGCAATCGCGTTCGCATCCTTCAATTGAAGCGGGCGGACGATGGCGGACGAGGACAAGACGGAGGGCGGCGAGGGCGCGGCCGCTCCGAAGAAGGGCAAGCTCAAGCTGATCATTGCCGCCGTCGGTTTCCTCGTCATCGTCGGTGCCGGCGCGGCCGGATGGTTCTTCTTCATGCGCGGCCATGGCGACGAGCAGCACGCCGCGGCGGCGCCGCCGAAGCCGCCGTCCTTCGTCGACGTTCCCGACATGCTGGTCAACCTGGTCGGCGCACCGGGCGAGCGCGTGCAATATCTGAAACTGAAGCTCGTGCTCGAAGTGAAGGAAGAGAAGCAGGCCGAGGCCATCAAGCCGTCGCTGCCGCGCGTCACCGACCTGTTCCAGACCTATATGCGCGAGCTGCGCCCGAGCGACCTCAACGGCTCCGCCGGCCTGTTCCGCCTCAAGGAAGAGTTGACCAAGCGCGTCAATCTGGCACTCGCACCCAACCACGTGAACGCGGTGCTGTTCAAGGAAGTCGTGATCCAGTGACAGGGCGGATGTAAAGCCATGGCCGGCAACGACCAGATGGACCAGGACGCCATTGCGGCGCAGTGGGAAGCCTCGCTCGATTCCGAGGATCCCGTCGCCGCGGCGGCGGAGGCTGCCAAGAACGAGCTCACCGAGAGCATGGCGCTGCAATGGGCGGCCATGGTCGAGGACGGCAGCCGCGACTTCGGCAGCAGGAACACCAACGGCGAGCGCGTCTTGTCGCAGGAGGAGATCGACAATCTCCTCGGCTTCACCGTCGGTGACGTCAACGTCGACGACCATTCCGGCATCCGCGCCATCATCGATTCCGCGATGGTGTCCTACGAGCGCCTGCCGATGCTCGAAATCGTGTTCGACCGCCTGGTGCGGTTGATGACGACGAGCTTGCGCAACTTCACCTCCGACAATGTCGAAGTCTCGCTCGACCGCATCACCTCGGTGCGCTTCGGCGACTACATGAACTCGATCCCGCTGCCGGCGGTGCTCTCGGTGTTCAAGGCGGAGGAGTGGGAGAATTTCGGTCTCGCCACCGTCGATTCCAGCCTGATCTATTCGATGATCGACGTGCTGCTTGGCGGCCGCCGCGGCCAGACGCAACTGCGGATCGAGGGCCGGCCCTACACCACGATCGAGACCAACCTGGTCAAGCGGCTGGTCGAGGTGGTGCTGGCCGATGCCGAGCAGGCGTTCCGGCCGCTGTCGCCGGTGACCTTCACCATCGACCGGCTCGAGACCAACCCGCGCTTCGCCGCGATCAGCCGTCCGGCCAACGCCGCGATCCTGGTGCGCCTGCGCATCGACATGGAAGACCGCGGCGGCAACATCGAATTGCTGCTGCCTTATGCGACCATCGAGCCGATCCGCAACGTGCTGTTGCAGATGTTCATGGGTGAAAAATTCGGCCGCGATCCGATCTGGGAAGGTCATTTCGCCACCGAGGTGGCGCAGGCCGAGATCTCGGTGGACGCCGTGCTCTATGAGGCCGACATTCCGCTGAAGCAATTGATGCGGCTGAAGGTCGGCGACACGCTGCCGCTCGAGATCCGCGCCGACTCCCTGGTGTCGGTGCGCTGCGGCAACGTCACCCTGACGGAGGGGCGGATGGGCCGCGTCGGCGACCGCGTCGCGATCCGCGTCACCAAGAATTTGCGCAAGCCGCAGACCACCTTCGCGATGTTCGAGAAGGCGGACGAGCAGACCAAAATGATGGAGGCACCATGAGTCATGTGCTTGGATTAGCAATCGAGAGCCTGGTGGCCGTGCTTCTGATGCTGACGATCGGTTATTGCTGGCTGCTCAACAAGCGCCTGCAGCGGCTGAAGGCCGACGAGCATTCGCTGAAGGCGACGATCGCCGAACTGATCACCGCGACCGAGATCGCCGAGCGGGCGATCGGCGGGCTCAAGCACGCCGTGCGCGACGTCAACGAGAATCTCGGCAACCAGCTCGACGCGGCGACGCAGATGTCGATGCAGTTGAAGAACCAGCTCGCCGAAGGTGATCACGTGGTGCGCCGCCTGTCCAAGATCGCGCTTGCCGCGCGGCCGTCGGCACCCGCGCCGGCGGCACCGGTACAGGCGCCAGCACCAGTGGCGCCGGCCCCGCGCGTCTCAGCCGCGCGTGCCGTGGCCGCGGCCGCCGAGGCCTTCACCGAGCGCAGGAGGGCCGGTGGCCTCGCTGCATGAAGTCGTTCCGTGACATCCGAGTGATGCCTGTCGTGCTGGTCGCGGTCTTCGGCCTGATGGTGCTGAAGATCGCCGGCCTTGTGCTCGATGGCGGCTATGTATTCGATGATGCTCCGCAGCCGACAGGGCAATCGTGGGCTCAGCAGAACTTCAACTTCCCCGGCGGCAGCAAGGTTGCTGCCGACAATAAGGTCAAGGGCGATCCCTCCGATATCACGGGATCGGTCGAGAACAAGGAGACCAAGAAGGACGAGCCGCCGAAGCCCGCTGTTCCCGAGGCGGCGCCGCCCAAGCCCGACGGCGTGGCGGTCAACATGGATCAACCCGCGCCGGTGTCGGCGACGGAGCGCGCGATCCTGGAACGGCTGCAGTCGCGCCGCCAGGAGCTCGATCAGCGCGCACGCGAGGTCGAGATCCGCGAAAGCCTGTTGAAGGCCGCCGAGAAGCGCATCGAGGCCAAGGTCGAGGAGGCCAAGGCCAACGATGCCAAGGCGAGCGCCGATGCAGCGGCGAAGGCTGCGGCCGAGGCCGCCCGCTTCAAGGGCATCGTCACCATGTATGAGAACATGAAGCCGAAGGACGCCGCCAAGGTGTTCGACCGGCTGGACATGGGCGTGCTCTATCAGATCGCCTCGCAGATCCAGCCGCGCAAGATGTCCGACATCCTCGGCCAGATGCAGCCCGAAGCCGCCGAGCGGCTCACGGTCGAGCTCGCCCGCCGCGCCAGCGGTGACACCTCTGCAGCGGCTGACGATCTTCCCAAGATCGAAGGCAGGTTGCTGGCACCGAAGACGAATTGACGGACGACGTAGCTCTTCCGTCTATCAACAGCGGCTCGCAAGAAATCTAACCGCGGTTGCCAACCGCGATCGCCTCGTTACGCTGGCTCAGGCTGCCAAAGCTTTCCTAGCAGCCTGAGCGAGAAAGCCCGAGCGAGTGAATCCCTCTTGTTCGGCACGACGATCGATCTCGTTGAGTATGTCGGACGGAAGAGTGATGTTGACACGAACACTCTTCACGCCCTCCGACGGAGCCGGAATGAGCACGGCTACGCCATCTCGATTTTCGACATCGGCCATGATCTTCTCGAGAGAGGAAGGCTCAGGCACGGCTTCACCGTCTTCGGCCAAACCTTCTAGATGGAGGGCCAAGGCTTCCGCGGCCATCGTGCGCGCGTCGTCCAGATCGGTACCCGAAGTGATGACGCCAGGTAGATCGGGAAACGAGACGCCGTAATCGCTGTCGGCGTCCTTATGGATCAGGGCAATGTAGTGTCGCATGGTCCTTGGGACGGGCCGTTGGCCCTCTCTATGCGATGTCATTTCAGTTTCAGGCCGGACTGCTTCTCAATGCTCTTGAAGGTCCCAACAGGGATATCCCGTTTCGGGTGAGGGACTGTCACGCGGCTGGGCTTGGTTAGGTGTTTGAACTGAACGTGGCTACCCTTCTGGCTGACCTGTCTCCAACCATCGGCCAGCATGGCCTTGATGAGGTCTGTCGACCTCATGCGTGTATTTATACACACGAACGCTCATATTTTCTACACATAAATACACTGGCCCAGCAATAAACCTACCCAGACGGCGAGGCGGTTTTCATTGCTTGTCCCAGGCTTTTTCCTAGCCCTCAATACGGTGTTCGCAATGCGTTGACGTTAACAGCTCCTTAACGCCGCCAATCCAAGATTGGAACGCGTGGGCGAGGGCGCTTCGCGCTGGCATCGTTAAGGCATTAACAAGACGTTTCGAGATGGCGCGAACGGCTGCCGCTGGAACATGGTCGCTGGGCCGCGCCTGGACGCGGGTCGCGCGGCTGTGTCTGCTGACCGCGGGCCTCGCTGTCGCCACTGTCGCATCTGCCGGCGCCGCGCGCGCAGACGATCCGGTGCCCGTGCCCGGGGAAGCGACATTCTCCGCTGCGAACGGGTTTGCCCGGCTGGTGCTCAAGCTGAAGGAAGACGTCGACTCCGAAGTGACGACGGCGGGCTCGATCATCGTCATCCGCTTCAAGCGCCCGGTCGACATCCCCGTCGAGAAGCTATCGGATGCGGTGCCGGACTATGTCGGTTCGGCGCGGCGCGATCCCGACGGCTCGGCAATCCGCCTGTCGCTGGCGCGCCGCGTCACCATTAACACCATGACCGCCGGCGAGCGGATCTTCGTCGACTTCCTGCCCGACAGCTGGACCGGCCCGCCGCCACCGCTGCCGCAGGAAGTGATCCGCGAACTCGCCGAACGTGCCCGCAACGCCGAGCGCCTGCTTCGCCTGCAGCGCGCGGCCGATGCCGCGAAGAAGCGGCCGCCGGTGCGCGTCCGCGCGCTGCTGCAGCCCACCTTCGTCCGCTTCGTCTTCGAGGTTCCTGACGGTGTCGGCGTATCCTCGGTATTGAACGAGCAGAAGCTGACGCTGTCCTTCAATGCGGTGCTGACCTTCGACCTCGCCGACGCCAAGATCGCCGCGCCCCCCAATGTCGCGTCGATCAGCGCACGCGCAGATACCGATACGTCGGCGGTCGACATGACGCTGGTCGGCGATGTCGACGTGCATTCGTTCCGCGACGAGAAGAACTATATCGTCGATGTCGCCTTCCAGCAGAGCGACCAGCAGGCTCAGACAAAGCCTGCGCTCACCGCGCTGATGCCCGCACCGCGCGGCAAGCCGAAAGCCGCGATGCCACAACAGCTGGCCGCGATCCCGCCCGTGACCTCGGAAGGCATCGCGCAGCAGGCCAAGATCGAGATCAAGCCCGAGCAGCCGAAATCCGATCAGCCGCAGGGCGAACCGGCCAAGCCGGAGCAGGGCAATACCGAACAGCAGACATCCGCGCCGCCCCAGTCGGAGCCAGCCAAGTCTGAGCCAGCCAAGTCTGAGCCGCCCAAGTCGGAGTCACCCAAGGCTGCTGCCGCGCCGGCGGAGAAAGCACCGGCTGCCGAGAACGTGGTGACGCCGGCCGCGGCGCCGCAGTCATCCTCCGAGGCTCGCGCGAACGGCAAGCCTTCGGTTGAGGCACAGCGCGCCAGCGACGGGCTGCGCGTGACGTTTTCGTTCCCCGCGGCCACTCCGGCTGCACTGTTCCGCCGTGCCGATGCCGTGTGGATGGTGTTTGACACGCCTGACGTGATCGACGTCGATCCGATCCGCGCCAAGGGTGGCTCCATCATTGCCGATGTCACCCGGTTTGCCCTGGACAAGGGCCAGGCGGTGCGCTTCCGCCTCAACCGGCCGCAGATGCCGTCGCTCGAGAGCGATGACCGATCGCGCGGCGTCAGCTGGACGCTGACCTTCGCCGATCGCGTGCAGAAGCCGCCGCTGCCGCTCACGGTGGTGCGCAACATCACTGAGCCCGCGCTCGCCAATGTCAGCGTGCCGCTCGCCAATCCCGGCCAATTCCACAGACTGGTCGATCCCGATGCCGGCGACACACTCTGGGTCGTGACCGCGCCGCCTCCGACCCGCGGCATCCTGAAGCGGCAGGATTTCGTCGAACTGTCGCTGATGGAATCGATCCATGGCCTGGTGGTTCGTCCGAACGCCGACGACGTGAAGGCGGAGATCGGCGACGACAAGGTGACACTGGGACGTCCCGGCGGGCTGACGCTGTCGTCGGCCGATGTGGCCGCCGAGCGCGCCACCGCTGCGGTCAAGCCGCTGTTCGACATCGACGAATGGCACAAGAACCGATCGGAGAATTTCCTCAATCGGCTCGACAGCTTGATTGACGCCACGGCGTCGGCCAATGCCGACCAGCTTCCGCAGGCGCGGCTCGATCTCGCCGACTTCTACATGGCTCGCGGCATGTACGAGGAAGCCCATGCCGTCACCAACCTGATGCTCTCCGAAAGCAAGCGCGGCAGCGAGACGCCGGCGATGGTGATGGTGCACGCCATCGCGAGCATCCTGATCGGCCGGCCGGCGCAGGGTCTGAAGGATCTTGCCAGCCCGGTGATCGGCAACGGTTACGATGCCCAACTGTGGAAGGGGCTCGCCTTCGCGCGCGAGGGCAAATGGGTCGAGGCGCGCGAGAAGTTCAACAACGTGGAGTTCTCGGTGGCGACGCTGCCGTCCGACCTGCAGCGTATCGTCACCATGAATGCGATGAAGGCCTCACTCGAGGTCAAGGATTATGCCGGCGCCGCGCGGCGCAAGAGCGATCTCGACGTGGTCGGCGTCCCCGACGACCTCAAGCCCGCGACGGCTGTGTTGAAGGGCCGGCTGGCGGAAGCCCTCGGCCAGGAGAAGGATGCACTCGATTCCTATCACTTCGCCGCCATCTCCTCCGATCGTCAGGCGGCTGCGGAAGGCAAGCTGCTCGAAACCCTGCTGCGGCAGAAGCGCGGCGAGATCGGCCAGGACGAGGTGCTGAAGGAGCTGGAGCTATTGTCGATGATGTGGCGCGGCGACAACATCGAGCTGAAGACGCTGTTCGTGTTGTCGAAGATCTATGCCGAGACCGGACGCTACGCCGATGCCTTTGCCGTAAGCCGCGCAGCGACGCGGCTGCAGCCCAATGCACCGGAGTCGCGGCAGGCGCAGGATGCGGCATCGGCGCTGTTCGTGCAGCTCTTTCTCGGCCCCAAGGGCGACGAGATGTCGCCGATCGACGCGCTCAGCACCTTCTACGAATATCGCGAGTTGACCCCGATCGGCCGCCGCGGCGACGAGATGATCCGTCGGCTGGCCGATCGCCTCGTCGGCGTCGACCTGCTGGACCAGGCCGCCGACCTCCTGCAGTACCAGGTCGACAAGCGGCTGGAAGGCGCGGCACGCGCCCAGGTCGCCGCGCGCCTTGCCATGGTGTATCTGACCAACCGCAAGCCCGATCGCGCGATCGCCGCGCTGCGCTCGACGCGGATCGCCGACCTGTCCGGCGAACTGCGGCAGCAGCGGCTGCTGCTCGAGGCGCGGGCGCAGAGCGACGTCGGTCGCCACGACCTCGCGCTCGACATCATCTCGAATATCACCGGCCGCGAGGCGATCCGGCTGCGCTCGGACATCTATTGGGCGGCGCGGCGCTGGCGCGAGGCGTCCGAGCAGATCGAACTGTATTACGGCGACCGCTGGCGCGACTTCACCCCGCTCAATGCCGCCGAGAAGGCCGACATCATCCGCGCCGTGGTCGGCTACGCGCTGGCCGAGGACGCCATCGGCCTGGCGCGGTTCCGCGAAAAATACGCTCCCCTGATGTCGGGCGAGGCCGACAAGCTGGCGTTCGACACCGCCAGCAAGCCGGTTGCGACCTCGAGCGCGGAGTTCGCCCTGATCGCCAGGATGGCGGCGAGCGTCGACACGCTGGACGGCTTCATCCGCGAGATGAAGATCCGCTTCCCCGACGCCACCGCCCGTGCGCCGCTGCCGGACCCGGTCGCGACCGGATCGCTGCCGGACAAGGCGAAGGCCGCGCCGGTGAGCGCCTTGACGGCCATCAAGGGCGAGCGGCGCGCTAGCGCCTCGCGCTAGCGTGCGCCATTACCATTAGCATTATAAGAGCGCGATGTCCGCCCTTAGGGGCTGTGGCGACATGCGCATAGAGCAGAGCAAATCACCGTTTAATTTGGACGGTTCGCGCAGCGACACGCAGGCAAACGCGGCAGAAAGCGCCCGGAGACCATCTACTTCCTGGGGCTGACGCTGTATTGCACGCGAAACCTGAAAGGTAACTTCAAGATTGGGATGCGCACCGAGAAATCTCGGCTGCGGCGCAGCCTTTTGTCACTGCAGGAGCTTATGCGGCGAATACGACATCACACGATCGGTGACCAAGTCGGCGAAATCAACGACTTCCTACGCGGCCACTATGCCTATTACAGGGTCGCCGGAAATCTTCGGTGTCTCGTGAAGGTGTACCGCGCCGTGGAGCGTTACTGGCGTCAGATGTTGCGCAGCCGCAGCTGGGCCGGGCGACGCTTGACCTGGGACCAGTATCACCAGATCAAAGCAAGGACGCCGTTACTGAAGCCAAAGCTGCGCCTCCCACATGCGGAGTTGCAGGCTCTTGCAGTGCTGTGAACCAACTGTCAAAGAGCGTAGTGTGGGAAACCCGCACGCTACGTTCTGAGGGAGCCGGAGGCGGGCAACTGCCTCCGGTGACCCGGTGGGCGGCGAGCGATCGCCGCCTCTACTCGACCCTTTGCGGCAGGCGAAAACTCTATTTCTGGCCGTAGCTCAATTGGTGGGTTTCGGCTCCGGAAAGTCGAAAATGTTTGATCTTTCAATGGGGATTGACTGACTCTCCGCCATCGCTCGATTTTGTGCACCAAATTACGCTGTTTCGATAGGCGGCGTCAGTTCGTTGCAGAGACAGAACTCGAATGTTCGGCTCGGCGAGAGACAACGGCCGCTCACCTACATTGAACTGAATCAAGACGCGACAGCCGACAGGTGTCAATTTGGATGTGCCTTCAGGAACCTGCGCGAGGTTGCGGTCCTTGCTTCTCTGTTTTCACGCCGACGATGACAGTCCTCATGAGATGTCGCTCGCCACGGCGCATCTTCTTCAGGTGTCCAGCACCTCTTGGACTGCTTCAAATATGTCGTCTGCCGTTCCTTCGATCTTGCAATCGGCCCAGGCCTGGTAAGCCCTGGCATAAACCAACTTTTCGGCATCTGGATCGGTCATCGAGACCGGCGCGTCACCGGATTCGCTCAAAGTGAGGGCTTTCACCTCCATGGCGATCGCAGTGATGAACCTCACGCGACCTTCATGCTCGTCGAAAACATTCGCGGCCATTAGCGGTTCTCCCTGTTCGGCCTGACGGCTACTGCCGATGCTGCGCGCCGAAAATTATCGGCGCCAGCCCATTCGTGCGGTGGCAAGCTACGACCGCGGCTCGTGCGGTTGTTCCTTAGGCCGCTCTCTCTTGCATATGAAGCAGACCGAGCGTGCTACTTGAACTCCGTTGATGGCTAACCGTTCGTGGACGTGCGGAGTCCTCATCGTACAGGACTCGCAGTATGCGCGCGGCAACCGCAATGCAATTTCTCTTGAAGTGTCCACGAATCGCCCCCGCGCATAACAATCACTTCCCTCCCACTCAGGGCAACTTTGAAAGACAACCGATTCGCGGAGCCGTACGTTATCGTACCGACTTTGTGCACGACGATCCTTCGGCAAAGCAAAGCATGGACGCCTGCTACAGCAAGACCAGGCGCACGCGGCCAAGGTGAACGGACGCGTCCCGTCTGGAAACGATCGGCACGATACCGATAATCGGGATTGCCCGGCATGCCGGCGACGCATTGCGATCCGGCAGCCAGCGCGTCTGCTTCAGGGACCGCTGCGCTCCGCATTTTTGCCGATGATGGCTGCCACGATAAGTCCGAACATCACCAGACGCGGCAAGAAATACATGGGCTCCGTCGTATCGGAAACCTGGCTCACTCCCAGCGCGAAGCGCGATATGGCATCGATGGCAAAAGCCGCCGCAAAAATCAGAAAAAAGGTATCTCGCGTTCGTCGCCAGAACTTCAGGAAGAACAGGGCGACGGCCAGAGAGGCCATTGAGGCGGCGCCTGAGAGAACGTCGGCGAGGTGTGTTATCAACGCTCCTCCCAAATCAACCCATACAGCAGGACCAGCGTTGCCAGCAGGCCGATCGATATCCTGAGGACTGAAAGATCCGTCGTGGGAAACACCAGCTTGTCCGCCCAAAGTGCGACGTTGTTCAGTGCAAGACCCGCAAAGCAGATCGAGCTCCACAGCAGAAGCCTGGAGTGCGTCCGCAGATGCGCGAACCATCAACCAAGCGCACAGCGCTCCGGTGATCGCACACAAGCTGTAGATCACCGCGGCCATAGCTTCCTAGTCCTTTCGGAACTTGAACGCATCCGAGAATGTTCGGATATGGCGGGGTTTTGAGTGGATCAGATTCGTAATGGGAATCAGGTAATGCGCATAGGCCTCTGCGAGCGCCTCGACGGCGGCGTCTCGATCCGAACGCCGGGCATAGCGATATTGCCCGCCATCTCGCACGAGAAATCCGTCATCGGCGAGCCCAGCCAAGGCTGCAGCCATATCCGAAGGAGGCGCATAGAGCCGCTTGGCCACGGAAGCGGCGTCCCATTGTTCGCTTGAACGTGCGTGCAGGAAGAGAAGCGCTTCGAGTTGAGCCACGGAATCGATGTGTCTTACAATCAAATCCCGGACCTCTTCCGGCATTGGTGCTTTGGACATTCAGCGACCTCGGGCGAGCGTCACCTCGACCGCATATCAGGAATCCAAGATTGGATTGAGCCGAGACGATCGGGCACGCGCGCTTTCAAGCCACATGCCTGTTGCATCACTCAACCAGGCTCAGGCGCGATCGGTTTTTCAATCGTCTCACCGCGAGGGCAACGGATGGATCACACAAGATGAACTGGAGCATCGCAACAAGGTCTTCTTGATTTTTCCTGGAAGTCGCCTCGTCATAGACAGCCAGGAGCCGCTGAGCTTCCTCGATTGCGGCGATCACGGACTCATAGTCTGACATCATGCACCTGCGCTTCGAATGCTCGACTATGACACAAAGCGGACTTTCTCCCATTAGCTAGATCGTCGCCACAGAAGGTACGGTAGCGTACATATAGAGCTGACCGCGCTGTCGCGAGACCCTCGAAGGCCGGATCATACCTAAGTTGAAAATGCGGCCCGTGCCCGCTGGAACAGATATCTACGTGCGGCAAGATGCTACTGAGACCCGTTCGACCGCGTCTTGTGTAGGTGTTCAACCCGCCATACGCTTCTTCGATCAGTGTTGCGCACTACACAGAAAGCGATGACGCCCAAAGTTAGAAACAGTCTGTTGCGCCTTATCCCGAATGATGAACTCTTGCGCGTTATGGACGTCTGCGAGCGGGTCAAGCTTGCGCCACGCCAGGTTCTTCATCACTACATGCTGCCAATGGAGCACGTATACTTTGTTGAAAGCGGACTGGTGTCGGTGGCTGCGAAAGTGGGCCGCGAGAAATTCGTCGAGGTGTGGCTGATCGGATCCGAGGGACTGGTCGGCGCTCCGGTCGTTCTTGCGGCCAGAGGGGTGCCACTGCATAGAAGAACCGTCCAGCTGACGGGCGATGCATGGCGGATCAGGACCGCCGAGTTTTGCGAACTTTTGGAATCCCTTCCGCACTTGCGCTCGGTGGTCGAGAGATATCTGGCAGTCGTATTGGCCCAGACTTCACAATCGGGCGCCTGCAACTCGTATCATAGCCTCAAGCAGCGACTGGCGCGCTGGCTGCTCATTGCCCAGAACGCCACGGGCGAAGACGAGATTCCGCTCACTCACGGAGTTCTGGCCGAATTGTTGGGCGTCCGGCGTGCCAGCGTTACGGAATGTCTGGAAGTCTTCCAAAGGGATGGAACGGTAATAACCAGACGCGGTTCCGTGAAGATACAGGATGCTACCGAGTTATCGAAGCTTTCTTGCGATTGCTTCAAGCTGATCGAGCGCGAATATCGCCGCCATCTACTGCCTGCGCTTGACATCGGCTCCCGCCAACGACCGCCTGTCTCGCTCTCGGCTCCTGTCGCTGCGGGCGAGTCCGCACTCGTGGACCGAGAGCCAAAACGGCCTTCCGGGTAAATGTTCTCCATAACGCTTCCGGCCGGGATCCGGCGGACCTTCTCGCGTTCCATGCTTGATGTGGGAACAGCTCCAGCGGTCGTCCGCCTCGTTACATGAGTCGCTCTTCGGGAGCGCATTTCAAGGTCACAATATTGTCAAGCACTGAAGCCTTCCTGGGTGCCCTGCCTCGGCGCGGTTGATCTGCAGAGCAAGGGCTTGGGCGGCACCGGAGAGAAAAATGGACGTGCGCTACCGAAATATGAATGTTCTGGTGCCTTGCTTTGTCGCGCTCGCCATCATGTCCGGGTTGGTGGCCTATTCGCCGGAACTCTACCGTGCATTCTGCGGCGCAACGGGATATGGCGGAACGACACAAAGAGCCTATACCGATCCAACCACCACGTCGCGACGAACTGTGACGGTCGACTTTGACAGCAATGTCGCGCCCGGGCTGCCGTGGCGCTTTGAACCGGAGCAGCGCTCGGTTACCGTTCATCTCGGCGAGCAGAAGCTGGTATTCTTCAGTGCCGAGAATCTCAGTGACAAGACGACCGTCGGGCATGCGACATTCAACGTCACGCCTCCGACGAGTGGGATCTACTTCAACAAGATTCAGTGCTTCTGCTTCAATGAAGAGCGTCTTGATCCCCACCAGAAGGTGGACATGCCCGTCGTCTTCTATGTCGATTCGGCTTTCGCCAAGGACTCGGACATGGACCACGTCGATGCCATCACACTCAGCTATACATTTGGCCGATCGGCGAGTCCGTTAGACGCAAAGAATTTGTCGCGCTTTCTCGCCAATGCTGCTCCGGATGCCGTTCATGGCCTCGAGCTCTTTACCCAGCGTTGCAGCGCATGCCATGCGCTGGACAAGAACATGGCCGGTCCCATGCTGGGCGGTGTGGTCGGCCGCCCGGCCGGCTCCGCTGCTGGCTTCAGCTACTCGTCAGCATTGAAGAACGCCCATCTCACCTGGTCTACCGACAAGCTGGACGAATGGCTGGCCGGTCCCCAGAAGTTGGTGCCTGGAGCAAGAATGCCGGTTCGCGTGCTCGATGCTCCGTCTCGCCACGATATCATTGCCTACCTGCAGGCGGTCGGCGAGAAGCACGGCGATCAGGCGCATCCTCAGGCACGCACATCGGGGCCGGAATATTAGCGGGTCCATGAGACATTTGTGCGGCATGCCAGTGCGGTTGGGGAAGAGCAATGGAAGATCGGATGGACCGTATCGGCAGCGAATTCGAACGGCGTAGTCGTAGCTGGATGCGACACATGGGAGCCCGGCGGCTGCTCCGCGATCCGCTCGCTCGTTACACGCTGCTCGGTCTCTTCGCCGCCGGAGTCGTGATTGCGGCGCTCACCTTGCTCGCTGCGGTCATGGTCGAGGACTGGTCCCAGCGTGACATCGATCTGCGTTCCCGCCTCGTATTCCGGTCGATCCGGGACCAGGTCGCGATGGCGATGACGGCCAAGCCGGACATCGATCTTGCTCAAGTGTTCGAGCGGATTACCGAGGATGAACGAATACTGGCTCTGGGCTTCTGCTCCGCGCAGGGCCAGTTGCGGTACGCGACCAAGGAGTTTCCGAAGTCTGTCACATGCGACAGCCTGAAGCGGACCAAGTCCAGCACTTTTGCTGCGGTCGCGGATTCCGGCCGCCACATCCACATCAGCTCCTTTCCGATTACCGTCGCAGACTCGACCGGCCACCTGCTGGTGTTGCACGATCTGGCGTATATAGAGGCGCGTACGAACGAGGCGCGCCTCTACACGCTGCTTGCTCTCGTCGGCGTGACATCAGGCCTGGGGCTGCTCGCCACAGCCATCGTCCTCGCACTTATGCGGGCATGGACCCGTTCGATTCGAGGCGCTCTCACCGAGGTCCGACACGGAGCCGTCGGCGAAGCTTTGGCGCGTAGCCCTTTTCCGATCAGTCGCGAGGTTCACGCGGCCCTCTCGGAACTGCGAATGGAGCGTCGTTTTGCGAATGGCATCCATGTCGAATGGTCGCCCAAGACCTTGCATCGCCTGCTAGTTGAGGAACTGCCGGACGCTCAGGTGCTCGTTGTTTCCAATCGCGAGCCTTACATTCACAACCGCTCCGGCGGCGAACTCACGTTGCAGATTCCGGCGAGCGGCCTTGTGGCCGCTCTCGAACCGGTGATGCGGGCTTGTGGCGGAACATGGATTGCGCACGGCTCCGGTTCTGGAGATCGCGACACTGTCGATGCCAGCGACAGACTGCGTGTGCCTCCCGCTGAACCGACTTATCTGCTGCGTCGGGTATGGCTCTCGGAAAAGGAGCAGAGCGGATACTACTATGGGCTGGCCAACGAAGGGCTATGGCCGCTTTGTCACATCGCATTCGTACGCCCGACCTTTCGAGAGGAGGATTGGGCCCAGTACCGGAAGGTGAACGAGCGGTTCGCCGACGCAATTGTCGAGGAGGCGACCTGCGACGATCCGATCGTGCTGGTTCAGGATTATCATTTCGCCCTGCTGCCAAGGATGATCCGCGATCGGCTGCCAAAGGCAACGGTCATCGCGTTCTGGCATATCCCGTGGCCCAACGCCGAGACGTTTGGAATCTGCCCGTGGCGGCGGGAAATCATCGACGGGCTGTTGGGGAGCACCATCCTTGGCTTCCATACGCAATTCCACTGCAACAATTTTCTCGAAACGGCGGACCGCTTCATGGAGAGCCGCATCGATCGCGAGCATGACTCCGTCACTTTCCGCGGGGATGAGACGCTGATCAGACCCTATCCGATCTCGATCGAATGGCCGCCGGCGGCGCTTGTCGAGCAGGCGCCTGTTCGGGAGTGCCGCGACGCGGTCCGGCGGCGCTTCTCTCTGCCTGCCGATGTCCGCATCGCCGTCGGCATAGAGCGGTTCGACTACACCAAGGGAATCCTCGATCGCATCCGCGCGGTCGACGACCTGCTGACCTGCCACCCCGAATGGATCGGGCGGCTTGTCTTCATTCAGGCGGCGGCTCCCACTCGCAGCAAGCTCGCCACCTACAGCTCACTGCAGGGCGAGGCCGAACAGCTCGTTACGGAGGTGAACGCGCGGCACGGCAACAAAGGTTTTCAGCCGATTCGTCTTGTCGTGCGACATCACGAGCCTGGCGAGGTTTTCGAGCTTTTCAGGGCCTCGGACATGTGCATTGTCTCCAGCCTGCACGACGGCATGAATCTGGTTGCCAAGGAGTTCGTGGCCGCGCGCGACGACGAGCATGGTGTGCTGATCCTCTCGAGCTTCGCGGGAGCCTCGCGGGAACTGTCGGAAGCGTTGATCGTCAATCCATATGACACGCACGGCATGGCTGAGGCGTTCGTGCAGGCGTTGCAGATGTCACACGCGGAGCAACGCGACCGCATGCGGCTGATGCGCGATCTCGTGCGCGAGCGGAACGTTTATCGATGGGCGGCGCAGATGCTGCTCGACGCAGCCCGCCTGCGTCAGCGTCAGCGGATCGTCTCGTCCAATGCGCTCCATGCCGGTCGGGCCGGCCCGCAACCAATATCGCCCGCGAGCCAGCGCAGAACGGCCTGAAAGAACGGCGATTTCTGGTCGGCGTCGATTAGATGCCCACGCGGGTCAGTCTTCGTAGCTGTCGATGACCGCGTCAGCGATCACACGCTTGGTGACGATACCAACTATATCGTTTACCCGCGGGCGGGCGCCGCCCCGAAAAACGATCGCGGCGCCGGCGCGGTGACGCTTGAGTCTCGCAAATACCAAGCTCAGGAGGTCCTGATCGCGACAAATGACGATTCGCCGTTCGGCGAACGTCTCGATGACGAGGTCGGGATCGGTTCGAGATTCCATCCACAGACCCGAGCGCGGCGGAATCAGCCCCACGATCCGACCATCCCGCTCCACGACGATAGCGCGCGCGTCATCGGTATCTTCCGCAGGCATGGCTTGCTTCAGCGTTGTGCCGGCCCTGGCTACGATAAAGCGACGCTCCATAATGTCTTGCGCCTGTCTGACCAGGTAAAGGTTGATATGTCGCTCCTTGGGGATACGGTGACCGCGATGACGCAGCTTGACGGTGTAGATCGTCTCATTGACAAGCGCGCGTCTTACACCTGCAGCCAGCGCCACCGCGACGATCACCGGTACAATGATCGCATAGTCACGCGTCATTTCGAACACCATGACGATGGCCGTCATCACGCCGCCTGTTCCCGCGCCGACCATGGCTGCCATTCCAACGATAGCGGCCGAGGAAGGCGTCAGCCCGGAATGAGGCAAAATCGAGCTGCTCCCGGCCGCAAATGCCGCACCCAGCGTGGCGCCAAGATACAGCGAGGGAGAGAAGATCCCGCCCGAGGCCCCGCAGCCAAGGCTGACGGTCGTGGCAACCAGCTTCAGCGCAAATAGCAGTGCAAGAAGGCCTGCTGCTGTCATCTTGTGGTCAAGGATGTCCTGAATGACCGAATAGCCCACCCCATCGATGTAGGAACGGCCGAACGCGCGAGTGAGTCCCACCATCATCAGGCCGATAACCACCATGCCAATGATGTTCTGGACGTACTCGTTGCCAAACAGTTTCGGAAATCCATCCTCCATGAAGACGAGCAGCCGGATGAAAGACCAGGCTGCTACGCCGCAGAGCAATCCAAGCAGGACGAACGCAACTGCCTCCTGCAGATTGAACGACGCAACCATGGGAAATTGTACGTCCGGCACCGCAAAAGCCGGATCCGGGCCGATTAGAATTCGTCCGATCGTCGTCGCAGCACCAGTCGCCACGACGACGGGAAGGAAGGTACGGTTCGACACTTCCGGTAGGAGAATTTCGAGAGCAAACAGCACGCCGCCAAGCGGCGTGTTGAACGTTGCGGCGATACCTGCGCCGGCGCCGGCGGACAATAGCGTTATCTTCTGCCGCGTGGAGAGCCCGATGAATTGAGAGAAGGCCGAACCAAGCGCCGAGCCGATCTGGATGATCGGCCCCTCGCGCCCGACGGCAGCGCCGCTACCGATCGATATTGCGGAAGCCAGGGCTTTGATCACGGCCACCGTGCCGCGGATATTGCCGCGCTTGTAGAAGATTGCATCCATCACTTCGGGGACGCCGTGCCCTTTTGCCTCGGGAGCAAAGCGCCTCACGAGAAAGACGACAATCAGGCCTCCGACGATCGGGGATAGCAGAACAAAGTCGCCAAACCGGCTGGGACCCTCACTGATATTGGCGTCGTAAACGAAACTGAGCCTGCCGTTGTAAGACATGTTGTGCACGAAGGCGATCAACGCGCGGAACACGACCGCGCCGAGTCCAGTCATCACCCCGATAACCAGCGCGAGGCCACAGAGAACGAGCAGGCTCACCCGTCGTTCCTCCGGCAACGATTTGCGGCTGCCGGCTGCGATCGCTTTGATATTGACGGAAGGCAGCACCACGGGCATTCGGGGTCACAAAGACTGGATCAAGATCAGGATAGCGAGATACGGACTTACCCGCCAGAAAGTCTTCCGGAGGCCGTCCGCGAGTGGGCGGTTAACAGAGACCTGGATGGCCTCTGATCGGGAATCCGGACAATCGCTAGGCGATTGCCCTTCTATTGAGCGATGGCCAGCTGTACTCCGGAAGTTCCATAGAGTCTGCAATATCCAAGGCGACGTGAGCTTTTGAAGTACTCAGTGTCACAATTGGCTATTGAGGGGCCGAATTTGAACATGGGTGCCAACGATGACGGGCGTATGCTGCGACGCCGTGATTGGGATCGGCCTTGGCCTAAAATAATCGTCGGTCCAATTGACTCTGCTTGGACGCGGCGTAGCCTCGTCGCCGGATCGCGAGCAGGCCTCCCACGCCAGCCGAGCCAGAGCGGGTCGCTCCCGCCAGCGCCAGTCAAAGTGGGCCGATTCCACGCGTGAGGTGCACCGAAGCGGCGCTGGCAACAGCGCCGTTTTGCTCTGCTGGGAGACGTCGTCACCATGAGCAAGCCGATCAAGACCGAAGCCGAACTCATCGCTATGGCGCGGGCCGAGTTGAAGGAGACCGCGCTCGCGCCTCCTCACCATGAGGGCTTGAGGACGCGCTGAGGAAAACTCATGGACCGCATTGACGCCATGAATGTTTTTGTCGCTGTTGTCGACAAGGGCAGCCTTGCCGGCGCCGCAGGGCAATCGCATATGCTGATCATGCTGCGCGTTCGGTGCCCGCGGTTCGGTTAGTCTCCCCACAAACTCGTCGTGCTCGGGCTTGTCCCGGGCGCCCGGCCATGACTACGCGGAAACGTCAGCCCAGAGTTCGCGGACGTCATAAGCGATTGCCTGGCCGGCGCCCGGCAGCTGTTGCGGCGGTCAGCCGCGCGATCGCGTTCCTCGAGCATCATGTCGGTGCCGAGCTGCTTCATCGCACCACGCGGTCGTTGAAGCTGAGCGACGCCGGCCGGCACCGCGCGGAATCGACCTTCGTCACTATCGAGGAGGTCGACACCGACAATTGGGGCTGGGGCGGCTGCCCGCGCTCGACTATCGCAGGAAGCTCGCCGCGGCCGCTCCGCCGACATCTGCCAGCTGACGGCCCTGGCCAATTGATCTGAGCGCCTCGCGCCTTATCGGAAGTGTCCGTGATCGCTGTGAGCGATCGCTGCGATCGTAACTAATCATTTTTCAAGAACGATCCCCGGGCCTACTGGCGGGTCCATGTCTGCCAATGTCGATCGCCGGCACCACCACGCCGCGCCGCATCAGGATGCGGGCGGGCCGGTGTGGCTGCCTGCGGCTGCCGGGCTCTGCGCCTCGCTGGTCGGGCTCGGGCTTGCGCGCTTCGCCTATACGCCGCTGATCCCGGCACTGATCGCGGCCAAATGGTTCACGCCGGCGGAAGCCGTCTATCTCGGCGCCGCCAACCTTGCCGGCTATCTCGCCGGTGCGCTGATCGCCCGCGACCTCGGGGCGCGCATCGGCTCGGTGCGCGCGCTGCGCGGCATGATGGTGCTCGCCGCGCTCTGCTGCTTTGCCTGCGCCGTGCCGATCTCGTTCGTCTGGTTCTTCGGCTTCCGATTCCTCGCTGGCGTCACCGGCGGCGTGATCATGGTGCTGGCAGCAACGGCGATCCTGCCGCACACCGCGCCGAGCAAGCGCGGCTTCGTCGGCGGCGTGATCTTTGCCGGCGTCGGGCTCGGCGTCGCGGCCTCGGGCACGCTCGTTCCGCTCTTGCTGCGGCAGGGGCTGACGCAGGCCTGGTATGGTCTTGGCGCGCTGTCGGCGCTGCTGACGCTGATCAGCTGGAAGGCGTGGCCGGCGGAGACATCAGCGGCGCATGCCGCCGTCGAGCATCGCGTCGCGGCGCACGGCGCGCGATCACCGCTGGTGCTGCTGCTGAGCCTGGAATACGGCCTCAACGCGCTGGCGCTGGTGCCGCACATGGTGTTCCTGGTCGATTTCGTGGCCCGCGGGCTCGGGCAGGGGATTTCGGCCGGATCGTATTACTGGGTGCTGTACGGCTTGGGCGCCGTCGTTGGTCCGCTCTTGACGGGCCATCTCGCCGATCGCTCCGGATTTGCCGCGGCGCTTCGCGTGGCCTTCGTGGTCGAGGGCGTGGCGGTCGGGCTGCCCGCAGTGAGCACGTCGGCCGTCGCGCTGATCGTGTCGAGCATCATCGTCGGCGGCTTCACGCCGGGTATCGTGCCACTGGTCATAGGCCGCATCCACGAACTGATCCCGCATTCCGCCCCCAGCCAGCGCACCGCGTGGGCGCAGGCCACCACGACATTCGCGCTGTTCCAGGCGGCCGGCGCCTATGGGATGTCGTTCCTGTTCGCCCAGAGCGGGGGCAATTATGCGCTGCTGTTCGTGATCGGCGCGGCCGCGGTGATCGTGGCGCTGGCGCTCGAGCTGATCAGCGCCGTCATATCGGCGCGCGGGCGCGCGATCTAATCGCTGGCGCTGCGAGAGGTCGCGGCGATTACGCTCTGCTGACCCGGACGCGTCGCGATGCCGATTTGGCAGGCGCGAAGGATCGCCTATCCAGGACTCGTTGTCGCGAATCCGGCGAAAATTTCAGTTGCTTTTTTTGCTTTCCGTCATACAACCTAAGGGTCATATTCTTTTGAGTGAAGTATTACGCGGGTATTTTTGCAGAGTCTAAGATCCGTCCGCTCAAATCGACGGCGAATTTCAGAAGGTTTCGATTCCGAGCGTCCCCCACCAGCTGAACGAATTCAATCGAGTGGCAAACCGGTAGCCATCGTAGGCGTCTCGTCACGGAGGGGGCGGTCAGCGTACGCTTTCGCCTGAAGTCGTTCGCGAAACGATTCATCTCTGCCACGGGCAGAGCAAGGATTGCGATTGCCGACAGCGAGGCGTAGGCGGCCTCCCTGAATTTCTCAGCCTTCGGCGGCGTGGTTTGCCTTCACGAGACACCCAGATCTCGGACGGCGACCATCTCACCATTGTTGCCTTCTTGGATGGCCGAACGGCAGCGCCGGGCGGTCGAGTTAATGGAAGACAGGAGGATATGTTGGACAAAGCGATTTCAGACGGGACGAATGTCGGCACGTGGCACTTGGAAATCGTGCGGAACGGCTGGTCGGACCAGCGCGTGCTGATGGACCCATTGCCAGGGTTTCCGATGAACGACAGGACGGCGGAGCACCCAGAGACCTACAGCGGGAGCGTCGTTGCGGCCGACAAGAAACTATCCTTCGACAATGCGGATAGCTCATTTATCTGTTCTCCCGGCCCGGAGAACAATCCATGCGCATTCGTTGATTTTGTTCATCTGACACAAATCGACGATCACCATGTCCGCTACGACGCGAAAAATCACGGCGGGCGAGTATTCATCACGCTGAAGATATTTCAGCAGCAAGCGCTCAAGCTGGTGGACAAGAGCGACGAAAAGAACTGGGTGATGGGCGCGTCGTTCCTGGTGTTTGTGCCATCTGATGCGTTGGACGCGACCGTCGTAGGAAAGATGGGGGCGAATGACATCTTCTTCACGCCATCGAAGCCGCTGACGGGCGACGATGCTGTTCGGTTCAAGCTGATCGATTCGAAGGATATCGCGGGGGTTGGATCTTACTATACGTTCCGTGTCGTCAATCCATTCCCAAGCTGAGAACTTGCCATAAGGGCGTGGTGCCGCATGCTGGCGGTGCCGCGCCCGGAACGACATCCGTTTCCGGTCTGCCAGATCATTCGCTAGCCGTCCAGCGCGCGCGCGAGCACGGCAATGAACCGGTCGGTGTCGGCCTCGTCGTTGAAGACGTGCGGCGAGACGCGCATCCGGCCGAGCCGCAGCGCGACGTGGACGTTCTCGGCGGCAAGGCGCGCGATCAGGTGCTTCGGCACGCCGCCGGCCATGCCGAGGCTCACGATGTGCGGCGCGCGTAGCCGCTGGTCGGGCGCACCGACGCCGAGGTCGCGCACGCCGTCGGCGATCCGCTGGGTCAGCATCGCAAGCCGCGCGCTGACGGTGGCCGCCCCCCAATCCGCCATCATTTCCATGCCAATGGACGCCATCTCCAGCGAGATGAAATGATCGCGCTCGCCCATGTCGTAGCGCCGCGCACTATCGACATAGGCGAGATCGCCGAAATAGATCGGATTCTCGGAGTTGACGTTGCGGCGGCCGGCCGAGGTCTGTTCCAGCGGCACGCCGCTCTGGTGGCGCTTCGCGACATAGAGGAACGCGCGGCCGTAGGGACCGATCAGCCATTTGTAGGTCGGGAAGATCACGGCGTCGGGATCGAGCTGCTTCACATCCATCGCCACGACGCCCGCGCCCTGCGTCGCGTCGATCACGAACATGGCGCCCTGCCGCCGCAGTGCCGCCTGCACCTTCTCGACGTCGATCAGGCCGCCGTCCGACCAGTGCACCGACGAGATCGAGGCGAGGCCGACCGGCGGCGCGCCGGAGCGCTCGATCGCCGCGAGCACCGCCGAGGTCCAGTCGCCGTCGGCGGGCTGGCTGATGGTCTCGACCACAAAGCCCTGCGCGTCGGCGCGGGCGTGCCATTCCAGCACCGGCGAGGAGTGATCGTTCTCCAGCACGATGACGCGCGTGCCGCGCGGGATGGTCAGCACTTTTGCCATCGTTGCGACGCCATAGCTGATCGCAGGGATCAGCGCGATGTCGTCAGCATCGGCATTGATCAGGCGCGCGGCCGCGACACGGGCGCGCTCATGCTGGCGGTGGGCAAAGTCCGCATCCAGCGTCCAGGGCTGGCCCTTCCGCGCCACCGCGATGCGGCCGGCGTCGAGCGTCTTCCGCGGCAGCGGACTGTAGGAGGCCGAGTTCAGGTAGCAAACGTCTTGCGGAACATCGAACAGATGGCGCTGCGAAGGAAGCATGGCGGCTCGTTGCTGGCGGTTTTCGGATGAGATCTGGATGCGGGAGGCACAGGCCGTTATCCGTCGTACTTATCAGGCCCCATGGCCCAGAGCGCCTGGTCATGGCCGTGGGCGAAGGTGCGGTTGGTCTGCGCAGGATTGCGGTTGATCAGCGGCCGCAGATACATCGGGTGCGTGGCGCTGCGCACCTCGTGCTCGACGGTGAACAGGTGCCTGCCGTCGGCGGGATCGACGATGTCGCAGAAGCGGTATTGGTACTGATTGTCCTCGCGCGAGATCAGGTTGCGCTCGCGCAGCCGCCGGTAGGGGCCCGAGAAGTCGGTGATGTAGATCTGGACGTGATGGCCGTCGAACTCCGGCTGCGCCTGTTCGCTCTCGCGGAATTGCAGATACTGATCCTTGCCGACCTTCACGCGCGCAACCATTCCGTCGCCGTTCGCGACGCTCGCCGGGATGCCCATGATCTCCGGATAGAACCGGCTGATCGCCTCCGCGCTGCCGCGCGGCACGTCGAACTCGACACAGGGCATGCCGAGCCTGATGCGCCCGAAGCGGCCGGCGTCCGGCTCGTAGCAGCGCAGCCGATTGCCCCAGGGGCAGGTGGCCTCGACATGATCATTGTGCTCGCGATAGGTGAAGGCGGTGCCTTCGAGCTTCGGCGCGACGGAGGCAAGGCGGTCGAGCAGCGCCTGCCGCCCGGCGATCACGAGTGCGATGTGGCCGCGCAGCACCTGCGGCTTGCCGCTAGGCAGATGAAACTGGCTGCGGCCGACATTCACCCACATGTTGCTGTCCGAGACCATCAGATAGGGATCGCGGGTCAGGCCGATGCCGCCGACGTAGAACAGCGTGGCCAGGCGCTGGTCGGGTACCTGCACGTTGACATGCTCGAGATGGATGGCGTTGCCGAGGTCTTCTGCGGCGCGGTCGAACTGCTGTTGCATGGACGCGGCTCTCCGGATGCGACGCCGCACATGATAGTGCAATGCGGCGGCCGATCCAGCGAACAGGCCATGAATGTTTCGCGGGGCTACCCCCCGTAACTCTGCACCAGGCTGCCGGCGACCAGCGACCAGCCATCGACCAGCACGAAGAAGATCAGCTTGAACGGCAGCGAGACCACGACCGGCGGCAGCATCATCATGCCCATCGACATCAGGACCGAGGCGACCACGAGGTCGATGATCAGGAACGGCAGGAACAAGAGGAATCCGATCTCGAAGGCGCGCTTCAGCTCGGAGATCATGAAGGCCGGCACCAGGATGCGCAGCGACATCTCGTCCGGCGTCGCCGGCGGCGGCTCGCCGGAAAGGTCCATGAAGAGCTTGAGGTCCTTCTCGCGCACGTTCTTCTGCATGAAGCCGCGCAACGGCACCGAGGCGCGCTGCAACGCTTCCTCGACGCCGATCTGGTTGGTGACCAGCGGCTTGATGCCGTCGTCGTAGGATTTCTGCAGCACCGGCCCCATCACGAAGGCGGTGAGGAACATGGCGAGCGCGATCATCACCGAGTTCGGCGGCGCGGTCGCGGTGCCGAGCGCGGTGCGCAGCAGCGACAGCACGACCACGATGCGCGTGAACGACGTCATCATGATCAGGATCGACGGTGCGATCGACAGCACCGTGAGCAGCGCGATCAGCTGGATCGCGCGTTCGGTGACGCCGCCATTGCCGCCACCGAGGTTGATGCTGATGTCCTGCGCCATCGCCGGGTCGGCGAACGATCCGGCGGCGATCAGGACAGCGATAAAAAAAACTCTACGCGGAAGGCTTGTGGACCTCACGAAGGATTCTTCGGGCGGCCGAGCAGCGATGCCATCTCGTCCTCGAGATTCTCGAAGCCGCTCTTTTGCGGCGCCGGAGACGCGGGCGGCTCGCTGCGCGGCGGACGCGCCGGCGGAGCGTCGGGCGCAACCGGCGGCGCGACGGCGTCGCCACCGCCGGACGGTCGGCGTAGCGCCGCCTCAAGCCGTTGCGCCATCTCGGCGAGATTGGCGTCGGCGTTCGGCGGCGGAGCCAGAGGCGCGGGCGTTGCGGCCGGTGGCGGCGGAGCAGGCGGTGGCGGCGGTGCTGCGGCGCGATCGGGCGCGCGCAGCGGCGGCGGCGCCTTGGGCGGCTCGGCGGCGCGCGGCGGACGCGGGATCACCGGTTCGGAGCGCGGCAGCCGCGGCGGCATCGGTTCGGTGCGCTCGGGCGTGAAACCCGCGAGCGGATCAGGGCGGCGTTCGGAAGCCGGCGCGGAGCGGCGGACCTCGTCGGCAAAGGAGGGGCGGGCCGGGCGCGACGGCAGTTCGGGCAGCTGCGGCTCCGGTTGATCGAAGTCAGTGCGGGCGGTTTCGCTCTCGTTCCAGGCCGCGTCTGGCAGCGGCGCGACCCGCGGCGGGGCGGAGTCGGCTGCGACCGCCGGGCGCGCCGACATCTGGTCGCGTCCCGGGCTCGCCCGCACGATGTTGGGCTCCACGACGATGTCGCTTGGACCGCCGATCATCAACAGATGCTCGACATTGTCGCGGCGGACCAGCACCAGCCGGCGGCGGCCGTCGACAGCGGCAGCGTCAATCACGGCGAGTCGCGGCATCCGCCCGCGATTGGCGTTGGCGCCGAGACGATTCGCTCCGAAGCGCCGGACGAGCCACGCGGCGACGAAGATCAGCGCCAGCACGGCTACGAATGCGAAGACGAATGTAAGTGCCTGCATACTGGAGTCCCCGGCCATGGTGGCCATCCTCAGCTACCGCCGTCAGTGAGCGCGAACTGATATCGCGGATTGCGCAGCGAATCGCGCCCGAGATCCGCCTTATTCCTTAATTCCCCACGGCTTGCAGCCGACTGTTCTATTAATAGACCAAGAATCGCTTGTCCCAAAACGACTTCTCGGCGCGTCACGCCGGCTTGGTCCGGGCTGGTTAACGCAGCTTTCGTGGCGAAAATGCGCTCGCAAGCCGCAATTGCGGCGTTCTCCACGGATCCATCGGCACTTTTAACTCTCCGTTAACCATACACCGGGCAAATTCTGCCTACCTCCAGGGGTTAACGGAGCCGCGCCAATGTCCATGAACGACCTCCCGATCCTGTCGGCGTTGCGCACCAAGATGCAATGGCACCAGGAACGCCAGCGGGTGCTCGCCGAGAACATTGCCAATTCCGACACGCCGAACTTCCGACCCCGCGACCTGGCCGAGCCCAAGTTCGACCGGGCCGGTTCCACGATCGGCGGCGGCCTCGGAACGCTGCCGATGACGCAGACCAGCGCCGCCCACATGGCGGCGTCGGGCGCGCCCGACACATTCGACAATGACCGTGGCAAGAGCGGTTTCGAGACCCGCCCGGCCGGCAACGCGGTCAATCTCGAAGACCAAATGCTCAAGGTATCGGCCAACCAGATGGACTACGCGGCGGTCACCTCGCTCTACAGCAAGAGCCTGCACCTCCTGAAAACGGCGATCGGCAAGGGCTAGGCCGCCTGAGGGCGGCGGGAGGATGTCATGGCAAATGAGATTAGCGATTTCGCCCGCTCGATGAGCATCGCGACGTCAGGCCTGCGCGCGCAGGCCGGGCGGATGCGGGTGATCTCGGAAAATATCGCCAACGCCGATTCGACCGCGCAGACCGCGGGCGGCGACCCCTACCGCCGCAAGGTGCCGACGTTCTCATCCACGCTCGACCGCACGCTCGATGCCCAGGTGGTGTCGCTCGGCAGGGTGAGCCCCGACCGGTCGGCGTTCCGGATCAAGCATGAGCCGGGCAATCCGGCAGCGGATGCCTCCGGCAACGTCAAATACCCCAACGTCAATGCGCTGGTCGAAATGACCGATATGCGGGACGCCCAGCGCTCCTACGAGGCGAACCTCAACATCATCAGCGCGACGCGGCGGATGATCCAGCGCACGCTCGACATCCTCAAGTCCTGACACAACAAGAACAGCAGGGATCGTAGATCATGGCTTCACCGACAATCGCCGCCAACGCCTATGCCAATTTCGCCAAGCTGATGGAGCGGGGCGGGCTTGAGAAGTCCGGCAATCCCGTCGCCGGACCCTCGTTCGGCGAGCTCGTCAAGGACGCCGTCGGCGGCGTGATGGAGGTCGGCAGGAAGTCCGATGCGCAGACCATGGCGATGGCCTCGGGCAAGGCGAATGTGATGGACGTGGTGACCGCGGTTGCAGACACCGACGTTGCGGTGTCGACGCTGGTCTCGGTCCGCGATCGCGTGATCCAGGCCTATGAAGACATCATGAAGATGCCGATTTGACCGATCCTCATCCTGAGGAGCCGGCGAAGCCGGCGTCTCGAAGGATGGACCACAGGCCTCATGGTTCGAGACGGCGCTTCGCGCTTCCTCACCATGAGGACGAACAACAGTGAGAACTCAAAATGACCGGCCCTGAAACTCTCGACGTGGCGCGTGATGCGATCTGGACCATCGTGGTGGTGTCGTCACCGCTGATGGTGGTCGGCCTCGTGGTCGGCGTGGTGGTGTCGCTGTTCCAGGCACTGACGCAGATCCAGGAGCAAACCCTGGTCTTCGTGCCGAAGATCCTGGCGATCTTCGTTACATTACTCCTCGCGCTGCCGTTCATGGCCGACTCGCTGCACGCCCACATGATGCGGATTTCGTCGCGAATCATCGGCGGATGATGCAGTAATGCCCCGGTCATGCGCATCGACATCTCGCTCCTGCCGGCGCTGGCCGCAACCTTCGTGCTGGTGTTCGCCCGCGTGGGCGCGATGGTGATGCTGCTGCCCGGCTTCGGCGAGACCAACATCCCCGCGCGGGTGAAGCTGTCGATCGCGCTGTTGCTGACGCTGATCATCCTGCCGCTGCATCGCAACGCCTATCATGTCGACCTGACGTCGATCGCCTCGATCGGGGTCCTGATGGTGCATGAGCTCATCATCGGCATCGTGCTCGGCGCGACGGCGCGGGTGACGCTGTCGGCGCTCAATGTCGCGGGCTCCATCATCGCCCAGCAGCTCGGCCTCGGCTTCGTCACCGCCGTCGATCCGACCCAGGGGCAGCAAGGCCAGATCATCGGCAACTTCCTCACCATCCTCGGCATCACGCTGCTGTTTGCCACCGATACCCACTATCTCGTCATCGCGGCGCTGAGCGAGAGCTACCGCATCTTCTCGCCGGGCGAGGTGATGCCGACCGGCGATGTCGCTGCGCTCGCCACCAGCGCCTTTGCCGCCGCGTTCAAGATCGGCCTGCAACTGTCGGCGCCGTTCCTCGTGTTCGGCCTCGTGTTCAACATCGGCCTCGGCGTGCTCGCGCGGCTGATGCCGCAGATGCAGGTCTATTTCGTCGGCGTGCCGCTCTCGATCATCGTCGGCTTCCTGATCTTCGGCCTAGTGCTCGCGGCGATGATGGGCAGCTATCTCGATTACTTCGTCGGCGTCATGCGCCAGCTCGCTCCAATGAACTAGGCATCAAGGAGCCGAGATGGCCGAGGATACCGAAGACAAAACAGAAGACCCTACGCAAAAACGTCTCGATGAGGCGCTGGAAAAGGGCGACGTCGTCAAGAGCCAGGAGGTCAACACCTGGTTCGTGATCGCAGGCGCGACGCTGGTGCTGTCGACCTTTTCGGGCTCGATCGGCGGCGGCATCCTGATGCCCCTGCGCGACCTGATCGCCAATTCATGGATGATCCGCACCGACGGTGCCGGTCTGCTCCAGCTTACACAATCGCTCGGCTATGCCGTGGTTGCCGCGATCGGTGTGCCGTTCCTGATGCTGGCGCTGGCGGCGATCGCGGGCAACATGATCCAGCACCGCCTGGTGTGGTCGGGCGAGCAGCTCAAGCCCAAGTTCTCCAAGATCTCGCCGGGCGCCGGCCTCGAGCGGCTGTTCGGCAAGCAGGCGGTGGCGAACTTCCTCAAGGGCGTGCTCAAGCTGATCGCGCTCGGCGCCGTCATGGTCGCGGTGCTGTGGCCCGATCGTTTCCGCATGGAAGCGCTCCTGCATGTCGAGCCGGCCGAGCTCTTGCCCGCCGTCGTCAGCATCACGGTGCACCTGATGGCCGCGGTGGTGGCGATCCTCGCGGCGGTCGCGATCGGCGATTACTTCTTCCAGTACCGGACCTGGTACGAGCGCCACAAGATGTCGCTGCAGGAGATGAAGGAGGAGTTCAAGCAGTCCGAAGGCGACCCGCACGTCAAGGGCAAGATCAAGCAGTTGCGGGTCCAGCGCGCCAAGAAGCGCATGATGGCGCAGGTTCCCAAGGCCTCAGTGATCATCACCAACCCGACCCACTTCTCGGTGGCGCTGGCCTACGACCGCAGCATGTCGGCGCCGGTCTGCGTCGCCAAGGGCGTCGACAATCTGGCCTTCAGGATCAGGGAGATCGCCAAGGAGCACGACATTCCGATCGTGGAGAACGTGCCGCTCGCCCGCGCGCTCTATGCCACCGTCGAGGTCGACCAGGAGATCCCGGTCGAACACTATCACGCGGTCGCCGAAATCATCGGCTACGTGATGCGGCTGAGGCGCGGGTTGTCCGGCCTGCGGTCGTAAAAGCCGGCTGTTATCCGCTTGAAATGCGCGTAACTTGCGAAATTGCCGCCTGATGGACTTGGTTTTCGGGTCCGATTCAGGCACTCAGGGAGCAGGCGTCCGGGTCCGGACGTCCTCTTGATGCAGACGAGCCATGTCTCTCCAGATGACTGCCGATTCCAACGATCATCCCGCGACCGAGCCGTTCGTGGCCCATGGACCGGTGCGGCGGGGCGGCAGCATCCTGCTGGTGCTGCTGATCGCCGCGGGTATCGTCGCGGTGGCGGTCTGGCTCATGACCATCGGCCGCAACCAGGCACAGCCCTATATCCTCGGCCTGCTGGCGCTGCTCGCGACCGTCGGGCTGTTCAACCTGTTCGCCTTTGCCGCCGGCATCATCCGCTTCTCCGACCGCGCCACCGACGATCCCGTGATGGGGCGTATCGCCGACCATGCGCAGGAGGGGCTCGTGGTCACCGACTCCCGCGGCCACGTGGTCTATTCCAACGCGGCCTATCTCGCGCTGACCGGCGCGGCCGGGCCGCAGGACGTCCGTCCCGTCGAGCGCGTCTTCATCGGCAATCCCGACGTCTCGGAAGCGGTGTTCCGCCTGTTGAAGGCGGCACGCGAGGGCAAGCGGCAGCAGGAGGAGGTCCGGATCGCCGGCCATGACGGCAGCCAGGGCCGCTGGCTGCGGCTGCGGGTGCGCCCGCTCGGCCAGGGCAAGCGCGACGGGAAATATGCGGTGTGGTCGATCGCCGACATCACACGCGACCGCGAGCGCCAGGAGGACGTGTTCCAGGAGCTGCGGCACGCGATCGAATATCTCGATCATGCGCCCTGCGGCTTCTTCTCGGTCAATCCGGCTGGCGAGATCGCCTATGTCAACGCGACGCTGGCGAACTGGCTCGACTACGACCTTGCCGAGATCGGCTCGGGCGGCCTGAAGCTGACCGACATCGTCTCCGGCGATGGCGCGGCGCTGCTGACCTCGATCGTTCCGGTGCCGGGCGAAGTCAAGACCGAGGTGTTCGACATCGACCTGCGGATGCGCGGCGGCAGGACCGTGCCGGTGCGGCTCTATCACAAGCTTGCCTTCGGCGCCGATGGCGCGCCGGGCGCCTCGCGCACGCTGGTGATCAGCCGTGCCCGCGACGAGCCTTCCGATCCGGAGCGCGCCGCCGAGGTGCGCTTCATGCGCTTCTTCGACCACACGCCGATGGCGATCGCGACCGTCGATCGCGGCGGCAGCGTGGTCGGCGCCAACGCGCGCTATGCCAAGCTCGCGCAAGGCCTGAACGGCGAAGGCGGCGCGGCCAAGTCGATCTTCCGCGCGGTCAATCCGCGCGACCGCGGTCTCCTGATCGCGGCGATCAACCATGCGGCCGAGGGCCAGGGCGACATCCCGCCGGTCGAGGTGATGCTCGACGGGCCCAAGGAGCGCTTCGCGCAGTTCTTCGTGACCGCCGTCGAGAAGAAGGACGAGCGCGACGCCGAGACCGCGATCGTCTACATGCTCGAAACCACCGAGCGGCGCACGCTGGAAAACCAGATCAACCAGTCGCAGAAGATGGAGATGGTCGGCCAGCTTGCCGGCGGCATCGCGCACGACTTCAACAACGTGTTGTCAGCCATCATGATGGCGAACGACTTCCTGCTGAACGCGCACAAGCCGACCGATCCGTCGTTCCAGGACATCATGCAGATCAAGCAGAACGCCACCCGCGCCGCGACGCTGGTGCGGCAACTGCTGGCGTTCTCGCGCCGCCAGACGCTGCGGCCGCAGGTGCTCGATCTCGGCGATGCGCTCTCTGACCTCACCATGCTGTTGCGCCGGCTGATCGGCGAGAAGGTCAAGCTCGACCTGGTGCACGGCCGCGATCTGTGGCCGGTCAAGGTCGACGTCTCCCAGTTCGAGCAGGTGATCGTCAACCTCGCGGTGAACGCGCGCGACGCGATGCCCGACGGCGGCAAGCTGATCGTGCGGACCGCCAACGTGCCGACCGAGGAAGCCGCGCAGCTCGCCAACAAGGGCATGCCGGCGGCGGACTATGTGAAGATCGAGATTTCGGACACCGGCACCGGCATCCCGCCCGAGATCATCGACAAGATCTTCGAGCCGTTCTTCTCCACCAAGGATGTCGGCAAGGGCACCGGCCTCGGCCTCTCCACGGTCTACGGCATCGTCAAGCAGACCGGCGGTTTCGTCTATGTGGATTCCAGGCCGGGCGAGGGCACCACGTTCCGGATCTACCTGCCGCGGCACATGCCCGAGCAGGAGGTCGTACCCGAAGCCCATGCCGGCAACGGCGCGGCGAAGGACACCGCCGTCGCAGCCGAAGCTGCCAAGCCGAAACCCGATCTCACCGGGCAGGGCACCATCCTGCTGGTGGAGGACGAAGACGGATTGCGTTCGCTGAACGCGCGCGGCCTGCGCTCACGCGGCTACAGCGTGATCGAGGCCGCGAACGGCGTCGAGGCGATGGAGGCTTTCGACGAGAAGAATGGCGAGGTCGATCTCGTGGTCTCCGACGTGGTGATGCCGGAGATGGATGGGCCGACGCTGCTCAAGGAGATGCGCAGCCGCAACCCCAGCCTGAAGATCATCTTCGTCTCGGGCTATGCGGAGGATGCGTTCGAGAAGAGCCTGCCCGAGAACCAGCAGTTCGCCTTCCTGCCCAAGCCGTTCACGCTGACCCAGCTGGTCGCCGCGGTGAAGGAAACCATGACGCTCCAATAGGGTGCGCTGTTGCATCCACAAGGATCATAGTGTCACATCTCCGCGACTGAGGGCCGCAGCCGCGGTTCCCGTTTCCCGCTTCACTTTTATCTATCGCTGCCCATCTTTAGGGCGCGTCCCCATGCTGGGGAACCTTTGAGGAAACCAACATGAATTTCTCGCAACGCACCCGTGGAATAGTTCGGGCGATCGCCGTCGCGATGGCGTTGGCGTTGCCTGTCGTGATGACTGCTTCGGCGGCCGACGCACGCGTCGGCGGCGGAGGCTCGCGCGGCTCGCGCACCTTCTCCGCGCCGCCTAGCACCAATACGGCGCCGGGCTCGGTCGCCCCGATGAACCGTACCTTCAGTCAGCCTGGCAGCCCTAACATGGGCGCGCCGGCGACGAATTCGGGCGGCCTGTTCGGCCGTCCGGGCATGGGCCGCAGCTTGCTCGGTGGATTGGCCGCCGGCTTCCTCGGCGCCGGCCTGTTCGGCATGCTGTTCGGCGGCGGCCTGTTCTCCGGTCTCGGCGGCCTGTCGTCGATCCTCGGCCTGCTGTTGCAGATCGGCCTGATCGTGCTGGTGGTGCGGCTGGCGATGTCGTGGTGGCAGCGCCGCAATGCGCCGGCCTATGCCGGCGGTCCTGCCGCCGGCGCCGGCCCGCAGCCGAACTACCGCTCCGGTTTCGGCTTCGGCCTCGGCGGCGCCTCGGGCGCACCTGTCGAGATCGCGCCGGCCGACTACGAGACGTTCGAGCGGCTGCTCGGCGAGATCCAGACCGCGTGGTCGAACGAGGACATCGCGAAGCTGCACACGCTCGCGACGCCCGAGATGGTGTCGTACTTCTCGAAGGATCTCGAGGAGAACAAGGCCCGTAACGTCACCAACAAGGTGACCAATGTGAAGCTGCTGCAGGGCGACCTCGCGGAAGCCTGGCGCGAAGGCGACAGCGAATATGCGACGGTCGCGATGCGCTACTCGCTGGTCGACACCATGCTCGATCGCGGCACCGGGCGCATGGTCGATGGCAGCGAGCAGCCGGAGGAGGTCACGGAGGTCTGGACCTTCCTGCGCCAGCGCGGCGGCCCCTGGGAGCTTTCGGCGATCCAGCAGACCAACTGACCGATTGCCGGTCCTGACGATGCAAGGCGCCGCGGCTCCAATCCGCGGCGCCTTTGTTTTGCGCGTTTCACGAGCGCGTCGCGTCATCGGAATATCCAGCGCCGCCGCGGGTTGATGTCAGCGAACCACAACAACCATTGGAGGATGGAATGAACGTCGTTGCGCGGATTGCCGTTCCCGCCTGTCTTGCGCTTGCCGTGGTTGCCGCGCCGCCGGCGCTGGCCCAGACCACTGACGCCAGCTTCTTTGTGACCAGCAAGGGTATCGGCAATGGCGGCAATCTCGGCGGACTGGCCGGCGCCGACAATCACTGCCAGACGCTGGCGCAGGCCGCGGGCTTCGGAGCGCCGAAGACGTGGCGCGCCTATCTCTCGACGCAGGCGGCCGACGGCCAGCCCGCGGTGAATGCGCGCGACCGCATCGGCAAGGGGCCGTGGAAGAACGTCAAGGGCGTCGTGATTGCGAAAGACGTCGCCGACCTGCACAGCGCCAACAACAATCTCACCAAGCAGACTGCCCTGTCCGAGAAGGGCGAGGTCATCAATGGTGTCGGCGATACGCCGAACCGCCATGACGTGCTGACGGGATCGCAGGCGGACGGCACCGCGTTTCCTGCCGGAGAGGACCGCACCTGCAAGAACTGGACAAGCAGCACGCAAGGTGCCGCCATGGTCGGGCATCTCGACCGCAAGGGCTTGCGCGACGACGAGCCGTCAAAATCCTGGAACATGTCGCATCCCTCGCGCGGTCCCGACGGCGGCTGCTCGCGGGCCGACCTGAAGAGCACCGGCGGCGACGGCCTGTTGTACTGCTTCGCGGCGAACTGATCCCGGATTGGTGCGTTGACGCCTGCGATAGCGCGCCGCAGATTGCGGGGCGCTACCGCAGGTCGAGGCTTCTGTTCACGCCCAAGGGCCATCCCAAGGATCGTCCATGCATTATCAACTCTACTACTGGCCCTTCATTCAGGGCCGTGGCGAATATATCCGGCTCGCGCTGGAGGATGCAGGTGCCGGCTACACCGACGTCGCGCGCGAAAAGGGCGGCACGGGCGCGATGATGAAGATGATGGAGGGCCACAAGGGGACGCCGCCGTTTGCGCCGCCGTTCCTCAAGGCCGGCAGTCTCGTGATCGGGCAGACCGCCAACATCCTGCTCTATCTCGGTGCGCGCCACGGCCTGGCGCCGAAGGCCGAGGCGGGAAAGCTGTGGGTGCACCAGCTCCAGCTCACGATCGCCGATTTCGTGCTGGAGATTCACGACACCCATCATCCGCTCGGGCCGTCGCTTTACTACGAGGACCAGAAGGCGCCGGCGAAGAAGCGCACCGAGGAGTTCTGGAAATCGCGCGTGCCGAAATATCTTGGTTACTTCGAGGATCTGGTGCAAGCCAATGGTGGCGCCTTCGTCACCGGCCGCCGTGTGACCTATGCCGATCTCTCGCTATTCCAGATCATCGAAGGCCTGCGTTATGCATTTCCGCAGCGGATGGCGGCGTTCGAGAAGAACATTCCGCGCCTCGTCGCATTGCGTGACCGCGTCGCAGAGCGACCGAATATCAAGACTTATCTTGCGAGCAAGCGGCGGATTGCATTCAACGAAGACGGGATCTTCCGGCGCTACAAGGCGCTGGATTTGTGATTTCGTCATTCCGGAGCGCGAAGCGAACCCGGAATCTCGAAATTCCCCGATGCGCAATTGCGCATCTGACGTTCGATGCTCCGCATCGCCCCGGAATGACACCGCGGCGTGCGCTATCTGCTCCGTCCGTCCACCGGCGTCATCGCGATCTTCGACAGGTCGATGCCGTCGATGCAGCTCACATTCACGGCCACCATGTCGCTGCCGTCGGGCTTCTTGCCGCGCGCGAATACGTCGACGCCGCAGTCGATGCAGAGCTGGTGGCGGATCACGTGGCGGTTGAAGAGATATTCCTTCAAATTCTCGCCGCCGGCACGGAGCTGGAAGCTCGACGGCGCCAGGAAGACGAAGTGCAGGCCCTTCTTGGTGCAGATCGAGCAGTTGCAGGCGGTGACGACAGCCATGTCGGTGGTGCATTCGAAGCGAACCTGGCCGCAATGGCAGCCGCCTGTATAGGTTTTGCTGTCAGGCATGATGTGTCCTCACCAGAGCCCCGGGACCAGACGATAACGCACCCGCGTCGCATAGTCGGCGTAGCCGGGCAGTCCCGCCGCCAGCGTGCGCTCCTCGATGCGCGTGCGGATCGCGAACATCAGAAAGAACACCGGCACGAAGGCAAGGCCCCACCATGAGCCGAGCATGAGCGGCACGCCGATGAAGAACAGCATGATGCTCGCATACATGGGATGCCGCACCAGGGCATAGGGACCGGTCGAGATCACACGATGATCGCGCTCGGCCTGCACCTTCACGACCGGCGCGGCGAAGGAGTTGGTGCGGAACACCCAGAGGATCAGGACCATCGAGATCAGATACAGGACGAGGCCGAGCAGCATCAGCGCCGTGCCGGCATTGGCGCCGTCGAACCGCCGATCCAGCCCCATCGCGACCAGCCAGATCACGACAAGAATGATCAGCACCAGCATGAAGTACTTGTCCGCGGCGGGTTGCTCCTCGCGCGCCGTCAGGCGCATGCGTTCGGCAAGCAGGCCGGGATCGACCCTGGCAAGCCAAACGCCGCCGGCCGGGCCGAGCACGGCGGAGCCGATGAGATAGGCCCACGCGCCGGGCCATTGCAGCGTGCCGGCAGAGGCGAACAGCAATGCGCCCATGCCGATGACGAAGGCGGTGTTTTGCAGGAGGAGCTTGGCGATCATTGGCGGCTCCGTGCGACCCCTGAAACGGAAAACAAATCATCGCATGTTTTCCTGCGAACGTGCGACGGCAGCCATCAACTTTCCGATCATCTGCGCCATTCCACTGTCGACAAATGTATAAGTATATACTTATATATTGGCATGACCAGCGCGATGCAGCTCACCAATGTATTGAAGACTCTCGCGGACCCGACGCGGCGCGCGGTGTTCGAGCGGATCGCGCAGGAGGGCGAGATCGCCGCGACTGGGCTGGTGCGCGGCTCAAAAGTGTCGCAACCGGCGGTGTCGCAGCATCTGCGCGCGCTGCGCGATGCCGGTCTCGTCGCCGAGCGGCGCGACGGCCGGCACATCCACTATCGCGTGGCGCCGAAGGGGCTCGGCCCGCTGATCGACTGGCTCGGCCACTACCAGACGTTCTGGGCCGAACGGTTCGCGAACCTCGAGAAACTTCTGAAGGAGACCGAGTGATGAGTGCGAAACATGCGATCACCGTTGAGAAGGTGCTGCCCTATGCACCCGGGACAATCTGGCGGACGCTGACGGTCAGCGAGACGATCGCAAAGTGGCTGATGCCGAACGATTTCGTCGCCGCCGTCGGCCACAAGTTCAATTTCCGCACCACGCCGATGGGCGACTGGGACGGCGTCGTACATTGCGAGGTGCTCGACTGCGATCCGCCGCGCCTGTTGCGCTATTCCTGGAAGGGGGGCGCCGACAGCAATCCCGCCTACGGCTCGAAGCTCGACTCAATCGTGACCTGGACGCTGACGCCGGTCGAGGGTGGCGCGCATCTGCGCATGGTGCATGACGGCTTCGTCTTCCCGGGTAACCAGATCGCCTTCGACATGATGAGCCCGGGTTGGGGCAGGGTGCTCGACAGCATCGCGCGCGTGACCGCGGAGACCGGAGGCTAAGGCAGCTTCGGTTCTGATTGAATCAGAACGGCGCTGCTCACTCGCTCTTGCCGCGCCGGACGGTGATCGAGGCTTCGGTCCTGGTGCGCGTGCATTCCAGATTGAGCCGGCGATAGCGCATCGTGATGGTGTTGCCGCGCAAGATGCCCATGCGCTTCAGGCAGCGCGAGGTGCCGGTCATGGTGTCGTCCTTCGGCACGGTGAACACGAGCGCGGTGGCGGAGCCGACCAGGTTGAAGAACTCCGGCTTCATCTTGCGGTCGGTCTTGGCGTAGAGCTCGATCGAATAGTCCTTGCCGCGGCAGCCGAGCGACACTTCCTTCGCCGCCGGATGCGTGAGGTACGTAATGTTGCCGGCAGAGAAATTGATCTTCAGACCTTCGATCTGGCCTGCGAGCTGCTTGGCGATATCAGCGCAAGGATCGGCATGCGCCGGCGCAGCGGCCAAGGCTGCGACCAGCGCCAGCAGCGCAACTGATAAAGTGGAGCGAATATTGAACGGCGATCGTCCGATCATGATACCCCCGCGGCATGAAATGCGCGAAGGTTCATGCAGACTCCCGCGCGGCGCGTCAATACGCCGTCAACCTCAGGTAATGTGGCGGACCAGCACATCACGAGGCGCACTTGCCCTCGTGCGCCTTGGACGTCCCGGCCGTCATGCGCTCGCAGTCATTGCCATAGGTCTTGCCGTCGCAGCCGCAGACGGGCTTGAAGATCTTGTTGCAGAACCTCGGCTTGCGCGTGCAGATGCCGGTCCGGTCGGAGCGGCCGCACGTTCCGGACTTGAACTGGCAGAACTGGTCGGAGCGGCATTGCGGGCCGGCGAGGCCGCAGCAGCGTTGGCCGAGGATTGGCGCCTGTCGCCAGCGGGACCAGCAGCGCGAGCGCCGCGAACGAGACGAGAAGCCCTGCCTTCATGATGGCCTCCGTTGACCGATTTCTGGCGTGCTCGCGATACAGCAACCAGAGATTACACGTCCGCGAAGAATATCACACGGATTGCCGTTCCCCGTGCATGGCTGGGGGCAGCCGGCTTCCCTTTCCTTTGTCCGAAAAATGCTTAGAACGCTCTATGTTGCCGGCGGCCCTCGTGGCCGAGGCGGCCTTTCGAACCGACGAGCAGCCCAAAGAGCAGCCCATGAACGCCCCCACCGCCTTTCCCGACCAGCAGAAGCCCGTTCCGCCCTACAAGCACACCCCATTGTTCCCGCTTGGCGCGGATACCACGCCCTACAAGAAGGTCACGAGCGAGGGCGTGCGGGTCGAGAAGGTCCTGGGCAAGGACATGCTGGTGGTGTCGCGCGAGGCGCTGCGGGCGCTCTCGGAAGCGGCCTTCGGCGAGATCAACCATTACCTGCGACCGGGCCACCTGAAGCAGCTCCGCTCGATCCTCGAGGACAAGGAAGCCAGCGACAACGACAAGTTCGTCGCCTTCGACTTTCTGAAGAACGCCAATATCGCGGCTGGCGGCGTGCTGCCGATGTGCCAGGACACTGGCACCGCGATCATCATGGGCAAGAAGGGCTGCAACGTCATCACCGACGGCGACGACGAGGCTGCGCTCTCCGAAGGCGCGCGCGACGCCTATCTGCGCCGCAATCTGCGCTATTCGCAGGTGGCTCCCTTGTCGATGTATGAGGAGAAGAACACCGCCAACAACATGCCGGCGCAGTGCGAGATCTACGCCGAGGGTGACGACGCCTACAAGTTCATGTTCATGGCCAAGGGCGGCGGTTCGGCCAACAAGAGCTTCCTGTTCCAGGCGACACCCTCGGTGCTGACCAAGGACCGCCTGCTCGCGTTCCTGAAGGAGAAGGTGCTCACGCTCGGCACCGCGGCGTGCCCGCCCTATCACCTCGCCATCGTGATCGGCGGCACCTCGGCCGAACTCTGCATGAAGACGGTGAAGCTCGCCTCCGCGCGCTATCTCGATGCGCTGCCGACCCACGGCTCAGCTGACGGCAACGCGTTCCGCGATCTCGAGATGGAGCAGGAAATCCTCAAGATGACGCAGAGCCTGGGGGTCGGCGCGCAGTTCGGCGGCAAGTACTTCTGCCATGACGTGCGCGTGATCCGCATGCCGCGCCACGGCGCCTCGCTGCCGATCGGGCTCGGCGTGTCCTGCTCGGCCGACCGCCAGGTGCTCGGCAAGATCACCAAGGACGGCGTCTACCTCGAGGAGCTCGAGCACAACCCGGCGCAGTATCTGCCGGCGGTCGAACAGTCGCTCGGCGGTGAGGTGGTCAAGATCGACCTCAACAAGCCGATGAGGGAGATTCTGGCGACGCTGTCGCAATATCCGATCAAGACCCGGGTCTCGATGACCGGCACCATGATCGTGGCCCGCGACGCCGCACACGCCAAGCTGCGCGAGCGGCTGGAGAAGGGCGAGCCGTTGCCGGATTATTTCAAGAACCATCCGGTCTATTACGCCGGTCCTGCCAAGACGCCCGACGGCTATGCCTCCGGCGCATTCGGCCCGACCACGGCGGGGCGCATGGATTCCTTCGTCGACCAGTTCCAGGCCGCGGGCGGATCGATGGTGATGGTCGCCAAGGGCAACCGTGCGGTCGCGGTGCGCGAGGCCTGCAAGAAGCACGGCGGCTTCTATCTCGGCTCGATAGGCGGTGCTGCGGCGAACCTCGCCGAGCACTGCATCAAGAAGGTCGAGGTGCTTGAATATCCCGAGCTCGGCATGGAGGCGATCTGGCGCATCGAGGTCGTCGACTTCCCGGCCTTCATCATCATCGATGACAAGGGCAACGACTTCTTCAAGGAATTGAACCTGGGTTGAGGGTAACAGGCCTCGACGGGTTCTCCAGGGGCTGGGTCGCCGTCACGATCGACGGCGACCGGCGGACGATTTCCTTCCATGCTGATATCGCGGACGCGCTGGCCGCTCCGTTCGATCGTGCCGGCATCGATATTCCGATCGGCATGACCGACGACGGCGCGCGCGATTGCGACCGGCTCGCGCGCGAAAGGCTGCGGCCGCACACGTCGCGCGTCTTCACCGGTGCGCGGCGTTGGCTGTGGCAGGAATTTCGCGATCCCGATAAGGCGAATGCGGATGCGTTGCGCCGCGGCGAGATGCGGGTCTCGCGTCAGCTTTGGCACATCGGGGTCAAGATCATGGAGGTCGACGCCTTCATGCGCGCAGATCGCACGCGCGACATCCGCGAGGTCCATCCCGAGCTGGTGTTCCTGCGGTTGAATGGCGGCAAGCCGCTGCCGCGCAAGAAGTCGGAGGAGGGCGATGCGCTGCGCCGCAGGCTGCTCAAGCGGGAGGGCTTTCGCGAGATCGATCATTGGCTCAGTGACGCGCGGATCGGCACCGGCGCGAAGCGCGACGATGTGCTGGATGCTTGTGCCGTTGCGCTGGCCGCATATGAGCCTCATGGCTGCCTTCCCGCAGGGGCGCCGCTCAGTGACGCGTACGGCCTGCCGATGCAGATCTGGTTCTAGCGCGGGGCTACAGGCCTTCGGCAACGATCCGGACCAGCATGCGCCGGATACAATGAGAGCCGCGCCGGTGACCGGCGCGGCCCTAATGCGTGACGGAGTGTCTCTCCGTCCATCGGATGACTCAGGCGCGCTTGCCGGTGAACGGGAAGCTGCCCATCGGGCCGATGCCCATCTCGCCGGAGATGCTGTCGCCAGCGACCTTGCCGCTGAAGTCGAGCGTGAGCGGCATCGGATTGGTGATCGAGACCTTCCAGGCGACGTCGTCACCATTCACGGTGCCGTCGAAGATTTCGGTGGAATTGCCCTCGGCACCCTGCGTGCCCGTGAGCGTGCCGCCGGCGGCCTTCAGCGACAGCGTCGCCTTGCGCTCGCCCATCGGCGTCGTCATGGTGAGATTCCAGTTTCCGTCCACCGCCATGTAGGTCTCCCCTCGAGATGAAAGCGTGCGGGGCGGTATAACCCATCTCGCTGCGCAAGCCTAACCCTTTGCGCCTGCGGCGATCAGGCGCGGGCGGCGGCGCGCAGCCGGTTCGTGATCAGAATGCGGAAGGCGAGGTACTGGATCGCGAAGGCGGCGATCTTGGCGCCGGCCGCAACCACGGTCACGTAGGTCGCCCACAGCCTGACGTCGCCGGTCGCCGCAACGGCGATGGTGCCTGCGCCGAGCGCGAACATCAGGACGGCCCAGGCATAGCCTGCGAGCGTGACATATTCCGGAATCACCTCGGTCACTCGCGGCGGCATGTAGCGCAGCATCCAGCCGCGCTTGAGCATGATGGCGCCGATTGCGAAATGCGCGATGGCGGGCTTGGCGAGCACGAAGCGGGGATCGTGGGTCAGCAGCGTCGCCGTGCCGAGCACGATGACGAGCGCGAGGCTGGCCCAGGTCATGAAGCCCAGCGCCTCACCCTTGATCCGCGAATAGACCGCCCGCGCGATCGCGCCTGCGATCGCAACGCCGGTGGCGAGCAGCACATTATCGGTGCTGAGGTAGACCACCAGAAACACGATGGTGGAGAGAAAATCGCTCGCGAGCTTGGCCAATACGCTCTTCATCGTCGTGTCTTCCGCTTCCTCTGGCGCTTGATCGTTGTGGCGGTGCGGTTGTTCAATCGCGTGACGTCAGTTCTGGGTCAGCCAGAACCGAAAGGCCTAGGGCGAGGGCAGGGCGTTGGCCGGCGGCGCGCCATATCTGGCCTTGCGATATTCCGGATACCATTTGGTGAAATAGATCGCGCTGTTGCGGGCGGCGAAGGCGATCAAGAGGCCCGACCATAGCGGCAAACCGGGCACATAGAGCACGGCCATGTCGCCGATCGCCATCAGCAGGAATGCGCCGGTCCAGGCCCAGGTGAGCAGATAGTTGGTGTGCACGAAGCCGGGATGCTGCATGGTCTCTGCGTCGACCATTTCCCGCGCATATTGCAGCGTGAAGGGGTGGCGGAAGACGATCGACAGCAACGCCACCGACAGCAGGCCGGCATTCACGGCGAAACTCACCGCGTTGTTGCTGAGCGTCGCATCGACAAAGGTGAGATAGCAGCCGATCGCGGTGAACACGGTCACCGAGCCGACGGTGAGGATCTTGATGGTGCGGCCGCGCGCGACGTCGAGCACGATCACGGCAAGGCAGATCAGGGCGGCGCAGAACATGCTCACGGTGGCTGACGTCAGCAGCGACAGCACGGCGAGGACGCCGTAGGGAGCGAGGATCAGGAAGATCGTCATGAGCAGCCTCGGAGGCCAATCTTTACGTTGTAAAGATAGCCTAAAGGCGGGCCGCGAGGTCGCCAAGCGAAATCTTTACAGTGTCAAAATCGTGAGGGAGCGCGCAAAGACGGGAGATTAGCGGCTTGACGGCGATAATCCGGACCGCGCGCCGTGCGCCGCCCGGAATGTTTGATGTCGCGAGAGTCCAGAGCGACGGACGAGGGGTTATTCCGCCCCGACCCAATTGCCGTGGAAGCCATCCGGCACACGATGGCCGAGATGCATCAGTGCCGCAGGTCCCGCCTCGACATCGGTCGCGTTGAAGATGGCGAGGTCGCTGCGGTTCTCTCGCGCGCGCCAGACCACTGTGAGCAGCCAGCCGTCGCCCTCGGCGGCATTAGGGCCGCGTTCGACGAATACCGGCTCGGAGATCGTGTCGCCGGCCGGCAGAAGGTAGTGGCCGAGCCGCTTGCCTTTGCCGTCGACATGCACGATGCCCGACAGCGCGCCGAACATCGGCAGATCGGGATTGGCACAGGCGTACCAGCCGTGATTGCTCGTCATTCCTGCACGCCGGTCGTCGACGCGGGGGAATTCGCCGGTGAGATCGTCGAGATAGGTCTGCGTGAAGCGGTCGGTATTGCCGGCGAGATCGAAGGTCCAGCGGCAATGGCGCGCGCGGTTCTTCTTCGGATCGGTTGGCGAGCCGTCGGGATGGTTGAACAGCGGTGCTTCCTCGAACTGCATCACGTCGGCGATGATGCGGTTTCCCTCTTCCCACGCGTTCATGACGTGGAAGACGTAGCAGGTCTCGGCGCGGAACCAGACGATGTCCTTCGAGGAGCCGCTGCGCTTCATCACGCCGACATAGGCGCCTTTCTCCGGCTCCCAGGCGTAGGGTGCCTGTCCGCGCATCGCGCGCTGCATGCTGCCGGTGATGGGCAGGATCGGAAACAGCACGTGGTTCTCGGTGACGATGAAGTCGTGCACCATGCTGGCATAGGGCGCTTCGAAACGCTCGAGCCGCGTCACCACGCCGGACGAATTGACCGCTCCGTACGACAGCGCCGGCGTGAGCGGACCTGCGGCGTTGTAGCCGAAGAACACCAGTTCGCCGGTTAAGGGATCGATCTTGGGATGCGCGGTGAAGGGACCCGTGATCGCGCCCTTGTAATCGCAGTAGCCGAGGCGATTGAGCGTGCCGGGCTCGATCTCGGTCGGCGGATGGCCCTCCTCGAGCGCGAGCAGGCGGCCGGCGTGGAAGATGATGTTGGTGTTGGCGACGCCGCCGTCGGTCGTCGTGGTGGCGGGCGCGTCCGCAAGCTTGCGGCCGAGGCCGCCGAACAGTGCGCGGTCGGCGTCGTGCTCGGCCTGCCATTTCGGCGTGCGGACCCAGCGGTTGCGGTAGCTGGCGCGGCCGTTCGCGAGATGGAAGGCGTGCAGCATGCCGTCGCCGACGAACCAGTGCGCGCCCGCCGCATCGAACTGCGGGTTGGGGCCGTTGCGATAGAGTGTGCCGTTCAGCTCGCGCGGCAGTTCGCCCGTGATCTTCGGGAAGGGCGCATCGGCTTCAAAGGGAATCGGCGCCAGATTGGTCCGTGCCGCGTTTGACGTCACCTGGTCGAGCATCTCACGCCTCCTCCGCTTTTATCTTTACATCGTAAAGATGTTGGTAGGTGCAAGGCACATGATCGTCAAGCAAAATCTTTACACTGTCAAAATTGCGTCATATAAGAAGGTCATGGCGAGATTGTCCAAGGAAAACAAGGCGAGCCGACCGGCGCCGAGGCGCGCTCGGCGGGCCGCCCACGTTGCGGCCGATCGTCCCGCTCCGCGGCGGCGTGTCGGCGACGCGCCTTACCATCACGGCGACCTGCACGAGGCGCTGCTGAAGGCCGCCGAGCTGGTGCTCGAGCGCGACGGACTCGCGGGCCTGACGCTGCGTGCCGTGGCGCGCGAGGCCGGCGTGTCGCATGCCGCACCGACGCATCATTTCGGCGATCTCACCGGGCTCGTCAGCGAGCTCGCCGCGATCGGCTTCCGCCAGTTCAACGAGGCGATGATCGCGGCGGGCGCGACCGGCTCAACGCCGAACGAGAAGGGGCTGGCGCGCGCCAAGGCCTACATCGCCTACGCGCAGGCGCATCCCTGCATGTACGGGCTGATGTTCCGGACCGAGCGGCTCGACATGAAGCGGCCGTCGCTGCATGAGGCAGCCAATGCCTCGTTCGCCGGGCTCGCCGGCTCGATCGGCGAAAGCCGTCACGAGCAGATCCAGGAAAGCGCGTTGACGCTCGAGCAGGGCGGCGCGATCGTGCGCGCCTGGTCGCTGGTCCATGGCTTCACGATGCTGCTGCTCGACGGGCGGCTGGCCGATGTGCTGAACCGGATGCCGCCAGGAAACACCGTCGAGATGCTGCTCGAGGCGATGCTGAAGGGGTCGATCAGCAAGCCACCGGGCTCTTAGCCAAAGCGCTTTCAAGCGAAAGCCTGTCCGGGACTTGATCCGGGACAAACGCTGGTCGCGCGAAGGAAGCAGGCTAAGGCGAGGGGCCTAGCGTCTGGTCAGCGCGGTGCTCCGGCCGCTCTGGCCGATCGTCTTCACCTCGTCCTTGTCACACCTGAAATCGCGCGCGAAATCGTCGGCCGCCTGCCGCGCCAGCTCGTTGGCGTTGGGATTGGCCGCGACATCGACATAGGCGACGTGGCACACGGCGCCCGGCGGCAGCCGTGTCACCGCGAGCATCGCTCGCGACTTGGGGCTCCCGCTCTTGTCCTGCTCGCTGTTGTCGGCGATCAGCCAGCGCTGGATGATCGCGAAGGGCTTGCCGTCGGCTGCGCGCCACTCGACGGTATCGCCGGTCGAACTGAACGGCCCGAACCAAGCCTGCGCGGCCGGTTCCCTGACCGCAGCTTGATGGTTTCGGCCGACCGAGACCGCCTCGCGCAGATCGCCCTCGTTGATCAGCACCACAAGACCGGACCTCCCCGGACAGACCCGGCTCGCGCTGCCGTCCTCTTCATTGGGCTTGCCGATCATGTGCGGCAGTCCTTCGGCGCAGTCGACGTATAGAAGCTGCTGATCGTTTCGGCTTCAGCCTGGCAGCCACTCGCGCTGATGATGGCCACAACAGCTGTTGCAAAAGTGAGGTATTTCATCGGGAAAGCCTGCGATCCGGACCTACTTTTGTGTCTGACATGTACAATCTGGGGAAGGTTCAAGAGACACGCTGGAAATACCTGACAGGGGCGCGGAATCGTCCTAGAAGGGCGGCTTCGCCATTTCTGTCGCTTGCGCCTTGCGTGCTGTAGCCTCGATCGCCATGCCCACGATATCACCGAACAAGCCCTATCGCGTCGGCCGGTCCCGCACCGGACTTGGCCTCTTCGCCACCAAGCCGATCAAGAAAGGCACCAAGATCATCCGCTATTTCGGGCCGCTCCTCGACTCGAAAAAAAAGGATGAGGACGCGATCGAGAACAAATATCTGTTCGAACTCACCAATCGCTGGACCATCGACGGCTCGATCCGCGAGAACATCGCCCGCTATATCAACCACGCCTGCAGGCCGAACGCGGAATCGGACGTCAAGCCCCGCAAGCGCAAGGTGTTTATCCGCGCCATCAAGAACATCGAGCCGGGCGAGGAGATCAACTACGACTACGGCACCGACTATTTCAAAGCCTACCTGAAGCCGATCGGCTGCAAGTGCGATGCCTGCGAGAAGAAGCGCGAGAAGAAGCGCAAGAAGAAGCGCGCGGAGGCCAGGGCGGAGCGGCTCCGCCTGAAGGAAAAGGCCGAGCGGAAGGCCGAGAAGGCCGCCCAGGAGAAAGCCAAGGCCCGGGCGAAGGCGAATGGCGCCAAGGCCAACGGCAAGGCGCTGAACGGCAAGCAGCTGAATGGTCACAGCCTCACCAAGGCAGCGGGCAAGAAGGCGGCCGCTTCGAAGCGCGGCGCCGCGCGGGCGCTGCACGCCTGATCCCCAGAACGGGCCTAAAGCATGATGGGATTAGGTTGACTAAAACAGCGTCGGAGGTCACCTCTCCCCGACGGGGAGAGGTGGACCGGAGCCGCCGCAAGTCGATTCAACCCAAACTCATCCCGCTCTAGCCGGGCCGGTGCGCCGAGCTCGGCATCGGCGAGTTGCCGAAATCCAGCGTCGAGCGCTGGATGATCGTGCCGTGCTCGTCGATGACGAGACGGAAACGCCTGTTCTCAGAGAAGAATGTCAGGCGATGCCGTCCCTGATCGGCCTCGATCCCGCGCTCCGACAGCGTCGTGATCCTGCCCTCGCGCATCCCGGCCTGCAGCAGCGGAACCGCGATGCCGAGCCCCTCGGCGACGATAGCGGCGTCGACCTCGAATGCGCCGTCTGCGAATGCAATCGTCGTCATGACGCCCTCGCAGGATGGCGGGCGGGGGCTGGCAGGTAGGCGCATTGCGCGAGCGTCGTTCCGTCGAGCTCGCGCAGGAAGGCCTCGCGCGCCGCGGCGAGCTTCGCCTTCAGCCGGCAGCGCGGCAGCAGCACGCAACCTCCACCATCGTCCCTGAAGCATTCGACCAGCGCGCCGCTGCCCTCCAGCGCGCGGACCACCTGGCCGAGCGTGATGGCCTCCGCCGGCCGCGCCAGCAAACATCCGCCGCCCGCGCCGCGCTGGGTCGTGATGAAACCGGCCTCGGCCAGGTCGCGCACCACCTTCGCAAGGTGATTGCGGGAGATGCCGAATTCGGCCGCGATCTCGCTTGTCGCGAACGACCGGTCCGGCTCGCCGGCCAGCCGCATCAGCGCGCGAAGCGCAAAATCCGTGAACGATGTCAGGCGCATGGAAGCCCTTCGAAATCAGCACTTGGCGGATCAGCTATACCAGTCTAAATGGGCATTTGAAATACCTATTTGGGATGCAAGCCATGACAGGAGCAGAGCGCCGCGAGCAGATCACCGCCGAGATTGTCGCGCGGACCGGGATCACCGAGGCTGTCATCGAGCAGCTGGTGCAGGCGTTCTACGCAAAGGTCCGCAAGGACCCGATGATCGGGCCGGTGTTCGAGGCCAGGATCACCAATTGGGAACCGCATCTGGCGCAGATGTGCGCGTTCTGGTCCTCGGTTGCGCTGATGACCGGGCGCTATCACGGCACGCCGATGGTCAAACACATGCCGCTGCCGATCGATGCCGCGCATTTCGATCGCTGGCTCGAACTGTTCGAGGCGACCACAGCCGAACTGTGCTCGCCTGCGGCAGCCGCGCATTTCGTCGACCGCGCCCGGCGCATCGCCGCGAGCCTGGAAATGGGTGTCGCCAGCGGGCAGGGCGTCATGCTTGGCGTCGGCGAGCGTTACCGGCGAGCGGAAACGAGAGCGGCACAATAGCGAATTAGTGAACATGCACAGCAATGACGATAGCGTCTACGCCGTCACCACGCTCTCACTCTTTCGCAGGCCGACATATTGCAGCTCGGTGAATATACCGGTGGCGATCGCCTGGGCCACGACTACGATCGTCCCAAGCAAATTCGGCGACACCGCGCCCGAGAACAGCAATGCGATGCTGGCGAGCGTCCAGGCGGCGTTGGCTATGATCACGAGCATCACCAGCGCCTTTGGCACCGAGGTCCGCGTGCCGAGCCAGCCGACCAGCGCGGTGTAGGCGATCAGGAACAGGCCGGTCTCGCGCAACAGCGCCTCCGGCAGGTTCAGGAACGACGCCAGCATTCCGGCATCGAGCGTCATGGCGACCGCGGATACGCCGCTGAAGACGGCGTCCGCGAGCAGCGCGCGGCGCAGGAACTGGGACGAATGGATCATGGCAGTCTCCTCTCGTTGGGATCGGGTTGTCAGCAGAACCAGGACTGCAGCTGGCGCCACAGGCGGAGCGGGCAGAGCGCCTTGCCGACCCTCGTCTCCACCGCCTGCACCTGCGCGACCACGAACACGCCGGTGTCGTGCACGAGCGGCTGGGGCATGTTGAGGCTTCGCGCGACCAGCCAGGTGGCCAGATGGACCAGCCACGGGAGGAGGACGGCAGAGGCGCGGATGAGGGATAGCATCAGCATGGTCATCTCCTGTGGCTTGGGAAGATGATCCGCCGCGCGCGCCAATTCGATTACCTCACGCGTAATGGAACGAGCGAAATCCGCGTGGTAGGTTTTCCACCATGAACGCACACGCATCCACGGTGCGGGCCGAGCCCGCAAGACCCATCCATATCGGCGAGCACCTGCGTGAGTGGCGGCAGCGCCGCCATCTCAGCCAGCTCGACCTTGCAGTCGACGCCGAGATCTCGGCGCGGCATTTGAGCTTCGTCGAGACCGGGCGCTCGGCGCCGTCGCGCGACATGGTCCTCAAACTGGCGGAGCGGTTGGACGTGCCCCTACGCGAACGCAACGTGCTGCTGGTCGCCGCGGGTTTCGCGCCCGCATTCCCACAACGCTCGCTGGACGATCCCGCGCTGAAATCGGCGCGCGAGGCGATCAACCTGGTCCTGAAGGCGCATGAGCCCAACCCGGCGCTGGCCTACGACCGGCACTGGAATCTGGTCTCTGCCAATCGGATGGTGGCGCCGCTGCTGGAGGGCGTGCCGCAGCGCCTGCTCGGCCAGCCCTTTAACATCCTGCGGCTGGCGTTCCATCCTGAGGGGCTGGCGCCGCGCACCGTCAATTTGCCCGAATGGGCGGCGCACCTATTGGAGCGGTTGCACCGGCAGTGCGAGGCGACCGCCGATCCGGAACTGCTGAAACTCTACCAGGACCTGAAGTCCTATCCGATCCCGGCGCGCTCGGCGCCGATCACCCCCGACAACAACGTCGCGATCCCGTTCAAGCTGCGCCACAATGGCGAGGTGCTGAGCTTCATCTCGACCACCATGGTGTTCGGCACGCCTGTTGACGTCACGTTGCAGGAACTGGCGCTGGAAACCTTCTTTCCGGCTGATGAGCTGACCGCGGAGCGGATGCGGCAGATAGCAGCCAGTATGAAATAGCGGCTTGTCTCGGGACGCTTTCGGCCTACCTTTGCGGTTCCACTTCCGCGAGGAGCCTGCCATGAGCGACCTGAAGCCGCTTCGCCTCGACATCGTCTCCGACGTCGTCTGCCCCTGGTGCTATATCGGCAAGCACCGCATCGAGGATGCGCTCAAGCTGGTGCCCGACGTTCCGGTCGAGGTGCACTGGCGGCCGTTCTTCCTCAACAATTGGGTACCGCGCGAGGGCATCAGCCGCGAGGAATATCTCACCGCCAAGTTCGGCTCGGTCGATGCCTACAAGGGCATCGCCGGCCGCGTGGTCGCGGCCGCAGGCGAGGAGGGGCTGAGCTATCACCCCGAGCTCGTCAAGCGCCAGCCCAACACGATCGATTGCCACCGCCTGATCCACTGGGCCGAGGCTAACGGCAAGGCGGCCGAGATGAAGCAGCGGCTGATGGAATTGTATTTCCGCGACGGCGGCGATCTCACAGATACCAACGTGCTCGTGCAGGCGGCCAAGGATATCGGGCTCGATGCCGATGACATCCGCAAGCGCCTTGCCACCGACGAGGATACGGACCTCGTCACGGCGCAGGCGCAGGAAGCGTCCGACAAGGGCATCTCTGGCGTGCCGACCTTCGTGTTCGCGCAGAAATATGCCGTGTCCGGCGCCCAGCCGGCCGAGCAGCTCGCCCGCGCCATCCGCCAGGTCTCGGCCGAGATCAACGCCGAGGTGGCGGATTAGATTGCAGTCCTTCCTCAAAGCCCGGCTCGCGCCGGGCTTTTCGTTTGCGTCAGGATCAATCAGAAACAACCAGGGAGACCACCATGATCTATGAGCTGCGGACCTACACGGTGCACCCGGGCACCGTCGGCGACATGGTCAAGTTCGCGAGCACGCTGTCGCGCGACATCCGCGGCGATAATTTCGGCAAGCTCGAAGGCTACTGGATCACCGAGATCGGCCCGCTCAACCAGGTCATGCACCTGTGGAGCTATGCCGACCTCAACGAACGGACCCGGCTGCGCGCCGAGCTCGCCAAGAACCCGCGCTGGACCGGCGAGTACATTCCGGCGATCCGGCCGCTGCTGGTGCGCCAGGAGGTCCGCCTGCTCAACGCGATCATTGCGCCGATCGCGCCCGCTACGTCAGGCAACGTCTACGAATTTCGCAACTATCGCGCCAAGCCGCTCGGCGCCGCCAAGCAATGGCTCGACCTGGTCAAGGGCGTGCTGCCGGCGCGCGAGAAATACTCGAAGATCGTCGGCCTCTGGCAGACCGAGGCCGGGCAGCCCAACGAGGTCTGCCACATCTGGGCCTATCCCAGCCTCAACGCCCGCGCCGAGGCGCGCGCCAACGCGATGAAGGATCCGGCGTGGCTGGAATTCCTGAGCAAGGGCACGCTGCTGCTGGAAGAGATGCACTCCACCATCATGCTGCCGGCGCCGCATTCGCCGTTGCAGTAGCGGAGGCGCTCGTCGGCATCACAACAGCCAGGGCGGCATTGCGTTGCGCGATGCCCCTCGCGCAAGGACGCGCTGGTCCGAACCATCCTCAAAGGCTGTGACTATCGCACGCCATACCGCGCGAACTCGTTGCCTATGGTGCCGCGGATTGCCTTTGCCGCGGAGATATCGCCGTTGCCGCCGGCCTTATTGCCCTGTTTGAGCTCGGCAAGCCCGCGCCCATAGAGCGCGCTCGCCAGCTTCGGGTCCAACCGGAGTGCAGAATTGTAATCATCGATCGCCGCTGACATCTGGCCCATCTTCAGGTGGACCAGGCCGCGCGAGTCGTACGTCGCGGCGTTGGCGGAATCCGACTGAAGTGCCTTGTTGCAATCCTCCAGCGCCGCGTTCAACGCGCCAAGCACGGCTCGCGTCCAGCAACGTCCGTTCCACGCTCCTGCCAAATTGGGCTCGAGGCGAATTGCTTCATCATAATCGCGCCCCGCGCGATCGTATTCGTGCTTCTTCAAATGGGCTTCTGCGCGGTTGGCGAAGGCTTCGCCGTAGTTGGGGTTGAGCTTGATCGCCTGATCGAAAGCACCGATCGCGAGATCGTATTCGCCTTTCCTGAGGAAGGCCACGCCGCGATTGTTGAAAGGCTTGATGTACTTTGGATTGAGCTTGATTGAGCTATCAAAGTCCCGGATGGCGCGATCATAGTCACGTTCTGCGGCATAGGCGCTGCCACGATTGTTATATGCGATAGCCAAACCGGTCGTCGTCATGTCATCGCCCGCATCGATGAGTGCTGTGCAACCATTGATGCGAACTTCAAATGGCGTGCGGTTCAGCCCGTTGCAGAGCTCAATATTCCGGAGATAGCCTTCTTTCTTCGCATCTTGCGCTGCCGCCGGTGACGCGAGCAGGAGCACGACGAGGATCTGCGCCAGGCTGTCGATAGCCCCGGTCACTGCACGAATGTCCATATCAGGCTTCCCGATTTTGCAATGTGCGGCCGCTGATGGCCGCAAGATCGCCGATCTGTGGCGAAGCCCAACTCTTCAGCACCCTCGACAGATGCGGGGATTGAACGTGTGGTCGACCCTTTGCTCAGGTGGCTGCGCCGCGGGTGCCTTGAACTTTTTCACAATCTTGGTTTTGCCCTCTTCAATAAGCGTTGCGAATTTGACGGTTCCATCATCCGATATTTCGATGTGCGGCGTGGTGCCGCGAATCCCCATCGTCGCGACGGGGGTGTCGATCTTCATGTCGCCGGTCTTCGCGATATTGCCGGCAACAAAGGTGAACGTGCCCTTGGTCAGGGTGAGCAAGCTCGAATTCGACTTTCCGTGTGGGGCGTAGACGAACTCGGTCAAGGCCATGCGGGCGTTGCGCGACAGGCTGAACGAGGTGCCATCAGCAAAATTGATTCCGACGCGCCCATCGGCTCCCGTCAGGACCACGTCGCCCAAATAGACGAGATCGCCAACCTTCGTCTGGGAAGCTTGACCGGACACATTCGCCTGAACGACCACGGCATTCACATGTTCGATCGTGACCGAACCGGCGACGGTGACGACTTTCCCAATCGGCGTTGACGAAGAGTCCTGAGCGGCGGGTTGGGCTGAATCGGCTTGTGCTTGCGCTGGAGCAGGCGCCAGGCTTGCCAGCGCCAAAATGAAACTTGCGGCCAATACGCTCATTGAATGAATGCGCATGATCCCCTCCTTCTTGAGAAGACCTTATTGTGTGGTGCTCGATGATGATTGGTCCTCGAGCCAAATAACTTTGACGTCAAAAAAGTGCTTCCGCCAAGCTCACCCAAGAGCCGGGCGTCGAGCAATTAACGAGTAGACATTTCGTCGCTAAACTATACTATAAGTTTTATGGGATCGCATTCGCAACAGAACGACAGCAATACTGTCGGATCGGCGAAGGCGTCCCTGATTTTTTGCGATTAATTCACTGTCGTAATTGAGTTCAATCAGGACGTTTCGGCGGGCAGGCCCAAGGCTGCCAGCGCCAAAGATATTTTGACCGCGTGGCGTGGGCAAGCCAGAGCAAGAAGACTGCGGCACCGCGCCGAGCCTGAGTTACTCAGCAGGCGAGGTCGAAAGTCCATGTTTGTTGCGTCCGGCGCGGAGTTCGGGGACGCGAGCACGGCCGCGTTGGGCCAGCTTTCCCCGGCATTGGGCAATATCATCGGCAATATTCAGACGGCGATCGGCTGCGCCACCATCAGGCGTGCGGACGGCATTCCCGTTCAAGCTATGGTTGGCGATCCCGTTTGTCCGGGTGACGTCATCGAGACCGCGACCGACGGACGGATCGAAATCCGCTTCGTTGATGGCACCGTGTTCAACCTGTCTTACGACGCCGGCGTGGTGCTGGGCGATTTCGCGCGCGACACCAACGGTAGCTTGCGGTCGGCCCTGTTTACAGTGACCAGAGGCGCCTTCGCTTTCGCGGCGGGCGAACTGGCGAAAGCCGGCTCGCTGACCGTGGACACGCCCATTGGCAGTATTCGCAGCCGGAGCCAGGCCAGCGGTTTCGGCTTGCTGTCGCTCGCGACGCTGATCTTCTCATTCGTGACGGAAGCCCAGGCCGCGGACCCGAACGTCACATTCCTGGATGACGACAGCGTCACGTACAAGGACCTGCATCACGGCGTCTTCGAACTCGTAACCAAGGAGGCAATCCCGCGACACCTCGTTGTTGAGGATCCCGGTGAGACGGTTGTCTTGAGCAGGACAGGGTCTTCGGTCGGCGTGAACACCGTCGCGAATACGCCTGCGCAAATGCAGTTGTTGCAGATCGCCCAACAGGACGCGCTGGCCAACTACGCGAAAGGATGGGGAATCGGCTCCGGCGCATCTCCTTTTCCCAATCCGCAGGATTTGCTGCAGCCGATCAAATACGTTGAGCCTGATCCTGGCCCCCCGCAAAATCAGCTTCCTCCGTTGGAAAACGCGGCCCTCAAGCTCCCGGATATCCTTCCTCTCACGCTGAATCTGGGAGCGCTGCCGACCGAAAACGATACGGTGGTATTTGACACGTTCGCCGCGACAAGCGGGGCGTTCTCCGCCGGCAACACCAATGGCTTCACACCAGTTTTCGGCATCAGCGGGGGCATTGCAGGCAACACGGTGCTGGGCGGGGTGACATACAACGAGTCGGAGACTGGCGCGTTCGGCACATTTTACCTGAACAGCGCAAGCGGCGCCTACACGTTCATTCCGAACAACGACGCAATCAATGCACTGAAGTCCAACACGATTCAAACCTTCGTCATCACGGTATCGGCGGGCTCGTTCTCGACCGAGCAGGCCTTCAACATCACCATCGTCGGCGTCAACGACGCCTCGATCATTTCCGGCGCCACGACGGGTTCGGTGGTGGCAGCCGTCGGCGTCACCAGTGCCTCGCCCGGCCTGCTGATCGCGACTGGCCTGCTCACCGATACCGACGTCGACGATCCGGCCAACACCTTTACGGCGGTCAATTCGCCGATCAGAAGCGCCGGTGGCTACGGCACGTTCACGATCACGACGGACGGCGTGTGGACCTACACGCTCGACGACGCCAACAGCGCGGTGCAGGCGCTCGGGGTCGGCGGCACGCTGACCGACAGTTTCACGGTGACTACGATAGGCGGCACCCCGCAGGTGGTGACGATTACCGTTCACGGTCCGCTGATTGGGGTGGCGGGAACGGGTCCGTCGCTGACGCTGAGCGAGGCGCATCTGGCGGCAACGGCGCTCGACGACAACATCGCGGGCTCCGCGCCGGATGCTGCGCTGACGACAATCTCAGGAGACTTCTCGACCGCGTTCGCTTCGGTTCAAGGCACGGATGGCGCCACCATCAGCTATGCGCTGTCGATCGTCGGCGGCAACGGCACCGCGTCAGGCCTGATCGACTCGCATACCGGCCTGGCCGACGTGCTGGTTCTGAACGGCAGCACCATCGAGGGCCGTGTCGGCACCGCCGGCGGGACGCTGGCGTTCACCATCAGGGTTGATCCGGCGACCGGGCTTGTGACCTTCACCGAGTATCGTGCGGTGACCCAGCCCTTCGGCAGCAATCCGGACACGGGGGAAGGCGTGTCGCTGACACCAGGGATTGTCGACCTGATTGCGACGGTCACGGAGAAGGACGGTGCCTTCCAGACCGCGAATCTCGATCTTGGCGGTCGGCTCACCATCACCGACGACGGTCCTAGCATCGGGGCAACGGGAACGGCTCCGTCGCTGACGCTGAGCGAGACGCATCTGACGGCAACGGCGCTGGACGACAACACCGCAGGCTCGGCGCCGAACGCGGCGCTGACCACGACGTCAGCCGACTTCGCGACCGCTTTCACCTCGGTTCAAGGCGCCGACGGCGCCACGATCCGCTATGCGCTGGCGATCACCAGCGGCGACGGCACCGCGTCGGGCCTGATCGACTCGCATACCGACCTGGCCGACGTGCTGGTTCTGAACGGCAACACCATCGAAGGCCGTGTCGGCACCGCCGGCGGCGCGCTGGCATTCACCATCACGGTTGATCCGACGACAGGGATTGTGACCTTCACCGAGTATCGCGCGGTCACCCAGCCCTTCGGAACCAACCCGGACGGCGGGGAAGGCGTGTCGCTGACGCCAGGGATCGTCGACCTGGTCGCGACCATCACCGACAGGGACGGCGACGTCCAGACGGCAAGCCTTGATCTTGGCAAGCAGCTGACCATCACCGACGACGGTCCGAGCATCAGGACGACGGGAACGGGTCCGTCGCTGACGCTGAGCGAGACGCATCTGACGGCGACGGCGCTGGACGACAATAGCGTCGGGTCGACGCCGAACGCCGCATTGACCACGACGTCGGGCGACTTCTCGACCGCTTTCACCTCGGTTCAAGGCGCCGATGGCGCCACCATCCGCTATGCGCTGGCGATCGTCGGCGGCAACGGCACTGCGTCGGGCCTGATCGACTCGCACACCGGCCTGGCCGACGTGCTGGTTCTGAACCGCAACACCATCGAAGGCCATGTCGGCGCCGCCGGCGGCGCGCTGGCGTTCACCATCGCCGTTGATCCGGCGACCGGGCTTGTCACCTTCACCGAGTATCGTGCGGTGACCCAGCCCTTCGGAACTAACCCTGACACCGCGGAAGGCGTGTCGCTGACGCCGGGGATTGTTGATCTGGTCGCGACCATCACCGACAGGGACGGCGACTTCCAGACGGCGAGCCTTGACCTTGGCAAGCAGCTGACCATCACGGACGACGGCCCGACGATTGGCGGGTTCGAGCAAGCGTTCGTCGCCGCTCAGAACAATCAGGTCGTCAATGGTACCTACAGCGTCAATTTCGGCGCGGACGGCGAGGCGGCGATGCGCGTTGCTATCAGCGACGGCGCGGTCGGCAGCACTGGATACAATCTGGCCACGTCAAGCCTGGGCGGTGGAATCACCTCGGTGCATGTGACCGGGAATGGCGACGATTACACCTTCTACTATTCGAGCCACGCGGTGGCCGGCGGCGGTGTCGAACTGGACGCTTACCTGACGGATGTCAACGGGACGCTGAGAAATCCGTACTTCACGCTGCTGATCAATCCAAACGGGACGTACACCTTTGACGTCGAGAACGTCGGGCTCCTGAAGCAGGTCACCGTGGCTGGCTCCGATTTCGGCGCCTCCGGCGGCGGCACGCCGTCACTCACTGCTCCGGACGGAAACCTCGTCATCACCGGGTCTGACAGCGGCGGCAATCCGCTTGACGTCAAGGCGTCGAGCAACGGCATCGCGGTCGGCGATACCGGGCTGCAAATGGATCCCAACGAGGAGTTGCATCTCGTCTTCGTGCAGGAGCAATCGCAGGTCAGCTTCGTTCTGACCCAGTGGCAAGGCAACGGCACCGCAGATGTCATCTTCAGGATCCTTGACGGCAGCAACGACATCCACGACTTCAACATCAATATTCCGAAGCCCGCGGGCGGCAGCGCCAACATCGTGGTGCAACAAACGTCGAATGCTGCGCTGGTGGGCACCTACACGTTCGATAGCGCGACCTTGACCTATACGCTCTACGTCGGACAGACGTTCAATCAAACCCAGGTCGACTACGATCAGGCGACAACCGGGAACGCGACGTTCACCGTCAACAACATCACCTACGACGAGGAGACGACGATCCCGAGCACCGACCTGTTGTTCAATGTCTCGGCAGTCGACGCCGACGGCGATTCGGCCACGACCAGCCTGCAGGTCAATCTCCAGGGCAGCACGACCGGGGCGTCCGCTCTCACATCGACGAGCACGTCGAGCAGCAATGTGCCGGCTGGCGGCAGCGGCACTGGCGCGACGACCATCTCTTCCAGCGCCACCACCGGCACGGCGACCGCAATAGCCGGCGCCACGCCCAGCACGTCCGCGGGTACCAATGTCGACACGACGCCCGACGTCCTCACATCGGTCAGCTCGGCGACCAAGAGCGGTCGTAGCTATCGCTCTGTCCCGACAATGGCGACCGCCGCGTCGGTCCCCACGACCGCCAATCACGGCGCGGCAAGCGCGCTCAATGGCCGCGACGCGCTGACCGACGTCCTCGGCGGACTTGGTGCGGTGCTGCTGACAGGCGCAAACGCAAGCCACGTATTCGCCAAATCGTCCCCGGCAGGTTCCGACCTGACCTGGTTCGTATCCGGGTCCGACAAGATCGATTTGACGGCTTTCGGCTCGTTCTCCTCCGCTCTCTTGGCCTTGACGCCCACAAGCACGAGCGTCCCGGCGCATACCATCGCCTGGTGCTACGACGGCGCGACGAACCAGGCGATTGTGTATGTCAATCCGACCGACCACGCCCTGAGCATTGGCGATTCCAGTCTCGTGGCAATCCATCTGCCGGGTGTGTCGAACGTGCACTTGTCGGATTTCGTGCTCGCGACGACGACAGCGGCGACCCACGACGACGCGACGATTACTCTCGTCGATGCATCCGACACGACAAGCAGCGACGTTTCGTCCCAGGCGAAAGCGCATCACGGCTTCGATACCGCGCGGGATGCGATCGACGATGGCAAATCTGCCGGCTTTGCCCACAGCGGGACGCCGGCTAGCGTCGATGACGCGGCGACAAGCCTGCCCAGCGGACTGTCGCTCGAGCTACCACACGTTGCCATGATGGCACTGATGCAGGCGAGCTTCGTGTTTGATCAGGCGCCGGCGTTCGACAGCGCCAACGCGATGACGATCGACCACGGAGCCGCGCTGCATGGTGCGGCAGCGGAGAGCGGCAACTGGTTCGTGCCGTCCGGGAGCGATTGGAAGGACGATTCAGACACGAGCTTGAAGAACCAAGATCATGGAGCCTCGCCCGCGAAGGACGCGGACGCCACGAATGCCGGCAACGGTAATGGCAACGGCAATCACCCGACTGCAAGCGATGCAGGCGAAGACGCTGCGTCCACGCATGGTGCTAGCACGCATGACGATGGATCATCCCCTCCGGGGCAGGCCAAGTCCGAGGACTTTGCCGGCACGCCCTGGAACGCATTTCATTTCAAGGACAACATTTCGGGGGCCGATGGGTCGGACGTCAATGACGCTGCAAAGCCCAACGATAACCCGGCGCCGAAGGGCCATCACGACGACGCTGCGGTAGCTCAGGGATCGCAGGCGGCCCCGGTGGGAGGCGAGACGTCCGCTATGGCCGGCGACTCCTTCCAGTTCAAGAGCGGAGGCTCCAGCCCCAAAGGTTCGGCCGCCACCGACCTCGCAGAGCTCAATCAAGCTCCAGCAGCCTCCGGTGATCCGAAAGGCAGCAACATGCCCCCGGGGTTAGACGACGCACAAGCCGTTGGCCTGTCTTCACAGGCCCAACACCCAACGGACCATTTTCATGATGCCTCAGGCCAGAACGGCCACGTGATCCACGCGTTGCACGACCTGATCGTGTGACGCGGCACGCCTATCCGGATTTGCCGCGCCGGTTGCGGATGAAGCGGGCCCCGCCGCGCGCGGCGTTGTAGGCGAGATCTCTCAGGGTCAGCGCGGCACGAATGGCCGGTAGCAGCGGATCGCGGCGTCGCAACGGGATGAGCACGTCGCCGATCGCGAAGCGCGCGCGCCAGATCGGGTCGATCATGGGATGGCCGGGCGCGGCGGTGGAGTCGGCCGAGACGATCGCGGGATCGGCGCAAAGGTGACGGGTCAGGTCGAGCGTCAATTGCATACCTGGCGAGCATTTCGCAAAGCGCTCGTCGATGCCGATCTTGAAGAAGAACGCGCGGTCCTGATGGCGCAGCACGATGCCGCCGGCGACGGGCGTGCCGCCCGCGTGCAGCGTGACGATCTCGCAGCGGCCGATTTCGGCCATCGCTGACGTCGCGCGGCGGATGAAGGCGGCATCGCCGGGATGCTGGCTGAGCGCGGTGCCGCGCTTGCCCTTCCAGCCGCCGGCCTCGAGGGCAAGGAACGTCTCGAGCGCGGCCGCGACGGCGCGCGGCGTGCGGGCGACATCGAACCGCACCGCGCCATGCTCGGCGAGGCGGTTGCGTTGCCTCCGCAGCTCCTTCAGCTTCTTGGCACCGAGCGCATCGCGCAGCAATTCGTCGGCGTCGCGCGTCGCATCGAGCTCCGCGCGCTGACACGCGCTCAGCACGCGCGGCTGCAAGCCGCCGCGCGCCAGCACCGCGCGGATTGCCGCCATGGCCGGCCCTTCCAGCGACATGGTGCGCAGGATCAGCGCATGCGCGCCCGCGCTGCGCGCCTGGCGCAGCAATTTTGCCGCGGCATCTTCGGCGGCATGACGATCGAGCAGCGGCGTGCAGAGCGTTCCGTAAGGCTCGGCGCCGACGAGGGCGGGCAGGGGGATTCTATAGATCCGCCGCATCGGCACGACCGGCAGGAAGCCGATCAATTGGCCGGCGTCGCCGAAGGCGCTGAGCGCTTTGGCGCCGGTGCGGCCGCGTGCGGAGGCATCGACCGCCAATTCCCAGTCGGGTTGGTAGTAGCCATTGGCCTCGATCGCGCGGTCGGCGAGGGCGCGCCATTGGCCGACCGGAGTAGCTGATAGCGGCGGTAGCGCATGCCTGTCGGCAGCACCCTTGCGCGATGCGCCACGGCTCACTGCCTGGTGCGCGATATCGGCCATGTCCCTGTTTCCCCGTGCGCAAGGCCTCTCCCGAGCGGCCCGCGGTCGTCAGGGCAACGCTAGCGGAAAGAGATGGACAATGCCGTTGGGACGGGCGAGCAATTTGAGCGGTCACGTTAACGGGGCGTTCAGCATGCGGCCCGCGGGAGACGCGAAATAGGCCGGGAAACGGCAGAAGTTACGATGATGGGAACTGCGGATAGAACGCCCCCGCGATCAGTTGCACATGCGCGGCGTGCTTGCTCGCTACGAACTCCGTGAAGAGCCGCACGCCCTCGGCCCAGCGTGACTGGCCTTGCCAGCGCGCTGGAACTTCCAGGACCGGCGGCTGTTGTAGCGCACGGAGGGCCTAATGCATGGACATGGTCACGCGCCTTCGCGGTTCGGATGCCGTCCCGGCGGGACGAGTGTCTCCGGTGAACTCACACAACGAGTGGGACACGCTGGAGGAAGTGATAGTGGGAAGGCTTGAAGGTGCGGTTATCCCGTCCGATCATCCGGTTGTTACCTGCAACATTCCGGGTATGGCAGCGCGTGCGCAGTCGCTGTTGGCAGGCTTCCGCTACCCAAAGATCATGATCGAACCGGCCCAGCGTGAGCTTGATGGCTTTGTTGCGCTGCTGCAGTCGCTGGACATCGTCGTAAGGCGGCCGGACGCCGTCGACCACAGGAAGAACTTCAGCACGCCGGAATGGTCCTCGCGCGGCTTCTGCAATTCCTGCCCGCGCGACAGCATGCTCGTGATCGGCGACGAGATCATTGAAACCCCAATGGTGTGGCCCTGTCGCTACTTCGAGACACACTCCTATCGTCCGATTCTGAAGGACTATTTCCAACGCGGCGCGCGGTGGACGTGCGCGCCCAGACCGCAACTGACGGACGAACTGTTCGACCCTGAATTTCGCGTCCCCAAGAAAGGCGAGCCGATCTCATACATCCTCACCGAATTCGAACCGGTCTTTGACGCCGCCGACTTCTTTCGCTGCGGGCGCGACCTGTTCGTGACCCGCAGCAACGTCACCAATGCGTCCGGTATTGAATGGCTGCGCCGCCACCTTGGCGACGGCTATCGCATCCATGAGATCGAGAGCCGCTGTCCCAATCCGATGCACATCGATACCACCATACTGCCGCTTGGACCCGGCAAGATTCTGATCAATCCCGAATACATTGACGTCGACCATCTTCCGGCCATCTTGAAAGGATGGGACATCCTCGTGGCCCCCGAGCCCGACCGGATAACCGATCCCATGCTCAGGATCACTTCGCTATGCGGGAAATGGCTCAACATGAACGTACTGATGGTGGACGAGAGGCGCGTCATCGTAGATCCACATCATACCGCAACGATGCGTGCGTTGGAGAATTGGGGATTCGAGCCGATTCCCTGCGAGTTCTTGCACTATGCAGCATTTGGTGGCGCCTTCCATTGCGCCACGCTCGACGTCCGGCGGCGCGGCACGTTGGAGAGCTACTTTTGAGCCGACTTCCAACAGGTCTCGTCGCGCCGCTCCGCCTAAGAGGTGATTTTCAGTCCGATCATGCCCAAGAGAATAAAGCCGATACAGGCAAGCCTAAGCAACGTCATGGGCTCGTTAAACAGATAGATGCCGAGCGCCGTGGTGCCAACAGTGCCAATGCCCGTCCATACCGCATAGGCCGTACCGACCGGCAGCGACTTAAGGGCGAGTCCGAGGAACCCAATACTGGCCGCCATAGCGGCGACTGCGCCGATTGTCGGCAAAATGCGCGCGAAGCCGTCCGTAAATTTGAGGCCGATCGCCCAGGCGATTTCGCACAGGCCGGCAGTGAACAGGAAGAGCCAAGCCATCGGAATGCCCCCAAAATACTTGAACCACGAGCAATCTCTCTCAGAGTATGCTCCAAATCAAAGGCCATCCGATCATCGAGCAGGTGGAAACGCTCTATAATGAAGCGCAGTCGCTGATCGATCAAGCCAGGAAAGGAGTGGCAGACGGTCGGCCCCGCAGCGCAAATTTTGATTGATGTGATCTTACATCATTTCAACAAAGGCAGTTCGCCGGCGGAGGCCGCTGAGGCAGTGTACCCGGCGCTCGGCGCGTCAATATAGACGTCGCACAGGACCGTGGGATGGACCAGGGAATGAACCGCGTGACCGTGTTTGGCGGGACTGGGTTTGTTGGTCGTCGCGTTGTTCGCCATTTGAGCGACTTCACCGTTACGGTGCGCATAGCCTCGCGGCATCCTGCGCGGGTCGACGGCGACGACGCGGAACGGGTCATCGCTGATGCACATGACGAGCGCTCCGTAGAGGCCGCCGTTATGGGTGCCGACGGCGTCGTCAACGCAATCAGCCTTTACGCCGAGCGTGGAGGCGACACATTTCATTCGGTGCACGTCGAAGCGGCCGCCAGGATCGCTAGAGTGGCGCGGCGGGCCGGGACCAAACGATTTGTGCACCTGTCAGGAATTGGCGCTGACCCCGCATCACCTTCGCCCTATATTCGCAATCGCGGCGAGGGCGAGGCGGCCGTGCAAGCCGCATTCCCTGGCGCAGTCGTTATCCGCTCAGCGGTAATGTTCGCGGCGGACGACGCCTTTCTGACGACAATTCTTGGGCTGCTTCGGACCTTGCCGGCTTATCCGCTATTCGGCGACGGCAGGACAAGGCTTCAGCCGGTGTACGTGGACGACGTCGCCGCGGCGATCGCACAAGTCCTGCGGAAAACACAAAGACCTTATCCCATCTACGAACTGGCCGGCCCGCGCGTTTACTCATACGGGGAGCTGTTGCGGACCATTGCGCGCGCCGCCGGGTTGCGGCCAGTGCTGGTGCGAATACCCTTTGCTTTCTGGAATGCCGCCGCCGGTCTCGCTGAGATCCTGCCGCACCCGCCGCTCACGCGGAATCAGGTTGAGCTTATGCAGATCGACACGACGGCCTCGGGCAGCCAGCCGGGATTTGATCTACTCGGAATTTCGCCGCGATCGCTCGAACAAGAACTGGAAGCGATGCTCAGGCACACAAACGAGGAAACTCAAAACCCAAGGGAGGATCGTACCAGGTAGGGGCCAAGGAGACTTCGTTACCGTATCACGATGTGACGACTGATGTCGGGAAGCGGCTTGCCTCCGAGGTCGCGCACTACGCGTAAGCGCGATCGATCAATGGTCGGCTCCGGGTCCAACAGCGGACTCCTGCACCGCCAAGGCCTATGTCGGCACCGTGGATACGTTAGGCCTTAGTATCGGGGCCACGTCAGGCGGCTGCATGACCTGGTCAGCACAAACTGTGCGGCCAGCTTAACCACGCAGCCAGTCAAGGGGAACTGGCTCGCGCAGGCGGTGGTGAGCATTAGCCTTAAAAATCTTAAAACACTCCTCTTGGAAGCGCGCAATAGCAGGCGATAAATCGACTGCGTTCACTGAGATAGTTCCTGTGCTGGTGTTATACGAGAACCGGGATCTCGCTGATTTCAGGATGGCCCAGAATTTGTTGTTCTGATCAGCGAACTCAGGATTTAACAGCACTATTCCGGTCGCGTACACATCGCTTGCGTAAGGCACCAAAAAGACGAAATTCGCCGGCTCGTTTGAATCCGCCCGTGCTGTAAAATTAAAGTAGGGGGGAGGTTCGGCTTCAGGGCGTCCAGTAGTCGCGCGGGGATCAGGAATTCTAATAAAGACCATGTACGTCATTGCGGCGTCGGAACACCTGACAGCAAGATTCCCAGTGTCGGAGTGAAGCGTGATCACCGAGTCCTTCTTGGTGATAGTCCAATCACCAAAGCGGCGTAAGGTGTGAGAGCCTTCCGGTGCCCACGCTTGCGAATCTAATGGATTTCCGGGCTTCACTGGGACGGTGCCTGTAACTTCTCTGTCGGAGCCCGGTTGTTCGGATGTTTCCTTAGGCCACTCCAACAATGATTTCGAAAGCCCGGGCTTGCCTTCGTACCAGCATTTTCGTCCATCGATGAGACGATAGGACCACCATTGCCCGTGCGCATCTGATGGCACCGCGACACTGCATTGTCGCTTCGCCTGCGCGGCTGTCATTCCAATCGACGACAGCGCAGCAATGCAGGCGGCCAGAACAATGGATGGAAACGGCTTCCCAAGTTTGAGCGCTGACACGTTACCTCGTTGATGCAACCGACTTAAAGCGTGTCGCTCAGTCGAGCAAATCTAGCCCGCTATGCCCCCACTAAGCGAACCTCAATGAGATCGCTGATCGGGGCCGATAGCGAACCTTGGTCGATCCATGAGCACTAAACTGTTTCAGGCTCATCCAAGCGCCATGGCACAGCCTCGGCATGAAATTCCACCTGCATAACCTCCATGCCCTCTAGGCTTGGCAGTCTTGGTGCCGAGGCGTGCCACATCCAAACGGTAAAGCCGCCTCCCAGATCAGCAGGCGATAAATCTCCGGTTGGGTCCAGAGTACCTATGAAGTGGTACCGTCCACCATAAACGTGAGGGCCCGGAGCAACTGAGCATTGTGATACACCTCAGCGTCCTTACGAGGATCGATCCCTAGTTTATCAAGCAATGCGAGGAACGCGGTTGGAAAACAGTCGCCCCGCGCCAGTCAAAAAATTCTACCCCCAGCGCAATTGTACGGGTCAGCGCCGCCGCCACGTTCCGTTCGGCCGTATGCCATGACTGTTGCGTCTCGATCCTCGGTATATTTCCATACTGACGTGTTACGCGCAATTACGGGTGACACCCTTTGGCCAGTTCCGGGATTAGCCGGGATTGACCGGGAAGTGACGGGTTCTCAAGGGGTTGGCCGGGCGGTGGCGCGCAATCGGCGGGACCGCGGTCGCGCAACTTCGAATGACACCCTAGCCAGCGCGGCGCGATCGGCACCAGCGGAATTCCCGGCAAATGCCGTTCGTGGTCGCACGGAATCCGAACGCGACAGCGGCTTCGCTATCGCCATTCGGATTCCATCGAAAATCAGAGAAAGCCGCGTCTTATAGGGGCTTTCCGACACGGTGGCAGCAATGGCTCCGGGGAGAATCCGAAATCGAAGCCCGAACGGGCGGCTAAACGACCAGGGGTGGTCCGCTTTACCTTGCCGAGCGGACGCCAAATCGGACCTGGATACATGTCGGCTAAGGGCCCACTTCCGGACTCATGCATCGCAGCAAATTACGTTCTATTCGATCAGCTCGTCGGCGCTGCCGAGCAGGGGTGGAGGCACCAGGACCTCAATCTCCCGCCGATCGCGATCAGCGCCTGCTTGAAAGTCGTTGAGCTGAGCGTCTTAGCCAGGACCACGGAGACAGTATCCGACACCGCGAATCGTATGGATCAGCGGATAGGCCTGCTGGTCGTCCACCTTGCGACGGAGGCGTCCGACATAGACGTCAATGATATTCATCGATTGATCGGAATGAAGATCCCAGACGTGCTGCAGCAACATCGCGCGCGACACGATGCGGTCTTCGTTGCGCACCAGATATTCCAGAAGCTGGAATTCCTTGGGCAGAAGGAGAATCTCCTTGCCGCGCCGGCTGACGGTCCGCGAGATCAGGTCGATTGCGAGATCGCCGACGCGCAGGATCGTCTCCTTGGCGATGGTGTCGCTGCGCCGGCCAAGCGCTTCCATTCGCGCCAACAGCTCGCGGAAGGAGTAAGGCTTGACCAGATAGTCGTCGCCGCCGGCGCGCAACCCACGGACCCTGTCGTCGACTTCTCCGAGCGCGCTGATGATCAGGAAGGGGGCGGCCACGCCGCCGTCGCGCAACTGGCGCATCACCGCAATGCCATCGATGTCGGGAAGCATGCGGTCGATCGTGATCACGGCATAGTCGTGTGCCGCACCGTGGCTCAGCGCTTCGTTGCCGCTGGAAGCCAAATCCACCTCATAGCCGCTGGTCGTGAGCTGTTCCATGAGCTGACCGGCGGTTTCCGGGTCGTCCTCGACGACCAGAATGCGGCGGTGGCCACCCGTCATCGTCTTTCTCCGACGATCGCCACCAGCCTATCCAGTTTCTCTTCGCCAGAAAATGCGCCAGTGGCGATCATCACAATGACGTCGGTTCGCCAGCGTTTAGTAGCCGTAGTCGTAGCAGACGTTGACCCACTGCAGTCCATATCGCGTCCACACTCTGCGCCAGCAATAGTCGTAGTTGTAGGCGGCGTAGAAGAAGGGCGCGCCAAAGAAGGCGAAGCGGTGGAAGCGACGATGGAAGAAGCGGTGATGGAAGCCGGGGTGGAACGCGAAGCGTTGACCCGGCACGAATGCCGCACGCGCCGCAAAGGGCGCCCCCGCGAAACGAGCGCCGCCGAAATGCGGGCCTCTCATGCCTCCGGTACGCGGGCCGATGCCCGTGCCGAAGAAGCGGGCGCCGCCGAAATGCGGGCCTGTCATGCCTCCGGTGCGAGGGCCTAGGCCCGCGCCACCGAAGCGGGCGCCACCGAAGCCGCCACCGCCACCGAAGCGTGCGCCGCCGAAGCCGCCACCGCCGCCGAAGCGTGCGCCGCCGAAGCCACCACCGCCGCCGATAGCATGCCCGCCACCGCCGCCGATGCCTCCTCCCATAGCATGCCCGCCACCGCCACCCATGCCACCACCACCGCCACCCCCTCTCTGGGCAAGGGCCGGTGATACAAGGGCAAGCGTGGAGGCGAGCGCACCCGTAATGAGGTAACTTGCGAGCCTGTTGCTCATCGAATAATCCTCCGTTGTTGACGCGACAGTGAGAGCGCCTGTCGCAGCAAGAACAACGATGAGGAGGCCAAAACTATTCTGAAACGTCAAATGACTGATGTGACAGATTCTGACATCCAAGTTAGTTTTACTATCGAGGATCGGCTTGACGACGCGCGGCGGGACGGAACCCGAGATATCGGCACGCCGGAGCGCGCGTTGGACCGCTGTGGGTCACAAGCGGCGGTGGAGGCGAGCGCGGACTGATGTCCGGTTACCCCTGACAGCCGACGTGACAACGGCTTGAACTCTGTTCGGCTGGGGGCCCAAAAGCAGAAGTGCAGTTCAAGGACTCGCCATGAGCAACGGCTCCACGTTTGCGCCGCCTGCCATTAGGGGATTCGACGGCTCGAAGTGCTCGCGCAGTTCTCGCTTCCGGACGAGCGCGCGCGCAACAACAAAGGCGTCCTTCAGGCTTTTAGCTTGCCGGAGCGCAACGTTGAAAAAGGCATCGCCGAAATAGGTCCACTTGGCCTTGTCCCGACAGCCGAACGATGGATGGTCGGCGTCGGCCGCGGTGATGACCAACATATCGGGGTTCGCGAGACGAGGGATAAAGACTCCAGAATAGCAGGCTGATATGACCACCACCTTGTGTCGTACGCCCGTCCGCGCCAACATATCAGCGAGGTTAGACGGCGTGAGCGTTTGCGTGAGCCGCCCCGCTTTGACTGCAAGACCGGCGCGGGAGCCGTGCGAGGTCAGAATCAAAAACAGAACGTCGTTCTCGGCGTCCATCCCATTGGCGGCAACTTGCAATGACATGGCCAGGGCTTCGATCGTTGCACCTCCGCCCTTCTTCGAATTGTATTGCACATTGACTGGGCCGCTCCCGAAACGGCCCGCTACGACCTGTGCTGCGCCGGTCGCCTCGCTTCTGAACACGCCTTGATCGCCGAAAAGGCCGAAGGACACCACGCTCACCTTGCGAGCGTCCTCAACCGCGTGCATCGTCGAAACCGACGGCACGACCGTCAAAACAAGCGCGATGAGCGGTGCGCCGACCCGGCAGATCCAAGACTTGGACGTCATTGCGAACCTTGTCTCGTCATCGCCATCATAGCATAGCAGCACAATCCGTGACACGGTCAGTCTCCGTTGCAAGCTGACGTCAATTGATCACTTCGTCATGTCGCAGAGGATCCAGCTCCGGACATCTGTGAGAGCTGCAGTCTCCGCACGGGATGCCAATAGGTCGTGGGCGCGATTGCTGCGACCAGCCGCAGAACGAGTCAGTGACGCTGACTTGCCACATTCAGTTGGCTGAAATGAAAATGCTGCCGCACGCAGCGGGCTTTCCATTCGCACGGGACCCATGGGTGCGATCGGCACCCGGCTTTCCCTGCGCCCTCTGCTCTCTAGGTGAGGGACAACGAGATGCAGAACTCGGACAGATGATGTCGCGAGAGAGCGGAATCATGTTTGCCGGCATTGCGAACCGGTGGACGCAATCGATCTCGCCGCGCCGGAGGGCTTTCGAGCGAAGTGGATGCCGGTTCGCGCCAGGCCACGCGACTAGGATTTGGGGTTTCGTTGCGCTTCCATCGGACCGGAGCTCTCGATCGGCTCGTAATTTTCCGTGAGGCAGTTGTCGTCGGCATCCACGAGCCGGCGATCCTGGATCGTGCCGCCGTCGATGAAGATGCGGTAGGTCTGGGTGCCGAGCGGCTTGCCGATCACCGATGTCAGCTCGGCGCGCACGCAGGCGGTCCAGCCGGGGCCGCGCGGATCGTGCAGCGGCGCCGAGACCCTGACATGGGTCGGCTGCGAGCCCGCGGCGAACACCGAATCCAGCTTCGTGCCGACCAACTGTTTGATATCCGGCGGCGTTTCGAGCGGCGCTGGATCGGAGGCCTTGGCTTTCAAGAACTCCGGCCACACCGCGTGGCTATCGGCCAGGCCGCAGCCGCTCAAGGTCAACATGGCGCCGGTCAGCAGCGCCGCTATGGAAATACGTTCCTGTCCCATGGAAGTTACTTAATGTACCGCCGCCAAGATTGCGCCCCTTGGAGGCGCTGAATTCGCTTCGCGAGGCGCGCTTTGTCGATCAACAGATGTCGATGGACAAGTTATTTTTGACGCCCCGGTGTTGCCGGATGTTTCTGCGGGGCGGGGAGGGGTTGACATGAAGAGCTTCACGGTGGCTGCGGTCATTCTTGCGCTGATCGCGACGCCTGCGTTGGCGCAGGGCCGGCGGGGACATCAGCAGGACAAGACGACCGAAAAGAAGCCGCAGATCGACGAGAAGGTCTACAACGCCGCGCTCGACCGGATTCCCGAGCCCAACGAGAAATACGATCCGTAGGGCGTCACCAAGCCGGCCAATACCGCCAGGAAGCCGAAGTGATTCCGTTACGGTCCGCCGTCGGTCGCTGCGACAATTCGACTGTTGAGAATGCCGGCCAGACAGCACACGGCCGCTCGTCATGAACCTTCGCGTGGAGATTTCGACCTATTCTTGACGTTGTCGTCGGAGGTCACCATGCTTCGCCGCTCGCTCCTCAGCCTGATTATTCCCGTCTCGATCCTGCTCGGCAGCACCGCGTCCTTCGCGGAGAGCCGCCTTGCGCTGGTCATCGGGCAATCGGCCTACAAATCGGTTCCTGCGTTGCCCAATCCGGCCAATGACGCCAGGGCTGTGACCCAGATGCTGACCGAGTCCGGATTTACCGTGACATCGGCATCCGACCTTTCCCAGGATGAGATGCGGGCAAAAATCAGTGACTTCGCTGGCGAGGTCGCCGCAAGGGGCGCCGACACGGTGGCGCTCGTGTTCTATGCCGGCCACGGCCTGCAGATCGACGGCGAGAACTACCTGATCCCGGTCGATATCGATCCGAAGCGCGAGGCCGACATCCCGATCCAGGCCGTCCGCCTCAACGACATCCTGAACACGCTGACCTCGGTGCCGAGCCGGATGCGCATCCTACTGCTCGATGCCTGCCGCAACAATCCGTTCCCCGAGCTCAGCAAGACCGCGGGCCATGGGCTTGCGATCATCGATGCCAAGGTCGGCGCGCCCGGGACCTTCGTGTCGTTCTCGACCTCGCCGGGCGCCGAGGCCGAGGACGGCAGCGGCAGCAACAGCCCCTACACGACGGCCCTGCTGGCGACGGCGAAAGAGCCCGGCATTCCGATCGAGGATACTTTCAAGCGCGTGCGTCTTGCCGTGAACAAGGCGACCGACGGCCGGCAGACGCCGTGGGATTCTTCGTCGCTCACCGAGGATTTCCGCTTCACGGCCGGTGCTGCCACGCCACCGCTCGCGGATGCGCCAAAGCCAGCAGCGACGAAGCCAGAAGCGACGAAGCGCACCGTCGCGGACTGGAAGCGCGAATTGCGGGGCAAGCCGGTCGAGGCCGCGAACGAGCTGATCGTCGTCGACGGCACCGACGAGGCCTATGAGGCATTCGTCGCGCTCTATGCCGGCACGCCGCGCGGCCTGCAGGCGCGCGACTGGCTCGATCGCCATCGCCGCATGGTCGCCTGGAATAATGCCGTTCTCGCCAACACGGCCGCGGCCTATCGCGCGTTCCTCGCGCAGTATCCCGACAGCGATCTGACCGCAACCGCGCGCAAGTTGATCGAGCGGCTGCGCTACCGTCCCGACGCCATGGCCGCCGCGACCAATGTCGCGCTCGCTGGGCCGACCTGTCCCTGCAACGCGGCGCCGCCGCAGCCGAAGAAGGCCGGCGCCGTGACGAAGAAGCGCGCGGATCGCGAACCTCCGCCGCGTTCGCGGAAGAAGCGCTATGTGGATGACGGTGACGTCGTCGTGGTGCGCGAGCCACCTCCGCCCGTCGTGTACGCGCCTGTGGGACCGCCGATTGGCGTCGGCATCGGAATTGGCATCGGTGGCGGTTATGGCCGCTATGGCGGCGGAGGTGTTCGCAGGGGTGGATACTGACGCGCTGATGGCTTAAATCCTCCGGCGCACGAGGTGCGACAAATCGGTCAACGATCGCATCGGCCGGAGGGTGCGATGCGATCGCTGTTTCGCCTGCTTGCGCTGCTGTTGCTTGTCGCATCACCCGCGCTGGCCTGGGAGCATTGGGGCGGCGACCGCGGCGGCACGCGATTCTCACCGCTGACGCAGATCACACCTGATAATGTCGGCAGCCTCGTGCGCGCCTGGGAGTTTCGCACCGGCGATCTCGAGAGGCGCCCGCACGATGTGATGAAGCGCACCAAGTTCGAGGCGACGCCGCTGTTCGTCGAGGACAGCGTGATCTTCTGCACGCCGTTCAACGAAGTGATTGCGCTCGATCCCGGCACGGGCGCACAGAAATGGCGCTTCGACCCCAAGATCAGCATCGCGCAGCGGCCGGCCAACCGCTTCGTCTGCCGCGGCGTCGCCTATTGGGTCGACGATCATGCACCTGACGGCGTCGCCTGCCGCTCGCGGATCTTCACCGGCACCAACGACGTGCGCCTGATCGCGCTCGACGCCAGGACCGGCAAGCCTTGCGCCGACTTCGGGACCGGCGGCGAGATTCGTATCGACGCCGGGATGAAGCTGGAATGGCCCGGCGAATTCCAGATCACGTCGGCCCCGGTGACGGGGCGCGGTGTGGTCGTGGTGGGATCGGCGATCGCGGACAACCGAAGGGTCGACGCGCCGGTCGGCGCGGTCCGCGCCTATGACGCGCGGACCGGACAGCCGCGCTGGAGCTTCGACCCGCTGGTGCATGACGGCATCGCCGCCGGCCACAGCAATGTCTGGGCGCCGATGTCGGTGGACGAGGCGCGCGGCCTGGTGTTCCTGCCGACGACGTCACCCAGTCCTGACTTCTGGGGTGGCGAGCGCCCGGGCAACGACGAGCATGCCAACTCGGTGGTGGCGCTGAAGATCGAGACTGGCGAGCTCGTCTGGGCGTTCCAGACCGTTCATCATGATGTCTGGGACTACGACCTGCCGGCGCAGCCCACGCTGGCGCGGATCGACACCGGCGCTGGTCTGCGCGATGTCGTGATCCAGCCGACCAAGCAGGGTTTGGTGTTCGTGCTCGACCGCGACACCGGCAAGCCGGTCTGGCCGGTCGAGGAGCGCGCGGTGCCGCAGGACAGCGCGGAGGGCGAGCGGCTGTCGCCGACGCAGCCGTTTCCGACCCACGTGCCGCCGCTGCTGCCGCAGCATATCTCCGCCGCCGATGCGTTCAGCCTGGTGCCGGGCTACGGCGGCGCCTGCGAAAAGCTGCTCGCCCAATCCCGCAACGAGGGCCTCTACACGCCGCCATCAACGCTGGGCACGGTGGTCTATCCGATGACCGGCGGCGGCGTGAACTGGGGCAGCGCAGCCTTCGATCCCGTTCATCAGATCCTCTATGCCAACACCAGCCACGCCGTGCATATCGTCAAGCTGATCCCGCGCGACGAGGCGAAGGGCTTCAATCCGCCGCCGGGCCATGACTTCGGCCGGCAGGAAGGGACGCCGTTTGCGATGTCGCGGGCGCTTGCGATGTCGCCGCTCGGCTTGCTCTGCAACAAGCCGCCATGGGGCGAGATGGTGGCGGTCGACCTGAAGGCCGGCAAGATCCTCTGGCATTCGACGGTCGGCACCAGCGAGGATCTCGCGCCGCTCGGCCTCGCATTCCACTGGGGCACACCGCTGGTGAACGGCGTCGTGATCACCGCGGGCGGGCTGGTCTTCACCGGCGCGATGGACGCCTATCTGCGCGCGTTCGATGCCAGGTCGGGCCAGGAGCTATGGCAAGGCCGTCTTCCGGTGCCGGGTGTGGCCAATCCCATGACCTATCTCTGGAAGGACGAGCAATATGTCGCAATCGGCGCTGGCGGCCATTCCGAAGCCGGCACCTCGATCGGCGACAGCGTGGTGGCGTTCCGCCTGCCGCGCGTGGGCGAGGGGCCTTCGTTGTGGTCGCTCATGATCGATCGTCCAGGCGGGCGGTTTGCGGCCAAGGCGGCCGCGGCCGTCATCGTGCTCATCGCACTCGTCGCGCTGTTGCGGCGCTGGCGGCGGCGTCGTGTGAGGGCCGGATAGCCGAGGTCGGGCGCATGACTCCCTGCGAGCCAGTACCTAGCCGGGCAGCATCGCGAATGCACTCGACACCATGGCCACCGGCTTGTTGTCGGCGGCGGAAAGCAGCGTGACGCGGCCGAAGCTCATGGTGCGGCCGAGCCGGACCACGCGCGCGTCGGCGAGCACGTCGGACGCAGTCACCGCGCGCATGAAATGGGTGGTCTGGTCGACCGTCGTCATCGGGCGGTAGGCCTTGTTGGCGGCGAGGTTGGCCAGCACCATCGCGGTGTCGGCAAACGCCATCAAAGCCTGGCCGCAGACGATGCCTCCGGTGCGGCAGAGCCGTTCGGAGAACGGCATGCGCAGCACGGCGCCGGGCTGCCAGTCGGCGGCATTGCCTGAAGGCGGCGCGAAGTCGAACTGCTCGATCGACAGGTTGAGATCCTGCACCCACGGCGCAAACACGTCGCCGAGCAGGCGCCGCGCATCGCCGATCCCGAACTCTCCGGCTTGCTGCTGCATGATGTCCCGTTTCCTCCCCAGATGGCTATCTTGTTCTAGTCGCGCGTCACATGCACGCGCGGCGTCTCGCCGCGATTCCAGTTGCCGTCGATCGCCCGCTCGATCTGGGCGGCGAGCTGCAACAGGAGCCCGTCATTGGCCTGCTTCGCAATCGCCTGAATGCCGAGCGGCAGGCCATGCTCGTTGGTGGCAAGCGGCAGCGAGATCGCGGGGATGCCGCAGAGATTGGCGAGCGGCGTGAAGGCGAAGTTGCGCCAGAGATTGGCGAACCAGTCCAGCACCGACGGATTGTCGCTGATCGTAAGAAATTCGGTCGTGCCGACCTTCGGCGTCGGCAGCGCCGTGATCGGCGTCAGGATGATGTCCCAATCCTCGAAGAACGCGCCGAAGCCGCGTGATGTCGTGTTGAAGGTGGCTTGCATCCGGGCGCGATCGGCAAAGCTGGTGTGCCGGCCGTGCTCCCAGATCCGGATGTTGATCGGCTCGATCAGGTCCGCCGGCGGCCGCTGCAGGCCGCGCGCGGCGAGCATGTTGCTGATCACAACGGCGAAGTTGCTGATGTAGCAGGTGGTCTGCGCCGCGAAGGCCTCTCGGTAATCGACCGACGGCAATGCGTAGTCGACGTGATGTCCGAGGCCTTCGAGGAAGCGTCCGACCCGCTCGAGCTCGGCTGCGATATGCGGCGTCGCGCGATGGTCGCCCCATTGGTGCGACAGCGCGATCTTCAGCCGTGCCGGATCGCGGGCAATGGTCGCGGTGTACGGCTCGGGCACCGTCCAGAACGGCATGAACTCGCCTGGGCCGGGGCCGCGGCAGGCATCGACAAAGGCCGCGGTGTCGCGCACCGAGCGCGACTGGCAGCCCTGGATCGAGACCAGCCCGGTGAGGTCCGAGAGATGCGGCGCCAGCGAGAACACGCCGCGCGAGACCTTCAGGCCAATATTGCCGTTCACGCCTGCCGGAATGCGGATCGATCCGCCGCCGTCGGTCGCATGCGCGATCGGGACGGCGCCGGCCGCCACCATCGCCGCGCTGCCGGCCGACGAGCCGCAGGTGGTGTAATCTGTGTTCCAGGGATTGCGCGTGACATAGACCGCGGGGTTCTCGGCCGAGCTGCAGACGCCGAACTCCGGCGTGGTGGTGCGGCCGATCAGGTTGAGACCGGCCTTGCGCATCTTCGTCGTCAGGAAGGTGTCTTCCGCGGCGCGATTGCCGCGCATCATCAGCGAGCCCATTTCCTGCAGACGGCCCTTCAGCGTCGGGCCGAGGTCCTTCATCAGGAAGGGCAGGCCGGCGAACGGGCCGTCGAGATCAGTGCCGTCGCGCGCCGGGTCGGCAATCACGTCATCGAACAGTTCGACCACGCCTGAGAGCGCAGGATCGACCCTGGCGACGGCGGCGGCGGCCTGGGCCGCCAATTCCCGGGGCGTCAGCTCGCCCGTGCTGACGCGGGCGGCGAGTGCCGTTCCATCGTGCTGCGCCCATTCGTCCCAGCTCATCGCCAAAGTCATGTTGTCGATTCCTTTTCTGCTTTGTTTCGCACTGTAAATTGAGCGGGCGTCGGGTCAAACCATCCGAAGCGTGTGGCGGCGCGGGAGCCGGGCGCTGCGCCCGCCGGCTTGAAAATGCCCCAGTTTTGGGGCCTATTGCCCCCGTCAGGGGATGGGGCCGCTCATGTTCCGCAGATTGGTGATGCTGGGCAGCGTGATCGCGATCGGGCTTGCGCTCAGTGGCTGCACGAAGTGCGGACCGATCTGGGATGACTGGGTGCAGTCGCCGAAATCCTGCAAGTCGGACAATCTCTAGCGGGCATGAGAGGTCCGCCGCAGGCGCGCTTGGCGGCGCCTTTTTTGCGGTGATATACCGCTGACGACAATGCGAGGGAGCGTTCTCATGCGAGTTTTGTGCGCGGTTGCGGTCGCGGTGCTGCTGTCGGCGCCGGCCTATGCGCAGATGCCCAACATCAACCTGATGCCCGAGGTCAAGAGCAAGACCCAGGAAGAAAAGGATCAGGACGCGGCTAACGACAAGGCTTACAAAGACTCGCTCAGCAAGATCCCGGATGCCAAGACGTCGTCCGATCCCTGGGGTGCGGTGCGCAGCGATGCGCCCAAGGCGGCCGCCCGTCCCGCCAAGCCGAAGGCCAAGACCGGCAGCACCGCGCAGCGCGGCCAGTAGCGCACGACCACCCGGCATCGATCATCTCGCGGACTCGGATTCCATCGGCGCCGTCCCTATATTGGAAGGGTCGTCAGATGGTTTGGAGTTGCGACAATGGCCTTTCGCCCGCGCGATCTTGCCAGCCGAATGGCCGAGCGGCGGAGCCCGCAGGACGGCTATGTGCGCGAGACCTTCACCTTGCCACGCGACGAGGCGCGGTTGCGGGCGCGCGACTTTCTCGCGCGCTACCCGAAGGCCGCCTATATGAGCGCCGTCGAAAGCTGGCGTGAGCTGCCCGGTGGCGACATCGAGTTCACGATGCGGCGCCTTGCGAGCGCGGACTAGGTCCTGATGCGGCTACCGGAATCCGGCATGCGTCGTCGGTCAAGTTGATCTCGGCACGAGTGTGTCTCATCGGTTCGTTCGGGAAAGTGCTGCGGTCTTGTCCGGATCGCGCTCAATCCGTATCGCCGCGTCCACGAGGCCGGTCCTGCCCGATCTTCTTCAGCTCGCGGTCGATCCGCAACTGCACGCGGCGGATCGCCAATAGATTGAGATTTGTCTCGGTCCTGCCGGTGAAGACCTTATCGCCGATCTGGAAGCGCCATGTCCAGACGCCGGCCGCAACCTCGGTGACGCTGAATTCGACGCCCTTGTGGATCATTGATGGAGCTCCGCGGAAATCAAAGGCGGGCGCTTAAACGATTGGTTGTATTAATAAATAAAGCTCGTCAGACGCGCATTGCGGCGCGTTGCCCCAAGTTCGGATTTCAGTTTTGTAGCGGACCTTCGCGGGGATCCGTCCGCTAGCGGTCGCCCGCGCGTCCAGGGGGCTCGCAATTCGCGCGCAGGCACGGTCGAGCGACATTGTCCGGGCACCTGCTGTGACAAACACCGATGGAACCGGTGTGTTCCCTTGAAGGCTACGCACATTTTTCAGGGGTAGGAGGCGTACCAAGGTAGTACGTGCAAAAACGGATCGATGCCTCAACCAGATTTCCGAAAACGGGCTGGAGTGGGTTCGGGATGCATTTTCGGCTGCTCATTAAGGGTTTGATTTATAGAGATAACATATGTTCTAGGCGAGGCCGTGTTGCCTCAGGAACTTTGTTCTGCCCGGAGAACTACGGACCTTGACGTGGCCCTCGTCGCCGGATCGTGCGCTGTCTGCGATACCGGGAGCTTCGGATGCACGAGCTAATGCGGGAACCGCAAGCGACCGCGCAGCATCAACGATGTCTTCTGTGCTAGCCGCGGATCAGGCGACGGCGCAAGCACAAGTCCCGATGGTGTCCAAGGGCGCCGGGCGATTTCGTTTCAACCCAACGCCGCCCGCTTGAAATACGTGCGAGCGGCGTCGGCTCTAGCCCCAGGAAGGTTGCTGCAAAATCCTGGCCCACATAAGTCTGCACGATGTGCCAAAAAGGTTCATGCGTTTGGGCCCGTATGATTACGGGGTTCCGCGAATTTCCAAAGATTGGATTGGGAGAACATTTGCTACCCATCTCAGCAGGACTACTCGGAACGCTGCTAAGTCGTGGTTTTCTTTCGGTTAAACCGAGCTAGGCCGCTCCCAAATCAACTTGGGCCAAGGGGGATAAACAGGCCAGCGCTCAGGCATCGGTGCTGCCCTAATTAGGACACGCGCCGCGGGAAGCTAGGACACCTACCAATTGAGGTAACCCGGGAGGGCATCTCCGTTGCCACCCTTTCCCGGTACTGTGAATGGCGCTCCGGTGGAGCGCAATGGTGGGACGGCTCCGGCGCGTGCCGCCAAGCCCCGGAAGGTGCGCCGGGGCCGTTTCGAAGCATCGCAACACAACGCCGCCCGCTTGAAATACGTACGGGCGGCGTCTGCTCTAGCCCCAGGAGGGTCGTGGCAAAATCCTGACCTCTATAAGTCTGCACGAAGCGGGCCAAAGGTTCATGACATCACGCCCCGTATGATTACGGGCACGGATAGGAACGAACGACATCGCCCCGGATTGGGGTCTCACTTCGAGTGAGTTCCGCCCTTCGGCCCCGGCGCAGCAACCGCGCTGGGGCCGCTTCTTTTGGGGCGAGCGCGGAGGCGAATTGGGCAAGTCCTAAATCCCGGCCGTCTTGATGGTCCCAGAGGCCAGATCAAATTCGGCGGGGGCTTCGTCAATTGGGATTTCGAATTGAAATTGGACCGCATCCATCCGCGTGACGACGGAATGCTGCCGTTGCCGTTTAAGGAAGGGGCCGCCAACCGAGGCGGCCTCATACTCCGAAAGAGCGTCTGATCTGAATCATCATACGCTGGAGCGCGTCGGTATATCGGCCGTCAGCGAATTGCTGGTCGATTACGTAGAGGGCCAGAATGACGCCCAGGGCAATCAATATGCCTTTCATCAGATGCTCCCACACCTGAAATATCGGGCATCCTATCGGTTGCTGGACGGAGGCACCTCCGGAGAACTCCGGACAGAACAACTTTTTACGCCATAAAATTTTTTGTGGTCGGAACGTTCTTTGACCTCTCAGTAATCCTACTGAGAACGGGGCCTAACCAATTCAGGCCACTGCGAAAATCAAACTAGGCCACTAGAGCCGGAAGCGGGCCAGCGCCCGCGCGCACAGAAAGAACATATTGCGAACATGGAACAAACGTGGTACGCAGTTCCCAGCAACAACGCATTCCGTCTGATCTTATCGCCGTTTGTCCCGCTAGCGAATCCCCGCCATAAGGAGCACATCCCAAATGTCCGCCACTGCACTGCGTATCGTCGAAGGATCCTCCATGGACAAGTCCAAGGCCCTCTCAGCCGCGCTCTCCCAGATCGAGCGCCAGTTCGGCAAGGGCTCGGTGATGAAGCTCGGCAAGAACGACCGCTCGATGGATGTCGAGACGGTGTCGTCGGGGTCGCTCGGACTCGACATCGCGCTCGGCGTCGGCGGTCTGCCGAAGGGCCGCATCGTCGAGATCTACGGGCCGGAATCCTCGGGCAAGACCACGCTGGCGCTGCACACGGTGGCGGAAGGCCAGAAGAAGGGCGGCATCTGCGCCTTCATCGACGCCGAACACGCGCTCGATCCGGTCTATGCGCGCAAGCTCGGCGTCAACATCGACGAGCTCTTGATCTCGCAGCCGGACACCGGCGAGCAGGCGCTGGAAATCGCTGACACGCTGGTGCGCTCCGGTGCGGTCGACGTGCTGGTGATCGACTCGGTCGCGGCGCTGGTGCCGAAGGCCGAGCTCGAGGGCGAGATGGGCGATGCGCTGCCGGGTCTGCAGGCGCGTCTGATGAGCCAGGCGCTGCGCAAGCTCACCGCCTCGATCAACAAATCCAACACCATGGTGATCTTCATCAACCAGATCCGCATGAAGATCGGTGTGATGTACGGTTCGCCGGAGACCACTACGGGCGGCAATGCGCTGAAGTTTTACGCTTCCGTCCGCCTCGACATCCGCCGCATCGGCGCGATCAAGGAGCGTGACGAGGTCGTCGGCAATACCACCCGCGTCAAGGTGGTGAAGAACAAGCTGGCGCCGCCCTTCAAGCAGGTCGAGTTCGACATCATGTACGGCGAGGGCGTCTCCAAGATGGGCGAGATCCTCGACCTCGGCGTCAAAGCCGGTCTCGTCGAGAAATCCGGCGCCTGGTTCTCGTACGACAGCCAGCGGCTCGGCCAGGGACGCGAGAACGCCAAGGCGTTCCTGCGCTCAAACCCGGACATCACCGCCAAGATCGAAACTGCGATCCGTCAGAACTCCGGCCTGATCGCCGAGCAGATCCTCGCCGGTACGCCCGAACGCGACGCCGACGGCGAAGAGCCGGGGGAGTAAGCCTTAAAGGTTTGAATGATTTCGCTGCAGGCGGGCGCTGAGGACGTTGAGTTGCCGACGTCTTCGGCGCCCGTTTCGTTTTTGCGCGTGGCAGTAAACTTATGAAGCGTCTGATACTGACCGGCTGGCCGACCCCGGAGTTCGCCAAGTCGGGTTTCGCCGACCTGGCGGTCGATTTTGCGTTCCGCTTCGTTTGGGGGCCGCTGCCATCTCCGGGCGAACTCGCAGCCTATCTCGGTGCGCGCACACCCGATCTCCGTCCAGGCTTCCATTGGTCGGATTTTGCCAGTCGATGGAATGAGCGCAACGAAAGTGCCAGGAACCTCAGCTTGGCGGGTGCCTGCCAACAGTATGAGATAGTCGAACTTTGGTTCGATATGGACCCCAAGGCTCAGTTGCAACTGGTCTGGCTGCTCGATCATTTCCGGTCCCATCCGCAAGCTGCGACCAAGTTGAGATTGTGCCTGGTCGATTCCGAGATGAAGGGGCTTCGCCCGGGGGCACTCGACAAGTGGCGACCGCCGGTCGTTGACGTTACCGAAACAGAGTTCGCGATTGCGAGTGCGGCATGGCTCGCATATCGGGCGGCGAGGCCGGAAGGCTGCTTTGATCTACTCGGTCGGGATTTGAGCGCATTGCCATTGCTCAAGCCGGCTTTGATCGATCTGCTCGCCGACCTGCCGTCGCCGTCAACAGGACTTGGCGCCACGGAAATGCGGATGCTTGAGATGGTCGCAAGAGGATGCTCGCTAACGAACGCGCTCTTCTATCTCGAGAACTTGCGCCAGACTCGCATTTTCAACGAGAACGAGCTTGGTTATCTGCTTGACGGACTTGCCCTCGGCCCGCGACCAGCCGTGGCGGGCCTTGATGACGAATTGCGCACCCTTGATAGGGACGCGCTGCGGGCTCGTTTGTTCGCGTATCGCCGAAGCGAGCTTTCTCTGACGAAGTTCGGTCGGGGGGGCATCGCGCACAAGGAGGATTTCAGCAGCCACAATCCGATCGATCGCTGGTGGGGCGGCACGCACCTCACCAACGATAATCTCTGGCGGTGGGCTCCAACGCTGATCAAGCCGTAGCCCGCTCAGCCAGGCATCTTTTCACGGCCTGCAATCAGCGCCCGCAAGTCCTCTGTCACGGCGATCGATTGATGTGTCTTCTGATCGGTCGCCACCCACACGATCTCGCCCGTCGCGCGCAGATCGTCCGAGCCCTTGGCGAAGATCGCAAGCGCCAGCGTGATCGAGGATCGGCCGATCCGCGCGACCCGCACGCAGACGTCGATGTCCTCGTCGAACCGGATCGGCGCCTTGTACTCGACCACGGAGCGCACCGTGTGAAAATCGATGCCGGTCCTCGCCACCTCACCGAGGTAGTCGTAGCCGAGCGCGCGAAAATACTCGGTGATGGCGGTGTCGAAGTAGGTCAGATAGTGGGCATTGAACACCACGGCCTGCGCGTCGACTTCGGAATAGCGGACGCGAAACGGGAAATGGAACCAGAAATCCTGGCGCATGAATCCTCCTGCGGCGAACGACCTATGTTGTTCGTCCCGCGGTCAGTGGGGACCTTATGTTGGCCGGATCGTAGATTCGTAGGATGGGTAGAGCGAAGCGAAACCCATCTTTCACGGCGCTTGATTGGCAGTGATTGGTTTCGCTGCGCTCTACCCATCCTACAACAGCGGCCCTTTATTCAGCGGCCTGTGCGTAATCCTCCACCGGCGGGCACGAGCACACCAGGTTGCGATCGCCGTAGACGTTGTCGACGCGTCCGACCGGACTCCAGTATTTGTCGGACCGCGATACTCCGTCTGGGAAGCAGCCCTCGGCTCGGGTGTAGGCCCTGTTCCAGGCATCGTCAGCGATGTCGTGGACGGTGTGCGGTGCGTTACGCAACGGCGAGGCTTCGACCTTGAAGCGTCCGTTCTCGATCTCGGCGATCTCGTTGCGGATCGCGATCATGGCGTCGCAGAAGCGGTCGATCTCGATCTTCGATTCCGATTCCGTCGGTTCGATCATCAGCGTGCCCGCGACCGGGAAGCTCATGGTGGGCGCATGGAAGCCGTAATCGATCAGCCGCTTGGCGATGTCGTCGACGGTGACGCCGGCGCTCGTCTTCAGCGGCCGCGGGTCGACGATGCATTCATGCGCAACGCGGCCGCGCGCGTTGCGGTACAGCACCGGGAAGTGCGGCTGCAGCCGTGCGGCAATGTAGTTCGCATTCAGGATCGCGATCTCGGTCGCCCGCGTCAGACCTTCGCCGCCCATCATCAGGATGTAGATGTAGGAGATCGTCAGGATCGACGCCGAGCCGAACGGCGCGGCCGACACCGGGCCGATCGGATGCGCCACAGCGCCGTCGGTCGCGGGATGGCCGGGCAGATAGGGCGCGAGATGCGCCTTCACGCCGATCGGGCCCATGCCGGGGCCGCCGCCACCATGCGGGATGCAGAAGGTCTTGTGCAGATTGAGGTGGCTGACATCGGCGCCGTAATCGCCGGGCCGGGAGAGCCCGACCTGCGCGTTCATGTTGGCACCGTCGAGATAGACCTGTCCGCCATGCGCATGAACGATGTCGCAGATCTCGCTGATATGCTCCTCGAACACGCCATGGGTCGAGGGATAGGTGATCATCACAGCGGCAAGGTTCTTCGAATGCTTCTCGGCCTTGGCGCGGAGGTCATTGACATCGACGTCGCCTCTGATGTCGCAGGCCACCACCACGACATCCATGCCGACCATCGCGGCGGATGCCGGATTGGTGCCGTGCGCGGAGGAGGGGATCAGGCAGACCTTGCGGTGCGGCTCGCCGCGCGCGAGATGATAACCGCGGATTGCAAGAAGTCCGGCATATTCGCCCTGCGCGCCGGAATTCGGCTGCAGCGAGACCGCATCATAGCCGGTGATGTCGCACAGCCACTTTTCCAGCCGCTTGAACAGCGCGTGATAACCCTTGGCCTGGTCCGCCGGCGCGAACGGATGCAGATTGCCGAACGCCGGCCAGGTCAGCGGAATCATTTCCGTGGTGGCGTTCAGCTTCATCGTGCACGAGCCGAGCGGGATCATCGCGCGGTCGAGCGCGAGGTCGCGGTCGGCAAGCTTGCGCATATAGCGCAACAGCTCGGTCTCCGAGCGATGGGTGTTGAACACGGGATGGGTCAGGAAGGCGCTGGTGCGCTTCAGATCCTTCGGCAGCGCCTCGCGCGCGCTGCTCTCGATATCCGCATAGCTGAGCTTGCCGCCGAACACGTGCCAAACGGCCTCGATGGTCTCGGGCGTCGTGGTCTCGTCGACCGCGATGCCGAGCGTGGTCTCGCCGATGCGCAGATTGATCCGCTCCGCGAGCGCGCGGGCGATGAGCTCATTCTGCTTCGCGCCGACCTCAATGGTGAGGATATCGAAGAACGCCTCGCTATCAGGCGCGAAGCCGAGCTTGCGCAGGCCCGCTGCGAGCACCGTGGCGCGGCGATGCACGGTGCGCGCGATGTGCATCAGGCCTTCGGGGCCATGATAGACCGCGTACATCGAGGCGATCACGGCAAGCAGCACCTGCGCGGTGCAGATGTTGGAGGTCGCCTTCTCACGGCGGATGTGCTGCTCGCGGGTCTGCAAGGCAAGCCGGTAGGCGGGCAGCCCGCGCGAGTCCACCGACAGGCCGACGATGCGGCCCGGCAGCGAGCGTTTCAACGTGTCGCGCACCGCCATGTAGGCCGCGTGCGGGCCACCGTAACCCATCGGTACGCCGAAGCGCTGCGCCGAGCCGACCGCGATGTCGGCGCCGAGCTCGCCGGGCGAGGTGAGCAAGGCCAGCGACAGCAGGTCGGCTGCGACGATGGCGAGCGCGCCCTTTGCGCGCAGCGACGCGATCGCGGGCCGGAGATCGCGCACCGCGCCCGACGTGCCGGGATATTGCAGCAACGCGCCGAGTACATCGGCCTTGTCGAGCTCGGTCAGGGGATCGCCGACGATCAGGGCCCAGCCCAACGGCGCGGCGCGGGTGCGCATCACCGCCAGCGTCTGCGGATGCACATCCTTGTCGACGAAGAAGGCCTTCGCCTTCACCTGCGAGTGACGCTCGGCGAGCGCCATCGCTTCCGCCGCCGCGGTCGCCTCGTCGAGCAGCGAGGCGTTGGCGACATCGAGCCCGGTGAGATCGCAGATCATGGTCTGGAAGTTGAACAGCGCTTCCAGCCGGCCCTGGCTGATCTCCGGCTGATACGGCGTGTAGGCCGTGTACCAGGCCGGGTTCTCCAGGATGTTGCGCTGGATTACGGTGGGCAGGATCGTGCCGTAATAGCCTTGGCCGATCAGCGAGGTGAAGGTCTGGTTCTGCGCGGCGAGCTCGCTCATATGCGCCAGCGCCTCGGGCTCGCTCAGTGCGCGCCCGAGATCGAGCGGCGCCTTTTGCCGGATCGACGGCGGCAGCGTCTCGCTCATCAGCGCTTGCAGGCTCTGCGCGCCGACCGTTTCCAGCATCGCATCGATGTCGCGGGGCGACGGGCCGATGTGACGGCGCACGAAATCGGCGGCGGCTTCGTTGGTCGGCTTGAAGGGCGCGTTCATGGAGAATCCTCTCTGTTCGCCGTCATGCCCCGCGAAGGCGGGGCATCCAGTACCGCCGGGACATCAGCGATCGAGCCGAAGGGCCGCGGCGTACTGGGTCGCCCGGTCAAGCCGGGCGATGACAGTGAGTGCGTGGTCGCGAATGTTGTCATTCTCTCAGGCCGTGTGCGCGGCGTAGGCGGCCTCGTCCATCAGGCCGCCGAGCTCGCTCTTGTCGGCAATCTTCAGTTTGAAGAACCAGGCCTTGCCGCCGGCATCCGAATTGACCAGCGCGGGGTCGGCCGCGAGCGCCTCGTTGACCTCGATCACCTCGCCGGTGATCGGCGCGTAGACGTCGGAGGCGGCCTTGACGGATTCGACGACGGCGGCGGCCTCGGCCTTCTTCAGGCTGCGGCCGACCTTGGGCAGTTCGACGAACACGACGTCGCCGAGCTGCGATTGCGCGTAGTCGGTGATGCCGACGGTGGCGACGTCGCCCTCGATGCGGAGCCACTCGTGATCGGAGGTGTAGAGCGTCGTCATGGATGTCCTCTAGCGCTTATAGGTGTTGGGGACGAAGGGCGTGGCGGCGACCTTGAGCGGCAGCCGCTGACCGCGCACTTCGCCGAAAACGGTGGTGCCGATGGCGGAAAGGGCGGTGGGCAGGTAGCCCATTGCAACAGGTGCATTGAGGCTTGGGCCGAAGCCGCCCGAGGTGACCTTGCCGATCTGCTCGCTCGAGCTGGCATCGGCGAACAGCGCGGCGCCCTCACGCACCGGGGCGCGGCCGTCCGGCTTGAGGCCGACGCGCCGGCGCGATGCGCCTTGCGCGAACTGCGCGAGGATCTTGTCCGCCCCAGGAAAGCCGCCGGCGCGGGCGCCGCCGCTGCGGCGGACCTTCTGCACCGACCATTCCAGCGCGCCCTCGACCGGCGTGGTCGTGGTGTCGATGTCGTGGCCATAGAGGCAAAGCCCGGCCTCGAGCCGCAGGCTGTCGCGCGCGCCGAGCCCGATCGGCAGCACGTCGGGATTGTCGAGCAGGGCGGTGACCAACGCCTCGGCCTTGTCGGCGGGCACCGAAATCTCAAAGCCGTCTTCGCCGGTGTAGCCGGAGCGCGAGACGAAGCAGTCGACGTCGCCGACCCGGCGCGGCCCGGCGTCCATGAACTTCATCGCCGTGACCTCTGCACAAGGCGTCGCCAGCGCCGATTCGGCCTTGGGCCCCTGCAGCGCGATCAGAGCGCGATCGGCCAGCGACACGATCTCGCAGGTATCTGAGAGATGCGCGCGGAGATGGGCCTCGTCCTGGGCCTTGCAGGCGGCGTTGACCACCAGGAACAGATGATCGCCGAAATTCGCCACCATGAGATCGTCGAGCAGGCCGCCGTCATTGTTGGTGAACTGGGCGTAACGCTGCCGTCCCGGTGCGATGCCCAGGATGTCCTGCGGCACCAGCTTTTCCAGCGCGAGCGCCGCGTCCGCGACCTTGCCGGATTTGGGCTTCAGCACGAGCTGGCCCATATGGGAGACGTCGAACAGGCCCGCCCGGCTGCGGGTGTGCAGGTGTTCCTTCAAGACGCCTGCGGCATATTGCACCGGCATGTCGTAGCCCGCGAAGGGCACCATTTTGGCCCCGCGCGCGAGGTGAAGCGCGTGCAGCGGAGTCTGCTTCAGCGGGGAATTATCGGGTGCAAGCATCACTGGGCCCTCGAGGTTCCCGCCGGGGACCCATTCCCCTTGAGAAACCTGCAGAAAGCCCCATCTGTCGCTTTGCCTGAGAGTATTATCCCGTCGGCGGACGCATCGGGCCCTAGCCCGTCAGCGCCTCTTTCCAGATGTCAGACGTCACGCGGTCCTTTTGCCTGAGAGTTTCCGGGGCGGTTGCTCCTTCGGCGCCGGCAAGGCCGGTCTCTCCCGACGTGACTTAACAATAGGTAGGACAGAACCACGCCTTCGCCAAGGCTGTCAACGCGGCCCAAGCTGCTATCAACGGGCTTTGTGCTCCTGCGGCAAGCCCATGATCCGCCTGCACAGTTTCTGGACACCACGGCTGGCAATGTCTAAAAGCGTTCGGCCGGAAATTGACGCTATTTTGCGCCTGGCCGGCCCATTTTCCGATTGGATGAACATGAGCAGCGTCAACGACATCAGGGCGACATTTCTGAATTTCTTCAAGGAGAACGGTCACGAGATCGTGGCGTCGTCGCCGCTGGTTCCGCGCAACGACCCGACCTTGATGTTCACCAATGCCGGCATGGTGCAGTTCAAGAACGTCTTCACCGGTGTCGAGAAGCGGTCCTACCAGCGCGCCACAACCTCGCAGAAATGCGTGCGCGCCGGCGGCAAGCACAACGACCTCGATAATGTCGGCTACACTGCGCGCCATCTCACCTTCTTCGAGATGCTCGGCAATTTCTCGTTCGGCGACTACTTCAAGGAGCGCGCGATCGAGCTCGCCTGGAACCTGATCACCAAGGATTTCGGGCTGAAGAAGGACAAACTGCTGGTCACCGTCTACCACAATGACGACGAGGCGGCGGGCCACTGGAAGAAGATCGCGGGCTTCTCGGACGACCGTATCATCCGCATCGCGACCTCGGATAATTTCTGGGCCATGGGCGATACCGGCCCGTGCGGTCCGTGCTCCGAGATATTCATCGATCGCGGTGAGCACATCTGGGGCGGGCCTCCCGGCAGCCCGGAGGAGGACGGCGATCGCTTCCTCGAGTTCTGGAACCTGGTCTTCATGCAGTATGAGCAGGTGACGAAGGACGAGCGCGTGCCGCTGCCGCGCCCATCGATCGACACCGGCATGGGACTGGAGCGCATGGCCTGCATCCTGCAGGGCGTCGACAGCGTGTTCGAGACCGACCTGTTCCGCCATCTGATCGATGCCACCGCGTCCGCGCTCGGGCATGGACCGACCGAGCAGACCGTCGCCTCGTACCGGGTGATCGCCGACCACCTGCGTTCGTCGGCGTTCCTGGTTGCCGACGGCGTGCTGCCGTCGAACGAGGGCCGCGGCTATGTGCTGCGCCGGATCATGCGCCGCGCGATGCGCCATGCGCAACTGCTCGGCGCGCAGGAGCCGCTGATGCATCGTTTGGTGTGGGCCTTGGTCCGCGAGATGGGCCAAGCCTATCCGGATCTGGTACGCGCGGAGAGCCTGATCGAAGAGACGCTGCGGTTGGAAGAGACCCGCTTCCGCAAGACGCTGGCGCGGGGACTCTCGATCCTCGACGAGAAGAGCGCGGAGCTGAAGAAGGGTGACATGTTCGACGGCGATACCGCCTTCACCCTCTACGACACCTATGGTTTCCCGCTGGATCTGACACAGGACGCGCTGAAGTCGCGCGGCATCGGCGTCGACCAGGCGGCGTTCGACGATGCGATGAATCGGCAGCGCGAGAAGGCCCGCGCCTCCTGGGCCGGCTCGGGCGAGGCCGCGACTGAGAGCGTTTGGTTCCCGCTGCGCGAGAGGCTCGGCGCGACCGAATTCCTCGGCTACGAGACCGAGAGCGCTGAGGGCGCGGTGATCGCGCTCATTAAGGATGGCACCGCAGTCGATAGCCTCAAGGCGGGCGAGAGCGGCGCGATCGTGCTGAACCAGACCCCGTTCTACGCGGAGTCCGGCGGTCAGGTCGGCGACATCGGCGTGCTGAGCGGCGAGGGCGTCACCTTCCGTGTCACTGACACGCAGAAGAAGGCCGGCGACCTGTTCGTGCATCTCGGTACCGTGGAGCAGGGCACGCTGAACGTCGGTACCGCGCTGCAGCTCGAGGTCGATCACGCCAGGCGTTCGTCGATCCGCGCCAACCACTCGGCGACGCATCTGTTGCACGAGGCGCTGCGCCAGGTGCTCGGTGACCACATTGCCCAGCGCGGCTCGCTGGTTGCGCCGGACCGGCTGCGCTTCGATTTCGTGCATCCGAAGCCGATCACGGCGGAGGAGCTCGCGCGTGTCGAGGACATCGCCAACGACGTCGTGCTGGAGAATGACGAGGTCATCACCCGCATCATGGCCGTCGATGACGCCCGCGAGGCCGGCGCCCGCGCGCTGTTCGGCGAGAAGTATGGCGACGAGGTCCGCGTCGTCTCGATGGGCAAGAGCGCCCGCGAGCATGGCCAGAACGCGCTCGGCTGGTCGGTCGAGCTCTGCGGCGGCACCCATGTGCGCCGTACCGGCGATATCGGCCTGATCTCGGTAACCAGCGAGAGCGCGGTCGCCTCGGGCGTGCGTCGCATCGAGGCGCTGACGGGCCGCCATGCGCGCAGGCACGCCAACGACACCATCGCGCTGGCCAAGACCGCCGCGCTTGAACTGCGCACCACCATCGAGGACGTGCCGGCGCGCATCACGGTCCTGATGGAGGAGCGCAAGAAGCTCGAGCGCGACCTGTCGGATGCCCGCAAGAAGCTCGCGATGGGTGGCGGCGCAGCGTCGAACGGCGCGGCCGGCGGCGTCCGCGAGGTCGGCAACGTCAAGCTGCTGGCGCGTGCGATCGAGGGGGTCGAGACCAAGGACCTCAAGAGCCTGGTTGACGACGGCAAAAAGCAGATCGGCTCCGGCGTGGTCGCGATCGTCGGCGTCACCGAGGACGGCAAGGCCGGCATCGTGGTCGGCGTCACCGCCGATCTCACCTCGCGCTTCAACGCGGTCGACCTGGTGCGCAAGGGCTCCGAAGCCCTTGGCGGCAAGGGCGGCGGCGGCCGGCCCGACATGGCGCAGGCCGGCGGTCCCAACGGCGCCAAGGCGAACGCGGCGCTGACGGCGATCGAACAGGCGATGGCCGGCGCCTGACCGGGCATAGACGGCTCAGTTCTTTCGCAGGAACACGTAATCCGCGGTGTAGGGCGCGCTCTTCAGCGCGCCGGCCCTGTCGCAGGCGCCGCTGAGCTGGCCGCCAGACGTATGGATCCGCTGCACGGTGGTGACGCCGGTGAGCACGCCTTCGCCGCGGCGGGAAATCACCTCGAGCTTCAGCCAGGGAATGTCGGACGCGGTGGCGCCGGGCGCGTCGCCGGCGGTGCGCGCGGTCACGGCGCTGCCGTCGACATGCTCCCAGTTCGGCCCGGCAAAGTGCCGGCCGACGGTGCGGCCGTCGGCGATCAGGGTCGCGATCGGCTCGCGGAACGACCAGGCGAGCTTGCCGTCGGTGACCGGCTTGCACTCGTAAACCTGCACGCCCTCGGCGTGGACGGTGAGCACCGCGGTCTCGCCTGGTGCCGCGACGGCGGTGGGCAGGGGGTCGGCGGCGAGCGCCGCCGACCCGGTCAGCAAGAACGTTGCGAGCGTCGCGCCTTTGAAGAGGGCCATGATGACGCTCGCCGCGAGCAGTCCGGAAACGGCAGCCTCAGGCCGCCATCGCCTTCACGAGGTTGTCGGACACCTTGTCGAGGAATCCGGTGGTCGACAGCCAGCGCTGGTCGGCGCCGACCAGCAGCGCGAGGTCCTTGGTCATGTAGCCGTCCTCGACGGTGGCGACGCAGACCTTCTCCAGGGTCGAGGCGAACTTCGCCAGCTCGGGGTTGTTGTCGAGTTTGGCACGGTGGGCGAGACCGCGGGTCCAGGCGAAGATCGACGCGATCGAGTTGGTCGACGTCTCCTTGCCCTTCTGGTGCTCGCGGTAGTGGCGGGTCACCGTGCCGTGGGCGGCTTCGGCTTCCACCGTCTTGCCGTCCGGGGTGAGCAGCACCGAGGTCATCAGGCCGAGCGAGCCGTAGCCCTGCGCCACGGTGTCGGACTGCACGTCGCCGTCGTAGTTCTTGCAGGCCCAGACATAGCCGCCGGACCACTTCAGCGCCGAGGCCACCATGTCGTCGATCAGGCGATGCTCGTAGGTCAGGCCCTTGGCGTCGAATTCCTTCTTGAACTCGCGGTCGAACACGTCCTGGAAGATGTCCTTGAAGCGGCCGTCATAGACCTTCAGGATTGTGTTCTTGGTCGAGAGGTAGACCGGGTAGTTGCGCATCAGGCCGTAGTTGAACGAGGCGCGGGCGAAGTCGATGATGGAGTCGTCGAGATTGTACATCTCCATCGCGACGCCGGCGCCAGGCGCCTTGAATACTTCCCTCTCGATCACGGTGCCGTCCTCGCCGACGAACTTCAGCGAGAGCGTGCCCTTGCCCGGGAACTTGATGTCGGTGGCACGGTACTGGTCGCCATAGGCATGGCGGCCGATGATGATCGGCTTGGTCCAGCCCGGAACGAGGCGCGGCACGTTCTTGCAGATGATCGGTTCACGGAAGATGCAGCCGCCGAGGATGTTGCGGATAGTGCCGTTCGGCGACTTCCACATCTCCTTCAGGCCGAATTCCTTCACCCGGGCCTCATCCGGGGTGATGGTGGCGCACTTCACGCCGACGCCGACCTTCTTGATGGCGTGGGCGGCGTCGATGGTCACCTGGTCATTGGTGGCGTCGCGGTGTTCCATCCCCAGGTCGTAATAGAGCAGTTCGACATCCAGGAACGGGTTGATCAGCTTGTCCTTGATGTACTGCCAGATGATCCGGGTCATCTCGTCGCCATCGAGTTCGACGACGGGGTTGGACACCTTGATTTTTGCCATGACGGAGAGGCCCTCTTGGGAACAGCGCGCTTTTGACCGCGGGTTGGAATACGCGTGCGCTATAGCACCGCCCGGGGGCGGGCGGAAGCGGACCGGTTATGCAGTTTAAGCCCATCTTTTGGCCTAAAATGCTGCCTGCGTGGCGGTGCCCGCGACGACATATCACGTCACGACCAGCCCGGTGATCAGCGCGCCCGGCCAGCGTCCATCTGCCCCGAATTCGCTTCTCATCTTGCGCCACGCCGTTAAAGTGGCGTCTCAAGCCCGGCTTTACAGCTTCGCTTTGATTGTGGTTGATAGCCCGTTCGAGGACGAAGGGCGCGCAGGGCGCAGCCCGCGGCGGCGCCGCCGGAATTCCGATTGAGGATTCGCAAACGCCGCTAACCCTGTTATCTCCCTGGAGAAAATGGTCTTGGGCGAAACCGGTGCGAAGCCGGTCCGCGGCCTCGGCGTAAGGTCTTGAATCAGCCTGTTCGGAAACTGATTCAAAACCTTCCAGACGTTGAATCAGAAAGTGAAGTGAGATGTCCGGCACCGACAAGACCAAGGCAGGGCACGACCTTGCCGGTCCCGTCGTCATCCTGGTCGAGCCGCAGCTCGGCGAGAACATCGGCATGGCCGCGCGCGCGATGGGCAACTTCGCGCTGAGCAGGCTTCGCCTCGTCAAGCCGCGCGACGGCTGGCCGAACATCGCCGCCCAACGCGCCGCCGCCGGAGCCGACCACATCATCGGTTCCGTCGAGCTGTTCGACACCGTCGAGCAGGCGATTGCCGACCTCACGCTGGTGTTCGCGACCACGGCCCGCGCCCACGACCAGGCCAAGCCGGTGGTCGGGCCCGAGGCGGCAGCACGCGAGATCGTTGGCCATGTCGGGCATGGCGGCGGCGCCGGCATCCTGTTCGGGCGCGAGCGCTCCGGCCTGACCAATGAGGAGGTCGCGCTTGCCAACCGCATCATCACCTTCCCGGTGAACCCGGGCTTCGCCTCGCTCAACCTCGCACAGGCAGTGCTGCTGACGGGCTACGAGTGGTTCAAGCTCTCGACCGCGGGCGCGCTGCCCTTCGCGATGCCCGAGCGGTCCGAGCCGGCGTCCCAGCATCAGATCCAGGCCTTCTTCGACAATCTCGTCGCCGAGCTCGACAAGGTCGAGTTCCTGCGGCCGGCGGAGAAGCGCGACACCATGCTGGTGAACCTGCGCAACATCTTCACCCGGATGGACCCGACCAAACAGGACATGCACACGCTGCACGGGGTGGTGATGGCGATCGCCGAAGGGCGCAAAGGCCCGGCCAAGGGCGGCGTGCTCGACGGCGCCCAAGCGACGCGCCTGCGTGCGCTGCTGGCCGAGCAGGGGCAGGGCGGGGCGACCGCCGACAACAGCAGCACCGTCCGCGGGCTGGCCCGGCTGCTCCGCCGCAACCCGACCGATGCTGAGCGGATCCTGTGGCAGGCGCTGACGCGGGACCGCCGCTTCGCCGGCCTGTTCAAGCGCCAGACCCCGGTCGGCCGCCACATCCCGGATTTCGTTTCTTTCACCCACCGGATCGCGATCGAGCTGGTTAATCCGAATGAGAGCGAGGCGATCGCCGCCGACCGCGCCAAGCGCCGCGCCTGGCTCGAGGCGCGCGACTATCGCGTCGTCGACATGCAGGTCGCCGACGTGGAGCGCGATCTCGACGGAGAGCTGGCGCGGCTGGAGGAAAGTCTTCGGCAGCGGCGTTGAGCTTAGCAAGGGCGATAACTTCACCGTTGGGATCAAGTCGGATAGTTCTCGTTTCGAGGTGTAAGCAGCTCGCTCGGTGTCATCACCCGCGAAAGCGGGTGATCCAGTATTCCAGAGACGTCAGGACTTGAGCCGAGAGGCCGCGGCGTACTGGATCGCCCGGTCAAGCCGGGCGATGACAGAAGTGGATGGGGACGCAGCTTTGCATTCTCGCGACACGATGCGTCCGAGCTTTGCATCTCGTTTCGCCCTCCCATTGATCAGAGGGCGCAGGGAAAGCCGGGTGCCGATCGCACCCATGGGTCCCGAGCAAATGGAAAGCTCGGGAGGTAGGACCACAGGTGAAACCGGAGCAATCCCGGCTTTCCCTGCGCGATGGTTTACGGCTTATACGTGCTCGCCCCGGCGAGACTGGGCTTTGTTGTCACCGTCTTCGCAAAGATGCTTCGCATCTTGCGAGGAGACACCTGCCACTAGGGCGTCAGGCCTGCACGACTTCACCGTCCGCCTCGTGCGCCGTCGTCAGTCGCGCAGTCAGCGTCCACCGCATCTCGACCCAGCACTCGTGACGATCGCGAAGCGCCCCTCAGGCGGGTGAGACGGGCTATTCATACACTGAATTGCACTTCTGGAAAACAGAAATATTTTGCGCGCGAGGGCTTGACAAGTTTCACCGGCGGCTGAGCGAACGCAGTTTCGTTCGGGCACCTCACTCAGCAGCCTTGGAGCGATGAGATGAAGCCAAGTGAGTGAATTCCTCAGGTTTGGGTTCAAAGCGTCCATAGCGCAGCGCCAGTGTCGGCAACACGATCAGGTTAAGCGCCATCGACGTTACGAGGCCGCCCAGGATGACGATTGCCATCGGTCCCTGAATTTCACGGCCGGGTTCGTTCATGCCGATCGCGAGCGGCAGGATGCCGAGCCCTGTCACGATCGACGTCATGAGGATAGGCGTAAGCCGATCGGCGGCGCCCGCGATCGCAGCCTCCAATCCCCATGCCCAGCCCTCGACTTCAACAAGATGTTCGTAATGCGCGATCATCAGGATCGAATTGCGAAGGCTGATGCCGAACAACGTGATGAAGCCGACCATGCCGCCCAGGGTCAAAACCCCACCGGTCGCGAAGACTGCCAGCACGCCGCCCACCAGCGCGAACGGCAGGTTCGCCAGCACCAGCAGCAGATTGCGCCAGTTTCGGGTGACGACCGACAGCAAGAGGACGATGCCGATCGTGGCGATCAGCGAGTTGACGATGAGATCGCGCTGCGACCGCGATTGCGCCTCCGCTGCGCCGGCGAACTGGAGGTACGCTCCGGAGGGAAGATGGATCTTCGAGGCAATCATCGCCTTCGCCGCGCGAACATAGGAAACCACATCGGTCCCTGTGACGTTGGCTGTCACGGTCTGAACGCGACGCGCTCCTTCGTGGACCACCTGGTAGCGTCCCGAACTCTGGTAAATGTCTGCGATCTGCCTGAGCGTGACATACACGCCACTCGGACTGCGCAATGGCAGATCGCCGACCTTGGCAATGTTGTCCCGGCTGGCAGCGTCCAGGATCGTCATGACGTCGAAGACCTGATTGCCCTCATAGGTCTGCCCGACGACGTCGCCCTGATAGGCGGTGCGGATCAATTCGAGCACCTCCACCGCGTCGAAGCCCCAACGCTCCAGATCGGGATTGCGAAGGCGGATCGTGAGCTGCGGCAGGCCTGGCGGCGACTGCACCTGAACATCGGTCGCGCCAGGAACCTCATTCAGTACCTGGGCGATTTCCTGTGCCTTGCGATCGAGGAGGTCGAGATCATTGCCGAAGATGTTGACCACAACGGCCGCGGTGTATCCCGAGAGCGTTTCCTCGATGCGCTCGGTCAAAAAAGTCATGACGGAGGCGCTTACGCCGACGAAGCCGGCGAGCGTTCGGCGAATGTCTGCTTCGGCCTTCTCGGTGTCGTCTCCCGACAACCCCGGCTTCAAAGCAACTTCCAGCTCGCTGTAGTGAGGCCCAAAGGTGTCCTCGGACTCTTCCGCCCGCCCTGCGCGCTGCGCAACCGACCGCACCTCCGGCAATTTCAGCAATGCATCGGCGATGCGCGCGCCAACTTGCAGCGAACCCTCGATGGATGTGCCCGGCACTGTCGCCAAGTGGACGACGAAGTGCCCCTCCTTCAACTCGGGAATGAGCCCGCGGCCGAAAAACGGCAGCGCAGCGCAGCCGGCAATCGTCAGCGCGGCAGCGGCCGTGATCAGCGTACGCGGCCATTCTGCAAGCTTCCGCAACAGGCCCTGGTAGCCAGCGCGCACCCAGCGGATCACGGGTGGATCGCTGGCGGGAATCCGGCCCGGCAGGAGCGCCATCGACAAGGCGGGTGTGACGGTCAGTGCGACGACAAGCGAGGCCATGACGGCGGTAGCGTAGGCGAGCCCGAGCGGAGCAAACAGGCGTCCAACCGCTCCGGACAATGTCATCACCGGCAGAACCACCAGGATGACGGCGAAGGTTGCATAGACGACGGCGCCGCGAACCTCGAGCGTTGCATCGAGGACCACCTGAGCGAACGGCCGCGGCTCGGGCAGCCTTCTGTTCTCGCGCAGGCGCCGCACGATGTTCTCGACGTCGATCACCGCATCATCCACGACAACGCCGATCGCGATGGCCAGCCCGCCAAGGGTCATCGTGTCGAGCGAGGCGCCCATGCGCTCGAGGATCAGCGTGGCGGCAAAGAGCGAAAGCGGGATCGCGGCGCAGGAGATCGCGGCTGTCCGCATGTCGAACAGAAAGAGGAACAGGACGACGATCACCAGAATGCCGCCCAGAACCAGCGAGTCCCGGACATTGCTGGTTGCCACATTGATGAAATTTGCCGGTCGGAAAAGATCGCCGTGGAGCGTGATGCCATCCGCCGCAAGACCCGGCCGCAGCTCTTCCAGCGCCGCTTCGACGTCCTGCGTGACCTTGAGCGTGTCGGCGGAATATTGCTCCGCCAGATTGAGAATGACGCCGGGCTTTCCTCCAATCTCGGCACCGCCGATGGGTGGGACGGGCGCGTCAACGACATCGGCCACGTTGCCCAATGTGACACTCGCGGCCCCCCGGCTCAGCAGCACGGTTCGCGCGATGGCATCTGGCTTGAGCGATTGTCCCTCGGTCTGAAAGACAATCCGCTGGTTTCTTGTGTCGATGAAGCCCGAGCCGCGCACGCCGGTCGACCGGCGCGCTGCGGTCAGCACGTCATTGAGCGTCAGGCCGTATCGGATCAATTCGTCAGGGTGGACCTGGATCTGGATCGAGCGCTTGTCGCCCCCGAACACCGTGACGCTGGCCACCCCGGGAACGGCGAGCAGGCGCAAGCGAACTGTCCAGTCCGCGACCGTGCGCAGCTCCATCAATGAGCGCGTCTCGGACGTCAAGCCAACCACCAGCATTCGGCTGGTCGAAGACGTGAGCGGTGTCATGACGGGCGCCTGCACCCCCTGCGGAAGCTGCTGCGCGGCAGCCGCCAAACGTTCGGCAACAACTTGCCGGTCGCGATAAATGTCGCTCGACGAATTGAAAAAGACCGTCACGACGGATAGCCCCTGGATCGACGTGGAGCGCAGGGTCCGGACGCCAGGGACGCCACTGATGGCGTTCTCGATCGGACGTGTGACGAGGACCTCGACCTGCTCGGGCGTCAGCCCGACGGCTTCGGTCTGAATACTGACCTGGGGCGGCGCAAATTCGGGGAAGACATCGTACTTGGCGCGGCCGAGCCCATAGACCCCGTAGGCGACGAGAACGCAAGCGAGCGCGACGACAATGCCGCGGAATCGGATCGCCCAAGCGAGGATCGCGGCCTGTGGACCAGAACGCGAGGCGGCGCTCACTGCGAATCCTCGCCAACCTGGATTTGTGCGCGGAACTCCTCGGACAGCAGCAACTGCGCACCTTGGGTGACGATCTCCGCGTCCTTCGCCACGTTGTTTGCGATGTAGCCGCCGTCAGGTGCTGGCGCGTCGGTTGCGATTGCCAGGCGTGTGAAACTCGACGGGTCTGTGCGCCGATAGATCCAGGCCCGACCCTGCCACCAGACGACAGCGGAGGGCGGCACTGCGACGCCCTCGATCGATTTGCCGGTGGGCAGGAAGGCGAGCACATTCATCCCGGGCAGAACGCCACTTGCCGCCGCCACGGTGTAGAAGAAGCTGACGCCCTGAATCCTTGGGTCGATGCGCGTTGCTGGCGATACGAAGGCGATCTGTTGTCGAGTGTCGCCGACCTTTATCGAAGCCGTGGCAGGTGGTGCCGGGAGCACCACGCCGGGGGGCAAGGTGATTTGCAACAGGAAACTCTGCCGCTCGATCAGCGCCTTGATCATCGGCGACTCCTCGATCAGCGATTTGCCGAGAACGGCGCCCCACTCCTGGTAGGCCGTTGCGCTGAGCGTGCGTACCTGAGCTTCGGCTGCGACCAGACTGGCCTGATCCGTACCGAAAGCCGCCTCGGCGGCCTGCACCTGGGCCTGCGAGACGACGTGAGTCTCGTTGAAAAGCTTTTGCGCGCGGTCGTATGCCGGTTTCGACATCGCAAGCTTCGCCTGTGCGGTCTGCACCTGCGCCTTGGCATTGGCGTAGCTGTTGCTCAGCTCAGTCAGTCGCGCGACATCGAGAACCATTCCGTAGGCGCGAAGCTGCTCTGGATGGGGAGCCGAAGACAGAACACGTGTCTCGATGCCGCTGCGTTGTTGCGTTTCGGCGTCGAGCCTGATCACTCGTTCGCCGTTCTTATCGGAGACTCGAACCGGGACCTTGATAGCCCCTTCCTGCTGCTCCTCGACTGCGGCCTTCTCCCGTCCCGCAACGAGTCCCCAACCCAACAGAGCACCGCAAGCGACGACGGCCGCCGCAACCAGCAGTCTCACCGACCACGATACTGCCGATTCCTTCCCGCTCATGTAGCGTCCCCGACCAAGCTCGTCCCGGATTCACGGTCAAGTCTCGAGTGTCTGACTGATGCGTGGTTGGCGCGCTTTGGCATCATTATAGCCGAAAACTTCGCTTTCCTCGGGCGCGTTCCAGTTGATTTGTAACCACCGTAACATCATATTGTTGCCATGTCACAATCAAATTGGCTGCTTCTCACCTACAAAGTCCCGCCCGAACCCGGCGCCAGGCGGGTCGCATTATGGCGTCGCGTGAAAGCAATGGGCGCGGTCTATCTTCAGAACGGTGTTTGCCTGCTTCCGAAAACGGATGCGCACATCAGGCAGCTGAAGATGATCGAGAACGAGGTCGCCGAGATGGATGGTGAAGCCGTCATCCTGGAGACGGTGGCGCTCGACAAAAGTCAGGAGGACAAGGTCGTCGACCGCTTCAAGGCGGACCGCGATGAGCAATATCGCGAATTCCTCGGGCGCTGCGCCGATTTCGAGAAGGAGATCGCGAAGGAATTCTCGATCAACAAGTTCACCTACGCGGAGCTCGAGGAGGAAGATACCGATCTCAAGAAGCTTCAGGGATGGCTGGAGAAAATCAAGAAGCTCGACTTCTACGGCGCAACGCTTGCCGCCGAGGCAGAGCAGAAACTCAAAGCCTGTGAAGCGCTGCTTGAGAGCTATGCGCAACGGGTATTCGAGGCCCAGGATGAAAATCGCGTCGAAAACCGCATCAAGGATTGACCCCCTTCGTTCGGCTAGACGCCGGTCGCTGCAGGCCGTTTCACGTGCGCTTGATCACCAACGTCCCGGATAGCCCATTTGGGACATGAACCTTGGCGCGGGGTATGTAGACGTATGCTTACCAGGATTTTGCATCACCCTTCCTGGGGCTAGGCAGTGTGGACACTTATCGCATCCATAGGACGATGGCAGCGAGAGTGACGACGGCTCGGTAATTTCGGGCGGTTTTTTCGAAGCGGGTAGCGACGCGACGGAACTGCTTGAGTTTGGAGAAGCAGCATTCCACGAGATGGCGCTGGGCATAGAGATGCTTGTCGAGCGGATATTTGAGCGCGCGTGACGGGTTGTTGGGGATGACGGCGAGCGCGTTTTTGGCGGCGATGTGTTTGCGCAAATGATCGGCGTCATAGGCCGTGTCGGCGATGACGACCTCGGCAGGCAGTCCCTCGATTAACGCAGCGGCTTGCGGTGCATCGCCCTTCTGGCCTGCGGTGAGCGTGAACCGGACAGGACATCCCAAGCCGCGAACGGCCATATGGATCTTCGTGCTCAGGCCGCCGCGCGAGCGGCCAAGCGCCTGATCTTCAGGCCCCCTTTTTTCGCGCCGGCGGCGTGCTGATGCGCCCGGACGATGGTGGAATCGACGATCAGGTATTCGAAGTCCGGATCATCGGACATCGCCTCGAAGATCCGCCACCAAACACCCTTGGCGCTCCATCGGCTGAAGCGCCGGAACACACTGTTCCAGTCCCCGAACACCTCCGGAAGATCACGCCAGGGAGAGCCCGTGCGCACGATCCAAAGCACACCTTCCACGAACATCCGGTTGTCTCGCCCGGTCGAGCCCTTCTGGTCGGGCCGGCCGATGATCAGCGGCGCCATGCGCTCCCAGGCCGCGTCGCTCAATACCAAACGATCCATCACACCCAAGACTGCCTCCCCAAAAGCAGACTTGAATCTGATTTGCTCTCAAAAGGGAATCCTTAGAGTCCACACTGCCTAGAGCCAGCGCCGCTCGCGCGTATTTCAAGCGGGCGGCGTTGTGTTGTTTGGCGCACACGTGTTCGCCGCACACAAAGGCCCCGACGCAGGGGCTGATGCGCCAGGGCCCTCTCCAGATGGCAGTACGGACCGGTAACGCACGCTGTCCCAATTTGTTCCTGCGACCGCCATGCGTTGGCGATCGAGTCTCACGCCTTCATTTGCAGAGATGCATTTGGCCGTCGTCACCCTTGAAGAAGATGTCCCGCTGACATGAGACGCCCTTGCGGCCGGCGTTGTCGTCGGATTTGCGCGGGTTGTCTTTGCTGGAAGCGTGTCCAGCACCTTTCGGCGGTGTGGCAGTATCTGCGCCAACGGTGCCGGTTGGGCTGCGACCGTGACCGGTCGCTGCATCGCGTGCAATTGCATGGCCCGCAAGCACGCAGGAAAGAACGGAGCAGGCGAGGACAAGGCGTGTGAGTTTCATGCGAACCTCCTCATGGCCCCTATTGCGGGAAGTAGGAGCCAATGGAGCGGGATCAAGCATTTTGCCTGCCGACACGCGATCAGGGATGCCCTGCAGCAGGACCGTGACGTGGCCCCAAAAAAAGGGCGCCTTGGGGGCCCGCCCACAGCTAACGTCGATTGGCGGAAAACTCCGTCGGGCAATTTGGGCACGACAAGTCGGCCTTATCCAGCACCCGCCAAATCAGAAAGCCTCCGAGCAGCAGGGCGGTGACGACCAGCTTGGCCAATGTCTCGTTGCTCAGCAAATGCGCCCCCTGGCCTTATGAGACACCAAGTATTCGATGGCGGACGGCGAGGACAAGGGGCCGTCGGCCCTCGAGGGGAATCCGATCGAACATCGCGGCCGAGCGCACGCTCCACTTTTCCCGCAATCCCGATCACGTCCGGCTCGTCAAATCCAGGAAGGTCACGGGCGTGCCGCGCTTGACGCCCGCAGCCAACGCATGCGCATCCCAATTGGTCAATCGCACGCAGCCATGTGAGGCTGCTTTGCTGATCCTGCCGGGATCGGCAGTGCCGTGAATGCCATAGCCCTCCGCCGAGAGGTTGATCCACATCGAGCCGACCGGATTGTTCGGACCGGGCCTGATGGTGAAGGGCTTCTTCGATTTGACGCCCTTGAAGTGGTATTTGGGATTGTAGCGATAGGTCGGATTCTTGTCGATCGCCGTCACTTTCAGCGTTCCGCTGGGCGTCGGTTTCTCCGAACTGCCGACCGTCGCGGGATAGAACGCGAGCAGTTTCCCCGTTGCGTCGAACGCCTGGACCGTCTGCCGCGCCTTGTCCACCTCGACGCGTGCAACCGGCACCGAATTTCCGGTTTGCAGGACGTTCGCAACCGCAATCGTTTCGCCGGCCCTGTCGAATTTCTTCCCGGGATTGATCGCCTGAAGCAACTCTTCGCTCATGTGGAATTTCTCGGCGAGTGCTTCGCGTGGACTGGTGTAGTTCAGCGCCGGCAAGTTCTTCATGCTCTCCATCTTTGCAGGCAGCTTCTTGAGGAACGGTCCCTTCACGTCGGCCCCGGCGATCTCGTAGTTGACGATCATGGCACCGTCGCTGGCGGCGGCAAGCTTGTCCCAGAGATCCGTCGTGACGGCCTTGTCGAACGACAATCCATTCGCCTCGGCAAACGCGACAAGCGCCTTCTGTGCATTCTCGCCAAGCTTGCCGTCGATCTCGCCAGGGGAAAAATGCGCGCGATCGAGCAGGATCTCGAGCTTGGCAATGGAGGCGCTGAGCTGGTTATGGCCCGGCATTTTTGCCGGCGCCGCCGCGTCATTGATGGAGGCGGCATCGAGCCGTGCTGCAATCGCCGGCTCGGCCGACACAAGCAGAAGGACAATGGCAAGCGATCGGAACATCGTGCATCCGATGCGTGGATCATTCGGTAAAGTTACGGGGAGCTTCGAAGTTCCATCGCAAACACCGGCGACGTTCCGAGATGGAACAGGGAAGATCGCAGCTTCGCCGCAATCGACCCGTTAAAAAGTCGTTATCGGAAGCGCATTTCTGCGCGCAACTCACACCACAATTCAACTCACAGCACGATTCAGGTCCTCCGAAGCAAATGCGATTCATCGTCGCGGTGCTTGCCGCGTTTCTCGCCTTGATGGTCGATGTCGATCGTTCGCCAAGCCCAGTTCCAAACGATACCCCAACAACCCAAGCGTCGCCTGTTTCGGAGGACTCCGTATCCGACGCCGTTCCCTTCGCCGCCCGCTTCATCGAAAGCGCGGTTGCCAGCGAACAGCCGAGTTGGATGGTCGAGAGTGCGACGGTCGAGGGTGAAACGCCTGCGCCTGCAGGCCAGCCGGGCAATACCGCAGCCGAGCCGCAGGCATCCGCGATCGATGCGTTTTGCCGTACCCTGCGGGATGCCGCCGAGGCGAGCAAAATACCCGTCGCGTTTTTTGCGCGCCTGATCTGGCAGGAGAGCCGCTTCCGCCTGAACGAAGTGAGCCGTGCGGGTGCGCAGGGCGTTGCGCAGTTCATGCCGGAGACGGCTGCGGAAGTCGGCCTCGATGATCCCTTCGATCCGCTCAAGGCGCTGCCCGCCTCCGCAAAACTGTTGCGCAAGCTGCGCGACGATTTCGGCAATCTCGGACTTGCGGCTGCTGCCTACAACGCCGGCCCCGGCCGTATCCAGAAGTGGCTCTCCAGGCAGGGCGAACTGCCGCGTGAGACCCGCGACTATGTCCGGATCATCACCGGAACCAGGGCGGAGGACTGGATCGAGGACGCCGACCGGCTCGCGATCCGCATCGATCTGCCGCGCGAAGCACCCTGCGAAGGGATCGGCGGCTTGTCGAAGTCGAAGGATGTCGCCTTCGTCTCGGCGTTGGCCGCGCCCGGTGTGACCATGATCATCCGCAAGGCCGAGGCCGCAGAGCAGGCGGCAAGGGCCGCGGCCGGCCGCGTGCGCAAGCGGCTCGCGATCCTGCTCAAGAAGACCACACCGGGGGCTGCCCGGCTCGGCAAGGTGCGCCACGTCGTCGCGCACGCCAAGACAAGGTCCGCGAAAGGCCCTGCCATTCGCCTGGCCTCGCGCGAGCGTTCATCGAGCTGACGTACCGATGAGGGGGTGGCGTTGGGGTTGATCGCAATGCGGAAGCTTGCGGCCTCCGCTGCGGTCGAATATCCCGCCGCTTATCTCCGCCGTCGTTTCCTCGGAAACAGGCGGTCACGGATATAGCGCGAGGTCGGCGTCAGGCGGACTCCCCGGGGCTTCTGCCAGACCGCGCGGTCGATCTCCTTCTTGTCGCCGATCGCCAGCCTGCCCTTGGCGTTCTTGGCAATGAAGATCGCGTCGCTCATCTTGCGGCCGGAGCGCTTATTCCTTGCCTTCACTTCCCTCCAGAGGCTGAGCCTGCCGAGCTTGAGCTTTGGCAATTCCTCCTTGATCTCGCGCCGGAGACAATCCTTTCCCGACTCGCGAGCGCGCCTGCGCCCGCCGGGGAACATCCACAGACCGTCGGATCGGCGTCGTACCAGAAGAACCTTGCCGCGCTTCGCGGCCACCAGCTTGGATGACTTGGCCATTGCTGCAGTAAATCTAAATGGAATCGATGACACTTTAGCTTGTCTACTCGGGTAGACAAGTTCGGCGGTGCATCGTTCCACTACCGGTTGACGAGCGCGGACGCTACCGGAACTTTACGGGTTCGCTCGCGAACTGAGCAGCGCCGCGCAGTGCCGCGCGATGCTGCTCTCCTCGCTGGTGGGGACGATAAGCACGTCGACCCCGCTGTCTGCCGCCGCGATGCGTGGCTGCGCCTTGGCATTGGCTGCGGCATCGAGGCGAACGCCGAGCCAGGCGAGGCGTTCGCAGACCTGCTGCCTGATCTCGGCGGCATGCTCGCCGATGCCGCCGGTGAACACCAGGCCGTCGAGACCGGCGAGCGTGTTCGCCATCACGGCGACCTCGGCGGCGACGCGGAAAGTGAAGAGGTCGACGGCTTCACGCGCGGCAGCCTCCCGACTTGCCAGCAGCGCGCGCATGTCGGCCGACACGCCGGATATGCCGAGCAGGCCGGACTTTTCGTATAGCAAATGCTGCACCTCGTCGGCCGACATCTTCTCTTCCTGCAGCAGATACAGCAGCACGCCCGGATCGATCGTGCCGCAGCGCGTGCCCATCACGAGACCGTCGAGCGGGGTCAAGCCCATGGTGGTGTCGACGCTCTTGCCCCGATGCAGGGCGCACAGGCTCGCGCCGTTGCCGAGATGCGCCACCACGACGCGCTTGCCGGCCCATTGCGGCGCGATCGCGGCCAGGCGGCCCGCGACATATTCGAAGGAGAGGCCGTGAAAGCCGTAGCGGCGGATGCCGCGCGCTTCCAAATTCCGCGGGATGGCAAAGCGGCTCGCCGGCGGCGTCAGGCCGTGATGGAAGGCCGTGTCGAAGCAGGCGATTTGCGTCAGCTCCGGCTGCAGCGATTGCACCGCGCGAACCGGCGCGAGGCAGCGCGGCTGGTGCAGCGGCGCAAGCGGTGTCAGCGCATCCAGCGCGGCGAGAGTTTGCTCAGTGATGACGACGGGGCCGGAAAAGTCGCGCCCGCCATGGACGATGCGATGGCCCACCGCGGCGAGCCTGCCGTTCGCAAGATAGTCCTCGATCCAGGCCAGTATGTCGGCGAACAGGCCGTTGTCCTTCGCCGCGCCGCTCGCGCGGCGCTTCTCGAACAACTGATGGCCCGACGCATCGCTCACCACGACGCGCGGGACCTGCTCCTGCTCGTCGAGCAGGCCCTTGCATTTGAGCTCCGGCTCGACCGGCGCGATGTCGAACAGGCCGAACTTGACGCTGGAGGAGCCGGCATTGAGCACCAGGACGCTGTCGGACATCGGCGGCCTCTCTCGCGTTCGCTGCGCCTCAGTCTCCGGACTTGCGCGGTGTCGCGCCGGCTGCGCGATAGGGCCAGACCCAGTCACGAATCTGCGGCATATCCTCGCCATGCTCGCGCACGTAGCGGGAGTGCTCGATCAGGGCGTCGCGGTATTGCTGTGTGACGTGGGCGGCGACGACGTCGAGCCCCGGCACGCGCTCAATCGCTTCGATGGCGAGATGGAAGCGGTCGAGCTGGTTCAGCACCACCATGTCGAACGGCGTCGTGGTGGTGCCTTCCTCCGCAAAGCCGCGGACATGCATGCCCGAATGATTGGTGCGGTTGTAGGTCAGGCGGTGGATCAGATAGGGATAGCCGTGATAGGCGAAGATCACCGGCTTGTCGCGGGTGAACAGGCTGTCGAAATCGCGCTCCGACAGGCCATGCGGATGCTGCTCCTTCGGTTGCAGCGTCATCAGGTCGACCACGTTGACGACGCGGATCTTCAGGTCCGGCAGCGCCTTGCGCAGCAGGTCGACCGCGGCGAGCGTCTCCAGCGTCGGAACGTCGCCGGCGCAGGCCATCACCACGTCAGGCTCGGCGTCTGCCGGCTCCGTGCCGGCCCATTTCCAGATGCCGATGCCTGCCTCGCAATGCGTGATGGCCTCGCGCATCGGAAGCCATTGCGGGGAGGGCTGCTTGCCGGCGACGATCACGTTGATGCGGTCGTAGGTCCGCAGGCAGTGATCGGCGACCCAGAGCAGCGTATTCGCATCCGGCGGCAGATAGACGCGGACGATATCGGCCTTCTTGTTGGTGACGAGATCGATGAAGCCGGGATCCTGGTGGCTGAAGCCGTTGTGATCCTGGCGCCAGACATGCGAAGTGAGCAGATAGTTCAGCGAGGCGATGGGGCGCCGCCAGGGCAGCGCGCGCGACACCTTCAGCCATTTGGCGTGCTGGTTGAACATCGAATCCACGATGTGGATGAAGGCCTCGTAGCAGGAGAAGAAGCCGTGCCGGCCGGTGAGCAGATAGCCTTCGAGCCAGCCCTGGCAGAGATGCTCGCTCAACACCTCCATCACCCGTCCGTCATGGGCGAGGTGGACGTCATAGGACTCGATCCCTTCCATCCAGACGCGGTCGGTCGCCTCGAACACCGCGTCGAGCCGGTTCGATGAGGTCTCGTCCGGACCCATGATGCGGAAATTGCGGGCATCCGCGTTCAGCTTCACCACCTCGCGCAGGAGCTTGCCGAGCTCGCGCGTGGCTTCGGCGACAACGCCGCCGGGGCAGGGCACCTCGATGGCATGCTTGCGGAAATCCGGCAGCTTGAGCTCGCGCTTCAGCAGGCCGCCATTGGCATGCGGATTGGCGCCCATGCGGCGATCGCCGGTCGGCGCGAGCGCCTGCAATTCCGGCACCAGCCGGCCGTCCGCGCCGAACAGTCTGTCCGGCTCGTAGCCCTTCATCCAGCGTTCGAGCAACTTCAGGTGATCGGAATTGCTGCGTGCATTTGATATCGGCACCTGATGGGCGCGCCAGAATCCTTCGACCTTCAAGCCATCGACCTCTTTCGGGCCGGTCCAGCCCTTCGGACTGCGCAGCACGATCATCGGCCATTTCGGCCGCTGGACGCCCGCGGCCTGCTGGCGCGCGCCTTGCTGGATCGAGCGGATGCCGGCGAGCGCGGTGTCGAGCGTGTCGGCCATCAGCCGATGCATCGCAGGCGGATCGTCGCCTTCGACGAACAGCGGCTCGTAACCGTAGCCGGTGAAGAGGCTGCGCAGCTCGTCATCGCTCATCCGCCCCAGCACGGTGGGGTTGGCGATCTTGTAGCCGTTGAGGTGCAGGATCGGCAGCACCGCGCCGTCATGCACCGGATTGAGGAACTTGTTGGAGTGCCAGGAGGCCGCGAGCGGGCCGGTCTCCGCCTCGCCGTCGCCGACCACGCAGGCCACGATCAGGTCGGGGTTATCGAAGGCGGCGCCGTAGGCGTGCACCAGCGCGTAGCCGAGCTCGCCGCCCTCGTGGATCGAGCCGGGCGTCTCGGGCGCGGCGTGGCTCGGAATGCCGCCGGGGAAGGAGAACTGGCGGAACAGCTTGCGCAAGCCATCCGCATCGCGCGTCACCTCCGGATAAATTTCGGTGTAGGTGCCCTCGAGATAGGTGTTGGCGACCATGCCGGGTCCGCCATGACCGGGACCGCAGATGTAGATGACGCTGAGATCGGATGCGCGGATCGCGCGGTTGAGGTGGGCGTAGATGAAGTTGAGGCCTGGCGTGGTGCCCCAATGCCCGAGCAGCCGCGGCTTGATGTGCTCGGGTTTGAGCGGCTCCTTGAGCAGCGGATTGTCGAGCAGATAGATCTGGCCGACGGAGAGATAGTTGGCGGCGCGCCAGTAGCGGTCGAGCAGTTCCAGATCGTCGGTGCGGGCTTGTTCGCCTGGGGGTGTCGTCAGCTGCATGCCGATCTCCTTGGGAGGATGCGAACAAATGACCCCCAAGCCGCCGATCTGTTCCATCGGCGCCGACGTTAGATTGCAAAATAGGACGACAGGTTGAGATGGGGCAAAGCCTCTACCCCGCGGCAGATTGTCCGGTCGGCGCAATGTATGCAACCAAGCGAGGCAAGTGGCAGGCCGCCTCCGACGCCGACAACAACGGACGGATTGCTATACTCCGCCACAAGGCGCGGTGAGTTCAGCAGGGTGGGACCTATGACGAGAGAATTGGAAGGGAAAGTCGCCGCCGTGACCGGGGCCGCCTCGGGCATCGGTCTGGCGAGCGCGGAAGCGATGCTGGCGGCGGGGGCGCGCGTCGTGATGGTCGACCGCGACGAGGCGGCGCTGAAGTCGCTCCGCGACAGGCACGGCGACGCCGCAATCCCGCTGGTCGTCGACCTGCTCGACCCGAACGGCTGCGCGACGCTGTTGCCGGGCGTGCTGGAGAAGGCCGGCCGGCTCGACATCCTGCATGCCAATGCCGGGACCTATATCGGCGGCGACCTGGTGGATGCCGACACCGGCGCCATCGACCGGATGCTGAACCTGAATGTCAATGTCGTGATGAAGAACGTGCACGACGTGCTGCCGCACATGATCGCGCGCAAGACGGGCGACATCATCGTCACGAGCTCGCTCGCTGCGCATTTTCCGACGCCGTGGGAGCCGGTCTATGCGTCGTCGAAATGGGCCATCAACTGCTTCGTGCAGACGGTGCGCCGGCAGGTGTTCAAGCACGGCATTCGCGTCGGCTCGATCTCGCCCGGACCGGTGATTACTACGCTGCTCGCCGACTGGCCGGCGGAGAAGCTGGAGGAGGCCAAGGCGGCGGGAAGCCTGCTTGAGGCGAGCGAGGTGGCTGACGTCGTGATGTTCATGCTGACGCGGCCGCGCGGCATGACCATCCGCGACGTCGTCATGCTGCCGACGAATTTCGATCTCTAGAGGCGATCCCGCCGCTTCATCCGGACAATGTCGCGGGGATCTCTGCCTCGGGCATGCCGGCATCTTTACCAACGTAGGCCTGCGCAAGCCACGCGATTGCTGGCATGCTCCTTGCTCGTTGTTGGACAGTGCAACGCCCAAGGAGACGACCCATGAAACGATCCGAGCTCACCGAAAAGCTGCTCGACATCAAGCGCGAGAAGGGCTGGAGCTGGAAGTACATTTGCGAAAAGATCGGCGGCTATTCGGAGGTGCTGATAACAGGCGCGATCCTCGGCCAGATGAAATTGACCAAGCCGCAGGCGGCCAATGCCGGCGAACTGTTCGGGCTGTCGCCATCGGAGGTCGCGATGCTGAACGAGACGCCGATGCGCGGGCAGGGCATTCCGATGCCGCCGACCGATCCGCTAATCTATCGCTTCTACGAACTCGTGATGATCAACGGCCCGGCCTGGAAGGCGCTGATCGAGGAAGAGTTCGGCGACGGCATCATGTCGGCGATCGACTTCGACATGGTGATGGAGCGGCTGCCGAACCCGAAGGGCGACCGCGTCAAGATCACCATGAGCGGCAAGTTCCTGCCGTACAAATATTACGGCGCCAGCGGCAACGTGCCGGAGTACGGCTTCAGGGAAAGCTGAAGCGGAATTGCGACAGGCGCAGCAAGCGCGTCGCGCGCCATCGTCCGCTGTCTTCTGGAGATCATGCGTGCGGACTTCACCATGGCGAAATCCGCACAAGCGCGCCGGATCGACATCCGCCGCGTGCAGGCGTTGGATTGGGTCCTCAGGTGCCCGCCTTCACCTGCGCCACGGCCTGTGCCAGGAGTTCATCCATCTTGGCGCGGATGTCGGCCTCGGTGACGGCGTTGCCCTTGGCGGTGAGATCCTTCAGCACCTTGTGGAGGACGTCGCGGTCGCCGGCTTCCTCGAAATCGGCGGCCACCACCTCCTTGGCGTAGGTATTGGCGGCATCGCCCGTGATGCCGAGCCTTTCCGCAGCCCATAGGCCGAGCAGCTTGTTCCGGCGGGCTTCGGCCTTGAACTTCTGCTCCTCGTCGAGGGCGAACTTCTTCTCGAAACCTTCCTCGCGCTTGTTGAATTCGTTCATGGCCGAAGTTCCAATCCCCTGCTGAATGGTGGGCCGCAGCTCGTTGCGGCAGCCCCGATCCCTGCCTAGATATGCAAGAGGAATCGGCAACACAACGAGCCGTTAAGCCGCAGGCAAAACAGGCGGAATCGGCCCTTTATCATATGGCGGTATAAGTCAGCCCGATGGGGTCGTATCGATTGTGCTGGATGGGCCAATCGGGTAGGTTGCCAGCAGGCTTGGTTCTTGTTCTGTTTCCAGTTGGAGTACCAAGATTCCAGGCCTCCGCGGCAGCTCCGTCGTGGGTCGTAACCCCAAGTCATCCGGAGCACCCAAATTCATGGATTTCAACAAAACACGGTACATCCCAATGAGCCGTCGACGCCGTATTTATGAAGGCAAGGCCAAGGTCCTTTACGAAGGCCCCGAACCGGGAACCCTGATCCAGCACTTCAAGGACGACGCGACCGCGTTCAACGCCAAGAAACACCAGGTGATCGAGGGCAAGGGCGTCCTCAACAACCGGATTTCGGAGTACCTGTTTCAGCACCTCAACGACATCGGGGTGCCGACCCACTTCATCCGCCGCCTCAACATGCGCGAGCAGCTGATTCGCGAGGTCGAGATCGTGCCGCTCGAGGTGGTGGTGCGGAACGTCGCTGCCGGCTCGCTGTCGCAGCGGCTCGGAATCGAGGAGGGCACCCAGCTGCCGCGCTCGATCATCGAATTTTATTACAAGAACGACCAGCTCAACGACCCCATGGTGTCGGAAGAGCACATCACCGCCTTCGGCTGGGCCACGCCGCAGGAGATCGACGACGTCATGGCGCTCGCCATCCGCGTCAACGACTTCCTGACCGGCCTCTTCCTCGGCATCGGCATTCGCCTCGTCGACTTCAAGATGGAGTGCGGGCGGCTGTTCGAGAACGAGATGATGCGGATCATCGTCGCCGACGAGATCTCGCCGGATTCGTGCCGGCTGTGGGACATCAAGTCAAACGAGAAGCTGGACAAGGACCGTTTCCGCAGGGATCTCGGCGGCCTGCTGGAGGCCTATACCGAGGTCGCGAAGCGGCTCGGCATTCTCATGGAAAACGAGCGGCCGGCCGGGACCGGCCCGGTGCTGGTGAAAAGTTGAAGGGGCGATCGTGAAGGCACGTGTGACTGTGACGTTGAAGTCGGGCATCCTCGATCCGCAGGGCAAGGCGATCGAGGGTGCGCTGAAATCGCTTGGCGTCGACGGCATCGCCAGCGTTCGCCAGGGCAAGGTGTTCGACATCGAGCTCGCCGCGACCGACAAGGCGAGGGCGGAAGCTGCGCTGAAGGCCGCCGCCGACAAGCTCCTGGCGAATACCGTGATCGAGAATTACCGGGTCGAACTGCTCTAGGCCGCAATCCATGAAATCAGCCGTCCTCGTCTTCCCCGGCATCAACCGCGAGCGCGACATGGCGCGCGCACTCAAGCTCGCCTCCGGCAACGAGACCGCGATGGTCTGGCACGCCGAAACGTCCCTGCCCAAGGGCATCGATCTCGTGGTGGTGCCCGGCGGCTTCTCCTACGGCGATTACCTGCGCTGCGGCGCGATCGCGGCGCGTGCGCCCGTGATGGACGCGGTGCGCGACTTCGCCGCCAAGGGCGGGCTGGTGCTCGGCGTCTGCAACGGCTTCCAGATCCTCTGCGAGTCCGGCCTGCTGCCGGGCGTGCTGATGCGCAATGCCGGGCTGAAATTCGTCTGCCGCGACGTGCATATGCGCGTCGAACGCTCCGACACGCCGTTCACCCGCGGCTACAATGCCGGCCAGGTGATCCGCGTGCCGGTCGCGCATGGCGAGGGCAATTACGAGGCGGACGAGGAGACGCTGAAGCGTCTCGAAGGCGAGGGCCGGGTGCTCTATCGCTACTGCTCGCCCGAAGGCGTGGTCGACGAGGCCTTCAATTTCAACGGCGCCGCGCATTCGATCGCCGGCATCGTCAATGAGCGCGGCAACGTGCTCGGCATGATGCCGCACCCCGAGAACCACGTCGAAGAGATCATGGGGTGCACCGACGGTCGCGGCCTGTTCGCAGGGCTGGTCCAGCATCACGAAAAGGCGGCGTAAGGCGCATCGTGCTTTCTCGCGCGACGTCGCGAATACCGCCCGCTGCTGGCGGACGGTCAGACGTCATCGCATGCCCGTCATTCCGCGGCGTTGCGTCAGCATCGAACTATGGCGCGCATTTGCGCGCCTGAGAATCTCAAAATTCCCGATGCGCAATTGCGCACCTGATATGAGGTTCGCGTCTCGCGGCGCCCTGGAATGATGCCCCTTGGCGCGACCGGAAGCTACGTGCCCCGTAAGCGACTTAGTCCGCGTTTGAGCACGTCGGCCGGCACGGTCATCGCGGCGACGCCGGCCATCACGAGCACGAGGCCGAGCGCGAGGTTCGACGGCACGGATTCTCCGATCAGCACGACCGACAGCGCCACGCCGATCGGGATGCGCAGATAGGCCTGCGCGTTGGTGGCGAGCGTGCCGAGCCGCGTCAGGCACATGTAGAACAGCATCAGGCCGAGCGCGCTCGAGAAGACGCCCATGGTGACGGTGGCCACCAGCGCCTGCGGCGTCGGATGCAGCGTCCAGGGGTGTTCGAGGATCAATGCGACGGGCAGCAGCACCGTTCCGCCGAACAGCAGCGAACCGGCCGCGACAACCATCGGGTCGTAATCCGACAGGCGCAGGCCGAAGATCGTGGCGCAGGCAAACGAGATGGTGGCGAGCAGGATCGCGATCTCGGCAGCGATCTCCTTGCCGAAACCGCTGAGCGCATCGAGACCGATGATCGCGACCGTTCCGGTGAGGCCGAGGATCGCCCCTAGCAGCTTGATGAGCGAGGCCGGCTCGTGCCGCGTGATCGCCCAGGTGATGAGGAAGGCGAAGATCGGCGTCGTCGAGGCCAGCACCACGGTGTGCGATGCCTGCACGAATTGCTGCGCCCAGGTGATCACCAGGAACGGGATCGTGGAGTTGATGGTCTGCTGGAACGCGAACAGCTTCCAGGCCTTCAGGTCGGTCGGGACGCGGATGCCGCGGATGCGCAGCACGATGAGCAGGAAGAGCGCGGCGATCAGCGAGCGGGCCGAGATGAAGGTGACTGGCGGGATCGAGCCCAGCGCGATCTTGGTCAGCGGATAGGTCGAGCTCCAGCAGCAGGCGAGCGCCAGCAGCAGTGCGTAGTCGCGCCAGCCGCGCACGTATGGTGCTGTCGTGGATACAGTGGACGTTCGCACGGGAGCCGTCACGCCACCCGCTCTAGCTGTGCTCTTCGGCACCTTGATTGGCTCCCGGCGCATTGGCGCGCCGGGACACTGATACTTCGGGACCGCAGCGGAGGCCAGAGGATAAATCGTCCGCGCCTCACCGGATCATCTCGGTGCGGCACAGTCTCGGCGGACGGTCGACAAGCCGGTTTGCCGTGGCGAGGAATTTTCGCTTATGCGGCGTGGCGCGGAGATCGACAGTGGCATCGGCTCACTCGCAATTCTGTCACGCGGCATATCAGAACGACGCATGCGTGCTGCATCTCAATCGAGCCATGCGTCTTTCACACCGGTGTGGGAGCAACACTGGCGCGCCGCGCGATGCCAGCGCGATGGCGCCCGGCTTCAGGCAACCCTCTTCTCGCTGTTTGCGAACATGCTGAGCTTCAACCACGTGCGCAGGTCGGCGGCGAGCTTCGGGTTTCCTGTCAGGATGAGCCGGCCATCTTCAGACACAGCGCTGATCGCCGCATATCCGAGCCAGATCTCGGTCATCGTCCGCAGATCCGTTGACACGTAAAGATCGACATCGAAGCCGGGATCGACGAGACACAGGTCAACTCCTGCGCCCGGCTCCACGATGAGCCAATAATTGCGCTCCGAGGACGGCCTGTCATTGAAGATGAACTGGATTGTATTGCGGCGAGCGGGCATTGGATCCGTGTTTATGTTTCGCCTGATGTCCCACATCAGCAGATTGGCATCGAGATTCTTCAGCGTAGCTTCGGTCGTAACCCACCGATGTCCCCAGACGCCGATCGCTTCGATGATGGAACGCAGCTCGTTTCCTGCTTCGGTGAGACGATATTCAAGTACGCCAGGCTCGCGTTCAGCGGCGGCGTGCACGACGATCCCGGCGGCTTCGAGATCCTTTAGCCTCTTGGAGAGAAGCGCGGGCGACATGCTCGGTAACCCGCGCCGCAGTTCATTGAAACGGTTCGAACCCAGCACGAGCTCGCGCAGTACGAGAAGCGTCCAACGGGAGCAGATGATCTCTGCTGCCATCGAGACGGGACAGAACTGATTGTAGCCGCTGTCGGACATTGCAGCGTTCCTCCGACCATAACCCGCACGGGAAGAATGCTACGATCGATCCAACGGGGCCAGTTCAAAATCTGTACCACCCCGATTCAGATCCTGAACTGGCCGCTTTCCGGGACGTGATGAGATGCTCCCGCCCGCTCGCAAGTTGCGGGGTCCGCCTTCAGGCGGAGGTATTTAGGCAAAGGAGATCGCTTATGTCGGTTGCGACGCTACCCCTTGATTATACTGCCATCAAGCAACGCCAGCAGGCCGTCTGGTCCGCAGGCGACTATGCAATCATTGGAACGACCCTTCAGATCGTCGGCGAGCGGCTCTGCGAGGCTGTCGATATGCGCGCCGGCAGTACCGTGCTCGACGTTGCAGCCGGCAACGGGAACGCGACCCTGGCCGCAGCACGCCGTTTCGCGCGCGTCACCTCCACCGACTACGTCGGTGAACTTCTCGAGCGAGGCAAGGAGCGCGCCGCCGCCGATCGTCTCGCCGTCAATTTTCAGGAGGCCGACGCCGAAGCGCTTCCATTTGCTGATGGCGGCTTCGACGCGGCGCTGTCCACGTTCGGTGTCATGTTCACTCCAAATCAGGAGAAGGCGGCCGCCGAGCTCATTCGCGTCGTCCGCAAAGGAGGTAAGATCGGGCTCGCCAATTGGACGCCGGATGGCTTTATCGGCCAGCTTCTCAAAACCGTTGGAAGCTACGTGCCGCCGCCGGCCGGCATCAAGTCGCCTACGCTCTGGGGAACTGCGGCCCGCCTCGGAGAGCTGTTCCAAGGGCATGAAATCGATAGCTCCGTGCAGATCTTCACCTTCAGGTATGAATCTCCGGAGCACTGGCTCGAGGTCTTCCGCACCTGCTACGGTCCTACGAACCGTGCGTTCGCGGCGCTGGATGCCGAGAAGGCGGCCGCACTTGAAGCCGACATTCTCGACCTGCTGGAAAGATCGAATTGGAGCCGTGGCGGCAGCCTCATCGTCCCCGGCGAATATCTCGAAGTCGTAGTTACGAGATCTTGAGGTCGCGCCAGAGAGTGGCCGCATCGTCGCCAGGCTCTTCGGCTGCATCCGTTTCCGATTCCTGGAGTACGATCCGGTAGAATGCTTCCGGGAAGGATCAAAGAGGCCAAAGCGCGATGACGGTTCATCCTCGTCTCATCGCGCTTTCCGAACCCTACGCGCCGGCCTCCGCCGGCGCCTTCCGCTTCACCCGCTTGATGGTGCCGGAGAAGGTGAACAGCGGCCGCTCGCCCGAGGTCAGCATACCTCGCACGAAAATCAACGATCCGCCGGCGCGAGTGACCTCGCCGGTGCATTCGATCAGCTCTCCCTCGCGGGCCGCGTCGAGGAATTCCGAGGAAAACGACACCGTGACGCCGGGCCCTTGGAGCACCGAGGCGGCGAGCGCGAACAGGCAGTAGTCCGCGAAGGTCATGAAGCAGCCGCCGTGGACGTTGCCGGAGCCGTTGAGGTGCTTTTTGCCGACCCGGAACGCGCAGGTGATGACGCCATTCTCGTCCATGCGGTGGTAGAAGGGGCCGGTATGGGTCTCGAAATTGTCGCGAGTCCACGTTCGCCAGCCGGCGAATTCGCCCTCGGTTTCGACGTGCAGATCGGGGCGGCGATTGAATGCGGTCTCTATTGCGGTCTTGGCGAGCTCGTTCACGAAATTGGCCTTCAATTATCGGGTTTCGGTCCTTAAATCCGATCCATCCGCGATGTGCAAATCCTGCGATCCGCGGCCAGCCGCCGCAAAGCTCTGGACAGGCCGAAAATGCCCCGTAAAAGGCCTTTTCGCCCCCGTTCGATCTACCTATTAAGGGACCCATGAACGAGCCCAAGAACGAGCCCAAGATCACCCCCGAACTCGTCGCCGCCCACGGGCTGAAGCCGGATGAGTATGAGCGCATCCTGAAGCTGATCGGGCGGGTCCCGACCTTTACGGAGCTCGGCATCTTCTCGGCCATGTGGAACGAGCACTGCTCGTACAAGTCCTCGCGCATCCATCTGCGCGGGCTGCCGACCAAGGCGCCCTGGGTGATCCAGGGCCCCGGCGAGAACGCGGGCGTGATCGATATCGGCGACGGCCAGGCCGTGGTCTTCAAGATGGAGAGCCACAACCACCCGAGCTACATCGAGCCCTATCAGGGCGCGACCACCGGCGTCGGCGGCATCCTGCGCGACGTCTTCACCATGGGCGCCCGCCCGATCGCCTGCCTCAATGCGCTGAGCTTCGGCGCGCCGGAGCATCCCAAGACCCGGCACCTGGTGTCCGGCGTGGTCGCGGGCGTCGGCGGCTATGGCAACTCGTTCGGCGTGCCGACGGTCGGCGGCCAGGTGCGCTTCCACACCCGCTACGACGGCAACATCCTCGTCAACGCGATGGCGGTCGGCCTCGCCGACGCCGACAAGATCTTCTACGCAGCGGCGTCCGGCGTGAACATGCCGATCGTCTATCTCGGCTCCAAGACCGGCCGCGACGGCATCCACGGCGCCTCGATGGCCTCGGCCGAGTTCGACGACGCCTCCGAGGAGAAGCGCCCGACCGTGCAGGTCGGCGATCCCTTCGCCGAGAAGCTGCTGCTGGAAGCCTGCCTCGAGATCATGGAGCAGGGGTGCGTGATCGCGATCCAGGACATGGGCGCGGCGGGTCTGACCTGCTCGGCGGTCGAGATGGGCGCCAAGGGCGATCTCGGCATCGAGCTCGATCTCAACGCGGTGCCGACCCGCGAGACCGGCATGAGCGCCTACGAGATGATGCTCTCGGAAAGCCAGGAGCGCATGCTCATGGTGCTGAAGCCCGAGAAGGAGAAGCAGGCCGAGGCGATCTTCCGCAAATGGGGGCTCGACTTCGCCATCGTCGGCTACACCACGTCGACCAAGCGCTTCGTCGTCAAGCACGGCGGCGACGTGATGGCCGACCTGCCGATCAAGGAGCTCGGCGACGAGGCGCCGGTCTATGACCGTCCGCACGTCGCCTCGAACGTGCTGCCGGTGATCCGCGCGCAGGACGTGAATCCGCCGCTCGGCATCGCGCCGGCGATGGAGAAGCTGATCGGCACGCCCGAGCTCTGCTCCAAGCGCTGGGTGTGGGAGCAGTACGACCACGTCATTCTCGGCAATACCGTGCAGCGGCCGGGCGGCGACGCCGCCGTTGTTCGTGTGCAGGAGGGGCCGAAGGGCCTTGCGCTCACCGTCGACGTCACGCCGCGCTATTGCGAGGCCGATCCGTTCGAGGGCGGCAAGCAGGCAGTGGCCGAAGCCTGGCGCAACATCACCGCGGTCGGCGGCCGCCCTCTCGCGATCACCGACAATCTCAATTTCGGCAGTCCGGAGCGACCCGAGATCATGGGCCAGTTCGTCGGCTGCCTGAAGGGCATTTCGGAAGCCTGCCGCGCGCTGGACTTCCCGGTCGTCTCCGGCAACGTCTCGCTCTACAACGAGACCAACGGCCGCGGCATCCTGCCGACACCCTCGATCGGCGGCGTCGGTTTGCTCGACGATTTCACCAAGTCGGCGACGCTGGCGTTCAAGGCTGCGGGCGAAGCGATCCTTTTGATCGGCGACGTCAAGGGCTGGCTCGGCCAGTCGGTCTATCTGCGCGACATCTGCGGCCGCGAGGAGGGCGCTCCACCTCCGGTCGATCTCGCCGCCGAGAAGCGCAATGGTGACGTCGTGCGCGGCATGATCCACGCCGGCACCGCCACCGCGGTGCATGACGTCTCTGACGGCGGGCTTCTGATCGCGCTGGCCGAGATGGCGATCGCGAGCGGCATCGGCGCGCAGCTTCTGGCTGCGCCGAGCTCGATCGTGCCGCATGCCTTTTGGTTCGGCGAGGATCAGGCGCGCTACATCGTCACCGTGCCGGCAGCGGAAGCCGGCCTCGTGCTCGCCAAGATGAAGGGCGCGGGCGTGCCCTGCGTGCGGATCGGCACCACCGGGGGCGACGCAATCGCCGTCGCCGGCGAGCCGCCGGTATCGGTCGAGACTCTCTCGCACGCGTTCGAACACTGGCTGCCGAACTATATGCGCGGCGCTGCTGCCTGATCAGGCGTCACAGTGTGAAGGTAAGATGACGGCAACAGCGCGATGAAGCATCATCGCGCTGTTACTTTTTGTATGGGCACGATCTTCGCGCAAACGCTTTGCGCTTGTCGCGATTGAAGATCGCAATCAGGTCGCGCTCCGGACCGCGCGCCAGGCGAAAATGATGATGCAGGCGCCGATGAAACCGGCCACGAGGTAGCTGATCCATCCACCGCCGAGCGACACGCCAACGAGACCGAGCAGCCAGTTCGCCAGCGCCGCACCGACGATCCCGAGAATGATGTTCATCACGATGCCGGTTCCGGACTTCATGAACATCTCGGCAAGCCAGCCGGCGAGCCCGCCGACGATGATTGCGGCGATCCATCCGATTTGAGGGTCGTTCATCCTAGTCTCCGTGTGCGGTCCACCAATGCGATCAGCATAACCGAGAACCATTCACCCGCAATCGCATGCACGCGCGCCGCAGGCCTTGCTGCCGACCTGCAGCAACGAAAGAGTGCAAGGATGAACGAAAGACTCCAATCGCACCAAGGCGATGCGCACGGATATCTCCGGTGCAATACTGTTTGTGACGAACTCGCGTCACGCTGCGAAATCCGTGGACGAAAAGCCGGGATGGTGGAGTGAGGCTCGGTTCCGGCCGTGTGCGGCTTGATTCGCGTTGACCTGGCGGCGGTGCAGATGCCGCTTACTCGCACAATGCGTCCAGGCGAAGACGCGCTGGCGGCGCCGTTCGCGCTGGGACGCAGTCCCGGTGTTGAATACTCAATGCTCTAGGCTACAGCACCTGCTTGGCGCCCGGCAGCTTGCGCAGCGCCGCCGTGGCGGCCCAGCTCAGCGCCACCGTGGCGAAGAACGCGATCGCCGCCTTTGCGATCGCCGGCAGGTCGAAGTCGAACAGCCAGTATTGCAGCCACAGCACGATCGGATAATGCGCCAGGAACATGCCATAGGCGTCGCCCTGCATGCGATCGAGCAGCGTCGGCCCCGACGCCTTCGAGTGCAGGAAATAGCCCAGGATCGCAAACAGGATCGAGGCGCTGAACAGCACGAAGAAGGTGCCGTAGAACGCGAGATACCAGCCCGGCAGCGGATCGGGATTACCGATGATCGCGCGCTTGATGTAGATCATCATCCACATCCCGGCGTAAGGGATCAGCGTGATGATCGCCCAGAACAGCGGAGTCCTGGTCAGCCGTCCGTTCGCGCTGAGGACGCCGCGTTCGAAGTTTGCCGCACCGATGCCTGCGCCAATGAAGAAATAGGACGCATAGAGCAGCACGCGGCTGGCCTGCACCGAAAATGGTCCGAACTCGAACCAGCGGTTCTGGCCGTAATAGACCAGCATCGGCAGGTAGACGGCGGCGCTCCCGACGACGATCAGCAGCCAGAACGTTGCGGGGCGATCGAATGCCTGCTGCGACAGGCGGTTGATCGGATCGAGCAGGCGCGGCGACACCCGGTAGAGCAGGCTCGCGGTCACGTCGAAGGCCAGCAGCACCCAGACGAACCAGATCGGGCCGCTCGGCCATGGTCCGACAGTCACCGTCTTCCACCAGAACTCAGAGAAGGTCAGCGTCGGCGTCTCGCGCAACGCGATCGCGTAATAGGCGAGCGGGATCACGGTGAAGGCACAGATCGCGAACGGCAGGCCGAGCCGCAACAGGCGGTCGCGCAGGAAAATGGGCAGCGGCTTGTGGCCAAGCCCAGGCCAGACAAACAGCCCCGACAGGAAAAAGAACATCGCCATGAAGAAGCTGTCGGTGGCGAGCACCACGCAGTCGAAGCCGATCCACGACGTCGGATCGGTGTGCCCGAAATAGGTGTAGGGGATCACCGAGTGATGCAGCAGCACGACCAGGGTCAGGAATGTGCGCGCACGGTCCAGCGCGACATTGCGCGCATGAGCCTTCGGGGCTGCCTGAATGTCGACGGCCGGAGCGGCGTGAGCGATCGATTTCATGGTACCCCCAGCAGGGTGAGTGATCGGATGTTGCAACCGGGAATCCGATTCAGCAAGGCCCATTCGTCTCGATTCCGTGGCGTCGAGGTCCATCATTTGCGTGCATCTGCTTCGTTTCAGGAACTGCCGTCATTCGCGGACGTTGTCGCGGCGACTGGCGGCCGCGCATGCCGCACGGTTTGGAGGAGTTGGTAATGACTATTCTTAAATGGGCGCTGATCTTCCTTGTCGTGTCGATCATCGCGGGCTTGTTGGGCTTCACCGGCATTGCGGCCGCCTCCGCCGACATCGCGCGCTTCCTGTTCTACGTTTTCGTCGTGATCTTCCTGGTGCTTCTGATTCTCGGGCTCACGATATTCAGAGCGTAGCCTGAGCCGGGTCGAACACCCTCGTCGTCGTGCCCGGACCTGTCCCGGGCATTCACGTCTTGCGGGCTGGGAAGGGACCGCGTGACAGTCCGGGGCGAGCCAGGCCAACCACGACAGGGGAAGACTGACCCCTAGGATACTTCCTCGATCGTCACCTTGTCCGGATAGAACGCCAGGTGGCCGGCGATCTCGGTCATGGCCGGGAATGGCGTCTCATAGGTCCAGATCGCGTTGTCCAGCGTCTTGCCGTTGGCCTTGATGCTGAAATAGCTGGCGTCGCCCTTGTAGGGGCAGTGCGTGGTCCGCTCGGTGCGGGCCAGCAACTCCATGTTGGCGTCCTGGCGCGGGATATATTGCACGGCGGGATAGCTTGCTTCCTTCAACGTCAGCGCGTGGCTGGTCTCGGCCACGACAACGCCGTCTGCGGTGACGCGGACGCGCTTCGCATTGGGCGTGATCGTGATCGGATGGTCGGGGCCGGGGAGCTTCATGGTTCTGCGCCCTTTCTGGTCATTTCGACGTGAATGCTTGTGACCGATTGATGCAGGTTTAAATCGCTGGGAATGGGAATATAGTGCTGCCGGGGATGACCTAGAAGACCACTGGCGCTAGGTTTTACCTGCATGGCTGCCGATCCAGCCATGATTCGAATGACCTGATGGAGGTGGACTGGGATGCCGATGGACGCCCGTGATATCGAATCGATGATCAAGGCCGCGATCCCGGACGCCGAGGTAACGATCCGCGATCTGGCCGGCGACGGCGACCACTACGCGGCCACTGTGATTTCAGAGTCCTTCCGCGGCAAGTCCCGCGTTCAGCAGCACCAGATCGTCTACCAGTCGCTCAGAGGGCAGATGGGCGGCGTGCTGCACGCGCTGGCCCTGCAGACCGGCGTGCCGGAAGGCTAGGTCCGGCCGGCGGAGGCCTGATCGATGGCCGACAACCCAGACGGCGCGATGTTCCGCGTTGTCGTGCCGAACCAGCACAGCCGCGTCACCAACGCCGAGCTGTTCTTCGACCTCGTCTTCGTCTTCGCCGTCACGCAGCTGTCGCACACGCTGCTGCACCATTTCACCCCGCTCGGCGCGGTCCAGGTCACGCTGCTGTTCCTCGCGGTCTGGTGGGTATGGGTCTACACCACCTGGGTCACCAACTGGCTCAACCCCGAGCTGACGCCGGTCCGCATCCTGCTCTTCCTGATGATGCTGGGCGGGCTCGTGCTGTCGACGTCGATCCCGACGGCGTTCGAGGGGCGCGGGCTGTGGTTTGCCGCCACCTATGCCGTCATGCAGACTGGGCGGACCTTGTTTTGGCTGCTGGCGACGCCGCGGCACCGGACGGCGGTACGCCACAACGCGATCCGCATCCTGACCTGGCTGACCTGCTCGGGCGTGCTCTGGATATCAGGCGGCCTGTCCGAGGGCGACACCCGGCTGCTTCTGTGGATCGCGGCGCTGGTGATCGAATATGTCGCGCCGGCCGCGCGGTTCTGGACGCCGAACCTCGGCTTCTCCTCGATTGAGGCCTGGGCGGTCGAGGGCGGCCATATGGCCGAGCGCTGCTCCTTGTTCGTTATCATCGCGCTCGGCGAGGCCATCGTCGTCGACGGCGCGACCTTCGCCGATTTGGCCTGGACGCCGGAGAACGTTGCCGCCTTCGTCTCCGCCCTGGTCGGCAGCATTGCGATGTGGTGGATCTACTTCCACAAGGGGGCGGAGGCCGGCTCGGAGATGATCTCGAAATCGGCCGAGTCCGGGCGCGTGGCGCGGATCGCCTACACCTATCTCCATATGCCGATCGTCGGCGGCATCATCCTCACCGCGGTCGCCGACGAGCTGGTGTTGAAGCACCCGAGCGGGCATTCCGATCTCAAGACGATCGTGAGCTCGGTAGGCGGTCCGCTGCTGTTCCTGGTCGGGACCATCCTGTTCAAGCATGTGATCCGCAATTTCCTGCAGCTCTCGCATTGCGTCGGCATCGTCGCGCTCGCCATAACCGCCTATTTCGCAAGCGAGCTGTCGCCGCTGTGGCTCTCGATCGTCACCACCGCGATCATGATTGTGGTCGCAGCGTGGGAATCGATCTCGCTGGGGTCGTCGGCGGCGGAAGGTGAAGAGCAAGCGTAACCGCATATGGGCGATTCACTATCTCATCAATGGTCTATCTCCTCATCCAGAGGAGCCCGCGTATGCGGGCGTCTCGAAGGATGTAGCCCGCAGACGGGTCTCATGGTTCGCCTGGCGATGCGCTGCATCGTCCAGAGACGCGCTGCGCGCTCCTCACCATGAGGAGCCTATGCGGCAGCCGTCGCCACCCGCGTCGATTTACTCCGCGGCTAGCGCATGCACCGAGAACATCTTGTTGGCGTCGGTCCAGCTTTCGCGCACCTGCCAGCCGGAGTTGCGGGCGAGCGCGGTGAAACGGTCGAGGCTGTATTTGTAGCTGTTCTCGGTGTGGATGCTCTCGCCGGGACGGAACGCGAAGGTGTTGCCGAGGATGCGCACCGTCTGCGCCTTGTGGCTGATCAGGTGCATCTCGATACGATGGCGATCACGGTTGTAGATCGAGCGGTGCGTGAATCCCGACAGGTCGAAATTGCCGCCGAGCTCGCGGTTGATCCGCACCAGCACATTGAGATTGAAGCGTGCAGTGACGCCGGCGGCGTCGTTGTAGGCGTCGTAGAGCACGCGCTCGTCCTTCTCGAGGTCGACGCCGATGATCATCTGCGCGCCGTGGCCGAGGATCTTGCGCGCGCTGCGCAGGAAGGCAGCGGCCTCGTGCGGTTCGAAATTGCCGAGCGTCGAGCCCGGGAAGAAGCCGACCTTCGGCATGCTGGCGACGGCCTCGGGCAAGGCGAACGGCGTGGTGAAATCGGCGGCGACCGGATAGATGCCGAGATCCGGGAAATCCTTGCGCAGGCCGTCGGCCTGGGCATTGAGAAAGTCGCCCGAGATATCGACCGGCACATAGGCGCTGAATTCGCAGTGATCGAGCAGCAGCCGCACCTTGGTAGTCGCGCCGGCGCCGAATTCGACCAGCGCCGCGCCGTGCGGAATGATCGCGGCGATCTCGTCGCCGCGGTCGCGCAGGATGCCGAGCTCGGTCCGCGTCGGGTAATATTCCGGCAGCACCGTGATCTGCTCGAACAGCTCGGAGCCGGCGGCGTCGTAGAAATATTTCGGCGACAGCCGTTTCGGATGGCGGGCGAGGTCGCCGATTACGTCGCCGGCAAATGCCGAGGTCGCCTCGTCGAACGGGTACGCTTTTGCCAAAGCGGCGGCATGCACATTCATGGTACTCTCCCGAACGCGCTTACCGGCGCGCTATTGATGTCGACAGGACTCAATCAGGCGTAATCAGCGAGGCGTACCCCCGTGAATTGCCAGCGATGGTGCGGATAGAAGAAGTTGCGGTAGGTGACGCGGCTGTGTCCGGCCGGCGTCGCCAGCGACGAGCCGCGCAGCACAAGTTGGTTGACCATGAACTTGCCGTTGTACTCGCCAAGCGCGCCCTCAATGGCGCGGTAGCCCGGATATGGTGAATAGGAGCTGCGTGTCCATTGCCAGACGATGCCGTAGGCGTCGTCGAGCAGGCCGGCGCGGGCCGCAACCTCCCATTCCATCTCGGTCGGCAAATGCTTGCCGGCCCAGCGGGCGAACGCGTCGGCTTCGTAATAGCTGATGTGGCACACGGGGGCCTGCGGATCGATCGGCTGCAGGCCGCCGAGCGTCATGATCTTCCACTCGCCGTCGATCTCGCGCCAGTGGCCGGGCGCCTGCCAGCCCTCGCTATTGACGGTGGCAAAGCCGTCCATCAGCCATAGTGTCGCGGTCGAATAGCCGCCGTCCTGCATGAAGGCGAGCCACTCGGCATTGGTGACGAGGTTCTTGGCGAGCTTGACCGGGCCGACGAGGGCGCGATGGGCGGGCTTCTCATTGTCGAAATGGAAGCTGTCGTCGGCGTGGCCGACGGTGTGGATGCCTTCGTTCAGCGTCACCCATTGCTCGGTCGCGCGGCTGGACGCCGGGAAACGCCACGCCGGATCGTAGGCAGGCGGGATCGGGTTCTGCGCGAAGGCATGGAGGATGTCGGTAAACATCAATTCCTGATGCTGCTGTTCGTGATTGAGACCAACTTCGACCAGCGGCACCAATGCCTGAAGCTTCGCCTCTTCGGCGGTCTGGAAGAATTTGACGACCTCGGCGTCGACATGACGGCGGTAGGCGGTGACTTCGTCGGCGGTCGGGCGGGTCAGATGGCCGCGCTGATGGCGGGCATGCCGCGGGCCGGCGCTGACGTAATAGGAATTGAACAGATAAGCGTAGTCCGGATGGAACGGCGTGTAGCCGTCGACATGCTCGCCAAGCAGAAACTGCTCGAAAAACCAGGTCGTATGGGCGCGGTGCCACTTGGCGGGGCTCGCGTCCGGCATCGACTGGATCAACTGGTCCTCCGGCGACAATGGCGCCGCCCGGCGCTCAGTCTCGCCGCGGACCGCAAGGTAAGCGTCCACCAGCCTCTGGGCGAGGGGCCCGGACTCGGACGACAGTGACGGGGAAGCGGTGGCTTTGGCGGCCGCAGCAGAGGCTGGTTTCGTCACGGTGATCTCCGATTCTTCAGGAGAACGTTGCTTCGGCGAACTGGTTCCTGACGGACAGTTCGTCCTAGATAGGAGCTACCGTTCAGGAAAAAAGCCTCCCCCGGTGATTATATTAGTGCCGTCAGACTATGATTTGCCCCTAGAGGGACACCGTCCGGCTCCTGCCGCATGCCAGATTTCCGCCATTTTGCTTTGGATGCACAATGGTTTGGGCTACATATATGGCATGTCACGGGTTAAGCAGGGCGGGCCGGCCCGTCGGGCTTCAGAGCGCCGCCCCATAAGGAAGCGAAAATGAGCATCGAGCAATTCATCGACAATGAAGTGAAGTCGAACGACGTCGTGCTGTTCATGAAGGGCACGCCGCAATTCCCGCAGTGCGGTTTTTCCGGACAGGTCGTGCAGATCCTCGATCACATCGGTGTCGGCTACAAGGGTCTCAACGTTCTCGAGTCGGCCGAGCTGCGTAACGCCATCAAGGTCTATTCGAACTGGCCGACCATTCCGCAGCTCTATGTGAAGGGCGAATTCGTTGGCGGGTGCGACATCGTGCGCGAGATGTTCCAGGCCGGTGAACTGCAGCAGCTCTTCGCCGACAAAGGCATCCCGGTCGACGCGGCGGCCTGAGCTTGACCGCGCGCCAGATCGGCAAGGCGCGGCTTGAAGTCATCGTTGCAGATATCACAACCCTGCGCGTTGACGCCATCGTCAACGCGGCCAATTCGTCGCTCTTGGGTGGCGGTGGCGTGGACGGCGCGATCCATCGTGCAGCCGGACCGAATCTGGTCGCCGAGTGCCGCACGCTCAACGGCTGCAGCACCGGCGACGCCAAGATCACCAGAGGCTATCGGCTTCCCGCCAAGCACGTGATCCACGCCGTCGGCCCTGTCTGGCACGGCGGCACTCACAACGAGGATGCGCTGCTCGCGTCCTGCTATCGCCGCGGCATCGAGCTGTGTCAGGCCAACCGGCTCGCCTCAGTGGCATTTCCGGCCATTTCGACCGGCGTGTATCATTTTCCGCCCGACCGTGCGGCCGGCATTGCGATCAAGGCGGTCGTCGATGCCCTGGCCGCCGCTCCCGATGTCACGCATGTCATCTTCTGCTGCTTCTCCGCCCAGGGCGGCAAGCTGCACGAGGCCGCTTTGTCCACCTTTGGCAGCCCTTGTGCCTGATGCCGTGGTCGCTACACTTCCCCGTGATTTCCGGGGAGGGAGATAGATGACTTTGTCAGGATTGTTGCGCGCGGCAGCCGCTGGCGCGGTGCTGCTGGCGGCGCCTCTGGCGCACGCCGAAGGCACCTACGAAATTCCGGCGGGCGCGCATTTCAATCAGGAGAAGCTCGCCAAGATCGGCGCGTTCTTCAAGAACGAGGTGGCGACCGGCAAGATTCCCGGTGCGATCGTCCTGATCCAGCAGCACGGCAAGCCGGTCTACCATGAAGCCTTCGGCGTGCAGGACGTGGTCAGCAAGGCGCCGATCACTGACAAGACGATCTTCCGACTGTTCTCGATGACCAAGGCGATCACCGCCGTGGTCTCGATGCAGCTGCTGCAGGAGGGCAAGTACAAGCTCGACGATCCCGTCTCGAAATACATTCCCTCCTTTGCCAATGTGAAGGTCGGCGTCGAGAAGAAGGCCGAGGACGGCACCAAGACGCTCGAGCTGGTGCCGCCGAACCGGCCGCCGACTATCCTCGACCTGATGCGGCACACCTCCGGCATCACCTATGGCTTCTATGGCGACAGCCTGGTGCGCAAGGCCTATCGCGCGGCCAACATCTATGCCGGCGATTTCGATCTCGCCGAGTTCGCCGAGCGGATCGCCAAGCTGCCGCTGCAGAACCAGCCCGGCGCGCTTTGGCAGTACGGCCATTCCACCGACATCCTGGCGCGTGTGATGGAGGTCGTGACCGGCCAAAAGTTCTCGACGATCGAGCGCGAGAAACTGCTCGATCCGCTCGGCATGAAGGACACCAGCTTCTTCGTCACCGATCCCGAAAAGCAGAAGCTGATGGCCGAGCCGATGCCGAACGACAGCGATTTCCGGGTCGGGCGGATCAACGATCCGACCAAGGTCAAGAAGTGGGAGTCCGCGAGCGGCGGCATGGTCTCGACCATGGCTGACTATTCGCGCTTCGCGCAGATGCTGCTCAACGGCGGCACCTTCGAAGGCAAGACCATCCTGAAGCCGGAGACGTTCAAGGAGATGACGACCGACCATGTCGGTCCGGGCTCCGGAGTCGAGCGCGACTATTTCTACTTCCCCGGTGACGGCTTCGGCTTCGGGCTGGGGCTCGCGGTGCGCACCGATCCCGGCAATGCAAAGCCGCCACCGCCTGGCGACCTCGGCGAGCTGAAATGGGACGGCGCCAGCGGCTGCTACTTCGTGATCGACCGCAAGCAGGACATGTTCTTCATCCTGCTCGAGCAGACGCCGAGCGAGCGCCAGCGCATCCAGCGGACCCTGAAGCAGTTGATCTATGAAGCAATGGACAATTGACCTGCCCGGGCGCCGCGCGATCGTCGCAGCGCTCGTGCTTACGGTTGGCGCGACCAGTGCGAAGGCGGGCGCCGAGAGGCACGTCGGGCACAGGTTCTCGCCGGAAGGTTTGGCCAAGGTCTCCGACTACATCAGGAATGAGATCGCGACCGGCAAGATTCCCGGCGCGATCCTCCTGCTGCAGCAGCACGGCAAGCCGGTCTATTACCAGAATTTCGGTGTCCGCGACGTCGCAACCGAGCTCTCGATGAGCGCCGACACCATCTTCCGCCTCTATTCGATGTCGAAGCCGATCACATCAGTCGCAGCGATGATGCTGGTCGAGGAGGGCAAGCTCGGGCTGGACGATCCGGTCTCGAAATACATTCCGGCCTTTGCCGACATGAAGGTCTGCGTGGAGAAGCCCGGGGACGACGGCAAGCCGATGATGGTGATGGAGCCGATGAAGCGTCCTGTCACGATCGAGGACCTGATGCGCCATACCTCCGGACTGCCCTATGGCTATTATGGCGGCGGTCTGGTGAACAAGGTCTATGCCGACGCGGGCCTGTTCGGCAGTGACATGACGAACGCCGATTTCGTGGCGAAGCTTGCCAAGCTGCCGCTCGCCGAGCAGCCGGGCACGCTCTGGGACTATGGCTATTCCACCGACGTGCTCGGTCGCATCATCGAGGTAATCTCGGGGAAGTCGCTGCTCGAGTTCGAGAAGGAACGGCTGCTCGATCCGCTCGGCATGAAGGAGACCGCGTTCTATGTCGCCGATCCCGCAAAGTGGCGGCTGATTGCCGAGCCGATGCCGAACGATCGCGCGCTCAGCCCGACCAACCAGATCAGCGATCCGCGAAGGCCGTCGAAACGGGAGTCGGGCGGCGGCGGGATGGTCGGCACCGTCGGCGACTACGCGCGCTTCACGCAGATGCTGCTGAACGGAGGCACCTATGAGGGAAGGCACTACCTGAAGCCCGAAACCATCGCGCTGATGACGCGGGATCATGTCGGGCCCGAAACCGGGATCAGGCGGGACAAGAACTACTATCCAGGCGAGACCTCGGGCTTCGGTCTCGGCTTCGCAGTGCGCACCTCGGTTCCGGCGAACACCTCCTGGCCGCTCGGCGAGTATCGCTGGGACGGCGTCGGGGGCACGTTCTTCTTCATCGATCCCGAGGATGACCTGATCGGGATATTCCTGGTGCAGACGCCGTCGGAGCGCGGCCGGATCCAGCTCAGGCTGAAGACGCTGATCTACCAGGCGATGGGGCGGTAGGAAGCGCTCGTTTCGTAGTTTGGTAGCCCGGATGGAGCGAAGCGCAATCCGGGGCAGTCTCCCCGTGGATCATGCTCTCCCGGATTGCGCTGCGCTCCATCCGGGCTACAAGAGCTATGCGGCGCGCACGATGTCTCTGACGTGGCCTATGGCCTCCTCGATCATCGCGGCGGTGACGTCGAGATGCGTGCAGGCCCTGATCCGGCCGTCCATCATCGCCAGCATCACGCCGCGCTTGCGCAGCTCGGCGACCATCTTGTCGCCGGGCACGCCGGCACCGTCGGGCTCGAAGAAGACCAGGTTGGTCTCGGGCGCCTGCACCTGGATGCCGTTGATCTGGGACAGCCCGCGCGCCAGCGCGCGCGCATTGGCGTGGTCGTCGGCGAGGCGATCGACGTGATGGTCGAGCGCGTAGATGCAGGCCGCGGCGCAGACGCCGGACTGGCGCATCGAGCCGCCGAGCCGCTGCTTCCAGCGCCAGACGTCGTCGATGAAGGCGCGCGTGCCGGCGATCACGCCGCCGATCGGGGCGCCCAGTCCCTTCGAGAAATCGATCCAGGCGGAATCCCAGCCCGCCGTCATGTCGCGCGGCGAGATGCCAGATGCGACGGTGGCATTGAGCAGCCGCGCGCCGTCCATATGGGTGGCAAGGCCATGGGCCTTGGCGATGCTGACGACCTCGTCGAGCGCGGCCTTCTTCCAGATCGTGCCGCCGCCGATATTGGCGGTCTGCTCGACGCTGACGAGGACTTGCGGCGGCTGGTAGCGGGTGCGCGGATGCAGCGCGGCGCGGAGCGCCTCTGGCGTGAACTGGCCGTCGTCGCCCGCGAGCTGTGTGATCTGGAAGCCACCGAGCGCGGCATGCGCGCCGCCTTCGCGGGCGATGATGTGCGCGGTCGCATGCGCCAGGATCTCGTCGCCGGGGCGGCAATAGGCCAGCGTCGCCGCGACATTGCACATCGTGCCCGACGGCATGAACACGGCCGCCTCCTTGCCGAGCAGATCGGCGACCCGGGCGCAGAGCTCATTGGTGGTCGGATCGTCGCCGACCTGCTCGTCGCCAACCTCCGCTTTCGCCATCGCCTCGCGCATCGCAGCCGTCGGCTTCGTCTCCGTATCCGACAACAGGTTGATGCGAACGGGCGGCGCCTTGGGATCAGGCGGGGCAGGGGTGTAATGCATGATGTGTCTCTCGGTCGGTGCGCGCAGATTTTAGAGCGTTTTCGAGCGAAGTGGATACCGGTTCGCGTGAAGAAAACGCGTCAAGACAAGAATCCAGAGCTTCGGTTCTGATTCAATCAGAACCGAAATGCTCTAGCCAAACAAAAAGGCCCCGGCAAAACCGGGGCCTTTCGTATCTCGCAACGCTGCAGCGATCAGCGCGAATAGAATTCGACGATCAGGTGCGGCTCCATCTGCACCGGGAACGGCACGTCGGAGAGGCCGGGGATGCGCGCGAACTTCGCGGTCATCTTGGAGTGATCGACCTCGATGAAGTCGGGCACATCGCGCTCGGGGAGCTGGGTCGCTTCCAGAACCGGCGTGAGCTGCTTGGAGGCTTCCTTCACCTCGATGGTGTCGCCGACCTTCAGCTTGTAGCTGCCGATGTTGACGCGGCGGCCGTTCACCTTGACGTGGCCGTGGTTGATGAACTGGCGCGCGGCGAACATCGTGGAGACGAACTTGGCGCGATAGACCACGGTGTCGAGACGGCGCTCCAAGAGGCCGATCAGGTTCTCGCCGGTGTCGCCCTTCAGGCGGCTGGCCTCGACATAGATGCCGTGGAACTGGCGCTCGGAAATGTTGGCGTAGTAGCCCTTGAGCTTCTGTTTGGCGCGGAGCTGCACGCCGAAGTCGGAGAGCTTGCCCTTGCGGCGCTGGCCATGCTGGCCGGGGCCGTATTCGCGGCGGTTGACGGGGCTCTTCGGGCGGCCCCAGATATTCTGGCCCATGCGGCGATCGATCTTGTACTTCGCCTCACTGCGCTTTGTCATCGCGTCCTCTTTGCATAGCCGTCGCACAGTGCGCCGGCGTTTTGTCTGGTTTCAGGTTTGAGGAGACGCGCCCTCCTGTGCACCGGCCCAAAGGCCTGTGCCGACAGATCCGCCTCGAAAGCTCGGGGACGAACCACGGGTCGCGAAACGCTTCGCGGGCCGAAACCGGCCCGCGAGCAGGAGTGGTCTTAAGGTCATTGTGCCGTCATGTCAAACAAATAGGCCGATTTTTCGGGCCGATTGGCGCCAAACCGGCTATTTTGGGCCCTTTACGGCCGGTTTCCGACCACCCGGACGGGGCGGGCTTCGGCCTGCGGCCGGATCGCGCGCAGTTCGGCGGCAATCTCGCTGTTCAGCACCTCTTCGAGCCTGGTCAGGGTCTTGGCGATCATGGCGGCATCGCAGACCAGATGGTCCCAGCGCAGCACGACATCGACGGTGTGGTCCGGCTTGACCACGCCATAGCTGACGAGAAAGGGGCCCGGGCTCAGCGCGTGCAGCTCACCCGGACCATAAGCCGCGACCGAGGTCACGCCAAAGCTGCCGCAGAAATTGGCGCGTTGCCGGCCGACATTCATCCCGATCGCCCAGGCCAGGCGCCGCAGCGGCAAAGGCAGGCGTTCCACGCACAGGATCTTGCGGAACGCGTCGACTTCGAGCAGCGGGGCAGTCTTGGCGCGCCGGATCAGCGCGTCGATGTCGGCGAGGGTCATCTGGTCCGGCGCACAGACGCGCTCGAACATCACACAATCCTCGCCGTTCTCGACGCGGGCAATCGCCACCATGCCGACGCTGCGCGGCAATTCATACAGGGCCGGCCAGGGCCATCTGACATAGAGCGTCCGCAAGATCGGCTCGCTCTTGGCAACCAGCGCGAATGCCTTGACGAAGATTGCGGCCCAACCCGCCGACCGGCCCGCCTGGGCGCGGGCCTCGATCACCGCGCTGACGTTCAATGGACGCGTCAATGTGACGAGCGGCACACGGACCGATGCGTACATCAGATCGGCAACAAGGCGGCGCGGCAATGAGATCTTCCGAGGCGTACCGCGCATCCGTTCTGCTCAAATCCCTGCAATCGGCAAAAAAGTCAGGCGCCCGGCGAGCAAAATCGACTGCTCGCCAAGCCACTGATAGCACGAACTAACTGGCCTAGGGCCAGTCGGTTCTACCTATCTCTTAGTCCTATCTGTGGCACGGGTTTCGCCTGGGGCTCGAAAGCCTTGCTCGGGTGAATCCCGAACACCTTGAGGGGCTTGTCAGGATATTCCAGTGTGATGCATCGCACCTTCCGGAATCCCGCAGGAACGGCCCGCTTCAGTTTCAGGGGAAGTTCGAGCTTGCCTTCGCTTCCCACCCCGGAATGGGTGTGACCTCCCGACGCACCTCGGCGGGACTTCGGCAATCGCGATTGCGGTGTTGTCGCGCGCCGGGACATCGAGGTCCGGCGGGTTCGTTGCGCGAATCGCTCGCGCATCCGGATCAAGCCGGCTTGCGCTCAGCGCTTGATCCCGGCGAACGCCGCGGCGATGCCGCGCTGGAACAGCGACCAGTCGAAGCCGAGCGCGAGCGCGAGATAGCCGCGGTCGATCATCGCGTTGGCTTGCTCCGCGGTGCGCGCGACGCCGCCGATCGGCACGCCGCTTTTCATGATGCCTTCCTCGGCGCGCTGCATCAGCGCGACGACCTCGGGGTCGTCGGGCAGGCCGCGCTTGTTGATGGATGTGGCGAGATCGCCGGGGCCGATCACCGCAAGGTCGATGCCCGGCGTCGCCATGATCTCGTCGATGCGGTTCACCGCCTCGACATGCTCGATCGTGATCATGCAGATCATGTCGTCATCGGCGGTCGCCATGTAGTCTGTCATCGAGACGCCCCAGCGGAACGGGGCGTGGAACGGACCCCACAGCCGGTCGCCCTTCGGCGGATAGCGGACGCTGCGCACGGCCTTCTCGGCATCCTGCCGGTTGCAGATCATCGGGAAGTTGATGCCGAGCGCGCCGAGATCCATCGGCGCCTTCGCAAGGTGCGGCTCGTTGGCCGCGATCCGCACCATCGGCACGCACGGCGTGCCAGAGGTGGCCACGATCATCGCATGCGCGGTGGTCAGGTCGATCGGCCCGTGCTCGAGATCGACGATGATCCAGTCCAGCGACTGCGCCATGATCTGCACGGTCTGGATGCTCGGAATGGTGGCGATCGCGCCGAAGGTCGGGCGCTTGTCGCGCCACTGCTTGCGCAGGCGGTTGAGCGGCGTCAGCGGTGCGGATGTCAAAGGCAGTCCTCCCTCGGTGAGGCGAGGGAAAACTAGCAGCACGCCGTGACGGCGGAAAGGATCAGGCCGGGACGCGGCCGCCGAAGAATGGCGTGATCGCCTCGCTCAGCTTGTGCGGGCGCTTGGAGGTGAAGATCATCTCGGCGCCGGCCGCATCGCCCTTGCCATTGGCCGGGCCGAGCAGGTCGGCGACGCGGCGGGCGATCGCGGGTGCTGGATCGATCCAGTCGACCGGCCACGGCGCGAGCCGGGCGAGCCGCTCCAGCAACAGCGGATAATGCGTGCAGGCGAGCACGACGGTGTCGGTGCGGGCGGGGTCGTCGGCGCCGTGACCGACGAAGCAGGGCGCGAGCTCGGCCGCTATGTCCTCGTCGCGCACCATCTGCCCGCTGAGCGCCGCCTCCGCCAGCGAGGCGAGCTCGCCGGAGCCGACCAGCGTTACCTCGCAGCCTTGGGCGAAATCGGCGATCAGCTTGCGGGTATATTCTCGCTTCACGGTGCCCCTGGTGCCGAGCACCGAGACCCGCCGCGTCTTTGACAAGGCGCAGGCCGGCTTGATCGCGGGCACCGTGCCGACGAAGGGCACCCGGTAGGCGTCGCGCAAATGCGACATCACGATCGTGGACGCGGTATTGCAGGCGATCACGACGAGGTCGGGCGCATGTGTCTCGATCAGTTCGCCGACCAGCGGCACCACGCGGGCGACGATCTCGTCCTCGCCGTGATGGCCATAGGGAAAAAAGGCGTCGTCGGCGACATAGATGTAATGCGCGTCGGGCCGGGCCCGGACGATCTCGCGCAGCACCGTGAGGCCGCCAAGGCCGGAATCGAAGACAAGGATGGTTGAGGAAGTAGACACGTCCAGAAGATTATCCGGTCCAGGGTTACCATTCGGTTGTGCTGCCTGTCCGACCATTGGGGCATGCACAAGGCGGTGGTGTCAGGGAATTTCGGATAGCCTCGGCCGATATCTTTATCTGTCAGCGCAAGCCATTGCTGTGACATGCAAAATCCGAACGGACCGCAGGGGAACGCAGCCCGATGGTTCGTGGCTGAACGCCGTGCGGGCAGGCGGTCCTTATCCCGCCGGCATCTGCTTCTCGACCAGCCGCACCCAATAGGATGCGCCGTGGCCGAGGATGTTGTCGTTGAACTTGTAGGCCGGGTGGTGGCACATCGGGCCGTCGCCCATACCGAGAAACACGAAGGCGCCGGGGCGCGCTTCCAGCATGAAGGCAAAGTCCTCGCCGCCCATCACGGGCACCACCCGCTCGTTGACGCGGTCGGCGCCGACCACGTCGCGGGCAACCTCCGCGGCAATGCCGGCCTCGCGCGCATGGTTCAGCGTCACCGGATAGAGCCGGGAGTAGGTCGTCTCGGCCCGCCCGCCATAGGCGCGGGCGACATTGTCGGCGATCTCGCCGATCCGGCGCTCGACCAGATCGCGCACCTCGGGATCGAGCGTGCGCACGGTGCCGGCGAGCTTGACAGTCTCCGGGATGATGTTGAAGGCCGTGCCCGCCTGGAACATGGTGATCGAGATCACCGCTGATTTCAGCGGATCGACGTTGCGCGCGACGATCGACTGCAGCGCATTGATCACCTGCGCGCCGATCAGTACGCTGTCGATCGCCTCATGCGGAGCGGCGCCGGCGTGACCGCCCTTGCCGTGGATCGTGATCTGCACCGTGTCCGACGAGGCGAGCATCGGGCCCGGCGTGGTGGCGAAATGGCCCTCGGGCAGGCCCGGCATGTTGTGCAGGCCGTAGACCTCCTGGACGCCCCAGCGGGTCATCAGCCCGTCGTCGACCATCGCCTTGCCGCCCGCGCCGCCTTCCTCGGCCGGCTGGAAGATGACGACCGCCGTGCCGTCGAAATTGCGCGTCTCGGTCAGGTATTTCGCGGCCCCCAGCAGCATCGCGGTGTGGCCGTCATGGCCGCAGGCGTGCATCTTGCCGGGAATCTTCGAGGCGTAGGGCACGCCCGAGGTCTCCTCGATCGGCAGCGCGTCCATGTCGGCGCGCAGGCCGATGGTCTTGCCCGACGTATTCTTGCGGCCGCGGATCACGCCGACCACGCCGGTGCGCCCGATCCCGGTCACCACCTCGTCGCAGCCGAACTCGCGCAGTCGGTCGGCGACGATGCCGGCCGTGCGGTGGACTTCGTAAAGCAGTTCAGGATTCTCGTGGAAGTCATGGCGCCAGGCGGCCATTTCGTCCGAGAGGGCGGCGACGCGGTTGACGATGGGCATGGGGAGGGTCCGTTTGTGCGTTTTGCAGGGCGCGTGAGCCTAGCGTAACCCGCCGCTTTGTCACGCGGAAGGACGTCAGCCGGTAGCCCGGATGGAGCGAAGCGCAATCCGGGATCCAGGCATCCAAACGATCCCCGGATTTCGCTTCACTCCATCCGGGCTACGTGTCTGTGCTTTCAGCTTTCGCCGAACACTCGCTTGAAGATCGTGTCGACGTGCTTGAGGTGATAGCCGAGGTCGAACTTTTCCTCGATCTCCGCGTCGGTCAGGTACTTCTTCACGTCGGCGTCCTTCTTGAGCAGCGTCTGGAAGTCGCCTTCGCCGCGCCAGACCGGCATCGCGTTGCGCTGCACAAGCTTGTAGGCGTCCTCGCGGCTCGCGCCCTTCTGGGTCAGCGCGATCAGCACCCGCTGCGAATGCACGAGGCCGCCGAGGCGGTCGAGGTTCTTCTGCATGTTCGACGGGTACACCAGGAGCTTCTCGATCAGCCCGGCGAGGCGGACCAGCGCGAAGTCGAGCGTCACCGTGGCGTCGGGGCCGATCATGCGCTCGGCGGAGGAGTGCGAGATGTCGCGCTCGTGCCAGAGCGCGACGTTCTCCATCGCCGGCGTCACATAGGCGCGCACCATGCGCGCGAGGCCGGAGAGATTTTCCGACAGCACCGGATTGCGCTTGTGCGGCATCGCGGACGAGCCCTTCTGGCCTTCCGAGAAGAACTCTTCGGCTTCCAGCACTTCGGTGCGCTGCAGGTGGCGGATCTCCACCGCGAGGCGCTCCACCGAGGAAGCGATCACGCCAAGCGTGGCAAAATACATCGCATGGCGGTCGCGCGGGATGACTTGCGTCGAGATTGGCTCCGGCCGCAGGCCCATCGCCTTGGCGACATGCGCTTCGACGCGTGGGTCGATCTGCGCGAAGGTGCCTACCGCGCCCGAGATCGCGCAGGTCGAGATCTCGTCGCGCGCGGCGGCCAGGCGGGCGCGGGCGCGGCTGAACTCGGCATGGGCATAGGCGAGCTTGAGGCCGAAGGTGACGGGCTCAGCATGGATGCCGTGCGAGCGGCCGATGGTCGGCGTCATCTTGTGCTCGAAGGCCCGCGTCTTCAGTGCCGCCAGCACCCGGTCGAGGTCGGCAATCAGCAGGTCGGCGGCACGCTTGAGCTGGACGTTGAGGCAGGTGTCGAGCACGTCGGAGGAGGTCATGCCCTGGTGCACGAAGCGCGCCTCGGGCCCGACGATCTCGGCCAGATGGGTCAGGAAGGCGATGACGTCGTGCTTGGTCTCGCGCTCGATCTCGTCGATCCGTTCGACGTTGAAGGTGGCGTCCTTGGCCTTGGCCCAGATCGTCTTCGCGGCCTCCTTGGGGATTACGCCGAGCTCGGCCAGCGCGTCGGCGGCATGCGCCTCGATCTCGAACCAGATCTTGAAACGCGTCTGCGGCTCCCAGATGGAGGCCATTTCCGGGCGGGTATAGCGGGGGATCATCGAAAACTCCGAAGGGGCGGGCGGGGCGCGCAAAGCAGTGCTGCCGGCCGATTTGTTTTTACGCCGCGCTATAGCAAATCGGGCCCGGGGAGGCCACCCGTATGGGGGATTTCGAGGGGAAAACCAGGCCAAATGGGCACTCCGCGGCGGCCGGCGGAATGGTAGCCGCGAAGGGACTGCGCTCCCTCTCCGGCTTGCAGGGGAGGGCTGGGGTGGGGGCTCTTTCCGCGAGTCATGCCGTGGAGAGAGCCCCCACCCGGATCGCATCTCTCGATGCGACATAGCCGAAGCTCCGCTTCGGCGTCGTTCTCAAGAACGGCCGCCAACGGCGCCCTATGCCTCCCCCGCATGCGGGAGAGGCGCAACGAGCCTTGGGATGGACCGATCATCCCTCTAAAGGTTCGCCAGCCCGCACTCGACGGCCAGGCGGACGAGCTGGGCGTCGGTCCGCATGCCGGTCTTGGCCTTGATCAGGTAGTGGTAGTTCTGCACGGTCTTGGCGCTGAGGTTGAGGTTGGCGGCGATCTGCTCCTTGGTGCTGCCTGCCGCGAATTGCCTGAGGATCTCGATCTCCCGTTCGCCGAGCTGGTCGAGCACCGATTTCGTCGGCACCAGGCTTTCCATGGCCAGCACCCTCGCGACGTCGTCGCTCATGGCATGTTCGCCGCGCGCCACCGAGCGGATCGCCCTGATCAGCTCAGCCGGTTCGCTGCCCTTGGTGACGAAGCCGCTGGCGCCGGCGCCGAACGCCGCCTTCACCTGGGCCGCTTCGCTGTGCATGCTGAAGACGAGGATGCGGGCGGTGGAGTTGCGCGCGCGGATGTTGCGGATGGCTTCGAGGCCGCTTGCCCCCGGCATCGAGATGTCCATCACCACGACGTCGGGCGCATGCGACTTGAACGCACGATAGGCGTTGGCGGCGTTGTCGGCTTCGGCGACCACGCGGAAATCGTCCTGGTGTTCCAGCACGCGCCGGTAGCCCTGGCGGACGACGGGATGATCGTCGACCAGCAGGATCGAGATGCCTCCGGTCCTTGCCGCGGTCATCAGGCGGCGAGCGGAATCGTGGCGGCGACGGACAGGCCGCGGCTGGCGCGCACGATCGACAGCGAGCCGCCGAGCGCGGCCACGCGCTCGCTCACCCCGGTGAGGCCGAAGCCCGCCGACTGCGCCACCTTGGCCGCGTCGCCGTCGCCGTCGTCCTCGACGCGGACCAGCAGCGCATTCTCCGGCTCGGTGCGCCGCTCGATCCGCAGCACGATCTCGCGCGCGGCGCTGTGGCGCAGCGCATTGGTCAGGCATTCCTGCGCCACCCGGTAGGCGGTGGCGGCGACCGTGCCGGAGATATCCGCGAGGTCGCCCTGCAGGTCGAGCTGGATCATCGGCTGGGTTGCGGCGCGCGATCGCCAGCTGTCGACGAGATCGACCAGGCTCGCCTCCAGCCCGAGTTCCTCGGCCGGCGGATGGCGCAGGCGATTCAACGTGTCGCGCAGGCACGCCATGATGCGGCGCGTGGCTTGCGAGATCATCCGCGCATCCTGCGCGATTTCGGTGCCGGCAGCGTATTTGTCCCCGGCGCTCGCTTCGATCGTGCTGGTGAAGGCGAGGATGGCCGTGAGGTTCTGGCCGAACTCGTCGTGCAACTCGCGCGCCAGCGTGCGCCGTTCGTCGCTGCGGATCTCGAGCAGGCGCCGGGTCAGGACGGCGCGCTCCTCCTCGGCCTGCGCGAGGCGTTCGCCGAGATCGCTGACCGCTTGCCCGATCATCGCCAGCTCCATCGAGCGGATGCGAGGCAGCGTCGTTCGATATTGCCCATCGGCCATGCGCCGCAGCGCCGAGACGATCGAGCGGGCAGGTGCCAGCGTATGCGCGATCGCCAGCGAGGCAAGCAGTGCGATGGCGAAGGCCATCAGCAAGGCGACATGGATGTTGTCCAGGATGTGCTGCCAGGCGAGCGCGATCGCGGCGTCCGGATCGGGCTTGGCGAGGACGGTTCCCGCGGTGACCGAGCGGGCGCTGATCGGCCGGGCGACGGCGGCGTGATCCCCGAGCAGCGTGTGCACGGCGGCGGCGAACCAGCGCGGTGGCGCCTTGCCGATCCCCTTGCTCTGGCCGCAGAGCGGCTTCTCGAACGGACGGGCGGGCTCGAACTGAACGCAGATGCCCGGCGAGATCAGCCCCATAGTTTCGATGGTGCGCCAGTCCGGCGCGGGCAACAATTGGTCGCGCATGCGGTTGCTGCGCAGCAGCAATTCACGCCAGTAGAGTGCTCCGAGCGCCTGCGAGACACGTTCGGCGGACGCCGCCGTGGTGCGATCGACGCTGCGGTAGGCGTCGATCGTGGCCCAGACAGTGGCCGCGCCGAGGCACAGCGCGACGATGACGAGCAGGCGGGCGACCAGTTGAAGCACGAGGCGCATGCGATCACTCCACAGCCAGAGCTACTGCGTCACAGCGATGGACCGTCATCCTGGGGAGCCCGCGGGACGCGGGCGTCTCGAAGGATGTAGGCCACAGATGGGGCCTCATGGTTCGCCTGGCGATGCGCAGTATCGTCCAGAGACGCGCTTCGCGCTCCTCACCATGAGGGTGTTGTGCCACAGGACTAGTAAACGATCGTAACAGCACCGCCATTCCCGGCCAATTGCAAGCGCGCGTCGCGGTGCAGATCGGGAAATTTGCCCAACAAAATTTGGGCAGATGTCTTTGGACGGCAACGCGGGCCTCTGGTCTAACGACAGGCGAGGCCTTCGCGCGGGCAAGGCCCCAAGGAGCAGTTCGAGCAGGGAGCCAACGCAGATGAGTGCCAAGGTCGGCGCCGCGACCACATCAGCCGGCAAGGATACGGCCGAACGCAGCGGCCTCTTGCTCTGGATGATCTTCACCGGTCTGACGCTGTTCGCCGCGTTCCTGCTCTGGAGGTACGGGCTGATCCATCTCATGGTCAGCTCCGATCGAACCTACATTTCGAGCGTCATCGCGGTGCTCTACATCGCCACTTGCGTCCACTGCTTCTGGCGGACACGGGCGATCGCGCGGGAGGGGGAGGCGGCGCGCGGCTGTCGCGCGATCCTCGCCGCGCCCGGCGGCGCCAGGGCGCTCGCTCACGAAGCGCAGGGCCTGCCGCGCGGGCTGGTCACCGATCACATAAGGAGCCTGGTGCAGAAGGCCGAGGCGCAGGCCAAAGGCCCGATCGACCAGACCCTGCTGCTCAGGACGCTCGCGGACCGCTTGCGCGGTTCCAACGGCTTTGGTGCCTTCGCCTCCGACACGCTCATGAAGCTCGGCCTGCTCGGGACTATCATCGGCTTCATCATCATGCTGGCGCCAATCGCCAGCCTCGACGCCGCCGACAAGGTCGCGATGAAATCGTCGATGGGGCTGATGAGCGACGGCATGGCGGTCGCCATGTACACGACGCTGGCGGGGCTGATCGGGTCGATCATGGTCAGGATCCAGTACTATATGCTTGATACCGCGACCCAACGGGTGTTTTCCGACGCCGTCGTGCTGACCGAGACGCACGTTACCCCGGCTTTGGAACGCCGGTCATGATGGACGAGTTCGGCCTCTATCCGCGCGACGAACAGTTCGACCCGCTCGGCGTGATGCTGTTCAAGGCGCTGCAGGTCGTGGCCTTCCTGTTCTTCCTGGCGCTGCTCGCGGTGTCGCCGGACTCCAAGGAAGGCAAGATCGACTCCAAGGCGGAGTTCATCATCACGATGGACTGGCCGGACAACCATCCCGACGATCTCGACCTGTTCGTGCAGGATCCCGCCGGCAACATCGCCTGGTACCGGCATCGCGAGGCCGGCTTCCTGACGCTCGACCGCGACGATCGCGGCGGCGCCAACGACTTCATCGTGGTCAACGGCAAGAAGATTCCGTCGCCGATCCGCGAGGAGATCGTCACGTTGCGCGGCATCGTCCCCGGCGAATACACCGTCAACGTATCGCATTTCCAGGCCACGACCGGCGAACCGGTCGAGGCGAATGTCAAGGTGCAGAAGCTCAATCCGACGGCGCAGGTGATCTTCGACGACAAGGTGACCCTCAACCACACCGGCGACGAGAAGACCGCGGTCCGCTTTCGACTCGATACCGAGGGCAAGGTGATCAACGTGGACCAGCGGCCGAAATCGCTGCTGGAGACGTTCCGCAATGTCCACGCGAACGGCGCCGATATCGATCCGAAGACAGGGGTGAGGACGCGCCGTGACTAGCTTGCAGTCGATCATCCTTACGCTCGCGGTCGCCTACGCGGTGATCGGCGCACTGTTGTTGATCGTGCTCGTCTATGCGCGGCTGCACTGGTCGCTGAAGGCGCTTACGATCGTCGTGACCAGCACCTTCTACGTCGTCAGTTTCGGTGGAATGCGCGGGCTGCTCGGCTGGGCCACGACGGACAGGTTGCCCGCATCCTTCAAGCTGCTCGCCGCGCGGATCGTGGAGCCGCATTCGCTGGAGGGCGACCCCGGTGCGATCTACCTGTGGGTCGAGGAGCTCGATGAAGACAATCGGCCGAGCGCCATTCCGCGGGCCTTCCGCGTCCCCTATAACGACGCGCTGGCTGAGCAGACTCACGCCGCGGAGAACGAGATCAAGGCCGGGCATACGCAGGGCGGGCGGGCGGCCGACTTCGGCGGTGGCGACGGCAGCCTCATGGACTTCGTCCGGGAGTACGTCACGCCGAAGGCGATCCTGGAGACATCAGGCGGCGATTCCTCGACGGGCGAGTTCAAGGCTCCGCCGGTGGGCGCGCAAGGATCGGTTTTCACGCCGGTGCCACCGCCCCGGATGCCCCCCAAGGACGAGCGGCAATAGGTGGTTAATTGGTCAGCAGGGTGGACAGTAATCGCCCGGAATCCCCTCAATCCGCAGAATATGTAAACTTGGAGCTATCCGGGGCTAGAATTTCATTTCGTAACCCATTTTTCCCGGCAAGGGGGCCGCTGCGTGAGCGGCCCCTTTCGTTTTCTGGGTCTCCCCGCCGAAGCCAGAGGTCTGCCACACGCCGGAGGACGAGAAGCCGTCGCCCGCCAGGGGATTGCGGATAGGTCTGATCAAAAATATTCGATGACAGATATTGAAATCTGTCATCGAGATGGTCTATATCGACCTTGGCGTCAGGGCAGGGCGCCAAATGGCCCTTGCGGCGTTTGGTCGGCAGGCCGAGCTTAATTGACTACCTCGAAGGACTACCTCCATGACTATCGAAATCATTCAATTGACCGCCCAGATTCAGAAGTGGCTCAACCATCGCGTCGCCCGCCATTTGGCCGCCCAGGCCGCCAAATTCACCCGCGGGCAGGACGGCGACAATCAGACGGTGAACGCATGAACGAGGCGGTGGTCTTGACTCCCGAGCGGATCCTCGAAGCAACCGAGGATGTCTTGCGGCGCTTCGGATTAGCCAAGGCCACCGTCGTCGACGTCGCCCGCGCGCTGGGTGTCAGCCACGGTAGCGTCTATCGCCATTTTCCCAGCAAGGCTTCGCTGCGCGACGCGGTGGCCAAGCGCTGGCTCGATCGCGCCAATGAACCGCTGTGCAAGCTTGCGGCAAGCTCCGGCCCGGCGCCTGAGCGGCTGGAGAAATGGCTCCGCACCGCCTTTACTATCAAGCAGAAGAAGGTCTGCGACGATCCCGAGATGTTCGCGACCTATCTCGCGCTGGCCCAGGAGGCGCGCGAGGTGGTGGAAGCTTACAAGGACAAGCAGGTCGAGCTGATCGCGCGGATCCTGTCCGATGGCGTCGCGCAGGGCGTGTTCCAGATCGACAACGTCAAGGCGACCGCGCGGGCCGTGTTCGATGCGACCGTCCGCTACCATCACCCCGCGCATGCCGAGGAGTGGGCCAAGCCCGAATGCCCGGCGCGGATCGATGCGCTGCTCGCCCTGCTGCTGAAGGGCCTGGAAGCGCCGCACAAGCATTAACGCCGCTGCTTAGACATCCTCCACACCTACGCTGACGCCCTTGGTCCGATTGCGGGGCCGGCGCCGCGCGTGCTTGATGTCGATCAAGGCCCGGTTCAGTCTGATCCGCCTCAACTGCAGCGGACCACGATGCGGCTCGCACTCTTTGCCGATATTCACGCCAACCGGCAGGCCTTCGCCGCCTGCCTCGAGGCCGCGCGGGCGCACGGCGCCGAGCGGCTGATCTGCCTCGGCGATATCGTCGGCTACGGCGCCGATCCCGAATGGGCCGTGGACACCGTGGCGGACCTCGTGGCCAGGGGCGCCATCGCCGTGCGCGGCAACCATGACGATGCGGTCGGCTTGCCGAGCGACCGCATGAATGACGAGGCGCAGGCCGCGATCGACTGGACCCGCGGCCGGCTCAGCGCAGAGCAGAAGCGCTTCCTCGCTGGCCTTCCGATGATGCGCGAGGAGGACAATCGTCTGTACGTGCATTCCGAGGCGTCGGATCCGGCGAAATGGCGCTATGTCCGCGACACTTCCGATGCCGCGCGCAGCATGATGGCGACCGAGTTGCAGATCACGTTCTGCGGACACATCCACCGGCCCGGGCTTTATTCGATGTCGTCGGCCGCGAAGATGACGAGCTTCATTCCGACTGCGGGCGTCGCGGTGCAATTGCTGACGGGACGGCGCTGGCTCGCGGTGCTCGGTTCGGTCGGCCAGCCGCGCGACGGCGATTCCGCCGCGGCGTTTGCGATGTTCGATACCGCAAGCTGCGAGATCACCTATCTGCGCGTGCCCTACGACGTCGAGACCGCGGCGGCACGGATCAGGGCGAATGGGCTGCCGCACTGGCTGGCCGATCGCCTGTTCATCGGCGGGTGATGGCCGTGGCGGGAGCGCGCCGCGTCCGGCCGTCACGGCTGGCCTCACAGGCGAACGCCGACGAAAGCGGTGGTGCGGATCGCACAACCAATCAGGCTGCGGTCATGCCGCCCGGAATGTTCTGATCACGCGCCTCGCCGCGCGCGGTGGATCGGCCTCAGGCCCGCCGCAGATGCACGTAGACGATGCGTGCGGCGGCGGCCTGATCGGGCAATGCCACATACGCACGCCGGGCAACAAAGGCAGCGTTCAGGCCAAGCCAGAACGCCAGGCCGGTCCAGACAAGGGTCATCGTCATGATGCGCGCCTCCCTTTTTATTTTAAGGAGTGTTGTGCATCCGATTGTATGAGTCTGTGAAGCCCGGATGGCCACGGTGCCCAGCACGAATATTATGCATGCGGCAACGCAGCAGCGTGGTGTGCGCCGCACATGCAGGCATCGGCGCGCACCACGCGTGACGATCAGATCGCGATGATTAGACCGCTTCGCCGCGCGCCAAGGCTGCCGCGTTGCGGATCGCGGAGATGTTGGTCTTGTAGGCCTCGACAGTTCCGCCCTTGAACACGGCGGAGCCCGCAACGAAGGCATTGGCGCCGGCGGCCGCGAGCTGGCTGGCGACATCGGACGCAACGCCACCATCGACCTCGATGTCGATTGGACGGCCCGCCGTCATCGCCTTGATGTCGCTGACCTTGCCCAGCGCCGAGCGGATGAAGGCCTGGCCGCCGAAGCCTGGATTGACCGACATCACGAGCACCAGATCGATCAGATCGAGCACGTATTCGATCGCGCTTGCCGGGGTTCCCGGATTGATCGAGACGCCGGCCTTCTTGCCGAGCGCGCGGATCGCCTGCAGCGAGCGGTGCAGATGTGGGCCAGCCTCGGCATGCACGGTGATGTGGTCGCAGCCGGCCTTGGCGAAGGCTTCGAGATAGGGATCGCACGGCGCGATCATCAGATGCGCGTCGAAGATCTTCTTGGTGTGCGGCCGCATCGCCTTGATCACGTCGGGGCCGTAGGAAATGTTCGGCACGAAATGGCCGTCCATCACGTCGAGATGGATCCAGTCGGCGCCGGCCTGGTCGACGGCACGGACTTCCTCGCCGAGCTTGGAGAAATCCGACGCCAGGATCGACGGAGCGATGACGAGGGGACGCGGGGTGAACGACTGAGTCATATGCGCTGTTCCGGAGACTTGCGGGAGCGTACGGGCGATTCCGCCTAACATGCGGATGCGCGGGGGGCAATGCGAGCGGGCTGCGCGCTGTGGCCGGAAAAATATGCCGCGGCGGCAGCTCTTGCCGGGTGTGCGGCCTTCCGGCCGCTTGCGGAAGGCGCGGATTTGATTGGGTTTTTGCCATGGCACAGCGCTTGCTGGAGCATGATCCAGAAGAGTGGAGCCGGCTTTCCCTCGACCGAGGCGCGATCATGCTCGAGGGAACCGGCAAGCGTTGCAGCCGCCATGTGCGGCGCTGTTCGGAGTATTGCCATGTTGTTTGCCATTGGCGCTGCGTCGTCCGCCATCGATCTCTTGAGCTCCTTGATATCGTCGAAGTCGCCCCAGGCGACGGCGCAGACGCAGACGGCTGGGTCCAACCAGGGCACCGGCCTGTTCGACCCCTCGACGGCCACGTCGACCTCGACCAGCAGCAGTACGAGCGTCGGATCGGGCAGCGGCACCACGCAGATCTCGCCGCAGACGATGAGCGCGCTGCTCGCCGCGCAGGGCCAGTCGCAGACTAAGGGCACGACCAGTTCGAGCTCGACCAGCCGGTCGGACGCGCTGAAGGACCTGTTCTCCCCGATCGACACCAACGGCGACGGCCAGATCACCAAGTCCGAATTCGAGAGCGCGCTCGGCGCCGGCGGCACAAACGTCGCGCAGGCCGACGATGTGTTCTCCAAGCTCGATACCAATGGCGACGGCACTGTCAGCCTCAACGAGATGGCGCAGGCGCTGCAGGGCCACAAGGGTGGCCACCATCACCATCACATGGCCGGTGGCTCGACCGATGGCGCCGGCTCCAGCAGCGGCGCCGGCGGTTCGGGCTCCGATCCGCTGACGCAGTCGCTCGACGGCGCCACCACCACCTCGGTGACCAACAGCGACGGGTCGACCACGACCACCACGACCTACGCCGACGGCTCGAAGGTGACGCTGACGATGCCGGCCGCGTCGTCGTCCGCCTCCAGCAACGCGACCTCGTCCTACAATTTCATCGAGCAGCTGATCCAGCGCCAGTCGCAGGCGATCTCCGCGCAGGCGTCGCCGTCGGTTTCGGTCAGCGCCTAGCCGAACCGGTCCTGCCAGGTCGGCAGCGCGCCGCGGAAGGGCAGCGCGGTCGCTGAATAGACGCCGCGTGCGATCGCCCGCGCCACCGTGTTGGCCGCCACCGCGCCGAGACTGGTCAGGCCGAACAGCGGGTCGATCGGCTTTGCGCCGGTGGCTGCGGCAAACACCACGTCGCCGTCGAGCGGCGCATGCACCGGATAGATCGCTCGCGCCATGCCGGTCTGCGCGATCATCGCAAGCCGCTTGGCCTGCGGCTTGGTCAATTGCGCGTCGGTCACGACCACAACGAGCGTGGTGTTCTCCGCGGCGGTCGCGTCCGCACCGCCCTTCAGCCGCACCTTCAGCATGTCCGGCGTGAACGACGGCGGCAGGCCGCGGCCGCCGAACTCGCCGTCGACCTCGAACGGTGCGGCCCAGAACCAGGGGCCTGTGCCGATGGTCACGCTGCCGACGGCATTGACCACCGCGAGCGCTGCGACCGTCACGCCGTCGTCGGTCCTGGCCGACGCCGAGCCGAGGCCGCCCTTCAAGCCGGCCGTGGTCGCGCCCATGCCGGCGCCGACGCTGCCGAGCCGGAAGTCGCTCGTTGCCGCGCTCGCCGCCGCGTAGCCGAGATCGCGATAGGGCGGAAAGCGTCCCCACGCCTTGTTGCCGCCGTTGAGCAGATCGAAGCAGATCGCGCCCGGCACGATCGGGATCACCGCGTCGCGAATGCGGAAGCCGCGGCCGCGCTCGGCGAGCCAGGCCTGGACGCCGCCCGCGGCATCGAGCCCGAGCGCGGAGCCTCCGGACAGCGTGATGGCGTCGATCGCCTCGACGACGTTCTGCGGCGCAAGCAGGGCATCCTCGCGGGTGCCGGGACCGCCGCCGCGGACATCGATCGAGGCCACCGCCGGCCTGTCGAAGATGATGGCGGTGACGCCCGAGGCGATCGCGGCGTCGTCGGCGTGGCCGACGCTGACGCCGGCAATGTCGGTGAGAAGGTTTTTCACGATGCGATCCGTTCGTGCCTGCTGCCCTGGATCGGATATAGCAGCCGCGCCGGCTGCATCAACCGCAATGCGCGCGCACGCGCGGTAGGTATTGCCGAACGCTCAACAAAAAACGCCCCGGCTTGCCGGGACGTTTTGCGCTGTCGTCCGATTGCGATCAGAACGATCTCAGGAACCCTTCGGGTTGATCTCGGCGTAGTTGCCCTTGGCGTCCCACTTGTAGACGACGTAGTCGATCGCCTTGATGTCGCCCTTGGCGTCGAAGCCCATCTTGCCGAGCACGGTATCCCAGTCGCCGGCCTTGATCGTGGCCATCACCTTCTTGGGGTCGGTGGTGCCGGCCTTGGCGACGGCCTGCGTCCAGACCTGCATCGCGGCGTAGGTGTAGAGCGTGTAGCCTTCGGGATCGATATTCTTGCTCTTGAACTTCTCGACGATCGCCTTCGCGGTCGGCTTGTTGCGCGGATCGGGGCCGAAGGTGAACAGGGTGCCTTCCGCGGCCGGGCCGGTGATCGAGGCGAACTCCTTGTCGTTCAGCGCGTCGCCGGCCATCAGCACTGTCTGCAGGCCCTGGTCGCGCATCTGGCGCAGGATCAGGCCGGCTTCCTGATGGTAGCCGCCGACATAGACCAGGTCGATGTTCTCGCGCTTCAGGCGGGAGACGATCGAGTTGAAGTCCTTGTCGCCCTTGTTGTAGGACTCGAACATCTTCTCCTTGAAGCCGGCCTTGTTCAGCGCCTTCTTGGTCTCGTCGGCGAGGCCTTTGCCGTAGGTGGTCTTGTCGTTCAGGATCGCGACGTTCTTGCCCTTGAAGTTCTTGATGATGTAGTCGGCGGCGACCAAGCCCTGCTGGTCGTCGCGGCCGCAGACGCGTGCCACGTTCCAGAGCTTGCGCTCGGTGAACAGCGGGTTGGTCGAGGCCGGCGTGATCTGCAGAACGTTGCCGTCGGCATAGGCTTCCGACGCCGGGATCGAGGACGACGAGCAGAAGTGACCGGCCACGAACGGTATCTTCGAGCTGCCGATCTTCTCCGCCACCGAGCGAGCCTGTTTGGGATCGCAGGCGTCGTCGTCGGTCTCAAGCGCGAGCTTCTTGCCGAGCACGCCGCCGGCCGCATTGATATCGGCGACCGCCATCTCGGCACCGTTCTTCATCTGCCGGCCGAAAGCGGATTCGGAGCCCGTCATCGGGCCTGCCACTGCGACGGTGATGTCCTGCGCGAACGCGCTCGCCGACAATGCGAACGAAGCGCCCAAAGCCAGGCCGATGAGCTTCAATGATTTCATGACAAGTCCTCGTGGTCGTTGCCTCTTGGGAAGAACCCGGCAGGCGGGTTCAATAACCGGCGCCATTGTCGGCTGATTTCCCGGCGAAGTCACCGGCAATTTTCAGGCAAATCGACGCTTCGCGCGCAGCATCCTGATGCAGGGGCGTCGCAGCGCGAGTTAGCCGCGGCGGCCGCCTTCCAGATAGGCGGCGCGGATTTCCGGGCGCTGCAGCAATTCGTTGCCGGTTCCGGCCAGCGTGATCAGGCCGTTGACCATGACATAGCCGCGATGGGCGAGCTTCAGCGCGTGGTTGGCGTTCTGCTCGACGATCAGCACGGTGAGGCCATCCTGCCGGTTCAGCGTGCGGATGGCCTCGAAGATCTGCCGCGCGATCAGCGGCGCCAGGCCGAGCGAGGGCTCGTCCAGCATCAACAGGCGCGGCCGGCTCATCAGGGCACGGCCGATCGCGAGCATCTGCTGCTCACCGCCCGACAGCGTGCCGCCGCGCTGGGCGATGCGTTCCTTCAGGCGCGGGAACAATGCGAAGACGCGCTCGAGCGCGACGGCGCGTTCGGCCTCGCTGCTGTCGGTCGCATCGGCGCCCATCTGCAGGTTTTCCGCCACGCTCATGCGCGGAAAGATCCGCCGTCCTTCCGGTGACTGCGCAATCCGCAGCCGGGCGATCTCGTGGGTCGGAACGCCGGTGATGTCGTGGCCGTCGAACTCGATCCGGCCGGCGCGAGCGCGCGGCTTGCCGAAGATCGTCATCATCAGCGTCGACTTGCCGGCGCCGTTGGCCCCGATCAATGCCACGATCTCGCCGGGATTGATCTCGATGTCGACGCCCTTCAGCGCCTCGATCTTGCCGTAGGCGGCGCGGAGGCCGCGGACCGCGAGGAGGGGTGTGGTCGAGCTCATCGAACCTCCCGGCAACGGTCATGGCCGGGCTTGTCCCGGCCATCCACGTCTTTCTCGCCACGTGATCGGAAACGCGTGGATGCCCGGGACAAGCCCGGGCATGACGATGATGGAGAACGGACGAGCATGAGTCCCTTGCAGGGGGAGGTGGGGAGTTTGTCTGCCGCGCTCACGGGGTGCTCTCCATCACCGCGATGGCCTCTTCCTCGTCGGCGCCGAGATAGGCGGCGATCACCTTGGGGTCGTCGCGCACGGTTTGTGGCGTGCCCTCGGCAATCTTGACGCCGTAGTCCATGACCACGACGTGATCGGAGATCTCCATCACGACCGACATGTCGTGTTCGATCAGCAGGATCGAGGTGCCTTGCTCGGCGCGGATCGACAGCAAGAGCTCGTTGAGCGCGCCGCTCTCGCGCGCGTTCAGGCCGGCCGCCGGCTCGTCGAGACAGAGCAGCGCGGGCTCGGTGCACATCGCGCGTGCGATCTCGAGGCGCCGCTGGTCGCCATAGGGCAGGTTGCCGGCGGCGTCGTCGGCGCGCGCGAGCAGCCCGACACGACCGAGCCAGGTCCGCGCCAGCTCGATGGCGCGCTGCTCGGCCTGCCGCCATGTCGGCGCGCCGATCAGGCCGAGGAAGGTCAGCCCGGAGGCGCGCATCAGCGCGTTGTGCTGGGCGACCATCAGGTTCTCCAGCGCGGTCATGCCCGGAAACAGCCGGATGTTCTGGAAGGTGCGCGCGACCTTGGCCTGCCTGGAGATGCGGAAATCGTTCAACCGCTCGAGCTGGATCACACGGCCGTCGTCATGGGCCAGCCGGATGGCGCCGCCGCTCGGCCGGTAGAAGCCGGTGATGCAGTTGAAGACCGTGGTCTTGCCCGCGCCGTTGGGGCCGATCAACGCGGTGATCTTGCGCCGTTCAGCAGCAAAGGAGAGGTCGTTGACGGCGACAATGCCACCGAAGCGCATCATCAAATGGTCGACGGTGAGGATGTTGTCGCCGCTCATCCGTGGCCCTCCTTGACGAGGTCGGACGAGATCGCTTGCTGCCGCTCGAGGAACACGGTCGGCGCACGATGGCCGATCAGCCCGCGCGGCCGCCAGATCATCAGCAGCACCATGGCCATGCCGAACACCAGCATGCGGTATTGATCGAGGCCGCGGAACAGCTCGAAGCCGCCGATCATGGCAAGCGCTGCCAGCGCGACGCCGAGCTGCGGGCCCATGCCGCCGAGCACGACGATTGCGAGCACCAGCGCCGATTCCTGGAAGGTGAAGGATTCCGGGCTGATGAAGCCCTGACGGGTGGCGAAGAACGCGCCGGCAAGGCCGCCGAACATCGCGCCGGTGGCGAACGCCGTCAGCTTGGTCGTGGTGGTGTTGATGCCGAGCGCGCGGCAGGCGACCTCGTCCTCGCGCAGCGCCTCCCAGGCGCGGCCGATCGGCAGCCGGCGCAGCCGGATCGTCACCCAGTTGGTGATCAGCGCCATCGCCAGGATCAGGTAGAACAGGAAGACCAGGCGGTGGGTCGGCGAGAACTCGATGCCGAGCTTGGCGGCGAGCCCGTCATCGCTGTCGTCGAGCGGGATACCGAACACGGTCGGGCGCGGAATCCCCGATACGCCGTTCGGGCCGCCGGTCAGGTCCTGCCAGTTGATGATGACCAGGCGAATGATCTCGCCGAAGGCGAGCGTGACGATGGCGAGGTAGTCGCCGCGCAGCCGCAGCACGGGGAAGCCGAGCATCACGCCCCAGCACGCCGCCAGGATGCCGGCGAGCGGCAGGCAGACCCAGAACGACAGGTCGAAATTGGTGGCGAGCAGCGCGTAGGAATAGGCGCCGACCGCATAGAAGGCGACGTAGCCGAGATCGAGCAGGCCGGCGAGGCCGACCACGACGTTCAGCCCCCAGCCGAGCATCACATAGGTCAGGACCAGGATGGCGAGGTCGAGAATGTAGCGCTGGTCGTAGAAGATCACCGGGACGAACAAGGTGAAGGCCAGCAGCGCCGGCGCGAGCCAGCGCCCCACGAAGGACGTCGCGGCGCGCAGCGGCTTCGGAACGACCCGGTCGGTGTCGACCGGTCCCCACCATTGCCGCAACAGTTCGACGATGATGCTGCCGCCGAACACGGTCGCGACGATGGCGGCGAGATCGCCGAACCGCGTCCAGTAGATCAGACTGCCTTCCGGACCGGCTTCGGTGCGCGTGCCGATCATTAGCGAGAACAGCACCAGTGCGACAGCAGCGCTGACCAGGGCTTTCTTGAGGATGAAGGCGCCGCCCGAAGGCTGCGAGGCGTGGGGGCGGGCTGATGTCGCGCTCACGTAGTGCAGCCTCGTCAGACTTTTTCGACTTCGGGACGGCCGAGCAGGCCGGTCGGCATGAAGATCAACACCACGATCAGGATCGAGAACGCCGCGACGTCCTTGTACTCGACCGAGAAATAGGCCGACCAGAACGTCTCGATCAGGCCGATCGCGAGCCCACCGAGCATCGCCCCGGGCAGCGAGCCGATGCCGCCGAGCACGGCAGCGGTGAACGCCTTGATGCCGGCGACGAAGCCCATGAAGAAATCGACCAGGCCGTAATAGAGCAGGTACATCATGCCGGCGACGGCGGCGAGCGCGGCGCCGATCACGAAGGTCATCGAGATGGTGCGGTCGACATCGACGCCGAGCAGCGCGGCCATGGTCTGGTCCTGCTCGCAAGCGCGCATGTCGCGTCCGAGCCGCGTGCGCGAGACCAGCCAGGTGAACAGGGCAAGCACCACGATGGTGGCGAGCACCACCAGGATCTGGATGTTGGAGAGCTGCACCGCGAAGCCCTCTGCACCTTCATGCAGCGTGTAGCCGCCGGTGATGATCGGCGGCACCGGCTTAACCCGCGCGCCTTGCGACACCTGCGAGAAGTTGGTCAGCACGAACGACATGCCGATCGCCGAGAGCATCGGCGCGAGGCGGAACGAATGCCGCAGCGGCCGGTAGGCGATCCGCTCGATGGTCCAGCCATAAAGCGCGGTGATCGCCATCGAGACCAGCAGCACGATCAGGAGGATCACCGGGATCGCGGTGAGGCCGAGCGAGACCAGCACCAGGAACGAAATCAGGGCGATGAAGCCGCCGATCATGAAGATGTCGCCATGGGCGAAGTTGATCATGCCGACGATGCCATAGACCATCGTGTAGCCTATGGCGATCAGGCCGTAGATCGAGCCGAGCACGAGGCCGTTGATCAGTTGCTGGGCGAAATAATCCATGCGCTGCCGCTAGAGCCCGTTCGATTGAGAACCAAGCAGGCCCTCGTTTTGGGTTGAACGCGTTTTCTTCACGCGAACCGGTCTCCACTTCGCTTGAAAACGCTTCGTCGAGAGTGACGCGGCGAGGGCCCCGGCAGCCTGAGCCGACGCGTCGTGTCATTTTCTAACAGCGGAACTACGGCGGCGGCAACAGCGCCGGCTGCCGCGTAACGGGCTTGTACATAACTACTTTGGAGGGTGCGGTTCCGCTATCACAGGTCAGACAGGCCTTTGCCTTGCAATGATCACGCCGGAACTGTTGTTCCCGCGCAACTCCGGATCAGGCCGATGCGTTGCTTCCATGCCTCACGAAGCACAAGGGCGATACCGCATGAGCGGCCAGAACCAGAACCCGGGCCAGCAAGATCAAAAGCCGGGCCAGCAGAGCCAGACCCGGGTCAGATGCCCGGACAGCAGCAGGGCGGCGGCGCCAAGCCCGGCCAGCAGCAGCAGGATCCAGGCCGTCAGGGCCAGAACCCCGGCCAGCAGGGGCGCTAGTTCAGAAAATCTGAGAGCAGCGTTGACGGAAGGGCCTCGCCGTGAGGGGGCCTTTCATCTTTGCCCTTTTTGCCCCGTTTTGGCACGGGTACGGAACCGTCCCCGACAATCCCCAGACGAGTTAAGGTAAACAAAGGGTTTAAATTGCCGCTGGCCGTCTAACGGCGTTACGTCGCAAGCCGGATCGCCGCCCGCAACCAGGGGCCGCGCAAGCGTGGGAAGCGACATGTCCAGCAATTGGCGGATCAGTTCATGCAACGGCGCGCTGCTCGCGGCTTATTTCATTCCGGTGTGGACGCTCATCGCCTTCAACATCATGGTGTCGCCGATCCACGGGCTCTATGAGCGGCCGAGCGTATCGATCGCGCTGTACGCCAGCGACCATCTGCAGCTCGCCAAGATGGCGACCGTGCGGCTCGCCTGGCTCCTGGCACTGGCACGGATCACCGTGGTGGCGTTCTTCGCGGTCTTCCTGGTGATGCTCACCCGTCCATCGATGCGCAAGAGCGGCGGCTGCGACGAAGCGCTCGCCGTCGCGCTCTGCCTTGGCAGCGTGCTCAGCTTCACCAGCATGCTGCTGGCCTCGAAGGCCGGCGAGCTGGAAGCGCTGCGGATGCATGCGGCAGAGCTTCTGATGCTGCTCGGCACCGCGATCGTGATGCTGGTCGAGAAGCCGGTGAAGACCGCGGCCGGCGCCTCCGTGGCCAAGGCCGCCGCACCGGCCGGCAAGCTATCCCTTCAGCAGCCCTAATTCGGCGATGATCGCATTGGCTTCCTTGACGGCGTGATTGGCCGCCGGCACGCCGCAATAGATCGCCTGTTGCAGCAGGATTTCCTTGATGTCGTCGGGCGTGAAGCCGCCCTCAGTGAGCGCCGCCCGCACATGCAGGCGGAATTCGTCCCACTGGCCGAGCGCGACCATGGTGCCGATGACGAGCACGCGCCGCGTGCGATGATCGAAATGCGGCCGTGTCCAGATGTCGCCCCACGCATAGCGGGTGATCAGGTCCTGGAAGTCGGTGTTGAACGCGTTGCGGTTCTTGATCGACTTGTCGACCCATTCATTGCCGAGCACCTGGCGGCGCTGCGTCATGCCCGCATCGCGGCGTTGATTGTCGTCCATGGCTGTCTCCTCTCCGTCGGTCCTTCACCTCTCCCCGTGGGAGAGGTCGGCGCGAAGCGCCGGGTGAGGGGCTCAGGTGTTACGAGCGAGCGTAACCCTCACCCGGATCGCATCTTGCGATGCGATCCGACCTCTCCCGAAGGGAGAGGTGTTCGAATGCACGGCATTAGCGTTGCGTCAGGAAGCCGATCACGGCTTCGGTGAAGGCGTGCGACTGCTCGACATTGGAAATGTGCGCGGCATCGAGCAGCGTCATGCTGGCGCCGGGAATGCCGCTGCGGATCATCTCCGCCGCGGACACCGGCGTCGCCATGTCCTGCCGTCCCGCGATCACCAAGGTCGGGCTCTTGATGTCGGGCAGTAGCGCGCGCTGGTCGAGCGTGGAGAGCGCCTCGCAGCAGGCGAGGTAGCCCTCAACGGGAGAGGCGAGCAGCATCGCCTTCAGGCGCGCCGTGGTCTCAGGCTCGCGCTCGCGGAAATCCGCGGTCAGCCAGCCGGCGATCACGGTGTCGGCGACGGCCGCGATGCCGCCTTCCTTCACCGCCTTGATGCGGTTCAACCAGTTGGTCGGATCCGGGTAATAGCAGGAAGTATTGGCAAGGATCAGCTTGCCGAATCGTTCAGGCGCGTTGGCGCCGAGCCATTGTCCGACCATGCCGCCCATCGAGAGCCCGCACCAATGCACTTTCTCGATGTTGAGGTCGTCGAGGATCGCCAGCACGTCGCGGCCGAAGCGCTCCATCGAGTAGGGCCCGGGCGGCACGCTCGATTTGCCATGGCCGCGGCGGTCGTAGCGGATGACGCGGAACATCTGCGTCAGCGCCTTCATCTGCGGCTCCCACATCTGCAGGGTGCAGCCGAGCGAGTTCGACAGCATCAGCGTCGGGCCGCCGTCGCGGCCGTCGACCTGGACATTGAGCAGGCATCCGTCGGCGTCGATCATTGGCATTTTGTGCTCCCTCGTCGTGCGCGGGAAAAAGCGCGAAACGCGTCTTTCCTACATGCGACCCGCGCATCCGTCTAACAAGCGTCTCTTCGTGATGATGGATTGCCGGGTCAAGCCCGGCAATGACATCGTCGCTACTTTTCGTCCAGCGATGCGAGCAGGCGGTCGATCAGCGCCTGCGAGGCGCCCTGATAGGCCATCGGCTCGAACAGTCTTGCGAGTGCGGCGGCGTCGAGATGCGCGGCGACCCTGGCATCCGCGCTCAGCACGTCGCGCAGATGCTTCTTTTCGGCGACCGCGCGCTTGCTGGCGGCCTCGATCAGATGATGGGCGTCGCTCTTGCCGACCTTCTCGGCGAGCGCCATCGCCACCGCTTCCGCCATGATCAGCCCGCCGGTCGCGTCGAGATTGGCGCGCATCCGCGCCGCGTCGACCTCGAGCCCCTCGGCGAGATCGACGATCGCCGCAAGCGCCCCCGAGGTGACCAGCATCAGGGTCGGCAGGATCGGCCATTCCGCGTGCCACGGGCCGGCGCTGCGCTCGTGGTCCTGCACCTGCGCGGCAAAGATCGTCGCCGCGAGATTGGGGGCCATGGTGGCGGCGCCGAGCGCGTTGGCCGCGGCCACCGGGTTGCGCTTGTGCGGCATGGTGGAGGAGCCGCCGCGGCCGACGCCCGCAGGCTCGAAGGCTTCGGCGACATCGGTCTGCATCATCAGCGAGACGTCGCGCGCGATCTTGCCGCAGCTGCCCGCTGTTATCGCAAACACTGCGGCCGCCTCCGCGATGCGGTCGCGATGGGTGTGCCAGGGCGCGTCGGGCAGCGGCAGATCCAATTCCTGCGCAAGCTGCTCGGCGACCGCGAGACCCTTGTCGCCGAGCGCAGCCAGCGTCCCGGCGGCGCCGCCGAACTGCAATGCCAGCGTGTCCTTGCGCAGGCGTTGCAGCCGCGTGCGGGAGCGGTGCAGCGCCGCGGCGTATTCGGCGAGTTTCAGCCCGAACGGCATCGGCAACGCGTGCTGCAGCCAGGTGCGCGCCACCACGGCGGTGTTGCGATGCGCGCGCGCCAGTCTGGCAAAGCCTGTGACGGCGCGGTCGAGATCGACGAGCAGCGCGTCGATCCCTGTGCGCAGCGTCAGCATGGTCGCGGTGTCGATCACGTCCTGGCTGGTCGCGCCCCAATGCACGTAGCGGGCCGCCTCGTCATCGGCCTTGGCGACATTTGCGGTCAGCGCTTTGACCAGGGGAATCGCCAGATTGCCCGATCGCGTCGCGGCCTCCGCCAGCGCGGCGCGATCGATTGATTCGCTCCGGCAGGCGGCGCCGATCGGCCCCGCGGCTGGCCTGGGAATCACGCCGCGGGCGGCCTCGGCGCGGGCCAGCGCGGCCTCGAAGTCCAGCATGTTCTGCAGGTATGTGGCATCGTCGCATATCGCGCGCATCGCGGCGCTCGACAGCATCGGCGCAAGCAGGGGAGAGAGGGCTGTGCTCATGCGTGCGACCTAACCACTCCGGCGCGCCCATGCCAATGCCCGGCAATGGCGCGCCGGCGCTCTTCAACCACAACGCCGATTGCGCGATTTTGTGAATGGCGAGATCGTCTTGCTGCGGTTGCGAATATGCATCGCTCATCCTCCGAAGGTGCCCTTTCCTTTGTCCGCCGGCTGCTTTAGTTGGAAAGACGAAGGTTCTAGCGACGAGGAGGGTCCCCCATGGCCATGACGATGACCGGCGAAGTCCAGCTTGCGGCGGCGCGCCAGACCGTGTGGGACAAGCTCAACGATCCCGAGGTGCTGAAGGCCTGTATCCCCGGCTGCGAGGAGCTCGAGAAGACCGACGAGCATGGCTTCCGCGCCACCGCCAAGATGAAGGTCGGACCGGTCTCCGCCCGCTTCAAGGGCAAGGTGACATTGAGCGATCTCGACCCGCCCAACGGCTACAAGATCACCGGTGAGGGCGAGGGCGGCGTTGCCGGATTCGCCAAGGGCGGCGCCACCGTCGCGCTGGCCGACAAGGATGGCGGGACGCTGCTCAGCTACAACGTCGAGGCGCAGATCGGCGGCAAGCTCGCCCAGCTCGGCCAGCGCCTCATCAACGGCGCCGCCAAGAAGCTCGCCGACGAATTCTTTGCCAATTTTGCCAAGGCGGTGCAGGGTTAGAGCGTTTTCGAGCGAAGTGGACACCGGTTCGCGTCAAGAAAACGCGTCAAAACTAGAATCTTGAGCCTTGGTTCTGGTAAGACCAGAACCAAGGCTCAAGCCCTGCCGCCAGGCCGGATCATACCGGCCCGGCCATGCCCTGGATGAGTGGCTCGAAAGGTTGCTCATTGGGGGGGCCGCCCATATTATGCCGTCTGGAATGATTTAAAACCGCCTGTTCTGCCGATATGCGGCAGTGCAGATAAGAGAGTGCTGATGGCCAAGATTTCAATGATCGTGAACGGCAACCCCGTTACCGCGAACGTCGATCCCCGTACCCTTCTGGTTCAGTTTCTGCGTGAAAATCTGCGGCTGACAGGGACGCATGTCGGCTGCGACACCTCGCAGTGCGGCGCCTGCGTCGTGCATCTGGACGGCAAGGCAGTGAAGTCGTGCACCACGCTCGCGGTGATGGCCGACGGTCATGAGGTCAGGACCATCGAGGGGCTCGCGCCCGACGGCGCACCGCTGCATCCGATGCAGGAGGCCTTCCGTGAGCATCACGGCCTGCAGTGCGGCTTTTGCACGCCCGGCATGATCATGACCGCGGTCGACCTGGTCCATCGCAAGGGCCACGATCTCACCGACGAGGTGATCCGCGAGGAGCTGGAAGGCAATCTGTGCCGCTGCACCGGCTATCAGAACATCGTCGCTTCGATCGCCGCCGGCGCCAAGGCGATGGCGAAGTCGGACCTCGCCTAAAGCATGATCCGGAAAAGTGTGAAGCGGTTTTCCGAAAAGATCATGCTCCAGTAAATATCGCGACAAGCGATCAGGACATTCCAATGTACGAATTCAAATATCATCGTCCCGGGACCGTGCGGCAGGCCGCCAACCTCCTGGTGAAGAACGAGGACGCCAAGCTGATCGCCGGCGGTCACACGCTGGTGCCGGTCATGAAGCAGCGGCTCGCAAGCCCGCCGCATCTGGTCGACCTCTCCCACATCGAAGGCCTCGACACGATCGAGATGAAGGGCCGCTCGCTGGTGATCGGCGCCACCGCCAAGCATGCCGATGTCGCGACCTCGCCGATCGTCGGCGAGGCGATCCCGGCGCTTGCCGAGCTTGCCGGCGGGATCGGCGATCCGGCCGTGCGTCACCGCGGCACCATCGGCGGCTCGCTCGCCAACAACGACCCGACCGCCGACTATCCGGCCGCGGTGCTGGCGCTGGGCGCGACCATCGTCACCAACAAGCGCCGCCTCAAGGCCGAGGAGTTTTTCCAGGGCCTGTTCTCGACCGCGCTGGAGCCGGACGAGATCATCACCAGGGTGATGTTCCCGCTGCCGAAGAAGGCGGCCTATGTGAAATTCCGCAACCAGGCGTCGCGCTACGCGTTGGTAGGTGTGTTCGTGGCCAAGCGTCCGTCGGACGTGCGGGTCGCGGTGACTGGTGCGGGCTCGGACGGCGTGTTCCGTGTTACCTCGTTCGAGGAAGCTCTGAAGAAGCGCTTCTCGCACAAGGTGCTCGACGGCATGACCGTTCCGGCCGAAGGGCTGAACAGCGACTTGCACGGCAGCGCGGAATACCGCGCGCATTTGATCGGCGTCCTGGCACGCAGGGCCGTGGAAGCCGCGACCGCCAAGGGCTAAATACCAAGGCGTGATTTTGCTAACTCCTGCTTCAAGATTGGCTGTTCCATGAGTGCATCGGCGTTCCCCACTTCCGTCGATGCGCTCGTGGAGCTCTTGACCTCGCGCGGCTATCTCGCCGAGCGGTCGCTGGCGACGGTGACCTATCTCGCGCTGCGCATGGGCCGGCCGCTGTTTCTCGAGGGCGAGGCCGGCGTCGGCAAGACGGAGATCGCCAAGGTGCTGTCATCAGCGCTGGGGCGCAAGCTGATCCGCCTGCAATGCTATGAAGGCCTCGACGTCGCCTCTGCCGTCTACGAGTGGAGCAGTGCGGCGCAGATGATCGCGATCCGGCTCGCGGAAGCCTCCGGCGACACCGACCGCGATCAACTCGCAAGCGACATCTTCGCCGAGCGCTTCCTGATCAAGCGGCCGCTGTTGCAGGCGCTCGAGCCCGATGTCGCCGGTCCCCCGGTGCTCCTGATCGACGAGCTCGACCGCGCCGACGAGGCGTTCGAGGCGTATCTGTTGGAAATCCTCAGCGACTTCCAGGTGACGATCCCCGAGCTCGGCACCGTGAAGGCGCCGGCGCCGCCGATCGTGATCATCACCTCGAACCGCACCCGCGAGATCCACGACGCGCTGAAGCGCCGCTGCCTCTATCACTGGGTGGATTATCCCTCCGCCGAGCGCGAGCTTGCGATCGTCAAGTCGCGGGTGCCGAACATCTCGGCCAAGCTGTCGCAGCAGGTCGTCCGCTTCGTGCAGGCGCTGCGCAGCCAGGATTTCTACAAGTCGCCGGGCGTGGCCGAGACCATCGACTGGGCGACCGCGCTGTCCGAGCTCGACGCGCGCTCGCTGACGCCGCAGGTGGTCGGCGACACACTGGGCGCGCTGCTCAAGTACCAGGACGATATCGCGCGCATGCAAGGCGATGCGCTGCAGAAGACACTGAAGGACGCGACGAGCGATATCTAGCTCGTGCGTCGCATGTTGCGTCCGTCATTCCGGGGCGATGCGTCAGCATCGAACCCGGAATCTCGCGCCGCAATCTCCAGATTCCGGGTTCATGCTTCGCGTGCCCCGGAACGACAGGGTAACAACGATGGCGATCAATCACCTTGCGCCGCCGACCGGGCATATGGCCGACAATGTCATCGGTTTCGCTCGTGCGCTGCGGGCGGCCGGGCTTCCGGTCGGTCCGGGCGCGGTGATCGACGCGCTGAATGCGCTGCAGCTGATCGAGGTCGGCAACCGCGACGATTTCTACGCCACCCTGGAAGCGATCTTCGTCAAGCGCCACGAGCACGCGCTGATCTTCCGCCAGGCCTTTGACCTGTTCTTCCGCGCCGCGGAGGAATGGAAGAGCATGCTCGACTCGGTGCCGTTGCCCGACCACGCCAAGAAGAAGCCGCCGCCGGCCTCGCGCCGCGTCCAGGAGGCGATGTCGCAGCCGGCGACCCGCGAGGAGCGGCCGCAGGCCCAGGAGCAGGAGCTGAAGCTCTCGGTCTCCGACAAGGAGGTGCTGCAGAAGAAGGATTTCGCGCAGATGACGGCGGCCGAGATCGCCGAGGTTACGCGCGAGATCGCCCTGATGCGGCTGCCGCAGGCCGAACTCGTGACCCGCCGCTACCAGCCGGACGCGCGGGGCTTGCGGCTCGACATGCGCCGTACCGTCCGCAATTCCTTGCGCACCGGCGGGGAGATCATCGATCTCCGCAAGCTCGGCCGGATCGAGAAGCCGGCGCCGATCGTGGCGCTGCTCGATATCTCCGGCTCGATGAGCGAATACACCCGCCTGTTCCTGCACTTCCTCCATGCCATCACCGATGCCCGCAAGCGCGTCTCGGTGTTCCTGTTCGGCACCCGCCTCACCAATGTGACGCGGGCGTTGCGGCAGCGCGATCCGGATGAGGCGCTGGCGAGCTGCTCGTCCTCGGTGGAGGATTGGGCCGGGGGAACGCGGATCGCCACCTCGCTGCACAGCTTCAACCAGCTCTGGGCCCGCCGCGTGCTCGGGCAGGGGGCAATCGTACTCCTTATATCCGATGGACTAGAACGGGAGGCCGATGCCAAACTGGCCTTCGAGATGGACCGATTGCACCGCTCTTGCCGCCGCCTGATCTGGCTCAATCCGCTGCTGCGCTATTCCGGCTTCGAGGCCAAGGCCCAGGGCATCAAAATGATGTTGCCCCACGTTGACGAATTCCGCCCGGTACATAACTTGACGTCCATCAAGGGGCTGATCGAGGCGCTGTCATCCCCGCCGCCGGCGCATCATCGCAGCCTGATCCGCTCCGTAGCCTGAGAGGCATGATCCGAAAAAGTGGAAACCGGTTTTTCGAATAGATCATGCCCAAAAGAGGAGGCGCACATGCTCAACCGCGACGAAGACATTCTTCAGGCTGCCGAGACCTGGCAGAAGCAGGGCCACGGCGTGGCGCTCGCCACCGTGGTCGACACCTGGGGCTCGGCGCCGCGTCCGGCCGGCTCGAGCCTCGTCATCAATGACGAGGGCACCTTCCTCGGCTCGGTGTCCGGCGGCTGCGTCGAGGGCGCCGTTGTCACCGAGGCGCTCGACGTGATTTCGAGCGGCCAGCCCAAGATGCTGGAATTCGGCGTCGCCGATGAAACGGCCTGGAATGTTGGACTGTCCTGCGGCGGCACCATCCGCGTCTTCGTCGAAAAGGTCGGCTAGCCGTGAAACTGGAAACGCTGAAAGAGCTCAACGCCGAGCGCGCCGCGCGCCGCCCGGTTATCATCATCACCGACACGTCGAATGGCGAGCAGCGCCTGGTGAAGGCCAAGGACATCGCCGCCGATCCGCTCCGCTCCGAGCTCGCAAAGCAATTGCGGATGGGCAAGAGCGGCAATGTCGAGGTCGCAGGCAAGAAGCTGTTCCTCAACGTCTACGCGCCGACCGCCAAGCTCGTGATCGTCGGCGCGGTCCATATCAGCCAGGCGCTGGCGCCGCTGGCGCGCTCGCTGGACTATGACGTCACGGTGGTCGATCCGCGCACTGCCTTTGCCAGCCCCGAGCGCTTCCCCGACGTGCCGCTCGTGGCGGAATGGCCCGATGTCGCGCTGCCGCCGCTCAACATCGATCCCTACACTGCCTTCGTCGCGGTGACCCACGATCCGAAGATCGACGATCCGGCGCTGCTGCACGCCTTCGATCGCGGCTGCTTCTATATCGGTGCGCTCGGCTCGCGGAAGACCCATGCCAAGCGCGCCGAGCGGCTGCGCGCGCAGGGCGCGAAGGACAGCGACATCGCTCGCATCCACGCGCCGATCGGTCTCGACATCGGCGCGGTGTCGCCGGCGGAGATCGCGGTCGCCATCATGGCCGAGATCACCGCGCAGTTGCGCCTGCCTCCCAAAGAAAAAGAAGAAGCGGCATGAAGTTCGGTCCCGCCAGTCCGGCCGACGCGATTGGCGGCGTCACCGTGCACACGCTCCGCCAGGGCTCGCTGGTGCTCAAGAAGGGCACCACGATCGGCCCAGCGGAAGTCGAGGCCCTCAACAAGGCCGGCGTCAACGAGATCGTCGTGGTGCGGCTGGAGGAGGGCGACGTCTCCGAGGACGTCGCGGCTGCCAGCATCGCACAGGCAGTGGCGGGCGACGGCGTCAATGTTGAGCGCGCCTTCACCGGCCGCGCCAATCTGTTCGCCGCGCGCCCCGGTGTGCTCGTGGTCGATCGCGCCGCGGTCGACCGCATCAATGGCGTCGACGAGGCCATCACCTTTGCCACGCTCGCAGCCTTCAAGCCGGTGGTCGAAGGCGAGATGATCGCGACCGTCAAGCTGATCCCGTTCGGCGTCGAAGCCAGGCTGCGCGACGCGGCAGTTGCGGTGGCAGGCAAGGATACGTTGCGGATCGCGCCTTACGTGATCAAGAAGGTCGGCGTGGTCTCGACGATGCTGCCGGGCCTCGTGCCCAAGGTGATCGACAAGACGCTGCGCGTGACCGCGGAGCGGCTGGCGCCGGCCGGCGCTGCCATCATCGCCGAGCGGCGCATTCCGCATGATGAGGCGGCGCTTGCAGCCGCGATCAAGGAATTGCTCGGCTTGGGCGCCGAGCTCGTCATCGTGTTCGGCGCGTCTGCGATCGCCGACCGGCGCGACGTGATCCCGGCCGCGATCACCGAGATCGGCGGTGCGGTCGAGCATTTCGGCATGCCGGTCGATCCCGGCAATCTGCTTCTGATCGGCAGCGCCGGCGGCGTGCCGGTGCTGGGCGCGCCGGGCTGCGCGCGCTCGCCGGTCGAGAACGGCTTTGACTGGGTGCTGATGCGGCTCTTGGCCGGCATCAAGGTGACGCGCGCCGACCTCACCGGCATGGGCGTCGGCGGCCTCCTGATGGAGATCGTGACGCGGCCGCAGCCGCGCACCGTTCCGGACACCGAAGGCAACCGCAACGTCGCAGCGATCGTGCTCGCGGCGGGGCGCTCGACCCGGATGGGCGGCCCCAACAAGCTGCTCGCCGAGCTCGACGGCAAGAAGCTCGTGCGCATCGTCGCCGAGCAGGCGCTGGCCTCGAAGGCGTCGGAGGTGATCGTCGTCACCGGGCATCAGGCCGAATTGGTCGAGCAGGCGCTTGATGGCCTCAAGGTGAAATTCGTGCGCAATCCGGATTTCGCTGGCGGCCTCGCGAGTTCTGTGAAATCAGGCATCGCGGCGGTATCCGACAACGCCGACGGCGCCATCGTCTGCCTCGGCGACATGCCGTTGATCTCTGCGCATTTGATCGACCGCCTGATCGAGACCTTCGCGCCGGACCGCGGCCACCTGATCGCGGTGCCGGTCGCCGAAGGCCGTCGCGGCAATCCGGTGCTGTGGTCACGGCGCTTCTTCAAGGAGCTGATGACGCTGGACGGCGACATCGGCGCGCGTCATCTGATCACCAAGCACGCCGAGGTGGTCGCCGAGGTCCCGGTCGAAGGCGAGAGTGCCTTCCTCGACATCGATACTCCCCAAGCGCTGGAAGCGGCACGGCGCGGGTAGGAGCGCCTGAGAAATCGTCTCGTCCTCCTGAGCTGTCAGACCTCATCCTGAGGAGCCGCGCAGCGGCGTCTCGAAGGATGAATGGCACCAGCCGGGCCTCATGGTTCGAGACGGCGCTTCGCGCCTCCTCACCATGAGGGGCAAATGATTGTCATCTGCTCCCATTCACCATCTGGAAACGACCCCCGAATACAGTCGCCGCGGAGCTTGGGGGATTTCCGTCTTGATCATTTCGACCGCCGCCGCGCAGCGCCGCGCGCTGATGATTCTTGTCTTGACGTTGCTGCTCGGTGCCGCGCGTTACATCACGGAAAACTTCGTCAGCAAGGCCTGGGCGGCCGGTGCGTTCGCGGTCGGCAAATGCGGCGCCTACGGCCAGGCCTATGACTATCCGGCGGAAGCGGCGGCGCGCGCGGCTGCGCTGAAGCAGTGCAAGGGCGATTGCACCACCGTCATCATGAAGCGCGCCTGCGCCGCGCTCTCGATCGACATGACCAATCCCTGCGGCGCCCATGGCTACGCCGTGGCGCCGAAGATATCGAGCTCGCTCAACGCCGCCACCCGCAAATGCTACGAATATGGCGGCAAGGAATGCGTGATCCGCGCCTGGGCCTGCGACGCCAAGGGGTAGCCTTGAGCCGCGCGATGCCGCTACATTTGCGCCATGCAGTTCGACACCAAGATCGCGGTCGTGATCCGCAACGACCTTGAAGTCTGGCAGAAGCTCAACGTCGCATCCTTTCTGTCAGGCGGTATCGCGGCTTCCTTTCCGGAATGCGTTGGCGAGAATTACGAAGACGGCTCAGGGACCAGATATCTGTCCCTGATCGGCCAGCCGATCCTGATCTACGGCGCCGATCGCGCCGCGCTGTCGCGGGCGCTGGAGCGCGCGTTGAGCCGCAACGTGGTGCCGGCGCTCTACACCGAGGACATGTTCAAGACCACGCATGACGCCGCCAACCGCGAGGCGGTGAGGGCGGTCGCGCGCGGCGATCTCAATCTCGTCGGCCTCGCCGTCCGCGCCGAGCGCAAGGTGGTGGACAAGATCCTCGACGGGCTGAAGTTTCACAGCTAGCGGCAGGTCCGTGGCGCGCCGGGCGAGGGCGCAGTCGGTGTGCGAGCTCTCCCACTCGTTTTGCGAGGTGAGCGCGCGGCTCAGACTCTGACCCCCTCGCGGGGCAGGGCTATCGCATATGCGGATCACATTACGCTCGATCACCCCGCACACTCGTCATGCCCGGGCTTGTCCTTGCCTTGTGCCGGGCATCCGCGTCTTGGCTTCCGGGGCATAAAGGCGTGCGCAGACGTCGCGATAGCCCCGTGGGGTATTTCGATCCGCTTGGTTGACAATGACTGACCGGTCAGTCATAATTCCGCGTATGACCAAGCGCACCCAACCCTCGACGTCCTCACCCGCCGCAAGGCGCCGGACCATCGCGAGAGCCGCTTCGGCCAACGTTCCGAAGGTGACCTCGCCAAAAGCGCCCGACGCCGGGCGGGCAGCGAACCGCTCCGAAAAATCGGCGGAGCGGCGCGCCGCGATCGTCGAGGCGGCGATGGAGGAGTTCGTCGCGCGCGGCTTTGCCGCGACCCGGCTTGACGACGTCGCGAAGCGGGCAGGGGTCGCCAAGGGCACCATCTACCTGCACTTCAAGGACAAGGAATCGATGTTCGAGGAGCTGATCCGTACCGCGGTCGTGCCCTTGATCGATCGCTTGGCGGCGCCGCCCACCATCGCAGGTCCCGTGCGGGACGCGGTGGAGCGGTTCGCCGAGACCTTCATCCGCGAGGTCGCCTCGACCCGGCGCGGCGACATCATCCGCCTGATCGTGGCCGAAGGGCCGCGCTTTCCGGCGATCGCCGATTTCTATTTCCGCGAGGTGGTGTCGAAGGGGCTGGCCGGTATGACCGCATTGATCCAGCTCGCAATCACCCGCGGCGAAATCCGGCAGAAGGAGCTGGCGCGATTCCCGCAACTGCTCGTCGCGCCCGCGATCGTCGCGGTGATCTGGCAGAGCCTGTTCGCCAGGCATGCGCCGCTGGATGCGATCGCGATGTTCAGGGTTCATCTCGATCTGGTCTTCGGCGAACGGAGGACGTCATGACCTGGTCGCACCTGGTGAAGCTGATGGCGGTGCTCGCGCTGGCGGCGGCGCTCGCCGGTTGCAAGGAAGAGCGGGACCCCGGCTTCCAAGGCTGGGTCGAGGCCGACATGATCTTCGTCAGCCCCGACGAGTCCGGCCGGGTGACCAAGCTCAACGTGCGCGAGGGCGACGAGGTCAAGCCCGGCGATCTGCTTTATTCCGTCGACGACGATTTGCAGAAGGCTGACCTCAACCAGAGCAATGCGACGCTGGCGAACGCGCAGCAGACCTATGACCGCGCCGCGTCCTTGAGGAGCACCGGCGCGGGCACCCAGGCGGCGCTGGATTCCGCGGTCTCGGCGCTGCGTGTGGCCGAGGCCCGCGTCAAGACCTCGCAGACGCGGCTGGACCGGCGCAAGGGCTTTGCGCCGATCGCCGGTACGGTGCAGCAGATTTACTTCCGCGAGGGCGAGATGGTGCAGGCGCAGCGGCCGGTGCTGTCGATCATGCCGCCCGGCAACATGAAGCTGCGCTTCTTCGTGCCGGAGAGGGAGCTGCCGAAGCTTGCGATCGGCGACGAGGTGAAGGTCACCTGCGACAACTGCGCTCCCGATCTCACCGCGAAGATCTATTTCATCGCGACCACGGCCGAATACACCCCGCCCGTGATCTACAGCCTCGATGAGCGCAACAAGCTGGTCTATCTGATCCAGGCGCGGCCGAGCCGGCCGGATGCCTTGCGCGTCGGTCAACCGATCAGCGTCTATCTCAACCCCAAGACTCCGGTGGCGGACCAGCGATGAACGGCGGCTCGACCAACGCCCACGGCATCGCCATCCATGTCGAAGGCCTCTCGAAGTCGTTCGGCGGCCGCGAGGTGGTCCATGACCTCTCGATGCAGGTCAAGCGCGGCTCGATCTACGGCTTCCTCGGCCCCAACGGCAGCGGCAAGACCACGACGATTCGCATGCTCTGCGGCCTGCTGACGCCCGACAGCGGCAGTGGCACCTGTCTCGGCTATGACATCCGGCGCGACGCCGACAAGATCAAGCGCAAGGTCGGCTACATGACCCAGCGCTTCAGCCTCTACCAGGACCTCTCGGTGCGGGAGAATCTCGAATTCGTCGCGCGGCTCTATGGTCTGCCGGACGCGCGCGGCGCCGCGGCCGACATGATCGCGCGCATCGGGCTGCAGGGGCGCGAGGAACAGCTCGCCGGTGAGCTGTCCGGCGGCTGGAAGCAGCGGCTGGCGCTCGGGGCCTGCACGTTGCCCAATCCGCAATTGCTGCTGCTGGACGAGCCGACCGCCGGCGTCGACCCGAAGGCGCGGCGCGATTTCTGGAACGAGATCCACGCGCTCGCCGCCGACGGCCTCACCGTGCTGGTCTCGACCCATTACATGGATGAGGCCGAGCGCTGCCATGAGATCGCGTACATCGCCTACGGCCATCTGCTGGCCCGCGGCACCGTGGACGAGGTGATCGCGAACTCCGCGTTGTCGACCTACACGGTGACCGGCGACGATCTCAACGGCCTGCCGGCCGAGCTGACCGGCAAGCCCGGGATCGACATGGTGGCGCCGTTCGGCACCAGCCTGCACGTCTCCGGTCGCGACAAGGCCGCGCTCGAAGCCGCCGTTGCGCCGTATCGCGACAATGCGAAATGGCACTGGCAGGCGAGCGAGCCGTCGCTCGAGGACGTCTTCATCGATTTGATGGGCCGCTCGAAGGATAATTTCCAATGAGCGCGACAGATGTGACCCGGAATGGCGAGGAGAGGGAGCCGGCCTTCGGCTTCTGGCGGCGCAGCTATGCGATGCTGGTCAAGGAATTCATCCAGCTTCGCCGCGACCGCGTGTCATTCGCCATGATTATCATGATCCCGGTGATGCAGCTATTGTTGTTCGGCTACGCCATCAACACCACGCCGCGCAATTTGCCGACTGCGGTGCTGTTGCAGGAAGACACGGACATCGGCCGCTCGATCCTGAAGGCGATGGAGAACACCCGCTATTTCCGCTTCACCCGCGAAGTGCACACTGTCGAGGAGTTCGACGAGCTCCTGAAGTCCGGCAAGGTGCTGTTCGGCGTCGAGATCCCGCGCGGCTTCGAGCGCGCGGTGCGGCGCGGCGACAAGCCTGCACTGCTGGTCGCGGCTGACGCCACCGATCCCGTGGCGGCCGGCGCGGCGTTGGGCGCGTTGGGGCCGCTGGTGCAATCTGCGCTGGCGCACGACCTCCATATTGGCGATCCGCCCGAGATGCCGTTCGAGATCCGGGCCCATGCCCGCTACAACCCGGCGGCGGAATCGCGGCTCAACATCGTGCCCGGCCTGGTCGGCACCATCCTGACCATGACCATGCTGATCTTCACCGCGCTCTCGGTGACGCGCGAAATCGAGCGCGGCACCATGGAGAACCTGTTGTCGATGCCGATCAAGCCCGTGGAGGTGATGTTCGGCAAGATCATTCCTTATGTGATGGTCGGCTTCATCCAGGCCGCGCTGATCATCAGCATCGGCGTGCTGCTGTTCGGCGTGCCGATCCTCGGCAGTCTGCTGCTGCTGGCGCTCCTGACCACGCTGTTCATCACCACCAACCTGTCGATCGGCTACACCTTCTCGACCATCGTGCAGAACCAGCTGCAGGCGATGCAGCTCTCGATGATGTTCTTCCTGCCGAGCATCCTGCTTTCCGGCTTCATGTTTCCGTTCGCGGGCATGCCGGTCTGGGCGCAATATGTCGGCGAGGTCCTGCCGCTGACTCATTACGTCCGCATCGTGCGCGCCATCATGCTGAAAGGCGCGGTGGTGCAGAACCTGCAATATGACACGATCGCGCTGGCTGCCCTGATGCTGTTCGCGATGACGGTCGCGGTGACGCGCTTCCGCCGCACGCTGGATTGAGGTTAGTATGGCTGCTGGCAGTGATCGTCATTCCGGGGCGGTGCGAAGTGCCGAACTGGGGTGCGCAATTGCGCACCTGAGAATCTCTAGATTCCGGGTCTGGTCCTTCGGACCATCCCGGAATGACCGGGTACAGGACATGGCGGGATTCTGGGGCACCACCAGCGAGAAGACGACGCAGCAAGACACGTCCGTATCGGCCGACTTCCATCACGCGCTGATGCGCGAGGTCATGACCACGGAGTTGCTCCGCATCAAGGTGCTGATCGGTACCGCTGCCGTGCTCGGTGCGGTCGGTCTCGCCATCTTCTTCCTCGCGCCCGAGGCGGTCAGCCGCGTCTGGCACGGCAATCTCAGCCCCGTCTATGTCTTCTACGTTATCGTCCCGCTGATCCTGTTCGAACTGTGGGTGCATGGGGCGATCACCTGGCACATGCGCAAGGGGCGCGATTTGCCGGTGATCCGGCGCTATGTCGGCGTCCTGGTCGAGACCTCGCTGCCGACCGTGGTGCTGGGGATGCACATCAACAGCATGGGCCATGAGCAGGCGCTCGGCTTCGTGGCGCCGCTGATCTATTTCGTCTTCATCATCCTCTCGACGCTGCGGCTCGATTTCCGGCTCTCGGCCTTCACCGGTTTCGTCGCGGCGTCGGAACTGTTCTACATGGCGGTGTTCTTCCACCCGGCAGGTCCCGGCGCGGCGGAGCAGAGTGTCTACTATCATGCTGCGCGCAGCACGATCGTCCTGATCTGCGGCGTGCTCGCCGGCGCCGTCGGCATGCAACTGCGCCGGCAGTTCGAGGCCAGTATCACGGCCGCCACCGCGCGCGACCGCATCACCAATCTGTTCGGCCAGCACGTCTCGCCGCAGGTGGTCGAGCGGTTGATGGCGGAGGGGGCCAGCACCCAAAGCGACATCCGCCGTGTCGCGGTGATGTTCGTCGACTTCCGCAGCTTCACGGCCAGCGCACGCACACGCTCGCCGCAGGAGGTGGTGGACCGGCTCGACGGCGCCTTTGCGGTACTGGTGGACATCCTCGACCGTCACGGCGGCATCGTGAACAAGTTTCTCGGCGACGGCTTTCTCGCCTTGTTCGGCGCGCCGTTCGAAGCCGGCGACGCCGCGCAACATGCGGTCGCCGCCGCGCGCGAGATGCTTGCGGCCAACGAGCGTGCCAACGAGACGTCGGACTGGCCGCTGCGCATCGGCATTGGCATTCATGTCGGCGAGGTCGTCGCCGGCAACATAGGCTCGCCGCGGCGCAAGGAGTACACCGTGATCGGCGACACCGTGAATTTCGCCGCGCGGCTAGAGGCGCTCAACAAGGATCTCGGCTCGCGATTCCTGATCTCGTCCGCCGTGCGCGAGGCGTTGGGCGACGATGGCAATGATGCCGTGCCGCGCGGCGAGGTGCCGGTGCGGGGCTACGACCGTCCCGTCCCGGTCTGGCAACTGGGGTAGGGGCACACATTAAGAGATCGATGTATTTTAAGAGATCGATGTATTTTCGAAGTACTGAACCCGTCGTCATCTCGACGAGCTTGTCAGTGATTCCGACGAACGCGCGCGTGTGCTCGCATCGCCGCGCGAGCTGTTTCGCTTCTGAGGCTTGATTGCACCGAATGCTCTGAAGGGCGTGTTCTTGGCCGTGTTATCATCACTGCGATCCGATCGATCACGATCGGCCAAAGCCTGAGGACAAGCAGGATGCAGCGGCGCTATATCACTGTCGACGTTTTCACCGACCGGGCATTCGGAGGCAACCCGCTCGCCGTGGTGCTCGACGCCGCCGGGCTGTCGACGGCGCAGATGCAGGCGATCGCGACCGAGTTCAACTATTCCGAGACGACCTTCGTGCTACCGCCGCAGGACGGAGCGCACAGCGCCCAGGTGCGCATCTTCACCGTGCGCTCGGAAATTCCGTTCGCCGGCCATCCCAATGTCGGCACGGCTTTCGTGCTGGCAACGCAGGCCGCGAAGGCGCCGGCGCGGCTGGTATTCGAGGAGAAGGCCGGACTGGTGCCGGTCGAGATCCTCTCAGATGGCGGCCGGGTGATCGGCGCTGAGCTGACCGCGCCGGAGAAGCTGCAGCGGACCAACGAGGTGAGCGCGGCCGAGGCGGCGGCGTGCCTCTCGCTGTCAGCGAGCGACGTGAAGACCGATCGCCATGCGCCGCAGGTCGTCTCGGTCGGCCTGCCGTTCCTGGCGGTGGAGATCGCCTCGCGCGAGGCTCTGAAGCGTGCCCGGCCGGATGCCGCGGCCTTCGACAAGGCACGGGCGCGCATCGGGCGCGATGTCGTCTATTTCTACACGCGCGATGTCCCGGCAAGCGAGCAGCCGCTGGACCTGCAGGCGCGCATGTTCCATCCGGGTGCGAGCGGGATGTCCGAGGATCCCGCCACCGGCAGCGCGACGGCCGCCGCTGCGGCGTTGCTTGCGGACATCGATCCGCTGCGCGACGGCGAGTTGCGGTTGCGGATCGGGCAGGGCGTCGACATGGGCCGGCCGAGCCTGCTGCTGACACGGGTGCGCAAGCAGGGCGGAGCCGTCGCGTCGGTGCATGTCGGTGGCGGCTGCGTTGAGATGATGGAAGGGACGCTGAACGTGCCGGGTGAGGGCAGCTAGACCTGCGGCGCCACCAGGTTCTCGATCCTGACGCCGTCGCGCTCTTCGATGATCTCCGCGATCCATTGCCGGTGGCAGTGCGAATGGTCACGCTCGTAGCACAGGATGCAGACGGGACCGGACTTCTTCACCAGCGCCGACAGCTCGTCGAGCTCCTCCCGGGCCTGCGTCGTCTTGAGGTGGGCCGAATAGATCTTGTGCAGCAGTTCGTACTTGCCGCTGCGCGCCGCCTCGCGGCCGGTCTTCGGCGTGCCCAAACCGCGCAGATGAACGTAGGAGATACCACGCTCGTCGAGGCCCGCGGCGAGCTGACTCTTGGAGAAGCCCGGCCGGCGCGAAGAGGCGACGGCGCGGACGTCGACCAGCAGCTTGACGCCGGCATGCTGGAGCTCGTCGAGCACCGCCTTCGACGGCGTCTGCTCGTAGCCGATGGTGAACAGCTTCTTGGCCTTCGCCATCGCCGCTCCGTCTATTTCACGCGTTCGATCAATTCCATCGCGCCCGCCGGCGCGCGGATCTTGCCTTCGTGGATCACGTAGGCGAACACGTCGCGCGGGACCTTCTTCGGCTTGGCCTTGTCGACGCGCGGCAGGTCGTCCGGCTCGTTGCCGCCGGCCCAGTCCTGAAACCGCTTGGCCCAGGCGTCGAGCTGCTTCGGCGGGTAGCAGGTCTTCAATTCGTCATTGCCCTTCTGCAGCCGCGCATAGACGAAGTCGCCGACCACGTCGGCGATCGCGGGATATTTGCCGTGTTCGGCGAACACCACGGGGATCTCGAACTCGCGCAGCAGCGCGACGAACTCGGGCACGCAGAAACTGTCGTGGCGCACCTCGACGACATGGCGGAGCGCGCGGCCGTCGAGCTTGCGCGGCAGCAGCTCGAGGAACTTGCCGAAATCCGCGCCGTCGAATTTCTTGGTCGGGGCGAACTGCCAGAGCACCGGCCCGAGCCGGTCCTTCAGCTCCAGTACGCCCGAATCATAGAAGCGCTTCACGGAATCGCCGGCCTCGGCCAGCACGCGGCGGTTGGTGGCGAAGCGCGGTCCCTTCAGCGAGAAGATGAAGCCGTCGGGCACCTCGCTGGCCCATTTGCGAAAGCTCTCCGGCTTCTGCGAGCCGTAATAGGTGCCGTTGATCTCGATCGAGGTGAGCTTCGATGCCGCGTAGGCGAGCTCCTTCGATTGCGCGAGCTTCTCCGGATAGAATACCCCGCGCCACGGCTCGAAGGTCCAGCCGCCGATGCCGATATAGATGTTGCCTGCGTCCGTCTTGGCTGTCTTGCTGGGAGCTTTGGCCACGATTGCACTCATCGCGAGGAGGGAGAAGAGATCAGAGTAGTCAAAATAATCGTGATTGACCAGTTTGCCAGATCTGCGGGGCGATGCTTATCCTGGCGATCGGCCTTCGTTAGAATGCGGCAAAACGGGAGAACAACAATGCGCATGCTGATCGCAGCCGTCCTCTTGATCATGTCCTCCGCCGCAATGGCTGACGAGGTCGACGATGCGCACAAGCTCGCGGTCAGCGGCCGCGATGCCTACTGGAATTGTCTCGCCCGCGAGTATCCACGCGACAGCAACAAGACGATGTCCGACCAGGAGTTCACCTCGTTGATTGCGAACGTCTGTCCCTCGGAGCGGCAGAATTTCCGGGTGTCGCTGATCGACTTCCTGGCGCTGCAGTTTCCGAAACAAGATGCCAACACGCATCTGGCGACCGCCAATCGCGCGATCGAGCTCGCGCAAAAGGACATCGTGAACGCGTTCGTCCACCGCAGGGCGGCGGCCAAATAGGCTTCCCAAATCCTGTTGCGGTTGACCGATTTTTGATATCAATCCACGCATAGGCGAGGGATGAGTCCGACATGAATTCACAATCGGCGGCAGGCTTTTTGGGCGCCCTGGTCGCGGCCATCGTGTTGGCGGCGGCGTTCATCTATGGGCCGTCGCCCAGCCAGATCCACAATCCCGCCCCGCCCGCCGCGGCGCAGCAGCAGGCGGCCCCCGCCGCAGAGCCCGCGCCGGCCCCGACACCACGAGGCCCGGTGATCCGGGAAGTCCCCAACAACTAGCGCCCCTGGACACCTTGCGGACAGCTCGAGGCCTTCCTAGCTGCAACGGAACGGCGGCGTTGCAGCTCGCAAGGGCTCCGGCGCGGGGACGACCACGACAATGTTGGCTGCGCCGGATGTACGCGCAGCCTCGCGTCGTGGTCGTTGGCATTTCAGGGGGTATTTTGCCCCCGTTTTCCCGCCTTCCGAGAGGTGTTTGGGCTCCGTCTGCCTTGGCAGCGGGAGAGGCTGCGGCTATACGCTGGCGCTCATGTATGACGCCATCAAACCGGGCCCCGAAATCCCGTCGCAGGCCGCTGGTTTGCCGCAACTTTCGGTCGTCGTCCCGACCTTCAACGAGCGGGACAATGTCACGGTCCTGTACCGGCGGCTCGACGCCACGCTGAAGGACGTGGCCTGGGAAGTCATCTTTGTCGATGACAATTCACCCGACGGAACCTGGGATGTGGTGCGTGGCCTGGCGCGGCAGGATTCCCGCGTCCGCTGCATCCGCCGGATCGGCCGGCGCGGCCTGTCGGGCGCCTGCATCGAGGGCATCCTGGCCTCGAGCGCGCCCTATGCCGCCGTGATCGATGCCGACCTGCAGCACGACGAAACCCAGCTTCCGAAGATGATGGCGCTGCTGCAGAGCGGCAAGGCCGAGCTCGTGGTCGGCAGCCGCTACATCGAGGGCTATCGTGCCGAGGGCTTCAACAAGAGCCGTGCCGGCGCCAGCGCCTTCGCCACCGAGATCGCGCGCCGCGCGCTGAAGGTCGAGGTCGCCGACCCCATGAGCGGCTTCTTCATGATCCGCCGCGACCGCTTCGAGCAGCTCGCGCCGCAATTGTCGACCCAGGGCTTCAAGATCCTGCTCGACGTGGTCGCGACCGCGCATGGCAAGCTGCGCACGGTCGAGATCCCCTACACATTCGGCGCTCGCCAGCATGGCGAGAGCAAGCTCGACTCCATGGTTGCGCTGGACTTCCTCGGCCTTGTGCTGGCGAAGCTGACCCATGACGTGATCTCGCTGCGCTTCCTGTTGTTCGCGATGGTCGGCGCGCTCGGTCTGGTGGTGCATCTCGCCGCGCTCTTCATCGCGCTCGAGGTGTTCGGCGCGCGGTTCCCGGAGGCGCAGGCCACCGGCGCGATCGTCGCCATGACCAGCAATTTCATTCTCAACAACTTCCTGACCTACCGCGACCAGCGGCTGAAGGGCCTTGCGATCGTGCGCGGCCTGCTGCTGTTCTATCTCGTCTGCGGCGTCGGTCTGCTCGCCAATGTCGGCGTCGCATTCTCGGTGTACGACCAGGAGCCGATCTGGTGGCTTGCCGGTGCGGCGGGCGCGCTGATGGGCGTGGTCTGGAACTACGCGATGTCCGGGCTGTTCGTCTGGCGCAAGCGATGACGCTGGCATGAACCCGAACGAGGGGCGGCTCGCCCTCAACACAGCTCTCGTGGTCTGCGGGCTGGTCGCGCTGCGGCTTGCGGCCGCGGCCTGGACGCCGCTGACCTTCGATGAAGCCTATTACTGGATGTGGTCGAAGGCGCTCGCCGGCGGCTATTACGATCATCCGCCGATGGTGGCGGTCGTCATTCGGCTCGGCACGATGATCGCGGGAGATACGCCGCTCGGCGTGCGGCTGGTGTCGGTCCTGCTTGCGCTGCCGATGAGCTGGGCGATCTACCAGGCGGCCGCGATCCTGTTCGGCGGCCAGCGCGTTGCCGCAAGCGCCACGATCCTACTCAACATTACGCTGATGGCTGCCGTCGGCACGCTGATCGTGACGCCGGATGCGCCGCTCCTGGTCGCCGCGAGCCTGCTGCTGTTCTCGCTCGCAAAGGTGCTCGAGAGCGGCCGCGGCGCCTGGTGGCTTGCTGTGGGCGCCAGCGCCGGCGCGGCGCTGCTGTCGAAATACACCGCGCTGTTCTTCGGCCCTGCGATCCTGATCTGGCTTGCGATAGTGCCGAAGCTGCGGCGCTGGTTCCTCTCACCCTGGCTCTATCTCGGCGGTCTGGTCGCGCTCGGGATGTTTGCGCCGGTCATTCTCTGGAATGCCGATCACCATTGGGTGTCGTTCATCAAGCAGATGGGCCGCGCCCGGATCGAGGATTTCCGGCCCACCTACATCGCCGAGCTGATCCCGACCCAATTCGCGTTTGCAACCCCGCTGGTCTTCATCCTTGGCGTGATGGGGGTTTATGCGCTGTACAAGCGTCGCGCCGGCGCGACGGCCGCGCGTGTGCTCGTCAACACCATGTTCTGGACCATCGTCGGCTATTTCGCATGGCACGCGCTGCATGCTCGGGTCGAGGCCAACTGGTTTGCGCCGGTCTATCCGGCCTTCGCGGTCGCGGCTGCGGTTGCCGCGATCCAGGTGCAATGGGCGCCGCGCGAGCAGCGGACGATCGATTTCTGCCGCCGGTGGGCCGCTCCGAGCGGCGTCATGCTGTTCGCGCTGCTGATCGTACAAGCCAACACCGGCGTGCTCTCCGGCTATCGCCGCGACGCCACCGTGCGCAGCGTCGGGGTCGGCTGGCAGGAGCTCGCGGACGAGATCGAGAAGGTGCGCGTGCGCATCGGCGCGACCTGCGTGCTCGCGCCGGATTACGGCACCACCGGCTGGCTCGTGTTCTATCTGCCGAAGGGCACCTGCGTTGTGCAGCAGGGGCAGCGCATCCGCTGGGTCAATATGCCTGAGCCAAACCCGGCGGAGCTTTCCGGCAAGCTGCTTTACGTGCATGAGGTCGAGCAGGCCGTGCCGGCGTCGATGCGCGCCAACTTTGCCCACATCGAGACCGTCGCCGAGGCCAAGCGCATGCGCGGGCCGTTGACCATCGAGACCTACGCGCTCGATGCGCTGGAAGGCCCGAACGGCGACGTCCTTGATCGCTCGCCGCCGCCGGAACTGGAGTAGGAACGTTGGTGGTCGATGTCGGATCGTCTCGCTCCGACTCGTCTTCCAGGAAGCCCGTCAACCAAACGAGGTTTCACCCATGACCGGTTCCACCCTCAAGCCTGCCGCTGAACTCGCCAAGACCAACACCACGCGCTTTCCCAATGAGAGCGCCGAGTATCGTCGTGCCCGCCAGACGCTGCTCACCGAGGAGATCGAGCTGCGCCGCCACATCGAGCGCGTCGCCGAGCTGCGCCGTGCACTGCCGCCGGGCGGCGAGGTGACGAAAGCCTATGCGTTCATCGGGGAAGCGGGTCCGGCGTCGCTGGCCGATCTCTTCGGCAATAGGCAGACTCTCATCATCTACAGCTACATGTTCGGTCCGCAGCGCGAGAAGCCGTGTCCGATGTGCACCTCCTTCATGGGTACATGGGAGGCGAAGCTGCCCGACATCGAGCAGCGCGTCTCCTTCGTCTTCGTGGCGCGTTCGCCGATCGCGCGGCTGATCGAGGCGAAGACCACGCGCGGCTGGACGCGCCACAAGCTCTATTCGGACGCATCGGGCGACTACACGCGCGACTATGTCAGCAAGGAGGACGCCGACATGCCCGGCTACAACGTCTTCACGCGGCGGGACGGCACGGTTCGTCATTTCTGGGCCGGCGAGATGGGGCAGGGCACCGCGGATCCCGGCCAGGATCCGCGCGGTGCGCCTGACGTGGATCCGCTCTGGACCATTCTCGACACCACGCCCGAGGGACGCGGCAAGGACTGGTATCCGAAGCTCTCCTACTGAGGAGATTGTTCTTGCAAAATGCCCGCGTGATTGCGGGGCGATCGGCAAGGAAATTCTTCCGCGGCATGTCGCTGCCGATGCTTGCCTCAGCGGCATCCGCGGATGTCCCATGATGAGACAAAAAATCCGCTTTCGCGATCCAATGTGATCTTAAAAAAGCCCCATGCCACAGGCACTTCCCGCGCTGCAGGGGATCGCATCCGGTTAAGTCGCATTTAACTAAAAGTCGCCTTAATGGGCATCCGCGTCCCTGCGAGACGCTGAGCCGAATCTCGTTCGGCTCCGAGTCGCATGAGGGACAAGGTGGACCTGTTTTGAGCGCCGGGCGTATGGGTACGAGTGCGACTGCGTATGTTATTGGGGCTCCGGGCCGCAAGAAATCCTCCCGAAGGATTCTCCCACAGCATTTCCTCGGCAGCGCCGCTGTGGCGGGGCTGGTGCTTGGCTGCGCCTGGACCGTCTACGCCAACATCTTCGCGGCGAGTGTCTATCCGTCGGTGAGCAGTGCGGTGCTCGATGAGCCTGCGGTCAAGCACCGCGTGGCGGTCGCTCCGCGGCCTGCGCCGTCTTTCAACGAGGTGTTCGCGTCATTGACGCCTCCGCCGTCCGCGCCCGGGAAGGCCGAGGTCGCAAAGTCGGATTCTGCCAAGTCCGAGCCCACCGCACCGCCGCTGATGTTTAACGAAAGGTTTGCTGCAGCATCGCCGGACGGCGTTCCGTCCAGCGTCGTGGCCGACGTCGCGCCGCAGACGGATCCGGTCAAGCCGGCCAATGCGCCGAAGGTCGCTGAAGCGCCGAAGCCCGTCGCCGCACCGAAGCTTGCCGAAGCGAAGACGCCGAAGCCGGTCGAGGCCGCGAAGAAGGAAGCTGCCGCCAATCTGCAGGTCGCACTCAACACGCCTGCCGACGCCGTGGAGCCGAAATCCGCCGAGTCCAAGCGGGCTGAGACCAAGTCCGCCGAATCCAAATCCGCCGCGGCGAAGTCGTCCGCAAAATCCGGTGGCGTCACGGTGCGCGACATGGCTGCGCGCGCCAAGGCCGCGGTGATGTCGATCGCATCGAACGAACGGCAGACCATGGTCGAGAAGCTGTGGGGCAAGCGCGAGTCGACCGGCGGTCTGCTCTCCTTCGCGTCCGCCGATGCAAACGTCACCGGCAGCATCCCCTCGACGCTCGACCAGGACCCGACCCGTGGCGGCTCGCCGCCCTATGACCGCCAGACCGCCGTCTACGACATCTCGGCCAGGACGGTGTACCTGCCCGACGGCACGCGACTGGAAGCGCATTCTGGACTCGGCTCCAGGCTCGACGATCCGCGCTCCGCGAGCATGAAGATGGTCGGCGTGACGCCGCCGCACATCTATGAGCTGAAGCCGCGCGAGGCGTTGTTCCACGGCGTGCCGGCCCTGCGGCTCAATCCGATCGGCGGCGAGGGCCGGATCTACAACCGCGTCGGCCTGCTCGCGCACACCTATATGCTTGGCCCGAAGGGCGACTCCAACGGCTGCGTCTCCTTCAAGAACTACTACGCATTCCTCGACGCCTATCGCAACAAGGGCATCCGCCGCCTCGCGGTGCTCGCGAGGATCCAGTAGACTGGGGATCGCGATCGCCGCGGTCCTTTGGAGCCTTCGCGATAACGCCAGACCGTCGGCTCGTTCGTGACGATGGTCCTAGGTGAAGCCCGGGCGGCTTTGAGCCACCAGGCCCACAACTCCGACAGCATGCAGCATTCCGGACCCGTCTGGAACCAGGGACTCGATTGTTGTTATACTTCAACGGCAAATCACCGGTTGAAGCGCAATGTCTCCTGCACCGTTCATCGAAACTCCGCCCCAGATCGCAACCGAAGCCTTCGTCGATGCAGGTGCGGCCGTCAGCCGTCTCGAAAAGATCTACGAGCGCAACACCCAGTTCCTTCGCGATCGCTTTGAGGCCTATGTCAGCGGCGTGTCGTTCGCGACACGCGTGCGTGCGCATTATCCGTTCGTGCGCCTCACGACGTCGTCGCATGCGCGGCTCGATTCCCGTCTCGCCTACGGCTTTGTCGCCGGGCCGGGCGTGCATGAGACCAGCGTCACGCGGCCAGACATCTTCAGGACCTATCTCACCGAGCAGATCGGCCTGTTGATCAAGAACCATGGGGTTGCCGTCGAGATCGGCGAGTCGAACGAGTCGATCCCGATCCACTTCGCCTACCGGCGCGACATCAATATCGAGGCGGCGCTGACAGTTGCCGACAGTTCGGCCTTCACGCGATCGCTGCGCGACGTGTTCGATACTCCCGATCTCGCCGCGATGGACGATGCGATCGCCGACGGCACCTTCGAGCTGGCGCCGGGGACGCCCGAGCCGCTGGCACTGTTCCGTGCGGCGCGGGTCGATTACTCGCTGCGCCGGCTCTATCACTACACCGGCACCGATCCGGAGCACTTCCAGAACTTCGTGATCTTCACGAACTACCAGTTCTATGTCGATGCCTTCGCGCAATTGTGCCAGCAGCGCCTCGTGTCAGGCGAGGCCGGCCTGGAAGCTTTCGTTGCGCCCGGCAACGTGATCACGCGCAATGCGCGGGTTGGAGGCGGCACGACCGGGACCGCGCCGGACCGCGTGCCGCAGATGCCGGCCTTTCATCTGGTCGAGCCCGGCTATCGCGGCATCACCCTGATCAACATCGGGATCGGCCCGTCCAACGCGCGGAATGCCACCGATCACGTCGCGGTGCTGCGGCCGCATGCCTGGCTGATGATCGGGCACTGCGCGGGCTTGAGGAATACGCAGCGGCTCGGCGACTACGTGCTCGCCCACGGCTATGTCCGCGAGGATCACGTGCTCGATCACGAGCTGCCGCTCTGGGTCCCGATCCCGGCGCTCGCCGAGATGCAGGTCGCGCTGGAGGAGGCGGTCGGCGAAGTCACGGGCGTGTCCGGCTTCGAGCTCAAGCGGCTGATGCGCACCGGAACGGTCGCCAGCGTCGACAATCGCAACTGGGAGATCAGCGGCCCGTCGGTGATCAGGCGCATGTCGCAATCGCGCGCCATCGCGCTCGACATGGAGTCGGCGGCCATCGCCGCCAATGGCTATCGCTTCCGCGTGCCCTACGGCACGCTGCTGTGCGTCTCCGACAAGCCGCTGCACGGCGAGATCAAGCTCGCAGGCATGGCCAGCGAGTTCTACCGGCAGCGCGTCGGCCAGCATCTCGAGATCGGCCTGAGGGCGCTGGAGCGGCTCAAGCAGCAGGAATCCGAGCGCCTGCATTCGCGCAAGCTGCGGAGCTTTGCCGAGGTCGCGTTTCAGTAGCGTCATGTCGCGTCCACGGCGATCACGCCGCGACCGACTTCCACAACTGCATCTCGGTGCCGACGGCGGCCCTGACATGCGGCCGCGCCTGGATGCGCGAGAGATAGTGGGCGAGATCGGGCCATTGCGCGAGATCGACGCCGGCGTGGCGCAGCAGCATCAGCGCCCAGGCGAGATAGCCGTCGGCGACCGTGAAGCGGTCCCCGATGAGGAATTCGCGGTCCCTAAGATGCGCGGCGGCCACCGACACGCCTTGTCCGATCCGCTCGCGCGCGCTGGCCCTGGTTGTGTCGTCCTTGTACCAGAAGGTCGGAAACAGGAAGCCCTTGTGGAGCTCGGTGCCGATGAAGCTCAACCATTCCTGCAGCCGATAGCGATCGGGATCGCCGGGCGGCGGCGCGAGGGCGAGCTCTGGCTTGAGGTCGGCGATGTATTGCAGCACCGCAGCGCTCTCCGTCAGCCGCTCGCCGTTCTCCAGCACCAGCACCGGCACCGCGCCTTTCGGCGAGATCGCGCGGAAGTCGCCATCGTCCTCCAGCACCTTCTTGGTCCAGAGATCAACGAGGTGGTAGCGCGCCTCGATGCCGGCTTCCAGCAGCGCGATGCGGCTGGCGAGGGAGCAGGCCATCGGCCAGAAATAGAGCTGGAGCATGCCGGTGTCCTCAGGCAAGGGCGTTGCCGCGCGCGATGATGGCGAAGCGGTCGGACAGCTCGGCGAGCGCGACGTCGTGAATGACCTTTGCCGCAATCGTGCCGCCGATGCCGTCCGGCAGGTCGCGGGTGGCGCAGCTGTCGGCGTCGATGGTGGTGCGGAAGCCGAGATCAAGCGCCGCACGGGCGGTGGAGCTGACGCACATATGCGTCATGAAGCCGGCGAGAACCAGCTCCTTGCGGCCGGTCGCGGCAAGCTGCGTGTCGAGGTCGGTGCCGGCGAACGCGTTCGGCAATTCCTTCTCGATCACGGCTTCGCCCGAGCGCGGTGCCAGCGGTGCGACGATCGCGCCGCGCTCGGCGGTACGGTCGAACAGGCTTCCGGGCCGTCCCCTGTGCGCGATGTGGAAGATCGCAGCGCCGCTGTCCCGTGCCTGGGCAAGCAACGCGGTGGCGCGGGCAATCGCGGCGTTGGCGTCGGGCAGGGCGAGGGGGCCTGCGAGATACTCGTTCTGGATATCGATCAGCACCAGGCAGGCGTCGCCGAGGCGAGGCGGGGTGAGGTCGATACCGGCAAGCTGCATCAGTGTTTTGGCCGCGGTCATGGTTCTGAAGTCTCCCGGAAGTTTGCTCGTTCAGAATAGCCGTGGAACGTCCTGCCGTTATGCAGGGATATTGCAGCCGGTGGCTGCGTTATTGCAGGTGAGGCAGTAGCGATGTAGCCTTGCAGCCATGAACTGGGACGATCTTCGCATCATCGCGGCCGTCAGGGACGAGGGCACGTATGCGGGCGCCAGCGCCCGGCTGCGCGTCGACGAGACCACGGTCGGCCGCAGGCTGGCACGCATCGAGCGTGCGCTTGGCTTGCGCCTATTCGAGGCCGCCGACGGCGTGCGTACGCCGACCCGGCAATGCGAGATGGTGCTGGCGCATGTCCAGGCGATGGCCGCGCATGCCGAGGACATCGGCCGTATCGGCGAGAGCCTCCCGGGTCCGGTGGGCCGGCTTCGCGTAGCTTCCACCAATGCGGTCGCTGAAGAGGTGCTGGCGCCGCGCGCGAGCGATTTCCTGCGCGCCAATCCGGGCCTGACGCTGCAATTCCTGACGTCGAGCGACAACGTCAAGTTCTCGCGCTGGGAGGCGGACCTCGCGATCCGCCTGCGCAAGCCCGACAAGGGCGACTTCGCGATTTCGAAGCTCGCCGAGGTCAGGCTGTATTTTTTCGAGCCGATCACGGCCGCCGCTACGGGCGAAGCGGTGACCTGCGCCTATCCCGATGAGCTCGAAGGTATCCCCGAGATGCAGTTCCTGCGTGCGCGGAGAATTCGCGCGCGCTGCGTCACCGACAATGTTCGCGTCATCCGCACGCTGATCCAGTCGCATCAGGCGGCCGGCGTGCTGCCCGAATATGGCTCCGCGGCCCTGCTGGCTGATCGCCGTCTGCGCGCCACGCTGCTGCCGAAGCGACGCGACGTTTGGCTGTTGGTGCAAAATCACCTCAAGCGCGACCCTGCTGCGCGGGTCACGATCGATTGGGTGCGCAGCTGCTTTCAGGATGTTTCGCGGGGCTGACGTCGCGCGTCTTCAGTTCTTGAATCAGGTCTCAAATGACGGCCGTAGGCGAAACGGTTTACATCTGCAGGGCGGGCGGCGGCGCTTGGAGTGACGCGGGCGACTGCCCCGCCGCATCGCGGCTGATGATTGACACAGATGTCCTCGCACGAGGAAAGCGTCCCCGTGCGATACGTTGGACTAGCCGCCGAACATCTCGACGCCGGAGACCAGCGTCGCCTTCACGGCTCCCAGTTTTTCTATTTCCTCAACAATTCGGATGGTTGCGGCAGCGCTCACGCCCGTGATGACGCTGACATAGTCGAAGCTCGACCCGCGGGTCGAATAGAGCCGACACTGGCCTCCGGCCTTTAGAACGACTTTCGTGACATCGTTCGCGCCCCTCTTCTTCTGGGCCTCGCTTTGTGCCCGGCCTCTTTCGGTGCGAGTGATGAGATAAAAATACGTCACCTCATCCTTGGCGACACCTTTTGAAATCCGCCTCATTATTGATTCCTCCACTATGATCGCGTCCGCTGGACGCGGCCGATACAATCGAGCCAGTCGCAGAGTCTTGTCAATATTGGTTGAAATTTATCCGAGCGTCACAAATTCGGACGACGCTTGCGTCCCCCGCGAACGCAGCCAAGACTTGCAGATCGGGCACATCACGAGGCGCGCATGTCAAGCAGCGCCTTGGCTTCCTTCAAGTCAGGCGCATCAAGGCCTCCGGCGAACCAGCCGTAGATCGAGGCGAGCAGATCATGGGCCTCGGCATGTCTGCCCTGTTCGCGCAAGATGCGTGCCAGACCGATCGACGTTCGCAATTCGAAGGGCTTTGCGCTCTGCAGCTGTGCGACGGTGATGGCCTGACGATAGTTCTGCTCCGCCGCGACTGGATCGCCTGTCGCGTTCAACAGTGTGCCGCGCAGCCGATACAATTCGGCCTCGCCGTACCGCTCGTCAGTCGCCTCGATGACCTGCTTGGCCTCGGCGAGGCAGCTTAATCCCTCGGCGGGCCTTTCGAGTTTGGCGTAGGCGTCGGCGAGCATCATCAGGAGGTCCGGGGTGCCTGTGACGGCTCCGGTCGTTCTAATTGTCGTCATCGCCTGATGGATCAGCGACAGCCCTTCCTGCGGCTGTCCGAGCAGGGTCAATGACACGCCCCGGTACGCCGTAGCCCAACCCAGATGCAACGGAAAGCCGCGCTCGGTCGAGAGCGCGAGCAGTTCCTCCTCGTGCTGCTGTAGGTTCGGCGAGCCGATGATGCGTTCGACAGGGCACGCCGAGAGCAGCGCGTCGGCCAGCGTCTGGGTATGGTTGAGCCGACGTGCCTCCGACAAGGCTTCGTTCAACCGCGTCCGGGCCTCGTCCAAGTGACCGAGCACGGCGAGAGTCCAGGCCAGATAGGCAAGCGTCATCACATAGGGATCGGCGGACGAGACGCCGCTCCGATGCGCCGGATCCGCAAGGCCGTGACAGCGCTCCAGGAGCTCGCGGGCCGCGACGAATTCGCCGAGGAAGAGGCGAGTGCGCCCGTTGGCCCAACGGCCGACCAATTGGGCTGCGACATCGTTTCGTGCCTCGCCGACTCGCTCCAGTTGCTCGGCCAGCTCGAGCGCGCGCCGGTGTTCGCCCCGGACCCGGTGAAACGAGGACTGGCCGAGGATCACCGGCCAGAGGTAGCGTGGTTGATCGATCCGCTCGGCGAGAACGCGGGCGCGGCCAAGAGTCTCACCCACTTCAGGCGCCGAATAGCCCTTCATAGCCATCTGCGCCAATGCAAGCGCGAGTTGCAGGTCGAGTTCCTGCTTGCGTCGCTCGGGTGTGTCCTGCAACCCTTTCAGCGCGTCCAACCCCTTCCGCAATTGGGTGGCGGCCTCAATCGTGGCCGAGCGCGCGAGCGCCTGCTGACCGGCCTTGAGCCAGTAAGAGACCGCCTTGTCGGTCAGCCCGGCCTCGGTGCAGTGCCGCGCGAGCACGGCGGGTTGAGTTGCGCAGATGTCGGGAAACTGTGCCTCCAGTGCTGCGGCAATCCGGCCGTGAACCTGATGGCGGGTGCTCCGTAGCATCGTGCCGTACGCGGTATCCTGCACGAGCGCGTGCTTGAACGTGTACTCTGCGTCAGGCGGCGTACCGCGCCTGAATATCAACTCGGCGTTCACGAGCTGCTGCAAGGTCTCGTTCAACGGCGCGGGCGGCATTCCTGCGACGGCGCTGATCAATTCATGCGAGAATTGCCGGCCGAGCGCGGCGGCGATCTGCGCCACATTGCTGGTAGGGGCAAGGCGATCGAGCCGTGCCAGCAGCGATTCCTGCAGCGACGTCGGGATCGCAACCTGGGTCACCGGGCCGGCGGCGACGTACCGATCATCCTGCTCGACCAGCACGCCGCTTTCGACGACAGCCTTGGTCAATTCCTCGACGAACAGCGGTACGCCGTCGGTTCGTTCGGTGATCTGGTCCGCGATCTCCTGCGGCAGGACCTTGCGGGCCGTGAGGTGCACGATCATCTCGGTGCAGTGCCGCCGCTGGAGGCGGTCGAGACCGATCATCGTCACCTGGGGACGGCCGGCCCAGGGCGGGACAAAATCCGGACGGAAGGTTGCGATCGCGAGCAGCGGCAGGGCAGGGGCGCGATCCATGATCTGCCCGAACAATTCGAGAGAGGTCGAGTCGGCCCAGTGCATGTCCTCCATGAGGAACAGCAACGGTTGCCGCGTTGCCAAACCCTCGAGCTGCGCGAGCAGCGCCTGCAGGGTCCTTTCCTTGCGCTTTTGCGGCGTCAGATCGAGAGCCGGATAGCGCCCGCCATCGGGGATCGACAGCAGGCCGGCGAACAGCGACATGGTCTCGGCGCGGCCGCCAGCCGGCGTGACGAGCGACGCCTCCAGCTTCGCCAGCCGTTGCTCGTCCTTGTCGTCGCGACGAAAGCCCGCGGTTCGTTCGAGCTGCGCGATAACCGGGTAGAGCGCTGTATCTTGGTGGTAGGGCGAGCAGAATTGCCGCACCACCGTATGCGGCTCGCTGCTCAGCCGCTCCAGCACCGTCTGTGCGATCCGTGACTTGCCGATGCCGGCCTCGCCCGACAGCAGGACGACCGAGCCCTCGCCGTGCTGCACGCCGTCCCAGCGTTGCATGAGCTGGTCGATCTCCTCGTAGCGGTTGACCAGCGGCAACGCACTTGCGCGCAGCGCCTCGTACCGGCTTTCAGCTGCGCTGACGCCCAGCGCCCGCCACACCTTGACCGGCTCGTCGAAGCCCTTGAGCGGAAAGGTCCCGAGCTCGCGGTAATCGAACAGGCCGCCGGTCAGGCGGCGGGTGCTCGATGAGATCACCACGGTGCCGGGCTCGGCGATTGCCTGCAGTCGCGCGGCCAGGTTCGGCGTCTCGCCGATCACCGCCTGCTCTTCGGCGAGGCCGGCCGAGATCAGGTCGCCGACGACCACAAGACCGGTCGCGATGCCGACACGGACCTGCAAGGAGTCGCCGACCGGCGAGGCGAGCTTCGGCACCGCCTCGACCAGCGTCAGGCCCGCCCTGACGGCGCGTTCGGCGTCATGTTCGTGCGCCTGGGGGTAACCGAAATAGGCGAGGACTCCGTCGCCCATATATCTGGCGACAAAACCCTTCGCGCCGGTGATGATGTCGGCGCAGCAGCTCTGGTAGGCGCCGATGACCTCTCGCAAATCCTCGGGGTCGAGTCGCGTCGACAGCGCGGTCGAGCCTACAAGATCGCAGAACATGATCGTGAGTTGACGGCGCTCGGCTGCATCATGCTTGCGAGGTGGAGCGGTTGCCGTCAGCGCAACGGGGGAGGCGCTCTTGTCGACGGCTCCGAGTTCGGCGGCAGCCCGCAGGAATTTGCGGCGGTGCCCGAGCAGCACGCCGAGCTTCTCCAGATCTTCATCGGTCAGATAAGGGACGACGCTGAGGTCGACGGCGTTCTCTCGGAATATCTGCGCATATCGGTCCAGACCGATGCTGTGAAGCCAACTGTCGATATCCAAGTCAGGGCCTCTTGGCAGCTTGTCAGTGGCAGCTTGCGATCCGTAACAATTCCAATGGGGTACTGCTTGTGCCGCGGAATTTTGCGCTTGCCGGTACGGTAGTCCGGAAAGCTGCATGCCGCAGGCACAAGGGTACTTCCCTGCCTGTTGTAGATTTGCCGTTGCCATTCGTCAAAGCGTCTCGCCTTCGAAAGCTGCCCAGACTCGAGGCAATCATTGGCGAAGTGCAGGCTTTGGAGCAACGACCTTCCCGGCGTCCAGGCGCAGGCATTCTGTGCTCCAAACAAAAACCCCGGCATCGCTGCCGGGGTTTCGCTCATCGTGGATGCCTTGAGAGGCTGGATCGGAAGTCCATGCCGCCCATGCCGCGGCCTGGAGGCATTGCGGGGCCGGCAGCGGCCTTCTTCGGCAGCTCGGCGACCATCGCCTCGATGGTGATCAGAAGCGCGCCAACCGAGGCCGCGTTCTGGATCGCGGTGCGCACGACCTTGGTCGGGTCGATGATGCACTCCTTGACGAGGTCGGCAATTCACCGGTCCGGGAGTCGAAGCCCGCCGGCGCGGGCCTCTGAGGAATGATCTGGGTCGTAAGACGCTCGACTATGTCGCACACGGGCGGCACTTACGTCACGTTGTGCATGAGCGCATTTCCACAATTGCCTGACCCTGCGCATCAGAAGTCCTGTGCTGCCCACGCCTTGCGCACGATCTAGCCGATGCGGTTCAGAGACGTGCGACATCCGCATCGATCGCACGCAGCATCGCCATCTCCGGAAATTGGAACTTCCGGGTTCCCGCAGTGCTACCATAAGACTCACGCGCATTTTATTGTTGCGTCCGGCCACGCATTTCTGCATCTAACTCCCGAAAATGCTGCGTACAGAAATTCCGTCTGGCCAAGCGTTTGGAGTTGTTTTTTGAGAGTGTATCTGAGTGAGTTGGTTCTCGTTGCGCGTCGCCTCACTACGGGGCCCCGCTAGTGAGTCCTCCCGGCGGAATCGGTAATCGCCTTCTTGCATCCCTGCCGGCAGCGGACCTCGATCTGCTGAGGCCCGAATTGGAGGGCGTTGCGCTCGAGCAGGACACGGTGATCTCGCGGGCGGGTGACCAAATCGATCATGTCTACTTTCCATATAGCGGCGCCATTTCGCTCATGATCGAAATGGCGGACGGACACACCGTTGCCACCGGCGTGATCGGGCGCGAGGGGGCCGTGGGCAGTCTTTCGGTGCTCGGGTCGTCAGCGTCGGCCATTACCGCGGTCGTCCATGCGGCGGGCTCCGCTTCGCGGATTCCTGCGTCACGATTTTACACGGCCTTCGGCCGCAGTCCCGCGATCCGGCAGGCGATCCAAAGTCACTTCAGGGCGATGCTGATACAGTTTCAGCTCGGTTCGGCCTGCAACGCGCTGCATCCGGTCGAAGCCCGCATGGCGCGCTGGCTGCTCCAGCTTCGCGATCGCGTCGACAGCGACGTCCTCCCGCTGACCCAGCAGGCGCTGTCGCAGATCCTCGGTGTGCGACGAACGACGGTGACGCTGTTGATGCGCAATCTGCGCGCGCGCGGCGCGATCAGGTCCGATCAACGAGGCCGGATCGAGATCGACCGGTCGCGGCTATCGGCGGTGGCGTGCGAATGCCACCGCGTCATGCGTCTCGAAGCCGAGGAGATCTTCTCGGACCACAAGATCCGATCTCGGGCGGCGACTCGAGCTGACGATCCGTGCATCCCGGAAATCGAAGCGGACGACGCGGTGTGAGCCCCTTTCGGCGCGATCAGCTCCTCCGCCGCCGATCAGGCTCCCGTGCGGGTTCGGATGCCGTCTCGAGTTTCGCAATCTCGCGCAGCACCTTCGCCGTCTGGCGCAACTCATTGCGTTCCGGGCCGGGCTTCAGCCGTCGTGCTTCGTCGAGAAAATCCTTGGCCTGTAGCAGCCAGGCGGATGTTTCGGTCGAGGTCTGCATGCGCCCCATGGTGTCCCTCCATCGCGATCATCAATAGTCTGTGTCGACCTTCAGGCCGGTGAGCCGGCGCCGCACGCGGATGCTCGGCTCAGCGACCCAGGCGTCCCGCGCGAACCAGGCGTGATCGGTGCGGCAGAATGGGCAAGGTGTGCGCGAGAAGAATACCGTGCTACGTCCAAAGCTTTCGCGATCGGTTTTGATGCCGGTGGGAATCGCGTGTGCGGTTTGCGGACATTTGACCATGAGCATGCCCATGTGAGCCTCCCTCGAGATTGCCTTTTTGTTTTTTGCAGAAAAGCACCGGCCGGTTGGATTGCGCCTCTTGTCGGTGCGACCAGTTGGGGGGCATCGCGCACCTGTGGCTTCTGACAGAGCATCGGGCAGTGGGGGCTGCATGCTCGTCACTGGGCTTCTCCAACCGGCCGGATCCCTCCTCAAACGAATCCTCGATGTGAATTGAGCGCCGCTTTTTTAGCCGGCTTGGTGGAGAACCTTGCCGAAATGCTTCCTGACCGGCTCACCCATTTCCGTCGCAAGCTTCTGGCCAAGCGCCCACAATTCCTTGTTCTGGTCGGATGCCATATCGAAGGCTTTGCGGGTTTGCTCGGTAGACAAGGCCAAGACATCGGTTGCTGACCTGCTGCCGGCGAGATGGACGAAGAAATCGAGCGCGGAGGCGGTATTGGCGTATGAGATTTCGAACACCTTGAGCCCGTAGTCGGCCGCGCATCGCGCATTGTGCGAATACGTTTCGCCCAACGTCTCCGTCATCTGTTCGGAGGCGGCCCGGGCGCGGGCAAAACCCTGTTCGGCAAGATCGCCGATCATGCCGGGCAAGGTGATCTTCGGGAAGCTCGACAACGGCATGCCGAAGATAGTCGTGCCGTTCACTGTGACTTTCATTTCTGTTTCACTCAAGACGCAGTTCCCTTCTCAAGCGAAAGCGTTTCTCGCAACGCTCGCTCGCGTCACGAGAGCGGACGCTCCGTGTTCGGTTCAGATTCTAGGTGAGCAGCTTTGATCCAGTCCCGACCCTACTGTGCGGGACGAAAGTGGGACTGTCGGTTCGGTTTGCGACTCTCGCCAATAATTTTTTTGAAATTGTCAACTCAGACCAAGGTATGTTTACCGGCGTGGCTGTGTATAGCGTGGACATCGTGAGCGCCAGCGGACTCCCCGCTTCAGCGTAAGGTTGTGCGGGGCCCACCACTGGCTGCGCTGCGGCAAGCACCCGGTTTGCCGCAAACAAAAACCCCGGCATCGCTGCCGGGGTTTTGCATTTCGTGGATTGCCTTGAGAGGCTGGATCAGAAGTCCATGCCGCCCATGCCGCCGCCCGGAGGCATCGCAGGACCGCCAGCGGCCTTCTTCGGCAGCTCGGCGACCATCGCTTCCGTGGTGATCAGCAGCGCGGCAACGGAGGCAGCGTTCTGGATCGCGGTGCGCACGACCTTGGTCGGGTCGATGATGCCCTTCTTGACGAGGTCGGCATAGTCGCCGGTCTGGGAGTCGAAGCCGTAATTGTAGGTCTTGTTCTCCAGGATCTTGCCGACGATCACCGAACCGTCTTCACCGGCGTTGATCGCGATCTGGCGAGCGGGCGCCGACAGCGCCTTGCGCACGATCTCGACACCGGTCTTCTGGTCGTCGTTCTTGGTGCGCAGGCCCTTGAGCTGCTCGGAGGCACGGAGCAGGGCGACGCCGCCGCCCGGAACGATGCCTTCCTCGACGGCCGCACGGGTCGCATGCATCGCGTCATCAACGCGATCCTTGCGCTCCTTCACCTCGACTTCGGTTGCGCCGCCGACGCGGATCACCGCGACGCCGCCCGCGAGCTTGGCGAGACGCTCCTGCAGCTTTTCACGGTCGTAGTCCGAGGTGGTCTCCTCGATCTGCGCCTTGATCTGGGCCACGCGGGCGTCGATGTCGGCCTTCTTGCCGGCGCCGTTGACGATCGTGGTGTTCTCCTTGTCGATCATCACCTTCTTGGCGCGGCCGAGCATCTGCAGCGTGACGTTCTCGAGCTTGATGCCGAGGTCTTCCGAGATGGCCTGGCCGCCAGTCAGGATCGCGATGTCCTGCAGCATGGCCTTGCGGCGATCGCCGAAGCCCGGAGCCTTGACGGCCGCAACCTTCAGGCCGCCACGCAGACGGTTGACGACGAGGGTGGCGAGCGCTTCGCCTTCGACGTCCTCAGCGACGATGACCAGCGGCTTGCCGGTCTGCACCACGGCCTCGAGCAGCGGGAGCAGCTCGTTCAGCGAGGAGAGCTTCTTCTCGTTGATGAGGATGTAGGCGTCGTCCATCTCAACGCGCATCTTGTCGGCGTTGGTGACGAAGTAGGGCGAGATGTAGCCGCGGTCGAACTGCATGCCCTCGACGACGTCGAGCTCGGTCTCGAGCGACTTGGCTTCCTCGACCGTGATCACGCCCTCGTTGCCGACCTTCTTCATGGCGTCGGCGAGGAACTTGCCGATTTCGGCGTCGCCGTTGGCCGAGATGGTGCCGACCTGGGCGATCTCCTCATTCGAGGTGACCTTCTTGGAGTTCTTCTGCAGGTCCGCCACCACGGCCTCGACCGCGAGGTCGATACCGCGCTTCAGGTCCATCGGGTTCATGCCGGCGGCGACCGACTTGGCGCCTTCCTTCACGATCGCCTGGGCGAGCACGGTCGCGGTGGTGGTGCCGTCGCCGGCTGCGTCAGCGGACTTGGAGGCGACTTCGCGCACCATCTGGGCGCCCATGTTCTCGAACTTGTCGTCGAGCTCGATCTCCTTGGCGACGGTGACGCCGTCCTTGGTGATGCGGGGAGCGCCGAACGACTTCTCGAGCACCACGTTGCGGCCCTTCGGACCGAGGGTGACCTTCACGGCGTTGGCGAGAACGTCGACGCCGCGCAGCATCTTGTCGCGCGCCTCGACGGAGAATTTGACTTCTTTAGCTGCCATCTGAGTTTTTCCTTGAGAGATTTAACCAGGGAGGGAGAGGGGCGCTTAAGCGGCCTTCTTCTTGGAAGCGGGGACGTCGAGCACGCCCATGATGTCGCTTTCCTTCATGATCAGCAGGTCTTCACCGTCGATCTTGACCTCGGTGCCCGACCATTTGCCGAACAGGACGCGGTCGCCGACCTTGACGTCGATGGGGATCAGCTTGCCAGCCTCGTCGCGGCCGCCCGGGCCGACGGCGACGACTTCGCCCTGGGAGGGCTTTTCCTTGGCAGTGTCCGGAATGATGATGCCGCCAGCAGTCTTCTCTTCGGCGTCGATGCGCTTGACCACGACGCGGTCGTGAAGCGGACGGAATTTCATGCAGTCCTCCTAAACATTTGCAGATGTTGTAGAATTTTGGAGAGTTGGCAGTCCAGGCCAGCGAGTGCCAACCTGGCCGAAATGGAGATAGGCCAGTCGCGGGCACTGGGCAAGGGCTTCTAGCAGAAAAATTGGCACTCGGACGGGGCGTCTGCCAGCATCGCCGGTCATGCTTAATGACGGCTTGGAGGTCGCCCAACTGGTATTAGCACCTGCGGTAAGCTGCTGCCAGCGCGAGAAATTTCAACAACCCGTTAAACATTTAGGCTTGAGATCGGTTAGTCGCGTGCGTCACATTTCTCTCATGTGAGCGCATCTTTGCCGGCGGTGGCCCCGGCAGGTCGGCCACCACGCGCACATGCGCTCCGTCACAGGAGGTTGGCATGGTCTCGCGTGTTGGTGGGGTTGTTTCCGACGACTTCCGGAAGCAGTTGCTGGGGTATGGGCTGACAACGGCGCAAATCCTGTATCGGATGCCGGATCACCCCTCGTTGCTGCAGACCTACGTCTGGCAGAATTACGATCTCTTCCCGAAATTCCCGGCGCTGCAGGATTTCCTCGCCTTCTGGCAGGAGAAGCTCGAGGGGCCGCTGTTCTCGGTGACGGTCGCGCACTCCAGGCTGGTCAGGCCCGCGGAGCTGCGCGCCGTCGACGGCGTCTTCCGGCTGCATTGACGGCGGAGGGGACCACGGCGTAATCGCGCCGGCGCCGCCGCTTGGCCGCGCGCTTGAGGGAGCGCATGCACGTTCGCGCGACCCGATGCTTTCGCCCATCCCCCAACAGGCTTTTGTGCTACCCTCATCCGATTAAAAGACGGGAGGTAACCAACAATGGCCAAGCGAAAGCCGGCATCAAGACCAGCGGCCAAGACCGCGGTGAGGAAGAAATGGACCGGGCTCGGGAGCGCCGCCAAACCCTCGGCGCGCAAGACCATCAAGTCGAAGGGCCGCGTCTCGACCGCCAGGAAGACGACCACAAAGACCAAGCCCAAGGCGCGGCCGAAGCAGCGCGTTGCCATCAGCCACCACCGCGAGGAGGATTTCAGGGCTGACGGACTGCGCGCCTATGCCAAGTATCGCGACCTCGGCATCGCTGATGCCACGCACGGGCTGGCGCAGGCGCATGTGATCCGGCTGCAGGGTCCGTGCAATCCGGAAGAGGTGTCGAAGCTGCATTATCATGACGTCGAGTTCCAGATGGTCTACGTGCTCAAGGGCTGGGTGAAGACCTACATGGAAGGCGAGGGCGAGACGTTGATGACGCAGGGCAGCGCCTGGACCCAGCCGCCGCGCCTCCGGCACATGATCCTGGACTACTCCGACGACGTCGAATTGCTGGAAGTGATCCTGCCGGCGGATTTCAAGACGGTAGAGTTGACGGCGTGATCTCGTAGCCCGGATGGAGCCAACGGGTCGCGCGGATGTCGCGCCCGGTGACAGCCTTCGCGGAATCCGGGAATCGTACACACTATGATGATTCCCCCGGATTGCGCTTCGCTCCATCCGGGCTTCTGTAACGGGCCTTGGTTAGTCAATCCCTTTTTGCGTGGTCCACTTGCCGGGCACTTGCTTCTGTACGGGATCGGCGCAGTGGCCGTCGCCTGATGGGGTGCATTGAGGAGCCGGCCGGCCAATCTACGGAAGCGTGGTTGTGAACCGACTTCCCGGATGGCGGCCTGACCGGATCCGTCGTCCCGGCAAAGGGACTTCGCTCGGGGAAGGCCTGGTGTCGTGGCCTGCCCAGATCGGTTGAGGCTCCTTCCTTAGGTTGCGTGGGCCATCGGATTGAAGGGTTTCGCATCAGCCAGCATCCGATGCAGGATGACTGCGAGCTTGCGCGCCAGCGCCACCTTGGCCTTGCGCATGCCCGCACGTTTGGCAAGCCGCATGGCCCAGCTCTTCAGCGCCGAGCAGTTCCTGACCGGCTTGGTCAGCATGACGTGGGCGGCCTGGTACAGCGCCTCCCGCACCGACGCGTCGCCGATCTTGCTGATGCGGGCAGTGTAGTCGGTTTGCCCCGACTGATACTTCTTCGGGGTGAGCCCAAAATGCGCGCCGGTCGCCTTCGAGGAACGGAACCTGATCGGATCGTCGATCGCGGCGGCATAGGTGAGCGCCACGATCGGGCCGACGGCCGGCGTTGTCATCAGAAGCCGGGCCGGGGGATGCGATCTGGCGAGCTTCTGGGTGTGTCTGTCCAGGCCATTGAACTCGCGCAGCAACACGGCATGGGCTTCGAGCAGGGCCTGCGCCACCAGCTCAAGTCCGGGGTGGCCGGCGACGAGCTCCCGGATCCGGTTGGCGAACGTGCGCTCGGTGGTCTTGCCGACCTTCAGGCCAAAGCCCCGCAGCACGCCACGTACGCTGTTCTCGATGTCGCGCAGCTTCGACTGCAGCAGCTTGCGGGCCGTCAGAACCGCCCGCGTCTCCTGCGCTTCAATCGACTTGCAGTGGACCGGCCGGAACCAGCCGAGCCGCATCAGTTGGGCGATGCCGCGGGCATCGTTGCGGTCCGACTTCACCGGCATCGCCTTGAAGGCATCGCGGACGTGCCGGGTCTCCAGCAGCTCGACGGCAAGCCCGGCCGCGCGCAGCGCCGTGGACAGCCATTGCGACAACGGACCGGCCTCCAGTCCGATCCGCTCCATCGCCTGGCCCAGCGATCGGAACCAGGCGATCAGCGCTTCCGGCTCGCTGGCAACCTTCGCCTCCCGCAAAATCTTGCCCGCGCCATCGACAACGCAAACGCTCGAGCTTTCCAAAGACACGTCGATTCCTGCATAGTGGTACATGGTCGTCCCTTAATGATGCTTGGAGCGGGCTCGCCCGACTCCGTTTGAACACCATCAGTTTGAGGGACGACCGCCTGCCCGAAAAGCCGCACGCGAGCGCGCTTCCACATCGCGCCGTCGCGACCGGGCGGCTATATCCGTCGGCCCGTTACCCCATCTACGAGGACGTCATCGCCCCCACGATCGCGCCCATCAGGCATGTCGTGAGCGTGCCTGATACGATCGACTTCAGCCCGAGCGCGTTGATCTCCTCGCGCCGCCCCGGCGCCATGATGCCGAGTCCGCCGATCATGATGCCGAGGCTCCCGAAATTGGCGAAGCCGCACATCGCATAGAGCATGATCAGCCGCGAGCGCGGATCGAGCGCATCGGTGCCGAGCTTCGAGAGGTCGACATAGGCAATCAGCTCGTTCAGCACGGTCTTGGTGCCCATCAGGCTTCCCGCCGTGACCGCCTGCGACCATGGCAGGCCCATCAGCCAGCACACCGGCGCCATCGCAGAGCCGAGCAGCCACTGCAGTGAGATCTTCGCGCCGCCGACCTCCGGCAACAGGCCGACGATCGCGTTGAGGAGATACACCAGGGCGACCAGCACCAGCAGCATCGCAATGATGTTCATCAGCAGCTCGAGCCCGGCCGCCGTGCCCTTGACGATCGCGTCCATTGTCGACGAGACATGGATGTCCGGATCGTCGAGCGATCCGCCGGTGCGCTTGTCTGTCGTCTCCGGCACCATGATCAGGCTGACCAAGATGGCGGCCGGCGCGCCGAGCACCGAGGCAATGACGAAATGCGCGGCGGCGTCCGGGATCAGCGGCGCGAGCAGCGTGGCGTAAAGCACCAGCACGGTGCCGGCGATTCCCGCCATGCCGCCAGTCATCACCAGAAACAATTCGCTGCGGGTGAGCTGGGCCAAGTAGGGGCGGATGAAAAGGGGCGCCTCCACCATGCCGAGGAAGATGTTGGCCGCGGTCGAGAGCCCGACCGCGCCGCCGACGCCGAGCGTGCGCTCGAGCAGCCAGGCCATGCCGCGCACCACCGGCGGCAGCACGCGCCAATAAAACAGCAGCGTCGTCAGCACGCTCATGACGAGCACGATCGGCAGCGCCTGGAACGCAAGGATGAAGTCCGTGCCCGGTGCCTTGGGATCGAACGGCGCCGGGCCGCCGCCGACATAGCCGAACACGAAGGCGGTGCCGGCGTGCGTCGCGGCGGCGATGGTGCCGACCGCATCGTTGATGGTGCCGAACGCTTTCGTCACGAGCGGCACCTTGATCAGCACCAGCGCGATGACGATGGTGACCGCGAGCCCGATTGCGGCCTGCCGCAGCGACACCGCGCGGCGGTTCTCCCCGAACGCCCAGGCGATCGCCAGGAGCGCCACCACGCCAAACGCCGATTGCAATTACAGCATCAAGACCCCGAAAACCCTTCGCGCGATTATGGCAGGGGCTTCGTGCAGCGCAATGCTGTTGCGCGCTGACGTCGCCGCCATTGACAAGTTGCAGGCGGTCGGCCACGGCTCGCTCATGTCTTCCGCAACGACCGTCGGCGCCCGCGATCTGCTCGGTCACAGATCTTTTCTGTTTTTCCTGTCGTCGCGCAGCCTGTCGCGTTTTTCCAGCCAGATCGGCGCGGTGGCGATCGGCTGGCAGATCTACGACTTGACCGGCAGCGCCTTTGCCCTCGGCATGGTCGGCCTGGTTCAGTTCCTGCCGACGGCGCTGCTCGTGTTCGTCGCCGGCCACGCCGCCGACCAGTTCGAGCGCAAACGCGTGGTGCAGGCCTGCCAGCTCGCCGAGGCGCTGACCGCGCTGTTCCTCGCGGCGAGCACCTTTGCCGGCACCATCTCCGAGCTGCAGATCTTCGTTGCCACCTTCGTGCTCGGGATCGCCGGGGCGTTCGAGAGCCCGGCGACCGCGGCGCTGCTGCCGCTGATCGCGCCGCAGGGTTCGCTGCAGCGGGCGACCGCGATCTCGAGCGGCGCGGCGCAGGTCGCCACCATCACCGGGCCCGCGCTCGGTGGCTTTGCCTACGCCATGATGCCAAGCGTGCCCTATGTTGTGATGATGGTGTTCTGGCTGCTCGGCATGATCCTGACCGGCGGCATCGGCCGGCTGCAGCAGGCGCCGCCGAAGAACAGCGCATCGTCAGACGATGTGTTCGCCGGCGTCACCTTCGTCCGCAGCAATCCGGCGATCCTCGGCACCATCTCGCTCGACCTGTTCGCGGTGCTGTTCGGCGGCGTCACCGCGCTGCTGCCGATCTATGCGCGCGACATCCTGCAAACCGGTCCGCTCGGCCTCGGTGTCCTGCGCGCCGCGCCTGCGGTCGGCGCGCTCCTGATGACCATGGTGCTGGCGCGGCATACGATCAGCCGCCACGTGGGATTAAGGATGTTTCAGGCGGTCATCGTGTTCGGGGCCGCGACGGTGGTGTTCGCGCTGTCGCACTGGATGTGGTTGTCGGCGCTGGCGCTCGCAGTGCTGGGCGCCGCCGACACGATCAGCGTCGTGATCCGTTTCTCGCTGGTGCAATTGGCGACGCCCGACGAGATGCGCGGCCGGGTCGGCGCCGTCAATTTCCTCTTCATCAACGCTTCGAACCAGCTCGGGCAGTTCGAAAGCGGCGTCACCGCGGCGCTGCTCGGCACGGTGCCGGCCGCAGTCCTCGGCGGCGTCGGCACGATCGCGATCGCGCTGCTCTGGATGAAGCTGTTCCCGACGCTGCGGATTGTGGAGAAGCTGGAGTAGGGGGCTCTCGCCACCCGTCATTGCGAGAAGCAAACCGACGAAGCAATCCATCTGTCCCCAAGGGGATCAGCAAATTGCTTCGCTTCGCAACCAATGACGGCGGTGGCTGCGGCTTACCCCCGGCCGACAAATGGCATCTTGGTCGCCATCACCGTCATGAACAGCACGTTGGCGTCGAGCGGTAGGCCCGCCATGTAGGCGACGGCATCGCCGACCGCCTTCGCATCCATGCGTGGCTCGTGCTTGGTCGTGCCATCGGGCTGCAGCACGCCGGGGCCGTTGACCATGCGGTCGGTCATCGGGGTTGCGGCGTTGCCGATGTCGACCTGGCCGACCGCGATGTCGTACATGCGTCCGTCAAGGTTGGAAGACTTGGTGAGGCCGGTGATGGCGTGCTTGGTCGAGGTGTAGGCCGCCGAGAACGGGCGCGGCGCGTGCGCGGAGATCGAACCGTTGTTGATGATGCGGCCGCCGCGCGGCTTCTGGTCCTTCATGATGCGGAAGGCGTGCTGGGTGCACAGGAACGGGGCGGTGAGGTTGGTGTTCACCACCGCCTGCCACTGTTCGAGCGGCAGGTCCTCGAAATTGACCGGCGGCGCGCCCATGCCGGCATTGTTGAACAGCAGGTCGAGCCGGCCGTAGGTCGCTTTCACCTTGTCGAACAGCGCGGCGATCGAGGCCGGGCTGGTCATGTCGGCGGTGACGCAAAGGCTCTTGCCGGCGGGGCCGAGCTTGCTGGTTTCCTCCAGCATCTCCAGCCGGCGTCCGGCGAGCACGACGGTGAAGCCTGCGTTCATCAGGGCAAGCGACGCGGCACGTCCGACGCCGGTGCCGGCACCGGTCACGACGGCGATCTTGTTGGCTGCCTCAGTCATCTGGTTTCCTCTTTCTTGGCTTTTGCTTCGATCTCGGTCTTGTAGGGCGGTCGCGGAATATTCTGGTGCGCCGCGCGCAGCGCCGCCGACCAACGCGAACGCAGGTCATGGAAATAGGGTTCGCCGGCTTCGATGCGGTGGTTGAGGTCGGCCTCGCAGGCATCCGTGCGCACCACCAGCACGTCGATCGGCAGCCCTACGCCGAGGTTGGAGCGCATCGTCGAATCCATCGAAATCAGGCCGGTCTTCAGCGCCTCATAGAGTTCGACGTCGTAATGCATGGCGCGGTCGAGCACCGGTTTGCCGTATTTGTGCTCGCCGATCTGCAGGTACGGCGTGTCGGTGGTGCATTCAATGAAGTTGCCGGCGGTGTAGACCATGAACAGGCGCATCCGCGAGCCCTTGATCTGGCCGCCGAACAGGAAGGAGACGTCGAAGGAGATGTCTTCGGCGCGCAGCGCTTCTCCCTCAGTTGCGTGCACGGCGCGGATGGCGCGGCCGATCCGCTGTGCCGCCTGGAACATGGTCGGCGCATTCATCAACGTTTCGAGCTCGCCGGTCTGCGGGTCCTGCATGCCCTCGGTCAGGGTCGACAGCACCGACTGGCTGATCGCCAGATTGCCGGCGCTCGCGACCGCCATGATGCGCTCGCCGGGCGTTTCGAAGATGTGCAGCTTGCGGAAGGTCGAGACATTGTCGAGGCCGGCATTGGTGCGGGTGTCGGCGATCATGACGAGGCCGTCTCGCACCAGAATTCCACAGCAATAGGTCATGTCCAGTCCCCGCCGGTCCGACTGTCTCGGCGCCAAACTAGTAGCCAATTTCACGGTGCCATCCAACCCCAATTCCTTTCAGCGGAACATGCGGTGAATGGTCAAAAATGGTTGCCTCTCGACCGCGTCGATGGCCAGGGCAGCGGCTGCCTTGGCTCGCGGCTGGCAACGGTCCCGGCAGCCCGAGGCGCCGTCCCGGTTCAGGAACGGCTGGCCGGAATGTTCAGCGCGATGCGCGGCCTCCAACGACGCAATGACTCACGCGCCTGCTCTGCGTTGCGCGCAGCCGGCAATGATCTGCATCCCGCATCGTTGCGGCGCGCACGGCATTGTGCTCGACTGTTCGCGATCGACAAGAAAAAGAAATTCCGGGAGGCGAGAATGTCGTTCAGGCTGGCCGCATGCATTGCGGCGTTGGGTCTCGTGACCATGGCGGCAAGCCCAGTATTGGCGCAGAAGAAGGGTGGCACGCTGCGGCTCTATCACAACGACAATCCGCCCTCGACCTCGCTGCTCGAGGAATCCACCATCGCCTCGGTGATGCCGTTCGCGGCCGTGTTCAACAATCTCGTGGTGTTCGACCCGGCCAAGGTTCACGAGAGCATCGACACAGTGATCCCCGATCTCGCCGAAAGCTGGTCATGGGATTCGACCAACACCAAGCTCACCTTCAAGCTGCGGCAGGGTGTGAAATGGCACGACGGCCAGCCGTTCACGGCAAAGGACGTGCAATGCACCTGGCGGATGCTGATCGGCAAGAGCGAGACCCAGGACTTCAAGCGCAATCCGCGCAAGGTCTGGTACACCAAGCTCAAGGACGTCAGCATCAACGGCGATTATGAGGCGACGTTCGAATTGAGCGAGCCGCAGCCGGGGCTGCTCGCGTTGCTCGCCAGCGCTTTCTCGGTCGTCTATCCCTGCCACGTGCCGCAGCAGGTGATGCGCACCAAGCCGATCGGCACCGGGCCGTTCAAATTCGTCGAGTTCAGGCGCGGCGATTCGATCCGGCTGGTGCGCAACCCGGATTACTTCAAGAAGGACCGGCCGTATCTCGACGAGATCACGGTGCGCACGATCGACAGCCGCGCGACGCGCATGCTGGCGTTTGCGACCGGCGACTACGACATCACCTTTCCCTCCGACGTCACGATTCCCCTGATGAAGGACGTCAAGGCGCGGGCGCCGAACGCGATCTGCGAGATGACGGCGACCAACACCCAGATCAATCTGATGGTCAACCGCGTCAATCCGCCGTTCGACAATCCCGACATCCGCCGCGCGATGTCGCTGGCGCTGGACCGCAAGGCCTTCAACACCATCCTGTTCGAGGGCAACGGGCGGCTCGGCGGCGCCATGCTCGCGAAGCCGGAAGGCGAGTGGGGCATGCCGCCCGATGTGCTGGCGACGCTGCCGGGCTATGGGCCTGATACCGAGAAGAATATCGCGGAGGCGCAAGCGATCATGCAGAAGCTCGGCTACAGCGACGCCAAGCCGCTGCCGATCAAGATCCAGACCCGCAACCTACCGACCTATCGCGATCCGGCGGTGATCCTCGCCGACCAGCTCAAGAAGATCTACATCGTGGCCGAGCTGGACATTCTGGATACGCCGCGCTGGTACTCCCGGCTGCAGCGCAAGGACTACACGATCGGGCTGAACGTGACCGGCGTCAGCGTCGACGATCCCGACGGCAATCTGGTCGAAAACTACTCCTGCCACTCCGAGCGCAACTACACCCAGTATTGCAATGCGGAGGTCGACAAGCTGCTGGCCGCGCAGTCCCGCGAGCTAGACAAGGACAAGCGCAGGCAGCTCGTGTTCGACATCGAGCGCCTGCTGGCCGAGGACGCGGCGCGCCCGATCATCCTGCACTCATCGGCCGGCAATTGCTGGCAGCCCTATGTGAAGAACTTCCATCCGCACGACAACAGCCAGTACAACAATCTGCGGTTTGAGGACGTGTGGCTGGATAAATGACGTGTGGCTGGATAAATAATGCGTCCTGCCCCGCTGGCTACGACATGCGCCGCCGCCATGCGCACACGCGAAGCGCTCGCGCCGATCGCCGCGTGTCAGAGTAGCGACGGCACCGTCAGTCAGGCCGCGTAGAGATCCATCGGGACATGCGAAGCCGCTACGGAAGTTCGGATATCAGCTTGGTCCACTCGGCCTCGGGCCAGGCCCGTGAGGTGCAGGTCCGTATGTTTCCCTGAGAACTGAGGGCAAGTGCGAGCTTTGTGATGTGGTCGCCGAGCGGCGCTTCGGCGAGGAGAAGAAGGTCATGCTCGCCGGAGGTGAGGTAGACTTCCTTGATTTCGACGCCGAGCGTCTTGGCGAGTTCTCTCGCCGCTCGGCTGCGCTTGGGAGCTTCCCGCACATTACGAATTCCCTGGTCGGTCCAGTCGATCCTCACTATGAATGTCGCCATGTCGTCCTCCAAGGGTTACGCATTCCCCTTGTCTGCCGCGCGCGGCAGGCCAACCTGCTTCATGTTGAAGCTGAGGGAGCGCCATATAAGGCCGGCGCTGCTTTCAGACTGAGATGCCTGCCGACGGCCTGACCGCTGCCCGTTCCGTCAAACGGCGACGTCGGCCCGTCCCGTCTCAAAGGGCAGCTCGCCAGAGATTACGCCATGTCCTTTGCTCGAGGAAGAGGGCTCCCCGCGTTGTGATCGCAAACGCGGTGGCAAGGCTCGGTGGTCACACGATATTCGCGTAAGCGAGAGCACTGCGTCGAGATCACGCGCTCTGCGCAAGGATAAGGGCCGCAGAAGGCTTTCGCCTGCCGGGCTGCCATCTGGTGCAAGTCATGTGTGGGTGTAGTCACCCGGTTTCAATCCGAGGGCCTTGACAGCCGCTTCGGGAAGCGGCCCCCACGCTTCGACCCTTTCATTCGGAGCCATCATTTCCGCAATAATTGCCGTGGCCTTTGCCGCGTCTCCTTCAGCTACGAAGAAGACCGAGCGAACAGGCGGGCCGCCGTCCAACGGCTCAGTTGTTACGAGGACAACCTGACCATTTGCCATGCCCTCATATATCACTATCGCCGCGCTGTTTCCACGGATCCCATTGATCGATCTCCGCGATCCGGCCGCCGAGGTGCGCGCCAAGGGCGAAGCTGCGCCGGTATTGCATCGTGGCGGCTCGAACACCAAATAGCTGAAGGTGGGAGGCAGAACCGCTCCAGGAGAGTGAGCGTGGCCAGCAAAAGAGCAAACGAAGAGCTCCCCGTCATTGCGCGCTTTGAGGTGCGCCGCCGCAACTACCTCGCGCCGGACGGCGCGATGAACCGGCCGCTTCCCGCCTTCGCCAGCGATGCCAAGCTGCTCGTCGAACTTTACCGGTCGATGGTGCTCTTGCGCCTGTTTGACCGAAAGGCTGTCGCATTGCAGCGCACTGGCCGGCTGGGAACCTATGCCGTTTCGCTCGGCCAGGAGGCGGTGTCGGTCGGCATCGCGAGTGCGATGCGGGAAGATGATGTTCTGCTGCCCTCTTATCGTGACAATGGCGCGTTGCTCTGGCGTGGCGTCAAGCTGGAGGAGATCCTGCTGTTCTGGGGCGGCGATGAACGGGGCAATCAATTCTCTGGTCCGGTTCACGATTTCCCGTTCTGTGTCCCCGTTGGATCACAGGCGCCGCATGCCGCCGGTGTGGCCTATGCCTTGAAGCTGCGCAAGCAGCCGAGCGTGGCCGTCTGCCTGTTTGGCGACGGAGCCACTTCGAAAGGCGATGTCTACGAGGCCATGAATTTTGCCGGCGTGCACAAATTGCCGGTCGTATTCGTCGCCACCAACAATCAATGGGCCATATCCGTGCCGCTGCGGCTGCAGACCGCTTCTGAAACGCTGGCCCAGAAGGCGATCGCTGCCGGGTTCAGCGGCGAGCAAGTGGATGGTTGCGACGTGGTGGCGATGCGTGCCGCGGCCGAGGAGGCGATTGCCGCTGCCCGCGACGGCAAGGGCCCTCACTTCATCGAAGCGGTCACCTACCGGCTCGGCGATCACACGACGTCAGATGATGCATTGCGCTATCGTTCGGCCGAAGAAGTCCAGGCGCATTGGAAGGAAGAGCCGATCGCGCGCCTCAGGTCATATCTTGTCGGTCAGAAGATGTGGACCAAGGCGGACGAGGAGCAGCTTGCCGCCGAGTGCCATCAGCGCATCGAGGCGGCGGTGGAGCGTTATCTGACGACGCCGCCGCGCCGGCCAGAAACCATGTTCGACAACCTCTATGCCGATCTGCCCGAGGCGTATGCCGTGCAGCGTCGCGAACTCGCGGGAGAGGACGATGCCTGAAGTGACGTTGGTCGAAGCCATCAATCTGGCGCTCGGCCGCGCGATGGCTGATGATCCCGATGTGGTCGTGCTCGGCGAAGATATCGGTGTCAATGGCGGCGTCTTCCGCGCGACCATCGGCTTGCAAGAGCGCTTCGGTCCGGAGCGCGTCCTTGATACGCCGCTTGCCGAACTCCTGATCAGCGGTCTCTGCGTCGGCATGGCCGCGCAGGGACTGAAGCCCGTCGGCGAAATCCAGTTCATGGGATTCATTTATCCCTGTCTCGATCAGCTGGTGAACCACGCATCACGGATGCGCAATCGTACCCAGGGACGGCTCACCTGTCCGATGGTTCTGCGCGCGCCGCATGGTGCCGGCATTCGCGCGCCCGAGCATCATTCCGAAAGCACCGAGGCGATGCTCGCCCACATTCCGGGCCTGCGTGTCGTCATGCCTTCGTCGCCGGAGCGCGCCTATGGACTTCTCCTCGCCGCGATCCGCGATCCCGATCCGGTGGTGTTCCTGGAGCCGACGCGACTGTATCGGGCGGCGAAAGGCGAGGTGGAGGACAACGGCGAAGCCTTGCCGCTGGATCACGCCTTTGTCTTGAGGGAAGGTCGCGACGTCACGCTGATAAGCTGGGGCGCGATGCTGAGGGAAACGATGGCCGCAGCGGACGCGCTCTCCGATGAGGGGATCGCTGCGGAGGTCGTCGACCTCGCCACGCTCAAGCCCTACGATGAGGACACCGTGCTCGGTTCGGTCGCAAAGACCGGGCGCTGCGTCATCGTGCACGAGGCGGCGCACACCGGCGGATTTGGCGCCGAGATCGCCGCTCTGATCGCCGAGCGCGGACTATCCTCGCTGCTCGCACCCGTGTCCCGCGTTACCGGCTATGACACGATCGTCCCGATGGCCCGCCTTGAGCAACGCTACATGCCGTCGGTCGGACGCATCGTGACCACAGCCCGAAAGGCGTGCCAGTACAACTGAACACTAGCGGACCTTGTGCCATGCGCCAGTTCACATTGCCGGACCTTGGTGAAGGTCTTGAAGAAGCGGAGATCGTCACCTGGTACGTCAACGAGGGCGACCACGTCGTGACCGACCAGCCGCTCGTTTCGGTCGAGACCGACAAGGCGGTGGTCGAGATACCGGCGCCGTCGAACGGACGCATCGCGCGTCTGTTCGGTGCCAAGGGCGATATCGTGAAGGTCGGCGCGCCGCTCGTGGAGTTTGCCGAAGGCGCCGGGGAGGACACCGGGACGATTGTGGGCGAGCTCGGCACCGGCGAGCAACGGCCGGCGGCAGCAGCTCCTTCGACGCCGCCCAGCGCGCAGGGAGCTCACGTGTTTCCGGCGGTGCGCGCCCTCGCGCGCAAGCTTGACGTCGCGCTCGATCTCGTCGAGGCGACAGGGCCCGGCGGCACCATCACGCGGGCAGATGTCGAGAGGGCGGCGAAGCGGATGTCTCACGGCGGACCCGCCGAGCCGCTGCGCGGCTTGCGCCGCGCGATGGCGCAACGCATGGCGGCGGCGCACGCGGAAATCGTCCCTGCGACGGTCACCGATGAAGCCGACATAGACGACTGGCGACAGGGCGAGGACGTGACAATCCGTCTGGTGCGCGCGATCGCTGCCGCCTGCAAAGCAGAGCCCGCGCTCAATGCCTGGTATCATTCCGGCTCGGGAGAGCGGCGTCTGATCGAGCGCATCGATCTCGGCATTGCTGTCGACACCGGCGGCGGCCTGATCGTTCCCGTGCTGCGCAACGTCGCGGAGCGCAGCGTATCGGACCTGCGGGCTGGGCTCGACCGCCTGCGCGCCGACGCAATCGCGCGCGCCATACCCCCGGAGGAGCTGCACGGTGCGACGATCACGTTGTCGAATTTCGGAATGATCGGAGGCCGGTTTGCCAATCTCATCATCGTGCCGCCGCAGACGGCGATCGTCGGCGCCGGGCGGATTTCGGAGCGCGTGGTCGCCCATGGGGGGCAGGTTGCAGTCAGACGCACGCTGCCGCTATCGCTCACCTTCGACCATCGGGTGGTGACGGGCGGCGAAGCGGCCCGTTTCCTGGTTGTCCTCAAATCCGAGCTTGAGCGCATTCCCTGATTCCAGCCATGCGCCTGTCGACTGGCGGCACTTGGCACCGACCGGGTGGCTCGCAACGGGCGCGGGTAGGGTGCCGGTCTTCCGCTAGGACTGCGTCTGACTCTGCCACTGCCCGGGACGTCCTGCCTGGTCGACCTTGACTGCAACCGTGAGCGTCTCGGTGCCGCCGCCATAGCGGGTGCCGCGCACGGGAGCGGCGCCGAGATAGTCGAGGCCGATCGCGACGCGGGCGTGGGCGTCGGTGGTGCAGATGCCGTTGGCGGCGTCGAAGCCGACCCAACCGAGGTCGGGCACATGAGCTTCCGCCCAGGCGTGGCCGGCCTGCTGGTTGACCATGCCGTCCGAGCGCAGGAAATGGCCGGAGACGAACCGCGCCGGGACGCCGCCGGCGCGCGCGCAGGCGATGAAGATATGCGCGTAGTCCTGGCAGACGCCGCGCTTCAGCGCGAACGCCTCCGAGGCCGAGGTGGCGCTGTTGGTCGGGTCCTCGTCGAAGGTCATGTGCTCGTAGATCTGCACCATCAGCGCGTGCAGGAAGCCGAGCACGTCGCTGCCCGCTTCCGCGCGCAGCTCGCGCACGGATGTCGTCATCGCCGGGTTGAGGTCGGTGAGCGGCGTGGAGCGCAGGAACAGGCTCGGCGGAAACCGCTCGTCGGTGCCGCGCAGCACGCCGCCGGTGTCGTGGGTCTCGATCAGGCCTTCGCAATGGATCGTGAGGTCGGCGATTGAGCCGTATGTCAGCACATGGGTGACGTTGCCGAACGCGTCCTCATGGGTGTCCAGCCGGGAGTCAGTGGAGACGTCGATCTGCCAGTCCGCAACATATTGGCTGTCATGACTGCCTGGCGTCATCCGCAGAATCTGGATCACGCCCGAGGCCGCCGGCTCGTAGCGATAGGTGGTGGTATGGGCTATCCGCAGGCGCATGGCACCGGTCCCGAAATGCTTGGAGCAGCGAAGCTGGCGCTAGATCAGATACTGCTTGGTGACGATCTCACCCAGCCGCGAGTTATCCGCGATGAATTCCTGGATGAACTCGTGCACGCCGTGCTGGAAGATATCGTCCATATGGCTGTGTTCAAGCCGGTTTCTGATGCCGCGGGCGTGGCGCTGGGCGGCGCCCTGGCGGCCATAGGCGACGCCGATCTGATCCAGATTGCGCACCAGATTGCTGTAGCAGCTGGCCAGCGACCGCGGCAGCGTGTCGTTGAGGATCAGGAGATCGGCGATCAGCCAGGGTTTGAGGGTTTCGCGGTAGACCCAGTGATAGGCCGTCAGCGCCGAGACCGAGCGCAGGATCGAGGTCCACTGGTAATAATCCAGGGGGCCGCCGACATGCTCCTCCTCGGGCAGCAGCACGTGGTATTTCACGTCGAGAATGCGCGCGGTGTTGTCGGCGCGCTCGAGATGCACCCCGAGCCGCGAGAACCAGTAGGCGTCGTTTCGCAGCATGGTGCGGTAGGCCGAGCCGTCGAAGCGCAGCGAGGTCTCCTGCACGAAGCGCAGGAATTTGGCCAGTTCCTCGCGATTGGCGGGGCCCTTGCTCCAGACCGCCTGCAGCTCGATCCAGGCCGAGTTGATGGTGTCCCACATCTCCGAGGTCAGTGCAGTGCGCACGGAGCGGGAGTTGAGCCGGGCCGCCTCGATGCAGTTCTTGATTGAGGACGGGTTTTCCGGCGAGAAGGACAGATACTCGACGACGTTCTGCTCGTTGGCTTCCTGGTAGTGATCGTAGAAGCTCGCACCGACGCCGGCGGTGAGCAGCGCGGAGTCCCATTCATTGGTCTTGCCGATATAGGCCGCGGGCAGGGCGGTGACGCGCAGCGTCGCATCGATCGTGCGCGCGAGATATTCGGCGCGTTCGACATAGCGGGCCAACCAGAACAGGTTTTCGGCGGTGCGCGACAGCATCGAGAAATCCTCACCAGACGCCAAGCAATTTGAGTTCACCTCCGCCCGAAAGGGGGAGGTCGACGCGTAGCGTCGGGTGGCGGTCTTCTCTCCATGCAGCGCAAGCGGCCGGCCTCCACCCCGACCCTCCCCCTTGCAGGGGGAGAGAGGGTTTCCGCTGCGCGTTGGGCTTCAAATCACTCACTCAGTATCCAGGTGTCCTTGGTGCCGCCGCCCTGGCTCGAATTGACCACGAGCGAGCCTTCCTTCAGCGCGACGCGGGTCAGCCCGCCCGGCACGATGGTGGTGTGGCTGCTGCCGGTCAGCACGAACGGCCTGAGGTCGACGTGGCGGGGCGCGAGGCCCTTGTCGGTGCAGGTCGGGCAGGTGGATAGCGCCAGCGTCGGCTGGGCAATGAAGCCTTCGGGCTCGCGCTTGAGCTTGTCGCGGAATGCCTCGATGGTCGCTTTGGTGGCGGCCGGGCCGATCAACATGCCGTAGCCGCCGGAGCCGTGCACCTCCTTGACGACGAGGTCGGCGAGGTTGTCGAGCACGTAGGACAGATCCTGCGGTTCGCGGCAGCGCCAGGTCTGCACGTTCTTCAGGATCGGCTCCTCGCCGAGATAGAATTTCACGATATCGGGCATGTAGGAGTAGATCGCCTTGTCGTCGGCGATGCCGGTGCCGACCGCGTTGGCGAGCGTGATGTTGCCGGCTGCATAGGCCGACATCAGCCCCGGCACGCCGAGCGCTGAATCCGGGCGGAAGGTGAGAGGATCGAGGAAATCGTCATCGACGCGGCGATAGATCACATCGACCTGCTTCAGCCCCTCGGTGGTGCGCATGAACACCTCATCGTTCTTGACGATGAGGTCGCGGCCCTCGACCAGCTCGATGCCGAGCTTGTCGGCGAGGAAGGAGTGCTCGTAATAAGCCGAATTGTAGACGCCCGGCGTCATCAGCGCGACCGTTGGTTCGGCGGAAGCGCTGTGCGGCGCTACCGAGCGCAGCGCCGACAGCAATTCATCCGGATAGCGTTCCACCGGCGCGACACGGTGCCGCGCGAACAGGTCCGGAAACAGCCGCATCATGATCTCGCGGTTTTCCAGCATGTAGGACACGCCGGACGGCGTGCGTGCATTGTCCTCCAGCACGATGAAGTTTTCCGGATCGGTGCGGATGATGTCGATGCCGGCGATGTGGACGTAGACGTCGTGCGGCACGTCCTGGCCGTTCATCTCCGGCCGAAACACCGGGTTCTGGAAGATCAGGTCTTCGGGGACGACGTTGGCGCGCAGGATGTCACGGCCGTGATAGATGTCCCTGAGGAACATGTTGAGCGCGAGCACGCGCTGCTTGAGGCCCTTTTCCAGCAGCGTCCATTCGTTCGTCGACATGATGCGCGGGATCACGTCGAAGGGGATCAGCCGCTCCTGGGCTTCGGCATCGCCATAGACCGCGAAGGTGATACCGATCCGGCGGAACAGGAGCTCCGCTTCCTGGCGTCGATATTCGAGCGCGTCTGGCGGGGTCTCTTTGAGCCAGCGGGAGAGCTCCTGGTAGGCCGGGCGGATGTCCTCACCGAGACCGTTCATCTCATCGAACGCAACTGCCATAAAGCCTGCCGCCCTCCGAAGCCGTGTGACACAGTGCATGACTTGATGGGATGGTAGCAAGGGGCGGGCCAGCGCTATATGCATTGGCTTGCGGCATTTGCCGGGGATGACCCGGCGGGCTGCCTGAAAAACCGGCGGACATCTGCTTATTTCGACGGCAAAACCCCGTGACATCAAGGCGTTGGATCGGCAATGTCAGGGGACCAGGTTAAGGAATGAGATCATGAGCGAGATCGTCACGGCAGGACTTCTGGTGATCGGCGACGAGATCCTGTCCGGCCGGACCAAGGACAAGAATATTGGCTTCATCGCCGAGTACCTGACCAACATCGGCATCGACTTGAAGGAAGTGCGCGTCGTCGCCGACGAGGAGGCCGACATCGTCTCTGCCCTTGATGCGCTGCGGCATAGGTACACCTACGTGTTTACCACCGGCGGCATTGGGCCGACCCATGACGACATTACCGCCGACAGCGTGGCGAAGGCGTTCGGTGTCGATATCCACCATCATCCGGAGGTGGTGGCGCGGTTCAGGGAGCGCTGGAGCGGGCAGGATCTGAACGAGGCCCGGCTCAGGATGGCCCGCGTGCCCGACGGCGCCGAGCTGATCCAGAGCGCGACGATTCTGGCGCCTGGCTTCAAGCTCGGCAATGTCATCGTGATGGCCGGCATCCCGACGATCATGCAGGCGATGATGGACATCGTGGCACCCACCCTGAAGTCCGGCGTGCGCATGCTGTCGGATTCGGTGCGGGCAGACGCGCGGGAGGGCGACATCGGCGGCCCGCTGCGGGCGATCGCGGAGGCACATCCCGACACGATCATCGGCAGCTATCCGTTCCAGGACGAGAACAAGAAGCCGAACACCAATCTGGTGGTGCGCTCGCGCGATCCGGAAAAGCTTGCGGCGGCGATGGGCGCCGTAAAAGAGATGTTGAAGCAGGTGCAGGCAGCGCAGAAGAAGCCTGCGGCGGGTTGATACGACATGGTTGAGAAGAATTCGGAATCAAGCGCGCAGGAACGGGCCGGCAGGCCGTTTCCGGTCTCGTGGGATCAATTCCACCGGGATTGCCGGGCATTGACCTGGCGGCTCAACGAGGTCGGGCCGTTTCACGCAGTGATCGCGATCACCCGCGGCGGGCTGGTACCGGCGGCGATCGTGGCGCGCGAACTCGGCTTGCGCGTCATCGACACCGTCTGCGTGGCGAGCTACGACCACGACAAGCAGGGCGACCTGCAAGTGCTCAAGAGCATTTCGGAACAGACCGCGAAGCTCGGAGGCGGCACCGGCAAGGGACTCCTGATCGTCGACGACCTCGTCGACACCGGCAAGACCGGAAAGCTGGTGCGCGAGCTGCTGCCGGACGCACATTTCGCGACCGTCTACGCCAAGCCGAAGGGACGGCCGCTGGTCGACACCTTCATCACCGAGGTGTCGCAGGACACCTGGATCTTCTTTCCCTGGGATACCGCGCTGTCGTTCCAGCCGCCGATCCGCGACGGCGCGGCGTAGAGTCACCTCGCCCCGCTTGCGGGGAGAGGTCGGATCGCATCGCACGATGCGATCCGGGTGAGGGAGGACTCACCGCGGGTTTGTCTCTCACCGTGTTTTTGGAAACCGCCCCTCACCCCGACCCTCTAAGAGCGAGCTGTGCTCGTCTCGACCCCGCAAGGGCGGGGAGAGGGAGGAAGGAAAGCCATGCCGCTGCAAAACCGCGTCACGCCGACCGGCGACATCGTCGCCACCGAGCATCGCGGGATGTTCACCGGCAACCGCGGCATCATCCACGATCCCGCGACCCGCACGCTGCTGAACAAGCGGTGGTCGACGCCAGCCTGGCTCACCTGCGTCTGCGAGTTCAGGGGACGGCGGCGCAAGGTAATGAGCCGGCAGAGCTGGACCGAACTCTTCTTCCTCGATGAAGCCACCGCATTCGCGGCAGGGCACCGGCCCTGCTTCTTCTGCCGCCGCGATGACGCCATGCGGTTTCGGGCGGCATGGGAGCAGGGCAATCGCGTAAGCGATCTCGGCGCCAAGGCGATGGATGCGGTGTTGCACGCCGAGCGGCTTGATCGCGGCAAGAAGCGGCTGCATCCGCTGCCGATGCCGGTCGACGAGTTGCCCGATGGCACAATGGCGCAGGCGAATGGGGACAGCTATCTCGTCGCCGATGGCAAGACGTTGCGCTGGTCGTTTGCCGGTTACAGCCGGGCGGACGTGACGGGTGTCGCCGTGCTGCTGACGCCGCCGTCAACCGTCCGTGCGTTTCAGGCCGGCTACCGGCCAGTGCTGCATCCGAGCGCCGCGCCTGCGCTCGGCTGATCCATCGGCGCAGCCCTTAGGCCAGCCGCTGCCGCGCCAGCCTCGCGCCGGCACCGAGCGCGAGCAGCTTGGCTTCGGCGATATCCCGCCGCATCGGCGCCATGCCGCAATTGGTGGTCGCGATGATGTTGCTCTTCGGCACGAACTTGGCGACGGCTTCAATCACCTTGACGACGTCCTCGGCAGTCTCGACCTCGTCGCTGGCGACGTCGATCACGCCGGCCTGCACGATCTTGCCGGGGAGCGCGGCCAGCAATTCCAGCGGCACCTTCGAATTGCGGCATTCGATCGCGACCTGCTGGATCGAGCTTCTGTCGATCACGGGGAAGGTCTCTTCATACTGGCGCCATTCGCCGCCGAGCGTCTGTTTCCAGTCGGTGTTGGCCTTGATGCCGTAGCCGTAGCAGATGTGCACGGCCGTCGCGCAGGTCAGCCCTTCGGCCGCGCGCTCCAAGGCCTTGATGCCCCAGTCGCGGACCTGGTCCATGTAGACGTTGAAGGCGGGCTCGTCGAACTGGATCATGTCGACGCCGTCGGCCTGCAGCGCCTTGGCCTCCTGGTTCAAGAGTTCGGCGAAGGCAAAGGCCATCTTGACGCGGTCGCCGTAGTGGCGGTCGGCGATGGTGTCGATGATGGTCATCGGGCCGGGCAGGGTGAACTTCAGCTTGTTCTTGGTATGCGCACGCGCAGCGCGGGCTTCAGCGTCGTGGACGCGGCCCTTGAGCCTGAGCGGCGCAACCACCTGCGGGACCATCGCCTTATAGCGGTCCTTGCGGATGCCCATTTCGACCTTGTGGGCGAAATCGATGCCCTCGATCTTCTCCAGGAAGCCGTGCACGAAATGCTGCCGCGCCTGTTCGCCCTCGGTGACGATGTCGACGCCGGCATCCTCCTGCAGCTTGACCGCAAGCACCGTGGCGTCGCGCTTGGCGCGGGCGAGCTCTGCGCCTTGAGATTTCCACGGCGCCCACAGCATGTCCGGCTCCGCCAGCCATTCCGGCTTGGGCAGGGAGCCCGCGATCGTGGTTGGAAACAACATGGGAGCCTCCCGATGGGTTCGGATTGAGCGCCTGTGTGCCATGTCCTATGCTGGAGGTACAGAACAACAAAAGTCTTTGTGACCGGGAATAAGCACGCCCATGATCGATCTGCACTACGCGCCGACGCCAAACGGCTGGAAAATCTCGATCATGCTGGAGGAACTGGGGCTCCCCTACAAGGTCATCCCGGTCAACATCCGGGCCGGCGAGCAGTTTCGCCCCGAGTTCCTGGCGATCAGCCCTAACAACCGGATCCCGGCGATCGTCGACCACGCGCCGGCCGACGGCGGAGGGCCGTTCTCGGCGTTCGAGACCGGCGCCATCCTGATCTATCTCGCTGATAAGACCGGCCGTTTCCTGTCGCAGGAGCTGCGCGCGCGGTCGACCGTCATCCAATGGGTGATGTGGCAGATGGGCGGTTTGGGTCCGATGCTCGGCCAGCACGGCCATTTCGCGCTCTATGCCGCCGAGAAGATTCCTTACGCGATCGAGCGCTATCGCGACGAGGCGGCGCGGCTCTACGGCGTGCTCGACCGTCAGCTCGGCAAGACCGGCGCCTATATCGCCGGTGACGACTACTCGATCGCCGACATCGCCTGCTTCCCCTGGACCATGACCCACAAGGCGCAGGGCTTCACCCTCGACGATTACCCGAACATCAAGCGCTGGTACGCGACCGTGCGGGCGCGGCCGCAGGTGCAAGCGGGGCTTGCGATCGGCAAATTCGTCAAGGAGCCGTTCGACGAAGAGGCGCGTAGGAACATGTTCGGGCAGCGCGCGAAGGCGCTTGCCGAGAGGAAATGACGCTATAACCCCTCATGGTGAGGAGGCGTAGCCGTCTCGAACCATGAGGCCCGGATGGTAGCCTCATCCTTCGAGACGCGCTCCGCGCTCCTCAGGATGAGGATTGAGAGAAGCGAGAACAAAGGAAACGCCATGATCGAATTCTTCTTCGACTGTTCCAGCCCATGGACCTATCTCGCCTGGCACAACATCCAGCCGCTGGCGAAGGAGTTCGGTGTCGAGATCACCTGGCGGCCGATCCTGGTCGGCGGCATCTTCAATACCGTCAATCCGTCGGTTTACGCGCAGCGCGAGAAGCCGGTGCCGCTGAAGGCGCGCTACATGAAGAAGGATCTCGCCGACTGGGCGCGCTCGGCGGGGCTTGCGATCAAGATGCCGCCGACTGTGTTTCCGGTGAACAGCGTGAAAGCGATGCGCGGCTGCGTCTGGCTCGGCAATGAGAAGATGGTGCCGTTCGCCCGCGCCGTGTTCGAAGCCTATTGGGGCGATGACAAGGACATTTCGCAGGACGCGGTGCTGACCGAGATCTGCGGCAAGCTCGGGATCGATCCGGAAAAATTCCTTGCCGGGATCGGCGACCAGGCGGTCAAGGACCAGCTCAAGGCCAATACGGACGAGGTGATGGCGCGCGGCGGCTTCGGCTCGCCGACGATCTTCATCGACAAGACCGACATGTATTTCGGCAACGACCGGCTGCCCTTGGTCCGCGAGGCGCTGGCACGTCTCAAGGCGCGAGCTGCCTGATGCCGAAAGCTGTCGTCTGCCGCGAGCTCGGGCCGCCCGAGCGCCTGCGCCTGGAAAGCTTCGCCTCGGTGCCGCTGAAGCCGGGCGAGGTCCGTGTCGCGATCCGCGCCGCCGGGATCAATTTCCCCGACATCCTGATGGCCGCGGGCGAGTATCAGCTCAAGCCGCCGCTGCCGTTCACGCCAGGCTCTGAAGCTGCCGGCGATGTCGTCGAGATCAACGGTGCCGCTGGTGTCGCCGTCGGCGACCGGGTGATCGTCAAGATGCGTTTCGGCGCCTATTGCGACGAGACGGTCGCGACACTGTCGCAGCTCGTGCCGGTGCCGTCAACCTTCGACTATGCGGAAGGCGCCACGTTCCTTGCCGCGCACGGCACCGCGTACCACGCGCTGATCGACCGCGGACAGATCAAGCCGGGCGAGGTGCTGCTGGTGCACGGCGCTGGCGGCGGGGTGGGGCTTGCCGCGGTCGAGATCGGCAAGCTGCTCGGCGCCACCGTGATCGCGGCGGCCTCCAGCGAGGAGAAGCTGGCTATCGCAAAGGCGCGTGGCGCCGATCACGTCCTGCTCTACGAACGCGAGCCGTTCCGCGACGTCGTCAAACGCCTCACCGATGGCCGCGGCGCCGACGTGGTGTTCGATCCCGTCGGCGGCGAGGTGTTCGAGAACTCCATGCGCTGCATCAATTGGGGCGCGCGGATCCTTGTGGTCGGCTTCACCGGCGGGATCGGTCTTGCCCGCACCAATCTGCTGATGATCAAGGGGGCGAGCGTGCTCGGCGTTCGCGCCGGCGAGGCGGTGCGGAAGAATCCCGCGCTCGGCGAGGTCAGGTTCAAGACGCTGAGCGAGTGGGCGGAAGCCGGCAAGGTGCGGCCCAACATCTCACACCGCCTGCCGCTCGAGGATTATGCGAAGGCGATGCGGCTCCTGATCGAACGCAAGGCAATCGGGCGCGTGGCGCTGCTGACCAAATAAGCTGTACAGGGCGGATTAGGCTTCGCTAGTCCGCCCTGCGATTTGCGCCGAACTTCCCCTCTTGCAGGAATGCGATGGTCTGCATGATCGCCTCGCGATGGCGCACCAACCAGGGATGCGAGGCGCGGACCACGATGTGATCGGCCATGCCGTCGAGCTTGGTGTTGACGATAGAGACCCGCCCGTCGTGCGGCCGCGGCAGCCCGATGGAGGTGATCGGATAGATCGAGCGGTTACCCGCGATGATGCCAGTGGCGTAATCGATCGGCGGCAGCATCGCGCTGGTCGCGGCATCGCGGCGGGTGACGAGCTGCTGACCGGCCGGGCCGAAGAACGCGCGATAGGCTACGAGGTTTTTCAGGCGGTCGGCGATCTCGCTGCCGCCATTCGGCGTGCCCAGCATCACGACGCGGCCGAGCCGCAGCGGGCGGTGCCTCGCGAGATAGACGCGGGCGAGCAGGCCGCCCATGGAATGGCAGACGAAATGGACGGAGCCCCCAAGGTCGCCCGCGAACAGCTCGACCGCAGGATGGATGTCCTCGGCCAGCGCATCGAGCGGCTTCCTCCGGCTGTCATAATCGAGATTGAGGGTGACAAAGCCGGCGGCCTGTAGCGCCAGCTCCATCCTGCGAAACGAGCGCGCCGTCCTGCTGATGCCGTGCAGCAGGACGACGCCGTCAGGTGTTGACGTCGCGGGACGCCGTTCGCTCACTTATACTCGCGCTCTTGCCACCACGGGAAATAGTCGGGCATGTCCGACGACACCTTGTTCTTGAACTGCGCGGGACGCTTCTCCAGGAAAGACACCACGCCTTCCTTGACGTCATCGGAGCGGCCGCGGGCATAGATGCCGCGGCTGTCGACCTTGTGCGCTTCCATTGGATCGTCGGCGCCCAGCATCCGCCACATCATCTGGCGGATCAGCGCCACCGACACTGGCGCGGTCTTGGCCGCGAACTCCTTGGCGAGCGCACGCGCGGTCGGCAACAGATCGTCCGGCGGCACCACCTTGCTGACGAGCCGGCCGGCGAGCGCCTCCTGCGCCGGGAAGACACGGCCGGAATAGCACCATTCCAGCGCCTGCGAGATACCGACAATGCGCGGCAGGAACCAGCTCGAGGCAGCCTCCGGCACGATCCCGCGCTGGGAGAACACGAAGCCGAAGCGGGCGGCCTCGGAGGCGATGCGGATGTCCATCGCAAGCTGCATGGTAACGCCGATGCCGACCGCCGGACCGTTCACGGCGGCGATCACCGGCTTCAGGCACTTGAAGATGCGCAGCGTCACCTGGCCGCCGCCGTCGCGCACCTGCGGATCGCTGTAGTCGACGCTGCCGTCGGCATTCCGCCGCACCGGGCCGCGCCGCGCGTCGCGGTCGAAGGTGTTGGCGCCGGAGGACAGGTCGGCGCCGGCGCAGAAGCCGCGGCCTGCACCGGTGACGATGATGGCCCTGACGTCGTCGTCCTTGTCGGCTTTGTCGAACGCGTCGATCAGCTCCTGCTGCATCGTGGCGTTGAAGGCGTTGAGCTTGTCGGGCCGATTCAGCGTGATGGTGAGAATCTGCTCGGCGACCTCGTACTTGATCGTCTCATACGCCATGGGGATGATTTCCTCTCGGTTTTCTTGGATGAAGAGCGCAGCGCACATCTTCATCCAGATAACCCGGCAATGCATCCCTTGTGAAGAAGCCGGATGCGCGGAGCGGTGCCGCGCATCGCGACTTGCGTTGAGGCGCTATTTCTTCGGCGGCGTCGGCCACGGTTTCTGCGCGCCGCGCAGGCTCTCGAAAGCCTTGCCCATGCCGAGCACGCCGATGTCGTCGAAGCGGCGGCCGATAATCTGAACGCCGATCGGAAAGCCCTTCTTGTCATAGCCGCCATTGATCGATAGCGCAGGGTTCTCCGACATATTCCACGGCACGGTATAGCAGATGTGCTCGAACGGCTTCGCCGGATCGTTGAGCGGCGCGGCGAACTCTGCCGGGAAGTTCACCACCGGCGACACCGGCGAGATCACGTAGTCGATCTCGCCGAACAGCTTCGCGGCCGCCGCGCGGATCGCCATCGTCTGGTTGAAGCCGCGCACGACGTCGACACCGGAGAGCTTCGCGCCGGCCTCGCCCCATTTGAGGATGTAAGGCAGGGTCTTGTCGCGCTCGGCCGCCGGCAGTTTCGAGAGATCGTCCCACATCCGGGCACGCCAGAAATTGTCGAGCCCCTCGAGCATCTCCTGGGTCAGGATGCCGTCGATCTCGGTGATCGCGGCGCCGGTGGATTCGAACGCCTTCGCCGCCCTGACGACGACCTCGTGAACCTCCTTCTCGAGCTTCTGGCCGACGCCGAGATCGAGCATCAGGCCGATGCGCAGCTTGCGCGGCGACTTCTCGAGCGCCTTCCAGTTGACCTCGAGTGCGGCGGGCAGGCTCATGCCGTCGCGGCGGTCGGGGCGCGACAGCACGCTCATCATCAGCGCGGCGTCGTCGACGGTGCGGGTCATGGGACCGGCGACGCGGCCGACATAGGGCGGGTCGATCGGAACGCGGCCGAGGCTCGGCTTCAGGGCAACGAGGCCGCACCAGCAGGCCGGCAACCGCACCGAGCCGCCGATGTCGGTGCCGAGATGTAGCGGGCCATATCCGGCGGCACCGGCCGCACCCGCGCCGGCGCTCGATCCGCCGGGGTTTTTGCTGACATCCCAGGGATTGCGGGTGAGGGGATGGAACGAAGACAGTCCCGACGACAGCATGCCGTAGTCGGGCATCGTGGTCTTGGAGAAGATCACGCAGCCCGCTTCGCGCAACCGCGCGGCGGGCGGCGCATCCTTCGGCGCCGGCACGAGCTTGACGCTCGCTGTGCCCAGCGGCACCGGCTGGTCCTTGGTCGCGACATTGTCCTTGATGGTTGCGGGAACGCCGTCGAGCGTGCCCGCCGGCTCGCCCTGGCTCCAGCGCTCGGTCGAGGCCTTCGCAACCTTGCGCGCCCCGTCGGGATCGTAGAGGTACAGCGCCTTGATGTGCGGCTCCCATGCCGCCACGTGGGCGATGACCTCTTCGAGGACCTCCGACGGCGAGAACTGCTTCGCACGATAGCCGGCGAGCAGGTCGACGGCGGAGAGATCGTGCAGCGATGTGATGGCGTCCTGTGCGGACTTAGGCATGGGCACCTACCGGCATGCGTTTCTCGATGATGCGGGCGAACATGCTGGCGCCGATCGGCAGGATCTTGTCGTCGAGGACGTAACCGGGATTATGCACGGGGACCGAGCCGTCATGGCCGACCCAGAAATACGCGCCCGGAATGGCCTGCATCATGTCAGCGAAATCCTCGCTGCCCATCTTCGGCGTTGAGCGGGTGAACACTTTGGCGGGATCGACCACGGTGCGCGCGACCTCTTCGACCACGCGGGACTGCTCTTCCTGGTTTACCAGCACGCTGAATGTGTCGCGGATGTCAGCCTCGATCTCGACATCGTAGGCCGCCGCCATGCCGGCGCAGATCGCGCGCATGCGCTTGCGGATCAATGCGCGGGTGTCATCGTCGAAGGCGCGGACGGTGCCGCATAGCCAGGCCTCGCCCGGAATCACGTTGTAGGCGGAGCCGGAGTGGATCTGCGTGATCGAGACCACCGCGGGCTGCAGCGGATCGACATTGCGGCTGACGATCGACTGCAGCGCCTGTCCAAGCGACATTGCAATCACGACCGCGTCCTTGGAGCGCTCCGGCATCGCGCCGTGCGCGCCATAGCCGTGGATCCTGATATCGAAGAAATCGGCGCCGGCCATAGCCGGCCCCGGCAGGATGGCGATTTCGCCATGATTGAGGTCGGGCGCGTTGTGCAGGCCGTAGACCTCGTCGCAGGGGAACTTCTGGAACAGGCCGTCCTTGATCATCGCCCGCGCGCCGCCGAGGCCTTCCTCGGCCGGCTGGAAGATGAAATGCACGGTGCCGTCGAAATTGCGGGTCTCGGCGAGGTAGCGCGCCGAACCGAGCAGCATCGTGGTGTGGCCGTCATGGCCGCAGCCGTGGAAGCGGCCGGGAATGGTCGAGCGCCACTTCAGGTTGGTGTTCTCCTCCATCGGCAGCGCGTCCATGTCCGCACGCAGGCCGATCCGCTTGGTGCCGTTGCCCTTGCCCTTGAGCACGCCGATCACGCCGGTGCCGCCGAGGCCGCGATGCACCTCGATGCCCCAGCTCTGCAGCTTGTCGGCGACGATGCCGGACGTCCGCACTTCCTCGAAACCGATCTCGGGATGCGCGTGCAAATCCCGCCTGATGGCGGTGAGTTCGTCGGCAAAGCTGTCGATGCGCTCAATTGTGGGCATGGTCTCTCTATCCGTTGGTGCGTGATGGGGAGGTGGGCGTGAAGGCGGGACCGTTCGGCTTGATGCGAATGCCCGGACGCAAATGTTTCCAGGGCAACGAGGCGGTATCGGCCGGCATCGCGCCGGGTGCGGCGCAGATCAGGAGTTTTGCCGCGATCGGCTCGAAATCGGCGCGGAAATGCACCGAGCTCTTGTTGACCAGGATCTTCTGCGTCGTCGGCTCGATGCCGACATAGCGATACATCGACTGGTCGGCGAGCTGGGCCTTGTAGGAGCCGACGACAACGCGGACATCGCCGATGCGCAGGCAGGCCGATGGCCCCATGTCCATGTCGCGGCCGCCATAATAGGGACCGGGTGCAACGAACTTGCCGTCGGAGAGCTTTTCGACGACAAAGGTTTCCTTGTACGGCGCGTCGCCGGGAATCCCGGACTTGCCGCCGAGATCGAGTGTGACGGTCGCGCCGACGCCGGCCGCATGCGCGGTCCTTGCCGATTGCGGATCGTAGATCACGCCGGTGGCGGCACCGACGGCCTTGTTGCGCACCAGCGCACGCAGCATGCCGGTGGTGTCGGAATCGCCGCCGGCGCCGGGATTATCCTGGGTGTCGGCGATGATGATCGGCTTGCTCGCCGATTGCGCCAGCTCCATCGCCAGCCGCACGCCCTCGTCGGGCGAATAGATGCGGCCGTCGAAATCGTCTTCATGGCTCTCGACCAGCGCGACGATCCTGTCGGCGGCCGCGTCCGCATCGGCTTGCGTCCGGCCATAGGCGAACACGCTGGGCCCGCAGTCCCTGAAATCGGCGGCCGGAAAGCCCGGCGCGAAGGAGAGCGTCGGCACGGCGTCGCTCTCCAGTGCTGCGAGCTTCTGATAGATGCCCCTGGTCGGCTGGTCGTTGGTGCATTGCCAGCTAATCGGGATCAGGAACGGCAATTGCCGGAATGATTTCGCGAAGCGCTGGCCGGTCTTGAGCAGCAGCGCCAGATGTCTCGCGCAGGCACGGCCGGTGTCGGCCATGTCGACATGGGGATAGGTGCGGTAGGCGATCAGCGCGTCGGCGTGTGCGATCATCTCGGGCGACACATTCGCGTGTAGGTCGAGGCTCGCCACCAAGGGCAGATCCTTGCCGATCACCTTGCGCACGCGGGCGAGGATTTCCCCTTCGCCGTCGTCATGGTGCTCGGTCACCATCGCACCGTGCAGGTCGAGATAGACGGCATCGATCGGCCCGGCCGCGGCGATACCGTCGACCATCTCCTTGACGATCCGCTCGAAGGCATCCTTCGTCACATGCGCCGACGGGCTCGCGGCAGCCGAGATCGTCGGGACCAGCTCCCAGCCATTGGCCTCCGCCGCCTCGACGAAGCCGGCGAGGCCGACATTAATCCCGCGCATGACCTTGAGCACATCAGCGCCATGCGCCATCGACGGCCAGCCGCCGCCATGCACGAAGTCGTCATAGGTTGCCTTCGTCGGCGCGAAGGTATTGGTCTCGTGCAGGAAGCCGCCAACGGCAATGCGAGTCATCAAGTCAGTCTCGACACGTTTCTTCGATCATGATGCGACGGATCATGCTCTGGCCGGCGACGTTAAGCGTGTCGTCGCGCCAAGCGCAAGCCGTGGAGCACTTCCGGATTTGCATGCCGCATGGGCGTATCGAAGGCCTAAGGCTAAAGGCATAAGGCTAAAGGCTTAGGCCGTTGCCACAATGCCTTCCGAAACCGCGCGGAAATTTGCGAAGTCCCAGCCGCGACCGGGGGCGGCATCGAGCAAGGCGCGGGTATAAGCCTGCTGTGGATTGGTCAGCACCTCGGCGGCCGGTCCCTGTTCCACGACACGGCCATGCTGCATCACGGCGACGTCGTCGCAAATCTGTGCGGCGACGCGCAAATCGTGGGTGATGAACAGCAGCGCGATGCCAAGCCGTTTCTGGATCTCGTCAAGCAGATCCAGCACCTGCGCCTGCACCGAGACGTCGAGTGCAGAGACTGCTTCATCCGCCACCAGCACATCGGGATCGAGCGCCAGGGCACGTGCGATTGCGATGCGTTGGCGCTGGCCGCCGGAGAATTGGTGCGGGTAGCGCGAGATGGCATCGGGCGGCAGGTGGACCAACTCGAGCAGCTCGCGGGCTCTCGCAAGTGCGTCCTTGCGCGGCATGCCGTAATTGATCGGGCCCTCCGCGATGCTCTCGCCGACGGTGACGCGTGGATTGAGCGAGCGGTAGGGATCCTGGAACACGATCTGGATCTTCTGGCGATGCGGCTGCAAGAGCCGCCGCGACAAATCGGAGATCTCGCGGCCGGCGAGGCGCACGCCGCCGGAGGTCGGGTCGATCAGGCGGACGATGCAGCGCGCCACCGTCGATTTGCCGGAGCCACTTTCGCCGACGATGCCGAGCGTGCGGCCCTTGCGCAAGGTGAGGGTGACGTTCTGTGCGGCGGCGACCTCGCGGGCCTTGCCGAACAGTGACCGTTCCCGATAGACCTTGCCGAGCTCGTTGGCCTCCAGCACGACCGGTTCGGTGGTCTCCGGGCGCGGCGCGCGCGGCACGAGGCTCGGCACCGAGGACAGGAGATTGCGCGTGTAATCCATCTTCGGATTGCGCAGCACGTCCTGCAGCGCGCCGGCTTCGACCAGCCGGCCATGTCGCATCACGGCGACGCGGTCGGCGATCTCGGCAACCACGCCCATGTCATGGGTGATGAACAGCACCGCGGTGCCGTGGTCGCGCTGCAGGTCGCGGATCAAGGTGAGGATCTGTTTCTGGGTGGTGACGTCGAGCGCGGTGGTCGGCTCGTCCGCGATCAGCAGCTTCGGCTCCAGCACCAGCGCCATCGCGATCATGATGCGCTGGCGTTGTCCACCCGAGAGGCGGTGCGGATAGGAGGAGAAGATGCGCTGCACGTCGGGCAGCCGCACGTGCTCCATCATCGCCAGGATCTTCTGCCGCCGTGCGCGGGCATCGAGATCGGTGTGGGCGCGCAGCACTTCGTCGATCTGGCGGCCGACCGGCACCACCGGATTGAGCGCGGTCATCGGCTCCTGGAAGATCATCGCCATCCGCGTCGCGCGCAGCTGGCGCAGCCGGCGGTCGCTGGCGCCGAGCAGATCCTCGCCGACCAGTTTGATGCAGCCGCCGGACGGCACCAGCGTGCCCTTCTGCTGCAGGCCCATTACGGTCAGGGAGGTCACCGATTTGCCGGAGCCGCTTTCGCCGACGAGGCACAGCGTTTCGCCTTCGCGCACCTGCAGCGACAGGTCGTCGATGATGCGGTGAGCATCCGTCTTCCGGCCGAGGCTGACGACGAGATTGTTGATGTCGAGGACGACGTTGGTTGACTTGGCTGCGGTCACTTGCCCTCACGCTGCTTCATGCGGGGATCGAGCGCGTCGCGTGCGGCGTCCCCGATCAGATTGACGCTGAGAATGGCGATCGAGAGCAGAAGTCCCGGCCAGAAGATCAGCGACGGCTTGACCTGAAAATAGGCGCGGCCCTCCGCCATGATGTTGCCCCAGGTCGGCGTTTCCGGCGAGATGCCGGCGCCGAGGAACGACAGGATCGCCTCGGTGAGGATCGCGGATGCGCAGACATAGGTGCCTTGCACGATCAGGGGCGCGATCGTGTTCGGCATCAAGTGCCGCCACATGATCTTGGGCAGGCTGGAACCGACCGAGATCGCGGCCTCGACATAGGGCTCCTCGCGCGCGGTCAGCACCACCGAGCGCACCAGTCGCGCCACGCGCGGGATTTCGGGGATGGTGATCGCGATCATCACGGTCCAGATGCTGGCGCCCGATAGCGACACCACGGCGATCGCGAGCAGGATGGAGGGGATCGCCATCAAGCCGTCCATCACGCGCATCATGACGGCGTCGACCCATCGGAAGAAGCCGGAGACGAGGCCGATCAGAAGCCCGATGCCGATCGAGCAGATGGCGGCGCCAAGCCCGATCAGGAGCGAGATCCGGGCGCCATAGATGATCCGCGACAGCACGTCGCGGCCATAGGCATCCGTGCCGAGCAGGAACTGCGCAGAGGACGGCTTTAGCCGCTGCGCCGGTGTCAGTAGCAGCGGATCGTGCGGCGCGAGCAGCGGCGCGAAGATCGCCATCAGGATGATGAGGACGAGACAGATCGTCGCAACGGCGATGATCGGCGTCGCGGTCAGGAAACCGAGTTTCAGCCGGAACGGCCGGGTGACCGGAATCGAGGATTCGGGGAGGGTATCGATCGCCATCGCTCAGTACCGGATACGAGGATCGAGCAGGGTGTAAGCAACGTCGATCAGCAGGTTGACCCCGACATAGATGCCAGACGTCAGCAGGATCATGGCCTGGATCACCGGATAGTCGCGCGCCAGCACCGCATCGACGGTGAGGCGGCCGATCCCGGGCAAATTAAATACGCTCTCGGTGACGACGACACCTGAGATCAGCAGCGCGAAGCCGGAGCCGATCACGGTGATGACGGGCACGGCGGCGTTGCGCAGCGCGTGGTGCAGCAGCACCCCGGTCTCGCCTATGCCCTTGGCACGCGCTGTGCGCACGTAGTCCTCGCCGAGCACATCGAGCATCGAGGCGCGCGTCATGCGCGCGATCAGCGCGACATAGATGAAGGAGAGGGTGCAGGTCGGCAGGATGATGCGCTCGAAGAACGGACCGAAGCCGGCGGAGATGCTCTTGAAGCCTTGCACCGGCAGCCAGCGCAGGTCGATCGCAAAGACCTGGATCAGGACGTAGCCGATCACGAACACCGGCACCGAGAAGCCGAGCACCGAAAGGCCCATCACGCCGCGGTCGATCCAGGTGCCGTGCTTCCACGCCGCGATCACGCCAAGCGGCACCGCGACCAGGATCGACAGCACGATCGTGGTCAGCGCGATCGAGATCGAGGGCTCGACGCGCTGGCTGATCATCTTCAGCACCGGCACGTTGGAGATCAGGGAGACGCCGAGATCGCCGTGCAGCAGCTTGACGATCCAGGTGTAGAACTGGATGTAGATCGGCTCATTGAGGCCGAGCGATGTTCTGATGCGTTCGAGCTGTTCCGGCGTAGCATTGTCGCCGGCGAGGATCGCGGCGGGATCGCCGGGCGTCAGCCGCAGCAGCAGGAACACGAACAGAGCGACCACTCCCATCACGGGAATGGCGGCGAGGATGCGGCGAACGAGATAGCCGAGCAAATGCACTCCGTTGGATTGTGGTCGATAAAGTCCCCGGGGGACCGTAGCACCTCAGCAAGTCCTGTGCCATCGGAGCCGGCATTTTTGCGGTGCAGCTAATCCCTTTGTGGATTATTCCCGTCATGAAGCGCGAGGCCGTCCACTGAATGGTGGATTGCGTTCGCGCTTCAAGGACTCCCGCGGCAAGTAATCCGTATCGGCGATGAACGGCGTTTACTCCAGCGTCGCCAACAGCGCAGCCATCAGGCGGCCCCGCTCGGCGAGGCTGTCGACCTCGATATGCTCATTGAGTGTGTGTGCGTCAGCGCCGCGGACGCCGAGGCCATCGAGGGTGGGGATGCCCATCGCTCCGGTGAAATTGCCGTCGGAGCCGCCGCCGGCGCTGCCATGTGGCAGATCGAGGCCCATCTCGCGAGCGAGGCCTTTTGCCTTCTCGTACAAAGCCATCGTGCCGGCATCGGGTTCCCAGACCGGGCGGGTGACGCCGCGCGTCACCTTGAACGTCACGTCATTGCTGGTGCCTGACAGCGCCAGCATCCGCTCGACGCCGCGGTCGAGATCGGCCTGGCGCTTGGCCATGCTGAGCGCTTCGCCGGTGCAGGTTGTTGCAACGCAATTGACCCACTGGCCGCCGTGCACAATGCCGACCGAGAAGGTGCAGTCCTCGGTCGTCATGCCGTCGATGGCGAGGATCTGCCGCGCCATCTCGCGGATCGCGGAGCGGCCGGAGGAGAGCGTCGCGCCCGCATGGCTGGGCTTGCCGATGGCTTCCAGATTGAAGCGTGCGATCGCGTAGCGGCCGGTGACGACACCGTTGTTCGGCCGGCCCGGCTCCGGCACCAGCACATATTTGTTGCGGGCCGCTTCTGCCTCGATGATGTCCCGCGTCGACGGCGTGCCGACCTCTTCATCCGGGGTGAACAGCACTGTGATCGGCAGCGGCGTCGTGAACGACGCGCGCGCCAGTTGCCGGATCGCTTCGAGCGACAAATAGTTGCCGCCCTTCATGTCGAAGATGCCGGGGCCATAGCACTTGTTGCCTTCGCGCCGCCATTTCAGCTTCTCGATGGTGCCGACCGGATGCACGGTGTCCAGATGTCCGGCAATCAGGATTCCGGGCTGGCCTTGCTTGGGATGGGGAAAGCGGGCGCGCACGCAGCCGGCGAAGCCCTGACGTCCGGCGATGCGCTCGATGGTCGCACCCATGATCGCCATCTCGCGTGCCGCGAGATCGAGCATGCGCTCGACCGCCGCAGCGTCCCAGGTCGGGCTCTCGCACTCCACCCAGCCGCGCAGGCCCTGCAACATCGCTTCGGAATCGAACGGAAGATTGGCTGGGTTCATGGTTATTCTCGCTTCGCTTCTCTGACCGCGCCGGCATCGCGCGGGCCTACGAAAATCTTACGCGGCGATTTTGTAAAGCCAAAATGCAGCGCAGCAGGAAATTCGTTTGTGTACGTCCGATCGCGACCAAAACCCGATTGACGCGCACAGCGCTTGGTGCAAGTCTCGATTTCGCAAGCCATACAGCGTGTTAGTTCGCCTAAATAACGAACCGCATGCATAACGAATAAGCCGGCTTTGACCACTTTCACGTCAGGAGAGATTGCATGTTCCTCAGGTCGCGTTGGAAGCATCACACGATAGCGGCTGCGCTGTCGGTGCTTGCGCTGTCGTTTGTGCCGAAGGCGATGGCCGCGGAGAAGACCATCACCGCAGTGATGCATTCGGATTTGCGCATCATCGATCCGATCCTGACCACGGCCTATATTACGCGTGACCACGGCTACATGATCTATGACACGCTGCTGGCGACGGATTCCAACTTCAAGATCCAGCCGCAGATGGCGGACTGGAAAGTGTCCGACGACAAGCTCACCTACACCTTCACGCTGCGCGACGGCCTGAAGTGGCACGATGGAACGCCGGTGACCGCCGAGGACTGCGTCGCCTCGCTGAAGCGCTGGGCCAAGGTCGACGGCATGGGCCAGAAGCTGATGGACTTCACGGCCAGCCTCGAGGCCACTGATGCCAAGACGATCACGCTGAAGCTGAAAGAGCCGTACGGCTTGGTCCTGGAGTCGATCGGCAAGCCGTCGTCGCGCGTTGCCTTCATGATGCCGAAGCGGCTTGCCGAAACGCCGCCGGACAAGCCGATTCCGGAGCAGATCGGCTCAGGTCCCTTCAAGTTTGTCCAGTCTGAATTCCAGCCGGGCGTGAAGGCGGTGTATGTCAAGAACAAGGATTATGTGCCGCGCAAGGAGCCGGCGAGTTGGACCGCGGGCGGCAAGGTCGTGAAGGTTGACCGCGTCGAGTGGCTCACGATGGCGGATGCGCAAACCGCGATCAACGCGCTGCAGTCAGGCGACATCGATTTCATGGAAAATCCATCGTTCGATATGTTGCCGGTTCTCGAAAGCAATCCGGATCTCAAGGTCGAGACGCTGAACAAGTTCGGTTTCCAGACCCTCGGTCGGATGAATTTCCTCTATCCGCCCTTCGACAACGTCAAGGTCCGTCGCGCCGCGCTGCTTGCCGTCAACCAGAAGGACGTGCTCGACGCGCTGGTCGGCAATCCCAAATACTACAAGACCTGCGTCGCTTTCTTCATCTGCGACACGCCGTTCGCGACGGATGTCGGTGGTGAGACCTTGCTGAAGGGCGGCAACATCGCCGAGGCCAAGAAGGCGCTCGCCGAGTCCGGCTACGACGGCACGCCGGTCGTGATCATGGCGCCGGGAGACGTCACCACTCTGAAAGCGCAACCGGTCGTTGCCGCCCAGCAATTGCGGGAGGCTGGCTTCAAGGTCGACCTGCAGGCGACCGACTGGCAGACCGTCGTGAGCCGACGCGCCAGCCAGAAGCCTCCGAAGGAGGGCGGCTGGAACATGTTCTTCACCAACTGGGTCAGCGCCGACGTCTCCAATCCGATCACCAACCTCTCGATCGGTGGACAGGGCAAGAATGGCGGCTGGTTCGGCTGGGCCGAAGACGCCAAGATCGAGCAGCTGAAGGATGCCTTCGTTCGTGCGCCTTCGCTCGACGAGCAGAAGAAGATTGCAGCCGAGATCCAGAAGGAGGCCTACGCTCAGGTCATCTACATTCCGCTGGGCCAATACCAGGCGCCCAGCGCGTGGCGGAAGTCACTCACCGGCGTGCTCGACGGACCGGCCACTCCGATCTTCTGGAATATCGACAAGTCGGAGTAGGCGCGGGCGCAAGCCTCACCCAGGACAAATGGCCGGGTTCGTCCCGGCCATTTCTCGTTTTCGCGGGCGGCATGGGCAGCAATTTGCACGGGCCTCGACATCGTTGTTCGGGAGGTGCGTTCCTTTATCGGGAGGCCGCGCGGTCCGCGAGGCTCGTGAGCTCGATCGAGCCCACGCGCGCGTGGTTCAGAGAGATGAACACGCCGCTCGCCAACAGGAGGATGCCGTAGAAGCCGACCACGCCGCGGATCCATCGTCGAAAGACCGCGTGCTCCTCCTGCGTCCCGTCGCGGAATTTCCGTACGCTCAATCCATTGCTGCAATGGGCGGCGTCGTCCCTATGGGTGATTGTCGCAGCGACGTTGTCATGCGCCTGGCTGTCGGGAATCGGATTGGGCTCGGCAATGGCCATGAAACAAATCTCCGATTGAAATCAATTAGGGACGCGAAGCCCGCGAAAAATGCGGTCGGAGTTTCCGGCGGATGAAAGCTACGCCACTCCGTGAGAGTCTCTTGTGAACTGCGCTACACCGTAGGACACGATAAGGTGATGGGTGTGCTATTCATGTCGCTAGCGGTATGCCCAATCGGTTGGCATGCCCCTGTGTTGGGCCCCACGTCGCATCCATGGTTGCTTGTGCGCAAGCCTCGTGTCAGGTATGCGCCGCAACCTAAATGCCCGATTCTGTGCATACCGCGGCCGGTCCATGGTCGAAGACGATATCAAGCCCGCGCCGATCGGCGCACAATGGCCAACCGCCACCCAGGAGCGGCGCGCCGCTCTGCGCCGCCGGATTCTCAAGTCCGGGGCGATCGAGTTCGGCAGCGAAGCGATTCCATGTACGGTCCGCAGCCTCTCGGCAGAGGGGGCCGGCATCGAGGTCAACTCGCCGCTCTGGTTTCCTGACCGCTTCGTCCTTGCCGTCGAGGGCGAGCGACGAGCGTCCCGGATCGTGTGGAAAAAGGGGAAGCGTCTCGGACTCGCATTCGTTTGACGCGCGGCCTGCCATGCCGGTGGTCGCCAAAACCCGACCGCGGTGCTTCGGTGCGACGGCCTTCACCCTGAGCGAAGGTTGGTGCGGGCGGTGGGAGTCGAACCCACACGACGTTGCCATCGAGGGATTTTAAGTCCCTTGCGTCTACCAGTTCCGCCACGTCCGCGTTGCGCCAAGCGCGCCGATTTCTAGCGCGTTTGGCGGCCGAGTGGAATTGTCATTATCCTGTTCGAACAGATGCGGTTTCAATGGCTTAGCGCGTCAGTGCGCAATACCATTTGCGCAATAGCGCATCACGGGATAAGGCAGTGCGCTGCCCCCAAGAAGCCTCAATCCGGACACCGGCGGCTGCTTTAGGCAATCTCAACACTGTCCGACTAAGAAAGCTGCATGTCCGTTCGCTTTTCACGCCGCCGAAGCCTGTCGCGCGCGGCTGTCGTCGCTGCGTTGCTCGCCTTGGCCGCGGGCGAATCCGGCTGCGCGCAGATCGGCGACTCGATGTCCTCGGCTTTTGCCGATCCCGCCAAATACGAACTCTATGATTGCAAACAGCTCGAGGCCGAACGTAAGGGCCTTGCAAACCGTGCCGCGGAGCAGGAAGGGCTGATGGCAAAGGCCCGGACCGGCGTCGGCGGTGCCGTGATATCCGAAATGGCCTACCGCAACGAGCTGATTGCGATCCATGGCCAGCAGAAGTTCGCGGACGAAGCCTGGCGCAAGAACAAGTGCCATGAAACGACGCCGGACGCCCCTGCGGCGACACCGGCCCTCACGCCCACACCCAGCGCGAAGGGGGCGCGACCGCGTTCCGGCCTCCACTAACGCGTTTCCGAGCGCCGTGGACACCGGTCAGCGTGAAGAAAACACGTCAGTTCCAATCAGTGCGAAAGTGCACCAGGCGCGAGCCTACAAGCACCAGTCGTAGATCCAATCCTGCCGTGCCAGCATGCGATGCGGTCCCATCGCGCGGAGGGCAAGGTCGCGCGCGATCGCGGCGGCCCCGCTCAGGTGATAGATCCGGCCCTGTTGCCGGGCCAAGCGCTGCACCTGCAACACACGCGCACGCCGCATCCGCGTATAGCGCGCCAGCGCGGCCGGAATTTCCGATATATTTTCGCCGGTGCTGTCGCTGAGGGCCCTTGCGAGCACGGCAGCGTCCTCAATCGCCATGCCGGCGCCCTGCGCGGCAAATGGCAGCATCGCATGCGCAGCGTCGCCGAGCAGCGCCATCGCGCCTTCGTTCCAGCGGCCGAGATCGGGCAGGGTGAAGAGCGCCCATTTGCGCCAACACCCGACCGCGCCGACCAGCATCCGCGCGGTCGAGGGCCAGCGCGACATGGCGAACGCGCCCTTGATCTCGTCGGTGTCGCCGGGCGCGCTCCAGCCCGGCTGGTTCCAGGCGCCGGCTGTGATTGCGACGACGTTGATCTGTCGTCCGGCCGAAATCGGGTAGGCGACAAGATGCGCGTCAGGCCCCATCCAGAGTTGCACATGCGGCGTGGTGTATTCGCGCGGCAAGGCGCTCGCCTCCAGCGTGCCGCGCCAAGCGATCAAGCCGGAAAACCGCGGCTGAATGTCAGGGAACAGATGCCCGCGCACCGACGACCAGATGCCGTCCGCGCCGATCAGCGCCACAGCCAGTTCCTGTTGCCGTGCATTGCCGCGCCGCTGCACCACCATCAGTCCGTTGGCGTGCTTGCTAACATCATCGAACTGACAGCCGAGGCGGAGATCGATGTCGGGGTGGTCGTTGACTGCAGCCTGGAGCACGGCCTGCAGGTCGGCGCGATGGATCACCCAATAGGGGGCGCCGGCGCGGAACGCAGCGGCTTCGCCGAGCGGCATCCGCGCGATCTCGCCGCCGGCCCGCGCGCTCATGATGTTGACGGATTCAGGCGTCACCGCGCGCGGTGCAAGCCGCTCCTTCAGTCCGAGCTCGACCAGGATTCTGCTGGCGTTGGGTGAGAGCTGGATGCCAGCACCGGCTTGCTCGAGCCGCTCGGCCCGTTCGAGCACCACGACGCGGAAACCTTGCTCTGCCAGCGTCAGCGACGCCGTCAGTCCTCCGATTCCGGCGCCTGCAACGATAACGGTTCGCGTCAGCGCCACGGAGCGGGAGCGGTCAGGCGACCTTGTCCTTCAGCACACATTCCGGAGGGCGTGCCTCACCGGGACCGAGGTCGGGCGCGAAACGATAGAGCGTCGAGCAGTACGGGCAGATGATCTCGTTGTCGTTGCCGAGGTCGAGGAACACGTGCGGATGGTCGAATGGCGGGTTTGCGCCCACGCACATGAATTCCTGCGAGCCGATCTCGATCACCGAGACACCGGCATCGTTATGGAAGTGCGGGACGACGTGGTCGGACATAATCTCACCTTGGGTGGGCAACGGCGGACGAACGCATTCGGCTGCGGCACTGCGAAACGCGGCGCACCATACTGGCGGGAACAATTGATTCCTAGAGCCCCGATCGCTCATCTGCTCATGCAAATTCGACACAATCTTGTCGTCCCAGAGAAGCCCTCCTTTGGTCGGAGCCGTTGTGTCGCAAAAACGGCACACTATTTCCAAGGCGAATTAAACTAGAGGTTTCTTCGCGGAATGAACCGGATGCGTCTCAGCTTCGCGGTGGCTGGCATGGCAGCAAGCGTTGCGCTGGGCGTCGCGATCTGGCCGCATGCCCGCGATGCTGGCGTCGTGCTGGCGGCGCAGGACGATCCCGCAGCGCTCGCCGATGTCAGGCTGAATTCCGTCCTGCGGAGCAATCCTGCATTGCTCTCCGAGAATATCGAGGCGGCGCTCGCCTCTGACGATGCCGATCTCGCGGCGAGCTTCGTCGCGGTCGCGCGCGAGAAGAAAATCGTGCTCAGTGACGATCTCGCAAAGCGCGTCGACGATGCGGTCGCCGAACAAAATTCCACCACGCATTTTGCCAAAGGGTTCGCCGCCGGCCTCGTGACCGGCAATGCCGACGATGTCGCAAGCCTGTCCGGCACGGTCGCGGGCGATCTCTTCGTGTTCGGCGATGTCAGGGACGTCGTGCGCGAGGGCAAGCACCTGGCGATGGGTGAGGATACCGACCGTCTGGTGCTCGGGCTCGCAGCGGCCGGGCTCGCGGTTACCGCGGCGACCTATATTTCGGTCGGCGGCGTCGGGCCGCTGCGCGCCGGACTGACGCTGGTCAAGGATACGCGCAAGGCGGGGCGGCTGAGCGAAGGGTTGGTCGAATGGGCTGGCCGTTCGACGCGGGACGTTGTCGACACGCCGGCGTTGCGAGAGGCGGTCGCATCCGGTTCGGTATTTCGGCCGGCGGAAACCGCGAGCGCGATCCGCGCCGCCTTCCGTGCCGACAAGGCCGGTGCGCTTGTTCGCGCCGCCAAGGACGTCGGGCGCATCGGCGAAGCGGCCGGTGTTCGCGCCGCGCGCGACACTCTGAAGGTCGCGGAGAGCCCGAAGGATCTTACGCGCGCCGCCCGGCTTGCGGAAGCGAAGGGCGGTCAGACCCGTGCGATCCTGAAACTGCTCGGCCGCGGCGCGCTGCTGCTCGTGGCCGGGACATTCAATCTGACGATGTGGCTGTTCGGCGCGCTGCTCACGCTGTTCGGCTTCCTGTCGTCGATCAAGGCGACCGCCGAGCGGGCCACAGCATCGTGGCTCAGGCGGAGCAAGGCGCGCCGCCTGCAGCGGCAGATGGCGGCCCAGGTTGCGCTGGCGGGTCCTGCCGCCCAGGGCTAAGCTTGCGATCGCCTGTCGATCGCCAAATCCCAATCCCCCCAAAAGCAACGGAATGGATGATGCCGAGTTTTCATCACGGCGATGTTGAAATTGCCTATCTCGACGAAGGCGAGGGTGAGCCGATCGTGCTCGTGCACGGCTTTGCGTCGAGCAAGAACGTCAACTGGATCTATCCGACCTGGGTGTCCGACCTGGTCAAGGCCGGCCGACGCGTCATCGCGCTCGACAATCGCGGCCACGGCGAGTCCGCCAAGCTCTACGATCCCGCGCAGTACGAGATCGCGATCATGGCGAGCGACGTGATCGCGCTGATGGATCATCTCGAGATCGCGCGCGCCGACGTCATGGGCTATTCGCTGGGCTCGCGGATGACCGCGATCCTGGCGCGGGAGAATCCCGACCGGCTGCGCTCGGCGATCCTGGGCGGCATCGGCATCGGACTGATCGAGGGTGGTGGCCCCGGCGAGAATGTCGCGCTCGCGCTGGAAGCGCCGTCGTTCGACGATGTCGCCGATCCGGTCGGCCGCACCTTCCGCGCCTTTGCCGACCAGACCCGCTCCGACCGCCGCGCGCTCGCGGCCTGCCTGCGCGGTTCGCGCCGTCTGATGACGAGAGCGGAGGCTGCTGGCATTCGCGTGCCGGTGCTGATTGCGGTCGGCAGCAAGGACGAGATCGCGGGCTCGGCGGTGGCGCTCGGCAGGATCATTCCGGGCGCGGAGGTGCTCGACATCCCGAACCGCGATCACATGCGGGCCGTCGGCGACAAGGTCTACAAGACCGGCGTCGCCGACTTCCTGTCACGGCGAGCCTAGCTCATCGGCGTCACGTTGGCCGAACATGCGCGTAGCCGCGATCAACACCACGAAGGTTGCGATCCAGACCAGGCGCGCGCCGTAGCGGTCGTGCGGACCGGATATCACGCCGCAGATGACGGCGTTGCCGAGCAAGGCGAGCGTGACCGTGCCCGCGAGTAAAGTGAGGTCGTCACGCCGTCGCCGCCACAGGCCGTAGGCGAACAGGAGCGCGACGATGAGCATCGAGCCCAGTGCGACCGGCACGTGGACGCGGTTCATTGCAGTGAAATCGAGTCGCCAGCGCTGCTGGCGCGCCGCGCGCATCTTTGCGACTTGCGACGGAATATAACGCTCGATGATGCCGTAGGTGTGGGGAATCCAGCCGTTGGTGCCTTCGCCGGTCGCCACATGCACAAGCTGGTCCGCGGTCGCGGCCAGCGCCGCCTTGGCCTGCCATGCCGGGTATTCGGCGAGCGACCGCACCACGATGTGGCCCATCTCGTCATTCAGGCCCTGGAAGCGGCCGAGCTTGTCGAACATGCTGTGGCCCCACAGGAAGTCGTCGGCGGTCGGCGGCAGCTCGTTGCGATAGGGACAGAGCTTGAGGTTCTCCGTCGCGCAATGGTCCCGCAGATATTGCGTGACGATGCCGTCTTGCAGCATGCGGCCGAACGCGACGCCGTAGCCGCCGGGCGTCCAGGCGAGTTGGCCGGAAAGGGCGAAATTCGCCGCCAGCAACATGATGGCGCCGGCAACGATGGTCAGGCTGCCTTGCAGCAGGCCGGTGGCCGGGATGCGTTTGCCGAGGAACGGGCGTGCAACCCAGCCGACGCAACACAGGCCGAGCAGGACCGCGAGCGTCGCGCTGTGGGTCGCGCCCGAGAATGCGATGAACGCGAACAGCGCGCACTTTTCCAGCGTCCCGATCTTCCCGCCATGCAGGACGAAGACGAACAGCGCGAGCACCGACAGGCCGGCGAAGATGTCGGTCAGCAGCATGCTGGCCAGCCAGGGCAGGGCAGTGGTCAGGATCAGCACGAGGCCGATCGGGACCAGCCGGACCATCCGGGCGAGGCCGAACACCCGCAGCGTCAAGTGCAGGATCCATAGCGTCGCCAGCGCCTGGACGCCGAGGTTGAGCCAGAAGCTCGATGCTTCGCCGAGATGCAGGTAGATGCCGAACACCGTGGACCGGCTCGGCACCAGATATCCCTCGTACCAGCGGGCCAGATAGCCGCCCGTATCCCATTGGAGCAGCGGATAGCCGTTCCAGAAGGCGGGCGCGAGCAGCAATAGGGGAATGGCGATGGTGGCGACCCAGACCGACCATGCATCGGTAAGGCGCGCGCGTAAAACCTGCGTATTGATCGTATTGATGATGTATCCCCCCGTCTTGGGGCCGACCATGCCCAAAACTCCGTTAGGGAAGAAATCCGCCAATAGTTGCAGAAGCACGGCTTGATTTCGGCAAAATCCCGACCACTTCCCCTAGACGGCCGCTCGGGGGCGTTTGGCCGGGGCTACCCTACCCAACCGCCCGGGGACGCGCCTGTTCCATCGTGCTATAACGCGCAACCGAACAACCGTATTGCGAGAGCAGTCCATGGCAGTTCATCAGGTCAATCCGCAGGGTGGGAAGCTGGCGGCGCTCGATCCGATCTGGGATCGCGTCCGCGGCGAAGCGGAGGACATCGTCCGGCGCGAGCCTGAGCTTGCGTCCTTCATCTATGCGACCGTATTGCATCATGACCGCCTCGAAGATTCGGTGGTGCACCGCCTGGCCGAGCGGCTCGATCATGCTGCGCTGTCCGGCGACTTGATCCGCCAGAGCTATGACGAGGCGCTGCGCGACGCGCCGGATATCGGCAACGCCTTCCGTGCCGACCTTGTCGCCGTCTACGATCGCGATCCCGCGACCTCGCGCTTTATCGATCCCTTGCTCTACTTCAAAGGTTTTCATGCGCTGCAGACCCATCGGCTCGCGCACTGGCTCTATCAGAAGGGCCGCAAGGATTTCGCCTATTACCTGCAGAGCCGGTCTTCGGCGGTGTTCCAGACCGACATCAACCCGGCCGCACGGATCGGCCGCGGCATCTTCCTCGATCACGCCACCGGCTTCGTCTGCGGCGAGACGGCGGTGATCGATGACGACGTCTCGATCCTGCACGGCGTGACGCTCGGCGGGACCGGCAAGGAAAACGAGGATCGCCACCCGAAGATTCGCCATGGCGTCTTGATCGGCGCCGGCGCCAAGATCCTCGGCAATATCGAGATCGGCCATTGCGCGCGGATCGCTGCGGGCTCGGTCGTGGTCAAGCCGGTGCCGCACAATGTCACTGTCGCCGGTGTGCCGGCAAAAATCGTCGGCGAGGCCGGCTGTGCCGAGCCGTCGCGCACGATGGACCAGATGCTCAGCGCGACCGGGCTTTGATTTCGTTCGCTTTCTGACGGCGACGCGCAAGGCATTTTTCGAGCGAAGTGGACACCGGCTTGCGTGAAGAAAGCGCGTCAAAACAAGAATCTAGAGGTTCGGTTCTGATTCATCAGAAGCGAACCGCTCGCACCAATATCGCGTTGTCGGAGCTTGAAAAGGCTCTGGCGATCTCTGTCGTCTCGTCCTAAAACTCCCCGGAAAATCATCGACCCGATTGGAGACGGCTGTGGACGTTCAGGAAGTCAGGAAGCTCGACGCGTATCTCAAACGCGTGTTCGGCAATCCCAAGATCCGCGTGGTGCCGCGGCCGAAGAAGGATGACTCGGCCGAGGTCTATGTCGGCGAGGAATTCATCGGCGTGCTGTTCGTCGATGACGAGGACGATGATCGTTCGTTCCAGTTCCAGATGGCGATTCTGGAAGAGGATCTGAGCGAGTAGGGTTTGCTCGGCTCAAAGACGCAAGCTGGGCAAAGGTGCGTTTGCGCCGTGCCCACTGTCGGGACGACCGACGCGAATGGTGGGGACGCCTCGCTCTGTCCACCCCACCAATCCTGCAATGACGACGGGCTATCCCTTCGCGCTGTGCATCTGCGCGGAGAGGCGATCCATTGCGGTTGCGATATCGCGCCATTGCGCAAGCCAGCTGCGCGGAAAGCGGAACGTCAGGTCGGCGCCCTCGATACGCCGCTCGCTCAGGCACATGCCGGGCGTTGAGGAGTCACGCGAGCAGCGCGCGGTCAGCGCGGGTTCTCTCGCGGTGACCAGGTCCTCGCCGCCATACGGCGAGCCATCGCGAAACGCGCGCGTGGTCAGGCCGTCGTTGGTCGTTGCCGCGTCTTCCAGATAGCGCGGGTAGATCGTGCGTAGGCGCATGTCGGGCGCAAGCGAGTCGTGGTGCGCGGCGATCGACACGAAGATCCGGTCGATCGGCTGCACCTTGTCCTCGATCGTGTCGGCGCTGTAGTGCTTCGGCGCGACCGGCGCCCCCAGCGAGGGATAGAGGAAGCCGAGGTCGACCCGCTCCTGCGGTCCGGAATGGCGCTGGATCTTCATGCGCACCGCCAAGGTCGGCACGTTGAACAGGGTGCCGCCGACGCTGACCGGCAATCGCGAAGGGTCGCTCGGCGGCACGGTGGTGTAGGTCGGCCACAACAGATAGGCGACAAGCGCGATCGCCGATGCGGCGATGACAGCGGAAAGGACGATCGGAAGCAGATGTGCGCGCGGATTGCGCCGCGTATCGCGGGCGAGATGTTGGGCGGTCGAAAGGAACGTCATGAGCGAGGCATTGGATCAGGTCGGAGGGCCGAATCACTTGCCGAATATGCCACGCGGCGGCGGCGGATTCTCGTATGATTCCAAGGGAATCCGTACCAGGAATGCCGTGCGCGGGGGCTCTCGCGCCTGCCCCATTAACCCTTTCTTAAGGATGATGTGGCGGCGGGCCGGTAATTTTGCGAAGCAGGGCGACGGTCTGTTGCGTAGCGGAAGTTCCGATGTCGCCCGATGCTCTGAATTCTCTGTTCTCGCTTTGCATTGGTTTTGCCCTCGCGGGTGCGTTGGCCAACGGTTACCAGGTGATGGCGGCGCGCCCGGCCGGGTTTGGCCTGCTCCAGAATGGGGTGGCGACGAAGGCCTTCGCGGCGGTGCCGTTTCTCGTCTTCGCGGCGCCCTTCATCATCATGCGCAACACGCTGCGCGGAGCGCGTATCGAGCGCCGCCGCTTCGAATTCGTGATGATGGCAACGATCATCGCCGGCTTCTGGAGCCTGATGTCCGGCACCTTCTTCCTGATGACGCTGCGCGCGGCCGGTCTGCTGGCCTGATCCGGTTGTGATCCGTTCCGGATAATGATCCCGCTCGCTTGAAACCACGCGCGCTGCCGTGCCAAGGTCGCCCAGACCTGAGCTTTGGTTCTGATTCAATCAGAACCAAAGCTCTGGATTCTCATTTCGACGCGTTTTCTTCACGCGAACCGGTGTCCACTTCGCTCGAAAACGCTCCAAGGAGACTTTCATGGCGATCTACGAGCTCGACGGGCAGGCGCCCGATCTTCCCGCTGACGGCAACTACTTCATCGCCGATACCGCCGCTGTGATCGGCAAGGTGCGGCTGAAGCCTTCGGCGAGCGTCTGGTTCGGTGCCGTGCTGCGCGGCGACAATGAGTGGATCGAGATCGGCGAGGGCTCCAATGTCCAGGACAATTCTACTCTCCACGTCGATCCCGGCTTTCCGCTGACCATCGGCAAGGACGTGACCATCGGCCACAATGCGATCGTTCACGGTTGCACGCTCGAAGACGGCGTGCTGATCGGGATGGGATCGATCGTGATGAACGGGGCGCGGATCAGGCGCGGCAGCGTCGTCGGCGCCGGCGCCGTCATCACCGAGGGCAAGGAATTTCCGGAATATTCGCTGATCATCGGCGCGCCTGCGCGCGCGATCCGCACGCTCGACGCCGCCCAGATCGAGGCGTTGTCCAGACCCGCCAAGTCCTACGCCATCAGGGGGCCGCAGTACAAAGCAGGGCTGAAGAAGATCGGTTGAGGCGATATCAGCTCTTCCGGCCTCGCTTGCTTGTGTTCTTCAACCGGGCCGAGCTCTGCTTCGAGGCGTCCTGCAGCCGCGCGCTCTTGCGCAGCGCGTCCTTCAGGTCGATCGGAATACCGTGCTTCTTGAGCAGGTCGGCGAAGGCTTCGTCGGCGAGCTCCTGAAGGGTCGCCATCCGGTCGCGACCAAGCTGCTTCAGCTTGTCGAAAGTGTCGTCGTCGAACTCGATTAGCTTGCGCAAAACAGCATCGCTCCAATGCCTGTCGGAACCGCCACCTTGCGGAATCGTTGACCTCCGCAAGGAGAATTTCCATGCGCAAATTATCCGTCACCGCCGCACTCGCGCCAATCGCGATTCTGCTGGCGTCTCCGGCGGCCCTTGCTCAGGGACAGAGCGCCGGACAAGGCACTGGCAAGCCATCCTCGCCGCAACTCAGCCCACCGCCGCCGGCCGGCAGCAATAGCGTCGGCACCGCCCAATCCTCGGGAGGCAAGCCCAACACCGGCGAGGGCGTCACGACTGGTTCGGCAAACGCTCAGAGCATCGACCAGGCCATCGCCAACGAGAACCGATCGATCGACCGTCGGCTGAAGGGCATCTGCCGCGGCTGTTAGGCATTAACGATTTCGCGGCCGCTGCTTTGGATGGCAGGTCCGGCCCGTGCAGGTTTGCAACTGAGCAGCGCAGGGCACAGCTAAGCGCTGTGCCGGCTGTTTTGGAATGGTTGTCACGGCCTCGGTATCGCCATGCCGAGGCCGTGTTGCCGCCCGCTGCGCCTTCATCTCGGGCGTAAGCCGCATCGGGCTGTTCGGTCGGAGCGGGTTCGGCGGATCAACTGGCGGACCACATAAGGTGACACCCGTGGCGCGGGCGAAGAACCCTTCCACGGTGAGCCCGCCCGTGAACATAGTTCCGCCTCGTAGCCAGCGCTAAAACGATGCCGCCGGCAGCGTGGGGTGAGCGAAATGAAAAAGGCTGATGTAACGTGCCGACATTGTGGGGCCGGTTTCCGCCGGCTCGAACTGTCGTCCGAATCCGGTACCCGGGGCGAGTATCACTGCCCGGCCTGCGATACGATGTTGGAGCGCTTTGACGGTGACAGGCTGGTTGCCTATCGTCTGACAGTCCAGCCTTCAATTCGAGGGCTCAAGGACTAGCGGGGTCACCCTGCCGCACTGATCGAGCGACCGCCGTCTTGGCCGCGCTGGAGGCACCTCGCAGGCCGAGCGAGTGACAATCTCGCTAAACCTGCATTGCAGTTTGGTGACAGCGAGACTGTTGGCTCCGACATTCACGCGCGCCGCGGCGAGCGGCCAAAAGAACAGGCGGGAGGTCGTAACCGGCAGCTTCTCGGAGCGATAGCCCCTGCGATGACCCGCTCAAAAAAACAAGGCCGTCGACGCAGTATACCGTCAACGACCTTGCCAGCCCCGGATATTGAAATCGGCTCACGCCATCCGGTGATTGCAGGATGGCCCGGATTCGAGGCGCGACATGTGAACCAGTTCACAAAGTCAGGATTAATTCACGCTACCGGGCGCTTGGGACGGGGCCCCGGGCGGTCAAAACGGCGCGAATTGCAACTTTCACGGGGGGCGGCATTTTTCGGGAGCCAGCCCCGCCGTCGCGCTGGTCGAGGGGCCGTTGAGCACGATCAGCCCGAGTTGGCCGCCGGATCCGAGTGATCAGCTACGCGACCTGCCGCGCTTGCGGTGCGCGGTCCGTGGGCGCTTGCGCGGCGACTGATCGGCTGCGGCCGGTTCATTGGCCTGCGAGCTGGCGAAGGATTGGCGCAGGTTCTCGACCGCTTCGGTCAGCGCCGTCACCTGGTCGGAGAGCTTCTTGGCGTCAGCCTGCTGCGCGGCGATCTGCCGGCGCATGGTCTGCATCTGGTCCTGCATCACCTGCAACTGGTCGATCGATTCCTGCTGGGTCGCCTCAAGCCCCTTCGTCTTTTCCTCCAGGGCCGCGGAGACCTGCGCGGCGTGTGCCTGCAATTGGCGGACGGTCACCGCGCGATCCGACTCGGGCGCGTTGCCGAAGGCGCGCCACAGCCCGATCGAGCCGATCCCGAACAGCACGAGGACGAGCGCCACCGCGGCGATCGCGATCGGCTGGACGCCGATGCCGCTGCGCGGCTGCGAATCCTCTGGGGCTAGATCGATCATGCGACCAGACCGGACATCAATTGAGAGGTTCCGCATAGCACAACCGGGGCAGGGCTAAAACTGCGGATTCGGGTGGGGTTAAGTGCCGCCCGCTCTGGCCGTTCCATATCCAGAACCCCGCCTGATCTTATTTCAGGGACGGCAACCTTTGAATGTGGGTAAATCACCTGTCCCGGGGGGCATTTTCGGGACCTTGTGGCGGTTGCGCCGCAATACCGGCCCAAGGAAATCGATCTTCGGACGTTGGACGAAATACTTTGAACAGCAGCACGACGAGCGCCGATACCATGAAGGCTCCCGTGCCGCGCGCGAACACGCTGCCCCTGTCCGGCAGCGAGCATGATCATCACTCAGCGGCGATCGATCCAGGGGCGAGGTGAGAGCCACCCAAAAAAATGGTGCGGCCAGGCTTTGGGGGTAGCCTGGCCGCGCGCGAACCGGTCTGGGACGGGGAGGGGTGGGGATGTGACCGGGTCGCGTGTTCGAATGATCCCTGGGCTTTACTTCGAGCTTGCGGTTGCGACGGCCGGGCGGTTGTCGCCGAGCGAGACCCAGACATTGGGATCGCTCTGCGATTGCCGCTTGACGAAGCGGTAGCCGGTCTCGGTCCAGGCGACGATGCTCTCGTTTTGGTTATCGAGCACGAACTCGCCCTTGTCGGTCTTCACCGTCAGCACCGCGTGGCCTTCGCCCTTCTTGTCGCGGACGACCGTGATCAACAACGCCTCGCGCGGCCAGCCGGCATCCATCAGCATCTTGCGCTTCAGGAGCACGTAGTCCTCGCAGTCGCCGTAGCCGTCGGTCGGCAACGACCATTTCTCGACGACGCCCCAATGATCCATGTCGGTCATCGGCTTGATCGTCTCGTTGACCCACTTGTTGACCCGCACCAGGTCGCGCCACGCGGTCTGCGACAACACGATGTCGCGTGGCTGCGTCGCGCCGCCGCGGCATTCGCCCGGGTTGTCGGCACAGAATTCGACCCAGCCGATCGGCGATCGCGCAACATCGCCCAGGCTGGCGTAGAGCACGTCGCCGGCCTTGGCCGAGACGCAAGTCGCAAACAGAATGGCGGCAACCGCCACTCCTTTCGCCTGTCCCCTGAACCCAAACATTGTGGCCCCCGTTCTTCTTGTTGGGACCATGTTTCGCACAAAGGATTTGCGTCGCCGCTAAGTGTGCAAAGTAGATTTGACGCGAATACTCGTAAATGGCGCTGCGAATTCGATCTGTACTTGAATCGAACTCGCGTAAAATTTGAAACAACTGCAATTGATTCAAATTTTATGCGTTAACACGCAAAGCGCTGCGACGGTGCGGTTTGTCGCGGCGGATGGTCCCGGCGTTAACCGCAAAGCGCGCAGCCGAAATGCGTCGAAGGCGGCGTCCGGTGCACCGGAGGCCGCCTTCGAGGGCCGAAATTCAAGCGTTTGGGGCGGTTCGCCGCTTTACCGGGCGGTAACGCTCTCTTCGAGGGTTTCCGCAGCCTGCTCGTGAACGAACTCGAGCGCGAAGCCTTCATCGAGGTTTCGCACCACGCGGGACTGCACCTTGCCGAGCATCACGAGCGACTTCAGCGGCGGGCGGTTCTCGGCGGCGATCGCGGCGCCGGAGAGCGAAAGGTCGATGATCCGGCAGGTCATCCGCGAGCCGTCCTCCTGCGTCAGCAGGGCGATCGGGTTGCGCGGCACGATGCGGTCGTGGCGGCGATCCTCCGGCAGATTGAGGATGTCGCGGTTGGCGAGCCAGGTCAGTTGTGCCGCAAGCTTGTCGCGCTTGCGGGCGGTGGCGCCGATCGTCATCGCAAACCCGTTGTCGATGATGCGGGTGATGCGGCCCTCGACCCGGCCGATATGGTCGAGGTAGGCGATCACACGGTCGCCGACATTGCCGATGCCCGGCGCCAGCAGAGCGAGTCCGCCCGGGGACATATTGATGATCTGGCACGGGAACTCGCGCCGGTCGGGCAGCATGTAGCGGCCGAGCAGGTGCACCCTGACGCGCTGGAAGCGCCGTCGCTCCTCGGCCATGGGGACGACGGAAGGTTTCTTCTGTGCAAACGACATCACCGCAACCCGACCACAGGCTTTCGCCGAACGACCCTAAGGCTGATAGGGTTAACGAGGCGTTATCGCTGGGCGCATCAAGGGTAGGCAAAGGGTTGCGGTTGAGCGACGCAGGGATGCAGGCCGGAACGCTGTCGCGCGGAATGCCAGGCGATGCAGCCAGGTGCGCGGCCGGATGGTCATGACATCCCCACGGCCTTCACCTAAGTTCGGCCTCGCCGAGCAGCCGGGATCAACAAGGACTGACGGCGGGGAGGACAGGATGGCGGGTTCGAAGTCGGTTGCGCTCGCGGTCGCAACCGTTCTTTTTCTTTGCGTTTCCGGCGCGCGCCGCCGAGATGCGGGTGACGGTAGCTCGATGAAGCCGCTCACCACGGACAAATGATCGGCGCGGCCGGCCGCGAGAGCCGCGAGCAACAATAGCGACAGGGAGGACAGGCCGATGCGAGAGATCCGCGTATGCACCCATGAGGGGCCGGGCGAAAAACCCGTGATCCGCAGCGTGCCGTGGCCTGACGTCGGCAAGAAGGCCGCCTTGATCAAGGTCGGCGCCTGCGGCGTCTGCGGCACCGACCTGCATATCCTGAAGGGACACTGGCCAAAGCCACTGCCGTGGCCGTTCACGCTCGGCCATGAACTCGGCGGCGTGATCGTCGAGTGCGGGCCGGAATTCACCGAGGACTTCATGAGCAAGCCGCTTCAGGTCGGGTCCAAGGTGATGATCCCGCCCTTGATGCCCTGCGGCCGCTGCTACTACTGCATCCATTATCCAGAGAGCGCCAACAAGTGCCTGACGCCGGTCTACTACGGCCGCTACCTCGGCTTCGACAAGCCTCCCCACATGTGGGGCGGCTGGGCCGAATATGTCTATGTCGATCTCGACATGCTGCCGGGCACCAAGATCTACAAATTGCCCGACGACATGTCGCTGCGGTTGGGGGCGTTGTCGGAGCCGCTGACCTCGTGCATCCGCGCCTTCAATCGCGCGACGCGCGCCGGCGGCTTCCGCTGGGGCGACACCGTCGTGATCCAGGGCTCCGGCCCGATCGGCATCCTCGCGGTGGCCGCCGCGCAGGAGATGGGCGCGGGGCGCGTGATCTGCGTCGGCGCGCCGGAAACCCCGCGGCTGGCGCTCGCGCGCAAATTCGGCGCGGAGGCAACCGTCGATATCGAGGCGCTCAAGACGCCGGATGAGCGCATCAAGGCGGTGCGTGACATCGTCGGCGGCTTCGGTGCCGATCTGGTGATGGATTGCTCCGGGCATCCGAGCGCGGGGCCCGAGGGCATCGAGATGCTGCGCGATGGCGGCACCTATGTCGAGATGGGCCAGTTCACCGACGCCGGCTCGATCAATACGTCGTGGCATCGCATCTGCACCAAGGACCTCAACGTGCTCGGCTCCTGGGGCTTCACGGGCAACGACCTGCCGCTCGGCGTCGACATGCTCTACCGGACCCGCAACAAATATCCCTGGCTCGACATGCAGACGATCTATCCGTTCACGGAGGAGGGCGTCGCGAGCGCGGTGGCGGATGCAATGGCGATGAAGACGGTGAAATCGACCATCGTGCCGTGGCCGGACCTGGTCGGATGATCCCGACGAATAACGGTGCTGCAAATCCTGTTGCAGTGCTTCCAAAATAGTGATGCCGCGCATCCCGCTATATTGCTCGCCGGGGCGACGGCTCGGCGCTAACATCGGCGCATGCAATCGAACCGGGTGCCGCCCACGCACGGGACGGGCGCAGCGTTTGCGTGGGGAAACGCGTCGGAGGAGTTCGCGCTGTTCAGAACGCTCAGCGCGGAACAGCGGCTGGTCGCCTTTGGTGCAATGACCCGGCAGGACCTCGTGCGCGGCCAATTGCTGGTCGAGCAGGGCGGCCCTTCGGACGCATTGTTCCTGGTGCTGCACGGCGCGCTCGCCGTGTACCGGACCGATCATCCCGAACCGATTGCGGAGCTTCGCGCCGGCGAACTGGTCGGCGAGATCGGCTTCTTTGCCAATATCCCGCGCACGGCCAACGTGATTGCGATCCGCGATAGCAGCGTGCTGGTGTTGACGCGTGCGGCCTATGCGAAGCTTGCGCAGGAAACGCCGGGCATCGTCGAGGCGCTGCTTGCCGCCCTTGCACAGCGATTTGCCATCCAGACGGCACGACTCTTGCCCGCCCGGGCGTCACCCAAAGCACGGACCGTCGCGCTGATAGCAGGCGGACATGAGCCGGCACCGGCCGACTTTGAACACCGGTTGCGTCAGAGGCTTGCCGCCGTTGATGCCGAGATCGTCGACCTCGCACGCGTTCAGGCCCTGTTTCCCGGGCTCGCGCTCGACGCGCCCGAAGTCGCCGACTGGCTCAACAGGATTGAGTATGACGCACCGCTGGTGGCCTATTTCGGCGGTCAGGATGCGTCCGAATGGGCGCGAAAAGCCATTCGTCAGGCCGATCTCGTCGTGTTCGTCTGCCGCGGCGATGCGCTCGCGCCTGATCTGACGGAGATCGAGAGCTTCGCCTGCGGGGTGCACCCCGCATCGGCGCGACGCCTGGTCCGCGTTCATGACCGCCGACGACATGAGGTGAGCGGCACCGCGGCCTGGCTGGCGCGGCTGCCGTCCTTCATGCACCATCATGTCTCGCTCGAGGACCAGATCGATATCGATAGCCTGGTCCGCTTTCTCTGTGGTCGCGCCGTCGGATTTGTCGCCGGCGGCGGTGGCAGCCTGGGCACGGCGCACGTCGGAATCTACAAGGCCTTTCGTGAGCGCGGCGTGATGTTCGATATCTTTGTCGGCACCAGCGTCGGTTCCGCGATGGTTGCCGGCTTTGCCAAGAACTACGACGCCGAACGTCTCGAGCGCGGCACGCATGAGATTTTCGTCTCCAGCCGCAGCTTCCGCCGCCCGACCTGGCCACGCTACGCCTTGCTGGACCACAAGGCCTTCGACAAGGCGCTGGCCGATCAGTACGGCCACAACTGCCGGATCGAGGACTGCTGGCGGCCCTTCGCGGCGGTCGCAACCAATCTCTCGACGCACAGTCTCGAATTGATTCGAACCGGCCTGCTCTGGCAGGCGGTGCGCGCATCGAGCGCCATTCCCGGCCTGCTGCCGCCCTTCTACACCCGGGACGGCCTGATGCTGGTCGACGGATGCCTCGTCGACAACGTTCCGCTCGCGCAAATGCATCAGTTGAAGAGCGGTCCCAATCTCGTGGTCCACTTCGGTGAGCCGGCAACCGAGATGTTTGACGTCGACTATGCCGCGCTGCCGGGGCGTCTTGAACTGCTTGCGGCCATGCTGACACCGTTCCGGAGGAAATCGCTCCCCGCCGCGCCAAGCGCCGTCAATGTGTTGTGGCGAAGCCTCGTCGCGCATCAACGCTACGATACCCTGCCGATCACGCCGCTCGATATGGTGATGCGCCCGCCAACTCCTGATGGCATCGACGTGACCGATTTCGACCGCCATCAGGAAATCTTCGAATCGTCGTACCGCTGGGCCCGGGAAACCATCGCCGCCCAGGAGGCGGCGCATCATCCGGCCATTGCGGCCTTCGTTGCGTCGGCCAGGGGCGCAGATCAAGCCGCGCCGGTGACCGCGCCCGCTGCCCAGAGGGCGCTCTTCGGTTGAGCTGCCGGTCAAGACTGGCGATGTCTGCGACATCCGAGACGTCATCGCATCCGGATTGGCCGTGCGGCATCGCCTGCGCTTGCAGACGCCTAAGAAGTCGACCATCGTGCCGCGGCTGGAACTGGTGACTGAGATCCGGAGTTGGGAATGCCTTTCGATTTGATCCTGCGCGGCGGCCGGGTGATCGACCCGTCGCAGAAGCTTGATGCCGTGACGGACGTGGCCTTTGCGGGCGGCAAGGTCGCTGCGGTCGGCAATGGTTTGAAGCCCGACCCTTCGACCGCGATCCGCGATGTGTCAAACTCCATCGTCACGCCCGGGATCATCGACCTGCACACCCATGTCTATTGGGGCGGCACGTCACTCGGCATCGATGCCGAGGAGTTCTGCCGCGCTTCGGGCGTCACCACGGCCGTCGATACCGGCAGCGCCGGCCCGGGCAATTTCGCCGGCTTTCGCAAGCATGTGATCGAGCCGAGCCAGGTCCGCATCCTCGCTTATCTGCACGTCTCCCATGCCGGCATCTTCGGCTTCTCCGACAGGGTGATGGTCGGCGAGAGCGAGGAGTTGCGGCTGATGAATCCGGTCGATGCCGCCCGCGTCGCCGACGAGAACCGCGACCTGATCGTCGGCATCAAGGTGCGGGTCGGGCTGTTCGCCTCCGGCACGTCGGGCGTCGTGCCGCTCGACATCGCGCTCGAGGTCGCCGAACAGGTCGGCATGCCCTTGATGGCGCATATCGACCATCCGCCGCCGAGCTATGAGGAGGTGCTGGCGCGCCTGCGTCCCGGCGACGTGCTGACCCATGCATTCCGTCCGTTCCCCAACACGCCCGCGACCGCGCAGGGCACGGTGAAGAAGGTGGTGCTTCAGGCGCGCGAGCGCGGCGTGCTGTTCGACATCGGTCACGGCAAGGGCTCGTTCGCCTTCAAGACCGCGCGTGCGATGCTCGCCAACGGCTTCTATCCCGACACCATCTCGTCCGACATTCATCAGCTCTGCATCCACGGCCCGGCCTTCGACCAGGTGACGACGATGTCGAAATTCCTCTGCATGGGGATGTCGCTGCCTGATGTGATCGCGGCCTCGACCGTCAATGCCGCGATGGCGCTGCGCCGCCCGGAGCTCGGCAGCCTCAAGCCCGGCAGCGTCGGCGACGCCACGCTGATCTCGGTCCGGGAAGGGCAGTTCGACTATGTCGACGTGGTCGGCGAACACCTGACCGGCGATCGCAAGATCGTCTCCGAAGGCGTCGTGATCGGCGGCCGCTGGTGGCATCCGAGATAGGGCGTGCGCTTACGAAATCTGCGTCCGCTCCGTCAAAGGCGCCGTCGAAGCCGGTTTGAATGAACGTCGGCTATATTCACACGAGCGGACGTGCGGCCTACTTCCCTCGACACCGAAGAGCTTCAACCAGCACAGGCGCAGGTTCAGGCAGTTGTGGCTAGTCGGCGGCTGGCAAAATTGCGAGGTGGTCGCTCGCGGTTCATTTATAACCTCCACTAATGATTCCAATCAATTTCTATCACCTAATTTTCAGCGCCCGAAAGATTTAGGTTCAGCGTGGTCGGCCGGACGAGCAGTGGCAAGGAACGCCTTTCGTTGGCATTCGCGACGAGAGGGGGGCGCGGCGCGTTCGGTGTCTGGTCGAGGAACAATCGAGCCGCAGGGTTGAAATCGACACTCCTTCACTGCGAAAGACGTAATTCGTCCATGCCGAAATTCAGCCATCGAGAACAATCTCGGCGGCTCATGATCCTGCATGCCTTGCTCGCGGCGTATCGCGAGAAACTTGAGATCGGAACAAGCGAGCAGGAGCCTTGATTTCGAAGGGGGCCGAAACCAATCCCGGGACCCGCGAACGACAACCGAATGGATCGAATGATCTCGCAACATGAAGTGAGGAGTTGGATGAACCCGATCTATGACTTCAAAGGAGAGGTGGCCCTGGTCACCGGTGCCGCCAAGGGCATGGGACTGGCAACGGCGCGGATGTTCGCCGAAAGCGGCGCCTCCGTGGTTCTGGCCGACCTGGACGGCAATCTCGCCGCAAAGGAGGCCGAGCGGATCGTCCGAGACGGCGGCACCGCAATTGGCTTGGCGTGCGACGTCGCCGACGAGACGCAGGTGGCGGCGATCGTCGGCCGCGCGGTCGCAGAGTACGGACGGCTCGACATGGCGTTCAACAACGCCGGCATCCAGGTGCCGCCATCGGACGCCGCCGAGGAGCCGATCGAGCATTTCGAGCGCGTCACAGCGGTAAACCAGCGGGGGGTCTGGGCCTGCATGAAGCATCAGCTGCGCGTGATGCGTGATCAAGGGAGCGGCGCGATCGTCAATTGCTCTTCTTTGGGCGGTCTCGTCGGCCTCCCGCAACGCGCAGCCTATCACGGCACCAAACATGCCGTGCTCGGAATGACCAAGAGCGCGGGTGTCGAATATGCCCCGCGCGGCATCCGCATCAACGCGGTCTGCCCCGGCACAATCGACACGCCGATGGTCGCCGACATGCTCAAAGGCCAGGCCGATGCGATGGCCGAAATCATGAAGCAGCAGCCAATCGGCCGCCTCGGCCGGGCCGAGGAGGTCGCGGCCGCCGTGTTGTGGCTATGTAGTCCCGCCGCCAGTTTTGTAATCGGCGTAGCCCTGCCGGTCGATGGCGGCTTCACCGCGCACTGAGGATCCCACCAATGGGTGCAGCATGGTAGACAGCTTCGAAGGAAAGGTTGCGCTTGTTACTGGCGCCGCTGGTGGCATTGGTCTGGCGACGGCTAGGGCATTTGGTGTTGCAGGCGCATCCGTGGTCGTTGCAGACAGCAACACAGCGTTGCTCGAAGCTGCCGCTGATGAACTGCGATCCGCGGGTCATGAGGTCCTTGCCATCGGCTGCGATGTAACGGATCGGGGCCAAGTGAACGCAATGATCGAGCAGGCGATCGAGACTTACGGGAAGCTCGATGCAGCTTTCAACAATGCGGGCATAAACTGCGATGGTGCGCCATTGGTTGAAACGGAAGATACCGAATTTGACAACATCATCGATGTCAATCTGCGGGGTGTGTGGAACTGCATGAAGGCGGAGCTTCGCCACATGACCGCACAAAGAAGCGGCACAATCGTCAACTGCTCGTCAACGGCGGGATGAGGGGCTCCAAAGGGCGCGCCGCTTATTCCGCCAGCAAATTCGGAGTGATAGGTCTCACGCGCGCCTCCGCACTCGATTATGCCGAGAAGGGCATTCGTATCAACGCAGTATGCCCGGGCATTATCGGTAATACGCCCATGGCGAAGCGGGTAACAAAGAACAATGATCCAGAGATCGTCAAGACGTTCGTAGCAGCCGAACCGATCGGACGCCTTGGCGAACCTGAAGAAATCGCTGCTGCTGTTCTATGGTTATGCGGCTCAGCGGCAAGCTTTGTGGTCGGCCATGCCTTAACGGTCGATGGAGGTATTTTGGCCTAGCCGCCGGAGCAGAAAATGTCTTCTTTCGGGTCAAAAGCCGTCGATGACGACCGATCCTGGCAACTACTGCTTCCCCCAAGAGCCGACTTTGTGAGTCCACGGCCAGTCATCTCGCAAATCTTTCGCGAGCAAGAGCGCGCGCTGAACGAGGCGGCGCAGATGCAATCGTCGGGCGAGGGGTGCGATTTCGGAATATTGGAAATATATTCGTGATTTGCCCGACATGTCAAGTTGCCCGGGTCGAACGTCGATGGCCGCCGGCTCCTTTGCATGGGGTTGTTTTCGATATTTTGCAGCCCGTGCCTGGGCTGGCCCCAAAGTTGATCGGCGGCACGCGTCGCTCGCGGCGCCGATCTCACTCGGTCTTGTCGACGTTCCAGAACACCGGCGGCGCTGGGCCTTCGAGCACGCCGGTTAGCGATTTGCGCCAGGCGCTCGACGCGCGGAACTGGCCGAGCGGGATATAGATCACCTGCTCATAGGCTTCCTTCTGGATGTCGATCGCGAGCTTCTTCTGTTCCTCGGCTGAGGTCGCGCGCGCGAAGGCGTCGCGCATCTGCTCCAGCCTGGCATCCTCCGGCCAGCCGAACCAGGCGCGCTTGCCGTTGGCGACGATCTGATTGTTGACGATCGGGTTCATCGTTTCGGTCGCGCCCGTGAAGGTGAAGAACATATTCCAGCCGCCTTCCTTTGGCGGCTTCTGGCTGGCGCGGCGGCTAACCACGGTCTGCCAATCGGTCACCTGGGCATCGACATTGAAGCCGGCCTCGCGCAGGAGCTGCGCCGCAACGGTCGGCGGCCCCTTCAGCGTCTGGACGTCGCCGGGCACCATGATCACGACCGGCGTGCCGTCGTAGCCCGATGCGGCGAGTGCCTTCTTGGCTTCCGCCATGCCGTTGCCCTTGATCAGGGTCTCCGCGCCGACGTCGCTGGCAAGCGGCGTGCCGCAGGCGAAATAGGCGCCGCAGATCTCGTAAAATTTGGGATTGCCGACGGTGGCGTCGAGCACGTCCTTCTGGTTCATTGCCAGCAGCGCGGCGCGCCGGATCTTGACGTTGTCGAACGGCGGGTACAGGAAATTCATGCGGCCTTCGATCTGGAAGCCGAACTTGTTCAGCACGGCAACGGTCAGATCGGGATTGGCTTCCAGCACCGGCAGCATGTCGATCGACGGCTGCTCCAGGAAATCGATCTCGCTGGATTGCAGCGCGTTGATCGCAGTCTGCGCATCGGGCATCGTCACCCATTCGACGCGATCGACCTTTGCCACCTTGCCGCCGGAGGTCCATGCCGGCTTTTCCTTGCGCGGGACATAGTCGGCATTCCGCTCATAGACCGCCTTGACGCCCGGCTGGAATTCGGCGCTCACGAATTTGAACGGGCCGGAGCCGATCTGTTCGGCAATCTGCTTGCCCGGCGGCGTTTCCGCGAGCCGCTTCGGCATCATGAAGGCGACATAGGAGGAGGGCTTCGCGATCGTCTCCAGCACGAGGCCGTATGGCTCCTTGAGCTTGAGCACGATCGTGTTCGGTCCGGTGGCCTCAAGGGTTGCCGTGAACTCGGCCAGCTTCTGCGCCATCCCGTCGACCGCGCCCCAGCGCTTGAGCGAGGCGACGCAGTCCTCCGCAGTCACCGGCGCGCCGTCGTGCCATTTCAATCCGTCGCGCAGCGTGAAGGTGTAGGTCAGCTTGTCGTCGGAGATCATCCAGTCAGCCATCTGCGGCTGGACCTTGAATGTGGAATCGATCCCGAGCAGCGTGTCGTAGACCATGTAGCCGTGGTCGCGGGTGATGTAGGCGGTCGTGAACCCGGGATCGATGATGCGCAGGTCCGAATGCATCACCGCGGTGATGGTCTTGCCCTTACCCGCGGCGGTGGCCCGTGACGTCCATGTAGCAGGCGCGGTGATCGCCGGCGGCAGGCCGGCGGCAAGCTTGAGGAGGGTCCGGCGCGAAAAATGGGGCATTCGCTGTCTCCCGATGTGGCGCAGGCGGAATCGGTGGCGCGCATCGATCCGTGTGTCGTTTGGCCCGGCACACATGCTGCGGCGATGGGCATGTTTCCCTAATCCGGCGCCTCAGGCAAGCAAGGGCGGTGCAGCCGAGTCCGCGGCCCTCGATTCTCATGAGATCAGTGACGACGGCGCGCAATGCGCCGACAGGGCCGCACAAGTCCGCATCCTGCATAGGAGCCTGCCGCTTTCCACCGCACCTCGGAGGCTGTTCCGGCTCCGCTTCGCCGTGTAGGCTGTCGCTCCTGCCGGCCAAGCCAGCAAGGCCAACGACCGTCCACAAGGGAGCGGCAGGCGAGGGAGAACCAAACAACAGCCATGACCGACATCCGATACGTAGCACCGCGCACGCTTGATGAAGCGATTGGCGCATTCGCTGCCGCCGGAAGTGCCGCCCGCATTATGGCAGGCGGCACCGACTTATTGGTGCAAATGCGCTCCGGCCTGGTGCGGCCGGGACTGATCGTCGACATCAAGAAGATCGGCGAGATGACTGAGATTCAGGAGACTGCCGACGGCGGCTTCCGCGTCGGCGCCGCCGTCTCCGGCATGGCGCTCGCCGAGCACAAGCGCTTCGGTAAGGTCTGGCCCGGCGTGCTCGAGGCCGTGAACCTGATCGGCTCCAAGCAGGTGCAGGGCCGGGCGTCCGCCGGCGGCAATCTCTGCAACGGCTCGCCCGCAGGCGACAGCGTTCCCGCGATGATCGCGGCCGGCGCGGTCGTCACCGTGCAGGGCCCGAATGGCCGTCGCGAGATCAAGGTCGAGGACGTGCCGGCCGGTCCGGGCCGCACCAACCTCAAGCCGGGCGAAATCCTCGTCAGCTTTGCATTGCCGCCGCGCCCCGCGGGCTCGGGCGATGCTTATCTGCGCATGATCCCGCGCACCGAGATGGACATCGCGGTGGTTGGTCTCGGCGTCAATCTGACGCTGAAAGGCGGCGTCTGCACCGCGGCTCGCGTCGGTCTCGGCGCGGTGGCTCCGACCGCGCTCCTGGTCGAACCGGCGGCGAAGGCGCTGATCGGCTCCAGGCTCGATGCAACAGCGCTGGAAGCGGCCGCCGCGGCGTGCCGCGCCGCCTGCCGTCCGATCGACGACAAGCGGGGCACCATCGCCTATCGCACCAAAACCGCCGGCGTGCTGCTCAAGCGCGTCGCAGCCATCGCCGCCACGCGCGCCGGAGGGAATTAGCATCATGGCGAAACTGCACGTCACCACCACTGTCAACGACGAGCCGATGGAGTTCCTCTGCGAACCCTATGACACGATGCTCGACGCGCTGCGCGGGCAGCTTGGCCTCACCGGCTCCAAGGAGGGCTGTTCGTCGGGCGATTGCGGCGCGTGCTCGATCACGCTCGACGGTCGTCTGGTCTGCTCCTGCCTGATGCTCGCGGCCGAAGCCGAAGGGCATGAGATCAGGACCATCGAGGGCATGGCCAGGGGCGACCGGCTGCACCCGCTGCAGCAGAAGTTCCTCGAACACGCCGCGCTTCAATGCGGCATCTGCACCTCGGGCATGCTGGTCGCGTCCGAGGCGCTGCTGGCAAGAAATTCGAATCCCACCGAAGAGGAAGTCCGCTTCTGGCTCGCCGGCAATCTCTGCCGGTGCACCGGTTACGACAAGATTGTCCGCGCGGTAATGGAGACCGCTGCCGAAATGCGGGAGGCTGCCCAATGAACGTTGTCAACAACAAATGGATCGGCCAGCGCACCATCAGGCCCGATGGCGTCGACAAGGTGACGGGCCGCGCGGCGTTCGCCGCCGACACCACCATGCCCGGCATGATCTGGGGCAAGATCCTGCGCAGCCCGCATCCGCATGCGCGCATCAAGTCGATCAACACCGCGAAGGCCGAGGCGCTGCCCGGCGTCAAGGCGGTGGTCACTTCGCGCGACATCGTCGACTTTACGGTCGAGAAGGGTGCGGTGATGCTCGGCATCCAGGACATGCGCTGGATGTGCCGCAACGTGATGGCGCGCGACAAGGCGCTGTTCCCCGGCCATCCCGTGGCGGCGGTGGCTGCGACCACGGAAGCGATCGCGGCAGAAGCCTGCAAGCTGATCGAGGTCGATTACGAGGTGCTGCCCTGGGCGATCGAGATCGACGACGCGCTGAAGCCGGATGCGCCGATCCTGCATGAATGGAATAGGGTCGACGGCAAGCCGTCGAACATCGTGGGCCGGCTCGAATCGAAGAAGGGCGACATCGCGCAAGGCTTCAAGGAGGCCGAGGTCGTCATCGAGCGCTCCTTCACCACGCGTCCGGTGCACCAGGGTTACATCGAGCCGCATGCCTGCCTGATCTCGGTGGCGGCCGACGGCAAGACCACGATCTGGAGCTCGAGCCAGGGCCAGTTCATGGTGCGCGCGATGACATCGATGCTGACGGGCATCCCGCAGAGCGACATCCGCGCCATTCCCGCCGAGATCGGCGGCGGCTTCGGCGGCAAGACCATCGTCTATCTCGAGCCGCTCGCGACGCTGCTCGCAAAGAAATCCGGCCGCCCGGTGAAGATGGTGATGACGCGCGAGGAGGTGATGCGCGCCACCGGGCCGACGTCGGGCTCGAAGAGCACGGTCAAGATCGGCGCGAAGAAGGACGGCACCATCGTCGCCGCCCACGGCGCCTTCTATCTGCAGGCCGGCGCCTTTCCGGGCTCGCCGATCCGCGGCGCGGTCGGTTGCAGCTTTGCGCCCTACGACATTCCCCATGTGCTGTCGGAGGGTTTTGACGTCTGCTCCAACCGCTCCAAGGTCGCGGCCTACCGCGCGCCCGGTGCGCCGATCGGCGCTTATGCTGTCGAGTGCGTGCTCGACGAACTCGCGGAAGCCCTGCAGATGGATCCGCTGGAGCTGCGCCTGAAGAACGCGGCGAAGCAGGGCACCAAGGCGGCGCACGGCCCGGTGTTTCCGCGCATCGGCTATGTCGAGACGCTCGAGGTCGCGAAGAACCATCCGCACTATCAGGCGCCGCTCGGCAAGCTGCAGGGGCGGGGCGTCGCGTCCGGCTTCTGGTTCAACGCCGGCGGGGAATCGTCCGCGCAGGTCAACATCACCGAGGACGGCAACGTCGTCGTCACCACGGGTCACCCTGACATCGGCGGCTCGCGCGCCGGCATCGCCAACATCTGTGCCGAGCTGCTCGGCATCGACTACAAGCGCGTCTCCGTCATCATCGGCGATACGCAGACCGTCGGCTTCTCCAATCTGACCGGCGGCAGCCGCGTGCTGTTCGCTTCCTCGATGGTGGTGACGCAGGCGGCCGACAAGGTGATATCAACCTTGCGCGAGCGCGCGGCCAAGATCTGGGAGATCGATCCTGAAGCGGTGAAGTGGGAGAACGGCGCCGCGCATCCGGTGAGCCCGAATGCCGGCGAGTTCAAGCCGCTGACGCTTGCCGATCTCGCCGAGAAGGCGCCGTCGCAGGGCGGCCCGATCGGCGCCAGCGTGCAGCTCAACACGCAAGGCGCCGAAGGCGGCTTCGGCACGCATATCTGCGACGTCGAGGTCGACGTCGAGCTCGGGATCGTGAGAGTCATCCGCTACACCGCCGTGCAGGACGTCGGCCGCGCTATCCATCCGAGCTACGTCGAGGGCCAGCTCCAGGGCGGCGTCGCGCAGGGCATCGGCTGGGCGCTGAACGAGGAGTACATCTACAACAGGGATGGCAAGGTCGATAATCCCGGCTTCCTCGATTATCGCATGCCGGTGTGCTCCGACCTGCCGATGATCGATTGTGCACTGGTTGAGGTGCCGAACCCGAAGCATCCGCAGGGCGTCAAGGGCGTCGGCGAAGTGCCGCTGGTGCCTGTCATGGCCGCGGTGGCAAACGCCGTCCACAACGCGTTGGGCAAGCGGTTCTACAGCCTGCCGATGTCGCCTCCGAAGGTCTCGGCGGAGCTGGACTCGCCGACGCAGCAGGCGGCGGAGCAGGGAAGCCCAGAGTGGGTTAGGCGACGGCGTCCGCCGTAGCTCAGCGAACGAAGGCGGAAGCCGTAACCCACCAATGCTTCTGCACATCGAGTCGCGGCGGGTTAGGCTTCGCTAACCCGCCCTACTTTTTTGGCAAGCGTCGACGTTCAGCGCAGTTCCTTCCCCAACCGCGCAAACACCGTCTCGCAGGTCATCAAATCGAGATGTCCGCCGCCGGCGTTCTTGAAGAAGGTGATGTCGTCGGGCGACAGCCGGCCGGCGACCTTGCCGCTGGCGAGGTCGTAGTGGTCGCCGAGCACGTCGCGCTCGCGGATGGCGCCGCTTTCGATCGGCTGCAGGATGTCGCCGACGCCGTCGAAGGCGGATTCGCGGCGGTCGACGAACACGCGTGCGCGCCGCGCCGCCTCGTCATCGGCCTCGCGGGTCTCCGGCGTGAAGCCGCCGACCAGGTCGAGATGAGTGCCGGGCTTCAGGTTCGCGCCCTTGACCAGCGGCTCACGCGAGCGCGTGCAGGTGGTGATCACGTCAGCCTCGCGCGTAGCGGCATCGAGATCGGTGGCGACCTCGGCGGCAACGCCGTCGCCCGCGAGCTGCGTGGCGAGCACTTCGGCGCGCTCCGCGGTCCGGTTCCAGATCAGCACGCGGCGCAACGACGGTCGCACCGTGCGGTGCCCGCGCACCAGCCAGCGCGCCATCTCACCGGCACCGACCACCAGCAGCGTTTCGACGTCCGGCCGCGCGAGCTGCTTGGCGCCGAGCGCGGAGTCCGCGGCCGTCTTCCAATGGGTGATCTCGGACGCATCCATCACCGCGAGCGGCCTCCCGCTGTTGCCGTCGAACAGCACGCAGACTGCCTGCACGGCGGGCAGTATGCCGTGCGCGAGATTGCCCGGAAAGCTGGTGTACAATTTGGTCATCATGAAGCGGCCGGCATCGACCGCGCTGCGCGTCACGAGCTGCTGCCCCTTGCCGTCGCCGAGATAGCCGTCGTGCACCGCGATCTTCGGCCGCCGGTGCGCCGCCTCGATCGCCTCGATCAGGATCGGAAAGGTCAGGACGCGATTGACCTCGCTGTCGTCGACAAAATGCACGTCGTTCTCCTCTGAGCGCGCTTGCGCTCTCCTCTGCAGCGCTCTCGCGCTCCTGGCTGGGCTCGACCGAACGCGGCCCCGGGCTTGGTCGGGGATGGATAGCGCGCGGTAAAGGCCAGTCAACCGGACATGCGCGCCCGGCGGCGGAGCCGCGAACGCAATCCGCCGCGCTCCGCGCACGAGAAGCACTGCGGGCTCGCTCGCTAACCCACCCTGCGACCGGGACTACGCCCGGCGCCGTAACGCCATCCCCATGCCGATCCAGCTTACGCCTGCGCAGATCAGGTCGACGCTGAGGAATATGCCGAGCGCATAGAGGCTCGAGATCGGCCAGTGCGCAAGGATGATGGCGCCGAGCACGAGCGTAATGAGGCCCGAGAGCGCGACCAAGCCCCACGGCGCCGCGGCGTTCATGCCGAAGGCGAGGAAGATGCGGACGATCCCCGACACGACCAGCGCGACGCCGAGGAACAGCGTCAACGTTGCCGCCGCGAGCAGGGGATTCTCGAACGTGATGAAGCCCGCGACAACGTAGAGCGCGCCGAGCAGGACCCAGAACAGGAACTTGCCCCACGACTTGACCTGGAATGCGTTGATGATCTCGGCGACGCCCGAGACGATCATCATGGCGCCGACGAACAGCACGCTGACGACGGTTGCGAAGAACACGCTGCCGAACGCGAGCATGCCGGCGATCAGATAGATCACGCCAAGCGCGACGATCCAGCCCCACTTCGAGCGAAGGCTGGACAGGCCGGATCCGAGACTATGGGCGTGTGAGCTGGACATGGTCGACATTGTATCGCTCCCGTAAACTGGATCAAACCATGCTACCATAGGTGGACACGCCGACAAGGGCGGGTGCCAGTGGCACCGAACGCAGCGCGACACGTTGATTCAATTTCGTCTGGTGTGCTGCCGCGCAGCATTCGTCCACGCGACAACATCTGGTCCAGATCGGAGGACACACTGTCCGGATTGCAGAGGACAAATTGTCCGGTTCGCGCATTCACTTGTCCCGTTCTCCGATCCATCGCAAGGAGGTCGACATGCCCGCAAGTCACGACAAGGATCACGTCTACAAGATCCTGGAACTCGTTGGATCATCGGAGAACAGCGTCGAAGCGGCGATCGAGAACGCCGTCGGCCGCGCGTCGAAGACGATCCGCGAGATGAAATGGTTCGAGGTCGTGCAGACCAGAGGCCATATCGAAGCCGGCAAGGTCCGCCACTATCAGGTGACTTTGCGGGTCGGCTTCACGCTGGAATAGGACGCTCCCGGAAAACGAGGGTGCTTTCGCGCCCTCTACCCGTCATTGCGAGCCAACGGGTCGGCGCAAAGCGCCGCCCGATGACAGGCTCCGCGAAGCAATCCATTGCACCGCGTGCGGAATCGTGGATTGATTCGTCGCTTCAGCGCAAAATTGCTTTGCAATTTTGTCGCGAGCTCCTCGCAATGACGGCCGTGAGAGCCTCACCGCCGCGACAGCGGCGCGGGCGGGGGCGGCTCGGTCGCGCCAGGGCCGAGCGAGCGCTGCACCATCACACTGTCCGACCAGTGGCCGTAGCGATAGGCGACGCCGGGCAGGTGCCCGACACGCGCGAAGCCGAACCGGTTGTGCAGCGCCAGCGACGCGGCGTTGTCGCTGTCGATATAGCCGATCATCTGGCGGAAGCCGGCCGCGGCGCAGGTGTCGATCAATTCCTGCAGCAGCTTTCGCCCGACGCCTTGGCCGACATATTGGTGATGCACGTAGATCGAGTGCTTCACCGTGTAGCGATAGGCGGGGCGCTTGCGGAACATCACGACATAGGCGTAGCCGACCACGTCGCCGTTGCAGACGGCCACCAGATGCGGCAGGCGGGTGTTGCGCAGGTTCTTGCGGCGCTCGCGCAGATCGTCGGGTTCCGGCGTGCCGCTGTCGTCGACGCTCTCCTCGACGCCGCGGCGGATGTGGCGGCGGTAGATCGACAGCATGGCGTCGACGTCGCTGTCGCGCGAGGCGCGCACGATGATCTTGTTGTCATTCTCCATTGCGTGCAGTCCGTCCGCTTATTCCGCTACGACGTAGGTATAGAAGCGGACGCGTCCTGACGCATCGATCTCCTTGTAGACGCCCTGGATCTCGACCTCGAAGCCGGGAAACGCGTTGAAGCTCGCCTCGAACATCCTGAGATAGTCGATCATCGGCTTGCTGCGTTCCGACAGCCGCTCGCCGGGCACGATGGTGGCGATGCCGGGCGGGTAGACCACGAACGGCGTCGCGGCGATGCGTCCGAAGATCTCGTCGATGGGCAGATAGTCGACGTCGTTGCCCACCAGGTAGCGCGAGGCCTCGCGCGGTGACATCGCGATCTCGGGCAGGTGCTCGGGCAGGAACTGTTTCGCCTGTAGCGCGCTGACCCCGGCGTCGCGGAAGAAGCGATGCATGTCGCCGCAGAGATCGCGCAGCCGCACCCCGGCATAGCGGTTCGGCCGGCGGCGGTAGAACTCCGGGATGACGTCCTCGAGCAGCGCGTTGTCGTCGTGCAGCTTCTTGAAGGCGACGAGCCCGCTCACCAGCGTGCCGGCCTTGCTGGCCTCGACACCCGGCGTCAGCAGGAAGAGCAGGGAATTGAGGTCGTTCTTCTCGGCGACGATGCGGTTCTCGCGCAGATATTGTGCCACCACGGGTGCGGGAATGCCATGGTCGGCATAGGCGCCGGTCGCATGATCGAAGCCCGGCGTCAGCAGGGTCAGCTTGTTGGGGTCGGTCATGGCGAAACCCGCCGTCACGTCCGGGAAGCCGTGCCAGCTCTCGCCGGGCTTGAGCTGCCAGTAGGACGGGTTGGTCGCGAGTTGGTCGGTCGAGATCGTCTCCCAGGCCACGTTGTGCACGCCGCCTTCGCGCGCGACGTCCGGGATCATCACGCGATCCGGCACGAACGGCTCGAAGAACCAGCGCCGATCGGGCCGCGTCTCGTTCTCCTCGAACTCACGCTTGACCGCGCGGATCTTCTTGCGCAGCTCGATGCCGAGCCGGATCGTGTCGTCCCACAACACTTCGCCGGAGCGGCCCTTCGTCATCTGCGCGCCGACGTCGAGCGAGGCGAACAGCGGATAGAACGGCGAGGTCGAGGCGTGCTGCATGAAGCTTTCGTTGAAGCGGCGGTGCTCGACGCGACGCTTCTGGCCCTTGATGTGGCGGTCGCGGATGTGGATCTGCGAGGCCTGCGAGAAGCTCGCGAGCTGCTTGTGGGTCGATTGGGTCGCGATGATGCCGGGCGCCTCAGGGCCAAGGTCGGACAGCCCCATCGCGAAGCGGCCGGCATAGATCGGGTGGAATTTCATGAAGCCGGCCCAGGCCTCATCGAACAGGATGTAATCGCAGAGATGGCCGATGCGCTTGAGGATCATCTCGGCGCTGTGGATGGTGCCGTCATAGGTGCACTGCTCGACCACCGCGACGCGGAAGGGGCGGGGCTTGTTCCAGGCACCCTCGTCCCTGACCAGCGGGTGCTTGCGGATGTGATCGCGCAAGGTCGCTTCGTCGAGCAGGTCCCAGCGCATCGGGCCGATCAGGCCCCAGGCGTTGCGCACGGTCGGCACATAGACCGGGATGCCGCCGCCGATCAAGAGCGCGCCGTGATGCGCGGCCTTGTGGTTGTTGCGGTCGAACAGCACGAGGTCGCCGTCGGTGACCAGCGAGCCGAGCGCGACCTTGTTTGAGGTCGAGGTGCCGTTGAGCACGAAATAGGTCTTCTCGGCGCCGAAGATCCGCGCCGCCTCCTTCTGCGCCCGCAGCGCCGGCCCCTCATGGGTGAGGAGGTCGCCGAGGTCGAGCACGGAGTTGTCGAGATCATCGCGGAACACGGCTTCGCCGAGATGCTCGACGAACACCCGGCCGATCGGGCTGCGGCTGTAGAATACGCCGCCATTGTGGCCGGGGCAGGTCCAGAGCTGGTTGCCTTCCTCAGCATAGTCGACCAGCGCGCCGAAGAACGGCGTCTTCAACGTCTCGGCATATTGCTTGAGCCGGCTGATCAGATTTTTCGCGATGAAGGGCGGCGTCTCCTCGGACAGGAACACGTAGCCGTCGATGAAATCCAGCACCTCGACCGGCAGGTCCTCGAAGCGCTTGCGGCGAATCAGCAGGATGATCGGGAAGTCGAGGCCGCGCCGGCGCATCAAATTGATCAGCGCCGCGGTCTTGCCTTCAAGTCCCTTCTTGCCCCAGTCGACCACCATGCAGCCGATCGCGGCATCGGTCTGCACCGCGATCTCGGCATCCTCCAGCTTGCGGGCGCGCACCACTTCGAAGCCGGACCGCTCGATTTCGGTGATGATCTGGTTGAAGCGGATGCCCTCGAGGTCGTCGGCCTCGAACACCGGCGCGGCGAACAGGAAGTTGAACCGTTTGAAATAGTCCATGCGTGTCCTCGAACTGTGTCCGCTGACGTGTCGGCACAATTCATGACAGGCAGATGACAGGTGGTGCGCGCTCGACGATCAAGGCGGAATGGTGAGCGTCAGCGGACGCGGCCGCCGCCGGAACAGCGATTGGCCGCAGTGACGTTCCCGCAGGTTGATCTGGCGGCTGACGGCGGTCGGCGCACCTGCAACTCCGCGGCAGCCGCCTTGAAACCGCTTCGAAGGCACGGAGTTCGGTCACCGGCGGCAGCTTGCGCATGACGGGGAGTGTAGATGAATTCAGTTCACCCGCAGCTGAATTCTTCGCGTTTGCCTGGTGCGGCATGATGCCCAACACTGGGCGCGTTACCGGTCCGGAGGCTGCCATGCTCGTACCGACCCAAGCCAGTGTTGTGGACTATCTCGCCGCCATCGATCGGCTGGCGCTGCTGATTGCGGCGGAACGCCAGCATTTCGACCGCGACCGCAGGCTTCCCGATGCGGTCTTCAACGCGCTCGCCGAGGCCGGATTGTTTCGGCTCTATCTGCCGCGGTCGCTCGGCGGCCCGGAATTCTCGCCGCTCGACTTCATGACGATCGTCGAGGCCGCCTCGGCGCTCGACGGTTCGGTCGGCTGGCTGGTCGGGAATGGTGCGGGCATGAGCCGGATCGGCGGCTATCTGCCGGAAGACGTGGTGCGGAACTGGTTCGCCGATCCGCTCGCGTTCGTGGTGAGCGCGACCGGCGCGGTCGGAACGGCGGTGGAGGTCGAGGGCGGCTATCGCGTCAGCGGACGCTGGCCGTTCGGCAGCGGCTCACATCACGCGACGCGGTTCATGGGGCTTGCCAGAGCGAAGCGGCCGGACGGCAAGGACGGTGCGCCGCTTTGCTGCTATTTCGACAGGTCGGACGTCTGCGTGGACGACACCTGGTTCGTCTCGGGACTGCGCGGCACAGGTAGCTGCGATTTCGAGGTTCGCGACAGCTTCGTTCCGGTCAGTCACACCCATTTGCTGATCGATTTCCAGCCGACACAGGCGGGCATTCTGTATCGGTTGCCGGGTATCTCGGCGTTCTCCTGGACCATCTCGGTTGTGCCGCTCGGAATCGCGCGCGGTGCGCTTGACGCCTTCATCGCGCTCGCGAGCCGCAAGCCGCGCCCGGGGGGTGCCGGTCAATTGCGCGACGGCGAACTGGTTCAGGCCATGGTCGGCCGCGCCGAGGCTGCCCTGCGCTCTGCGCGAGCCTTGCTCGTCGAAGCCATGACGGAACTGATGGAAGCAACCGACGTCGGAGGCGGCCGGCTCATTCAGGCACGGGCGTTCTTGCGGGTTGCCTGTGCCAATGCCGCGGAAAACGCCGCGCGCGTCGTCGGCATGATTGCGGCCAGTGCCGGGACAGCCGCGATCTTCGAGACCGGCACGCTGGAACGATCGGTCCGCGACGTCGACGCGGCGATCAAGCATATCGCGATGAGCCCGAACAGCTATGCGCTCGCCGGACGCGTGAGGCTCGGCCTCGACCCCGGCACCTGGCGGTTCTGAGGGCGATCCGCGTCGTCAGGGCGCAACCGGCACCAGCCCGTAGCGCAGCATCGTCTCCTTCATCTGCGCCGGATCGGGCGCGCCGCCGGCCAGCAGCGCCGCCATTTCCTTGAAGTACTTTGGCCCGAGCACGCCGGGGCTCAGCATGCACAGGCAGGCCGCCGGACCGTTCGAGCGGTTGGTGAAGCCGTGCACGATGCCGCGCTTGATGAACACGGTCTCACCGGGCGCGAGGTCGATGTCCTTGCCGTCGACGCGCCAGGTCGAGATGCCCGACAGGCCGTAGATCGTCTCGTCCCAGCTCTCGTGGTAATGCGGGATCGGCATCCGCGCATTCGGCTGCAGCGTCATCTCGAACAGGTCGATGCTGCCGCCGGTGGTCTCCTTGCTCTGCAGGAATTTGAGCTGCAGCGCGCCGATCTCGATCAGTTCGGGCATGGTCGTCTCGCGCGTGGTTTGTCGCCACGATAGCGGACGGCGCACGACGAGGGCAATGGGCATTGCTTGGATTCAGCGCCGCGGATATTCGAGCTGCATGGCGACGAAGTCCGCCGTGCCCGCGCCGTAGCGCGTCTCGATTCCCTTGAGCGCCTGGTCCAGCGCCTGAGCGGGCGGCGTCGTTCCAACCGCCGGAAGCAGGTGCGCCGCAGGCCAATCGGTCGCGACCTGTTGTGGATAGATACGCAAGCCGTTGCGGGTTGTCTGCGGAGCGCCAGTCGCGGCAAACGTCACCGCGTGCGAGCGATAGGTGCGCGACCAACTATCTGCGACCAGCGCCAGCGAGACCTCGTCGATGCCAGGCGTCAGGGCAAGGCCGAGTTGCTCGCTGCTCCAGAACGCCAGCGTGTTCGCGATCGCGGTCAGCGCGAACGGGCGCGTGAACTTGAACGCGCCACTGTCATGACGCGCGTCCCAGGCGCCGACGCCGATCTCGCGGGCGACCGCTTCGGCCTTGGCGCGGCCCGCGATCGCCTCGACCAGGGTGAGCGACATCGGCATCGACGCCGAAATCCCGGTAGTCGTTGCAACGCCGCGGTCGACCACGATCCTGCGGTTCGCGACGTAGCGGATTTCAGGATGCTTGTCGCGCCAGTCCTTGACGTAGAACCAGTGCGTGGTCGCCTGCCGGCCATCGAGCAGGCCGGCGGAGGCCAAGACCTTGCCGCCGGCGCAGACGCCGACGATCATGGCGCCGTTCTCCGCCTGGCGGCGGATCCACTGCACCACGGCCGGATCGTCGTCGCGGCTCATCGCGGGCACGATCACATAGTCCGCGCCGTCGGGATGCGCGGCATCGAACGCAGCGATCGTTGCGTCCGGCTCGACTTTCAGCACCGGAAATAGCGTCACCGGTCCGGGCCCCGTCGCCAACGTGACGACGTCGGCGACATCGGCACGCTTGAGGATGCCATAGGGCATCAGATAGTCGGTGGTCTCGGTCATATCGTTGATGCCGACGATCGCGATCAGCGGGCGTTGCCGCTTCGGCGGCTTCAAAGCGGCGAGCGTTGCATTATGTTCCTCCTTCGCGATCGGCGGCGGCGCCTTGAACGCCGAAGCGGCGGGGAGGGTGAGCAGCCAGCCGCCACCAAGGATTGGAACCAGCGCGGCAACGGCAAGACCGCCCCATGCAAGAAGCCGCCAGTTCATGAGGATATGTCTCAACGGATCTGTTGCGTCTGGGCGCAAACTATCCGGCGAGAGTGTCGATCGAAATGGCGTATTTCCCGCAAAAACGGACACGCCGATGCCGGCGGCTGAGGTCTGTGTCGACGCGTCGCCCGGATGAGCGCCAGCGGCATCCGGGGACGGCTTTCCCGCATGTCGCTCCGCTCATGCGGGCTACAGGCTGTCTCAGAATCGGCGGCGCAGGTCAGTAAACAAGATTCGTGCCCGGTGGCTGCTCGAGCGCCGCTGCGAGCGAGCGATACTCCGCGCAATCGGTACCGCAGATTTCGGCGATACGGCGCAGATGGTATTCCGCCTGGTCGCGGTTGCCCTGTTCGATCTGCCAGAGGCCGTAGTAATTCCACGTCAGCACGTGGTTCGGATCGGCCTTCAGCGCGCGTTCGTACCAGACCTGCGACTGCTTGTAATCGCCGAGCTTGCGATAGGAGTAGCCGATCAGATTGGCGACGTTCGGATGATCGTCATGACCGAGTGCATGGAGTTGATCGATCGCGGCGGCATAGTCGTTGCGTTCGTAGATCGTCGCATAGGCGGCGCGGTAGCCCTCGCGAAATGCCGGATCCTCGAAGCCGGATTGCTTGGTGGGTTTCTTGGTGTGCGTGGTCTTCTTGCCCTTTTGCTGCGGATAGGCCGGCGTGTCGTAGTGCGATCCGTAGGGATCTCCACCTCCGCCTCCGCCGCCGCCACCACCGCCTCCACCTCCGGCCGCCATGGTTGCCTGCGGCGGGAAGAGGGTGAGCGGCACTGTCAGGAATGCCGCAAGCGTTGCGAGCTTCATCGGTGACTTGATCATGCACACCTCCCGAGGACAGTCGTTGACCTGAAGCAACAACTCCGGGTGACAGGTGACATTCCCTGTTCGCTACAAAAAAATGTTGCGGCAACGAATCCGGCAATCGCACTGTCCTTCCGATGCAGGCGCGCTGCCGCACGCTGCGCACGCCGTGTCACGGTCGCTGCAGTCAGAAACTAACATTCGTGTTAGCTGCGGGGCGTGATGGAGTGCGGCTGCTGCCTTGCGCAAGGCGACGGCGACCTGTCGCGTTCCTGCCTTCCCGCATATGGCCGAGCATCATTCGACGGAATGGCTTGCATATCCGTGGCAGGGCGCTCGCCGGGAGCGGCGAGGCCACGGGTCATGCCGTCGGCGCGTGATATTCGGTTGCGACGGTTTCGTCGGTCGAAGCGGCGCCCAGCGAGGTGAGCAGCAGAGTGAGGACAACCGTCAGACCCAGGTTGACGATGACCGCGTAAAGCGCCGCATAGCCCGGAAACGTGAAGGTGCCGATCGCGAGCGCGTAGGTCGGCGCAAGTTTTGCTGCGATGAACATCGCGGTCCCAGTGGCGATTCCGCCGGCCCAACCGATCAGCAATGCCCAATCGTTGAACCAGCGGGTATAGACGCCCAGCATCACGGAGGGCAGCGTCTGGATGATCCAGATGCCACCGAGGAGTTGCAGGTAGATCGCAAACTTGGAAGGCAGGAAGATGATGAAGGCGAGCGCGCCGAACTTGACGATCAGCGATACCCACTTCGCCATCTGCGCTTCCTGCCTGTCGGTCGGCTGTCGATTGATGAACTCGCGATGAATGTTGCGTGTGTAGAGGTTGGCCGCAGCAATCGACATGATCGCTGCCGGGACGAGCGCTCCGATCCCGACGGCCGCGAAAGCGATCCCCACGAACCACGACGGGAAGCTATGGAGGAACAGGGCCGGCACTGCAAAGTTGTTGCCGAATTGCTTGAAGCCCGCGGCGTACTGGGGAAGCGTGCTGACGCCTGCCGCGATCGCGAAGAAGCCGATGAGCGCAAGCAGACCGAGCATGAACGAATAGCCCGGCAGTAATGCCGCGTTGCGACGGATGGCGCGACCGCTGCTTGCGGCGAGGATCCCGGTGATGGAGTGCGGATACAGGAAGAGCGCAAGCGCCGATCCAAGCGCCAGTGTCGCATAAGCTCCATACGCGCCGGTAGTGTTGTCGCCGGGGACAGCCAGCAGCAGCTTCGAGGCCGGCACGGCCGCAAAGATCTTCTCGAAGCCTCCCAACTGTATCGGAACGATGACGATCGCGGCGAACGCCGTCAGATAGATGAGGAGGTCCTTGACAATGGCGATCGAGGCGGGGGCTCGCAGCCCGCTCGAATAGGTGAAGGCCGCGAGAATGATGAATGCGATGACGAGCGGCAGATCGCCGGCATAACCGGTTCCGGAAATGCCCAAGCCTCCGATCACGACCTGCAGCCCGACGAGTTGCAGCGCGATGTACGGCATCGTCGCGACGATGCCGGTCACCGCGACTGCCAGCGCAAGCCAGCGGTTGCCGAAGCGCCCGCGCACGAAGTCGCCGGCGGTGATGTAATTGTGCTTGTGACAGACGTACCAAAGCCGCGGAAAGGCAAGGAAGAGAATGGGGTAGGCGACGATCGTGTAAGGGACCGCGAAAAACGCAATTGCACCGGCCCCGAAGGCGAGCGCCGGAACGGCAATGAACGTGTAGGCCGTGTAGAGGTCGCCGCCGATCAAAAACCAGGTGACGATGGTGCCGAAGCGACGTCCTCCGAGCCCCCATTCATGCAAGAGATCGAGGTCGCCTTTGCGCCAATGGGCTGCGGCAAAGCCCAACCAGGTAATGAAGGCAAACAGCGCCAGGAAAATGATCAAGGCGGTCCAGTTCACACTCTGCACGGCACCCTCCCGGTTAGCCCTCCGCGTTTCCTCGTCGCTTCCTCCTCATCTCGGCAGTCCGGCCCGGCGTTGCTTCGGCGCTAGTCCTCGGTTGCAAAGTAGACAATTGCGGTCAGGACGGCTCCGATGATGATCCAAAGCAGCTGGTACCAGTAGAAGAACGGCATGCCGATCAAGGATGGCTCGGCCCTGTTGTAGAAGGGCGGCCAGAGCACTGCGATGAATTGAATGAGAAGGAGCAGGTACCACGGGCTCCATCCTGTGCGTCGGATATGTTGGCTCATGTTTCCTCCTCGGAGGAAGCCGGACTCCTGCTGACGTTACGCTCGCCATTCAGCTCGCTGGCGGCTCGGTGGTCGATCACCAATGTCGTTGCCTCATGCGGCGAACGACGGGCTCGTCCAGGTTGCTGCGAGCCGATTAACTCCTTGCAGCATCCACGACCCGGAAAGCGACCCGCGGCAGCACGCTGCAGCAATCCAGATATATCACTCTCGCGCGAAACTTTGGTTCCTAATCCACGTCATTTCGCGAGTCAGAACCTAGCCCTATGTTCTCTCGCAAGTGCAGCATCGTCCCGCATGTTGTGGCGGCACGTTGCCGCGCTCACATGGTTCTGGCGTGCCGGTTGACGGCACCATCGGCGGAGAACGGAAACGAGGCCATGAGCAAGATTGACCTCTCCGACATCTATCGCGACTACATTGCCTGCCTCAACCGACAGGACTGGTCGCTGCTGGGACAGTTCGTGGACGATGACGTGTGCCACAACGGCCGGCGGATCGGCTTGTCAGGCTACCGCGAGATGTTGGAAGGGGACTTTCGCGACATCCCGGACCTACATTTCGACATCGAGCTGCTGATTGCCGATGCGGCGCACGTTGCGAGCCGTCTGGCCTTCGATTGTTCGCCGAAGGAAAAGTTTCTCGGCCTCGATATCAATGGAAAGCGCGTCGCTTTTGCCGAGAACGTGTTCTATGAATTCCGGGACGGCAAGATCGTGCGGGTCTGGTCGGTGATCGACAAGGCGGCGATCGAGGCCCAGCTTTAGGGTGTGTATCCATGAGCGCCGCGTCCGCTTAAGCCTCAAAAGGCGACATGGAAGGCGATCGGAATGCACGTTCGCCTTGGGCCAGAACGAGACGTCGGCAGAGCAGCCATATTGCTGCAAGCTGCGATTTGATCGACTGTCGGTGTCCTCGCGGGATCTGGCACCAACCGGGCCAATGCGAGACTTGGTCGACCAGTGATGGGCCGTTCCGCACGCGATACCCGTTCAACTCGAACACGATCGTGCGCGACGGCTTGCGAGCGAAATGATTGCCGAAGACTACGGCAGCTTCCGCTTGGTTGAACCTCGCTCACCTATCTTGCACCGGCCTCCAATGCGGTCTTCACTAGGCGGCACGTACCTGATCGTCGCCCGGTGGTATCCTCCGCCAAAAGCAACTCCTATTCGACTGGGCAAGCCCCGCTGAATGAGACTTTATGCGTACATCGATCGCGCCAGCTGTTTGGAACACGGTCCGCGAAAGAACCGTTAACTGAAGGGGCCGAGCCTGCTTGATCGGGCGCAGCAGAGGAGCACGCGCCATGCCCCAATATCCACACAGCTACCGCGAAGCTGCCGACATATCGCTCACGCGACGGAGTCTCATGAGAGCTGGCATCGGAGCAAGCGTTGCCGGCTTTTTCCTGCCTTATGCGACCTCTCCGGCCTGGGCCAAGGACTACCCTGCGCTTGGCACCTTCCCGGCCGGGACGAACGGCAGCAGCATTTTTGTCGGCTGCCTTGTGCCGCTGACTGGTCCCTATTCCGCGTCTGGAAAGGACATGCGACTTGGCTTTGAGCTTGCGGTCGAACATCTGAACAACGGCAGCCGCGTGACTGAACAGATCCCGACACTGAAGAAGGGCAAGGGCGTGCTCGGCAAGAAGATCGAATTCCAGGTCGCCGACGCCGAAACAAAGCCGGACCCGGCGGTCCAGGCCGCCACGCGCTACGTTCGCGAAAACAAGGCCATCATGCTGACCGGAGCCGTGAGCAGCGCGGTGGCTGTCGCTCTCGAGGAGCTCGGGCAGCGCGAGCACACGATCGTCATGATCGGCAACAGCAGTTCCAACGACACTACGGGCAAGGATTGCCAGAGATACGGTTTCCGCTCGCAGGATTCTGCCTACATGGCCTCGAAGGCGTTGGCGCCAGTGCTGGCCAAGGAACTGGGCAAGGACCGCAAGGCTGGTTACCTGGTCCCGGATTACACCTTTGGCCACACCATCTTTGCCTCGATGAAGCAGTTCACGGAAGCCCAGGGCTGGAAGACGTCGATCGAACAACTCGCGCCGCTCGGTACGACCGATTTCAGCTCCTACCTGCTGAACATCGCCAATAGCGGCGCCGATGTCTTCGTCAACCTGGCATTTGGCGCGGATGCTGTCGCCTCGACCAAGCAGGCACAGCAGTTCGGTATCCTACCCAGAATGAAATATGTGGTGCCCGATATTTCGCAGTTTCAGGCCAAGGAGCTGGGTGCCGAGATCATGGGCGGCTCCTATGGCTCGCAGCCGTGGTGGTGGACGGAGCAGGATACTTATCCCCTGGCAAAATTCTTTGTCGAGGATTTCGAGAAGAAGAACCACTACAAGCCTCGCTGGGGCGCAAGCGAAGTCTATCTGCAGATGCTCGTCTGGGCCGATGCCGTCGAGCGTGCGGGCACGTTCTATCCCATCGAGGTGATCAAGGCGTTGGAGAGTGGGCAGAAGGTGAACTCGATCTATGGTGAGGTGTATTACCGCGCCGGCGACCATCAAATGGTTCGGCCGGTCCCGATCATGATCGGCAAGAAGCCGAACGAGATGAAGGGACCGGAAGATTATTATCGCATCGTCGATCTCGTTTCCGGCGAACAGGTACTGCCGCCGCTGAACGAGACCGGGTGTCACTTGCAGCCCTACGAAACCTAGCTACGGGCGTCTACAAGCCGCCCGCCGCACTCCGGATGTTGATCAAAGAGCGTCATCTGATGCCGACGCTAGCGCAATTTCTGTCGCAGGCTTTCAACGGCATAGCGCTGGGAAGCCTGCTGGCGCTGATTGCGTGCGGGCTGACGATCATTCTCGGCACGCTCGGCGTTCTCAATTTCGCCCACGGCGCGATGTTCATGTTCGGCGCCTACGTGGCTTTCATCGTGCTCGGCCACCTCGATTCATTTGCGGCTGCCCTGGTGCTCGGCGCGTTGTCCCTTCTTGCTTTCGGTTTCGCACTCGAGCGTGGATTGATCCGGCTCTACTATGATCGGCCGCACGAGGATCAGATCCTCGTCACGTTCGGGCTGGCCATCATGATGATCGAAGCAGTCCACTACGTGTTCGGCGGCGAGAGCCAGCGGGTGCCTGTTCCGTCCTGGGGACAGGGCATCGTGAACCTCCACTTCTTCTACTATCCGCTCTATCGCGTGGAAGCGATCGGCATCGCCGGATTGATCCTGCTCGGATTTTATCTGTTGTTGTATCGCACCCGGATCGGCCTCGTGGTGCGCGCCGGGATCGAGGATCCACTCATGGTGGAGCTCTTGGGTACCCACGTGCGCCGCGCTTTCATGGCGGTGTTTTCAATTGGCGCCATGGCCGCGGGAATCGCGGGCGTTATCTATGCACCGCTCGCCGCGATCATCCCGAATATGGGCGAACAATTCCTGGTTCAATGCTTCGTGGTCGTCGTGATCGGGGGACTTGGCTCGTTTCCGGGCGCCATTGTCGGCGGCCTGGTTGTCGGCGAGATCCTCTCCCTCACGACGCTGTTCAATCCGGCCTATGCGCAAGCGGCGATCTATGCCGTGATGACACTGGTGCTGATCGTGAGACCGCGCGGGCTGTTCGGCACCATGGGACGCGCGTGATGGATGTGCGGCGATTGCATCGCTGGCTGCCCGAACTGCTTATGGCACTCGCGCTGGTGGCGCTGCCACTTCTATGCAGTGCTTTGCTCGGCTCGGTGGATCTCCTGACTCGCATCCTGATTTGGGGGATTTTCGGACTGGGCTTCGACCTGCTGTTCGGCTTCACCGGACTTCTGTCCTTCGGCCAGGCGGCGTTCTATGGCTGCGGAGGATTTGTGACTGCCTATCTTTTGACGAGCGGTGATATCCGCAACGGTTGGCTTGCGATCGCGGCTGGTGTCGCCGTTGCGGCAGCGTTCAGCGTCATTGTCGGACTTCTGGCGCTGCGCCGTGTCGGAATCTACTTCGCGATGATCACGCTGGCGTTCGGCGAGCTGGCCTATTTCCTGGAAAATTCGCCGCTGGCCCGATGGACCGGCGGCGAGAATGGATTGCCGGGCGTGCCGGCCCCACGCCTGCAAGTTGGCCAATTCGCTTACAGCTTCTCTGGCTCCTGGGCGAGCTACGAGCTCATCGCGGCATTCTTCTTCGTCGGTTTCGTGTTTGCTCGGTTCGTCGTGAGATCGCCGGTGGGCGCCGTGCTGACCGCCATTCGCCAGAATCCGCTGCGGACCGCGGCGCTCGGTCATAATGTCCATGCTTACAAGCTTTCAGTTTTCGTGCTTGCCGCGATTTTTGCAGGCTGCAGCGGCGCGTTGCTTGGCATATTCCAGGGTTATATGCCGCCAAATGCTTTCGAGCTGGAAACCTCTGGTCAGCTCGTGATTCAGACCGTCATAGGGGGCGCAGGGACGCTGATTGGCCCAACGATCGGCGCGGCAATCTGGTTGATCTTGCGCCAGCTCCTGCAACAGGTGCCGGCAATCGGCGATCTCTGGTTGTTCATTCTGGGATTGGTGTTCGTTGCGTTGGTCACTCTGCTGCCGAAAGGGATTGTCGGTGCCGCAGCCCGGCTCGGATTGAGTCTTCGCTTGGTCAGGCCGGAGCCCGTGGTCGCAAGTGCGGTCCCGGGCGAGAAAGCGGCTGCAGGTCAGGCGCTCCTTGCCCCGTTGCCCACGGCCGGCGCGCGCGCTGGCAAGCCTGCTGAGCTGGCGCTCGAGGTCCGCAATGTCAGCAAAGCCTATGGCGGCATTCATGCCGTCGAGGGAGTTTCGCTCGAGCTGCCCGCCGGTCGATTCCACGCCATCATTGGCCCCAATGGCGCGGGCAAAAGCACATTCCTCAGGCTGCTCAACTGCGAGGAAAGACCGGACTCGGGCCGCATTCTCCTGAATGGAATCGATGTTACGGCAGCAGACGTTACCCGAGCCCATCAACATGGGCTGGCAAAGAGCTTCCAGATCAACCAGCTGTTCCCGCAGCTTACGGTACGGCAGAACCTGCGCATTGGCGCGCTCAGTCACGTGCGCGGCGCATTGCGGCTCGACGTCTTTCGTTCCGCAGATGGTTTCGACAAAATCGAATTGATGATGTCCGCCTTGCTCGAACGTCTCGGCCTCACTGCGAGCGCTGACGTCCGCGTCAGTTCGCTTGCCTATGGCGAAAAGCGCCGGCTCGAGCTCGGGCTCGCGTTGGCATCCCGCCCCTCGGTGCTGCTGCTCGACGAGCCGCTTGCAGGTTTGAGTCCCGGCGAGCGCGAGGGGATCAAGCATCTGATCCAAGACCTGCGCAGAGGACGCACGATCGTCCTCGTCGAGCACGACATGGATGCGGTTTTCGAGCTCGCGGAGCGCATCACGGTGTTGCACGAGGGACGCAAGCTCGCTGAAGGCACACCGCAGGAAATTTCCGGTGATCGGCGAGTGAGAGAAGCCTATCTCGGAGGAATTGCTGCCTGAGAACGATCGGAATGAACATGATCGAGGTGGAGCGGATCAACAGCTATTATGGAGATTCTCATGTTCTGTTCGACGTATCAATGGACGTGCGCGGACAGGAGGTCGTTGCGTTGCTTGGCCGCAATGGCGCCGGCAAGAGCACAACGCTCAAGACGCTCGCTGGCGTGCTCCATCCGCGCTCCGGCGCGATACGGTTCGAAGGTGAATCCATCGAACTGTTGCCCACTCACCGGATTGCGAGCCTTGGGCTGCAACTCGTTCCGGAAGAGCGGCGGATCTTCGGCGGATTGACTGTGGAGGAGAATCTTGAACTTGCTGCTCTATCGGCGGCGCAGCGTTTGCCGCTCGCCGACATTTTCGTGATGTTCCCGCGCTTGCGCGAGCGGCGGAGCAGTTACGGCCGGTCGCTTTCCGGCGGTGAGCAGCAGATGCTCGCGATCGCCCGCGCCCTGATCCGGCGCCCCCGGCTCTTGCTGCTGGACGAGCCATTCGAGGGGCTGGCTGTCACTATCGTGCAGGGCCTGCTCGAGGTATGCCGCGAGCTGGTGGCCCAAGGACAGACGATCGTGATCGTCGAACAGAACGTGCGTGCGGCACTCAGTCTCGCCCGCCGGGCCTATGTGCTTGACAAGGGCAGGATCGTTTTCGGGGGATCGGCCGAGGAACTGCAAGCTTCGCCGGACGTGATGGATCGCTACCTCGGCGTCTGAGTCAGCTGCAGCGCCGGTGCGGTTGTTGGCGCATACCCGTCCCCAGAGACGGCCGGGTCCGAGTGGGGTCAAAAGCTGCCGATGGCGGCCGAGCTGAGCGATGTCCGCTCATCGCCGGCCAGCCGACGTACCGATGGCCAAGGGGACATTCCGCTACGGGCCTACAAGCCGACACATGGCTTACGTCCCAATGTCGCCCAGCTTTGCGCCAGGGCATCGGCAAATCACAAGCTTGGTAGATGAATCAAAGTCCTGGGTTCAACCTTCTAGGCTAGGCTTGTCTCTACTTTCCTGGCGGTACGCTTCACTGCGCCGGCCGCTTTCTTGGCGGCGCGCTTTGAAGCTTCTGCCGCACGCTTTACGGCGCCGGCCGCTTTCTTGGCAGCACGCTTTACGGCTCCAGTTGCAGCTCCAGCCGAGTACTTGGCCGCACGCTTTACGGCGCCGGCCGAACGACGCGCCTTCTTCGGCGGATAGCGCACGAGGCGCCGGACCTGCTTGCGGCCTCGGGCGGTCTGCTTTTTCGCCTTTTTCGCCATTGCTGATCCTCCTACTTTAAGGATAATGCGAAGTCGCGCAGCGAGGTTCCTAAACTCGGAACAAACAGCAAGCGCGCGTGTCAAAATATGCGTTCTTATCAGAAGCCAGCCGAGGACCGGTTGGGGTCCATTAGCGGACATGGCCGCCGGTAACTCTACTCAATCCGGCGCGCGAAGTCGGTAGCCGATACCGGTCTCGGTAAGGACGTATTCGGGACGCTCTGGATCAGCTTCGATCTTTTGTCTTAACTGACGAACATAGACGCGAAGGTATTGCGCATCCGTATTTTGATCCCACAGCTCGCCGAGCAGGAACTTGTGTGTCAGCACCTTGCCGGCGTGCTGCACCAGGAGCCGCAACAGATCGTACTCCTTCGGCGAAAGCTTCACCTCGGCATCGCGCACTTTGACAATGCGCCGGACCAGATCGATGGAGAGATCGCCGACCCGAAAGACCGGGCGCTCGCCCTGCACCTGCAGCCGGTGACGGAGTGCTGCCCGCGTGCGCGCGAGCAGCTCATTCATGCCGAACGGCTTGGTGACATAATCGTCCGCGCCGCCATCCAGCGCCTCGACCTTGCCGGTTTCATCGCTGCGGCTCGATAGCACGACGATGGCGACTCGCTCGTTCTGGGCTCGCAGCATCCTGAGCAGGTCGAGCCCCTGCATGTCGGGCAGGCCAAGATCGAGAATGATGAGGTCCGGGGACTGGGATAGCAGCTCCAACGCGGCTTTCCCGTTCGGGGCTTCAAGAATGTCATAGCCCTGGGTGACCAATCCCATCCGGAGCAGTTTCCGGATCGGCGGCTCGTCGTCGATGACCAGAACCTTTAGCGCCCCGGTGCTCATGCGACTTCGCCCATGCGCGGCGGTGCTGCCGGGATCGGCAGGCGGATGGTGAAAACAGCACCGCTGCGGTCGCTGCGATTTGCCGCCGAAATCGTGCCGTGCATCGCCTCGATAAACCCGCGGGAGATCGCAAGCCCAAGTCCCGTGCCGGCGCGGACCCGGTCGCCCTTTCGTACCCGGTAGAACTTCTCGAAGATTTGGCCGAGCTCGGAGGCGGGAATGCCGTCGCCTTCATCCATGACCTGCAGCGAGATCATCTCGCCAGACTCTCGTCTGCTTCGGATGGTGATCGCGGTGCCGGGGGGTGCATATTTCGAGGCATTGTCGAGAATGTTGAACAGCACCTGCTCGAACAGCACGGCGTCCAGTTCAAGCATCGGCAGATCGCCGGCCAAATCGAGCTCGATTCGGTGTGGTCGCAGAATCTTTCCGGCACGGCGAAGCACGCTGCCGACGATTTCATGCAGATCGTGGCGGGCGGTGTTCGGGGTGATTGCTCCCGATTCCAGCCTCGTCATGTCGAGCAGATTGGCGATGAAGCGGTTCAGCCGCTCCGATTCATCGATGATCGTCGCGAGAAGTTCGTCCTTCTGATCCTGGTTCAGCTTGCTTGCCAGATCGCGCAGAGTTCCGGCTGCACCGAGCACCCCGGCCAGCGGGGTCTTGAGGTCGTGCGATATCGAGGTGAGCAGCGCCGAGCGCAGGCGTTCAGTCTCGAGGGTGCGTCTTACCCGCTCCATGTCCTCGACGAGATAGACACGCTCGATGGCGAGCGCGCTCTGATCGATCAGGGCTTCGAGTAGACGCCGCTCGCCCGCGGTCGGCAGTGGATCCTCCCTGTCGCTGTCGATGCCGACTACGCCGATGACGCCACGGCCAGTCCGCATCGGCAGGAATAAACGTTTCGCTTCGGCCCGAACGCCGGAGTCGTGCCCTGCCGGAACATCCTGTTGCCAGGCCCATTGCGCGGCGGCGAGATCGGCTTCTTCCAGCTGGTCTTCCGGCGGATACCCAGCCTTGACCGCGATGGTGCCGTTCTCCGGCAGCAGAAGCACTACCCTCACGTTCAACATCAAGGCGGTCTGGTGCGCTATGGCCCAGAGGACGTCATCGAGCGTACCGGTGCCGGCCAGCTTGCGGCTGAATGCGTAGAGCAACTCCGTCGTGCGCGCTCGCCCCATAGCGGCAACCGCCTCTACCCGGGCTCGGGCAGCGACATTCGAGACGATGACCGCAACGACCGTAAACACGACCACCGCGACAATGTTCGCGGGGTCATCAATGGCGAGGGTGAAATAGGGCGCGGTGAAAAAGAAGTTGTAGCAGAGCGAGGACAGGGCGGTTGCAAACAAGGAGGGCCAAAGCCCGAACCTCGCCGCAATGGCCACGATGGCGGTCAGGAAGATGAGGCTGATGTTCTCCTGGCCGATCCATGGCCAAAGCAGGAAGCCGATGCCGACCGCGCATGTCACGGCCACAGCCGCAAGACCAAGCGCGCGCCAATCGGGACGAACGAGTGAATCCGATAGCGTCCAATCGCCAACGCCGCCGAAGAGAAGCCTCTCCCGTGTTGAAGCACTGTCTTCCCGCGAGTCTTTGGCGCCCTTCGGCATCGGCGTGTGCTCGTTCGAGTTCGCATGTCGGCGAGCCCAGTTCGCCATGCGATGACACAATCAATTCCTGCGATCAAGGCGCCGGCTGGTCACTTATATCGAGAACGTTAATTCCTATGAAATTCCTATGCCGCGAGTTCTAGGTCGCTCTGGTTTCCCTATGGCGTTTGCACCCATTTTCCGGGCGCGGTCGCATGTGGCGATCGTTTTTCCAAGGGTGAACGGTGTTACCCGGTGGATGCGATGACGGAACGCTTGGATCGGCTAGTCGACGAGCTTCGCCTGACGCCGGGGCTCACGCCGCACCTGATCTCCAGGGTCGTCACGGATGCCTGCACGCGGTTGCCAAGCATGGCGCGGGCGGGCAGGGCCGCGCGCCTGGACCGGCTGGTGCACGCAGAATCCTGGATCGACGCGGTGCTCGCACTGATCGAGTTGGAGCTTCCGATGTGGCGTCCTTGCCGGCTGATCTACGACGGCGGCGAATGGGTGTGTTCGCTGTCCCGTCATCCCGAGGCTCCCTTCGAATTCGACGACACAGCTGACGGGCGGCATGAAGTGCAGGCGATTGCAATCCTGCTGTCCTTCGTCGAGGCGAAGCGGCTTCTCACGACAACTGAACAAGCCAGCGCATCGTCCGTGCCGCAGGTCGCACCCAGCGCGGCCGCATACGCGTTCTGCTGCGACAATTTTGGATGAAGAACCCGAACGCGTGCCGGGCCCCGGCGCGCATTCAGCAACAGGGACATGTGAAAAAGATGACGACGATCAACAGCGCCGATCAGGCCGGAGGCGAACTCGCTGGCCCGCAGACCGTCGACGGTCGGCGTCATGCCGGCTTCTGGGGACTCACTCTCGGTGCCATCGGCGTCGTCTATGGCGATATCGGGACGAGCCCGCTCTATGCCGTGAAAGAATCCGTACTGGCCGCGGTAGGCTCCGGTAATCCGGCGAGCTACGAGGTCGTGCTCGGCATCCTGTCGCTGATCATCTGGGCGCTGTTGCTCGTCGTCACTCTGAAATACGTCGTCATCCTGCTGCGCGCGGACAACCATGGCGAGGGCGGCACACTCGCGTTGATGGCGCTCGCCAACAAGGCCGTGAGCGGACGCGCGCCGATGATCATGCTGTTGGGCATCATCAGCGGCGGCCTGTTTTTTGGCGACGCGATCATCACTCCCTCGCTTTCCGTGCTCTCGGCCGTCGAAGGCATCAAGATCATCACTCCGGCCTTCGATCCCTACGTGGTTCCGATAACCGCAGCGATCCTGCTCGGGCTGTTCGCGGTGCAATCGCGGGGAACGGCGCGGGTCGCCGCGTTCTTTGGCCCGATCACGCTGGTGTGGTTCGTCGCGCTTGCGCTGGCGGGCCTGTGGCATATCTTGGACAATCCGTCGGTGCTGCTCGCCTTCAATCCGCTGCACGGCGTGCGCTTCCTGCTCGAACACGGCATGATCGGGTTTTTGACGTTAGGCGCGGTGTTCCTGGTCGTCACCGGCTCGGAGGCGCTCTATGCCGATCTCGGCCATTTTGGCCGCGGGCCGATCCGGACCGCATGGCTGTTCGTGGCCTTGCCGGCGCTCGTTATCAATTATCTTGGCCAAGGCGCACTGATCCTGGCCAATCCGGCAGCGATCGAAAATCCGCTCTTCCTGCTCTACCCGCAATGGGCCTTGATTCCGATGGTGGTGCTCGCCACCGCTGCCACCGTCATCGCCAGTCAGGCGGTGATCACGGGCGCCTATTCGTTGACCCAACAGGCGATCCAGCTCGGCCTGCTGCCGCGGCTGGAGATCCGGCACACTTCCGAGGCGCTCGTCGGACAGATCTACATGCCGCGCGTCAACGGATTCCTGCTGGTTGGCGTACTGGTGCTGGTGTTCATGTTCCGCTCCTCGAACGCGCTGGCTTCGGCGTATGGCATCGCCGTCACTGGCACGATGGTGGTGACAGCGATGCTCGCCTTCGTGGTGATCTGGAAAGTGTGGAATTGGTCCGCGATCGCGGCCGGCGCGCTGGTGGCGCCGTTCCTGCTGCTGGATCTCACCTTCCTCGGCGCCAACCTGCTGAAGGTCATGGAAGGCGGCTGGATGCCTCTGATGCTGGGCGCTGCCATGGTGACGGCGATGTATACCTGGCGCTGCGGGACGTCGGTGCTGGCGGCAAAGACCGCAAAGCTGCAAGTCCCGCTGGCTACTCTGGTCGGGATGTTGGAACGATCGCCGCCGCATCGCGCGTCCGGCACCGCCGTTTTCCTGACCGGCAACCCTGACCATGCGCCGACCGCGCTGCTGCACAATCTCAAGCACAACAAGGTGCTGCACGAGCGCAACGTCGTGCTGACAGTCGAATATGCCGAGACGCCGCGTGTCACCGAGGAAGAGCGCGTTCGCATTGAGCCGCTGGGTGACGGCTTCCTTCGTGTCAAGCTGCGCTTCGGCTTCATGGACGTGCCGAATATCCCGGAAGCCCTCGCATTGGCACGCAAGGCGGGGTGGCAGTTCGAGATCATGTCGACCTCGTTCTATGTGTCGCGGCGCTCGCTCAGGATCGCTGCCCACTCGGAAATGCCGCGCTGGCAGGATCGCCTGTTCATCACGCTCGCCTCCGGCGCGAGCGATGCGACTGACTATTTCCGGATTCCGACTGGCCGTGTCGTGGAGATCGGCGCGCAGGTGGCGATTTAGGCTGCCTCAGGTCCGCTTTGGGTCAAAGCCGTCGATGACCGTCGAGCCAAGCAACTACCGCTTCGCCCTCAGAAGCGGACTTTGGACTTTTATGAGTACACCCCCTTAGCGCGCGGCGGCGCTACTTGTGCTCCAGGTGCCAGGCGCCGTCCCAGTCCGCGGCAGGCGGGCTTTGCCGGAAGCCCTCGACGCGCGCTTTCAAGGCCGCCGCCGGGCCATCGCCGGGCACCGCTTCAAGCGCGACGGCGAGGGCGCGCTCGGCGTCGTCCCAGCGCCGTTCCCGATAGGCCGCGAGACCTTCCGCATAATGCTGCCGCAGCAGCGTCTGCGCCGGCGTGAGCTCGTCCTTCCTGCCTATGATCTCGAACACGGTCTGCGGCTGGCTCTGGCCGACCACGACCAGCCGGTCGATCTCGCGCAGCTCGACGGTTGCCGTGCAAGCGGCGGCGGTCGTTTCCGAGATCAGGCTGCGGCTGCCGTAGACCTTGTTGGCGCCTTCCAGCCGCGAAGCGAGGTTCACGGTGTCGCCGAGTACGGTGTAGCTCATCATGAATTCGGAGCCGATGCTGCCGACCAGCGCTTCGCCGGTGGCAATCCCGATGCGGATGTCGCAGTCGGTCGGGATCGCGCGGACCCCAAGCAGTTCGGGCAATTCCTTGCGCAGCTGTGCAACGTGGCCAATCATGTCCAGCGCGGCGAGCGCCGCGAGCTGCGTCTGCTCGGTCTCCTCGACGAAGGGCGCGCCCCAATAAGCCATGATGGCATCGCCGATATATTTGTCGATGATGCCGCGATGTGCGTGGACTGGCGCGGACATGGTCGAGAGATAGAGGTTCATGATCTTGACCAGCCCGCGCGGCGTCACGCCCTCGCTCAGGGTGGTAAAGCCCTTCATGTCGCAGAACATCACCGTCATGACGCGGCGCTGCCCTTCGGTGGCGGCGATCGCCGGCTGTTCGAGCAGGCCTTCGGCGATCCGCGGATTGATGTAGCGGCCGAAGGTTTCGCGGATGCGCTGGTTGTGGCGCAGCGTCTCGATCATGCGATTGAAGGCGGCCGAGAGCTGGCCGATCTCGTCCTGCGTCGTGATGGTGATGGTGCCGTCGAGACGGCCGGCCTCGACCTCCCGGGTGCCCTCCAGCAGCCGCATGACCGGGCGCGTGATCCCGCTGCCGACCAGCATCGCGAACACGAAGCCGAGCACGGCGGCGATCGCGGTGACGACGGCCGAGACGATGATGGCGCGCTGCTGGGAGCTCATCACGATCCTTGCGCTGCGGCCGACCTGGGTCAGCATGTCGGCGCGAATGCCTTCGATCCTGTTGTTGAATTCGTCGCGCAGCGCTTCCGCGCGGAGCATCGTCTTCCGCGCGTCGGCGAAGTCCTTGGCGTCGAGCTCATCGAGCAGCGCCTGGTTTTCCGTGTTCAGCCGGACGAGCAGGTCGTTGAGCGCATTGTCGATCCGGTCGTCGATGCGTCCAAGCGCGGCGTTGTCGGAGGGGGTAGATGGATCCTCGATGATCGCGTCGATCAACTTGCGTGCGGCATTGGCCTCCTGGGTGATCACCGGATTGATCGCATCGAAGGTTTTGCGCGCGGCGGCGTAGGTCTCGTCTTCCGCCGGCCCCTGCATCTTCGCCATCATCATCCGCCGCATCGCGAGCGAGCGTTCGAGCGAGCGGACATTGATACGGGCGAGATGGGCGTAGGCGGGAATGTAGCGATTGGTGAGCTCTCCGAGCAGATGGCCGACCCGGCTCGCCATCACCATCGACAACAGCGATGTGACCACCGCGAGGATGATCAGCCCCGCGGCGATGCCGACGATCTTCTGCCTGATCGATTTGCGAAACATGCCCTGCGCTTGGCGCCCCTGGTCGCGCCGTACAGCTAATAGAGTTCCGGCGCCCGCGGCGCAAGTTCACCCGTGCGCGCAGGCGCGAATTTTGCCAGATATTTCAACGCGATTGGGGCTGTCCAGTCCTGATGCGAAAAATATTCCGCTTCCGTCGTCGGGCAAATCAGTGGCACGAATCCGGCCGTCTCATCCGCCTGAGGGGCGCTTCGCGATCGTCACGAGTGTTGGGTCGAGATGCGGTGGACGCCGAAGTCACGGCTGACGAGCGTGGCAGATAGCGGACGGTGAAGTCGTGCAGGCCTGACGCCCTGGTGGCAGGTGTCTCATCAGTGGGGGCAAGAGCTTTCACTGATGACGGTGACAACAAAGCCCAGTCTCGCCGGGGAGAGCACGTATAAGCCGTAAACCATCGCGCGGGGAAAGCCGGGATTGCTCCGGTTTCACCTGTGGTCCTACCTCCCGAGCTTTCCATTTGCTCGGGACCCATGGGTGCGATCAACACCCGGCTTTCCCTGCGCCCTCTGCTCAAGAAAGGGCGAAACGAAAGACAAAGCTCGGACGCAACGCGCCGCGAGAACGCGAAGGCATATCTCCACGACTGTCATCGCCCGCGAAAGCGGGCGATCCAATATTCCAGAGGCAGCAGTGATTGACCCGAGAGGCCGCAGCGTACTGGATACCCCGCATGCGCGGGGTATGACGGCGGAGAGATGGATTGCTTCCGCCTTCGCCGAGGCTTCGGCGGACAGTCGTCGCTTCAGCGCAAAATTGTTTTGCAATTTTGTCGCGAACTCCTCGCAATGACGGTCATGGTCCCCTGGACCCGGCTTTCGCAGGGACGACCGCGAACGGCAGCGAAACCTTCGCGACTACCGCAGGCCCTCGTACACCATCATGCCGCGCGCGATCGCGAGCTTTCGCAGGGCACGCGGCACCAGCCGTTCCGGAGGATGCAGATAGCGCCAGGAGGTCAGCACCAGATCGTGCAGCGTGGTTGTGTTATCCTCGAAGGGCGCGAGCAGCCCGGTGAGGCTCGCCGGCCTATGCACGCGGGCGGAGAAGGGGAGGAGGAGCAATTCGAGATGCGCTCGTGTTCTGGTCCCGGTGGTTGCGGTGATGCCGGCGATGGCGGGCAGCGTCTCCTCGGCAACGCAGGTGATGATCTCTTCGATCTCGCCGCGGCTTTCTCTCGCGAACAGCGCGGAAAAGCTGCGGTCCTTAAGATCGCGGCCGAGCAGGGCCGAAATCCTTGTGCCCGCGACACGGAAGGGATAGCCGGCCTCGCCGTCATAGGACAGCACGAAGATGTCGGCCAGCAACTCGCGCACCGCGGACGGCTCGAACTCGCTCCGGTCAGGTGCGCGTGCATCGCCGCGTTTCGCATTCCAGTAAGCGAAGAATTCGCGGCTGGAGCTGTGTTTCATCTAAAGAACCTTGCCGGGCGCTTGCCTTGGCGGGACACATCTGTCCCGGTTTCGTGCAGGCGCTTGCCCTTTTCTGTTGTGCAGGGAAGGCTGTGCAGCGTCCATGCCGCGGCCGCGTTTTCGGCGGCTTATCGGCAACTTTGCGTCGTTAACGTAAATTTAACTATACGCTTGGCGGCAGCCGGAACCCGACTTAGGGTCCCCGCATTCCCGTTCGCGCCGGTTGGCTCCAAGGGCCGGCGGCGTGCGCATACAGGTGGCGTCAAACAGTTTGGTCGTCGCGCGGGGAGGGGTGGGGATGCGTTCCCGATCACTCTGGGGCGTGAGAAGACCAGCGGAAACAGGGGAGGGTGTTCTCAGCGCCCTCCCTTTTGCTTTGCCGCGCCTGCCCGCGTCGGCGCTGTGTCGCATCTCGGGACAGCAGGTTGACCGATTTCGGGATTGTGCACTTGCACAGCGCGGCGAAAGCCGCCTATCTGGGATTCACCGCCGCTTTCCAGGTCGTCGATCCCTTGGACTCCCATCCCGAAGCTCAGCTCGAGCAACCGCCGCCACCGGAAGCGCCGCGCGAGCCGATCCTGACGTTGCCGCCGGCGCTCACCGCCTACATCCTGCTGCTCGCGGTGATCCATTTGCGGGTGCTGCTGCCGCCGGAGATGGAAAACTGGACGATCGACGTCTTCGGCTTCATCCCCAAGCGCTACGATTCGACGCTGCTCGACATCACCTTTCCGGGCGGGGCGGGCGCCAAGGTCTGGACCTTCGTCACCTATTCGCTGCTGCACGCCAATCTCACCCATATCGGTTTCAACGTGCTGTGGCTGCTGCCGTTCGGCAGCGCGCTCGCGCGGCGTTTCGGCGCGCTGCGCTTCTTCGTGTTCATGGCCGTGACGGCGGCTGCCGGCGCGCTCGCGCATCTGTTGACCCACGAACATGCGATCGCGCCGATGATCGGTGCATCGGCGTCGGTGTCGGGGACGATGGCGGCGGCGATCCGCTTTGCCTTCGTGAAGGGCAGTTTCCTCTCGTTCAGCCGGGGCGACGGCGAGGCGGCGGCCAAGGTGCCGGCGCTGTCCTTGTTGCGGGCGCTGCGCGACGGGCGCGTGCTGGGCTTCCTGGCGGTCTGGTTCGGCGTCAACATCGTGTTCGGCGTAGGCTCGATCGCGGTTGGAGGCGACGATGTCAGCGTCGCCTGGCAGGCCCATATCGGCGGCTTCCTGGCCGGGCTGGTGCTGTTCTCACTGTTCGATCCGGTCCCGCGCGCCAAAGGCGATGCTGCAGATGCGTCATCGGCGGACGAGTCGGGGCGCGTCTGATCGCCGCTTGCGGCTCGGGTCGAATTCATCCATCATCTTTGCAACGCAAGATGAAGCGGGCTGACAAATGCAGCGCCGCTGTTGACCGCGCCCCGGAACCGAAATCGGCGCGGAACTGTTGATTGAAGGCTCTGGCGAACAGATCGATCCCCGCTCAAGGGGAGGCGAACGGATGCAGGGAGGCGACAATGACGGTACGTTCCATTCTCGATGCAAAAGGCCATCAAATCGTCAGCGTCGAGCCGGGCGCGAAGCTGACGGCTGCGATCAAGCTGCTCGGCGAACGCAAGATCGGCGCTGTGCTGGTGATGGATCAGGGCCGGATGGAGGGCATCCTGTCGGAGCGCGACATCGTGCGTGTGCTCGGTCAGCGCGGCGCGGGCGTGCTGGAGGAGCCGGTGAGCGCGGTGATGACGAAGAAGGTCGTCAGCTGCCTGCAGTCCGACACTGTCGCCGGGATCATGGAGATGATGACGACGGGCAAGTTCCGCCATCTGCCCGTGCTCGAGGACGGCAGGGTGGTCGGGCTGATCTCGATCGGCGACATCGTCAAGCGGCGCGTGCAGGAATACGAGCACGAGCAGGAGGCGTTGCGCGACTACATCAAGACGGCTTGAGGCGCTATTTGCCCGCGGTGCCGGCGCCGGTCGACGGCGGCGCCAGGATGTCGATCGCTTCCTCGATCGCGCCGATGGCGCGCTCGGCCGCGCGGATGCCGTGCGCGATCAGGTCGTCGGCGCGGTGGAAGTCGAACCAGCCGATCTGACCGACCCGCGGCGAGATCAGCATGTCGGGCGGATCGCCGGCGAGGCGCGCCCGGGTGATGCGGTCCTGCATGATGTTGAAGGCGTCCACCATGACGCTCGAAATGCCCGGCCGGCTCGCGCTGCCGAAGAATTCGCGCTTCACGGTACGTTCGGCCGAGAAGAAGCGGCCGAAGCGGCGCTTCGGCGGCTCGGGCTCGAGCATCGGCTCGGCGGTCACCGCCACCGTCATCTCGGGCGCGGCGGACTGACCGTGATTGTAGATCGTGGTCGAGTGCGCGAACACGTCGCTGGAGAGGTTGGCTGCGATCACGATCTCGGCGCCGAGCGCGCGCGCAGCCGACACCGGCACCGGGTTGACCAGCGCGCCGTCGACCAGCCAGCGATCGCCGATCAGGACGGGAGCGAAGATGCCGGGCAGGGCGTAGGAGGCGCGCATGGCGTCGACCACGCGGCCGTGGGTCAGCCAGATCTCGTGGCCGGTGCGCACTTCGGTCGCGACGCTGGCGAACTTGACCGGGAGGTCCTCGATCGCGGACTGCCCCAGCGCCGCCTCGAGTTCGGCAGCCAGCTTGCTGCCGCCGATCAGGCCGGAGCCGCTGAGGCGGATGTCGAGGTAGCCGAGGACGCTGCGCGGCTGCAGGCCGCGAGCCCATTGCTCAAGCGTCTCGATATGACCGGCGGCATAGGCGCCGCCGACCACGGCGCCGATCGAGGTGCCGACCACCACATTGGGGACGATGCCGTGGGCGAGCAGGGTCTTGACGATACCGATATGGGCAAAGCCCCGGGCGGCCCCGCCGCCGAGGGCAAGCCCGATCACGGGACGGCGAACCGTTCCCAGTCCGACCTTGTCGGGGCCGTCGGAGCTCTTGTGGCCTCGGCCCATCCAGCTGTCCAACACGACACATCTCCTGCCGGCGCGAGCTTATGCCTCGCAGCGCCGCTCCGCCAGAATCGTCCACATGCATGGTTTATGTCCAGCCAGCTCGGCCTAGGCAGGGATTGTGACTGGACCGCGACGCTAGGACTAACATCGGCTTGATCGATCTGTTCCAAATGGGGATCAAGGCCTCCGGGCCGCCGCCAAGGCTTGAATTTGCCGCGTTTTCGTTGAAAAGCATGGCGATGACTTCGTGGGGTAATGGCATCGGCGGACGCGGGCGGGGCAGGCGGCTCCTTCCGGTGATCGCGCTTGCGGCTATCTTGATCGCCCTGCTCCCCGATTTCGCGTCGGCCCAATTATTCAGCGATCGGCCGCCGCCGATCCCACCGGCCTCGGTCCCGGACGCCCCTTCCGGCCCGGCGCTCAATCTGGCGCCACCTTCGGGAGCCGGTTCAGGGCCCACTTTGCCGTCGCCGCTCACCCAGCCGACGATCGTCCAGCCATCGATTGCGACCATGCCGCCCGTGGCGCCGCCGCCGGGCGTCTCGACCGCGGGGCAGGCGGTGCTCGCGTTGACAGCGCGATACGGCAAGGACATGCCGGTCATCAACGGCGGGCTGGTGTGGCGGGTGTTCGCCGACAAGCCGGACGAGAACGGGACCTTCAAGCTGGTCCGCGAGGAGCGCGGCGCGACGCCGAACATCGTGCTGCCGCCGGGCAACTATGTCGTGCATGTTGCGCTTGGTCTCGTCAGCGCGGTCCGTGCCGTCAGTCTCAAGTCGGAGACCGACCGCGAGTCCTTCGTGCTGCCGGCCGGAGGCCTGCGGATCGAGGGCCGGGTCGGCACCAGCAAGATCCCGGCCAACCAGATTTCGTTCGCGATCTACAAGGGCAGCCAGTTCGACGGTTCGGATCGCAATCCGCTGATCCCCAACGTCGCCGCCGGCGACGTCGCGCTGTTGCCGGAGGGGACCTACTACATCGTCTCCAACTACGGCGACGCCAACTCGGTGGTGCGCTCCGATATCCGCGTCCAGGCCGGCAAGCTGACCGACGTGACCGTCACCCATCGCGCCGCCGTCATCACCCTCAAGCTCGTCAGCGAGAAGGGCGGCGAGGCGCTTGCCAACACCGCATGGTCGGTGATCACGCCGGGCGGCGACGTGATCAAGGAATCGATCGGCGCGTTCCCGCGCGTGGTGCTCTCCGAGGGCGAGTATCGTGCGATTGCCAAGAACGAAGGCAAGGTGTTCGAGCGTCCCTTCAACGTCGTCAACGGCGTCGATGGCGAGGTCGAGGTCATCGCCCGCTAACGCGGGGCGCAGGTTGCATTTCATGCAACTGTCATAGTCTCTAACGCCAACTAACCATCGCGCGACTTAAAACTGTCATAATCGCCCGGGCGGTGCGCCGTCTCCGCATTTTTTACATGGCGTTAAGCGCGGATGAATTGGATGCCGGCGGGGACAAGCGTTTGCGTGAACGGGGCGTGCCATGGTCGTGGCCAACAAGAAATCAGCAAAGACATCGGCCAAATTCAACACCGAGATGTTCGCCGACGTTCCGGTTCTGCAGCGCAAGTGGCAGGCGGCCGTCCGTCCGGGCGAGAAGCTGCCGCATTATGAAGACGTCATGCTCGGCAGCCTCGGCCGGCTCGCAGATCACATCGTGCTGCTGCGTAACGACGATGGCGTGCTGCGCGTCTCCCACCCCGGCCGGTACATCCAGGCGTGGCTGAACGACGACCGCTGGGACATCCTCTTGAGTGCGTTGCCGCCGGACTGTGCGACCGCGTTGGCCGAAGCCGCGGCGAACGCACGCGAGAACAGTCGCCCTTATCTCGCATCGGCGCATTGCGTGCGCGACGGTCTGGTGCGGACCTATGACGTGCTGGCGCTGCCGACGCGGTCGCGCTGGGGCGGCATGCTGGTCGGCGTCTACGTCAATGAGCGCAATGCGCAGTACAATCTGCTGGACACGATTTTCTCCGCCACCGACGAGGGCGTGCTGTCGCTTGCCGCGATCCGCAATGCGCACGGCGAACCAGCCGACTTCCAGGTCGTGCATCTCAACCAGGGCGCCGCAAGGCTCTTGATGCAGCCCGCGACCGATCTGCTATGGCGCAGGCTTTCCGCCGGGGGCAATCCGCTTGCCGCGCCGGAGGTGATCGGACGGCTCCGCGCGTTGGTCGCAGGGGGCCACGGTGGGCAGTTCGAGATCGACAGCGGCGACCGGTGCGTTCGGCTCGGCGTCACGGCGTTCGGCGACATGCTGTCGCTGACGGTCTCCGATGTCACGGCGCTGAAGCGGCGCGAGGTTTCATTCCGCTTGTTGTTCGAGAACAACCCGATGCCGATGTGGGTGTTCGACGCCGACAAGATGGAATTCCTGAGCGTCAACGACGCGGCCGTTCAGCACTATGGATACAGCCGCGAGAAATTCCTCCGCATGACGCTGCGCGAGATCTGGCCGGAGGACGAGTGGGCCGTCCACAGCGAAGCGTTGCGCGAGGTCGGCGATGTCTATCAATCCAACCGCGACTGGCGCCACATCAAGGCCGACGGCAGCGAGATTCATGTGCTGACGTTCGGACGCAAGGTCACATTCGATGGCCGCGATGGCTATCTGGTCGCGATCGTCGACATCACGGAACGCCGCGCCGCCGAGGCGCGGATCGCTCACATGGCGCACCATGATGGGCTCACAAACCTGCCGAACCGCGACTTCTACCAGGAACGCCTGCGCGAGGCGCTGGAGCGCAGTCGCTCAGGCAACCGGCGCGTCGCGGTGATGTGCGTCGACCTCGACCTGTTCAAGAACGTCAACGACTCCTTCGGTCATCCGATGGGCGACCGGCTGCTCAAGCTGGTGGCGGAGCGGCTGAGATCGGAGGTGCACGGTGACAACATGGCTGCGCGTCTCGGCGGCGACGAGTTCGCGATCGTGCTCGGCGCCGACGTTTCGCCGAACGATGCGAGCGCATTTGCCGAACGATTGATCGAGGTCCTGAGTGCGCCCTACGACATCGACGGGCTCGAGGTGGTGGTCGGCGCCAGCATCGGGATCGCGCTTTCGCCAGGCGACGGCACGACGTCGGAAGAGCTGATGCGCAACGCCGACATGGCGCTGTATCGCGCCAAGTCCGAGGGGGGCGGCGTGCACCATTTCTTCGAACCCGAGATGGACCTGCAGGCGCAGAAGCGCCGCGACATGGAGCGCGATCTGCGCGCCGCCTTCGCTAACGGCGAGTTCGAGCTGCATTACCAGCCGCTGGTCGATATCGCGGCTGACCGCATCAGCGGCTTCGAGTCGCTGCTGCGGTGGCGGCACCCGCAGAAGGGGATGGTCTCGCCGGCGGAGTTCATCCCGGTCGCGGAAGACATCGGCCTGATTGTCGCGCTCGGCGAATGGGTGTTGCGCGAGGCCTGCTCGGAAGCGACGAAGTGGCCGGCCGATGTCAAGGTTGCCGTCAACCTGTCGCCGGTGCAGTTCCGCAGCCGCAATCTCGTCCAGGCGGTGATCTCGGCACTCGCGCATTCCGGCCTGTCGGCGCGTCGCCTCGAACTCGAAATCACCGAGACGGTGTTCCTGGCGGAAACCGAAGCCAACCTCGCGATCCTCCACCAGTTGCGTGAGCTCGGCGTCAGCATCTCGATGGACGATTTCGGCACCGGATATTCCAGCCTGAGCTATCTGCGCAGCTTCCCGTTCGACAAGATCAAGATCGACCGCTCGTTCGTGAAGGACCTCGCTCGGCGCTCCGATTGCCTGGCGATCGTGCGTGCGATCTCGGGGCTCGGCCGCAGTCTCAAGATCACTACGACCGCGGAAGGTGTCGAAACCATCGATCAGCTCGACTGGCTGCGCGCGGAAGGCTGTAACGAGGTGCAGGGCTTTCTGTTCAGCGCCGCCAGGCCGGCGAGCGAGATCGGGGCGTTGCTGACCGGCTTTGCCGAGCGCGCGTCGAAGGCGGCGTAGCAAGTTTTTGGGTCGTTATTCCCGGGGCGACCCGGGTATCCATCCTTCAAGGACTCTTGTTGGATGGATTGCCGGGTCAAGCTCGACAATGACGCCGCGAATGCAACCTCAGAACCGCGTGACGATGTCCGACAGCGCGGGGCGCGGGCGGTCTTCGCTCGGCTTGGTCGGCTTGCCGATATGGATCAGGCCGGCGAGCTTTTCGTCGGGCTTCAGGCCAAGACCGTCGAGCACGTCGCGGTCGAAGACGAACCAGCCGGTCAACCAGCAGGCGCCGTAGCCGAGCGCGGTCGCCGCGGTGACGATGTTCATCGCGCTCGCGCCCGCCGACAGTTCCTGCTCCCACGGCGGCACCTTCGGGTGCGGCTTGGTGAAGCTCACGATCCCGATCACCAGCGGGGCATCGGTCAGGCGCTTCTTCTCGATCTCGATGTCGGAGGCAGGCGCGCCGGGATTCTTCTTGGCAAAAACCTTGGCGATCACGTCGCCGGCGCGCACGCGGGCATCGCCTTCGAACACGATGAAACGCCAGGGCGCGAGCTTGCCGTGGTCGGGAACGCGCGCGCCGATCGTCAGGATGGTCTCGAGCTCGGCGGGCGACGGGCCGGGCCCGATCATCTCGCGAGGCTTGATCGAGCGGCGGGTCTTCAGGAGTTCGATGGCATCGGGCACGGACATGTCCTTCAAGTGAAGTCGTGCCCCCAAGATGGGGACACGACCAGGCCGATGAAAGTCAATTTAGACCGATTGTGAAGATCACGCCGCCGATTGCGCCCGCCTGACGTCCGGCGGGGTCGCCTCATCCACCAAGGCGGCGATCGCCTCGTTCGTCGGCATCACGGTCTGCCGCTCGCTGCCGAGGCGGCGGACCGAGACCGAATGCGTCTCGGCCTCCTTCTTGCCGACGACGAGCAGGGCCGGGATCTTGGCCAGCGAATGCTCGCGGACCTTGTAGTTGATCTTCTCGTTGCGCAGGTCGATCTCGACGCGCAGGCCGGCGCGGCGCGCCGCCGCCGCCACCACCTTGGCGTAGTCGTCGCCCTCGGAGGTGATGGTCGTGACCACCACTTGCGTCGGCGCGAGCCAGAGCGGGAAGTTGCCGGCATAGTGCTCGATCAGGATGCCGATGAAGCGCTCCATCGAGCCGCAGATCGCGCGGTGTACCATGACCGGCACCTTCTTGGAGCCGTCATGATCGATGTAGAACGCGCCGAACCGCTCCGGCAGGTTGAAGTCGACCTGGGTCGTGCCGCACTGCCAGTCGCGGCCGATGGCGTCGCGCAGCACATATTCGAACTTCGGCCCGTAGAACGCGCCTTCGCCCGGATTGATCTCGGTCTTGATATTGTTGTTCTTCGCCTGGATTTCCCGCAAGACCGTCGCCATCACCCGCTCGGCATGCTCCCACATCTCGTCGGTGCCGACGCGTTTTTCGGGCCGGGTCGAGAGTTTGACCGTGAGCTCACCGGTGAAGCCGAAATCGGCGTAGGTCGACAGGATCAGGTCGTTGATCTTCAGGCACTCGTCGGCGAGCTGCTGTTCGGTGCAGAACACGTGCGCGTCGTCCTGGGTGAAGCCGCGCACGCGCATCAAGCCGTGCATGGCGCCCGACGGCTCGTAGCGATGCACGACGCCGAATTCGGCAAGACGCAAGGGCAGGTCACGGTAGCTCTTCAGGCCGTGCTTGAAAATCTGCACGTGGCCCGGGCAGTTCATCGGCTTCAGCGCGAACCAGCGCTTGTCCTCGGCCTCGTCGCCGGCCGACTGCGCCGCGAACATGTTCTCGCGATACCAATCCCAGTGACCGGAGGTCTCCCACAGTACCTTGTCGAGGATCTGCGGCGCATTGACCTCGTTGTAATCTCCGGTCAGTCGCCGCCGCATATAGGCGATCAGCTGCTGGAAGATGGTCCAGCCCTTGGGGTGCCAGAACACGACGCCCGGGCCTTCCTCCTGGAAGTGGAACAGGTCGAGCTCGCGGCCGAGCTTGCGATGGTCGCGCTTCTCGGCTTCCTCGATCTGCTTGAGATAGGCGTCGAGGTCCTCCTGCTTGGCGAAGGCCGTACCGTAGATGCGCGTCAGCATCGGATTGTTGGAATCGCCGCGCCAGTAGGCGCCCGCGACCTTCATCAGCTTGAACGCGTTGCCGACCTTGCCGGTCGAGGTCATGTGCGGACCGCGGCAGAGATCGAACCAGTCGCCCTGGAAATAGATCTTGATCGGCTCGTTGCCGGGAATGGCGTCGACCAGCTCGACCTTGAAGGCCTCGCCCTTGTCGCGGAACACCTGCTTGGTCTTCTCGCGATCCCAGACTTGCTTGGTGAACGGCTGGTCGCGCGCGATGATCTCGCGCATCCGCTTCTCGATCGCGGCAAAATCCTCCGGCGTGAACGGCTCGTTGCGGAAGAAGTCGTAGTAGAAGCCGTTCTCGATCACCGGGCCGATCGTGACCTGGGTGCCCGGCCACAGCGATTGCACGGCTTCGGCCAGCACATGCGCGGCATCGTGCCGGATCAGCTCCAGCGCGCGGGGATCGTCGCGGCTGATCAGCTCGATCCTCGCATCCACTTCGATAGGATCGTTGAGGTCGGCAAGCGTTCCGTCGAGCGCCATCGCGACGGTGCGCTTGGCGAGCGAGGGCGAGATGCCCTTGGCGATGTCGAGGCCGGTGGTGCCCTTGGCGAATTCGCGCCTCGCTCCATCGGGGAAGGTGAGGGCGATCTTGTGCACGGGTTCGGCGGGCTTGAGGTTCGAGAGGCTGTACTGGAATCCGGATTCGGATTTGGGCGTGTCTGCCATTCAAGTCTCCTGTGGCTCACTCCTGCGAACGAGCGCAGGTAAGCGGAAAGCAGCGGTATAGCAGGGGATTTGGCGTCTGCAATCGGGCAATATCAAGAAATCCGCATCTCGGCATTGTCGCAGGGATGAAGCGAGGTCGCGGCATTGCCGCGCAGGAAAGATCTTCCCAGCATCGCAGGCGACCGAACGTTGCGACCGCGCCGCTCCTCGTTTAACGTCGAAATTCAATTTCCACCGCGCAATCCAGCATATTTCATGCTTATCCGAATCCTGTTCCTTTTGGCCTCGCTGTCGATTGCCGGTGCATTGCAGGCGGAAGAAACGCCAGCCGAGAAGGCCGGCTATGCGCCGAAGCTCACGATCTACCTGGCCAAGGGCCCGGCGAACGCATGCGGTGCCGGCTGCGACCGCTGGATTGCCATCGAAGGCGAGATCGATCGGGATGCGGCCGCGCGCGTGCGCCGTTTCCTCGCCGGTGTCAAGGACATGCAGCGTCCGATCTACCTGCATTCGCCCGGGGGTAACGTGGAACAATCCTACGCAATCGCGCGATTGTTACGCGCCCGCAAGGCGACCGCCCGCGTCGGCCGGACGATCGTGCCGGCGTGTAGCGGTGCGCAGCTCGATGCCGCGTGCCTGAAGATCAAGGCTGCGCGCGGTGAGGTCGAGGCCGAACTCACCACCCACAATGCGATGTGCAACTCGGCCTGCGCCTACGTGTTCCTGGGGGCGACGACCCGCGAGGTGGCGCCCGATGCGGCGATGGCGGTGCATAGTTCGCGGCTGACATTCGTGATCCATGGGCATCCGCCACCGCAGGCGGTCGCGGAATACAGGCAGCGCCAGATGGTGTCCGCCGATCGCGATCGCGCGGCATTCGTCGCGGCGATGGGAATCAAGCGCGAGTTCAACGATCTGATCAGGACGGTGAAATTCGAGAACGTGCACGCGCTGACGCGCGCAGAGCTCTATCGTTTCGGGATCGACACGCGGCCGCGGCCCGAAACGCTGTGGACGCTGGAGAAGGACGTGCGCCCCTATATCCGCAAGATCGCGCTGGAGAAGAAGCGCGACGGCGCCGCGTTCCGGCTGATGGAGTGGCGGCTGTTCTGCGAGCACAGGGATCGCGCGCGGCTGATGTACGTGCGGGAAGTCGACGAGACTGCTGCTGGCAAGAAGACGGTGGTGATGACGGCGGGCGCCAACCAGTCCGTGACATTCGGGAAATCTCCGGCGCGGATCGGCAAATATGAGGTCTGGAGCGATGCGATCGCGCCCGATGCGCTGAAGGCGGTGCTGGCGGCCCCGCATCTGCAAGTTGGTGAAACGGCGTCGACGCCCGATGGCAAGGCGGATGTCACGACGTTCGATATCGACACGACCGGCCTGGAGCCGGCCTGGACGCAGCTTCAGGCGTCCTGCCCGGCGGTGACAACCACTGCCAAACCGGCGAGCCCGTTGCCGGCAGCCGCGTCGCCGAACGTCAACGCAGCGCCTCCAACATCACCGTCGCCATGAAGCGCAAGGGGGGCAATCGATCACGGGCCATGCATTTAGATGCAGTTGCATTGAAATCGACATCTGCTAAATAACGCGGCGTGAAACGGTTCGCCCCCACCGCGTTGATGCTAGGAAATCTCGTCACCGGCTGTTCGGTGCTGGCGCCGGCGGGCATGCTCGCAGAATTGTCCCAAGGCCTCGGCGTCACGATCCGCACAGCCGGCCTGCTGATCACCTTCGGCGCGATCGTGCTGTGCCTGGGCTCGCCGGTGACGGCGTGGCTGACCAGCCGGATCGAACGGCGCGTGCTGCTGACGACGACGCTGCTGGTCCTCGCGCTGACCAATGCGGCGTCCGCGATTGCGCCTGACTATGACAGTCTGCTGATTATCCGTCTGGTGATGCTCGCGGTCGGCGTGCTCTATACGCCGCAGGCGGCGGGCACCGCGGCGCTCATTGTGCCCGCGGAGAAGCGCGGCAGCACGATCGCCTATGTCTTCCTCGGCTGGTCGCTCGCAGCCGCAATCGGGCTGCCGCTGATCACCTTCATCGCAAGCCGCTACGGTTTTCGCGCAACCTATGGCGCGATCGCGCTGACAGGGCTCGCGAGCTTCGTGTTCCTGTGGTGGCGCTTGCCCGGCGGATTGCGCGGCGCGCCGGTCGACTTGAGAACCTGGGTCGATCTCGGCCGCAACCCGATGATCGTCCTGCTGCTCTCGATCACGACGCTGCAGATGTCCGGCCAGTTCGTGGTCTTCACCTTCATGGGGCCGCTGCTGGCCAAACTCACCGGCGCAAGCCCCGATGCCATTGGGATCGTGTTCGCGCTCTACGGGATCTGCGGGTTCATCGGTATCGTCGTGGCGACGCGCGTCGTGGATTCCTGGGGCGCGTGGAAGACCTCGCTGCTGTTCACCGGGCTGCTGCTCGCCGGCGTCGCCGGCTGGGCGCTGAGCGCCGGCGCCTATGCGCTGATGGCCGGCTCGGTGGCGCTGTGGGGGCTCGGCTTTGCGTCGACCAATTCGATGCAGCAGGTGCGCCTGGTGGGCGCGGCGCCGGCGCTCGCGTCGGCGTCGGTCTCGCTCAACACCTCGGTGCTCTATATCGGTCAGGCCATCGGCTCCGCGATCGGCGGACTGCTGTTTGCGCGCGAGTGGCTCCACAGCGCCGGCTATGTCGCGACCGCCTTCGTGGCGGTGGCGTTTGCGGTGGTGATCGTCACGCGGCCGCGCCGGGCCGCCGCGCATGCCGCTGCGGCCGAGTGAGTCCAAGCGTCGGTTCTGATCGAATCGGAGCCGCGCGAAAGCGCTGTAGTCGGCGATCCGCGTCAGGGTCGCCTTGAAGTTCACGCCCAGGAGAACGAGACCGCGGTGCGTGGGACGCCGACATCAACGGCTCGCGGATGCCGGGGCGCTCGCCATGCGCGTCAGCGCCGGCGTCGCGGCCATCTTGCTGAGCACTTCCTTGATCGGGAACTCGGTCCAGGCCTGCGTCACGTAGCTTCGGTGGGTGATGCCGTCGCGGGTCTGCACGAACACAACGCTCCCTGGACGCAGCGGCCCCTCCATGCTTTCGCTGACCGGAATGCCCTTGTCGCGCAGCATCGACATCAGCTCGCGGTCGTGCGGCTTGGTGTAGTGGGTATAGGAGGAGATGAAGAAGCCGGTGCGGTTCTTCTCGATCCAGGATGCAAACTTGTCGAGCTCGCCGTAGACGGCGTCGAGCAGCAACACGCCGCGGACGCGACCGGTGGCGCCGCCGACCTCGAGGCTCCAGGCCGTCGGCAGGAAGCCGCCGCTGTAGCCGATGATCACGACCGGCATGTTGGCAAACACCTGCTCGGATTTCGGGTCGCCGTAGAGGCGGGCGAGGTGGTGCGCGGACTCGTCGAGGAACCGCTTGAAGCCGCCCGGTTGCCAGAACTTGCCGGCGCTGGAGTCGGCGGCATCCACGGCCATTTGTGGCGCAAGGAGCACCGCGTTGGCCCCGGAGTCGGTGATCTGCTGCGGCACGAGCTGGCGGTCGCGCACGTCGCGCTCCAGCGTCGCGCCGTTGCCGTGGAAGAACACCACGATCACGCCGGGCTTGTTGGCGTCGAAGGTCTCCGGCACGTGCACCAGCACGCGGTTGTCGTTGTAGGTTTCGTTTTGCCAGTAGACGCGGCCGCTGAGGCTGCGGTGCCCGCGGCGGTCGCCGCTGCCGACGTTGAGGAACGGCGCGTCGGTGCGCGGGTTGTTGCCGAAATAGGGGAAAGCCGAGGACTTCATGCTGACCAGCGTGGTCAGCTTCTCGCGCTCGGTCGGACGCGGCAGCGTCAGTGTCGGCGAGATCGAGGCGACGCGGACGGGCGGTGGCGCCGGTTTCTGCGGAACCTGGGTCGGTGCGGGAGCGGCGGCCGCGGTCCGCTGGTAGGGAACGAAGCTTTCCTTCTCGGTCGGGAAACGATCCTTGAACTGGGGTGCCGGGAAGCGATCCTCGAACGTGTCACCGGTTGCCTGCGTGTTGGCGGCCAGCATGTCGGCGTTCGGCGCCTTGCCGCACTGCGTGAGGAGCAGCGCAAACGGGATGAGGATCAAGGCCGCCGCGATGCGGGTGCTGCGGGGCGACCGCGCGTGACGCACCGCGCAGGGTGGCATCACCCGGCACGCACGATCACGTTTGTCGAATCTCGGCTGCGCCCCGACCATCCCATCCGTTGCCCCGACCCCACCGGCAAACGACGTATTTGAGCTTGTCGGTGTTTAGGTCCCGTTAAGCTCCCGGAGCATTTCCCCACATCCGGAAGCCGTGATGAGACCATCCAATCGTGTCTTGATTGTGGGAGGCCTTCCGCTTTCGGATTCCGGCAGTTGCCCGGTCATGGCAAGTTTGATCTAAGGGTGCTAAAGTACCGTTTTGAGTTTAAGCCATTGTTAACGCTGCTTGAATTGCATGGCGCGAACCTGCAGCATGGCGGCGCTCAGGCGGGCGGCGGCTTGAAGGTACGGTCGAGATGGCGGCATTACCCACGGGAAGCGCGGCACTGCGCGGCCCGCGTCCCGGCACTGGGTCGACCGTTTCGGTTCTGACGGCGACCGCAATCGTCGTGGCCGACATGGTGGGCGTCGGCGTGTTCACCAGCCTCGGCTTCCAGGTCAAGGACATCCCGTCCGGTTTCTCGATCCTCCTGTTGTGGACCGTCGGCGGCATCGTCGCGCTTTGCGGCGTGTTTTCCTATGGCGAGCTCGGCGCCATGTTCCCGCGCTCGAGCGGCGAATACAATTTCCTGGGCCGCACCTATCACCCGGCGTTCGGTTTTCTCGCCGGCTGGGTATCGGCGACCGTCGGCTTTGCCGCGCCGGTTGCGCTGGCGGCGATGGCGTTCGGGGAGTATGGCCGCGCGATCCTGCCGGACGCGCCGCCGTTGGCGCTTGCCATCGGCGTGGTGTGGCTGGTGTCGATCGTGCAACTTACCGGGGTGAAGCATTCCTCGACGTTCCAGCTGATCGCGACCGTTCTCAAAGTGGTGCTGATCACGGCCTTCCTGGTCACTGGCTTCGTGATCGCAACACCGCAACCGGTGTCGTTTGCGCCGTCGTCGGCCGATCCAGCCTATGTGCTGAGCGCGCCGTTCGCCATCAGCCTGGTGTTCGTGATGTACTCCTTCTCGGGCTGGAACGCTGCGACCTACATCATCGGCGAGATGCGGTTCCCGGAGCGCAACCTGCCGCGCGCGATGTTGTCAGGTACGCTGATCGTGCTGGTGCTCTATGTCGCGCTCAACGCGGTGTTTCTGCACACTGCGCCGATCGGCAAGCTCGGCGGCCAGCTCGACGTCGCCCGCATCTCCGGCAGCTACATCTTCGGCGAGATCGGCGGCCGCGTCGTCGGCGCGATGATCTGCGTCGGGCTGATCTCTTCGATCAGCGCGATGATGTGGATCGGCCCGCGCGTGACGATGACGATGGGGGAGGACATCCCGGCGCTGCGGGTGTTCGCGCGCCGGTCGAGCCGCGGCGCGCCGGCCTATGCCATCCTGTTCCAACTTGCCGTGGCGAGCCTGATGCTGCTGACGCGCAGCTTCGAGGCGGTGCTCGACTTCATCCAGTTCGCGCTTCTGTTCTGCTCGTTCTTCGCAGTCGCCGGTGTAATCAAGCTGCGCATCACGCACCCCGAACTGCCGCGTCCCTACCGGGCCTGGGGATACCCGATCACGCCGCTGGTTTTCCTGCTCGTGACCGGCTTCATGATGTATTATCTGCTGACGCAGCGCCCGCTGCAGTCGGCACTTGGTATCTTGATCATGATTTCGGGCCTTTTGATCTACGCGATCTTCCGCAAGCGGGCCGATCGTCCCGCGACCGAGCGCTCGGGCCGCGAATGAAAATGCTGTTCTCCGTGAGGCTGTTGACGCTGGCTGCGGCCTTGCTGCTCGTTGCGCCTTCGGTGCGTGCCGCGGACGTGACGGCGGACGATACCGCGCGCTTCCTCGCCGGCATGCAGCCGTCGGCCGGTTCGCCATTGATGCCGCTGACCAGGGATCCCGCGTGGCAGCGCCACGCCAAGTTCTTCGATGGGGCGTTTGCACAGCTCGAACAGCGGCAATTGTCGAAGATCCGCGCATGGTCGGACGTCAACCTCGCCGCGCCGAAGCCGACCATGTTCTACATGTTCTCGGGCCCGGACTTCCTCTATGCCAACGCGTTCTACGCCAAGGCGACGACCTATGTGCTGAGTGCGCTGGAGCCGCCCGGCGCGGTGCCCGACCTGACCCGGCTGCCGGGCGGAGTCGGTACGGCGCTCTACAATGTCGAGCGCTCGCTCGGATCGGTCCTGAGCTTCTCTTTCTTCATCACCAAGCAGATGAAGACCGACTTGCACGCCGGTGAGCTCGGCGGCACCTTGCCGATCCTCTATGTGTTCCTCGCGCGCTCGGGCAAGACGATCCGCGACGTCAAGCCGGTCACGATCGACGAAGCCGGGACGCTCAGCGTGGGCCCCGCTGGGCCGGCGCGGAACGTCGTGCATGGCGTTCGGATCACCTTTGCGGGCTCGGACGGTATCCAGAAGACGCTGTATTATTTCTCGACCGATCTCTCCAATTCGGGTGTGAAGGCGAGCGGTTTCCTGAAATTCTGCGCGACATTCGCGCCCGGCAACAGCCTGATCAAGAGCGCGTCGTACCTGATGTACGCCGGCAATTTCTCCACGGTGCGCAACTTCATCCTGGCCAACAGCGCGACAATCATCCAGGACGATTCCGGAATCCCGCTCGCCTATTACAATCCGAAGCGGTGGCGCTTCTTCCCGTTCGGCCGCTATCTCGGTCCGATCGAGAAGTTTCCCGGTCGCTTCCAGGAATCCTATGCGGAGCTGTTCAGCCGCGCGCAGCCGATCGATTTCGGCATCGGCTATCGTTGGCGCCCGCACGAGTCCAATCTGCTGCTGTCGGTGAAACTGCCCGATGACGGCACGGGCGGCACGGCGGAGGCGACGCCGCCGGTCGAAGAGCTGCCGCCGCCAAAGCCGCGGCCGCACACACCGCGGCCAGTGGCGCCGCTGCCACCGCCGCAGGATTTTTTCTGGTTCTGGCGCTAAAGCGCAATCCGATCGGAATCAATCAGCGTCTCATCATCGCACTTTAACGCGTTGATTGAGCGTGATCTTCGTGCAGGCACTCGGTGCGTCACCACCTCACGCTCTGGCTTGGCACAATGAACGCCGTCGTATTCTGGGTGTGAGGCTTGTGGGTGAAGTAGCCGTAGGCGGCACCGATCAGAACGAGCAAGGCGAGGACGGCCAGCAAATCGATCTGCCGAGGATCATGACCGTTGTGGCTGATTTTCCAGCGCATTGTTGTTTCCTCCCCAAGGGGGCGAAGAGACAATGCGGCAACTCTGCGGCAGTTCCATGGGCCGGCAATGCGTTCCGCGATTGAACGCGCTGCAGCAACCCGTCAATTGTTGTTGACGCCGCGCCAGCGTCCGTAGCGCCAGGGCAGGTACCAGCGCGCACCGGGCGGCGCCGCGAGCGGCACGTTATCGATTCCTGAGGTGCCCCACGGCTGGCAGCGCAACAGCCGCGCCAGCGTCATCCAGCCGCCGGCCCACAGTCCGAAGCGCTCGATCGCCTCGTCGCCATAGACCGAGCAGGTCGGCAGATGCCGGCAGTTGTAGCCGACGAGCGGCGACAGCGTGTGCCGGTAGATCCAGATCAGCGCGCGGCCAAGATTGCGCGGCAAACGGCGCATGTTGTTGGCACACGCTATGCATCGCTCAGGGTGTGACGTTGGATGGTCTGTCGACGGCATCACTGGACTATGTACGTAGTCTTGCGGGGGTTCCAAGCCAAGGAACTACGTTGTTGCAGATATTTACGCCACAGTTCGCAATTATCGCACTGCGCGAAAGGCACTGCTGCAGCGCTCCTATGGACGCTCAGGAGCAGCAAGGATACCGTTTCGATAACGCTCCGATGACGGAATCATGGGGCGTCGATATGGGGCCGTTGCCACCGCTCGCACCAGGGGTACGGGGGAAGGAACCAAATTGAGATTCGTGAAGTCGCTTTCATTGCGCGGCTGGGCGCTTGTCGGCGTTGTCAGTCTTGGCATCGCCGTTTCCGGCACCGTCACCATGCTGGCCGAATCGGCGCATGCGAGTTCGACCCTCGAAGAGCGCAAGCTGCCGATGAAGTTCAGCTGGATCGCGTGCCAGCCGAATTGCAGGGGCTGGGTATCCGCGGTCGGCATCATCACGGCCGACAGCCCGAAGGATTTTGATGCGTTTGCCCGCGGGCGCCAGCTCAATGGTGCCACGATCGTGCTCGACTCCAGCGGCGGTTCGGTCAACGACGCGATCGCGCTTGGTCGCCGCTTCCGCAACCTGGGTGCGCTGACAACGGTCGGCACCAGCGTCATCAGCAAGACAGGGCAGGGCAACCGCGCCAGCGTGCTGCCGGACGCCTATTGCGAGTCGATGTGCGTGTTCCTGCTGCTGTCCGGCAAGACGCGTTATGTCCCGCCGGCCGCCCATGTCCGCGTCCACCAGATCTGGATGGGCGACCGGGCCGATGATGCCAAGGCCGCAAGCTACACGGCGCAGGACCTGATGATCGTCGAGCGCGACCTTGGCCGTCTCGCCAAATACACCTTCGACATGGGTGGGGCGGGCGAACTGCTGTCGCTGGCGCTCAGCGTGCCGCCGTGGGAGGAACTCCACGAATTGTCGCCGGCGGAATTGCGTCTGACCAATCTGGTTACGACCGATACGGTTGCCGACGTGCTGCCGCGGCAGGACGATGCTGTCCCGGTCGCCGAAGCCAAGCCCAAGAACACCGATCGCTTCGTAAGCAGCGCCATGGAGGGTGAGGCACAGCCGCAAGCCGCGAAGGCGACCAAGACCGCCGAGGCGGCGGTGCCGACCGGTAGCACCGCGGCTCCCGCGCCGGTTCAGCCCACGCAGTAGGCGGGTGCGTCTTTCTGAAACGGCCTCATCCTTCGAGACGCACGCGTAGCGCTCCTCAGAATGAGGAGCGAAAGGGGCGTGCGGGAGCGCACTTTCGTCCAGGGACGACTGCCAAATCCTCATGATGAGGAGCCGCGAAGCGGCGTCTCGAAGCACGAGGCCCGACCGGGTGCCTACGCCAGCTGCCTCGCCTTGGCCTCGATCTGGCCGATTGCATCGACCACGGCATCGAAGGTCAGCATGGTCGAGGCGTGGCGGGCCTTGTAGTCGCGCACCGGTTCGAGCAGCGCGATGTCGGCCCATTTGCCTCCCTCCGGAGGCTTGCCATTCTCCTTCAACATCTTGCGAACAGTCTCGCGCAACTCGCGCAGCTCGTCCGCGGTCGAGCCGACGACATGGCTTGCCATGATCGAGGACGAGGCCTGGCCGAGCGCGCAGGCCTTCACGTCATGGGCAAAGTCCGTCACCACGGGACCGTCCATCTTGAGATCGACCTTTACGGTCGAACCGCACAGTTTCGAGTGGGCGGTGGCGCTGGCGTCCGGGTCGGCCAGTCTGCCGAGGCGCGGAATATTGCCAGCCAACTCGATGATCCGCTTATTGTAAATGTCGTTCAGCATGAGGGCAGGTGCCTGGTTCCGGCATTGCCGGGCGCTCTTGGCGGCTGGGTTTCACCGTCCTATATATGAACGGCATTTGCGGAAATATAGTCAGTCCGGCCATGCGGCCGCTGCGGCCCACCTCCGCCGCCGCGGTGCGAGAGAAGATGGGACTCAGGCGCCCGGCGGGTCGAAGATCCGCCCCGTCTGCCCGGTGACACATCCGGCCCAAGGGTAAATGCCTGGGCCGGTCGAACGGAGAAGACATGGACGCCTTAATCAAATCGATCCGCCCAAACAAGCCGACCGACGTCAAGACCACCGAGCTGGACCCTTCAGAGTTCCTGGCTGCGGCCGTCCGGGCAGACCAGCCGCGCCCATCGCGGGCCGAGGCCGAACTCGCCGTGAAGACACTGCTCAGCTATATCGGCGAGGATCCGGACCGGGAGGGCCTGCTCGACACGCCGCGGCGCGTGGTCGAGGCCTATGACGAGCTCTATCAGGGCTATCATCAGTGCCCGGCCGAAGTGCTGAACCGCACCTTTGGCGAGACCGCCGGCTACGATGATTTCGTGCTGGTCCGCGACATCGAGTTCACCTCGCAGTGCGAGCATCACATGATGCCGTTCTACGGCAGGGCGCATATCGCCTACACTCCGGTGGAGCGGGTCGTGGGCTTGTCCAAGCTGGCACGGCTGACCGACATCTTCGCGCGTCGGCTGCAGACCCAGGAGCATCTCACGGCGCAGATCGCGGCTGCGATCGACGAGATCCTGAAGCCCCGCGGCGTTGCGGTGCTGATCGAGGCGGAGCATACCTGCATGTCGGTGCGCGGCGTCGCCAAGCACGGTGCATCGACCTTTACCAGCCGCTTCACCGGCATGTTCCGCGACAATCCGGCGGAGCAGCAACGTTTCCTGTCCCTGGTGCGAGGACCGACCCGGTAACCTCGCGTTTCAATTGCGAGGTTTGCCGTGTCCGCATCGACCCACGATCACGACCGCGAGGAAGGGCTCGGCTTTCAGCCCAAATTCGACGCGGCAGGTCTCGTGACCTGCGTCGCGACCGATGTCGCGACCGGTGACGTGCTGATGGTCGCGCACATGAACGACGAAGCCCTGCGCAAGACCATCGCGACCGGCGAAGCCTGGTACTTCAGCCGCTCGCGCAACGCGCTGTGGCGCAAGGGGGAAAGCTCAGGCCACACGCAGCGCGTGGTCGAGATGCGGATGGACTGCGATCAGGACGCGGTGTGGATCAAGGTCGAGCAGATCGGCGCGGCCTGCCACACCGGACGGCGCTCGTGCTTCTATCGCAAGGTCAAGGGCGAGGGGGACGATGTCAGCCTATCCTTCGTCGATGCCGAGCGGCTGTTCGATCCGGCACAGGTCTATCGCGAGTAGCGGCGTCCGCTCCGTCCTCCCGCCGGCCGAGCAGTTTAACTCGCCGTTAACCATAATTGCGGCAAGCTGACGGGACATGGGTGCCGATTGCCGGCGCCCGGCAAGGCACCGGACAGATGGCGGTCGACACATTCATTGCCCCGGCTGCGGCAGGTGTCGATCCCTCACGCCTGCAGATCGCAAGCTCGATCAAGCAGGCGGCCTCGACCACCGGCGTGAGCTTCGAATACCTGCTCACGACCGCAAAAATGGAGTCCAATTTCGATCCGCAGGCCGGCGCCTCGACTTCGTCAGCGCACGGGCTCTATCAATTCATTGACCAGACCTGGCTCGGCACCGTCAAGGAGGCGGGAAGCCAGCTCGGTTACGGTAAATACGCCGACGCCATCACCAGGAATTCCGACGGCAGCTATTCGGTCGGCGATCCCTCCGCGCGCAACGCAATCATGAAGTTGCGGGATAATCCCGATGCGGCGTCATCGATGGCAGCGGTGCTGACCCAATCCAACAGCTTCAAGCTCACCGGCAAGCTCGGCCGGCGTCCGACCGACGCCGAGCTGTACATGGCGCACTTCATGGGGGTCGGCGGCGCCGGCAAGCTGATCTCCGCCGCAGAGGACAGCCCGGCCGCCAATGCCGCGGCGATGTTCCCGATGGCCGCCGCCGCCAACCAGTCGATTTTCTACGACAGGTCGGGCAACGCGCGTAGCGTCTCGCAGGTCTATTCGGTCCTCACCACGCGCTATGCCGCCGCTGCGAATTCGAAGGATACCCGCACGGCCTTTGCCGCGGCGGGCGGCGGCACGATGAGTCCCTACGCAGTCGCCAGCTCAGCGCCGACGTCTGCGCTGACCATGGACACGGCGGCCTATCTCTCGACCTTCCCCGACGCCCGCGCGGTCGCGGCGGTGGGGGCGACGTCGCAGACCGCGGCGTCCGCGCAGCAGTCGCCGGTATTCCGCTCGCTGTACCAGGGCGGCGACCGCACGCAGCCGATCTCGCCGGCGGTGCAGGAATTGTGGGGCAGTTCGTCGTCATTGACCGCGGCGGCGACGCCAACGGTTCGCGCCCGCGGCCGGCTCGATCTGTTCAGCGATCCCAACGGCACCTACAGCAGCGGCTAGCCGCTTGCCGCGGCGCAGTGCGAGCCTTCCGGGCATCGCCGTCATCTTAACGAAACGTCAATGATCCCAAATGTTTATGGTGAACGCTTTGTTAAGCGTCGTGGTTTATTTTTCCTTGTAGTGGCGTCGCATACTGATGCCGTTTCGTCGCGTAAGCCGGCAGGACCATGATCGTTCGGCAGTTTATTAGTTGGATTAGGACCGCTCCGGCAGGCGAGCGGGCGGAAGCGACCCGAGCGCTGGCGCGGGCCTGGCTCATTTCGGATCTCAGCGACGACGATCGCACGGCGGCCGAAGGCGCGCTGCTGATGCTGCTCGACGACCCGTCGCCGCTGGTGCGCCAGGCGATGGCCGAGGTGTTCGCGCGCAGCACGGAGGCGCCGGCAGCGATCGTGCAGGCCTTGTCGGTCGACCAGCCCTCGATCGCGCTGCCAGTGCTGGAACATTCTCCGCTTCTGATCGACGCCGATCTCGTCGACATCGTCGCGACCGGGAGCGACGAGATGCAGTGCGCGATCGCGCGCCGCATCAACCTGCCGCCCTCGGTTTCCGCGGCGATCGCCGAGGTCGGCTCGGCGGCGGCGGCGCTCGAGCTCATCGAGAATCCCTACGCCGAGCTTGCGCCGTTCTCCTGGGACCGCATCGTCGAGCGCCACGGCCATCTCGCGGCCATCAGGGAATCGATGCTGCAGCTGGAGGACCTGCCGTCCGCGACGCGGCTGGCGCTGGTCGCCAAGCTGTCGGACACGCTGACGCAATTCGTGGTCGCACGGAACTGGCTCGGCGCCGACCGGGCAGGGCGGATCGCCGATGAAGCGCGCGAACGCTCCACGGTGAACATCGCGGCGCGCTCCTTCGGCGAGGACATGCGCGGCCTGATCACCCATCTGCGCGCCACCGGCCAGCTCACCGCCGGACTGATCCTGCGTGCGCTGCTGTCGGGCAATCTCGACCTGTTCGGTGCCGCGCTCTCCGAACTGTCAGGGCTGCCCTATGGCCGCGTCTCGGCGCTGCTCAACGATCGCGGCGGCAACGGCCTGCAGGCGCTCCTGATCCGCGCCGGCCTGCCGGAGTCCACCTTCGCGGCGTTCCGCGTCGCGCTCGAGGCCAGCCACGAGATCGGCTATGTCGATACCGGGGACGGCGCCGCGCGGCTGCATCGCCGCATGGTGGAACGCGTGCTGACCCATTGCGAGACCAACCACTCCGCGGCCGAACCGCTGTTGATCCTGTTACGCCGCTTCGCGACGGAATCGGCGCGGGAAGATGCCCGCATGTTCTGCGAAGAGCTCGTCGCGGAAGACGCGATCGCGCCGCTGCCCTACGACGACGACCTCATCGCGGCCTAGTCCAGACCGCGTCCTTAAGAAGAGTTGAAGTTCGGACAACCGCCGCGTCAGCGGCGGCTGACGGCTTGCCGCTATTCGTTCGGCGCGATGCTCGGTGCGAGGATCGCCTCGAGATGCTCCGGCCGGTCGCGGTTGGCGTGGGTCAGGAATTCGTCGGCAATGCCGCGCAGCTGCTTGCTCAGCACGCCGGCCACAACAGCGGTGTCGAGCTTGGTGCGCTCGCGCACGATCGCCTGCACGGCATTGATGTGGTGGGCGATCAGCTGCGGCGGCACCGCATCGAGATCCGGCGCGTGCTCGATGATGCGGCACAGGCTTTCGGCCGCCGCGGCCGCCGACGGATAGCCGAACGTCGCGGCGTCGCCCTTGATGTCGTGCGCGGCGCGGAACAGCTCCTCGCGGGTGCGGTCGTTGAAGCCCTCGCGCTTCACCGCGTCATATGCGGCGGAGAGGCGGTCGGCCTCGACCGTCATCCAGGTCTTGAACTCGCTGGAGAGGCCGGCCAGCGCCTTCTCCGCGCGCCCGACCGGATCGTCGAGATCGCTCTCGGGCACGCGCAACAGCACCTTGCGCAGCGGGTTGGGCTGCGTGATCACATGGTGGGTGCCGAAGCTCTTGACCTCGATCGTCCCGGGTTTGTCCTTTGCCATGGCGGTGTCCTTGACCGGCTATATGCTCGAGCGCGCCTTCTCGAGCAGCGACGGCTGCTGCATCACTTCCACCTCGCCGCTGCCGCGACGCTCGGGGCCGATATAGGTGTTGGTGGTGTTGCGGCGGCGGTCGGGGCCGAAATAGGTCTTGGTCTTGATGAACGGACGCGGATTGGCGACCACGTTCATGATCCGCTGGTAGAGGCCCTTGGCCGAGATCGGCTTGGCCAGGAATTCGGTGACACCGGCGTCGCGCGCCACGGTGACGCGGCGCTTTTCGGAATGTCCGGTCAGCATGATGATCGGCGCGTACGGGTTACCCTTGGATTCCGGCTGCCGGATCATCTGCGCGAGCTCGAGCCCGTCGAAGATCGGCATCGACCAGTCGGTGATGACGATGTCGGGCACGTAATGGGTGTACATTTCGAGCGCGGTGGCGCCGTCCTCGGCCTCGTAGACCTCGCGCGCGCCGAACGAATGCAGCAGCGTCCGCAGGATGCGGCGCATGTGCGGATTGTCGTCGCAAATCAGAAATCGCAGCTTGTTGAAGTCGATGCGATACATGGTCCGGCCCCGAGCGGGCATACCGGACAGGCGCGGTATTACCCGAAATTAACCATATCCCGGCTGCGGTTAATGATTGGTTGCCGGGGAGGGGCGCCGCTCTCAATAGCCGAACTGCTCGCGCAGGATCCGCTCCTCCAGCGAGTGGCCGGGGTCGAACAGCATCCGCATCGCGAACGTCTTGTCGGAGAGCACCTCGACGCGGCGCACGTCGCGGACCTCGTCATGGTCGGCGACCGCGGCGACCGGCCGCTTCTCGCCCTCGATCACCTCGATCACCACGAAGGCGGAGTTCGGCAGCAGCGCGCCGCGCCAGCGCCGTGGCCGGAACGCACTGATCGGCGTCAGCGCGAGCAGCGCCGCGTTGATCGGCAGGATCGGCCCCTGGGCGGAGAGGTTGTAAGCGGTTGAACCGGCCGGCGTCGCCACCAGGATGCCGTCAGCCATCAGCTCCGGCATCCGTTCATGCTCGTCGATCAGGATGCGCAGTTTCGCCACCTGGTAGGTCTGGCGGAACAGCGCGACCTCGTTGATGGCGTGATGCAGGTGCACGGCGCCGTGGATGTCGGTCGCGCGCATCAGCAGCGGATTGATCAGCGACTCCCGCGCCGCCGCCAGCCGTTCGCGCAGGTCGTGCGTCGAGTATTCGTTCATCAGGAAGCCGACCGTGCCGCGATGCATGCCGTAGATCGGCTTGCCGGTCCGCATATGGGCGTGCAGCGTCTGCAACATCAAGCCGTCACCGCCGAGCGCGACCACGACGTCGGCGTCGTCGATCGGGCGGTTGCCGTACATTGCGGTGAGCTGCTCGAGCGCGGACTGCGCTTCCGCGCTCGCGCTGGCGACGAAGGCGATCTTGTCATACCGCTTGGAGCTTTTCATCGCTCACGAACTCGTTTGCCACGGAACACGCCGGGCTCGTCTATACATCCCGGGCGGCCTTGTCGAGATGGTCCTGTGATGGTGGTGCCGCGCCTTGCTGATGCCGCCAGGCTGTCGCGGCTTGCGGCCCTGGCGCCCGGTTCTGATGAACCGGGCTCTGGACTCTGATTTTGACGCGTTTTCTGCACGCGAACCGGCGTCCACTTCGCTTGAAAACGCTTTGCTATCGGTAAATATGGGCGCAGGGAGTGCGCGGTATGGCTAACAGTTTTGCGACACGGCTCGCAGCGGCGCTGCTCGCAGCCTGCCTTCTGACCGCGGCGCGCGCCGAGGATGAGGCGCCGCAGCCGCAGCCATCGCCGAGCGCGCAGGCGCCGACCGGCCAGAAGGGACGGGCAGGGCGCGGCGAGGCTGGTCCCAATGCCAACGCCTCCACCAACGCATCCACTGCCGAACAGCATCGCCTGCCGCCGGACTCGACCACCAAGCAGTCGGTCGTGCTGCCCGGCCGTACACTCGCCTTCACCGCGACCGCCGGCTCGATTCGCGTGTTTGACGACAAGGGCGAGCCGCTGGCCGACATCGCCTACACCTCCTACCAGCTCGACGGCGCCGACAGGGCGAGCCGGCCGGTGACGTTCTTGTTCAACGGCGGTCCAGGCGCTGCGTCGGCCTGGCTGCAATTCGGCAACGTCGGACCGTGGCGCCTCTCGTTCGACGGCGATGGCATGGCGTCGTCGGCGTCGCCCGATCTGATTCCGAATGCCGACACCTGGCTCGAGTTCACCGATCTCGTCTTCATCGATCCCGTCGGCACCGGTTACAGCCGCTTCGTCACAACGTCGCAGGACGCGCACAAACGCTTCTTCTCCGTCGATGGCGACGCCAACGCGATCGCGCTGGTGATCCGCCGCTGGCTGGAGAAGCACAACCGGCTGCTGTCGCCGAAATACGTCGTCGGCGAAAGCTATGGCGGCATTCGCGGGCCCAAGGTTGTGCACAATCTGCAAATGCAGCAGGGCGTCGGCGTGCGCGGCCTGATCCTGATCTCGCCCGTGCTCGATTTCCGGGAGTATTCCGGCTCGAGCATTTTGCAGTACGTGGCGAGCCTGCCGACCATGGCGGCGGTTGCGCGACAGGCCAAGGGGCCGGTGACGCGCGACGATCTCGCCGACGTCGAGCGCTACGCGCGCAGCGATTTCCTGATCGACCTCGTCAAGGGCCAAGCCGACACCGACGCCACGACGCGCCTTGCAGACAGGGTTGCGAGCCTCACCGGCATCGATCAGGCGGTGAGCCGCAGGCTCGCCGGCCGTTTCGATATCGGTGAGTTCCGTCGCGAGTTCGACCGCAAGAACGGCAAGGTGACGGGCCGCTACGACGCTTCGGTCGAAGGCTTCGATCCCTATCCAGACTCCAGCAACTTCCATTTCCACGACCCGTCGAGCGATCCCCTGATGGCGCCGCTGACCAGCGCGGCCGTCGACCTCACCACGCGCAAGCTGAACTGGCGGCCGGACGGCTCCTATCATCTGCTCAGCGGGAGCGTGAACAAGGCCTGGGATTTCGGTCACGGCGTCAGTCCGCCCGAGTCGGTGACACAGCTTCGCCAGGCGCTGGCGCTCGACCCGAAGCTGAAGCTCCTGATCGGCCACGGCCTGTTCGATCTCGCCACGCCGTATTTCGCATCGCGAATTATCCTCGACCAGTTGCCGGCCTTCGCGGGGGGAGACCGCACCAAGCTCGTGGTCTATCCGGGCGGCCACATGTTCTACTTCCGCGACGGCGCGCGCGAGGCGTTCCGCAAGGAGGTCGAGGCGCTGGTGAAGTGAGAGGTGTAGCAACGTGGATTGCATCGCCTGCCGTGATATGGACATGGCTGCGTCGTCCGGGCGGAGGCCGGGACCCATACGCCGCGGCTTGTGTTGTGAACGGGACTCGTCGTTCCAGCATCGCGCGATAATCAACATTGGTGGTTGTGGGTCCCGGCCTTCGCCCGGACGACGTTGAGGGTGTTGAGAGATCGCGAGTCATACATTCGCATTCTCGCGGCGCGATGCGCCCGAGGTTTTCTGCCGTCTTCGCCACTCTGAGGATCAGAGGGCGCAGGGAAAGCCGGGTGCCGATCGCACCCATGGGTCCCGTGCAAATGGAAAGCACGGGAGGTAGGACCACAGGTGAAACCGGAGCAATCCCGGCTTTCCCTGCGCGATGGCTTTACGGCTTATACGTGCTCGCCCCGGCGAGACTGGGCTTTGTTGTCACCGTCTTTGCAAAAGCGCTTCGCGCTTTGCAAGGAGACACCTGCCACTAGGGCGTCAGGCCTGCACGACTTCACCGTCCGCTATCTGCCACGCTCGTCAGCCGTGACAGCGGCGTCCACCGCATCTCCACCCAACACTCGTGACGATCGCGAAGCGCCCCTCAGGCGGGTGAGACGGGTTATTCATACACTGAGTTGCATTTCCGGAAAACAGAAATATTTTCGCTGCGAGGCCTTGCGCCGTCGGGCAAATCAGTGATCAGCCCCGACAGGGGGTGACTACATCCGTCGGTCGGCCGGAGCTGGCGCGATCGTGATGTGGGGCGGATTTGCAGGTTGCGCCGAGTCATGCGACAAGCGGGCATGCATTTTGGGCGGTTCGCCAATCTCTGGATTCTGGTTCTTGTCGCGGCCGGGCTGCTGCTCGCGCCCGTGGCGCCAGCGTTTGCCACGACGATGCCGACTGCCTTTGCAGCCGCCATGCCGACGGCATCGGACGATCACGCCATGGCCGACGAAATGCCGTGCTGTCCGGACCAGACCAAGCAGCAGACCTGCGACGGTTGTCCGTTCCTCGCGCTTTGCATGCTGAGCATCTCGCTGCCGGTCCCTGACGGGACGGCGTCACTGATCGTGCGTGATCCGCAGCGAAGCCGGTTCATGGCGCATGACGATCGTTTGCTGGACGGCTTCCGCGCCAAGCCTCCCGACCATCCACCTCGAACCAACGTCTGAGGGGCGCGCACGCGCCTGATCGCTGACGCGCGCGCCGATGGCGCGCGCCGCTTTCTGCCGCTCGCGCGGTGAACCAGACGTATCGAGGATCATAACCATGAAGACTTCCAAGCTGGCGCGGGCCACCGTGGCCGCGCTGATCGGCATTGCCATCACGGGCGTTGCGCTGCCCGCTCGTGCCGAGATCAAGAACTACGAATTCCAGCTGGTGCAGCCGACCGTTCAGGTCGGAGCCGATCGCATCGTCACGGTGCGGCTGGTCGACAAGGCGACCGGAAAATCCGTCCCCGACGCGGTCATCTTCGCGACACGGCTCGACATGGCGCCCGACGGCATGCAGGAAATGGTCACCAAGGTGACGCCGATGCCAGGGACCGAGTCCGGCACGTACCGGTTCAAGGCCACCTTCAGCATGGCCGGACGCTGGCAGTTGTCGCTCGGCGCGAAGGTGCAGGGCGAGTCCAGATCGGTCGACAACAAGCTCGTCGTTACGGCCCAGAAATGAGCCGCCTCGTCTTGGCCGGCGCTGCCGCTGCGATCGCCGCAGCGGCAGGCGTTGCATTCATCGGTCGCGGCCTGCCGCCGCGACCGATGGCCACTGCCATTGCGCCCACCGCGCATGCGGCGGAGGCCAGCGCACCGATTTATTACCGCGACCCCGACGGCAAGCCGTTCTACTCGCTGACGCCGAAGACGACGTCCGACGGGCGGGATTATCGCCCGGTGCCGGCGGGTGCCGACATCAGCTTCGAGGACCCCGAGCAATCCGCGGACATGGCGCCGGCGGATGCCAAGGCCGAGCGCAAGATCAAATACTACCGCAACCCCATGGGGCTGCCGGACACCTCGCCGGTGCCAAAGAAGGACTCGATGGGGATGGACTACATTCCGGTCTACGAGGGCGAGGACAGCGACGATGGAGCCGTGAAGCTCTCACCGGGCAAAATACAGCGCACCGGCGCGAAGTCCGAGCCGGTGGTGCGGCGACCCATCACTTCGATCATCCGTGCTCCGGGCACCGTCCAGGAGGACGAGCGGCGGGTGTCAGTCGTTGCACTGCGCTTTGAGGGATTTGTCGAAAGCGTCGCCAATGTCACGACCGGGGATCACGTTCACAAAGGGCAGGTGCTCATGAACGTGTACAGCCCGGCACTTTCCAGTGCTGCCGCCGAGTATCTTTCCGCCATCAACGCTGGCGCAACCGGAAAGGAGTTGAAGGGAGCGCGCCGGAGATTGGAGAACCTGGATACCCCGGAGCCCGCGATCAAGGAGCTGGAACGCACCCGGGATATCTCACTGTCCATTCCCTGGCTCGCGCCGCGCGACGGTGAGATCGTCGCGCGGAATGCCGTCAACGGAATGCGGGCGGCCCCCGGCGACGTGCTGTTCAGGATCGCCGATCATCGCCTTGTCTGGGTGGTCATCGACGTTGCGGAACGCGATCTCAGTCAGGTCTCGGTTGGAACGAAGGTGACGATCAGGCCGCGAGGACTAGGCGGCAGGATTTTCACCGGGACCGTGGCGCTTATCTACCCGCACCTGAACGCTCAGACCCGCACGGCACGACTGCGCGTCGAGCTTCCCAATCCGGACGAATTGCTGCGGCCTGAGATGTACATCGACGCGGAGATTGAGTCCGGCTCGCCGGATCCGGTTCTGGCCGTCCCGGAGAGCGCCGTCCTCGACGACGGCACGCGACAGGAGGTCCTGATCGACAAGGGAGACGGGCGTTTCGAGCCGCGTGGGGTCAAGCTCGGCGGGCGCGGCGGAGGCTATGTCGAGATCGCCGAAGGCGTCACCGAAGGCGATCGAGTCGTAACCTCGGCCAACTTCCTGATCGATGCCGAGAGCAATCTGAAGGCGGCATTGAAGGGCTTTGCTGAGGCGAGCGGTCCGAAATCGACCGAGGCGGCGGCCCCAAGCACGGCGACGCGCCCATGATCGCCCGCGTCATCGCCTGGTCGGCGCGCAATCTGCTGCTCGTGCTGTTCGGCACCGGCTTTGCGGCGGCTGCCGGCCTCTACGCACTCGTCCATCTGCCGCTCGACGCGATTCCCGATCTCTCCGATACGCAGGTGATAGTCTACACCGAATATCCAGGCCAGGCGCCGCAGGTGATTGAGGATCAAGTTACCTATCCCTTGGCCACGGCGATGCTGACGGTCCCGAAATCGAAGGTCGTTCGTGGCTTCTCGTTCTTCGGCGTGTCCTTCGTCTACGTCATTTTCGAGGACGGCACCGACATCTACTGGGCGCGCTCGCGCGTGCTCGAGTTCCTGAATGGTGCGGCGTCGCGGCTGCCGGCAGGCGTATCCCCGACGATCGGACCGGATGCGACGGGCGTCGGCTGGGTCTACCAATATGCCGTGATGTCCAAGGAGTTGAACCTCGCCGATACGCGCACCATCCAGGACTGGAATCTGAAATTTGCGCTTGCCAAGGCCGAAGGCGTCGCCGAGGTCGCAAGCGTCGGCGGCTTCGTCAAGCAGTACAATGTCATTCTCGACCCGCAGCGGATGCGCGACCGGGGCATCACCATGCAGCGGATGCGCGAGGCGATCCGCGCCAGCAACGCCGATGTCGGCGGCCGCACGGTCGAGCTCTCCGAGTTCGAATATGTGATCCGCGGCAAGGGCTATCTGAAGAGCATCAACGACCTCGGCAACATCGTGCTCAAGATCGACAATGGCACGCCGGTGCTGCTGCGCGACGTCGCGCGCGTCGAACTCGGCCCTGACGAGCGCCGCGGGATCGCCGAACTGAATGGCGCGGGCGAGGTGGCGAGCGGCATCGTGCTGCAACGCTTCGGGATGAATGCGCTCGAGGTGATCGAGAACGTCAAGAAGCGGTTCAGCGAGATCGCAACCAGTCTGCCGAAGTCGGTCGAGATCGTGCCGGTCTATGACCGCTCGAACCTGATCTACGCGGCGATCGACACGCTCAAGCGCACGCTGATCGAGGAGAGTGCCATCGTCGCGCTGGTGTGCATCCTGTTCCTGCTGCATGTCCGCAGCGCGCTGGTCGCGATCCTGATGCTGCCGGTCGGCGTGCTGATGGCGTTCGGCGCCATGAAACTGCTCGGGATCGGCTCCAACATCATGAGTCTCGGCGGCATCGCGATCGCGATCGGGGCGATGATCGACGCGGCGATCGTGATGATCGAGAACGCGCACAAGCATCTGGAGCGCGCCGCGCCCGGCCGGTCGCGCGTCGCGATCCTGATCGAGGCCGCCGCTGAGGTCGGCCCGGCGCTGTTCTTCAGCCTCCTCGTCATCACCGTGTCGTTCATGCCGATCTTCACGCTGGAGTCGCAGGAAGGGCGGCTGTTCAGCCCGCTCGCCTTCACCAAGACGTTTGCGATGGCGGCGGCGGCCTTGTTGTCGGTCACGCTGGTGCCGGCGCTGATGGTGATCTTCGTCCGCGGCAGGATCGTTCCCGAGCACAGGAACCCGGTCAACCGCTTCCTGATCTGGATCTATCGCCCGGTGATCCAGGGCGTGTTGCGCGCCAAGGCGCTGGTGATCCTGCTGGCGCTCGGCGCGCTCGCCGTCTCGGTCTGGCCGGCCCGGCAACTGGGCACCGAGTTCATGCCTGATCTCAACGAGGGCACGCTGCTTTACATGCCGACGACGCTGCCCGGGATCTCCGTGACCAAGGCATCCGAACTGATGCAGACCCAGGACCGGATCATCAAGAGCTTCCCGGAGGTCGCCTCGGTCTATGGCAAGGCCGGCCGTGCAACGACGGCAACGGATCCGGCGCCGCCGGAGATGTTCGAGACCGTTATCAACCTCAAGCCGAAGGAGCAATGGCCGGCAGGGATGACCATCGACAGCCTGATCGCCGAGATGGACAAGGCCCTGCAATTTCCCGGCGTCTCGAATGCCTGGACGATGCCGATCAAGGCGCGCATCGACATGCTCTCGACTGGTATCCGCACGCCAGTTGGCGTCAAGGTCATCGGCACCGACCTTGCCGGGATCGACAAGCTCGCCAAACAAATCGAGCAGGTTTTGAAAACCGTTCCCGGCACCTCGTCGGCCTATGCCGAGCGCAGCCTCGGCGGCTACTATCTCGAGATCACGCCGAACCGCGAGGCGCTGTCGCGCTACGGCATTGCGGTGCAGGATGTGCAGGATACGATCGCGACCGCACTGGGCGGCCAGAGCGTGACCACGACCGTCGAGGGACGCCAGCGCTTCACCGTCAACATGCGCTATCCGCGCGATCTGCGCGACAATCCGCAAGCCATCGCGAGCGACATCCTGGTGCCGATGCCGGCAGGCGGAGCGGTTCCGCTCGGCGAAGTCGCCGACGTCACGCCGGCGCGTGGGCCGACCTCGATCAGGACCGAGAATGGGCAGCTCGCGACTTACGTCTATGTCGACATCCGGGACCGCGATCTCGGCGGCTATGTCGCCGACGCGCAGCATGCGGTGCAGGCAAGCATCCAGTTTCCGCCGGGGACCTACGTGGTCTGGAGCGGACAGTACGAATATCTGCAGCGTGCAATGGCACGCCTGAAGATCGTCGTGCCGGCGACGTTGCTGATCATCTTTCTGCTGCTCTATCTCAATTTCAGGTCGATCACCGAGACTATGATCGTCATGCTGTCGCTGCCGTTCGCGCTGGTCGGCGGGCTCTGGCTGATGTGGTGGCTGGGGTTCAATCTCTCGGTCGCCGTTGCTGTCGGCTTCATTGCGCTCGCTGGCGTCGCTGCTGAAACCGGCGTCGTGATGCTGATCTACCTCAATCAAGCGCTCGCGGAAGTCAGGCAGCGCCGCGCCGCCGAGGGGGAGGCGTTGAGCCAGACCGATCTACGCGAGGCCATTATGGAGGGCGCGGTTGAGCGCGTCCGGCCGAAGATGATGACGGTGGTCGCCGTCATGGCGGGGCTGTTGCCGATCATGTGGAGCACGGGCACGGGGTCCGAGATCATGCAGCGCATCGCGGTGCCGATGATCGGCGGCATGATGTCGTCGACCCTGCTGACGCTGATCGTGATTCCCGCGATCTTTGGGCTGGTCAAAGGGTTCCGTTTGCCTCCTGCGGGCAAATCACGACCGCCGGCAAAGACGAAATCGATTGTAGCGAAAGTGAGAGAGCCGGAGCCAGCCGAGTGAGAGAGCCGGAGCCGGCCGGATGAGGTGATCCATGATGCACGACATGATGCCGGGAATGATGTGGGGCATGAGCCTGATTGGTGTACTCGTCGTCGTGGTCCTGATTCTGGCGGCCGCGGCTTTGGTCAAATATCTTCGTTCCTGAAGCCGAGGAGGCCAGAATGAAGCCCTGTCGAATTGCGGTGCTCGCGACTCTCGCTTTCGTGTCGCCGGTGTTGGCCCAGAACGGCGATCCGTCACGTGGGCGACAGGATTTTCAGGCTTGCGTGCCGTGTCACTCGCTTGAACCTGACCGCAACATGACCGGGCCGAGCCTCGCAAACCTCTGGGGGCGCAAGGCGGGAAGCCTGCCGAGCTTCGACCGTTACTCCGACGCGCTAAAAGCTTCGGGGATCATTTGGGACGACCGCTCGCTGGACGCCTGGTTGACCGATCCGCAACGCATGGTGCCGGACAATGAGATGCCGTTCGAAGGGATCAAGGATTCACGCGTTCGCTCGGACCTGTTGACGTTCCTCAAGCAGGCCACCAAACCCGGGGCCGCGCCGGACCGAACCGCCGAAAATCGCATGAAGGGGATGGGCGGCATGATGGGAGGTATGATGGGCGGCAATCGCGCTCCCAATCTGAAGACCCTGGAGCCCGGACAGCGCGTGACAGGCATCACGCACTGCCGCGAGACCTATCGCGTGATCACCGCCGACGGTAAGACGCGCCATTTCTGGGAACGCAATCTGCGTCTGAAGACGGATTCCAGCCAAGAGGGCCCGCAGAGGGGAGCGCCAGCAATTGTCCCCGCAGGAATGATGGGCGACCGTGCCGACGTGATCTTCGCGACTCCAGAGGAGATCAGCAGGACTATCGAAGGACGGTGCTGATTTCCGAATCGTCGCGTTGAGCGCGGAGCGCAATGCCCGGATTGGCGCAGTTCCGCGTGGATGAACTTGAACCAGCTGCATAGGCAGCCGTATCCTGTCTCTGGAAAGAAGGCCAATGAGCGATTGCTGCGAGCGGAAGACATCCGAATGCTGTGCACCACCGCCGCTGACGCTGCTGAAGAACGTTGGCGTGCCGACAGTGGAGCGCCATCGCGCGGCTGACGCGTGCTGCTCGGGCGGCGTTCCGGTCTTTGACGGTCTCAATCCGCGCTACAAGCGCGTTCTCTGGACAGTCATCGGCATCAACGGCGCAATGTTCCTGACCGAGATGATCGCGGGTCAGCTGGCCGGATCGCAGGCGCTCAAGGCGGATGCGCTCGACTTCCTTGCCGATACGGTCACCTATGGACTGAGCCTTGCCGTGATCGGCGCCAGCCTGCGAACGCGTGCCTTCGCGGCGCTGTTGAAGGGCATTTCGCTGAGCCTGATGGCGCTGTGGGTGTTCGGCTCGACCGTTTATCAGACCCTCATTCTCGGTGTTCCGAAAGCCGAGGTGATGGGTGCAATAGGCACCTTGGCGCTCGCTGCGAACTTGGCGTCCGTTCTGCTCTTGCTGCCGTACAAGGACGGCGACGCCAATGTCCGCTCGGTCTGGCTCTGCTCGCGCAACGACGCGATGGGAAACCTCATCGTGATGGTGGCCGCCCTAGGCGTTTGGGGAACAGCCACGCGATGGCCCGATCTCGCAGTCGCCGCCGTCATGGCGGTGATATTCCTGACCTCGTCGGTGCAGATTCTGCGGCAGGCGTGGGCCGAGCATCGCGGGGCAGCGGCGCTACGCAGTCCGACGGCGGCGCATGGCTGATCGAGCCACACGCGGGTGCTGGAACGCGATCGGCATTGGTGCGTTGCTGTGCATTCCAGCGCACAGAGAGGCCTCTCCATGAAAGTCCACGCCGCGGTCATGCTGATAGCTACACTCATGCTGTCGGGAACCGTGCTGGCGCAGAGCTCCGGCCCGTCGGCCGGCGGCCCCGCCGGCGGTGGACAGGCCGCCAATGTCACGACGACGGGCCAGGCGCTGAACAGCGCCAAGAAGACCGGCGACAGCGGCCCGCCGATCGACAAGGCGGCGCGTCAAGCGAAGCCGGACGCGGGCGCCGCCAGCAATACGGTCGGCGTGAACCGCAGGTCCAAGACCGACCGGCGCAACGAGCACTATCCATAGGGCCGCAACCGCTGCGATCCCGTCGACCGGGAGCGGGTGCGGCCGTTCCATGGTCGAGATATCGTCGCCCTTGATCATTGCGCTGCCGCTGAACCGGATCTCGGCGGCGGCGCTGCCGGTTCTGGCTGGGCCGACGCGCTTTTGATGCTGCGCATTCTCGGTCGCCGCCGGCGCATGATCGGAATAACCGCCACCACGTCATAATGAAAAAGCCGGCGCGGTCGTATCGACCGCACCGGCGGGATGCTTCGATGTCATCTGCTCAGTAGACGAGGCCGGTGCCCGGCGGCTTCTCCAGTGCCGCGGCCAGCGAGCGGTATTCCTCGCCGTTGGTGCCGGCGAGCTGCGCGATGCGGTTCAGATGGTATTCCGCCTGGTCGCGGTTGCCCTGCTCGAGCTGCCACAGGCCGTAATACTGCCAGGTGCGCACATGGTTGGGGTCGGCCTTGAGCGCGCGCTCGTACCAGATCTGCGACACCTTGTAGTCGCCGAGCTTGCGATAGGAGTAGCCGATCAGATTGGCGACGTCGGCGCGATCGTCCTGACCCAGCGCCTTCAATTGCTCGATCGCGGCGGCATAGTCGTGGCGATCATAGATCGTGGCGTACGCTGCGTGATAGCCGGCCAGGAACTTCGGATCGTCGATCGACGATCTCCTGTCCTTCTTGGTCGCCTTCTTGCCCTTGCCGCTGTCGGAGGCGGGCGGGGAGGGCTCGTCGCTGCCCGCCGCGTAGGCCTTGATGACGGGACCGCCCGCTAGCGCCATCGAGAGCACCGCGAGAGTCAAAAACCTTGCTGTCCTGCTCATTCTTCGTCGCTCCCTGTCGTTCCTGATCGCGCTCGATAATCCTACACCGAAGCCTGTCGACTTGAACACCTAGGGCACCAGAACATTCCCAGCCGCCGCGCGAATCCCCGTGATCCCTGCTGCGCCGGCACATGACAAAGATGTCATTCACATGAATGAAGACCGTCAGCGTCCTTCAGGACGGGTTCAGTGCGGGCTCTCTAAGGTCGCCTCCATTGATCGGCGAGGCCGACCATCCGGCCGGGTACCTCTCGATCCCGTGGAAGAGGAGACCACCATGTTGAAGTCGATTTCCGCAGCGCTGCTCGCCATGTCCGTGATCGCTGGCCCGGCACTCGCCGCCGAGCAGCCCAAGACCGCCACCCCGGCGCCTGTGACCACGCCCGCGCCGGCGACCAAACCCGCACCCGTGATCAAGAGCGAGCAGGAGCCGTCGAAGGCCCTGAACGCCAACGCGAAGATGGACCGTCATCAGTATCGCCATCATCGCCACCACAAGCACATGGGCCTGTTGAAGGTGAAGAAGGCGGCGAAGCACGCCAGCAAGCACGTCAAGGCGAAGGTCGCGATCAAGCACGTCGCGCCGGTCAAGCGCGGCTGAAACTGATCCGCCGGCGTGGTTTCGATCCACATTGCCCCGCCGCGCCGACGGATGTCAGACCCGGCCCGTTCGCCATTGCTTCCCCAATGGCGGCGGGCCGGTGTGCTGTCGGGGCCTCAGGCCCCGCACGATAACCGAGTTGCGAATTCCATTCCGGCGCCGGGCGGTTTAAGAGACCGTCACGGGGATCATGGAACTGCGACACTTGCGGCGACACTTGGGGACTTCAGCTAAACTGGCGGCGATGCTGCTGCTGTCGATCGGGCTCGCCGGCTGTGCCGGCGGCGGCGACGGCGGTCCAATCTCCTTCACGTCCGATCGCGGCGTGACCGAACAGCCGTTTCCAACCAGCTATCGCGCCGAGATCCTGGCGTTCATGCGGACCTACCTGAACAATCCGGTTGGCGTGCACGATGGCGCCATTGCCGAGCCCGTGCAGCGTACGGTAGGCGGCCGGCTGCGCTACGTGGTGTGCGTGCGCTACAGCGCAAAGGACACGGATGGCAATTACCGTCCGGCCCGCGAACGCGGCATCGTGTTCGTCGACGGCCGGCTCGACCGCATCATGGAGAACGCCGCCGAGCCCTGTGCCGGCGTCTCCTACGGGCCGTTTGCCGAGCTGGGCAATATGTCGCGGTAGCGCGGTCGGCATGATCATCAGACGGTTAGCCTGAACCGATCACTTTTCGGGGAGTGCTGAACCTTGGCTTAGGTATTTGCGACTTCCGTAAGGCGATGGCGTGATCACTTAACCGATAAAAAACCTTCTGTGATCAGGAACAAACGGCCGCTGTTGCCGCTCCATCACAGTTCGGGACCATCACGGCTGCGGCATTGCCCCACAGCAACCTAATTGAGGTCACGTTGTTTGGGTTGATAGCGCAACGCTAGTAATGGGGACCACAAATGAAGAAGTTTCTGCTCGGCACCGTCGCCCTGGCCGCTCTTGCGAGCCCGGCGCTTGCGGCTGACATGCCGGCACGCACCTATACCAAGGCACCGCCGCCTCCCGTGACCGCGCCTGCGCTCGTCTACAACTGGACCGGTTTCTACATCGGCGGCCATGTCGGCGGCGCGTTCACCGACGGCACCAACCTGATGGGCAGCAACGCGCGCTTCATGGGTGGCGTGCAGGGCGGTTTCGACTACCAGTTCGCGCCCAACTGGGTGATGGGTGTCGAGGCGCAGTATAGCTGGCTGCCGAGTTCGTCGAACAATGGCGTGCTGTTTCCGGCGGGTACGCTCGTGACCGGCAATACCAACCAGATCGGTTCGGCGACCGGCCGCCTCGGCTACACCTGGGGTCCGGCACTGCTCTACGCCAAGGGCGGTTATGCCTGGCGTGACAACAACAACATCACCGCCACGGTCGGCGGCGTGCCGGCGGCCTTCACCACCGACGGCAACCACAAGGACGGTTACACGGTCGGCGGGGGCCTCGAATACATGTTCGCCCCGAACTGGTCGGCCAAGGTCGAGTACCAGTACTATAATTTCGGGAAGACCACGTTCACGAGCGGCCCGGCCGACATTGTCGGCACGAGCTTCCGCAACGACGAACACACCGTCAAGCTGGGCATCAACTATCGCTTCGGTTGGGGCGGCCCGGTGGGCAGCAACTACTGACCGTCAGTTCGCTTGATTACGAAAGGTCGGCTTCCCGCCGGCCTTTTTGTTTGGCGCGATCGCTCGTGCCTCGCGCGCTTCGGCCGCAGTCGTGCAATGCAAAAAATAATTCCTGCATTGCACGGAACTTTCATCGTCATGCGTTATTATGCGGCTGCCGGAGTTGGTGGACAAACAGATATGCGTAACGTTGCGTTAGGGCTTATTCTCTCTGCGGTCTCCATGCCGTGCCTTGCCCAGACCGTCCTCAAATCCGAACCCCTGATCCTTGCACCCTATGAGGTCGTGCTCGTGCAGGACGCGTCCTGCCCGCCCGGCAAGGTTCTCAAGGTCACCGGTGCGATCCGGGGTCTCCATCGGCGGAAGGTCTGCATTTCGCTCGCCTCCGAGGAGGCTTCGCTGGCGACAGCGACGCCGTAAGGCCGCGCAGTACCGCATTTGCAAGGCCCGGTCCGCGCACGCGCCCCGGGGAGTGCAGACGTCGCTAATGCAACCGCGGCTCCATGCGCGCTTCTCGATCGGCCTCGGCCTTGTTCTTGTCCGGATCCTCGTTCGGATCGGGTTGGCACGAGCGGATCTCATAGTCATTGTCCAGCACCGGGCGGGGCGAGCGCTTTTTCTCGTCAGTGACGGCATCGACTACCAGGCCGGATTTCCTGGCCAGACTCCAGACGTCGGCTTCCGTCGGATAGGTCTTGCTGAGCTTGGCGTCCTGATAGAACAGCGCGTAAGGCATTCGGTGTCCCCCCGAAAAAGCTGACAACGCAGGCACCAGTTAAGTGGTTTCAGTAAGGCATGCCCCCGTTCCGATCACGGAACCGTGAGGAGCTTGTTATCAAGCTATTGAAAATGTGGAGCCATTTCGGCCCTTTCCGCGAGGATGATCTGAGTCTTTAACGGGTGGTAAACCCGGCAAAAAAGAATCCCCGGGACTCTCCGGGTAGAATCGCCGGATGCTCCGCCCCATGAGAGCGATCCTGCAGACCCCGAATGAACGCGTGCTGTTCGCGCTGGCGGTAACGCTGCTGGCAGCTTGCGCCGCGAACGTGGCGCTGGCCTGGGCGTGGCTCTAGATTTTGGTTCTGACGCGTTTTTCCGCGACAACCGGCGTTCAGTTCGCTTGAAAACGTGCCAGCCACGCGAAAACGCCGAGGCCGCCCGACGTCCGGAACGATTGACGGTCCGCTTATTCCCTCCATCATCGCAAGCGACAACAAGCGCCCTTCGCACGATCGGCGGATGGGCCATTGCGGGGTGGAGAGACCATGATCGAAACGCTGAAGGAACGGGTCAACCGCGACGCGGGGCTGGTCCGCCGCGGCCGGTTTCTCACGACGACCTTCCTGCTGGAGATCGGTAGCACGGCGTGGCTGATTGCGATCCATGAGGGCCGCATCACGTCGGTGACGAGGGGGCCGTTCGTGATGCCGTCGTCGTGTTTTGCGCTGCGCACCTCCGAGGCTGAGTGGGACAAGTTCTGCGAGCACCGGCCGCCGCCGGGCTCGAACGACCTGATGGCGCTGATCAAGCGGCGCGTGCTGAGCGCCGAGGGCGATCTTCAGGTGTTCATGGCAAACCTGCGCTACTTCAAGGACACGCTCGGCAAGCTGCGTCGCGAGGGAGTTGCCGCATGAGCGCAAGGTTCGAACCGATCGTCGGCCGCTACATGCATCTCGAATTGTTCGGCCGGCCGCACCGCATCTATATCGAGGAGGCGGGCGAGGGCACGCCGCTGCTTTGCCTGCACACCGCCGGCAGCGACGGCCGGCAATATCGCGGCCTGATGAACGATCCGCACGTCACGCGCAATCACCGCGTCATCGCCTTCGACATGCCCTGGCACGGCAAGTCGTCGCCGCCTGAAGGCTGGCACGACGAGGAGTACCAGCTCACCTCGGCGCAATACACGAGGATGATCCTGGCCGTGATCGATGCGCTCGAGCTCGACAAGCCGATCGTGATCGGTTGCTCGATCGGCGGACGGATCGCGCTGCATCTCGCGCTCGAGCATCCCGAACGCTTCCGCGCCATCATCGGCCTGCAGGCCGGCGCGCATGTCGATCCCTATTACGATCTGAATTTCCTGCACCGGCCGGACGTGCATGGCGGCGAGGTGGCCGCTGCCATCGTCTCTGGCCTGGTCGGGCCCGACGCGCCCGACAAGGAGAAGTGGGAGACGCTGTGGCATTACATGCAGGGCGGCCCCGGCGTGTTCAAGGGCGACCTCTATTTCTACAAGATCGACGGCGATATCCGCGCCCGCGTCGCCGAGATCGACACCAGTCGCTGCCCGCTGTTCCTGTTGTCCGGCGAATACGACTATTCCTGCACGCCGGAGGAGACGCTGGCGGTGGCGAACAGCATTCCCGGAGCTGAGGCCACCATCATGAAGGGCCTCGGCCATTTCCCGATGAGCGAGGACCCCGGCGCGTTCCTGAAGCACCTGCTGCTGGTGCTGGAGAAGATCGCCGCACGGTGAGGCGATGCGCAACGGCGTCGGTGCTGCCGCCGTCATGGCCGGGCTCGTCCAGGCCAAGCCCGGGCATGACGATGCTGATAGGACTTCAACCGAATGCCAGTCTTCAAGAACGGGAAATGAGCCCTGCCGCGCTCGGTCCGCAGGCGGACGAGCGAAGCACCCGCCTACTTGCCGGAGCGCGGCAGCTCGCTGTTGTCGCGGATCGCGGCGCGCACCTTGGCCATGGTGGAGGTGCAGTATTCCTCGCGCTCGCGCAGGAAGCGCTGCTGGTTTGCACGGAAGTTCGCGACGCGCGCCCGCACCTCCGACCCGAAATCGCCGTCGATATCGAGTCTAGCGAAATGCGGCATCTGCACTTGTGTCGCGGAGGCGGTTACGGTCGCGGCTTCGGTGACGGCCAAGGGGGCGGGCGGAGCGGGCGCCGCGGCAGGGGGCACCTCAAACACGGTCGGCACCGGCAGCGGCATCGGTGCGACGGCCTGCGTCGGCGCTTCCTGCGTTTCCGTCCCGGTCACCAGGACAACGGCCTGTGGAGCAGCCGTCTGCGGAGCAAGCCTCATCGCCTCGGCGTCCGGGCGCTTGCCGGTCACCGACTGTACGAAGGCCATTGTCTGCGCGATCAGGAGATCGCGTTCTTCCATCCACTTCATGGCGCACCTTGAACGCGCGGATTGCACCAAAGCAACCTGGCGGAATCAAGCGTTCACCATGATGATGGTTGACAAAGACGTTCGTTTTGCACGCGAGGTGACAAAAGTGTGACACCACTTCAGCGCGCGAGGCCCTTATCGCGCGCGAGGATTGGTATTGGGGACGAACGGGGTACCGACGATCCGCACCGGGGGCAGATCGGCGAGCTTGCGGGATTGGCTACTGGCTGGAGCAGGCGACGGATTCAGCATCGCGATGATTCCCGCGGCCGCCACGCTCAGCAGCGTGAGGGCGACCAGCAGGACCATGTTGCGATTGTCTTCGCGCACTCTCATGCGGTGAAAACCGCGAGAGGCCGCGTCACGTTCCTAAGAAGCTAGTGAGCCGCTGCCTCGACCGTGAGGTGTTCGGCCGCGCGGGCCTCGATCAGGTCAGCATAGCGGCCATACTCCTCGGCCATTTCGAGCAGCTTCTCGCGCACCGCGGCGTCGGTGACCTGGCGGGCCAGCCGTTTCGCCTGATCGGACTGGAAACGGTAATGCGCTGAGTCGGACATGTGGCACCTCACACGTATGTAAGGGACCGCTTCCCAAAGGTTCATTGCAGCGTTTGCTTATGATCCGCCGGCTGTGCAATGTCCGCTGCCGTGTCTTCGCGGACCTCGACCTCGAACCAGCCCATCTCCTTGAGCTCGCGCGCCTTCTTCTCGGCCGCGTCCTCGTTGCTGCGCTTCAACACGATTCGACTGGTGCCATCCCGGGCAAGGATCAAATAGGTCATCGCCGAGCCCCCCTTTTTGACCTGCATACACCGTTTTGGACGGCAAGGGCAGAAGCAATCTGGATGTTGCGTGGTCCTACGGGAATGTCCCCACGAATCCTGCCAGGGTCACGGGGCGCGAGAGCTGGTGCCGGCTGAGGGGATTGAACCCCCGACCTTCAGTTTACAAAACTGCTGCTCTACCGCTGAGCTAAGCCGGCGAATGGAAGGATTTGCGGGGCTCGCATAGCAGACTTGGCGGCCGAGAGCCAGAACCAGAAATGCCCGTGCCCCGTCGGCTCGCGCCCAAGCCGGACGACTAAAGGGGGCTCTTGCGGCCGCCTGATTCGGCGGATGCGCTATGGCAGGGAGCCTGCGGCCACTCGCGCTGTGGAACCAGGTGCACGGTATACCGCGCTACCGATCTGAGCGGCGGCGATGTGGCCTGTTCGGCGACATGCTGGCCTGGCGCGCGCCGACGCACCAGGACATGTGCGTTAACGATTCCTGATGCTGTTTCTTCATAATTGAGCGGGCGCGGATGCTTACGCGTTAGGCTTACCGGCAGTTCGACCCGCGGTCTTAACCCTTGCGCGTGCGCGTTGCTTTAGGTTGCGCGTCGAACAAGCGGGACTCTGCGTGGCATGCGCATCGGCATAGCACTGGCGATACTGGCCGGAATGACCTCAGGGGCATCGGCCGGCGGCGGCTTCGACATCGTCGTGCCCAACCGCCCCGGCGTGCCCATCATCATCAATGGGGTCGACGCCTCCTACGCCGTGGTCGAGAGCGCCATGGGTCTCGCCCGCAACGAGTCGATGGTGCCGACGGTCTATGGCGGCCGCCCGATCGATCCGGTGCCGAATGTCGGCCACTATTATCCAAGCCTCGGCCATGCGCCCGGCTACGGCCGCCTCGAGATCGAGCCGCCGGCGAACCGGCGCCTGCCGCAACCGGCCGAGAGCTATCACCAGTCATGGTCCGCGCAATCGGCCCCGCTGCCGGCGCAGTCCAGCATCCCCGTCGATCCGCCGCCGGTGATCTACGCGCCGCAGTTCAGCGGGACGCGCCCGGATCCGATCCCGCGGCCGCCGCGTCCCCGAGGCCCACAATAGCCTTCACGAAGCCATAGCAACGAAAAACACCTACAGGAGAGATTCATGCGTCAAATGATTACAGGAATGATCGCGGCCGTGGCGGTCATGGCCGCTGCGCCCGCGATGGCATGCGGCTTCAGCCCGTGCGCCGCGCCGGTCTATTCCGCGCCGGTCGTGACCTACGGCTACGGTTACGGTAACGGCTATGGTTACAGCTATTCCGGCTGTAACCCCTGCGGCGGCTACGCTGGCTATGGCGGTTATTACGGCGGCTGGGGCGCTGTCGAACGTCTGCCGGACCCGGATGCGGTCTATCCCGGCACGGCGCAGCAGTACTACTACGTGAACCAGGGCCCGACCTACACCGGTCCGGGCAACTGGGCGCCGCTGCCGTACTATCGCGAGGGCTATGGCCGGCCGTATTACGGCTATCGCCACTATGGCTACGGCTACCGCAGGTACCACCACTATCGCCCGTGGTATCACCGTCCGCACTACGGCTATCGCTACGGCCACGCGCCGCGTCATGCCTACGCGCCGTATCACTACGGCCATCGCGTGCTGCGCCGCTACTACTGATCCGGCGATCTCCCAAAGAGATCAGCGCCCGTTCGCATGTTGCGAGCGGGCGTTTTGCTATATCAGCCCGAGCCGGCTCGCGCCGATATAGAGCGCGAGCACGGCGGCGTTCGATACGTTGAGACTCTTGATCTCGCCGGGCATGTCGAGCCGGGCAACGACGCGGCAGGTCTCGCGCGTCAATTGCCGCAGGCCTTTGCCTTCGGCGCCGAGCACCAGCGCTAAGGGCTGCTGCAACTCCACCTTGCCGAGATCTTCCGCGCCCTGGCTGTCGAGCCCGACGGTCTGGAAGCCGCGCTCGTTCAGCTCGTTCAGCGCACGTGCCAGGTTCTGCACGGTGACCAGCGGCACCAGCTCGAGCGCGCCAGAGGCGGATTTCGCCAGCACCCCGGTGGCCTCCGGGCTGTGGCGGGCGGTGGTGACGATCGCCTTTACCGCGAAGGCCGCGGCCGAGCGCATGATGGCGCCGACATTGTGCGGATCGGTGATCTGGTCGAGCACCAGCACGATGCCCTCCTGCGCCAGCGTGTCGATGTCGGGCGAGGGCAGGGGATCGGCCTCCGCAAGCAGGCCCTGGTGCACGGCATCGGGGGTGAGCCGCTGGTCGAGCGCGCTGGGACGGACGATTTCCGGCGTCACGCGGGTGTCAATATTCTCCTCCGCGAGCCGCCTGGCGGCATTCTCGGTGAGGTAAAGCTTGCGGATATGGCGGTCCGGGTTGGCAAGCGCCGCCGACACCGTGTGCCAGCCGTAGAGAATCACCGGCCCGTCGGAACCCGATTCGCGCTCCCGCCAGGCCGGGGAGCGGGCAAATTTCTGCCCTTTTTGGAAGGGTTTACCGCCCTTGCTTCGGAAATTGGGTTTGCGGTCGCGATCGCTCATGTGAGGCTTGTGTCACGGCTCCCGAATATTGGCAATTTAACCGGCAAATTGCGCGCAGGCTTGGTTGACTTTGACCGGTCCCTTCGCCCATAACGGCGCCCGACCGCGCGCCCGAACCAGGCCTGCGCGGTTATCAGCGTCATTTCGATGACCCGGTCCGCCGCCACTCGTGCGGCCGGTCTGGCGCTGTTGGACGGGGGAGTGTCCCGAGTGGCAAAGGGAGCTGACTGTAAATCAGCCGTCTTATGACTTCGTAGGTTCGAGTCCTACCTCCCCCACCAGCCTTCGCGAGCTTCGGCTAGGCAAGCCAGCAGGATGAATCGTAGCGAAGCGGGCGCTGTCCACCGGCATCCACACTGCATCCCAATCCTGACCTGTTCGGCGCCGCGGTTGCCGCATCGCGGCTTCTCACCACAGGGCCGACGCGGCAATGTGTCTTCGATCCCGATGTTGCGGCGCAGGAGCGCTATAGGTCGATGGAACCGTAGGCAGGTCGGCGGTGTTGCGGAAAGGCGAGGGCCGACCGGCGCTGCTCTGGTCGTTGTCCGGCGATGGTATCGAGATGGCTCGCGCTGTGAGACAAGGCGGGCCGAGCACGAGGGACGGCGGATCGCGAATGACGGGGATGGATCAAGTCTTGCTCGCCGATATCGGCGGCACCAATGCGCGGTTCGCGCTCCTCGATCAGGGCACGATTGGTCCGACCACGCATATGAAGGTGGCCGACTACGAGACGCCGGCCGAGGCCATGGCGGCCTTCCTGGATCGACAGGGAGCGCGCGCCACCACTGGCTTCGCCATCATGGATGTCGCCGGGCCAATCGAGAACCAACGCGTCACCCTGACCAATAGCCGGTGGACGTTCGACGCCGCCGAGCTGCAACGCCTGTTCGGCTTCCGCGCCGTGCATCTTCTCAATGATTTCGAGGCCATGGCGTGGTCGCTGCCGGCGCTGACCGCGCATGATTTGGTCAAGCTCGGCGGGCAGGATCCGGTCGCCGGCGGGCCGATGCTGGTGGTCGGTCCGGGGACCGGCTTCGGCGCGTCCTGCCTGATGCCGCGCGGCGCCTCGTCGCTGGCGATCGTCACCGAAGCCGGCCACGCCACTCTGCCGGCCACGTCGGAGCGGGAAGAGCAGGTGATCGCGCGCATGCGCAGCCAGTTCGGCCACGTCTCGATCGAGCGGGCGCTGTCGGGGTCCGGACTGGAGAACCTCTATCGCGCCATCAATGCCATCGATGGCGCTGGCGCGCCCGCGCGCGATGCGGCCTCGATCGTGCACGCGGCCGCCTCCGAGCGCTGCGGCACCAGCCGCGCGGCGCTCGACATGTTCTGCTGTTTCCTGGGCAATGTCTGCGGAAACCTGACGCTGACGTTCTCCGCGTCCGGCGGCCTCTATCTCGCCGGCGGCATCCTGCCGCGCTTCGTCGACTATCTGGCGCGATCGGAGTTTCGCAACCGCTTCGAAGGCAAGGGACGGTTCGGGGCCTATCTCAGACGCGTGCCGGTCAACATCATCGTCACGCCGGATACCGCTTTTGCCGGGCTCAAGACGTTCTTCGAGATGAACGTGTCGGCATCCGATCGCCCGCTCGCACCGGCGCAGTGACGATAGATATCGTTTTCGTCGTGCCATCCTGCCGTTGAACTCTCGACCTCCGGCGCGCGTTCGCCGGGTGGCAGCGGCGAGATTCAGCCTCCGGCTGATTGACTAGATGTTCATGATTTGTTCTTATGGTGGCGTTCCCGGAGGAGACACCGCCATGGACAACCGCATCAACGAAATTCGCAGACAGATCAGGGCCTTGAGGATCAGCATGCTCGAGGCCGAGGAGATAATGCGTGAGCAGATCAAGCGGGACGAGGATTGCGCCTTCGTGGCCGGGGACATCCTGAGGATGCGGGTAGTCATGAGCCGCCTGGTCGAGGAGCGCACCGTCCTGGGCGATCACGAGCCGATCCTGGTCAGCTTCGCGTCGCGCCAGCCTCGCGCGCGGAAGTCCGTTGTCGTGCCGCTCCCGAAGCGTCATCTGGTCTTCGGCGAACAGCGTGCGCGATGAGGCGCTCGAGCTGCTGAGGCTTCGCGCGCAACTGCGCGAGCTGGGCTCGACCGTGGATCAGCTCAGGCAGGCTGGACTCGACAGCGCGGCCGCGCAGCTCCTGCTGTCGCGCAAGCGCGCTCAACTGGACGACATGATCAGCCGGAGGAAACATGAAAGAGCCGCTTCGTTACTTCCACGACAGCGATGAACACTCGCCCTGGATCAAGGCGCTGGCCGAGGTTCGCCATCGGGCGACGCGCGAAGGCTGGTGCTTCCAGCACGTCCAGGCGATCATCGTGGCGATCGATCAATATGCGGAGGCCGCGCTCGGCAATCGCGAGTTCTTCCTCAACCGGCCGCAAACCATCGGTCCGCGCTGACGACTTGCCCCTCCAAATTGGCTGACGCAGGACGAACCGCGACGGAGCGTGTACGCAGGAACGCCGGCCTCGCGGGGGCGTTAGTTCACATGACTGACAGCGAGTTACGTGAACAATCCTTCGAGATCGCCTGGAACGTCCTCGAGCGGTCCGGCGATCTCGGCGACCCCTTCGCGGCGGCCCATTTTCTGTTGGCCACGATCGATCGCATGATGCTCGGAGGCGAGCGGCGCCGCCTGCTGCTGTCCAACGCCGCAATCGATGCGTACCGGCTGAGATACGAGCCGCTGGTTCTGGCATCGTGATGCATCTCAACGGCGTGGATCATGCGGCCTGGACGGGGGCCGGCGTGGGCGGAGCGCTCAGCGAGACCCCGCCGGCCACGATTAGCGGCGAACTGCTTTCTTCCGACGATTATAGGGTGAACGGTTGATCGGTCTCAGCGAGATGCCCTCGCGCTGCGCCTTGCTCGCGATCGATGCCGGCGGCCGTTGCATCTTCAGGCTGATCACGCCCGTCGGGGTGTTTGCCTTCGCCAGTGCGCGAAGCTGCTTCACTTCCTTGTCGCTCCAGGGCTGACGGGAGCGACGCTTGTATCTCGGGTTTGCCTCGCGCGCCCCTTTCCTGCCGATCGGTGATCCAGGCCGCTTCCATGTTGATCGTGCCATGTGGTCCTCCTGAGAGGGCTAGGCGCGAGTCACGCGGTTCGTTCTATCGCCTTCGCGAGACGTGCGGCTCAAGCGTGCGCAGCTTCGCGACAACACACGGTGGCGACGTTGCGGAGCCGCGGCTGCCACTGATTTGACCGACGGCGCAAGGCCTCGTGCACCTTACCACTGATGTCAATGTCAGGCGTGATGCCAGCGCTGGCTCGATGGAACCAATCGCGCCCGCGCGCTTTGATTTCGATTCTCGTCACGGAGGACGCACGGATGGCCGAACAGAGCAACGGACTCACTGGCCCGGACCTCACGCAGGGCGTCGCCCTTGGTGCGTTCAAGAACGACATGCTGGTCGGCCATGTCGGCGAAGACGAGATTTTGCTAGTGCGAAGGGACGGGCAGATCCTCGCGATCGATGCGCATTGCAGTCACTATCATGGCCCTCTTGCAGACGGGCTGGTGGTCGGCGACAGCGTCCGCTGCCCCTGGCATCACGCCTGCTTCGACCTGCGCAGCGGCGAGGCGACCCGTGCGCCCGCATTATCCGCGCTGTCGGTCTGGAAGGTCGAGCGGGACGGCGACCGTGTCGTCGTCCGCACAAGGCAGGAGCCACACAAGGCTCCTCAGAAGCTTCCGGCCGACGCGCCGAAGCGGATCGTGATTGTCGGGGGCGGTGCTGCCGGCTTCGCCGCGGCGGAGATGCTGAGGCGCGAAGGGTTTGACGGCGCGATCACGATGCTGAGCAATGACACGGCGCCGCCGGTCGACCGGCCAAACCTGTCCAAGGACTATCTCGCAGGCAGTGCGCCCGAGGACTGGGTGCCGTTGCGGCCGGACGATTTCTATCCTGAGGCCAGGATCGAGCTTCAGCTCAAGACCGAGGTGGCCGCGATCGACAGCAAAGCGAGCCGGGTTTTGCTCGGCGACGGCAAGGCCGTGCCCTACGATCGGTTGCTGCTCGCGACTGGTGCGGAGCCGGTGCGGCTGCCGATCCCGGGCGCCGATCAGCCCCACGTCCATACCCTGCGCACGCTCACCGACAGCCGCGCCATCATCGCGGCGGCTAAGACCGCGCGGCGCGTGATCGTGATCGGTGCAAGCTTCATCGGGCTGGAGGCCGCCGCCGCATTGCGCACCCGCGGTCTCGAGGTTCACGTCGTGGCGCCCGAAGCACGCCCGATGGAGCGGATCCTTGGGCCCGAGATGGGCGACTTCGTACGGGCCCTGCACGAGGAGCACGGCGTGATCTTCCATCTCGGCGACACCGTCACCGCGATCGACGGGCATCGCGCCAGCCTGAAAAGCGGCGGGACGCTGGAGGCCGAACTGGTCGTGGTCGGCGTCGGCGTGCGGCCGCGACTGACGCTGGCCGAGCAGGCGGGGCTCAAGCTCGATCGCGGCGTCACCGTGAATGCGCATCTTGAGACCAGCGTGCCCGGCATCTACGCCGCCGGCGATATCGCGCGCTGGCCCGATGCCCATTCCGGCGAGAGCATCCGTGTCGAGCACTGGGTGGTCGCCGAGCGACAGGGACAGACCGCCGCTCGCAACATGCTCGGCCGGAAGGAAGTCTTCGATGCAGTGCCGTTCTTCTGGAGCCAACACTATGACGTGCCGATCAATTATGTCGGGCACGCGGAGAAGTGGGACGAGATCGCGGTCGACGGCGACATCAAAGGCAGGGACTGCCTGCTGCGCTACAAGAGCAGAGGACGCGTGCTCGCTGTCGCGTCGGTCTATCGCGACCTGGACAATCTGCGGGCCGAACTCGCGATGGAGCAGGGCGAGACGGTCTGAGCGCCGCATCCCAACGTCGCGAAAACAAACGGGTTGGTGTCGTGAACGACGCGAAGTCTCGCATGATGGCGGATCTCATCGCCGGCTGCGCCGTTGCGCTGGCGTTGGTCGTGACCGCTTACTACGGATACCTGGCTTGGCTGCTCGTCTCTCCCGACTAAGGTTTGTACTCAATCAGATGTATAATTTTACGTGGAGATATGATTCAAGCTCTGCATTTGCGGGGCTTGGATCATGGCGGGCGAGTTTTGGTTGAATGATCGGCAGTGGGCAGCAATCGAGCCCTTGCTGCCGCAAAATCAGCCCGGCGCTCGTCGAGTCGATGATCGCCGCGTGATCAGTGGCATCATCCATGTGTTGAAGTCCGGCTGCCGCTGGCGCGATTGCCCGGCAGTGTTCGGCCCTTACACGACCGTCTACAATCGCTGGAACCGCTGGTCGCGGCGCGAGGTCTGGCGCAATCTGTTCGAAGCACTTCGGGGCCTGTCGCCCGATGACGACTTCCAGGCCATCGATTCCACGACCGCCAAGGCGCACCGTGCGGCGGCCGGTGGAAAAGGGGGGCGGAGGCTCAGGCCATCGGTCGTTCCCGCGGTGGCAGGACCACCAAGATCCACGCCGTCTGCGACAGTCTCGGACGCGCCATCGCGCTCGAAGTAACGCCAGGTCAGCGTGGTGACATCCGCGCGGCGCTGCCCCTGCTCAGCTCTCTGCCACCACCGCGTTGCTGTGCGGCCGACACGGCCTATGACGCGAACGAACTGCGGCAATTCCTCATCGAACGGGGAACAACCCCGGTCATCCCAAACAATCCCACCCGAAAACGCTTCCATCCGTTCGACCGCGCCGCATACAAGCGGCGCAACCTCGTCGAGCGCATGTTTTGCAGGCTCAAGGACTGGCGGCGCATTGCAACCCGCTATGACAAGCTCGCCAGAAACTTCCTCTCGGCCGTCAATCTTGCTGCCGCTATCATTTGGTGGACCTGATTGAGTCCGGACCTTAGAGCATTTTCGGTTCTGATTGAATCAGAACCGAATCTCCAGATTCTTGTTTTGACGCGTTTCTTCACGCGAACCGGTGTCCACTTCGCCCGAAAACGCTCCAGGCGATAGTGCCGTCCGCATCCCGGCGCCGGGGCCAAAGCCTCGGCAACGCGCCCGTGACCGGGATGGTCAATCCCGCCGCCCCGCCATATCGTACGATCCTGCGCGGCTGGGCGCCTGCGGCGGCCGGCCGTTCATCGGCCGGTCATGTATCTTCGGCCATCGTCTATGCCGGCCGGAGGCCAAGGGCCACGATATGGAGGAGTTTTGAATGATCAGGGGCAGCCAGCTTGTGACGTTGGCGCTCGTCGCCATCGCCATCGCGATCGTGGCGTCGCTGGGCGCGCAGGCCAATGCTGCCCAGTGCGGCAACGGGCCGGGCGGCTTCGAGAACTGGAAGCGCGAGTTTGCCGAGGAGGCGAGGGCCAAGGGCGTCGGCCCCACCGCGGTTGGCGCGCTGATGCAGACGAACTACGCCAGTGCGACCATTACCGCCGACCGCGGCCAGCGCAGCTTCGGCCTGTCGCTTGAGCAGTTCATGGCCAAGCGCGGCGCCGCGACCATCGTGGCGCGTGGCCGTTCGCTCAAGCAATCGCATGCCGCGATGTTCGCGCAGATCGAGCAGCGCTACGGCGTGCCGCCCGGGCCGCTGATCGCGATCTGGGGCATGGAGACCGGCTTCGGCAGCCAACGTGGCAACCAGAACATGCTGTCGTCGATCGCAACGCTCGCCTATGACTGCCGGCGTCCGGAGTTCTTCACCGACCAGCTCTATGCCGCGCTGAAGCTGATCGACCGCGGCGCGATCTCGCCGAACCAGCGCGGCTCGATGCATGGCGAGGTCGGCCAGACCCAGTTCATGCCGAAAAATATCCTCAACTACGGCGTCGGTAATCTTGACGTCGCCGCCAACGCGCTGAGCTCGACGGCGAACTTTCTGCGCGCCCATGGCTGGCGCGCGGGAGGGGGCTATCAGCCCGGAGAACCCAATTTCGCAGCGATCGAGGCCTGGAACGGTGCACAGGTCTATCAGAAGTCGATCGCCATCATGGGACGGCAGATAGACGGGCGGTGAGCCGGTTTCATGGCCCTTCACCTCTTGTTAACGCAAGGGTGGCCAGATCGGTGCTGCGAACGCGCGAGAGTGGAGACAACTCCGTGCTCAAGGACGGCACCTACGCGGCCTGGTTCAGGACGCCGCTTGGCGAAGGCACTGGCATCGTTCATTTTGCCGACGGCAAGCTGTGGGGCCGTGACAGCATCATGCTTTACAGCGGCACGTACGAGGTCGCGGGCGATCGCTTCTCTGCCATCGTCACCACCAAGCGGCATACCGAGGGCCATGCGACGGTGTTCGGCGTCGATGATCTTGTGTTGAGGCTCGAAGGCTTGTCGGCCGGCGCGATTGCGACCTGTACCGGGACCGCCGACCAGGTGCCTGGTGTGCCGTTCGAGGCGACATTGATCCCGAGCGAGGGCATGCCAGCCGAGCCCAAAGCGAACGCTCCCACGCCCGCGCCGAAGTTCGATGCGAGCAAGCTCCCGAGCCGTTCCAGCCATCGCTGATCGCGTCTTGGCGATCCGCGCTTCAGGCGTCGGTCGGGCTCGCGGTCTCCGGAAAAGGCGCGCCCGGCAGATAGAGCCTGACCGGGCGGATCTCGTAGACTGCGGTTGGATTCGCCCGGCGCAAGTCCCGCGCGGCCGCGATGGCCGCGTCCTCGTCGGCGCAGTCGATCATGTAGAGCCCGAGCAGCTGCTCCTTGGTCTCGGCGAACGGGCCATCGATCACCATCCCCTGGCCCGGCCCGCGCAGGGTGCGCGCCTTGTCGGTGTCGCCGAGCCGTGCCGCGGGACCGAGCCGGCCCTTGAGCCGTTCATGGACCTCGCGCAGGCCGGCCATCACGGACGCGTCCTCTGCCGCGGTCCATGACTTGACCTCGGCTTCGACATGGTAGGCCAGGATGGCATAAAGCATCGGTAGCTCTCCTCATTTTGCTGCGTCTGGACAAAGGACGTATCGGCACGGCCCGAACCGACAATTTTTTGGCGGGGGAGCCCAGCCGCGAATCAACCGGCCCGCACAGCAAAAGGCGCGGCGGGATTAATCCCGCCGCGCCCCCGGTTTGTTGTCTCGCTGGTCCAGGGCTGAGAGCGCCCCGATGCCAGGCCCATTGGTCAAGGCCTAGCGGGCGATCCCAGCGAGGTGACAGCGCTTGCGATAAGGCACTGGATCACCTCCTTTCGTTGTTGATGGGACTGCAGATATAGGCAGCGAATCCGCCGCTGTTAAGGCGGTGCCCGCCGGGAGCCTCGCGCGGGAACAGGACGAATTGTGCGCAAATAAAGGCCGTCCACAGAGGCCGAAGACGCCGGAGCAGTTGAGGCGGCCGCCCGGCCGTGTTAGGTGATCGCGCAACGCGGGTGTAGCTCAATGGTAGAGCAGCAGCCTTCCAAGCTGAATACGAGGGTTCGATTCCCTTCACCCGCTCCAATCTTTCAATGAGTGACGAGAAGAGCGACGCGCATTATTCGTCGTGTCCGCTTGGCACTACTGGAAGACATCGAATGAATGCCCCCCACATCGCGATCCGGCGTCTGACGGCTGCAGACGCCGCAATCTATCGCGGCATCCGCCTCGAGGCGTTGCAATCGAACCCTGAGGCGTTCGGCAGCGCGTTCGAGACCGAAAGTGTCCGTCCCGTCGGCTGGTGCGGAACGGCTCGCGGGCGGTGCGGTGATGCTCGGGGCGTTTTGGGGGAGCGACCTCGTCGGCACCCTCGGATTCCTGACAGCCGATGGGCCGAAACGGCAGCACAAGGGCATGCCGGTGGGAATGTATGTGCGGCCCGCGGCACGGCGCAGTGGTGTCGGCCGCCGGCTGGTCGATGCCGCGCTCGATCTCGCGGCGCAATCCGTCGAGCTGATTCAGCTCAGCGTGGTGAAGGGTAACGAACCGGCGCTTCGGCTGTACCAGAGCGCCGGCTTCGTGGAGTACGGGCTTGAGCGACACGCGCTGAAGATCGACGGCCGCTATTACGATGACATCCTGATGGCGAAGGATCTGGTTGGGGCCTGAGACCGGATCGCCCGCGCGCCGACACACTTTCGGCGAGCGATTGTGCCAGGCGATGCGATCATCGCGTCATCATCGCTTGAAGGGGTGCCATGCCCAAGGTCGAGATCGCTCGTGTGCCGGAGCGCAAGGGATCCGGTTATCCGGCAGAGTTCGCCGCGCCGTGCGCCGAGCGGGTGCGGCAGCGGCTCGGCGACGCGTGTGGGCTCACCGACTTCGGCGTCAATCTCATGCGCCTGCCGCCGGGAGGCTGGTCGAGCCAGCGCCACTGGCATTCGGACGAAGACGAGTTCGTCTACGTGCTCGCGGGCGAGCTGACACTGATCGAGGACGGCGGCGAGACGGTGCTGCGCGCCGGCGATTGCGCGGCGTTTGCAAAGAACTCCGGCAACGGGCATCATTTGATCAACCGGTCGGGGACGACAGCGATCTATCTCGAGGTTGGCTCGCGATCGCCGAACGACGTCATCACCTGCTCCGACATCGACATGATGAGTCCGAGCTCCGATGGCCGGTTCCTGCACAAGGACGGCACGCCCTACGGCTAGATCCCGAGCCAGCGGACAACAGAGGCAGCCGCCGCGACGTCAAATCGGGCGTTGCAGGATTGTCGGCGCAGCACCAATTTTCAGGGTGTGCTGATGTTCGGATGATTCTGATGACGGAGTGGTACTTCGTTTGGATCGATGGTCCGCGCGGACCCGAGCCGCAGAAATGGTCGTCGGAGGGGCTGTGGGGGCAGCTCGGCCGCCAGGACATCATTGTCCGCTTTCCGTTGACCGACCGGGAGGCCGACCTGCCGCTCGACCAGCTGGCAAGGCTGCACCCCATTCCCCACTGAACGGCGCCGTTGTCGCGAGCCGTCCCTCGCGCTCCGCGACGCTTCGGTCCCCGAAGCCGGGCGTCGCGACCTCAGTAAGGAACGAGGCAAGGAACATCTTTCCGAGAACGTGGCTGCTCGCGCGCCAATAACCTCATGCAGTGCGGCATGCGCGGCATCGCGCTCGACTGGCGGACGTATATCGATGGTCCATGCACGAAGGCTGGCACGACCATCGCGTGTATCGAAGTCACACGTTGAGACTCTTCGGGTTCCGGATGATCAATCGCTGGCAGCGCGCGACGAAGCATGAAACAGTGCTTGTCGGTGGTGGCAGTGGGAGTAAGCTGATGTCAGCGACGCGGATGCTGCAGTGCGCGGTTGCGTGCAGAACAACAACGATCGCGCTGCCATTATTCTGCCTGATGAGCGCGTTCGGAATTGTGCATGGCGCGGCCGCGAGCGAATCCTTGCAGATCGTGGACGCGCGCGTGCCGGCGGCCGACAAAGAGGGTGGGGACCTTCCCTTGACGATGACGATCAGGAACGAGGCCGACAGCGCCGACGCACTGCTTCGCGTCCGCTGTCCGGTCGCGAATTTTTCCGAGCGTCATACCGTCGACCGCGGCGAAGGCGCGCCCGCCATGCGTTCGATCCCGAACATCCCGGTCCCCGCCAGGGGAACGCTCGAGCTGAAGCGCGATGGCTACCACGTCATGCTGCTTCAGTTGCGTCAGACGCTCGCTCCCGGCGAGACGTTCAAATGCGCAATTGTTTTTCAGAAAGCAGGAACAATCGAGACGGAGGTGATGGTCCAGAAGTGACCACGGAAGGCGGCGGGTCACCCGCCGGGACTCAAGGCTTCTCACCCGAACGCCCGTATGTGACGGGCAATCGATCAATGAAGATGCTAGATCCGGAGGAAACAGCTATGACGAGGTTGAAACGGGTTAAATCCCACATGCTCGCAGCGGCGGTAGCATCCGCTGCGACCATCGCCGGCTCTTTCGCGTTCGCGGAAGACGTCAGCCAGGAGCGTCTGCTCAACGCTGACAAGGAAGCCGGTAACTGGCTGCACCACCACAAAGATTACGCGGCCAACCGGTTCTCGACCCTGAACGAGATCAATCATGACAACGTCAAGAACCTGAAGGTCGCCTGGACCATGGCGCTCGGCGGCGTCGAGGGCGGCGGAATCTGGTCGCATGGCGGACTGGAAGGGACGCCGATCGTCGAAAACGGATTCATGTACGTCACCGACGGCTGGGGCTCGGTCTACAAGATCGATGCCCATGGCGGCAAAGGCGTGCTGCTCTGGAAGATGGATCCCAAGACCGACCACGACTGGGCCGGCGCAGTCGCCTGCTGCGGCGTCGACAACCGCGGCGTCGCGCTGTGGAGCAACCTCGTCATCTCGCACACGCTCGACGGCCGCCTGATCGCAACCAACAAGGAGACCGGGCAGGTCGCCTGGCAGCGTCAGGTCGCCGATCCCGACAAGGGTGAGGTCATCACCGGCGCGCCGCTGATCGTCAAGGATATGGCGATCACGGGCGTGGCCGGCGCCGAATACGGCATTCGCGGCTGGATCGCTGCGACCGACCTGAAGACCCAGAAGGAAGTCTGGCGCACGCACACGATCCCGGGCAAGGACGATCCCGGCCACGAGACCTGGAAGGACGACAAGAGCGCCGCCGCAACCGGCGGTGGATCGACCTGGGTCACCGGCAGCTACGACCCGTCGACCAACACGATCATCTGGGGCGTCGGCAATCCCGGCCCGGACTGGGATAATGAATACCGGCCCGGCGACAACCTCTACACCGACAGCTCGCTCGCGCTCGATGCCGACACCGGCAAGATCAAGTGGCATTACCAGCACACGCCGAACGATCCCTACGACTATGACAGCGTGGCGGAAAACGTGCTGGCCGATGTTCCCGGTCCGAACAACACGACGCTGAAGCTCGCGCTCGAGGCCGATCGCAACGGCTTCGCCTATGCGATCGACCGCACCACCGGCAAGTTCATCTGGGGCCTGCCGTTCGTGAAGAAGGTGACCTGGACCAAGGGCCTCGATCCGGAGTCGGGCAAGCCGGTGGAGTACGATGCGAAGCAGGGCGTGCAGCGCTATAACGTGTCGGTCACGCCGAGCCGCACGAACAAGGTGACGGACATCTGCCCCGGCAACATGGGTGGCAAGAACTGGCCGCCGACCGCGTACAATCCGAACCTGAAGCTCTGGTACATCCCCGTCATCGAGAGCTGCAACCGGATCACGGTCGAGGAGATGACGCCGGCCAAGTTCAAGCCGCGCGAGTTCTTCACGGGCGGCGGACCGAGCCAGCCGGTCAAGATCACCGGCAGCGTGACCGCGATCGACGTCACCACCGGCAAGGTGGCGGGGAAGGCGGAGACGCAGTTCCCGAACCTCGGCGGCATCTTGGCGACGCCTGACCTCGTGTTCTCCGGACAGCCGTCTGGCGAGGTGATCGCCTATGACGCGAAGTCCTTGCAGAAGCTCTGGGAGTTCAACACCGGCGGCGGTGTCAACGCGCCGCCGATGACCTTCTCGGTCGACGGCAAGCAGTACGTCGCGATCCTGGTCGGTCTCGGCGGAGCCTGGGACAAGTGGTTCATCGACGCCACGCCCGAGCTGAAGAAGATGCAGCCCGGCTCGATGCTCTACGTGTTCGCCCTTTGACGTCGCAAGCGCGGGAGGCTTCGCCCGAAGCCTCCCGCGTCGACCGCAGCGTTTTCGAGCGAAGTGGATACCGGTTCGCGTGAAGAAAACGCGTCAAACAAGAATCGGGAGACTCGTTCCGATTTCATCGGAACGAAGGAGGCTCTCGCCGAGAGAAACAAGACAAATGAAGCAAACATGGCTGGTTGGCGCGTGGCTTGGCTGCGCGCTCGTTATGGGATTTGTGGGGGCCGCGCATGCGCAGGCGGCAAGCGATCCGACCGATGCGGGCAAGGCGGTGTTCAAGCGGGCAAACTGCGTGGGTTGCCACAAGTGGCACGGCAACGGTGGCGGCGGCTATGGCGGCGACGCGCTGTCACTTCGAAAAACCGAGCTGACGCGCGAGCAGATCATCGAGACGGTCAGCTGCGGCCGGCCGGGCACCGGCATGCCATTCTTCGTGCGCGGCGCCTACGACACCACGAAATGCTACGAGATGACGCGTCAGGATGTCGGCGATCGCATGCCGCCGGAGGCCAACGTCTTCCTGCGGCCCAACGAGATCGAGGCCGTCGCCGACTATGTGCTGGCTCATGTCAAGGGCAAGGGCGAGCCGACCTATGACCAATGCATCGCGTTCTTCGGCGAGGGCTCGCGCGTTTGCAACATCTACAAGGAGGCCGGGCACGCCGCCGCGCCGTCCAGTCAGAGCGACAAGGCAAAACCATGAGCAGGCAGCGATCAGCAATTCATGGCCTGGTCTTTGCGGCCACCGTCACGGCGGCCGTGCCGGCGATGGCGACCGCGGGAGATTTGCGCGACATCAGCGTCGGCATGGCGATCACCAGCGCGCCCAACTCGGGGTATGTCAACCTCACCTGCGCCGGGGACAAGGCGCACAAGCTGTCGGGCTGGACGCAGTGGTCGGATTGTCCGGCCGGGGCGGACCAGCTGCGCGCGATCCACTTTGAGTACGACCCTGCGACGTCGCGGGAAGGCACGTTGGTGGGTGGCCATCCGGCCATCCTCACCGTCATGATCGATCACGACGCCAAGGTCGCGGCTCTGACGATCGAGACCGATCCGAAGGCGCGACTTTATCTGCGCAAGAAGGCGTTCCTGCTCGGGCTGCAGGCCAAGTCCCGTTATGGCGCGGACGGGTGGACCTGCTCGGAAGCGCAACCGGCCGGCGACAAGCAGGCCATCGGTGGCAGCTTTGTCGACGAGCATTGCAGCAAGACGACCGAGGGCCGATCGATCGAGATCGAGCGGCACCTCTATCGCGAGCCGAACAAGGAGCTCAAGGATTTCACCGACGAGACCCGGATTACAATTCGTCGCGCCGCGTCCTGAGGGGAAGCTAGTCTGCGGCGGGTCTATTCGACCTAAACTCATCCTCGGCTAATGCCGCGCCAGAAGCACCACGACGATCACGGCGAGAATCGCACACAGCACCTTCCAGAACGTCACGGGATCGCGGTCGTGCAGCGATTTGCGGCCTGGCACCGCGGGGCCGGCCCAGGTGGCGCCGTTTTCCAGCTCATGGGCAAACTCGATGGCATCGCCGTAGCGTTGCGCGGGCTCGACGCTGATCGCCTTGCCGATTACCGCGTCGAGCCAGGCCGGCAGGTCCGGGCGGTAGCGCGACAGGGGCGCCGGCTTGCCGAAGCGCGGCCGCGAGAACGGCTCGATCTCGCCGAACGGATAATTCGCCGTGAACATCCGGTAGACGGTGACGCCGAGCGCAAACAGATCGGACGCTTCGTTGCCCGCCGTGCCGCCGAACAGTTCGGGGGCCATGTAGCTCGCGGTGCCCGGGATGTCCTCGGCCGGAAAATCCTCGAGCAGAGGCACGCGCGCAACCCCGAGGTCGACGAGGCGCAAGCCGCCGTCCTTCAGCAGGATCACATTGTCGGGCTTGATGTCGCGATGGATGATGCCGGCGCGGTGCAGCGCCGTGACCGCACGCACGAGCTTGGTCGCAATCCCGATCCCTTCGGCGAGCGATAGTCGCGGCGCGCGCTTGAGGCGCTGCTCCAGCGTCTCGCCGTCATAGAGCGGCATCGCCGAATAGAGTCGCGTCTGCCGCTCCGCCGGCAGTTCGATGATCTCGCCGATCCACAGGCTGCGCACCCGCGCGGCGACCCAGGCCTCGCGCACGAAGGCGAGACGGTAGGAGCCTTCGCCGGCAACGCGCGGGTGCGGAAATTTCAGCACGACTTCGCGGCCGGCCCGCTTGTCGACGGCCCTGAACAGGCGGCTGTAGCGTCCGTCGGACAGCACATCGCCGAGCACGAAATCGTCGATGACGTCGCCTGACGCGGGCAGGTCGAGGATCGGCAGCGCGGCGATCGCATGGGTGAGTTCGTCGCGGTCCGCCGGCGGCAGGTCGACGACGTCGAGCACCAGCGCGGTGGCGTTGTCGCTGCCATCAGCGGCGAGCGCGGCCTCGACAATGGCGCGTGCCGACTCTTCCGGCGGTGTGCGTTGCTCGAGCAATTGCTGGATGCTGACATCGCCGAGCGCGCCGTGCACGCCATCGCTGCAGATGACGAGCCGGTCATGCTGCCGGAGCCCCACGGTCAAGTAGTCGAACCGCGCGAATTCCTCGAAGCCGATGGCGCGGCTGAGCATGTGCGCGAGATCGCCGCGGCCGGCGATGTGATCCTGCGTCAGCCGCTCCAGCCGCCCCTCGCTCAAACGGTAGGCGCGGGTGTCGCCGATATGAATGATGTGACATTGCCGCCGCGACAGCACGATCGACGAAAAAGCGCAGGCCATGCCGCTGCGCGCGGCATCGACGCGGCCCTGGCTGTAGATCCAACCGTTCGCGGCCTCCAGCGCGCGTGCGGCGCGTCGGCGGACGCCGAGCGTCTCCGGCAGGGAATAGTAGGCGTCGATGAAGCTGCGGACGGCGACCTCGGCGGCCTCGCGTCCACCCTTGTGGCCGCCGACGCCGTCGGCCACGGCCGCGACCACGTCGGCACTGATGCCGCCCGACCGGCCGAGGCAGGCCGCGACATAGTCCTCATTGGCGGCGCGCCTGCCGGTCTCGCTGGCGAAACCGACGCGAACTCCGAGATCCCGTTGCGAACCGTTCGCCACGACGATCAGGCGCAAATGCTTGTTGGCCGCGAGGGCCGCTCGGCACGCGTCATCTCTCCCCATCGGGGAGAGGTCGCGCCAAAGGCGCGGGTGAGGGGGCTCGGGTCCCACTCGAGGGCGTAACCCCTCACCCGGATCGCATCTGGCGATGCGATCCGACCTCTCCCCGATGGGGAGAGGTGACGAAGTCGCGCGGCAGCAACTCGGCCTAACCTCATGCTCTTACCCCTCGGGGGCGCGGCTGGTTCAGACGCGTGCTCCGGATACGGCGCCCCAGGTGGTGCGCCAGCGGACCTTGACCATGGCAAGTCCGATGAAGCCAAGCAACGCCAGGACACCGAAGAATAGGAAGCCGGCGCCGAACCCGCCGGTCATGGCCTTGGCGGTGCCGAGCGTCTGCGCCAGGAAGTAGCCGCCGACGCCGCCGGCACAGCCGACGAGGCCGGTCATCAGGCCGATCTCGTGACGGAAGCGCAGCGGGATCAGCTGGAACACCGCACCGTTGCCCATGCCGAGCGCCAGCACCCCGATCGAGAACAGGAGAACCGAGATCCAGGCGATGCGCGGCATCTCGGTCAGCGCCCAGCCGCGCTGTGCCGGCGCCGTCGGGCCTTCCGGCATGAAGGCGATCACGAGATAGGCGGCGACCACGACGCCGAACAGGATCGACAGCGCGCGGATGCCGCCGATGCGGTCGGCGATCAGGCCACCGACGGGACGGAAGCCTGATCCGAAGGCGACGATCAAGGCCACCAGCAGGCCCGCCGCGACGCCGGAGACATGATATTGCACCGTGAAATAGAGCGGCAGCGCGTTGGCCAGCCCGACGAAGCCGCCGAAGGTGATGAAGTAGAAGAACATGAACCACCGGCTGTCGGAATCTTTGAGCAACGCGCCATAGGCCTTCAGCGAGATCGGTTTGCGCTCGCCCGGCGCGTCCCTGGCGGCGGCGACGTAATAGGCAAGCACCATCAGCATCGGGATCAGAAGGCAGCCGAACACGGCCTGCCAGCCCCAATGTTCGGCAATGCTCGGTGCGAGCAGCGTGTCGAGCACGACACCCATATTGCCGGCGCCGGCGATGCCCATCACGACGCCCTGGTATTGCGGCGGATACCAGCGGCTGGCCTGGGGCAGGGCGACGGCAAACGAGGCGCCGCCGATGCCGAGCACCACGCCGAACAGCTCGATCGCCGGCTTGCTGGTCAAGCCGAACTGCCAAACCGCAATCGTCGCGGCAATCACGACGAGCTGGGCGATGATGCCGGTGCGCTTGGCGCCGATGACGTCGGCGAGCAGGCCCATCGGCACCCGGAGCAGCGCGCCGGCCAGCACGGGAATCGCAACCAGCGTGAACTTCTCGTTCACGGCCAGGTGCATGTCGTGCGCGATATAGACGATCAGCGGGCCGAGCGAGACCCACGCCATGAAACTGATATCGAAGTACAGGAAAGCGGCCAGCAGCGTCGGCCAGTGACCCGCCTTCCTGAATTCAGCAAACTTCATTTGCAAAGCCTCGCGGTGCTGCGGCGAAGGCAGCCGCGCAGTCGCGACCGGCCTTGGCGCAAACGGACAGAATGGAGTGAAGGACGAGAGCGCTCGTCGTTGAGACGTTCCCGATCAGCAAGGGCTTCAGCAATAACCGTGCCATCGAAATCGACCGCGGTGCTTCGTCAGCAAGGCGTTGCCGAGATGTCCCGGATTCGCCTGTGGCTCTCCTGATTGCTGCCGCTCGCGGCAGGTGCCGCCGCGCAAACGCGCATGGTGGTGCTTTTTTGAGCGCCGTGCGGAGCACGCGCTATGGCGCGTGAGACTCGCGTCGGCGACCGCCCGAACATTCCCTATGCTGTCCTGCACAATAGATCATCGGCGTGGCTAAAAAATCGGCCGGTGATCCGCCTCGCACTCGTCCAGGGATTTTCGGGGCAGGGCGGAAACGCGTTGATTTCGCTGTCGGATTCGGCCGCGCCGAATTGGCACGCGTTTTGAATATCAGTCGGCAAAGGAACATCGATCGTCAGCGACGACGGTCTGCGCCCGCGGCTGGGCTTCCGAACCATCCCAATCTCAATCGACGTTGATCGACGACGCGCCGCGTCGCTGCGCAGTGTCGTCGGAATTGAAAGGCAGACCATGCTCGACAAGGTGACAAAGCAAAAGCTGGTTGTGATCGGCAACGGGATGGCCGGCATCCGCACCGTGGAGGCGCTGCTCGAACGCGCGCCCGATCTGTACGACATCACGGTGTTCGGTTCGGAACCGTACGGCAACTACAACCGCATCCTGCTGTCTCCGGTGCTCGCCGGCGAGAAGACCGTCGACGACATCATGCTCAACACCGTCGACTGGTACGAGGACAACAACATCACGCTGCGCAAGGGCGAGACGGTCGCCATGATTGATCGTCGCACCTGCGAGGTGGTCACGGAGGCCGGGGATCGCGTTCCCTATGACCGCTTGCTGATCGCGACGGGCTCAAATCCGATCATGCTGCCGTTGCCGGGCAAGGATCTGCCGGGCGTGATCGGCTTCCGCGACATCTATGATGTCGATCGCATGATCAAGGCTTCGACCACCTATCAAAACGCGGTCGTGATCGGCGGCGGCCTGCTCGGCCTCGAAGCCGCCAACGGGCTGATGAAGCGCGGCATGAATGTCACGGTCGTGCATCTGCTCGACACGCTGATGGAGCGCCAGCTCGATCCGGTGGCCGGCGGACTGCTGCGCAAGTCGCTGGAGGAGCGCGGCATGGTGTTCAAGATGCCGGCGCAGACGCAGGCGATTCTCGGTGAGGACCGCGTCACCGGTGTTTGCTTCGCCGACGGCACCGAGCTGCCGGCTGATCTCGTGGTAATGGCGGTCGGCATCCGTCCGAATTTCGAGCTGGCGAAGAAGGCTGGACTCTATTGCGAGCGGGGCATCGTCGTCTCCGACACCATGCAGACCTATGACGGCCGCATCTATGCGGTCGGCGAATGTGTGCAGCACCGCCGCCAGACCTATGGTCTCGTGGCGCCGCTGTTCGACCAGGCCAAGGTCTGCGCCAACCACCTCGCGATGAAGGGCTTTGCCACCTATGACGGCTCGGTGACCTCGACCAAGCTGAAGGTCACCGGCATCGACCTGTTCTCGGCCGGCGACTTCGCGCCGGGGCCGGACAAGGAGGAGATCGTGCTGCAGGACGCCAATCGCGGCGTTTACAAGCGCATCATCCTGAAGGACAAGAAGATCGTCGGCGCCGTGCTCTATGGCGACACCATCGACGGTCCCTGGTACTTCCAGCATCTGCGCGACGGCACCGACGTCTCGCATATGCGCGAGCGCCTGGTGTTCGGCGCCGCCAATCTCGGCGACGGCGGCGTCAGCGGCCAGAGCTCGGTTGCCGCGATGAGCGACGAGACCGAGATCTGCGGCTGCAACGGCGTCTGCAAGGGCGCGATCGTCAAGGCGATCACCGAAAAGAAGCTGTTCACGCTCGACGACGTCCGCGCCCATACCAAGGCATCGTCGTCGTGCGGCTCCTGCACCGGCCTGGTCGAGCAGGTGCTGGCATTCACGCTGGGCGGCGATTACTCGGCGGCGCCGAAGGTCAAGCCGTTGTGCAAATGCACCGATCACAGCCACGACGATGTTCGCCGCGTCATCGTCGAGCAGCAGCTCAAGACCATTCCCGCCGTGATGCGCTTCATGGAGTGGAAGACGCTGAACGGCTGCCATTCCTGCCGCCCGGCGCTGAACTACTATCTGCTCGCGACCTGGCCCGGCGAGTATCGCGACGACCAGCAGTCGCGCTTCATCAACGAGCGCGTCCACGCCAACATCCAGAAGGACGGCACCTATTCGGTGGTGCCGCGGATGTGGGGCGGCGTCACCACGCCGAGCGAGCTGCGCGCCATCGCCGACGTCGCCGAGAAGTTCAACATCCCGACGGTGAAGGTCACCGGCGGCCAGCGCATCGACCTGCTCGGCGTCAAGAAGGAGGATCTGCCGGCGGTGTGGGCTGATCTCAACGACGCCGGCATGGTGTCCGGCCACGCCTACGCCAAGGGGCTGCGCACGGTGAAGACCTGCGTCGGCTCCGAATGGTGCCGCTTCGGCACCCAGGACTCCACCGGCCTCGGCATCAAGCTCGAGAAGTTCATGTGGGGCTCCTGGACTCCGGCCAAGGTCAAGCTCGCGGTCTCCGGCTGTCCGCGCAACTGCGCGGAGGCGACCTGCAAGGACGTCGGCGTGGTCTGTGTCGATTCCGGTTACGAGATCCACTTCGCCGGCGCCGCCGGACTGCACATCAAGGGCACCGAGTTCCTGACCAAGGTCGAGACCGAGGACGAGGCGCTCGAGGTGATCGTGGCCCTGACCCAGCTCTACCGCGAGGAGGGCTGGTATCTCGAGCGGATGTACAAATGGTGCGACCGCGTCGGGCTCGAGCAGATCAGGAAGCGCGTCGTCGACGACGTCACGAACCGCAAGGCGCTGTTCGGACGCTTTGCCTACTCGCAGCAGTTCGCCCAGACCGACCCGTGGGCCGAGCGCGCCAGCCGCGGCGTCGACCGCAACGAATTCGCACCGCTTGCCGAATTGGAGATCGCATGACCGGCTGGATTGAAATCGGCGCGCTGGACGAGATTCCGCGGCTCGGCTCGCGCGTGGTCCGCACGCCCCACGGCAACATCGCGGTGTTTCGCACCGAGAGCGACGAGGTGTTCGCACTCGACGACCGCTGCCCGCACAAGGGCGGGCCGCTGTCGCAGGGTATCGTGCACAACAAGCGGGTGACCTGTCCGCTGCACAATTTCGTCATCGAGCTGGCGAGCGGTCAGGCGGTCGCACCCGACGAGGGCTGCACGCACACGCATCCGGCCAAGGTCGAGAACGGCGTGGTGTGGCTGTCGGTTCGGCAGACGGTGCCGGTGAGCTGAGCGACAGGCGATGTCGGTCAAGACCACGTGCCCCTATTGCGGCGCCGGCTGTGGCGTCGTCGCGAGCAAGGATGCGGACGGCAGCGTCCGCGTCGAGGGGGACCGGCAGCATCCGGCGAATTTCGGCCGCCTCTGCAGCAAGGGCTCGGCGCTTGCCGAGACCATCGGTCTTGAGGGACGGCTGCTTGAGCCGATGATTGGCGGCGCGCCGGCCCACTGGGACGATGCGCTCGACCATGTCGCCGACGGCTTCAGCCGGATCATCCGGGAGCACGGGCCCGATGCGGTGGCGTTCTACGTCTCGGGTCAGCTCCTGACCGAGGACTATTACGTCATCAACAAGCTCGCGAAGGGTTTTGTCGGCACCGCCAACATCGACACCAATTCGCGGCTCTGCATGGCCTCGAGCGTCGCCGGGCACAAGCGCGCGTTCGGCAGCGACACCGTGCCGGGCTGTTACGAGGATCTCGAGCAGGCCGATCTCTTGGTGCTGGTCGGCTCCAACGCGGCGTGGTGCCATCCGATCCTGTATCAGCGCGTGCTGGCGGCCAGGGAGAAGAACCCGGCCTGCAAGATCGTGGTGATCGATCCGCGCCGCACCGCGACCTGCGAGGGCGCCGATCTGCATCTGCCGCTGCGTTCGGGCAGCGACTCCGTGCTGTTCAACGGGCTGTTTGCGTTCCTCGCCGGCAGCAATGCGGTCGATCGCGCCTTTGTCGGCAATTGCACGACGGGCATCGTCGACGCCCTCAAGCAGGTGGCCGGCCAGACCCTGGCGCAGACCGCCGCGACCTGCGGCCTGACCGAAGGCGCCGTGGGGCTGTTCTTCGACTGGTTCACCAGGACCGAGCGCGTCGTCACGCTCTATTCGCAAGGGGTCAACCAGTCGAGCAGCGGCGTCGACAAGGTCAACGCCATCATCAACTGCCATCTCCTGACCGGGCGCATCGGCCGTCCCGGCATGGGACCGTTCTCGCTCACCGGCCAGCCCAACGCGATGGGCGGCCGCGAGGTCGGCGGGCTTGCCAACCAGCTTGCCGCGCATATGGAGCTCGAGAAGCCCGAGCACCGCGACCGGGTGCAGCGGTTCTGGCGCGCGCCTGTCATCGCGGAGAAGGGCGGGCTGAAGGCGGTCGACATGTTCGACGCCATCGCCGACAAACGCATCAAGGCGGTCTGGATCATCTCGACCAACCCGGTCGTGAGCCTGCCCGATGCGGATCGCGTGCGTGCCGCGCTCGGGGCGTGCGAGCTGGTTGTGGTATCCGACTGCATCCGCGACACCGACACCACGCGCCATGCCGACGTGCTGCTGCCAGCGCTGGCGTGGGGCGAGAAGGACGGCACCGTCACCAACTCCGAGCGCCGGATCTCGCGGCAGCGCCCGTTCCTCGCCGCGCCGGGAGAGGCCCGCGCCGACTGGCGCATCATTTGCGACGTCGCCAGCCGGATGGGGTATTCCGGCTTTGACTACGTCTCCGTCGCCGACGTGTTCCGCGAGCATGCTGCGCTGTCCGGGTTCGAGAACGAAGGGACGCGGGATTTCGACATCTCGGCGCTGTCGACGCTCGATGACAGCGCCTACGACGCGCTGGCGCCGGTGCAGTGGCCGGTGACATCAGACCATCCGGCCGGTACGGCGCGGATGTTCGGGACCCAGACATTCTTCACGCCCGACGGCAAGGCCCGCTTCATCCCGGTCGCACCGCGCCCGGCGGGCAACGCGACCAGCCGTGACTATCCGCTGGTGCTCAACACCGGCCGTGTCAGAGATCAGTGGCACACCATGACACGGACCGGAAAGACGGCGCGGCTGCTGTCGCACGTCTTCGAGCCCTATGCCGAATTCCATCCCGAGGACGCGCGTGTCGTCGGCCTGCAGCACGAGGGGCTCACGCGGCTGACGAGCCCGTGGGGCGAGATGATCGCGCGCGTCGTGGTCAGCGCCGACCAGCGCCGCGGCTGCGTGTTCGTGCCGATGCACTGGAACGAGGAATTCGCCGGAGCAGGGCGCGTCAACGCGCTGGTCAACCCGGTGGTCGATCCGTTGTCGGGTCAGCCGGAATCCAAGCACACGCCGGTCAAGGCCGACCCTTACGCGCCGAAATGGCATGCGTTCATCCTGAGCCGCAACGCGATCAGGCGTCCTGAGACCGGCTACTGGGTTCACGGCAAGGCCGGCGATTGCTGGCGGCTGGAACTGACCGGCGATGCGCGCCCCGAGAGCTGGCGCGACTGGGCGCGGGCGCAGCTCGGCTTGGAGCAGGTCGAGATCGAATGGATCGCCTACCGCGATCCGGCGGCGGGACGTTTCCGCTACGCGGCGGTGCGCGACGGCCGGCTGGAAGGTTGCGTATTCATCGCGCCCGATCACACGCTGCCGTCGCGGGCGTGGCTGGCGGGGCTGTTCGCGGAGACGCAATTGTCGGCCAACGCGCGGATGTCGCTGCTGGCCGGACGGCCGTTCGGGGCAGACGAGGACAAGGGGCCGATCGTCTGCTCGTGCTTCAGCGTCGGGCAGCACCAGATCACCGCCGAGATCCGCAAGGGCGCCGACAGCGTCGAGGCCGTCGGCCGCAGCCTGAAGGCCGGCACCAATTGCGGCGGCTGCAAGCCCGAGATCAGCAAGCTGATCGGCTTAGGCGCGCAGCCGCGGCAGGCGATCGCGTCGTAGGTCTAGCAGCCGCGGCAGATGCTCTTCAGCTTACTGTTGAGCAGGCGGTCCTCCTCGTCCGAGGCCGCCTTGATGTAGGGATCGTCGGCGTGGCGCTTATCGGCGGCAAACGCCCCGGCGCCGCTTGCGCCGCCCCCATGCACGCCGTGCACATGGCGCCCGCCATGTCCGAACCCATGGCCGCCGCCGCGCGCGTCGGCCGCCGCCATGGAGACCGCCAGCACGGTCAGAAACAGCCCCATCGTGGTGATCGTTCGCATATCCCGCCTCCTTGCGGCGCCAAAATACCGTTGGAAAAGGCGTCAAAACGATGTCGGCCCTTTTCACAATTTCGCGCGGCGGCAATCGGCTGTGGCGGGACGAAGCGCTCATGGCCGGTTCCCGAGGGAGACCGCCCCCGGCTTCCACCACATAGGCCGCAGGCGGATGGCTTCATGCCGACAATGCAGTGCTCGCTTCGCCAAAATGGTGTATCGGCAGGCTCAGCGCGCACGGACAGAGGTCCGGTGCCGCACAATCACGATATTGGAGGAAAGTTTATGTCGGCTCTGCCACTCTCGGGCATCAAGATTCTCGACCTGACGCGGGTGCTCGCGGGCCCGTTGTCGGCCCAGATGCTGGCGGATCTCGGCGCCGAGGTGATCAAGATCGAGCGGCCCGGCGGCGGCGACGATGCCCGCGCCTTCGGCCCGCCCTACCTCACCGATCCCGAAGGCAAGCAGAACAACAACAACTCGTTCTACCTCTGCGCCAACCGCAACAAGAAGTCCGTCACCGTCAACATCGCCAAGCCCGAAGGGCAGGAGATCATCCGCGAGCTGGCCAAGTCGGTCGACGTGATGATGGAGAACTACAAGGTCGGCGATCTCAAGCGCTACGGCCTCGACTACGAGACGATCAAGACAATCAACCCCGGCATTATCTACTGCTCGGTCACCGGCTTCGGTCAGACCGGCCCTTACTCCACGCGCGCCGGCTATGACGCGATCCTCCAGGCGATGGGCGGGCTGATGAGCGTCACCGGCCATATCGATGGCGAACCCGGCGCAGGCCCGATGAAGGTCGGCCCCTCGATCGTCGACTACATGACCGGCATGAACTCCTCGATCGGCATTCTCGCCGCGCTCTATCACCGCAAAGTCAACGGCGGGGAGGGGCAGCATGTCGATGTCTGCCTGTTCGACACCGTGATCGCCGCGCTGTCGCACTACGCACAGATTTTCCTGGTCAATGGCAAGACCCCGCCGCGCCGCGGCACTTGGGGCAATGGCGGTATGCCGGCCGGCGTGTTCCGCTGCGCCGACGGCGAATTGATGCTGGTGGTCGGCAATGACGGCCAGTTCCAGCGCACCTGCGCCGTGCTCGGCGAACCCGAGCTCGCCAACGACAAGCGCTTCATCAAGAACAACGACCGCGTCGTGCACGGCAAGGAGATCATGGCGATCTTCGCCGGCCTGTTCCTGAAGAAGCCGGTCGCGTACTGGCTCGAGGAGCTGGAGAAGGCGGGTGTGCCGTCGGGTCCGATCAACGACTTCTCGCAGGTGTTCAACGATCCCCACGTCCAGTCGCGCGGCATGCGCGTCAAGGTCGATCATCCGTTCGAGCACGACCTGTCGCTGATCCGCAACGCGCTGACCTTCTCGGGCACGCCGATCACCGAATACCGCGCCCCGCCGCTGCTCGGGGCCAACACCGACGAGGTGCTGGCGACGATCGGCTATGACGCAGCCAAGGTGGAGAAGCTGAAGGCGCAGGGGATCATCTAGATCCAAATCCTTGAACCTGCGCGGTGCGTGTCCCGTCATCCTGAGGAGGCCGCAACGCGGCCGTCTCGAAGGGTCAACGCCCACCAGCCGGGCCGTGCATGCTTCGAGACGCGGAATTCAACGCGATCTATTCGCGCGATTTGCCAGCGCGGATCTTCGTCTGCATTCCGGAATAGACCGGGCCGTTCGACGTCGAGATCGACTGCACGCGATGATGTGACGGCGCTGCTTGAACTCGGCGTGCCGCTCGCTTCACCTCTCCCCATCGGGGAGAGGTCGGATTGCGAAGCAATCCGGGTGAGGGGCCTTTCACTCTCGATGGACTGTAACCCCTCACCCGATTTGCTGCGCAAATCGACCTCTCCCGATGGGAGAGGTGACGAGCTCGCGGCGAGGGCGCGTCAATCAGCGCGTACCGTGTGCGCGCGAGCGCTTCACAAATCCTGCCGCGTCAGCCGTCCGTGCACGACCGCCGGCCGCGGCAGCGGCTTGCTGGCGTGGGCTTCGCCCATCGACAGCGCCATCACGGTGACGGCGACCACGCGGTCGATGATGGCCTGCACGTCGTCGAGATCGCATTTGCCTTCGGAGAGTCGTAGCAGGCGCTCCTTCTCGCGGATCGTGTGATGGGCCATCGCCAGTGCGAAGTGCAGGCCCCAATAGAGCTCGGTGTCGTCGCGGCCGGGCATCGCGCGGCGCATCGCTGCGGCGAATTTGCGCAAGTGATCGACCTCGCGGTTCTTGATGCGGCGGATCGGCGGCACTGATTCAATCGACGCCCGGATCATGAAGCGCGCGGCCGTCGAGCCCTCGCGATCCGGCCCCAGGCAGCCGCGCAGGGTGGGGCCGACGAGGGCGCGCATGATGTCTTCGATCGCTGCGCGGCCGCCGCCTTTCTCCTCCGCCGCCTTCAGTTCATTGAGACGTTCGCGGTTAGTCTGGATGCTGCGGGTGACGAACAGCTCCGCGATCAATTCGTCCTTGGAACCGAAATGGTAATTCACTGCCGCGAGGTTGACGTTCGCTTCCGCGACGATGTCGCGCAGCGTGACGTCGCCGAAGCCGCGGTCGGCATAGAGCCGTTCGGCGGCAGCGAGAATGGCGGATCGGGTCTGATCGCTGGCCATGGCCTCATCCTCCGGTCATTCCGGGGCGCGTCGTAGACGCGAACTCGGAATCTCGCGCCGCAACTTCTGGATTCCGGGTTCGGCGCTGGTGCGCCGCCCCGGAATGACGAAGACGGCAGGGAGTTGCATTTCAAACATTTGTATGAAACTATCGTTTGAAGAGCCGGAAATGTCAATCCGCTGATGTCGCGGGCGGCGTTCTGGCGCGCCACGATCGCGATCCCGCGAACGCCCTTGCAGGCTCGCGGCGCGAGGTGGACAGTGCGGCCCAAAGTCTAGGAACAACGAGGAGCGTCCCATGGATTTCACGATGTCGGCCAAGCAGAAGGAATGGCTCGAGCGCGTTCAGGCCTTCATGAAGGACCATGTCCGTCCCGCTGTGCCGATCTACGAGAAGCAGGATGCCGAAGGCCCGCGCTGGAAGGTGATCCCGATCCTCGAGGAGTTGAAGAAGAAGGCGAAGGCCGAAGGCCTCTGGAACATGTTCATGCCGCCGTCCTCCCACGAGGACGATGAATTCCACGGCGCGGGATTGACCAACCTCGAATACGCGCTGCTGTCGGAGGAGATGGGCCGCATCTCCTGGGCGTCCGAAGTGTTCAACTGCTCGGCACCCGATACCGGCAACATGGAAGTGTTCATTCGCTACGGCACCAAGGAGCAGAAGCGCAAATGGCTGCGCCCGCTGATGGACGGCGAGATCCGCTCCGCCTTCCTGATGACCGAGCCCGCCGTGGCGTCGTCTGACGCCACCAACATCGAAACCCGCATCGAGAAGGACGGCGATCACTACGTGATCAACGGCCGCAAATGGTGGTCGTCCGGCGTCGGCGATCCGCGCTGCAAGATCGCGATCCTGATGGGCAAGACCGATCCGAGCGCCGCCAAGCACCAGCAGCAGTCGCAGATCCTGGTGCCGCTCGACACCCCCGGCATCAAGGTCGAGAAGATGCTGCCGGTGTTCGGCTTCGACGATGCGCCGCACGGTCACGCCCAGGTGCTGCTCGAGAACGTCCGTGTCCCGAAGGAAAACATCCTGCTCGGTGAAGGCCGCGGCTTCGAGATCGCGCAGGGCCGCCTCGGCCCGGGCCGCATCCATCACTGCATGCGCACCATCGGCCAGGCCGAGGAGGCGCTGGAGAAGATGGTGAAGCGGCTCGCCTCGCGCACCGCGTTCGGCAAGAAGATCATCGAGCACTCGGTCTGGGAGCAGCGCATCGGCGAGGCCCGCACCGACATCGAGATGAATCGCCTGCTGTGCCTCAAGGCCGCCGACATGATGGACAAGGTCGGCAACAAGACCGCGCAGCTCGAGATCGCGATGATCAAGGTCGCAGCCCCCAATATGGCGCTCAAGATCATCGACCAGGCGATCCAGGCCTTCGGTGGCGGCGGCGTCTCCGACGACGCCGGGCTGGCGCGCGCCTATGCGCATATCCGTACGCTGCGTCTCGCCGACGGTCCGGACGAGGTGCACAATCGCGCCATTGCCAGACTTGAGCTTCGGAAGTATGCAAACACGTCGCACTAAGATTGCTGCGTCGTAAATGCTTACCCCTCATCCTGAGGAGCCCGCGAACAGCGGGCCTCTCGAAGGATGTAGGCCACAGACGGGGCCTCATGGTTCTCAAGGCGATGCGAAGCATCGTCCGGAGCGCGTTCCGCGCTCCTCACCACGAGGGGATGACGGAGTGAACCAACGGGAGCGCCTGCTGGCGCTCTCCAAGAACAGTTGAGGGAGCGTCACCGTGGCGGACGGCGTCAGGAAGGACGAGGAATTTTCCGGCACAAGGGAAGTCGAGGAGCGTCATCGTATCAACGAGGCGAATCTCGACGCCTGGATGAAGGAAAACGTCGAAGGTTATCAGGGCCCGCTCAAGGTCCTGCAGTTCAAGGGCGGACAGTCCAACCCGACCTACAAGCTTGAGACCCCCGGCCGCAACTACGTGATGCGCCGCAAGCCGTTCGGTAAATTATTGCCGTCCGCGCATGCGGTCGATCGCGAGTTCCGCGTCATCGCGGCGCTCGGCAAGCAGAACTTCCCGGTCGCGAAAGCCTATGCGCTGTGCACCGACGATGCCGTGATCGGCGCGGCCTTCTACATCATGTCGATGGAAGAGGGCCGGGTGTTCTGGGATCCGACACTGCCGAGCCAGCCGCCGGAGGCGCGCCGGAAGATCTTCACCAGCAAGATCGAGACGCTGGCGAAGCTTCATTTGTTCAATCCGGAAGAGATCGGGCTCGCCGATTTCGGCAAGCCGGGAAATTATTTCGCGCGGCAGGTCGATCGCTGGACCAAGCAATACCGGGCGTCCGAGACGCAATATATCGAGGAATTCGAGAAGCTCGCCGAATGGCTGCCGAAGACCGTACCGGTGCAGCAGCGCGTCTCGATTGTGCATGGCGACTATCGCCTCGACAACATGATCTTCCATGCCACCGAGCCGCGCGTGCAGGCCGTGCTCGACTGGGAGCTGTCGACGCTCGGCGATCCCATGGCCGACTTCACCTATTTGTTGATGCAGTGGACCATGCCGGGCCTCGCTGGCGCCGATCTCAAGGCGTTGAACATTCCGAGCCAGGACGAGGCCGCCGAGATCTACTGCAACGTGACCGGCATCCCGGTGCCGGACCTCAACTGGTATTTCTCCTACAATCTGTTTCGTCTCGCGGGCATCACGCAGGGTATTGCCGGCCGCGTGCGCGACGGCACCGCGTCGAACGCCAAGGCCCTCGAGTCGGCCAAGCGCACCGTGCCGCTGTCGAAGGCGTCATGGGAATACGCGCAGAAGGCCGGTGCGACCTGATGCGGAAAATGCGGCGCGATCCTTGGACCGGGTCGCGCCGCTTCTGCTCGCCCTTCACCTCGCCTCGCTTGCGGGGAGAGGTCGGATCGCATCGTTAGATGCGATCCGGGTGAGGGGGAGCCTCCGCGAACTTATCTGTTGCTGTTAATGCGGCGACAGCCCCTCACCCCAACCCTCTAAGAGCGAGCTTCGCTCGTCTCGACCCCGCGAAGAGCGGGGCGAGGGAGCTTGGTCCCGCCGCTCTGGCGACTCGCTCTGAACAGGTTGCCTCTCGCTGAAGTCGCGCGCCGGCTGGCAAACGCGTTCCCCTGGACATTGAATTGACCGTCTCCTCCAACCTTCGCGGCAGCCTGTTCATGGCCGCGGCCATGGCCAGCTTCACGATGAATGACACCATCACCAAGGCGGTGTCGTCGGAGCTCAACATCGGGGAGATCCTCGTTGTCCGCGGCGGGTTCGCGATCGTGCTGGTCACGGCGCTCGCCTCCCATCGCAAGGCGTTGTGCAGCTTCCGTGCGCTGTTGATCTGGCCGGTCGGTTTGCGCGTTGTCGGCGAGATCGGCGGCACGCTGACCTATCTCGCGGCGATCTCGCAGATCCCGCTTGCGAATGCCTCGGCGATCTTCCAGGCGCTGCCGCTCGTCATCACGCTCGGTGCGGCGCTGGTGTTCGGCGAGCCGATCAGCTGGCGGCGCTGGCTCGCGATCGCGGCCGGCTTCATTGGCGTCCTGGTCATCGTCCGGCCGGGCGCGGAGGGATTTAGCCAGGCCTCATTGCTGGCGCTGGCCTCGGTCGGCTTCTGCGCGGTGCGCGATCTTGCGACGCGCCGCATCCCGAAGCAGTTGCCGACCCTGTTCATCACGCTGCTGACCACCGTGACGGTCAGCACGGCAGGCGCCGTGATCCTGTTTCCGCTCGGCGGCTGGAAGGCACCCTCCGGCCACGCAACAGGCCTTCTGGCGCTCGCCGCGGTGCTGATCCTGATCGGCTATCAATGCATCATCGTGTCGCTGCGCACCGGCGACATCTCGGCGGTGGCGCCGTTCCGCTATCTCGCGCTGCTGTGGGCGATGCTGACAGGCTATCTCGTATTCGGCCACAAGCCCGACGGTCCGATGCTCGCTGGCGCCGCGATCATCGTGACATCAGGTCTCTACGCGTTCTATCGCGAGCGCAAGCGCGACAAACTGCGTCCCGCCGCGACCGGGCCGGGCCAGCCACCGGACGGGCTGTGAGAGAGGGAAATCACACTAAGACTTCGCGCAATGCGCGATCAGCCGCTCGACGAAATCAGCGCAGCTCATGAGCTGCGACATCTCGACGAATTCATCCGGCGTGTGCGCCTGCGCGATCGAGCCCGGGCCGACCACCACCGACGGCACATCCGCCATGCTGACGAACAGGCCGGCCTCGGTGCCGAAGGCCACCTTGGCGTGGTCGTTGCGGCCGGCGAGCTGCTTGGCGAGCGTGACGACGGGATCGTCCGTTGGCGTATCGAGCGCGGGGTAGTCGAGGATCTCCTCGAAATCGATGCCGCACTCCGGATGGCGCTTGCGCATGGCGGGTTCGATCTCGGCCCTGGCCCAGGCGACGATTGCATCCGTCACCTGCCTGGACTCGCTGACGCCCAGGCCGCGGCATTCGAATTCCACCGTGCACTGATCCGGCACGATGTTCAGCGCCGCGCCGCCATGCACGATGCTGGTGAGCAGGGTAGTGTGGGGGACGTCGTAAAGCTCGTCGCGGCCGCCTTCCGTGGCCAGCCGTTCGGCGCGACGGCGGATCTCGGTGATGAGCTCGGCTGCGTATTCGATGGCGTTCACGCCGTCGGGGGCAATCGAGGAGTGGCGGGCGAGCCCGCGGAACGTGGCGCGAACGCCATGCTTGCCCTTGTGCCCGATGATCACCTGCATCTGGGTCGGCTCGCCGACGAAGCAGCCCAGCGGTTTGACCATCTTGCGGCTCACCTCGCGCAGCATCGGCCGCACGCCGACGCAGCCGATCTCCTCGTCATAGGAGATCGCAAGATGGATCGGCGTCTTGAGTCCGGCGTCAAGCATCTCCGGGACCATGGCAAGACAGACCGCGACAAAGCCCTTCATGTCGGTGGTGCCGCGGCCGTAGAACCGTCCGTCGCGCTCGACGAGCTCGAACGGATTGTGCGTCCAGTTCTGTCCCGCAACCGGCACGACATCGGTATGTCCCGACAGCACCAGGCCGGGCTTGTCGTCGGGGCCGATGGTGACCCACAACGAGGCCTTCTGCCCGGTTTCGTCCACGATCTGCTCTCCGCTGACGCCAAGCGAGGCGAGGTAGCTCTCGATATAGGCGATCAGGGACAGGTTCGAGCGGTCGCTGACGGTGTCGAAGGCGACCAGATCGGCCAGCAGCTTGCGGATACGGTTGGGGCGTTGGCTTGGCATGGTGCGGCTCATTCGCAGAAACTGAGATTGTACCACTTTGAAGGCACTGATTTGCCCGACGGCGCAAGCCCCTCGCACAAAAATATTTCTGTTTTCCAGAAGTTCAACTCAGTGTATGAATGGCCCGTCTCACCCGCCTGAGGGGCGCTTCGCGATCGTCACGAGTGTTGGGTCGGGATGCGGTGGACGCCGAGCGTGTGACTGACGAGCACACGCGAGGCGGACGGTGAAGTCGTGTGGTTCCGACGCCCTAGTGGCAGGTGTCGACTCCCAGGACGCGGAAGCGTCTCGCGGATGACGGTGACAAACAAGCCCAGTCTCGCCGGGGAGAGCACGTATAAGCCGTAAACCATCGCGCAGGGAAAGCCGGGATTGCTCCGGTTTCACCTGTGGTCCTACCTCCCGTGCTTTCCACGCACGGGACCCATGGGTGCGATCGGCACCCGGCTTTCCCTGCGCCCTCTGTTCGATGAGGGCGGGCCGAGAGGTAAGCCTCGGACAATTCATGTCGCGAGAACGTAAAGCCGTATCTCCACGCCTGTCATCGCCCGCGAAGGCGGGCGATCCAGTATTCCAGAGGCAGCAGTGATTGATCCGAGAGGCCGCAGCGTACTGGATACCCCGCATGCGCGGGTATGACGGCGGAGCGATCGATTGCGTCCGCCCTCGCCAAGGCTTCGGCGGACGAGTCGTCGCTTCAGCGCAAAATTGCTTTGCAATTTTGTCGCGAGCTTCTCGCAATGACGATGTTGAGACATCGAGCGAAAGCGATCCCCAGCGTCGTCCCCGCGCAGGCGAGACGACAGCAGGGGGCGTGGCGCCAGGACGACAGTGGTGAATGTGGAGCCATCCGGCCCAGGACAGTGAAACGAGAGAGCCTTTGCTAAACTGGCTTGCCCGTATACGGCATCGAGGCGGTGAGGCCGCCGTCGACCGGGATTGCCTGGCCGTTGACGTAGGACGCTTCGTCGCTCGCCAGGAACAATCCCATCGCCGCGAGTTCATGCGGCTGGCCGGCGCGCTTCAACGGATTGAGCTGGCCGATCTTGTCGGAAGTGCCGCGCTCCTTGGCGCGGTCGAACACGGGCTTTGTCATTCCGGTTTCGATCAGGCCCGGGCAGACCGCGTTGATGCGCACGCCGGTGCCGGAGAGCGAGTAGGCGGTGGTCTGCACCAGGCTGATGACGCCGGCCTTGCTGGCGCCGTAAGGATGGCCGCTGGCGCCGGCCTTCAGGCCTGCGACGGAGGCGGTACAGATGATCGACCCGAAGCCCTGCCTGGTCATGTGCGGAATTGAATGCTTGATCGCGAGGAACGGGCCGATCAGATTGACGCGCAGCACTTCCTGCCAATGCTCCACGGTCTGGTCGGCGAGCGGCACTAGGCCGCCGCTGACGCCAGCGTTGGCCCAGATCGCATCGAGCTTGCCGTATTTTGCGACCGCTTTGTCGATGAAGGCTTTGACGTCAGCTTCGGAGCTTGCATCGGCCATAACAGCTTCAACGGTGCCGCCGGCATCGCGCACGAGCTTTGCGGTTTCATTGACGCCGTCGGTGCGATCGACCGCGATCAACTTGGCGCCTTCCTTGGTGAACAGCAGCGAGGCCGCGCGGCCGATGCCGCTTCCAGCGCCGGTGATGATGACGGATTTGCCTTCGAGGCGGCCCATGAGTTTCTCCCTGTGGCGTGATCCGCGGCACCTGCCGCGCGACGGAATTCAAACAAGATTTCAAACGTCCGAAGCACTTGAGACGATGTGCGGCGTGACGTACAGCGACGTGGGACACTATTGAAGGGCTCATTCGATGTCCAACCCAGAGCAAGCAAAGGTGATCACGACGCGGTGGTGGTGGGTTCGCCACGCACCGGTGCGCAGCGACGGCGGCAACATCTACGGCCAGGAAGATATCGACTGCGACACCGGCGACAGCGAAGTGTTCGAGGCGGTCGCCAAGATCCTGCCGCGCAACGCGGTATGGTACTCGAGCAATCTGAAGCGCACGCACGAGACCGCGGAAGCGATCTGGGCCGCCGGCTTTCCTAAGCCGGCAAGCATGACGCAGGAGCGCGACTTCGCCGAGCAGCATCTCGGGCAATGGCAGGGCATGAACCGCGCCGCGTTCCTTGCCAGCCGCCCGGTCGGCAGCACCTGGTTCGCGGATGTCAACGAACCCGCGCCCGGCGGCGAGAGTTACATGGACCTCTACACCCGCGTCTGTCGCACGATCGTGCGGATCAATGCCGCGGAGGCGGGCAGGGATGTCATCGCTGTCGGCCATGGCGGCGTGATCAAGTGCGCTGTCGGTCTTGCGCTCGGCGGCCAGCCGGACAGGGGGCTCGCCTTCGACATCGACAATGTCTCGGTGACGCGGCTCGATCATGTCGCGGCGTCCGGGCTGTCGACCTGGCGCTTGCCGATGGTGAACCAGCAGCCCTGGATCGCCGATGTCAGGCACGCCGCGATGCATCAGCAGGCCGGGCCCGAAGTTCGCCCGGCGACCAAGCTCGCATGATGCCGCTATCGCAACACCGGAACGCTGCTTAAGCTCAACGCAGAATTCAAGACATCAGACTCAAAACCTCAGATTTGGGAGAGAAACATGACTCTGTTCGACATGAAGGGAAAAGTCGCCGTCATCACCGGCTCGACGCGCGGCATCGGACGCGCCATTGCCGAGCGCATGGCCGAGCACGGCGCCAAAGTCGTGATCTCCTCGCGCAAGGCCGACGTCTGCGATCAGGTGGCGAAGGAGATCAACGAGACCTACGGCAAGGGCACCGCGGTTGCGATCGCGGCCAACATTTCCTCGAAGGAAAACCTGCAGAACCTCGTCGACGAGAGCAATCGCGCGTTCGGCAAGATCGACGTGCTGGTCTGCAACGCGGCGTCGAACCCGTATTACGGCCCGCTCGCCGGCATCTCGGACGATCAGTTCCGCAAGATCCTCGACAACAACATCGTCGCCAACAACTGGCTGATCTCGATGGTGGTGCCGCAGATGATCGAGCGCAAGGACGGCTCCATCATCATCGTCTCCTCGATCGGCGGCCTGAAGGGCTCGACCATCCTCGGCGCCTACGCCATCTCGAAGGCGGCCGACATGCAGCTCGCGCGCAACCTCGCCTGCGAATACGGCAAGCACAACATCCGCGTGAACTGCATCGCGCCGGGCCTGATCAAGACCGACTTCGCCAAGGCGCTGTGGGACAATCCGGACAATCTGAAGGCCTCGACCTCGCGCTCGCCGCTACTGCGGATCGGCGTGCCGGACGAGATCGCGGGCGCTGCCGTTTTCCTGGGCTCGCGCGCCGGCGACTTCATGACCGGCCAGACCATGGTGATCGACGGCGGGGCGACGATCAGCTGACGCCGACGTTGGTGCGCAAAGCGCGCCACACGCTCAACTGGTCATCACCCCGCGAAAGCGGGTGATCCAGTACGCGGAGGCCTCTCGGTTTATCGCGATCGACGCGGCGTACTGGATGCCCCGCCTGCGCGGGGCATGACAGCGTTGAGGATCAGGGGAGTGCTACAGTCACTCCACCGCCGCGTACACGCCATTGCGCACCAGCGAGCGGAAATATTCGCGCTGGCCGGGACCCTGCATCATGAAGACCGCGATCAGGTCTTCGCTCGGGTCGATCCAGAAGAACGTGCCGGCCATGCCGCTCCAGAAGAACTGGCCGACCGAGCCGGAGAACGACGCCATGCCCTGCTGCATGCGCACGGCGAAGCCGAGGCCAAAGCTGTGGCCGGGCGGCACCAGCGTGCCCTGGATCTTGACGTTGGCGCCGAGATGATCCGACGCCATCAGCTCGAGCGTCTTGCGCCCGATGATCCTGGTGCCGTCGAGCGAGCCACGGCTGAGCAGCATCTGTGCGAAGCGCGCATAATCCATCGTAGTCGAGACCAGCCCGCCGCCGCCGGACTCCATGGCCGGCTTCTCCAGCATGTTGAACAGTTGCACCTTCTCATTGGTCCAGGGATCGGCCGCGAAGGCCTCGGCGAGCCGGCCGGCATTGGCTTCCGGCGTGTGGAAGGCGGTCTCGGTCATCTGCAGCGGGCTGAGGATACGTTCGGTCAGGAACGCGCCGAGCGTCTTGCCGCTGACCACCTCGATGATGCGGCCGAGGATGTCGGTGGAGCGGCTGTAGTTCCACTCGGCGCCGGGCTGGCAGACCAGCGGCATGCCAGCGAGCATGGTGGCGTGCTCGGCATTGGTGATCTTGCGGCTGCGCAGCCGCGACTGCTGGTAGAGCTGCTGCACCATGCCGTTGCCGGTGTGATCATAGGTCAGGCCGGAGGTGTGGCGGAGCAGGTCCTGGATCGTCATCTGCCGCTTGGCCGGGACAAGCTCGAGCTTGCCGTTGTGTTTGACGCCGACCTTGGTCTCGGCGAATTCGGGGATGAATTTCGCAACGGGGTCGTTGAGCAGGAAGTGGCCGTCCTCCAGCAGCATCATGATGCCGACCGAGACGATCGGCTTGGTCATCGAGAAGATGCGGAAGATCGTGTCATGCGCCATCGGCGCGCTGGCCGTCGGGCTCTGCCGGCCGATCGCGTCGAACCAGCCGATCTGGCCGCGCCGCGCCACCAGCACTGTCACGCCGGGCGTGTTCCCCTTGTCGACCTCGCGCTTGAAGGTGTCGGACATCGCCTGCAGCCGCACACTCGACAGCCCGATCGATTCGGGTTTGGCGAGGGGGAGGGACGGGGTCTTCGGACTGGCGGCGTGCCTGGCGGCGGTTTGAGCGTTCATGGTCTCTCCCTGTGCTCTTGTGATTGTTGCGGCGGGGTGCCGGCGAGGGGTGGTGGGCGAAGTCTGGCGCAGAAGTTCTGCATTGAACAGCAGGTTCAACGCTTCGCCCTTGCAAAGCGGCCATGCCCTGTGCTTGAAACGGCGCGAACCCGCGGCGACGCCGGTTCCCTGCAGGAGTGTAGCTCAATTGGTAGAGCACCGGTCTCCAAAACCGGGGGTTGGGAGTTCGAGCCTCTCCACTCCTGCCAGCCTTTACCGAACAATTTGAAGCAGTTGGCCGAGGCCCCGGACCCCGGTCATGATCACTTTCGCTCACTTGATGAGCGGGCAGCCGCCGTCCTTCAGCGGGCGGAAGGCGTGGTCGCCGGGCACCTCGGCGAGCACCGGTCGACGCCGCCCGACGGTAGGGCGGCGGGACGCTCAAATCAGAAACAACGACAACAAGCACATTCGGGAGGAAGACATGAGTGGAGATATCGCGGCAGCCATCCAGCGCGCCCGCGAGCACAGCATCGGCGATCTCTTGCGCCGGTCCGCAAGGCGCTATCCAAACAAGACGGCGCTGATCTGCGGCGAGGTGAGCTGGACCTTTGCGGAGATGGACGCGATCTGCAACCGGCTGGCACGCGGCCTGCTCGGGCTTGGCATCGGGAAGGGCGACCGCATTGCCGTACTGTCGCGCAATTCGCATGCGTTCGCGGCGCTGCGCTTCGCGGTGGCGCGGATCGGTGCGGTCCTGGTGCCGATCAACTTCATGCTGAACCCGGACGAGATCAATTTCATTCTCTCCAATTCCGGCGCGAAGCTGCTCGCGGTCGGGCCGGACTTTGTCGACACCGCGCGTGCCGCGGCCGCCAAGGGCTCCGCCGTCGAGACGCTGGTCTGGTTGCCGGGCGAGGATCCCGCGACGGTACCTGACGGCATCAAGACCTTCGACGGCCTGTTGCACGGCGATGCCTCGGCGCTCGATGCCTCGGTCGACAGCCGCGACCCCGCGCAGATCATCTACACCAGCGGCACGGAGTCGTTGCCGAAAGGCGCGATCCTCACCCATGAAGCCGTGATGTGGCAGTATGTCAGTTGCATCATCGATGGCGGCATGGCAACCGACGACAATGTCCTGCACGCGCTGCCGCTCTATCATTGCGCGCAGCTCGACGTCTTTCTGGGGCCCGCGATCTATCTCGGCGCCACCAGCCTGATCACCGGCAAGCCGGTGCCGGACCATATCCTGGCGCTGATCGCAGCCCACAAGATCAATGCATTCTTCGCGCCGCCGACGATCTGGATCGCGATGCTGCGCTCACCGGCGTTCGATCGCACCGATCTGTCGACGCTGGGCAAGGGTTACTACGGCGCCTCGATCATGCCGGTCGAGGTCCTGCTCGAGCTGCAGCGCCGGCTGCCGAACGTGAAGTTCTGGAATTTCTACGGCCAGACCGAGATCGCGCCGCTCGCAACCGTGCTGACGCCGGAGGATCAATTGCCGAAGGCGGGTTCGGCCGGCAAGCCCGCCATCAATGTCGAGACCCGGGTGGTCAATCCTGACATGACCGACGTCAGGGTCGGCGAGGTGGGCGAGATCGTGCACCGCTCGCCGCATCTGCTGTCGGGCTATTACAACGATCCGGTCAAGACCACGGCGGCATTCGCCGGCGGCTGGTTTCACTCCGGCGATCTCGCGACCGTCGATGCCGACGGCTACATCACCGTGGTCGATCGCGTGAAGGACATGATCAAGAGCGGCGGCGAGAACGTCGCAAGCCGCGAGGTCGAGGAGATGATCTACCGGCTGCCGGCGGTGTCGGAGGTCGCGGTGGTCGGGCTGCCCGATCCGCGCTGGATCGAGGCGGTGACGGCGATCGTGGTGGTAAAGGCCGGACAGAACCTCGATGAGGACGCAGTCATCAAGCACTGCGCCGCCGCGATGGCCCATTTCAAGGTGCCGAAGCGGGTCATCTTCGTCGACAGCCTGCCGAAGAACCCGAGCGGCAAGCTGCTCAAGCGCGAGCTGCGCCAGCGCTATGTCAGCGCGGCCACGCTCGACCAGGCGGTCCAGAAGAGCTTTGCCGGGTAATCCGTCGGCCCGGCTGGGGCGTGGGAGAGCGGGACCAGGTGGTACCAATCCCGCCGCCTAAGCCCTTGATTTGAGAGGGCCTGTCCCGTCCGGCCTCCAGCCGGCCGGGGTGAGGGTGCGGCTTCGCCGACCTTGACCTTTGGCCGGTCCCGCAGTAGATACCCGCCACTCGCTGCCGGCCCGTTTTGACCGCGGATATCCGGCGCGGCCTGAATTCCCCCGAACAATCGAGCTCGTTCATCGGCTCAACCTTCCAAACGAGGGCTGGGTCCTCAAGATCGGCTGTTCGGATTCCTTGAAGCTTTGCAAATCGTTCGGTGACGGACGCGGATCTTACGATGGCTTTCAGCCCGTTCAAATTCCTGCAGGAAGTGCGCTCGGAGACCGCCAAGGTCACCTGGCCGACGCGCCGCGAGACGACCATCACCACCATAATGGTGTTCGTGATGGTGGCGCTGGCCTCGATCTTCTTTTTCGCGGCGGATCAGATCATCCGCTACCTGGTCACCATGATACTGGGTATCCACTGATGAGCACTGGAACTCAATTGATGGACAAGCGCTGGTACATCGTTCACGCCTACTCGAACTTCGAGAAGAAGGTCGCGGAGTCGATCCGCGAGCAGGCGAAGCAGCGCGGACTGGAAGAACTGTTCGAGCAGGTGCTGGTGCCGACCGAGAAGGTCACCGAGGTGCGCCGCGGCCGCAAGATCGACGCCGAGCGCAAGTTTTTCCCCGGCTATGTGCTGGTGAAGATGAAGCTGACCGACGAGGCGTTTCATCTGATCAAGAACACTCCGAAGGTGACGGGCTTCCTCGGCGCGGAAAACAAGCCGATGCCCATCTCGGAAGCCGAGGCCATGCGCATCCTGCACCAGGTGCAGGAGGGCGTGGAACGGCCGAAGGCGTCGGTGTCGTTTGAAATCGGCGAGAACGTGCGCGTGGCCGACGGCCCGTTCGCCTCGTTCTCGGGCGTAGTGGAAGAAATCGACGAGGCGCGCTCGCGCGTGAAGGTCGCGGTGTCGATCTTCGGCCGCGCCACGCCGGTCGAACTGGAATTCGGTCAGGTCGAAAAGGTGGTCTGACCGGAGGGCGCGGGGTATATGCCTCGCGTCAGCAAAGGCCGTGGGAGGCGGGAGGCGGTCGCCAGCCCCTTCAACCGAACCACGGAACCTGAAACCGCCGGCGTCGTCCGGCACAACAGGAGCGATAAATGGCAAAGAAAGTGACCGGATACCTGAAGCTTCAGGTCCCGGCCGGCGCGGCGAACCCGTCGCCCCCGATCGGCCCCGCGCTTGGTCAGCGCGGTCTCAACATCATGGAGTTCTGCAAGGCGTTCAACGCGCAGACCCAGAAGGAAGAGAAGAACACCCCGATCCCCGTGATCATCACCATCTATGCGGACCGTTCCTTCACCTTCGAGATGAAGACGCCGCCGATGTCCTACTTCCTCAAGCAGGCTGCCAAGATCCAGTCCGGCTCGAAGGCGCCGGGCCGTGACAAGGCCGGCCAGGTGACCAAGGCGCAGGTGCGCGAGATCGCCGAGAAGAAGATGAAGGACTTGAATTGCGACACCGTCGAAGCGGCCATGAAGATGGTCGAGGGCTCGGCCCGTTCGATGGGTCTGGAAGTTGCGGGGTAAGGCGCCATGTCAATCGGAAAGCGTTTGAAGAAGGCCCGCGAAGGTATTGATCGCGAGAAGCTTTACCCGCTCGCGGACGCCATCAAGATGGTCAAGGAGCGCGCCAAGTCGAAGTTCGACGAAACGATCGAGATCGCGATCAATCTCGGCGTCGACCCGCGCCACGCCGACCAGATGGTCCGCGGCGTGGTCAACCTGCCGAACGGAACCGGCCGTACGCTCCGCGTCGGCGTGTTCGCGCGCGGCGCCAAGGCTGAGGAAGCCAAGGCCGCCGGTGCCGACGTCGTCGGAGCCGAAGACCTGGTCGAGAAGGTGCAGGGCGGCACGATCGATTTCGACCGCTGCATCGCCACTCCCGACATGATGCCGCTGGTCGGCCGCCTCGGTAAGGTGCTCGGTCCGCGCGGCATGATGCCGAACCCGAAGATCGGCACCGTGACCATGGACGTCACCAACGCCGTGAAGGGCGCCAAGGGCGGCTCGGTCGAGTTCCGCGTCGAGAAGGCTGGCATCGTCCAGGCCGGTATCGGCAAGGCCTCGTTCTCCGAGGACAAGCTGGTCGAGAACGTCAAGGCGCTCGCTGATGCAGTCGCCAAGGCGAAGCCGGCGGGTTCCAAGGGCACCTACATCCAGCGCGTGGCGGTTTCCTCCACCATGGGCCCGGGCGTGAAGGTCGAGCCGGGCACGATCCTGGGCTAAGATCTTTCCAAGCAATGCGATAAAGAGGGGCGGAATCGGGCAACCGGTCCGCCCCTTTGTATTGGCGCGTGAAGCTACTTCCAAGAAGCGGCAAGAATGTCCGACAAGGTCCTGATCTACTCGCGCTTCCCCAAGGCTCAGCTGGTGCGCTTCGGCGAACGCTATGAGCTCCTCAACACAGCGGGCCAGCGGCCGGACGAAGCCTTCCCGGCGGCCGAGCTCGCTGAGGTCCGCGCCATGATCACCGCCGGCGGGACGCCGCTCGACGGTGATGCCATGGACCTGCTGCCCAAGCTCGGTGCGATCATCTGCTACGGCACGGGTTTCGACGGCGTCGATCTGGCCGCCGCCGCGAAGCGGGGAATCGCCGTCGGTCACAGCCCGGGCGCCAACGCCGCGTCCGTGGCCGACATGGCGGTGACGTTGATGCTGGCTGCGGTGCGCCGTCTGCCGGTGGCGGACAATTATGTCCGCAGTGGCGACTGGGCCGGCCGCAAGCCGTCACCGATGATGCGGCCGCAGGCCGGGATGCGCGGTCGCAAGGTCGGCGTCTACGGGATGGGCGAAATCGGCCGGAAGATCGCCGCCCGCGTCGCCGCCTTCGAGACCGAGGTCGGCTATTTCAGCCGCACCAGATACGATCTGCCCTATCAGTACCTGCCGAGCCTGGAAGCGCTCGCCGATTGGTGCAGCGTGCTGATGGTCGCGGTCCGCGCCGGCCCTGAGACCAACCATGCCGTCGACGCCGACATCCTGCGCCGGCTCGGCAGCGACGGCTTTGTCGTCAACATCTCGCGCGGCTCGGTCATCGATGAGACGGCGCTCGTCGCGGCGTTGACCGGCCAGACCATCGCCGGCGCCGGTCTCGACGTGTTCGCCGAGGAGCCGCATGCCCCCGACGCGTTGACGGCGCTTCCCAACGTGGTGCTCTCGCCGCATCTTGGCGGTCACACCCTCGAATCGCACGTGGCGATGCAGGACTGTGTGCTCGCCAATCTCGAGGCGTTCTTTGCCGGCAGGCCGCTGCCCTATCGGGTGAAAGGCGTCTGAGCGGGCTGACCGGATCACGGAACCGGGTTCCGGAGGCCGATCCGAACTGGTCTGAATTTTGCTCTTGGCAAGTGGGGCGAAACTCGCTAAATACCGCGCTCCGGGCGTGCCAGCGGTTGCTGGCATGTCTGTGCTTGCATTCCGAAAACCTGAGACGATAGGAGACCATTCCTTTCCGCATGCCCGCAAGGATGTCGAAAGGAAGGAGACCCATCGGCTCGAACGGAACGAGAGCAGGGGCATTCGGCTGAGCCGAATTGCCTCGATCCTGTCCGAGACTGCAGGCGCCAGCGAGAACTTCGCGTTTTCAACGGCTTAATCGCATGGCCTGCATAGACGGGTGAAGACCGGATTTCGCATTCCAGTTTGCGACGACCTCGCGGCTGGGCGCTGATTTGGTTCGAACCTCGACAGCCCATGGCCGCAAGGCTCTGGGAGGGCAGGCTTCTAGAACGTCGTCTTGCCCGGCATGTCCGAAGGGTTCACGCCCGACGGGTCAGGTTTTGGGCGGGACGATGGGTGCAACCCGGCGGTCCTGTCCTCGCGGAAAGGCCGCCAACCGGAGAGAGCTTGCTGTGGAACGAGCGGCAAAAAAAGAGGCGGTCGAACAGCTCAACGAGGTCTTCAAGACCACGAGCGTCGCGATCGTTGCTCATTATTCCGGCCTCACCGTCGCCCAGATGCAGACCCTGCGCAAGCAGATGAAGCAGGCGGGCGCGTCGGTGAAGGTCTCGAAGAACCGTCTCGCCAAAATTGCTCTTGAAGGCACTGACGTCGCAGCCATCGGCTCCCTGCTGAAGGGGCCGACCGTGATCGCAACTTCAAACGATCCGGTCGCGGCGCCAAAGGTTGCCATCGAATTCGCCAAGGCGAACGAGAAGTTCGTCATTCTCGGCGGTTCGATGGGTAAAACCGTCCTGAATGTCGACAGCGTGAAGGCGCTTGCCTCACTGCCGTCGCTCGACGAACTGCGCGGCAAGCTTGTCGGCCTCATCCAGGCGCCGGCGACCAAGCTCGCTCAGCTGTCCAACGCGCCCGCGGCCAAGCTCGCACGCGTCATTCAGGCTCATGCCTCAAAGGGCGAAGCGGCCTGACCCCTTCGCTAATCTCAAACCTGGTTCGAACCAAACGTTTAAGGAAACACATCAATGGCTGACTTGCAGAAAATCGTCGACGACCTCTCGAGCCTCACCGTGCTCGAAGCGGCCGAACTCGCCAAGCTCCTCGAAGAAAAGTGGGGCGTGTCCGCCGCTGCCGCCGTTGCGGTGGCCGGTCCGGCCGCTGGCGGCGCTGCCGCTGCTCCGGCTGAAGAGAAGACTGACTTCACCGTCGTGCTGGCTGCCGCCGGCGACAAGAAGATCGAGGTCATCAAGGAAGTCCGCGCCATCACCGGCCTGGGCCTGAAGGAAGCCAAGGACCTCGTCGAAGGCGCTCCGAAGCCGCTCAAGGAAGGCGTCAACAAGGAAGAAGCCGACAAGATCAAGGCCCAGCTCGAGAAGGCTGGCGCGAAGGTCGAACTCAAGTAACCGCTGGTTATTTGGGCGACATCCCGGGCGCGCGAAAGCGGGCCCGGGTCTGTCCGAACGGGACGCGAGTGGCCGGGTTCCGGTCATGGCGGCGCGGGCGGGACAGGACGAGCACTGCACGGCCCGGGAGTGTTCGGGCCTTGCAAAACGGCGTGCGACGGATTGTCGCGTGGCGTGGTGGACACAAAAAAGTGTGGGGATCCGTAGACTTAACCCTCGAATCTCCATTATTGCCTACCCATATCGGGTCGGCAGCGGAAAAACACGGTCGGCGGCGGGAGCGGCAGGGGCTCCCGGCGGAAGCCGTTGGGAGACAGTCAGATTTCGGGCTTTTTCAGTCCGTAGAAGCGGAAGGTTTTGACGGGCGGGTGCAGGCATGCGCCCCGCGCGTCGTTTTGCGTTTTGAAGGCCGCTGGTCCGGGTTGGGATTTAATTCCTGAATTTGGGCTTCGTTCCTTCGAAGCGATTCGAAATTCAACCCGGGGGCGATGGCAGTCGTGTCCCGGAAGGTTCGCCCCACAAGGCGACGAAAATGAGAGGCCACGATGGCGCAGCAGACATTCACTGGTCGCAAACGCGTACGCAAGTTTTTCGGTCACATCAAGGAAGTTGCGGAGATGCCGAACCTCATCGAGGTTCAGAAGGCGTCCTATGACCAGTTCCTGATGGTGGAAGAGCCGGCCGGTGGGCGCCCGGATGAGGGGCTGCAGGCCGTGTTCCGTTCGGTGTTTCCGATCTCGGATTTCTCCGGCACCTCGATGCTTGAATTCGTCCGCTACGAGTTCGAGCCGCCGAAGTATGACGTCGACGAGTGCCGCCAGCGCGGCATGACCTTTGCCGCGCCGCTCAAGGTGACGCTGCGCCTGATCGTGTTCGATATCGACGAGGAAACCGGCGCCAAGTCGGTGAAGGACATCAAGGAGCAGGACGTCTACATGGGCGACATCCCGCTCATGACGATGAACGGCACCTTCGTCGTCAACGGCACCGAGCGCGTCATCGTCTCGCAGATGCACCGTTCGCCGGGCGTGTTCTTCGATCACGACAAGGGCAAGACCCATTCGTCCGGCAAGCTCTTGTTTGCCGCGCGCGTGATTCCGTATCGCGGTTCCTGGCTCGACATCGAGTTCGACGCCAAGGACATCGTGTTCGCGCGCATCGACCGCCGCCGCAAGATCCCCGTGACCTCGCTGATGTACGCGCTCGGTCTCGACGGCGAGCAGATCCTGTCGACCTTCTACAAGAAGATCACCTACAAGCGGACCAAGGACGGATGGCGCGTGCCGTTCGACGCCAACCGCTTCCGCGGCTATTCGACCGTCAATGACCTGATCGACGCCGACACCGGCAAAGTGGTGCTTGAGGCCGGCAAGAAGCTGACCGTGCGCCAGGCGCGCCAGCTTCAGGAGAAGGGCCTGAAGGCGCTGCGGATGTCGGACGAGGAGCTGGTCGGCAACTACCTCGCCGAGGATCTCGTCAACCCGAAGACCGGTGAGATCTACGCCGAGGCCGGCGAGGAGATCACCGACAAGTCGCTCAAGGTGCTGAACGAGCAGGGCTACAAGGATCTGCCGCTGCTCGACATCGACCATGTCAATGTCGGCGCCTACATCCGCAACACGCTCTCCGCCGACAAGAACATGACGCGCGAGGACGCGCTGTTCGACATCTACCGCGTGATGCGTCCGGGCGAGCCGCCGACGCTGGATTCGGCGCAGGCCATGTTCCAGTCGCTGTTCTTTGACGCAGAGCGCTACGACCTGTCTGCGGTCGGCCGCGTCAAGATGAACATGCGTCTCGAGCTCGATGCGCCCGACACCCACCGCACGCTGCGCAAGGAAGACATCCTGGCGGTCATCAAGACGCTGGTCGACCTGCGCGACGGCAAGGGCGAGATCGACGATATCGACCATCTCGGCAACCGCCGTGTGCGCTCGGTCGGCGAACTCATGGAGAACCAGTACCGGATCGGTCTGCTCCGCATGGAGCGCGCGATCAAGGAGCGCATGTCGAGCGTCGACATCGACACCGTGATGCCGCAGGACCTGATCAACGCCAAGCCAGCGGCCGCCGCGGTGCGCGAGTTCTTCGGTTCCTCGCAACTCTCGCAGTTCATGGACCAGACCAACCCGCTGTCGGAGATCACCCACAAGCGGCGCCTGTCGGCGCTTGGCCCGGGCGGTCTGACCCGCGAGCGCGCCGGCTTCGAGGTCCGCGACGTGCATCCGACGCATTACGGCCGTATCTGCCCGATCGAGACGCCGGAAGGTCCGAACATCGGCCTGATCAACTCGCTAGCGACGTTCGCGCGCGTCAACAAGTACGGCTTCGTCGAGACGCCCTATCGTAAGATCAAGGACGGCCGGGTCACCGACGAGGTGGTCTATCTGTCGGCGATGGAAGAGGGCCGCTACCGCGTCGCGCAGGCCAACGTGCCGCTCGACCCGAAGGGCCGCTTCACCGAAGACCTCGTGGTCTGCCGTCACGCCGGCGAAGTGATGCCGGTCACGCCGGACAAGGTCGACTACATGGACGTGTCGCCGAAGCAGCTGGTTTCGGTCGCAGCAGCCCTGATCCCGTTCCTCGAGAACGACGACGCCAACCGCGCGCTGATGGGCTCGAACATGCAGCGCCAGGCGGTGCCGCTGGTTCGCGCCGAGGCGCCGTTCGTCGGCACCGGCATGGAAGGCGTGGTGGCCCGCGACTCGGGTGCTGCGATCGCCGCGCGCCGCTCCGGCGTGATCGACCAGATCGACGCCACCCGCGTCGTCATCCGCGCCACGGAAGATCTCGATCCGACCAAGTCGGGCGTCGATATCTACCGGCTGATGAAGTACCAGCGCTCCAACCAGTCGACCTGCATCAACCAGCGTCCGCTGGTGAAGGTCGGCGACATCGTCAAGAAGGGCGACATCATCGCCGACGGCCCGTCGACCGATCTCGGCGAGCTCGCGCTCGGCCGCAACGTGCTGGTCGCGTTCATGCCGTGGAACGGCTACAACTTCGAAGACTCGATCCTGCTCTCCGAGCGGATCGTGAAGGACGACGTCTTCACCTCGATCCACATCGAGGAGTTCGAGGTGATGGCCCGCGACACCAAGCTCGGTCCTGAGGAAATCACCCGCGACATTCCGAACGTCTCGGAAGAAGCGCTGAAGAACCTCGACGAAGCCGGTATCGTCTACATCGGTGCGGAAGTCCGCGCCGGCGACATCCTGGTCGGCAAGATCACGCCGAAGGGCGAGAGCCCGATGACGCCGGAAGAGAAGCTGCTCCGCGCCATCTTCGGCGAGAAGGCCTCCGACGTCCGCGACACTTCTCTCCGTGTTCCTCCCGGTGTGCAGGGCACGATCGTGGAAGTCCGCGTGTTCAACCGCCACGGCGTCGACAAGGACGAGCGTGCGCTGGCGATCGAGCGCGAGGAGATCGAGCGTCTGGCCAAGGACCGCGACGACGAGCAAGCGATCCTGGACCGCAACGTCTATAACCGCCTCGCCGAGCTGCTGGAGAACCGCCAGGGCATCGCCGGCCCCAAGGGCTTCAAGAAGGATACCAAGATCACCCGCGCGGTGCTCGACGAGTATCCGAAGTCGCAGTGGTGGCTGTTCGCCTCGCCGAACGACAAGCTGATGGCCGAGATCGAGGCCATGCGGAAGCAGTACGACGAGTCGAAGAAGGGCCTCGAGCAGCGCTTCCTCGACAAGGTCGAGAAGCTGCAGCGTGGCGACGAGTTGCCGCCCGGCGTGATGAAGATGGTCAAGGTCTTCGTCGCGGTGAAGCGCAAGATTCAGCCCGGCGACAAGATGGCGGGCCGTCACGGCAACAAGGGTGTGGTGTCGAAGATCGTTCCGATCGAGGACATGCCGTTCCTCGAGGACGGCACCCATGCCGACATCGTGCTGAACCCGCTCGGCGTGCCGTCGCGCATGAACGTCGGCCAGATCCTGGAGACGCATCTGGGCTGGGCCTGCGCCGGCCTCGGCAAGCGCATCGGCCAGACCATCGACGCCTACTATCACAAGCAGGACCTCAAGCCGCTGCGCGAGACCCTGAAGAAGATCTATGGCGAGGATGAAACCATCAGGTCGCTGAACGACAACGAGCTGCTCGAGCTCGGCCGCAATCTGAGCCACGGCGTGCCGATCGCCACCCCGGTGTTCGACGGCGCCAAGGAGGCCGACATCGAGGAGATGCTGAAGCTTGCCGGCTTCGACGCCTCCGGCCAGTCGACCGTCTATGACGGCCGCACCGGCGATGCGTTCGATCGCAAGGTGACGATGGGCTACATCTACATGCTCAAGCTGCATCACCTGGTGGACGACAAGATCCACGCGCGTTCGATCGGTCCGTACTCGCTCGTCACCCAGCAGCCGCTGGGCGGCAAGGCGCAGTTCGGCGGCCAGCGTTTCGGCGAAATGGAGGTCTGGGCGCTCGAAGCCTACGGCGCCGCCTACACGCTGCAGGAAATGCTGACGGTGAAGTCGGACGACGTCGCTGGCCGTACCAAGGTGTACGAGGCGATCGTGCGCGGCGACGACACTTTCGAGGCCGGTATTCCGGAATCGTTCAACGTGCTGGTCAAGGAAATGCGCTCGCTCGGCCTCAACGTCGACCTGCACAATTCCAAGATGGGGCCGGCGCCGACGTCGGAAGCGGCCGAGTGACGCTGTGATTCATGCCCGGCGCGAAAGCGCCGGGCCTTCGCGCTCCGCTCGGACGTTGAGCGGGGCGCGGGTCGATAAAAATTTCGAATTTGCTGCCGGTGACGATCGGCACGCGAGGAGAAGACCATGAACCAAGAGATTATGAATCTTTTCAATCCGACGACGCCGGCCCAGGTCTTCGACCAGATCCGGATTTCGATCGCGTCTCCGGAGAAGATTCTGTCGTGGTCCTACGGCGAGATCAAGAAGCCGGAGACCATCAACTACCGCACGTTCAAGCCGGAGCGTGACGGCCTGTTCTGCGCGCGCATCTTCGGTCCAATCAAGGACTACGAGTGCTTGTGCGGCAAGTACAAGCGGATGAAGTACAAGGGCATCATCTGCGAAAAGTGCTCGGTCGAGGTGACGCTGTCGCGCGTCCGTCGCGAGCGCATGGGTCACATCGAGCTGGCCGCGCCGGTCGCCCACATCTGGTTCCTGAAGTCGCTGCCGTCGCGCATCGGCCTGCTGCTGGACATGACGCTGAAGGATCTCGAGCGGATCCTCTACTTCGAATACTACGTTGTGCTCGAGCCGGGTCTGACCGCGCTGAAGGACCGTCAGCTGCTGTCGGAAGACGAGTATCTGAAGGCTCAGGACGAGTACGGCCAGGATAGCTTCACCGCCATGATCGGCGCGGAGGCGATCCGCGAGCTGCTCAAGGGGCTCGACCTCGACAAGCTCGAGGCGCAGCTGCGTGCCGAGATGGCGGAGACCGATTCCGACATCAAGCACAAGAAGCTCGCCAAGCGTCTGAAGATCGTCGAAGCGTTCCGCGTCTCCGGCAACAAGCCGGAATGGATGATCATGACGGTCGTGCCGGTGATCCCGCCGGACCTGCGTCCGCTGGTGCCGCTCGATGGCGGCCGATTCGCGACCTCGGATCTCAACGACCTCTACCGCCGCGTCATCAACCGCAACAACCGCCTGAAGCGGCTGATGGAGCTGCGCGCGCCCGACATCATCATCCGCAACGAGAAGCGCATGCTGCAGGAGGCCGTCGACGCGCTGTTCGACAACGGCCGCCGCGGCCGCGTCATCACCGGGGCCAACAAGCGCCCGCTGAAATCGCTCGCCGACATGCTGAAGGGCAAGCAGGGTCGGTTCCGCCAGAACCTGCTCGGCAAGCGCGTCGACTATTCGGGCCGTTCGGTGATCGTGGTCGGTCCCGAGCTGCGCCTGCATCAGTGCGGCCTGCCGAAGAAGATGGCGCTCGAGCTGTTCAAGCCGTTCATCTATTCGCGGCTCGACGCCAAGGGGCTGTCCACCACGGTGAAGCAGGCCAAGAAGCTGGTCGAGAAGGAGCGTCCGGAGGTCTGGGATATCCTCGATGAGGTGATACGCGAGCATCCGGTGCTGCTCAACCGTGCGCCGACGCTGCATCGCCTGGGCATCCAGGCGTTCGAGCCGGTGCTGATCGAGGGCAAGGCGATCCAACTGCATCCGCTGGTCTGCGCCGCCTTCAACGCCGACTTCGACGGCGACCAGATGGCCGTGCACGTTCCGCTGTCGCTCGAAGCGCAGCTGGAAGCGCGCGTCCTGATGATGTCGACCAACAACATCCTGCATCCCGCGAACGGCCAGCCGATCATCGTGCCGTCGCAGGACATCGTGCTCGGCCTCTACTACGTCTCGATCATGCGCGAAGGCTTGCCCGGCGAGGGCAAGATCTTCGGCGACATGGCCGAGCTCGAGCATGCGCTGCACTCGAAGGTCATCCACCTCCACACCAAGATCAAGTACCGGTGGGAGAGCCTCGGCGAGGACGGCAAGCCGTCCAAGCGCTGGATCGAGACCACCGCGGGCCGCATCATGCTCGGCAATCTGTTGCCCAAGCATCCGAAGATCTCGTACGACATCATCAACAAGCTGATGACCAAGCGCGAGATCTCCGGCGTCATCGACCAGGTCTATCGTCACTGCGGCCAGAAGGAGACGGTGATCTTCTGCGACCGCATCATGGCGCTCGGCTTCTACAACGCGTTCAAGGCCGGCATCTCGTTCGGCAAGGACGACATGGTGGTGCCGCACGGCAAGTGGAAGATCGTCGATTCGACCCGTACGCTGGCGAAGGATTTCGAGCAGCAGTACAACGACGGCCTGATCACCCATGGCGAGAAGTACAACAAGGTCGTCGACGCCTGGTCGAAGGCGACCGAAGAGATCGCCAAGGCGATGATGAAGGAGATCTCCGCCACCAAGAAGACGGCGAGCGGAGCCGACGCCGACATCAACTCGATCTACATGATGGCGCACTCCGGTGCGCGTGGTTCGCCGGCGCAGATGCGCCAGCTCGCCGGCATGCGCGGCCTGATGGCCAAGCCGTCGGGTGAAATCATCGAGACGCCGATCATCTCCAACTTCAAGGAAGGTCTGTCGGTGCTCGAGTACTTCAACTCGACCCACGGCGCCCGCAAGGGCCTCGCGGACACCGCGTTGAAGACCGCGAACTCGGGTTACCTGACCCGCCGTCTGGTCGACGTCGCACAGGACTGCATCATCACGCAGGCCGACTGCGGCACCACGCTCGGCATCAAGATGCGCGCCATCGTCGATGCCGGCACCGTCGTCGCCTCGCTCGGCTCGCGCATCCTGGGCCGCGTGGCCTGCGATGACGTGCGCGACCCCGTCACCAACAACGTGATCGTCAAGCGCGACACGCTGATGGAGGAGAGCCATGTCGACGCGATCCAGCAGGCCGGCATCCAGGAGGTGAAGATCCGCTCGGCGCTGACCTGCGAGCTGATCAACGGCATCTGCGGCAAGTGCTACGGCCGCGATCTGGCCCGCGGCACCCCGGTCAACCACGGTGAGGCCGTCGGCGTCATCGCGGCGCAGTCGATCGGCGAGCCGGGCACGCAGCTCACGATGCGCACGTTCCACATCGGCGGCGCGGCGCAGCTCAACGAGCAGTCGTTCGTCGAATCGAACTTCGACGGCAAGATCGTGATCAAGAACAAGGCGATCGCCCGCAACAGCGAAGGCCACTTGATCGCGATGGTGCGCAACATGGTCGTTGCGATCGTCGATGCCGACGGCGCCGAGCGTGCGACCCACCGTATCCAGTACGGTTCGCGGATGCATGTCGACGACGGCGACACGGTCAAGCGCGGCCAGCGCATCGCGGAGTGGGATCCCTACACCCGCCCGGTGCTCACCGAAGTCGAGGGCACGATCGGGTTCGAGGACCTGGTCGAGGGCCAGTCGATCTCGGAAACGCTCGACGAGTCCACCGGTATCGCCAAGCGCGTGGTCATCGACTGGCGCACGGCGCGCGGCGGCTCGGACCTGCGTCCGGCCATCGTGGTCAAGGGCAAGGACGGCAAGGTGATGAAGCTCGCGCGCGGCGGCGACGCCCGCTACATGCTGTCGGTCGACGCCATTCTGTCGGTCGACATCGGCGCGAAGGTCATGCCGGGCGACATCCTGGCGCGCATCTCGACCGAGAGCGCCAAGACGCGTGACATCACCGGCGGTCTGCCGCGGGTGGCGGAACTGTTCGAGGCTCGCAAGCCGAAGGACGCGGCGATCATCGCGGAGACCGCGGGCACGATCCGCTTCGGCCGCGACTACAAGAACAAGCGCCGCATCTCGATCGAGCCGTTGGACAAGACCGAGGAGCCGCGCGAGTACCTGATCCCGAAGGGCAAGCACATCCACCTTCAGGACGGCGATATCGTCGAAAAGGGCGATTTCATTGTCGAAGGCAACCCGGCACCGCACGACATCCTGGCGATCAAGGGCATCGAGGAACTCGCTGCCTATCTGGTCAACGAGATCCAGGAGGTCTACCGGCTGCAGGGCGTGCTCATCAACGACAAGCACATCGAGGTGATTGTCCGTCAGATGTTGCAGAAGGTGGAGATCACCGATCAGGGCGACACCGACATGATCTCGGGCGAGCAGGTCGACAAGATCGAGTTCGACGCGCTCAACACCAAGGCCAAGGAGGAGGGCAAGAAGCCCGCCACGGGTACGCCGGTTCTGCTCGGCATTACCAAGGCGAGCCTGCAGACCCGCTCCTTCTTCTCGGCGGCGTCGTTCCAGGAGACCACGCGCGTGCTCACCGAAGCGGCCGTCAACGGCAAGGTGGACCCGCTCGAAGGCCTCAAGGAGAACGTCATTGTCGGCCGCCTGATTCCGGCCGGCACCGGCGCCTCGATGGCGCGGATCCGCGAAGTCGCGATGAAGCGCGACAAGCTGATTCTCGACGAGCGCGAGAAGCAGGCGGCGATCGTGCCGACGGCTCCGGAAGCGGAGCCGCTGGCGCTGCCGCCCGCCGAATAGGGCCCCGCAGAACTACGGTAGCCAACGAGAAGGCCGGCTTCGCGCCGGCCTTTTTGCTGCTTTCTTTTGGTGTTGCGGTGCTGGGACGCACTTTGTTCATCTTTCCTTCAGGCAAAAAAGCGCTTTTGCTAGGCTGACTTAGGCCGGCTGCTTTGCAGTTTCCGGAGACCACGGAATTCACATGCTTGACTTGGCTATCGTTGGCGGCGGCCCCGGGGGGCTGATGAGCGCCTGGTACTTGAAGCGTAAGCTCGGCGACCTCTGCCGCGTCACGATCTTCGAGGCGTCGAACCGACTCGGCGGCAAGATTCTCACGCGCAAATTCGAGTCCGCGCCCGCGATGTACGAGGCCGGCGTTGCCGAAATCTACGATTACTCGATGACGGGGCCGGATCCGCTCCGCGAGCTGATCCAGCATTTCGGACTGCAGACGATTCCGATGGACGCCGAGCAGGTTCAGCTCGACGGCGAGCTGCTCGCCGACGTCTCCGGCATGCGGCGCAAATACGGCCCGCAGACCGCGGCCGCGATCGAGGCGTTCCGCAAGCGCTGCGCCGACCTGGTGTCGCCGATCGAATATTACGAGGGCATCGGCGCCCACGACAACGAACACCCATGGGCCTACAAGACCGCCGAGCAGGTGCTCGACGAGGAGGTCGAGGACGAGACCGCCAAGCGCTTCTTCAAGGTGATGGCGCGCTCCGACATCGCGACAGAGAGCCACAACACCAACGGCCTCAACGCGCTGAAGAACTACGTGATGGACGTCGACGGCTATATCGGCCTTTACTCGATCCAGAACGGCAATGAGCAATTGATCGACTGCCTGCGCTCGGAAGTCGATGCCGACATCCAGCTCAACCATCGCGTTCTCAAGGTCGGCAAGACCGCAAACGGCCGCTATCAGCTCAACATGATGAACGGCAAGGGACCGGAGACGCGTGACTTCGACCTCGTGCTGGTCTGTCTGCCGCATTCCTGGCTTGCGACCATGCGCTGGGACGGCGAGGCCCTGCGCCGGTCGATGGTCAAGCACGTCGCCTATTTCGACCGTCCCGCGCACTATCTGCGCGTCTCGATCCTGTTCGACGAGCCGTTCTGGGGCGAGAAGATCCCGGGCGCCTGGTTCATGTCGGAGGCGTTCGGCGGCTGCTGCGTCTACAATGAGGGCGCGCGCCACGACGTCGGCAAGCACGGCGTGCTGAACTGGCTGATCGCCGGCTCCGACGCGCTCGCCTTCGCCAATCTCAGCGACCAGGAGCTGATCGACGCCGCGCTGAAGTCGCTGCCGGCCTCGCTCGGCAACGCGCGCGAGCATTTCCTGGAAGGCAAGATCCACCGCTGGCTGTCGTCGGTCAACGCGCTGCCCGGCGGCCTGCCGGTGCGCGATATCATGACCAACCACCGCCCCGAGCCGAAGGAGCATCCGGGCATCGTGGTGGTCGGCGATTATCTGTTCGATTCGACGTTGAACGGGTTGCTCGACTCTTCGGACGCCGCGACCGACATCATCGTTACCGAGATGATGCGGCTGCGCCGCGCCCGCGCGCAGGCGGATCCGACGTTCTCCGACAAGATCGACCGCAGCTACTTCGACAACTACCGCGGCGCCGGTCCGTACAGCGAAGCCTGGCGTCAGTTCAGCGATCCGGACTATCTGACGGACCTGATCAAGACGGTGTGGGGCCGGGCGAAGGACCACAAGCTGCTGATCGCGGGCTCCGCCAGCGGCGAGCTGGTGGGCGCGCTGCGCGAACGCGGCATCGACGCCTGGGGTATCGAGAACAACCGCTACATCCACGGCAAGACGCCGAAGGCGCTGACGAAGTACAACAAGCTCGGCTCGATCGCCGACATGCCGTTCAAGGACAACGAGTTCGATTTCGTGTTCGAGACCAGCCTGTGCCATCTCGGCGAAAAGCAGGTGCCGCGCGCCGTGCGCGAGCTCAACCGTGTGGTCAAGACCGGCCTTGTGTTCGGCTCGGTGACCTCGGACATGGCGCCGGCGGTGATCGACCGCTACGACCTGTTGCGGGGGGTGAAGAAGCTCGGCACCTGGTGGGAATGGTCGGAGCTGTTCTTCAGCAACGGGTTCGACCTGTCGATGCACCGCCACGACTGCACCGATGCGTTGTGGGCGCTGACGCTTGCAGCCAACAAGGGACCGGGGCAGTGGTACGCCGACGCCGACAGCCTGCGCTATTCCTTCTTCGACAAGGTCGATGCCGACGAGGACGATTAACGGGGAGGGGCGCGAGGCAGGCATCTCGCGTCAACAATCCGTCAAGCAGCAGCGGTCCGGCCGAATCCATGGGGCCGCCGCGCCACGGGTTGGTTGTCCCAAACGCTTTGCCGAACTGGTCCTGATCGCATAGGATCGCCGCCGCAGTGCTTGCCGCTGCAATTTCGATTTGCGGTCATGCCGGCCGTGGAGCATCGGTTGGTTTCATGGCGCCCAAGTCTCCCGCATCCGACACTCCGAAACTGCTCGATCCCGACGATCCCGAGCTGAAGAAGAAGCTCCCGGGCGCGCCTACGCCGGCCGTCTCGCCGAAGCCGGCTGCCGCGCCGCTACAGGACGATGACGACGAGGAGGACGAGCTCGATCTCGACGATGATGATGACGACGAGGATCTGGCCGTCTTCACCGCCAAGGAAGCCGCCGGCGCGCTCTCCACGATCTTCGGCTTCGTCAAGCCAATCCTGGCTGGCTACAAGAGGCCGTTCGCCTTCGTGACCATCGGCGTGCTGGTCGAGACGTTGTTCAACGTCATCATGCCGCTGAGCCTGAAATTCCTGATCGACGACGCGCTCGGCGAGGAGGATTTCGGAGCCCTTTACAAAATCCTGGGCGTGCTTGCCGTCGCGGGCATCGTCACCTCGATCATCGCGGTGTGGTACGAGCGCTGGGACGCGCGGCTCGCCGCCGGCATCATTGCCGACGTGCGGACGCGGCTGTTCGAGCATGTCCAGAACCTGCCGTCTGCCTATTTCGCGCGCACCAAGCGCGGCGAGATATTGTCGCGTTTCTCGATCGACCTCTCGGCGTTCGAAGGCTCGATCAAGAACTTTGCCAACAGCGCGGCGCTGCCGTTCTTCGAATTGTTCGCTGGCATCATCCTGATGCTGTTCCTCAGCTGGCAGCTCGCTGCGGTCGCACTGCTGATATTTCCGATCACGCTGATCGGCCCGCGCATCCTGACACCGAAGGCGGTGCAGGCGAACTACGAGCAGAAGCTGAACGAGGCGGCGCTGCTGGGGACGGTGCAGGAGAACGTGGCAGCGCAGGCGGTGGTGAAGGCGTTCAACCTGCAGCGCCGAGCGCTCGGCTGGTTCACCCTGCGCAACCGCGACGTCAGGGCGAAGGCGGCCTCCGCCATGTTCCTGTCGACCATGGTGGAGCGCACCGTCACCATCGCGGTACTGCTGTTGCACCTCGTGGTGCTGGCGATCGGCGCCTACCTGGCGACCAAGGGGCAGATCACCGTCGGTACCTTCGTGACCTTCGAGAGCGCGTTCTGGGAGGTGTCGTACAACATCGCTCATCTCATGCATTTCATTCCGATGTCGATCCAGTCGGCGGCGGCGGTGCAGCACATCCAGGAACTGCTCGACGAGCCGACCCGCGGTGCCGACCGCCCCGGCGCACCGGATCTGCCGCGCATCACCAACGACATCACCTTCGACCACGTCACGTTCAAATACGAGGGCGCGTCGACGCCGGTGCTCGACAATCTCAGCCTCAAGCTCAAGGCCGGCAAGAGCGTCGCGATCGTCGGCCCCAGCGGCTCCGGCAAGAGCACCTTGCTGAACCTGATTCTGCGTCTCTACGTGCCGGACGAAGGCCGCGTCGCCATCGACGGCGTCGACATCCGCAAGGTGACGCGGGAATCGCTGCGGGCGAATATGGCGATCGTGTTCCAGGAGAACATGCTCTTCAACATGTCGATCCGCGAGAACATCCGGCTCGGCAAGGAGGGGGCGACCGACGCGGAGGTCGAGGACGCTGCGAAGAAGGCCGAGATCCACCGCTACATCATGAGCCTGCCGCACAGATACGACACGCCGGTCGGCGAACGCGGCGACACGCTGTCGGGCGGTCAGCGCCAGCGCATCGCGATCGCGCGCGCGATCATCCGCAATCCATCCGTGCTGCTGCTCGACGAGGCGACCTCGGCCCTCGACCAGACCACGGAGGCCGCGATCAACCACACGCTGCTCAAGGTCGCCAAGGGCCGCACCATGATCTGGTCGACGCACCGCCTGACCTCGGTGGTCGAGATGGACGAGATCATCGTGATATCGGGCGGCAGGGCGATCGAGCGCGGCTCGCATGCCGAGTTGCTCGCCGGGAACGGCGTCTACCGCAAGCTCTGGGACGACCAGGGCCACGCCTCGCATGGCGCGGACGATGACGACGAAGACGATGATGAGGATGAGGACGACGAGGAGTAATCCCGTCGGGTTGTCGCCGGTCGCGCTCGCCTGGATCAGGCGAGCCGGCCTCGCTGCGGTTGTCCGCCGATCACGCGGCGTTCGGGGCGGGCAGACCTCACCGGCAGCCGTTTGCGGATCGCGTAGCGGACGCCCTGGGCGAGGCGAACCGCGAAGCGGCCCCAACGACCAGCCCGCCATGCAACCCCGCGTTCGATCGAGAGCGACCGCAGGTGATAGGCCTTGGCGAGGCATCGCGCCTCGCATGCGACCTTGATGGGGTCCTCGTAGAATTGCTTGATCTTGTCGACGTCCATGCCGTCCGTGGCGAGCCAGGCAGGGATATGGACGTTGCAGAGGCGTTCGACATCGGTGAAGACTTTGGTCGTCCCGGTGCCGGCGGCCGGGCAGGACGTCGAAAACGCGTCGCCGGCCAGCACGACGCCGGGCCGAAGATAGCCGTCGGTCACGCAGAGATCGGCGGGCCTGATCCGGATCGGCGTGCCCACCTTGAAATCCCCCATCATGCGATGCAGGCCCGGCATCACCGCCATCATCGTCGCTTCGGGGGCCTGCCGGAAATCGCGCAGCCACGGATCGGTCATGTCGCGGTAGACCATCAGGTTGGCGCGCATCTTGTCGCCGATCGGGAAGACCGAGAGATAGGCCATCCGCTGGCCTGGCCGCCCCGGCCAGTAGGTCAGCGCCGGGAATTCGAACGAGGCGCGGCCGACCGGCGCGATGTTGAAGCCAAGCGTGATCGAATGACATGAGCTGATGACGCGGCGTTGCATGCCGAGCATCTCGCGAAGACCGATGTTCAGTCCGTTTGCGAGCACGACGAGGCGCGCCGAAACCACCTTGTCGTCGGCGAGCGTGATCCTTTGGCGGTCGCTGCTGGTTACAATCGCGTAGGCCTTGCCGTGGATGATCTCTACGCTCGCGGGGACCTGCGCACGGACGGCATTGACCAGCGTGTCGTACATCACGCCGTGCTGGTCGCTCGGTTTCCTGGCGACCACGAGGCCGAAGCGTGCCTCCCAGACCTCGCCGTCGAGCGTGGTGGCGTCCAGCGTTTGTTCGGCGAGACCCGTCTTGCGCAACAGCTCGAGCTGGTTTCCGGCCAGCTTCTCGCAGCGCAGCTCGGGCGGGTAGGTCACGTGCGGATCGATCAGGCAGGCCGTCACGCCGGCGCGCCCGAGCATTGCTGCGGCAGTCGCGCCGGCAAGGCCGCCGCCCACGATCGCAACGTCCGTGTACCGCATGGATGATGGGCCCCGAATTGAAGCGGCGAGTCTGCGCCTCAATGGCAAAAAAACGCTGAAGCGCCTGATCACGATCCGGTCAACACCGCCGCGCTTAATCGAATCACAATCTCCGCATCGCACGATGCCCTGTCGAAACGACCGAACAGGCAAATTGCGGATGATTTCGGTAACGATCGATTCACCAAATCTGGACCTTGGCACGCAGTGGGACGATCTCGTTCTGCGGGCATCGCCGAACGTGTTCATGAATCCTGCCGCGCTGAAGGCGGCGAACGACACTCATTTTGCCCGCATCGGGATGATGCTCGCATGGCATGAGGGCACAGGTTCGCGCCGCCTGGTCGGCGCCTGGGCCCTGCAGCGGCGCAGGGTGGTCCCGTGCTGGCCCGAGGTGCTGGAGGGGCTGCCTTACAACTACGCCTTTCTGTCCAACCCGGTGGTCGATCCCCTCCATGTCGACGAGGTGATGCCGGCGCTGCTGGCGGCAGTCGAGATGAACCCGCAGCTGCCGAAGATGATGAACCTGATGCAGTTCGATGCGGAAACGCCGAGCCACAAAGCGATGATGGATATGCTCGCCGCGCGCGGCGTGGCTCCGCTGGTGCTGACGACGAGCGCACGGCCTTATGTGACGCGGGAGTTCGGCGTGAAGCGCTCCGGCTCGACGCGGAAGAAGCTGCGCCAGGACTGGAACAGGCTGTCGGCGCTGGGCAACGTCGAGGTGATCAACGACCGATCGCCCGCCGCCGTGCCCGCCGCGTTCGAGACATTTCTGACGATGGAGCAGGCGAGCTGGAAGGGCGCGCGCGGCACCGCGCTGCTGTCGGACGGCCGCGATGCGGTGTTTGCGCGGAGACTGATGCAGAATCTCGCCGCCGTGCAATGCGCATCGGTCGCGCTGCTGCAGGTCAACGATGAACCGATCGCGGCACAGGTTTTGATGTATTGCGGAACGACGGCCTATACCTGGAAGACGGCGTTCGATCTGACGTTCGGCAAGTACTCGCCCGGCGCGCTGCTGGTCGACAAGGTCACGGACCAGCTGCTTGCCGGATCCGGTATCCAGGCGATCAATTCGTGCGCCGCCGAGGACAGCTTCATGGCGCAGCTATGGGCCGGCCGCCGTCCCATGGTGGACATGCTGATCGACGTTCGCGCCGGTCATTCGCTGGGCTACCGGATGGAAGCGGGGCGCCAGCTCGGTTACCAGCTACTGCGGCGTCTGCGGCACCGCATGCGCCACCGCCGCCCGGCGTCCGCCGCTGCGCAGCCGCCGAAGCCGGCCTTTGACAAGATAGGCGAGAAAGCGCGCCCAGCGCTGAGCGCGCCAATAGAGCCCGGGGTCGATCGACACCGAGCGGAACGAGAACGCCTTGGCGTTTGACCAGGCGTCGCACGCCGTCTTGAGCGGATCGTCGTAATAGGTTGCGATCTTGTCCGCACCCATGCCGTCGGTCGCGAGCCAGGCCGGGATGTGGACGCTGCAGAGCTGCACCACGTCGGTGAACACCTTGTCGGTTCCGGTGCCGCTGACCGGGCAGGTGGCCGCAAAGGCGTCGCCGACCAGCACGACGCCGGCCTGCCGATAGCCGGTGCTGACATAGAGGTCGGTGGGCCTGACCCTGATGTCGCCGGAGACATCGAAGTCGCCGGTGATCCGGCGCAACCGCGGCAGCGCGGCGTTGAGTGCCTCGACCGGATTGCGCCGCATCGCGCGCAGCCAGGGATCTTCGGCCTGGCGATAGGTGAAGAGATTGGCGCGCATCCGGCCTTCGATCGGAAACAGCGTCAGATAGGGGATGCGATCGCTTGGCCGCTCGGAGAAATAGGTCATCGCCGCGAACGGGAAGGCCGAACGCCCCACCGGCACGAGATCGAAGCCGAACGAGATGGAGTGGCAGGGGCTGGTGACCTCGCGCCCAATGCCGAGGCTGCGGCGCAGCCCGACGTTCAGTCCATTGGCGAGCACCAAGAGCCGGGCCGAGATCGTATCGCCGTTGGAAAGCGCCAGCGTCTGGCGTTCGGCGCTGGTCCTGACATCGATAACCTTGTCGCAGACGAATTCGGCCGGTCCGGCGATTTCGGCGCGGATTGCTGCGATCAGCGCGTCGTACATGATGCCGAATTGCTGGTTCGGGGGAGTGTCGAGCAGATAGCCGAATCGCGCGATCCAGTTTTCGCCGCTCCTTGTGGCCGAGCGCAGCACGGATTCGGCGAATCCCGTCGCAGCGAATCGCTGCAGCTGCTCAACTCCGCCGAGCTTCTCGACGCGGAAATCGAACGGATAGGTCCGGTGCGGGTCGATCAAAATGTTCGGAATCCCGGCGCGCCCGAGCATGGCCGCAGCGGTCGAACCCGCGAGGCCTCCGCCGATGATTGCAATGTCGGTGTGCCGCATAAGGGGTCCGAGACGACAGGACCCGCCTTTTTTGCGCTGCGAATGGCAAATAAAACCTTAGTTTTGCGGCCGACTCCCGTACCCGGTCGGGAAGAATTGTTTCTGATCATATTATGTCCGGGTAAAATATGATTCACCCGAACGCACCGTGGGGTAGTGTGGGGCAGGGGAATTGTCATAATCCGGCGTGCACGCGGGCGCGGAGGAAATGCGAAATCCGCAGGCGCCAGAGGCGCTTCTTTGATTATCGTTTTGCTTGACTTCACTATCCCGCGCTTATACAAGGCGCCCACTTAACGACAGGCGGTGAGCTACGCCAGCGTCGGAACGGAACACCCTAGGGTCCCTTTTGGGAGACGGACGGGCACCAACCTCGACGAATGCCGCTCAAACGCTGTCGATGATAGCTAGGCAATGCCAGGACGATTTTAGTTCTCTTGAGCAAGTCCTCTTGAGAGTGAATTCGGATGCATGACCTCGGTGGCGGGCTGGGCAGCGAACGCTGAGCAGTCCGGGAATCGCGGTCCTCTGTGGCGTCGAAGCGCTTTCCGCTCAGCGATGAGTGGTTGGCGCGATTTCGTTTTGCGCGGTTGATTGTTCCGCGTCGAGCGGGCCGTACGGGATGGCTGATCCCGAGAAGAATTTGCGGAGCCATTCAAGGTTTCGCGCGAACTAAAGGGTGAAGGCTGCATGCCGACGATCAACCAGCTGATCGCTAATCCACGTGAAGTGCAGAAGTCGCGCAAGAAGGTGCCGGCGCTGCAGCAGTCGCCGCAGAAGCGCGGCGTTTGCACGCGCGTCTACACCACGACCCCGAAGAAGCCGAACTCGGCGCTTCGCAAGGTCGCCAAGGTGCGCCTGACCAACGGCTTCGAGGTGATCGGCTACATCCCGGGTGAGGGCCATAACCTGCAGGAGCACTCGGTGGTCATGATCCGCGGCGGCCGCGTCAAGGACTTGCCGGGCGTGCGCTACCACATCCTCCGCGGCGTGCTGGATACCCAGGGCGTCAAGAACCGTAAGCAGCGCCGTTCGAAGTACGGCGCGAAGCGTCCGAAGTAAGCGGGAACCGATCAGATGTCGCGTCGCCATTCTGCTGAGAAGCGTGAAGTTCTTCCCGACCCGAAGTTCGGGAACATTGTCATTACGAAGTTCATGAACTCGGTGATGTACGCCGGGAAGAAGTCGGTTGCCGAAAACATCGTCTACGGTGCGCTCGGCATGATCGAGGCCAAGACCAAGCAGAACCCGCTCGGCGTGTTCGAGCAGGCGCTCGAGAATGTGATGCCGACCATCGAGGTCCGCTCCCGCCGCGTCGGTGGCGCGACCTACCAGGTGCCGGTGGAAGTCCGCTCGGTGCGCCGTCAGGCGCTCGGCATCCGCTGGCTCATTTCGGCCGCGCGCGAGCGCAACGAGAAGACCATGACGGAGCGGCTCTCGGCGGAGCTGCTGGATGCGTCGAACAATCGCGGGAACGCCGTCAAGAAGCGTGAAGACGTGCACCGGATGGCGGAAGCCAACCGCGCCTTCTCGCACTATCGCTGGTAAGGCGAACAACGGAATCTAAGGAACAGTCTCATGCCCCGCCAACATGCCATCGAGGACTACCGCAACTTCGGTATCATGGCGCATATCGACGCCGGCAAGACCACGACCACCGAGCGCATCCTCTATTACACCGGCAAGAGCCACAAGATCGGCGAAGTGCACGAAGGTGCCGCGACGATGGACTGGATGGAGCAGGAGCAGGAGCGCGGCATCACGATCACCTCGGCTGCGACCACCGCGTTCTGGAACGGCAAGCGCCTGAACATCATCGACACCCCCGGCCACGTCGACTTCACCATTGAGGTCGAGCGTTCGCTGCGCGTGCTCGACGGCGCCGTGTGCGTGCTCGACTCCAACCAGGGCGTCGAGCCGCAGACCGAGACCGTGTGGCGCCAGGGCGACAAGTACAAGGTGCCGCGCATCGTGTTCGCCAACAAGATGGACAAGACCGGCGCCGACTTCTTCAAGTGCCTGTCCGACATCGTCGACCGCCTCGGCGCCAAGCCGATCGCGATCCAGCTTCCGATCGGTGCCGAGAACAACTTCAAGGGTCTCGTTGACCTCGTGAAGATGAAGGGCATCATCTGGAACGATGAATCGCTCGGCGCCAAGTTCGACTATGTCGACATCCCGGAAGATCTGGTCGAGCAGGCCAAGGAATATCGCGAGAAGATGGTGGAAGCCGCCGTCGAGCTCGACGACGATGCCATGGCCGCTTACCTCGACGGCAAGGAGCCCGACGAGGCGACGCTCAAGAGGCTGCTTCGCAAGGCAGTGCTGACCGGCGCCTTCTATCCGGTGCTGTGCGGCTCCGCGTTCAAGAACAAGGGTGTGCAGCCGCTGCTCGACGCCGTCGTCGACTATCTGCCGTCGCCGCTCGATGTGCCCGCGATCAAGGGCACCGACGACAAGGGCAACGAAGTGGTGCGCAAGGCGGACGACAAGGAGCCGCTGTCGCTGCTCGCGTTCAAGATCATGGACGATCCCTTCGTCGGCACGATCACCTTCTGTCGCATCTACTCTGGCATCCTGCAGTCGGGCACCGGCGTGGTGAACTCGACCCGCGAGAAGAAGGAGCGTATCGGCCGCATGCTGCTGATGCATGCGAACAACCGCGAAGACATCAAGGAAGCCTATGCCGGCGACATCGTCGCGCTGGCAGGCCTGAAGGAAGCGCGCACCGGTGACACGCTGTGCGATCCGACCCACCCCGTGATCCTCGAGAAGATGGAATTCCCGGAGCCGGTGATCGAGATCGCGATCGAGCCGAAGTCGAAGGCCGACCAGGAAAAGCTGGGCGTGGCGCTCGCCAAGCTCGCCGCGGAGGATCCGTCCTTCCGCGTATCGACCGACCACGAGTCCGGTCAGACCATCCTGAAGGGCATGGGCGAACTCCATCTCGACATCAAGGTCGACATCCTCAAGCGCACCTACAAGGTCGACGCCAATATCGGCGCGCCGCAGGTGGCGTTCCGTGAGCGTGTCACCAAGCGGGTCGAGCACAGCTATACCCACAAGAAGCAGACCGGCGGTACCGGCCAGTTTGCTGCCGTGACGCTGATCGTCGAGCCGAACGAGGCCGGCAAGGGCTACGAGTTCGAGTCGAAGATCGTGGGCGGTGCGGTGCCGAAGGAATACATCCCCGGCGTCGAAAAGGGTCTGGAGAGCGTGCTGTCGTCGGGCGTGGTCGCCGGCTTCCCGGTGGTCGACGTCAAGGTGCAGCTGATCGACGGCAAGTTCCACGACGTTGACTCGTCGGCGCTGGCCTTCGAAATCGCCACGCGCGCCTGCTTCCGCGAGGCGCTGCAGATGGGCAAGTCTGTTCTGCTCGAGCCGATCATGAAGGTCGAGGTGGTGACCCCGGAAGACTACACCGGTTCGGTCATCGGCGACCTGAACTCGCGGCGCGGCCAGATCCAGGGCCAAGACATGCGCGGCAATGCCAACGTCATCAACGCGATGGTCCCGCTCATGAACATGTTCGGTTACGTGAACAATCTGCGCTCGATGAGCCAGGGTCGCGCGACCTTCACCATGCAGTTCGATCACTACGCCGAAGCTCCGGCGAACGTGTCGGCTGAAGTCCAGAAGAAGTTTGCCTGATTGTCGTTGGTTGGCAACTAACGATTGAACGGAGAGTCAAATGGCCAAAGCTAAATTCGAACGTACCAAGCCGCACTGCAACATCGGAACCATCGGTCACGTCGACCACGGCAAGACCTCGCTGACCGCAGCGATTACCAAGGTGCTCGCAGAAACCGGTGGTGCGACGTTCACCGCCTACGACCAGATCGACAAGGCGCCGGAAGAGAAGGCGCGCGGCATCACCATCTCGACCGCACACGTCGAGTACGAGACGACCAACCGTCACTATGCCCACGTCGACTGCCCCGGCCACGCCGACTACGTGAAGAACATGATCACGGGCGCTGCCCAGATGGACGGCGCGATCCTGGTCGTGTCGGCCGCTGACGGCCCGATGCCGCAGACCCGCGAGCACATCCTGCTCGCCCGCCAGGTCGGCGTGCCCGCGCTCGTCGTGTTCCTCAACAAGTGCGACATGGTCGACGATCCGGAGCTGCTCGAGCTCGTCGAGCTCGAAGTCCGCGAGTTGCTCTCGAAGTACGAATTCCCGGGCGACAAGATCCCGATCATCAAGGGCTCGGCGCTCGCCGCCCTCGAAGACAAGGACAAGAAGCTCGGCCACGACGCCATCCTCGAGCTGATGCGCAACGTCGACGAGTACATCCCGCAGCCGGAGCGTCCGATCGACCAGCCGTTCCTGATGCCGGTCGAAGACGTGTTCTCGATCTCGGGCCGTGGCACCGTCGTCACCGGCCGTGTCGAGCGTGGCATCGTCAAGGTCGGCGACGAAATCGAAATCGTCGGTATCCGCGACACCCAGAAGACCATCGTCACCGGCGTCGAAATGTTCCGCAAGCTGCTCGATCAGGGCCAGGCTGGCGACAACATCGGTGCGCTGCTCCGCGGCACCAAGCGCGAGGAAGTCGAGCGTGGCCAGGTGCTGTGCAAGCCCGGTTCGGTCAAGCCGCACACCAAGTTCAAGGCTGAGGCCTACATCCTCACCAAGGAAGAGGGCGGCCGCCACACCCCGTTCTTCACAAACTACCGTCCGCAGTTCTACTTCCGCACCACCGACGTGACCGGCGTCGTGCACCTGCCCGAAGGCACCGAGATGGTGATGCCGGGTGACAACATCGCGATGGAAGTGCACCTGATCGTGCCGATCGCGATGGAAGAAAAGCTGCGCTTCGCGATCCGCGAAGGCGGCCGCACCGTCGGCGCCGGCGTCGTCGCCGCCATCATCGAGTAAGAACGCGAATAGGGAATGGCGAGTAGCGAGTGGGTCACTCCATTCGCTATTCGCTACTCGCCACTCACTAAAGAGAGAATACGGCAATGAACGGCCAAAACATTCGCATCCGTCTCAAGGCGTTCGACCATCGAATCCTCGATACGTCGACCCGTGAGATCGTGAACACGGCGAAGCGCACCGGTGCGCAGGTTCGCGGACCCATTCCGCTGCCGACCCGCATCGAGAAGTTCACCGTCAACCGTTCGCCGCACGTTGACAAGAAGAGCCGCGAGCAATTCGAGATGCGCACCCACAAGCGCCTCCTCGACATTGTCGACCCGACCCCGCAGACCGTCGATGCGCTGATGAAGCTCGACCTGGCCGCTGGTGTCGACGTCGAGATCAAGCTCTAAGGATTTGGATTTTTACGTCCGCCGCTTGCGGACAGAAAGACAGGAAGCACGCCGATGCGCTCCGGAGTGATCGCACAAAAGGTCGGGATGACGCGGGTCTTTACGGAGACCGGCGAGCATATCCCTGTGACCGTGCTGAAGCTGGGCAACTGCCAGGTGCTGGGTCACCGCACGACCGAGAAGAACGGCTATGTCGCCCTTCAGCTCGGCGCGGGCACCCGCAAGACCGTCTACATGCCCAAGGCCGAACGCGGCCAGTTCGCGGTCGCCAAGGTCGAGCCCAAGCGCAAGGTCGCCGAGTTCCGCGTGTCCGAGGACTCGCTGATCCCGGTGGGCGCGGAAATCCAGGCGGACCATTTCGTGGTCGGCCAGTTTGTCGACGTGACCGGCACCTCGGTCGGTAAGGGTTTTGCCGGCGGTATGAAGCGCTGGAATTTCGGCGGCCTGCGCGCCACCCACGGTGTGTCGATCTCGCACCGTTCGATCGGTTCGACCGGTGGTCGTCAGGATCCCGGCAAGACCTGGAAGAACAAGAAGATGCCCGGTCACATGGGCGTTGATCGCATCACCACGCTCAATCTGCGCGTGGTGCAGACCGACGTCGAGCGCGGCCTGATCCTCGTCGAAGGCGCCGTTCCCGGCTCCAAGGGCGGCTGGATCTCGGTGCGCGACGCGGTGAAGAAGCCGCTGCCGAAGGAAGCCCCGAAGCCCGGCAAGTTCAAGGTTGCCGGCGGCGAGGCTGCCGAGGCTCCGGCCGAGAAGGAGGGCGCGTGAGATGGAACTGAAAGTCACGACCCTTGAAGGCAAGGACGCCGGATCGGTTCAGCTCTCGGACGCGATCTTCGGTCTCGAGCCGCGCGCGGACATCATCCAGCGCTGCGTGCAGTGGCAGCTGAACAAGCGTCAGGCCGGTACGCACAAGGCCAAGGGCCGCGCTGAGATCTGGCGCACCGGCAAGAAGATGTACAAGCAGAAGGGCACCGGCGGCGCCCGTCACGGCTCGGCTCGCGTGCCGCAGTTCCGCGGCGGTGGCCGAGCGTTTGGTCCGATCGTTCGCTCGCATGCGACCGACCTGCCGAAGAAGGTGCGGGCGCTCGCGCTGAAGCATGCGTTGTCGGCCAAGGCCAAGGATGGCGGGCTTGTCGTGATCGACAATGCAGCCGTCAAGGAGGCCAAGACCAAGGCGCTGCTCGGTCAATTCTCCGGCCTCGGGCTCACCAACGCGCTGATCATCGACGGTGCGGAGCTGAACGCCGGTTTCGCGACGGCGGCCCGCAACATCCCGAACATCGACGTGCTGCCCATCCAGGGCATCAACGTCTACGACATTCTCCGCCGCCAGAAGCTGGTGCTGACCAAGGCCGCGGTTGATGCGCTGGAGGCGCGCTTCAAATGAAGAATATTGATCCGCGCCACTACGACGTGATCGTCGCTCCGGTCGTGACGGAAAAGGCGACGCTGGCCTCCGAGCACAACAAGGTGCTGTTCAAGGTCTCCGGCAAGGCCACCAAGCCGCAGATCAAGGAAGCGATCGAGAAGCTGTTCGACGTCAAGGTGAAGAGCGTCAACACCCTCGTTCGCAAGGGCAAGACCAAGGTGTTCCGCGGCAATCTCGGCTCGCAGTCGGACACCAAGCGCGCGATCGTGACCCTGGAAGAGGGCCACCGGATCGACGTGACTACCGGACTATAAGGCGCAACGACGATGGCATTGAAAACCTACAATCCCACGACGCCGGGCCAGCGCCAGCTGGTCATGGTCGATCGTTCGGCGCTCTACAAGGGCAAGCCGGTGAAGACGCTGACCGAGGGCAAGCTCGGCACCGGCGGCCGCAACAACACCGGTCGCATCACCGTGCGCTTCCGCGGTGGCGGCCACAAGAAGGCCTACCGCACCGTCGACTTCCGCCGCGACAAGGTGGACGTGCCGGCGACCGTGGAACGGCTGGAATATGATCCGAACCGCACCGCGTTCATCGCGCTGATCAAGTACCAGGACGGCGAGCAGGCCTACATCCTGGCGCCGCAGCGTCTGGCGGCGGGCGACACCGTCGTCGCCGGCAACTATGTCGACGTGAAGCCCGGCAACGTCATGCCGCTCGGCAACATGCCGGTCGGCACGATCGTGCACAACATCGAGCTCAAGATCGGCAAGGGCGGGCAGCTCGCGCGCTCGGCCGGTACCTACGCCCAGATCGTCGGCCGCGACCAGGACTACGTGATCATCCGCCTGAACTCGGGCGAGCAGCGCCTGGTGCACGGCCGTTGCCGCGGCACGATCGGCGCGGTCTCCAACCCCGATCACATGAACATCTCGATCGGCAAGGCCGGTCGGACTCGCTGGCTCGGCTGGCGTCCGCACAACCGCGGCGTCGTCATGAACCCGATCGATCACCCGCACGGCGGTGGTGAAGGTCGTACCTCGGGCGGTCGCCACCCGGTTACTCCGTGGGGCAAGCCGACCAAGGGCAAGAAGACCCGCACCAACAAGTCGACCAACAAATTCATTCTCCTAAGCCGCCACAAGCGGAAGAAGTAAGGAACGCCGGACATGGTTCGTTCAGTCTGGAAAGGCCCGTTCGTCGAAGGCTCTCTGCTCAAGAAGGCAGATGCCGCGCGCGCGTCCGGCCGTCACGACGTCATCAAGATCTGGAGCCGCCACTCGACTATCCTGCCGCAGTTCGTCGGCCTGACGTTCGGCGTCTACAACGGCCAGAAGCATGTGCCGGTGGCGGTCAACGAGGAAATGGTGGGTCACAAGTTCGGCGAGTTCTCGCCGACCCGGACCTTCCATGGCCACTCAGGCGACAAGAAAGCCAAGAAGGCTTGAGGATTAGACGATGAGCAAACCAAAGCGCGAACGTAGCCTCGCGGACAATGAGGCCAAGGCCGTCGCCCGCATGCTGCGCGTCAGCCCGCAGAAGCTCAACCTGGTGGCGCAGCTGATCCGCGGCCGCAAGGCGTCTGCTGCGCTCGCCGACCTGCAGTTCTCGCGCAAGCGGATCGCGGTCGACGTCAAGAAGTGCCTGGAGTCGGCAATCGCGAACGCCGAGAACAACCATGACCTCGATGTCGACGATCTCGTCGTTGCCGAGGCGCATGTCGGCAACGGTCTCGTGATGAAGCGCTTTGCGCCGCGTGGTCGTGGCCGTTCGGGCCGTGTGTACAAACCGTTCTCGCACCTGACCATCGTGGTTCGTCAGGTCGAGGCCGAGGCAAGCGCTTAAGGGCGCAGGAGAAGACGATGGGTCAAAAGATCAATCCAATCGGGCTGCGTCTCGGCATCAACCGGACCTGGGATTCCCGTTGGTTCGCCGGCAAGCAGGAATACGGCAAGCTGTTGCACGAGGACGTCAAGATCCGCGAGATCCTGCACAAGGAGCTCAAGCAGGCGGCCGTGGCGCGTATCGTGATCGAGCGTCCGCACAAGAAGTGCCGCGTGACGATCCACTCGGCGCGTCCGGGCGTGGTGATCGGCAAGAAGGGCGCCGACATCGACAAGCTGCGCAAGAAGGTCGCCGACATCACCTCGTCGGACGTCGTGATCAACATCGTGGAGATCCGCAAGCCCGAGCTCGACGCGACCCTGGTCGCAGAATCGATCGCCCAGCAGCTCGAGCGCCGCGTCGCGTTCCGCCGCGCCATGAAGCGCGCCGTGCAGTCGGCGATGCGCCTCGGTGCCGAAGGCATCCGCATCAACTGCTCGGGCCGTCTCGGCGGCGCTGAAATCGCGCGCATGGAGTGGTACCGCGAGGGCCGCGTGCCGCTGCACACGCTGCGCGCCGACGTCGATTACGGCGTTGCGACCGCGTTCACGACCTTCGGCACCTGCGGCGTCAAGGTCTGGATCTTCAAGGGTGAGATCCTCGAGCACGATCCGATGGCCCAGGACAAGAAGATGGCCGAAGGCGACACCCCGCGTTCGCGCCGCGATGCGGCCGCCGCTTGAGGCAAAGCAGGAATTTGAGGGCTTAAAGCCATGATGCAACCTAAGAAAACGAAGTTCCGGAAGGCGCATAAGGGCCGTATCCACGGCGTTGCGACCTCTGGCGCGACGTTGGCGTTCGGCCAGTTCGGCCTGAAGGCGATGGAGCCTGAGCGCGTCACCGCCCGCCAGATCGAAGCCGCCCGCCGCGCGCTGACCCGTCACATGAAGCGCGCCGGCCGCGTCTGGATCCGCGTGTTCCCCGATGTGCCGGTGTCCAAGAAGCCCGCCGAAGTCCGCATGGGCTCCGGCAAGGGTTCGCCGGAATTGTGGGTGGTCCGGATCAAGCCGGGCCGCGTGATGTTCGAGATCGACGGCGTGCCGGTGCAGACCGCGAGGGAAGCGCTGTCGCTCGCCGCCGCCAAGCTGCCGATCAAGACGCGCTTCGTCGCGCGCATTGCGGAGTAATCGCCATGGCCGAGATGAAAGTTGCAGACATTCGCGCGATGAGCGACGACCAGCGGGAAGACGCGATCCTCAACCTGAAGAAGGAGCGCTTCAACCTCCGCTTCCAGCGCGCCACCGGTCAGCTGGAGAACACGTCGCGGATGCGGGAAGCCCGCCGTGACATCGCCCGTATCAAGACCATCGCTGCCGAGCAGCGCGCGAAGAAGAAGTAAGGGGCCAAGCTATGCCGAAACGTACTCTGCAGGGCGTGGTCGTCAGCGACAAGCAAGCCAAGACGGTGGTGGTGCGCGTCGATCGCCGCTTCACCCATCCGATCTACAAGAAGACGATCCGCCGTTCCAAGAACTACCACGCGCACGACGAGAACAACCAGTTCAAGCCCGGCGATATGGTCTGGATCGAGGAATCGAAGCCGATCTCGAAGCTGAAGCGCTGGACCGTGGTCCGGGGCGAACACAAGAAAACGGCCTGATAACTTCGGCTTAGCCGAGGCATTTCAGGGAAATTTTGAGCGCGCTAAAGCGCAGAAAGAGGACGAGGTGCATCAATGATTCAGATGCAGACCAACCTCGACGTGGCCGATAATTCAGGCGCACGCCGTGTCATGTGCATCAAGGTGCTTGGCGGTTCCAAGCGTCGCTATGCCACCGTGGGCGACATTATCGTTGTGTCGATCAAGGAAGCCATTCCGCGTGGCAAGGTGAAGAAGGGCGACGTGATGAAGGCCGTCGTGGTGCGGGTCCGCAAGGACATCCGCCGCGCCGACGGTTCGGTCATCCGTTTTGACCGCAACGCCGCCGTGCTGATCAACAACCAGTCGGAGCCGGTCGGTACCCGTATTTTCGGGCCGGTGCCGCGCGAGCTTCGCGCCAAGAACCACATGAAGATCATTTCGCTCGCGCCGGAGGTGCTGTGATGGCTGCCAAAATCCGCAAGGGCGACAAGGTGATCGTGCTCACCGGCCGCGACAAGGGTCGCACCGGCGAGGTGTTCGAGGTGCGTCCGGACGAGAACAAGGCTCTCGTCCGCGGCATCAACATGGTGAAGCGTCACCAGAAGCAGACCCAGTCCCAGGAGGGCGGCATCATCTCCAAGGAGGCGCCGATCCACCTGTCGAACATTGCGTATGTCGGCAAGGACGGAAAGCCGACCCGCATTGGGTTCAAGATTCAGGCCGATGGCAAGAAGGTTCGTGTTGCCAAGAGCTCGGGAGCAGAGATCGATGGCTGATACCGCTTACGTGCCGCGCCTGCGCGCGGAGTATGACAAGAAGATCCGCGGCATGATGACCGAGAAGTTCGGCTATGCCAACGTGATGCAGGTTCCGCGCCTGGACAAGGTCGTGCTCAACATGGGCGTCGGCGAGTCCGTCAACGACCGCAAGAAGGCCGAGACCGCCGCTGCCGAGCTGACCCTGATCGCCGGCCAGAAGGCGATCGTGACCTATTCGCGCGTCGCGATCGCGACCTTCAAGCTGCGCGAGAACCAGCCGATCGGCTGCAAGGTCACGCTGCGCAAGGCCCATATGTACGAGTTCATCGACCGCCTGGTGAACGTGGCGCTGCCCCGCGTCCGCGACTTCCGCGGCCTGAACCCGAAGAGCTTCGACGGCCGCGGCAACTATTCGCTCGGCATCAAGGAGCACATCATTTTCCCCGAGATCGACTTCGACAAGGTCTCGGAAGCGCGTGGCATGGACATCACGGTCTGCACCACCGCCAAGACCGACGACGAGGCGCGCGCCTTGTTGACCGCTTTCAATTTCCCGTTCCGGCAGTGAGTAGCTGAGTCAAGGCAACTCAAACGCGGATACCCAGGAGCCAAGCATGGCAAAGAAGAGTTCAGTCGAGAAGAACAACCGGCGCAAGCGGATGGCGAAGAACGCCGCTCCCCGCCGCGAGAAGCTGAAGGCGATCATCGCCGACAAGACCAAGCCGATGGAAGAGCGCTTCGCGGCGACGCTGAAGCTCGCCGAGATGCCGCGCAACTCGTCGCCGACGCGCATCCGCAACCGCTGCGAGCTGACCGGGCGTCCGCGCTCGAACTATCGCAAGAACAAGCTGTCGCGCATCGCGCTGCGTGAACTCGGCTCCAAGGGCCTGGTTCCCGGGCTCGTGAAGTCAAGCTGGTAAGGAGGGTCGGAACCATGTCCACGCACGATCCGATCTCCGATCTCATCACCCGCATCCGCAACGCGCAGATGCGCTCGAAGTCCAAGGTCTCGAGCCCCGGCTCGAAGATGCGCGCCAACGTGCTCGAGGTGCTGAAGGCCGAGGGTTACATCCGCGGCTACGCCAGCGTCGAGCATGCGAGCGGCCGCAGCGAGCTCGAGATCGAGCTGAAGTATTTCGACGGAGAGCCCGTCATCCGCGAGATCGAGCGGGTGTCGAAGCCGGGCCGCCGCGTTTACGCCTCGGTGAAGAACCTGCCGCGCGTGAACAACGGTCTCGGCATTTCGGTGTTGTCGACGCCGAAGGGAATCATGGCTGACCACGAGGCGCGCGAGGCGAATGTGGGCGGCGAAGTTCTCTTCACGGTGTTCTGAGGAAGGAATTTACGATGTCACGTATCGGCAAGAAGCCGGTGGCGATCCCGTCGGGTGTGACGGCGACCGTCGAAGGCCAGACGGTGAAGGTGAAGGGGCCGAAGGGCCAGCTTCAGTTCGTCGTGCATGACGACGTCGAGGTGAAGTTCGAGAACGGCCAGGTCAAGGTCGCTCCGCGCGTCAAGACCAACCGCGCGCAGGCGATGTACGGCACCGCGCGGGCGCAGGTGGCGAACCTCGTCGAGGGCGTCACCAAGGGCTTCGAGAAGAAGCTCGAGATCACCGGCGTCGGCTACCGCGCCGCGATGCAGGGCAAGAACCTGCAGCTCGCGCTCGGCTACAGCCACGACGTGATCTACGCGATCCCGGAAGGCATCACCATCGCGGTGCCGAAGCCGACCGAGATCACGATCACCGGCAACGACCCGCAGCGCGTCGGTCAGGTCGCCGCCGAGATCCGCGCCTACCGTCCGCCGGAGCCCTACAAGGGCAAGGGCGTGAAGTACGCCAACGAATTTATCTTCCGCAAGGAAGGCAAGAAGAAGTAACGGAGCCGGTCATGTCACTCAAGGTTACGAATGCCCGGCGCAAGCAGCGCGTGCGCCTTGCGCTTCGCCGTTCGGCAGGCGGCCGTCCACGGCTGTCGGTGTTCCGCTCGTCGAAGCACATCTACGCCCAGGTCATCGACGACCAGAAGGGCGAGACGCTGGCGTCCGCCTCGTCGCTGGAGAAGACCATGCGCGAATCCGGCAAGACCGGCGCCGACATCGATGCGGCAAAGGCGGTCGGCAAGCTGCTGGCGGAACGTGCGGCGCAGAAGGGTGTCAAGGAAGTCGTGTTCGATCGCGGCGCCTACATCTATCACGGGCGCGTCAAGGCGCTCGCCGATGCGGCGCGCGAAGGCGGATTGAGCTTCTAAACGAATCGAACGATTACGAGGAAAGAGGCGCAGGCCTCCTAGAGATTGGAAAACACCATGGCAGGTGAACGCGAACGCGGCGGACGCGAACGGAGCAGGGAGCGCGAGGAGCGCGACAGCGAGTTCGTCGACAAGCTCGTCCACATCAATCGCGTGGCGAAGGTCGTCAAGGGCGGCAAGCGCTTCGGCTTTGCGGCGCTGGTCGTGATCGGCGACCAGAAGGGCCGGGTCGGTTTCGGCCACGGCAAGGCGCGCGAAGTTCCCGAGGCGATCCGCAAGGCGACCGAGTCGGCCAAGCGGAACCTGACGCGCGTCGCCCTTCGCGAAGGTCGCACGCTGCACCACGACATCGCCGGCCGTCACGGCGCCGGCCGCGTCTATCTGCGTGCCGCTCCGGCCGGTACCGGCATCATCGCCGGCGGCCCGATGCGCGCGGTGTTCGAGACGCTCGGCATCCAGGACGTGGTGGCGAAGTCGATCGGCTCGTCGAATCCCTACAACATGGTTCGCGCGACCTTCGACGCGCTGAAGCATCAGGATTCGCCGCGTTCGGTGGCCGCCCGCCGCAACATCAAGGTCTCCACCCTGCAGTCGCGCCGCGTCGGCGGCGACGCCGAAGTGGTGGCGGAATAACCCGCGCGGGAAACCAGCGCGCTATTTGGAGTTATTGTCATGGCCAAGGCCAGCAAGACGATCAAGGTCGAGCAGATCGGCAGCGCGATCCGCCGCCATCACTCGCAGCGTTCGACGCTGATCGGCCTCAAGCTCAACAAGATCGGTCGGGTCGCCGAGCTGCAGGACACCCCTGAAGTTCGCGGCATGATCAGCAAGGTCCAGCATCTCGTCCGCGTCGTCGGCGAGTAAGCAAGATATAAGGAGAAGGGCGATGAAGCTCAGCGATATCGCCGACAACGCCGGCGCCCGCAAGAAGCGGATGCGCGTCGGCCGTGGCATCGGTTCCGGCAAGGGCAAGACCTCGGGCCGCGGCGGCAAGGGCCAGACCGCGCGTTCGGGCGTCCGCATCAAGGGTTTCGAAGGCGGCCAGATGCCGATGCATCGCCGTCTGCCCAAGCGCGGCTTCAACAACATCTTCAAGCTCGACTTCGCCGAGATCAATCTCGATCGTCTGCAGGAAGCGATCGACAACAAGCTGGTCGATGCGTCTGCGACCGTGAACGCCGAAACCCTGGTCAAGGCCGGCGTGCTGCGCCGCGCCAAGGATGGCCTGCGGCTGCTCGGCCGCGGCGAGATCAAGGCCAAGCTGACCATCGAGGTGCACGGCGCCTCCAAGTCGGCGATTGCCGCGGTCGAGAAGGCTGGCGGCTCGGTCAAGATCCTGGCCCCCGCCAAGGCGGAAGAAGGCGAGGCGGCGTAACATCTGCGTCATTGCCCGCGCGCGGCTCGGGCAATCCGCAGATCGAATGATGGACTTATCGAGGCCGAGCACCAGATAATGTCCGGTGTCTGCCGATCGTCCCCGCGGGGGCGTCGGCGAAGGGGGCTCCGGGAGAAAGCCGAAACATGGTCTCAGCAGCCGAACAACTTGCAGCAAACCTCAATTTCGGAGCTCTGGCGAAGGCTGACGAGCTGAAGAAGCGCATCTGGTTTACCCTGGGTGCGCTGCTTGTTTATCGGCTTGGCACCTACATCCCGCTGCCCGGCATCGATCCAAACATCTGGGAACAGGTGTTCCGCACCCAGTCCGGCGGCATCCTCGGCATGTTCAACATGTTTGCCGGCGGCGGCATCCACCGCATGGCGATCTTTGCGCTGAACATCATGCCGTACATCTCGGCATCGATTATCATCCAGCTCCTCACCACCGTTTCGCCGCAGCTCGAGGCCCTGAAGAAGGAGGGCGAGGCGGGCCGCAAGACGCTGAACCAGTACACCCGCTATCTCACGGTGATCCTGGCCTTGTTCCAGTCCTACGGCATCGCGGTCGGCCTCGAAGGCGCCGGCAATGTCGTCAGCGACCCCGGCATGTTCTTCCGCCTTTCGACCGCGATCACGCTGACCGGCGGCACCATGTTCCTGATGTGGCTCGGCGAGCAGATCACCTCGCGCGGTATCGGCAACGGTATCTCGCTGATCATCCTGTCGGGCATCGTCGCCGAACTGCCGTCGGCGCTCGCCAACATGCTGGAACTTGGTCGCCAGGGCGCGATGTCGACCGGCCTGATCCTGATCGTCATCGTGATGGCGATCGCGGTGATCGCCTTCATCGTGTTCATGGAGCGGGCACAGCGCCGGCTGTTGATCCAGTATCCGAAGCGCCAGGTCGGCAACAAGATGTTCGAGGGCCAGTCCTCGCATCTGCCGCTCAAGCTCAACACCTCGGGCGTGATTCCGCCGATCTTCGCCTCGTCGCTGCTGCTGCTGCCGACCACCGTTGCGAACTTCAATGCCGGCAAGGGTCCGGAGTGGTTCCAGTGGATCACCACCCAACTCGGCCATGGCCGACCGCTGTTTCTGATCCTCTATCTCGCGCTAATCGTCTTCTTCGCGTTCTTCTACACCGCGATCGTGTTCAACCCGACCGAGACCGCCGACAATCTGAAGAAGCATGGCGGTTTCATCCCGGGCATCCGGCCCGGCGAACGCACCGCCGAATATATCGACTACGTGCTGTCGCGTATCACGGTGCTTGGTGCGATCTATCTTGCTATCGTCTGTCTGATTCCGGAAATTCTGATTTCCTACGCCTCGGTGCCGTTCTACTTTGGTGGTACGTCGCTTTTGATCGTCGTCAGCGTGACGATGGATACCGTGGCGCAGGTTCAGGGGTATCTGCTCGCCCATCAGTATGAAGGGCTGATCAGGAAGTCGAAGCTCAGGGGTCGTCGGCGCTGATTGGGGTGCGCGGCGGTTCCAAACTCACATCACGGGTGTGCGGGTCTCGCTCACCTAGCCGGGGGGCGAATTAGTCATGAGATTGATCCTTTTGGGGCCGCCGGGCTCGGGCAAGGGGACCCAGGCGCAGCGGCTGGTCCACAAGCATGGCATTGTCCAGCTCTCGACCGGCGAGATGCTGCGCGCGGCGGTCGCCGCCGGCACGCCGATCGGACTGCAGGCCAAGGAAATCATGGCCAATGGCGGCTTGGTGCCGGACGAGGTCGTGGTCGGAATTATCGCGGATCGCATCGAGCAGCCCGACGCCAGGAAGGGCTTCATCCTGGATGGCTTCCCGCGCACGGTTCCGCAGGCGGAAGCGCTCGACGAGCTCCTCAGGAAGAAGCATCTCAAGCTCGACGCTGTCGTCGAACTGCGCGTGAACGAGAGCGCATTGCTGGACCGAGTTGAGAAGCGCGCCGAGGAGACCCGCGCGCGTGGCGAGGAGGTCCGCCTCGACGATACGCCGGAGGTGCTGACCAAGCGCCTTGCGCAGTACCGTTCGCTGACGGAACCGTTGATTCACTATTATTCGGAGCGGCGGAAGCTCTTGACCGTCGATGGCATGATGACCATCGAGCACGTCACCCGCGAGATTAATCGGATCCTGGGTGCGATCGGCGCGCTGGAACCGAAGGCCGCTGAGTCGGCCAAGTCCGCCGTCAAGGCGGCGAGGAAGCCCGCCAAGCAGGCTGCGAAGCCCGCCAGGAAGACTGCGGCGGCGTCCAGGGCAGCCAAAAAGGCCGCCAAGGGGGCCAAAAAGACCGCCAAACCGGCCCGGAAGGCTGCCAAGGTCGCCAAAAAGGCCAAAAAGGTGGCCAAGACCAAGGCCGCCGGGAAGAGCAGGAAAACCGCCAAGAAGGCAGCAAAAAAGCTCACGAAACAGCGAGCTAAGCGTTAGGAGCGGTTGACGAAACCGACATGAATCCTTTAATAAGCCCCGCATCCAAGTCGGATAGTTTTATGACGATGCCGGGCCCCGAAGGACATGAGGGGAAGGGCGTCGTGTTCGCGTTTGTGGACACCTGCCCGCGAAAGCAAGAACTTGAGAAGCCCGTATCCGTAAGGGATCGGCGACAGGAGAGAAGTCCGTGGCCCGTATTGCCGGCGTCAACATTCCCACCAACAAGCGCGTACTGATCGCGCTTCAGTACATCCATGGCATCGGCCAGAAGAACGCGGCCGACATCATGGAGAAGGTCAAGATCCCGCTGGACCGTCGCGTCAACCAGTTGACCGACCAGGAAGTCCTGCAGATCCGCGAAGTCATCGACCGCGACTATCTGGTCGAGGGCGACCTCCGTCGCGAGGTCGGCATCAACATCAAGCGGTTGATGGACCTCGGCTGCTATCGCGGCCTGCGGCATCGCCGCGGTCTGCCGGTGCGCGGCCAGCGTACCCACACCAATGCGCGTACGCGCAAGGGGCCGGCCAAGGCGATCGCCGGCAAGAAGAAGTAAGTTTTGCGAATTGCGGGTGGAGAGTAGCGAATGGACGTTCGCTACTCGCTATTTGCGTTTTGAGGTGTAGCCGCTGGCGTTACGGCGGCGCTTGAGATCACAGGAAAGGTTTGAAATGGGCAAGGAAGCCACCCGCGTACGCCGCCGCGAACGCAAGAACATCGCCTCCGGCATCGCGCACGTGAATTCGTCGTTCAACAACACGACCATCACCATCACCGACGCGCAGGGCAACACGATCGCCTGGTCGTCGGCGGGCACCATGGGTTTCAAGGGCTCGCGCAAGTCGACTCCCTATGCCGCGCAGGTCGCGGCCGAAGACGTCTCCAAGAAGGCGCAGGAGCACGGCATGCGCACGCTGGAGGTTGAAGTGGCCGGCCCCGGTTCGGGCCGTGAATCGGCGCTCCGTGCGCTGCAGGCTGCGGGCTTCACCGTCACCTCGATCCGCGACGTGACCACGATCCCGCACAATGGCTGCCGCCCGCGCAAGCGTCGGCGCGTTTGATTGAAATCGCGGGTGGCCCGGCCGCTCGCGATCGTTTTTGGAATTGACCGCGCGGACTGTTCCGCGATCTCCAACGCCAGGCTCGTCCATTCGACTGGCACATGGGTGAAACAGTGACGATCCAGAAAAATTGGCAAGAACTCATTCGACCGAACAAGCTGCAGGTGACGCCGGGCTCGGACGCGTCCCGGTTCGCCACCGTCGTCGCCGAGCCGCTCGAGCGTGGCTTCGGCCAGACGCTCGGCAACGCGCTGCGCCGCATCCTGTTGTCCTCGCTGCAGGGCGCGGCGGTGCAGTCGGTGCACATCGACGGCGTGCTGCACGAGTTCTCCTCGATCGCTGGCGTCCGTGAGGACGTCACCGACATCGTGCTCAACATCAAGGACATCTCGATCAAGATGCAGGGCGAAGGCCCGAAGCGCATGGTCGTGAAGAAGCAGGGTCCGGGTGCGGTCACTGCCGGCGACATCCAGACCGTCGGCGACGTTACCGTTCTCAACCCCGACCTGCAGCTCTGCACGCTGGACGATGGCGCCGAGATCCGCATGGAGTTCACGGTCACGACCGGCAAGGGCTACGTCGCCGCCGAGCGCAACCGACCCGAGGATGCGCCGATCGGACTGATCCCGGTCGACAGCCTGTTCTCGCCGGTCCGCAAGGTCTCCTACAAGGTCGAGAACACCCGTGAGGGCCAGATCCTCGACTACGACAAGCTGACGATGACGATCGAGACCAACGGCGCGATCTCGCCGGAGGATGCCGTCGCCTATGCCGCGCGCATCCTGCAGGATCAGCTCAACGTGTTCGTCAACTTCGAGGAGCCGCGCAAGGAAGTCGCGCAGGAGATCATCCCCGATCTCGCCTTCAACCCGGCGTTCCTCAAGAAGGTCGACGAGCTCGAGCTGTCGGTGCGTTCGGCAAACTGCCTGAAGAACGACAACATCGTCTACATCGGCGACCTCGTGCAGAAGTCGGAAGCGGAAATGCTCCGCACCCCGAACTTCGGCCGCAAGTCGCTGAACGAAATCAAGGAAGTGCTGGCCCAGATGGGTCTGCATCTCGGCATGGAAGTGCCGGGCTGGCCGCCGGAGAACATCGACGAGCTCGCCAAGCGCTTCGAGGATCACTACTAAGCACCAGCATGATCCCGGAAAAGTGTGTAGCGGTTTTCCGACAAGGATCATGCTCAAACAAGAAAGCAAAAGCGCTCGATAGCGCTTTTGCGGGCGAACGCAGGTAGCCGACCTGAGCAACATGTCCGACGAACCGTCGCGGCAGATACAAAGTAAGGAATAGACTATGCGTCACGGCAAGGTTCATCGGAAGCTCAACCGCACCGCCGAGCATCGGCGTGCGATGTTCGCCAACATGGCGGCCGCGCTGATCAAGCACGAGCAGATCGTCACCACGCTGCCGAAGGCCAAGGAGCTGCGGCCGATCGTCGAGAAGCTCGTCACTCTCGGCAAGAAGGGCGGTCTGGCGTTGCGCCGTCAGGCGATCTCGGAGCTGCGCGACGTCGACCAGGTCAAGAAGCTGTTCGACACGCTGGCGCCCCGCTACAAGGACCGCCAGGGCGGCTACACCCGCATCATCAAGGCCGGCTTCCGCTACGGCGACAACGCGGCGATGGCCGTGATCGAGTTCGTCGATCGCGACGTCGATGCCAAGGGCCAGGATTCCGGCCCGACGCAGGAGAAGGAAGCCGAGGCGGCGTAAGCCGGTGTCGGGTCAAGTTTTCGAAAGCGGCGCCTTTGGGCGCCGCTTTTTTTGTAACCGCTCAGCCGGCGCGGATGGTGGCGATGAAATTGTCGAGCTCCTGCTTGAGACGATTGTTGCCGTCCGACAGCAGTCTTGCGGAGCTCAGGACCTGGGAGGAGGCGCTGCCGGTCCGGGAGGCGCCGCTTGCCACCTGGCCGATGCTGACGGCCACCTGGGAGGTCCGCTCGGAGGCGACCTGAACGTTCTGCGCGATGCTCCGCGTCGCGTCGCCTTGCGCTTCGATCGCCTTCGCAACGCCAGAGGCGATCTGGGAGATCCGGCGGACAATGCCTGCGATATCGCTGATAGCCTCGGCGGATTCCTTTGTGGCGGTCTGGATGCCGGCGATCTGCTCGCGGATCTCCTCTGTCGCCTCCGCGGTCCGCCTGGCGAGCGTCTTGACCTCCTGCGCGACCACGGCGAAGCCGGAACCCGCCTTGCCGGCGCGGGCGGCCTCGATCGTCGCGTTCAGGGCGAGCAGGTTGGTCTGATGCGCGATCGTTGCGATCAGCTGTACCACGTTGCCGATACGGTCGGCGGCGGATGCGAGCTGCGCCATCCGATCGTCGGTTTGCCTTGTCTGCTGCACGGCCTCGCTGGCGATGCTGGCCGATTCCTCGACCTGTTGTCCGATCTCGGACGCCGAGGCGATCATTTGTTCCGCCGCGGCCGCAACGCGCCTGACATTGTCGGAGGCTTCTTCGGAGGCTGCCGCGACGTTTGCCGACATCTCCTGCGTGTGATGGGCCGTGTCGCTGAGATCGCGAGCCGAGGCGGCCAGTTCCTCCGATGCCGTGGAGACGGTATCGATGACGCCACCGGCGCTGGCCTCGAATGCTTCGGCCAGCCGCGCGAGTTCGCCCTTGTGCCGATCGGCGGTGCGACGGTTCTCCTCCAGCCTCGCGTCAAGCTCAAGACGGGCCTTCTCCTGCGCCTTGGTCTTGAACGATTCGACGGCGCGCGCCATTTCGCCGATTTCGTCTGACCGCTCCAGGCCGGGCAGGACGACGTCGAACCGACCGTCGGCCAATTGCCGCATCGCGGCCGTCATGCCGCTGATGAGCCCAGCGAGGCGCCGGCCGAACAACACGGCAAACAACGTGAGCACGAACGCGGTCAGTCCGATCACCCACGTCAGAACCTGCCTGAATTCACTGGCCTTGCGCTGTGCGAGATCGGCGCGAGCGCTGGCTGCCGCGGCGACCTTGACCAGCATCGGCCGGATACGGTCGAAGATCTGATAGAGGTCCTCCATCTGGTCATCGAGCGCCTGGCGGGAGACGAGGACGCCGGCGAACGCCAGCTTGTAGGATCGGGCGAGACCAAGGAGTTCGGATTTCTCGTCCTTAGCCAGCGTTGACGCAGCTAGCGCCATCTCGAACTCGGCCTCACGCTCATCGAGCTGGTCGCCAAATCGCTCTTCGCCGCTCAGGACGAAATCCTTCTCGAGACGGCGCATCGTCAGCAAAAGGACGGTCAGCCCGGGCTGGTCGAGCTGCGCCAGCCGGGACTCGTACTGCTGCGCCGAGCTGCGCAGTTTTCCACGCAAGCCATCATTGTCGGTCAGGCCCAGCATGCGCTGGGCGCCGACGATATTCTGGAACCTGGTCGCATAGAGATTGATGCCGCTCCGCAACGAGGACACCTGCCTGATCGGATCGTCCTCCGGCAGCGCTGCTGCGAAAGCTTCGAGCCTGTCGAGCATCGCCGTCTCGTCCTGGACGCGATTGGCGAGAGTCTTCGCCAGGTCTTCATTGCGCGTGCGCAGGAACTTGGCCGCGATCTGCTGCGTCTCCAGGAAGCCGTCGGACAGCTCGGACAATTGCGTTCTGAAGCGCATGCTGTCGTCCGACTCGCGCTGCATGCGTGCCGCGTATTCGAGGCCGCCGAGACAGGCTGCGCTGACGATGACTACTCCGCCGATACCAAGCATCGCGATCTGGCTTCGAAGGCTTGGTCGGAATCGCTTCAGAATGATCGCGCGGAGCTGCTTCGTCCTGGAGATTACGAACATCTGATGCTTTCCTGTCAAGTCGCACGGCTCCGGACGTCGTCGTCGCTGAAAGAGGATCTGCGCCCGGTTGCCGAAGATATAGCCAGAGGTCCGCTCGAGCTATTTGCGGCGACGACTTACAGTCGTTGAATTGACAATCTGTGAAAGCGACTGGCGTGCAAACGATGCGTTTTGTGACGGTTGGATGAAAGTCGGCGAGAACCGCATGGCGCGAGGGATGCCACAGTTGCCACTCATGTGCGTGCTGCGGGCGAGGGGGCTATGACAGGAGACCTCCGAATGAAAATCGACCTTTCCGGAAAAACTGCGCTGGTCACCGGCTCGACCGCAGGCATCGGCAACGCGATCGCAACGGCGGTGCCGGGCAGCAAGGTGCGCGGCATCGCGGCCGATGTCTCGACGGTAATGCGGCGGTGGGTTGCGCCTAGGGCTAACCCACCCTACGCATCGATGCCTACCACCCCTCCAGCACGATCTTGCCGCGCGACTTGCCGCTTTCGAGCAGCGCGTGGGCGCGCTTGAGATTGGCGGCGTTGATGGTGCCGAAGGTCTGGTCGAGGGTGGTGCGCAGCACGCCCTTGTCGATGAGGTCCGAGACGTCATTGAGCAGATGATTCTGGGCGATCATGTCGGGCGTCTGGAACGAGGAGCGCGTGAACATCGATTCCCAGTGCACCGACACCGCCTTGCCCTTGAACACCGCGACGTTGAACTCCGGCGGATCGTCGATCAGGCCGAACTTGCCCTGCGGCGCGATGAAGTCGGCGATCGACTTGTAGTGCTGGTCGGTGAAAGTGAGGCTGGCGACCAGCCCGACCGGTGGCAGCCTCAGCTTCTCGATCTGCTCCTTCATCGGCTTGGCATGATCGATCACGGCATGGGCGCCGAGATCGAGGCACCATTTCTGAGATTCCGGACGCGTTGCCGTCGCCACCACGGTCAAGCCGGTAAGACGGCGTGCGAGCTGTATCAGGATCGAGCCGACGCCGCCGGCGCCACCGATGATCAGAAGCGTGCGCGGATCGAGGCTCTTGCCCGGCACCGCGCCGAGCCGGTCGAACAGCAATTCCCAGGCAGTGATCGAGGTCAGCGGCAGCGCCGCGGCCTGCGCGAATGACAGGGATTTGGGCTTCTTCCCGACGATGCGCTCGTCGACCAGGTGAAACTCTGAATTGGTGCCCTGGCGCTGGATCGAGCCGGCGTAAAACACTTCGTCTCCTGGCTTGAACAGGCTGACATCGGGGCCGACCGCGTCGACCACGCCGGCCGCATCGAAGCCGAGGATCTTGTATTCGCCCGCGGGCGGTGCGGCGCGCTTGCGTACCTTGTAGTCGACCGGATTGGCCGAGATCGCCTTCACCGCGACCCGGATGTCGCGCCCCCTCGGCTCCGGCGTTGCGGTTTCGAAATCAACGAGCGAATCCGCCGCCTCGATCGGCAGCGATTTTTGGTATCCGACGGCTTTCATGCCCGGTCTCCATGGGTAGCGACGATTGCCTGATGTCTAATTGTCGCGCTGGCCTCCGATTGGCAAGTCCCGTAAATTCAGGGAACTAGTCCCCGTTTGGATACTATTGCCAATCCTGTCCCATCAGAGCGCGAACTGGTCGGCACAGCGAATGCATTGCTGCCGCGTCGCGCCGCACGTCCTCAGTTGCTAATGCAGTACTCGGGAACGAGTCTCGAAAGGCTACCGTGACTGACGCGCGACAGCGCCGTCCGCGATCGCAGGGCCGCTTGCGCGTGGGCAACAGGCGAAATTGCGCTGCAAGATGACGAGCATCATTGGATACGTAGTGGCTGCTTCGACGCAGGTCCGGCCGGCTTCGCACCGTCCGATCGGGCGCCAGATATTAGGCCGGATACCCTTCAATTGCCGCACGAACGCGCCTATATTCCGGCGTTTTCCGCAAGAGGTGAGAATGCTCCGATTCATCCGCTTTGCCGCTATTCCCGTCCTGTGCGCGCTGGCCTTCACGGCGAGCCGTTATCCCGCCGCGGCGCAGGACCGTCGCGTCCCGTCCTCGCAGGCGGAGCTGCAGCTGTCCTACGCGCCGATCGTGCAGCGGGTGCAGCCGGCGGTGGTCAATGTCTACGCGGCCAAGATGGTGCAGAACCGCAATCCGCTCCTGGACGATCCGATCTTCCGCCGCTTCTTCGGCGTGCCGGGACAGCAGCCCGAGCAGATGCAGCGCTCGCTCGGCTCCGGCGTGATGGTCGATGCATCCGGTCTCGTCGTCACCAACAATCACGTGATCGAGGGCGCCGACCAGGTGAAGGTGTCGCTCGCCGACAAGCGCGAATACGAAGCCGAGATCGTGCTGAAGGACAGCCGCACCGACCTCGCGGTGCTACGCCTGAAGGACACCAACAAGGAGAAATTCGCGACGCTCGACTTCGCCAATTCCGACCAGTTGCAGGTCGGCGACGTCGTGCTCGCGATCGGCAACCCGTTCGGCGTCGGCCAGACCGTCACGCACGGCATCATCTCGGCGCTGGCGCGCACCCAGGTCGGCATCACGGATTATCAGTTCTTCATCCAGACCGATGCCGCGATCAATCCCGGCAATTCGGGCGGCGCGCTGGTCGACATGACCGGCCGGCTCGCCGGCATCAACACCGCGATCTTCTCGCGCTCCGGCGGCTCGCAGGGCATCGGCTTTGCGATTCCTGCCAACATGGTGCGCGTGGTGGTGGCCTCGGCCAAGAGCGGCGGCAAGGCGGTGAAGCGGCCGTGGCTCGGCGCGCGGCTGCAGGCGGTGACGCCAGAGATCGCCGAGACGCTGGGGCTCAAGCTGCCGACCGGCGCGCTGGTTGCCAACGTCGCGCCGAACAGCCCGGCGGCGAAGGCGGGGCTGAAGCTCTCCGACCTGATCGTCGCGATCGACGGCACGCCGATCGACGATCCCAATGCGTTTGACTACCGCTTCGCCACCCGGCCGCTTGGCGGCAGCGCGGAGATCGACGTGCAGCGCGCCGGCAAGCCGGTGAAGCTCACGGTGCCGCTGGAGACCGCGCCGGACACCAACCGTGACGAGATCGTGCTGACCGCGCGCTCGCCGTTCCAGGGCGCCAGGGTCGCCAACATCTCGCCGGCGCTGGCCGACGAGCTGCATCTCGACGCGGGAGCCGAGGGTGTCGTGGTGACCGAGCTTGCCGATGACGGCACGGCGGCCAATGTCGGCTTCCAGAAGGGTGACATTATCATCGCGGTCAATAACCAGAAGATCGCGCGGACCAGCGATCTCGAGAGGGCATCGAAGACGGGGACGCGGATCTGGCGGATTACGCTGGTGCGCGGCGGCCAGCAGATCAACGTGACGCTTGGCGGATGAGCCCGAAGCAACCACGCGAGGCTTCCAATCTGTTCGCTGTGGCGGGGATGGAGCAGGATGCGCCGCATCCGCTCCCCGACCGTCTGCGCCCGCGGACGCTTGCCGATGTCGTCGGCCAGGATCACATTCTCGGTCCCGACGGCGCGCTGACCCGCATGCTGGAGACGCGCACGCTGGGCTCGCTGGTGTTCTGGGGCCCGCCCGGCACCGGCAAGACCACCGTGGCGCGGCTGTTGGCCGACGCCACCGAGCTGCATTTCGAGCAGATTTCGGCGGTGTTCTCCGGCGTCGCCGATCTGAAGAAGGCGTTCGACGCCGCGCGCGCCCGCCGCGAGACCGGCAAGGGCACGCTCCTGTTCGTCGACGAGGTGCATCGCTTCAATCGCGCGCAGCAGGATTCCTTCCTGCCCGTGATGGAGGACGGCACCGTGGTGCTGGTCGGCGCCACCACGGAAAATCCCTCGTTCGAGCTCAACGCGGCGCTCCTGTCGCGCGCCCGCGTGCTGGTGTTTCACTCGCTCGACGCGGCTGCGATCGAAAGGCTGTTCGCCAATGCCGAGAATGTCGAGGGCAGGAAGCTGCCGCTTGATGCCGAGGCGCGTGCGGTGCTGGTGCGGATGGCCGATGGCGACGGTCGCGCCTCGCTGACACTTGCCGAAGAGGTCTGGCGCGCCGCGCGCCAGGGCGAGGTGTTCAACGCGGCGCAGCTTCAGGACATCCTGCAACGCCGCGCGCCGATCTACGACAAGTCGGCCGACGGTCACTACAACCTGATCTCGGCGCTGCACAAGTCGGTGCGCGGCTCTGATCCCGATGCCGCGCTGTACTACCTCGCGCGCATGTTCGATGCCGGCGAGGACCCGCTGTTCCTGGCGCGGCGCGTGGTGCGCATGGCGGTGGAGGATATCGGGCTCGCCGATCCACAGGCGCTGGTGATCTGCAACGCCGCCAAGGATGCCTACGACTTCCTCGGCTCGCCGGAGGGCGAGCTCGCGATCGCGCAGGCCGTGATCTATCTCGCCACCGCGCCGAAATCGAACGCGGCGTACACCGCGTTTGGGGCTGCGATGCAGGCCGCCAAGCAGGGCGGCTCGCTGCTGCCGCCGAAGCACATCCTGAATTCGCCGACGAAGCTGATGAAGTCGGAAGGCTACGGCTCCGGCTATCAGTACGATCACGATATGCCCGATGCGTTCTCGGGGCAGGACTATTTCCCGGAGGCGTTGGGACGCCAGACCTTCTACGATCCGCCCGACCGCGGCTTCGAACGCGAGATCCGCAAGCGGCTGGATTATTGGGAAAGGCTTCGCAAGGAGCGAGGCGGCAAATAGCGCCTCATTTTCCGCTTTTCACAAAGTCCAGCACCTGGTCGGTCAGCCGCGTGTCCGATGTGTTGATCGAATAGACCTCCGACACGTGGCTGTGCTGCGGCAGCATGAAGGTGCGCACACAGCCGCTCGGCCGCTTGCAGGTGGCCTGCTTCAACAGCTCGAACTGCTCGACAAAGCGCGGCGGGTCGAGCTCGGCCGCGGCGACCATCATCGGGATCGGGCTTGCGACCAGGCCCTGCAGCGAGGAGCGCTCGGCGTAGCGCGACGGGTCGGAGCCGTAATAGGCGAGCTCGGCATCGCCGACCGGAGAGGCCGTCAGGTCATAGATGCCCGACACCATGATGGCGCCGGCAAGCCCGCCGCCCTTCACCTTGTGGAATTCGGGATGGGAAACATAGCTCGCGACATGGATCGCACCGGCCGAATGGCCCATCAGGAAGATGCGCGCGGGATCGCCGCCGCGCTCGCCGATCTTCTCCGAGACCCATTGCACGATCGCGCCCATGTCCTCAGGGCCGGCCGGCCACGGGAAGGCGGGCGCCAGGCGGTAGGTCGCGTTGACGCCGACAAAGCCGTTCTTCACCGCCCACAGCATGATGTTGTCGTAGAATGGACTGCCCGGATTGCGCTTGTTGCCCGCGACGAAGGCGCCGCCATGGATGAAGATCAGCACCGGCCGGGGCGACGACGCCGTATCGGGCGTGAACACATCGAGCAAATGACGGTCGGCAGGACCATATTTGACGTCGCGCTCCACCTTGACGCCCTGATAGGGCTCCTTCTGCTGCAGCGGCGCGTAGAGCGCGGCTGTCTTGGGCGAGTCGCCGACGCGGCCGAGTTCCAGCAGCTTCCAGGCCAGATCGTCCGGCATCGGGCTCTGCGCCAGCGCCGGGCCCGCGATCATCACGGCCGCCGCCGCCAAGGCCGATAGTGCCAGTCTCATTGCAAGCTTCCCCGTCGATTGCCGCGTGCGGCCGAAGGCGGCCGATGTCGCGCTGGATTTACACCGATTTCGCCGTGACGATTCGCGGCATTTGCGCTACGCACAATGCAGGTCTGGAGCCGAAAAATCACCATGAGCCGCCGCATCAAGAGAACGATATCGCCGGGCGATCGCGCCAAGGACCGAGCCAAGGATCGCCCGAAGGATCGGACAAAGGGCGGACCGGGGCAGCGCAGCCGCAAGCCGGACGAGTGCAAGGTGAGCGACCGCCCGCCGTCGCACCGCGCGCCGGCCAAGGCGGCGCGTTTTGCCGAGCCGCGGCGGGAGCGGGGCGAGCCCGTCGCCTCGACACCGGCGAAGGCTGCGAGCGAGCGGCCGCTGCCGACCAAGGTGCAGACCGTCGTGGTGACGGCGGACGAGAACGGCATGCGGGTCGATCGCTTCCTCGAGGCGCGGTTTCCGGGCCTGTCGTTCTCCCACATCCAGCGCATCGTCCGCAAAGGCGAACTCAGGGTCAACGGCAAGCGTGCCGACTCCAAGGACCGGCTGGAGGAGGGGCAGAGCGTCCGCATCCCGCCGTTGCGGCTCGACACGCCCAAGGCGGCGGGCGCGCTGTCCGAGGCTCAGACCAAGACCTTGCAGGCGCTGAAGGAGATGACCCTCTACGAGGACGACGACGTGCTGGTGCTGAACAAGCCGGCAGGTCTCGCCGTGCAGGGTGGCTCCGGCATGACGCGTCATGTCGACCAGATGCTGGAGGTGATGCGCGATGCAAAGGGGCAGAAGCCGCGCCTGGTGCATCGCCTCGACAGGGAGACATCGGGCTGCCTCTTGGTCGCCAAAACGCGGTTTGCCGCGACGCATCTGACCGGCGCCTTCCGACATCGCTCCGCGCGCAAGATCTACTGGGCGCTGGTCGCCGGCGTGCCGAAGCCGAAGCAGGGCCGCATCTCGACCTATCTCGCCAAGGAGGAGAGCGAGGAGGACACCATCATGCGGATCGCGGCGCATGGCGACGAGGGCGCCAGCCATGCCGTGACCTATTATGCCGTGGTCGAGACCTCGGCGCAGAAGCTCGCCTGGGTCTCGCTGAAGCCGGTGACCGGTCGGACGCATCAATTGCGCGCGCACATGGCGCATATCGATCACGCGATCGTCGGTGATGCCAAATATTTCAACAAGGAGAATTGGGAGCTGCCCGGCGGCCTGCAGAACCGGCTGCACCTGCTCGCCCGCCGCATCGTGATTCCGCACCCGCGCGGCGGCGTGATCGACGCGACCGCACCGCTGCCGCCGCACATGCTGCAATCCTGGAATCTGCTTGGGCTCGAGTCCGACCGGTTCGACCCGATCGAGAACGCGCCCGAGGAATGACCGGCGCTCAGGCGCCGGCGCGGAATAAACTTCGCCGACAGCAACAACGATCAAAGCGGTGTCGAACGTCGCGGCTACCGTGCCGTGTGCCGGGATCGGCCGGCCTGCGTTCATGATCGAAAGGGGTTGTGTATGACCAGGATCTGGCTCCGCACGGCGCTGCTCCTCGGGCTTCTTGGCTCGGCCGCCATCACCGCGACGGCCCACGCCGAAACGGTCGTGCTCCGCGGCGGCAATCTTTACGCCTCGCCCGACGCAGCTCCGCTACTCAATTCCGTGATCGTGATGACCGACGGCGTCATCAGCGCGGTCGGCAAGTCCGGCGACATCCAGGTGCCCGCGGATGCGCGCGTGATCGATTGCAGCGGCAAGACGATCGTGGCTGGCTTCTGGAACAGCCACGTCCATTTCACACAAGGCGTCTGGCGCAATGCCGGCACCATACCCGCGGCGCCATTGACCGAGCATATGCAGCAGATGCTGACCCGATGGGGCTTTACGACGGTGTGGGATCTCGGCTCGGATCCCAGGGACACGCTGGCGCTGCGCCGGCGTATCGCCGCGAACGAAGTCGCGGGCCCCAACATCCTGCTCGCCGGCAGCATCTTCCCGAAGGATGGCCATCCCGCCTATCTGCCGGCAGAGATGCAGCTACCCGAGGCGTCCACGCCGGACGACGCGTCGCAACTGGCGCGCACCTACATGAACCTCAATCTTGACGGCGTGAAACTGTTCACCGGTGTGTACAAGGGAAACAAGCCCGTCGTGAACATGGACCCGGCCGTTGCCAAGGCCGCCGTCGACGTGGCGCATGCGCAGGGCAAGCCGGTGTTTGCCCATCCGCAGAACAGGATCGGCGTCGAGACGGTGATTGCGGCCGGCGTCGACGTGCTCGCGCATACCGTCCCGAGTGAAAGCAGCTATACAGCGGAGCAGCTGGCGCATTTCAAGGCGCAGGGCATCGCACTGATTCCGACTCTGTCGCTGTTTACCACCGTCGTCCTCGATCCCGCCGTGACAAATCGCCTGCTCGCCGCAACCGTCAATCAGCTCGAGCAGTTCTCCGAGAATGGTGGCGCGGTTCTGTTCGGCACCGATGTCGGCTTCACCAAGCTTTATGACACCACGCAGGAATATGAGCTGATGCACCGCGCGCTGTCGGAGCGCCAGATCCTGGCGTCGCTGACGTCAAATCCGGCGCGATATTTCAAGGCTGCGAAGAAGGGACGGGTGGAACAGGGTTTCGACGCCGATGTCGTGGTGCTCGACGGCGACCCCCTGAACGACGTCCGCAATCTCGCGAAAGTGAGCTACACCATCCGCGCCGGTCATGTGATTTATCAGAAACCGTGAGAGCAGAGCATACGACCCATGACTTGAAGCGTTGCCGCAGAAGGACGACATCTTGGTCATGAAACGCTTGTTGATCATGATTTGTACGGCGATCTGCATGGTGGGGGCGACGGGCGCGTTTGCGCAGACCATTCCACCGGGTGGCTCGATCTACAATCCGCCACCGCCCAGGCCTCCACCGCCGCCCAAGATCGAGGTGCCGGCAATCCCCAAAATGGACGCTCTGCCCACCCGGCCGAGCGTCAGCACCAGGGGGCGCGCATCGTTTGGGGACCGTATGAGCCGATGCATGGACGAGGCTGCCTCCGGCGGCGGCCTGAGCCAGGCCGGTCGTGCCGCCTATGCGAGATCCTGCGCCAATCGCGATTAGAGCGTGGGCTGATGAGCAGGCCTTGCAGGAGCACCGCGAGAAGTATCGGCTGCGGCTGTTGGCGAACCTCTCGTGACCGCGTCAGCGCGACGTCATCGCCGAACAATCGGGCTGCGATACCGCGAGCCTGCGACGCCGGGACTCACGGCAATCCGAACATGCGGAAACGGCGGCTTATCCGAGCGGACTGTCCTGATTTCGTCTTACGATCTTGAGTGTGAGCAGGATGGCTCCGAGCACAAGGAGCAGGAGTCCTATGACAAATGTCCCGGCGGACTCGAATGTCGCGCCGACAGCCGTCAGCAAGCAGCCAAGAATGATTGCGACAAGCCCGCCAAGCTTCTTTAGCAGCAGAAGCTGCTCGTCACTCGCGTGCGCTTCCATGATCAACCTCACTCTTTGAGTGATGCGGCTACCACGAGCCAGTTGCTTGGACGAGCGACAGGCTCGCATTCGCAGGCTGCAATCGTACACTCGCGCACCCACGGTGGAAATCCTTTGCTGATGACTTTCTCTTTGATTGAATTGCGCTCTGACGATTGGGACAATCGCGCTTACTTTGCGGCGCGATGGAACAAGGCAGGCGCTTCGATTGAGCGGCGCATCCCACCGCGGCAGCGGAACTTTGGGACGCGCAACGCGTCCCGATACATTTGTCGCAAAGTGTTCGCGACAAAGCCCTGCAAAGCGCTTCAAGTCGAACAGCGAAGGGAACAATTCGCAGATGTATCCGACGCTCGCCAGAGTGCCGAGCGAGTTGTTCGGAATCTGCGTGGCCGAGACCGGGGGCGCGTCTGGCACCGGCAATATCTCGAACACGAATTCTCGATCAAGAGCGTGTCGAAGCTGCCGTCATGTAGATACCGCCCTTGGCTGCAAATAGTCGGGATTGAATTCCGCCAGAGCTTCAAGCTCGCTGCGCCGTGGAAGCACGACGGTGTGTCCCTGCCACTCCAGCAGCTTGCGCTGCCTGAGCGCCTGCAGGGTGCGGTTGGTGTGCACGGTCGAGAGTCCGCAGGCGGCGGCAAGCTCTGCCTGTATCAGCGGAAATGAAAAGCTGTTCTCATTGAGCAATCCGACGAACTCAAGTCGCGTCGCGATCTCGCAGAAGAGGTGGCCGATCCGTTGGATTGCATCGCGCGAGCCGAGGCTTCCGACCCATTGGCGGAAAATCGCCGCGTCGATCAAGGTCTCGCGCCAAAACGCATGCATGAGGGTCGGGGACTTGTCGAGCAGGGCTCTCAGCGACGCATGCGTCACCATGCCGACAGTGCTCGGTCCCGCACTGCAGAGGTCATGATCCATCACCGGCAGATACAACGTCATCAAATCGGGCATGTCGCCCGGGACGTGCAGCGACAGAATCTGACCGCGATCGCCAATGATCTTCCGACGATACAGAAAGCCGTTCATCAGGACAGCGCAGCGAACCGCCGCATCCCCTTCCTTGAGCAGGCATTCGCGATCGTTCAATGTTCTGATCGTGTGAGGAAGGGATTCCAGTGCGGCACGGTCCTGATCTGAAATGCCAACGCCGGCGTGCAAGCGGGCCACTAACTTTTGGTGCATATGCTCGAGTGTCGACAAGAGCGCGATCCCGATGTCATTCAATCCAATGGTGACGCTCCAGTTATCATCGAAGACTGGCGTGACGCCCGAACAGCCGTCAACTCCACCAGCTGGTGGCGACCGTTACGGTTGCACCAGCGACGACATGCTCGCCATCCCTGATCTCAATCGTCAGGCGATCTTCGCGGCCCTGTCGAGTGAAATCGCGAGCGGCATCGCCAAGAGCGACCAAGGCCAGCTCCCGCGCCACATCGACGCCGGGCAGGTCTTCTCCGACGTCATCCCGGATGACGCCGGTCGCGTCGCGATAATCGAAGAAATAGCGGGGCATCCGGAGCAAATTCGCGACGGAGACCCTTGTTCCAATTTTCGGATCAGCGATTCCAGTGAGCGGAACCCGGCGTCAGCCGGGACCGCTCGCAGACTGGCCGCGACGAGGCCAAGAGGTGCGAGGATTTTGGAGGTGCGAGGATTTTGGCGAGTCCCATCAGCTTTATTTGCCGGTGTCCCTGACATATCTTGCGGGCAAATCCCTCGGAACGAAAGCCGGCCGGCGCGATGCGCGAACTCTTCGACGAAGTTGCAGGACAATCTCCGATCGATCCGCAGGAGGCGGTGCGGCGTCAAACCCGCGCCCCCCAGCGCAAGCGCTTCTACAAGAGCGCCGGTGTCGCGGAGGCCGACGGCGGATTTTCAGTCACGCTCGACGACCGGTCGATCCGCTCGCCCTCGGGCAAGCCGATCGTTGTGCCGTCGCGGGCGATCGCCGACACGATCGCGGCGGAGTGGAATGCGCAAGGCGAGACCATCGACCCCCTGACCATGCCGTTGACGCGCTTTGCCAACAGCGTCGTCGAGGGAGTGATCGATCGCGTCGATGAGGTGTCCGAGGACGCCGCGAAGTTTCTCGGCAGCGACATGCTGTTCTATCGGGCCGGCCATCCCGAGGCGCTGGTGGCGCGTGAAGCTGCGCATTGGGACCCGGTGCTGTTCTGGGCCGCCGACACGCTCGGAGCCCATTTCATCCTCGCCGAGGGGATCATGCATGTCGGCCAGCCCGAGGCCGCGATCGCGGCGGCGCGGGCTGCCTTTCCGGCGGATCCATGGTCGGTCGCCGCCGTTCACGTCGTGACGACGCTGACCGGCTCGGCGCTGCTTGCGCTGGCGCTGGCGCATGGCTTTCGTGACGAGGACCAGGTCTGGGCCGCCGCCCATGTCGATGAAGACTGGAACATCGAGAAGTGGGGCGTCGACGAGGAGGTCGCCGCGCGCCGCGCCGCCCGGCTGGTCGATTTCAAGGCCGCGGCCGGCATTCTCCGGGCCCTGGCGTCGCCCGTCGGTTAACGAGGGGTTTAGGACGCTCGGCTAGCCTGCCGCACGATCTTACCGGCCGGCCGAGACCCCCATATGGCAATCACCATCAATCCCGTGCTGCCGGTGCTCGCGCCCCAGGCGGGGAGCATTGCGCCGGATCTCACCCTGCAGGCGGGCAGTGTGGTCAACGCGGAGGTGTTGAAGATACTGTCCGCCGATCTGGTGCGGATTGCGATTGCGAGTCTCGCGATCGACGTCCAGACCGAAGTCCCGTTGCAGCAGGGCCAGAACCTGCAGCTTGCGGTCTTGAACACCCAGGATGGCGTCCGCCTGCAACTGGTGGGGTCGGGTGGGGGCGCGACCGGCACACCGGGCGATGCGGTGAAGCTGTCGCCGGCGGCGATGGCCGGCGTCGGCGACGCTTCCCCTTTGAATACGACCGCGTCGCAGCCTGTGCTGACGCCGCTCGAGCGTGTTGCCGTCACCGCAGCCATGCAGAGCGCCGCAACCGCACAGGGCAGCCAGGGGCCGCTGTTTGCCAATCTTGCCGCGATCGCGTCGGCCAATCTGCCGCCGAAGCTGCAGGCCGCCGTCGCACAGGTGTTGGCACAGCAGACCAACCTTGACGACGATCTCAGCGGCGATGCCGTCAAGGCCGCATTCCAGAAATCCGGCGTGCTGTTCGAGGCCTCGCTGGCCTCGGGCGCTGCGCCGCCGGCCGGCACCGTGCCTGACCTGAAGGCCGCGCTGATCGTGCTGCGCCAGACGCTGCACGCGTCGCTCGGGACTGCCGATGCTGCGCGTCCGGCATCGGCGCCGTTGCCTCAGGAGCCGACGCTGCCGAACCTCGGCACAGCACCGGGCCTTGCGCCACCGGCCATGCCCGATCTCGAGGTCATCGAGATCCTGCTGCCGCAGGCGCGCGTGCCGGTCGCGGAGGATCTCACGTCTGGCGGCGCGAGCCTTGTCGGCGCGCTGGCCGATGCGCTCGACGGCGGACCGTCGCCGGGCGGCGCGCTCAACCTGCTTCAGGAAGCCTTGCACGAACTTGACGGCCCAGTGCGGCACGGCGCCGGACCGCAGGACATGCCGACCGGCGACGTTGCGCGCACCAACACGCCGCCGCCGCCGTTTCGCGGCGCGCTTCCGGTCGCGCAGGCCATGGCAGAGCCGTCGATCGCGCCGGATGCGCCGCTGTCGACCGTCGCGCATCGCCTCATGGAAAACACCGATGCCGCGCTGGCGCGGCAGACACTGCTGCAGGTCGCCTCGCTGCCGGATGGCGGCGACGCCCTGCGCCCGCAGATCGACGCGATGACGCCACGCTGGAATTTCGAGATCCCGTTCCTTACCGCTCAGGGCACGGCGATGGCGCAATTCGAGATTTCCCGTGACGGCGGCGGCGAGGCCATTGAGGCGACCAAGCGGGCCTGGCGGGCGCGCTTCACACTCGACATCGAGCCGGCGGGGCCGGTGCACGCGCTGGTCTCGCTGAGCGGCGACACCACATCGGTGCGGATGTGGGCAGAGCGGCCGCTAACCGCCGCACAGTTGCGCGCCGGCGCCACCGAGTTGAGCCAGGCACTCGCCAGATCCGAGCTCACGCCCGGCGAGATCGAGATCCGCGACGGCGCGCCGCCGCAAGCAACGCCCGCGCGCGCCGGGCATTTCCTGGACCGCGCGCTATGAGCGAGACCAAGTCCCAGCTCGCGGTCGCCCTGCACTACGATCGCTCCGGCGCGCCCCGCGTCGTCGCCAAGGGCAAAGGCGCGATCGGCGCCAGGATCATCGAGGTCGCCAAGGCCCACGACATCCCGATTGAGGAGAACGAGGTGCTGGCCGGCGCGCTCTCCAATGTCGAGCTCGGCGATGAAATCCCGGAGGAACTCTACAAGGCGGTCGCCGAGGTCCTGATCTTCGTGCTGCGCCTGTCGGGCCGGGTGCGCTAGCAACAGTGTCGTCGAGCGAAAGGAGAACCTGGTTCGCGTGACGAAGGCGCGTCAAGGGAGAGCCTTGTTGCCATCCTTTCACCACGATGGCATCAACCATCGTTGTCTGGCTCAAGAACCAGTCCAGGACCCGCCGTGATCAATCGCCGCCATGCGCTCGGTCTGTTCGCCACAGCGAGCATTTTGCCGTCCCGCAGCTTCGCCAACGTGTCCTACCAGCGCAGCGAGTTTCGTGAGGATCTCGCAAGGCGATTCTTCGATCTCGGCACCGTGGGCACCTTCGTCGGCTACAAGGTCGACGACTACCTGATCATCGCGAGCGACAAGGTTCGCTCGGGCGAGGGCAAGCTGCCGGCCTCGACCTTCAAGATCCCGAACTCGATGATCGCGCTCGAGACCGGCGTGGTGCAGGACCCCGACAAGGACGTGTTCAAGTGGGACGGCGTGACGCGCAGCATCGAAGCCTGGAACAGGGATCACACGCTGCGTTCGGCGATCGCGGTGTCGGCATTCCCGGTCTATCAGGAGATCGCGCGCCGGATCGGCGAGGAGCGGATGAAGACGTATGTCGACATGCTCGACTACGGCAATCGCGACATCGGCGGCGGCATCGATCAGTTCTGGGTGTCGGGAAACTTGCGGATCGATCCGATCCAGCAGGTCGATTTCCTCGACCGGCTGCGCCGCGGCGTGCTGCCGGTGTCCAAGCGCAGCCAGGAGCTGGTGCGCGACATCCTGCCGGTGACCAAGGTCGGCGACGCCGTCATCCGCGCCAAGACCGGCTTGACTGACAAGGCGCACGGCTCGCTCGGCTGGCTGGTCGGTTGGGTCGAGAAGGGCGACATGGTGACCGTGTTCGCGATGAACATGGACTGCAAGACGCAGGCGCAAATCGACGCGCGGATGTCGGTGACGCAGCAATGCCTCACCGATATCGTCGCGATCTGACAGGCTGACCTGCCATCATGTTCGCGGTGGCGGAGGAGACCGTGCCACCAGGCAAGCAAGACCCGTTCAAAGGCCCGCGAGAGAGGGGTGGTAGCGGGGACGTGATGACGTTCCGAACAACGTCATCACGTTCCGAAGTGCGCGGGCTTGGCGCTAGCGCCGCGTGAGCGAGAGCGAAACCGCTCTCACATTGCTGCTCGGGTCCGGTCGGATCGATACGGATTGCCGACCGCCGCGCGTCGTCAGCGACAAATTGGCAGAGAAATTGTTACCGCGCGCGGCGGCTTCGACGTGATCGCCGATCGCTCGTCCGGAAATCGTTCCGGATGCATTCCGGCTCGCTTCCGTCCATGCACCGGAGATGGCGCCGCCGCGATATTCAACGTTGCTGGCCAGATCGAAATTGTAGCTCGGGCTCGCACATCTGAGCGACAGGCTGAGTTCGGCGCCGGTCCCGGCGACATCGTATCTCGCCCGGCAGCGCAGCCGTTCCTGCATTCCGTCCGACGTGGTCAGGGTGCCGCCGCCTGACCATGAGCCGGCCATGGCGAGGAAAGGCGAGGCGGGCGCGGCCGGCAAAGGCGGAGCGAACAGGCCGAGCGACAGCAGCACGAGGCTGCTCCTCGCGAGTGTGGATCGAGACATCTTGGCCTCCTCTAGCGGTTGATGCCCATCAACGCAGCAGGGTTCCAAAGGTTCTTGCCACGCACATGCATGAAGCCGGCCGGTTCCACGACCGACCATGAAGCGAACTGCGTCGGCCCACTAGTGCCGGATCACCCGCTGCAGCGCCGCCATCACCTTCGGGTCGCGGCATTGCGCGACGTTGAAGCGCATGAAGCCGGCGGCCGATTGCGAGGCGCTGAATACATTGCCCGGCGCGAGCACGACGTTGTCGGCCAGCGCCGCGCGCGCCACGTCGGCTGAGTCGCAGCCTGCGGGCAGGCGACACCAGAGATAGAAGCCGCCGCGCGGCATCAGCCATGGCACAATGCCGAGGCGCTGCAGTCTGTCGCCGACGTCGCGGCGGGCGCGCGCCAGGCGTCGCCGCAGCTCCTCGACATGCTTGCGATAGAAGCCGCTGGCGAGCACGCTCGCGATGATCTCGGTTGCCACCGCGCTCGGGCCGCCGAACCCGGTGGCGACCTGGAGGTCGACGAGGTCCTCGATCCAGTCCGGCCGCGCAGCGATGTAGCCGCAGCGCACCGAGGCCGACAGCGTCTTGGAGAAGCTGCCGATCCGGATCACGCGGTTGAGCCCGTCCAGCGCAGCCAGCCGCGCCGAGGGTTCGGGCTCGAAATCGGCGAAGATGTCGTCCTCTACGATCGTCAGGTCGTATGTCGCGGCGGCGTTCAACAGCCGGTGCGCGGTCTGCGGCGACAGCGTCGCGCCGGTCGGATTATGCAGCGCCGAATTGGTGACATAGAGGCGCGGCCGCTCGGCCTCCAGAACCGTCTCGAAGCGCGCGACATCGGGGCCTGCGGCGGTGTAGGGCACGCTGACGATTTTCACCTGATGCGCGCGGAGCAGGGCACGGAAATTGAAGTAGCAGGGATCGTCGACCAGCACGGTGTCGCCCGGGCGCAGCAGGAAGCGGCAGATCAAATCGATCGCCTGCGTGCCGGAGGCGGTCAGCAGCAATTGCTCGGGCGGCAGCTCCAGTCCCTCGTCGGCGAAGCGCGCCATCAGGATCCGGCGCAGCGTGAGCGAGCCGCGCGTGGCGCCATAGTCCGAGAGCGCGGCGTCTTCGGCCCGCGCCAGGCCGCGCAAGGCGCGGCGCAGCGCCTCGGTCGGCATCCAGTCGGCCGGCAGCCAGCCGCAGCCCGGCTTCAGCGTGGCGCCATCGCTATCAAGCGACTGCCGCGACACCCAGAACGGATCGACGGCGCGGTCGCGCTGCGGCTGGTCCTTGGCCAGCGCCAGCGGCGGCAGCGCGGTGGCCGAGACGTAGAAGCCGGAGCCGGGCCTGGCCCGGATCAGGCCCTCGGCCACCAGCCGGTCATAGGCTTCGACCACAGTGGAAGGCGACACGCCCATGCTCGCCGCGAAGCTCCTGATCGACGGCAGCCGGTCGTCGGCGACCAGCGCCCGGCTCGCCACCCTCGCACGGATCGCGTTCATCACGTCTGCGGTCCGCGTCGCCTTGCTGTGGTCGGAGGGCCGCTGCAAGTGTATGCCTACCTTCACCCATACAGTTCGGCAGTATTGTACTGATCTGTAGCTGCCTTGGCCAGTCCGCGGCGGCTACCCTCGCTCGGAAAGCGAGGTGTGATGACCGATTCGAGAGTGGCGTCGGGCGAGGCGATCAGCAGGGCATCGCTCGACGGCTGGGGCAGCGGCCTTCTGGGCGTGGTCATCTTCAGCGGCTCGCTACCGGCGACGCGCGTCGCTGTCGCCGGATTTTCGCCACTGTTCCTGACCGCGGCGCGCGCCCTCATCGCGGCGGTGCTGGGAGCTGCGCTGCTGGCCGTGTTGCGGCAGCCGTGGCCGAAGCGTGAGGATCTGGTGTCGCTCGCGATCACCGCGCTCGGCGTCGTGCTCGGCTTTCCGCTGCTGACGGCGCTCGCGCTTCAGCACATCACCTCGGCGCATTCGATCGTCTTCATCGGCCTGTTGCCGCTGTCGACTGCGATCTTCGGCGTGCTGCGCGGCGGCGAGCGGCCGAAGCCGCTATTCTGGCTGTTTTCCTCTCTCGGCAGCGCCACGGTCGCGGCGTTTGCGATCTCGAACGGCGGAGCGGCCTCGCTGACCGGCGATCTGCTGATGGTCGCCGCCATCATCGTCTGCGGTCTCGGTTACGCCGAAGGCGCAACGCTGTCGCGCCGGCTCGGCGGCTGGCAGGTGATCTCGTGGGCGCTGGTGCTCTCAGTGCCGCCGGTGCTCGTGCTGACGATCGCCACGCTGCCGGCGAGCTGGCAGGGCATCGGCGTCCCTGCCTGGCTCGGGCTCGCCTATGTCTCGGTCTTCAGCATGCTGGTCGGCTTCGTGTTCTGGTATCGCGGGCTCGCGCTCGGCGGCATCGGCAGCGTCGGCCAGTTGCAGTTGCTGCAGCCGTTCTTCGGCCTCGCGCTGGCCGGCTTGCTGCTGCACGAGCAGGTGCCGTGGACGATGATCGCGGCCACCGCGCTCGTCGTCGCCTGCGTCGTCTTCGCGCGCCGGTTCGCGTGACTTGCTTACCTCTCCCGCTTGCGGGGTCGAGACGAGCGAAGCTCGCTCTTAGGTCGCATTGCATCGAAGATGCGGGTGGGGGCTCTTTCCATTACCAAGAACCTTCGTCGTGGAGATTCCCCCACCCCAACCCTCCCCCGCAAGCGGGAGAGGGAGCTCACCGCCTTTTGTGGCTACCAATTCGCTCTCGCGGCTACCCCAGCCCGAACAGCGTCCGCAGGAAATCGCTCACCGCGTTGCGCGCCTCGATCGCGGTGGTCGGATTGCCGCCGACATGCGGGCCGAGCTCGACACAGGAATCCTTGTAGCTGAACGGCGCCTGGGTCGCTGCGTTCATCAGCAGGCCGCCTTTGCCTTCCTTGATGGTGCAGTGGCGCACGGTCTGCGAGGTGGTTGCTTCCACCACCGTGTTGTTGCCGATCAGGCCGGAATCGAAGCCGTGCGCGGAATCCGGATACTCGGTCAGTACCACGTCGCGCTTGGCCTCCTTCAGGCGCGCGACATAGGCCTTGCAGCTCGCCACCGGATTGTAATCGTCGGGCGTGCCGTGGAAGATCCGGATCGGACGCGCCGCGACCTCGGTGTCGGTTGCGTAGCTCGTCGAGCAATCCGGATAGAACGGGATATAGGCGGCGAACTGCACGCCGGACTTGTTCCATAGCTTGTTGAAGCGGTCGAGGCTCGCATAGAGCGCCGCCTGTCCGCCGCGCGAAAATCCCATCAGCGCGATTCTGTCGGGATCGACCCGCGGATGCTTCGCCAGGATCTCCAGCGAACGGTAGATGTCGACGATCAGATTGAGCCGGCCGAGCAGTGCCTGGTTCGGCCCGGTCGCAGTCAGGCCGCGGCCGGAGAAGCCGTCGATCACGAAGGTCGAGATTCCCATGCCGTTGAACTGGCGCACCCAGGCGTCCATCCCGCTGCCGACGCCGCTCGAGCCGTGCATCAGCACCACCACCGGCAGCCGGCCGGCGCCTTGCGCGATCCGCAATTCGCCGCCGACCGTGACCTGCTTGCCGTTGCTGTCGCCTGTCAGGAATTGCTGGTCGGAGATTGTCAGAGAGGGGATGCCGTAGATCTCGGTGCGCGCGGCGATCTCCTTCGGGATCTGCTGCGCGCTGGTCTCGATGCAGGTGAACAGGACAGCTCAGCAAAAGAGGATGGCGGTCGCGGCCAGGCGCCAGTCTGTCAGCATCGGATGCCCCCGGAGAGTCTGCGGTTCGCGTCGCTCTTGGCGCGACTACACCAAGCGTCCATCAGCCTGTCAATTTGTCCTTCCCGATCCGTCCGAGATGGGTGAAGCCGAAGCCCCTGGAATATTTCAGCCCGTAGCCGAGCGCACGGTCGATCCCGATATGGGCGAGCCAGATCATCGCAATCGAGAGCACCAGCGGCTCGGCGCTGGCGAAGCCGAGCGTCATCAGCGCCACCGGCGCCAGATAGGCATGGGCGGCGTTGTAGACGATGGCGCCGACGCGGGGGCCGGCGAGGTAGGCGGCGAAGCTCAAGTCCGGCACCAGGAAGAGCAGCATGTAGACCAGCCACGACCCCTCCCATTGCGCATAGAGCACGGTCATGCCCAGGAACAGCACCAGGCCCTCCAGCCGGAGCAGGGTGCGGACCCCGCCGGTCGGTGCGCCGGTCTCGGCCGCGGTTGGTTCGGTCATCGCCATCTCCCCAGATATCGGAAAATCCTACCGTTTTTGCGCCCCAGGCCGCCCACAAGGTGGTTTCCGGTTAGGAAAATGCCGTGCTAAAGCGTCTCCGGGCGAAGTGGGAACCGGTTCGCATCAAGACAATACGTCGGCACCATCCCGCAAACGGTGGTCCAGTAGCTAATACGGGCGGAAGCAGATGAAAGATATCCTCGATACCCTCGAAGAACGGCGCGCCGGCGCCAAGCTTGGCGGCGGTGAGAAGCGCATCGAGGCGCAGCACGCCCGCGGCAAGCTGACCGCGCGCGAGCGTATCGAGCTTTTGCTGGACAAGGGCTCGTTCGAGGAATTCGACATGTTCGTCGAGCACCGCTCGATCGAGTTCGGCATGGAGAAGACCAAGATCCCCGGCGATGGCGTCGTCACCGGCTGGGGCACGGTCAACGGGCGCAAGACCTTCGTCTTCGCCAAGGACTTCACCGTGTTCGGCGGCTCGCTGTCCGAAACCCATGCGCTGAAGATCACCAAGCTGCAGGACATGGCGATGAAGGCGAGAGCGCCGATCATCGGCCTCTATGACGCCGGCGGCGCGCGCATCCAGGAGGGCGTCGCCGCGCTCGCGGGCTATTCCTATGTGTTCCGCCGCAACGTCGTCGCCTCGGGCGTGATCCCGCAGATCTCGGTCATCATGGGGCCGTGCGCCGGCGGCGACGTCTATTCGCCAGCGATGACCGACTTCATCTTCATGGTGAAGAACACAAGCTACATGTTCGTCACCGGCCCGGACGTGGTGAAGACCGTCACCAACGAAGTGGTGACCGCGGAGGAGCTCGGCGGTGCCTCGGTGCACGCCACGCGCTCCTCGATCGCCGACGGCGCGTTCGAGAACGATGTCGATGCGCTGTTGCAGATGCGCCGGCTGATCGACTTCCTGCCGTCGAACAACTCCGACGGCGTGCCGGAATGGCCGAGCTTCGACTCCATCGAGCGCATCGACGAGTCGCTCGACACGCTGATCCCCGACAATCCGAACAAGCCCTACGACATGAAGGAGCTGATCCTGAAGGTCGTCGACGAGGGCGATTTCTTCGAGATCTCGGAGGCCTTCGCCAAGAACATCGTCACCGGCTTCGGCCGCATCGCGGGGCGCACCGTCGGCTTCGTCGCCAACCAGCCGATGGTGCTGGCCGGCGTGCTCGACAGCGACGCATCGCGCAAGGCCGCGCGCTTCGTGCGGTTCTGCGATGCCTTCAACATCCCGATCGTCACCTTCGTGGACGTGCCGGGCTTCCTGCCGGGCACGAGCCAAGAATATGGCGGCCTGATCAAGCACGGCGCGAAGCTCTTGTTCGCCTATTCGCAGTGCACGGTGCCGCTGGTCACCATCATCACCCGCAAGGCCTATGGCGGCGCGTTCGACGTCATGGCGTCCAAGGAAATAGGCGCCGACATGAACTACGCCTGGCCGACCGCCCAGATCGCGGTGATGGGCGCCAAGGGCGCGGTGGAGATCATCTTCCGCTCCGATATCGGCGACCCCGACAAGATCGCGGCGCGAACCAAGGAATACGAAGACCGATTCCTGTCCCCCTTCATCGCCGCCGAGCGCGGCTACATCGACGACGTGATCATGCCGCATTCGACCCGCCGCCGGATCGCCCGCGCGCTATCGATGCTGAAGGACAAGAAGGTGGAGATTCCGGCGAAGAAGCACGACAATTTGCCGTTGTGAGCTGTCGTGGTGGGTTAGCGAAGCGTAACCCACCAACCTTCGCTCCAAGCGAACTGCGGCGGCTTACGGCTTCGCCTAAGCCGCCCTACGAGCTTGAACATGACCACCGAAGACGAACCGACCGACGAGATTTCAGAGCTCGAAGAGCGGATCGAGGATCTTGCCGAGATCGCCGAACGATGCCGGCGGATCATTTTGGGTTCGAAAGTGGCGATCGCGGGCGGGTTCGTGTTGCTGGTCGTCGCGCTACTGGGGCTGCTTGGCGACAGCCCGGCCGCCGCACTCGGATCGATTGCGCTGGTGCTCGGCGGCATCGTGTCGCTTGGATCGAATGTCAGCACGTTGCGACAGACGGAAGGCGCGATCAGCTCAGCCGAGGCACGCCGTGCGCGCCTGATCGGCGGCATCGATCTGCGCGTGGTTCACGATGCGCCGCTGAAGCTGATGTGATGTGCGGACTTGCGCGGAAGCGTAGCCCGGATGAGCGCAGCGACATCCGGGGGGCGCTCGATCAGCGCAGCACCACTCACCCGCATATCGCTCCGCTCATGCGGGCTACGCGGCTGATAATATCCACCCCTGCGACCGCCCACGCCTTCGCCTAGGCCGCCTTGTGTTGCTGCTTCATGAAGTTTGCTGCGCGCTTCTTGAGTTCGGCCGGAGGAACGTCCTCGATGTGCGTGCCGATGTGCCAGTGGTTGCCGGCCGGGTCCTTCACGCCGCCGCTGCGGTCCCCATAGAACTGGTCCGCGGGTTCCATCAACGACGTGGCGCCGGCCTTGAGCGCCATCTGATAGACCGCATCGACGTTGGGCACGTAGAGATACAGCATGGTGGACGTAGCCTGTGCACGCTCCGAGGAGTCTGCAATCATCACGATGGAGTTTCCTATCTTGAACTCCGCATGCATGATCTTGCCATCGGGGCGCATCATCGGCTCGAATACCGGTTGGGCTCCGAACGCCTCTTTCATGAAGCTGATGATTTTGTCCGCGCCATCGACGACGAGGTAGGGCGTGACGGTGTGGAATCCCTCGGGAACCGGCTTTACCTGTGTTGCCATGGTTGTCTCCTCTGGTTGCTTGATCCACGCAAGTCGACCCAGCCCGCCTTCTTCTTTTGGTTGGATTGTCCATCCGGTCTTTGAACAAAGTATGACGGCCATGGTGCCGCGCTGGACGGATTGACCAGGGGCGTGTCGATGGGCGAAGCGCGGGATCGCCTGCGACAAATCAACCCGACGGGCAAAATTCCGCTTCCGTCGTCGGGCAACTCAGCATTAGGACTCCGCGCGTCTCACCCGATGAGGGGCGGATCGCGATCGTCACGAACGCGGTGTGGGATGCGGTGGCCGCGGAGTGCGCGACTGACGAGTGCGCATGAGGCGGACGGCGAAATCGTGCAGGCCTGACGCCCTAGTGGCAGGTGTCTCCTCGCAAGATGCGGAACGCATCTTTGCGAAGACGGTGACAACCAAGCCCAGTCTCGCCGGGGCGAGCACGTATAAGCCGTAAAGCCATCGCGCAGGGAAAGCCGGGATTGTTCCGGTTACACCTGTGGTCCTACCTCCCGTGCTTTCCATTTGCACGGGACCCATGGGTGCGATCGGCGCCCGGCTTTCCCTGCGCCCTCTGATCGAAAAGGGCGAAACGAAGAAGCAAAGCTCGGACAAATCATGTCGCGAGAACGCGAAGTCATATCTCAACGACTGTCATCGCCCGCGAAAGCGGGCGATCCAGTATTCCAGAGGCAGCAGTGATTGATCCGAGAGGCCGCAGCGTACTGGATACCCCGCATGCGCGGGGTATGACGGCGGGGCGAAGCGATGGATTGCTTCCGCCTTCGCCGAGGCTTCGGCGGACAAGTCGTCGCGGTCGCTCCTCGCAATGACGATGGGGATGCAGCGCGCGAACCTAGCTCGTCGCCAGCGGCACGTAATCGTATTCGCCGACGCCTTGCAGGATCAGGAAGGTGAGCGACGTGGTGCCGGCATTGGTCACGAGGTGAGGGCGGGTCGGCCTGACGGCATAGACCTCGCCGGGCTTCAAATTCACTTCCTCCTTGGGCTCCTGCAGGAACAGCCGCATCTGGCCTTCCAGAATGTAGAACGTGTCGGAGATATTGCTGTGGCTGTGCCACGGCACCTTCTGCGTCGGCGAGAGTTGCAACTCAGTGATGCGAAAGCCGGGACGAGCGGCGTGCTGGGCGCGGCGCTCGACTTCGTAGAGATGGCTGGCATCCTTGACCGGGTGTCCTTGCTTCATGGCGGCCTCCCTGAGATTTTCCTGGGTCCCGTCTGGCGGGAAGCAAGGATGCTAATCCTGTTGCGCCGCGCACGGAACGGTCAGATCGGACATGACGGGTCAGCGTCAGCGTAACCCGCCATATTAGGAACGTTACGCGGCGGGTCACGGCTTCGCACAACCCGCCCTACGAGAACAAATTGCGGAGGAGCCCAATGCCTGCTGCCTATTTCGTCGTCCGCGCCACCGTCACCGATGCCGCCAGGCGACCAGCCTTCGATGCGTGGTACTCGCGCGAGCATCTGCCTGACGCGATGAAATCGTTCGGCGCGCAGCGCGCGTGGCGATGCTGGAGCCTGAGCGATCCGTCGCTGCATCAGGCGACGTATCAGTTCGCCGACCAGGCGGCGCTCGAGCGCGCGGTCAACAGCGATCACATGAAGCGGCTGGTCGCCGATTTCAATCGCGACTGGCCGGACGTGACGCGCACGCGCGATCTGTTGCTGCTCGCCGAAGAGGCGATGGCGACATGATGGTTGTGTGACGTGATGCTGCGGTCGAAAGACAAGCATCGCAAAAGAAAAACCCCGCACGAGGCGGGGTCTTGTTGATCGTATCGTGCCGCGGTCAGATCGGGCGGCAGCGGCCGTAGCGCCAGGCGAAGCCCCGTGGGCAAATGCGCCCGCGCGGCGCCACCACAACTGGCGGCCGAACAACGACTGGGCCCGGAGCGACCACGACGGGGCCGCGGTTCCTGACGCAGCCGCCATAGGGACCGCGATGCCAGCCCGGGCCGCAACCGCCTGCGGCTTCAGCGGCGCTCATTCCGGCGAACGCGGTCGTGACCAAAATTGCTGCTGCAAAAAGGTATTTCATGTCTTCTCCTTCCATGTGGGCCGCGCTGCGGCACCGCAACAAGCATTCACTCCCGATTCGCCCGGCCGGATCATTGCAGAAGCCATGCCCACTGTCGCCGACCATAACGTCTCGGGCTGAATGCGACATGAACATTGCAGCTTGAGGCTGCGTCAGTGCGCCGCAAGGAAACCCAGCAACAATTCGTCATACTTCGCGGGCGCTTCGAGGAACACCAGATGTCCGGTGTTCGGAATAACCTCGGCGCGCGCGTTTTGCATCTTCGCCGCCAGCTCCTTGGCGAGATCGGCGTTGTGTCCCATCTTCGGCCGCAGCGCTTCCGGTGCGTTCGGCCGGCCCGGTGCGTTGTGATCGTCGGCGCCCATGATGAACAGCGTCGGCTGCGAAACAAGCGGGATCTCGTGCACGACGGGCTCGCGATAGATCATCTGGGCGGAGGCGACAAAGGCGTGCAGCCAGCGCGGATATTCGGCGCTGCCCTTGATGTTGAAGCGCGCGTCGATGAATGGCGTCACCTGGTCCGGCGGCAGCTTCAGCGCATAATTGGTCTCGAGCCGCTTGCGATAGCCGTCCGCGGTCAGCTTGTCCTCGTGCTCGAGAAGCTTCTCGGTCGGCGTCGGCGGCAGATAGAGGCGGTAGTCTTCCAGTCCGATCGGCGCGGTCAGCACCAGATGATTGACGCGATCGGGATAGGCGCGGGCGATGCGCACCGCCACCATGCCACCCATCGAATGCGCGACGACGTCGGCCTTCGGGATCTGCAGATGACTGAGCAGCGCAATCGTGTTGCGCGCGAGATTGTCGAAATGCAGATCGCCCTGCGGCTTCGACGATTTGCCGAAGCCGACCTGGTCCGGCACCACGACGCGATAGCCGGCATCGGTCAGCGTCTTGATGACGGGCGCCCAGTAGCTCGAGGGGAAGTTGCGGCCGTGCAGCAGCACCACGGCGCGTCCGTTCGGCTGCGCGGGTGCGACGTCCATATAGGCCATCCGCAGCTGCTCGCCGTCATTGACCAGCGGCAGCATGTGGACGGGGTAGGGATAGGGGAAGCCTTCGAGCCCGATGCCATAGGGTTCGCGCTCGGCGGCGGAGGCGTGCGCAAGGGGCAAAGCGAGCAGGGCGCCGAACAGCGCCGCAGCGAAGGAACGACGGTTCATTAAAGGCTCCGGAAAGCGATGTCACGCGTTCGTGCAGGCCAGCCTGGCGCTGGATCGAACGCGCGCCGTTATTCGCCCGCCCCGAACAGCGCTGCAAATCGCTTTTCGCCGTTTCGCGAAAAATTGACCACGCGGCTGCCCGGCGTGGCATCGCGCGCGGCCCATTTCAGTTCGGTGAAACGGTCCATCATGGCTGCGCCCAGGGTGCCCGCGAGATGATGCCGCCGCTCGCTCCAGTCGAGGCAGGCCTTGCACACGGGACGGCGCGGATGCGTCAGCGCGTCGGCGTCGATCTGCAGCTCCTCGGCCATGAAGCGCTTGCCCTCGCTGGTGAGTTCGATCGCCTGCTTGGTCTGACGGATCAGCTTCTGCCGCTTCATGCTGTCGAGCATCTGCACGCCGAGATCGCCCGCGAGATGGTCGTAGCAGATGCGCGCGCGGCGCAGCGCCGGATCCTTCGGCCCGGTGCGCACGCGCATGTGGCCGGCGCGGGCCGCGATGCCCTGCAGGCCTTCAAGCACATCGGCGACGTCAGGGTCGGTGAGGCGGTAGTAGCGGTGACGGCCCTGCTTTTCCGGCTCGATCAGCCCGCCGGCCTCGAGCTTCGCCAGATGCGAACTCGCCGTCTGCGGCGTGATGCCGGCCTCCTGCGCAAGCTCGCTCGCGGTCAACGCGCGGCCGGTCATCAGCGCGGTGAGCATGTTGCAGCGCGCGGGATCGCCGACGAGGGCGGCGATCCTCGAGATGTCGGGTCCTGCCTTCATAGTTCGATGTTAGCCGAAGCATCGACGTCGGGCAAGCGGCTAGTGTCCTCGCAATGATCGGGAACATCAGGAGGCCATCACATGACCGTCACCGTCTTCATCCGCTACCAGCTCGATCCGTTCAAGCGGGCGATGTTCGAGGAGTATTCGCGGAACTGGCTCTCGATCATCCCGCGCTGCGGTGGCGATCTGATCGGCTACTGGATGCCGCACGAGGGCACCAACAACATCGCATTCGCGCTGATCTCGTTCGAGAATCTCGCCGCCTATGAGGCCTATCGGGCGCGGCTGCGCACCGACAAGGAGGGGGTGGCGAACTTCAACTTCGCGGAAGAAAACAGGTTCATCCTGGCGGAGGAGCGGACCTTTCTGCGGAAGGTCGCGCTATAGTGCGCCCATCACAATAACAGCGGAGCCACCCATGATCGCCGTGATCTTTGAAGTCTGGCCGAAGCCCGAGCACCGGCAGCAATATTTCGACCTGGCCGCCGAACTTAAGCCGATCCTGCAGGAGATCGACGGCTTCATCTCGGTGGAGCGGTTCGAGAGCATCACCGAGAAGGGCAAGTTCGTGTCGCTGTCGTTCTTCCGCGACGAGGCCGCGGTCAAGGCTTGGCGCAACACGGTCGAGCATCGCCGGACCCAGGCCAAGGGCCGCGCCCGCATCTTCGAGAATTATCGCCTGCGCGTCGCCAGCGTGATCAGGGACTACGGCATGAACGAGCGCGAGCAGGCGCCGAAGGACAGCCGCGCGGTCCACGAGGCACGCTAGAGCGCCGTCAGGCGAGGTGCGTGCGGTTTGCGAAGACGATGCACTACAACACATCGAGAGCTTCGATATTCGCTCAACCAGAACCGAAGCTCTGGCACGCAGAAGCGCGCGTGCCTATCTCTGCGCGGCCAACCAGGCTCAGGGAGAATACCATGCTGACAACTGCTGACAAACGCGCCGCCTTCAAGAAGCTGCATGAGAGCGGATGCTTCATCATTCCGAATCCGTTCGATGTCGGCAGCGCCAAGGCATTGCAGCATCTCGGCTTCAAGGCGCTGGCCTCGACCAGTGCCGGCTTTGCCTGGACCATCGGCAAGGCCGACAACCGCGTCACCGTCGATGACGTCTGCAACCATCTGACCGCGGTGTGCGCGGCTGTCGATATTCCCGTCAATGCGGACTATGAGGGCGGCTTTGCCGTCGAGCCCGACAAGGTCGCGGTCAACGTCGCGCGTGGCGTGAAGACCGGCGTCGCCGGGCTGTCGATCGAGGACTCCACGGGAGACGCAACCAAGCCGTTGTTCGACTTTGAGCTCGCGGTGGAGCGCATCAAGGCGGCGCGCAAGGCGATCGATGCCGACAACAGCGGCGTCCTGCTCACCGGGCGCTGCGAGGCGTTCCTGTGGGGCCAGCCGGACCTCAAGCTGGTGATCGAGCGCTTGCAGGCCTATTCGGCCGCCGGGGCCGACGTTCTCTATGCGCCGGGCATCAAGACCAAGGACGAGATTGCGGCCGTCGTGAAGGCGGTGGCGCCGAAGCCGGTCAATCTCCTGATCGGCGCGCCGGGCCTGTCGTTGCAGGAAGCCGGCGATCTCGGTGTGCGCCGGGTCAGCGTCGGAGGCTCGCTGGCGCGGATGGCCTGGGCCGGCGTGATGAAGGCAGCAAAGGAGATGGCCGAGAAGGGCACCTTCACTGAGTTCGCCAACGGCTATCCCGGCGGCGAGCTGAACAAGATGTTCAAGTAATCAGGTGTAAAAAGGCAGCGGACCGATGGGGCCCGCTGCCGGGAGTTCGTTCGACGCCTCAGTCGTTATTTCGCATTACCGGCCGGCGGCGCAGCGGGCTTGCTCGTGTCGGACTTGTTCATGTCAGACGGATTGGCGCCAGACGGCGGGGCTGCAGGCTGCGCCGGCGCCGCACCTGTGGTCATGCCGGGCTGGCTGTTCGGCTTCGGCGTCACGTCACGCATGCCCGGAGGCGCCGCGGCCGGGTTGGCCTGGTTCTGTTGCGCGGTCTGCGCGGGCGGCGTCGTGCCTGCCTGGTTCACCGATGTGTTGTTCAGTCCATAGAACAGCGCGCCCAGCACCACCGCGACCGCGACTGCGAACATCGCGATCTTGGTGCCGCTGACCGGACCTTCTCCGAGTTCCGGATCCGGCTGCAGCTCGTTATCCAAACTGTTGAAGCGCGCCTGGCGGTGGAGTTCCTCATCGGTCGGGTTGGCGCGACGCGGATCGTTGGGATCGTAGGTCATTAATTGTTCCTCCGTTAGCACCCCAAAAACTCAACGCACGGGACAATGGCTGGCGCTTGAGGATGTTCCGCGTCAATGTTGCAACCTGTTCATGACGGAACCGCCGATTCCCGGTTCCTGACGCCTGTTTCATGAGGTTTCTTCCCGATGTGGACCTTGCCGCCCACCGATTCGGTGCTGCATGTGCTCTCGTTCATCGCGGTCGCGGCGCAGTCGATGACGGCGGCGCTCGCCGCCGGCAAGCGCAGCATGGATTGGGCCGGCGTTTGCATGCTCGGCGCGATCACCGCGCTTGGCGGCGGCACCATCCGTGACGTGCTGCTCGGCCATTACCCGCTGCTCTGGGTCGCGCATCCGATCTATTTTGGGATCGCGGCGGTTGCGGCGCTCGTCACCATCCTGCTGGCGCGGCTGGTGCACCGGCTCAACCTCGCATTCCTCGTGCTCGATGCGATCGGGCTCGTGGTCTTCACAATGGCCGGTTGCGACGTGGCGTGGCAGGTCGACGCCTCGCTGCCGATCGTGATCGTCTCGGGCATGATCACGGGCTGTGCCGGCGGCGTGCTGCGCGACATCCTCTGCAACGAGGTGCCGCTGTTGTTTCGCAGCGAGCTCTACGCCAGCGTCTCTGTCGTCACCGGCCTGTTCTACGCGACCGCGTTCGGCCTGGAGCTGAACGACCAGCTCTGGACCCTGCTGACATTCGCGCTTGGCCTCACGCTGCGCCTGCTGGCGATCCGCTACAAATGGGAGATGCCGAAATTCGTGTTCAATGGCGAGGAGCGGTGAACGCTACTTCACCTGCCGCGCCTTCGCGACCTCGTCCGCCGTCACGGCTGGCGCCGCATTACCCCAGGAATTGCGGATGTAGGTCGAGACATCCGCGATCTGCTGGTCCGTCAGCTTCGGATAGGATGGCATCGAGCCGGCGTTCGGCGCTCGCGGCGTGGTCACGGTCTGCGCGCCATCTAGGATGATGCGCAGCGTGCTCGCAGGATTTGCCGATTGCAGATTGGCGTTGCCGGGCAGCGGCGGGTAGATCCGCGGTGAGCCCGAACCATCGAGTTCGTGGCAGGAGACGCAGGCGCCGCGGTAGATCTGCTCGCCGTCGCTCATTTGCGCCGGCGAGGGCGGGGGGACCTCGGGCTCCGGCGCGCCGGCAGGCAGGCTCTTCAGGTAGACCGCGATCGCGTGCACATCGGCGTCGCTCATCTTCGAAGTCGAGTTGACGACCACCTCCGACATCGGCTGGCCGGCATGGCTGCGCCCGTTGCGGCCGCTCTGCAGATATTCGACGATGTCGTCGACGCTCCAGGACTTCAGCCCGCTGCGATCGGCCCCATCGAGCCTTGGCGCGAACATGCCCTGGACCATGCTGCCGCCGAACGCGTGGTCGCGCCGGTCGGCGCCGAAGACGTTCTTCGGCGTGTGGCAGGCGCCGCAATGGGCGAGGCCCTCGACGAGATAGCGCCCGCGATTCCATTCAGCGCTCTTGCCCTGGTCCGGCTGGATGATGCCAGACGTGAAGAACAGGTAATCCCAGGGCCGCATCAACACGCGGTAGTTGAGCGGCCAGCGCAGCTCAGGCGGCGGCGCCTTGTTGGCGACAGACGGAAGCGTCGCGAGATAGGCGCGGATCGCGAGGATGTCGTCGCGGATCAGCCTAGTGAAATAGGGGTAGGGGAAGGCGGGGTAATAATGCGTGCCGTCCGGTGCGACGCCGGTGCGCAGCGCACGCAGGAAGTCGTCGTCGCTCCAGGCTCCGATGCCGGTATCGCGGTCGGGCGTCAGGTTCGGCGAGAACACGGCGCCGAAGGGCGTGTCGATCCGCTTGCCGCCGGCAAAGGGCTTTGCCGGGTCGGCGGTATGGCAGCTCGCGCAATCGCCGGCGATCGTCAGCGCCTTGCCGCGGGCAGCCATGTCGTCGGATGGCTCGGCCGCACATTCGCGCGCCGCGAATGCACCGCACAACAGCACGGCCACCAGAATCGCACCCGTCGCTCGACGTCGCCGCCCCATCCTTGCACCGTCCGGTCCACAAGCCGCGTTACGCCATTTCGCCGCAGGCCCGCCTTGCGACAGAAACCGAAACGGCGCTCGGATATTCCCGGCACGAAATTGCGATTTTTGAATGCCGGGCTTCCTTGCTCAGAATTGTGCTGCGCGCTGCGAAAAATCCGACATAGACTGGTTCTAACCAGCTCGGATGACTAGCTAAAAACCGGTCGTCGCGACCAACGAAAAGAGGGCTAAATGGGAATCAACCAAGGGCCTATCAGTCTCGACCAGAAATACACCCAAGACACTGGCCACGTCTTCCTGACAGGCATCCAGGCGCTGGTCCGCCTGCCCATGGCGCAGATCAGGCGCGATCGCGCCGCCGGCCTCAACACGGCAGGTTTCATTTCCGGCTATCGCGGGTCTCCCCTCGGCGGCTACGACCAGCAGCTGTTCGCCGCCCGCAAGCACCTCGAGCAATACAACATCAAGTTCCAGCCTGGCGTGAACGAGGACTTAGCTGCCACCGCAATCTGGGGCTCGCAGCAGCTCGGGCTTTCGCCGGGTGCCAAGTATGACGGAGCCATCGGCATCTGGTACGGCAAGGGCCCCGGCGTCGATCGCTGTGGCGACGTGTTCCGACACGGCAATGCCGCCGGCTCGGCCAAGCATGGCGGGGTGCTCTGCCTTGCCGGCGACGACCACGGCGCAAAGTCCTCCACCGTCCCGCATCAGTCCGACCACGCCTTCATCTCCGCGCTGATGCCCTACCTCTACCCCTCCAGCATCCATGAGATGATCGAGATGGGCCTGCTGGGTATCGCGATGTCGCGTTACTCCGGCTGCTGGGTCGGCATGAAGGTGATCACCGAGACGGTCGAGACCACGGCTGAGATCGACCTCACCGACGAGATGACGCCGTTCGTGATTCCGACCGATTTCGAGCTGCCGCCGGGCGGCTTGAACATCCGCTGGCCGGACGACCGTTTCGAGCAGGACCGTCGGCTGCAGGACTACAAGGGCTTTGCCGCGATCGCCTTTGCCCGCGCCAACAAGGTCAACCGCGTCACCATGGATTCGCCGAACGCGCGCTACGGCATCATGGCCTCGGGCAAGAGCTACGAGGACATTCGCCAGGCGCTGCGCGAGCTCGGCATCACGCCTGACATCGCCGCCAAGATCGGCATCCGCCTTTACAAGATCGGCATGCCCTGGCCGCTGGAGCCGGAAGGCGTGCGTAACTTCGCGGTCGGCCTCGAAGAGATCTTCATCGTCGAGGAACGTCGCGAGATCGTCGAGAACCAGGTCAAGCAGGAGCTGTTCAACTGGCGCGACGACGTCCGCCCGCGCATCGTCGGCAAGATGGACGATCACGACAAGCGCTTCCTCACCTTCGCCGCCGAGCTAAGCGTCGCCTCATTGGCGAGCTCGCTCACTGAGCGACTTCTTCGACTTAATCTCAATCCTGAAATCGCCGAGATGCTGCGCGCCAAGGCCGACTGGTTCAACGGCCGCCAGTCGACGCAGATGCAGGCGACATCCCCGGTCACCCGCGTGCCGTACTTCTGCTCGGGCTGCCCGCACAACACCTCGACCAAGGTGCCGGAAGGCAGCCGCGCGCTCGCCGGCATCGGCTGCCATTTCATGGCGCTTTGGATGAACCGCTCCACCGAGACCTTCACCCATATGGGCGGCGAGGGCGTGCCGTGGGTCGGCATCGCGCCGTTCACCAACGAAAACCATATCTTCGCCAATCTCGGCGACGGTACCTATTTTCATTCAGGCATTCTTGCGATCCGCCAGGCGATCGCCTCCAAGGCCAACATCACCTATAAGATCCTCTACAACGATGCCGTCGCGATGACCGGCGGCCAGCGCCACGACGGCGATCTGTCGCCGCAGCAGATCACCTTCCAGCTCCACGCCGAAGGCATCCGCGAGATCTATCTGGTCTCGGAAAATCCCGATGCCTATCCGGCCGATACGATCGCGCCCGGCGTCAAGCTGTACCATCGCGACGAGCTCGAAAACGTCATGAAGATGTGCCGCGAGTACAAGGGCACGTCGGCGATCGTGTTCGTGCAGACCTGCGCGGCCGAGAAGCGCCGCCGCCGCAAGCGCGGCCTGATGGAGGATCCGCCGCGCCGCGTGCTGATCAATCCGGCGGTCTGCGAAGGCTGCGGCGATTGTTCGGTGCAGTCGAACTGCATCTCGGTCGAGCCGCTGGAGACCGAGCTTGGGCGCAAGCGCACCATCAACCAGTCGACCTGCAACAAGGATTACTCCTGCGTGAAGGGCTTTTGCCCGTCCTTCGTCACGGTCGACGGCGGCAAGCTCAGGCGGCGCGCGCCGCCCGATCTCGGTACGATCGGCGATCTGCCTGAACCGGCGTCGAAGCCCGCACTGGACCGGCCGTACAACATCGCGGTCGGCGGCGTCGGCGGCACCGGCGTGCTGACGATCGGCGCGCTGCTCGGCATGGCCGCTCACATCGAGGGCAAGGCCAGCATGATCCTCGACATGTCCGGCCTCGCGCAGAAGGGCGGGGCGGTGCTGAGCCACGTCCGGCTCTCCGAGCACACTGCTGACGTGACCTGCTCGCGCATCGTGACCGGTAAGGCCGATCTCGTGCTGGCCGCTGACGAAGTGGTGGCGGCCTCGAAGGACACCATCACGCTGTGCGATGCGAGCCGTACCGTCGGCATCATCAATAGCCACGTGATCCCGACCGCGGATTTCATCTTGAACCGCGACTTCAATTTCCAGACCCGCAAGGTCAACAGCGTGCTGGAGACCGAGCTGCGCAAGGACTCCACCTTCTTCGACTTCACCAAGCCGGCCGAGGCGCTGCTCGGCGACAGCATCGCCACCAACATCATGATGCTGGGCTTCGCCTATCAGCGCGGCTTGCTGCCGCTGTCGGCCGCGGCGATCGAGAAGGCGATCGAGGTCAACGGCGTCTCGATCAAGATGAACACGCAGGCGTTCGAACTGGGGCGGCTCGCCGCCGCCGATCCGGCGCGTCTGGCCGCGATGCTGAAGGATCAGGACGACGTCGTTCCGCCGAAGACACTGGACGCGATGTCGCTCGATGAGATCGTCACCCACCGCATGACGCTGTTGACCGACTACCAGAGCTCGCGCCTGGCGAAGCGTTACCGCAAGCTGGTCGACCAGGTCCGTGAGGCCGCGACCAAGGGCGGCTTTGGCGAGGCGCTGCCGCGCGCGGTCGCAATCAACTACGCCAAGCTGCTTGCGTACAAGGACGAGTACGAAGTCGCCCGTCTGTTCACCGACGGCCATTTCGAGAAGCAGCTGCGCGACCAGTTCGAAGGCGAGTTCAAGTTCAGCTTCAATCTCGCGCCGCCGATCCTCGGCGGTGGTCTTGATGCGCAAGGCCGGCCGAAGAAGCGTGCGTTCGGCGCCTGGATGATGTCCGTTTTCAAGGTGCTGGCGAAATTCCGCTTCCTGCGCGGCACGCCGCTCGACATCTTCGGCTACAACGCCGACCGCAAGCTGGAGCGCGATCTGATCACGGGCTACGAGAAGGATGTCGCAACCGTGCTCAGCCTGCTATCGCCGCTCAATCACGACATCGCGGTTGAACTGCTGTCGCTGCCCGATCGCATCCGAGGCTACGGCCCGGTGAAGGAGAAGGCGATCGCGGAGGCAAAGGTTCGCTACGCGCAACTCGCCGCCGACCTCGCCAACCCGCCGTCGGCGCCGCGGCAGATGGCGGCGGAGTAGAGCACCTTGCGTAGGGTGGGTTAGCTCAGCGTAACCCACCATTCATTCATCGCTGCTTGCGGTGGTGGGTTACGTCTTCGGCCAATCCACCCTACGGTTTGTGAGCTCGTGGATGTAGTCTCGCCTGACGGAATATTTCCGCGCTTGCCAAGGTCGCGCGGGCAGTTCAGAAAACCGCTGACGGTTAAGAAACGCCAGCGGAGAACGATTTGACCATCAAGGGCAAAGCCTACATTGCCGGGATCTACGAACATCCCACCCGGCACGCACCCGACAAATCAACTGCACAGCTTCACGCCGAGGTCGCCAAGGGCGCGCTCGAGGACGCGGGGCTCACAAAGGACGATATCGACGGCTATTTTCTTGCCGGCGATGCGCCGGGCGGCCTGTGGCCCATGGTCGACTACCTCGGCCTCAATACGAAAAAGCTTCGCCATGTCGATTCCACCGAGACCGGTGGCTGTTCCTATCTGATCCATCTCGGCCACGCCGCCGAGGCGATCGCCGCCGGCAAGTGCTCGGTCGCGCTGGTCACGCTGGCGGGCAAGCCGCGCACCGGCCCGATGCCGCCGCGCGCCGCCGGCGCCGAGCTCGATTTTGAGTCCGCCTATGGGGCTACCACGCACAATGCGTACGGCATGTGTGCCATGCGCCACATGCACGACTACGGCACTACCTCCGAGCAACTCGCCTGGATCAAGGTCGCGGCCTCGCATCATGCGCAATACAACCCGCATGCGATGCTGAAGGAGGTCGTGACGGTCGAGGACGTCTTGAACTCGCCGATGATCTCCGACCCGCTGCACCGGATGGATTGCTGCGTCGTCACCGACGGCGGCGGCGCGATGATCGTCACCACGCCCGAGATCGCCAAGAGCCTGAAGAAGCCGCTGGTGCGGCTGATCGGCCATGGCGAGGCGATGAAGGGTCCGCGCGGCGGCAAGGATCTCGATCTGACGTACTCCGCCGGCGTGTGGTCGGGCCCGCGCGCCTTCGAAGAGGCGGGCGTGACGCCGAAGGACATCAAATACGCCTCGATCTACGACAGCTTCACCATCACGGTGCTGATGCAGCTCGAAGATCTCGGCTTCTGCAAGAAGGGCGAAGGCGGCAAGTTCGTCGCCGACGGCAATCTGATCTCGGGCGTCGGCAAGCTGCCGTTCAACACCGATGGCGGCGGCCTCTGCAGCAACCACCCCGTCAACCGCGGCGGCATGACCAAGATCCTCGAGGCTGTCCGTCAGCTGCGTGGCGAAGCGCATCCGAAGGTGCAGGTGAAGAACTGCGACCTAGCGATTGCCCACGGCACCGGCGGTCTGCTCGGCGTTCGCCACGCCGCCTCAACCTGCATTCTGGAGCGTGCGTGATGTCTGAAGCCAAGAAGTATAATGCCCCGGTGACTAACCCGGAGACCGCGCCGTTCTGGGAGGCGGCAAAGGCGGGCAAGTTCATGATCAAGCGCTGCAACACTTGCGGCGAAGCGCATTACTTCCCGCGTGCGATCTGCCCGTTCTGCTTCTCCGACAAGACGGTGTGGGAAGAGGCGAGCGGTGAGGCGACGGTCTACACCTACAGCCTGATGCGGAAGTCGCCGACCGGTCCCTATGCGATCGCCTATGTGACGCTGAAGGAAGGGCCGTCGCTGCAGACCAACATCGTCGATTGCGATCTGGAGAAAGTGAAGATCGGCCAGAAGGTGAAGGTGGTGTGGAAGCCGACCGACGGTGCGCCGCTGCCGTTCTTCACGCCGGCCTAAGAAGTACCTTCCCCCCTTGCGGGGGAAGGTGGCAGCCGCAGGCTGCCGGAAGAGGGGTTCTTTCAGCGGATACACTCTCTCTGTGGAAGCAACCCCTCTCCCAAGCGAGTTTGTGACTTGCGCCGGTGTGGCCCTCTCCCGCAAGGGGAGAGGGCGCTTCAACGAGCACCGTCGGAAAGAAGTTCGGGGAGAAAGCAACTATGCCGATCGTGTACGAACAGCTGATGGCCCTGAAAAATCTGGGCCAGAAATACAGCTACACTGACCGCGACGTGATGCTCTATGCCTACGGCATCGGCTTAGGGGCCGATCCGATGGACGAGCAGGAGCTCGCCTTCGTCAACGAGGGCACGCTGACGCCGCGTCCGCTCAAGGTGGTGCCGACCTTCGCATCGGTGGCCGCATGGGGCGCCGGGCCCGGCGAGATGAACCTCAACCGCGTGATGGTGGTCGACGGCGAGCGCGATATCACCTTCCACAAGCCGTTCGCGACAGCGGCCCACATCATCGCCGACTCGACCGTCCTCGACGTGTTCGACAAGGGCAAGGACAAGGGCGCGGTGATCCGCCACCAGACCGTGCTGAAGGACGAGAAGGGCGAGAAGCTTGCCACGCTGGTCGCGTCGCGTTTCGCCCGCGGCGACGGGGGCTTTGGCGGGCCGTCGGACGGCCAGCCCGAGCCGCACAAGGTGCCGGAGCGTGCGCCCGACAAGGTCGTCGACATCACGACGCGGCCGGACCAGGCGTTGATCTATCGTCTGTGCGGCGACCGCAATCCGCTGCACTCCGATCCCGAATTCGCCAAGAAGGCCGGCTTCCCGCGGCCGATCCTGCACGGCATGTGCACCTACGGCATCACCTGCCGGGGCGTGCTGCAGACCTATGCCGACTACGATCCGTCCGCCTTCAAGCAGCACGTGGCGCGGTTCTCCTCGCCGGTATTCCCCGGCGAGACCGTCACCATGGAGCTGTGGAAGGACGGCAACGTGGTCTCGTTCGAGGCCAAGGTGAAGTCGCGCGGCGTCACCGTGATCAGGAACGGCAAGACGGTGCTGGCTTAGCACTCCGTCATTCCGGGATGGTCCGAAGGACCAGACCCGGAATCTCGGGATTCTCAGGTGCGCAATTGCGCACCATAGTTCGCGCTGCGCGCGCCCCGGAATGACGGCAATTTGAGGGAGAAGAAACGATGGGATTACTCGACGGCAAGGTGGCGCTGATCACGGGCGCCGGCGGCGGACTTGGTGAAGCCTACGCAAAGCTGTTCGCGCGCGAGGGCGCGGCGGTGGTGGTCAACGATCTCGGGGGCCCGCGCGACGGCTCGGGCTCCGACAAGTCGATGGCGCAAAAGGTGGTTGACGCGATCAAGGCCGAGGGCGGCCGCGCGGTCGCCAACGGCGCCGACATTTCAACCATGGCCGGCGGCCAGTCGGTGTTCGACGACGCCATCAAGAATTTCGGCCGCGCCGACATCCTGGTCAACAATGCCGGCATCCTGCTCGACGAGACCTTCCACAAGGCGAAGGAAGCGAACTGGGACAAGGTGATGAAGGTGCATCTGAAGGGCACCTTCTGCTGCACCCAGCCGGTGTTCAAATGGATGCGCGACAATGGCGGCGGCGTCATCGTCAACACGTCGTCCACCTCGGGCCTGATCGGCAATTTCGGCCAGACCAATTACGGCGCGGCCAAGGGCGGCATCTGGGGCCTCTCCAACGTGCTGGCGATCGAGGGCCGCAAGTACAACATCCGGATCTGGACGCTGGCGCCGGGCGCCCTGACCCGTATGACCGCAGACTTGCCCCGCTACAAGGAGAACCCCGGTGCGGCGCTCGGTCCGGACGGCATCGCGCCGGCGGTGCTGTACATGGTCAGCGACTTGTCGGGCGACCAGACCGGCAAGGTGCTCGGCGTCTCGGGCCCGCGCGGCGTCCGCGAGATGCGGATGATGGAAATGGAGGGCTGGAAGCCGCCATTTACCGGCTGGAAGGCCGAGGACATCGTCACCCACGCCAAGGAGATCTTCTTCTCCGAGGAGCAGATCAAGATGGGCGCGCGGCGGTTCTGATGCTACCTGTCGTTCCGGGGCGTCCGAAGGACGAACCCCAATGCGCAATTGCGCATTGTGGAACTTCGAGATTCCGGGTTCGATGCTAACGCATCACCCCGGAATGACGGACGAGAGGATAGACCCACCCATGACCAAGCTCACCGCCCAGGCCGCAGGAACCTTTGCGATCGCGCCGACCCCGTTCCATGACGACGGCCGCATCGACGAGACCTCGATCGACCGGTTGACCGACTTCTACACCGAGGTCGGCTGCGACGGCGTCACGGTGCTCGGCATCCTGGGCGAGGCGCCGAAGCTCGACGCCGCCGAGGCCCAGCAGGTCGCGCTGCGCTTCGTCAAGCGCGCGAAGAAGCTGCAGGTGATCGTCGGCGTCTCCGCGCCAGGCTTCGCCTCGATGCGGTCGCTGGCGCAGGCCTCGATGGACGCGGGCGCTGCCGGCGTCATGATCGCGCCGCCGCCGAGCCTGCGCACCGACGACCAGATCATCACCTATTTCAAGCAGGCGCAGGACGCGATCGGCCCGGACATTCCCTGGGTGCTGCAGGACTATCCGCTGACGCTGACCGTCGTGTTCACGCCCGCCGTGATCCGCAAGATCGTGATGGACAGCCCGTCCTGCGTGATGCTCAAGCACGAGGATTGGCCGGGCCTGGAGAAGATCTCGACGCTGCGCAACTTCCAGAAGGACGGCTCGCTGCGGCCGCTGTCCATCCTGGTCGGCAATGGCGGCCTGTTCCTCGATTTCGAGATGGAGCGCGGCGCCGACGGCGCGATGACCGGCTACGCTTTCCCGGAGCTTCTGATCGATGTCGTCAAGCTCTCCAAGGCCGGCAAGCGCGATGCCGCGCACGACCTGTTCGACGCGCATCTGCCGCTGATCCGCTACGAGCAGCAGCCGGGCGTCGGCCTCACGGTGCGCAAATATGTGCTGCAGAAGCGCGGTATCATCTCCTCCAGCGCCCAGCGCAAGCCGGGTGCGGTCATCACGCCGCAGGCGAGGGCGGAAGTCGACTATCTGCTCTCCCGCGTGGCCCGCGTCGACCGCCGCGCCAACCTGCAACCCCAATCCAGCGCAGCAGGCTAGCCCCTTTATGACCGAGATCGTTGCCCCGCGCCTTGCGTCGACCGTGCTGCTGCTGCGCGACGGCATGTCGTCGCGCGACGTCAGCGGCAACAGCCGCGACGGGATTGAAATCTTCATGATGGTCCGCCATCACCAGATCGAATTCAACTCGGGTGCGCTGGTGTTTCCGGGCGGCAGCGTCGACAAGAACGACAAGGAGATCGCGGCGAATCCCGCGCTCTATTCGGGCGGGGAAGGGCTCGATCCCGACGCGCTCGGCTTCCGCATCGCCGGGATCCGCGAGACTTTCGAGGAAAGCGGCATCCTGCTGGCGCGGCCGAAAGGCTCGAAGGACCTGGTCGATGCGAAGCGGGCGAGCCAGATCGCGCACGCCCATCGCGCCGATCTGAACGAGGGCAAGATCACCTTCCAGACGATCCTGGCCGACAACGGCATAGTGCTGGCGCTCGACGAGCTCGTGCCCTACGCGCACTGGATCACGCCGGAGGGCATGCCGAAACGCTTCGACACCTGGTTCTTCCTCGCCGCGGCGCCTCCGGAGCAGCTCGGCGCGCACGACGGCAAGGAATCCACCGATTCGATTTGGGTGTCGCCGCGCGAGGCGCTGGAGGGCGGCGAGACCGGCCGCTTCAAACTGCCGTTCCCGACCACCCGCAACCTGATCCGGCTCGGCAAGCAGGCGAGCGTGCAAGCCGCGCTCGCCGATGCGGAGGGCATGTCGATCGTCACGGTGATGCCCGTGATGACCAAGACCGCAACCGGCCGCCAGCTCCGCATCCCCAGGGAAGCGGGCTATGACGGCGAGGTGTTCGAGGTCGGCGCGGCGGGGTAGGGCTCCCCCGTCGTAATCGGTGTCGCCGCGATAACGATCCCGGCGCGGAAGATCGCAGCGGCCTCAGAGCGCTGTCACTACTGCTGGAAGCCGGCGCCGCCGTGCGGGTCCCGGATTGGGGCAAAGTGCTTCACCAGCGTGACGCAAATCACCTTCGCCTCGCTGGCGGCTTGCTGATCCGCGTCGGCATGTTCCCAAACGCCCGCAATTTCCCGTATATTGCGGCCGACTGGATCCCCCGGCCTCGATAACATGACCGCAGAACTGCCGCCGAATTCGCAAGCGCCGCGAGCGTTTTCCCTCTCGATCGGGCAGCTCACGTTCGGCAGCTTCCTGCTGGTCCTTGCTGTGATCATCATCACATCGACCGCGAGTGTGGTCGCGATCCGCCATATCGACGCGACCTTTGCCGAACTGCAGCGGCTGCAAAGCGTCGGCGACATCGCCGAGGATATCGACCGGCGCATGAACGAGCTGCGGCTGGCTGCGCGGGACTTCGTCACCGAACCGGGCAGCCAGTCGGTGCAGGTCGCGGAGGCGGCGCAATCGCTGAGCGAGATCCTGAAGAAGACCCGCATCGAGCTCGCTCCCGAACAGCAGGACATGATCGACGGCGTCACCCAGCGGCTTGCGACCTATCGCAGTGGCATCGAGCGTATCTCGGCGCTGCTCAGCAGCCGCGCCGAACTGGTCGCCGCGCTGCCCCCGCTGCGTGACGCCTTCGACAAGGCGATCGCCGCGAGCTCCGATCCGGCGATGGCGACCGCGCTGTCGCAAATCCAGAGTCGCATCGGCACTGCGCTGCTTGCGCATAATACGTCCGCGGCCGAGCAGGGCGCGCAGAGCATGCGCGCGATGATCATTGCCGATCCGGCGCTGCGGACGGCCGTCGACAAATATGCCGAGGCGATCATCGCGATCTCGGTGCGCGAGGGCCAGATCGCCGACATCGACAGGGAGGTGCTCGGCGAAGAGGGGCGGCTGATCCAGCGCGTCACCGAGCTGTTGCGCGAGCTCAGCACGCGGCGCGGGCACGTGCTGTCGCGGGATTTCGCGCGCACGCTGGCGGAAGCGAAATGGCAGAGCATCGTGCTCGGCACGGCGGGCGTTTTGATCGGCCTGTTCGCGGCGGTGCTGGTGGTTCGCCGTACCGTCCGGCCGCTCGCCAGGATCGCCGGGTCGATCCGCAGGGTCGCAGGCGGCGAGAAGAGCGCGTTTATCCCGGGCGCGGATCTCGACAACGAGATCGGCGATATCGCGCGCGCCGCCGAGGTGTTCCGCCAGACGCTTGTCGACGCCGACGGTGCACGCGAGGCCGCGTTGCGCGCCCTTGCCGAGCAGCGGCTCGCCGAGGAGAGCTACCGCAAGCTGTTCGAGTCCTCCGTCGACGGCATCTATGTGACCACGCCGGGCGGCACGCTGCTCAACGCCAACCCGGCGCTGGCCCGGATGATGGGCTACGCCACGCCGCAGGACCTGATCAACGGCATCGACGACATCGCCTCTGCCGTCTATGTGGATCGGGCGGCCCGCGCGCGATATCAGCAGCTGATGCATCGCGACGGCATGGTGCGCGACTACGAGTACCAGGTGCGCTCGCGCGACGGCACCGTGCTGTGGCTGTCCGACTCGGCCACCGCGGTGCGCAACGATGAGGGCGAGGTGATCCGCTACGAGGGGACGGTGCGCGACATCACCGACCAGAAGCGCGCCGAGGACGCGATCGCCGAAGGCCGCCGCCTGCTCCAGATGGTCATCGACACGGTGCCCGCCGTCATCAACGTGAAGGACCGCAATCTGCGCTACGTGCTGATGAACCGCTACATGGCGGGCATCTTCGGCATCGAGCCGCAGGATGCGATCGGCCAGACCACCACCGAGCTGATGTCGCGCTACGGCGGCGCCAAGACCGACGAGAACGACAAGCGCGTGCTGTCCGCGCGCCGCGAGCTCGGCTTCTACGAGGAGGAATACAAGGATGCCGCCGGCAACATGCGGCAATGGCTGGTCAACAAGTTGCCGATCCTGGGCACGCAGGGCGAGATCGAGAACATCGTCACGGTCGCGCTCGACATCGGCGAACGCAAGCGCTCCGAGCAGGAGATGCGCAAGGCGAAGGATTCCGCCGAAGCCGCGTTGCGCAATCTGCGCGAGACCCAGAACTCGCTGATCGAGGCCGAGAAGCTCGCCGCGCTCGGGCGGCTGGTGGCCGGCGTCGCGCATGAGGTCAACAACCCCGTCGGCATCAGCCTGACGGTGGCGTCCGCGCTCGAACGCAAGACCGCGAATTTCGCGGGCCAGGTCGAGCGTGGCGATCTGCGCCGCTCCAGCCTCAACGAGTTCCTGGGCACGGCCCGCGATGCGTCGTCGCAGCTCGTCGCCAATCTCAATCGCGCCGCGGAGCTGATCCAGTCGTTCAAGCAGGTCGCGGCCGATCGCAACTATTCGGACCAGCGAACGTTCGATCTCGGCGATCTCACCGAGCAGGTGGTGATGAGCCTGCGGCCCGGCCTACGCAAGCACAATCTGACGCTCAACGTCGATTGCGAGCCGAGCCTGATCATGAACTCCTATCCCGGACCGTACGGCCAGGTGCTGACCAACCTGTTCCTCAACTCGGTCGCGCATGCGTTTCCGGACGGCAGGGCCGGAGACGTCGATATCCAGGTGCGCGCATTGGGCAAGGACCATGTCGAGGTGATCTTCGCCGACAATGGCTGCGGCATGAGCCTCGACGTGCGCCGCCGCGCCTTCGACCCGTTCTTCACGACCCGGCGCGATCAGGGCGGTACCGGGCTTGGCCTGCACATCGTCTACAGCATCGTCACCACGCGCCTTGGCGGACGGCTCCACCTCGATTCAGAACCGGGCCAGGGCACGCGCATCCAGATCATTCTGCCCCGCGTCGCGCCGCTGGAGCTGGCGGCGGAGTAGGCGCGACACGCGATGGCCAGCCGCGCGCTCGCTCTGGCTCCGTCATCCTGAGCGCGCAGCGCGTCTCGAAGGATCGACGGCCACCAGCCGGGCCGTGCATCCTTCGAGACGCGCGCAAGAGCGCGCTCCTCCAGCGACAACGGCAAAGCCGTTGCGCGGGGGCGAGCGAAGCGAAGCAATCCATTGCGCAGTGGGCGCAGCAAACTCCGTCATGGATTGCTTCGTCGCTTCAGCGCAAAATTGCTTTGCAATTTTGTCGCGAGCTCCTCGGCAATGACGGGGATGGTGCTTTGCGCGGCTATGCGGCTAGTTGATATCCGTGAGCTTGTGCAGCGTCGCGCTGAAGATCAAGCTCGCCTTGCCGACCAGTGCGGTCCCGTTCATGGTCGCGCGCGTGTCCGTGAAGGTGCCGGAAACGCCGATGCCGACCGGGGCAGGGCCTCCGAACAGCGGGTTGTCGGTGTCACGCGGCGTGGTGTGGCGCTGCACCAAGACCTCGCCCTTGAACACGTCGTCCTTCACCGTGTAGGTGCCGGTGTAATAGAGATAGGCGTCACCGCCGAAAATCTGGCCGTCGCGGAAAAGAATCACACCGCTGCCTTTGCCGACGCGGCCATCGAGCAGGGTGACGTGGATTGAATACAGCCCGTTCTTCATGACGTCCCGCTTGGCCGGCCACCGCGCCCACGGAAGCCGGTTGTTTTTTATGCCAAAGCGCGCAACCTCGTGCAACGCGGCAGGTTAATTCCGGGGTGGCCTGAGTTGGCGCGAACCCTCGGTTCCTGCCAGCCGGTGTGACAGCGCCATGACAGCGGACCGTGCGCGCGATCGAACTGGCCCGCGAAATGCATAGCTCTGGTTGCACTGGCCGGTAGTGCTGGAGCAAGAAACACATGACAGACTGTATTGAGGCTGGCGGCCCCTTGGCGCGCCCAGGCAAGGTCCAAGGAATTTCGGCCCGTTATCGCGCGGGCCATGTCGCGACGTTACGGTGCCTTGGCCTTGTGGCGCTCCTGTCGGTAGCCACTGCGCATCTCGCACAGGCGCGCGATCCCGATGGCCGCTACGCCAATTCGCCGCTCAAGCAATGGTTTGATGGCTTGCGCAGCGGGAAGGGTCCGTGCTGTTCGGATGCCGATGGCACCGCCGTCAGCGACGTCGATTGGGAGACCAAGGACGGACATTACCGCGTTCGTCTCGATGGCCAATGGATCGACGTGCCGGACGACGCCGTGATCACCGAGCCCAACCGCGCCGGCCGCGCCATGGTCTGGCCGATCCGGAGTTACATGGGTATCACGATCCGCTGCTTCATGCCCGGCAGCATGACGTAACCAACAAGAGGGCATTCGTTGGCCCCTATCATCACGTCGTCCTGAGGCGCGAGCGCAGCGAGCCTCGAAGGTGCGTGGCCCGCGGGTGGCCGTCGACCCTTCGAGACGCGCTTCGCGCTCCTCAAGGGTGACGGGGTAGGAAAGGTCGCCCCGGTTTTGCGAGCGCGGCGGCCGGCTCACACGTATTTCTTGTCGCGCTCGAGCAGCTCGATCGAGATGCCCTGCGGGCCGCGGATGAAGCAGATGCGCACGCCGGGACGGATCGTGGTCGGCTCCTTCGTGAATTCGACGCCCTTGGCCTTGATCTCGGCGGCGACTGCGTCGATGTCCTTCACCGTCAAGCCGAAATGATCGAGCCCCTGATACGGCGTCACCGGCGGAGCGTTGACGCCGTCTCCCGGAGCCACCTCCGCGATGAATACCTTGGCGCCGCCGAGCTGGACGTCGATACGGCCCGGTCCGCGGATAATCTCGCCGCCGAGGATGTCGCGAAGCCAAATGGCGGTCGCCTCGGGATCCGGGCTGCGCAGGTGGATGTGGTCCCAGGTCACGGTCGGCATTGCGATCTCCTTGCTTGTTCTTGCGCCGCTTGTGCTGCGGGCGTTGTTTCTGAGGCGGCGCAAATCTAGCGACCGGCCGAAGGCAATTCCATCCCGGCGCGATGCCTGCCGCAATATCGCCGTCCCGGAATGAAACCATTTCGGATATCGGCGATTGTCTCGGCAGTGGCGCCCTTCCGCGGCAGCCTCTGAGGCTGTGGGGGAGGGCGTTGTCTGGCGTGGCCAGCGGGGTGAGGGCACGACGATGCGGATCGGCCTGGCGTCGTTTCGGAATGCGGGCGCTGATCATTTCGGTACAACTGGTATTTGCGCAAGCCTGGCGCTTTCGGTGATTGTCGTTGCCGGGATCGCCGCATGGTTAATGCTCCCGGAGCCGAGCGACGCTGGAGACGACGGAGGGGCCTCGTCATCCGCAATCGTGGTCACGACACAAAACGCACAGACCGCGGCGCAGACAAGCGAGGCGCAGTCAGCTCAGGCGGCTGCGATCCCTTCTCGATCGGTCGCGACCGCGCCACCGGGTGAGTCTGCGACGGTCGGGGTCGCCACGCCCCCGCAGACAACGCAAGAAGCCAAGCCGTCGGAGCCTGCAGCCCAAAAGTCACCCCTCGACGGGCTGCGGATCGCATCGCAGTCCTTCCGCCGTGGGGGGCTTGGCTCGAAGGCGCTCGTCACCCTGACGCTGCGCAATGCCAACGATTTCGCGGTGAAGGATGTCGAGATCGCCTGCGCCTTCATCCGCCGCGACGGTAGCCCCCTGACCGAGCGCACGCGCGTCATTCCCGGCACCATCGCCATGAAGAGCCGGAAGACCTATTCCCACATGTTGATCGGGTTCATAAATATTAATGCAAGCAAGGCGAAGTGTTCGGTCGTAACCGCGAGCCGCCTCTAGATCCTCATGCCGAAAAAGTGACTGCCCCGGGTGAACCATCAGGGACAGTAAGGAACTAACTATTAGCTTGCCCGTTTGGACCATGACCCGGCAGCGCGGATGGCCGTTTTCCGAGTGATCATGCGCAAACGATGAGTTCGGTGCGCGATGACGGATGTCGTCGTGGCAAGGCGAGTTGAACCGCGCGCGTTGCGCGGGGGGAGCTATCAAGATGCCAGTGGCGCGTTACTTCCTGTTTGTCGGCGGAGTTCTGCTCGCGCTGCTATTCGTCGTCAACGCGCTCGTGCCGCAGGATGACATTGCCGCAAGCAACGGCTTGTCGTCGCCGGGCTTCGACAAGAGCATGGTCCGCATCAGGTCGACCCAGAAATTGCCGGAGCGGGTGGTGTATGACACCAGCCTGCCGACCATCGTTCCGCCGCAGGTGAATGCGGTCGCCGCAGCCACTCCGCACGCGATTCCAGGGTCGGCCGGTTCGCGCGTTCGTGATACCTTTGCCCAGTTCGTGCCCGCGCAAGCCAAGAACGATGCCAAGGGCCAGCCGGCGGCGGAGGCCAAGCCGTTGGAGCAGCACGCGCAGGCCCAGCCGCACGCGCCGAAAAAGCGCCGGATCGCCAGGGCCCGCGCGCCGAGCCAGTTCCAGCAGGCCCGAATGGCCCAGCCGGGCATGTTCCAGCCGTTCCGGATGGCCCAGCAGCAGCCGCGCGGTTTCTTTGGCAGCTTCGGCACTTGGTAGCGCGCCGGCCGGCATAACCGGAACCTGAGCCGCGCCGCCGGTCGACGGCCGTTCATCAAGCTCGCAATCGCGCTCCGCCCACTCGCCGCCTGCGGCGGCGAATGGAATTAGCGCGGCAGGCGTGGAATCTTGTCGGCGAAGCCGTTGTAGCAGGCCAGACGTTCGTCCTCTTCCTTCAGGAAGCGGCACTCGTTGACGCCCTTGGCGGGAGCAGCTTTCGGCTTCGGCTGCGGCTTGAAGATCTCGTCGTAGCAGTTCAGCCGGTCCTTGGTACCGTCGTCGATGTCCTGGCAGGCCTGCAGCTTCACCGCGACCGATTGCGGCTTGCCGGGAGCGGCCTTCTCGCCCCTCTTGGCGGCGTGCTTCTTGCCGATCTGGACCAGCGGCTTGTCGCCGACCATCGGCGGCTGCGAGGCGGCTGGCTTGGCCTCATCGGCCGGCGGCGCGGTGGTACCCTGGGCGAGCGCGGCAGCCGGGTACAGGAGCGCCAGCGCGAGGATGATATGTCTCATGTTGAAAATGTCCGAAATGGCGTGGTGACCAGAGGAAGGCGCCCGGGATCGGAAAAGCCGGGTGTGCCGTGACTATCGCAAGTTCCGCCCAAATCCTACCCCCGACTTGAGCTCCCGCTATGGCTTCCACCGGGAAGAGGGGCCGGTCTGGCTGCGCCCCTCTGCGCGCGAGCCGGGCGGGGCCGCCTTCGGCGTGGCGCCGCGGTCTCCGAAGGCTTGCCGCCATTGCCTTCTCCGGAGCAGCCGACTATAAGCCGGCCATCTGCGCGACTGGCGCTTGGATGGATGACCATCGGGGAGCGCAGAGGCTGAACGCCGCGCGCCTGGGCACCGCTTCGAAACGGAGGTGCCATGACGGCGAACATTCTCGATGGGCACGCGCATGCCCGGATTGTCATCGACAGCATTGCAGGCGAACTTGAGCGGCTGCCCCGCGTGCCGGGGCTCGCCGTGGTCCTGGTCGGCGACGACCCGGCCAGCCATATCTACGTCCAAAGCAAGATCAGGATGGCCGAGCGGCTTGGCTTGCGCGGCGAGGTCGAATTCCTGCCGCACGACGCCGGCGAGGCCGATCTGCTCGCCCGGATCGAAACCCTCAACGCGCGCGACGATATCGACGGTATCCTTGTCCAACTGCCGCTGCCGGCGCATATCGACACCTTGCGCGTCATGGCCGCGGTCGATCCCTCCAAGGATGTCGACGGCCTGCACGCCCTGAATGCGGGCCGTCTGTTCCACGGTGACGACGCGCTGGTGCCGTGCACGCCGCTCGGCTGCCTGCGCCTGATCAAGTCGATCCAAAGCGATCTCACCGGCTGCCATGCCGTGGTGATCGGGAGCTCCAACATCGTCGGCAAGCCGATGGCCGCGCTGCTGCTGCAGGAGCACGCGACCGTGACGCAGACGCATATCCACACCCGCGGGATCAGCAACATCTGCCGCCAGGCCGACGTCCTGGTGAGCGCGGTGGGGAAGGCAGGGCTGGTCCGAGGCGACTGGATCAAGCCGCAAGCCATCGTGATCGATGTCGGCACCACCCGCGTGGAAAAGCCGGAGGGCGGCTATGAGGTGCGCGGCGACGTGACCTTCGATGAAGCGGTGCAGGTCGCCGGCGCGATCACGCCGGTGCCGCGCGGCGTCGGACCGATGACGATCGCCTGCCTGATGGAGAATACCGTCAAGGCCGCGAAGGCAAGGGCGGCGCGGTTGCAATAGCGTTGGCGCCAGGTGGGACGTGCGATCCACGTCGCGGGTCTTTTCGCGAGGTCGATCGGCGCGTGCGACGGCGATCCATGACCTGCGGGGTAATGGAAAGCCGTCGGCATTGGTCTATCGTCGCAGCCGAAACGAGGAGGCGCGCAATGCTGTACGCGGAAGATCTCATCGAGGGCCAGACATTTCAGCTCGGCGCCTACACGATCGATGAGGCGGAGATACTGGATTTCGCCCGGAAGTATGACCCCGTGCCGATCCACGCCGACCCCGTCGCGGCCGCTGCCGGCCCGTTCGGCGGCCTGATCGCAAGCGGCTTCAACACCATCGCGATCTATCAACGTCTCGTCGTCGAGGCGATCTGGACGAAAGTTGCCGGCATCGTCGGACGAAGCCTTGAGATTCGGTTGCCTCGTCCGGTTCGTCCGGGAACCACACTGACCGGCCAATCGCAGATCCAGAAGATCACCATCAGGCCGGAGCGGCGCGACGCCGTCGTGATCTTCAGGACGGAACTGGTCGACGACGAGCGTCGTTCTGTCCTCGTCCTGGTGCTTGATGCCCTCATTCATCTGCGACCGGCGGAGAAGGGGCCCGCGCAAGCAGAAGCGTCGCCATTGGCGACCTAGCGCGCGTTGCCGTCACGTGACCTTCGGAAATTAACAGCGGCTTAGGTTTCGAGGAACCTGTGGTTAGACGTGGTCATTGCGTCGCGCGCGGGAACATTTCGATGCGGGATCGGTTCGTAACTCCGTGACCCCTGAGGAAGAGGGCAAAAAGGGGAAAAACCAGCCAGGCCGAAGCCACGAAAAGAGGAGCAGCACATGAAGCTGAGTTCCGCACAAGTGAAACAAACGATGACGCAACTCGACGCCCAGGTGCTTCCCGAGGATCACCCGGCCGTCGCGCAACTGAACAGCGTGTTCGGCGATCACACGTTCTTCGTCGACAGGAGTGGCCTCAAGGTTCTCGAACCTGCCGAAGCGCCCGATATGCAGGGGCAGACCGGTGAAGTCGTAAGCCTCGCCGAATGGAGCGATCCGGAGCTCACGAGTCTCCGGCCGCACGAGCCGGAGCCGACCGGCGTGCTGATCACTCTCGAGCCCAGCAAGCACTGAGCACCGCATCACATGGCGCCGCGATCGGTTGCTTGAGCGCGCCGTTCGCGGGCCGATGCTGCGGCCCGTCGTCAGGTCGACGCCCGAGGTCTCCATTGCAGACAGTGCCGATCGTCACATCAAGACGTGGCGAAAGTCACATGGCAAATCAGCTTCGCTTGCGTATGCATCGGTTGCAGATGCGGCGTATCCAGGCGAAGAGGGGCAAATGGGGAGCGTGCGGCGCTGGACCTCCGATGAGGACGAAAAGCTCAGGGAACTCGCCAAGGCGGGCAGGAATGCCCTTGAGATCAGCAACGAGCTGACTCGCAGCCCCTCAGCCGTGCGCCGCCGCGCGGAAGTTCTATCTGTCCTCATCGTCGCGAAAGCCTACCGGGCGCGCCCGTCGCATGTCGCGACGCATCTCGAACGCGTGGCGATCGACGCGATCCGGAATCGTCGTCCGTTTCCCGCCGGCGTCGGCCCGAGCACCATCGCGGGGATGATCGAGAAGGGATGGATCGTCCCGGAGAACGCGATGGGACGAAAGTACCGCGTCACCGACGGCGGCGTGGAGGCGGTCCGCCGCAAGATCCCGAGCAACTGAAAACAGTCCAGAAACGCAGGGCGCCGGAACGGACCACGCCGGCGCAATGCCGCCTCTGTCGTCATTGTGGCGCCGGCATCACCCGCGGGTAGAATAAGCCGCATCTCTCGAAGAGGATGCGCGGTGGCCGGCGAACGCAATCTGGATACGTTGCTGCGGGGCATGAAGCCCGAACTGCAGGATGGCATTTTCGTGTTTTGCACGATTGCTGCCGACGAAGACGTACCCGTCGGCATCAGGCCGCTGCTGACATTTCGCGAACAGGAAGCAACCACTTTGGTGATCCGGCGAGAGGAGGCCGAACGCGCCGGGCTGCGCTACCAGTTCGCCTCGCACCTCTTGACCTTGACCGTCCATTCCTCGCTTGACGGGGTCGGGTTTCTGGCCGTGGTCTCGGCTCGCCTTGTGGATGGCGACATCAGCGTGAATGCGGTGTCGGCGTTCTACGCATCGGGCCGACGAGGCCCTCGCGCTTCTGCAGGGCATGGCCGCCCGGGCGTGACCCTCGTCCTTGACATTTCTTGGAGATTGCGCTGAATTGAATTCAATTCAATAGCGAAGATCAGGCAAGGCCGTGACCGGTATGGGGACGCGAGAGAGGCTGATCGGCGCGGCTCAAGAGGAACTCATTCGGGGCCATGGGCACCTGGAGATGCAGGCCGTCGCGACGCGGGCGCGCGTTTCGGTCGGGCTTGCCTATCATCACTTCGGATCGAAGGCCGGTTTGATCGCAGCCGTTGTCGAAGACTTCTACAACCGCCTCGATGGGGCGGTGTTCAGCGGCGCGAGGCTGCCTACGGAAAGCTGGGCGGCGCGGGAGCGGGCGCGGATCCGTTCCTATATCGCGTTTCATTACGCGCACCCGTTTGCCCCTCTCGTCATCGGGACGCTGAGCCGCGCGCCTGAAGTGGTGGATGTCGAGACCGCCTTCACCGCCAAGCAGCTCGCGGCGGGCGCGCTCATGCTCGAGGCGGCGCAGCGCGACGGCATCGTGCCCGGCGACATCGATCCGCAGCTCACCATCGCGCTGATGATCGGCGGCATTCGCCAGGCACTGGTCGGCAGCCTGATGCGCGAGCCGCGACCCGATCCGGACAAACTGACCAACGACATCTGGGTCTTCATCGCCGCGGCGCTGCGCCTGCCCGTGGAGACGGACGCCCGGAGCAGGAGCGCCTGACGTTCAGCCGGCAACATCACGAAAGGTCTCGTTTTGCCCAACCCGCACGACTTTCACGCACCGCAATCGTCCTACAGCAAGGAAGATCTTTTCAGATCGAGCGAAGGCGGCTATTTCGGCCCGGGCAACGCGCAGTTGCCGGCACCACCGATGCTGATGATGGACCGCATCACCGAGATCAGCGTCGACGGCGGCGAATTCGGCAAGGGCCGCATCGTCGGCGAATTGGACATCTCGCCGAGCCTCTGGTTCTTCGATTGTCACTTTGCCAATGACCCGGTAATGCCGGGATGCCTCGGGCTGGACGCGATGTGGCAGATGATCGGCTATTGGCTGGGATGGTCGGGCTCGCCAGGCAGGGGCCGGGCGCTGGGCGTCGGCGAGGTAAAGTTCAGGGGGCACATCACGCCCGACGTCAGGCATGTTCGCTACGAGGTCGACATGCGCCAGGTCAGGCGTGGCCGGCTGGTGCTCGGAATTGCCGACGGCCGCGTGCTCGCCGACGGCGCCTGCGTCTACGTGGCGAAGGACATGAGGGTCGGGCTGATCACCTCGGCCGCCTGGCGCTGAGCTATCGCCTGACGATTCAAAACCGTCTTGTGCGCCGGCGCGGGGCCAATCGTCGCCCCCACCACCGCTGCGATCGCCAGGGCCGCGAGGATGGCGCCGCGCAAAGGATGGTCGTTCTTCATACCGGCCCGATCAGATGACGTGCTCGAGTTTCCGCATCTCCTGCAGGCGAGCCAGACAATATTCCCGATACATTGCGTTGATGAAGTCCCACATGATCCCAATCCGTTTGGTGCAATGCGGGTAAGCTGCGCCGGATTTGTTTCAGGCTGACTTCGCGGGCCCAGGAAACTGGTTTCGTCCGCTGGTCCTGACGGAGCTGGCGCGCCGCGGCGAATGAAGATTCTCGATGGGGTGGTCACGGCATTGCCAGGAGCATGATCCGGTTTCATACTCTAATCTGGCGGCCCACCGCGACCAGCCAAGCTGACGCTGTGACCAAGCGAAATGCAGGCGACAATGCCGGATTATCGGAAAGCGGAGGGACGGCGATGCTGTTTCGTTTCGCATTTGCCCTTGTGTCGATGACGGCGCTGCTGCTCGATCCCATGGACGCCACGTCGCAGGGCATGCTGAGCAACGTCGACCTCAACAGCCCCGAAATGTCGACAGCGGAGATGACGCGCGCCGAGGTCGAGGCGCTTCTCAAGGCGGCGCCGCAGGACCCCGCGGGCCAGCGCTCTGCGGATTTGCAAGGAAAGCGGCTGTCTCACCTCGATCTCTCAGGGCTCGACTTTTCCGGCAGCAATCTTCGCCTCGTCAAGCTCAACCGGACCAGCCTGAAAGGCGCACGCTTCGATCGTGCCATCCTCAACCAGGCCTGGCTGATCGACGCGGACTTGACCGGGGCGTCCCTTGTCCACGCATCACTGCTCGGCACGCAGATGCAACGCGCGAAGCTTGACAGCGCCGATTTGAACGGCACCCGCATCACCGCGGATTTTTCCGGTGCCAGCTTGATCGGGGCCAAGCTCACCGGCGCCGATTTGAGCGCTGATATGCGCAACCAATCGATGGGCCTGATGCGCGGCGTGCTCAAATCCGCCGATCTCACAAATGCGGACCTGAGCGGCGCCAATCTCTCGCGCGTCGATCTCGAATTCGCCCAGCTGCAGAACGCCAATCTGACGAATTGCAATCTCAACCATGCCGACCTTGCGGGAGCCGACTTGTCCAACACCAATCTCGCAGGCGCCGATTTCACCGAGGCCGACCTCGCGTCGGCCCTCTTGCCGAGCGCAGCCGCGCTGCAAAAGGCCAGCAATCTGGACAAGGCTTTGAACTTGAACCTGGCGCGGCGCCATCCTTGAGGATCGCAGTGATCCAAGCCTTGGCATTTCGGCCGGGAACCGAGCGATCGGCATACCAGCGCCAACAGCCGTGAAATTACAACCAGCGGTTTTTGAAAGTGCAGATTGTGTCAACGCGATCGGTTCCATTGCCGCGATTGCATCATAATTGATACACAACCAAAACACTCACGCGTGTTGCTGTTCCAGCAAATCAGTCTCAGGCTGAACATCCCTCGGTGGTGACGGGTGGCGCACGCCCTCAGACACTGGCCTCGCAAGTGTGTCGGCCGTCATCGCCGGGGAATCGCGCTTGCCAGCGCCTCATGATCGCGACGCAGGCTCGGCAAGCGTTCACCCCACGTCAGTGGAATTTGAGAGCCTGCGCGCTAGCGCTCGAAGTGGTGTCTTGGCATCGTTCCTGCCAAGGCGCGGCTCGTTTCAAAAAGAAAAAGGAGACGACAGCGATGACAGAGCCAACCAATAAAGAAGTCACTGACCTCGCTCGCAAGCTGATCAAGCTCATCCTGCGCGAGCACCCCGTAACCGACCCGCGCGTGACGACTGTGACGATGGTGAGAGCACTGATCGCGGTGATTATGACGGTGGGCGAGATAGCCGGTATCTCGTCACAGGCGATGGCCCTGGAGTTTGAATTTGCCGCGTACAATCTTCGTGACGGCAAGGTGCTGCATATCGGCCCCGGAAGGGATGCAGACCGTCGATAGCCGCGTGCCCGAGCTAAGCCGTCAGATCTCTGATCTAGTGAGGATAGACGCTGGGGAGGGCAAATTGCTGGCCGGACCTTGGAACGCAAGCATGCGGGCGTTCCAGGGCCTGGCAGGCCACGCATGCGGACCGAGGCGGGCGGTTACCGTCGCGACCACCTCCGCGGGCTCGCCCAGCGCGTGGAAGTCGATGCGAAAGAAGTTCGCATCATGGGCTCGAAAAACTTGTTCCTGCGCACGCTCGTCGCTGGGCAAGCGCAAAAACGGCAGGTGTTGGAGTGCCCGATTTTGTACTGACGTTTTGCATTGAAATGGCGCCCACGGCCGATGAAGATGGGCACTACTGCTTCGCCATTCCACCATGACTCCTTATCCGGAGATGCGCTCCAATAGGAATGTCGGTGAAGATCTTTGACACGGCGCAGCCGCTCCGGGCGACGTCAATCACGATTCGAACGCGCGACTTTAGCCTTCGAGACTAAGAGTCCGAGAGCGATCCCGCCGGAAACGTCTCTGAATTGGTACGCAACTTTTGCCGTCCATCTGTCTTGTCAACACATTGTGGATTCAATGAATCTGGACTCCGATGACTGTTGGGTCGATCTGGATGCCGAAGACCTTGCGCCCGATCGTGTCGTTGCTCCTGGGGCTCGCGTTCCTGCTGGCAGGTAGTGGCCTGCAATTCACCTTGCTGCCGTTGCGCGGCAGCGCGGAAGGTTTTGACGATCTTGCACTCGGCGTCATCAGTTCTGCCTATTATGTCGGCTTCGTCAGCGGCTGTCTGCTCGCGCCTTATCTGATCCTGCGCGCAGGACACATTCGCGCCTTTACAGCAATGGTGGCGGTGGCGGCCGCCGTGGCGCTTGGCTACGCACTCGTGCCGGTGGTCGCGGCCTGGATTGCGTTCCGCGGCGTAACCGGCCTCTGCCTCGCCGGTCTCTACCTGGTGGTCGAGAGCTGGCTCAACGATCGCGCCTCCAACGAGACTCGCGGGCTCGTGCTGTCGGCTTATGTGGTGGTCAATTATGGCGCCATCACACTTGGTCAGGCTTTGGTGACGCTCTATCCGATCACCGAGGCCGGGAACTTCATGGTGGCCGCCATGCTTTCCTCCTTGGCTATTGTTCCGGTGGCACTGACCCGCGCAGCGCAACCAGCACCGCTTACCATCGTCAGCTTTCGCGTCGAACAGCTCTATCGCGCGGCGCCGGTCGCGCTTGTCGCAAGTTTCATGATTGGCGCTGCCAACGGTGCATTCTGGGGGCTTGCGCCGCTATCGGCCGCCGGCAGCGGCCTCAGCATCAATCAGGCGGCGTTGTTCATGAGTACGGCGGTGCTGGCAGGAGCGATCGTCCAGTGGCCGGTGGGCCATCTGTCCGACCGCGTCGATCGCCGCCGGGTGCTGCTTGTTCTCTTGATCGGAGCCGCCGCCGCGGGCGTCGCCTCGTGGCTGATCTCCGCGTCTGGAACGACGCTGCTGCTGTTCGGCATTCTCTTCGGTGCGCTTGCGCTGCCCGGCTATTCGCTTGCCGCTGCCCACGCCTATGACAAGACCCCCGCGAGTGATGTCGTACCGATCGCCGCTACAATCCTGCTCACCAACGGCCTCGGTTCGGTGGTCGGGCCTCTCATTGCCGCCACCTTCATGTCCGCCGAAGGACCGCGCGCGCTATTCCTGTTTACCGCGATAGTCCAGGCGCTGCTTGCGGCCTACGTATTCTACCGCATGCGCGTGCAGGCCTCGCTTGCCTCCCCGCGGAAGACCGAGTTCGATCTTGCGACGACCGCACTGGTGGGCACGGTGGTCACACACGACGCGCTGGACCCAGCCGATCCCTCGATCGTTATCCCGGAGCGCTATGCGCGCGCCCCCATGCAAGCCAATGCGAGGTCGACTCGACCGTCGCAGCGCTGACCCGGTTCGCTGCTTGCCGCGGCATCCAGCGCCACCCTCATTGGAGCGCAAATCATGCGCGTTCAAGTCGAGATCCATCCTGATGACGACGGCACACCGATGCTGCGGGCGCTTCATTTCGATAACCGTCGGATCGACGTCGTCGAAGCGCTCGATCAATGGTACGGGCCGGACTACCGCTACGTCAAAGTCCGAGGCCGCGACGGGGCGTTGTACATCCTGAAATTCGACGAGACGCGCGCTGACTGGGAACTGACGATGTTGGCGCGCCACGGCCGATGAAGATGGACACTATTCATTCGCAGTAGCGCGATGACGGAGCAGCCCGCCATGCGGCCCAATCCGCGATACTGCGACGGCCTGCGATTTTGCACTGCGCCTCGTGGGCCCGCCTCCCGCGGCGCTTGCAGCCTGACGCGGCGGCCAATCTTGCGTTGCGTTGCCTTTGGCGGCACGCACGGCAGCGGGAGGAACTTACCATTTCCTTATTTCTCCGCTTCTCTTTTTGCGTCGTTGAGGTAGCCTCGCGGGACCAGACGGGCGCTGAGGCCCGCTGGGGGGCAGGAACACTCGAACATGGAGGGTTCTGCTATGGCCAAGCAAGAAAACTCAATTGAGTCGGCCCATCGCGTCAAACTCCTGGAAATTGATTGGGAAGACCTCAGCGAACCGGGCGCTTATGTTGAGCGCGGCACCGGTGATCTTTACCGCTTCCCAATGGAGTCCTTGCTCAAGGGAGGCTCTCCGGTCGTCACCAAGGAGAGCCATGGTGCGTCCAGGCTTTGCCAGATCAGCAAAGATCCCTATGTGACGAGCATGAAGGCCAGGCTCATTTGCGCCCAGCACAACATCGAGCCAAACTTCTAGCATTCTCGTCTTGTGTTGCGCCTGAGACGGTGCAGCGACTCAGCAAGGATGACATGACGGACGCGCTCGTGCGGAGGGCGTCCGTTATCAGCATCGAGTGTAGGCGAATGGCTCTGGAAGACGAAGCCGCTCGCGCTCCATAGTGCTGTCAGAACGTCCAAATCGAACAGGTGAACGAGGCTCGGACCGATCGACAACGTTCGGACCTAAAGCTGTACCCGTGTCTCCGGAATAAACCGTAGCCGATGTGTCCGGAACGGACCCGTACCGGGTGGCGCGCTCGGAGAGATTCGAACTCCCGACCCTCGGAATCGAAATCCGATGCTCTATCCAGCTGAGCTACGAGCGCGTTGGCCAGAGGTCGCTTAGCAGACTTGAGCCGAAACGGCCAGCGGCCGCTGACCGCGTTTTTGGGCGACCTGGCGACAGGTTCGCGTGAAGGGGACGGATTTCACTCGCAGGGATGCCGGCGGTGGTCCTGGCCGATATAGGCCGCCGCGCTCTGATAGCATTTGTTGCTGGTGGGGCCGTCGTAATAGGCGAAGCTGCCGGGCGTCGGGCCGGGGCCGTAATTGTGCAGGTAGCTGATGTGGTAGGGCAGGCCGCGATGGACGTGGTGCCGGTAATGGTGATGCCGGTGGTGCGGGTAAACCGACAGGTCCGCCGCGACCGCCGGGGCAACGGCGAGGACGGCGAAGGCCGTGGCGGCGAAAAGCTTCAGTCTGGTCATTGGCGGCCTCCTGACATCGCGCTGGAATCGGCATTTTCGGCCGATCCATCATCTTTTTAACCCGGAATCGGGCGAAAAGCTGCGGGAAATCAGTCACAGCGCGCCAAATTTCGCCTTTTTGCGCATGCTTAACGGATTGCCAACACAGTCCGGCCAGAGTCTTGCGGTCAGGTCCGGCCCCCCGGCCGATCATCCGCCGATATTCTTTGGGCACTTCGGTTTCGAACATTCGATGCGCATCACGCCCCCTGCCGTGCTGTTTCTCGTCCTGGCCGCCGCGCCTGCGCGGGCCGATTTGCACATCACGCGTGACCATGGCGGCTATGTTGAGGAGTACAAGGCCAAGTACAAGCGCATCCGCGACCGCGGCGAGCGCGTCATCATCGACGGCATCTGCAACTCGGCCTGTACGCTGGTGTTCGGCATCGTGCCGATGAACAAGATCTGCGTCACGCCGCGGGCGAGCCTCGGCTTCCACCAGGCCTATTACGACAAGGCCTTCACCTTCGGCATCAAGGTCACCAGTCTCGAGGGCACCTCGGACCTGATGTCCTACTACCCCAGCTCGGTGAAGGACTGGATCCGCCGCAACGGCGGGCTCACCACCGAGATGAAGAAGATCAAGAACGGGCCCGAACTCTGGAAGATCGTCGATCCCTGCCCGGACGACTGGTAGGGCGCCAGAGCGCCTCAGTCCTTCGGCCTGACCTCGCCATCCGACACCAGCAACACCGACGCCTTGGATTTGGCGAGCACGGCTGCGGCGACGCTGCCGAAATCGAGGCTGTCGCCCCGGATGCGGTCGACACCGATGACGACGAGATCGGCGCCGACAGCCACGATCTGCTGCAGGATCGCCACTTCGGGCGCCGTGTTGGCGCGCAAGGTCGTGGCCACCCGGACATCGTAGCGCGCGGCGGTCGCCGCGATGTCCTTCAGGATCGCTTCCTCGCGAGCCAGCGACATGCTGGCGCCGGTCCGGCGCGCACCCTTGTCGCGCGTGGTCGAGACATAGACGACCTGTAAGGGCTCCGTGCCGAGCCGAGCCAGCGCGATCGCCACGTCGGCGCCGCGGCGCGAGACATTGCTGCCGGAGACCGGAACCAGGATCCTGCGGGCGTTGGCGGTCGGCTCCTTCCGGTGGACGCCCTTCGCAGCCGCGATCGCGAGCGGACCGTCGAAGCCGGACGTCAGATCGTCGATCCGCTTGTCGAACCCGCCGTCGCCGCTGGCGACTTTGTCCATGCCGACCACGAGCAGATCGAAACCCTTCTTGGCCTCCTCGGCGATCGCCTCTGCCGCGATCTTCTCCGGCGCGCGGGTGAGGACGTCGACATCGCCGCCGCCGTCAGGTTCGGCCTCGGCGCTCGCCTTGGCCGCGTTGATGACCGCTGTCTCCGGGCTTTCCTTCTCGTTGCGCTTCTTCTCCCGCCTGGCGCGCCCCCCGACATGCAGCACCGTGATCGGCAGGCCGCGTCCGCCGGCGAGGAGGCCTGCGAGATGCGCCGCGAACTTGGCGTTGATGCTTTCGTCGACCGCGAGCAGCAGCCGCTCGAGATTGGCGACAAAGCCCCGCTGCTCATACTCCTCGCGCTCCAGCCGTTCCTTCTCCTCCTTGCCGAGCGGAAGCCTTGCCAGCGCGTCGCGCAGCGTCGGCGGCATCGCCATCGTGGTCAGGATCGCCATGGTCACGATCATCGAGAACATGGTCTGGCTGAGCACGCCCACCTGGAGTCCGATGGTTGCGATGATCACTTCGGTCGAACCCCGCGCGTTCATGCCGCTTGCCAGCGCATAGGATTCCTTCCGCGTCAGGCCGCCGAGCGCGCCGCCGACAAAGGCGCCGCCGAACTTGCCGATGCTCGCGATCAGCACCAGCGCTCCGGTCAGCAGCAGCAGCGACGGATCCTTCAGCACGGTCAGATCGGCGCTCAGCCCCGCAAGCCCGAAGAAGACCGGCATGAACAGGCTCGAGATCAGTCCGCGCAGCCGCTCGTCGATCTGCCGGGTCAGGATCGGGGATTCCCCGACCAGCACGCCGGCGACAAAGGCGCCGAGCACGGTGTGGACGCCGATCAGATGCGTGATCATCGCCATCACGCTCATCAGCAGCAGGATGACGGTGATCACCGCGGCCGAGCTCGCCAGATTGTCGTTGGCCCAGCGGATCAACCGGAACACCAGCCGCCGGCCGATCGTGAAGCTGACCGCGAGGAAGGCGAGGGTGCCGAACAGCGCCTTCGAGACCGACAGCAGATCGAGACTGCCGCGCGAGGCCAGGCTGAAGATGATGGCGATGATGATCCAGCCGATCGTGTCGTCGATGATCGCGGAGGCGACGATGATCTGGCCGACATTGCGCCGCATGAAGTTCATCTCGCGCACCACGACGGCGACGATCTTCACCGATGAGATCGAGAGCGCCGTGCCGAGGAACAGCGAGGCGATCAGCCGTGCCTCGGGATGCGGCAGCAGGCTCTGCGGCAGCACCTGGCCGAGCGCAAAGCCGCAGACGAACGGCACCGCGATGCCCGCGATCGAGATCGTCATCGCGGCGCGGCCGACCTTGCGCACCAGCTTGAGGTCGGTCTCCATTCCGGTCAGCAGCAACAAGAGCAGGATACCGAACTGTGCGACGCCGTCGATCAGCGCCTTTTGCTCGCCGGATGACGGAAAGATCGCAGCCTGCGCCGACGGCCACACCCAGCCCAACAGGGACGGGCCGAGCAGCAGGCCCCCCAGCAGCTCGCCGATGACGGAGGGCTGGCCGATCCGCTGCATCAATTCGCCGAGGCCGCGCCCGACCGCGATCAGCAGCGCGACCTGAACCAGGAAAGTGAATTCCGACGCGCGGCTCGCCTGACCGCCCTCGGCGGCGGCGGCCGTCACCGTCGCAAGCAGAACGACGACCGCCCAGATCGTCGGTTGAAGCCGCCCCCTGCGGATCAGCATTGCGTCTCCGATTGCCTGATTAGCGTTCCGCGGGCCGCTCGACCCGCACCTCAAGCCTCTGGCCAGAACCATCAACGCACAGGTTCCAAAAGCGATCCGTACAGTCGCCACGGGGCATGCCGCTTGGAACCGAGCCCAGGCCAATCCGTTTTGTCTTCATGATGTCAGATGACCCAATGCCAATGGGCTAGGCCGGCGTTCCGCGTGCGGCCATGCCCGCACGAATGGAGTGCTGAGATGTCGACACGAACCAATCTTTCGAAAGCAGAACTTGCGCGCAGCGCCGCCGGTGCCGCTTCGGCCCTGGTGCTGTGCGGGTTGGTCTTGTTCGCTGCCGCCCATCATCTGAGTGGCGGGTAGAGGCGCATCCATGGAAGGCAGGGCGGAAGCGAACACGGAAGGCGACGACGCGCGGATCGCGCGAGCCTCGCGGGCGATCCGCGCAATGTCCGACGAGCACAAGGCCGATCTGGATGGGGCGGCTTGTGGCACCAACCGGTCGTAGCCGGACCCGCTGCGGCGGCTGCGCGACGTCACGCGCACGGCGCCGGTTCAGGCGCTAGGCATCGCCTTCCTGCTTGGAGTGATCGTCGCGCGCCGCTGACTAACAGGACCTCGTGTTGCGGGTCTGGCCGGTGAACCCACGCCCGGCGCTCGGCCCACGATCCAGAACGCCACGCGTCTAGCCTGTGTGCGGCCTGCCGTTTCCGCTTGTCGGCATTGTGGATTTGTCGCCTCTCGGGAGGGCTGCCTCCCGTCTATCTCTTGTCGGCAGGCGGGGGATCCTCGTCATCGTTCGCCGGCGCCGAACGTACGATCTCGAATCTGGAGCGGCTGAAGCGGCCCAGGCTGCCCAACTCGTAATAGTCATCTCGCTCGTGGACTTTGGTCACCTCATAGATATGTCCCACGGTGAGCGTGTTTCGCTGCAACGTGTTGTCGATGCAGCGAACACGGAAGATCTTGCCAGTGTCGACCATGCCGTCATCCTCGGTTATTGGCTGGCTTTGATCGCTCGCGCGGCACGGTCTCCCGCGAGCCATCGCTGAACCCGTTGCGGTCGCAGGGATCACGAATTCCGTTTCGGCGGATCAATCAGCTCGCCGTCGCCTGACACGAACCTCATTTGATAGCCGGCCGGAAGCACCTGACCGGCTGCATCGTCCGCGACCGGGACATCAAGGACGAGCCCGGATATCAACGCATGTTCCCAGGCTTCCTTTTCTGTCGGAAAGGCCTGGTCGATTTGGCGATCGCGATCGAACAGTGCGTAGGGCACCCTGTTTCTTCCCGAGCTTGAACACCGATCAAAGGAGGTGTCGCAGGTCCCATGCAACATCACGAAAACGCTTGTCTCGTGGAGGCGTTCCAACGCCCGCGACTGACATCGATATCCCGTCGCGCTCTCTGCTCGTATCGGGTTTGCACGATCGCGCTACGTTCAGGCGCGATCGTCTCTAGGACGCGGCGTGCAGGTTTTTCGTCAGCCGGAGGAGGGTGGGCCGATAGGGCGGGTGAGGGTCGTCGTCATCGGGGATGGCGCAATAGCCGAGCTCTTGCTGGATGCGCTGAATCTCGATGACGCGATCGTTCAACCGCTGCAAATGCTCGAGCGACCTGGCCCTCCAGTAGCGGAAGGTATCATGCGAGGTGGGCACGAAGGCCGTGCCGAACAGCGTCGGATCGGGAACGACGGTTCGCCCGAGCAGGAGAAATCTGTCGGAACCTACGATGACGAGCGTGGCATAGCGGCGGCTTCCGCCTACCCTGATTCCGTCGAGGGACAATTCGCAGAGCTTGCTGAAATACGGCTCCTCTTGCCACCGGTCGGGACAATCGAGATCGACCTGCACGTTGAGTGCGTCCAGGCCGAAATGCGGCACAATGCCTGATTTTTCGGGAAACCAGTCGTCATCGAGATGACCCTGCAGCCAGGCACAACTGAACGACCGGCACTGCCGGGGACGCTGTGCATAGATATCGCATCCTCCGCCGGCCATGATGTGCTCGCAGGACTGGTTGACCGGTTTGCCGATATCGGTCACTTCAAGCACCTTGCAGCAGAGGGTGCAGGATCCGCACTCCCGGACGGTCGGTGTCACCGGTATGCCGAGGGCCCAGCAGCCCTGACTCTCGCGGAAGACCAGCTTCTGCTTCTCCAGTGCGTTCAACGCACGCTCGACCTTGAGCCGGGATAATCCGGTCGCGTCGACAATACCCTTCGTCGTCGCCGCGCCGCTCTCGATCGCACGCGCGACGACCAACGTCACTTGATCCATTGTTCTTCTTGCCGGCTGTCTGTTGTGCCTGGTTTGTTGGGCGCCAACATCAGCGGCGATCAATCGCCGATATGCTGGCATCCGACTCGTCGCGGCCGAGGGCCGCGCGATTGCATTCGAGACTATCCGCGAGAGCAGGATGCCGCACCGCCTAAACCTGCATAGCTTCGTTGAAGACAAATCGTCGTGAATGGCACGGCGTCAGCTACTCCAGTTGAGGTTTCGAGCGGCTTACCGCTCCCGGAATGCCCGTGTCATGCTGTCTTCAAGCGGCTTTGCGATGTACTGAAGGAAAGTCCGCTCCGTGGTCTTGATGAAGACCTCAGCCGGCATTCCGGGCGTCGGGCGGAAATTCGGCAGCTTCGCAGCTTCTGCCGCATTCAAGCGGACCCTCACAACGTAGACGTCCGTAGGACCCACTTGCATGGATTTGTGCTCATCCGGCAAGGAATCCGCCGACAGATAGATAACATCGCCGCTGATCATCGGCGTGACGCGCTGGCTGAGCGCGGTGAGCCGTACCATCGCATGCTGACCTCGCCTCACGCTATCGATATCCTGCGGCCTCACGCGCGCCTCGATGATGAGTTCAGCGTTGAGCGGCAGGATCTCCATGATCGGCTTGCCAGGTTCCACGACTCCTCCTTCGGTGTGATACCGCATCTTGACCACGATACCTTCAACCGGAGCTACTATGTTCACTCGATCGAGCACCGCCTGGGCACTAAGAACCCGCTCGTTGACGTCTGCAAGCTCGCCACGGACGTCGCGCAACTGATCGACCGCCTTCTTCACCGCGTCCCTTCGTAATCCGGTGATTTGCTCCTGGGAACGGGCGATGCGTTCCTTGGCGTCACCAATGTCGGCCATGATTCGCCCAACTTCACCTTCGAGGTTCACTTTGGTCCGTTGCAACAGCAGGAGATCCGGCTTCTTCACCAGACCGGATTGGAGAAGATACTGTTTCGTCTCGATGTCCTCATCGAGGAGGTGCATCTGACGCTTGACACTGTCGAGTTGCACTTTCGAACCTTCGATGCGCTCTTCGATCGCCTTGATGCTCGCCTCGACTGCGGCAATATCGCTCTTCAAATTGTTGCGGCGGGCAACAAGCGTCATTCGTTGAGTATTCAGAATCTCCAGGATTTCCGGATCGCTCGCTTTTTCGGTCAAGTCGTGTGGAAAGCTGACCGCGTCCTGCTCGTGGATTTCGGCCTGCAAGCGAGTGTCCTCTGCAATCAGGCGGCTCTGTCGGATCTGCAGCCGTCGCAGTTCAGCCTTAGGCGTTGTGGGATCCAGCTCCATCAATGTCTGGCCGGCCTGGACAACGTTTCCTTCCCGCACGGCAATCTTCCGGATGACGCCTCCCTCAAGATGTTGGATCGTCTTGTTTTCACCTGTCGCGACGAACACGCCTGAGGCAACCACCGCACCGGCGATCGGGGCCGTGCTGCCCCACACGCCAAAGCCCATGACGGTGGACGCGATGATCAGGATCCCGCCGAGCGTGGCTGCCTTCGTAGAACGCGGAAGATCCGCATCCCAGGATGGCCGTTCCTGGACCCGTCTTCGCCTGACTGCCTCAATGAGGAACTTCATGGATAGGCCCCTGGATAAACTGTACGCGTTTCACGCATCGAGGATCGGCGCGCCGCCCGGAGATGGCCCGCCGCCGCTCGGCGGCTTGCGGCCGGAGAGGAGATGGATCATTTCATCTCGCGCTCCGAACGCCTGTACTGATCCATTCTGCAGGATCATGATCTTGTCGACGCTCTGCAGCAGCGCCGGGCGCTGCGTGACCGCCACGATGGTCGTGCCTTTTTGCTTGGCCCGCATCAGCGCCTTGGCCAGCGCCAATTCTCCACTTGTATCGAGATTGGCATTCGGTTCGTCCAGCACGACGAGGCGCGGGCTACCGTAGAACGCGCGAGCCAGTCCGATCCGCTGCCGCTGGCCTCCCGACAGGGGGCTGCCATCCATGCCGATGACGGTTTCGTATCCTTGAGGAAACTCAGCAATCATCTCGTGCACATCAGCGGTTTCCGCAGCATCGAAAATGTCCGCGTCGCGTGCGTCCTCCCGCATGCGCGCGATATTGGCTTTGATAGACGCCGGAAAGAGCTGAACGTCCTGCGGCAGATAGCCGACGCATTCCCCGAACTGGCGAGGATCCCAGTTGCGCAGATCCATCAGGTCGAGCCTTACGTTACCGGCGGTGGGGATGATGGAGCCGACGAGCATCCTAGCGAGCATGGTCTTGCCGGTGCCGGACGGACCGACAATCGCGAGGGATTCGCCGGGATCGAGCTGAAAGCTCACGCCGTTCAGGATCACCTTCTTCGTGGGCGGCGGGACGTAGAGAATGCGCTCGACGCTGAGACGCCCTTCCGGTCTCGGCAACCGCAGCCGACGCAGATTGAGCGGGGTATTTTGCAGAAGCGTCTTGATGCGCTGATAGGCGGACCGTGCGTGAACGTAGCTCCGCCATCCCTCGATCGTGCCTTCAAGCGGAGCAAGCGCGCGGCTGGACACAATGGAGGCGGCAATGATCATGCCACCGGTGAGGTGCGCCTCGAGCGCGAGAACCGCGCCCCAACCGAGGATTGAGATCTGCGTCCCCAACCTCAGGAATTTGGAGAGGCCGGTCATGAGGATGTTGCGATCCTGAGCGATCACCTGCGCCTTGAGGGACTCCACCGTCTCTTGGCCCCATACTCGAACGCCCTCCGGAATCATGCCCATGGCGTTTATGACCTGCGCGTTGCGCGCCATGGCTTCGGCCTGAAGGTTGGCGCGGGTGACGAAGGCACTCGCCCGGGTAAATGGATCGGCGGTGACATGCTGGTTCAGCAAGGCGAGCCCGGTCAGGCCAAGACCGGCTACGGTGACGATCAATCCAAGCTGCGGGTGAATGAGGAACACCACGATCAAATAGATGGGCGCAATCGGCGCATCGAACATTGTCAGCAAGACCGGTCCGGTCATGAAGGACCGAAGCTGCTGCAGGTCGGCAAGTGTCTGGAATTCGCGGCTTGAGCCGCTCTGTGCCGCCTTCGCCGCCGCACTGAGCACAGGACCGCCAAGCCGCGCCTCGGTATCAACGGCAACCCGCATGAGAATGAAACGACGCATCATGTCCATGAGCACATGTGCTGCGATCGCAAATATAACGATTGTCGTGAGCATGATCAGGGTGTCGATGCTCCGGCTGGTCAGAACGCGATCGGACATGTTGAAGAGATAGATCGGAATCGACAGCGCCAGCAGGTTGACGACAAATGAGAAGATTCCAATCGTCAGAAAATTTCGCTTGATCGACGCGAGTCCCTTGGAAAGAGTTTCCCGGTATTCGTCGCCTCCCGTGGCTTTCTGCAATGGCGACGATCCGCCGCCACCGCCTCCGCCGCTCCTCGTTCCGCCGCCGTTCGATCCGCCTGAATTTGATACTTTGCGTTCTTCCCCCGCAGCATTGACCGCCGCGCCCGATTCTCCCCCCTTCGTCACCGGAGGACTCGCCTGCGGGTCTTTCGAGTGCACCTGCGGATGCCTTCTCTCGGCCAGCTGACTGACTGCCGGGCCGGAATCCGCTATGTCTGCACGGTTTGAGGTCCGGACCTCACCCAGTTCGTCAGGAGCGGCGACAGCATCATGGCGGGCGGCTCTCGGATCGAACCTCAAGACGTTGGGCGCTCGCGCGTTCTCGCCGGTCCGCGCGGTGTCCGATGAACTTCCTATGCCCCATTTGTCCATCACACCGCCCTTCCGCTTCCGCTCATTTGCTAGTGCATCATGTGTGACATCGGATCATCGTGAGTTACCGTGGTCGTCACGTGAACGACGGGATGCGGAGTCGCATCCACGATTTTCGTGTCGTTGAGGAATGCGACGATCTCCGGAGCAAGCGCTTGAGGATCGTTCCAGTGACCACCGTTTCCACCGGAGCTTGCGCCCTGGGGGAGAATGTTGGCCTGGATCAGCACGGAGTCGGAGTAGACATGCCCAGCCACAAAGGTTTGATCGGGCTCCGCGCAGACGATCGACGCCAGGTTGAGCGTCAGATCGTGACCTGCGATGACCGACTGCTCCGCTGTGCCATCGCCTATGAGTGGATTTCCTGGCGTGGGCGACGACATGTCCTGCAGAACGTAGTTGCTGTTCTGTAGAAGGTTGGTTTGCCAGATTGCGTTGACATCGTAATAATCACCAGTCACGTACAAGACGTGAAGCGTTCCGCCGTAACCGTGAATCAGAGATGCCAGCGACGGATCCATGCCGGTCTGGCCATTTTCGATCTCGTTGACGATCTGCTGAAGGCCGCCATTGAGCGGATTGAAATCCTGACCTCCGTATGCGTCGATCGTCGCCGCATTGATGAGCTGGTTTCCTCCGAGGCTGATCGACTGTCCACCCAGTCCGCCGGCGCCACCCGCGCTATGCACGGAGTGGATGATGTCGTTATTCACCAGGATATTGTACTGATAGATCATGTTGGCGGAGTGGTACGATCCGCCCACGATGATCATGTCGTACTTGAAGTCACCATTCGTGAGCTGAGCCAGATTCATCAGCTGGTTCTCGCCAGCCACAACGTCGTAGTGCGTATCCGAGCTCTTCTGCTCGACGGCATCGTTGTTGGAGAGGTAGTTGATCTGCGTCAGCGTGTGGACCTGGTAGTAATTTCCATGGACGACATCGATGTCCCACGTGGCGCTCGGCGCTCCCGGAGATCCGGCATAAACCGATGCGTGCTGGACAAACCCGGCCGCATTCGTCGTCTCGTCGGGCGTGAAATTGACGGAGCTGGGTGCTCCCGAACTCCCGCTCGTTTCGGCATGATCGTTGTTTGCGCAGGCGTTGACCTGGAAGATCGCATTCGTGGTGTACTGGTTTCCCAGCACGATCATTGTCTTGCAGGCGCTTCCCATATCAACGATCTGCGCGGCATTGGTCAGGTGATTGTCGCCGACATCGGCCCATTGTCCGAGGCTATGGCCGGTGTCCGCGGGCTTGTTGTCGAAAGGCGATGACAGATTCTGATGAAGCGGATCCGGCTCCGTTGCGTCGGGCTGCCCGTTCAACTGGTACCCGTCCTTCACGGACGGGGGATTGTCTGAACCACCATGGCTGTTGTTCCAGTCTTGGTCGACCGCGCCGAGTGACGAAACGATCGCGGACGTGTCGTGCGGAAGCTTCCAGGGCTCCGGAACGGCATCACTGACCTGGTGGATCATCGTACCAAGCAGTTGATCCGAAACCTGGATGAGGTGGTTCATGATCGGGGGATAGGTGGTCCCGATCAGGGCATTGCCGTCATTGAAAAGCGCGTTGACCTGATGGATCTCGATCTCGCTTTGCTCGCCACCGGGGTGATACACAACCTTAACTTCGAAGCTGGCACCGCCACCGCCGCCGCCTCCACCACCGCCGAAGAATGGCGGCGACGGCGGGAGGGGCCGATCCGGTTCGTCGGGGACGTCTCCGTGAGGCCAGCTCATTTTTGGCAGATGTGACTGCGGCGCACGGTGGAATTGGTCGATATCGTCCGGCAGGTTTCCTGGAGGTGCCACGGCGGCCGTCTGAAGATCGTCGAAGCTCAGTGGGTCACTATTCTGGGGCGGGCGTGGCGGATCGTCCGCGTCGGCGGCGCGCGCGCCGGGACCCCCGTCAAGTTGCGGGCGATCGCGCGCGATGTCATCGAAGAGATGAAGGTAACCGGCAAAATAAGAGATTGCTTCCGTCAAGCCGCCCGGAATCATTGTCGATCTCCACTCACAGATCGAGTCTCTGCGAGCTCAAGCGTCGCAATATGAATTGCTGCCAAAATGGAGCGGCCCGCGCGGGTCGAATCCGCGCGGGCCGAGGAGATGATCAATGATGCAGGCCTGTGTCGTGCGAGTCGTGCAGGTCGGACCCTGCCACTTGCATCGTCAGGCTGTTGAACTGGATGTTGGCGCCCAGCGTGATCGTCTGTGTGAAGGCAGACTGCGTCAGGGCGGCGTCGGCATGAGAGGTGATGCCGCTGGCAGACGTGCCGGCGACGTCGCCGACATGGCTGTGGTCGAGATTGGAATCGCCGCCAAGAGCCTTGGCATCCATGCTGAACCCGTCGCCGTGCTCGGTCTCGGCACCGGTGAAGGTGACATTGGCGTTGTCAACCTGCCCATTGTTCACCAGGTTGTTCACCTGATCGATGTTGAACTGGTTGCCGTCACCGTTCAGCGTCTGGTTCACGACCTGCGGCATGATCAGCGAATCGCTGAAGTTGCCCATGTCGTGCATATCGATCACCGGCGAGCTCAGGCCGGTTGCATGCAGATCGAGGTCGACCTTGACGTTGACGTCGACGTTGGAATCGACATGGTTCTCGACGTTGTTATTGACCGCGTTGTCGACCTTGTTGTGGACGTCATTGTCGTTGTGGTCGAAGTTGCCGTTGGCATTCAGGTTGCCGTTGCCGTTCCAGTTGCCGTTGCCATTCCAGTTGCCATTCGCGTTGTCGTTGTCGCTGGAATTGTCGCTGGAGTTGTAAAGCGCCTGCGAGGCGGTCTGCGTCTCGTGCTGGCCCTGACCTTGACCTTGGCCCTGACCTTGACCCTGGCCCTGCAGATTCAACTGGCCCTGACCCTGACCCTGCAAGTTCAGCTGGCCCTGAGCTTGACCCTGAAGCTGGCCCTGTTTCTTGGACATGAGATACTCCTGTTTGGGTTTGGAGTATCGTCAACGTTTGCGGCCGCTGATCTTCTGCGTCTGCGACCCCTCACGTCTTTCGATACTGCTTTGCGTTGAGCCGGTTCTCCCGACTGCGGACATCGCCTGATGTCCGCACAGGCAGCATCGTCGAAGACCTGGAGATCTTCAAATGCCTTTCCGGAGTAGTGGGCGTGGCCCGAGGGGTGGAGTTCTTCTCCGAAGGAGGTAAGCTTCGACGGGGAGGCTACTACCTTTGAGGTATCGCTCATGCCGTCATTGCTGCAGGTGAGCCTCGAGCTTCGGCAGAAATTCCCAGACATCTCGGTTGATGCGGATCATCGCGCGGACCGTCTCAGAGAGCTCCTTCAGACGAGCCTCATCGACCGGCCGCGTTTCTCCAAACGCGAGGCTTGCGCGCGTTTGGACCACGCGCATGGACTGGGTCTTGACGATTTCGCCGCTCTCGTCGACCGCATACATGCAATGCGTGAGCTCGTTACGAACTTGCGTCGTATCGTTGAAGCGGTCGATAAGCTTGTTCAACTCTCTACCAAGAGCTTGATCTCTAATCTTGATCTTGGCCAGCCGTTGAATCAAATCGAGACGGGCGCGCGTCGTGTTCAATGTGGCGAACACTAACGCAGCCGACGCTTCATCCGTGCTGAGCAGGAGCATCAGGACGTAAATGAACAGGCTCTCATTGTTCGACCAATTGAAGATGAGATTGCCAATGAGCGCGAGGACCGTCGTTCTATGGCCGGCTGACTCCGGCGCGGTCGCCTCAAGCGCGCTGAAATCCGGTTTGGGAGGTAGCTTGCTCGCAGTCATTGACCTGGACCCCGCGTGACGTCCCGACGACTCGCAATCCCTTGCCAAGTCGACTAACGTTGGCATCCTAGCGCAGTTTGACTCCACCGTGCTACGCTCGTTTGCTAGCGCTGATGGCCCGATGGCAACGCCGGAAGCCAGAATGCTGAGGTGGCTTTTTACAATGATCGACGTGCTCCGTGTGCGCAATGCCGCGGTCACGACGATCCGGCCATTGGTTGAAGCAAGCAGAGGCCGTCTGGACGGCATTCCCGACTCGGTTTGGCTTGAACCTTATATGATCGGGCTCTTGGGCATGCTGATCACCTTGGCGGCGGAGCGGCAGACGCGCCCCATCGAGGGGGCCGCGATGCGCCAGATTCAGACGGAAGCCTGGCGCAAGATTACCGGGCTCGACTATCGAATAGGCGAAGAGATCATGCTGCTCAGTGCGACCCATGACGAGCAGTTCCTCGCAGGGTGCATGGATGCTGCGAGTATAGCGTCCGAGCTCTACGGCGATGAAGCGGCCGCTCCGCCCGGCTGGGATGCCCCTAATCTGCTGGGCTCGTCGCTCTTTGCCGATCCAGCCGCAGCTCATCAGGTCCGGGACATCGTCCGATGGCGCGAGACATTCGATTCCTACATCGTGCGTCGCCAGTAGATCGGGGCGGCTCGGCGTCTTCGCGCAGTTCCCTACCGATTTGGAGCAGCTCGTTCGCCAGTATGGCGATTTCTGTCCGGTTCCTGGCATGGAGCTTTCGCATGATTTGGCGCGGGTCCCACGCTCATTGCCAAGTGCAGGTTGGAAATTCGAACCGGGGCCGTTTGGCGGGCGGTATGCCGATGATCAGTGCCGGCTGTGCTCAGAGCGGAGGAGCGGGCGGCGCCGGACTCGACGCGCGCTTCTCAACTTCGCTTCGCGTCCAGGCTAACTCGCTGCTGGTTGGTTACTACCGGCGCCGAAATGCCTATAAGAATCGAAAGCAGGAGCGGAGGAAGGAGAAGCATATGTCCATGCAACATCCATGTCGCCAGCGAGCCCCAAATTGCATATGTGGCAACGACCGTAAGAGCCTCAGCGAGGATGACGCTCTGTTGCCATCAGACGCTTGATGAGTTTGCCTATTGGCCCATAGCGTCCACCTCGACGCTTGCTTTGGCGCCTGCTTCTAGGGGGACCGGACGTCCCCACGGCATGATCCAGTTGACGCAAATGCCCCTTAGACGACCCGATCGCGCCCTGGGCTGTGAGGCGTTCAACTTAGATCGCAGTTCGCCCTTCGCGTGAAGGCGGCCAACTTCGAGAACATCAAGCATCGGCACCGTCGCATACTGATAGCGACGTCGAGCTGCGGGATAACCTCAATCAAGTCGCTATGGCGCTGCATCTCGCCGGTCAGAACGGCGAGGCGGTAAAATTGAACGGCTGCGTCACATCATAGGCCGCCTTTGTGATGGGCAAAGCGTAGTTGATGGCGAGCGCACCGAAGGGCGAAGCCCAGGTCAGGCCGACGCCGACGGACGAACGCAGGATGTTGCTGTTGGCCACATTAACCGTCTGGCCTCCGAAGGTTGTGGGTCCCGTGTAACGAAACACGCTTCCGGCATCGACGAAGGCCGAGCCCTTCAAACCGTATTCGTTGGGCAGGCCGGGAATCCCGCTCTGCAGTTCGGCCGTGGTTGCCCAATACAGGCTGCCGCCGACATTGTCCATCGTGCTGCCGCTGGTCAGGTCGCGCGGGCCGAAGCCGTTGGGCGCGAAGCCGCGCACCATGCCGGGGCCGCCGAAGAAGCTGTTGATCAGCGGCGCCTGTTGACCGCCCCAGCCGGTTATATAGCCGCCTTGCGCGCGAACCAGGCCGACCAGGTCGCCGCCGAGAGATTGGTAGTGGCGCACATCCCCCGTCGTCCGAAGGAAACGGACGTCGCCGCCGAGGCCGGCGAGGTCCTGCCTGAGTTGCGAGTTGACGCCGCTGGTCGGGCTCTTGGTGTTGTCGAGGGTGCTGTAGGTGGTCGTGCTGCCGATACCCGATACCAAGGCAGGCCCGGCCGCAGCGGCCTGCTGGATCGGCAGCGACACTGTCGTGCCTGACGAAGTCGGTGCGAGCGTGACACTCTGGTTGGACATCGAATAGCGCCACTGCACGCTGGTCTCTTCCGCCATCGGCGTCGCGAGCGTGAAATTGGCGCCATAGGTATCGGTCCCGTAGGACTGATAAGTGCTGGCAAAGGTCTGCCTGCCGAACAGTTCGGCGCCCGCCGTGGCGCGGCTGTCGAAGATATCCGGTTCGGACACCGAAAGATCGACACCGCGCGAATACTGGCCGTAGCCGACGCGCGCCTGCACCGCTGCGCCAGTGCCAAGAAAATTGCGATCGCCCAGCTTGACCTCGCCGAGCCATCCGTCGGTCGTTGAGTATCCGCCGGACACGAAGAAATCGCCGGTCGGCTGGTCGACGGTTTCGACGTCGAGCACCACGCGATCGTTTGCCGAGCCCGGCCGGGTCGTGATCTTGACGTCCTTGAAATAGTTCAGGCTCTTCAATCGCCGTTCGGCGCGATCGACCAGCGTTTGGTTGTACGCATCACCTTCCGCGAGATCGAATTCGCGGCGGATCACATAGTCGCGCGTCCTTGTGTTGCCGTGGATCGCGATCCGCTCGATGTAGCTGCGCGGTCCCTCCTTGATCACGAAGGTCACGTCGATCCGCCGCGCCTCCGCGTTGCGATTTGTGCGAAGGGTTACGTGTGCAAAGGGAAAGCCAAGCTTTTCCATCTCTAACGCCAGCGCCTCGGAGCTCTTGTCGAGGAGGCTATTGTCGAAGGGCACGCCCGAACGTGCCGAAATCCGGGCACGCAGCCGCTCGGGATCAATCCCGGACACGTGCGACTCGAGACCGATGCTGCCGAGTCGATAGGGCTCGCCTTCGTCGATGACGAAAGTCACCGCAAAACCCTGGCTGGCCGAATCATATTCGGCGCGCGCGTCGGTGACGCCGGCGTCGGCATAGCCATGGTTGCGGTAATAGCGCCGAAGCTGCGCGCGGTCCTGCGCAACCCGGTCGGGGTCGTAGATGTCCGTATGGGTGAGGAAGCTCAGCACATTCGTCGCGGACGTGTTGATGACGGCGGCCAACTGACGCCGGCTGAACGCGTGATTGCCGACGAAATTGATCTGCCGTACCGTCGCTTTCTTGCCCTCGGTGATGGTAAAGACGAGATCGACGGTGTCGTTGCCGCGCTCGATCGTCTCCGGCACCACTTGGACCTCCTCGCGGCCAATGTGCCGATAAACCTCCATGACGCGGCCGACATCGGCCTGCACCGTGGCGCGTTGGAATGGACCACCAGGCTTCGATTGGACGGCGGCGGCAAGATCTTGATCCTTGATTTTTTTGTTGCCCTCGAACGCAACGCGGCCAAGCAGCCTGGCTTCGGTCAGACGCACGACGATGCCATCGCCGGTGCGATCAATCCTGACCTGGTCGAACAGTCCCGTACCGATCAGCCCCTTCAACGCGGCGTCGAGTGCGGCCGCGTCGTAGTGGCCGTCGGCCGCGGGATGGAAATAGGAACGCACCGTTGCGCTCTCGATGCGCCGGTTGCCCTCTACGGTGATCCTGGTCGCGGGATCGGCAGCCAGCGCCCGCGAGACAGACAGCGCGAGCACGACGACAAGCAGCGCCGCCGCACTGCACCGCCGGTCTCGCCGATTGGATATCCCCGTCACTCCTGCCTGATATCTCACGGGCGACATCGAATTTCCGGCGCCGGGCAAAAGAATGTCAGAGGCGAGGCCAGTTGCAGGCCAAAGGTGAACGCTGCCACAATTTCGACGCGCCCCCGACCTGCCGTCCTAAGATTCGTCGTATGGCCGCTTCAAATGCCGCTTAGCCAAAGGGCTGGAAGCTCTCGCGATGCACGCCGTCGCGAGCGCGAAGGAGCATCACATGCGTTATGCAGCTCTCATCTTCACACTGGTTGCTCTGATTGGTCCGGCTCGCGCCGCAGTCGCTTCCCAGATCGATCCGCGCGCCTCGCTCGGTGTGGTGCAACAGTGGATCTACAACTATCGCGCCAAGCCGGACTATGCGCACGTGCCGGCCGCCGTTCGCGTCCTCTTTCATTCGCAGACGTTCAAAGAGCCCGAAAACGCGGGGATCTATATCGGCTTCATCGCCGGGGCGATCGGGTCGAATCCGCCGAAAGCCGAGCAGCTGGTGAACAGCTTGATCCCCGTGCCGCCGGAAGACGAGTGGGTCATCGTTCGCGCCATTGCCTATTCGGGGCTGCCTGACTGGCGCAACCTGCTGCGGCGGATCGCGCCGAAAATGCCGGAACGGCGGGTCATGATCGACAGCTATCTCAACGGTACGCTACCGACGCTGGCGGAAATTCCCCTGGAAGAGTCGAAGCCGGGCATGCTCGACAAGCTACGCAGCGCCTTCAGCCGCAATCCGTTCAAGAAGGAAGACAAGAAGCTTGACACCAAATTGACCTTCGCGACGAGCCAGGATCTGCTGGATACGCTCTGGGGCTACTATTTCGCGACGGGCTCTCACGTGCCGATCATGACAATCGTTCAAATGCTGCCGTGGTCGAAAAGCCGCGACACCATCGACAAGCTGACGGTGGGCAGCATGGCGCGCTACACCCTTGCAAGCTATGCCGTGCGCGACAACGCCTTGCGCGAATTCCTGCGTGGCGAACTGGCGCAGCAACCTGAAGCGATGAAGGGTCCGCTGACCGAGGTCATTCGGGCCGCCGACACCGTTCAGCTCAGCGCCTTGCGACGCGATGCCGTCGCAGCAGTCGAGGAACTAAAGACGAAGGGATCGGATGCCCGCCGCAACCTCGATTTCTGGGGACAGGTTGGGGTGGGCGCGCTTGCCCTCGGCTGTGTGTCCGCTGCTGCGCTCGGAGAAGTCGCTGTCGGCGTTCCCTGCGTGATCGGCGGTGCCACGTCGCAAGGGTTGTTGTCGTTCTGGGAGAAGCAGCAGTAGCGCCGTCTCGTCTGGCCAGCGAACTCGGCGGCATCGATCGAGGGCCGTAGGCGGTAGCCCGCCGCCTTAAGGCGGCGGCAGACGTAGGGACATCTTCCCGTCTGCAGCTACCTCGCCGTGCCGGTCAAGTCCCGCTGCGACGCTCCATGCGAATGTCAGCATCTGGCCCCATCGCGACATTTGCTGCGGTTGCACAAAGGCAGTCGCTGTCGGGGCGAACCGGACATCAGGAAGATTTAGTAAGCGCTCTAGTCCCGCTCGATGGCGCGCCATCCGCGCGCTCTCGCATAGGCCAGCACGCGCACCCGGTCCCAGCCGATCATGTAGCGAAGGATGGGCGCCGTCCGTATCACTAGCCGGGTCCGATCGAAGACCACGGCTGCATAGAAGTGGGGTGCGTCGATCACGATCATGGGCGCCGGGCGCGAGCCTTGTCGAGTTCGAGCAGTTCGACCTTGAGGGCATGGTCGCGGAAGCCGAGGGACATCAGCGCATTGTGGGCATCCGTCCACGACAGCGTGCCAGCGACATAACGCTCGACGATGTTGCGATAGTAGGCGCGCCATTGCGCGAGGTATGCGGGATCGAGCCGGTTGACCGACCTGTCTCGCGCAACGCGCTGGATCAGCACGGATCAGTCCTTGTAAGGCGGCACGCCCGGCGGGGGATCTTCCGGCTGGGGCTGCTGCTGTTCGGACTTGTCCGCCGGCGCCTTGTCGCGACTGCGCCTGTCGTCATCCTCGTGCTTCCCGGCCATGGCTCTCTCCCTGTTAGCGGCGCCGCGTGGACATGGCGCGGATGACCACGAGCGCGAGGTTGAGCGACATCTCCTGCCGCATCACCTCGGCAAAGTCCTTGTAGAACGGCACGTCGGGCCGGATCGGCACCGATGGCCGCAGCGAATACATCAGCTTGATGCGGCCCTTTGTCTTGCGGGTCGACTTGCCCTGGCGCTGGAAGATGAAGCGCCCGCGCTTGAAACTGTTCCGCAGGTTCTTTGGCTGCTGCGGCTTCCGCACCGCGCCGCCGCTCGTCCGCTGCACGTTGACCGACGACGGGATCGCGAGGCTGCCGCCCTTGGCGCACCGGGTGCCGCCCTTGGCATGCAGGGACAGGTTCGCACGACCGAGCTTGTCGTAAATCTCGACCGTCAGATCGCCCTTCGTCGCGCGCGATCCCTTGGTCGTCAGCGCGGCATTCATGAACGAACGATTGCGGACGGTCACTGACGACGGCCACGTCGTCTCGATCAGATACGACCGGGTATTCTCGGCGGCCATGTTGAGCGTGGTCGCCATGATGTAGGGGATTTGATCTGCGGTCGCGCCGAGGTCCATGGCCCGGCGCGCGACCCCCGAGAAATCGAAATCAACCCCGAGCGTTGGCATCAGCAAGCAGCAGGACGTGCACTCATGAGGCGTGGATGTCAGTTTCTGACGACCAAGCGGAAATCTTACGCTCAATCAGAGCATTATCGCTGGTGACCCTTATCGGACTTGGGGTTTGAGTGATGCGCGACTATGATCGTTCGTTTCAAGAAGCCGCCGAAGTAAATCTCTCACACTATTATAGCGAGCCCCCGGGACTTGAATGGTCGGGCTGCGAACCCTGCTATCAGTTTTGGGTAAGCAGAAGAGGAGGATAAGTCATGGTTAAGCCCGAGCTTGCCCCTTTTAGCCATGATGCGAAGGACCTGGTGGGCACCTGGACGCTTGTTTCGGTCGTAGCTGAACGGGACGGCAAAAAGTTCGACTCCTATGGCCCAAATGCAAAAGGTTTATTGGTGCTCGATGCGAACGGGCGCTATTCGATGATCTTAATTGCAGCCGGCCTACCCCACTTTGCGTCGGGTAGCCGGTCCAACGGTACGGCGGATGAAAACAAGGCGGTTGTAGCAGGAAGCATCGCTCATTTCGGCAGCTACGTCGTCGACGAGGCGGACAAGAGCCTCACACTTCAGATCGACCGCTCGACATTTCCAAACTGGGAGGGCAAGCACAATAAGCGCTCCTTTGTCACTATTGGCGATGAGTTGGTCTTTAGAGAACAGCACGCGTCGGCCGGTGGGGCAGCAACGACCATTTTCAAGCGCGCAACGTGAGCCCCGATTTGGACGCGGCGGCAGTCGCCCTTGGGCCTCTCTGGTCCATTCCGTAGTTGCTGCCTCTCCCGCACGGCGACCGTCTAATCAAATTTAGGTAGCGCAATGCCCGCTTCTGGCCCTAATGCGAAGTCCGCTTCATGTCTCCCGAATTGGCGGGAAAACGGCTGGAATTGCTGAGCCGACGAGGTGATCGAATAGCTAGACTTTTTGCTGCGGTGCATGAGTCCGTTTGTGGCCCTTCGCGACATATTGCGGCGCCGCGCAATCTCGGTCGCTAACGAGGCATAGCGGAAATTGACCAGCAGCCGTCCATTGAAGAGGGCAACGCTTTTGACCCAAAGCGGTCATTAACGTCGTTTGAACCCTCAGCGCCCCGGCTGATGCACGATGTTGTTCGCGGCCCCGAACGCAAGCCCTGCCATAGGCCCGGCAAATGCCGCTTGGGGCAAACGGGGCCCTCCCGCGATTGCCGCTCACATGTCCGCAACAAAGTGCTAGGCTCCTCCTCGTCCCAGCGGCGTGGTTTGTCTAGTCGTTCGGAGGGGCTGTGACCGAGCAGCGGGTTCAAAGGCGACTAGCGGCGATCTTGGCTGCCGACGTGGTCGGTTACTCTGCGTTGATGCAACGCGCTGAGGAAGCGACATACGCCGAGTTCGAGCGGCTCAAGCGCGAAGTAATTGAGCCCAGCCTCTCCCGCCACGACGGGCGACTGATCAAGACCACGGGTGACGGCGCGTTGGCCGAGTTCGTAAGTCCGTCGGCTGCGGTGCGATGCGCGGTGGAGATACAGGAAAGCATCGCGTCAGGCCGAAGCTCCCTTAAGCTACGCATTGGGCTCAATCTCGGGGAGATTATAGTCGGGACTGACGGTGACCTTTTTGGCGACGGGATCAACATTGCGGTCCGGCTAGAGGGGGGCGCCGATCCAGGCGGCATCCTGATTTCCGAGAAAGTGTACACCGAGGTCGAAGGTAAGCTGGACGTTGACTTTGAAGACCGGGGCGAACAGCAGCTCAAGAACATCTCCAAGCCGGTCCGCGCTTTTGCTGTACGCGCGGGAGCGCATAGCGCGCTCAATGATAAGCTAAGTGCAGCTCCTCCACTCCCGGACAAGCCTTCCATCGCCGTACTGCCGTTCGAGAACATGAGCGGCGACCCCGAGCAGGAGTATTTTGCCGACGGCATCGCCGAGGATGTGCTGACCACATTGTCGAAAATCCAGGAATTGCTGGTCATCGCACGGAATTCGAGTTTCGTGTTCAAGGGACAGGCGCGGGACATTCGCGAAATCGGGCGGCTGCTCGGCGTTCGGTATGTGCTGGAGGGGAGCGTGCGCAAGGCCGGCAATCGCGTGAGATTGTCCGCACAATTGATCGACAGCCTGAATGGCAGCCACGTGTGGGCCGACCGTTTCGAAGGCGACCTCAACGACGTGTTCGAGCTTCAGGACAGGATTACGCAGGACATTGTCGCCGCGCTCGAAGTTCGGTTGACGCTTGGCGAGGACGTGCGGGTGTGGCGCAAACGCTCCGGCAGCCCGCTGGTATATGAGCACTTCAACAAAGGGCGACTCCTCTATGTCAACTTTGCCAAGCACACTCACGCACAAGCGCGCAGCGAGTTCGAACGGGCCTTGGCGATCAACCCTGTCTTTGCGCCGGCGCTTAGTCTGTTGGGCATGACACTGACCGACCAGGCTCGCTTTGGCTGGGAAAAGGACGAGACGACAACCTACGAAGCGGCACTGGAATGCGCGGCCAAGGATCTGGCCGCCGACCCAAACAGCTCTCAGGCCTATATGACCATAGGTTATGCCCGCCTGTTTCAACGCCGCCACGACGAAGCCGCGGCTGCCGGGGAGAAGGCGATTGCCCTCTGCCCCAACAGCGCGGGCGCCTTTCATATGGCAGCTATGTTTCACGGCTATGCTGGCGATTTCCGAAGAGCCGCCCAGTATGAAGAGCAGGCGCAGCGGCTCAGCCCACTTAGCCGCAATGAATCGAGGATCGACGAGGCGCGGGCGCGGTTTCACCTCGGTGATCTTGTCGCCGCACGAGACATTGCCTCCCGTGTCTTGGTCAAGAAGCCACGCTGGCTGACCGCGCAAACGATTCTTGTGGCGGCGCTCTGGAATCTTGGCAGCGAGGACGAGGCGCGCGTCATGATAAGGAAGATACTGGACAATCACCCCAATCTGACCGCCAGTCGCTGGGCGCAGGGATTACCCTATCGCCACCAGAAAGATCTCGACGCACTGGTTACGCCACTGCGCCTTGCCGGGCTACCAGAATGAGCCAGTAGTCCCGCTCTGATCCATGGCCGACACCTACCGATGCCGCGCAGTTATTTCACTAGAACGTCGGCTCTTGGCCCATAGCTGAAGGTCCCTTCAATCATCGGCACGTCGGCTCGTCGGGGCAGAGCGGACATCGCTGAGCTCGGAATCATCGGCGGGTTGGCGCGAATTCCAAAACGGTCGCGACGAACGGCGGACAGGAGTCCCAGCTATCAGTCCCACGCTCATTGCCAAGTGCAGGTTGGAAATTCGAACCAGGGCCGTTTAGCGGGCCGGTTATGCCGATGATCGGTGCCGGCTGGGCGCAGAGCGGAAGGGCTGGCCGTGTTGGACCCGACGGGCAACTCAATTTCTCAATTTTCGCTTCACGCATCCCGGCAAATGTCCAGCCCTTGGGTGAGAAATATTTCTGTTTTACAGAAATGAAGTTCAGTCTATGATGCGCCCGTCTCACCCGCCTGAGGGGCGCTTCGCGATCGTCACGAGTGTTGGGTTGGGATGCGGTGGACGCCGACTGCGCGACTGACGAGCACGCATGAGGCGGACGGCGAAGTCGTGCAGGCCTGACGCCCTAGTGGCAGGTGTCTCCTCGCAAGATGCGGAACGCATCTTTGCGAAGACGGTGACAACAAAGCCCAGTCTCGCCGGGGCGAGCACGTATAAGCCGTAAACCATCGCGCAGGGAAAGCCGGAGTGTTTTCCGGTTTCACCTGTGGTCCTACCTCCCGAGCTTTCCATTTGCTCGGGACCCATGGGTGCGATCGGCACCCGGCTTTCCCTGCGCCCTCTGATCGAGAAAGGGCGGAACGAAGTGAAAACCTCGGGCGGATCGTGCCGCGAGATCGCCAAGTTGCGACCAAATGCCAGACACCGTCATTGCGAGCGAAGCGAAGCAATCCATCTGACTACTAGCGGAGCGATGGATTGCTTCGTCGCTATCGCTCCTCGTAATGACGGTGATGAGATTGGCCGCAGACCATTCCTAACGCACTATTTGAGCTCGGCCGCCGGTCCGCGCAGCATGGTCGCAAATTTCGCGATTGCCGATTGCCTCATCTTCAGGCAATGACAGCCGGCAATGAACAAGAGCTACGAGGAAACTGCCGCTCGTCTGGCGCCGGCGATCTTTGTCGTGCTGTGGAGCACCGGATTCATCGGCACCAAATACGTCATCAACAATGCGGAGCCGCTGACCTATCTTGCGATCCGGATGGCGTTCGTGGTGGTGGTGATGACTGTCATCGCCGCGATCGTGCGGCCGAGATGGCCGGACCGGGCCGGCATGTTTCACAGCGCGGTCGCCGGCATCCTGGTGCACGGCTTCTATCTCGGCGGCACGGCGATTGCGATCGCGCATTCGATTCCGGCCGGCCTCTCCGCGCTGATCCCGGGCCTGCAGCCGATCCTGACCTCGACGATCGCCAACCGTTGGTTAGGGGAGCGCGTCATGCCGCTGCAATGGGGCGGGCTCGTGCTCGGCCTTGCCGGCGTCGCCCTGATCCTGCACGACCGGCCGATGACAGGCGAGGCGGGGTGGGGCTGGCTCGCCTCGATCGTCTCGCTGATCAGCATTACGCTCGGCACGCTCTATCAGCGGCGCTACTGCAACCGGATCGACTGGCGGGCCGGCAATCTCGTGCAGTACATCGCGGTGACGATCTTCTTCGGCATCGGCGCCTTGCTGTTCGAGTCCAATGTCGTGCACTGGACCGCCGAATTCGTGCTGGCGCTGGCCTGGCTGGTGTTCGCGCTGTCGATCGGCTCGATCGGGCTGTTGTACTGGCTGATCCGCCACCATGCCGCGACCTCGGTCGCGAGCCTGTTCTATCTGGTGCCGGCGGTGACCGCGTTGATGGCCTATGTGCTGTTCGGCGAGCGGCTCGATCCTGTCGCGATATCAGGCATGGCCGCCTGCGCCGCGGCGGTGTTGCTGGTCAACCGCCGCCCGTAGGCGCAGCCCTTGTCACGAACAATTGCGGTCCGGCTGGTGCCGAGACCAATTCCTTGTCATTCCGGGGCGATGCGGAGCATCGAACGACGGCGCGCACTTGCGCATCCGAGAATCTCGAGATTGCCGGATGCGCGTTGCGTGTCTGCGGCGGCCTGGTGCCCGCGCACCAGACCCGAATGACCCTTGCGACAACGCGCGAGGCACGTCCTCGCAGGCGGTTACTTCGGCTGCGGCACGATCCGGATATACGGCTTCGGCGCCTTCCAGCCCTGCGGATAGATCGTCTTGGCCTCGTCGTCGCTGACCGAGCCCGAGATGATCACGTCCTCGCCCTGCTTCCAATCGGAGGGGGTAGAGATGCGGTGCTTGGCGGTCAGCTGCAGCGAGTCGATCGAGCGCAGGATCTCCTGGAAATTCCGGCCCGTGGTCATCGGATAGACCATCACCAGCTTGATCTTCTTGTCCGGCCCGATCACGAACACGTTGCGCACGGTCTGGTTGTCGGCCGGCGTGCGGGTGAGGGGATCGCCGGAGGTCGAGGCCGGCAGCATGTCGTAGAGCTTCGACACGTTGAAATCGGTGTCGCCGATCATCGGATAGTTCGGTGCGGCGCCCTGGGTTTCCTTGATATCCTCGGCCCATTTGGCGTGACGGTCGACCGGGTCGACCGACAGGCCCATCAGCTTGACGCCGCGCTTGTCGAACTCCGGCTTCAGCTTGGCGAGCGCGCCGAGCTCGGTGGTGCAGACGGGAGTGAAGTCCTTCGGGTGGGAGAACAGCAGCGCCCAGCTGTTTCCGATCCAGTCGTGGAACTTGATCTTGCCTTCGGTGGTCTGAGCTTCGAAGTCGGGGGCGACAGCGCCGATCTGAAGTGCCATGATTTTACCTCATGTCTTTGAAGTTGCTGTTGAATTCGTGTTCGGAGTGTCCTGGTGAGTATAGGAGTCGCCAGGACTTAAGTGAACCGGTTAATGAAAAAGGTGAGATTCTTCTTTTCAGGCCGGAACTCCTAGCACGTTCTTTTGATCCCTGCGCCTGCGGCGAAATATCAACTGCGACAGTGAAAGCTTGGGAGCGCCCAGATAATGCCGCTTATCGCCGCCATCACGCCGGGCCCCGGTTGTTATGCGACCGAACCACGACAGGCTTCACAGCGACCAAATAGCAACCATCTAAAAATCTCGGAACGCAAGTTCCGAATCATTAACCACTCGTTTACGCCCGCATGAAAATGCTGACCTGAGATAGGAATTGAAAGCCCCCACAATGTCTGCCCCTAGTACCAAGACCGCTGAGCCTCTCAGCGGTGCGTTGCAACCGTCGTGCCGTAAGACCGCCGCCCACGCGCTGACCATCGTGCGCGACGGCGTGATCACCGGCGAGGGCCCCACCACCAAGGGCCGTATCCATTTCTCCCGGTCGCTCGATGCCGATGACGCTGCCTGGTGCGCGCGCATCCTGACGGCGGCTGCCGTCAAGCACCAGCCCGTCAGCCGGGCCGAGATCGAGGCGCTGCTCGAGATCAACGAGGCCGCCGCCGAGCGCAGCGATAACGGCCGCTTCGACGACCTGCTCGCCAAGGCGATTGCCCATCATGCCGCCTCGGAGTCCGGCCTGCCGGTTCCGCCGCGCACGGTGGCGCTGTCGCCCGATACCAGGATCGAGGGCTGGGCGCCGGCGCAGGCGACCAAGATCGACACCAAGGTGCTGGAGTGGATCGCGACCCAGATGCGCGGCAAGCGCCGCGCCGGTCGCGCGCTGGCTGCCATGGTTGCGACGCTGGTCGGCGCGGCTGCCCTGCCGCTCGCGGCGCAGCTGCCCAACGTGTTCGATATCGGGATGATGTAAGCCATCATCCCGAACGACGGATTGTCGTGAGAGCGGCGGGGGACTACTTCCCCGCCGTTTTCTGTTTGCCGTCCTCGGCCTCGAGCCCGAGCGTCCGCCCCGGGAATCCCGCGACGTCGAAATAGCGGGTCGAGAGCACGCGCTGGAATTTCAGCACGGTGCGCAGGCCATTGGCGGCGGGCTTCGAGGTGACGGTGCCACCGGCCATCTTCGGCACAATGCCGTTCGGCAGCGCCTCCGACATGACACGGCCGATCAGCCCGCCATTGTTCGGGGTGCGCAGATCGAGCAGCTTGGCTGCGGTCATGCCGACGTCGGCGTTGCTGACCGGAAGCGGGTCGACGTAGCCCGACTTGAAGTCGGGGCCGATTGCCGCGGTGAAGTTGAAGGTATCGCCGCGGCTGAAGCTGCCGTGCATGCCCTGGCCCTGGCGCAGCACGGTGTCGGCGATCTGCACCGAGCAGTTGGTCGTGATCTCGCAGCCGCTCGACCAGGAGCGGAAGTTGACCACGATCGACGGGTTCGGCGTCGTCGCCTTGCCCTTCAGGTTGAGCGCCGACATCGGCAGCGTGCCGGGAAAGCGGCCGAGCTTGTCATCGACGAAGAGGCCGCTGACATAGTCCTGCTCGAGCAGCGCCTTGACGACGCGGCCGGCGAGCTTCTTGTCGCGGTTCGGCAGATAGATCAGGTCCGAACCGCCATTGGTCGCGATCACGACGTCGGGCTTGGTCGGGTCCTTGCCGAGCACGCCGTTGCCGGCCTTCGGATGGGCGGTGTCGGCGACTTGGGCGTTCTTGTTGTTGGGGTCGTAGAGCGGCAGGTCCAGCGCCTTGGCGAGATCGATCGCCAGGAAGCCCATGGGCAGGAAATCCTTCGGCGTGTCGCCATAGGATATCTTGGCCGACGGGCTGGTCTTGCTCTCCTTCGAGATCGTCGAGAAGCCGTGGTCGGAGGAGACGATGATGTTGGTGGTGGCGGCAAGGCCGAGCTCGTCGAGCGCCTTGCGGAGCTGCGCCAGGTTGTTGTCGGCATTCTTGATGCCGGCCATCGAGGTCGGGCCGTTGATGCCGGGGGTGATGGTGTTGAGGCTGTCGCCGGTGTTGTGCTGGCTGCCGTCCGGGTCGCGCGACCAGAACACCAGCACGAACGGCTTGTTGCGCGCCTTGAACATCGGCAGCACAACCTTGGTCGCGACGTCGGCCATGTAGGCCTGCTGCGCCACATTGGCGACCGTGGTGCCCGGCGTCTTGGCGTCGCCGGCCTTGGCGTTGTCGCCGCGGCCGGGTGTGGTGAGCGGGAGGCCAGCCTTGGTCAGCGCCTCCTTCATCTCGTCGGAGAGCGGCACGCCGGTCTTGCCGCCGGTGGAGTCGTCAACCACGATGGTGTTCTTGCCGCGGTCGGTGTGGTCGAACAGCAGGGTGGGGCCGACCTTGCCGATCGCCGCAGTGCTGAAGCCATGGCCGCGGGCCAGCTTCAGCAGCGTCTCTTCGTTGAGATAGTCGCCGTTGAAGTGATCGTCGATGTCGGCGAGCACCGCATCGTTCTCGATGAAGGGGACCACGGTATCGCCGGCCGGCGCCGAGCTGTAGCCGGTAAAGATCGTGTTGGAGAAGGTGCCGGTGTCGCCGAGATAGTGGCCGGTCGAGAGCGCCGAGCTGTTCGCCATGGTGAAGGTCGGGAACAGTGAATGCGAATTCTTGAAGCTGACGCCCTTGTCGCGGATGTCGGCCATTGCCGGCGCGGTCTGCCGTGTCACGATGCCGCCGCGCAGGCCGTCCGGAACGAACAGGATGAGGTTGTGGGGCTTCGCGTTCTGCGCCGAGGCGGCGCCCGCTGACAAGGCGATCATGCTGGCGGACAACAGTGTGATGGCGCGGCGCATTTTTTTCGTTCCCCCATGAAGAGCAGGCAGCGGCAGATCGCCGCTGCCCCCGTTTAATTTTGCGATATGACAGAATTGTTACAGGCCGTTCGCAGCAGGACAACAGTGCAAGTCTGGCCCGCGAAACGGCGGTCAACAAGCCGTCATTCCGCAGACTGGGCGGCCGTCCTCTCTTTGCGCGCAACGTTGCCGGCATGACCGTACCGCGCATAGAGCGCGGGCAGCACGGCGAGCGTCAGCAGGGTCGCGCTGACCAGGCCGCCGATCACGATGGTGGCGAGCGGTTTCTGCACCTCCGCGCCGGTGCCGGTGGCAAAGGCCATCGGGACGAAACCGAGCGACGCGACCAGCGCCGTCATCACGACGGGGCGGAAACGGGTGAGGGCGCCTTGCTCGATCGCTGTCCCCATTGGCACGCCGCGCTCGCGCGATTGCCTGACGAAGCTCAGCATCACGAGCCCGTTCAGCACCGCAACGCCGGACAGCGCGATGAAGCCGACCGCGGCCGAGATCGAGAACGGCATGCCGCGGAGCCACAGCGCGGCGATGCCGCCGGTCAGCGCGAGCGGCACAGCGCTGAACACCAAGAGCGCATCGCGCGCCGACCCCATGGCCGCCAGCAGCAACAGGAAGATCATCGCAAAGCAGGCCGGCACAACGATGGCGAGGCGCTGGCGCGCCGCGGCCAGATTTTCCGACTGGCCGCCCCAGGTCATCCAATAGCCGGGCAGCAGCTTCACCGATTGCGTCACCTTGGCCTGCGTCTCCTCGACCACCGAGCCGAGGTCGCGACCGCGGACATTGGCCGTCACCACGATGCGGCGCTTGCCGTTCTCGCGGCTGATCTGGTTCGGGCCCTCAGTGAAGGAGAAGCGCGCGACGCGGTTGAGCGGCAGGCTCTGCACCGGTGTATTCGGCGTCGCCTGCGGCAACGCGACCGGCAGGTTGCCTAGCGCTTCGAGATCGGAGCGCACGCTTTCCGGCAGCCGAACCACGATATCGAAGCTGCGGTCTCCCTCGTAGACGACGCCGGCATCCTGGCCGCCAACCGCGGCGCCGATCACGTCCTGCACGGCGGATGCGCTCAGCCCACGCCGGGCGATCGCCGCCTTGTCGACCTTGATCTCGAGCACCGGAAGGCCGCCCGCCTGTTCGACCTTGACATCGGTCGCACCTCGCACGGTGCGCAGTGCCGCGGCAACCTCGTTGGCCGCCTTCTGCATCGGCCCGAACTCGTCGCCGAACACCTTCACTGCGATGTCGCCGCGAACGCCGGCGAGCAGTTCGTTGAAGCGCATCTGGATCGGCTGGGTGAATTCATAGACATTGCCCGGTAACCGGCCGACGGCTGCGGAGATCTCCTCGATCAGCCGCTCCTTCGTCATCGAGGGATCAGGCCACCGCTGGCGCGGCTTCAGGATGATGAAGGTGTCGGACGCGTTCGGCGGCATCGGGTCGCTCGCCACTTCCGCCGTGCCGGTCTTGGAGAAGACGTATGCCACTTGCGGAAAGCGGCTGACGGTCTTCTCGACGGATAGTTGCATTGCCTGCGACTGCGACAGCGCCGTGCTCGGAATCCGCAGCGCGTGCATGGCGATGTTCTTCTCGTCGAGCGAGGGGATGAACTCCTGGCCGAGGCGCGAGAACCCGAGCAGGGCGGCCGCGAACAGCACGACTGCAACCGCAATGACCGGCGCGGGCGCAGCGACCGCGCGCCGCAGCAGCGGGCTGTACCAGCTCTTCAACGCCGCGACGAGACGGTTTTCCTTCTCCTGCACGCGGCCGGTGATGGCGATCGCGATCAACGCGGGAACGAGCGTGAGCGACAGCACGAAAGCCGCGGCAAGCGCGAGGATCACGGTGAGCGCCATCGGCTCGAACATCTTGCCTTCGACGCCGGTGAAGGTGAGCAGAGGCACATAGACCAGCAGGATGATGGCCTGGCCGTAGAGGCTCGGCTGCACCATCTCCACGGCGGAGGCGCTCACTGTCGCCAGGCGCTCATCGCGCGTCAGCACGCGGCCGAGCGCCTGCTGCTTCTCGGCGAGGTGTCGCAGGCTGTTCTCGGTGATGATGACGGCCCCATCGACGATCAGGCCGAAATCGAGCGCACCGAGGCTCATCAGGTTGGCGCTGATGCGGCCCTGCCACATGCCTATGGCGGTCATCAGCATGGCGATCGGGATCACCAGGGCGGTGATCAGCGCAGCGCGGAAATTGCCGAGCAGCACGAACAGCACCGCGATCACCAGCAACGCGCCTTCGGTGAGGTTGCGGGCCACGGTGCCGATGGTCGCATCGACAAGCTGGGTGCGATCGAGCACCGGTTTGACCTCGATGCCCGCGGGCAGGGACGGCGCGATGGCACGCAGCCGCGCGTCGACCGCAGCCGACACCGTGCGGCTGTTGGCCCCGATCAGCATCAGCGCCGTGCCGATCACGACCTCGCGGCCGTTCTCGCTGGCGCTGCCGGTGCGGGTCTCGCCGCCGATCGACAGGCTCGCGATGTCGCGAATCCGAACCGGGACGCCGCCGCGGGTGGTGACGACGACCGCACTGAGCTCCTCGATGTTCTCGAGGCGTCCGCCGGAGCGCACCACAAAACCTTCGCCGTTGCGCTCGATATAGCGGGCGCCGCGGCTGACATTGTTGCCTTCGATCGCCTTGGCGACGTCGGCAAAGGTGAGGCCGAGCGCGATCAGCTTCGCCGCGTCGGGATGGACCTGGTACTGCTTGAGATACCCGCCGATCGAATCGACGCCGGCGACCCCCGGCACCATCTTGATCTGCGGCTTGATGATCCAATCCTGCACCGTACGCAGATAGGCGTCCTTCTCGACCTCGCTTCGCAGATACTGGCCATCGCTGGTGAGGTAGCGGCCATCGCTTTGCAGGCCCGGCGTCCCGTCGGTCTGCACCGGCTGCCCGGAGAAGTGGACGGTCCACATGTAGATTTCGCCGAGGCCGGTCGAGGTCGGACCGATCCGCGGCTCGATGCCCTGCGGCAGGCGCGCACGGACCTCGGTGAGGCGCTCGCCGACCTGCTGGCGGGCGAAGTAGATGTCGGTCGCCTCGCTGAATACAGCGGTGATTTGCGAGAAGCCGTTGCGCGACAGCGACCGCGTGCTCTCCAGTCCCGGCGCACCCGCAAGCGCGGTCTCGATCGGGAATGTGATCTGCTTCTCGATTTCCGCCGGCGACAGAGCGGGCGCTGTGGTGTTGATCTGCACCTGCTTGTTGGTGATGTCAGGCACTGCGTCGATCGGCAGCTTCGTCAATGCGACGCCGCCGAGCAGCGTCAGGATGGCGGCGAGCGTTACGACGACCCAGCGGCGCTGGATCGCAAGGGCGATGATGCGCTCAATCATGATCGTGCTCCGCGTCGTCCTTCTCGAGCTCGGCCTTGAGCGTAAAGGTGTTCTCCATCGCGATGATCTCGCCGGCGGCGAGACCGGCCACGATCTCGATATCGTCGTCATCCTCGCGGCCGGTGCGCACGGACCTGGCCTCGAAACCGTCGGCCTCGCGCACGAAGACGGTCGGCGTCCCCTTGATGGTCTGGATCGACTTCTTGGAGACGATCACGGTCGACGGCGCTCCGGCGATTGGCACTTCCGCGGTGACGAAGGTGCCGGGCTTCCAGCGATGATCCCTGTTGGGCATGGTCGCGATCACGCGCGCGTTGCGGGTCTCGCGGTCGAGCAGGGGGCTGACGAAGATGACGTCCGCGTTGGCTTCGTCCTCGGTGCCGATGGCGCGGATCTTGACCGTAACACCCTCGCGGACGGCGCCGATGTCTTCGGGGGACACCGCGAGGTCGACCCAGACGTCGTCGAGGTTGACGATGACGAAGAGCTCGCTCTCCTGGCCCTCGCGCCCGATCAATCCGCCGAGATCGACGCGTCGCTCGGACACCCGGCCGCTGATCGGTGCGCGCAGGAACTGCGTTCGCAGGCTTTCCTGGGGCTGGTTGGGCAGGTCAGCGATTTCGCTGTCCGACAGGCCCAGCGCGAACAATTTCTGCCGCGCGCCGTCGAGCTTGATCTGGGCGTCGTTCGCGGTCAGCCGCGTGCGTAGGAATTCGTTCTCCGACACGGTACGGCTCTCGACCAGCGTCCTCTGCCGGGCATAGAGGGTCTGCTGCAGATCGTTGGTCAGCCTTGCCGCAAGGTATTCGCTCTTGGCGTCGGCGACCTCGCGGCTCTCGATCGCCGCGACAATCTCGCCCTTTTCGACGCTGTCGCCGATGCGCTTGCGCAGTTCCGTAACCGTCGCCAGCACGCGCACCGAAACGCGGCCGATATGGTCGGCGCCGGGGATCAGCGATCCCGGCGCGAGGAAATGGCGTTTCAGCACGCCGCCGTCCGCCCGCGCGAGCGTGATCCCGGCTTCGCGAAGCTGGTCTTCGCTCAGCTCAATGTGTCCCGGGGGCTGATGCTTGGCCTCGGCCTTCGGCGAGTTCGCGCCCGCGGTCTCCTGCCTCGCGGCGGGGAGCGAGATCGGCCAGCCGATCCACTCGGCCGCCATGATAACCAGGCCGATGCCGGCGGCGACACCGGCGAAAAATAGTACGATCCGTTTCATCTACGCCTCTCCGCAGCGCATCCCGAGGGCTGTGCGCTGTCGCAACATCGATGTGTGCGGACGCATACCCGCTGCTTGACGGCAGCGAGATGCGGGCGGTCATGCCGACCGGATCAGGCGCGGGGTGGTTTGAACGGAGAGAGACGATCGGCCGAGGCCGGCAGCTGCAAGCTGACGTCGCCATAGGTATGCGGCGCATACTCGATGGGGAACACGGTCTCCTGCGGAGCCATGGAGGCAACGTGTGTCAGGCAGTGATCGCCATGGAGCGCCGCCGGATGCGACGGCGCCTTGCCGCCGTTGTCGTTGATGGACTGCGCGATGGAGATACCAGACCCTGCATCATCGTCGCCATCGGACGTCCAGCCATGGAAGAAGGACAACACCAGCGCCAGCGAAATCAGTCCTGCAAGCACGCTGCGCCAACGGCGCGATCTTGCTGCGCGAGAGGAAGACTGAATCGTGGCGGGCGAAGCGCTCATGTGCCCTAGTTAGCGCCGCGACTGCAGGCATTCAAGTTCAAGCTGACGCTGGAGTTGCGGCGAATACTATAACGTTACGCGATGCCCGAACTGCGACGCGTGAACCATCGCCGCGCGGCGACGACGGCCCAGACGGCTTCGACGAGACCAAACGGCCATGCACCCTGCAGAAATCCGTAAGCCGAACCGAGCGCGCAAGAAACCGCGAAAGCCAGGATGAACCAGGGGCTGCGATCTTCGGCCGCATAACAGACGAGCATCATGGTGACGGCGAACAATCCGAAGAGCGTCAGTGCATCCATTGAACAGCAAAAGTCCCGGTCATGATCATGTCGATATCTGAACATGCCCGGGATGAAATAGCCATCTCGCTGGGATGCGGACGTTCCGCGCCACGGTGAAGCCCATCGTCTGTGGTGACTGGCACCGACTGGCAGTCGCCACGTCGCAGGACATGTGAGGCGAGAGAGGGGCGCTGCCGGGACTCGCCGAGCGAGTATCGAGCGGGCTTCGCGGCGGCCACCGTAAGGAAAGGCTTAAGAGCTGCGACATAATATCGCTGCGATCACGGCCTCCGCGCTAACCGCCGGTTTACCATGCGGCTTCTGCCAATCAAGGATCCCGAGCGGTCCTGGCGTCATATCAGGGCACAATGGAAGAAGGACGCTGAAGGCGTCGGCGAGGATTTTGCGAGCTTCGGCGGCATCACCATGTTCGACGCCCTGACGGCCAAGGAAGCCGACTGCCAGGGTTTGTATTATCTCGCCGACAGCCAACGCGTCCACGCGCTCTGCCAGGTCAGGCGTTTGCTGATGAGCAAATATCCGACGCCGGCCTTGAGCGTGCGCTTCGTCAACGTCTCTCCGATCTACGATCTCGGCGTTGCCGATGTCAGCGATTACGCGCAGATGCTTGTGACGCTATTCTCCGGCGTCGTCTGGCTGTCGCGCGATGCGCTGTCGGCCAGCCATATCAGGTTCTTGCTGAAAAGCCCGGGCGATTCGCAGTTCTTCGCGGCGCTCAAGGTCGCGACGCCGCTTTCGCCGTTCTCGAAATTCACCATCGAGGGAGCGCTGATCGAGTGCAGCCTGAAGGAGGCCGATGCGACAGCTGACTAGGAAGCTTCCTGACAGTCGTGTCGGACGGCTGGACCCGCCCATGGATGCGTCAGCAACTTAACCGTCCGATAACTGATTTTCCTAACCGCCCCTTGGGTTGTGTTCCCGTAGAAGGGCGCGCGCAGGGACAGGAAAATGCCAATTCGTTCAGCGAACGACGCGACGCCGGAACACCGGTGGCTGTCGATAGAAGGGATGCGGCGCGCCGCGAGGCTTGGCGCCATTCAGTGGCTCGTGCTGAGCGCCGCGCTGCTGGTGCTCGCGATCACGCTTGGCACCGGCTATCTCGCGCTGCAATTCCGCGAACGCGCACTCGAGGTTTCCGAACGGGAGCTCAACAACACCGCGCTCCTGCTGTCGCGGCATTTCGACCAGCAGCTCAACGATCTCCAGCACGTCCACGATGACATCGTGAACTACTTGCAGGCCGGCCGGATCGACACCGCCGATCAGTTCGAAAAGACCATGTCGCAGTTGAGCGTGCACGAAATGCTGCGCACGCGACTGGCGACGTTGCCGCATGTCGGCGGCCTCAATCTCTTCAACGCAAAGGGATGGCTGATCAACTCGTCCGAGACGTGGCCGGTGCCTGATATCAATATTTCGGACCGGCGCTACTTCCAGGAGTTCACCTCGGGCAAGCCAACGCCCGATGTTATCGTTGAACCCGTGATGAGCAAGGTGACGGGAAACTGGACCACGATCTTCGCGCGCAAGATCACGGGACGCAACGGCGAGATCATCGGCTTTGCCAGCCGTGGCATCGAACCCAGTCATTTCGAGGATTTCGTCGCGTCGTTGGCCCTGAACGGCGACACCGTGATCTCGATGATTGACTGGGACGGCACGATCATCGCGCGCTATCCCCAGGACGCCAGCGTCGTCGGTCAGAACCTCATGAGCCAGCGGTTGTTCCGCAGGGTTCTGCGGCTGCACGGCAACACCTCGGGCCGTTTCGTCGGCTCGATGGGCGAAGAGAAGGTCGGCGCCGTCCGATCACTGTCGCATTTTCCGATCCTGATCGTCGCCACGTCCAAGGTGTCCAGCGCGTTGGAAAACTGGCGCGCGCAGACCAAGCTGCAGTTCTTCGCCGCAGTGCTTGCGGTGGTCATCGTCGTCGTCACGATCTTCCTGATCGTGCGACAGCTGCAGCGCCAGCACGATGCGGCGCAGCGCAGGCTGTCCGAGCAGAGCCAGCATCTCGACACCGCCATCAACACCATGACGCAGGGCCTCTTGCTGTTCGACGCATCGGCACGGCTGGTGATCTGCAATCAGCAGTACATCGACATGTTCGGCGTGTCGCCCGATGTCGCCAAGCCGGGATGCCCGCTGCGCGACCTGATCCTGCACCGGCAGGCGACCGGTTCGTTCGTCGGCGATGTCGACGAATATTGCGCTCGCTTCACCAATCCGGAGAACGACAGCGTCCAGGACATGGTGATCGCGACGCCGGACGGCCGCAACATCCGCCTGATCTACAAGCGTTCGCCTGACGGCGGCTGGTGCGCCACGCTCGAGGACGTCACCGAGGGGCGGCGCGCGCAGGCGCAGATCGAGTATCTCGCGCATTACGACGCCCTGACCAATCTGCCGAACCGGACGCTGTTCCAGCGCCATGCGGAAGAGTTGCTGCTTAAGCCCGACGCGGGTGAATTCGCGATCCACTATATCGATATCGACGAATTCAAGCGCATCAACGACACGCTGGGGCACCTGATCGGCGACGAATTCTTGAGGGGCGTTGCGGATAAGCTGGGCCAGTCGGTCGGGCCCAACGACTTCATCGCGCGTCTCGGCGGCGACGAGTTCGCCGTGGTCCAGCACGACATTGCCTCGGACGACGATGTCAGCCGTCTGGTTGCGCGGATCTATCAAGCGTTGCGCACGCCGTTCATCTGTCATGGCCATCGGCTGTCGAGCGATGCCAGCATCGGGATTGCGATCGCGCCGCGCCACGGCACCGACCTGTTCGGGCTGCTCAAATGCGCCGATCTCGCAATGTACGCCGCCAAGGCGGCCGGCCGCAGGACTTTCCGTTTCTTCGATCCGGCGATGGAGCGGCAGGCCAATCTGCGCCGCGAGCTCGAGGCCGACCTGCGAACGGCGTTGGGCGATGGCGGCTTCGAGCTTCACTACCAGCCGCTGGTCGACCTGCGCAGCGACGAGGTGACCGGCTGCGAGGCGCTGTTGCGCTGGCGGCACCCGGTGCGCGGCATGATCTCGCCGGCCGAGTTCGTGCCGGTTGCCGAGGAGACCGGGCTGATCGAGGAGATCGGGCAGTGGGTGCTGCGCACCGCCTGCATCGAGGCCGCCGGCTGGCCGGCGCATGTGCGCGTCGCCGTCAACGTTTCGCCGGTTCAGTTCCGGTCGGAGACGTTGGCGCTGAAAGTTGCCAGTGCGCTCGCCGAGAGCGGGCTTGATCCGCGGCGGCTCGAGCTCGAGATCACCGAGGCGGTGCTGATCGCCGACGACGATGCGGCGCTTGTCACGCTCGGCGAGCTGCGGGCGCTCGGCGTCCACATCGCGCTCGACGATTTCGGGACCGGCTACTCGTCGCTGCAATATCTGCAGCGCTTCCCGTTCGACAAGATCAAGATCGACCGCAGCTTCGTCAAGGAAGTGACGCGCAACACCGGCTCGGCCTCGATCATCCGCGCGGTGGTCTCGATCGCTGCCGACCGCAACATCATCACGACGGCCGAGGGCGTCGAGACCGATCAGCAGCGCGACACAGTGCAGATGCTCGGCTGCACCCAGATGCAGGGTTATCTGTTCAGCAGGCCGATTCCTGCGCTGGATGTCCGGACGCTGCTGGCGGCCGACGGTGTCGAGAATGCGGCGTAACCGCCGTGTAACAGCCATATTTGTAGGGTGCCGTTCTGCCGGCACCGCGTTCTCTCGCGGGTCTCGAAGGGCAGGCAACCAATGAAAACCGCAGCAACGTCCGCGGCCATGCTGCTGTTTGCCAACTGCATGGCGAACGCAGAGAGTGGCCTTGCGTCTTACTATGGCGGCATCGGCAGGCGTGGCGAGATGACCTGCGCGCATCGCAGCAGGCCATTCGGCAGCATGATCACGGTATCCTATCGAGGGCGAACGATCCGATGCCGCGTCAATGATCGCGGTCCATTCGTGCGCGGCCGGATCATCGATGTCTCGACCACGGCGGCGAAAGCGCTCGGCATCCTGCAGCTCGGCGTCGCGCATGTGGTGATCGAGTAGCTGCGGTCGACGCGCAGAGCACTCCGGTCTTGGCACTCACGGCTTGGAGACGGTCGCCCGTTGCTCGGCGATCGCCTTCCTGAGCGTGCGCGACAGCGCTTCGACCGAATAGGGCTTCTGGATCAGCTCGAAGCCGCTGTGGGCATTCTCGGCGAGCACGTTGCTGTAGCCGCTGGTCAGCACCACGGGCAGGCCGGGAAAACGTTCGCGGATGGTGCCGGCGAGTTCGACACCATTCATGCCCGGCATGATCACGTCGGAGAACACGAGGTCGGCCGAGAACTCGTTCTCCGACAGGATCGCCAGCGCCGCGTTGGCGTTGGCGGCGCGCTTGACCGAATAGCCGAGATCCTCGAGCAGCTCGGTAGAGAAGCGGCCGACATCGTCATTGTCTTCCACGAGGAGGACGCGATAGCCGCGGCCGATCGAGGCCTGTTCACTGCCGGCGGCCGCCGCGATCTTGGCGTCGGCGGGCCGCATGGCCTGCGGCAAATAGATGGTGAAGGTCGCGCCCTGTCCGAGCGTGCTCGTGACCTCGATGTCGCCGTCGGATTGCTTGACGAAGCCGAAGGCCTGGCTCAAGCCGAGGCCCGTTCCCTTGCCGACTTCCTTGGTCGTGAAGAACGGTTCGAAGATCGCGTCGAGATTTTCCGGCGAGATGCCGGTGCCGGTATCGTGGATCGAGACCGCGACGAAGTCGCCGCTGCGCGAGGCCTGGGCGCGCAGGGCAGGGATGGTCTGAACCTTCCTGACCGCGATCGTCAATTGGCCCTCGCCATTCATCGCATCGCGGCCGTTGACCGCCAGGTTGATCAGCGCGGTCTCGAACTGGCCGATATCGGCGATAGCGTAGCAATCGGCATCGTCGATCCTGACCTCGATGTGGATCCGCGCACCGACCAGCGGGCGGATCAACTGCGTCACGCTGTCGACCTGCGCGCCGACATTGAACACTTCCGGATTGAGCGGCTGCCGGCGTGCAAAGGCCAGCAATTGGGCGGTCAGCTTGGAGGCCCGCTCCACCGTCTCGGAGATCGCATCGATGTAGCGGCGGCGGCGCTCCTCCGGAAGCTCGCGGCGGCGCAGGAAGTCGGTGGCGGAGCGGATGATGGTCAGGAGGTTGTTGAAGTCGTGCGCGACGCCGCCGGTGAGCTGGCCGACGGCTTCCATCTTCTGCGACTGCCGCAGGGCCTCCTCGCCACGGCGGCGCTCGGTGATGTCGACCGCCTCCGGCACCGCGCCGACGACGGTGCCGTGCCGGTCGTGCAGCGGCCGCACCTCGAAATCGAAATAGCGGTCGCCGATCGGCAGCCGCAGCAGCATTTCGGACTTGACGTCCTCGCCGCGCATCACCGTGGCGAAGATGCTCTTGATCGCCTCGGACGCGCCCTCGGTCGTGCTGAACCACGGCGTATCCCAGAACGGCTTGCCGACGACATCGGCGGCCTCGGCGCGGATGCCGGCCAATGCGGTCTTGTTCGCATAGAGAAGCTCGCCGTTCTGATTGAGCAGCGCCTGGTATTGATGGCTGGTCTCGAAGATCGCGCGCATCTGCGCCTCGTTGGACTCGAGCTGCGCAGTGCGTTCGGAAATCCGCCGCTCCAGCGACTCGTTAAGCTTGCGCAGCTCGATCTCGGCCTGCTTGGCGGCGGTGATGTCGTGGGCGACGCCGATGAAGCCGATATGCTTGCCGTTCGGGTCCCAGCGCGGTTGCGACTCCGAGCGCAGCCAGCGCCAGTCGCCCGCGGCGTTGCGGTAGCGTGCCTCGAGCACGAACGGCTTGAGCGAGAGCTCGCCGGTGATCTGCTCCTGCAGGATGCGGGGCAGGTCGTCCGGATGCAGCGCCTTCCGCCAGTCGAAGACGATCGCCTCCTCGAAAGGCAGACCGAGGAAATCGAGATAGGCCTGGTTGGCGAAGGAGCGTGTGCGGTCGAGCTTGGTCACCCAGATCGGGACCGGGGCGCTGTCCGCGATCAGGCGAAAGCGCTCCTCGCTCTCGCGCAGGGTCTCCTGCGCCAGCATCTGATCGGTGACGTCGAGATCGGCGCCGACCAGACGCAGCGCGCGGCCGTGGCGGTCGCGTTCGATCTTGGCAACGACGCGGATCCAGCGGCTCTCGCCGTCATTGGGGCGGATGATCCGGTATTCGGCCGTATAGTCTGCGCCGCCGTCCTTGAGCACACTGAAGAGGTGCTTGATCGTGCGCTCGCGGTCCTCGGGGTGAATGCGCGCGACCCAGTTCTCGTAGGTCTCATGGGCCTCGTCGGCCGACAGCCCGTGAACCAGCAGATATTCGGGTGAGCGGCGGTTCCGGACGCCGTCGCGGAAATCGATCTCGAGCCCGCCGACCCGCGCGATGCGCTGGATCCTGGCGAGCTCGGCCTCGCGTTCCTGCAGCTCGCGATGGGCGCGGTCGCGTTCGCGCGCGATCTCCTCGAGATGCTGCCGCAGCCGTTCCGCGGCCGCGGCCTCGGGGAACACATCGAAGGGATCGGAAGGGGTCATTCGCGCCGGCAACCTCTTCGCGCAGTCTCACACAGGACGAGGCGGCTTTGCCAGCGTGATTTGGCGAGATGTCACTTCCCCTTGCTGGGGGGACGGCAATTATAGGCCCGGCGGAAGCCGGCTGCCTGCGCATCCTCTTCGGAGCAGAACCAGCGATCCGGATTGGTTAAGCCGGGGTAACTGCGGCAGGCCTGCAAATGGTAGATGCCGATGTCGCCGGTGACGCGGGCGCGCACTGCGTATTTGCCCTTGATATTGCAGCTTGCCGGCATTGGGGGATCGCTGGGGAAGAGTGCGTCGCGGATCTGCTGCTCGCGGTCGGCCGGGCAGGCGGCGCCGAGCAGCGGGCCGTCCTTCCTGCCGCGGCGAAAATCGTGCGGCGCGACGAAGCAGCCTCGCCAAAGCCCGACACGACTGTCCTTGGCCGCGCCTTCATCGGGCTGGAAGCGACCGCTGGCCGACGCCTCGACGTTCAGGGCATACCCTCGCTCGACCAGCAACTGGCTCAGGCTGGTCGGGTCGCCCTCGACCTTGCAGACGCCGAGGCGCCGCTTTTTGGCGGTGGGGTCAACACCGATATCGTCGCAGTGAATTGGCTTGTCCCCGATCAGCTTGGCGAGCTGGTCGCGCGCCTCGATTCCGCAGGTCCAGACGTCGGCATGCTCATCGGTGCAGAGCTGGTCGATCGCCGGCGCATCGATGCCGTCGAGCCGGTAGACCGTATTGCCGAGCTGGACCGCGCCGGCGTCCTTGACGATTGCGGTGACGGCGAGGCTGGGATCGATGGGCAAAGATGTCAGGAGCAACGTCGCGACAAAGGGGACTCGAAACCGCATTTTCTTCACTTCGGGTGTTGGGCGGGGCGGCCGACTTCTAGCACAGGCTGGCGTGATCCAACCAAGCGCGTTGAGGGTGAACATGCGGGGGCTCACGGCCGATCTGATCCTTGGGGCACCTTTCGAGCTCGCCGCCACCCTGATTCTGATGACCATTCTGCGGAAAAATATTCCGGCTAGCGGCGTGCTCGCCCAATCGATGGATTGACTTGCTTGGAACAAAATAGGAACATTGCTTCATCAACTGATCCGGACAGCTCCCATGATTTCCGCAAAGCCCCAATCCGACGACGATGACGGGCTGGAGGCGGCTGTCGATCAGGCCATTGCGGCTTGCGGCGGGGACATGCGTTCGACCATCCGCGCGCTGATCGTCGCCAATGAATTCCTGGAGAGCGAGGTCTGCGAGCTGATGAAAGCGGTCGCGCAAGCCTATTCGCGCGGCCGCTTCAAGACTTATTCGGGCTGAAATACCCCTCCGGCTACCGCCGGAGGCAAGGCAGGGCCGCGATTAGACCGTTGCCTCCCGGGCGTTTTGCTGTACCACGGACTGGTGACGCTCAATCGCCCGTGCCAGATTGCGCGGGGAGGATCCTGCCAAGTCGAACAATCCAAATCGAACAATCCAAGTCGAAGCCCAAGAAGAGCATGTTCAAACGAATTCTGATCGCCAACCGCGGCGAGATCGCCTGCCGGGTCATCAAGACTGCGCGCCGTATGGGGATTGAGACGGTCGCCGTCTATTCCGAGGCGGACCGCGACGCGCTGCATGTCGAGATGGCTGACGAGGCCGTGCTGATTGGCCCGCCGCCCGCGGCCGAGAGTTACCTTTTGATCGACAAGATCGTCGATGCCTGCCGCAAGACCGGCGCCGAGGCCGTGCATCCCGGCTACGGCTTCCTGTCCGAGCGCGAGGCGTTTCCGCGCGCGCTGGAGGCGGCGGGCATCGTCTTCATCGGTCCGAACCCCTGCGCCATCGCCGCGATGGGCGACAAGATCGAATCGAAGAAGGCCGCCGCCAAGGCCAAGGTCTCCACCGTGCCGGGCCATCTCGGCGTCATCGAGGACGACAAGCACGCGGTGCAGATCGCCGAAGAGATCGGCTACCCCGTTATGATAAAGGCCTCCGCCGGCGGCGGCGGCAAGGGCATGCGCATCGCGCATTCGAAGAAGGAAGTCGCCGAGGGCTTCAACCTTGCGAAAGCGGAAGCCAAATCGTCGTTCGGCGACGACCGCGTCTTCATCGAGAAATTCATCGTCGATCCGCGCCACATCGAAATCCAGGTGCTCGGCGACAAGCATGGCAACGTGATCTATCTCGGCGAGCGCGAATGCTCGATCCAGCGCCGCAACCAGAAGGTCATCGAGGAGGCGCCGTCGCCGCTGCTGGATGAAACGACCCGCCGCAAGATGGGCGAGCAGGCGGTCGCGCTGGCCAAGGCCGTGCACTACGATTCCGCGGGCACCGTGGAATTCGTCGCCGGCCAGGACAAGAGCTTCTACTTCCTCGAGATGAACACCCGCCTGCAGGTCGAGCATCCCGTGACTGAACTGGTCACCGGCATCGACCTCGTCGAGCAGATGATCCGCGTTGCCGCGGGCGAGAAGCTGGCGATCGCGCAGAAGGACGTCACCTTGACCGGCTGGGCGGTGGAATCGCGCGTCTATGCCGAGGATCCGTTCCGCAACTTCCTGCCGTCGATCGGGCGCCTGGTGAAATACCGTCCGCCCGCCGAAGCAAGCCATGACGACGTCACGATCCGCAACGACACCGGCGTGCAGGAGGGCGGCGAGATCTCGATCCACTACGATCCGATGATCGCCAAGCTCGTCACTCACGCGCCGTCGCGCGCGGCCGCGATCGAGGCACAGGCGACCGCGCTCGATGCGTTCTATATCGACGGCATCAGGCACAATATTCCGTTCCTGTCGGCCTTGATGAATCACCCGCGCTGGCGCGAGGGGCGGCTCTCGACCGGCTTTATTTCGGAAGAATTCCCGAAGGGATTTTCCGCCCATCCCCCGGAGGGCGAGATCGCACGGCGGCTGGCCGCGGTCGGCGCCGCGATCGACCATGTGCTAGGCGAACGCAAGCGGCAGATTTCCGGCCAGATGGGCGGCCGCGTGGTGCAGCGGGAGCGCCGCCGCGCGGTTTGGCTCGATCGCGCCGAGATCGCGCTCGATGTCGCGCGCGAGGCCGATGGAATTGCGGTGCGCTTCATCGGCGCCGACGGGCTCCCCGGCAATCCGCACAACCTCGTCTCGAGCTGGGTCCCGGGCGAGCCGGTCTGGCAGGGCACGATCGACGGCAACTTCGTCGCCATGCAGGTGCGTGCGATCAGCAACGGCTTCCGCCTGGCACATCAGGGCTACGAGGTGCCGGTCTATGTCTTCACCGAAACCGAGGCGACGTCCGCGCGGCTGATGCCGGTGACCTCGGCGGCCGACACCGGCAAGAAGCTGCTGTGCCCGATGCCCGGTCTCGTAGTGTCGATCGCGGTGGCCGAGGGGCAGGAGGTCAAGGTCGGCGAGACGCTGGCCGTGGTCGAAGCCATGAAGATGCAGAACGTGCTGCGCGCCGAGCGCGACGGCACGGTGAAGAAAATCCACGCCGCCGCTGGGGCCACGTTGGCGGTCGACGCGTTGATCCTGGAGTTTGCATAGCGAGAGCAACCGCATCGTCATTGCAAGCGCAGCGAAGCAATCCATCTCTCCCCGTAAGCAAGAATGGATTGCTTCGTCGCTTCAGCGCAAATTTGCTTTGCAATTTTGTCGCGAGCCGCTCGCAATGACGAGGATGGAGAGGAACACATGGCCTTCCGCAAACGCCGCGAAGCACTGCGGTCAATCCTGTCCGGATCAACCTGCATCCGACCCGGGTCGGTCTACGACGCGACTTCGATCCGGATCGCGGAGGACCTTGGCTTCGAGCTCGGCATGTTCGGCGGCTCGGTGGCCTCGCTTGCCGTGCTTGGCGACCCCGACATCGCGCTGATCACGCTGACCGAGCTTGCCGAGCAGGTGCGGCGGATGTCGCGCGCCTCAACTCTGCCGTTTCTCGTCGATGCCGACCATGGCTATGGCAATGCGCTCAACGTCCGCCGCACCGTGCAGGAGCTCGAGGCGGCCGGCGCCGCGGGTCTCACCATCGAGGATACGCTGCTGCCGCAGGCGTTCGGCCAGGCCAAGACGCAGTTGATCTCGCTGGAGGAGGGCGTCGGCAAGATGAAGGCCGCGCTCGATGGCCGCGGCGACCCGTCGCTGGTCATTCTGGGCCGTACCGGCGCCGTCTCGATCACCCATCTCGACGACGCAATCGCGCGCGCGAAAGCTTATGAGGCGGCCGGCGTCGATGGGCTGTTCTTCACCGGCATCAAGTCGCGTGGTGAGCTGGAGGCGCTCTCGGCTGCAACAAAGCTGCCGATCGTGCTCGGCGGCGCGCCGGAGGAGATGACGGCGCTGGATTATCTGGCAGGCCAGCGCGTCAGGATTGCGCTGCAGAGCCACGCGCCGTTCGCGGCCGCGACCCAGGCCGTCTACGAGACGCTGAAGGCGTTGCGCGAAGGTACTTCGCCGAAAAATCTCAAGGGCATCGCCTCGTCCGGACTCACCGGCCGTGCGATGCGCGAGGCGGAGACCAAGGCGCGCAGCGCCGAATTCCTGGGTCTGAAGACGTGAGCGGCGTAATCCGCCACGTCACCATCAGCGGCCGCGTGCAGGGCGTCGGCTACCGCGCGTGGGTCGAGGAGCATGCGGTCTCGCGCGGCCTCGAAGGCTGGGTTCGCAATCGCCGCGACGGCAGCGTCGAGGCGGTATTTTCCGGGCCCGAGAATATCGTTGCCGACATGATTGCGGTATGCAGCCGCGGGCCGGTCTCGGCACGGGTCGGTGCCGTGCAGGCCGAGACCGGTAATTCCGACCTTCTGAACCTGCGCCGGGCAGGGGAGCGGTTTTCGGTGCTGCCGACATTGTAAGGCACCGGGCATGGCGCAATCTCCTTTGCGACCGTGGACCGGGCTCAGACCGATAGCCCGGCGCGCGGCCTAAAATAATTTGCCCAACCGGATCAGCTTGGACGAGGACCGCCGGCGGCCACAAAGGAAAACTTGCTACCTGCGACAACAGCACTCCCGAGTGCATCGCCTGTGTCAGGGACCTGCCGCATCGCGCGTGCTTGCCCGTGCGCAGCGCGTTCGAGGCGATCCTGTGAGTGTCACGTCACGCCGCGGCGGCAACGCTCCGGAATGTCGCCGCCAACGTCCGCAGCGCCGCCAGCTTGGCGGGATCGCTGACTTTGGAATGCAGCATCACTTTTGACGCGCCGAGCCGCGGCAATTTGTGTGCGGGCCCGACATCGATCAGGCTCGCCGGCGCGATACGCCGGGCGAGCGGTGCCACAGCAAGGCCCGCGAGGGCGGCGGCCGTGACTGCGGTGACGCCGCCGCCGACGAAGCGTTCGGTCCAGTCGATGCCAGCCTTGTCGAGCGCGCGAACGGCGAGGGCACGGACGCCGCAGGGCGGTGCCAATGTCGCGAGCGGCAGGGCATCGCCAAGCGGCCATACGAAGCGCTTGGTCGCGAACCAGCCGAACTCGTCGTCGGCCAGCTTTTCGCCCCCGCGCCGGCTGCCTTCCTGGCGCACGATCACCGCGTCGAACTCGCCGGCGTCGTAGGCGTCGAGCATGGTGCGCGAGAAGCCGATGGTCACGGCAAGGGCGAGTTGCGAGGCCATGGCATGCAGCCGTTCCAGCAGCGGCACCAACTCGGGGCCGGCGGCGTGATCGCTGATTCCGAGCGTGAGCTGCTGCCGCGCCGGCCTCTCGCCCGACAGCGCGCGGTCATGCGCTTCGATCAGCGCGCGGGCGTGAGGCAGGAAGGCCGAGCCGTCGGCGGTCAGCCGCACCGCGCGCGGCGAGCGCTCGACCAGCCGCTTGCCGAGCACGGCTTCGAGCCGCTGCAATTTCATGCTGATCGCGGCCTGCGTGGTGCCGAGCGCCTCGGCGGCGCGGGTGAAGCCTTGCAGCTCGGCGACGAGGAGGAAGGCTCGCACGGTGTCGATGTCGAGGGTAACCATCAATAATCGTTATCACTGATACTGGTACAGATAAGATACCAAGATGATGCGGGAAGGTCTAGCTCAAGCACGCGCGATTTACGCGCGCCAACGGAATTCAAGGAGACCGACCTATGCCTCTCATCACCGTCACCTATGCCACCTCCCGCGCAACGCCGACCCTGAAGTCCGACATTGCCGCAGCCGTGTCGGAGCTCACCGCCAAGATTCTGCACAAGGATCCCAAGGTCACCGCGATCATCGTCAAATCGGCCGATGCCGCCGACTGGTTCGCCGGCGGCAGGTCGCTCGCCGAGCAGGGGCTCGCGAGCTACTGGCTCGACATCCACGTCACCGAAGGCACCAACACCAAGGACGAGAAGGCGGCCTATCTCGCAGCTCTGTTCAAGCGGATGGGCGAATTGCTTGGCCCGCTCCACACCGAGAGCTACGCCCATGTCGACGAGGTGAAGGGCGACGCCTACGGCTTCGGCGGCCTGACCCAGGAGCGGCGCTACATCGCCGGCAAGCTCGAGGTCGCGCCGCAGAAGGTGGCCTAGTTTCTAGGCCGTCGCGTCCGGCAGGCGCGCCTCGGTGTCGCCGAACACCTCGGCGAAGGCCTGCCGGAGCGCGACGTCGACATCGGCCAGGGTCACAGGCAGCCCGAGGTCGACCAGCGAGGTGACGCCGTAGCGCGGATCGACCACGCCGCACGGCACGATCGCCCGGAAGTGGGAGAGATCGGGCTCGACGTTGATCGCGATGCCGTGGAAGGAGACCCAGCGGCGCAACCGGACGCCGATCGCGGCGATCTTGTCCTCGTGTCCCGGCCCCTTGTCCGGGCGGCGGACCCAGACGCCGACGCGGTCCTCACGGCGCTCTCCGCGGACGTTGAAGGCGGCGAGCGTGCGGATGATCCATTCCTCCAGCGAGGCGACATAGGCGCGCACGTCGGGCCGGCGCCGCTTCAGGTCGAGCATCACGTAGGCGACCCGCTGGCCAGGGCCGTGATAGGTCACCTGGCCGCCGCGGCCGCTCTGGAAGGTTGGAAACCGCGGGTCGAGCAGGTCGCCAGCCTTGCCGCTGGTCCCGGAGGTATAGAGTGGCGGGTGCTCCAACAGCCACACCAACTCCGATGCGGTCCGCCCGGCTATGGCGGCCACCCGGGCGTCCATGGCGCTGAGGGAATCGGGGTAGGGCACCGGGGCGTCCGAAATCCGCCATTCGACCGCGCCGTTGCCCGAGGGCAGGGCAAAGGTCGTCAAATCAAGGCCTTGGCGGTCGTTAACCATTGGCTAACCCTAACGTGGTCAGGTGAACCCACAATTTAGTTCCAGTTCGGCGGTTCAGAAGTGGCCACCCTTGATAAAGTCAGCGTAGACCTCATGGTGGTCCTTGGCACGACGACCATGCCCATCCACCAGGTGATGCGGCTATCCCGCGGCGCCATCATCGAACTGGACGCCACCGAGGCCGACGAGGTCAAGATCCTCGCCAACAACCTTCCGGTCGCCAGCGGCGTCGTTCTGGTCGACCGCAACCGGATTGCGGTCGAGGTCAAGCAGATGCTGCCGAAATCACCCGATGTTCGGTAGTTAATTCATTCACGAACTGCCTTGTCCCTGCATCCGTGATTTGTTACATGGCGCCGTCGATCCGGCGGCGCCCTAGGGGTTCCATCCGGCATCCCAAAGCGCTCGTGGCGGAATTGGTAGACGCGCTGCCTTGAGGTGGCAGTGGGTAACACCGTGGGGGTTCGAGTCCCTCCGAGCGCACCACCTCCACATTTGGCGTTGAAATCTCAGGATTTTTTCCGCCGGTTACTCTCAAAAGTTACTATTCTGTCCTCGTCTTCCGGCATCGTCAGATCGACGATGTTCTGCATTTGATCGTAGGCGATCAGCTTGTTCATGCCGTCGAATCCAAGCCGCTCGCTGTCGGCCTTCGCGATGGAGATCAATGGCATCTTCTCGTCCTTCCAACTGAACATCGCCATCATGTGCGGGATCGTTGCGCCCGCATAGGCCACGTCCTCGGCGCGCCTTCCGCACGCCATGGCAGTTCATCTCGGGCTCGTTGATCCCGGCAAGGCGAGCGTACTTCTTGAATTTCGCCGCCCAGGCCTTCTTGGCCATCGGCAGCACCTCGCCCTTGACCTGCCGGTGAACACCTCGCGAGTCCCCAAGATGCCGGCATCGCGGGCTGCGGCGAGCGACTTGGCAAAATCAGGGTGGATCGGAATCGAAACCTTCGTCGAGCCCTTGCTCTTCTCGGTCGCGATCTCGATCGCCATCTGCTTCAGGATTCGTTTCAGATGCGACGGCCCGAAGCGGTCCGCATCGCCTAGGCGCAGGAAGGTGTAGTGCAGGATGTCAAACATCAGCCGCGCCTCGGTGCCGAGCGGCCAGCGTGCGCGGTACTTCGCCATGTGCTCCTCGCTCCATGGCACCCAACCGCCGCTCTCGTGCGAGGCTTTCGCCTTACCGCTCTTGAGCCCGATGGTCGGATCGTCCTCCGGGTCGAGGCGCTCCTCCTCGATCATCCAGCGGATCGTGTGGCGCAGCGCCGACAACAGGTTGCCGGCCTGAACCGGCGTCCGCGCCCTCAGTTCCTCGCGCACCTTGCGGGTCAGCGCCGCAAATGGTCACTCGCCATTGTCTTCGATCAGCGACTCGATCAGTCCGGTGCGCGTGTCTCGCGTGCTGTCGGCCAAGCCGTCCTCGCCGATCGCGGGATTGCCAAGCCAGCGGTCGCTTTGTCTGTAAGGCGTCCAGTCATCGCGTTCGGCTGCTGGATCGATGTTGTCTACGGTCAAGGCCTGTAGAGAACGGCTTACCCTCTCCATCCGAACAGGCGACCAGAAGGCGATCATACGACCTTCCACATGGACTTTGCACTCTTGGCCGATAACAATTGAATTCGCGATCGCAAGGATTTTGGCCCAGGCCACGACAGAGCCCGACATCATCTTCAATGACACTGAGCGCCCTAACCATCTGCTCGTCGAGGTGGCAAACGTCAACGAGCGGCGATCACGCACCCGCTGTGGCAAACAGGCTTTGCGACGTTGTCCATCATGAACGCTCCAGATAGCGCTCATCCAAGCCATGAATGGGGAACTCGATGCTCGAGCTTGGCTCTGGCCCACATGCTTGCAAAGAGGGGAGCCCGAAGCCAGGGCCAAGCAATTGACGGCAGCGAAGCAACGCATCGAATCCGGCCAATGCGTCCAGGGCGGTCCGAAGCAGCATCGGTAATTCACCAGGCTGTCTCATGATCGCGCGGATCAGTGCGGCGAGATCAATCGTCCCGTTTGCACGCACCGTAGCCAAGGCGGCAGTAGGGATCCGGCGGGTGGCCGGATCCATGATGACGCGGACGGCGGCCATCGGGAGATAGCGCGCTGCAGCGATGCTCGCCACCACATGAGATTCATTATCGACAGCCAGCGCGCCTGTACTGATATGCAGCGATCGCTTTGCCTCCGGATGCGCCGCGATAGTTGTAACGCCAGCAATAGGGCCGTGAACTGCTTCGGGGATAAGTCGAAGCAAGGCTTGCGACCAGTTTCGGTCAGTTGTGAGTTCGACGGTCTCTGCGATAATCCTGGATGCTACAATGCATGTTCCTGCGGCGAGGCTGGGCGAAAGGCCGCCTGCGACGCCAAAGCTAATCAGCCCGCAGCAATCCCCGGATATTGCAGACGCGAGAGAGCTTGCGAGGGTGCTGCCATCGCCGCTACAAATGGCGTGCGTATGGAAGTCCGTAGCAAGCCTCGCCTCAAACGCGAGTCCCGTCACTCCAATTACTGCTGCCAAGTGTCCACTCCTTGAAATGGCACGCTGACCAGCGCTCATGATGGATCGCGGGGTGCTCCCGCGCGCCACAAGGTATGCGTAAGGCAAGCCCGGATCACTGGCGCCAAGACACTCCAGCACTGCCGCTCCAACATTAAATCGCAAATTACGAATGAGTTAGTTTCTAACGGATAAGTCAGCTTTGGGGTTTGCAGCATCGTGATAAGCTGCGGCCTTGCGGGCGCAGATCATGGCGAACGTAAGACCGTGTCGGAAGCAAGGACAGCGCACTCGACAAGCCGAGTCGTCGACGTATCGGGACACGAGCCGAAGCAATTTGCATGGTGTCTCGAAGTCATCGCACGCAACGATTTGCAGCATTGTACGCGCTGGCAGGTCGCGTTCGCGAACGAGCGAAAGGATCATCGATATTACGAACTGGTCGAGGATACGCTTCATCCTGAGTTCGACTACCGGTATTTCGCTATAAAGGACGAGGTTGGCCGCGTTTGTGCCGTACAGCCCTTTTTCCTGCTGGACCTGGATTTGCTGGTCGGAGCGAGCCCGCGCTTTGGCCTGCTAATCGACGCTATCCGCGACCTATGGCCGCGCCTGATGCGAGCGCGCACGCTGATGGTGGGGTGCGTAGCTGGTGAAGGCCATCTTGATGGCGACGAGGCTCGCCATCGCACCCGCGCGGAGCTCCTGGCTTCAACGATCACAGGACATGCGCGTAGCCTCGGAGCAGGTCTGGTCGTGTTCAAGGAGTTTCCGGCGCGGTATCGATCGGTTCTCGAATGTCTGGTTGACCACGGATTCACCCGCATCCCCAGCATGCCTATGACCAGGCTTTGCATCGATTACGCAAGCTTCGACGATTATATGAGGAGCGCGCTCAACAGCGCGACGCGCAAGAAGCTGCGCAAGAAGTTTGCGGCGGCGGCGCGGGCCGCCCCGCTCGAAATGAGCGTCGTCAACGACGTGACTCCCGTGATCGCGCAGATTTATCCACTGTATCTCCAGGTATATGCGCGTTCGAAGCTGCACTTCGAAAGGCTCACGGAGCAATATTTCTGCGACCTTGGGCGGCGGATGGGGGACAAGGTCCGATTCTTCCTCTGGCGCCAGAGCGAGCGGATCGTCGCATTTGCAACGTGCATAGTGCATGGTGACGCGATCTATGTGGAGTACATAGGGCTCGACTACGATGTCGCGCTCGATCTACACCTCTATCACTATGTGTTTCGCGACTTGGTCATCTGGGCGATTGCCAACGGGTACAAATGCTTTCGGAGCGGCGGGCTGAACTATGATCCAAAACTGCACCTCAGGCACTTACTCGATCCGATCGACCTATATGTTCGGCACACGTCCGAACCGATCAACGCGCTGTTGAGGCACGTTTTGCCGGTGATCGAGCCAACCCGATACGACGGGACGCTTGCGAAGTTCCGCAACTATGAGGAGCTTTGGGTGACGGATCGAGTCGCCTGATGGGGGCAACCCACAGCGCAGCAAAATTGCACCCTCACGTCTTCCGGCCAGGCCGATGGTGTTTGCGTCGAGCGCACGCCGAGCGCTTCCGCAGTTTCGTCAGCGTTCATCCCAAGTCGAAGCGAAATCATGTTCGGCACTGCAATTTCTGGCTGCTGTGCCGTTGCAGGAACCGCTGTGGGCGCGAAGGCCAGCAATGCCATCACGTGCAACGTGCGCTTTCTCATGAAACCTCCTGTGGGCCACTCGCATCAAGGCTATCGAAGCCAGCGCTGCCAGACGATTCCGACTCATTGCAGCGACGCCAGCGTTCCGCTTGGCGTCCATCCACCGCCGAGCGCCTGGAAGAGGCTGCTCGCGGCCGACAGCTTCGAGAGCCGAACCTGCACCAATGTGTTTTCGGCGCTAAAAAGCGTCTGCTCGGCCTGTAGCACGGTAATGAGGTTGGCCGTTCCTCCACGCAGCTGCGACTCGGCGACTTCGAATGCCTTCCGCGAACTCGCGACAACTTGTCCCTGCAGTCGCTCCTGAAGCGTGAACTTCTGCAACGCGATGAGGGCCTTCTCGACATCGGAAAAGGCCGACAGTACGGCTTTGCGATAGGCTTGGAGATTCTCCAGCTGCACGCCCTTCGCTTGCTTCAACTGGCTCTCTAGCAAGAACCCGTCAAAGATTGGCTGAGTAAGGTTGGCCGTCAGGGTGTAGAACCAAGCACCGGGTGTGAACAGCGACGCCAGCGCGGTGCTCCGGAATCCGGTCGTGCCTGTTAACTGGATCTGCGGAAAGAACGCCGCACGCGCTTCCTCGACGCTGAAGTTGGACGCGGCAAGCCGCGCCTCGGCCTGGCGGATGTCCGGCCTCTGATAGAGCAATTCGGATGGCAACCCCGGTGTAACTCGCGGCACTTTAATGCGGCTAGTCGAGCCGCCATGCACCGAAAGATTTGCTGGCGCGCGTCCAACCAGAACCGCGAGCGCGGCCTTGTTCTGTCCTAGAGTGACCTCAAGTGGGGGGATTGCGGCGCGCTGGGTGGCAACCAGCGCCTCCTGTTGCGAAAGATCAAGCTGGGATGCCGTTCCGCTAGCGAATCGGTCCTTGATCACGGAAAGAATTCGTTCGGCCGCAGCCAAATTTTGGCGCGTCACGCGAAGCTGGTCCTGGGCGGTCAAGACCTGGAAATACGTATTGGCGACGGTGACGATCGCCGTCAGCGTGACGACTTCGCGGTTGTACCTTGAGGCGGTCGCATTTTCCTCCGCAGCATAGAGCGCAGCGCGGTTCTTGCCCCAGAAGTCGAGCATGTAGCTCGCGGTGAGACTTGTGCTGAACAGCGAGAAAGTCAGGCCGCTACCTGCGCTGCCAGCGCTTTGAACACCGCTAGCTGGGTCGCCAGTGGCACTGATGCCGCCGCCGAGGCTGCGGGCGACGCTGCTTATCGGGCCGAAATGCGCGCGCTCGGCGCTTGCCGCCCCACTCAGCGACGGCAGCAACGGCGCGCCCGCCATTCCCACCTGGGCATCGGCCTGCACGATCTGAGCGACCGCCACCGCTATATCGAGGTTATTGAGCTGGGCTGCCTCCATCAGCGAGGTGAGTTCGCCGGATCCAAAGCCGCGCCACCAGTCGACAGCCGGGACGGCGGCGTCGGCGTCGCCCTTGGGTGCTGCGCGATAGGTTGCGGACATATCGAGATTCAAATCGGGCCGTTCCGATCCCAGAATGCAGCCCGACAAACCGGGGGTAAGCGCGAGTGCAAGCAGCGTGGAGGCCCTGCGAAGCCTGCCGCATCCGCGCATCGCGCGAACAGCTCTACGAACCCTCGGCGTCGGTTGCCTTCTCAGCCGGAAAGCGGACTGGATACTGCCGTTTGTGCCGATGATCCGCATCTCGTTCTCCGACTACGATGAATGCATCAAGGATATTCGAGAAAGAAGCGTTCCGTTTTTGCAATACGGCCCGACGCGAGCAACTCGCACATCGGGCGGTTAGGCCGCCGATCGATGTGCAGGATCGATAGTCTGATCGCCTTTGGCTTCGCGACGTGCCCTACCGGACTGTCTACATTTATTACCATAGGGAGGGAAGGAGGCGCAGTTGATCGAGTCGGCGGCGATGGCCACCCGCTCACAGCTCTGTTGCAAGGAGAATATTTCAGTTGACTTTGCTTGCAATTGACCAGACCCTGCGCTGGTCTATTGCGGTGAAGCGATCCCTGAGCTTGATCGGCCGATCACGCATCGTCTCTCCGAATGCGTCGATGATGCCGAACCGAAGCTGTGTTTCGGCCAAGCAGTGCTGAGGTTCACACTAGCACCGGCTGGATCGATCGAGGCGCCTCGGTCTCTACGAATCACCCTACTGTTGTGTTCGGAGCGCCTGTGTATCCGCAAATTCGGATAAGCATGCACAGCAAAATGGTACTCTTCGGCTCCGATTGGTCGGAGCCCTTCAACTCATTTGATAACGTAAGCGGCTACAGCACGGTTACTGTATCAGCGCAAACCGGGCGGGCTACATCCTCGAGTCCCGACACGGCAGCGCCAACCGACCTTTCGACCATGGCTCCAGCCGGACGGCCTGAACGCAGGACCGCGCATGTGTGCTCTCGCCATCATGGGTCCGCGCATGGCTGCCGGATGCGTTCGGCTAGGAGCGGTGAAGCCAGTGTGCGCACCGTGTCCAGCACCCATCATGCCAAAGTGCTGCGCGTCGGCATGGCCGGCGACCGCGACGCACAATCCTGCGGCGGCGGTCACGGCGAGCAAATTTTTCCACATAGAGCGTCTCCTTTTCCGCACACCCCTCCGACAGGCGAACGAATGGTATGACGACACGTTCCAATAGACCGAGGAGATGACGAATTACTCGAACCACTAATGGGTCGGTTTCTGACACATAAGTCAGGGTTGCGCGTCCAAGAGCACTTGCTCGCGCAGCACAAGGCGCCATTCAAGAGGGCTGGGCGATGGCTCGGAAGGACCTCAGCCAGTGGTTCCGGCGTCCTCGCAACGAGGCGCTGGTTTATGAGTTAATACACGCTGCGGGGGGGCTCGGAGTGAATGACAGTTGCGAACCTTCCTTGGCCGCCTTCTCGCGATGGTGATCGTTGGCGCGCTCGTCGTCGGCGTAGCTGTCGTGATCATTGCGCCCGAACAGCCGCAGCAGACGGGCGGCGGTGGGGGAGGTGGCGGCGGGGGCGGGGGAGGTGGCGGGGGCGGGGGTGGCGTGGGAGGCAGGGGGCGTCGACTTGTTGCTCCTCAGGGCGCGGTACCCGTTCTGGTCGCGGAGCCCGCCATCGCCGACGTCCCGGTCTACCTCGATGGGGTTGGCACCACGCGCGCACTCAACCTGGTGACCGTGCGCAGCCAGGTCGATGGCAAGCTGATCAGCGTCAATTTCCGCGAGGGCGACGACGTTAAGCGTGGCGACGTCCTGGCCCGCATCGATCCCACCACCTACCAGGCGCAGCTTGATCAGGTAGTTGCCAAGAAGGCGGTCGACGAGGCGCAGCTCACAAATGCCAGGCTCGATCTCGAGCGCTACACCAATCTGGTCAAAACGAACGCGGTGACGCACCAGCAAGTCGATACCCAGCGTGCCCTGGTCGCGCAGTTCGAAGCCCAGGTGCGCCTTGATCAAGGCGCGATCGACAATGCGCGCGCCCTCCTTGATTATTGCACCATCACCGCGCCGATCGACGGGCGGGTCGGAATAAGGCTGGTCGACCAGGGCAATATTGTGCACGCGTCGGATCCGGCCGGCATCGTCGTCCTCACGCAGATCCAGCCGATCGCCGTTCTGTTCATCCTGCCACAGCAGCTGTTGCCGCAGATCAACAAGGCGTTTGCTGCAGGGCCTTTGTCAGTCGAGGCTACCGAATCCGACAAAAAAAAGGCGCTCGATCGCGGCAAGCTGCGGGTCATCAACAATCAGGTCGATCAGACGACCGGAACCGTGCAGCTGAAAGCCGAGTTCCCCAACGCGGACCTTCAGTTATGGCCGGGCCAATTCGTGAATGTTCGGCTGCTGATCGACACCTTGCGGCAGGCCCTGGTGGTCCCGACACCCGCGGTGCAGCATGGTCCGAACGGCACCTTCGTTTATCAGCTCAAGCCGGACCACACAGTCACGGTGCGTCCGGTCGTGGTCAAGCAGCAGGACGAGAATCAGGCTGTAATCGCCAGCGGGCTTGAGCTGTCCGACCGCGTGGTGACAACCGGCTTCGCGCAGCTTGCGGAAGGCCGTCGGGTCTCGGTCCAAGGCGAAGGCCGCGAGCCGTCGGGGACAGCCTCATCCCAAGGGGGGCAGGGTCAGGGCGGCGGACGAGGCGAGCACAGACGTCGGGGCGATGGGAAGTCTGAAGCGACGCAGGGCAGAGCCCAATGAGTATCCTAAGTGTCTCGGAACCCTTCATCCGCCGCCCGATCGCGACCTTGCTCCTCGGCGCCGCAGTGTTGCTCGGCGGCGTGCTCGGCTATTGGCAGCTACCTGTCTCCGCGCTGCCGCAGGTCGACTTTCCCACTATTCAGGTCACAACGAAGCTTCCCGGCGCCAATCCTGATACCACGGCGTCATTGGTAACCGCGCCGCTGGAACGGCAGCTCGGACAGATCCCCGCGCTCACCGGGATGACCTCGTCGAGTTCCTATGGCCTCAGTCAGATCACCTTGCAGTTCGAGCTCAGCCGCGACATCGATGCCGCCGCTCAGGACGTACAATCCGCGATCAATGCCGCGGGATCGACGCTGCCGCGCAACCTGCCCTATCCGCCGACCTACTCCAAGGTGAATCCGGCCGACGTTCCGATCATCACCCTCGCGCTGACCTCGGATACGATCTCCCTGCGGCAATTGAGTGACATCGCCGACACGCTCCTGGCGCAGCGGTTGAGCGAAGTCACCGGGGTCGGCCGTGTTTCGGTCGAAGGCGGCATTCGGCCTGCGGTGCGCATCCAGGCGGATCTGGCGCGGCTTGCCGCTTACGGTATCGGCCTCGAGGACCTGCGGTTTGCAATCAGCAACGCCAACGTCGCGGGGCCGAAGGGCTCCTTCGACGGCGCCCACCAGTCCTATACCATTGCAGCGAACGATCAGATTGCCGTCGCCGACGCCTACCGCTCCGTTGTGGTGACCTATCGCAACGGCGCGCCAGTACTGCTGACCGATGTCGCAAACGTGCTCGACGGCCTGGAGGACACCAAGGTGGGCGGCTGGTACGACGGCACGCCGGCGGTCATCGTCGACGTGCAGCGCCAGCCCGGCGCCAACGTGATCGAGACCGTCCAGCGCGTGCAGGCCGAGTTGCCGAAGCTGCAGCGCGCGATGCCGGCCGGCGCCGTTCTCAAGGTGGTGAGCGACCGCACCACCACGATCCGCGCCTCGATACGCGACGTGCAGTTCACCCTCGTGATCGCCGTGGCGCTCGTCGTGCTCGTGGTGCTCATCTTTTTGCGCACGATCCGCGCAACCTTCGTCGCGGGGGTTGCTCTGCCGCTGTCGCTGATCGCCACGTTCGGCGTCATGTGGTTCTGCGGCTTCAGCCTGGACAATCTTTCGCTGATGGCACTCACGATCGGCACGGGCTTTGTCATCGACGATGCCATCGTCATGATCGAGAACCTGGTGCGCCATATGGAGAAGGGCGAGACGCCGCTCCACGCTGCCCTGAACGGCGCGCGCGAGATTGGCTTCACCGTGATTTCGCTGACGTTGTCGCTGGTTGCGGTGTTCATTCCGCTGCTGTTCATGACCGGGCTCGTCGGCCGCATGTTCCGCGAATTTGCCCTGACCTTGACCATTGCGGTGGTCATCTCTGCCATCATCTCCCTGACGCTGACCCCGATGATGTGCAGCCGCCTGCTGCAACGTGCGCAGGACGGGCCGGAGCGGCCACTCACGCGAGGCTTTAACCGCGCGATCGCGTGGAGCGTTGAAGTGTATCGGACTACGCTCGAATGGGTGCTGCGCCATCAGGGGCTGACGCTGGTGACGACGCTATTTACGCTGGCGGTGACGATCTTTCTTTATGTCATCGTGCCGAAGGGATTTTTGCCGCTGCAGGACACCGGCCTGATCACGGCTGTCACGGAGGCTGGCTCCGACGTATCGTTTGCCGAGATGCGGCGGTTGCAGGGGGACGTCGTCGCCGCGATCCGCCGGGATCCCGACGTGACGGGCGTTGTGTCGGTAATTGGTGTCAGCACGCTCAATCCGACGCCGAACGCTGGCCACCTCGCCATCACACTCAAAACCCGTGACGAGCGCCGTGCTACCGCGGTCGCGGATATCGTCGAGCGTCTGAAGAGTGCGGTCGCGTCGATTCCCGGCATGGTCGTGTATTTCCGGCCGGTCCAGGACATCCAGATCAGTACGCGCACGAGCAGAGCCCAATATCAATACACGCTCTCCGGCACCGACGCGCAGGCGGTGTCGGACTGGTCTGTCAAGCTTGCCGACCGGCTGCGCGCAGAGCCGGCGCTGCGCGGGGTCGCCTCCGAGGCGCAGGAAGGCGGCTTGCGCACTTTCATCGACGTGGATCGGGAACAGGCTGGGCGGCTCGGTATCTCGATGCAGGTGATCAACGACACACTTAGTGACGCCTTCGCGCAGCGGCAGATCTCGACAATCTATGGGCAATCCAACCAGTACCGGGTGATCCTGGAAGCGATGCCACAGTACCAGCAGGATCCGAGTTCGCTCTCGAAGCTGTTCGTGCCCTCCGCAAACGGAGCGCAGGTTCCGATCACTGCCTTCACAGGTATACAGCGTACCGTCGCGCCGCTCACCATCAGCCATCAGGCGCAATTCCCGGCGGTCACGATCAGCTTCGATCTGGCGCCTGATGCCTCGCTCAGTGGCGCGGTCTCTGCGATCGCCCGCGCCGAACGCGACCTCCGCATGCCGGGCACGATCATCGGCGCCTATTCGGGCGCTGCTGCCGAGTTCAGCCACTCCCTCGCCGGCGAGCCTTGGCTGATTCTCGCGGCCGCGGTGACGATCTACATCGTGCTTGGTGTTCTCTACGAGAGCTTCATCCATCCCCTCACAATTCTCTCGACCCTGCCATCCGCCGGCGTCGGAGCTTTGCTTGCGCTCATGCTCACCCGCCAGGACCTCTCGGTCGTGGCGCTGATCGGCATCATTCTGCTGATGGGCATCGTGAAGAAGAACGCGATCATCATGATCGATTTTGCGCTGGAGGCGCAACGCAAGGACAGGCTCTCCCCGCGGGATGCCATCGTCAAGGCTTCGATGCTGCGCTTCCGGCCGATCATGATGACGACGCTTGCCGCGTTGTTCGGCGCGCTGCCGCTGGCGCTCGAGAACGGTACCGGCTCCGAGCTACGCGTCCCGCTCGGCGTCACCATCATCGGCGGCTTGCTGCTGAGCCAGTTGCTCACGCTCTACACCACACCGGTGATCTACCTTTATATGGAGCGGATACGCGCGCAGGTCGTGCGAATGCTCGCGCCGAGTCGGGTGTCGAAAGATTCCAAGCCGGAGATCATCCAGCGCGCCACGGAGTGACGGAACGTCGGGGCGTAAAATGGCACACCCATTGAGACGACGAAGACGATGAACTTTTCCTATCCATTTATTCGCAGGCCAATCGGGACGGCGTTGCTCGCGATAGGGTTGTTTCTGGTCGGCGCGGTCGCTTACAGATTCTTGCCGGTCGCGAGCTTGCCGAACATCGAGTTCCCGACCATCCGCGTTGGCGCCAACCGTCCGGGCGCCGATCCCAACACCATGGCTGCAAGTGTGGCCGCACCGCTCGAGCGGCGGCTGGCTGAGATCGCGGGTGTAACGGAAATCACCTCAATCAGCTCGCTCGGCTCGACCAGTATCACGGTGCAGTTCGACCTCAATCGTAGCATCGACGGTGCGGCTCGTGATGTGCAGGCCGCCATCAATGCCGCAGCGAGCGATCTGCCGACCGATTTGCCCACCGTGCCCTATTTCAAGAAGAGCAATCCCGCGGCGGCGCCAATCCTGATACTTGCGCTCACATCGAATACCATTGCCCCAAGCGCAATTTACGATATCGCCGACTCGGTCATCGCGCAGCGCATCGCGCAGGTCCAGGGGGTCGCGGAGGTCACTGTAAATGGCGCCGAGCAGCCCGCCGTTCGGGTGCGGGTCGATCCCGCCGCGATCGCCTCGATGGGGCTCGGGATGGACGATGTGCGTGCTGCAATTGTCAAATCCAATGCGGCGGGCCCGATTGGCATGTTCGATGGTCGGCAGCAGCTGCAGACTATCGCCACCAACGATCAGCTGTTTAAGCCCGCCGACTATGATCCGGTCATCGTACGTACCGCGAGCGGATCGGTGGTTCGGCTCTCGGCCATAGCATCGATCGAGTCCGGGGTGCGCAACACGCTTTCCGCGGCCTGGTTCAATGGTCAGCCTTCAGTGCTCCTGATCATCACGAAGCAAGCGGGAGCCAATGTCATCGAGACCATCGACCACATTCATCAGGTTCTCGGCGAGCTCAAAGGCTGGATCCCTGCCGATCTGCAAATCTCGGTCTTGTCGGATCGCACCAAGACAATTCGTGCGAGCGTGCACGACATGCAGCTGACGCTGGTCGCGACGATCATGCTGGTTGTGCTGGTCGTTTTCCTGTTCCTGCGCCGGGGCGCCCCTACCGTTGCAGCCGGCATAACCGTGCCGCTTTCGCTCGCAGGCACCTGCGCACTGATGTGGGTCGCGGGATATTCCATAGACAATTTGTCGCTAATGGCGTTGGCGGTCTCCGTCGGATTCGTGGTGGACGACGCGATCGTGATGATCGAGAACGTGTTTCGCAACCTCGAAGCAGGACGCTCGCCGCTGCGCGCGACGCTCGAAGGCGCCCGACAGATCGGCTTTACAGTAGTATCGATCAGCGTGTCGCTTATTGCAGCGTTTATCCCGCTGCTATTCATGGGAGGAATCGTTGGGCGGCTGTTTCGTGAATTCTCGGTAACGCTCGCTTTCGCCATCGTGGTATCAATGGCCGTATCTCTCTCGGTCACTCCCATGGTCTGTGCGCATTTCATCCGTGCGCCTCCGAGTGCCGATTCGACTCGTCTTGATCGTGTGGCGGATTCTGTCCTCGACGCGCTCATCCGCGCCTATGGCCGGACTCTTAGCGCGGTGTTGCGCCACCGGGCGCTCACGTTGCTCGTTATGCTGCTTACGGTAACGTTGACCGTCTCGCTCTATATCAAAGGGCCGAAAGGTTATTTCCCGCAAGACGATACCGGGCTCCTGATCGGAGCGACGCAGGCCTCATCCGATATCTCGTTCAAGGCTATGTCGGGTCTCCAGCAGCGCGCCGCCGCGATCGTCAAGGCGGATCCCGCGGTTGCGAGCGTGGGGTCTTCGATCGGCACCTCGACATTCAATCCGTCAATCAACCAGGGACGACTCTTCATCAGCCTCAAACCGCTCTCGGAGCGCAAGCTCAGCATCGCTCGCATCGCGGACCGCTTGCGCGGAGAACTGGCCCGCGTCACCGGGTTGCGGGTGTTCCTGGTGCCGACCCAGGATTTGCGGGTTGGTGCTCGTTTAAGCAAATCTCAATATCAGTTCACGCTGTGGAGCTCGGATATCGAGGAGCTGACTCGCTGGACTCCAAAGATACTCGAGCAAGTTCGGAAGATTCCCGGATTGATTGACGTGGCGAGCGATCGTGAGCAAGGCGGGTTGCAGGCCAATCTTGTCATTGACCGGCAAGCAGCCGCTCGGCTTTGCGTCAATGTGCAAGATATCGATAACGCGCTCGGTGACGCGTTTGCTCAGGCGCAGGTCTCAACCATTTACGGCGCGCGTAACCAGTATCGGGTGATCCTGGAGATCGACCCGCGGTTTCAGCGCGATCCCTCCAGCCTGAGCCAGGTCTTTGTCAAGGCGAGCGGCAGCGCTTCCGGCGACAGTGGGTGCGCCGGCGCAATCGCAATAGCGCAGGCGACCAATGCAGCGACAGGCGTCATCTCCGGTATTTCGTCGAACGAGGTGCCGCTCTCGGCGGTCGCGCGTTTCGAGAAAACCCTCGCACCGCTTGTCGTCAATCACCAGGGACAATTCCCGTCCGTCACCATCAGCTACAATCTCGCTTCGAACATAGGACTGGAGGAGGCCAATGCGCGCATCCAGCGCGCGGTCGCAGACTTGCATTTGCCTGGTACGATCCATTCGGAGGTGGCGGGTGACGTCAAGGCTTTCGCACGAACGGTCGGCGCTCAGCCGGTCCTGCTCGTGGCGGCTCTGATCGCCGTCTACATTGTGCTCGGCGTCCTGTACGAAAGTCTTGCTCATCCGATCACGATCATCTCGACGCTGCCTTCTGCAGGGCTCGGAGCATTGCTGGCATTGCGAATCTTCGGTGCCGAGCTGACCGTCATTGCCTTTATCGGTATTATCCTGCTCATTGGGATCGTGAAGAAGAACGGCATCATGATGGTGGATTTCGCTCTTGAAGCAGAGCGCCGGCGCGGGCTTCCCCCGGAGCGCGCCATCTTCGAGGCTTGCCTCGAACGGTTCCGGCCGATCCTCATGACCACGATGGCGGCGATGCTCGGCGCCGTGCCGCTTGCGCTCGCGACCGGCCCCGGCGCGGAACTGCGTCGGCCCCTCGGCATCACCATTATCGGCGGCTTGCTCGTGTCACAGGTTCTCACGCTGTACACGACCCCGGTGATCTATCTTCTGCTGGACGGCTTGCACCATCGGCTTTGGCCTGCGCCTCTTGTGTTCGACGCCGAAGGGCATCGTCTCGGAGGGCGCGATCGATGATCCTTCGGCAGTCAGCCGGTGCTGAACATGTGCCATGGTGTGGCAGAGCGCGGCGGCCGAAACTAAGTACACCGGAACGGGCGGCCGATAGGCGGAACGAACTAGCGTTGGAGCAGCGACGTGGCTTCCTCGCGGAACGACCAAAGCAGCAGGGCGGCAGTGCTGAAGGTCATTTATCTGCTCGTCGTGACTGTGGTCACGTTCGTGCTGCCGGCGCTGTCCGCAACGCATCCTCTCCGCTGGGCTATTGTCCCGGCCTTGCTCGCCCTTCAGGTACTCACGCTGCTCATTTGTCGCATCTCCATTAGTGAGATCGTGCGCCCGGCGTGGAGGCTCAAATGGTTGTTCCTGTTCCTGATCGGCTGTTACACGCTGCTTCCGCCGGAGCATCCCGCAGAGGACCTCGCGCTGCACTGGCAAGTTCCACGCTTCGGATGGTTGGTTCCCTTCAACGTGACCGGTCTCGATCGCGCCGCGGTCATGTGCCTGCAGATTCTGACCGTCTTGCTCGCCTCGACTATGGTTCGGCTGACGGGGAGGGGAGACGATCTGGTGCACGGGCTGCAACAGTTGCGCCTGCCGGGGTTGTTCGTCCACTCGCTCGACCGGACGCTCTCGCTGCTGAGCGGCGCTGATGGGCGAAGCGGGCGCCGCCAACGTGAAGCTGGCGCGCGGCCGGGGACCTTCACGGCGCTCAAGCGCTTGTTGCGCGGCGATGTTGGCAGCTTCGTGCAATCGATAAAGGCGAATATGGAGCTTGCGGCCGGGCAATCCGACGAAGGAGTCGGGTCCAAGCTCGAGGCCAGACTCGCTCATGACGTCGCCGTCGTGAGCGGCATTGCGCTCTGCATGGCATCCTTCAAGATGCTCAAAATCCTCCCGGGTCTACCCTTTGCTTCGGGGCACAAGGCTCTTCTCCTGTTCCCCCTGTACGTACTTGCGGCGCGCCTCACCCATTCGCGCTGGGGGGCCACCGCCGCAGGCGCCATTATGGGCGTGATCGGCTTTCTGCAGGGAGACGGGAGGTTTGGCGTGCTCGAGGTCCTGAAACACATCGCGCCGGGCCTCGTGATCGACCTTGCATATCCGCTAGTGCGCCGGTTGCCTGTCTGGGCGCTTGGCTACTGCCTGCTCGGGCTTGTCGCCGCCGTTGCCAGGACCAGTACGGAACTCGTCCTGGTACTCCTTCTGGGGGCGCGCGCGGAAATCTATCTTTTTCCCGCGGCTAAATTGGTGCCGAACCTGTTGGCGGGATTTCTGAGCGGGTTTGTCACCCTGTTCGTGTTGCGCGTCTTCTCGCCCGAGCCGCCAGTCCTGGATGGTTCGGAGCAGGTTCGTGGCGGGAAAACGCCACCAGACAGGGCGGAGGCGGCACAGGATCACTCAAAAAATGCCACGTCGCCGTGAAAGCAGGCCTAACCACAATGGCAGCGGCATGGCGACAGCGAAGAACAGCCAGAGTAACGGATATACCGCCGTAAGCCCGATATCCTGGAGATTGACCCAGAGCTTTACGGGAATTCCCTGCGGATAGTAGGCAACGATCAGGACAATACCGAATTCCCCGAGGGCCCTGACCCAGGCAAGCGCCAATCCTGCAACGAGACCCAGGAGCGACAATGGCAGGGTCACCTCGAGGAAGACTTGCCAGGGCTCCTTGCCCAACGTTAGCGCAACCTGCTCAAGGTCTTGCGGTACAGCTTCGAAAGCGGCTCGTGCCGACACGACATAATAGGGCGTTGCCGCGTATACCTGAGCCAAGGTGAAGGCTCCTGCACTGTTGGTGAGTACGACCCCAAGCGCCTCAAGCGTCGAACCAACGCTGCTATACGGTCCATAGAGCGACATTAGCAGCATGCCCATGGCGAGCGGCGGCGTGAGCAGGGGCAACAGCAGCAGCGCATCAACAACCCACTTGCCAGCGAACTCACTGCGCGCCAGCCACCAGGCAAGCGGCGTCCCGAGGCAGATCAAGATCGGCATTGATACGAAACTGTAAAGAAGGGAGATGCCCGCCGCGCCCCAATCGCCGGGCGCGAATTGAAAGCCGCGCCAATCGGTGACGAAGATCAGCGTGACGAATGGTGCGATCAGGAAACAAAGCGCCAGCACTCCGACCATCGCCGCTATCGGATGAACAGGACGCCATGTGTCGCCCCCCGTGCCCAACGCATGCTCGGATAGCAGCACGTTCGTCAAATCTTCCCCCCTTTGGGTTCTGCATAGCCAGAATCGCGAAAAAGCTTCTGGCCCTCGGGGCTCAACAGGAAATCGACGAACTGCTTTCCGAGTTCCGGATTTTGGGCATTCTTTAGCACTCCCGCGTAGAACACGAGAGGTTGCGTTTGCAAAGTGGCTTCCTTACCGCTCGGAAGCTTTATCGTGAACGCGACCTTGCTGTACCAGTCGGACACCTTGTCCGGGTTGCTCAGATTGATCTCATCCGGAAGAGGAACATAAGGCAGATGGTGGGAGATGGCCGCGCTTTGGTAACCGGAGGCTGCGTCGATTTGCGCGCCTTCCAGACGGGTTAACAGCGAAGGCTCGGTAAAGATCTGCCTTGGGTTTTGATAGCTGCCAAGGATCGTCGAAACCAGATCGGGCTGATTATAGTATCGCTCCGCGAGAAGCATCGTGAAGATGATGTTTTGCCCTTGGGGATCAATCGCGGGGTCGGTGCGACCAAAACGAAGTCCGGGCGATTTCAGCACTTGCCACCAAGGTGTCCTGTCGGCAGCCGCAGCCTCAAACTGTGAGGCAAAGCGGCTTTTGGGGCTATACGTGATGACCATCTGGGTGCTTGCGACGGGAACGCCTTCGCCGAGCAGTCCCGCCTCCTGAACAACCTTGACCGGACCTGGCGTGATGGAGACGAAGACATCCGCCTGCTGCTGCTTGGCTGCGAGCAGTCGGGCAAGCGCATAAGAACCCATGCCGATGCCCTGGAACTGAACACCGTGCGCCTTCTCGAACGCAGGGCCGAGGACGCGGTCCATGACGACCCCCATCGAACCGGCGTATCCCACTCGGATCGCTTCGGCCCGAGCTGTGGGAACCTGCGTGAATAGGGCGGCCAACAGTGCCCCCGCGCAGAAGATGGAACGCATAGGAACCTCCCACGATCCCGGCCGGAGAGCCGATATTATCCATTAGGTATATTGAGACGCGGTCGGCATCTTCAAGCAAAGTCGCTTGCGAACGGCCCGAAGAAGGCGGCTGCATAAGTCCGATCGCAGCGGAATAAATAAAGGCGCGGTCTCTCGGTTTCGCAGATGGAACGCGCCCATTAGGCCCGAGTTTTGTACCTCCATGACAGGGCTTGTTTCGCGCACGAATGATGTGGAGTGTGCTCTTTCCTCCGTGTCTGACGACACGCATTACCTGCGCGTCAGACTCCGGCAGGAGAGGCCAATCCCCCTCGACGTTGAGCTTGACTGTGGGCGTGGCGAGCTGCTGGCGCTTGTCGGCCCGTCAGGCAGCGGCAAAACAACGATTCTGCGTTGCATTGCAGGGTTACACCGGGCCGAGCAAGGATTCATTGCGTGCGACGGAACGACATGGCTAGACACAGGGCACGGCATCAACTTGCCGCCCCAACGCCGCTCGGTTGGATTCGTCCCTCAGCACTACGCTCTGTTTCCGCATCTGACGGCCGAAGCCAACGTGCGCTTTGCGCTTGGTCGTTTGCCCCGCAGCAGACGCGCGGTTCGGGCAAACGAGTTGTTTGCGCTTGTCAACCTCTCGGGGCTCGAAGGTCGGAACCCGGCGGAACTTTCCGGCGGTCAGCAGCAGCGCGTAGCGCTCGCCCGTGCGCTCGCACGTGACCCGGCCGTCCTACTGCTCGACGAGCCATTCTCGGCCGTCGATCAGGTCACGCGCCGCAAAATGCAGCGAGAGCTGGCGCAGCTTCGCGAGCGGATTCGGCTTCCGATTATCCTTGTCACGCACGATCTCGACGAGGCGGTCTCACTGGCCAACCGGATGGTCGTTCTCCACCGTGGTCGGTCGCTGCAGGCGGGTTCGCCGGCGGAGGTGATGAGCCGGCCACGCGACGCCGAGGTAGCGCGCCTCGTCGACCAGCAAAACCTCTTCCAAGGGGAGGTGATCGGACGTCGGTCCGATTCAGATCGTACTCTCCTGCGGTGGCTTGGTTACACCCTTGAAGCCCGCCTTGCACCGGCGTTTCCGGCAGGATCACAGGTAGACTGGCTGGTACCGCCGTGCAGTGTCGTCTTGCATCGGCAACACCGGTCATCGCGCGGCGATCATTGGAACTCAGTGCGCGGCACCGTCGCGGAGATGCTCGTCCTTGGCGGCACTGCGGAGATTCTTGTGCGCGTCAAGGGTACGGTCAACTGCGATGCGGTCGACTTGCTGGCCTTCAGCGTCCCGACGCGTACCGCGATGCGGTACGGGGTTGCTGTCGGCAAGCCGATTACGGTCTCGCTGCTTGCGGATGATCTTCACATCATGCCGCCCACGACGAGGCAGGCATGATCGCAAGACCGCTTGGCCCGCTTGTCGTCGCTTCGAGATGGGTTGCCTTTGCGGCAAAGGTGGTGGCTGCGCGTTCACGATGAACTGAAAGGGGAAACGGAAGTTAATAAGCGCGGCTGCGCTGAACGACCTGCTGCGAAGCTCATCTGAGGTCTCGAAGGAGGTCTCACGCGCGGCGGCCGGGATGAAAACTGCTTTGGTCAAAGCCCCTGCCATTCGCCTGATTCCGAGGGAGTGAGCCAGGAACGCCATGGCTGCTCCACGAATGCCAGGCAGCGCGCCCAAGCCTGGACCAGGAGGAGGCCATGTCACGCTTCGGTCGGATTAGACTTCAATCGGTGCTTGCGCTGTTCATCGCGACACTGCTGCTCATGCTCTTGGCCGTGTCTTCGGTGCAAGCGCAAGTGCGCGCCACGCTCAAAGGCCACACGCTCGCGCTCGCCTCCGTGGCCTACTCGCCGGACGGAAAATACATCGCCACGAGCAGCTATGATCGCACCGCGAGGGTGTGGGATGCCATAAGCGGCAAGGAGCTCGTCACCCTTACAGGACACGAAGGTGTGGTCGAAGCTGTGGCCTTCTCGCCGGACGGCAAACTATTGGCGACGGGCAGCTATGACGCGACCGTGAAACTATGGGATTGGGCTGCTGCAAGAGAGGTCGCGACGTTTCGCGGCCACACCAACATGATCCGCTCCCTAGCGTTCTCCCCCGATGGCAAGACCGTAGCTTCTGGCAGCCACGATAACACGATCAAGCTGTGGGACGTCGCGAGCGGCAAGGAACGGGCGCAGCTCAATCACGAGGGCGCGGTCCGATCGCTCGCATTCACCCACGACAGCAAGCTCCTGGCATCGGGCAGTAACGACAATACCATTAAGATCTGGGACGTTGCGACCGGCCGCGAGGAAGCAACCCTGACGGGGCACAAAAACAGCGTGCGGGGGCTCGCCTTTTCGCCGGACGACAAGACCCTGGTCACCGGCAGCATGGACACAACGGTGCGGCTGTGGGATGTCACCGCGCGCGCCGAGCGCATGACCCTTAAGGGGACCGAGAGCGAGGCACTCTGCGTCGCCTATTCCCCTGACGGCAAACTCATTGCCGCGGGCAGCCAGGACGACTCCCTGATAATCTGGGACGCAGCGAGCGGACAAGAATTGGCGAGCGTGCCGCACGCTGGTGATCGTGTGCGTGGAGTGGCGTTCTCTCCGGATGGCAAGACATTGGCGACCGCCGGAATGGATAAACTAGCCAAGGTGTGGAATGTTGAGGACGTCCTCAAGCGGGGAATTCGGACGCCTACCGAAGCCGTGAAGGACGAAGAGCGGGAATCCTTCGCAGGTCACACCGGCTACGTGACCGCCGTGGCGTTTACGCCGGACGACAAGATCGTCATATCCGGCAGCCAGGACCACACGGCCCGGCTTTGGGACGTGGCAACCGGCCGCGCACTCGTTACCCTCAGCGGTCACACCGACGCGATCGTGACGCTGGCACTCTCACCCGACGGGAAGATCCTTGCCACCGGCTCCCACGACCACACGGTCAGGCTCTGGGATATGCCAAGCGGTCAAGAGCGTACGACCTTACGCGGCCACACCAACGTGGTCCAAGCGGTTGCGTACGCGCCAGACGGCAAGACGATCGCGTCGGGAGGGTATGATCGAACGATCAAGATTTGGGATGTCGCGAGCGCAAAGGAGCTCGCCACACTCGTCGGACACACCGGTGGCGTTGAGGGGCTGGCCTACTCTCCCGATAATCGCGTCCTCGCGTCGGCCAGCGTCGACGGTACCGTCAAGCTCTGGAATCCTGCTACCCGGAGCGAGATAGCGACAATTGAAACGCACACGGGGCCGGTGCACGCGGTAGCATTCTCTCCCGACGGCAAGCTGCTGGCAACGGCCGGCGCCGGCAACGATGTGCAGCTTTGGAATGTCACGACCCACGAAGAGCTCGCACGTCTCAAGGGCCATACCAGCTGGGTCCGCTCTTGTGCTTTCTCGCCCGATGGCAAGATGCTGGTTTCGGTCGGTCTCGACAATGTCGTGAGGTTCTGGGACGTTGCCGACTACAAAGAGATTGCCGCGCTCACGGGCCACCAGCAGCGGATCCATTTCGTGACGTTCTCGCATGACGGCGCGTGGGTGGCGACAGCGGGTATGGATCGCAAGGTGAAGCTCTGGAACGTACCCAAGGAGTCAACCGCGCGCGCCTCCGAAGAGAATCCCAAAAACCATGAAGAGAAGCAGGAAGGAGCTAGCCATCGCGGGCGAGGACGCTCCGCCTGCCAGACAGAAATCGACAAACTGTGCCCCGGCGAAGAGCATGTCGGCAGGTGCCTACGCCAGTATACGGACGAGCTGTCGGCCGAGTGCCGGGCCGCGATAGGGCAGGGACGCTGATTTCAAAGATGGTCGTGACAGCGCAATTGTCATGTCCGAGGGAGGAAACGAGATGGACAAGGAAATCCTGGATCGAATGATGATGGCGCTGATGGGCGCGAGTCCTACCGACGACGAAAAGATGGCGAGTCTCGACGATCAGCCGGTCGTGCAAATCCTCCCTGAGGCCAATGTCGTCAAAATCGGCGGCCAGAGCTTCATCGATCGCGGACGCGCCGCGGTGTTCCCTCTCATCGACGAGATCGTCGAGAATCTCCCCCGCCACAAGATGATCATCGGTACCGGCGCCGGTACACGGGCGCGTCACGCCTACAGCGTCGGCCTGGATCTCGGCGTACCAACTGGCGTGTTGAGTGTGCTCGGCTTCTTCGTGAGCATACAAAACGCAAAAATGATTCATTACCTGTTGGCCAAGCACGGCATTCCGTCCATCGAGCCGGCCCAATTCGCGCAATTGCCGCTCTATCTGGCCGAGCGCCAGGCTTGTGTTTCTGTCGGGATGCCGCCCTATGCGTATTGGCAGCCCAATCCGGCGATTGGGCGCATCCCGCCTCATCGCACCGATGCCGGCTGCTATCTGATCAGCGAAGTGCTGGGCGCGCGCTCCATGATATTCGTAAAGGACGAAGATGGTCTTTACACCGCGGATCCCAAGAAGGATCGCAATGCGCGCTTTATCGCGAGGATCACTGTCGAGGAGCTTGAAAAGCTGGATCTCCTTGATGTCGTTCTGGAGCGAACCGTCTTCGAGCTCATGAAATCGGCAAAGCACCGCCGCTCGGTGCAAGTCATCAACGGCCTGAAAAAGGGCAATCTTACCCGCGCGCTCAATGGCGAGCCGGTCGGAACCATTATCACCGCTTGATTGGAGGTTGTGTCATGTCGTCACTAGAGTCGCCGCTTGGCGAGATTCCGGCCGACCGCCGCCATCACGTCGAATCCATGCTCATGCGCGAGAGCCTCCTCGACAAGCAGGTCATGTCCTCGACTGAAATGCCCGTCGTTCGCATGCTGCCATTCGCTCATGTGCTCAAGATCGGGGGACGATCCATCATCGACAAGGGCCGCAATGCGACATACCCGCTGGTAGACGCGCTCGCTGCCGCTCTTCAGAACTTCAAGCTCGTGATTGGACTTGGGGGCGGCATTCGCAGTCGCCATGTCACATCGATCGGCATGGACCTTGGCTTACCCACCGGGGTGCTGGCGCAGTTGCGGATCATTGACGCGCTAGGCAACGCCCACTTGCTTGGTACACTTCTCGCTCCCTATGGCGTCGTTGCAATCCCGCCGGAAATTCTTGGGCACATGTTGCCATTTTTCATTAAGTCGGCGCCCGGCGTAATCTGCAACGGCGATCCACCGTTCTCGATCTGGGAGCATCCGCCGCGTTTGGGCCGCATCCCGCCGCATCGCACGGACGCTGGCACGTTCCTGCTGGCGGAGTGTTACGGATGTGCCACCCACACGCTGATCAAGGATGTCGACGGGCTCTACGACGCCGATCCGAACACCAACCCGAACGCCAATTTCATAAAGGAAATCACCGTCAGCGAGTTGAAGGAACGTAATCTTTCCACGCTCCCCTTCGACCGGGTGCTGATCGATCTGCTCGCCTGTGCGCGTCAGGTGAAACGCTTTCAAATTATCAATGGATTGAAGCCGCACTTGCTTGAGGCGGCGCTGCGCGGTGAACACGTTGGCACGATCGTGCGGCAGGACGCGCACTGATGCGCCAATGTGGGGGCCTCACGCGTGTGTGGGATGTGCCTCCAATTGTCTGCGCGGGCAGCTCTTCGCCTGAGTGACGATTCGGCTGATCTTGGTCCGGACACGTGAGGGTTCACCGAGTTCACTGCACCAGTTCGTGCGTGGCGAGGCGGAAGACGATCGCGCCGCCCACACGGCTTGGGCGGATGGCATCAAGCCGTGCAGTTTGGCAGCAGCAACGGAACCGCAGATGCCACTAATATAAGACCTTGCTTGCGGCGCCGTAGTCTGCATCAAGAAAACGACCACAGCCGCCGTTTCCTGATCGCTAGTAGCCCCATCGCCACCCTGGATGACGCCATCGCCACCCCGGGTGACCCCATCGCCACCCCGGGTGACGCCATCGCCACCCCGGATGAGGACCGCCATAGGCATATGCGCCGTAGTAGTTCGGACGCGACCAGCAGCGGCCCCACGGATTGCAGACCACGCGCACCCGCTCGACATTGGAGACTTGGCCCGCGTTCGGAATCCCATTCGGCATGGCCGAAGCAGGGGCGGCGGTTAGCGCGACGCCGCCGAGTGCGGCAAGGCCGACGATAGCAAGCTTCACGTTCATGGAACTCTCCTCCTAGGAGAGAGAACGTTTGCGGTGTCAACTGGTTGTGCAGGGCGTCGTGAACAACGCAAGAATTAATCTTCCTGAATATCCGTACAGGAAGACGATGTAGGCGTTGCGTCGTGTCCGATCCTGGCGCGTTCGCTGGGGCTCGAACCTAGGACCCGCTGAGCAGAAAGCCTCTCCAAAGTACGGCATCTCAAAACCGTTCGATACTCGAAGTAGGGAAGCATAAGGACGCGCGGCTCGGTCACGATTCCTGTGTGTGCCAAATGTGTGCCAAAATCGATATTGATGTAACTTAGTGTAGCTCCGCTTTGGCGCTGAAAGGCACCTAAAGGCGGAAAATGCACTTCACCTTTAGCTCATTCCAGGCAAGTAATTGATATTGTTCGTATCTTCTCCGCGCTCCGAGCGCGCCATCACTACCTGCACAATTCGGCCTTGCCGGACCGCTGTGACCGGCCGGTTGCACCGGTCATTTTTGCGGCGGCGGGACAGGTCGATACCCTTTCTGTAACACCGGTCGCGTAGCGTCGCGGACGCATGCCCTGCTGGTTCGGCGCTGCCGGCCGGACGTGGCTGATTCTCCCGATCGCGCGGGCCGCAAGCCAGCTTCACCCGGAGCGCCTGATGACGTTTCTGAGCTACGCCTACCGAGTCGTCTCCAATTTCGTGTTTCTGGGGCTGGTCTATTTCAGTCTGAACTTCCTCGAGAAGTACGAGCAGCGCGCCACCGTCGCGATCCTGATTCTGATCTATGCGGCGATGCATGCGTTCTTGGCTCTGCGCTCGTTCTATTTCTTCCAGCGCATCGAGCGGCTGGAGGGCGAGACGCGCCGGCTGGCTTCGGCGGCCGGCGAGGGGCCCAATTCGGCAGCGTCGCGCAAGCAGATCATCGGCGACGTGACCGAGCTCAGGCATGCCGGGGAGATCAAGGCCTATATCGATCTGTTCTTCCTGGCGCTGGTGATCCTGCTCTGCATCGCCAAGATCGTGACCAGCTAGTCCGGCACGCGCTTGACGATGGCCGTGGCCTCTGCGCGCGGCGACCGCTTCTTCAGGTTGGCGACATGGACCGGGTCGCCCGGCTCCGCTGGAGCGCCGGCATGCTGCGAAGGGCCCGGACCTTTGCCATGCGCCGCACCCGGCGGCTGATGCACGGCCTGCTTGGGGCGCTTCGCCTGGCGCGCGGACCAAGCCTGCGGCGTGCCGGGTGGCGCGAGATGGTGGGCTGCGAGCAGCGTCAGGCGGCGCGCTTCCGGAATCCTGAATACGCTGGCCGCCGGAATCGGCAGTGTCGAGACCGGAGCCGCCTGCGCAAGCAGCGGCTGCGGCCACTGCGTCCGGCTGGGCAGGCCGATGCGGGCATGCTGCGCGTGGTCGAGCACCTCGGCGTCACGCCAGTCCATGTCGGAAAACACCGGCGCCGGCAGCGTCTTCGTCGCGGTGAAAATGAAATTCGGAATCTTCGGCCAGCGCGAGATCGCCACTGTCTCGGTCGGCGGATGCAGGTACCATTGCTGCGGCTGGGTCGGCGTCGCCGGCCGGTCCGGTGTCGCGGGCACGACGTGGACGATGCGGTAGCCGCGCGCCTTCAGCTCGTTCAGGATCCGCGGCAGGGCCGCGACGGTGCGCGGCTGAATGTCGTGCAGCAGCAGGATGCCTCGGCCCATGGCCTCGATCCGTTGGATCGCGAGGTCGTACACCCGCTGCGGCGAGATGTGCCGCCAGTCGTCGGCCGGGAAGTCGGCGCTCCAGACCTGGATGCCCTGGGAGGCCAGATAGTCCTCGACGGCCGTGGCGCGCAGCAATCCGGGGATCCGGAAGAACGGCGCCAGCTTGCTCTTGTCGCCATTGAGCGCGGCCAGCGTCGAGGCAATGCCGTCGTCGATTTCCTGCCTGGCCTTGTCGACCGGCATCTTGTTCATGGTCAGCGGATGGTTCTGGGTGTGTGTGCCGACGGTATGTCCGGCCGCGACGAGCTTCCGCACACCTTCCGGATTGGCCCTGGCCTGGCTGCCGATGGTGAAGAAGGTCGCCTTAATGCACTGGCTGGCGAGAATGGCCAGCACTTGGTTGCTGTATTTCGGCAGCGGTCCGTCGTCGAAGGTCAGCACCACCTCGTGGTCGGCGAGCGGCAGCGTCTCCGGATACTGCATGGTGCCGATCCGCGGATGCTCCCTGGGATCGACGACGAGGGTGCGGGAGGTGCCGAGTGCGTTGGGGTTGCCTGGGCAGTCCGCGGCAAGCGCGGCCTGCGTCATCAAGGCGGCCAGCAATGCTGCGCCCGCAGCGATCGATGACCGCTTCCGGAGCCTCGCCAGGGCGCTAGCAAACATTGAACCTCGGCCGCATTCCAATCGAACTGAGTATCCTTAATGGCGGCGCCATGAATGTTGCCTTAACGGTTTTGTAATCCCGCCTTGGCCTCCGGTTCAATGTGTCTGCGCGGAAACGGTCTTCGCCGCAGTCGGAACGATGTGAACCACGTGATAATTGTGCTCGCGCAAATACCGCAAGAAGGCGGGTAGCATGTCCGCCGTTTGCTGCCTGGGGTCGTGGAGCAATAATATTCCCTTGCGGATCGTTTCCAGCCGCCCGGTGAGTAATTTCAGCTCCTCTTCGGGCGTCATTTTGTTCCAGTCGCTTGCCCAGAAATCTGCCCCGAACACCGCGATACCGCGCTCTTCCAGCCGCCCCAGCAGGTAGGGCGTCGACTCGAAGTAGGGGAACCGGAAGAACGGCGTGGTCGGGTTCGTGCTCGAAGTTCCGTGCAGGGCCTTTTCGACCGCGGAGATACCGGCATCGATGTTGGCCTCGGCCTGGTCGGGCGCGAGTTTGTTGAGGTGGGGATGGTCCCAGGTGTGATAGCCGATGGTGTGGCCGAGGCGCGCGACCTTGCGCACCAGATCGGGATGGTCGGCTGCGCCGCGTCCGACCATGAAGAAGGTGGCGTGCACGCACTCGGCCGACAGCGCCTCCAGCACCTTGTCGGTGAGCTCCGGCGTCGGGCCGTCGTCGAAGGTCAGAACGATCTCGTGATCCTGAAGCGGCAAGGTCTGCGGAAAGCTCTTCAGACCGACCCGCGGGTAGGTCGCCGGATCGACTTCGAGCACGCGCGAGGTTCCAAGTGCGTCCTTGCGCGGGCATTCGGCGGCGCGCGCAGGCGCGGTCAGGGCGATCGGCAGAAGGACGATCGCGGCGAGAACTGCAAAGGTATTCGGGAGTAATCGGGGTCCGTTGAACATATTTCTCATTGCGGAAGCCGTTGCCGATTAGGTAATCCGTTCCGCATTACCGTGTTTTCCGCTCCTGTCAAACCGGTGAGTTACGGCATGGCCGAGGAAATCGACGTGGCCCCGCCGGCGAAGACAGCTGTGCTCGACCGCATGCCGATGCGGGACGACGCGGGCCAGCTTCGCCACGAATTCGTCGAGGAGATCACGCGGGCGATCCGCACCGCCGACCGGCCATTGCTGTGTGAGGTGGTGGCGGAACTGCACAAGGCGGATCTCGGCGACCTGATCTCGGCCCTCGAGCCGGAGGACCGCGTCACCCTTGTCGAGATCACGGGCACGGATTTCGACTTCTCCGCTCTCAACGAGGTCGACGAGGCCGTCCGCGAGGAGATCCTCGAGGAACTCAAGCCGGAGACCGTCGCCGATGGCGTCCGCGAGCTCGAGTCCGACGACGCGGTCGAACTCCTGGAAGGCCTCGACGAGGAGGATCAGGAAGAGATCCTGGAGAAGCTGTCGCCCGCCGAGCGCGAGGACATCGAGCGCAGCCTGCTGTATCCGGAGAATTCCGCCGGCCGCCGGATGCAGACCGAATTCATCTCGGTGCCGCCGGCCTGGACCGTCGGGCAGGCGATCGATTATCTCAGCGAAACGCCCGACCTGCCGGACCGCTTCTACGAAATCTATGTCGTCGATGCCGACAGGCACTGGCTTGGCGCGGTCTCGCTGGACGTGCTGTTGCGCGCGCGCCGACTGCTGCCGATCACTCACGTGATCGAGGAAGACCGCCGCCGCATCTCCGCGCTGGAGGATCAGGAGCAGGTCGCGCGGATATTCGGCAAGTACAATCTGGTCGCGGCTCCCGTCGTCGACACGACCGATCGCCTGGTCGGCGTGATCACCATCGACGACGTCGTCGACGTGATCGAGGAGGAGGCGGACGAAGACCTCAAGGCGCTGGGTGGCGTCACCCATCCCGAAGAGCTGTCCGACTCGGTCTGGACCATCGCCCGCGGCCGCTTCAATTGGCTGCTGGTCAATCTCGCGACCGCCTTCCTGGCGTCGTCGGTGCTCGGCTTGTTCGAGGGCCAGCTCGAGAAGATGGTGGCGCTCGCGGTGTTGGCGCCGATCGTGGCGAGCCAGGGCGGCAATGCCGCGACCCAGACCATGACGGTCGCGGTGCGCGCGCTCGCCACCCGCGAACTCGGCTCCTTCAACGCCATGCGCGTGGTGCTGCGCGAGACCATGGTCGGACTCGTCAACGGCATCGCCTTCGCCGTCATCACCGGCGTTGCCGCGGTGGCCTGGTTCAAGATCCCCGGCCTCGGCATGGTGATCGGGCTTGCGATCATCTGCAATCTCGTCGCCGGCGCGCTCGGCGGCATCCTGATCCCGATGGTGCTGGAGCGGGTGCGGGCCGATCCCGCGGTGGCCTCCGGCACGTTCGTCACCACCGTCACCGACGTGGTCGGCTTCTTCTCCTTCCTCGGCATCGCCACGTTGTGGTTCGGCCTGAAATAGCAGGGCGCTGCCGCACGAACCGGCCCGCCGAAGACGCGCAGACAGCGGCTCGCTTATCGTTAAGCGGCCCTTAATCGCCTTCACCGATGATGTCCCCATTCCCAAGAGGGGGACACCATGCAGCGCTTGCGGCTCAAGGCGGACGGACGGATCGTCGAGTTGCGCGACGGGAAGGAAATCCCGCTCGCGCCGCCGCAGCCGCCCACCGCGGCGGTACCGGCGGCAGCATCGCAACCGGCGGTGCGCGACCTGCGCCGCCGGGCCCAGCTCACCCAGCTTGAATTCGCCGCCAAGCTCGGCGTCCCCGTGGAGACGATCCGGAACTGGGAGCAGGGCAAGCGGGCGCCGCGCGGTCCGGCCCGCGCGCTGCTCGCCGTGATCGCCCATTCGCCCGAGACCGTGTTCGCGGCGCTGTCGAACGAGCCGACGCCGGCGTGAACGGGGGGACGCGTGACTCGCCGTTGCCGCGACCTCGATGTCGTCGCCCGGCTTGACCGGGCGATCCAGTATTCCAGAGACGGCTGGGCTTGAGCCGAGCGGCCGCGGCGTACTGGATGGCCCGCCTGCGCGGGCCATGACGACTGAGAGGGTGTGATTTCGCGTTCTCGCGGCGCGACGCGTCCGAGCTTTGCATCTCGTTTCGCCCTCTCTTGAGCAGAGGGCGCAGGGAAAGCCGGGTGCCGATCGCACCCATGGGTCCCGTGCAAATGGAAAGCACGGGAGGTAGGACCACAGGTGAAACCGGAGCAATCCCGGCTTTCCCTGCGCGATGGCTTTACGGCTTATACGTGCTCGCCCCGGCGAGACTGGGCTTTGTTGTCACCGTCATCGGCGAGAGGCTTGGCCTCCTGCTGATGAGACACCTGCCACTAGGCCGTCAGGCCTGCACGACTTCACCGTCCGCTGTCTGCCACGCTCGTCAGCCGTGACAGCGGCGTCCACCGCATCTCGACCCAACACTCGTGACGATCGCGAAGCGCCCCTCAAGCGGGTGAGACGGGCCATTCATACACTGAGTTGCACTTCTGGAAAACAGAAATATTTTCGATGCAGGGACTTGCGCCGTCGGGCAAATCAGTGATCCGTGTTGTGACGAACTCATCAATGGGTGGCACGACCGTCAAGAAACCGGAGCGGGAAGCCAAAGGTCACCCCTGCGCGGATCTCGTCGACGGGGTGTCCATTCGTGAGGCCGCGCCGAAACGCAACGTCCAAGCTTAGATTGTCGCGAATCTGCCAGATTAGGCCAATTAGACCCGATATCGTCTCCTCCTTGCCGAACTCATTTTCGTAGAACACTTCGGCGACCGGCCTCACCGTCCATTTTGACGGCCCTTCCAGAATGGTGCCGAAGAAAACATCGCCACGATGATCGCGGGTGAGTGCGGTCTCGGCGTTGAAGTGGATCGTTCCCCAATCCCAGCGTTGCGAGACGATACCCGCCAGGCTCGCGCCGACGCCGGACATGCCGGTGCTGTCGGGGAGAAGCACGCCGAACTCGGTGGCAACGCTTGGTCCGGTCTTGTTCTGCAGGCTTCCAGGCACGATGACGTGTTTGAGAAAGGCCCCTGCTGCCGTCAGGCTCGTGGGGCCGGAAGGCGACAGCGGGGTTTCACCCTGACCCTCGAGGACGGCCTCCCAGTCCTCGCTAAGACCGTAGTTGAAAACCGCAGCGGGCGCGACGAGTGTCGTGCCTTCCATGTCATGCCGCCGTCCGGCAGGCTGCAGTTCGATCTCGACTTCGCCCGGAGCGGCGACGGCGGCATCGGTGCCGTCGAAGGGGCGATAGGCCCGCGCAGGGGGAGACAATACCGTCAAGCCCAGAGTGATCGCCGAGCCCGACATAAGAAGCTTGTGAAGACGTCCTTTGCACTGGCTGGGTTTGAACATGCGCATGCCTCACGGCCATAAGCCTAAGGGAGTGGGCGGAATATCCAGATCGCTGCCGGCTCGGTGGAAGTTTCCCGCGCGGCGACCAGCAGACGATCCAGCTCCGGCGCGAAGAAGGACGTGCGTGCACCCTGCGTGGTAGGGATGCGGTTCAGCCGGCGATAGACGGCGCCGTCGACCTCAAACACGTCGACAAAGCCCGCTCCGCAACTGGCGTAGATGCGGTTGCGCTTTCGATCGACGAAGAGATCGTCGATATCGCCGCAAGTTTCGACGCTCGCAATTTCCTTTCCATCCGCAATGGAGAGAACAGACAGCTTGGGCGGGCTGCGGAAGGCCACCAGGAGTCGCTTGCGATCGCGATCGATGGCCATCGCGAAGTTGCCGCCCTTGTCCGTCGGCCAACTCGCCAACGATTGTCCGGACGCGCTGTCGACCACCGCGACCGCGTGGGCATCAGGCAGGTTGACGAAGATGCGGCCGCCGTCGGGATCGAGCTGAAAACTCTCGGGGTGCGCCTTCAACAGGATATTTTCGATCCTCTTGCGCGTCACGGCGTCCAGGACCGCGAGGCCTCCGTCTCCGTAGCCGATGACGACTCGCTTGGCGGCAGCATCGATGCGGACGTTGTCGGCGTCGCTGCCGAGATCGATGCCTCCTGCGGCCTCGTAAGTCTCTCCTTGGAAAAACCTCACCGAACCATCCTGCGCATTGGCCACATAGAGTGTGTCGCTGGATGGCTCGTAGCCGACGCCTTGCGGCTCCTTCAGCCCCGTGATTCTCTGGATCACACTCCGTCTTGCCAGATCCACGATGCCGACCGTGTCATTGCCGAGTTCGGCCACGATCAGCCGTAGCCGCTTTGGATCGACCGCCATGTGGTCGATGCGACCGTGCACGTCGCCCAGCAAAACCTTGGTTTCGAGTTGCAGGACGCTGCTATCAGCCGATTGGGACAAGGCCGGGGCGGCGGCCAAAATGGCGATGCACGCCGATGCTGCTGATATCCTCCGGAACGGAAATGTCATCACGTCCCCCTACGTCCGGTCAGTGAACCATCACCCAGGTCGGCTGCAGCCATGGATACGCAATCAGGCCTACCACGCCGGTCGCCGCGATCAAGAGCGGGTTGCTCACCTTCCAGCGGAACAGGACGGCAAGCGAGATCGCGCCGATCAGCGCTGTCAGCCAGTCGCCGATCGCGATCTTGCCGAGCAGGATGCACGCGCCGAGAATGGTCCCGATCGCGGCCGCATAAGCGCCTTTCACGAACCCCTGAACATTCGCGTTTTCGCGGTGCCGGGCCAGCAGCGGCGCAACGATCAGCACCAGCAGGAACGACGGCAGGAAGATGCCCACCGTGGAGACGAGCGAGCCCCAAAAACCGGCCACGAGGTAACCGACAAAGGTCGCGGTGATCACCACCGGTCCCGGACTGATCATGCCGATCGCCACCGCGATGAGGAATTGCCGCTCGTCGAGCCAGTTGTACTGCTGCACCAGCCCCTGCTCGAGAAACGGCACGATGACGAGGCCGCTGCCGAATGTCAGCGAGCCGGCCTTGAGGAAGAACAGCAGAAGCTTGGCGAGCGTGGAGCCGGTGGCCGCAGGCGCGATGGGACCCGCGGCGGCCGGCACGACCACGATTGCCGACAGGGTCGTAGGCGTGCGCTTGAACAGGCTGCCATAGTAGAGGATGCCCACGATTCCGGCGCCGATGAACAGCAGCGCGACTTCCGCCTGGAGAACGACGGTGACGGCCAGGCAGACCGCCGCAATCGCCCATTGCAGCCAGTCCTCCATGCCCAGCTTGGCGAGCCGGTAGCAGGAGTGCAGGATCAACGCGATGACCGCAGGGCTGACGCCGTAGAAGATCGCGGTGACCGGCTGGAGATCGCCGAGATAGACGTAGAGGGCGCCGAGCGAAGCCACGATCACAAAATTGGGGAGGATGAAGCACCATCCACCGACCCAGGCTCCCCAAAAGCCGCCGCGAAGCCAGGAGACGTAGACGCCGACCTGGATCGCCAACGGCCCCGGAAGCGATTGGCAGATAGCAATCGATTCCCTCATCTGATCCTTGGTCAGCCACTTCTTGCCGTCGACCAGTTCGCGCTCCATCTGCCCGACGAGCGCAACCGGCCCGCCGAAGCCAAGAAAACCGAGGCGCAGGAAGTAGCGCGCCAACTCGGTCAGACGGCTGTGCTGCGGGATTGTCGGCGTGATCACGTCAAGACTCCGTAGAAACTTCTCATTGTGAATCCGGGATGGGTCGAAGAATGCCCTCAACGGGGAGCCCAAGCCCCGTTGGCGTCAGTACGAATGTCTCACCGGATTGGGCGACGTCGTAGCAGCCGTCGTCGGTTTCTTGGAGATAGAGGCAAAGCTGATCTTTCTCGATGGCCCATCTGCCGCGCGTCTTCGCGCCCGCCGACATGCTCCTCAGCGTGCCGTCGCGTTCATAGACAAGGCGGTAGTACACCTCGTCGGTCAGCTCCATCCCGACAAACCTGGCGTGAATCTGCGGACCCGTCAGCCTCTCGAGAGCCCTCGCAGCAAAAAATCCGGCATCGAGGGCAACTGAGCCCCCGACGCCGGTGACAAGGACCGCGATGAGAGACGTCGTGCGCAAGGTGCCTGGTTTGGCCGCGCTCATTTTTTGCAGGACTTGAGACACATCCGGTACTCGGTCTGGCAAGTCGGCCCGGCGTAATTCTTCATGCAGGCGGCTCGCTGGTCGGTACAGACCTTGCAGGACTGGGCTCGAACTACGCGTTCGCTCGCGAGCAGGGCGGCCAGTACGGAAAGAACGAGGGCTATGCTTCGCATCGGCGCTATCTCCACTGTCGTGTCGCGGCATCGCGCGCCAGCGCGGACTCTGCGGTGCATCGATCTGAGGGTACCGCCGAGATAGCCAGAAGCGGACGGCTCCAATGAGGCGGTCGATGGCGCGGAAGAGATTTGGAAAACAGCCAGCAGTTGGCAGACATCTAGCGTCCTCGTAAAAATGGGACGCGATTCTTTGGCATGTCGCCTCGCGGGGAGATCGCTTCCCCGTACAAATTTACTAGCGACAACCCGGCGAACTTGTCAATGCCGTAAAGACCAGGTGCACGTTGTCCTGTCGAGGGGGTACGCCTCGGGTGTGCCGACGCACAGACATACACCACCTCCGGCGTGGAACGCCACGCCGTGCCGCAAAACCTTGACGGGGCAAGGTCACGCTGACTTAGTCGTCATCGTCCTCGTCAGCCGCACGCAATCTTCCGTTCCGCGCGTCGATCACAGCCTTCGCGGTCTGGCCGCCCTTCGAACCTATCGCCTCGAAGTACCCGCCATCGCGAATGATCTGCACGTTCGACCAGCCATCCGATTGCAGCTTCTGCCGAACCTGGTCCTCGCTGACCGGTTGATCTCCGGGAATTAGGACGGGGCCCTTGCTCGGCTCGGCGATGACCATGGCGACGCCGACTATTCCCACAAGCGGGAGGCCACTGCCGAGCAGAATCCAGGTTCGTATCATTTCGGCTCTCCTTTCGCCCTGATGCTTGTCATCAGCAGATTCGCGTGGGCCTCTATGCGTCGAGGGCAGCGCAAAGCCTGCTCTTGCCTGCTCCACGTCACCACAAAAGAGAATTGTGTGAGGTGCAGCCACGCGCGATCGCGTCTCCTGTCTGTCGTTCGATGGGGGCAGGTCTGCCCTGGAGGCAGGCCCGACAGAGCACACGGCTCAGCTTTTGCCGCCGATCGAGTCGCGTCCCACTCTCTCGCTCATTCGTCGCTCCTCAGGCTTCTCTCGAATATTGCCCGTACAGTCTGGCGGCGTTATCCCAGCGGATGGCCTCCATGTAGATGTCGACATAACGGGCAGCCGCAGCACCGAAGTCCATGTGATAGGCGTGCTCATACATGTCGAGCACCAGGACCGGACGGCCGCCGGCGAGCGTGGTCGTATGATCGGCGGCCCATTGGTTGACGAGCCGCTTGTCGCGGGGCGAATAGGCAAGAATCACCCAACCTGATCCGCCGCCTTCCGCCTTGCCCATGGCCGCGAATTCCGCCCGCCAGCGCTCCATGCTGCCGAAGTCGCGCGCCATCGCCTCGGCGAGCGCATCGCTCGGCTTGCCGACGCCGCCGAGCCCGTCGAAATAGATTTCATGCAGGATCATCGAGTTAGACGCGATCAACTCTTCGCGCTTCAGTCCGTTGATCACGAAGTTCGGCGCCTTGGTGAAGTCGAGTTCGGCAAGTTGCGTGCTGATCGCGTTGAGCCTCTTCACGGCACCGACGTAGTTGTTCTCGTAGTGGCTGACGAGCATTTTTTCCGAGATGCCGCTGATCGACTTCGGATCGAATGGTATCGGTTTCGCCTGATAGGACATGGCCTTGGCTCCTGTCTATTGATCGACTTCGGCAAGGCTTGGTTTGGTGCCGAGCACGACCGTTGATGTTGCAGCCGCGCCGGCCCCCGCGACGAAGTTTCGACGCTCTGTGTTCATGATCATCCGATCAACCAAGTGTTGAACCATGCCTCGTTCTCGCGTTCTCCCAGCTCACTTGCACGTGGCAGGGCCGTCCCGAAGCTGCATGAATCAAAGGCGCGAGAGGTAGTGTGCGAGCGCCGTGATGGCGTCGTCGCCGAGCGGATAAGCAACTTCCGCCATCGCGGCCACGCCGCCTCCGGTTCGCACACCCGCCTTGTAATCGTGGAGCGCCTTGACGATGTATTCCTCGCGCTGGCCCGCGATGCGGGCCGCAGCCTTGTTTCCAGAGTAGTTCTCGCCGTGACACGACGCGCATTTGCCAGCGGCGGCCGCCTGTTTGCCGACCTCGGCCAACTCCGGATGGTCGTCCGGTGCTTTGGCGGAGGAGGAGTCGGCAGCCTTGAGCGAGGCAAAGTAGGCGCCGAGGTCGCGGACGTCCTCATTGGTGAGTTGTTCCGCGATAGGCGCCATCGTTTCGTTCTTCCGCGCGCCGCTGCGGAAAAAGATCAACTGCCATTGCAGGAAGAGGTCGGGCTGCGACGCGAGCGACGGCACATTCTCCATTGTCGAGATGCCGTTGTTGCCATGGCAGGTCGCGCACGTCTCGGCTTTGGTTCTTCCGTTGTCGGCATCTGCCGCAGCCGAGCCGATGCTGGCCGCCATCGCGCAGGCTGCGAAGGCCGATCGCAGCAGGAGAGACCGGGCCATCAATCGTCGCGGCAACGGCCGCTCGGCTACGGAACTCTTCATCAACATTGATCAACATTGTCCTTGTTAGCGTCATCACAGATCGTGCGACAATGGCGTCAACTCTTCGTACTCGCCGTCTTGTCGAGCGCGGCCCGCAAGCCCTTGGCAAGCTTGACGGCGTCGTCATTGGCCCAGAAATGCATGAAGAACAGGCGCGGCTGTTCTTCCAGCATATGGCTATGCAGCGCGGTCACATCGATGCCGTGCGAGCGCAGCGCCATGATCACCGGGTTGACCTCGTCGCTCGTCAGCACGAAATCGCCGGTGATGGCCGCTTTGCCTTCACCGGTCGGCTGAAAATTGATGCCGATGGCGACGCCCATCGGTCCGACCGGGCTCAGCTGCATCCCTTCCTGGCTGACCGGGTCGCGGCGCGGAACGTTAAACTGATAAACGCCGCCGTTGGCCTTGCCCTTGACGCCGATGATCTGATCGAGCTGGGCGGTATCGAGATCGACCGCCGGCGGAGGCGCAGCCGGCGCCGCGGTCTTGAGCGGCGTCTTGCTTTCGGCGAGCCCGTCACGGATTGCCGTGGCGATCTTGACCGGGTCGCCGTGGCCGGCGATGTGCATATAGAAGGTCGCCGGACTCGCGCGCAGCAGATGGTTGTGCACGGCCGTGATCTGCAAACCATTCGCGATCATCTTCAACATGACCGGGTTGATCTCGGATTCAAGCAGCACCAGGTCGCCCATGGCCATGACGCCATCGTGCTCGGGCTTGAAGGCGACCCATCCTCCGAGCGCCAGCGCCGGTTTGATAGTCACGCCATCAAGAGTCACCGTGAGATCTGTCCGAGGGAAGCCGTAGCGATGCACATCGCCCGCAACGGCAGGTTTTCTGCCCAGCGTCTCATCGACCTTCTGCCAATCGATACTCTGCGCATGAGCTGTCGCGACGAACGGCTCTGCGAAGACCTGCCAGTCGATGGTCTGGGCGTTTGCGCTGGCGACGATGCCATACGCGCCGATCCCAACCACTGCCGCGATGATGTTTCGCATTGTCACGCTCCTTGAAGCAGATTTTACGGTTGCTCCAGTTCCCTTGCAGCGATGAGGGCTCCGTCGCCCTATTCCTTCGCAAGACCCACGATCGTTCGGGCGCCAGAGATGTCCTGGACGGCGATCTCGACAGGGTCGCCGAATCGCACGGCGTTGAAGAGCAGACCGTCCTGCACCTTGAATGGCTCCGTCCTGTCGGGGGACAGGCGGATCCTGATGGTGTCATTACCTTCGTCGACGCTCTCGACGATGCCGCGCAGTTTCTCGATCGGCGGCGGACGGACGGTTGCCACCTCGGCCAACGCAACGACCGAGTCCTGGTTCCTGCCGACGTCGAGCGGCGCCGACAGCGTCGCGCATGGCCACAGCACGGCCGCGCAGAGGGCCATCATCGATCTCATCATGGTCGTTCACTCCATCATGTCGATGTCGACTGCTTCGAGCAGGCGGGACGTCTCAGTCCTGTTCCTTGACCTGACCGCTGCTGTCGATCACCAGCCGTACCTGCTTGCCGTTCTTCATCGCCCTGGCGGTCGTGCCCTCGGCCGTCGACTTGATGTCGCTGACCTCCGCGTAGCCGGCGGCCTGCAGCTTCGCGACTAACTCGTCCCGTGTCAGGGCAGAAGCGGGCGCGGCTGCGCCCGCAATTGCCAAGGCGAGAAACAGGTGAGGGAGCCGTCGTGTCTGCATGGTCGTTCTCCTGGTCGTGTTCTGCCCCAGGGTTTCGAGATGCGCGGGTTCCCTCGCTTCAGACGACGCCCGCAAAGCGCAGCGCGATGCCCGTGATCCCGGCGGCCGCCACGTCCGTCATGGCTTCACCTTGTTGGTCGGCCAGTTGTGCGTCTCCCTGGTCGCGTCGCGGCACCAACGATAGAAGGCATCGTAAACGAGGAGGCCGGCGCTCAGCTGTTCGAGGTCGTCGTCGAACATGCGCGACAGACCAAGCGAGGCCGCGAGCAGTCCAGGCGCCTCCGGCGAGAGATCGAGCCGCGCGGTGTCGGCCGCGCGCACCATCGTTGCAAGCCGTTCCAGCGGTGGGGTGGAGAGGCCGAACTCCTTGACCATCACGTCGAACGTGCAGAGTTCGCCCCGGTGGCTCCAGAACACGTTCTCGATATCGAACGGCGTGGCCTCGAACTTTTTGGCCACGGCCTCGACTTCGGAGGAGGTGACGAACAGGAACACGGCGGCTGGATCGACGAAGCGGCGGATCAGCCACGGGCAGGCGATGCGATCGATCTTCGGCCGCGATCGCGTGACCCAGACGGTGCGGCCGCGCCCGTCACGCTTCGGGATTCTGTCTGCTGGAACGGTCGGAAGTTCGGCTTCTCGCCAGCCGAGATGTCCGCCGTCGAGTATTTCCGCTGCAACATGGTTGCACCGTAGCCAGGCCGCGGTGCCTTCGCTGAGCATCTGGCCCTTGTTGCAGACGACAACCACGGACTGGCCTCTCATTTGCGAGGCCCAGTCCTGGACGTCGAGATGCGACCGGCGCGCCGCGCCGGGTATCAGTCGTGGATCGGCGGCGAAATCCTCGTCGGTTCGAACGTCGATGAGGGTCGGCGCGTTTGCCGTGCCGATCAGCCGCGAAAGCTTTTCCGATGAGATGGATGTGTAGGATAATGACATGCTGCGTCCTTGATGATCTGGACGCGATTCTTGGGCATGCCGCCTCGCGGGGAGATCGCTTTCCCCGTGAGCAAAATAGAAGACCCTGCGGTCCGCGCTGTCAACCTCGGCAGTGCCTGGCGACTTCAACGAATTGCGAGGCGGACATGACAGGCCGCTTGCCGTTTCGATGGACGGGGGCGTCGGCCAGAACGGAACGGGCGATGGCACGACTTGTGCGGGTTCGTCTTTTCATCGGTCGAACCGCATCGAGAAACGGCTTGATGATTGGGGAGTGTGCGCAGCTGCGGTGATGGGCGATGCTGTGCCGGCGAACCGCCGGCTCAGGCGCGCCCACGACGCTTCGCTGCCATTGCTTGCGCCGCCTCGACGGGCGAGGGCATCCAGCGCCTCTCAACGCTGCCGGTCGCGCGCCGCGCTTTGCTGATGTGGGGCGCGCATCTCGCAACCGACGCGAATGATCCCGAGCGCATTTGGTGTGCCGGCCGCTGCCGGCGCCATGCCGGTTCTGCCCAAATCCTCATCACCGGTTTGATTGAAAACAGTGCAAGATCATATATTTATTCATCTAAATCAATTGGTTGTATAATATTGCATACAGAATACAAAATGTTCTTGTCGTTTCGCGTCGGCTGGAACAGACTTCGCTCCGGGCAGGGCAGGCGGATGACCTTCAATGGCGAACGGTCACGCGAGGAAAAACCAAGCCGCTGACAGGGGGTGAGCAATGAGCGAACAGGTTTCCACCATCGCGATCGCAGACGCGGCGAAACCGACCGGCGTGCGCTGGAAGATCTTCCTGCTGATGCTGTTCCTGATCTCGATCAACTACATCGATCGTGCCTCGCTCTCGGTCGCGATGCCGCTGATCGCGAAGGAGTTCGACATCGATCCCGCGATGCAGGGCCTGATCCTGAGCTCGTTCTTCTGGACCTATGCCGTGATGCAGGTGCCGGGCGGCATGCTCGCCGACCGGTTCAAGCCGCGGATCGTGATCGCGTCGGCAACGCTGCTGTGGGGCGCGTTCCAGGCACTCGCGGCGTTGTCCACGAGCTGGTTCCTGCTGCTGCTGACCCGGCTCGGCCTCGGCGCGTCGGAAGCGCCGATCTATCCGGCCGGCGGCAAGCTCAACGCGATCTGGATGACGCAAACGGAGCGCGGACGCGGCGCCACCTTGCTCGACGGCGGCGCGCCGCTCGGGGCGGCGCTCGGGTCGATCGTGATCGCGTGGCTGATGGCGGCGTTCGATTCCTGGCGCTTGGCCTTCATCGTCGCGGGCGTCGGAACGATGCTGTGCGGCCTATGGGCGTGGTACTACATCCGCAACGAGCCGCGCCAGCACCCCTCGGTCAACGAGGCGGAGGCGCGCTATCTCGAGGAGGCGCATGCGATCGAGGACGCGGCCACGCCGCCCTCGTCGGGCGCGAGCTGGATGGCCTATTTCCGCTTCCGCTCGGTGTGGTGCATGTGCTTGGGTTGGATGTTCTTCAACACCACATTCTACGGGCTGCTGACCTGGATGCCGAACTATCTGTACAAGGTGCACGGTTTCGACATCAAGGTGCTCGGCAGCGCCTCGTTCATCATCTTCTTCGCCGGCTTTGTCGGCGAACTGGTCGGCGGCTGGATCGGCGATAGCTGGCGAGCCCGGGGCGGGGCGCCGAACACGGTCTTCCGCACGCTGTTCGGCATCGCGGCGATCATGGCCACCGTCTCGATCTTCCTCGTGGCCTATGTCTCCAATCCGGTCGCGGTCGTGGTGCTGCTGTCGACCACGCTGTTCTTCCTGCGCTGGTGCGGGATGTACTGGGCCATTCCCTCGGCGCTCGCGGGCCGCGGCAAGTCCGGCTTTCTCGGCGGCTGCATGAATCTCGGCGGCAACATCGCCGGCATCACGACGCCCTTGATCGTCGGCTTCATCGTGCAGGCCACGGGCTCCTACTTCCTGGCGCTGATGTATTTCGCCGCCGCCGGCATTGCGCTGTTGATCTGCTCGACCCTGATCGACTACAGCCGCAAGCTACCTGTCTAGAACGGATGCGGCCGGGCCCATCGAGGCCCGGCCCGTTGATGAGGCCAGTGAATGACACGTCCCGTCCGGCTCGGCATGCTGACGCCGTCCTCGAACACCGCGCTCGAGCCGATGACCTATGCGATGCTGGCCGGCATCGATGACGTCTCGGCGCATTTCTCCCGCTTCAAGGTGACGGAGATCGCGCTGTCCGAGTCGGCGCTCCGCCAGTTCGACGCCAGCGAGATCCTGCGCGCCGCCGAATTGCTGGCGCACGCCAAGGTCGATGTCATCGCGTGGAACGGGACGTCGGCGAGCTGGCTCGGCTTCGATCGCGACGAGAGCCTGTGCGAGCAGATCACGGCGTCGACCGGCATCAAGGCCAGCACCACGGTGCTGGCCTATCGCGATCTGCTGCGGCGGATCGGCGCCAAGCGCATCGGGCTGGTGACGCCATATCGCAAGGACGTCCAGGACAGGATCATCGCCAACTGGAATTCGGAAGGGCTGCACTGCTTCGCCGAGCGGCATCTCGCCCTGCAGGACAATTTCTCCTTTGCGGAGGTCAGCGAAGCCGAGGTCGCAAGACTGATCGAGGAGGTGGTGCGCGAGGGCTGCGATGCGGCGGTGGTGCTCTGCACCAACATGCGGGGCGCCGGTGCCGCCGCGCGGCTGGAGCGCGGATTTGGCGTTCCCGTGCTCGATTCGATTGCGGTGACACTGTGGGCGTGCCTGGCCGCGACCGGCTGCGATCCGTCGCGCATTCACGGCTGGGGCAGCCTGTTCTCAAACCCCGATCTGCGGGCGGCGGCCGCGATCGATGCGGAGGAGGTGATCCTCGGTCGTGGTGATGAAGGCGAAGCGTGACTGAAGCGAAGACAACGAGGCGCAAGAAGGATCCCAAGCGCGCGCGCCCGATGACGGCGCTGCAACGGCGCCGCCTGCGCGTGCCGCGGATCGGGCTGCACGAGCAGGCGGCCGAGCGGCTGCGCACGATGATCGTCCGCGGCGAGCTGGCGCCCGGCCAGCTATTGGGCGAGGCGGATCTGTCCGATGCGCTCGGTGTTTCGCGGACGCCGCTGCGTGAGGCGTTGAAGCAGCTCGCGACCGAGGGCCTGGTCGAGTTGCGCCTCAACCACAGCGCCGTGGTCGCGCCGTTCCGACGTGCGGAGTTGACCGATCTGTTTGAGACCGTCAGCGGCATCGAACGCTGCGCCGCCGAGCTTGCCGCTGCACGCATGGAGCCGTCCGACGTCGAGCGGCTCGAGGCGCTGCAGGAAAAAATCGAATGGCACCATGGCCGTGGCGAGCTGCGCGAGTATTTCCAGATCAACCAGCAGATCCATTCGGTCATTGTCGGGTTCGCGCGCAATGCCGTGCTGAAGGCGACCCACGACGCCCTGCTGGCGCGGGCCGAGCGCGCACGCTTCTTCGCGCTGTCCGTGCTCGGCCGATGGGAAGAATCGGTACGCGAGCATCAGGAGATCCTGGCCGCGCTGAAGGCGGGCGACGCGGCCCGTGCGGGACAATTGCTTGCCCATCACGTGCGCCGCACCGGCGAGATCGTCGCCGAGACGCTGGACGGCAAGGCGGATGTCGTCGATGCGCCGGAAGGATCTGAGAAGTCGCGCGGCCGCAAGACAAGGAAAATTGCGCAATGAAGATCCTGCTGCTCAATCCCAACACAACGGCGGCCGTGACGGATCTGCTCCATGCCGCCGGCAGCAAGGTGGCTTCGGCCGGCACCGAGCTCGTGCCAGCCACCGCGCCGCGCGGCGTGCCCTATATCGCCACCCGCGCCGAGGCCCAGATCGGCGGCGCGATCGCGCTCGAGATGCTCGCGGAAGCCGGCTCCGGTTTCGACGCCGCCATCATCGCCGCATTCGGTGATCCCGGCCTGTTCGGTGCGCGCGAACTGTTTGCGTTTCCGGTCGTCGGGCTCGCCGAAGCCGCGATGCTGACCGCCTGCATGGTGGGGCGGCGGTTTTCCATCGTGACCTTTGCCGGGGCATTGACGCCCTGGTACGAGGAATGCGTCGCGATGCATGGCCTTGCCTCGCGCTGCGCCGGAATCCGCACTCTCGACGGTTCGTTCCGGTCGATCTCGGAAGTTCAGGCCGAGAAGGAGGATCTGCTGGTCGCGCTGGCCAATCAGGCGGTCGAGCAGGACAAGGCCGATGTCGTCATCCTGTCCGGCGCGCCGCTGGCCGGGCTTGCGGCCAAGGTCCGCGATCGCATTCCGGTGCCGGTGATCGATCCCGTCGCGGCCGCGGTGCGTCAGGCGGAGACGCTCGCCGTTCTCAATCCACGCAAGGCGGTCGCCGGCACCTTCCGCCGTCCCGACCCCAAGCCAACGCTCGGGCTGGCGGAGCCGCTGGCCGCCGTCATCGAACATCGCTCACCGAAGGAGGGAGCCCGCTGATGTCCTTCGACACCATCATCCGCGGCGGCACTGTGGTCACCGCCGCCGACACCTTTGCCTGCGACGTCGGTATCCGCGACGGCAAGATTGTCGCGCTCGGACACGATCTCGGCGCGGCAACTGCGATCATCGATGCGACGGACCGGCTTGTGCTGCCCGGCGGCATCGACAGCCATGTCCACTTTGCCCAGCCGTCCGGCGACGGCATCGTGATGGCCGACGGCTTTGCCAGCGGCACGCGCTCCGCGGCGTTCGGCGGCAACACCACCGTGCTGCCGTTCTGCCTGCAGGAGAAGGGGCAGACGTTGCGCGAGGCGCTCAAGGCCTATCACGCGCTCGCCGAAGGACAATGTCACGTCGACGTTGCCTTTCATCTCATCGTCACCGATCCGACCGAGCACGTGCTGGGCCAGGAGCTGCCGGCGCTGGTGGAGGACGGCTACACCTCGCTCAAGGTCTTCATGACCTATGAGGGCCTGGCGCTCTCGGATCGCGAACTGCTCGAGACCATGTCGGTCGCGCGCGAGACCGGCGCCATGCTGATGGTGCACGCCGAAAACTACGATGCCATCCGCTTCCTCACCGACCGCCTCGAACGCGCGGGCAATACCGCGCCGCGCTTTCACGCCACCTCGCGGCCGATCCCGGTCGAACGCGAAGCCACCCACCGCGCCATCTCGCTGTCCGAGCTCGTCGACGTGCCCGTCATGATCGTGCACGTGTCGAACCGGGAATCGATGGAGGAAATCCGGCGCGCGCAGCAGCGCGGACTACGGGTGATGGGCGAAACCTGTCCGCAATATGTTGTCTTGACCGAGAAGGATCTCGATCAGCTCAATATGGACGGTGCGAAATACGTCTGCTCACCGCCGCCGCGCGATGTCGCCAGCCAGAAGGCCTGCTGGGAAGGCTTGCAGCAGAAGGTGTTCTCGGTGTTCTCGTCGGACCATTGCCCGTTCCGCTACGACGATCCGCAGGGCAAGCTGGCGCCGAAGGGGCGCACCAGCTTCCGCTGGGTGCCGAACGGAATCCCGGGCGTGGCGACGCGGCTGCCGATCCTGTTCTCCGAAGGCGTGGTGAAGGGGCGCATCGACCTCAACAGCTTCGTCGCCTTCAGCGCGACCAATCATGCCAAGATCTATGGCCTCTATCCGCGCAAGGGCACGATCGCGGTCGGCTCGGATGCCGACATCGCGCTGTGGGATCCGACGCGGAAGGTCACTATCCGTCATGAGCTGATCCATGATGGCGCGGACTACACGCCCTATGAAGGGCTCGAGGTGACGGGCTGGCCGGTCCTGACCATGGTGCGCGGCAAGGTCGTCGTCGATGACGGCGAGCTTGTCGGCAGCAAGGATCATGGCATGTACCTGCCGCGCGCCAGGCCGCCGGGAGCCGCAACCATCCCGTAACACGCGAACAAGAGAAGGCAGGAGATCACCATGCCCTACGCGACAGCAGATGACGGAGTACGCCTCTATTTCGAAGAGACCGGATCAGGCCATCCAGTGATCCTGGTCCATGAATTCGCCGGCGACTTGCGCAGCTACGAGCCGCAGATGCGGCATTTCGGCAAGCGCTATCGGACCATTGCCTACAATGCGCGCGGCTTTCCGCCGTCCGATGTGCCGGAGCAGGTCTCGTCCTATTCGCAGGCGCGCGCCGCCGACGACATCCTCGCCGTGCTCGATCACATCGGCGAACCGAAAGCCCATATCGTCGGCCTGTCGATGGGCGGCTTTGCGACCCTGCATTTCGGCATGCGCCACCCTGGACGCGCGCTGTCGCTCTGCATCGGCGGCTGCGGCTACGGCGCCGAACTCGACAAGCGGGAGACATTCCGCGCCGAGGCCGACGTGATCGCCAACATGATCCGCAACGAGGGCATGGCGGCCTTCGCAGAGCGCTACGCCTATGGGCCGACCCGGGTGCAGTATGAAAACAAGGACCCGCGCGGCCACGCCGAGTTCAAGGCCATGCTGGCCGAGCACTCGGCGGTGGGATCGGCCAACACACAGCAGGGTGTACAGAAGGAGCGTCCTTCGCTCTACACGCTGGTCGACGAAATGAAGCGCATTACGGTGCCGACGCTGATCATCACCGGCGACGAAGATTGGCCCTGTCTTCTGCCCGGCATTCTGCTGAAGCAGAGCATTCCGTCGGCCGCGCTCGCGGTGATGCCGAACTGCGGCCACGCCATCAACATCGAAGAGCCCGAGGAGTACAACCGGATCGTTGGTGATTTCCTGTCGCAGGTCGAGAGCGGCCGGTGGCCGCTCCGCGATCCCAGGGCCGTCAGTGCTTCCATCACGGGAATGAAGGACTAGGCGGAATCACGTCGGCCAGTCCTCGTCGGGCCGGCACCCGATCCGTCATTCCAGCAGCTTTCCTGCCGCCACGCCGAGTTGAGTTGGCAGTGCCTGATCACGCGCGCATAATGGGCGCATGATCTTCGTCGAAGGCAACGGTGCCAAAATTCCTGCGATCGGGCTCGGCACATGGGAATTGCGCGGCCGCGCCTGCGCGCGCATCGTCGAGCAGGCGCTGCGGCTCGGCTATCGCCATATCGACACCGCCCAGATCTACGAGAACGAACGCGAGGTCGGCGAGGGGCTGCGCGCCTCGGGCGTCAGGCGCAACGATGTGTTCGTGACCACCAAGGTCTGGACCAGCCATTTCAAGCCGAAGGACCTCGAGCGGTCCGCCAAGGAAAGTCTGGCGCGGCTGCGCCTAACCGAGGTCGACCTGTTGCTGCTGCATTGGCCCAATCCGCAGGTGCCGCTGGCGGACACGCTTGGCGCGCTGGCGCGGGTCAGGCAGGCGGGGCTGGCGCGCCATATCGGCGTGTCCAACTTCACGGTGGCGTTGATCGAGGAGGCGGTGGCGGCGTGCCCGGAGCCGCTCGCCTGCGACCAGGTCGAGTACCATCCCTATCTCGACCAGGCCAGGGTGATGGAGGCCTGCGCGCGCCACGGCCTGGCGGTCGTCGCCTACAGCCCGATCGCGAAGGGGCGAGTCCGTAACGACCGGGCGTTGGCGCGGATCGGCGACCGCTATCGCAAGACCGGCGCCCAGGTCTGCCTGCGCTGGCTGGTGCAACAAAATGTGTCCGCGATTCCGCGCACCTCGAAGCTCGAGCGGCTGCAGGAAAACATCAATGTCTTCGATTTCGAACTGTCCGAGGAGGACATGCGCGAGATTTCCGCGATGGGCAGCTGTGAAGTGCAATGATTTGATCATCGCACTTACGTCCTTGTTTGAGCATGCTCTCCGCGCGAACGCGTTCCGCGTTTGTCGCGAGGGAAAACCGCCCACATTATTTCCGGATCATGCTCTGGCCGATTGACCGATTTCGGTTTTGCGCCGAAATGGGATTGAGGCAGACAGGCCTCGACCGCTATTGTAGCTGGCGGGGAGACATCACGACGTGATCGAGTGGGATGAAGTTCCGGCCAAATGCGGATATGATGGCGTCGGTGCTCGTGCACCTGTTGCTGCTCGCGCTCATTTTCCTCTATTCGGAAGTCCATCAGTTCGATCCCGTCGCCGCTGACACGATGCCGGTCGAGGTCGTGACGCCGCAGGAGGTCGCCGAGGTCGCGCCCGATCCGACGCCGACCCCATCGCCGACGCCGGAACTGCGGTTGCCCGACAAGCCGACCGAGTCCACCGCGGCCCAACCCGAACCGCAGGCCCCCGCGCCGCAGCCGCCAGAGAAGCAGGCGACACCGCAACCGGCGCCGCAGCCGAGTCCCACCCCACAACAGATGGCTAAGGTTGAGCAGCCTCCGATGACGCAGCCAACCCCGTCAGCGGCGCAGCAACCGGTGCCGCCGGCGCCTGCCTACACGCAGCCTGAGCCCGACCCTACCGTCAAATACCACGTCATGCTCGGTCTGCCGCCTTATGTCCCCGCGGAGACATCGCCCGCCGCGGCGCCGTCCGGCCCCGACGCCGGCAAGGACAATTTCGACGCACCGGCCACCGAGAGGGCCGACATCGGCTCCGGCGTGGTCGCCGAATTCCGCCGTCATCTGAAGACCTGCATGAAGCTTCCGGCGACGCTGAGCAGCAGCGACGATGTCAGAGTGAAGCTGCGGGTGTTCATGCGGCCGGACGGGAAGCTCGCAGCCGCTCCGCAGCTGATCGAGGCCAGTGCCTCGATGAAGGGCCCGTTGTTGATGAAGAGCGCGACCAGCGCGCTGCAGGCCTGCCAGCCCTATGCGATGCTGCCCAGGGATCGCTACGGCGAGTGGAAGGTGCTCGACCTCGATTTCACGCCGCGCGACTTTGCGTCGTAGCTTGCGGTGCCGCCCGCTAGCTTCCCATCGCCTGCCAGGCGTTCGACACGAATTGCCGGCGCCAGATCACGATCACGACCGCGGCGGTGATGATGAAGAGCAGCCAGGGGCTGACGAACCAGCCGAGATAGCCAAGCGCGAAGAAGAATGCGTGCTGGCCGCGATTGAGGTGCTGGCCGGCGTTTTCGAACATCCGCGTGGTGCGGATCACATGGGCCTCGGCCTCCGGCGTGTCGCGCTGGGTTGCGGGCGGCATCGCGCCGAACAGGATCGCCACGTAGTTGAACAGGCGATAGGCCCAGGCGAACTTGAAGAACGTGTAGATGAAGATCAGCACCAGCCCGACGCATTTGATCTCCCACAGCGCGAGCGAGGGGCTCGGGTTGATCGGAAGCGTCCCGAGCACGGCGATCGCGTCGCTGGTCGCACGGAGCAGCGTCAGCGCGCCACCGATCGCGATCAGCTCGTGAAGGCAAAGAACGCGGTGCCGTTCTGCAGCGACGCCATGATCTGCATGTCGACCATCCGCGCCTCGCGGTTGAGCGGTTTCTGACCCAGATCTCGCGATAGACATGCATGCGCGACGACAGGCTGTCGCGGCCGTAGGCGGTGTGCTCGAGCGTGATCGCGTAGATCAACCACTCGATGACGAAGAAGCCGACCGCAACGACATCGACCCGATAGCCCGCCATGTTGCCAACCCCCGAGAATGCGCGGCCGCGTCACGCGTCATGTACAGGTTGGACGCGTGCAATGCACTATGGCAAGATACCGGTCACAACAGGATTCTCCGGACATGCTGAAGCTCGTCATCGGCAACAAGAACTATTCGTCATGGTCGATGCGGCCCTGGCTGGCGCTGCGCGCCAACAACATCCCGTTCGAGGAAATCTTCATTCCGCTCTACACCGACCAGGCCGACAAGGATCGCATTCTCAGCGTCAGCAAGGCCGGCAAGGTGCCGGCGCTGATCGACGGCGACGTCACGGTGTGGGATTCGCTTGCGATCATTGAATATCTCGCCGAGACATTTCCCGACGCGAAGCTCTGGCCGGCGGATCGCGCCGCGCGCGCGCATGCCCGCGCGATCTCCGCGGAAATGCATTCTGGCTTCATGGCGCTGCGCAACGAATGCGGCATGAACCTGCACCGGCCGATCCGTCCCGTCGCGCTGTCGGATGATGCGCGCGCCAACGTCGCCCGGGTCCAGGAGATCTGGGCCGATTGCCACGCGCGCTACGGCAAGCAGGGGCCGTTCCTGTTCGGTGCATTTTCCGGCGCGGACGCGATGTTTGCGCCGGTGGTACATCGCTTTCGCACTTACGCGATTCCGGTAAAGGCGGAGGCGCAGCATTATGTCGACGCGATGATGTCGCTGCCCGCATTCCAGGAGTGGACCCGCGACGGCCTCGCCGAGACGCTTCTGATCGACCGATTCGAGCACGTCTGACGGGGCTCACGACTTCCGAATTGTGACAGCGGCCGCAAACTTCGCGGCTTGACGTCGTGGCGCCGAAGAGTCTGAATCCGGAACCGCTCTTTGCGATTTGCGAAAGGACTAGGTCCATGGGCATTCTCGACTCCTTGGAAAACTCGCCCGAGCTGAAGGGAATGCTCGGCCAGCTTGGCGCGGCGGTGATCCCCGCCGTGCTCGGCGAAGTGCTGGGCAATGGCGGGCAGGGCGGGTTGTCGGCGATCGTCGCCAAGCTCGAGCAGGCCGGCTTCGGCGATCAGGTCAAATCCTGGATCGGCAACGGCCAGAACCTGCCGATCACGGCCGAACAGCTCCAGGAGGTGCTCGGCAGCGACACGGTCAGGCAACTGGCCGCCAAGTTCAACATCCCGGTCGACCAGCTCTCAAAGGTGCTCGCCCAGGCTCTTCCTGGGGCGGTCGACAGTGCGAGCCCCGACGGCAAGCTGCCGCACAGCGCCTAGAGTCATGGTTCTGATTGAATCAGAACCGAAAGCTCCAGATTCTTGTTTTGACGCGTTTTGTTCACGCGAAGTGGTGTCCACTTCGCTCGAAGCCACTCTACGCCCGGAACCCTAACGCCCCGGAACCCGGTTTTTCGTCGCCTCGGCGGGTGATTTGCGGCTGGCCCTCTATCGTTCTGAAAAGTCTGCAAAATTTGCGCACTGGTCATGTCCCGATCCTGCTGGATTCCGGGCCTGTCAGTGTGCTAGGTTGTCGTAGGGTTCTCAATAGGTTGGCCAGTGCTAGCGGGACTGTAGGCCGGGCCAGCGATCTCTAAAAAATGGAGAGGGCGTTGAAGCATAAGTACTCCGTTGGAGAGACTGTCTATTTCACTGCGAGCAACGTGGCGCGTCCCGCCGCGAGCGGCACCTATCAGGTGATCCGCCTGCTGCCGACTGAAGGCGACGACTGCCAGTATCGGATCAAGAGCTCGACGGAAGCTTTCGAACGGGTGGCCAAGGAGAGTCAGCTCGCGCTGTCCTGAGGGGACTGTACGCAAGCCGGCGGTCTGGGCGGTTTCGCCCTGGCCGCCGTTAAAAGGCCCTGTTCGCGGACCCATTCTGCCGAAGGTTGAATGCCGGGTGGCGGCATTTGCCGTCGCTGATTGTGCTATGCTGCGTCGAGGGACATCGCGCATGAACTGGGCTTGGGCTTCCTCACTGGATCAGATTTGGCGCTCGCCGACCTTTCCGACGTGGCTGACGCTGGCCGCGGCGGGATTTTTTGGAATTGTCGTTCTGGTCACGCTGCTGCGCGCGGAGAAATCCGTCGCCAACGGCGCGTTGACCGTCATCACGTTGCTGTCGATCGCGGTTGCGGTCGCCGCGACGATCCGTGGCTTCGGGCCCGGCGGCCAGACCGCTCCGGCCGAGACGCGCACGGCGCAAGCGACAGGACCGACGCTGCCGGCACTCGCCTGCGTCGATGACCTCGCGGGCGACGCTGTTCTGAACGCGTGCGAGAAGGTGCTGTTCGGTTCGGCCGACTCGGCCGCCGCGGCCGTCAGCTATGCGGCCGCGCAGATCTCGCGCCTGACCTCCTTCGGTGACATCACGACCGCCGAACGCAATCCGACCCCCGAGTTGCAGGCGTTGCGCCGTGCGGTTGAGCACGACCGTTACGGGTTGATGGCCTACGTGCTGATGGCCCGCGACCACTGCACGCCGACGGCGTGTCCCGCCTTTCGTTCCCTCGGCGACAATCACCAGGTGGTCGCCAACATGAACGATCGGACTTACGAGAACCTGATCACCCGCTACGCGCCTTCCTGGAACGCTGTGCCCGGCGTGGCGCCGATGGCCGCGGCCGGGCTGGTGGCGGCGCTGCCGCCGTCGGTGCCGACCGGCAAACCGACCAATGCAGAGTTTCCGAGCTCCGCGTCGACACCGCCGGTCAGCATCATGACGCCTGAGCCGACCAAGCCCGCAGCGCCTGCACGCCCGGCAGCTTCGGCGAAGCGGGCGGCGCCGAGGCACGCGCCGGTTCAGATCGCGCCGGCTGTACCACCAGCCGCGCCCGCGCCGAGCGCACCCGCAGCCGCGAGCCAGAACTGAGGCGCGAGAACGTCGGGCTGACCGTCATCGCGCTTGAGCCTTCGCCGCTCGGCGCATGATGTCCGCGTTGCGTCGGTCGCGAGGAAAACGCTATCCACTGTTCCGGATCGTGCTCCCTTTTCAAAGCCTGCGCCGGCCGCTAAATCCGGCGTATGCCGCTTCATCTCATCAAGCTTGCCGTCGGCTGCGAGTCGGTCAAGGAACTCAAGGGCTGGGTCGCCGAACGGATGGCGACCGCGAAGAAAAAGGGCCTGCCGCTCCGTCACGTCCACATCACGCGCATGACGCCGAAGCGCGACGAGGAGATCCTCGCCGGCGGTTCGCTCTACTGGGTGATCCGCGGCGAGATCGCCGCGCGCGAGAAGATCATCGCGATCGAGCCATTCCGCGACAAGGACGGCATCGGGCGCTGCCGCCTGGTCATGCAGCCCAAGGTGATCGCCGTCTCGCCGCGGCCGATGCGACCGTTCCAGGGCTGGCGCTATCTGACCGCGGACGCCGCGCCGCCCGATCTCACCAAGTCGAGCGCCGCCAGCGTGGCCTCGATGCCGGAGCCGATGCGCCGCGAACTGCGCGACCTCGGATTGCTGTAATACCAATGGCCCTAAGGATTGACTGTTGCCCAAGTGCGGCTTGTGATTGAGGCGATGCGACCTGGATCATTTGCGAAGAAGTTCCAGGCTTCGCAGGTCTTGGCGACGATATCGTCGTAGTCGTCGAAGACGGTGATGGCGAGCTTGTTGGCGCGCAGGTACTGCCAGACGTTTTCAATCGGATTGAGCTCGGGCGCATAAGGCGGCAGCTGTAACAGAGTGATATTTTCCGGAGCTCGGACGGTGCCGGCACTGTGATAGCCGGCGCCGTCGAAGACGAGAACGGCATGTGCGTCGGGTGCAACTTTGCGGCTGATTGCCTCCAAATGCAGTGACGTCGCCTCTGCATTTGCCGTCGGCATGACAAGACCCGCGGCGACGCCCCGTTGAGGACAGGCGGCACCGAAGAGATAAGCCCAATCGTAACGTCGATCGCGCGGCGCGCGAGGCCGTGAGCCACGCTTGGCCCACACGCGTGTCAGCGTGCCCTGCTGGCCGATCCGCGCCTCGTCCTGGAACCAGATTTCGATCGGCTTGCCTTGGGCGTGAGCGGGGAGCGTTGTCGTGAGGGTCGTAGCAAAGTTTTTTTGAACGCTTCCTGAGCCGCTTCATCGGCTTGCGGATGGCGCGGCCGCACCGAGAGCCGGCGGTACCCGAGCTTGGCCAGAACCTTGCCGACCGAACGTTCGTGCAGTTTGACGCCAAACCGCCGCTCAAGCTCGTCGCGCAAATCCACCCGCCGCCAACGTACGACCCCATGCTGCTCAGGATCGGGACCGGCCTCGACCAACGCGGCCAATTCGGCCTGCTGCTCTGTCGTCAGCCGCGACCGCGGTCCCGTCGGTTTGCGCGACCGCAGTCCCGCCAAGCCTTCGGCGTTATAACGATGCACCCAGTCCCGCAGGGTCTGACGATCCATCCCGCAACTTTCGGCTGCCTTCTTGCGGTCCGCGCCCTCCAGCACAAGCGCAAGCGCCAATATCCGCCGCGCTACCGTACTATTCTTCTCTCTGCGCGCCGCCTTCCGAAGCTCGCCCGCGGTCAAATCAAGCCGCGTAATCGCTACCGCTGCCCCCATCGATATTGCTCCTGTCTACGCAGCAACATCGATTCAGAAACTCACTGATTTGGAAATCCCAAATGTGAGTCAAATCCGGGGGCCGTTGGTATAAGCAATCGGATTGCTGTCGCTGCTCGGATTGGTGCGGCTCAGGGTTGCGCTGGTGTCGCCCGTCGCCAGCAAAGTGCCGCTGGGCGGCACAAGCACGACACGACGTTCTCGGCGGCTACACCGCGATGTTGTCGATCAGGCGCGTGCTGCCGAGCCTCGCCGCGACCAGCATCCGCATCGGTCCGTCCTTGAGCGAGGCGATCGGCGCCAGCGTGTTCGCGTGGCGGACTTCGAGATAGTCGAGCACGAAGCCGGCCTTCGTGATCAACGCGGCGCCGGCCGCCATGGCCGCTTCGGTATCCTCGCCGGCGCGCAGGCGGGCGGCGGTTTCCTTCATCACGCGGTAGAGCTCGGGCGCGACGCGCCGCTGCTCGGGCGAGAGGTAGACGTTGCGCGAGGACATCGCCAACCCATCGCGCTCCCGCACCGTCCTGGAGCCGATCACCTTGACGCCGAGATCAAGGTCCGCGGCCATCTGGGTCACCACGCGGAGCTGCTGGAAATCCTTCTCGCCGAAGATCGCGACGTCGGGTCGGACTTGCGTGAACAGTTTGCCGACCACCGTGGCGACGCCGCCGAAGAAGTGCGGCCGGAAGCGATCCTCGAGCCCGGCGGTGGCCGGCCCCTCCGGAACGATCCGGGTTGCGAAGCCCTCCGGGTACATCGCCTTTACCTCCGGATGCCAGATCAGGTCGACATCCTCGGCCGCAAGCTTGGTGACGTCGGCGTTCCAGGTACGCGGGTAGGAGCCGAAATCTTCCGTCGGCGCGAACTGGGTCGGGTTGACGAAGATCGAGACGACGACCCGCTTTGCACGGCGCTTGGCGAGCCGCACCAGCGACACATGGCCGTCATGGAGGGCTCCCATGGTTGGGACCAGCGCGATCGTTGCCTTTTTGGCGCGCAGGGCGTCGACGGCGCGACGCAGAGCAGGGACGGTGCGGACGACGGCAGGATTTCTCGGCATCTGGTCTTGGTCTCTTGCGGCAAAGCTTGGGTGAGACGACTTGGTCGCCTGGGCGAGGTCGTTGACGTTCGGCGGGTCACGGCACTTTACCAAGAGCGAAACGCAGCCGGCAAATCGTGTGATAGGACAGCATTGCCTGACGTGGGCTGCACACGTACCAGCGGCATTGTGCTGCGGATCGACACAGCAATTTTCTTCTATTGATTCATGATTGAGGGCGACTGGATTCGATTTCTTACCAGTGTGGTGCAATTGACTTGACCGCAGCCGCGCTCGATTTGAGGATATCGCCGGGGGTCAAGTCATGTTGGTTCAGGCTGGTCAGGGTCATTCCGGCTCCGCGCATGTTGTCGTGCTCGGCAATGAAAAGGGCGGTTCGGGCAAATCAACCACCGCCGTGCATATCGCAGTCGCGCTGATGAAGGCCGGACAGCGCGTCGCCAGCATCGACCTCGACTGTCGTCAGCAAAACTTCACCCGCTACATCAACAACCGCCGGGCATGGGCGCGGTGCACCGGGCTCGATCTCGAACTGCCGGAGCACATCTGCATCAGGTACGGCGAGACGATGCAGATCGCGGAAAATGAGAACGCCGAATTCCAGCAGTTCATGGAGGCGGTGAGCGCGGTCGAGCGTGCCTATGATTTCATCGTCATCGATACGCCGGGCTCGGACAGCTACCTGATGCGGCTCGCGCATTCGATGGCCGACACGCTGGTGACGCCGATCAACGACAGCTTCCTCGATTTCGATGTGCTGGGGACCGTCGATCCCGCCACCTATGTGGTGATCGGCGAAAGCCACTATGCCGAGATGGTGCGCGACGCCAGGCGCAAGCGCCGCCAGCTTGATGGCTCCAGCACCGACTGGATCGTGGTCCGCAACCGCCTGTCGATGCTCGGTTCGCGCAACAAGCAGCTCGTCGGCGAGGGCCTGAAGCAATTGTCGCTGCGGCTCGGGTTCCGATCGGTCGACGGCTTTGCCGAGCGGGTGGTGTATCGCGAATTCTTCCCGCGCGGGCTGACGGCGCTCGACGACATCGACGAGGCGACGCTCGGAACCCGCCCGACCTCGGCCATGTCACCGCGCGCGAGGAGGTCATGAGCCTGCTGCGCCAGCTCAAGCTGCCACTCGACGAGCGAGGACGGCGCCGGGCCGCCAACCGGGCCGAATGGTTCAGCCAGGCCGACAAGCTCCTTGAGGTTCACGACATCATTGGTAGCTAGGCGGAGCGGCTGAGAGCTGATCTGTCCTGGGGAGGGGAGCCCTCGAATTCGCTCTCAAGAGATGACCTTCGTCACTGTTGCGCGTCGGGGAACACCGCTATCCTTGCCGGAACTTTGGTAAGTTCCAGCCAACAAAATAGCGGAACAAAGTTTATTCGGTCAGGTTCTCTCGGTGTCTGGGGCGTTCGTGCCCGAAGGGGCTGGAGTATTATAACACCTTTTCCAAGTGAAGCTGTACAAGCGGCGGGTGCACCGCACAACGAACGTGCTGCCGATACACAACATTTGGACTTCCTGTCACGCCGCTGTGACATATATTCTCAATAAGGAGGCCAAAGAGTCTCCGGCCAAAAAATAGCCCTTGAACAGGCGCTTCGAGGACGTCATGAAACGTGGAATTGTCGTTCTGCTTTCGCTCTCCGTGGTGGTCACGGCGGCCTATTTCACCGCGAGCAAGTGGGCGATCCGTCACGAAACCATCATGTTCAAGGATCCGACGCGCAACGAACGCCCGGTCGCGGTCGATGTCGCGGTGCGTCGCGACAAGGAGATGCAGGCCGACGCTGGCATGATCACGCTGCCGGTCGCGATTCTTAATCATGGCAATACCGTCAAGTTTACTGAATATTCCTTCCTCGCGAACGTATTCGCCGCGCGCGGCTATCTGGCGATCAGCATCCAGAACGATATCCCGTCGGACGGGCCAATGGTAACCAAGGTCGGCGAGCTCTATGTCGGCCGGCTGCCGCAGTATCAGCGCGGCATTACCAACATCAAGTTCGCCATCGAGCAGATGAAGAAGATCCAGCCGAACGCGGACTATAGCAAGCTGACGATGGTCGGCCATTCCAATGGCGGCGACATCGCGATGTATTTCGCCAAGCAGTATCCCGACGAGATCAAGAAGGTCGTGACGCTGGACAATCTGCGCGTGCCGTTCATCACCGACGGCAAGTTCAAGATCCTCTCATTCCGTTCCCATGACCCGCAGTTCAAGACGGATCCGGGCGTCATTCCGGACGAGGCGGAATGCGAGAAGGCCGGTATCACGGTTGTCAGGACCAACTTCCAGCACAACGACATGCGCGACACCGGGCCGGAGCAGGCCAAGACCTCGATCGAGGCCATGCTCGATAAATTCCTTGCCGACACGGACAGCGCTATCGCTCCCGTCGACACCAGGAATGCGCCACCGAAGATCCTGGAACCTGGCCCGGTTTCGCTCTACGTGCCGGTCGAGAAGGAGCCCCAAAGCTTTACCGACAAGGTGAAGAAGGCGCTGACCTTGAAGAAGACCGAGCGGGAGTCGTCCCGGGCCACCAACTGATCCCTGGGTGACCTGGCGTCCCGACCGGCACGCCACGCGGCCTCGCTGCATTGACCAGTCCGACATCGTGGCCCACATAGTGCTTGCTGTAACGGGCAAGCACTGATGGCTGGCGATCCGACCAAACCGATATCCGGAAACGACGTGCGTCCGGCGAACTCGGGTGACGCGCGCATGTCCGGTTCTGTGCCGGAGGCGCGGAGGTCGACCTCGGATGACATCGCCGCCTTCGTGGCGAAGGCGCGCGCGACGTCGCCGCATCGCGCCGGCGCGCGGGGCAGGCTGGTGTTCGCGCTCGACGCCACCATGAGCCGACAGCCGACCTGGGACATGGCGTGCGCGCTGCAGGCCGACATGTTCCGCGAGGCCGCATCGCTCGGCAGCCTCGACATCCGTCTCGTCTACTATCGCGGCTTCAATGAGTGCCGCGCCACCGGGTGGATTTCCGACAGCACGCGGCTGGCGAAGCTGATGGGCAAGATCAGCTGCCAGGGCGGCAATACCCAGATCGGCAAGGTGCTGTCGGAGGCGCGACGGGAAGCGGTCGCCTCCGGCGTCCGCGCGGTCGTGTTCGTCGGCGATGCAATGGAAGAACGGGTCGACGAGCTCTGCGCGAAAGCGGGCGAGCTGGGCCTGCTCAAGGTCCCGGTCTTCATGTTCCAGGAAGGAGGGGACGCGGTTGCCGAGCAGGCGTTTCGCGAGATTGCGCGCCTGACCGGCGGGGCGTGGTGCAGGTTCGATCCCGGTGCCGCCGCCCAGCTCCGCGAGCTGCTGCGCGCTGCCGCGGCCTACGCTGCCGGCGGTCGCGACGCGCTGCTGCAACTCGCCAAGAGCGGGAGCGGTGCGGCGAGGCTGATCGGCCAGATGAAATGAGCGGGGCACGGCGTCGCGCAGCGGGCGGCGCTTCACGCTCCGGGGAGGCGAAGCCGCGCATGCTTTTTGTCGCTGGGATGCGTATAGTCCGCACATGCCAACCCTGATCGCCGGCATCGTTGCCGTAATTGTTCTCTATTCCGCGCTGCAGATGTTTCGTGCGGCCAATCCGGCCGTGCTCGCGCGCGCGATCAAGATCGTCGGCGGGGTGCTCGCGCTCGCCGTCGCCGCCTTCACCGGCGTCAGGGGCGAACTCGCGGTCGCGATTCCGCTCGGCATCTTCGGCGCGGGATTGCTCGGCTGGTCGCCGTTCGGGACCACGGGCTTTTCCAGTCTCGGCGGCGTGTTCGGTGGCGCACAGCGCACGGCAGGGCAAAGCTCGCGGGTGCGCTCGCAATATCTGGACATGAGCCTCGATCACACTACCGGCGTGCTCAGCGGCCGGATCGTGGACGGGCCGCAGGCCGGCCATATGCTCGACGAGTTCGATCTGCCGCAACTGCTGGCAATGGTTCCGGCGTTCGATGCCGAGAGCGTGGCGCTACTTGAAAGCTACCTGGACCGCCGGTTTCCCGCCTGGCGTCAGAACGCGCAGGACGACCGGGCAGGGGGGCAGCGCCGCCCGGCGGCGGGTGGCAAAATGACGAACGAGGAGGCCTATCAGATCCTTGGCCTGCAGCCGGGAGCGACGCGTGACGAGATCAGCCGGGCCCACCGCACCCTGATGAAGAAACTCCATCCCGACCAGGGGGGGTCTACGTACCTCGCGGCCCGTGTAAACGAGGCCAAGGATACTCTGCTTCGCACGCATCTCTAACTCCGGCACGCTACCAACGCCACAAGCCGAGAGCTGCTTCCGTCGATCTCTGGTCGATGCCCCTGGAACATGATGCGACTGCGGGCATCATGCTGCGGTCGCCCGCCCTCGTTCGGCGTGGTCGACCGTCCTTTCGGGAAAACTTAACCGTAAATTCTTGACGAGAAGTTTTCGTAACCTCGCGGCGCGCGGATCGGCCGTCGCGGTTGCCCGCCAAAAGCACAAGGCCGGCGCTTGCGGCGCCGGCCTTGCGAGTTTCAGAGGAAGCGGTCGATCAGTTGCGAACCGTGATGCAGGAGATGTCCGCGCGCTTCAGCGTCCGGCAGACCGCTTCGGCCTGGTCGCGCTCGAGACCGGCGAAGCGGGCGCGATAGAGCTTGCGATCGCCTTTGGCGACCGTCTCGGTGAACGGATCGGCCTTGCTCAGCATGCCGCGGGCCGAACTGCGGGCGAGATCGATGCGCTGCCTGGCTTCGCTCTCGGACTCCAGCGCGCCGACCTGGATAATCCAGCCGGTGTGGGCAGTCGCCGCGGCCGGTTTGCTCGCGGGCTGGCTGTGGGCGGGTTCGATCGAGGCCACCGCCTGAGGCGCAGCCGGGGTGGGTGCCTGCACGGCCGAAGCCGGCAGCACGCCGAGAATGCCGTTGCCGGTGCCGAAATTGGCCGGCTGCGGCGGCATGTTGGCGGCCCGCGTCATCATCGCATTGGAGGTCTCGGCAACCTCGTTGCGCGACGGGACCGTGTTGGTGATCGGCGGCGCGGACTGCGCGGGACCGGCGGCAGCGAGCTTGATCTGTCCCGCCTTGACCTGAACCGTCTTCACCTTCACGGGTTTCATCGGTTCAGCCGAGCCGGGGATCGCGGCCATTGCCTGGCTTTGGATCACGCCGCTGGTCAGCGGCGCCGGCTCGGGTTTGGCCTGCGGGGCAGGCTTGGCCGGCAGCGGCGGTAGGGCCGCAGCAGCTGCGGCCATCAGCGAAGGCTTGTTGGCCGGGCGAGGCGCCGGCATGGCGGTCGCGGCGGGTTCGGAAGCGGCGGCCATGCTCTCGGCGGCGCGGGGCGCGTCATCCGCATCGGCGACCTCGACATTGGCATCGGCCGGGTTGCGCTCGGTTATCGCGGCGGCGGTCCGCGTCGTCGCGGCCCTCGGCAGGTTCTCGGCGAGCAAGTTGCGCATGATGGCGTCGCGGGATCCGCCGCTGCGGCCGCCGAGCACCACGCCTATCAGGAAGCGGTTGCCGCGATGCATCGAGGTCACGAGGTTGAAGCCGGAGGCGCGGATGTAGCCGGTCTTGATGCCGTCCACGCCCTCGACGCTGCCGAGCAGATGATTGTGACCGGTGATCGTGTGGCCGCGGAAATTGAAAGCCGTCGTCGAGAAGTAGCGATAGTAGCGCGGGAAGCGATCCTGGAGCGCGCGGCCGAGGATGGACTGATCGCGTGCCGTCGTCACCTGTTCGTCGTTGGGCAGGCCGGAGGCGTTGCGATAAACCGTCCTGCTCATGCCGAGTGCGCGCGCCTTGCGCGTCATCATCCTGGCGAAATCGTCTTCACTGCCGCCGATTGCCTCTGCGATCACGACCGCGGCGTCGTTGGCCGAACGGGTGATGAGGCCCTTGATGGCATCTTCGACCCTGATGGTCTGACCCGGACGGAGACCGAGCTTGGTCGGGTCCTGTTCGGACGCATGCTCGGAGACCGGCATTTCGGTGTCGAGCTTCATCTTGCCGGAGTCGAGACGCTCGAACAGCAGATAGAGCGTCATCATCTTGGTCAGGGAAGCGGGGTGCCGCAGGCCATCGGGACTGTTGGAGGCCAGCACCGCGCCTGAATTGCCGTCGACGACGATCGAGGCGAACTTCGGACCGTAGCTCTCGCCTGCGTCCTGGCTGTGATGATGGCGAGCGTGACGGTGCCGGTAGCGGCGTGCCTCGGCGCTGTCACTGATCAGGATCGTCGTCGTGAGGGTAACGAGCCCGAGAACGCCAACTCGCAATGCGCGCGAGGAAGCCAAGGTTGTACGAAGCATCTACTTCCCCGTCCCAATTTCTATCTAGATCACTGGTGCGTTAGGCGAAATTGTGCCCGACGCCCGCCGATCCTTGCCTGCGCAACAAGCCGATCTGGGCAGAATGCTCTGCCCTGCTTGCGGCTCAGGTTTGCTCTTCTAGCTAAGGTGCTGTTCACAAACAGTTTTCAGGCTGTCTGTCGGAAGGCGAACGAAGCCCGGGAATCAGGTTAGGCGGCCCGAGTTTCCAAAAGATTAAGCAACCGTTGCGTAGTCCCCCACGGTTTATGGCAAATGCCCGGGAATCAAGCCACTGATTTGTGCGATGCACAAGATTCCTTGACTTTATTGTGCGGTGCACTATCTTGCCGGCGTCAGGGGGCCGGGAGCTTCCCGGCAATAATGCAAATGCGTTTTCAAGTCTGGGATAAGGAACTCATGATCAAGATCGAAGACATTCAGAACTACGGCAAGCAGCATCTGGAATCGGTCACGGCGTCCGCGACTAATCTGCAGAGCGGCGTTCAGGCCATCGCGGCGGCCTATGGCGACTACGCCAAGAAGTCCTTTGAAGACACCAAGTCGTTTGTGGAGCAGCTCTCGGGCGTGAGGTCGCTGGACAAGGCGATCGAGGCGCAGAGCGAGTTCGTGCGCTCGACCTACGAGACCTTCGTGTCGGAATCGCAGAAGATCGCCGGCCTCTACAGCGACTGTGCCAAGCAGACCTTCCAGCCGTTCGAGGGCCTGGTCGGGAAGTTCTCGCCAGCCCAGTAAGCGGCTCGAAGATCTCGAAAATCAAAAGCCCGGCCGTTTCGGCCGGGCTTTTTGTTGCGGGCGCTGCGCGACTATCTTGCCAGCCGCAGCTTGCTGTGTGCTGCCGTCACCATGGTCGGGCCAGCGGTCCTCGGTGTTCAGTCCGTCGGACAGCAGGATGATGACCCTGTTGTAGGTGGTTTTGGAGTCCTCCGCCGGTGCGTTGAGGGGGACCGCCCGGGATCAGGGACTGCCACGCCCAGGCCAACCCGATCGCCTGGTCGGTGCCGCCAGTCGGCTGCATCGCGTTGACCGCGGTCTTCAGCGCGCTCCAGTTGTAGCTCAGCGGAATGATCGGCTCGAGCTGCAACAAGGCGCTGCTGCTGCAATAGGCGGTGCCGTTCTCGTAACACTCGTTGGCGGGGAACGGCGTCGTGACATCGGACGTTGCCGGCAGCACCCCGTCGCATCGTTGGGCTGCGTGCGGTCCGTGATGCAGCCCGTCCAGGTGCTGATCGGATTGGTCGATGCCTGCTGCCAGTCGTTCTTGACCGCGGGGATCGATGTGGTCGGAGTCCATTGGTTGTTGGCGAAACCGACGACAGCGCTCACTCGAGGCTGGTTCGTGTTGTGCGGCGTGTCGTTAGGTCCGCCAAGGGATACCGGAGCGGGTGCAAAAAGCCCGCTTTATCCTCAACGCCGGCTAAACCAGCGGGGCGACTCCTTTGTCAAATCTGCCGGAAACGATTAACCTTAGGGCGATTGCCGCCACGGGAATTGCGGCCGGTCGGGGGCCGCTGCGGGCGTCAGTTCGGCGCTTGCGGCAAAGCGCCGTCGGGCCCATATTCGAACTGCCGACCCAGCCGCTGGGTCGGACCGGGAGCGGCAATCTGGAAAGCGTTGCTAGAGGTTCCGCGATGGGCTGCTGCGGCAATCGCGAAACATCCCCGATGCGCTTACCGGTTTCCCCTGGGAATTCGAACGCCTGAGCCATGTTGCGATCCACGTCCACATCCCCTTCGTCTTCGGCGCCGTCAGTGCCCCAAATGAGCAATGACGAGAACCGCAATGGAGGGGCCGGCGGCCCGTCGACCTCGGTCATCACCAAGGTCAAGCCGAAGACCAAACGTCCGAACCTGTATCGTGTCCTGATCCTGAACGACGATTACACGCCGATGGAGTTCGTCGTTCACGTGCTGGAGAGGTTCTTCAACAAGGACGCCGACGCGGCGACCAAGATCATGCTCCATGTCCACCATCACGGGATCGGCGAGTGCGGCATCTTCACCTACGAGATCGCCGAGACCAAGGTAACGCAGGTGATGGACTTCGCGCGCAAGCATCAGCATCCGCTGCAATGCGTGATGGAAAAGAAATAGTCCGCCGGTAGCCACCGCTCCGCCGCGTCAGCGGAACGGGTCTTGCATCGCATTCGTGACGGAAGCGAACGGCATCCCGTATGTCACGGGGGGCGGTCGTGCGACATCATGGTGCCTGAAATTTAGAGGAAAACCATCACGCCGGAACCGGGCTTTCGCCACGATCCATCGTAACTATATCACGGGGGATCACGAAGGTTGTTATTGCCTGACCCGGCAATGGCGATCATGATGGCCGGGGGCCATAGAGGACGCGAATGCCAACTTTTTCCCAAAGCCTTGAACAATCCTTGCATCGTGCATTGGCGATCGCGAACGAGCGTCACCATCAATACGCGACGCTTGAACATCTTCTGCTGTCACTGATCGATGACTCGGACGCGGCGGCGGTGATGCGGGCCTGCAGCGTCGACCTCGACAAGCTGCGGACCAGCCTCGTCAACTATCTCGAGACCGAATTCGAGAACCTGGTGACGGACGGCGCTGACGACGCCAAGCCGACCGCTGGGTTCCAGCGTGTGATCCAGCGTGCGGTGATCCATGTCCAGTCGTCCGGTCGCGAAGAGGTGACCGGCGCCAATGTGCTGATCGCGATCTTCGCGGAGCGCGAGAGCCACGCCGCGTATTTCCTGCAGGAGCAGGACATGACGCGCTACGACGCCGTCAACTACATTAGCCACGGCATTGCCAAGCGGCCCGGCGTCTCCGAGGCGCGGCCGGTGCGCGGCGTCGACGAGGAAACCGAGGCCAAGGGTAACGAGGACACCAAGAAGAAGGGCGAGGCCCTCGAGACCTATTGCGTCAACCTCAATAAGAAGGCGCGCGACGGCAAGATCGATCCGGTGATCGGCCGCAATGCCGAGATCAACCGCGCGATCCAGGTGCTGTGCCGCCGCCAGAAGAACAATCCGCTGTTCGTCGGTGAAGCCGGTGTCGGCAAGACCGCGATCGCCGAAGGTCTCGCCAAGCGCATCGTCGACAGCGACGTGCCGGAAGTGCTGGCGGCCGCGACCGTGTTCTCGCTGGACATGGGCACGCTGCTCGCGGGCACCCGCTACCGCGGTGATTTCGAGGAGCGGCTGAAGCAAGTCCTGAAGGAACTGGAGGCGCATCCGAGCGCGATCCTGTTCATCGACGAGATCCACACCGTGATCGGAGCGGGGGCCACGTCGGGCGGCGCGATGGATGCGTCCAACCTGCTGAAGCCCGCGCTCGCCTCGGGCACGATCCGCTGCATGGGCTCGACCACCTACAAGGAGTACCGTCAGCACTTCGAGAAGGACCGCGCGCTGGTGCGGCGCTTCCAGAAGATCGACGTCAACGAACCGACGGTGGAAGACGCGATCGCGATCCTCAAGGGCTTGAAGCCGTATTTCGAGGATTACCATCGGTTGAAATACACCAATGAGGCGATCGAGGCCGCGGTGCAGCTGTCCTCGCGCTACATCCACGACCGCAAGCTGCCCGACAAGGCGATCGACGTGATCGACGAGTCCGGCGCGGCGCAGATGCTGGTCACCGAGAACAAGCGCAAGAAGACGATCGGCATCAAGGAGATCGAAACCACGATCGCGACCATGGCGCGGATTCCGCCCAAGAGCGTGTCGAAGGATGATGCCGAGGTGCTCAAGCATCTCGAGCAGACCCTGAAGCGCGTGGTGTTCGGCCAGGATAAGGCGATCGAGTCACTCTCAGCATCGATCAAGCTGGCGCGGGCCGGCCTGCGTGAGCCGGAGAAGCCGATCGGCAGCTATCTGTTCTCGGGTCCGACCGGCGTCGGCAAGACCGAGGTTGCAAAGCAGCTCGCGGCGTCGCTCGGCGTCGAGTTGTTGCGCTTCGACATGTCCGAATACATGGAGCGGCACACCGTGTCGCGCCTGATTGGCGCGCCTCCCGGCTATGTCGGCTTCGACCAGGGCGGCCTGCTCACCGATGGCGTGGACCAGCATCCGCATTGCGTGGTGCTGCTCGACGAAATCGAGAAGGCGCACCCGGATCTCTACAACGTGCTGCTGCAGATCATGGATCACGGCCGGCTCACCGACCACAACGGCAAGCAAGTGAACTTCCGCAACGTGATCCTGATCATGACCACCAATGCGGGCGCGGCGGACCTGGCACGCCAGGCCTTCGGCTTCACCCGCAGTAAGCGGGAAGGCGACGACCACGAGGCGATCAATCGCCAGTTCGCGCCGGAATTCCGCAACCGGCTGGATGCAATCGTCTCGTTCGCGCATCTCAATGCCGACGTGATCGGCATGGTGGTCGAGAAGTTCGTCCTGCAGCTCGAGGCGCAACTCGCCGACCGCGACGTCACGATCGAGCTGTCGGAGCCTGCGAAGGCCTGGCTGATCGAGCACGGCTACGACGAGCAGATGGGTGCGCGTCCGATGGCGCGCGTCATCCAGGAGCACATCAAGAAGCCCCTGGCGGACGAGGTGCTGTTCGGCCAGCTCAAGGGCGGCGGCCATGTCCGCGTCGTGCTGGTCAAGGACGAGGCGACGGGCAAGGACAAGATCGGCTTCGAGTTCGTCGAGGGCCCGGTCACGCCCAAGCCCGAGAAGCTTCCCGCCCGCAAGCGCAAGCCGCCGAAGTCGGGTGGCCCAGGCGGCGGAGGCGGCACCAAGGGACCGGCCTCGCGCGGACCATTGGTCAAGGCGTGACGCTGTAACAAACGATCAAATGAAAAGGCCGGCTGAACAGCCGGCCTTTTTTGTTTGTCGCAGCGGGTGGACGACCGGAGGCTGATGCGGCGATCCGGATCGCATTGCGCGGCGTCACTCGCCCCGCAGGCGCTGGCTCTCATGGATCCGCACCCGCTCGGCGCCCCGGCTACCGGCCGACGACAATCTGAGCGTAGAGAGCGCCGCCCCGACCACGGCAAAGCCGACGCCGACCATGAGCGAGATCCGGGTGCCATCGTCCGGATAGCGCGCCAGCAGCAACGCGACCAAGGCTGCGCCCATGGTCTGTCCCAGCAGGCGTGCCGTTCCGAGCATTCCACTGGCGCCGCCGGAGCGCTCGCGCGGCGCGGCGGCGATCATGGTGCGGTTGTTGGGGGTCTGGAACAAACCAAAGCCGGCGCCGGCGAGCGCCATGCGCCAGATCACGTCGAGGGGTGAGGCCGCGGCCGGCATCATCGCCAACGTGCCCAATCCCACCGCGAACACCAGCAACCCGATGCCGCCCAACAGGCCGGCCGGATAGCGCTCGACCAGCCAGCCTGCGAGCGGGGCTGCAAATGCGACTGCGATCGGCCAGGGCGTAATCAGCAGGCCGATCTGCACCGCCGAATATCCGAAGTGCCGCTCGAGATAGAAGGGCATCGCGACAAAGGCCAGCATCTGGCCGCAGAAGGAGGCGATCGAGGTGCCGATCGACAGCGCGAAAATCGGAATTCGCAGCAGGTCGACCGGCAACAGCGGAGAGGGAAGGTGCGTCTGCCGCCGGACCAGCAAGACGCATGCGATGGCCGCGATGGCGAACTCGGTCAGACAGAGATACAGCGCCTCGCCATGTCCGGCGCTGTCGATCGCGGTAATGCCAACTCCGAAGGCAACGGCGCTCAGGGCGGCGCTCTGCCAGTCAAAGGCGTGACTGGCCGGCTTGGTGTGCGGCAGATAGTGCCAGCCCAGGGCCAGCGTCGCGATGCCGAGCGGGATGTCGATGGCAAACAGATAGGGCCATGTTCCGACCGCCAGAATGATCGAGGCCACGGTGGGGCCCACCGCGGCCGAGACGGCGACGACGAGCGCGTTGACGCCGATGCCGCGGCCGAGCAGCGCGCTCGGATAGGTGAAGCGGACCAGCGCGGAGTTGACGCTCAGAATTCCGGCTGCGCCAAATCCCTGCATGACCCGCGCCACGGTCAGCAGCGGCAGGGTGTGTGACAGCGCGCAGAACGCCGACGCGAGTGTGAAGAGCACCAGCCCCGCCAGATAGACTCGGCGATAGCCGATGATTTCGCCGAGCGAAGCCAACGGCAGCAACGAAATCGTGATCGCCAACTGATAGCCGTTGACGATCCAGATCGAAAACGCGGGGCTCGCGTCAAGATCCCGCGCGATGGTGGGCAACGCGACGTTGGCGATCGAGCCATCGATGACGGCCATCACGAGGCCGAGCGCGATCGTGAGAATGGCCCAATTGCGCTGTGGTTTCGGCAGGCCGTCGGCATGCTCGATCATTGCTGACATGTAGTGAAGTTGCCTTCGGTTCCGGCATGGGTTGGCCTACCGCATGCTGGATTGACCCGGACTTTGCAACCCCGAAATGCCGCGATGCAGCATTGCGGCAAGGCAACGGCCCGGCGTCGCGCGGGCCACTGGTGAAGGCCTGAGCCACTGAGATCAGTGTAGAGCCGGCCGTCGCGAGACGGCCGGCATTTTCTTGCTGGGCGCGTCAGGGATGGGTCAAATCGACCCGGCGACCGATCAGCATTCGCTCGAGAACCTTGGTTCCGCTAGCGATCTGCTCGTCGAAATCCTTCACCGAGTAATCTTCTCCTTGGATCTTGTTGGACGATTTGATCTTGATCCACACGGTGAGGTCATCGTGGCAGGTGCTCAGCAGGCAATAACCGGCAAAATCGCAAACCAAAGTGTGATAGGGGCTGCCTGCGCGCGTTTGGTTGTCGAGAAACTTGATGAACTTGCTCGACGGATCTTGCGGTTCGCCTAGCCTGATCCATCCATACTGATCCGCCTTCTCGTTGATGGCAGTCGCGCGATAACGCTCCCAATCAAGCTTCCAGGCCGCGCAATTGGCATCCTTGCCTGACAGCAGGCCGACGTTGAAAACGCCCTTGAGGATCTTCGTCCCGAGAATGTCATTTTTCCTGTTCGCCGATGCGACGACGGCGCTCCATTCCGACGACTTCAGCTTGGACAAATACTTTTCTGGATCACGCTCCAGATCAAACACCCTGAAGAGATCGGGGGCTTTTCCCGCCGGAGCAGCGGTTTGAAACTGGATGCGAGTGTTCTCCGGATCGTCTTTCGGCAATGCGACCGTCACGTCCTTGACGACGACGCGGTATCTACCATCCGGCAATTGTGGAAGCCGGCCGTCGGCGGCGTGGCTCGAAAGGGTCAACACGAAGAATGTGAGCGCTATGGTGCCTAGTCTATGGTGGGGCAACACACGACTGAATCCTTACTCAGGAGCGGGACGGGCGCAGGCGCTCAGCCCTCGCCAATCAGTTCCTTGATCCGGCGCTGGAGCTGGCGCTTCTTGATCTCGCTGCGGCGCAGGCGCTCATCGAGATCGCTGACCAGGGTGTCCGATGTCATGATGCGGAAGGCAAGCCCGACCTTGTTGGCCTGGCGCCAGATCAGCCGCGCGAGGAACGAGCGGCCCTTGCGGGCGACGCTGAGTTTGATCTCCTCGGGCAATCGTTCCGCGTGGTCAACCTCCACGCAGGCGCCGTGCTCGCTGATGTTGCGAACGACGCAATCCATCGTCGAACCGTGCTCATTGATTTTTGCGACACCGCCATAAAGCACCTTGTCGCGTGCGTCGTGGCGCCGGTCCTGCATCTGAAATCCTCCAAATGAATGGAACCAATCTATCGGGTCGTGATGCGGTGAGAAGGTCGACGCTGACGACTGTTGTAGTTAACGTAAACTGATTGCAGCCGCGACCCTCCGGATTCCCGGGCATTTTTCGCGGCGCGAAAGTTGCGACGATCAGTTCGGCAACCGGCTTTGCCGCCAATCGCGCGGCGACATGCCGTAATGCTCGCGGAACACCCGACCGAAATGCGAGAGGTCGTTGAAGCCCCAGGCGAACGCGATCTCACTGATGTGGCGATGCGCATGGGTGGGCGAGGCGAGGTCGCGCTTGCACCGCTCGAGCCGCTGCGCCAGCACGAAGCGCTGGAACGAGGTGTCTTCGTCGGCGAACAGGCTGTTGATGTAACGCGGCGAGATGCCGAGCGCCGCGGCGGTCTCGGCGAGGCCGAGATCGGGGTTCGGCAGATGTGCCAGCACATGGGCCTTCAGACGGTACAAAAGGCCCGAGCGATGGGTTGACGACGTCAGCGTGGCGCGCCCGAGCCGCTCGCTCATGGCCATGGCGAGGAGATCGACGGCCTGGTCCGCGAGCCGGATCGCGGTGTCATCATCGAGCCGGTCGGCGACCTCGGAGAGCCCGGCGATGAACTGGGAGGCCAGCCGCTCGACCGGACGGTCCGGCGCGAAGGTGGTCGCGGTGAGAGGCTCGGTGCCGGCAAAGCGCCGGTGCAGCATCGCGCGCGGCACCTGAAAGATGGTTTGCGTGAAGTCGTCGTCGAACCGCAGCTCGTAAGGCCGGGTCGTGTCGTAGAATGCAAACTCGCCCGGCTGGATCACAGTCTCGCGGCCGTCCTGCAACACGGCGCCGGCGCCGCGCCGGCCGAGCGCGAACAGCACGAAGTCCTCGGTCGCGCGCGCGATTCGCGAGGGTGTGCGCAACACCCGTTGCTGACTTGACGAGACGGTCGAGCATTTCGCCGGTCCCACCTGGGAGCTCGTGATAGCGCCGTGGAAGGCGGTGCCGAGATCTGACTTGCAGTCGAGCTGCACGAAGACGTCGCAGACGATGTCCTGCCAGAGTGCAAGGCGCCGATGCGTGGGCGCGTCTTCCGTGGTGAACAGGGCCGGCATGATTTCCTCCCTTCACGAGTCCAAACGCGGGCCACTCAAAAAAACAAGCTTCGTACCGGACCGGCGGGGATGACCTCCGCCGCAGTCGAATTTTCCTTCCGTCCCGGTCGAACGGCGCGTCCGGTTTCGCGGCAGCATGATGTCAGAGGCCGATAGGGCCGATCAAGTGCGAACCTGCCAAGGCGCCGGCAGCGAGGAGGACATCATGGGCATCGAACATCCGAAATATCGCGTTGCGGTGGTGCAGGCGGCACCCGCCTGGCTTGACCTCGATGCGTCCGTCGCCAAGACCATTGCGCTGATCGAGGAGGCCGCGGCCAAGGGCGCCAAGCTGATCGCATTCCCGGAGGCCTTCATTCCCGGCTATCCCTGGTACATCTGGCTGGACTCGCCGGCCTGGGCGATCGGGCGCGGCTTCGTGCAGCGCTATTTCGACAACTCGCTGGCCTATGCCAGCCCGCAGGCCGAGCGTCTGCGGCTCGCCGTGAAGAACGCCGGCATGACCGCAGTGCTCGGTCTGTCCGAGCGCGATGGCGGTAGCCTCTATCTCGCGCAATGGCTGATCGGCCCCGACGGCGAGACCATCGCCAGGCGGCGCAAGCTGCGCCCGACCCATGCCGAACGCACCGTCTATGGCGAGGGCGATGGCAGCGATCTTGCGGTGCATGACCGCCCCGGCATCGGGCGCCTCGGCGCGCTGTGCTGCTGGGAGCACCTGCAGCCGCTGTCGAAATACGCGATGTACGCGCAGAACGAGCAGGTGCATGTCGCGGCCTGGCCGAGCTTCTCGCTGTACGATCCGTTCGCGCCCGCGCTCGGTTGGGAGGTCAACAATGCGGCGTCCCGCGTCTACGCCGTCGAAGGTTCCTGCTTCGTGCTCGCGCCCTGCGCCACCGTCTCGCAGGCGATGGTGGATGAGCTTTGCGACCGCGGGGACAAGCACGCGCTGCTGCACGTCGGCGGCGGGCACGCCGCGATCTACGGTCCGGACGGCAGTTCGATTGCCGACAAGCTGCCGCCCGATCAGGAAGGCCTGCTTATCGCCGATATCGATCTCGGTGCAATCGCGATCGCCAAGAACGCCGCGGATCCGGCCGGGCACTATTCGCGGCCCGACGTCACGCGCCTGCTCCTGAACAAGAAGCCGTCGAAGCGCGTCGAGCATTTTGCGCTGCCGCTCGAGAGCCTGGCAGACGATGAGCTGCAGGCGGCCGCCAGCTAAGCTGCAACGGGCAAATCCAACGGAGGCGACTGCCATGGAATCCGCCATCCCATCTCATTTGCAGACCGCGCGCTCGCGTCATCGGCGCGTGCCCGACGATTATGTACCGCCTTACCCGTCCTTCGTCGCGCGCCACCGGCCCGCGGTCGTCAGCGTGATCATGGCCTATTTCGGGGTGCAGTACCGCGGCGAGCCGACGGCCGCGGTGGCCGAGACGCTCGCGCAGATCGCGCAGCGCTTCGCCAGGGAAAACGGCCCGGCGCATTGGGATCGCGCGCAATATGTTGATCAGGCCGGCTTCAGCAATGTCGTCTCGGTGGCCTATTGGGACGACGCGGCGCGGTTCGATCGTTGGTTTGCGGAGGCGCGCGAGGCCTGGACGGGCAGCGGCGCCGCGGGCGACGGTCTCGGCCGCTTCATCGAGGTGCTGCGGCCGCATGTCGAGCGCTACGAGACGCTGTTCTCATCGCTCGGCCGTCCGGAGGGCGTTGCGGTGTTGGCGGAGACCATGAGCGGGGAAGTGCAGGAGCACGCCTATTGGGGCGGCATGCGCGACCGCATTCCGCTGTCGCAGACCGATGCGATGGTGCCAGGCGGCGAGCCGCGCGCTATCAGCGACGGCGCGCGCATCCGCATCGTCGCGCACGACAATCTCTGCCTGATCCGCTCCGGCCAGGACTGGAGCGACACCGAAGCATCGGAGCGCAAGATGTATCTCGGCGATGTCGAGCCGGTGCTGCGCGAGGGCATGGATTTCCTGCGCGACGACGGCGTGCCGATCGGCTGCTACGCCAATCGCTACATGCGCGTGGTCGACGCGAACGGCCGGCCGACAGAAAAGTCCTACGGCCAGAGCTGGTGGAAGAGCCTGGCAGCGCTGGAGCGCTGGGCGGAATCGCATCCGACCCATGTCAGGATCTTCGGCGCGGCGATGAAATATCTGTCGACGCTGGGACCGAACGCCAAGCTCAGGCTGTATCACGAAGTCACGGTCGCCGCCGCGGACGAGCAGTTCTTCGAATATCTGAACTGCCACGAACGGACCGGAATGCTGAACGCGGTCGCGGTCGCGACGGCCAAATCGGCCTGACGTCCGCTGGTCGTGCTGCCGCTGATGCTGTTCCATCAGATCCAGCTCATGACCTGCGCGGCGCTCGCACGGTGCTATGCCGGCATCACGGACGCAGCCCTCCACCCTCCCGCTCCGGCGCTGGCGAGGGCTCGCTGAGCGAAACCGTGGTCGATCTCAGTTTGGATGATGCAAAGGCCTACGCGACGCGCTCGCGGAGGCCCTTGGCGATTTCCTTCTGCGCGTCGAACTCGCGGCGCAGGCGCGCCAGCTCCTCGGCGCTGAGCGCATCGGCGTTGCTGTAGTCGCGCTTCCAGGAATGATCCTCGCTCCAGCGCAGCGGCGACTGCACGGTGGTTTGCGAACCCGGAGCCTGCTCCAGCACGCGCAGCGCCAGCTCCAGCGTGAAGGCCTGCGAGGCGACGTCGTGCGGCTTGCCGGCCGAATTGCCGAGCGGAAAATCGGAGAACAGGAAGCGCGGCACCGCCGCGTGCTCGACGATATCCTTGGCGCAGCCCATCACGATGGTCGGGATGCCGTTCTGCTCGAGGTGACGGGCGACCAGGCTGACGGTCTGGTGGCAGACCGGACAGTTCGGCACCAGCACGGCGGCGTCGACCTTGTCGGCGCGGCAGTGCTTGAGGATTTCAGGCGCGTCCGTTTCGATGGTGACGCGGTGGCTGCGGTTAGTCGGCGCACCGAAGAAGCGCGGCGCGACCTCGCCGATCTTGCCTGCTGCTGCGAGACGCTTGAGCTGCGGAAGCGGGAACCAGGTGCCGCTGTCCTCGGCCGAGGTATGCACGCGGTCATAGGCGATATGGGAGATCCGCAAATCGTGCTGTTGCGACGTGTCGCCGTCATAGACCGAATAGAACTTGGCGCCGCCGTTGTATTTCGCGCCCGGGCCCTGGTCGCCCTTGGCGGGATCAAACGGTGCCGCCGTCGTGATGATGGTGACGCGGGCCTGGCTGAGCGGCTTCTTCAGCGGCTGGAACGGTGCGGAGGTATAGTGCGCCCAGCGGTAGGGGGTGGTGTAGCCGATCGCCGCGTAATAGTCGCGGGTCCGCTTCATATAGCCGATCGGGGCGTCGTCGTCGGGCGCGAAGCCGAGTTGATCATCCGAAGCTGCGGCCATTTTGCGCTCCCTTTTGCGCGCCATCATTGTCAGCCATAGCTAGACCAGGCGCTCGCGGTGTCAAGCCGCGCGGCGCGGGAACAGAATTGCGATGCGAACAGCCCTGTGCGCAGGATTGGGTATGCTTGCGATGCTGGCGTCGCCGCTCGGCGCCGGCGCGGAGGACGCGCCGGCCGAAGCCCCGCGATACGTGCATCCGAGCGTCGAGGAGCTCGCGATCCCGCGCGAGAAGCCGGCCGAGAGCGCGCGCGAGAGCGGCACCCGCGAGGCGATGTGCCTGATGATCGAGTCGGCGGCGCGCGCCAACGGCCTGCCGCTCGAATTCTTCGCCCGCGTGATCTGGCAGGAGAGCCGTTTCCAGGCGGATGCGGTCGGGCCCATGACCCGCAGCGGCGAGCGCGCACAGGGCATCGCGCAGTTCATGCCGGGCACCGCGAACGAGCGCGGGCTGCTCGATCCCTTCAATCCCGTGCAGGCGCTGCCGAAGTCGGCGGAATTCCTGAGCGAGCTGCGCAGCCAGTTCGGCAATCTCGGCCTCGCGGCGGCCGCCTACAATGCCGGGCCGCGCCGGATCCAGGACTGGCTCGCCGGCACCGGCTCCATGCCGCAGGAGACGCGCGCTTACGTGTTCGCGATCACCGGCTCCAGCGTCGACACCTGGGCCGCCGCCGGCCGCAACGGCAAGATGCCCGAGCGCGCGCCGACCACGAGCTGCCGCGAGTTGATGGCGCTGTTGAAGCGTGCGCCGAATCCGTTCGTGGCCGAGCTCGAGCAGCACATCACGCTGTCCGCCGCCAAGCTCTGGGGCGTGCAACTGGCGGCCGGCTTCAGCCGTGACAAGGCGTTGGCGATGTACGCCCGCGCCATGAAGCACCTATCCGCCGTGATCGGCGACCAGGATCCGAGCCTGTTGAGCTCGCATTTGCGCAGCCGCGGCAGCGCCACTTTCTACCAGGTGCGCATCGGCGCCGACACACGGCCCGAGGCGGACAACCTCTGCAACCGCATCCGCAAGGCGGGCGGGGCGTGCTTCGTGCTGAGGAACAGGGCGTGAGGCGCGCCGCTTGCCGCGTCATTGCGGTCAGTGTCTGGTATGGTATCTGAGACCGGTTTTCCGCCGCTGCGTCCGAAGAGCTGGGCCGAGACTGCGCTGAACATATCGCTGGATTGACACATGGTACGTGAAATGGAACTGCGCGAGGGCGAAGTCGCCGTCGACATGCCGCCGGCGCGCGATGCGGGGCTCGTCTTCATCGGCCGCATCCGCACGCCCTGGACCTCGCGGCTGGCGACGCCGCGGCAGGGGCGGCATGACGGCCCGGTGTGCCGGCTCGAGATCTTCGAGCCCTGGGTCGCCGCGATCAAGGGCATCGATTTCTACTCGAACCTCGAGGTGCTTTACTGGCTGCACCAGTCGCGGCGGGACATCGTGCTGCAGAGCCCGAAGAACAACGGCAACACCCGCGGCACCTTCTCGCTGCGCTCGCCGGTGCGTCCCAATCCGATCGGGACCTCGACCGTGAAGCTGGTTGGCGTGGAGGGTAACGTCATCCTGGTGCGCGGGCTCGACTGTCTCGACGAGACGCCGCTGATCGACGTCAAGCCCGATCGCTGCGAATTCACCCCGCTCGCCCCGCCGCAAGCGGGGGACTTCGAGACCGAGTGACAGCCGTAGCCCGGATGGAGCGAAGCGAAATCCGGGGGCGGTGCGACAACGCGCGAAGAATCCCGGATTACGCTGCGCTTCATCCGGGCTTCTGTAACGGGCCTTGGTTAGTCAATCCCTTTTTGCGTGGTCCACTTGCCGGGCACTTGCTTCTGTACGGGATCGGCGCAGTGGCCGTCGCCTGATGGGGTGCATTGAGGAGCCGGCCGGCCAATCTACGGAAGCGTGGTTGTGAACCGACTTCCCGGATGGCGGCCTGACCGGATCCGTCGTCCCGGCAAAGGGACTTCGCTCGGGGAAGGCCTGGTGTCGTGGCCTGCCCAGATCGGTTGAGGCTCCTTCCTTAGGTTGCGTGGGCCATCGGATTGAAGGGTTTCGCATCAGCCAGCATCCGATGCAGGATGACTGCGAGCTTGCGCGCCAGCGCCACCTTGGCCTTGCGCATGCCCGCACGTTTGGCAAGCCGCATGGCCCAGCTCTTCAGCGCCGAGCAGTTCCTGACCGGCTTGGTCAGCATGACGTGGGCGGCCTGGTACAGCGCCTCCCGCACCGACGCGTCGCCGATCTTGCTGATGCGGGCAGTGTAGTCGGTTTGCCCCGACTGATACTTCTTCGGGGTGAGCCCAAAATGCGCGCCGGTCGCCTTCGAGGAACGGAACCTGATCGGATCGTCGATCGCGGCGGCATAGGTGAGCGCCACGATCGGGCCGACGGCCGGCGTTGTCATCAGAAGCCGGGCCGGGGGATGCGATCTGGCGAGCTTCTGGGTGTGTCTGTCCAGGCCATTGAACTCGCGCAGCAACACGGCATGGGCTTCGAGCAGGGCCTGCGCCACCAGCTCAAGTCCGGGGTGGCCGGCGACGAGCTCCCGGATCCGGTTGGCGAACGTGCGCTCGGTGGTCTTGCCGACCTTCAGGCCAAAGCCCCGCAGCACGCCACGTACGCTGTTCTCGATGTCGCGCAGCTTCGACTGCAGCAGCTTGCGGGCCGTCAGAACCGCCCGCGTCTCCTGCGCTTCAATCGACTTGCAGTGGACCGGCCGGAACCAGCCGAGCCGCATCAGTTGGGCGATGCCGCGGGCATCGTTGCGGTCCGACTTCACCGGCATCGCCTTGAAGGCATCGCGGACGTGCCGGGTCTCCAGCAGCTCGACGGCAAGCCCGGCCGCGCGCAGCGCCGTGGACAGCCATTGCGACAACGGACCGGCCTCCAGTCCGATCCGCTCCATCGCCTGGCCCAGCGATCGGAACCAGGCGATCAGCGCTTCCGGCTCGCTGGCAACCTTCGCCTCCCGCAAAATCTTGCCCGCGCCATCGACAACGCAAACGCTCGAGCTTTCCAAAGACACGTCGATTCCTGCATAGTGGTACATGGTCGTCCCTTAATGATGCTTGGAGCGGGCTCGCCCGACTCCGTTTGAACACCATCAGTTTGAGGGACGACCGCCTGCCCGAAAAGCCGCACGCGAGCGCGCTTCCACATCGCGCCGTCGCGACCGGGCGGCTATATCCGTCGGCCCGTTACCCCATCTACGAACTTTGACGCGTGGCGCGGCCTACTTCAACGCCGCGATCAGCTTGGCCGCGCTGGCCTCGAGCACTTTGGCCTCTTCCTTGCGGCTGGCGGGCGGCAGCAGCGCGACGCCGTCCTGGCGCGGCATCACATGCATATGCAGATGGAAGACCACCTGGCCGCCGGCGGGCTCGTTGAACTGCTGCACGGTGATGCCGTCGGCCTCGAACGCCTTCATCGCGGCGGCCGCGATCTTGTGGGTGCCGCGCGCGACATGGGCGTAATCATCAGGCTTGATGTCAAGGATGTTGCGGGCAGGGACCTTCGGGATCACCAGTGTGTGCCCGGGCGAGCGCGGCATGATGTCGAGGAAGGCGAAGACGTGCTCGTCCTCATAGACCTTGTAGCAGGGCAGCTCGCCGCGCAGGATTTTTGCGAAGATGTTGTTGTTATCGTAGGCGGGCATGTCGGCGGCTCCTCAAGTTTTGGCACTTTAGTGTCTCGGTCGAGGTCAAAACGTCAAGCGTCGTCGGCCGTCTTGCGGAAGGGACCGGCCTCGGTGAGTTCGCGGCCAACCTCGGCGACATAGGCGCGTTCGCGCTTGAGGTAATCGGCGATCGCGCGGCGCAGCGCCGGATCGGCGATGAAGTGCGCCGAATAGGTGGTCTGCGGCAGGTATCCGCGCGCCAGCTTGTGCTCGCCCTGCGCCCCGGCCTCAACGATCTTGAGGCGGCGCTGGATCGCGAAATCGATCGCCTGGTAATAGCAGACCTCGAAATGCAGGAACGGGTGGTGCTCGATCGCACCCCAATTGCGGCCGAACAGCGTATCCGAGCCGATGAAGTTGATCGCGCCTGCGATCCAGCGCCCATTGCGCTTGGCCATCACCAGCAGCACGTCCTGGCTCATCCTCGCGCCAATCAACGAGAAGAACTTTCGGGTGAGATACGGCCGACCCCATTTGCGCGAGCCGGTCTCCATATAGAAATCGAAGAACGCGTCCCAGGCCTCCTCGGTGATATCGGAACCGGTCAGCCAGTGGATGGTAATGCCGGCGGCGACCGCCTCGCGGCGCTCGCGCTTGATCGCCTTGCGGTGACGCGAGTTCAGTGTGGCGAGGAAATCGTCAAAGGTCGCAAAGCCGGCATTGTGCCAGTGGAACTGCTGGTCAGTCCGCTGCAGGAAGCCGTGCCCGCCGAGGAACTTTGCCTCGTCCTCGCGGGCGAAGGTCACATGCACGGACGAGGCCTCGGTGGCGTTGCAGAGCGCCCTCAAGCCGCGCGCCAGCGCCGAGCCCATCAGCTCGCGGTCGACACCATCGCGGATCAATAGCCGTGGACCGGTCGCAGGCGTGAAAGGAACGGACACCTGGAGCTTCGGATAGTAGCTGCCGCCGGCGCGGTGATAGGCCTCGGCCCAGCCGCGGTCGAACACGTATTCGCCCTGCGAGTGCGATTTCAGATAGCAGGGCACCACGCCGACGATCTCGCCGTCGAGCTTCGCCACGAGATGCCGCGGACCCCAGCCGGTGCGGGCGCAGGCCGAATTGGATGCCTCTGCGGCGGCGAGAAAGGCGTGAGATACGAACGGGTTATAGCCGGGCTTTGAGATCGCCTCGCAGTTGCCTGCGGGATCGATTGAAGCCAGCGTATCGAGATTGTCCAGGTTGTCCGGATCGCCTTTCGGATTGGCGCAAGCGTCCCATTCAGCGGCAGGGATGTCGCTGATGTCTGGAACAGCTTCGAGGGTGATTTCAGAAGACGCCATTGAGAATGAAGACCGGTGCCTCGTTCGAGCACGACCTTTGCGGAAGACTGGCTTCTGCTTCTCCCGATCATGCTCCTGCGATCAACCATCGCGTATGGTGACCGCCCCAAAGATCGTGCATCGCAGCGACGACTTCAAGGCTGCAGGGGGCATGTCAGGTTCCCGGAACGAATCCCTCGAAAATCATCTGGTCGGCGTAGCGCGCCGCGCGCGCGCGCTGTTCCGCCGTCCGCACGGTCCAGGCCAGCAGCGGGCAGCCGAAGACGTTGCGGGCGATCCAGGGCGCCGGCGCCGGCAGCTGGTTGACCCAGAAGGCGACGAAATGCGGCTGGGTGCTGAAGCCGTGCCGCAGATAGAGCATGCTGTCGCGCTGTGCGGGCGTCAGCTTGGCCCAGTAGCCATCGTCATAGGTGCGCTGGGCGGTGATGCCGCGCGGCAGGCTCGGCATGACCTCGCGCAGCGCCAGCACCTGATCGGGATCGAAGGACATCCCGACCACCGGGCCGGAGTAGGATGACAGCACCTCGGCCATCCGCCGTACCAATTTGCGGTCGCCGTCGAAATGGCTCTTCACCTCGACCACCAGCGGCACGCGGCCGGCGACCAGCGCGCAGAGATCGCCGAGCGTCATCATCTGCTCGGACGTATCCGTGAACTTCACCGCCTTCAGCTCGGCCGCGGTCTTGGTCAGGAGCAGGCCCGAGCCTTCGGTGAGGCGGCCGAGCGCATCATCGTGATGCACCATCGCCTCGCCGTCGGAGCTGAGCTGGATGTCGCACTCGATCGCGAAATTGCCCGCGATCGCGGCATTGGCCGCGGCCGGCATGTTTTCGATGATACCACGTGCCGCATCGTGCAGGCCGCGATGCGCGACCGGCCGTCCGGTCAGCCAATCAGGGGCGCGCATGCGTCAGGCGACTTCGAAAATGCCCTCGACCTCGACCGCCGCATCCGCGGGCAGGGAGGCGACGCCGACCGTGGTGCGGGCGTGGCGGCCCTTGTCGCCGAAGGCTTCCACCATCAGGTCGGAGGCGCCGTTGAGAACCTTCGGTCCATCGAGAAAGTCGGGCGCGGAATTGATGAAGCCGCCGAGCCGCACCACACGCACGACCTTGTCGAGATCGCCGAGCGCGGCCTTGACCTGCGCGAGCAGATTGATGCCGCAACCGCGCGCCGCGGCCGTGCCTTGCTCGAGGGTGACGCCGGCTCCGAGCTTGCCCTTGGCGATCAGCTTGCCTTCCGCGTTGAAGCAGACCTGGCCCGACACGAACAGCAGATTTCCGCTGCGCACGAAGGGCACATAGTTCGCCACCGGTGAGGCGGGCTGCGGAAGTGTGATCCCTTGTGACGTCAGCTTCTGTTCGACCGTACCCGCCATTTTTTTCGTCCCTGGGTTGGATGATCCGCTGCCTGAAACGCGCTCAGGCCGCGCCTTGTTTCGCCCATCGCGCCCACGCTTGCAAGCGAACGGAACCCTGCCGACATTTCTTCCCGATCCGTGCGAACTCTCACGGAAGGCCGGTGAAAAAAGCCGGCATTTCCGTAATCCGTCCGTTACCTTTTTGTGAACCTTGCCCCAGTTGCGGCGCAATAGGGCCGTCACTATTGTGCCGATTCGTCCCCCTCGAGGAAAATCCATGATCCTGCCGTCCCGGACTGCGTCGCGTGCCCTGGTACTGTCGATCGCCGTTGCTGCAGGATTAGGCTTGGCCCAAGGGCCGGCCGCTGCGGCCGCGAGCGGGCCGTTTCTCGCGCACCAGGCGCTCTACGATCTCAGCCTCGTCAAGTCGCGCGGCAACAACTCGGTCAGCGATGCGCGTGGCCGCATCCTCTACACTTTCTCCGGCAGTTCCTGCGAAGGCTACACCTCAGAATTCCGTCAGGTGTCCGAGCTCGACAGCGGCGAAGGCAAGGTCACGCTCTCTGATCTGCGCTCGACGTCCTGGGAGGACGCAGCCGGCAAGAGCTACCGCTTCAAGATCGACACCCGCATGAACGACAGCGAATCCGCGCCGGTCGACGGCATAGCCGAGCGGGTCGGCGACCATATCACGGTGAAGCTGACGCAGCCGGTGAAGAAGACCTTCAATCTCGACGGCAAGGTCGTGTTCCCGACCGAGCAGATCAAGCGCATTATCGCGGCGGCGCGCGAGGGCAAGTCGGTGCTTGAGCTGACGGTGTATGACGGCTCCGACAATGGCCAAAAAGTCTACAACACGCTCGCGGTGATCGGCAAAGCCATCCCGGGCGATCACGCCCCGACGTCGCCCGATCCGTCGACGGCAAGCGACGTGATGAAGTCGATGACGCGCTGGCCGGTGACGGTGAGCTATTACGATCGCGACGCCAAGGCGACCGACGGCGAGCAGACCCCGGTCTATGCGATGTCGTTCGAGCTCTATGAGAACGGCGTCTCCCGCGCGCTGGTGCTCGATTACAACGATTTCGTGATCTCGGGCGCGATGGACAAGTTCGACGTCAGGAATTCCAAGCCCTGCAAGTGACAACTAGGTTGTCATTCCGGGATGGTCCGAAGGACCAGACCCGGAATCTCGAGATTCCGGGTTCGATGCTTCGCATCGCCCCGGAATGACGAGCTCTCTGGTCGAAAGTCTCGGCCCCGGATAGGCTTCCCGTCCATAACGCGTGTCAGGGAGGCACATGATGAGCAAGCTCGAACATCTTCGCCCCAGCGGCCTTCACCACAACCCCGCATATTCTCACGTGGTCGTCGCCTCGGGCGCGCGCACAGTCTACATTTCGGGACAGGTGTCGGTCGACGAGGAGGGACGGGTCGTCGGTCCGGGCGACCTCGCCGCGCAGACGACGCAGGTGATGCAGAACCTCGGCATGGCGCTGAAGGCCGCCGGCGCAAGCTACGCCAACATCGTGAAGATCACGACCTTCGTGGTTGGCTACAAGCCCGAGCTCCGCCCGATCATCGGCAAGGCACGCGGCGCCTTCTTTGAAGGCATGGAGCCGCCGGCGAGCACGCTGGTCGGCGTCACCGCGCTGGCGGCCCCGGAATGGCTGATCGAGATCGAGGCGGTGGCTGTCGTCGATTGAGTTCTACTCCTCGGCCGGCTTCGTCGGCCCCTCATAGGCAATGCCGCGGATCACGGCGGCATTGCCGAACTTCTTGCGCAGATTGTCCATCGCGCGCTCGGCATGGGCGGAGCGGCGGTCGAGCATGTCGGAGTCGTTGGCCTGCGAGCCCGGCCGCAGCGCGCTGACGCCGGCGCCCATCAGGCGGAAGGCGGTGCCGTCGATCTCCTTCGCCAGCATCTCGCGCGACACCGCAAAGATCTTGGCGGCGAGCTGCGTCGGGGTCTGGATCGACTGCGAGCGGGTGCGCTGGCGGAAGTCCGCGGTCTTCAGCTTCAGTGTGATGGTACAGCCGGAGAGTTCGCTGGTCTTCAGTCGCGCCGAAACTTTCTCCGACAGTTTCCAGAGCAGCCTTTCCAGGGTTGCGAAGTCGCGGATGTCGGTCTCGAAGGTGGTTTCGCTCGAGATCGTCTTGGCGCCGCGATCGGGAACCACGCGGCGGTCGTCGATGCCGCGCGCGAGCCGCCACAGCCTGCGGCCTTCGCTCGCGAACTGCTTCATCAGCTCGTTCTCGTCGGCGCGCTGCAGGTCGGCGATGATGCGGAAGCCCCGCTGGATCAGCTTCTCCTGCGTCGCCGGCCCGACGCCGTAAATGAAGCCGACGGGCCTGTCCGCGAGCATCTCGCGGGCCTCGTCCTGGTCGAGCGCCGCGAAGCCGCGGGGCTTGTCGAGATCGGAGGCGATCTTGGCCAGGAACTTGTTGCGGGACAGGCCGACCGACACCGTGATCCCGATGTCGCGTTCGACCTCGCGCGCGAATTTGGCCAGCACCTTGGCCGGGATCATGCCATGGACACGCTGCGTGCCGGAGAGGTCGAGGAAGGCCTCGTCGATCGACAGCGGCTCGACCAGCGGCGTCAGTGCCTGCATGGCGTGGCGGACCTCGCGTCCGACGCGGACATATTTCGCCATATTCGGGGGAATCACGGTTGCGTTCGGGCAGAGTTCCAGCGCCTTGAACATCGGCATCGCCGAGCGGACGCCATAGGTACGGGCGATGTAGCAGGCGGCCGACACGACGCCGCGCTTGCCGCCGCCGATGATGACCGGCCTGTCGGCGATATCAGGATTGTCGCGCTTCTCGACCGTTGCATAGAACGCGTCGCAGTCGATATGCGCCAACGCGAGCGCGGGAAGGGCGCGGTGACGCACCAGCCGCGGCGAGCCGCAATGGCTGCACCGCTTTGTCTTGATATCGAGGTCGCCGAGACAGTCCCGGCAGAAATTGAGGGGGCCGTCGAGCGGTGCCGACGCCGCGGTCACGGCACGTCGCGCTCCCACTTCCGGTCGCCCAGCACCTGGCGGGCGGCGGCGATGTTGGTCGGGTGCAGTTCCGATGCGTCGGCAAAGGCCTTCACGGTCGCATCGTCGCGCATCACGAAATCGAGCACGCTCGCAAGAAATTGAGGATCGGCTGCGGCATTGCGCAGCGTCTCCGGACCGATCCCGGTCTCGGCCAGGAAAAGGCCCAGCCGCTCGGGATCTCCGGCGATAAAGCTCAACGCCTGAATCGCAACGATTTCAGCGACTTCCCGAGGGTTGTGAACAGGCTTTTTCAACGCGCCGATTTGCCTTTCCGTTAACTTATGATCTCTATTGAGAGACCCATCATGCCCGAGTCTTCCGTTCGTATTCAAGCAAACGGAAACCACACTACGGAAGTTGACTTGGGGGTTAACGGGTTAGAGCGATTCTGGCGCTAGTTTGAATTCACATTTTCGACGCGCCCCGAGCGCGGTGCCTGAGGTGCCGCAGCCGGGCCCGTTTCCAAGCTTTGGGAGGGACGGGATGGCCAAAACCGTCCTGATCGTGGAGGACAACGAGCTCAATATGAAGCTCTTTCGCGATCTGTTGGAAGCGCATGGCTATCACACCTCGGGCACCAGCAATGGGTTCGAGGCGCTCGACCTCGTTCGCAAGCTGCGCCCCGACCTCGTCCTGATGGATATCCAATTGCCCCAGGTTTCCGGCCTCGAGGTCACGCGCTGGATCAAGGACGATCCCGATCTGCGCGCGATCCCGGTCGTCGCAGTCACGGCCTTCGCCATGAAGGGCGATGAAGAGCGCATCCGCGAGGGCGGCTGCGAGGCCTATTTGTCCAAGCCGATCTCGGTCGGCAAATTCATTGAGACTGTCCGACGCTTTATCGGATAGGGGAGTAGTGGTTCGATGTCCGCGCGTATCCTCGTCGTCGATGACGTTCCGGCGAACGTCAAGCTGCTGGAAGCTCGCCTGTCGGCCGAATATTTCGACGTGCTGACCGCTTCCAACGGGACCGAGGCGCTGGAAATCTGCGCGCGCGCCGAATGCGACATCATCCTGCTCGACGTCATGATGCCCGACATGGACGGTTTCGAGGTCTGCCGTCGGCTGAAGTCCAATCCGGCGACCCATTTCATTCCGGTCGTCATCATCACCGCGCTGGACAGTCCCGCCGACCGCGTGCGCGGCCTCGAAGCTGGCGCCGATGATTTCCTGACCAAGCCGGTCTCCGACGTCGTGCTGATCGCGCGCGTGCGCTCGCTGACGCGGCTCAAGATGATGACCGATGAGCTGCGCATGCGCGCCATCACCTCGCTCGAGATCGGCATGCGGGCGCCCGAGCGCAGCGCGATCGCCGACAAGGGGATGGGCGGCCGCATCCTGCTGGTCGACGACCGCCCGTCGTCCTACGAGAAGCTGGCGCCGATCCTCGCCGCCGAGCATACCGTCGATGTCGAAACCAATCCGTCCGAAGCGCTGTTCCACGCGGCGGAGGGCAATTACGACCTCCTGATCGTGTCGCTCAGCCTCGACAATTACGACGGCCTGCGGCTGTGCAGCCAGGCGCGGTCGCTGGAGCGCACCCGGCAGGTCCCGATCCTCGCGATCTCGGACGCCGACAACAACACGCGGCTGATGCGTGGACTGGAGATCGGCGTCAACGACTACCTGCTGCGCCCCGTCGACAAGAACGAGTTGCTGGCACGTGCGCGCACCCAGATCCGCCGCCGCCGCTACACGGACCACCTGCGCGACAACGTGCAGAACTCGATCGAGATGGCGATCACGGACGCGCTGACCGGCCTGAACAACCGCCGCTACATGGAAAGCCATCTGGCCACGCTCGCGGAGCAGGCCTCGCTGCGCGGCAAGCCGCTGGCGCTGATGATTCTCGACATCGACTACTTCAAGGCGATCAACGACACCTACGGTCATGATGCCGGCGACGACGTGCTGCGCGAATTCGCCACCCGCATCCGCAAGTCGATCCGCGGCATCGATCTCGCCTGCCGTTATGGCGGCGAGGAGTTCGTGATCGTGATGCCGGAGACCGACTTGCATGTCGCCGGTATGGTCGCTGAGCGTCTGCGTCGTTCGATCGCCGGCGAGCCCTTTGCCGTCGACAAGGGCGGCAAGCGCATCTCGGTCACGATCTCGATCGGTCTCGCCACGCTGGAGCGCAAGGGCGAACAGGTTACTGACGTGATCAAGCGCGCCGACACCGCGCTCTATCGCGCCAAGCACGACGGCCGCAACCGCGTCGTCTCGGCGGCGGCGTAGTGCGATCTCGTAGCCCGGATGCAGCGAAGCGCAATCCGGGTCATTTGTCGCTTGCACGAGCGTCTCGGATTTCGCTGCGCTCTATCCGGGCTACCAAATACTCCTAACGCCCGCGCCTCACTGCGTCATAGGCCATCCGCTTGAACTCGAACGCAAACGGATGGACGAACGCCATCTGTCGCTGTGCCATCATCACGCCGGCGACGTTCGCCTTCGGCGAGATCCACCACTGCGTGCCCGCGACACCGCCCCAATAGAGTTCGCCTGCTGCGTCGGGATGGTCGAGCGGCGAAGCGGGATTGAGGATCAGGCCGCCGGCGAGGCCGTAGACCTTGCCGGGCTGCTCGCCCATCGTCGCGAAACGAATCCATTGTCCCGGCGCGAGCTGGTTGGTCATCGCCTGCGCGATGGTCTCCGGCTTGAGCAGCGTCGGCCCGCCGGGTAGCAGGCTGCGGATCAGCGCCACCATGTCGGGCAGGGTGGAAACAAGACCGCCGCCACCATTGAAGCGCGGCACGGGGCGCAGATACGCGCCCGGATAGGGCGAGTTGTCGGTGCGTGTCAGTCCTGGCTTCATCGGATCCGTCAGATCGGCGCCGGCGTAATAGGCAACGAGCCGGTTGTGGTCCTTCTCCGGAACGAAGAAGCCGGTGTCGACCATGCCGAGCGGATCGAGAATCCGCACCTTGATGAACTTGTCGAACGGCTGGCCGCTGACGACCTCGACCAGACGCGCGACAACGTCGATCGCAACCGAATATTCCCACGACGTTCCGGGATGGAAGACGAGCGGCAGCTCCGCCAAATTGTCGACCATGTCGGCAAGCGTCGTCATCGGGTTGAGGATCTTGCGCTCGTTGTAAGCCTTGAAGATCGGCGTGCCCGGATCGAACAGGCCATAGCTGAGGCCCGCGCTGTGGCTGAGCAGGTGACGGATAGTGATCGAGGTTTGCGCCGGTTCGGCGTCGTCGAGCGACGTTGCGCCCGGCCGCAGCACCTTGCGGTTGCCGAGTTGCGGGATGAACGTCTCGATTGGATCGTCGAGCCGGATGCGTCCCTCCTCGAACAACAACAGCGCCGCGCAGGAGGCGATCAGCTTGGTGTTGGAGAAGACCCGGAAGATATGGTCGGTCCGCAGCGGAATCTGCGCTTCCTTGTCGGCCCAGCCGACGCAGCTCACATCGACGAGCTCGCGGCCCACCATGACCGCGGACGAGATGCCGGACAGAAGATTGTTGTCGATATAGCGCTGCATGGCCGCGCGCGCCGGCCCAAAATCGTAGCCGGTGGCGGTCACCTTCAGATCGTCCATGGTCGCTCCCCTCATGTGCCGCGGCCGTTCGCGCGGTCGTCGACATCTCGCCTGACGGAATATCCGGTTGAAGATCTCGTCACGCGTCGTCAACGCTAACAACCAAACGGACGTTCGGGACGCAACCGGATTCAGCCGCGGCGCTTCGTCTTCGCGGCCTTCGGCTTGTCCGCCGGGCCGGATGGACCGACGTCGATCCCGGCATTTGCCAGCAACACCCGCGCGGCCTCCTTGGCGGCGCGCGCCATCGCGGGGTCGTCGCGCACCAGATCCTGCGCGATCGAGCCATCGACCAGCAGCACGAGCTGGGTCGCAAGCCCCTCGGCATCGGCGACACCAAGCTGCTTCAGCAGATCGCGAAACCAGATGCGGCGGCTCTCCTTGAAGGCAATGGCGATATTTCGGACATCGCGATCCTCCGGTCCGAGCTCGGCCACGGCGTTCACGAACGGGCAGCCGCGGAAATCCCTGGACGAAAAGCGCCGCTCCAGCGAATCGAAGGTTGCGAGGATCTGTTCGACTGGCGGTTTGTCGGAAGGGCGCGGCTGCACGAAGCGGCGCTCGAGATAGGCCGAGATCAGCGCGTCCTTCGAAGGGAAGTGGTTGTAGAGCGTGCGCTTGGAGATGCCGATCTCGGCCGCGATGGTGTCGACGCCGATGGCGCGAATGCCCTGCAGGTAGAACAGCCTGTCGGCGGTCTCCAGGATTCGTTCCTTCATGGTCTGTTTGGGAGGCGGGGATGCCATGCGTCGGCCGTGATCCTCTTCGCTTGACAGCAGGGCCCTTGTATAGCCTAAGTACACAGGTCTGTGTAACTAAAACATACGGGAAGCGCAGGCTGCGATCTTGGTGCCCTGCCCGAACGGGAGAACAAAAACAATGCCCTTGTTGCAAGTCCTGCGACCCACGCTTCCTATCCTGATCGGCGCATCCATGATGCTCACGCTGAGCATGGGGCTGCGCCAGAGCCTCGGCATTTTCCTGCAGCCGCTGACGCATGACATCCACATCTCGGTGTCCGATTTCACGCTGGCGCTGGCGGTGCAGAACCTCGCCTGGGGCTTTCTGCAGCCGATGGCCGGCGCGCTGACGGTGCGCTACGGCTTCCGCCCGATCATGGTGGCCGGCGCGCTGGCCTACATTGCGGGCCTCGTGCTGATAACCACCGCGCATGGGCTCATCAGCATCATGATCGGCGCCGGCGTGCTGATCGGCACCTCGCTCGCCTGCACGGCGAATGCGATCGCGATGTCGGTTTCCGCGCGCGCAGTGCCGGAGACGGTCCGCTCCACGGTGCTCGGAATCGTATCCGCCGCGGGCTCGCTCGGCGCGCTGGTGTCGGCGCCGATCGGCCAGATGCTCAATGAGGGATTCGGCTGGCGCATCGGGCTCGCCGGCTTCGTGATCCTCTCCGTCGTGATGATCCCGGCGGCGTGGTACGCTGGCCGCGTTGACAGGATTCCGCTGCCGAAGCCTGCCGGCGACGATATCGGCAATGCGACCGCCGTCACGGCTGCAAAGACCGCGTTCAGCAACGCGTCCTTCGTGGTGATGACCTGCGCCTACATGGTCTGCGGCATGCAGCTCGTCTTCCTCACCACGCATCTGCCGTCGTATCTGGCGATCTGCGGCCTCGATCCGATGCTGAGCGCGCAGACGCTCGGCATGATCGGTGGCTTCAACGTGCTGGGTTCGCTGTTCTTCGGCTGGGCCGGCCAGCGCTGGAACAAGCTCGCGCTGCTCGGCGCGATCTACATCCTGCGCTCGCTGGCGCTCGCCTGGTACTTCATGCTGCCGGCAACGCCAGCATCCACGCTGCTGTTCGGCGCCATCATGGGCTTCCTCTGGATGGGCGTTGGCCCGCTGACTGCGGGTGCGGTCGCAGAGATGTTCGGGCTGCGCTGGCAGGCGATGATCCAGGGCCTCGCCTTCATGAGCCACCAGATCGGCAGCTTCCTCGGCGCGTATGGGGGAGGGCTGATCTATGACTCGCTCGGGTCCTACACCCTGGCCTGGCGTATCGGCGTCGCGCTCGGCCTGACTGGCGGCATCATCCAGCTCGCGTTTGCGCTGATCCGGCCGTCGCAACCACCGCTGCTCAAGGCTGCCTAGCTTCTGCTCCCCCGGAAGGATTGACGGCTGCCGAACAAGACGGCAGCCCTCAATCTCTGCCTATTTTTTAATCTGTTGATTGCCGCAAGAACATGCATGAGGGTGGCGGGCTCTTCTGTGCATCGATTGAAATTGAAGCATATTCAATGCGCTGCATTGTCCCCGCCGATGGCATGAATCTTGATTGAATCTGGCTAGAAGTGGTGCCGGAAAGCGTTGCTGAGGTATCCGGCCTGGGGACCAATGGGAAAGGCCGGCCACGATGAGGCTGGTCGCCGTTTTATCTCCGGCCATCCGAGCACGGCGGCCTTTGCCGCGCCGCCGCGCGGGGAGCGCTTGAGCCTCCGGTCCCGCACCCTGCTGCCGCGACCATTCCGCTTGGCGCCGTGCGCATCGCGGCGCTTCGAGACGCCCCGGACGGGCAATTCGACGCTCGGCGTCCGACGCCGAGTGCTCTGCGCACGCTCTGAACACCGACATCTCTTGCGACGGGAGGACGATGATGGAGTTAGCGACATACACGCGCCAAAGGCTCGTGCGGATCGTAGTTGCTGTCTTGGGAGTGGTGTTGCTTTGCGTGCTGTTCAGCGGCCTCGCGCTGGCTGACGACGCGACGCCGCCGGCCTGCGGCGGCAAGATTCTCGAGAAGTGCACGCCGAATTCCGGAGACACTGCGTGGATGCTCACATCCGTTGCGCTCGTCTTGATGATGACGGTCCCGGGGCTGGGTCTGTTCTACGGCGGCATGGTGCGCAAGAAGAACGTCGGCGACACGGTGATGACCAGTTTCGCCGTCACCTGCCTGGTCACCATTCTGTTCGCCGTCCTCACCTACAGCCTGGCATTTCGAGCCGGCACTCCGTTCATCGGCGGCCTCGATCGCATGTTTCTCAAGGACATCCTGAGCGACATCGGCAAGGGCGGGATTGGCAATCCCAATCCACTGGCGGCGACCATTCCGGAGTCCGTTTACATCTGCTTTCAGATGACCTTTGCCATCATTACCCCCGCGCTGATTGCCGGTGCATTTGCCGAGCGGATGAAATTCTCGGCCATGCTCTGGTTCATCGGGCTTTGGGCGATTTTCGTCTACGCGCCGATCGCTCACTGGGTTTGGGGGCCTGACGGGATCTTTTCGGCAGGTAACGACGCCGCATGGGTGAAGGTGCTCGACTTCGCCGGCGGAACGGTGGTGCACATCAACGCCGGCGTCGCAGGCCTCATGTGCGCGATCATGCTTGGCAGGCGCAGCGAGACCGGACCGGCGCACAACATGGTGCTGACCTTCATCGGCGCCTCGCTGCTCTGGGTCGGCTGGTTCGGCTTCAACGCCGGCTCTGCCGTCACGGCGGGAATGCAAGCCGGCATGGCGATGCTGGTGACGCAGATCGCCACGGCGGTGGCCGGCTTCACCTGGATGCTGGTGGAATGGGCGCTCAAGGGCAAGCCGACCGTCGTCGGCATCTGTTCGGGCGCGGTGGCCGGTCTCGTGGCGATTACACCGGCCTCCGGCTTTGTCGGGCCGGTCGGGGCCTTTGCCATCGGCATTGCCGCTGGCGTGTTCTGCTACTGGGGATGCACCGGGCTGAAGCGCATGTTCAGCTACGACGATGCGCTGGATTGCTTCGGTGTCCATGCGATCGGCGGCATCGTCGGGGCGCTGCTGACCGGGGTGTTCGCGGTCGAGCAATACGGCGGAACGGCGGGCGTTCTGGAAGGCAATGTCGGCCAGTTCTTCAATCAGTGCATCGGCGTCGCTACCGTGTTCATCTACGATGCCGTGGTGAGCCTGATCATCCTGTTCGTGGTCAATTTCTTCGTCGGCCTCCGCGTGACGCAGGACATCGAGCGCGAGGGTCTCGACCTCGCCCTGCACGGCGAAGTGGTGCAGTAGGAATGGGGCGGCATTCCGCGGGGCGGGCGATCGCTGCCGGCCCCGCGGGTCAAACCTGTTCGAGGTGCTCCCATGAACTGGTTCTATTGGAACACAGCGTGGTCGCTATTCTTCAGCCTCATATGGTTCATGACCATCACACACAATCCCGATGCGCGCGTCGCGGATGCGCATCTGCGGGATCAGGCATTCGGCGGCTAGCTCCGGTAGTAGCGCCACATTCTCAGGAACGTTCGGTGGATGTCATCGGGCGCCCGGTCGAACGGCTCCAGGTTGACGCGCACGATGCCACGGTGGTCCATGCGCCAGGGCAGGCGCATCAGCAGGCGATGCATCGGCCGCTTGCGCCAGTCGGCAACAAGCGCGCTGCCGAGCGGCACGTTGAGCGCAATCTGCAACTCATGGACGGTCATCGCCCGCTCGGCGATCTGAACGAGATCGATGCGTTCGATGGCGCGCCAGCGGATCAACCCGAAGGCCTGGATGAAGATGCCGTACTGATTGGCACCGATGGTCGGCCGGCCGGCCTCGAGCAGGGGAATGTTGTAGTAGGTGAAGCCGGCCGCTGCTGCCGCGAGCGCCAGCCAGTAGAAGGCGCCGGTGATCCACGTGGCGGTCAGGAAGATCGCAGCCAGGGCAGCCGTGATGTACACGGGAAAGTAGGTGTCCTCCCGTGCGTAGGCGACGGAGTAGCCGCCGACACTTCCCTCTTGCAAGGTTGCGATCATGTGAACCCTATGCCCGGGCAGGAACGGGAAGCATAGGGGAGGACACAGGGCCGCAAAACAAAAACGGGGCTGCGCGGGCCCCGTTTTGAATATCAATCTCAGGCGATCTTACTTGATCTTGGCTTCCTTGAACTCGACGTGCTTGCGCGCGACCGGGTCGTACTTCTTCTTGACCAGCTTGTCGGTCATGGTGCGCGAATTCTTCTTGGCGACGTAGTAGTAGCCCGTGTCGGCCGTCGACACGAGCTTGACCTTGATGGTGACCGCCTTGGCCATGTGCAAACCTCAAAAATGCAGGGGTAATCAGGAGCCGGCCAACTCGGCCCGCGTTTGGCCCGGAAACTAGCCACAAACGGTCCAAAGTCAAGGATTTCCGGCTCCAAACCGGTCCGATTCCGGCCGATTAACCCTCGAAGAAGCGGTTTTTCGGCCGCGGCAGCCCCAAATTCTCGCGCAACGTCCGCCCTTCATACTCCTTGCGGTAGATCCCGCGCCTCTGCAGCTCGGGGACGACCCTGTCGACGAAGTCGAACAGCCCCTGCGGCAGATAGGGGAACATGATGTTGAAGCCGTCGCTGCCGCGGCTCGTCAGCCATTCCTCCATCTGGTCGGCGATCGTCTGCGGCGTGCCGACGAAGGCGAGCCCGCCATAGCCACCGACCCGCTGGGCGAGCTGGCGCACGGTGAGCTTGTCGCGCGCGGCGACGTCGACAAGGCGCTGCCGTCCGCTCTTGCTGGCATTGGTTTCGGGAATCGGCGGCAACGGCCCTTCGGGATCGAAGCCGGAAGCGTCGGTGCCGAGGATCACCGAGAGCGAAGCGATCGCGCTGTCGTAATGCACGCGGCTGTCGAGCAGCGCGCGCTTCTCCTTTGCTTCCTCGACGCTGTCGCCGACCACGACGAAGGCGCCTGGCAGGATCTTCAGATGCTCGGGATCGCGGCCGATCTTCTGCATGCGCCCCTTGATGTCGGCATAGAGCTTCTGTCCGTCGGCGAGGCTGCCGCCGCCGGTGAAGACGGCTTCGGCCGTCTCGGCCGCAAGCTGCTTGCCATCCTCGGATGCGCCGGCCTGCACGATGACCGGCCAGCCCTGCACTGGGCGGGCGATGTTCAGCGGGCCGCGGACGGAGAAATATTTGCCCTTGTGATTGAGCACGTGCATCTTCTCGGGATCGACGAACAGTCCGGACTCGACGTCGCGCACAAAAGCGTCATCGGCAAAGGAGTCCCACAAGCCCGTGACGACGTCATAGAACTCTCGCGCGCGCTTGTAGCGCTCGGCGTGCTCAATGTGATCGTCGAGTCCGAAATTCAGCGCGGCATCCGGATTGGATGTCGTCACGATATTCCAGCCGGCGCGGCCGCCGGAGATGTGGTCGAGCGAGGCGAAGCGGCGGGCGACGTGATAGGGTTCGTCGAAGGTGGTGGAGCCGGTGGCGATCAGGCCGATATTCTCGGTGACGGAAGAGAGCGCCGACAACAGCGTGAACGGCTCGAACGACGTCACGGTGTGGCTGCGCTTCAGCGCGTTCATCGGCATGTTGAGCACGGCCAGATGGTCGGCCATGAAGAAAGCGTCGAACTTGCCGGCCTCGAGCTTTTTGATCAGCTGCTTGATGTGAGCGAAGTTGAAATTGGCGTCGGGCCAGGCCCCCGGATAGCGCCAGGCGCCGGTGTGGATGCTGATCGGCCGCATGAACGCGCCGAGCTTGAGTTGACGCTTCGCCATTGCCCGTTCCGTCGTGGTTGTCGTTTTCGGAACAGATAGGGAGGCCGTCCGCGACGCGCCATCCCGACGGCGCCAGAAGAATTTTGCAATTTGAGGAACGGCCGGAGGATAAGTCCGCAGTCGCTTCTACCGTCATCATTACTGCGAGCCAACGGGTCGCACGAATGTGCGCCCGATGACAGGCTCCACGAAGCAATCCATCTCACCGTTTGCTGGACCATGGATTGCTACGTCGCTTCAGCGCAAAATTGCTTTGCAATTTTGTCGCGAGCTCCTCGCAATGACGGGGATAGGGCGTTTCCTACGCCCCCAGAATGTCCTTCTGCATCTTGCCGCCATAGAAATGGAAGAACGGCACCGGCGCGTCGTGGCGGAGCGGGCCGGTCGCGAGACGGCGGTCGAGCTCGGCGAGCACGTTCTTGGTCATCGCATGCGCATCGGCGAGCGGCTCGGAGCCGATCTCGACCCATACCAGCTCGACCAATTCGGCGTCGGCATGCACCACGCCCTCGACGCGATGAGCGATCGTCGAGGCGTCGGCCGTAAAGAACCGCGTGTCGAAGCGGCGGACGCGGCCGGGCGGCGTGATCGCGCGCGCGATCAGGAACAGGCCGGACGGATCGGGCAGGAGCCCGGCGTCAGCGAACGGTGCCCAGGGTCCGTTGAGCTTGGGCGTCTTCTCGACCTTGCGGCCGAGGCAGAGACCGGTCTCCTCGCAGGCTTCGCGGATTGCTGCGTTGGCGAGCGCGCGTGCGCGGCCGGGCGTGATCTTCGGGCTGCCCTTGAGCAGATTGGCTTCCAATTCCGGCGTAATCGGCGCGGCAACGGGAACGCGGTTGTCGGCCTTGTCGACGCGCCCGCCGGGGAAGACGTACTTGCCCGGCATGAACACCACCTTGTCGTGGCGCCTGCCGACCAGCACTTTCGGCTTTGCTCCGGAGCGGTCGATCAGGATCAGCGTCGCCGCATCCTTCGGCCGGAAGTACGGATGATGATCGGCTTCTTTTTCGCCTTGGTGGACGACAGCGGCAGTCTCAGTCATTTCATCCCTTTCGGTTCTTCTTGTCGTCCGGTTTAGCTAGACCGGCGGGATGTCGCTAGGGGCATTTTCGTCAAAGCCATGCATGCGCAATGCCCATTGCAATCCGATCACGGCTCCCTTGACCGGCTGGAGCAGAACCAGCGATGCGATGAGCGTGAACGGCAAATAGATCGCAAGCTGCAGCCATACCGGTGGCGAAAAATTGGTCTCGATCCACAGCGCGGTCGGTACCACGATATGGCCGACAATCACGATGACGAGATAGGCGGGCAGGTCGTCCGCGCGATGCGGGGTGAAATCGAGATCGCAGACCGGGCAGTGGCCGTCGCACTTCAGGAACGCGCGAAATAGCTTGCCTTCACCGCAGCGTGGGCAGCGGCCGCGGAACCCGCGCTTCATCGCGCTCCACAGGTCGCGTTTCTCTGACTGCGCTGCGTCGCGGGTCCAGACCACCGTGGGCGGGGTCACCGTTTCCATGATTTGCCTCGCTTCGATTTGCCGGACTTCTGCTTCGCCGGCTTGCGATCCTTTTTCTTGCTGCGTGTTTTCCGCTCCTGATGCGCGTTAGCGCGGCGCTCGGCTCTGGCGCCTTCGCGTTTTCTGCCGCGCGGAATTGCCTGACCATCGGACAATAGCTCAAAGCGCAGCGCGCCGGCCACCGGCGCGGCCTCGACCAGGCGCACGTCGACGACGTCGCCGAGCCGGTACATGGTTCTGCTGCGCGAGCCGATCAGCGCGTGGCGCGTTTCGTCGTAGTTGAAATATTCACTGCCGATCGTGCGAATGGGGATCAGGCCGTCGGCACCGGTGTCGTCGAGCTTCACGAACAGGCCCGCACGCGTCACGCCGGAGATGCGGCCCTGGAAGCTGGCGCCGACGCGATCGGCGAGGAAATGCGCGATCAACCGGTCGGCGGTCTCGCGCTCCGCCTTCATGGCACGCCGCTCGGTGACGGAAATCTGCGCCGCGATCTCGGCGAGCGTTTCGACCGTTTCATCTGCCGGCAGCGCGCCTTCGCCGAGGCCGAGTGCGCGGATCAGCGCGCGATGCACGATCAGATCGGCGTAACGGCGGATCGGCGAGGTGAAGTGCGCGTAGCGGCGCAGGTTCAAGCCGAAATGGCCGTAATTCTCGGCGGAGTATTCGGCTTGCGCTTGCGAGCGCAGCACCACCTCGTTGACCAGCGGTTCGTAGTCTTCGCCGGAGACCTGCGCGAGCACCCGGTTGAACTGCGCGGGGCGCAGCGCGCCCGACTTGGTGAAGGGCAGGTCGAGCGTCTTCAGGAATTCCTGGAGATTGTAGATCTTCTCCTGGGTCGGCTCATCGTGCACGCGATAGATCAGCGGCAGGCCCTTCTTCTCGAGCGTCTCGGCCGCGGCGACGTTGGCCAATATCATGAACTCCTCGATCAGCCGGTGCGCATCCAGCCGCTCCGGCACGATCACGCGATCAACGGTGCCGTCCGGCTTCAGGAGAATCTTGCGCTCGGGCAGATCGAGATCGAGCGGATCGCGCTCGTTGCGCGCGAGCCTGACCAGCTCGTAGGCGGACCACAGCGGCTTCAGGATCGGATCGAGCAGGGGACCGGTGGTGTCGTCGAGCCTGCCGTCGATCGCAGCCTGCGCCTGCGCGTAATGGAGCTTTGCCGCCGAGCGCATCAAGACGCGATGGAAGGTGTGCGAGCGCTTGCGGCCGTCGGCACCGATCACCATGCGCACCGCGAGCGCGCCACGCGGCTCACCCGGCACCAGCGAGCAGAGGTTGTTGGAGATGCGCTCGGGCAACATCGGCACCACGCGATCGGGGAAATACACCGAGTTGCCGCGCTGGAGTGCGTCGCGGTCGAGCACGGAGCCCGGCCGCACATAGAAGCCGACATCCGCGATCGCGACATGGACGATATAGCCGCCCTTATTGTTCGGATCGGGGTCCACTTCGGCGTGCACGGCGTCGTCATGATCCTTGGCATCCGGCGGATCGATGGTGACGAGCGGCACGTCGCGCCAGTCCTCGCGACCCTGCAACGTCGCGGGCTTTGCCTCTTCGGCCTCGCGCAGCGCCGAGGGCGAGAAGACCTGCGGGATGTCGTGGGTGTGGATCGCGATCAGGCTGATCGCCTTCTCGCTCGCGATCGAGCCGAGACGCTCCTTGACGCGTCCGAAGCCGAGCCCATAGCCGCGGCCGCGGATCAGGTCCACGCTGATGAGATCGCCGTCCTTGGCGTCGGCGGTGTCGGCCTTGGCGATATTGAGTTCGCGGCCGGCCTGCTTCTTGTCGACCGGGATCAGCCGTCCGCCGCCGTCGGGGTTGCTGCGGAAGATGCCGAGGATGCGGCTCTTCGCGTGGTCGATGATCTTGATGACGCGGCCGCGATAGGGGGTGCCGTCGCGTTCATCGGTGATTTCGACCCGCAGCAGGGCACGGTCGCCGACGCCGGCCGCGGTGCCGGGCTTCGGCCGCCGCGGCGTCTCGATGCGGATCTTCGGCGCGGTGCCGTTCTCTTCGGCGTCCCACTCGGCGGGCGCGGCGATCAATTCGCCGTCGCTGTCGCGGCCGGTGACGTCTGCAAGCACGGTGGGCGGCAGCGCGGCCGGCTCGTGCATCTTGCGGCCGCGCTTGGCCACCGTGCCGTCCTCGGCGAGCTCGCGCAGGATCCGCTTCAGCTCGGCGCGGTCGGCGTTCTTCAGGCCGAACTCTCGCGCGATCTCGCGGGTGCCGACCTTGCCTGGATTGGCGCGGATGAAGGCGACGATGGCGTCCCGGGCCGGAAAGCCATGGTCGGGTTTTTGTTTCACTTATCCTCTTGCCTTGCCGGCGCTCTTCTTCGCGGGCGCTTTGGTTGATGCCGCGGGCTTCGCGGCCGAGGTCTTGGCGCCTGACGAGACCGGCGCGCGCGCCTTGCTGGTCGCGTCCGATTTCGGCTTCGCTGCGGCCTTCTTGGCCGCGGCTTTCTTGGCGGGCTTGGCCTCGGCATCGCCGTTGGCCTTTGCGGACTTTGCCTCGGATTTGGCGGGCTTGGCCGCCTTCGTCTTCTTGGCCTTCGCCTTGCCGCCGCCCTTGGCCGCGCGCTCGTCGATCAGCGCGATCGCTTCGGCGAGCGTGACCTCCTCGGGTGCGCGGTCGCTCGGGATCGTCGCGTTGACGCCGCCCGCCGTGACATAGGCGCCGTAGCGGCCGTTCTTGAGCGCGACCGCGCCAAGCGTAGGGTGATCGCCGAGCGGCTTGCCTGGATCGGCGCCGAAGCGGCGGCCGCTCGGACCTTTTGCGACCTTCTCGGCAATCAGCGTGACCGCGCGGTTCAGCCCGATGTCGAACACCTCGTCGCCGGCCTCGAGGCTGGCATAGGTCTTCTCGTGCTTGACGAACGGCCCGAAGCGGCCGAGGCCGGCGGTGATCGGCTGCCCGGTCTCCGGATGCTTGCCGATTTCGCGGGGCAGCGAGAGGAGCTTCAGCGCAAGCTCGAGATCGACATCGCCGGGCGAGGTGCCCTTCGGGATGCCAGCGCGCTTCGGCTTCTCGCCTTCCTCATAATCTTTCTGCTCGCCGAGCTGGATATAGGGCCCGAAGCGGCCGGCCTTCACCGCGACGTCGAGCCCGGTCTCGGGGTCCTTGCCGAGGATACGGTCGGCGCTCTCGGCGCCGTCGGCCGCAAGCGGGCGGGTGTAGCGGCACTCCGGATAGTTGGAGCAGCCGACGAAGGCGCCGAACTTGCCGGCTTTCAGATTGAGCCGTCCGGTGCCGCAGGTCGGGCACTGCCTGGGATCGCCGCCATCGGTGCGCGGCGGGTAGATATGCGGACCCAGCATCTCGTCGAGCGCGTCGAGCACTTCGGCGACGCGAAGGTCCTTGATGTCATTCACAGCGCCGATGAAATCCTGCCAGAAATCCTTCAGCACCTGCTGCCAGGAGATCTCGTTGTTGGAGATGCGGTCGAGCTGCTCCTCGAGGTCGGCGGTGAAGTCGTACTCGACGTAGCGCGAGAAGAAGTTCTCCAGGAACGCGACCACGACGCGGCCCTTGTCCTCGCCATGCAGCCGCTTCTTCTCCAGCTTGACGTAGCCACGATCCTTCAACACCTGCAGGATCGAGGCGTAGGTCGAGGGACGGCCGATGCCGAGCTCTTCCATCCGCTTGACCAGCGAAGCCTCGGAGAAGCGCGGCGGCGGCTCGGTGAAATGCTGGGTGACGGCGAGGCTCTGGCGCTTCACCGCTTCGCCCTCGCTCATCGCGGGCAGGCGGCGCGAATCCTCGTTCTCCTCGTCGTCGCGGCTTTCCTGGTAGAGTGCGAGGAAGCCGTCGAACTTGATGACCTGACCCGAAGCGCGCAGCTCCAGCACGCGCGCGCCGGCTTTCGCCTCGATATCAACGGTGGTGCGCTCGAGCTCGGCCGCTTCCATCTGGCTGGCGATCGTGCGCTTCCAGATGAGCTCATAGAGCCGCGCCTGATCGGGGTCGAGCCGGCGGCCGATCGTGGCCGGACGGCGCGACAGATCGGTCGGGCGGATCGCTTCATGCGCTTCCTGCGCGTTCTTGGCCTTGGTTTGGTACTGGCGCGGAGCGCCCGGCACATAGGCGTTGCCGTAATCCTCGCCGATCACCTTGCGCGCTTGCGTGATGGCCTCGTTGGCGATCTGCACGCCGTCGGTTCGCATATAGGTGATGAGACCGGTGGTTTCGCCGCCGATGTCGATGCCCTCATAGAGACGCTGGGCGATGCGCATGGTGTGCGCCGGCGCGAAGCCGAGCTTGCGGCTGGCTTCTTGCTGCAGCGTCGAGGTGGTGAAGGGGGCCTGCGGGTTGCGCCGTGCGGGCTTCGCCTCGACGGTCACGACCCTGAAGGTCGCGGCCTCGATCGCCTTCCTGAAGTCTTCGGCCTCCGCACCGGAGCCGATGTCGAGCCGCTGGATCTTCTTGCCGTCGGCACCGACCAGGCGCGCCTCGAAGGCTTCGCCGCGGGGGGTGAGCAGGGTGGCGATCAGCGACCAGTATTCCCTGGGGACGAACTTCTCGATCTCGAGCTCGCGGTCGCAGACCAGCCGCAGTGCGACCGACTGCACGCGGCCCGCCGAACGGGCGCCTGGCAGCTTGCGCCACAGCACCGGGGAGAGGGTGAAGCCGACCAGGTAATCGAGCGCACGGCGCGCCATGTAGGCGTCGACCAGCGCGCCGTCGATCTGGCGCGGTGCCTTCATCGCCTCGGAGACGGCCTGCTTGGTGATGGCGTTGAACACCACGCGCTCGACCCTCTGGTCTTTCAGCGCGCGCTTCTCCTTCATCACCTCCAGCACGTGCCAGGAGATCGCCTCGCCCTCGCGATCAGGGTCGGTTGCGAGAATCAGGCGGTCGGCACCCTTCAGCGCCTTGGCGATGTCGTTCAGCCGGCCGGCAGCCTTGGCGTCCACCTCCCAGATCATCTGGAAATTGGCGTCCGGATCGACGGAACCGTTCTTCGCCGGGAGGTCGCGGACATGGCCGAACGACGCCAGGACCTCGTAGGAGGCCCCCAGATATTTGTTGATCGTCTTGGCCTTGGCCGGCGACTCCACGATGACGATATTCATGTCATTCCAATAGCTTACGGGAAAACTTGAAGGCGGGTTCCGCTAGACTCGCGGCCCGCCGTTTCGGGGCGAACATGGGTGCTGAGGCGGCCCCTGTCAAATCGACAGATATTGAAAGGGTGGGTTTGGGTAGCAAAATCCTACCTCAAAGGTTGAAAAATGCGCCCTAGAGTTGTGGCCGGAAAGAGCGTATCTCTTGTTCCATCGGGTGGGATGGAAGCGGCTTCTTGACCAGGGCAGGAGGCGGCCGGAAGCGGACAGCGTTCGGCCGACAGCGATCGGCAGGCGACGAGACAGGTGGGGAGGGCAGCCCGGATGACGCCCTGGTCCTGATTGGAGCGGCTGCGACCGAACTAGCGAAACTCGCCCAGCGCCACAAATTCGAGGTCCTCGACCGCTTGCTTGCCATGGCGCGGCTGGAAGCCGACGAGCAATTGCGCTTGCGCAGCCGGCGCAAGCTGTCGTGAGAGTTCTCGCGAGTCGTCCCTGCGAAAGCAGCAACCTGCAACCGAGCGCCAGGACGACATCGAGTTTGTTGCACCGCTTGTGAGTCATACGTTCGCACTCTCGCGGCGCGATGCGTCCGAGGTTTGGTGCCATCTTCGCCGCCCTTCGATCAGAGGGCGCAGGGAAAGCCGGGTGCCGATCGCACCCATGGGTCCCGCGCAGTAAAAAACGCGGGAGGTAGGACCACAGGTGAGACCGAATAACACTCCGGCTTTCCCTGCGCGATGGTTTACGGCTTATACGTGCTCTCCCCGGCGAGACTGGGCTTTGTTGTCACCGTCATCAGCGAGAGAATTTGTCTCCTGCTGGTGAGACACCTGCCACTAGGTGTGGAGCCTCAAGAGGTTGTTCCCGGTTAATCCGAGCCTGCTGATCGGCGGCTTTGAGCCGATACTGCCATGAGGACGATGCCAGTTGTAGCGGTGAAGCCATCGTGGCAGCTCCGCGGCTCTTTCTGTTGAGGTGTTGTAGGCCTGCGCGTAGGCCCATTCTCGCAGGCTGGTCTGAATGAAGCGTTCGGCCTTGCCATTGGTTTTGGGCGTATAGGGCTTGGTGCGGATGTGCTTGAGGCCGAGGCGCTGACATGCCTTTCGGAAGGCGGCGGATTTGTAGCACGCGCCGTTGTCGGTCATGACGCGCTCGACCTTCACGCCCAGGCTCACGTAGTAGGCCACCGCCGCCTTGAGGAAGGCGACGGCACAGCCCTTTCGCGCGTTCTTCATGACCTGGCTGAAGGCGATCCGCGACGCATCGTCGATGCAAACATGGACGTATTCCCAACCTGGTCCTTGACGGCGAGAACGCAGGTTGCTCGCCCCACGTCGATCGCCGGTGATCCGATGGCCGATCCGATTGAACTTGCCGAGCTTTTTGATGTCGATGTGGATCAGCTCACCAGGATGCTGGCGCTCATAGCGCCGGATCGGCTCAGCCGGCTCCAGCGCAGCCAGCCGGTTCAAACCGAGCCGGCGCAGGATCCGGCTGACGGTTGCTGCTGAGACCCCGACCTCGCGCGCGATCTGCTTGCCGGTGTGGCGCTGCCGGCGGAACGTCTCGACAGCGGCGCATGTGGCGGCCGGGGTTTGGCTTGGCAAGGAATGCGGCCGTGAGGACCGATCCTGCAAACCATCGACGCCTTCTGCGCGGAAGCGCTTGACCCATTTGGCGACTGTCTTCGCCGTAACATTGAATTGGCGCGCGGCGGCGGCCTTCGTCAGGCCGCTCTCGATCACGCTCCGCGCCATCGCCGCTCGACCTTTTGGCGTCAAAGGCGCATTCTTGTGGATGTTCATCTGGTCTCTCCGGGGAACCCTGAAGCGTCGCAGCCTCAGCTTCCTCGGTTCAGACCAGATGGACAACCTCCTGAAAGCTCACAACTAGGGCGTCAGGCCTGCACGACTTCACCGTCCGCTATCTGCCACGCTCGTCAGCCGTGACAGCGGCGTCCACCGCATCTCGACCCAACACTCGTGACGATCGCGAAGCGCCCCTCAAGCGGGTGAGACGGGCGATTCATACACGGAATTTTACTTCTGGAAAACAGAAATATTTTGCGCGCAAGGGCTTGCGCCGTCGGGCAACTCAGCGCTAGGGGCGGCATCCTCCCGGTCATTCCGGGGCTCGCGAAGCGAGAACCCGGAATCTCGAGATTCTCAGGTGCGCAAGAGCGCACCACAGTTCGACGCTGCGCGTCGCCCCGGAATGACGACGGAGAGCGTTCGTCAGGCCAGCGCCCGCCGCGTACGCTTGACGGCAGGCCGCGGCTTCAGCGAGGTGTCGGCGGCATCAAGCACGCGCCCGTCCTGCGAATACAGCGCGAGCTTCTTCACCGGCTTGCCCTTGTTGCGGTCGACCAGGATTGTCGCGATCTCGTCCGGGTGCTCGTCGAACTGCTCGCTCCACTGCCGAAGCGCGACCAGGATCGGGAAGATCCCGCGTCCCTTCGGCGTCAGCACATATTCCTGATAGGCGCTGCCGTCGGAGGCGGGGACCATCTTCAGGATGCCGCGCTCGACGAGCGCGCGCAGCCGCGCGGCGAGGATGTTCTTGGCAAGGCCGAGGCTCGCCTGGAATTCGCCGAAGCGGCGCCGGCCGAGGCTGGCGTCGCGGATGATCAGGAGCGACCACCAGTCGCCGAACACGTCGAGCGCCCGCGCGATCGGGCAGGCATCGCCCGCAAGGCTGGTTCGCTTCATCACAACTCTCTCCGGCAAAGGGCCTGCGATCACGGTCCAAGTGGTTGTATTATTAAACTAGAGGCTTACGTGGGCAATCAAGTTTAATAATGCAACCAATTTGGAGGCGAACATGAGACTGGCGAACAAGACGGCGTTGATCACCGGCGGCAACAGCGGCATCGGCCTTGCGACCGCGAAACTGTTCGTGGCTGAAGGCGCCAAGGTCGTCATCACCGGGCGCAACCGTGTGACGCTCGCGTCCGCGGCGAAGGAACTCGGGCCGAACGCGCTGGCGGTGGCGGCCGATGCGACCGATGTCGCGGCGCTGGAAGCCGCCGCGAAGCAGGGCGCGGAAAAATTCGGCAAGTACGACGTCCTGTTTGCGAATGCCGGCATTCCCGGCCAGACGCCGGTCGGCGGCACCACGCTTTCGGCCTTCGAAAGCGTGATCCGGACCAATCTCACCGGCGTGTTCTTTACCGTGCAGGCGGCTGTGCCCTGTCTCAACGACGGCGCGTCGATCATCCTCAACGGCTCCGTGATCTCGGTGCTCGGCAATCCCGGCTATTCGGCATATGCCGCGAGCAAGGCCGGTGTGCGGGCGATGGCGCGGGTGATGGCGTCGGAACTTTCGCCGCGCAGGATCCGCGTCAACGTGGTGGCGCCGGGCGCCGTGCGCACACCGATCTGGGGCGCCGCGATCGCAACGCCGGAAGCGGAGAAAATGTTGGAGGCGCGGATCGCCAAGTCGACGCCGCTCGGGCGCATTGGTGAACCGGATCACATTTCGAAGACGGTGCTGTTCCTGGCGTCGGACGATTCCGCGCATCTGCAAGGGCAGGAGCTGTTCGTCGACGGCGGCGCCACGGCGTCACCCGCGGGCGCGCCGATCTATCGCGGCTAAATCATTTCTGATTGTTCAAAGCGGTCGGTGTAGTGCCTGCATCACGCCGACGCTTTTTTGCGCCTGTCTACTCGTCGGACACAAAACGGATTGAACCTTCGTAGAGGCTGGCAGGACTCCTGAAGGGCAGGGGATTTTTTCACCACGGAATTATTTGGAGACCAGCATGCCCAAGACGGCCCGCATTTCGACGTCGGTCACGGCTCCGGTTTCGTCCATATCCGAAGATGAAGAGCCAGATTCGTCGCAATTGGTAACGGTCGCGCTGTTTTCCGGCATTGGCCTGTTGATTTCGCTCGTCGCTGTCATCACTGGAATCCAGGGCGTCTGGCTCTGAGTTCACGGACGTAGGCCAGCCGCCGCCGAGGCGGCGGCTGGCCCTGCGGGTTCAAGCCGCGTTGAGGCTGCTCGCGGCCTGCAGCGCACCCGCAACGGCTCTCTCGCGATGATCGGGACCGACCTGGATGCCGTCGGCGGAAATGAACTCGAGATTCGTGACGCCGATGAAGCCGAACACCCCGCGCAGATAGCTTTCTAGATGTTCGAGCGCGGCCATCGGCGTGCCGGCGCCGTAATAACCGCCGCGCGAGATCGCGATGACGACGCGCTTGTTGCCGGCCAGTCCCTCGACGCCGGCGGCGCCGTATTTGAAGGTCTTGCCTGCCACCACGACGCGGTCGATCCAGGCCTTGAGCTGGCTCGGAATGGTGAAATTGTACATCGGCGCGCCGATCACGACGATATCGGCGTCCAGGAACTCCGCGAGCACCGCCTGACCGGCAGCGATATCGTCGCGCAGCGCGGGTTCCGGGGCCGCGCCCTGGCCGGCGGCCAGGTGCGAGCCGGTGAGGTGGGCGAGCGGGGTCTGCGTCAGGTCGCGATAGGTGACGACGAGGCCGGGATTGGCCTGGCGCAGCCGCTCGACGGCGGCGGCGGAGACCTGACGGCTGACGGAGTGCGGGCCGAGGACCGAGGAATCGATGTGCAGAAGTTTCATGGCAGAGGTCGCCTTTGGTATAGGTTTGTAACTGGCACTATATGAGTGACTGCCCTAAATCTCCGCAAGAACGCACAATTTTGAAACCCGAGCACAGACATGAGACCCGCGAACACCAATGTGCCTGCTCCGCCGCCGCGACCCGACCCCAACCACAGCGATTGCCGCGCAGTCGCCTCGGTGCTGGCGCGCATCGGCGACAAATGGAGCGTGTTCGTGATCATGATGCTGATCGACGGCCCGCGGCGCTTCAACGAGTTGAAGCGCATGATCAACGGCATCTCGCAGCGGATGCTGACGCTGACCCTGCGCGGGCTGGAGCGCGACGGCCTCGTGACGCGCACGATTTTCCCGACCATCCCGCCCCGGGTGGACTACGAGCTGACCGATCTAGGCCGCGGCCTTGCCGAGCCGATCAAGGCGCTCGGCGAATGGGCCTTCGCGCATCTGCCGGAGATCGAAGGCGCGCGCACGCGGTTCGACGCGCGGAATGTGTAAGGTTTGAGCGCCCGGCTTATCCACGTCATTGCGAGCCAACGGGTCGGCGCGCAGCGCCGCCCGATGACAGGCTCCGCGAAGCAATCCAGAGCGCGGCATGGATTGCTTCGTCGCTTCAGCGCAAAATTGCCTTGCAATTTTGTCGCGAGCTCCTCGCAATGACGGGGCAGCATTCATGGCCTCTTATCGGACCCGTACACAGGGCGGACCGCCCCTAAATCATCGACACCAGGCCGCCGCCGTGGCGCTCGAGCTTGCCGGCGAGCTCAAGTTCGAGCAGCACCGCGCGGACGATCGCGGGCGGCACATCGGCCATCCGGATCAGATCGTCGAGGCTGACCGGGCTCGGCCCCAGCAGATTGACGATGCGGGCACGGTCGGACGCGTCGGTGGCGAAATCCAGCGGTTCGTCGTCCTCGCGCGCGCCGAGCATGACCGGCCGCTCCATGATCGGCGTGACGGCGTTGATGATGTCGGCGGCCTCGGTGACCAGCGTCGCGCCCTGCTTGATCAGATCATTGGTGCCGGCGGCGCGCGGGTCGATCGGCGAGCCCGGCGCCGCAAACACCTCGCGGCCCTGTTCGGCCGCCATCCGTGCCGTGATCAGCGAGCCCGAGCGATGCGCCGCCTCGACGATGACGACGCCGAGCGAGGCGCCCGAGATCAGCCGGTTGCGGCGGGGAAAATCGCGCGCCCGCGGCACATGGCCGAGCGGCATTTCGGAGATCGCGGCCCCCTGATCGAGCAGAGCGGCCAAGAGGTCGTCATGTTCGGGCGGATAGATCCTGTCATGGCCGCCGGCGAGCACGGCGACCGTACCGCTCGCGATCGTCGCGCGGTGCGCCGCCTGGTCGATGCCGCGGGCGAGGCCGGAAATGACGACAAAGCCGGCGTCGCCGAGCTCGCGCGCCAGGGTGCCTGCAAACTTCAGGCCGGCGCCCGAGGCGTTGCGCGAACCGACGATCCCGATCATCGGCCGCGTCAGCGCTTCAAGCGCACCGCGCACACCGAGCAGCGGCGGAGCGTCGTCGATGCTGGCGAGCCGCGACGGATAGTGCGCTTCGCCGGGCGCGACGAGATCGATGCCGAACTTTTGGCAGGCGGCAAGTTCGGCGGCGGCATCTGCTTCGGTGCAGATGCGCCCCACGCCCGACGCGCCGCCGCGGCGCGCGAGATCGGGCAGGCGCTCCAGCGCGCTGGCCGCATCGCCGAAATAGCGCAGCAGCGATGCAAAAGTGCGCGGGCCGACATTGTCGGAGCGGATCAGCCTGAGGCGGCTGAGCCGTTCGAGGTCGGAGAGCTTGTGCGGGCGGTCGTGCATGCGGGATCCAGCTTCGCCCAAGCGGGGATTGTGATCAACGGCCACATTGGCACACCCCGCGCAACGCGCTACGTACAACGGTCGACAGCAGCAGGGGGCGCGCCATGATCTCACTCGCCGATCTTCAACACCGGATCGAACAGGGCGCGCTGTCGGCCGGGGCAGCCATCGGCCAATCGCTGGACGCGATCCGCGCGGATCACAAGACCATCGGCGCCTTCGTCCGCTACGACGAGACCGCCGGTGCGCAGACGGCCGGGCCGCTGCGCGGTGTCGCGGTCGGCATCAAGGACATCATCGATACCGCCGATTTCCCGACCGAGATGGGCGCGCAGATCTATCGGGATCATCGCCCGCGCGCGGATGCGCCGGTCGTGATGGCGCTGAAGCAGGCGGGCGCGACCATCATCGGCAAGACCACGACGACGGCGTTTGCGGCCAACGATCCGACCGCCACGCTCAATCCGCATAATCATGCGCACACGTCCGGCGGGTCGTCGTCGGGCTCGGCGGCGGCGGTCGCGGCCGGAATGATCCCGCTGGCGCTGGGCACCCAGACTGGCGGTTCGGTGATCCGGCCGGCCTCGTTCTGCGGCGTCGCCGCGATCAAGCCGAGCTATCGGCTGCTGCCGACCGTCGGCGTGAAATGCTTCTCCTGGACGCTCGACACCGTCGGGCTGTTCGCGGCCGGCGTGCGCGACGTCGCGCTGGGGCTTGCGGCGATGACCAACCGGCCGGAATTGGTGGTGCCGTCGGTGGTGCCGGCGCCGCGGATCGGCGTGGTGACGCAGGCGTTCGCCGGCGCGCCGGAGCCGTCGGGCGCGGAGGCGGTGCAGAAAGCGTCGCGCGCCGCCGAGCGGGCCGGGGCGTCGGTGCGCGAGCTCGCGATGCCCGAGATCGTCGCGGAAGCCTGGCGCATGCATCCCGTGGTGCAGGATTTCGAGGCGCATCAATCGTTCGCCTGGGAGTACCGGCGGAACTACGATGCGATGCCGCCGCTGTTGCGCGGCCGGCTCGACGAGAGCAAGGGCATCACGGCGGCCGATTACGATGCGGCGATGGACGTCGCCTTGCGCGCGCGGCAGGCGCTGGCGGCTGTGTTCGACGAGGTCGACGTGCTGCTGACGCTGTCGGCGCCCGGCGCCGCGCCCGAGGGGTTATCGTCGACCGGCGATCCCCGTTACAACCGGCTGTGGACGCTGATGGGCGTGCCCTGCGTCAACGTGCCGGCGCATGTGGCCGAGGCAGGGCTGCCGGTTGGCGTCACCGTCATCGCGCCGTTCGGCGCCGACGCGCGGGCGCTGGCGGCGGCGAGTTTCGTCGAGGACGCGTTGAAGAGGTAGACGGAGCCTACTTCGTCTCGCCGATCTTGCCTTCGGTGCCGGTCTGCAGGCGCTTGATGTTCTCGCGGTGCATGTAGAACAGCAGCAGCGTCAGCACCGCAAATAGCGAGGCGAGGGCATTGTGGCCGAACCACCACAGGAAGATCGGGGTCACGAAGGCCGCGACCAGTGCCGAGAGCGACGAGTAGCGGCTGGTAAAGGCGGTGGCGAGCCAGATCACGGCAAAGATCAACGCGGCCGGCCAGAACAGGCCGAGCAGCACGCCGATATAGGTCGCGACGCCCTTGCCACCCTTGAACCCGAGCCAGACCGGGAACAGGTGGCCGAGGAATGCGCCGAGCGCGGCGAGCATCGCCGCATTTGGGCCGCCGAAGTAGCCAGCGATGATCACGGCGACCGTGCCCTTCAGCATGTCGCCGATCAGGGTTGCCGCCGCGAGGCCCTTGCGGCCGGTGCGAAGCACGTTGGTGGCGCCGATATTGCCCGACCCGATCGAGCGCAGATCCTGCGTGCCGGCGAGCTTGGTCAGGATCATCCCGAACGGGATCGACCCGAACAGGTAGCCGATCAGGAACGCGACAATGAGGAATCCGTCACCCGACATGGCTGTGGCTCCCGTCGTGCCGGACATTGTGGCACGGGTCAGACATGTTCGTACACCGTACGTCCGCTGACAATGGTCCGCATCACGCGGCCCGAGAACCGGGCGTCGTCGAACGGGGTGTTCTTGCACAGCGACTTGAGGTCGTCGCGGTCGAGCACCCAGGGCGTGTCGGCGTCGATCACGATCACGTCGGCCGGCGCGCCCGCGCGCAGCGTGCCGCCGGGCAGGCCGAGCAGTTCCGCCGGCCGGGTCGACATCGCCCGGATCAGGGTCTTGAACTCCATCTCGCCATTATGGATCAGCCGCAAGGCGGCCGGCAGCATGGTCTGCAGTCCGACCGCGCCGCTGGCGGCTTCCGCGAACGGCAACCGCTTGACCTCGACGTCCTGTGGGTTGTGGTCGCTCATCACGACGTCGATCAGCCCGGAGGCGAGCGCCGCCACCAGCGCCCTGCGGTCGTCCTCGGTGCGCAGCGGCGGCGACAGCTTCAGAAAGGTGCGGTAGGGGCCGATGTCGTTCTCGTTCAAGGTGACATGGTTGATCGAGACCGAGGCCGAGACGTCGAGCCCGTTGTCGCGGGCGCGCTTGAGGATCTCGAGTGATTCCATCGAGGTCAGCGAGGCCGCGTGATAGCGGCCGCCGGTCAGCGCCGCGAGCCGCATGTCGCGCTCGAGCATGATCGACTCGGCCGCCGTCGGGATGCCTGATAGCCCGAGCCGTGTGGCGAACTCGCCCTCATTCATCACGCCTTCGCCGACCAGATGCGGGTCTTCGGTGTGATGCACGATCAGCGCGTCGAAATCGCGCGCATAGGTCAGCGCGCGGCGCATCACCTGGGCGTTGGTGACGCTCTTGTCGCCGTCGGTGAAGGCCACGGCGCCGGCGGCCTTCAACAGGCCGATCTCGGTCATCTCCTGGCCCTGCAGGCCCTTGGTCAGCGCTGCCATCGGATGGATGTTGACGATCGCGGTGTCGCGGGCGCGGCGCAGCACGAAGTCGACGGTCGCCGAATTGTCGATGACCGGCGAGGTGTCGGGCTGGCAGATGATCGTGGTGATGCCGCCGGCGGCCGCGGCCAGGCTCGCCGAGGCAAAGGTTTCGCGATGGCTCGCGCCAGGCTCGCCGACAAAGGCGCGCATGTCGATCAGCCCGGGCGCCACGATCTTTCCGGCGCAATTGACGATGTCGGTGCCTTCGGGGACGCCGGCAGCGCCGATGCCGCGCTTGGCGTCGCGGATCACGCCGTCGGCGATCAGCACGTCGCCGGGGCCGTCGAAATCGCGCGACGGATCGATGACGCGGGCGTTGGCGAGCAGGACAGGGCGGCGGTCGGTCAGCATCGGTCTCACGCGTTCGGCAGGTTGCGGGCGAGTGCTTCCAGCACCGCCATGCGCACTGCCACTCCCATTTCGACTTGTTCGCGGATCAGCGACTGCGCGCCGTCGGCGACGAAGGTGTCGATCTCGACGCCGCGGTTCATCGGGCCCGGATGCATCACCAGCGCGTCGGGCTTGGCGTAGCCGAGCTTCTTCTGGTCGAGCCCGAAATAGTGGAAGTATTCGCCCGACGACGGCACGAAGGAGCCGTTCATGCGCTCGCGCTGCAGCCGCAGCATCATCACGATGTCGGCGCCGTTGAGCCCCTCGCGCATGTCGCGCGCGACCTCGACGCCCATTCGTTCGATGCCCGGCGGCAGCAGCGTGGAGGGGCCGACGACGCGGACGCGGGCGCCCATGGTGTTGAGCAGCAGGATGTTCGAGCGCGCCACGCGCGAATGCAGCACGTCGCCGCAGATCGCGATCGTGAGCCCCTCGATCCGGCCCTTGTTGCGGCGGATGGTCAGCGCGTCGAGCAGCGCCTGGGTCGGATGCTCATGGCTGCCGTCGCCGGCATTGATCACGGAGCCGTCAACCTTGCGCGCAAGCAGCTCGACCGCGCCCGAGGCATGGTGGCGCACCACCAGGATGTCGGGGTGCATCGCGTTCAATGTCACCGCGGTGTCCATCAGCGTCTCGCCCTTGCGGGTCGACATCGACGACACCGACATGTTCATGACGTCGGCGCCCAGCCGTTTTCCGGCGATCTCGAACGAGGACTGGGTCCGGGTCGAGGCCTCGAAGAACAGGTTCACCTGGGTACGGCCTCGCAAGCTGGCGCGCTTTTTGTCGACCTGGCGGTTGAGCTCGACATACTCCTCGGAGAGGTCGAGCAGGCCCGTGATGTCGTCGGCGGAAAGGCCCTCGATGCCCAGCAGATGCCGGTGACCGAGGACGAAAGTCGATTTCAATGATGGGGTCATTAAAGCCAGAGCTATAGGCGCGGATGGCCCGAGGGGCAAGCGCGAAGAGGGGGGATGGAAGTTATCCCCATCTGCAGGGTGAAGGGGGCGACAGCGGCTGGCTGGCTCTGTGATGAAGGGGGGCTGCTCCAGCCTTCCGCGTCTTGCCTTTGCTGGTTTTTCGGGAACAGAGACGTGGATGACCAGGGCAACAGGTGACCGGTAGCGACGCTGTCCTGGCCACGAGGATGGAGCGAGAAGTCATGAAAATTGTTGTGATCGTCGCTGCCGTCGTGGCCTGGATGTCGCCGGCCATTGCGCAGGGCCTGGCCGGCGATTTCGTGTTCCTCCGCGACATCGATCCGTCCATCATCCAGGACATCCGCTACGCCACCTCGAACAACTTCATGGGCCGGCCGATCGCGGGCTACGGTGCCGGCGAATGCGTGGTGAAGCGGGAGGTCGGGCTTCGCCTGAAGGCCGTGCAGCAGGAACTCGCGCGGCGAAAACTCTCGCTCAAGATGTTCGATTGCTACCGGCCGGCCCGCGCCGGCGCCGACATGGTCGCGTGGTCGAAGAACGGCAGGGAAACCGCGGCTGAGCGGCGCTACAATCCGGCCTTCTCCAAGGCAGAACTGTTCCGCCTCGGCTACATCGCCACCCATTCGGGGCACTCCACCGGAGGTGCCCTCGATCTCACCTTGGTCGATCTCACCGCCGACAATTCCGGCAAGTTCGATCCCGCGCGCAACTACGCCGACTGCACCGCTCCGGCGGCGGCACGGGCGCCAGAGGGGAGCGTCGACATGGGCACCGGCTATGACTGCTCCGGTGCGAAAGGGCACACCGCCGCTGATACGATCACGCCGGCGCAGCGGCGATGGCGGAACATCCTGCTGGCGGCCATGGCCAGGCAGGGATTTGTGAACTATTCGAAGGAATGGTGGCACTTTTCGCTGCCGGGGGCGGGCGGACAAGCCTATGATTTCCCGATACCTTCGCACCGCAATTGATTTCTGACAGGTTCGAGACACGCCCATGACGCAGGCTTCATTTGCCACCCACGAGGTGCTGAACCAGTCGCCGCCGTTCGAGGATGTCGACCTGTTCGCGGTCGATGCGCCGCTGGCTGCGGCGGTCGCGGCTAATGGCGGGGCGACGGCCACGGCTGAGCTGTCGGATTTCGGCAAGCATTGGGGTTCCGCCGCGATGGCGGAACGCGGGCGCCTCGCCAACGAGAACACGCCAAAACTCCGTCTGTTCGATTCCAGGGGCAATCGCCGCGACACGGTCGAGTTTCATCCGGCCTATCACGAGCTGATGGCGCACTCGGCGCATGCCGGCGTGCACAATTCGACCTGGACCGCCCAAGGCGAACCGGCCGGCGGGGCGGCCGAGGTGGTGCGCGCGGCGAAGTTCTACATCGCCTCCCAGGTCGAGACCGGCCACCTCTGCCCGATCACGATGACGCGCGCCTCGGTCGCGGCGCTCGCCGCGCAGCCGGACATTCTGGCGAAGATCATGCCGGTGATCGGCGCGCGCTCCTACGATCCGAGCTTTGCGCCGTGGTGGACCAAGCGTGGCATGACGCTCGGCATGGGGATGACCGAGAAGCAGGGCGGCACCGACGTGCGCGCCAACATGACGCGGGCGGAGCGCGACGACGATGCCTACCGCATCACCGGCCATAAATGGTTCATGTCGGCGCCGATGTGCGACGCGTTCCTGGTGCTGGCGCGGGCCAAGGACGGCTTGAGCTGCTTCTTCATGCCGCGCTTCGCGCCCGACGGCTCGGTCAATGCGATCCGGTTCCAGCGGCTGAAGGACAAGCTCGGCAACCGTTCCAACGCGTCGTCGGAAGTGGAATTCCACGGCGCCTATGCCGAGTTGATCGGCGAGGAGGGCAAGGGCATCCGCACCATCATCCAGATGGTGCAGCTGACACGGCAGGACTGCGCGATTGCCTCCGCGGGCCTGATGCGCTCGGGGCTTGCGCATGCGCTGCATCACGCGCGCCATCGCAGCGTGTTCCAGAAGCATCTCGCCGATCAGCCCCTGATGCAGGCGGTGCTGTCGGACATGGCGCTGCATGTCGAAGCGTCGGTTGCGCTGGCGATGCGGCTCTGCCGCGCTTTCGACCGCGCGCCCGGTGATGCGGGTGAGGCCGCCTATATGCGGCTGCTGACGCCTGCGATCAAATACTGGGTCTGCAAGAGCGCGCCCGCCTTCCTCTACGAGGCGATGGAGTGCCTCGGCGGCAACGGCTATGTCGAGGAGGGCATTCTGGCGCGTCACTACCGGGAGTCGCCGGTCAACGCGATCTGGGAAGGCTCCGGCAATGTGATGTGCCTCGACGTGTTGCGCGCGCTCGGCCGCGAGGCCGACGCCGCATTGGCCGTGCTGCGCGCGCTCGCCGACGACACCAAGGGCCTGCCGGGCGCCGTCGAGACCGTCGCGTCGGTCGGCAAGGCGTTCCGCCGGGCTGACAGCGAGCGCGTGGCCCGGCTTGCGGTCGAGAAGCTCGCGCTGCTTGCGGCGGCCGCGGCGCTGAACCGGATCGCGCCTGATCACGCCGAACTGTTCGCGGCCACGCGGCTCGCCGGAAACCATGCCGGCATGTACGGCGCGGTCGAACTGTCTGACGAGGACCAGCGCGCGCTGCTCGTGCGCGCACTGCCATGAAGGCCTGCTGATGGACGCAATCAATCCCGAACCGCCGCCCTCGGCCGTCGAACCGTCGCCGCGCCCGCCACGGGTCTGGAAGTTCTGGGGCACGGCGCTGTGGGGGCTTCTGATCTTCGCCGCGATGTTTCTCGGCCAGCTCGCCGTGATCATCTATTACGTGATCAAGCAGGGCGGTCCGCTGTCCACCGAGGGTATCACCCATGTGGTCGCCGACGGCGTGACGATTGCGCTTTCGGTGATGGCAGGCCTGCCGATGGTGCTGCTGGCGCTATGGGTCGCGATCCGTCCGACGCGGATATCGTTCGCCGATTATCTCGGATTGCGCTGGACGTCGTGGCGCAACGTCGTCATCGGCGTCATCGCGCTCGTCGTAGTGATCGGCGGCTGGGATATGGTGTCCCGCGCGGCCGGCCGCGACGTGCTCCCCGGTTTCATGGGGGATGTGCTGAAATCGGCTCAGGCCGAGGGCGCGCTCTGGCTGTTGGTGATCGCGTTCGCGGTTGCCGCGCCGATCTGGGAGGAGCTGTTCGCGCGCGGCTGGCTGTATCGCGGCTGGTCGGAATCCCGGCTCGGCCCCTATGGCGCGATCCTGCTGTCATCGCTGGTCTGGACGATGATGCATCTCCAGTACGATTGGTTCTTCCTCTGCGAGGTGCTGTCGATCGGGCTGTTGTTCGGCTATCTGCGCTATCGCACCGGCTCAGTCTGGCTGACCATCGTGCTGCACGGGCTGAACAACCTGGCGGCCACGATCCAGACCTGGTGGTTGACGGGATGACCGTTAGGTAGAGGCTAGGCTCACCTTCGCTGCGACGTTGTTGCAGGCACAGCGACATGTCGAACTTCGAAGCATGAGCTCACGTCCGGTCCACGGCAGCGAATGCCCAGGTCCGGCCTTTCCCCCGCAGGAGCGCCTGGTTGATCCAGACCATTCCGAAGGGTTCGAGGAGGCGCGACGTCCTGATGTCGCCGGCGTCGAGCGGCTCGAAACCCAAATCTGTCAATACCGTCGCGACTGCAGCCTTCGCCTGTGTGTCGTCGCTGGCCATGAACATCACCGGCCTGTGCGGCATGCCGGCATTGTCGGCCATGATCTCCGCGCCGACCTGATTGAGCGTCTTCACCACGCGCGCGCCCGGCAGCCAGCTGGCCACAATCTCGCCGCCGCTGGTCGTATGACCGAGCGTGAGTTCGAGAACGCCACCAATCATCCCGAGCGGATTCATGCAATCGATGACGATCTTGCCAGAAAGATCGCCCAGAGCCTTGATGGCAGCTTCGGCAACGTTCCACGGAAGTGCGAGAACGACCAGGTCAGCAGACTTGGCAGCCTCTGCCGGTGACGCCAGCCCTGCGCCGACATCGGCAGCAAGGTCTTGTGTGGCTTTATTGGTGATATCGCGCGCCCCAAGAACAACAGTGTGCGAGTGCGAGGATTTTCGAAGTCCTCGCGCGAGGGCGCTACCGACGGTACCGGTCCCGATGATCGCTATTTTCATGGCACGATGCTCCCTTCCTGATGCCAATCAAAACAAACGAGATGGTGAGCAATTCCGCTGGCTATGGTCGCGCCCTCGAAGGCCCGGTGCTCATCGACGATATGCGGATATTTGGTTCCACCGCATACGCCGCACCCGATGTCAGCAAAGGCCCAAGGCCGGCGTGTATCCACAACGCCGGCCGCAACGGGGCCCATTGAGGGCAAGCCGACGTGACTATTTTATGAGTATGCACCGCGCCAGCACTATAGCAACGGCCGAAAGAGCGGCGGCGCGCGGTGAGCCTTGGCTCAGCCTCTTCGAGCCTGCCGAACTGCACGAGTTGCTGCGCGGCGCGGGCTTTAGCGCAATAGAAAATCTCGGCGCTTCCGAAATAGCCGAGCGCTTCTACGGGGTCGTGGGGCCAGACATCACTCTCGGACCCGGTCCCCATATCGTGCGGGCGGCTACGGAAGGACGCATCGGCCTGGAGGCTGAGTGCCTGGCTCAGGGTTTGGTGATGAGAACCGGATCTCGCGATTGACCACGCTGCGCGCGCACTGCAGTTGAGCCGGCTGGATCCAACAATGTTTGGCATTCATGCGGCAGTCGCTTGTGCTCATCTCTTGGTGCGCCGCTATGACGAGGCGTCATCCGTTGGCTGGTCCGCATGGAAGCGGATGTTGCGCGGGCGTAAGCGGGGCGGAGCTGGCCGGGATCGAAAGGCTTAAGTCACTCTGGTGTCGCGAGCCCGTCGACGATCAATTCGCCCGAAGATCTCCGGCGGCAACGAACTCAGCCGCGCGCCGCGGGGTGATTTGCCGGGGGCGTGCAGCAACCGCGGGAGGGGAAAACGCGACCAAGGCTTGTCCGAAAGTCGCATGGAACTTCTCGTTGGAACTTCTCGTTGGTGGTTCACACACGACGAGGCAGACATTTCATCGAGTGGGGCGCGCCTCATCCAACCGCTGCCGGACAATCGGCAAACAACCGGGAGGAGCCCAGATGAGTACAGCCAGACCTTCATCCATCACCCGGCGCCGGTTCTTGCGGGACACCAGCCTCGTTCTTGCCGCCGCCGGTGCGTCTCCGGTGCTGTCCGCGCCCTTTGCATCCCGCGCCATGGCCGACACCAAGACGCTGACGATCGTGCAATGGAGTCACTTCGTTCCGGCCTATGACACATGGTTCGACAAATTCGCAAAGGATTGGGGCGAGAAGAACCACATCCAGGTCACGGTCGACCACATTCCGGTGCAGGACGTCGCCGCGCGCGCGGCCGCCGAAGCATCGGCCGGATCCGGGCACGATCTGTTCGGATGGAACGGCGCGGGCGGGGCGCATCTCTACCGCAAGTTCCTGGTCGACGTTACCAGCCTGGTCGAGTCGGTCGAGAAGAAGTACGGCAAGATCACCGTGATCGGGCGGCAGATTGGTTACAACCAGGACGACCACACCTGGTCTGCGTTTCCCGACTATTACATCAATTTCCCGGTCATGTACCGCAAGAGTCTGTGGGAGGGGATCGGCATGAAGCCCGAGACGTGGGACGATGTCCGGATCGGCGGCGCGAAGCTGAAGCAGAAAGGTCACCCGGTCGGGATTTCGCTCGGTCACTCAAACGATCCGAACACGACGTGGCGAGGCGTGCTGTGGAGTTATGGCGGCGCCGTCCAGGACGAGGCCGGCAAGCATGTCGTTCTCGACAGCAAGGGGTCGGTCGAGGCGGTCAAGTTCGCCGCCGCCCTCTACAAGGAGGCGATGACGTCGGACGTCCTGTCGTGGAGCGACGCCAGCAACAACCAGTACATCGACTCGGGCGTCAGCTCGCTGATCATCAACCCGATCTCGGCCTATCGGACGGCCCAGCAACTCAACAAGAAAGTGGCCGACGATATCTTCGTGATGGAGCCCCCCAAGGGTCCGGTGCGTCGGTTGATGGGCGGCGCTTCGGAATTCTACGGAATCTGGAAGTTCGGCAAGAACCAGGAGGCGGCGATCGAGTTTCTCAAATACTACGCCGACCACTGGATCGAGGCGTTCAAGGCGAGTTCGGGGTACAACAACCCGATCTTTGCCAATATCGTGCCCAAACCAATGCCGCTGCTGTCGGATGATCCAACCTCGACACCGCGCGACAAGTTGGCCGCGCTGCAGACCTCAGACGAGTGGTCCGCCGTTCCCGGCTATCCCGGGCCGGCAACGCCCGCGACCGACGAGGTCTACAACGACTTCATCATCTGCGACATGATGGCGAAGGCGGCAACGGGCGCGATGACGGCTGAAGACTCGGTCAAATGGGCTGCGCAACAGTGCGAGGCCATCCTCACCAAGTGGCAACAGAAGACGTGAAGCGATTGCCCGCGCCCAGGCCTGGGTTCGCACGCAGGCCACGGCGCAGACTGGAAGCAGAAGGGCAGACAGGAACCACGCGCCGCCAAGCGATCGGCGGCGCGAAAGATCAACGCTGCTAGGATGACCAATGGCTACGGTATCTGCGCGGAACATCGTCAAAAGGTTTGATGAAGTTCTCGCGGTTAACGGCATTTCGCTGACGGTACCGGACGGCGAGTTCGTGGTCCTGCTCGGACCCTCGGGCTGCGGAAAGACGACCTTCCTGCGCATCATCTGCGGGCTCGAGAGGCAGACGAGCGGCGATCTCGTCATCGGCGGCAATGTCGTCAACGACGTTCCGCCGCGGGCCCGCGGCGTGGCGATGATGTTTCAGAGCTACGGCCTCTATCCGCACTATACGGTGCGCAAGAACATCGCTTTTCCGCTCCGAACCCAGCGCGTGCCCCGCACCGAGATCGAAAAGAAGGTCAATTGGGCATCGCGCCTTCTCGGGATCGAGCATCTGCTCGACCGGACGCCGCGTCAGCTGTCCGGCGGCGAACGACAGCGTGTTGCGCTTGCGCGTGCGCTGGTGCGCGAGCCGACCGCGCTCCTGCTCGACGAACCGCTGTCAAACCTCGACGCCAAATTGCGAGCTTCAGCCCGCCAAGAGATCAAGCAGTTCCAGCGGCGGGTCGGCGTCACCACCATCTATGTCACCCACGATCAGGTCGAGGCGATGGCCATGGGCGATCGCATCGCCGTTGTCGATCATGGGAAGGTTCGGCAAGTGGGAACGCCGGCAGAGATCTACGACGAGCCCGCCGATCGATTTGTCGCGACCTTTGTCGGCGCGCCGCCCATGAACCTGCTCACCCACAATGGGGCGTATCTCGGCTTCCGTCCGGAGAATTTTCTCCCCATGGAAATGATGAGGGACGGTACGGTCACAGAATTTTGGTTCCGTGTCGATCGCTACGAGTATCTCGGCTCCGAACGGATCGTTTACGGCGCGATTGAAGGCTTCGATTCGCCTCAGCTTATTACGGCGAAGTTGCCGGCCCACACCGCAGAAGAAAGCGTCCGACCCGGCGAGCGGCACCTGTTCGCCGTGCACAACCGCGACCTGCGCTATTTTGACCAGGACGGCAAGCGGACCGGTCGACATTAAACCAGGTCGTATAATGGTTACCATTGCTGAACCAGTCACCAAACCAGGCTCGCGCTTCCGCTACATTCTGGACAGGCGCGGAACGCTCGGCGCCGTCTTCGTCGCGCCCGCGATCCTTTATGTCCTGCTGCTGGTCGGAGGGCCGTTTCTGCTGGCAGTGTATTACTCGGTCAGCGCCTATACGATCTACGATCCGTCGTGGCGCTTCGTGGGTCTGGCAAATTTCGCGCAGATTATAAAGAACCCGGTGTTTCTCGAGACGCTGGGCAACACGTTTCTCTTCACGTTTGGATCGCAGCTCCTGGGACTGATCCTTGGCAAGTTCGGTGCGTTCTTGCTGATGCGGCCGTTCGCCGGTCGCAAGATCGTCAGGGCGTTGATCATATTGCCCTGGGCCGTGCCGATCGCGCTGGCCTCCGTCGCCTGGGAGTGGATGTTTGATTCCCTCTACAGCGTCATCAACTGGTCGATGATCGCGCTGGGCATCATCAACCGCTCGGACGCGCCGAACTGGCTCGGCAACCCTCATCTGGCAATGCTCTGCGTGATCATTGTCAACGCATGGCGCTTCTTTCCCTTTGCGATCGTCATCTTCCTCGCGGGCATCACTTCGGTCCCGCAGGATATCATCGACGCGGCGACCGTCGACGGCGCCGGCTTCTGGCGGCGCAACTACCAGATCGTGCTGCCGTTGATCCTCCCGATCGTCGCCGTCGGCTTGATCTTCGGCATCGTGTTCACCTTTACCGACCTTTCCATCGTCTACCTGCTGACCAATGGCGGCCCCGTCAATGCAACCTCGGTTCTGGGCTTTCGGGGGTTCCAGGTCGGCATCGTTTCCGGCGACGTATCGCACGGTGCCGCCATCTCGCTGTTCATGCTGCCGGTCCTGCTCATCGTGGTCATCGTCGTGTTGCGATTCATCCGGCGGAGGGAGGTCTGAGATGCAACGCGTCGTCACCAACGTGGCCGGTCAGGTCGGGTTCTATCTCGCAATTGCCTTCTTCGTCGTCGTGACCACTTTCCCGTTCTATTGGATGCTGATCACCTCGTTCAAGAGCAATCCAGACCTGTACGACGTTACCAACGTTCCGTTCTGGTTCAACGAGGCGCCCACGCTCGAACATTTCCGCTACCTGTTCGAGCAGACGCTGTTCGCGCGTTGGCTGTTGAACTCGCTGGTGATCGGGCTCTGCGTAGTCGCGATCACGTTGATTGTGGCATTGCCCGCCGGATACAGCCTGGCACGTTTGACCGGGAGAAACGGTGAAGCGCTGGGGATCGGCATCTTCCTGACCTACCTGGTGCCGCCAACCCTGTTGTTCCTGCCACTCTCGCGGATCATCGCCAACCTCGGACTGCAGAATTCGATGTGGTCGCTCGTGCTGGTCTACCCAACCTTCACCATTCCATTTTGTACGTGGTTGTTGATGGGCTTCTTCAAGGCTTTGCCGCCCGAGATCGAGGAAGCGGCGATCGTCGACGGCTGCAGCATGTTCGGCGCTTTTGTCAGGATGGTGATCCCATTGTCGTTGCCGGCGATTCTGACGACCGTGATCTTCACGTTCACCTTGACGTTGCAGGAGTTCGTATACGCGCTGACCTTCATTTCCTCGTCCGCGCAGAAGCCGATCACGCTTGGTGTGGCGACAGACCTTGTTCGAGGTGATATCTTCTTCTGGGGTGAGATCATGGCTGGCGCATTGATTGCCAGTGTCCCGGTGGCGATTGCCTACAACCTCCTTCTCGATCGCTTCATCACCGGCATTACCGGCGGTGCCGTCAAATAGCTGCGCGCTAAAGCCCGACCGCAGCAATCGCGATCGGCATCGTGATCGCGGCCAGGATCGTTTGCAGCGTGATGATCTGGGCGAGCAGCGGCGCGTCGCCGCCCATCTGGCGCGCCATCACATAGGCGGAGGGGGAGGTCGGCACCGCGGCACAAGCGGCGACGATCGCAAGGCTCGAGCCGCTGAGGCCGAACCACGTCGCGAGCGCGACGGCGAGGAGAGGCATCAGCACCAGCTTCAGGACCAGCGCGACGCTGGCAGCGAGGCTGGGGCGGAACATGCCTTCCAGATGCAATCCGGCGCCGGTCACGAGCAGGCCGATCGCGAGCGACGAGCCACCAAGCGCATTGGCAACCTCGTGCCAGATCTTGGGCAGCGGGATGTGCGCCACGTTGATGGCGAGACCGATGACGCAGGCCCAGATCAGCGGGTTCTTCACGACCGTCATCACGATCGCGCCGGTCGACTGCTTCTGCGGCGCGGCGTAATGCGCCAGCACGGCGACGCTGAAGACGTTGACCAGCGGGATGATCGCGACCATCGCCACCGATGCCAGCGCGAGCCCGACGCTCCCAAAGAGATTGCCTGACACCGACAGCGCGACATAGGTCTGCCAGCGGATCGCGCCCTGGAAGATCGAGGTGAAGGCCGGACCGTCGACGCCGGCGCGGGCGAGCGGGGAGCGCAGCGCAAGGCACAGCAGCGACATCGCGAGCGCCGACAGCAGCAGTGCACCGCCGACACCGGCGATCGGCACTTTTGTCAGATCCGCCTTCACCAGCGTCTGCACCAACAGCACCGGGAACAGCACGTAATAGGTCAGCCGCTCCAGCCCGTGCCACTGCGTGTCTATTCGCATCAGCGTCCGCCTCAGCACGAAGCCGAGCACGATCAGCAGGAACACCGGCAACAGCGCCGCAATCACCACGGCCATGGTCAGTGATCCGCGCGCAGCTTCGCGAGCCGGTCCAGCGCGCCCTGCAGGATGAAGATCGCGGCGTGTTCGTCGATCACCTCGGCGCGTCGGCTACGGCTGACATCCATCCCGATCAGCTCGCGCTCGACCGCCGCGGTCGAGAGCCGCTCGTCCCACAACGCAATGGCAAGCGGGGTGAGCCCTGCGAGGTTGCGGGCGAACGCCCGGGTCGATTGCGCGCGCGGGCCCTCGCTGCCGTCCATGTTGATCGGCAGGCCCAGCACGAAGCCGACCGCGTTGCGCTCGGCCGCGATCGCGAGCAGCCGCGCCGCGTCCGCCTTGAAGGCCTTGCGCTTGACGGTCTCGACACCGGTCGCGAGCCGCCGGTCCGGATCGGAGACGGCAACGCCGATGGTCTTGGTGCCGAGGTCGAGGCCGATCAGCGCGCCGCGCTCGGGCCAGTGCGGTGCTGCATCGATCAGAGGAAGGATAGGGGCGGGCATGGCCTGCGCATAGCATGCGCCCGCGCGGTGAGGCAAAGCCCGATCACGGCGTGGTGTCCATGCGAAAACGCCACGCCTGAGGTCGTCATGCGGCGATCACGCGATCGTCGCCGGCAAGGCAGGCGACCAGTCCCTGCAGTGCGCTGTATTGATGCGTGGTGCGGCGCTGGATGAACAGCGTGTCGACGCCGGCGTGCCGCGGGTCGAGCTTGTGGATACTGACCTCGCGACGGACGTGATCGCGTTCGACGACGGCGCGCGGCAGCAGGGTCACGCCCATGTCGGCGGCGACACAGCCGATCATGCCGTCAAGCGTGCCGAGTTCGAAGCGCGCGGCCGACGGCCAGCCGAACTCGGTGAAGACCTGTTCAAGGCGTTGCCGGTAGGTGCACCCGGTGCGGAACACGAGCGCCGTCGGCCCGGATTCCGCTGTGCCGGCACGCAATGCGGCCAGCGACTTCCAGCGCGGCGCGGTGACGAGAACCAGTTCCTCCCTGAAGGCGGCCGTCGAGGTGAGCTCGGCGTGCTCGATTGGACCGGCAACAAATGCGCCGTCGAGCGAGCCGTCGAGCACGGCGGCCACTAGATCGGCGGTCGGGCCGGTCCGCAGCGTCAGGCGCACGGCGGGATGGCGGCGATGAAATTCAGCGAGCAGCGTCGGCAGCCGCACCGCGGCGGTCGTCTCCATCGAGCCGATCGACAGGGGACCCTTGGGCTCGCCATCGTCGCGTGCGGCAAACACCGCTTCGCGCGTCAGCGCCGCCATGCGTTGGGCGTAAGGCAACAGTCTGCGGCCGGCGCCGGTCAGCGTCATGCCGCGGCTGTGCCGTTCGAACAGCGCGGTGCCGATCTCGGCTTCCAGCGCTTTGATGCGCTGGGTGACGTTGGACTGCACCGTGTTGAGCTCCTCGGCGGCGCGCGTGATGCCGCCGAGCCGTGCGACGGCAGAAAAGGTGAGCAGATCGATCAGTTCCACGGCCGCGCTCCGTTTCATTCTGGAGATGATAACGTTCTCTCGTATTCATTTTTCAAGAATGTTAGGCCCGCTTAGGCTCCCTGTCCAGAACAGGGAGCAAGCGCATGCCGATCAGCACCGAACTGACCGCGCGACTGGGCATCCAACATCCGGTCCTGCTGGCGCCGATGGACACGATCTCCGGAAGCGGGCTCGTCCGGGCGGTGAGTGAAGCCGGTGGCTTCGGCATCCTGGGCGGCGGTTACGGCGACCGGGACCGGCTCGCGGGCGAGACCGCGAAGCTGAAGGATTTTGCCCGCCCGTTCGGCATCGGCTTCATCACCTGGAGTTTGGCGAAGCGACCCGAACTGCTCGACATAGCGCTCGAGGCGCGGCCGCATGCGGTCATGCTGTCGTTCGGCGATCCCGCGCCGTTCGCGCCCAGCATCAAGGCCGCGGGCGCGCTGTTGATCTGCCAGGTGCAGGCCGAGGACATGGCACGGCAGGCGCTCGACTGCGGCGCCGACGTCCTGATCGCGCAGGGCACGGAAGCCGGCGGGCACGGCGCGTCACGCACCACGATCGATATCGTGCCGGCGATCGTCGATCTCGCAGCGGGGCGGGTGCCGGTTGTCGCTGCCGGCGGGATTGCCGACGGGCGTGGGCTGGCGGCGATGTTGATGCTCGGCGCTTCAGGCGTGCTGATGGGAACGCGCTTCTATGCCAGCATTGAAGCCGACGGCGCCGACGAGGCGAAGCGGCGGATTTGCGCGGCAAGGAGCGGCGAGACCGTGCGTGGCGTCGTGTTCGACTGGTCGCGCAAGCTGATGTGGCCTTCGCCGTTCTCCGCCCGCTCGCTCTCCAACGATCACCTGCGGCGCTGGACCGGCCGTGAGATCGACCTGATGCAGCGCGCTGACCAGATTGCCGCCGAATATGCCGAGGCGAAGGCCGTCGGCAATTTTGATGTCGCCGCCGTCTTTGCCGGCGAGTCCGTGGGCCTGATCCATGATATTCCACCAGCGGCCGAGATCGTCGGGCGCATCGTCGCCGAGGCCGAGCAGTCCCTGCAGGGCCGGCGCAACTCTCTTCCTTCTCCCCTTGTGGGAGAAGATGGCGCGGACAAAGTACGCGCCGGATGAGGGGTCTGTTTCCGCGGAGGCAGACCCCTCACCCGGCGCCTTCGGCGCCACCCTCTCCCACAAGGGGAGAGGGTACTTACCCATCAGCCGAGCAATGAGACACACCATGTGGCCAGATCATCGTATCATCGACCTCTTCAAGACCGAATTCCCGATCGTGCTGGCACCGATGGCGGGCGTCATGGACGCCGAGCTGGTAATCGCCGTGGCGCAGGGCGGCGGGCTTGGCTCGCTGCCGTCAGCGATGCTGTCGGCGGAAAAAGCGCGCGAGCAGGTCAACATCATCCGCCAGCGCGTCAAGGCGCCGGTCAACATGAACTTCTTCTGCCACAAGGCGGTCGATGCCGATCCCGCGCGCGAGGCCACATGGCGGCAGCGGCTCGCGCCCTACTATCGCGACTATGGCCTTGATCCGAACGCGCCTGTCACCGCGGCCAACCGCGCGCCGTTCGACGCCGCGTTCTGCGCGGTGGTCGAGGAGCTGAAGCCCGAGGTCGTGAGCTTTCATTTCGGCCTGCCGGAGTCGAAGCTGTTGCAGCGTGTAAAGGCGACGGGCGCGGTCGTGATGTCGTCGGCCACGACCGTGAAGGAGGCCATCTGGCTGGAAGAGAACGGCGCCGATGTGATCATCGCGCAAGGCGCGGATGCGGGCGGCCATCGCGGCATGTTCCTGACCGACAACATCCCCGAACAGCCCGGCACGTTTGCGTTGGTGCCCCAGGTGGTCGATGCGGTGAAAGTGCCGGTGATCGCGGCTGGCGGCATCGCTGACGGACGCGGCATCGCGGCGGCGTTCGCGCTCGGTGCGTCCGGCGTGCAGATCGGTACCGCCTATCTGCGCTGCCCGGAGTCAAAGGTAATTCCGGCCGCGCGGGTTGCGCTGGCGCAGGCGAGTGACGAATCGACCGTCATCACCAACGTGATGACCGGACGGCCGGCGCGCGGCGTCGCCAACCGCGTGATGCGCGAGGTCGGCCCGATCTCATCCGATGCGCCGGCGTTCCCGCATGCAGCGACGGCGCTCGGGCCGCTGAAGGCGGCTGCCGAAAAGCAGGGCAAGGTGGATTTCACCAATCTGTGGGCCGGGCAGGCGATACGGATGGGCAAGGAAATGCCGGCCGCCGAGCTGACCAGGGCGCTGGCGGGCGCTGCGCTGGCGCGAATGGGCGCGCTATCTCAGGCCTGATGCGCGGACTCGTCGCGGCCGATCTCGAGGTGCTCCGCGGCGAGTGCGCGATAATGCGCGGCCATTTCCTTGTAATGTTGCCGGGAGATCGGGTCGGTCGCGCTTTCGGCGCGACGCTCGAACATCTCGGCCTTTTCCTGCAGAACCTTTGCCTGGGACAAGGCTGTCCTCGCCTCACTCAGACGAGACAAGCGACGTAGAGGATCGCGATACCCAGCACCGTGCCGATCGACCAAAGCGCCGGGTCCCAGCCTTCCGGCCGGGGCGTGTTTCCGAGCATGGACATGACGCGCTCCACATTCTTCCGTTTGGGAGAAGTAGGCGCCGTGACTGTTTCGGGACGACTTCGTCGGGGGCACAAAGTGGTTTCGTCGCGGGGTGTTGCTGCCTGAATGCGCCTGATTTGGCAGGACGTTCGGCCCGGTCGCCGGTAGTGGCTATCGCCCAAGCGGTCCGCCGCCGCGGTTGCGGTGCAAAACCGGGCTCTGCTATACGGCGGGCTGACCTTTCAGCCCCGAGGCCATATATTAATGTCCGTTGACGCCACAACCGTCCGCCGCATCGCGCATCTGGCGCGGATCGCGGTCAGCGACGCCGAAGTTCCCCATCTCCAAGGCGAGCTGAACGCGATCCTGGCCTTTGTCGAGCAGCTGTCGGAAGTGAACGTCGACGGCGTCGAGCCGATGACCTCGGTGACGCCGATGGAGATGAAGAAGCGTGCCGACGTGGTCAATGACGGCGACATCGCCGATGCCATCGTCAGGAACGCGCCCGACACGATGAACCACTTCTTCCTGGTGCCGAAGGTGGTCGAGTAGCTCTCTAATTCGGGAACGACAGTCCGATGTGTCTGCTCTGTGACGACGAGAAGGCCTACAAGGCCTATATGGACTTCCTCGATGCGATGGAGCGGAAGGGGAAGGTCGCCGATCCAAATGAGGCGATGGACGCCGTGCTCGATCATCTCGAGGCGCTCGATGCGGCGCGCGCCAGGGAAAATGCCAACGCCCGGCAAGACGATCCCGCCAACGACACGACCCTGTCTCCGTTCTTTTGCAGCCCGATCAATAAATGACCGATTTGACATCGCTGACGATCGCCGAGGCCCGCCAGGGCCTCGCGAACAAGTCTTTCACCGCGCGCGAACTCACCGACGCCCATCTGGCGGCGATGGAATCGGCGCGCGTGCTCAATGCCTATGTGCTGGAAACGCCGGATCGCGCGCGCGAGATGGCGAAAGCCGCCGACGACAAGATCGCCAAGGGTGAGGGCGGTCCGCTCGCCGGCATTCCGCTCGGCATCAAAGATCTGTTCGCGACCCGCGATATCAGAACCACCGCGTGCTCGAAGATCCTCGGCAATTTCCTGCCGCCCTACGAGTCGACCGTCACCTCGCAGCTCTGGCGCGACGGCGCGGTGCTGCTCGGCAAGCTCAACAACGACGAATTCGCAATGGGCTCGTCGAACGAGACGTCCTGCTTCGGCCCGGTGACCAATCCGTGGCGGCGCGAGGGCTCCAACACCACGCTGGTGCCGGGCGGCTCGTCCGGCGGTTCGGCGTCGGCGGTGGCGGCATTGCTGTGCATGGGTGCGACCGCGACCGACACCGGTGGCTCGATCCGCCAGCCGGCGGCATTCACCGCAACCGTCGGCATCAAGCCGACCTATGGTCGCTGCTCGCGCTGGGGCATCGTGGCGTTCGCGTCCTCGCTCGACCAGGCCGGCCCGATCGCCCGCAGCGTCCGTGATTCCGCGATCCTGATGCGCTCGATGGCGGGCCACGATCCCAAGGACACCACGTCGGTCGATGTCGCCGTGCCCGATTACGAGGCCGCGATCGGCAAGTCCGTGAAGGGCATGAGGATCGGCATCCCGAAGGAGTATCGTCTCGACGGCATGCCGGACGAGATCGAGAAGCTCTGGAGCGAAGGCGCCAAATGGCTGAAGGCGGCTGGCGCTGAACTCGTCGAGGTGCCGCTGCCGCACACCAAATACGCGCTGCCGGCCTATTACATCGTGGCACCAGCCGAAGCTTCGTCGAACCTCGCGCGCTATGACGGCGTGCGCTACGGGCTGCGCGTTCCTGGCCGCGGCATCACCGAGATGTACGAAGGCACACGCGCCGAAGGTTTCGGCGCGGAGGTGCGCCGCCGTGTGCTGATCGGCACCTATGTGCTGTCGGCCGGCTATTACGACGCCTATTATTTGCGCGCACAAAAGGTGCGCACGTTGATCAAGAAGGATTTCGAGGACTGCTTCGCCAAGGGCGTCAACGCGATCCTCACGCCGGCGACCCCGTCGGCAGCATTCGGTGTCGGCGAGAAGGCCGGCGCCGATCCGGTCGAGATGTACCTCAACGACATCTTCACCGTGACCGTGAACATGGCCGGTCTGCCGGGCATCGCCGTTCCTGCCGGCAAGGACGCGCAAGGGTTGCCGCTCGGCCTGCAGTTGATCGGCCGTCCGTTCGACGAGGAGACGCTGTTCTCGCTCGGCGAGGTGATCGAGCAGGCCGCGGGCCGCTTCACGCCGGCGAAATGGTGGTGAGCGATGGCGGATTTCCGGGCCAGTCTCGCTGACGCTGCGCCGGACAAGACGCTGTCGCCGCCGCTCGCCGCGCTGTGGTGGGCCGCGAAGGATGATTGGGATCGGGCGCACAAGATCGTGCAAGACGAGGGCGACGCCAATGCGGCCTGGGTGCACGCCTATCTGCATCGGGTCGAGGGCGATCTCGGCAATGCCGGCTACTGGTATCGCCGCGCCGGCCAGCCGGTCGCAAAGGACACGCTCGAGGCGGAGTGGGAGCGGATCGTCTCCGCGCTGTTAGCCGAGCGCAATTGATGGTGCCGAGGCACCGCGATCGTTAACCCTGTTTTGCCCGCCAGGCGGGCGCCCAGAAGCAGCGTCTTTGTGCCGGACGCGCCGGAACGTGCTCTGTCATCCATAACCGCACGCCCTTCGTGTTCGGCAAGACGTCCTTCGACGCGCTGTGCAGCGACATTAATCCCTAGCTGATCGCGGCGGGGCGGATGCCCTGCGCTCGAACACGGCGTATCAATCGTTCCGGCGCGGCCTCTGATCTCGTTTACTCGGCGAACGCCTTAACTCCTCATCCTGAGGAGCCCGCAAGGCGGGCGTCTCGAAGGATGTAGGCTACAGATGGGGCCTCATGGTTCGAGACGCGCGTTCCGGGCTCCTCACCATGGGGGACAAATGCCCCCGCGCGGGCTGTAAGGCGGCTTGACTGCCGCGGTCGGTTGCGCGAAGCCCAATTCATCCCAGATATCACTTTATCCGGAAAACGAGATCCATGACCGCATCTGCCGCACCCCATAAACTGATTAAAGGCGCGACCGGCGACTGGGAGGTCGTGATCGGCATGGAGATCCATGCCCAGGTCACCTCGAACTCGAAATTGTTCTCGGGCGCTTCGACCGCGTTCGGCGGCGAGCCCAATTCCCATGTCTCGCTGGTCGATGCCGCGATGCCGGGCATGCTGCCTGTCATCAACGAGGAGTGCGTCCGCCAGGCGGTGCGCACCGGTCTCGGGCTGAACGCGAAGATCAACCTGCGCTCGGTGTTCGACCGCAAGAACTATTTTTATCCGGACTCGCCGCAGGGCTACCAGATCAGCCAGTACAAGTCGCCGATCGTGGGCGAGGGCGAGGTGCTGCTCGAGCTCGACGGCGGCCGCAGCGTCACCGTCGGGATCGAGCGGCTGCATCTGGAGCAGGATGCCGGCAAGTCGCTGCACGATCAGTCGCCGACGATGTCCTATGTCGACCTCAACCGCTGCGGCGTCGCGCTGATGGAGATCGTCTCCAAGCCCGACATCCGCGATGCCGAGCAGGCCAAGGCCTATGTGACCAAGCTGCGCTCGATCCTGCGCTACCTCGGCACCTGCGACGGCGACATGGAGAAGGGCAATCTGCGCGCCGACGTCAACGTGTCGGTGCGCCGCTTTGGCGAGACCGCGTTCGGCACCCGCTGTGAAATCAAGAACATGAATTCGGTCAACTTCATCGGCCAGGCGATCGAGTACGAGGCGCGGCGCCAGGTCGAGATCATCGAGGACGGCGGCAGCATCGACCAGGAGACCCGCCTGTTCGATCCCAACAAGGGCGAGACGCGCTCGATGCGCTCCAAGGAGGAGGCGCACGATTACCGTTACTTCCCGGATCCGGATCTGCTGCCGCTCGAGTTCACCCAGGCCTTCGTCGACGATCTCAAGGCGCATCTGCCGGAGCTGCCGGACCAGAAGAAGATCCGGTTTATTGCGGGCTTCGGTCTGTCGCCCTATGATGCGAGCGTGCTGGTCGCCGAGCGCGAGAGCGCCGACTTCTACGAGACGGTGCTGTCCGGCCTTGCCGACAAGACACGCGACGGCAAGCTCGCCGCCAACTGGGTGATCAACGAGCTGTTCGGCCGACTGAACAAGGAGAGCCGCGACATTGCATCGTCGCCGGTGTCGGCTGCGCAGCTTGGCGCGATCGTCGATTTGATCGGTGAGGGGACGATTTCCGGCAAGATCGCCAAGGACTTGTTCGAGATCGTCTGGCAGGAAGGCGGCGATCCGCGGGAGCTCGTGGAGACGCGCGGCATGAAGCAGGTCACCGACCTCGGCGCGATCGAGAAGGTGGTCGACGACATCATCGCGGCCAATCCGGACAAGGTCGCGCAAGCCAAGGCGAAGCCGCAAATGGTCGGCTGGTTCGTCGGTCAGGTGATGAAGTCGTCCGGCGGCAAGGCGAACCCGCAGGCGGTGAACGACCTGCTCAAGTTCAAGCTCGGCATCTGAGCCAACGACGCGACGACGCCGTCTCCGGAGCATAATCCTTCCCGAAAGCAGTCTTGCGCTTCCGGATCATGCTCTCGCAACGTCTCTTTTCGGCGTCGTCGCGGGCGCGTGATTGCACTGTGATTGCGCCTCACACCCGCCGTTCGTCGTCGCGATGACGGCTGTCCTCCCGAATCGTCCGAGCCGCGATTCGTGCTCGAACCAGGCCTTCACGACCTGAAACGAGGCGAAAAGCGTCTTTCCCACGAAAATTTTTTCGTTGCCAAAGTTTGCGACTCGGAGGCCGCGACGCGCCGCATTTCGATATCGCCGGCGACTCAACGCGACGACGATCGCGGTTCGATCATGGGAATGCGAATTCAAGAAGTGCCTGCAAAACGGGCGTTTCCTGCGATATTGACAAATGCCGATGTCGACGGCTGCTGCACTTCTTGCATCGTCGCGCTTGCGCATCATCGATTTGATCGATGACGCGCGCTGCGCGTACGCCCATCGCTGCGTCAACACTTCCTTAAGCGGGACACTGTTTTTTTTGGCCTGTTGGTGTATTCGGAAAGAAGTGCATTTCGATTCCCGAGTGCACGCAGCGAAGTAAGAGCCATCTCACATACTGGAGGGCAACATGGCTAAGAAGGCTAAGAAGGCTAAGAAGGCGAAGAGCGCAGTGAAGAAGACTGCGAAGAAGACCCGCAAGGTCGCCAAGAAGAAGAAGTAAGCCTCTCGCCTCGAGAGGATTGCCGGCAGCTTGATGCCGGCACGTCACGAGAGCCACCGGGCGGACTGCTGAGAGGCAAATCCCACGCGAGGCTCCGGTTGACGAAAGAGGGTGTCGGCGAGACATCAGGTCAAACGGCTGGATCGTATTTCGGGAAGCTTCGCTTTCCAAAACCGGTCCGGCAGAAGAAACGAGAGATTTCTTCGTTCGGTGCGGAACCCTTCTGGTTCCGCAATTTCACCGGCGGGAATGCCCAGGTGAAATCTGGCCCTGACGTGTTCGCCGACCCCCTCGTTCCGGCGGCCCGCGCAGTCTGCGCCTTGGCGGCCTAGTTCCCCAAAGTCCAGCTCTGATCGTCATCGGCCCGCGGCGATTCGCGTTTTCTGAGTGCGCGCGCCAGCTGCATCCACGACGATGAACTGTCGGCCGTTCCTGGGCGGCCTCTCGTCAAACTCCAAACTGATCACGCGCGGCCATGGCCGCGGCATGCAGTGGCGTGCTGCCATTGTCCGCAATGGTTATCGTTGTCCGAAAAGCCACGGTAAACCAGCGTTCACGAATGCGCAGAAGTGCCTGTGGCACAGGCACTTCTGCGCTTTCCCAGATCGCGGCGCGCGCCCCGAATTTACATCCCGTTCATCGCGATACTTAAACCGCTCTTCAAACTTGATGGGCCATGATCACCCCAACAAGCCGGCAAACGGCGAGCGCATGATCCGCGGGATCAGCGCGGAGACAGACGGGCGTTTTGACAGTGGACGGGGGCCGCGCTCGGGGGAGGGCGGTCAACAATAATAAGGGGAGTTGCGACAGTGTTTCAGGGGGTCATCGATCAGGACACGGCCGTTCCGGTCGCGGCGACTGCGATCCACGACGTGCTGTTCGAACGCGGACTGTATTGGGCGAGCGGCCGCTCCGGCGTGGTCAATCTCGTCGCAGCGCACAAATGGTTCAACCTGGCGGCCCTCAAGGGGCGCACCGACGCTATCGCACTGCGCCGCGAGGTCGCCGAGCAGATGTCCGACGTCGAGATCGCTACCGCCCAGCGCGAAGCCCGCGCCTGGATGACGACGAACTAACGGTTTGGTCTTGATGCGGGGGCCATCGGCCCCCTCGTGATACCCTAAAGCCAATATCGCGCCGCATAGATCACGGTCATCACCGCGCCGGCCACGATCACGAATTGCCTGATGATGTGGCCCGGAAGAATCCGGATCAGGTGACCGCCGGCATATCCGCCGACCATCGCGCCAACCAGCATCGCTCCGGTCTCGGGCCAGCGCACCGCTCCCTGCATGATGAAGATGAGGGTGGCAGAGCATGCGACGCAGGTCGCAAGCAGGTTCTTCAGCGCCTTTATCGCCCTGATATCGTTCGGCTCGGAGATCGACAGCACCGCGGTCAGGATGACGCCGAGGCCGGCGCCGAAGAAGCCTCCATAGACGCACGCCAGTCCGAGGACAGCACTGCTCGAGCCTGTCGACGACAGGGCGGCCTTCTGACGCCGGACGCTCCAGGCCTGGATCTGCGGTGCGACGGCGAACAGCAAGGTCGCAAACGCGATCAGGGCCGGCACCGGCAGGGTGAACAGCCGTTCCGGAAGCAGCAGCAGCACGACGGCGCCAACCGTTCCGCCGAGCAGGGCGACGATGACGAAGACCATCGCCCGCAGGCTTGGCGGCGGCAGCTTGCCGCGATCGGCGAGCGCCGCGATCAAATGCCCCGGCGAGATCGCAACCGCGTTCGATGCGTTGGCGATGACCGGCGGCAAACCCGCAGCCAGCATCGCCGGAAAGGTGATCAGCGTCGCGCCGCCTGCCAGCGCGTTGATCAAGCCTCCCGCGACACCGGCCGTCACCAGCAGCACGCCTGTCTGCCCATCCATCCTTCACCTCCCGTCGGGTGAGGGATAGCTGGGCGCATGCAGGTCCGTCTGGAACGTCTGTGACCGCGTATCAATCGCGCCAGTAGACGCCCGGCGTCGTGCCAAACGTTCGGCGGAAGTGCCGGGTGAGGTGGCTCTGATCCGAAAATCCAGCCTCGGCCGCCACCGCGGCGATCGGCCAGCCTTGCCTGAGCAATCGCCGGGCCAGGTTCAGCCGGGCTAGCATCCGGAACGTACGTGGTGCGATGCCGAGCTCGCGGGTCACCAGGCGGGTGAATCCTTCCCGGCTGCGTCCAAGCCTTGCGGCGATGTCGCCGATCCGCTCCACGCTATCGGTCAAGTGGTGACCGAGTATCGCCTTGTCGGTTGTCACGGACACCCGAACGCGTTCGCCGGACAGCACCTCGTCCGCGATTGCCAGGATATGCTCCGCCGATATGTCGGCGGCATCCCGCCAGCGTTGCGCGATGCGCGAGATCAGAAGCGTCGACGGGGAGCGGCTGGCCGGAACATAGGCGTTCAGGCACACCGTGTCCTTGTCTGACGTTGCCATTGGGGCATGCAGCAATCCCGCTGGCATGAATGCGGCGTGGCCTGCCGGCACAGTCACCGTCGCGCCGTCGACGCGATAGGCGCGGGAGCCGGACAGAACAAGCACGATCTGGGTCTCGTCATGGAAGTGCGGCCTGAGACCGAGCGAGCCTGCACCGCGCCAGGATGCGAGCTCGAGGATACCGGCGACGTCCGTGCGCCGGTAATTCCATGTCGTGGCCGGGGCCAAGCCTGTCATCGCGAACTACTGAACCGGGGACCATGTCGGGTGAGCGGCCGAGCGTACCACACCACGCCGCGGAAACGTTATGCGAAGCCTTACGGCACTGCCACCGCAGTGATTGGCGAGGCGGTTCGCAGTGTCGCCATCGCGATGACGGCGGCGGCGACGTTGGCCGCTGCGCTGATCGCCACCGGGATGAAGTAGCTGTGGCTGACGTCGAACGCAAAGCCCGCCGCGCTCGGCCCCAGCAGCGTCCCGATCGCGACGCTGGTGTAGAGGATGCCGATGATGCCGCCGACGTTGCGGCCGCCGAAATGGTCGGTGACGACGGCGGGCAGGATCGCGACCCAGCCGCCGTAGAACACGCCGAACAGCAGCGCGAAGACCGTCAGCGACCAGAACCCGCCTGCGATCGCCCAGATCGCCAGCGAAACGGCCATCCCGACATACATCGCGATGAGGAACGTATCGCGGCCGATCCGATCGGCGATGCTCCCTAAGAAGAAGCGGCCGGCCGTGCTGCCGACACCGATCATCCCGAGCAGCAGCACCGCGAGGGCAGGCGTCACGTGTTGATCGACGGCAAAGGGCACCAGATGGACGAAGGGCACGAACACGCCGAACGCGCTGATCAGGCACGCCGCATAGAGGCCGGCGAAGCGCGGCGTCCGCACCGCCTCGCCGATCGAGACGCCCCGGCGGACCGGCCCGCTCGACATGGAATCGAGCGGATCGCCGTCCGGCCCGGTTCCATGCCAGCGCGGATCGTCCGCGATCAGCAGCGATGAGCCGATGCCGGTGATGGCGGCTAGGACGCCCAGCACCAGATAGGAGTCCCGCCATCCCAGACTTGCGATCAGCCAGGTCGCGAGCGGCGGCATCACCAACGTGCCCACACCAATCCCGCTGACCGCCAGTCCCGACGCGAAGCCACGCCGCCTGACGAACCAGCGCTGCACCGCGCCGAGCGTCGGGACATAGGCGCAGCCGACGCCGGCCCCGATGCCGATGCTGTAGGCGGCATAGACCTGAACGATCGTCTGCGCCTGGCTTGCCAGCATGAGGCCGAGACCGACCAGCGCCATGCCGAGCGCGGCGAGCTTGCGTGCGCCCCAGCGGTCGGCAAGCGGCCCGGAGATCACGCCGAGACCGAAATACAGGAAGCCGGCGAAGGAGAAGACCAGCGACACCGAGCCGCGCGAGGCGCCGAAATCGCGTTGCAGCGATTCCACGAAAGACGAGAAGGTGTAGGCGCTGCCGAAGCCGACGAACGTCACGACGAAGGCGGCCGCCACGACGAACCAGCCGTAGAACAGCCTTGGTTGCACGGCATGCATGACGGCGCTCCTCATGATTGCTGGGTTGGCGCCAGGCGGCCGACAGCGTCGGCGGGCGGATAGAGCAGCATCTGGGTGCAGCGAAACAGCGCGATAGCCTTTCCTGCCGCCTCGCTGCTGCGGATCTCCGCATCCCAGACCTGGGTCGTGCGCCCTGCATGGATGAGACGCGCCTCGCAGCTCACGATGCCTTCGCGCGCGGCGCCGATGAAATTCGTCTTCAGCTCACCGGTGGCAAAGCCTGTCGCGCCCTCTGGCAGGGAGGCGAGACAGCCGAAGCCGCATGCGGAGTCAGCCAGCGCGACGATGGTTGCGCCGTGCAGGAGGCCGTGCGGCGAGAAGTGTTTCTTCGCGACGTTGAAGCGGCCGCGCACGCGGCCTCTCTCTGCCTCGATCCATTGAAACTCCAGCAGGGCAGGCAAGCTGCCCGCCTGTGACGCGTTGATGCGGTCGACCAGCGTGGTCGCGCGGTCACTCCCGCTCGGACCGTGGACGGCGAATTTGTCGGGGGCATCGGTCATTTCTGGCGCTCCATCAGCCACGCAAATGCCCATCGGGAACGGGTGATTTAGGCATAGCGTATGAGGTAGAAAATCTAAGCTTCGTCGTGGAGCTCTCTCCGCGTTGACGCGGTTTTGGCTCGCGGGTTATCCTCATATGGAGCGAGAAGCCGAGGCTCACAAACCAGTATTGCTGGTTAAATTGGATTAGAAAATCTAACGCATGGATCAGAAGGTTCCGCCGCTGAATGCGCTCAAGGCGTTTGAAGCCGCCGCGCGCCACCTCTCGGTGAAGCTCGCGGCCGAGGAGCTGTGCGTGACGCCGGGCGCCGTCAGCCAGATGCTCAAGACGCTGGAGGTCCATCTCGGCGTGCGCCTGTTCGAACGCGTGCCGCGCGGCATCTATCTCACCGATGCAGGGCGCGACTATCTGCCGTCGATCCGCAATGCCTTTCGCCAGATCGCCGAAGCGTCGCGCCGCGTCGCCGCGTCAAACGACGTCGGCACGCTCACGGTCAGCGTGACGCCGTTCTTTGCCTCCGCCTGGCTCGTGCCACGTATGGCGTCGTTTCAGCACGCGCATCCCGAGATCGATCTGCAGATCGTCACCAGCAGCGCGCTGGTGGATTTTTCGCGCAGCGGCGTCGACGTCGCGGTGCGCCACGGTCTCGGCCGCTATCCGGGGCTGCGCAGCGACCGGGTTGTCGCGGTCGAGATGGTGGTCGTCGCGGCGCCCTCGCTGGTGGCGCGGCTTGGGCGGCCGACATCACCCGCCGATCTCGCGCGCTGGCCGCAGGTGCACGACGCCGATCGCAAGGGCTGGAGCCTGTGGTTTCAAACCAATGGCGTCGAGGAGGTGCGCGCGCCGCGCGGACCGTCATTCGACGACACGAGCCTGCTTCTGAAAGCCGTGCTGTCAGGGCAGGGCGCGGGCCTGCTGCCGGCGGCGATGGTCGAGAACGAAATCCGCAGCGGCGAACTGATCCAGCTGGTGGAAACGACGCAGATGGAAGAGTTCGCGTATTACCTGGTCTGCCCGGACAACAAGCAGGGGCTCCCGAAGATCGCAGCGTTCAGGGAATGGATATTGGGGCCGATCGCGCAACCGGCCGCCGCGGAGCAGTAGTTATCAATGTCCACCTTTCCTGGCTGGAAGCCCATCCCTCCGGGGGAAAACAGAAACTTAGATCCATCCACCCGTGGCAGCGGTTGACGTCAATCGAGCCGGCGAACCGGTATCCGCCGAGACGTTTTGGAACTCTTTTCGTGCAGGCGCCGTTGTCGGTTTCGAACGGCGTGACGGCCTCGACGTCACATTCACCAGCCCGGGAGGGGCAGATGAAAGCTCTGTTGATGGCGGTGTCGATGCTCATGCTCGGTATCGGCCCAGCGGCAGCGACAAACGAGTGCGGGCCCGGCTGCCATGCCACGATCAACGGTGCGTGCGTCGTGGACGGCTGGGGCGCCGGGGCGCGCGTCTGGAATGAATGCCCTGCGGGATCCCATCCTCGCCCGCCGTGTCCGGCGGACTATGTCTGGCACGCGCAGATGCGCGCCTGTTTCCCGAGGTAGCGCATCCTGGAGAGGCGGATCACGTTCCGAGGGCGGCAATCTGGTCCGCACGAATGGTGTGCAACCATGCGTTAACCATGGCAGTTGGACAGTGAAGACATCGCACGGAGGCGGTCATGACCGGGAAGATGTTGATTCTCGCGATGCTGGTGAGCGCAATCGGGTTGGACTTCACGCTCGGATATATCCTGGGTCTGCTGGATTTCGACCTCTGACGCTCGCGCGCCGTGGCAAGGCTGTGCGGCCGTCCCGCGCTAGGGAATTTCTTGAGCGGCTGGCGGGAGATACGACAGGACTATTTGCGAAAGTTCCCGGTGTTCCAGGGCGCGTTCGGACTGCCGATTGATCTTCCCGAACCGGGAGCGGCGGGGTGGGCGGATTACGTGCTCCCCGGTGAAAGGTTGCAGGAAGCTGCTTGTAGAGATCGAGAAGGGGCATTCGTGTCGAGTCGGCCGCGCCCGGTCATGTCTGGTCGAGCCCTCACAGCCGACGTGTGGACAGCACCCCATTTTGTCACGTGTCTGGGGAGTCCGATCCCGAGCGCGCGGCACGCCTTCGGTCACGCCCATGCTCGCTCTCCTTATTCTCGGAAAGGGCTTTTGAAGATTGCCACTGACCCGAGCTCCCGCTCGATTTCGAGCAGGCGGTTGTATTTGGCGAGTCGTTCGCTGCGTGACAGCGAGCCTGCCTTGATTTGTCCGCCGCCCATTGCGACTGCGAAATCAGCAATGAACGTGTCTTCGGTCTCGCCAGATCTGTGCGAGACGACGTATTGCCAGCCTGCCTGCCGGCACATTTCTATGGCTTTGATCGTCTCCGAAACTGTGCCGATTTGATTGAGTTTGATCAGAACGGCGTTCGTTGCCCGGCTGTCGATGCCCTTTTGAATGAAGCGAGGGTTAGTTACGTAGAGATCGTCGCCGACGATTTGAATTTGATCGCCGCAGGCTGCAGTTTGCATCCGGAAGCCGTCCCAATCGTCCTCGGCGAAGCCATCCTCGATCGAAACTATCGGGTAGCTATCCAACAGGCGATTGTAGATCGCGAGCAGCTCTTTGCGCGAGATGGTCGCATTGCTGGATTTCGCGAAGACGTACTTGTCACGATCCGCAAAGGAACTGGCAGCAGGATCGAGGGCAAGACCGACATCGGCGCCAGGGCGCAAGCCCGTGCCGCAAATCGCTGCGACGATGAGTTCGCAGGCTTCCTCGGCTGTTCTCAGGTTTGGCGCAAATCCTCCCTCGTCGCCGACCGCCGTCGAATATCCGGCCTTGTGGAGAAGATCGTGAAGTGCGTGGAAGGTCTCGGCACCGTATCGGAGGGCGTCAGCAAAAGTCGCGGCACCGTGCGGTACGATCATGAATTCCTGAAAGTCGAGGGAATTTTCAGCGTGCCGACCGCCGTTGATGACGTTCATCATGGGGACAGGCAGCCTCGCAGCCGCGTTGCCGCCGAGATACTGGTAAAGGGGGACACCCGATGATGAGGCCATAGCGCGAGCAACAGCCATCGACACGCCGAGAATTGCGTTAGCGCCCAAATTGGCTTTGTTTTCCGTGCCATCGAGTGCGATCAGGGCCGCATCGATCGATTCTTGGCGCGTGTCCGTCATGCCTGCGAGGCGATCTCGGATGACACCATTGACGTGTCCAACCGCCTTGAGCACGCCTTTTCCGCCATATCGGGACATGTCGCCGTCTCGAAGTTCAAGCGCCTCGTGCCGTCCCGTCGAGGCCCCGGATGGCACAGACGCGGTGCCGACGTGGCCGCTATCCAGTTTTGCGACAACCCGCAGCGTGGGATATCCGCGCGAATCCAGTATTTCGAATGCGTCGAGTGATTGGAGGACAGGGGTCATTTGGCTAGTCCCGGAAGATGGTGGTGAATTCTCCAATGACGTCGAGATAGAGCTGACGCTTGAAGGACACCGCAAGCTCCGGAAGGTCTCTGATCGGGACCCATCGCCAAGCGTCGAACTCCGGATGTTTGGTGGCCAGATTGATGTCGCTGTCAGTGCCCCGGAACAGCATCACGACCCATTTTTGCCGCTGCCCCTTCCAATGTCCCGCCCACTTCTTCGGCGCAAGCTCCGCCGGTACCTCATAGCGGAACCAGCCTCTGCTTTCCGCGAGGACGTCGGCTTTGTCCGTGCCGATCTCTTCCTTGAGTTCCCGTAGGGCTGCCTGTTGAGGGGTTTCTCCGTTGTCGATGCCACCTTGGGGCATTTGCCAGGCGTCATCCTTTAGGTCGGCTCTTCGGCCAACGAAGACTTCGCCATGAGTGTTAAGCAGTACGATTCCGACGCCGAGACGGTACCGATCGCCAGATGAGGTCAGTTGCGCATTATGTTCAGCCATTTGTACCTCCTACATCGTCCTCGTTTTCTTCGAAATGCCACTCCAGGGATGATGAGTCCTGAGCATCCGCTTGCGTTGAGGGCGTATCGGCTGTGTTTCTGTGATCATCCGCCTCGAACGAAAGCAACCGTTCCTGGGCGACCTCCTGCGCGCGCAGCCAAGTGAACAGGTCGCCACGCTGGCCGCTCATGGCGCGCGCCCAGCGCAAATTCTTGAATGGTTTGGCTTCGGGACCCGCCCACCAATATTCTTTTGTGACCATGAGCGACCAGCCGCGGCGGCCAGGCCGAGTCAAGGTGAAGATTTCGATGACGATGCCATGCCTTGAACTCGTGAAGCTGTGACGCTCGCGCTCAAACTCGACGCCGTCGTGAGTCCAGCGAGATCGTTTCATGCCAGGGTTGCTGCTGCCTACCAGCAGATCGAACATCCGGAAGAATGACGGCCGTGCGAGGCTTTTCACGATGCACGGCTCCGCGTTTGGCCGTGCCGCGGCACGCTTGCGTGCAGGGCGATCCATAGTAACGGCAAGGCGAGAAGCTGCAGCGCGAATGCGAGTATGGCGACAGCTGTGACGGAGCGGTCGTAGGTCATTCCAAGAATGATGCTGCCCGCGAACCACCCGACGCCAAAGATGGTATGAAACAGGCCGAATGCCGTGCCCCGGCGGTCGCGCGTAGTCATCGAACCGACAGCCGCACGCATCACCGACTCCTGGGTTCCCATTCCGATGCCCCAGCAGATGATGCCGAAGCTTATCAATGTGCCGCCGCCGAGAAAGGCCAGTGGCGCGGAGACGGCTGAAACCAAGGTAACGGGAATGAGCAGCGCAAGGCCAATTCGATCGAACACCGGACCGAGCGCCAGCGAAGCGACTGCGGCGGCCACCATTGCGACCGCGTAGAGGAGGGGCACCCATGGGGCCGCGATCACGCCTGTCTTGCCGAAGTGATAGGCGAGGAGAGAGAAGTCCGCATAGCCTGCTCCGATGAAAGCCGCGGCGAAGGAAAAGAGCCAAAACTGTCGGGGTAGCGCTGCCGGCTGACGGATCGGCGCAGCTATTTCAAGGTCGCGCGGAGCAGGAAACTGCTGGCGCGCGATCAGCAGGACGGCAATCGACAGTATTGCAGGCACGACCAGCATCGCAAAGCTCGCGGCATAGCCGTGTCCGAAATAGAGCGCCGCACTGATGGCGAGAGGCCCGATCACCGCCCCGGTCGTGTCCATGGCTTCGTGCAGACCAAAGGCCCAGCCCGCGCCGGTACGGGTTGCGGCGTGTGACAGCATTGCGTCGCGCGTCGGGGCTCGCAGAGCGCGCCCGATGCGTTCAGTGACCATCAGCAGAACGGCAATTTGCCAGTTGCCCGCTATAGCGAGCAGGGGGACAGCGAATAGATTCAGGAAATAGCCGGCGATCGTGACAGTCCAGTAGCGTCCCGTTCGGTCGCCGATGTAGCCCGAAAGGAGCCGGAGGGCGTAGCCGACGAACTCGCCGAAGCCTGCGGCGACACCGACAACGGTGGCGGATGCGCCAAGCACAGCAAGGTACGGCCCGACAATGCTCCTTGCCCCCTCATAGGTCATGTCGCCGAACAGGCTCACAAATCCGAGGAGGACAATGAATCGAATTGCTGCGGGTTGAGGCGATCTGGCCTGGGCCGAGGTTGCAGATGTTACGTCCATCGCGCGCTCCATTTTTGAGCACCGTGGGCATAAGGTTCTGGTTGTATAGGATCGCCCGCCATTTCGTGCTCTCCTACCGCGTGACACTATGCAGTAGGAGTCATCAGCCAATCGGCGGTTTCGGGGGCACTCCATCCCCGTCGTCCAGTTAATGTAATTGCGCCGCGGGCCTCGAGCAAGCCGGCTGAGCCGAGATTTAGCCTGCTCGTTGACGGGAACAAGATCAGATCTATAATTGTTCTGTCCAGTGGCGATGGAGTTCGCCTGAATTGCCCTTTTTGGGCTGATGACTCCTACCGAAGATAGCTTTGGTGGAGTCGCCTGATGACATCTCGATCAAAAGCCGAAGCCTCGCCCACGACCCGTTGGTGTGACCCGTCGCGCCCGGCTGGCGATTCTCCGAGTATCCTGTTCGATTCTGCGGAAGCGGTCCTCGCAGAACAGGCCGATGCGCCAGACGTCTTCGTTGATCTCAATCTCGATCAGGTCGTCGATGCGGTTGTCGGAGGCTCGACGGAATACAATCTGAAGCCCATCTTCCAATCCCCGCAGCATCGCCTCGAGACAATCCGCTATCGGCACGAGATCTTCAGGGATCTGACCGACGCAAAGCTCTTTGCTGACGTTCAGCGCTTCGCGCGGTCAATGAGAGATGTCCGTGTCCATACGTCACTCTCCTCAAAGCTCTACTTCCGATTTCACAAGGAAAGCTGGTTTGTTCACGCCGTTGAGCTCTACTGCGCCGCGGTCGAGAAATTTGCCGAAGACCTGGCCAGTGCGTCCCTTACCTCGCGCGGCCTGCGCTCGTTTCGGGATCGCCTTTACCGATATCTTGCGAGCACTGAATTCATGTCCCTGCGAGATGAAGCGAAACGGATCACAGCGGAGCTATCCCAGATAACGTATAGCGTTCTGATACATGGAGGGTCGTTCACTGTTCGAAACTTCCACGGGGAGGCGGACTATAGCGCGGAGGTCGAGGCGACATTCGAGAAGTTCAAGCAAGGCGCGGTTGCGGACTATCTCGCAAAATATGACAACGCACCGGAAGACATGAACCACATAGAGGCGAAGGTTCTTGAATTTGTTGCGCGCCTCAATCCGGAGCCATTTTCGCGTCTCTTGGACTATTGCGTGCGTCGTATCCATTTCGTCGAAGACTGGATTGCCGTCTTCGACAGAGAAGTGCAGTTCTACATCTCCTATTTGGATATGACGACGAAGCTCGAGCGCGCGGGCTTGCAGTTCTGTCTTCCTAGAGTCTCCGATAAGTCGAAGAATGTCCATTGCCGAGACGGATTCGATGTCGCATTGGCGCTCAAGCTGGTGGCTCAGGGAAAGGCCATCGTTCGCAACGACTTGGATCTGGCAGGCGGTGAACGGATTATCGTTGTCTCGGGACCCAACCAGGGCGGAAAGACGACCTTTGCTCGCATGTTCGGGCAATTGCATTATCTCGCCAGTCTCGGATGCCCGGTGCCGGCCCGGGAAGCGAGGCTCTTTCTTGCCGACCGTCTCTTCACCCATTTCGAACGCGAAGAGAAAGTGGAGAACCTGCGGGGCAAGCTTGAGGACGACCTCGTCAGGATACGTGGAATTCTCAAATGTGCGACGCCGAGTTCCGTTATAATTCTAAATGAGATCTTCGGCTCCACAACGGTCCAGGATGAGCTCTTTCTGAGCAACAGGATCATGGAGACGATCACCGAGCTCGATCTTCTCTGCGTCTGGGTGACATTTGTCGATGAGCTTGCCAGCTACGGCCAGCGGACCGTTTCGATGGTCAGCACGGTCGTCCCTGACCAGCCGGCACTTCGAACTTTCAAAATTGAGCGACGCCGTGCTAACGGCCTGGCTTATGCAATGGCAATTGCCGAGATGTATGGGCTAACCCACGATCGCATAAGGGAGCGCATTCCGGCATGAAGGCTTTCCTATTGTACCCTGATCGTGACTTCGATCCGACGTTGCTGCTGTCGCGGCGAGACAAGGCATCGCATCAGCGGCACAAGGATCCCGCGCTCGATCTGCGGCATGCTCTGCCTTGGAATCATGCCGATATTACGCAAGATCTGGGACTCGATATCGTGCTGCGCGCCATGTCGGCAGACGATGAGTTTGTCTTTGAAGCGGCCATGGTAGGTCTGCTGGGCGGCACGTCTGATACGCAAACCATCAGGTATCGGCAGGATGTACTGCGCGACGTCCTCAAGCAACGCGCGGTCGCAAGGGAAATGTACAATATCACGGTCGAGGCACTAAAGGGCGAGAGAACGCATCATTGGGTATCGTTTGGTCGCTATCCCACTGGCACGCTGCATCACGCCGTGGAGGTGCTCGAAGTATTCGTCGCGAGCTTGCGAAAGCTCCGCAATCTTGCCGACCAGCATGTCGCGAAATGTCACTCAGAAGGGTTCTCAAGACTATTTGCCATGTTGCAGTCTGAGCTCGATGACCGCTACTTCGCCCTCATTGATCAGCACTTGAAGCGGCTGAAGTTCAAGGGCGGAATTCTGATCAGTACATCGCTCGGAAGGGGCAGCAAAGCGACCGGGTATGTTCTGCGCAGGCCGCACCGTGACGGTCGTGGCTGGTTGGCTCGCGTGCTGTCTCGCTCGGAAGGCTACACCTTTCACCTGCATCCTCGAGACGAGGCGGGCACCCAGGCCTTGTCGGAGTTGAAGGACCAGGGCGTTAATTTGGTCGCTAACGCGCTTACCCAGTCCATGGACCACATCTCGAGCTTCTTCCAGATGCTGCGAACCGAGCTGGCGTTCTACGTTGGTTGTCTCAATCTCCACGAGCGGCTTGAGGAGTTGAGCGTACCGAGTTGTCTTCCCGAAGCTGAGCCCTTGGGAGGGCAGATACTGTCATTCTCGCACCTCTATGATGTCGGCCTCGCCCTCAGCATGAATGGCAGGCCCGTCGGCAACGATCTGCTTGCAACTGGCGCGCAGCTCATTGTCATTACTGGCGCCAACACAGGCGGGAAGTCCACGTTTCTGCGCAGCCTGGGCCTCGCCCAACTGATGCTGCAAGCCGGAATGTTCGTGGGGGCCAGTGCGTTCTGCGCCGAGGTGCGCAATGGTGTCTTTACCCATTTCAAGCGAGAGGAGGATGCCGCGATGGAGAGCGGTAAGCTGGACGAGGAGCTCAGCCGAATGAATGAGCTCGTGGAGCACCTGAGGCCCGGCTCAATGCTGCTTTTGAACGAGTCATTTGCGACGACAAATGAGCGGGAGGGTTCGGAGATCGCGCGGCAAATTACGACCGCGTTGTTGGAGAGAGGGATAAAGATCTGCTACGTGACGCATCTCTACGAATTCGCCTGTCGTCTTCACGAAAGCCGGTTAACCGATTGCAAGTTTCTTCGAGCGGAGCGCCTGCCGGACGGTACGCGCACGTTTCGCCTTGTCGAAGGGGAGCCTCTACAGACGAGCTATGGAGAAGACCTCTATGAGAAGGTCTTTGGTCCAGGGGTGTCAACGACGCCGCTGGTCCGAGAAACCGCGCTTGCTAACTCAGATTCGTAAGGCCTTTTTCAATCGATCCCACTTGCACGCTCTCACAATCGCCGGTGCAAGTACGGTTTCACACCGTTTCAATATCCTTGAGGTGGGAGGTATCGTTGATTCCTCGGATCTGGATCTGTGTGCCAGTGACATCGATCTCGTTGACGCAGCAGGGAGTCTGCGTCAACCTCCAGTAGGATGAAAGCGGAAGATCAGCCAGTTGAACAAGCAGCGCTCGGTTGACGCTGTCATGGGAGACGAGAACTACGGTTTGATCAGGATGCCTTTCGTGAGCAATGCGCATGGCATCGGCTGATCGCGACACCAGATCCTGCATGGAATCGCCGCCCGGAAATCGCATCAGATGCGGCGATGTAAACCAGGTCGCAAAAAGTACCGGTTCAGCGGCGGCCATCTCCTCATGGCTTCTCATTCGCCAAGCGCCGTAATCGATATCGTTGAGCTGATCGATGCGCTCCACCTCGACACCGCAGGCCCTCGCGATTGCTGTGCCGGTCTCGACGCATCGTGAGAGCGGGCTCGTGTATACCCGCGCCGGCTGCCATTTGGATGCGATATGGCGCGCGACGGCCAGCGCTTCCACCTTTCCTCGTGGAGTCAACGGTAAGTCTTCGCGGCCGCGAAATCGTGGGGGGCGAATGCCTTCGACGTGGCCGTGGCGAACGAGAAGGATCTTGGTCAAGGGGCAAGTCTCCGTGGTCTTGAATGCGAAGCTGCAGTGCCGGACGCCCCGGAAGATGAGCGCCAATGCTTTCTGCTACCGGATGAGCGACCTCTTCGATGCAGTCGGATGCGAGGCAGTTCGACAGGTAACAACCCCGTCTGAGCGCCCGGACACGGATCGATCGACGCAGCACGCATAGCTTCTCCTGTCGAATGCGTTTGCTCGACAGCCGTCGGCTGCGGAGGATCTGGGAGGCGATGCTATCAATTGCGGTGGGGATGATAGACCCGTTAGCGCGATCCAGCGATGTCCAGGAGAGCGGACGACGAGCGGATATGAGTGGCTGTTCGTGCTGAACAGGATTCCCAATAAGTCGCATGTTGCGCTGCACGGTCAAAGGTGTTCTCTCTTGCGGACATCTCATGCGGGACTAGAATTACGATATTAGGGATGGGGTTCCCCCGTAACCGCCGATGAGGCTGATAACTCCTACCGGGCGCTTGGCGTCGGGGATCGTTGTTGCCTCCTTCCTCCAGGCATCCAGTTCATTCATCCGCGTCCGAGCGCCGCCCGGGCGAGTCTGTCGTGGTGCGGGAGAGGCCCCGGTGCGAATGCTCTTTTCGAATTTTTGCTTCACTTTCTCGCGGCATCGATCGCTGCCGCTTTTGCGTTTCTTCTCGATGCATCATTCGAGCTCGTAGTGAGCATGCTCGCGATCGGCGCAGCAACCGCGATTGCTGAGTGCGCCATGCGGGCGCGACGACAATCCTGAGGCGGACACAGGGGGTCTAGGCAAATCGCTAGCTTCGAAAGGACACCGCTAATGACTGGAGTTTGGGCTCTCGCTGCACTTTGGTTGGGTCTCGCGCTTGTCGCCAGCCTTCTGTCGATTTGGCTTCGTATCTCGACTGCGTTGTCGGAAATCGTGGTTGGAACCATCGCTCAACAGATTATTGGAGCGGTTGTGGGATCGGCCGTCCTAGGGACGGACGAGTCCTGGATCAAATTTCTCTCCGGGATTGGAGCGATCGTTTTGACATTTCTTGCTGGGGCCGAACTCGATCCTGTTGTGTTCAGGCTGAAGTGGAAAGAGGCGGCGGCGGTAGGCCTCGCAAGCTTCTTCTTTCCGTTCCTTGGCTGCGCCGCCGCAGCACACTACTTGTTGAATTGGGAGGTGATGCCGAGCTGGCTTGCGGGCGTGGCCATGTCGACCACGTCGGTTGCCGTGGTATACGCCGTGATGATCGAATTCGGCTTCAATACCACCGAGTACGGCAAGACAGTCCTTGCTGCCTGCTTTGTCACGGATCTCGGGACGGTCGTCGCGCTTGGCCTCATATTTTCTCCCTTCACCATGAAGACGCTGATATTCCTCGGCGCCGGTGCGGTCGTGTTCGGCATTCTCCCTTGGGCCACACCTCGTTTCTTTCGGCTGTATGGGGGGCGGCCGTCGGAGCTCGAGACAAAGTTTCTACTGCTTTGCTTATTTGGCATGGGCGCCTTGGCAAGCTGGGCCGATAGCGAAGCGGTTCTTCCCGCCTACCTGATCGGGATGGCGCTGGCAGGTACGGTCGGCAAGGACCACGCTCTGGTGCGACGGTTGCGGACACTAACCTTCGGACTGCTGACGCCTTTCTATTTTATCCGAGCAGGGTCGTTTGTATCTGTGCCCGCCCTGATCACTGCGCCGGCAGCCTTCATCTTCTTCCTGGTGATCAAGATCGTAACGAAGGTCGTCGGCGTCTATCCCGTTACGAAAGCCTTCGGCTCTCCCAGCACGGAAGCAATGTACACGACCCTCTTGATGTCAACCGGACTGACCTTCGGGACGATCTCGTCGCTATTTGGTCTGTCGCACGGTATCATCAACCAGGGTCAATATTCAGCGCTTGTCGCGGCGGTGATCGGCAGCGCCGTGATGCCCACGATAATTGCCAATGCATTCTATCTTCCTCGCCATCTGCTACCGGACGTGAGTATGCAGCAGGCTGAAGAGGAGCCGGTAAGACCACTTCGGCCCGCCACGCGTCGCGCCGAATGACCGGAGGACAGCTATGTTCGGAAAAATTCTGCATGCGAATGATGGATCAGAGCACGCTTTCCATGCGCTTACATTTGCTATTGCGATGGCCAAACAGAATTGTTCCGAACTTCATATGATCTCCGTTGAAGAGATAGACTACATGCCCGAGTTTATCGAGGAGGTGCGGGAGGAATCTGGCACGGCAGCGCGCCGATATCACACGGTCATCCAGCGGGCACGGGGCTTGGCCAACCAAAGCCAGGTTGAACTTCACGCCCATGTCGTGGCTGGCCATCCTGTTCGCGACATCGTGGACTTCGCGACCAAGATCAGGGCCGAACTCCTGGTCATTGGGGCGACCGGGCATTCGGCGCTCTATGAACGCCTGATAGGCAGCCGCGCCGATCGCATCGTGCAACTCGCGCGTTGCCCGGTGCTGGTCGTGAAGTAGATGTGCGTGCCGCAGAGGATGAACCGAGCAGGGTTGCTCGACAAAAGCAGGATTAGAGAAATGCAACTTCAGCGAGACGCGGTCTTGTTGAGAATCTTCTTCGGAGAAGAAGACAGAGCGAACCATCTGCCCCTATACGAGGCGATCGTGCTCAAGGCGCGGGAGATGCATCTAGCTGGTGCTACAGTGCTGCGAGGACATCTTGGGTTTGGTCATTCGACACGGCTGCATACAACGAAGATACTGCGCCTTTCGGAGGATCTTCCAGTGATTGTGGAGATCGTCGACACGCAGGAACAGATTGACCGCTTCCTTCCCGTCCTTGACCAGCTGATGAGCAGCGGACTTGTGACAATCGAGAAGGTGCAGGTCCTGCAATATGGCTCCGAAATGGCGCCCCCGGCGACGAAGGCATGAGGTGCTCGCGGCAAGAGCCGTCAGCCGTCAGGATCCGTCGATCGATGCCGCGCAGCGAATTGCCTCGCGAGAATTGCTTATCTGATGAGCGATGTGTTCGAAGACAATCGGACGCTCCTTTAGAACCTCAAGCCCAAGGTCTGCCATAGATCGAGTGCATGAGAGCTCGATCATGTTACGGCAGTTCCTCCATATTGCAGCACTTGGACCTTCTCAAGCGTGATGAGCCCGCTGGACATCATGTCGTCGAGCACCGGGAGGAAACGATTGATGTTATCCTCGCTATCGACGATCTCTATGACCAGAGGCAAATCTTCCGAAAGCCGCAGGATCTTGGCCGTGTGAAGACGGCTCGACTTGCCGAAGCCCATCGGGCCCCGAAGCACGGTGGCCCCGGCGAGGTGTTGCTCGCGCGCTTTCATCACGATGGCTTCATGCAGGGGGTGTCCCTCGAATTGATCGTTCTCGCCAATGAATATCCGGAGCAGGAGCGCGTGTTTCGGAATTTGCATAACTAGGTCCTTTTCAGCCGATTGAGACGAGCAGCGAGCGTATGTCCGAGCCACACGGCGAGCAGCCAGCAGAGGACAGAGGCGAGGATGTTGGCGAGCGCCGTGTGCGTCAGGCCGGCATGGAGCAGTCTGAATGTTTCAAGGCTGAAGGTCGAGAAGGTCGTATAGCCTCCGCAGAACCCCGTCATGACGAATTGCCGTTGCCTAACACCGGCAAACATCCGACCGTCCGGACCACTGAGTGTCGCGTAGAAGCCGATTACGAATGAGCCGGTTGCGTTAATAAAGAGCGTTGACCAAGGAAAATCGGGGCCAGTTTGAATCACCAGCGCGACAAGAAAACGGGCCACGCCGCCCAGAACGCTACCGGCCGCCACGCAGGCATAAAGCGCTGCGGTGCCCCGCCATTGACCGGAGGATTTCGATGATTTCGATATCGTCATCGCGGGCGCCCCTCAGCCGGTCAACCGTTCGGCCAGCCAAAAGCCGGAGGTGACTGCGCCAAGGCAAAGTGCGACCGACAAAAGAATGTTGCCTGCCGCACGGGAGAATTCACCATCGCGAGCGAGTGCGAGAGTTTGCAGGCTGAAGGATGACACGGTCGTATAACAACCGAGAAAGCCCGTCACAGCGAACAGCCATGGCGCCGGCGATGCCATCAGAGATGTGCTGTTCACTGCCATGGCCCCGACGATGCCGATGACGAACGCCCCGCTGACGTTGACAGTCATCGTTCCCCACGGAAACGTTTCACCCATATGCCGGGCTACCACACCCGACACAAAGTAGCGCGAGATGCCTCCCAATATGCATCCGACCAGTAGACAAATGGATCCGCTTAGCAATTGCACGTACTCCTTTCTGCGCTCGATTTTCGACGGTAGTCAGCGCTCAAGCTCGATATCCTTCAAGATCATGTGCAGCCGTGCAATCGCCAGGCCAGCGGCCTGCCATATCGCGGCCATCACGACCATGGTGGCGAGCAGCACCTCGATGCCCGCTCGATCGAGTGTTTGAACGCCGATGTTGTCGAGGAAGAACTGAAAGCCGGCGAGAAGCGCCAGCGTGAAAGCTTGCCGGAGCACCATGTGACGGTCCGCCCAGCGCTTGTGCAATTTGATGATCCGCATCGCCCCTGGATGCATTCGCGTCTTCCATCGCCGACATGCCGGAGGGTAAAATGGAGACTACCAGGGATCGGATGCACCAGGCCGAATGCAAGCACTGCCTCGATGAGGCACGGCAGAAGACGCACAGCTACCCTCGTGAATTGCTCCCACTGCATTATTCACGAACTGCGCTGTCGTCATCCGCCTGCGAGGGAGTGATCGAGGCTGCTGGGTTGATGCGGTCATGTGTTGCCCAAATTCCTGTCCAGGCAACAAAACTCGCCACGCACGGATCCACAACGCTCCGCCGCAGCGAGGCGTTGCCGCCTCATCTCAGCAGGAGTTATCAGCCCACGTCGGGCGGGTATCGGGGAACCCCATCCCCATCTTCATTTCAAGGCTAACACGATTGACAATGGAAAGGGAAGCTCAGTCGCCACGAGAAAGATCTTGGGGATGCTGGTGAGCTCGACAAAGTTGCCGAGACCATCGCGCATCGCGTTGTAGAGATCGGTGGTATCTGAGCCGTCGCTGATCGTCGTGCACAGGGAGGGTACCTACCGCAGCAGCCGCACGCCACAATCTGTCGACGCATGGACGGCTGCTGCAAGCCCGACCGCAAAGGGTCTATTGTCTGCGGCCGCTAACAGCAACCAATCTTTGGCAAAGCGAGATGAGCTGCCGGGCGCGCTCGGAGCGCGTCCAGCTCTTCTCGCGCCGAATGCACGTCGCCAAGAGCTCAGCCGCGATTGGATTAGCTTCCGCGCGTGGCGTCTCTTGTTGCAGCAGTGCGTCGATGTCCTCGATCGCAACCAAGGTGCGCGAGCCTCCGGTGGGTCGGCTAGGACCGCAATCCTGTCGGCGACCGCCGGCAAATGGGCGCTGCTTCAGAGCACAGGATCGGCTTGGCAGATCATGGCCGCAAACTGACGGCGAGCGGGTGCGGCCCCGGGAGCGGGGCGCCGTCGGCCGGCAGATCATGGCCAGGAAGTGATGATACACCGTGACCTATCCCGGCTGGTCACATACCGTGGTGGGCCAGGCGGTCCCCGGCCCCTGTGGCGAATTACCGGTTGGAACGACGGCCCAGTAGTGGCGGCCATTGGTGTTGGGATCGCTGTTGTCACTGGTGGAGAAGACGACCCCAACGGTGTTCCAGCTGGCAAAGTGACCGTTACCGAACTTGCTGATCTCGCAGAAGGTGCTATGGGCCGGCCCGATCGGCTTGCCCTCTTCAACCACTCCGATCGGTGACGTGCCGCGCTTGATGTGGGGATCATCGGAAAGGTCCAACAAGGCAGCGCGCTCGGCTGGCGCCATGCTCGATGCGAGGAACGCATGACCTCCCTCAGCTTCGAAGGGTGGGTGGAGCGGCACAACTAGACGCCCGCGCGGTGTCGGGTCTTTCCAAGTCCTTTCGAGATACAGCGCAACGGAGGAATAAAGCGCCGCAGCGATTGCGAGAATGGTGGCCTTTACCTTCCAGGATTGGCGGGCAGCGGCGAACGAAACGGTCATTTTGGGCCTTAAGACGAGCACGCACCGAGATACCTAGCGTTACGCACTGAGACGATCAATCTCCGATCAGACACCCACTGAGCTGCTGTGCGTCACGGGTGTGGAGAAGGACCCTTGACGCGCTTTTGGTCCCCCTCGGCCTATCAGCCAGAATCAGGCGGGTTGGCTGGGCGACGGCGCTTGTGAAACCACTCCGCAAATTCGGCGATTTTCTTCGAAGACGGTCGGGATGCGATTCCGCGGCATTCAAAATCACGATTTCGAAGGCTTCAAAGTCCTTCTTGTCTATTGGCAGGTGGGAAAGGGCGGAGCGGAAAAAGCAAAATGCTGGCGGAGACGGAGTCCTCTGCTTCATTGTTCGCCCTCATTCGGTTCTGTTCGAAAAGTGCCTGTGAATAGCACACTTCTCGGATTCTGTCGTTCTTGTGCGTTCGACGCCATTCGCCTAAATTCGGCTGTCAGATGTGGGTACGTGGGCGGGTACAATGGCAGGTGGAAAGCTGACGGCCCTTGGGGTCACCAAGGCAAAGACCCCTGGCATGTATGGCGACGGGGGCGGGCTCTACCTCCAGGTCACCGGCGACGGCGAGAAGAAGATCGCGAAGTCGTGGATATTCCGGTACCGGTTCAAAGGCCACACCAGCAAGGCAGGGAAGCCGCTTGCGCGCGAGATGGGGCTCGGCTCGGTCAAGTGCGAGGGGCGTCCAAGCGGCACGTGGACGCTTGCTGAGGCCCGCGAGCGGGCCCGCCTGCAGCGCCAGCTGCTCGACCAAGGCCTCGACCCCATTGCGGTCCGGAAGGCTCAGGACGCCGCGGCAGCGATCGCGAAGGCCACCACCCGGACATTCGAGGAGTGCGCGAAGGACTACATCAAGGCGCACCGGTCGGGTTGGAAGAACGCCAAGCACGCCGATCAGTGGGCATCGACGCTGGAGACATGGGTCTATCCGATCATCGGCAAGCTGCCGGTCGCCGGTGTCAACACGGACCTCGTGCTGAAGGTGCTGCAGCAGCCGATCGACAAGGCCGACCCGGACGGGCCGAACTTCTGGACCGCTCGCACGGAGACGGCCAGCCGCGTCCGCGGCCGCATCGAGAACGTGCTCGATTGGGCCAAGGCCAAGAAGCTGCGCGATGGCGACAACCAGGCTCGCTGGAAGGGACTGTTGGACAAGCTCCTGCCGGCGAAGTCGACGGTTTCGCCGGTGGAACACCACAAGGCGCTGCCGTACGCCGACCTGCCGCGGTTCATGGCTGAGCTCCGCAGCCGCAACAGCCTCAGCGCCTGGGCCCTGGAATTTACGATCCTGACGGCCGTCCGCACCAGCGACACCATCGGCGGCGTCCGGTCCGAGGTCGACCGAGAGCAGGCGGCCTGGACAATCCCAGGCGGGCGCCTCAAGGGCAGGAAGGGCTCTCGGAAGCGCGACCATTTCATCCCGCTCTCAGACCGCGCGCTGGCGATCCTGGAGGAGCAGCCGGAAGGGACGACGTACCTGTTCGAGAACGGAGAGGGCGAGCCGCTGTCCAACATGGCTATGCTTGAGCTACTGCAGGGCATGGGCTTTGGCGAGGACCTGACCGTCCATGGCTTCCGGTCGACCTTTAAGGACTGGTGCGCCGAGCAGACCGCGTACCCGAACGAGATGTCCGAGATGGCGCTCGCACACACGGTGCCGGACAAGGTGGAGGCAGCCTACCGCCGCGGCGACATGCGGGAGAAGCGGCGCCGGCTTATGGCCGACTGGGCGGCCTATTGCTGCAGTCCGCCGGCGGCGAAGAAGGACAACGTGGTCCCGATGAGGGCATGACGAATTAATGCTTTGCGGGCACGAGGCTGAATCTTTAACCTTTTAGAGTAGGGATCGATGCACCCCCCGGATCGGCTGAGACCATGAATGAAGCCTATAAGCGTGCCCCCATCACCGAGGCGGTCGTGGAGCTTCGCTTTGCCCAGCCCGTGGAAATCGAGCTCGTTGAAAAGATCAAGGACCGGCTCGTCGACACCTATCCTATTCCTGCAGGGATAATACAGAACTTTCAGGTCATGGCGACGACCGGTGGCGGCGCGCCGCAACAGGCGCGCATTGAGCCGATCGGCCAGCGCTTAACGTCGGCTGATGCAACCGAAATCGTTGTCGTCTCTCGTCACAACTTCTCGACGTCTCGTTTGGCTCCTTATAGCGGCTGGGATCAGTTTATCGCTACGGTCCGGCGAAACTGGGAGGTCTGGCGCAAAGTAGCCGGCAATCGAGAGATCGGCCGTATCGGCGTCCGCTACATCAACAGAATTGATGTGCCGAATCCCCATGAAGTTGCTATACCGATTGGAGATTATCTTGAGTTTAGGCCTCTGTTTCCCAGTTTTGATGGTAACGAGGGGGTGGAAACCTTTGCTATCAATGGTGTAATTGCCATTGCAAATAGCCCCTTTCGGCTCATATTGAATGCGGGCAGTGCGCCCAGCCCGCTGGTTCGCACAACGTCCTTCTTGCTTGATATCGACATCAGCCAAGAGGGAAATATTCCTCGAAACGATGAAGCAATTTGGTCATTGGTCGATCAGATGCGCGTGCACAAGAATCGAGTATTTGAGGCCTCCATCACGGATAATTCCAGAAAGCTGTTCTCGTCATGATAAGGGTGGAGGATTTCAAGGTCCCGTCGTTCTCAGAGGATCTGCGGATCGTTGTGCCGCCGCCATCAGCCGGCTCGGGAGTCGACGCTGAGGGCGCCAGCGCGCGACTGCGCGCGATGCGGCGCATCCTGACCGGGTCAGCTCAAAAAATTTCAGAAATACAGAACATCCAGCCGAAAAGCGACACGTTGGCTGGCCAGCTCTCCGAGAAGAAGGTCGCGCTAAAGCGACTTGCCGCATCGGTGGGGATGCATCTTGATCCCAACTGGCGAGCACGTCTGTTCGCGAATTTAGATGCCCTCATGGATCCGGAAGAATGGGCTCCGGAGTTTACAATGCCGTCGGAGAAGTCGTTTTCGACGTTTCTCCGACTGGTAATCTATTTGCATCCTACCAAGCGACCAGGCTTGGGGATTTCTCCGACGGGGCATTTCTTAGCCTCGTGGAGTAGGGAGGATGGTCGCGTCGTAATCGAGAGCTTGAACGATGATGAGGTTCGCTGGGTGATTTCGCGGACGAGGGGGGATCTCAGGGAAAGCGCGGCCGGCAAGACAAAGATTTACCGCGTGCCCGATGTAATTAGTCCATACGAGCCTGATCATTTGTTCCAAGATGACGACAAAATCCTTGTCTGACGACCATCATGTCGTCAGACATGTGAGTTTCCAGCAAATCGATAGGGATGACAGCGGAGCAATTCGCGGCATTTTTCCGCAAGCGTTTATCTTGTACCCGAAGGACCAAGGGTACCTGTCAGCGAGCTGGCTCGAGTTTTTTGCAGGCTCCACTCACGATCGTGTCGCCGCGGTGGCAGCTTTCTTGGCGAAGACCCGGAAGGTTACTGTAAAGCAGGCTTTTGCCTGCGGCCGTGTTGGCGACATCAAAGAAGCGTGCGCGCAGTTTGATCAGAAGATCCGGGTCGTCCACGAACCTGGGGACGACAATCTCGCGTACACCGCGATTCGCCGATATCAGAGTGACAATATTGAGTTGCTCGAACTGTTGGCCACTGAGGCATGGTCCCACACGACCGATGCAAAAGACGTGATCGATCTAATTGGTCCGTGGCCGCGCTCACCATAGCTTCCCGATGAAAATCGAGAAATGCAAGCCGGCGCGATGGAGGCAGCCAAGGCGGCAAGGCGCGCACCGGAAGCCGAGCGCAATCAGGACTATCGTAGCAGCGCCCACGCCGCAGCTACCACGAGCACTGCCAGCATGCAGATCGCGGTGCGTCGGCCGATCCGGTTCACTGCAATCCTGCGCGGCTCTCATCGAGGCACCGCTTTTTTGCTTTATCCCATGTATCCTCGATGTCCGTTCCAACGAGCCTAGAAAGAGTGCAGTCGGGCGAGTAATTCTTAGTGCTGTAGATCAGGTCACACGTTGATTTTGCCGTGCCTGCCGAAAGGCAGTCTTTATTCCCTCTCACGGCATTGTCATATATCCGTTTGCAGGCCTGCGCCCAATTCGCGGAATAGTCCTCTCGCGCATTGCGTAAGCAATTTCGGTATTTCGCTTGCGTTGCCTCGCGCGCGGCGGCTTGTCGATCTTCCTCCTCACGCCTTTCAGCAGCTTGGCGAGCCTCTGCGTCGCGCCGTTCTGCTGCGATCCGATTCTGCTCTGCCTGCCTCGCGTATTCAGCCCTTGCTGATTCCAGTTTGCGATCGCGGTCCATCTGTGCGTCACGTGCGGGCAGATAGACTGCGTAGTAATAGCCAACGCTACCGGCTGCCCCCAGAAGCGAGACAGCAACGCTGATTTTCAAGAACGTGTCGACCGGCCCTGCCATCTCGTGCGCTCAATTGTGACTGCGGTTGTCCCTCACCTTGCATAAGCCTCCCAGCGTTACCAACGTTCTCGAAATTTGAACCGACTGGTGAACGGCTGTTTGGTTTGGTCACCCAAGTGAAAGGTGTCGATCTCCTTCGGCAGATCACCCTCCGATATCCGTTCGAATTCGGGGAATGCATCTGCCACCTCCGCTGTCGGAACGCCAATGTAGTAATCGGAGATGAGCGGCTTCTCGGTTTTAACGCTGACCATGAGAAACTCAGCATACCGTGCAGGCATCGACATCAGGAGATTTTCAAGCCGGTCCATGGCCGGCGCATATTCGGCGAACTCGAATCGTTTCTTGAGCCAGATCATTGGGGCGGCTTATCTTGAAATTGGATGTTACACTTCTTGGCGATCGAGGCCTGTTCGATCGCGACCATCTGTCCCTTCATCTGACCAAGCTCGGCTGCGGTCTGCTTGTCACCACCGACCAGGAACGCCGCGGGCCAGAAGACGATAACTGCCGCTGTCGTCGCGATCGTGTCCTTCGTTCGCTGGCTGTCCTGAGCGCCTGAGAGAGCCGCCGCACGCGCGGATACGCCCTGCGCCTCGAGCGCGAGCTGCTGACACGTGTAGGACTGATACATCACAGGTGAAACGTAGTTCGGCGTGATGTCCGCCGCCGACGACGCGCAACCGCCCAACACGGCGGCAAACGCCACCATTCCCAAATTTCTCATAAAACGCCTCCCCAGCCGCGAGGTACTAAGCGCAACCACTGGTGGAGGGCAAGCCCGTAAATAGACGGGGGCTGGGTGCGGCGGCGAGCTACGCGCGTCGTGGGACCTCAGCGCACGTGTGGGCCGGCTTTGAGCGTGCGAACGAACGAGCTAAGTCTGGGATAGCGGTCTGCATAACCGCCAAGGTCGCCAGGTCTGCAGAAGGCCCACTCTTCCCCTGTCCATTTTACGTCGACATTGGCCGGCTTTTGACGATCGAACACGACTTCAAGATCACCGAGAGGATCAGTTGGATCGCGCACGACGGCGACGACACAGGAAACGCCATCGACTCGAATCCAGTCGTGCGGTTTGACGGCGGGGCGCTCTTTCATTTGGCTCCAATACCATGGCGCCCCCAAAAGGGGATGGATTTTTAACGCAAATCAGTGGATGCTGTCCGTGGGCTTGGAAACCCGGACCGAGATAAAGCCGCTTCATGCTTGGTCAGCATGTGTCCCGATTGGCGTCGGGATGACGTCGGCTGAATGTGGGTAGCGCATTGGCGTGCGCTCCGACCTGGCCATTATGGCCGGGAGGGCCGCGCCATGTCCAGAGGGGAAACCCTTAAAAGCGCCGCCGCCACTCTCTCGGGTGGTTTCCAACTCCCGGCTGCCGGTCCGTCACCGGCAACGGCCTTGGAAAGCCGACAACCGAGAGCACCACCATGACCACCGACAGCATCAGCGCCGCCGGCGCCGTTCAATTTTCTCCATCACCTCCGATCTCAGCTAGCCCTCCGGGCGCATTGCAGGCACCGCCCACACCGCTCGAACCATCGACGGCCGAGCCGACTTGTACGCCGCGCGCCGAGAGCGTTGTCCTGAGTAGGAGATCCCTGATGAATAAGATCGTGTCCACCGCGGCTATCGCCGCTGCTTTGCCCGTTGCTACTCCGTCGATTGCTGCCGTCACTGAAGCCGATCCGATCTTCGCTGCGCTCGAAGTTTTTCGCGATGCCGACAGAGCGTGCGTATCCCAAGTTGGAGAGGACGTCCCGGATGAGGCGGCCGATCGACTGGGCGCGGCTACACGCCGCGTAATGCGGACGCGACCGTCGACCCCGGCCGGCCTCTCGGCTCTGACCGCCTGGGTGCGGAACGAAGTTGACGACATGCATGCAAACGGCAGCGTTTGGAAGTCGCAAGACCTCGCTGCACTTGCGGCGACGATCGACGATGCTGTCCGAGGAATGAGTGGCCTGCATCCTTGGTCGCCTCCCGTCGGGCCGGCGGAGCCAATGTTGCAAGACCGCGCACTCATCGACGCCGCGCAGGCTCTTGCCGCCTGCTACCAAGCCGTCAACAAGATGCTTGGGGACCTCGGCGAAGAGGCGGAGGAGACGGATGAATACGCGGCATTGCTCGATCGCTGCAACGCGAACATTGCGAGCCTTATCGAGCGGCCCGCCACGTCAAAGGAGGGCTATCGCGCCAAGGCATCTGCTTTGCAGCTGCAAGATTTGATCGGAGACTACCGTCAGCATCAGCAGGTCGCCGTTTCCCTTGCCGATGATCTTACGGGCATGTGCTCGGTGCCGCAGCTGGATCGGGAGGTGCCTGCGGCATCTCGTCCAGACGCCAAACTGCTCGAGCTCGGCCAAGAACTTGAGCGGTTGCTCGCATTCGAGAGACCATTGAGCGAGGAATCCTCTCGCTTGCACAAGCTTACGGACCGGGTGCGCTATGAGAAAATGGGTATCGATCCCGATGACGAGAACGCGTGCTATTTTGCGGCCCGAGCACGCTGGAAGGAATGGAGCAAAGCCTGGGACCCTGCGTCTGATGAGACCGGCTATAGCAAGGCATTTGCTAATTTCAGCCGAGCGCGCAGAAGGACTGCCCGGGTCGTGGAGAAGATATTCGAGATTCCCGCGTTGACGCTGGCTGGCCTCTTGGTGCGCGTACGGGCAATCGAGGTCTGCGACGAGGTACTGGATTTCGAACCGGACCAGTCACTCTTGGCTGAGATCCGAGATTTTGCGAGGCGCGCCGCCTGACGTTCACGCTCCGATCGCGATCTGTTGCTGTCGCGCAGTGTTAAATCGGTGACTGACGACGCTCAGCAGATTCAATGAGTTGATCGCTCGCGCTCCGGGACCGTGAGGACCAGGTGCGGGCGATATCAATGGTTTAGGCTGGCCGCGCATTCCTGCGCCGGGAACGCTGTAACGAGAACAGTGGATATCGCGCGAGCGCCCTTTGGTTTGGGTGCTCTCGGGTTCAGAATCCAGTTCGCGCGGGGCCGGAGGGCCATCCGTCGCATCGCTCGTCACCGCGGCGATGTTGTCCCGCGCGAGTCTCTGCGGTGCGCGGTGAAATCCATGAATGACCGTTGGTTGACCCGCGCGGATGCGGTCGACGTTGTCCGGAAGCATGTCGGCTGTAGCAGTGGGCGCGCCGAAGCGATCCTAAAGGCCGCTCTACACTCGGGCGAAGTCCGCGACGACAGGCCTATGTTTGCTGCGGATGACGGCATCGCCAGTATCGGCAGCAGAGGCCAGCAGTTCAGCGAGTATGATCTCGCCGATTGGCTCTGCCGCAACCACGGAGCTCCAAAAGTCGCGGTTGTTGCCAGCGTAGGAAGGCGAGGGCGACGGTCTACTGCTGATTGGGATGCAGTTGAACTTGCCCTTCGGGAGGAGATTAGGAAGCGCGGCTTTCCGAACCTAGAGAATGATGATCCTGCATGGCGGCTACAGGCAGACGTTGAGACCTGGGCTGCCGAATTGCTGGAGCAGCGCAAAGAGCCGATCAAGGAATCCCGCGTCCGGGAGAAGATCGCCGAGATGCTCAAACGCATTGAGGCCGGAAATTAATTAGCGGCCTTTATCGGCCCTTACCGTCCGACAGATTGTCGCAAATCACCGATCCTGACCGTACCGAATGCACACGGATACGGACGGTCACATGTCAAATCCCGAACTTCCCGAATTCCTGAAGGGCAGGATTGTTTGCAGCCCTGAAGACGGCATGCGCGCGATCAACGCGGGCCGCACCAAATTCTACGAACTGCTGAATGCCAAGGAGATCCGGTCCTACATGGATGGGGCCCGGCGTCAGGTCGTTGTGGCTTCGCTGCTCGACTACGTCCAGCGGCGTCTCGAGGCAAGCAACAAGCGGGCGGCCTGATCATGACGGTATGCCCCAAGCTCTCCGAGCCGGTAATCGTCCATCAGGCTTGGCTCAATCGGCGCCACGACGCCCTCGTCGTCACCCTTTCAACGTTCAAAGATCAGAATCTGATCGACGTTCGCAAGCATGCGATGAATCGCGAAGGCAAGTTGGTGCCGACCGCGAAGGGCATCGCGATGAAGGTGACCCGGCTCCCGGATCTCCTCAAGGGCATCACCAAAGCGATCGAGAAGGCGCGCGAGCTCGGCCTGATCGATGGCGACGAGGTCGCGGAATGACTGCGGCCGCGCCTATCAAAATACTCACCGCCGCGGCCGAGAAGAGGGCACTCCTTTGCGCCTATGGCGAGATGGAGGTCCAGGCCGCTGTTGACGGGCTGCAGTACTACGCTGCGCGCGCTGGTCTCCTCGACGAGCTCGGTCAAGACCGCGTCCAGGACGTTATCGCGGCCGCCTTCATCTGGGCCCATGAGCACGCCGAGGCAGAGGCCGACTTCGCGTACGATCCCGACTACGGGCGCCAGATCATCGCGCGCTGGGAAGCTGAGGACGCCAAGCGGCCACCCGTCGAAGAGGCTTCCGAGCCGACCTGCCGCACCCCGGCCGCGACCGTCGATGCATTTTGGATCGTGGTCGACAAGGACGATCCGGACTACCTGGCGGAATGGCTCGCGGAGCATCCGCTGGATGCCGAGCATCTGCACAAAATCTGGAGGCGCAAATGCTCGATCGCAGCAGCGGCGTAGCGCTGGCGTTTGCCAGGAACGGTATCGGCGTTCAAGCAGACGACGAGCCACCGTTTCCCACGGGGCCGGAGGATTACGGCCTGTCGACCGAACCGATGCCGGCTGACGAACAGGAACCGATTGCCGCCGCCCACTTCGCACCGATCACACCTTGCGAATGGCGAGGGACCGAGCCGCCACAGCAGCGGTGGCTCGCGTCGGGTCGGATACCGTCGGGCGACCTCACGATCCTTTCGGGGAATGGTGGCGCCGGCAAGACCGAGATCGCTGTGCAGCTCCTGGTGTCGGTGGCCGCGGAGCTCGGTGACTGGCTCGGTAGCATAGTTGAGGCTGGACCGGCGCTGTTTGTTTCGTGCGAGGAGCCCGAGGCAAACGTCCGGGATCGGATCGAGCGCATCTGCAAGCACCGCTGTCTGGATCCCTATCGGCTGCCCGATCTGCACCTCCATTTCCCCGACCTCGAGAGCACGTGGCTGGCGTCCGCCGACAGCCGGACGGGCAGGGTGACCAAAACGCCGCTGCTGGCTGAGATCGAGAAATGGGTCGCGATAAACAAGCCTCGCCTGGTTGCAATCGACTCCATAGCCGCGGTGTTCGACGGCGACGCCATTGCCCGCCGGCAGGTGCGCGCGTTCCTCGCGATTCTGCGCAAGATCGCCCGGGAGCATGACATCGCAATCGTTTTGCTCGATCACCCCAGCGTCCGCGGCATGGCGGACGGTAGCGGCACCGCCAACAGCGTCGACTGGCGCAACTCGGTGCGCTCCCTGCTGCACCTGTCTGACCCCGAGAAGAACGACCAGGACAGCCGCCAGCTCGAGGTCAAGAAATCGAACTATGGCCGGTCCGGCGAGAAGGTGACGCTCCGCTGGGGCGGCCTGACCTTCACCACCGCGATGGCCGGGGAGGCCTCGCCATATCGCGCGGCTGCGGAGCGCGACGTCGAAGAGCTTTTCCTGCGGCTGCTCGACAAGCGCAACGCGCAAGGGCGTCGGGTTCACGCCAACACCGCCAAGGGCAGCGCACCGGCAGAATTCGCTCTGGACCCCGAAGCCAACGGCACCACCGCCGAGGCCTTTCGTCGAGCGATGGAGCGCCTGTTCGGTACCGGCAAGATCAGAACCGTCGAGACTGGACCCAACAGCAAGCGGCGCCAACACATCGAAACGGTGGCGCCGTGAGCCTTCCAACGCCCTTCCAACGCTCCCCCGACACTTCCAACGCCCCTACCAACGAGGGTGCCAACGGGTATTCCAACGCCTTCCAACACCCCTTCCAACGCCTGTTCTCCAACCCCCCATACCCCCCTGGCGTTGGAAGCGCCCGCCGCGGCCATGGAGGCCGCTGTCGCTTCCACCACCATGAAGGGAAGAGAGGAGCAAGAGCTCTGAGAAAGCTCGTCACGACGCATCAACACATAACGCTCGGCGTCGACGCGTTCTCGCCGGGTATATTCCGCTCGCCTTGGCGATCACGTAACGTGTTACTGTGGGTGCGCGAGTGGGTAGCCAAGCAGGGATCCTCGCAAATCTGGCGCAAACCACTGCTTGATGGCGGAAGGCATGTCCGTCGGCGAGGGTTTTCGCGCGCGATGCTTCCACGTCTTTCGCACTGGTTGAGAGATCGGCGAGCGCGCGATCTCGCTGGCGAAACGGCTGACCTGCGCGAATTCTCCAGTATTTCCACCAAAAAGACGGGGGGCGGGTGTGGGGGGCAGGGAAGCGCCGGACACGATTCCAAATCGAAGCTCCCGCTCTCCTTTCGCGCCGGCTCCGGAAGCTTCTGTCCACGATGACGCCGAAAGTTGTCAGCACGTGCGCCGAGTTGGTCCAGCTGCTGCGTGAGCGGCGGAACGAGCTCGACATCACGCACGAGACGATCGATGACATATCTGGCTTGCAGTCCGGCTATACGGGCAAGCTGCTCTCTCCGGTGCCAATCAAGCAACTGGGCGCGGTGTCGCTCGGCGCAATGCTGGGCGCCTTGGCGCTGAAGATCGTGCGGATCGAGCTGGTGGAGGATCCGGAGCAGGCCGATCGCATGCGGCCGCGGTGGACGCCGCGTAAACGCCCGCGCTTTGAGAACACGCGCGGTGCGCGCCGACGCGCACTGAGTGCGTTGCTGGGTGATCGCCAGCAAGAGACATTGGCGACATCCAATGGAGACGCTGATGTCCAGCAAACCACTTTTCAGTTTCAGGACGAGACCGGAGGTCGCTGACGCGATCAAGGCGGCCGCAGCCTCGGATCGCAGGCCGACCGCTCAGTTTCTGTCGAATCTGGTCGAGGACGCGCTGTCGTCCAAGCAGACGAGCGTACCGGAGCAGCGGAGCGCTGCATGAACCCGCCCCCGATCCCTCGCGCGCCGTCGGTCCATGCCAAGCTTGACGGTGCGCTGGCAGCGGTTGCCGTGCTCGAGACCGAGACCGCCGAACTCGCCCTTGCGGCTGCCGAAAACAAGCCAGGCGCAGCCGGCAAACTCGCTGTGCACCGCGAGAAGACCGCGCTGGCGGAGAGCCGCGTGCGGGAGATGCGGTCGGCGCTGGACCTGGCCGTTCGGCTCGACCGCGAGAGCGTTGCGTCCGTGGCGGCGTCGGAGCGGGCGGAGCGCTTGACCGCCTTCAAGTCCCATATGGCGGCCCGCGATCAGGCGGTGGAAGCGCTGATGTCCGCCGCGGCAACGATGGCGGCAGCCTTCGGCGATTACATTGAGGCGACCCGGGGCGCGAAGGAGACATTGCCCGCTGGTGTCGCGTTTCCCCTTGTCGGAATCGGGCCCCTTGGCCTCGGCGGCCGCAGCGATGGTCCTCTCGACCTGCTGATCCTTGCCGAGCTTCACCGGCTGGCGCCGCTTCGGCAGCCCAAGACGAACGATTTCGTCGCGCTGCCCTTCGCGCGGCCGCTGTGGCCGGCCGACACTCTCGATCCCTCCGCGACGCCGGCAGCTCTCGATGAATACCGGGCAGCCGCCCGCGTCGTCGTCGACGACATCGAGAAGCAGATCGACGCCTTGAACGCGGCGGACCTCGCCGGCGCAGCTCGGAAGGAAGCAGCGTGACCGACATCGACATCTTCAGCATGACTGCAGAACAGGCGACCGCACGCTTGGCTGATATGGCCAAGGAATATGCGGTCGCATCCGCCAGCGGTGGTGCACTCCCGCAGCCGACGGTCGAGGAGCTGGCTGCCCATACCCGCGCAGCGGCCGAGCGGCGTGACGCGGCGGAGACCTTGGATCATCTCATCAAGGCTGGGCTGTCGCCCGAGATCAGCGAGGCCGGTCGCGAGGTTCAGGAGTACATCCAGGGCAAGCGCTCGATCACGCCGGCGCTACGTGCTGCCGTCGACGCGAAGGTCGAATCCTGGAAGCGGGACATCGAATTCACGAAGAAGCTGCTCTCAGGGGATCCTGAGGCGACGCGCCTCCTCAACATCGCCTCCGCGATGAGGATCGCGCCGGTGGAAGAGGCAAAAGCGAAGGAGAATGGAAAATGACGCAGCACGAAATCGCAATGATCAACCCCAAGACCGGTGAGATGAAGGCCGCCTCGGTGCTGCTCACCAGGCATCAGTTCGTGCAGGCAAAGCGTTCGCGCCTGGATCCGGAGGCCTTTCGCTCTCTGCTGCCCGCGGGGTTCATGTTCTGCGACGAGAGCTTCGGCACGCCGTGATTTACGCTCGCAAAGTGATGAGGCACTGATGAAGTTTTCGTGCCGGTTTGAAAACAGGACGACAGGCGAGCTGAAGGACCTGGTTTGCACGCTCGATGCCCGTGAAATCGCTGACGTCGAACGCGCCAGGGAGACCGACGGTAACGAAGCCGCCGCGTCGGCTGCTGCCGCGATCGTTCTGCATTCGGCCTATCGCGATTTGGACGCGCTCGAGTGGAAGCATCTTCACTCGCCGGTGCCAGTGAATTGAGGAGATGAGAAAATGGCCGTTACCACGACCTCGCACACCAACCTGAAAACTCACTCTCCGCCGTTCGCCCCGGCCATGGCGTCGACGCTTGTTTCGGCGAACGTATCCGGCGCGCTTGCGGATAGTGTGGATGCGCCCGAGCTACAGTACTTGGTCAACGGCCAGTGGCTGAGCTTCGACCCGCCGCTGCGATTCAATGCGTTTGAAAAAGGCGGTCAAAAGTCTGCGAGGGCGCCGAGCACGGGCTTGACGATGCGGTGGACGGTGCCGCTTGGGCACGCGATCAACACGAACGTCATAACATGACAACAAGCTCCAGGGCGTCGGCGGGCGCCTTTCATCCGCGGGGGACCCAGCGCGGGGAGAACTGGGTCCAACATTCTTGATGATGAGGTTTGTTGCGTACCGGTTGAGTGCAGCCCCCGCAAGGACACGGCTGAGAGTTTAGCGCCCCCCGGAAGGGACACGGCAGAAAGGAGACGGCGCCCCGCTCGAGGATACCGCCGAATATCGAACCTCGGTTTCATCTGATGAGCGGCCTCAAATCCTTGAAGTTGGCAGCAGTGATGCTGCTAATCGCCGGATCGACTCCAGCGTTCTCGCAGCAATTCCCCACCGTCCCGGATCGGAGCGTGATCGGGCGCATTGGGACCGGAACATCATCCGGTCCGTCGCAGGCAATCCCGTTCAACACGCTGCTGGCAACACTCGGCATCGCCAGCCAGCCCGAAGTCTATGCCACGACCTACGGCGTGAAGTGCGACGGCACGACGGACGATTCCGCCGCCGCGCAGCTCGCGATCAATGTTGCGGCCGGCCGGCCTGTTGTGTTTCCGGCTGGCACCTGCCTCATCAGCCAGCCGCTGACCTATGTCGCGACCGGGACGACTCTGTTCACACAGGGCTTGCAGATCCGTGGCCAAGGCCGGGAAAAGACCATCTTCGACAACCGGGTCGCGAACGGCTACCTGTTCTCGGCGGACACTACCGCAAACGGCTTCTTCCAGTCCGGCATCGTCCTGAAGTCGTTCAAGATCACGACCTTGGCGACCTCGCCGCCAGCGGCATCCAGCGGTATCTTTCTGCACCGCGCCGCGAACTTCAAGCTCGAGGACCTGCAGATCACCGGCCTGTCCGGGAGCGCCATCGTCGGCACCGCGAGCGCCGGTGATCCTGATGCGGCGTTTGTCGGAGTGCTCGATCGTGTGCGCGTCGACAACGTCGCCGGCTGGGGCCTCGATCTCAGCGCGCCGACCGGCGGCTATTTCGGCTCCAACGTTCGGCTGATCAATACCTCGATCAACGGCGCGGGCACCGCCAGCACGTCGGTCCCGCCGACCACCGGCGGCATGCGGCTGAAGAACCTGATCGCGCAGATCGAGAACAGCGCGTTCACGATCAACCATAACGTCGACCTCTACATCCAAGGCACCGACACCTCGCTCCAGATCACGATCGACGGCGTCGATTTCGAGAACAACATCTCGACCGTGCTGCCGCACATCTATGTCGACGGCGGCCTGCGCGGCTTCCTGATGACCAATTCGGAGTGCCTGAACAACGACAGCAATGTCGGGCAGGGCTGCTTCTGGATCAACTCGGCAGCGGCGCCGATCGGCGACATCCTGCTCGACAAGGTCGAGGTCCGCGCGACATCCGGAAACAACACCTACACTGCGTTCAAGGCGACCGGATCGAACACGCTGGTCGATACCATCCGGGTCAAGAACGTCTACTGGCAGACGTTCGATAATCCGGGCCAGACGCGGTTCTCCGGCTTCACCTTCGCCGGCATCACCGGGCAGGCACAGTTCTCGATCAGCGCGCTGAACACCGCGCAGCTCTCCGGCATCGGCTACGGCTTCGCGATGCCGCTGCATCTGGCTGCGACCGGTGAGTGGGTCGAGTACATGATCCCCTCGACCACGATCACGAGGACCGGGATCGGCGGCCTTTCGGCCAACACGGCCTACTATTTCTATCTCTACAACTCCGCACCGGCCAACGCGCCCTGGGCCGGCGCGATCGAGGTCTCCGCGACCTCGCCGATCACCGACACCGTCTCCGGCTATTTCGTCAAGAACGGCGACACGACCCGGACCTATATCGGCTCGGCGACCACCGACGGCAGCGGAAATTTCCAGGTCGGCGCGTCCCAGTTCAGCCAGTACCCGACCGGCGGCGGCGCCAGCATCGGCGTCAGCACGGCCGGCAACCTGGCGAAGTACAACACGGCCAATACGATCACCGGCACGCCGACCGGTGCGGGCGTGGTGAGTGCATTGAGCGTCGGGGTTGGATCTGCGGGCGCTTTCGTGGTCAATGGTGGTGCGCTTGGTACGCCATCGTCGGGCGCATTGACCAACGCAACCGGATTGCCGCTATCGACTGGCGTAGTCGGTACGCTACCCTATGGCAACGGCGGCACGGGGGCGACATCATACACGACCAATGGCGCCCTATATGCTGGAGCTTCGGGCTTCGGCTCAGTCGCCGGCACTGTCGGCAACTCCAGTCTTCCGCTGATCAGCCAGGGGGCATCACTGCCGCCCACCTATTCCCAGATTACGCTCAACGCGATTTCCGGGCTCGGCACCAGTGTGCAGACCGCACTCGGCAATGCCCTGAACGGCTCAGGAGGTCTCGCTGGTACGCCGACGCTATTTCAGTCGAGCTCGTCTCTCAATCCGACCGGCACGTCGTCAGCGACCGCTGTGGCCATGGGTCTTGGGTCGACCTGCACAATTACGCCGACTACCAGCCGTGTCCGTGTCCACATGCATGGTACGATGTCGAACAACACGGCATCGGCCGGCACTGTTCTGCGGCTTCAATACGGCACCGGGACCGCTCCATCCAACGGATCATCCTCCATCGGCACGGCCGTCGGCTCCCAGGTCGAGGGATTCGACGCCGGCGCCAACGCGCAATTTCCGTGGTCAATGGACGGTATCATCACTGGCCTGACGGTAGGCACAGCGATTTGGACCGACGTCAGCGTGTTTGTCGGTGCGGGCACCGGCACGCTCACCAACGTGTCGTGCAACCTTGAGACCAAATAGGACCTCGCGGCAAAAGCGGTAGCGCGCGGCGCGTGCGGCAACGGGCGCGGCGGTGAACATCACTGATCGTGAGTGCGGCCTGTCTGATCTTTGGCCGATAGAGCCTGGACGACAAACCAGATCAAAAGGGGTCCGACCACCAAAGCAGCGACGGTCCATGCGCTCAGCATGCGATCGCCTCCACCTTTTTGGTGGGTCCATGTGTGGGTAGAAATTCGTATGCCTGCGAATTTCCTAGGAATTTTAAGAAATATGGCGGAGACGGAGGGATTCGAACCCTCGATAGGCCTTTACAAGCCTATAACGGTTTAGCAAACCGCCGCCTTCAGCCACTCGGCCACGTCTCCAGTGGCGCCGATATGCCCGAGAGGGCGCTGAGCCGCAAGCGGCAGATTCAGATTGCGGCAAGGTGATTTGATGGCAGCTCGACTTGACGTCAGGGCCGAGGGCCCGGATCGGGCGCAAACGGCCCGCCGGCTTGCCAGTCAGCCAGCCTGATCCGGCGCCCGCCGGACGCCAAAATTCGCGGAATTGCTATTCCTGACAATGGCTTACGAGGCGATCTTGCGCCGCATTCGGGCGTCTGCCGGATAGGCTGTTGAAAACCTTCGGCGTCGGCTCATTCGAGGCTGGCGCCGCGCCGCAGGTCGGCCTCGATCTGCAGCTTGGTCCCGCCGCCGAAGCGGGCGCGATAGACCTGCAGGTTCTCCATGATCCGCTGGACGTAGTTCCGCGTCTCCGAGAATGGAATCAGCTCGACCCAGTCGACCGCGTCGACCTTCGGGTCGCGCGGATCGCCATAGCGCTCGATCCACTTCCTCACGCTGCCGCGCCCGGCATTGTAGGCGGCAAAGGTCAGGATGTAGGAGCCCCGGTAGTCTTCGAGCAGGCCGCCGAGCTCGGCCGCGCCGAGCATCGCGTTGTAGACCGGATCGGTCTTCATCCGATTGAGGTCGAAGCCGATGCCTGCCCGCTTGCACACGTAGCGGCCGGCCTCCGGCGTCACCTGCATGAGGCCATAGGCCTGCGCCGGCGACACCACGGCGGGATTGAACGCGCTTTCCTGGCGCGCGATGGCGTAGACGATGCTCGGCTCGACCTCCGGACCGACCTGCCTGAATGAGGGGATTCCGTTGACCGGATAGGCGTAGTGGTCGAACGGCAGTCCGCGGTTGAGCGCGGCCTTGCCCAGGAGCAGCATGCCGCGCGCATCGCCGTGGCGTGCGGTCAATTCGCCGAGTCCGGCCAGCGCTTCCGGATCGCCATTGTCGCCCATGTCGCTGTAGATCGGGATCGCGAGCTCGCGCTCGCCGATGTCATAGAGCAGCGCTGCCGCGCGCACGATCTCCAGCCGCTCGGCGCCGCGGCCGCGCGGCACGCCGTTCAGTTCGATCTGGGGCAGGCCGAGTTTCGCGCGCGCGAGCTGGCCATAATAGCTCGTCGACTGCTCGGCCGCGCGCGCATAGGCGGCGCGGGCCTCCTGGCCACGGCCGGCGGCTTCCGCGGCGCGGCCCTGCCAGTAGCCGGCCCGCGCCAGCGCGGTCGGATTGCTGCTGCCGACGCCGATCCGCGCGAAGTGCTGCGCGGCGACCGCGGGATCCCTGAGGAAGCGCAGCGCGATCCAGCCCGCGGTGAATTCCTGCTCGGTCTTGTAGATGCCGCGGGCGGGCATCGCGGCGTCGCGCGCGATCAGATAGGCGGTGCGGTACTCGCCGACGTCGATCATCTTGCGCGCCAGCAGCCTGCGCTCGACCCACCATTCGTCGACGTTGTGGAGACGCGCGGGCTCCCTCGGCGCGCTCATCATCAATTGCGCGGCCTCGGCGAATTTCTCCTCGCGGCGGAGCAGCTGGATCCTGGCGAAGAGATAGCCGGTGTCGCCGGTCAATTCGCGCGGCACGGCCTCGAGCAGCGCGCGCAAATTCGAGGCCTTGCGGTTGGCCGCGATGCGGGCCTTCGCCAGCGCCACATAGCCGGAGCCGAGACGTCTTGCCGCGCGCATGCCGGCGGCCTCGTTCTCGGTGCCGTAGAGCATGGTGTCCATGCGCGCCTTGTGGTCGCCGGCGGTCAGGAACGACCCGAACAGATCGAGCGCGGTGCTCTCGGTGTCCTCGCTCATCGGGTCGTTGCGCCAGGCCTCTCGCACCAGGCGTTCGGCGTTGGCGCGGTCACCGCGTCCGATCATCACCTTGGCCAGCGCGAGACGGCCCTTGGCCGAGATCGGCGATTCATTCTGGAACCAGGCCCAGACCGCGGAGTCGTCCCGGCGGTCGTCCCACAGCGAGGCCTCGATGCGGCGGCGAAGGAATGTCTGCGATGGCCAGCTCGGATTGGCGTCGAGGAAGCTGCGGTAGCGCTCGACCGACGCGCCATTATCCTCGCTGCGCAGGATGAGCCATTCCGCAAGCTTGCGCGCCACCGGATCGGAGATCGAGGACTCGGCGTCGGTGGCGTCGCCCGGCCTGCGTTTGCGCAGGAGCTCGACGACGGTCTTGAGCGTCTCCTTGTCCGACTGTGACGTTGACGATGTCGCGGCCACCGCCGCCGGCAACAACGGCTTGCTGCGTACGGCCGGTGCGACATGCTGGCGGGTCGCCGGAACCAGCGCGGGTGCGATCGAGATCGGCGGAGCCATCGCCGCCTTCGGTGCGGCTCGGGTCGCGATGGCTGGGGTTGTCTTCGGAATTGCGCTGCGGGAAACCGGCCGCGGCTTGGGCAATGGAACTTTTGCGTCGGCCCACGCATCGGCAACAATCGCCGAGAAGCCGACTGCGAGCGCCAGGCTGGTCGCCAATGCGGTCGATCGCAATGTGCCTGCGCGGGCGGAACGGATCACGGAGGTCCCCTGCGGCGCCGAATCACCTGATCGCTCGGGCCATCGATCTTTATTTGATTGAATATGTGGACAAAATGCTAAAGAGCGTCGCTGGTGCGGCTGTTTGCGCCAACACCACGGCAAAATCGCGGCTGGGATAGGTACGATGCGGCCCTTTCGTCCCTACGCCAGACCCGATATGAATTGCCCTTCACGGCGTTTTCGCGCGTGCCGAGTGGCGGCGTGCGAGCGGGAAGTACGCCAGAACCAAGATCGTCGGCGCAGCCGCAGCCTGAAGCGTTGGAGGAAGTCCATGGCAGCCAAGACAAAATTCCGGGGGTCATTCACCGCCTTGGTGACGCCCTTCAAAAACGGCGGGGTGGACGAGGCGGCGTTCCGCAGCCTCGTGAACTGGCAGATCGCCGAGGGCACGCACGGCCTCGTGCCGGTCGGCACCACCGGCGAGAGCCCGACGCTGAGCCACGATGAGCACAAGCGGGTGGTCGAATGGTGCATCGAGGAGGCCAGGGGCCGGGTGCCTGTGATCGCCGGCGCCGGTTCGAATTCGACCAAGGAAGCGATCGAGCTGGCTGAACATGCCGAGAAGGCAGGCGCGACCGCGGTGCTGGTCGTGACGCCGTACTACAACAAGCCGACCCAGGAAGGCCTGTACCAGCACTTCAAGGCGATCAACGACGCGATCGGCATTCCGATCATCATCTACAACATCCCGCCGCGCTCGGTGATCGACATGTCGGTCGACACCATGAAGCGGCTGTTCGAGCTGAAGAACGTCGCCGGCGTCAAGGACGCGACCGCGAGCATGGTGCGGGTCTCGCAGCAGCGCGCCGCGATGGGCGAAGACTTCAACCAATTGTCTGGCGAGGATGCGACCATCCTGGGCTACATGGCGCATGGCGGCCACGGCTGCATCTCGGTGACGTCGAACGTCGCACCGCGGCTGTGCTCGGAATTCCAGACCGCCTGGCAGAAGGGCGATGCGGCAACCGCGCTGAAGATCCACGACAAGCTGATGCCGTTGCACACCAACCTCTTCATCGAGAGCAATCCCGCGCCGGTCAAATACGCGATGTCGCTGCTCGGCAAGATGGATGAGAAGCTGCGCCTGCCGATGGTCCCGGTCTCAGAATCGACTCGCGCGGCGGTCCGCAGCGCCATGGTGCATGCCGGGCTGATCAACTGAGGCGTGCGGGGATAGCCGCCAATAATCCTGTGCGTAACGTCGAACAGAAGGGGATGGACATGCTGAAGGAATTTCGCGAGTTCGCCATGAAGGGCAACGTCGTCGACCTCGCCGTCGCCGTCATCATCGGCGCGGCCTTCGGCGCGATCGTCAATTCGCTGGTCGGCGACATCATCATGCCGATCATCGGCGCGATCACCGGCGGCCTCGATTTCTCCAACTACTTCACGCCGCTTGCCAAGTCGGTGACCGCAAGCAATCTGGCCGACGCCAAGAAGCAGGGCGCGGTGCTGGCCTGGGGCAACTTCATCACGCTGACTCTCAATTTCCTGATCATCGCCTTCGTGCTGTTCATCGTGATCCGCGTGATGAGCCAATTCAAGCGCAAGGAAGAAGTGAAACCCGCGGAGCCGCCGAAGCCGACGCCCGAGGTCGAGCTGCTGACGGAAATCCGCGACCTCCTCAAGAAGAGCTAAAGTGGCTGCCGACAAGAACGAGCGCCCGATCAAGGTCGTCGCCGAGAACCGCAAGGCCCGCTTCAACTACGCCATCGAGGACACCATCGAGGCCGGCATCTCGCTGACCGGTACCGAGGTGAAGTCGATCCGCAGCGGCAAGAGCACAATCGCGGAATCCTATGCGGATTCCAAGAACGGCGAGCTGTGGCTGATCAATGCCAACATTCCGGAATACCTGCAGGCCAACCGCTTCAACCACGAGCCGAAGCGCCCGCGCAAGCTGCTGCTGCATCGCAAGCAGATCAACAAGCTGCTTGGCGCGGTCGATCGCGAGGGCATGACCCTCATTCCGCTGAAGCTCTATTTCAACGAGCGCGGCCGTGCCAAACTGCTGCTCGCGGTCGCTAAGGGCAAGAAGCTCCACGACAAGCGCGAGACGGTCAAGAAGCGCGACTGGGGCCGCGAGAAGGGCCGCCTGATGCGGGCACGGGGATAGGGATTACTCGTCTGTCATTGCGAGGAGCTCGCGACAAAATTGCAAAGGAATTTTGCGCTGAAGCGACGAAGCAATCCATCTTCATCCTTGCCACACTATGGATTGCTTCGCTGCGCTCGCAATGACGATCTGCGGAGATCGATGCGATGAGCCAGAACAGCCTGACCGAAGTCGACTGGAGCAAGATTCCGGCGCCGTCGGACGATGGCGGCGCGGCGCATCTGACCGGCATGACGATCCCCTCAGTCACGCTGCGCGCTACCAACGATACGTCAGTAGCGCTGTCGGCGCTCGATGGCCGCACGGTGGTGTTCGCCTATCCGCGCACCGGCGAGCCCGGCAAGATCGGGCTGGTCGACGATTGGGACATGATCCCCGGCGCCCGCGGCTGTACGCCGCAGGCCTGCTCCTTCCGCGACCTGTTCGCCGAGCTGAAGGCGGCCGGCGCCGCCCATGTGTTCGGTCTGTCGACGCAAAGCAACGAGTACCAGACGGAGATGGCCTCGCGGCTGCATCTGCCGTTCCCGGTGCTGTCGGACGAGGGGCTGGAACTGACACACGCGCTGAAGTTGCCGACGATGTCGGTTGCCGGGCTGACGCTGATCAAGCGGCTCGCGCTGATCATCGACGACGCGCGCATCACGTACGTGTTCTATCCGGTATTTCCACCCGACCGGAGCGCCGGCGACGTGCTGGACTGGTTGAAGGACAATCTACAGACGGTCTGAAGCGTTGTGCAAGATCGCTACGCGTGCAGGCGAGGTGTCGACACGACATCCCCAAACTTCGATTCCGGGGCAAATCGGAATCCAATCCGTTAATCAAGTTCCTTCCGCACATTCGCGAAGACCTTGCGGAACATATCGGCCGTCAGCACGCCGGTGTTCGTGTTGTACCGCGAGCAATGGTAGCTGTCGTACAGCTTGAATTGCCCGGCCATATGCACGGCACCGTGCGCAAAGGGGGACGCAGCCAGGCGAAGCCCCAGCGCCTTTAGCGTCGATTCGTGGGCGATGCGCCCGAGCAGCACGATCGCGCGCAGCTTCGGCATCGCCGCGATGGTCGCGCTCAGGAATTGCCGGCAGGTGTTGATCTCCGCGGGCATCGGCTTGTTCTGCGGCGGCACGCAGCGCACTGCGTTACTGATCCGGCAATCGACCAGCTTGAGGCCGTCGTCTGGCCGTGCCTGATAGACGCCGCTGGCAAAGCCGTATTCCAGCAGCGTGGCATACAGCAGATCACCGGCGTAATCGCCGGTGAAGGGGCGGCCGGTGCGGTTCGCGCCTTGAAGCCCCGGAGCAAGCCCGACGATCAGCACCCGCGCGTTGGCATCGCCGAAGGAATCCACCGGCGAGTTGAACCAGCCCGGCTCGCGCGCACGGGCCTCGGCGCGAAAGGCGGCCAGCCGTGGACAGAGCGGACAGTTGCTGTGGGGTCGGGTGGATGAGGGGACGAGACTACTCGTCGAAATCGTCATCGGCTCCCCGGGGGGCCACGGTGGTGGTGGTCGCGCGCTGCAGGAATTGCGGGGAGTGATGGCGCGGCTCTCGCGGGGCCGGACGTTCGGACGGATCGCGGCCAAGCTTCGACTGCAACTCCACCAGGTCGGTGAAGACGTCGGCCTGGCGGCGCAGTTCGTCGGCGATCATCGGAGGCTGGCTGGCGATGGTGGAGATCACGGTCACGCGAACACCGCGGCGCTGCACCGCCTCGACCAGCGAACGGAAGTCGCCATCGCCGGAGAACAGAATCATCTGGTCGATGTGTTCGGCAAGTTCCATGGCATCGACCGCGAGCTCGATGTCCATGTTGCCCTTGACCTTGCGGCGGCCGCTGGCGTCGATGAATTCCTTGGTGGCCTTGGTGACGACGGTGTAGCCGTTGTAGTCGAGCCAGTCGATCAGCGGACGGATCGATGAATATTCCTGATCCTCGATGATCGCCGTGTAGTAGAACGCGCGCAGTAGCGTGCCGCGGCCCTGGAATTCCTTCAGCAGGCGCTTGTAGTCGATGTCGAACCCCAGCGTCTTTGCGGTTGCGTAAAGATTCGCTCCGTCGATGAAGAGCGCGATCTTGTTGGAAACAGGTGACGACATCAAAGTGTTCTCGCGTGGTTGTTAGTGTTTTTAGCGCTGCGGCGATTGACCGCGCGCAATGTCCTGCGTTGCTGCCTAAAGTTCGGTGAATCTTTCCCCACGACAATCACCACCGCAATTATGGTGAGGCGAGGGCAAAATGCCCAGACTTTTGACATTGCAATGAAGAGATTTACTTGTCTGGGATAGCAACCAGGCCATGTCATCAGACGCTCCGGCCATTCTGGCCCCAGCCAACGGGTATCAGAGCCTGTTCCGAAGGCAAATTACAAATTTGCCTTGCGAAACGGGGGCCGGACCTATAACTAACGCTCATAATCAGCATATTCGGTTCCTTTTACCACGGAGCGCCTTGAGATGGCTCGCGTCACCGTTGAAGACTGCATTGATAAGGTCGACAACCGCTTCGACCTCGTCCTGTTGGCGGCGCATCGCGCCCGGATGATCTCGTCGGGTTCACAACTCACGGTTGATCGCGACAACGACAAGAATCCTGTCGTGTCGCTGCGGGAGATTGCCGATTCCACGATCTCGCCGGAAGACCTTCGCGAGGAACTGGTGCACTCCCTGCAGAAGTTCGTCGAGGTCGACGAGCCTGAGCCCGACACTGTTCCGCTGATCGGTTCCGCCGGCGCCAGCGTCGATGCCGACGACACCGAGGTCGCCGTCGAACGGATGACCGAAGAGGAGCTGCTGAAGGGCCTCGAGGGTCTGGCGCCCCCGGAAGAGCAGCCCGAGGAAGACGAGTAGGCCCGGGCTTCCAGCCCCCGGTTTCGGACAGATTGCCAAAGGCCCGGAAATTGCTCCGGGCCTTTGCTTTTGTTGACAATTTTGCTGTTACGATGCGTCCTATGGGGGCGCGGGAAATTGAACGTTCTGGCTCCATGCGGGGTGCAGCTTCATTCCAAGGCGCACTAGATTGGATAGAGAGGGCCCTCTGGCCCGCGCGAAAGGCAGTGCGTCCATGGTTTATCGGCGCCGGAGTTCCAGCCAGATGCAGGCTGCGACCGAAACGGTCGCGGTGGCGCCGGCGTCGTCCACGGTGGAGAAGCCGGCCAAGCCGAGGACGCGGATGATGCGGCAATATGACCTCGTCGAGCGCGTCCGCTCCTATAACCCCGACACCAACGAAGACCTGCTGAACCGCGCCTATGTCTACGCGATGAAGGCGCACGGCGCGCAGACCCGCGCCTCCGGCGACCCGTATTTCTCGCATCCGCTCGAGGTCGCCGCGATCCTGACCAACCTCAAGCTCGATGATGCCACGATCGTTGCCGCGCTGCTGCACGACACAATCGAGGATACCGAGGCGACACGGGCCGAGATCGATCATGTGTTCGGTCACGAGATCGGCGCGCTGGTCGAGGGCCTGACCAAGCTGAAGCGGCTGGAGCTGGTGTCGCGCGAGGCCAAGCAGGCCGAGAACCTGCGCAAGCTGCTGCTTGCGATCGCCGACGACGTTCGCGTGCTCCTGGTCAAGCTCGCCGACCGCCTGCACAACATGCGCACGCTGGAGTTTGTGCCGCCGGCGTCGCGCCGCCGCATCGCCGAGGAAACGCTCGACATCTATGCGCCGCTCGCGGGCCGCATGGGCATGCAGGAAATGCGCGGGGAGTTGGAGGACCTCTCGTTCTTCGTGCTCGATCCCGAGGCCTATGCGGTGGTCAAGCAGCGGCTCGATGCGCTGGCCGACCGCAACCGCAACCTGATCGGCGAGATCGAAACCCAGCTTTCCAAGAACCTGCAGAAGAACGGCATCACCGCGCGGGTCTTCGGCCGCCGCAAGCAGCCGTTTTCGATCTGGACCAAGATGGAGCGCAAGTCGATCGGCTTCGAGCAGCTGTCCGACATCTACGGCTTCCGCGTCATCCTCGACGACATCGGAGCGTGCTACCGTGCGCTCGGCATCGTCCACACGACCTGGCCGGTCGTGCCGGGCCGCTTCAAAGATTACATCTCGACGCCGAAGCAGAACGACTACCGTTCGATCCACACCACCGTGATCGGCCCGGGTAAGCAGCGCGTCGAGCTGCAGATCCGGACCGAGGAGATGAACCAGATCGCCGAGTTCGGTATCGCGGCCCACGCCTTCTACAAGGAGGGGGCGGGCTCGCCGAACGAGCGGCTGAAACACGAGTCCAATGCCTTCGCCTGGCTGCGCCACACCATCGGCATCCTCTCGGACAGCGCCAACCCGGAAGAGTTCCTGGAGCACACCAAGCTGGAACTGTTCCATGACCAGGTGTTCTGCTTCACGCCGAAGGGCAAGCTGATCGCGCTGCCGCGCCAGGCCACGGTGGTCGACTTCGCCTATGCGGTGCACACCGACGTCGGCAACAGCGCGGTCGGCTGCAAGATCAACGGCAAGTTCGCGCCATTGTCCTCCGAGCTGCAGAACGGCGACGAGGTCGAGGTTCTCACCTCGAAGGCGCAGTCGGCCCCGCCGTCGGCCTGGGAGGCGCTTGCCGTCACCGGCAAGGCGCGCGCCGCGATCCGGCGCGCCACCCGCAACGCGGTGCGAGACCAGTATGCCGGCCTCGGTCGCCGTATCGTCGACCGCCTGTTTGCCCGCGCCAAGATCGAATATGCCGATGACAAGCTGAAGGGTGCGCTGCCGCGGCTGGCGCGCACCTCCATAGAGGACGTCATGGCGTCGGTCGGGCGCGGCGAGATCAAGGCCTCCGACGTCGCGCGCGCGATGTATCCCGACTACAAGGAAGAGCGGTTGGTGCGTTATGGCACCTCGAAGGGGCTCGCCGCCAAGCTGAAGACGCAGACCGCGCCGCATCCGGCGCGCGCCGCGTCGGTGATCCCGGTACGCGGCATCAATTCCGACCTGCCGGTGAAGTTTGCGCCGAATGGCGGCGCGGTGCCGGGCGATCGCATCGTCGGCATCGTCACGCCGGGTGAGGGGATCACGATCTATCCGATCCAGTCGCCGGCGCTGAAGGACTTTGAGGAGCAGCCGGAGCGTTGGCTCGACGTGCGCTGGGACGTCGACGAGACCATGCCGCAGCGCTTCCCGGCGCGAATCCTGGTCCACAACGTCAACGAGCCCGGCAGCCTGGCCCAGATCGCAACCGTGATCGCCGAGCACGACGGCAATATCGACAACATCCATATGTCGCGCCGGTCCCCCGATTTCACGGAGCTGACCATCGATCTCGAGGTCTATGACCTCAAGCATCTCAGCGCTATCATCGCCCAGTTGCGCGCCAAGGCCGTCGTCGCTCGGGTCGAGCGCGTCAATGGGTAGGCTTGCACACGTCATCGATCCTCATGGTGAGGAGGCGCGTTTGGCGCCGTCTCGAACCATGCGGCCAGAGGCGGGCCCGCATCCTTCGAGACGCGGCGAAGGCGCCGCTCCTCAGGATGAGGGATAACTCAACCGGTTTGTCAGAGGGTCATTTTGATGTCTGCTCCTCCGCTGCGCCTCGGCGTCAATGTTGATCACGTTGCGACCTTGCGCAATGCGCGGGGCGGCGCGCGGCCCGATCCGGTGCGTTTGGCGCTTGCGGCGATCGCGGCCGGGGCCGACGGCATCACCGCGCATCTGCGCGAGGATCGCCGCCATATCCGCGACGAGGACATGGCCCGGCTGAAGGCCGAAATATCCAAGCCGTTGAACTTCGAGATGGCCGCGACCGACGACATGCTGCGGATTTCGCTCGCCACCAAGCCGCACGCCGTCTGCCTGGTGCCGGAGCGGCGCCAGGAGCTTACCACCGAAGGCGGTCTCGACGTGGTCGGCCAGCACAATGCGCTCGCGCCCTTCATTGCGCGGCTGAGCGATGCCGGCATCCGGGTCTCGCTGTTCATCGCCGCCGATCCGAGGCAGATCGAAATGGCCGCGAAATTGAAGGCGCCGGTGATCGAGATCCACACCGGCGGCTGGTGCGACGCCGTGGTCGATGGCCACAAGGACAAGGCCGAGGCCGAGTGGAAGCGGATCGTCGAGGGCGCCAGGCTGGCGAATGCCGCGGGGCTCGAGGTCCATGCCGGTCACGGCCTCGACTATGAGACCACCGAGATCATCTCGGCGCTGCCCGAGATCCGCGAGCTCAACATCGGCTATTTCATGATGGGCGAGGCGCTGTTTGTCGGCATTGCGGAGACCGTCCGCGCCATGCGCGCGGCGATGGACCGTGGACGCGCGAAGGCGAAGGGCGCGGTCGGCGCATGATCATCGGCATCGGCTCCGACCTGATCGACATCACCCGGGTCGCCAAGGTGATCGAGCGCCATGGCGAGCGTTTCCTCGAGCGCATCTTCACCGACGCGGAAAGGGCCAAAGCGATGCGCCGTGCCAAGAGCGAGAAGATGGTGGTCGCAACCTACGCCAAGCGCTTCGCCGCCAAGGAGGCTTGTTCCAAGGCGCTCGGGACCGGCATCCGGCGCGGGGTGTGGTGGAAGGACATGGGCGTGGTGAACCTGCCAGGAGGGCGGCCGACCATGCAGCTGACGGGCGGGGCGCTGGCGCGGCTGCAGGAGCTGACGCCGGATGGCCTGGAGGCCAGGATCGACCTCTCGATCACCGATGATTGGCCGCTCGCTCAGGCCTTCGTCATAATTTCGGCTGTTGCCCCCGCCAAATAAGCGGGGCAGCCCGCGGGGGCACCAGAAACCTTCAGAAAACTAAAAAATCATTGATATTTCAATGTATTGTGAAGTTTTTGCGCGGCGATTGATTGCGTGCGTGCGAACAACCGTCTAAAACGCCGCAGGGTTAGCATCGAGCGAGACGCGGATTCGGGTTTACGCCGGAATTTGCCCTCAAGATCAGAATCAAGGCCATTTTCCTCACGCGAGGATCGCACGCTTCGCGGGAAGAGAACGTTCTGCCACCGCGTGGGCACCAAAGCTCGCGGGAATTGGGAAAGCAATGAGCGCGACCACCGGGACCAAATCTGAAAGCGGCTTGGGCGAAACCATCCGCGTCGTCATCCACGCTCTGCTGATTGCGCTCGTCATCCGGACCTTCCTGTTCCAGCCGTTCAACATCCCCTCAGGCTCGATGAAGGCGACACTGCTGGTCGGCGACTACCTCTTCGTATCGAAATACTCCTACGGCTACAGCCACTATTCGATCCCGCTGTCGCCGCCGCTGTTTTCCGGGCGCGTTTTCGGCTCCAGCCCGAATCGCGGCGACATTGTCGTGTTCCGACTGCCCAAGGACGACACCACCGACTACATCAAGCGCGTGATCGGCCTGCCGGGCGACCGTATCCAGATGAAGGAGGGACTGCTTTACATCAATGACGTCCCGGTCAAGCGCGAGCGCCTGAGCGACTTCGTCGGCGAGGACCCCTGCGGCTCGGACGCCACCGCCCGCGTCAAGCGGTGGAAGGAGACGCTCCCGAACGGCGTCAGCTATGAGACGCTCGATTGCGTCGACAACGGGTTCTACGACAACACCAACGTCTACACCGTGCCCGAAGGTCATTTCTTCATGATGGGCGACAACCGCGACAATTCGACCGACAGCCGCGTGCTGTCGGCGGTCGGCTACGTGCCGCTCGAAAACATTGTCGGCCGGGCCCAGATGATCTTCTTCTCGATCGCCGAGGGCGAGCACGCCTGGATGTTCTGGCGCTGGCCCACTGCCGTGCGGTGGAATCGCATATTCTCTATCGTGCGATGAACGACGAGACATCAGCCATAAAGGATCAACCGCCACCCGGTGAGCCGAACCGGACGCCTGCCGCCGGCGGTGAGGCCGCGCCGAAGAAGCGGCGCAGCAAGGCCGCCAGGGCCGCGGAAGAAAAGGCCGCGATCGCGGGCACGGAGGCACGCATCGCGTACAAGTTCGCCGATCCCGCATTGCTGACCACCGCGTTCACCCACGTCTCCGCGCTCAAGCCCGCCACCCGCAACCGCGCCGACAGCTACCAGCGGCTCGAATTTCTCGGCGATCACGTGCTCGGGCTGATCGTGTCCGACATGCTGTTCCGCGCCTTTCCGAAGGCCGACGAGGGTGAATTGTCGAAGCGGCTCGCCGACCTCGTGCGCAAGGAAAGCTGCGCCGACGTCGCCAAATCGCTCGGCCTGCTCGATGACATCAAGCTCGGCATGGTGAAGGCGGTCGAGGGAGCGCGTTTGCGCAAATCGGTGCTCGGCGACATCTGCGAGGCCGTGATCGGCGCGATCTATCTCGACGGCGGCTACGAGGCCGCGCGTCAGTTCGTCGAGCGCAACTGGACCGAGCGGATGCACAAGCCTCGCCGCCCGCTGCGCGATCCCAAGACCGTGCTGCAGGAATGGGCCCAGGGCAAGGGATTGCCGACGCCGGTCTATCGCGAGGTCGAGCGCACCGGCCCACATCACGATCCGCAATTCCGCGTCGCCGTCGACCTGCCGGGATTGGCGTCGGCCGAGGGCCTGGGCGGCAACAAGCGCGCGGCAGAGAAGGCGGCGGCCTCGGCGATGATCGAGCGCGAGGGCGTCGGTACCAATGACTGATCAGGCCAAAGGGCAGGGGTCCGCGACGCGCTGCGGGTTCGTCGCGCTGATCGGCGCTCCCAATGTCGGAAAGTCGACGCTGGTCAACGCGCTGGTCGGCTCCAAGGTCACCATCGTCTCGCGCAAGGTGCAGACCACGCGCGCGCTGATCCGCGGCATCGTGATCGAGGGCAATGCGCAGATCATCCTGGTCGACACGCCCGGCATCTTCGCACCGCGGCGCCGGCTCGACCGCGCCATGGTGTCGACCGCCTGGAGCGGCGCGCACGACGCCGATCTGGTCTGCGTGCTGCTCGATGCCAAGTCGGGTCTCGACGAGGAGGCGCGCGCAATCCTCGACAAGCTCGAGGCCGTCGGGCATCCGAAGATCCTGGTGCTGAACAAGATCGATCTCGTGCCGCGCGAAAAACTGCTGGCGCTGGCGCAGGCGGCTAACGAGCGGCTGCGCTTCGAACGGACGTTCATGATCTCCGCGCTGTCCGGCGACGGCGTTGCCGATCTGCGCCAGACGTTGGCGACAATGGTGCCGCAGGGACCGTTCCTGTATCCCGAGGACCAGATGTCGGATGCGCCGATGCGGCACCTGGCGGCGGAGATCACGCGCGAGAAGATCTACGGCCACTTGCACCAGGAACTACCGTACCAGTCGACCGTCGAGACCGATAGCTGGACCGACCGCAAGGACGGCTCGATCCGGATCGAGCAGACGATCTTCGTCGAGCGTGAGAGCCAGCGGAAGATCGTGCTCGGCAAGGGCGGCGCCACCATCAAGTCGATCGGCGCGGACTCGCGCAAGGAGATCGCCGAGATCATGGGTGTGCCCGTACATCTCTTCCTGTTCGTCAAGGTGCGCGAGAACTGGGGCGACGACCCGGACCGTTACAGGGAAATGGGACTGGACTTCCCCAAGGAATAAGAACCGGCGTGTGCGATGAACGTGCCTAGAAACGTGCTGTGGTTTGAAGTGCTGCTCTATCTCTCGCTGACGCTGGATGCGTTGTCGGTGGCGTTCCAGGACCGCACGCCGAACAATGAGATGACCGATCAGATGATCATGGTGGCGACGCTGATGGCTGGCGGCATGATCCTGCTGCTGATGTATTTCGTCTGGCTCGCCGCGCAGCACCGCAAGAACTGGCCGCGCTGGGCGCTGGCCGCGGCGCTGGTGCTGTCGGTGATCTCCCTGGTGCAGGTGATCGGCGACCGCGGCGTGGAGCTCGACAGCGGCATCGAGGTGGTGTCCTGCATCCTAACCACGGCCGGGCTCTATTTCTCCTTCACCGGCGATGCGCAGGGCTGGTTCAACGCGTAGCGCTGCTACCGTCATTCCGGGATGGTCCGAAGGACCAGACCGCAGATGCACAATTGTGCATCGGGGAATCTCGAGATTCTCAGGCGCGCAACTCCGCGCCGTAGTTCCATGCTTCGCATCGCCCCGGAATGACGCTGGTGGGGACGCGCGCGTTCCGTCGGAATCCTGTAAAGTTTCTTCATGGAATGGACCGACGAAGGCATCGTGCTGGGCGTGCGGCGGCATGGCGAATCCTCCGCCATCGTCGAGCTGTTGACGCGCGAGCATGGTCGCCATCTCGGCCTGGTGCGCGGCGGCGCCAGCTCGCGGATGCGGCCGCTGCTGCAGCCCGGTAACAACGTCACCGCGGTGTGGCGGGCGCGGCTCGACGAGCATCTCGGCATGTATGCGATCGAGGGCACGCGGCTGCGCGCGGCGACGCTGCTCGGCTCGTCGCACGGCGTCTATGGCGTCACGCATCTGGCCGCGCTGGCGCGGCTACTGCCGGAACGCGATCCCCATCAAGAGATCTACGAGATGCTGCAGTGGACACTCGACGATTTCGAGGATGCCGGCATCGCCGCGGTGCATGTGATCCGGTTCGAGCTGGCGATGCTGGCCGAGCTCGGCTTCGGGCTCGATCTGCAGACCTGCGCGGCCACCGGCGCGACCACCGAGCTGGTCTATGTCTCGCCGAAATCCGGCGGCGCAGTGTCGCGCGCAGCCGGCGAGCCGTGGCGCGACCGCCTGCTGCCATTGCCGGCCTTCCTGCGCGACGGCGACGGCGGTGCGAATGCCTGGTCTGAGCAGGACCTGCTCGACGGCTTCCAGATCACCGGCCTGTTCCTGCTCCGCCACGTGCTGGAGCCGCGCGGGCAGGGCCATTCCGATGCCCGTGACGGGTTTATCAACGCGGTGACGAAGCGGCGGACCAGGGCACCGGTTCCGTAGGCCGGATTCGGGGCCTAAATTGCCGCTGATTCGCGTCTTGCCCGATTCACCGTCCCGGTTTAACGCCTCCCCATGGGAAAACGACAGCTACCGCCGGAAGAGCCGGCCGAAATCCATGAGGTGCCGCTGCGTGATGCGCTCGAGGAGCGCTATCTCGCCTATGCGCTCTCGACCATCATGCATCGGGCGCTGCCGAACGCCCGCGACGGGCTGAAGCCGGTGCACCGGCGCATCTTGTACGGCATGCGGCTGTTGCGGCTCGATCCAGGGACCGCCTTCAAGAAATCAGCGAAGATCGTCGGCGATGTGATGGGTTCGTTCCATCCGCATGGCGACCAGGCGATCTATGACGCCATGGTGCGTCTGGCGCAGGACTTCAGCTCGCGATATCCGCTGGTCGACGGTCAGGGCAATTTCGGCAATATCGACGGCGATAACCCGGCCGCTTACCGCTACACCGAAGCGCGCATGACCGAGGTCGCGCGGCTGCTGCTGGACGGCATCGACGAGGACGGCGTCGAGTTCCGCGCCAATTACGACGGCCAGTCGAAAGAGCCGGTGGTGCTGCCGGGCGGCTTTCCGAACCTGCTTGCCAATGGCGCGCAAGGCATCGCCGTCGGCATGGCGACCGCCATTCCCCCGCACAATGCCGCCGAGCTCTGCGATGCGGCGCTGCATCTGATCGACAAGCCCGACGCGAAGTCGAAGGCGCTGCTGAAATGGGTCAAGGGCCCGGACTTCCCGACCGGCGGCATCGTCGTCGATCCCAAGGAAGCGATTATCGAGGCCTACACGACGGGCCGCGGCTCGTTCCGCACCCGTGCGCGCTGGTCGGTGGAAGAGGGCGCCCGCGGCACGTGGGTGGTGGTCGTCACCGAAATTCCGTGGCTGGTGCAGAAGTCGCGCCTCCACGAGAAGATCATCGAGCTGCTGGAGCAGAAGAAGCTGCCGCTGGTCGGCGACGTCCGCGACGAATCGGCGGAGGACATCCGCCTCGTCATCGAGCCGAAGTCGCGCACGGTCGATCCTGCCCTGATGATGGAGTCGCTGTTCCGGCTGACCGAGCTGGAAAGCAGGATCTCGCTGAACCTTAACGTGCTGATCAAGGGCCGCATCCCGAAGGTGGTCGGCCTTGCCGAAGCCCTGCGCGAATGGCTCGACCATTTGCGCGACGTGCTGATCCGCCGCTCCAATTTCCGCAAGGGCGAGATCGAGCACCGGCTCGAAGTGCTCGGCGGGCAGCTGATCGCCTATCTGAACCTCGACAGGGTGATCAAGATCATCCGCACCGAGGACGAGCCGAAGCCGGTCTTGATGAAGACCTTCAAGCTGTCAGAGATCCAGGCCGAGTCGATCCTCAACATGCGCCTGCGCAACTTGCGTCGGCTGGAGGAGATGGAGATCCGCAACGAGGATAAGGAGTTGCGGAAGGAGCTGAAGGGTATCGAGGGCCTGCTCGGGTCGGAAGCGCAGCAATGGGCAAAGGTCGGCGAGCAGGTCACAAAGGTCCGCGACATTTTCGGGCCCAAGACTCCGCTCGGCAAGCGCCGCACCACCTTTGCCGACGCGCCGGAGCATGATCTCGCCGGGATCGAGGAGGCCTTCGTCGAGCGCGAGCCGTGCACCGTGGTGATCTCCGAGAAGGGCTGGGTGCGAACGCTGAAGGGCCATGTCGCCGATCTCTCCGGCCTTGCCTTCAAGACCGACGACAAGCTCGATCACGCCTTCTTCGCCGAGACAACGTCCAAGCTGTTGCTGTTTGCCACCAACGGCAAGTTCTACTCGCTCGACGTCGCGAAGCTGCCGGGTGGGCGCGGCCATGGCGAGCCGATCCGCATGTTCATCGACCTCGAGCAGGACGCGGCAATCGTCGCGCTGTTCGTCAACAAGGGCGAGCGCAAGTTCCTGATCGCGAGCAGCGAGGGGCAGGGCTTCATCGTCAAGGAGGAGGACTGCGTCGGCAACACCCGCAAAGGCAAGCAGGTGCTCAATGTGGAGATGCCGAACGAGGCCCGCGCGATCACCACCGTGATCGGCGACACCGTTGCCGTGATCGGCACCAACCACAAGATGGTGCTATTCGGTCTCGACCAGGTGCCGGAGATGGCGCGCGGTCGCGGCGTACGCTTGCAGAAATACACCAGTGCGGCGCTGTCCGATGTCGCGGTGTTCGATTCCAAGACAGGCCTGACCTGGAAGGATTCCGCCGGCCGCGACCACAGCATGAACATGAAGGAACTGGCCGACTGGCGCGGCAATCGCGCCGATGCCGGCCGGCTCGCCCACGGCCTGCCGAAGTCGAACAAGTTCAATCGCGGCGTGGAGTAAGTAAAACCTGTAGCACGGATGGAGCCAACGGGGCGCGCGAATGCGCGCCCGATGACAGGCTCCGCGAAATCCGGGAATCGTCTCCAAATGCACAGCAGCCCCGGATTGCGCTACGCTCCATCCGGGCTACGTTTTGGCCGAGCGCGGTGTGATAGTATCCACATTTCGCCGCGCCTATAACCATCGCCGAGGACATCCATCAGGGTGACGGTTGCCAGGCCAATGGCGCATCATCATCACGATCATGATCACGACGGTCATGCCCACGGGCACTCTCATGGGCATGCCGGGCACAGCCACGCGCCCGACAGTTTCGGGACAGCGTTCGCGATCGGCGCGTCGCTGAACACGGCATTCGTCGTCGCGGAACTGATCTTCGGCTATAGCGCCAACTCGCTGGCGCTGGTCTCGGACGCCGTTCACAACTTCTCCGACGTGATCGCCTTGCTGCTGGCCTGGGCCGGGGCATGGCTTGCGGGCAAGCGGCCGACCGATACCCACACCTATGGCTATCGCAGGGCGTCGATACTGGCAGCGCTTGTCAATGCCGGACTGTTGCTGATCGCCGTCGGGGGCATCGCGGCCGAGGCGATCAACCGCTTGCGCGAACCGGTCGAGGTGGCGAGCTGGACCGTGGTCTGGGTCGCGGCGCTCGGCATCCTCATCAATGGCGGCACCGCGCTCTTGTTCATGCGCGGCCGCCACACGGACCTGAATGTTCGCGGCGCCTATCTGCACATGGCGGCGGATGCCGCCGTCTCGCTAGGAGTCGTCGTCGCCGCGCTTCTGATCATGGCGACCGGATGGCAGTGGCTCGACCCGGCGATCAGTCTCGTCATCGCGCTGGTCGTGTTGGTGAGCGGCTGGGAACTGGCGCGCGACAGCGTCAACCTGGCGCTCGACGCGGTGCCGAAGGGCATCGATCTCAAGGCGGTGAGGGACCATCTGCTGACGCTCGAGGGTGTCACGGAGGTTCACGATCTGCACATCTGGGCGATGAGCACGAGCGAGACCGCACTGACCGCGCATCTGGTTCGCCCCGGCGGCCATGATGATGCCTTCCTGCATCACGCCTGCGCGGAACTCTCGCACCGGTTCGGCATCCATCACGCGACGCTGCAGGTCGAGATCAGCAGCGCGACTTGCCGGCTGGCGCCGGCGGAGATGGTGTAAGGGGCGGGCGGCCGTGGCGGCGTAACCGGCTATCCCAGCGGTGCGGATGGTGTGGTCGTTGGCGGCGCAGCGGGCGCCTGTTTCGGCTTCAGCGTGCCGGCATAGAACGACAGGGTGAACACTAGGATCAGGCACACCAAATAGACCGCATAGGATTGCGGCGGCTTGATCGCCCATTGCACGAAGCGTTGGACCGGAGAGGTCGGGCCGGTATCGTTGTCCATGGCGTTTTGTGCGCGAAAGCCGCCACAAAGGGAAGCGCAAATCGGCAGACCTCAACCGCTGGCATTCCGCGGAAAACGTCATGCTGCAGGCTTGCATTGCGGCATCCGGATTCGCACTTGTTGGTGACCCGCGGCCCGGCCTTGGCCTGGCGCGCGGACACGAGCCTTCCTCCCACACGAATCGCCCGGCATAATCCCCCCATGGAACTGACGTCGCGTTTGCGCCTGACGAACTGGCTGGTCAGCCAGGGTCTCAAGGGCTTGCCCGAAAACGACCTGCTGCGCGGCTTCTGCGAGGGCTGCCGGGCCGAAGGCCTTTACGTGTCGCGCGGGATGGTCTTCATCGATACGCTGCACCCGATTTTCGAGGGCCGCGGCTTTCGCTGGAACGATGCCGAGACCAACGAGAGCGCCGCGTTCGAATATGGTTCGACCAATGAGGGCGAAGCTGCGGACGCCTGGCGGAATTCAATCTTCTATCACATGCTCGAACACGGCCATCAGGAGCTGTCGATCGACTTCGCCAACCGTGCAGTTTACAACTTCAAGTTTATGGGCGAACTCGCCGACAAGGGTCACAAGCACCTGGTGGCCTATGTGCACCAGTTCGGCGAGGCAGGCACCATGGGGCAGATGGACTGCGTCTATTCCTACTGGACCACCCGGCGCGACGAGGGCTTCGGTGCGCAGGGGCTTGCGGCGTTGCGCGACCTGGTGCCGGTGCTCGGGCTCGCGGTTAAATCGGCGGCACAAGTCGACATCGCCAGGACGCTCGGTCGGGTCTATCTCGGCCGCGACGCCGCCGAACAGGTGCTGCGTGGCCGGATCGCCCGCGGTGTCACCGAGCGCATCAATGCGGTGCTGTGGTTTTCCGACCTGCGCGGTTCGACCGCAATCAGCGAAAGCGTCGAGCCCGACGAGATAATTCCGTTCCTCAACGATTATGCGCAGGCCTCGATCGACGCCATCCATGATGCCGGCGGCGAGGTGCTGAAGCTCATCGGCGACGGTGTGCTGGCGATGTTCACCAACGAGAACATGGCGGTTGCCAAGCGTGCGGCGCTGCGCGCCGAGCATCGTTTCCGCCGCAACATGAACGCCCTCAATGCCCGCCGCGCCGGCGAGGCCCGGCCGACCACGACCGCCTATGTCGGCCTCCATGTCGGCGAGGTGTTCTACGGCAATATCGGCAGCGAGGACCGGCTCGATTTCACGGTGGTCGGACCCGCCGTCAACGAGGTTAGCAGGATTGCCTCGATGTGCGCCTCGGTCGACCGGGAATTGCTGACTTCGACGGCCTTCCGTACAGGTCTCGACGCCGCGGGCCGGAACTATCTGGTCTCCACCGGCCGCTTCGTGCTGCGCGGCATCGGCAACGCGCAGGATCTCTATACGCTCGATCCGGCCGTTGCCGCCGACGAGGTTGTCGGCGGCAAGTACGAACGGTACCTGGCAAGCTGAAGTCTCCCGTTATGTGCGGTGCGCTAAGGTTTGTACTCAATCAGATGTATAATTTTACGTGGAGATATGATTCAAGCTCTGCATTTGCGGGGCTTGGATCATGGCGGGCGAGTTTTGGTTGAATGATCGGCAGTGGGCAGCAATCGAGCCCTTGCTGCCGCAAAATCAGCCCGGCGCTCGTCGAGTCGATGATCGCCGCGTGATCAGTGGCATCATCCATGTGTTGAAGTCCGGCTGCCGCTGGCGCGATTGCCCGGCAGTGTTCGGCCCTTACACGACCGTCTACAATCGCTGGAACCGCTGGTCGCGGCGCGAGGTCTGGCGCAATCTGTTCGAAGCACTTCGGGGCCTGTCGCCCGATGACGACTTCCAGGCCATCGATTCCACGACCGCCAAGGCGCACCGTGCGGCGGCCGGTGGAAAAGGGGGGCGGAGGCTCAGGCCATCGGTCGTTCCCGCGGTGGCAGGACCACCAAGATCCACGCCGTCTGCGACAGTCTCGGACGCGCCATCGCGCTCGAAGTAACGCCAGGTCAGCGTGGTGACATCCGCGCGGCGCTGCCCCTGCTCAGCTCTCTGCCACCACCGCGTTGCTGTGCGGCCGACACGGCCTATGACGCGAACGAACTGCGGCAATTCCTCATCGAACGGGGAACAACCCCGGTCATCCCAAACAATCCCACCCGAAAACGCTTCCATCCGTTCGACCGCGCCGCATACAAGCGGCGCAACCTCGTCGAGCGCATGTTTTGCAGGCTCAAGGACTGGCGGCGCATTGCAACCCGCTATGACAAGCTCGCCAGAAACTTCCTCTCGGCCGTCAATCTTGCTGCCGCTATCATTTGGTGGACCTGATTGAGTCCGGACCTTAGCACCGCGCCGGCTCGCCGACCATGTCGGGCTGGCGCGTCAGCGACACCGCGGGCGACATCAGGATCACCAGCGCCTGCGCCGCGAAGATTGCGGCCGCGAGGTGGAGGCAGGCTTCGGCGCCGTAGAGACCGCCGACAATGGCGCCGAGCGCGGAGCCGAGCGGGCGGGCGCCGTAGCTCATGATGTTGATCGCCGAGACCCGGCCGAGCAGCGAGGGCGGGGTCACCGACTGCCGCAGGGTGGTGGTCGAGATCACCCACAGGATCGGGCCGACGCCGAGCAGGAAGAAGCTCAGGCCTGCGAGCAGCGGCGTCGGAAACCAGGTCGTCAGCGCCATCACGGCCGCTGCGACGAAGCCGGTCACCGGGCCGAGTCCGATCACGGTGCCGAACGCCAGCCGCTTCATCACGCGGGTCGCAAACAGCGCGCCGACCACCATGCCGACGCCGTACATTGCGAGCGTCGTGCCGACACCGGTCGCACTGAGTCCGAGATGGCGTACGGCATAGGGCACGAACACGGCGAGTAGGAGGAAGGAGGCGGTGTTGAAGATGAACTGGGTGATGAACACCGGCCGCAGCAGGGCGTGGTGCAGCACGAAGGCGGCGCCTTCCCTGATGTCCTGCAGCGGATGGCGCCGCGGCGCCGGCTGGCGCGCAGGTTCATAGATGCCGGCCAGCAGCACGACCGCGATCGCCGACAGCGCTGCGGCAAAGCCGAACGCAGGGGCAGCGCCGACCCAGCCGACCAGCACGCCGCCGAGCGCGGGACCGCTGGCAAAGGCCACGGTGCGTGCCAGTTCGATGCGGGCGTTTGCCGCCGGCAATTGCTGCGATGTCACGAGCGACGGCACCAGCGCGGGCGCAGCGACGCTGTAGGCGACCGTGCCGCAGACCGCGACGAAGCCGAGAAAAGCGAGCAAGGGCAGGGTCAGGAAGCCGAACCAGATCGACAGCAGGATGGTCGCGAGCGCGGCCGCGCGCAGCGCCTCGGAGCCCGCCATGACCCAGCGCCGCGACACGCGGTCGGCAAGCAGGCCTGCGGGAATTGCGAACAGGATGAAGGGCAGCGTCAGCGCGGTCTGCAGCAGGCCGGTCTGACCCTCGCCGACGCCGAGCAGCAGCACGGCGACAATGGGAGCCGCGGCCAGAGCAATCTGCTCGGCCGATTGCGCGGCGAGGTTAGACCAAGCCAGGCGGTTGAACGTGGCTGGCAGGTGATGCGTATCGGCGGACATGGCAGATTCCCTGAGAATTCGATCTAGCCATAGTGTGGTTTGAAGACGTCCCATCCCACCCGTTTCCCGACAACGCCAAAGCAAAGGCCCGTCGTGAGGCGGGCCCTTTCAATGCGGAGATCCAAGCCGGCTCAGGCCATCACTGCGGTTTGGGACCCGCGGCGATCTGACCTGTGATGGTGCCGACCAGCGGCTTGGTTGGAATGTGGTTTGGGGGCGCGGCGGTTCCGCGAGTTGCTGAGCGATAGCGTCTTCGTGAGCCTAGATGCAGTTGCAAATGAGTTGCATTTAGGGGACTGTTCAGCCATCTTTGGTGGTATGGATGCTCGATCGCCTGAAGTAACCGCTGTTTCTCGCCTCGACGCCCTGCCGGGTACTTCCGGCTGGCGCGGCGATGCCGGCCATGCCCGGAGCCTGCCGGAGGTGAATGCGACGGTCGCGGTGCCGAAGGGCGGGTTGTGGTGGCGGCGGCTGTTGGCGTTCGCCGGGCCGGGCTACCTGGTGTCGGTCGGCTATATGGACCCCGGCAACTGGGCCACCGACCTCGCCGGCGGTTCCAAGTTCGGCTACACGCTGCTGTCGGTCATCCTGCTCTCGAACCTGATGGCGATCCTGTTGCAGGCGCTTGCGGCGCGGCTCGGCATCGCCACCGACCGTGATCTGGCGCAGGCCTGCCGAGCGACCTATTCGCGGCCGGTAAATTTCCTGCTGTGGCTCGCCTGCGAGGCCGCCATCATCGCCTGCGACCTCGCCGAGGTGATTGGCACCGCGATCGCGCTCAAGCTGTTGTTCGGCATTCCCCTGATCGGCGGTGCGCTGCTTGCGGCGCTCGACGCCTTCCTGCTGCTGCTCCTGATGAACCGCGGCTTCCGTTTCCTCGAGGCTTTCGTGGTGGCGCTCCTGATCGTCATCGCGGTCTGCTTCGCAGTCCAGATCGCCGCCGCCGCGCCGCCGGTTGCCGCCGTGCTTGGTGGCTTCATGCCGTCGCGCGAGATCGTCACCGATCCGGAGATGCTCTACATCGCGATCGGCATCATCGGCGCCACCGTGATGCCGCATAACCTTTATCTGCATTCCTCGATCGTGCAGACCCGCGCCTATCCGCGCACCGAGGAAGGCCGGCGCGACGCGATCAAGTGGGCGACGCTCGATTCGACCATCGCGCTGATGCTGGCGCTGTTCGTCAACGGCGCGATCCTGGTGCTGGCGGCCGCGACCTTCCACAGGAGCGGCCATTCGGATGTCGCCGAGATCGATCAGGCCTTCGAGCTGCTGTCGCCGCTGCTCGGCCTCGGTATCGCCTCGACGCTGTTTGCGGTGGCGCTGCTCGCATCCGGCCTCAACTCCACGGTGACGGCGACGCTGGCCGGCCAGATCGTGATGCAGGGCTTTCTCGACCTGCGGCTGCCGGACTGGGCGCAGCGGCTGGTGACGCGCGGCATTGCGATCATCCCGGTCATCGCCGTTGCCGCGCTCTATGGCGAGAGCGGCACGGCACAGCTTCTGGTGCTGAGCCAAGTCGTGCTGTCGATGCAGCTGCCATTCGCGGTGATCCCGCTGGTGCGCTTCGTGTCCGACAAGCGCAAGATGGGCGCGTTCGCGATCTCCGCGCCGGTTGCGGCCGCGGCATGGATCGTGGCCGGCCTGATCGTGATCCTGAACCTGAACCTCTTGATCGATACGTTCTTCGGGTAACGAGGATCAGTCCTGCGGCTCCGCCAGCACCTCGCCGGCGGCGTCGACGCGCAGCCAGCCGCTTGGCGCGAGCCGCTCCTGCGGCAGGAAACGGCTCTTGTAGTCCATCTTCGTGGACCCCTCGATCCAGTAGCCGAGATAGACGTAGGGCAGGCCTTGCCGGCGGGCGCGGGCGATATGGTCGAGGATCATGAATGTGCCGAGCGAGCGGCTTTCCTGCGACGGCTCGAAGAACGAATAGACCATCGACAGCCCGTCGCTGAGCACATCCGTGAGCGCTACCGCCACCAGCTCGTCGCCACGGCCGGTGATGGCGCTGTCGGCGCTGCGCTTGCGGTATTCGATGATCCGCGTCTCGACATGGCTGTCCTCGACCATCATCGCGTAGTCGAGCACCGTCATGTCGGCCATGCCGCCGTTGCGGTGGCGGCGGTCGAGATAGGCGCGGAAGACCGAATATTGCTCGGAGGTCGGTACCGCGCTGCGTTGTTCGCCGACGATGTCGGCGTTCCGGGCCAGGACCTTGCGGAAATTGCGGGATGGGCGGAATTCGTTGGCGATCACCCGGACCGAGACGCAGGCGCGGCACTGGTCACAGGCCGGGCGGTAGGCGATCGACTGGCTGCGGCGGAAGCCGCCATGGGTCAGCAAGTCGTTGAGATCGCCCGCCTTATCGCCCACCAGATGCGTGAACACCTTGCGCTCATGACGGCCCGGCAGATAAGGGCAGGGCGAGGGCGCGGTCAGATAGAACTGCGGAGTATCACGCGAGTGCTGGGTCACGTCAGGTCGTCAGGCTCCACACAAAACAGGCAGCCGAATAAGCATCGCCCCACAAAGACTAACGGTCAATTGGTTTAGGCGGGCCTAATAGGCGCGCGCGGCCGGCGCCACTGGGGCCCGGACCGAGCTGTTGATAATGACGGTTCCGAGGATGATGTCGTGCAGCAGCCGGCGGCGGCCGTTGAACAGGCCGACCAGCAGGACCAGCGGCGACAGGAACGAGACCGTCACCCAGAACAGCACGGCATGGACGGCGCCGAGTGCGAAGTAGCCAGGGGCGCCGTACCAGGTGCGCAGTTCCAGATCCATCATCCGCATGCCGATGGTGGCTGAGTGAGGGCCGCCGATCGAGGCGCCGTAATACACGATCGCCCAGACGATCGAGGCCGGCGACACCAGCCAGAACAGTGCCCAGCCGAGGCCGAGCGTGACGATGCCGAAAATCGCGATGAACAGCACCGCGAGGATCACCGGCACCGAAAGCACCACGAGGTCGATCAAGAAAGCGAACACGCGTCGCGTTAGCACGCCGCGGAACAGTTCCGGCTGCGTCCATGGATCGAACGCGTGCGGTGGAACGCCGCCGTCGTTGCGCCAGGTGCCGCCGTCATTGCCGTAGGACATGACCAACCTCCGATGAGAGTCCCGAGCAGGAGATGGGAAGCTGCGTCTGGCCTGCCAAGGGGGGAGGGAGCCAATGGCGAATGGCGAATAGGGAACGCGCTTCCCCATCCGCTGCCCCTCAACTCGCCGCCTTGATCTTCTCCGCCGCCTTCGGTGCGAAATAGGTCAGGATGCCGTCGGCGCCGGCGCGCTTGAAGCCGACCAAGCTCTCCATCATCGCGCGCTCGCCGTCGATCCAGCCATTCGCGGCAGCGCCGGCGATCATCGCGTACTCGCCCGACACCTGGTACACGAAGGTCGGCATCGCGAAGGTGTCCTTTACGCGGCGCACGATGTCGAGATAGGGCATGCCCGGCTTCACCATCACCATGTCGGCGCCCTCGGCGATGTCGAGCTCGACCTCGCGCAGCGCCTCGTTGGAATTGGCGCTGTCCATTTGATAGGTGCGTTTGTCGCCGGTCAGCGTCTTGGCCGAGCCGATGGCGTCGCGGAACGGTCCGTAGAAGGCGGAGGCGTATTTCGCCGCGTAGGACATGATCTGGACGTCGCCGAAGCCGTTGTCGTCGAGCGCCTCGCGGATCGCGCCGACGCGGCCGTCCATCATGTCGGAGGGCGCGATCACGTCGCAGCCGGCCTCGGCCTGCGTCAGTGCCTGCTTCACCAGCACCGCAACCGTCTCATCGTTGAGGATCTTGCCGTCGGCGATCAGCCCGTCATGGCCGTGGCTGGTAAACGGATCGAGCGCGACGTCGCAGAGCACGCCGATATCGGGAAACTCCTTCTTGATCGCGCGCACCGACTGGCAGACGAGGTTGTCGGGATTGAGCGCCTCGGAGCCCTGCTCGTCGCGCAAGGACGGCTCGGTGAAGGGAAACAGCGCGATGCAGGGGATGTTGAGCTTGGCCGCGCGCTCGGCGTCGCGGACGATCTGGTCGACCGTGAGCCGTTCGACGCCGGGCATCGAGGCAACCGGCGTGCGGCTGTTGCGGCCGTCGACCACGAACATCGGCCAGATCAGATCGTCGGTCGTCAGCACGTTCTCGCGCACCAGCCGGCGCGCCCATTCCGATTTGCGGTTGCGACGCAGGCGGATCGTGAGGTCGAGCGACGACGAGGCGAGGGTATCGGCCTGGCGCCGCGGTGCATCGCGCGGTTCGATCGGGCGCCCGAATTTGATCGCCATGTCTTTGGTCTCCCCAACGGCCGACTGGGCCGGATCTGATATAATTCCATTTCTAGCATCTTTCAGGGGGCGCCGTCATTGCGCCGTTGGCGCCCTCGATTTGCCGCAACGGCAATTGATTTTGCGGCTACGGCGGGCCAAGACTGCCGCCATGAACCCCAACTTGCAGCCCTTGCGCGGCGATTCGCATGTCTGACACTTCTGCGCGCGATCAGGCGCGGGACAATGCCATGACGGTCGGCGGGATCTCCTCCGACCGCATCGAGCCGGATGAGAATGCGTGGACGCGGCGGCTCGTCATCTTCCTGCGCATCATGGCGGTCGTGTCGATCGCCAAGGGCCTTTATCACTGGGCCCAGGTGACCGGCTTTGTCGGCGGCGAGGAGGAGGCTTTCGAGAACCAGTCATGGGCCTGGCAGACCGCGACGGTCTATTTCGCCGTGATCGAACTGGTCGCCGCGGTCGGATTGTGGCTTGCGACGCCCTGGGGAGCCGTGGTGTGGCTGACCACCGTGGTGTCGATGGCGGTCATCGAGCTGATGTTCCCGACGATCTACGGCGGCAGCCTGATGGTGGTCGGGTTCGAAGCGGTGATGCTCGCCGCCTATCTCGCGCTCGCCTGGATGGCGGCGCGCGAACGGCCGCCGTAGCGCCTCGCGCGCCACCGCTTGCGGGCATCGCTGTGGCCTCGCGGCGAAAGCCTGATGAATCCGGCCCTACGCGCATCGCGTGCAGAGAATGCACCACGCGATCCCATAAAGTTTTCAAAGATTTTTCCGGTAACCGTTCGGTGACCGTAAAGGGTTCCCTCACACCTGTTACGTCACCGTTTCGAATTCAAACGAAGCTGTTTCCGAATGTGACAGGGGAGGCAGACGAAGCGTGAACAAAGGGCCCGCCACCGTCAATGAAAAGTTGCGAAAAGCCCTTGATCTACGGGCTTAATCCGCGATTCACTGTCTTAAATTCATGATCTCTTTATTGTCTTATTTAAGCTGATCTTCAAACCACCCCCTTACGTTGCACCTATCAGGCGGGACACAAGTTTCGTCGAATAAGTCGATAAAACGACAACAGGGGAAGTGTCATGATCAAAGCCGTTGCGACAACGGCGGTGGAAACCGCTGATCGCGCTGCCGGTCAATCGCCGGTGCAGCCGCTCTATCTCGAAGCACTGACTTTGGTGGAGCGGCTGCATCGCCGGCTCCTCGACGTCATCAAGGACGAGTTTGATCGCCGCGGCCGCGCCGACATCAACTCGGTGCAGGCGCTGCTCCTGTACAACATCGGTGACAAGGAGCTGACCGCCGGCGAGCTGCGCACCCGCGGCTACTATCTCGGCTCCAACGTCTCCTACAATCTGAAGAAGCTCGTCGAGCTCGGCTTCCTCGATCATCAGCGCTCACGCGTCGATCGCCGCTCGGTGCGCATTCGTCTGACCGCGCAGGGCCAGGAAGTCCGCCGCATCGTCGACGCGCTCTACCAGAAGCACGTCAAGACGGTCGAGCAGGTCGGCGGCATCTCGAACGAGGAGTTCGCGAGCCTCAACAAGTCGCTGCACCGCCTCGAGCGTTTCTGGACCGACCAGATCCTCTATCGCCTCTAAGACCCAGCTTTCCCGCCTGACGGCCAAGCCGGCCGATCCAGAAGACCGGCAGCCATCCTCCAGACACGCATCGGCCATGCCCGGCCGGTGCGTTTTGTCATGCTGCATCTGCGAAAAAAAGCACTCCGGCGGGGAACCAAGCCGTTCGTTACGGCTTATCCGTCAGCCCAACGGAGACGGGAGACATGGTGGTCGAGCACGGAATGCAGGTCGTCTTGAATGCCGAGGTCGTCGGCGACGCCTACGCCATCGCATCCAACTATCTGCGGAAGTCCGGCGCCATTCCCGACACGTTCGTCACCAACGAGCGCCTGCTCGGCATCATCGTGAAGCTGTTCCAGCGCGGTGAGCGCAACAGGATTCGCCTCGCCAACAAGGCGATCGCGCAATTTGAGGCCGAGACGCTGGTCGTCGCTTGAGCGTTAACCCGGAGACATCAATGGAAGCCGCCATCGATCGCATCATGCTGACCTACGATCTGCTGCTCAATCGCACGGCCGCAGCAAGCGACGAAGCGCGCGCCAAGGTGACCGAGTACGTGCGGACATTGTTCGAGGCGGGCGAGACCGATCCACATCGGTTAACCGTCTGCGGCCTGACCTATCTGCGGCAGCTCGACGGCAGCACGGACCATGTGAAAGCCGGGTATACGGGGCTGTAGCGCACGGCCGGCTCTCGCCGCGTCATTGCGAAACGTGTCAGCGCGCTCGTGTAATGACGAGACGCAAATTCCGATTCAACTGTCAAACAGCCTGGTGACGTTGTCATCACCCGCGCATGCGGGTGATCCAGTATTCCAGAGCCGCCAGTGCTTGAACCGAGCGGCCGCGGCGTACTGGATGCCCGCATGCGCGGGCATGACGACTGAGAGAGATGTGAGTCCGCATTCTCGCGACGGGAATCGTCCGAGTTTTGCATCTCGTTTCGCCCTTTCTTGATCAGAGGGCGCAGGGAAAGCCGGGTGCCGATCGCACCCATGGGTCCCGTGCAAATGGAAAGCACGGGAGGTAGGACCACAGGTGAAACCGGAGCAATCCCGGCTTTCCCTGCGCGATGGCTTTACGGCTTATACGTGCTCGCCCCGGCGAGACTGGGCTTTGTTGTCACCGTCTTTGCAAAAGCGCTTCGCGCTTTGCAAGGAGACACCTGCCACTAGGGCGTCAGGCCTGCACGACTTCACCGTCCGCTATCTGCCACGCTCGTCAGCCGTGACAGCGGCGTCCACCGCATCTCCACCCAACACTCGTGACGATCGCGAAGCGCCCCTCAAGCGGGTGAGATGGGCCATTCATACACTGAGTTTCAGTTCCGGAAAACAGAAATATTTTCGCTGCGCGGCCTTGCGCCGTCGGGCAAATCAGTGCCAAGGGGCGGCCTCAATGGGGCCTGCTACCGCGCGGTGAACGGGATCGAGGCGCGGGCGCGAATCCCGAACGTCGTGGCAGAATTGCCACGCGTCATCATCGTGCTGCGGACAGATTGCGTCGCTCTTTTCCGCGATCGACGTGAGCAGGCGGTGCACGAAGTCGCGTGACACACGTCACGCAGACGGCGACTTGGATGCGGTATGATATTCGTATTGTATCGTCATACAGGTGCCGCTAGCGTCGAGGCGCCGGGCAAATCGAACTGCAGAGATCCAGCGGGGATCGCTGGTGACCGGCGATGGCGGGCGTGCATTGATCTCAAGACTGTTCGATGACGAGCCGGCGGATGCCAAGGCGAAGGCGTATTGTCTCGGTGCGCTGCTGATCCTGGTGAATGTCGCGGTCTGGCTGTGGGCCTACCTCAGCTTCCGCGATTATCCGCTGCTGCTTGGAACGGCATCGCTTGCCTACACGCTCGGGCTTCGCCATGCCGTCGATCCCGACCATATCGCGGCGATCGACAACGTCACGCGCAAGCTCATGCAGGACGGCAAGCGGCCGGCGGCAGCGGGCCTGTTCTTCGCGATGGGCCATTCGACGGTGGTGATCGCAGCCTCCCTGCTGGTTGCTCTATCGGTCGGCGCCCTCGAAGCCCGGTTCGAGGGCTTCAAGGCCCTCGGCGGCGTGATCGGGACGGGCGTGTCCGCGGCCTTCCTGCTGGTGATCGCGCTCATCAACACGATGATCCTGATCTCGGTCTATCGCGCCTTTCAGGCGTCCCGCCGCGGCGATCACGCCACCGAGCAGGAGCTTCACGATCTCCTGCAACAGCGCGGCTTGCTGGCCCGCATGCTGCGCTCGCTGTTCGCGCTCATCACGAAGAGCTGGCAGATGTATCCACTCGGCTTTCTGTTCGGACTGGGGTTCGACACGGCGAGCGAGATTGGCCTGATCGGAATTTCCGCCGCGCAAGGCTCCGCCGGCTTGTCCATATGGTCAATCCTGGTGTTTCCGGCGCTGTTCACCGCCGGCATGTCGCTCGTCGACACCGCCGACGGCATCATCATGGTCCAGGCCTATGGCTGGGCGTTCCGGCAGCCGGTGCGCAAGCTCTACTACAACCTGACTATGACCCTGATCTCGATCGTCGTGGCGCTCCTGATCGGCGGCATCGAGGCGCTCGGTCTCATTGCGAGCAAGCTCGACCTTCAAGGACCCTTCTGGGATCTCGTCGGCAAGATCAGTGATGATTTCAGCCTGCTCGGATATCTCATCGTGGGCGTGTTCATCGCCGCGTGGTTGATCTCGGTGCTGGTGTATCGGCTGGGTCGGTTCGACGAGATCAAGGGCGAAAGCCCGGCAGGCTGAGGCGCCGACGCCGCCCGAGATCGTTGTTGCCCGGGAAGGGCGGTTCGCCGTGCAATCAGGTCAGAGCAGCGGAGCGGACCGCCAACCGCGCGGCTGCGACCGCCTGATTCGGACCGCCGCATATCATCGAATCGCACGCTCGGCAGTGCGACGATTTGCAGCACCGGGTTGTCGCATCGGTCGGCTTGCCGAAGCCTGTGTCGAATGGTCGCTAGGGGCATCCGACATCGGCAAGCGATTCCTTCAAACAACGCCGCGCCGACTGACGATGCGACTACGTGACAGGATGCGGCGATGATCGATCGGCCGCTCCGATAATCAGGAGGAGCCCCAATGATCCCGTCCCGCATGCGCCTGCTCGGCGCGATCGTCGCGCTGATGCTGGGAGCGAGCCATACGGCGACCGCGCAGCAGCTCGAGCTCAAGCTGATGGCGCCGGCGGCGCCTGGCGGCGGATGGGATCAGACCGCGCGATCGATGCAGCAGGCGCTCGTCGCCTCCGGCGTCGCGCGCAGCGTCCAGGTGACGAACGTCCCGGGCGCCGGCGGCAGCGTCGGCATCGCGCAATTCGTCAACGGCGCCAAGGGCGACGGCAACCAGATGATGGTGAACGGCTTCGTGATGGTCGGGGCGCTCGCCATGAACAAGTCGCCGGTGACGCTCGATCAGGTGACGCCGATCGCGCGTCTCACCGAGGAGATTCAGGTCATTGTGGTGCCCGCGAACTCGCCGATCAAGACCGCGCAGGATCTCGCAGCCGCCGTCAAGGCCGATATCGCCAAGGTGACCTTTGCCGGCGGCTCGGCCGGTGGCGTCGACCACGTGATGGCCGCGCTGTTCGCGGGCGCGGTCGGCGCCGACGCCAGGAAGATCAACTACATTCCGTTTTCCGGCGGCGGAGAATCGCTGGCCGCCATTCTCGGCGGCAAGGTCACGGCAGGCATCTCGGGATTGAGCGAATACGAGGGTCAGATCAAGGCCGGCAAGCTGCGCGCGCTCGGCGTGACCTCGGCGAAGCGTCTGGCCGGCGTCGACATTCCGACCTTCAAGGAGCAGGGCATCGATCTGGTGCTGGCCAATTGGCGCTCGGTGGTCGCGCCGCCCGGCATCACGCCGGAGCAGCGCAAGACGCTGAGCGACGCCGTGGAGAAGATGGTCAAGTCCGACGCCTGGAAGGAGATCCTGAAGCAGAAGGGCTGGGATGACGCCTATCTCGGCGGCGACGCGTTCGCGGATTTCCTGAAGAAGGAGACCGTGCGCGTGACCGACGTGCTGAAGTCCGTCGGCCTCGTGAAGTCATGACGCCGGACGGCACTTCCGCCGAGGCGCACCAACCAGCGCGGCGCGTCGATCGCGCGGGCCTTGTCATCGCGGCGGCGCTTGCCGCGCTCGCTGCGGTGCTGGTCTGGGACGCGAGCAAGCTGCCATCCACCACGATGTACGGAATGGGGCCGGAGGCGATGCCGGTCGTCATCGCCGTCGGCCTCGTCATGCTTGCCATCGGCAACCTGATCGATGCGCTGCGCGGCAAGCTGCCGCCGCGCGAGAGCGCCGATTCCAGGCCGGTGTGGCTGATCATCGGCGGGCTTGCGCTCCTGATCGCCATCATCGGCTTCGGCGGCGGCTTCATCCTCGCCACCTCGGCGCTGTTCGTCACCACCTCGGCCGCATTCGGCCGGCGCGCCATCCTGGCCGACACCGCCATTGCGCTTGTCATGACCACGTTGATCTATCTCGCGTTCGACAAGCTGTTGACGCTGAGCCTTCCCACCGGCCCGCTGGAGCGACTGCTGTGATGGATACCTTCGCCGCGCTGGCGCATGGCATGGCGGTTGCCGTCCAGCCGATGAACCTGCTCTATGCGCTGATCGGCGTCTTCCTCGGCACCGCGGTCGGTGTGCTGCCGGGCATCGGTCCGGCGCTGACAGTCGCCCTGCTGCTGCCGGTGACCTACAAGCTCGATCCCGGCGGCTCGCTGATCATGTTCGCCGGCATCTACTATGGCGGCATGTACGGCGGATCGACCACCGCGATCCTGATCAACACGCCGGGCGAGAGCGCGTCGATGGCGACCGCGCTCGAGGGCAACAAGATGGCGAAGGCCGGCCGCGGCGGTCCGGCGCTCGCGACCTCGGCGATCGGCTCGTTCGTGGCCGGCACCATCGCCACCATCGGTCTCGCCTTCCTTGCGCCCTGGCTGGTCGATTTCGCGGTGCGCTTCGGGCCCGAGGATTACTTCGCCCTGATGTGCGTCGCCTTCGTCACGGTCTCGGCAACCTTCGGCGACTCTCCGGTCCGCGGGCTGACCAGCCTGTTCATCGGGCTGACGCTCGGGCTTGTCGGCATCGACAAGCTGACCGGTCAGGCGCGGCTCGCCTTCGGCATCCCCGAACTGCTCGACGGCGTCGAGGTGACGACGTTGGCGGTCGGCCTGTTCGCGGTGGGGGAGGCGCTCTACGTCGCTTCGCGCCGTCATCATACGGAAGAGAAGCTGGAGCCGGTGCGCGGCTCGCTGTGGATGACGCGCGAGGACTGGCGGCGGTCATGGAAGCCATGGCTGCGCGGCACGCTGTTCGGCTTCCCGATCGGCGCGCTGCCCGCCGGCGGCGCGGAGATCCCGACCTTCCTGTCCTATTCCACCGAGCGGCGACTGACCAAGCATCCGGACGAATTCGGCAAGGGGGCCATCGAAGGCGTCGCCGGGCCGGAAGCCGCCAACAACGCCTCCGCCGCCGGCACGCTGGTGCCGCTGTTGACGCTCGGGTTGCCGACATCGGCGACCGCGGCGATGATGCTGGCAGGCTTCCAGCAATACGGCCTGAACCCCGGGCCGCTTTTGTTTGCCGAGCGGCCCGACCTGGTGTGGGGGCTGATCGCGAGCCTGTTCATCGCCAACGGCATGCTGCTGGTGCTCAATTTGCCGCTGGTTGGCCTGTGGGTGCGGCTGCTCGCGATCCCGCAGCCCTGGCTCTATGCCGGCATCCTGGTGTTCGCGACCATGGGCACCATCGCGGCAAAACCGTCGGTCGTCGAACTGTCGATGCTGGCGGGCTTTGGCGTGATGGGCTTTGTGATGCGCCGGTTCGATTTTCCGATCGCGCCTGTCGTCATCGGGCTCATCCTCGGGCCGATTGCCGAGAGCCAGTTGCGCCGTGCGCTGGCGATCAGCCTTGGCGATCCCCTGGTGCTGCTGCAAAGCCCGATGTCGGCGACGCTGCTCGCGATCGCGCTGATCGCCCTGCTGGCGCCGTTCGTGCTGAAGGGGCTGGGACGGTTCAAGGCGAACGAGGATTAGCGCTGCGACACGCCACGATATGGCGGTGTGCAATTCGTCGTCAGCGCCAGCGCGCTGACAGCGTTGCGGAGAGGAAGGAGTCGAGAGCTGTGTGATATACAAAAAGACGCGCGCCCAGCAATCATTGGCGCGCGTCGTCGGCGGTATCGTCGTGTGCAAGCCGCGCACAAATGCGCGAGCCGGCGGTCACGCAGGCGAAGTCTTCTTTTTCTTGTTCTGCTTGATGACCTTGGCCTGGGCGCGAAACGCCGACGCGAGCGCCTTCAGCTCCTTGGTCACGATCTCATCGGCGGTCGCCTTTGCCGCGACTTCGGCCTTGCGGGCCTGCTTCTTGAGTTCTTTGGTCGTCTTGCTCATCATCCAGATCGCGACCAAAGTCGCGCTCCTCGCCGCATATCCTGCCGTCGCATGCTGCGGCGCGTCGCCGACGCGGCCGCGTTTCACACTGCACAACCAATCAATAATGACGTGATGGACCCCGTAAAGGATCCATTCGCGAATTCCGATCGGACCATCTATCACACGGCGTTGCCGGTCATGTAACGCTGGCGGCGGCTTCCCAGGCGTCCCGCGGCCGGCTCCGGTCCCGCAGGTTTCGCCGCCGCTCCGGCCGGGGCGCGGGGGGCCCCGGGGGCGGGAGCCCGGTCCCGGTCGATCTGGCGAATCCCTGCCATTCCCACCATATCTGGCATAATTGGCGGCGGGGGACCGCAACCGCTTGGCCATTTTGGGCCGATGTGGTAACGCTCTGCGACCAGCTTCGACCGCCACTCGTGACCGTCCGCATCCCGTGTAAAGGCTTGCGGCGGTGGAGATATTTCGCCGATGACCTCTTCGCCCAAGAACGCTGCAACCACTGCTTCCGCGCCCGATTCCTTCTTCACGGCCACGCTTGCCGAGGCCGATCCCGAGATCGCGGCCGCGATCAAGGGCGAGCTCGGCCGCCAGCGCCATGAGATCGAGCTGATCGCCTCCGAAAACATCGTCAGCCGGGCGGTCCTGGAAGCGCAGGGCTCGGTGATGACCAACAAATACGCCGAGGGCTATCCGGGCGCGCGGTACTATGGCGGTTGCGAGTGGGTCGACGTTGCCGAGAACCTGGCGATCGATCGCGCCAAGAAGCTGTTCGGCGCTGGCTTTGCCAACGTCCAGCCGAATTCCGGCAGCCAGATGAACCAGGCGGTGTTCCTGGCGCTGTTGCAGCCCGGCGACACCTTCATGGGTCTCGATCTCGCGGCCGGGGGCCATCTCACGCACGGCTCGCCGGTCAACATGTCCGGCAAGTGGTTCAAGGCCGCGCATTACACGGTGCGGCGCGAGGACCAGATCATCGACATGGATGCGGTGGCCAAGCAGGCCGAGCAGGTGAAGCCGAAGCTGATCATCGCCGGCGGCTCGGCCTATTCGCGCGCCTGGGACTTCAAGCGCTTCCGCGAGATCGCCGACTCTGTCGGCGCCTATCTCATGGTCGACATGGCGCATTTCGCCGGCCTCGTCGCCGGTGGCGTGCATGCTTCGCCGGTACCCTACGCCCACGTCACCACCACGACGACGCACAAGTCGCTGCGCGGTCCGCGCGGCGGCCTGATGCTGTGGAACGATGAGAACCTGACCAAGAAGCTGAACTCGGCGATCTTCCCGGGCCTGCAGGGCGGCCCGCTGATGCATGTGATCGCAGCGAAGGCCGTCGCCTTCGGGGAGGCGCTGCAGCCCGAGTTCAAGGTCTACGCCAGGAACGTGGTCGAGAACGCCAAGGCGCTGGCCGAGACGCTGCGCGGCCATGGCCTCGACATCGTTTCCGGCGGCACCGACAACCATCTGATGCTGGTCGACCTGCGTCCGAAGGGGTTGAAGGGCAACATCTCCGAGAAGGCGCTGGTCCGCGCCGGCATCACCTGCAACAAGAACGGCATCCCGTTCGATCCCGAGAAGCCGTTCGTCACCTCGGGCCTGCGGTTTGGCACGCCCGCGGCGACCACCCGCGGCTTCGGCGTCGCGGAGTTCAAGCAGGTCGGCGGCATGATCGCCGAGGTCCTGAACGCGCTCGCGCAGTCGCCGGACGGCAAGGCGCCGCTGGTCGAGGCTGCGATCAAGGAGCGCGTCAAGGCGCTGACCGATCGTTTCCCGATCTATCAGTAAGGTTCATCTCGCTATGTGAGCATGATCTCCCGGAAAACCGCTACACACTTTTCCGGATCATGCTCGGTTAGGGGCTCCGTCGGATGCGCTGTCCGAGCTGCAACAGTCTTGATACGCAGGTGAAGGACTCGCGTCCAACCGAGGATTCCGCTGTGATCCGCAGGCGGCGCGTCTGCATGGCCTGCAACTTCCGCTTCACGACGTTCGAGCGGGTGCAGCTCCGCGAGCTCACGGTCATCAAGCGCAACGGCCGCCGGGTGCCGTTCGACCGCGACAAGCTGGTGCGCTCGCTGCAGATCTCCTTGCGCAAGCGTCCGGTGGATTCCGAGCGGCTGGAGAAGATGGTGTCCGCGATCGTGCGCGAGCTCGAGAGTGGCGGCGAGGCGGAGGTGTCCTCGGAGGCGATCGGCGAGATCGTGATGGAGCATCTGCGCCAGCTCGACGATGTCGCCTATGTGCGCTTTGCCTCGGTCTATCGCAATTTCCGCGAGGCCAAGGATTTCGAGGCCGTGCTCGGCGAGCTGCACGGCGAGGACGACCCGCAGATCGCGACGTTGCGAAAATGATCTTCCGCATTCTGGAAGATCAGCTCGCGCACAAATCCAGGGACGCGAAGGCGGCCGATCTGCGTTTCATGCAGCTCGCGCTCGCGCTCGGCCGCCGCGGGCTGGGGCGGACCTGGCCCAATCCGGCGGTCGGCGCCGTGATCGTCAAGGACGGCGTGATCATCGGCCGGGGCTGGACGCAAGCAGGCGGACGTCCGCATGCCGAGGTGGAGGCGCTCCGGCGTGCCGGTCCTGCCGCCCGCGGCGCAACCCTTTATGTGACGCTCGAACCCTGTTCGCATTTCGGCCGCTCGCCGCCCTGCGCCGAGGCCGTCGTCGCGGCCGGTCTCGCCCGCGTGGTGTCGGCGATCGAGGATCCCAATCCGGACGTCGCGGGGCAGGGGCACGGCAAGCTGCGCGCCGCGGGCATCGCCGTGGATGTCGGGCTGTGCGCGGCGGAGGCCGCGCGCGACCATGCCGGGCATTTCCGCCGTGTCCGTGACGGGCGCCCGCATGTGATCCTCAAGCTCGCAGTGTCCGCCGACGGCAAGATTGCCGCCGCTGGCAACCGGCCGGTCGCGATCACCGGCGATACCGCACGGACCCGCGTGCATCTGCTGCGCGCGCAGAGCGATGCGATCCTGGTCGGGATCGGCACGGTGCTGGCGGATGATCCGTTGCTCACCTGCCGCCTGCCGGGCATGGCGGCGCGCTCGCCGGTCCGCGTCGTGCTGGACCGCGCTTTGCGGACGCCGGGCAACAGCCGCCTGGTGCATTCCGCGCGCGAAACTCCGCTCTGGGTGATGACATCAGACATGGCGGAAGCGCCCGCCGCGGTGAAGCTCGGCGCCGCCGGCGCGCAGGTGATCCGCGTCGCCGCGACCGCGACCCAGCCCGGGCTCGATCTGCCGGCCGTGTTGCATGCGCTGGCGGAGAAGGGGATCTCGCGGCTGATGGTCGAGGGCGGGGCGCGGGTCGCGTCGTCCTTCGTCGCCGCCGGCCTCGTCGACGAAATCTGGCTGTTGCGCGGTCCTGATACCGTCGGCGCCGACGGCGTTCCCGCGCTGGGCGCAATGCCGCTCGCCGCAATCACGCAGTCGCCGACCTTCGGGCTTCGTGCTAGCGAGACGCTCGAAAAAGATGCTTTGACCATCTACGACCGTTCGTAGAGCGTCATGGCCGGGCTTGTCCCGGCCATCCACGACTTGCTTTGCCGCTGCGGCCAAGACGTGGATGCCCGGGTCAAGCCCGCGCATGACGAACAATGTGAGGTTTGTCGTGTTTACCGGAATTGTCACCGATGTCGGTGAAATCACCAGCCTGAAGCAGGTGGCGCAGGGGCAGCTGCATCGGATGCGGATTGCCTGCGAGTACGACCAGACCACGATCGCCGACGGCGCCTCGATCGCCTGCAACGGCGTCTGCCTCACGGTGGTCGCCTCCGGCACGGCCGGCGGCAAGACCTGGTTCGACGTCGACGCCGCGGCCGAGACGCTCGGCATGACCACGGCGAAGCGCTGGGTCGAGGGAACCCGCCTCAACCTCGAGCGCGCGCTCAAGATCGGCGACGAGCTCGGCGGCCATATCGTGGCCGGGCACGCCGACGGGATCGCGACCATCTTCAAGCGCGACGACCTGCCCGACATGGCGCGCTTCGAGCTGAAAACCACCCGCGAGCTCGCGCGTTTCATCGCGGCCAAGGGCTCGGTGACACTGGACGGCGTGTCGCTGACCGTGAATACGGTCGATGACGTGACCTTTTCCGTGCTGATCATCCCGCATACGCTGGAGGTCACGACCTTGAGCGGCTGGAAAACCGGCAGCGAGGTCAATATCGAGGTCGATCTGATGGCCCGCTACGCGGCGCGGCTGTCGGAGATGAAATAGCGATCGCAAATGTGTCATACGCGGGCTTGACCCGCGTATCCATCCTCTTAACTAGATGGCCTTCCGGCGCGACAGATCGCCGGGGCAAGCCCGGCAATGACGAAGGTAGACAATGGCTGACGCGCGGCGCGCACCCCTGAAGGACAAGACTGACATCTCCGGCGCACGCGTGCTGATCGTCGAGGCGCGGTTCTATGACGACATCCAGGATGCGCTGCTGGAGGGCGCGGTGACCGAGCTGCAGGCGGCTGGCGTGACCCATGACGTGATCACGGTGCCGGGCGCGCTGGAGATTCCGGCTGCGATCGCCATCGCAATCGATGCGGCGGAAGCGGGCGGCAAGCCCTATGAAGCGGCTATTGCGCTGGGCTGCGTGGTGCGGGGCGACACCATCCATTTCGAGATCGTTTCCAACGAGTCCTCGCGCGGACTGATGGATCTGGCAGTCAGCCGGAAATTCCCGCTCGGCAACGGCATCCTGACCGTCAACACCGAGGCCCAGGCGTGGGCGCGGGCGCGTGCCAGCGAATTGAACAAGGGCGGCGACGCGGCGCGCGCGGCGCTCGCGATGCTGCGCATCAAACGCCGTCTGGCAAAGGCCTGATCATGGCAGAGAGCAAGAAGCCGGCGAAGGGTCCCGACAGGAAAGCCAACCGGCGCGGTGCGGCGCGGCTCGCGGCCGTGCAGGCGCTGTACCAGATGGATATCGCCGGCGCCGGCCTTAACGACATTTTCGCGGAGTTCGAGAGCCACTGGCTCGGCAACGAGGTCGAAGGCGAAAAATATTTGCCGGCCGAGGCTGCATTCTTCCGCGACGTCGTCTCCGGCGTAGTGCGCGACCAAGCCAAGCTCGATCCCTTGATCGACGACGCGCTGTCGAAGGGCTGGCCGTTGAAGCGGATCGATGCGATCCTGCGCGCCGTGCTGCGGGCCGGCTCCTACGAGCTCGAGCATCGCAAGGACGTGCCCGGCCGCGTCGTCGTCTCCGAATATGTCGACGTCGCGCATGCCTTCGTCGAGAAGGACGAGACCGGCATGGTGAACGCCGTGCTCGACCAGATCGCGCGCCAGTTCCGCGCGGATGAGTTTGTGCGGGGGTGAGTCACGCGCTCAGCTGTCATCACCTGCGCATGCGGGTGATCCAGTACGCCGCGGCAGTCGTCAACGACAACCGATGCCGCGGCGTACTGGATCGCCCGGTCAAGCCGGGCGATGACAGACGACGGTGAGGCGCGCGTCATGGCAGATCGTCATAATGGTCCATCCGGCGAAGACTCCCTCATCGCGCGGTATTTCAAGCCGCTCGCGACCGACCCGGGCGCGTTCAATCTCGACGACGACGCCGCCGCGCTGAAAGCGGCCGGCGAGGACGTCGTGATCACCACCGACGCGATCGTCGAGGGCGTCCACTTTCTTCCCGGCGATCCGCCCGACACGCTGGCGCGCAAGGCGCTGCGGGTGAACCTGTCCGACATTGCGGCGAAGGGCGCGGCGCCCGCGGGCTTCGTGCTGACGCTGGCACTGCGCGGCGTGGAGGAGGCTTGGCTGAAGCCGTTCGCTGCCGCGCTCGGCGAGGACGCCGCGCATTATGGCTGCCCGCTGCTCGGTGGCGATACGGTGTCGACGCCGGGTCCGCTGATGATCTCGATCACCGCGTTCGCGCGGGTGCCGGCCGGGCGGATGGTGCATCGCAGCGGTGCGCATCCGGGCGATCGCGTGGTGGTCACCGGCAGCATCGGCGATGCCGTGCTCGGGCTCGACGTGCTGAAGGGCGGGCGGGTGGCCGAAGCGCTCGCCGGCGACGCCGCGGCAAGAGAGATGCTGGCCGCCCGCTACCGGGTGCCGCAGCCACGCAATGCGCTCGCCAAGGCAATCCGCAGCCACGCCAGCGCGGCGATGGATGTGTCCGACGGTCTCGCCGGCGATCTGACAAAACTCTGCGCGGCCTCGCGCGTCTCGGCCGTGATCGACGTGCAGAGCATCCCGCTGTCGCCGGTGGCGGCCGGGTTGCTGGCGCGCAAGGCGATCGGCATCGAGACGCTGGTCGCCGGCGGCGACGACTACGAGATTCTGTGTGCGATCCCGGGCCATCGCATCGAGGCCTTCACTCGGGAGGCGCGGCAGGCCGGGGTCGCAGTCACGGCGATCGGCGGGGTCATCGCCGGACATTCGCCGCCGAGCTTTCTCGATGGGCAGGGCAGGGAACTGGCGCTGGAGCGGCTGTCCTACAGCCATTTCTAGAAGCCCGGTCTAGAAGCCCGGGCCGCAAGGCGCGACTTTCCTTCTAAATAGCTGCCAATATCGGCGTTTTCGGCCGTCGGTGCCGTTGCGCGGGGTTAACGATTTTGGCAAGGTCGCGCCCGATTTGAGGCCATCCCTTTCTTGGGGAGGGATGATCCTCGCAAAATAAGCGCCGGCAAAAAGGCGCGGGGGTTACATCAAGGATCTGAGGCAACATTCAATGACAGCATTATGGGTGATTGTGCTCTGCGGGGCGCTTTCCATCGTCTACGCGATCTGGGCCACCTCGTCGGTCCTGAACGCGGATGCAGGCAATCCGCGCATGCAGGAGATCGCTGCCGCCGTACGTGAGGGCGCGCAGGCCTATCTGCGGCGCCAGTACACGACCATCGGCATGGTCGGTATCGTGATCTTCTTGCTGCTGGCCTACTTCCTCGGGGTGCTGGTCGCGATCGGATTTGCGATCGGCGCCATCCTGTCGGGCGCGGCCGGCTTCATCGGCATGAACGTCTCGGTGCGCGCCAACGTCCGCACCGCGCAGGCGGCGACCACCTCGCTCGCCGGCGGCCTCGAACTCGCCTTCAAGGCGGGCGCGATCACCGGCCTTCTGGTCGCGGGTCTCGCGCTGCTCGGCGTCACCATCTACTTCATGGTGCTGGTCCACTTCCTCGGCCTGGAGGCGAGCAGCCGGACCGTGGTCGACGCCATGGTGGCGCTCGGCTTCGGCGCCTCGCTGATCTCGATCTTCGCCCGTCTCGGCGGCGGCATCTTCACCAAGGGTGCTGACGTCGGCGGCGACCTCGTCGGCAAGGTCGAGGCCGGTATCCCGGAGGATGATCCGCGCAACCCGGCCACCATCGCCGACAATGTCGGCGACAATGTCGGCGACTGCGCCGGCATGGCGGCCGACCTGTTCGAGACCTACGCGGTGACCGCGGTCGCCACCATGGTGCTCGCCGCGATCTTCTTTGCCAAGACGCCGATCCTGGTGAACATGATGACGCTGCCGCTGGCGATCGGCGGCATCTGCATCATCACCTCGATCATCGGCACCTTCTTCGTCAAGCTGGGCGCGAGCCAGTCGATCATGGGCGCGCTGTACAAGGGATTGATCGCCACCGGCGTCCTGTCGCTGATCGGCGTTGCGGCGGTCATCAACTGGCTGATCGGCTTCGGCAAGCTCGACGGCGTCGAATATACCGGCCTGTCGCTGTTCTGGTGCGGCGTGGTCGGCCTGGTCGTCACCGGCCTGATCATCTGGATCACCGAGTACTACACTGGCACCGACTATCGCCCGGTGAAGTCGATCGCTTCCGCCTCGGTCACCGGTCACGGCACCAACGTGATCCAGGGCCTGGCGGTCTCGATGGAAGCGACCGCGCTGCCCGCGATCGTCATCATCGCCGGCATCCTCGTCACCTACGGCCTTGCCGGCCTGTTCGGCATCGCGATCGCAACTGCCACCATGCTGGCGCTGGCCGGCATGATCGTCGCGCTCGACGCCTTCGGCCCGGTCACCGACAATGCCGGCGGCATCGCCGAGATGGCGGGGCTGCCGAAGGAGGTGCGCAAGTCGACCGACGCGCTGGACGCGGTCGGCAACACCACCAAGGCGGTGACCAAGGGCTACGCGATCGGCTCCGCCGGTCTCGGCGCGCTGGTGCTGTTTGCGGCCTATAACCAGGACCTCAAATTCTTCATCAGCGACGTCAACGCCCATGCCTACTTCAAGGGCGTCAATCCCGACTTCTCGCTCAACAATCCCTATGTGGTTGTGGGTCTGCTGTTCGGCGGCCTGTTGCCGTACCTGTTCGGCGCGCTGGGCATGACGGCGGTGGGCCGTGCGGCGGGCGCGATCGTTGAGGAGGTGCGTCGCCAGTTCCGCGAGAAGCCCGGCATCATGCAGGGCAGCGACAAGCCCGACTACGGCAAGGCGGTCGACCTGCTGACCAGGGCGGCGATCAAGGAGATGATCGTGCCGTCGCTGTTGCCGGTGCTGTCGCCGATCGTGGTCTACTTCGCGATGTATGCGATCGCGGGCGGCGGTGCGGCCGGCAAGTCGGCGGCATTCTCCGCGGTCGGTGCCATGCTGCTCGGCGTGATCGTTACCGGCCTGTTCGTCGCGATCTCGATGACCTCGGGCGGCGGCGCCTGGGACAACGCCAAGAAGTACATCGAGGACGGTCACTATGGCGGCAAGGGCTCCGACGCCCACAAGTCAGCGGTGACCGGCGACACCGTCGGCGATCCCTACAAGGACACGGCGGGCCCGGCGGTGAACCCGATGATCAAGATCACCAACATCGTGGCGCTGCTGCTGCTCGCGATCCTCGCGCACTGAACGGCAGCCTCCGACTGAAACGAAAACCCCGCGGTGCGAGCCGCGGGGTTTTTGGTTTCGGGGGACGCGAAAATGTCACCGCGTCATTGCGAGCCAACGGGTCGCGCGAATGCGCGCCCGATGACAGGCTCCACGAAGCAATCCATCTCGCCGCTTGTGGCGACATGGATTGCTTCCGCCTTCGCCAAGGCTTCGGCGGACAAGTCGTCACTGTCGCTCCTCGCAATGACGGCGGCAATAGCGGTAATTACTTCACCTCCATCTGCAGGCCTTCCTTCTCGATGATGGCGGCGAACTTCGTGGTCTCCGCTCCGACGAAATCCGAGAATTGCTGCGGCGTGCCGTAGTCGGCGCGGGCGCCCATGCCGGCGATGTTCTTCTTGACGTCGTCACGCTCCAGCATCGCCTTGATCTGCCCGTTCAGCTCATCGACGACGGGAGCTGGCGCCGCCTTGGGCAGGAAGACGCCGAACCAGGACGAGACGTCGAACCTGGCAAGCTCGGGCGCAGTCTCGCGCATCGGCGGCAGCTTCGGCGCGGAGTCGCTGCGTTCGGGCGTGGTGACGCAGAGTCCGTTGAGCTTGCCGTCGAGCACCTGCGGCAGCGACGGGTAGAGGTTGTCGAACAGGATCTGGATGTCGCCGGCGAGCGCGGCCTGCAGGGCAGGGCCGGCGCCGCGGAACGGCACATGCGTCATCTGCAGGCCGGTGAGCTGCAGGAACCAGGCGCCGGTGAGATGAGGGCTTTGTCCGGTGCCGGATGAGCCATAGGTCAGCTTGTCGGGATTGGCCTTCAGATGAGCGATCAGCTCCGGAATGGATTTGATACCGGTCGTGGGATGCGCCGTGACGATGTTCGGGATCCGGATCATGTTGGAGACCGGCTGCAGCTGGTCGGCCTTGTAGGTCAGGTTCCTGAAGATGCTGTAGGCGATCGCGTTCGGCCCGGGATTGCCGATCAGGATGGTGTGGCCGTCGCCTTTGTTGCGGGCGACCTCCGCGGTGCCAATGGTGCCTCCCGCACCGGATCGGTTTTCGACGACGACCGACTGGCCCCAGATCGGCTGCAGGTGCGCGGCGAGGAGCCGTCCCATCACGTCAGTCGAGCCACCCGCGGCCGCCGGCACGATGATCCGGACGGTCTCGGTCGGTCGCCACTCACCGGCCCCCAGGCTTGCGCGCGGCAGAATCGTCGCGGCCGACAGCGCGGCAGCGCCCGACAAAACCGTACGACGGGAAAATCTCTTGCGGATCATGTGCTTGCCCCCTTGGTCACACGTTGTTTGCGCGCGACCCTAGGGGACCGCCTGTCTCTCGGGCAAGCGGCAACTTGGCGCAGGTGTTCCAACTCTTGATCGACATTGCGCAATTCGCGCAGCACGCTCCGATCGGCTTGGATCGGCCGAGCTCAGGCGCCACGGGGCGAGCGCACTAAGCCCTCTTCACGAACTCCGACTTCAGGTTCATCGCACCGATGCCGTCGATCTTGCAGGCGATGTTGTGTCCGTCGCTGCCCTCGGTGAGACGGATGTTCCTGACCTTGGTGCCGCCCTTGACGACCGATGACGAGCCCTTGACCTTGAGGTCCTTGATCACGATGACGCTGTCGCCGTCCGCCAGCAGGTTGCCGTGCGCATCGCGCACGCCGGTCTCCTGCGAGGTCTCCGCAGCCGCGGCCGCCTCGGCGCTCCATTCATGGGCGCATTCCGGGCAAACCCAGAGAGCACCATCCCGATAGGCATGCTCGGAATTGCATTTCGGGCAGCTCATTGAAGCGTCCATGGTCGACATCGTCTCCGTCGTGGCCGGCGCACCGTAGGGCCGTGGACCGGCAAAGCAAGAGAAAACCCGCCGCGCCAAATGGGCGGTGGGCTCCCTGGATCAGAACGGAATCTCCCGTGCTTGCTGGGCGCAGTTGCTTCACGCGAACCGGCCCCGCTTCGCTAGGAAGATGCGGCTAGTTGAAGCTCAGCAGCTTGAACAGCGGCGTCAGGTAGGACATCTCCTGACCCGAGGTCGGCGTGGTGCGGCTGACGAAGTCGAAGATCTTGCCGTCCTTCAGACCGTAATTGGCGAGCCGTCGCACCTGCCGGTTCTTGTCGAAATAGACCGCGATCACGCGCTGGTCGATCACGTGCTGGTTCATGAAGGCGACCGGGCGGGAGGTCCGCTGCGAGATGTAGTAGAACACTTCGCCGTCGAGCGTGGCGACCGTGGATGGCGTGCCAAGCACGATCAACACCTGGTCCTGGCTCGCGCCGATCGGAATCTGCTCGAGCGCGCCGTCGGGCAGGATGTAGCCCTTCTGGAACTGCTCGCCGGTGCATGCTCCGAGGGCGGCACAGACGAGACCAACGGCGGCGATCGCGCGGATGCGCGAGAATAGGCCGCGCGCACCGCGGGACTGTCTTGGCATAATGTGGTTCATCGGCGGAACTGATCCGTCCCCTTGCATCGGGCGAGGCGTTGACGTACCGGGCAGCTCAATGGATTGCAATATAGCCGAGCCTCCAACGGGCGAGCCCTCAACAGGCGACCTTTGGGACCCGCAGCCGGAACCCATCATGCTTTGGCCGTTTAATCACTTCAGGAAACCCCCGGTGCCGCCGCGCAGCACCATTGAGACCATCTATGGCATGATCGTGACGCAGGCGCGAGAACCGTTATTTTACCGTGACTTGGGCGTCCCGGACACGGTTAACGGCCGTTTTGACCTGCTTTTGATGCACCTCTGGCTGGTGTTGCGGCAGCTCAAATCCGCTGGCGCGAGCGCGGATCTGTCACAGGCCCTGTTCGACCATTTCTGCATCGATATGGACGACAATCTGCGCGAGATGGGCGTCGGCGACCTGACGGTGCCCAAGCGCATGCAGGCGTTCGGCGAAGCATTCTACGGCCGGACCGCGGCCTATGATCTGGCACTGACCGACAGCGACGAGGCGCTGGCCCAGTCGTTCTGCAAGAATATCCTCAACGGCAGGGACATCGACAAGGCACGGGAGCTCGCGACCTATGCCAAGTGCGCGATGGCGGAGCTGGCGCGCGCCGATCTCGCCGCGCTGGCTCGGGGCGCATGGCGTTTTCCGGTCCCACAGGCTGTAGGGGCGTCGGCATGAGCGGCGGCACGGGCGGCACGGCAAGACGGCCCGACCCGGTGCGCGATCCTTGGCGCGTCCTCGTCAATGCGGCGCAAGTCCCGGAGGCCGGGCTGCATCGCGCGATCGAGGCCGACGAGGCGGCCCGCAGGGCGATCGCCGAGATCGCCGGGCTGCGCGAGGTGGTCTCCGCACGTGCGGCGTTCGACATCATCCCGAAACGCGACGGCAGCTACCACGTCACGGGCAGCGTGCAGGCGCGGATCGGGCAGACCTGCGTGGTGACGCTCGATCCGATCGAGAACGACATCGACGAACCGATCGACGTCGTGTTCGCGCCGCCCGAGCAGATTCCGCAGATGGCGGATCTGGTCGATGACGCCGAGGAGAGCGACGAGGAGACGCCGGATCCGCCGGAGCCTATCGTCAACGGCTGCATCGACATCGGCCGGCTCGCCACCGACGCGTTGTTTCTCGGCATCGACCCGTATCCGCGCAAGCCGGATGCGGTGTTTGAACAGGCGGTTGAAGCACCTGATCCGGAAGCTCATCCCTTTGCCGCGCTGAAGGCCTTGAAGGAAAAGGCCGACGGCAAGAAGCCGAAGGGCGGTTAGGACGACTTTGTAAGGGGGTGACCTGCGTGCGGAACTGTACGAGGGACATCCCTTGCTAGTTCAGATAATCGTCACAATATATTGAAAGATCGTGTATTTTTGTTCTGATGCGACGTATTGTGTGACGGTTTGGCCACACCGCCCAACGCCGTCAAGAGGTTGTGTCGGACCGCGGACACGCTATTGTCGCGGCCCGGCCGGGACGTGAGTTGGCGTTTCGCCGCGCGCCGTTGACAGCGGTGACTTCAAGCTCGCGGTCTTTGTCACAAGAGGCTGTGGGAGAGCAGGTTTCCGGGACGTTCATGCCTCACAAGGTTCGAATCGCGCTTGACGCCATGGGGGGCGATGTCGGCGCATCGGTCGTCATTCCCGGCGCCGCGATCTCGTTGAGCCGTCATCCCGACAGTGAATTCCTGCTATTCGGAGACCAGGCGAAGATCGAGCCGGAACTGGCCAAGCATCCCGCGCTCAAGGCAGTCTCGAAGGTCATCCACACCGACGTCGCCGTTGCGATGGACGACAAGCCGAGCCAGGCGCTGCGGCGGACCAGGAGAGCGTCCTCGATGTGGCTCGCGATCGACGCGGTGAAACATGGCCAGGCCGACGTCGCGGTCTCCGCCGGCAACACCGGCGCGCTGATGGCGATGGGGCGGCTCAATCTGCGGACGCTGCCCGGCGTCGACCGCCCGGCGCTTGCAGCGGTGTGGCCGACGCTGCGCGGCGACTCCGTCGTGCTCGACCTCGGCGCCACGATCGGCGGCGACGCTCAGCATCTGGTGGCGCTGGCGGTGATGGGCAGCGCCATGGCGAGCGTGCTGTTCAACCTCGAACGGCCGACCGTCGGCCTGCTCAATATCGGGTCCGAGGAGATCAAAGGCCATGAGGAGATCCGCGAGGCGGCCGGAATGCTTCGGGCGATGAACTCGGCCCAATTCAACTATATCGGCTTCGTCGAGGGCGACGGGATCGGCAAGGGTCTTGCCGACGTGATCGTATCGGAAGGTTTCTGCGGTAACATCGCGCTCAAGGCCGCCGAGGGAACTGCGCGCCAGATGTTCGCCCTCCTGCGCGAAGCCATGGGCTCGAACTGGCTGGCGCGGATCGGCTACCTGTTTGCCCGTAGCGCGTTCCAGAAGCTGCGCGACAAGCTCGATCCCAACAAGTTGAATGGCAGCGTGCTGCTCGGCCTGCAGGGCGTGGTGGTCAAGAGCCATGGCGGCACCAACGCGGAAGGCTTTGCCTATGCGGTCGATGTTGGCTATGAGATGGCCCACTACGATCTCCTCACCAAGATCAATCAGATGCTAAATCGCGACGGCAGCGCGCTGGTGCAGGCGCAGACCGCGCAGGAGGCTGTCTCGTGACTGCGATACGTTCGGTTGTGCTCGGCTGCGGCTCTTACTTGCCGGAGCGGGTTTTGACGAATGCCGAACTTGCGACCCGAATTGACACATCGGACGACTGGATCGTGCAGCGCACGGGCATCCGCGAGCGCCACATCGCGGCCGACGACGAGTTCACCTCGCATCTGGCGATCAATGCGGCGCGCGCCGCGCTGGCCCATGCAGGGCTCGACGCGCAGGCGATCGACCTGATCGTGCTCGCGACCTCGACCCCAGACAACACCTTTCCCGCCACCGCGGTCGCGGTCCAGCACGGGCTCGGCATCAACCACGGCGCGGCGTTCGACCTGCAGGCGGTGTGCTCGGGCTTCGTCTTTGCGCTCGCCACCGCCGACAATTTCCTGCGCACCGGCACCTACAAGCGCGCGCTGGTGATCGGCGCGGAGACCTTCTCGCGGATCCTGGACTGGAATGACCGCGGCACCTGCGTGCTGTTCGGCGACGGCGCCGGCGCGATCGTGCTTGAGGCGCAGCAACATGCCGGCAAGACCAGCGATCCCGGCGTGCTGACCACGCATCTGCGCTCCGACGGGCGCCACAAGGCCAAGCTGTTCGTCGACGGCGGTCCCGGTTCGACCAGGACGGTCGGGCATCTCAGGATGGAGGGCCGGGAGGTGTTCAAGCACGCCGTCGGCATGATCACCGACGTGATCGTCGATGCGTTCAACGCCACCGGCATCACCGCCGAGGACATCGACTGGTTCATCCCGCACCAGGCCAACAAGCGAATCATCGATGCATCGGCGCACAAGCTTCATATTGCGCCGCAGAAGGTGGTGCTGACGGTCGACAAGCACGGCAACACCTCGGCCGCTTCGATCCCGCTCGCGCTGTCGGTTGCCGTGAAGGACGGGCGCGTGAAGAAAGGCGACCTGGTGCTGTTCGAGGCAATGGGCGGCGGCTTCACCTGGGGTTCGGCGCTCGTGCGCTGGTGAGCGCATCGCTAAAAAGTGCAAATACTTTGCCGGTTCCTTTGCCGCGTCCGAGTGCTGCTCGCTGTTGACCATTGCGCGCTAAGCTTTTAATTTCAGTCAACAAAATTGTTCGCCGAGATTGCGGGGCAGGCGAGATGACCACGGGAACCGGAAAAACTGTTACACGCGTTGATCTGTGCGAAGCGGTCTATCAGAAGGTAGGCCTGTCGCGGACGGAATCGTCGGCATTCGTTGAGCTTGTGCTGAAGGAGATCACCGATTGCCTGGAGAAGGGCGAGACGGTGAAACTGTCGTCGTTCGGCTCCTTCATGGTGCGCAAGAAAGGACAGCGCATCGGACGCAATCCGAAGACCGGCACCGAGGTGCCGATCTCGCCGCGCCGCGTGATGGTGTTCAAGCCGTCGGCAATCCTGAAGCAGCGGATCAACGGCCACATGGCCACCAATGGCGACGGCAGCAAGGCCGAGTGACCATTGAACCGAGGTGAGAGAGGAGCGGGCATTTGGACAAGGCGCCGGATGCGTTCCGTACCATCAGCGAAGTCGCTGACGAACTCGACATCCCCCAGCATGTCCTGAGATTCTGGGAAACGCGCTTCGCGCAGATCAAGCCGATGAAGCGGAGCGGCGGACGGCGCTATTACCGTCCGGACGACGTCGATCTGCTCAAGGGCATCCGCCGGCTGCTTTACGGCGAGGGTTACACGATCCGCGGCGTGCAGCGGATCCTGAAAGAGCACGGCATCAAGTCGGTGCAGGGCATCGCCGACCAGACCGCGGCCGTTTCGTTCGGCGCGGTCGAGGAGGCGGTCGGCCACAGCATGGCGGAGCCCGACGACGCCGGGATTAGCGACGGCTTCGATCTCGACGGGGAGGAGGGCGACGGCGACGAGAAGGGCATCGACTACCGATTCGTCGATCCCGACCAGGATGCCATCCTGTCGACCTACAAGGCGCGGGCCCAGCCGGCGAAGGCACAGCCCGCCGCGCCTCCGGTGCGGGCCGGGATTGCGGCCGCCGATCGCGAGCGACTCGAGCGCGCGCTGCAGGAACTGGTCGTCTGCCGGCAGGTGATCGATTCGGCGATGAAGGACGGCGACGACAGGGGTGGAACCGGCGCCTGATTGACGGTGCCAAGGCCCGCTTCCCGCCTTGCGCGGACGCGGGATCGCAGCTAATGGAACGGCATCGGAGCGTGGCGCAGCCCGGTTAGCGCACTAGTCTGGGAGACTAGGGGTCGGAGGTTCAAATCCTCTCGCTCCGACCATTTTCCTCAAGGTCCGTTCCGGACACATGGGTTACGTTTCATTCCGAGGACATAGGTAACAGTTTTGGTCCGAAGGGATTTGCAAGGGGTTCGAGCCTGCAAGTCTCGTCGTCGAAGTAGCCGAGATCATATTCCATGAAGCTGACGAGCCAAATGCGGTCGTCGGTTTGCTTGATGCCGACGGTCTGGCCGGCGAAGACCTGACTGAGATTGATCTTCTGGTTATTGAAGCAGATGCGGCCGCAAGTGGTGACGGTGGCGGCCTTATCGTGAAGCGGATAGTCGAGGTCGGGCAAGCCGCGATATGGCCGGGACGAGGGCTGATAGCGCTCGGCTGGACACTGCATGTTGAGTGCCTGGTGTGGCCGCTCGTTGTTGTAGCCGTCGATGAAGTCATCGAACCTGGCCTGCTGCTGCAGGAAGTTTTGCGCGGCCGGCTTGGTGGCCTCCAGCTTCAAGGTCAGATGCATGCGCTCATGGCGGCCGTTCTGCTGCGGGTTGCCGGGCTTGATCCGCTTGATTTCGATACCGAGCCTGAGCCACCAGACCGACAGCCTGCTTAAACCGAACAAAGCATTGGGACTGGCAAACGGAACGCCGTTGTCGGTGCGGATGGCTCGCGGCAGGCCGAACTCCTTGAAGACGCTCTCGACCACCGGGAAAGCATAGACTTCCTTGGTGGTAGAGAGGGCTTCGCAGGCAATGAGATAGCGGCTGGCGAAGTCGGTGATGGTCAAGGGATAGCAGTATCGCCGGTCGGCAAGCATGAACTCGCCTTTGTAATCGGCGCACCACAGCTCGTTCGGCTGGGCCGGCCAAGAGAGTGCTGTGCCCTCAGCCCTGTTGCGTCGTCGGGTTCGGCGCTTGACCAGGCCATGGCGATCGAGCACCGCATGCACCGTGCTGATCGCGGGCGTGTGGACATCCGGATAGAGCCGGGCCAGTCGCTCCCTGATCTTTGGGGCGCCCCAGCTCGGCTTGTCCTGCTTCAGGCGTACGATCAGCGTTTCGATCTGGTCCGGAAGCTGATTGGCGTGGCGGTATGGCCGGCGTGAGCGATCGGTGAGGCCGTCGAGCCCGGTCTTGTTGTAGCGCGTGAGGATCTTGTAGCCGGTCTTGCGGGAGATGCCGAACTCGCGGCAAAGCCCCGCCATCTGCTCGCCATCCAAAAGTCTGGCAATGAACTTCAGTCGTTCGTCCATGGGTTTACACACCTTCCAGGGCATCTTGCGCTCCCCGCAAAAGGCCCGATTGTGTAACCCATGTCTCCGGAATGAACTGTCACCCCTCTCTCAGGAAGGGCAATGATTGCGATCGATTTGGATTTCGAACCAAGGCTGCTCACTTCGCGGGCTGCGCTTTTGCCCATGTCAGTTCTGACGGGGGGCGGTCGGACCGCGGATTGAAGTCAGGCGACTCGGCGATATCCGTTTACCCAAGCCGAAATGTACGTCCCGAGCACTCCAAGGACGAATCCGGCGGAGAACACATTTAGACTGTGCAGCCGGGGTATTCCCGCCTGCCATGCTATGCCGTTGAGTAAAGCGAGAACGATGACGACGCCGATGCCGTAGGCAGTAAGCGTGCGCATTTGACAACTCCTCCTTGCTGTCGCCCCGCACTGCTTGGTCGGATCATAGATGTGTTTTCAAAGTCCCCCCATCTCGCCGGACACCGCATGGGCCACGATGATCTTGTGGCACATGTCCTGCGACCAGCAGATCACATGGCGGGGGCGGCCCTAGGCACTGTAGTCCAGCGCGACTTTCACGCAGGCCTTTTCAAGACGGCCGTTGAGGGTGGCGAGCTTGGTCGTGAACTCGGCCAATTCCTTTTCGCTGAATTCCTCGAAGACAATTTTCCTGAACGCGTTGTATTGCTCGGCGAGGCTTGCCAGGTGCTTCTTGGTCTTGTCGGTCAGCGACAGCCGGACCACCCGCGCATCGGCCGGCGAGGGCGAGCGATGCAGCAACCCCTTCTGCTCAAGAAGCTTGGACTGGGTTGTCACGAACGACGGATCGACGTGGAGCAGCTTCGACACCATGTTGATCTGCACGCCGTCGTCCTTGTCGAGATCCGAGATCGCGATCAGGATCATCCATTGCGGAGCGCTGACGCCGAGCGACTTGCCCCAGAACTGGCGGACCTCCTCAAGATGAGAGTTGATGGAGGAGATCTCCAAGGTGAAGCGTTTGATGATGTCGAGATTTTCGATGGCGCGCTGACGCGTCGCATCCTTCCTTGTCACTGACACAGATTCCCCTTCCTCCTGCCCGGCACAGCTTTTTCGCCGCTTTGATTCTTGTGATCGTTGTGGGCAATCGCGATTGTTCACGCAAGGCGGGCCCGGCGCAAGTGACCTTAAATTAATTATGACGCTTGCGTGACAAGCAAGATTCTCTCCGTGTGACAAATTATCATGGAAAGGCAATGGGGTGTGGGTGGCGTTGCTGCCGAGCCACAGTGTGGCTTCATTCGTATAGCTGACTTTATAAACTATTTTGATTAGGAATTCGGCGCAGGCATATTGGCCCCGGCGGTAGGGGAATCTCGATCGTCCCGATGCGTTTGAATCACTCATGTTCACCCTCTCCTGGGGAATTCATCGGGAGGCGTGAACGCGCTGAATGGTTTTGCGACAGGCGGGGGATCTCGGGGCGCTCGCGGCCCGGACTCTCCGCATATGAGCAACTTGGAGGTTAATATGAAATTGGTGAAGAGCCTTATCCTGGGCTCGGCGGCTGCCCTCGTCGCAGTCGGCGGCGCTCAGGCCGCTGATCTTCCCGTCAAGGCCAAAGCGGTCGAGTACGTGAAGGTCTGCTCCCTGTACGGTCCCGGCTTCTACTATATCCCGGGCACCGACACCTGCATCAAGCTGGGCGGCTACCTGCGCGCGGACGTTCTGGCGAACACGAACACCGTCGCCGGTCCCAACTACAACGGCGCCAACGGTGCCAACAACCGCTTCACGAACGGCTACACCTGGCGTTCGCGTGAAGACCTGAACATCGATACGCGCACCGCGACCGAGTACGGCGTGGTCCGCACCTACTTCGACGCGGTGTTCACCTGGACCTCGGGCACCTACGCCGGCGTCGGTAATGGGTCGACGACTTACTCGGGTGACGCTGTCGCCGGCGGTTCGCTCGGCGTCTACTACGCCTTCATCCAGTTCGCCGGCTTCACGATCGGTAAGGCGGTCTCGCAGTTCGCTGCTCCCTGGACTGGCTATCCGGGCAACAACTTCGACGGTCTCGTCGGCGGCGTCAACACGACCACTGGCGTGAACCAGTTCACCTACACCGCGCAGTTCGGCAACGGCGTGTCGCTGTCTCTGTCGGCCCAGGATCAGACGCTGTACTCGCAGGCTGGCGTGAACAACCTCAGCGCTGGCGGTGCTTACGGTGCGAGCGACTATGCAGGCACGATTGCGCCGGACTTGATCGCGTCGCTCAAGGTCGATCAGGCCTGGGGTCTGTTCCAGGCGTCGTTCGCGGCGCATGACAGCCATGCGGCCTACTACGGCGGCACCGAGTTGACCGGTCATCCGGACGACAAGTGGGGCTGGGCTGGTGCGCTGGCCTTGTCGATCAAGAACATCCCGACCGGACCCGGCGACGTGATCAACGTCCAGGGCGTGTATACGGATGGTGCGACCCGTTACAACATCCAGGACCTCGCCAGCCAGGCGGGCGCGATTGCGATGTTCGGTGGTTCGAACCTGCCCGGCGTCTATGGCAGCGTTGGCTTCGGCACGGCACCCGACACGGTGTTCATCGCTGGCGGTCAGCAGCAGACCATCAAGACCTGGGGTATGCGCGGTGCGTACACCCACAACTGGAATCCGTACTGGAACACTGCCATCTACGGTGCTTACGCCGCTGTCATGTACAACGATACGGCTAAGTCCTACATCTGCGGCGTTGGTGGCGTGGGCGGCACGTTCCGTACCGCGTTCGGCACTGGCGTGACCACCTGCAACCCCGACTACAACCTTGCACAGATCGGCGTGATCACCCGGTGGACCCCGGTCAAGAACCTGACCTTCTCGGCAGACGTGACCTACTCCCACCTCGATCAGAAGTACGCTGGCACGATCGCCTTCCCGGGTAGCGCCGCGATTGGCAAGCCGGCCGCCACCTACGAGCTAAAGGATCAGGACACTGTGATGCTGCTCCTTCGCGCTCAGCGCAACTGGTAACACCGGTTGATCTGATCACGCTGCAACAGAACCCCGGCGGGAAACCGCCGGGGTTTTTTCTTTGACAGCGACGAGCAAGAAGACAGCGAGCTACGGCATCTCGGTCCACGCGAAGGACGAAGATGAGCCATGCGATTCATTTGCCGCAGATTTATTTACTTACCTGATCTACTAAACTATATAGGGCGACGGCCAACATATGAATGATGGCTCTTAGCTTGAAGCTAAGCCTCCCAAACCTCCGGCAATGCCCTGCCGGAGGTTTTTGATTCCACGGTCTCGCTCCTGATTGCCGCGCACGTTCGCATCATTCGCGCGGCTGCGGCTCGCGAAAGTGGCGCTCGATTCATTTTCTGCTGGCGGCGGAAAACTGAGTCGATCTTCAGATTCGCGAGCGCCGACGGCAGCGAGTTGGCGTCGGCGTAGCGCGTGTAGCGGTAAGCAGCCAGTGGTTGCACGGGGCCCTGCGCGGGAGGGCAGCACAGGCTCCGTGCCCAACCGCCGATTCGGCGTCGTCAAGATTTGACGGAATCGATCCGCGATGCATTCTCGCCGGTCATGGGGCGCTTCAAGAACAGCCGCCTAGCTCGCATGAGCAGCGGCCACTATTGCTTGATACGGGATCTCGGGCTCGTGAAGGGCGGCAAGGGACTGCGGCACCACGAGGTGATCCTTGATTTCTCGTGGCGCGGCCTGCTCAGGCTGTTCTTTCCGTAGGCACGGAGATCCCGCGACGGCTCGGCCGCCGGGCATGTCCTTATCAGGGGCCAGTCCCGCCGCCGCGGCAACTGGACGGCGCAACGACAATCGGTAGGCTTGGTCCGCCGATCGAGAACACCGCCGCAAGAGCGGGATCGGACATGCGGGATGGAAACGACGAGGGCTAGCCATGAAGACACGTCCGATCGGCGTGATACCGCCGATGACCACGCCGTTCCGGAAGGACGGCGAGATCGATCTCAAGCTGGTCGCGCCACAGGTCGACTGGCTGCTCGGCGCCGGCGCCCATGGCATGGCGGCCGGCGGCTCGACCGGAGAGGGTCACGCGCTCGATCATGAGGAATATCGCGACCTGATCGCGGCAACGGTGGAGGCCGCCGGGGGCCGGGCACCGGTCATCGCCGGCATTATCGTCGACTCCACCCGTGACGCCATCCGCCGCGGCAAGCTGGTCCGCGACATGGACGTCGCGGCGCTACAGGTGACCCCGGTGCATTACCTGTTCAAGCCCGATGACGAGGCTATGGTCGGTCATTTCCGCCGCATCGCCGATGAGACCGGCATGCCGATCATCATCTACAACGTGGTGCCCTGGTCCTATCTGTCGCCGGCGCTGCTGACGCGGATCATGACTGAGGTGCCGCTGGTGGTCGGCGTCAAGCAGAGCGCGGGCGACCTGAAGCTGTTCGCCGACCTCATGATGATGGCGCCGGACAAGCTGATCTACAGCGCGGTCGACGCGTTGATGTATCCGTCCTACACGCTCGGCGCCCACGGCTCGATCGCCGCGATCCTGACCGCCGTGCCGCACGCGTCGGTGGCCCTGTGGGATGCGGTGAGGGCAGGCGATCACGGCAAGGCGCTTGACCTGCACAAGAAGCTTCTGACCATGTGGAACGCGCTCATTGCCGACAATCTGCCGGCCTGCACGCGCTATGCCCAGACGCTGCAGGGCCTGCCGCAAACCTATCCGCGGGCGCCGATGCCGGAGGCTTCGCCGGCGCAGCAGGCGGCGATTGCGAAGGCATTGGAGGGGCTTGGTGCGGCGCTACCCGGCAAGCGCGTCGAGGCGGCCGAGTAGACGGCTTTGCGGATCAGATCCCGAGCAGCCAGACGCCGACGACGGCCGCGAGCACCACGAGAGCGCTGATCACCCAACCGGCCGCGTAGGCCGGGTCGCGGTCGTCAGGTCGATCGACCATCGTGTCACGCCAGTGGGTCATGGCAATCTCCTGGAGTGAGCTCTTCTCATCGGTACGTCGCAACCGATGCAAAGAGGTTCAAGGGGGACACGAAATTCCGCGGCGCGGTTTGGCGCCGCAACAGCGTCGCGTTGAACTGCGTGCCGATCGATCGTAGGTTTTCGCGGGCTCGTTGCCATGGGACCGGAGCGTGTTCCGATCTCCCGCTCGCGCAAGAACACTAAAAATATCAGGAAACTCTCATGAAGGATTTTGCCGGAAAGATTGCCGTGATCACCGGGGGTGGCACGGGTATGGGGCGGGAGCTCGCGCGCCAGCTGGTCGCTGAAGGCTGCAATGTCGCGATGTGCGACGTGTCGGCCGAGGCGATGGCCGAGACCAAGCGGCTCTGCGAGGTCGAGAAGCTGCCACAGGGCCTGCGTATCACCACCCACGTCGCCGACGTCTCGATCGAGGATCACTACAAGCGTTTTCGTGACGAGCTGATCGAGCAGCAGGCAACCGACAAGATCCATCTGCTGTTCAACAACGCCGGCATCGGCGGCGGTGGCAGCCTGTTCACCAACACGCGCGAGCAGTGGGAGCGCACCTTCAACATCTGCTGGGGCGGCGTCTATCTCGGCGTCCGCACCTTCCTCCCGCTACTCGTGAAGGCCGACGAGGCCCACATCGTCAACACCTCGAGCGTCAACGGCTTCTGGGCTTCGGTCGGCTTGGGCGTGTCGCACACGGCCTACAGCGCGGCGAAGTTCGCGGTGAAGGGCTTCACCGAAGCGCTGATCAACGATCTCCGTCTCAACGCGCCGCACGTCAAATGCTCGGTCGTGATGCCCGGCCATATCGGCACCTCGATCGTCTCCAACTCGCGCAAGGTGCAGAACGGTTCCGACCAGCTCACTGCAGACGAGCTCAAGCAGGCCCGCCAGCGCCTGACGGGGCAGGGTGTCGACGTCACGGCGCTCTCGGATCAGGACATCCAGAATCTCGCGCTCGACCGCGCGCGCACATTCCTCGAGGACGCGCCGACCACGGCGGCTGCCGCCGCCAAAATCATCCTCGACGGCGTCAAAGCCGACCACTGGCGCATCCTGGTCGGCGACGACGCCCACAAGCTCGACGCCCGTGTCAGACAGGCGCCGGAGCAGGCCTACACGGAAGAGTTCTACAAGAGCTTCGTGCAGGAGGCCGGCTGGCGGATCGGCTGACTAGCCGCGTACCGCGCGCTGGCGCGGCCCCAATTGGTAGGCGAGGCGGTAATGCCCTGCGCAATAGGGCATGCCGCCGAGCGGCGTGTTGCCGCAGAAGCAGAAGTCGTCAGCCCCCGGCGTGCTGATCGGCCAGCGGCAGCGCTGCTCGCTCAGCTCGAACAGCGAGCAGCTGTTGGTGCTGACCACGGGAGCATCGTCGGCCGGCTGTTGGTAGACCGACTGCAACATCTGGAGCTGTCGCTTTGCGGTCGCTCTGGACGCGGCTCTGGCGGATTTCTTCCGGCGCGCGCGGCGCTCCTCGGGCGTCGTGCGCGTCAGGTTCAGCCTGGAAAGCTTGCCGATCACCGCGTTGCGGCTGACGCCGATATTGACGGCGATGTCGCGGCAGGAGAGGCCGGCTGCAAAATAGCTTTTGAGTTGTTCGACGCGCTCGGGCGTCCAGGTCGGTTCGATGGCGATCATCTGACGGTTCCACGCTCTGTTGAACCGCCGCGCCGGCGCGGGTTTAGGGCGTGCGGCCGTTGTCGCGGATCGCAAGCAGCCCGTCCTTGATCGCGAGCCGAATGCCTTCCTCGATCAGTGTCCGTGCGACGCCCGGGACGCTCGTGCCGTGGGTGCCCTGTCTCACCAGCTTCTCAAGATATCCGATGGTCGAGAGCGCCAACGTGACGGGTACGCGGTCGGTTTCGGCCTTTTCCGTAGCCATGAGGAACGCTTAACTCTGAACGCGTGTACTGAAAAGTAGCTATTTAGAGTCTATTTAGTAATGCGGCAGTTCGTCAAGGCTCGGCTGCGCGCAAGCGGCGGCGCGCCGGGAGCCAGTTCCGGCGCGCCGCGCTCTTCAGATTGTTCAGTGAAACGAAGGGCTTAGCTTCGCAATTCGACCTTGATCGGGAACTTCTTGAGCAGCCGCTCAGCGGTTTCGGCCTTGTCCGGTGTCGCCGTGACGCTCAGGACCAGCCCGCGGGACGGGTCGGTGATCGCGTCGACGCTGACCTCCTTGGACAGCCCCTCCAGCGCGAGCAACTCACGGGCAGCCTCGCCGGCCGCGATCTCGCGGAGCTTCGGCTTGAAGATCTTGCCGACCGGCGTGACCGGCATCTCGGCAATGACCGACACAGCGCGCGGCCGCGCCGGCGGCTCGGGAACGTTGTCCTGCACGAAGGCGGCCAGCGCTTGAGCATCGATGTGGGCGCCGGGCTGCGCCGAAACGAACAGCATCGGCACCTCGCCGGCATAGGCGTCGGGACGCCCGACCGCGGCGGCAAGCGCCACGCCCGGAAACTGTAGCGCCGCGTCCTCGATCGCGCGCGGGTCGATGTTGTGGCCGCCACGGATGATAAGGTCCTTGGCGCGGCCCATGATGTAGACGAAGCCGTCGGCGTCGATCCGGCAGATGTCGCCGGTGCGCAGCCAGCCGTCGTGGAAGGCATCCGCGGTCTGCTTCTTGTCGACATAGCCGGCGAACACCTGCGGCCCCCTGGTCAGGAGCTCGCCGACTGGCGAGGGCCATGGTCCTGTGTGCAGCTTGCCGCCTTCCAGGATCGCAAGCTCGACCAGCGGATTGCGTGTGCCGACGCTTTCCGCGCGCGGCTGCACGCCGTGCACGTCGTGCGTGATGGCGCCGGCGAGCTCGGTCATGCCGTAGAGCTGCTGGATGCAGGGGCCGCCCCAGGTCGCAAGATAGCGGCGTTCGATTTCGAGCGGGCAGATCGAGGCGCCGGTGGCGGTGACGCGCAGGCTTGAAATGTCGCTGTCGGCGACCGGGACGTCAGCGATCGCACCGAGCACGGTCGGCACATTGCCGGCGATGTTGATGCGATATTGCTCGACGATCTTCCAGAAATTGGTGATCAGCGCCGGATCGCGCGCGCCGGCAGGGCCGGGAACGAGCATGGTGACACCTGACGCCAGGCAGTTGGCGACGGTGCAGAACAGGCCGCCGACATGGAACAGCGGCAGCGTGATCATGCCGCGCTCGCCGCGGCGAAAGTCGAGCGCCATTTTGGAGGAGATCGTCGAGGCGACCATCGCGCGGTTGGTGAGCCGCGCCACCTTGGGATGGCCGGTGGTGCCGCCGGTCGGCAGCATCACGGCCACGCGGTCGGCCTCGCTCATATCCTTCGACTTGCCGTAGTCGTCGCGCCAGGCAGGATCGGGCCGCAAGAGCTCGCCGTCGAACGCGCTGCTGCCGTCGAGCGGCACGATCACGATGCGCTTCAGCGTCGGCACCTCGCGCTGCAGGCCTTCGATCTTCTCATAGAGGCCGCCCGGCATGCCCGGCGGTGGCGCCAGCAACAGCTTCGCCTCGATCGCGTTGAGCTGGGCAATGATCGCTTCGCGCGTGAACAGCAGGTTGAGCGGTTCGGCAATGCCGCAGGCGGCCGCGCCGAAGATCGCAACCACGGTCGCGGGGCAGGCCGGCAGCAGGATCGCAACCGCGTCGTCCTTGCCGACGCCTTGGGCGCGGAAGTAATTTTCCGCTGCCTTGACGCAGCCCATCAGGTGGTCGTTGGAGATCACCACCGGGTTCGGATCGAGCGGCGAGCGCAGATAGATGGCGGCTTCGGCGTCGGGCGCACCCTGCGGGCCGCGGGCAATCAGATCGAGGATGCGCGGGCAGGCGTTAAGCGCCTCCTGCATCTCCTTGTCGCGCGCAGCCTCATCGGCCGGCGAAAGCCTGTCCTTCAGCATGTCCGTCCCCGTCGCTTTTGTTCGTTGGCGGGGATTGTATCGAGCCGCACCTGCGAAGCACAAGTGCGGCTTATCGACCGATCGTCAGCCGTGCACGACGGACTTGGCGATCATGCAGTGAATCCCCTTGGAGCCGTTGACCGTCTGCGTCACGCGCAGGTCAGCGGCCAGGCTGCACAGCGTGTAGGCGTCCTCGCGCGAGAGATTCCGCTTCTCGCCGAGCAGGGCGATCATGTCGCGCAAGGCCCGCACCACGCACTGGTCGAGGTCGGGATCCATCGCCATGGTCATGTAATGGTCCGCCGTCTCCGCGCGCGGATAGGCGAGCTTGATATCCTTGCGCAAGGTCAGGCGGAAGCGGCCGGTGAGCGCGGTCTCGATCGCGGTGACGCAAACCTCGCCGTCGCCCTGCACACCATGGCCATCGCCGCAGGAAAACAGCGCACCCGGCACGAACACCGGCAAATAGAGTTTCGCGCCGGCGCCCAGCTCCTTGTTGTCGAGATTGCCGCCCATCGCGCGCGGAATCAGCGAGGAGATGCGGCCCCACGCCGGCGGCGGCGACACACCCATCACGCCGAAGAACGGCTTCAGCGGCAAATCGAGCCCCCAGGGCATGCGGCCGACCATGCGCTCGCGATCGAGCGGGATGTTGAGGATGCGCGGCTCGTGGAAATCGTCGGGCAGGGTGCCGGTCAGCGGCTTGATCAGATTGTAGCCCCAGTCCTGGCGCAGCTGCACATCGAGGATATCGACCTCCAGCACGTCGCCCGGCTCGGCGCCGGCGACCGCAATCGGGCCGGTGAGGATGTGCCCCGGCACCATCCGCTCGCTTCGCGCGTGGATGTCGGCCAGTTCCGGCGGAACGTGAAACTTGCTGCGGTCGGGCACCACGTCGGGACCGCCGCTGACGGTCTCGATCGTGACCTCGTCGCCGCTCGCAATCGTCAGGACCGGCTTCAGCTTGGCTTCAAAAAAGCCCCAATGGCAGGTTTCCGGACTGGACTTCAGATGATGGTGGGTCATGTGACGTCTTTCGATTGCAGCGTTGGCAGCGTATGACGCTGTAGCAGAACTTCGCAGAGGCTTCCCTTGTTTTTTGTTCTCTCCAAGACACTCGGCATCATGCTGCTGCCGATCAATCTCCTGCTCGGCATTGGCCTGATCGGCGTCATCCTGTTGCCGACGCGGTTTGCTGCGCTCGGCCGCAGGCTGATGGCGGCATCGCTGGTGCTGCTTACGATCTGCGCCTTCTCGCCGCTCGGCAACATCCTGCTGTACGGGCTGGAGCAGCGATTTCCGCCATGGGATGCCTCGCGCGGCGCGCCCGACGGCATCATCGTCCTCGGCGGCTCGATCGAGCCTGATCTGTCGGTCGCACATGGCACGCCTGTCGTGCGCAGCGCTCCCGACCGCATCATCGCCGCGGCAGCGCTCGCGCTCAAATATCCGAATGCACGCCTCGTGTTCACCGGCGGCAGCGCGAACCTGATTTCGAACGACGCGCGCGAGGCCGATTATGCCGGCGAGATCTTCGAAAGCCTGGGCATTCCCAAATCGCGATTGATCATCGAGCGTCGCTCGCGCAACACCGTGGAGAATGCCGAATTCTCCAAGGCGTTGCTCGATCCGAAGCCAAGCGAGCGATGGCTGCTCGTCACGTCGGCCTATCACATGCCGCGCTCGGTCGGGCTGTTCCGCAGGGCGGGATTCAACGTCGAGGCCTATCCGGTCGACTGGCGCGTCGGCAATGTGTTCAGCTTCGCCACACTCGCGGTCGAAGGCATGTCGCGGACCGATCTCGGCATGCGGGAGTGGATCGGGCTCGTGGCCTATCGTTTGACGGGCAGGATCGACGATTTGCTGCCGGGCCCGGTCGCGCGCTAAGGCGCGAGGACCTGTCGCCTCCGTCGGTCAATCCGGCTAACATCAAACCAACAGGCGGCGTGAAGCCGCCGATGACGGGAGCTCAAGGCATGCAACTGCAGACACCGCCGGAACAGTTCGACCTCGCCGCAATCGTCGCCGATCTGAACAGCCTGTTGCGGCTGAAGACCACTGTCATCGGCGTCAAGATGTTCGCGCGTGTCGAGGACATGGAGGCGATCCCGAAGATCCGCCGTCCGTCAGCGATCCACACCACCGATCAGATCGTCAGCATGGCGTCGCGGCTCGGCTGGACGGTCGGCATCACCGGCGACGATCTGGTCGGCGCGCAGTGCCGCGCGGTGATCGGGCTCGGCCCGCAGGACGAGACATGGCTCGCCGGCGAAAACTATGTCGGCGTGTGGCACGGCACCTCGGAAGATGCGCGCAAGCGGCAGGAGGCGCTCGACGTCGTTCCTTACGGCCAGTACCAGGCGATGGCGGTGAGCCCGCTGTCCAGCGGCCGGCTCAATCCGCCTGACATCTGCCTCGTCTATGCCACGCCGGGGCAGATGATCATCCTGATCAATGGTCTGCAATATACCGGCTACAAGAAGTTCGAGTGGGGGGTAGTCGGCGAAACCGCGTGCGCGGATTCGTGGGGGCGGGCGCTGAAGACCGGCGAGCCGAGCCTGTCGCTGCCGTGCTTCGCCGAACGCCGCTATGGCGGCGTGCCCGACGAGGAAATGCTGATGGCGCTGCCGCCGGCCTATCTCGTGAAGGCCATCGCGGGCATGAAGCAGCTCGCCAAGAACGGCCTGCGCTATCCGATCGCGCCGTACGGCATCCAGGCCGACGTGCGCGCCGGCATGGGCGTGTCCTACGGCAAGAAATAGACGGGATTGCTTCGCTGCGCCGGCAGTGACAAAAGGGCGCCAATTCGCTCCCCAGGGAACCTGATCCATGTCCTCGTCGAAATTCGACATCGTCGTCTACGGCGCCACCGGCTTCACCGGCCAGCTCGTCGCCGAATATCTCGCCACCCATTACAAGGGTGACGCCGAGCTGAAATGGGCGATGGCCGGACGCAGCAAGGACAAGCTCGCATCGGTCCGCGACGCGATCGGCGCGGCCGCCGATACGCCGCTGATCGTGGCCGATGCCAGCGACGTCGCCTCGCTGAAGGCGATGGTGGCGCAGACCAAATCGGTGATCTCCACCGTCGGTCCGTACCAGCTCTACGGCAACGAGCTGCTCGCGGCCTGCGTCGAAGCCGGCGTCGACTATCTCGACCTCTGCGGCGAGCCGATCTGGATGCGGCAAATGATCGACAAGCACGAAGCGGCCGCCAAGGCCAGCGGCGCGCGCATCCTTTTCTCCTGCGGTTTCGACTCGGTGCCGTTCGAGCTCGGCACCTTCTTTGCTCAGGAGGAAGCGAGGCGCGTGTTCGGTGCGCCGGTCTCGCGCGTCAAGGGCCGCGTCCGCGACATGCGCGGTACGCTGTCGGGAGGCACCGCGGCGAGCGCCAAGGCAACCTTCGATGCGATCTCCAAGGATCTCAGCCTGGTCGCCATCCTGAACAACCCGTTCGCGCTGACCCCGGGATTCGAGGGCGCCAAGCAGCCGCGCGGCAACAGGCCGATGTATGAGGATGACCTGCAGTCCTGGGCGGCGCCGTTCATGATGGCGCTGATCAACACCCGCAACGTCCATCGCTCCAACATGCTGATGGGCTATCCGTACGGAAAAGAGTTCGTCTACGACGAGATGGTCCTGACCGGACAGGGCGAAAAAGGTGAGGCCAACGCCAGGCGCGTGATGGCGGCCAATGCCGAGAAGACCGGTCCGAATGCGCCGAAGCCGGGCGAGGGGCCGTCAAAGGAAGAGCGCGAGAGCGGGCTCTATGATCTGCTCTATGTCGCCATCGCGCCCGACGGCCGCAAGGTCCGTGCCGCGATCAAGGGCGACCGCGATCCCGGCTATGGCTCGACCTCGAAGATGATCTCCGAATGCGCGATCTGCCTCTTGCGCGACGCGCCCGAGGTGCCGGCGGGCTTCTGGACGCCGGGGGCCGCGATGCAGACCAAGCTGATCAAGCGTCTCGTCGATCACGCCGGGCTGACGTTCGAGGTGGAGAAGTAGGTACGCGCCGTGTGTCTGACATCATCGCCCGGCAGAGGCGTCGCGAAAAGCCGATAAGCTTCGGCGTACTGGATGCCCCGCCTTCGCGGGGCATGACAGTGACGGACCACGCCGCGCGGGTCGTAGGCGTACTACAAGGGGGCTGGAAGCAACCGAGGCACTGAAGAAGGTGATCGATACGCCGTCCGAGAAGCGCGCCAGCCTCAAGACCCCGCCGAAGTCCCGGCGCTGACCGATGGCGCTGATGTTGCGCGGTAGCTCTCGGCCGCCACATACATGCCCCACATTGCGCCAAGCATCATCCAGAAGTGCCGCCAGTGGTCGGTATCGATGATGAAGCTTTCGCCGACAATGCCGAGAAACGCCGAGAAGATCGCCAGGTAGGCCCGCTGCCAGGGCACGCGCACGAAGATGTAGCGGAAGCCGGTGATCACGGTGACGAACACCAGTGCCGGATAGCAGACGCCGGAGATCCAGCCGCCCGACATGAAGGCGTTGAGGAAGGAATTGTGGGTGTCTTCGGGGAAATATGTGTGGAATTGCAGCGGCCCGATGCCGAAGGGCACCTGCAGCGCCATCTGGGCGCCGAGGATGTGACGGCCGAACCGGCCGAACCTGCCTTCGTCATAGCTCTGGTCGAAGCTCGCGCGCTGCTTGAACATGTCGGCGACCGAGCTGAGCGAGAGCAGCACCGCTACCAGCGCGACGGCGAGGACCACGGCGATCAGCGCCATGATGATGATGCGCGAGCGTTGCGCCCGCGAGCGGCTGGTGAAGACCATCAGCGCCAGCATGAACGCCGCGGTGATGATCAGGCCGCCCCAGGCCGCGCGGGAGAATGACAGCAGGATCGCGAGCGAGATGATGCCGAAGGCGATCGCATTGCGGAACGCCTTGCCGAAGCGATCGGAGACGACGCTTTGCAGCGTGAACAGCGCCGGCAGGATCAGGAACGCGCCGAGCACGTTGGGATCCTTGAAGGTGCCGCGGGCACGGTCATACAGCGTCAAAAGATCGTAACCGCCCGGCACGAGGTGGAAGTAGCCTGCAATGCCCGAGATCGAAGCGATCATCGCCCCGACGATCAGGCCGCGACGCAACATGTCGAGGCGGGCTTCGGTGTCCTCCGAAATCGCCGTCGCGAACAACATGACGGTGATCGCCATGTACCAGGATGTGAGGATCCAGTTCATCACCTCGGGCTTGTCGAGGAACGGAATCGCGCCGATGCTATAGCCGACATTGAGCGCGATCAGCGCGAACAGCAGTGGCATGAAGACGAGCCGCATCCGCAAGCCCGTTGCGAAGAACAGGACGGAGGCGATCAGCGTGACGAATTCGTACGGGCTCGGCTCGACGAACACGATGGCGATCGACGCACCGGCGAGCCAAACCAGCGCGCGCTGCAACGCCAGCACGCCTGGCGGTGCCGTGACCGGCAGATGGGACGTCCCGGCTGTTGCCGCATAGGCCATAACGCACTCACGCAACTCGATACAAGAACACCCACGCTACTTCGTCATTGCGAGGAGCGGAGCGACGACTTGTCCGCCAAAGCCCTGGCGAAGGCGGAAGCAATCCACTTATCCTCGAGCTATGGCATGGACGCTTCGCTCGCAATGACGGTAGTCAGTCTTGATTCTCAATACGCGTTCTCGTTCTTGGTCAGCAGCGAGAACGGCGTCTTGAAGAGAATGTAGAGGTCGAACAGCACCGACCAGTTTTCGATGTAGTAGAGGTCGAACTCGACACGCTTCTGGATCTTCTCATCGGTGTCGACCTCGCCGCGCCAGCCGTTGACCTGTGCCCAGCCGGTAATGCCGGGCTTGACGCGGTGCCGCGCGAAGTAGCCGTCGACCGCCTCGTCGAACAGGCGGTTCTGCAGCTTGCCCTGCACGGCGTGCGGGCGCGGACCGACCAGCGAGAGGTTGCCCTTGAGGACGACGTTGAACAGTTGCGGAAGTTCGTCGAGCGAGGACTTGCGGATGAAGCGGCCGACGCGGGTGACGCGCGGGTCGTTCTTGGTCACGACCTTGGAGGCGGTCGGATCGGCCTGGTGATGATAGAGCGAGCGGAACTTGAACACGTCGATCCGCTCGTTGTTGAAGCCGAAGCGCTTCTGACGGAACAGCACCGGGCCCGGACTGTCGAGCTTCACCGCGAGCGCCACCAGTCCCATCACCGGGAGAGCGGCGAGCAGGATGAGGCCGCCGACGATGTGGTCGAACAGCCATTTCATCACCAGATCCCAGTCGGTGATCGGCGCCTCGAACACATCAAGCGTCGGCACCTTGCCGAGATAGGAGTAGGAGCGGGGGCGGAAGCGCAGCTTGTTGGTGTGCGCCGACAGGCGGATGTCGACCGGCAGCACCCACAGCTTCTTCAGCATCTCCAGGATGCGCGTCTCCGCCGAGATCGGCAGCGCGAACAGCACGAGGTCGACGCGGGTGCGGCGGGCGAATTCGACGATGTCGTCGACCTTGCCGAGCTTCGGAGAGCCGGCGCAGGTATCCATGGCGCGATCGTCGTTGCGATCGTCGAACACGCCGAGCACGTGAATGTCCGAGTCCTCCTCGGCCTTCAGCGCCTCGACGAGCTGCTCGCCGTTCTTGTCGGCGCCGACGATGACGGTGCGGCGGTCGAGCCGGCCGTCACGCGCCCAGGCGCGCACGATCGAGCGGAGCAGCAGGCGCTCGACGATCAGGACCGCGAGGCCGACGAAGAAGAACGACGACAGCCAGACGCGCGACACCTCGCCGCCGAGCTTGGCCAGGAAGGACACGCCGATGAACAGCAGGAAGACGAATGTCCACGACGAGATCATCCGTGTCATCTGCCGGAGCTGGCCGCGGAAGATCTGGACCTGGTAGATGTCGGCGGCCTGGAAGCAGATCACGGCAGTCACCGTCATGCCCAGGATCGCTGCGATATACTCCCAATGGAAGCCGGAGAGCGGCTTCACATAGGCAAGATACAAGCCGATGCCGACAAGGCTGAGCAGCACGAAATCGGCGAGGCGCACCGCGCCGGCGATCACGACCGGCGAATAGGCGCCGCGAACCTTCTGGTTGGTGACGGCAAGCGCGGCCGGCGACAGCCGCCGTCGTCGTTCGACCTGTGAGTGACCCGTCGTTGCCGACGTAGCGGCGTCCAGCATCGAGCGTGCGTTGATCGGTTCCACGTGTCCACTTCCATTCCTGCGCGTGCAGATAGGTATGCGGGCGCAGGGCGAAATTCCCCCGGGCGGGACTTAACGGGACAAATCGGAAGAAACGGTTACGGGTGCATGCAATGGTTAATGCTTGGCAAATGCATCGCGGTAGCCGGCCAGCACGCCCTCGACCATGGCGCCTTGCGAGAAGTGATTGGAGATCCGTTCGCGCAGCTTCTGCGCTCGCGCCGCTGTGCTTGCGGGATTGTCGAGCGCGGCCTTGATGGCGTCGGCCATCGCGGCGGCATTGCTCGGAGTGAACAGGGCATCGGTGTGGGCATCGAAGATCTCCGGGATGCCGCCGACATTGGCGGCGATCATCGGAATGCCGGCCGCCGCGGCTTCGATCACCACGTAAGGCATGGAATCACCGCGCGACGGGACGACCAGCAGGCGGCCCTTGGAAAAGCCGTAACGCGCCTTGACGTGTCCGATGAAGCGGACGGCGTCGCCGAGCGACAGCCGCTTGACCTGCGCCTTGAGCACTTCGAACTCCTCGCCGTCACCGCCCAGCGTGAGCGTTACCGGCTTGCCTTCGGCGCGCAGCTTGGCCACCGCGTCGATCAGCAGGTCGGCCCCCTTGATGTGCCTGAACTCGCCGACATAGACGAGATCGGTGGCGTCGTCGGCCCTTGGAACGGGCTCGAATTCTTCCGCGGTAACGCCGTTGAATACGCAGTGGACGAGGCCGGCCGGCACGCCAACGGTACGCTGATAGGTGTTGCGGGCAAACGCGCTCTCGAACAGGAACAGGTCGGTGCTGTTCATCAACGCACGCTCGAGCTGGCTGTAGAATTTGCCCTTCCAGGTGTCGAGCGGGTAGTGCAGCGAGCCGCCATGCGGCGTGTAGACCCGAATGATCTTGTTCGAACGCCGGCGCGACCGGACATAGGCGCCGGCCTTGGCGCCGTGGCCATGCACCACATCGGGCTTCAGCTTCCGGATCAGGCCCGCGATGCGCGCCCAGACCGCGATATCGCCAAAGTGCGGCTCGCGGCGGATCGCCACGCGTCGGACGCCGAGCTTGAGGCGAGGGGCGATCTCGGCCAGCGCCGCCTCGGCGCGGGTGCCGCCGGTGAGGCTGTCGGTGACGATGCCGACCTGATGGCCGCGCTCGATCTGACCGTTCGCCACGTCGAGGATGTGACGGAAGATGCCGCCGACCGGCGCGCGGACGACGTGCAGGATTCGGAGCGGCTGTTGTTCTGTCCGATCTTCCGCCATGGATCAGAACCCGCGCTCGTTGACGTGCACGGCGTCGCCGTGACCGATCGGCGCGCCCCGCGGCACGGCGCCCGGCGCAGCCCGGCCCTTGCAGCCTGACAAGACGGGCGCAGCAATCAGACGAACAATGGGGGCGCGCGGACCGCGCATCGGAGGAATCCCAGAAAACAAGAGCCACGATTAACCGCGCTCATGGTTAACAAAGGATGACGGCCTTAAGGCCGGTCGAACGGTTCGGTTTGGCCCGATTAACCCAGCGGCAACCTTAATGGAGTGTAATCGCCTCGGTTGAGATGGAGTCGCGGCGTCCGCGGGAGTGGTGCGATGCAGTTTGCGTTCTGGCGTAGAGGCAAGGAGAAGACCGTCGTGCAACGGGCGCTGCCGAAGTCTGCGCCCGTTGCCGGCGAGGCTGTGGCTGCGAGGCCTGCTTCCGGCAGTTCTGCGCCAATCAAATCTGCCGGCGCATCGGAGGCCAGCGATCTCGATCTGCATGCGCTTGGCGAGGCGCTGGCGCGTAGGCGTGGCTGGATCATCGTGCCGACAGTGCTGGTGTTCGCGCTGTCGCTGGCCGCCGTCAACATCGTCACCCCACGCTACAAGTCGGAAGCGCGCATCCTGATCGACGGCCGCGAGAACGTCTTCATGCGGCCGAACGGCGAGCGCGAGCAGGAGCGTACCGCGCTCGACGCGGAAGCGGTGACCAGCCAGGTGCAGCTGTTGCTGTCGCGCGATCTCGCTCGCGACATCATCAAGAAGAACAAGCTCGCGGAGCGTCCCGAGTTCGATCCGGTGCTGCGCGGCTTCTCGCCGCTGAGGTCGCTGCTGGCGCTGTTCGGCATCGGCCGCGACCCGTTCTCCCTGACCCCGGAAGAGCGGGTGCTCGATGCCTATTACGAGCGCTTCCAGGCCTATGCGGTCGACAAGTCGCGCGTCATGGTGATCGAATTCCAGTCGCAGGATCCGGAGCTCGCCGCGCGCGTCGCCAACTCGATTGCCGATGGCTATCTCGTGCTGCAGCAGGCGGCGCGGCAGGACCAGGCCAAGTCCGCGAGCATCTGGCTCTCGGGCGAGATCGACAATCTGCGCAAGAAGGTTGCCGACGCCGACGCGCGTGTCGAGGATTTTCGTTCGAAGTCGGGCCTGTTCGTCGGCACCAACAACACCTCGCTGTCCAACCAGCAGATGGGCGAGCTGACCACCCAGCTCAACAATGCCCGCGCGCTGAAGGCCGACGCCGAGACCAAGGCGCGGCTGATCCGCGAGATGCTCCAGAGCGGCAAGCCGATCGAGGCATCGGAAGTGCTCAATTCCGAGACGATCCGCCGGTTGACCGAACAGCGCGCTGCTATCCGCGCGCAGCTCGCCGAGCAGTCGTCAACGCTGCTCGACAATCATCCGCGCATCAAGGAGTTGAAGGCGCAGCTCGCCGACTATGATCGGCAGTTGCGTGACGAGGCGGCCAAGGTGTCGCGTTCGCTGGAGAATGACGCCCGTCTCGCCCGCGGTCGCGTTGACGAGTTGCAGGCGAGCCTGGACCAGATGAAGAAGCAGGCGTCGTCGAGCAATACCCAGGACGTGCAGCTCCGCGCGCTGGAGCGCGAGGCCAAGGCGCAGCGCGACCTGCTTGAAACCTACCTTGCCAAATACCGCGAGGCGACCGCCCGCGAGAATATCGACAGTGCGCCGATCGATGGCCGCATCATCTCGCGTGCCTCGGTTTCCAACACGCCGGCCTACCCGAAGAAGCTGCCGATCGTCCTGATCGCGACGCTGGCGACCTTGCTGCTGTCGTCCGGCATCATCATCACCGGCGAACTCCTGCGCATCTCCGGGCCGGCCACGGTGAGCCGTGCGTTCGCGCCCGTCGTGGCATCGGTCAGGCGTCGCGAGCCGGTCATGGAGCCCGTGGTCGAGGAGCGGGTTGAGCCGGAACTGGCGCGCGGGGAGTTTCAACGGCCGCCGGAGCAGCGGCTAGCGCCGGAGCCCGAATTGCCGCGGCAGCCCGAACTATTGCCGGAGCCTGAACCGTCACGGGAGTCCGTAACCGCGCCGGACAGCGCGGTCAGCGAGCCGACGCTCGCACGTGCTCAACCGGTCAGCGAGATCGACGAACTTGCCGCGCGTCTGGTCGCAGACGGCGTCGGCGCCCACAAGGTCACGGTCCTCGGCACGGCCAGCAGCGAGAGCGTCACACTGACTGCGTTGACGCTGGCCCGCCTGATGGCTCGCCAGGCCAAGGTGGTGGTGGTCGACCTGGTCGCGTCCTCGCCGACGCTGGCGGCGGCATCAGTGGATCCGAACGCCCCTGGCCTCGCCGAACTGATGCAGGGCGAGGCGACGTTTGCGCAGATCATCACCAGGGATCGGCAGTCGCGCGTGCAACTCGTCAGCGCCGGTCGTCCTGGGTTCGACCGCACGCAACTGCAATCGCCGCGGCTGTCGCTCGCGATCGACGCCTTGCTCAGGGTCTACGACCACGTGCTGCTCGATGCCGGATCGGCCGTCGATCTGCCGGCCGAGCTGCTGACCGCGCGAGCGCAGGCTGTCGTCGTGCCTGACGCCGGAATGGCGCAGGACGCGCGCAAGCTGATGGTCGATCAGCTCACGGCCGTCGGGTTCGCCCGCGTGACCATGTTGAGCAAGCCGTGCCAGCCGACGGACGTTGTCCGGCCCGGCCCGCGGGTGGTGGCGGCCTGACGTCGCTGAAGACGGCTCGCCGGTGGCGATAGCGCTCCGAGAGGAGCTGAAAGGCACGCGTTCAGCGGAACATGCTGCGCAGGTTTTGCGCGATCTCGAACAGGGCCGCGTTGTGCTTCACCGTACGCTTGGCGCGATTGAGGCCCGACAACGCACCGGCCGCCAGCCGTCCGCGCAGGCTGAGCGGAATGAAGCTGTCGAAGATCGCTTCATCGTCCTTGCAGAACAGCCGCTTGTACTCGTCCGACCCGATGCCGAGATCGAAGGCGCGGTAATTCTCCGCGGCGTGGCGATCGATGATGTCGCGCATCAGGATCAGGCCGGGGCTGTACTTGGCGTTGCCCGACATCGTGTAGGTGTTGAACATCATCGAGAAGCGATGGCCGTCGGCGACCCCGGCAAAGATCGCGATGATCTCCTCGTCGCATTCCAGCGCATGGATGTCGATGATGTGGCGCGTGCCGTCCGCGAGCGGCGTCAGGCAGGCGGTGCGGATGAACTGCTCGACTCCGGGTTCGGCGAACACGTTCGGCAGCTTTTGTTCGGCCATGCGCTGCGGCTTGAGGCGGAAGAACCAGTCGAGCAAGCGGCTGATGTCGGCGCTCTCGGTGGCCATGTAATAACGGAAACCGGGCAGCGGCTGCAGCTTGCGTTCCTTGCCCTTGAGCCGGCGGCGGAACGAATTGGAAATCAGGTCTGCGGGCGCTGCACCCGGCTCGATCACGAGCAGCGGGCAGCCGTTGGCCGAGGATTGGTGCGGCAACAGGGCCAGCGGGTTCGGCAGGTCCCGCCAGCGCAGCGGTTGCTGGTGCAGCGCCAGCGCATCGACGCGGGACCGATCCGCAATCGAGGCGATCAGGGTGGCAAGGTCCGCTTCGGTGGCGATGGCGGCGAAATCTCGGTCGCACAGCGCCATGTTGAAAGTCGAGTGCTTACCCCCCATGAAGCTCGCGCAGCGCGCACCCCATCTGGATTCGATCGCAAGCGGCAGCAGCATCAGCGGCCGGCGTTCAGCGTCATGGGCGACGACGATGAAAGGACGCAGACCCTCGCGCTCGCCGACCTGCCGCTGCCAGGCGGCAAGGAAGTCGAAGCGCTGATAGGGGGTGAAGGATTGCAGCGATGTCTCGAAACCGCGCCAGATCGCTTCGGCAGCAGCGAGGTCATGGAAAATGTCGACGCCGGCGATCCGGCTTGCGTTCGACCACGTCCGCGCATCCGCCGTCCGGCCCTCGATTGCCGCCGCCATGGTCATCTCGGAATCCGCTTCTTCTGAGGGTATTTTTTACAGTTCTCGGCGGCGCCGACCTTCGCAGGGAAATGTCAACAAAGAGTAATAACAATGCTCTGGCGGCGTGTGGGAACCGCAGGGCGGGGACGGGACCTCGTTCGCGGTGTTGCTGCCGAACCCTGCCGGGCAAGGAAGATCGCTGCGATCAGTTCGGGGCACGGTCGGGCCGCGACATCCAGGCCACTATCGGCATCGCCGGCAACACCCAGCCGAGCCCCGCGACCACGTAGAAGATCGCCTGCAACAGCCCCGAATTGGCGAGCCACGGCGTCTGGGCGACCGTCATGCCGAGCAGCGACCACACCAGGACCAGGATGAGCAGGGCGATGGTTCCGAGCAGTTTGCGGGTACGTATGGCCATGGCGGATATGTGCAACTCGTGATCTCGGCGGCGCTTGCACCGCGGGTGCGGCGGACTATAAGGGGCGCGAAAATCCAATCAAGTCAGGGCGAAATGGCCGGTATTTCCGCAAACAAGGCGCAGCTTCGGGCCGTCAGGGTGTGGCTGTTTTCAGTCGCCGCGCTGATCGCGCTGATGGTTCTGGTCGGTGGCGCCACGCGGCTGACCGAGTCCGGCCTGTCGATCGTGGAATGGAAGCCGGTCACCGGCGCACTGCCGCCGCTGACCGATGCGCAGTGGACGCAGGCCTTCGAGGGCTACAAGACCATTCCGCAATATCGCGAACTCAACGCCGGAATGACGCTCGAGGAATTCAAGACGATCTTCTGGTGGGAGTGGAGTCACCGGCTGCTCGGCCGCGTGATCGGCGCCGCCTATCTGCTGCCGTTCCTGTACTTCCTGTGGCGCGGTGCGGTGAGCGGCGAGCTGGGGCGGCGGCTGTGGCTGATCTTTGGCCTCGGCGGGCTGCAGGGCGCGGTCGGCTGGTGGATGGTGGCCTCCGGCCTGTCGCAGCGCGTCGAGGTGTCGCAGTATCGGCTGGCGACGCATTTGGTGCTGGCGCTCCTGATCTTCGCTGCGATCGTCTGGACGTTGCGGCGATTGACGGAACGTCCGCCCGTGATCGCTGCAGCCGTCAGGTTGAAGATCACGAGCGCGGTGCTGCTCGTGCTGACCTTCGTGCAGCTCTATTTCGGCGCGCTGGTCGCTGGCCTGCGCGCGGGCAGGGTCTACAACACCTGGCCCGACATCGACGGAGGCTTCATCCCGTCGGCTAATCGGTTGTGGTTCGAGACGCCGTGGTGGCGCAATCTGTTCGACAACACGCTGACGGTGCAGTTCGAGCACCGCATGACGGCCTATCTGTTGTTCGCACTGGCGATTGCCCACGCGATTGATACCGTGCGCTCGCGTGCCGGACGTCCGGTGATCGCGGGCGCCTGGTGGCTGGTGGCGGCCATCACTGTGCAGGCCACGCTTGGCATCCTGACGCTGCTGCATCAGGTGCCGATCGATCTGGCGCTGACGCACCAGGCGGTGGCGATCGTGGTGCTGACGCTCGCCGTGCTGCAGGCCGAGCGGCTCGCCGCGCGGCGGACCGAGCGGGATCAGGCGAAGCTCGTTCCCGCCGGCCACGTGGGCCAGCCTGGCTGATTCTTCACGACAGATAGTCGAGCCCGATATCGAGTGCGGGCGAGCTATGGGTCACCCAGCCGACCGAAATCAGGTCGACGCCGGTTGCAGCGATATCAGATGCGGTCGCCGCGGTGATGCGGCCGGAGGCTTCGGTGATCGCCTTGCCGCGCGCCATCTCCGCCGCTTGGCGGAGCTGCTCGGTCGTCATGTTGTCGAGCAGCACAGCGTCGACGCCAAGCTCCAGCGCCTCTTCGAGTTGCGACAGCGTATCGACCTCGACCTCGATCTTGACGAGATGGCCGACATTCGCCTTCGCCCGTTCGACCGCGGGGCGGATGCCGCCGGCGAGCGCGACGTGGTTGTCCTTGATCAGCACCGCATCGTCGAGCCCGAAGCGATGGTTGCCGCCGCCGCCGGCGCGGACGGCGTATTTCTCCAGCGTGCGCAGCCCCGGCATGGTCTTTCGGGTGCAGACGATCTGCGCGCGCGTGCCCTTGACAGCCTTGACGAGGGTCGCGGTTGCGCTCGCAACGCCGCTCAGATGGCAGAGAAAATTCAGCGCGGTTCGCTCCGCGGTCAGCAGGCTGCGCGCCGGGCCGTCGATGATCGCGATCACCTGGTCGGGCTCGACCGCGCTGCCGTCCGGGCGCTCGGCTCGAAGCTCGATTGCGGGCGACACCCTCTGAAAGGCACAACGGGCGACGTCGAGCCCGGCGACCACGCCGGTCTGCCGTGCGCGCATCACCAGCCGGGCCTGCTGGCTGATCGGCACGATCGCATTGGCGGTGATGTCGCCGGCGCGTCCGAGATCTTCCAGCAGGGCGGTCCGCACGATCGGCTCGTACATCAGTGGCAAGAGAGGATCGAGGGTCATGATTGGGCGCTCCTGACGGTTGGGATGGATTCGACGATCTCGCGCGCCGCGGCGAGCGCTTCGGTGCGGGTGAGGGATGATGGTATGGCCGAGGCAGCGCTGTCGGGAAAATCGGTGCGGAAATGGCCGCCACGACTTTCCTCGCGGTTGAGGGCTGCAACCGCGATCATCAATCCGACCAAGGCCGCGTCGGACGCCGCACCCTGGCTGCGCGCCAGCGGATAGAGGCTGCGGATCGCACGTTCGATCCCGTCGCCGTCGCGCAACACGCCGAGCCCTTGCGTCAGGATCGGACGCACGGCCGAAGAATCGGCGGGCGGCGGCGCGGCCTCGGCGTTCAGTATGGCCCGCGGACCTGCACTCGTGCCGTCGACACTTTCGGCGACCCATCGTGCGCAGACGATCGCTTCCATCAGCGAGTTGCTCGCCAGCCGGTTTGCGCCGTGCAATCCGGAGCGGGCTGCCTCGCCGCAGGCCCACAGACCCTGCACCGTGCTGCGTCCTTCGCCGTCAACGGCGATGCCGCCCATGTGATAGTGAACCGCCGGACGGATCGGAATCGGATCCTCGGCCGGATTGATGCCGGCCATCTTGCAGAATGCGCTGATCACGGGATAGCGCCGCGCGAAATCCGCGCCCGGATTGTTGCGCGCGTCGAGGAAGGTGCGATGTCCGTTGGCGCGGTGGCGCCACACCGCGCGGGCGACGATATCGCGCGGCGCAAGCTCGGCGCCGGGCTGGCCGGCCATGAAGCGCTGTCCGTTCTCGTCGATCAGCACCGCACCGTCGCCGCGGATGGCTTCGGTCAACAGCGGCATCGGGCGGGACGGCCCGTCGAAGGCGGTGGGATGAAACTGGACGAATTCAAGGTCGGAGAGTGTCGCGCCGGCGTGCGCAGCGAGCGCAAGCCCCTGGCCGAAACATCCGCTCGGATTGGTGCTGTCGGCGAACAAACCGCCGATGCCGCCGGTCGCGATCACGACGCGATTGGTGGAGAGGATGAACCAGCCGCGGTCGCGCGACGCGAGCACGCCCCTGACCGCATTGTCCTCGACAAGGAGCCGGCGCGCCTCCACGCCTTCCAGCAGCGTGATCGATGGCGTGCGGCGGACCGCCGCGATCAAGCCGCGCATGATCTCGCGACCGGTGCCATCGCCGGTGGCGTGCACGATTCGGTTGCAGCCATGCGCGGCTTCCAGCCCCAGCCGCCAGCCTCCGTCGGGCCGACGATCGAAGGCGACGCCGAGTCCTGTGAGCCGCTCCACGGCTGCCGGCGCGGCCTCGACGATCCGGGCTGCGGCGGTTTCGTCGCACAGCCCGGCACCGGCCGCGATGGTGTCGGCGAGATGAAGGGCAGGGGTGTCGTCCTCGCCGACGGCCGCGGCAAGCCCGCCCTGCGCCCACATGCTGGAGGCTTCCGCGCCAAGCGGCGATTTCGACAGCAGCACCACCGGCTCGGGTGCGAGTTCAAGTGCGGTCATCAGCCCGGCGGCGCCGCCACCGATGATAACGGGGCGGCCAGTCAGATCGGAGATGTCCGTGCTCATAGCGCCAGCATCCTTTCGACGCTCAGCCGCGCGCGGTTGGCGATCTCGGGGGCGATCGTGACCTCGTGCTGATTGGCTTCCAGCGCGTGACGGATGTTCTTCAGCGTGATCCGCTTCATGTGTGGACAGAGATTGCAGGGGCGGACGAATTCGACATCCGGGTGCTGGGCCGCGATGTTGTCGCTCATCGAGCATTCCGTCAGCAGCACGACGCGTGGCGGGCGTTTGGTTTCGACGAACGATGACATTGCGGCCGTCGAGCCGGAATAGTCTGCTGCGGCGACGACCTCAGGCGGGCATTCCGGATGTGCCAGGATGGTGATGTCGGGATGATCTTCGCGGAGCTGGTGCACGTCATCGGCGGTGAAGAGCTCATGCACCTCGCAATGGCCCTTCCAGGCGATGATCTTCTTCGTGGTTTGCTTGGCGATGTTCTGCGCCAGATATTCATCCGGCAGCATGATGACGCGCTCGGGACCAAGCGATTCCACGACCTTCAGCGCGTTGCCCGAGGTGCAGCAGATGTCGGACTCTGCCTTCACCGCGGTCGACGTGTTGACATAGGCGACGACCGGCGCGCCCGGATAGCGCGCGCGCATCAGCCGCACATCCTCAGCCGTGATGGAATCCGCGAGCGAGCAGCCGGCCGCGAGATCGGGGATCAGCACAGTTTTTTCGGGATTCAGCAGCTTCGCCGTCTCGGCCATGAAGTGCACGCCGGCCAGCACGATGACGTCGGCATCGACCTTGGTGGCTTCGCGCGCGAGCAGGAGGCTGTCGCCGACAATATCGGCGACGCCGTGGAAGATCTCGGGTGTCTGGTAGTTGTGCGCCAGCACGACCGCGTTGCGGCGGCGCTTCAGGTTGAGGATCGCGTCGACGTCCTCGGCGAAGGTGGCCCATTCGAAGGGTGGGATGACGCGTTTGACGCGCTCATAGAGCGGGGCTGTGCGGGCGAGGAGTGCGGTATCGAGGGACGCCATTTATACTCTCCTTGAGCATAAGATGGCTTATACTTATCCTGAGCATAAGGGCTGTCAAGTGCGCGAGAGCGGGAGCTTGGTGCCGGCGACAGCCCGCTCGGCCAGCACGGCGTGACGGAAGCGGAACAGCTTGGCCGGCCGCCCGACGGCCTCAGTGGCGATTGCGCCAGTCTCTTCAACAAGTTCCTGCTGCTCGATCAGCCGGCGGAAATTCTGCTTGTGCACCAGCCGGCCTGCGAGTGCCTCAACGCTGCGTTGCAGTTGGAGCAGGGTGAATTCGGCCGGCATCAGCTCGAATACCACGGGACGGTATTTGATCTTGGCACGCAGCCGCGCGATCCCGGTGGCGAGGATACGGCGATGATCCGCGGTCATCGGCTTGCCCGGCACCACTGATGCGTCGCGGCCGTTCTCGCGTCCGGCCTCCGGGATCAGCGATGCTTCGTAGAGCAGCTCGTAGCGCTGCAGCACCAGCTCCTCGTTCCAGTCGCGCTCGTCGAGCCCGAAGGTGATGGCGCAGCGCTGCCAGCGCTCGCGCTGCAGCGTCGGGGATGGTGCGGACTTCGCCCACGCCTTCAGCTTTGGCGCCACCATTTTGGCAAGGAAGGCCGGCGCTCCGGCGCGGTGATCTTCCCAGGGGAAATAGTCGTACCAGCCGGACCAATGCGCCTTGAAGCCTTCGCCGACCCTGTCCTCGCGGGTCAGGCCGAGATAGCTGATGGAAACGCTGTGCGGCCCCTTGACGTCGCCGGAGCGGCCGGGATCGGCAAAGGTATAGAGTTGCTCGACATAGCCGAGCGGGTGCCCGGTCTGGGCCTCGACCCATGCCCGCAGAGCGGTCTGCAGCGAGCGGTGGCTGAACTCGAACGGGCCGCTCGGCAGCGCGGAGCCACCCGCGATGGTCATGATCCTGGGCGTACCCTCGGTGACGGCCACCAGCACCGCGACGAGATCAGCGGTGATCGCGTTCCCCGAAGCCGGTGCGCTGGATTTCTGCGTCGATCTAGCCACGCGCTCGTCCCGCGCTAACAGTAGCCGTAGATGCCGCAGGCATAGGGCAGGCGGTCCCAGTAATCCACATAGGCGCCGCCGTAATAGGGGCCGAGGTCACTGTAGGAGTGGGCGTTGCCGTAATAGCCGGGCAGCGAGGACGATCCGGGCAGCAGCGGTTCACCCGGCACGAACGGGATGTACGGCTCTGCGTTGAGCGGGATCACTGTGGGCTCGACCACGACGAGCTGGCGTCCGCGCCGCACATAGGTCGGTGGCGCGATGGTCGTGCGGTAGGCGTAGTGCCGGCGGGGCAGGCCCGGCGGAAGCTGGCGCGCGGCACGCACGGTCGCGTGCTTGGTGACGACGAGGCTGTCGGCGGCGTTAGCGGGCGGAATCGCAGACAGCGCGACCGCGAGTGGCAATATCCAGCGCAGCATCAATCGTCTCCCGAATCATCCGGAGCCTATCACTGCCATCTTATGCCGGAATGAGCGTTAACGAGAGAGTTGTCGTTTTAGGCAAGAGGCGGAGCGGTGCGGCGCACCGCCCCGGACTGACGGCCGATCAGGCGCTCAGAGCCTGGTCGAGGTCTGCGATCAGGTCTTCCTTGTCCTCGATGCCGATCGACAGCCGCACCACCTCGGGCGCGGCACCCGACCTCACCTTGGCAGCGTCGTCGAGCTGGCTGTGCGTGGTGGAGGCCGGGTGGATCACCAGCGAGCGGGTGTCGCCGACATTGGCGAGATGCGAGAACAGCTTCAGGTTCGAGACCAGATTGACGCCCGCGTCGTAGCCGCCCTTGAGGCTGAAGGTGAACACCGCACCCGCGCCCTTCGGTGCATACTTGCGCTGCAGCTGGTTGTATCTGTCGCCGGGCAGGCCGGCGTAGTTCACCGCCGAAACCGCCGGATGGCCGGAGAGGAACTCCGCCACCGCCTTGGCATTGTCGCAGTGCTTCTGCATGCGCAGCGGCAGCGTCTCGATGCCGGTCAGGATCATGAAGGCGTTGAACGGTGATAACGCCGGCCCGAGGTCGCGCAGGCCGAGCACGCGGCAGGCGATCGCGAAGGCGAAATTGCCGAAGGTCTCCTGGATCCTGATGCCGTGATATTCCGGGCGCGGCTCGCTCAGCATCGGATATTTGTTGTCCTTCGACCAGTCGAAGGTGCCGGCATCGACAATGATGCCGCCGAGCGAATTGCCGTGGCCGCCGAGGAATTTCGTCGCCGAATGCACGACGATGTCGGCGCCGTGATCGATCGGCTTGATCAGGTAGGGCGAGGCCAGTGTGTTATCGACGATCAGCGGCACGCCCGCGTTGCGCGCGATGGCCGCGATCGCCTCGATGTCGGTGATGCTGCCGGCAGGATTGGCGATCGACTCGATGAAGATCGCCTTGGTGTGCGGCGTCACCGCGCGCTCGAAGCTTGCGACGTCGTCGGGATCAGCCCAGGCCACATTCCAGCCGAACGCCTTGAACGCATGGTTGAACTGGTTGATCGAGCCGCCATAAAGCTTGCGCGCCGCGATGACCTCGTCACCCGGCTTCATGAGCTGCTGCAGCACGACCACCTGCGCCGCATGGCCGGAGGCCACCGCGAGCGCCGCGGTGCCGCCCTCGAGCGCGGCGACACGCTCTTCCAGCACCGCATTGGTCGGGTTGCCGATGCGGGTATAGATGTTGCCGAACGCCTGTAGGCCGAACAACGAGGCGGCGTGGTCGGCGTCGTTGAACACGAATGACGTGGTCTGGTAGATCGGCGTCGCCCGCGCGCCGGTGGTGGGATCGGGCTGTGCACCGGCATGCACGGCGAGGGTGGAAAATCCCGGAAGGCGATCGGTCATTATCTGCGTCCTGTCGTGGCGTGATCGAAGATGCGCGGCATGCTGATGGGGGGGCCGCCTGCCGTCAAGCCGAGTTGGCGGGTGAGCGCGCGTTTGAAACGACCATGCCTTGCCATGCGGCGTGACCGTAACGAATATTCCGCCGATGCGTCAGGTCGTCTCGCTCTTGTTTTTCGCGGCGCGATCGGATGCCGCGGTCTGACCGCCGCCGAAGCTGGTGCGGTTGAGCGACAGCCGCATGCCTTGTGTCGGTACAGGCGCGCGCTTGGAACTCAGCGTGCGCGAGTTGACGCCCATCCAGGAGATCTCCGACGACAGCCGGCCGTACTCGATCTTCGGGCAGCGGTTCATCACCACCTTGAGGCCGGCGGCTTCAGCCTTCTCGGCGGCGGCATCATCGCGCGCGCCGAGCTGCATCCAGATCACCTTCGGCGGCGGCGACAGCTTCAGCGCCTCGTCCACCACGGGCATGATGTGGCTCGAATTGCGGAAGATATCGACCATATCGATCGGGCGGCCGATATCCGCGAGCGATGCCACGAACGGTTTGCCCATCAGAGACTTGCCGACATGGCCGGGATTGACCGGGATCATGTCGTAGCCGCGCTGCGCCAGATATTTGAAGGCGAAATAGCTCGGCCGCACATTGACCGGCGAGGCGCCGACCATCGCGATCGATTTCACACCGTTGAGGATGCTGCGGATGTAATTGTCGTCGTAGGCGTCGTGGTTCATCTGCTTAAAGCTGTCCAATTACGTCATTGCAAGGAGCGAAGCGACGCAGCAATCCATTCTATCGTCGCGTGGAGAAATGGATTGCTTCGCTCCGCTCGCAATGACGGCGGTTACCTGTCCTGCCATTTCGGCTGGCGCTTCTCGATGAAGGCGCCGATGCCTTCCTCGGCGTCGCGCGCCATCATGTTCTCGGTCATCACCTCGGCAGCGAAGCGATAGGCGTCGGCGAGGCTCATCTCGGCCTGGCGATAGAACGCCTCCTTGCCGAGCTTGACCGTGTGGGCCGATTTCAGCGCGACCTTCTGCGCCAGCGCGATCGCGGCGTCGCGCTCGGTGCCGACAGGCACCACGCGGTTGATCAGGCCGATATCTTTCGCAGTCGCGGCGGAGATCGGCTCGCCGGTGAGCAGCATCTCCATCGCCTGCTTGCGCGGCACGTTGCGTGACAGCGCCACCATCGGCGTCGAGCAGAACAGGCCGATATCGACGCCCGGTGTCGCGAAGGTCGCAGCCTCGGAGGCCACCGCAAGGTCGCAGCTTGCGACGAGCTGGCAGCCGGCCGCGGTGGCGATGCCCTGGACCGCCGCGACAACGGGCTTGGGCAGGTGCACGATGGCCTGCATCATCGCGCTGCATGCGTTCATGAGTTGCGCGAAATAGGCGCGGCCGCGATCGGCATCGCTGCGGCGCGCGGTGAGTTCCTTCAAATCGTGGCCGGCCGAGAAGGCCAGGCCGTTCGCGGCGATCACGACGCCGCGGATCGCATTGTCGCCACCGATGTCGTTGAGCGCGGCATGCAATTCCCCGATCAGTCCTTCGGACAGGCTGTTGCGCGCCGTCGGGCGGTTCAACGTCAGTACCGCGATACTGCCGATGGTCTCTCGCAGCAGGATCGAGGCTTGCGGCGCTTCTGCGCGGGCGGCTTGGGCGGACATGGCGAAATTCCATTATGGTCTCGATGACAATTTAATGTAACAGGCGGGCTGGCGCGAGGGCGGGGACGGCATGGCAATTGCGAAAATGAGCGTGGCTGACGTGGAGGAGTTCCTGCGCCGGGAATTCCCGCAGGCGTTCGCCTTCGACGACATCAGGATCGAGAGCGCCGACGGCGAAAGCGCCCTGCTGCGCCAGCGCTTCAGCGAACGCATGCTGCGGCCGGGTGGTACCGTCTCCGGACCGACCCTGATGGGGCTGGCCGATTTCGCGATGTACGTGGTGCTGCTGTCGGCGATCGGACCGGTCGGTCTTGCCGTGACCACCAATCTCAACATCAACTTCCTGCGCAGGGGCCAGCCGGGGCAGGACGTGCTCGCGGTCGCGAAGCTGTTCAAGCTCGGCAAGCGCCTCGCGGTCGGCGAGGTCAACCTGCTGTCCGGCAGCTCGCCGGACCCGATTGCCCACGTCACGGCGACCTATTCCATTCCAAACAAATGAGCTTTTCCCTGGTATTAAAATACCATAATTATAAGCCATTGGTTTGATTGATGTAATTCGTTCGCCTGAGTGTTGACGTGCGCGCGCGGCTTCTCTAGAAACCCACGCAGTTCGGCGCACACGGCGCCGATTTCTTTTTTCACGGATTCCACACATGAGCACGTTCTCGGCCAAGCCCGCCGAAGTGACGAAGAAGTGGGTGCTGATCGACGCCAAGGGTCTCGTCGTCGGTCGTCTCGCCACCCTCGTCGCCATGCGTCTGCGCGGCAAACACCTGCCCACCTACACCCCGCATGTCGATTGCGGCGACAACGTCATCATCATCAACGCCGCGCATGTGGTGCTGACCGGTCGCAAGCGCGACCAGAAGACCTACTACAAGCACACCGGCTATATCGGCGGCATCAAGGAGCGCACCGCGAAGCAGATCCTCGAGGGGCGCTTCCCCGAGCGCGTCGTCGAGAAGGCCGTTGAGCGCATGATTCCGCGCGGTCCGCTCGGCCGCAGGCAGATGGGCAATCTGCGCGTCTATGCGGGTGCCGATCATCCGCATGAAGCCCAGAACCCCGAGAAGGTCGATATCGCTTCCCTGAATCGCAAGAACACGAGGGCCGCATAAATGTCCGACACGTTGCAGTCCCTCGACCAGCTCGCGCAGGTCAAGCCGGCGGCTCCCGAGGCGCCGAAGTATGTCAAGAAGGTCGACAAGTACGGCCGCGCCTATGCCACCGGCAAGCGCAAGGACGCGGTCGCCCGCGTCTGGGTCAAGCCCGGCTCGGGCAAGATCTCGGTCAACACCCGCGAGTTCGAAGTGTACTTCGCCCGCCCGGTGCTGCGCATGATGATCCAGCAGCCGCTGGTCGCAGCCGCACGCAACGGCCAGTACGACGTGATCTGCACCGTCACCGGCGGCGGTCTCTCCGGCCAGGCCGGTGCGGTTCGCCACGGCATCTCGAAGGCGCTGACCAACTTCGAACCCGAACTGCGCGGCGTCCTCAAGAAGGGCGGCTTCCTCACCCGCGACTCCCGCTCGGTCGAGCGCAAGAAGTACGGCAAAGCCAAGGCCCGCAAGTCGTTCCAGTTCTCGAAGCGCTAATTCGAGGCCTAAAATTTGCGGCAAACGCCGCGAGCATCGAGTTGAAGAGGGCGCCGAAAGGCGCCCTTTTTGCTGCCCGCTTAGAGGCGAATTAGCGCAGATTTTCGCGAAAACTTGCGTAGGCGCGCAAACGAATTTCGAACGCGGGCGCTCTAGCCTGTGCGCTCGCAGTGGCGCGGCATCACCATTATTTGCGCCTGCGATCGTTGCATCACACCGGGCTGGGGTGAGTTTATGTCGTTCGATCCGTCGACACTTTATTTGTTCGCCACCATCGTCGCGGGCATGCTCGGTGCGATGCTGGTGTTCTTCGGCAGGCAGGAGAACATTCCCGCGCTGAAATGGTGGGGCACCGCCTATCTCCTCGGTGCAGTGTCGGTCGCGCTCTGGACGATCGGCGGCTCCTTCCTCGGCGAGCCTGTCCTGCTGGCGCTGAACGCGGCCGGCTTTATCGCCTGCGGCATGGTTTGGAACGCCTCGCGTGTATTTCGCGGACGCAGGCCCAATCTGCCGGGCCTTGTGCTCGGCGCGATCGCCTGGATCGGCGCTGTGACGACGGTGGAGGATTCCGCGACGCGCGTGACGATCGGCGCGATGATCGTCGCGATCTACGCCGCGCTGACCGCCTCCGAACTGTGGAGCGAGCGTCGCCGCGCGATGCAGAAGCGTTGGCCCGCGATCGTCGTGCCTGTTGTGCACGGCTCCGTCCTGATGCTGCCGATCCTGATCGGCGACCTGTTGCGGCCGCAAGGCCAGATCTTCGCCAACAGCTTCTGGGTGACCCTGTTCGCGATCGAACTCGTGCTGTATGCGATCGGAACGGTGTTCGTGATCTTCATGATGGTCTCGGACCGCGCGGTCGCCGTGCACAAGACCGCCGCGTCGGTCGATCCCCTGAGTGGCATGCTGAACCGCCGCGGCTTCTCTGAGGCTTGCGCGCGCGTGATCGAGCGCGAGGCCGTTGCCGGCCGTCCGGTCACGGTGATGATCTTCGACATCGATCATTTCAAGTCGATCAATGACCGCTTCGGGCATCCCGCCGGCGACGAGATCCTGAAGCTGTTCGCCGCCGTCGTGGTCAACAGTCTCAGGAGCAGCGATCTCTCGGGCAGGATCGGCGGCGAGGAGTTCGCAGCGCTCTTGTCCTGTTCGCTGGAGGAGGGCGTGCTGGTCGCCGAGCGGGTGCGTGAGGCCTTCGAGGCCAGCGGCATCGTTTGCGATGAGGGCCCGGTCGACACCACCGTCAGCATCGGCGTGGCCGGTGGCCCTGCCGGCACCGAGCTCGAGGTGCTGCTGGCGTCGGCCGACACCGCGCTCTACCAGGCCAAGCGCGGCGGCCGCAACCGCGTCGAGGCGGCGGAGGAGTTGCCGCTCTCGCTGGAGAACTGGCGGCGCAAGACCGCCGGCCTGCCTGCGCCGGCGCGCCACAAGCCGGCGACCGTTCAAGGTTGAGCTGCGGCAATCTTTGGTTAACCATTCCATCCCATGTTTCCGGGCATGGAATCGTTTCACACACGTAATCCGCAGGCCGTCCTGATGTCGCTCGAAGCCGCTGCCGCTTCGACGCGTGGTGGCTTCGCCTGCATGTTCTCGAACTCGGATGAATATGAGAGCGCGCTGATCGCCGAACGGCGCGCGCAGGGCCGGTACGGCCAGCCGAAGAGCCGCTGGCCGGCCGCGATGCTGCTCGGTATCATGCTGATGCTCGTGGGCACGGTGCTGCTGTTCAAGTGAACCCAGGGCGGAACCGGCAAAGCACGGCGCCCGCGGCGGCGCCTTTTTCTTTTCCGGCGGCTGGGCTACAGACGGGCCTTCGTTAGGAGGCCAAAGCCCAATGATCACGGAAATCGCACTCATCGACGTCAAGCCCGGCAGCGAGAAGGATTTCGAAGCTGCGGTCGCCAAGGCGCGCCCGCTGTTCCTGCGCGCCAAGGGCGGCAAGGGATTCGAGCTGCACAAATCGATCGAGAAGCCGTCCCGCTACCGGCTGATGGCGAAGTGGGAGACGCTGGAGAACCACACGGTTGATTTCCGCGGCTCGGAGGATTTCACCGCCTGGCGCGCGCTGGTCGGTCAGTACTTCGCGGCGCCGCCCGACGTCGAGCACACCGAGACGGTGCTGACCACCTGAGGCGATCGATTGTTGTTTTGACGCGTTTTCTTCACGCGAACCGGTGCCCGCTTCGCTTGAAAACGCTCTAAGCGGCGTGCGCAGGCGCTTTGTCCTCCGCCTTGAAATGGTCGATCATCACCTTGGCGATCGCCATCAGCGGCAGCGCCAGCGCCAGCCCCCAGACGCCGAACACGACGCCGAGCAGGATCTGGAACGCGAACAGCGTCGCCGGCGGGATATCGAGCGCCTGGCGCTGGATGATCGGCGTCAGCACGTAGCTTTCCAGCGCGTGCACGCCGAGGAACAGGATGAAGGCGGAGAGCGCCGCGATCCACCCGGTGGCAAGGCTTGCCAGCACCACGATCAATCCGCCGAGGATCGCGCCGACCGTCGGGATGAAGGCGAGCAGGCCGGCCTGGATGCCGAGGATGAACGAACTCGGGATGCCGATGATCGCGAGTCCGATCCAGGTGACGAGAAACACCGCGGCCATGGTGATGATCTGCGCGATCAGCCAACGCTCGAGCGTATCGCCGATCCGGTCGACGATGACGGTCGCCTGCGCGCGGTACTTGGCCGGGGCGATGAACAACAGCCCGGCGCGATAGATGCTCGGCTGGGCGGCGAAGGCCAGGCCCAGGAACAGCACGATGAAGAAGTTGCCGACGACGCTGACGGTGCCGAGCAGCACCTTCAACGTCTGGCTGATGATGGCTCCGCCGCTCGAGGCCAGCGTGCCGGCGCCCGGCAGGCCGTGCGACGAGGACGCCGCGGGCGCCGTCGTTGTCGGTGCCGTCGCTGCGGCCGTGCCCTCGGGCTTGGCTTCGCCTGCCGCATTGGTGAAGTCGAGATAGCTGGTATCGACGCCGTGCTGCTCGAGGAACTCCTTCACGCTGCCGAGTTGTGACTTGATGGTGTTGCTCAACACCGTCGCCTGCTGCGCGATCGTGGTGCCGCCAAGGAACACGATGCCGGAGAGCATGCCCGCCAGCGCAAGACACACGAGCGCGAGCCGCAGCGCGTGGGGCAGCCCGGTCAGGCGGCCGAGCAGGGTGGTCATCGCGTTCAGTCCGACGCCGAGCAGCATGCCCGCGAACAGCAGGAACAGCGTCGCGGCGAAATGCCAGGCGAACGTCAACAGCGCCGCGAACAGCACCGCGCCGATGCCGCCGACGGCAATCGCCCATGCCATGTCGTTGCGGGCCTGCAGGCGATTGTCAGCCGGATTTGTCACGGGTGATTCCCCTCGCGCCGATGTGCAAAGCAGTCTTTGGCGAAATCGTCGCCAGGATCAAGCGGCCGGACTGGGCCGGTTTGACGCTGATCTGCCGCGACCGGCACCGGAGCAGGGCGGGGACGGAGCCCGCGTCCTCGGCTGGCCGGCGTGGCCGGAGGCGCCCCTCCGCGGCCGGCTTTGTGCAGGGCTGCAACCGTCCTGTGCAGTTATAGGCAGTTGATCCGGTGGGAACTGGAAGGCATGATTGCCTCGGAATCGTAGCAAACTTAGAATAATCATTGCGCGAGACGTAGATAATGAGACGGCCCGTGGTTGGCGTGATCGGAAACGCCCATCGCATCGAGAATCGTTTCACAGTCCAGATGGTTGGGGAGCGCAACCTTCGCGCGGTTGCCGAAGTGTCCGGTGCGGTACCCCTGATGTTCGCGGGAACCCCCGAAATCACCGATGTCGCAGCACTGCTCGATGTGGTCGACGGCGTGGTCCTGACCGGGGCACGCGCCAACGTCCACCCGACCCGCTTCAATACCGAACCTTGCGCGGCCCACGAACCTTACGACATTCACCGCGACGACGTTGCGCTGGCACTGTCCGAGGCCTGCGTCGCGCGCGGCGTGCCGATCTTCGGCATCTGCCGTGGCCTGCAGGAAATGAATGTCGCCTTCGGCGGCTCGCTGCATCCGGAGATCCGCGAGATCCCCGGCCGCATGAACCATCGCATGCCGCGGCTGGAGAACGGCGAGATCCACCCCGATCCCACGGTTGTGTTCGCCGATCGTCACGACGTCACGCTGACCCCGGGGGGCGCCTTCGCGAAAATCCTCGGATGCGAGACCATCCGCGTCAACTCGCTGCACGGGCAGGGCATCCTGGAGCCCGGCAAGCGCGTCGTGATCGAGGGCATCGCCGAGGACGGCACCATCGAGGCGATCCGCATCGCCGATGCGCCCGGCTTTGCGCTCGGCGTGCAATGGCACGCCGAATACGATCCGCAGCGCAATCCGATCAACCGCGCGCTGTTCGAGGCCTTTGGCGACGCGCTGCGCGAGCGGCGCCGGGCGGCGTAACGACGGCTGTCCGCACAGCAGCCACTGATGTCGTCCCTGATTTTGCGGGACGACACCGGGCCTGTGACGCGCTCCAACACCAAACGCCGTATTGCGAGGAGCGGTAGCAGCGACTTGTCCGCCGAAGCCTCGGCGGAGGCGGAAGCAATCCATCGCTCCGCCGTCATACCCCGCGCATGCGGGGTATCCAGTACGCTGCGGCCTCTCGGATCAATCACTGCTGCCTCTGGAATACTGGATCGCCCGCTTTCGCGGGCGATGACAGTCGTGGAGATATGGCTTCGCGTTCTCGCGACGCAAATCGTCCGAGCTTTGCATGTCGTTCCGCCCTCGTCGATCAGAGGGCGCAGGGAAAGCCGGGTGCCGATCGCACCCATGGGTCCCGCGTAGTAAAAAACGCGGGAGGTAGGACCACAGGTGAAACCGGAGCAATCCCGGCTTTCCCTGCGCGATGGGTTACGGCTTATACGTGCTCGCCCCGGCGAGACTGGGCTTTGTTGTCACCGTCTTTGCAAAAGCGCTTCGCGCTTTGCAAGGAGACACCTGCCACTAGGTGTGGAGCCTCAAGAGGTTGTTCCCGGTTAATCCGAGCCTGCTGATCGGCGGCTTTGAGCCGATACTGCCATGAGGACGATGCCAGTTGTAGCGGTGAAGCCATCGTGGCAGCTCCGCGGCTCTTTCTGTTGAGGTGTTGTAGGCCTGCGCGTAGGCCCATTCTCGCAGGCTGGTCTGAATGAAGCGTTCGGCCTTGCCATTGGTTTTGGGCGTATAGGGCTTGGTGCGGATGTGCTTGAGGCCGAGGCGCTGACATGCCTTTCGGAAGGCGGCGGATTTGTAGCACGCGCCGTTGTCGGTCATGACGCGCTCGACCTTCACGCCCAGGCTCACGTAGTAGGCCACCGCCGCCTTGAGGAAGGCGACGGCACAGCCCTTTCGCGCGTTCTTCATGACCTGGCTGAAGGCGATCCGCGACGCATCGTCGATGCAAACATGGACGTATTCCCAACCTGGTCCTTGACGGCGAGAACGCAGGTTGCTCGCCCCACGTCGATCGCCGGTGATCCGATGGCCGATCCGATTGAACTTGCCGAGCTTTTTGATGTCGATGTGGATCAGCTCACCAGGATGCTGGCGCTCATAGCGCCGGATCGGCTCAGCCGGCTCCAGCGCAGCCAGCCGGTTCAAACCGAGCCGGCGCAGGATCCGGCTGACGGTTGCTGCTGAGACCCCGACCTCGCGCGCGATCTGCTTGCCGGTGTGGCGCTGCCGGCGGAACGTCTCGACAGCGGCGCATGTGGCGGCCGGGGTTTGGCTTGGCAAGGAATGCGGCCGTGAGGACCGATCCTGCAAACCATCGACGCCTTCTGCGCGGAAGCGCTTGACCCATTTGGCGACTGTCTTCGCCGTAACATTGAATTGGCGCGCGGCGGCGGCCTTCGTCAGGCCGCTCTCGATCACGCTCCGCGCCATCGCCGCTCGACCTTTTGGCGTCAAAGGCGCATTCTTGTGGATGTTCATCTGGTCTCTCCGGGGAACCCTGAAGCGTCGCAGCCTCAGCTTCCTCGGTTCAGACCAGATGGACAACCTCCTGAAAGCTCACAACTAGGGCGTCAGGCCTGCACGACTTCACCGTCCGCTATCTGCCACGCTCGTCAGCCGTGACAGCGGCGTCCACCGCATCTCGACCCAACACTCGTGACGATCGCGAAGCGCCCCTCAAGCGGGTGAGACGGGCGATTCATACACGGAATTTTACTTCTGGAAAACAGAAATATTTTGCGCGCAAGGGCTTGCGCCGTCGGGCAAATCAGTGGCATGGGCGCGGCAAAACGACGCCAGGCCCGGACCGGCGTACCGCGACGGACGCCGGGAATGAAGCGCGCAGTGCGCCGATCATGGTGAGGGTGCGAAGCCACGGACCGCCGGAGAGGACAAGCCTCCTTGGCATGTTGCATTCCGTCGGGAGAGGCCCATGGCCGGATCGATCGCGATCGGCCTGCTCGCAATGCCTGCCGCCGCTCATGAGAGCGCCAGCGCCAAGCGATATACCGTGATGAGAGGCAAGGCGTCCTTGTCCGGCAGTGACTGGACTTGCGGCCATGCCCGTATCCAGAGCCCGCACGCATTGTTCTCCACGCCGCCCCGCGATGTCTGCGATCACGGCGACAATGCGATGATCTGCTGAAGCAGGCTGCGCAGAAGGGAGATTGCTCAACTGCTCGCGAGAGAAGTCGCATCACACATGATGAACTCGCGGTTACGGCGATCCAGGATCGTGGGCACGGCACATCGGCAGGCCAAGGCGGAAATCTCCTTTGGGTTACCGATGGCGATCGGGCCGGCTGCGTTGAATAACGATCTGTTCCGGCCTAGACTGCATGCCGCTGCGACCGTACCAATCGACACCGGGAATATGCCCTCCGTAATTTTACGGATGTGGAATTGGCGGAGCGTCCGACCGAACTCGGATGAGCAGCACGACGGAAGGTCACCGGATATTGCCCGGCGCCGACGGTCCCTTGCCGATATACTGCCTTCCTTTCCTCTTTCCGGTGCGGCGGATCACGATGAGTTGGTTGGGATGAATTTGGCGGGCCGACTGGCGCTCGGGACGATGCTCCCCGTCGTCGTGACCCTGCTCGCCGTGGGGTTCATCCACGGCGTGGCGTCACCGGGCCTGCTGGCGGCAGGCGCGGTCGGGGTGGCCCTGGCGCTGGTGATGGCCGTCATGATCGGCAGGTCGCTGTCGACGCCGCTCGCCCAGGTGGCGTGGACGGTCGAGCGACTGTCTCGCGGCGAGACAGTGCCGATGCCGTCGCGCGGCGACCGGGAAACTGCCAGGGGCGCACTCGCCGAGCTGTCCGCGAAATTGGGCACCCGGCAGAGCCTGCTGGAGAAGACCGTCGAAAGCATCGGCGATCCCGTGGTGGTTGTCGATCAGCGCGGGGCGGTCGTGATCATCAACGCTGCTGCGCGGCGGTTGCTCGGCGTCGATCCAGGTTTCAACATCCTGACCGGAGTCCGGACCTTCCAGTGCTATTGCGCCGACGGCAAGACCGCGATGCCGATTGCGGAGATGCCGCTGGCGCGCGCGCTGCGCGGCGAAGAGGTCGACGATCTCGAGCTGGTTGTGCAGCCCAGGCCATCAGAGCAGGGCGTGCGCCTGCTGGCCAATGCCCGGCCGTTGCGCGACGACGCCGGCAAGCTTCGGGGCGCCGTCACGGTGCTCCACGACATCACCGCACGGCGACGGGCGCATCAGGCACTGGTCGAGAGCGAGCAGATGGCGCAGGCCATCGTCAAGACTGCGCTCGACGCGTTCGTCCAGACCGACCAGGACGGCATCGTCCTCGACTGGAGCTCGCAGGCGGAAGCGCTGACGGGGTGGTCGCGATCGGATGCGGTCGGCCGCAAGCTCGTGGAGCTGGTGTTTCCGGAAGAGCTGCGGGACGCGCATCGGCAGCGGATCGCCCGCTTCCTGCAGGAGATCGCAGCCGGCGGCATGGGCATGCGCTACGAGTCTGAGGCGCTGCACCGGGACGGTCACCGGTTCTTCGTCGAGGTGTCGCTGAGCGCGCTGCACCGCGGCGATGGCTACATCATCAACGCTTTCGTGCGTGACGTCACGCAGCGGCGCACGGCACAGGAGCAGTTGATCCAGGCGCAGAAGATGGAGGCGGTCGGGAAGTTGACCGGCGGCATCGCGCACGACTTCAACAACATGCTGACGGTGATCACCGGTACGATCGAGATCCTCGCCGATGGCGTCAAGGACGCGCCGCACCTGGCCTCGATCGCCAAGCTGATCAGCGACGCCGCCGATCGCGGCGCCCAGCTGACGGCGAGCCTGCTGGCGTTCGCCCGCAAGCAGCCGCTGCAACCCGCCGAGACCGACGTCAACCGCCTGATTGGCGAGGTGGTGCGGCTGTTGTCGCAGACGCTGGGCTCGCGGATCGAGATCAGGACGGAGCTTGCCCGCGACGCGTGGCTCGCGTTCGTCGACCGCGGCCAGCTCAGCGCCGCGCTGGTCAACCTCGCGATCAACGCGCGCGATGCGATGCCGGACGGCGGAACGCTGACATTTGCCACCCGCAACATCCAGCTCGGCATTCCCGACGCAGTGGCGCGCGGCGTCGAGCGGGCCGGCGACCACCTTGTGATCGAGGTGACCGATACCGGTGTCGGGATTTCGCCGACGCATCTGGAGAAGATCTTCGATCCGTTCTTCTCCACCAAGGAGGTGGGGCAGGGCACCGGGCTCGGGCTCAGCATGGTGTTCGGCTTCGCCAAGCAGACCGGAGGCGGCATCGAGGCGCTGAGCGAGGAGGGGCAGGGCGCCACCTTCAGGATCTACCTGCCCAAGGCCGACGGAATTGCGCCCCTTCCGGTCGAAGAGACCGATCAGCCGCTCCGCGGCGGCGACGAGACCATCCTGTGCGTCGAGGACGACGACAAGATCCGGGAATACGTCACGGGGCAGCTCGAGAGCCTGGGCTACAAGGTGCTCGTCGCGGCCAATGCGGACGCCGCGCTCGATATCGTCAATCGCGGTGCTGCGTTCGATCTCCTGTTCACCGACATCGTGATGCCAGGCCGCATGAACGGGCGGCAGTTGGCCGAGACCCTGATGACGGGGCGGCCGACGCTGCGCGTGCTGTTGACGTCGGGCTACAGCGACGGTGCGCTGCCTGCGCAGGCGCGTCCCGGCCACGGCATTCCGCTGCTGACAAAGCCCTACCGGCGCGCCGAGCTTGCGCGGATGCTGCGGCGCTGCCTCGATCTGGCGGTCGACGTGCAAGGCGATCCGGTTCCGCTGCCTTACTCCGTGCAACCCGATCTCGAGCGCTTCCTGCGCGAAAATCCACCCGACAAAACGTAGTCCGGCGCGCTGTTGAGGCGATCCACGCGGAAATCGCTGCACACTGCCATCGATCATGATCTATCATCGCCGCACAACAATGGCGCGGCCGATGAACGGCCCGAATTCAGGGAGTGTCGAATGCAGGACCGCAAATGGTCGAGACGCGACTGGCTCAAGGCGACGGCGGCAACGGCGGCCGGCATGGTGTTCGCGGAGCCCTTGAAGGCGGCCGCGCCGCCGGCAGCGGCGGTGACGCCGGAGCTGATCGCCGCAGCGCAGAAGGAGGGCAAGGTCTCGTACTACAGTGCGCTGGAATTGAACACGGCCGAACGCCTCGCGCGGGCATTCGAGCAAAAATATCCGGGCATCAGCGTCCGCGTCGAGCGCTCCGGCGCCGAGCGCATCTTCCAGCGCATCGCCCAGGAGCAGGGCAGCGGCATCAACGCGGTCGACGTCGCCAACTCCACAGATCCCGCGCATTATCTCGACTGGAAGAAGAACGGCTGGCTCGCGGCCTATCTGCCCGAGGATGTCGCGAAGCATTATCCGGCCGACCAGATCGATCCTGACGGGACCTATGCGACATCCTGCGCGTGGTTCGAGGTGATCGGCTACAACACCGAGCAGGTGAAGCCGGAGGAGGCACCGAGGAGCTATGCCGATCTGCTCGATCCGAAATGGCGCGGCAAGCTCGTCAAGGCCCACCCCAGCTACTCTGGCGCGATCCTGACTGCGACCTTCGTGCTGGCGCGCGACCTCGGCTGGCCGTATCTGGAGAAGCTCGCCCAGCAGCGGGTGATGCAGGTGCAGTCGGCGGCCGATCCGCCGAAGAAGATCCTGCTCGGCGAGCGCGCGGTGATGGCCGACGGCAACGACTACAACCTCGTTCTGGCCAAGGAACAGGGCAAGCCGGTCGAGGTGGTGTATCCGGCCGAGGGCGCTCCGCTGATCATCGTGCCGAGCGGCATCTTCAAGAGCGCGCCGAACCCGAATGCGGCGAAGCTGTTCCAGAACTTCTTCTTCAGCGCCGAGACCCAGCAGATGCTGGCCGACGAGTTTGCCCACCGCTCGTTCCATGCGCAGGTGAAGGAGAAGGCCGGGCACGTGCCGCTCGACAAGCTGAAGCTGCTCAAGGCCGATCCGGCCGAGGTGCAGACGCAGAGCGAGCAGATCAAGGCGCGTTACGCGAAGCTGTTCCGGGTGTAATTCAACCCGTAGGATGGGTAGAGCGCAGCGAAACCCATCGTTCTCGCAAGGTCTGACAGGATGGGTATCGCTTCGCTCCACCCATCCTACGGATCGCGCGCAATGGCGACATCCCACTCCAAAACAAAAGGCGCTTCCGACGGAAGCGCCTTTCGCATCTCTGAGGCTGTGACGGCTTACAGCGAGTAATACATCTCGAACTCGACCGGGTGCGGGGTCATTTCGAAGCGGGCGACCTCGGTCATCTTCAGCTCGATATAGGCGTCGATGAAGTCGTCGTCGAACACGCCGCCGTTCTTGAGGAACGCGCGGTCCTTGTCGAGGTTCTCCAGCGCCTCGCGCAAGCTGCCGCAGACCGTCGGGATCTGCTTCAGCTCTTCCTTCGGCAGGTCGTACAGGTCCTTGTCCATCGCCGGACCCGGATCGATCTTGCTCTTGATGCCGTCGAGACCGGCCATCAGCATCGCGGCGAAGCCGAGATAGGGGTTGGCCATCGGGTCGGGGAAGCGCACCTCGACGCGCTTGGCTTTCGGGTTCGCCGTGTAGGGGATGCGGCAGGACGCCGAACGGTTGCGCGCGGAATAGGCGAGCAGCACCGGCGCCTCATAGCCCGGGACCAGGCGCTTGTAGGAGTTGGTCGACGGGTTGGTGAAGGCGTTGATGGCCTTGGCGTGCTTGATGATGCCGCCGATGTAGTGCAGGCAGGTTTCCGACAGGTCGGCATATTTGTTGCCGGCGAAGGTCGGCTTGCCGTCCTTCCAGATCGACTGGTGGACGTGCATGCCCGAGCCGTTGTCGCCATAGACCGGCTTCGGCATGAAGGTGGCGGTCTTGCCGTAGATGTGCGCGACCTGATGGATGCAGTACTTGTAGATCTGCATCTGGTCGGCCATCAGCGTCAGCGTGTCGAACTTCATGCCGAGCTCGTGCTGGGCCGACGCCACCTCGTGGTGGTGCTTCTCGACCTTGACGCCCATCTTGGCCATGGCGCCGAGCATCTCGGAGCGCATGTCCTGCACCGAGTCCTGCGGCGGCACCGGGAAATAGCCGGCCTTGGTGCGGATGCGGTGGCCGAGGTTGCCGCCCTCATATTCGGTGGCCGAGTTGATCGGCAGCTCCGAGGAGTCGAGCTTGAAGCCGGTGTTGTAGGGCTCGGCCGAATAGCGCACGTCGTCGAACACGAAGAACTCGGCCTCGGGACCGACGAACACAGTATCGCCCACGCCCATCGACTTCACCATCGCTTCCGCCTTCTTGGCGATGCCGCGGGGGTCGCGGTTATAGGGCTCGCCGGTGGTCGGCTCGAGCACGTCGCAGGTGATGACCATGGTGGTCTCGGCGAAGAACGGGTCGATCGTCGCGGTGACCGGGTCTGGCATCAGGCACATGTCGGATTCGTTGATCGCCTTCCAGCCGGCGATCGAGGAGCCGTCGAACATCTGACCTTCGGCAAAGGTATCCTCTTCGATCATGCTGACATCGAAGGTCACATGCTGCCATTTGCCACGCGGATCGGTGAAGCGCAGGTCGACGTATTTGACGTCGTTGTCCTTGATCATCTTCAGGACGTCTTTGGCGGTCTTCATGAATACCCCTTATGGATGTGCGGGTCGGTTCCAGCGATCGGCGACGTTATTCCCGCTTTTGGCGAGTTGCTGTGACCACTCAAACGAAATCAGGCTGCCGAAGCAGCCTTTTTTCTCTTTTGGGGTCGCAGAATCCGGATAGCATCGGGCTCAAATAGCGTCCAGCCCGGATTCGCCGGTCCGGATGCGGATGGCTTCCTCGATGTTGGAGACGAAGATTTTGCCGTCGCCGATGCGACCGGTCTGGGCCGCGCGGCGGATCGCGTCGATCGCTTTCTCGACCAGGTCGTCGCCGATCACGATCTCGATCTTCACCTTGGGCAGGAAGTCGACGATGTATTCCGCACCGCGATAGAGCTCGGCGTGACCCTTCTGCCGCCCGAAACCCTTGGCCTCGGTGACGGTGATGCCTTGCAGTCCGACCTCCTGGAGCGCCTCCTTCACCTCGTCGAGCTTGAAGGGCTTGATGATGGCTTCAATCTTTTTCACTGAGCGCCTCCCGGGCATTGCAGATTGCAGGGTCGTCTTCGATGCGCATGGGGCGCAATCTGGTCGAGTCTTAAGGCTTCCGGCGCCGGGCCGGAAACACGCACAATGGTCGCACAACGTGCCATTGCGAGCGGCTTCCTCAAAAGCAGGGTCTATGCCAGTTTGTCAGGGGCCCCGATTTCGGAACGTTATCAGCCTTTTAACAGGCAATCGGATGATATCGAACCACAATGGGCATGATATCCAAGCCTATCGAATAGGCAACCTGACCAATATGTGTGCAATCGGTCGGTCAAAACCCTGCGAACGCGACAGGAAATGCCTCTCGAAAAGGCGAAGAGATTGAGGATTCGGCATGGACGTTCTGACCACCACCGAGATGGAGCGCGCCGACCGGCTGACCATCGCAGCCGGCACGCCCGGCTTCGCCTTGATGATGAGCGCGGGCCAGGCGGTTGCCGAGGCGGCGATGGACCTGGTCGAGGAGGGGCCGATCGTCGTGGTCGCCGGTCGCGGCAACAATGGCGGCGACGGGTTCGTCGCGGCCGCAGAGCTTGCGGCGCGTGGCCGCGAGGTCTCGGTCATCCTGCTCTGCGAGCGCGACAGCCTGCAGGGCGATGCCGCGCTGGCAGCGAAGGGCTGGAAATATCCGGTGCTGCCGTTCAACCCGCAGGCGCTGGGCATCGGCAAGCCGGCGCTGATCATCGACGCGCTGTTCGGCGCCGGCCTCAACCGGCCGGTGAAGGGCGACCCGCTGGAGATGATCGCGGCGATCAACGCCAACGGCGCGCCGGTGCTGGCGGTCGACCTGCCGAGCGGCATCAACGGCACCACCGGCGCGGTGATGGGCGCCGCGGTGCAGGCGACCGAGACCGTGACCTTCTTCCGCAAGAAGCCCGGCCATCTGCTGCTGCCGGGACGGATGCATTGCGGCCGCGTGCGCGTCGCCGATATCGGCATCGATCCGCAGGTACTGGACGAGATCAAGCCGCTGACCGCCGAGAACCTGCCGCAGGCCTGGCGACGGTCGTTTCCGGTGCCGCGGATGGACGGCCACAAATATGCGCGAGGGCATGCCGTGGTGGTGTCGGGCGATATCGCCTCGACCGGCGCGGCCCGGCTCGCCGCGCGCGGGGCGCTGCGCGCCGGCGCCGGCCTGGTGACGCTGGCCTCCCCGCGCGACGCGCTGGCCGTCAATGCCGCGGCGCTGACCGCCGTGATGGTGCGCGCGGTCGACAATCCGATCCAGTTCGCCGAACTGCTCGGCGACAAGAGGCTCAATGCCTGCGTGATCGGCCCCGGCGTCGGCGTCAATGCGCGTACGCGTGACTTCGTCCACAGCGCGCTGTCGGCGCGGCGGCACCTGGTGCTCGACGCCGACGCGCTGACGAGCTTTGCGGATGCGCCGGACCGGCTGTTCGAGGCGATCAAGGCCTCCGACGGCCAGCAGGTTGTGCTGACGCCGCATGAGGGCGAGTTCCCGCGGCTGTTCAGCGACATCTCCAACAAGTATCCCGGCCGCTCCAAGCTCGAGCGCGTGCGCGCCGCGGCCGAGCGGGCCGGCGCCGTGGTACTGCTGAAGGGCGCGGACACGGTGGTTGCATCGCCCGACGGCCGCGCCACCATCGCCGCCAATGCGCCACCCTGGCTCGCCACCGCCGGTGCCGGCGACGTGCTGTCCGGCATCATCGCAGGCTTCCTGGCGCAGGGCGTGCCGGCGTTCGAGGCCGCCAGCATCGGGGTGTGGATGCACGGCGAGGGCGCTGGCGAGGCCGGGCCCGGCCTGATCGCGGAGGATCTGACCGAGGTGCTGCCCGCGGTGTTTCGCCGGATCTACGACGAGTTCGGGATTGAATATTAGACCGCTCGCGCTCGCCGACATGGACGCGGCCGCGCGCTCGGGACGTTAATTTAGCTCACCAGGTACTTCGCCACCGCGGGCTCGTTCCATTCTATGCCGAGGCCGGGACCGCGCGCGGTGACCGCGCCGTCGACGATCTCGGCAGGGTTTGCCAGGATCGTGCCGGCGAAGTCGAGGAATTCGAGCCAATGCGCGGTCGGCGTCACCGCGAGCAGATGCGCGCTGACCTCCGCGAACAGGTGGCTCGACATCGGGACCGAGGCGGCGTCGGCCTGACCTGCGACCTGCAGCCAGCCGGTGACGCCGCCGACCTTCATCACGTCGGGCATGATGAAGTCGGAGGCGCCGGCCGCGATCGCCTCGGCAAAGCCGCGCGGAAACCACCAGTTCTCGCCGGCCTGGATCGGCGTCGGCGAGGTCTCGCGGACCTTGGCGTGGCCGGAGAGGTTTTCCTGCGGCACCGGCTCCTCGATCCAGTGCAGGTCGTAGGGCGCGAGCCGCGCGATGCGGCGCGTCGCTTCCGCCGGATCGAGCGACTGGTTGAAGTCGATCATCAGCGCGACGTCGGGGCCGAGCAGGGCGCGCACGCCCTTGACCACGCGCTCGTCATTGGCGGCATCTCCATCGCCACCCTTGATCTTGATGCCCCTGAAGCCCTGGTCGAGCGAGCGGCGCAGCGCGCGCTCATCCGCGACCGGATCGACCGCGCCATAGCTGTCATAGGCCTTGATCGGCTTGGTCGACCCGCCGAGCAACTCGACCAGCGGCCGGCCGGCGAGTTGCCCGAGCACGTCCCAATAGGCCATGTCGAGGCCAGACACCGCCATGCCGACGAGGCCCTGCCAGCCGAGCAGCCGAAACTTGGCGTCCATCGCCTTCATCAGCTCGAACGGCGCGACCGGCTTGCCGATGAGATCGCGGCCGATCTCCTCGATCAGGTAGCAGAGAGGTTTAAGCGTGAGCTTGCTGTAGGCGAAGATGTAGGCGCGGCCGGTAACGTCCTGATCGGTCTCGACATCGATCAGGACCAGCGGACCGGAATCGATCACGCCGAAGGCGTTCTTCACAGGACGCTTGAGCGGCACCATGACGCTTCGCGCACGGACTCCGCGAATCGCGGCAACTGTCTGACTCATGGTCGTTTCCCCCCTTGATCTTATTGCACACTGTACCATCGGAGCAGTCGCGGCGCGGCCCAATCGGCGGCGGTGGCCTCGATCAGATAGCGTCCCGGGTATTCGGCGAGGAAGGCGATCCGCTGGGTCTGGCCGGGCTCGATCGCGAGCGTGTCGAGCCAGAACGGTTTCCAGCCGTCGTCCAGCCGATCCAGCAGCCGGAAATGATGGCCGTGCAGGTGGAATACGGTGGTCCTCGCGGCGCGGTTGGTCAGCGCCAGCACGACGGGCCGGCCGGTCTTCGCCTGAAAGGCGGGGGCAGCGGATGGCTTGAAGTCGGCCGGCCGGACCCAATCGGCCGGAGTGCCGAGCGCAAGCTCGACCCGCTGGGCGTTCTTGAGATCGATCTGCGCCGGCAGGTCGTTGCCTGGGAGCGGCGGGGCGGGCGGAAACGGCGCGGAGCGGACCGGCGGCTCTGCCGAGATGGTCAACTTGCCGACCGGATGGGCCTGTTGACCGTCGTGGAGCAGGATCGGGAAGCTCGTTCCGGCGGGCCCGACTGCATCGACGAAGACGTCGGTGCGATTTCCCGGGGCTAGCACCAGGGCACCGTTGCGGGCCGGGAACGGTTCGGCCGGCTGGCCGTCGATCCCCATCACCCTGACCTCGAGGTTCTCCAGCTTGACCGCCAGCACGTTGCGCGGGCTTCCGTTAATAAAGCGAAGTCTGAGACGGGCATTGGAGGGGGCGGAGATATCGAATGAGGTTTGGCCGTTAACTGTATGAATTAACGTCGTATCCTTTGGATCCGTCCCGGGCGCGATCGCTGTCCCATCCTGACGCAGCCGCCATTCCTCGATCAGCAGGACGTGGTCGCGATCGACAGCGACCGGCGAGCTGCTGTCGACAATCAGGGCGCGTGGCCGCGCCGGCGCGGGGGCACCGTCGCCAAGCAGGCCTGCGTCGCAGAGGAAGGTTCCAGTGTGCCGGAGCGCGAGCTGGAAGGTATCCTTTGCGCCTGCCGGGAGTGAGGCCCGGGACGTCAGCGGCTCGGCCGCCGGCACGCCGTCGAGCCCGCGGCAATCGAGCGCCGCCGGCACCAGTAGCTCGTTGCTGAAGGAGACATCGAGCACTTCGCCGCGCTTGAAGCGGAGGTCTCCATTGCCAAGCGACCAGACCGTGGTCTCCGGCCCTCCGGGACGCAGCGAGATGCGGTCCGCCCGGGCCTGAAGCGCGACGGCCGTGCGGCCTTGCGCCGCGCCGGTGGCGGGCAAGATCGGGCACAGCGCCGCGGCGCCGAGGAGGGTCGTCAGGCGGCGTCGGGTGAGAGGGAATTCGGGGCTTGCCATTGGGCCGATGCGGACCATTTTCAACTCAGTCTGTCCAGCCGCAATGGGTCGCACGCGGCGATGCAAAAGCGCCCATTTTTTTGCTGCGAACCGGCGGGCGCGTGGTATAAGCCCGGCCGCCCGCGGCATCGCGGTCGGATGGGATGCTTTTCACGCGGGCGTGGCGGAACTGGTAGACGCGCTGGATTTAGGTTCCAGTGACGAAAGTTGTGGGGGTTCGAGTCCCTCCGCCCGCACCAAGCGCTTACAGCGTTTGCATGACGATTCCTTGGAGAACCTTGAGCCTTCAGAGGGCCGCGGGTTCACCGAACCACCGGCGTCAGGCTGCGAGGCCGCGTCGACTTGATTGAACACAGCCACGGCCGCGAGGTCCGTGGCCGAAAGCGGAAGAAGATTGATACCATGCAGGTCACCGAGACCCTCAACGAGGGACTGAAGCACGAATTCAAGATCAGCGTTCCCGCATCCGATCTCGATGCCAAGGCGGACGCCAAGCTGGTCGACCTCAAGGACAAGGTCCGTCTCAACGGCTTCCGCCCAGGCAAGGTGCCGGTCGCGCATCTGAAGAAGATCTATGGCCGCTCGGTGATGGCCGAGACCATCGACCAGACCATCAGCGACACCAACCGGAAGATCTTTGAAGATCGCGGCTTCCGCCTCGCGGGCGAGCCGAAGATCACGATGCCGACCGAGAAGAACGAGGTCGACGATCTGCTCACGGGCAAGACCGACCTGACCTACACGGTCGCGATCGAAGTCGTGCCGCCGATCCAGCTCGCCGACTTCAAGACCTTCTCGGTCGAGAAGCCGGTGGTCGATGTCGCCGACGCCGACGTCGACGACGCCATCAACCGCATCGCCGAAGGCAGCCGTCCCTACAACGCCAAGGCCGAGGGTGCGAAGGCGGAGAAGGGCGACCGCATCACCATCAACTTCAAGGGCACCATCAACGGCGAAGCCTTCGAGGGCGGCACCGGTGAAGGCATCCAGGTCGTGATCGGCGCCGGCCAGTTCATCCCGGGCTTCGAGGACCAGTTGATCGGCATCGGCGCCAACGAGACCCGCACGCTGAAAGTCTCCTTCCCGAAGAACTATCTGAACGACAAGCTCGCCGGCCAACCGGCCGAGTTCGAGACCACCGCGACCCTGATCGAGGCGCCCGGCGAGACCAAGATCGACGACGACTTCGCCAAGACGCTCGGCCTGGAGTCGCTGGACAAGCTGAAGGAGTTGATGCGCGAGCGCCTGAAGGGCGAATTCGCCGGCGCCACCCGCCAGCGCGTCAAGCGCGCGCTGCTCGACCGCCTCGACGAGAGCCACAAGTTCGAGGCGCCGCCGTCGCTGGTCGAGGAAGAGTTCAACCTGATGTGGAACTCGATCAAGGCCGAGATGGACTCGTCCGGCAAGACCTTCGCCGACGAGAACACCACCGAGGAGGCGGCCAAGGAGGAGTACCACAAGATCGCCGACCGCAGGGTCCGCCTCGGCCTCGTGCTGTCGGAGATCGGCGAGAAGAACAAGATCACCGTGACCGACGACGAGGTCTCGCGCGCCGTGATCGAGCGCGCGCGCCAGGTGCCCGGCCGCGAGAAGGAAGTCTGGGACTACTACCGCAGCAACGCCCAGGCGCTGGCCCAGCTCCGTGCCCCGATCTACGAGGACAAGGTCGTCGACTTCATCCTGGAGCTCGCCAACGTGACCGAAAAGAAGGTCACCAAGGAAGAGCTGTTCAAGGACGAGGACGCCGAGAAGACTGCCGCTTAGACTGCTTGAATTTGAGCATGATCTCCGCGCAAACGCGGTCCGCGTTTGTCGCGATGGAAAACCGGTTTCCACTTTTCCGGATCCTGCTCCGGCACCTGGCGTTAATGATGAATGGCGAAAGCGCGCTGGCGACGGGTCCCCGTCGCTAGGCGCGGTCGCTCGAATCAGCTTGAACTTCGACCTGCCCAGGTGGCTAGTATCGTGTCGGTCTTGTCGGCCGGAAATTGGCCTATATCTGGGTTAAGCTGAAGTTCTGCATCACCCCTAACCCCCTGGGTCTTCCCATGCGCGATCCCGTTGAAACCTACATGAACCTTGTGCCGATGGTCGTCGAGCAGACCAATCGCGGCGAACGCGCCTACGACATCTTCTCGCGCCTCTTGAAGGAGCGCATCATCTTCGTCACTGGTCCGGTCGAAGACGGCATGTCGACGCTAATCGTGGCGCAGCTGCTGTTCCTCGAGGCCGAGAACCCGAAGAAGGAAATCTCGATGTACATCAACTCGCCGGGCGGGGTGGTGACGTCGGGTCTTGCGATCTACGACACGATGCAGTTCATCCGTCCGCCGGTGTCGACGCTGTGCACCGGGCAGGCGGCCTCGATGGGCTCGCTGCTGCTTGCGGCCGGCGAGAAGGACATGCGCTTCACGCTGCCGAATTCGCGCATCATGGTCCACCAGCCCTCGGGCGGTTTCCAGGGCCAGGCCACCGACATTATGCTGCACGCGCAGGAGATCCTGAATCTCAAGAAGCGCCTCAACGAGATCTATGTGAAGCACACCGGCCAGGCGTACAAGGCGATCGAGGAAGCGCTCGAGCGTGACAAGTTCCTCACGGCCGAGGATGCGAAGGCGTTCGGTCTCGTCGACAAGGTCATCGACAAGCGTCCGGACGACCCGGCCACCGCGAAGGCCGCGTAAGTCAGGGCAGGCATCCGCTGGCGTCGGTGTGATTTCCACATTGACGCCTCACATAAGCGGCAAACACGATGGCGGACCCGCCCGCGGGTGCGGGTGCACGGGCAAAAGGTTCCGCTTTCGTGCTCATTGCCGGAGTGGTAATCCCGCAACGTTCCGTGGATTTCGATGCGTATTCCACGTGCTAACGCCGGAAATCACGGTATTGTCACGGTCTTGAGCAGGCCGCCCGATTAGCGAATTCTTGATAGTCGGGTGCCAGCATGGTTGGCTCTGACGTATCGGCTATGATCGCGGGAGATTCGAAAACACCGTGATTCGCACGGTCAAGACTACGTAGGGTCTTTTTTGGTACGGAATTTGCTCTATCTACCCTTGAAGCTCCGGTTTTGTGCCGGATTGGGTCGATCTGGCAAAAGAGATCGAACGGCGGACGGAGATAATGAATGAGTAAGGTCGGCACGAGCGACTCCAAGAACACGCTGTATTGCTCGTTCTGCGGCAAGAGCCAGCACGAAGTCCGCAAGCTGATCGCGGGACCGACCGTCTTCATCTGCGACGAATGCGTTGAACTCTGCATGGACATCATCCGCGAGGAGAACAAGTCCTCGCTGGTGAAGTCGCGCGACGGCATCCCGACGCCGAAGGAAATCTGCAAGGTGCTGGACGACTACGTGATCGGCCAGAGCCACGCCAAGAAGGTTCTGTCGGTTGCCGTCCACAACCACTACAAGCGGCTGAACCATCAGACCAAGCACAACGACGTCGAGCTTGCGAAGTCGAACATCCTGCTGATCGGTCCGACCGGTTCGGGCAAGACCCTGCTCGCCCAGACGCTGGCCCGCATCCTCGACGTTCCCTTTACCATGGCCGATGCCACGACGCTGACCGAGGCCGGCTACGTCGGTGAGGACGTCGAGAACATCATCCTGAAGCTCTTGCAGGCGGCCGACTACAATGTCGAGCGCGCGCAGCGCGGCATCGTCTATATCGACGAAATCGACAAGATCAGCCGCAAGTCGGACAATCCCTCCATCACCCGCGACGTCTCGGGCGAGGGTGTCCAGCAGGCGCTGCTGAAGATCATGGAAGGCACGGTGGCGTCGGTTCCGCCGCAGGGCGGCCGCAAGCATCCGCAGCAGGAGTTCCTGCAGGTGGATACCACCAACATCCTGTTCATCTGCGGCGGCGCCTTCTCGGGGCTGGAGAAGATCATCTCCGCGCGCGGCCGTTCGACCTCGATCGGTTTCGCGGCGCAGGTGCTGGCGCCGGAGGACCGCCGGACCGGCGAGATCTTCCGCCACGTCGAGCCCGAGGATCTCCTGAAGTACGGCCTGATTCCGGAATTCGTCGGCCGTCTGCCGGTCGTTGCAACGCTGGAAGACCTCGACGAGAGCTCGCTGAAGAAGATCCTGACCGATCCGAAGAACGCGCTGGTGAAACAATACCAGCGCTTGTTCGAAATGGAGAACATCGAGCTGACCTTTGCAGACGAGGCGCTTGGCGCGGTCGCCCGCAAGGCGATCGAGCGCAAGACCGGCGCACGCGGCCTGCGGTCGATCCTGGAGAGCATCCTGCTCGAGACGATGTTCGACCTCCCGGGCCTGGAAGGGGTCGAGGAAGTCGTGATCTCGCGCGAGGTTGTCGAGGGGACGGCCCGTCCGCTCTACATCTACGCGGATCGTTCCGACCGCGCCGTCGAGAGCAGCGCGAGCGCTTAAAGCGCGCAACGCCGAGCTGACCAATATTGCGCGGCTGCCGGCCCATCCGGCAGCCGTCTGGGCGTGGCGGCAAATGTCTGTTTGGCCTGAAGTTTCGGGCATTTCTCGTACTTGACACCCATGTGCCCGATTGCCACCTAATGCTATCGGTGACGACGCTCGACGTGTCGAGATTCGTCGCTTCACGAGACGGAGAAGGCGGCTGCTGACGGTCACCTGATCCGGATCACCAAGGCACCTTGTGGCGGTTGCGCAAGCAGGCGGGCTGCGTGCAAGGGGGCAAAACAAAAGGATTAGGCCATGACGACTTCCAAACCCCGGCCAACGATCGTTCACGGCGAAAGCCACTCCTATCCGGTGCTGCCGCTACGCGACATCGTCGTCTTCCCGCACATGATTGTGCCGCTGTTCGTCGGCCGCGAGAAATCGATCCGCGCGCTCGAAGAGGTGATGAAGAACGACGCGCTGATCATGCTCGCGACGCAGAAGAACGCGTCCGATGACGATCCTGCACCCGATGCCATTTACGAGACCGGTACGCTCGCCAGCGTCCTGCAGCTCCTGAAGCTGCCCGACGGCACGGTGAAGGTGCTGGTCGAGGGACTCGAGCGCGCGCGCGTCGAGAAGTATACCGATCGAAGCGAGTATTATGAGGCGACCGCGGTCGCGCTCTCCGACACTGACGCCAACTCGGTCGAAGCCGAGGCGCTGGCGCGTTCGGTCGTGTCCGACTTCGAGAGCTATGTGAAGCTGAACAAGAAGATCTCCGCCGAAGTCGTCGGCGTGGTTCAGGCGATCACCGATTTCGCCAAGCTGGGCGATACCGTTGCCTCGCATCTCGCGGTGAAGATTGCCGATCGGCAGGCGATTCTGGAGACGTTGTCCGTCACGCAGCGCCTGGAGAAGGTGCTGGGGTTGATGGAGAGCGAGATCTCGGTGCTGCAGGTCGAGAAGCGCATCCGCTCGCGCGTCAAGCGCCAGATGGAGAAGACCCAGCGCGAGTATTACCTGAACGAGCAGATGAAGGCGATCCAGAAGGAGCTCGGCGACGACGAAGGTCGCGACGAGCTGGCCGATCTGGAGGAGAAGATCTCCAAGACCAAGCTTTCCAAGGAAGCGCGCGAGAAGGCGCAGCACGAGTTGAAGAAGCTGCGCCAGATGTCGCCGATGTCCGCGGAAGCGACCGTCGTGCGCAACTATCTGGATTGGCTGCTCTCGATTCCGTGGGGCAAGAAGTCCAAGGTCAAGAAGGACCTCGAGGCCGCGCAGGCGGTGCTGGACTCCGATCACTACGGGCTCGAGAAGGTCAAGGACCGCATCGTCGAGTATCTCGCGGTGCAGTCGCGAGCCAACAAGCTGACCGGGCCGATCCTGTGCCTGGTCGGGCCTCCCGGCGTCGGCAAGACCTCGCTCGGCAAGTCGATCGCCAAGGCGACGGGGCGCGAGTTCGTGCGCGTGTCGCTCGGCGGCGTGCGTGACGAGGCCGAGATCCGCGGTCACCGCCGCACCTATATCGGCTCGATGCCCGGCAAGATCATCCAGTCGATGCGGAAGGCGAAGACCGCGAACCCGCTGTTCCTGCTGGACGAGATCGACAAGATGGGCGCCGATTTCCGCGGCGATCCGTCGTCGGCGCTGCTTGAGGTCCTCGACCCCGAGCAGAACTCGAACTTCAACGACCACTACCTGGAGGTCGACTACGACCTGTCCAACGTGATGTTCATCACGACCGCGAATACGCTGAATATTCCCGGCCCGCTGATGGACCGCATGGAGATCATCCGGATCGCCGGCTACACCGAGAACGAGAAGGTCGAGATCGCGCGCAAGCACCTGATCCCGAGCGCGCTCACCAAGCACGGTCTGGACTCCAAGGAATGGTCGATCGACGACGCGGCCTTGCTGTTGATGATCCGCCGCTACACCCGCGAAGCGGGCGTGCGCAACCTGGAGCGTGAGCTGTCCACACTGGCCCGCAAGGCGGTGAAGGAGCTGATGATCTCCAAGAAGAAGTCGGTCAAGGTTAGCGAGGCGAACATCGAAGAGTTCCTCGGCGTTCCGAAGTACCGCTTCGGCGAGATCGATGATGAAGATCAGGTCGGTATCGTCACCGGCCTGGCCTGGACCGATGTCGGCGGCGAGCTGTTGACCATCGAAGGCGTCATGATGCCCGGCAAGGGCAAGATGACGGTGACGGGCAACCTGCGCGACGTGATGAAGGAGTCGATCTCCGCGGCGGCGTCCTACGTCCGCTCGCGCGCGATCGTCTACGGAATCGAACCGCCGATGTTCGATCGCCGCGACATCCACGTTCACGTGCCGGAGGGCGCGACCCCGAAGGACGGTCCGTCCGCCGGCGTCGCGATGGCCACCGCGATCATCTCGACCATGACCGGAATCCCGGTCCGTCACGATGTCGCGATGACCGGCGAGATCACGCTGCGCGGCCGGGTGCTGCCGATCGGCGGTCTGAAGGAGAAGCTGCTGGCTGCCGCGCGCGGCGGCATCAAGACGGTGCTGATCCCCGAGGACAATGCCAAGGATCTCACGGAGATCTCCGATGCGATCAAGGGCGGCATGGACATCATCCCGGTCTCGCGGCTGGATGAGGTCGTCGCCAAGGCGCTGGTCCGCGTGCCCGCGCCGATCGTCTGGGAAGAGGAGACGAAGGTCGACGTCAAGCCCGACGCTTCGGATGAAGCAGCCGGCGGCCTGACGGCGCACTGAGCGAGCTCCGACAGAAAGCAATCAAACGGCGCCTTCGGGCGCCGTTTTTGTTTTGACGGCTCTTTTGTCCGGCGTCTCGCATCCGTCGAATGCGACGAGCGCCGGATTACTTTCGCTTCTCGACGATGAAATTGCCGATCGCCCCACACGCCATCAGCACGCTCGTTCCCAGGAAAACCGCGCGCATGCCGATATGTCCGCCGATGAAGCCGCCGGCGAGGGGGCCGATCACCTGGCCCGCGTACTGCGCCGACACCGAATAGCCCAGCATGCTGCCCGTGACAGTGTCGGGCACATTGTGCCGGATGACGCTTGCGATGCACGGCAGCAGGCCGCCGAGCGCGAGGCCCATCAGGAAGCGCAGCAGGATCAGTTGCCACCCGCTGACCACGAAGGCCTGCGGGACCAGCAGCAGCGCCGAGACGGCAAGGCACACGATGATGATCCGCCAATGGCCGACGCGATCAGCGAGTTTGCCTAGGTGAGACGAGGACAACAGGCTGCCGAACGCCGCCGCCGACATCACGAGGCCCGCGATAAACGTCACCTGCGATGCTTCGACCAGTTGGGCGACATAGACCGTGATGATCGGCTCGATCGACATGTTGGCAACCATCAGCAACAGGCCCGTCATCCACATCGCGAGGACCGGGCGCTTGTCCGGAAGGAGCGCCCAGCCGCCGCGCGATTTGCTCCCGCGCGCCGCCTGTGGCCGAACTCCCTCGCGGATCAGGAAGGTCGTGCCGAGGAAGGTGAAGAAGATGACGCCGCCGGCGATGAAGAAGGTCGAGCGGATGCCGATCAGGGGCGGCAGGATGCCTCCGACCAGCGGGCCAACCAGGCTGCCGGCCATGATGCCGGCGGACAGCACGCCGATCGCCCAGCCGGAGCGTGCTTTCGGCGTTTGCGCCGCGACCAGCACGGTCGAGCCCGAGGCGTAGCCGCCGAGCAAGCCGGTCAAGAGCCGCAGTCCGACCAGTTCATAGACGTTGTGCGCCATGCCGATCAGCGACATCGCGATGGCCATGCCGAGGCTGGCGCGGATCAGCATCAGCTTGCGGCCGTAACGGTCGGCGAGCCGCCCCCACAGCGGCGCGGTCAACGCGGCGCTGAAGAAGGTCGCGCCATAGGCGACGCCCGACCACTGCACGATGGCCGCATGATCGGTCACGCCAAGCTGTTCGACATAGAGCGGCAGGAACGGCAGCAGCAGCGTCATCGCCACGATCGTGGTGAAGGAGCCGAACAGACAAACGATCAGGTTGCGCTTCCAGGGGCCGGCGTCGAGGATTGCCTCGCGATCAACTTCCGCGTCCATGTCAGCGTAGCCCGATCACGGCAAAGCCGCGCGCCCGCAGGCCGCGGCGATCCTCGTTCAGCGAACGGAGCAGCCGATCGCGGGTGTCGCTGATGTGGTCGGCCGCCTCGCGCGCGGCGGCGTCGGGCTCGTTGTTCTTGATGAAGCCGAGGATGCGGCGGTGCTCGCGCCAAGCCTGCTCGCGCGAGGGCTCGGTCCACACTTCCAGCCAGCGCGCCCGCGACAGCCGGGTCATGGCGCCCGCGATCGCCTTGACGATGAAGGGATTGCCCGAGAGCCGCGCGATCTCGACGTGGAAATCAGTGCCGACGCGGTGCCACTCCTCGCGAGGCGCACCCGACTGGCAGGCGTCGAGCATGCCTTCGATCCCGGCGATATCGGCCTCGCTGGCCCGCGCGCAGGCGAGGCGGACCGCGGTCGTCTCCAGCGGCACGCGGAACTCGGCGAGGGCTTCCAGTTCGCCGAGATCGATCGGGGCAACAATCCAATTGCGGCCGTCGCGCCGGACCAGTTCTTCGCCTTCGAGCCGCACCAGCGCCGCGCGGATCGGCGTGCGCGATCCCTCGAAGCGGCTCTCCAGCCACCGTTCCGTCAGTCGCTCGCCCGGGCCGAGGTCGAGCGAGAGGATCATCTCGCGGAGCTGGTCGTGGATCTGAAGCATCTGCGACATGGCGGGTGGTCCAGACGAGAGGATGGATGGCGGGTTTTGGATGAGCAACATATCCCGGGATGGTATCCCAAACAAGGCATACTTGGGATACCGAAACAGCATGCCGTCGGATTGAGTGGGGGACGACGCGCGGTTCGTCACCCCTTGTGGGCGGGACCAGCCGCGCGTGGTGGAGTAACGGTGCGCGCCCTATCTTCGTTGCAGCAACGACAGGAGGCAGACATGCAGATCGACGGGCGAGCCACTGCGGGGCGGTGACCTATCAGGCTGAGATCGATCCGGAGCGGGTGTCGATCTGCCACTGTACGGACTGTCAGACGCTCACCGGATCGCCTTACCGCGTCACCGTGATCTGCGCCGCCGAGCAGGTGCGGCTGACCGGGCGGGCGCCGAAAATGTACGGGAAGAAGGGCGACAACTGCCGGACCCGTTTCCAGCACTTTTGCGGCGATTGCGGTTCCCCCCTGTTCACGAGCGGCGAGGACGGCGGGCCCGACGACTGGGGCATTCGCTGGGGCAGCATCCGCCAGCGCGACCGACTGACGCCGAAACGCCAGATCTGGTGCCACTCGGCCGCGCCTTGGATCAACGATCTCGCGGGATTGCCGGGGCGCCCGACGGATTAGAGCCATCGACCTTGCACCGCGGGGGTCGGCGAGGCTAAAGAGGCGCGGCAGGTAAGGGCGGCTAGCTCAGCTGGTTAGAGCATCTCGTTTACACCGAGAGGGTCGGGAGTTCGAATCTCTCGCCGCCTACCAGCCTTCGCACCTCACGGGCTACGGCTGGGCAGGCCAGCCTTCGCGGCAAAAGTTGCCACGTGCTCGTTGCCGCAGGGCGAAGGCTGTCACGCCGAAGCTCGAAGAGCGCAGGCGGACCGGCTCATCATCCACCTGACTGTCGCGATTCCCGCCGCACAAATTGCCGCCGCTATTGGCGCGATGATATGTTTCCGTTCGCCGCCCAACCGGAACTCGATCCATGCGCACAGTCGCCGCCGCCATTCTCCTGACCGCCTTCATCGCCGGACCCGCGTTGGCGCAGGACCATGTTCAGAGATATCGGGAGGAGATCGACAAGTCGCCGGCGGACCTGGCCAACGAGCAGCGGGCGCAGCGGGCCTATCAGCGCGCAATCAACAGTGTGCCGGACCAGAAGCCGGTCGATCCGTGGGGGATCGCCCGCAGCGATAACGCTCCGAAAGCAGCACCCAAGGCGCACGCCAAGTCAGCCGCGAAAACGGCCGCGCCGAAGCAGGCCAAACCGGCGAGCGCCTCCGCCAACTGATCCGCGAGACAGGGGCCAGGTCCATGAAGCATTACGTTTGCAAATTGACCGGTCCGCGCCCGACTTTTCCGCAGGACATGACGCCGCGCGAGGCCGAGATCATGCAGGCGCATGTCGCCTATTGCGGCGAATTGTTGCGCGCCGGCAAGGCGCTGATCTTCGGGCCGGTGGCTGATCCCGCCGGCGTCTGGGGATTGGGCGTGCTGCAACTGCCTGACGATGCCGATCCGCATGAGATCATCGCCAACGATCCAGCCACGAAGGCCAATGCCGGCTTCATTTATCAGGTGATGCCGATGCTGCGTGCCGCAACAAGAGAGACCTGCTGATGGACGCCGCGCAAGGTCACGAGCGTAACGCTGATCAGATCGCGTATTGGAACGGGCCGGGCGGCCAGCGCTGGGCTGCACGGCAGGCCGCGCAGGACATCGTGCTCAAGCCGGTGCTCGATCTGCTGGTCGATCGCGCGAAGCCGACTGCCGGCGAGCGCGTGCTCGATGTCGGCTGCGGCAGCGGCGCGTCTACGAACGCGTTGGCGAACAAGGTGGGGCCGTCGGGCCATGTGTTCGGCGTCGATGTGTCGGGGCCGATGCTGGAGCGGGCGCGGCAGAGCACGCCGCAGGATGCGCCGGTCGACTACGCGCTCGCCGATGCCACGGTTTATCCGTTCGATCCCGCGAGTTTCGACCTGCTCACATCGCGCTTCGGCGTGATGTTCTTTGCCGAGCCCGCAGTGTCGTTTGCCAATTTGCGCAAGGCGTTGAAGCGATCGGCACGGCTCGCCTTCGCCTGCTGGAAGGAGCCGCGTGAGAATCCTTTCTTCATGACGTCGCTGCAGGCTGTCTACAAGCACGTGCCGAAGCTGCCGCAGCTTGGTCCCGAAGATCCAGGTCCGTTTTCGTTCGCGTCCGAGGCGCGTGTCAACCGCATCCTCGGCGAAGCCGGGTTTTCCGGTATCGCGATGGAGCCGTGCCGGCTCGAGCTCGACGTCGCGATCGGGCGCGGCCTGGACGCTGCGGTGCAGGGCGCGCTGGAGATCGGCCCGGCCAGCCGCGCGCTGGAAGGACATCCCGATGACGTGCGGGCCGCCGCCATCACCTCGATCCGCGAGGCGCTGACGCCGTTCGCGAAGGGCGACTCCGTGCTGCTGCCCGCCGCGATCTGGATCGTGACGGCGCGGGCCTGAGACGTTAGGCCCGCTCTTCCCAGATCATCGCCAGATGCACGATGGTCTGCACGGCCTTTTCCATGTCCTGCCGGCTCACCCATTCCAGCCGCGAGTGGAAGGCGTGTTCGCCGGCGAAGATGTTGGGGCAGGGCAGGCCCATGAACGACAGCCGCGAGCCGTCGGTGCCGCCGCGGATCGAGGCCTTCACCGGCGTCAGGCCAGCGCGCTTGATCGCCTCGATCGCGTAGGTGACGACCTCGGGGTGACGGTCGATCACCTGCTTCATGTTGCGGTACTGCTCCCTGACCTCCATGCGGTAGGTCGAGCGCGGATAGGCCTTCATGACATCCTTCACGATGGCTTCGAGCAGCGCTTCCTTCTGCTTGAGCCCATCCGAGGTGAAATCGCGCACGATGAAGTCGATCCGCGCCTTCTCCAGCGCGCCCGAGATCGCGACCGGATGCAGGAAGCCTTCCTTGCCCTCGGTGGTCTCGGGTGAGCAGGTATCCTTCGGCAGGCGCTCGACGATTGCAGCGGCAATCTTGATTGCGTGCTCCATCCTGCCCTTGGCGAAGCCGGGATGGGTCGCGACGCCCTCGATAATGATGCTGGCGCCGTCGGCGGAGAAGGTCTCGTCCTCGATATGGCCCGCGCTCTCGCCGTCCATGGTGTAGCCGAAATCGGCGCCGAGCTTCTTGATATCGACCTTGTCGACGCCGCGGCCGATCTCCTCGTCGGGCGTGAACAGGATCTTGATCGTGCCGTGCTTCACCTTTGGATTGCTGACGAAGAAGTGTGCGGCATCCATGATCTCGGCGACACCAGCCTTGTTGTCGGCGCCGAGCAGGGTGGTGCCGTCGGTGGTGATGATGTCGTTGCCGATCTGGCCGGCCAGCGCCTCATGCTCCGCGGCGCGGATCACCTGCGAGGGATCGGCCGGCAGCACGATGTCGCCGCCGCGGTAGTCCTGCACGATCTGCGGCTTGACGTCCCTGCCGGTGCAGTCGGGCGAGGTGTCCATATGCGAGCAGAAGCAGATCACCGGAACCTGCTTGTCGGTGTTGGCCGGGATCGTCGCGTAGACATAGCCGTGCGCGTCGAGATGGGCATCCGATATCCCCATCGCCTGCAGCTCGGAGACCAGGAGACGGCCGAGATTCTTCTGTTTCTCGGTGGAGGGGCAGGTCGGCGAATCGGGATCGGACTGGGTGTCGATCACGACATAGCGCAGGAAGCGCTCAGTGACGGTGTGCTTGAAGTCGAGAACCGGTGCCAGCATGACGACCGCGCAAAGTAAAGGAATGGAAAGGGCGCGTTTCTCGAACGAAGCGGATCCGGTTCGCATGAAGAAAACGCGTCGAAAGATGAATTCTCTATCTAGCTAGGGTCTGTAACAGAAAAGCGCCATTCCGGGGCCGCGTCGCGATCCGGAATGGCGCCTTGGGCAGGCCCTGAAACTGCGGCCTAGACGGCTTCCTTGAGCTCCTTGGCGGCGCGGAAGGCGACCTTCTTGCTGGCCTTGATGTGGATCTGCTCGCCGGTGGCGGGGTTGCGGCCCATGCGGGCGGCGCGCTTGCGGACTTGGAGGATGCCGAGCCCAACAATGCGGATCCGCTCGCCCTTCTTGAGGTGCTTGGTGATCCGGGTGACCATGTCGGTCAGGATCGCCTCGGCCTGCTTCTTGGACAGTTCCTGCTCCTCGGCGATGGCCGCCGCCAGGTGCTTCAGCGTGATCGTCGCCGGGGTCGCTGCTTTTTTCGCCATGTGTGGCCCTCCTCGTTGCTGGATGATGCTTTCGCGCCAATGGCGCGCAGTCCGCGCCAGGAAAACGCGTCCGGAAGAGTCCTGAAACCATCGGTGCCGATAAGGGCGAAGCCGGATCGGCGTCAGGAAACCAAGATGTATCAGGCCTTATTTGATTCGGGGCTTCGCTGACTACGCCGGTTCGGCTGAAAACAGGCCGCAATCCGCGCAGACGACGCGGAAAACAGCTCCCTTGTGTGGAGATTTGCAACGTCCTTGACTAACGGGATGAGGGCCTTTATGCCCTCGGTCCTGCGCGGATCAGTCCTGTGATCGGCATCCGCGGGAGTAGCTCAGTTGGTTAGAGCGCCGCCCTGTCACGGCGGAGGCCGCGGGTTCGAGTCCCGTCTCTCGCGCCAGTTTTTTCAATGACTTAGCAGCACGATCCCCTCGGTGGCGCGCCGTTGCGCGGTGCCGATCGCGCGGTTGTTCTCCTCGGTTCCTTCGCCAACTCGACGTTCACCGGATCGGCCTGCTCGAACGGCCGCGTACTGAGCTGCGGCAAAAATCCGGATGCAGCGGCAATGACGACGTCGACCGGCTGAACGGCCGGCTCGGGGCTACGGGCGAGCGCCGGGCGCCATTCCGGTGTCAGCCACCAGAGAGGAACAGCAGGGCAATTCCGTCGGTCAGAAGCCCGGTTGTCATCGGCACGTTCATGATCGTCTGAACCGCAACGCCGGATGAAACGGCGATGAAGCGCGGCGACAGGTGCCGCGAGACCGCCGATCCGATGGAGAGGATCAGGCCGCAGACGAAAGCCGCTACCGGAGCCAACACCAGACCGACCGACGCGATACCTTCCGTCGCAAGGAAGGAGGCGTTGAAGTTGCCGTCCCGATAGACCGCTGCGAACTCCGGTCCGAGTTCGCCATAGGCGCAGCCGACCAGGTGTCGCAGGATGGATATCTGACAGAAGTGGGTCAGCTCGCGGTGGGCGAAGAAGCCGGCATAGTGATCAAGCGCCAACGACGGAATCGCGACGAAGCGCAGGTTGATCACGCTGAACACCAGGTAGTTCTTGTCGACGGCAAGAAACAGGAAGGCCGCAAGGCCGATGATCATCGGTACGAGAAGCGCAAGCACGGTGGCGAGCCGCGGGCTGAAGTGGCCGAACAGCCAGAACAGAAACGGCAGCCAGATCGGCAACAGAAGCACGGTCTTGTTGTTGACCACCGGATAGAAGCAAAGCGCAAACGACAGCACGCCGATTGCCACTATCCATCGGCTGCGCGTTGCACAATGCGCAAACAGATATGGCAGAATGGCTCCGATGATGATCCCGATGAGATAGTTCAACGGCGCCGGTCGCGTGATTGCGCTCCGGGCAGGCCCATACGGATCGCCGAAGCGGGCACCATAGGAGATGTCAATCATCAACACAGCGAGAGACGTTCCGAACAGAATGACGGCGATCCGGTTCATGGCCGCTTCCGACAATTCGGGCCGCCAGATCTGAAGATCCACGAACATGAGAGGCAGCATCGCTGCGGCGAGCGCGGCGATCATGGCCCAACGCGCCACGGCGTGGGCATAGTCGAACCCGGTGAAGAAGCTCAGCCAGGCGAAGCCGAACACTGCAGAGAGCAGGAAGAAGGCCACGATATAGCCGAAGCAGAAGCGCGCGGCGACGAACGCCGGGACGAAGACAAGCATTACGGCCGTGCCGAGCATGGCTTGCGCGGTGATGCTGTCGGACCGCCATAAGTGCATCGCCGGAAAGGCATGCCCGCAGGCCATCATCGAAACGATGCTGACGACGCAAAATCCGAGGATTGTGACCCCGACAAGCAGGTCATCGCGCGTCAGTTTCATCGGCCCGTTCCGCCCCAAAGAACAAGCGAGAGTTAGCCAGCAAGTGCAGGCGGAGCAAGTTAAGCAAAATCGAGCTTTTGTTTCTGTGTTTCTGAACGGCGCGCTCGCGAGACCACAGCTTTCATTGGTTGGAGAGGGGATTTCTCGCTCACGCTCCGTAATTATCCGGGGTGCCGGGCCTCCGCCGAATGGCGCGCTTCGGTCTGCTCGGTGTTGCGCGCAGCATTGGCGAACAAGTGATTCGGCTGTCCGAACCAGGCGGCGGGATGCCGCGTGACGCTGCGGCAGCGTCGACCGGCTCCCGAGCTAGAACTCGAAGAGGTCGCGGCCGCGCCGCGCCAGGACGTGCAGGTCCGCCATCGTGCCGCGGATTGCGCTGCATTGACGGCATTCGATCAGCGTGTCGTCGGACGCGTGCACCGGGTCGGTCAGCTTGATCGACAGGCTGCCGCAATCGGTGCAGATGATCTTGAATCCGGTGGTTGCGATCTGCTGCTGCAAATTCATTTTGGCCTGCGCCCCTATTGACGCCGACCTTAGCCGACAACTTTTAAGACCGCGGTCGCGGAGCGGATCGCAATCGAATGACTGCGTTAGATCGCCGTTAATGCTGCGCGCAGGCGAGGCGGTGACCGCGGAGTGCGTCGCAGGCGAGGGGGGCGCAAACAAAAAGGCCGCCAGCAGGCGGCCCTTTTTGTCTGCAGTAGCCTGGACGATGTCAGCGCACGGTCGAGGTCCCCGACGAGGTGATCGCGACCGGCTTGCCAGCCTTGATGACTTGGGTCTGCGCCGTCTGGGTGAAGTCCGCGTTGTTCCGGGCCGAAATGCTCAAAGCCGCGACCGCGATGCCGGCCACGATGGCAACGACCACAATCTTAAGGTGGGTCGCGCGGTCCGCTGATTGGATCGAGTGGTTCATGGTCGCCTCCGGGCGTCTATGCGCCGCCTGTTGGCGATAGTCGTAAGCGCCATCTGTTTCCGGATCGTTTCGTGGCCTCCCCGAAATGGTTTCGTCGCGCCGGTGGATTGGTTTCCCCGCCGCTTGCGCGACGTTGCCGGAGAGCCGAAACTGGCCTAGGCGCTGCGATGCGCTTGGGAGAAAAACAATAATGAAAACAATGAATATGACCCGCAGGGGTCTGTTGGGAGCCGGCTCGGCGGCGATCGCGGCCGCAATGCTCGGTAAACCCGGTCTTGCCGCCACCGAGTTCGATTTCAAGCTCGGCGTCAACACTCCAGAAACTCATCCGCTAACTATCCGCCTGACCGAAGCCGCGAAGGCGGTCGGCGCGCAGTCGTCCGGTCGGGTCAACATCACGGTGTTCGCCAACAGCCAGCTCGGCGGCGACCCCGAGATGCTGTCGCAGGTCCGGGCCGGCGGTATCGAGCTATTGGCTGCGCCGAGCATGACGCTGTCGACGCTGGTGCCGATGTCGGGCCTGCCGAGCGTCGGCTTTGCGTTCCAGTCCTATGACCGGGTCTGGGCGGCGATGGACGGCGGGGTCGGCGACCTCGTGCGCGAGGCGATCACCAAGACCGGCGTGGCGCCGATGAAGAAAGTCTGGGACAACGGCTTCCGCCAGATCACCTCGTCGTCGAGCCGGCAACTCTACAGCGTCGACGATCTCAAGGGCTTCAAGATCCGCGTGCCCGTGACCGCGCTGCTGACCTCGCTGTTCTCCGGCCTCGGCGCGCTGCCGTCGAGCATCAGCTACAGCGAGCTCTATTCGGCCCTGCAGACACACATCGTCGAAGGGCAGGAGAATCCGCTGGCGCAGGTATCGACCGGCAAGCTCTACGAGGTGCAGAAATATTGCGCTCTCTCGAACCATTGCTGGAGCGGCTACTGGATCCTCGGCAACCGCCGCGCGATGGCGAGCCTGCCGCCCGATCTGCTCGAGATCGTCAATGCGGCCTTCGACGCGGCGGCGGTGAAGGAGCGAGCCGACCTCGTCGAGATGGATCGCTCGCTGCAGGCCGAGCTGACGAACAAGGGCATGACGTTCAACAAGCTCGATCACGTGCAGTTCAGGGCCGCGTTGGTGAAAGCAGGCTTCTACACGCAGTGGCAGAAAACCTACGGCGCGGACGCCTGGGCGATGCTGGAGAAATATACCGGCAAGCTGACCTGACGGCGCAACGCCGTACGGGCTCATGCATCGTGCGTGTGATTACCTGACGCGTAATCGCGCGCTGACGCATGGCGAGCGCCTGGTGTCCGACCTGCTCGCCTTCATGGCAGATTGAGGCCGTCAGGCCGCCCGCTTGATATCGGATCGGATCCAGCGCGCGGCCCAGACGAACAGGAGCGCGCCGAGCGCGGTCGTGACCGCCGCCGACAGCAGCGAGTAGCGAACCGCGTCGACGCCGTAGGTGCCCTTCAGCGCGTCGTTGATCATGCCGACCGCAAGGGGGCCGACGCTCTGGCCGAAGCAGGTCGCGGTCAGGAGCACGATCGCCGAGGCCAGCGCGCGCATGCTGGGTTTGGCGACCGTCTGGGCGATCGCAAAGATCGGACCGAGATGGAAGCCGACCAGGAACGAGGTCAGCGCCAGCGCCGCGACCATCAGTGGGAAGCTCAGCGTCAGCATGCACAGTGCGACGACGGGGCCGGCGAGGCCGGACATGATCGCGGGCGCCCATAGTTTCCAGCGGTCGTCGCGGCAGCTGATGCGCGCGACCACGATGCCGCCGACGAGCGTGCCGGCCATCCCCGCGAGGCCCTTGAAGGTGCCGGCATAGGTGCCGATCTCGGCGCTCGAGAGGTGATGGATGCGCGCCAGGAACGGCGGGATCCATACCGCCGTAGCGTAGTTCGTGTAGGTCGTCAGGCAGAAGCCGACTAGCACGATCACGAAGCTCGGCTGGGCGCCGAGGAAGCGCAGCGTCGGGCCGATCGGTTCGGCCTTGAACGTCTCGGCCATCGCGCCGCGCTTCGGCTCGGAGATGGTCAGCCACAGCACCGCGGCGAGCGCGATCCCGGGGAGGCCGGCGGAAAAGAACGCGGTGCGCCAGCCATAGTGCTGGTTGATGTAGCCGCCGATGAAATAGCCGAGGAAGACGCCGAGATAGGTGCCGATCGCATAGATGCCGAGCGCGCGCGGACGCTCGTTCTTGTCGAAGAGATCGGCAATCATCGACTGCGACGCCGGCGTGCCTGCCGACTCGCCAATGCCGACACCGATCCGGGCGAGCGCCAGCGTGGTGACGCTGGAGGCCATGCCGCAGAGATAGGTCATCGCGCTCCAGAACGCGAAGGCGCAGGCGACGATGTTGCGGCGGTTCAGCCGGTCCGCCATCCGCGCGATCGGAATGCCCAGCAGCGAATAGAACAGCACGAAGCCGAAGCCCGCGAGCAGGCCCATCGTGGTGTCGCTGAGGGTGAACTCCTTCTTGATCGGCTCGATCAGCACGTTGAAAATCGTGCGATCGAGGAAGTTGAGGGCGTAGATGATCGTGAGCAGCCCGAGCACGTAATAGCGCCGGGCCGTAGGCCTTGCGCCTTCCTGTGCCTGCGCGGCCGCGCGCGGTGCGAGTTCGACCATGGCTTTCCCCCCGACATGTTTTTCTGCTTTGTTCGCTCGAGCGCGGGCCCTAGGCCTCGCGGATATAGTTCCCCGCTTCGAATTCGACCGGCCTGGCGTCGGCGTCGAACGACACCCCGATCGGGTCGCGGCCGGCCGCCAGCGCTTCGAGCTGGTCAGAGAGCATGCGGCGGATCATCAGGATGCCGCGGTCGCTCTGGCCGAAATGCTCCTCCGAATGGATCGTCTGCGCGCCCTGGCCGACCTGTGCCTCGTAATCACCCGGGAATTGCTGGTGCTCGGCTTCCGTCATGTCCCACCAGAACTTGCCGTTGAACTTCGAGCGCATCCGGCCGATGTCGCCGGCGTTCTTGACCCGGCCCGCGACATAAATGCGGAACGAGGTGTCGTCGATCGGCAGCGTCCAGCCGATCGATTCCACCCGGGCGAACTGGGCGACGCGCGGATTGGGCACCACGCGCAGCGTGGGGAGGGCAGCCTCGGTGACGCGATAGAACACCTTGCCGTCGTCCTGCCTGCGGATCGAGCGCACCGCGACGCCGCGCGGCGACATCTCGAACTTCACCTCCGGCATCGAGGCCATCATGGTGGTGAACTGCGGCCCGCTGAACGAGCCGTGCAGCACCGGCACGTGGTAGGGATCGACCACGTTCTCGAAATGCTGCAGCCAGTTGCAGGGGATGACCGCGGGGCCGCCGCCGCCGATCGAGGAATCGTCGGCCTCGACGAACTCGCCGTCGTCCATGGTCTCGAGACATTCGTAGCGCGGCAGCACCGGCATTTTCTCGGATGGCCCCATATAGGCGAAGATCAGGCCGTAGCGCTCCTGCACCGGATACCAGGGCTGGCGCACCTTGTCCTTGAAGCGGCCGCCGTCGGGCTCGCAGGGCTGCTCGAGGCAGTGGCCCTCGGTGTCGAATTTCCAGCCGTGATAGCAGCAGCGGATGCCGTCTTCCTCGACCTTGCCGTAATAGAGCGTGGTGCCGCGATGGCAGCAGCGGGCATGCAGCAGGCCGACCCGGCCATGCTTGGCGCGAAAGAGGATGAGGTCCTCGCCGAGCGCGCGCACTTTTCTGGGGATATCGGTGGCGTCGCTGGAGAGACCGATCGGGTGCCAGTAGCGGCGCAGCAGTTCGCCCATCGGCGTGCCGCGGACGACCGAGGTGAGCTCGGTCCGGGTGGTGGACGGCTTCATGGCATAGGCCGTGCCGAGGTCGCGGTCCCGCTGGGTGATCGTCATGCTGTTTCCTCCTGCCGCTAGCCTGGTGGCCGCGGTCGTTATGCGTTGACTAAGTCAACGATAGATCGATGACAATGTCAACGATATCGGTTAGGTTGGCAGCGCGCGCCTTTGTTGGCAGAGGTTGGCCGATGACCGAGAAACTGAAGACCGGAAGGGCGATACCGCCGGAGATCGTCGTGGACGCGGAACTGGCGCCGATCACCGCCATGATGTCGTCGCGGCTGATGGTGCTAGCGAACCTGCTCAAGCGCGGCGCCATGCTGCGCTACAAGCGCCTCGCCGGGCTGTCCTCGGTCGAGTTCGGCCTGGTCGCCTCGCTCGGCCGGCGGCCGCCGATGAGCGTGGTCAGGCTCGCGGAAGCCGTCGGCATGGACAAGGGCCAGATCAGCCGGGCGCTTGCCGAGCTGGTCGCGCGCAAGCTGGTGGCCAAGGCGGTCAATCCGCGGGACAATCGCGAGACGCTGGTGTCGCTGACCAAGGCCGGGCTGGCCGCGCATGACGCCATCGTCGCCGGCGCGCAGGAGCGCAACCGCCGCCTGCTGGAACAGCTCAACCCGGAAGATCTGGAGCGTCTGCTCGGTCATATCGATCGCCTGACCGCGACGGCCGCCGAGATGCTCGCTGCCGAGAAAGAGCGGGGCTGATCTGGGAACAGTGCAGGGCACCAAAGCGCCGCCGCGGCGTTACCCCAAAGAGGCAAGCGTACCGCCGGATCGGGCCCGGAGCCTGCGGGGAGGGCGGTAAAAGCGTCAAAATTGCTTGTCTTGCGCCCCCTGTTGCGCTGCGCTAAAGCCTCAAGAACAATTCCAATCAACGAATCTGCGGCACGTCCGAAACCGCAGCAAGAAGGCTTCGCCGATGAGCGGCATCCTGCAGAATTATCTCCCACTTGTGGTCTTTGTTGGGGTAGCGAGCCTGATCGGTTTGGCGCTCCTGATCGCGCCCTTCCTGCTCGCGTTCCAGCAACCGGATCCGGAAAAGCTGTCCGCCTATGAATGCGGATTCAACGCTTTCGACGACGCTCGCATGAAGTTCGACGTCCGCTTCTACCTGGTGGCGATCCTCTTCATCATCTTCGACCTCGAAGTGGCGTTCCTGTTCCCCTGGGCCGTGGCGTTCGGAAAGCTGGGTGCGACCGGCTTCTGGTCGATGATGGTGTTTCTGGCCGTGCTGACGGTCGGGTTTGCATATGAATGGAAGAAAGGTGCGCTCGAATGGGATTGAGCCCCACCGCGCTACAGCCGGCGATCGCGCCGGCTCCGAAGGGCATTCTTGATCCGTCGACCGGCAAGCCGGTCGGCGCCAACGACCCGTTTTTCCTCGAGGTCAATCATGAACTGTCCGACAAGGGCTTCTTCGTGGCTGCCGCCGACGACCTGATCACCTGGGCGCGGACCGGCTCGTTGATGTGGATGACCTTCGGTCTCGCTTGCTGCGCGGTCGAGATGATGCAGGTGTCGATGCCGCGCTACGACGTCGAGCGCTTCGGATTTGCGCCACGCGCCTCGCCGCGGCAGTCCGACGTGATGATCGTCGCGGGCACCTTGACCAACAAGATGGCGCCGGCGTTGCGCAAGGTGTACGACCAGATGCCGGAGCCGCGCTACGTCATCTCGATGGGCTCCTGCGCCAATGGCGGCGGCTACTACCACTATTCCTATTCGGTGGTGCGTGGCTGCGATCGCATCGTGCCGATCGACATCTACGTGCCGGGCTGCCCGCCCACGGCGGAGGCGCTGCTCTACGGCGTGCTGCTGCTGCAGAAGAAGATCCGCCGCATCGGCACTATCGAACGCTAAGGTTTAACGTCATGGACGACGGCAAGCTCGACGCCCTTGGGCAGACGATCGTGAGCGCGCTTCCGGGCGCCGCCACGGCGCACTCGGTTGCGTTCAACCAACTCACTGTCGACGTCGAGGTGGGCAAGATTGTGGAGGTCGTGACCTTTTTGCGCGACGATCCCAACTGCCGCTTCGTCAACATCACCGACGTGACCGCGGTCGACTATCCCGGCCGCGAAAAGCGCTTCGACGTCGTCTATCATCTGCTGTCGCCGACGCTGAACGCCCGCATCCGGCTGCGCGCCGAGGCCGACGAGACCACGCAGGTGCCGTCGATCATCGGCGTCTTCCCGGGCGCCGACTGGTTCGAGCGCGAGACCTACGATCTCTACGGCGTGATCTTCGCCGGCCATCCGGACATGCGCCGGTTGCTGACCGACTACGGTTTCGACGGCCATCCGCTGCGCAAGGATTTCCCGCTCACCGGCTTCGTCGAGGTCCGCTACGACGACCAGGAGAAGCGGGTGCTGTACGAGCCGGTCCGGCTCAACCAGGAATTCCGCAAGTTCGATTTCCTCTCGCCGTGGGAAGGCGCGGACTATCCGCTGCCGGGCGATGAGAAGGCGAAGGCGGAGCCGAAGGCCTGATCATGAACGAGCAACCGCAAAATCTTCGTAACTTCACGATTAACTTTGGTCCGCAGCATCCTGCGGCACACGGCGTGCTCCGTCTTGTGCTCGAATTGGATGGCGAGGTCGTCGAGCGCGTCGATCCGCATATCGGCCTGCTTCACCGCGGCACCGAGAAGCTGATCGAGCACAAGACCTATCTGCAGGCGATTCCGTATTTCGACCGGCTCGACTACGTCGCGCCGATGAACCAGGAGCATGCGTTCTGCCTCGCGGCGGAGAAGCTTCTCGGCATCACGGTGCCGCGCCGCGGCCAGCTGATCCGCGTGCTCTATTGCGAGATCGGCCGCATCCTCTCCCATCTGCTCAACGTCACCACGCAGGCGATGGACGTCGGCGCGCTGACCCCGCCGCTGTGGGGTTTCGAAGAGCGCGAGAAGCTGATGGTGTTTTACGAGCGCGCCTCGGGCTCGCGCATGCACGCGGCGTTCTTCCGCGTCGGCGGCGTGCACCAGGACCTGCCGCCGAAGCTGATCGACGATATCGAGGCGTGGTGCGATCCGTTCCTCAAGGTGGTCGATGATCTCGATACGCTGCTTACCGGCAACCGTATCTTCAAGCAGCGCAACGTCGACATCGGCGTGGTGCCGCTGACGCAAGCCTGGGAGTGGGGCTTCTCCGGCGTGATGGTGCGCGGCTCGGGCGCGGCCTGGGATCTGCGCAAGGCACAGCCCTATGAGTGCTACGCCGAGATGGATTTCGACATCCCGATCGGCAAGAACGGCGACTGCTATGACCGCTACCTGATCCGCATGGAAGAGATGCGCCAGTCGGTGCGCATCATGAAGCAGTGCATCGAGAAGCTCAAAGCCCGCGACGGGCAGGGGCCGGTCGTGGTCGAGGACAACAAGATCGCGCCGCCGCGCCGGGGCGAGATGAAGCGTTCGATGGAAGCGCTGATCCATCACTTCAAGCTCTATACCGAGGGCGTGCACGTGCCGGCCGGCCAGGTCTATGCTGCGGTCGAAGCGCCGAAGGGCGAGTTCGGCGTCTATCTGGTCGCCGACGGCACCAACAAGCCCTACAAGTGCAAGATCCGCGCGCCGGGCTTCGCCCATCTGCAGGCGATGGATCACGTCTGCCGGGGCCATCTGCTTGCCGACGTCTCGGCGATTCTCGGCTCGCTCGATATCGTGTTTGGAGAGGTCGATCGGTGATGGCGCAGCGGCCCATTCAGTTTGACCGTGCCTCGGGCGCCCTGGAAGGGGCCAACGCCTGGGAGCGGACGGCTGCGCTGGCGCTGGCGACGGGCGCTAAGATCTCCTCGCATTTCTCGCATATGGGCTACATCGCGTGCGCCAACCTGCTGCGCAAGACGCTGCCGGAGCGCGACATCGCGGTAAAGCTCAACGAGGATGCGGTGTTCGAGTTTCCGTATGGCGACGGCTACTGGAGCAAGCTGCTCAACCGCGACTACACCTATGAGGATGAGCTCGAGTTGCTGTTCGAGGACTCCGCCGACGTGGACTATACGTTGCTCGATTGCGGCGCGAACTACGGCTACTGGTCGGTGCTGGCGTCGAGCAGGCCGTTCGGCGCCCATAAGGCGATCGCGATCGAGCCGTCGGAGCAGAACTATGCGAAGCTCACCAACAATGCGCGCGTCAACGGCAATCGCTTCGAGACCATGAAGTGCGCGATCGGCGCCGGCCGCGGCACGGCGCGGTTGTCCGGCACCAAGCACGAGGCCTTCAGCATTGCCGGCGACAGCGCCAACGGCGAGGAAGTGCCGGTCATCGCGCTCGATGATCTGATCAGGGACCAAAAGGTCTTGCCCGAGGGCAAGTATCTGGTGAAGCTCGACGTCGAGGGCGTCGAGATCGATGCGATGAAGGGCGGCCGGCGGCTGATGGAAGCCGACAGCGTGCTGCTCTGCGAGGAGCACGGCAGCGACCGCAAGCACACCGTGTCCCGCTACATCCTCGAGCAGACACCCCTGAAGCTGACCGTGTTCGACCGCCGCACCCGTCGCCTTGAGACCGTGAACGAGCTCTCGATTCTCGATCGCATCAAGGTTTCCACCAACATCGGCTACAACGTGTTCGGCACCGCAAGCGCCTTCTGGCAAGACCGGATCGATGCGCTGAACGCCAAAGCCGCACGCCGCGTGCAATGAGAGACTGAACGATGTCCGTCCGCCGCCTTGCCCCGAAGGAATTGCAGCCCGCGAGCTTCACGTTCACGGACGAGAATCTCGCCTGGGCCAAGAAGGAGATCACGAAATATCCGCCGGGCCGTCAGGCCTCGGCCGCGATCGCGATCCTGTGGCGCGCGCAGGAGCAGCATGACGGCTGGGTCTCGGAAGCCGCGATCCGCGCCGTCGCCGACCTGCTCGAGATGCCGCATATCCGCATGTTGGAGATCGCGACCTTCTACACGATGTTCCAGCTCTCGCCGGTCGGCAAGAAGGCGCATGTGCAGGTCTGCGGCACCACCCCGTGCCAGCTGCGCGGCGCCGGCGACCTGATCGAGGTGTGCAAGCATCGTATCAATCACGAGCCGTTCCATCTCTCGAAGGACGGCAACTTCTCGTGGGAGGAGGTCGAGTGCCTCGGCGCCTGCGTGAACGCGCCGATGGTGCAGATCTGGAAGGACACCTACGAGGACCTGACCAAGGAGAGCTTCGGCAAGGTGCTCGACGGCTTTGCCGCGGGCAATCCGCCGAAACCCGGTCCGCAGATCGACCGTCAGTTCTCGGCGCCGGCAGGCGGCCCGACCACGCTGAAGGAAACCACCTGATGCGCGGCTTCCTGATGCAAGCGAGCGGGATGGGGAGGGGCGGTGCGATGAAGGGCTGGCGCTACATCGCCCTGCACACGGCTGCGGCTGCGTGCTTCATCTTCCTGCTGCAGCGCTACGGGCTGAACGCCTCGCTGGAGACCAGCCTGTTGTGGGCCTTCGTGTTCGGCGGTTGCGCCGCGGGGCTCGCCTATACCCAAGCCAATCGGTGATGTTCGGAAAGTTTTGAGCATGCTCGACGACAAGGACCGCATCTTCAAGAACCTCTACGGTCTCCACGATTGGGGCCTCGAAGGCGCGCGCCGTCGCGGCGCCTGGGACGGCACCAAGGCGATCATCGACAAGGGCCGCGACTGGATCATCAACGAGATGAAGGCGTCCGGCCTGCGCGGCCGCGGCGGAGCGGGCTTCCCGACCGGCATGAAGTGGTCGTTCATGCCGAAGGAATCCAAGGACGGCCGTCCGAGCTATCTCGTGGTCAATGCCGACGAGTCCGAGCCGGGCACCTGCAAGGACCGCGAGATCATGCGGCACGATCCGCATCTGCTCGTCGAAGGCTGCCTGCTCGCGAGCTACGCGATGGGCGCGCATGCCTGCTACATCTATGTCCGCGGCGAGTTTATCCGCGAGCGTGAACGGCTGCAGGCCGCGATCGACCAGGCCTACGACGCCAAGCTGATCGGCAAGGACAACGTCAACGGCTGGCCGTTCGACCTCTACGTGGCCCACGGCGCCGGCGCCTATATCTGCGGCGAGGAGACCGCGCTGCTAGAGAGCCTCGAGGGCAAGAAAGGGCAGCCGCGCCTGAAGCCGCCATTCCCGGCCAATGTCGGCCTCTATGGCTGCCCGACCACGGTGAACAACGTTGAATCGATCGCGGTCGCGCCCGACATCCTGCGCCGCGGCGCCGCCTGGTTCGCCAGCATCGGCCGCCCCAACAATGTCGGCACCAAGCTGTTCTGCATCTCCGGCCATGTCGAGCGGCCCTGCAACGTCGAAGAGGCGATGGGCATCCCGTTCCGCGAGCTGATCGACAAGCATTGCGGCGGCATTCGCGGCGGCTGGGGCAACCTGAAGGCGGTCATCCCCGGCGGTTCGTCGGTGCGCATGGTGCCGGCCGAGCAGATCATCGACACGCCGATGGATTTCGACTCCTTGAGCAAGCTGCGCTCGGGTCTCGGCACCGCGGCCGTGATCGTGATGGACAAGTCGACCGACCTGATCCGGGCGATCGCCCGCATCTCCTATTTCTACAAGCACGAGAGCTGCGGCCAGTGCACGCCGTGCCGCGAGGGCGCCGGCTGGATGTGGCGCGTGCTGACGCGCATGGCCGAGGGCCGCGCCCACAAGCGCGAGATCGACATGCTGCTCGAGGTGACCAAGCAGGTCGAGGGGCACACGATCTGCGCGCTCGGCGATGCCGCGGCCTGGCCGATCCAGGGCCTGATCGCGCATTTCCGTCACGAGATCGAGGAGCGCATCGACCAGTATTCGCACAGGGCCGATCTCGACGATGCCGGCGTCCGCGATCCCGTGCAGGTGGCGGCGGAGTGATGGCGGCGAAGCTGGGAAAGACTTGAAGACATGACCAAGATCATCATCGATGGCAAAGAGATCGATGTCGCCCCGGACTACACGCTGCTGCAGGCGTGTGAGGCGGCGGGCGCCGAGATTCCGCGCTTCTGCTATCACGAGCGGCTGTCGATCGCCGGCAATTGCCGCATGTGCCTCGTCGAGGTGAAGGGTGGTCCGAAGCCGGTCGCGAGCTGCGCCTGGGCCGTGCGCGACTGCCGTCCGGGCCCGAAGGGCGAGCCGCCGGAAATCTCGACCCGTTCGCCGATGGTGAAGAAGGCGCGTGAAGGCGTGATGGAATTCCTGCTGATCAACCATCCGCTGGACTGCCCGATCTGCGACCAGGGCGGCGAATGCGATCTGCAGGATCAGGCGATGGGCTACGGCGTCGACACCAGCCGTTTCGCCGAGAACAAGCGCGCGGTCGAGGACAAGTATCTCGGTGCGCTGGTCAAGACCTCGATGAACCGCTGCATCCAGTGCACGCGCTGCGTCCGCTTCTCCGCCGAGATCTGTGGCGCCCCCGAAATGGGTGCGACCGGACGCGGCGAGGATATGGAGATCACCACCTATCTGGAGTCCGCGCTGAGCTCCGAGCTGCAGGGTAACCTCGTCGACATCTGCCCGGTGGGCGCGCTGACCTCGAAGCCCTATGCATTCGCGGCGCGGCCCTGGGAGCTCGGCAAGACGCAGTCGATCGACGTCATGGACGGCCTCGGCTCGGCGATCCGCGTCGACACCCGCGGCCGCGAGGTGATGCGCATCCTGCCGCGCATCAATGAGGCGGTGAATGAGGAGTGGATCTCTGACAAGACCCGCCACATTGTCGACGGCCTGCGCACCCAGCGCCTCGACCGTCCCTATGTGCGGGAGAACGGCCAGCTCAGGCCGGCGACCTGGCAGGAAGCCTTCGCGGCGATCGCGGCCAAGGCCGGCCGCAGCGACGGCAAGCGGATCGGGGCCATCGCGGGCGACCTTGCCGCAGTCGAGGAGATGTTCGCACTGAAGGAGCTGCTGGCTAAGTTCGGCTCGGTCAATCTCGCGGTGCAGGGCGGCGACGCATTCGCCGCCAAGGCCGGTCGCGGCTCGTATATCTTCAACCCGACCATCGCCGGCATCGACAAGGCCGACGCCCTGCTGATCATCGGCTCGCACCCGCGCAAGGAGGCCGCCGTGCTGAACGCGCGGATCCGCAAGCGTTGGCGCACCGGCGGGCTCAAGGTCGGCATGATCGGCGCCAAGGCCGATTTCACCTATGACCTCGAATATCTCGGCGCGGGCATCGAGACGCTCGCCGATCTCGTGGCCGGCAAGCACTCCTTTGCCGACGTGCTGAAGAACGCCAAGAATCCGATCATCCTGGTCGGTGCCGGCGCCTATACCAGGCATGACGGCGCTTCGGTGCTGGCGCAGGCCGCCAAGCTCGCCGTCGACGTCGGCGCACTCAAGGACGGCTGGAACGGCTTTGCGGTGTTGCAGGACACGGCGTCGCGCGCAGGCGCGCTCGATATCGGCTTCTCGCCGGCGGCCGGCGGCCTGACCGCGGCGCAGATGACGACCTTCGGCACGCTCGACGTGCTGTTCCTGCTCGGCGCCGACGAGATCAGCGCGCCGGACGGTACTTTCGTCGTCTATATCGGCACCCATGGCGACCGCGGCGCGCATCGCGCCGACGTCATCCTGCCGGCGGCGGCCTACACCGAGAAGTCCGGCATCTACGTCAATACCGAGGGCCGCGTGCAGATGGCCAACCGCGCCGCGTTCCCGCCGGGCGAGGCCCGTGAGGATTGGGCGATCATCCGCGCGCTGTCCGACGCGCTCGGCAAGAAGCTGCCGTTCGACTCGATGCAGGCGCTGCGCCAGGCGATGTTCAAGGCCTATCCGCACCTGATGCGGCTCGACCAGATCGAGGCCGGCAAGGCGGACGACGTCAAGGCGCTGGCGGGCAAGGGCGGCAGCGTCGACAAGGCGGCCTTCAAGCCGACCGTCGAGGATTTCTATCTGACCAACCCGATCGCCCGGGCCTCTGCCGTGATGGCGGAATGCTCGCGCCTGGCGTCGGGTCGAATGCTGGCGGCAGCGGAGTGAGCGTGATCTGATGGCTGAATTCTTCGCAAGCTCGTTCTGGACCGGCTTCCTCTGGCCGCTGATCATCATGGTCGCGGAGAGCCTGTTGCTGCTCGTCGTGCTCCTGATCGCGATCGCCTACATCCTGCTCGCCGACCGCAAGATCTGGGCGGCGGTGCAAATCCGGCGCGGCCCCAACGTGGTCGGTCCGTTCGGACTGCTGCAATCCTTCGCCGACCTGCTGAAGTTCGTGCTGAAGGAGCCGACGATCCCGGCCAGCGCCAACAAGGGCGTGTTCCTGCTGGCGCCGCTGGTCTCCTGTGTCCTGGCGCTCGCCGCCTGGGCGGTGATCCCGATGGATTTCGGCTGGGTGATCTCCGACATCAATGTCGGCATCCTCTACATCTTCGCGATCTCGTCGCTGTCGATCTACGGCATCATCATGGCCGGCTGGTCGTCGAACTCGAAATATCCGTTCCTGGCCGCGCTGCGCTCGGCGGCGCAGATGGTGTCCTACGAGGTCTCGATCGGCTTTGTGATCATCACCGTGCTGCTCTGCGCCGGCTCGCTGAACCTCTCGGCGGTGGTGGAGGCGCAGAACACCCGCGGGCTCGCCAGCCTGATCGGCCTGCCGCAGCTCACCATCCTGAACTGGTATGTGTGGCCGCTGTTCCCGATGTTCGTGGTATTCTACGTCTCGTCGCTCGCGGAAACCAACCGTCCGCCGTTCGACCTGGTCGAGGCGGAGTCCGAGCTGGTCGCCGGCTTCATGGTCGAATATGGCTCGACGCCGTACCTGCTGTTCATGCTCGGCGAGTACGTCGCGATCACCACGATGTGCGCGATGGCGACGATCCTGTTCCTGGGCGGCTGGCTGCCGCCGGTGGCGCTACCGCCGTTCACCTGGATTCCGGGGATCGTGTGGTTCGCGCTGAAGCTGTTCTTCATGTTCTTCCTGTTCGCGATGGCGAAGGCGATCGTGCCGCGCTACCGCTACGATCAACTGATGCGGCTCGGCTGGAAGGTGTTCCTGCCGCTGTCGCTGGCGATGGTGGTGATCGTGGCCGCTGTGCTGCAGTTCGCCGGCATCGCGCCGAAGTGAGGCCGTCATGAGTGTTAACGTCAACGCAACAGCCCGCTCGCTTCTGCTGTCGGAATTCGTCTCGGCGTTCTTCCTCGCCATGCGCTATTTCTTCCAGCCGAAGCCGACGCTGAACTATCCCTTCGAGAAGGGCCCGATCTCGCCGCGCTTCCGCGGCGAGCACGCGCTGCGCCGCTATCCCAACGGCGAGGAACGCTGCATCGCCTGCAAGCTGTGCGAGGCGATCTGCCCGGCGCAGGCGATCACGATCGAGGCCGGCCCGCGCCGCAACGACGGCACCCGCCGCACGGTCCGTTACGACATCGACATGGTGAAGTGCATCTATTGTGGCCTGTGCCAGGAGGCATGCCCGGTGGACGCCATCGTCGAGGGGCCGAACTTCGAATTCGCGACCGAGACCCGCGAGGAACTCTACTATGACAAGGCCAAGCTGCTCGCCAATGGCGACCGCTGGGAGCGCGAGATTGCGAAGTCGATCGCACTCGACGCGCCGTACCGGTGAGGTGAGGGCATGATCCTTCCGGCGTTGTTCTTCTATCTGTTTGCCGCCGTCTGCGTGGCGTCGGCCGTCATGGTGATTGTCTCGCGCAATCCCGTGCACTCCGTACTGTTCCTGATACTGGCGTTCGTCAACGCGGCCGGCCTGTTCATCCTGATGGGGGCCGAGTTCCTCGGGATGATCCTGATCGTCGTCTATGTCGGCGCCGTCGCGGTGCTGTTCCTGTTCGTGATCATGATGCTCGACGTCGACTTCGTGGAGCTGCGCGAGGGCTTCATCCAGTATCTGCCGATCGGCATCGTGATCGGCGGCATCTTCATGTTCGAGCTGTTGCTGGTGGTCGGCGCCTGGGCGATCAACCCGGCCGTGACCAGGACGATCACCGCGGCGATCCCGACCAATGTGAGCAACACCGAGGCGCTGGGCCTCGTGCTCTACACGAAGTACATCCATTACTTCCAGCTCGCCGGCATGGTGCTCCTGGTCGCGATGATCGGCGCCATCGTGCTGACGCTGCGCCACAAGGCGAACGTCAAGCGGCAGAACATCAACGTGCAGAACGCGCGCACGCCGGACATGGCGATGGCGCTGCGCAAGGTATCGTCGGGGCAGGGACTGCAGGACGCCGACGCGGCGGAGTGGGTGAAATGACGATCGGGCTCGGGCACTATCTCGCGGTCGGCGCGATCCTGTTTACGCTCGGGATCCTCGGTATCTTCCTCAATCGCAAGAACATCATCGTCATCCTGATGTCGATCGAGCTGATCCTGCTCTCGGTCAACATCAATCTGGTGGCGTTCTCGACCTTCCTCGGCGACATCGTCGGCCAGGTGTTCGCGCTCCTGGTGCTGACGGTGGCGGCGGCCGAGGCCGCGATCGGCCTCGCCGTGCTGGTGGTGTATTTCCGCAACCGCGGTTCGATCGCGGTTGAAGACGTCAATCTGATGAAGGGCTAACGCATGATCCGGAAAAGTGGAGGCCGGTTTTCCCGAACAAACCAATTGGTTTGTTCCGAGATCATGCGCAAAGAGAACGTCCAATGATACAGGCAATCGTATTCCTGCCGCTGCTGGGCGCCATCCTCGCAGGGATCATTTCGCTGGTCGGTGCGCATGCGCGCAATCCGAGCGGCGACATCGTCGAGCATCACGACGATGCGCATGGCGACGCCCATGCCGCGGCGGCCCATGATGATCACGGTCATGACGACCACGGCCACGACGATCACCATGTCTCGGAGCCGTCGGCCGCCGGATCGCGGCTGGCAGAGCTGATCACCACCGGTCTCTTGTTCGTATCGGCGGCGCTGTCGTGGTTCGCGCTGGTCGATGTCGGCTTCATGCACCATGACGCGCGCGTCGTGCTGCTGCCCTGGATCACCTCGGGCGACCTGCAGGTGGCCTGGACGCTGCGGGTCGACACGCTGACGGCGGTGATGCTGGTCGTGGTCAACACGGTGTCCGCGCTCGTTCACCTCTATTCCATCGGCTACATGGACGAGGACCCGAACCGGCCGCGCTTCTTCGGCTATCTCAGCCTGTTCACCTTCGCGATGCTGATGCTGGTGACCTCGGACAACCTCGTGCAGCTGTTCTTCGGCTGGGAGGGCGTCGGTCTGGCGAGCTACCTCTTGATCGGCTTCTGGTACCAGAAGCCGTCGGCGAACGCCGCGGCGATCAAGGCCTTCGTGGTCAACCGCGTCGGCGATTTCGGCTTCGCGCTCGGCATCTTCGCGATCTTCGCGCTGGTGGGCTCGACCGATTTCGAGACCATCTTCCATGCGGCGCCCGGGCTGACCGGCAAGACCATCGACTTCTTCGGCTGGCATGCCGATGCGCTGACGCTGACCTGCCTGCTGCTGTTCATGGGCGCGATGGGCAAGTCGGCGCAGTTCCTGCTGCACACCTGGTTGCCGGACGCGATGGAAGGCCCGACCCCGGTGTCGGCGCTGATCCATGCCGCGACCATGGTCACCGCCGGCGTCTTCATGGTGGCCCGCCTGTCGCCGCTGTTCGAGCTGTCGCCGACCGCGCAGGCGGTGGTGATGTTCTTCGGCGCGACCACGGCGTTCTTCGCCGCGACCGTGGGCCTGGTGCAGAACGACATCAAGCGCATCGTCGCGTACTCGACCTGTTCGCAGCTCGGGTACATGTTCGTGGCGATGGGGGCAGGGGCCTATTCGGTCGGCATGTTCCACCTGTTCACGCACGCCTTCTTCAAGGCGCTGCTGTTCCTGGGCTCCGGCTCGGTGATCTACGCGATGCATCACGAGCAGGACATCCGCAACATGGGCGGCCTGTGGCGCAAGATCCCGTACACCTTCGCGGTGATGTGCATCGGCACGCTGGCGCTGACCGGCTTCCCGCTGTTCGCCGGCTACTTCTCCAAGGACGCGATCATCGAGGCGGCCTATGCGGCGCACAATCCGTTCGCAGTCTACGCCTATCTGCTGACGGTCGCGGCCGCCGGCCTGACCTCGTTCTATTCCTGGCGTCTGATCTTCAAGACCTTCTTCGGCGAGCCGCACGACCAGAAGCACTACGAGGCGGCGCATGAGAGCCCGATGTGGATGCTGGTCCCGATCGGCGTGCTCGCCGCCGGCTCGATCCTCGCGGGCCTCCCGTTCAAGGAGCTGTTCGCGAGCCCACACGGCGTCGAGGAGTTCTTCCGCGAGTCCGTGAAGATGAACCCGCATATCCTCGAGGACATGGAGCAGATCCCGGCGTGGCTCGCGCCGCTGCCCACCGTCATGATGGCGATCGGCCTGTTCATCTCCTACATGTTCTACATCCGCAGGCCGTACCTGCCGGTCGAGCTCGCGAACCAGCAGCCGATGCTGTACCAGTTCCTGCTCAACAAATGGTACTTTGACGAGGTGTACGACCTGATCTTCGTGCGCACGGCGAAGTGGATCGGCTACACGCTCTGGAAGAAGGGCGACGGCTTCATCATCGACGGCTTCGGTCCCGACGGGGTCTCGGCCCGCGTGCTCGACGTCACCCGCAACGTCGTCAAACTGCAGACCGGTTACCTCTATCACTACGCCTTTGCGATGCTGATCGGGGCTGCCGGATTGATCACCTGGTTCATGTTCGGCTTGGGAGGCCAGTAAATGACAACCTGGCCAATCCTTTCCGTCACGACCTTCCTGCCGACCGTCGGCGCGATCCTGGTTTATCTGCTGGCGCGGGGCGGGGACGAGACCGCCAACCGCACCGCGCGCTGGATCGCGCTGTGGACGACGGTGATCACCTTCGTGATCTCGCTGATCCTGGCGGCGCGCTTCGATCCGGCGCAGACCGACTTCCAGTTCGTCGAGAAGGCGTCCTGGCTCGCCACCGGCATCACCTACCACATGGGTGTCGACGGCATTTCGCTGCCGCTGCTGATCCTCACCACGGCGATCATGCCGCTGTGCATCATCGCGAGCTGGCGGGCGATCACGAGCCGGGTCGGCGAATACATGATGGCGTTCCTGATCCTGGAAACGCTGATGGTCGGCACCTTCTCGGCGCTCGATCTCGTGCTGTTCTACCTGTTCTTCGAAGGCGGCCTGATCCCGATGTTCCTGATCATCGGCGTCTGGGGCGGTCCGCGCCGGGTCTACGCGTCGTTCAAGTTCTTCCTGTACACGTTGCTCGGCTCGGTCCTGATGCTGCTTGCCATCATGGCGCTGTACTGGAACGCCGGCACGACTGACATTCCGACCCTGATGCACACCGCGGTGCCGCGCGGCATGCAGACCTGGGCGTGGCTTGCCTTCTTCGCCTCGTTCGCGGTGAAGATGCCGATGTGGCCGGTACACACCTGGTTGCCGGATGCGCACGTCGAGGCGCCGACGGCGGGCTCGGTGGTGCTGGCGGCGATCCTCCTGAAGATGGGCGGCTACGGCTTCCTGCGCTTCTCGCTGCCGATGTTCCCGCTGGCCTCGCATGACTTCGCGCCATTCGTGTTCACGCTGTCCGTCATCGCCATCGTCTACACCTCGCTGGTGGCGCTGATGCAGGAAGACATGAAGAAGCTGATCGCGTACTCCTCGGTCGCGCATATGGGCTTCGTCACCATGGGCATCTTCGCGGTCACGACGCAGGGCGTCGCCGGCGGCATGTTCCAGATGGTCTCGCACGGCATCGTCTCCGGCGCGCTCTTCCTTTGCGTCGGCATAGTCTACGACCGCATGCATTCGCGCGAGATCGCGACCTATGGCGGCCTGGTGAACCGGATGCCGCTCTACGCGATGACGTTCATGATCTTCACCATGGCCAATGTCGGCCTGCCCGGCACGTCGGGTTTCGTCGGCGAGTTCATGACGCTGCTCGGCACCTTCAAGGTCTCGCTGCCGACGGCGTTCTTCGCCACCACGGGCGTGATCCTGTCGGCGGCCTATGCGCTCTGGCTCTACCGCAAGGTGGTGTTCGGCGCGCTGGTCAAGCCGACGCTGATGTCGATCAAGGATCTCACCTTCCGTGAATGCCTGACGCTGTTCCCGCTGATCGCGCTGACCATCCTGTTCGGCGTCTATCCGAAGCCGGTGCTCGACATGTCGGCCGCTTCGGTCCAGCAACTCGTCAACAATTACAATACCGCCGTGACTGCCGTGAAGGCAGCCTCGCTGGTCGTCAAATAAGGCTGCCGCCATGAGCTTTTCCAGTGCAGGTTATCAGTTGCAGCCGGTGCTGCCGGAGCTGGTGCTCGCGGTCGGCGCCATGGTGCTGTTGATGATCGGAGCCTATCGCGGGCAGGGGACGACGCGGCTCGTCACGGCGCTTGCAGTGTGCCTGCTGGTTCTGACCGGCCTGCTGGAAGTGTGGCTGCCGGCCGGCAAGCTCGTCACCTTCGGCGGCAGCTTCATCGTCGACGACTTCGCCCGGTTCCTGAAAATCCTGGCGCTGATCGGCTCGGCCGCGACCCTGATCCTGGCGACCGAGTTCCTGTCGGACCCCTCGCGCCGGACCTTCGAGTTCTCCATCCTGGTGCTGCTGTCGACGCTCGGCATGATGGTGCTGATCTCCGCCGGCGATCTGATCTCGCTCTATCTCGGCCTCGAGCTGATGAGTCTGGCGCTCTACGTCGTCGCCGCGAGCCAGCGCGACAACGCCAAGTCGAGCGAGGCCGGCCTGAAGTACTTCGTGCTCGGTGCGCTGTCGTCGGGCATGCTGCTCTACGGCGCGTCGCTGATCTATGGCTTCACCGGCACGGTCAGCTTCGCCGGCATCGCGGCGGCTGCGACCACGGGCAGCCTCGGCATCGTGTTCGGCCTCGTCTTCCTGCTGGCCGGCCTCTGCTTCAAGGTGTCGGCGGTGCCGTTCCATATGTGGACGCCTGACGTTTATGAGGGCGCCCCGACGCCGGTGACGGCGTTCTTTGCGTCCGCGCCGAAGGTCGCCGCGCTCGCGGTGTTCACGCGGGCGACGCTCACCGCGTTCCCCGGCATCGTCACCGAGTGGCAGCAGATCCTGGTGTTCGTGTCGATCGCCTCGATGGCGCTGGGCTCGTTCGCGGCGATCGGCCAGACCAACATCAAGCGGCTGATGGCCTATTCGTCGATCGGCCACATGGGCTTTGCCCTGGTCGGCCTCGCTTCCGGCACGGTCGAGGGCGCGCAGGGCGTGCTCGTCTATATCGCGATCTATGTCGCGATGACGCTCGGTTCCTTCGCGATCATCATCGCGATGAAGCGCAACGGTCAGGCGGTCGAGCAGATCAGCGATTTCGCCGGCCTGTCGCGCACCAATCCGCTGCTCGCCTTCTTCTTCGCGATGCTGCTGTTCTCGCTCGCCGGCATCCCGCCGCTCGCCGGCTTCTTCGCCAAGTGGTATGTGTTCGTCGCCGCGATCAAGGCAAACCTGTTCACGCTCGCGGTGATAGGCGTGCTGACCAGCGTGGTGGGCGCGTTCTACTACCTGTCGATCGTCAAGGTGATGTATTTCGACCAGCCGGTCGGCAAGCTCGATCCGGTGCGCGTCGAGTTGCGCACGGTGCTGGCGGTCGCGGGCCTCTTCAACATCTTCTTCTTCGCCTATCCAGGGCCGCTGGTCAGCATGGCAACGGCGGCGGCGAAGTCGCTGTTCTGACGCGCATGATCCCGAAACGTGGAGACCGGCTTTCGGAGATGATCATGTGCAAAACGTCAAAATGACCTTCACGCTCGGACCCCTGGCCATTGCGGCGGGCTACAAGCTCGCCGCTTTCGACCAGATCGACTCGACCAATGCCGAGGCGCTCCGGCGCGCCCGCGACGGCGAGCGCGGGCCGATGTGGTTCGTGACCCCGGAGCAGACCGCAGGGCGCGGTCGGCGGCAGCGGGCCTGGGTCGCGCCGCGCGGCAATCTCGCCAGCAGCGTCCTCGAGGTGATGGACGTTCAGCCGGCGGTCGCGGCGACGCTCGGCTTCGCCGCCGGGCTGTCGCTCGAGGCGGCCTTGCAGAAGGTCAGCATCGAAGCGGCGCTGCGGCTCGGGCGGAGCCCGGCATACACCCTGAAATGGCCGAACGACGTGCTGGCTGACGGCAGGAAACTGTCGGGCATCCTGCTGGAGGCCGAAGGTGTCGGCGATTACCTTGCGGTCGTGGTCGGGATCGGCACCAACGTCGTGGCGGCGCCCGAGGGCACCCCGACGCCGGCCGTGTCGCTCGCCGCGCTCGGCGTCCAGATCGGGGCGGAAGAGCTGTTCGCAGCATTGTCGGATGCGTGGGTCGAGTTCCGCGGCATCTGGGACAATGGCCGGGGCTTTGCCGAGATCCGCCGCCTGTGGCTGGAGCGCGCCGCCGGACTCGGCGGCAAGGTGGCGATCCAGACCGGGACCGCGGCGCTGGAGGGGACTTTCGACACCATCGATGACACCGGTTGCCTGATCGTCCGTACCGCTGACGGCCAGCGGATGCCCGTGACTGCCGGCGAGGTCTATTTCGGCAATGCAGCCTCGGTGAGGGCCAGCTGATGGCGCGCCCGGACGAACTGACCTTTGCGCCGCTCGGCGGCGTCGGCGAGATCGGCATGAACCTGTCGATTTACGGCCTCGGCAATCGCCATCAACGCGCATGGCTCGCCGTCGATCTCGGCGTCTCCTTCGGCGACGAGGAGCATCTGCCCGGCATCGACCTGATCATGCCGGACATCCGCTTCCTGGAGAAGGAGCGCAACAATCTGATGGGCCTAGTGCTCACGCACGCCCATGAGGACCATTTCGGCGCCATCATCGATCTCTGGCCCAAGCTCGGGTGCAAGATCTACGCGACGCAGTTCAGCGCGTCGCTGTTCGAGGCCAAATGCGCCGCCGAGCGCAATCCGCCGAAGATCCCCGTCACGGTGATCCCGTCGGGCGGCCGGGTCGACATCGGCCCGTTCAATGTCGAGTTCATCCCGGTCGCGCATTCGATTCCGGAGTCGCACGCGCTGGCGATCAGGACCGAAGTCGGCACCGTGCTGCACACCGGCGACTGGAAGATCGACCCGACCCCGATCCTCGGGCTGCCAACCGACGAACGGCGGCTGCGCGAACTCGGCGACGAAGGCGTGCTGGCGCTGGTCGGCGATTCCACCAATGCCGTGCGCGACGGCCGTTCGCCGTCGGAAGCCGAGGTCGCGAAGACCATCGCCGAGCTCGTGAAGAAGGCGAAGGGGCGGGTGGCCGTCACCACCTTCGCCTCCAACGTCGCGCGCATGAAAGCGGTCGCCGACGCTGCCAGGGCAGCGGACCGCGAAGTCGTCGTGGTCGGCCGCGCCATGGAGCGGGCGGTGCAAGTGGCGCGCGAATGCGGCTATCTCAACGGCGTGCAGAACTTCCGCAGCACCGAGGTCTACGGGCATTTCCCGCCCGACAAGGTGCTGGCGCTGTGCACCGGCAGCCAGGGCGAGCCCCGCGCGGCGCTGGCGCGGATCGCCAATGACGATCATCCGCAGATCACCCTGAACAAGGGCGACACCGTGATCTTCTCCTCCCGTACCATCCCCGGCAACGAGAAGGCAGTCGGCAGCATCATCAACGGGCTGGTCGAGCAGGGCGTGGAGGTGATCACCGACCGCGATCATCTGGTGCATGTCTCCGGCCATCCGCGCCGCGACGAGCTCCGCGACATGATCTCCTGGGTGCGGCCGCAACTCCTGATTCCCGTGCATGGCGAGGCCCTGCATCTGGCCGAGCACGCCAAGCTGGCGCGCGCCGCCGGCGTGCCGAAGGTTCTCACCTGCCGCAACGGTGACCTGGTCAAGCTCGGACCGGGCGATCCCGGCATCATCGACGAACTGCCGGCCGGCCGGCTCTACAAGGACGGAACCATCCTGGAGGACGCCAAGTCGCGCGCGGTGGTGGAACGGCGGCGGATGGGGTTTGCCGGCTGCGCCTTCGTCGCCATCGCCATGACCGAGCAGGGCGAGCTTGCCGACGATCCCGAGGTTGATCTCGTCGGCATGCCGGAGAAGAATGCCGCCGGCGAAATGCTCGACGACATCGTGTTTGAGGTCGTGGTCTCGACGGTCGAGGGCTTGCCGCGGCCGCGGCGGCGCGATCCGGATGCGCTGGCGGAATCGGTGCGCCGTGCGGTGCGGGCATTGTTGAACGAGCAATGGGGCAAGAAGCCGATCTGCCTCGTGCACGTTCTGACGGTCTGACGCGCACCTAGCGGGCGCGCAACGACAAGGGAGAGAGACATGCTGGGCCGGCTCAATCACGTCGCGATTGCGGTCAAGGACGCCAAGAAGGCGGCAAAGATCTACGGCACGGCCTTCAACGCCGAGATTTCCGACGCCGTGCCGCTGCCGGAGCACGGCGTCGTCACCGTGTTCGTGACGCTGCCGAACACCAAGATCGAGTTCATCGAGCCGCTGGGCGAGGCCTCGCCGATCGCGAAGTTCGTCGAGCGCAATGCCGACGGCGGCATCCACCATGTCTGTTATGACGTACCCGACATCATCGCCGCCCGCGACCGCCTGGTCGCCGAGGGCGCGCGCGTGCTTGGCGACGGCCAGCCGAAGATCGGCGCCCACGGCAAGCCGGTGCTGTTCTTCCACCCCAAGGATTTCTCCGGCGCCTTGGTCGAGATCGAACAGGCCTGAGGCCGCATGGCGTACCAGATTTCAACCGGGCTTGCTATTTACTTCGTCCTTTGGTGGATCGTGCTGTTCCTGACGCTGCCGTTCGGCGTGCGCAGCCAGCAAGAGGACGGCGTTGCTGCGCCCGGCACCGATCCCGGTGCGCCGGTCCTGGCGCAGATGGGACGCAAGCTGCTCTGGACCACGCTGCTCTCGGCCGTGATCTTTGCGATCGGGATGTGGGCGTATTACGCCGGCTATCTCTCGATCGAGCGGTTGTCGAGACTGATGGGGATGCCGGCGTTCCACAACTGACAAGAAAAGGCCGGATCGGCCCGAAGCGGGAGCGAGGATCAACCTCGCCCTGCACATCAGGAGGAGGCGACCAAGATGAACCTGCAGGCGCAACCGGGCTCCGGGCAGAGCCAATACCGAATCCTGCGCGAGTCCGATCTGCGGGATTATCTCGCGGGCCTGCCCGCGATCGTCGCGCACCTCGGCGGAGCGCCGGCCGACTGGTCGATCAGCGAGGTCGGCGACGGCAATCTGAACCTCGTCTTCATCGTCAAGGGCACGAGCGGCGGCATCGCCGTCAAGCAGGCGCTGCCTTATGTGCGCCTGGTCGGCGAGAGCTGGCCGCTGCCGCTCTCGCGCGCCCATTACGAGCATCTGGCGCTGGTGCATCAGGCGCGGTTGGCGCCGAAGCTGGTGCCGGCAGTGCTGCATCACGACGGCCCGCTCGCGCTGACCGCAATGGAGCTGCTCGAGCCCCATATCATCATGCGCAAGGGGCTGATCGACGCCACGCGCTACCCGCGCTTCGTCGAGGACATCTCGACCTTCCTGGCCCAGACGCTGTTCTTCTCGTCGGACCTTGCGCTCTCGGCCGCGGAGAAGAAGGAGGGAGTCGCGGCGTTCGCCGGTAACCATGCGCTCTGCAAGATCACCGAGGATCTGATCTTCACCGATCCTTATCGCATCGCCGAGCAGAACCGCTGGACCGCGCCTTACCTCGATGCGACCGCGGCTGCCTTCCGCGAGGATTTCGAACTGCATGTCGCGATCTCAAGGCTCAAGCTGAAGTTCATGGCGAGCCCCGAGGCGCTGATCCATGGCGACCTGCACACCGGCTCGATCATGGTCACCGAGCGCGAGACTCGGGTGATCGACCCCGAATTCGCGTTCTACGGCCCGATGGGGTTCGATATCGGAGCCGTCATCGGCAATCTGATCATGGCCTATCTCGCCTCGGCAGGGCACGAGCGCACGCTCGGCGAGCGCGCCTCGTTCGAGGCCTGGCTGTTGGAGACGATCGAGGGCGTCTGGACCGAGTTCTCCCGGAAGTTTCTTGCGCTGTGGCGCAACGAGGCCAGGGGCGACGGCTATCCGGTGTCGCTGTTTGCAGGCGAGGCGGGTGCCGCGCGGCTGGAAGCGGAGCGGCAGGATTACATGGCCCGGCTGTTTCAGGACACGGTCGGCTTCGCCGCGGCCAAGATCATCCGCCGCATCCTCGGCCTCGCGCACAACATCGATTTCGAGTGGATCGCGGACGAGAAGCAGCGCGCGATCTGCGAGGCGCGCAGCCTCAGGCTGGCACGCCGGATGATGCTGGAGGCGCCGTCGTTCACGACGATCGGCGCGGTGACCGGGGCGGCGCGCGAGGTCCGCAACTGGCAGCCGGAGTTTGTTCGGTAGCGGTGAGCAGGGGAATGCGATCACTGCCGTTTCGGGGCGGTGCGGCAAATTAACCCGACGGGCAAATGAACACTTCCGCCGTCGGGCAAATCAGTGGCACGAATCCGCCCGTCTCACCCACTTGAGGGGCGCTGCGCGATCGTCACGAGTGTTGGGTCGGGATGCGGTGGACGCGGAGTGCGCAACGGACGAGTGCGCATGAAGCGGACGGTGAAGTCGTGTGGTTCCGACGCCCCAGTGGCAGGTGTCTCCTTGCTAAGCACGCGAACGCGTCTTTGCGAAGACGGTGACAAAAAAGCCAAGTCTCGCCGGGGAGAGCACGAAGTAAGCCGTAAACCATCGCGCAGGGAAAGCCGGGATTGCTCCGGTTTCACCTGTGGTCCTACCTCCCGAGCTTTCCATTTGCTCGGGACCCATGGGTGCGATCGGCACCCGGCTTTCCCTGCGCCCTCTGCGAGAGGAGGGCGAAGATTGACGAAAACCTCGGACACATCGTGCCGCGAGAACGCAATGCCACATCTCAACGACAGTCATCGCCCGCGAAAGCGGGCGATCCAGTATTCCAGAGGCAGCAGTGATTGAATCGACAGGCCGTAGCGTACTGGATACCCCGCATGCGCGGGGTATGACGGCGGAGCGATGGATTGCTTCCGCCTTCGCCGAGGCCTCGGCTGACAAGTCGTCGCTTCAGCGCAAAATTGCTTAGCAATTTTGTCGCGAGCTCCTCGCAATGACGGCGTGAGACATCGAGCGAGAGCAGTGCACAACCCATCACCATCAAGGCGAGCAGGTCTCGCAAGTGGCCTCAGCAATCTCACTCCGCCGCCTGTTCACGCAGCCGCTGCGCGTAGACGTTGATGATCAGCGCGGCGAGCAGGATCAGGCCGCGGATCAGGATCTTCAGGAAGCTGTCGATATTGACGTGGTCGAGGCCGTTGTTGAGCACGCCGAGCACGAACAGGCCGACGATGGTGTTGCCAATGCCGCCGCGGCCGCCGAACAGGCTGGTGCCGCCGACCACCACGGCCGCGATGGAATCCAGGAGATAGGTATCGAACTCGTTCTGCTGGGCGCTGCCGAAATGCGCCACTCCGAGCATGCCGCCGATCCCCGAGCAGACCGCCGAGATCACCATCACGCTGCCGAGGATCAGCTTGACGTTGAGGCCGGAAAACTCCGCGGCCTCACGATTGCCGCCGACCATATAGACGTAGCGGCCGAACCGCGTGTAGGTCAGCACCAGATGGCCGCCGAGCAGCATCACGGCGGCGACGATCACGATCCAGGGGATGCCGCCGATCGAGCCGGATCCGAGCGTCGTGATCAGGTCCGGCACCTTGTAGGCGATCTGGCCGCGCACCAGCAGCGCGGAGATGCCGGCGGCGATCTGCATCATGGCGAGGGTCATGATGAAGGAGGGGATGCCAATCATGGTCAGTCCCAGCGCGTTGACGACGCCGAGCAGCGCGCACAGCGCCAGCGCCAGCACGATCGCGGCCCAGCCGGGCATCGGCACGTTGGCGATGTTGACGTAGGATTCCTGCAGCGTGAAGTAGGCAACCGCGATGCCGGTCACGTTGGCGATGCTGGCGATCGAGAGGTCGATCTCGGCGCACAGGATGACGAAGGTGAGGCCGACGGCGATGATGCCGGTGACCGACACTTGCGTGAGGATGTTGCCGACATTGTCGAGGGTCGCAAACGACGGGCTCGCGATGGCGAAGAAGGCGCTGAGGAAAATGAGCGTCAGGAACGGCGCGATGTTGCGCATCTGCGAGCGCAGGAAGGGCGCCAGCCCGCGCGACCGCTTGTGATCCGCTCGCGCTGTCGCGCTGTCACTGCTTGCCATCATGTATCCCCATCAAGCCGCCTCCAGCAGGCGATCCTTGCTCACCGCCTCGCCGGCGAATTCACGCACCACCGCGCCGCGCTTCAGCACCAGGATCCGGTCGGCCAGCGACAGCACCGTTTCCGGTTCCGTCGAGAGCACGATGATCGCCAGTCCCTTGGCGCGGAGGTCGCGGACGATGTTGATCACGTCGTTCTTGGCGCCGACATCCATGCCGCGGGTCGGCTCGCACAACACCAAAAGACGCGGAGGGTAGGTCAGCCATTTCGCCAGCGCCACCTTCTGCTGGTTGCCGCCGGAGAGCATGCCGAGGTCGAGGCCGACGACCGGCGGCCGGATCTGCAATTGCTCGACCTGCCGCTGCGCGATCGCGCGCTCCCGGACCGGCTTGAGCAGCAGGCCGGAGATCCGGTCGAGGATGCTGATCGAGACGTTCTTGTAGACTGGTTCCTGGTGGAACAGCATGGCGCGCCGGCTCTCGGGCACCAGCGCGACACCCGCACGCCGCGCCGCCGCGGTGCTGCGGAATGTCTTGGCGGAGCCGTCGACCGCCAGCGTTCCGCCGTCCGGTTTCAGCTTGCCGAACAGGATGCGCGACAATTCAAGCTGTCCGCAGCCCATGAAGCCGTAGATCCCGAGCACCTCTCCGGCGCGGGCCTCGAACGAGACGTCCTGCAGGCTGCGACCGAGCGAGAGCTGGTCGACCTTCAGGATCACGGCGCCGTTGGCCGACTGTGGCAGCAAGAGATCGTCGGTGTAGCTGTGTTCCAGCACTTCGCCGCCGCGGCCGATCATGGCCTCGATCAGAGCGCCCTTGGTGGTGGCGGCGGACGCGGTCTCCGCAACTTTCCGCCCGTTCCGGAACACGGTCACGGTGTCGGAGACACGCAGGATGTCTTCGATGAAATGCGAGATGAAGACGATGCTGGTGCCTTCGTCGCGCAGCTTGCGCAGCGTCGCAAACAGACGCTCGACCTCCGGCGGCGAGAGCGCCGAGGTCGGCTCGTCCAGGATGATGATGCGCGCGCCGGAGAACAGCACGCGGGCGATCTCGATCAGTTGCTGCAGGCCGATCGGCAGGTCGCCGAGCCTGCTCATCGGATCGACGTCGATGCCGAAGCGGGCGAGCTGCTCGCCGGCCTCGCGTGCCATCCGCCGCCACTGCACCAGCCCAAGCCGATTGGTCGGCTGGTTGCCGAGGAAGACGTTCTCGGCGACCGTCAGGTCGGGGGCGACGCTGAGCTCCTGGTGCACCATGCCGATGCCGGCCGCGTGCGCGTCGCGGGCCGAGCGGAAGCGGGTCTCCTTGCCATCGAGCATGAACCGGCCGGAAAACTCCGGGTGCACGCCGGCGATGATCTTCATCAGCGTGCTTTTTCCCGCGCCGTTTTCGCCGACGAGACCATGGATCTCGCCGGCATAGAGCGAAAAGTCGACCCCACGAAGGGCTTCGACACCGCCGAAGGCCTTCGTGATCTGGTTCAACTCGAGGATCGGGGAACGTCCCTGCGACATGAGGGCCGCTCAGATCAGGAAGTGATCCTCCATCCACTGCATGCCAGGGGCGTTGGCCTTGGTCACCACGGGGCCGTCGGTCACGACGTTCTTCGGGATGCCCTTGCCGCTCTTCTCGCCGGCGACCACGGCGGCCACGCCCGCGATGATGGCGCCGCCATGGATACGGCAGGACGGGTTGCGGACGGTCGCGTACATGCGGCCTTCGCTCACTGCCTGGATCGCCGGCGGCATGGCGTCGACGCCGCCGATCAGGATGTTGGTGCGGTTGTGCGCCTTCATGATGTTGTAGGCGGCGAGCGCCATGTCGTCATTGTGGAAGAAGGCCGCGTCGATCTGCGGGTACTTCGTCAGATAGGTCTCCCAGAGGCGGGCGGTCTTGGAGACGTCCCAGTCGGCGGGCTGGGTGTCCAGCACCTCGATGTTCGGAAATTGCTTCACCACCGAGTTGAAGCCCTTGGCGCGGCCCTGCGCACCGGTGTGGCCGAGCGCACCCTGGGTCATGATGATCTTGCCCTTGCCGCCGATCGCGTTGCAGAGCGCCTGCGTCACCGACGCGCCCATGAACTCGTTGTCGGGAGCGAGGAAGGAGTGGACGTTGATCTGGTCGAGCGGCGCGATCAGCGTATCCATGTCGATCACGGGAATGCCGGCGTCGATCATCTTCTGTACGGGTTGGGTGAGGGTGCCGATGCCGAACGCCTGGATCGCGACGAAATCCCATTTCTGCGACGCCATATTGTCGATCGCGGCGCGTTGCTTGACGGCGTCAAGCTGGCCGTCAAACCATGTGACCTCGACGTTGAACAGCTTGCCCCAGAACTCGGCCGCCTTCTTGCCCTGCGCGCACCACGTCGCCTGCAGTCCCGCGTTGGAGAATGCGGCCTTCAGCGGCTTTTCCGAGCGGCCCATTTCGGCTGCGAGCGCGGGGTTGACGCTCATCCCGCCGAACAACGCTGCTGCCGCTCCGCCGGCTGCCGCCATTTGCAGAAGATCGCGTCGTGACGTCGCAGTTTTATCCATCCCTGGCATTGGTGTTTGCTCCCTCTTCATTTTTCTGGCCGTCGGCGTCAGTTGCACGCGCCGCGGATAAAGCGAGTGTGTCACAATCGGAACAGCTCCGCTACGCCCTCGCGGTGACGCGATGTTGCTAACCCGCGTGCTGCCAAACGACGGTCTCGAGGTCGTGCAGCAGCTTGTGCCACGCAGCATCGATGTCGCTCGACCATTGCTCCCCGAGAAGCTCGCGCAGGGTTGCGGCGATCACGCTGAAGAACGCGATGAACAGCTCGCGCGGCGTGCCGTAGGCGTCATGCGAGGACACCTCGCATTCGATCAGCCGGAAATGTCCGGTGCGCTCGCCGGCAAAATCGAGGATGGCCTCGATCGTGAGCGACAGCATCGAGCCCTTCACCGGATCGCTGCCTTCGGTGCGAAACATCGCCTGCGCCTCGGGGTGTTCGCGGAACAGGCGGCGATAGACCAGCGGCGTGAGATCGTCGCAAGCCGCCGCGGCGAGCTCGAAGCTATGCTCGATCGGGTTTGTCGATGACGTCATTGCCGATTGCGATCACCACACAAAAAAGAGCAGGGCTCCAAGCCCTGCTCCAAAAATTGTGTCGACCCTATTTGCCCCAAAAATGCGATTTGATGTTGATTGATGGGGTGACGCTGCTTGTGCGCGTCGGGTTCCTCCCGAGACTTGGACCACCAAGACTAACCTTGCGGCTGGCCTAGGGCCGAATAGGTAGACCATCTTTTCAGGCTTGTCACCATTTTCGGCAACGATTGTTCAAATTTCGAGCATTTTGCGAAATGATTGATATGGTGCTACTGCCGGTTGCAGGGCGGGCCAGAAAACGCGTGATGGGGTAAGGGGATACGGCGGGTGCGAAGCACCCCGGGGCGCAATCGTCATGGCTAGTCATTTCCTGCCGTTGGAATAGACGGCGGCCGACTGCGGTCTCGACTTCCAGGTTCCGTGGTGGTTAGGTCCCTCGCGGATGGGTTTCGCGATGCGCCGGCGGCTGAAGAATTTTCTGCCCATAGTTCTGGTTGCCCTGCTGGTGCAGATTTTCGCACCGATCGGGGCCTGCTGGGCCGCGAGCCTTGCCGCGTCGGACCCGCTGTCCGCTCCCGGCATCTGCCATGTCGACCCGAGCTCAGGGGGCGGGCAGGGCGACCAGGCTGGTCAGCACGCCCATGACGGCTGTTGCGCGGTGTGCAGCGTGCTGCAGACCGGGGCTCCCATCGATACCCCGCAAGTATCCGCTTCGCCCGCCGAACGCGCGGCGAGCCAGGTCGCCTGGCACGATCTCGCGTCCGTGCTGGTTCGCTCTCGCATCGGTTCGCACGCGCAGGCGCGCGCGCCTCCATTTCTGTCCTGACGACGTTCTCGCGACCGGTGCGTTTTGCGCGCCGGTGAAATGCCCTTGAGCAAACCGGCCAATGCGCCGGTGTCAGGATTCATCCATGTTTCGTCATCATGCCCGCGGTGGCGCGGGCGTTGTCGCCGTCCAAGCGGCACTGCTGGCGTCTGCTGAGCTGGCCCATGCGCAGAGCGGTGAGCAGAAGGTGCTCCCGGCTGTCACCGTCGAAGCGCCGCGCCCATCGCCACGGCAGGCCGCACGTAAGCCGGTCCATCGGGCGGCCGCCAGCCGGCCGCGGACGGCGCCTGCCGCGGCGGCGCAGCACAGGCCAATCGTGGTCGTCAATGCCGAGGGAGCAGGTGCCAACGCCTCGCTCGGGAGCCCGCCCGCGGTCGAAAGGTTCCAGCTGCCGCAGAAGTCGTACAGCATCACGTCGAAGCAGATCGACGAGACCATCAATCTCAAGGACCCCGAGGACGCGGTCAAATACATGGCGAGCCTGTTCGTGCGCAAACGCAACGACGGCGACAACATGGCGGTGCTGGCGACCCGGAGCTGGGGCGTCAATTCGAGCGCGCGCACGCTGATCTATTACGACGATCTTCTGATCTCGGCGCTGATCGGCAACAACAACACCAACGCTTCGCCGAAGTGGAACCTGATCTCGCCGGAAGCGATCGGTCGGATCGACTTCCTCAATGGTCCGTTCGCGGCCGCCTATCCGGGCAACTCGATCGGCGGCGTGCTGCTGATCTCCTCGAAGATGCCCGACAAGCCCTTCGCGGTGGCCAAGGAGACGGTCTCGGTGATGCCGTGGAGCCAATACGGCACCAAGGACACCTACGCCACCAGCCAGACCAGCGCCGCGGCCGGAAACAGGGATGGGAAGGTATCCTGGCTGGTCAGCGCGAACTACCTCGACAGCTACCAGCAGCCACTGACCTACACGACGAGCTCAACGATCCCGGGGGGCACCACGCGCGCGTTTCCCGCGCTCAACAAGCAAGGCGTTGCGGCCAATGTGGTCGGGGCCGGCATCCTGGCGCACTCCCAGCAGACATCAGCCAATCTTCGTCTCGCCTATGACGTCACGCCGCTGGTGCAGGCGACCTATTCGCTCGGCATCTGGAACAACCACCAGGTCTCCGATCCCCAGACCTATTTGCGCTCGGCGGCCACCGGCGCACCGACCTTCGCCGGGATCTCGGGCTTCGCCACCGGCAAGTATATCTGGGACCAGACGCATATGAGCAACGCGGTCTCGCTCAAGAGCGACACCAAGGGCGTCTATGACTTCGACATCTCGGCTTCCAGCTACAACTATCTCCAGGACACGCAGCTCAATCCGTTCACGGTCGCTGCATCGGGCACGGGATTTTCGCCGAACGGCAAGATCACCCGGATGGACGGCACCAACTGGCAGAACGTCGACGCCAAGGGCATCTGGCGGCCCTTCGGCTTTGACGGACCGCACGAGATCAGCTTCGGCGTTCATGGCGATCGCTACGAGTTGGAAAATCCGGTTTACGCATCCTCAGTATGGAATGCGACGTCATCGACCGGCACCGGAGCGTTCTATTCGACCGGCGTTGGCGAGACGCGCACTGGCGCGCTCTGGTTCCAGGATGCCTGGAAGCTGACACCGGCGCTCAAACTGACGCTGGGCGGCCGATTGGAGAGCTGGCAGGCCCTCGACGGTTTCAACGTCAACACCACGACAACGGGCTCCGGGGTCATCACGTCGACCACTGCGATCAACCAGCCTGGCCTCAACTCGACCAACTTCTCGCCGAAGGCGTCGGTCTCGTTCGATCCGAACAAGGACTGGAACATCACCGCCAATTTCGGCGAGGCCTATCGCTATCCGACCGTGACCGAGCTCTACCAAAACGTCACGGTCGGCGGTGTCGCCACCTTTGCCAATGCTTTCCTCAAGCCGGAGCAGGATTTCACCGGCGAGCTGAACATCGAGCGCAAATGGGTCGATGGCCGGGTCCGCCTGACATTGTTCTCCGAGCGGACCAGCAACGCGATCGTCTCGCAGACCAATCTCGTGACCAATCCAGCCACGGGCGCGCAAACGCCGACCACGGTTGTCAGCAACGTCGATGCCATCCAGATGCAGGGTGTCGAGCTCTCCGCCGAGAAGGACAACATGTTTGTCGCCGGGCTGCAGTTGTTCGGCAGCGTAACCTATGTCGATTCAAGGATCCTGGCCGACGCAAGCTGGGCCGGCATCAACCCGCTGACGAACCTGCCGACCACCGTCGTCGGCAAGCGCGTCCCCTACGTACCGGACTGGCGGGCAAGGTTGGGCATGACCTACCGGCCGAACGAAAGCTGGGCCTACACGGTCGCGGCGCGCTACAGCGGCAAGCAGTACTCGACGCTCGACAACACCGATATCATTCCCCACGTCTACGGCGCGTTCGACAACTTCTTCGTCGTCGACATGAAGATCCACTACAACGCGACCAAGAATTTCGCCTTCGATTTCGGGATCGATAACATCTTCAACGAGCAATATTTCCTGTTCCACCCATTTCCCGGCAGAATTTTTGTTCTAGCCGGGAAATACACTTTCTGAGCGGACTGCCAATCGGCAACAACAAAAGGAGCTCCATGATGAAACTAACACTGGCTGGACTTGCCGCGATCTTTGCTCTCGTGCTGGCCGCGCCTGCGTCCGCCGAGGACGTCAGGGCTGGCGATCTCGTCATCTCGCAGGCCTGGGCGCGCGCCACCCCGAACGGTGCGAAGATCGGCGGCGGTTACCTGACGATCGAGAACAAGGGGACCACGCCCGATCGTCTGATCGGCGGCTCCGGCGCCATCGCGGGCAAGATGGAAATCCACGAGATGGCGATGAACAACGGCGTGATGAAGATGCGCCCGATCGACAAGGGCCTCACCATCGAACCTGGCAAGACGGTGAAGCTGGCGCCCGGCGGCTACCATCTGATGATGTTCGACCTGAAGAGCCCGCTGAAGCAGGGCGAAAAGGTACCGGTCACGCTCGAATTCGAAAAGGCCGGCAAGGTGACGGTCTCGCTGGATGTGCAGGCCGTCGGTGCGCAGGGTCCCGGCGGTGATCACTCCGGGCATGGCGACCATTCCGGTCACATGGACATGAAGAAGATGTGAGGGCGGAAATGAGACGTGTTCTTCTGGCGGGCGCCATCTCGGCGCTCGCGATGTCGCCCGCCCTTGCCCATATCACGCTCGAAGGAAAGCAGGCGGCGATCGGCTCGTACTACAAGGCGGTGTTCGCAGTGCCGCACGGCTGCGCCGGCTCGGCGACGACCAAGATCCGCGTCCAGATTCCGGACGGCGTGATCGCGGTGAAGCCGATGCCGAAGCCCGGCTGGAACGTCGAGTCCGTCAGCGGCAAGTATACGACCGAATATGATTATCACGGACGGAAGTTTTCCGAGGGCGTGAAGGAAGTCGCCTGGAGCGGCGGCAAGCTCGCGGACCAGAACTACGATGAGTTCGTGATGATGACCTTCCTCACCGATACCTTGAAGCCGAACACCACGCTGTATTTCCCCGTTGTGCAGGAATGCGAGCAGGGTGTCAGCCGCTGGATCGACATCCCGACCGAAGGTCAGGGGAATGGTCACGACCATGGCAGCGAGACGCCGGCGCCCGGCGTCAAGCTGCTGCCGAAATCGTAACGCCATGCGGCTGGCCGCAAGGCTTGCTGCGCTGCTCCTGGCGGCGTGTCTTGCGACCGCTGCCCATGCTCACGCGGTGCTGGTCGGCGCCGAGCCGGCAGATGGCAGCGTGCTGGCGGCGGCGCCGAAGACGGTGGTGCTCCGCTTCAATGAGGCGGTGGCGCCGACCGCGGTCAGCCTGCTCGACGCCACAGGCAAGCCGCGCGACGTTGTGATCCAGGCCGTCGACCAATCCGTGCTGGTGACGCTGCCGGCTGACCTGCCGCAGGGTACGCAGGTGGTCAGCTATCGCGTGGTGTCGCAGGATGGTCATCCTGTCGCCGGCTCGCTGTTGTTCTCGATCGGTGTCGTGACCGGCTCGGCCGCGCCGTCCGGCGACAGCGCGGTCGATCCGCTGATCTGGCTGGCGCGGATCGGCGTCTATCTGGGGCTGTTCGTCGGCGTCGGCGGCGCGTTCTTCGCCGCGTGGATCGGGCAGGCGCGTGCGGGCAGGGCGGTGATCCTGGGATCGCTCGGCGTCGGCCTCGTCAGCGCGATCGTCTCGCTCGGCCTTCAGGGCCTTGATCTGTTGAACCTGCCGCTCACGGGGCTCGCCACGCGCGCCCCGTGGACCAGCGCGCTCGCCACCACCTTTGGTCCCTCGATGCTGGTTGCGATCGCCGCGATGCTGATCGCCGCGATCGGCTGGCGAAGTCCGTCGAGCGGAGCGGTGCGGCTCGGAACCGTGGTCGCGATGATTGGCGTTGGTCTGACACTTGCTGCGAGCGGTCACGCGGCGACGGCGTCGCCGCAGTGGCTGACGCGGCCGGCGGTCTTCGTTCATGGCGTCGGCCTGGCCTATTGGGTCGGCGCCCTCGCGCCGATCGCGGCGATGGTGTGGCGGCGGAATGACGACACACTGCCGTGGACGCTCCGCCGCTTTTCCAACGTTGCGGCGCCGGTGGTCGGGGTGATCGCGCTGTCGGGGCTCGCGCTCGCAATCGTCCAGCTCGAGAGTGTTGGCGCGCTGATCGACACGCGATACGGCAACATCCTTGCGCTCAAGCTCGGACTGGTTCTGTTGCTGCTTGTGCTGGCGGCGCTGAACCGGTTCCTGTTCACGCCGGCCGTTGCGCCCGATCCCCGCAAGACGAAGCCTCTGCTGCGATCGCTCATCGGAGAGTGCGTGCTCGCGCTCGCGATTTTCGCGCTGGCCGCAGGCTGGCGCTTCACGCCGCCGCCGCGCGCGCTCGCGATGTCGACCGATGTCCCGCTCGCGGTCCATATCCACGCCGATGCCGCCATGTTCCAGGTCCTGATCGGGCCCGGCAAGGTCGGACAGAACGACTTCGTATTGCAGCTGATGAATGACGATGCGAGCCCTCTTGTCGCAAAGGAGGCGACACTGACGCTGAGTCTGCCTGAGCGCGGCATCGAGCCGATGGAACGCAGCGCAGCTCTTGGACCCGATGGCTATTGGCACGTCCGCAAGGTGCCGTTGCCGTTCCCGGGCCGCTGGCACATGCAGATCGACGCTCTTGTGACCGACTTCAAGAAAGTGAGGCTGGAAGACGATTTCGAGGTGAGGTAAAGGCGACCTCGGTATGACGGACTGCGTTTGGAGGACGCAATGCGCTCAAATGGCCGAAAATCGCCTGATTTGACAGGTTTTTCGCAATCGCTGGCCTTGTGTTTTCGTATCCGATCCGGTTTCACTGCAGCTCTTCCCACGCTTTCCTGATTCTCCGAGTAACCCCATGCGATTGTCGCGGTTTTTCCTGCCCATTCTGAAAGAGAACCCGAAAGAGGCGGAGATCGTCTCGCATCGGCTGATGCTGCGCGCGGGCATGATGCGGCAGGAGGCGGCCGGAATTTATGCCTGGCTGCCGCTCGGCTTCCGGGTGCTGAAGAAGATCGAGCAGATCGTCCGCGAGGAGCAGGATCGCGCCGGCGCGCTCGAGCTGTTGATGCCGACGCTGCAGCTCGCCGATCTCTGGCGGGAAAGCGGCCGCTACGACGCCTATGGTCCGGAGATGCTGCGCATCGTCGATCGCCACAAGCGCGAGCTGCTGTACGGGCCGACCAACGAGGAGATGATCACGGAGATCTTCCGCTCCTACGTCAAGTCGTACAAGAACCTGCCGCTCAACCTCTATCACATCCAGTGGAAGTTCCGCGACGAGCAACGTCCGCGGTTCGGCGTGATGCGCGGCCGCGAGTTCCTGATGAAGGACGCGTATTCGTTCGACCTCGACGAGGCCGGCGCGCGCCGCTCCTACAACAAGATGTTCGTCGCCTACTTGCGCACCTTCGCACGGATGGGCTTGAAGGCGATTCCGATGCGGGCCGAGACTGGTCCGATCGGCGGTGACCTCAGTCATGAATTCATCGTGCTCGCGGAGACCGGTGAGTCCGGCGTCTACATCAATCGCGACGTGCTCGACCTGCCGGTGCCGGGAGCGGACGTCGATTATGATGGCGATCTGACGCCGATCCTCAAGCAATGGACCTCAGTCTACGCGGCAACGGAGGACGTGCACGATGCCGCGCGTTTCGAGCAGGAGGTGCCCGAAGCGAAGCGCTTGAACACCCGCGGCATCGAGGTCGGCCAGATCTTCTATTTCGGCACCAAATATTCCGACACCATGAAGGCGCTGGTGGCCGGTCCCGATGGCGTCGACATGCCGATCCACGGCGGCTCCTACGGCGTTGGCGTGTCGCGCCTGGTCGGTGCGATCATCGAGGCCTGTCACGATGACGCCGGCATCAAATGGCCCGAAGCGGTTGCGCCGTTCCGCGCTGCGATCCTCAACCTCAAGCAGGGCGATGCCGCCGTCGATGGCGCCTGCGAGCAGCTCTACCGCGATCTGACGGCGAAGGGCGTCGACGTGCTGTACGACGACACCGATCAGCGCGCCGGCGCGAAGTTCGCCGCGGCTGATCTGATCGGCATTCCCTGGCAGATCCTCGTCGGCCCCAAGGGCCTCGCGGACGGCAGGGTCGAGGTGAAGCGTCGCAGCGACGGTTCGCGCGAGAACATGAGCCCTGCCGACGTGGTCGCAAAACTCGCGGGTTAAAGTTTATTCACCTCGCTCGATCCCGCTGGGTAATCCGGCCACATTTGCCCCGAATCATGGGATTATCGACAGATGGATGAGACCATGAACGAGCCAGTCCGTACCCGGCCTTTTGCGCCATTCGAATGGCTGCTGTCCGGACGCTACCTGCGCGCACGCCGCAAGGAAGGGTTCATTTCAGTCATCGCCGGCTTTTCGTTTCTGGGCATCATGCTCGGCGTCGCCACGCTGATCGTCGTGATGGCGGTCATGAACGGCTTCCGCAAGGAACTGCTGGACAAGATTCTCGGTCTCAACGGGCACCTTCTGGTGCAGCCGCTGGAATCGCCGCTGACCGATTGGAAGGACGTCGCCGACCGCATCAGCCAGGTTCCGGGTATCCGCCTGGCCGCGCCTGTTGTGGACGGGCAGGGGCTCGGCTCATCGCCATTCAACGCGGCCGGCGTCTTCATCCGTGGCATCCGCGCCGACGATCTCAACAACCTCACGTCGATCGCCAAGAACATCAAGCAGGGCTCGCTCGAAGGTTTTGATGAGGGGCAGGGAGTTGCGATCGGCCGCAGGCTCGCCGACCAGCTGTCGCTGCATGCCGGCGACAGCATCACGCTGGTTTCGCCGAAGGGCGCGGTGACGCCGATGGGCACCACGCCGCGCATCAAGCCCTACAAGATCACCGCAGTGTTCGAGATCGGCATGTCGGAATACGATTCGACCTTCGTGTTCATGCCACTGGCCGAGGCGCAGGCCTATTTCAACCGCAACAACGACGTGTCGTCGATCGAGGTGTTCACCACCAACCCGGACAAGATCGACACCTACCGCAAGCTGGTGACCGAGGCCGCGGGACGGCCGGTGTTCCTGGTCGACTGGCGGCAACGCAACTCGACCTTCTTCAACGCGCTGCAGGTCGAGCGCAACGTGATGTTCCTGATCCTGACCATGATCGTGCTTGTCGCGGCGCTCAACATCGTCTCGGGCCTGATCATGCTGGTGAAGGACAAGGGGCAGGACATCGCGATCCTGCGCACCATGGGGGCCTCGCAAGGCTCGATCATGCGCATCTTCCTGATCACCGGCGCCTCGATCGGCGTGGTCGGTACGCTGACCGGCTTCTTCGTCGGCATGCTGATCTGCCTGAATATCGAATCCATCAGGCAATTCCTGTCATGGCTTACCAACACCGAGCTGTTCTCGCCGGAGCTCTATTTCCTCTCCAAGCTGCCGGCCGAGGTCGATTTCGGCGAAACGCTGGCCGTGGTGATCATGGCGCTGACGCTGTCTTTCCTGGCGACGCTCTATCCGTCGTGGCGCGCCGCGCGCCTCGATCCGGTCGATGCGCTCCGGTACGAGTGAGGGCGCATATGACGGAGGGGGCGGAAGAGGTACCGGTCATCTATCTCCACGAGATCAGGCGGGAGTACAAACAGGGCGAAGCGACTCTGACGATCCTGAACGGCGCGAAGCTCGCGCTGTGGCCGGGCCAGTCGGTGGCGCTGGTCGCGCCGTCGGGATCGGGCAAATCGACCTTGCTGCATATCGCAGGCCTGCTGGAGAGCCCTGACGATGGTGAGGTCTATGTCGCGGGGACGCCGACCTCGCAATTATCAGATGTCGACCGCACCCAGATTCGTCGCACCGATATCGGCTTCGTCTATCAGTCGCACCGCCTGCTGCCGGAGTTCTCGGCGCTCGAGAACGTCATGTTGCCGCAGATGATCCGCGGCCTCAAACGCTCCGAGACCGTGAAGCGGGCGACCGAGATCCTGGGCTATCTCGGCCTCGGCGACCGCATCACGCACCGGCCGGCTGAACTGTCAGGCGGTGAGCAGCAGCGCGTGGCGATCGCGCGCGCGGTCGCGAATGCGCCGCGAGCGCTGCTTGCAGACGAGCCGACCGGCAATCTCGATCCGAGCACCGCCGATCACGTCTTCAACGCGCTGATGCAACTCGTGAAGGCGACGCGGGTCGCGATGCTTATCGCCACCCACAACATGGATCTGGCCGCACGGATGGACCGCCGGGTGTCATTGTCGAACGGACACGTCGTCGAGCTCGATTAGCTCTTAATAGGCCGGCCGGCGCCGTTTGGCGGGCTCTCTCGGACGATCGGCGGAAAGTCCGACATAGTAGGGGTTGTTGAAGCACATCGCCGGAAGGCCGGAGGCCGCTGCCCGGCACTGCTCCATCGATGTGTAGCCACAATTGGTATCTTCGCCACCCCATCGGTAGTTGGTTTTGCAGACCGGCGAGGTCGAATCGTATTTTTGGGCGCTCGCGGGCGCGCTTGCGACGACGGCTGCGACGAATAGCGCCAGAGTTAGGCTGCGCATCAGAAATCTCCTGCCGATCAGGCGTCCGCAATTCTCGCTGATCAAATTCGCGCGGAAGCAGGCCTTCCGGCACCGGCTGGCGTCAAATCACGTTCCTGCGCCGCGATTGCGGACCGGCGTCAGTGGATGAAAAGCTCGAAGAAATTGCCCTCGCGGCGTTCGCGCGGCGGGACGTGGAGATAGGAGCGGGGGTCGTTGTCGCCGGCATAGAAGGGATTGGTGACGCAGTTCTGTCCGATTCCATCCGCGGTGGCCCGGCACTGCTGATACGACTCGTAAGCGCAGTTGCTGAGACCGGGATATCGATCGCCCTGAATGCAGAAGGGGTAGCGGACGCCGACGGCATGCGCGGGAGTTCCGGTGAAGATTGCAAGCGCGCTGACCGACGCTGCCGCAAGAATCAGTCTGCGCATGGGCATTTCCTGGGTGCGATGACGTGAACAGTTGCGATGATCCAAACCGGACAAGCGGGTTCCCGTCAACACGGTCTCGCGCGCAATTGCGCACGCAGATCTCAATTGTGAAAATTGTGCGGCAATCGTGTGTCGAAATGTTCAAGAAATGCCTGTAACGCAACGTTAACTTACAATTTGAGCGAAGTCGTTTCGGCCTGCCTGTTGCAGCGAAGTTACAGCAATTCTGCACGAGGCTGGTATGAGCATGTTCTGAGGCCTTGGGGGCCACTAGAAAAAGTTGGAACGGGAAAAATGAAAAAGGTTTTGCTTGTTACGGCCAGCCTGATCGCGCTCGGCGCGGTTGCGCCGGCCTCCGCGGCTGATCTCGCGGCTCGGCCTTACACCAAGGCTCCGCCGATGATCGCCGCCGTCTATGACTGGACCGGTTTCTACATCGGTATCAACGGCGGTTGGGGCACCAGCCATAACAGCTGGACCAACACTGCGGTTGGTGGCGTTCCCTTCGCACCGCTTAGCGAAGGCAGCCACGACGCTTCCGGTGGCACGGTCGGTGGTCAGATCGGTTACCGCTGGCAGGCTGGCGGCTGGGTGTTCGGCCTCGAAGCGCAGGGCAACTGGGCTGACTTCAGCGGCTCGAACGCCAGCACGGCTTTCGCGCTCCTGGACAACCGCACCAAGATCGACGCGTTCGGCCTGTTCACCGGTCAAATCGGCTACGCCTGGAACACCACCCTGCTCTACGTGAAGGGCGGTGCTGCGGTGACCGACAGCAAGTACGAAGGTCTGACGGCCGGTGCGCTGGTCGACAGCGCGTCCGACACCCGTTGGGGCGGCACCGTCGGTGTCGGTCTCGAATACGCCTTCGCTCCGGGCTGGTCGGCTGCCGTCGAGTACGATCACCTGTTCATGGGCAAGAACAGCTACACGCTGGTCACCCCGACCGGCATCAACAGCCGCACCGACGACATCAAGCAGGATGTCGATCTCGTCACCGTTCGCCTGAACTACAAGTTCGGCGGCCCGGTCGTCGCGCGCTACTGATCGCTCGCTTAAACTCAAGCGGGATCGAAAGCCCCGGGCCTTGGCCCGGGGCTTTTTCGTGGGGCCGGCGGGTTAACCATCGGCCCCGATCGCGGTGTGGGCTCTCCCGGGTAGTGTCTCAGTTTGTCAAAAATGACCGATTTTCGAGGGTTGACGGTGCCGATCCGAGAGCCACGTTGATATGGTAGGCTTCCAGTTGGAATCGGAGATTGTGCGATGCCGAAAGGCCCAAGGGGCGAGAAAAGACCAGCCGATGTGATCGGCGCGGCCGTCATGGTCGCCAAGATCGCGACGGGGGAGATTCAGGATTCGACCGCGGATAAGAATAAGAATGCCGCTGCCGCAGCGCTGGGCAGCATGGGAGGCAAGAAGCGGGCGGAGGGTATGAATTCCAAGCAGCGCAAAGCTATCGCCAAAAAAGCTGCGCTAGCTCGATGGCGTAACCATTGAGTCTGGAGTTGTAAATTTCCTCACATCTAGAGAGCCAAGGCGGTGAAGCAACCCCTCTCTCAAGACCCGGACCTTGATGACCCCCGGTTGACTGATCACAAGTGGCGAAAAAATCATTTGAGCCCCCATCATGATCATTGGCATGTCATCATCAAGAACCGGGATAGTGGCTCCTGGCCCAGTATCCGCTTCGATCGATGCTTTTTCGTCGGTATCGCCGGGAAGAAATATTCGAATTCCAATGTTCGGCACAAATAGTTCACGCTTTTGAGCGAACGTTATTGCTATTCCGAATTTGGCTAAGGTCACGGGGAAATCCCCGCGAACAAGCATGGCGCCACTGGTGTAGATTCCAATGTACGATGCCTTTTGATCGATCTCTTGCCGGATGTCGTCGCAAAAAATCGCGGTGCCTATAAAATCCGGCGGGTCCTCTGTCCGCATCATTTCTTACTCGGCCGCTGTTAGAACTTTTACCTTGATTTCCGGTGGCACGCTTTTGAGTGTCACATTAGCGGTTAGCTTAGGGGCCGATGTGGGGTTATCTGTGATCAGCTTTGCAGCAGTCATTTCTGCCCCAACATGCTTAGCGACCAATGGATGCATGTAGTTCGTCTTGGGTCGCTCGGAGAAACGGACAATCTTGTGATCCATTTCCGCACCTAGGGCTAGGAGGATGTCGCTTAGCGTATCCAATTCAAAGTTAGACGGGGCTGAGAGCCAGCGAGTAATCTGCGCTGGATCTTTTGACAGGGCTGCAGCCAAGTCTTTCTTTGTCACCCCACGGTGCTCAGCTTCCTCAGCAAAAAACTGAACGAGTTCGGTGAACACGCGATTCTTCTGACGCTGGCGATAATACGCAACATCTCGGCGAGCCATCTGGTTAAGCTTTGAAGTATTTTCCATTGACCGCTCCTGTTACTAGGTCCGTCACTCTCGTGAAGGTCATTGGCAAATATATGTGTGAAATAAAACGTTCCAGCGCGCCCTAGCGAGCCGCTTAGCTTCTTTCCACGCCTTTGAATCCCATCCCCCAAGGTTCTCCCTCAGAGCTATGTTGGTGGCTATAAGAACGTCCTTTTTTGCGAACAAGCACATCACTCTGATCGATGGCTCAGGTCTAACACTTCGGATTTCCCACACAGCATCCCTAATCGGCGAAAGAAGAAAAAGGTACTTCGGGTCTATTGGCTGCCCATCTGCGAACAATTCCAAATCCGCCTGAAGGATACCTAGTCGCTCTTCCAGCTCCTCGTCCTCATGCGTCGTGGAGAGGAGAGCCCAAATATCCTCCGAAACGTACATGGCACGCCTTGCGGTTGCGCCTCGTGCCTTGGGTATCAGTGGAAACAACATTCCGTCCGAAACTCTAAAACCAATTATTTCCTCGATTGACATATAAGTCAATTGGCCTTTATGCCACCCCCTCTGATTCAAACTGTCTCACCTTAGAGTAGGTAAACGCCCCCGTCACACTTGAAAATTATACTTGACGCTAAGCATAAAAGTTCAGATAGTAGGGGCGTGAACAAATTGCCCCAGCAAACCCGCGTTCAAATCCTCAGCATGCTTTGCGAGGGTTCCAGTATGCGATCCGTCTCGCGGGTCTGCGACGTCTCAATCAACACCGTCTCGAAGCTTCTGGTGGACGCAGGCGAAGTCTGCGCCGCCTATCACGACCAGTACGTCAGGGGCCTGCAAAGCAAGCGCGTCCAGTGCGATGAAATCTGGTCGTTCTGCTACGCCAAGAACAAGAACGTCCGCGATGCTAAGTCGCCGGTAGACGGTGCGGGCGACGTTTGGACTTGGACCGCCTTGGATGCTGACTCCAAGATGATCGTTTCTTGGTGCGTCGGCCGCCGCGATGCTGAGGCCGCCTATCTGCTCATGGAGGACCTGAGGTCGCGCCTCAAGACGCGCGTCCAGCTCACCACGGACGGCCACAAGGCGTATCTGGAGGCAGTTGAAAGCACGCTAGGTGCTGACGTGGATTACGCCATGCTGGTGAAGCTCTATGGCGGCGCGCAGGGCAATGACCAGGAACGCAAATACAGCCCCGGCGAATGCATTGGAGCGAAGAAAGAGCCAATCGAGGGCAACCCTGATCCGCAGCACATTTCAACGAGCTACGTTGAACGCCAGAACCTCAACATGAGGATGGGTATGCGCCGCTTCACCCGGCTTACGAACGCGTTCAGCAAGAAGTTTGAGAACCATTGCCACGCGCTGTCGCTCTACTTCATGTTCTATAATTTCTGCCGCATCCATAAGACGCTGCGCGTAACGCCAGCGATGGCCGCAGGCGTGAGCGACAAGCTCTGGAACATGGAAGATATCGTTGCTCTGATCGATGCGCGGGACGCTCGCGCCAAGGCTAAGCCCGTTAACTAAAAAGTTCAGTTTCGGAAACTGAGACACTACCCTCTCCCGGGTTGGCTTGACTCTGAGAACAAAAAAGGAACAATGTTCTTCATACGTTCCAGTTCGGGAGGCGGCCATGTTGAAGATTTTCGTGGAAGAAGCGGCGGCACTGGCATCGATCACGTTGTTCGTCGGAATGATCGCGGTCTGGGCTCAGCTCTTCACCCAGTTCTGAAGATGGGCGAGCGGGACCGGCGGCATAGTGCCCTTGGGGAAAAGCAGGAGGAGAGGCCGCCATGCGGTGTTCCGCGTGGACTTGGCGGAACGCAGGCGTCACGATGGCGCAGCGAGTCGGTCCTGACGCATTCAGGCGCTGGGGCCGGCGGCTCGCTTCATCCCCGGCGCAGTGATCCCTGAGCAGCCATGTCGAATGCCGGATTCGTTCATCTTCACGTCCATTCGGCCTATTCGCTGCTGAAGGGCGCGATCAAGATCGCCAAGCTCGGCGAGCTTGCGAAGGCCGATCGCCAGCCGGCGCTGGCGTTGACCGACACAGATAACATGTTCGGGGCGCTGGAATTCTCCGACAAGATGGCGGGCTACGGCATCCAGCCGATCGTCGGCTGCGAGCTCGCGGTGGATTTCGGCGACGTTGATCCCACTGCGCGCAGCGTGCTGGCGGCAGGGCCCGCGCGAATCGTCCTGCTGGCGGCGCGCGAGCGCGGCTATCGCAGCCTGATGCGGCTGAATTCGCGGGCGTTTCTGGAGACGCCCGTCAACCAAACCCCGCACATCAAGTTCGACTGGCTCGCGGACGATGCTGAGGACCTGATTGCGCTGACCGGCGGCCCTGACGGTCCGATTGCGCTGGCGCTCGGCGCCGATCAGGCCGCGCTGGCGGCCACCCGCTGCGACCGTTTGGCCAGCCTGTTTGGTGACCGGCTCTACGTCGAGTTGCAGCGCCACGGCGTGGACAGGGAGCGCCGGACCGAGGGCGGCCTGATCGATCTCGCCTATGCGAAGGGTCTGCCGCTGGTCGCGACCAACGAGCCGTATTTCGCGACCACCGATGACTACGAATCGCATGATGCGCTGCTGTGCATCGCTGGCGGTCATCTGATCGCCGAGACCGATCGCGTGCAGCTCACCCCCGATCACCGCTTCAAGACCCGTGCGGAAATGGCGGTGCTGTTCGCCGACATTCCGGAAGCGCTGGCGTCGACGGTGGAGATCGCCGAGCGCTGCTCGTTCCGGCCGAAGACGCGCAAGCCGATTCTGCCGTTCTTCACCGTCGGTGCTGCGCAGAGTTCCGATGCCGCCGCCGACGAGGCGGCCGAGCTGAAGCGGCAGGCGGAAGAGGGGCTGGTGAGGCGCCTGAAGGTGCACGGTCTCTCGCCGGGGATGACCGAGGAGGACTACAACAAGCGGCTCGCCTTCGAACTCGACGTCATCACCCGCATGAAATACGCGGGCTACTTCCTGATCGTGTCCGACTTCATCAAATGGGCCAAGGCGCAGGGCATCCCGGTCGGACCGGGCCGCGGCTCCGGCGCAGGCTCGCTGGTTGCGTGGGTGCTCACCATCACCGACCTCGATCCGATGCGCTTTGCGCTGCTGTTCGAGCGCTTCCTCAATCCCGAGCGTGTCTCGATGCCGGACTTCGACATCGACTTCTGTCAGGACCGTCGTGGGGAGGTGATTCAGTATGTGCAGGAGCGCTACGGCCGCGATCAGGTGGCGCAGATCATCACCTTCGGTACGCTGCAGGCGCGCGGCGTGCTGCGCGACGTCGGGCGCGTGCTGCAGATGCCCTACGGTCAGGTCGACAAGCTGACCAAGCTGGTGCCGCAGAATCCCGCAGCTCCGGTCACGCTGGCGCAGGCGATCGAAGGCGAGCCCAAGCTGCAGGCGTTCCGCGACGAGGATCCGGTCGTGGCGCGCGCCTTCGACATCGCGCAACGTCTCGAGGGCCTGACCCGCCACGCTTCGACTCACGCGGCCGGTATCGTGATCGGCGATCGGCCGCTCAGCGAGCTGGTGCCGCTCTACCGCGATCCGAAATCCGACATGCCGGTCACCCAGTTCAACATGAAATGGGTCGAACCGGCGGGGCTGGTGAAATTCGACTTTCTCGGGCTGAAGACGCTGACCGTGCTCGATGTCGCGGTGAAGCTGCTCAAGCAACGCGACATCCATGTCGATCTTGCGACCCTGCCGATCGACGACGCGGCAAGCTACCAGATGCTGGCGCGGGGCGACGTGGTCGGCGTGTTCCAGGTGGAAAGCCAGGGCATGCGGCGCGCGCTGATCGACATGCGGCCGGACCGCTTCGAGGACATTATCGCGCTGGTGGCGCTGTACCGTCCGGGTCCGATGGCGAACATCCCGACCTATTGTGCGCGCAAGCATGGCGACGAGGAGCCGGAATATCTGCATCCGATCCTGGAGCCGATCCTGAAGGAGACGTTCGGTGTCATCATCTATCAGGAGCAGGTGATGCAGATCGCGCAGCAGATGGCGGGCTATTCGCTCGGCCAGGCCGACCTGCTGCGCCGCGCGATGGGCAAGAAAATCCGCGCCGAGATGGACAAGCAGCGCGACGTCTTCGTCGCCGGCGCGACCAAGAACAACGTGCCGAAGGCGCAGGCGGAGACGATCTTCGAGCTGCTCGCCAAGTTCGCCGACTACGGCTTCAACAAGAGCCACGCGGCGGCCTATGCGCTGGTGTCGTACCACACCGCCTACATGAAGGCGCATTACCCGGTCGAGTTCCTCGCCGCGTCGATGACGCTCGAACTCAACAACACCGACAAGCTTTCCGAATTTCGTTCCGAGGCGCAGCGCCTCGGCATCAAGGTCGAGGCGCCCAATATCAACCGCTCAGGCGCGACCTTCGAGGTTGGCGACAAGACGATCTATTACGCGCTCGCCGCGTTGAAAGGCGTCGGCCTGCAGGCGGTCGAGCAGATCGTGGAGGAGCGCAAGAAGGGCGCGTTCACCTCGCTCGCCGATTTCGCCGCGCGCGTGAGCCCGCGCGCGGTCAACAAGCGCATCATCGAGAGCCTCGCCGCCGCGGGCGCCTTCGACACGCTCGAACCCAACCGCGCCAGGGTGTTCGCCGGCGCGGACGCGATTCTCGCCGCCTGCCAGCGCGCCCATGAAGCCGCGACGTCGGGACAGAACGACATGTTCGGCGGCGCGGCGGATGCGCCGAGCATCATTCTGCCGCAGGTCGAGCCGTGGCTGCCGGCGGACCGGCTGCGCCGCGAATATGATGCGATCGGATTCTTCCTCTCGGGCCATCCGCTGGACGATTACGCCACCGCCTTGAAGCGGCTTCGCGTGCAGTCCTGGGCGGAGTTCTCGCGCGCGGTCAAAACCGGCGCGACCGCGGGGAAGGTGGCGGCGACGGTTGTGTCGCGCATGGAGCGCCGCACCAAGACCGGCAACAAGATGGGAATCATGGGCCTGTCGGACCCAACCGGCCATTTCGAGGCGGTGCTGTTCTCCGAGGGGCTCGCGCAATATCGCGATGTGCTCGAGCCGGGAGCGGCGGTGCTGCTGCAACTGGGCGCCGAACTGCAGGGCGAAGATGTGCGGGCGAGGGTGCTGCACGCCGAACCGCTGGATCACGCGGCGGCCAAGACGCAAAAGGGCTTGCGCATCTTCGTCCGCGACACCAAGCCGCTCGACTCGATCGCCCGCCGGCTCAACATGCCGGAAGCCGCTCCGCCCGCTGGCGGCGCCGGAAAGGTGACGGCGGCAAAGCCGGAGCCGGCACCGCCGCCCGCGGCTGGTGCCGATGGCGACGTCTCGCTGGTGATGATGCTCGACCTCGAAACCGAGGTGGAGATGAAGCTGCCCGGCCGCTACAAGGTCTCGCCGCAGATCGCCGGAGCGATCAAGGCCGTCGCCGGCGTCGTCGACGTGCAAACGCTGTAAAAAGGGTCCCGGACCGGTCGAATAGGGGCCTTTTTGGCCGAATCCGGCCCTTCGGGGCGGCCTGGCCGGGCATATTTCCTTGCTTCTGGCGCAAATCGCGCTATATAGCGCGCCATCTCACACGGAAACATGGCTCTCAAGGCCGTCCGGTGGCAACCGGGCCAATCAGGCGCGTTTGCTCACACGTTTCCGGAGGAACCAACCGGAGAATTAGACCTATGGCGCTGCCCGAATTCAATATGCGTCAGCTCTTGGAAGCTGGCGTTCACTTTGGCCACCAGTCTCACCGCTGGAACCCGAAGATGGCCGACTACATCTTCGGCGCCCGCAACAACATCCACATCATCGATCTCGCGCAGACCGTGCCGATGCTGCATCGCGCGCTTCAGGCGGTGAGCGACACGGTCGCCAAGGGCGGCCGCATCCTGTTCGTCGGCACCAAGCGCCAGGCTCAGGACGGCGTCGCCGACGCGGCGAAGCGTTCGGCGCAGTACTTCGTCAATTCGCGCTGGCTCGGTGGCACGCTCACCAACTGGAAGACGATCTCCGCCTCGATCAAGCGACTGCGTCACCTCGATGAGGTGCTGTCGTCGGGCGAAGCCAACTCCTACACCAAGAAGGAGCGGCTGACGCTGCAGCGCGAGCGCGACAAGCTCGACCGATCGCTCGGCGGCATCAAGGACATGGGCGGTCTGCCCGACATGATCTTCGTGATCGACACCAACAAGGAAGACATCGCGATCCAGGAAGCGCAGCGGCTCAACATTCCGGTCGCCGCGATCGTCGACACCAATTCCGACCCGAAGGGCATCACCTATGTGGTGCCGGGCAATGACGACGCGGGTCGCGCGATCTCGCTGTACTGCGACCTCGTCGCGCGTGCTGCCATCGACGGCATCTCGCGTGCGCAGGGCGATTCCGGGATCGATATCGGTGCGTCGGCCGAGCCGGTGCGGGAAGAGCTGCCGTCGGCAGCGGCCCCCGCAGGCTTCCAGGGCCTTGCCGGTCCGCGCGGCACCGCCGACAATCTCAAGAAGCTCACCGGCGTGTCCGGTGCGATCGAGAAGAAGCTCAACGACCTCGGCATCTTCCATTACTGGCAGCTTGCCGAGCTCGATCCCGGCACCGCACACAAGATCGGCGAAGAGGTCGGTCTTCCGAGCCGTGCCGACGCCTGGGTTGCCCAGGCCAAGACGCTCGCCGAAGCGGAATAACGGTTACGCGGCGCGGCCGGGCTGGTCCCGGCCGCAGCCTGTACTCCACGAACAACGATTTTCCTGTCGTTGACGGCGGCGCCATCGGGCGCCGCGGTTTCTCTACAGGCAAGAAGGACATTGAACATGGCAACGATCACAGCAGCGATGGTCAAGGATCTCCGCGAATCGACCGGCGCGGGCATGATGGATTGCAAGGCGGCGCTGACCGAGACCGGCGGCGACATGCAGGCTGCGCAGGATTGGCTGCGCAAGAAGGGCCTGTCCAAGGCCGCCAAGAAGGCCGGTCGCGTCGCGGCAGAAGGTCTGATCGGTGCTCAGACGTCGGGCACCAAGGGCGTGCTGGTCGAGGTCAATTCGGAGACCGACTTCGTCGCGCGCAACGAGCAGTTCCAGGGCCTCGTGAAGATGATCGCGCAGGTCGCGCTCCACAACGGCGCCGACGTCGAGACGATCAAGGCCGCCAAGGTCGGCGATGTCACCGTCGAGACGGCGATCTCGGATGCGATCGCGACCATCGGCGAGAACATGACACTGCGTCGCGCCGCTTCGCTCGAGGTGAGCAAGGGCGTCGTGTCGAGCTACGTCCACAACGCCGTCATCGATGGCGCCGGCAAGATCGGCGTGATCGTGGCGCTGGAGTCTGCCGGCAAGGCCGACGAGCTCGCGGTGCTCGGCCGCCAGCTCGCCATGCACGTGGCGGCGGCCAAGCCGCTGGCGCTCGATGCGGCCGGGCTCGATCCGGAGACGGTCAAGCGCGAGAAGGACGTGCTGGCAGACAAGTACCGCCAGCAGGGCAAGCCGGAGAACGTCATCGAGAAGATCGTCGATTCCGGCCTGAAGACCTACTACAAGGAGGTCTGCCTGCTGGATCAGGCCTTTATCCACGACAGCGGCAAGTCCGTTGCCCAGGCGGTCAAGGAAGCTGAGGGTAAGGTTGGCGCGCCGGTCAAAATCACCGGCTTTGTGAACTATGCTCTCGGCGAGGGAATCGAGAAGCAGGAAAGCGATTTCGCTGCCGAAGTCGCGGCCGCCAGCGGCAAGAAGTAACCGCTGACATCAGGCTTCCGGTGTGTGCCGGAAGCCCACCTGCGCGGGACAAGGAAGCGATCGCATCATGGCTGAGCCGGTCTATCGTCGCGTGGTGGTCAAGCTGTCCGGCGAATATCTGGCCGGTTCTCACGCCTTCGGTATCGATCAGCCGACCGTCGAGCGCGTCGCCGACGACCTGATCGCGGCGCGCCAGCTCGGGGTCGAGGTCGCGGTGGTAATCGGCGGCGGCAACATCGTCCGCGGAGTGGAGGTCTCCTCACGCGGCGTGTCCCGGCCGACCGGCGATACCATGGGCATGCTCGCCACGATGATGAACTGCCTCGCGCTGGAGGCTGCCATCGAGCGCAAGGGTACCCCGGCGCGGACGCTGTCGGCGTTCGTGATGCCGGAGATTTCAGAGCTGTTCACCCGCAGTGCAGCGCACAAATACCTCTCCGAGGGACGGATCGTCCTGCTCGGTGGTGGAACCGGCAATCCGTTCTTCACAACCGATACAACCGCCGTGCTGAGGGCGGCCGAGATCGGCGCGCAGGCGGTGCTCAAGGCCACCAATGTCGACGGCGTCTACAGCGCCGATCCGAAGAAGGATCCCAAAGCCAAGCGCTTTGACCGCCTGACCCATTCGCAGGCGATCGAGGGCGGTTACAAGGTCATGGACGCGACCGCTTTCGCGCTTGCCCGCGAGACGTCGCTGCCTATCATCGTGTTCTCGATTGCAGAGCCCGGTTCGATCGGTGCGATTCTGCGCGGTACCGGACACGGCACGGTCGTCGCCGGCTGATTGCAGCGCCTCTTGGCGTCGACAACCGGTTTCTTGAGAAGGGAGAACGTCATGGCCGCACCAGGTTTTGACATCAACGAAGTGAAGCGCCGCATGCAGGGCGCCACGCAGTCGCTCAAGCACGAGCTCGGCGGTCTGCGCACCGGTCGGGCCGCGGCCTCCATGCTGGAGCCGGTCCAGGTCGAGGCGTATGGCTCGCATATGCCGCTCAACCAGGTTGCGACCATCAGCGTGCCCGAGCCGCGTCTGCTCTCGGTGCAGGTCTGGGACAAGTCCATGGTGAAGGCGGTGGAGAAGGCGATCGTCGATTCCAACCTCGGCCTGTCGCCGGCGACCGAAGGGCAGGTGCTGCGGCTGCGGATTCCCGAACTCAACGCGGAGCGCCGCAAGGAGCTCGTCAAGGTCGCGCACAAATACGCTGAGCAGGCGAAGGTTGCCGTGCGCCACGTGCGCCGCGACGGTCTCGATATCATCAAGAAGCTCGAAAAGAATCACGAGATCTCGGAGGACGATCAGGAGCGTCTGTCGAACGAAGTGCAGAAGGCGACCGACGGCGTGATCGCCGAGATCGATCAGCTGCTTGCCGCCAAGGAGAAGGAAATCCTGACGGTCTGACGCGATCCTTGATTTGACGCGTTGGCTTCATGCGAGCTGGCATCCATTTCGCCTGAAGACGCTACGGAAAACAGCCGATGTCCAAAGCCGCCGCCCCAGCAACTGAGATACCGGATCGCTCCGGCGGTCCGTTGCATGTGGCTGTTATCATGGATGGCAACGGGCGCTGGGCCGCCGCGCGCGGCCTGCCGCGGGCCGAGGGCCATCGTCGCGGCGTCGAGGCGCTCCGCCGCGTCGTCCGTGCGGCGCATGAACTCGGCATCCTCTATTTGACGATCTTCTCGTTCAGCTCGGAGAACTGGTCGCGGCCCGCGACCGAGATCGGGGATTTGTTTGGCCTGTTGCGCCGTTTCATTCGCAACGATCTGGCGACGCTGCATCGCGACGGGGTGAGGGTGCGCGTGATCGGCGAGCGTGACGGGCTCGAACCCGACATCTGCGCGCTGCTCAGCGAGGCCGAGGATCTGACCAGGGCAAACACCAAGCTCAACCTCGTCGTCGCCTTCAATTACGGCTCGCGCGCGGAGATCGCATCGGCCGCGCGGCGCTTGGCGCGCGAGGTCGCCGAGGGCAAGCGCGAGCCTGATACGATCGATGCCGACACGTTCGGCAAATATCTCGATGCACCTGATATTCCCGATCCCGATCTGATCATCCGCACCAGCGGCGAGCAACGCCTGTCGAATTTCCTGATGTGGCAGGCCGCCTACAGCGAACTCGTGTTCGTGCCGATTCACTGGCCGGATTTCGACAAGGCGGCGCTCGAGAGCGCGATCGCGGAATATGGCAGACGCGAGCGCCGGTTCGGCGGCCTCGCTGCGAAAACCGGCTCGTGACTGAGGACGAAGCCGTGCCGGCGGCGCCAAGCGAGCAGGGGTCGCGCAATCTGGTGATGCGCGTGGTTGCGGCTTTGGTGCTGGCGCCGGTCGCAATCGCATTAGCCTATGCCGGCGGCATCGCGTGGTCCCTGCTGGTGACGCTGGCGGCGATCGGGCTGTTCGTGGAATGGCTGATGGTCACGGGCCTTGCGCGCAAGTTTCGTGTCGTGGCGCCGGGCGTCGTCGTTCTCCTCCTCGTCGGTCTTTGTCTGATTGTGGGCCGGAGCGAGGCGGCGTTGGTCGTTCTCGTCGTCGGTGCCGTCGCGCTCGCGCTGATCTCAGGCGTGCGACGCAACTGGGCGACCGCAGGCCTTATCTATGCGGGGGCCGCCGAGATCGCGGCGATCCTGGTGCGCCTCGATCCGGCCAAGGGCTTCGCCGCGCTGATGTTCGTGCTGCTGGTGGTCTGGGTCACCGACATCGGCGGTTATTTTGCCGGCCGCAGCATCGGAGGGCCGAAGCTCTGGGTGCGGGTCAGTCCGAAGAAGACCTGGGCCGGCGCGATCGGCGGCTTTGTGGCAAGCCTGCTTGTCGCTGCCGGTTTCGCCGCCTTCGAGATCGGCACCACCGGGCCGCTGCTGCTGCTCGGCGCCGCGCTGTCGGTGGTTTCACAGCTCGGTGATCTCTTTGAATCGGCGGTGAAACGGCGGTTCGGAGTGAAGGATTCGAGCCACATCATTCCCGGCCATGGCGGCCTTCTGGACCGCCTGGACGGATTTGTCGCAGCCGTCATTGTGGCGGCAATTTTCGGCTTTCTTCGCGGCGGTGCAGATGGCGTCGGACGCGGTCTTATGGTTTGGTGATGAGATGAGCGCAGTTCCGTTGCGTAACAACAAGGCCGCGGCGTCAGCCGTGCGGACCGTGAGCGTTCTGGGTGCCACCGGCTCGATCGGCGACAGCACCATGGATCTCCTGCGCGGCGCTCGGGACCGCTATCAGGTCGAGGCGCTCACCGCGAACAGCAATGTCCACGGGCTCGCCAAGCTGGCGAAGGAGTTCGGCGCGCGGTTTGCCGCGATTGCCGACCCGGCCCGGTTGTCCGAGCTGAAGGATGCACTGGCCGGCACGCGCATCGAATGCGGGGCCGGGGAGAGCGCGATCATAGAAGCGGCGGCGCGGCCCGCGGATTGGGTGATGGCGGCGGTCAGCGGCGCCGCCGGACTGAAGCCTGCGCTCGCGGCGGTCGATCGCGGTGCGACCGTTGCGCTTGCCAACAAGGAGTGCCTCGTCTGCGCCGGCGATTTCTTCATGGAACGCGCGGCGAAGGCAGGTGCTCGCATCTTGCCGGCGGATTCCGAGCATAATGCGCTGTTCCAGGCGCTGAGTTCCGGCAACCGCGAAGAGCTGGTGCGGGTGATCATCACCGCGTCCGGCGGGCCGTTCCGCACCTGGGCGCCTGCCGATATCGAGCAGGCGACGCTGGAGCAGGCGCTGAAGCACCCCAATTGGAGCATGGGCCAGAAGATCACCATCGATTCCGCGTCGATGATGAACAAGGGCCTCGAGGTCATTGAAGCGTCCTATCTGTTCGGACTGGCGCCCGACGAGATCGACGTGCTGGTGCATCCGCAATCGATCGTCCACGGCATGGTCGAATTCTCGGACCGCTCCGTGGTCGCGCAACTCGGCACGCCCGACATGCGTATCCCGATCGCGCATTGCCTGGGTTGGCCCGACCGTATCGTCGGCCCGTCGGCGAAGCTCGATCTCGCGAAGATCGGACAGTTGACCTTCGAGACACCGGATTTCGAGCGCTTCCCGGGGCTGCGGCTGGCCTACCAGGCGCTGCGGACCGGACGGGGCGCGACGACCGTCTTCAACGCTGCCAATGAAGTCGCGGTGGCCGCCTTCATCGCGGGCAAGATCAAGTTCGGCGCGATCGCGCGTCTGGTCGAGGCGACCATCAATGATTGGATGCGGTCAGGGAATCGGGCACCGCTGGCATCGGCGGATGAGACGATTTCCGTTGACCATACTGCGCGAAATAGAGCTGCCGCCCTATTGCCTCAAATTGCCTTAAAGGCAACCTAGAGGGTTGGGGGCGGAGCCTTTCGCTCTTGTCGAGGGGAAACGAATGCCCGAGTTTTTTCTGCATAGTTTCAATACGTTGAGCCATGGGCTCGTGGGTTACATCGTCCCCTTCCTGTTTGTCCTGACGATTGTCGTCTTCTTTCACGAGCTGGGCCATTTCCTCGTCGCGCGCTGGGCGGGCGTGAAGGTGTTGACCTTCTCGCTCGGGTTCGGGCCGGAGCTCGTGGGCTTCAACGACCGGCACGGCACGCGCTGGAAGATTTCCGCGGTTCCGCTCGGCGGCTACGTGAAATTCTTCGGCGACGACACCGAGGCGTCGACGCCTGCTGCGGCGACGCTTGCCGCGATGACCGCGGAGGAGCGGCAGGGCAGCTTCCATCACAAGAGTGTCGGACGGCGCGCCGCGATCGTCGCGGCCGGTCCGTTTGCCAACTTCATCCTGGCCATTGCGATCTTCACCTGCCTGTTCACCTTTTTCGGCAAGCCGAGCACGTCGGCACGGGTCGACAAGGTGGAAGCCAACAGCGCCGCCGCCGCCGCTGGGTTCCAGATCGGTGACATCGTCACCGCAATCGACGGCACGAAGATCGACAGCTTCTCGGACATGCAGCGCATCGTCAGCATCAATGCCGGCGACGCGCTGACCTTCACGGTCAAGCGGGGCAATTCAACCGTGCAGCTCCGCGGTACCCCGGAACTGCGCGAGGTGAAGGATCCCTTCGGCAATACCCACCGGATGGGTGTGATGGGCATCACACGGGCGACTGCGCCTGGCGATGCCGTGACTGAGAAGGTCGATCCGGTGACCGCGCTCGGGCTGGGCGTCAAGGAAACCTGGTTCGTGATCGACCGAACCCTGGCCTATATCGGCGGTATCTTCACCGGGCGGGAGGCGGCCGATCAGGTCGGTGGGCCGCTCCGAATCGCCCAGATCTCGGGGCAGGTTGCCACCATCGGCGTGGCCGCCCTGATCCACCTGGCAGCCGTCCTTTCGATCTCCATCGGCCTTCTGAACCTGTTCCCGGTTCCGCTCCTCGATGGCGGGCACCTCTTGTTTTACTCCGTCGAGGCCATCCGCGGCCGCCCGCTGTCGGAGCGGGCTCAAGAAATGGGGTTCCGAATCGGGCTGGGTTTGGTGTTGATGCTGATGGTCTTTGCTACCTACAACGACATCCTGCATCTGGCCGCGTCCTGAAGTAGGCTTTTTTGAGGCGTTGCTATTGGGCAACGTCTTGGAACGAAAATGGAAATGCACTGCGGTAGTAAGTTTGCCCCCATGGCAAAGTTGGCTACAAGCTGGGCGGAAGGTTGGGAATCTGTCGGGGCGTTGGGGAACGACCCGGCATCGGAAGGATAAGGGCGCGTTGCGCATGATGTTTGGAATGCGAGTGAGGGGGGGCTTGTTCGCTGCCCTGGTCATGTTCGCCGTGCCGGTGGCTGCCACCTTGGCGGCCGTTGCTGTGTCTGCGCCTGCAGCCGCTCAGAATGTCAACTCGATCACGGTGGAGGGGAACCGGCGCGTCGAAGTTGAGACCATCCGCTCCTATTTCCACGCCGGCCCGGGCGGCCGGCTGAGCCAGGCCGATATCGACGATGGCCTGAAAGCCCTGATCGAGACCGGTCTGTTCCAGGACGTCCATATCGACCAGCGCGGTGGGCATCTGGTCGTGGTCGTGGTCGAAAACCCGGTGATCGGCCGCGTTGCCTTCGAGGGCAACAAGAAGATCAAGGACGAGCAGCTGGCCGCCGAAGTCCAGTCCAAGCCGCGCGGCACGTTCTCGCGTCCGATGGTTCAGTCGGATGCGTTGCGAATCGCTGAAATCTACCGCCGTTCGGGCCGCTACGACGTGCGGGTAAATCCGGAGATCATCGAGCAGCCGAACAACCGCGTCGACCTGGTCTTCGAGATCAATGAAGGCGTCAAGACGGGCGTCCGGTCGATCGAGTTCATCGGCAATAACGCGTACTCGGCGTCGCGCCTGCGCGACGTCATCAAGACGCGTGAATCGAACATCCTCAGCTTCTTGGGCGGCAACGACGTCTACGACCCCGACCGTGTCGAGGCGGACCGTGACCTGCTGCGCCGGTTCTATCTCAAGAATGGCTATGCCGACGTCCAGGTGGTGGCGGCGCTGACCGAATACGACCCTGAGAAGAAGGGGTTCCTGGTTACCTTCAAGATAGAGGAGGGCCAGCAGTACCGCGTCGCATCGGTGAACTACACGTCGTCGATCGCAACGCTCAATCCGAATTCGCTGAGCTCGTTCTCGCGCGTCAGCGTCGGCTCGCTCTATAACGCTGAGGCGCTGGAGAAGTCGGTCGAGGAGATGCAGATCGAGGCGTCGCGCCGCGGCTACGCCTTCGCGATCGTCCGGCCGCGTGGTGACCGCAATTTCGAGAATCACACGGTGTCGATCACCTTCGCGGTCGACGAAGGACCGCGCACCTATATCGAGCGCATCAATATCCGCGGCAACACCCGCACGCGTGACTACGTGATCCGCCGCGAGTTCGACATTTCCGAGGGCGACGCCTACAACCGCGCGCTAGTCGACCGCGCCGAGCGCCGGCTGAAGAACCTCGACTTCTTCAAGACCGTGAAGATCACCACGGAACCTGGATCCTCGAGCGACCGCGTCATCCTGGTCGTCGATCTCGAGGAAAAATCGACCGGCGACTTCTCGGTCTCGGGCGGCTACTCGACCACCGACGGTGCGCTGGCCGAAGTCAGCGTCTCCGAGCGCAACCTGCTCGGGCGAGGTCTGTTCGCGAAAGCGTCGGTGACCTACGGCCAGTACGCGCGCGGCTATTCGCTGTCCTTCGTCGAGCCCTATCTGCTCGACTACCGCGTCGCGCTCGGCCTCGACCTGTATCAGCGCCAGCAGCTATCCAACAGGTACATCGCGTACGGCACCAAGACGCTGGGCTTCAGCCCGCGGCTCGGCTTCAGCCTCCGCGAAGATCTGTCGCTGCAGCTGCGCTACTCGATCTATCAGCAGGAAATCACGCTGCCCTCGACGCTCGACAACTGTAACAACCAGCAGTTCTTGCCGGATGGAACGCCCAATCCCGCGTTCAATCCAAGCCCTGCGTTCGCAGCGCTTAACGGTATCAGCTTGGTATCGACGAACGGCCTGGGCTGCTTTAGCGACGGTGAAGCTTCGCTGCCGGTCCGCAAGGAACTGGCGGGTGGCAGGGCGCTGACCTCGGCGCTCGGCTACACGCTGAACTACAACACCCTCGACAACAACAAGAACCCAACCGACGGCCTGCTGATCGACTTCAAGCAGGACTTCGCGGGAGTCGGCGGCGACGTCAGCTACATCAAGACGGCGATCGATGCGAAGTACTACACGCCGCTGGTTGCAGACATCGTCGGCGTGATCCACGCCCAGGGCGGCATCCTGAACAAGATGGGCAGCCAGGATCTGCGCATGCTCGATCACTTCCAGATGGGCCCGAACCTGGTCCGCGGCTTTGCGCCGAACGGCATCGGTCCGCGTGACATCAATCCCTTCGGCACCCAGGATGCCATCGGCGGCACCAAGTACTGGGGCGTGTCGGCGGAACTGCAGATGCCGTTCTGGTTCCTGCCGAAGGAAGTTGGCCTCAAGGGCGCGGTCTATGCCGATGCTGGCGGCCTCTACGACTACCAGGGGCCAACTTCGTGGGCGGCAACTGGCGAAGTCAACACGCCCGGCTGTATCAAGCCGACGCAGAACCCGCCGTCTCCGGGAACCTGCCTTGGCCTGCAGTTTGACGACAGCAAGGTGGTCCGTACCTCGGTCGGTGTCGGCTTGATCTGGCAGTCGCCGTTCGGTCCGCTGCGCTTCGACTACGCCGTCCCGCTCACCAAGGGGCAGTTTGACCGCGTGCAAGAATTCCGGTTTGGTGGCGGTACAACGTTCTAAGATCGTTTGCCGGCCGGACTGCGACGGATGGAATGGCGCAGCCGATCTTCTTCAAGACTCCCCCTTCGTCAACGCTGGCTGAGATAGCCGCGCTGACGAAGGCGCATTTGGTCGACCCCGCGAGGGGCGCGCAGCAGATCAAGGGGCTGGCTTCGCTCGACGAGGCCGGTCCGATGCATCTCGCCTTCTTCGACAACCTGAAGTATGTCGATCAGCTCGCCGCGACCAAGGCCGGTGCGTGCCTGGTGAGCCAGCGCTTCGAGGCGCAGGTGCCCAAGGGGGTTGCCGTGCTGCGTGCGGCCAAGCCGTTCCATGCCTTTGTCCAGATCGCGCGCGAATGGCATTCCGACGCGCTGCGGCCGCAATCCTGGTTCGGCACCGACGGTATCGCGCCATCGGCCATCATCGATCCCACCGCGCAGCTCGAAGACGGCGTCGTCGTCGATCCGCTGGTCGTGATCGGCCCCCGGGTCGAGATCGGCTCGGGCACCGTGATCGGAGCCGGCGCGGTGATCGGGGCCGACGTCAAGATCGGCCGGGACTGCAATGTGGGCGCCAAGACCACCATCCAGTTCGCGCTGATCGGCAACAATGTCCTGATCCACCCCGGCTGCAATATCGGCCAGGACGGTTACGGGTTCATATTCTTCGGGCCGGCGGGCCATGTGAAGGTGCCGCAGACCGGCCGCGTGCTGATCCAGAACAATGTCGAGGTCGGCGCCGGTTCGACCATCGATCGCGGTTCCCTCCGCGACACCGTGATCGGCGAGGGCACCAAAATCGACAACCAGGTCCAGATCGGCCACAATGTGACCATCGGCCGTGATTGCCTGCTGGCGGCCCAGATCGGGCTCGCAGGCAGTCTGACGATCGGCGACAATGTCGCGCTCGGCGCCAAGGTGGGCATCAACAACCATCTCAAGATCGGCGACGGCGCCCAGGTTACGGCGATGAGCGCGGTGAAGGACGATATCCCGGCCAACGGCCGCTGGGGCGGGCACTTTGCCAAGCCGACCAAGCAATGGTTCAGGGAAATCATCGCGGTTGAACGCCTGGTGCGCGACAGCGAAACGAAGGGTGAGGGGAAGGAGTGATGGAGGAGGCACCGGTCAGGTTCGAGCTCGTGGATATCAACGATATCCTGAAGACGCTGCCGCACCGTTTTCCGATGTTGCTGATCGACCGGGTCATCAAGATCCGCACCGACTACAGCGGTATCGGCATCAAGAACGTCACCTTCAACGAGCCGGCTTTCCAGGGGCATTTCCCCGAGCGTCCCGTCTATCCCGGCGTGATGATGATCGAGGCGATGGCGCAGACCGCGGGCGTGATCGGCATCAAGTCGGTCGAGGGCACCGAGAAGCCGCGCGCGGTCTACTTCCTCACCATCGACAAGTGCAAGTTCAGGAAGCCGGTGCTGCCCGGCGATACCATCGAGTACCACATGCGCTCGATCGGGCGGCGCAAGGCGATGTGGTGGTTTCACGGTGATGCCAAGGTCGACGGGCAGGTCGTTGCCGAGGCCGATGTCGGCGCCATGTTGACGGACTGAGCCGGCGCGCTCGCTACGTTCTGTAGGCGTATCGGCCGTCTGCTCCGGCGATCCGGACACAGGATTCACAGGTACAGGCCCATCGACGGCGCGTTCATCAGCGCGTCGAACGTCGCGGCGGGACGCCGCAATAGTGTTGGTAACTGCCCCTGACGGCGACCAGCAGCGCACGCTGTGCCGCGTCGTAGCAGACGCGCTGGACGATCGTGCTGCGATCGATCTCGCGACAGTCGAACGTCGACAGATCGAGAGTAGCGCCATTGCCAGTGTCGATCGTCACGGGGCCGATCGGCGCCGAGAGCAGGCTGAAGATCAGCGCGGCGGCACGGACCATGGATCGGCTGCGCTCCTGTCGCTTTGCAACAGCCGGTGATGATACGTCACTGGACAGAGTGGGCAAAGTCGCGCTAACGACCGCGAAACCCGAGACTTTAGCGCCTTGGCGCCGTTAACGAATTCCGGACCAGACCTCCATGAGCATGATCGATCCCACTGCGCGCATTGCGGATGGCGCCGTGATCGGAGCCGGCACCGAGATCGGTCCATACTGCATCATCGGCCCCAATGTCGTGATCGGCGCGGACTGCAAGCTGATCGCGCATGTCACGGTTAGTGGGCATACGACCATTGGCGCCGGCTGCGTCATCTCGCCGTTTGCCGCGCTCGGCGGTGCGCCGCAGGACCTGAGCTATCGCGGCGAGCCGACCCGCCTCGAGATCGGCGAGGCCTGCACGATCCGTGAGGGCGTGACCATGAACATCGGCACCGTCAAGGGTGGCGGGCTCACGCGCGTCGGTGATCGCGGCTTCTTCATGAACAACAGCCATGTCGGTCACGACTGCATCGTCGGCAACAACGTGATCTTCGCCACCTCGGCGACGCTCGGCGGCCACTGTGAGATCGGCGACTTCGTCTATATCGGCGGTCTGTCGGCGGTGCACCAGTTCACGCGCGTCGGTCCGCAGGTGATGATCGGCGGCGTCTGCGGCGTGCGCGGCGACATCATCCCATTCGGGCTCGCCAACGGTCAGTATGCCGTGCTCGAGGGGCTCAACATCATCGGCATGAAGCGCCGCCAGTTCACCAAGCAGCGGCTGGCGACGGTGCGCGGGTTCTATCAAAAGCTGTTCCACGGCCCCGGCATCTTTGCCGAGCGGCTGGCGTCGGTGCAGCCGCTGGCCAGCGAGGATCCCGCGATCGCCGAGATCCTGGCCTTCATCGACGGCGGCAAGCACCGCGCGCTTTGCCTTCCCGCCAACACGAACTGAGCACGGCATGGCCGCCAGCATAACGTCAGCGGCGCCTTCGCTCTCCTCGCCGGTCGGCGTGATCGCCGGCGGCGGCGCCATGCCGTTTGCGGTGGCGGACTCGCTGGTCGCGCGCGGCATCACGCCGGTGCTGTTCGCGCTGCGTGGCGCCTGCGACCCCGCGCGCGCCCAGCGGTTTCGTCACCGCTGGATCTCGGTCGGCCAGTTGGGGCGGGCGACCAGGCTGTTCCGCGATGAGGGCTGCCGCGACCTGATCTTCATCGGCACCCTGGTGCGGCCGGCGCTGTCCGAGATCCGCCTCGACTGGGGCACGCTGCGTCTGCTCGGCCACGTGGTGCGCGCGTTTCGCGGCGGTGACGATCACCTGTTGTCGAGCGTCGGCCGGATCCTCGAGCAGCAGGGATTTCGCATGGTCGGAATCAAGGATGTCGCGCCCGATCTGCTGATGCCGGAAGGCGCCATCACGCGCGCGGTTCCCGACGGCAGCGCGCTTGCCGACATTGCCCGGGGACGCGGCGCGCTTGACGCGCTCGGTCCGTTCGACATCGGCCAGGCGGCTGTCGTGATCGACGGTCACGTGGTTGCGGTCGAGGACATCGAGGGCACCGACGGGCTGCTGGCGCGCGTGGCGCGCCTGCGCGCCGAGGGCCGCATCCGCGCCAAGCCAGGGCGCGGCGTGCTGGTGAAAGCGCCCAAGAGCAGGCAGGATCTGCGCTTCGATCTGCCGACCATCGGCCCGCGGACGGTCGAGGGCGCGGCCGCGGCGGGCATCGCAGGGATCGCCGTGGTCGCCGGCAATACGCTTGCCGCGGAGCCGCAGGCGCTCATCGAGACCGCCGACGCCAAGCGGCTTTTCGTCGTCGGTCTGGCCGGCTGACGATGCAGGCGAGCAACCCCGCCACTGTCCGGAAGGTCTTCCTCATCGCGACCGAGGAATCCGGCGATCGGCTCGGCGCCGCGCTGATGAAGGTGCTGCGCCAGCGCCTCGGCGACACCGTGCGGTTCTCCGGCGTCGGCGGCCGGCAGATGACCAGCGAAGGCATCGCCCCGCTGTTCCCGATCGAAGAGCTGTCGATCATGGGCTTTGCCGCGGTCGTGAAGCAATTGCCGAAGATTCTGCAATTGATCCGCCGCACGGCGGATGCGGTGCTCGATGAGGCGCCCGACATGCTCGTCATCATCGACAGCCCCGATTTCACCCATCGCGTCGCCGGCCGCGTCCGCGCGCGCAATCCGAACATCCCGATTGTCGACTACGTCTCGCCGTCGGTCTGGGCCTGGCGACCCGGCAGGGCGCGCGCGATGCGCAGCTATGTCGATCATGTGCTGGCATTGCTGCCGTTCGAGCCCGAGGAATATCGCAAGCTGGAAGGACCACCCTGCAGCTATGTCGGCCATCCCCTGACCGAGCAATTGGCCTCGCTCCGGCCCAACGCCGAGGAGCAAAAGCGGCGCGAGACCCAGCCGCCGGTCTTGCTGGTTCTGCCGGGCAGCCGGCGCGGCGAGATCAGGCATCATCTCGCGCTGTTCGGCGCGGCGCTTGGTCAGCTCGGCGAGCGATTGAAATTCGAGCTCGTGCTTCCGACCATACCGCATCTCGAGACGATGGTGCGCGAGGGCGTGGCGTCGTGGCCGATCGTGCCGAGGATCGCGGTCGGTGAAACGGAGAAGCGCGCGGCGTTCCGCATCGCGCGCGCCGCGCTGGCGAAGTCGGGCACCGTGACGCTGGAGCTTGCGCTGTCGGGCATCCCCATGGTGACGGCCTATCGTGTCGGCGCCGCCGAGGCGTTCATCCTGCGCCGCGCGATCCGGGTGTCGTCGGTGATCCTCGCCAATCTCGTGATCGGCAGCGAGATCATCCCGGAATTCCTGCAGGAGAACTGCACTCCGGAGAAGCTCGCGCAAGCGCTCGGCGACGTGCTCGCGGATTCCCCGGAGCGGCTGCGGCAACTCGTGGCGTTCGGGACGCTGGATGCGAAAATGTCGACCGGCAACCAGCCGCCAAGCGTCCGCGCCGCCGATATCGTGCTGGCGACGATGAGCCAGCGCTCGGGCTAGGAAACATCTCACTCCAGGGAACGCGCCTGGAACTGGAGCATCTCTCGACCTGGAACTGCTCGCGACCGGTGAGCACAGTTCGGGTGATATCGTCGTCCCGGACGGCTGCGCGAGGTCGACGACTTGCTCGACAGGTTGAGGGCGTTCTGGCTGCCGCGCCTCGATGCGCTCGCGACCGAAGTCGCGCGGGGGAAACGAAAACGGCGCCATCGCGAATGATGGCGCCGCTTGGAACCGTGAGCGAGGAGGCTTATTTGCGCTTGTCGATCGGCACGTAGTCGCGGCGGGCGACACCGGTGTAGAGCTGGCGCGGACGGCCGATCTTCTGCTGCGGATCCTCGATCATCTCGCTCCACTGGCTGATCCAGCCGACCGTGCGGGCAACTGCGAACAGCACCGTGAACATCGAGACCGGGAAGCCCATCGCCTTGAGCGTGATGCCCGAATAGAAGTCGACGTTCGGGTACAGCTTGCGGTCGATGAAGTACTGGTCGTTGAGCGCGATCTTCTCGAGCTCCATCGCGACCTTGAGCATCGGATCGTCGCCGTGCCCGGTCTCCTTGAGCACCGCGTGACACATCTTCTGCATGATCTTGGCGCGCGGGTCGTAGTTCTTGTAGACGCGGTGGCCGAAGCCCATCAGGCGGACTTCGCTATTCTTGTCCTTCACCTTGGCGATGAAGTCCGGAATGTTTTCGACCTTGCCGATGCTGTAGAGCATGTTCAGCGCGGCCTCGTTGGCGCCGCCATGCGCCGGACCCCACAGGCAGGCGATGCCGGCCGCGATGCAGGCGAACGGGTTGGCACCCGAGGAGCCCGCGATGCGCACGGTCGAGGTCGACGCGTTCTGCTCGTGGTCGGCATGCAGGATGAAGATCTTGTCGAGCGCGTCGGCGAGGACAGGATTGATCTTGTACTCCTCGCAGGGCACCGCGAAGCACATATTGAGGAAGTTCTCGGCAAACGAGAGCGGGTTCTTCGGATACACGAAGGGCTGGCCGACGGTGTACTTGTAGGCCATCGCCGCCAGCGTCGGGATCTTGGCGATCATCCGGATCGAGGCGACCATCCGCTGCTGCGGATCGTTGATGTCGGTGGAGTCGTGATAGAACGCGGCGAGCGCGCCGACCGCTGCGACCATGATCGCCATCGGATGAGCGTCGCGGCGGAAGCCCTGGAAGAAGCGGGCCATCTGTTCATGCACCATGGTGTGGTGCGTGACCGTGTAGTCGAACTTCTTCTTCTGCTCGGGGGTCGGAAGCTCCCCGTAGAGCAAGAGGTAGCAGGTCTCGAGGAAGTCGCCATGTTCGGCGAGCTGCTCGATCGGGTAGCCGCGGTATTCAAGGACACCGGCGTCGCCGTCGATGTAGGTGATCTTGGACTGGCAGCTGCCGGTCGACGTGAAACCAGGATCGTAGGTAAACACCCCGGCCTGGCCATAGAGCTTGGCGATGTCGATGACATCAGGCCCGACGGTGCCGCTCAGTATCGGGAAATCATAAGTCTTGTTGCCGATGGTGAGTGTGGCTGTCTTGCTGGATTTTGCGTCCATCGTGATATCCCCGATGAATTCGTTGAATAATCCGACCTTGCCCCGTCGCAATTTTGCGGCGCATGGCGGTGCGGGACGGCTTGGCTAGAAAGCGTCCGAAGATGGGTAGCTTATTGCAATGTGCGCTGCAAGATGGACCCTGGAGGGGGTCCATGCAGGATTACGCCGCCTGATCGGCGAGGCGGGCAAGGCACTCCTGACGGCCCAGGACGGCCAGAACGTCGAATATGCCCGGTGACGTTGTACGGCCCGTCAGCGCCACTCGCAGCGGCTGGGCGACGGCACCGAGTTTCAGATTGTTCTGCTCGGCGAAATTCCGCATGGCGGTCTCGGTCGTCTGCGCCGTCCAGTCGTTCACCGCTTCCAGCGCCGCGCGCAGCCGGCCGATCAACGCCCGTGTTTCCGGCGTCAGTAGCGCGGCCGCTTTCGGCTCGATCGCGAGCGGGCGAGGGGCGAAGATGAAGTAGGCGCCGCTGATCAGTTCGATCAGCGTCTTGGCGCGCTCCTTCAGGCTCGGCATCGCACGCAACAGTTGCGCGCGCGTGGTGTCGTTGAGCTTGGCCTTCAGCGCGGCTCCTTCGGGCACGTAGTCCAGCACGCTCTCGAACTGGGTCACGAGGGATTGGTCGTCGCTGTGGCGGATATAGTGGCCATTAAGGTTCTCGAGCTTGGCGAAGTCGAACCGCGCGGCGGAACGGCCGATGCCGGAAAGATCGAACGCGTCGATCATCTCCTGGGTCGAGAAGATCTCCTGGTCGCCGTGGCTCCAGCCGAGCCGGACCAGATAGTTGCGCAACGCGGCGGGCAGGTAGCCCATGGCGCGATAGGCGTCGACGCCGAGCGCACCATGGCGCTTCGACAGCTTCGAGCCGTCGGGACCGTGGATCAGCGGAATATGGGACATGCTCGGGATGTTCCATTCGAGCGCGTCGTAGATCTGCTTCTGACGCGCGGCATTGATCAGGTGATCGTCGCCGCGGATCACGTGGGTGACGCCCATATCGTGGTCGTCGACCACGACCGCAAGCATGTAGGTCGGGGTGCCGTCACCGCGCAGCAGCACGAGGTCGTCGAGGTTCTCGTTCTGCCAGACCACGCGGCCCTGCACCTGGTCCTCGATCACGGTCTCGCCGGTCTGCGGCGCCTTCAGGCGGATGGTCGGCTTGATGCCTGCCGGCGCCGTGGCAGGATCACGGTCGCGCCACATGCCGTCATAGAGGCGGGTGCGGCCCTCGGCGCGCGCCTTCTCGCGCATCGCGGCCAGCTCCTCCGGGGTGGCGTAGCAGTGATAGGCGCGGCCCGAGGCAAGCAGGCTCTCGGCGACCTCACGATGGCGGGCGGCGCGGCTGAACTGGTAGATGACGTCGCCGTCCCAATCGAGCCCGAGCCACCTCAAGCCGTCCAGGATCGCGTCGATCGCCTCCTTGGTCGAGCGTTCGCGGTCGGTGTCCTCGATCCGGAGCAGCATCTTGCCGCCGCGCTTCTTGGCATAGAGCCAGTTGAACAGCGCGGTGCGGGCACCCCCGATGTGGAGGAAGCCGGTGGGCGAGGGGGCGAAGCGGGTAACGACGGATTCGGTCATGGTCGGACGAGGCGTATGCGTGAACGGCGGTGGTGTATAGCAGGAACCGGACATAACTAAAGCCTAGGTTGGGCCTCCGGCCGCCCAAACCAGGCTTGGCCGGGCGGCGCGAATTTGGCAGAAGGTCCGCCAGACTCCTCCAGGGAACCCATAGATGACGACTGATACGGCGACGGCAGAGGCAGGGCGCGACTTCATCCGCGACATCGTCCAGGCCGATCTCTCCTCCCACAAACACAGCCGGATTGTGACGCGCTTCCCGCCGGAGCCGAACGGCTACCTGCACATCGGCCACGCCAAGTCGATTGCCCTCAACTTCGGCATCGCCCAGGAGTTCGGGGGCCAGTGCAACCTGCGCTTCGACGACACCAATCCGACCAAGGAGGAGCAGGAATACATCGACTCCATCCAGGCCGACGTCCATTGGCTTGGCTACGACTGGGGGACCAACCTCTTCTTTGCCTCCGACTATTTCGAGCGGCTGTATGAGTGGGCCGAGGGTCTGATCAAGGCCGGCTATGCCTATGTCGACGACCAGTCGCAGGAGGAGATCCGTGCCTCGCGCGGCTCGCTGACCGAGCCGGGCAAGAACTCGCCGTTCCGCGACCGCTCGGTGGAGGAGAACCTCGACCTGTTCCGCCGCATGAAGGCCGGCGAGTTTCCGAACGGCACCCGGGTGTTGCGCGCCAAGATCGACATGGCCGCCGGCAACATCAACCTGCGCGACCCCGTGCTGTACCGCATCCTGCACGCCCACCATCCGCGCACCGGCGACAAATGGTCGATCTATCCGAGCTACGACTACGCGCACGGCCAGTCGGATGCGATCGAGGGCATCACCCATTCGATCTGCACGCTGGAGTTCGAGGATCACCGGCCGCTCTACGATTGGCTGCTCGACAAGCTGCCGGTGCCGTCGAAGCCGCATCAGTATGAGTTCGCGCGGCTGAACCTGACCTACACGCTCTTGTCCAAGCGCGTGCTGACCCAGCTCGTGCGCGACGGCCATGTCTCGGGGTGGGACGACCCGCGCATGCCGACCATCGCCGGCCTGAAGCGGCGCGGCGTGCCGCCGGCCGCAGTGCGCGAATTCATCAAGCGCATCGGGGTCGCCAAGGCCAACAGCGTGGTCGATGTCGGCATGCTCGAATTCTGTATCCGCGAGGAGCTAAACCGCACCGCGCTGCGCCGCATGGCGGTGCTGCGGCCGCTGAAGGTCGTGATCGAGAACTATCCGGAAGGGCAGGTCGAGGAGATCGAGGCCATTAACCATCCGGACAATCCGGAGGCCGGCACCCGCAAGATTGCGTTCGGACGCGAGCTCTATATCGAGCGCGACGACTTCATGGAGAACCCGCCGAAGAAGTTCTTCCGTCTGTCGCCCGGCAATGAGGTGCGGCTGCGCTATGCCTACTTCATCAAGTGCACGGGCGTAGTGAAGAACGACGCCGGCGAGATCGTCGAATTGCGCTGCACCTACGATCCCGCGACCAAGGGTGGCAATGCACCCGACGGCCGCAAGGTGAAGGCGACGATGCATTGGCTCCCGGCCGCGCAGTCGAAGCCGGCGGAGATCCGCATCTACAACCAGCTGTTCGCCAATCCGAACCCGAACGCCGCCGATTTCGCCGCCGACCTCAACCCGCAGTCGCTCGAAGTGCTGACTGACGCCCGTGTCGAGCCCGCGATCGCCGAAAGCAATTCGCCCGACGCGATGCAGTTCGAGCGGCAAGGCTATTTCGTGCGCGACCCGGACTCCACCCCGGACAAGCTCGTGTTCAACCGCACGATCGGCCTGCGCGACACCTTTGCCAAGGAAGTCGGCGGGAAGGGCTAGGCCTTTCAGCCTCGCGTCTCGACAGGCGCCGGTGCTCCGATCCGCACGAACTACCGCTTCGTTCTGCTAGCGCGTGATGAGATTAGGTTGAGCGCTCAATTTAGCGGCCGAGCACGAGCCGGTGCTGCCGGCCGCCGCTAGATATCGTAATACAAATGGAATTCGTAGGGATGAGGTCGCAATCTGATGGGATCGACCTCCTTCTTCCGTTTGTAGTCGAGCCAGGTTTCGATCACGTCCGCGGTGAAGACATCGCTCCGTAGCAGGAACGCGTGATCGCGTTCGAGCGCATCCAGCGCCTGGTCCAGTGACCCCGGCGTCGACTTCACCTCCTTGGCCTCGGCGGGTGGCAGGTCGTAGAGGTTCTTGTCGATTGGGCTGCCCGGGTCGATCTTGTTGTGGATGCCGTCGAGGCCTGCCATCAGCATCGCGGCAAAGGCCAGATAGGGATTGCAGGAGGGATCCGGTGAGCGAAATTCGACGCGCTTGGCCTTCGGGTTCGGTGAATACATCGGAATGCGGCAGCAGGCCGATCGGTTGCGTTGGGAATAGACCAGGTTGATCGGAGCCTCATAGCCCGACACCAGACGTCGATAGGAGTTGGTGGTTGGGGCGCAAAGCCCACACAATGCCCAGGCATGGGTCAACAGGCCGCCGATATAGTGGCGGGCGAGCTGGCTCAGTTCGGCATAGTCGCCCCTGTCGTAGAACAGGTTGGTCTCGCCCTTCCACAGCGACTGATGAACATGCATTCCGGATGCGTTGTCCTCGAACAGCGGCTTTGGCATGAATGTCGCGGTCATACCGTTCTGGCGGGCAGTGTTCTTCACCACGTATTTGTAGATCATCAGATTGTCCGCCATGCGCGTGAGCGTGGCGAAGCGCATGTCGATTTCGTTCTGCCCGCCGGTCGCGACTTCATGGTGATGGGCTTCGATCTGGATGCCCAGCTGCTCCATGGTCAACACCATTTCGGTGCGGAGTGCCTGCATGCTGTCCGTGGGGGGAACCGGAAAGTATCCCTCTTTCGGGCGCGGCTTGTGTCCCAGATTGGGCGCTTCCTCTGTGCCCGTGTTCCAGCTGCCTTCACTGGAATCGATTTCGTGGAAGGCGTAATTGATGCCCTGTGCGTAGCGCACGCTGTCGAACACGAAGAACTCCGCCTCCGGACCGAAGTAGCTGGTATCGGCGTGGCCCGTGGCCTTCAGGTGGATTTCGGCCTTCTGGGCGATATAGCGGGCGTCACGGCTATAGGATTGACCTGTTACGGGGTCGCGGATGTTGCAGATCAAGACCAGGGTGGATGCAGGGGAGTAGGGGTCGAGGAAAGCCGTGGTCGGGTCCGGGACGACCAGCATGTCGCTTTCCTGGATTTCCTGAAAGCCGCGGATTGATGAGCCGTCGAATCCAATCCCTTCGCTGAGGGCGTCGAGGCTCGCCGCGCTCGGCGGGACAGAAAAATGTTGCCACACCCCCGGCAAATCGGTGAATCGCAGATCGATCATCTGCACTTTCTCGTCCGTGATCGCCTTCACGAGATCTTCGGCTGTCGCACACTTCGGAAACATGGCTTCAACTCCTGTCATGGAGAGCCGCGTCGTTGAGATTGTGCTGTCGTTCAGCCGTCACAAGGCGGCTTGAGACGGATCCTGCTCTACGTTTTGCGCCGCGCGCTGGCAGCCTCAGCTTTGGTGCGGCCCGCGCATCAACTTCATGGCGTCTTCGATATGCCGCCATGTTCTGGCCAGCTCGGCCTCGCCTTTTGCTTCGAGCTCGATGGCGTTTTGGGCCGCTTCCGCAATGGCCTTGGCGCCATGTGCCTCGAGCAACTGCCGCGCATAGTTGTGGATTTCGATTTCTCGCATGGCGTCATACTCCTCTCGTCCCGAGCGCAACCGTGAGCACCGGTCGGACCGCGAACAGCAGACGTTGACACCTCATCAAGCGCAGACAGTGTGCATCTTGCTGCAGCGCGATTGCAAGAGCGCTCTCCGGGCGTCGTGCTTACCGTGTAGGCAAGCCGACCGAGCTACTGGCCCAGCCGCCATCCGCTGGCGGGAGGAGAGGCGGGAGTTGTGTCAATCGGATTCCCTGAGCCCGCGTTGACGCACCGACATCTGCGAGAAAATCTCGCAGAAGGATGGCGCGGCGGGGCGATCCGGAAATATCGTCCCGCACTTGCCGAGGGCGGATCATGTCACTTGCTGTAGGGGGCAACCGCCCCTCAGCAGGGGGGCTGTGGCTGGCATGGGGCGATTGCGGGCGGCCGTTGGATCCTAGTGGCCGGCCTTGTCTGTCCGTATTCTGCATTCGTTCCGCTAGTCGGCTGACCGCGGCTTCCGCTAGCCTTGCGTCCCGGCAGGGATCGCAAGCGAGATGGCGGAGCAGGGCACGACGCCGGGCGGTAAACGCGGCTACGCGGGGACGTGGCCGCCGCGCGCGGCCGTCCCGGCTGGCGGGTACATCCCGGCGCGTCTCAGCATCTGGCCGTCTTTCGTCGAGACACTGCGGCAGTGGGCCCGCGCCGAGGCCGGCGCCGGGCGGCTGTTGCCCTGGGTGCCGGTGGCGTTCGGTACCGGTATCGCGCTCTATTTCGCGGCCGAACACGAGCCGGTGCTGTGGGTCGCGGCGTCAGTCGCGATCGCACTGTGTGCTCTGGCGTTCATGCTGCGGCGGCAGCGGCTGTTTCCCGCGATCGTGATGGTGGCGGCGGTGGCTGCGGGCTTTGCCACCGCGACGTGGAGGACGGCGCACGTCGCGCACACCGTGCTGGCCCGGCCGATGTTCTCGGTAGCGCTGACCGGCTTCGTCGAGACCCGCGACATCCGCGAGAAGACCGACCGTTTCGTGCTGCGCGTCGTCTCGATGGAGAGCCCGCGCGACGCGACCAGGCTCGATCGCGTGCGGCTCTCGGTCAAGAAGGGCACCGCGCCCGAAGTCGGCAGCTTCGTCGCGTTGAAGGCGCGGCTGCTCCCGCCGCTCGGGCCGCAGCGCCCGGGCTCCTATGATTTCGGCCGTGACCTCTATTTCCAGGGCATCGGCGCCTCGGGCTTCGTGATGGGTGCCGTCAAGACGACGGAGCCGCCGGCGAGCGGCGGCTTCGCGCTGCGCTACGCCGCCTTCATGCAAGGCCTGCGCGACGCCATCGATGCGCGGATTCGCACCACGCTTGACGGCGACCAGCGCGCGATCGCGACCGCGCTGCTCACCGGCCGGCGGGATGCGATCACGACGCCGGTCAACGATGCGATGTTCATCTCGGGGCTTGGCCACGTGCTGTCGATCTCCGGCTACCACATGGCGGTCGTCGCGGGCGTGGTGTTCTTCGCGGTGCGTGCGCTGCTCGCGCTGTTCCCGGCGCTGACGGCGGGGCATCCGATCAAGAAATGGGCGGCCGCCTCAGCCCTCGTCGCCGCCGCGTTCTATCTCATGCTGTCGGGGGCGGAGGTCGCGACCCAGCGATCCTTCTTCATGACCGCGGTGGTGCTGATTGCTGTGATCGTCGATCGCCGCGCGATCACCTTCCGCACGCTGGCGGTGGCCGCGCTGATCGTGCTCGTGATCGCGCCGGAAGCGCTGGTTCATCCGAGCTTCCAGATGTCGTTTGCGGCCACTCTCGGGTTGGTGGCGCTGGTGCAGATCGGGATGCCGAGCCTGTTGGCGTCACCCGATCACTCGGTGACGGCGCGGGTGGCGCTGTGGGGCGGGCGCGAGATCGCCATGCTGGTGCTGGCCTCGCTGGTGGCCGGGCTCGCGACGACGCCCTATGCCGCGTTCCATTTCCATCGCGTCACGCCCTACGGGCTGCTCGCCAATCTCGCGGCGATGCCGGTGGTGTCGGCGGTGGTGATGCCGGCGGGCCTGCTGGGGCTCGCCGCGATGCCGTTCGGGTTCGACGGCGTGTTCTGGGCGATCATGGGCGTTGGCATCGACTGGATGATCGTGGTGACGCAATGGGTCGCCGGCCTGCCGGGCGCGGTCGGCCGCATGGCCGCGTTCGGCACCGGACCGCTGATCGTGGCGAGCGCCGGCCTCGTCCTGCTCGGGTTGTTGCGCACGCCGTTGCGCTGGTCCGGCGCGGCCCTGCTTGCGGTGGCGCTGATCTGGGCGGTGCGGGTGCCGCAGCCGGACGTGCTGGTCGCGGCCGACGGCCGCAATGTGGCGGTCCGCGGCGGCGACGGGCGGCTGCATCTGATGCGGAGCGGCAAGGACGCCTTCCTGGTCAAAGAATGGCTGGCGGCGGATGCCGACGCGCGCACGGCGGCCGACCCCTCGCTCGCGGACGGCGTCTCCTGCGACGAGAACGGCTGTGTGACCCAGGGCGCGGGCGGCATGCTCGTTTCGCTGGCGATGCGGCCCGCGGCGCTGGCCGACGATTGCGAGCGTGCGGCGCTGATCGTGACGGCACGGCCGGCGCCGCAGGGCTGCGCGGCCTCGGTGATCGATGCCGAACGGCTGCGGCGCCACGGCGCGCTGGTGCTGCGTCGCACTCGCGATGGCTTTGCCGTCGATGCGGTCAGGCCCGGCGGGATCGACCGGCCATGGTCGCCGGCGGTTCCCGGCGACACCGAGAGCGAGACCGCGCTGCGCCCGCCCGGCCGCGCGCCGCGCCCGGCGGTGGATGCGACCCCGGCGGAGGCCGATCTGCAGGGCGACGATTAGTGCTGATCGGGGAGGGGATGGGTCGGCAGGTCAAAGGCGCCGAGGTGATACTCGTCCGAGTCAGGATCGGCGTCGGGCTTCTTGACTAGGGTAAACGTCGCTTCGGGGAATTGCTGCCAGACCTTCAGGTCGTCAGCCGTCACCGTCAGCCAGCCGAACCGGAACATGTAGCGGCCCGGCTCCGTGACGCGTCCAGCCTTTTGCCATGTGACCTTGTCGACCACCGAGCACGTCCTTGTCCGTGAGCGATGATGCGCCAAGGCGCCGTCCGACGCAAATCCCCAGACGCGCCCCGGAACCCGAAGTCCGGGGTCGCTCGAAATCGGTTAGGTCACATGCCGCAGGTCCAAACTCATCCTGCGGCCATGATGCGCTCAACCCAAAAACAGCGACGCGAATGCAGAGGGCCGCCGCTCGACCACCTTCGGTTTCTCGACGACAGGCGGGTGAAGAGCGGGTAGCTGCAGTACGGTGACGTGCTGTCCTTCGACGAGCTGGGTCACCAGCACATGGCTGCCGTCGGGGAATTCGACCGCATCATGATGGCGATCGGGAACGTCGGGCTCGACTTCGTTGAACACGCCAACGCGGAAGCCGATCGTCTTGGTCCAGATCCAGCGGCTGTCGTAGCGCACGTTCTCGACGAACGCGAGCTCGGTGCCGGGAAGCATGCAGACCGCGACATTTGGATCGCTCTCCGAAGCAAAGCCGCGGGTTGACGTGCCGCGGAATGTCGTGGTGATCAGCGTCTCTCCGACAACGGCGGGGCGCGATGCCACGGCGTGCAGACTATAGTCACACATCGGATGGCTCCTCATTTCGAGATAGCGACCCGTGCCTCTCCTGAGGCGCAGGCCTCTACCAGAGTGGACGACAGCAAACGAGTATGTTCTCGTTTCTGGGCGATTGTACGACTGGCTGCGGAAGGCTCCGATCACAAACGCGCTACAGCGTCCCGGTGGTATTGGGACGCGCCGGAGGCACTCACGCAGCGCAGTCCATGAAGCAACGGCGCTGCGCCTCGCTCGTTCCCTCACAACACATGTTCGACTGCACGAAGGCACGCCGCGCTGCACGCGGTCACGGCCTGGACATGCCGCGCGGTCAGTATTTGCGATAGAGCCCGATCAGCTTGCCCTGGATCCGTACGCGATTTGGCGGCAGAATGCGCACTTCATAGGCGGTGTTGGCAGGCTCCAGCGCGATCGACGCGCCGCGGCGGCGGAAGCGCTTCAGCGTCGCTTCCTCCTCGTCGATCAGCGCCACCACGATGTCGCCGGTATTGGCGGTGTCATTGCGCTGGATCAGCGCCATGTCGCCGTCGAGGATACCGGCGTCGACCATGGAGTCGCCACGTACCTCCAGCGCGTAATGTTCACCGGCGCCGAGCATGTCCGGCGGCACGCTGATGGTGTGGCTGCGGGTCTGCAGCGCCTCGATCGGCGTACCGGCCGCGATCCGGCCCATGACAGGGACGGCGACCGGACGGTTGCCGTCATCCTCGGCGATCTGCGGCGTGCTGGAGCGCTTGCCGAGCGTGCCCTCGATAACGCTCGGGGTGAAGCCGCGGCGGCCGTTGCCGCCGCCGGCAGAGAGTTCGGGAAGCTTGATCACCTCGATGGCGCGGGCGCGGTTCGGCAGGCGGCGGATGAAACCGCGCTCCTCCAGCGCTGTAATGAGGCGGTGGATACCGGACTTCGAGCGCAGGTCGAGCGCATCCTTCATCTCGTCGAAAGAGGGCGGGACGCCGGCCTCCTTCAGACGTTCATTGATGAAACGCAGAAGTTCGTACTGTTTGCGCGTGAGCATCTCGAGTATTCCCCCGGTTGATAGCGTCGTTCGATTCCGAGACCTTCAGGGAGCCTGACCTCGGGAGCGCGAGACTTGCGACACTCCTCAGTGCGCTCCCATTTGTAGACACCAGTACTCGAAACAAATCATGAACGGACACTATATGTTCGATATGTGTTCCGCAACCACTTAATTTCCGGTGAATGCAGCCGCTCGCGCCAGATTGGTGCGGTCGCAAAGCCTCACTCAGGCAGTGTCAGGATCTCGCACGCCTCGCCTTTGACGGCCGCCGGCGCGAACGGCGGACGGATCACAAGTGCCCGTGCCGCAGCAAGATTCCCCAACAGCGAGCTGTCCTGCTGGGTGACGGGTGTCGCGATCAGCGTGCCGTCGTCGCGCTCTTCGAGCCGCGCACGGAGATAGTCCTCGCGCTGATCGTTGGCGGCGAGGTCACGGCCAAGCAGGGCGCTGTCGCGGACATGATGGATCACTTTTCGCCCGCTCAGGGCGCGAATCAACGGCACCAGAAACAGGAAGGCGCAGACATAGGACGACACCGGATTTCCGGGCAGGCCGATCACCCGCATTGTTCCCAGCCGGCCATGCATCATCGGCTTGCCCGGCCGCATCGCGATCCGCCAGAACGCCATCTGGACGCCCTCAGCCTCGAGCGACTGCTTGACGAGATCATGGTCGCCGACCGAGGCGCCGCCGGTGGTGATCAGGATGTCGGCATCGGCCTCCCGCGCCCGGCGGACACCCGCCGTGGTGGCGGCCACCGTATCGGCGGCGATCCCGAGATCGACGGTCTCCGCGCCCTCGGCGCGGGCCAGCGCCCGCAGTGCGTAGCCGTTGGAATAGACGATCTGGCCGGGGCCGGGGTAGGAGCCAGGCATCACCAGCTCGTCGCCGGTCGCCAGCACCGCGACCTTTGGACGACGGCGCACGGCGAGTTCCGGATAGTTCATGCCCGCAGCGAGCGAGAGCGCGCGGTCGGAGAGGCGGCTGCCGGCCGCAAGCAGCACGTCGCCTTGGCGGAAGTCGACGCCCGCGGGACGGATGTGCCGCCCCTTCGCAGCGGCTTCGGTGATCGTGATGTGGTCGCGGTCAGCCCGGGTGTCTTCCTGGATGATGACGGCGTCGGCGCCGTCAGGGATCACGCCGCCGGTGAAGATCCGCACCGCTTCGCCCGCGCCGACCGTCCGCTCGAACGGCCGTCCAGCGGCGACTTCGCCGATCACCTTCAGCCTGGCCGACAGGTCGGACGCATCGGCCGCGCGCACCGCATAGCCGTCCATCGCCGACATGGCCTGCGGCGGCTGCGTGCGCCGGGCCGCGACGTCGCGCGCCAGCGTGCGGTGGTAGGCGGCATCAAGTGCGACAATCTCCTCCGGCAGCGGTTCGGCGCCGGCGAGAATGGCTGACAGGGCATCGGCAACCGGCATCAGGGCCACGGGCAGGGCTCCTCAAATCCCAAGGTCTTCATATTCCAAGTGCGGTGAGTGCCCTTGCCACGTCATCCGTCGATGTCACATGGATGGCATGAAGGCCGCGCGCCCGCGCACCCTCGATATTGGCCGCCGTGTCGTCGAAGAACAGGATCCGTGACGCCGGCACGCCGATCGCTCTTACCACATGATCATAGGCCTCGGCGTCCGGTTTTCGAAGGCCGATCGCCGACGACAGGAACACGTTGCGAAAATGCCTGAGCAGATCGGCATAGGCGACCGAGAAATGCGCGATGTGGGCCGGGTTGGTGTTCGAGAAGGCATAGAGCGGCATCCGCTTCGCGGCTGTCGCCAGGAGCGGCGCGATACCCGGCATCTCGCCGGTGAAGATCGCGTTCCAGCCCTCGAGGAACTGCGCATCGGTGAGGTCGATGCCGAGCGAGCGGCGCAGGTTCGCGAAGAACGCCGCGTCGTCGACCTTGCCGGTCTCGTGATGCTTGAAGCTGTCGTCGACGACGAAGCGCCGTGCGAGATCGGCAGGCGCGCAGCCGGCGTGTCCCGCCCAGTTCGCCATCACCCTGTCGAAGCTGATGTCGAGCACGACGCGGCCGATATCGAACAGCAGCACGTCGACGGAATTGGGGGAGAGTTGCGTGGTCATTGCATGAACGGTGTACGAAAATTGCGGGCAGGCAGCAATGTCTTCGATTGGGGCGTCCTCGATGATGGCTCCCTCAGCTCACGTCATTGCGAGGAGCGACCGCGACGACTTGTCCGCCGAAGCCTTGGCGAGGGCGGAAGCAATCCATCGCCCCGCCGTCATACCCCGCGCATGCGGGATATCCAGTACGCTGCGGCCTCCCGGATCAATCACTGCTGCCTCTGGAATACTGGATCGCCCGCTTTCGCGGGCGATGACAGTCGTGGAGATATGGCTTCGCGTTCCCGCGACATGATCTGTCCGAGCTTTTGCCGTTCGTTTCGCCCTCTCTTGAGCAGAGGGCGCAGGGAAAGCCGGGTGCCGATCGCACCCATGGGTCCCGTGCGAATGGAAAGCACGGGAGGTAGGACCACAGGTGAAACCGGAGCAATCCCGGCTTTCCCTGCGCGATGGTTTACGGCTTATACGTGCTCTCCCCGGCGAGACTGGGCTTTGTTGTCACCGTCTTTGCAAAAGCGCTGCGCGCTTTGCAAGGAGACACCTGCCACTAACACTACTTTGGCAGAATGTGTTTGCGCGACTGCTTTTCAAGGATTTGCTTTCGGCAATATGGGCACTGCTGAGACGGCGGCCGAAGGATGAGATCGACGATGGCGTGACGTACGGCGGGCATGGTTGGTTGAGGCGGAGGCCCGTTGATTCTTTTTTTTCCGCCCCGCGTGTGCGAGGCGACGATGTTGCAGGAAGGCGTAGGCAATCATGGTCATCAGGGCGTGGCGATGAAGACCTTGCCATGATCGCCCTTCGAAGTGATCCAGTCCAAGCTCCTCCTTCAACTGCTGATGCGCCTGCTCACAAATCCACCGTGCCTTGATGGTTGCGGCCAGCGTGCGCAGATCCGTCGCCGCCGGGAGATTGGCGAGATAGTATTTCTTCTCCCCGGAGGCGCGTTGCTCGCCAATGAGCCAGGCCTCGTCGCCTGGGAGATGCTGCTGACCCTTGTCCCAAATCCGCTGCGGAGGGCCGTCGGCGGTGCGGACACGGACAGCAGCAAATCGGGCTGTCAGACGACCTTTCGTTCCGCTGCGCCAACTCACGGTTTTCCATTTGGCGCTGGCCAGCATTTGTTCTGCCGCAATCGATAAGACATCTGGTACGTGGTGCTTTCGTGGCTTCCCGCGGACTTTGGTAATCGGCCAAATGAGCTGTACATCAACCGGATACACCTTGAGATGCCGAGGGATGCCGACGGCCCAGGCCAGGCCGCGTTCTGTTAGCCCCTGTCGAAACGGTGCGCTAAGCCCGTATCCTGCATCCGCCAGCACGCATCCAAAGCGCACGTTGGCTGCCATCGCTCGGTCAACCTCGGCCAAAGCAATTTCCGGCTTGGATCGTGCCGTTCGGTGTTCGATCGGCACGCGAGCACGCTTCAAACGAGACACATTGCTCGTCCAGCTTTCGGGCAAAAAGAGACGCAGCGCGACCATTACTGGCACTTCGCCGCGCGCAAGGGTCAGCGACACCAGCGTTTGGCAATTTGCCGTTTTGCCAAGAGAGGACGCATATTGAGGCGCGACGCCAACCGAGCGTTCGCCCTTCTTCGGCATTGCGGTGTCGTCAATAACGAGCACCGCGTCCTTGCCGCCGACAAGCCGGTCGGCCTGATTTAACAGTTCAGATTCCAGCGGAGTCGCGTCCCAGACACCGTCGGCAATGAAATGGTGCAACTGATCGTAGTTGCCCGCGGCAAGGCGCTCCGCCATCGGCTGAACGCTTTTGCGGTCGCCGGGACCGATCAATCCCGCAACGTACAATGGACACATCCGCCGCCGGGTCCTATGACCCAACCGATCCAGGAACGGCTTCAGCCAGCGTTCGAGTTCGTCTTCCCACTCCGCCATGGTCAGCCCTCCGAGAGCCGACCACCCATGAATCATTGAAAAATCGATTCGGGAATCCTAAAAAACGCAGTAAAAGCGATAATCTGCCAAAGTAGTGCTAAGGTCCGGACTCAATCAGGTCCACCAAATGATAGCGGCAGCAAGATTGACGGCCGAGAGGAAGTTTCTGGCGAGCTTGTCATAGCGGGTTGCAATGCGCCGCCAGTCCTTGAGCCTGCAAAACATGCGCTCGACGAGGTTGCGCCGCTTGTATGCGGCGCGGTCGAACGGATGGAAGCGTTTTCGGGTGGGATTGTTTGGGATGACCGGGGTTGTTCCCCGTTCGATGAGGAATTGCCGCAGTTCGTTCGCGTCATAGGCCGTGTCGGCCGCACAGCAACGCGGTGGTGGCAGAGAGCTGAGCAGGGGCAGCGCCGCGCGGATGTCACCACGCTGACCTGGCGTTACTTCGAGCGCGATGGCGCGTCCGAGACTGTCGCAGACGGCGTGGATCTTGGTGGTCCTGCCACCGCGGGAACGACCGATGGCCTGAGCCTCCGCCCCCCTTTTCCACCGGCCGCCGCACGGTGCGCCTTGGCGGTCGTGGAATCGATGGCCTGGAAGTCGTCATCGGGCGACAGGCCCCGAAGTGCTTCGAACAGATTGCGCCAGACCTCGCGCCGCGACCAGCGGTTCCAGCGATTGTAGACGGTCGTGTAAGGGCCGAACACTGCCGGGCAATCGCGCCAGCGGCAGCCGGACTTCAACACATGGATGATGCCACTGATCACGCGGCGATCATCGACTCGACGAGCGCCGGGCTGATTTTGCGGCAGCAAGGGCTCGATTGCTGCCCACTGCCGATCATTCAACCAAAACTCGCCCGCCATGATCCAAGCCCCGCAAATGCAGAGCTTGAATCATATCTCCACGTAAAATTATACATCTGATTGAGTACAAACCTTAGGGCGTCAGGCCTGCACGATTTCGCCGTCCGCCTCATGCGTGCTCGTCAGTCACGCGCTCGGCGTCCACCGCATCTCGACCCAATACTCGTGACGATCGCGAAGCGCCCCTCAGGCGGGTGAGACGAGCGGGATCATAGACTGAATTTGATTTCTGCAAAACAGAAATATTTTGCGCGCGAGGACTTGACGGTTTTTACTGAGTTGCCCGTCGTGTCCAATCGGCAACACGATTCCACGCGAACGCCACGCCGGGCCAGCGCGGGGGGTGAAGAGCGCCTGTGGTCGCAAGTCCGGAAAGTCTGATAGGCCGGTCACGTTCGCACGACCCTCAGAAGCATGCAGACATCAGTGGTGGCCGTGTCCTCACATCGCGAGGGAGGGGATCCAGAAGTAGTACGCATTCAGCATGTAGAGCCCGGACGCGATCAGCGTGACGGCGCCCGCAATCTCAAAGCTCTTATGATAGTTGCTGAGTACGCTGAGGTTTTCCAACCATCCAGCGGCCCATGCTCCCAACGCAATCGGAATTGCGCGACCAACTGAGAACGCGAGCAACAGCGCCGCACCGAAGAACGGCGATGCGATTGCCGCCGCTGCACCGAGCAAAATAACCAGTGCGGGCGTGCAGACCGGACAGACCGCGACTGCAAAGACAATCCCGAGCGCGAACGCTCCCCACGCAGTCTTCGGACGTTTCGCGCGCGGCGCAAACGATGGCAAACGCAAGCGAACCCACCCAGGCCACATGAGACCCAGGACAATGAGAACTGGCCCAAGCAAGAGTCCCCATTGGCGTCCGATCAAGTGTACGGCCCAACTTCCGCCAAGACCAGCGACAAAGCCGAGGGCGACCTGGGCAAGAATCATGGCTGCTGTGAAAGCAACAGCGAAGAGCGCCGACTGTTGTGCGCTCCGCGCTCGCGTGACATAGGCGAGTGAAACCGGAATTGACGCGAGCGCTACCGGATTGAAGCTGAAGACAAGACCAGCGATGAAGGCGACGCCGAGCGCTAACAAACTCGCGTGTTCGACGGCCTGGCTGAGCGTATCCATGTCCATGTCAGGCTCTCTTGTTGATTCGCCTAACCAGTTCGCGGCGCAATTGTCCGCACGTGGGCAACGAGGCAAAGACGACATCGCCATCGATTACAATCGATGGAAGCGTGATCACGCCGACTTCAACCGCATAGTCCAGTTGGTCGAGTATATTTAGCTCGCGCCAAACAAGACCGGGAACCAGCTCGATCGCCGTCGCCCTTAGCGCATCCTTGTCGTCAGCGCACTTCGTGCAGCCGGGTGCGTAGAATAGTTCGATCTTCATTTTCGAGCACGGCCAATATTGGGCAATCGTCCAAAGATCGCTCCCCGCAGGCGGCGCAGCCTGGGCTATGGAACATCTCCACCTTCATGTTTCACTGCACCCTTTCCTAACCGTTGGCTTGCTCCAGCGCGGCGATGATCGTGCATTCTTTGACCGGCCGCTTCTCGTTCGCACACTCAGAGATCAGTTGATCGAGGGCTTTCGACATCGCTTTCATCGCTCGGATCCTGCCTTCGACCTGCAACTTCTTCTCGATGGCTCGCGTGCGAACGTCCCCGCAACAGGCCTTGTCGCGACTGCGCAGGTCGAGGAGATCCCGGATTTCGGCCAGCGTGAACCCGCACTGCTGGGCGTGCTTGATGAAGTGGATGCGCCGGGCGGAATCCCGGTCGTACAGCCGGTATCCAGCAGGGCTTTTGCCGGCCGGGCTGATGAGGCCCTCCTCCTCGTAGTAGCGGAGGGTGTCGTTACTGACGTTCGTCAGGCCGGCCAATTTGCCGATCGTAATCATGCCGCGTGCCTCTCCGGAGGCTGGTTTTGGAGTCTGGAGTATACTCCAGGATCAAGCCAATTGGCGCGGCTTTTAGAGCGATCGCGGCGCCGGAACATTCACGATCGGCTGACCGACGCTACGGATTGCATCGAAGAACAGACGCGGAGTTCCCCAAAGGGAATTGCAGAAGATCGCCGTGACGCTAACCGCCATCGCCACCATTGCCCAGACCGGGTTGATCACGCCGGTCGCCGCGATGGGGATCCCAATGCCATTGAAGAGGAACGCGAGCGTAACGTTCTGGACCATCTTGCGGTAGCTGCGGCCACTGATTTCGCGGGCCTCCACGAGCGCACTCAACCGATTCGAGAGGATGATGATGTCGGCCGCTTCGATCGCAATGTCGGCTCCGCCGCCCATTGCGATACCTACATCGGCCTGCATGAGGGCAGGGGCATCATTGACGCCATCGCCGACCATGCCGACCCGGCCTGTACCTTGAAGCTTGCGCACGATCGTGGCCTTGTCCTGCGGCAATATGCCGGCATGAACCTCATCGATTCCGACCTCGCGAGCGACCCATCGAGCCGCGCGCTCATTGTCGCCGGTCACGAGCGCGGTCCTGAGGCCCGCACGATGCAAGCTGCGGATGGCCTCGACGGCATCGGCTCGGAGCGTGTCACCGAGCGCAATGATACCCAGGGCTCGTCCGTCTCTCGCTACGCCGACCACCGTGAGCCCAGTGGCCTCGAGAGCCGCGATGCGTGTCAGCAGCTGGCTGAGATCGACCTCTTCATCGGCGAGGAAACGCGGATTGCCGACCGTAACCTCGCTACCGCCGATCCGGGCAACGACGCCTTTGCCCGGCAAGGCCTCGAAGCTTTCGACATCCGGGGGCGTCACGCCACGTTCAAAAGCAGCCGTCACGACGGCCTGCGCGAGAGGATGCTCTGAAGAGGCCTCGGCGGCGGCCGCCAGGGCGAGCAGTTCGGATTCGGCCAGGCCAAGGGCTGTGGCCTCTCGCAACACTGGACGCCCTTCCGTCAACGTACCGGTCTTGTCGAGTACGATCCGCTCTACAAGGCGGAAGCCTTGGAACGCCTCGCCGGTGCGCATCAGAATGCCACGCTCCGCGGCCTGACCTGCTCCACGCACGATCGAGAGCGGGGCGGAGATGCCGACCGCGCAGGGGTAGCCCATCACCAGCACGCTCAGACCAGCGAAGACCGCTCGCTCAATATCCAGATGTCCGCCGGCGAGCCAAGACCAGATCAGCCAGCCGACTACAGCAAGTGCGGCAATCCCAAGGACCGTGGGCGTATAGACGCGCAGCACCCGGTCAACGAGATGCAAGATCCCCGGCTTCAGCGCCCGCGCATCTTCGACATGCCGGATCACCTGGCTGAGAAAGCTACCTTCGCCGATCGCGGTCACTCGCACCAGCAGCGTGCCGGTTCCGTTGATCGAGCCTCCGATGACTGAATCGCCCTCGGCCTTTCCGACCGGGATTGACTCGCCGGTGACGAGCGATTGGTCGACGCCGGAACGGCCGCTCTGAACGGTGCCGTCAGCAGGGATGCGCTCGCCCGGCCGAACACGCACGAGGTCGCCGATGAGGACCACCTCGATCGGCAATTCGACCTCCTTGCCGTTGCGGACGACGCGAGCGGTCTCCGGCTGCAAATCAAGGAGCCGCTTGACGGCCTGGGAGCTGCGCGTCTTAACGATGAGCGACAGCCATTCCGAAAAAATGTGATAGGTGCCGACCATCACCGAGACGTCAAAGAACGGTGCCGTCGGGTAGTCTGGCCGCTTGAGCACGAGGCCGATGATGCCGCCCGCAATGCCCGCGAACGCGCCGATCTCCAGCAGCACATGCTGATTGAGAATGCCCCGGCGAAGCGCCTGAACGGCCATGTGAAGAATGTGCCTCCCGACCCCGAAGACCAGCGCCAGAGCGAGGGCGCCGGTCAACCATGGAGCGGCGCTGACCAGATAGCCGCGCAAGTTGAGATACAGCAGCGTCAACGCCATCACCGCGAGGCCGATGAAGCTCGCTGTTGCCACCCAGAATCCGGTCGACCTCAGGACCAGGAAAACAAGAGCGCCGAGGCTCAGGCACACCAGTGCCGGAAGGAAGTCGATCCAACCGACGGACTGATTGGCAATGATCGGGATCGACGCGACGCTCAACACCACCGCCAGCACAAAACGTCGTGCCTCGTGTACCAGGTCCCGCTCTTCTTCCTCAAAGGCTCTGAGCTTGCGAGGATCGGAGATCGTGTAGCCGATGTCACGCAGCGTCTGCAGTAACTCCTCGGGGCGGGCGATGGCCGGATCATATTCGACGAGCGCTTGCTCGTGCGTCAGGCTTACGGCCACCTTGTCCACTCCGGGCATGCGGCCCAGCGCCTTCTCGATCGTGCCGGTGCACAGGGAGCAGTGCAGTCCGCCAATCCGCGCGCGAATCTTCCGTCGGCTTGGTCTCGTTGAAGGCTCGTCGCTCCATGGCGTGAAGGTGGAAGCTGTTCCAGTCGCGACGGTCATTGCATCCTCCATTTGCGCTCGCCCCGCACTTGCGTCTGCCGTGGATCAGCGGGCAGTTTTGTCGGCAGGCTCGCGGGACACGACCCGAAATCGGTCCCCTTGGATCACCTTCACAAGGCGGTCTTCCTGAACGGCTTGGGGATCAAAGAGGACTCGCGCCTGCCGGTCGGCGAACGAGACCGATGCCATGCGAACGCCTGGTTCCTTTTCGACGCGGTCCTTGATGGTGTTTGCGCATGCGTCGCAGTTCATGCCGTCGATTTTGAAGATGGTCGTTTTCATTGAAGTTCCTTTGAAGATTGCCGCCGTTGTTCTTGGCTTGAGCACAAGGTAACCCCTGGACCTAGCTCCAGGGTCAAGCGCAAGTACTGACCACGGCCGCGGATCGGAAATCCGCTCGCGATCGTTGCGATCGGAACGTTGGCCGGTCGGGTTACCGTGGTCCTGGCGGCACAAGGCGCGAAATCACATCGCCTTCCTGCAGTACGGGCCGCGCCGCCAATGCTGCTGCGGCCATCGCGTTCAGCACCCCGCACGCCTGCGTCGAAAAGCCCGCCGCATCGCAAAGTGCGATAGCTGGTAGATACATCCTCGCCTACCTCGGGGCAGGCGTATAGGCTATCACCACAATCAATGTGTCTCGGCTCGGCATTCGCATGGCTCGGGCACGTAGAGCCTGCAACCATGATCGCACAGGAGCAGTCGATGCGCTTGCCCGCCGTCCTCTTCGTTGTCTCTCTCGCCGCGTGCCCCGCGACAGCCGAAGAGCTGTCCGGCACCCTCCAGAAGATCAAGGAAACGAAGAAGATCACGCTCGGCTATCAAGAGGCCTCCGTTCCCTTCAGCTACCTCGACGGCAATCAGCGACCGGTCGGGTTTGCCCTCGATATCTGTCTCAGGATCGTCGATGCCGTGAAGAAGGACCTCGGCATGCCTGATATCGCGGTCGACTATCTGCCCGTGACCTCGTCCAATCGCATTCCCCTGATGGTCAACGGCACGATCGACCTGCATTGTTCGGCGACCACCAACAGCGCCGATCGCCAGAAGCAGGTGACCTTCACCAACACGCATTTCCTGAGCGCGACGCGATTTGCCGCCAAGAAGTCGCACAACATCAACACAATCGACGATCTGAAAGGAAAGGCCGTCACGGCTGTGGCCGGGTCGGTCAACCTGGCGCAGCTCATCAAGGTCAACGCCGAGCGCAAGCTGGGCGTCAGCATCCTCCCGGCGAAGGACCAGGCCGAGGCGTTCCTGCTGCTGGAGACCGATCGTGTCGAGGCCTATCTGCTCGACGACGTGCAACTGGCCGTGGCGATTGCGCGATCGAAGGAGCCTGCGGCCTACATGATCAGCACGGAGACGTTCTCGAAGCCGGAGCCTTACGGGATCATGCTGCGCCGGGAGGATGCGCCGTTCAAGGCGATCGCCGACCGCGCCACCGCGGAGCTTTACCGGAGCCCGGAGATCGAGGTCATGTACAAGAAGTGGCTGGAATCGCCGACCCCGCCGAACGGGATCAACTACAACGTCCCGATGTCGCCGGCGCTCCGCAATGCGTTTGCCAATCCGAACTCGAGCTTCGATCCGGATGTATACGCCGACGCCAAGTAGCAGTCCCCGCGCGCCTTCTCATCAACATCGGCCACCTGCAATCACCCGGAGAGCACAGCGCCGCGCAAAGCGCCCTGATACTTCACATCGCCGTTGATGCTGGCGCAATATCATCTGCATCTGCTTGTCCGGCCCAACTGGAAGCGACCTGCGGAACGCGAGATCCGGGCGCATGTCAGATCCGCGGTGGCGATGTTTCTGGCGAAGTACGGCACATCGTGACGGCGCCTCTATCGGCCTTCGCGCGGCACGTATATCGTCCGCCGCAACAGAAGATCGGCCCGGCGAAGCCGGGTAACGACGCCATGTGAGGAAGCCATGTCAGGACAGCTGCTGTTTTCGCCGATCACGATCCGCGGCGTCACGCTGAAGAACCGCATCGTGGTGCCGCCGATGCATCAATATTCGGCCGTCAGGGGCTTTCCGACCGACTGGCACCTGATGAATGCCGGCAAGTTCGCCGCCGGCGGCGCCGGCCTCGTGATCGTCGAATCGACCAAGGTCGAGCGGCGCGGTTGCGGCACGGTCGGCGATCTCGGTATCTGGGACGACAAGTTCGTCGAACCGCTCGGCCGTCTCGTCAGCTTCATCAAGCAGCAGAATTCGGTGGCCGGCATCCAGCTCGGGCATTCCGGCCGCAAGGCCCGCGCGAGCCGTCCGTGGGAGGGCGATCGTCCGCTCGAGCGCACGCCCGACATCGAGGACTGGGATGCCTGGACGCCGGTGGCGCCGAGTGCGATCGCGCATAGCGAGCGCTGGCCGGTGCCGCGGGCGCTCGAGACGCGCGAGGTGAAGGATCTGGTGCAGGCCTGGGGGCAGGCGGCGCGGCGTGCCAACGAGGCCGGGTTCGACGTGCTCGAGCTGCATGGGGCGCATGGCTATCTCGTGCATGAATTCCTTTCCGAGCGCGCCAACCAGCGCGGCGACGCGTATGGCGGCTCGGAAGCCAACCGGATGCGCTTCCTGATCGAGGTGACCGAAGCCGTGCGGGTCCATTGGCCCGATCACAAGCCATTGTTGGTGCGGCTGTCGGTCGAGGACAATGCGGGCTGGGGACCCGAACAGAGCGCGCGGCTGGCGAAAATCCTCAAGGGGAAGGGCGTCGACGTGATCGACTGCTCCTCGGGCGGAATCACCGAGATGGCGCCGATTCTGGGCAAGGAGATCAAATACAGCTACCAGGTGCCGCTGTCGGAATATGTGAGGCGCCACGCCGATATCATGACCATGGCGGTCGGCCTGATCATCCATGGTGACCAGGCCGAACAGATCCTGCGCGATGAACAAGCAGATTTGATCGCCGTCGGCCGGGAAATCCTGAATAACCCGAACTGGCCGATGGACGCCGCGCTAAAGCTCGGGGTGGACGGTCCGTTCCGAAACGTGCCTCCGCAGTTCGGCTATTGGCTGGGCACACGGGCCAAGCGGGGATTCGGGACCAAGCCGTCGACTTGGCAGAATGGATTGCAGGAGGCTGGCAAGGCACCCTAGATGAGGGCGGCCTGGATTATGGGGCGATCATCGGGATTCGCACCATCATCCCATCTACTTGTTTGAGCGAGACCTTTCGGAAAGCCGCATATGCGACAGTCTTGGCCCGCGAGGGAGGCTGAGTGCGCCCCCTCGCGGAAACCAAGCACGCTGAGCATACCCGCCGCTTCGGCTAGCGCTCACGGCTCCACGGGAAAAGCGAGGCCGGGAAATCTGCCGCGTAGCGGTGACCGATCGGCGGACGAGGCGTTTCCTGTGGGGGATTCCGGTCAGGCTCCACGACCTTCCGGTAAAGATGCCAGCTCGCGTGACCGAGCACCGGCAGGACGACGCACAGCCCGACAAAGAACGGCAGCGAGCCCACTGCCAGCAAGACCGCAACGACGAATCCCCACACGGCCATCTCGACTGGATTCTTCATCACGGCTCGCACCGAGGTGCGGATCGCATCGATCGCCGTCGCGTGCTGGTCGAGCATCAGGGGAAACGAGACAACGCTGATGCACAGCGCCACCACCGCGAACAGGAAACCGACGCCGCATCCGACGACAATGAGAGTCCAGCCTTCGGGCGTCGTCAGCACGCGCAATGCGAAATCGGGGATGCTCGCAGCCGGAGCATAGCCGAAGGTTGCAATGTAGATCGCGTTGGCGGCGGCGATCCACACCCCGAACAGAACGAACAGCAGGATGCCAAGCTCGATCATGGCGCCGAACGACGGTGCGCGCAGCACCTCCATTGCATCCCAGGCTCCAGGTTCCTCTCCGCGCTCGCGGCGGCGGCTCAGTTCGTAGAGGCCGAGCGCGGCGAAGGGACCGATCAGGGTAAAGCCGGCGGCAAGTGGAAAGAGCAGCGGCAGCACCGAATAGCCAAGGACGAGCCTGAACAGGACAAGTCCGAGGATAGGATACATCACGCACAGGACGATGGCGTGGGTCGGGATGGCACTGAAATCTTCCCAGCCGAGGCGCAGCGCGTTGCCGAGGTCGTAAAGGCTGATCTTGCGAACGTCATAGACGGTAGAGACGCCAAACAAGTGCAGTTTGGGTCGTGCGAACACTGTGGTCATGGCTCCGGTCTCCTTGCTCTTGCCCGCAGGGAACGGAGCGCCTCAAAGCACGCGCATCCGCCTCATGCGCGAAAATCGCGACTGAGTCCGGCAAATCAGGTTCAATGAGAAGAAGCTTGCCGGACGACATCCGGTACTGGGAAGTTAGTCCGATACGGCGTAGAAGCAAGAGAGCGAACGCGGTCGAGAGAGTTGTTGTACTTCTGCGCAGGACGATTTTGCGTCGCACCATCGAATGGTCACGCCGATCGGCTTCCCTTGGCGTGCAAAGGCATTCCGGCCAACACGCGCCGGACCTACTCCTCTATTGACGCCGGGCTCGACGGGGACCATCTTAAATCGTTGAACGCCCCCAGCTCCGATGAGATTGCGGTCGTGACATTGAGCCTTTGGTGATGTCCCGACGTCGCGACCCGCAGAATGGGCGAGGCAAGAGGCGCGGTGATGGTGGATGTGACACCATCCCTCTGACGTGAGCTCCGCCCTTTCGTTCCTCTCCGCAGCCTTCAATGGCAAGGAGGAATGAGGGATGGCTGTAGCGCTCATACTGCTTCTGGTTGCCGTCGCTTCGGTGCTGTTTCACCTTTTCAGCCCGTGGTGGTGGACGCCACTTGCCTCGAACTGGGGCTACATCGACGCCACCATTACCCTGACATTCTGGATCACCGGGGCGGTCTTCGTCGCGGTCGTGGGCTTCATGGCCTACTGCGTGCTCCGCTTTCATCACAGGGAGGGAAGGCAGGCGGCCTATAACCCCGAGAACAAGCGGCTCGAATGGTGGCTCAGCGTCGGCACTGCAATCGGCGTCGCGGCCATGTTGGCTCCCGGATTGGTCGTCTGGCACCAGTTCGTCACCGTTCCGGCCGGCGCGACCGAGGTCGAGGTCATGGGGCAGCAGTGGCAATGGAGCTATCGGCTTCCCGGAAAAGACGGCAAGCTTGGGACCTCCGATGCCCGCCTCATCAGTCCAGACAATCCGATGGGGTTGAATCCCGACGATCCAGACGGAAAGGACGACATCGTTGTTCAAAACGACGATCTGCACCTGCTGGTCGGAAAACCGGTGAAGGTGCTGCTCCGCTCAATCGACGTCGTGCATGATTTCTACGTGCCCGAGTTCCGGGCGAAGATGGACATGATCCCGGGCTCGGTGACCTATTACTGGTTCACGCCGACCCGCACCGGGACATTCGAGGTTCTCTGCGCAGAACTCTGCGGCGTCGCGCACGCGCAGATGCGTAGCAATGTCGTGGTTCAGGACGAGAAAGAATATCACGCGTGGCTGGAGAAGCAGCGGACGTTTGCCGATCTGTCGGAGCGGCACAACGTCGCGAAGGTAACCGACAGGACAGGCAGCGAATGACAGTAACGACGAGGCGGCGCCATCCGTCGTGAGGCGAATTCCTCGCCGAAGAGAAGACCAGGGAGGATATTCCGATGGTCGATGTCCCGTATGATGCAATCGCAGGCGTTCCGCCTGCCGAAGTGAGTGACGTCGAACTCTATCATCCGAAGAGCTGGTTGACGAAGTACGTCTTTTCGCAAGACGCCAAGGTCATCGCCATCCAGTATTCGATCACGGCGATGTCGATCGGAATGGTCGCGCTGGTGCTGTCGTGGCTGATGCGGCTGCAACTGGGATTTCCCGGCACATTCTCCTTCATCGACGCCAACCAATATCTCCAGCTCATCACCATGCATGGCATGATCATGGTGATCTACCTCCTGACCGCGTTGTTCCTTGGAGGCTTCGGCAACTACCTGATCCCGCTCATGGTCGGTGCCCGGGACATGGTGTTCCCCTATGTGAACATGCTGAGCTACTGGGTCTATCTGCTCGCGGTCCTTGTGCTGGTCTCGACCTTTTTCGTGCCCGGAGGGCCCACCGGCGCCGGCTGGACGCTGTACCCGCCGCAGGCGATCCTCTCCGGCACGCCTGGCGGGCAAGATTGGGGCATCATCCTCATGCTGTCCTCCCTGATCCTGTTCATCATCGGCTTCACCATGGGTGGGCTCAACTATGTGGTGACGGTGCTGCAGGCGCGCACGCGCGGCATGACCTTGATGCGGTTGCCGTTGACCGTGTGGGGCATTTTCACGGCGACCGTCATGGCGCTCCTGGCCTTCCCGGCGCTGTTCGTCGCCTCGGTGATGTTGCTGCTCGACCGCCTGCTGGGGACCAGCTTCTTCATGCCGACGCTCGTCGAGATGGGCGCGGTGTCGAAGTATAGCGGCGGGAGCCCCATCCTGTTCCAGCATCTGTTCTGGTTCTTCGGCCATCCCGAAGTCTATATCGTCGCCTTGCCGGCCTTCGGCATCATTTCCGATCTGATCAGCGTCCATGCGCGGAAGAACATCTTCGGCTATCGGATGATGGTCTGGGCCATCGTGGCGATCGGCGCCCTCAGCTTCGTCGTTTGGGCGCACCACATGTATGTGAGCGGCATGAACCCGTATTTCGGGTTCTTCTTCGCCACCACGACGCTCATCATCGCCATCCCGACCGCGATCAAGGTTTACAATTGGGTGCTGACCCTGTGGCGCGGCGATATTCATCTCACCATCCCGATGCTGTTCGCGCTCGCGTTCATCATCACGTTCGTCAACGGCGGACTGACCGGCCTGTTTCTCGGCAACGTCGTCGTGGACGTTCCGCTGTCCGATACGATGTTCGTCGTCGCACACTTCCATATGGTGATGGGTATTGCGCCGATCATGGCCGTGTTCGGCGGGATTTATCACTGGTATCCGAAGATCACGGGACGGATGCTGAACGAAGTGCTCGGACGATTCCACTTCTGGGTCTCGTTCATCGGGGCCTATGCGATCTTCTTCCCCATGCACTATCTGGGCCTCCTGGGCATGCCCCGCCGCTATCACGACATCGGCGACACGGCCTTCGTCCCGGCGTCCGCCCATGACCTCAATGCATTCATGAGCGTGGCGGCTCTAATCGTCGGTTTCGCCCAGCTCGTGTTCCTGTTCAATCTGGTCTGGAGCCTGTTCAAAGGGAGAGAGGCCGGCGGCAATCCCTGGGGAGCCTCGTCGCTGGAATGGCAAACACCTGAGACTCCTCCAGGGCATGGCAATTGGGGCAAGGAGCTCCCGATCGTCTATCGCTGGGCTTACGATTACAGCGTACCTGGCGCCGCGAGGGATTTCGTGCCGCAAAATGAGCCGCCAGCAGGATTACAGGCGCAGGGGGCCCATTCGTGAGTGCCATTGTCCTGTTCATGGCTGGAATAGCCGCAATTGCGGGATGGTGGCTCTCGCACCAGCGGCTGGCTGCCAAGCCATGGCTGGAAGAGGGCATGGTCGTCGATCTCCGCGAGGAGAGGGGGCCTTCGTTGCCGGCGGCGAAGCTCGGATTGGGCGTGTTTCTCGCGGTCGTCGGCTCATTGTTCGCGCTCCTGATCAGCGCCTACTCCATGCGCAACGCCAGTGTGGACTGGCGCGAACTGCCCCTGCCAAAATTGTTGTGGTTCAACACCGGCGTTCTGGCCATGAGCAGCGTCGCGTTGCAGTCCGCGGTGATTCGGGCGCGACACGACGACATTGACGGCTCACTCGCCGGCCTGCTCGTCGGCGGAGTATCCGCCGTCACGTTCCTCGCGGGGCAATTGCTGGTGTGGCAGCAGTTGAACGTCGCCGGGTTCTTCGTGGCGTCCAACCCGGCCAATTCCTTTTTCTACCTGCTCACTGCGATGCACGGGCTGCATCTGATGGGCGGTCTGGTGGCCTTGGGCAGAACGACCACCAAGCTATGGCGTAGTGTCGAGGCGTCTCGGGCCCGGCTGAGCGTGGAGCTCTGTGCCATCTATTGGCATTTCCTGTTGTTGGTCTGGCTGGTCCTGCTTGGTCTCCTGACCGGCTGGACCGACAACTTCGTCAACATCTGTCGTCAATTGCTCACTTAGGAAGGACGGAAACCAGATGGCAGAGACGGCGCTGACAAGTACGCTCGAACCGCCTGCGCGACCGGCAGGCTGGCGCGGCATCGCCGCCGACTGGTCCTCGGATCAGCGCGCCTTCAAGAACGTTTCCTGGGGGAAGGCCATGATGTGGATCTTCCTCCTCAGTGACACCTTCATCTTCAGTTGCTTCCTGCTGTCGTACATGACGACGCGGATGTCGACGACGGTGCCGTGGCCCAATACCAGCGAAGTCTTCGCCCTCAATATCGGCGATACACACATCCCGATGATCCTGATCGCCATCATGACTTTCATCCTGATCAGCAGCAGCGGAACGATGGCGATGGCCGTCAATTTCGGCTATCGCCACGACCGCATCAAAACCGCTGCCCTGATGCTGGCCACCGCGGCATTTGGCGCGACCTTCGTCGGAATGCAGGCGTTCGAGTGGACCAAGCTGATCATGGAAGGCGTCCGGCCCTGGGGCAACCCGTGGGGTGCGGCGCAATTCGGCGCCTCCTTCTTCATGATCACCGGCTTCCATGGCACCCACGTCACCATCGGCGTCATCTTCCTGATCGCGATTGCGCGAAAGGTTTTGCGAGGGGACTTCGACGTCGAAAGGCGCGGCTTTTTCACGAGCCGGAAGGGGTACTACGAGATCGTCGAAATCACCGGCCTGTATTGGCACTTCGTCGACCTCGTGTGGGTCTTCATCTTCGCTCTTTTCTATCTCTGGTGAGGTTGGCGCATGACAAACACAGCGGTACCTTTGCAAAGGCAGGCCACGCAACATGCGCTGCACACCTATGTGCATGATGCAGTCGCATCAGGAGCCGCGCACGCCAAGGAGCAACAGCACCCGATCAAGCTCTACCTCGTCGTCTGGGGATGGTTGTTCGTCCTCAGCACGTGCTCGTTTCTCGTCGACTATTTCGGCCTTCACGGCTACCTCAGATGGTCGTTGATCCTGCTGTTCATGGTGCTCAAGGCCGGCTTGATCGTCGCCGTCTTCATGCACATGGCCTGGGAGCGGCTGGCCTTGGCCTACGCCATCCTGTTGCCGCCGGTGCTGGTCCTGGTTTTTGTCGGGATCATGGTGTTCGAGTCCGACTACACGCATCTGCTCCGGATGGTGTTTTTCGCGCCGGCAACCTAGCCTGCGGCCGCTCCGACATCCCGAAGGTTGAACGATGCGCCAGTCCCGCCTCGTTCTGCCCGTCCTTGCGTTGCTCGGTTTGCGGCCGGGCGGTGGCCCGCGCGCGCCGACGATCCTGCGCGATAAACAAGCAGATTTGATCGCCGTCGGCCGGGAAATCCTGAATAACCTGAACTGGCCGGTGGACGCCGCGCTAAAGCCGGGGATAGACGGGCCGTTCCGAAACGTGCCTCCGCAGTTCGGCTATTGGCAGGGCACGCGGCCAAGCGGGGATTCGGGACCAAGCCGTCGACCTGGCAGAACGGGTTGCGGGAGGCTGGCAAGGCACCCTCGATAAGGGCACCCAAGATATGAGCGTCCTGGATCATGAGGCGATCGTCCGGATTCGCACCATCATCCCATCTAGTTGTTTGAGCGAGACCTTTTCGGAAAGCCGCCGTGCACTTTTCCGGATCGTGCTCCGAGGCCCGTAATGGTCCGGTCAGGTTGCGGCCTTGATCCGACCAAAAAGCCGTTGTGTGGTGCCCCGTCGGGGTGAGGCCGCCGAATGTTGCGAAACATTGCCGGCCATAGCGAAAAGGGATCGCGGATGATGCGCAAGAACGTTGGCTTTTTCCTCGGGACGGTTGCGGGGGCGTGTCTCACCCTTCTCGTGACCTCGCCGCAGGGTGGCGCGCATCTGTTCGCGGTTGCCAAGGCCGCCGCGCGCTCCGACAATACCTATTCGCAGCTCAACCTGTTCGGCGAGGTGTTCGAGCGGATCAGGACCGACTATGTCGAGAAGCCCGACGACGGCAAGCTCGTCGAAGGCGCGATCAACGGCATGATCTCCTCGCTCGATCCGCACTCCCGCTACATGAACGAGAAGGGCTGGGCGGAGATGCAGGAGACCACGCATGGCGAGTTCGGCGGGCTCGGCATCGAGGTCACGATGGAGGACGGCTTCGTCAAGGTGGTGGCGCCGATCGACGATACGCCGGCCTCGCGCGCCGGCATCCTGTCCGGCGACATCATCACCGCGATCGACGACGAGACGATCCAGGGCATGACGCTCGACCAGGCCGTCAACAAGATGAAGGGCGCGCCCAACAGCTCGATCCGGCTGAAGATCATCCGCAAGGACGCCGACAAGCCGATCGAGGTCGCGATTACCCGCGAGATCATCCGCGTGCGCCCGGTCAAGTATCACACCGAAGGCGGCGACATCGGCTATATCCGCATCACCTCGTTCAACGAGCAGACCGCCGACGGCCTGCGCAAGGCGATCACCGATATCCAGAAGGAGATCCCGCAGGACAAGCTCGATGGTTATGTCATCGACCTCCGCAACAATCCCGGCGGCCTGCTCGACCAGGCGGTCTCGGTCAGCGGCATGCTGATGCAGCGCGGCGAGGTGGTCTCGACCCGCGGCCGCAATCCGGAGGAGACCCAACGCTTCACCGCGCATGGCGGCGACCTGACCAAGGGCAAGCCACTCGTCGTGCTGATCAACGGCGGCTCGGCGTCGGCCTCCGAGATCGTCGCCGGCGCGCTGCACGACCACAAGCGCGCGACGCTGATTGGCACCCGCTCGTTCGGCAAGGGCTCGGTGCAGACGATCATTCCGCTCGGCGCCGGCAACGGCGCGCTGGCGCTGACCACGGCACGTTATTTCACGCCGTCGGGCCACTCGATCCAGGCCCAGGGCATCAAGCCCGACATCGAGGTGCTGCAGGACGTGCCTGACGAGTTCAAGACCCGCTCGGAGATCAAGGGCGAGGCCTCGATGCGCGGTCATCTCGCGGCGGAGGGCACCGAGCAAAGCGGCTCGCAGTCCTATGTCCCGCCGGACGAGAAGAACGACAAGGCGCTGAACGCGGCCTTGAAGCAGCTTCGCGGCGTCACGGTGAACGCCGACGCCAAGAACGCCGAGACCAAGACGGCACAGAAGCGGGCCGTGCCGAACTGAGGGGCCCGGCGTTTCCTCACGTCGTGGCCGGGTCCAGGCCCGGCATGACGGGTTTATGGGGCGACGTTAGCCCTTCTTAGCGCTCGCGCGAGGAAGAGGACTCCCGTAGCCCGGATGGAGCGAAGCGAAATCCGGGGCCGTCTCTCCCGTGGCGATGCCGTTCCCGGATTGCGCTGCGCTCCATCCGGGCTACGCACAGTAGCCTCTCCCGTGGGCGTACCGCTGCCTTTATGCCAAGCCGGCGACCGGTTTGCGCCGGCGGGCGCGGCCTTGGCCGTCGGCGGGCCGGCCTTCTCGGTGGGCGATCAGCAATTGCCTGATGTCGGCGGCCGGTTTCGGTGCGCTGAACAGATAGCCCTGCATTTCGGAGCAGCCGAGCTCGCGCAGCAATTGCTGCTGCTGCGTGGTCTCGACGCCTTCCGCCGTCGTCGTCATGCTGCGTTCGGCGGCGATGTTGACAACGGCCTCCACGATGCCGGCCGAGCCTTGCGGGTCTGCGATGTCGGTGACGAAGCAGCGGTCGATCTTGATCTTGTCGAACGGGAAGCGCTTCAAATAGCTCAGGGATGAGTAGCCGGTGCCGAAATCGTCGAGCGCGATCCGCACGCCGATGGCGCGGAGCTGATGCAGCGCTGCCAGTGCCGCCTCGTCGTCGCGGATCAGCACGGCTTCCGTGATCTCGAGCTCAAGCCGGCCCGCGGACAGGCCGGATGCCGCCAGCGCCGCGATCACCTCGAGCGCCAGCGTGCCGCTCCTGAACTGCACCGGCGAGACGTTGACCGCGAGCCTGACATGGTCGGGCCAGTTCACGACCTCCTTGCAGGCCGTCGCCAGCACCCATTCGCCGAGCTGGTTGATCAGCCCGGTTTCCTCGGCGATCGGCACGAAATCGGCCGGCGAGATCATGCCGCGCTCCGGATGGCGCCAGCGCACCAGCGCCTCGCAGCCGGTGATCTCGTTGGTGTGCAGGTCGAGGCAGGGCTGGTAATACACTTCCAGTTCGCGGTTGTCGGCGATCGCGCGCCGCAAATCCATTTCGAGCTCGCGGCGGGCGCGGGCGTCGGCATCCATCGCCGGCTCGAAGAAGCGCCAGGTGCGGCGGCCGGCGGACTTCGCCGCGTACATCGCAAGGTCGGCGTTCTTGAGGATCTTGTCGAGATCGGTGCCGTCCTTCGGGGCCAGCGCGATGCCGATGCTGGCGTCGGTGGTGACCTGATGATCGAGACATTGATAGGGCGTGCGGATCGCCTCGTAGATGCGAGCGACGAGGCCGGTGACCTCGTCGGAGCTCTTCACTCCGGTCTGCACGATGGCAAACTCGTCGCCGCCGAGGCGGGCGACGAAATCGGTGTCCCGCACGCAGGCGCTCAGGCTTCGGGCGACGGATTTCAGGAGCTCGTCGCCGACCATGTGGCCGAGCGAGTCGTTGACGCCCTTGAACTCGTCGATGTCGATGTAGAGCACCGCTAGCTGGCTGTCCGCTGTGACATGCGGCAATTCGCGCTTGATCTGCTCGTGGAACAGCGCGCGGTTCGGCAAGTCGGTCAGCGCATCGTAATGGGCGAGGTGGGTGATGCGTTCCTCGGCGCGGCGCCGCTCGGTGATGTCCTCATGGGTCGCAACCCAGCCGCCGTCGGCGAGCGGTTCGTTGACGACCTGGATCGAGCGCCCGTCGGGCGTCGAGATCACCATCATGTTGCGGACCGCGACGTCGCGCAGCACGAGGTTGACGTAACGGTCGACGTCGCCCCTGAACGAGCCGGTCTGGTGACGATGAGCGATGACGTCGTGGAAGCTGCAGCCCGGTCTGACCACGTCGGCCGACAGCCCATACATTTCGATGTAGCGCTTGTTGCAGATCACCAGGCGCTTCGACGAGTCGAACAGCAACAGCCCCTGGGTCATGTTGTTGACGGCGGTGTCTAGCCTGAGTTTCTCCAGCGTCAGGCGCTGCTGCTGCGCCCAATGTTGCTGCAGCAGCTTGCGCACCACGAGCACCAGCAGGGTCGCGAGCGCCAGCACCGACAGGCCGGTCACCGCGATCAGGATGTTGATCTGCTCGCGCCAATTGGCGAGCGCCGCGGCCGTGGTCGTCGTCGCAACGACGACGATCGGGAATTTGGTGAGCGCCCGCGACGACACCAGGCGGTCCTTGCCGTCGATCGGGCTGGTCAGCCGCGAGGTGCTCTGCGGCAGTTCGAACACCTGCTGCTGGCTGGCCGGGCCGGAGCGGAAATTCTTCCCGATCAGCTCCTCGACATGGGGATAGCGGGCGAGCAGGGTGCCGTCGCGATGATGCATCGATATCGCGGCGCCTTCGCCGAGCGCGACCGTGGCGAAGAACTTCTCGAAGGTGGCCGAATCGATGCCACGACCGACCACCCCGAGGAACTCGCCGTTCGGACCGGTGACCTTGCGGACGATGGCGGTGGTCCAGGCTCTGGTGATCCGGCCGAACACGGGAGCAACAAGCATGTCGGGTGAATAGGGGCTCGACTTGAAGATCTGGAAGTAGTCGCGATCGCCGATGTTGGCTTTCGGCAGCGGCCAGGCGTTCGAGCTGTTGATCAGCGTGCCGTCCGCGTCGAACACGTTCAGGCCGCCGGCATAGGACAACGCGTCCATCTTTGACTTGAGCATCGCATGGATGTCCGGGCCAGACATCCGGCGCCGGAAGGTCTCCGGTGTCGTCGCGATGGCGTTGTCGTGCATGAACGCGATCAGGTCCTTCTGCACGGCCTCGAAATCCTCGAGCTGCTGGTCGAAATGCCGTGCGAGCAGCAGCACGGTGTTTTCCAGCTCGCGCTCGCTGCTGTGCAGTGCGCGCTCGCGGAAAGTGCCGGCCATCATGGTCGCGCCGACCGCGATCGCGACCATCAAGAGGGCGCCGCCGGCGATCAGCCAGCGGATCGGACCGCTGCGCAGGATCGACGTGATGTTGAACGTGGCGCCGTCATCTGAATGCATAGGACCCAATCGCTTCCAGGTATTTCACCCGGAAGTAGGTTCGCGCACCTCCGGCCCGCGAAAAGTCGTACCCAAACGAAATGGAGCCGCCGTTAGCAAGACTGGTTAATGAACGGTTGCCGGTGGCGGCGAGATTTCGTCGCAGCTATCGCGGGGCGGAAAGCGGTCGCCGAGCGCCGCCGCGGTCAGAAGGAGCCAGATCAAACCTCGGCCTCGGCCGCGCATCAATCGCGAATTCCATCACTGAGGTCGCGTCAGTGCGGGCGATCACTCGTCTGCGCGATAGTGTCCGGACTTGCCGCCGATCTTCTCGACGAGATGGATGCCCTCGATGCGGACGCCTCGCTCGACGGCCTTGATCATGTCGTAGATCGTCAGGCATGCGACCGACACCGCGGTCAGCGCCTCCATCTCGACGCCGGTCGGCCCGGTCACCTTCACGCTCGCATGGACAATGCAGCCCGGCAATTTCCGGTCGGTCTTGATGTCTATCGTGACCTTGGTCAGCGCCAGCGGGTGGCAGAGCGGGATCAGCTCCGAGGTCCGCTTCGCCGCCATGATGCCGGCGATCCGCGCGGTGGCCAGCACGTCGCCCTTCTTGGCCTGACCTGATGCGATCAGTTCGACGGTGGCCTTGCTCATCACGACGCGGCCTTCGGCGACCGCGGTGCGCTCGGTCGCGGGCTTGGCCGAGACGTCGACCATCCGGGCATCGCCCTTCGCGTCGATATGGGTGAGGGCGGGGCCGGACCCTGACGATCTGGCCTTGGACGGCTTCCGTGCCATCGCGTCAGCGCGTGCCGGTTGCGCGCGGTGCAGCCTGCCGCGTCAGCAGCGCGCGCGTCGCCGCGGTGACGTCCTGCTGCCGCATCAGGCTCTCACCGACCAGGAAGGTCGACATGCCGACGCGCTCGAGCCGGGCGAGGTCGTCGGGCGTGAAGATGCCGCTCTCGCCGACCATCAGACGGTCGCGCGGGATCAGCGGCGCCAGTGCTTCGCTGGTCGCGAGCGTGGTCTCGAAGGTGCGGAGATTGCGGTTGTTGACGCCGATCATCGGCGAGCGGAGCTTCAGCGCGCGGTCGAGCTCGGCGCGGTCGTGGATCTCGATCAGCACGTCCATGCCATGCGCGATCGCGGCGTCCTCGATATCCTTGGCGGCGGCATCGTCGAGCGCGGCCATGATGATCAGGATGCAGTCGGCGCCGTGGGCGCGGGCTTCCACCACCTGGTAGGTGTCGAACATGAAATCCTTGCGCAGCACCGGCAGGCCGGTTGCCGCGCGCGCCGCGGCCATGAAGTCGAGGTGGCCCTGGAACGACGGCGCATCGGTGAGAACAGACAGGCACGCCGCGCCGCCGGCTTCATAGGCTTTTGCGAGTACGGGCGGGTCGAAGTCGGCGCGGATCAGCCCCTTCGAGGGCGAGGCCTTCTTCACCTCCGCGATCAGCGCGTAGTCGCCGCTGGCATGCTTGTTGCGGATCGCGCGGACAAAGCCGCGTGGGGTTGGGGCCGCTTTCGCCTGCGCCTCGATGTCGGCGAGGGGACGCGCACGCTTGGCGGCGGCGATCTCCTCGCGCTTGTAGGTCTCGATCTTGCTCAGGATGTCGGACATCGCGGGCCCTCTTTAGAGCATGGTCCTATCGACAAACCGGTTCCCACTTGGTCGGATCATGTGTCAGCTGTTGGAAACGGCAACCAGATGTTTCAGCCGCGCGGCGGCTCCGCCGCTGTCGAGCGACTGCGCGCCGATCGCGACACCTTCCCTGAGGTCCTTCGCGCGGCCGGCCACGATCAACGCGGCAGCGGCGTTGAGCAGCGCGACGTCGCGATAGGCGCTCGGCTTGCCCTGAAGCACGTTCGACAGCGCGATCGCATTGGCGTCGGCGTCGCCGCCCTTCAGCGCCTCGCCGCCGACGCGGCCGAGGCCGGCATCATCAGGCGTCACCTCGAATGTCCTGATCTCGCCATTCTCCAGGCTCGCGACGAAGGTCGGGCCGGTGAGGGTGATCTCGTCGAGTCCATCCGAGCCGTGCACGACCCAGACCTTGTCCGCGCCGAGGTTCTTCAAGACCTGCGCCAGCGGTTGCACCCATTGCCGCGAGAACACGCCGACCATCTGCCGCGTGACGCCGGCCGGGTTCGACAGCGGCCCGAGCAGGTTGAAGATGGTGCGGGTGGCGAGCTCGACCCGGGTCGGGCCGACATTCTTCATGGCGGGATGATGTGAGGGCGCGAACATGAATCCGATGCCGGCCTCTCTGACGCAGCGTCCGACCTGATCGGGCGTCAGGTCGATCTTGACCCCAAGCGAGGCCAGCACGTCGGCCGCGCCCGAACGCGACGACAGCGCCCGGTTGCCGTGCTTGGCGACGGGGATTCCGGCCCCCGCCACGATGAAGGCCGCGCAGGTCGAGACGTTGACCGAGCCGGAGCCGTCGCCGCCGGTGCCGACGATATCGACGGCCTCCGGCGGGGCGTTGACCCGCAGCATCTTGCCGCGCATCGCCGTAACAGCGCCGGTGATCTCCTCGACGGTCTCGCCGCGCACCCGCAGCGCCATCAACAGGCCGCCCATCTGCGAGGGCGTGGCTTCGCCCGACATCATGCTGTCGAAGGCGGATGCCGCCTCCTCACGCGTCAGCGTGGCGCCGGTGGCGACTTTTCCGATGATCGATTTCAGGTCGTCCATTCGCTGGTCCAGGTCTCTCGTTGGAGCTTGATCTCCACGCAAGCGCGTCGCGTGCGTCGCGCGGAGAACCGGCGTCCCGTTTCCGGATCATGCTCAATTATTCGCGCCTGTCACCTGTGCGAAGGCGGCCTCGTTGATGCTCATGCCGATATTGGACTCGATTTTCGTGACGTATTGCGCGACTTGCTCGTCGCTCATCGAGCGCCGCACGGCCTCGGTGAGCTGCTTGACCGCGTTGGAGGCGAAGTCGACCGGTGGGTCGGTCACGTTGGTGACGCGGAAGACGATCCACTGGCTGCCGCCGGCGGTCGGCGTCTGCCCGTCGCCATCCTTGGCGGTGCGAAACGCCGCGGTGACCACGGCGGCCGGCACGCCGGGCGGCGTCGCATCGCGGCGGAAGTCTGCGGCCGTCTCGACCTTGACACCGGCAGCGGCGGCTTCGTCGGCGAGCTTGCTGCCGCTGTCGAGCTTTTGGACGATATCGGTCGCCTTGGCGCGCAGCCGGCTCGAGATCTGGTCCTCGCGCCATTTCGCCTCGACCTGTTCGCGGACCTCGTCGAGCTTGCGCTCGCGCGACGGCGTGATGCCGAGAACGTCGTACCAGACATAGCCGCCTTCGAACTGGATCGGGTCGTTGTCGACGCCGACGTCGCTGTTGAAGGCCTGCGTCACCACGTCGAGGCCCTTTGGAATGTTGGGTGCGAGCTGGCCGTTCGGCAGGCGGCCCGAGCGGTCGACCGCGTCGACGGTGACGGCCGTCAGTCCGAGCTTCTGCGCGGCCTCGACGACGCTGGCGCCGCCGCCCCGCTCGTCTTCCATCTTGTCGCGCAGCTCGGAGACCTTGGCGCGGGCGCGCTCGGTGGCGATTTGGCTCTTGATCTGCGCCGCGACGCTCTCATAGCTCGGCGTCACACCGGGCTCGATCTTGCCGACCTTGACCAGCGCCACGCCGAATTCACCCTTCACCGGTTGGCTGACCTCGCCCGAAGGCAGCGAGAAGGCGGCATTGCCGACGGCCGGGTCGAGGATCGCAGACTTCGGGACCAATCCGAGATTGACGTCGGACAGGTTGAGCTTGCGCTCCTTGGCGATGTCGTCGAACGACGTGCCGGAGGTGATGCGGGCGCGCGCAGCCTGTGCTTCCTCCATGTTCGGAAACACGATCTGTGAGATCTCGCGCTTCTCCGGCGTGCTGAGCTGGTCGCGGCGCTGCTCGAAGATTTTCTTGGCGTCGTCGTCGGAGACGGTTTCCCACTTGCCGATCGCCTCGGGCGTGACCGCAACGAAGGAAATCTTGCGGTATTCGGGCGCGCGGAACTGGGCCTTGTGCTCGTCGAAATAGGCGGCGAGCGCCTCGGGCGAGGGCGGATCGATGGTCCCGGCCTGGGCGGCGCCGAGGCTGATGTAGTCGATCGAGCGCTGCTCGTTCCGGAAGCGGGTCAGCGCCTCGACCATCGACTTCGGCGGCTCGACTCCGGCCGAGATGGTGCCGGCGATCTGCCGCCGCAGGCCGACGCGGCGCTGCTCGGCGATGTAGCGGCCTTCGGTATAGCCGTAGTTGCGGATCACGGCCTGGAAGCGCTGGGGGTCGAACTGGCCGTTGAGGCCCTTGAAGGTCGGATCGTTGTAGATCGTGCGCAGCACCTCGGCATCGGACTGGTGGAGGCCCATGCGGCGCGCTTCCTCATCCATCGCGGCTTCCGCGAGCGTCTGCTGCAGCACCTGGCGGTCGATTCCGAAGGCGCGCGCCTGCTCCGGGGTCAGCGGACGGCCGAACTGGCGGCCAAGCTGCTGCAGGCGGTCGGTATAGATCTGGCGGAACTGCTCGGTCGAAATCTCGGTCCCACCGACCTTTGCCAGCGTCGACCGTCCGAATCCCCTGAAAATGTCGGCAATGCCCCAAATTCCGAAACTGACGATCAAAACGCCCATCACAACGGCCATAATCGTCTTGCCGAGCCAGTTTGATGAGGCTTTCCGCATTCCTCGAAGCATAGGTCCAACTTGTTTTGCAGGAGGGGAACCGGGTCGTGCCCAAATGGGGGAGCTCTAGCCGAAGCTGATGTCCCGCAGCAGGGCGTCACCGAATTGAAAAGCCATCATAAAGTGGCGGCCATTCCCCCGCAACCTTGTGCTCGCGGCCGGATTGAAGCGGTTAATCGCCGCGCGGCCGGGGCGACGCCGCTCTCTGGAAGTCCGCCACGGCCTCTGCTAGCGCATGGGGACGCTTGATCGATGGGAATCCTGACATGACCAATGCCATCCGGCCGCTGATCGCCGGCAACTGGAAAATGAACGGCCTGAAATCCTCCATGGCCGAGTTCGAGGCTGTCCTGGCGGGGGCCGGCGACCTCGCCGGAAAGGCCGACCTCCTGGTCTGCCCGCCCGCGACGCTGGTCGGGGCCTTTGCCGACATGGCGCGCGGCGGAAAGGTCGCCGTCGGTGCCCAGGATTGCCATCCCAAGCCGTCCGGGGCCCACACCGGCGACCTGTCGGCGGAAATGTTTGGGGATCTCGGCGCTGTTGCGATCATTGTCGGCCATTCCGAGCGCCGCGCCGACCACGGCGAGACCGATGCACTGGTCCGCCAGAAGGCGGAGGCCGCGTGGCGGGCGGGCCTGACCGCGATCGTCTGCATCGGCGAGACGCGCGAGCAGCGCGACGCCGGCAAGACGCTCGATATCTGCGGCACCCAGCTCAAGGGCTCGCTGCCTGACGGATCGACCTCGGCCAATCTGGTGGTGGCCTATGAGCCGGTCTGGGCGATCGGGACTGGCCTCACTCCGACCGCCAAGGATGTCGAGGACGTGCACAGGTTTATTCGCGGTGTGCTCACCGATCGCTTCAAGGGCGAGGGCGAGAAGATCCGGATTCTCTATGGTGGTTCGGTCAAGCCGTCGAACGCCGCGGAGCTGATGGCCGTCGCCAATGTCAACGGCGCGCTGGTCGGCGGCGCCAGCCTGAAGGCGTCCGACTTCCTCGCGATCGCGGCAGGCTGTTAGGCGGCACGCGCCGGACACTGACCTCTCCTACCGCTACTCCCGCGCAAAGGCTTCGCCTTTGTCGCTGGAGGAGCGCGGATCGCGCGCGTCGCCGATCCGCTTCCAATAGATCATCGTGCCGGTGAGGCCGCCATGCGGCTTCAGCGCGTAATCCGGAATGATGCCGGTGAGTTGAAAGCCGAGCTTCTCATAGAGCGGGGCGGCACCGTCATCGACCGCGGTGTCGAGCACGAGCAGGGTGCGTCCGTGCGCGACCGCAAGCTGTTCGGCGGCGCGCATCAAGGCCGTCGCCACGCCGCGATGGCGATGGCTGAGGCGCGTCATCATCTTGGCGATCTCCGCGCGATGCGGCTGGTTCGGCGCCAGCTTCAACAACAGCGTCACGGTGCCGATCAGCGCCTCGCCGTCGAATGCGCCGAGCACGACGCGCTCGCCGCGTGCGGCGGAGCCGAGCGAATCCCTCCAGAATGCGCAGGCGTCATCGAAGGGCAGCGGATGCATGAAGCTCACCGAGCCGCCGCTGGCGACGGTTTCGACAAGCAACTCGCCGAGCGCGCTGCGGATTGGCGGCGCATCATCGAGCGGCTTGATGGCAAAGGTCGACATGCATCAGCTCCGGGCCAGGGCCACGACATAGGTGCACCCGGCGTTGGTCTCGTTGGCAAAGGTCGTGTCCGCCGGCGGACCGAAGCCGAGGCAATCGCCGGCGGCGAGCTCATGGCGGGTGCCGCCCTCGGTGATGACAAGGCCGCCGCTGAGCACCCAGACCAGCTGGCGGATATGGGCGTAAGAGGAGGCGGGCAGGGTGACGGCCTGCTTCGGCGGCAGTTTGACCCGCACGAGCTCGACCGGATGATCGGGGCGGCTGAACACCTGGCGGCGCAGATAGCCGGTTTCTGGATCGCGCCAGATCGGCTGCGCGGCGGCGCGCGACAACCGCTCGCCCTGGCCCTCGGCCCGTAGCATCAGCCCTGCCAGCGTGAGATCGAAGGCGGCAGCGAGCCGCACCAGCACCACCGCGGTCGGGCTGACCTCGGCGCGCTCGATCTTGCTGATGGTGGCCTTGGAGACGCCCGAGCGTTCGGCGAGCTCGGCCAGCGACCAGCCGCGGCCGTCGCGCTCGAGCCTGATGCGCTGCGCCAGGCGCTGGCTCAGGTCGTCTATCAAAGTATCCATATGTCTACTATACTGGAATTTGACGATCCCGATCAAGCCTTCGGGCGCAGGGGTCCGGATCGCTTGTTATCGTCAATCCTGCGACTATCTCGGGGGTGACAATGCCCGGTGCAATCGTGTAACAGGGCGCGACTTCACGAAAACCCGTAAAGCCGATAGCGCCGATTGTCCCGGCCGCTTCCGGGCTTGTGACGGAAGGCTCGCAATGCAGACTGTTGCTATCGTCATCCACCTCATGATCGTCGCCGTGCTGATCGGCGCCGTGCTGCTGCAAAAATCGGAAGGCGGCGGCCTCGGCATGGGGGGCGGCGCCGGCTTCATGTCGAGCCGCGGCACGGCGAATCTGCTGACCCGGACCACGGCGGTGCTGGCGGTCGGCTTCTTCGTCACCAGCCTGTTCCTGTCCTGGTACGCAGGCTACGACCGCAAGCCGAGCTCGATCATCGGCACCGGGGCGCCGGCGCAGTCGCAGCAGCCGGCTACTCCGTCGGCTCCGATCAGCGCGCCGACCTCCGGCGGCATCCTCGATTCGCTGAAGAAGGCGGACGAGCAGCAGGGCCAGCACGCCCCGGCTGGTCCGCAGGCGCCGCGGTCGCAATAAAGCAGGGTGGCCATGCAGGATGACGCTCTGGCACCCTGCATCAAAAACCCCCATCAATGCTCTGAAATCGCTTTCAATTTAACGTCACCCACAACCCGGCAGGTTGTTTGTCGGGAGCAGGCGATTCGTTTTGCGAATCGCAGGAGTCGGATTAAAGGTAAAGTCCCATGGCGCGGTACATCTTCATCACCGGCGGCGTGGTTTCTTCGCTCGGAAAGGGTCTGGCTTCAGCGGCGCTCGGCGCACTGTTGCAGGCTCGCGGGTACAAGGTCCGCCTCCGCAAGCTCGACCCCTATCTCAATCTCGATCCCGGAACGATGTCGCCCTATCAGCACGGCGAAGTGTTCGTGACCGATGACGGCGCCGAGACCGATCTCGATCTCGGCCACTATGAGCGCTTCACCGGGCGGCCGGCCACCAAGGCCGACAACATCACCACCGGGCGCATCTATCAGGACATCATCTCCAAGGAACGCCGCGGCGACTATCTCGGCGCCACCATCCAGGTGGTCCCGCACGTCACCAACGCCATCAAGGAATTCGTGCTCGACGGCAATGACGGGTACGACTTCGTGCTCGTCGAGATCGGCGGCACGGTCGGCGACATCGAGGGCCTGCCGTTCTTCGAGGCGATCCGCCAGCTCAAGAACGAGCTGCCGCGGGATCACGCGGTCTACATTCACCTGACACTTTTGCCCTATATTCCAAGTGCCGGCGAACTCAAGACAAAGCCGACGCAGCACTCGGTGAAGGAGCTGCGCTCGATCGGCATCCAGCCGGACATCCTGCTGTGCCGCACCGACCGCGAAATCCCGAAGGAGGAGCGGCGCAAGCTCGGCCTGTTCTGCAATGTGCGCGAGAGCGCCGTGATCGAGGCGCGCGACGTCGACAACATCTACGCAGTGCCCGAGGCCTATCACGCCGCCGGCCTCGACGACGAGGTGCTCGCTGCGTTCGGCATCACCGCCAAGGTCCCGCCGGCGCTGCAGAGCTGGAACGTCATCAACGAGCGCATCCGCAATCCGGAAGGCGCGGTGACGATTGCCGTGGTCGGCAAGTACACCGGCATGAAGGATGCTTACAAATCGCTGATCGAGGCGCTCTCGCATGGCGGCATCGCCAACAAGGTGAAGGTCAATCTCGACTGGATCGAGAGCGAAGTGTTCGAGAACGAAGACCCGGCACCGTTCCTCGAGCACGTCAACGGCATCCTGGTGCCCGGCGGCTTCGGCCAGCGCGGCGCCGAGGGCAAGATCCGCGCGGCGCAGTTCGCGCGGGAGCGCGACGTGCCGTATTTCGGCATCTGCTTCGGCATGCAGATGGCCGTGATCGAGGCGGCCCGCAATCTGGTCGGCATCGAGGAAGCCAACTCGACCGAGTTCGGCCCGACCAAGGAGCCGCTGGTCGGTCTGATGACCGAATGGCTGCGGGGCAACGAACTCGAAAAGCGCTCGCAGAGCGGCGATCTCGGTGGCACCATGCGGCTCGGCGCCTATCCCGCGGCGCTGACGCGCGGCAGCCGGGTCTCGCAGGTCTATGGCGGCGCGACCGAGATCTCCGAGCGGCATCGCCATCGCTACGAGGTCAACACTGCCTACAAGAACCGGCTCGAACAGCACGGCCTGCGCTTCTCAGGCATGTCGCCTGACGGCGTGCTGCCGGAGATCGTCGAGTACGAGGACCACCCGTGGTTCATCGGCGTCCAGTTCCATCCCGAACTGAAGTCGCGGCCGTTCGAGCCGCACCCGCTGTTCGCGTCCTTCATCGAGGCGGCAGCGAAGCAGAGCCGATTGGTCTGATCGCTTGTTTCAGCGTCAAAACGGGAATCCAGAGCTTCTGGTTTGGCCGCGACGACGATCGGGCCCAATCGAATCGCAGCTTACCTGCTGCACCAAGTGTTCGTCCGCAGGGCACTGGTTATTTGCTCGATCCACGCCGGGTTGTGAGCCTTGAGGGGAGCGAGCACGTCACCGGGCTGCTTCGTCAGGGTTGCCATCTGTTGCGCGCAACGTCGTGCTTCGTCCGATTTTCCCAGTGCGGTATAGCAGCAGATAAGGACCTCCAGGCTGACCCACCAATTTGGCCGGACCTGAAATGCACGCGCCGCCGCCTCGAGACCCGCCTCGGCGCGCCCGGAAAAAAGACGTGCAAGCGCAAGAATGTTGAACCAGACGAAATTTTGCGGGTCGTATGGGCTCAGTCGTAGCCCATATTCTGTTGGTCCAATCGCTTCAGATGCGTGTCCGCTGAACAGGAGCGCCATTCCCAAAACGAGATGACCCAACGCAAAGCTGGGGTTGATTTCAATCGCTTTTCTGGCGGCGCTAATCGACTGCTCAAAGCGTTCCGCATACGCACTGACGATTGCAAGCGCGTAATGCGCATAGGGATTTCGCTCATCAAGCTGAACTGCTCTCAAGGCCGCTTCCGTGCCCTCCTGCAAATCCGCAATGCGATTGTCCGACCAGTCGTAAGCAATCAGGCCGGCGCTGACCCGGCCGAGCCACAGATGCCCCTCCGGAAGTTCGGGATCGAGCCTGGCAGCCTGACGAAACAGTTCTCGGGCTTTCAGATGATTCTCGCGGGTCACCTGATGAAAATGCCAGGTCCCACGGCGCACTGTGTCCCAAGCAGTTATGTTGCCGGTGTGTCGAGCCGCCAGCGCACCCTCTGTCTTGAGTAGCTCCGGCTCAATTGCGCCGACCACGCGCTCTGCAATATCGTCCTGAATGGCAAACACTTCGGTCATTTCCAGGTCATAGCGCTCCGCCCAGATGTGTTTGCCCGATATGGCCTCGACGAGTTGCGCGGAAATTCGAATTTTTTGGGCGGACTTGCGCACGCTTCCTTCGATCAGATACTCCACACCCAGTTCTTGCGCTATCTGCTTTGCGTCAAGCGATTTGTGCTTATAGGTAAAGCTCGAATTGCGTGCGATGACGAAAAGCCAGCGAAACCGCGTCAGAGCGGTAATGATGTCTTCAGTGATGCCGTCGGCAAGATACTCTTGCTCCTTCTCGCCGCTCAAATCGACGAACGGCAGAACGGCGATCGACGGTCGATGCTCACGCTCAGTCCCTGCCAGGCTGGGCTCAGCGATCCTTTCCGTCGGCTCCTTTTTCAGGGCGCCGGCGAAGCGATAACCAACCCGCGGAACCGTTGTGATCCAATCTCCGCCCTCGGCGGTCGGCCCCAATTGCTTCCTGAGCGCCGCGATCTGAACGGAAAGATTGCTCTCTTCGACGGCTGCGTCACCCCATCCGGCCCGCATCAATTCGGCTTTGGTCAGCACCTTGCCGGAGGACGCTGTGAGCGCCGACAGCAATTGCAGACCTTTGCTGCTGACAGGTACTGGCCGGCCTTCTCGAAGAAGCTTTCCGTATTGCCTATCCAGGACAAATGGGCCGAAAGCGAAGTCTGTGGACATGCCTGTGACCAGCCGGTTTTGCGAAAATTCGGAACATTTCGGCTTTGCATTCAAGACTTTTGGCGATTGGACCTCGAATTATTGGCGTCAGCTTACACGTCGAACAGGAGGTTTCAATGACGATCCTTGAGGCTACGAGCAACGACAAGCCGATCACTGCACCGCGCAAAGGGGCGGTGGTCAGGAGCAGCGCTGGTTATCGGGCAGAGCAGGGGAGCGACTACGAGCCCGGAGTAAGCGCCGAGACCGTCGGCTCGAAGTCAATCTGGCTCGGAGTGATCACGCTCCCGCCCGGGAAGCGAACCAAGGCGCACGTTCACGAGTGCCACGAAACTGCGCTTTATATGCTCAGCGGTGAAGAAATCGAATTGTGGACCGGCGATCAACTTCAGTATCGCGACGTCGTACATCCAGGCGACTACATCTTTGTTCCGGCAAACATGTTGCACGTTGCGGTGAACCGAGGTGCGGCACCCGCCGTGTTCGTCGGCGCACGCAGCGAAGCAACGGCGCAGGAAAGTGTCGTCCTGCGGCCCGAAATGGACCAAAAGGTCCCGTAGGACTGGTCTGGACTGCGCGCACAGGCTTGGTTCGTGTGCGCGCAGTGACTCCAGGCCTGTCTCGCTTGGCCCGCGCCAACAGCGGTCGGCTATGGTGCTGCTCTGGTCGGTGTGGAAACCAGAGTGATGGCCGGAAGAATGAGGCACGTTTGACGTCGATACCAAACCGGCTGTTGGCTCCGGTGACGACGGCCGTGCAGGCGATAGCGCTGGGTCAGGCAGGCACCGTGCTCGGCCGTATCTGGCCGACGCCCCGATCTGCGATCTGCTGCCTCTTGGGAAGCGGAGGCGCCGCACTCGATGCGACAAACTTCGGTTGCGGACGTCGCGTCAGCCGGTAGACCGCGGCGGGCGGCACGTTGAGCAGCGCGCGATCGACCAGCGTGGCGCGCAGGCCGAGCCGGTCGAGGATCGGCCGCGGCACCGGGCAGCGCATGCCATAGGTGAATTGATAGAACGCGCCGCCGGGGCGGAGATAGCTGAACGCGCCGCTGACGATCGAGATCACCTTGCGCGGCGACATGTTGAGCAGCGGCAGCCCGCTGATGACGGCGCCGACCGGCGCACCCCGGTACAGCCGCTCCGAGGCCAGCCGCGATGCGTCCATCCACAGCACGCGGGCGCCGGGAAAGCGAAGCTGCAGCAGCCGCATGAAATCCGAGCCATACTCCACCAGCGTCAGATCCTGCTGGCGAACGCCGCGCTTCAGCAACTGATAGGTGAACGCGCCGGTTCCCGGACCAAGCTCCAGGATCGGTCCGGTGTCGGCGGTGATGTCGCGGGTGATCAGCTCGGCGAGTGCGGCACCCGACGGCGCGATCGCGCCGACGCGGCTAGGCGCCGCCATCCAGGCCGTGAAGAAGGAGAGGAAATCGTGTGACATGGGCATTCCCGGCAATGTGTCGTCGCGCCCCGCTTCGATTGCGAGGCGTGGTCTGTTTTGCAGGGTCTGCATTGCGACAGCATTGCGTGATGGCGCAGAGCGTCACTTCGTGTTCGGAGCCGGAGGCAATGTCAGGCGAAAGCACGCGCCGCCGGTCGGGCCGTCGAGCACCGAAACATCGCCGCCATGCAGCCGCGCGATCTCGCGCACCATGTTGAGCCCGAGGCCGGCGCCGCGATCGAGCGGCGCCAGGCGATAGAACGGATCGAAGATCAGCGTACGCTGGTCCGGTGGAATGCCATTACCCTCGTCGGTCACGTCGATCGTCGCGGGGCGGCCGACACGAAGGGTGATGGCGCCGCGCCGGCCGCCGTGCTGGACCGCATTCTGCACCAGATTGGTCAGCGCACGCTCCAGCGCGGCGCGGTCGCCGAGCGTCTCGACGCGGTCGCCGTCGGTCTCGACCGACAGCTCGTAGCCGGCCGCGATTGCAAGCGGCGCGAGGTCCGCCGCGACGTTGCGCGCGACCGCGACGAGATCGACGTGTACAAACGGATTGCGGCACTGGTCGAAGCGCTGGATGTCGAGCAACTGCTCGGCCAGCGTGGCCAGACGCGCCGCATCCTCGATGAGCCGCGTCTTCTCGGGACCGGAGGGGAGCGACTCCAGGCGCGTGTTGAGGATCGCGATCGGCGTGCGCAATTCGTGCGCCGCGTCGGCGACAAAGCGTTGGTGGCGCGAATAACCGTCATCGAGCCGCTTCAGCGCGTCGTTGATCGCGGTGACCAGCGGCGCGACCTCGAGCGGCAGGTGGTCCGCCGACAGCCGGCTTCCGCGCTCGCGGAAATCGATCTGGCGCGCCTGGTCCGCCGTCGTGTCGAGGCCGGCGAAGGCGCGCCTCACCACGATCGGCGTCGCCACGAAGGTCGCGGCAGCCATCAGAAGCAGGACGGGCAGGGCGATGGCGAGGAAAGCCAGCGCGGTGGCGAGCACCGTCCTCGCGCCCGTCATCGGCCCCTGCGTTGCCGTGAGCACCTGCACCGGGCCGGCGTCGGAATTGACGCGCTTCAATCGCGCCGGCTGCTTGCGTGGATCGTCCTCGAACATCTGCCAGCCGAGCCGGGCCTGGCTGATCTGGTCGAGCGCGTCACCGATCCTGGCAAATTCGGGCGGCACTGTGCCTTCGGACAATGAACGTCCCTGGCGGTCGCGCACCAGGAACCAGAGGTCGGGCGTGCCTTCGCGAAGCTCCTTCAGCTCCGCCGTCGGGCGCAGCAGCAGGCCGCCCTGCGCGTCACGTGCGAGCGCGCGTTGCACGATGGCGATGACGTGATCCTCGTCGCGCGGAACGACCAGCACGCCGGAGGCGCACAGCGCGCCGATCAGGACGACGACGAGCGCCGCCAGCAGCCCCGCCTGCAGCGTGACCAGCCGCCAGCTCAGTTGCGAGCGGAGGCAATAATGATCCGGCTGTTCGCTCATGAGGTCTGTTTGAGCAGATAGCCGACGCCGCGAATGCTGTGGATCTCGACACCGGCATCGGCGTCGGCAAGTTTTCGCCGCAGCCGCGAGACGTGGGTATCGAGCGCGTTCGACTGGATCGCGTCGTCGAAATTGTAGACCGCTTCCTCCAGTGCCGGGCGCAGCACGGTGCGGCCCATGCGCCGCAGCAGCGCCTCCAGCACCAGCAGCTCGCGGCGCGGCAGCTCGAGTGGGCGGCCGCCGACGCTGACCTCGCGATGGCCAGTGTCGAAGGCGACGCGGCCGGCCCTGATGATGTCGAGCTGCAGGCTGGCGGGACGGCGCAGCACGGCGCGCAGCCGGGCCAGCAATTCCTCCACCGCGAAGGGCTTGGCCAGATAGTCGTCGGCGCCGCTGTCGAGACCTGCGACCCGATCGGCGAGATCGCCACGCGCGGTCAGCACGATGATCGGCACGCCGTCGGCCCGGGCGCGCAGCTTCGGGATCAGCGCAAGCCCGTCGCCGTCGGGGAGCTGGCGGTCGAGCAGCACCGCGCCGTGGACGTCGGCGGAGATCGCCTCTTCGGCCTCGGCCAGGGTCGGCACATGGTCGACCACCATGTCGTAGCCCTTCAGCGCCTGCGACAGTGCCGCCGCCATCTCCGCCTCGTCTTCAACCAGCAAAATCCGCATGTCCTCAAGGTCCAGACCTTCAACCGCATGTCCCGAACGGCCCGTTTTAGGGCCAGTAACATTGCCGCAGCATTGCGGGAAATGGTCCGGCTGCGGCCGGCAGGGGTGCCATGTTGCCACCCCTCAAGACAGCCGGGAACCCGCTCGCTATAACCGCCCGCGCAACACATCAGGGAGGATCGCCGATGATCTATGAGACCCGCGTCTATCGCTGCCTGCCGGGCCGGCTGCCGGCGCTGCTCAAGCGCTTCGAGACCATCACGCTCAAACTCTGGGACAAGCACGGCATCAGGCAGGCCGGCTTCTTCACGACGCTGGTCGGCGAATCCAACCAGGAGCTGACCTATCTGCTCGCCTGGGAGTCTCTTGCCGAGCGCGAGAAGAAGTGGACCGCGTTCCAGAACGATCCGGAATGGATCACTGCGCGCGCCAAGACCGAGGAGGATGGCCAGATCGTGCTCAACATCGTCAACCAGCTCCTGGTGCCGACGTCGTTTTCTGCGGTCAAGTAAGCTGGTGCTCAGGGACGAGTGCGACGCGATCCGATCGCGTCGCACTCCAATCCACAGAATCGCTAGTTCGCGCAACCCGATGTCTGATCGCCTTCGCGGACCATCGGCTTGCCGTTGATGAAGACGCCGGCGGCACCGCTCGTGACCACGCCGGGCTGGCTGCTGCTCTGCGCACAGGCCAGTCCTGAGACCGTGGAAAAGGCGACTGTAGCTGCCGTCAGGAGCAATATGCGCATCCTTCCCTCATGGTATCGGTTCCAGATCAAGCGTATAGGGGCGGTTGAGGCAGGATTGTGATAGCAGGGACAACCCACGGCGTCGGCGCAACCCCTTCATCGCGGGAGGTGACTTGATCCATCACGAACGAGATTGCATGGTCGCCGATCAAAAGGATGCTGCATTTTGACTAATCAGGTTTCCGCGCAGGCCGCCGCGCCCGTCGTTGCCGTCGGATCGGTCCAGTTCGGCAATGCGCTGCCGCTACAGATCATCGCCGGTCCCTGCCAGCTCGAGAGCCGGGCGCATGCGCTCGAAGTCGCCGCTGCGCTGAAGGAGATTGCCGCGAGGCTCAAGATCGGGCTGGTCTACAAGACCTCGTTCGACAAGGCCAATCGCACCAGCGCATCCGCCGCGCGCGGCATCGGGCTGGCGCAGGCGCTGCCGATCTTCGCCGAGATCCGCGCTTCGCTCGGGTTGCCTGTGCTCACCGATGTGCATGAGCCGGGTCAGTGCGCCGAAGTGGCGCAGGCGGTCGACGTGCTGCAGATCCCGGCCTTCCTGTGCCGACAGACCGATCTGCTACTGGCGGCGGCCGCGACCGGCAAGGTCGTCAACGTCAAGAAGGGCCAGTTCCTGGCGCCGTGGGACATGGCGAACGTGGTCACCAAGATCACCGGCGCCGGCAACGCCAATGTCCTCGTCACTGAGCGCGGCGCATCGTTCGGCTACAACACGCTGATCTCCGACATGCGCGCGCTGCCGATCCTTGCGCGCACCACTGGCGCGCCAGTGATCTTCGACGCCACCCATTCGGTGCAGCAGCCGGGCGGGAAGGGCACCTCGTCGGGCGGCGAGCGCGAATTCGTGCCGGTGCTTGCGCGCGCAGCCGTCGCGGTCGGCGTCGCCGGCGTCTTCATCGAGACCCATCCGGACCCGGATCATGCGCCGTCCGATGGCCCGAACATGGTGCCGCTGCGCGATTTCGAATCCCTCGTCAGGCGACTGATGGCCTTCGACACGCTGGCGAAGTCGACAGCCTGACAGGGCGGATGCCGAGGTGACCGCAACGAGCGGCATGCCGCCAGTTCTCAACGTCATCACGCTGGCGACGTTCGCGGCGAGCCTGTCGGTGCGTGCGCTCGATCCGGTGCTGCCGCACGTCGCCGAGGATTTCGGCGTCAGCATCGCGACCGCTGCGAGCTTCGCTGCGGTGTTCGCCTTCACCTTCGCGATCGTCCAGCCGGCGATCGGCGCCGCCGCCGACCTGTTCGGCAAGGCGCGGCTGATGACGATCTGCCTGATGCTGCTCGGCCTCGCCAACGTTCTCGGCGCGCTCTCGACGTCGTTTCCGATCCTGTTCGTGACCCGTGTGCTCGCCGGCATCGGTTCGGGCGGCGTGTTTCCGGTGGCGCTGTCGCTGACCAGCGATCTCGTCGGGCCCGACAAGCGGCAGATCGCGATCGGGCGGACACTCGCCGGCTCGATGACGGGCAACCTGCTCGGTGCAACGGCTTCGGGGCTGATCGGCGATTTGCTCGGCTGGCGCGGCGTGCTCGCCGTGCTCGGCGGTCTCGTGATCATCGTCGCGCTTGCAGTGGCCGCGGGCTTTCGCGGTGCCGCGCTGACCCATGCGGCGCGAACGAGCCTCACCACGCTCCGCCACGGCTACCGCACGATCTTCACCAACCCCAACGCGCGCTTCTGCTACTCGGCGGTCTTTATTGAAGGCTGCTGCGTGCTCGGGCTGTTTCCCTTCATCGCCTCGTTCCTGTTCCAGCTCGGCGAAACCTCGCTGTCGATCGCCGGCATCGTGATTGCCGGCTTCGCGATCGGCGGCCTGTTCTACACGCTGACGGTGTCGCGGCTGCTGCCGCGACTCGGTGTCAGAGGGATGATGGTCGTCGGCGCCACGCTGGTCGGGCTGCAACTCGGCTTCGTCGCGTTCGGACCAGGCTGGAAGTTGCAGATGCTCGGCCTCCTGGTGATGGGGTGGGGCTTCTACATGATCCACGGCTGCCTGCAGGTATTCGCCAGCGAGTTGTCCGTCGAGGCGCGCGCCACGGCGCTGTCGCTGCATTCGTTCTTCTTTTTCATGGGGCAGACTGTCGGCCCGATCGCTTACGGCTTTGGCCTCCAGCACGCCGGCAAGACACCGACGTTGGTCGCTGCCGCCACAGTGATGGTCGTGCTCGGCTTTGTTTGTGCCAAATTCCTGAAGCAGCGGCGGCCCGCCGATGCGGCGGCGCGGCCTGACGTGGAACCGTGAGCGCGAACGCTTAGCCCCGCCCGCGATAAGGCGCGACACCCTGATCTGGAACCCAGAGGCCCTTCGGCAATCGTCCGGTCTGGAAGAACACGTCGATCGGGATGCCGCCACGCGGATACCAGTAGCCGCCGATGCGCAGCCATTTCGGCTTGATCTCGTCCGATATCCGCCGGCCGATCATGACCGTGCAGTCCTCATGGAACGCGCCATGGTTGCGGAAGCTTGCGGCGTAGAGCTTCAGCGACTTGGATTCGAGCAGCCAGCGGCCCGGCGCATAGTCGATCACCAGATGCGCGAAGTCGGGTTGTCCCGTCACCGGGCAGATCGAGGTGAATTCCGGCACGGTGAACCGCACCAGATAATCGGTATCAGCCTGCTGATTGGGGACGCGGTCGAGCCTCGCCTTCTCGGGCGCGTCGGGCCACTCCACCGCGCGGCCGAGTTGCAGGTCGCCTGAGAGCTTCGATTTGCTGGACTTTTTCGCCATTGGGGTGGTCTCCGTGGCGTTCTCTTAGCCAATGCCGGCGGGGCCGTCACCCGGCCTTTTCGGGTCCGATGCATTGCGCTAGAAGCACCGCCATCCGACCCGACCACTGCCATAAGAGGTTCTCATGACTGCCATCATCGACATCATCGGCCGCGAAATCCTTGATAGCCGCGGCAATCCCACGGTCGAGGTCGATGTCGTGCTGGAGGATGGGTCGATCGGCCGCGCGGCGGTGCCGTCCGGCGCCTCCACCGGTGCGCATGAGGCGGTGGAACTGCGCGATGGCGACAAGTCGCGCTATCTCGGCAAGGGCGTGCAGAAGGCGGTTGAGGCCGTCAATGGTGAGGTCTTCGAGGCGCTCAGCGATTGCGCGGTCGAGGACCAGGTTGCGATCGACCAGATCATGATCGATCTCGACGGCACGCCGAACAAGAGCCGGTTGGGCGCCAATGCCATCCTCGGCGTGTCGCTCGCCTGCGCCAAGGCGGCGGCCGAAGCCCACGACATGCCGCTCTACCGCTACGTCGGCGGCACCTCGGCGCGGACGCTGCCGGTGCCGATGATGAACATCATCAATGGCGGCGTGCACGCCGACAATCCGATCGACTTCCAGGAATTCATGATCCTTCCCGTAGGCGCCAGCACCTTCGCTGAAGCGCTGCGTTGTGGCTCGGAAATCTTCCACACGCTGCGCGGCGAACTGAAAAAGGCCGGCCACAACACCAATGTCGGCGACGAGGGTGGTTTCGCGCCGAATCTGCCGACCGCCGATGCCGCGCTCGACTTCATTATGAACGCGATCGGCAAGGCAGGCTACAAGGCGGGCAACGACGTTATGCTCGGCCTCGACTGCGCCTCCACCGAATTCTTCAAGGAGGGGGCTTATGTCTATGGCGGCGAGAAAAAGACCCGTTCGCGTTCCGAGCAGGTCAAGTATCTCGCCGATCTCGTCGGCCGCTATCCGATCGTCACCATCGAGGACGGCATGTCCGAGGATGACATGGACGGCTGGAAGGAGTTGACCGACGCCATCGGCAAGAAGTGCCAGCTCGTCGGCGACGACCTGTTCGTGACCAACGTGACCCGCCTTGCCGACGGCATCAAGAATGGCCGCGGCAATTCGATCCTGATCAAGGTCAACCAGATCGGCACGCTGACCGAGACGCTGGCCGCGGTCGAGCTCGCCCACAAATACGGCTATACGTCGGTGATGTCGCACCGCTCCGGCGAGACGGAAGACTCCACCATCGCCGACCTCGCGGTCGCCACCAATTGCGGGCAGATCAAGACCGGTTCGCTGGCCCGCTCCGACCGCACCGCCAAATACAACCAGCTGCTGCGCATCGAGCAGCAGCTCGGCCCCCAGGCGAAATATGCGGGAAGGTCGGCCTTGAAGGCGCTCGCCTAGCGCCCCAACTGATCGAGACTTGAATAAACGCAAAAAAGGGAGGTCGGGATGAGTGACGGCAAAAGCGGTTTGCAGCTGCGCTCGCTGCTCAAGCGGAATGGCGAGCTCGAACTATCGCTCGTCAACGTCCCGACCCCCGAACCGGGCCCTGACGAGGTCGTGGTCCGCGTCGAGGCGACGCCGATCAATCCGTCCGATCTCGGTCTCCTGATCGGACCGGCCGACATGTCGACGGCGAAAGTCTCCGGCACGCGCGAGTTGCCGGTCGTGACCGCCCGGGTCCCCGAGGCCGCGATAGCCGCCATGGCGGCGCGGCTCGATGATTCCATGCCGGTCGGCAACGAGGGCGCAGGTGTCGTGATCCGGACCGGCTCCTCGGACGCCGCCAAGGCGCTGATGGGACGCACGGTCGCGATGATCGGCGGCGCGATGTATGCGCAATACCGCACGCTGCGAGTCAACGAATGCCTGCCACTGCCTGACGGCACCACGGCGGCGGAGGGCGCATCCTGTTTCGTCAATCCGCTGACCGCGCTCGGCATGACCGAAACGATGCGGCGCGAGGGTCACAAGGCGCTGGTGCATACGGCGGCGGCGTCCAACCTCGGCCAAATGCTCAACAAGATCTGCCTCAAGGACGGGATTGGTCTCGTCAACATCGTGCGCAACAAGGAGCAGGCCGACATCCTGCACAAGATCGGTGCGAAGCACGTCGTCGATTCCACTGTGCCGAGCTTCATGGACGATCTCACCAACGCGCTGGTGGAGACCGGCGCGACCATCGCCTTCGATGCGATCGGTGGCGGCAAGCTCGCAGGCCAGATTCTGGTCGCGATGGAGACTGCGATCAACAAGAGTACCACGGCCTACAGCCGCTACGGCTCAAGCGTGCACAAGCAAGTCTATGTCTATGGCAGCCTCGACACCCGGCCGATCGAACTGCCGCGCGGCTTCGGCATGGCCTGGGGCGTCGGCGGCTGGCTGCTGTTCCCGTTCCTGATGAAGATCGGGCCGGAGGCGGGCAACAAGCTGCGCCAGCGCGTGCTGGCGGAATTGAAGACCACCTTCGCCAGCCACTACACCAAGGTGGTGTCGCTGCAGGAAGCCTTGCAGCTCGACAACATCGCCGTCTACGGCAAGCGCGCCACCGGCGAGAAATTCCTGATCAATCCGAACAAGGCGGCGTGAGCCGGCAAGTTACTCGCGCTCGAACGCGAGCGCCCTGGAGCGCCTGTGACGCTCCAGGGCGTGGCCGATCAAGACGTCCATGAGCGCGGACTGCGGCAGTCCGCTGGCCTCCCACAGCCGTGGATACATGCTGATATTGGTGAAGCCGGGAAGGGTGTTCGCCTCGTTCACGAACGCCTGCTCGCCGTGCAGAAAGAAGTCGATGCGCGCCATTCCCTCGCAGCCCAGCACGCGAAACGTCCGGATTGCGAGCTCCCTGATGCGATCGGCGACGGGCGACGGAATATCGGCCGGCACCTGAAGCAGGGCGCCCTCCGCGTCGATGTACTTCGCGTCGTAAGAATAGAAGCCATGCTTGTCGGACGGCACGATCTCGCCGAGCCGGGATGCGCGGATGGCGCCAGCGGCGTCCTCGAGCACCGAGCACTCGATCTCACGTATCGGTGCGATACATCGCTCGATCAGGATCTTGCTGTCGAAGCGAAAGGCCAATTTGCAGCAGGCGTCGAACTCAGCGGCGGTTCGCGCTCTTGATACGCCGACCGATGAACCCATGTTGGCCGGCTTGACGAACAGCTCCGGTGATCCAACGGCAGCGACCGCATCGTCATAGGTGATTGGGTCTGCCGCCGACATTGCGACGTATGGGACGATCGGCAGTCCCGCGTCGCGCATCAGCCGCTTCGCGACGTCCTTGTCCATCGCGGCCGCCGACCCCATCACGCGCGAGCCGACATAGGCCACATCGGACAGTTCAAGCGCGCCCTGGACCGTGCCGTCCTCGCCGTTCGGGCCGTGCAAGACCGGGAAGACGACATCAAAGGCCGGCAATTCCATAACCCCGGCCGCATGACCATCGAGCGCGAGTGCGCGACCTTGTCCTCCCGGCAGCAGGGCCAGTTGGAGACCATCGTCCGGAATGGTCAGAGCGCCCCCTCCGGCGCCGGCACCGTTCCCCACGCCGGCGACAATCCAGCGACCATCCCGGGTGATACCGATCGCCGTGGCGTCATACCGATCCGGATCGAGGGAGCGCAGCACGTTGGCCGCGGAGGCCCGTGACACGTCATGTTCGGCCGAGCGTCCACCGAACAGGATCGCAACCCGCGTCTTGTGTTCTGTCATTGTCTCGTGCCTCGTCGATAGGCCGAATGATGCGACAATCTGCTCGCAATTTATTGAGACGAACATGTCGATAATTTGCCGCAGACGCAGCCGCGTTTTCTCTGCGCAAGAGCGATGAGGTCCACGACCATGGCTCCTTGCCAAATTGGGGCAGGCCGGGGGAGCGTGACGGCGCAGATTCAAAAACGCTGCGTTTCCAGAATTGCATGATCCATGCACTTGCATCCTTCTCGCCGCGCCGGTAGGTGAGGGCCGCCGGTCCGGCTTCACGCGCACAATTCGAGGAAAATGCTATGGCCTATAACATCGTCACCATCGTCGGCAGCCTCCGCAAGGAGGGCTGGTCGCTCAAGATCGCCAACGCGCTGGCCAAGCTCGCGCCCGCCTCACTGCAGCTCGACGTCACGACGCTCCACGGCATTTCCTTCTTCAACCAGGATCTCGAGGCGGCGCCGCCAGCGGACTGGCTCGCCTTCCGCGAAAAGCTGCAGAAATCGCACGGCGTGCTGTTCGTGACCCCGGAATACAACCGCTCGATCCCCGGCGTGCTGAAGAACGCCATCGACGTCGGCTCGCGCCCCTATGGGAAGAGCTCGTTCAACGGCAAGCCGACCGGCATCATTTCCAACTCGCCGGGTCCGCTCGGCGGCGTCAGCGCGGCCAAGCACCTGCAGAACATCCTGCCGGGCATCTCGGGTCCGATCCTGCAGCAGCCGGAAATTTATCTGAACGGCATCGGCGACGCCTTCGACGAGAAGGGTGAACTGGTCAAGGAGTCCCTGAAGACCGTGTTGCAGCAGTACATCGCGGCGTACGCGGCCCACGTCGAAGCGCACAACAAGTAAGCGGCCAGTAATAAGCGGCCAAGGCTGCTTTAGAGCCTGCTCTTAAGTGTCCATTAACATGGCCGCCGCAAGGTGGCGGCCATGGTTTCCCGCACACGACTCAAATCGATCCTGACCGGGCTCGCCCTTTACACGCTGGCGGCGCTGATGGTCGGTTATTTCGGAGTCAATGCGTATACCGGCAAGTACGGCCTGAATGCGCGACAGGAGCTCGATCAGGAGATCATCGCGCTGACCTCGGAGCTGGCGCGGCTGAAGAAGGAGCGCGCCGAGGGCGAGCAGCGGGTGTCCCTGTTGCGCTCGGACCGCGTCGATCCCGACATGCTGGATGAGCGCGCGCGCTTCCAGCTCGACTACGTCAACCCGCACGATCTCGTTCGGATCAGCAAGCCGAACTGACGCGTTCTCAAATTTCAAATTCGATCGCGGGGCATCACAAAAATGTCGTGGTGCGTTGCAGTGCGGCATAGCAAAATTCCATCGGGCGAACGCAATCCTTCCAAGCCGATTTGAGTTGGGTTAGAGAGGGTTCATCGACTTCTCTCATCCGGAATTGCCATGGCCGCACCCAAGAAAAGCGTCGCAAAGGAATTAGGGCAGGAGAAGGCAGGTTCTCCACCGGAATTCACCAAAGAGCAGGAACTCAAGGCGCTGCGGGACATGCTGCTGATCCGGCGCTTCGAGGAGAAGGCCGGCCAGCTCTACGGCATGGGTGCGATCGGAGGCTTCTGCCATCTCTACATCGGCCAGGAGGCGGTCGTCGTCGGCATGCAGATGGCCTTGAAGCTGGGCGACGAGGTCATAACCGGGTACCGGGACCACGGTCACATGCTGGCCTGCGGCATGGAGGCCAAGGGCGTGATGGCAGAGCTGACCGGACGCCGCGGCGGCTATTCCAAGGGCAAGGGCGGCTCCATGCACATGTTCAGCATGGAGAAGCACTTCTACGGCGGCCACGGCATCGTCGGTGCGCAGGTGTCGCTCGGCACCGGGCTGGCGTTCGCCAACCGCTATCGCGGCAACGATGCCGTCAGCGTGACCTATTTCGGCGATGGCGCGGCCAACCAGGGCCAGGTCTACGAAAGCTTCAACATGGCGGAGCTGTGGAAGCTGCCGGTGATCTACGTCGTCGAAAACAACCGCTACGCGATGGGCACCTCGGTGTCGCGCGCGTCCGCGCAGCAGGATTTCTCCAAGCGCGGCGCTTCCTTCAACATTCCCGGCAAGCAGGTCGACGGCATGGATGTGCGTGCGGTGAAGGCCGCCGGCGACGAGGCTGTGGCGTGGTGTCGCGGCGGCAATGGCCCCATCATCCTGGAGATGCAGACCTATCGCTACCGCGGCCACTCGATGTCCGATCCAGCGAAGTACCGGACGCGCGAGGAAGTCGAGAAGGTCCGCCACGATCAGGACCCGATCGAGCAGGTGCGCAACCGCTTGCTGGCCGGTGGTGCGAGCGAGCAGGAGCTCAAGGCGATCGACGCTGAGGTGCGCGAGATCGTCAACCAAGCCGCGGACTTCGCGCAGCACGATCCGGAGCCCGACCCGTCCGAGCTCTACACCGACGTGTACCGCTGATCCCACCCGCGCAGAAGAACCTTCAAGACCGATTTCGGGAGCCGATATGCCCATTCAAGTGCTGATGCCTGCGCTGTCGCCCACCATGGAGAAGGGCAACCTTGCCAAATGGCTGAAAAAGGAAGGCGAGACCATCAAGTCCGGCGATGTCATCGCCGAGATCGAGACCGACAAGGCGACCATGGAGGTCGAGGCCACCGATGAGGGCACGCTCGGCAAGATCCTGATCCCGGAAGGCACCGCCGACGTCGCGGTGAATACGCCGATCGCCACCATCCTGGCCGACGGCGAAAGCGCCGCCGATCTCGCCAAGGCGCCGGCCGCGGCGGCGCCGCAGCAGAAGGCCGCTGAATCGGCTCCGCCGGCGGAAGCCAAGGCGGAAGCGCCGCAGCCCAAGCCCGAGGCGAAGGCGCCGGCCGCACCCGCCACCGAAGCGCCGCCCGATCTCGAGATCCCGGCAGGCACCGAGATGATCACGCAGACCATCCGTGAAGCGCTGCGCGATGCGATGGCCGAGGAGATGCGGCGTGACGGCGACGTCTTCATCATGGGCGAGGAGGTCGCGGAATATCAGGGCGCCTACAAGGTGACCCAGGGCCTGCTGCAGGAATTCGGCGCGCGGCGCGTGATCGATACGCCGATCACCGAGCACGGCTTTGCCGGCGTCGGCATCGGCGCGGCGATGGCCGGGCTGAAGCCGATCGTCGAATTCATGACCTGGAATTTCGCCATGCAGGCGATGGACCAGATCATCAACTCCGCCGGCAAGACGCTGTATATGTCCGGCGGACAGATGGGCTGCTCGATCGTGTTCCGCGGCCCGAATGGCGCCGCTGCCCGCGTCGCCGCCCAGCACAGCCAGGACTACGCCGCCTGGTATTCGCAGATCCCTGGCCTCAAGGTGATCGCGCCGTATTCGGCCGCTGACTACAAGGGCCTGCTCAAGGCCGCGATCCGCGATCCCAATGCTGTGATCTTCCTCGAGAACGAGGTGCTGTACGGTCACACCGGCGAGGTGCCGAAGCTGCCCGACTTCGTGGTGCCGATCGGCAAGGCGCGGATTGCGCGCGCCGGCAAGGACGTCACCATCATCTCCTGGGCGATGGGCATGTCGTATGCGCTGAAGGCCGCCGATGAGCTCGCCAAGGAAGGCATCGAGGCCGAGGTCGTCGATCTCCGCACCATCCGCCCAATGGACACTGAAACCATCGTCGCGTCGGTGAAGAAGACCGGGCGCGCGGTGACGGTGGAGGAGGGCTGGCAGCAGAGCGGCGTCGGCGCCGAGGTCGCCGCGCGGATCATGGAGCACGCCTTCGACTACCTGGATGCGCCGGTTGCGCGCGTCTCCGGCAAGGATGTGCCGATGCCCTATGCCGCCAATCTGGAAAAGCTCGCTCTTCCCTCCGTCGCCGAGGTGGTCGAGGCCGCCAAGGCCGTATCCTATCGGTAACAAGCCCATGGCCGGTCCCAAGGAGCAGCCGCTGCCGCCTGACGTGATGGACCGCGACGACGCCGTCGAGGTGCTGCGCGCCTTCGTCGTCGACGGCGGACTCTCGATCGCGTTCCAGCGCGCCTTCGAGGAGCCGGACATGTGGGGGCTGATGCTCGTCGACATCGCCCGCCACGCTGCGCGCGCCTATTCGCGCGAGAGCGGATACACCGAGGACGAGGCGCTCGCGCGCATCGTCGAGATGTTCGAAGCCGAAATCGCCCGGCCGACCGACATGGGTCAAACCAAACCGCGGTCGCAACAAGGTCACTGACAATGCCGATCAATATTCTCATGCCCGCGCTGTCGCCCACGATGGAAAAGGGCAACCTCGCCAAGTGGCTCAAGAAAGAGGGCGACAAGGTCAAGTCCGGCGACGTGATCGCGGAGATCGAGACCGACAAGGCGACGATGGAGGTCGAGGCGGTCGACGAAGGCACGATCGCGAAGATCCTGGTGCCCGAGGGGACGCAGGACGTGCCGGTCAACGACGTCATCGCCGTGCTGGCCGGCGATGGCGAGGATGTGAAGGCGGCGGCCAGCGCCGGTGCTGCGCCGGCACCGAAGCCGGCCGAGGCTCCGAAGCCCGCGGCTGCGCCTGCACCGGCTCCCGCGCCGGCGGCTTCACCCAAGCCGGCAGCGGCGCCTGCGCCGGCGCCCCAGACTGCCGCTGCTCCGGCCGCGCAGGTCAATGGTCACGCCCGTATCTTCTCCTCGCCCTTGGCCCGCCGTCTCGCCAAGGACGCCGGCATTGATCTCGCGCGCATCACCGGGACTGGCCCGCATGGCCGCGTGATCGCGCGCGACGTCGAGGACGCCAAGTCCGGCAAGGGTCTCAAGGCACCGGCGGCTGCGCCTGGTGCTGCACCCAGCATCGCGCCGTCGATGTCGGACAAGCAGATCCTCGCGCTGTTCGAGCCGGGCTCCTACGACGTGGTGCCGCATGACGGCATGCGCCGCACCATTGCGCAGCGCCTGACGGCATCGGTGCAGAGCGTCCCGCACTTCTACCTCACGATCGACTGCGATATCGGCAAGTTGCTCGTCGCGCGCGAGGAGATCAACGCGTCGGCGCCGAAGGACAAGGAGAAGAAGCCGCTCTACAAGCTCTCGGTCAACGATTTTGTCATCAAGGCGATGGCGGTCGCACTGCAGAAGATCCCGAACTGCAATGTGAGTTGGACCGAGAGTGGCATGCTCAAGCACAAGCATTCCGACGTCGGCGTTGCTGTTGCGATGCCGGGCGGCCTGATCACGCCGATCATCCGCAAGGCGGAGACCAAGACGCTGTCAACCATCTCCAACGAGATGAAGGACTTCGCCACCCGCGCCCGCGCTCGCAAGTTGAAGCCGGAAGAATACCAGGGCGGCACCACGGCGGTGTCCAACCTCGGCATGTACGGCATCAACCACTTCACCGCGGTGATCAATCCACCGCACGCGACGATCCTCGCGGTCGGCACGTCGGAGGAGCGCCCGGTGGTGCGCGGCGGCAAGATCGAGATCGCGCATATGATGAGCGTGACGCTGTCGTGCGATCACCGCGCGATCGACGGCGCGCTCGGCGCCGAGCTGATCGGCGCCTTCAAGCAGCTGATCGAGAACCCCGTGATGATGATGGTGTGACGAGCAGCGGCCATGTACGTGATCCACGGTCCGTACGTCCTGCTTGCCGTGCTCGCCATCACTTCGATTGTTGCCGTTCACCGTGACCTCGTATCCACGACCCAATTCAGGATCATGATCATCGGCGCGGGCGTGCTCGCGCTGGTGTGGAGCGCGTATCTGGGCGCAGTTTGGCTGGAGTATAGATAATGGCCGACACATCTTTCGACGTCATCATCATCGGCTCCGGCCCCGGCGGCTATGTGACGGCGATCCGCGCCGCGCAGCTCGGGTTCAAGACCGCGGTCGTCGAGAAGTCCTATCTCGGCGGCATCTGCCTGAACTGGGGCTGCATCCCGACCAAGGCGCTGCTGCGCTCGGCGGAAATCTTCCACTACATGCAGCACGCCAAGGATTACGGGCTGTCGGCGGAGAAGATCTCCTACGATCCGAAGGCCGTGGTGCAGCGCTCGCGCGGGGTGTCGAAGCGCCTCAATGACGGCGTCGGCTTCCTGATGAAGAAGAACAAGGTCACGGTGATCTGGGGCGAGGCCACGATTGATGCGCCCGGCAAGGTCACGGTGAAGAAGTCGGCAGTCGAGGCGCCGAAGGGCGCCAGCGGCGATGGCACTTATCAGGCCAAGCACATCATTGTTGCGACCGGCGCGCGTCCGCGCGTGCTGCCGGGCCTCGAGCCGGACAAGAAGCTGGTCTGGACCTATTTCGAGGCGATGGTGCCGGAGCGGATGCCGAAGTCGCTGCTGGTGGTCGGCTCGGGCGCGATTGGCATCGAGTTCGCCTCGTTCTTCCACACCATGGGCGCCGACGTCACCGTGGTCGAGGTGCTGCCGCAGATCCTGCCCGTCGAGGACGCCGAGATCGCCGGCCTCGCGCGCAAGCGCTTCGAGAAGCAGGGCATCAAGATCATGACCTCGACCAAGGTCACGAAGCTCGAGAAGAAAGCCGACAGCGTGGTTGCGACCATCGACGACGGCAAGGGCCAGCCGCAGACCAAGGAGTTCGAGCGGGTGATTTCCGCGGTCGGCGTGGTCGGAAATATCGAAAATCTTGGGTTGGAGAAGCTCGGGGTGAAGACCGACCGCGGCTCCATCGTGATCGACGGCCTCGGCAAGACCAACATCCCCGGCATCTACGCGATCGGCGACGTCGCAGGGCCCCCGATGCTCGCGCACAAGGCCGAGCATGAGGGCGTGATCTGCGTCGAGGCGATCAAGGGCCTGCATCCGCACCCGATGGACAAATTGATGATACCGGGTTGCACCTACTGCAACCCGCAGGTCGCCTCCGTCGGCCTGACCGAGGCCAAGGCGAAAGAAGGCGGCCGCGAGATCCGCGTCGGCCGCTTCCCCTTTGTCGGCAACGGCAAGGCAATCGCGCTCGGCGAGGACCAAGGCCTGGTCAAGGTGGTGTTCGACAAGAAAACCGGCCAGCTCTTGGGCGCCCACATGATCGGCGCCGAGGTCACGGAACTGATCCAGGGCTATGTCGTCGCGATGAACCTGGAGACCACGGAAGAGGAATTGATGCACACCGTGTTCCCGCATCCGACATTGTCCGAAATGATGAAGGAAGCGGTGCTCGACGCCTACGGGCGGGTGCTGAATATTTGACGGGCGGCGAGCGTGAACCGTTCGCTCGCAGTTCCGTCATCCCCGCGCAACGGCTTTGCCGTTGTCGCTGGAGGCGCTCGCGCGGCGAGCCTCGAAGGATGGATGGCCCAGATCGAACAGCGGGGCTCGTCGCCCTTCGAGGCGGCCGCTTTGCGGCCTCCTCAGGGTAACGGGACCGGCAGCGGTGACCACAAGAGCAAGAAAGAGCGCATCTCGTGAAAGACAACGACAACCTCATCATCGAACGCCCGACCTTCGTCACCCATCTCGAATGCGCGATGGAGGGCGATCACTATCCTGCCGACCAGGTGCACAACCTCTCAAAGGCCGGCAAGCCGCTCTTGGTGCGCTATGACCTCGCGGGCGTGAAGAAGGCGCTGACCAAGGACGCGCTGGCGCAGCGTCCGGCCGACATGTGGCGCTATCGCGAGCTGCTGCCGGTGCGCAAATGCAAGGACATCGTCAGCCTCGGTGAGGTCACGACGCCGCTGATCCGGCTGCCGAAGCTCGGAGCCAGGCTCGGCGGCGGCGAGATCATCGTCAAGGACGAGGGGCGGTTGCCGACCGGATCGTTCAAGGCGCGCGGCCTGGTGATGGCGGTGTCGATGGGCAAGGCGCTCGGCATCAAGCACATGGCGATGCCGACCAACGGCAATGCTGGTGCGGCGCTGGCTGCCTATGCGACCTCCTGCGGCATCAAGACCACGATCTTCTGCCCGGCCGACACGCCGGAGGTGAATGTCAGCGAGATCGAGCTGCAGGGCGCGACCGTCTACCGTGTCAACGGCTATATCGACGACTGCGGGAAGATCGTCGGCGAGGGCAAGGCCAAGGTCGGCTGGTTCGACACCTCGACGCTGAAGGAGCCGTACCGGATCGAGGGCAAGAAGACGATGGGCCTCGAGCTCGCCGAGCAGCTCGGCTGGGAGGTGCCGGACGTGATCTTCTATCCGACCGGCGGCGGCACTGGCCTGATCGGTATGTGGAAGGCGTTCGACGAGCTCGAGAAGATCGGCTTCATCGGCTCGAAGCGCCCGCGCATGGTCGCGGTGCAGGCGTCCGGCTGCGCGCCGATGGTGCGCGCCTATGAGGCGGGTACCGAACATGCGGCGCGCTGGGACGATGCGCACACCATCGCCTCCGGCATCCGCGTGCCGCAGGCGATCGGCGACTTCCTGATCCTCCGCGCGGTGCGCGAGAGCAAGGGTTTTGCGATTGCCGTCGACGACGACAAGATCTCCGCCGCGCTTAACGAGGTCGCGCGCGAGGAAGGTCTGCTGCTGTGCCCCGAGGGGGCCGCGACTTACGCTGCCTACAAGCAGAGCCTTGCCGATGGCCGCGTGACCAAGAATGATCGCGTGATGCTGTTCAACTGCGCGAGCGGCCTGAAATATCCGTTGCCGCCGGTCACCCGGACGTTGGATCGGCACAAGCCGATCGACTTCTCGCAGTTCTGACGCATCATCCGAAGGGCCATCTTGTCGAAAGGTGGCCCTTCTAAAATGATGGAACGAAGAAGATCAGGGAGAACGCGATGCTGAGACTGGTTCTGGCTGCGCTGGCGATATTGGCATTCAACGGCATCGCGTCGGCGGAAAAATATCCCTCGCATCCGATCACCATCGTGGTGCCGTTTGCCGCCGGTGGGCCGTCGGATGCGATGGCGCGCATTCTCGGCGAGCGCATGAAGCAGTCGCTTGGCGAGGTGTTCCTGATCGAGAACGTGACGGGAGCGGGCGGTTCGATCGGCGTCGGTCGAGCGGTGCGCGCGGCGCCGGACGGCTACACCATCTCGTTCGGCCATCTCGGCACTCACGTGGCGAATGGTGCGATCTACAAGCTCGGCTACGACCTCGTCGACGATCTCGAGCCGGTGGTGCTGCTGCCGAGCAATCCGATGATCATCGTCAGCAAGAACGCGGTGCCGGCGAAATCGCTGAAGGAGCTCCTGGAGTGGCTGAAGTCGCGGCCGTCGCCGCCGACCGCGGGCACCGCGGGCGCCGGCAGCGGCAGCCACATTGCCGGGCTCTATTTCGAGAATGTCTCGGGCATCAAGCTGCAATACGTGCCATATCGCGGCACCGGACCCGCGCTGAATGATCTCGTCTCCGGCCAGATCGACATCATCATCGATCAGACCTCGAACTCGATCAATCAGGTCCGCGCCGGCACCATCCGTGCTTACGCCGTCACCGACTCCAAGCGGGTGGAGAATGCATCTGATATCCCGACCGTCGATGAGGCCGGCCTGCCGGGATTGCACATGACGCTGTGGTCGGGTCTCTGGGTGCCCAAGGGCACGCCGAAGGAGATCGTTGCGAAGCTCAACGCTGCGGCGGTCGAGGCGATGAACGACCCGGCGGTGAGGAAACAGCTCGAAAATCTCGGCTTGCAGATGCCGCCGAAGGACCAGCTTACGCCAGAGGCGCTCGGCGCCTGGCAGAAGGCGGAGATCGCCAAATGGTGGCCGATGATCAAGGCCGCCAATGTAAAGGTGGATTGACGGCGCGACCTTTCCACGTGTCGTCCCGACTTTCGCCGGGACGACACCATTGGTTCACTGCGACGGGATTGCCGTAGCTGCCGGCGCCGCATTGGTCTCCTGCGTCATGACGTCGCCGCCCTTCGCCGCGACCGCCGTGCCGGCGTCTTCGAACCGCGCGCGATAGACGGCGAGGTTCTCCATCACCCGCTGTACGTAATTGCGTGTCTCCGAGATTGGGATGCGCTCGACCCAGTCGACGGGGTCTACGTTGGGATCGCGCGGGTCACCATAGGCCTTGACCCAGTCGCGGACGCGGCCGCGGCCGGCGTTGTAGCCGGCGAAAATCATGATGTGGCAGCCGTGATATTCCGACTGCAAAGCGCTCAGCTCGGCGGCGCCCATCTGGGTGTTGTAGACCGGATCGGAGACCAAGCGGTCCCAGTCGTAGCTAACCTTAAAGCGCTTCGCGGTGTCGCGGCCCGCCTCCGGCGTCACCTGCATCAGCCCGACCGCGTTGGCCGACGACTTGTCGCGCTGGTCGAACGCGCTCTCGGTGCGCGCCACCGAGTAGGTCATGCTGCGCCCGATATCGGGGGCGATCGGGCTGTGCTTGGGAATGCCGATGATCGGGAAGGCGTAGTGGTCGAACGCGAGCCCGCGGCCGAGCGCGGTCTTGCCGATCTGCAGCATTGCGCGGGCATCGTTGCGGCGGCCGGTCAGCTCGCCCAGCGCCTGCAGCATGTCGACATCGGAGCTTTGCTCGGCGAGGTCGGCGACGAAGTAGAGCACGACGTCGGGTTCGCCGATCTCGTAAAGCATGTCGGCCGCGCGCACCCGTTCGTCGCCGGCCGCACGGCCGGCCAGCGCAGCCGGCGAGGGCGCGTGGAGATGGACGCTCTCACGCCCGAGCTTCGCAAGCGCGAGCTGACCGTAATAGGCGGTCGGATAGCGCGCCGCAGCCTCATAGTCGGCTCGCATCGCCGCGGTGTTGCCGAGCGCCTCGGCCGCCCTCCCGCGCCAGTAGGCGGCGCGTGACAACACGGTCGGATTGATCTGGCCTTCGTCGATCCGCGCGAAATGCGCCGCGGCGGTCTTCGCGTCATCGAGATAACGCAGCGCGATCCAGCCGCGCATGAAGTGCATGTCGGAACGGTAATACGGATTGTCGGGCAGCGCCGCGGGGCGGACCACGTCATAGGCGGTCTGGAACTTGCCCTGGTCGAGCAGCTTGCGGGCGAGCAGGCGCCGCTCGCGCCACCACTGATCCGTATCCTGCTGGGCCATGGTCTCCGGCGCGGCCGCGATCGTCACGCGGGCCGCGTCGTCGATCCTGTTCTCCGCCATGAGCCACTGGATGCGGCAGAGCGTGTAGCCGAGATCGCGGCGGGCATCGGCCGGCACGTCGTCAAGCGCGTCCTGTGCCTTCTTCGATTGCTCCCGCACCGCGCCGCAGGCCTTGACGATCGCGAGCTCGTCGCTGCCGAGCCGTTTCGCGGCGCGTCTGGCGCCGGCGAGGTCCTTGGCGCCGATCCGTTTGTCCATCCGCGCCCGATGGTCGGCGCTTGTGAGCAGATCGTGGAAGGCGTCATAGGCGTCGCTTTCGGTGCGATCCGACAGTTCGTCCGACCGCCAGGCCTCCCGAACCAGCCTCGCTGCGCCGTCGCGGTCGCCGGCGGCGAGCAGCACGCGTGCGAGCGCAAACTTGCCCTTGGCGCTGATCGGCTGATCGAGGGTGAAGCCATGGACTGTGGCGGCGTCGCTGCGTTCCTGCCATAGCCGTGCTTCCGCCTGACGGCGTAATAGCGACATGCTCGGCCAGTCCGGATTGGCGGCAATGAACTCTGCATAGCGGCTGAAATTCGCCTGCGACTCGGAGTGGCGCAGCAAGTACCATTCGACGAGCTTGCGCCCGACCGGATCGGTGATCCTGGCCTGGATGTCGGTCGCATCGCTGGTCCTGCCTCTGCGTGCGGCGAGGATCGCGTCCTTGATCGCGGCAAGATCGCCAGAGAGTTGCGGGGGCGCCGGTTTCTCCGGGGCGGGGCCCTTGTCGCTGTCCGCGGATTTTGACAGAGCGGATTTGGCTTTGGCGGATTTGCGCTCGTCGTCATCGCGCTTCGCATGCCGCCGCTTGCCGGATGTTTTCTCGCGCGCCGTCTTGTCGTGCGACGCTTTGGCGCCATGCGCCTTCTTGTCAGCCTTGTCTGCGGCCTTCGAGCTCTTGGCTTGGTGTTGGTGATGCGGCTTCGCGGTCACCTTGACCGGAAGCAGGGTGAATACGGCGACGGTGGCGAAACACGCCAGCGGGCGTAGGCAACGGTTCATTCCCTGGTCCCCCCTGCGAAACCATCAGGCACAAACAGATCGCTTTATACGCGGCACAATCAGCCGCAGATTATCAGACCCCGATTCACGACCCCTTAAGACTGCCGCAACTCAACAGGGAAAACGCGGCGAAATGTGGAATTGAGGGTGTGGAACCCACAGGGAACCCGAAGTTCCATGCTGTGCGACAGCCGTTGGAGTCGGCGAAGATGAGAGCGGAGCGGTGCTGGAGGGAGGATCCATGGCGCGAGAAGTTCGGCTGAAAACCATCTTGGACGGCGGCCGCTATTTCGAGGGCCCGCGGTGGCATAACGGGCGGCTGTGGTTCGTCGACTGCATGGCGCGGACGCTGCTCAGCATCAGCCCGTCGGGCGAACGGCAGGAGCATGCCGCCGTGACCGACGATACGCCGTGCGGCCTCGGCGTGCTGCCCGATGGCGACATCGCGGTGCTCACGATGTTCAGGAAACGGCTGCTGCGATTTGCCGGTGGCAAGCTCTCGCTCTACGCCGACCTCTCGCAGCTCGCCGCCGGCACGATCGACGACATGATCGTCGACGGCCAGGGGCGGGCCTATGTCGGCGACCTCGGTTTCGACCTGCCGCCGCCGGATGGCCGCGGCGCGGTCGGCCGTATCATCCTGGTGATGCCGGATGGTAGCGCGCGTGTCGTCGCCGACGGCTTGCGGTTTCCGAACGGCATTGCCGTCTCGTCGGATCACCGCCGGCTCGTCGTCGCCGAAATGGATGGCGCGTGCCTTGCCGACTACGACATCGCGCCGGACGGCAGCCTGCAGCTGCGCAGGCGGCTGGGCCGCGTGAACGAGCCCGACGGCATCTGCCTTGATCGCGACGGATCGGTCTGGGTCGCGTCCTTCACCGAGGACGCCTTCGTCCGGATCGATCGTGACGGCGTGGAGCGCGAGCGCATTGCCGTACCCGGCCGCCGCGCGCTGGCCTGCGTGCTCGGCGGTCCCGAACGGCGAACGTTGTTCTGCCTGAGTGCCGCGACCTCGTATGAGGACCTGCGCAAGGGCAAGTCGGCGTCGCGGATCGATGTCGTGGAGGTCGGGACGCCAGGCGACGGCTATCCGTAGGACAGCTCCCGCTACGCGCGAGGACGTGGGCGTGGGTAGTTCAATGACAGTAGTGGTTCCCGCGAGGCGTCATAAGGACCAATAATACATGGTTGCGCGACAGCCACGATTGTGTCGCTGTCGCAACAGTTCCCGAACATTTAACCTTACATCGAGCTGACCCTTGTGCTCGCCGCTTTTTGGCCACACCCCTCCATGAGAGCATTATTCATAAAGTTGATTTCGCCAGCGCTCGCGACGACGACGGGACATTCTTAATCCTTCCGGCGTTTGGGTGTGGGGAGGCTGGGAAACAGGTTCGCGCGATGAACGCCAAGACGAGCATCAAGGGCAGGCTGCCGAGCCGTCACGTGACGGAAGGGCCCGAACGCGCGCCGCACCGGTCCTACCTCTACGCCATGGGGCTAACGACAGCCCAGATTCATCAACCATTTGTGGGCGTCGCTTCATGTTGGAATGAAGCTGCTCCGTGCAACATCTCACTGATGCGCCAGGCCCAGGCAGTGAAGAAGGGCGTGGCATCGGCCGGCGGCACGCCGCGCGAGTTCTGCACCATCACCGTTACCGACGGCATCGCCATGGGCCATGACGGCATGCGCTCGTCGCTGCCGTCGCGCGAATGTATTGCCGACTCGGTCGAGCTTACGGTCCGCGGCCATGCCTATGACGCGCTCGTCGGGCTCGCCGGCTGCGACAAGTCGTTGCCGGGCATGATGATGGCGATGGTGCGGCTGAACGTGCCTTCGATCTTCATCTACGGTGGCTCGATCCTGCCCGGCAACTTCCGCGGGCAGCCGGTTACCGTGCAGGACATGTTCGAGGCGGTCGGCAAGCATTCGGTGGGCGCGCTGTCGGACGAGGATTTGGACGAAATCGAGCGGGTGGCGTGCCCCTCGGCCGGCGCCTGTGGCGCTCAGTTCACCGCCAACACCATGGCGACGGTCTCCGAGGCGATCGGCCTGGCGCTCCCGTATTCGGCCGGCGCTCCCGCGCCTTACGAGATCCGCGACTCCTTCTGCGCCGCCGCCGGCGAGAAGGTGATGGAGCTGATCGAGAAAAACATCCGGCCGCGCGACATCGTGACCCGGAAATCCCTTGAAAATGCAGCGGCTGTCGTGGCGGCCTCTGGCGGCTCGACTAACGCTGCGTTGCATCTACCGGCGATCGCGCACGAGTGCGGAATCAAATTCAATTTGTTCGATGTTGCGGAAATCTTCAAAAAGACTCCTTACGTCGCGGATTTGAAGCCGGGCGGCCGTTATGTTGCCAAAGACATGTTTGAAGCTGGCGGCATTCCGCTGCTGATGAAGACGCTGCTCGATAATGGCCACCTGCACGGGGATTGCCTGACCGTCACGGGCCGAACGATCGCCGAAAACCTCAAAAGCGTGAAATGGAATCCGCGCCAAGACGTGGTGCGGTCAGCCGACAAGCCGATCACCGTGACAGGTGGCGTTGTCGGGCTGAAGGGTAATCTCGCTCCGGAGGGTGCGATCGTGAAGGTCGCGGGTATGTCCAATCTGAAGTTTACCGGCCCGGCCCGGTGCTTCGACCGCGAGGAAGATGCCTTCGAGGCCGTCCAGAAACGCACCTACAAGGAAGGCGAGGTTATCGTCATCCGCTACGAGGGCCCCAAGGGCGGCCCCGGCATGCGGGAGATGCTGGCGACCACGGCCGCGCTGACCGGGCAGGGCATGGGCGGCAAGGTCGCGCTGATCACGGACGGCCGGTTCTCCGGCGCCACCCGTGGCTTCTGCATCGGCCATATCGGGCCTGAAGCAGCCGTCGGCGGGCCGATCGCCCTGTTGCAGGATGGCGACGTCATCGAGATCGATGCCGACGCCGGTGTTCTTAACGTAAATTTGAGCGACGCCGAGCTCGCAAATCGTAAGACCAAATGGGCCCCTCGCGCGACGAACCATACATCTGGTGCGCTGTGGAAATACGCCGAGCAAGTGGGGCCGGCGGTGGATGGCGCCGTCACCCATCCGGGTGGCGCGCACGAGAAACAGTGTTATGCGGACGTTTAGGCGTACGATATTGGCGTTTGCGTTAGGGGCCATTCCGGTGGCGGGCCCCGGATTCGGATTCGACGGAGCCCCGGTCAACCCGAAGGATACAGCGCTCCCTGTGGTTTCGCCTCAGCCCGGTACGGCGGCTGCCCTGAAGCGGGCTGCGGCGCCGGCAGCTTCGGTCGACACCCTGCCGAACTCCACCGTCATGTCGCTGGCCGAGAGCGGTCATCCGATCGCGCAGTGGAAGCTCGGCAAAATGTACGCCGATGGGGATGGGGTCGCGCAGGACGATCTGCGGGCATTCGAGTATTTCAGCCGGATCGCCAATGCGCATGCCGAGGATTCGCCATCGGCGCCGCAGGCGTCGGTCGTGGCGAACGCCTTCGTGGCGCTCGGACGCTACTATCTGAGTGGCATTCCCAATTCCAAGATCAAGCCGGATACCGAGCGGGCGCGGGAGATGTTCTCCTACGCCGCGTCCTATTTCGGCAACGCCGATGCCCAGTACGACCTCGCCAGGCTGTACCTGAAGACGCCGGACGCCTCGCGGGACGATTTCCGCTATGGCGCCCGCTGGCTCGGCCTTGCCGCGCAGAAGGGCCAGCACCAGGCGCAGGCGCTGCTCGGCCAGATGCTGTTCAACGGCGACCGTCTGCCGCCGCAGCGCGCGCGCGGCCTGATGTGGCTGACGCTGGCGCGTGACAGCGCGACGCCGGACGAGACCTGGATCAAGGAAAGCTACAACCGGGCGATCGCCAAGGCCTCCGACGACGATCGCGCGATGGCGCTGCAGATGCTCGAGCACTGGGTGCAGGGCCGCCGGGACTAATTCCCCGACGGCCGCTGACGCCGTCAGTCGTGCTCGTAACCATACACCTCCGGTAGGATGAAGATCGCGGAAAGCAGCCCGATCAGCGGGAAGATCGCGACCAACAGCGTCGCGTTGGCCTGGCCGATCGCCGCGAACAGCGACGGGAACAGGAAGATCGCCAGGAACGACGGCAGCTTCACGAACATGTAGGCGAAGCCCGACGCGGTGCCGCGATATTGCGGCTTGGCGACCATGGTCGGGATCGTCATGCAGTTCGAGGCGTCCCAATAGTGGCCCCACAGCATGCCGGCAGCCGCGAACGGCAGGATGTATTTGTGGTCGGTGTAGAGCGCGGCCGCCGCGACCAGCAGCGAGACCAGCACAATCCCGAAGCCTGCGATGGCGATGCCGCGGTGGCCGATCTTCGGCGTCAGCAGCGGTCCGACCCAGCCTGACACTGCGGCGAACGTGAACAGCGCCATGGTGACGAGGTTGTTGCCGAGGACGGTCGAGACGCCGACCATCGCGAACAGCACCGGCAAATAGAAGGCGAAGGTGGAGAACTCGCTGCCTTGGGCGAAGCAGGCGATCCAGCCGTACAGCGTGGCGCGCCAGCGGATCGGATCCTTGCGGAGATCGGCGATGAAGGCGGACGTGCGCGGCCTTGGCAGCACGACGTCCTGGTCGGGCAGCATCGCCAGATCGTCATTGTACATGTGACGCGCGACCTGCTTGGCCTCACGGAAACGGCCCCGCTGCACCAGCCACACGGCGGTTTCGGGCACATCGTGGCGCATGATCAGGATAATCAGGGCAGGGACGGCACCGAGACCGAGCGTGACGCGCCACAGCGTCTCATGGTGCATCCCGGTGAGCAGGAACAGAATGATGACGCCGATCGTCAGCACTTCGCCGACCGCGAACATGAACTGCCAGCGATTGCCCATGATCTCGCGTTCGCCCTTGGCCATGGATTCCATGATGTAGGTGTAGCCGGTCGAGATGTCGCTGCCGAGCGGAATGCCGAGCAGGAAGCGGATCACGATCAGCCAGGTCACGTTGGGCACGATGGCCTGCGCCAGCGCCAGCACGATGAACATGATCATGGTCGCGATGAACATCACGCGGCGGCCGATCTTGTCGGACAGCCAGCCGCCGATCAACGCACCGATCAGCGCGCCGCCCTGCGTGCCGGCGGCGGCGAGCCCGAGCATCAGCGGATCGGGATTGTACTGCTCCTTGATGAAGATCAGCACGAAGGCGATCGAGTAGAGATCCCAGGCTTCGACCAGGATCGAGGCCATCATCAGCCAGCCGACCTTGTTGCCCTTGGGGCTGTAGTTCGTGACGAGGTGGCGGACCGCGCCGTCGATTGCCGTTTGCTGCGGAAGTGCCATCGTGGTCATTGCCATTCCTCTCGTTGTCCGTTGAAGTGTCACGCGCCTAGCAGCGGCTCGATGCTGCAATCGAGCAGCCGCGGATCGATGCCGGCTTCCATGCCCTCGAACATCGTATCCATGTGATCGATCAGCGCGTCGCTCGCAGCCATCGCGCGGTCAACGCGGCGGTTGGCCACCGCGTTGAGAATGGCGAGATGGCTGTCGATGGTGCCCGCCAGGTCGGCTTGTCCGGGCATATAGCTGTGATGGATGAAGCCGATGCGGCGATAGATGGTGTGCAGCGGCCGCAGTGTGTGAGCAAGGAAAGGTTCGCCGGCGGCGGCCAGGATCAGGCTGTCGATGCGGCGGTCGAGGCTGTTGAATTCGTCAAGCGTCAGCGTCGCCCGCTTGTCCTTCATCACCCGCTCGATGTGCAGGGCCTGATTGCGATGCGAGAGACTGGCGCGTTCGGCGGCAAGGCGAATGACGAAGCGCTCGAGGTCACGCCGCAGCGCCAGCAGCAGGCGCTCGCGCGCCAGGTCGATCGGCGCGATCTGTAGCCCGTGACGCGGACGGATGATGATCAGCGTGTCGGCGGCCAGCGTGCTGACGGCGTTGTGCACCGGCGTGCGGCCGAAGCCGGTGAGGGTCTGCAGGTCCTGGACGGTGAGGAACTGGCCCGGCTTGAGCTCGCAATTGACCAGCAGATCCTCGATCCGCTGATACGCGAGTTCGAAAAAATTGACGCGGTTGCGCCGGCCAGGGGTTTCGTCGCCATCGCCGGGACGCACGATTTGAAGCGCACGCTTGCGCCGTACCATTGCCTTCCTCCCGCCGGCCCGCGTCCATCGCGTGAGCCCGATTGATCCTCGCGTGCTTAAAACATGTTGTGAAATATTACAAGCGGCCGTATCGTTGACCCACGACCTCCGCGACAGGGGCGTATTTGCCATCAAGAAGAAGGGCCCGTGACCGCGCGGGTTCCGGGAGGATATCGCAAATGAAGATCACTTCGATCGAGACGTTGCGGACGGAAGAGTTCGCCAATGTGATCTGGGTCCGGGTTCACACCGACACCGGATTAATCGGGCTTGGTGAAACCTTTTACGGCGCGGGCGCGGTCGAGGCGCAGATTCACGACACGTTTGCCGGGCGGCTGCTCGGGCGTAATCCGCTGCATATCGAGGCGATCCACCGCGACATGCTCAACCTGCCGATGGCGCAGTCATCGACCGGCGTCGAATATCGTGCTGCGTCCGCCATCGACATCGCACTGTGGGATTTGTTCGGCAAGGTCTGCGGCCAGCCAGTGCACCAGATGCTCGGCGGCCTGTGCCGCGACAAGCAGCGCATCTACAATACCTGCGCCGGCACCAGATATGTCCGCTCCACCAACATCAGCCCGGTGTCGAACTGGAGCCTGGGCGAGGCGCAAGGCCCTTACGAAGACCTCGATGCCTTCATGAACCGCGCCGATGCGCTCGCCGAAAGCCTGCTGGAGAGCGGCATCTCGGCGATGAAGATCTGGCCGTTCGATCCGGCCGCACAGGAGAACAAAGGGCTCTACATCACCGCGGCGCAGATGAAGCAGGCGATCGAGCCGTTCGAGAAGATCCGCAAAGCCGTCGGCGATAGGATGGAGATCATGGTCGAACTCCATTCGTTGTGGAATCTGCCGACAGCAAAGCAGATCGCGCGTGCGCTCGAGCCCTACAAGCCGACCTGGTACGAGGACCCGATCCGCATGAACTCGCCGCAGGCGCTCGCCGAATATGCGCGCTCGACCGACGTCTGGGTTTGCGCCAGCGAGACGCTCGGCTCGCGCTTTCCCTACAAGGACATGCTCGACCGCGACGCGATGCATGTGGTGATGGCTGATCTGTGCTGGACCGGCGGGCTGACCGAAGGCCGCAAGATCGCGGCGATGGCCGAGACCTATCACCGGCCATTCGCGCCGCACGACTGCATCGGGCCGGTCGGCTTCATCGCCGCAATCCACATGTCGTTCAGCCAGCCGAACACGCTGATCCAGGAGTCCGTGCGCGCATTCTATAAGGGCTGGTACAACGAGCTTGTCACCACCATGCCCGTGATCAAGGATGGCTTTGTCTATCCGATGGAAGGGCCGGGGCTCGGTGTCGACCTGCTTCCTGCTGTTTACGAACGGTCCGACCTGACCGTGCGCCGCTCCAACATTTGAGGACCTCACATGAGCACAGCCTTGTTCGATCTCTCCGGCCGCACCGCGCTCGTGACCGGCTCCTCCCGCGGCCTCGGCCGCGCCATTGCCGAAGGGATGGCGAAGGCCGGCGCGCGGCTGATCATCAACGGCGTTGACCCCGCACGGGTGGAGACGGCGGTCGCCGAGTTCCGCGCCGCTGGCCACCAGGCTGAGGGCGCAGCCTTCGACGTCACCGACGAGGCCGCGATCGTGGCGACCTTCGAGCGCTTCGATCGCGAGGGCATCGAGATCGACATCCTCGTCAACAATGCCGGCATCCAGCGCCGCAAGCCGCTCGTCGAATTCACCACCGACGAATGGCGCAAGGTGATCGAGACCAACCTCACCAGCGCCTTCGTCACCGGGCGCGAGGCGGCCAAGCGGATGATCCCCCGCAAGCGCGGCAAGATCATCAACATCGGCTCGCTCGGCAGCGAATTGGCACGGCCGACGATCGCGCCCTACACGGCGGCGAAGGGTGGCATCCGCAATTTGACGCGGTCGATGGCCGTCGAATGGGCCCAGAGCGGCATCCAGGCCAACGCCATCGGGCCAGGCTACATGCTGACCGACATGAACGAGGCGCTGATGTCCAACCCCGAGTTCAACAACTGGCTGATGTCGCGGATCCCCTCGAAGCGCTGGGGCAAGCCGGACGAACTGGTCGGCGCGGCGATCTTCCTGGCCTCGGAGGCGTCCAACTATGTCAACGGGCAAATCATCTATGTCGACGGCGGCATGCTGGCGGCGATGTAGCCGCATCGATCCAATCGGCCACCAACAGAGAGACTGAACCCATGCGCGCCGTCGTCATCCATGCTCCCCACGATTTGCGGATCGACAGCTTCGAGGATCCGGCGCCGGCGCCTCATCAGGTGCGCGTCAAGATCGCGGCCGGCGGCATCTGCGGCTCGGACCTTCATTACTACCATCATGGTGGCTTCGGCACGGTGCGGATCCGAGAGCCGATGGCGCTGGGGCACGAGATTTCCGGAACGATCGCCGATGTCGGCGCGGGCGTCTCGCATCTGCGTCCGGGGATGCGAGTGGCGGTCAATCCGAGCCTGCCCTGCGGGCAGTGCTCCTATTGCCGCGAGGGCATGCGCAACCAGTGCACCGACATGCGCTTCCTCGGTAGCGCGATGCGCTTTCCGCATGTGCAGGGCGGCTTCCGCGAATTCATGACGGTCGACGCATCGCAGGCGATCCCGATCGCGCACCGTCTGTCGTTCGCCGAGGCGGCAATGGCTGAGCCATTTGCGGTCTGTCTTCATGCCGGACGCCAGGCCGGCAGCCTGCTCGGCAAGCGGGTGCTGGTCACGGGCTGCGGGCCGATCGGGGCGCTGATGGTGGTGGTCGCGCGCTATGGTGGTGCGGCGGAGATCGTCGCCACCGACATCGCGGAGACGCCGCTGGCGATCGCACGCAAGCTTGGTGCGACGCGGGCGATCAACAGCGCAACGGATGCCGCCGCGCTCGACCCCTACAAGGCCGGCAAGGGTCAGCTCGACGTGCTGTTCGAGGCCTCCGGCAATCAGGCGGCGCTGCGGCCGGCGCTCGATCTGCTGCGGCCCGGTGCCGTCATCGTGCAGGTCGGGCTCGGCGGCGAGATGACGCTGCCGATCAACACCATTGTCACCAAGGAGCTGCAACTCCGCGGCACCTTTCGCTTCGATCCCGAGTTCGAGCTGGCGCTGCGGCTGATGGGCGAGGGGCTGGTCGACCTGAAGCCGCTGGTGTCGGCCTCGGTCCCGTTCGAATCCGCAGTCGATGCCTTCGAACTCGCCAGCGACCGCTCGCGCTCAATGAAGGTGCAGTTGACGTTCTAGCGCGATGGCGGGTCAGGCCGTCTCGAAATCGAGGTCGGCCCAGACCGGGACATGATCGGACGGCTTCTCCCAGGCACGGACGTAGCTGTCGATGCCGACATCGATCAGCCGGTCGCTCGCCTGTGGCGACATCAGCAGGTGGTCGATCCGGAGGCCCCAGTTCTTCTGCCAAGCTCCGGCCTGGTAATCCCAGAAGGTGTATAGACCCGGCTCGTCGTTGACTGTGCGCAGGGCATCGGTCAGGCCGAGGCCGAGCAACGACTGGAAGGCTTCGCGCGTCTGAGGGCGGAAGAGGGCATCATCGATCCAGGCGGCCGGATTGTAGACGTCCCGGGCCGCCGGAATGACGTTGAAGTCGCCAGCCAGGATCAGCGGTTCTTCGGTCTTAAGGCGCTCTTTCGAATACTCAAGAAGCCGCGACATCCATTTGAGTTTGTATGGATATTTGTCGGTATTCGGCGGGTTGCCGTTGGGCAGATAAAGGCAGGCGATCCGGACCACACCCTGCTTCAGCGTGACGACGCCCTCAAGGAAGCGCGCGTGGGCGTCCTCGTCGTCGCCGGCCAGTCCCGACTTGGTCTCGTCGAACGGTAATTTGGACAGCAGCGCGACGCCGTTGAAGGTCTTCTGGCCGTGGGTGACGACGTTGTAGCCGAGCGCCTCGATTTCGAGGCGGGGAAACGCCTCATCGACGCATTTGATTTCCTGCAGGCAGACGATGTCCGGAGAACACTCTTTCAGCCAGCTCATGAGGAGTTCGATCCGCTGCCGGATCGAATTGACGTTCCAGGTCGCTACGCGCACTGCCATCGGAAGTCCTTATGATATGGGATTTTCCGCGTGAGCGGTCAGCCCGTACCCACAGCGATACCCCCAAAGTGGACTGGTTCACAACACGTCATTGCTGTGCATGTTCATCACGCCGGTGATCTACGGCTATCTTGACCGCAGGCTGCGGCGCAAGCTCGGATCCGCAGCTTGATGCCGGCGGCGACGCCGAGCGGTCGCAGGTGGTCGCGGCGGAGTAGGCGCACGCGGTTGCGTGCGCAATAGAGCAAAAGGGGTCAGATCGAGAAACTGGTGCCGCAGCCGCAGGAGGCGGTGGCGTTCGGATTGACGACGCGGAACGAGGCGCCGATCAGATCGTCGACGAAGTCGACTTCGGAGCCCGCCAGGAACGGGACCGAGGCGGGATCGATTAGCACCACGGCGCTGTCGCGCTCGATCACGAGGTCGTCATCGGCCTGGGTGCGTTCGACGTCGAACTTGTACTGGAAACCGGAGCAGCCGCCGCCCTCGACCGAAATACGCAGCTTGGCGCCTTCGCCTTCCTTGCTGAGGATCTGCCCGATACGGCGGGCGGCTCGTTCGCTGACGGTGATGGCGGCAGTCATGGTCGGTCTCCGAAGCTCCTATTTGAGCATGATCTGATCGGAAAACCGGTGCCACTTTTCCGGATCATGCTCGTGCGTCATACCCAATTCACTTGGTATTGCGCACCCCGCATAGTTAAGTGCGTCGTGCCGTGGAATCAAATGGATAGGAACTAAAATACCGTGTCGGTCGGAATGGCTGCCCCCCGCGCGCCTTATGCCTGCGACCCCGATCGCAGCCGAGGCCGGCTGGTCTTGGAGCCGCCGAGCCGGACCCGCAGCCCGTTCCGGCGCGACTGTGACCGGGTGATCCATTCCACCGCGTTCCGTCGCCTCAAGCACAAGACCCAGGTCTTCGTCTTCCACGAGGGCGACCACTACCGCACCCGGCTGACCCATTCGCTGGAGGTGGCGCAGATCGCCCGCGCGCTGGCTCGCCAGCTCGGCCTCGACGAGGACCTGACCGAGACGCTGGCGCTGGCGCACGATCTCGGTCACCCGCCGTTCGGCCATGCCGGCGAGCGGGCCCTCGACGAGTGCCTGAAGGCCGATGGCGGTTTCGACCACAATGCGCAGACGTTGCGGGTCGTGACCTCGCTGGAGCACCGCTATCCCGAATTCGGCGGGCTGAACCTCACCTGGGAATCGCTGGAAGGGATCGTGAAGCATAACGGTCCCTTGACCGAGCGCGGCGGCGCGCCAGCCGGGCGCTATCGCGACAGCGGCATTCCGGTCGGAATCGCCGACTACAATGCGACCTACGATCTCGAGCTCTGGAGCTATGCCTCGCTCGAGGCGCAGGTCGCGGCCTTCGCCGACGACATCGCCTATGACGCGCACGATATCGACGACGGGCTGCGGGCCGGGCTGTTCGCCGTCGACGACCTCAAGGAGATGCCGTTGACCAAGGAGTTCATCGGCGCGATCGACCGGCACTATCCCGATCTTGATCAGGTTCGGCGGGGCGCCGAACTGGTGCGCGAGCTGATCTCGCATTTCATCGGCGCTGTGGTTGCCGAGGCGAACAGGCGGCTCGCGGCCGCCCGGCCGCAATCCGCCCACGACGTGCGTCATCACCACGCGCCGCTGATCGCGTTCCCGCCCGACGTGGCCGACGAGGAGGCGGCGATCAAGGCGTTCCTGTACCGGCGGATGTATCGCCATCCGCGGGTGATGCAGATCATGGGGGACGCGGAACAGGTGGTCCGGGACCTGTTCGAGCGCTACCGGCGCTCGCCGGGCGACCTGCCGGCGGAATGGATCGAGGGCACCGAGGCGGAGACTGAAGGCGCGCGCAACAGGCGGATCGGCAATTTCATCGCCGGGATGACCGACCGTTTCGCCCTGATCGAGCACCACAGGCTTTTTGACTTGACCCCGGATTTGCGTTAGGCGGCCTGCCATGGCCGACATCACCGTTTCATCGCATCTTTTCGCCGACGTGCTGGCGCGCGTACACGCCATCTGTGCTGCTGTTGCCGCCGAGGGCAACTGGCCCGCCGGCGTCGATCTGTCCCGCGTCGTGGTCGAACCGCCGCGCGATGCCAGCCATGGCGACATGGCGACCAATGCCGCGATGGTGCTCGCCAAGGACGCCAAGGCCAAGCCGCGCGAGCTGGCCGACAAGATCGCGGAGCGGCTGCGCGCGGATGCGCTGGTGGCCTCGGTCGAGGTCGCGGGACCAGGCTTCATCAATCTCACGCTCAAGCCGCAGGTCTGGACCGACGCGCTGCGTGCGGTGCTGGCGGCGGGCACGGCCTATGGGCGGAGCGACATCGGCAAGGCCGAGAAGGTCAACGTCGAATACGTCTCGGCCAACCCGACCGGGCCGATGCATGTCGGCCATTGTCGCGGCGCCGTGTTCGGCGACGCGCTGTGCAGCCTGCTGCAGTTCGCGGGCTTCGACGTCTGCCGCGAATATTACATCAACGACGCCGGCGCACAGGTCGACGTGCTCGCGCGCTCGGCCTTCCTGCGCTATCGCGAGGCGCTGGGTGAGGATATCGGCGCGATCCCGGAAGGGCTTTATCCGGGCGACTATCTGAAGCCGGTCGGCGAGGCGCTGGCCAGGGAGCATGGCGACAAGCTGCTGCGCGTGAGCGAAGCCGAGTGGCTGCGGATCGTGCGCGACAAGGCGATCGCGATGATGATGGAGATGATCAAGGGCGATCTCGCCGCCCTCAACATCCATCATGATGTGTTCTTCTCCGAGCGGTCGCTGATCGCGAACGGCAACAACAAGGTCGCCGAGACCATCGATTTCCTGCGTGCCAAGGGCGACATCTATGAGGGGCGCCTGCCGCCGCCGAAGGGCAAGCCGGTCGAGGACTACGAGGACCGCGAACAGTCGCTGTTCCGCGCCACAGCCTACGGCGACGATGTCGATCGTCCCCTGATCAAGTCGGACGGCTCCTACACCTACTTCGCTTCCGACATCGCCAACCACAAGAGCAAGTTCGATCGCGGCTTCGCCAATCTGATCGACGTGTTCGGCGCCGATCACGGCGGCTACATCAAGCGCATGCAGGCGGCGGTGAAGGCCGTGACCGCGGGCAAGGCGACGCTCGACGTCAAGATCGTGCAGCTCGTGAAGCTGCTGCGTGACGGCGAGCCGGTGAAGATGTCGAAACGCTCCGGCGAGTTCGTCACGCTGCGCGAGGTGGTCGACGAGGTCGGCTCCGACGCCGTCCGGTTCATGATGCTGTTCCGCAAGAACGACGCCGTGCTCGATTTCGACCTCGCCAAGGTGATCGAGCAGTCGAAGGACAACGCCGTCTTCTACGTGCAGTACGGCCACGCCCGCGGGCATTCGATCTTCCGCAATGCGCGGGAGGAGGCGGTGCCGGATCTCCCCGAGGCCGAGGAGGCCCGGCTGGCCTGCCTGCGGAATGCCGCTGTCGAGCGGCTGACTGACCCGGCCGAGATCGATCTTTTAAAGCGGCTGGCGCTCTATCCGCGGATGATCGAGGCGGCCGCGGTCGCCCATGAGCCGCACCGAATCGCTTTTTATTTGTATGATTTGGCCAGCGAATTTCATGCGCTCTGGACCAAGGGGCGCGATTTGCCCTATTTACGCTTCATTATCAATAATGATGCAGAGATCACGAGGGCGCGACTGGCAATGGTTCAGGGCGTCGTCTCGGTTCTGGCATCGGGCTTAGCTGTTCTAGGCGTCCACGCTCCGACCGAGATGCGGTAGGTAGGGGCATTTGGCCCTCACGAGTGGGGATTTGTGAGGGCATCTGGCAGGGGCCAACTCGTTCGTACCGGCTGTACCGGCGATCTTGGCGCTGTCCCGAAGGGGATGCATCATCACAATGGCTGATCGATATCAGAATCGACTTTTTCCCGCCGCCGACGATCACGATCGCGGTGCCTATCCCGATGCGGCCCACAAGGCCGAGAGCGATCCGCTTGCCGAGCTGGCCCGGCTGATCGGGCAGACCGATCCGTTCGGCAACGCCAGCAAGCCACAGCCCCCGCATCCGCTGCAGTCGCGAGCCAATGTGCGGCCGCAACCCTATCAGCCGCCGGTCGAAGACGACGATGCACCGCCCGCGGGGCCGCCGCCCTGGATGCAGCGCGCGCGTCAGGAAGCTGCGCCGCCGCAGCAGCAGCCCCAGATGGACTACGACGAACCGGAACAGGACTACCAGCCGCGTCCGGTGCATCCGTTGCACCGATATGCGGCTCAGCAGGCGCAGCCCGCGCCCGAGCCGGTTCAGGCCTTTGATCATGATCCAGAGCCTGCCTATCAGCAGGCCGAGACCTACGGCGAGGACCAGCAGTACCAGGGCGCCGACTACGATCCGTCGCGCTACGACGACGCGCTGTATGGGCAGCTGGAAGCGAGCGAGCAGGATCTGCAGCGTGCGCCGGCCTATCCCGACGATCCCTATGCCTATCAGGGCTATGAGGAAGAGCCCGAGCCGCGCCGGCGGACCAGCGGCCTGATGACGGTCGCCGCGGTGCTGGCGCTCGCGGTGGTCGGGACCGGAGGGGCGTTCGCCTATCGCACCTATGTTGGTTCACCTCGCAGCGGAGAGCCGCCGATCATCAAGGCTGACAACACGCCGACCAAGGTGATCCCGGCCCAGGCCGACGCGCCGGCCAAGACGCCGGACCGGATGGCCACGGGCGACGGCACCGAGAAGATCGTGTCGCGCGAGGAGACGCCGGTGGACGTCAACGCGAACACCGCCGGACCGCGCGTCGTGTTTCCGCCGCTGAACGCCAATGCGAACCCGCCGCCGGTCTCCAGCGTGGGGACGACGACCGCGCCGCCGCCGCCGATCACGGCCAACGGGACGCTGCCGAACAACGAGCCGCGCAAGATCCGGACCCTGTCGGTCAAGGGCGATAACCCTGATGGCGCGCCGTCCCAGGCCCAGGCACCCGCGCCGACCAAGCCTCCGGCAGCCGCCAGGGCGCAAGCGCCCCGCGGCAATCCGGCGTCCGCCAATGCCAGTGCGAACCAGCCGATGTCGCTGGCGCCGGCCAGCCAGCCCGAGGCGCCTCCGACCCGGATGGCATCGACGGCGCCGACCGCCTCGATCAGCAGCGGCGGGTATCTGGTCCAGGTGTCGTCGCAGAGGAACGAGGCCGATGCCCAGGCATCGTACCGGGCACTGCAGAACAAGTTCCCGGGCGTGCTCGGTGGGCATTCCCCGGTGATCAAGCGGGCCGACCTTGGCGGGAAGGGTGTCTACTATCGCGCGATGGTCGGGCCGTTCGGCTCGCCGGAGGAGGCGTCGCAGTTCTGCGGAAGCCTGAAATCCGCCGGTGGACAGTGCGTCGTCCAAAGGAATTAACGGCGGTTTCCTTGACCCGTGAACCGCATGCGGCCTAATCGGCCGCATGACGAGCCGCGCATTCATTACTGGCATTTCTGGACTGGCCCTCAACGACGCCGAGCGCGAATTCATTCGCGCCGAGCGGCCATGGGGCTTCATCCTGTTCAAGCGTAACATCAAGACTCCGGCGCAAGTCTCCGCTCTTGTTGAGGAATTTAGGGAAGTCGTCGGCGCGGCCGATGCGCCGGTCCTGATCGATCAGGAGGGCGGCCGGGTGCAGCGGCTCGGTCCACCGAATTGGCCGGCCTATCCGCCCGGCGCAAGCTTCGGTGCGCTCTACGACATCGACCCGAAACTGGGGCTGGCGGCAGCCCGGCTCAGTTCGCGCCTGATCGCAGCGGATCTGGCCGACCTTGGAATAACCGTCGACTGCCTGCCCTTGGCGGACGTGCCGGTTGCCGGAGCGGATGCCGTGATCGGCAACCGTGCCTATGGAACCGAACCGGGAAAGGTCGCCGCCATCGCCCGTGCCGTCACCGAAGGACTGGAACAGGGCGGCGTCCTGCCGGTTCTCAAGCATATCCCGGGTCACGGCAGGGCCACGGCGGACAGCCATTTCCGGCTTCCGACCGTCGATATCGCAAAATCCGAGCTGGAACGGACCGATTTCGCTGCGTTCCAGCCACTTGCGGACTTGCCGATAGCCATGACCGCACATGTTGTGTTTAGCGCGCTCGACCCCGCCCATCCGGCGACGACTTCTGCGACAATCATCGAACAGGTGATTCGCGGCCTGATCGGGTTCCAGGGTTTGTTGATGAGTGATGACGTGTCGATGAATGCGCTGGCTGGATCGATCGGGGAAAGGACCCGGGCCATCGTCAGCGCCGGTTGCGACATGGTCCTGCACTGCAACGGCAACATCGACGAAATGCGCGAGGTTGCACGCGAGACGCCGGAACTGACCGGCAAGGCACTTGAGCGCGCCAACCGGGCGCTGGCTGCACGGAAGCCGCCTGAGCTGTTTGACAGGCGATCGGCATGGGCGGAACTGGACGCGTTGTTGAATCGGATAGGGACGGCATGACCGCTGAAATTCTATCGTTTGAGACGGGGCGGCCGGCCGACGTGGCGGAAGGCGAGCCGGCGCTGGTGGTCGATGTCGAGGGCTATGAGGGCCCGCTCGACCTGTTGCTGACGCTCGCCCGCCAGCAGAAGGTCGACCTCGCGAAGATCTCGATCCTCGCGCTAGCCGATCAGTACCTCTCGTTCATCGAGGCGGCACGCAAGATCCGGCTCGAGCTCGCGGCCGACTATCTGGTCATGGCGGCCTGGCTTGCGTTCCTGAAGTCGCGGCTGCTGCTGCCGGAGCCGCCGAGCGCCGAAGGGCCGAGCGCCGAGGAGATGGCGACCGCGCTGGCCAACCGGCTGCGCCGGCTGGAGGCGATCCGCGAAGCGGCCAACCGGCTGATGAACCGGCCGCAGTTCCAGCGCGATATCTTTCCGCGCGGCAATCCGGAATCGATCGCGGAGATCAAGCATCCGAAGTTCACCGCGACGCTCTACGATCTCTTGTCGGCCTATGCCACGCAGCGTCAGTCGCGCGTGCTGACGTCGGTGCATCTGGCCAAGCGCACCGTGTGGTCGCTCGCGGAAGCGCGTGCCTCGCTGGAGCGGCTCGTCGGCATCGCCGAGGACTGGAGCTGTCTCGACGAGTATCTGATGAACTACGTCGCCGATCCCACGCAGCGAGCAACGGTCTTCGCGTCGAGCTTCGCCGCGGCCCTCGAACTGGTTCGCGAAGGCGAGATGGAGATCAATCAGAAGCAGGCGTTCGCGCCGATCTATTTCCGAAAGCGTCCACCGCAAGCCGCAATGGCGGCCCCGGACCTGTCGGTCGAGTAAGTGGAAGAAGGAGAGCATGCCATGGCAAGCCTGGCAGAACGGCGCATAGAAGAGGTCGAGGAGGAGGTTGCTCCTGTGGATCCGATCGCGCGTCCCGAAGAATTGCGGCTCCTGGAGGCCTTGCTGTTTGCATCGAGCGAGCCGATCGATCAGGCGACGCTGGCAAAGCGGATGCCTGACGGCGTCGACGTCAAGGCGGCGCTCGCGCAGTTGCAGGCGGAATATGCTCCGCGCGGCGTCAATCTGGTTCGCGTCGCCAACAAGTGGACGTTCCGCACTGCGGGCGATCTGTCGTGGCTAATGACGCGGGAGAGCACCGAGACCCGCAAGCTGTCGCGCGCCGCGATCGAGGTGCTTGCGATCATCGCCTATCACCAGCCCGTAACGCGCGCCGAGATCGAAGAGATCCGCGGCGTGGTCACGTCGAAGGGAACCATCGACGTGCTGCTGGAGACCGGGTGGATTCGCCCGCGCGGCCGCCGCAAGACGCCGGGCCGTCCGCTGACCTTCGGAACCACCGACGGGTTCTTGTCGCAGTTCAGCCTGGAAGCGCTGGGCGACCTGCCGGGGCTCGAAGAGCTCAAGGGCACGGGTTTGCTCGACTCTCGCCTGCCGACTGGATTTAGTGTTCCATCGCCCTCGGACGATGCTGCGCTGCGCGAGGATGAGGAGCCGCTCGAGCCCGGCGACACGCTGGAACTGCTGCTCGCGCCTGCCGCTGAGCCGGAAGCGGCGGAATCGAAGGCCGGGACCAAAGCGACAGCAGAGCTTGAAACGACAGCCGAGGCCGAAACCGAGGTCGAAGCTGAAGTTGGCGCTGAGCCGGAAGCGGCCGAACCTGACGCCGACGAACCGGACGCCGGCGCCAGCGATGCGGGTGATGACGACGGCGCCGAGGAGAAGGGCGAATAGCCCGAAATATTCCCGGTTAAGCCTAGCAATATTACGTAGCCGCGACAGCGATTTGCCGCGGCTGAGGTCCTTGTTTTTGACACCGCGCGGGCCTACCTTCCGGCAAAGCTCAGGCCGGCTCGCCGGCCATTTCTGGAGGGTTGCAGGATGGGTTCGCTTAGCATTTGGCACTGGATCCTCGTGATCGCAGTGGTCCTGCTGCTGTTCGGACGCGGCAAGATTTCGGACCTGATGGGTGACGTCGCTCAGGGTATCAAGGCCTTCAAGAAGGGCATGCAGGACGACGACAAGGTTGCAGACAAGCCGGAGCCCACCAAGGCCATCGATCACGATGCAGCGCCGTCGTCCGCGCGCTCGGATGTCGGCAGCAAGGCCGTCTAAGGCCCTTGGACTGACGCATATTTCGACGTTTTTATTTGCGCGAGGCGGTGACGCCGTCGCTCGAACGCGCTATGGACGCCGATTGAGAACAGGTGTCGGCAGCCCCAAATCCTGTTAGGGCGGATGAGGCCATAGCGGCGCGCTTAGGCGGAAGAATTCATGTTCGATATCGGGTGGAGTGAACTGGTCGTCATCGCGGTTGTCGCGCTGATCGCCATCGGCCCGAAGGAACTGCCGGGCGTGCTGCGCATGGTCGGGCAATGGATGGGCAAGGCCCGCAGGATGGCGGCCGAATTCCAGGGGCAATTCCAGGAAGCCATGCGCGAGGCCGAAATGGCCGACCTCAAGAAGAGTTTTGACGAGGTCAGGGAAGCCGCGACCGGGCTCACCAGCGGCAACATCATGACCTCGCTGCAAAAGGACGTCAGCGACGCCCTGCAGATCGACAAGCCTGTGGATGCGCAGGTGGCGTCCGCGATCGATGCGCCGGCGACATCGACGAGCGATGCGCCGGTGACGCCGACAACGCCGGCCGTGCCGACGCCGGAGACCTTTGTCGAGGCCGAGGCGCACGCCGCGACCAGTGAGCCGCTTGCGGTCACCAACGAGGTGCAGCCGCCACCGGCGCCGCAGGACGTGGCGGCGGCGAAACCCGACCTCTTAAAGGACGCCAAAGCGTCATGAGTGCCGAAGACATCGAGGCCAGCAAGGCCCCCTTGATGGATCACCTGATCGAGCTGCGCGCGCGCCTGATCAAGGCGCTGCTCGGTTTCGGCGTGGCCTTCATCTTCTGCTTCTTCTTCGCCAAACAGATCTACAACGTTCTGGTGTGGCCGTTCGTGTGGGTGGCGGGACCGGAGAATTCGAAGTTCATCTACACGGCGCTGCTGGAATATTTCATCACCCAGCTCAAGCTCGCGCTGTTCGGCGCCGGCTTCATCTCGTTCCCGATCGTTGCGACCCAGATCTACAAATTCGTCGCGCCTGGCCTCTACCGTCACGAGCGCAACGCCTTCCTGCCGTATTTGATCGCGACGCCGATCTTCTTCGTGCTCGGCGCGATGCTGGTCTATTTCGTGGTGCTGCCGATGCTGATCCGCTTCTCGCTCGGGATGCAGCAGGCTGGCGGAGCGGAAACCGCGCAGATCGCGCTGTTGCCGAAGGTCGGCGAATATCTGTCGCTGATGATGTCGCTGATCTTCGCCTTCGGCATCGCATTCCAGCTTCCTGTGATCCTGACGCTGCTGGGGCGCGTCGGCATCGTCACCTCGAAGATGCTGAAGGAGAAGCGCCGCTATTTCATCGTCGTCGCCTTCATCATCGCGGCCGTGCTGACGCCGCCGGACGTGCTGAGCCAGTCGTCGCTGGCGATCCCTCTGCTCGCGCTCTACGAGGGCGCCATCATCGCCGTACGGATGGTGGAGAAGAAGGCTGCGGCGGCCGCCGCAGCCTCGTCTTCGTCGTCGGGAGCTCCGCCGGCGGCCAATCCGGCCGAATAGGGGTGGTTTAAGCCACACATTCGGTGTCCATACCCCGCGAAAGCGGGGTATCCAGCAGCCTCTCGAACGATCCCGGACGTCTCTGGAATACTGGATCGCCCGCCTTCGCGGGCGATGACGGGTGTGCTAGTGGGTGGCGCTCCATGGAATGTTGACGTTCGGCATTCCGTGAAAATGAGACGTCAGGACTCCGACCACCATGCACGACATCAAAGCGATCCGCGACAACCCGACAGCCTTCGACGCCGGCCTGAAGCGCCGTGGACTTAAGGCCTTGTCGCCGTCGCTGCTCGCGATCGACGAGAAGCGCCGTGCCGCGATCCTGGCGTCGGAGCAGGCCCAGGCGCGGCGCAATGCGGCCTCGAAGGAGATCGGCGACGCCAAGAAGGTGAAGGACGAGGCGCGCGCCGCCAAGCTGATGGCCGAGGTTGCCGAGCTCAAGACCACGATGCCCGAGCTCGAGGCTGCCGCGAAGACGGCCGATGAGGAGCTCGCCAAGGAGCTATCCTCGATTCCCAATCTGCCGCTCGACGACGTGCCCGACGGCACCGACGAGCACGGCAACGTGCAGCACCATGTGTTCGGCAAGAAGCGCGACTATGGCTTCGCACCGAAGCCGCATGACGATCTCGGCGGTGCGCTCGGCTACATGGATTTCGAGGCGGCGGCAAAGCTGTCCGGCGCGCGCTTCGTCGTGCTGAAGAAGGGGCTGGCGCGGCTCGAGCGCGCGATCGGGCAGTTCATGCTCGATCTCCATACCAACGATCACGGCTATACCGAGATCAATCCGCCGCTCCTGGTGCGCGATGCCGTGATGTTCGGCACCGGCCAATTGCCGAAATTCGAGGACGACCAGTTCTGGGCGATCAAGGGTGAGTTGCTGTCGGCGCCGGGCGCCGATCTGCGCAGCGAGCGCCTCGGTCTCATTCCGACCGCAGAGGTCTCGCTGACCAATCTCGCGCGCGAATCCATCCTCGACGAGAAAGAGCTGCCGATGCGGCTGACGGCACTGACGCCGTGCTTCCGCGCGGAGGCCGGCGCGGCAGGCCGTGATACCCGCGGCATGATCCGGCAGCACCAGTTCACCAAGGTCGAGCTGGTCTCGATCACCACGCCCGAAGCCAGCAAGGACGAGCTCGAACGCATGCTGGCCTGCGCGGAAGAGGTGCTGCGCCGCCTCGACCTGCATTATCGCGTGATGACGCTGTGCGCCGGCGACATGGGCTTCTCGGCGCAGAAAACCTACGACATCGAGGTGTGGATGCCGGGGCAGGGGGACGGCGGCGCCTATCGCGAGATCTCGAGCTGCTCGGTGTGCGGCGATTTCCAGGCGCGCCGCATGGATGCGCGCTATCGCGGCCCTGACGGCAAGCCGCGCTTCGTGCACACGCTGAACGGCTCGGGCACCGCGGTCGGACGCGCGCTGATCGCCGTGATGGAGACCTATCAGCAGCAGGACGGTTCAATCGCGGTGCCCGATGTGCTCCAGCCCTATATGGGCGGGCTCAAGGTCATCGAGCACGGCATGTAAGGCGGAGCCAGTGCGATGCCACTCCACTGTGACATCCACTGGCTTGGTCGCCAATGGGCCGTCACGGGCCACGGACTGCAGCTGATCAATCAGAAGCAGATGGGCTACTACGACATCGAGGTCGCCCGCTTGTGGGAAGCGGGCGTGATCGAGGCGATGCAGGGAAAGGCCTGGATCAACCGCTCGGACTTCGACAAGGCGCTCGAGATAGCGCGAGCCCGGTTCGCCCATGCGGCGCCCACCGGCGTCACGCCGCCGTCCACGCCAGCCGCATCGCCGCCGCAGCCAGCGCCGCCTGCGACGCGTCCTCCGGCCGAGCTGCCCTCGGGGCCGACGCTTGAGGAACTGCTGGCTCGGCTGAAGGCGAGGTCGGCGGCGGTTGCGCCCGCCCCGAGACCGGTCGAAGAGCCCGCGGTCTCAACGGAAGCGAAACCGGTCGACGAGCCTGTGGTTGCGCCTGTCGCAACACCAGTCGATATGTCTGCGATTGGGCCCGTCGCAAAATCGGTCGCCGCCAAGCCGATCGATGTGGCCGCAGTCGCGCCCAAGCTCGAACCTGCGAGACACGAACCTCCCAAGCCCGAAGCATCGAAGGTGGCACAGGCCGCGCCGGACTTGCCGCAGCCGGCATCCTTGCGACGCATCACGTTGGAGGTTAGCCCCTCGGATTTCGCGCGGCCCAGGCCGGAGTGGCCGGTGTTCAAGCGCAAGATCGCCGGCAGCGCCAGATTCGTTCGTCCCTGGCGCGCCCGATTGACCCGCTGGCACGGGACTTTGCCGGGTTTGCCTCCGCGGCCCTAGCCGGTTAAGACGGCCCGTCAGCTCAAGAAAACCGCGTTGAATCAGAACAAAGGCACTTTGACGGATGCGAATTCTCTGCACCAATGATGACGGCATCCACGCTCCCGGCCTGAAGGTCGTCGAGCAGATCGCGCGGGCCCTGTCGGACGATGTCTGGATCGTCGCGCCCGAGCTCGACCAGTCAGGCGTCTCGCATTCACTGTCGCTCAACGATCCGCTGCGCCTGCGCGAGGTCGGCCCGCGGCACTTCGCGGTGCGCGGCACGCCGACCGACTGCGTCATCATGGGCGCGCGCTATATTCTCGGCGAGAAGCTGCCCGACCTCGTGCTCAGCGGCGTCAACAAGGGCCGCAACGTCGCCGAGGATGTGGTCTATTCCGGAACCATCGCCGGGGCGCTGGAAGGCACCATTCTCGGATTGCCCTCGTTTGCGCTGTCGCAGGAATTCAGCCTCGATACGCGCGACAAGCCGCTATGGGAGACCGCGCTAAAATTCGGACCAGATATCGTGCGCAAGGTGCTCGCAGCGGGCATCCCGAAGAACACCGTCGTCAACGTCAACTTCCCGTCCTGCATGCCCGACGATGTCAAGGGCATCCGCATCACCCGGCAGGGCAAGCGCAATCTTGGTTTCCTCAAGATCGATCGCCGCCACGACGGGCGCGGCAATCCGTATTTCTGGATCGGCTTCGAGCGCGCCGCGATGATGGATACGCCGGCGGAGGGCACCGATCTCGCCGCGCTTGCCGCGCACTATGTCTCGGTGACGCCGCTGCGGCTCGACCGCACCGACGAGGCGTTCTCGGAAACATTGACGACGACGCTGAAGTAGTACCGTGTGGCCCGGATGAAGGTAACCGGTCGCGCGAACGCGTGTCCGATGACAGGCTCCGTGAAATCCGTGTTGCACGCAGCTCGCCGGGCTTCCCGGATTGCGCTGCGCTTCATCCCGGCTACGTATTGTGCTGAGACTTAGACCGGCGCGCCCTTCATCGCGCTGGAGATCACCTGCGCCAGCGTTTCGAGCTGGAACGGTTTCTGCAGCGCCGGGCGGTCGCGATATTCCGGAGGCAGGCCCGAGGACCCATAGCCGGTCGCGAAAATAAAGGGGCGGTTGCGTGCGTTGATCAGCTCGGCGACGGGAGTGATCACCTTGCCGTTGACGTTGACGTCGAGGATCGCGAGATCGAATTCGGTGGATTGCGCAAGCTTGACCGCTTCGCCGATTTCGCCGGCTTCGGCCGCGACGCTATGGCCGAGTTCCTCCAGCATGTCGGCGACCATCATCCGGATCATGACCTCGTCCTCTACGAGGAAAACTGAACAGCCCGCCGGCCGTGTCGCTGTCATGATGGAATCCTTGCCCGTCCCAGAACAAAGCTCGCAAATAACATCAAAAGGTGCAACGCAAACGTTTGGGAATTGCTGCCTTTCCGGCGTACAGCAGCGTATCGTGCGGTTGCCCAAGTCCGCCTTGTCCAGCATGGCAAGCTCGGAGGGACTGATAGCCTGCTTCATCGACGGCAGGCCCCGCGGGATCCGCTTCGCGTTCGAGGTTCGATCGCGCTGTTGATCATATGGGGACAGTTGCCGCGCTCGCAAATGAGAAAATGGCCATGGTTCCGGATCGGGAACAGCAATGAGGGGAAATTTTTCCTTAACGTGGCATTTCTAATTCCAATGGCATGAAGTTGTTTGAAATACCCCGGATTGCTGCCCACAGATGCTGATGAGTAATGGCCGTGAACCCAGATCCGCCCGAGAAAATGAAGTTTCAGCTGACCCTGCGGCGGCGCGGGATCAGCGACCTGGCCGTGCTGCGGGCCATGGAAGAGGTGCCGCGCGAGGACTTCGTCGAGCCGCGTGATCGCGACGAGGCCTATCGCGACAGCGCGCTTGCGATCGCCTGCGGGCAGACCATCAGCCAGCCCTTCGTGGTCGCCTATATGACCGAGCAACTCCAGCTCAAGAAGGACCATCGCGTGCTCGAAATCGGCACCGGGTCCGGCTACCAGGCGGCCATCCTGTCCCGGCTGTGCCGGCAGGTGCTGACCATCGAGCGCTACCGGACGCTGGCCGATAGCGCCCGCAAGCGGCTCGAAAAGCTCGGCTATTACAACGTCGAGGTGCTGCTCGGGGACGGCTTCGACGTGCCGGCCGGCGCCGGCGGTTTCGACCGCATCATCGTGACCGCGGCGATGGAGCAGATCCCGGAGAAGCTGATGGAACGGCTGGAGCCCAGCGGTGTCCTGATCGCCCCGGTCGGACCGCATCACGGCACCCAGACCCTGCTCCGCGTGGTGCGCACGGAGACCGGATTCGACCGCAAGGAATTGGTCGACGTGCGCTTCGTGCCGGCGCTGCCTGGGATTGCACGCGAGCTGTAGAATTGCGGATTGCCGCTTGCCGCCAAGATCTTATTCCCAGGGTTAAGCCGTTATTTACTCGGCACGTGTTTACTCAAAACAGTCGTTAGTTGCGTACGAGTGAGTAACCATGTCGAGTGTTGTTGAGTTGCTTCGCTCGCGTCGCGCGCCGCAGGTCGCGGTGCTGGCGCTGATGTCCGTCGCCTTTGCCGGCTGCAGCGCCGACATGTCGTCGCGCTTCTCGCAAAGCTCTTACTCGCAAAATCCCTTCGCCTTCGATCCGCAGCCGACGGGCGCAGTGCAGGCGCCGCCGCGCGAGCTGCCGCAATATGCGCGGCCGCACTCGCAATATCCGCAGTACCAGTCGCAGCCATTGCCGCCGCCGGTGTCGGCGCCGCAGTCCTATCCGGTGTCCAGTGGCGTCTCCGGAGGAGGGCGCGGGATCGCGTCCTATGCGCCGCCGCCGGCGCGCCCGCAGATCGAAGCCACCGGCGCCGTTCCGCATTCGGTCGCGGCTGCGCACAACGGCACCACCATCATCGTCGGCACCAGCGACACGCTGGAGGTGCTGGCAAAGCGCTATCATGTCTCGACCGCCGAGATCCTGCGCGCCAACGGCTACAAGGGACCGCGCGCGCTGTCGCCCGGTCAGCAGCTGATCATCCCGCGCTCGACCGCGACCGCGATGGCCGCGCCGGCCACCAAGCCGGTTGCCGTGGCGGCTGCTCCCGCCGGCGTCTACTACGTCAATCGCGGTGACACGCTGCACAGCATCGCGCGCCAGCACCACATCTCGGTGGTGGAGCTGGCTCGGGCCAACAATCTCGACCAGTCGGCCAGGCTCAGCCTGGGCATGAAGCTGATGGTGCCGGGCGCGAAAACCGCCGCGGCCGCGCCGGCCGTTGCGGCGGTAGCGCCGGCTCCGGTCCCCGCACTTGCCGTCCCGAAGGTCGTTGCGACCGCGCAGCCGCAGCAAAGCGCGCGGCTGGTCCAGCCGACCGCGAACGTCGAACAGCCGGCGGCCGCCGCGGAGACCCCCGCGGTCAAATCGAGCGAAGCAACCGGCGCATTGCCGACGTTCCGCTGGCCGGTGCGCGGCAAGGTCATCACCGCTTACGGCACCAAGACCAACGGCAAGGTCAATGACGGCATCAACGTCGCGGTGCCCGAGGGCACGCCGGTAAAGGCTGCCGAGGACGGCGTCGTCGCCTATTCGGGCAACGAGTTGAAGGGCTACGGCAACCTAGTGCTGATCCGCCACCCGAACGGCTACGTCACGGCCTATGCCCATGCGAGCGAGCTGCTGGTGAAGCGCGGAGACACCATCAAGCGCGGCCAGGTGATCGCCAAGTCGGGACAGTCGGGTGAGGTGGGCTCGCCGCAGCTCCACTTCGAAATCCGCAAGGGCTCGTCGCCGGTCGATCCGCTGCAATTCCTCAACGGCGCATAGCCTGAGACCATCACATTGTGAACGCGCGCGACGGGGAGGCGTGAAGCCTCCCCGTCCTGTTTTGAGTTAGAAGTCGAACGTCAGGCCAGTCGTGACCGCCTTGGCCTTGTTGCCGGCGACCACGTTGTTGTTGGCATCGCGTCCGCAGACGGCGTAGCCGTGGCCGCTTGCACCCAGGCAGTAGTGTGCGCCGGGGCCGTTGCGCAGGAAGCTGCCGACGAGGTACCAGCTCGCGAACGGGCTGAAGTGATATTTCACCCCAGCTGCGTACTGATCGGCGCTGCTGTCGACCGAGTTGAGCGCAAAATCAGCCGAGCCCGCCGGCGGAGTGACGGTGTAGGTATTGAACACGCCGGTCCCCGGCGAACCGGGCGACGCATTGGCGTGAGCCCAGGACGCGCTGACGTCCCAGGCGCCGACGGACTGCGTGGCGCTGACGAAGTAGCCGTCGCGTGACCGCTCGTTGAAATCGGCAACGGTGTGCTCGCGCCGCAGGATCTCATAGATGCCGTAGAGCTGCAGCTTGCCGATGCCGTCGTTGAAGCCGTAGCCGGCGCCGAGCTTCGCAGCCCATTCGTTGGCGATGCCGACAGCTCCCGGCGGCACGATCAGCACGCCACCATTGCTGAGCGGCGTGATGGCCTCGTCGCCGGTGCGGTTGGTGCCTTCATGCATCTCGTAGGCGGCAACGGCCGTAAATGGTCCCCGATTATAGGCCAGCAACGCGCTGTAGAGGTTGCCATATGAGCCGTCGGTGCAGCCCTCCGGTGCCGAGGTCAACGGGAAGCCGCTGCCGCTGCCGCGTGCCGACGTGCCGGGGCAGTTGAAGTCGCCGAGCGCGAAGTCGCTGTTATCCCTTGCCGTGTTCTGTCCGGGCGACACCATCACGGTTGCCTGGAAGCCGTTCCAGACCGGTGACTCGTACCAGACGGCGTGCGCCGCACGCCAATCGAACTCGGCGCGCAGATCACCGCCGGTGTTGCCCATGATCGAGTTATAGTCGCCCAGTGTTGCCGAGAATGGATCGAACTTTGAAGTCGATCTCTTGTAGGGCGTATCGGCCTTGCCGGCCTTGATTGTGCCCCACGGGGTTTCCATGCCGATGAAGCTGTCGCGCGTACCAAACGCGGCGCGCTCGGTCGGGACCGCGGCGACTTCGACGAGAGATTCGAATTGCGCGATCGCGGCCCATCCCGGGAAGCCGTAAGGTGCGAGATTGTGTCGCGCGCGAACGCCGAAATAGGAGAGGTTGCTCGCGACTCCGAACTTGGTGCCTTGATCGAAGACGCCGGCGTTGAAGACGTCGCCCGACAGATCCACGTGCCCGTACAGGGTGACGGTGGTGTTGTCGATGAAGGGATTGCTGCCTGGCGCCTTGCTGTAGATTGGCGCGCCGCCGATGCTGACGATTGCGTGCTCGGGTGCCGGGGCCGGGGAGGGGGCGACGGCCGCATGCTGCACGGGGTTGCCCTTTGGGGCCGAGGCGGTTGCTGTGGCCGGCGCCGGCCGGCTCGTGATGTGATTGACGCGATCCCGTAGCTGCGCGTTCTCCTTGGCAAGTTTCGCGTTGTTTCGTTCGAGTGCATCCAGACGTGCCATCACGTCGTCGAGTGTTGCCGCCCGCATCGGCTGTTGCGTGAGAGCGAGGCAAATCGCCGTGTACGCGGTTCCCGCGAGAAGTCCCTTCTTCATCTGATGTTCCCCCCGTTTGCCAAACCACCTCGGCGGGGTGCCGAGGGCCGCAAACGGGGAGAAACGGTAATGTATACCAAATACCAAATACATGGACGCGAGATGGATCACGAAGATAAAGATGGTCTGTGATAAAAAGGTACTATATTACTATTGCGGTGCATCAAATTGTCGCAGGCGTGATGCGGGAATAAAATTCGTGGATCTTTTAACTTATTGAAACTACGAATTATTTCGTTGCCACAGTAATGTGACAGCAAAGCTGACAAATTATAGGTGCGACGCAAGATCAATCGATGCATTTGGCATGTTGAATGCCACGTGGCGTCTGGCTTATGCGTCGATCCCGACGCCGCGAGGGGCCTTGGATTACCGCCAGGGATCGCCGCCGCCGGCGAGGCGCTCGACCATGTCGCGCAGGAAATCGGGCGGCCCATGGGCCTGCCATTCGCCGTCCGCCTGCAGCAGCAGAGGTCTCTGCGCGTCGCGGCTGAAGGCTTCGAGCCACGCGCGCGCTTTTGCCTTCGGGCGCGCGCCGATGGCGACCGCGACATCGACGGGAATGGTCCGCCATGTGAAGCTGGCCGGAAGAAAGATCAGATGCGACCTGTCGGGCCGCATCACTCGGGCAGCGGACTTGTCGGAGCAAGCCAGCCGCAGACGAAATTTCGGCAAGGGTCGACCGGGCGCGCGTCATAGATCGCGCATTTGCCAGCGCCGCTGAACGGGCAGGGATGCCCCGGATAGACGTCGTGGTCCTGGATCTGGATTTTCAGCCAGCCGCCGCAGCAGGCGGCGCACTCGCCACATCGTCTCTCAGTTGCATTTGGGGCGGCCGGCATGAATCCAGCGTACTCAAGCCGAGCCGAATCAGAAGGCCGCGCGAGATCGCGTGAATTGCGCCCCCGCTAGGTCCCGCTCAGCCGAACGCCGAGCCGTCCGGCCAGTTCCTGCGTAAATTGCCAGGCGACGCGGCCGGAGCGCGAGCCGCGTGTGGTCGACCATTCGAGCGCCTCGCGCTCGAGCTCGTCGTCGGCGATCTTGATACCGAAATGGTCGCAATAGCCCTTCACCATCGCCAAATACTCGTCCTGGCTGCAGCGATGGAAGCCGAGCCAGAGGCCGAAGCGATCCGACAGCGACACCTTTTCCTCAACCGCTTCGCCGGGATTGATCGCGGTCGAGCGCTCATTCTCGATCATCTCGCGTGCGAGCAGATGCCGCCGGTTCGATGTGGCATAGAGGATGGCGTTATCGGGGCGCCCCTCAATACCGCCTTCCAGCACCGCCTTCAGCGACTTGTAGGAGGCGTCGTTGCCGTCGAAGGAGAGGTCGTCGCAGAACACGATGAAGCGGAACGGCGAGCTGCGCAAAAGCTCCATCAGGCCGGGCAGGCTCTCGATGTCCTCGCGGTGGATCTCGATCAGCTTCAGTCGGTCGGCCGGCTTGCGGTCGCGGTTGAGGGTCGCGTGCGCGGCCTTCACCAGCGAGGACTTGCCCATGCCCCGCGCGCCCCACAGCAAAGCGTTGTTGGCGGGCAGTCCGTTGGCGAAGCGCTCGGTGTTCTCCATCAGGATATCGCGCATCCGGTCGACGCCCTTGAGCAGGCCGATCTCGACGCGGCTGACGCGCGGGACCGGGGCGAGGCGGCCGTCGGGGTGCCAGACAAAGGCATCGGCTGCGCCAAGCGCCTCGGCCGGATCGGAGGCCGGGGCGGCCGCGGCGAGACGGCTGGCAATGGTCTCCAGAGCGCTCGCGATCCGCTCGGCGGTTGCACCATCGAGCGCCTTTGCCGGGCGATTTGTCGCGGCTTTTGCCGGTGTTTTGGCGGCAGTTTTGGACGGAGTTCTGCTGGCAGTTTTCTTGGCTTTTTTCGGCATTTTTCCAGTTCCTGACGGCGCAGCCTTATCGGGCTGGCGCTCCTCCCGCAAGCCGCCTAAATGAAGGGCCGTTAACGTTGCAATTGGGACCGCTGCCGCTATAGTCCGCGCGAATTTGCCCGGACCGCCATACCGCCCAAAGGACCAGAGGGCGTTGCCGGTCCTTCTCCGTCTTACCGAGGATTGCCCGAATGCTGATTACTCCTGCCTTTGCCCAGGCTGCCGGAGCCGGTGGTGATGCCAACAGCATGTTGATGTCGCTGCTGCCATTCGCGCTGATCTTCGTCATCATGTATTTCCTGATTCTGCGCCCGCAGCAGAAGAAGGTCCGCGACCACGCCGATCTGGTGAAGAACATCCGCCGCGGCGACACGGTGGTGACCTCGGGCGGCCTCGTCGGCAAGGTCACCAAGGTGGTCGACGACGACCAGATCGAATTCGAGATTTCGGATGGCGTGCGCGTGCGGCAGATGCGGCAAATGATCTCCGGCGTGCGCGCCAAGGGTGAGCCGGCGAAGGGCGACGCCAAGGACGAGGCGTCCGCGAGCTGATTGCCGCGCCGCCTTTTTTGGAATCTGACGGATCAACTCGATGTTGTATTTCACCCGGTGGAAGGCGCTGGCGATCATCCTGACAGCGCTGGTGGTCTGCCTGTGCGCGGTGCCGAACTTCTTTCCGGAAGCGCAGGTCAAGAGCTGGCCGGCATGGGCGCAGCGTCGCCTCGTGCTCGGCCTCGACCTGCAGGGCGGCTCATACCTGCTGCTCGAGGTCGATTCCAACTACGTGAAGAAGGAGAAGCTCGACCAGGTCCGCGACGATGTGCGGCGGGCGCTGCGTGAAGCCAAGATCGGCTACACCGGCCTGAACGTGCGCAACGACGCGGTCGAGGTCCGCATTTCCAGGGACAACGAGCAGGCGAGCGCGCTGTCGAAGCTGCGCGAGCTGTCGCAGCCGCTCGGCGGGCTGCTAGGCTCGAGCGGCCAGCGCAGCCTCGAGGTCTCGGACGCCGGCGGCGGCCTGATCCGCCTTACGGTGCCGCAGGCCGCCGTTACCGAGCGCATCCGCCAGACCATCGAGCAGTCGATCCAGATCGTCGAGCGTCGCGTCAACGAGCTCGGCACCGTCGAGCCGGTGATCCAGCGCCAAGGCACCGACCGCATCCTGGTGCAGGTGCCGGGCCTGCAGGACCCGACGCGGCTGAAGGAATTGCTCGGCAAGACGGCGAAGATGGAATTCCGCATGGTCGACACGTCGGTCTCGCCGGACCAGGCCCAGCAGGGCCGGGTGCCGCCCGAGTCCGAGTTGCTGATGAGCGCGTCGCCGCCGCCGGTGCCCTACGTTGTGAAAAAGCAGGTTCTGGTCTCCGGCGCCGAACTGTCCGATGCGCAGCCTGGCTTCGACCAGCGCACCGGCGAGCCGATCGTCAGTTTCCGTTTCAACTCGGCAGGCGCGCGCAAATTCGCCCAGGCCACGAGCGAGAACGTCGGCCAGCCCTTTGCCATCGTGCTCGACAACAAGGTGATCTCCGCGCCGGTCATCCGCGAGCCGATCACCGGCGGCTCGGGCCAGATTTCCGGCAATTTCACCGTGCAGTCCGCCAATGATCTGGCGATCCTGATGCGCGCCGGCGCGCTGCCGGCGCCGCTGACCGTGATCGAGGAGCGCACGGTCGGTCCCGGCCTCGGCCAGGACTCGATCGAGAAGGGCGAACTTGCGGCCTATGTCGGCTCGATCCTGGTCATCGTCTTCATGCTGGTGACGTATCGGCTGTTCGGCGTGTTCGCCAACATCGCGGTCGCAATCAACGTCGCCATGATCTTCGGCCTGCTCTCGCTGCTCAACGCCACGCTGACGCTGCCCGGCATCGCAGGCATCGTGCTGACCGTCGGTATCGCGGTCGACTCCAACGTGCTGATCTACGAGCGTATCCGCGAGGAGCTGCGCGGCGGGCGCACCGCGATCTCGGCGATCGACGCCGGCTTCAAACGGGCGCTGGCGACGATCCTCGACTCCAACATCACCACATTCATCGCTGCCGCGGTGCTGTTCTATATCGGTACCGGACCGGTGCGCGGCTTCGCCGTGACGCTCGGCATCGGCATCATCACCACGGTGTTCACCGCGTTCACCCTGACGCGCCTGATCGTCGCGGGGTGGGTGCGATGGAAGCGGCCGCAAACCGTGCCGATTTGAGAGGCCTATTGTGACCCACTATATTCTCATCGGCCTTGGTGTCCTGATCGCCGTGCTGACCGTGGTTTCGGTGTTCGGTCTGTTGCCGTCGCTGCGCATCGTGCCCGACGATACGCATTTTGACTTCACGCGCTTCCGCCGCATCAGCTTCCCGATCTCGGCGGTGCTTTCGATCCTCGCAATCACGCTGTTCTTCACCCATGGCCTGAATTTCGGCATCGACTTCAAGGGCGGCACGCTCCTGGAAGTGCGGGCCAAGTCCGGCACCGCCGACATCGCCGCGATGCGCACGACATTGAACGGTCTCGGCCTCGGCGAGGTCCAGTTGCAACAGTTCGGCGGTCCGGCCGAAGTCCTGATCCGCGTGGCCGAGCAGCCCGGCGGCGACGCCGCGCAGCAGGCGGCCGTCCAGAAGGTCCGCGGCGCGCTCGGCGATTCCGTCGACTACCGCCGCGTCGAGGTGGTGGGGCCGCGCGTCTCCGGCGAGCTGCTGGCCTACGGCATGCTCGGCCTGATGTTCGCCATTCTCGGCATCCTGATTTATCTTTGGTTCCGCTTCGAATGGCAGTTCGCGCTCGGCGCGATGATCGCCAACGTCCACGACATCGTGCTGACGATCGGCTTCATGTCGATCTCGCAGGTGGACTTCGACCTCACGAGTATCGCGGCGCTGCTGACGATTCTCGGCTACTCGCTCAACGACACCGTCGTCATCTACGACCGTATTCGTGAGATGCTGCGGCGCTACAAGAAGATGCCGATGCCGCAGCTGTTGAACGAATCGATCAATTCGACGCTGTCGCGCTCCATTGTCACCCACGTCACAGTGACGCTGGCGCTGCTCGCGCTGCTGTTGTTCGGCGGCCAGGCGATTCACAGCTTCACCGCGGTGATGATGTTCGGCGTCGTGCTGGTCGGCACCTATACCTCGATCTTCATCGCGGCGCCGATCCTGATCTATCTCGGTGTTCACACTACGCGGGGCGACGCGCAGGATGCGCCGGCCAAAAAGCCGGACGCGGCAGTCAAGAAGTAACCGATCATGGCCAACCCCTCGGACGCTCCACATCTTCCGAGGCCGGCGCCGATCGAAGCCTACGGCAAGGGTGGCTTCGCGTTCGCCGACATGTCGCACCGCGGCTCGCTGCTGTGCCTGCCCGACGGAATCTGGGCCTGGCCGGTGACCAGTCCGCAGGAGATCGACCAATACTCGCTGGCTCAGGTGTTCGCGGCGGCGAATGCGATCGACACGCTGATCGTGGGCAGCGGCAACGAAGTCTGGGTGCCGCCGAAGGGCCTGCGCGAGGCCTTGCGCGCGGTGCAGGTGGTGCTCGACCCGATGCAGACCGGTCCCGCGATCCGCACCTACAACATCATGCTCGGCGAGCGGCGGCGCGTGGCGGCAGCGCTGATCGCCGTGCCATGAGTGAGGCAGAAGCGCCGGCGGACGGCGCGGCCTTCTGCGCCGATCTGGTGCGGACTCATGATTTCGTCCGCTATGCCTCGACCCTGTTTGTGCCTGCTGCGGAGCGCCGGGCGCTGCTCGCAATCTATGCCTTCAACGCCGAGGTTTCCCGTGTCCATGAGCACGTGAGCCAGCCGCTGCCCGGCGAGATACGGCTGCAATGGTGGACCGACATGCTGGCCGGGACAGAGCATGGCGGTGTCGAAGGCAATCCGGTCGCAGCCGAGTTGCTGCAGGCGATCCGCAAGCACCGCTTGCCCGTCTCGGCATTGTCGCGCCTGGTCGAGGCGCACGAGTTCGATCTCTACAATGATCCGATGCCGTCGATGGCAGCACTCGAGGGCTATCTCGGGGACACCGCGTCGGCGCTGTTCTCGCTCGCTGCGCGCGTGGTCGCGCGACCGTCGGAAGAGATCGACCACCTCGCGCGTCATGCGGGTCTGGCGCAGGGGATGGCGCAGGTGATCGCAGCGTTGCCGCGGGATGCTGCGCGGCATCAGCTCTTCCTGCCGCTGCAACTCCTTCAGGAGCGTGGCAGCAGCATGGAAGCGGTCTTTACCCGCAAGCAGACCCCGGAAATCCGTGCGGCGGTCGACCGGCTCGCGCATGAGGCGCAAACTCACTTCACGACCGCGCTCTTGCTGCTTGCCGACGTTCCGCCCGCGGTGAGGGCGGTGTTTCTGCCGCTCGCGCATGTCCGCCGCGACCTGGTTCGGGCAACGAGAGCGGACAACGATCCATTTGTTCCGAAGCCGGCGTCGCGATTGCGCGTCCTGTGGACGCTGTGGCGTGCCGCGCGCGCGAAGGATTTCCGCGGCTAGCTCCGCTGTTTCGGGATGTGCTTCGTGAAGATCCGGATCGTCCCGCCCCTGACCATTGGGCCGCCGTCATACAGGTCGGATGCGATCCTCTCGATGGCGTCGCGCAGCGCCACGAACTGGGCCTGACGCGCGATGCTCGGCGTTCCCTTGGTGTCGGCCAATTCGTCCATCGCAGCGTCGCTGATCTGGCACTCGACCGTCTGGTCGCCGTCCAGCATCGTGAAGCCGAACGCCATCCGTTCGGAATCATATCCTCCGATACGGCCACGAGTGAGTGGCATTAGACCTGTCCCTTGAGCGTGGCGCCCCGTTGCAAGAGTGGGGCTTCCGGACGCGTTTGTCGAGGGCCGGCGGGCGATGTTCTAGCGGGACAGCCGGTCCATCTCGGCGACTTCAAAATTGAAGCGGTCGCGCAGGTTCTTGCGCTGTTCGAGGATGTCCTTGAGGAATTCGCGATCGGCGTCGCTGTTCATCATCGGCTCGATCAGGTCGATCTGGTTCATGGCGACGAGCTGCAGGATTTCGGTGCGCGGCTTGCCGGCGGCATCGCGCGGCAGCGCGTGCACGATCTGGATATGCTCGGGCGGCTTGATGCCCTTGGCGGCCGCGAGCTCGTTGCGCAGCGTCTTCTCCAGCGCGGACTGGTCCGCTTCGACGAAAGCGTATAGCCCGACGCCGACGCGGCGATCGGCAAAGGCGACGATCGCGGTATCGCGCACCTCGGGGTTCCGGCGGATCAGGTCGACCAGCACGGGGGCGTCGTTGACCAGCCGCCGGCCGCCGCCTTCGCGGTCGGTGAAGTTGAAGATGCCCCGCGTGATCGCCTGATAGACCTTCTTGCCGGTCTTGAGCCAGATGCTGGCGACCGCAGACTTCTTGGCGAGCACCTTGCGCTCCATCGGCGTCAGGGCCTCCGGCGCGTAGCTGCGCTTGTGTTTCAGCAGATGGCGCAGATCCTCATAGGCCGCGATCCGGAACAAGCGGTTGCGGGTCTTGAAGCAGGCGGCGAGCTGGAAGTCGGTGAGGTAGGCGCGGCCGTCGCGGCCGACCAGCCAGTTCTGCTCCTTGGCGAGATCGTTGTGGCAGATGCCGGCGCGGTGCAGCTTGCGCAAGGCGGCCTTGGCGGAACGGAAATAGGCGACGTCGCCATGCGGCTTCGCCAGATGCAGTGCGACGCCGTCGATGAAGCCGCGCACCAGCGCGCGCCTGCCGGCCCACAGCAGTCTTGGGCCGACGTCGAGATCGCGCGCCAGCGTCAGTGCGCGGCGCTCGCGCGAAAACAGATGCAGTGCAAGGCCGAATGACCAGAACGGCACCTGGTCGAGCCGGCGCAGCACGCCGTCGACCTCGCCGCCATCGGCGTGGAAGCGGCCGCGTTCGACGGTGGAGAACACGTCGCGCTTGAGCAGGACACCCTGGCTCCATCGCGCCGACAAGATGGCAGCGTCGTCTTTCGGCAGGCTCATGATTCCTAGGCCGCCGCCGCAACGCGCAGGTGGTCTGCGATCCAGTGATCGAGGTCGGCGAGCGCCCGCGCGCTGATCGCCTGCTTCTTGGCGACGGTCTTCTCATTCCCGCGTAGCCGCGAGCCGTCGGGCTTCTTCGTCGGCGGACTGGCGAGCGGCGGGAACAGGCCGAAATTGATGTTCATTGGCTGGAACGAGCGTGTGCCGGATTCGATCGTCTCGATATGGCCGCCGGTGATGTGGCCGAGCAGGGCGCCCAGTGCCGTGGTGGCCGGCGGTGGCGTCAGCGATCGGCCGCGCGCGTCGGCGGCGGCGCAAAGCCCTGCGATCAAACCAACGCTAGCCGACTCGACGTAGCCTTCGCAGCCCGTCATTTGTCCCGCAAAGCGCAGCCGTGGCTGCGCCCGCAGGCGCAATTGTGCGTCGAGCAGCTTCGGCGAGTTCAGGAAGGTATTGCGATGTAGGCCGCCGAGCCGGGCGAATTCCGCCTTCTCAAGGCCCGGGATAGTTCGGAACACGCGCTGCTGCGCGCCATGCTTCAGCTTGGTCTGGAAGCCAACGATGTTGTACAGCGTGCCGAGCTGGTTGTCCTGCCGCAGCTGCACGATTGCATAGGGCTTCACGGTCGGATTGTGCGGATTGGTCAGTCCCACCGGCTTCATCGGCCCATGGCGCAGCGTTTCGGGACCGCGCTCGGCCATCACCTCGACCGGCAGGCAGCCGTCGAAATAGGGCGTGTTGGTCTCCCAATCCTTGAAATCGACCTTTTCGCCCTCGAGCAGCGCCGCGACGAAAGCGTCATACTGCTCCTTCGACATCGGACAGTTGATGTAGTCGGCGCCGGTGCCTCCGGGACCGAGCTTGTCGTAGCGTGACTGGAACCACGCGATCGACATGTCGATGGAATCCTTGTGCACGATCGGCGCGATCGCGTCGAAGAACGCCAGCGCGCTCTCGTCCGTCAACTGCCTGATCGCATCCGCGAGCGGAGCCGAGGTGAGGGGGCCGGTCGCGATGATCACGTTGCTCCAGTCGTGAGGCGGCAGGCCCGCTACTTCCTCACGGCTGATCTCGATCTGCGGATGTTCGTGCAGCGCCTTGGTAACGGCAGCGGAGAAGCCGTCGCGATCGACCGCCAGCGCGCCGCCCGCGGGCACCTGGTTGGCGTCGGCCGCGCGCATGATGAGCGAGCCCAGGCGCCGCATCTCGGCGTGTAGCAGCCCGACCGCGTTGTTGGCGGCGTCGTCAGAGCGGAAGGAGTTCGAGCAGACCAGTTCGGCGCAGCCGTCGGTCCGGTGGGCCTCGGTCATCCGGGTCGGGCGCATTTCGTGCAGCACGACATGGACGCCGGAATTGGCGACCTGCCAGGCGGCTTCCGAGCCGGCGAGACCCGCGCCCACGATGTGCACGGGTTGGGAAGAGGAGTGATGCGGTGTCATCGCGCAGCGTTAGCGCGTTTTGATCCCGTATGCATCTGAAACCGAGCCGGAAACGATAACGCCCGCTGCAGGAGCGGGCGTTATCCGTTCATCAGATGGCCGATGAGCGATCAGCCGTTGTAAGTGCCGGCGGCAACGCGCGGAATGTCCGAGCGATCGAGGCCGATATCGGCGAGTTCACGGTCGCTGAGCTGGGACAATTCGCTGACATTGCGCTGATAATCCCGGAAAGCCTGGATCATGCGGATGAGCGAGAGTAGCATTGGTAGTCTCCTGGTAGTTCAGATTCAGCTTTTCCAAAGCCTCATCGTTGAAATGAATATAGATGGGATTTTGCAGTGCAGTAGTTCCGACGTTGCGATGCAGCTAATCCCAAAATGCATGACGGCGGTAAGTTCCAGTTAACTGTTCCGGGCATGTCGAAGCCGATCGCCAGCGGGAGTTCCACGTGGTTGGGTCGATCGATCGGAATGCATGATAATTCAGCAGCTTGTATCACTTCTAACGGATATTCTAGATGGTAATTCAGGACCGTAAAATCAATCCTGAGTGTCCCAAGACGCGGAAGGATCGTCCGTTGCTTTCTATGCGTGATTCGCATATGGAACCTCGCTCATAATATGAATATTGGTTCATTATTGGCGAGCTCTGTGGGGCCAAAACCGCGAAGCGGCAATTGGTTAACACTGGCGGTGAAAGGCTCCTCGTCTCGCCTGGCAGGCAGGTGCTGCTACCGGAGAGGCAACGTGATCTCGAGGGCGCGGCGACTGGCAGGACGCCACGAAGGCCCGGCGGTCGTCGTTGCCGAGCTGAGGCGGCTCATCGCTCTGATGTATTGCTGTGTACCGCAACTGCCGACCACTGTGTTCCTTGGTCGAAGCGGGCGGAGAAGGAAATCTCGCTCGCCCAGGGCGCGATGCTGAACGGCAAGATGGGCGCCTGCGGCGCGCACCTCGGCAAGGCTGCGCGTGCCAGTATGGCGAAGTAAACCCTTTGTACATTGCGATAAGGGCCGGTTGCCTGGGGCAGCCGGCCCTTTGATGTGCCTTAGGGAGCGTGGGCGAGCTGGGTGGCGAAGTAACCGATGGTCTTGGCGTAGACCTCGCTCTTGTTCCACTGCTGGATCACCGCAAAGTTCTCGCTGCCGGGCTCCCAGTCCTTGCCCTTCTTCCAGCCGTAGCTCTTCAGGAAGTTTGCCGTCGATGCCAGCACATCCGGCACGTTGTGCAGCAGGTCGCGCTTGCCGTTGCCGTCAAAGTCCACCGCGAACTTGATGTAGGACGACGGCATGAACTGGGTCTGGCCGATCTCGCCCGCCCAGGCGCCGCGCATCTCTTGCGGCGCGAGATCACCGCGCTCGATGATGCGCAATGCATCCATCATCTCGTCCTTGAACATGTCGGAGCGGCGGCAGTCGTAGGCGAGTGTCGCCAGCGACCGCATGGTCGGAAATTTGCCGGTGTTGACGCCGAAATCGGTCTCCAGCCCCCAGATCGCGACGAGGATCTCTCCCGGCACGCCATAGGCCTCCTCGATCCGCGACAGCACCGAGCCGTATTGTTTCATCTTGTTGGAGCCGCGGGTGAGGCGCGGCGGGACCATGCGGCCCGAGAACTGCTCGAAAGTCTGGCTGAAAACCTGCTGGGAGTGATCGCGCGCCAGGATCGCCTTGTCGAGCGTGACGCCGTTGAGACCGGCCTGGATAGCATTCTGCGAAATACCCTTGGCGGCGGCTTCCTTCTTGAAATCGTCGAGCCAGGCCTCGAACGAACCGGTGCCGCAAGGGGCGGCGAGCGTCGACGCGGTCGATGCCAGCAGCCACGCGCCGATGGCAAGCGCGCGGTAGGAAAGACGAGAGCTCATATGGCCGTTCACTCCGGAGGCGACGATCTTATCGACATTGGTATTGAAAACCGGCGCGTATGTTCTCGGCAACAGCGGCCAAAACAAGGCTGGTCAGCAACCTGTCGATGCCAGACAGGGAAGCAATAACCGCGCCAGTATCACGTCCTGTTGACGGCCGGATCCCGCTGCGCCGGACAGCAAACCGCCGGCCGAAGATCGGCCGGCGGTCGGTGTTGCATTCGGCGTCGCGCAGGATTGCGGCCAGCACTCAGCTACGATCGCTCCGCCGCCAGGGAAACAGGTTGGCCGGAAAATCGGCGGCGGGTTTGCGCTGGCGCGGTTCGGGAATGACCGGCCGCGCATTCGGATCCTTCACGATCACCTCCCGATAGAGATGCCAGGTGGCATGACCCAGCAACGGGACCACGATCGCAAGGCCGAGGAAGAACGGGATCGTGCCGAGCACCAGCAACACCGCGACGATGAGGCCCCAGGCCGCTATCGGCACCGGATTCCTCGCGGCGACGCGCATCGACGTTACCATCGCTTCGCCGGCGGTCGCATGGCGATCAAGCATCATCGGAAATGCGATCACGCTGATGCAGAGTGCGACGAGCGCGAACAGGAAGCCGACGCCACAGCCGACCACGATGAGCCACCAGCCCTGCGAAGTGGTCAACACGCGCCCCGCAAAATCCGGAATGTCGGCGGCAATTGCATAGCCGAAGGCGGCCGTGTAGATCGCCTGCGCGGTCGCGATCCAGGTCACGAACAGTGCGAACAGCAGCGTGCCGACCCCGAGCATCGCGCCAAACGACGGCGAGCGGAACACCTGGAAGGCGTCCCACCCGGTGGCTTCCTCGCCGTTCTCTCGGCGGCGGCTCATCTCGTAGAGACCGATCGCTGCAAATGGGCCGAGCAGGGCAAAGCCTGCGGCCAACGGAAATAACAGGGGCAGCACGGAATAGCCGTGCACCGTGCGCGCGAGCACGAGGCCGAGCACGGGATAGATCAGGCACAGGACGATGGCGTGACTTGGCACCGCCTTGAAGTCCTCCCAGCCGAGACGCAGCGCTTGATGCAAATCGGACAGGCCGATGGTGCGGACAACTGGCGCAGACACGGTGCTTTTTCCGCTCTGCGTCATCGATGTGACATTGCCTTGATATGGAGTGGCCATGGTCGTTGTCTCCCTCTGGACGGCCGCATTCTGTGCCCGGCGCACGGGCACATACGTGCCGCCTCTCGAAGCGATCACGAGCAGGCCAGACGCGAAAGACAGAGCAGGGAACTGGCCGTGTCGCGAACTGTATAATCAAGGTACTCCCAAACCGGATCGAAAGCACGCGCTCACGCTCAAGTGAATGTCGCATTGGCAAGCTATGGAGGGGGCGGTACACTTCATGTGCGACCGCGGTCGGGCGTCCCAGTGCCGTCTGACTTTTGAACCATCTCAAGTCCTGTGGGAGCGAACGATGAGCATTTTCGGAAAAATCATGAGCGCGATCTTCGGCAGCAGCGCGAGCGCGGCGCCCGCTGGCGGAGCGGCCACCAGCACAGCTCCCGCCGGCGGATCGTCCTCCGCCAGCGCATCGTCCTCTTCTCCAGCCGCGGCGCCTGCTGCTGCGCCCGCGCAGACAGTTGACGTGGCCCCGATCCTCGATGCTGCGGTCGCTGCGAAGAAGGAGAAGCTGGAGTGGCGGACCTCGATCGTCGACCTGATGAAGGCGCTCGACATCGATTCCAGCCTCGGCGCGCGCAAGGAGCTTGCCAAGGAGCTTGGCTACGCCGGTGACACGAACGACTCCGCGAGCATGAACATCTGGCTGCACAAGCAGGTGATGGCGAAGCTCGCGGCCAACGGCGGCAAGCTGCCCCCGGATATCAAGCACTGACGGGATAGGCATCCCGGACATCAGCAGGGCCCGCGCCAGCGCGGGCCCTTTTTTATGGGTCGGCGAACATCTATAGATCGGCCAGCAAGCGTTGTTGGGCCTTGTTGTCGCGGACGGCAGCCATCGCAAATTCCCGGTTGATTCACCCTGCCTGATCTAAGCGCGTGAATTCGTCGGCACAAAGCCAGGCCGCAGATTGGCATTTGCTGTGGCTTCTACCGCAGTGCACACACGCTGATAACATCTTGCGGGCAAATGCGGTTCGGTTACGTTTGACACCAGACATACGCCGCCGCTGCGGTCGGATGATCGTTTGGCAGGGAGCGGAAGTGCCGGGCGCCGACGTATGCCTCTGTTCGGGAGGAGGATCGTCATGTCGGACAATCGTTTCTTCAAGACACACCACGCCTGGGAGGATTGGTTCGGCATGCTGCTCGGCGTGCTGATCATGGTGTCGCCCTGGTTTCCGATTCAGGTGAGTGACACTATCGATCTCGAACGCAGCCACCTGGTCCTCAACAGTTTCGTGGTCGGCATGCTGGTGCTGGGCCTGGCTCAGCTCGAATATGTCGCGCTGCATCGCTGGGAGGAGGCGGCGAGTGTCCTGCTCGGGCTCTGGCTGATCGTGTCGCCCTTCGTGTTCGGCTATGCCTCGGACCAGGCGCTGCAGCTCTGGCACATCGTGCTTGGCGTGCTCGTCGCCATCGTCGGCGCGTGGCAGCTCTGGCAGGACTGGAACCTGAGCGAGCAGGAACTGGCCAAGCATCCGCAGTAGCGCCGGTTCGGGCGAGGGCGGTCTGATATCTCCTCGGCTGCCAGCAAGGCGCGGTCGAGGTGCTTTTCCGTCTCGATCGTCGTCTCGCACCAAGGCCGCATCGTGCGGGCCTTGCCGAAGCCTGTGGCTTGGCGATAAACCGGATCACACCATCTCCCTTGCGGCGCTTGAAGACGCCCGGTTCTGACCGAGGAAACATCCGATGATTGTCCTGACCATGCCCCTGATGTTGCACGTATCGGCTGGGCGGCCATGAGCGGGACGGCCACTACCGCGCCGCGCGGCGGTATCGCACGGGTGTCGCGCCGGGTGATGAACCTCGCCTACATCCTGACCCAGAACGCCCGCCGCCATGGCGATCGTCCGGGCTTCATCTGGAACGAGAAGGTCTGGTCCTGGCGTCACATCGACCGGAACGTCTCGGCGCTGGCGGCAGCGCTCGCCGCGCGCGGCATCGTCAAGGGCGACCGCATCCTGGTGCATTCCAAGAACTGCGACGAGATGTTCTGGTCGATGTTCGCGGCCTTCCGGCTCGGCGCGGTCTGGGTGCCGACCAATTTCCGCCTGATGCCGGACGAGGTCGCCTATCTCGCCGCGGCCTCCGGCGCGAAAGCATTTCTCTGCCACGGCGACTTTCCCGAGCACGCCAGGGCGGCGGCCAACCCGGCGCTCGAGTTCGTCTGGCGGATTGGCGAGCAGGGCACGTTCGGCGAAGCCACCGTCGGCGACGTCATCGCCAGGCATGCCGGCGCTGAGGTCGAGAACATCGCGGTCGAGTACGACGATCCCTGCTGGTTCTTCTTCACCTCCGGCACCACCGGCCGCTCCAAGGCTGCGGTGCTCACCCATGGCCAGATGGCCTTCGTGATCACCAATCATCTCGCCGACCTGATGCCTGGCACCACCGAGCAGGACGCCTCGCTGGTGGTGGCGCCGCTGTCGCATGGTGCCGGCGTCCATCAACTGGTGCAGACCGCGCGCGGCGTACCGACCATCTTGCTGCCGTCCGAGAAGTTCGACATCGCGGAGGCGTTCCGGCTGATTGCGAAGCATCGCGTCAGCAACATGTTCACGGTGCCGACCATCCTGAAGATGATGGTCGAGCATCCCGCGGCCGATCAGCACGACCATTCCTCGCTGCGCTACATCATCTATGCCGGCGCGCCGATGTATCGCGAGGACCAGAAGGCGGCCCTGAACAAGCTCGGCGGCGTGTTGGTGCAGTATTTTGGCCTCGGCGAGGTCACCGGCAACATCACCGTGCTGCCGCCGGGCCTGCACGATCCCGAGGACGGGCCGCATGCGCGGATCGGCACCTGCGGCTTCGAGCGCACCGGCATGCAGGTCTCGATCCAGGGCGACGACGGGCGCGAGCTGAAAGCCTTCGAAACCGGCGAGATCTGCGTGATCGGCCCCGGCGTTTTCGCCGGCTACTACGACAACCCCGAGGCCAATGCGAAGGCGTTTCGTGACGGCTGGTTCCGCACCGGCGACCTCGGCCACATGGACGAGGAGGGCTTCGTCTATATCACCGGCCGCGCCTCCGACATGTACATCTCCGGCGGCTCCAACATCTATCCGCGCGAGATCGAAGAGAAGATCCTGACCCATCCCGCGGTGGGTGAGGTCGCAGTCCTCGGCGTGCCCGATCCCTTCTGGGGCGAGGTCGGCGTTGCCGTCTGCGTCGCGCGCGAAGGCTCCGATGCGGTCGGCGAGGCCGAGCTGGCGGCGTATCTCGCGCCGAAGGTGCCGCGCTACAAGATGCCGAAGCGGTTCTTCTTCTGGGAGGCGCTGCCGAAGTCCGGCTACGGCAAGGTGCCGAAGCGGCTGATCCGCGACGAGCTCGAGGCGCGCGGGCTGCTCGAGGTGATCGCCAAATCGCCGGGCGGCTAGCGCAATGCGCAGCATCGCCCAGCCCGGCGCTCCCGTCCCTGAGCGCATCCAGTGGGTCGCCGCGCGCGGCCGCGCCTTCTCATTCATGCTGGAGGCCGGCATTCCTTTGCTCGAGGCCGTGCGCCGCGGCTTTGCGGCGGAGGGATTTTCGGGCGGCGTGCTCAACGCGAAGGGCGGGGCGCTCGGCCCCTTTGCCTATGTGATGCCGGCGCTGTCGAAGGACGGTGCCAACGCGGCGTTCTACAGCGACACGTTTCGCCCCGAAGGCGTGACGCGGCTCAAGCTCGCGGCGCTGACCTTCGGCGCGCGTGATGGTGCGCCGTTCTTCCATTGCCACGGCCTGTGGACCGAGGCGGACGGCCGCTTCAACGGCGGCCACATGCTGCCGGACGAGACCGTCGTCGCCGAGCCCTTCGAGGTCAGCGCGTTCGGGATCGACGGCGCAACGTTCCTGGCCGAGCCCGACAGCGAGACCAACTTCACGCTGTTCGGCCCGGTCGCCACCGCGCCGCTCGGCGCAAAGACCACCAGCCACGCCTTCGCGCTGCGGCTGCGACCGAACCAGGATTTCGCCTGTGCGCTGGAGAGCTTCTGTCATCAGCACGGCATCCTGCGCGCGCGGCTGCACGGCGGCGTCGGCTCGACCATCGGCGCTATCTTCACCGACGGCCACAGCGTGGTGCCGTTCGCGACCGAGCTTGCGGTGACGGCAGGTGACATCGCAACCGACACCGATGGGCAGTGGCACGCCGAGCTCGACGTCGCGCTGGTCGACTATCTCGGCGGCATCGCCGAGGGGCGGCTGGTACGCGGCGACAATCCGGTGCTGATGACGATGGAGCTTGTGCTGGAGGTGTTGGAGGAGGCGGAGCAGCCGTAGGGGGCGGGGCGCGCCTTAGCATAACCGTTTTCGTCATTGCGAGCGAAGCGAAGCAATCCATGGTGCAGCACATGCGGGACGATGGATTGCTTCGTCGCTTCAGCGCAAAATTGCTTTGCAATTTTGCCGCGAGCTCCTCGCAATGACGCGGCGGGTTTTCATCTGTCAAACGGCCTGGCTGCGCTGTCATCACCCGCGAAAGCGGGTGATCCAGTATTCCAGAGACGTCGGGGCTTGAGCCGAGAGGCCGCGGCGTATTGGATGGCCCGCCTGCGCGGGCCATGACGACTGAGAGGGTGTGATTTCGCGTTCTCGCGGCGCGACGCGTCCGAGCTTTGCATTTCGTTTCGCCCTCTCCTTGAACAGAGGGCGCAGGGAAAGCCGGGGGCCGATCGCACCCATGGGTCCCGAGCAAATGGAAAGCTCGGGAGGTAGGACCACAGGTGAAACCGGAGCGATCCCGGCTTTCCCTGCGCGATGGTTTACGGCTTATACGCGCTCGCCCCGGCGAGACTGGGCTTTGTTGTCACCGTCATCGCAAAGATGCGTTCCGCATCTTGCGAGGAGACACCTGCCACTAGGGCGTCAGGCCTGCACGATTTCGCCGTCCGCCTCATGCGCACTCGTCAGTTGCACGTGAAGCGTCCACCGCATCTCGACCCAACACTCGTGACGATCGCGAAGCGCCCCTCAAGCGGGTGAGACGGGCCATTCATACACTGAATTGCAGTTCTGGAAAACAGAAATATTTTCGCTGCGGGGCCTTGCGCCGTCGGGCAACTCAGTGCCAAGGCGCATCACCGCCGTTTCCGCACATGGATGTTGATGTCGAGGTCGATCTCGCTGACGCAGGTCTGTTCGGTGCTGTGCGAACCGCCTTCGTGCCAGGGGCCCTTGCGCAGGCTGACCTCACTGACGCCGGCAAGCCGCAGGCAGCGCCATTGCGGCAGGTCGCCTGAACTCTCACCGGCGAACTGCCAGGCCAGCACCGCTTCTTCGCCCTTCTTGTTGTGCCCGATGATGTGGGGGCAAAGCTCGCGTCGTCGCCCCTGATAGCTGCACGCGACCTGGTGCTCGGTGAGGATCGCCTTGCGGAAAAGGTCATAGGTGCGACTGGGCATCCGCTCGGGCCTCAGGGATGTGACAGGTGGTCGCGGTCGTCGACAGCACGGTGCGGGTCGGCAGGGCCTGAAGCCCTTTTGGGGAGAGGCGTCATCTCGGGAGAACCCGCTTGCAGCGTGATGTTTCCGCGCGGCAGGCGATGCACGCCAAACGTAGCATGGGGCGCCGGAAGACGTTGGGGTACGCGTTGATGTTCTTGTTACGTTCTTGACGGCTTCGCGCACGTCTGGGATGGTGGGTTCCGAGGCGCGGAGCCCCGGAGGCAGGACGAATGGCCAGACGACGATATCGCCCCATCAACATGCCTGCGCCCTATCTCAGGCGCATCTGGCTTGATCCCGCGCGCGTTGCGGACCGTAACGTCTATCCGTTCGTCCTGCCGCTGCTGCGCGACGGTTTCGAGCTCAGCTTCGACAAGGCGATCACCATCATCGTCGGTGAAAACGGCACCGGCAAGTCGACGCTGCTGGAAGGCATCGCCGTGATGGCCGGCTACGACGATGCCGGCGGCGGCAGGGGCTACCGGCCGGTCGACCATTCCAGAGCGCTGGAGGAGATGGGTGGGTCGCTGGCCAGCGCGCTGCGCGCAAGCTGGCTGCCGAAGATCACGAACGGCTGGTTCTTCCGCGCCGAGAGCTTCTTCTCGGTGGCGCGATATCTGGACGAGGCGGCGCTCGACGACCCCTTGGGCGGGCCGCCGCCCGACTTCCTGTCTCATTCCCACGGAGAAGGCTTTCTGCGCTTCTTCAACGAGCGATGCCAGAGGCAAGGCATCTTCATCTTCGACGAGCCTGAATCCGCACTGTCGCCCTCGCGCCAGATCGAATTCCTAAAGCTGCTGCGCCGGATGGACGAGACCGGCCACTGCCAGGTCATCATGGCCACCCACGCGCCGATGCTGATGGCCTGCCCCGGCGCGGCGCTGTTGCGCCTGACCAAATACGCGCTCGAGCCGGTCGCATTGGAGCAGACCGATCACTACCGGGTGATGCGCGAATTCTGCGACGACCCGCAGGGGTTTGTCGAAGCCGCGACCGAGGAGTGAGGACGAGCTTGTGGCGCTTGGTCCGCGCCGAGAACGGCCGCACGGAACCTGCCGAGATCGTCGCAGGGCGTGGCGAACGATGCTTCGCCAACCTGCTCCACCGCTGTCATTTCGTGCTAGATTACGGCCGAACCAGCGGAAACAGGGAGGATGCCATGCATCATGCCTTGGTGCCCAGTGACCGCGTCGAGCACGTCCATGTCTACGGACGCGACGGCGCAAAACTCGGATCGATCGAACGGCTCATGCTCGAAAAGCTGAGCGGAACGGTGGCCTACGCCGTGATCAAGACCGGAGGGATTCTCAGCACCCACCACCATTATCCCGTGAAGTGGAGCGCCCTTCGATACGATCCGGTGCGTCAGGCCTATGAGGCCGAGGCGACACTGGAAGAGCTGCAGACGGGCCCGTGCGAGATCGACGGCGACGAATTCGACTGGGGCGATCGCTCGCAGTCGTATACGCACCCGAACTACTGGGCGGTGTAGACATAGCGAAGTGAGGAGCGTGGCCGGCGCCGGGGCTCAACGCTCGCTATGGTAGCCGGCACGAGCGAAGCGGCATGCGGGTCAGAACATAGTATTCTACTGACAATCCCGGATATCGCGGAGCCTGTCATCGGCGCGCGTTCGCGTGATCCGTTGGCTCATCCGGACGACACGCTGAGAGCCTGCCACGCAGCGACGCTGCGGCAATCCGCGCTACGCTTGCTTTTCGGCAAACGCTTTCATCTTCAGGAAGAAGTCCTTCAGGATCGCGTTGCGGTCGATGAAGGTCACGTAGCGGATCGGATGCCGCCGGCGATCAACGCTCCAGGTCATCTGGTCGGTCAGGACCGGAGCGGGAACGATCACACTCGGCGCCCAACTCGGGTTGAGTAGCCAGCCGACCGGCGCCATGTCCCAGATCTCCTTGGCCCAGCCGAGATGATCGGACGAATACTCCTTGAAGCGCTGCGCCAGGAACGCGCCGATGCTGCCGTGCGGCTCGACGTAACGCTCGATCTCCGGCACGGTGCTGTGCAGGCGCGAGGTGACGCCGAGGCAGGGCACCAGAACGAGCGGCACGCCGCTGTCGAGCAGCACCTGCGCCCCGCCGACATCCTGCCTGAGATTGAACTCGGCCGTATCGGGCCATTCCAGCGCATGGCCGCCGAGCCACACCACGACGACGCGATCGATGATGTCCGGCGCCATGAGCAGCGCCGAGGCGACGTTGCTGATGGCCGCGATGGCAACGATGTAGAGCGGATTGTCCGGCGATCCCGCCCGGGCCCGGGCGATCAGGTCATCGACCGCGGTCGCCTCGCGCGCCTGCTTCGCAGCGCCGACATAGGCGGTGACGCCGCGATGAACCAGCCCGTCGGGCGAAACGTTCAATCGTTCCAGCAGGCGCAGGATTTCCTGGTAGCTCAGCTCCATGCCATGACCCGGTCCATCCGAGCGCTTGTTGAAGAACGGCGCGGCATAGATCGCCTCCACATCAAAGCGATCCCGCGACAGCAGCATCTGGACGATCGCGAACTGGTCGTCGATCTCGTTATAGGTGTCGGTGTCGAGCACGATGCGCACCTTGCCGGCTGGTGGTGGTGCGAGGAGCTTCAGGCGGGCGGCTTCGGAGAGGGGCATCGTGTTCAGCTCGATGAGCGTTTGGCTATCAGATTAGGCCTTCAACAGGAGCCGGGATAGCCGCTGCTGGCGGCGTGAGACCGACCATCGAGGCGCGGCCGTCGTGCGGGAGGCTTGCCTCCCGAGGAAGACGACGGCCGCGACTTCGCTCTCGTGCAAGAAACCGGTCCCCCATCTGGTCTATGGCGAGCCATAAGCTTCGGCACGCCCGATGCGGCGCAGGCCGATACAATGGAGGAGACGGGATGAAGGGAACGATCGCGAGGGCCTGCGTCGTGGTGGTGGCGCTGGCTGTGCTGGGAGCCGCCTGGGCCCACGGGCCGACCCGCCGGAAGGTGCAGGAATCGATCGAGATCGACGCGCCGCAGGCCAAGGTGTGGGCAGTGATCGGCAATTTCCAGGACATGAGCTGGCTCGCGGGCGTCAGCAAGACCGAGGGCGACAAGGGCAACGAGATCGGCGCCACGCGGCGGCTGACGCTGACGCAAGGCGCGACCATCGACGAAGAGCTCTACAAGTACGACGCCGACATGATGAGCTATTCGTACCGGATCACGGCGGTCGATGTGAAGGTGCTGCCGGTCACCAATTATTCCTCGACGCTGACGGTGTCGCCCGCGCCCGACGGCAAGGCGAAGCTGGAATGGGCCGGCGCGTTCTACCGCGGCTATCCGAACAACGACCCGCCGCCGGAGCTGAACGACGAGGCCGCGATCAAGGCGGTGAGCGGGCTTTATCGCGCCGGGCTTGAAGCGCTGAAGAAGAAGATCGAGAGCGGCAGCTAGAGCATGCGGGCGATCGTTCTGGCGACGCTGCTCGCCGGCCTCACGGCCGCGCATGCCGAGGAGGCGTTCGTCACCAACCAGCTTAGCGATGACCTCACGGTCGTCGACCTCGCGACATCGAAGGCGGTCGCGACGATCGCGATCGGCGGCAAGCCGGCGGGCGTCGCCGTGACATCAGACGGCCGCTTCGCCTATGTGACGAGCCCCGACGCCAAGGCGCTCACGGTGGTCGACGCATCAGCGCGAAAGGTCGTCGGCCGGGTCGATATCGGCGGCGGTCCGCTCGGCATCGCGGTCGCACCCGACGCCGCGACGGTCTATGTCGCCGACTGGTACGCCGCCGCGGTGCGGGTGATCGATGCCAAGGAGCAGCGTGTCGCCGCCAGCATCGCGGTTGGCGCCTCGCCGTCCGGGCTCGCGGTGACGCCGGACGGGCGATGGCTGCTCTCGGCGGACCGCGACGACGACAGCGTGTCTGTCGTCGACACCGCAGCGCGCGAGCGGAGAGGGGTCGTGAAGGTCGGGACCCATCCGTTCGGCGTGACGATCGACGCCGAGGGTAAGCGCGCCTACACTGCCAATGTCGGCTCGAACGACGTCTCCGTGATCGACATCGCCACCCGCAAAGAGATCGGCCGCGTGCATGTCGGCCTGCGGCCTTACGCGGTCGCGCTGGCGCAGGGCCGCGGCTTCGTCACCGACCAGTATGACGGCAAGGTCAGCGTGTTCGACCTCGTGACATTGCAGCCGTTGAGGCGGATCAATGTCGGAGACTACCCCGAAGGCATCGAGGCGACCGCCGACGACAAGCGGATCGTGGTCGCGAACTGGGAAAGCAACACGCTGAGTGTGATCGATGCCGTCGAGCTGAAGGTCGTCAGCGAGGTTAAGTTCGGCGACGGCCCGCGCGCGTTCGGGGCATTTCTCAGACGGACGGAGTAGGGCAGTCTGTAGCCCGCATGAGCGAAGCGAGATGCGGGAGCAGCTCGATCGGCAAAATGTCCCGGATATCGCTTCGCTCATCCTGGCTACTTGCTATCTCGAAGGCGGCGCCCATTTGCCGGTCGAATCAAAATGCTTCGATCGCACAAATCCTCCCGTGTTCCAGAGGGCGTCGAAGGCGGGGCGCGCGGCTCTTTGATAATCGACGTCGGGGCCAAATTGCTCAATGAGACACTCTGGCAGCTCAAGTACATCGCGATCGATCTTGGGGAGGTCGTCAAGAATGTCAAAGGCTACACCTAAGCGGGCGCCGCGGACGCCTTGTAACGTTATCATCAAAACAATCGGTGTAGGCACTTCCAGGCGCTGAAGCGCAGAGAGATACTTAGGCAGCTTCTCAAATATCCAACGATCGAAATCAAGAGTAGAGATTAGCAGCTGCTCCGGTTGGTAGTCGCTTACGACTCGAACCTTAACTGCCTCGATCGCTCCGTTTCGAAACACTTGAGTGTAGGACACGCACTTGCTGTCGGTTGCAGTACAAATGTTGGAGAAGCCATCGAAGTTCACTCGCGGCGAATATCCCATGGAGTCAATCGGGCTCAGTAGTTCCTGTAGTTCTCGCGCCTTGCCCGGCTCCACTGGGCTGCTCAGTCCAAATGCCGATATCGGCACCAAGTGAACGACTAGCCGTCCTCGGTTTTGCACCAGCGGTACGATTGCATCGCCGGAAGCAATTCTCGCAAGTCGTTCGGCGCGGAACGCTCGAACACGGTCCAGAACCGCCGCGGACGACGTAAAGATCACTCGAAGTTCGTCGATACTGAACTCGTACGCTCCTGCGGAATTCCTTCCGTAGATTCTATTGCTGTTGCGCGCGCTCACTCGATGGGGCGGCGTCCAGCTCTTGGGAATGCGCAGAACGACTACGTAGCCACCACTGGAGATCGGCAGTGCACGCATTCGCAAACCCGAAATGCGAGGTTCGATGCCGTCACGTGCTAGATTTTCCAGCCGCTGCAGGTCTTGATCTGGATCACCGCTCAAGGGTGTTATCGCTGTTGCGATACCCGCAGCCTCGTCCATCCCAATAATGAGATGGCCGCCTGACGTGTTCGCGAAGGAAGAAACGTCCTTTAGGAATTCCTTTGTGTCGTTGTCCGAGCGACCGTACATGGACTTTTTGTAGTCGGTAAGTACTCCCTCAGGGACACCCGAAGAGACTAAGGTCCGGACTCAATCAGGTCCACCAAATGATAGCGGCAGCAAGATTGACGGCCGAGAGGAAGTTTCTGGCGAGCTTGTCATAGCGGGTTGCAATGCGCCGCCAGTCCTTGAGCCTGCAAAACATGCGCTCGACGAGGTTGCGCCGCTTGTATGCGGCGCGGTCGAACGGATGGAAGCGTTTTCGGGTGGGATTGTTTGGGATGACCGGGGTTGTTCCCCGTTCGATGAGGAATTGCCGCAGTTCGTTCGCGTCATAGGCCGTGTCGGCCGCACAGCAACGCGGTGGTGGCAGAGAGCTGAGCAGGGGCAGCGCCGCGCGGATGTCACCACGCTGACCTGGCGTTACTTCGAGCGCGATGGCGCGTCCGAGACTGTCGCAGACGGCGTGGATCTTGGTGGTCCTGCCACCGCGGGAACGACCGATGGCCTGAGCCTCCGCCCCCCTTTTCCACCGGCCGCCGCACGGTGCGCCTTGGCGGTCGTGGAATCGATGGCCTGGAAGTCGTCATCGGGCGACAGGCCCCGAAGTGCTTCGAACAGATTGCGCCAGACCTCGCGCCGCGACCAGCGGTTCCAGCGATTGTAGACGGTCGTGTAAGGGCCGAACACTGCCGGGCAATCGCGCCAGCGGCAGCCGGACTTCAACACATGGATGATGCCACTGATCACGCGGCGATCATCGACTCGACGAGCGCCGGGCTGATTTTGCGGCAGCAAGGGCTCGATTGCTGCCCACTGCCGATCATTCAACCAAAACTCGCCCGCCATGATCCAAGCCCCGCAAATGCAGAGCTTGAATCATATCTCCACGTAAAATTATACATCTGATTGAGTACAAACCTTAGATCGATCAGATCGGTCTCTGAAATGGCTTCAAAGTTTAAGTTGGACAGCCCCATTTTCACCCTCAGTGAAACTGCATCACTCCGCCGCCTCGCTCGCGTTGCTCTTCCTTGGCTTGCTGTTCGCCTTCTTCAGCACCGGTGCCAGGAATTTGCCGGTGTAGCTGCGTGGCGCCTTCACGATGTCTTCCGGCGGACCCCAGGCGACGATCTCGCCGCCGCCGTCGCCGCCTTCGGGGCCGAGGTCGATCACCCAGTCGGCGGTCTTGATGACTTCGAGATTGTGCTCGATCACGACAACCGTGTTGCCCTGCGCGACCAGCTCGTGCAGCACCTCCAGGAGCTTGGCGACGTCGTGGAAGTGCAGGCCGGTGGTCGGCTCGTCCAGGATGTAGAGGGTGCGGCCGGTGGCGCGCTTCGACAGCTCCTTGGCGAGCTTGACGCGCTGGGCTTCGCCACCCGACAGCGTGGTGGCCTGCTGGCCGACATGGATGTAGTCGAGGCCGACGCGGTGCAGGGTCTTGAAGGTCTCGCGCACGCGCGGCACCGCCTTGAAGAACTCGGCGGCCTCCTCGACCGTCATGTCGAGCACGTCGGCGATGCTCTTGCCCTTGAACAGCACCTCCAGCGTCTCACGGTTGTAGCGCTTGCCCTTGCAGGTGTCGCAGGTGACGTAGACGTCGGGCAGGAAGTGCATCTCGATCTTGATGACGCCGTCGCCCTGGCAGGCCTCGCAGCGGCCGCCCTTGACGTTGAAGGAGAAGCGGCCGGGCTCGTAGCCGCGCGCCTTGGCCTCGGGGAGGCCGGCGAACCACTCGCGGATCGGCGTGAAGGCGCCGGTATAGGTCGCCGGGTTGGAGCGCGGCGTTCGGCCGATCGGCGACTGGTCGATGTCGATGATCTTGTCGATATGCTCCAGCCCCTCGATGCGGTCGTGCGGGGCCGCGCCTTCGCTGGCGTTGTTCAGCTTGCGGGCGATGGCGCGGTAGAGCGTGTCGATCAGCAGCGTCGACTTGCCGCCGCCGGAAACGCCGGTGACGCAGGTGAACAGGCCGAGCGGGATCTCGGCCGAGACGTTCTTCAGGTTGTTGCCGCGGGCGTTGACGACCTTGATGGTGCGCCGGTGGTTCGGCGGCCGCCGGTCGGGCACGGGGACCGAGAGTTCACCGGTGAGATACTTGCCGGTCAGCGACTTCGGATTGCGCATGATCTGGTCGGGCGTGCCTTGGGCCACGATATGGCCGCCGTGCATGCCGGCGCCGGGGCCGATGTCGAGCACGTAATCGGCGAGGCGGATCGCGTCCTCGTCATGCTCGACCACGACCACGGTGTTGCCGAGGTCGCGAAGTCGCTTGAGGGTGTCGAGCAGGCGCGCATTGTCGCGCTGGTGCAGGCCGATCGACGGCTCATCGAGCACGTAGAGCACGCCGGTGAGCCCCGAGCCGATCTGCGACGCCAGACGGATGCGCTGGCTTTCGCCGCCGGACAGCGTGCCGGAGGAGCGCGACAGCGTCAGGTAATTGAGGCCGACGTCGAGCAGGAAGGTCAGGCGCTCGCGGATCTCCTTCAGGATGCGCGCGGCGATCTCGTTCTGCTGCGCGTTCAGCGCCTCCGGCACCGTCTCGAACCATTCGCCGGCGCGCTTGACCGAGAGGTCGGCGATCTCGCCGATATGCTTGCCACCGATCTTGACGCAGAGCGCCTCCGGCTTCAGCCGGTAGCCATGGCAGCCCGCGCAGGGAATGTCGGAGAAGTACTTGCCGAGCTCCTCACGCGCCCACTCGCTCTCGGTCTCGCGGTAGCGGCGGTTGATGTTGGTGACCACACCCTCGAACGGCTTCTTGGTGTCGTAGGAGCGCACGCCGTCCTCGTAGGAGAACTTGATCTCGTCGTCGCCGGAGCCGTGCAGCAGCGCGGCCTGCACCTTCTTCGGCAGGTCCTTCCACTTGGTGTCGAGCGTGAACTTGTAGTGCTTGCCGAGCGCGGTCAGCGTCTGGATGTAATAGGGCGAGGATGACTTCGCCCAGGGCGCGATGGCGCCCTTGCGCAAGGTCAGCTCCTTGTCGGGGATCACGAGATCCTCGTCGACATGCTGCTCGACGCCGAGGCCGCCGCAGGCGGGGCAGGCGCCATAGGGGTTGTTGAACGAGAACAGCCTCGGCTCGATCTCGGGGATCGTGAAGCCGGAGACCGGGCAGGCGAACTTCTCCGAGAACAGGATGCGCTCGGGGCCGCTCTTGTCGTGGATCTTCGCGGTCTTCTTCTTGTCTTCGCTCGCGGCTGCGCTAGGTGCGTCGGCGTATTCGATTACGGCGAGGCCGTCGGCGAGCTTCAGCGCGGTCTCGAAGCTTTCGGCAAGGCGCTGGGCGAGGTCGGGGCGCACCACGATGCGGTCGACCACGACGTCGATGTCGTGCGGAAATTTCTTGTCGAGCGCGGGCGCCTCCGCGAGCTCGTAGAAGGTGCCGTCGATCTTGACCCGCTGAAAGCCCTTCTTGAGATATTCGGCGAGCTCCTTCTTGTACTCGCCCTTGCGGCCGCGCACGACCGGTGCCAGCAGATAGAGCCGCGTGCCTTCGGGCAATGCCAGGACGCGATCGACCATCTGCGAGACGATCTGGCTCTCGATCGGCAACCCGGTGGCCGGCGAATAGGGCACGCCGACGCGCGCCCAGAGCAGGCGCATGTAGTCGTAGATTTCGGTGACGGTGCCGACCGTCGAACGCGGGTTCTTCGACGTCGTCTTCTGCTCGATCGAGATCGCCGGCGACAGGCCGTCGATCTGGTCGACGTCGGGCTTCTGCATCATCTCCAGGAACTGGCGCGCATAGGCCGACAGTGACTCGACGTAGCGGCGCTGGCCCTCGGCGTAGATGGTGTCGAACGCGAGCGAGGATTTGCCGGAACCGGACAGGCCCGTGAACACCACAAGCTTGTCGCGCGGAATCTCGACGTCGATGTTCTTCAGGTTGTGTTCGCGCGCGCCGCGGATCGTGATGGCGCGCGACGAGGAGCCCGCGGTCTGTTGGCGCTTCGACTTCAGCACTTCATCCATTGCGGCAATTCCGGGCGCCTGATGTTGCGCCTTTTTGGGCGCGCGTCACCGGTGATGCCGGGACCTCGCGCCGATGGCTGTGTGAAGATTGGAACGTAGGAAGAACGGCGGCGGATTTCCAGTGCCGTGTTGGGTCCATCAACGGATAGTTTGCCAGATGGCAGCAGCCGTCAGCAACCTGCCACAGCAAAAAGGCCGGCGCGAGGCCGGCCTTTCGTCACGACGGTCGTGAAGGTCACGACGGGGGCGTGAAGTTCGATCAGTAGCGCGCGACGATCGGGCCGCCGAAGTGATAGTTCACGCCGACCTGGACGCTGTGCAGGTTGAGATCGCCGGAGGGAACGCCAAAATAGTTCTCGCTGCCGAGGCTGCGATAGAGGTACTCGCCCTTGACCGACCACTGCGGAGCGAAGAACGCCTCGATGCCCGCGCCGACGGTCCAGCCGGAGTGGAAGTGACTTTCCGAGACCGTCACGCCGAGCGCGCTGAGGCTCAGCTTGTTGTCGATCCAGGCGTAGCCGCCGGTGCCGTAGAACAGCACCTTGTCGACAGCGAAGCCGATGCGGCCGCGCACGGTGCCGAGCGAGTCGATGCGGCTCTTGATGGTGATGCCGAGCGCCGTGACCGAGGCGTCGACGTCAGCCCAGCCGCCGTCGGCTTCGAGGCCGTACACGATGTTGCCGGCCTGCCAGTTGTAGCCGATGGTGCCGCCGGCGAAGCCGCCGCTCATCTTCGGTGAAGCGTCGGTGTTCTCGCTCGCATAGCCGCCGAAGCCGCCGAGGTAGAAGCCGGTCCAATTGTAGATCGCGGCGGGCGGCGGAGCCTTGACGTAGGGCGCACGCGCCGCCATGTCCGCGGCCGAGGCCGGAGCAAACGCACTCAAAACAAGCAAGCCGGCCGACGCCAGCAAAACGGTCTTCATTTTCAAAATCCCAGTCCCATTCTTCTTGTTGTCCCTTCAAGCCCTTGAAGGGAGCGTCACGGCAGTGTTGCATGACGTTGGCGCGTTTCTACACGGATAAACTGGGACGTGTGTCTCCGGAAAACAACAATGCACGGGAAACGTGCAGCCCAGAACGCCGGCTGGGTACAGGCGTGTGCTCTCCGGGCAACAAAAAGGCCGGCGCGAGGCCGGCCTTTTCGCTGAATAGCATCAACTCCTACGATCAGTAGCGCGCGACGACGGGGCCACCGAACTTGTAGTTCAAACGGACGGTGACGAGATCGACGTCCTGACGGATGCGATCGCTGCCGACGATGACGCCGGTCGCCGGCGAGGTGAAGTCGAGGGTGCGATCCTGCATGAACAGGTGATCGTACTCGACGCCGGCCGTCCAGTTCGGCGCGAAGCCAAATTCGAGGCCCACGCCAACCGTGCCGCCCCAGCGGGTGTCGTCACCGCTGCTCGCAAACAGCGCGCCGGTGAGATCGTTGATGCGGTATTTGTTCGAGGTCACGGCGGCGCCGCCCTTCAGGTAGAGCAGGACGTTGTTGGCGGCGTAACCGATCTGACCGGTGAACAGGCCGAACGCATCGATCTTCGAGGTGTTGACGAAGCCGGGGAACAGCAGGCTGGTGTTGCTGCCCTTCAGGTCGGCCCAGTCGCCCTGTGCCTCAAGGCCGAACACCCAGGTGCCGGCCTGCCAGCGATAGCCGATCTGGCCACCGGCCACGCCGCCGGTCGCATCATGACTGCCTTCCGCGCCGACCAGGAACGGCGGGACCGAGTCCCAACTATTGCGGCTCGAACCCCAGCCGCCGTTGGCACCAATATAGAACCCGCTCCAGTCGTACACCGCGGCAACCATCGGCGGCGGCGCCTTGGTGTAAGGACGCGCGGCCAAGTCGGCTGCCGACGCGGAGGTAACGCCGAGAGCGGCGATGCTGACCGTTGCGACCAGGAACTTCTTCATGGGATCCCCCTTCCTGAGAAAAGCTCTGCACTTGGGAACAAACATTACCATGTGTTTCGCGGAAGGACTGTCGCTGAGCGGCCACAGTCGCCAACAAGTTGCGCTGGTTCCGTCTTCACAACTCCTTAACGTGTGAAGGAGTTCTGCAGACGCGCGCGCCGCGCAGGCCGATCCGAAACTGAAAGCGGCCCGGGACAAAAAGACCGGCATCGGGCCGGCCCTTCGCGGCCTCGTCAGATCGCGCGATCAGTATTTTGCGGCAACGGGACCGCCCCAACTAGTGATAGTTGAGGCCCGCCTTGACGGTCTGGAAGGTGTCGCTCCATTCCGAGCGGTTGATTGCGACCAACGGATCGTACTGCAGCGAGCCCTTGCCGAGATCGATGTACGAGATCGATGTAGTTGTATTCGACCTTGGCCGACCAGTTCGGCGCGAACATGTATTCGGCGCCGGTGCACCAGCGATTCGCCCCCAACGCGTGTCGCTTGCGGACACTGAAGGCGGGATGAGCCCTGCATTGTAGTGATGCAGGATGTCGCCGACCGCAGCGCCGCCGCTCACGAACCAGAGTGCTGGTCCGTCGGCGTAGCCGAGGCGGCCTTTGATGTCGCCGAAGCTGCACAATTCCGTGTAGACCGCTGATGGCGATGCTTGGCGCGGGAGAGGGAGGCGTCGGACCGCAACCATCAGGCCAACAAAAAGGCCGGCACAAGGCCGGCCTTTTCGTCCCCAAGAAATCCGATCGCGCGATCAGTACTTCGCTACGACGGGGCCACCCCACTTGTAATTCACGCGGACGGTGACGAGATCGACGTCCTGACGGATGCGATCGCTACCGACGATGACGCCGGTCGCCGGCGAGGTGAAGTCGAGGGTGCGATCCTGCATGAACAGGTGATCGTACTCGACACCGGCCGTCCAGTTCGGCGCGAAGCCAAATTCGAGGCCCACGCCAACCGTGCCGCCCCAGCGGGTGTCGTCACCGCTGCTCGCAAACAGCGCGCCGGTGAGATCGTTGATGCGGTATTTGTTCGAGGTCACGGCGGCGCCGCCCTTCAGGTAGAGCAGGACGTTGTTGGCGGCGTAACCGATCTGACCGGTGAACAGGCCGAACGCATCGATCTTCGAGGTGTTGACGAAGCCGGGGAACAGCAGGCTGGTGTTGCTGCCCTTCAGGTCGGCCCAGTCGCCCTGTGCCTCAAGGCCGAACACCCAGGTGCCGGCCTGCCAGCGATAGCCGATCTGGCCACCGGCCACGCCGCCGGTCGCATCATGACTGCCTTCCGCGCCGACCAGGAACGGCGGGACCGAGTCCCAACTGTTGCGGCTCGAACCCCAGCCGCCGTTGGCACCAATATAGAACCCGCTCCAGTCGTACACCGCGGCAACCATCGGCGGCGGCGCCTTGGTGTAAGGACGCGCGGCCAAGTCGGCCGCAGCGGCCGGCGCAGCAAATGCAATCAGTGCGACCGCAGCCAGCAAATATTTCTTCATGATCGATCTCCCACCCCTTCCGCTTCCTTTGGTCCCGAAGCGGCGACGCGAGCGCCCGCGCCATCCGGTCACACCTATACTCCGATTCAACCGAAAAGGCCGTCTCCCAAATGCCACACTCGCGGAAGAAGTGCGGTCTCGGCAAGGCTGTGATTTGTTTATATTTTTTCCCAGGCTCTGGCAGTTGGAGCGACATTTGCGGCGGAGCCGGCCTGCGATCCGTAACCAAGGTTCTTGCTACGACTGGTTGCGTGGAACAAAGCTGGAACATTTCGCCGGGCGGTGCTATATGTGGGGATAACCGCTGAGTGGCCGTGCGAATGGCGGAGGCGGCGGGGCGGCGTCGGCGTATAGGGGCGTTCGCGACGCCTGCAGTAAGTGGCGAAGGTTGAGAGTGGCGGCCGATGTCCGGCCGCCCAGTTTTGAGTGGAGATGAAGCGATGGCGGGAAGCGTGAACAAGGTGATCCTGGTCGGAAACCTCGGCAAGGATCCGGAAATCCGGCGGACGCAGGACGGCCGTCCGATCGCAAACCTTTCCATCGCCACCTCGGAAACCTGGCGCGACAAGGGCACCGGCGAGCGCAAGGAAAAGACCGAGTGGCACCGCGTCGTGATCTTCAACGAGGGCCTCTGCAAGGTTGCCGAGCAGTACCTGAAGAAGGGTGCCAAGGTGTACATCGAGGGCCAGTTGCAGACCCGCAAATGGACCGACCAGAGCGGCGTCGAGAAGTACTCGACCGAGGTCGTGCTGCAGGGCTTCAACTCCAACCTGACCATGCTCGACGGGCGCGGCGGCGGCGGAGGCGGCAGCTTCTCCGACGACGGCGGCAGCGATTTTGGATCGGCCGGTCCGACAAGCTCGGCGCCGCGGCGCGCGGTCGCCGCCGGCAGCCGCAACAGCGACATGGACGACGACATCCCGTTCTGAACGAGATTGTCACCTTTCGAACAACTCTGTCAGGCGCAGTTCCGTGAAAATCGTTTCCCGGAACTGTGGCTTGATGTGTCGCGTTCGTATCCTCGCGTCAGATATCAATATATTATACTAATCTATTGATATATTTAGCTCTATTTCAGAGCGGTGAATTCTGCGCTTTGACAAAGGTCCATGTTAATGATATTCACATCAGCCCGGCGGTGGCTGACGTTGCTGCGGCCGGTATTGAAGGCCTGCCACCATGAGCCTCGCGCCTCTGCTCGACGCTGCTCCAGCGATCCCGCTCCATGCCTTTGCAGCGCTGGCCGCCTTTGTGCTTGGCTCCATTCAGTTCGCCGCGCAAAAGGGCACGTTGCCGCACCGGACCCTGGGCTGGATCTGGGTGATCCTGATGCTGGTCGTGGCGCTGAGCTCGTTCTGGATCCATCAGATCCGTCTGATGGGGCCGTGGAGCCCGATCCATCTGCTGTCGATCTTCACGCTGATGATGCTGGCGTTGGGAGTGGCAGCGGCGCGGACCCACGATGTTCGCCGTCACAAGTTCACGATGATCGGCATCTTCTTCGGCGCGCTGGTCATTGCCGGGCTGTTTACGTTGATGCCCGGACGCATCATGCACGCGGTGGTGCTTGGGCCGTGAGCAAAAGAAGCGAATGGCGAGTGGCGAATAGCGAGTAGGGGACTGGGTTCCATTCGCTATTCGCCACTCGCTGCACGCGTCTCGGACCTGGGTGTCCACGAATCCAGAGATCACCCCGTAAGTCCATGAAAAAACGAAGGGAAAAACGGCTTTCCGAAGGCGGGCGAGGGTGGTTTTCAGGCCTTCGATACGCTATATGATTCCCCAGTAGAACTGACCGGATTTCCCCTTTGTCCGAACCCGAAGATGACAAGCCCGGCGAGCCGCCGGGGCCCTCAGACATTCGTCCCGTTTCCATTCTCGACGAGATGAAAAAGTCCTACCTCGATTACGCGATGAGCGTGATCGTGTCGCGTGCGCTGCCCGATGCGCGCGACGGACTGAAGCCGGTGCATCGGCGCATCCTGTACTCGATGCACGAGCAGGGGCATACGCCGGACAAGAAGTACGTCAAATCCGCGCGCGTGGTCGGCGACGTCATCGGTAAATATCATCCACATGGCGACCAATCGATCTACGACGCGATGGTGCGCATGGCGCAGGACTTTTCCATGCGCGTGCCCCTCGTCGACGGCCAGGGCAATTTTGGCTCGGTCGACGGCGATCCGCCGGCGGCCTATCGATATACCGAAGCGCGGTTGACGCGAGCGGCGCAGGCCGTGCTCGCGGATATCGACGAGGACACCGTCGACTTCCAGCCGAACTACGATAATTCGGAGCAGGAACCGTCGGTTCTGCCGACGCGGTTCCCGAACCTGCTGGTCAACGGCGCGGGTGGCATTGCGGTGGGCATGGCCACCAACATCCCGCCGCACAACCTTGGCGAGGTCGTCGACGCCTGCGTGGCGCTGATCGACAACCCTGCGCTCACAATCGACGACTTGATCAACATCATTCCCGGTCCGGATTTCCCGACCGGCGGCATCATCCTCGGCCGCCAAGGCATCCGGTCGTCCTATCATCTCGGCCGCGGCTCGATCGTAATGCGCGGCAAGGTCTCGGTTGAATCCCTGCGCAAGGACCGTGAGGCGATCATCATCACGGAGATCCCCTACCAGGTGAACAAGGCCACCATGGTCGAGCGGATCGGTGACCTGATCCGCGAGAAGAAGATCGAGGGCATTGCCGATCTCCGCGACGAATCCGATCGCGATGGCTTCCGCGTCGTGATCGAACTGAAGCGCGAAGCGATGCCGGATGTCGTGCTGAACCAGCTCTATCGGTTCACGCCGCTGCAAACCAATTTCCCGGCCAACATATTGGCGCTGGATTCCGGCCGTCCGCGGCAGATGACGCTGAAGGATCTGCTCAGCATCTTCGTCGCCTTCCGCGAAAGCGTGGTGACACGCCGCACCAAATTCCGGCTCGGCAAGGCGCGTGACCGCGCCCATCTCCTGGTCGGTCTTGCGATCGCGGTCGCCAATATCGACGAGGTGATCCGCGTCATCCGGAACTCGCCCGATCCGAACACGGCCCGCGAAGCCCTGATGTCGCGCGATTGGCCGGCGAGGGATGTCGAGGCGATGATTACGCTGATCGACGATCCGCGCCACCGCATCAACCCCGACGGCACCATCCGGCTTTCACTCGAGCAGGCCAGGCATATTCTTGACCTCCGCCTGCAGCGTCTCACCGCGCTCGGCCGTGAGGAGATTTCCAAGGAGCTCGACGAGCTCGCCGTCGAAATCGCCGACTATCTGGACATCCTGCGCTCGCGTGCTCGCGTGCAGAGCATCGTCAAGGACGAGCTCGCCGCAGTGAAGGCCGAATTCGCCACCCCGCGTAGGACCGAGATCGTCGAGCAGGAAGGCGAGGTTGAGGACGAGGACCTGATCCAGCGCGAGGACATGGTGGTGACGGTGTCGCACGCCGGCTATGTCAAGCGCGTGCCGCTGTCGACCTATCGGGCGCAGCGTCGCGGCGGCAAGGGCCGCGCCGGCATGCAGACGCGCGATGAGGATTTCGTCAGCCGCCTCTTCGTGGCCTCTACGCACACGCCGGTGCTGTTCTTCTCCTCGCGCGGCCAGGTCTACAAGGAAAAGGTCTGGCGGTTGCCGATGGCCGCGCCGAATGCGCGCGGCAAGGCGCTGATCAACATCCTTCCGCTGGAGCAGGGCGAGCGCATCACCACCATCATGCCTTTGCCCGAGGATGAATCCTCCTGGGGCAATCTCGACGTGATGTTCGCGACGACTGGCGGCAACGTCCGCCGCAACAAGCTGTCCGATTTCGTCGATGTCCGCCGCTCCGGCATCATCGCCATGAAGCTCGATGACGGCGAGGCGATCGTCGACGTGCAGATCTGCACCGAGCGCGACGACGTGCTGCTGACCGCCGCAGGCGGCCAGTGCATCCGTTTCCCGGTCACCGACGTGCGTGTCTTCACCGGCCGCACCTCGATGGGCGTGCGCGGCATTACGCTCGGCGAGGGCGACAAGCTGATCTCGCTGGCGATCCTGCGCCATGTCGAGACCACGTCCGACGAGCGCTCGGCCTATCTGAAGATGCGTCGCGCCGTCGCCGGCGAGGCTGCTGCCGAGGAGCCGGCGGAGGCCGAGGGCGAGGAGACGTCGAACGCGATCCAGCTCTCGCAGGAACGCTATGTCGAGATGTCGGCGCAGGAGCAGGTGGTGCTCACCGTGTCCGTCAACGGTTACGGCAAGCGGACCTCGTCCTACGAGTACCGCACCACCGGCCGCGGCGGCAAAGGCATCGTCGCGATGAGCGTCAACAACCGCAACGGCAAGCTGGTTGCCTCGTTCCCGGTCGAGGACGCCGACCAGATCATGCTGGTCACCGACAAGGGACAATTGATCCGCTGCCCGGTGGCCGACATCCGCGTCGCCGGCCGTTCGACCCAGGGCGTGATCGTGTTCGACACCGCCGAGGACGAGCATGTCGTTTCGGTCGAGCACATCCCGGAGGAAGAGAACGGCGAAAACGGGAACGGAGGCTAACACTACTTTGGCAGAATGTGTTTGCGCGACTGCTTTTCAAGGATTTGCTTTCGGCAATATGGGCACTGCTGAGACGGCGGCCGAAGGATGAGATCGACGATGGCGTGACGTACGGCGGGCATGGTTGGTTGAGGCGGAGGCCCGTTGATTCTTTTTTTTCCGCCCCGCGTGTGCGAGGCGACGATGTTGCAGGAAGGCGTAGGCAATCATGGTCATCAGGGCGTGGCGATGAAGACCTTGCCATGATCGCCCTTCGAAGTGATCCAGTCCAAGCTCCTCCTTCAACTGCTGATGCGCCTGCTCACAAATCCACCGTGCCTTGATGGTTGCGGCCAGCGTGCGCAGATCCGTCGCCGCCGGGAGATTGGCGAGATAGTATTTCTTCTCCCCGGAGGCGCGTTGCTCGCCAATGAGCCAGGCCTCGTCGCCTGGGAGATGCTGCTGACCCTTGTCCCAAATCCGCTGCGGAGGGCCGTCGGCGGTGCGGACACGGACAGCAGCAAATCGGGCTGTCAGACGACCTTTCGTTCCGCTGCGCCAACTCACGGTTTTCCATTTGGCGCTGGCCAGCATTTGTTCTGCCGCAATCGATAAGACATCTGGTACGTGGTGCTTTCGTGGCTTCCCGCGGACTTTGGTAATCGGCCAAATGAGCTGTACATCAACCGGATACACCTTGAGATGCCGAGGGATGCCGACGGCCCAGGCCAGGCCGCGTTCTGTTAGCCCCTGTCGAAACGGTGCGCTAAGCCCGTATCCTGCATCCGCCAGCACGCATCCAAAGCGCACGTTGGCTGCCATCGCTCGGTCAACCTCGGCCAAAGCAATTTCCGGCTTGGATCGTGCCGTTCGGTGTTCGATCGGCACGCGAGCACGCTTCAAACGAGACACATTGCTCGTCCAGCTTTCGGGCAAAAAGAGACGCAGCGCGACCATTACTGGCACTTCGCCGCGCGCAAGGGTCAGCGACACCAGCGTTTGGCAATTTGCCGTTTTGCCAAGAGAGGACGCATATTGAGGCGCGACGCCAACCGAGCGTTCGCCCTTCTTCGGCATTGCGGTGTCGTCAATAACGAGCACCGCGTCCTTGCCGCCGACAAGCCGGTCGGCCTGATTTAACAGTTCAGATTCCAGCGGAGTCGCGTCCCAGACACCGTCGGCAATGAAATGGTGCAACTGATCGTAGTTGCCCGCGGCAAGGCGCTCCGCCATCGGCTGAACGCTTTTGCGGTCGCCGGGACCGATCAATCCCGCAACGTACAATGGACACATCCGCCGCCGGGTCCTATGACCCAACCGATCCAGGAACGGCTTCAGCCAGCGTTCGAGTTCGTCTTCCCACTCCGCCATGGTCAGCCCTCCGAGAGCCGACCACCCATGAATCATTGAAAAATCGATTCGGGAATCCTAAAAAACGCAGTAAAAGCGATAATCTGCCAAAGTAGTGCTAGGTGGCTGCGCGCCGACGAACTCCCGGCGCGCACCGCACATCCGAGATGAAATCTCCGATTTGCGCGATCGCGCCATGGGCTTCCGGCAGCACCGGGACAAAGAGCTGAAACACATGCGGCATTCGCGGCCAGATCGCCAGTCGGCTGCATGGATTCTCCCGTTTCAGCGCTCTGGCCATACGCACCGCGTCGTCCCTCAATATCTCATCGCTGCCGACTTGGATTAAAACCGGCGGCAGCGCGGAGGGATCGCCATAAAGCGGCGATGCATACGGGGTGCGCGGATCGGCACCGGCGAGATAACGCCGCACAAATTCCGGAAGATCGTCGGCGTTCAACATCGGATCCGAGGCTGCATTCTCGATCAATGAAGGTCCGGTGAGGGCGAGATCGGTCCACGGCGACATCGCGACGGCCGCGTGAGGAAGCGGCTTACCCTCATCGCGCAGCTTCAACAGCAGGCACAGCGACAGTCCTGCGCCTGCCGAGTCCCCCATCACAAAGAGTTCGCTCGTGTCGGTCTTCCTCTCGGCGAGCCAGAGAAAGCCTGCAACTGCATCCTCCAGCGCGGCCGGGAACGGATGTTCAGGCGCCAGGCGGTATTCCAGCGCCCAGACACAGGCTTTGGTCGCATTGGCTATCCGCCAGGTGAAATGCCGATAATAGATTGGCGCGCCAGAAATGTAGGCTCCGCCGTGGAGATAGAGCACGTTGCGCTGCGGCCGCGACGCCGGTGTCGTGATCCGATGAAATCTGATTTGACCGGCCTGAACCTCAACCGTTTCCGTGCTGCCGGGCGGGCGCGGTACCCATCGCTCCATACGACGCATGTTGCTTCGCCAGACTTCGACATCGAAGGGCTCGCTTCCCCGCTTCAGCAACATGCGGAGACCCCAGCGCAGCATTTCGGCGCGCAGGCTCATGATGCGCCTGTCGGCTCACGGCCTGAACGCGACTGCCTTCGGCATGCGCAGGCGCTCCGGCCCGCCGGATTCTTCGTTGACGAGCCGGCCGTCCTCGATCTCGACGATCCGATCCGCGAAGGGAACGATGCGCGGGTCATGGGTCACCACCAGCACTGCTCTTTGTCGCTCGTGCGCGGCATCGGCGAGGATGTGCATGATCGTGCGACCGTTGTCGCCGTCGAGCGCAGCTGTCGGTTCGTCGGCGAGAATGATGGAGGGATTGGCGACGAAGGCACGCGCAATTGCGACCCTCTGTTGCTCGCCGCCGCTGAGTTCCATCGGCAGAGTATCCGCCTTCTGTTCGAGTCCGACCTTGCTGAGCGCCTCCCGTGCTTTTTTTGCCGCGCGCCTGCCATGCTCGCCGCGAATGTCCAGCGCGAGCTGCACGTTCTGCGCCGCCGTCAACGTCGGAAACAGATGATAGGACTGGAAGACGAAGCCGATATGGTTGCGCCGAATCCGGGCGAGGGCTTCCTTGTCGGAATTGGAAGTGGATGTACCGCACACGGTGAGAGTACCTGCGGTCGGTGCCAACATGCATCCCAAGACGAGCAGCAGTGTGGTCTTGCCGCTGCCGGACGGTCCCATCAGCAATGTGAGTTCATCGCGCCGCAGCGACAGGTCGACGCCGCGGAGCGCCTGCACCTTTCCGGCACCGCGGCCAAGCGTCTTCCTGATGCTCCTGGCTTCGAGGATGATTTTGCTCATCGCATGAACACCGTTGCTGGATCTATGCGGATCACGCGCACGATCGCCGCCACGGCGGAAGCCACGCACATGACCACCGTCAGGGTAAACAATCCCGCGACCAGCCATGGCGTGATGACGATCGGCAGTGCACTCTTTGCAGTCATCTCAACGACCACGGCGCCGATCGCGGCGGCGATGACGAATCCAATCACCGCATTGAGCAGTGCCTGGTAGATGATGACCCTGTAGATATAGCCGTTCGACGAACCCATCGCGCGCAGCGTGGCGAACTCGCTCAGATGATCCTTTGTGCTCGAGTAGAGGGTTTGCGCGACGATCACGGTGCCGACAATCACGCCGAGCAGCGCACCGGCAAACAATGCTGCGCCGGCTCCGGTTCCGAACAGCCAGAACGAACGGCTGCGGGCACGGAATTCGTCCGATGTGAGCACCTCGGCATCGCCGACCTGTGCGCGGACGGCTCGCAAGACCTTGTCTCGATCTGCGTCCGGCTCGAGGCGAACGAGCAGATTACTGGCGCGGTCGGGAGGGGTTCCGGTGTAGGTGCGGGCGCTTTTCAGATCGACGAATACATAGGGAGTCGTGGTGAACGAGCGGATTCCATCAGTCAAGGCCACAGCCTTGACGCGGCGGCCTCGGATTTGTGCGGTCGATCCGATTTTCACGTCACCGAGCCGGTCGTGGTATGAGCGATCGACGACGACAGTACCCGGCTGCGACAGCCCCCGGACGTCGCCCTCGACCACGTTCCACGGCTGCATGGCGCCATCACGCAAATCGGCGCCCACGACAAACACGGGCGTCATCTCGCCGCTATCGAGCCGCCAGTCCGAGAAGCCGATGACCAGCGGGACCGCCGACGCCACGCCATCGACTTGAGCGACCTTGTCGCGCAGCTTGGGATCCAGCAGCGAAGGATCCTCGAAACATTTCGCGCCCTTCGGCAATACCCACAGATCGGCAGAAGCATGGTCGATCATTGTCGTCACCATGCGACCGAACCCCAGGAATAACCCCATCTGGATCATCACGAGCACGACCGAAAACACGATCCCGACAAGCGTTGCGACAAAGCGCAGCCGGTCGTGGAAGAGATTGCGGGACGCGAGCGTTAGGACCAGCGACATGCGCGCACCATCATCGTGGTTGATTTGCGATAGCACTCTTGACCGGCGGTTCGGCGTGCCGGCGGACTAACGGCTTCGCTCCCGCCTTGACCATGCTGCTTGCAGTCCAGCTGAGCGCGAGCGCAGCGACAAAGACGAGTCCCGCCTTGACGACGGCATTCAGGTCTGCGGCAAGCAGCCAATATTGCAGCCACAGCACGAAGACATAATGCACGATGTAGATGCCGTAGGCGTTGGTCGAAAGACTGTCGAGAGCGCCTGCACGTGCGCGCAGCAAGGCCAGCGAGATCGCGACAAAGGCGAGAACGCCGGTGGCGCAGGCAAAGGGGAAAGCGAACGCCGCAGCCAGGCGATACGGCAGCGGGCTGGCGTTCCAGTCAGGCAGCGTCAACGATGTAAGCCCGCCCCACAGCGCAAAGCAGCCGATCGCTGCGGCAAGCCAGGCCAACCAATGGCGAGCAATGGGTCCGTCGCAGCGAAGCACGCTGCGATCGCAGCCATGACTGCCGATGGCAAATGCGGTGAGGAAATAGATGAGATAGTGCAGCGGGCGACTGAGTTGGAACGAGAACGGACCGAGAAAGGTCCACTCCCACGGCGTGAAGATCATCGCCAACGGAACGTACGCCACGACAGAAAGTCCAGTCAGGCCTGCAAAGAACAACAGCGGACGGTCGTTGCAGCTCGCAACGAGGCCACTCGCGGCATGTCGCCACGACGGCGCGAGCCCTTGCAGGGCGGCAGCAAGAATGCCAAGCAGCAGAAGCTGCCACAGGAACCATTGCGGGCCGGTGGGCCACATCGGCAATGCACGCCAGTGCTGCCAGAACGCCTCGACCGACGGGTCCGCCGCGGTTACCCGATAGGATGCGTAATAGGCGAGCGGGCTCAGAATGGCGGCAGCGAGAGCGAAGGGCACTCCAATTCGCCAGCATCGCTCCGCGAGGTAAACAACACTCCCCTTGCGGATGAGGCTTTGCGGTGTGAACAAGCCCGCCATGAAGAACATCAGCGACATCAGGCTGATGTCCTGCCACGCGCAAAACAGGTCGAACCCGAACCAGCGCTCGCGGTCGATGATCGGAAATGCGATCCAGCGATAGGGTGGGGTATCGAAGGCGAACGGGTGCGGTGGTTGCGACGCAAGGTAGGGAAGCGCCGAATGAAAGGCCACCACGATCAAGATGACCACAGCGCGCAAGTTACTAAAGGCAACGTTTACGCCTGAACTCATGTGGCGGTGACAGCCGAGATGGAAGTGAAATTTCGAGTTCAACCGCCGGGCAACTCGACTTGTTCCTATTTGTTTCCTATTTGGCGGCAATTCAGGAGCCGCGTGCCGGTCGCCCACGTCGAGCGAAGCGGAACCTCAGAGATCGTTACCCGTGTTCGCCGTTCGTCTAGTCCAGGGAGCGCTCCAGTCCCTTTGTGTGATCGGCCAGCCTGTCGGGCGTAGACTTCTTTCGCCATCTCCCACTGCAGCGCCGTCGGATGGACTTTCAGGATGCAGGCCGGAGCATCCTTGATCCCGACCTCGAACAGCGTGCTGATCGCGCCGCCGTGCAATTCGGTGATGCCGAGCACCGACGAGCGAAGGGAGATGCGATCCAGGATCGCCTGCGCCTGGTCAATCGAGATCGTCAGGGGGGCAGCGACAACGGCGCGTCGTCGGACATGCACTCTCGTTCCGGGGGGGGGAGCCGGATGCAGCGAAGCGAAATCCGGAGGGCAACACGGCGTAGCTTTCCCGGGTTACGCTTCGCTCCACCCGGGCTACACAGCACCTGGAGTTAGATCTCGATCTCCGTGCCGAACTCCACGACCTGTCCGGTCGGCACGCCGAAGAACGCGGCGGTGCGCTCGGCGTTGCGCTGCAGGAAAGCGAACAGTCCTTCCCGCCACACCCACATGCCCGGGATGTCCTCGCGCGGAATGATGGTCTCGCGGCCGATATAGTAGGTCACATCGGATAGCTCGATGCCGGGCAGCTTGCCCTGCCTGCAGGCGAGCTTCAGGCCCTCATAGATCGTCGGATATTGCATGAAGCCGTAATGCAGGATGATCCGCGTGATGCCCGGGATGATCTCGATCACCTCGGCCCGATCCTCGTCCGATATCCGCGGCAGCTCCTCGATCTGCACGGTGACCAGCAGCACGCGCTGGTGCAGCACGTGGTTATGCTTGACGAATTGCGTCAGCGCCAGCGGTACTCCCTTGGGGGCCGATGCCAGGAATACGGCGGTGCCCGGCAGACGGCTTTGGCACTTGTTGACCGCGGTCTCGATCAGATCCTCTTCCGGCTGGCGCAGCTTGGCGCGGGCCTTTTCGACGAGCTTCACGCCGCCGCGCCAGGTCAGCATCAGGAACGCCACGGCGGCGGCGAGCAGCAGCGGGAACCAGCCGCCTTCGAACAGCTTGGCCGAATTCGCCGCGAAGAAGATCGTGTCGATGACGAAGAAGAAGCCGTTCACCGCGATCACGAGGATCGGCGAATAACCCCACTGGATCGCGACCAGTGCCGCGAGCAGCGTGGTGATCGCCATCAGGAGCGACACGGCGATGCCGTAGGCGCCGGCGAGCGCGTCCGACGTGCCGAAAGCCAGCACTGCGCCGAGCGTTGCGGCGGCGAGCAGCCAGTTCACCAGCGGCACGTAGATCTGCCCGATCGCATCGCTCGTGGTGTGCTCGATATGCATGCGCGGCAGAAAGCCGAGCTGGATCGATTGCTGGGTCAGCGAGAACACGCCCGAGATGATCGCCTGCGAGGCGATTACGGTGGCGACGGTGGCGAGCAGGACCATCGGATAATGCGCCCAGTCGGGAGCGAGCTGGAAGAACGGGTTGTCGGCCGAGGTCGGGTCGTTGATCAATTCGCCCGCCTGACCGAAATAGTTCAGCACCAGCGCCGGCAGGCAGACCGCGAACCAGGCGAGGCGGATCGGGAAACGGCCGAAATGCCCCATGTCGGCATACATCGCCTCGCCGCCGGTGACGGCGAGGAAGGCAGCGCCGAGAATGGCGAAGCTGATATGGAAGTCCTGGTGGATCAGGAAGTCGAACGCGTAGAACGGGCTGAACGCAACCAGCACGCTCGGGGCCTTGACGATGCCGTGGATGCCGAGCGCGGCCAGTACCGCAAACCAGCCGAGCATCACCGGGCCGAAGATCCGGCCGATGAAGCCCGTGCCTTGCTTCTGCATCACGAACAGGCCGACCAGGATGACGACGGTGAGCGGCACCACGGCGGGCGCCAGCGACGGGGCATCGACTTTCAGGCCTTCGATCGCCGACAGCACCGAGATGGCCGGGGTGATCGCGCCGTCGCCATAGAGCAGGGCGGCGCCGACCAGGCCGACGATCAGGAGCTGGGCGCGCCAGGTGCCGGGCGCGGCGTTGCGCGCCGACAGCAAGGCCAGCAGCGCGACGATGCCCCCTTCGCCGCGGTTGTCGGCGCGCAGGATCAGCATCGCGTATTTGAGCGAGATGATGAGAATCAACGCCCACAGGATCAGCGAGACCACGCCGAGGACGGCGTCCTGGGTGAGGGCTCCGCCATGGGCGGCGGCCCTGGCCGCTTCCTTCAGGGCGTAGGCAGTGTGGACTCTAAGGATTCCCTTTTGAGAGCAAATCAGATTCAAGTCTGCTTTTGGGGAGGCAGTCTTGGGTGTGATGGATCGTTTGGTATTGAGCGACGCGGCCTGGGAGCGCATGGCGCCGCTGATCATCGGCCGGCCCGACCAGAAGGGCTCGACCGGGCGAGACAACCGGATGTTCGTGGAAGGTGTGCTTTGGATCGTGCGCACGGGCTCTCCCTGGCGTGATCTTCCGGAGGTGTTCGGGGACTGGAACAGTGTGTTCCGGCGCTTCAGCCGATGGAGCGCCAAGGGTGTTTGGTGGCGGATCTTCGAGGCGATGTCCGATGATCCGGACTTCGAATACCTGATCGTCGATTCCACCATCGTCCGGGCGCATCAGCACGCCGCCGGCGCGAAAAAAGGGGGCCTGAAGATCAGGCGCTTGGCCGCTCGCGCGGCGGCCTGAGCACGAAGATCCATATGGCCGTTCGCGGCTTGGGATGTCCTGTCCGGTTCACGCTCACCGCAGGCCAGAAGGGCGATGCACCGCAAGCCGCTGCGTTAATCGAGGGACTGCCTGCCGAGGTCGTCATCGCCGACACGGCCTATGACGCCGATCATTTGCGCAAACACATCGCCGCCAAAAACGCGCTCGCCGTCATCCCCAACAACCCGTCACGCGCGCTCAAATATCCGCTCGACAAGCATCTCTATGCCCAGCGCCATCTCGTGGAATGCTGCTTCTCCAAACTCAAGCAGTTCCGTCGCGTCGCTACCCGCTTCGAAAAAACCGCCCGAAATTACCGAGCCGTCGTCACTCTCGCTGCCATCGTCCTATGGATGCGATAAGTGTCCACACTGCCTAGAGGGGGCTGGTACCGATGTCGCCGTAGACGACGCCAAGTGCGCCGAGCGTTGTCGCGATCGGCAGCGGGCTCGGATGGCGGTCGGAGGAAACGATGGCGGGCGTACTGGTCACGTGCAAATCCCCCGATGCCGCGCGCTCGACCGGAACATCCGGCGGGCGCGTTAGACGATAGTCTGCGACGAGACGTCGCAAATTTCCATGGGATTTGCGTGACAGAGCAGAGGACGCCCGGCCGACTACGGCGAGCGCGGGGCGGTGACGAGGCGGGCTTCACGAACCGACAGCTTGCTGCCGGCGGTGCGCAGGCAGGATGCCTCGAAGTTGGGCCAGGCCTGCTGCGAGCAGTCCTTGCCGACCGGATGGATGTTGAGGCGGTCGCCCTTGGCCAGCGGCTGCGGGGTGCTGGCTGCGACCTGCGGGGCAAAGCCGGGAAGAACGGTGAGCGCCGAGGCAATGAACGCGGCAACAGCGATAGCGGAAAGTGCCTTGATCATGACGATCCCTGTGATCGGGCCCCCCGGGCCCGTCGTTTCGTTGTCCGAGCTGTACCGGCCGCACGTTTCCTGGAGTCTTCGCCACGCTGGAAAATGGTTTCGTCACGGACCGGTTTTGTTTCGTCCGCCACCGGCTGACGAAACATTCCGCCGGATAGACGCTGGGATGCCAGGGCTGGTTCACTGGCCGAGGCAAAATAAAGGGGGACCGGGGTCCCTGGAACCGGGCCGGCTTGCCGGGCAAGGCGGGGCGGGTTAGAGGGGACCATGACCCGCATCGCGCTTTATCCCGGCTCCTTCGATCCCGTCACCAACGGCCACCTGGACGTGGTCCGGCAGGCCGTCAAACTTTGCGACCGCCTGGTCGTCGCCGTCGCCGTCCATGCCGGCAAGAAGCCGCTGTTCTCGACCGAGGAGCGGCTCGAGATGCTGCGCGAGGAGTGCGGCCCGATAGCCCAGAAGGCGGGCTGCGCCTTCGATTGCACGACCTACGACAATCTCACCGTGACGGCAGCGCGGAAGCTTGGCGCGAACATCATGATTCGCGGCCTGCGCGACGGCACCGATCTCGACTATGAGATGCAGCTTGCGGGCATGAACGAGGCCATGGCGCCCGAGGTGCACACCGTGTTCGTTCCGGCATCGGTCGCGGTCCGCCCGATCACCGCCACACTGGTGCGCCAAATCGCCCAGATGGGCGGCGACTTCTCTGCATTCGTGCCGTCATCAGTCGCCGCTAGCCTGAAGGCCAAATTCGCCGGCTGATACCGGCGCCTGCCACATCCCGAACGTCCTGATCCGGAGTTTCCATGATCCGCATTCTTGCATTCGTTGCCGCGCTGTTCTGCGTCGTTCCCGCGATCGCGCAGCCGCTGCCCGCCGGCCTCGACAAGGCCAATGCGATCGTGATCGACACCACCAAGGGCCGCATCGTCATCAAGCTGCGCAGCGACATCGCGCCGAAGCACGCCGAGCGCATCAAGCAGCTGGCGCGCGAGGGCTTCTACAACAACGTGCCGTTCCACCGCGTGATGGACGGCTTCATGGCGCAGACCGGCGACGGGCAGAACTTCAACGGCACCGGCGGCTCGAAGTATCCGAATCTGAAGCAGGAATTCTCCAACGTGCCGTTCAAGCGCGGCATTGTCGGCATGGCCCGGCGCGGCGACTCGGTCGACAGCGCCAATTCGCAGTTCTTCATCATGTATGCCGATGGTCCGAGCCTGAACGGCCAGTACACCGTGATCGGCGAGGTGGTGCAGGGCATGGATGTGGTTGACAAGCTGAAGAAGGCGCCGGCGGGCTCCGCGAGCGGCACCGTCACCGACCCCGACAAGATGGTGAAGGTGCAGGTCGCATCCGACATCAAGTGACCCATGAGTGCGGCGCGCAGCAAGCAACTCTCCTGGTTTGCCGCGCCGCTCGTGTGGCTTGCGCTGACCGCGCCGGCGCCGGCCGAGCCTCAGCAACTCAACACGATCCGGGACGTTGTCCTGAGCATTCACCGGTGCTGGAGGCCGCCGCCGCTGGACAAGGCCAACCCGATCGACATCACGGTCATCGTCAGCTTCAACCGCGAAGGCGCGATCCTCGGGCATCCCAGGATCTCCTACGAATCGGAGCAGGCGACCGATAATGACCGGCTGCAATACCGGATCGCCGTGATGGAGGCGTTGCAACGCTGCACGCCGTTGCCATTTACGGAGAGCTTGGGCGGCGCGGTGGCGGGCCGCCCGTTCGCGATCCCCTTCAGAAACAAGAAATATCCACCCAGAAGCCAGGAGAAGCGAGCATGGCTGCTACCGAGAATACTCTGATCCTTGAAACCACCCAGGGTCCCGTCACGATCGAGATGCGCCCCGATCTGGCGCCCAACCACGTCGCGCGGATCAAGGAGCTGGTGCGCGAAGGCTTCTACGACGGCATCGTGTTCCACCGCGTGATCGACGGCTTCATGGCCCAGACCGGCTGTCCGCAGGGCACCGGCATGGGCGGTTCCGGCAAGAAACTGAAGGCTGAATTCAACAAGGAGCCGCATGTCCGCGGCACCGCCTCGATGGCCCGCGCGGCCAATCCGGATTCCGGCGACAGTCAGTTCTTCATCTGCTTCGACGACGCATCCTTCCTCAACGGCCAGTACACGGTCTGGGGCAAGGTCACCGAGGGCATGGAGAACGTCGACAAGATCAAGCGCGGCGAGCCGGTGAAGGATCCGGACAAGATCGTCAAGGCGCGCATGGCCGCCGACGCGGCGTAACTGTTGTCCCCTCACGGTGAGGAGCCTGCGAAGCAGGCGTCTCGAACCATGAGGCCACAATGCTGGAACGGACTGGGCCTCATCCTTCGAGACGCGCTGTCGCGCTTCTCGGGATGAGGGTCAGCAGTGTGCAGGTTAAAATGCGCACCGATCTCTTCGACTTCGAACTTCCTCCTGAACGGATCGCGCTGAGGCCCGCGAGCCCGCGCGATTCCGCGCGGATGCTGGTGGTGCATCCCGACGGCGTGCTGCGCGACGCCATGATCGCCGACCTGCCCCACTGGCTGGAAGCGGGCGACCAGATCGTGGTCAACGACACCAAGGTAATCGCCGCTCAGCTCAAAGGCCGCCGCATCGGGCGCGAGACCGAACCCAGGATCGAGGCGACGCTGATCAAGCGGCTCGACGGCTCGCGCTGGCAGGCGCTGGTCAAGCCGGCCAGGAAACTCGCCGTCGGCGACATCGTCCGCTTCGGCAATGAGGGCAAGGTCTGCCTGCTCGGCCATCTCGACGCTGAAGTTGAGGCGAAGGGGCAGGAGGGCGAGGTGACGCTGTCGTTCTCTTTCCATGGCCCGACGCTCGACCAAGCGATCGCCGACGTCGGCGCGACGCCGCTGCCGCCCTATATCGCATCGAAGCGCACGCCCGACGACAAGGATGAGGCCGACTACCAGACCATGTTCGCGGCAAACGAAGGCGCGGTGGCGGCGCCGACGGCGGGGCTGCATTTCACGCCGGCGCTGGAGACGGCGCTGCGTGGGCGCGGCGTCGGGCTGCACCGGCTGACGCTGCATGTCGGGGCAGGGACCTTCCTGCCGGTGAAGGCGGAGGAGACGTCGGAGCACAGGATGCACGCCGAATGGGGTCGCATCAGCGCCGCAACCGCATCCGCCCTGAACGCCGCGCGCGCCAAGGGCGGCCGCATCGTCGCGGTCGGGACCACGTCGCTGCGGCTGCTCGAAAGCGCCACGACGGCCGACGGCACCATCCAGCCGTTTTCGGCGGAGACCTCGATCTTCATCACGCCGGGCTATCGCTTCCGCGCGGTGGATATTCTGCTGACCAATTTCCACTTGCCGCGCTCGACGCTGTTCATGCTGGTCTCGGCCTTCTCCGGGCTCGGGACGATGAAGCAGGCGTACGCGCACGCGATTGCCAGCGGCTATCGGTTCTATTCGTATGGCGACGCCTGTTTGCTGTTCCGGGCGCATGAGCCGCGCGTAGATTTGTAGGGAGCAAAGGCGCGCATGCGTCGTGCCCGAAAATCAAGTGCGCAGCGAGGAATGGTGGGTACGCTTGCGCGTTGCCCATTCCACCACCGAGTCGGCACGTGCCGATCCATCACCGTCACCTGCGGAGTCCAAGGCCGGGCTTGATCGCGCAACGGAACGCGACATCGATCAGTTGGGCGGTTGCTGATGAAACTAACTTGGCTGTCAGACTCTGATTCATTTGTAATTGGAAATGCTGGATCATTTGGGAGCTCCGACCGTTTTGTTCGCGCGACGGCCGTCGCTGCAAACAAGCAAGGAGGAACATTCGCATGAACTGCAAGATCCTTAACGGCCTCGCCGCGGTTGTACTCGGAACGGCGCTTGGTCTTGCATCACCGGCGTTGGCCCAGCATGGCGGCGGCGGTGGCGGTATGTCCGGCGGTGGCATGTCTGGTGGTGGCATGTCCGGCGGTGGAGGTGGCATGTCCGGCGGTGGAATGGGCAGCGGCATGTCCCGTGGCGGCGGAGGCGGAGCTGGAATGCATCCCGGCGGGATGGCAGGTGGAATGCAGAGCCCCGGAGGCGGCACGCATTTCGGCGCCATTGGCGGACGGACGCAATTCGGCGACGGACGTTTCGCTCGCGAGTCTTTTGCGCATCGGGACTTCTCGCCCCGGTTCTCAAGGTTCGCGGATCGAGACGGCTTTCACCACCGCTTCTTCGCCCACCGCTTCTTCGATCACCGATTCTTCCATCATCGCTTCCATCGCTTTGCATTCGCCGGCGATGATGGCTGCTTGCGCAGGGTATGGACGCCCCGTGGACCGCGGTTTATCAACATCTGCGGCTAGCTAGCGCTGCGCGAGGAATCGCGTGCGGCGGGCCCACCATCAAGTGCTGAACGAGGAATGGTGGGCACGCTCGCGCTTTGCCCACCCGACAATCCTACCCGACAATCAAGTCGGCGAATGCAACCGCATTTCCGTCACCCCCGCGCAACGGCTCCGCCGTTGTCGCTGGAGGAGGCTGCGAAGCAGCCGTCTCGAAGGGCGACAGCCCGACTGGGGCCGCGCATCCTTCGAGACGCGCTTTGCGCTCCTCCAGCGACAATGGCTACGCCATTGCGCGGGGATGACGGGTCAGGCATTTTCCAAACTCGCGCTCACGCCGGGACGCGCTCGGGCAACAGCTCGGCGATCTGCACCGCGTTCAGCGCGGCCCCCTTCAGGAGCTGATCGGCCGCGACGAAGATCGAGATCGAGTGACCCGTGGGGTCGCTGAGGTCCTTGCGGATGCGGCCGACGAGGACGTCGTCCTGGCCCGAGGCGTCGATCGGCATCGGGAAGTAGTTGCCGGCGCGGTCGTCGACGACCTTCACGCCCGGCGCCTGCGCCATGATCGCGCGTACCTGATCCTCGGTGATCGGCCGCTCGCATTCGAAGGTGATCGCCTCGCAATGGGCGCGCAACACCGGCACGCGCACGCAGGTGACGCCGATCGCGATCTTCTCGTCCTCGAAGATCTTGCGTGTCTCCTTGATGACCTTGGTCTCCTCGTCGTTGTAGCCGGTCTCCGGATCGATCGCGGTGTTGTGGTTGAACAGGTTGAAGGCGTAAGGGTGCGGCATCACCTTCGGCGTGTAGACCTGTCCGTTGAGATTGGCGCGGGTCGATTCGACGAGCTCCTCGATCGCGGCGGCGCCGGCGCCGCTCGCAGCCTGATAGGTCGAGATGATCACGCGCTTGATGCGGTTCTTCTGATGGATCGGCCACAGCGGCACCAGCGCGGTGATGGCGGCGCAGTTCGGGTTGGCGATAATGCCCTTGTGGTCGCGGATGCGGTTCGCGTTGATCTCCGGGATCACCAGCGGAACGTTCGGATCCATGCGGAAGGCGGAGGAGTTGTCGACCACGACGGCCCCGGACTTCACGGCCAGCGGCGCGAACTTCTTGGAGATGCCGCTGCCGGCCGAGAACAGCGCGATATCGACGCCCTCGAAGGCGCGCTCGGTGAGCTCCTCGATCACGACCTGCTTTCCGCGGAAGTCGATGGTCTTGCCAGCCGAGCGGGCGCTGGCCAGCGCCTTCAGCTTGCCGACGCGGAAGCCGCGCTTGTCCATGGTGGCGATGAATTCGGCGCCGACTGCACCGGTGACGCCGACAATCGCGACGACGGGATCGTTACTCACTTTGTCCTCCATTCAAGATGTGCTGCAGGCAATAAAAAAGCCCCGGACCTTCATCAGGCGGGGCTTCGGGTTGAGATGATGCGGTTCGACCGACTACGCGCGCACGCCTCCCGAGGCCCTGGAGGGCTTGGTGGTTTTGGTCGTGCGTTTGGTCGCGGTGATCATGGGGCGGACTTATGCGGGAGAGATCGGCGTCCGTCAACGGCTTTTGGGCGAAACAGAGGCGGCGGCCGGCTCAGGCATCATCGCCTGCGCGCCCCCGGCGGCTCGAGGATGACCTCCTTCAGATCGGCGCCGCTGACCACGACGATCACAAAATTGAGCCGGCCGCGCTCGCGCGTCATGCCGCCGCTGATCGCCTTTCCGGACGTTGCGTGCTCGGCCACGCGCACGGCATCCGACAGACGGTGCCGAAGGCCCCGCAGCACGACCAGGTTGCTCCGGTCTTCGTCGTCCAGCATCGCCAGCGGCGACGCGGCCTCGCCACCCATCACTTCGCCGGTCGCGGCATTGATGGCGTGCTGCCACACGCGGTCGCGCTGGAGCGTCTTGACCCGGTAGACCGCGGGCTCAGCGCCGCCGTCGAAGCTGACATCCGCCGTGGTGGAGCCGGCGTGCTGCGCCTCGGCGATCGCCATGGCCTGACGCAGCGAGACCTGGGCCGCCCGGAAGCTGTCGATCTCGCGGCGGACCGCCTGAGCATCGAGCTGCGCGCTGTCGTCGCTCTGGAACGGAGCCGCCGCCGCGGCATCCATTGTGGCGATCGCGTGGGCCGGGGAGGCGAAGGGCAGGGATAGCAGCGCGATCGCAAGCAGCCGCGTTCCAAGCACCCGACGCACCAGCCTGCGCAGTCGTCCTGTCGTCATCGTCGAATCCGTACTTTTTGCGTTGAAGCTGTTGCGCGTTGCGCGGCCGTGCAGATCGAGAAAGCGCGGCCGACCTGTTGCGTGAAGGTCGGCCGCCGAACGTCCAGCGGAGTGACGGCGCAGGCTCCGTTGCGGCGATCATAGTTTATCAGGCGACGCGAGACCCTTGGGGGGCTCGTTGCAGTGGGTCCGCATCTCTTTATAAATAAAACCATACGGTGTCGTTTTGTTTTGGTCAAGGACAGAATTGCTGCAGCGCGGAGGTAACCCGATGCGCAACCTGATGCTTTGCGGAACGATCAGCGCGCCGGCCGGCGGCGCGGGTTGGCCTTAGGCAAGATAGGAGCCCGATCAGGCGGTCCAAGGGCTCCGGCGAGAAACAGCCGGATCGAGACCTCCATGCGTTTCTCGGCAGTTCTCATGTCCATCGGGATCCCAAATGTCGCCATCCGATGGGTATGGCCGACCACCATGTTGAGAAATGTCTCGGCCGCGATCGTCGTGTCCTCGAGGTCGAGGGCGCCGCCCCCGACCAGATGATCGAAGAATTCCGCCGTCGTGGCGACGGCCTTCGACCAGCCCTCATCGACCGCAAGCTTTGCAATCTCGGGAAAGTTGATGGCCTGGGCGGTCAGGATTCGGCTGAAGGCGATGGCATCATCGCCGCAGTTCAGCTGCAGCAACTGGCGTCCGAGATCGGTCAGTCGCTGCTCGACCGAATTATCTGAGGCGCTATCGACGTGCATTTCAGCCGCCGCAGCAGCGAGCGGGGCGAGCCAGCGCGCAATTTCGCGCCTGAGCACCGCAGCGAACAGGCCCCGCTTGTCGCCGTATTGCGCATAGACCGTCGGCTTGCTGACCCGCGCGGCCTCGGCGACGGCGTCGATCGAGGTTGCGTCGAACCCGCGATCAAGGAAGAGACGCGTGGCGACCTCGATCAGCCGCTGGTCGCGCTCGATCGCGGCATCCCGGGTCGGCCGGCCGCCGCGCGATTTCGGAATGTTGCGTTTCGTTGCCCTGACCCTAGTAGCGGTCAATCCCATTCCTGTTCATTTGGTTGCGTTTCGGACGGCGTGTCCGGTCTATAACCCGCGGCGGCCGGATTCGTCCATTCGCGGTGCCAACTCGACGAGCCTGTCTCTCATGGAGGCGTCGACGTCCAGGCGCGGCCCGACACGGCCTTCTCGTAGCCGTACTGATAGAGCGCGCGCATATAGGCCGTGTCGAAACCTTGCGAAGCCGGCGACGGATAGTCACGCTCGATGTAGGACAGATGGAAACCCAGCCGGTTGCGCCGGGCGAAGTCGTAGGTCGACAGGATGACGGACCGCGTTTGCGCCTGCGTGATCGCGGAAATGCTTCGCGAGGCGACGTCGATCGTGGAGTTGGATACCAGCTCGAAACCCTGTTCGAGCTTCTTGTTGACGAGGATGTAGATGTTGAAGCGGCGGTTTGCTGGCCACCTGCTGTCCTGGAAGAGCAGGGCGTCCGGCAGCGTCAGGACCGGCGCCGTGACGCCGCCGTCGACATGCATTTCCTGGAAGCGCCGGCCCTGACCCTCGGCGTCGATCATGATCGGCGGAAACACCAGCGGGATGCTGGCCGAGGCGGCCATGACGTCGCGGAACAACTGCAGCGCCCCACGGGTTCCGACGGCGGCGATCCGGCCCATGTCCCAGATTACCGAGCGCTGGGTATCGAGATCGGTAGTGACGATCAGGAGCTTCCGGCCCTTGGCGTTCTCCTGCGCCACTTCGCTCAGGATCTCCGGCCCAACATAGCGCGCCACCAGCTCGCGCAGCCGCGTATTGCCGAACAGGCCGGATCCGAATAACACCCGCATGAGGCTCGGGTCCTGGAGCAGGCTCTCGGCGATGCCGCTAGTGTAGACGTCCTTCAGCGTCTCGTCGTAGCGCGGGCCGAGGAATGCGAAGGGTGCGATCAGGCCACCGGTGCTGACGCCCGATACGACCGAGAAGGTCGGGCGGGTGCCCGCCGCGGTCCAGCCGTTCAGGACGCCGACGCCGTAAGCGCCGTCGGCACCGCCGCCGGACAGCGCCAGATACGTCGTGATCGGCGCGAGAGTCTCCTTGTCGAGGCGGAATTTCGCCGCCGGTTCGTCCGCGTACCGCCGCAGCCCGTCGAGGTCGAGCACGCGCGCATTGGCGGCGTCGGCGGCGGTGTAGGGCGTACGCGCCAGGGTGCTGCAGCCTGCCAGCGCGAGCGCAAGACCGCACAGCAGGGCAGCCCGCGATGTCGTGCGCGCGGGAACTGCCGTCATCCACCGAACGATGCGGGCGGACGCTAGCGCCTTGCCGGCTGAGACCATCGGTCGCTTGTCATTCTCTGAAGCACATCGGGCGCCGAGGGCATCTCATCGCCATACCGCCGTCATAAAACGATACGGTTTCGTTTTGTTTAAAGGAAGGCATCGACCGTTGCAAGCCTCGTTCGGTCGCGCCTGTCGAACACGTCGGCGGCGCCCGAACCGCCGCGAGGCGGGTTGATCGGGCCCCGGCGGCAGGCAATAAGCAGCCGCATGAGTCTTCCCAATCATTTCGAGCTTCTCGCAACCGACGGCGCGGCCCGCACCGGGCACCTGACCACGCCTCACGGGGTTGTGCGGACGCCGGCCTTCATGCCGGTCGGCACCGCCGGCGCCATGAAGGGCATGCATTGGCGCGAGGTGCGCGAGGCTGGCGCCGACATCGTGCTCGGCAACACCTATCATCTGATGCTGCGGCCGGGCGCCGAGCGGGTCGCGGTCCTCGGCGGCCTGCAGCGGTTCACCGGCTGGGGCGGCCCGATGCTGACGGATTCCGGCGGCTTCCAGGTCATGTCGCTGTCGGAGCTGCGCAAGGTGACCGAGAACGCCGTCACGTTCCGCTCACATATCGACGGCACCAAGGTCGAACTGTCGCCGGAGCGATCGATCGAGGTGCAGCGATTGCTCGGGTCCGACATTGCGATGCAGATGGACGAATGCGTCCGGCTGCCGGCCGAGCGCGCCGACATCGAGCGGGCGATGCAACTGTCGCTGCGCTGGGCCGAGCGCTCCAAGCGCGCTTTTGAATCCGCGCCTGACGGCTACATGCTGTTCGGCATCGTCCAGGGCGGCGACGTCCCGGCGCTGCGCCACGCCAGCGCGCGCGGGCTGGCCGAGGTCGGCTTTCACGGTTACGCGATCGGCGGGCTGGCGGTCGGCGAGCCGCAGGACGTGATGCTGTCGATGATCGAGGAGACCGCGCCCGCCCTGCCGGCCGATCGGCCGCGCTATCTGATGGGCGTCGGCACGCCCGAGGACATGCTGGAAGCGGTAGCACGCGGTGTCGACATGTTCGATTGCGTGATGCCGACCCGGAACGGACGCCATGGCATGGCGTTCACCCGGTTCGGCCAGATCAATCTGCGCAACGCCCGTCACATCGACGATCCACGCCCGCTGGACGAGGAGAGCCCGTGGCCGGCGGCGCGCAGGTGTTCGCGCGCCTATCTGCATCATCTGGTGCGCTCGGGCGAAACGCTTGGGGCAATGCTGCTGTCCGAAATCAATGTCGCCTATTACCAGCAATTGATGCAGGGCATTCGCGAGGCGATCGCCAGCGGCACGTTCGAGCAGTTCAGAAACCAGACGCGCGCCGTATGGGCGCGCGGGGACATCACACCGAGGTGAGCTTGGTCAGTTGCAGACGATCGGCTTCACCAAGTGTTTGGTCACGAACCCGTAACCGCAGGTGTCACAGGTCCAGAGATAGCTGATCAAATTCTCATGGAGGTAGGCGGACGCTTCCGCCGCGACCATGGAGTCGGCGCACACCGGGCAGGTTGGCAGATCGTTGCCGCGCGGATCTGGCTTAGACGCGACGGTCGACAGGATTTCAGCAAGCGCTGGCATCGTGACCTCCTTTGCGTTCTGAGCTTCGGTGACGAAAGTATATAGCCCGATTTGTTTGACCTTGTCGCAACACAAATGCGTTGGTTTTACGTTATTTGAGCAGGCTCTGATTTTGCGATGCAACGAATTCCCGATGAGCCGGTTTCTCCCTTGCGCGTCATGCCGCGCCGCATCTAATGAAATGAAGACCGCATTTTCCCAGCGCATCTGGCCACAGGAGCCGCTTGATGGACGCATCGTCGACAACGAGTGCAGTGCAACCCGGACGCGGCCGCGTCTATGACTCCATCGTCGACGCGATCGGCGATACGCCGATCGTCCGGCTGCGCAGGTTGCCGCAGGCCAGCGGTGTCAACGCGACGATCCTCGCCAAGCTGGAATACTTCAACCCAGCGGCCAGCGTGAAGGATCGCATCGGCGCCGCGATGATCGTCGCGATGGAGAAGGCCGGCATCATCAATCCCGATACCGTGCTGATCGAGCCAACGTCGGGCAACACCGGAATTGCGCTGGCCTATGTCGCGGCATCACGCGGGTACCGGCTCAAACTGGTGATGCCGGAATCGATGTCGATCGAGCGGCGGCGCATGCTGGCGTTCCTTGGTGCCGAGATCGTGCTCACGCCGGCGTCGCAGGGCATGAAGGGGTCGATCGCGACCGCGGAAGAGTTGGTGCGCACGACGCCGAACGCGGTGATGCCACAGCAGTTCAAGAACCTCGCCAATCCCGAAATCCATCGCCGCACCACCGCCGAGGAGATCTGGAACGACACCGGCGGCAACATCGACTACTTCGTGGCCGGCGTCGGCACCGGCGGCACCATCACCGGGGTCGGGCAGGTGCTCAAGCCCCGCAAGCCGTCGCTGCGGATCGTCGCGGTGGAGCCCGAGGAAAGCCCGGTGCTGTCTGGCGGCCAGCACACGCCGCACAAGATCCAGGGCATCGGCGCGGGCTTCATCCCTGATATCCTCGACCGTTCGGTGATCGACGAGATCGTCAAGATCAACAGCGCGACCGCCATCGAGACCTCGCGGGCGCTGGCGCGCAACGAAGGGATTCCCGGCGGCATTTCATCGGGCGCCGCGATTGCCGCAGCCTTGCAGATCGGCAAGCGGCCGGAGGCGGCGGGCAAGACCATCCTGGCGATTGTGCCCTCGTTCTCGGAGCGCTATCTGTCAACTGTGCTGGTTGAAGGAATCTGAGACATGGCCGATCAGCCCCGGAGACCGCGAACCCTGAGCGACGCCCGCAGCGAGGCCGAGGCGGCCTTCAAGCGCGCCACCACCAAGGTCGCGGAAGCGCCGCCGAAGGCTGCGGCTATCCCCGGTGTCCGGGAGCAGGTCACGCTGCGGATCGACCAGGACGTACTGGAGTATTTCCAGGAGGGCGGCCCCGGCTGGCAGGACCGCATCAATGCGGCGCTGCGCAAGGCCGCTGGGAAATAGCGCTCCAGCGAGACCTCGCCGAGGACGGAGTCACGCTCTGGCGCGCGCCGCAACCGGCGTGCTCGGTTTCAGGTTCAACAGATTGCCGGCCAGGATCATGGCCGCGCCGAGCACCGTGAAGGCATCGAGCCGCTCCGCGTAGAGCAGCCAGCCAAGGATCGCCGTAAGCGGCACGCGCAGGAAATCCATCGGGATCACGACCGTGGCGTCGGCATGCAGCAGCGCGCGAGCCATGCAGTAATGCGAGAACGTGCCGCCGAACGCGATCACGGCGAGCCAGCCCCAGGTGTGGAGCGGCGGCCATGTCCAGACATAAAGCGCAGGCAGGAGGCTCGCGGCCGACTGCACCACCAGCATCCAGAAGATGATCGCCAGTGTCTGTTCGGTTCGCGTCAGCGACTTCACGACCGTGACCGAGACACCGAAGCCGACGGCCGCGGCGAGCGCGATCATCTGGCCCGGATTGATCTCGCCGGTCGCCGGCCGCACGATCACGAACACGCCGATCAGGCCAAGCGCGATCGCGATCATCTTCCAGACCGTCATCCGCTCGCCGAGAAAACTCGCCGCGAGGATCGCAGTCCAGATCGGCATGGTGAACTCGATGGCGACCACCTGGCCGATCGGGATCAAGGTCAGCGCATAGAACCAGCCGAGTTGCGCACCGAAATGGATCAGGTTGCGTCCGATATGAACGTGGAGGCGCGCCGTTTTCACGATCGCGAAGCCGCCGTTCATCCGGATCAGCGGATAGAGCATCACGAAGCCGAGCACGCCGCGCACGCACATCAGCTGAAATACGCTCACATCGCGCGTCGCCTCGCGGCCGGCGACTGCGACAATCAGCATCAGCGCGAGCCAGCCGGACATCCACAGCGCGGCGCGGGTCTTTGAGGGTGTGCGGTCCATGGCGGGGAATGAGGCGGGGACGGTCCGCCGGTATCGGCGAGATGAACCGGATTTGCAACGTGCAATTCTGCCGATCCAGTGATGCGCCGTCCATGCGATCGGTGCTAAGCAACGGCTGGAATAATCAGGAGGATCTGCTCATGCGTGTCTTGCAACCGGCCGAATGGTCGAAACCCCGAGGCTTCTCGCACGGCGTCGCCTTCGACAGCCCGGGCAAATGGATCGTGCTGGCCGGCCAGACCGGAGGCGACGAAAAGGGCGAATACCAGCCCGACATGGCCGCCCAGGTCGGCACCGCGCTGAAGCGTATCGTCAAGCTCCTGAACGAAGCGGGCGCCGGACCCGAGCACATCGTCCGGCTGACGTGGTACCTGACCAGCCGCAGCGAATATGAGGCCGCTGGCGCGGGCATCGGCGCGGCGTGGAGGGAGACCCTCGGGCGCAATTTCCCGCCCTCGACGCTGCTCTACATCGACGGGCTGGTTGATCAGCGCGCCAAGGTTGAGATCGAAGTCACCGCGTTCGTGCCCGCCGCATAGGATCTGTCACGATGAACAATCTCAGAAAGGCACCAGACTTTCTCTCGGGGTTCGCGACCGGCTGGCCGGAACAGCAGCCCGACATCATGGTGATCTCGATGACGACGGACAAGGGCGTGCACGATTTCGCCGTGAACAAGGAGCAGGCGCTACTGATCGCTCGCACCATCCAGCAGACCGCCGAGAAACTCGCCACGCCGCCCACGGCATAACCCTCGGCGCAGCAAAAAGCCCTCGGGGGATGACCCCGAGGGCTTTTTTGTCGGTGTATCGTTTTACCGTACCAGCGCGATGTTGGCGCCGCGGAACTGGTTGTCTGCCCTGATCGCAACCGCCTGGCGGTTGCCGGTCGTGCGCATCGAGATGTCGGCATTGAAGCCGGGTGCACTGGCAATGACCTGGAAGTTTCCACCGCCGCCGCGACCCTGCAAGTTGCCGGTGACATTGCGGCTGGATTCGCTCCAGGTGCCGGTGACCGCGCTGCCCTCGGCCTGCACATTGGCCGCCAGGTTGAACTTGTACGCATCGCTGGCGCAGGTCAGGCTCATGGCCATCCGGGGGCCGGAGACGTGATAGGTCGCGCGACAGCGAATGCGCTCGCTGGAACCGTCGTCCAGCGTGACGGAGCCGCTGCCGGACCAGGTGCCGGCCATGCCGGCGAACGGGCTGGACTGGGCATGCCCGGCCGAGCTCGCCATGGCCGTCACGAAAAACGCGACGGCTGCGAATGCAGGCCGTCGCGCCTTGGCAAAAAATCCTGACGCTCTGCTGATCTTACTGACGGGACGCTTCCCATCGGCCGCTGCACGGTACGCCAGCTGATGCCCCATTCCACTTCCCCGATCCGGAGTTGCCATTGAGTTGACCGTTCGCATATGCACCATTGATCGAGACTCGCACAAGTCCCCCGCTGCCCACGGTTCCCGAGATCGCCGCACCCGGTGCCGAGATCTTTCCGTCGGTGACGGTCAGGATCGAACTCGTCGACGGCTCGCAACTGCCGGTCTTGGTCACGACTGTGACATTCCAAAGGCCGTCATAGGGCTGCTGGGCGGAAACGGGAGCCGCCGCGACAATGGCTGCGGAGGCGGCGACGGACGCAACAAGCAGGTCCCGAATGCGGGTCGAACGCATGAATCAAATCCCTGTCATTTGATGAGATGGCGCGGCTTATCCGGGCATAATGTGACGAAAATTTGCTGCGTCGCAAGCATCCCGGAAAGTTCCTGTGAACTCAAACACATCATAGTGAACTGGGATGGTGAATTCGGTTCGACCCGGACCACACGATCAGGGACACACAAGGTGTTTTGATACCTTAGTGCTTGCTGCCGGGCAGGCTAGGCGCCTTGGTTGCAAACTGCTCGTCCTGCGGCTTAGCAGGCAGCTCCTTGTAGGTCTTGGCATAATCGATGACTTCGCCGAGTAGCCGCAGGCCGAGCGGCACAAGCGCGCGCTCCCACAGTTCGCGTGCGGTCTCGCCCTTCTTGACGAACACCCAGTCCTGAGCCGCGATCGCGCCGGCGTCCATGCGGTCGGCGAGGTGATAGATGCTGCCGCCGGCAATCGGATCACCTTCCTTGATGGTCCATTCCACGGCGGCGATACCGCGGTGCCGGGGCAACAGCGACGGGTGGTAACCGATGCCGCCGAGCCTCGCTTCCGCCAGTGCCTCCTTGCTGACACGGGCGTGACTATGGGCCGTCACGATCAGGTCGGTACCGGGTGCGATCTCGGACGCGGTCACCAGCTTGGGATGGGCCTGTACGACGACGTCGATGCCGGCCGCCCTGGCTGCGGCCGCCAGCCGGTCCTCACCGTCATGGACGACAACCCTGACGATCGTGACGCCGTGTTCGCGCAGCATGTTCAGGGTCGTCACGCCGAAATGGCGGGAGCCGACAAGGGTAATGCGCATGGGATCAATTCCGTGGGTTCACTCGGACCGCTATGCCGATAGCACAGCATGGCTGTCCTTTTCGCTTTCCTGCCGGTTATCAACAGGGCGGTCGGGGAGCAATGTCAGGCCGGACGCTGGCGGCTCGCCAGGACCTTGTCGATGCGCCGGCCGTCGAGGTCGATGACCTCGAACTCCCAGCCCTGCGCGGCGACCCTGGCGCCGACCTCGGGGATCGCTCCGAATGCATGCAGCAGGAAACCTGCAGCCGTCTGGTAGGGCCGCGGCGAGGGCAGCGCGATGCCGAGCAGCTCGGCGAATTCGAGCGCGGGCATCCAGCCCGAAATCAGGTAAGAGCCGTCGCCGCGCCTGACAAAGGCCGGTTCGGCCGGGCCCTCCTCGGTGTGGAAGGCGCCGACGATGGCCTCGAGAATATCGAAGCTGGTGACGACACCCTGAAAGGTGCCGTACTCGTCATGCACGAGGCCGATATGCACGGCGGAGTCGCGCAGGATCGCGACCACGTCGCGGGCGTCGACGGTCTCCGGGATGATCGGAGCATCGCGCGTCAGCGCGCGGATGTCGGGCGAGCGGCCGTCGAGATAGACGTCGAGCACCTCCTTGGCCTGCACGATGCCGAGCGCATGGTCGCGATTGCCGTCGAACACCACACAGCGCGAGTGCGTGCTCTGCTGCAGGGCCGCCAGGATGTCGGATGCGGGGTCGGACAGGTCGACCAAGCTGACCTCGTGGCGCGGCGTCATCACGGCGCCGACCGGAAGATCGCCGAGCCGCATGACGCCTGCGATCATCTCCTTCTCGCCGGGCTCCAGCACGCCGGCGTTCTCGGCCTCCACCACCAGCGTCTTGATCTCGTCCTCGCTGACCCGGTCCTGCGGGTCCTCGCGATGGCCGAGAACCCACAGCAGTGCCTTGCCGGAGCGGTCGAGCAGCCAAACCAGCGGCAGCGACAGTTTCGCCATCAGCGTCATCGCCGGGGCGACCTTCACCGCGATCGCCTCGGGATCGCGCAGCGCGATCTGCTTCGGCACCAGCTCACCGACGATCAGCGAGGCATAGGTGATCACACCGACGACGAGGCCGACTCCGACCGCGTCAGCGATGCGCGGCGATAGTCCGACGTCGAGCAGCCATTGCGTCAGGCGCTGGCCAAGCGTCGCGCCCGAGAATGCACCCGACAGCACGCCGATCAGCGTGATGCCGATCTGCACGGTGGAGAGGAATTTTCCGGGATCGGAGGCCAGTGCGAGCGCGAGGCGCGATCCACCGATTCCCTTCTCGACCAACGCCGCAAGCCGCGCCGGGCGTGAAGAGACGATGGCGAGTTCCGACATCGACAGAAGGCCGTTGACGACGATCAACACCGTCACGACCGCAAGTTCCAGATAGAGCACGAGAGTCCCTGAGAATAGGCGGCGTTGGCCGCGGCACCACCGCGGAATATAGGCATGCTGGTGCGGTTCTGCTGTGCCTTGCGCGGCTGCCGCGAACAAGCCGTCAGCGCGTATGCCCGCATGCGCGGGCGGTCGCGGCATTTTGGCGCGCCTCGCGCCGATCGGTCGCCAGCGCGCGCCAAGCGCCCCGGTGATGAGAGCCCGCGAGGCTAGCTCCAAGCCAAGAGCCGTAGCGCCGGCATCGCGAACGTCTTGGCAGGCGCGGCCGGCGGCTCCGGCGGCCGCTCGGATGCGGCGTGCAGGTGCATGCGCAAATCGGCGCTGCATTGCTTCATCTGGTTGCGCAATTCGCGGCGGGAGAAAGCGGTAAGCGAGGGGTCCCCGAGCTGCATCCAGGCACTGCGCAGCCATTCCTGCAGCGCGCGAATATTCTGATCCAAGGCTTCGGGCTGGGTCATGCCGCCAAACCTCAAGGAGTGATCAGGTGTGAAGTAACGCTGATTCGCGTCGTTCGCCTAGCCAGATTGTTGTGCGGCGTGTTTGCGACGTGCGGATGCGGCAGGCGGATGATGCGGCCGTCCGCGCAGCGTCAGCCGACCGTGTCGGGCCGGGAGCGCACGAGATCCAGCGCACCGGAAGCGCGAGGCAGACCGCAGCGGTCATCGCGAGGCGGCGGATCTGCGCGCCGGGCAGGTCGAAATCATCGGCGACACAGGCAAGCATGATCGCTGCGTATGCGGCAATGCAGACTGCGACGATGATGGTCGCGAAATCGATCTCGCTGTCCATGGCCAGCACCGAGTCGTTACGCGGCCGGTGTAGCGCAACTGACGGCCGCCGGCTGTGAGATGGCTCACGGGCAATGCGCGTGTTTGCCTAGTGTGATCGGACCCGTCTGACAAGGCTGCCAGCAATCTCACCGATGGTCCATGGTCTCCAGACTATTTCCGGGCCGGCAGCTTGACCGGCACGTGGCGCGAAGTGCTCACCACGCGCGGGCTTCCGTCAGGATAGGTTTGGCTCTGGAGCAGCGTCTCAAGAAGCAAAATGAATTTTTCGGCAAGCATGGGCGTAGCCCTCGTCGATCATTTCCTTTAGTCGCGGCACTCGCCCTAAAAATTCGATCAACTAAACGCGAAGCGCGCCGGCTTCCCGATGCTGCAGCGCCGAGGCGTCAATGTGCAATCCGGGAGACTGCCGGCCACGCCGAATCGCGGTCGCCACCTGCCGGTGGCAACCGCGACTTCAATCCGCCTTGCGACGCGTCGGAGGTCTAGTTTGCACTTGGCTCCGACAGGAACGACTGCCGTGACTGCGCGCGGCAGGAAACCGAGCCAGGGCCTTGCGACAATCCTTCAAAGCGCCAAAGCGTAATCGGCGCCGTGACTCCGCAATGTTCGCAGCGCAAAGGCGCGCCGCCGACCAAATATCGACCACGTCGGAACGCCTCGGACGAGGCAGGCTCCTTGCAATGCGGGCAAGCCAAGGACAGCTTGCTCGTCTTCCACCAATGAATCAGTTGAAACACCGCACCCCTCAGCGTTTCAGATAGCCAACACTATAACAAACTAGCAACGTTTGGGCTCTCGTGGAAGTCGCGAGAGGTGGCATTTCGGTTCCATTTCGTGTGGCGCAACACCATCTGGCGGAGAGCAAGTGTGGACGCGTCGGGATAGTTAGCGAATCGCTAAACATCGACCTTGCACAGGACCGGCCCGCCACACCGTTCCTTCAAGGATGGACGCTAGCGACGCGGCCATGGACTGGGATGAAGACATCGACGAGGGTGTTGCGGCGGCGATTCGCAGCAGCTACGGACGGCAGGCTTGGTGGATTGTCAGGCTCAATCGCATGCTCGAGCCGTCTCGTGCCGCCGAGCCGACGCGGCCCCATGTGCCGCCGCGGGGAGCCGTTCTGTCACGGCAACCAACGCCGCCGCGCCCCAACTAGCGCCACCACAATACCAGATTCCCCTGTATCGGCCGTCCGATCGGACTGCTATGCATGCGCCATCCGCGGAGCGAAGCTCCGCATTGTTTGACGATGCAGCCGCACGGCGGCGCGAGCGACAAGGACGAATGCAATGATTGAGACGGTTGGCATCATCGGGGCCGGAACCATGGGCAATGGCATTGCCCAGGTGTGCGCAGCGGCGGGGCTCGGCGTCACGATGGTCGACGTCTCCGACGCTGCCGTGCAACGCGGCCTCAAGATGGTGGGCTCGAGCCTCGATCGCTTGGTCAGCAAGGAGAAAATGACTGCGGCGGATCGCGATGCCACGCTCGCGCGCATCACCGCAACCACCGACAAGGCGAAGCTCGCCGCCTGCGATCTCGTCATCGAGGCTGCGACCGAGAACGAGGACCTGAAGATCAAGATACTGAAGGATCTCTGCGCGACGCTGAAGCCGAGCGCGCTGGTCGCAACCAACACCTCGTCGATCTCGATCACCCGCCTTGCGGCCGCGACCGATCGTCCCGACCGCTTCATCGGGATGCACTTCTTCAACCCTGTTCCGGTGATGGCACTGCTCGAACTGATTCGCGGGCTGCAGACCTCCGCCGACACCGTCGCCAAGGCGGAGGCCTTCGCCAAGCGGGTCGGCAAGCTTGCGATCACCGCGAAGAACAGCCCGGGCTTTGCCGTCAACCGCATCCTGTGCCCGATGATCAACGAGGCGGTCTTCGCGCTGCAGGAAGGCATTGCGACCGCCGAGGAGATCGATGCCGGCATGAAGCTCGGCTGCAACCATCCGATCGGGCCGCTTGCGCTCGCCGACCTGATTGGGCTCGACACCATGTTGTCGGTGATGGAGGTGTTCTACACCGGATTCAACGATCCCAAATATCGGCCGGCGCCGCTGCTGAAGGAGATGGTCGATGCCGGTCATCTCGGCCGCAAGACCGGGCAGGGGTTCTACAGCTACGCCAAGTGAGGGCTGCCGCGCGGCGACCACCGTAGTCATCCGGAATGGATCGCGCGGCGAAGCTGACCTAACACACCGCTCGTCAGACATCTGATCCGCCACGTGAGGCGGGGGACACATGATGCGAGGCCCGGTCTCCTAGGCACACCGCGCCTCGTGCTTTTCTAGCGGTGGCGAATGCTCATTGCGCCGACGCGACCGGCGTGACGCTGGTCTCGTCCGGGTCGAAGCCGAGCAGGCCGACGAGATATTTGTAGTATTCCGGCATCTTCTCCTTGAGCTTGGCGCGCGTGTAGGGCTCGTGCGCGGAGTCCGCGCCGGCCCGGAAGATGCTCGCCGTCACCGCGAAGAACTCCTGCTGGTTCTTCAACGCGTAGGCTTCCTTGGCGAACAGCTCCTTCGACTTGGCTTCGCCGAGCAATTGTTTGATCCCCTTGTTGTCGTAGCCGTTCGGCATCAGCCGGACGTGATACCTCTCAAAGCCAGACGGAGTCGACGTTGCGGCACTCAGCGTCTCTGAGGCTTGCGGACCGGCAAGCGCCGGGCTGAACGCGAATCACGGGATCATTGAGGCAACGAGCGCGCTGCGCATCCAGGCGCGTGCGGCGCGAACTGTCCTCACAGCTTGTTGAGGCCGTGGCTGGAAACCTCGCGGATCCCAGGTCCGTACCTTACATCAACGCAACAAGGCTGACGGAAGAAGGAACGGGACCATGCGCAGGACGATTTGGGCAATTCTGGCGTTCGCGGCGCTCGGGACCGGATCGCTCGTCGGCTCTGCATCGCCCGCGGCGGCCCGTGACTATCCCTGGTGCATCCAGGGCAAGCAGGAGGGATATCCGGGCTACTGCGGCTTCCAGACTTACGCGCAGTGCGAGGCGACTGCGTCGGGCCGGAATGCCTATTGCGGATACAATCCGCGCTTTGCGTTCGGCCAGTCACGGACATCGCAGTGGACGTTCCGCTGAACCGGATGTCTGCGAAGCGTGAGCAATCAATAACAGCCTGCGGGATGGCAGCGGAAATGGCTGCGGCGACGGACGGTGGCCGCGGTGCCGATTGACATGACGTTCGCGTCGCAGGTCGTATTGATCAGATATTCTGCATTGGAGAGCACATGGGCGACGTCGTCCGGTTCACATCGAAGTCGGAACTCGAGCGAGCGCGGTTGATACGTGAGGCCCGCGCAAACTACGAACGCGTCTTTCCGTCGACCGATGCCGGCAGCGCGCAAGCAGATTCGTCCGAGAGCAACAACGCAAGCCAGGTGTCGTCCGATCTTTAGCGCGCGTGCCTCGTCTGCGCGTTGGCATCGCCAGTCCTCGGCGATGCCGGGGCTGTCACGGAAGCGCCCTCGCCACCACGCTTGTTCGCACTGCTGAGATCGGTCGGGCCGCGTCGGACACGATGATGCGCGATGCCCATCTGGACGCTCCAGATACCGAACAGCAACGCGGTTGCGAGGCAGGCTGCCAGAAAAGCCCAATCACGTTTCTTCATCTGGTCGAATACGTCCACACCAGCGCCGCCTTACTCGCGGCTTCTTTTGAAGAAGCGCTTCGTGGCCTCGATCGCCTCGTGCAGAAACGGAGACAGCGCGAAAAATGCGCCCATCCCGACCGAGACGATGATGTGGCGCAGCGAGACCTTCTCGTCATCCTCGAGCGGATAGGCGGTCTTGTCGATCGGTGCAGGCGCGAGGTCTCTGCCGGCCTGCGCCGCCGGTCCCGACCGTCGCGGCTTTTGCGGCGGCACTATCACGACCACAAAGAGGACGTTCAGCAGCAGCCAGATTCCCAGAAGGATAAGCAACGTTCGCACTGCACTGGTCCAAAAAAGGCGAACAAAAACAACAAAACAACCGCTAACTTATCTGCTCGTGCCCGGGGCTGCCACAGTTCATTTTCCGATGACACATCATTTTCCGGCTCCCCGGCGCATGCGAGAGGTTCGTCGCCTGACGGGCTCAGCCATGGCCGCTTCGTCAACGCGTCGTTGGTTAGATAAAGTGACCATCCTGAAACAAAAAGCGATGCACTGGAAAGGCGCAGCGCCAGAACTGGCGCCGCTCCTGACCATCGCTTTAGCCGTCTTAAGCATATGGTGCTCTGCCCATACCTCGGGACTTCAACCGAAAAGAGCACGCAATGGACTACCGAACGTTGACCGCTACGGAATAACGGCAAAATATCTGCGGTTGTTCGTATTTGGATCGGTGTTGTCGCTCGAGGAGAAAACGATCCCTTGGCCTTTCCAGTGGGCGTAACGGCCCGAACCAAAGTTGTGGATGTCGGCGAAAGTGCCGTGCGCAGGGCCGAGGGGTACGCCGTCCTCGTAGATGAGGAGCGGCGAGCTCCGGTCGTCTATGTTCTTAGGATCGTCTCCGAATTCATCGACTTGTTTGGATGTGTCGGGTGAAGCGACGACTGCGTTACCTTCCTTGTAGAACGGTCGGACGAGCTGAACGACTACTGCGCCCTTCGGAATAACAGGAATTGGTGCCTGAGAGAGCTGCCAAGCCATGGCAAAATAAATTCCAAAGAGTGCAGCAATGCCGATCAGAAACGGTTGCATCCCGATCGACGGCGTAGCCGGGATCGCATCGGCCCGCGCTCTCAAATCCGTCGCCATCGTCTCTAGGATTTTTCGACTCTCTGGGGTGGCTACGTGTGCCATCGCGAGCGCAGTGTGCTCCGCCTTGAGCAATTCATCCTTCATAGTCCGAGAGCCGCCCAACATAGCAAAAAGCCTCCCCAGCGCTCAAACTACTAAGCGCAACCATGGGTCGCAAGCTCGTCGACACATGGGTGACCTCCAAGAGGGGATGGATTTTTTACTGACCCAGGGTGCAGCCTTGAATGTAAACGAAGGCAACAGCGGCAGTGATGATGATAAGGGGTTTGGCGATCATTTTCGAAAATCCTTCTAGTTGTTAATGGTCAAATATTTATAGCGCGCCGCTATGCGCTCACGATCGTCAGGCATACCAATTCGGGCGCCGCCGATTGAATCACCGCGCCATGTTAGCCGCGCGCGGAACCTGTTGATCGTGGCGATCAAGGCCGTCGCTGCGCCAATGAGCAGCACCATTGGCGCGGGCGCTCCTAGCTCCACCAAGCGACGATGATATTCGCGACCACCGCTAGGCAGTGTGGACACTTATCGCATCCATAGGACGATGGCAGCGAGAGTGACGACGGCTCGGTAATTTCGGGCGGTTTTTTCGAAGCGGGTAGCGACGCGACGGAACTGCTTGAGTTTGGAGAAGCAGCATTCCACGAGATGGCGCTGGGCATAGAGATGCTTGTCGAGCGGATATTTGAGCGCGCGTGACGGGTTGTTGGGGATGACGGCGAGCGCGTTTTTGGCGGCGATGTGTTTGCGCAAATGATCGGCGTCATAGGCCGTGTCGGCGATGACGACCTCGGCAGGCAGTCCCTCGATTAACGCAGCGGCTTGCGGTGCATCGCCCTTCTGGCCTGCGGTGAGCGTGAACCGGACAGGACATCCCAAGCCGCGAACGGCCATATGGATCTTCGTGCTCAGGCCGCCGCGCGAGCGGCCAAGCGCCTGATCTTCAGGCCCCCTTTTTTCGCGCCGGCGGCGTGCTGATGCGCCCGGACGATGGTGGAATCGACGATCAGGTATTCGAAGTCCGGATCATCGGACATCGCCTCGAAGATCCGCCACCAAACACCCTTGGCGCTCCATCGGCTGAAGCGCCGGAACACACTGTTCCAGTCCCCGAACACCTCCGGAAGATCACGCCAGGGAGAGCCCGTGCGCACGATCCAAAGCACACCTTCCACGAACATCCGGTTGTCTCGCCCGGTCGAGCCCTTCTGGTCGGGCCGGCCGATGATCAGCGGCGCCATGCGCTCCCAGGCCGCGTCGCTCAATACCAAACGATCCATCACACCCAAGACTGCCTCCCCAAAAGCAGACTTGAATCTGATTTGCTCTCAAAAGGGAATCCTTAGAGTCCACACTGCCTAGCGCGAGGTATGCCCCTGCACAGATCCGGGCCAATTCTCCGGACGGTGTGTGCAATGGCTGGATCATCACCGCATTGTTCGGTCGGAATTTGCGGCTCAAGTATTTGATTTTGCTTGGTGAGCTCGGAGGGACTCGAACCCTCGACCCCATGATTAAAAGTCACGTGCTCTACCACCTGAGCTACGAGCTCACTCACCTAAAGCGTCGTTTCCGGACGTCGGCGGTTTCCCGCATCTCCGGATCATGCTCCAGCCCGCGCTGTGTAGGGGCCAGGGCTCATCGGGTCAATAGCGGAGCGCGCCGCAACCGTGGGGCGGAATGCGCCGGATTTGGCTTTGCAGGACCCGCGGTTACGACCGCTTCTTGAAGTCGGCCCCGTGGCTCGTCCACGGCATTCCGGCGGTTCCGGTTCAGCCATCCCGGCGCATGTCAGAGCCGACCGGCTGGGACGGGGCGGCGACCGAAGGCAGGCTGACCGGGCGCAGGCCGATTAGTTCCGCCGTGCGGATCGCGCTGTTGCGCCAGAACGAGAACTCGTTGATCCGCGAATTCTCCAGGATCGCGATCGCAACCGCTGACAGGAACGGCAGGCTTTCTAGCACCAGCACGGTGGCGAAGATGTAGATCTCACGCACCTGCTTGTATCCGTTGGTGGCGACCAGCACGACGGCGCCGATCAGGAGCAGAACGCCGATCACGGCTTCCCAGAACGCCTGGAATTCGATCGACATCCGCGACAGGCCGCCCTTCGAGGTGCGTGCGAATGCGAGGTGCTCGGTGATCAGGCCCTGGGCCACCGCGCGCGACACGGTCCACTGCACGCTCATCGCCGCGATCATGGCCCCCAGCATCTGGCCAGCCTTGATCTTCACCCGCAACCGGTACAGCGCCACGAAGTGCACCAGCGAGACGACGAAGGAGGCGATAATTGGCAGCGTCAGGATCTTGTCCGGAATTGCGATGTCGGCAAAGGCAACGATCGGCACCCAGATCAGGTTGAGAATCGCGACCACGACGCCGAGGCTTTCGGCACCCAGCCAATTGAGCCAGCCCAGCGAGAACTCGCGGCGCTGATCGGGTGTCAGGCGGCTGGCACCGGGCAGGAAGCGCCGCCAGTGCTTCTTGACGATCTGGAAGCCGCCATAGGCCCACCGGTGACGCTGCTTCTTGAAGGCCTCGTAGGTGTCGGGGAGGAGGCCTTCGCCGTAGCGCACATTGGTGTAGTGCGTGAGCCAGCCCTGCTGCTGGATCGTCAGCCCGAGATCGGTGTCCTCGCAGATCGTATCGCTGGACCAGCCGCCGGCCTTGTCCATCGCGGCGCGGCGGATCAGGCACATCGTGCCGTGCACGATGATGGCGTTGAACTCGTTGCGCTGGACCATGCCGATGTCGAAGAAGCCGGCATATTCGCCGTTCATGATGTAGTGCATCAGCGAGCGATCGCCGTCACGATGCTCCTGTGGAGCCTGCACAAGGCCGACGCGCGCGTCGGCAAAGGCCGGTACCAGATCCTTCAGCCAATCCGGATGCACGACATAGTCGGCATCGATGATGCCGATGATCTCGGCGTCCGCCGCGGTACGGTCCATCGCGATGCGCAGCGCGCCGGCCTTGAAGCCTTGCACCTTCTCGGCGTTGATGAACTTGAAGCGCTCGCCCAGGAGCCTGCAATGATCCTGGATCGGCCGCCAGAACTCCGGATCAGGCGTGTTGTTGATGATGCAGATGCATTCGAAATTCGGGTAGTCGAGCCGCGACACCGCATCGAGCGTCTGCTTCAGCATCTCGACCGGTTCGTAATAGGCGGGGATGTGGATCGAGACCTTGGGGAACGACACGTTCTCGCCGATCGTGGCCGGCGCAAGCGATGCGCTCTTGCCGATCAGGCGGCGCGGGCCGTGACCGAACGCCACGGCCGCGATCTCCTCGATCCGCGCCATCGCGATCAGCACCAGCGGAACGAGCAGGACCAGGCCGAGGCTGAGCGCAAAGGCGGAGCCCCAGACGAAATAGTGCGTGGTCCAGTAGGAGAACACCGTCGCAACCCACGCTCCGACGCCGTTGGCCGCCGCCGACAGCAGCAGCGTCTGCATCACGGTCGGTGAATCCAGCCGCAGGATCGGCAACGACATGAACAGCCCGACGAGCACGGCGACCGCAGCGATCTTCCAGTAGTTCAGATTCGTGATCGGACCGGTCCAGGCGAACTTCGCCTCGCGGTCTGCGTTGAGAATGCCCCAGTAAGGCCCGACGCCGCCTTCGAAGAACTTCCAGGGCTGATCGATCGCTTCGACGATGTTGTAGTCCATGCCGATGGCATCGGCGCGGGTGACGAAGTTCCGCAGCACCGAGGCCTGTTCGAACGGGCCCGGCTCGGCGTTGCGCAAATTGTAGCCCTGACTCGGCCAGCCGAATTCGGCGATCATGATGCGCTTGCCGGGGAACAGGTCGCGCAACAGGTTGAAGCGGTCGACCGCCTGATCCACCGCCTGCTTGTCGGTGAAGTTTTCCCAGTAGGGCAGCACGTGCGCCGCGATGAAGTCCGCGGAGTTGGCGAGCTGGGGATGGTCGCGCCAGATGTTCCAGATTTCGCCGGTCGTCACGGGAACGCTGACCGATTTCTTGACGCGCTGAATCAGCTTGATCAGCCGATGGACGTTGTTCTCCGCGACCGCCCATTTCGATGCCTCAGCGCGCTTGTCTTCGGGCTGCGCCTCCGCGTCCCGAATCCGCTGGGCTTCCTCGCGGAGGATCCGTTCGGACTCCTCGGGCGAGATACCGATCTCGGGGACCGAACCAAGATTCTCGAGCGGGATCTGCTCGCCACGGAACACGGTTTCGTTGCCGACCACGATGCCGATGACGTTGCTGTTCCGCTTGGCAAGGTTGATCGCGGCCTCGATCTCGCGATTGTTGCGGTTGGCGTCCTTGTCGACCCAGGCGCCGACCGTGACCTTCATGCCAAACTCGGCGGCGATCGGCGGCACGAGTTCATTGCCTTCGGTCGACGAATAGAGGCGGACTGCCCGCGTCAAGGTAGACAACTTCTTCAGGTCCGCACGCACCTTCTCGGTGTCGGCCGCAAGGTCAACGACGGTGTGGCCTGGTTCGAACGGTGCATAGGAGAGGCTCGGCAGCGTGCCGCGGAAATCCGGCGCCGACTGTTTCTCCTGGAACAGGCCCCACAATGCGGCGTGAGCGGCGGTGACAAGCAACAGGACGGCGACGACGGCGCGCATCGCGGTTAAACCATACGGGGCCTGAGATTGAGGACTAAGCGAACCCGTCCCCTAGGTTCGACCGGCACGGTGGTGGAGACAAAGATATCTCCACCACCCGATTTAACAACTGGTATGCCGCGATGGCGTTTTAAGGGCGTAAGCCGTTCCGGACGCAAATAAAGTCGGCCGAAACGGGTTTGCTCGACGCGGCTATTTCGCTGGCGTCGGTGAGGCCGACGGCGTCGGCGCAGGCGATGCCGCCGGCGTAGGCGAAGCATTGCCGGCCGTCGACGGCGCCGGGCTGGGTGAGGCCGCTGCCGCTGGCTGCGGCTGTGCGCCCGGGTTGACCCAGCAGGCGTGGATCCGGCCGTCGAGGCTGCGCGGCACCTTATCGTCGATCTGGGCGCCGAACCGGGTCAGGCAACGGAAGGCCGCCTGGACGTGTCCGCCGGGGCAGCCGAACCGGTCGTAAAGATCAAGATGGCGGAAGGCGGTGTCGAGATCGTCAAGCCACATCAAGCGGACGACCCGGCGCCCGAGCCAGACGCATTCCGGGTTGCCGGCCGGGCCGTTGATGGCCTGCTGGGCCTCGATGAACTCGTCGGTCTTGCGCTGATTATTTTCCTTCGCGGCATTTGCATTGGCGTCGGCCGGATTTCCGGACTGTTGCTTGGCCTGATCCGGCGGATTGGGCGTGCCGCTCTGGGCGAAAGCGCCGCCGGCCCCCATCAGAAGCGCAAGGCCCGTTACGGCAAGGTGGCGCAAACCCGTGTTCTTCAACTCAAGCAGCCGTCGACGCATGCATTCCCCGATATGTTCCCACCCCGCGGGACACCCTAACGGCTCGCGTGATGCCGTCCAAATAGGTCTCCAGTGCGGCGGAAGACTCTGCTGCAGTCTGATGACCGGAATTTCAATTTTTGTCCAGCAAAGTCACAACTTTATCGCAGCAGCGCAAAACTGTCGCAGGACAACCATGGTATTGACCGATTCCCGCTCTTGGCAGATGGGCTGTGACCGGCTAATTCGACGGTCCCCCGGAGGATGGAACCGATTTCGCTTCGTACGCCGCTGGCGCTTCTCCTAATTTCACTGTCGGTCATCGCAGCCGTGTGGTGGTGGCTTGCCACACCGATCACGCTTGTGCGCGCGCCGATCGATCCCAACGCTAAGCTGCAATGCGTGTCCTACACGCCGTTCCGCGGTGCCCAGACGCCGCTGGATCCGTCGACGCAGATTCCGGCCGAGCAGATTGAGCAAGACCTGACCGAGCTCGCCAAGGTCACCGATTGCGTCCGCACCTATTCGATCGAGAACGGTCTCGATCAGGTGCCGGGCATCGCGGCCAAGGTTGGCCTCAAGGTGATGCAGGGCATCTGGCTCGGCAGCAACCGCTTCAAGAACCTGCAGCAGATCGCGATCGCGGTGCGGCTCGCCAAGCAATATCCAGACGTGATCACCTCGCTGATCGTCGGCAACGAGGTGCTCCTGCGCGGCGAGATGACCACCGCCGATCTCGCCGCCAACATCCGCGCCGTCAAGGCACAGGCCAACGTTCCCGTCACCTATGCCGACGTCTGGGAATACTGGCTGAAGAACCGCGAGATCTACGACGCGGTCGATTTCGTCACCATTCACATCCTGCCGTATTGGGAGGACATGCCGGTCAAGGCCAAGTTCGCCGCCGCCCATGTCGACGACATCCGCAAGCGGATGGCGGTGGCGTTCCCGGGCAAGGAGATCCTGATCGGCGAGACCGGCTGGCCGAGCGCCGGGCGGATGCGGGAAGGCGCACTGCCGTCGCGCACCAACCAGGCGCGCGTGGTCTCCGAGATCCTGGACCTCGCCAAGCGCGAGGGTTTTCGCGTCAACCTGATCGAGGCCTATGACCAGCCCTGGAAGCGCAAGCTCGAGGGTACCGTCGGCGGCTATTGGGGCCTGTTCGATTCCGTGCGCCGGCAGGTGAAGTATCCGCCGGGTGTCGCGATCAGCAACTATCCCGCCTGGAAGCTGCACATGGCCTGCGGCATGGTGCTGAGCGTCTTCACCTTCCTTGCGGCGTGGCTGACGCTGCGGCGCCGGCCGTGGACGCCGCGGCCTTCGGCCTGGCTCGCGGTCGGTGTCTCCGCGACGACCGCGGGCGCGCTGCTTGGGATCGGCGTCGACAAGATGACCTATGAGAGCTACGGCGCCGGCGGCTGGCTGGTATGGGGCGCGTTGCTGGCGGCCGGGATTGCCGCACCCTTGCTGACCGCGCATGCGCTGGTCGCCGGCCGCCCGCTGCCGACCTTCCTCGAATTGCTCGGGCCGCGCGACTACCGCGGCAAGGGCGCGCTCGCGGCGCTGCTCGCGATCGTGCTGGCCGTGACCACCGTCATCGCCACCGAGACTGCGCTCGGCTTCACCTTCGACCCCCGCTATCGCGATTTCCCCTATGCCTCGCTGACCATGGCGGTGGTGCCGTTCGCGCTGCTGACCCTGTTCAACCGCCCGAAGGAGGGTACCCGTCCGATCGCGGAATCGGTGTTTGCCGGCCTGCTCGCGATCGCTGCGGCCTACACGCTCTACAACGAGGGCACGATCAACTGGCAGTCCGACTGGACCTGCTCGATGTACCTTTTGCTCGCCGCTACGCTGTGGCGGGCGCGGGCCGCGCAAAACTCAGGATAAATAGTCCGATCGCGACCCCCGACAGCGCGACGTTGTAAAGCACGATCCCCAGGCCGGCGGCGATCAATCCGCCGGTCAGCAGCACGATCGACGGCCGTATCAGGTTCAGCACCGCGATCACGAGCGCGGTGATCCCGAACACCCAGTGCTTGAACAGCACGGTCGAAAGCGCGCGCGCCTTGCAGATCATCGTTTGCAGACCGGCATCGCAGGCGAGCGCAACGGTCGAGAATTCAATTGCCAGGTAGCGCAGGTAAAGCGCGTAGCCGATGGTCAGGAAGCCCACGACCATCAGGAACTGGACCTGGTAGGGGGAGAGGCGGAACGGAGGTTTTGTCATCGCGGCAATATGGTCGGGAACGGAGGGCGGGACAAGGCTCGGCTAGAGCAGCGAAATCAGGTGAAAATCCGGCCGCAATGCCTTGCTTGGCATGATCATTGGCTGTTGCGCCGGAAGATCGAGGAGAACGTCGTCGGCTCCGGCTTCTTTTCCTCGGCAACCGGCGGTGGCGGGGGCGGCGGCACGGCGACGTGTTTCGGGGCCACGCGGCGGTGGACCGGCCTGCCTGCCGGCGGCGTGTCATCGGGTTTGAGCGATAGCCGCTGGCCGTCATAGATCGCGGTCTCGCAGGCCCGGTGGCTCAGGCTCAGCTCGGCGCAGATCCTGGCGGCGGTGCCGGCATCGTTCAGCGGTCCGGCGACCAAATGGAGCTGCATGCCGAGCCCGTTGGCGCTTTCCTTGATGACGATGATCGGTCGCAACGCGGCGAGCGGCGCGTTCGCTTTGGACTTCAGGAGACCGTGCCATAGCGCACGCAGGCCGTTGACCGAATTCGCCGTGCCGAGATCGACGCCGAACTCGGTGCGTTGGATCTGCGCCTTCGGGGCGCCGGCGTCGTCCGCCGTCGCATCGCTCGCCCGGGCCGCGGTCGCAATGTCGGGCATCGGTGCCGCCGTCACCCCCTTGGCCGGTTCGACCGGCATGCTGGAGGCGGGAGCCGGTGGTCCGATGATCGACGTGTCGGCGACCTGCGGTTCGGCGGGCTTTGGCCTCGAGGGTTTTCCGTCATCGGCACCAGCCGGCACCGCCACGACGAGCGGGCCGGCAGCCGGCGCGGCGGACGCAGCCACCGCCGAGACATTGTCCAAAATCGGCGCTGGCGGCCTTTCAGAGGCGGCCTGCGGCTTAACGGCGGCGACTGGCTTCTCCGCCGCGGCCGCTTTCTCCGCAGCCGCCGGCCTGTCGGCTGGGGCGGTTGCGATCGGCGCCACTGCGGGGGCCGCGGCAACAGGCGTCGCCGGCGGCGGATTGGCCTGGCCCGGTGCGGCGGGTGCCGTCGCCGGGGTCGACGGAGCTGCGACGGGCATCTGAGCCTGCTTCGCGACGGCGCCGGTGATGGAATCCAGGCTCTGCTCCAGCGTGGTGACGCGCGAATAGAGCCGGTCGCGGTCGCTGTTGAGCGTGTCGATCGCCAGGGCGAGCCGCCGGGTCTCGTTGTGGCTCTCCTTGGTCAGCGTCTGCAGTTGTTGCGCCTGGCGGGCGAGGTCGGCGGCGGCAAGCTGGTCGCGCTCGAGCGTCAGCGACGACTGGTTGGCCATCACGGCGACTGTGACCGCGCCGACCGCGGCAAAACCCCACGACCCGAGCCGCCACAGCATGCCGCGATCGAACTCGTTCTCCTCGGCCAGAACGCTACCCAGCAGACCGTCGTCAGTCTGCAACTCCGCCGCCAGCTTGTCGGGATCTTTGGCCAAAGCCCGTTCGGCCCTCCTCAAGGCCCGCCGAATCACAGGGTAAAGATTAACAGGAAATGGCCGGGGAACTTGAATCCGGACGCGCACGGAGGCGAAACGGTTTCCTCTCTGCGGGAAAACAATTAAAGACGGCCCGGCGCAGACGAGTCCGCGCGACACTGAGGATACGGAATGACTGCGCGATCGAGCCTGACGGTAGTGCTTGCGGCCGGCGAGGGGACGCGCATGCGCTCGTCGCTGCCCAAGGTGCTGCATCCCGTGGCCGGCCAGTCGCTGCTGTCGCATGTGCTTGACGCCGCCGCTGCCGGCGAGGGGGCCTCGCTCGCCGTCGTGATCGGGCCGGACCACCAGGCCGTCGCCGACGAGGTGCACCGCGTGCGGCCCGACGCACAGACCTTCATCCAGCGCGAGCGGCTCGGTACCGCGCATGCGGTGCTTGCCGCGCGCGACGCGCTGGTCCGCGGCGCCGACGACCTCCTGGTCGCATTCGGCGACACGCCATTGATCTCGGCCGAGACATTTGCGCGCATGCGCGCGCCGCTGCAGCGGGGCGCGGCGCTTGCGGTGCTCGGCTTCCGTGCCGCCGATCCGACCGGCTATGGCCGGCTCGTGGTCGAGAACGGCAAGCTGGTTGCGATCCGCGAGCAGGCCGACGCCAGCGCCGAGGAACGCAAGATCACGCTGTGCAATGCCGGCGTGATGGCGTTCGACGGCAGCCGCGCGCTCGCGATCATCGAGAAGATCGGCAATGCTAACGCCAAGGGCGAATTTTATCTGACCGATGCCGTCGGCATCGTCAGGGAACTGGGACTGGAGGCCGTCGTGATCGAAACCAGCGAAAACGAAGTGCGCGGCATCAACACCAAGGCGCAGCTCGCCGAGGCCGAGGCCGTGATGCAGGCGCGGCTGCGCAAGCAGGCGCTCGACGCCGGCGTGACGATGATCGCGCCCGAGACCGTCTATCTCGCTGCCGACACCACGTTCGGCAAGGACGTCACGATCGAGCCGTTCGTGGTGATCGGCCCCGGCGTGTCGATCGCCGACGGCGCGGTGATCCATTCCTTCTCCCACATCGTCGAGGCGAGCATCGGCAAGAAGGTCTCGGTCGGTCCCTATGCTCGGATCCGGCCCGGCACCTCGCTCGGCGATGGCGTGCGGATCGGCAATTTCGTCGAGACCAAGGCGGCGACGCTCGAGGCCGGCGTCAAGGTCAACCATCTCTCGTATGTCGGCGATGCCCATGTCGGCGCCAATTCCAACCTCGGCGCCGGCACCATCACCTGCAACTATGACGGCTTCCTCAAGCACAAGACGTTGATCGGCGAGGGCGCCTTCGTCGGCACCAACTCGTCGCTGGTGGCGCCGGTCAAGATCGGCAAGGGCGCCTATATCGGCTCGGGCTCGGTCATCACCAAGGACGTGCCGGACGACGCGCTGGCCGTGGAGCGCAGCCAGCAGACCATCCGCGAAGGCGGCGCCGCGCGCTACCGCGAGATCAAGCTGAAGGAGAAGGCGGCGAAGGGGAAGTGAAGAGTATGAGGTGCGGCTGAGTTTTGCTGGCGTCATTGCGAGGAGCGCAGCGACGAAGCAATCCATATTGCAGCAAGCGGAGGCATGGATTGCTTCGCTTCGCTCGCAATGACGTAAGCCATACATCCTCGTTCTCGCGACATGAATCGTCCGAGGTTTATCTTTCGTTTCCGCCCTCTCGTGATCAGAGGGCGCAGGGAAAGCCGGGTGCCGATCGCACCCATGGGTCCCGTGCAAATAGAAAGCACGGGAGGTAGGACCACAGGTGAAACCGGAAAACACTCCGGCTTTCCCTGCGCGATGGTTTTACGGCTTATACGTGCTCTCCCCGGCGAGACCGGGCTTTGTTGTCACCGTCGTCCGCAAGAGACGCCAGCCTCTTGCGGCGAGACACCTGCCACTGGGGGCGTCAGGCCTGCACGATTTCGCCGTCCGCCCCATGCGCACTCGTCAGTTGCGCACTCGGCGTCCACCGCATCCCAACCCAACACTCATGACGATCGCGAAGCGCCCCTCAAGCGGGTGAGACGGGCCATTCATACACCGAGTTGCATTTCTGTAAAACAGAAATATTTTGGATGCGGGGCCTTGCGCCGTCGGGCAACTCAGTGCCATGGGCGATCGCTACTCCGGACTCTCGCAGAGGGTGTTGGGCTCGCCCCGAGCTCATGAATTGTGTATTTAGGTTGAGTGGAACGCCGAGGCCGATCGAGGTTTAATCGCGGTATCATGATGTGATGATCGACGAGAAAAAGCTCGAAGAGCGCCTGGTCGCGCTCGAAGCGGCCAAATCCTGGAGTCCGCGCGTCATCTCGCGGCTGGAGATGCTGCTGCGCTCGGGCACGGACGAGGCACTCTACCGCATCAATCCGATCCAGTTCGCCACTGAGAAATCGATTGCCGAAGCTGAAGCGATCGACCTTTTCCTCCATGCCTGTGTGGCTGGGCTGTTCGATATGGACTGGCTGCTCGTCTGTCCGATGTGCTCCGACGTTGTCGAGAGCTTCCGAAGCCTGCGCAAGCTGCACACGCATTTCCACTGCCACCTGTGTCAAAGCGATTACGACGCCGCGCTCGACGATTACATCACGGTGACGTTTACGGTTTCGCCCGCGGTACGCAGCATCCGCTTCCATAAACCCGATGCGCTTTCGGCCTGGGATTACGTCTTCCACTACAAAATGACGCCAGGCGGCGTCATGCCGGACGGCGTGCCATGGAACGAGACTGCCAAAGCGCTGGTGAGGGCGCTCACCCGCATAGAGCCAGGTTCTGCAGCCAATCTCGAGGTCGATGCCACCGAAGGCGCGCTTCTGGGCCAGGATTTCGAAAGCGACGCCCAGTTTCTTGTCCCGGTCGCAAGGGGGGCGGGTGTAGCGCCACCGCATGTGTCGGTCATGCTCGACGGCGGCAAATGCGTGGCCGCCACAGCGAGCATCGCGCCCGGCAAGGTCGTGTTCGAAGTTCACAACGCTGGTGAGCTGCCAGTGGTATTCGGCATCCTGCAGCTTCCAACGGCGACGTTTCAGCGCCCGAAGCTTCGCTTCACGCCATCCTTATCCGGCAAGCGACTGCTGATGACACAAACCTTTCGCGACTTCTTCCGCTCAGAGGTGATCAGCGCGACGGAGGGCATTGCGGTTCTCGACGTGACCCTCGTATTCACCGATCTCAAGGGCTCGACGGCGCTCTACGAGCGGATCGGCGACCTGAACGCCTACATTCAGGTGCAGCGGCACTTCCAGCATCTTCTCGACGCCACTGTTCGGCACGATGGCGCCGTCACCAAGACGATCGGTGACGCCGTGATGGCGGCGTTTTTGACTTCGGCCGATGCGGTCCAGGCGGCGCTTGATATGCGCGAGGCCGTGGATCAGCTCAATCGGGACCGCCCGCAGCGTGATTTCATCCTGAAAATCGGCGTGCATCGGGGGGCCTCGATCGCGGTCACGCTCAACGAGCGGCTCGATTATTTTGGCCAGACGGTGAATATCGCAGCACGGGTGCAGAACCTTGCCGATGGCGACGAGATTTGCATCACCGAGGAGGTTTATGGCGCGCCGGCTGTGGCGGAGATTATTGCGCCATACCCGGTGGCAAAGAGCCAGGCGGAACTCAAGGGCGTCAGCAGGGCCATGTCGGTTTATCGTCTGGCCCGAATGCCATCCTAGTCGGCGCAACTGGCCGCGCCTTGCGCGGACCCGTTGGCGAGCACGGGAACGACGGCGCTGCTCGCCAGGGCGTGTCCTCATGAACGTTGGCCTTCGAGGGAGAGCCGACGTCCTGCACGGATCGCAATCGGACCTGCTTGTGTTCCTGGCGCCAACGTGCACCCTTTCGTCTCCTGTTGTGCCTCCGCCGTTAGGTCAATGGTCCTGCCGGAGCGCCCCTGGTTTCGAACTTGCCAGGCGTCCCTCAAGCGACCATCGTGCGGCCATGCTTTGGTCAAAACTGCAGTATTTGGCGGGGGCAACGTGCTGGAAATGCAACTGCCCGCTTTGGGCTAACATTGGACAGCGGGGCGGTTCCCCACCGCATCTTTGACGCGCCGACCGCAAAGGCCTGTGATGGAAAGCGCAACTCTTGATAAAGCAGATATTTTCGCTCTTGGCAGCGCTCGGAGTGCTGCGACCTACTTGGTCGAGCTCCTCATAGTCGCCGCGATTTACGGTGCCCTTGCCGCGTGCGCGAGCTTCCTGCCCGCAATAAATCCGGCCGCGACGCCGTTGTGGCCGCCAACCGGGCTTGCGCTCGCGCTGGTCATGCTGCGCGGTTACAGGATTTGGCCCGCGATCTTGGCGGGGGCCGCTTCTCCCCATCTCATGGCCGACCGATCGATCCTGGAGTTTGGCTGCGTGGGGATCGGCACTGTCCTTGCCGCATTGGCCGGGACATGGCTGATTGGTCGCTGGTCGAACGGTCAACAGACGTTTTCTACTCCCTCGGGTATCGCGAAGTTTGCAATTATCTCCTTTGCGCCGACCACGATCATCAGTTCATCCATTGCCCTGGCCGGATTCATTTTCGCCAACGAACCAGGCCTTTCCGACTCCGTCGTGACCTGGTTGACCTGGTGGCTTGCAGACGCGGCTGGGACTTTGGTGATTGCTCCGATCGTCGTGCTTTGGGCAACGATGCCCTCACGCAGTTCTTTCGAACGGAATCTATTGGAATTGATCGCAGTCTCTGCCGTGGTGAGCATCATCGGGATCGTTGCTTACAGCCCGCTCATCGGCAGTGACCTCATCGGCAACGATCTTAACGTGCTGCTGCCGTATCGGAGCCTTCTGGGCTTTCTGGTTTTGCTGCCGTTGATGTGGGCTGGTCTGCGCGGCAATCGATGCAACGTCGCTACGGCCGCGCTCGTTTTCGTCGGAACGGCTGTGTGGGGCTTCTCGGCGGGCGACGATCCATTTCCGAAAACGGACCTGAATGGAGCGCTGTTATCGTTGCTGGTGCTTTCGATCAGCGTATCGGTGCCGCCGCTTGCCTTGGCTGCGGCAATTGCAACGCACCAGGCCACCGAAGCCCATTTGCGCTCGGTTCAGGACCAACTGTACCGTCAGGTCGAACGGAAGGCTTTGGCGCTCGACAGCGTCAGACGCCACTTCCAATCTCTTATCGAAGGTGTTGTCGACTATGCAATCTTTGCCCTTGATAAAGAAGGACACGTAACGAGCTGGAACAGTACCGCTCAAAAGATCATCGGCTACACTCCGGAAGAAATCATAGGCAAGCATTTTGGGATATTCTATCGGCCGGATGAACGCCGCGCGGGTTCACCGAGCCATGCATTGGAGTCGGCAATCCAAGAAGGCAAGCACGAGGTCGAGGGTTGGCGCATCAGAAAAAATGGTACGCCGTTCTTCATCACCGGCTCCGTCTCTTCGAGCCGTGATGCCTCAGGAAATCTGATCGGTTTTATCAGTATACTCCGGGACGCAACCGAACGACGCGATGCGGAGGAGAAACTGGTCCAGGCGCGCGAACAACTCGCAATGTCCCAGAAAATGGAGGCAATCGGCAAGCTGACCGGTGGGATTGCACACGACTTCAACAATCTATTGATGATCATCGGTGGTAGCGCGCAGATCTTTACACGCCTGCTTGATCCAAAACTGCCACGAGCGATCGAAGCCATACAGACCGCGGCCAAGCGCGGGGAAAGTCTCACACGCCAATTGCTGACATTCTCTCGTCATCAGCATCTCAGCCCGACGGTTGTTGATCTGAATGCGTCGATCAAGAACATGCGGACCATGATCGAGAGCTCACTGCGCGGCAACATTGTGTACAACGAAAACATCGGCGAGGGTGTCTCGCCGGTTAAGGTGGATCTCGCCGAGCTGGAACTTGCGATTGTCAACATTGCCGTCAATGCGCGCGACGCAATGACGAACGGCGGCACGTTCACGCTATCCCTTCATGCCGTGACCGTAGACCAGGAAACCGGCGGCGATCGCCGTGGGAAGGCCTTCTTTGCGATTGCGCTTAGCGATACGGGCACCGGTATTCCGCCAAATCTTCTGTCCAAGATGTTCGATCCATTTTTCACGACCAAAGAGGTCGGAAAAGGGACCGGGCTCGGATTGTCCCAGGTTTATGGGTTTGCGCACCAGGCCGGCGGAACGGTGACCGCCGACAGCAAGGTCGGACAAGGAACGACGATTACAATCTTTCTGCCGTCTTGTGCAGACGAGCAAATCGCCAGCAAAGGGCTCGCCGCTGCGAGAACAAGAGCACGGCATCCGCAGCGCCAGACGGTTCTCGTGGTCGACGACAGCGCCGATGTGGCGGATGTGACATCCTCGCTGTTCGAGCATCTGGGCTATGACACCATTTACCGAGATTCGGCCGAAGCGGCATTAAAGCTGCTCGAAGCCGGCACAAAGATAGATCTCGTTTTCAGCGATATCGTCATGCCAGGGACCATCGATGGCGTCGGGCTGGCGAGAGAAATTCGGTCGCGGTATCCCCATTTGCCGGTAGCTCTCACAACCGGTTACAGCGATGCGGCAAAAGCAGCTCCCCCAAACCTAAGAATACTGCGTAAGCCGTTCGATACCGAGGCACTCAGGGATTTTATCCAGGATATTGCGCCGCCGCGATCGATGAGATCATCCGGCGTACCTCTGGGGTAAAGCACTACGCACGGTATGCGCAGAAGTTGATTCCGAACTCCTCGCCGCCGAGCCGGCTGACCACGTCGGACGTGCGCTGCGGCGACAGTCGGAGGCCTGAGTGAGGATAGCTCTTCGCCGGCGTATTGGACTGCTCGCCCTGGGTGGGTTAATCCGCATTAACCGGCCTTTCGCGCCAATCTTGCTGTTTAAGACTGTCGCAATCCGCAATAATTATTGAGTATCTTGCAGCCGGCGATTCCCGTTAAGGGACCGTGTCGCCGCCTTGGCAAATTTTCGGCGATTTTTGAGGACATTGAACCGCATGTGCGGCATCGTCGGCATTCTTGGACGCGCTCCGGTCGCGGAGCAATTGGTGGATTCGCTCAAGCGGCTGGAGTATCGCGGCTATGATTCGGCCGGCGTGGCCACGCTGGAGAACGGCGGGCTGGCGCGCCGCCGCGCCGAAGGCAAGCTGAAGAATCTCGAGGGCCGGCTCGAGGCGAAGCCGCTCGGCGGCCATACCGGCATCGGCCACACCCGCTGGGCGACCCACGGCAGACCGACCGAGAACAATGCGCATCCGCACGCGACCGAGCGCGTCGCCGTTGTCCACAACGGCATCATCGAGAACTTCCGCGAGCTGCGCGAGGAGCTCGAGGCCAAGGGCACCGTGTTCACGACTGAGACCGACACCGAGGTCGTGGTGCATCTGGTCGACGACCTGCTCAAGGGCGGCGTCAAGCCGATCGAGGCGGTGAGGGCGGTGCTGTCGCTGCTCCGCGGAGCCTTCGCGCTCGGCTTCATCTTCGCCGGCGAGGACGACCTGATGATCGGCGCCCGCAACGGCCCGCCGCTCGCGATCGGCCATGGCGACGGCGAGATGTATCTGGGATCGGATGCGATCGCGCTCGGCCCGTTCACCGACACGGTGAGCTATCTCGAGGACGGCGACTGGGTGGTGCTGACGCGCAAGGGCGCGACCATCTTCGACAAGGACAACGCGATCGTCCAGCGTGAGGCGATCAAGCACACGACCGCGACCGCGCTGGTCGACAAGGCCAATTACCGCCACTTCATGGCAAAGGAGATCCACGAGCAACCGGAAGTGGTCGGGCACACGCTTGCCCGCTACGTCGACATGGCGACCGAGCGCGTGACGCTGCCGGTGAAGCTGCCGTTCGACTTCAACGACATCCAGCGTGTCTCGATCACCGCCTGCGGGACCGCGAGCTATGCCGGCTTCATCGGAAAGTACTGGCTGGAGCGGCTGGCGCGGCTGCCGGTCGAGCTCGATGTCGCCTCCGAGTTCCGCTACCGCGAGGCGCCGCTGCGCAAGGGCGATCTCGCGATCTTCATCTCGCAGTCCGGCGAGACCGCCGACACGCTCGCGGCGTTGCGCTACGCCAAGGCGCAGGGCGCGCACACGCTGTCGGTCGTCAACGTGCCGACCTCGACGATCGCGCGCGAAAGCGAGACCGTGCTGCAAACGGTCGCCGGTCCCGAGATCGGGGTCGCTTCGACCAAGGCCTTCACCTGCCAGCTCATGGTGCTGGCCTCGCTGGCCGTCGCCGCCGGCAAGGCGCGCGGCGAACTCTCCGACGCCGACGAGGCCAAGCTGGTGCACGGGCTCGTCGAGATCCCGCGTCTGATGTCGGAGGCGCTCACGATCGAGCCGCAGATCGAGAAGCTGGCGCGTGAGATCTCGAAATCGCGCGACGTGCTCTATCTCGGCCGCGGCACCAGCTATCCGCTGGCGATGGAAGGCGCGCTGAAGCTGAAGGAGATCTCCTACATCCATGCCGAGGGCTATGCCGCCGGTGAGCTCAAGCATGGGCCGATCGCGCTGATCGACGAGCACATGCCGGTGGTGGTGATCGCGCCCTACGACAAGGTGTTCGAGAAGACCGTCTCCAACATGCAGGAGGTCGCCGCGCGCGGCGGCAAGATCATCCTGATGACCGACGCCAAGGGCGCGGCCGAGGCGACGATCCAGTCGCTGCTGACGATCGTGATGCCCGACATGGGGGCGGCTTTCGCGCCGATCGTCTATGCCGTGCCGGTGCAGCTGCTCGCCTATCATACCGCCGTGGTGATGGGCACCGACGTCGACCAGCCGCGGAATCTGGCCAAATCGGTCACGGTCGAATAGTCGCAAGCGGCGCCGTCACGAACCTCTTCAAAAACCTGCCGGGATGGCTTAGCTGGATGGTGGGCTACGGCCGCTTCGACCACCTGGAACCGCAATGACGTCCAAACAAGTGCCTCCTGTTACCCCGGGTGAACTCCCGCCGCCGGACGCCCCTCGGGGAGTGATGGCGCGCTTCCGCAACTATTTCCTGACCGGCCTGGTCGTGGCCGGGCCGGTTGCGATCACCCTGTATCTGACCTGGTGGTTCGTCACCTGGGTCGACGGCCTGGTGCGTCCGTTCGTGCCGATCGCCTACCGCCCGGAGACCTATCTGCCGTTCGGGCTGCCCGGGGCGGGCCTGGTCGTTGCCGTAGTCGCGCTGACGCTGTTGGGCTTCCTGACCGCCAACCTGGTCGGCCGCTCACTGGTCGATCTCGGCGAAAGGCTGCTCGGGCGGATTCCCGCCGTGCGCGCGATCTATCGCGGCCTGAAGCAGGTGTTCGAGACGCTGTTCTCCAGTAACGGATCGAGCTTCCGCCGCGTCGGGCTGGTCGAGTTTCCGTCACCCGGCATGTGGTCGATCGTGCTCATCTCGCAGGCGCCGAGTGCCGACGTCTCGGCAAGCCTACCGGGCAATGAGGAGCACATCTCGGTGTTCCTGCCGTGCTCGCCGAACCCGACCACCGGCTTCTTCTTCTACGTGCCGAAGAGCAAGATCATCGAGGTCGAGATGAGCGCCGAGGATGCCGCGACGCTGATCATGTCGGCCGGCGTGGTGCAGCCCGGCACCAACGATCAGAAGCGGGCCGCCGCGCTCGCCGGCATGGCCAATGCCGCGCGCATCGCCAACCAGGCCTCGCTGCAGCCGGTGGCGCCGGCCAAGGTCGAGTAGGCCGGCTGCGGTCATTCCCTGTCGCCGTCCACGCCGTCATTGCGAGGAGCGAAAGCGACGGAGCAATGACGGTGGAGGGTGCTAGCCTGCGCCGATCAGCGGCACGGCTTCGTCGCGTTCGTAGAGATAGAGCAGGCAGCGCAGCGCTTCGCCGCGCTCGCCTTTCAGCTTCGGATTGTCCTTCATGATGCGCAGTGCCTCGTCGCGCGCCTGCGTGATGAGCTGGCCGTGCACGTCGGAGCGCGCGATGCGGTAGCCGGGCAGGCCGCTCTGCCTGACGCCGAGCACGTCGCCTTCGCCGCGCAGCTTGAGGTCCTCCTCGGCGATCCTGAAACCATCGGTGGTTTCGCGGATCACCTTGAGCCGCGCCTTCGACATCTCGCCGAGCGGCTCCTTGTAGAGCAAGAGGCAGGTCGAGGCCTCCGAGCCGCGGCCGATGCGACCGCGCAGCTGATGCAGTTGCGCCAGCCCAAAGCGTTCGGCGTTCTCGATCACCATGATGGTCGCGGCCGGCACGTCGACGCCGACCTCGACCACGGTGGTGGCCACCAGAAGGCCGATCTCATGCGCGGCGAACTGCGCCATCACGCGATCCTTCTCGGCGCCCTTCATCTGGCCGTGGACGAGTCCGACGCGATCGCCGAAGCGCTTCTGCAAGGATTCGAAACGTTCGGTTGCGTTGGTGAGATGCTCGGTGCCCTCGGCCTCGGATTCATCGACCAGCGGGCAGATCCAGTAGACCAGCTTGCCTGCGGCGAGCGCGCGGCCGACGCCGTCCATCACGTCCTCGATCCGGCTCATCGGCACCGCGCGGGTGTCGATCGGCTGGCGGCCGGCGGGTTTTTCGCGGAGCTCCGAGACATCCATGTCGCCGAAGTAAGTGAGCACCAGCGTGCGCGGGATCGGGGTCGCGCTGAGCACCAGCACGTCGACCGCCTCGCCCTTGGAGGTCAGGGCGAGGCGCTCGCGCACGCCGAAGCGATGCTGCTCGTCGACCACGGCGAGCGCGAGGGCACGATAGACGACGTCGTCCTGGATCAGCGCATGCGTGCCGACCAAAAGATCGATCTCGCCGGCTTCGAGCCGCGTCAGCAGCTCGCGGCGCTCCTTGCCCTTCTCGCGACCGGTGAGGATCGCGACACCAAGGCCGGCGCGCTCGGCGAGCGGCGCGATGGTCTTGATGTGCTGGCGCGCCAGGATTTCGGTCGGCGCCATCAGCGCCGCCTGCTTGCCGGCCTCCGCTACCGCGGCGGCCGCGAGCAGCGCCACCACGGTCTTGCCGGAGCCGACGTCGCCCTGTACCAGGCGCAGCATTCGCACCGGCTGGCGGAGGTCCTCGGTGATGGCCGCGATCGCATCGCGCTGCGACTTGGTCAGCGCATAGGGCAGGGCGGCGATGATCTTGTTGCGCAGGTGACCGTCGCCGGCGTTGCGGTCGCCGGCCGGCCGGCGCAACTGCGCACGGATCAAGGCCAGCGCGAGCTGCCCGGCGAGCAGCTCATCGAAGGCCAGCCGCGACCAGAACGGGCCGTCGGGCAAAATGTCGGTCAGCTCGATCGGCACATGCACGCGGGTCAGCGCCTCGCGGAGCTGCGGGAAGTTGCAGCGGCGCAGCACTTCGGGGCTGATCCATTCCGGCAGATCCGGCAGCTTCGTGAGCGCTTGCGCGATCGCACGGCGGAGCGAGCCGAGTGCAAGCCCCTCGGTCAGCGGATAGACCGGATCGATCCCTGAGAGTTTGGCAAATCCGGCCTCGTCGACCACGCGGTCGGGATGCACGATCTGCGGGGTGCCGTCATACATCTGCAGCGTGCCGGAGACGTAGCGCTTGGCGCCGACCGGCAGCAGCTTCTCGACATAGCCGGGCTGGGCACGGAAAAAGGTCAACACGACATCGCCGGTGTCGTCGCTGGCATAGACGAGATAGGGCGCGCGCGCGTTGCGCGGCGGCGGGGGCCGGTGGCGGTCGACGGTGACCTCGAGCGTCACCACGGTTCCCGGCGCGGCGTCGCGGATTTTCGGCCGCGCGCGGCGGTCGATCACGCTGGCGGGCAGATGCAGCAGCAGATCGACCAGCCGCGGGGTCTCGTTGCGGTCGAGCAGATAGCGCAACAGCTTGTCCTGCTTCGGGCCGACGCCTTGCAGGGTCGTGACCGGGGCAAACAGCGGATTGAGCAGGCTGGGGCGCATCAGAGAATCCAAGACCGTTCCAGCTCGTCATGCCCGGCTTTATGCTGGGCATCCACGTCTTTTTTGCCAAGTGCAGCGAGAAGAGGTGGATGGCCGGACCATAGGCGAGCGAAAGCGACGCCGTCCTTCGGACGGCTGCGGCCCCGCCATGACGAGAACGAGGGCTGACATCGGCGATCTCGGTCGCTATATCAAGCTCCGCCCGGCACGTCCGGGCTTTTGGCGTTGGATGGATTTTGGCTCATGACGGGATCGACACGATCGAGCGGCGGGCTTGATGACCGCCGCAAGCGGCTTTTGTTTCGCTGCTGGCATCGCGGTATCAGGGAGATGGACCTTATCCTTGGCCGTTTCGCCGACGCGACGATTGGCGATCTCACCGATCAGGAACTCGGCGATCTCGAGCGCCTGATCGAGGTGCCCGATCCCGACCTCTATGCCGCGTTGACCGGCGACAGGGTGCTGCCGGCCGAACATGCGACGGCGCTGTTCGATCGCGTCAAGTCGTTTCGCGTCGCGGATCCCAACGCATGAAGCCGTCGGCCAAATCACCGGCCGTGATGCTGGCGCCTGGCCGCGTGCTGACGATCGCCAATGTCGCGGAGGGCGCCGAAGGGCTCGTCATCTCGGATCTGGCGCGCGCGATCGCGGCGAAGCCGAAGCGATCGGCCGTGAGCCTTGCCGTGGTGTGCCGCGACGGCGCGCGCGTCCAGCAGCTCGCCCGTGCGCTAGAGTTCTTCGCGCCAGACATCAGTGTGATGCAGGTTCCGGCCTGGGACTGCCAGCCGTATGATCGCGTCTCGCCGCATGCCGGCATCCTGGCGCAGCGCCTGACCACGCTCGCCAAGCTGTCGCGGCTGGTGGGGAGCGACAAGCCGCTGATCGTGCTGACCACGGTGAACGCGGCCGTGCAGCGGGTGCCGGCCCGCGAGCAGGTCGCGGCGCAGGCGCTGTCAGTCGCGCCCGGCAACGTCGTGCCGATGGATTCGATCGTCGCCTGGCTCGAGCATAACGGCTACACCCGCTCGTCCACGGTGCGCGAGCCCGGCGAATATGCGGTGCGCGGCGGCATCCTCGATCTGTATCCTGCCGGCCTCGATCAGCCGGTTCGCTTCGACTTCTTCGGCGACTCCCTGGAGTCCATCCGTACCTTCGATGCCGAGACCCAGCGCACGCTGCTCGACATGCGCGGGCTCGACCTCGTGCCGGTCTCGGAATTCCAGCTCACCACCGAAACCATCCGCCGCTTCCGCATGGGCTATGTCGCCGCCTTCGGCGCGCCGGAACGCGACGACCAGCTCTACGAAGCCGTGTCCGAAGGCCGCCGCCATCCCGGCATGGAGCACTGGTTGCCGCTGTTCCAGGAGCGGATGGACACGCTGTTCGACTATCTCGACGGCGCCGTGGTCGCGATCGAGCCGCAGGGTGAGGACGCCGCCCGCGAACGCTTCAAGCAGATCGTCGACTATTACGAGGCGCGCCGCGAGGCGCTGGAGCATCCGGGCGGCGGGGCGATCTACAAGCCGCTGCCGCCGGACAAGCTCTATCTGACCGAAGACGAATGGACCAAGCTGCTCGGCGACGCGCCGCTGGCCCGGCTGACGCCGTTCGCCGTGCCCGAAGGCGCGGGCGAGGTGTTCGATGCCGGCGCGCGGCTGGGCCGCAACTTTGCACCTGAGCGGGCCGATACTAACGTCAACGTGTTCGAGGCCGTGGTCGGCCATGTCGGGGCGCTGCAATCGCAGCGCAAGAAGGTGGTGATCGCGCTGTGGAGCGAGGGCTCGCGTGACCGCATGGGCGCGATGCTGCGCGACCACAAGCTGTTGAAGCTCACCAACGTCAACACCTGGCGCATCGTGCAGGCGACGCCGCGCAACGAGACCATGTTGGCTGTGCTCGGCATGGAATCCGGTTTCGAGACCGATGAATTCGCCGTCATCAGCGAGCAGGACATCCTCGGCGACCGCCTGGTGCGGCCGCGCAAGGCGAGCCGCAAGCTCGACAATTTCATCTCGGAGGTGACGAGCCTCTCGACCGGCGATCTCGTCGTGCATGTCGAGCACGGCATCGGCCGCTTCGTCGGCCTGCAGACGCTGGAAGTCTCCGGCGCGCCGCATGACTGCCTCGAGCTGCATTATGCCGCCGACACCAAGCTGTTCCTGCCGGTCGAAAACATCGAGCTGCTGTCGCGCTACGGCTCCGACAGCGCCAATGTCGAGCTCGACCGGCTCGGTGGCGGCGGCTGGCAGGCCCGCAAGGCCAAGCTGAAGAACCGCATCCGCGAGATCGCGGGCGAACTGATCAAGATCGCGGCGGAACGCCAACTCCACGAGGCGCCGAAATTCCCGTTGCAGCCGCATGTCTATGACGAGTTCTGCGCGCGCTTCCCCTACGAGGAGACCGAGGACCAGTTGGGGGCCATCACCTCGACGTTGAAGGATCTCGAAATCGGCCGCCCGATGGACCGGTTGATCTGCGGCGACGTCGGCTTTGGCAAGACCGAGGTGGCGCTGCGCGCGGCCTTTGCCGTGGCGCTGGAGGGCAGACAGGTCGCCGTCGTGGTGCCGACCACGCTGCTCGCGCGGCAGCACTCGCGCACCTTCGCGGAACGGTTCCGCGGCTTCCCGGTCAATGTCGCACAGGCGTCGCGGCTGGTGTCGACCAAGGAATTGAACCAGGTCAAGAAGGGGATCGCCGACGGCAGCGTCGACATCGTGGTCGGCACCCATGCGCTGCTCGGCAAGACCATCAAGTTCAGGGACCTCGGCCTGCTGATCGTCGACGAGGAGCAGCATTTCGGCGTCAGCCACAAGGAGCGGCTGAAGCAGCTTCGCGCCCAGGTGCACGTGCTGACACTGTCGGCGACCCCGATCCCGCGCACGCTGCAATTGGCGCTGACCGGCGTCCGCGAGCTCTCGATCATTGCCTCGCCCCCGGTCGATCGCCTCGCGGTCCGCACCTTCGTGGCGCCGCATGATCCCTTGATGATCCGCGAGGCGCTGCTGCGCGAACGCTATCGCGGCGGGCAGGCGTTCTACGTGGTGCCGCGGATCGAGGACCTCGCCAGCGTCAAGGACTTCCTCGACAAAAACGTGCCGGAGATGAAGGTCGCGGTCGCCCACGGCCAGATGCCGCCGACCGTGATCGAGGACATCATGTCCGCATTCTACGATGGCAAATACGACATCTTGCTGTCGACCACGATCGTGGAATCCGGTCTCGACATCCCGAACGCCAATACGCTGATCGTGCACCGCGCCGACATGTTCGGCCTGGCGCAGCTCTACCAGCTCCGCGGCCGCGTCGGCCGGTCCAAGCTGCGCGCCTATGCGCTGTTCACGCTGCCGGCGCAACAGAAGATCACGGCACAGGCGGAGCGGCGGCTTAAGGTGCTGCAGTCGCTGGAGACGCTGGGCGCAGGCTTCCAGCTCGCCTCCCATGACCTCGACATCCGTGGTGCGGGCAATCTCTTGGGCGAGGAGCAGTCCGGCCATATCAAGGAAGTCGGCTTCGAGCTGTACCAGTCGATGCTGGAGGAGGCGATCGTCAACCTCAAGGCCGGCGTCGCCGAGCCCGCCGCCGACCGCTGGTCGCCGCAGATCACGATCGGCATGCCCGTGCTGATCCCCGAGGACTATGTCAACGATCTCAGCGTGCGGCTGTCGCTCTATCGGCGGCTCGCCGATCTCGAGACCGACGAGGAGATCGACAATTTCGCCGCCGAGATGCGCGACCGCTTCGGCGTGCTGCCGGACGAGGTGCGCTATCTGTTCAAGGTCGCGGCGATCAAGGCTTATTGCCGCAGAGCCAATGTCGAGAAGGTCGACGCCGGTCCGAAGGGCGCCGTGATCACCTTCCGCGACAACGCCTTCGCCCATCCCGAGCGGCTGGTCGCGTTCATCCGGCAGCACGGCCAGGCCGCGAAGGTGCGGCCGGACATGAAGGTCGTGTTCTTCCAGGATTGGGAGACGCCCGAGGAGCGGCTCGCCGGCACCACCGATATCCTGCGCCAGCTCGCCAACCTCGCCGAGAGCAAGAAGGCGGCGTGAGGTTTCTCTAAAGCACGTCATTGCGAGCAAACGGGCCGCGCGAATGCGCGAAGCAATTCATTCCTCCGCGCAAGTGGAGCTATGGATTGCTTCGTCGCTTCGCCCCTCGCAATGACGATGTGCGACAACCTGGTGCAGCGTCGCGTTACGACGCCGCGCGCTCCGGCATCTGATTGAGACGTGCCAGCAGCGATCCCGCACTGTCGCCCGGCAGCAGCGTCGCGACGTTGATGACGGGTTCGGCGCGCGTGTCGCGGCGTCCATGGTGGGTATGGCGCATCACGCTCGCCAGCCGGCGCGTGATCGCATGGGCGTTGCGCAGGTCGGTCCCGGTGAACACCACGATGATCGATTTGTCATCCTGCACGGCGCCAAAATCGGCCTGGCGCATCAGCTTGCTGATGATCCGGGCGCCGTCGAATTGCGCGCGGGGGTGCGCGTCGTCGAAGCTGAATCGTGCCACCGACAGCGTGCCGCCACGCTCGGCGGTCTGGTAGACCGTGGTGGCAAAGTCGCGATCGAACGCCGCCTTGGTGAGCAGGCCGGTGCGGGCATCGATCAGACCCTTGGCATCGATGGCGCGCAGCGTGCGGCCGAGCCGTGCCTCGAAGGCATGCTGCCGGATCAGCGGCAGGGCGACATCGGCGATGCGCGCCGGACCTGCCGCGACGATCTCGAGATTGGGCAGATCGTAGCGCGGCGTGAGCTCGCTCGAGACGACGATCGCGGGCAGCGGACGGAAGCGGACGTCCTCGGTCAGCACCGTCAGGAATGCATCCATCACGCGTGGCGTAAATCCCTCGGCCAACACGATGCCGTCGATGTCGCGGCTCGAGAGATGCTTGGCCGCGGCCTCGATGCTCAGTGCGCCGACCACGCCGGCGCGTTCGCCGAGCGCAACCGACAGCGCCGGGTAGGCACCACCGCGGCCGATCAGCAGTGTGGTGGCTTCGCCGACGGGATCGATATCCGTCATCGCAATCGGCGTCGGCGGCACAAGGCGCCGCATCACGGTCGCATGCAGGGCACGCACGCGCAGGCAGGCGTTGAGCCGCGCGATCAGCCGGTCGGGCAGGCCGCGCTTCTGGAAGAACGCGATCGCGGTATCGGGCAGGGCGGTCGCGGGATCGACCGCGATCAGCGGCAGATAGGGCGCACGGGCGGCGGCGCGCTTGGCGAGCGCTGCAAGGACCGGGTAATCGATGCCCTGCGTCGCGGCGATGATGGCCGCCGGCTTCACCTGTTCGATGGCGCGCCCGGCTTCGTTCCAGTCGGTCACCACGACCGGAAACAGTTTCGTCTCATCGAGAAGGGTGGCGAATGACGGCTTTGCCGTCGCCGACACGATGAGAACCGGACCTTGTTGGGACATCAGAAAACTCTGGACCGATGCGCGGATGCGCAATGGCCGGCATGCTAAATCGCCACGCTTAATGTGGCGTCAACACAACCATGAGAGTTCGATCTATGCGGCGGGCGTGCGGTCGCGAAATGCCTCGACCATCAATGGGTTAAGCCCGAGCTCGGTCAATGCGTCGCGGGCCCGCGCGTTGTCCTGCGCCCGTCCGGCCAGCTTGTGGCCGCTGAGCCGGTCCGGCAGTGCCGTCAGGAGTCCGCCCTGGCCGAGGCGGCGTGACCATTCCTGGAGCTCCTGCGCCAGAAACCGGTAGCCGCCAACTGTCATCACACCCGACGGCGGCGCGGTGATGTTGATAGCGCCGGTCGCGCGGTCGACCCGCGCGGCATATTCGGTGTCGACGAAATCGCGCGACGGCTGCGCGATCATGAGGTCACCGGGGGGAGGCGGCGGCGCGTAAGCGGCGGCCGGCACCATGGGGCCGCGGAGCGCCAGCGTGCCCTTCGGTGTCAGCAAGATCTCGCCGGCGATCGACGCACCCGGCGCTTCGCGCGGCGCGCCATGCGGGCCCGGTTTGATCGGGGCCGGCGATCCATCTTCGGCCGTGCGACGGGCGCCGAACAGCCCGGCCTCGCCGAACAAATAGACATCGGTCAAGGTCGCGCGCTGCGACGTCCAGCAGGCGCTGGAGGCGACCTGCTCGGGCGCGCGCCACAGGCCGATAACGTTGCGCAGGCTCGGGAAGCGCTCGGACACCCCCCGCTCGTCGAGCCGGAGGGCGAGCTGGGCGGGGGCGATCAGCGTGTCGCAGGCGTGGTCATTGAACTGCGTCTCGAGCACCTCTTCATCGAAGGGGTGATGCAGCACCAGCGTTCCACCCGACAGCAGCCAGGCCACCAGCGACGCGCAGAGGCCGGCAAATGACATCGGCGCGAAGGCCGACATGACGGTCGCGCCCTGCGCCAGGTCGCTCTCCAGCGACATCGCGAGCCCGCCCGCGATCAGGCTGTAATGCGCGCGCGGCACCGGACGCAGCCCTTGGCTGGTGACGTCGAAGGAAATCAGCGCGGCCTTGCGGCCGTCCTGGATCACCGCGCGCGAAGTCTGGGAGCCCTCCAGGATCGCCCGGTCGAGCGAGGCCATGCCTTCGGGCAGATCGTCGCCGAAGCCGCAGACATGGCGGATCGAGAACGCCTCCGCCGCGGCGTTCATGGCGAGGTCGGCGTGGGAGACGCCGTCGATCCTGCTCGAAGTGACGATCGCCCGCGCCGCGGTGCGATTGAGTGCGGCCGTCAGCTCGGCATGCCGCCACAACAGCGGCAGCGGCACCACCACCAGTCCGACGCGATGGGCGGCGAGCACTGTCAGGGCGAACTCGACCGTGCAGGGGAGCTGGACCGCGATGACCGTGTTGGCCGGCAATCCGCTCTCGATGAAGTGGGCCGCGATCGCCGAGATCGCGCGATCGGCCTGGGCGTAAGTCAGGCGCTTGCGGGTCTGGCCGGTGATGCGTTGCTTGTTGAGGGGGTCGACCAGCGCCAGCGCCTTGGGCTGCCGTGCCAGGAGCCGCTTGAACAGGGTATCGAGCGTTGGCGAGGTGATCTGCTGGTTCACGGGTTCAACGTCGGTTGCCGCACTTGGATCGCATCAGGTCTGGATCGCATCAAGGTCGTATCGCTTCAGGTCGTCACCTGGACTGCGGGTCGGCCCTCCGCCACCAGGTCTCCGGCAAATAGCCCGACAAGGCCGTGGTCGAAGGTCGTTCTATCCGATTCCAGCGTGCGATCCATTGCTCTCCGACGTCAAAGAGGGGGATAGCGTAGAAGCCCGACATTAGGGCCCGGTCCAGCGCCCGCACCGCCGAGACGAAGGCCGGCCGCTCCCGCGCCGCCAGCAGCGCCGCGATCATGGCGTCGATGGCCGGATCCTTGGCGCCCATATAGTTCCTGGTTCCCGGGATATCGGCGGCCTGGCTGCCCCAATAGAACGCCTGCTCGTTGCCGGGTGACAGCGACTGGTCCCAGCGATTGGGAATCATGTCGAAGTCGTAGGCGAGCCTGCGCTGCTCGAACTGCACCGCGTCGACCACCCGCACCGTGGCGTTGATGCCTGCGCGCTTCAGGTCGCGCTGATAGGCGAGCGCAATGCGCTCATGCTCGCGCGTCGTCACCAGGATCTCGAAGCTGAGTGGCGTGTGCGTCGAGCGCTGCTTCAACATCGTGCCGTCGATCGCGTAGCCGGCCTCGGACAACAGTGCGAGCGCGTTGCGCAGCACCGTGCGGTCGCGTCCCGAACCGTCGGTGACCGGGAGGCGGTAGCGGCCCTCGAGAATATCCGGCGGGATGTGCGCGAGGTACGGTTTCAGCAGAGCGCGCTCGCGATCGTCGGCGGGCCGGCCGTAGGCCGACAATTCCGATCCGGCGAAGTAGCCGCCGGAGCGCGAATACAGCCCGAAATAGTAGTTCCGGTTGATCCACTCGAAGTCGAACAGCATCGTCAGCGCCTGACGCACCCTGACATCGGCGAACAGCGGACGCCGGCTGTTGAACACCAGGAACTCGGACGGGTGCGGAATGCCGATCTTGTTCGTGTCGCGGATCACCTCGCCGTTCCGCACGGCGGGGAAGTCATAGCCCTCATGCCAGCGCAGCGGCTCGTTCTCGACCCGGAAGTCGTAGAGACCGCGCTTGAAGGCCTCGAACAGGCCGTTGGCCTCGCGGTAGAAATCGAGCCTGATCTCGTCGAAGTTCCAGAGGCCGCGGTTGATCGGCAAGTCGCGCCCCCAGTAATCGGGATTGCGGGTGAAGGTGACGCTGGTTCCGGGATTGACCGCCGTGACCCGGTAGGGGCCGGAGCCGATCGGCGCGGCCAATGTGGTCTGCTCGAACTTCGAGACGTCGATCGCGTGCCGCGGCAGGATCGGCATCAGACCGAGGATCAGTGGCAACTCGCGATCGGCGACGCCGCCGAAATCGAACCGCACCGTGAGCGGGTCGAGCGCCGCGGCCTTTGCGACTTTGGAATAGTACTGGTGATGCAGCGGGCGGCCGTGGTCGCGCAGCAGTGCCAACGAGAACAGCACGTCATCGGCGAGCACCGGCTGTCCGTCCGAGAAGCGCGCGCGCGGATCGATGTGGAAGGTGACGTAGCTCCTTGCGTCGTCGGTTTCGACGCTGCGGGCGAGCAGGCCGTACAGCGTGAAGGGCTCGTCATTGCCCCGCGCCATCAGGCTTTCATAAACATAGCCGCGCTCATACGCGTAGCCCCTGAGCTGTTGCACGGGAACGCCCCGGACGATCAATGGATTGAGGCTGTCGAAGGTGCCGATCAGGCCCTGCACTAGCCGGCCGCCCTTGGGGGCGTCAGGATTGGCATAGGGCAGGTGCGTAAAGTCAGGCGGCAGGGCCGGAGTGCCATGCATGGCGATCGCGTAGCTCTCGGCCGCCGCCGCGGGAGCCGGTCCGGTTGCCAGGACGGCCAAGGCAAGGAACAGGCCGGCGAGTATGCGGTGCCCGAACCGCCCGGGAACAGGTGGGTGAGGCGCCGAATTTGATTCGCAAAACGTCACGCGGGAGCATTACCACACGCCGCCGCAACTCGGCGCGACGTCGGCGCAAATCCGTTTGTCGGCATTGATCTTTCCGCGCGCCGCTGTATTGAAGGCGTGCAATCGATCCGGGCAGCAACGCCTGTCACGTATCCGCCTCAATTGACTAGGAGACAGCCGCTCAAACGGCTAACTGTCGGCGCCTGCAGCGGTTTCGGGCGCTGCCGTTCAGAAAGGGTTTTCCGCAATGAATTTCCGTATCTTGGCCGCTCCGGTCCGGCCGCGGGGGCGAATTGTCGCTCTGATGGCGGCAACGGCACTGTCCGCAGCGCTCCTGGTTCCTGCCGCTCAGGCCCAGCAGCCGCAGGCACCGAAGGCTGCGCCCAAGGCGGCACCCAAGGCGGCCCCGAGGGGCGCGCCGGCACCCGCGACCCCGCAGCAGGCCGCCCCGCCGGCCGCGCAGCCGCCGCAGGATCAGCAAATTCAGCTCATCTACGCCCCCTGGACCAAGTTCTGCCTGAAGGGCCAGGAAGCCAACGCCAAGCAGGTCTGCTTCACCGGCAAGGACGGCCGCATCGAGTCTGGTCAGCCCGTTATCGCCGCCGTGGTGATCGAGCCGGAAGGCGAGCCGAAGAAGATCCTGCGCGTGACGCTGCCGCTCGGCATGCAGCTCGTTCACGGCACCCGCATCATCATCGACAACAACCCGCCGCAGCAGGCGCCCTATGTGATCTGCTTCCAGAACGGCTGTATGTCGGACTATGAAGCGACGCCGGAGATGATCAACAACCTGAAGAAGGGCCAGAACCTCGTGGTTCAGGCGATCAACTCCAACGGCGCGCCGCTGACCCTGCCGCTGCCGCTGAACGGCGAGTTCGCCAAGGCCTATGACGGTCCGCCGACCGATCCGAAGCAGTTCGAGGAAAACCAGAAGAAGCTGCAGGAAGAGCTGCAGAAGCGCGCCGAAGAGCAGCGCAAGAAGCTCGAGGGCGCAGGCGCTGCCGCCCAGCCCGGAGCGCCGGCTGCGGCCACCCCGCCGAAGTAAGCGCGCAAGCAGTCGCATAACAAAAGGCGCCCGAACGGGCGCCTTTTTAGTTTGCATAGGCTGAGACTCGCTTCATTCAAGTGCGATGGTTCAAAGGCACGTTCCGATCCGTGTGAGAGTCGTGCGCTGCCAGCCCGGGTGACCCCGGCATCGACGCAAAATCACAGAACCAACCCCGGGAGGCCAGACGAAAGCGCGCAACACGCGCCTTCGATCCGCAGGCACGCGTGTGTTCTGCGAACACTGGCCGCGCTGCGCGGAAAAGTGATGGCTCGATGCGATTGGAGCCGCCCGGATCGCAAGCCAGTCCGCCTACGCAGTCATGGAAATCCGGTCAATGTCCCAGCGAGTAAGCCAGCGGCGGAAAGAACCGCTCAACCGCCCGTTGGGGCAAGCGGCGCTGGCCGCGCGTGAACGGGTCTAAGCTGCCGCCATGATGGCGCTCTGGTGCCACGCGACTGGCGCGAAAACGGAAGATCGTCAGTTCAGCGACGGGTTGCGCGGGCGATAGCCGCCGGACTTGTCCTTGATGAAGATCTCGGCCACCTGCGAATGCCGGATCGGCTCGCCGGAGTCGTCGGGCAACAGGTTCTGCTCGGAGACATAGGCCACATACTCGGTCTCCGAATTCTCGGCGAGCAGGTGGTAGAAGGGCTGATCCTTGTGAGGACGGACGTCCTCGGGGATCGACAGCCACCATTCCTCGGTGTTGTTGAACTCCGGGTCGATGTCGAAGATCACGCCCCGGAAGGAGAACACCCGGTGACGGACGATTTGCCCGATCTGAAACTTGGCGGTGCGCGCTTTGATCATGCCTCGTCGATAGACCATCATTGTGGCTGATGCTAGGGGCAAGGGAGTGATTTGGACCCTTGGTTTACCGATTCTGGCCGGGGGCAACCGACCCGGAAAACGGCCGAGAATCCACTTTTAGAATGATCGATATCCTCAATCTGGCGTTGCCGTATTTCGGCCTGATCTTCATCGGTTACGCGTGCGGCAAGGCCAAGCGGCTGCCCGAAAGCGGGCTCGCCTGGATGAATTTCTTCCTACTCTATGTTTCGCTGCCGGCGTTGCTGTTCGGGATCATGTCCAGGACCCCGTTTTCCGACCTGAACAACCCACCGTTTCTGATCGCGACCACGCTTGGAACCATGATTGCCTTCTTCCTGGCGATGGTCTCGGGCAGGGCGATCGGCGGGCTCTCGCTGCGCGAAGCGACGCTCGCCGGCCTGTCAGGCGCCTACGGCAATATCGGCTATATGGGGCCGGGACTGGCGCTGGCGGTGCTCGGCAGCAAGGCAGCGGCGCCGACCGCGCTGATCTTCTGTTGTGACAGCATCTTCCTGTTCTCGATCGTGCCGCTCCTGATCGAACTCACCGATCGTGACCATCCCTCGCTGCTGCATGCGCTCGGTGTGGTGATGCGGCAGATCCTGCAGAACCCGCTGATCATGTCGGCGGTGCTCGGCGCGCTGGTGGGCGCGCTTCACATTCCGCTGCCGGTTGCGCTCGACCGGACCATCCAGTTTCTGCAGAACGCCGCCGCGCCGACGGCGCTGTTCGTGCTCGGCGTAACGGTCGCGCTGCGGCCGTTCGACCGGGTGCCGTGGGAAGTCCCCGGCGTGATCGCGATCAAGCTCTTGATCCACCCGTTCGTGGCGTTCTGCCTGATGCTGCTGTTCGGCCCGTTCGCGCAGCCCTGGGCCGCCACCGCTGTGTTGATGGCCTCACTGCCGCCGGCGCTGAATGTGTTCGTGATCGCGAGGCAGAACGATACCTGGATCAAGCCAGCCTCGGTCGCCGTGCTGATCGGGACCTTCGCCTCCGTGGTCACGCTGACCAGCGTGATGTGGTTCATTCAGACCGGGCGGCTCGCGTTTCCTTGATCGCCCCAGTCACCGCCGCCACGACGGTGCCAGGCCCTCGCGCATCGCGAGCCGGCGCAGCGGGCCGATCGCGCCGATCAGATGCAGGCCGGCGGCACGCGCGGTCTGCATCGGCAGGAAGTCGCTGAGCAGGGATCGGTTGGCGAGGTCGATCGCCCAGGTCCGGCTGGCGACGTCGGGTGGCCGCGCCGCTTGGTAGCGCGACAGCACCCGCGGCGCGCCAGGGTCCTCGCCGTGCGCGATCGCTTGGCCTGCGATCTCGGCGATGTCGGCGGCGTCGCGCAGCCCCATGTTCAGACCCTGCGCGCCGATCGGCGGCAGCACATGCGCGGATTCGCCGACCAGCGCGATGCGGTGCTTGGCGAATTGCCGGGGCCGCTCAATGGCGAGCGGAAACACATTGCGTCCGGGTTCGACCTGGACGCGGCCGAGGATGGAATGGGATTGCCGCTCCGCGGCCGCGGACAGTTCATCGTCGCCGAGCGCTTTGAGCCGCTCGGCCTCCTTGGGTGCGCAGACCCAGACTACACTGCTCCGGTTGCCGGAGAGCGGCACGAACACGCAAGGGCCGTGCTCGGTGTGGAACTCGGTCGAGATGTTCCGGTGCGGCCGGGAATGGCTGATGTTGAAGGTGAGGGCGCACTGGCCGAGATCGCGTCTGACGACCTCGATGCCGGCGGCCTCGCGGGACAGCGAATTGCGCCCGTCGGCGCCGACCGCAAGCCGCGCCGACAAGGACTGGCCCCGCTGCGTCTGCACGGAGACCGCCGCATCGTCAGGATGGATCGCAGCCGCCTCGTCGTCGAACCGCGTCAGCGCCAGCAACTCGCCGGCGCGCTCCTCGAGCGCTGCGACCAGCGAGCGGTTGTCGATGTTGAACCCGAATTGCTCGCGGCCGATCTCCTCGGCGGAGAAGCGTACCTCGGGCGCGCGGATCAGGCGGCGGGTGTCGTCGACGAGGCGCATGGTCTTGAGGGCGGCGGCCCTGTCGCGGCAGCGGCGCCAGACGTCCAGCCGCTCCAGGAGATCGGTCGAAGCCCCCAGCAGGGCGGTGGTGCGGTTGTCGGCATAGGGCGCCCGGCGCGCCAACAGCGCGGTCCGCGCGCCGGCGTCGGCCAGGGCGACGGCCGCGGTCAACCCGGCCGGACCACCGCCGATTACGATAACGTCATAAACCTGAGTATTGTCGGTCATGCCGGAACAATTGACACGGTTCGCGCCATTTTCAAGCAGCCAGCAACCGCAAAAGTTTCCGACAATTTGCGCGGCCGAAGGCCGCAAGAGCGCATATGCAAAGCGGGTCGATTCCTGATAGCACTGCAGCAATATGGACCAGACCAGCCAGCCGGGTGCGTTGCCGGAGCGGATGCGGACCGCCGCATTTTCCGTTCATATTTTCACGGCGCTGGGAGCGGGTGTCGCGCTGCTGGCGATGCTGGAGGCGGTGCGCGAGCACTGGGCCAGCATGTTCGGCTGGCTCGGGGTGGCGCTGATCATCGACGGCCTCGACGGTCCGCTGGCGCGCAAGTTTGACGTGGTGCGCTTGCAGCCGAACTGGTCGGGCGAGGTGCTCGACCTGGTGGTCGATTTCGTCACCTATGTGTTCGTGCCGGCCTATGCGATCACCGCGAGCGGCATGCTGCTGCCGCTGGCCGGGCCGATTCTCGGCATCGGGATCGTGGTCTCGAGCGCGCTCTATTTTGCCGATCGCCGCATGAAGGCCGAGGACAACCATTTCCGCGGCTTCCCGGCGCTGTGGAATGCGGCGGCGTTCTATCTGTTCCTGCTGCATCTGCCGCCGATGCTGTCGACGCTCGTGGTGGCGATCCTGATCGCGCTGACCTTCGCGCCGTTTCATGTGCTGCATCCGTTGCGCGTGGTGCGGCTGCGCTGGCTGACCCTCGGGCTGCTCGCCGCCTGGGCGCTGCTCGCCCTCTACACCGTGGCGAAAGACTTCATGGTCGGGACGTCAGTCACCGTCGCACTCTGCGCCATCGCCGCCTACATCGTCGGCAGCGATACCCTGATCCGCCGCGTGAGGGCATTCAGAGAATGATGGAATTGATCGCGAGCCCGGAGGCCTGGGCTGCGCTGTTGACATTGACTGCCCTGGAGATCGTCCTCGGCATCGACAACGTGATCTTCCTCTCGGTGCTCGTCTCAAGGATTCCGCAGCCGCAGGCCAAGCGCGCGCGGCAGATCGGCCTGCTGCTGGCGCTGGTGTTCCGCATCATCCTGCTCAGCCTCCTGGTGTGGCTGATCGGCTTGACGCAGCCGGTGATCACCATCAAGAGCGTCGCGCTGTCCTGGCGCGACCTCATCCTGATCGGCGGCGGCCTGTTCCTGATCGCCAAGGCGACCCACGAGATCCACGGCGAGGTCGAGGCGCGCGACACGGGCGAGCAGACCCAGCCGACTGCCAGCGCATTCTTCTGGGTGATCGTGCAGATCATCATCGTCGACCTGGTGTTCTCACTGGATTCGATCATCACCGCGATCGGCATGGCGCAGGATCTCGAGATCATGATCGCTGCGGTCGTGATCGCCTGTGTCATCATGTACGTCTCGTCGGGACCGGTGGCGCGATTTATCGCAGAGCATCCCACCACCAAGATGCTGGCGCTCGCATTCCTGGTGCTGATCGGCGTCGCGCTGGTGGCCGACGGATTCAAATTCCACATCCCGCGTGGCTACATCTATTTCGCAATCGCGTTCTCGGCCGCGGTCGAGATGTTCAACGTGCTGGCGCGACGCAACCGCAAGAGGGTGGCGGGATAGGCCGGCTCGGTTGACAAGACGGCTCTGATGGCATTCGCTCGCGTTACTTGAGATCAAGGGAGCGATCGACATGACCAAGGCTGTGCGGGTGCACAAAGTAGGGGGCCCGGAAGTCCTGACCTATGAGGATGTCGAGGTGCCGGCGCCCGGGGTTGGCGAGGTGCGCATCCGGCAGCACGCGGTCGGCCTGAACTTCATCGACGTCTATTTCCGCACCGGCCTCTACAAAGCGCCCGGCCTGCCCTTCATCGCCGGCAATGAGGCGTCCGGCGAGGTCCTGGCCGTCGGTTCCGGAGTGACCAACTTCCATCCCGGCGATCGCGTCGCCTATTACCACAACCTCGGCGGCTACGCCTCCGAGCGTGTCATCCAGGCCGACAAGCTGGTCAAGCTGCCCGATCACATCACCTATGAGCAGGGCGCCGTGCTGATGCTCAAGGGCCTGACGGTCTGGTACCTCCTGCACAAGACCTTCAAGGTCGAGCCCGGCCATCGCGTGCTGATACACGCCGCGGCCGGCGGCATCGGGCTGCTCGCCTGCCAATGGGCGCGGGCGCTCGGCGCGCATGTCATCGGCACCGTCGGCTCGAAGGCGAAGGCCGATCTCGCGCTCGCCAACGGCTGCGACCATGTCATCCTCTACAACGAGGAGAACTTCGTCGAACGCGTCAAGCAGATCAGCCGCGGCGAGCTGTGCGACGTCGTCTATGACGGCGTCGGCAAGACCACCTTTCCGGGATCGCTGTCATGCCTGCGGCCGCGCGGCCTGTTCGTCTCGTTCGGCAACGCCTCCGGTCCGGTGCCGCCATTTCCGCTCGCCGAACTCAACATCCACGGCTCGCTGTTTGCGACCCGGCCGAAGCTCAACGACTATGTCGGCACCCGCAAGGAGCTGCTGGAGGGCGCCGACACGCTGTTCGCGGCCGTGATCAACGGCAAGCTGCACGTGCCGATCAACCATGCCTATGCGCTGAAGGACGTAGCGAAGGCGCATATCGATCTGGAGAGCCGGGCGACCACGGGCGCGGCGATCTTAAGGCCGTAGTTCCACGTCGTTCCGGGGCGATGCGCAGCATCGAACCCGGAACTTCGAGATTCCGGGTTCACGCTCCGCGTGCCCCGGAATGACTGCGATCATTGCTACGCCACTCTTCGTGCCGCGCCGACCTTCGTCAGCACCACATCCAGGCAATCGATCATCGCCGAGATTTCCTCGCGCGTGACGTTGAGTGCTGGCATGAAGCGCAGCGTATCCGGCTGCGGCGAGTTGATCAGCACGCCGGCCGCGAAGGCCTGTGCGACGACGGCGGCACCGATCGGCATCTTGAGGTCGAGTGCGAGCAGAAGGCCGCAGCCTCTGATGTTACCGAGTCCATGCCGCGACGACAGCCGCTGCAATTCGCTCTCGAGGAACAGGCCGGTATCGGTCACGGATTTGAGGAAATCGGGTTGGCCGACTTGCGCGAGCACCGCGAGGCCCGCGGTGCACATCAACGGATTGCCGTTGAACGTGCCGCCCTGGTCGCCGTGATCGAAACATGACGCGTGTTCGGTTGCGAGCAGCGCCGCGAGCGGCACGCCGCCGCCGATGCCCTTGCCGAGCGTCATGATGTCGGGCTCGATCCCGGCATGCTCATAGGCGAACAGCTTTCCGGTCCGGCCCATGCCGGTCTGGATCTCGTCGACGATCAGCAGCAGGCCGCGCTGCTGGGTCAGCGCGCGCAACTCTTGCAGGAATTGATCGGTCGCGGGCCACACGCCGGCTTCACCCTGGATCGGCTCCAGCATCACGGCGACCGTTGATGGCGAAATCAATCGGCGGACCGATTCGATGTCGTTCAGCTTTGCCTTCCGGAAGCCCGGGACCTTGGGCTCGAACAGCGGCTCGAACGCCTTCTTGCCCGAGGCCGACATGGTCGCGAGCGTCCGGCCGTGGAAGCCGCCCTCGAAGGTGATGATCTCGTGGGCGCCATTCTTGTACTTGGCGCCGTATTTGCGCGCGAGCTTGATCGCGCCCTCATTGGCTTCTGCTCCGGAATTGGCAAAGAACACCTGGTCAAAGCAGCTTCGTTCGACCAGCGCCTTTGCCAACTGCAAGCTGGGGCCATTGTAGAAGGCGGGACTCGGCGTCAGCAGCCGCTTGGCCTGCGCGGCCAGTGCCTCGGCAACCGCGGTCGGCGCGTGACCGAGCGGATTGACGGCCCAGCCCTGCACGAAATCGAGATAGCGGTTGCGGTTGTCGTCCCAGAGGTAGGAGCCCGCGCCGCGCACGAACACGACCTCGGGGCGAGCGGTGATGTCCATCAGCGCGTCGAACGGATGGGCAGCGTTGGTCATGTCGATCTCCTCTGGGGTCAGTGTGGGGAAAGGGCAGGCCGAAAAGCGAGAAGGCCGCGCTTTGGGGCGCGGCCTTCTCGAAAACCTTGGCTGATCGTCTAGCTAATCAGCGCTGGCGTCGGACACGGCGCGACCCATCATCGTCGTTGGTACGACGACGGCAGATGGCGCGGCGGTTGGTCCGGTTCAGCTTCATGGCGCAGGCCCATACAGCCGAACGCCGGCAGATGTCAAGCGTCAGAATCCGGCGACGCTGCCGTGCAGATCGTATTCGTCGGAGCGTTCGATCTTTGCGGTGACGATCTCGCCGACCTTGAGCGGCCGGCGGCTGGAGAGATAGACGGCGCCATCGATCTCCGGCGCGTCGGCCTTTGACCGGCCCTTTGCCACGGTCGGACCGACCTCGTCGACGATCACCTGCTGGCGGGTGCCGAGCTTGCGCTTCAGGCGCTTCGCCGAAATTTTCTGCTGGCGCGCCATCAACGCGTTCCAGCGCTCCTGCTTGACCTCGTCGGGCACGGCATTGGCAATCGCGTTCGAGGCGGCGCCGGCGACCGGTTCGTATTTGAAGCAGCCGAGACGGTCGATCTGGGCTTCCTCGAGCCAGTCGAGCAGATAGGCGAAATCGGACTCGGTCTCGCCGGGGAAGCCGACGATGAAGGTCGAACGCAGCGTCAGGTCCGGGCAATGCTCGCGCCATTTCTGAATCCGCGCCAGCGTCTTCTCCTGCGCGGCCGGCCGCTTCATCGCACGCAGCACATCCGGACTCGCATGCTGGAAGGGGATGTCGAGATAGGGCAGCACCTTGCCCTCGGTCATCAGGCCGATGACCTCGTCGACATGCGGATAGGGATAGACATATTGCAACCGCACCCAGGCGCCGAGTTCGCCGAGTTCTTTCGCGAGATCGAAGAACTTGGCGCGGACGCTGCGGTCCTGCCACGGGCTCCCGGCATATTTCAGGTCGACGCCATAGGCGGAGGTGTCCTGCGAGATGACCAGCAGCTCCTTGACGCCGGACTTCACCAGCCGTTCGGCCTCGCGCAGTACGTCATTGGCCGGCCGCGAGACCAGGTCGCCGCGCAGCTTCGGGATGATGCAGAAGCTGCAGCGGTTGTTGCAGCCTTCGGAAATCTTCAAGTACGCGTAGTGCCGCGGCGTGAGCTTCACGCCCTGCGGCGGCACCAGGTCGAGATGCGGATTGTGGACCGGCGGCAGCGCACGGTGCACGGCCTCCAGCACGCTCTCATATTGCTGCGGGCCGGTGATTGAGAGCACGCCCGGGTAGGCGGTCTCGATCTGCTCGGGCTCGGCGCCCATGCAGCCGGTGACGATCACCTTGCCGTTCTCAGCCATGGCCTCACCGATCGCCGAGAGCGATTCCTGCTTGGCGCTGTCGAGGAAGCCGCAGGTATTGACGATCACGATGTCGGCGCCGTCATGCTTGCGCGCGAGCTCATAGCCTTCCGCGCGCAATCTCGTGATGATGCGCTCGGAATCGACCAAGGCCTTGGGGCATCCCAAGGAAACAAAGCTCACTTTCGGCGCGGCGGCCTGCTGCATCGGTTGAATCTGCCTGATTGATGGGCAGGAGCTAGTCCCAATTGCCGAGAATTACAACCCTTTCCGGGCGCGATCGGCGTGTTATGGATGCGGCTTGCCGGGATTTGCGATGGTGTTTTCGAGCGAAGTGGGTACCGGTTCACGTGAAGAAAGCGCGTCCAAACAGGAGGATGAGAGCATGATACGATCCAATCGGATCGCATCATGCTCGGTGGTCGATGAACGTTGAGACGTCTCCCAAGATCGTCATCGTCGACGAAAGCCCGATCCGTGCGGCCATCCTGGAGGAGGGGCTGCGGGAGGCGGGCTATTCGGAGGTCGTCCATATCAGCGAGATGCAGAGCCTGCTGGCGCGGATCTATGCGCTCGACCCTGAGATCATCGTTATCGACCTCGAGAACCCGAGCCGCGACGTGCTGGAACAGATGTTCCAGGTCAGCCGCGCGGTGCGCCGCCCGATCGCGATGTTCGTCGACCAGAGCGACTCCGCCTCGATCCAGGCATCGGTGGATGCGGGGGTTTCCGCCTACATCGTGGACGGCCTGAAGAAGGAGCGCATCAAGCCGATCCTCGATCTCTGCGTCTCCCGCTTCAATGCCTTTGCCAAGCTGCAGGACGAGCTCGACCGCACCAAGCACGCGCTGGAGGAGCGCAAGGTGATCGACCGCGCCAAGGGCATCCTGATGAAGATGAAGGGGCTGACCGAGGAGGAGGCCTACGTGCTGATGCGGTCGACCGCCATGCGCGAGAAAAAGAAGATCGGGGAGATTGCGCAATCGATCCTGACGGCGTCGGAGCTGCTGAAATGACCACACCATTGCGCATCGGGTTCATTCCGCTGGTCGACGCCGCCGCGCTGATCGTTGCCGCCGACAAAGGGTTCACGGCTGCCGAAGGGCTGGACGTGACCCTGGTGCGGGAAGTCTCTTGGTCGAATGTCCGCGACAAGCTCAATATCGGGCTGTTCGACGCCGCGCATCTGCTGGCGCCGGTTGCGATCGCCTCGAGCCTCGGGCTCGGTCACGTCAAGGTTCCGATCGCTGCTCCGTTCAATCTCGGGCTCAACGGCAATGCGATCACGGTATCGCCGGCGCTGCACGCCGCCTTGATGGACGAGATCGACGGCGATCGCTTCGATCCGATGGCCACATCGTGCGCGCTCGCCCGCGTGGTGGCGAAGCGGCGGAAGAGTGGGGCCGAGCCGTTGACCTTCGGCATGACCTTTCCGTTCTCGACCCACAATTATCAATTGCGGTTCTGGATGGCGGCCGGAGGCGTCGATCCCGACGAAGACGTCCAACTCGTGGTGCTGCCACCACCCTATATGGTGGACAGCCTTGCCAATGGACACGTCGATGCGTTCTGCGTCGGCGCTCCCTGGAATTCGATCGCGGTTGATCGTGGCATCGGCCACATCCTGCATTTCGCCGCCGACATCCTGCTCAGCGCGGCGGAGAAGGTGCTGGCGGTGCGCCAGAACTGGTCGGAAAAGCATCCCGACGTGGTGGCGGCGCTGCTGCGTGCGCATCTGCGTGCCGCCGAATTCATTGAGGATCCGCAGAACCGGTCCGAGGTGGCGCACATCCTCGCGCAGCCGGAACGGATCGGCGTCGACGCCAGCGTCGTCCAGCGCACGCTTGACGGCAGGTTGAAGATCGCGCCCGACGGCACGATGCGCGAAAGCCGCCGCTACCTGCTGGTCGGCCGCGAGGCCGCGGCGCGGCCCGATCCGGCGCAGGCAGCCTGGCTCTATGCGCAGATGGTCCGCTGGGGACAGGCGCCCTTCAAGCCGGATGCGCTCAAGGCCGCGATGGCCGTGTTCAGGCCGGACCTTTACGATGCCGCATCGGGGCGCCCCGCGGGGGCCGCCAATCCGATCGGCGCCTTTGCCGGTCCGCCGTTCGATCCCAATGACGTTCCCGGTCATCTGGCCGCGTTCAAGATCGGGCGCTGGAGGCCCTGAGCGCGGGCGGGGCAACGGCCGTGCCTCAGCTATCCAGCTCCCGGCTACTTTGCATGGGGTTGTTTTTGAGATTTTTGGTTATAGCGGGACTGGTGTGGGTTCCGGACGTCTCGAATTGCAACGAATAAGATTCTCGGTCGAACTCGCGCGAAGGAATTTTCCTCCCGGAACCGGGTTCCAGAAGGCGGCAGCATCGCTATTTTTGCCGCCCGCTTGAATCTGGGCGCGAACGCTATTCCATATCATCGGGAATGGGGCGTTGGAGATCGACCATGCGCGAGCTATCGACGGAAGCCCGTCTGCATCTTCACGCGCGGAACATTTCACGGAAGACCAGGACCAGCATTCACACCGTGGCGCTCTACAGTGCCTTTGCGGTGATCGCGGCGATCGTGTTCGGCACGCTGTCCGTTCATCCGTCCTGAAGCTTCGGGCAGAACATTCTCAACGAAATCCAAAAAGGGGGCGGCGGTAGCCGGCCCCTTTTGCTTGCTGGCAACTCAGTGCGCCGTCTTGAACGGCGCGACCGTGATGCCGGCATTCTTCAACGCCTCGCGGACGCCGCGCGCGATGTCGACGGCCCCACGCGTGTCGCCATGAATGCAGACGGTATCGGTCTGCATCTTGATCACCTTGCCGGTGACCGACACCACAGCGCCGTCCTGCACCATCCGCACCACGCGGTCGGCGATCGCCTTGGGATCGTGCAGCACCGCGCCGGGCTTCTTGCGCGAGACCAGGTTGCCGTCGTCCTCATAGGCGCGATCGGCGAACACTTCATGCGCCATCCGCAGATTGGCGGCTTCTCCGGCGCGCACCAGCTTCGAATTCGCGAGCACCACGAAGACCAGGCTGGGGTCGACCGCCTTGATCGCGCTGGCGATCGCGTTCGCCGTCATGTCGTCCTCGCAGGCGACGTTGGAGAGCGCGCCATGCGCCTTCACGTGGGTGACCTTGTGGCCGGCGGCGGTCGCGATCGCCTGCAGCGCGCCGATCTGATAGGCGACGAGGTTCTCGATCTCGGATGACTTCAGCCCAGGCACCGGGCGGCGGCCAAAGCCGTGCAGGTCGCGATAACCGGGATGCGCGCCGACGCTGACGCCGCGCGCCTTCGCCAGCTCGACCGTGTGGCGCATGATGTCGGCGTCGCCGGCATGGTAGCCGCAGGCGACGTTGACCGAGGTCGCAAGCTCGATCATCGCGGCATCATTGCCCATTTCCCACGGGCCGAAGCTTTCGCCGAGATCGCAATTGAGGTCGATGGTTGAGGTCATGACGATCGATCCGTTGTTGTTGGTGTTGATCTAGCCGGACGCGGGTTCGGCAGCCTGCCAGGTCGTTGCGTCGACGGCGCTGACCGCCTGACCTGCGACGTTAGCATCTCTCAGCGCCTCGATGTTGAGGCCGAAATCCTCGCTGCCGCGCAGCCGGTCGGGCAGGGAGCGCAGCAGCTCGTGGAACTTTCTTGCTTCCGCCTGCGCCTCCGCCATCGTCACGGCCTTGAAGCGGAACGGGCGGCCGGCGGAGACCTGCGCGAAGCGGCAGAAATCCGCCGATATTACGGTCGCGATCTTCGGATAGCCGCCGCTGGTGCCGCGGTCCGGCATCAGCACGATCGGTTGGCCATTGCCCGGGATCTGGATGCTGCCGTTCACCGTGCCGTCGGACACGATGTTGTGGCCGTCGAGATGCTTGATGACGGGACCTTCGAGGCGATAGCCCATGCGGTCGCTGGTGGCCGATATCTTCCATTCGCTGTCGAGGAACAGCTTCTTGCTCTCCCCGGAGAACTCGTCGTCCTGCGGTCCGAACACGATGCGGATCGGCGCGTCATTGATCGCCGGCAGCTCGATCCGGCGCTCGGCGGCGCCGCTCGCGGCTTCCGTCGTCAGCTCGTCGCCATTCTGCAGCGGCCGCGGGTAGGGGCTGCCGAGCCCGGCACGGGCATTGACCGCGAGGCTGCCGAACATCGGCTCACCTTCGATGCCGTGCTCGATCGCGAGATAGCTGAACGATCCGCCGCGGGCAAAGCCAAGCGTGAGGGTTTCGCCGTCCGCCAGCGTCGCCGAACTGTTGAAGGCGATCGCGCGGCCGCCGATCTCGGCACTGCGTGGCGCACCCGCAAGTCCCACCCGCACCGCGCCGCCGCGTGCGGTGAAGGCGGCGCCGAACGGCCCGATCTCGACCGCAGCCGCGAACGGCTCGTTGCCGACCAGCGCGTTGGCGGCAGCCAGCGCCAGCCGGTCGATCGCGCCGCTGGGCGTCAGGCCGTAGCGCTGCGATCCCGGGCGCCCACCGTCCTGCACCGAGCTCGCGGGGCCGATCGTGGTGACGACGAGCTTGCTCATGGCGTCACCAGTTCGGCGATGAACTCGCCGGCCTCGGCGGCGCGGTCCTGTTCCACGAATGTCTTGGCGTCCACTGCCGTGAAGGTGATGGCGTCCCCGGGCTCCAGCAGGAAGATCGGATCGCGATGCAGCTGGTAGGTTCTCACCGCCGTGCGGCCGAGCAGGTGCCAGCCGCTGGGGCCGGCAAGGCACTGCACGCCGGTCTGGATGCCGCCGATCGAGATCGTGCCCGCCGGGGTCAGCAGCCGCGGGTCCTTCCGGCGCGGCATATGCAGGAACTTTTCCAGGCCGCTCAGATAGGACCAGCCGGGTGTAAAGCCGATCATCGCGACGCGATAGTCGCCGGCTGTGTGACGCGCGACGATGTCTTCGGGCGTGGTGTCGAGCGCCTTCGCCACGTCCTCGAGGTCGATGCCGTTCTCGCCGCCATAGGCGACGGGGATGCGCCAGCGCCGCTTCCCGGCCGCGGTCGGCAGCGCCTTGGCCGCCCGCGCGAGCAGGTGCTCGCCAAGCGCGTCGAAGCCGATCTGCACCGGATCGTAATGCACCAGCAGCGAGCGATAGGTCGGCACGGTCTCGGTAATGCCCGCGATCGGCTCCGCGGCGATGATGCGGTCGAGCGCCAGCACCCGCCGGTTGGCGGCATCGTCGATGGTGCGGCTGAATTCCACCGTGATGGCACTGTCGCCACTCGGCAAAAGGCGGGGAGGGCTTAAAGGTTCGGCCATAGGTCAAGCAAACTCGTCGCGCATCAAGCTAGCGTGTTTTAGGGCGAAACGGAATTCGCCGGGTGCAAAATGATGCAGCAACTTCAATAAATTAATCGGCATGCTGGCGATAAATTTGGATGATCGCAGGATTTCCGCACGGCCCTTGACGCAAGGACTTTGCCCCGCAAGATGCGGCCACTGTTTTCCTCCCACCGGAGCCTCAAGTCCCGATGTCCCTGTCTGCCGAAGCGATTGCGACCCTGTCGCACGTCTCCACCGCCACCATCACCACGGTCCTACTGAAGAAGGGCCTGCGTAACGTCTGGATGCGCGGCACCAAGCCGCTGCGGCCGGGCGCAAAGCGGTTGGTCGGACCCGCCTTCACGCTGCGCTTCGTACCGGCTCGCGAGGATCTGGCAACGCCGGAATCCTGGTCGTCGCCGATCTCGACCCGGACCGCGATCGAAGCCATGCCGGAAGGCTGCATCGCCGTGGTCGACGCCATGGGCATCACCGATGCCGGCATCTTCGGCGACATTCTGTGTGCCCGCATGGTCAAGCGCGGCGTGACCGCGTTGATCACCGACGGCGTTGTGCGCGATGTCGAGGGCGTGCTCGGCACGGGCCTTCCGGTGTGGTGCGACGGCTATGCGGCGCCGCCGTCGGTGGCGGGCCTGACCTTCGTCGGCTGGGGTGAACCGATCGGTTGCGGGGGCGTTGCCGTGTTCCCGAACGACATCGTGGTCGCCGACCAGGATGGCGCGGTGCTGATCCCGCAGGCGTTCCTCGACCACGTGCTGGCCGAAGGGCCGGAGCAGGAACGGATGGAGGCGTGGATCGTCAATGAGGTGAACAACGGCGCCCAGTTGCCCGGGCTCTATCCGATGAACGCCGAGACCAAGGCGCGCTACGCCGCAAGCAAGAAATAACTTCAGGAGAGCGAGGTAAGCCCATGGATATCCACGTTGCCGGCTCGCGGCCGACCCGCCGCGCGCCGAAGGAGAATTTCACCGGCACCGTGCTGCAGGATCCCATCAACATGGCGCCTGCGCCGGCGCGGCTCAACGCCTCGCGCGTGTCGTTCGAGCCTGGAGCGCGGACCGCCTGGCATTCCCATCCGCTCGGCCAGACGCTCTACGTGATATCAGGCATCGGCCGCGTGCAGGCCAAGGGCGGGCCTATCAGGGAGATCCGCCCCGGCGACGTCGTCTGGATTCCGCCGAACGAGAAGCACTGGCATGGCGCGTCGCCTGGCAACAGCATGACCCATATCGCCATGCAGGAGGCGCTCGACGGCGTCTACTCGACCTGGATGGAGCACGTCACCGACGAGGAATACAACGGCAAGGTCGGCTGAGCCGCCGACCAGTAGCCCGGATTGCGCGATGCTCGATCCGGGCTACGACACTCGATCAGGTCCAGATCTGGCCGCCGGAAGCCGCGTGCTTCGGCTGCGCTATTCAAACCATGCGGCGTAGATCTTCTTGTAGGTGCCGTCTTCCTTCGAGATGTGCAGCCACTGATCCACGAAATCCTTCAGCGCCGCGTCGCGCTGCAGCCAATAGGCCTTCTCCGCGAAGTCGAACGGCTTGTCGGGATGCACCGCGCAGAGCACGCCCGGATGCAGCTTCTGCTGATAGCGCGTCTCGGATGCGTCGGTCATCATCAGGTCGGCGTCGCCCCTGGCGATCTCGTCGAAGATCTTCGTGTTGTCGTTGAACACGCGGATATCGGCGCTCTTCACATTGGCGCGCGCGAAGCGCTCGTTGGTGCCGCCGGGGTTGACGATGACGCGGGTGCCCGGCTTGTCGATCTCGGCGAGCGTATCGTACTTGCCCCTGTCGGCGCAGCGCGCAATCGGCGTCTTGCCCTCGCGCATGATCGGGGTCGAGAACAGGCCTTTCTTCTGCCGGTCGAAGGTGATGGAGACGCCGCCCATCGCAACATCGAAATTGTCGGCCTCGAAATCCTTCATCATCTGCGGCCAGGACGTCGGCACGAACTCGACCTTGACGCCGAGCGCCTTGCCGAGCGCTTGCGCCATGTCGACGTCGAAGCCGCGGAACGTCTTCGTTTCCTTGTCGAGATAGGTGAAGGGCAGGTAGTCGCCGGTCATGCCGACGCGCAGGGTACCGCGTTTGAGAATGTCGTCGAGGCGGGACGGCGCTTGCTGCGCGTGAGCCACCGACAGCAGCATAGCCATGGCGAGGCCGACCAATGCACGAAACATCAACTTCTCCGTCAATTCCGATCACTGCAGCGCCCCGCTCGCGCCAGCATCGCTAGCGGTCAACGGCCGGCACCGATCTCGATAAGCCTAGGCCTCGCTGTCGTCCCTGGGCACGAGGCCGGCGGGGGCGGTGCGGCTGATCATGTCCTGCTTGAAATGCTCGAAGCGCTGCCGTGCCGCGGCCTCGCGATCGTCGACGAACTTGATCGCGGCATTGCCGTCCATCGGACCGTTGACCAGCGGGGTCGATCCCTCACCAAAGGTCTCGTCGACATAGTAGCGGCCGCCGTCCTCGCGCACCGTCCAGCGGAAGCGAAGCGCAGCCATCGGGCCAGGGCCGGTTTTGGAATAGCCATTGGCCTCAATCGGCTGGACCTTGGCCTCGATCGGTTGGATCTGCTCTGCTTCGCTCGGCTCCGGCTCGCTCTGCGTGGGCTCGTCCGCCTGTGGCAGAGGCGGGGGCAGCGTTACGGCCGCCGGCGCTTCCTCGTCGACTGGGGGCGGTGGCTCCTCGACTGTGGCCGGTGGATTGTCCGCCGCCTTGGCCGGTCCGGGAGGCGTCGTCGTCTGATCGAGAATGCTCGCGATCGCCGCAAGCGCATTGTCGGTCGGGTCGTCGTGAGGCACGGTTCGGTCTCCAGGCAAGGCGTCGGCCGGGTTTGCCGGCGCGACTTCTATCTACCTGACTTGGCTGCCCTTTGTCAGCCTACGCACAAACCGGCGGACGCTTGTCCCGCCACGGGCGGACTTGCTCGAGCTGGCCGGCCAGACGGAACAGCCGTCCTTCCTCGCCGAGCCTGGCCGCGAACATCATGCCGAGAGGGAGCCCGGCCTTGTTCCAGGCCAACGGCACGGACATTGCAGGCTGACCGGACATGTTGAACATCGAGGTGCCCGGCATGTAGCGGCGCAGGATCGGCGCGATGTGGCTCAAGTCCTCGGACATCGTGTTCAACTCGCCGAGCCGAAGCGGCGGCGCGCACAGCGTCGGGCTGAGGAAGACGTCGCAACCCTCGAAGAAGGTCGCAAGCCCGCGTGAAATCTGGAACGCGGCAAGCTGCGCGGCGACATAGTCTGCCGGTGTCAGCTTGAGTGAATTCTGCGCGCTGGCGAGCGTGAGGTGCTCGACATCGTCGGAGGTCAGAGCACGGCCGAATCGTTGCTCGAGCAGCCGCACCGTCAACGCCGTGTTGCCGCCGACGATCGCCGTCATCACCTGAGCCGGATCGGCGGCAAGCACCGGCGCGCGCTCTTCGACATGATGGCCGAGGCTCGCCAGGAGCTTGGCGACATCGCGGACTGCGGCGGCAATCTCGGGATCGATCGCATCGCCGTAGGGCGACTTGTCGGTGAAGCTGATGCGGAGCTGGCCGGGGTCGCGGCCAACCTCCTGCGAGAACGGCCGCTCCGGCGGCGGTGCGACATAGGGGCTCGACGGTTCGGGACCATGCACCGCGTCCATCATCACCGCGCTGTCGCGGACGCTGATGCTGAGCACATGGCCGACGGAGAAGCCGCCCCAGCCTTCGCCGCGGTCGGGGCCGACCGGGTTGCGCGCCCGGGTCGGCTTCATGCCGAACACGCCGGAGGCGGAGGCCGGAATCCGGATCGAGCCGCCGCCGTCGCTGGCATGCGCCACGGGCAGGATGCGCGCCGCGACCGCCGCGCCGGCGCCGCCGGACGAGCCGCCCGAGGAGTGTTCGAGATTCCATGGGTTACGGGTCGGCCCGAACAGGCGGGTTTCCGTCGTCGGCATCAGCCCGAATTCCGGACTCGAGCTCTTGCCGAACATCGTGACGCCGGCCTCCAGGAAGCGCTGGGCCAGCGTGCTGTTGTGATCGGCGACGAAGTCTGTCAGCACGCTGGCGCCCGACGTGGTGCGCGTGCCCTCGAGCGGATCGAGATCCTTCAGGAGGAACGGCACGCCGGTGAAGGGGCCGTCCGGCAGACCCTTGGCGATCTGGCGCTCGGCATAGTCGTAATGCTTGACAACGACCGCGTTGATCTGCGGGTCGACCTTCGCCGTGCGGGCGATCGCCTCGTCGAGCAGCTCCTTTGGCGTCACTTCTTTTCTGCGGACGAGCTCTGCGAGCCCGACCGCGTCGTAGTTGCCGAATTCCTTGAAACCCATATGGATGCTCCGCATCGCCGGGCCGACCTAGCGGATCGGCCGCAGCGCGAACGAGGGAGGCTGAAAGCTCAGCCGAGGACGTCCTGATTGATCACGTTCTGGCGCAGCGGATTGCCGTCGAGAACGCTCAGGATATTGCGCGCCGTCTGCTCGCTCATCCGATCGACCGCCTCGACGGTGACGCCGGCGACGTGCGGTGCCATGATCACGTTCGGCAGGCTGTGCAGGGGCTGGCCAACCGGCGGCGGCTCGACCTCGAACACGTCGAGGCCGGCGCCGGCGAGCTTGCCCGACACCAGCGCGTCGTGCAGCGCCTTTTCATCGACGATGCCGCCACGCGCGGTGTTGATGAGGTAGGCTGTCGGCTTCATGCGCCTGAGCCGGGCCGCGTTGAACATGCCGACCGTCTCCGGCGCCTTCGGGCAGTGGATGGTGACGAAATCCGCGCGCGGCAGCGCCGCGTCGAGGTCCAGCACTGCTTCGCAGCCGGCCGCCGTAATCTCTGCGGCGGACTTGTAGGGGTCGTACACCAGCACCTGCATTTCCATTGCCAAGCAGCGCTTGGCGGTGCGCGTGCCGATGCGGCCGAAGCCCACGATCAGGACCGTCTTGCCGTAGAGATCGAACGGCAGCACGCCGAGGCGGCTCGCCCAAGTGCCTTCCTTCACCATGGCGTGCATTTCCTGCGCGCGCTTGGCCAGCGTCAGCATCATGAACAGCGCGTGTTCGGCGACCGACGGGGAGTTCGCGGTGCCCGCGACCATCAGCGGCACCTTGCGGCGCGACAGCGCGGGCACGTCGACGGCATCATAACCGACGCCGATCCGCGTCACCACCTTCATGTCCTTGGATGCTTCGAGCTCAGCTTCGCCGAAGCGGGTCGCGCCGAGCGCCACGCCGTGGACGGGCGCGTGCTGCTCCAGCATGGCCTGGAAATCCTTGGCGGAGATCAGGTTCGGAAATTCGACGAGTTCGATGTCGTCCCGCTCGTTGAGGAGAGCGCGTGCCCCCGGCGACAATGTCTGGGTGACGAAAATCTTGTTCTTGTTGGTGGCCATTTCCTGCCCTTGAGGTTTCTTGTGCGCCGTCAAAGGACGGCGCCGGTCACCTCGTTTAGCAAATGCATATTGTTGAGGTCCACAGCCAATCGGAGCGGGCTGCCATCCTGCGCGCCGGCATTGGGGCTGACCCGGCCGCAGATCTGGGTGCCGTCGAGCGTGAAGTAGACCAGGGTCTCCATACCCATCGGCTCGGTGACGTCGAGCATCGCGTCGAACGGCTCGACGCCGGGCTCGGCATGCGGCCTGGACTCGGCGAGATGCTCGGGCCGGATGCCCAGCAGCAACTTGTCGGTTCGCGGCACGGCCTGGTAGCGGGCCGCACGTTGCGGTGGCAGCGGGAAGGCGAGGCGGTCGGTCAGCCGTACCTGCAACCTGCCTGCGTCGTCTTCGAGTCGGCACGGCACGAAGTTCATCGCCGGCGAGCCGATGAAGCTCGCAACGAACCGGGTCGCCGGCTTGTGATAAAGCTCGTTGGGCGTGCCGATCTGCTCGATCCGGCCGTGGTTCATCACCACGACGCGGTCGGCCAGCGTCATCGCCTCGACCTGGTCGTGGGTGACATAGACGGTCGTGGTGCGAACCTTCTGGTGCACCTTCTTGATCTCGATCCGCATCTGCACGCGCAGCTTGGCGTCGAGGTTGGACAGCGGCTCGTCGAACAGGAACACCTTCGGATTGCGCACGATCGCGCGCCCCATCGCGACGCGCTGGCGCTGGCCGCCGGAGAGCTGCTTCGGCTTGCGGTCGATCAGGTCGGTGATGTCGAGCATGCGCGCGGCTTCGGCGACCCGGGTCTTGATCTCTGCCTTCGGATAGTGCTTCAGCCGCAGCCCGAACGACATGTTCTCGGCCACCGTCATGTGCGGGTAGAGCGCGTAGTTCTGGAACACCATCGCGATGTCGCGGTCCTTCGGCGGCACGTCGTTGACGACGTCGCCGCCGATCATGATGTCGCCGTCGGAAATGTCCTCGAGGCCGGCGATCATCCTCAACGTGGTCGACTTGCCGCAGCCGGAGGGCCCGACCAGCACCACGAACTCATGGTCGGCGATGTCGAGATCGATGCCGCGCACCGCCTCGACGTCGTCATAACGCTTCACCACCTTGCGCAACGTCACGTCAGCCATGAGTTCAACCCTTTGTCGCACCGGCGGTCAGGCCGGCAATGTAGTAGTCCATCAGGAAGGCGTAGATGATCAGTGGCGGCGCGGCGCCGAGCAGGGCACCGGTCATGATCTGACCCCAGTTGAACACGTCGCCCTTGATCAGGGTCGTGATGATGCCCACCGGCAGCACGAGCTGGTCGGTCGAGGTCGTGAACACCAGCGGATAGAGGAACTGCGCCCAGGACACGGTGAAGGCGAAGATCGTCGCCGCGATCAAGCCGGGCAGCGCGACCGGGATGAAGATCCGCGTCAGCGTCTGGAACCAGCTCGCGCCGTCGATGATAGCAGCCTCATCGAGCTCCTTCGGGATCGAGGCGAAATAGCCAATCATGATCCAGGTGCAGAACGGCACCGTCAGCGTCGGATAGATGAACAGCAGAACATACCAGCGGTTGACGAGCTGGATGCCGGTCCAGTCGCCGAATTGCGCGAACATCTTGAACAGCGGAATGAACAACAGGCTGTCCGGAATGAGATACGTGAGGAAGACGCCGGTCGCGAGCGTGGCCGACCCCCAGAACTTCATTCGCGCCAGCGCGAAGGCTGCCGGCACGCTGATCAGCATGGTGATGGTCACCACGATGATCGAGACCCATGCCGAATTCCAGAAGAAGCGCAGGAACTGGTTCGAGCTCAGGAGCTCGATATAGTTCGAGAGCGTCGGATGAAAGACCCACCACGGATTGGTCGCCGCCGAGATCTCGGCGCTGCTCTTCAGCGAGGTGATCAGCATGTAGAGCGGCGGCGTCAGCGAGAAGATCGCAAACAGCACCAGGAAAAAATAGGACCAGCGCAGCGCCCAGGCGCGATCGCGGCTCATGCTGCCGTATTTGACCTTCCGTCGGGGACCGGACTTGTCGATCGTGACCGTGCTCATCAGGCTTCATTCCCGCGTTTGGTGACGTCGCGCAGGATGAAGATCGCCGCGATCGCCAGGATCGGCACCATGAACAGCGAAACGCTGGCGCCGAGCGGAATATCGCTGCCCTCGATGCCGACGCGGAACGCCCAGGTCGCGAAGATGTGGGTGTGGTCGAGCGGACCGCCGGCAGTCAGGATGCGCACGATGTCGAAATTGGCGAAGGTGACGATCAGCGAGAACAGAGTCGTGATCGCGATGATATTGCGCATCATCGGCAGCGTTACGTACCAGATACGCTGCCACCAATTGGCACCGTCGATGGCAGCCGCCTCATAGAGCTGCTCAGGCACCGATTTCAGCGCCGCCAGATACATGATCATGAAGAACGGCGCGCCGTACCAGACGTTGACCAGGATGACGGAGAAGCGCGCCCACATGGCATCACCGGTCCACGGGATCGGCCCGATGCCGAAGAGGGAGAGCGTGTAGTTGAACGCGCTGTAAGAGGGATCGAACAGCCAGAGCCAGGCCAGCGTGCTCATCGCCGGCGGGATCACCCACGGCACCAGCAGCATGCCGCGCCATTTCCGCTGCTTCTTGGCCGGCACGTTGTGCACGAAATGCGCGACGATGAAGCCGATCAGCGCTTTGAAGATCACCGCCGAGATGGCGAAAATGCAGGATTGCTTGACCACCAGCCAGAAGGTGTCGCGCTTGAACAGGAACTCGAAATTCCCAAAGCCGACGAATTTCGTCATCGCCTTGTTCAGCGTCGCCAGGTGCAGGGAATAGAGGGCTGGATAAAGCACCAGTACGCCAACCAGGAGGATCAAAGGCAGCGTCATCAGGAACGCGACCATCGACTTGCGCCGCAGCGCGTTGCGTAAGCCGGTGCGCCTGCGCGCAGCTGTCGCAACGCGGTTCGATCGCAAAGTGATATCAACCATGACGCAGGTCCCTTGCGCGGTTGGTTGTAGGACCGGCCGCCGATGCGGCGGCCGGAATGCGAAAGTGAGCCCTCGTACGGCCGACGTCGCAGGCCGTCGCGAGGACTCGGGTTGTCGTCAGCTTCGCATGAAGCCTTCGCACTCGCCTTCGGCCCAGGCGAGCGTGCTCTCCATGCTCTCACCCTGATAATATCTCAGGCACATCTTGGTCAGCGTGGCCTGGAAGTAGATTTGCTGTGCGACCTTGGGCGGTGCGGGCGAGGCCGCAATCGACAGCGTCTGATGGTGGTAGGGGTTCGGGTAGTGGTAGAGCGTGCCCTTCGGCGGCTCTTCCTCCGCCCAGACCTTCAAGGTCGTGAGCTTCTCGTAGGCCGGCAGATCATAGCCACCGCTTGCGACCACCATCTTCTCGATCGATGCCGGCTGCGACAGGAACGACAGCAAGCTCTTGGCTGCCTCCTTGTTCTTGGAGAACGACCAGATCGACCAGAAGAACGGCAGGTAGGGGGCGAAGCGACCCTTGGGGCCGGCTGGGAAGCCGTGGGTCCAGCATTGCGCAGCGACCTGCGGCGCATCGCGTTTGGCGACCGCCCATGCGCTTGGCGGGTTCATGATCATCGCACCCTTGCCGGACACCAGCCATTTGTTGTTGGAAGCGTCGTCCCAGGCCGAGACGTCGGGCGGCAGGAAGGCGATCAGCTTCTTGTAGAAGTCGAGGGCCTGGCGCACCGCATCGGTCTTGACCGTCAGATTGCCCTTGGCGTCGACGAGCTGGGCGCCGAATGACTGGAAGATCGCGCCTGCGGTGTCGACGCTATCGCTGGTCTCGCCGAGGCCGATGCCGAACGGGAAACCGCCCTTGTGGCAAGCTTCCGCTGCCTTCAGGAATGTGTCCAGGGTCCAGTTGTCGGCCTTTGGCGGGCTTCCGGCCGGATACATCGCCTGCACGTCAATGTTGGCCAGCTTCTTCATCAGGTCGATGCGCGAGCAGGGGCCTTTGATCTGGCTCCCGACGCTGGCGGGAACTCCAAGCCACTTGCCGTTGGCCTGACCGAGATACTTGACCGTGCCGTTGACCTCGCCGTTCAGCTTGATCAGCGGCTCCATGATGTCATTGACGGGCTCGAGCAGCTCGGCGTTGGACTGCGGCCACCATGTCGGCATCTGGAAAATGTCGTGGCCGGATTTCGCCTGGGCCTCGGCGGCGATGGTCACGATGTTCTTGTTGCCCTGGCTCGTGATGTAGTCGAGCTGGACCTCGACCTTCTCCTTCGCGGCCCACTCGTTGACCAACTCAGTAGAGGCCTTGTTGGCACCCGGTACCCAGTGGTCCCAGAAACCCATCGAGAGCTTTCCGGCAGCATAGGCGCCACGGACATAGGGGGCCGCAATTAGCGCCGCCGATGACAGCGCTGTCGCAGTAACGAATTGTCGTCGTGAAAGCTTCTTCCGTGACATGGCATTCCCTCCCTGGCGAGCCGACGGACAAAAAGACTTGGAAATCTCATTGCTAGTTATTGTGCGTCGCGTTCGCGCGACGTCGAGAGATTTCGTTGCTGCCGATCAGAACAGAATTGCTGGCGTCTGTCGAGAAATCACAGAGTTGCACGCATAGAACTAACGTTGTGGTCAAATCGCAGGCAGTGCAGCGCACATGATTGCGATTATAGCTCGATTGCAGCGGCCTTTGCGATCATGCTGCGCCGCACGCGGAAGCCAGGGCACGCGCATCTTTGCGCGGTGCGCCGTTGAGCCGCAGGTTCCTCGCCAAGCGGCAAGGGGGTTCGGGCGCCGCATGTCGTCATCGTCGTGCGCGTCGCCGCCAATAGACTTGGCGAAGCTGGAAACGATAAGGTCGGGATCAGTCGACGACCCGCATTGTCCCCCTGCATGAACTGGAAGCCTTAACTGGAAGCCTTCAATCCCACCCTCGAGCACGGAGACCCGATCATGCCCATCCCGGTAGCGAAGCCGCGCCTGTGGTGGAAACTGTGCGTCGCGGTCGGCACGGCGGCCACCGTTGCGCTGTTTGCAGGCCCCCATATCGTCGATGCGCAGATCGTGCAGGGCGTCGAAAAGGGTGCGCGCGAAGGCTCAAAGGCCGCCGGACCGGTCGGCGGCGTCCTGGGAGGCGCCATCGGAGGAGTGGTCGGGGTGGTGACCGGGGTCACGGGGGTATTCACCGGCAACAACGCCAACACTCCCAACGAGGCAAACGGCAAGAACGCGCAGTCGCAGTCGGGCGCGCCGAGAGACAAGCAGGGCGCCAAGGGCCCGAAGTCGGCCAAGACTGCGAGAGACAAGGGCGCGAAGCAAGCGGCCGTCCTGACCCAGGAGGGGGCGCCGCAACTCACCGCCGAGCAGATCGTCGCCAATAGCGACGCCAACATCGAACGGATCAAGACGGAGCTGAACCTCACGCCGGAACAGGAGAAGCACTGGCCGGGATTCAGCAGCGCGATGCACTATCTCGGTCACAACGGTGCCGACCGCGTCAATCTCCGCATCGCGCGGGCGCAACGCGATCCGCCCGACGACATCATCGAGCAGATGCGCAACGAGGCCCAGTTCCTTAACGATCGCGCCGTCGATCAGCGCAACGTCGCCGATGCGGCCGAGCCGCTCTACGCCAGCCTGGATGAGAAGCAGAAACAAATCTTCATCAATGAAATGGTGCGCCTCAGCCACGAGCGCGGGCTCGACTGACGCCGAACAGGTCAGGCCGCGACGAATAGCCGGGCCGCCAGGCCCTGGGGTAGGTTAAAGGCGCGACTCCCGGCTATCCTGCCGCAGCGGTGCGGCCCCGCCACCTGGTCATTCAATCTTGAAGAAAAGCGGACCGGATCACGCCCGACTGGTGGCCGAGTTGGGGTCTTGTCGGGAACCTGGGGCCTCCCGGTGCACGCGAAACCGGCAAACAACGGGGCTGGCCGATCAGGCGCAGGTAGTCCGACGATGTCTGTTCAGGTCTTCGGGAAGTTCAACTCCACGCCGATGCCGTCGGGGTCGTAGAGGAAGATCTGGGTGTCGCCGGTCCGCGGCACGATCTGCTCGCGGAATTTGACATGCCTGGCCTGCAGGCGCTTCCTGACGCCGTCGACGTCGGTGGCGGCGAAGGCGATGTGATCGAGGCGGCCGGTGTCCTCGTATTTCTTCTCGGTGCCGCGCACCACGATGCCTTCGCGCGGCTTGCGGGTGCCCATTAGGTGCACGGTCGCCTGGCCGCCCGAATAGAGCCAGTAGCCGGGGAAATCGAGTGGCGGGCGATCACCATTTTCCAGGCCCAGCACGTCGCAATAGAACTCCTTGGTCTTCTCGAGATCCTGCGGCTCGATGGTGTAATGCTGCAGTCCGCCCAATGGCATGGTTCTCCTCCTTGAGAAATCGGGTTAGACGAAGGCGAGGTCCGCATCGGCGCCCAGCATCCAAGCGCCCACGGTCTCGAAATGGCTGAGCCGCCCCTGCAATTGCTGGGTCACGGTATGGATGTCGCGGAAGCGCCGTTCGAGTGGATGGCCCTCGAAGATCGCGGTGGCGCCGGCGGCGTTGTAGGCGAAGTCGACCGCCTCCCGCGCCTTGTGGATCGCATGCGTAGCCGCCATCCGGATGGTCATGCGTTGCGCCACCGTGATGGTGTGGCCGGCCACCAGATCCTTCCAGATATCGGCCATCGATTGCAGCAGGAACGCGCGGGCGGCGCGCAGGCTGACCTCGGCTTGCGCCAGGCCCGACTGCACCACGGCATTGTCGCGGATCGGGCTCTTCATGCCGCGCGGCACCTTGTTGCGGGCGACGTCGACGAAATTGTCGAGCGCGCTGCGGGCAATGCCGCAGGCGACGCCGGCGAAGCCGACTTGATAGCAGGTGTGCGCGCTCATCCGGTAGAGCGGACCGGTCTCACGGCATTCGCGGTCGAACTCGCGGGTGATCGAATGGTCCGAGCGGACGAAGAAATCATTCAGCGCGAACTGGTCGCTCGCGGTGCCGCGCAGGCCGACGGTGTTCCAAATGTCGGTCCACTCGACGTCTTCAGTCCGCACCAGCATGGTGCGCTCGACCTGCTCGCCATTGGCGTCCCTTTTGGGCGAGCCGTCGGCCGCGTAGATCGGGCAGTGGGCGCCGAGCCAGGTGGCGTGCCGGCCGCCGGAGGCGAACGACCAGACGCCCGTGACGCGGTAGCCGCCCTCGCATTCCACGGCTCTGACCTTTGGCCCCGGGCCCCAGGCGAGCACCGCGCGCGGATCGGCAAAGATCTCCTGTGCGACCGGCAGGTCGAGATAGGCCGCCGACATCGCGCAGCCGCCGGCCTGGCTCAGGCACCATGCCGTCGAGGCATCGGCCTTGGCGATGGTCTCGATGACGTGAAAGAAGGTGACGGGATCGGTCTCGATCCCGTCCGACGAGCGCGGCAGCAGCAGGCGGAACAGCCGTGCCTCATGCAGCCGGTCGAGCAAATCGGGCGGCAGCCGGCGTGTCATCTCGATGTTATCGGAGGCAGCCGCTACGTCCGCCCGGATTGCCTCGGCACAGGCGATCACGTCGCGATCGCCAACAAGATCGGCCGATATCACGCTCATGTCCGCCTCCCTCATCTGGCTTGCCGGATCGTCGCCGAGGCCGCGACGTCGGCCGTTGCGTTCAGCTCCTTGTCAATCTGCTCGATCGACTTGCCCCTGGTCTCCAGGCCGAAGACGTAATAGACGGCGCCCGCCATCAGGAACCAGCAGCCGAGATAGACGAAGGCGGTCGGGATCTGGGTCAGCGGCACGTCCGGCTTGAGGTAGTTGTTCGAGCCGACGATCAGGGCGAGGCCGACTGGCCCGATGATCTTGCCGATGCCGCCGAAGCCGTAGGCCGAGCCCATGCCCGTGGTGCGCAGGTGCGACGGCCAGACCTCCGCTGCGTAGGGTCCGACGATCGCAAAGCCGCCGTCGGCGAAGAAGAACGCGGCGGCCAGCAGCAGCCAGAAGGCCGACATGCCGAACAGCGCCGCATCATAGTGATAGCCGGCAATGATCGTCAGCGCGCCGGCGCCGAACCCGAGCAGGCCGCCCGCGATGCGTCGTCCCAACAGTTCAGAGAAATAGGAGAACGCGACGCGGCCGATGAAACCGGAGATGCTGAGCAGGACCATCATCTTGGCGGCTTCCTGCGGCGTGACCTTCAGGAGCAGCACGAACAGCGCGGGCGCCCAAAGCGTAATACCGTAGACGCCGGTCTGCGCGCCGGCATTGCCGAGCCAGGAGACGATCAGGCTGCGCGGATATTTGAACAGGTCGAGCCAACCCGTCTTGATGATCGGACCGGCGTCGGCCGCGGTCGGCAATGGCAGTTCCGATGGTTGTACCTGCAACGCCCAGGCAAGCGACTTGCGGGCTTCGTCATAGCGTCCTTGCCGGCACAGCCAGCGCGGCGATTCCGGAACCCAGAGCCGCACGAGCAGCACCAGGAGCGACGGCAGCACACCGATCGCGAACAACAGCCGCCACTGGTCGGTGCCCACGAACGCCCCCAGCACAGCACCAATTCCGACGCCGAGCGGGATCACGCAGGTGACGAGGCCGCCGACCCAGCCGCGCTTGTGCGAGGGCATGAACTCCTGCACCAGCGGCAGGTCGACACAATAGAGGCCGCCGACGCCGGTGCCGACGAAGAAGCGCAGGATCGTCAGATAGATCCAGCCATTGTCTGGTGTGAAATAGAGCAGCCCGGTCGCGATCGAGAAGTTCAGCACCGTGCCGATGAACACGACGCGGCGGCCGACCCGGTCGGCGAGCCAGCCCCAGAGAAAGGCGCCGATAATGGCGCCGATGCCTGAACTCATCAGCACCGTGGCGGACTGGCCGAAGGTGAGTTTCCACGGACCGATCAGGAAGGCGAGCACGAAGCCGATCAGAAAGTAGTCGAAGAATTCCAGGGCATCGCCGATGATAGCGGCGGCAAGGATCTTGATCTGGTTGCCGGTCAGAGTCGTCCGGCGATCGAGAATCTCGAACATGGCGTCTCCCCTTGGCGCCAGTTCTCGTTCAGGGCGGGCGTCGCGCCGTCGCACCGCCGATGCGGTGAGGCTATCCTTCCGCTGTCGCGAACGACAAGCCAGCGTTGGCGCGGGGCTCGTCTGCGCTCAGGCGATACGCATTCCGCGTGTTGCTGCGCACAAATGGCGGTGCGGAAACTCGATGTGATGGCGTCGGGCCGTTGACTAATTCTGTGCCGATCGCCAAGGCTCTGAGTGGATGGTCGAGGCCAAGCCGGATGGACGAAAAGCGCAAACATCCGCGAACGGAAGTCAACGAGCCCGCCTATGTTTCGTCGGGCGGTTCGGTCATGCATTGCGTGATCGTGAACATCTCGCCTGAGGGAGCGGCCATCGAAGTCGAGAACCCGGCCTACGTCCCGCATCGCTTTCGGCTGGTGTTGGCCAACGATGCCTCGGTGGTCTACGAGTGCCAGGTGATCTGGAGCAAGAAAACGCGGATCGGCGTGAGTTTCGTGGCGATCGCCTGAACGGCGATCGGCAAATGGCTGCCAGGACGCCGATAAAGGTGCTAAGCTGATCCGGTCTTATGGCGGGAAGAGCAGGTGCGTCAATGACTCCGGAGCCTGCATCAGTCTGTCTCGGCTGCTGGCAGAACCTGCACATGCCGATCCCGCTGCGCGGACCGTTATCGGCACCGTTCCGGCTGTTCGGCATCAAGCCGAGCCGCATGAACCCGAACACCTGCACGATCTGCGAGATGGCGTTCTCGAAGATCATGAAGGCACGCGCGGTCACCATCGACGCCACGATCATGTTCGCCGATCTGCGCGGCTACACTGCGCTCACGCAAACCATCGCGCAGAACGGGCTGACGCAGTTGCTGGACGCGTTCTACGACGATTGTGCCGCCGCGATCTGGCGCTATGACGGCATCCTCAACAAGACCATTGGCGACGCCGTGTTTGCGATCTTCAATTTTCCGGTTCGGCGGGAAGACCACGCTGTGCAGGCGCTACAGGCCGCCCGTGAGATCCAGCAAAGCTTTGGCCGCCGGCGCGCCGAACTGGCTCGCTCCATCGGTGCGGGTGATGTCGAGATCGGAATAGGGATCGGGATCGACAGCGGCGAGACCAACTTCGGGGAGTTCGGCCAGAGTCACCGCGACCTGACGGCCGTTGGTACCGTCGTCAATCGCGCGGCGCGTGCGCAGGCGGTGGCACGATCTGGCGAGATTCTGGTCACCAAGGCCGTGCATGACCGCACCCGCGGGATGGTCACGGCCGACGGTTCGGACCATCTCCTCAAGGGCTTTGATCAACCGGTGACGTTGTTTCCGGCGTGAAGCAACAAAACGACGGCCTCGGCGCGTCCTCAGGACTACGCGTCGAAGCCATCGGGAATGGTCGTGTGCCGATTACGAACAGCGCATCAATGCGATGGCTGCCGCGTTCGTTCCGTCCCTCCTGAAACTCTCTTGGGGCGTCAGCGCCACATTCCGCGCATCCTGGCGCGGATATCGATCGCCGGGGCACGGTTTACCGAGGAAGGTTCCGCGGCGGCTGCGCGAGGCCAGGTGGTCCGTTCGAACATCGGCAGCAGCTTCTCCGGGATGAACCGGGTGCGCGAGGCGTACATGTGGCGATCGCCCTTGGCGGCCTGGCTGTGCACGAAGAAGCGCTGTGGCACCAGGAGGTGGAGATCATCCTTGGCGCGGGTCATCGCGACGTAGAGCAGCCGGCGTTCTTCCTCGAGTTCCGCCGATGTACCGGCGCCGAGGTCGGACGGCATGCAGCCGTCGACGACGTTGAGCACGTAAACGGACTTCCACTCCTGGCCCTTGGCCGAATGGATCGTCGACAGGATCAGGTAATCCTCGTCCAGCAGCGGCACACCGGCCTGGTCGCTGGTCGCATCCGGCGGGTCGAGCGTCAGCTCGGTGAGGAATCGTTCGCGGGATGGATAGCCCGCCGCAATCTGCTCGAGCTGGATCAGGTCGGCGCGGCGGACCTCGCTGTCTTCGTGAAGGCGGTCGAGATGCGGCTCGTACCACAGGCGCGCACGCTCGATGTCGACCGGCCATTCCGAGTAGCGCAGGTTCTCGACCGCCTCGACGAACAGCCGCCAGTCCGCGCCTGCCCGTGGCGGCGAGGGCAGTGTGGCAAGCGCGGCAATCGGATCCGCGGCCTCCGCCATGCGGTCGAGCACACGCTGCGCCGAGGCTGGCCCGACGCCGGGCAACAGGTGCAGGATGCGAAAGCCCGCAACACGGTCGCGCGGGTTCGCGACGAAGCGCAATAGCGCCAGCATGTCCTTGACATGAGCGGCGTCGAGGAATTTGAGGCCGCCGAATTTCACGAACGGAATGTTGCGGCGAGTGAGTTCGACCTCGAGCGGCCCACTATGCGAGGAGGTCCGAAACAGCACGGCTTGTTGTTTCAAGAGCGCGCCTTCCTCGCGGGTGGCCAGCACCTGCTCGACGATGTAGCGGGCCTGGTCGGCCTCGTCGCGGATCGTGACGAGCAGCGGCTTGCGCGTCGAGGTCCGTTCGGTCCACAGGTTCTTCGTGAAGCGCTCCTTCGCAAGCGAGATCACGCCATTGGCCGCCGAGAGGATCGGCTGGGTCGAGCGATAGTTGCGGTCGAGCGTGACGATCTCGGCTGCCGGGCTGAACTGGCCCGGAAAATCGAGGATGTTGCGCACGGTCGCGGCGCGGAAGGAATAGATCGACTGCGCGTCGTCACCAACGACGGTCAACCCGCGGCCGGCCGGCTTGAGCGCCAGCAGGATCGAGGACTGCAGGCGGTTGGTGTCCTGATATTCGTCGACCATCACGTGGTCGAAGCGGTTGCCGATCTCGTCCGCCAGGGTTGGCTCCGTGACCATCTGCGCCCAGTAGAGCAGGAGGTCGTCGTAATCGAGCACGTTCTGCTGCTGCTTGGTCTCGACATAGGCCGCGAACAGTTGCTTCAGTTCGTCGGCCCAGCCTGAGCACCAGGGGAAGAACTGGCCGAGCACCGCCTCGATCGGCATCTCCGCGTTCACGCAGCGCGAATAGATGGCGAGGCAGGTGCCCTTGGTGGGAAACCGGCTCTCTGTCCTGGAAAAGCCGAGGTCGTGGCGGACCAGGTTCATCAGGTCGGCGGAATCCTCGCGGTCGTGGATCGTGAATGCGGGATCGAGCCAGATGCGCTCGGAGAACTCGCGCAGGAGGCGTGCGCCGATGCCGTGAAATGTGCCGGCCCAGCTCAGCGCATCCGTCATTACCGAGGCCCGGTCGCCGAGAACGCGGCGCGCGATGCGCTCGACGCGGACGGCCATCTCGGCGGCGGCGCGCCGCGAGAACGTCATCAGCAGGATTCGGCGCGGGTCGGCGCCGGCAACGATCAGATGCGCCACGCGGTGGGCGAGGGTGTTGGTCTTGCCCGAACCGGCGCCAGCGATCACCAGCAGCGGCGGCCCGATGGTTCCATCAGTCCCGACGCCGTGCTCGACGGCGCGGCGCTGCTCGGGATTGAGCGCATCCAGATAGGTTGTGTTGGCAAGATCAGGCACGAATCACCCCCCGCCCGACGCTAACAGACATCGCGACGATTGGGGCCAATGTGGCAGTCTGGAGCGAAGAAATTAGATTGACATTGGCGCGGCAGATTGCACAACCGCGCCATGGGTGATCCGTCCAAATCCGATACGCCGCTCAAGGCAACATTCAAGGTGAGGCTGAACGGCGAGACGGTGACGCTTGCGACGGTCGGCCAAGCCTATCGCTTCATCACCAATCTCAACTCCGTCGAATGGATGGAATTCCGCTCGCTGCACGATGATGCCGTCGTTGCGCTGGAGAAGGCGGCCGGCAATGCGATGCTCACGGTGCAGGCAACCAACGCGCTGCGCGCGCTGTTTGTCCGCGCCAAAATGCTCTGACAGTCCTGCGGGTGCCCAAAAGAATGAGCCGCCCTCCGAGGCGGCTCCAGATGGCGGCTGAAGCGCGATCAGCGTCAAGCCGTGGTGTGTACCGCCGTTACCTTGTTTGCGGCCATAACGGAAATGCCATTACGAAACCGCAGTTGATTCGGCTGTAGCAGCAACACCACAGTCAGTGACCAGTGTCCTCGACAAGGCGGTCATACGCCAGAGCCGACCGGAGATTCACGGTTGCGGTCCGCAGGTAGCGCGGTTCGCGCATCGCGTTGTTGAACATCATGATCACCATTTTCCAATGCGGGCGTTCACGTTGATCCAAATTCAGCTTGGACAGGTAGTCCGCAGCGTCACCGACGGTCTCGAGAATCCGGCCATCTTTCAACGCGATTGGGAACGCGAGCGGCGATCGCTTCTCAAGTTCCAGCACGCGAGGCTCTCCAGGCAGACGATAACGACGGGAACAGCTCTAGCTGCGCCGCCCGGTGCCGCCAAGGGCAGGCGGCTCAGAAGGAGTCCGCCAGTGCGATTTCCGCCTTCAGGGCATTGATGCGCCGCTCGGCTTCCTCGAAAGTCAGGTCACGTGCGTACTGCTTCGGCTGGTAGGCCTCCTCCGCGAGGCTCCTCAGCCGGACCGCCTGGGCGCGGGTCATCTGTCCGCCGGCGCGCTCCGCAACCCCACCAAATCTCAGTGCTGCCATGCCCATATTTCACCTCGCTGGCCGTCTCGTGACTTGACAATATGTTCTATTTTTGTTCCAAGAGGCCATGGACAACAAGATTAATGAAATTCGTCGCAAGATCAGCGCGTTGCGGACCGAAATGACTCTGGTCGAAGCCGCGATCCGGGAGCAGGTCAATCGTGACCTCGACTGCAGCGAGGCGTCATATCGGCTGATGGCGATGCGGGCCGAGGTGGCTGAGTTGATCGTCCGTTGGAAGGCCGCCGGCGGCGGCGATCATCTGCCGACGGTTCGCGAGCGTTTGAGCCGGAGCCACGGGGATCGCCCTGCGGTGAGGACGAAGCTCGACAAGGGTAAACCCAGACCCGGCCATCTCAACGTCCGGGCCTGATCCGCGCGACTATACCGAGAGGGCTGCATCGGCCCTGCCGGCCCGAAAGAGGTTTCGGGCCGGGAACCGACGCGCGGGATAGGCATTTTCTCGTGGTGACGAGAAATGCCATTGCATTGTCCAGCGCAATGATCGCCGATCCGACCGCGCCACCGCGGGCATCGATGAATGACGATCGGAGTCCGCTCCTGACACTGATCTCCTGCATCAGCTGCAGCAAGACAATGCGGCTTGAGACTAGCTATCCCGACAGTCGGGGCAAGGACATCCTCCAATATCGCTGCAGCAGATGCGGCAGGATCGAGCGGGTTCGATTGATCCGGCGCACGTGGCCAGCCCGCTGCTAACCGTCACCGCAAGCAGGAAAAGTTCCCCGTCGGAGGAACTTTATTTTTCGATTGCGATTAACAGGGCTTGGTTCAATTTCTTTAGCAAGATCGGTCATCACAGTCTTCTCGCTTGATTAGACCACAGGCAGTCATTCTTATGGTTTCGCTGGCTCGTGCGAGTCTTCGGATTTGCATCCAGCGCTCAGGGGAAATTCCATGACCGATCTCGGTTCCGCATCACGTCCCCGTACCGAAGGTCGCCGCACCAAATCAACAAACGAGATCGCCTCCTCGCAGGATCTGCTCCAGTCGCTGCAGGCGATGCGTGCCGGCGATTTCTCGGTTCGGATGCGCGGCGACTATCTCGGTATCGAAGGCAAGATCGCCGACGCGTTCAACGAAATCGCTGCAGCGAACGAGCGGATGGCGCAGCAGCTGGCGCGCGTCGGTCAGGTCGTCGGTCGTGAGGGACAGACCCGCCAGCGCGTCAATTTCGGGCTTCCCAGCGGCTCCTGGGCCGACATGGAGAGCTCGGTCAACACCCTGATTGACGATCTCCTGTGGCCAACCCGCGAGGTCACGCGCGCGGTCGCCGCAGTGGCGCAGGGCGACCTGCTGCAGACCGTGCAGCTCGACGTCGAGGGCAGGCCGCTGCGCGGCGAATTCCTGCAATCGGCGAACATCGTCAATACGATGATCAAGCAGCTCTCGGTGTTTACCTCCGAGGTCACTCGCGTGGCCCGTGAGGTCGGCACCGAGGGCAAGCTCGGCGGCCAGGCCCAGGTCCCTGAGGTGACCGGCGTCTGGAAGGACCTGACCGAGAGCGTCAACTCGATGGCCAACAACCTGACCGGCCAGGTCCGTAACATCGCCGAAGTGACGATCGCGGTCGCCAATGGCGACCTGTCCAAGAAGATCACGGTCGACGTTCGCGGTGAGATCCTGCAATTGAAGGAGGCCATCAACACGATGGTCGATCAGCTCCGCTCCTTCGCTTCCGAAGTGACGCGCGTGGCGCGCGAGGTCGGCACCGACGGCAAGCTCGGCGGCCAGGCGATCGTGCCCGGCGTCGCCGGAACCTGGAAGGACTTGACCGACTCCGTGAACGCGATGTGCGGCAACTTGACCGCCCAGGTGCGCAACATCGCCAACGTGACCACGGCGGTGGCGCGCGGCGACCTGTCGCGCAAGATCACGGTCGACGTCAGCGGCGAAATTCTGGAACTGAAGGACACCATCAACACGATGGTGGACCAGCTCAACTCGTTCGCCTCCGAAGTGACGCGCGTGGCACGCGAGGTCGGCACCGAAGGCAAGCTCGGCGGTCAGGCCCAGGTGCCCGGCGTCGCCGGCACGTGGAAGGACCTCACCGACAACGTCAACTTCATGGCGTCGAACCTGACCGCGCAGGTTCGCAACATCGCCGACGTCGCGACCGCGATCGCAGGCGGCGACCTCTCGAAGAAAATCACGGTGAACGTGTCGGGCGAAATCCTTCAGCTGAAGGAAACGCTCAACACGATGGTGGACCAGCTCAATGCCTTCGCCTCCGAGGTGACGCGCGTGGCGCGCGAGGTCGGCACCGAAGGCAAGCTCGGCGGTCAGGCCAACGTGCTGGGCGTGGCCGGCACCTGGAAGGACCTGACCGAGAGCGTCAACTCGATGGCGTCGAACTTGACCGCCCAGGTCCGCAACATCGCCGCGGTGACGACTGCGGTCGCCGGCGGCGATCTGTCGAAGAAGATCACGGTCGACGTACGCGGCGAAATCCTCGAGCTGAAGGACACCATCAACACGATGGTGGACCAGCTCAACGCCTTCGCAGGCGAGGTGACGCGTGTGGCGCGCGAAGTCGGCACCGAAGGCAAGCTCGGCGGCCAGGCCGAGGTGCGAGGCGTCGCCGGCACCTGGAAGGATCTGACCGACGGCGTCAACTCGATGGCGTCGAACCTGACCGCCCAGGTTCGCAACATCGCGGAGGTCGCGACCGCGGTGGCGAAGGGCGACCTGTCGAAGAAGATCACGGTGAACGTATCGGGCGAAATCCTCCAGCTGAAGGAAACGCTCAACACGATGGTCGACCAGCTCAACGCCTTCGCGGGCGAGGTGACGCGCGTGGCGCGCGAGGTCGGCACTGACGGCAAGCTCGGCGGCCAGGCCGAGGTGCCCGGCGTCGCCGGCACCTGGAAGGATCTGACCGACAGCGTCAACTCGATGGCGGGCAATCTCACCGCGCAGGTCCGCAATATCGCGGAGGTGGCGACCGCGATTGCCGGCGGCGACCTGTCACGCAAGATCACGGTCGACGTGCGCGGCGAGATCCTTCAGCTGAAGGAAACGCTGAACACCATGGTCGACCAGCTCAACCGCTTCGCCGGTGAGGTGACACGCGTGGCACGCGAGGTCGGCACCGAAGGCAGCCTGGGCGGCCAGGCCAACGTGCCCGGCGTGGCCGGCACTTGGAAGGATCTGACCGACAGCGTCAACTCGATGGCCGGCAACCTCACGGCGCAGGTCCGCAACATCGCGGAAGTGACCACGGCGGTTGCGCGCGGCGACCTGTCGCGCAAGATCACGGTCGACGTGAAGGGTGAAATCCTCGAGCTGAAGAACACCATCAACACGATGGTCGACCAGCTCAACGCCTTCGCCGGCGAGGTGACGCGCGTGGCGCGCGAGGTCGGCACCGAGGGCAAGCTTGGCGGCCAGGCCGAGGTGTCCGGCGTCGCCGGCACCTGGAAAGATCTAACCGACAACGTCAACTTCATGGCGTCGAACCTGACCGCGCAGGTCCGCAACATCGCCGAGGTCGCGACCGCGATCGCCGGCGGCGACCTGTCGAAGAAGATCACCGTGGACGTGCGCGGCGAGATCCTGCTGCTCAAGGACACCCTGAACACGATGGTCGAGCAGCTGCGCTCGTTCGCGGCCGAAGTGACGCGCGTCGCGCGCGAGGTCGGCACCGAGGGGCGGCTGGGCGGTCAGGCCGTGGTGCCCGGCGTCGGCGGCACCTGGAAAGACCTGACCGACAACGTCAACCTGTTGGCGGCGAACCTGACCACGCAGGTCCGCAACATCGCGGAAGTGACCACGGCGGTTGCGCGCGGCGACCTGTCGCGCAAGATCACGGTCGACGTGAAGGGTGAAATCCTCGAGCTGAAGAACACCATCAACACGATGGTCGACCAGCTCAACGCCTTCGCCGGAGAAGTGACGCGCGTGGCGCGCGAAGTCGGCACCGAAGGCAAGCTCGGTGGCCAGGCCGAGGTGCGCGGCGTGGCCGGTACCTGGAAGGACCTGACCGACACCGTCAACGTCATGGCGGCGAACCTGACCGAGCAGGTGCGCGGCATCGTCAAGGTGGTGACCGCGGTCGCCGACGGCGACCTGAAGCAGAACCTGACGGTGAAGTCGAAGGGTGAGGTGGCGGCGCTCGCCGACACCATCAACAACATGACGGAGACGCTCGCGACGTTCGCCGAACAGGTCACCAGCGTGGCGCGCGAAGTGGGCGTCGAGGGACGGCTGGGCGGTCAGGCCAACGTGCCCGGCGCGGCCGGCACCTGGAAGGACCTGACCGGCAACGTCAACCTGCTCGCGGCCAATCTGACCTCCCAGGTGCGTGCAATCGCAGAAGTGGCGACTGCCGTGACCAAGGGCGACCTGACGCGCTCGATCCAGGTCGACGTCCGCGGCGAGGTGGCCGAGCTGAAGGACAACATCAACACGATGATCGGCAACCTCCGTCTGACGACGGAGCGCAACACCGAGCAGGACTGGTTGAAGACCAACCTGGCGCGCTTCACCAACATGCTGCAGGGCCAGCGCGACCTCGCGACCGTCGGCCGCCTGCTGCTGACCGAGCTGGCGCCGCTGATCAACGCGCATATCGGCGTGATCTACCAGGTCGACAATCCCGAGAACCCGCAGCTACGGCTCTTGTCGGCCTACGCTAGCGACAGCACCAATCCGCATCCGCAGATCATCCAGTTCGGCGAGGGACTGATCGGCCAATGCGCGCTCGACAAGCGCCAGCGCCTCGTGTCGGACATTCCCGGCGACGCGGTGCCGGTCAATTCCGCCCTGATGCGGATCATGCCGAGGAACCTGGTCGTATTCCCGGTGCTGTTCGAGAACCAGGTCAAAGCCGTGATCGAGTTGTCCTCGATCTCGTCCTTCACCACGTCGCAGATCACCTTCCTCGAGCAGTTGACCGACAGCATCGGCATCGTGCTCAACAGCATCGAGGCGACGATGCAGACCGAGGCGCTGCTCAAGCAATCGCAGCAGCTCGCGGCGGAGCTCCAGACTCAGCAGAAGGAACTGCAGCAGACCAACGATCAGCTCGAGCAGAAGGCCCAGCAGCTCGCCGAGCGCAACGTCGACGTCGAGCGCAAGAACCAGGAAATCGAGCAGGCGCGCCGCGCGCTGGAAGAGAAGGCGACCGAGCTGTCCCTGACCTCGAAGTACAAGTCCGAATTCCTTGCCAACATGTCGCACGAGTTGCGGACGCCGCTGAACTCGATCCTGATCCTTGGCCAGCAGCTCACCGAAAACCCCGACGGCAATCTGACCGGCAAGCAGGTGGAATTCGCGCGCACCATTCATGGCGCCGGCACCGATCTCTTGAACCTGATCAGCGACATCCTCGACCTCTCCAAGATCGAGTCGGGCACGGTGACAGTCGAGGCCGAGGAGATTCTGACGTCGAGCCTGCTCGAGACCGTCGGCCGGCCGTTCCGGCACGAGGCGGAGAATCGGCATCTCTCCTTCAGCATCGACGTGGACGCCAACCTCGCGCGCAGCATGGTCACCGACTCCAAGCGGCTGCAGCAGGTACTCAAGAACCTGCTCTCGAACGCATTCAAGTTCACTGCGGAAGGCGGCGTGAGCCTGACCGTATCGGCCGCCGTCGGCGGCTGGAGCGTCGAACATCCGATCCTCAACACGGCGCCCGCCGTGGTCGCATTCGAAGTGTCGGATACCGGCATCGGCATTCCTCAGGACAAGCAGAAGCTGATCTTCGAGGCGTTCCAGCAGGCCGATGCCGGCACCAGCCGCAAATACGGCGGCACCGGTTTAGGCCTTGCCATCAGTCGCGAGCTCGCAAGCCTGCTCGGCGGCGAGATCCATTTGCGCAGCGCGCCCGGCAAGGGCTCGACGTTCACGCTCTATCTGCCGCTGAAATATTCGGGGCCAAGCACTGCGCTTCGGCCGCGGGCGCAGGCCGCGCTGATGCCGCCCGCGCTGACGCCAGCGCTGCAGGTCTCGTCCGCGCAGGAGCGTACGATCGAGCAGTTGCCGGACGATCGGCTCAATCTCGAACCCGGGGACACCATCCTTCTGATCGTCGAGGACGACCCGCACTACGCGCGCGTGCTGATCGACCTGGCACGCGACAAGGGCTTCAAGGTCCTGGTCGCAAGCCGTGGCGCCGAAGCGCTTGAGCTCGCCAAGCAATACCAGCCGGCTGCGGTCTCGCTCGATGTGTTCTTGCCGGACATGCTCGGCTGGACCGTGCTGAGCCAGCTCAAGCACAATCCGCTGACCCGGCACATTCCGGTGCAGATCATCACCCTCGACGAGGACCGGCAGCATGCGCTGGCCCGTGGCGCTTTCTCCTTCGTCAACAAGCCGACCACGACCGAAGGCGTCAGCGCCGCACTCTCGCTAATCAAGGAATACGCCAAGCCGCGCCGCAAGCGCCTGCTGATCGTCGAAGACGATGCCGCCGAACAGCTCAGCATCACGGAGTTGCTCGGGCACGAAGATATCGAAATCGTGACCAGCGATACCGGGGCAGGGGCGTTGTCGACGCTGCGGGAAAATCCGTGCGACTGCGTCGTGCTCGACCTGCGATTGCCCGATATGAGCGGCTTCGATGTGCTCGACCAGATCCGCAAGGACGACAGGCTCTCGAACGTTCCGATCGTCGTGTTCACGGGACGGGAACTCTCGGCCGAGGAGGACGCGGAACTTCACACGATGGCGCGAAGCATCGTCGTCAAGGGCGTGGAATCGCCCGAACGGCTGCTCGATGAAACGTCACTGTTCCTGCACCGTGTGATCACGGAATTGCCGGCCGCCAAACAGAAGATGCTCGAAAAGCTCAATAGCTCCGATGAGGATCTTATTGGCAAGACGGCGCTGCTGGTCGACGACGACGCCCGCAACATCTTCGCGCTTTCGAGCGTGCTCGAGCGGCGCGGTATGAAGGTGCTGACTGCGACAACAGGTCACGAAGCGATCTCGCTGGTTGAGTCGAATCCGAAGATCGCGATCGTGCTCATGGACATCATGATGCCGCAGATGGACGGTTACCAGACCATCGGTGCGATCAGACGAGACCCCGCCTTCGCGCGGCTGCCGATCATTGCGCTGACGGCGAAGGCGATGAAGGGGGACCGCGAGAAATGCCTGGAGGCAGGCGCGTCCGACTATCTGGCAAAACCCGTCAACACCGAACAACTGCTGCTCGCGATCCGCATGTGGTTGCACCGCTGATCGGCGCTCGAAATGATGGACCATGAAAAGATAAACATTCTTCTGGTCGATGATCAGCCGGCGAAGCTGCTGGCTTACGAGGTCATCCTGAGGGAGCTTGGCGAGAATCTCGTCGCGGTGTCGTCCGGCCGCGAGGCGCTTGAATTCCTGCTCAAGAACGAGGTCGCGGTCATTCTGGTCGACGTCTGCATGCCCGAGCTCGACGGCTTCGAGCTCGCGGCGATGATCCGCGAGCATCCCCGCTTCCAGAAGACCGCGATGATCTTCATCTCGGCGATCCAGGTCAGCGATATCGACCGGCTTCGCGGCTACGAGATGGGCGCCGTCGACTACGTGCCGGTACCTGTCGTGCCCGAGGTGCTGCGGGCAAAGATCCGCGTGTTCGCCGAGCTCTACCGCAAGACGCGGCAGCTCGAGCGCCTCAATGCCGAGCTTGAGGATCGCGTGCGCGCACGTACCGCGGAGCTGGAGCAGTCGACGGCGCGGCTGGTCGAAAGCGAGCAGCGCCGCAGCATGGCAATTGCTGCGGGCAAGATGGGGTCATGGGATTGGGATTGGGTGAACGGCGACTGGATGTGGGACGAGGGGCAGTACAAGATATTCGGCGTCGATCCGAAATCCTTCGAGCTCACCTCCGAGAATATCCAGGGCCTTTTTCACCCCGAGGACGTCGAAGAACTTCGGCAAGCCTGGGCCAGCTTCGGTAAGGGCCAGACGTCATATGAAGCCGAATTCCGGATCCTGCGGCCCGACGGCGAAGTGCGCTGGTGCGTCGGCACCGCAGCAGCCACCAGCGACAGGTACGGCAGGGTGGTGCGGGTCAGCGGTGTCACCGTCGACATCACCGACCGCAAGCGAGCCGAGGAACGCCAGAGTCTCCTGACCCGTGAGGTCGATCACCGCGCCAAGAACGCGCTCGCGCTGGCGCAATCGATCGTACGGCTGACGCGCGCACAGAATGTCAGCGCCTATGTGCGCGCGGTCGAGGGGCGCATCACCGCGCTCGCCCGGGTCCATACGGTGCTGTCGCTGTCGAGCTGGCAGGGGGCTGAAATCCGGCGGCTGGTGACCGAGGAGATCGCGCCCTATTCCGAAGCCGGGCAGATCCAGATCGAAGGAAGCGAGGTGCAGTTGCAGCCTGCGACCGCGCAGACACTGGCATTGGCGCTCCATGAACTCGTCACCAACTCGGCCAAATATGGCAGCCTGTCGGTGCTGTCGGGCCGGCTCGCGATCACCTGGGAAGTGCAGGATGACACGCTGATCCTGGCGTGGGTGGAATCCGGCGGGCCCAAAGTGACGAAGCCAAAGCAGAAGGGGTTCGGGACCCGCAGCGTCATCGCCAGTATCGAGACCCAGCTTGGCGGACGGGCTGATTTTGACTGGCGGGCAGAGGGCCTGATCTGTCGCCTGACCGTTCCGCTACGATCGGTCTTCTCGTCCGAGTCTCAGACTTTTCGCGAAGTGCCGGCGCAGGAGCACAAATCGGCCGTACAGTCTCAGGTCGGTTAAACCAACATCCAAGAGATTGTGAGATGAGGTGGCGCGGCTGTTCAGCTAGATATCGTCAGCGCGTGCGATCGCGTCCGTTTCAATGATCGTGCGGCAGGAACAATCGATGTTGAACAAACAGCATGCGCTCGTTGCAGGCCTTTCCGCCACCTGCCTGATTGCAACGACAATGGTGGCGTGGACCGAGCCGACTGTGCTGAGGGGCGCCGACGCGTTTGGCGACTGGCGGAGCGACAAGCCAGGCACCATCCGATTGATCAGGCCGCAGGATCTGCCCAAGCCGGGTGCGACGGCGTCGGCCAGCAACATGTCGCGCATCGTGCCGCGCCCCGCATCCGCGGTGCCCCGCGTCCCGGCGGGCTTCAAGATCGAGCTGTTCGCCAGCGGCTTGAGCGGGCCGAGGATTATCCGGACCGCACCCAATGGCGATATCTTCGTCGTCGAGACCAGAGCCGGCCGTATCCGCATCCTGCGCAGCGATGCAGGCGCCGCAAAACCTGCAACCAACGAAGTTTACGCGAGCGGTCTGAACAGGCCGTTCGGCATCGCGTTCTTCCCGAACGGCGACACCCCGCAATGGCTCTATGTCGCCAACACCGACAGCGTCGTGCGCTTCGCTTACCGGAATGGCGACCTCAAGGCTTCAGACGAACCTGAGACGATCGTCGCCAGCCTTCCGCACGGCTACGGCCACTCCACGCGCGACATCGTGTTTACGCCCGACGACAAGCGGATGCTGGTGTCGGTCGGCTCCGCCGGTAACGCGGGCGAGGGGCTCGGTCAGCCGCCTGGAGGCATCGAAGCCTGGAGCCGCGACCGCGCGCTCGGTGCAGCCTGGGGTTCAGAGACCGATCGCGCCGCCGTGCTCGCCTTCGATCCCAACGGCAAGAACAGAAAGCTGTTCGCCACCGGTCTCCGCAACTGTGTGGGCCTCGCGATCCAGCCCAGAACAGGCACGCCATGGTGTTCGACCAACGAGCGCGACGGCCGCGGCGATAACCTCGTGCCCGACTATGTGACGCGGATCCGCGAAGGCGCGTTCTATGGATGGCCGTGGTTCTATCTCGGCGCCAACGAAGATCCGGCTCATGCCGGGCAACGTCCGGACCTTAAGGACAAGGTGACGATCCCCGACGTCCTGCTTCAGGCACACTCCGCCTCGCTCGGCATGACGTTCTACAGCGGCAGCGACTTCCCGCCTGAGTACCGCGGCGACGCCTTCGCAGCCGAACACGGCTCATGGAATCGGGCGAAGCGGACCGGCTACAAGGTCGTGCGCATCAGGCTGAAGGACGGCGTGCCGACCGGCGAGTACGAGGATTTCGTCGCCGGCTTTGTCGTCGGCGATAAGGAGGTCTGGGGCCGTCCGGTCGGCGTCACCGTGGCGCGCGACGGCGCGCTGCTTGTCTCGGAAGACGGCAACGGCACAATCTGGCGGATCACGCACGACTAGCCGGCGAGCGCGGCGGCGCGCCTAGCCTTGACCGTCCTTGAGGCCGAACTCCTCATAGATCGTCAGGGGATCGGTGTCGGGAAACAGCCTGCACTTGGCCTGCGCAAGATGCAGGGTGACCGCGCCAGGTTCGCACTTGGCGGTCAGGAGCTTCCGAACATCCTCCATGTGCGCGCGCGGCTGATGTTTCGACGGAAGCTGCTCAAGCGCGATAAGCGCCGTGGCCAGGGCCTCGGTAACCACCCAATCGTCGTGTCCGGTAATTCCCTTTCGCGGCATCGCCACACCTCCGTGCACCGGCGCGCGACATTTTAACGCAAAACGGGTGGGTGCTGTCATCAGCCATCATGGTCCGAGCCGCGGGAATCTTGGATCGGGATATGCCGCCACAGGAACCCGCCATGGCTGGCCGCGGGGCAATCGGCTGCGTGGTTTCTGGGAGACGGTGATGCGCTTGCCGCGACCGACCTGCAGATCGCAAAACTCGCCGCGGCCGAGCCGGACCAAATGGCGCAAGGGCGCCAGCAATTACGCCGCCGCGGCGCTCGCACTGGTCAGCGATACACTCAAAATCCGCCACTTCGATATGTCGAAGAAGTAGGCCGCCCTGATGCGCGCGGACGCGGGATCCGGCGCCTGAATCACCGTATGGAATTTCCGCGTGCCATCGCTCAGCGAAATCCGGAATGTCTGCATCGGTCCTCCACGACCGAATGCTGCGGCAGTAAGGGTTAATGTTCCGTTGCGGGACGGCCGAACCCTCGCGGCGCTGCGGTCTTGCTGGGTCAGGTGCGCTTCTCGTGGACGGACAGCGACGAAGCGGCCGCGCTGCGCTGACGCGCGCATTCTTTCGCCAGATAGTCGAGCAGTGTGCGGACCGATGGCAGCAAACCACGCCGCGACGGAAAGACCGCATGCACGATGCCTGCGCGCGGACGCCAATCCGGCAAGGCGTGAACCAGCCGGCCCTGCTCGATGTCCTGCCACACCATCATGGTGGGAAGCTGGGCGACGCCTACACCTGTCAGCGCCGCTTGTCGAAGCGCCGCCATGTCGTCGGTCACCAGCCTCGGGCGGTGCGGCAGGGCTGCTGTCTGCCGATCAGGACCCTCAAGCTGCCATTGATGATCGCGTCGCGGCCCGAGATCCACACTGGGCATGCCGGCGAGATCGGCGGGTGACCGCAGCGTGTGCGGGATCAGCGCTGGGCTCGCCACGAGGCATTGCGTGCTGGTGTCCAGCTTTCGCATCACGAGGTCTGTAGGTTGCAGTGGCGGAAAGCGTACGCGGATCGCGATGTCGAACCCTTCCGCCATGACGTCGACACGACGGTTGGTTGCTTCCAGGTGCAGCTCGACCGCGGGGTTCTCCATCATGAAGCGGGCGAACAATGCGCCGAACTGGAAGCCGAGCAATGCGATCGGGCAACTGATGCGGACGATCCCGCGCGGCTCTGCACGCAGTTCGGCAATCACGTGCTCGGCTGCCTCCGCCTCAACCAGCATCGCGACGCAACGCTCGTAATATTCGCGTCCCACTTCCGTCATCGAGAAACGCCGCGACGACCGGTTGACCAGCCGGACGCCAAGCCGCTCCTCCAGCAATTGCATCCGTCGGCTTAGCTTCGATTTGGGGATACCGAGCGCACGCCCGGCCGCGGCGAACCCGCCGTGATCGACGATCTGTACGAAATAGAAGAGGTCGTTGAGGTCCTGCATCGTCCTATTGATGGGACGATGCGTCAAAATATTGCGGACTTCAAGGTCCGTCGTTCGAAATTATTGTCGCGTCGACAAGGAGCCCACCACCGCGTGGACCGTTCGGAGACAGACCATGAGCAAGGCAATTCTGGGCCGCTACGGCAACAACCGTGGCCACTGGGTGGGCGACGGATTCCCGGTCCGCTCGCTCTTCTCCTACAATACGCTAGGCCAGCACATCAGTCCGTTCCTGTTGCTCGACTATGCTGGGCCGCATCATTTCGCGCCCACAACGGAGCGGCGCGGAGTCGGCCAACACCCGCATCGCGGGTTCGAGACGGTCACGATCGTCTATGACGGCGAGGTCGAGCACCGCGATTCCGCCGGCAACGGCGGCGTTATCGGCCCCGGCGATGTGCAGTGGATGACGGCCGGCGGCGGCATCCTGCACGAGGAATATCATTCGCCAGCCTTCGCGAAGACCGGCGGCCCGTTCCGCATGGTGCAGCTATGGGTGAACTTGCCCGCCAAGGACAAGTCGGCACCCGGCGGTTATCAGGCCATCGTCTCGGCCGATATTCCGGTCGTGAATCTGCCCAGCGACGCCGGCACGGCGCGGATCATCGCGGGCGAACTCCTGGGGCGCCGCGGACCTGCACGGACCTTCACGCCAATCAACGTCTGGGACGTGCGGCTCAATCGTGACGCTGACCTGACCCTCGACCTGCCGGAAGGCCATACCGCGATGATCGTCGGATTGGGCGGGAATGTCACCGTCGAAGGCCAGCACGCGTTAGGCGAGGCGGAGATGCTGCTTCTGGGCCGCGAGGGCGACAGCGTCGCGCTGCACGCCGATGGGGACGCCACGCTGCTGATTCTGACCGGCGAGCCGATCAACGAACCGATCGTCGGCTACGGTCCGTTTGTGATGAACAGCGAGGCGGAGATCCGCCAGGCGATTGACGACCTCAACAGCGGCGGCCTCGCGAAGACGGGATGAGGGCGCCTGAAGGCGCCGAGAGCTTCGTGGTTGGGGCGCCGGCCCGCGCCGCCCCAGCCGCGGGAGATGATCCGTGAGAAACCCTCGCGGGCCGCACCAACTGAAACCCAAGGAGAAAGTCATGCCCAGTGAACCGATCCGTGACCCAAAGGCCGACCGGCTTCTGACCCCGCAAAACGCGGCCTTCATCATCATCGACTACCAGCCGGTGCAGGTGAACTCGATCGCCTCGATGGACCGGCAGCTACTGCTGAACAACATCGTCGGCTGCGCGAAGGCTGCGGTTACCTACGGCCTGCCCATTATTCATTCGACCGTGAACGTCGAGACGGGACTCAACAAGCCGCCGGTGCCGCACATCCGCAAGGTTCTCGCCGCTTATCCCACCTATGACCGCACCACCATCAATAGCTGGGAGGACGTGGGCTTCCGCAAGGCCGTCGAGGCGAGCGGACGCAGGAAGCTTGTCATAACGGCGCTGTGGACGGAGGCGTGTCTCACCTTCCCGGCGATCGATGCGCTCGCCGATGGCTATGAGGTCTATGTTCCGGTCGACGCAGTCGGCGGCACGTCGCTCGCTGCGCACGAAGCGGCGCTGCGCCGGATCGAGCAGGCCGGAGGCAAGCTGATTTCCACCGTCCAGTTGTTCTGCGAACTGCAGCGCGACTGGAAGCGCAGCGAAACGGTTCCGGCCTTCATGAATCTGTTCATCGAAACGGGCGGTACTGCCGGCATTCAGTTCAGCTACGACAGGGCCGAATAACGTCGGTCATCGCGTGCCGCGCGCGCCGGCGCTTTTCGGCCGGCGTGCGCCGTTCCTCAGTGGGCGCCGTTTGGAAGCTCAACTCGTGAACGGGGCCACATGGCCAGAGCGCGAGGATCTTGACCGCAAACTGCGTCGGCTCAGAATTGCGTTCAACGTCGATAGCCGGACACGTCCGGCTGATCTCAAACCTTCCGAGCAGCGCTGGACACGCACTTGCTTAAAGAGCGAGCCCACTTAAAGAGCGAGCCCCCTGGCGCCAGCGGCCTACGAACGATACCGGCAAGACGCCGTAAGCCGATCGGGTAAGGCCACAGCGGTTCTCACGCCAAATGCGAGCCACCGGCCTTTGTGACATGGAACGGTCAGTGCTCGCTCTCGTTACACCGGTTCAACCTCAAGGACGGAGTTCCACATGTTGAAAATCGCTCTTGTCTTGGCGGCGACCGCAACGGCGCTGACAACTGCCCCGCTTGCCATTCCAGCCAAGGCCCAAAACCTCAAGATGGCCCAAGGTGTCGATGTCCAGGTCGGACGGGATCGCGAGGACCGCTACTACCGGGACCGTGACCGCTACGATCGCGACACCACAGTTGGTGTCGGCCCGGGGGGCATCACCGTCGGCCCACGACGGCGCTGCCGCACCGAGACCGTCACGGTGGAACGTGATGATGGCCGTAGGGTTACGCGCAGGGAGCGCCGCTGCTACTAATTCCGACCGCCGTTGCAAAAAAGGGCCCCCGGCAATTTCGAGCCGGGGCCGAGGGGGGTGTCTCGTCCGTCAGGTAGGGAGACATGGTGGATGATCTCTGAGAGCGCGCCACCAGCACAACGGTACTTAGGAAGTAGCGGACGGGACGAGGGCCGCTCGCGCGCGGGCTCCCTTTTTCTGCCGATCGTCGAATATTGGTTCCAGTATGGGTAGAAATGCCCGTTCATGGCGGCATGGTTCGCCAATTGCGCGGACGTGGTTGCAAGCTGATAGGAAGAGGCCGAGCCCGATAGGAAGAGGCTGAGCACCGAAACCGCAACCGCTTCAGCGGCGTGAAATACGGCTGCGGATGTGGCTTCCCCCGTGACCCCGAACATTGCAGGTGACGTGGCCGTCGGCGATCCAGTCGGGCATCGAGCCTTGTAGATAGTGACCGACTCATCTGGTGTAAGGGCGTTGTCCATGTGCCGTTCTTTACCCGCTCGGTACAACGCACCAAGCAATTTCACCATAATGGTGGAGGTCGTTCAGCTGATTGCCTACGCGAGTTGCGCCAGCCATAAATCGATAGCCGAGAGAGACAGACTGGATCGACCGAAAGCTGCTATCTTGCCAGCTTCCGATCAACGGAGAACCAGCCTCCTCCGGTGACGAAGATCAACAGCGCGCCTCCCATGATCGAGATATTCTTCAAGAAATTATTATACTGACCGGCCTGCTGCGGACCGGCGGGATATTCCCAGTACCGATGCGCAATCGCAGTAGCTATCAAGACAAACAGAAAAACCAAAATTGCGCAGTAACGCGTACCAATGCCCAATATCAAACCAGCCGACATTATTACTTCCAGTGCGACAGCCGTTGCGGTGAATAGCTCAGGTGCTGGAACGTTCAGTGACCTGAAGTAACCCACGGAGCCGCTCAAGTTGGTAATAGCTCCGTACGCGCTTCCCACGAAGACCCATGCAAGCAGGATCCGGCCGATCAGAATAAGAACGTTGGCACTGTTCGTGGCGACCTCGTCGAGCCGAGATATGAGCGAGTAAGAACCGGACTGCATAGTCATTCCCCTCTATCCCTAGTTCGAGAGTTAAATGTCGACCAGAGCAAAGCTACCACGATCGGCGAACCGGCTGAAGCGCGCGTGCCATTTGTGGCCCGCTGATTTGCCCACCGTTTGATGCGCTGCAAGCGCCCAAAGGTCGAAGTCCTCGAAGGCGATCACGATACGCGATCGGTGGTCATGTTTTGAGTTTCCCACTATGGAGGCCATCGATGCCTTCTGGAATTCTCCAGACTATGTGCCGATCAAGAAGCTGTGCGAGGATGTCGCTACCAAAAATGTCTGAGCGTTTCCTGGCGTCCGAATTCGCGCAGCCAACGTCTCTTTTGTTGGCCCCAAAGCCGACGTGCATCCATATCGGGCTCGACGTCACCGTTCGAGGTAGAGAGGACGTGACGAGTTTACGAATACACACCCTAACTGGTAAGGAATTCGATCCGCCATCGACGTTGAGGCTATTCGCCGAAGCACGTGATCAACGGTGCGCCAAAGCCGGATGAGAGGTTCGTCGCTAGCTTCTGGAAAAAGGTACGCAAGTATTACCCGCTGCGGGTCTTCTAGCCGCACGACACCATCACCACCACCGACGGGGCCAGCCGCTAGGCGGGCCCGTTCTAAGGTGCCGTGTCAGCCGATTTCGGCGGGCCTGTCCGTTCGTCTTCAGCCAATCAATCACCCGCGAAAGTGATTGCATACCTTCACGGACGAAACGGGGGAGAAGCATCAACCAGATAGCGGCCGCGGCAGCCCATAGCAGTAATTCGGCAAATGCCAACAATCGAGCGATCATCTCTCGCTCCAAAAAATGAACGTCGAAAAAGAACGTCTAAAAATGAGCGCACACAGTATGTCCTGTGATGGGCGGCTGCAATCACAATCCCGATCGAGCGCCCGGGGCAGGCGCGGTGAGCTGACACTGACACCGAAGAGGGGCCGCGCGCGAGCGGCCTTTTCACGAGGATTGAAAATTTTTTAATGATTTCAACGGTGATGGCGGAAGGGGTGGGATTCGAACCCACGGTGCCCTTGCGGGCACGCCGGTTTTCAAGACCGGTGCCTTAAACCACTCGGCCACCCTTCCAAGTCTCTGAACGATTTGGGCTTTTAATCATCAATTCGAGAACAAAGCGAGTCATCTGCTACCGCTTTGCTACCCAACGTCATCGGCGCGCTTGTTTATTGCGGCGCGCAAGGCTCCGTCAACCGCGGTGGCCTCTTCCTGCATGTTCGGCATCAGAACTGGCGCGCGACTTCCGGCGGGATCTCAATCAGCTTTCGGGTGATAGGCATGCCCAGTAGGTGGGTCCGGGTCGGTTTGGTTGCGATGTCGGGAGTTATGCGCCGCGAAGCCAGATTCAAGGCGTGTAATCGCGCCTCTGGCTGGCGCGGGCGGGGTCTCCCGAGCCGGGCGCCCAAACCCATATGGGTGTCGTGCGGTAGCGCCTGGCGCTATCGCCGCCCTCCTTCGAGGGCGTTTCCTCCCTAGACTTGGGGCCGCTTGTTGTTTCGAGCGGCCCTTTTTCTTTAGCCCGCCTCGGGGAACAGGTCTCTGCCGGCCTGCGTCATCCTGGTGCAGGTGCCGCTCTCGTGGACCTTCCCGAGCCATCTGCGCTCGATTGCCAGATCTAAACTCGCGCGGTACTCGGCCGTCGTCCCTTTGTCCTCGAACAGAAAAGGCCCGTTGATCTTCTCAATGTAGATCCGGCCGTCCTGGATGGGTTCGAACTTGCGTGCGTGCCCGCTTGTATAGCACGCCACCCACAAGCTCGTCCGCAATTCTAGAGGAGGGCATTGGCGCCCACGGCGCCGTTAAATTGTCCCCTCGCTCTCTGATTCCAACTAGCCACGCTGGCGCATGTCAGCCGGTCGGCGACGGGAGCGAACCGAACGCGGCTGAGTCGAGTTCTGCGAAGCGGGCAGGGCCAACTTTGGGCAGAAGGCTCTTAATGAATATGTTCGTCTCGTTCGCGGCGGTTGCTGCTGCGCCCGCTGTCGCTCTGACTCGGCTGCCGATGGGCCGTTTGCGATCGATCACCAAGCTATCTTGGCTTCGCGTCGAGCAAATCGTCGACCTGCTCCGCACGCGATACATCTGTGAGGGCTGGAAGATGGACGAGGACGGAGCAGCGCGCTGCCCTGAATTACTTCCGTCGGCACGTCTTTGGGCCTGCGTTCAAGGATGAAGATGAGGACACGGCTGCATACCATCAAGCGTTTTTTAGCTCGCATGGTCAGGATCTTGACTGGATCCATGGCGGAAATCCTGCGGGTTCGATCTGCGACGGCGCGCACCATTCGCGACAGGCTGATGCTGAATTGGTCACGCTGCGGGAAAGGATGCTTGAGCTTCGGACTGCGGAGCAGGAGGCGACCGCCGAATGCATGCGAACATACGACGTCTATCATCGCTTGAGGCCCGCGCTGCCGCGTGAGCTGATTTGGAGGCTTGGCGATCCGGCCGGTTACGTCATCCAGTACAGCCACCTGTTCAGGCCGAACAAGCACAAGCAGCGTCGCGCTGACCAACCCATCACGGCCTACCGGCGTTGGCGCGCAGAGGAAACGGCCGCGGAGCAATCGGGATACCTTCCGGCCGAGGAGAAGAGCGAGGCGATCGGCCGCTCAATGCATGAGGTCTATGAGCGGATGTTCGCCATCAAGCCGAAATCGATAGAGGGCTACCGAGCACTTGCCAGTGCCGTGCTCTATCCGGGCGAAATAGGCAGGTACGATGACATCGAAACGAGCGCGCTCGCTGCGTTGGTTTCGGCGCTCACCGGTGTCGGAATTACCGAGACTGAGGCTGCGTAGGGCGCCCAAAACTACGCCGCCGGTCTCGAAATGATACGGGCCGGCGGCGCTTATTCCTGAACTGGGACGCTGAAATCCCCAGCAGCGAACGTACTGCACAGCCTGTGCCAAAGGCGATGGCGCACATTGCGAGCAACCAAGCGGATTATGCGGCGTTTCCCTTCAAGTGTTCCCTGAACCCAGGGAGGGTTTCCGATGTTCAGAAAAGTTCTTCTATCCCTAGTCGCTATTGCAGCCATAGGCGGGGCGCCGACGGTGGCTTCTGCGCGCGGCGGATTCGGCTTTCATGGAGGCGGTTTCCATGGTGGCTTCGCGGGAGGTGGTTGGCACCGTGGATTTGGCCCTGCTTTCGCTGGCGGACTTATCACAGGAGCCGTGATCGGAGGTCTCGCATCGTCCGCATATGCTTGGGGGCCAGACTACGATTACTACGATGGGTATGCGCCGGCGTACTACCCAGGGCCGGGCTACGGATACTACGGGTATCGGAGCTGCCCTGAGCCCGGTTACGGGGAATACTACAACTGCGGCGCCTATGCTGTGCCAGGGTATGGCTACTAGAGACCGTCTCACGGAAAAGAATTATGCCGCCGGGCTCGAAATACACTGTCCCTCAATGCAGACGGTCGGACTGCCACCGACTTTGCTACCCAACTAGAAAGAACTGGCTAGGATGGGGAGGGATGTGACGGCAATCGCCGATCAAAAAAAGCTCAACTAACAAGGATACTTGCAAACGGCTCGTCACCTAACGGTACGTCTGCTTCTGAATTTCAAGACCGGTGCCTTAAACCACTCGGCCACCCTTCCATTCGCGGATGCGAGCGGCATAGCAAAGAGGTGTGCATCGTGAAAGGGGGCCTAGGCGTCCCCTTGGGTGGGCGCTTGGGCGCCCCATGCTGGACTTTTCAGTTGAGCGCGAAAGCCAAGAGACTCGAGCACAGCAGCACGAGGCTCGCTGCGGTCAGAGTGAGAAATCCGTCGGAGACCAAATCGTGATTACGCATGACACACCTGCCTGACCCGATGCTCATCCGAACTGATTAAAGCTTTCCGAACAGTCGCTCCTGGAAAGAAGTGATGCATCTTTCCGCTTCAACGGACCGTCAGGCCCGGTACCGATAGCCTTCCACGGCATGAGCCAAGAAGATGGCTGCACTCACCAGGCCCATAACCGCCGTAACCGTCTCGATCATCGCAAACGTTCCTTTGCGCCCCACACGCGAGAGAAAACGATTGCAGCCTTGCACAGTCAAAAAGATTCAATTGTTGGAATCGAAGATGGGGCCTGACTGATGATTTGCTGCAACAGTGTGTCTGATTGCGGCACAGGAGAGGGCGCTCGGTGCGCCGGCAGGTCCGTAGATCCACTGAGGGCGCACAACCAATCGTTCACCACGGGGCGGCTCTCCCCATTTCCGCCTTGTTCCGGTTGCGATATCTTCACCATCCGGTGCGGATGGTGGGCCGCATCGTGACGGAAGGGACGCCGACGCCTCGCAGTAGGTGCGGGTCCGGCAAATGGTACTTGGGGCAGATGGGGATCACACGGCCAGATTCGATTATCCGGACGGCGCGCGGCGCCATTGCCGTGGCGACCTGCCTGATCCTCGCCAACTGCGCTTCGTCGAACAAGTTCGCAAGCCGCGTCGATCCCAAATACGGCGTTTCCTCGAGCCCGCGCGTCGTGGCGTTCGGTGAGCCTGTGCCGAAGGGCGGCGGCACCTACCGGGTCGGCAAGCCCTACGTCGTCGCCGGCCGCACTTACGTGCCCGAGGAGAACGTCAACTACCGCGCCGAGGGCATCGCCTCCTGGTATGGCGACGACTTCCACGGCCGCCTGACGGCGAATGGTGAGGTGTTCGATATGGCGTCGCTGACGGCGGCCCATCCGACCCTGCCGATGCCGTGCTACGCGCGCGTCACGAATCTGAGCAACGGCAAATCGCTGATTGTTCGTGTCAATGACCGTGGCCCGTACCACGGCAATCGTCTCATAGACGTCTCGAACAAGGCTGCCGAACTGCTTGAATTCAAAGGAAATGGAACCGCCCGGGTTCGCGTCGAATATGTCGGCCGCGCGCCGCTCGAAGGGTCCGATGACCGCCAGCTCATGGCGACCTTGCGCACTGGCACGCCGGCCCCGGCGCCGTCGCTGGTGCGGGTCGCCTCCGCGCGATCGTTCGTGCCTGAGATGTCGTCCTCGGCCGGTCGCGTCCGCGGCGACGTCCCGCTGCCGGAAGGGCGGCCCTACAGCCTCGGCAACACCTCGGCCGATTACGCGTCGACTGGTGCCACCTCCGAAATATCAGCGTCCAGCCGCTCGCGCGGCCGCGTCCTGAACAATCCGCGGGAAGTGTCCTACGAGGCCGACGCCCGCTATGCCGCGAATCCGGCCCCGTCCTATGTGCCGATCGACGCGCGCGGGCCGGCCGAAGTGCTGAGCGGACGCGGTCTCTACTGAATCAAGCACTTCGTCGGATTATCTGAGAAACGCGATCAGCGCCTGGTTGACCTCGTCGGGCCGCTCCTGCTGGATCCAGTGACCGGCGCCCTCGATGAATAGCTTTAGTTTCAGGTTCGGCAGCACGCGTTCCATGTCGGCGACCCGCTTGGCACCGATCAGCCCGGTGATCACCGAATCGTTCGAGCCTGCGATGAACAGCGACGGTTGACGGATCTGCGCGTCCTGCCAGGGTGCGGTCAGCTCCCAGTTGCGGTCGAGGTTGCGGTACCAGTTCAGGCCGCCGCGGAAGCCGGACACCGCGTAGCCCGCCGCGAACTCTGCGATGTCGGCTTCGGTGAGCCAGTTCGGCAGCGGCGTCCCGGACGGCAGGTTGCCGAGGAAGCCCTTGGCCTCATCCACGAACATCGAGCTGGGGTCGGATACGCCGCGCCCGAGGATCAGGCGCATGGTGCTGGCGATGTCGCGCTCGAATTCGGCCTCCGCCACGCCGGGCGGCTGGAAGTACTGCCAATAGAAGTTGGTGATGCCACTCTGGCGCAGGGTCTCGAGCGGGCGCCCGCGTCCCCGGAACGGGGGCGGGACGCTGAGGCCGGCGACCTTGGTGAAGATGTCCGGCCGGAACAGCGCCGCGTGCCAGGCCACCGGTGCACCCCAGTCGTGGCCGACGATCATCGCCTGCTTCTCGCCGAGGGCCGCAACCAGCGCGACCATGTCGCCGACCGTATCGAAGATCGTATAGGCGCTGATGTCGGCCGGCGCGCTGGTCCGGCCGAAGCCACGCATGTCGGGGGCAACGGCCCGGAAGCCGGACGCCGCCAGAGCCTCGAGCTGATGCCGCCATGAATAGGATAGTTCCGGCCAGCCGTGGCAGAGCACGACGAGCGGGCCTCGCCCCGCTTCACGCACAAACATGTCGATGCCATTGGCGGAAATGGTGTGGGAGGAGGACATCGCGTTTCCGCCTTGTTTGCCGGTTCTGGGGTCGTGAGCTGGTTCCAAGGATACGGAGGTTAGCTGCAAGCGGCAATCCAACCGGCCATGCACAGTCGCAAAAACCTCAGTTGTTTGCGGTACTTCCAATTGTTAGAACGCACCTTTCAGGATATCGCCGATGGCCGCCGAGACCGCAGTTCCCCGCACCTTCGCCGCTCGCGCCGGACGAGGCTGGCGTGGCCTGCTTGCTGCCGTCGTGGCGTTGGGTATCGGCTGCGGCGGGGTCGTCTACGCTGCCAATAACAGCGTGCAGGGCGCCAAGAAGGAAGAAGGCTTCGATGGCGATGCGCCGACCGCGATCCTGATCGAGGCTTCCAGCGGCAGCGTCCTGTTTGAAAAGAATGCCGACGAACTGCGCGCGCCGTCGAGCATGATGAAGCTGATGACCGCCGAGGTGGTGTTCAACGCGATCGAGAAGGGCGACGTCAAGCTCACCGACGAGTACCGGATCAGCGAGTACGCCTGGCGGCATGGCGGGGCGCCGTCGGGTACCTCCACGATGTTCGCCGCAATCAACAGCAAGGTCTCCGTCGACAATCTCCTGCACGGCGCGATCATCCAGAGCGGCAACGACGCCTGCATCGCGCTGGCCGAAGGCATCGCCGGCAACGAGCACATCTTCGCCACCGACTTCATGACCAAGCGCGCCCGCGAGCTTGGCTTGACCAAGTCGACTTTCGCCAATTCCAACGGGCTGCCCGACCCCGGCAACAAGATGACGGTGCGGGAGCTTGCGATGCTGGCGCGCCACATCATCCTGACCTATCCCGAGAGGTACAAGCTGTTCGGCGAGAAGGAATTCACCTGGAACAAGATCCGCCAGCAGAACCGCAACCCGCTGCTCAACACGTTGCCCGGTGCCGACGGCCTGAAGACCGGCTACACCAAGGAAGGCGGCTACGGCATGGTCGGCTCGGCGGTGCAGAACGACACGCGGCTGATCGTGGTGGTCAATGGACTCGAGGATTCGGAAGATCGCGCCACCGAGGCCAAGAAGATGCTCGAATGGGGCTTCCGCAGCTTCGAGACGCGAACATTGATCGCAGCCAACCAGACCATCGGCTACGCCAGGGTATTCGGCGGCGACAGCCGGTCGGTCAAGCTGACCAGCCCGGACCCGATCAAGGTGATGGTGTCGAAGAACGGCAACGACAAACTGCTGGCGCGCATCATCTATAACGGTCCGGTCAAGGCGCCGATCCAGGCCGGCCAGCAGATCGGCGTGGTCAGGGTCTGGCGTGGCGTCAATGTCGCGGTGGAATCGCCGGTGTTCGCGGCGGATGCGGTCGGCACGGGATCGACCATGCGCCGCGCGCTCGATGGCGCCCAGGAGCTCGTCATCGGCATGTTCCGCGCCGGCGTCGAGAAGCTCTGAGATGGCTGAAGTCGCGCTCAAACGGCCCAGCTTGCGCGGTCGCTTCATCACCTTTGAAGGGGGTGAGGGGTCCGGAAAGTCGACCCAGATCCGCAGGCTCGCCGAACGTCTCGATGCCGCCAAGCTGCGCGCCATCGTCACCCGCGAGCCCGGCGGCTCGCCGGGGGCGGAGATCATCCGCCACCTCGTGCTGTCAGGCATGGGCAAGTTGCTCGGGCCGGAGGCCGAGACGCTGCTGTTCGCAGCCGCCCGTGACGACCATGTCCGCACCGTGATCCTGCCGGCGCTGAACCAGGGCATCTGGGTGCTGTGCGACCGCTTCTTCGATTCGACGCGCGTCTATCAAGGCCAACTCGGACAGGTGCTGCCCGGACTCGTCAACGCCATGCAGCGTGTCACGATCGGCGATCTCAAGCCCGATCTGACCATCATCCTCGACGTCCCGGTCGAGATCGGCCTGCAACGCGCCGCCGCCCGCCGTGGCAACGCCGTGGCGGATCGTTTCGAAGCGGAGGACGTTCAGTTCCACCAAAATCTGCGCGAGGCCTACCGGCAGATCGCGGCCGAGGACCCGCAACGCTGCGTCTTGATCGATGCCACGGCCGACCCTGATACGGTCGCAGCCAAGGTATGGACCGCGCTGCGCGACCATCTGTTCGCAGCGGCAACGGCGGCCGGTCCCACATGAGCGCCCGCAAGACCGAGCAGGAGATCGCGGTCCGGCATCCGCGCGAGACGTCCAACTTGTTCGGGCATCGCGAGGCCGAGGCTGCGTTGCTCGAGGCCTACCGCAGCGGGCGCATTCCGCACGCCTGGCTGATCGGCGGTGCCCAAGGCATCGGCAAGGCGACGCTGGCCTACCGCATGGCGCGGTTCGTCCTGGCGTTCCGCGATCCGAAGGCCTCCCAGGTGCAGCATGCACTGACACTGCGTCTCGACCCCGCTGACCAGGTGGCGCGGCAGGTCACGGCGGGCGCGCATGGTGGACTTTTGGTGCTGGAGCGGGGCCTCAACGACCGTGGCGTGATGCGGACGGTGATCACGGTCGACGAGACGCGGGAGACGATTTCGTTCTTCGGTTCGACCGCCGCGGTCGATGGCTGGCGCGTCTGCATCGTCGACACCGTCGACGAGCTCAATCCCAATGCCGCGAACGCGCTGCTCAAGGTTCTCGAGGAGCCGCCACAGCAATCGCTGTTCCTCCTGGTTAGCCACGCGCCGTCACGGGTGCTGCCGACCATCCTGTCCCGCTGCCGCAAGTTGCTGCTGCGACCGATCGATACGAGCGACGTCGTGCGCGCGGCGGCGGCAGCAACCGATATTGCGGCCGACGATCCTGCACTGGTCGAGGCCGCGGCGGCCTCCGAGGGGAGTGTGGGCAGAGCGCTGTCGCTGCTCGGCGGCGACGCGCTCAAGCTGCAGCAGCGCACCGCCGCGCTGCTGGCGACGCTTCCCCGGGTCGATCCGCGTGAATTGCACGCGCTCGGCGATGCGCTAGGCACCAGCGACCGCGCCGCGCTCGCGGCCTTCATCGACGGGATCGATCGCTGGATGAGCGAGCGCATGCGCACCGGCGACGCCAATGCCAATCTGCCGCGCCTTGCACGGCTCGCAGAGGTATGGGAAAAGATCGTCCGCGCCGCGCGCGACACCGAGGCCTACAATCTGGAGCGCAAGCCGCTGGTTTTCTCGGTGTTTTCGATGCTTGCGGACGCAACCCGATAGACGCTTCGTCTGACAACACTCCCGACAATTTCGTTTCGACCGACAAAGGATTCCGTGGTGGCGACCGCAAAGAAAAAATCGTCCAAGAAAGCGAAGAAGACGAAGAAGGCTTCGTCTGCTCGCACGACCCGGAAGAAAGGCGCGGCAAAGTCGCGCGTCGCCAAGACGAGCGGGCGCGTCGGGAAGAAGGCTAAGAAGGCGGCCAAGAAAGTCGTCAAGAAGTCAGGCGGGAAGAAGGTTGCCAAAAAGGCGACCGGGAAGGCTGCCAAGAAGGTCGCCCAAAAAACGGTCAAGAAAACCGTCAGGAAAACCGCGAAGGCCTCGCCGAATCAGGACGCGATAACGGCCGCCGCGCCGGCGTCTACAAAGCCCGCCACATCCAAGGCTCCGGCAGCCAGGAAGGTGCCGAAGGCCGCTTTTGCGCCGAAGCAGCCCAAGCCGGCGGTCGCTCCCGCGTCCACCCCCGTATCGGCGCCGCCCGCAGATCGCGGCAACATCTACTACATCACGACGGCAATCGCCTATCCGAACGGCCAGCCGCATATCGGCCACGCCTATGAGGCGATCGCGACCGACGCGCTGGCGCGCTTCCAACGGCTTGACGGCAAGGATGTGTTCTTCCTCACCGGCACCGATGAGCACGGCCTGAAGATGATCCAGACCGCGCAGAACGAGGGGATGACGCCGTTCGATCTCGCGACCCGGAACGCCACCCGCTTCAAGGAAATGGACGAGCGGCTTAACGTCTCGTTCGATCGCTTCATCCGCACCTCTGAACCCGCGCACCACAAATCGGTGCAGGCGATCTGGCGTCGCATGCAGGAGAACGGCGATATCTATATCGACACCTATGCCGGCTGGTATTCGGTGCGCGACGAGGCCTATTACGCCGAGGATGAGACTGTGGTCGGCGAGGACAATGTCCGACGCGGCCCGCAGGGCACACCGGTCGAATGGGTCGAGGAGAAGAGCTACTTCTTCCGTCTCTCGGCCTATCAGGACAAGCTCCTGCATCTCTATGAGAGCCAGCCCGATTTCATCGGCCCGGACTCGCGCCGCAATGAGGTGATGAGCTTCGTGCGGGGCGGGCTGAAGGATCTCTCGATCTCGCGCACCACCTTCGACTGGGGCGTCAAGGTGCCTGATGATCCCGAGCATGTGATGTATGTCTGGGTCGACGCACTGACGAACTACATCACCGGCATCGGCTATCCCGATGAAGCGGACGCGCACTGGCGCTATTGGCCGGCCGACGTGCATGTCATCGGCAAGGACATCATCCGCTTCCACGCGGTGTACTGGCCGGCCTTCCTGATGTCGGCAGGCATTCCCGTGCAGAAGCGCGTCTATGCGCACGGCTTCCTGTTCAGCAGGGGCGAGAAGATGTCGAAGTCGGTCGGCAACGTGGTCGACCCCTTCAATCTCGCCGAGCAGTATGGCGTCGACCAGGTGCGCTATTTCTTCCTGCGCGAGGTGCCGTTCGGCCAGGACGGCAATTACAACCACGAGGCCATCGTGGCGCGCATCAATGCCGACCTTGCCAACGACTTCGGCAATTTGGCGCAGCGCTCACTGTCGATGATCGCCAAGCAGATCGGCGGCGTGCTGCCCGAGCCCGGCGAGTTCAGCGAGAACGACAAGGCGATCCTGGCACAGGCCGACGCCATGCTGGAGGCGTCGCGGACCGCGATGGCGACACAGCAGATCCATCAATGGCTCAACACGGTCTGGGCCGTGGTCGCCGAAGCCAATCGCTATTTTGCCGGTGAGGCGCCATGGGCGCTGGCGAAGACCGATCCCGCGCGTCAGAAGACGGTTCTGTACGTCACCGCCGAAGTCGTGCGTCAGATCGCGATCATGGCGCAGGCCGTGATGCCGGCGTCCTGCGCGAAGATGCTCGACAGTCTCGGCATCGCCGCGGATGCCCGCAGCTTTGCGGCGCTCGCAGAGCGGATCAAGCCGGGTACGATCTTGCCCGCGCCGGTCGGCGTCTTCCCGCGCTATGTAGAACCGAAGACCGAGTGAACGGTTCGGAAATCATGCTGGTCGACAGTCATTGCCATCTGGATTTTCCTGATTTCACCGATGATATCGACGGGATCGTCGGTCGCGCAGACGCCGCCGGCATCGGCCGCATGATCACCATCTCGACCAGGGTGAAGCGGCTCGACGTGCTGCTGGCGATCACCGAGCGCTTTCCAAACGTCTACTGCTCCGTCGGCACGCATCCGCATCATGCCGATGAAGAGGACGGCATTCCCGCAAGCGAGCTCGTCGAGCTCACCAAGCATCCGAAGGTCGTAGCTCTCGGCGAGGCCGGGCTCGATTATTTCTACGAGCACGGTTCGCGCGAGGCGCAGGAGCGCGGCTTCCGCGCCCATATCGCCGCGGCGCGCACGACGGGCTTGCCGCTCGTCATCCATACCCGCGAAGCCGACGAGGATTGCGGCCGCATCCTTGAAGACGAGGTGGCGAAGGGGCCGTTCAAGGCCGTCCTGCACTGCTATACCGGCGGGCGCGAGCTGGCGATGAAGGCAATCGCCCTCGGGCTTTCGATCTCGTTCACGGGCATCCTGACGTTCAAGAAGTCGGACGCGCTGCGGGCGCTGGCCGCCGAACTGCCGGCCGACCGCATCATGGTGGAGACCGACGCGCCCTATCTCGCGCCCGGCAAATTCCGCGGCAAGCGCAACGAACCGTCTTATGTCGTCGAGGTCGCGAAGGTACTGGCGGAAACCCGCGGCGTCTCGCTGGAGGAGATCTCGCGGCAGACCACCGAAAATTTCTTCCGGCTGTTTTCCAAGGTACCGGCGCCGAAGGGGACCGCATGACCGTTACGCTGACGATCCTCGGCTGCGGCTCTTCGGCCGGCGTGCCGCGCCCCGCGTTGGGTTGGGGCGCCTGCGATCCCAACAATCCCAGAAACCGCCGTCGCCGCTGCTCGCTGCTGGTCGAACGCGAGGGGGCACACGGGATCACGCGTATCGTGGTCGACACGTCGCCCGACCTGCGCGAACAGTTGATCGACGCCAATGTCGACCATATCGACGCGGTGTTCCTGACGCACGAGCACGCCGACCAGACGCACGGGATCGACGACCTCCGCTCCGTCGTGCTGCACCAGCGCCGGCGCATTCCGGTCTATTTCAACCAGTCGACCGCCAAGGACATCATGGCGCGGTTCTCGTATTGCTTCATCTCTCCAGAGGGCAGCGACTACCCGCCGATCCTGACGCGGCATGCGATCGAGGCCGGCGAAAGCCATTCGACCGAAGGGAAGGGCGGCCCGGTGAAGCTCGAGGCCTTCCTGGTGCACCACGGCAAGATTCCCGCGCTCGGCTTTCGCGTCGCGAATGCCGCCTATACGCCTGATCTCCACGACATTCCCAAGGAGAGCTGGCCGGCGTTGCAAAACCTCGATCTCTGGATCGTCGACGGGTTGCGCTATGCGCCCCATCCCAGCCATTTCAGTGTCGGTGACGCGCTGTCGTGGATCGAGCGCTTCAAGCCGAAACGCGCCGTCATCACCAACATGCATTCCGACCTCGACTACGAGGTGCTGCGGCAGTCGCTACCCGCAAATGTCGTGCCGGCCTATGATGGCATGCGGTTGGAGCTGGAAAGGGTAAGCTAATCGTTCAAGCGTCATTGCGAGGAGCGATAGCGACGAAGCAATCCATCCTTCGGGCAAGTGGAGACATGGATTGCTTCGCGGAGCCTGTCATCGGGCGCCCATTCGCGCGCCCCGTTGGTTCGCCGATGACGCTTAGGTCGAGATGGCCTTGGCGGACCCGACCTCGTTGCGCAGCATGAATTTCTGGATCTTGCCGGTCGAGGTCTTCGGAATCACGCCGAACACCACTGACTTGGGCGTCTTGAATCCCGACATGTGCTCGCGGCAGTAGGCGATGATCTCGGCCTCGGTCGCCTTGGCGCCGTCCTTCAGCTCGACGAAGGCGCAGGGCACTTCGCCCCACTTCGCGTCGGGCTTGGCCACGACGGCCGCAAACAGCACGGCCGGATGCTTGTAGAGGATGTCCTCGACTTCGACGGAGGAGATGTTTTCGCCGCCGGAGATGATGATGTCCTTGGAGCGGTCCTTGATGATGACGTAGCCGTGCTCGTCCAGCACCCCGAGGTCGCCGGTGTGGAACCAGCCGCCGGCAAAGGCTTCCTGGGTTGCCTTCTCGTTCTTGAGGTAGCCCTTCATCACGATGTTGCCGCGGAACATGACCTCGCCGATGGTCTTCTCGTCGCGCGGCACCTCGCGCATCGTCTCTGGATCGAGCACCGTGACTCCTTCCTGCAGCGGATACGACACGCCCTGGCGCCGCTTCAGCTGCGCGCGCTGGTCGGCTGAGAGTTGGTCCCAGCCCGGCTGCTCGGCACAGACGGAGGCGGGGCCATAGACCTCGGTCAGGCCATAGACATGGGTCAGCTTGATGCCGATACGCTCGGCGCCTTCGAGCACGGCAACCGGCGGCGCTGCGCCTGCGATCAGCCCGACAACCGGCCTTGCCTTGCTGCCCGCGGGCGCGTTCGGCGCGTTGATCAGCGTGTTGTAGACAATCGGCGCGCCGCACATGTGGGTGACGCCGTGCTTCAGGAACAATTCAAAGATCTTTGCCGGATCGACCTTGCGCAGGCAGACGTTGACGCCGGCTGCGGCCGCGACGGTCCAGGGGAAGCACCAGCCGTTGCAGTGGAACATCGGCAGCGTCCAGAGATAGACCGGATGCTGGCCGAGATTGCCGGCCAGGATGTTGCTGACGGCGTTCAGATAGGCACCGCGATGGTGGGTCACCACGCCCTTGGGATTGCCCGTCGTGCCCGACGTGTAGCTCAGCGCGATCGCGTCCCATTCATCGGCCGGCAGCCGCTCCACGAAAGCAGGGTCACCGGCGGCAACCGCTGCCTCGTACTCGATCCCGCCGATCCGCTTGCCGCCGGCGAATGCCGCGTCGTCGACGTCGATCACGAACGGCTTGGGGCCCTTCATCAGGGACAGGGCTTCCGCGATCACATGGGAGAATTCGGGGTCGACAAGGATGATCCTGGCGCCACCATGGTCGAGCTGGAACGCGATCGACGGCGCATCCAGGCGGATGTTCAGCGCGTTCAGCACCGCGCCGGTCATCGCCACGGCAAAATGCAGCTCGTTCATTGCCGGGATGTTCGGCAGCATCGCCGCGACGGTGTCGCCATGGCCTATGCCGTGTCCGGTCAGATAGGACGCAAACCGCTTGCAGCGCTGGTAGGTCTGCTTCCAGGTGAAGCTGCGACCTTCATAGACCGCGCTGATATGGTCGGGATAGACCGCGGCCGAGCGTGCCAGGAAGCTCAGCGGCGTCAGCGGCACGTAATTGGCCGGCGTCTTGTCCAATCCGATTGAGTACTGATTTTGAGCTCCACTCATGGCTCTATCTCCTCCGCAAGGTACTTAGAGGAAGCCGATCGAAATCCACGGGAAGATGGCGACGATGATCAGGCCGATCAACAGCGCCAGCATGTAACCCCAGATCGGCCGGATGCCTTCGGCCGGATCGACGCGCCCGATGGCGCAGGCGGCATAATAGCCGACGCCGAACGGCGGTGCGAACAATCCAATGCCCATCGCCAGGATGATGATCATGGCGTAGTGCACCTCGTGGACGCCGACTGCGTGGGCAATCGGGAACAACAGCGGCCCAAACAACACGATCGCCGGAATGCCCTCGAGCACGCTGCCGAGGATCACGAAGGCGAGGATCGAAACCGCGATGAAGGTCGCCGAGCCACCGGGTAAGCCGGTCATCGACGCCGCCAGCGCGCGCGAGAAGCCGGACTGGGTCAGGCCCCAGGCCATGCCGGTAGCCGCGCCGATGATGAACAGGATCGCCCCCGACAGGCACGCTGTCTCGACCAGCATCGGCACCAGCCGCCGCCAGTTGAACTGGCGGTAGATCAGGAGGCCGATGACGAAAGCATAGACGATGCCGATGGTCGAGACCTCGGTCGCGGTCGCGATGCCTTCGACCACCGCGTAGCGGATCACGAAGGGCAGGGCCAGTGCGGGCAGGGCGAACACGAACGCTCGTCTAATCTCGCCGGCCTTGGCGCGCTGAATGTGGCTGAGGTCCTCGCCACGGTAGCGCCACCACACCAGCGCCGAGAGCGTAATCGCGAGCACGACGCCCGGCAGCAGGCCGCCGGTGAACAGCGCCGAGATCGAGACGCCGGTCACCGAGCCGATGGTGATCAGCACGAGGCTCGGCGGAATGGTTTCGGTCTGCGCGCCGGTGGCGGCGAGCAGGGCGACGAGATCGCCTGGCTTGGCACCGCGCTGCTTCATTTCCGGAAACAGCACCGGTGCGACCGCCGCCATGTCGGCAGCCTTCGATCCGGAAATGCCCGAGACCAGGTACATGGCGCCGACCAGCACGTAGTGCAGGCCGCCGCGCACATGCCCAAGCAAGCTCGCCAGGAACGCGACCATGGCCCGCGCCATGCCGGTCATCTCGATCAGGAGGCCGAGAAAGACGAACAGCGGCACCGCGAGCAGGATGAGATGGCTCATGCCCTCGTCCATCCGGCCGACCAGCACCATCAGCGGCGTCCGCGTGGTCAGCGCCAGATAGCCCAAGACCGCCATGCCGAAGGCAAACCCGATCGGCACGCCGGCGAAGACGCAGAAGCCGACCACGCCGACGAAGAAGATGACCAGGTTGAGATTGCCGAGCGGCCGCAACAAGGGCTGCGCGAACCAGAACAGGGCAATCAGCACGGCAACCGTGAGAACGGCCAGCAGCAGGGTTTTGACGTCACCGACCCGTGCCAGCCGCAACAGCGCGAACAGAGCCATCAGGCCGGTGCCGATCGGCAGCGCCGCCGCACGCCAGGTGTTGGAAATCTGCAGCGCCGGCGTGGTGATGAAGCTTTCCTCGTAGGCATACTCGTACGCCGGCCGCACGATGAGGATCAGGAACGCAAGCGCGGCGCAGGTCGCGACGACGTCGAGATAGGCCCGCAGCGCCGGCTTGGCGTTCGCCACCATCACCGTCATGCGCATGTGCTCGCCGCGGCGGAGCGCCACCGCCGAGCCCAGCATGGCGAGCCACAGGAACAGGATCGACGCCAGCTCGTCCGACCAGATCAGCGGAGCATGGAGCACGTAGCGTGCGATCACGCCGGCGAACAGGATGACGACCTCGGCGACGACCAGGATCGCCGCCGGGATCTCCACCAGAAGGCCGAGAGCGGCATCGATGGAGCCGAGGACGGAGCGGCGGCGAGGGGACTGCGACGCCGCCTCGCCGGCCACGGCCGGCGTCATCTCGACTTGAGCCATGGCAAGTCTCCCGCTCTACCGCTCAGGACAGTTTGCCGACCGACTTCTCGAGCAGCTCCCATGCCTTCTCGCCATACTTGCCCTTCCACTCGGCGTAGAAGCCGGCAGCGCGGAGTTTCTCGCGGAACGGCGCGACGGCGGGCTGGTTGAAGACGAGCCCCTTGCCTGCGAGTTCCTGCTGGACCGACGCATTGAGCTTCTCGGTGTCTTCGCGCTCCTTCACCGCCGCCGCGTTGACATGCTTGGCGACGATGGTGCGGATATCGTCCGGCAGCGCCTGCCAGGCACGGCGGTTCATCAGGAACCAGAAGCCGTCCCACATATGATTGGTCAGCGAGCAGTATTTCTGCACTTCATACAGCTTAGCCGCCGAGATCAGCGCCAGCGGGTTCTCCTGGCCCTCGACGATCTTGGTCTGCAGCGCCGAATAGACCTCGCTGAAATTGATCGAGGCCGGCGATGCATCGAACGCCTTGAACATCGAGGTCCACAGCGGCGACACCGGCACGCGGATTTTGAAGCCCTTGAGGTCGTCGGGACCGTTGATCGGCTTGGTCGACGACGTGGTCTGGCGGAAGCCGTTGTCCCAGATCTTTTCCATGACCTCGAGGCCGGCCTTGTTGATCTCGCCGCGCACATAGGCGCCGAGTTCGCCGTCCATGGCCTTCCAGACCGTCGGATAGTCAGGGAATGCGAAGCCGATGCCATTGATCGAGGCTGCCGGCACCAGGGTCGCCAGAATCAGGCCGGACAGCGTGAAGAACTCGACGCCGCCGGACCGCACCTGGCTCAGCATGTCGGTATCGGAACCGAGCTGGCTGTTCGGGAACACCTGCAGGTCGAAGCGGCCGTTGGTCTCAGTCTTGATCGCCGCGGCCATCTCCCGGGCGCGCGCCACGAATGGATGCGACTCCGGCAGGTTATTGGCGAACTTGTAGCTGAACTCGGCGATCTGGGCGCGCGCAACGTATGGGGCGCCAATTCCGCCCAGGACGGCGGAAGCGGCGGAGACCTTCAGCAGCGTGCGTCGTGAAAAGCTCATCGGTTTCTCCCTCGGAGAGGCTTGTTGTTGTTCTGAGATGCCATCCTATACGGACCTGATGCCGCGGGGTCACCAGCGATCTCGGCTCAGGCCGCGCTTATTGCAGCGTCCGTACGCCGCGGCAATATCGGCTTTCAGACGAGAGGATCAGATGGCTGAGGATTGGCGCACGATGGCCATCGGACTTTGGAGTGATCGCCGCCGCAATCAGGGTCGTTGCAGTGGCGGATATCCGACGTCCTGTGAAGAATCCACGCCAAGTATCTGATCTAATTGTAGATACAAAATATTCCATAATATACCTTATGCGAATAATTGGTGTCAGCGTCCATCCTCGGCTGTAGCACTCATTTGATTTCCTGCACTGCGTTCACACGATTCCTCCACCGAGTGGCGTTGTCGGCTGCGATTGGATCTGAGCCATTCGTGCTCTATTGGAGTCTGCAGGCGCGTCGTGGACATGCCAGATTTCGTTGCCGCGCGTTCGCCGAGGAAAACGACATCCGGCTTTATAATGCCGCCGCAGGACAGTGGGCCAGGTCCAGTCGCCCGTGGAGGTCAATCACCACCCTGCTCCCGGCAGCTTGGTGCAATCGGTCCGCTGCATCCGACGCAGGCAAATCGCGTCATCCACGTCGGAAAGCGGTGGAACCCCGCACTTGAAGATCAGCGGATGGGCAGGGTCACATAGAGGTTCTCGTCCGTGTAGACGAGGCCCAGCGAGACCAGCCGGTCGATGCACGCTGACTGCGGCTGGAGGATATTTCGATCTCGCTGCCGGCATTATGGATTCCTTGTCGGCGGACGGGAGGCGCCTGCCTTGCCACTCGTCCTCCACCGATAGGTGCCTGCGATGGCCCCAGCAGGCGAGACCAGAGGTCTCCTTTTGCGAGACATCCAGCCCAACGTATTGCTTCATAGCCCCCTCCGACTCGGATGATTGCGTAAGGGCGTTATGATAACGGACCTTTTGTGTCGCGGATGCCGACCGCAATTGCGTCATCGCATGCAATGTTGAACGCCGATTGACACAGCATGCACGATCAGCACGCATTCTGCGGACGCAGCACTTCCCTCACTGTCATCGCGACGATGATGAGATCAAGCCGAAATGACCAATGGCGTATGTACGCGAGATCACGAGCGACGCGCTTCTCCATGGCTATCAGGTCGCGCGTCTCGCCCCTACATCCATTCACCTGCGCCCAGCCGGTCATTCCCGGCCGTACCGAGTGACGATACGCATACCTCGTAATCAATCTGGAGTACATCGCGTCGTGGACGAGCGCATGCGGTCGGGGACCGACAAGTGACATGTCGCCGCGGAGGACATTCAAGAGCTGAGGCAACTCGTCCATGCTTGTCCTGCGCAGGATCCGTCCGATCTTGGTCACGCGGGCATCGCCCGGCCGGGCCTGGCAAACGTCGGCGCCATCTTCGATGCAGGTCATGGTGCGGAACTTCAGAATTTGAAAGCGTTGCCCGCCGCGCCCACCACGCCACTGTCGGAACAGAGCCGGACCCGGAGTCTCTGCCATCACCGCTATCGCGATGAGGACGATCGGCACAAACAGGATGACAAGCGCAATTCCGGCGACCACCAGATCGAACACCCTCTTGGTCTTGCTATTTGGACCGCTTTGCCTCCGTTGACGTCCGCGCCGTCCGCCGGGCACCTCCCTCTTCTTCGATCTCAGACGGGGACCACGCGCCTCAAGCCGCGTATCGACGACCGCGCTATGCTCAAGTTTGGCGCAAGCGGGCCGTTCAGCCTCGACCGGAGCCGCTCCGCGCATCAAACCGCGCCGACCACCACGGCTGCGGCCAAGCTGCCTGGCGAACGCGCCAGGCGCCCCAAGAACAGTCGGCCATTGCATCCTGACTCCCGCGTGAGAGGCGACGATCGTCCCCGCCCCGGGAACCCGCTGTTCTCAGGCCGTCGCACGAGCTGGTTATGCAAACATTCTCAATCCCGGCGCAGCACGCTTCTGCATGCTTCCGCCGACCACGCCACGCCTCCAGCGCTTGCTCCCGCTACAGGCGTCGTGGCGCTGAAGACGATACATTCGATGCTTTGGACTGGCGAGATTTCGTCAGTGCTAGGTCCGATGCGCCTCCGCCGATACGTTTGAGCTTTTGCGTAGATTGTGCGATCGCCCTAAAGAACGAGGCTTCTGCTGACTTCAGCTCGCTGCGATCGGTTTGGATCGCAATACCATCCAGTAGCGCCGCCCCGGGAATGCCGTGTCCGCCATCATTCTGGCAGTTGTCGGTTTGCTACTCCTGCTGACGCGCATCATCGGCGTGCGCCAGATGATGCTGACTGTCATGCTCTTGCGCCCGTCGTGCGATCGCGCGTTCGATTGGGTAAAGGCCGGCCTCGGCCAGCAATCCGGACCGGGCGCAGCGATCAACGCGCTCGTGATCGCTTTGGCGATGATCGCTATCGCCCAGGTTCCCAACGCCGTCCTCTCGGCGCCGCTGCTTGGATGGGCAAGCCTGCTTCTAGCGGCCGCGATATCCCTCTTTCACACGACCGATCTGAGCGCGGGCACACGTGACGTGCTGGATCTCGCCACATATGGAGCCGCCTTCACGCTTCCATATCTCGTCGTCAGGAGCCGAACAACGGCCGCGCAGTGCCTCACGGTCGCACTCGGCTCATCGCTGATACCGTCGGTCTATTCACTGCTGGAACTCGCAAGACAGCCCGCGTCCCTGACCGGACCGCAAAGACTGCAGAGCACCTTCACGCATCCAAATATCTACGCGTTCTACATTGTCGGCGTTCTGGCTCTGATCCTCTACATGCACTGCTCCACGAATTTCCGCATCTCCGCCTTCTTGCGGCGAGCGACATTTTGCTACGCGCTCTATCTTCTGTTCCTGCTGCTGCTCACAAAGACCCGTAGTGCGTGGCTTGCAGCGCTGCTCCTCATAACCGGTTACTCGATCGTCGTGGACCGGCGCTGGTTGCTTCCAGTGCTCATTTTGCCGATGGCGCTCCTCATACCCGGAGTTTCCGAACGCTTGGCGGATCTCGAAACGGGCGCCATCGACGGCACCTACGAGCACCTGAACTCGATGGCTTGGCGCGAGGTGCTGTGGAATGACACGCTCGAATGGCTCGCGGCCAATCCCTCCGGCCTGTTCGGCTACGGGTTAGGATCCTATCAATCCTACTTTCCCCTATTCTTCCCGCGCGGCGACGGGCAGGAGGGGATCGGTCCGCATAATGCTGTTCTGCAAATTTACTTTGAAATGGGTATCGTCGGGCTGTGCAGCTTCGCCGTCTTGATGGCTGCGATTGCGTTCAGGCTTTTCTCCACGATCGACCGGGACTTCGCCGGCTCTTTCACAATGCTGATGTTGTGGATCGGCTATCTTATGGTCTTCTATTCGGACAATCTTCTCGATTACCTGCAATTCCAATGGTTCTTCTGGTTCACGATGGGAACCGTGTGCGCGTCAAAGCGCTTTGCCGGAGCAGCATTGCAATCTCGACCGCTCCTCTCCTGAAAACCGCTGCGCTATTGCATCGCTGTCGTGAGTGGCCGCTCTGCACCGAGGGGATTGCACCGGCACGACACCTGTTCTGCAAACACAGCGGCCAAAGCCGCCGCCTCACGGTCGACGTCATGCAGGGCCATCACGCGTTCGCGCGACTTGCGCCCCATTGCGTCCAGCTTCTCCCGCGGGGCAAGGAGACATTCGGTCATCGCTGCGGCAAGCTCCTCCACGCATCCTGGGGGGACAAGCCAACCCGTTTCGCGGGAGAGCACCAGCTCTGGAATTCCGGCGATTTGCGTTGCCAACACCGGGCGCCGAAGTGCCATTGCTTCCATGATCACGATAGGCAGGTTTTCGGCCACGCTCGCAACGACAAGCGCCTGAGCGCCCAAAATTTCACGCCGAACGTCGGCGCTGCTCAGCCAGCCGAGCAGCCGGACTGAGCCGGAAAGTCCGAGCTCGGCAATCAGGCTTTCGAGTTCAGGTCGCGCCTCCCCGTCCCCAATCAACGCCAGTTCGAATTGATGACCCGCAGCGGCCACCATCGCTGCAGCCCTGATGAGAATACTCTGGCCCTTTTCTCTGCACAGCCGCCCGACGCATACCAACCGCGCTGCATCACCCGGTTCATCCTCGGCCGCTTCATGGAATCCTCGATCCAGACCGCACCGGATAAGTTTGACCTTGCTCTGATCGGCAGCGTCGCACCAACGGTAGAGCTGGGATCGCCCGTAGTGGCTTACAGCGGCCACGAACGCAGCCTCATGGATCTTGGTCCGCAAGCCAATGAATTCGGGTTTGTCGTATTCATCGTAGCCATGAACCGTGAAGCTATACGTCACGCCAGAAAGTCGGGCGGCGAGCAGCGCAAGCTCGGCCGGGTTCGTTCCAAAATGGGCGTGAATGTGCGCCGCGCCCGTCACTCGAACGAGCGACGCGACCCCGCACGCTTCGACCAAGTAGAGGGCGTGCAGCAATGGCCCACGATCGCTCCTGCGCATCAGCCGCAACGTCGTTGCAAGTGCCCTCGCAAAACGGTGCGGATGCAGCAGTATCGACTGAGCTACCGCGCGCAGCAAGCCAAACGGCTGTCGAAGCAGATAGGTCGTTTGCTTTTCTTCCTCGATGTCGCCGGGATCCACCAGCGTCTTGCCGGCTCTCGCAGCGACGCGGACGACCTCAACGCCCAATCGCTCGAGCGCCTGCACCTCCCTCTTGATGAAGGTGTGCGTGACAGCAGGATATTGATTGACCAGGTATAGGACGATCGGGCCGCGATTTACGACCCTGAGCGGGTTCTGCAAGACCTGATCAGTTCTGCAAGCTGCTGGACGCATATGGCAGTCCCGCTTCATCGATGACCTCGTGCTGCCGACACCGCGGTCGACAAAGCCGGATCTTCCAAGACACGCCAGAGTGATGCTTGATCTGGACGCTATCGATCACGTCCACGCTGCCTTGCGACCGCTGCCAGGCCCGTCGCGAGTCGGCAGAATCCCACAAGGATATGAGAAAGGATCCGTCTCGTTCCAGGAAATCCGCAAAGCGCATCAGGACATCTTCCGGCCGCTCAAAGTAATAGAGCACCTCGTTGAAGATGATCATGTCAAACTTGTGCTCCGGCGTGTAAGTCGCGGCGTCCATCGCGACAAACTTCGTGCGCGAATCCGTCCACGCGCGACTCGCAATATCGATGGCGCAGTCGGAAAGATCGACACCGACATACTCGATGGTCTCGAGTGGGCTGAACCAACGACGCAGAATGCCAGATCCGCACCCGAGGTCGAGCACGCTCGAGACAGTCCCGTCGTATCTGCAATATCCGCCGATCACCGCATAGCGTGTCATTTCCTCGAGATTGCTGAGATAGTCCCATCGACCCGTCTCGTAGTCCCGGTTGAGACGCTGCGGCGCGATCGCGACACCGCGTCGAGAACTCCGCCCGACGAACACCGCATCTACCAACTCGCGAGCGCTCTGGCGTAGCCGCCCAGGGACCATCCGTTCGATCATTTCGAGTGCCTGCATGTGAGATCCCTGCTGACATCCCAGCAACCATGGCCTGGGGCCAAGCCCGACGCGCCCAGCCGGTTCCATTTGGTGGCGCGGCCCTCGAGACCACTCACAGTCCCGCATCTGAGAATCAGTAACGCGGTGCATGCCCGGTGGACAGGCCAGGACCGGCGGAATTGCGTACTAGTCCCGACTGATCATTGACGGTTCGGCCTCACAGCCGACTATCGCTCAAATCGAAGCAGCTCAGGTGTGCGGTGGTTGAGATCAGTGGTGAGGGCTACGACGCAAGCGACATTCGGTAACGCCGGCCGTGGCGCTTCATGTGCGACACGATTGGTGACTATCCGCTTCCTGCGCGAGCTGGTCCGAAGCACCCTTTACCGGATCGGCGCGTTGTCTTTCTATCATTGGCTCCGCAATCGGCGTACCCTGACGGTCGTCACACTGCATCGTGTTCTGCGACGCGGGGATGCACGATGGGAAACAGCACTTTCCCCATGGACTCTCGACGAAGCGACGTTCGACCAATGTCTCGCGTTTTTCAAGCGTCACTACGCAATCGTCGGGCTCGACGACATCAAACAGTCCCTGAAGGGAGAGCGCCCTCTGCCGGTGAGGAGCCTGTTGCTCACATTCGACGATGGGTTTGCCGATAATTTCGACTACGCGCTCCCGCTGCTGCAGAAGTACCACGCGCCGGCGACCATGTTCGTAACCTCGGACCGGATTGGAAGCGAGGAGCGGCTCTGGACCGAGGATTTGCTGTCGGCTGCTATGCGTGGACGGGTGAGCCGGCGGCAACTTGCCTGTCTGCATACACTCCTGATCGGCGAAGCCAGCGATCCGGACGACGACAATCTCGTTTGGGACATCGTGCGTCGCGCCCCCCAGCTCGGGGTGGAGCTGGTCGAGGCCGCGCTTTCCGCGCTAGAGATCGATTTGCAACGGGTCCGGCGTCCCCGCCAAATGCTGGCTCCCGAAGAGTTTGCAATTTTGATTCTCAACGGAATTTCTATCGGTGCCCACGGAAAGACCCATACAGCGTTCCCTTTCTCTTCAGATATTTCAGCCGAGCTCTGTGAACCTCGCGCTGTACTGAATGAGATCGTCACGCCTCACGGCCAGTGCTCGATTGACGCACTCTCCTTTCCGCACGGAGCGTACACGCCGGAGATCGCTGATCAGGCACTTGCTGCGGGCTACGTGCTTCTGTTTACCGGCGAGCCGGAGCTTTGCAGCCTCGATCATGGCTTTCTGGCGAGTTCGCGGGTCGGGCGGCTTGATGTCGACGCAAGGCGGATCGCTCCCAATGGTCGGTTCCGACCGGAGGTCCTCGCAACCTCCCTGTTTACTGCGCGGAGGCGACGGGCAGCTCGCACTACATTCCCAAGCGGCCAAAGACGCCCCGCCACTCCGCACATCACAGCGACAGCATCGTGCCGCGCCTTGTTGGCGGGCCTGTGGCGCCGGCTCAGAGAGTCTATGAAGATTCTGAGCTCGAGTTCAAATCGGGAGGCCGTGTGATGCGCCTGCGGCAGGCAATTCTAAGTTCCGCCGTGCAGCAGAACGCGACGCTTCTGCTGTTCTTCGCAACTGGCGTTGTGATCGCTCACCTGCTTACGCCGCGACAGGCTGGGTCCTACTCCATTGCGATAGCTGCCGCCGGTACGGTCGCGGATTTGAAGGACACGGCACTTGGATCATATGTGGTCAGCTCCCCGAAGCTCGATAATGCGCTCCTGAGTGCTGCCTTTGGCTTAAGCCTGACGATAGCTGTTTGTCTCACCGTTGGGCTGTTCGGGTTGAGCTTTGTGCTTACCACTTTCTACGGCGACGCGGCTCTCGGCCACTCTTTGCGGATTTTGGCCTTTGCGCAGCTCTGTCCTGCGGTCGCCTTTCCAGCGACAATGCGGCTGATGCGCGCAATGCGCTTCGGCGCCCTGCTCGCCATCGGCCTGGTTGCGGCAAGCTGCCAAAGTGCAGTCTCAATTTCGCTTGCGGCACTGGGATACGGAGCCGACGCACTGGCGTGGGGGTATTTCGCCTCGGCCGTGATCACGGCCGCGATGACCATTGCCTGCAAGCCCGACGCCTTGCGCCTTCTGCCGACACTTGCAGGCTCGCGGCGTCTGCTTGCTTTTGGAGGCTGGACTTCGGCGACACTCTTGGTCGGCAGCGCAGCGCTGTCTGGCCCCGAACTGATGGTCGGCCGAGCCGTCGGGCTTGCCAACGCGGCTTTGTTTTCACGCGCTCAAAACCTGGTCTCTTTCGTTAGAAACGGCCTTGTGCTCGGTATGACGAGACCCCTGCTGCCAAACCTTGGCGAACGGGAAAGCCGCGGCGTCGACCTGGCGCCGATCTACGGATCGTTCGTTGAAACGATGACAGGGCTGGCTTGGCCGGTCTACGCCCTGCTCGCAATTTGGGCCGAACCGATCGTGAGGACAATCTACGGAGAGGCGTGGCGCGCCACTGGCGTGATGATGATACCGATCGCAATTGCCCACGCTGTGACGCTTACGGCTGGTCCATACTACGATATCTTGATCGTCAAGCGACGTCAGCGGCTACTCTTTGCCTGCGAAGCCGCAGTTTGTGTTTTCACGATCGTGATGCTTGGGGCTGGCCTAAAACTCGGGATTGAGGCTGCAATCTGGACCCTGCCAATGAGCGGCATCTTCTTTGCAACTTGCTACTTGGTGGTGCTTAGATCTGTCATTGGGTATGATCCCGGAAGGCTGTTCACGGCTTGGGCAAGAAGCCTGGCTGCCACACTGGTGGTGCTTCCCGTCCCACTCGCCTTTCGACATGTTTTGACTCAAGGCCCCACTGAAATTCTGTTCGGGTTTGTAGCGTCAAGCGCAATCTCGGTGGCGATCTGGGTTGTGGCTCTCACATTCATTCGACACGAGCTCTCCGTTCACGTTCGCGGTTTGATCGAGGATCTCTCACGGTCAATAGGTTTCTCCGCATATCCACGATTCCTGCCTCAACCAACCGAAACGGATCGAGGGTGACTCTTGCAAGACAGTTCGGAACGGCAGGGGCCAGTGACGATAGACCGTGTGGGCAGCGATCCTGGTCGTGATCGCAAAGTTCGGCTGCGGCTTGGACACTGCCTTGCACATCCGACAGCGGACTTGCGCACCGGCTCGACAACTCGAGTTGGCCGTAGCGCAACGCACAACAGCCCAGCTCTCGACGGGCTTCGAGCGATCAGCATCGTCCTTGTCCTGGCGGCCCACCTGCTTCCGCTCGGGCCCAAATATCTGCAGTTGAATTCCACCGCCGGGCCCATGGGCATGAGCCTGTTCTTTGCCCTCTCAGGATACCTGATCATTCGCAGCCTGCGTTCTGCGACCATTTTCGAGTTCGTCGTCAGGCGAATTGTCCGAATCCTGCCGCTTGCATACCTCTACATCGCGCTCGTTTTCATCGTCTTCGGCCTGAGCGGGCCGGCACTGCTTTACCATCTTGGCTTCATCATAAACTACCGGCTCGATCAAATGATCCCGGTGACCGAGCACCTTTGGTCCCTGTGCGTGGAAGTTCACTTCTACGTCTTTGTGACGGCGCTGGCCGCGCTGGCCGGACGCAAGGGCCTGATCGCCGTGTGGCCCTGCTGCGCAGCAATCACAGCTCTTCGTATCCTGGAAAGTACGCCGATCGAGGTGACCACTCATCTGCGTATCGACGAAATCCTCGTCGGGGCCTGCGTTGCCACCCTGCCGGCGCACCAACTCCGCGCCTCAACCTCCTCGCTCGTGTGGGCGCTCGCGGCAGGCGCGTGGGCAGCAAGCTCGCATCCCGATACCGGCTGGCTGCAATATCTGCGGCCCTACGCGACAGGCCTCCTGCTGTGGGCGACGCTTTCGCAGCCGCCGAACACGCTGCTCGACGTGCTCGGCAGCAAAAGCCTATCGTACATTGCTGCGACCTCCTACGCGCTCTATATCCTTCATCCACTCACGGCGCACGGATGGTGGAACGACGGCAGCATTTACCAGCGCTATCTGCTCAAGCGACCCATTGGTCTGGTTCTCACGCTGCTCGCAGCCCACCTCTCGACGTTTTATTGGGAGCGCATGTGGATACAAGCGGCACGGCGCTGGTTGAGTTCAAGGCGCGCCCTGAAGCCGGCCATCGCAGCGGATCACATCTGGAGCGACGTGAGTTCGCGACCATGATCATGAACGGGCGGCCGTCCGTTTCGGTTCAAAAATGCAGCAGCCGATCCAACACGCTGTTGATTTACCGATCCGCCTTCTCGGCCTTGGCTTGAGACAGGCTGAGCATATTGCTCGCCTCGTATGGTTCGGAACGGATTACCGGAACCTTAATAATATCATCAGGCTGTACAAGAGCCGTCTCGTCCGCCGCAATTTCCCGCGTCGTCTCGCCATTTTTTCTGACTAGTGTGAACCCGGATCGTCGATCCTTTTCCGCCAAGCGCGCCCTCGCCTCGGCCGGCGCACTGATCTGCGCCTCCATAAGCAAATCGCCCTGCGTCTTGATCCGCGCCCGCACTTCCGCGATGTTATCCTTTGTCTGCTGCAGATCTCTCTCGTCCGCTTTCCTTCTCTCCTGAGCGCGTTCGTTAAGCCGATGCTCGGCCAGGGCAATACTCTCTTGCGCCTTTACGATCGCCGTTTCGATGTTCAATTGCTCGTTCACGATTTGCGCGAGAGATCGCTCCATCGAGAAGACCGTCGGTGCGAGCGCAAGCCCCTTCGCGGAAAGGGCGCGAAATTGCTTCAGCTGCTCCTGAGTGCTATCCCTCTCCCGCGCCAGTGCGTTGACCTGACCGCGAAGCGATTCAGTCTCGCTGTTATAGAGCGCCTTGATTTTTTCGAACTCCGCCTGCTCTGAACGAATTGTGTTGTTTTCCACGTCAAGGACGGAGCGCTCGCCTTCGACGATCGCGACGATGTCCGGGTCATCCTTGCGATCAGCAAGCTCCGGTGGGAACGGAAGATCCGCGCGACCGGCGAGTGCAGCAGTCAGCCGGGCCTCGCGCGCCAGCAGGCGGCACCGCTTCAGCGACAGGGCGCGCATTTCACCCTTGGCCAACGCCATGTCGCGGTCCAGGCGCAGTAAGCCGAACTCGGGACGATAGTATCCGCCCGCGATGCTGATCGCCCCAAGGACCGTAAGACCCGGCCGATATGGATACTGGCCCGGGTGCTGGACGTCTCCCACGATGAAAAACGGCCGATACTGAAGGATTTCCACCGCCGCAACCGGCCGTTCCGCTCCGTCCGAGCGCCGTTGCAGACGATCAGATATCTCTCCTGCCAGATCGTTCACACGCAGACCTCTGGCATCGATATTTCCGATCAGAGGCAGGGAAATTGCGCCGTCCGCCGCGACCGTATACTCGCCGGTCAGATCCGGCCATTCCTGCACCTTGACCTTTAATCGATCGGACACGCCGAGCTTGTAATCTTCCGCGATGGCCGATGGGACAACAAGAGCCATTGCGATGTTGACGGCGATCGCGATCTTGAGAGCTGTTCGCTTCATCCTACAAATCCCCTGGCTCTGTCAGATCTAGAGATTGGGGCCTCCCGGAGCGCCGTCGCGTTCGGACCAAAGTCTCGGACCGCAGCACACTCCGCGGAACCTTGTTGAGAACCGTACCCAGAATCCTGCCCCGCACGGATCCCAACGAACTTAGCGCTCCGCTCAACTCGGCCTCCGACGCGTGGCCCCACTCCACCACGATCAGCAGGCTATCGATGATTTGACCGGCAGATCGCACGTCGGCCGCAGTCGCAAGTGGAGGTAGATCCAAGATGACCCATTCGTAAGCACACTCGCGCCCTGCATTGATCACGTAGGCAAGATTGCCCCAGAGCATATCGAGGTTGCTCAGAGCTTCCCCACTCGGGAGAAAGTCGAGATTGGGACTAATCTCCGACTGAATGGCATCGCCGGGCGCGACCTCCCCTCGCAGCACCTCGTGCAAACCGGCCACTTGCGGTGCAACCGGCCTGAGGGCGGGACGCGTATCGCTCTGCCCTGCATCGACAAGGAGCACGCGCGAGCCGTCGCCGGCGAGGAACCTAGCCCAGCTGCCCGCCACGACTGTCTTCCCTTCCCCAGGGCAATAAGATGTCACTCCAACGAAGTGCGGGACCTGGTTTGATGTTTCGAGCACTGCCGACCGCGCGCGCTGCAGGACCGATCGCCTCAACGTTGAGGCCAAGCCTAACCGGTTCATTTGCGGGACCTTCGTGCGCGGCAGGGCCCCAAAGCACTCGACTGAAGTCAACGCAACGAGCTGTTCGGCGCTCCGCAAGCTCCTATCGAACAGCGCGAGGCCGAGTCCAACAATGCAAGCCAGCATTCCACCGACCGCCGGCGCCAACGGCAAGATGACGGCCGTTGGGGGCCCATCGCTTGAGGTGGGCGGAACGGCCTCACTAATGATCCGCGCCGTCGGACCAAGCACCTTGATTCGCTCCCGCAGCGAGGCACTCGTACTGACCACCGCGCTTGTGTCGTTTTGCTCTTGAACAAATGATGCTGCCAGCTCATTCGTCAGCCTCGCCGCTTCATCGGGGCTGCGCGCGCGTGCTCGGACCGAAATGATGAGGCTCGCACCGACGCGACTGACCGCCATGTCAGATCGCATTCGCGCCAGCACTTTCTGCCTTCTTCTTTCGTCCGAGAGCGCCTCTTCGGAACCAGATATTCGCCTTTGCAAGAGATCGCGGACACGTTGCCACCCGATCCGGCCAATGGCCTGCGCGAGGCTCGATCTTGGCAGGATCTCTTCGGTCTTTTCCAACCCGATCTTGTCGACCACCCGATCGAGAACCCTGCTCGATCTCAGCATTTCAATTGCGCTTTGGATCAGCGAATTCTCGACCAGAACCTGAGTGACAACAGCGTCGGGTCCAGACATTTGCAGCGTCGTATTCGAAATGAGTAGTTCGGAGGTCGCGCTGAACACTGGAACCCTGATCGCGCCATAGGCAAGACCTGCCATCCCTCCAATGGTGACGCCAACGAGCAGCAGCCGTAGAAGCGCTGGACGGTGCTGACGAATCTTCGCGAGCGCAATCCTGAAGCCCAGCCCATCACGCCAGACTTCCGGCGGAAGGGATCGGTCCTCTGTGCGGTCGACATACACCCGCTTCCTGGCTGACGAGTCGAGCATCAATGCGTCTCCCGGTTATTGTGTCCGTCGAAAAAAGTGGGCATCACTGCTGTAGTCTCGACTGGACCGCTTCCAGAAGATGCCAAGGAAAGCCGCGAAGACGGTTGTTGCCATCGGGATAGCAGGCCGCCTCGGCGTAGCCCTTGGGGCACCGCAAGATGCCGCCAATTCCAAAATACGGGTGACTTGTTCCCTTTGAGAGTGGGTTCTCGGCGTAGAACACCACGGCGCCCGCTGTGTCACGCACGATCATCCCGTATCGTTGCACGGCGTGCGCCAACATAGCCGCATAGGGGTCCATATCGATCCTATCGAGATCGACATTGCTAGGAATCCGGAACGTCGCGCCCTCAGGAATCGCCTCGGGATCGTTGTCGTCGCCATCGGTGCGTTGCGCGGGGTAGGCCCACACGGATTGGCGCGCTTGCGGCAGGGCTATGTGAATTGCGTGATTGATCTCACCTTGGCGCTGCTCCGCCACGGTGATCAGCCCCGCAAGCAGAACAAGGCCAGTCGCCGTCGCGCCAAATTTGTACCCGTCTTCAGTCGTCGGAAAATACCCTGGACTCGTCGCAAGGTTATTGATCTTGCCACCCCACGAAGCCCGCCATTCGTCTACAGTGTCGCCCACCGAGTTGATGGTCTTGCGCCCACTCTTTTCCATGCCCCAAAATTCCCAATAGTGCTTCGTCGAGGGCTGATAGACGATGGCCTCCGCGTCACTGCCGCTCGAGGGCTGAAACCCGTCAGGTAGCGGAACGCTCTCCCATTGTTGTTGCAGCGGTTCGAATTGCCAGTCCGGGCTCGCCGCTCGCTCCGCCCGCACACGGACCGTCGGCTGATCACCTGAGACAACGTAAAGGGGCGGCGAATACCGATCGATATTGACCGACGCAATTCCGTAATGAGTTCTGATCTGGTTCTGAAGCGCAGCTACCCATCTGTCGGAATGTGGATCGCGCGGAGCATCCGGTGGCAACTGGGCATGGACGTAGCTTGTCCCGGAAAATTCTCGATCCGGCGCCATGATCAGCGACGGTCGATCCTTGGCATCGATTGATTGTCGCGACGTACGAGCACTATCCGCTACGGTTCCGACGCAGATCCCGAGACCAAGAAGAAACATCGTACCGGCAGTACAGCAAAGGCTCGTGATGGGACCGCGCATTCTGGGCTTTCCCGCTCAATTCAGTGGAACCTCTCAGTGCATCCACAGTCGAGATAACGCCTCCCGTTCGGCTCCACGTCTATCGCCCATCCAGAAACATGACGGCATCTGCAGCAGGGCCGCAACGCCTTCAAAGTAACTAGTCCTGTTGGGTGCCAACAAACGGTCCACTGCAAAGCTCAGAGGCGCCCTTTAGGGCGCTCCGTACCGGTACCTCGCCGCAGCAGTAGTTCGATCGGCTCCTGGCCACAGCCCGACTCGGACTAGTCGGCATGACTCACCATCCTATTCGTGAGAGCAACATTGCTGTGCAGGCCCATGGCTACACTCCGTCTCGCCTTCTCCGCGAAAGCGAGGGGGCGCTGCGCGCACGATTGGCGATCCATTCAAGCCTACGGACGCGCCGCTTTTCAGTTTGCCTGCAGTCAGTGGACTTGGCTCAATGCGTGCCCTGCAAACACAAACGGCCGCTCACAGGCGCGACATCCGGACGCCGATCTTTCCCGACTTCTCCCGGCAAGTTGTCTGCATTGAGGGACTGCTCTGCGACGCGGTGACGTTTGAGGAGGCGAAGCAGCGGATTGTCTCGTCCATCAGAGAAACGCGCCGCTGCAATCTGGTCACTCCGAATGCGAATTTCCTGCGCCTGATCCGCTCCGACCCGGATTTCAGAGATGCCGCATTGGCAACCGATCTCTCTGTCATCGATGGGATGCCACTGCTTTGGCTCGCCCGCCTGCTCGGGATTCCTGTTCGACAGCGTGTCGCCGGCTCTGACCTATTTGATGCTCTCTGGGCCGATACCAGCGAGCACCTGAGCACCTTCTTTTTCGGTGCGACCGATGACATCGGCTACCGCGTGCGGAAGCGTCTCAGCGAAGCTAAGGCGGCCATCGAATGCGCGGGCACCCTTTCTCCAGGCTTCGGCTCCGTTGAATCGATGAGCGATCCGGAAGTTCTCGACATCATCAATGACGCGCACCCCGACCTTCTGATCGTTTCGGTCGGAGCGCGCAAAGGCCTGTTGTGGCTTAATCGGAATGAGCACCAGCTTTCGGCTCCCGTCATCTGCAATCTCGGAGCGACCATCAATTTCGTCGCGGGAAGCATCAAGCGCGCTCCCATGTTCTTTCGGCGTGCCGGAATTGAATGGCTGTGGCGCATCAAGGAGGAACCGGCGCTCTGGACGCGGTACGCTCTCGATCTCGTAACATTGATTTCTGTCCTGCTTCGTCAGGTCCTCCCCTGGGTCGTCTATCGTAGTATTCACCGGCCTTCGGCAACGCAACTGGCTGCGGCACGCATCCGACACTATCGGCGTGGCGATGACGAGACCCTGGAATTCTTCGGCGCGTGGACGCAGCAGAACATCTTGCCGGTACGCGACGCCCTCGCCGTAGCGTGTCTTGCCAAGGGCAACCTTGTCATTAACGTCGACGGCGTGAGTTACGTCGACGCCACGTTCCTTGGACAACTCCTGCTTGCATATGGCTATCGCCGCCGAATGCACCGGGGATTCCTGCTTGGCGCTTCCGAACGACGAATCAGGAAAATGCTGCGCCTGCACGGTTGCGACTATCTGCTTTTCGCCGGTCAACCCGGTTTGGACACTGTCGCGGCCTCTGAGCCTTGCGACGCCGCAGGGATGCTTGGCTCTCGCAAAGTTTGCGAGGGAAAGATCGCTTCCGGCGGCACGCTTTAGATCGATTTGGCCGAGGCCCTCATGATCCTTTCGACGCTGAACATCCTGCTCGGCCTCGCCGCGACAGCCCTGGCTCTGGTCACGCTGAGCTTCGCCCTGCAAGCAGCGGCCATGATCTTTCTGCATGATCGTCCGTTCTTGCTCCTGCCCCGCCGCCCTCCAGTCGCGATATTGGTGCCGGCGCACGACGAAGAACAGAGCATCGAGGCGACACTCCTTCGTATTAGGCAGGACCTAGCGCCCGGCGACCGACTCCTGGTTGTGGCGGACAATTGTAGTGACAGAACTGCTCCTCTCGCAGCGCGAGCCGGAGCAGAAGTTTTGCTCCGGAGCAATCCGGAGCGGCGCGGCAAAGGCTTTGCCCTGGCGGCCGGCCTTCGGCATCTAGCCGCGACGCCTCCCGAAGTCGTCGTGTTCATAGACGCCGACTGTCAGATCAATCGGCACGGGATCGATTTGTTAGCGCGCGCCTGCGCAACCGCCGACGCGCCGATCCAGTGTCTAGATCTCATGGTCGCACATCCCGATAGTCCCGGAGCGCCTCGCTTGGCCGAATTCGCCTGGCGGATCAAGAACGATTTTCGTCCAAACGGCTACGCGCGCCTTGGCTTGCCTTGCCAGCTCCGCGGAACAGGCATGGCCGTGCCATGGGCGCTAATCAATCCAGACCTATTCGCGACCGAGCTTCTGGCCGAGGACATCTTCCTTGGACTTGAGCTGGCGATCCAAGGACATCCGGCGCGCTTCTTCCGTGGTGCGCGCGTGACAAGCTATTTCCCAGACACGCAAAGTGGCCAAGTCCGGCAAAAGCATCGCTGGGTCCAAGGGCACCTTGGGCTGATCAGAAGTCACCTGCCCCGCCTCATCTTCCAGGCCTGGGAAAAACGAGATCTACGCTTGCTTGCGTTGGCGGCGGATCTCGCGGTCCCGCCACTCGGCATGCTGGCCATAGCCAACATGGTGCTCCTGGCCGTCAGTTTACTGTATCTGGCTGCTGTAGGCATACGCGCTCCACTCGCATGTTCCGCGATTGAGCTAGCCGTTTTTGCGTTCCCGCTGGTGACCGCTTGGTACGTCTCCGGTCGCGATTTGATCGGATTTAGAGAAATAGCGCAGGTGCCGCGGCACATGATCATGGTGATGCGCACCGCTCTGGCGTTGGCTCGCGGAGATCGGACGCAATGGGTCCGAGCCGATCGGCCACGGACAACCCCTCAATTCATCCGGCACGTGCGCCACACACGACACTAGCGCTTTGCGCAGAAAGCGCTTGTTGGTCGCTCAAGCGCGACTGGCAGTCGCCTGCCTTAAGCCAAACAGTGTTCGTCCGACAATCGTTGTCCTTGCCAATCGCTTGAGAAAGCGGCTCAGATCATATCCTGGAATGCAGTCGCTAAGGAGAACGGCCTGAGCCTCTTTGTATCGCCCCGCATCCAATAGTTGGCGCGCATATTCCAACATGAGGAAATTAGCATAGCGCCTGCCGCTCTCATGCAGACGCGTCGGGACGACATGATCTCGCATCAAGTCCGATAGGCGCTCTGCGAAGAGCGGTCGCGATATCGTGTCGCGGCTCCCGCAGAGCGATGGCGAGCTCGCGTCATTGTACGTTGCAGATGGTGCCGCGCTATAAATAAAGGAACCCCGGCAGGCAAGTCTGCACCACATGTCGATATCTTCGCCTGTCGAGATGCCCTCGGCAAACGGCCCTGCAGCCAGCAACTCGTCCCGACGGACCATGATCGAACTTGAGCTGACTGGATAGCCGCCATTGGAGAGCGCAAACGAGAAATAATCGTCGATCCTTTGCGCCGAAACGTTCGGATCGATCAGAAGGCTGCCTGCTCTGCTTTCCAGTCGCAGGTTGCTGAAGACTGCGACTGCATCGCTGCCATCAGCGGCGCGCCAAAGACTCGCGAGATGGTCGTGCGACCACAGATCATCTGCATCGAGGAACGCAACCCATTCTCCCTGCGCAGCTCGAATCCCACGATTACGCGCGGCCGAAACTCCAGCGTTCGGCTGCTCAATCAACTGGAGATGCGGCAAGCCGGCCGCCTTCACCAAAGTCGCGCTGGGGTCGGTCGATCCGTCGTCGACAACTATAAGCTCAAAATCGATGTCCGTCTGACGAGCTACTGACCACAGCGTTCGCAGAACGCAGTCTGCCTTGTTGTACAAGGGTGTCACGACAGTGATGAGCGGCTTCCGCCTGATGATCACGCGAGTTTCCACGGCTATCTGGCCGCAACATTGAGCGCGCGGCTTTCCGTTAAGTATTATTCGTGCGCCGCGCTCAGAGACAATCGTGAACCCGAACTAGCCCGCACGGGGAACGCAACTTGACCTCCAGCATCCGGATCTGGGACTATTGAAAGCAGCTCATAGAGCCGAAACGGTAGAATATCGGAAGCCGCTCAGGCAGCTCCCGAGCACTCTCTTCGGAGAATTCGGAGTCCAGAGACCGCTCCGCGCAACCACCTCAGCCTGAGGGTGCGACGACGACGATGTTGCTGGAACCTTCGGACGCTGCGGGCGCACCCCCCCTTTAACTTAACTCAATCAAGCGCGTTTCGTTTCTAATCGTGATACGGCGTGACTACTTCGCCTGAGCCAGAAATCGGCTTCGGCGCCTCCTTCTCGACAACATTTCTAATGTACTTTAAGCTTGAATAAATATCGTGTTCCATATCGCGTCCCTGAAATACCCGATCGGACTCTTTGTTGGTTGCGTCAGGATATTTGGACATGTCGAGCGCCGCGTTAGTACCAACGTTCATCCTCCAAATTGATGGATTCTTTCGCGAAGGCCTTCGGCTTATTCTATCGAGAACGCGATTCTCTCCACAAGGCTGGGGTATTGCGCTCGACGAGCTCAACGCAATACCCAGCGACGAGCCCAGCTTATTTATAGTCGGAGTTGGACAGAAGCATGATTTCATTTTCAAACGCATTCGCGCGCTGTATCCACTGTCCTTCATCGTAGCGATTGGCGACGAGCGCAGCCCCGATTGCCTGGCGAGTGCACTCGATGCCGGCGTGAATGCAGCTCTTTTCAATTCCGTCGCGCCGAACGCTCTCATTAATTGTCTGCACGCCGTTACTGACGAACATCTCATCGTTATCGATGGTCGCCTTTGGCCATTAGCGACCGTCCTGCCAAAACTCGACGAACGATTGTCGCCCCCAACTCAAAATGGTGCTCCTTGGGAGGCGGAGAGCGCGCTGCATGCCTCCAAGCTGCTGTCCGCACGGGAAATCGCGATCCTGGAACGAATTGTCCGGGGTGATTCCAACAAACATGTCGCGCGGTACTTCAAGATTGCCGAGCCGACCGTCAAGGCTCACGTCAAGGCGATCTTTCGGAAGATAGGCACAACCAATCGTACCCAGGCTGCCATCTGGGCGCTCAACAACAAGCTTATCAACGGCGCGCACGGCATTTCCACGCTGCTCGACGAGCATGTCGCCGGCGACGAAAGGCACTCCCTGGGATTCAACCAGCTCGATCCGACGATTGACGATGCCCTCATTGCTGGTCGTGCCAAGGTGAGCTCGCAATAACGTGATTTCACATCACAACCGCGGGTGCGGTTGGCGCCTCCTTCCTCTCCTTGCTGGTCTAGCCTCCGTCCCGTTGTCCGGTCAGCGCGCCCTCCGCTCGTCGAGCGAGCGCGCTACATCGCTGGGATGCAATGGGCCCCAGCTCAGGGGTTGGAGCTGGGGCCCTTGCAGCCTACTCTTGGTTGGCTGACGTCCACCTGAGCAGCCATCAGCGGATGCCAGACTGCACCTGCGGGCCGGTTCCAACACTAACGCTTGTAAATGTGCGCTGCGGACATTCGATCCGACGAGCTCCGCGGACCGGCTACCAGCGCAGTTGCGTCGTGTCGTAATGAGAACGCTCAATTCGGCGTTGCGGGATTCGGACGCGAAGCGCCGCGAACTGCTTGGTTGTCATTCGGCATGCAAAATTGGCTCTGACTCACTTTTGATGCAGTTCGAGGGCGTCTGGCGCATTGATTGGAAGAGAACCAGCGCCATGCAGCAACCGCTCCACCGAACCAGTCTGGTGCTGCGTGGATTTGTTGTAGAGAGTGCGCGCTACGAGATTGGCCGCATCCCTGCCGATGACATAATTGATCTTTTCGAACGCGAACAATCCATCCCAAACGTGCCGCGCGATCTTCTCGATCTACGATGACTCAAGGTCAGTCTTCCGAGGCGATCCGATCCAGGCGCAATCGGTGCCGATGGTCAGTGACTAGACGTCCACCACCGATGACCGCTGCAAGCGTTCCCAGACCCGTTCCGCCCGCAATTAGAAACATGATCAGTAGCTGGTATTTGACAGCGTCGACCGGCTCGACGCCCGCGAGGATCTGTCCGGTCATCATCCCCGGTAGAGAGACGAGACCAATTGCCGCCATACCGTTGATGGTCGGCATGAAGCCGCTTCGTAGCGCATCGCGGATCACGGGCAGGAGCGCCTGATATCGCGTACCTCCCAAGGCGAGGCAGGATTCCACCGCAGCTCGTTCGCGAACCACCCCACTCACCAGCACATCCAAGCCCAGGCTCACACCAGTCATGGTGTTGCCCAGGATCATTCCCAGGAGCGGCAGAGCGTAGCGGGGGTGATACCAGGGTTCAGGACGTAGCTGCGTGAGCAGCGAAAACGTCGTAACGATACCGGCCGCGAGCAACGTGCATCCTGCACCCAAGCCGTAGGTCCAAAGACCCTCCAGCCGCCTTTTTTGACGGGCGACGATTTCGCGTGATGCGAACAAGACCATGATGAAGGCAGCGAGTGCCGTCCACAACGGCGATACGACCGCGAACAGAAACGTCAGCACGTAACCGACCAGCACAAGCTGAATCACCATTCTCACACTCGCGAAGGCCAGTTGCCGCCCAAGCTTGAGGTGCAGCGCCAGCGAGAGCACACCGTTCATGACCACGAGTAACGCAGGCAGGATCAGGTCGCCGTAACTTAACTGAATGTAACTCAAAGCGGGTGCTCCTCAATCCGCCCGCCGCTCGCCATCATGAGCAAGCGCGATCCGATGCGTCGCGCCTGGGCGCTGTTATGAGTACTCCAGATCACACTTGTGCCGCTCGACAAGCGCTCAGCGATAATGGCTTCGACAGAAGCGGTCGAGGCTGCATCGAGCGCTGACGTGGGTTCGTCCAGCAAGAGCACGCGCGAATGCAGCAAAAGAGCCCGCACGAGCCCGAGCCGCTGTTTCTCGCCTGTGGAAAGTCTTTGGATCGGCCAAGTCCCGCAACTCGATGGCAGCCCCAGGCGTTGAGCCAGCGCGACCGCCGGCCCCCATGCAACAAAGTGCTCCTGCACTGTGTCTGCCCACCAGCCTGGTTCAGCAGCAACATAGGTCACCTGCTTCCGCCAAATGGGAGCCGGCATCGACTCTCTTGGCCTGCCATCCAACTCGATAGAGCCTTCGTTCGGATCAAGATCGGCGATGGCACGAAGCAGCAGGGTCTTGCCAACGCCCGAGGGGCCTTGCAGCGCAAGGCATTCTCCATCGGCCAGTTGAAAAGAAGCCGAGATATGCAGGCGTCTTAGCGCATTGATCGTAAGCATTAACTGACCCTGGGACGGCTTGCGTTGGCCTAGTTCCCTGCCTAGTTTACACACACGGGGATTTCCAGTCTCCCCGTCAGACGGGTTTCCGTCCAAGCACTGACCAATACTCACCAGGTGAGATGGTTGCGCATGGGCAGACCCCCCCCCCTTTTCCACGAAAGATCGGCCTCTGCAGGGCAGACATCAGCTCGCGGCATTCAGCGCGAAGAGCGTGGCATCGACGCGGTCGTCTTGCATTTCTCTCGTCTGGGCGGTCCGATGTACACTCACGAGAAGGTCACGCTGTCCGTGGTGGCGAAGAGTATCGCGCGCCTCAAGGGGCATCGATTTGCGGGTGAATTCGATCCAAAGGCGCATGCGCCCGCCCGTCTTTTCTTTGTTCCCAGCGATACCCTGATCTTCGATGAGGCGCGGGCTCTAGGAATTCATTCTTCCCAGCAACTCTATGGCGCGGTCGTGCCTTATCCCTTCGTCAAGACGAAAGCCATCACGCATCGCCTCATTGGCGCGCACGCGTCTCGACCGTCTGGCTGGTCATCTGCGTTCGCCGATAACGTCCATAGTGCTGTTCTTCCGGGCTATACAGTGTTTTGCGCCGCCGATGCAAAACTGGCAGCTAAACGACTCTTGGTGCTCGGAGCGGTTCGCTTGAAGGAGCCGCTGGGCGATGGTGGCCACGGTCAAGTCACTATCCGGCGCGTTGCCGAACTGGAGGCTTATCTAGAGAATTTTCCGGCTGAGAAGCTCGCGTCTCATGGTCTGGTACTCGAGACTAGCCTGCGTCACGTCACTACACGAAGCGTCGGTTGCACGACAATCGGTAGCTCGACGATCGCCTATCATGGCACGCAGTGGACCGTTACAAATAATCACGGACTTTCCGTCTACGGGGGCTCGCGTCTCATATGCGTTCGCGGCGGCTGGTCAGCGCTTGAAGAACTTCCCATGGAAGCAGATGCGAGGCTCGCAGTCCGCCAAGCTCGAATGTATGACCGCAATGCGGTCAAATACCCACACTTCCTGGCTTCGCGTCGAAATTACGACGTCGGACAAGGTGTGGATGGCAATGGGCAGTGGCGCTCCGGAGTATTTGAGGCTTCGTGGCGCTCTGGTGGCGCGAGCACTGCGGAGCTCGCCGCCCTGACGGCATTCGCAGATGATTCCAGCCTGCAAGTGGTCGAGACGACGGCAGTGAAGGAATACGGAAAGTCGCGCAGCACCTCGACTGGCGCGGCGGTTCATTTTCATGGTGATGATCCTGACGAGGGGCCGTTGATCAGATACACAAGGGTCGCACGAGCGCTGCGCCAAGTCGCATAACCAGCGGACACTCAACTTCTAGCCGCCGCGTCTCCAGCGCTGGGACCGCGGATTTGCCACATCCCTCCGTGCTGTATTCTTGATCGCTTCCCAGGCCATGCCTTGCCTATCTGCCCGCTGATCGTGTGGACACCGTAGGTCTCCAGGGTGCCCCGGCGAGAACTCTCGTGATCCGCAAATGAAGTCGCCATGAGCAGATCAGTGTCAGCAGATCAGTGCGCTGTTCCCGAAGGGGCGGTCGGCATTGCAATCGTCCGGCGGGACGATCGATCTGCACTTTGTATACTGGCACTTCACAACAGATGTTCCTCGCTTGTGATGTGCGGCGGAATCAACTGAAGGCGGATCGCTCGAGTCACTGCTCGCTAAGCTTGGTAATCGTCATAGCTCCGTCCATTTCCGAAGCGGAAAAGACCACTTCATCTCCAGGTCGCACCGCATCAAACAGCAGCCCATCCTGCACTTTGAATTCTTCGACCATCCCGTAGGAGGTCGCCCCGGCCGTACCCGGATGCATTTCGCGAACCGAAATGTTGCCGGCCATCCCGTCCACTTTTACGACCACTCCTCTAACGGTTCGTTCGGCTATGGCCTGCGAGCTGATCGTCGTCATCACTATAGCGACCGTCAAGATAACTCGTGCTGCTTTCAATGTAATCTCCCGACCGTTAAGGTGAATTGGCGCTCAACTTCGTGAGCACAGATTGTCAGAGGAATTCAGGTTGATCCCTCCGGCCCGAGTGACAACCCCGGCCCGCATTTCGAGACACCTATCGGCCGTCTGCACCGAGTCGCGCTCGTGTGTTACGAGCAGCAACGTTCTGCCGCGCTGACGAACCGCGCTCGCAAGCAATTCCATCACACGTTGTGCGCTTTGTTCATCGAGATTCCCAGTCGGCTCGTCAGCCAAGAGTAGTGCAGGATCATTTGCGAATGCTCTGGCAATAGCCACTCTCTGCTGTTCTCCCCCACTGAGCTGTGATGGGCTGTGGTCGGCGCGATCGGCCAGGCCGACGAGATCGAGAAGTTCGCGGGCACGGCCTTGGTTCGCTCGCCCCAACGCAATCATCGGGAGCAGCACATTTTCCAAAGCGCTCAGTTGCGGGATCAGATTATAGGCCTGAAAGACCATCCCGACCTGCTCCGCGCGGTATTTTGATGCTTGCGCCCCTGATAAGCGGGCGAGATCGGTTCCCGCCACGATGACGTGCCCTTGATCCGGCTGATCAAGTCGCGCGATGAGGTTGAGAAGCGTGGTTTTGCCCGAGCCCGATGGACCACTGATCCGCACGAACTCGCCCTCTCCGATTTCAAGTGATACATCGCGCAACGCGCCAACGACGGAGCGCTCGCGGCGATATGTCTTTGAAACCGAGCGCACGGAGACGAGCGGGGTCACAAGTTCTCCTCCGAAAGAGTTATTGCCAGGGGCTGCCGCACAAGTCGAAGCACCGTCGAGACCGAGCCGATGCCGACGGCTGCGATTGCGATCGCCACGAGGGAGCCGGCCACCACCCAATCGATTGCCGGTTCCGTCGGGCCAAGATCGGCCATGAGCGAAGGCATAGCGAAAGTTCGCGGCACGAAAACACGGGCAGCGAAGGCGCCGAAGGCAACCGCAGCAAATCCAAGAACCAGCCCGAAGACGACGGCAGGAGCGGTTCCGATCGCAGGCCGAAATCCGACGGCTATGAGCGTGGCATATTGGCGCCGTCGCTCGACATATATGTCGTGCAGAAGGTTTGCAGCGAACGATCCGGCCAATAGCAGGGTCGCAGTGCTTACGGCGGAAAACAAGGTCAGGGTCAGAACGAAATCGTGGACCTTACGCTGGTATTGGCTGTATCGTTCCGTGACGAAGACGCCTGGCTCCAACCGAAAGGCTTCCTGGAGCTTGGCGACGAGAGCCGGCACGTCAGAGGCGCTTCGTGCAATGACGATGGCATCGGTCAGGCTCTCGCGACCGAAGATGTCTTCGCTGGTTTGGATATTCACGAACGCACCGCTCGAGACGAAGGTCGACCCCGGCCGCAACGAGGGCGCTTCAGCCGACCTAGGCGGGGCGCCCCGTAACTCAAGTTTGTCGAGAATGCCAACGACGGTGAGCTGCAGGTCCGTGCCGTCCGCCTTCCGAACCGGGAAAGTGCCGCCGATATCTACGCCGAGCGCCTGAGCTGACGCTTGATCGAGCACCGCGACCGCACGATCATCACTCCGCAAAAACCGACCGCGCGCCAGCGAGAAGCTGCTCAAACCGGGCTCGCTGTCAGGATCAATACCGAAAATGTAGATGTTTAGAAAGCTGTCGCCGGATACAACATTACGAAACAGCGACTGCCGCTTAACGACCTGATTCTCGCCTGCAGCCGCTTCCAGATCGGTGGGGTCGATAAGCGGCTCATAGACTGGAATTGTGAGCGGCGGCAGATTTCCACTCCGCGGCGTTTCAAACAGAGCGCGATTGAAGCGGCTCTTGACCTCAACGACGTCGGGCCGATCCTGACGTATGGCCCTGCTCAAAGTGTTGCGGGCGCCCTCGACCACCATCAGCGACGCAGCGACGGTTGCGCTCGTCGCAGCGAGAACGATCGCCGCCGCAAGCGCCTCGACGAAGCGGCGGCCGTAGCCTCCGAAGGTGAGCTTCACCCATATCATGCAGACACCCGAAGGAGCTGGGCGGGCGCTTGTGCGAGCGGCCAAAGCAGCACCGGAAGAGCTGCGATGGTTGCGGCAACAAGCGCAACCCCGGTGGCAAAACCGAACGTTGAAGCGGTTCGAACAAACGGCAGAATGATCACCGCCACTGCGGCGATCACCATGCCCGCGGCAAGGACCGTGTACATTCGTATCGCGAAATAGAGCAGGACTTTAAACGGGGAAAAGCCCACGGCCTGCAAAATTCCGAGCTCACGCCAACGTGCCAGGATCAACTGGATCTGCAGACCGGCTACCCCGGCGGCCACGAGTACAAGTAGGAGAAAGATGAAGAACGACCCACCTGCTTCCAGTTTTCCTTGCTCTTGGAGTGCCGCTTCGAAATTGTTGCGCTCCGGCACTCGTAGGCAGAAGGTAGATTCACCTGCAGCGCCGCAGTGTTGTTTGAGACTCCGCTGATCGAGCAAGGATATCGCTTCACCTTCGACTGTTGGCACTTCCCGAACTGAGTGCGCCCGCACGACGAGTTCTTTGGCTGCAGTCTCCTTTGGGGGTGGCATGCCGCGAGCAGCCAGTTGCTCGCCGACGAATCCGAAAAAGTCCTTCAACAGCTGGTCATTCAAAAGGATTGGCAACGTGGTTGCCACGCCCTTTGGGGCATCCGGGCGACGTACAGTGAGGACTTCATTGCCGCGCGCAGCAAGGCGCCAAAAGGGCTCAAATCGACCCTGATCCGGGCCGACGAGATCAAATGTCCCGATCAGGCGTAGCTTCTCGTAGCGTCGAACGATTGGAGGATCCGCGTTCACGTACGTCAAATCGACGGTTGCTTCGGCGCCAGGTCGAATGCCGACGTAATCAGCAACCCCGGAGGGGACAACGACCTCGTTGCGGTCCGGCGGACGCGCCGTTCCAGATGTCGCAAGCAGGGGGGCTCCGAGGGTTGCTGTGGGCGCGTTCGGATTCAGATCATGGAAATTTACATAATAATCCTGGACTGGATCGAATGACCGATCGACACCTAGCGCGGTGGTCCGAGCACCGAGAGATTCCTGCTGCTTCTCGTTCTCGAAAACCACAAAGGATGTGTCGGCCACCAAGCCGAGCTGAGTGCCATTGTAGGGAGCCACGATTGACTGTACCCCGGCAGCCGAGCGTAGCGCCCGAATGAGGTCTGCGATTTCGCCCATCGGCACCTTGTTGAGATCGACGATGAATGTCGCCGCTCCGGACTCTTCGTAGCTGGTCAGGAGTTCCGCCCGTCGAAGACCTATTTGTGCTGCAAAGAACGTGATTGCGACTAATGCAAGTGCGATCGCCAGCGCGGTCGCCAGTGACCGCAGCCACGCCCTTCTGAGATCGACGACGGCGAGCCCAAAAAGCCCACGATCCACGACGAATTCTACCTCAGTTCGCGTTCGATATCCTCGTGAAGTTCTTCAACCATGCCGGAGATCGTCGATTTCACCTTAGTCGCCGGTGCCCCACTCTTGAGCTGATTGCCCAGCGAATCGAACAGTAGTTGTTGTTCGCGAGCCTCACGCGCTGAAATCCTCGGTGCCACGCCGTTCCATGCTGCACGCGCCTGCCTGAAGCGGGTTTGAGCTTCAGCCGCGTTGCCTGACGCGTAGGCTGTATCTACCGCGCGCAAATGGCTCACGATCCGATCCACGGATCCCCCGCCCTGGGACCTTTTCTGCGCGATTGCTGCGCCACTCCAGCCTGCGCCGTCAATTCCGAGGCCGATCGTCACCACGCCGGCCGCCAGCATTAGGCTAATCCTCATTGGGGCAGTTCTCATCGCATCCTCCTGTAAGATGCCCGCCAGACAGAGCCCTCCAGCCTGATTCTCTTACTCCCCACTCTCCTCTCACCGCGTTCGCCGAACGCAGAGACGGCAAATCGTGGACTCGGATAGGCTTCAACCTTTAGTCGAGCCGCTCCGAAGCAGTCGAAAACTTCTTTCCTTGCAGCAGAACAATCGTGGCCTCAGGACGGCCGTCTTTCAGCTCAGGCACTGCGCTCACGACGAGCACGTCCGCGGCCTCTCCCTTGGCCTGTCCTTTTGCCTTGGTCGCAACATCGGCCAGCTTGACCTTCGCCCTGTCCATTGCGGCCTTTTGCAATTTGGCGTGGGCAAGGTCCTCGCCCTCGGTAATCGGCTCGACCTTGGCGACAGTCCCCGTCATGTGATCGACAATCACCTCGTAAAACTTTCCTTCTTTCGCCGTATAGACCGAAAGCTGGAGCTTACCCTCGTCCATCTCGAATTTTCCAGAGATCGGCTGACCTTCCCGTTCGCTGGCCGTGAAGCCCTGCTGCAGGCTGACTTTCACGCCGCTCAACGCGTTCGCCAATTCGGCCTGCTCCTGGTCTGGACCAATCGCGAAAGCTGATCGAAGGCCAACAGACGATGCGGCCAAAGCAATGATCACGAAGCTAAGGGCAGACGCCAGTAGCATTTGTCGTCTGGTCATGAGGTGCCTCCCTTCATTAATCGAGATGCCCCGCCGTCAAAGCTGCTGTTGCACCACCACCAACCGGTTGCGGCCTGCCGCCGATCTGGCGACCTGAGGGCGTTCCAGATGCGGCCGACGTTTCGATCCTCGACAAATCTTGGTCGCCTTTCGGCGCCTCCACCACTGAAGAATTCCTGAAATTCCTGTCAGGAACGCTGCGACAGCAAGGAACCGGTTTATAATGCCGGCGCGAGGGCAGCTCTCGGAGCGGAGCACACCGTGCGTATCCTGGTCATTGAGGACGAAAAGAAGGTCGCGAACGCCCTGCGCGAGGGCCTTGAATCAGAACACTACGAAGTCACGGTCGCGGCGACCGGAGAAGAAGGCTTTTTCCTCGCGAGCCAGCGCTCTTTCGATCTCTTGTTGCTCGATCTTATGCTGCCGCGCCGCGACGGCATCGATGTTCTCGCGACGCTGCGCAAGTGCGGCAATCAGACGCCGATCTTGGTCGTTACGGCCAAGGATGCGGTCGAGGACCGGGTGGTTGGCCTCGATCAAGGCGCTGACGACTATCTCACCAAACCCTTCGCATTCTCCGAGCTGCTTGCGCGCATCCGGGCGCTGCTCCGCCGCGGGCGCATGGACCAGATCCTCAAGCTACAGCACGAGGACCTTGAGATGGATCTCGTCATGCACAAAGTCTCCAGGGGAGCTCAGTCTCTCGATCTGACCGCGAAGGAATTCGACCTGCTCGAATACCTATTGCGTCACGGCGGCCGCATCGTGTCGCGGGAGATGCTCGCACGCGACGTGTGGCACGCGACGGCTAGGGCTACCCCCCTCGACAACGTCATCGACGTTACGGTTGCCCGGCTGCGTCGTAAGATCGACGAACCCTACGACAGAAAGTTGCTGCACACTGTCCGCGGCCTTGGATACCTTCTTAGCGGGAGACAAGAATGAGATTCCGCCCGCCGAACGTGCGCACGCGGCTTACGCTCTGGCACGCTGGAGTGCTGACATTGATCATATGTATTTTTTCCGCAGCCATTCTGCTTTTCGTCCAGACTCGCCTCTACGCTGCCTTGGACGCGCAACTCGGCCTGCAGATCGCGACCATCGGCAAGGTCTATCGCGAGGAGCCTGACGAGCTGGCGGATTTGGCGTCCGAATGGGGCATAACATTGTTCCGGGTGGACGACGCCGGCGGCATCCGTCAGCAAACCGAAGCATGGGCGCGGGAGGGACTCTCGTCCCCGCTGCAGCCAGGCGATTCGGCATCGCCGCTGTCTTGGACGGCCCCGAGCGGTCGTCGCTATCGCGTCCATAGCTTTACTGGATCGACCTATCGCGTGGCCGCCGCGATTGACGAAACTTCCCTCCGGGACACACTTTGGACGCTCGCCGTCATCCTCGCGACGGGCATTCCCTTCGCCGCAGGTTTGGCAGTCGCCGGAGGTTACTTCCTTGCAGGCCGGGTACTCGCTCCGGTCGGCGCGATGGCACAAAAAGCCCGAGAAATCACTGCAGAATCACTCGCAAAGCGGCTCCCGGTCGATAACGCTCGGGATGAGTTCGGGCAGCTCGCGACGGTGTTCAACGACACGCTATTCCGTCTCCAAGATGCGTTCGAACGATTACGCCGCTTCGCCGCTGATGCTTCGCACGAGCTGCGCACTCCCCTCACCGCGATGCGCAGCGTTGGGGAGGTCGCGCTGCAGAGTCCACTTGATGCCGTCGCGTACCGCGACGTCATCGGCAGCATGCTGGAGGAAGTCGACAGGCTGACGCGACTCGTCGAAAGCCTCCTGATCCTCACACGAGCCGACTCGGGAAAAATCCACCTAGTGCCAGAGGACCTGGACCTTGGACGGTTGGCAGGAAATGTCATCGATCAGCTCCACGTGCTTGCCGACGAAAAGCGGCAAGAGCTCACGCTCCGCGTTCCGATCAGGGTCCATGCTACGGCAGACGCCGCCCTCATCCGGCATGCACTCATGAATCTGATACACAATGCAATAAAATACACACCAAATGGCGGCGCGATCACCGTCGAGGTGAATGCGACGGCTAAGCGGGCGGTGATCGAGGTGCGGGACACGGGACCCGGGATTCCTACCGCGCATCGGGATCGCATTTTCGATCGCTTCTATCGCGTCGATGCGAGCCGATCGAGGGAAGAAGGCGGGGTCGGACTTGGGCTCGCAATCGCGCGCTGGGCGGTCGAGGCGAATGGCGGGCAGATCGAACTCGCAAGCGAAGCGACGGCTGGAAGCTTGTTCCGGGTCATGCTGCCGGCTGCGGACGATTCTTCCGCGGCCGGTGGGCATAGCCAGGTGCCGTGTGAACTGCGCAGGGGGACACAAGAAGCTGCATCATCGTGAAGTGGGCTGCGGTGGCGCTGCCAGCACTCAGGCAATCGATCGACCGCGGCCCCTATTTGGAGATCCTTGCGTTACCTTGCCCCCTCCGGACCTCATTCGATCTTGCGATAACCCCCGCTCCATCACCTACGATCCTAACATCATCTATTGCGAGCCCCCGTCGAAACGAATTGGAACGGCGAAGGTTAACCCGCCGCGAATTTCATTGACGGCGTGGCGGTTAGTCAGAGCATCGCGATACGCGACGTCAAAGGAGAGCTTCTCGTTGACCTGCCAGATCAGTCCGACCAACCCGGACACGGAACCCACAGCTCGCCTCGGCCGCATCGCTATCCTTTGGCGCGGGGATGAAGCGGCGCGCCGCAGTGCCTCGCCAGGGACCAGTCGGTTCAGCGCCGTGTTCGCGGCGCTCGCCGATGTCGGCGTTGATGCGGAACCCGTAATCTATGAGGACGATGTCCTCGACGCCGTTCGCACACAGCTCGCCACGTTCGATGGCGTGCTCGTCTGGGTTAACCCGATTCACGAGGGGCGCAACCGCGCCAATCTCGACGCGCTGCTGCGCGACGTCGCGGCGCGCGGCGTCTGGGTGAGCGCCCATCCCGATGTCATCCTAAAAATGGGCACCAAAGAGGTACTCCATCGCACCCGTATGATGAGCTGGGGCTGCGACACGGCCCTCTATCGAACGCTCGAGCAGATGAGGGTGGAATTGCCCTTGCGGCTGGCGGCTGGCCCGCGCGTGATTAAGCGCAACCGCGGCAACGGCGGTCAGGGCGTCTGGAAGGTCGAGGCCCTGGCAAGTCCACCCGCCCGGCCGATGGTTCGCGTGCTTGATGCCACCAGCGACGCATCGGAGGACGTCGCTCTGGACGAGTTTCTCGAGCGGTGCATCGAGTATTTCGAAGACGGCTCTGTGATCGATCAACCGTTCCAGCCGCGCCTGAGCGAAGGGGTGATGCGCTGTTATATGGCGGGCGATCGCTGCGCCGGCTTCGGCTACCATAAGGTCAAGGCCCTGGTTGACCAACCGACCGCGCGCGCCGAAGCTGGACCGCGGCTCTATACCAATAAGGCCGACCCGCGCTTCCAGGGCCTGCGCCGGTTGATGGAAGATGAGTGGACGCCGCAGCTGACCTCCTTGCTGGATATCCCGAGCAGCGATCTCCCAATGATCTGGGACGCGGACTTCATGCTCGGTCCCACCCGTTCCGACGGGACCGACAGTTACGTGCTCGGCGAGATCAACGTCAGTTCAGTCTTCCCGATCCCCGATGAGGCACCGGCAGAGATCGCTCGCCGAGTTGCCGATAGACTGCAGTCGAAGCTCTGAGGCGAGAAATTCTGCGTCGATCTCGAGTTTTCACAGTAGCCGCCAACGGCTGTCATTCCGTCGATGTTGCAGTAAAGCTAGAGGTGCGGTATCTCCTCGACAGAGAAGTTCCGTTGCCTGGTTCGGTCGTGATCGATGCTGCGCAGGCAAGGTCACGTTCGCCTCGGCGGCCGTCCTATTCCAGAAACTGACCAGCGCCACGATGGTCTTGGTCCGTCAGGGTCGGTCAGCAGCTCGTCCGCGCGTGTCCGGCTCCAGATTGACCACAACGATTGGAGTGCTGGGCCGCGCGGCCGCTTGGGCCGCCCGCAGCCGAGTATCGCTGGTGATCAGTGAGCGGTGAAACCTCCATCCACAGCGAGCGCGTGTCCGATCACGAAGCTGGCGCCGGGACTGCAGAGCCAAAGCACCGCGGAAGCGATTTCCTCCGGCCGACCGAGCCTCCCGATGGGCTGATCCCGCAGGATCTCCTTCATCGCTTCTGGTTCCTTGGCGAGCATTTCCGAAACCATGGGAGTATCGATCGTGCCCGGACACACTGCGTTGATCCGGATTCCTCGGGAGGCGTATCGAGTACGGAGCTCTTGGTCAGGGCGAACACGCCATGCTTGGCCGCATGATAGGCGGACCTGCCGGGAAGTCCGATGAGACCCCCGATGGACGAGCAATTGACGATCGCGCCACTGCCCTGCTCGCGCATGTGGCGGAGTTCGAGCTTCATGCACGTCCAGATGCCTCGGAAATGGATCACGGTCACGCGGTTGAATTCCTCGCCCGATACGTCCGTGGTCTCGGTCGCCGGCGAGTGCACCCCGGCGTTGTTTTGCAGCGTCCAGCTGCCCGAACTCGGCAACGATCCGGTCGACCGCTGCGGCCACGGTGGCCTCGTCGACGACGTCGCACCGGATTGCGATCGCCTTATGGCCATTCCGAACGAGTTGTTCAGCGGTCGGGCGACGCAAATTCATTTCACCGAGACCGGCGTAGAGTTCGATGCAAGCCGCGCTGAACGTCGGCGCAACGCCGTAATAGCAATGGACCCATCGACATGCCGCAATCCGACGGCGCGATCAGTCTCGAACACGACACGCCGGGGCTCGCCCGCTCCTATGATGAAGCCGGCCTGGTTCAGTTCCGCCACGGCAAGTGCCTGATCGGGCCGCTCGCCACCGGATCAGGCGAGCATGTTCTCGATATCGGAACCGGCACCGGACGGCTCGCGGAATTCGTCGCCGGCCTCGTCGGACCGAACGGCCACGTGATCGGCATAGATCCTCTTGCCGGTCATATCGAGATCGTGCGATCCGGCCAAGGACATCACCTATCGATTGATCAGCCAAAAGACCATGCTCAGCAGGATGCTGATGATGAGCGATGTCGTGAGCGGAAAGTAGAACGAAAACTTCTGCCGTTGGATCAGAATATCGCCTGGCAGCTGCCCCAGGCCCAGTCTGCCGATTAATGGCCAGCAGATTCCGGCGACCATCAGGACAATTCCGACGACAATAAGCGTGCGCGACATCTTACGTTATCTCTACGGTTCGCTTTCGCCCCCGGATTCAATCGCGGCTATCCCCTCTCCCCGCAACGCCACCTCGTCATCGACGTTCCCGTCTAACACGAATTTAACGGCCTCACGCTGCACAAGCGCTTTTCGGACGGCTTGTATCCTCAGTCAGCAAGCACGGTCTCGCCGCCGCTTTGCCTGGGAGGTGGCTTGCGGAACACGATGAGCAGTGGAAGCACCATAAGCGTTGCGATCATCAGGAGCTTGTAATCGTCGATATAGGCGATGATCTGCGCCTGCGTGGTAATAGCGGAATCGAGGGCAGCTCGTCCGGCAGCGGTGAATGGGCTCAAAAACTGCGCAACGGCCGGATTCTGAAACGCGCGGTTGACCGCCGTGACGTGGGTTGAAATGTCGGCGTGATTGGCCTGCGTGTTGGTGACGAGCAGAGCATTTACAATGGAGATGCCGACGCTCGAGCCGATGTTCCGCGCGAGATTGTAGATGCCCGCGCCTTCGGTACGCCAGTCCGGCGGCAGCGTCGCCAATGCCACCGCGCTGAGCGGCGGGAAAAGAAAGCCGAGACCGGCTCCCTGGATCACCCCAACCCAGATGATCTCGCCCTCAGAGACGTCCGGCGTCCAGCCGCTCATGACGTAGAAAGCATAAGCCGTCAGCGCCAGCCCGATGAACAGTAGTAACCGTGTGTCGAATCTTCCGGTTAGTCTTCCGACGACCAACATGGCGGCCATGGTGCCGATGCCTCGCGGCCCCATCACCAGGCCCGAGGTGACGACCGGGTAATTCATCAGATCCTGCAGGTACGGCGGCTGTAGTGCCAGAGAGGCGTAATACGTGAGACCGACGATCGCGATGAAGAGCGAACCCGCGGCAAAATTGCGGTCGCGGAACAGTGCGGGCCTGACGAAGGGTTTGTCAGCGGTGAAGGTGTGGACGAGGAAAAGATAGAACGCCGAGGCGGCTACGATCGCCTCGATCCAGATTTCTCCGGAGCTGAACCAATCCTTCTGCTCGCCGCGGTCAAGCATGATCTGCAACGCACCGACAGCGACGCTCAGCGCGGCGAAACCGAACCAATCCAGCCTTGCGTTCGAATGATGTCGCGCATCAGGCAGAAATACCGACAGACCAAGAAAACACAGAATGCCGATCGGTAGGTTGATATAGAACACGTACCGCCAGCTGTAACTGTCGGTGAGCCAGCCGCCGATCACTGGACCCAGAATGGGCCCGGCCATCACTCCGAGCCCGAACAGTGCCATTGCGGACCCCTGGCGTTCGCTGGGATAGATGTTGATCAGCACGGACTGCGACAACGGGACGAGGGCGGCGCCGAACGCGCCTTGCAGGATACGAAACAGAACGATCTGAGTGAGTGATTGAGCGACACCGCAGAGCATCGAAGCGATGGTGAACCCAGCCACCGCAACCAGGAACAGCCTCTTCAGCCCGAAGCGGCCGGCAAGGTACCCCGTGGGAGGCGTCATGATGGCAGCCGCCGTGATGTAGGAGGTCAACACCCACGCGATCTGATCCGGACTTGCGGCGACGCTGCCCTGGATGTGCGGAAGTGCGACATTGGCGATCGTGGTGTCGAGCGCCTGCATCAGCGTGGCAATGCTGACGCAGAGCGTAATTGCCCCGCGATTGGCAACGGCCGCGCGCGGATCTGCCATCAGGAGCTCCTATTCGTCTCACCAAACAAGGACGCGAGGAAGTGCGGCAGGCCGCGCTCGTGGCCGGTGTCAACAGCGACTTCCACACTCATGCCCGCCCGCAGTGGTGGTTGCTGGCTGCCGCTGGTGTCAACGCGCACACGCATGGGGACGCGCTGCACGACCTTGACCCAGTTGCCGCTGGTGTTCTGCGCCGGCAGAAGCTGGAACTCCTGGGCCGCCGCCGGGCTGATGCTCGCAACCGTGCCGTGCCACGTCCTGTCCGGATAGGTGTCGACCGTCACCGTCGCCGGCTGGCCAGGCCGCACATAGGTGAGTTCGGTTTCCTTTGGATTCGCATCGACCCAAACATGATCGGTGGCGACGAGATAGAATGCCGTGGTGGAGGCCTGCAGGTACTTTCCTGGTGCAATCGCGGGCACATCGGTCACGATTCCCGCGAAAGGAGCCTTCACCACGGCGTGGTCCAGCTCGCGTTGGGTTTCGTCTACCTGCGCCTTGGCCTGCCGGTATTCTGGATGATCGGTGACCGCGATGTCAGCATTGCCGCCGAGTTTTGCGAGTTGCACCTCCGCCTGGCCCTTGAGAGACGACAGCTTGCTCTGATCGGATTGCAACGTGAAACGGGCCTGGTCATAGTTGGCCTTCGTGACTGCATCCGTCTTCACTAGCGCGGCGTAGCGGTTATAATTTGCCTGATCGAGATCAACCTGCGCCTGCTCGGCGTTGATGTCGCTCTGCATCCGGCCATAATCCTTTTTCATCGACTCGATCGTCAGGCTGGTTTGCGCAAGATTGGCCCTGGCGCTGTCGAGAGCGATCTGGAACTGCCGGGGATCGAGCTGATAGAGCACCTGTCCGGCATTGACGTGCTGGTTTTCGCTAACGTCGACCTTCTGCACAATGCCGGAGACGTCGGTCGAGAGACCGACCTTGTCGGCGTTAACGTAAGCGTCGTCGGTCGACATCACCTCGCCGCCGGTCACATACCAGTAGGCGCCGGCGAGCAAGATCACGGGCAAAACTGCAAAAAGCCCCCAACGCGTCAACAGCCGGCGACGCGCACTGCGCGAGGCCGGGCGGTCAGCGGCCGCCGACTGCCGTTCCGGCCGCTCGGTTGCGGGCTTCTCTTCGGGGCGCGCAGGCTCGCTTCGATTCGGGCTCCGGGCAACCGCGCCATCCATCCCTCTCTCATCACTATTCGGGTGCGTCTCCGCCATGCGGTCATCACCGCCTTGCGAAGGACGCTCAACTAATTTTGGCATGCAAGCTCCTTATGCGGAGGCCTTCATAAGCCGACGTCCGCTCAGGTTTCCCTTCATTTGCCTCAAACCTTGCGACATCGCGCCGAGCACAGCGGGCTCGATGCCTTGGGTAATTTCGAGGTGCAGCTTGGCCCGCGCCCGCTCGATCTCGCGCAGGATCGGGATAGCCGCCGGCGTCAATCGCAGGCGCCAGGCGCGGCGGTCGCCAGGATCACCGCAACGCTTGACGAGGCCCATTTCTTCAAGACGGTCGATCAGACGCCCGATCGTCATCGGGGCAACCTCCGCAGCAGCCGCGAGCTCATTTTGAGAAATGTCCGGCTGGCGCTCGAGACGAGCTAGGATGATCATCTGCGCTCGGGTCATGCCCATCTGGCGCGCGAGCTGATCAGCGTAGGTGCGCATGTGCCGCGCCACATCATAGAGCTGGATCAGTAGATCGTGGTCGAGATCGGTCGACATATGCCTCCGGACGCTGGCGTCAGGCCGGGGCTTCGGAGGGCTTCGAAGGCCTTGAGATCGTTCCCTCGGCTGCCAGGTCACACCGAGGAGATGGTAAGCAAGCTTAAGATTCCATCGCCCGGTGCGGGCAAGTCTGGCTTGTCCTATCGCATGGCATCGAACAGAGGCGCCATGGCTTTAGGAACCTGTAGGCCAGCTCGGCGTTGGGACGTCATTAAAAGGACGAGCGATGCCCGGGTTCTACTTCGATCTCCTAGTTGGGGATCATCCGGAGAGCCAGCGAAGGAATGATCCTGGAAACACAGAAGGAGCGCGGGACCGGCTGACGCACTTGCCGAGGAATTGCGGCTCGCGAGGTCGGGTTTAGAGGGCAAGCATTGCTATGTGCGCGTGCTCAACGATGTAAATGGGGAAATTTACCGCACTCCGCTATTGCCCATTTCAAAACCGTTTGTTGAGCCACTCCGTAGCGATATTCGGAGCTCCCAACTGCTCATGACTGGGTATGGGATTCGGACTTCCCGAACATCCTCCGCGAGCAGGCGCGAGTGAACGGGGTGCTGCGCTTTTACTTCGTCGACGGACATCCCCTCCTCTGCACGACGTTGATTTCGTTGCGCTCTCCGGCGATCATGTGAAAAGCTACGGTTGGGTTCCACAGTACGCAGCAATTCACTACTGCCCGGAGCAGCGCAAGTCGGCATAAAGCGGCTGAGCGGCAGCAACGACACGGTCCGGGTCGTCACCCGAGGGGCCGGGTTTGCCTGAAATGGAAGCGGTTCGGAGTGAACCTTCTGGCTATGCAGCGCACCTCGCCCTCGCAAGTTTCCAGCGCGACCTTTTGGGCGAGCATGACGTCTCCGATCGGCAGAGCGCCGATCGGCATGAAACACAACCCTTCTTGCAGACGGCCTCTTTGGTCGATCTCGCATACGTTCACCGAGGCCCCGGCATGGATCCTGTACCGCTTTCCGCTATCGCTTCCCAGGACGTCGAAGTAGCCCATTTGGGTGAACTGCTCCCGCTGCGCCGGTGACAGCCAGTTCAGCAAGAGCAGCAGCGAGCGCCCCTCCGGTGTGCGCTCGGCGCCGTGGACGATGAAGAGGGCTCTCACCGCTCTCATGCGGGAGCGGCTGCTTGGCGGCGACGATCGAAAGCCGAACATGGCCGGGCCGATTAACCGCCGACGAGCCTGGGGAAGAATAGGGTTTCTTCCGCAGTAGGGTCAAATGATCGGAGGTGCGAGGTCTGACCGGGACCTGTCCGAACCGCTGCGGTGAAGCCGGCATTGGTAAGCTCGTAAAACCTCTGCTCCGCTTTCGCCAGTTCTTCTGCATCATCCGGACTGAAACGGTGCCGCCTGTCGCCGGCGCGGTCCATCACGATCTGAATCGCCATGATCATTCTCCTCGGATAGCTGGTAGCCAAGGACCTCGCTCCAGTATCCAACTGACCTCACCAACTTTCAAGAGAAGAACGTGCGAGCGGAAGACGGCGCCCGCGGACCGATCGCGCGGCTCGCAATCAGTCCGTTGGAGCATTCGGGACAAATTTCCCTGATGGATATGTGAAATGGAGCGCGGTACCTAAGCGCCGCAGCGAGGACAGCCTCACTGGAAAGCTCGCGTTGTCGAACTGATACCCTTCGGCAAGCGCGGCATTCGCCTTATCGTGCAGTTCAGCGAACTGTTCGAACGCGTCCTCCGTGGCCTCCACCGTAGCTTTTCAAGGTTTTATCTCAGAAAGATCAATCGTTTCAGCAGGGTTGACAGGCCCCTTTCCGCCAGCGGATCCAACGACCTGGCGGCCCTACTCGTCTCGGCCAAAATAGTCTCGAGTGGCTTCACGCTCTTGTAGTATCCGGTCATGCTCTCTTCCGAACAGGAAACGGACCTCGCGCGGGCGTCGCACCGCAAGATCATTCACATCGACATGGAGGCCTTCTACGCGTCGGTCGAGCAGCGCGACAATCCCAACCTCTGCGGGAAGCCGGTCGCGGTAGGCGGTTCGGCCGAGCGAGGTGTCGTGGCAGCCGCGAGCTATGAAGCGCGGAAGTTTGGCGTCCGCTCTGCGATGCAGTCGATCACCGCGGAGCGACAGTGCCTAGTCTTCGTCAAGCCGCGCTGCGAGGTTTACAAGGCGATCAGCCTGCAGATCCGCGAAATCCTTGCCGAGCACACGGTGATCATCGAGCCGCTGTCGCTCGACGAGGCCTACCTTGACGTAACCGAAAATTTGCAAGGCATCCCGCTGGCCAGAGACGTCGCATTGCGGATCCGTGAGAAGATCAAGGCCGAGACAGGCCTGAACGCCCCTGCGGGTATCTCCTACAACAAGTTCCTGGCGAAACTCGCCTCCGATCACCGCAAACCTAACGGTCAGTACGTCATCGCGCCGGAGATGGGGCCGAACTTCGTCGAGAAGCTACCGGTCGGGAAGTTTCACGGCATCGGGCCGACAACCGCCGCCAAGTTCAACGCGTTCGGGATCTGGACCGGCCTCGACATCCGCAACCAGTCCCTCGCCTTCCTGCAGGAGAACTTGGGCAAGTCCGGGACCTACTACTGGATTTCGCGCGGTATCGACGAACGCCTCGTACGGGCCAACCGCGTGCGCAAGTCCGTCGGTGCCGAGAACACGTTCTTCAGCGACCTGACAGAATTCGACGCGATGGTCGCAGAGCTTCAGCCCCTGATCGACAAGGTCTGGCGACACTGCGAGACGGTGAGGAGTCGGGGGCGAACGGTTACGCTCAAGGTGAAGTTCGCCGACTTCGAAATCATCACGCGCAGCCGATCCGTTTCTTCGGCTGTCGCGACCCGCGCAGACCTCGCGGTTGTTTGGTCTGATATGAGCCGCATCATCGACGATGCAAGCGAGCAGATGGCAGAACGCGTCGAGGCCTTCAAGAACCGAGGCCGCGGCTCCTTCAACAGGAAGGATTACGACCGAGCGATTGCCGACTACGGCCAGGCCGTCAAGCTCAGCCCGAAGGACGCCTGGCCTTTTGCGCACCGGTGTGAGGCCTACGAAAGCAAAGAGGATCACGACTCGACCATTGCGGATTGCACCGAGGCGATCAGGATCGATCCGCCATATGGCTGGGCCTACAACAACCGCGGCGTCGCCTACTACGGTCTGCATGAATACGACGCGGCGCTGGCCGACCCCTACTGGTAAGCGCCAGCGGAATAAGTCAGTTCATAAGAATGCGAATAAATCTCAACGATGTTGCCCCAGGGATCTTCACAGTACACCATGCGATACGGCTTCTCTCCGGGATAATAGTGCCGGACCGGCATGCGTTGCTTGCCACCGTTCACAACGATCTTGCTGGCCAAGGCTTCCACGTCCGGATCGGTGATGCAGAAATGGAAGATACCGGTCTTCCAGTATTCGAGGTTATTGTCAGGCTTGACATTGCTCGGGAAGGCAAACAACTCGATGCCGATCTTGTCGGCCGTCGCGAGATGGCAGATGCGAAAACTCGTCCAGTCAGGGCCGAAGACATCCGTGCACATTTGTCCGATTGCGCTGTCGTCTTTGGTGATCGTCGTCGGCTTCATGATCGGATAAAGTCCGAGCACCTCCGTGTACCATTTGAATGCCGCGTCGACATCGGGCACCGAAAGACCGATATGATTGAAAGCCCGCGGATAGGTCATGGATATTCCTCCTCTTTGCTCGGGGCGCGGCGAGCCGGCCAGCGCAACCTTGCGAGAAACTGCAGGCGGCCGATCTCGTCGCGCCACATGTCAATGCCGACGGCAAGGACGATGATCACGCCGATCACCACATTCTGCGTCGAGGTCTGGATGGCGTTGAGATTGAGGCCGTTCTGAACGATCGTAATTGTCAAAGCGCCAAACAGCGTCGCTACGACATCGCCGCGGCCGCCTGCGAGGCTGGCACCGCCAATCACTGCGGCGGCAATGGCTTGCAACTCAAGCCCCGTGCCGTAGTTGGGCGAACCGGAGTTCAGGCGTGCGGCCATCAGGACGGCCCCAACCGCGGCCATGAAGCCCGCGATAGCGAAAGCGAGCAGCTGCGTGCGGCGAACCTTGAGGCCCGAAAGATAGGCGGCATTCGCATTTCCGCCGACAGCATAGATCTCGCGTCCGAGCCGCATGTGACGCATCAGCCAGTGGGCAGCAGCGAACGAGAGAACGACATAAACGAGCGGCAGCGGCATGCCGAGCACATGGCCGTAGAACAACGGCTCCAGGCGGTCCGAAGCGTCAAAGATCGGTGAACCGTTGTTGAACATGAAAGCGAGGCCGCGATAGGCACTGAGCCCGGCAAGAGTCGTGATAAAGGCAGGAATTCGCAAGTATGCGGTGACGAATCCATTGATACCGCCGAGAGCAGCACCGATTATGAGCGTCAACACGACGGCAACCCAAAACTCCACGCCCCAGAATTTGAGCATGCTGCCCAGCAGCATGGTGAGCAGCGCAATCATCGAGCCCGGGCTGAGATCGATTCCCCCGACAAAGATCACGAGGGTAGAACCAATCGCGACGATTGCAACAATGCTGACCTGCAGGGCAAGATTGCTGAGATTGCCGGCTGTGAGGAAGCGGTCCGTCGTGGACAGCACAATCAGTGCGACGATGAGTGTCGCGACAGCGGGGCCGGTCAGCGGATGGTTCAAATAGCGCCGCATCAGACGTTCATCCCTCCTGCAGTGGTCTCCAGCAGATCCGCCTTGCGCAACTCGGAAGCTTCTGCAAAGCGAGCGATGCGTCCGCGCTGTACGATCGCGATCCGGTCGGATATCGAGAATAGTTCCTTGTCGTCGGAGCTGATCAGGATCACGCCTTTTCCGGCGCGGACCAGTTCATTGATCAAGTGGTAGATCGCGACCTTGGCTCCAACGTCGATCCCCTGCGTCGGTTCGTCGAGAATGAACACGTCCGCTCCAGCACCAAGCCAACGCCCAAGCAGCAGCTTTTGCTGATTGCCGCCCGAGAGGCGGTCGGGCAGCTCATATTCCGCCTGAGGTGCGATCCTTAATCGCTCGATCAAGGCTCGGCTCGTCCGTTGCTCCTGCTCCAGATCGAACCACAAAGCGCGGCCATAAGCCCCAAGTGTGGCGGTGGTCATGTTCCGGGCGCCGGTCAGGTTGAAGAACAGGCCGTCGGCCTTGCGGTCCTCGGCCAGCAGCGCGATTCCCGCGGCAACCGCGTCAGCAGGGGAGCGCAGCTGCAGCGATCGCCCATTGCGGCGGATCTCGCCGGATGTTAGCCGATCGACGCCGAACAGCGCCCCCGCGATCTCGCTCCGGCCGGCCCCCAGCATGCCGCCGAGCCCCAGCACTTCGCCACGGCGAAGCGTGAAACTCACGCCGCGCACGCCGCGCTCCGTCGAAATATCCACCACCTCAAGGAGCGGCTCGCCGGCATTTGCAGACACTTTGCCATAGTGCTCGCGAACCTCCTCCCCGATCATCAGCTTGATGATCGCCGCGACATCGAGCGGCGTCGCATCGGCTGGGCTGACGATACGGCCATTGCGCATCACGGTAACGACGTCAGCCAAACGCACCACCTCGTCGAGTCGGTGGGAGACATAGAGAATCGCGGCGCCAGCCTCCCGCATCCGCAGCAACAGGTCATGGAGATGACCGGCCTCGGACGCTCCAAGTGCCGTGGTCGGCTCATCCAGCACGAACAGGTTGGCGCGCGCGGCCATCGCCTTGGCGATTTCGATCATCTGCTGATGCGCCTTCGAAAGTTCGCGCACCAATGCATCGGTTGCAATCGCGATTCCTAGCCCATCGAGCACCGTCTTCGCGGTCTCCCGCATCGAACGCCAGTCCAGGCGGTAAGCCCGTCCCGGCCAGCGCCCAAGCAGGATGTTTTCGGCAACTGTCAAATCCGGCACGAGAGAGAATTCCTGGAACACGGTGGCGACGCCGAGCGCTCGCGCCGCAAGCGGACTATCCAACTGAACCGGCTCGCCGGCACACAGCACCTCACCGGAATCCGGTTGGTGTGCACCGCTGAGCGTCTTGATCAGCGTGGATTTTCCCGAGCCGTTCTCGCCCACCAAGCCGTGGATTTCGCCCGCGCGCAGCAGAAGCGACACGTCGTCATTGGCCACGGCAGGCCCAAACGTTTTTCGGATGCGGCGCAGCTCCCAAGCCATGGATTCCGGCATGATCATGGACCTTCCGGCGCGTTTGTCTGTGTTGGTTCGGCGGCCGATCACCGGACCGCGGTCAAGCAGACGCGCGATCCGGGTTCAGCTTAGGGTCTGTACCTAATTAGCGATTTCTGATTCCCTCGCGTTGGATTGATTCGGCACGGGGGAGTTAGGTGCGCAAGGGGCTGTTCTGGCTGAACGACAAGCAGTGGGCTCAGATTAAGCCGCATCTGCCAACGAACCAGACTGGCCCGGCGCGCGATGACGATCGACGCATTATCAGCGGTATCATTCACATGCTTCAGTGCGGCGCACGCTGGCGCGATTGTCCGCCCGACTATGGTCCTTACACGACGATCTACAATCGCTTTAATCGCTGGGCCAAGCGCGGACATTGGCAGGCGATCTTTGAAGCGCTCGCCCGCTGCGGAAAGGATGGCGTGACTTTGTCCATCGATTCCACCTCGATCAAAGCGCATCGCTCGGCGAGCGGCGGAAAAGGGGGGAGCATGAACAGGCGATCGGCTCCTCGCGCGGCGGGCGGACCACGAAAATCCACGCGCTGAGCGACCCTGATTGCAGACCTTGCGCATTTCATCTCACTCCAGGCCAGGACGCAGATATTGCCGCCGCGCCGGCCCTTTTGGAACTCGCGCCACCCATGTCTGCCCTCATCGGCGACAAAGGATACGACGGCGACGGCTTTCGCGCCGAAATCGTCGATCGTGGTGCCAAGCCCGTCATTCCAAACAAATCCAACAGGGTCATCCTCCACAGCTTCAACAAACGCGCCTATAAGGGACGCAACGTCATCGAGCGCTGTTTCTGCCGCCTCAAGGACTTCAGGCGTGTCGCAACTCGCTACGACAAACTTGCCAGAAACTTCTTGGCTGCCGTGCACCTCGCCGCCATCGTCGCCTATTGGATCAATTGAGTCTGAACCCTAGTACTTCTTCGAAGGCTTGGGATAGAGCACCTCGGGATGCCGCAGCACGTCGAGTACGTTGCTCTTATCCACAATACGCGTGGGCGTCTCGACCCACCCGCCGCGATATTTGTTGTCGAGCACATCCGCTGTGACTTGTAGAGCGATCTGACCCATCACGTAGGGGGTCGTATCCACCGTCGCGGTCACGGTGCCCGCGGCGATCGGCTCGAGCCCGGCTCCCGTATCGCCGTCATTGCCAAACAACAGAAGGTTCTTCCGACCCAGCGCCTTTGCGGCCTGCGCGGCACCGAGGATCTCATAGTCATTGGCGGCAAAGATCATCTGAATGTCCGGATGCGCCTGCAACATGTCCATTGCGGCGGCATTGCCGCCTTCGACGTTCCACTTGCCATCGAGGCTTGCCACAACTTTCAGCTTGGAGCCCTTGATGGCATCGAGAAATCCCCCGACGCGCTCCGTCGAATGATAGCCGGGCTGGCCTTCAAGAATACCGACCATCATCGGCTTGTCACCGACGAGCTTGAGCGCGTACTCGCCCTCCTCGTGCGTCCCATTTCGCTGCGAGTAGCCGACCACCGCGTGGATGGGGGTCGGGAAATCCGCGATGTCGGAATTGACAATCACGACCGCGATGCCCTGCCCCACCGCACGCTTGACCAATGGCGCGGCGGCATGCTCGTCATGCGTGGACAGGATGATCGCGGCGACGCCCTGATTGATGACGTCCTGGATCATGCCCATCTGGCCATTGATGTCGGCCCCGCTCTGTGGCGCCAGCATGAAGGTTTGGATCCCGTGCTCGGCCGCCACGTCCTTGATGCCCTCGCCGATCGCGATGTAGTAGTTGAACTCGGTTGCCGGCGGCATGTAGGCGATCCGCGCGCCCTTCGAACCTTTGAAGTCCTTGATCGGAGCTTGCGCTTCCGGCTTCAGTGGTTTCGGCGCGGGATATTCATCCGCTGGTGCACCACTCGTTGTCCCCAGCGCGAACATGGCGGCGATGGTCGCCAATAATTTGCTTCCTCGAGCCATTCACATCCTCCCGTTTTGGTGTTTGCTCCACTTATGAGTTCGATCGTTTTTGGTGTGGAAGCCCGGATCCGGCGCATCAGCCAAGAAACGGTTTGTCGGGGACACCCCTTACGCCGGGCTTGATGGCAAAGAGCGCACCAGATTGCGGCTCCGCCGCAATCTGTTCGGGTGTCATCAGATAGCGCGCTGTGGTGATATAGAGCGTGTCTAGGTCCTCGCCTCCGAAGGTCACGCAAGTCGGGTTAAGCACTGGGACAGGCACAATGCGGTCGATCCGTCCGTCTGGCGTGAACCGCACCACGCGACGCCCATTCCATTGTGCGTTCCAGATGAAGCCCTCGGCGTCGATACAGGAGCCGTCCGGTAGCCCCGGCTGGTCTTCAAAACGGTTGAGCACGCGTCGATTGCTGACGGCGCCCGTTCGATCATCGTAGTCGTAGGCCCAGATGGTCCGCGCCGGCGAGTCCGCGAAATACATCGTCCGGCCGTCTGCGCTGAAGCAGATGCCGTTCGCGCACGCAATGCGTCTTAAGAGCGTTGTAACGCGATAGTCCTGATCTATTCGAACAACGCTCGATACGAACTTCCCTTCCATCTCGTCGAATCCACCCGCAACCAATCGCCCTTGGCGGTCGGTGCGGCCGTCGTTGAGTCGCGTGTTCGGATTGTCAGGCTCGAACGCAGCCAGATCCTTGCGCTCTCGAGTTGCAGGATCGTACAGCGCCAAGCCCGAGGCGAACGCAACGATCAAGCCGCCGCGCGGGCGTGGTGCGAGACAAGCGACCCGCTCTGACGCCTTCTGCGACGAAGTTTGCCCCGTAGCCGGATCGAGGCTCCAGATTTCGCACGACTCGATATCGACCCAGTAGAGACGCCGCTCGCTCGGGTCCCACGTCAGCCCCTCGCCGAGCACATTTCGGCAGTCTACGACGAGACGCACTTCACTCATCGGACTTCGCTCCACGGGGCCGAACTGAGGAAGTTGCACAGCCAATTTGCAGCCACTGCCCCTGTGCTTGACTGCTATCTTAGATCTGATACCTTGCGTCTGCAATATCGCTCTTCGGATGAACGACGATTCTGAGCGGCTCACCGCCAGCCATCGCGCCAAAGCCAGAGGTGTCTCCGCACATGGTTTCCGTCATTGAGCGGCCCGCCTCCCTTGCAGCGATTGCCCTGCAGCAAATCCGCACGGCCATCATCGAGGGCACGCTGCCGCTCGGTTCGGCCGTGTCCGAGAGCCAGCTCGCCGCCTCGTTCGGGATCAGCAAGACGCCAGTCCGTGAGGCGCTGGCACATCTGCGGATGGAGGGGCTCGTCACCATCGTTCCGCAGTCGGGTACGTTCGTTTTCACATTGAGCGCGGTGGAGGTGATCGAGATCTGCGAACTGCGGCAGACCCTCGAAGCGGCCGCGCTCCACCTTGCGATCGCGCGCAACCGGGCTCGACTCGTTGATGGCTTGGCCAAGGTTTGCAGGCAGATGGACGAGACGCGCGTCAGCGGTGACGAACGCGCCTATCTTCGACTCGACAGCGCCTTCCACGAAGAGTTCTTCGCCAATTGCGGCAACCGTTACTTTGCCGATGCGTATCATCGCATCGTGCCGAAGGTCGCCGCGCTGCGCACCCATCTTGCGACGCGCCCCGATCACACGCGTCTTTCCTACGAGGAACACAAGCAGATCCTCGACGCAATCAGGCGTGAGCAGGAGGACGACGTGATGGTGATTCTCGATCGCCACATCGAACGCACACGATCCGCCTACACGCGCAACATCGAAGACATCGCCGCGGCCGATTCCGCTTCGCGCGGCCCGCCGCCGCTCGCAAAGCTTGGCTCGACTCCATGACACCCGCCGAGGCCCGTCATCTCTCTCCCGACGACCACGCAGCACGGGTGGAATTGCGCGGCCTCAGCAAGGCGTTCAACGGCATTCCCGCCGTCATCAATCTCTCGCTCGACGTCTGGCCTGGCGAGATCCATGCCATCGTGGGCGAGAACGGCGCCGGCAAATCGACGGTCATGAACATGCTCTCCGGCGTGTTTGCGCCTGATGCAGGCGAAATCCGCATTGATGGCGCGCCGATCCAACTTGCTTCGCCTCGCCAGGCACAGGATCTCGGGATCGCCACGGTGTTTCAGGAGCTGAGCGTCGTTCCCGCGGTCAGCATTGCCGAAAACATCTACGCCAATCACCCGCCGACCTTGCCGGGTGGAATCATTCGCTGGAGCAGGCTTTACGAACGTGCCCATCAGCTGCTCTCCGAACTTGGCGTAGACGTCGATGTCAAGCGATCCGTCGCTTCGCTCGACACGCCAACACGGCAACTCGTCGAAATCGCCAAGGCATTGTCGTTGCGGGCGCGCTTGCTGCTGCTCGACGAGCCGACGTCGTCACTGACGGCACGCGAGGTGCACACATTGTTCGATCTTCTACGCCGGCTGCGGGATCGCGGCATCGCGATCATCTACATCAGCCATCAGATGAGCGAGATCCTGGCGATTGCCGATCGCATTACCGTCATGCGCGACGGGCACAAAATTGGGACATGGCTTGCCGATGCAGTCACGGCGGACGAGATCGTCCGTCACATGGTAGGCCACGAAATCGCAGATGATGCTGCTGTCTCCGGCGCGGCCGCCACCGGCGCCGAGCTGCTGCGCGCGGAACGCTTGTCGGCTCCCGGGCATTTCCACGACGTCGGATTGGCGCTGCGTCAAGGTGAGATCGTTGGCCTTGCCGGACTGATGGGCGCGGGACGGAGCGAACTCGGCAAGGCGCTGGTTGGCGCGCGCCTGATCGACGCCGGGCGCATTCTGATCGACGGCCATCCCGTCTCTCTCGACAGCGTGGGCGCAGCGATCCGGCACGGAATCGCCTATCTACCCGGCGACCGGAAGAGCGAGGGTCTCTTTCTCGACAAATCGCTGGCCGACAACATCGTCGCTGCATCCCTGTCGGGCGTATCGCGCTTTGGCCTCCTCGATCGCAGGCGAAGAGACGAACTGGCCCGCACGACCGTGCACCGGCTGCGTATCCGCACGGCGAGCCTCGATCAGGCGATGCGTCATCTGAGCGGCGGCAACCAGCAGAAGACGTTGCTTGGAAAGTGGCTCGTCACCGAACCGCGCATCCTGATTGTCGACGAGCCTACCAAGGGTGTGGACGTGGCAGCCAAGGCCGAAATCCACGCCGAGTTGCGCCGGCTTGCATCGGAAGGCGCTGCAATCCTCGTCATTTCTTCGGATTTGCCCGAGCTTCTCGGTCTGTCGGATCGCGTGCTGGTCATGCGCAACGGTGCCATCGCCGGCGAGCTTCCGCGCTCAGAGGCAAGTCAGGAGCGAGTGATGGCCCTGGCATCGGGGATCGCGTCAGCGCCGCAAGCATCGGAACGAGTGTCATGAAGGCCCTTCAGCATTCCATCCACTGGCCGCGCGGAAATGAAGCCTTCAGGCTTAGACGAATCGTCGAGGCCCGGGAAATTACGCTCGTCGTTTTGATCGCAGCCGTCGTCGCGGCGATGTCATTCGCAAGTCCGTACTTCCTGACAGCCGCCAACTTCCGTGCAATGGCAATCGGACTCGCGCCGACCGCAATCATCGCAGTGGGCATGACCCTCCTGCTCGTGTCCGGCGGATTCGACCTTTCGGTCGGCTCGGTCATGGCATTGACGGGCACGGTGCTGGCGCTGCTTGTGGTCAAGGGCCTGCCGATCGCGCTCGCGTTGGCGGCGACCATGTTGGTCGGCGCAGTGGTCGGCGCGACCAACGGGATTCTGGTGACCCGGGTTGGCGTTAACCCGCTTGTCGCAACACTCGGTACGCTCTCGGCCGCTCGCGGCATCGCCCTGGTCCTGACTGACGGCTTTTCCGTCAGCGGTTTGCCTTCCTCCTTCGGCTTTGTCGGCGGCACGGACATCGCCGGTGTCCCGCTGACGGTCGTGATCATGGGCCTGATCGTTCTGGTGGCCGATCTTGCGCTCCGCCACACGCGCGCGCTGCGACAACTCTATTTCGTCGGCGCCAATGAAACGGCGGCCCGACTCTCCGGCATTCCGGTCGACCGCGTGCGTATCTCGGCCTACGTGGCCTCGAGCCTGCTCGCGACGCTGGCAGGCATGCTGCTCGCATCGCGCCTGATGGCCGGCACGCCCACGGCCGGTAATGCGCTTGAGCTCCAGGTGCTTGCTGCCGCGGTTATCGGCGGCGCCAGTCTGCGCGGGGGCGAAGGCACGGTGCTCGGCGCCTTTCTCGGCGTGATCTTCGTTGCGCTCATCAATAACGCGATGACCATGCTCGCGGTGTCGATCTATTGGCAGATGGTTGTCACGGGTTTGGTGCTCACGATCGCGGTCGCGCTCGACATGCTCGTGCGCGGTCGTTCGCGTTAGGTCGCGTTTCTTGTGCAGCGAAGATGTGCACCGCAGGGCAGGATTGGAGACGCTCATAAACAACAAATCAGGGAGGACAAAATGACCGAAATGGACATGACAAGACGGCATCTGTTCAATATGGCGGGAATGCTTGCCGGGGCAGCCGGCACCGGCGTCCTGAGTTTGAATGATGTGCGCCCGGCGAACGCTGCGGAAGCCAAGGGCGAGTACGTCTTTCTTTCAATCGTCACGCAGGTGCCTTTCTGGGTGGACCATAAACACGGCCTTGCCGATGCCGGCAAACAGCTCGGCGTCAGCACCACATTCACCGGTCCGCTCGATTTCGATACTGCCGGCCAGGCGCGGCAACTTGATGAGATCGTGGCCCGGAAGCCCGCCGGAATCCTTCTCTTCCCGGGAGATGCCGCCACCTTGGCGCCCGGCATCGACCGTGCGGTGGATGCCGGCATTCCCGTCGCCACCATCATCGGCGACGTGCCCAACAGCAAACGATTCTGCACATTGGGCATCAACGGCTTTGACGCAGGACGTGCCGGCGGCGAGATGCTCGCGCAGGCCATCGGCGGTAAGGGCAAGGTGCTGCTTGGCACCTTCCCGGCACCGAACGTGCTCGATCGCGTCGAAGGTTACAAAGCGATGTTCAAGGAAAAATATCCCGAGATCACCGTCACCGACGTGGTGAACGACAAGGCCGATCCATCCTATGCGCCGACCGCTTATGCGCAGTCGTTGCAGGCCCATCCCGACGTGGTCGGGATCGGCGGCACCGACGGCGACAGTGGCAAGGGTGCCGCCATTGCGGTTCGAGACGCCGGCCGGACCGGGAAAGTCAAGATCGTCGCGATGGACCGCAATGACGATATGCTCCCGTTCATCGAGGATGGCACGATCTGGGGATCGGTTGCGCAGAAGAGCTATGCCGAGGCCTATATCGCCACGCACCTCCTCTATTGGCTCAATGCCAATGACATGAAGGTGCTTCCGGACTGGAAGGCGGCCGGCATCGATCCGCTGCCCGAAAAGATCCAGACCGGCATCATGCGGATCACACGCGAGAACGTGAAGCTCTTCAAGCATAGCTGATGCGCCCGGAGGCGCGGCGCAGTTGGCCCGGCTGGCGCCTCAGGTCCGTCCCACGCTGTGCAACTCGCGATGGAGATCGCATGGCCAAATTCAAGGTCTACGTCAGTGACTACGACTATCCCGATCTTTCGATCGAGCAGGCCGTGCTCGGGCCGATCGGCGCCGAAGTCATAGGCTTGCAGTGCCGCACCGGCGAAGGTCTCGCCGAGCAAGCGGCTGATGCCGACGCGATCCTCCAGCAATATGCCAGGATCTCGCGCGAAACCATTGCACGCCTGACTCGCTGCAGGGCGATCTGTCGTTATGGGATCGGCGTCGACATCGTCGATCTCGAGGCTGCGCGCGAGCGCGGCATCATCGTGACCAACGTTCCCGATTATTGTCTCGATGAGGTTTCCGATCACGCCATTGCGCTCGGGTTCACTCTGCTTCGTCGGCTACCCCAATACGCGGCGGCTACGCGCAATGGACGTTGGCACTGGAGCGCGGGCGGCGGTGCCATCCGCCGCCTTCGCGGCATGATTTGCGGTCTGATTGGCTTCGGCCGGATCGCACAGAACATGGTTCATAAGCTCGCGCCATTCGGCTTTTCGGTGATCGCCTACGATCCCTACGTGTCGGACAGCTATATGCGCAGTTTCGGCGTGCGCAAGGTAGAGCTGGATCAGTTGCTCGCTGATGCGCAGATTGTGCAGGTCTTGTGCCCCTATACGCCGGAAACGCATCACCTCATCGATCACGCTGCCCTCGCCCGCATGCGCCCCGATGCCGTCCTAGTGAACTGCACGCGGGGCAAGATCGTCGACAACCGGGCGCTCTTCGACGCGCTTGCAGCGGGCCAGCTCGCCAGCGCCGCTCTCGACGATCTCGAGGAAGAGCCGGCCAAGCTCGAGCATTGGAGGCCCGAGAACAACGCGCTGCTTCGGCTGGATAACTGCATTGTCACCCCGCACGTCGCGTACGTATCCGACGAGTCGCTTGCCGAATGCCGCCGGGCCGCCGCCGAGAATGCGCGGGCCGTCCTGCTTGGACAGAGGCCGCCAAACCCGGTCGTCCTCTAACGCAATTCTGTTCGCGAAGGAGACTCAGCCATGAGCTTTTATGAAATCCGAGAGATGCCCCGACCCGATGATAACATTATCGCTGAATATGTCGATGTGGCCCGATGCTTGAGCGCATCCTGCGTATTCGCAGACGTTCAAGGCCGCGCCGGGGTGATGCACTCCTCAATCAAACCGATCTTCGCCTGCAAGCTCGTCGGCGCTGCCCTCACCGTTAAGCTCGCGCCCGGCGACCTGCAGGATCCATTGAAGGCACTTGAGATCGGCAAGCGCGGCGATGTGATCGTCGTTGATGCCAACGCGGATACCGAAACATCCGTGGTCGGCGGTCTCATGGGAGGCCTTGCCAAGAATCGAGGCATCGCCGGCATGATCGTCGATGGTGCGGGCCGTGACATCGATGAGCTGCGCGATATCGGCTGGCCGATCTTTACCCGGGCCGTGACCGCCCGTGGCACGCATACGATGTTCTCAGGCCGCAAGGAGGATCTGTCCTTGAATGTGCCGATCGTTTGTGGCGGGGTTCCGGTCAATCCCGGCGATATGATCGTGGCGGACGAGATCGGCATCACGGTTGTACCGCGTGAGCGCCTTGCGCCGGTGCTGAAGCTTGCAAGGGAGCAAGCTGAGCGAGAAGAAAAAACCCGCCAATGGGTCAAGCAGGGCAAGACGGTCGAGGATTTGTTGCAGGAATTCGGCAGGATTTAGAGTACCGTCTGAACTCCGGAGGTCTCCGGGCGCGCCGCACGCGTCGTCGTCCAACCGATCGGGCAAGGCATGAAGAAGAGAGAGCCACATCGGCCGGAGACCAAGTGCGACGGCTGCGACGGTAAAGGACGCCCGCCGGTGCAAGCGGTCACATCAGGTAGACGGATCTACCCGGCGCTTTGCAAGAGATGCGGCGGCAAGGGCCGGACAGCGATGATTCCGGCAAGCGCCTCAAGCTGAACAATGCGCCCGAGAGTGAAGCGCGCCGGGCGTGAGGTCTATGTACGTGAGATCAGGTGGCGAGCCCAGCCAGCGCCGCATCATCCGCCGGCGCCAACAATTCGCGCGGAACCACGTCGCGTGCGAATGCGGACAGACGCGCGTTCTCGCGAACTCGGGACCGCGTTTGTCGACTTCCTCGTTCCAGATATCGATGACCTGCTCCAGGTCTTGAAGACGTACCCGCCGTTGATGGCCGTCGGGTGAAGGATTCGCGACCTTCCGTGCCGGGAACGGCGGTAATCGCAAAGAGGTCGTCGATGACATCGCGCTCGCCGCCTGCGTTCATCGCGAGTAGCTCTGCGAGAGCCCGGACACCCTCGACATCGCCGACTGCCAGCGCGCGCCGAATCTGGTAGCCGCATTTGCTCCGTGGTAACCGTGCGGCCCTGAGGTTCTCGGCCCTCCTGCGCGCGCATCCCCCCAGCGAACGCGGCAGCTTTACCATTTTGGCCACCGCCCACGCCGCTTTGAAGAAAGCTAGATACGGCGGCGACGACGCTTTGGTCGCTTCGGGTATTTGTGGCCGTGCAAGTCGGATAGCCTCTTCGACCACGGCCAAGGTGATTTAGAAGCGCGCTGCGATTTCTTCGGGCTCGTCGCCTCGCCCCCACAACACAGCGAGTGCTTCATCGGGAACGCCAACGCGAAACTGCGGGGTCCGTCGCGAACCGCGACGATCTCCCACGGCTGTCGATCGGCCTGCTGGAGAGCGCCTGGCCCCTTCCGAAGGCTGCGCGCCTCCTGGGTGTGTCGTTGTCCTCGCTGCGGGGTAAGCAAGACTAGACTTGTGGCCCACGCACCCCAATGCATGGGCCATATTGCCCGGAGGATCGCGATAAACCAATGCTTGAAAACGACCTGACCCTGGCCGCCAGGCTGCGGGAGGATCTGCGACAGATATCTTCGCCAATCTAGCTCAAACGTCTGCTTCGCGCCGAGAGCTGCCCTCCGAGCCAGGTCGCAGTTTGACCCGAACCGGTCATCAGGACAGATGCGCCAGCCGCAACTTTCGGGCAGTCTTCTGAGCGAGCGCGCGATTAAAGCCTGCTATCGTCACGCTGCATGGCACGACCCCCATGGGAGAGGTCCGGCTTCCAGCAACATGGTCGCAATATGCGCTGTTTAGCTTGAACATCTGTTCTCTCTCCGCAGCAAGTTTTGGGATCGCCGAGCATGGCGTCGTCCGATGGCATCCAGCTCAAAAGGGTCTCCTGTTCGCGGATATCGCGATCCTATCGGAATCGCGGGACCGCGCTCAATTGAACCGGTGTCCACCTGCACCGAACTCAGCGCCCAGCGCCTCCTTAGCTTCGGAATCGTAGAGGTGACAGCGAACCGAACCGCCGGCGATCGTTCGCGGCAAAGGCGCATCTTGCGCACAAACCGGCATGACATGGGGGCAGCGCGGATGGAAGGTGCAGCCCGCGGGTGGTTCCAGTGGATTGGGAAAAGCGGTGCCAAGGTGGGTGTCTGGCAAGCCGAGGCCCGGTTCCGGCGTGAGGATCGAGGCAAGCAATGCCTGCGTGTAGGGATGCCGGGCTGCGCGGAACAGCGAAACCGTGTCGCTTTCTTCGACGATCTGTCCAAGGTACATGACTGCAACGCGGGTTGCCATGTGCTGGACGACGGCCAGGTTGTGGCTGATCAGCAGCAGCGTCAGTCCGAATTCCCTCTGCAGGTCCTGCAGGAGATTGAGAATCTGCGATTGCACCGAGACGTCGAGCGCCGACGTCGGCTCGTCGCAGATCATCACCTGCGGTCGCGTGATGAGAGCGCGCGCGATCGCGACGCGCTGGCGCTGGCCGCCCGAGAGCTGGTTTGGATAGGCACTGCGAAGCCGGCGCGCCAGACCGACCCGCTCCATCATCTCTTCGACCTTGACGCGGCGCTCCGCCGGTCCGCCAATGCGATGAACCTCAAGCGGCAAACCGATGATGGCACCGATCGACTTGCGGGGATTGAGGGACGAATAGGGGTCCTGAAAGACCGGTTGCACGCACCGGGCCATGACACCGCGGTCGAGCCCCTTGACCGCCGCTCCGTCAAAAAGAATTTCACCGCTGGTGGGCGGCAGGAGCCCCAGCATCATGCGGGCAAGCGTGGACTTGCCGCAGCCGGATTCGCCGACCAGTCCGAGGATCTCGCCCTTGCGGACGGTGAGCGAGACGCCATTGACCGCGTGCAACACGCGGCGGGCCTTGAACAAGCCGCCGTCGACCACGAAGCGCCGCTCGACATTGCGGGTTTCCAGCATGGGGCGTGTCATACGGCGGCCACCTCGGCGGCATTAGCCGCGCTCGCCTGCGGCGAAAGAAGACAACGATAAGCGTGTGCGCCGCTTACCTCAGCAAGCGTCACCTCCGTGGTCGCGCAAGGAGAGAAGGCGTGCGGACAACGATTGCGGAAGGCGCAACCTTCGATCTTCCCGATCAGGCTCGGCACCATGCCCGGGATCGAGCCCAGATGCTCGCCCGGTCTGGTGCGGCCAGGGATCGGAATGCAGCGGAGCAGGCCCTGCGTGTAGGGATGAAGGGGGCGGGTGAATATGTCTTTCGCCGGTCCGATCTCGACGATTTGCCCAGCATACATCACGGCGACCCGGTCGGCGATCCGTGCAACGATCCCGAGATCGTGGGTGATGAGGACCACGGCCATGTCGAACTCGCGCTGAAGTGCGGCGAGCAGACGTAGAATCTCGGCCTGTATCGTCACGTCGAGCGCCGTTGTCGGCTCATCCGCGATGATTAGCTTGGGGCCGCACATCAGCGCTATCGCAATCATCACCCGCTGACGAAGGCCGCCCGATAGTTGATGCGGATATTGCGCAAGCCGCTGGCCGGCCGCGGTGATGCCAACCTTTTCAAGCAGATAGACTGCGCGGTCGCGGGCCGCGGTGCGGGCGACCTTGCGATGGCGGAACAACGCTTCCTCGAGCTGGTTGCCGATGGTGTAGGCCGGATTCAGCGAAGTCATCGGCTCCTGGAAAATCATCGCCATGCGGTCGCCGCGGACATCGGCCATCTCGCGCTCCGCCAACTTGGTCAAATCGATTCCGTCGAAGGTCAGTCGAGTCGCCGTGCGCTGCGCCCGTTTGGGCAGCAGATTCATTATTGCGAGGGAGGTCAGCGACTTGCCGCAACCCGATTCACCCACAATGCAAAGCGTCTCGCCGCGCGCGACCGAAAAACTGACATCGCGAACCGGGTGGAGGGTTCCGATAGTCAAGGAAATTCTGACATTGAGGCCCGCAATTTCGAGAAGTGCACTCAACTTCGATTCTCCGGCGCGGTCAGGTCGCGGACACCGTCGCCCAGCAGATTGATCCCGAGCACGAGCATGAACAGCGCCACACCAGGGATCGTGATAACCCAGGGGCTGAAGAACATGTACTGCTTGCCGTCCGCGATCATCGCGCCCCAGTCCGGCAGCGGCGGCGGAACGCCAAGTCCGAGGAAGGACAGCGCTGCGGCGAGGAGGATACCGTTGGCCATCTCGATGGTCGCGATGATGATGATGACGTTGAGGACGTTGGGCAGTATCTCACTTGCAACGATCCGCCAGGTCGAGCAGCCCACGGCCTGGGCGGCGGCGACGTAGTCAAGCGCGCGAATTTGAAGCGTGACGCTGCGCGTGACCACGGCGAAGCGGTCCCACAGCAGGAGACCGAGCACCAGGATGACGTTCCGCAGCGAACTGCCGGCCAGAGCCGCGACGGTGAGCGCAACGAGAATCACCGGCATCGCAAGCCTGGTCGTCACGATGAAATTGATGACGAGGTCAATCCGTCCACCGAAGTATCCGGCAATGACACCGAGGCTGGTACCGATGATCCCGGACATGATCATGATGCTGAAGCCGACCAATAGCGAAATGCGCGATCCGTAGATCAGTCGGCTCAGATAGTCGCGCCCGATCTGATCGGTCCCGAGCAGGTGGGTCCAGCTGCCGCTTTCATCCCACACCGGCGGGACGAGGCGCTGGCTCAGATCCTGAGCGTAGGGATCGTGCGGTGCAAGCAGGGGCGCGAACAGGGCTACGCCCAGAATGACAATGAGGATGCCGGCGCCGATCAGAAAGGTGGTGTGGCCCAGCACCCGGCGCCTGAATGCTGCGCCCGCCGATGACGGGAGCACACTGGCGAAATCGACGTAGGTCTCGATCGTCATCGCTTGGGCTCCTCAACGCACACGAATGCGCGGATCGAGAAAGGCGTTGAGCATGTCGGCAAGCAACGTCAGCACGATGTAGAAGCAGGCGAGGATGAGCACAATTGCCTGCACCACCGGAAAGTCGGCGCGGCTGATCGACTCCCAGCCCAGATAGCCCACGCCGTGCAGCGAAAACACCGATTCGATCACGATCGAACCGCCCAGCGCGAAACCCAACTGGACAGCCGCCACCGCCACCAACGGGATAATCGCGTTGCGCAGCGCGTGCTTGAACAGCACCGTCATCGAGCGTAGGCCCTTGGCGCGGGCGGTCCGGATGTAATCGGACGCCAGAACTTCCATCATGCCGGCGCGGGTCAACCGCATGAAGGTCGGAATCGAATAATAGGAGAGCGTGATCGCCGGCATCACGTAATATTCCCAGCCTCCGGTTCCGGAGACCGGCAGCCAGCGCAGCGTCACTCCAAACAACATCATGAGTAGCAGCCCGAACCAGAAGCTGGGCAGCGCCTGCCCGAACACGGAGATGGTTAGAGCCAGACGGTCGATCCAGGAATTCGGCCGCAGTGCGGCAGCGATCCCGAGCGGGATCGAGACGAACAGCGCGATCACCAGCGCCGAGATGCCGAGCATCATGGTTACGGGCAGACGCTCGGCGATGATCGGAAAGACCGGCTGCTTGAGGAACAATGAATCGCCGAAATCACCGCGGATCGCCTTGCCGGCCCAATCGAGATACTGAATCGCTATCGGCCGATCGAGGCCATAGGCCTTACGGACTTGAGCGACGTCCGCAGCGCTCGCCGACGGCCCGGCGAGCGACTGGGCGAGGTCGCCCGACAGATGCAACAGCAGGAAGCTGACGATTGAGACGGTGATCGCCACCAGTAGAGCAACAAGGCTTCGCTTGATAAAGTATAAGAACAACGGGAGGCCCTTCCCTGCGCTTGCCGGCTGCGGGCCCAGCGAAACCGCAGCCGCGCGGCGGCCCTACTTCCAACTATAGAGATAATAGCGCGGGATCTCGTCCTTGTAAGGCGTGAAGTTCAATTCGTTCGTGTGGGCGTAGTACACCGCGTACGAATTCATCGGAAGCCAGTACATGCGGTCCATGATGCGATCGATGGCCTTCTTGTAAAGTTCCTCGCGCTTCTTCGGATCAGAGTTGGTGTCCGCGTCTTGGACCCAGCCCTGCAGTTCCTTGTCGCCGGAGAAATCGTCAGCCGAACCGGTGAAGAAGTTACCCAGGATCGCCGAAGCATCGTTGATCGAATAGGACCCCCAATCGCCAAACGAGATCGGCGTCACGCCTTCATGGTTCTTGTTGCGGAAGGCGGGATATTGCAGGAGCTGGATCGAGGCTTGTATGCCGATCTGGCGCATGTAACCGGCCAGGGCGTCTTCCCAACTCGGCGGCTGGCGGAATGCGTAAAGCGTCGTACTGAACCCATCCGGGTAGCCCGCTTCTTTCATCAACTCCTTCGCCTTCGCCAGGTTGTAGTCGTACTGCTTCGCGCCCTGATAGCAGCCGAACTGGGTCGGGAAACACGGTCCCTTGAGCACGTTCGCGGTCGAAGCGAAGAAGGTCTTGGTAAACTCAGGCCGGTTGATCGCATGCGCGATCGCTTGACGCACGCGGACATCCTGGAGCGGCGATTTCCCCGAGCGGCCGGCCGCATCGAAATAGCGGCCGGCCGCATCGAAATAGATGTATCCGACACGCATCGTCTCGCCCGAGGTGACGGTGAGGCCCTTGACCTTCTCCAGGTTCTTCACCTGGTCGGTCGGCACATACCAGATCCAGTCAAGCCCGCCCGATAGCAATTCAGCCAACTGGGTCGTCTTCTCCGGCGGGAAGGTCACCACGATCTTACCGATCTTGGGCTTGCCCTTGGGGCTGTCGTTCCAATAGTCGGTGTTCTTGACCAGCGTGATCGACTTGCCCGGCTCGAGGCTTTCGACCTTGTAAGGTCCGCTGCCGACAGGATGGCGCCCCATGCCGTCGGGACCGACCTTGGCGTAATAGACGTGCGGATAAATCGGGATTGGCCCGGCAAGATATTCAAGCGCCGCCGGGAACGGTGCCTTCAGATGGATACGGACCTTGTACTGGTCGATCTTCTCGGCGTTCTTGATCCAACCCACGTTGGTGGTGTTGAGCACCTTGTTGGCCGGGTTCGACACGAAATTGAGCGTGTAGACCACGTCTTCGGCGTCGAAGGGCTGCCCGTCCTGAAACTTGACGCCTTGGCGAAGGTCGAACTCGAGCGTTAAATCATCGACCCAGCGCCAGGCCGTGGCCAACGCGGGTTTGTATTGGAAGGTTTCCGGATCGCGGTCGATCAGCTGATCCCAAACCATCCGCGCCAGGATGATGCCCTCGCGGTTGGTGTTGAAGTAGGCGTCGGCATTGTCGATCTGCTGGTCCCAAGCGACCCTGAGCGTGTCGTTTGCCTTGTTTGCGAAGACCGGCGCCGTCCACAATCCGACACCCAAGGCCGCCATGCAGGTTATCGCGGCTGTTGTTCTAAACATCCACTTCCTCCCGTTATTTATTTGCCCACGCCGTTTGAAATCGGCGTTGTGGTGACTGCTACGAAGCGGAATCTAGCGCACCGAGGCCGTTGCTCCACTAGATGATCTTGAGCGTCTTGGCCTGTCCAAGAGCGGTAGATACAAACGGCATTGATACCGCCGGCGCCAGACCCGCGGCGCTAGCTGCCGCGCCCACCCGCTTCAAGAACCCGCGTCGTGTGACGGCTGATGTGGAAATTTCTCGTCCTGACCGCATCTTTGCTCCCCCTGACAGTCGTTCCTTGACCAGCCACATTGCGACGTGGTGGCCTCTCAGGCTGGCACTGAAAGCGCGTTAGCCCGCTTCCTCGACTGTGATGGGCGCCGATGTAAGAGCCTCGCCTCCCAGATTGGCGGGCGTGCTCTAACTGAACTCCCGGTTGGTCCAGCCATGACTTGATTCAAAGATAGCTGTTCGGGCACCCATAGAACACGTACGGGGCCACCCGTAACGGGCGGCTGGCTCTGACGGCTGCTCAATTCCGCCTAAGTCAGTCGGCGCGCTTCACCACTGAGCACCATCCCACCACGACAGTGATCATTCGCCCCTGTACGGCGGTAGGACAGGGGTCACCTGCAATGTAAGTTATCATACTTTCTCTTCAGCACGGCCACAAAAAGAATGGCTCGCTTGAAGAGACATTCCGCCGCACAGGATTGAACACTAGCGTGCTGCACTGCAGCCAACGCGCACGAAATCGTTTGGTCGAAGCCTGGTCGGCCGGGGAGCCGATCGGCTTTTGCAGTCCGCAAGGACGTTAGCCGAAATCGAGAAATCAGAGAAACCTGCCGAGCACCGATACAAGATTCTTTTCGGCCGAGATTGCCGTCGTCACAGGCCGTCCTCGCAGTAAGGCGGCTCTATAGATAAAAGTTATAAAGGCGGGGGTCGGTGATTTGGGTCTCACGCCCGCCAAGCTGCAAAGACCTTCGGTGAAGCTCCTTGCCGATAATGATCTGGATTGGCTAGACGCCTTTGCAATTCACGGCTATCGAAGCATTCCGCATATCAAGCTCAAGCCTTACTCTTCAGACGAGCTAGCCGAATTTGTCGATCGCCTCCATCCAATGAGCGCAGATCGCTCACCTCGGCTATAAACCGCCTCGTAGTTGACTAGACGCGAATAAACGAGACTCGAATTCTGTTGTTTGAAACCCACATCGGACTCGAATTCAGACTTCGCCGAGACTCGAATCCGTCGAAATCAAGCCATTGTAATTGCTATCTTTTTTTGGATTCGGGATGGAATTGGCGTGCAATACGATTGTTCTCGAATGCATCTCGAATGATCCGCCCGTTACCTCAGACAAGCGATGGTTGGGCCATATCCGCCGCGAGGCGAAGTGCCGACTGGCTCGCGCCGACTGCGGCAATTCCTCGCCCTGCGATGTCATAGGCGGTGCCGTGCGCGGGAGTGCAGATGGGAAACGGAAAACCGCCGAGCAAGGTCACGCCGCGGTCGAAGCCCATCAGCTTCATCGCGATCTGGCCCTGATCGTGATACATCGTCAGCACCGCATCGAAGGCGCCGCCCTTGGCACGCAGAAACACCGTGTCGGCGGGAAACGGCCCCTCGGCGGCAACGCCTTCGCGCCGGCCGGCCGCGACGGCAGGCGCAATGACGTCGATCTCCTCGCGGCCAAAATTGCCGCCGTCGCCTGCGTGCGGATTGAGAGCCGCGACCGCGATGCGCGGCCGCGCGAACCCGGCGTTACGCATGCATGTGTCGGTTAGCCTCAGCGCACGATGGATGCGTTCGCTGGACAGCCGCGCGGCCACGTCCTTGAGCGGGATGTGCGATGTGACACGCGCATTCCAGAGCTGGCCGAGCACGTTGAATTCGCTTGCAGGCGTCTTGAGCCCGGCCACCTCGGCGGAGAACGCGATCTCGTCGTCGTAGTCGGCACGGGCAAGGCGCATCGCCTGCTTATTGAACGGCGTGAAGCAGACGGCGTCGACACGCCCGTCCCGAGCGAGCTCCAGCGCGTGCCGGTAATTCGTCAGCGCGAATTTGCCGCCGGAAAGGCTTGCAGTTCCCCGCTCGACCTCGGCCGGATCAAGATGGGCGAGATCGATGAAGAGCGCCTCGCCCCTCGCCGCACGAAAGTCGGTGCCCTGCTCCACCGCCTTCAGCTCCGGTGTAACGCCGGCGACGCGCGCCCCTTCGTCGAAGATGCGGCGGTCACCGATCACGACCAGCCGACTGCGGGCGCGGACGTCATCCAGCGCCACTAGCTTCGCCGTCAACTCCGGGCTGATGCCCGCGGGATCTCCCATTGCCAATGCAATGAGCGGCTTAGCGGTCATATGATCACCTTCTCCTGGCTTGTCGTATCGGTACCGTGGGGTGCGGGCTTGCGCCAGACGCGCGCGAGCTGAAGCGCCAGCGGAAGCAGCAACAGCGCGATGCCAGCCACAATCAGGCACGTCACCAGGCGATTTGCAAAGAAGATCCCGAGCGACCCCCTGGACATCAGCATCGACTGCCGGAAGGCGTCCTCGGCCTTGTCGCCTATGACGATCGCGAGCACGAGCGGTGCCAGCGGATAGAATAGCTTCTTGAAGAGATAGCCGAGGATCCCGAAGCCGAGCATCATGACCACGTCGAGATAGGAGTTCGACACCGAATAGGCGCCGACGACGCAGATGATCACGATCAGCGGCGCGATGACGACGAAGGGAATCCGCATGAGGGCGGCAAAGATCGGAACGGTCAGCAGCACCAGCGCGACCGCGACGATATTGCCGACATACATCGAGGCAATCAGTCCCCAGACGAAATCCTTCTGGTCGACGAACAGCATCGGCCCGGGATTGAGGCCCCAGATCATCAGCCCGCCCATCATGACGGCCGCGGTGGCTGAGCCGGGAATGCCGAGCGAGAGCATTGGGAGCAACGCGCTGGTGCCGGCGGCATGATCAGCCGTCTCTGGCGAGATGATGCCTTCAACCTCCCCGGTGCCAAAGTTCCGGCCGCGGCGCGAGAAGCGGCGGGCGATGCCATAACTCATGAAGGATGCCGCGGTCGGGCCACCCGGCGTAATCCCCATCCAACATCCGATCGCAGCGCTCCGCAGCAGTGCCACGCCGTGCCGAGGCAGGCGGGCAACCGCGCAAAACACCTCGCCCCAATCGATCTTCGATGAGACGGCGCGGGCATGAAACTCCTCCTCGACCGCGACCAGGAGCTCGCCGATGCCGAATAGTCCCATCACCGCGACGACGAAGCTCACGCCCTTGACCAGCTCGTCGATGCCCATGGTGAGACGCACGCTGCCGGAGACGGTGTCAATGCCGATCGCGGCGATCGCAAACCCGATTGCGAGCGCTACGACGGTCTTGATCGGCGCCGCGCCGCCCATGCCGACGAAGCTGGCGAAAGCGAGGAAATACACCGCAAAATATTCCGGCGGCCCAAAGGCGAGCGCGACCTGCGCCACCCACGAGGCGAGGAACGTGATCAGAATGACGCCGACCAGCGCGCCGAACGCCGCCGAGCCGAAGGCGGTGGCCAGCGCCGTCGTCGGGCGGCCGTCGCGCGCCATCGGATAGCCATCGAAGGTGGTCGCAACCGACGACGGCTCTCCCGGAATGTTGAACAAGATCGACGTCACGGAGCCGCCGAACAGCGCGCCCCAATACATGCTGGAGAGCAGGATGATCGCCGAAACCGGCTGCATGCCGAAGGTCAGTGGCAGGAGTAGCGACACGCCGTTCGGCGCGCCCAGCCCCGGCAGCACGCCGACCAGAATGCCGAGGAGCACGCCGGCTGCCATCAGGATCAGATGCGGCACGGTGACCGCGATCGTAAACCCGTGCAGGAGTTCCTGGAGATTGTCCATCGGCCCTCTCAGAACCCGAACGCGGCGGCGAGAGCGCCGTGCGGCAGCGCGACTTGGAACATGCGCTCGAACACGACATAAAGCGCGAGTGACGTCGCCGCCGCCATGACCAGCGCTCGCGGCACGGATTGGTGCCTGGGGATCGCAAGCACCGCGAAGACATACAGGGCCGAGGCGAGATACATCCCGGCCAGCGGGATCGCGGCAACGAAAATTGCAGCCGGAACGAACAGGCCGGCAAGCCGGCGCAGCTCGATCGGCGTGATGGCAACAGGAACGCTTGCGGGCGTCGCGGCCGGCAGGACGCCACGCACCAGGTTGTAGAGGCTCCCAAGCACGATGACGATGCCGGTCAGGAACGGGAACGTGCCGGCGTCCACGCCCGCGGTCGACCAGCCGATGCCGTTGTCGAGGCTGGAGACGACGACTGCCACACCGAAGCTACCGGTGAGGCCGGCGGTCGCAAGTTCAAGAGCGCGGCGCGATATCATCAAGGGCTCCTGGTGGCGAGAGACAACAGGACTCATGGCGCGGTGATTACGCCTTACTTGACGAGCCAGCCCTGCTCGCTCGCAACCTGCTTGACGTGCTCGATATCCTTCTTGATGAATTTGTCGAAGTCGGTACCCGTCAGGAACGTGTCGACCTGGGAAGTTTTTTCGATGTAGTCCTTCCATTCCGGCGTGGCTTGCACTCTCTTCATGAGGTCGACATAGAACGCGGCCTGGTCCGGCGTGACCTTACCGGGCAGCCATACCGTACGCGGCTGCTCATATTGCTTGATGTCGAGGCCCTGCTCGACACAGGTCGGCACGTCGCTCCAGCCTTCTGTCGCGGTGACCTTGGGGCCCTGCGGCAGCCGCTTGGGGCTGAAAGCGCAGAGCGGCCGCTGTGTACCACCGCGCCACTGCCCGAGGCTCTCGCTGGGATTGTTGACGTGGGAGTCGATGTGCCCGCCGGCGAGCTGCACGGCGGCTTCCGCGCCGCTCTTGAAGGGGATGTAGGTCAGTTTGACGTGACCCACCTTCTCGATCATGCGGGTCAGCACCTCGTCGGTATCCTTCGACTGCGCACCACCCATTTTGAATTCGCTCGATGCGGCCGCCTTCAGATAGTCCCCCGCCGTCTTGTAGGGCGCGTCCTGCTTGACCCAGAGCAGGAACTCGTCCTGGGCCATCGCCGCGATCGGGGTGAGATCGGTATAGTTGAACGCGACCTTGGATACGAGCGGCTGCTGCCAGGCATTCGACGTGCCGAAGATCAGCTTGTAGGGGTCGCCCGCCGACGCCTTGCCGTAGACATAGCCTTCTGCACCGCTGCCGCCGCCCTTGTTGACGACGACGATCGGCTGAGCCGTCAGCTTGTACTTGGTGATGATGTTCTGCACCGCGCGAGCGAGATTGTCGGTCCCACCGCCCGGCCCGGCCGTGGCCACGAACTCGATCGGCTTTTGCGGTTGCCAGGCGGCACGTGCCGGCATTGTGCCGGTGACCGCGGCAGCGCCCGCCGCAAGCAGAAGTGTTGACGTCAGACGCATGATCTCCTCCAGCTGATTCTCTCTATTGTTCTTATCTGTCGTATCGATGTCCGCTAGGCGACGCGCTGCTCGCCCTTCCCCGACGCCGAAACGATTGCGCCTTCTTTCTCGAGCGCTTCGATCTGCTCCGTGTCGAACCCGTGCTCGGCCAGCACCTCGCGCGTATGCTCGCCATAGACGGGGGCGCCGGACTGCACCTTGCCCGGCGTCTCCGAGAATTTGACGGGAAGACCGATCGTCTTCACGGGACCGAGCGTGGAATGCTCGACCTCGACGACCATCTCGCGTGCCAGCGTCTGCGGATCGCTCAGCGCCTCCAACATGTCGTGCACGGGTCCGCACGGCACGCCCTTGTCGTCAAGCGCCGCGAGCCAGTGCGATCGCGGCCTGGTGCGGAAGCGTTCGCTCAAGACAGCCTCGAGCTCTTTCAGATGCGCCATGCGGTCGGCGCCGGTGACGAAGCGCGGATCGGCGGAAAGCTCGGTGGCACCGAGCGCCTCCAGCATCAGGAGCCAATGCTTCTTGTTGGCGCCGCCGACCACGAGCCAACCGTCGGAGGCTTCGAAGGCCTGATAGGGCGCATTGAGCGGATGCGCCGAGCCCATCGCGCGCGGCGCGGTGCCCGCGGCGAGCGCGATTGTCGATTGCCAATAGGTCTGCACCAAAGCCGCTTCATAAAGCGACGTCTCGACCCACTGCCCCTCGCCAGTCTTGAGACGGTGCGTATAGGCGGCCAGGATTCCCATGCTCGCGAGCAGGCCGGCGGTGATGTCGGACAATGGCGGCCCGCATTTCACAGGCGGCCCGTCGGGACGTTCGCCGGTAAAGCTCATGATGCCGCTCATCGCCTGCGCCACCAGATCGAAGCCCCTGCGGTGCTTGTAGGGGCCGGTGCGGCCGAAGCCCGACAGCGAGCAATAGATCAACGCCGGATATTCCTTGTGCAGCGCCTCGTAGCCGAAGCCCAGGCGCTCCATTGCTCCCGGCGCGAAATTCTCGACCAGCACGTCGGCGTTCGCGAGCAGCCGCCGCAGCACCTGCTTGCCGCCGTCGGTCTTCAGATCCAGCACGATGCCGCGCTTGTTGCGGTTCATCATCAGGAACGAGGCCGCCTCGCCGCCGATCGTCGGCGGCACCGAATGGCGGGTGTCATCACCAGAAGGCGATTTCTCGATCTTGATGACATCTGCGCCCATGTCGGCGAGCATCAGCGTGCAGGTCGGACCCGCCATCACATGGGTGAGATCGATGACCTTGAGGCCGGCAAGCGGTCCCGGACGGCGAGAGGTGGGTTGCGATCGATCGCTTTGCATCGGCGCCTAACCTATTGACCGCGCCACTGCGGCGCGCGCTTGTTGAGGAAAGCATCGAGCCCTTCGCGAAAATCCTGGCTCGTGTAGCACATCAGGATGAGGTCTTCCCCCTCATCCCGCGTCAGCCGCTTTTGCAGGCGGGCTACCGCCTGCTTGGTCGCATTCAGTGTCAGCGGCGCGTGACCGGCCAGCAGCCGGGCGACTTCTTCGGCGCGCCGGTCGAGCGCCGCAACATCTTCGACGACCTCGCCCAGCAGCCCGACGCTTGCAGCCTCAGCGGCATCGACAAGCCGCGCGGTGAAGATCAGATCCTTGACGCGCGCAGCGCCAATGAGCGCGGTGAGACGGCTAATATTGGACATCGATAGGCAGTTGCCGAGCGTCCGGGCGATGGGAAATCCGATTCTGATGCTTTTCGTGCCGATCCGCAGGTCGCAGGCCGCGGCAATGCCTGCTCCTCCGCCTGTGCAAAATCCGTTGATCGCCGCGATTGTCGGCACCCGACACCGCTCGAGCGTGGTCAGCACCCGATCGATCCGATTCTCGTAGTCGAGTGCGTCCTGCGGCGTCTTGAATTCGCGGAACTGGTTGATGTCAGTGCCCGAGGCGAAGGCCTTGTCGCCTGCACCGCGCAGCACCAGCACCTTGATTGAATGATCGCTGTTGGCGCGCTCGCAAATCGCGGCGAGCCGCTCGTACATGGCGAAGGTGAAGGCATTGCGCGCCTGCGGTCGTTTGAAAGTGATCCACCCGATGCCGTCATGGTGCTCGAAAACCAGATCTTCCGCCGCTGCGACCTCTAGGTCCATTTCCTCGGGTCCTCTTGCTTCTTATTTTTTACAGTTTTGAATGCAAAATTTGGAATATTCAAGCTATAATTCCTTCTCCTGCACCTAAAAATTCGATTTTGCATGCAAAATAGGGCTTGATCCCATGCTTCACGAGGAGGTCGTCGGACGCATTCGCGCCATTCTGCTGGATGGCGAAATCCCTCCGGGCGCTCGGATCCCCGAGCGCGAGTTGTGCGACCGGCTGGAGATTTCGCGTACGCCGCTGCGCGAAGCGCTCAAGGTGCTCGCCGCCGAGGGCCTCGTGCAGTTGCTGCCCCATCGCGGCTCACGCGCGGCAAAGCTGACGGACAGGGACATGCGCGACCTGTTCGAGGTCTGCCAGGGCCTCGAGGCGCTCGCCGGCGAACTTGCCTGCGAACGCATTACGAACGGTGAGATCGATGAGATTGCCGCGACGCACGCGGCCATGGTGCAGCATTATCGCGAGGGCGACCTGATCCAGTACTACCGCGGCAACCGCGCGATTCATGAAGCCATCGTCACCGCAGCCGGAAATCCCGTACTCACGGGCCTCTATGCTTCGGTAACAGCGCGCATTCGGCGCGCCCGTTACGTTACGCCGATGACGCCCCAGCGCTGGGCGCGCGCGGTCCAGGAGCACGAAGCAATTCTCAACGCGCTCCAGCGGCGTGACGGCGTTGGCCTCTCCCACGTCTTGCGCGCCCATCTTCGCCACAAGCGCGAAGAGGTCTTGCAAGCAGGATTCGCGGACACGGACGGCATCGATCTGGCCTGCCAAATCGCGTGAAGCGCCCCGCATTGGCCGACGATATGGCCGCAATGCAGAATTGAGTTGATCTAAGCACACCCGCGCCAGAGGTCCGCGCGCCAGTTCCCACCAATCACAGCAGCCGCTGCAGGATTCGACGGATGAATGCAGAATTCCGGTGACTTGGAACCAGTCATATACCAGAGAAAACAGTCACTTAGGATTAAGGCGAATCCGCGCATTTGTACTTGCCTCACCACACCTGAACAGGAGGAACGGTGCCAAGTGTGAGGCGTTCCTTCACCGGGGCTTGGATTGAACGGAGACGAGATATGAGAAACCTGACATTGGCAGCGCTCGCCGGCGCCGGCGCCCTCATAGCCTCCGGCACCTACGCGGCAGCAAACGAGTTCCAGATCAGGGATAACGCTCCTCTGCTTCACCAGGCTCGGCTGGTGTGTAACGATGCCGGGCGATGTTGGCATACCCGGCATGATCGCGTGATACGCGGAGAGACCTACTACTACGGGCCGCGACGCTACTACGATTACGATGATTACGGCTACTATCACCGGCCTGGCATTGGTGTTTACGGCCCAGGATTCAGCTTCGGCATCGGCCCGGGCTATTAACATCCGCTGAACGTCTCGCTATCCGCAAAGTCCGCCACAACCCGTCGTTGTTCGGCGGGCTTTGCGCGTTGTCGGCATTCGGGGCCTGAATTCGGAGGCCCCGCCGAAGGCCTTGTGGGCCCCCGCCGGCACAAGATCACACCGATCGACCTCACGTTCGGAACTCTCGCTTTTCTCATCCGATCTCACCTCACGCGCCCGGCGCGCGGCGGCTTGTGACGAAATGCCGCCAAATAGCGATGGTTTGGTCGGCGGTGTCGCTATGCACCAGGTTCGCAATGAGATTGTTCGAGACATCTCCCTCAGCCCCGCGCCGCCACCATTCGATGGAGGACCAGAAGCGACCTCCGACTTCTCGACGCAAACCGGCGTTGTCGTCACTTCGACCGTCCTTGTTATGCCTTGTGTCGCTGTCGACGATTGCGCTCGGCTGCACCCGGCTTCACGCCCAAGACGTCGCAGGCCCTGACAGGGAATTGGTCGTGGCGACCAAGGAGGCACCCCCATTCGCGCTGAAACAGTCCGATGGGAACTGGCGCGGTATCAGCATCGCACTCTGGAAAAGGGTTGCCGATCGGGCGCATCTGCATTTTCGCCTGGTCGAGACCCAGAACGTGCCGGATCTGCTTGATGGCGTCGCGAACGGCCGCTTCGACGCCGGCGTCGCGGCGGTCACAGTGACGGCCGAGCGCGCGCGCAAAGTCGGTTTTACTCAACCTTTCTATAATACCGGGCTCGGCATTGCGGTACCGGTCAATGAAAATCCCTGGGTTTCGATCGGACGGGCGCTTCTTTCGTTCGGCTTCTTCCAGGCCGTCGGGGTGCTGCTTGGTTTCGCAATGGCGGTCGGTTTCCTGATTTGGGTGCTGGAACGGCGCAGGACGGAGCATTTCGGCGGTGGCGCCAAGGGGCTTGGCTCCAGCTTCTGGTGGTCGACCGTCGCCATGACGCAGGCCGGGGCCGCCCAGAATGCTCCGACAACCCTCCCCGGGCGGATCGTCGCAATGGGTTGGATGATCGCATCCGTGATCGCGATCGCGGTGTTCACCGCCGGTATCACCTCCACCCTGACGCGGAGAGGGCTCGAGGGCTCCGTTCATGGCTTCAACGACCTGCGGTCCGTACGTGTCGGCGCGGTCGCGAACTCCCCGACAACTGACTACTTCACTCGTCAGCGGCTTTCCTTCCGGACCTTTCCGGACGTCCAAAGCGGCCTCTCCGCATTGGCGCACGGCACCATCGATGCCTTCGTCCACGACAAGCCACTGCTGACCTGGATGGTTCGGAACAACTTCTCGGACTCGGTCCGTGTCGTCGACACCAGCTTCAGCAGCGAGAGCTATGCAATCGTCTTGCCGAAAGGCAGCCCCCTGCGGCCGACGCTCGATCTCGCCGTGCTCGATGAAATTGAAAGCGATTGGTGGCAGCAAACGCTGTTCGAGTCCCTTGGAAACGCTCGATCTCGCTGACTCCGGCGCGCGGGGAGTCTACGTTCTCAGGGGCGGCATTGCTGTAATTTATACTTCAGTAAGCAGATCGTGGGAGGGTCCACCAATGAGTTGCGTTGGAGTGCACCAGTGATCGATTTTGACGAGCTGCGTAGTCTCGCAGCAGACGTTCGCATCTTCATCGAAGCTTCCGAAGACAAGGCGGGCGCCCTCAAGGCCGTGGTTAACGCCTACGATGTCGTGCTGGGTATCTTCCCTTCCTCGGCTGGAATGGATCTTCATGTGGTCAAGGGAACCGAAGTCCTCAACCACATCGCTCAGACGCAGATCTCCGGCGATTTCACGCATACCGCGATTGCGTTCCAGAATCGGGAACAGGCAATCGCTCTGCAGCAGGCGATGGCGGCTTAGCCGCAAACCGCTTCCCTCTCGCCCGAGCCCGGCGGCCGCACGCCAGGACGCTGCGGTCGTCACCAGCGCAAACTGATCGAGATCCAGAGATCGTCCGGCCTCATAGGTCTTGGCTGGGTCGACCACCTGCTCCACCAGCCTCCATTCGACAGCGCGTCGCTGCCCTCGCCCCGGTCGAAACGCACCACCGCGATGCGGCCCTCGGGCCGGAGGCGACTGCTACCTCCCTCGCTCGCGTTGTGTGAGATGCGGGCAAATCGTTCGCCTCGACATCGTATGGCCTCTTCGCCTATCCTGCCCGGCATGAGCGATCACGATCATCATCACCACGATCACGACCATTCCGAGCTGTCGGAGACCGAGCTGCGCGTGCGCGCGCTGGAATCGATCCTGAGCGAGAAGGGTTATCTCGAGCCGGCCGCGCTCGACGCCATTGTGCAGGCCTACGAGACGAAAATCGGCCCGCATAACGGAGCCCGGGTCGTCGCCAAGGCCTGGACCGATCCCGCCTTCAAGAAGGCGCTGCTCGAAGACGCCACCAAGGCCGTCGGCACTCTCGGCCATGTCAGCAGGGTCGGCGACCATCTCGTGGCGGTCGAGAACACGCCAGGCCGTCACAACATTGTCGTTTGCACTCTCTGCTCCTGCTATCCGTGGGAGATGCTCGGGCTGCCGCCGGTTTGGTACAAGGCCGCCCCCTACCGCTCGCGCGCGGTCAAGGATCCGCGCGGCGTCCTTGCCGACTTCGGCGTGAGCCTGCCGAAGGAGACGGAAATCCGCGTCTGGGATTCGACCGCGGAAACCCGCTTCCTGGTGCTGCCGATGCGGCCCGAGGGCACCGAGGGCTGGAGCGAAGAGCAGCTCGCCGAGCTCGTGACGCGCGATTCCATGATCGGCACCGGATTCCCGAAGAAGCCGGGTGCTCCGTCATGAACGGCGTCCACGACATGGGCGGCATGGACGGGTTCGGCAAGGTTGAACCCGAGCCGAACGAGCCGATGTTCCATCAGGAATGGGAATCGCGGGTGCTGGCGATGGTCCGCGCCATGGGCGCGGCCGGTGCGTTCAACATCGATGCATCGCGCTTCTATCGCGAGACCCTCCCGCCGCACGTCTATCTGTCGAGCTCCTATTACAAGAAATGGCTGCTCGGGCTTGAAGCGCTGCTGCTCGACAAGGGCTTTATCGGGAAGGAGGACATCGCGGCCGGACATGCCGTGACGCCGGCGAGTCCCCTCAAGCGCGGCAAGTTCTCGGTTGCCGATGTCGAGCGCGTAATGGTGCGCGGCAAGTTCGGCCGCGCGGCGCCTGTGCCCGCGAAATTCAAGGCGGGCGACCGCGTGCGGGCGAAGAACATCCACCCCGCCACGCACACGCGGCTGCCGCGTTATGTGCGCGGCCATGTCGGCGTCGTCGAGCGCGATCACGGCTGCCACGTGTTCCCCGACACCGTTGCCAACGATGCCGGCGAGAACCCGCAATGGCTCTACACCGTCGTGTTCGACGGACGCGAGCTGTGGGGGCCGGACTCCGATCCGACCATCAAGGTATCGATCGATGCATTCGAGCCCTACCTTGAGGCCGTGTGATGGATGCGTCCGCGGCCACACGCGCTACCAGCGCCATTTCCAGCATTCCCCGCGACGACGCCGGTCCGGTGTTCCGCGCTCCCTGGGAAGCGCAGGCCTTCGCCATGGCGCTGACGCTGCATGACCGTGGCGTGTTCACCTGGGGCGAATGGGCCGCGGTCCTCGCCGACCAGATCAAGCGCGCGCAGGCCGCTGGCGATCCCGACACCGGCGAGACCTATTATCTGCATTGGCTGGCCACGCTTGAGCACCTGGTGGCCGCGAAGGGCGTGACGACATCGGAAACGCTGCATCGCTATCGCAACGCCTGGGATCGCGCCGCGGATCGCACCCCGCACGGCAAGCCGATCGAGCTGACGCCGGCAGATTTCGAGTAGCACGCGGTCGCGGCGCCGAGTTCGATCAAAATCCATGGCCGGTGGGAAGCACGGGCCTCGCGGCCGGCTGAGCAAGCGCCTTTGCTGCTCCGGCCGCCAGTTGAATTGACGGCTCGTCCACCGCCCTCTCGAACGCCATGGCTGCGAGCAGGACCGATGGGAGATAGGCAATGAAGGCGATCAGCACCGAAGTGCCGTAGGAGAGCCCGGCAGCGTGAGCGGCCAGGAAGACAAAGCATCCAACCGAGAACAGCACCGGTATGTGCGCCAGATAAAGCGGGAAGGACATGTCGCCAAGGCGCCGGACCGCCGGCTTTGCCAATAGCCCTTGCGCGGCGGGCCAGCCCGTGACCAATGCAACCAGCATCACGGCTGAGATCGAGTGCCAGATCGATGCGTCGGCCTGAACCGTCAGCCCGGGCGCTGTGATCGGAATGAACGGGACGAGCGCCGTGATCGAGAGCAGCGCATCCCAGATCGGCCATCGCTCAATGCTGAGCGGTACCGTCCCCAACAGCAGAACAAGCACCAGAATGGCCGGGCGCCATCGCAGGCGCGCCGTGAAGCGCGGAGCGTCCAGAAGATACAGGGCCGCCCCGAACAAGATCACCGAGATGTAGGCGCGGCCGAGCATGGTGCCCAATGCGAGCATGATGAATGCCGCCCACCGTGGGCGCGAGGCCGGCAATCGCGTCGCAAAGACCCTGATCAGCAGCAGCGAGCCGATATACTCGATCGGCATCGTCCAAAGCACGGAGTTATACGAGTTCTCGCGGGTTGGAATGCCCAACAGGCTGTTCCACGCCTGAAGAAGCGCGTCCGGGAGGCTGGGCTGCTGCGCGAACTGGCTCGACAGCCAGGTCGAGTGCGTGAACACGGCAGCGTCGCGATTGAACGCGAATCCCGAAGACAGGATGATCCAGCCGAACAGGCTGGCCGCGAGCACCGGAAGTCCGAGGCGCAGGGTACGCTTCACCACGAGCGCGATCGCAGATACGTCGCTCTTGTGGAACGACTTGGCGAGAACAAATCCCGAGAGCGCGAGGAAGACGCAGACGGCGTAGTTGCCGCCTGCTGCGATGAACACAAAGGGATAGGCCGAAAGTGCCACCTCCCACGAACCATGCGCATGCTCCGGGCGCCCGGTATAGATGGCGAAATCGAAGGCCGTCATGAAATGCGACAGCGCGACATTGAGCGCCATGACGCCGCGAAGGCCGTCAAGATAGGACATCCGGGACGGAGGCATGGGACGTCTGATGGACCCTGGTTACGAAACCCATAGAGTCTGTCGCAAGTTAACTAACAAAGCCTTGTGGCTATCGTGGACCGGGAGGTCTGTGCGGCTTACGCGGTGGTCAAAGTCAGCTGGAGTAATGGCCAGATGCCGACGACGTCCATTCATTCGACACCAAGACTGCCGACCGCGACTGGCGCAGTCCCAGTCGTCACATCGGTGCGCGTCCCGTGACCCGTCCCGACCGTTACGCTACTGACTGCGGCTGTCCCGGCCTGTGCCGGGACGATGTGGGCCTGGATACACATTTCAATCAGCGTTGAAGATGCAGGCTCTCGTTCTCGCGACGTGAAACGTCCGAGTCTTGCACTTCGTTCCGGCCCTCTGAGATCAGAGGGCGCAGGGAAAGCCGGGTGCCGATCGCACCCATGGGTCCCGAGCAAATAGAAAGCTCGGGAGGTAGGACCACAGGTGAAACCGGAGCGATCCCGGCTTTCCCTGCGCGATGGGTTACGGCTTATACGTGCTCTCCCCGGCGAGACTGGGCTTTGTTGTCACCGTCTTTGCAAAAGCGCTTCGCGCTTTGCAAGGAGACACCTGCCACTAAGGTTTGTACTCAATCAGATGTATAATTTTACGTGGAGATATGATTCAAGCTCTGCATTTGCGGGGCTTGGATCATGGCGGGCGAGTTTTGGTTGAATGATCGGCAGTGGGCAGCAATCGAGCCCTTGCTGCCGCAAAATCAGCCCGGCGCTCGTCGAGTCGATGATCGCCGCGTGATCAGTGGCATCATCCATGTGTTGAAGTCCGGCTGCCGCTGGCGCGATTGCCCGGCAGTGTTCGGCCCTTACACGACCGTCTACAATCGCTGGAACCGCTGGTCGCGGCGCGAGGTCTGGCGCAATCTGTTCGAAGCACTTCGGGGCCTGTCGCCCGATGACGACTTCCAGGCCATCGATTCCACGACCGCCAAGGCGCACCGTGCGGCGGCCGGTGGAAAAGGGGGGCGGAGGCTCAGGCCATCGGTCGTTCCCGCGGTGGCAGGACCACCAAGATCCACGCCGTCTGCGACAGTCTCGGACGCGCCATCGCGCTCGAAGTAACGCCAGGTCAGCGTGGTGACATCCGCGCGGCGCTGCCCCTGCTCAGCTCTCTGCCACCACCGCGTTGCTGTGCGGCCGACACGGCCTATGACGCGAACGAACTGCGGCAATTCCTCATCGAACGGGGAACAACCCCGGTCATCCCAAACAATCCCACCCGAAAACGCTTCCATCCGTTCGACCGCGCCGCATACAAGCGGCGCAACCTCGTCGAGCGCATGTTTTGCAGGCTCAAGGACTGGCGGCGCATTGCAACCCGCTATGACAAGCTCGCCAGAAACTTCCTCTCGGCCGTCAATCTTGCTGCCGCTATCATTTGGTGGACCTGATTGAGTCCGGACCTTAGGGCGTCAGGCCTGCACGACTTCACCGTCCGCCATCTGCCACGCTCGTCAGCCGTGACATCGGCGTCCACCGCATCTCGACCCAACACTCGTGACGATCGCGAAGCGCCCCTCAAGCGGGTGAGACGGGCTATTCATACACTGAGTTACAATTCCGATAAACAGAAATATTTTTGCTGCGGGGTCTTGCGCCGTCGGGCAACTCAGTGATTGACGCTACGGCCTGCGCGCCACGTATTCCCGCCAGCCCTTCGCCCGCAGGGCGCAAGCCGGGCATTCGCCGCAGCCGTAACCCCATTCGTGCTGCGCGCCGCGTTCGCCGAGGTAGCAGGTGTGCGAGTGCTCGCGGATCAGGTCGACCAGCCCTGCCCCGCCGAGCTCATACGCGAGTTGCCAGGTCGCCGCCTTGTCGAGCCACATCAGCGGCGTATGCAGCTCGAAGTTCTTCGCCATGCCGAGGTTGAGCGCCGACTGCAACGCCTTGATGGTCTCATTGCGGCAATCCGGGTAGCCGGAGTAATCGGTCTCGCACATGCCGCCGATGATGTGGCGGATGCCGCGGCGGTAGGCGAGCGCCGCCGCGAAGGTGAGGAACACCAGGTTGCGGCCCGGCACGAAGGTATTCGGCAGCCCATCTTCGCCCATCGCGATCGCGACGTCGCGGGTCAGCGCGGTGTCGGAAATTTCCGACAGCGTCGGGATCGCGAGCGTGTGGCTGTCGCCGAGCCTGGCGGCCCAATCCGGCCGCAGCGCCCGGATGCCGTCCAGCAGGCGGTCGCGGCAGTCGAGTTCGATGGTATGGCGCTGGCCATAGCCAAAACCGAGCATCTCGACGCGGGCAAAGCGCGACAAGGCCCAGGCAAGGCAGGTTGTGGAATCCTGGCCGCCGGAAAACAGCACCAGCGCCGTATCTGAATTGATCTGATCGCTCATGGAACGGGCTTTACCACTCCTCGGCCGCCCGGCCAATCCGTGGACAGTTCCGTGATTTCGCCGCGTTTTGCTGGGATCGGCAGCGTCGATTTGGCATAAAGCCTGAGCCCCCTCCATTCCGGTGCCCCATGACCCCTTCCCGCGACATTTCCCGCCTGATCGAAATCATGGCCGTGCTGCGCACGCCGGTGACCGGTTGCCCCTGGGAGGTCAAATACACACACTCCGGCCCGCGCACCCAATAAAAAAGCCGCCCGAAGGCGGCTGTTAATAGGAGCATTGAAGCTCCGCTAAGAGTTGATATCGTTGGCCCATGGAAAGTTTGTCTCCGTTAGAGCAAGCAGTGCTCGACGCCATTGCGCTTCAGGTGCCCGAAGTTGCCGATGCGCTTGCTGGTCAGCAGGGGCAAGTGCGCGTCTCTGCCCGAGAGAACACAGGAGCCGGTTTCTATACCACGCTCGATGTCTCACATCATTCGCCAATCAAAGGTGTTGCCTCACCATTGGGCGATGTCGGTGCGACTGTTAGCGGTCTTCAGCATGGAATGGGATTTCTGCTCTGGCTTCGGGATGGTCACATTCATAAGCTGGAGGGCTATTCGTATGAAGAGAGCACGTCTGGCATCGATTTTGAGCGAGTAACGTTCGGGGTAGTTGGGCCGCGTACCGGATGATCCGGAAATTCGATCCAAAGCTGTCATTCCGCTGATTGAGCCGGTTGCGTATCAGGCTTACCCCGCTCGCTGAGCAACGATCGCAGGCGCACGATCTCGATCAATAGGCGATGCACTTCGCGTTCTGCGTGACTGCGGTGAACGAGAGGTTCGCCTGGGCCGTTTTGGACGCTTGCTCGACGATAGCGACGCGCCCCAAGTCCGGTGTAATAGAGCCGCGCGATCGTTGGAATGCGCTCCATGATCTCGCCCTCTATCTGAGTGAGCGTCGCTCCCGTATCGGCGGCCGGCTCCACTGGGGTGGTGGGAGTGAGGGTGCGAATGGCAGCCGCCCACGTCATCCCGGCCAGATCCCCTGCGACTTTGCGCTGAGTAAGGTGCCGCTGCGTATCGCCGCAGCTTTCAATAGTCGTCGTCTCGTGAGTCGACTCGATAAGATTCGCAGCGCACTCCAGCCCTGCGTAGAACCCTGCCTCGAACTCCGTACGCTCTTCGGTGATCTTCAGTCCGTCCATACCCCTCCCTAAATTGTGGTGAATTGTGGCGTCCCTAGGCACTCGTGCATTTCTATCGCCATTTGAGATTATTATTTTATCATCTCTTGTAACATGCCAAGAGATTGAATTTCGCTATCGGATCAGCTGGTTACATACATGAAGCCCTCCCGCGACATCTCCCGCCTCATCGAGATAATGGCCGCTCTTCGATCTCCTGGAACCGGCTGTCCGTGGGACCTTGAGCAGAATTTCGCGACGATTGCGCCCTACACGATCGAGGAAGCCTATGAGGTGGCCGACGCGATCACGCGTGGCGATTTCGATGACCTTCGCGACGAGCTAGGCGATCTCCTGCTGCAGGTCGTCTATCACGCCCGCATGGCTGAGGAGCAGAATGCCTTTGCCTTCGGCGACGTGGTCGAGGCGATCACGAAAAAGATGATCCGCCGTCACCCGCATGTGTTTGCCGACAAAGACGGCAACATTCAGCCCGCCGGGGTCAAGAGCGCGTGGGAGCGGATCAAGGCCGAAGAGAAAGCCGAGCGCGCCGAGCGCCGGCAGTCCGAGGAAACCGCGCACAGCTCGCTGCTTGCAAGCGTCAAGGCCGGCCTCCCTGCGCTGACGCGCGCGATGGAGCTGCAGCGCAAGGCCTCGACCGTCGGCTTCGACTGGAACGATCCGCGCGCCGTGCTCGCCAAGATCCGCGAGGAAGCCGACGAGATCGAGGCTGCGCTCGACCGCAACGACAGGGAAGAGCTCGCGGAAGAGACCGGCGATCTGATGTTCGCGCTCGTCAACCTCGCCCGCCATGTCGACGCCGATCCGGAAACCGCATTGCGCAGCACGAACGCCAAGTTCGAGCGGCGGTTCGCTTACATCGAAAGGGCCCTTGCTGCGAAGGGCCGCTCGCTCGAGGATGCATCGCTGCAGGAGATGGACGCGCTGTGGAACGAGGCAAAGCGCGCGTGATCCGGTCGTCCCGGATAAGCAAGCTTCGCAAGCGCTGAGCCGGCAACTCCTATGTTGATGGAGCAGTCCGGCTGGTTATTTGGTATCACATGCTTTGCGTCTTCCGCTGCGATCGAAACTTCATCTCTTCCCGAATAGATTACTCAACGAATTCATCCAGCTCCGGTTCGAACTGTGAACTCGAATGAAATAACCAATTCACGGCAGAGCCAATAAAGCCTAATTTGGTGCGGTCTTTAGCCGTCATCGGCTATTTTCGGCCGTTATCTCGCGGCCCGATATAAATCTTCATCAAAGCGACGCCCTGCTGTCATTTCCGGACCGCTAAATCCCCCTCCTCGACCCAAACCCAGCAAAAAGGAGGCACATATGGGGATGCCAAAGCGCGGACGGACGCGCGGATGGACGACGGCAATCGGAGTGGCACTTTCCTCGCAGGTCCTGTTCGCGGCGACGGCTTTCGCCGACGATGACGGCATGCATCACCATGGTCGACGCATCGAACACGTGCTGCTCCTGAGCATCGACGGCTTCCATGGCTTCGACCTCACCAATTGCATCGCGAGCAAATTGTGTCCGAACCTGGCAAAGCTTGCCCAGCACGGCACGACCTACGCCAATGCGTCCACCACCAAGCCGTCGGATTCGTTTCCCGGCATGCTGGCGCAAGTGACCGGCGGCACGCCGAAATCAACCGGCGTGTACTACGACGACAGCTACGATCGCACGCTGTTCGCGCCCGCCAGCGCCTCGTCTGCGCCCTGCGCGTCAGGTCCGGGCGCGGAGACCAACAATGCCGAGAATCTCGACAAGGACCAGCATTCGATCGACGGCGGCGTGCCGGCGAGCCTGACCGGGTCCAATAGCGCGATGGCGATTGATCCCAGCAATTTGCCGGGTCAACTCACGCACAAGCGCTGCGCGCCGGTCTGGCCGCACAATTTCGTGCGCACCAACACCATTTTCCAGGTGCTCCATCACCATCACCTGAGGACCGCGTGGTCCGACAAGCATCCGGCCTACGATATCGTCAACGGCAACGATCCGGATTCACAGCCGGCCGACGGGCCCGGCACCAATATCGATGACTTCTTCGCGCCCGAAATCAATTCCGATCTGAGCAACGCCAACGTGCAGCTGATCAACTCGCTCGGGCTGCATTCGACGGCGCCGGCGCCCGCCACCGATCCGAATTGCCCCGGGCCGAACTGCGGCAGCGATTTTACGTCGTCGATCGATGGCATTGAGTCTACGACGGCATCAAGGTCTCGGCCATCCTCAATGAACTCAATGGTTTTAACCATATGGGGACGGTCGAGGTGGGTACGCCGGCGATCCTCGGCATGAACTTCCAGTCCGTCAGCGTCGGCCAGAAGCTGAAAATCGGTGGTTACACGGACGCGATCGGCACGCCGAGCGACAATCTTGCCAACGCGATCGGCTTTGTCGACAGTTCCATCGGGCTGATGATGAACACGCTGCAGAACCGCGGCCCGACAGAACGCACCCTCGTCATCGTCAGCGCCAAGCACGGGCAGCGTCCGGTCGACCGCACGAAGCGGGTTGCGCTCGACGACGCCGCGGTCATCGCCGCTCCGATCGGATCGAACTTCGCCTTTGACATCGCGGACGACGGCGCTCTGATCTGGCTCAAGGACAACAGCGGGAACAGGACCGTGGAAGCGGTCAACGCGCTGAAAAGCTTTGCCGGAGATACCGGCATTGCGAGCTTCCTCTATGGTGATGCCCTGGCCGACATGTTCCAGAACCCGGCCAAGGACTCGCGTGCGCCCGATATCATCGGCATCACGCGCGTCGGCGTGATCTATACCGGCGGCTCGAAAATTGCCGAGCATGGCGGCTTCAACCCCGATGACGTCCATGTCGCGCTTTTGGTGTCGAAGCCCGATCTGCCCCGGTCCAACGTGAACGAGCCGGTCGCCACCACGCAGATCGCGCCTACGATTCTCAGAGCGTTGGGGCTCGACCCCGAAGAGCTCGAAGCCGTGCGCAAGGAGCACACGAAGTCGTTGCCGGGACTTGAATAGATCACGCCCGACCGGAAGCCGGGGCTCCATGCCCCGGCCTTGAATCAACGGCCCGTTACTGCAGAATCCGGAGCGCGATGCGATCAGCACGGATCGTCATGGCGCTCTGGTTTCTTGTTTGCGCATGATCTCTCGTGGCGGCTCGCCAGCCGGAGACACGCCTCCGTCGAGCGCGCTTGTTGATTTCTCCGCCGGCCGGCTGTTTGCCGCGTGAACCGACCCGTTGCTGAAGCGTGCGGCAGCGGGCCACCGAGCCTGTGCATGACCTTCAAAGCCACGTGTTCAGAGCAGCGTGCCGCGGAGGATGATGGCGGCAACCCCGAAGTAGATGACGAGGCCGGTGACGTCGACCAGCGTCGCGACGAACGGTGCGGACGCGCTGGCTGGATCGAATCCGATGCGCTTGAGGACAAACGGCAGCATCGATCCCGCCAGCGACCCGAATGTGACGATACCGACCAGAGCAGCACCTACAGTCCCTGCCACCAGGCCCCAGTGTGGGCCATAGTCGAAGAAGCCGAGCGTCTGCCATAGCGTGATCCGCGCCATGCCGATCACGCCGAGGATGGCGCCGAGCGCGATCCCGGTCGGAAGTTCGCGCAAGGCGACGCGCCACCAGTCGCGCAGCCGCAGCTCATGCAGCGCCAGAGCACGGATCAAAAGCGAGGTCGCCTGCGATCCGGAATTGCCGCCCGAGCTCATGATCAACGGGATGAACAAGGTCAGCACGATCGCCTTCTCCAGCTCGCTCTGGAACGTCTGCATGGCGCTCGCGGTGAGCATTTCCGAGAGGAACAGCGCGCACAGCCAGCCGCCGCGTTTCCTGATCATTTCGCCGAAGCTGATACGCAAATAGGGCTCGTCGAGCGCCTCCATGCCGCCGAACTTCTGGGCGTCCTCCGTCGACTCCTCGACGATGGCGTCGATCACGTCGTCGACCGTGACGATGCCGAGGATATGGCCCGGACCATCGACGACAGCGACGGCCAGCAGATCGTAGCGGGAGATCAGCCGCGCGGCCTCCATGCGGTCCGCTTCGGGCGAGATCATCAGCGGACGCCGCGCCGGCGCGGCGGTCAGCACATTGGCGTGAGGATCGGCGGAGATCAGGCGGCGCAACGACACCGCCTGGATCAAGGTCTTCTTGACCGGATCAACCACGAAAATCGAGTAGACGGTCTCGCGGGTCCGCTCGACCATCCGGATGTGATGCAGGACCTCGGCGATGGTCCAGGTCGACGGCACGCTCACGAACTCGGTGGTCATGATGCTGCCGGCGCTGCGTTCCGGATAGGCCAGCAGGGCCGAGATGGTGGTCCTGGTGTCCGGATTGAGCTGGTTTAGCAGCGTGGTCCGGAGCGGTTCGACAAGCTCCTTGAAGATGTCGGCGGCCCGATCGTCGGAGACGCCGGACAACAGCGCAACCGCCGTGTCCGTCGGCAACTCGGCGATGATCTCGCAGGTGTTGTCGAGCCCGGGCAGATCCAGCACCTCGACCGCCTTCTCGGCCGGGAGAGACTGCAGCGTCCTCGCCGCATCCGCGGGGTCCTGGGCGTTGAGTGCCTCGACGATTTCGGGCGCCCGCTCGTGGGCGAGATCCCCGTTCGGGCTGACGAGCGTCTCGCTCCTCACGGCTTCGCTGGAATTCTGCATCAATCGCCCTTGCCTGTGCGTCCTGCAGCGCAATGGACCAAGGCGGCGGGAAATTCAAACAGAAAGTGCGGCGGATCGTCGCAATCCGCTTCCAGGAGGGCGAGCCCTGTCGAACGTGCCGGCGGGCCTTACGCGCCGCTCGGGACCGCGTCGAATCGTGACATCACGATGTCACGTTTGGTCTCGTCGACACGGACCGTCATGTCGAAGCGCTCGCCATGCAGCTCCTTGTTCAGCACCTCGGCGTTGCGATGCAGCCAGCTGATACCCGCGCCATCGGAGGCGTCGATCGACAGGTTCAACGTCATGCGCTTCGCCGCGAGCCGGTCTTCGATTGCGGAAAGGAGCTCATCGATCCCCTCGCCCGAGGTCGCGGAGACCAGGAAGCAAGGCCGCTCCAGCGGCCGGCGCGCCGCGATGTTGCGCAGGTTCTCGCGCTCCTCGGGATCGAAGCGATCGATCTTGTTCCAGACCTCGATGATGCGCTGGCCGCCGTCGGCATCCGGATCGATGCCGAGCTGGCGCAGCACGGCCTCGACGTCGCGCTCCTGCGCTTCCGCATTTTCGTGAGAGATGTCGCGCACATGCAGAATGATGTCGGCCTCCAGCACCTCCTCCAGCGTGGCGCGGAACGCGGCCACCAGTTGGGTCGGCAGGTTGGAGATGAAGCCGACCGTGTCCGACAGCATCGCTTTGCCACCATGCGGCAGGTTGAGCGCGCGCAGCGTCGGGTCCAGGGTCGCGAACAACATATCGGCGGCCTGTACGTCTGCCCGCGTCAGGCGATTGAACAGGGTCGACTTGCCGGCATTGGTGTAGCCGACCAGCGCGACCACGCGGTACGGCACGCGCTGGCGGCCGGCGCGGTGCAGCCGCCGCGTCGCCTGCACCTTCTTCAATTCGCCTTCGAGCTTGGTGATGCGCTCACTGATCAGCCGGCGGTCGGCCTCGATCTGGGTTTCGCCAGGGCCACCCATGAAACCGAAGCCGCCGCGCTGGCGCTCAAGGTGGGTCCAGGACCGCACCAGGCGGCTGCGTTGGTAATTGAGATGGGCGAGCTCGACCTGCAGTGCGCCTTCCTTGGTCTTGGCGCGGCGGCCGAAGATTTCCAGGATCAGGCCGGTGCGGTCGAGCACCTTGGTGCTCCACGCCTTCTCGAGGTTGCGCTGCTGGATCGGCGACAGCGCGCAATCCATCACCGCGAGTTCGATCGCGTTGCTGGCGACGAGGCCGGAGATCTCCTCGACCTTGCCCTTGCCGAGATAGGTCGCAGGACGGATCTGGCTGATCGGCGCGACCACCGACTCCACCACGGCAAGGTCGATGGCCCGCGCCAGACCGGCGGCTTCCTCGATCCGCGCATCGTAGTCGCGGACAGAGGTATCCGTTCGCGCGTCGTCGCCGCGGCGCGCACGCAGGTAAGGGCCGATGACGATCACCCGCCCTGTGTTGCCATTTCCCGCCGACCGTGGACGGTCGGCGCCCCCTTCACGATTGAAGGGTTCCAATCAGATCACTCTCAAGCCGGTGCGTCCTCACCGCCTTCGAACAACTGGATCGGAGCGCCGGGCATGATGGTCGAGATCGCGTGCTTGTAGACCAGTTGCGAATGACCATCGCGCCGCAACAGCAGGCAGAAATTGTCGAACCAGGTGACAATTCCCTGCAGCTTCACTCCGTTGACCAGAAATATCGTCAGTGGCGTTTTGGTTTTACGAACGTGATTAAGGAAGGTGTCTTGTAGATTTTGTGCGCGGTCTGCCGCCATTTTTTTATCCCGCAAGCTTGTGCTTGTTTTTATTGAACCGGTTGTTGCTCTCTGACGGAGCCTCCCCCGGCTACTCACCTGCCCTGAGATCCCCCTCCGGCAGGCATAGCGGTAGGATTAGAGGCCACGCGCGCTTTTTAGGCAAGCCGGTTCACGCGCCAGTCCGTAGGAACACGGTGGCAATTCTAAGAAGGCGCGGAAAAAGAGACAAATATTCTCAAGTAAGTGGATAAGTCAGACCAAGACAACCCCGGCTAGCCATCCACTCGAAGCATCATGGCAGCCGCCCCCGGACTGTCCCCGAGCATCCCGGATGGCTGCGATTGCGTCAGCCACGGGCGACGGCAGTCCACCCGGTCCCGCTGGGCCAGGGGTCAGCCGACCCCCAGCGCCTTTAGCTTGCGGTGCAGCGCCGAGCGCTCCATCCCGACGAACTCCGCGGTACGCGAGATGTTCCCGGAGAAGCGGCTGATCTGAGCGATCAGATAGTCGCGCTCGAACACCTCCCGCGCCTCCCGCAGCGGCAGGCCCATGATGTGCTCGCCATTGTTGGAGGTCGGCATCGCCGGCACCATCGAGCCGACGTCCTGCGGCAGCATGTCGGCGGTGATGATCGCCTCCGGTCCGCCGCCGGCGAGAATCATCACGCGCTCGACATTGTTGCGGAGCTGGCGGACGTTGCCCGGCCAGACATGCGATTGCAGCACCGCCATCGCGTCCTGCCCGATCTGCCGCTTCGGCAGGCCGGTGGCGGCCGAGATCTGGTCCATGAAATAGTCGATCAGTTCAGGGATGTCCTCGCGCCGCTCGGATAGAGGCGGGACGCGAATCGGCACCACGGACAGGCGGTGGTAGAGGTCCTCGCGGAAACGGCCCGCCGCGATCTCTTCCTCGAGATTGCGTGCGGTCGACGAGATGATGCGGACGTCGACGTGGACCTTGCCGGTGCCGCCCTGGCGCTGGAAGGTCTGATCGACCAGCACGCGCAGGATCTTGTTCTGGGTCTCGCGCGGCATATCCGCGATCTCATCGATGAACAGCGTGCCGCCATGCGCCTCTTCGAGCGCGCCGGGCTTGCGCTGCTGCTCGCCGTTCGATCCCTCGACGCCGAACAGCTCGACCTCCATCCGTTCGGGCGTGATCGCGGCCGCATTGATCACCACGAACGGCCCCTCGGCGCGCCCGGATGCGTTGTGCAGTGTGCGCGCGGCGAGCTCCTTGCCCGAGCCCGCAGGTCCGACGATCAGGATACGGCTGTTGGCCTTGGCGGCGCGGTCGATGGTCTGACGGAGCTGGTTCATGCAGGCCGAGCGGCCGGTCAAAACGCTCGCCGCCGGAGCCAGCTGCTTGAGTTCCTTCACCTCCCGCCTGAGCCGCGAGGTCTCCAGCGCCCGTGTCGCGACCAGGATCAGCCGGTCCGACTTGAAGGGCTTTTCGATGAAGTCGTAGGCGCCGCGCTTGATCGCCGCGACCGCGGTTTCGATGTTGCCGTGGCCGGAGATCATCACCACGGGCAGATCGGCATTGTCCTTCTTGATCTGCTCAAGCAGCTGCAGGCCGTCGAGCTTGGAGCCCTGCAGCCAGATGTCGAGGAAGACCAGATGCGGTCGGCGGTTGGTGATTTCGGCGAGGGCCGAATCGCTGTCGCGCGCGGTGCGCGTGGAAAAGCCCTCGTCATCCAGGATGCCCGCAACAAGGTCGCGAATATCAGCCTCGTCATCGACAATCAGAATGTCGCTAGCCATGGGTTTACACCTGCCTTGTCAGTCGCCCGTCGCGGCTTTGATTTTTGGTTCATTGTTGGTCGCTTGTGCCGGGGCGCTGGTCGGCTCCCCCGGCGGATTTTTTTCAGGGGCCGGCGCGGCCGCTTCCGCTTTCACGTCCGGTCCCTGCTCCTTGTGTTCGGGCTTGGCCGCCTGGCCCGATACGGCGAAGCGCAGGCGCATCCAGGCGCCGCGCTGGCCCTCGCGGAAATCGGACGCGTCCTTGAGCTCGATGCGGCCGCCATGGTCTTCCAGGACACGGCCGACGATCGCGAGCCCGAGGCCGGTGCCCTTTGCCCGGGTCGTGACATAAGGCTCCAGCAGGCGCGCGCGGGCGACCTTCGGCAGCCCGATGCCGTTGTCGACGACGTCGATGACGATGTCGTCATTCTCGCGCTGGGCGACGACGTTGATCCGGCCCTTGCCGAGTTCTTCGGGCGGCACCTGCTCGATCGCTTCGGTCGCGTTCTTGATGATGTTGGTCAGCGCCTGTGAGATCAGCCGGCGGTCGAATTGCGCGGGCAGCGGGTCCTGCTTGATGTCGGCCTCGATCTCCAGGTCGGGATGTGCGACCCTCATCAGGAACACCGCCTGACGCACCACGTCGGCGACGTCCTCGCCCTCCATCACCGGCTTCGGCATCCGTGCAAAGCGCGAGAACTCGTCGACCATGCGCCTGATGTCGTCGACCTGGCGGACGATGGTGTCGGTGCATTGATCGAAGATCGACTTGTCCTTTTCCTCGGTGATGGTCTTGCCGAACTTGCGGCGGATGCGCTCGGCGGAGAGCTGGATCGGGGTCAGCGGATTCTTGATCTCATGCGCGATGCGGCGAGCAACATCGCCCCAGGCCGAGGTGCGTTGTGCCGACACCAGCTCGGTGATGTCGTCGAGCGTGATGATGTAGCTGTCGCGCGCCTGGTGGGTCTTTTCCGCCGAGATCCGCACCGACAGGTTCCGCTCGTGACCGTCGCGGTTGATGGTGATCTGGCCCTGCACGAGCCGCTGGGTGCCCTCGCGCGCGGTCTTCATCATCTCGTCGAGTTCGGGCAGCACGTCGGACAGCGGATGATCCAGCGTCTCGGACTCGGCGTGCCCGATCAGCTTCTCGGCCGAACGGTTGAGGATGCCGATGCTGCCGGACGCGTCGACGCCGATGATACCGGCGCTCGCCGAGGACAGCACCGCTTCGATGAAGCGGCGGCGGCTGTCGATCAGCTCGCTGGCGTTGACCAGCTCGTCGCGCTGGGTGCGCAGCTCCTGCGTCATGTTGTTGAAGGTCTGTCCGAGCTGGGCGAGATCGCCCTCGGATTTGACCACCGGCACCTGCACATGCAGATCGCCGGTCGAGACTTGGTTCGCCGCACTCATGATGTTGCGGATCGGCTCGACCAGCCAGTTGGCGAAATTAAGTCCGATCAGCACCGAGGCCATCAAAATGGTCAGCGCGATCACCGCGAACATCAGCGCGAAGGTGACCTGGATACCGAGCCGGCGCGATTCGGTCTGGGCATATTCGGCGACGCTGGCCTGGGTCTGCTTCAGCTGGCTGATGACGCGCGGATCGAGCAGCCGCGCGACAAAGAGAAAGGTGTCGGTAAAGCCGCGCAGGCGCACCACCGCCGCGACGTAATTCTCCTCCGGAAAGACCGATATCTCCGGCTTGTTCTCGGTGACGCTGTCGAGCAATTCCTTCGGCGGCGTCACGAAGGATCGCGATATTCCGGTGTCGGCGTTTGCAAGAATGTTGCCGTCCTTGTCGAGCAGCATCGCCCCGGTCAGGTTGCGGCCCGCCGCGCCCACGGTCAGGAACTCCTGAAAGGTCCGCCGATCCTGGTCGTAGAGCGGCCGCGCATTGGACAGATCGTTGGCCATCGAGAGGATGTCGCCGTTGATCAACTGCGCGTGCTCGTAGGTATAGGCGCGGGCGACGCTGAGCGAGTTCTGGATCGCTTCCCGCGTCGGCCCCGAAAACAGCCGGTCGAGACCGCGGTCGAGGGTGACGTTGGCGATGATGGCGACCAGCACTGCCGGCAGCACCGCGATCACCGAGAACAGGCTGACGATCTGGACATGCAGCCGGGCCGCCGCCCTGCCCCGCCGCCGTGCCTGGAGCACCTTCCAGACCTCGGGGACGATGATCCCGACCAGGAGCAGGATGATGGCCGTATTGATCAGCAGGAACGAGTAGACGACGCGCTTGGTCGGCTCGATCGGGGTCAGGCCGCTCAACACCACGAAGGTCAGGAATGCGGACAGCAGCGCGGTGACCGCGGCAAACGGCGCCAGCCATCTCCGCAGGGGAAAGCCCCTCGGCTCGGTTCGGGACGCGTCTAACGTGGAAGGCGTTGTCTCTTCGGGGGTCATACCGGCAATTGAGCTGAATGCTTTCGCCCGCGGGAATTACGAACTGATGCAATCATATCACATTGTTGCCGAATTGCGACATTTCCACGGCGTCAACCGATTGAAGATTAGGCAGTGTGGACTCTAAGGATTCCCTTTTGAGAGCAAATCAGATTCAAGGCTGCTTTTGGGGAGGCAGTCTTGGGTGTGATGGATCGTTTGGTATTGAGCGACGCGGCCTGGGAGCGCATGGCGCCGCTGATCATCGGCCGGCCCGACCAGAAGGGCTCGACCGGGCGAGACAACCGGATGTTCGTGGAAGGTGTGCTTTGGATCGTGCGCACGGGCTCTCCCTGGCGTGATCTTCCGGAGGTGTTCGGGGACTGGAACAGTGTGTTCCGGCGCTTCAGCCGATGGAGCGCCAAGGGTGTTTGGTGGCGGATCTTCGAGGCGATGTCCGATGATCCGGACTTCGAATACCTGATCGTCGATTCCACCATCGTCCGGGCGCATCAGCACGCCGCCGGCGCGAAAAAAGGGGGCCTGAAGATCAGGCGCTTGGCCGCTCGCGCGGCGGCCTGAGCACGAAGATCCATATGGCCGTTCGCGGCTTGGGATGTCCTGTCCGGTTCACGCTCACCGCAGGCCAGAAGGGCGATGCACCGCAAGCCGCTGCGTTAATCGAGGGACTGCCTGCCGAGGTCGTCATCGCCGACACGGCCTATGACGCCGATCATTTGCGCAAACACATCGCCGCCAAAAACGCGCTCGCCGTCATCCCCAACAACCCGTCACGCGCGCTCAAATATCCGCTCGACAAGCATCTCTATGCCCAGCGCCATCTCGTGGAATGCTGCTTCTCCAAACTCAAGCAGTTTCGTCGCGTCGCTACCCGCTTCGAAAAAACCGCCCGAAATTACCGAGCCGTCGTCACTCTCGCTGCCATCGTCCTATGGATGCGATAAGTGTCCACACTGCCTAGTGTTCATAACGGTTGCAAACGGAGCGAGATCGGCGACGAGGCTGCGCACCTTAGCTCCCGGCCAAGGCCGGGCCGCCGCATCGGGTCCAGCCCATCCACTGCGCTCCCTAGCCGCGAAGGTTAGCCCCCACTGCGGTAGACCTGGATGTCCAGGTCGCGGATCTTCTTGCGCAAGGTATTGCGGTTCAGCCCGAGCAGGTCGGCCGCCCGGATCTGGTTGCCGCGGGTGGCTGCCAGCGCTGCGGTCAGGAGCGGCACCTCGATCTCCTTGAGAATGCGGTGATAGAGGCCCGGCGGCGGTACCCCGTTGGGGAAGCCGGAGAAGTGCGACGACAGATAGGCCTCGACGGCGCCGCCGAGATTGTCGACGCCGACGGTGGCATTGCCACCCGAGGTGACGGCGGGCGGCGCCAGCTCACCGTCGATGACGGACGAGGTGATGACGTCCTGCGGATAGAGCGCGGCGAGCCGCCGGGCGAGGTTTTCCAGCTCCCGCACGTTGCCCGGCCAGCGGTGCTGCTTGAGCCGCTCCAAGGCCTGGGCATCGAGCTTCTTCGGCGGCAGACCGTCCTTCTCGGCGAGCGAGAAGAAGTGCCTGATCAGATCGGGCAAGTCCTCGATGCGCTCGCGGAGCGGCGGCAGCCGCAGCGGCACGACATTGAGGCGGAAGAACAAGTCTTCCCGGAAAAGCCCCTGCTGGATCAGGATACGCAAATCCTTGTTCGAGGCGGCGACGATGCGCACGTCGGTCTTGATCGGGGTACGGCCGCCGACGGTGGTGTATTCGCCCTGCTGCAGGACGCGCAGCAGACGCGTCTGCGCCTCCATCGGCATGTCGCCGATTTCGTCGAGGAACAGGGTGCCGCCTTCGGCCTGCTCGAAGCGGCCGGATGCGCGGGTGTTCGCGCCGGTGAACGCGCCGCGTTCGTGGCCGAACAATTCGGATTCGATCAGGTCGCGCGGGATCGCCGCCATGTTGACCGCGACGAACGGCCCGTTGCGGCGCCGGCCGTAGTCGTGCAGCGCGCGGGCAACGAGCTCCTTGCCGGTGCCGGACTCGCCCGAAATCATCACGGTGAGGTCGGTCTGCATCAGCCGCGCCAGCACGCGGTAGATTTCCTGCATCGCCGGCGAGCGGCCGACCAGCGGGATCGAGTCGAATTCGGAATCGTCGGCGGCGCTGGCCACCCGCTCCTTCGGCTCGGCGAGCGCACGGCCGACGATCGTGATCAACTCCTTCAGATCGAACGGCTTCGGCAGATATTCATAGGCGCCGCGCTCCGAGGCGCGGATCGCCGTCATGAAGGTGTTCTGCGCGCTCATCACGATGACCGGCAGGTTCGGCCGCATCTTCTTGATGCGCGGCAGCAGGTCGAACGCGTTCTCGTCGGGCATCACCACGTCGGTGATGACGAGGTCGCCCTCGCCCTGGCTGACCCAGCGCCACAGCGTGGCGGCATTGCCGGTCAGGCGCACCTCGTAACCGGCGCGCGAGAGCGCCTGGTTCAGGACGGTCCGGATGGCGGTGTCGTCGTCAGCGACAAGTATGCTACCTGCGGGCATTGGAGTTCCTCATCGTGCATCCTGAGAGGCAGGCGACGGCGTACCCGGAACGTCGTCGCGGTTGCTTTGGTCGTGTTGTTTGGCGGCGCTGTACATCGGCATCAACACTCGGAATGTGGTCTTCCGCGGCTGCGACTCGCATTCGATGATGCCGCCGTGATCGCCGATGATCTTGGCGACCAGTGCGAGCCCCAGCCCGCTCCCGGTCTGCTTGGTGGTGACGAACGGATCGAACAGGTTCGGCAGCAAGTCTTCCGGCACGCCGTTTCCGTTGTCCTTGACGCAGAATTCGAGCGGCAGCGAGACCCGCGATTTCTTGCCCGGCACCGACAGCCGCACCCCCGGACGGAACGCTGTTGTGAGCTGAATCTCGGCATCGGTGCCGAGATCGGCGACCGCTTCGGCGGCGTTCTTCACCAGATTGAGGAACACCTGGATCAACTGGTCCTGATTGGCCAGCACCGGCGGCAGAGATGGATCGTAATCCTCGATGAAGCGGACGTTGCGCGCAAAGCCTGACTGAGCCAGCCGCTTCACATGGTCGAGCACGGAATGGATGTTGACAGGACCGCGCGCCACCGGGCGGTCGTCGCCGAATACCTCCATGCGGTCGACCAGCGTAACGATGCGGTCCGCCTCGTCGCAGATCAGCCGCGTCAGCAGCCGGTCCTCGGACGATGCCTGCTGCTCCAGCAGCTGCGCTGCGCCGCGGATACCCGACAAGGGATTCTTGATCTCGTGCGCGAGCATCGCGGCGAGCGCGATCACCGAGCGCGCGGCACTGCGGTGCGTGAGCTGGCGGTCCATCTTGTCGGCGATGGTGCGCTCCTGCAGCATCACCACGATGTGGCCGGGCCGTTCGGTCAGCGGCGCGACGTGCAGATCGACCTGGCGATCACCGCCGATGCGCGGTGTGCCCAAATCGACCTTGTATTCATTCACCGGCGAGCCGCTCGTCCGCACCTGCTCGATCAGCGCAAGCAGCGGGCTGCCAAACGGCACCAGCTCCTTCAGCGACTGCCGTCGCAGGAACTGGGTCGAGATCTCGAAGAAGGCTTCGGCGGCAATGTTGGCGTCGACGATCCGGCCGTCCGGCGCAACCAGCAGCACCGGATTGGGCAGCGCATTGAGAATCGCCTCGCCGTCGGTGGGCACCGGCCGGCGCTGTTCCATGGCCGACGTCATGCGGCAGCACTCCAGGCAAAATCGTCATAGGCATCCTCGAGCGACCGGTGCACGCTGGACGGTTCGTCCGAGGTCAGGATCTTCTGCCGCCAGTCCTTCAACGTTGCGGCCGGCGCGCGGCTGCACACGGCCGCGGTTTCAAGCGCCCAGCCGAGATGTTTGCGCGCGTGCTTGAGGCCTATGCGCACGCCGTAATGGCTGCAAACTTCATCATAGAGTGCACGGACATGCTTGAGTTGCTCGCTGAGCGACGGTGCGGCTTCGGCGATGCCGGTCTCCAGCCGGCGGCCGATCTGGCCCGGCAGCCAGGGCTGGCCCTGCGCGCCACGGCCAATCATGACGGCATCGGCGCCCGATAGTTCGAGCGCGGTGACGGCCTTGTCGAACGAGGTGATGTCGCCGTTGACCACGACCGGGATCGCGACGGCATCCTTGACCGCACGCACCGCCTTCCAGTCGGCATCGCCCTTGTAGAACTGGCAACGGGTGCGGCCATGCACGGTAATCATCTGCACGCCGGCGGCCTCGGCGCGGCACGCCAGCTCCGGCGCGTTGAGCGAGCGCTCGTCCCAGCCGAGCCGCATCTTCAGCGTCACCGGCACCCTGACCGCCGAGATCGTCGCCTCGATCAGGGAGACCGCGTGGTCGAGATTGCGCATCAGGGCCGAGCCGGACTGGCCGCCGGTCACGTGCCGGGCCGGACAGCCCATGTTGATGTCGATGATGTCGGCGCCGGCACCCTCGGCGATGCGGGCGCCTTCAGCCATCCAACGGGTCTCGCAGCCCGCGAGTTGGACCACATGCGGGCCGATCCCGGCTGCCTCGCAGCGCAGCTTCGACATCGGCTTGCCGTTCACCAAGTCGTCGCTGGCGGTCATCTCGGACACCACCAGCCCGGCGCCAAGCGCGGCCGTGAGTCGCCTGAAGGGCGCATCGGTGACACCGGACATGGGCGCGAGGAGAACCCGGTTGGCGACAGCAATGTCGCCTATCTTCAACGGGTTACGAGGAACACTTTGCACGCCGGTCACGGCCGTCTCGTCGTTTCGTCGACTACGCCATTGCAGCCGATGGTGCCTATTGTGCGCACAAATCTTGTGCAGTCAAGCTTTATGCCTACACTTTAGACAATTCTATCATTTACGCAAGTGCACTGCAACATAATCTGCTTTTCCCCCAACAAACCGGAAACGCGCTGTTCTTGCGCACCGGGCATGCTAAGGGCTGTGTGCGGCGATCCTGTCGCTCCCCTCCCTCATCCCCGATTCGTCTGTCATTGGTTCAAAATGCCGAAGTCCGAGCGTACCGCAGCCATCCTTGTCGCAGCCGGGCGCGGACTGCGCGCCGGCGCGGGCGGGCCAAAGCAATACCGCACGATCGGCGGGCAGACCGTGATCTATCGCGCGATGGAGGCTTTCTCCGGGCATCCGGATGTATTCGCCGTCCAGCCCGTGGTGAATCCCGACGATACCGCGCTTTTCCAGGAGGCTGTTGCCGGCTTGCGCCATCAACCACCCACCCCCGGCGGGGCCACCCGTCAGGCCTCCGTGCATGCAGGGCTTGAGGCGCTCGCCCACGAGAAGCCGGACATCGTCCTGATCCATGACGCCGCGCGCCCCTTCGTCACGTCGGCCGTGATCTCACGCGCGATCGCAGCCGCGGGCCGCACGGGTGCCGCGATCCCTGTGGTCCCGGTCACCGACACGATCAAGCTCACCGGCGATACCGGCGACGTCGAGGCAACGCCGGAGCGTGCACGCGTGCGGATCGCGCAGACGCCACAGGCTTTTCGTTTCGACGTGATACTTGAGGCGCATCGTCGCGCTGCGCGCGAGGGCCGCAGCGATTTCACGGACGATGCGGCGCTTGCGGAATGGGCGGGATTGACGGTTGCGACATTTGAAGGTGATCCTGCCAACATGAAACTCACGACGCCCGAAGACTTCGTCCGCGAGGAAGCGCGATTGGCGAGCCAGCTCGGCGATATCAGGACCGGCACTGGTTATGACGTGCACGCTTTTGGCGACGGCGACCACGTCATGATCTGCGGCGTGCGCGTCCCGCACAGCAAGGGCTTTCTCGCCCATTCCGATGGCGACGTCGGACTGCACGCGCTGGTCGACGCGATTCTCGGCGCGCTGGCCGACGGTGACATCGGCTCGCACTTCCCGCCGAGCGACGCCAAATGGAAGGGCGCCTCCTCCGACCAGTTCCTGAAATATGCCGTCGAGCGCGTCACCGCGCGCGGCGGGCGCATCGCCAATCTGGAGGTGACGCTGATCTGCGAGCGGCCGAAGATCGGCCCGCTGCGCGACACGATGCGGGCGAAGATCGCTGAGATCTCGGGCGTCCACATCTCGCGCGTCGCGGTCAAGGCGACTACCAGCGAGCGTCTCGGTTTCACCGGGCGCGAGGAAGGGATCGCGGCCACCGCGAGCGCCACCATCCGCTTGCCTTGGACCGATCAAGGTTGGGACGATAAAGGCCGGAGCGCATAACATGGGCGGCAGCGACGCTCGTGCCCTCTCCCGCTCGCTGCTCGACCTGTGCCGGATGCGCAAGCTGACCATCGCGACCGCCGAATCCTGCACCGGCGGTCTGGTTGCCGGCGCGCTCACCGACATACCCGGCTCCTCCGATGTGATCGACCGCGGCTTCGTCACCTATTCCAACGAGGCCAAGCGCGTGATGCTCGGCGTCAAGGCGGCAACGCTGGAGACGTTCGGCGCGGTGAGCAAGGAAACCGCGACCGCGATGGCGATCGGCGCACTGGAAAGGGCCGGCGTCGACCTCGCGGTCTCCATCACCGGCATCGCCGGCCCGGGCGGCGCGACGCCGGGAAAACCAGTGGGGCTGGTCCATTTCGCCGTCGCCGCGCGCGACGGCCGCATCATTCATCGCGAACAGCGGTTCGGTGCGATTGGTCGCAGCGCAGTGCGCCAGCGCTCGGTGGTCGAAGCCTTGCGCATGCTGATGGAATTGGCTCGCCCGCCGCAGGCCGCCAAGCCCCGCCGCGAGGCCGTGAGCCGGTTGCGGCCGCGGATTGCCCGCTCACCGCGAAGTCACGCCGCGAAACGCCGGCGGCCGCCACGCGGATGAAGCAAGATGAGTCGTCCGCACGACGCTTGGGTTATCGCACGTCAACTGCGACCCCGTGACGCTCGTCAGGCGCGGAACACGGGACCTCATGGGCTGTTATCACCTTGGCCATTGATTCCTCGCGCACGAAGAAGAAATAATGAAGTTGCGTACGGTGCTTGTGACGCCGCAACCGCAAAACGCGGAACGCGTTTGCGCGAAGATCATGCTCAAACAAGAAGCTGAAGCGCGATGACGATTCAACCCAATCTCATCGCGCTTTAGGTCGAAAGCTGTCGCTTTCCGTAGATCTGGTCCGCCCGCTTCTCGAACGCGGCCGCGAAGCGTGAAAATGCGGCATCGAACATCGAGCCCATCAGCATCGCCAGCATCCGGCTCTTGAACTCATAGGACAGGAAGAAGCCGACATCGCAATCGGTTTCGGACTTCGGCTCGAAGGTCCAGCGGTTCTCGAGATTGCTGAAGGGGCCGCGAAGATATTCGACCAGGATCTTCAGGTTGGGCCGGTCGAGCGTCACTTTGCTGGTGAAAGATTCCCGTACCAGCTTGAACGACACGGTCATGTCAGCGATCACGACCTCGGTACCGTCGTCCTTCGGCGTGCGCTGGCGGATCTTCAACGATTGGCACAGCGGCACGAATTCCGGATAGCGCTCGACGTCGGCAACCAGATCGAACATTTGCTGCGCGGCGTGGTGCGCCCGCCGCTTGCTGGAAAATCGCGGCATCAGTGGATACTCGCGCGCTTTTGCTTCAGTGCGAGGCCTTCCAGATAGTCGTCCGCCTGCTCATGGTCAGTGAAGCAAACCAGCGTTTGATCCGGCCGCAACCCCTGGAAATACGCGACGAGCTTCGGCCGCTGCTGCTGGCGATAGGCCCAGACGTAGCGAAAGAACTCAAGATCGATTTCCTCCGGGCAGCCGGCGGCCATCTCGGGACGGACCTTGCCGTAGCTTGCGGCGATCCGCTTGAAAATTCCGAGCATGCAGGTCGACCGCGGCAGATCGAACCAGACGACCGTATCCGAAAGCTGCCGGCGCAGCTCGCCTGCGCCGCTCGCGAGATAGTTCCCGTCCATGATCCAACGCGGTTGCTGTGCGGCCTCAATCATGCGGCTCTCGAACTCCTCCTTCTCGGACTCAACCCAGCCCGGCTTCCAGAACAGCGCGTCGATCGACACTGTCGGAATGCCGGTGATATCCGACAGCCGACGCGCAAATGTCGACTTGCCGGACCCTGACGATCCCATCACCAGAACGCGTTGCATTGGTCCAGTCCGAGGCCGGAGCGCGATCCGGAAGGGTCGGCGCCGGCCCTTCCGGAAGATCGTGCTCGATGAAACGATGGAACGCGATGACGATGTCACCGCTGTCTAGTATTTAGCGGCCGCGGGCCACGCGCGCCGCCTGCAGTTTCGCAAAATCCTCGCCGGCATGATGCGACGAGCGGGTCAGCGGGCTCGCCGAGACCATCAGGAAGCCCTTGGTGTAGGCGACGCGCTCATAGCCCGCGAATTCGTCCGGCGTTACATAGCGCATCACGGCATGATGCTTGCGGGTCGGCTGCAGATACTGGCCGATGGTCAGGAAATCCACATCAGCCGAGCGCAGGTCGTCCATCACCTGCAGCACTTCGTGGCGCTCCTCGCCGAGCCCGACCATGATGCCCGACTTGGTGAAAATGGTCGGATCCATTTCCTTGACCCGCTGCAGCAGCCGGATCGAATGGAAATAGCGCGCGCCCGGACGAACGGTCAGGTAGCGCGACGGCACCGTTTCCAAATTGTGATTGAACACGTCGGGCTTAGCCGCGACCACGCGCTCCAGCGCGCCGTCCTTGCGCAGAAAATCGGGTGTCAGGATCTCGATCGTGGTCGTCGGGCAGCGCGCACGGATCGCACGGATGGTCTGCGCAAAGTGCTCGGCGCCGCCGTCGGCGAGATCGTCGCGGTCGACCGAGGTGACCACGACATGGCTCAGGCCGAGCTTGGAGGTCGCTTCCGCAACGTACTCGGGCTCATTCGTCTCGAGCGCGACGGGCATGCCGGTCTTGACATTACAGAACGCGCACGCCCGCGTGCAGGTATCCCCCATGATCATGAAGGTGGCGTGCTTCTTGTCCCAGCACTCACCGATATTCGGGCAGCCCGCCTCCTCGCAAACCGTGACGAGGCCGTTCTCCTTCACGATCCGGCGCGTATCTGCATAACCGCGCGTGTTTGGCGCGCGGACGCGGATCCAGTCCGGCTTCGGTGGTGACACGGCGTCCGGCCGGTTCACCTTTTCGGGGTGCCGCGGGCGGACCGGAGTGCCTGAAATTGTGTCGACGATGGTGACCATAGATGCCTGCAAGTCGCGAGAGAGCATGATCCGGAAAAGTAGAGACCGGTTTTCCGGAGATCCTGCTCACTCAAAAAAACTTAGCTAATCCGTGTCGGCGCGGCTCGCAACCCGGCCCATGCGACCCTAGCAGACCGCTCAATATATTGGCAGTCTTCCGGTCCGTTCCGCCCCGATTCCCACCTGAAAATGGCTCAAAAACCCCGATCGACCAGAGCGACGGCGCCGCGCCTCGGCAAGCCGCTGAAACGGGCCTTCTTTGACCGCAGCGTGCATGAGGTCGCACCCGACCTGATCGGCGCCACGTTCCTGATCGACGGCGTCGGCGGCATCATTGTTGAGGTCGAGGCCTATCATCACACCGATCCCGCCGCGCACTCTTACCGGGGGCCGACCCCGCGCAACCAGGTGATGTTCGGTCCACCGGGCTTCTCCTACGTCTACCGCTCCTACGGCATCCACTGGTGCGTGAACTTCGTCTGCGAGGAGGCCGGCTCTGCCAGCGCCGTGTTGATCCGCGCACTCGAGCCGACCCACGGGATAGCGGCGATGCGCCGCCGGCGCGGCCTGGATGACGTGCGCACCCTGTGCTCCGGACCCGGCAAGCTCTGCGAGGCGCTCGGCATCACCATCGCGCACAGCGAATTGCCACTCGACCGGCCCCCGATCGCGCTCCATGCCCGCACCGACACGCCTGAGATTGCCGCAGGGGTGCGGATCGGCATCACCAAGGCGGTCGACCTGCCCTGGCGCTACGGGGTGAAGGGATCGAAGTTCCTCAGCAAGCCGTTTTAAGCGCCACAGTTTGCGTGGCGCTTACGAGGCTCGCTTCAACCGCTCCAGCGCTTCGAGGATCTTGGCCTTGCGCTCCAGTGCAGCCTCGCGCTTTTCCTTTTCTTCCTCGACAAGCTCCTCCGGTGCGTTGGCAACGAACTTCTCGTTGGAGAGCTTTGCATCCACGCGCTTGATGTCGGCGTCGGCCTTGCCGAGCTCCTTCTCCAGCCGCGCCCGCTCGGCGACGAAATCGATCACGCCCTTCAGCGGCAGCGCCACCACTTCGCCGCGGACGAGAAGCTGCACCGCGCCTTCCGGCGGACGATCCGCGAAGGAGATATCGGACAGCCGCGCCAGGCGCTTGATGGTGTCGTTCCAGCGCTGCGCGCGATCGCGCGTCTCGTCGGAGGCTCCTGCTATCACCAACGGCGTCAGCGTCGACGGCGGGATGTTCATCTCCGCCTTCACCGAACGCATCGCGGTGACGAGGTCGACCACCCAGCCGATCTCGGCCTCCGCCGCGGGATCGCTGAAGTCGTCGGCATCGAGCGTTGCAATGACGGGCGGAATGATCTCGCCATTCGGCCCGGCCATTGCCATCGCCGCCAGCTCTTCGCCGCTCAGCGCCGTCGCCTTGCGCGGCCAGGCTTCCAGCACCAGCAGGCCGTCGCGCTTGGCTGACACGGCCCACAGCTCCTCGGTGATGAACGGCATGAACGGATGCAGCAGCTTGAGGATCTCGTCGCGCGTCCAGGCGATCATGGCGCGGGTCTCGGCCTTCGCCGCGCCCTCCTCGCCCATCAGCACGGGCTTTGCCAATTCGAGATACCAATCGCAGAACACGTTCCACACGAAGCGGTAGATCGCGCCCGCCGCGTCGTTGAAGCGATAGCCCTGGATCGCCTCGGTCACCTCGCGGGTGACGCGCGAGGTCTCGTGCGCGATCCAGCGGTTCAGGGTCTCCTTCGCGCCCTTCGGATCGAAGCCGTCCGGCTTGGCGCACTCGTTCATCTCGGCGAAGCGGCAGGCGTTCCAGAACTTGGTCGCGAAGTTGCGGTTGGTCTCGACGAGATGCGGCGACAGCCGGATGTCGTGGCCCTGGGCGGCCTCGCGCGTCAGCGCAAAACGCAGCGCGTCGGCGCCGTATTCGTCGATCACGCCGAGCGGGTCGATGACGTTGCCCTTCGACTTCGACATCTTCGCGCCCTTCTCGTCGCGGACGAGACGGTGGATGTAGACGGTCGAGAACGGCGCCTCCTTCATGAAGTGGAGGCCCATCATCATCATCCGCGCGACCCAGAAGAAGATGATGTCGAAGCCGGTGACCAGCGCGTTGGTCGGGTAATAGCGCTTCACCTCCGCCGTGTCGTCCGGCCAGCCCAGCGTCGAGAACGGCCACAGCGCCGACGAGAACCAGGTGTCGAGCACGTCTTCGTCGCGCGTGATGAAGCCCTCGCGCTTGGCGGGGTCGAGCGCCATCTCGTGGCCCTGCTCCGCCGTGATGACCTCCTGCTCGACATAATAGCCGAGCGCGTTGCCGACCGCCTCTTCCTCAGTCTCGGCGACGAACGCCTTGCCGTCGGGCCCATACCACGCGGGGATTTGGTGACCCCACCAGAGCTGGCGCGAGATGCACCAGGGCTGGATGTTCTCCATCCATTCGAAATAGGTCTTTTCCCAGTTCTTCGGCACGAAGGTGGTTTCGCCCGAACGCACCGCCGCCATCGCCGGCTGCGCCAGCGTCTTGGCGTCGACATACCACTGGTCGGTCAGATAAGGCTCGATCACGACGCCGGAGCGGTCGCCGTGCGGCACCATGTGGGTGTTCGGCTCGATCCGTTCGAGGAAGCCGAACTCGTCCAGCCGCGTCACGATCTTCTTGCGCGCGGCGAAGCGCTCGATCTGATGAAACTCCATGGCGAATTCCGAGGCGCCCTCCGGCAGTCCGCGCAGATAGTCCTCGTTGCCGACGAGGTTGAGGCTGCCCTCCTGGTCGAGCACACTGATCTGCGGCAGGCCATGGCGCTTGCCGATCTCGAAGTCGTTGAAGTCGTGCGCCGGCGTCACCTTGACAGCACCCGAGCCCTTCTCCGGGTCGGAATAGTCGTCGGCGACGATCGGAATCCTGCGCCCGACCAGCGGCAGGATGACGTGCTGGCCGACCAGATCGGTGTAGCGCTCATCGTCCGGATGCACCGCGACCGCAGTGTCGCCGAGCATGGTTTCGGGACGCGTGGTCGCGACCACGATGAACGACTTGGGATCATCAGGGCTGAACGTCCGCCCCTCGATCGGATAACGCAGGTACCAGAGGCTGCCCTTGACCTCGATCTGCTGCACTTCGAGATCGGAGATCGCGGTCAGCAGCTTCGGGTCCCAATTGACCAGACGCTTGTCCTTGTAGATCAGCCCCTGGCGGTGCAATTCGACGAACACCTTGACGACGGCGCGGGACAGGCCCTCGTCCATCGTGAACCGCTCGCGCGACCAGTCGCAGGACGCGCCCAGGCGTTTCAGCTGGTTGACGATGGTGCCGCCGCTTTCGGCCTTCCACTGCCAGACCCGCTCGAGGAACTTGGCGCGGCCCATCTCACGCCGGCCGGGCTCCTGCCGCTCCATCAATTGCCGCTCGACCACCATCTGGGTGGCGATGCCCGCATGGTCGGTCCCGGGCTGCCACAGCACGTCACGTCCGCGCATCCGCTCGAAACGGCACAGGATGTCCTGCAGCGTGTTGTTGAGGGCGTGCCCCATGTGCAGTGAGCCGGTCACATTTGGCGGCGGGATCACGATGGTGAAAGGCTTAGCGTCCTTACGCTCGGGCCGTCCGGCCTTGAACGCACCGCTCCCCTCCCAGATCTGGGACATCCGGCGCTCGATATCGGCGGGCTGGTAGTTTTTCTCGATCATGACAATGCGATTTTGACCATGGAAACGGCTAGAAAGCCGCCCCAACGCACCAAGTCAACCGGACCGGCGTGCCGAAGCGGCGATTAGGCCAACTTTGGGTGGCTGAATGAGGGCCGCAAGTCCCTTGCGGCGCGGGCTTATCGGCCGCGGGATACCCGCTCGATCTCGGCCTTGACGATGCGCTCGACCAACCCCGGCAGGTTGTCGTCCAGCCAGGCCTTCAGCATCGGCCGCAGCATCTCCTTGACCAGATCCTCGAGTGTCCGTGCATTGTTGCTGAGCACGGTATTGGCCAGCGAATTGAAGGCGGATTCGACCGCCCGCATCGTGGTTCCGGAGAGAATCGGCTGCATCGACGCGGTGTCGATCGGCGGCGGCTCTCGAACCGGTTCTTGGGCCGGCGGCCGCGTCCGCGCGGAGGCTTCCGCGAATTCGACATCGTCCTGCGGCTCGACCTTGCGGAACGACGGGGCCGCGTCCGGAGCGGGTGCTGTATCGGGCAGCGCCATGTCGTCGGTGAGCTCGAACACGTCACCATCCGGCTGCGGCGGCCTGATCTCCGACGGGGGCGTCGCCTCGTCGAGGCTGGCCAACAGGGAATCGATATCGTCCTGACTGTTGCCGGCCGCCGGTGGCGGCGCGGCTGGCGCCGGCTTTGGAGTCGGCGCGGCCGCCTTCGCGGCGGCGGGCGGCTCTGGCGGAGGGCTCTTCATTGCGGGGGTGCCCTGTGGTGGCGGCTCGACCTTGGGCGGTGGCGCGGCGGCAGCCGCCTTCTCGACAGCAGCAGGTTTCTCGGCAGCAGCCGGCTTCGCCTCGTCGTCGGCAATGATGCGACGGATCGACGCCAGAATCTCCTCCATCGAGGGCTCTTGGACCTTCGCAGGTTGCGTCATTGCCGACTCCACATCGAAACCATTTTACATCGGCCCCGGAGGATTCGCTGGTTCCGATTTTGCAGGCCGAGATATTCGTCGCTCACGCCCGACTTGTCCCCAGATCAAGCCTGCCCGAGGCTTCGCACAGGCTCGTGTCGCACAAGGCGCAACTCGCCGAGACACCCTCGCCGGCCAACCGTGCCGCCAGCCTCGCCGCGAATCGCCTTGCTGCCCAACAAAACGGTATGTCAGGGCATTTATCGATTGCAAGCAAACGCGCCCGTTTGTGGCCCTGATTGATTCAGAACCACAAACTAGGCGCGTCAGGCGACGTTGATGTGGCGGTTAGCGGCCGTCCGGCGTGCGAACGCCGGCCCAGCTGTCACGCACCTGCTGGTAGTGCACGCTGGGATCGTAGACGTTGGTCTTCAGGCCCATCACTTGCGGGGACAGCCGGCCGATCGCGTTCAGCACGTTGTAGGAGGCGACGACGCGATCGTGCTGCGCCGTCACCAGCGCGTTGCGGGCGTTGACGAGGGCCTGCTGCGCGTTCAGCACGTCGAGCGTGGTGCGCTGGCCGGCCTTGGCCTCTTCGCGCACGCCGTTCAGCGCGATCTCCGATGCAGTCACCTGCGCCTGCGCCGACGCCACCTGCGACTTGCCGGCGAGCAACTGGCCCCATGCGGTGACGACGTCGGCGCGCGCCTGGTTCCGTGTCTGCTCCAGAACCTGACGCTGCTGCGCAAGCGATTCCTTGGACTGCCGGATCAGCGAATACTCGGCGCCACCCTGATAGATCGGCACCGACAACTGGACGTTGGCCGCGGCGTTGAACACACGATTGATCGTCAACTGCTGCTCGAAGGCCTGGTTCACCGAGGCCTGCAGCGAGACTGACGGGTACAGCGCGCCCTCATTGATCTTGACCTGCAGGAAGTTGACGTCGACCCCGTACATCGCTGCGGTCACGCTCGGGTTCTGGGTCAGGCTCAATTCAACGGCCGCGGCCAACGTCGAAGGCAGGAAACGATCAACCGGCGACCCCGGCGCGAGATTCTCCGGCTCGTTGCCGATGATCCGGCGGAAGTTCGATCGCGTTGTGGTGAGGTTCGATTCCGCGGTGAGCTGCTGGGTTCTGCCGGCGGCAAGCTGCGCCTCGGATTGTGCGACGTCGGTGCGCGTCACCTCACCCACGTTGAAGCGGTCCTGGGTTTGCTTCAGCGTCTGCTCGAGCACGCGGGTGTTGCTGCGCTGGACCTCCACGATCGCGGAATCGCGAAGATAGTCCATATAGATCGTGGCCGCCTGCAGCATCACGGTCTGCTCCAGCACGCGCAAGCCCTCGCGCGCCGACGATACCTGGCTTTCCGCCGCGCGCACCCGGGGAGCGGTCTGCGGGTTGAACAGCGACTGGTTGACCGTGAGACCCACGCTGCGCGGCACGGTCGTGCCGTGAATCGCGGGAGTGTCCTTCGACAACTGCTCGTCCGTGTATTGATACCCGGCGCTCGCGGTTAGCGAGACCTTCGGGCGGTAGCCCGAGAGCGCCTGCGGCACGCTTTCGTCCGTCGATCGCACCAATGCGCGCTGGGCGTTGAGCTGGGGATTGTTCTGATAGGCTCGCACCAGCGCGGCCTCGATTGTATCGGCCAAGGCGGGCACTGGGCCCAACTCCGCCGACAGTAGGACCGCAATCGCAGCCGCGGTGACAGCCTTCACCCCTCGCATCCCCAAGTTCCATTCATGTATCGCCGCCCCATCATGCCCATGGGCCCGGCGTCGCTTCAGACGAAGTGAGTCCCGCCTCACCTTAGTCCGCAGCTATGAGCAACGGAACTCCCCTGCAATGAAACACAGCGGAAACTCTTCACGTGGGGCAAACGAGCCACACTTCTGATTCAGAATGGGATTCTATCAGGTGCTGCAGCGCGGTAGGGATGGAGGCGCTCAGAAGACAAACGCGGGAAGCCGCTCAAATCCGGGCAAAACGGGGGCCGTGCCGTCGAACAGCTCGCGGTGTCCATAGTCGCCGTGGGAATGGGTCACGAGGCTGGCCCGCGGCGGCTGCGACAGGGCGAAGACCCCAACCAGCCGGCCGCCTTCCTTGAGCTGGGCATAAAGGCCGGTCGGGACAACCTCGGTGGCGCCGTTGAGAACGATCACGTCAAACGGCGCGCCGGCGCTATCACCGTCGGCCGCGGCCACGGCGGTCACGGTCGCATTCTGGATGCCGAGTTGGACCAGTGCCGCAGTCGCCTTCGCCGCAAGGGCCGAATCGCTCTCGGTCGCGCTCACCTGGGCGGCAAAGCGCGCCACCACCGCGGCGGCATAGCCGGTCGCGCAGCCAACGATCAGCACGCGATCGGTATTCTTGATGTCGGCCGCCTGCAGCATCTTGGCAAGCAGCGCCGGCTTGATCAGGTAGCGCTTGAACGCCCCCTTCTCGGCGACGTCCAGATCGAGGTCCAGATAGGCCAGCGCCTGCTTGTCGGTCGGCACGAAGGCCTCACGCGGCACCGTCAGCATGGCATCGAGGATTCGCTCATCGGTGACGTCGCTCGGACGCACCTGACCATCGACCATATACTGGCGCGCGGCCGAAAAACCGGACATTGGCGGAACCCTGCAAATCGCGCGGCATTGCCGCTGGAGGAGCTAGAACAGGGCCACCTTTTGGAACAAGCTCCGCCAAAACGCAACACGCCTTGATGCGCACAACGCGCCACAGGGCGCGTTCTGGAGCTTGCCTATTCGATGGTGACGGCCAGCCGGCCAATCAGGCGGGCTACCTCGTCGAGATGCTCCGAATCATGCGTCTCGAGGGCCTTCGCTAATCGGCGCAGGCACTCATCATCGCTGATGTCGGGAACGTCGCCAGGAACGAGCGTCGGCTGGGACATCGACAGATCGATCAGGATCTCGGACATGGAAAATCACCTCTCAGAACCCGGCGAGAGGAACGATCGACAGCCATTAAGTCGATTTGACGGCTAATTTAGCCTGTCCGCAGCGAGCTACAGGCTTGTGAACGATGATCCGGACTTTGTCGGTGGGGCCAAAACTGGCTCCCCGGGCTGGATTCGAACCAGCGACCATTCGATTAACAGTCGAATGCTCTACCGCTGAGCTACCGAGGAATAGGCGAACGTCTGTTCGCGAGCGGGCAGCGTATAACAAAGCCTTTCGGCCTTGCAAAGAACCAAATGACACTCCCGTTCTAACTTTAACAAGCAGCGTAAACTCGCTGCGGGGCAAGGATTTGGCCCGCTTCAGGGGATGCTCAGCGCCCTCCTGCCCCGTTGTGACAGGCCCGGGAGGTTCTAGGAACGCCAAATCCCGCCGGACCGGATTCGCCGGCAGGTGCCCGGGACCCGGCCGCGAGGCGAAGCCCACCACCTATCGCGCGGCAATGGCCGCGATGAATAGCGCCGTCGCCGCGATCGACGCGGCCGTCTGCAGGTGATTCCAGAATGTCCATTCGGTCAGGTAGCGCCCATACCGGCGCGGCCGCGCTGCTTGCGGGATCGGCGGCGGCGAGCTGATCGTTGAGCGGCACGTTGAAGACGATCGTGACCGCGAACATGCCGACCACGTAGAGCACCCCGCCGCAGATCATCGCGATCGCGCCGGGCTCCTGCCATCGCAGGCAAGCGAGCACCGCCAACACCGCGCCGGCCACGCTCTCCGCCTTTTCCAATCTGATCATGACCCTGATCGCGGCCGCGGTGCGTCACGCAATTACGCTGCCGCCGAAACAAGCGCAGCGCGTGTTGGCGCAGTTCAAGACCATGTTACCGCACGATCTCTCCAAGCTGGCCCGACAGTCTTATTGCTCGAACGCCGCCGCGCAGCCCCAGCTCAACCTGGCCGTCGAGACGACACGAACAGTTTTTCTCGAAATGTGATTTCTTTCACATGAGGCTCGGATAGCCGAACCTAAGTTCCGGCGGGGCGGCAGCGATCTAGTAACTGGGCCGGACGCAGGCGCTCCTTAGCTAAAATTCGAACGATCGGCTCAATCCAGACACAAGACAGTTTTGCGACCATTGCGCTCTCGAACCCCGGAGAGCGCGATGAGCGAAGTGGAATTTGACCTGTTGTTGGACGCCGTGCGAACGGCCGTCGCGCCTGTTTCCGAGGAGGATTTCTTGGCTCAGCCACCGCCGCGCGCTGCGAACGACAACAGCGCGCCCTGGCCGCTGATTCCGTTCCCCGAGGGCTGGTACGCCGCCAGCTAAGGCAGCGCCTCATCTATCGACCGCAAATTATTGATGAGATGGGTGGAGGCCACGACCAGAATTGAACTGGTGTACACGGTTTTGCAGACCGTTGCGTAACCACTCCGCCACGTGGCCCCACGCGCCGCACTCATATACGGGCTCACTCCGATAGGCAACCGAGCCGGACCCGCAATCGCGCTTTCGCGCAAAATGGCGGCGGTCCGTGCGAGCGCAAAACGCTAGCCTCGCCTCCGCCTGCGGAAGTCGCGCTTCTTCGGTTTTGGCGCCAATTCCGGCATTTTGGCCTGTACCTCGCGAAATCTCGTCAACATTCGCTCGAAACTGGCAATCAGCATCGCGGCAATGTCCGGCCGCTTTTCCAGCCCGGCCAGCAGCATCGCCGCCGCCTCGATGGTGGACAGGCCGTCGCGCCGCGGTTCCCGGCGCAATGGGCCATAGCGCGAGGGCCGCTTCGGTCCAAGAATCACCCGCTGGCATTTCAGCATCCAGGCATTGCGCCACCACAAAGCCTTGGCCTGGCTCCAGGTACCGTCGAGCAGCACGATGCCCTCGATGTCGGCAAGAATGCCGCGCTGGTCCGGCTCCAGCTCCCCTTTGCGGTTGATGGCGATGATTTCGGCATCGGTATCGAGGTCCTCGGCCTTGGCGGAGCCGAGATAGAGCACCGCCCAGCGCGACGGGTCGGCGACGGGCCGGCCGAACGCCTTCGACAGGCTCGGCCAGGAGAGCCCGATCCGGACGACCGCGTTCTTGAAATGTCGTGCGGTCAGCCGCGCGGTGCCGAGCGCCCTGTCCTGTTCCTGCGGATGCTGCAGGATCAGGAGCTGGATCCGGCTCTCGATCGGCGTGACGCTGTCGCAGATGCACAGCGGCAGCGGCTTGCCGCAATGCGGGCACTCCGCGAGCGTCCCGAGCACAACGTCGGTCTGTGATTCGGTCGGTTCCGACATGGGTTCGCTATACGCCAGGGATGGCGCAATTCAACCTATTCTGCCGGCGCGGCTACCGCTGACGGTGCCGAGCGCTGGCGCAGCCGGTCGATTAACAGACAGATCACCGGCGTCGTATAGAGCGTCAGGATCTGGGAGACGAACAGGCCGCCGATGATGGTGATGCCGAGCGGCCGCCGCAGCTCGGTGCCCGGGCCGGTGGCGATGACCAGCGGAATGCCGGCGAACAGCGCCGCCATCGTCGTCATCAGGATCGGCCGGAAGCGCGCCCGGCAGGCCTCGAAAATCGCGTCGCGCGACGACAGTCCCTGATGCCGCTCAGCCCCCAGCGCAAAGTCGACCATCATGATGCCGTTCTTCTTTACAATGCCGATCAACAGGATGACGCCGACGAAGGCCTGCTTCGCCGCAGTGCAAAAACCTTTCCCTTTTGCGATCAGCGCACTAGGTTCGCGGCAACCAAAACATCGACCGGCAGAAGATCGTCCCTGACATGGCATTCAACAAAGACGTCGTCGAAGCAATCGGCAATACCCCCCTTATCAAGCTGCAACGAGCGTCCGAACTGACCGGCTGCACCATTCTGGGCAAGGCGGAGTTCATGAATCCCGGCCAGTCGGTCAAGGACCGGGCCGGCAAGTGGATGATCCTGGAGGCGGAGAAACGCGGCGACCTGAAACCGGGCGGCCTCGTCGTCGAGTCGACGGCAGGCAACACCGGAATTGGGCTCGCGGTCGTGGCCAGCGCGCGCGGCTACCGCACCCTGATTGTCATTCCGGAAACCCAGAGCCAGGAAAAGAAGGATATGCTGCGGCTATGCGGCGCCGAACTGGTCGAGGCGCCGGCGCTGCCCTTCTCCAATCCGAACAACTATCAGCATCTCGGCCGGCGTCTTGCCGAGCAGCTCCGCAAGACGGAGCCGAATGGCGTGCTGTTCGCCGACCAGTGGAACAACCTCGACAATCCCAAGGCGCATTACGACTCGACGGGGCCGGAAATCTGGCAGCAGACCAACGGCAAGGTGGACGGCTTCATCTGCTCGATCGGCACCGGCGGCACGCTCGCCGGCGTCAGCCGCTACCTGAAGGAAAAGAACAAGGACATCGTGATCGCATGTGCCGATCCGCACGGATTTGCGATGTACGAGCTATTCAAGAATGGTCAGCTCAAATCGACGCCGGGCGACTCGATCACCGAGGGCATCGGTCTTGGGCGCAAGACGCCGGTCGTCGAGACCGCTAAGGTCGACGACGCGTTCCTGATTTCCGACGAGGAAGCCGTGACGACCATCTATGAGCTTCTGCAGCACGAAGGCCTGTGCCTGGGCGGCTCAACCGGCATCAACATCGCAGGCGCAATTCAGCTCGCCAAGCAGCTTGGCCCCGGCAAGACCATCGTCACGATCCTCTGCGACTCCGGCAATCGCTATCAGTCCAAGCTGTTCAATCCGGACTTCATGCGCTCGAAGAACCTGCCGGTCCCGCAATGGCTGGAGACACGCTCCAAGGTCGAATTGCCGCTTGTAAAGACGTGAGCCCGCCACACTTGCCGACCTCATCCTGAGGATGCCGCGCAGCGGCGTCTCGAAGGATGGGCCATGGGCCTCATGGTTCGACACGCGCGCAAATGCGCGCTCCTCACCATGAGAGGCGAAATCACCTCAATATTTGACTCAAGAACAGCTTCGACCGCGCGTGCTGCGGGTTGGCGAAGAATTCCTGCGGCGTATTCGACTCGATGATCTGACCGGCATCCATGAACACGACGCGATTGGCAACCTCGCGGGCAAAGCCCATTTCGTGAGTCACGACGAGCATGGTCATGCCCTCCTTGGCGAGATCGACCATCGTGTCGAGCACCTCCTTGACCATTTCCGGATCGAGCGCCGAGGTCGGCTCGTCGAACAACATGACCTTCGGAGTCATCGTCAATGCGCGGGCGATTGCGACGCGCTGCTGCTGCCCGCCCGACATCTGGCCGGGGAACTTGTTGGCCTGATGCGGGATCTTGACGCGTTCGAGGAACTTCATCGCAGCCGCCTCGGCATCTTTCTTCGGGATGTTGCGGACCCAGATCGGCGCCAGCGTGCAATTGTCGAGCACGGTGAGATGCGGGAATAAATTGAAGCTCTGGAACACCATGCCGACCTCGCGTCGCACCTCGTCGACACGGCGCAGGTTCGGCCCGAGGTCGATGCCGTCGACCACGATCTCGCCCTCCTGGAACTCCTCGAGCGCGTTGATGCAGCGGATCAGCGTCGACTTGCCCGAGCCGGACGGCCCGCAGATCACGATGCGCTCGCCCCTGCCGACCTCGAGGTTGATGTCGCGCAGTACGTGGAAGTCGCCGTACCATTTGTTGAGACCGGAAATACTGACGATCGGATCTGTGGACATGATGACCTTCAATGACGGTGGTGAGCGTTAAGGCGGCTTTCGACGAACAGCGAGTAGCGCGACATTCCAAAGCAGAACACGAAGTAGATCATTCCGGCAAAGGCGAAGCCAGTAAAGGCGGTGCTCGGCGTCGACCAGGTCGGGTCGGAGAACGTGGCGTGCAGCGACCCGAGCAGGTCGAACAATGCCACGATCGAGACCAGCGAGGTATCCTTGAACAGCGCAATGAAGCTGTTGACGAGGCCCGGAATGACGTGGCGCAGCGCCTGCGGCATCACGATCAGTGACGCGGTCTTCCACCAGGACAGGCCGAGGGCACTTGCCGCCTCGCCCTGCCCGCGCGGAATCGCCGCGAGGCCGCCGCGCACGACTTCAGCTTGGTAGGCGCCCGCAAACAGCGCAATACCGATCAGCGCGCGGACCAGGCCGTCGACACTGAAGTTGCCCGGCAGGAACAGCGGCAGCATGTAGGTCGCGAAGAACAGGACCGTGATCAGCGGCACGCCGCGCCAGAACTCAATGAACGCGATCGAGAAGATCCGGATCAGGGGAATGGTCGAGCGTCGGCCGAGCGCGAGCGCGATACCGATCGGCATCGAGGTCACAATGCCGGTGACCGAGACCACCAGCGTCACCAGCAGGCCGCCCCACAGCCGTGTGTCGACAACTGGAAGCCCGCCGCGGTCGAGCCCCATCAGCTTGATCACGATGGCAGTGCCGAAAAAGGTCACGAGGCTTCCGACCAATGCACGCTGCCCCGTCCTCGTGCCGCCGCCGAGGGCAAAGAAGATCAGCGAGACGATCGCGGCAGTCAGTACGAAATCGAACCACAGCGGCTGGCCGGATGCCTGGAGTTGGTCGCGCAACCAGCTCAGCGGAAGGATCAGCCAGCCGATCAGGCTGCCGAGCAGCATGATGATCTTGCCGATCCCCCAGAGCAGTGGGCCGATCGCCGAACCCTGGCTGAGATTAACTAGGATCTGACCGGCACTGACGATGCTGTCGTCGAAAAGCCGCAGCAGGCCGGCAACCCAGCTCACGCCGAAACCGGTGAGCCCGCCGCCGCGCAGCAGGAAGAATGCGACCGCCGGAAAGGCAAAGAAGAACAGGCTCGCATTCAGGCGCTTCGCCGGCAGGCGCGGAATGAGCAGCGGCAGCAGCAGCAGCGCCGCTGCGAAAGCGAAGGTCAGGTTGACGCGCCAGCGCTCCCCTGCCGGATAGAAGCCGTAGATCAGCTGGGTGAGCTTGGCCTGGATATAGGGCCAGCAGGCCCCGACCTGGTGGCCGGCATTGTCGGCAAGGCACGCGTTGCGGTCCTTGCCGCTCCAGACCGCGTCGACCAGCAGGAACTTGAGCGCAGGAACGATCGTGTACCAGAGCAGCGCCAGCCCCAGGATCGTGAGCAGGATGTTGGTCGGCGAGTTCAACAGCCGGGTGCGCAGGAAGCCGAACAAGCCGGTCGCCTTCACCGGCGCCGCGCGCTCGGGGACAAGGTGCTGCCGGACAAAGGATGACGCGGAGATATCGGTCATGCCCCGAGGCTCCGGTTGATGCGCCAGCCATAGACGCTCATGATAGCGCTGGTGACGAGCGAGAGCATGAGATAGACGCCCATGGTGATGGCGATGATCTCGATCGCCTGGCCGGTCTGACTCAGCGTCGTGCCCGCGAAGACCGAGACCAGGTCGGGATAGCCGATCGCGACCGCGAGCGACGAGTTCTTGGTCAGGTTGAGGTATTGATTGGTGAGCGGCGGAACGATGACGCGCATCGCCTGTGGCATGACGATCAGCCGCAAGGTGGCGCCGCGCGAGAGGCCGAGCGAGAAACCAGCTTCCATCTGCCCCTTGTGGACCGACTGGATGCCGGCCCGGACGATCTCCGCGATGAAGGCCGCGGTATAGGTCGACAGCGCCACCACCAGTGCAACCAGCTCCGGAATGACCCGCGATCCGCCGGCGAAGTTGAAGCCCCTGAGTTGCGGCAATTCGAAGGTCAGCGGCAGCCCGAAGATCAGCATCGTCAAAAGCGGCAGTCCGACCAGCAGGCCGAGCACGTAAGGCCAGATCCGGATCGCCTGCCCGCGCTGGAACAGCGCGCGCCGGGCGTAGCCGCGCAACAGCAGCGAACCCAGGATCCCGACGGCGACCGCCGCAAGAAACGGATCGAGACCGGCCTGACCGATCGGCCGTGGAATCACCAGGCCGCGATTGGAGAGGAAGACGGCGTTGAACAGGTTGATGCTCTGCCGCGGCGCAGGCAGCGACGCCAGCACCGCGAGGTACCAGAACAGCAATTGAAACAGCAGCGGCAGGTTACGCACAATCTCGACATAGATCTCGCCAAGCCGCGACAGCAGCCAATTCGGCGACAGCCGGCACAGCGCCAGGACGAAGCCGATGATGGTGGCGAACACGATGCCGATCACCGACACCAGCAGCGTGTTCAGGAGTCCGACCAGGAACACCCGCGTATAGGTGTCCGATCCCGTATACGAGATCAGGTTCTGGCTGACGTCGAAGCCGGCGGTGTTCCTGAGAAAGCCGAACCCCGAGGCGATGCGCTGCGTCTCCAGGTTGGCCCTGGCATTGGCCACGATCTCGTAAGCCACCCAGGCCAGCACCGCGGCGAACACGATCTGCACGGCAAGACCGGTCCAGCCGGCCTTGCCGCCGAGCGCACGCTTCAAGCGGAGAACGTATTGCGGCGGTGGATTTCGGGGCTCGGTGGTCATCGCCGCAGCCGCCTCGTCCCCGATCAGCGGATCGGAGGCGCGTATTGGATGCCGCCCTTGTTCCAGAGCTGGTTGAGGCCGCGCGCGATCTGCAGCTTCGATCCGACGCCGACATTGCGATCGTACATTTCGCCGTAATTGCCGACGGCCTTGATGATCCGGGCGAACCAGTCCTTGGTCAGGCCGAGCTGTTCGCCGAGATTGCCGTCGGTTCCGAAGGCGCGCTTGAGGTCGGGCTTGTCCGACTTGGCCATCTCGTCGACGTTCTTCTGGGTGACGCCCATCTCCTCAGCGTTGATCTGCGCGAACAGCACCCACTTCACGATGTCAAACCACTGATCGTCGCCGTGACGGACCATCGGGCCGAGCGGCTCCTTGGAGATGATTTCCGGCAGCACGACGTGATCGGCCGGGTTGGCGAGCTTCAGCCGCATCGCGTAGAGCTGGGAGACGTCCGAGGTGAACACGTCGCAGCGGCCGGTCTCGTAGGCCTTCAGGGTCTCGTCCGCCGAGGCAAAAGCGATCACCTCGTACTTCATGTTGTTGCCCTTGAAGTAGTCGGCGAGGTTCTGCTCGGTCGTGGTACCGGTCTGCACGCAGACCGAGGCGCTGTTCAATTCGAGCGCCGAATTCACCTTGAGCGACTTCTTCACCATGAACCCCTGCCCGTCATAGTAGGTCACACCAGTGAAGTTGGCGCCGAGCGAGGTATCGCGCGATAGCGTCCAGGTGGTGTTGCGCGACAGCACGTCGATCTCGCCGGACTGCAGCGCGGTGAAGCGGTCCTTGGCCGACAGCGGCACGAACTTGACCTTGGTCGGATCGTCGAAGATTGCCGCTGCGATCCCGCGGCAGACGTCGACGTCGATCCCGGTCCAATTGCCCTTGTCGTCCGGCGACGAGAAGCCCGGCAGGCCACTGCTGACGCCACAGGACAGCTGGCCCCGGTCCTTGACCGCCTTCAGGGTTTGCGCCGAGGCGGCCTGAACCGACAAGGCGGCGGCAGCGGCAAGGGTTAGAGCCAGGGGAACGCGTTTCATGGGCAGGGGCCTTTCAGGGTCGTCCGTGGACGTTGCTTTTGATCGCCTGACGCTCACGGGGCCACCCGATGATCCCCCTGCAGCAAAAATGCCAATCTGACCGGCAGTTTGACTGCAAATCGGTCAGGCAACGGGAACGAAGGTCGCGGCAGGCCCCTCAACGTGCGGCGACTGGAAGTTGCGGCGCATCACATAGCGACTGACGTGCCGGGTCAAGGGGTTGACGCATGTCTTCCGCGTCCTGTTAGTAACACTCCCCAGCGTAACTCTGCCCTCCCGACGCGTTACGGCTGCGGCAAAAAGTCTAACGGCAACGACCATGACCTCCTCCGACAATTCCACGCCCTCCCATCTGCAACACGCCGCAACCCGGCTGGTCACCGCCGGGCGCGACACCAAGGCCCAAAAGGGCTTTGTCAACCCGCCGGTCTTCCACGGTTCGACCGTGCTCTATCCGAGCGCAGAGGACCTCCACGCCCATCGTGCCGAATTTACCTATGGCCGCCACGGCACGCCGACCACGCGGGCGCTGCAAGATGTGCTGATGGCGCTCGAAGGCCCGCAATGCGCCGGCGTCGGGCTCGCGCCATCGGGACTGGCCGCGATCTCGACCACCCTGCTCGCGGTGCTGAAAGCGGGCGATCATCTGCTGGTCTGCGACAACGCCTACCGGCCGACGCGCAATTTCTGCAACGGCATACTGGCGCGCTATGGCGTGGAGACCACCTATTTCGATCCGCTGATCGGCGGCGGTATCAAGGCTCTGTTCAAGCCGAACACCCGAGCGGTGCTGGTCGAGGCGCCGGGCTCGCAATCCTTCGAGATGCCCGACGTCCCTGCGATCGCGACCGCGGCCCATGCCCACGGCGCGCTTGTCATCGACGACAACACCTGGGCGACCCCGCTCTATCATCGGTCGCTCGACCAGGGCGTCGATATCAGCATGCAGGCCGCGACCAAATATATCGGCGGCCATTCCGACATCATGTTCGGCACCATCTCGGCGAACGCCAAGGCCTGGCCGCTGGTCTCCGAGGCGATCCGCCTGCTCGGCGTCTGCGCCGGGCCGGATGACGTCTATCTCGCGCTGCGCGGAATACGCACGCTGTCGGCCCGGCTCGCGCAACACCATCGCTCCGGCCTCGAGATGGCACGCTGGCTCGCCGCGCGGCCCGAGGTCGCTCGTGTCCTGCACCCTGCCCTCGAAACCGATCCGGGACATGCGATCTGGAAGCGCGACTTCACTGGCGCCTCCGGTCTGTTCAGCGTTGTCCTGAAGCCGGTGCCGCAACAGGCGGTCGATACCATGCTCAACACGCTCACGCTGTTCGGCATGGGCTTTTCCTGGGGCGGCTTCGAGAGCCTCGCGATCCCGTTCGACTGCAACGAGTATCGCACCGCGACCAAATGGGCGCCGGGCGGGCCGACACTGCGGCTGCATATCGGGCTCGAAGATGTCGAGGACCTCAAGGCCGACCTCGAGCGCGGATTTGCGGCGCTGAAGGCGGCACTGTGATCCACTGACGCGCAGCGCGCCCGACGCTCGCGGACCGCAAGCGGCGCGCCGTGGCTTTTCCCATCCTGTGCTCGACGCTGCGCCTGCCGATCGCAAGCGGCGACCTCCGGGATTTTGCAGGGTTGTGACGTCGCTGATAACCAGCCGTTCACCATCCCCACCAATCCCTTAATCGCCCAAGCCCGCTAGCAAGTTCGCTTACACTTTTGCTGCCGTAGTCATGCCCCGGGAAGGGCTGTCCGCGCCGCAAGGCCGCTGACCGCCTGGCGTAAGGGTATTCAGTCGGTCACATGAAGACGGCACGTATCATGGTCCTGGCCATCGCCGGCGTCGCAGGCCTTGCGGCCACGTATCTCGCGAGCACCGGTGGCAACGATAGCAAGCCGGCGTCTGTGGCGCCGGTCGTGCAGTTGCCGACCGTCGAGGTGCTGGTGGCGAAGTCCGACATCGGGCTCGGTCAATCCGTCAAGCCCGAAGACGTGCAATGGCAGCGCTGGCCGGCCGAGACCGCGAGCAGCGGCTTCATGCGCCGCGACACCAATGCCGACGCGATGAAGGACGTCATCGGCTCGATCGCGCGCGCCCCCTTCATCGTCGGCGAGCCGATCCGCGAGCAGAAGCTGGTCAAAGCCAACGGAAGCGGCTTCATGGCCGCGATCCTGCCGGCAGGCATGCGCGCAATCTCCACGGAAATCACGCCGGAGACCGGCGCGGGCGGCTTCATCCTGCCCGGCGACCGCGTCGACGTGATCCTGTCGAAGCGCGACAAGAGCCCCGATCGCGTCGGTTCCGACGTCGTCGTCACCGAAACCCTGCTGTCCAATGTCCGCGTGCTGGCGATCGACCAGGCGCCCAAGGAGAAGGACGGTACCAACTCGCTCGTCGGCAAGACCGCGACGCTCGAGTTGAAGCCCGAACAGGCCGAGACGCTCGCGCGCGCAAGGCAGAGCGGCACGCTGTCGCTCGCGCTGCGCAGCATCGCCGACATCAACGACACAACGGTCGAGACCTCGGCCAACGACCAGGCCCCGAAGCGGGGCGAGAGCATCAGTGTGGTTCGCTACGGCGTCCTGAGCTCTCAGACGACACAGAAGTGATGGGGGCTTCGAAATGATATCCGGTGCAAGGCAACTGAAGGCGCGGACTGCACTGGTCCGCTCACTGTCATTTTCGGCGGCCGCGGCGCTGATCGTCATCCCTGCCCTGTCTCCGGCCGTTGCGGCCGATCCCGACAAGCATGCGGATGTCGCCGTGACCAACAGCATCCCGGTCAAGACGCGCTTCCTCGCGCTTGGCGTCGGCAAGTCTGTCGTGGTCGACCTGCCCCGCGAAGCCAAGGACGTGCTGGTCGCCGATCCCAAGATCGCCAACGCGGTGATCCGCTCGGCCCAGCGGGCCTACATCATCGGCGCCACGGTCGGTCAGACCAATGTGGTGTTCTTCGATGCGGACGGGGCGCAGGTCGCCTCCTACGACATCGCCATCAAGCGCGATCTCAACGGCCTGCGCGCCGCGCTCAGGCAAATGCTGCCGGGCGTCAACATCGAGGGTGTCGGCGACAGCGTCGTGCTGACCGGCTCGGTGTCGAGCCCGGTCGAGGCCCAGCAGGCCGGCGACGTCGCCGCAAAGCTGGTCGGTGGCGCCGACAAGGTCGTCAACTCGATCGTGGTGCGCGGCCGCGACCAGGTGATGCTGAAGGTCACCGTCGCCGAAGTGCGGCGCGATCTGGTCAAGCAACTCGGCATCGATCTCAGCGCCAACATGAACTACGGCACCGCCGCGGTGGTGTTCAACAACAGCACCCCCTTCACCGCGAACAACGGACCGCTCGTCTCCGGCAACGGATTGGCTGGGGCGGCCCTGACGAAGGCCGGTGTCCCATCGGTCACCGCGACGCTGCGTGCGATGGAGAGCGCGGGCGTCGTGCGGACGCTGGCCGAGCCGAATCTCACGGCCATCTCCGGCGAGTCCGCGACATTCGTCTCGGGCGGCGAATTCCCGATTCCAACCGGCGTGACCTGCCAGACGTCGACAAACGGCACGATCGGCAACTGCGTCCAGACGGTCAGCTTCAAGAAATTCGGCATCTCGCTCAACTTCACGCCGGTGGTGCTGTCCGAGGGACGGATCAGCCTGAAGGTGATGACCGAGGTGTCCGAGGTCTCGATGGAGAACGCTTTGACCGGCGGCCAGGGCGGAACGACGATTCCATCGATCAAGACGCGGCGCGCGGACACCACGCTGGAAGTGCCCTCCGGCGGCTCGATCGCGATGGCCGGACTGATCCAGGAGCAGACCAAGCAGGCGATCAACGGCTTGCCCGGTGTCGATCAGATCCCGGTCCTCGGACAGCTTTTCCGGAGTCAGGACTTCGTCAATTCCGAGACCGAGCTGATGGTCATCGTGACGCCGTATGTCGTGCGCGCGGTTGCGCAGAAGGACCTGTCCCGTCCGGACGACGGTTTTGCCTCGGCCTCCGACTCGGAGTCGGCGCTGCTGGCGCGCATCAACCGCATCTATGGCGTCGCCGCCCGCGCCGAGCCGATCGGCGCCACGCCGGCCAATTTCGGCTTCATCATCGACTGACACGGGTCGTAAGAGTTGGGGATCGAACCGATGACACGCAACACACTCGGCGGACGCGCGCGGACGCTACCGCTGTTCGGCGTCCTGCTCACGGCGCTTGCACTCGGCGGATGCAACACGGCGACCACTGAGGTCGTGACCGGGACCCTCCCGGACGACTACCGCCAGCGCCATCCGATCGCGGTGACTGAAGGCGAGCAATCGATCGTCGTATTCGTCGGTCATGCCCGCGGCAACCTGACCGAGACCCAGCGCGACGACGTCATGGGGATGGCCCGCGGCTGGCGCCGCGAGGGAACTGGCGCGATCGCCGTCGATGTACCGGTCGATACGCCAAATGCGCGCGCGGCACAGGCGATCTATCAGGAGATCCGCGGCTTGCTCGCGTCGATGGGCGTGCCCGGCCACGCCATCACCAAGCGGCTCTACCACCCCGACGATCCGCGCGCGCTCGCTACCATCCGTGTGAGCTATCCCAAGATGGCTGCGGTTGCCGGCCCTTGCGGATTGTGGCCGGCCGATCTCGGCCCCTCGCTCGACAACCCCGCCTACATCCAGAACAAGGACTATTACAATTTCGGCTGCGCCACCCAGCGCAACCTGGCGGCAATGGTCGCCAATCCGTCCGACCTCGAGCAGCCGCGCACCGAGACCGCCGCCTACACGCCGCGCCGTTTGATCGCGTTTGACAAGTACCGCAAGGGCACGTCCACCGCGACCGCCTATCCTGAAGCCGAAAAGGCCAAGCTGAGCGACTAAGGCAATGACCGCCCAACAACAAGACGAACAACCGCAGATCGACGATTACATCGCGCCGGCGCCACGCATTTCGGTGCAGGCCTTCTGCGCCAGCGTCGCAACCGCCACGACCGCGCGCGCCGCCGCCGAGGACCGCCGCCTCGCCAAGGCTCACCTCTCCGTCCACATGGGCGGCATCGCCGCTGCGATCGAGGCCTATCACAAGGCGCCGACGCCGAACGTGATTGTCCTGGAAACCGAGCCGGGCACAGATTTCCTGGCCGGTCTCGACGAGCTTGCCGCGGTGTGCGATCCCGGCACCCGCGTCGTCATGCTCGGCAATGCCGGCGATGTTGCGCCCTATCGCGAGCTGGTCCGCCGCGGCGTCAACGATTACGTGGTCGGCCCCGTCAAGGTGCTCGACATCGTGCGCTCGATCTGCAGCCTGTTCTCGGCGACGGAAGCGGTCTCGGTCGGCCGCCTGATCGCGGTCGCCGGCGCCAAGGGCGGCGTCGGCGCATCGACCGTTGCGCACAACGTCGCCTGGACGATCGCGCGCGATCTCGGGCTCGATTCCGTCGTCGTCGATCTCGACCTTGCCTTCGGCACCGCCGGCCTCGATTACAATCAGGATCCGGTGCAGGGCATCGCCAACGCGGTGTTCTCGCCCGAGCGCCCCGATACCGCCTATATGGACCGCCTGCTCGCCAAATGCAGCGACCATCTCAGCCTGCTGGCGGCGCCGGCCACCCTCGATCAGGTCTATGATTTCGGCGCCGATGCGTTTGAGGCGATCTTCGATACGATGCGCATGACCACTTCCTGCATCGTGCTTGACGTTCCGCATCAATGGACGGCCTGGACCAAGCGCACGCTGGTCGGCGCCGACGATATTCTGATCGTCGCCGAGCCAGATCTCGCCAACATGCGCAACACCAAGAACATGGTGAACCTGCTGAAGGCGGCGCGCCCCAACGACCGCCCGCCGCTCTACTGCCTGAACCAGGTTGGCATGCCGAGGCGGCCCGAGATCGAGGTCAAGGAGTTCGCCAAGGCCATCGAGACCCCGCCGATCGCGACAATTCCGTTCGACAGCCGCCTGTTCGGCGAGGCCGCCAACAACGGCCAGATGATCGCGGAAGTGTCCGCGCGTCATCGCACCACGAAGACCTTCCTGCAGATCGCGCACCGCCTGACCGGCCGCCCCGACCTCGCCGAGCAGCGCGATTCGCTGTTGTCGCCGATCCTCAGGAAGCTGCAGGGGAGCCGCGACGGCAGGCGCAAGGCCGCGGGCTGATTGCACTCAATGCGTTGCCTGACGGATTCGATCGCGACCGACGAATGCAAGCCGCCTCTTGCGCATGAGCAACGCGCACTCGTACGCAGAGATCGCGCTCATGGGAATCGAAACGTGCTCGCATCGCGATCTAGTCGCGATGGTTGGCGGCGACCGGAATCCGGCCCGTATCGGTCCGGCTCGCGTCCTTCCGCGCCAACAGCCGCTTCAACGCAGCGACATTGGCCGAGCCCTGCTCCGGCGGCAGATTCGCCTTCATGATGCCCTCGGCCTCGGCCTCGCGGCCCTGCAGCCCCACCACGACGGCAAGATTGGTTCGCACACGCATGTCGCCGGGGGCGCGCTCCCGGGCGCGACGCAACGTCTCCTCCGCCTTCGGCAGATCTTTCGAAAGCAGATAGGACAATCCGAGATTGGAGAGCACCGAGGGGTCGTCCGGCCGGATCTTCAGCGCGCTCGCGTAATACTGGCGCGCCTCGTCATGGCGATCGAGCTGATCGAGCACGGCACCCTGCGCGGACAGGATGCGCCAGTCCGGATCTTCCGGGCTGTGCGCGCGCCCGAGCACGTCGAAGGCTTGCTGGAAATTGCCGTTGTCGGCCAGCGCGCGCCCGTAGCCTGCGAGCAGCCGCTTGTCGCCGGGCTGGGCCAGTACCGCCTGCTCCATGACCGCGACCGCCTGCTCGCGCTGGCCGGTCGCACGCAGCGCCTTGGCGTATTTCAGCGCGGCGTCGGCATCCTTGGGATTGGCGCGGACGCGCTCCTTATAGATTTCGAGGTCGCGCCGCGGATCGGCGGACGCCTGGCTCGGCTCCGTCGTATCGCCCAATGACCCAGTGATGTCTCCGGCGAGATCTGACGACGTCTGGCAGGCCGACAGTCCGACCAACAGGACCGCGGCCGATACTGCGCTCGCGAGACGGTTCACGCGGCTCATTTGTCGGGATGACTTCTGGAACATCAACGGGACTCGGGAGAGCGAAGGTTCCCGGATGCTCACAGCTTAACCCTAAGGCCGGGTTAAGGCCGGCATCATGCCGCCGCCATACCAGCGCCCGCCGCGCACGTCGGGCGCACGGACCGAGCCGGATCAGTCGATGAACTGGGCGCCGAATTCATGCCCGATCCGCCAGGCCAGACGGCATTGGCGTGGGCTACCGGTCGAAAAGATGAGGGTGAATTCCGGCGGAACTTCCAGATACTCGGCGATCACCTTGACGCCGCCCGCCGAAATATCGGTGATCATGCAATCCCGAGGCAGTGAACCGGTTCCGATCTGGATCTTGGCGACGCTTCTGCAGGCGCGACGTTCGCTCTTGCGGCGATTAACAAACATCCTGATCCCCAAACACGGCTGGACGAGTTTCTGATTGCCTCAGTCGTAGCGCGCAAAGATTGGAAACTGACTAGCGGAACCGCTCGCAATTGAGCGGTTGTCTTTCAGCTTCATTTACCCACGAGCGCTGCCCGCTCCGGCACTGCCTCCGCCTTACGGTTAGCAATCTCCTAATCCGAGCCACTAAAGCGTGCCATCGTTCACATTGGGATAGCCTCGTTACTCCTGCTCGCCGCTATCTTGTCGGTCGCTCCTGCGAATGCCGGCCCGCTTCAAAGGACGAACGGCCGAATGATCACGTCCGACACCCGCATCGGATGCAACGGCAATATCGGGTGGATGGGTGCGGCGCTACCCTGCAGGAACTACTACAACTTCAGCAGCGTTGGGGAATGTCACGCGAAGATGCTGACGCTCGGTTGGGACAACAACGCGCTCGCCTGGTATTGCACCAATCTCGGGCTGAAAAGCTGAACGGTCATCACCGACAGTCTGGAAGAGGCCGCCTCGGTTGGCGGCCTTTTTCGTTGAGGTCCCTCCCCGCCGCCAGGTTCCCGTGAGAACAAAAAGGGGTTGATCCACGGTCGATTGGCGATAGCGTGACCCTTTCGGCTCGATTTTGCCGGGGCGCGGACAGGCATGGGAAGCATGGTCTTACTTGATCTAATGGGTGGCGTGGCGCTGCTGCTGTGGGGCCTTCACATGGTCCACAGCGGGATCCTGCGCGCCTTCGGCCCCGACCTGCGCCTGCTGCTCGCCAGGGCACTGAACAACCGGTTCAGCGCCTTCGCCGCCGGCCTCGGCCTGACCGCCCTGCTGCAGAGCTCGACCGCGACCGCCCTGATCACCAGTTCGTTCACCGCGGAAGGCCTGGTCAGTCCGGTGCCGGCGCTTGCCATCATGCTGGGGGCCAATGTCGGCACCACCCTGATCGTGCAGGTGCTGTCGTTCAACGTCGCGGCGGTTGCGCCCGTGCTGTTCATCCTCGGCCTGGTCGCCTTCCGCACGGGACCGCGCTCCCGGATCAAGGACCTCGGCCGCGTTTCGATCGGCCTCGGCCTGATGCTGCTGGCGTTGCACATCCTGCTCGACACGCTGGCGCCGGCCGAAAACGCCCCGGGCGTGCGCGTCTTCATCAACGCGATCACCGGCGATCCCGTGCTCTGCATCTTCATCGGCGCCATCGTCACCTGGCTGGTCCATTCCAGCGTCGCCAGCGTGCTGCTGGTGATGTCGCTGGCCTACGCCCAGTTCATTTCACCCTACGCGGCGTTTGCGCTGGTGCTCGGCGCCAATCTCGGCAGCGCCATCAACCCGCTGATGGAAGGCGCGCGCCGCGACAATCCGGCGAGCTATCGCCTGCCGGTCGGCAATCTCGTCAACCGCATCGTCGGCATCCTGCTGGTGGCGCCGTTCCTGCGCCCGATCACCGAGCACATTCAGGCCTTCCAGCCGGACCTCGCCAAGGCGACGGCGCAGTTCCACATCGCCTTCAATGTCGCGACAGCGATCCTGTTTATCGGCATCCTCGACGGCATGGCGCGGCTGCTTAATCGGCTGCTGCCCCAGCGGGTGCAGGAGACCGATCCGTCACGGCCGCGGTATCTCGACGAGAGCGCGCTGGAGACGCCGTCGCTCGCGCTGGCCGACGCCGCGCGCGAGGTGCTGTACATGGGCGACCATGTCGAGGTGATGCTGCGCAAGGTGATGGCCGCGATGATGACCAGCGACCGCGCGCTGGTCGACCAGGTGTCGAGGATGGACAACAGCGTCGACAGCCTGAACGAGGCGATCAAGCTTTACGTGACCAAGCTCACCCGCGGCAGCCTCGACGAGCGCGAGGGCCAGCGCGCCATGGAGATCGTCGCCTTCGCGATCAATCTCGAGCATATCGGCGACATCATCGACAAGAACCTCAGCGAGCTCGCGACCAAGAAGATCAAGCGCCGCCTGCAATTCTCGAGCGAAGGTGCCGAGGAATTGTCGGCATTCCACAAGCGGACCATCGACTCGCTGCGGATCGCGTTCGGCGTCTTCATGTCGGGCGACACCGGCGAGGCGCGCAAGCTGCTGACCGAGAAGGCTGCGTTGCGCGCGGCCGAACTCGCCGCCGTCGAGCGTCATCTCGAGCGTCTGCGTGAAGGCCGTCCCGAGACCATCGAGACCACGTCGCTGCATCTGGACGTGCTGCGCGACCTCCGCCGCATCCATTCGCATATCTGCTCGGTCGCCTACCCGGTGCTCGACGCAGCCGGTGAGACCGCGGCCTATCGCGAGAGCGCCGTCGAGGCCGCGAATGATCTTTCGGCGCCCATGGCCGGCCGATCGTGATGATCAGCGGTCGAGCGTCTTGGACGCCTTGCCTCGGTTCTTCACGATCAGCATGATGTTGCGCGTGTAGATCAGCGTGGCGAGGCCCTGGCCAAGGATGATCACCGGTTCGCGCTTGGCGAGGCCGTAGATCAGCGTCATCAGGCCGCCGCCCATCGAGAAGAACCAGAACGCCATCGGCACCACGCTCTGGCCGGCGCGCTCGCTGGAGATCCATTGCACGAGGAAGCGCGCGGTGAACAGCAGTTGCGCGACGAGGCCGAAGGCCAGCCAGAAGTCGAACTTGGCGACGAACACGTCGTAGAGATAGGCATGCAGCGCCTGGCCGTACTGAATCAGCATCACCTCACCTCGGTCACGACCGGCACTTCAGTGACGCCCGTCACTTCAGTGACGACCGGCGTCGGCTTCTTGCGGCGGATCAGCCACCACACGCCAGCGAGATCCATGATCCCGATCCAGAGCCGGTCGAAGAATCCGTAGTTCGATACGCCGGAATGGCGTGGGCGGTCGATCACGTCGACATAGGCGATGGCGAACCCTTCGCGGCGGACCAGCGCCGGCAGGAAGCGGTGCAGCCCGTCGAAATAGGGCATCGACAGGAACACGTCGCGCGGAAAGGCCTTCAGCCCGCAGCCGGTGTCGCGGGTGCCGTCGCGCAGGATCGCGCCGCGCACCGCGTTGGCGATGCGCGACTGCATCTTCTTGAATCCGGTGTCCTTGCGCCCCACCCGCTGGCCGGCGGCGAGGCCGACACGGCCGTTGCCGCTCTCGACCGCCGAGATCAGGTTCGGCAGGAACGCCGGGTTGTTCTGCCCGTCGCCGTCGAGCGTCGCCACGATCGCACCGCGCGCGGCCCGTACCCCGCTGCGCACCGCCGCTGATTGGCCCGACGACACGGCGTGCCGCAGCTGCCTGAGATTGGGCCGCTGCGCCATGATCGCAGCCAGCCGTTCGCCGGTGTCGTCGGTCGAGCCGTCGTTGACGTAGATGATCTCGTAGGCCCAGCGGCCATCCAGCGCGGCCGCGATCTCGGCGATCAGCGGCGCGATATTGTCGGCCTCATTGCGCACCGGCACGACGATGGAAACGGCGACCGGCGTCTGGTCGGGAAGCGGCAAATCGGCACTCGAGGTTGGTGTTGTTTCCGGCTTGGAACCGGCCCGATCCGGCCGTCGGGCGACCGCTTTTATGGGGCGAAGGCGTTCCCCGCAACCCTTTTGAGGCGCCCGTCCGACGGTCCCGGCAACGCAACGACGGTGCCGTCGCGATGGATGGCAAAACCAAGACGGCGGGCGGCGAACCAGTACCGCACGGCCATTGCGCCGATCACGCCGACGAGCGCTCCGGCGACCACGTCGCTCGGATGATGCGCCAGCAGCACCAGCCGTGTCGCGGCGATCATCAGCGCGTAGACCAGCATCACGATCCGTGCCCGCGGCCATACCGCCGACACGGCGAACGCCAGCGCGAACGCCGTGATCGCGTGCCCCGACGGGAAGCTCGAATAGGCCTCGGTGCCGGCGAAATGATGGAAGTTGAAGGCATTGGCCTTGCCGCCGACAAAGGGCCGGCCGCGGCCGACGATCCATTTGATCACTTCGCCCACGGCCACCGAGAACGCGACCGACAGGAACAGATATTGCAGCCGTGTTCCAAGGCCCAGCAAGGTCGCGCGAGACACGCCGCGCAACGCGGGGGCGACCAGCGCGACCGCGATCAGCAGAATGCCGAGCGCCCACAGCACGTGCACATCCTTGCCGAAGTCAGTCAGGATCCGCACCCACCACAGGCTCGGCGTGCCGCGCGGCGGCATCAAGCTGATCTCCTCGGTGTCGACGAGATACATCAGCGTGACGATCGCGGCACCGGTGACGACGACAAGCATGAGCACGTCACGCGCAGAGCGGCGCGCGGCCTCCGCCCTCAGCGAATGCGACGGGGCGCGCACAAGCTGTGTGAACGACAGCCAAACCAGCGTCAGCAGTCGCCCGAAATAATTCCCGGTGTCCTGGGGCGCAGGCGGCAACGCCATCTTATTCCGTTCCTTCGGAGCGGAAGATCGCGATCGAGACCGCCTTGCCCTGCGAGATGTTGTAGCCCTCGATCCGCACCATCGCGTTGTAGCGCAGCCCGATCGCCTCGGCCCGCTGGACGAAGGAGCGCTCGGAGCGCTGTTCGACCAGCGCGAAGCGGCAGGCGCCCTGCGACAGGAAATCGGCGGCGCCCGATCCGTCGGTCAGAAGTGTCGACGTATCCGTCATGAACACGAGGCTCGGCTCGAGGAAACCTGCTGCTGCGGCTTTCGGGCCTACGCATGTGACGGTGCGAAGGGCGCGTGCCACCTCCTGACTCGGGAACGCCGTCGTGAGCTGCGGCAACACCACGCCGTAGGTGCCGGCCGCCATCAGCGCCGCGGCGATCACGGCGTTGAGCAGCGAGCGCTCGGCGCGGCTGTCCTCGAACAGCCGCCAGGCAACGAGGCCGAACACCATTGCGACCGCAAACAACGGCCAGGCGGGAAACACCGGCTGATGAATCGCCTTGATGGCCCCCACGATCACGAGCACCGAGCCGGCTGCGGGGATCGCAAACCACCAGGCCGAGCCGCGCAACAGCCAGGAGCGCGCCAGCACGCGCCGCTCCAGCGCGCCCGCGGTCAGGATCGCGATCGCCGGATAAAGCGGCAGCACGTAATGCGGCAGCTTGGTCAGAACAGCCTCGAACACGATCCAGGACGGGATCAACCAGGCCAGCAGAAACTGCGCGCCAGGCTCCCGCCGTGCGCGCCAGACCGCAGGCGCGGCCATTGCGGCAAGCGGCGCGCCGGGCCAGAACGTGATCCAGAACAGCAGAAGGTACAGTCCCGGCGGCGCGCCGTGGGATTCCTGCGCCCCGAGCTTGCTCAGCATGTCGCCGCCGACCGAGTCGGCAAAGAACGTTTCGCCGGCGCGCAGGAAGATCAGCACGAACCACGGCAGCACCAGCACCAGCAGCCACATCAGCCCCCAGACCGGGCGCATGCGCCCGAACCAGGCCACCGATCTGTCGAGGAAGGCGAGCACCGCCATTGCGAGCCCGACAAACATCAGGATCAGCGGCCCCTTGAGCAGGATGCCTCCCGCCAGCGCCGTCCAGAAGATCGCGGGCGGCCCCCACGACGGGTGCGCCGGGTCCTCGCCGCGCTGCCACGACAGATAAACCCGCGCCATCGCGCCCATCGCGGCTGTAACCGTGAACAGCAGCATCGCATCGGTCTTGGCGAGCCGCGCCTCGACCCCGAGCAGCACGCAGCTTGCCATCATCAATGCGGCCAGTACCGCACCCTGCCTGGTCACGAAGGCCAGCGCCGTCCAGTAGGTCAGGAGCACCGCGCCGATGGCGCCGATCAAGGATGGCAGGCGATAGACCCAGATGCGCACCTGAGCCCGCGGCACCCCGAGCGCGGATATCGTCTTCAGGGCCGCCGCCTGCATCCAGTAGATGCCAACGGGTTTCTTGTAACGGACGTCGTCCTGGAAGCGGATGTCGACGAAGTCGCCGCTCTCGACCATCTGCTTGGTCGCCTGGGCAAAGCGCACCTCGTCGCGGTCGATCGGCGGGATGGTAAAGAAGCCCGGCAGGAACAGCACCAGACAGGTCAGTGTCAGGAACAGGACCGAACGCCAATGGCTGGCCGTGGCGAACTCGAACGCCATGAACAACCTGCGGCTCGAATGCGCAGGTTTTACAGACTGTTGCCCTGCTCCGAAGCGCCGGGGTTGGAGGCCATCCACCATGGATTTCGCATACGATGAAACCGCAGCGCAAACAACTGTGCAGTTCCGCTTTCCCGCGCCATCATTGCACGCGAATCACAACGGTATCCGCGGCCCCCGTGGCATCGATCACGGTCAGGCGCGCGAAGCCCGGCCCGGGCGGATCGATCAGGCGCTGGCGGCGGCTGTCGATGTCCCCGGCTGAGACACCATTGACCAGCACCGTCAGCGGCAGCACGCCGCCGGCGACCTTCACCGGCATGGCCCCATAACGGCCGCCTTCGGAGTGGTCGACGGCGATGCGCGAGCCGTTTAGTGGAAACTGGATGTGCGGCGCCCGGTCATTGCCGCTGCGGACGAGCTCGCCGAGCGGGCGGAAACGTCGCAGCGGCGGCGGCAGCTTGGCATTGCTGGCAATCAGCACGCCCCGCGGCGGCTTCGGCAGCGCTGCCGGGATCCTACCGGTGCGCGCGAAGGCGTCGAACAGGATCGGCGCCGCGGCCGAGCGGCCGACCAGACCCGGTACCGGTGAACCATCGGGGCGGCCGACCCAGACGCCGATCGTGATGCGGCCGTCGAAGCCGACCGACCAGGCGTCGCGATAGCCGTAGCTGGTGCCGGTCTTGAACGCGATTCTGTTGTGCACGCCATTCTCCGGCGGCGGCGTACCGAGCAGGACATTGCCGACCTGCCAGGCCGCAGCCCGATCCATCAGCCGCATCGTGTCGCGCTCGTCCTTGGCCTGCATGATCTCGCGCAGCGGCTTTGTTGCGCCGAGCCGCGCCAGTCCGGAATAGAGCTGCGCGAGATCCTGCAGCGTCACGCCGACGCCGCCGAGGCCCATTGCGAGACCCGGCGCCTCGTCCTTGGGCAGCACCAGATTGGTTCCGGCCTGTCTCAACCGCGACGACAGCCGGCTGGCGCCGACCCGGTCGAGCAACGCGATCGCCGGCACGTTTAGCGAAAACTGCAGCGCCTTGCGCACCGGCACCGTGCCCTGAAACGTCATGTCGAAATTTTCCGGCGCATAGGTCCCGAAGCGGATCGGGCGATCCTCGATCAGGCTGTCCGGATGCACGAAGCCGTCCTCAAAGGCGAGGCCATAGATGAACGGCTTCAGCGTCGAGCCGGGCGAGCGCACCGCGCGGGTCATGTCGACCTGCCCTGCACGCCGCTCGTCGAAGTAATCGGGCGAGCCGACGCGCGCGAGCACGTCGCCGGTCTCATTGTCGACCGCGATGATCGCGACCGAGATGTCAGGTCCCAGCGCGATTGCGCGGTCGCGCGCCAACGCCTCGAGATTCTTCTGCAAGGGGGCATCCAGCGTCAGCTTGATGACGGGGGTATCCTTCATCGTCGCGATCGCCTGATCCGACGAATGCGGCGCCAGGATCGGGATCTGCTTGCGCATCTTCAACACCGGCACGGCCTTCGCCTGGGCGGCGTCCTCCTTCGACACCGCGCCCTCCTCGACCATGCGGTCGAGCACACGGTCGCGCGCAATGTGTGCCGCTTGCGGATAGCGGTCGAGCCGCCGCCGTTCGGGAGACTGCGGCAGCGCTACGAGCAGCGCGGCTTCGGCCAGCGAGAGCCGCTTCGGCTCCTTGCCGAAATAGGCGATCGAGGCCGCGCGCACGCCTTCGAGATTGCCGCCGAACGGCGCCAGCGCGAGGTAAAGGTTGAGAATCTGATCCTTGGAGAACTGCCGCTCCAGCTCCACCGCGCGCACCATCTGCCGCAGCTTGGCGTAGACCGAGCGTTGATGCCGTGGCTCCATCAGCCGCGCGAGCTGCATCGTGATGGTCGAACCGCCGGAGATGATCTGGCCGCGCGTGATGAGCTGCAACGCAGCGCGCGACAGCGCCAGCGGGTCGACGCCGTGATGCTCGTAGAAGCGCTTGTCCTCATAGGCGAACAGCAGCTTCAGGTAGCCCGGGTCGACGTCGGTCTTCGCGTCGACCGGCAGGCGCCAGCGTCCGTCGGCCATCGCATAGGCACGGAGCAGCTTGCCATTGCGGTCGACGACGGTGGTCGAGACCTGCTCGGCCTGCGCAATCGGCAGAGGCCCAAGCGAATGGACCCAGGCCGCGAAGGCGCCGGTCACGATGACGAGCACCGCGGCCAGCGCTGCAATGACGCGAAGCGTCCACCCTCTGCCAGCGTCATGCCCGGGCTTGCCCCCGGCATCCGCGTTTTTCGTTCCGCCAGGCAAGTCCGCGGATCCCCGGGTCAAGCCCGGGGATGACGAGAAGGGTCCTGGGCATGCGTCTTCGCTCATCCCACCATCGCTCATTTCGCCGATGTCACCTCGACCGTTCCGGTGCCGCTGCGGCCGTAGCGTGAGGGATTGTACATGTCCTCGACGTAGGCCTGCGGCAGCACGTATTTGCCCGGCGACACCGCGCGCACGACATAGGCCACCGTGAACACCGACTTGTCGTTGGCGGCACGATCGATCGCCGCGGTGAAGCGGTCATCGCGGAATTCGGTGTTCTTGGCCTCGACGCCATCCTCGATCCAGTCGAGCGTGCCGGAATCGCCCGACGACACCAGATGCGGATTGTCGATCTCGAAACCGGCCGGGAGATAGTCGGCCACCATGATGTGCCCGAACTCCGGCTTGGCCTCGGTGACCTTCAGGACGACCGCGAAGCGGTCGTTCTGCCTGGCCTTGGTGACATCGGCCGGCTTGCCGTCGAGCGTGTAGTACGCGCGCTCGATCTTGAAGCCGTTGGAGGCCGCGGGCTCCGGCGTGACCGGCGAGCCCGACACCGAGATCACCGCCTGCACCGGCGCATCGCCGGTGTTGGTGATCTTGAGCGGCTGGCCCACCGTCTCCTCGGCCTTGTAGCTGCGATAGACCGCGGTCTTGACCGGCTGGCCGTTGATGTCGAGCGCCAGCGTCTCCTTCGCGAGCGCGCGCGCCGCCAGCACCATCCATGCATTCTCCTGCGTGGAGGTGTAGGGCGTCAGCCCCCGCGCCGCTTCCACCCGCAGCACGGCCTGCGTCAGCGTCGCGCGCGGCGCGTTGCCTTCGCCGGCGAGCGAGACCAGTGCTGCCGCATCGCGCAGCGCCGAGCCGTAGTCGACCCGGCCGAACTCGAGCACCGGCTTCGGATTCAGCGCGTCGAGCGCGGCACCATACACTCGCTCCGCGCGGGCCTTGTCGCCGACCAGCGCCAGCGCCGCGGCCAGCTGCGCCTTGGCGATCGGCGTCGCCAGATTGTTCAGCTTGGTGTCGGCCAGGTAGCGCAGGTCGCCGATCGGCGCGGCGCCATTGCGCGCGAGCACATAGAGGCCGTAGGCGAGATCACGACCGCCGTCCTTCTCGGGCTCGTTGGCGTTCACCACCGAGTTCCTGACACGGTCGAGCGCGCTCTTGAACAGCACGTCCGGCACCGCAAAACCCTTTTCGCGGGCGCGCGTCAGGAAATCAGTGACATAGGCATCGAGCCAGGCGTCGTCACCGCCTGCCGACCACAGACCGAACGAGCCGTTCGAGCCCTGACGCGCCAGCAGCCGATCGATCGCGTCGCGGATCCGCTGGTCGACGGCCGTGTCCATCGCGAGATGCGCGCCGGCGGCGAGATCGTTGACATAGAGCAGCGGCAGCGCGCGGCTCGTGATCTGCTCGGAGCAGCCATACGGATAGCGGTCGAGCGCCTTCAGGATCGTCGCGGCATCGAGCGCCGTCGAGAGGCTCGCCGAGATCGACACGCTGCCGGTGCCCGGGACGAGATCGGAGAACATGTCGGAGGTCAGCGTCAGGCTCTCGCCCTTCGCCAATGTCCGGATCGAGCGCCGCGCCAGCACTTGCGTTGCCGGCTTGACGTCGAGCGCATAATGCCGCGCCAGCGTCAGGCCGTTCGGCCCGGAGATATCGACGTCGAATTCAGCGCGCCCGGCACCGCCGGCCTCGAGCCCAAGCGACAGCGAAGAGCGCTGCCTGGCGGCGAGCTTCACGGTTGTGCTCGGGTTGCCCGAGACCTTCACGGGGCCCTGCGCCTTGACGCTGACGGCATAGTCGCCGGCTGCGCCTTCGACATTGTCGATGTCCATGCTCATGGTGCCCTTGTCGCCGGTGAGCAGGAAGCGCGGCAGCGTCGCGGTCAGCACCACGGGATCGCGCACGGTCACGTCGGTCGTCGCACGGCCGAGCTTGGTCGCGCTCCAGGCCACCGCCATCACCCGCGCAGTGCCGGCGAAATCGGGGATGTCGAAACTCACCTCCGCAGTGCCGTCGGGCCCGACCGTGACGATGCCGGAATAGAGCGCGAGCGGCTTCTGCGTCGGCGGCGCGCCCTGCAGCTCGGCGCCGCCGGCATCGCCGCCGGTCCTGATCTGGCCGCGGGTGCCCTGCATGCCGTCGATCAACTGGCCGTAGAGATCGCGGATTTCGGCGGTGAGGCGCCGCTGACCGAGATAGTAATCGTCCGGCGCCGGCGGCTTGTAATTGGTCAGGTTGAGAATGCCGACGTCGACCGCCGCGATCACCACCTTGGCATCCTCGCCCGGGCTGAGCCCGCCGAGCTTCACCGGGATATTGAGCGTCGAGCCTGGCCGCACCAGCGCGGGCGGCGACAGCTCGACGGCCAGCGTGCGGGCCTTCTTGTCGATCCCGAACCATTTCAACCCGATGGCGCGGCCCGGCATGCGCCCGGCCGCAACATCGAGCGGACGGCGCAGCGTCGTCATCACATAGGCGCCGGTGCCCCAATCCTTGCCGACCGGGATCTTGACCTTCCGGGTGCCTTCCTTGACGTCGACGCTTTGCGTGGTCAGCAGGCGGTCGCCGAGCACGTAGACCGAGAGCTTGCCGGCCGTGCGCGCATTCACCGACACCGTCATCGTATCGCCCGAGGCGTATTCCGGCTTGTCGATCGAGGTCTCCAGCAGATCCGGCGTGTCGGCGCTACCGTCGGAATACCAGCCGACGTCGAACTGCACCGAGGTAAGCGGGCCGTCGGCGCCAGTCGATTTCACGTCGAGCCGGTAGCGGCCAGGCTGCGGCTGGAACGTCAGCCGCATCGGCTTGTCGGCCGCAAGGTTGACGTCGCCGTCGGCGACGCGGCGGGTCGACTTGACCGGCTCGTATTCCCAGGACGAATTCTGCCGGTACCATTGGTAACGCGACTCCAGCTTCAACAACTCGTAGCGCAGCCCGTCGCGCGGCAACTGCTTGCCGTCGGGAGCGACGAACACGACGTCGAACTCAACCTTGTCGCCCTCCGCGACGCTCTTGTCGCCGAACAGCGGCTTGACGCCGATCAGCGAGGTCGCAGGCGCCACCGGCAGCACGATCTTGCGCTCGACCGCGCGGCCGCCGGTCTCCGCCATGCGGATGAAGATCTGAGCCTCCTGCGGCCGGGTCGAGGTCGGCGCCTTGTCGAGCTTCACCGGGAAGGTCGCCGCGCCGTTGGCATCGGCCTCCGGCAGGTCCTCGATCGGGGTCCGCTCGTTGCTCGCGGTCTCCTCGTCCTCGACACCGAACTGGTAGCCGGGATAGCCCGGCCGCCCGGAGGTTGCGGGCGCGACCAGCATGTCGCCTTCGAGCTGCAAGCCCGAGGCCGGCGCGCCATAGAGGAAATGGCCGCTCACTTGAAGTTCTACCGGAACTTCAGCCCTGATCATTTTGTCCTTGGCCGTGAGATCGAATTCGATCCGCTCGGGGATATAATCTTCGACCATGAAGGTGGTTTCGCCGACCGAATTGCCCTTGGGGTCGGTGAAGACGCGGACCCGCCAGGTTCCTGCCGGCACCGCCGAATTCAGCGGCACGGCCAGTGTCCGGCCGCCGGCGCCCTGGTCGGGCAGTAAGGCGCGGCGGAACTCGACGCCATCCGGCCGCTCGATCACCACGGTCAACGGCGTCCCGGTCAGGGCATTGCCCTGCCCATCGCGCAGCAGCGCGGTCAGATAGACCGTCTCGTTGGAGCGGTAGACACCACGCTCGGCGTAGACGAAGGCGTCGGCACCAGCGGGAATCGCGCGGCCCGCGACGCCGCGGTCGGTGAGGTCGAAGGCATTGGTCTTCAGGCTCAGGAAGGCATAGTCCGCCTTGTCGCTGGTGACCGTGAGCAGCGCCGGAGACAGGCCGCCCTCGCCGCGGGCCAATCCGGACTCGAACAGCACGTGGCCGGCCGCATCGGTCCTGCGGGTCGCCAGGATCTCGTTATTGCGGGCGACCAGCCTCACCTCGGCGTTGGCGACCGGATCGGTCGAGGCAAGCGAGCTGACGAAGACGTGGATACCGTCATTCCCGGAAAAGGCCGACAGGCCCATGTCGGAGACGATGAACCATTGCGTCGCCAGCGTGCCGTCCTCGTCGCTTCCCGGCCCCTTCGCGGCAGCGGTCATGACATAGACGCCCGGCTGCAGGTCGCCGAGTGCTTGGTCGACCGGAAATGCAGTGACCACGTCCTGGTTCAGCGTGGTGGCGGTCGCAAGCTCGCCGGACCAGACCTTGACGCCGCGCTGGTCGCCGAGATCGGAGAGCTGGTAGCGGCTCAGCGTGCTCTGGAAGTCGGAATCGATCACCGTGTTGATCAAGTTGCGGTCGCCGATCCGGAACACGTCGATCTTGACCGCCGGCGTGTTCACGCTGACCACCGGGATACCGCGCTGCCCGGTCCGCGGCAGCACATAGGCGCGTCCGGTGAAGCGCACGAACGGCTTGCGGTCGCGGACATAGATGTTGAACTCGGCGGATTTTGGCAGCGTCTCCTTGACCGTCGACGGCAGGCCAGCGCGCAGATTGATGTTGTAGCGCTCGCCGTGCTTCAGCCCGTCGACGCAGAGCTGCTTGCCTTCCGCTGACAGCGCCGGCTTATCGGTGCCGGCTTGCGCCAGGAACGGCGCGAAGTCGACGCGCTTCGCCAGTTCCTCGGAGAATTGGAAACAGGCCCGCGGCGACGCCGAATCGGAATCGACGGTATAATCGAGCAGCCGGAAGCCGTGCTCGTCGCGCATCTTCTCATATTGGCCGCGGATGTCGGCGACCTCGCGCAGGTCGAGCGACAGGCGGAGCGCATCCAGCGCCGGACGCCACAGCTTGCGCTCCGACAGCGCCTTGCCGAGCACGGCCAGCGCATCCGCCTCCTCGCCCGGATTGCCGGCGCGCTGATAGGCGATGTAGGCCGCGGTCGAGGCCCGCTCCATCAGGAAGGTTTGCTCGCTGGAGCTCGCCGAACGGATCTGGAAGATGGTCTTGGCCAGCCGCAGCCAGTTGGCCCCGTCCTCCGGCGTGGTCGCGGCGATCTGGCCCAGGATCTGCAAGCCGGAGCGGACATCATTGCGCCTGAACGCGGCGTCGGCATCGGTCCGCAGGGTCGCGGACGATTTGTTGACCGGCCCCGCCTCGCTCTTGATCTGGGCCTCCAGCTTGATCGCGGAATCGGCCAGGTCGTCGCGGGTGAAGGCCTTCTCCGCAGCCTGGGCGACACCCAGGCCAACGCCAAGCGCCAGCGCGGCGCAAACTGCGGCGGCACGAACCAAACCGATCATGATGGAGCTCCTGAAGGGCCCGCGGACAAGCACCGCACGGGGCCAAAAAGTGCGCGAAAAGGTGACGGAGTAAAGGCGCCGAAATGACCGAACAAAACCGTCGCAAACTGCATTTCCAGCCGTCCTTTGACCAGCCCCGGCGGCCGGATCCTGCCGGCACGGGGGGCTGGGCCAGCGAACCGGGCGGCCCCCTGCCCGCCTTTGTCGCCCGACCACAAAAATCGGTTCGGACGGACTTGGCGGAAAAGCGGATTTTTCATATTGGCGGTGCTAGAAGACGGCCACGGTCCCGTAGCTCAACTGGATAGAGTAGCGGATTTCTACTCCGCGGGTTGCAGGTTCGAATCCTGCCGGGATCGCCAACGCTTTCAGGTCCGTTCCGGACACATGGGTTACGTTTCATTCCGAGGACATAGGTAACAGTTTTGGTCCGAAGGGATTTGCAAGGGGTTCGAGCCTGCAAGTCTCGTCGTCGAAGTAGCCGAGATCATATTCCATGAAGCTGACGAGCCAAATGCGGTCGTCGGTTTGCTTGATGCCGACGGTCTGGCCGGCGAAGACCTGACTGAGATTGATCTTCTGGTTATTGAAGCAGATGCGGCCGCAAGTGGTGACGGTGGCGGCCTTATCGTGAAGCGGATAGTCGAGGTCGGGCAAGCCGCGATATGGCCGGGACGAGGGCTGATAGCGCTCGGCTGGACACTGCATGTTGAGTGCCTGGTGTGGCCGCTCGTTGTTGTAGCCGTCGATGAAGTCATCGAACCTGGCCTGCTGCTGCAGGAAGTTTTGCGCGGCCGGCTTGGTGGCCTCCAGCTTCAAGGTCAGATGCATGCGCTCATGGCGGCCGTTCTGCTGCGGGTTGCCGGGCTTGATCCGCTTGATTTCGATACCGAGCCTGAGCCACCAGACCGACAGCCTGCTTAAACCGAACAAAGCATTGGGACTGGCAAACGGAACGCCGTTGTCGGTGCGGATGGCTCGCGGCAGGCCGAACTCCTTGAAGACGCTCTCGACCACCGGGAAAGCATAGACTTCCTTGGTGGTAGAGAGGGCTTCGCAGGCAATGAGATAGCGGCTGGCGAAGTCGGTGATGGTCAAGGGATAGCAGTATCGCCGGTCGGCAAGCATGAACTCGCCTTTGTAATCGGCGCACCACAGCTCGTTCGGCTGGGCCGGCCAAGAGAGTGCTGTGCCCTCAGCCCTGTTGCGTCGTCGGGTTCGGCGCTTGACCAGGCCATGGCGATCGAGCACCGCATGCACCGTGCTGATCGCGGGCGTGTGGACATCCGGATAGAGCCGGGCCAGTCGCTCCCTGATCTTTGGGGCGCCCCAGCTCGGCTTGTCCTGCTTCAGGCGTACGATCAGCGTTTCGATCTGGTCCGGAAGCTGATTGGCGTGGCGGTATGGCCGGCGTGAGCGATCGGTGAGGCCGTCGAGCCCGGTCTTGTTGTAGCGCGTGAGGATCTTGTAGCCGGTCTTGCGGGAGATGCCGAACTCGCGGCAAAGCCCCGCCATCTGCTCGCCATCCAAAAGTCTGGCAATGAACTTCAGTCGTTCGTCCATGGGTTTACACACCTTCCAGGGCATCTTGCGCTCCCCGCAAAAGGCCCGATTGTGTAACCCATGTCTCCGGAATGAACTGTCACCCCTCTCTCAGGAAGGGCACAACGCAATGTGCGTCGAAAATCCCGCGTCTCATCGAGTGTTGCGGAAACCCCTTTAATTTCAGGCTTTCTCGTTTAGTCCCGCTGAGCCGGTCGTACACGGATGATCCACGGCGCTTCCGCGTTTGTTCTCAATTACCGTGCTGGTCGCGCTGGCCATTGGCGTTGCTATGTGGCTGACGACGGGGCCGCCGAAGCCAGGCTTCAATTCGCCCGAGCACATTGCCAGCAGGCGATAAAAAACCCGCCGGCGTGAACCGGCGGGTGGTCTCTCGATCGGAATTAGAATCCTACCAAGGAACGTATGAATAGCCATACCCTGGCACGGCATAGGCTCCGCAGTTGTAGTAGGCCCCATAGCCAGGCTCAGGGCAGCCCCGATAGTACGGCCCCGGATAATACGCCGGCGCATACCCATCGTAGTAATCGTAGTCTGGCCCCCAAGCATATGCGGACGAAGCGAGACCTCCGATCACGGCTCCCGCGATCAATCCGCCAGCGATGGCGGGGCCAAATCCGCGGTGCCAACCACCTCCCGCGAAGCCACCATGGAAACCGCCTCCATGAAAGCCGAATCCGCCGCGCGCAGAAGCCACCGTCGGCGCCCCGCCTATGGCTGCAGCGACTAGGGATAGAAACACTTTTCTGAACATCGGAAACCCTCCCTGGGTTCAGGGAACACGTGAACGGAAACGCCACATAATCCGCTTGGTTGCTCGCAATGTGCGCCATCTGCCTTTGGCACAGGCGGTGCAGTACGTTCGCTGCTGGGGATTTCAGCGTCCGTCGGTATTTGTGAGACCGGCGGCGTCTTTTCTTGGGACGGTATCGCCGAGGCTCTAGGCGAATTGCCCCCGAAGTTCCCCTGATGGCTCCCACCCGCAAGGTCAATTAGGAGCCTGCGAGCCATGAGAACGCGGTTGTCGACCTCCTCGTCCCGATCGCGCCATTCACCGTCATGGCTCCAACTGATGGCCGTGGATTTAGACGGCCACTGCCGATCACGCTGGCGCGGGCGACGATCCCTTATGTGACCGCGCCTTAGTCGCAGACCGCACTAAGCATTCGCGGGGCAAATAGCTCCCATCGACCAGGTATGCCTTTCAGTTCATGGGAGCCGCGCTCCGAGAACTTCAAACCAGCCCCGGCGACCAGATCGGTTACGACTCTCGATGCTAGAACTCCGTTAGGTTGGCATCGGGCCATCACACGCGCGGCGGTATGGACTGCTATGCCACCAATATCTTGACCCCTGCGCTCGATCTCGCCGGTATGAAGACCGGCTCGCAGCCGCAGGCCAAGTCGATGCGCCGCCGCTGTAAACGCCATCGCGCATTTCACTGCGCGCCCGGCCCATCAAATGTCGCCAGAATCCATCACCGCTAGACTTAACGAGATTGCCGCGATGCTTTTCTACGATTGCTTCGCTAGCGTGCTTGTCGAGCAAGCGACGTCAAGTCAAATCGCCCATATCGGAAGCGCTGCGGGTCGAGTCCACGATATCGGTGAAAAGAACAGTGGCCAATACTCGCTCAAGGTCGTTTGACCGCTTCTCGCGATGTCCCGTGACGAATTGCTCGATATCTCCAAGAAACGCTTCGGCGTCACCAAACCAAAAGGCATGCCCTCCATCCTCAGGATAGATCTGATATCGAGATCTATGTTCATCAGCGAAAGTGCCTTGTAGGCGCCGGGAGCGGCTGAAAGCCTCTCGAATTTGGCACACTGTGCAACCAATTCGGGTGTGTGGCTTTGTGCAGGAACTATGCGCGCCAGTATTGCTCCCTCGCCCCACAACGAGGACCGCTTTGAAAGAATACCCAAGACACGTCGTGTCCTTAAGTGTCGGGAACTTAGGGGCCGATTTCGGAGTTTCTATGAGTTTCCATCTGGAGGAGTGCCATGCGGAGAACGATTCTGGCCTTGACAGTCATTTTTTTGGCGCCGACGGCAGTGATGGCGTTGACGGCCGGCCGAGAGCAGGTCGGAGATCCTGAATTGGGAGCTGCTGGGGCTGCTATCCAAAAGCGCCAAATCGCTCCCGGCGATGTCGCCGGAAGCGGCCACGGAGGCTTCTCAGGAGGCAATGTGATCCTCGCCAAGGGCGACAAGTCTGGAACCGGTCCTGGTCGTGGCGGCCACAAGGGCGCCCACAAGGCTGAGCACAAGGGCGGCCAGAAGCATGATAAATCCTGAGCGTGTCTTTTAGGTCGTTTGTATTTTTGCGCAGCCACAAGCTTCGCGCGGCCCGCAAACCACCTGACCGACGAGAGGGCGCTCCGGCTTGTCGTCTCTCGCCGTCGCCAATATTGCGGTCTAGGGTTCTCTTAACCACGAGTGGGGGACTTCCCCCGAGATAGCGAACCGATCGCTCCCCATTCGCATTGTACCGGACCATGCGTACCGCGCGTCATTTGGTCGTCCTTGCGGCGTGTGGCGCAGCCGGCTTCGCTGCGCCGGTGGGAATCGCCGTTGCACAGCAGGTACCGGCCGGAACGCTTGAGTGTCGTGGTGGCCCCGACACCGGGTTCGTTCTGGGCTCGGTGACCAATCTCAATTGCGTGCTGCATGTCGATAGCTCGCCGGATAGTCGCTACGTCGCAGCCATTCAGAATTTCGAAGTCTTCATCGGCGAAAGGGACGTCGCACTGAATTGGAAGGTGATGGCGCCCGTGCCATGGCTCGGGATCGACGATCTCGTCGGCACTTACACGCACGCCGGCGACGCCGGCACCAACGTTCTGGTCGGCGGCGCAAATGCCACGATCACATTGCGTCCGTTGACCGAGCGGAATGAAGCCTCAGCACCGCCCGCGAACATCGAAAACCTGGAGATTCGACCGATGGATCGAGGATCCTGATCGCCGCCCCGCGCTATCGGCCTCGTGGCGAAAGGCGAGGCCCGTGCCGGCTTCATCACCAACACGGCCGGCTATGCCAACGAGCCGACTATTCTACATTCCGTGGCTCTCAAATACCTTCCGGCAGCTTCTGCTCAACCTCGTTCGGTGTTGCTGCAAGCACTGTTGAACCGCGTTGTCATCGGCGAGATCCTTGCGGCAAAATCGCTGTGCATCTCGCCTGCACGCCTGCTGCTCCTGTGGTGATCCCATGTGCCCCTGAGCCCAGGACGATGACGTCCCAATCAGCAACGCAACAGCGGCGAGCATTAGCTGGCGCATCGACCTTCTCCCTTGGTCCGTGACACAACACTTCCGAACGCGGGATAAGGCGCGAACCTATCGCGCGGTTCCCTCGGTTGGGCGAGGAATCGACCCACCGGACGAACGCAGGCTCGTCGCGCTGTACCGCGACCGATCACCGAGCGTCCGAAGAGCGCTCCCGTCGCGTATAGCTTGGAGATGCTTGGGCGCGCAGCAATCGCATCGCGCTTGATCTGGTTGGTCTCAGCGCTTCCGGATGGAAATACTTCAGAGAAGATGGGCCCTTGCACTCGACCGAGCGAGGTAATCCCGTTTCCCCAATTGCGGACCCATTGGACTGGCCGTCTAATCGCGCGGCGAGCAAAGCTGGCGTGAGCCTCCCCGGCTTATCCGGCCCTCGGAAGCGGGCCACCTACTTCGGAAGCACAGGCGGGTGGCCCGCGAGGGCGCCCCCCGCTCGCGTCCCAGATTCTGACCGGCGCGCGGGACGATTGCCTTCAGGGTTGGGGAATGCAGTAACCCATCCCGCCAATAGGCCCCTTGATGTCCCAGTTTAAAGTTCGGCCGCACGTCGGCGCAGCGCTTACCGCAGACAGAGTAGACGAGCCGCGGCTCGATATCGGAGAGCCGCAGATCGTTGCTCCAGCGGTCCGCCATGAGTGCGATCGAGTGGCTGCACGCGTAATCCGAACAGAAGACCAGCACTCCGCGCACGCCTGCCGTGTGCATCTCGCCGACGGTGATCTTTTGAGGGCGCCTCATACCCAATGATCGCTCCGATAGCGCGCGGCGAGAAGCCGCCAGCAATCGCGGCGATGATGCTCCGGCAAACAAGGGATTGGTCAAGGCGCGACGAACGTTGTTTCATTGGGCTGAGCAAGCATTGATAGGGCAGCCTGCTCTTCGGCAAGGCGCTGATCGATGAAGTGGCGTTCGACGTCCGAGAGTCGGGTCTGGAGCAAGCCGCGATAGCGCGCGATGTTATTTTCGTGCGCGCGTTGGCGAGCCAATTTCTCATCAGTCATATCGCCGCAAGCGCTTGTTTTCATCACTTCCCCCAACGCAACGTAGAGCTGGACTGAAAGGCGGTAAACATTCCGGCGGGGCTGGTGAACAGCCTCGACGTGACCGGGACACCCCGGTCAAGAGCACCGGAAGCCGTCCACCATCCCATGGGCGCTGTGTACGAGCAGCAAGCACTGTACGCGGAAAAGCGGCAATGGGAGATGTGATTTCGGGATACCCCGTTCGGGCGGGTTCATGGCGGAAATCTTCGTGGTCCGCGGCGCGACGAGATGGCTACGCTTGAATGTACGGTCGTGGAAGTCCACCCAGCCCAGGAGCTGCGAGCCGTCATGTCCAATTCTGAACGACAACGCAGACTACCGAACTGCTTAAGGGGCTACTCCCGCCCTGGTGCACAGCGGGCCAAGGATCGTTACGAAAATCGGACGAATGATCAAACGTTTGCCGACACATGTTGCTGACATCAGGGAGAACCCGCGATGGCTGCCGATGTTTGCGCTCGGACGCGTGCCGCGGCTCGTCTTCGAATTCAGTTTCGGCGTCAGCGGAAGCTGCACCGCCGTTTTCATGGCGAGCCGGTCGTTCACTAACATTCGGGGAAGACACGAGGGCCAGGCGCATCCGACGCTGCGGAGGATCGCGGCGAAGTCAGCAAGAACGGAAACAGCGTTTCCGCCCGCCGGGCTCGTGGCGACTGACTATCCTCCTCGCCCAACCATGGACGAAGCCCGGTCAAGCCATTGGCGCGTCGCCTCGTCGCTCCAGCCAGGCACCGCGAAGCGCGGCCTCGGGGCTGCGGCCGCGGGCGGATGCGTAGACACAGGCTGGCGGGCGCGGGCGTGACGCACCGGTGCGGCGCTCGCGGACGCGCACAGGATGAGCAGCAGACCAAGAGCCAGAACAGAACGCATCGCATTTGCTCCTGACGACCCGTGACGATGACGTGCGAGATTATCACCTTCCCCGAAGCCGCAGACCTTGAGCGCGTCGATCACGTGGTCCTCCCGCAGCCGCGCGTCAGGACCGCGACCTCGCTTCGACGTAACGCTTGAAATTGTTCAGGATGGCCTGCCAGCCGCCGCGCTGCTGCTCGAGCGAATGGGTGTCCTCGCTGTCGAACGCAACCTGCACCTTGACGTCGCTGCCCTCCGGCGTGAATGCAATCTGCGCGGTACGGTCGCCGAAAGAATATTCGAGCAGCCGGGGCGCCTCCACCTTGGTGTAGGTGCCGGCGAAATCAAATCCCATGCTGCCGTTCTTGGCCTCCATCCGCGACGAGAAGGCACCGCCCACGCGCAAGTCGACGGTCGCCGCGGTGGTGTGCCAATCGTCGGAGGCAGCGTTCCACTGCTTGATGTCGTCAGGCGTCGTATAGGCCCGCCAGACTCGGCGATCGGTGCGGCAACGGTCGTTTCGACGGCGATCTTCACTTGCTTGTCCTCATGATTTGCGGATTTGCCCGGCCGGTGCGCCGGAACCGCGCCAATCTGCGACGTTCCCTCTGATCCACAAAATGCGCCCGACTGCCCCTCCGCCAGCCGGCGGCCGACACAACAATTTCGTCAGGAATGGCCGTGTAAGGATAATGCCGTTGCAAGCCTTGGACGGCCAGAGCCGCGGCCGCCCGAACGACCGCGAGAGAACCCCATGCGGAACCTGAACACCGTCCTGAGCAAGCTGAACGATCGACTGCTGCGGCTGGAGGGCGAGCTGTTCGTCCTGCGGTCGATCGCCAGAGCCTCGCTGACGGCCGGAGATGAATCCGCCGCCCGCACCCGCAAGCTGCTGGAGGGCGCCAAGCTGGCGCTTGCCGATGAAGCCGAGCGGCCGCTCGACAGCGCGACGAGCAAGTACGTTGCGGCCGCCATCGCCATGGTCGATGAGCTGCTCGAGCATCCCCGCGAGGCGGCGCCCCTGTTCAGGGTGATCGACGGCGGCAAGCGGGATGAATAGCTTCCGCACGATCACGAAGTCGGCATCGATCCTGCGCGACGCAACGGCGAAAAATTAACCGGGCCTTAAGCGATGCATCACACTTTTCAGAAAGGACAATCCTTTCGTTGAGAAGCCCAAATTATGCTAGTCGTTTTGGAAGTGCGAGACAGCTTGAACCAGTTGCTTCCCAATTATGGCTTTACCCTCGACCCCTGTGAATTCGACGATTACACGGATATTGCGAGGATCATTCTCCAGACCGTGCGCGATGGCGACTGGCGAGCTCACAAAGTTCAATTTTCGATCGGCGGGCGATCGGTTGGGACTGCGACCTACCAGTCCGGCGAGGCCGCGTAAGCGGCAGCGCGCGACCTGAAAGCCACTTCGAGAGCCATCTTGAAGTTCTATGGTGCACGCCGAATCGCCGCGTCATACCCCTCGATCGTTGCCTTCGCCCTGATTGCGATGTCCGTGGCCGTCATGCCCGGCTTGTAGAGACTGCTGCCGAGACCGAAGGCACGGATGCCGGCCTTCACATAGTCAGCAAAATTCTGGTCGGAGACGCCGCCGACCGCTGCGATCATCAGGTTCGGCGGCAGCACCGCGCGGATCGCGGTGATGCCGGCCGCCCCGAGCACGCTCGCCGGAAAGAACTTCAGGCTCGACGCTTCCGCCTTCGCCGCCAGCAGCGCCTCGGTCGGCGAGAACACGCCGGGCATGGTGACCATTGCGCGCTCGCGAGCGCGCGCCAGCACGTCGACATCGACGTTCGGAGAGACGATCAGCCGGCCGCCGACATCATGGAGACGGTCGACCTCCGCGGCCGTCAACACGGTGCCCGCGCCGATCAGGACATCGGCCGGCGCACGCTTCACGGCGACCTCGATCGAGCGGAACGGCTCCGGCGAATTCAGCGGAATCTCGATTGCTGTCATGCCCGCCTCGATCAGCGCGCTCACGATACCATCGGCCTCGTCCGGCTTGATGCCGCGCAGGATCGCGACCAGCGGACGCTTCATCGGCGGAAACGGGATACTCATTGCGTTGTCCTTCAGCTCTTCCATATTGCCGCCGCGGCCCTCGACAGGCCGCGACGGACCGCCTCTTCCGCATCGACAAAGCGGAGCGGAATCGAAAGGGTTTCGAGCGCCATCTGATAGAGCCGCTGAAGCCGCCCCGAGGCAATCAGCATGACCGGGGTTTCGCGCGGACGTTCTGCTAGACCGGCCGCCAGCTCGAGGCCGATCAATGTGCCCGAGATCGTCTCGCGCGCAGCCGAGGCACTGCCACCGAACAGAAGCTGTCGCGATCGCACGCGGAACAGCAGGTTGGCCGCGAGCGCCGGCGCGTTGAACGCGTCGGTTACGGCCGCCCCGAACGCATCCTGGTCGACGGCCTCCCCGGCACCATTGACGGCGTGCGACAGGATCGTCTCGCGCGCGACCGCGCTGAACAGCTCTCCCGTCATGAATGTCGCAAAGCGTTCGACCGTTTCGCCGCGCATGCGCACCCATTTGGAATGCGTTCCCGGCATGCACACGACCGCCTCACCGGCCGCGTCGAAGCCAAGCGCCCCGAGCAACTGGGTCTCCTCGCCGCGCATCACGTCCGGTGCCGCGGTATCGCGCTGCGCGATCCCCGGCAGGATCCGGATGTCGCGCGCCTGGCCGCCGACCACGACGGCGTGATCGAGTACATCGGAAAGATGCGCGGGAGTGTCGATATAGCCGGCCTCGACCCAGCCCTGTCGCGCGCCAGCCATGCCGCAGATCACGACCGGCAGGTCGGCGGCCACGCCGAGTGCATCGAGATGCGATTGCAGCACCGACGCAAAGCCGGGCTTCGCCGCGGCCACCATGCCTTCGTCGCTACGGCGTTGATCCAGGGCGCGGCCGGAGCGATCCATCAGCCACAGCCGGAAACTGCTGGTGCCCCAATCGACGGCGACATATGCGGCACTAGTCATTTCGGCTCGGTTCCGGGCGTTTGCTGGGACGGATTCGAGGACGATGGGTAGCACGAAGGTGCGTGGCGTGAGAGTCCTGCGATCTGCGCCGCGACGGGCAACTCACATTTTGCTTCACGCGATTTGGCAAATGTCCAGCCCTCGCGGCAGAAATATTTCTGTTTATCAGAATTGCAACTCAGTGTATTGTTCGCACGTCTCACCTGCTTGAGGGGCGCTTCGCGATCGTCACGAGTGTTGGGTCGAGATGCGGTGGACGCCGCTGTCACGACTGACGAGCGTGGCAGATAGCGGACGGTGAAGTCGTGCAGGCCTGACGCCCTAGTTGTGAGCTTTCAGGAGGTTGTCCATCTGGTCTGAACCGAGGAAGCTGAGGCTGCGACGCTTCAGGGTTCCCCGGAGAGACCAGATGAACATCCACAAGAATGCGCCTTTGACGCCAAAAGGTCGAGCGGCGATGGCGCGGAGCGTGATCGAGAGCGGCCTGACGAAGGCCGCCGCCGCGCGCCAATTCAATGTTACGGCGAAGACAGTCGCCAAATGGGTCAAGCGCTTCCGCGCAGAAGGCGTCGATGGTTTGCAGGATCGGTCCTCACGGCCGCATTCCTTGCCAAGCCAAACCCCGGCCGCCACATGCGCCGCTGTCGAGACGTTCCGCCGGCAGCGCCACACCGGCAAGCAGATCGCGCGCGAGGTCGGGGTCTCAGCAGCAACCGTCAGCCGGATCCTGCGCCGGCTCGGTTTGAACCGGCTGGCTGCGCTGGAGCCGGCTGAGCCGATCCGGCGCTATGAGCGCCAGCATCCTGGTGAGCTGATCCACATCGACATCAAAAAGCTCGGCAAGTTCAATCGGATCGGCCATCGGATCACCGGCGATCGACGTGGGGCGAGCAACCTGCGTTCTCGCCGTCAAGGACCAGGTTGGGAATACGTCCATGTTTGCATCGACGATGCGTCGCGGATCGCCTTCAGCCAGGTCATGAAGAACGCGCGAAAGGGCTGTGCCGTCGCCTTCCTCAAGGCGGCGGTGGCCTACTACGTGAGCCTGGGCGTGAAGGTCGAGCGCGTCATGACCGACAACGGCGCGTGCTACAAATCCGCCGCCTTCCGAAAGGCATGTCAGCGCCTCGGCCTCAAGCACATCCGCACCAAGCCCTATACGCCCAAAACCAATGGCAAGGCCGAACGCTTCATTCAGACCAGCCTGCGAGAATGGGCCTACGCGCAGGCCTACAACACCTCAACAGAAAGAGCCGCGGAGCTGCCACGATGGCTTCACCGCTACAACTGGCATCGTCCTCATGGCAGTATCGGCTCAAAGCCGCCGATCAGCAGGCTCGGATTAACCGGGAACAACCTCTTGAGGCTCCGCGCCCTTCAGCGTACAGGACGTTGTGCAGGTGGTTACGTTGCCGTGGTCACACTTGATGCAGGCGTTGGCGCACTGGTCCATGACCTTGGGATTGTATTGGCTGTAGAGATTGGCCGCGCAGGCGTTGGTCGATCCCGTGACCTCCGGATCAGACCAGCAACCGGACAGGCAAAGTGCTGCGGCACCCAGAACGGCGACCTTGAGCATAAGGCCTCCTGCCACGTTCCACCGAAGTAACCTTTACCGGTTAGGTTAAGTTCTGGTTTCAATTGCGACCTTATCCGGAAGCAGTATTGCTTATCCACCGGACAATTCCCCAAGGTCCGGGCCCACACCGGCAAAGCCGTCAGGCGCTTTCGCTTGGCGGCTTTGTTGTCCGGTAATGCGAGGATATCAACAGGATGGCTCGAAAGCCGCGCTGGTCGTTCAAGGAAGACCGCCGCCTCATGGAACTGGCTCGCGCCTCCAAGTCGCTCGAGGAGGTCGCCAAGGTCACCGGGCGCTCGCCGGACCGAATCAAAAAGATGGCGATGCGACTCGGGCTGTCGATCAAGTCGCGAGCCGCGAAGAAGTAACTGCCAGGACCCGTTGCCGGCCCGGCGGCCCGCTAGGTCCCCCGAGGGGGGCAATCCTCCTTCGCCCGCACGCGAATCACCTTATTATTTCCGGCCTCGGCCGTGCGGGTGCAACTGGTGAATACGAAGGCAACCCGGCTGCACTGCCACTGGGGACCGAGCGCCGCACTGGAGGCCGGCTCCGGCGACGGCAGGCCGAACGACACGAGCGCCGCCAAACCAGCGCATATTGCGGCCGCGGCGGCGAGCGCCACGCCCTTTCTGGACCACAGCTTAGAGATCATCGCTTTGGTTCCTGTCGATCCCAGGCATCTTGGATCGGCGCACCCGATTCCCCTGTGATTGGGATCACAATCCAGGCCGTTTATTTCGCGTTACCCTGATTGCGCCATCTGGGGTCGATACTGCACTGCCGCAAGAACCGTTAGCGCGCCGGCTCGATCACATTGCAGTTGCTCCGGCCGGCCATCACACAGTCCTGTATCTTGCTCGCCGAGGTCAGGGCATGGGCGAGCCAGAGCCCGACCGCGAGCATCACGGCCGCCACCAGCAATCCCACCAGCGCGCCGCGGCGGCCGCCACCGTCGTCCGGATCACCCATGATTGCTCCGGCTCCAAGTCATTCCGGGCGCATCATGACCGCTTTGCCCGCTGGCGTGCGATCAAATCTGCAACAGTCGCACAGTTAAAGTCGATGGGCCGGACATCGATGCCGCAATTCCATTGCACGCAGCGACGGCTTGCGAAAAACTGCTCGCTCAATGGAGCGCGTGTGCGGGGCGTGCCAATGAGCGAGCAGGAAACGACCTACGACTTCCATCGCTACAGGCAGTTGCTGTCTGAAGCCGTCGACGAAGCCAGCCGGCTGCGGCTGATCGATCTGCTGATCAAGGAAAGGGCCCGTGACCGGCTGGAGGCCCAGCGCATGTCCGACCGGATCGCGATGACCGCCGAGACGGTCGCCAAGGTTCTGGGCAGCAGCGGGCGCCGCGCGCATGTCCAGCGCGGCTAGGATATTCGGCGGATGGCGGTGATCGTTCACTCACCGGCGCTGGTCATTTGCCGGATGCGATCATCGCGATCTTGTCGAGGAGCGCTAATGTCAGCGCGCTGATCGGCATCGTTTTGGGCCATTTGCCGCTCACTCATATCTCCCCTGCTTTACCGCCCGTCCTTCGACGCTGGCATTTTCGCCGCCGTTCACTTATTGAAACGCCGAACTGAATCCCCATCCATCACCGAACAGAAAGCAGCAAGGCTTCCTCTATGAGTGGCTTCAAGGAACCGGGTTTTGCCGACCGCCAGAAAGCGGCCCAGCAGGCGCGGCAGGACATCCTCAACAAGTTTCGCGCCCGGCCGGGACCTGACGATCCGGCCGTGAAGGCGCGGGCCGAGGAGCGCGCGGCGATCGCGGAACGCCGCGCCAAAGCCAAGGAAGCCCGCGAGGCCGAGAAGGCCGAACAGAAGCGCCGCGAGGAAGAAGCCGCTGCCGCCGAGGCAGCCCGGATCGCGCGCGAGAAGGAAGAAGAAGCCGCCCGGCAGGAGGCCCTCCTCGCCGAACAAAAGGCCAAACGCGACGCCCGCTACGCAGCGCGCAAGGAACGCGGCAAGAAGAAGCGGTAAGCGCGCAACAGGCCCGCCCCGGCGGCGGGCCTGGCGACGATGGCGTGACGGCGGCGATCAGTTCTTCTTCATCATGCCGTCGTCTTTCTTCATCATCCCGCCATCCTTCTTCATGGCGTCGTCCTTCTTCATCATGCCGCCTTCCTTCTTCATGTGATCCTTGGACATCGCGTCCTCCTTCTTCATCGCGTCGTCCTTGCCCATCTTGTCCTGAGCGAGCGCGGCCGGTGCGAGCGCGAGGCTGAACGAGAGGATCGCGGCCGAGAGGCCGATGCAGGTCTTGGTGGTCATGAGGGTCATCCCTTGTGTGAAGCGAATGTGAAAGCGACGACTGCCGCTCCCTGCTCGACGCGCCGGGACCATCACTCGTTACCTCAATAACAAACTCTTGAACCCGCGATGCCGCTTGAGTGAGCTCACCCGCATGGGTTGAACTGCGACGTCGTCGCGCCGCAGTGTGCGCCGCAGCAACGTCAAAGCTTGCCGGCGCACAGCTGCTCGCACTATCAGGGCGCCTCGAACTATCAGACTAGAGAAGATTCGCGCGAAGACCGGCTATGGTGCGCCCGGCACCGGCCTAGCCAGCCACTCAAGAAGCTCACCAGGGGGAGACATCATGCTTACACGCCGCCACGTCCTCGCGTCCGCTCTGGCCGCACCCGCCATCCTGCGGATGGGCATCGGGACCGCGCACGCCGCGACCACGCTGAAGATCTCGCACCAGTTTCCCGGCGGCACCATCGACAAGGGCGACTTCCGCGACCGGCTGTGCAGAATGTTCGCGGCCGAGGTTGCGAAGCGCTCGGGCGGCGAGATCGCGGCCGAGGTCTATCCGAACTCGTCGCTGATCAAGACCAACGCGCAGTTCTCGGCGATGCGCAAGGGCGCGCTGGATATCAGCCTGTATCCGATGCCCTATGCCGGCGGCGAGCTGCCCGAGACCAATATCGGCCTGATGCCCGGGCTGGTGACGACCTACGATCAGGGGCTGCGCTGGAAGAAGGAGCCGGTCGGCAAGGCACTGAGCGATTTCCTCGCCGACAAGGGCATCCTGCTGCTCACCTGGGTCTGGCAGGCCGGCGGCGTTGCCAGCCGCTCGAAGCCGATCGTTGCGCCGGAGGACGCCAAGGGCATGAAGGTGCGCGGCGGTTCGCGCGAGATGGACATGGTGCTGCAGACCGCCGGCGCCGCGGTGCTGTCGGTGCCCTCCAACGAAATCTATGCGGCGATGCAGACCGGCGCCTGCGATGCCGGCATCACCTCCTCCACCAGCCTGATCTCGTTCCGTCTCGAAGAGGTCGCGAAATCGCTGACTTCGGGTGCCGGCGCCTCCTACTGGTTCATGCTGGAGCCGCTGATGATGTCGAAGGCGATCTTCGACAAGCTGCCGAAGAACCAGCAGGACATCATCCTGGCCGTCGGCGCGGAGCTCGAAGCCTTCGGCCGCAAGGGCGCGCAGGACGACGACGCCGAGGTCGCCAAGGTCTATGAGAAGGCCGGCGCCAAGGTCAGCGCACTCGATGCCGCCACCGTTGGCAAGTGGCGCGACATCGCGCGCGATACCGCCTGGAAGGACTACGGCGCCAAGACGGCGACCGCAGCCAAGCTCCTGAAGCTCGCAAGCGACGTCGCCGCATGATGCATGGTCCGATCGCGGATCAACCGGAAGCCGCACATATGGCCAAGGGCAGCTCGCCCGTGGCTGTTCTCGAGCGCGCGCTTCGTATCTGCAACAACATCATCGTCGTGTTCGCGGCGGTCGCCCTGGTCGCAGCCTGCGTCATCCTGAGCTACAGCGTGCTCGGGCGTGCGCTCTTCCACATGGCCAATTACTGGCAGGACGAGGCCGCGGTGTTCCTCCTGGTCGGCGCCACCTTCATGACCTCGGCCTATGTGCAGAGCCAGCGCGGCCATGTCAGCATCGAGGCGTTTGTCGGCCTGCTCTCGAAGCGAGCGAATAGCGTCCGGCTCTGGCTGGTCGATCTCGCAAGTTTCGCGTTCTGCACCTTCTTCGCCTGGAAGTCCTGGACCCTGGCGCACGAAGCCTATGTCGACGGCCAGGTCTCGAACTCGATGTGGTCGCCGCCGCTCGCGATCCCCTATGGGCTGATGGCACTTGGCATGAGCCTGCTCTGTGTGCAGATCCTGCTGCAGATCCTCGTTCCGCTGACCGGTGGCGGCCGCCGATGACCGTGTTCGGAATTGGCATCTCCTACGGGCTTGCCACCCTGTTCGCGATGTTCTCAGGCATGCCCATTGCATTCGCCCTGGGCGCCGTCGCCGTCGTCTTTATGGCGATCTACATGCCCGCCGCCTCGCTCGATACGGTAACGCAGAACGTCTACGAGGAAATGGCGTCGATCACGTTGCTGTCGATCCCGCTGTTCATCCTGAAGGGAGCAGCCATCGGCAAGTCCCGCGCTGGCCAGGACCTCTACTCGGCGCTGCATGCCTGGCTGCACCGAATCCCCGGCGGCCTCGGCGTCGCCAATGTGTTCGCCTGCGCGCTGTTCGCGGCGATGGCCGGCTCCTCGCCCGCGACGTGCTCTGCGATCGGTTCGGCTGGCATCCCCGAGATGCGCAAGCGCGGCTATTCCGGCGGCTTTGCCGCGGGCATCATCGCCGCCGGCGGCACGCTCGGCATCCTGTTGCCCCCCTCGATCACGATGATCCTGTTCGCGGTCGCTGCCGAGAAATCGCTGGGCCGGCTGTTTCTCGCCGGCATCGGTCCCGGACTGCTGCTGGTGACGCTGTTCGGCCTGTACGCGGTGTTCCGTTTCCGGAAGGAATATGCCGCCGCCCGCGCCGCCTATGACGCCACCGGCAAGGACGCCGCGATCCTACAGCACGACGAGTTCACCATGGCAGAGCGCTTCAGCGCGCTGCCGCGCGTGCTCCCGTTTGTGCTGCTCTTGACCGGCGTGATGATCGCGCTCTATGGCGGCTATGCGACCCCGTCGGAAACGGCCGGTCTCGGCGGCCTGCTGGCGCTCGCGCTGATCGCGGTGATCTACAGCGTGTGGCGGCCGGGCGACCTGTCGCCAATCCTGAAATCGACGATCCGCGAATCCACCATGCTGATGCTGATCATCGGCATGTCGCTGCTCTATTCCTACGTGATGAGCTACCTGCACATCTCGCAGTCGGCAGCGGAATCAATCGTGGCCATGCATCTGCCGCGCTGGGAGCTGTTGTTCGCGATCCTGGTGATGGTGATCGTGCTCGGCTTCTTCCTGCCGCCGGTCTCGATCATCCTGATGACCGCGCCAATCATCCTGCCGCCGCTCCGCGCCGCCAATTTCGACATCATCTGGTTCGGCGTGGTCATGACCATCGTGATGGAGATGGGCCTGATCCATCCGCCGGTCGGCCTGAACATCTTCGTCATCCGCAACGTCGCACCCGACATCTCCTTGAGCGAGGTGATCTGGGGCACGTTGCCGTTCGTGCTCCTGATGATGTTCGCGGTGCTGCTGCTCTGCATCTTCCCGGAGATCTCCACCTGGCTGCCGAACCTCGTCATGGGGTCGGAGGGAGGGGGATAGAACCTCTGTAGGATGGGTAGAGCGCAGCGAAACCCATCACGTTCGTGGGTTTCGCTGCGCTCTACCCACGCTACGAAGCACGACGCTTCTTCGCATTGAGCGCGGAGGCGACGCGGCTTACTGGCGGCCGTCCCAGCAGCCTGCTGACCTCGTTCGTCGCAACCAGGAGCTTCTCCATGTCGACGCCGGTTCTGATCCCCATGCCCTCGAGCATGTAGACCACATCCTCGGTTGCAACATTCCCGGTCGCGCCGGGCGCGTAGGGGCAGCCGCCGAGACCGCCGGCTGCGGAATCGATGACACGGACGCCCTCCTCCATGCCGGCATAGAGATTGGCGAGCGCCTGGCCATAGGTGTCGTGGAAATGCATCGCGAGCTTGGCCATGGGAACGCTGCCGCCGACCGCGCGCATCAGCTCCCGCGCCTTGACCGGCGTGCCGACGCCGATGGTGTCGCCGAGCGAGATTTCGTAGCAGCCGAGATCGAACAGCGTCTTGGCGACATCGACGACCGCCTGCGGCTTCACCTCGCCGTCGAACGGGCAGCCGAGCACGCAGGAGATATAGCCGCGCACCTTGATGCCGTCGGCCTTGGCGCGCGCCAGCACCGGCTTGAACCGCTCGATCGATTCCGCAACCGAGCAGTTGATGTTGGCGCGGGAGAAGCCCTCGGACGCGGACGCGAACACCGCGATCACCTTGGCGCCAGCGGCCTGCGACGCCTCGTAGCCCTTCTCGTTCGGCACCAGCACGTGAAACTCGCCCTTGAGGTGGCCCACGCCGCGCAGCACGTCGGCGGATCCCATCATCTGCGGAACCGCCTTTGGCGACACGAACGCGCCGACCTCAACCGTCGGCAGGCCCGCGTCGATCAGGCGCTCGACGAACGCGATGCGGTCGGCGACGCTGATCGGCGTCTTCTCGTTCTGTAGCCCGTCGCGCGGGCCAACCTCGATGATGCTGATACGATCGCTCATGACTCAGCCAGCGGCTCCACCTCGGCAAGCTCAACGCCCTCACCGACGATGTCGCCGACCTTGCATTTGAGCTTCTTCAGCACGCCCGCATAGGGCGCGCGCAGGGTCTGCTCCATCTTCATCACTTCCAGCGTGAGGATTGGCGCGCCCTTCTCGAGCGTCGCGCCTTCCTCGGCAAGCAGCGCCACCACGGTGCCCGGCAAGGGCGCGACGATCTTGTCCTCGCCGACGTGCTCCTCGCTCTCGCCACCGAACGGATCGACCCAGTGCAGGTCGAAGCGGCCGTTGCGGGTCCGCAAGTAGAGCTCGTGCCCCTCGATCACGGACGCCACACGCGACTTCACGCCATTCAGCGTCAGGTCGAAGCCGCGGTCATCGGGAGACGAAATGGTGAAGGTCGGTTCGCGCCCGCCGACGGACAGCGTCGACGGCCCGTTGCCATAGTGCAGCGTGATGGTCTGCGCTGGTTCGTGGCCTTGCCGCAACGAGAAGACACGCTGGCGGCGGCCGACCGGCATCCAGCCGAAGGTCTGCCAGGGCGAGCTCGCCTCACTCCGCGCGGCCTTCTGCTCCTCGTTCACGATCGCAGCCACCGCTGCACAAAGCTCGAACTCGCCGGCCGCGCCTTTCTCGGCCGTCAGGCTCTTCAGCTCGCGCTCGATGAAGCCGGTATCGATCGTATTGGCGCGCGTGGCCGGATGGGTCACCAGCGCCGAGAGGAAGGGGATGTTGGTGACGATGCCGCGGACATCGGTCTCTTCCAGCCCACGATTGAGCTTCTCGATCGCCGCCTGACGGGTCGGCGCCCAGGCGATCACCTTGGCGAGCATGGCGTCGTAATATGGCGACACGCTGTCGCCGCTGCGGTAACCGGCGTCGATACGCAGGCCGTCGCGTTGCGGCGGCGTCCGCCAGGTCTTGATGCGGCCAACTGACGGCATGAAGTTCTTCCGCGGATTTTCCGCGTAGACACGCGCCTCGATGGCGTGGCCGTTGAGCTTGACCTCATCCTGTTTCAGCGGCAGCGCCTCGCCGAACGCGACGCGTAGCTGCCATTCGACGAGATCGACGCCGGTGATCAGCTCGGTGACGGGATGCTCGACCTGCAAGCGGGTGTTCATCTCGATGAAGAACACGTCCTTGCCGTCGGAGACGAACTCGATCGTACCGGCGCCGACGTAGTTGACCGCACCGGCCGCCTTGCGCGCGGCTTCGCAGACCGTTTCACGCTGCGCGGCATTCAAGGTCGGCGACGGCGCCTCCTCGATCACCTTCTGGTGCCGCCGCTGCAGCGTGCATTCGCGCTCCCACAGCGAGAGCAGATTGCCATGGCGGTCACCAACGATCTGCACCTCGATATGGCGCGGGTTCTGCACGAATTTCTCGATCAGCATCCGGTCGTCGCCGAACGCCGCCTTGGCCTCGCGCTTGGCGCTAACGATCGCAGCCGACAGCTCGGCCGCCGAATTGACCACGCGCATGCCGCGACCGCCGCCGCCGGCGGAGGCCTTCACCAACAGCGGAAAGCCGATCCGGTTGGCGGCGTCGGCAAGAGTGGCCTCGTCCTGGGCTTCGCCATGATAGCCTGGCACCAGCGGCACACCAGCCTTCTCCATCAGCGCCTTGGAGCCTGACTTGGAGCCCATCGCCGTCATCATCTCGGCGGTCGGGCCGACGAATACCAATCCGGCCTCGAGACAGGCCTGGGCGAACTCGGCATTTTCCGAGAGGAAGCCGTAGCCGGGATGCACCGCCTCAGCGCCGGTTTCGCGCGCGGCTGCGATCACCCGCTCGATGTTGAGATAGCTGTCGCGCGCCCGCGCGGGTCCGAGCAGCACGGCCTCGTCGGCCAGCGCGACATGCATCGCCTCACGGTCGGCTTCCGAATAGACGGCGACCGTGCGCAGCCCCATGGCGCGCGCGGAGCGGATGACGCGGCAGGCGATTTCGCCGCGGTTGGCGATCAGAAGCGTGCGGAAGCGCCGGTAGAGTCTTGAGCGGTCCATGGTCACATCCTGAACAGGCCAAACTTCGTCGGCTCGATCGGTGCATTGGCGGCGACCGACAGCCCGAGCCCAAGCACCAGCCGGGTATCGGCAGGATCAATCACGCCGTCGTCCCAGAGTCGCGCGGTGGCGTAATAGGGATTGCCCTGGCTCTCATACTGGGCGCGGATGGGCGCGCGGAATTTCTCCTCCTCTTCCGCCGACCAGGTCTCGCCCTTGGCCTCGATATTGTCGCGGCGGACCTGGCTCAGCACCATCGAGGCCTGCTCGCCGCCCATCACGGAGATGCGGGCGTTGGGCCAGAGCCAGAGGAAGCGCGGGCTGTAGGCGCGGCCGCACATGCCGTAATTGCCGGCTCCGTAGGAGCCGCCGATCACGACGGTGAATTTCGGCACGCCGGCGGTGGCCACCGCGGTCACCAGCTTGGCGCCGTCGCGGGCGATGCCGCCCGCCTCGTACTTCTTGCCGACCATGAAGCCGGTGATGTTCTGCAGGAACACCAGCGGAATGCCGCGCTGGCAGCACAGCTCGATGAAATGCGCGCCCTTCAGCGAGCTCTCGCTGAACAGGATGCCGTTGTTGGCGATGATGCCGACCGGATAGCCCCAGATATGGGCGAAGCCGCAAATCAGCGTGGTACCGTAGAGCCTCTTGAACTCGTCGAACTCGGAGCCGTCGACGATCCGCGCGATGATGTCGTGCACGTCGAACGGCTTGCGCCCGTCGGCAGACACAACGCCGTAGATTTCCTCGGCCTGAAACAGCGGCTCCTGGGGGTTGCGCATGTTGAGCGGCGCGCGCGCGGGCTGCTTCAGCGTACCCACGATGCGCCGGGCGATCCCGATCGCATGGGCGTCGTTCTGCGCGTAGTGATCAGTGACGCCGGAGTGCCGCGAATGAACATCGGCGCCACCGAGTTCCTCGGCCGTGACGACCTCGCCGGTCGCAGCCTTCACCAGCGGCGGACCGCCGAGGAAGATGGTGCCCTGATTGCGCACGATAATGCTCTCGTCCGACATCGCCGGCACATAGGCGCCGCCCGCGGTGCAGGAGCCCATCACGATCGCGATCTGCGGAATGCCGGCTGCAGACATCTGGGCCTGGTTGTAGAAGATGCGCCCGAAATGCCGCTCATCGGGGAAGATCTCGTCCTGCAGCGGCAGGAACGCGCCGCCGGAATCCACCATGTAGACGCAGGGCAGATTGTTCTGCCGCGCGATGTCCTGGGCGCGGAGATGCTTCTTCACCGTCATCGGGTAGTAGGTCCCGCCCTTGATCGTGGCGTCGTTGGCGACGATGATGCATTCGCGCCCAGCAATGCGTCCGATGCCGGTGACAATGCTCGCCGAATGCACGTCGCCGCCATAGAGGCCATTGGCGGCCAGCGGCGACAGTTCCAGGAATGCCGTGCCGGGGTCGATCAGAAGATCGACGCGATCGCGTGCCAACATCTTGCCGCGCGAGGTGTGGCGCTTGCGCGAGGTCTCGCCCCCGCCGCCGGCGACTTGATCGAGCTTGTCGCGGAGCTCAGCGACCAGGCCGCGCATCACCTCGGCGTTATGCGCAAATTCTTGGGATGTCGGATCGATCGTCGAATGAAGCAGCATATGCGTTGCACGTCTCGTTGGTGATACCGTCAGGACTTGCGCAAAATAGATCATCGCGCCGGGCGGCGCGATGCATTGTGGATCTTCACGCCGTCTTGGTGAACAGCTCGCGGCCGATCAGCATGCGACGGATCTCGCTGGTGCCGGCGCCGATCTCGTAGAGCTTGGCGTCGCGCAACAGGCGGCCCGTCGGGTAGTCGTTGATGTAGCCGTTGCCGCCCAGGAGCTGGATCGCATCCAGCGCGCATTGAGTGGCCTTCTCGGCGGCGTAGAGGATCGCACCGGCGGCATCCTCGCGCGTGGTCTCGCCGCGATCGCAGGCCTTGGCCACCGCATAGACGTAGGCGCGCGAGGCGTTCATCGTGGTGTACATGTCGGCGATCTTGCCCTGCACCAGCTGGAACTCGCCGATCGGCTCGCCGAACTGCTTGCGCTCGTGAACATAAGGCAGCACCACATCCATGCAGGCCTGCATGATACCGATCGGACCGGCAGCCAGCACCGCGCGCTCATAGTCGAGGCCGGACATCAACACATTGACGCCGCGGCCGAGCTCGCCAAGCACGTTCTCCTGCGGCACCTCGCAATCCTCGAACACCAGTTCGCAGGTGTCGGAGCCGCGCATGCCGAGCTTGTCGAGCTTCTGCGCGGTGGAAAAGCCCTTCATGCCCTTTTCGATGATGAAAGCGGTGATGCCGCGCGGCCCGGCATTCGGATCGGTCTTGGCATAGACCACAAGCGTATCGGCGACGGGCCCGTTGGTGATCCACATCTTGTTGCCGTTCAGCACGAAGTGGTCGCCCTTCTTCTCGGCGCGGGTCTTCATCGAGACCACGTCCGAGCCGGCCGAGGGCTCCGACATCGCGAGTGAGCCGACATGCTCGCCCGAGATCAGCTTCGGCAGATACTTGCGCTTCTGCGTCTCGTTGCCATTGCGGCGGATCTGGTTGACGCAGAGGTTGGAATGCGCGCCGTAGGACAGGCCAACCGACGCGGATGCCCGCGAGATCTCTTCCAGCGCGACGCAATGCTCGAGATAGCCGAGGCCCGAGCCGCCATACTCCTCCTCGACCGTAATGCCGTGCAGGCCCAGCGCGCCGAGCTTCGGCCAAAGGTCGCGCGGAAACTGGTTGGAGCGATCGATCTCGGCCGCCCGCGGCGCGATCTCGTTGGTCGCGAAATCATGCACCGTCTCGCGGATCGCATGCGCGGTCTCGCCGAGGTCGAAATTGAACATTGCCGCCTGGTTCGAGGCCATGATCCCTCCCTTAGAGATTCATCCTGCAATTAAACGATCATACGTTTTTTTATTGGCTTCGCAAGCCATCGTGCTATGGTTTGCAAACGAACCCAGCAGCACATTGAATCTGCTAGGATTTTGTGCAATAAACATACGGTCGTTCGCTTGTTTCCGAGATATCCGCTGCAAGCCAACACCCATCCGAGGCTTCGATGGCACGCACGATCGGCTCACACGGTCCCAAGACGCTGGAGGCGATCCGCAAGGCCGGCGTGCGCCTGATCTACGAGCACGGCTATGAGGCGATGAGCCTGCGCCAGCTCGCCGCCGAGGTCGGCATCCAGGCCGGCTCGCTCTACAATCATATCAGCACCAAGCAGGATCTGTTGTTCGACCTGGTGCAGGACCATATCAACGATCTCCTGCGCCAGCTCGATCATGCGCTCGACGGAAAGGCCGATCCAGTCGAAAAGCTGCGTACCTTCGTCGGCTTCCACGTCACCTACCACATGACGCGGAAACGCGAGGTCTTTATCGCCAATTCCGAGCTGCGCAGTCTCGAGCCGAAGAACTATGAGGCCGTTGTGGCGCTGCGCGGCGCCTACGAGCAGCGGCTGGCCCAGATCCTCACTGACGGGGTGTCCGAAGGCGTCTTTGAGGTCGTCGACATCCAGGTCGCAACCTTTGCGATCATCGCGCTCCTGACCGGGCTTTGCACCTGGTATCGCCCCGGAGGCCGGTTGACGAAGGAGGCGATCGTCGCAGCCCACGAGAAGCTGGTGCTGTCAGGTGTCGGCGCTGCGCTAACCCGAGCGGGCGAAGTGCGCAGGAGCAGCGAGGGTCTCCGCAGCGCTGTGGCGGGTGAACGCCGGTGACGGAACGCCAACAGTTCGATGACATCGACCTCAGGATCCTGTCCGAACTGCAGAACGACGGCCGGATCAGGATCAACGAACTCGCAGCCCGCGTCGGCATCACCGCCCCACCTTGTCTTCGCCGTGTCAGGGCGCTGCGCAGCCGCGGGGTGATCCAGGCCGTCCGCGCGACCCTCGACGAACGGATGCTCGGCTATGAGGTCACGACCTTCGTCCTGATCCAGCTCGAGAGCCAGACGCTTTCGGCGATCGAGGCGTTTGAGGCCGCCGTGGCGGCGGTGCCGCGCTTTCTGCAGTGCTGGCGGATCTCGGGCGACGCCGATTTCATGCTCAAATGCGTCGCACCTGATGTCAACGACATGCGTCAGCAGCTCCTGCAGTTCGCAAGCCTGCCGAATGTTCGCAAAATCAGAAGCTTTCCGGTCCTCGGCGTCTCGAAAGACGCGCCGTTGCCGATCCCCGGCAGCCTGGCCGCTCCAAGCCCGGCGACCTAATCTCCGGAATGGCCCTAGTGAGTCCAGGGCTCCCAGCGGCGGAACGCGAAATTGTCGGCATAGGCGATCTGGCGAGGCGCCGATGCCTGCGGCTCGATCACCTGGTAGGCGATGCCCTTGCGCTCGCAATAGCCGACCGCTTCTTCCTTGGTCTCGAACCGGAGCGAGAGCTGCTGCTTCATGTCGGTGGACGAGGTCCAGCCCATCAGCGGCTCCACGGTGCGGGGCTGCTCCGGCTCGTAATCCAGTTGCCAGTCCTTGGCCGTGGCGCGTCCCGATTGCATCGCGTTTTTGGCGGGCTTAAAAATGCGTGCGGTCATGGATGGTCGGGCCTCGTGGGATATGCAACATGAAGCGAATGGAGGAAACCGCCGGGATAGTATAGAGACACCGCTCAGCGATGTGATCGGTGATTCCCCATTCCCGGATGTTACCTTCGCCGGACCGATATAGTCATTCTACCGCGCTGTGACAATCTGGGCCTCGGGGGCTTCCCGCGGCCGGCAGCGCGGCCTTCTCGAAAGCGTCACCTCGAAGAAGCGGCCCATGGAAATCCACGCCACCCTGCCCGAAAAAGGACGTGACCTCCGGCTCGACCTGTTCCGGGGAATTGCGAACTGGGCGATCTATCTCGACCACATCCCCGACAATGTCGTGAACTGGATCACGACTCGGAATTACGGATTCAGCGACGCCGCTGACCTCTTCGTCTTCATCTCCGGCTACACAGCATCCTTCGTCTATGCCCGCATGATGCTGGAGCGGGGCTTCATCGTCGGCGCCACGCGGCTGACCAAGCGCGTCTGGCAACTTTATGTCGCCCACATCATCCTGTTCGTGATCTACATCGCTTCGATCAGCTATCTCGCGCTGCGTTTCGGCGATTCCGAGATGATCAACGAGTTCAACGTCGCGGGCCTCGTCGACAACGCGACCGAGACGTTGCGGCAAGGCCTGTTCCTCAAGTTCAAGCCGGTTAACCTCGACGTGCTGCCGCTCTACATTGTGCTGATGGGGCTGTTCCCGCCGGTGCTGTGGTTCATGCTGCGGCAGCCGAACTGGACCATGCTGGCCTCGCTGGTGCTGTGGCTGGTGTCGCGGCATATGGGCTGGAACCTGCCGGCCTACCCCGCAGGAACCTGGTACTTCAATCCGTTCTGCTGGCAGGTGCTGTTCGTGTTCGGATCGTGGTGCGCGCTCGGCGGCGCGCGGCGGAACATGCACATCATCAACTCGCGCTACACGCTCTGGTTCTGCGTCGCCTATCTAATCTTCGGGCTGATCATGACCATGGCCGGACGCTTCCCCGAGTTCGGCGCGATGTTCCCGGACTGGCTCTATTCGGCGTTCAACCCGAACGACAAGACCAACCTCGCGCCCTATCGCTTCCTGCATTTCGCGGTGATCGTTGTGCTGGTGATCCGGTTCATCCCGAAGGACTGGGAGGCGCTGGAGTGGAAGATGTTCGACCCGCTGATCGTGTGCGGCCAGCAATCGCTCGCGGTGTTCTGCGTCGGCGTATTCCTGTCCTTCGTCGGCCATTTCGAGCTGTCGATGAGCTCGGGCTCGCTGTTCGCCCAGATCTTCGTCAGCATCTCCGGCATCGCGATCATGACGATCGTGGCCTACTACATCTCCTGGTCGAAGCGGCAAGACAAGCCGGTCAAGCCGCCGGCCCCCGCCAAGCCGCCGGCGCAAGCCAGGGCAGGCTGACAGGTTGCCTCACTTTCCCGGCGGCTGCCCTTTCCGCGCGGCTGGCCGCTGTCGTCCTCGCTCTGTGCCTCGAGCAATTCCGCGCGCGGAGCGTGATCAGCCGGCGCGTCCGCCCTCCGGCGGGGCCGTCGCCGCGACGATAGTTGTGACGTCGCCAAACGTCCTCATGACCGGCGCAACGACCTTGTGCATCTTGTTCTTCGAAATCAACGTATCGTGCAGCACGAGATGATCGATGCCTGTGGTGAGGAAGCAGTTCACGGCGTCCTCAGGCGTCTCGATGATCGGCTCGCCCTTGACGTTGAAGGAGGTGTTGATCAGCAGCGGCACGCCGGTCAGCGCCTCGAACTCCTTCAAGAGGCGGTAAAGCATCGGGTTGGTCGCCTCCCGCACACTCTGGACTCGCGCCGAGCCGTCGACGTGCACGACCCCCGGAATCCTGTCGCGCCATTCCGGCCGCACCGGTTTTGCGATCAGCATGAAGGGCGAGTCTTCCTCCCCCTCGAAAACCTCCTTCATGCGCTCCGCGAGCACGATCGGCGCGAACGGACGAAACGCCTGCCGGTGCTTGACCCGGCTGTTGAGGATGTCCTTCATCTCGGCCCGGCGAGGATCGGCGAGCAGGCTGCGGTTGCCGAGCGCGCGCGGACCGAACTCCGACCGCCCCTGAAACCAGCCGATCACGCGCTGATCGGCGAGCAGTCTGGCAGTGTCGCGGCAGATGTTGTCGCTGCGCCTGGCATCGATCTGGATGCGCACCAGGAAGTTCTGCAGCGCCGCGGCCACCTCGTTGTCGCCGTAGGGCCTGCCGACATAGGCGTGGTCCATCACGAAACAGCGCCGCTGCTTGAGGATCTCGAGCCAGCCATAATAGGCACAGCCGATGGCGATGCCGTCGTCGCCGGCGGCGGGCTGGATCCAGACGTTCTCAAAGCCCGCCTCGCGCGCGATGCGTCCGTTCGCCACGCAATTCAGCGCGACGCCACCAGCGATACAGAGGTTCTTGGCGCCCGTGGTCTCGCGCAGCCAGCGCGCACGCGCCAGCAGCACGTTCTCGGTATCATCCTGCACACGCCAGGCGATGTCCTCCCAGTGCCGCATCGCCGGGCTCTTCTCCCAGCTACCGCTGTCGAGCACATAGGGCTGCTGGTTCTCGGTAGTCCAGAACGGCACTTTCAGCTTGCCGTCCGTCATCTCGAGCAGGTGGCCGACCTGCTCGCGCCGCCCGTAGGGCGCAAGCCCCATCAGCTCGCCGCACTTGTTCCAGTCACCGAATACATAGGTCGAGACGCGACTGTAGAGCGCGCCGAGGCCCGGCATGTTGTAGAATTCGTCGCTCAGCAGGCCACGGGCCGGCTCCATGAAGACCTTCTTCAGGCATTCCAGCCTGACGTCGTCGAACCTGTAGTAGCTCTCGGATTCGCGCGCCAGCGGGCTGCCGCCATCGTCGGAAGGATAAGATTCCATCGCATCGGCGCGATAGCTGCCGACACCATCGACGATCATCACCGCACCATCCCGGAACGGCGACACCGCGAACGCGCTGTAAGCGTGCGCGAGGTGATGCGAGATCGACACCACCTTGTCGGATCCGGAGCGAAACAGCGGGTGCTTCATCGCCTCGGTCCGCTCGGCGATCGGCAGGAAACCCGGCATATCCTGATGGACCAGCCGCTCTTCCATCTCCGGCACCGGCAGGATGTAGCTGTTGCGCACGACGAGATCGACATCGTCGAGCGTGATGCCCTCGGCCCCGAGGCAATAGTCGATCACCTCCTTGTAGAACCCGGATGCATGCTTCTCCCGCGTGATCCGTTCCTTGGAGATCGCGAATGCGATGGCGCCGTCGCGCAGCAAGCAGGCGCTCACATCATGGTCGTAGCTGTTGAGACCAAGGACGTAGGTGTGTTGTTTGGGCATGGATACTCTTCGGAGGGCGGCTCGCGATGTTCACAGATTACGATCGTGTCGACTTCAAGTTCTCGGCGCGGATTCCTTGACGTTTCAAGTCTCCGATTCTGCGGCGCACAAATCCAATCGATGCAGATCAAGATGAACAGAATGAACGGCAGATGAACGACAAGATGAACGCAGCAACATGATCATCCATCGCAAACAGCACTGTAACTTGACCCGACCTGTTCGTCTCAATAGGCTCACAAAACTCGTAAGAACGTTAGTGAAGATATTGTCTTAGCGCATCCGAACCGATGTCGGTGTCGCGCGTCTAAGCAAGACAGCCAGCATCGGTGCTGATGTCTGGAAGTGATCCGGAGATTCTCGAATGACGAAACGCTACAATGTCCTGACGCGCTGCCTTGCGGCGGTCGCCTTGCTGTTCGTCTATGTCGCGAGTTCGTCCGCCATTCTGTTGGGTGCGACGACCACGCCGGCACAGGCGCAATGGCGCGGACGCGGTTGGGGCTATCGCGGCGGCTGGGGTTATCGCGGCGGCTGGCATCGCGGCCGTGGCTACTATCCCCGCGGCTACGGTTTCTACCGGCCCGGTCCCCGTTGCTGGTGGACCCCGCGCGGCGTTCGCGTTTGCCGGTGGTAACAACCTCCGGTCCCGCGCAAACGAAACCCACAACACGACATCAGGTGCGCCGGTTCCGGCGCACCTGATTTTTTTGTGCCAGGAGATTCCGCTGCCGGGCAAGAAAGAGCCCCGGATAGACACCGGGGCTCCAGTCCACGGGAGAGAACTGCGGAAGCGATGAAATCGACGACGAACTGCCTGCTCCGTCATCGAATGCGCTTACGACCACTGCGTGTATTAAAGCCGCATCTAGCTGTCTAAAGCTGTAGCCCTGAGGCAACAATCGGCTGGAATGATCGGCGCGCCAGGGTTCCGCGGGGCAATGCGACTGGAACCGAGCGAGCCTAGCCATCGAGGATCGCAACCGCCCTCGTCCATCCCGCCGACGCGCGCTCGATCTTCACTGGGAAGCACGACACCATGAATCCGGTGGACGGAAGCTGCTCGAGATTGTGCAGCTTCTCGATGTGACAGTAGCCGATGTGCCGCCCAGCCTTGTGACCTTCCCAGATCAGACTGGCGTCCTTCGTCTCGGCGTATTTCTTCGCGGTGTAAACGAACGGCGCATCCCAGCTCCAGCCGTCGATGCCGGTCAGCCGCACACCCCGCTCGAGCAGATACATCGTCGCCTCGTAGCCCATGCCGCAGCCCGAATTGACGTAGTCGGGGCGACCGTATTTGGCGCCGGCACTGGTGTTGACGACGACGATCTCCAGCGGCGACAGCGTGTGGCCGATGCGCTTGAGCTCGGCCTCAACATCCTTCGCGGTCGCGACGTAACCATCCGGCAGGTGCCGGAAGTCGAGCTTCACGCCCGGCTGGAAGCACCATTCCAGCGGCACCTCATCGATGGTCCAGGACCGCTCGCCCCGGTTCATGGTCGGATGGAAATGCCAGGGTGCATCGAGATGCGTGCCGTTGTGGGTGGAGAGCGAGACCTGCTCGACGGCCCAGCCCTGCCCGTCCGGCAGATCTTCGGCCTTCAATCCCTCAAAGAACTGCAACATGCGGGGCAGGCCCTGCTGATGGTCGACGTATTGAATAGCCGGGTGGTTACCGGGTGGATCGGCCGGAACGTCATTCTGCAGGGGAACGGAGATATCGATCAGTCTGCGCGCCATGGCGGTCCTCGCTGATTGTTCTTGTCGGGCCGCTTTACCCTGCCAGCCCGCTCGCGCGATCGGCAAGCCACATCCGCTCGACCCGGATAACGCGCGCCGCAGGTCAGCGTGCAAGCCAAACCGCTGCGAACGCCGCTGCCTCCCCTTGAACCTTCGGGGCGGCAGGCACGACTGATGAGTGCTGGGGATTTGAGGGCCCAGTCATTCGTACGGCGCCCGCCTGGACGAACATACTCCGTCCAGGCGGCACTGCTGCATTCCACGATGCAATCTCTGGCTTATGATCATGCCGGCAGTGCTGGCCCTTCGGTCCCGATTGCCGCCGGCCGAAGTCCCGCCCCGCCGAGCGAGGTTCTCCTTGAGGGCTGGCAGCAACTCTGCACGGGGGCACCCCTGGCCGCTCCGGGAGGGTCCCGACGATCGTAATGAGATGGTGCCCTTCCTGAGAGAGGGGTGACAGTTCATTCCGGAGACATGGGTTACACAATCGGGCCTTTTGCGGGGAGCGCAAGATGCCCTGGAAGGTGTGTAAACCCATGGACGAACGACTGAAGTTCATTGCCAGACTTTTGGATGGCGAGCAGATGGCGGGGCTTTGCCGCGAGTTCGGCATCTCCCGCAAGACCGGCTACAAGATCCTCACGCGCTACAACAAGACCGGGCTCGACGGCCTCACCGATCGCTCACGCCGGCCATACCGCCACGCCAATCAGCTTCCGGACCAGATCGAAACGCTGATCGTACGCCTGAAGCAGGACAAGCCGAGCTGGGGCGCCCCAAAGATCAGGGAGCGACTGGCCCGGCTCTATCCGGATGTCCACACGCCCGCGATCAGCACGGTGCATGCGGTGCTCGATCGCCATGGCCTGGTCAAGCGCCGAACCCGACGACGCAACAGGGCTGAGGGCACAGCACTCTCTTGGCCGGCCCAGCCGAACGAGCTGTGGTGCGCCGATTACAAAGGCGAGTTCATGCTTGCCGACCGGCGATACTGCTATCCCTTGACCATCACCGACTTCGCCAGCCGCTATCTCATTGCCTGCGAAGCCCTCTCTACCACCAAGGAAGTCTATGCTTTCCCGGTGGTCGAGAGCGTCTTCAAGGAGTTCGGCCTGCCGCGAGCCATCCGCACCGACAACGGCGTTCCGTTTGCCAGTCCCAATGCTTTGTTCGGTTTAAGCAGGCTGTCGGTCTGGTGGCTCAGGCTCGGTATCGAAATCAAGCGGATCAAGCCCGGCAACCCGCAGCAGAACGGCCGCCATGAGCGCATGCATCTGACCTTGAAGCTGGAGGCCACCAAGCCGGCCGCGCAAAACTTCCTGCAGCAGCAGGCCAGGTTCGATGACTTCATCGACGGCTACAACAACGAGCGGCCACACCAGGCACTCAACATGCAGTGTCCAGCCGAGCGCTATCAGCCCTCGTCCCGGCCATATCGCGGCTTGCCCGACCTCGACTATCCGCTTCACGATAAGGCCGCCACCGTCACCACTTGCGGCCGCATCTGCTTCAATAACCAGAAGATCAATCTCAGTCAGGTCTTCGCCGGCCAGACCGTCGGCATCAAGCAAACCGACGACCGCATTTGGCTCGTCAGCTTCATGGAATATGATCTCGGCTACTTCGACGACGAGACTTGCAGGCTCGAACCCCTTGCAAATCCCTTCGGACCAAAACTGTTACCTATGTCCTCGGAATGAAACGTAACCCATGTGTCCGGAACGGACCTGGGGTGAATGGTCGGGGCAGCTGGATTCGAACCAACGACCTGCAGTACCCAAAACTGCCGCGCTACCAGGCTGCGCTATACCCCGACATTTCCGAGAAGCCTTGTCGATACACGCATAAATCGGCGCCAGCAAGGCGCCGCTTGGGGCCTTTCAGCGGCCGTTGAACAGGGGATGCGCCACCCGGTCGCCCGGCTGGATGCCGTACTTCTGCGCGGTCCCCGCGATCACCTCCAGGACGCCCTTCGCGAGCCCCCGCGACGGAATGATCTTCGTCGACAGCGGCTCGGTGTTCTCGGCGATCCGCAGGATGCGGCCGTCGGCGCGAATGAAGATCATGTCGAGCGGGATATAGGTGTTCTTCATCCACATCGACACCTCCTGCTCCGGCGAGAAGTCGAACAGCATGCCTTTGCCGTCGGCCAGCTCCTTCCGGTACATCAGGCCGGTTTCCTTCTCCTGCTCCGTGGTCGCCAGTTCGACCGAGAAGACGTGAACACCCGACTTGGTGACGATCTCAAGCGGCTCGAAAGTTGCGGCCTGTGCCCTCGGGCCAGCCAGCGCGCCGAACAGGATGACGAGTGCGGCCACCAGCAAAGGGCGCAGCCGCCCGGCAAACGAAGCAAAATTCATCGATAAATACTCACGTCGGGGAGGTTGTCCGGGCGAACCCTAACCCGACGATTGCGGCAAATGCCAGAGCCTTGGGGGCAGCCCGGCGGCTCACGTTTCCGTCAGGCGCTCTCGCGGAGTGGCGTTAAGGCTAGTGCGACGACAGCGCAGACGGGCCACTCTCGGGATGGATCTCGGCGGCCATCATGCCCTTGGAGCCGGGCCCGAACCGCACCAGCACATACTGGCCAGGGCGGAGCTCGGTCATGCCGAAGCGACGCAGTGTTTCCATGTGGACGAAGATATCCGGCGTCCCTTCCCCGCAGGTCAGGAAGCCGAAGCCGCGCAGCCGGTTGAACCACTTGACCTGCGCGCGTTCGAGCCCGCTGGTCGGCGTGACGGTGACGTGCGTCCGCGGCGGCAGCATCTGCGCCGGATGGATCGCGGTCGACTCATCCATGGAGACGATGCGGAAGGCCTGATAGCCCTTCGCGCGTTGCACGCATTCGACAACGAGGCGCGCCCCTTCATAGGCGGTCTGATAGCCGTCGCGCCGCAGCACCGTCACGTGCAGCAGGACGTCGGGCCAGCCATTGTCGGGAACGATGAAGCCGTAGCCCTTCGAGGCGTCGAACCATTTGATGACGCCGGAGATTTCGACGAGGTTGGCGGCAGTGTCGCCAAGACCGGAGAATGCATCGATCGCCGGATCGCGCGGCGCGCCGCTTGCGTACTCGCCTGATCCAAGTCTGTTCTGCCCGCTTCCGCTCACCGGCGGTCCGCCGAGCTTCTTGGACTCAAATCCGTCCGACCCCATGACCCCGGACCCCACACATCAATTGCAATTTGCCGTCGTTACGGCGACGCCTGAACACGCTGCTATGCATGACCAACTCACGAGAGCGCTGCGCGAATCTCTCGAATCAAAAGATAACACTCCCGCCTGCCGCGCATAGCTAAAAAACCAATTTGCCGGGAACTATGAACAGGCTTGCACAGCCACGAATCAAATGGACATCAGTTGCCCGCGAACGGACCGAGCGTCTCGCCGATGTCGTGGCGGATCACGAGATCGGCAATGTCGTCCTGATCGGTCGGCTCGTTGTTGATGATCACGAGCCTCGCGCCGCAGTTCTTCGCCATCATCGGAAAGCCCGCGGCCGGCCACACCACGAGTGATGATCCGACCGCGAGAAACAGATCACAATGCTGGGAGAGTTCCGTCGCGCGGAGCATCGCGTCCTCGGGCATCGCCTGTCCGAACGAGATCGTCGCGGTCTTGATGGGATCGCCGCAGTCCGCGCAGTCGGGTGCGCTGCCGGTCGTGTCGAAGAGCTTTTTCACCCACGGGAGATCGTAGGCCTTGCTGCAACCAATGCAGCGAGCGTAGGTCGTGTTGCCGTGCAACTCGATGACGTCGTCGGCCTTGAAACCCGACGTCTGATGCAGATTGTCGATGTTCTGGGTGATGATGCCAGGAATCTTTCCAGCCCGATAGAGCGAAGCAAGCGCCCGATGCCCTCGGCCGGGCCTGGCTGCCGCAAAGGTCGGTTCCATCGCGAAACGGCGGCGCCAGGATTCATCGCGAGCGTCCTGGCTGGCGACGAATTCGTCGAACGGAATCGGCCGGTTGCGGGTCCAGATCCCGCCCGGCGAACGGAAATCGGGAATGCCGCACTCGGTGGAGATGCCGGCGCCGGTAAACGGAACGATGGTGCACGCCTCGGCAATCATGTTGCCGAGTTGCTCGACGCCGCTCCGCAGGTCCTTTGCAATCACGCGAAATGATCCGGTTGGTCACTCCACTATAGCACGGTCCCATCGGTTGCGAGATCGGCACGCGATGGATTCCTCGCTCAAGCGGCCTTGGCCGCCTGCTCCTTCGGAGCGCTCTCCTCCTCCCTCTTCCTGATTTTGGCAACGGGGGCCGCCGGCGCCTTCTTCACTGGCTTCGCATATTGCGAGAGCCGCGAAAGCTCGGCTTCGAGCTCGGCCTGCCGTGCGGCAACCTTTTCGTACAGCTTCTCGGTGGCGTGATCGCGCAGGCTTGCGAGTTCTTCGATGCTCAGTGCGTCCAGATCGATCTTTGTCATTGCGGCCTCCCGTTTTCCTTTTGGCTAACGGGAAGCCCGGCGAGCGACAAGGCGGCGTGCGCCTTATCCACCGCCATCGGTTGATCATAATCCTGCACCGCCCGCTCCGCACTCACGCCAAGATCGCCCATGCCTATGCGCCTCGGGGGCCGCACCACGGAGAGGATGGGCAATGACCGACAAGGAAGACGCGATCGCGCGTGAGCGCAAGGAGATTGCCGCACGCGTTGCCAGCTTCCGGGCGACGCAGCAGAAGTTCGAGCGCGATCGTCAGGAGTACTACGCCAACACGCTGGGCAATGTCTGGAGCGGGTTTCAACGCGAGACGGCGTGATATCGTGCGACGTCAGGGATGATCCAAGACGTGCGCTGCTGCGTCCTCTCGCGACATGGACGCGTCCCAAGTGCGCAGATCACGCTGACAAGAGACGCCGAAACGCGATGTCGCATCCCGGCGGATTGCGCGCCGATGCGGAGCTGGAAAAGCCCGGAGCGATGTGCTCCGGGCTTTGGCCGTTACCAATAGTGGTGCCAATAGTGGTGCCAATAATGGTGTCGATAGTACGGCCTGCCGTAGTACCCGCCATAATAGGCGTAGGGTCCCGGCCCATAGTAGCCGTAATAGCGCGGCCCATAATAGTACCCAGGATAGTAAGCCGGCCCGTAGTAGTAGGGGCCGTACGCGCCCGCCACGCCCGCAGCGATAGCGCCGGCAGCCAGGCCGAAGGCCAGGCCAGGCCCAATCCCGATATGGCGCGCCTGCGCTGGCGCGCTGACCATGGTCGCGCCAACCGTCGCGACCGTCGCCAGAACAGCCAATGCCTTTTTCATGCGCAACCTCCTCACATGATCTGACAAATTAACGCCTGATAAATTAACGCAAGCGAACAGTGTTGGTTGCAGGTCGGGGCGTCGATACGAACGACCGGGTTCCATAGCCATGCGATTGCGCAGGGCTACCATCAGTTAGTGCATGAACAAAAAGACAACCTTGGGGTTAGAAAGTGGAAATAAGTCAGGGTTGGCATCATGCCGGCGTGGATGGAACTTCTGCTCAACGTGATGGGCTTTGCCGGCTTCATCGGCATTGCGATGTATCACAAGCATCCGAATGGAAAGCTGCCCGATTGAGCGATCGGCGGCGGCGCTGATTGGCCTTGGGCGGCTCACCCGCGGCCCGTACCAGCCTGTCCGCCTTCACCAGCATATTCCACTTTCCGGCTGCGGCCGGAGCCAGACGGTCATCGCCACGAAGACCGCGCAGAATAGTAGCCCGACGCCCATCACGCGTCGGTGGGTTGGTCTATCCGTATTGTGAAAGGAAGGCGTCATGGCTGTCATCCGCAGCCATCCCTGATGCGATCAAAAGTTGTAGCATCGCCATGCTGCCCTTGACCTAACTGGATAGGGTTGCCGGTCGTACGAAACCGGGTCCGAGCGGGTGCAGGGACGTTGGACGATGCCATAATCGTCCACCGCTTACTCAGCGGTTATCCGCAGCAAATATCCACAGGGGTGATAGTCGAATTTGCCAAGCAAATGCGTGATCTTGCTGCGCACATATCCACACCACATTCGCCCGCACGCCGCATTCGCCACGCCCCCGAAACGTCAGACCTCCGCCAACCACTTCAGAGTAGCCCGAAAACTCAGGCTGCGTGTTCCCACCAGCACGGTGCCGAATGCATCCGCGCCGTCCTCCCCGAACGTGCCCGAGAAGCCGCTATGGACCTCCTGCCCGCCGGCCAGCGGCCGCACGAACGGATCCGGCAACGGCGTGTGCTGGCTGGTGCTGAGATGTCCCTTCCAGGTCCCGTCACCGACCGTGTAGGCGCCGATCGACCAGAAATAAGGACCGCCGCCGATGAGGAGGCCATCGCGCAAGATCAGGATGCCGCTGTCGCGCCCCCTTACGCCGTCGGTCATATGCATGTGAACCGAGTAAAGCCCGTTCTTCATCCGTCGCGCCGCTTGCCTCTCGCTGCAGCATTATTGCGCGAACCGGGGTGATCCGCGAGCGGCCTCATGTCGCGATTTGGCTCACCCGACAGATCCGGAGACCAAGGTATCCCGTCAGAATTTATTCACAATTCGTTAAGAAGGCACAGGCAAGGTCGGGCGGGAGGAAGAGCCATGCTCATCTATCCGGTGCCTGTCGAAGTGACACGAGCCAGAGTGCAACTCGTCGCCGACCAGACGGCGAAGGCCGAGCCCCGCATTGTCAGCGAGGACGTGCTGGACGTGTTCGCCGCCAAGAACAAGGCCGACCGCGACGCCGTGGAAACCATCCTCGATATCAAGGCGTGACCTGCCGCAACCCGGCACGCGTCAGTCTGTGTCGCAGCGCGGCCTATCCAAATCGTGACCCCACACATGCCGAACCGGCTGGATAGCACCCTGCCGCAGCGGGCGTTTTGCTGCTATTGAGGGCACGAACCATCCAACCAAAACCATCTCCGGAAAACTCCAGGGAGCCCAACCATGCGCTATCTCCACACCATGCTGCGCGTCCGCAACCTCGATACGGCGCTGAAATTCTATCAGGACGCTCTGGGCCTCAAGGAAGTGCGCCGCATCGACAATGACAAGGGGCGCTTCACGCTGGTGTTCCTTTGCGCGCCCGAGGACCAGCATTTGCTCAAGGCGCTGCCGCAGACGCGCGGCGCGCCACTGGTCGAACTCACCTACAACTGGGACGAGGAGAAATACGGCGAGGACCGCTATTTCGGTCACCTCGCCTACGAGGTCGACGATATCTACGCGACCTGCGAGAAGCTGATGAAGATGGGTGTCACCATCAACCGGCCGCCGCGCGACGGCAACATGGCGTTCGTGCGCTCACCCGACCTGCATTCGATCGAGCTGCTGCAGAAGGGCGATCCGAAGCCGCCGGCGGAGCCGTGGACCTCGATGCCGAACACCGGCCACTGGTAGAGCCTTGTACAAATTCCTCGTGCACGTCCGCCATCCCGCCTACCGCCTGGTAGTGAAGGCGGACGCGCCCTTTCCGCCTGCGACAAGCGAAGGTGAATGGCGACTGACGCGCACGCGACGCGCAGACGACGTCAATCCCGAGGTGCGCGAAGCCGTCGATCGCGACGGCTACTCGCTGTTCAGGATCGGGCTCTCGCTCTCAGAGCTTCCAACATCCTGAGTGCGCGTATCCGCACGCTCTGGCATCAGCGCCTCGATTTATTGCTCCTGGTACAATTCATCCCGCGCATTTTGCAAGCGGCTGCGCTAAGAACGCAGGCCGAGGACAACTGCGGGAGAGAACGCGTGATCGACAGCGAGGCAGAACTGACGATCTGGGGCCGGGCCAATTCGGTCAATGTGCAGAAAGTACTGTGGTGCCTCGCCGAGCTCGACCTGCCCTATCAGCGCATCGACGCCGGCATGCAGTTCGGCAAGAACGATCAGCCCGAATATCTCGCGATGAATCCGAATGGTCGTATCCCGACGCTGGTCGACGGCGACTATGTGCTCTGGGAATCCAATTCGGTAATGCGCTATCTCTGCATGGCCTACGGCCAGGGCTCGCCGATTTATCCGCAAGCGCCCAAGACGCGCGCCGCCGTCGACCGCTGGCTCGACTGGAGCCTGTCGACGATGCAGCCGGCCGACCGTCCGGTGTTCTGGGCGCTGGTGCGCACACCGCCGGAAAAGCGCGACATGGTGCAGATCCAAAAGGACGTTGATGCAGAAGGCGTGGTGTGGCGGGTTGTCGAGGCCCAGGTCGCAAGCCGCCGCTTCATCGAAGGCGATCAGTTCACGATCGCCGACATCGCGCTCGGCGTTTTTGCGCGGCGCTGGCTGGGCGTCGAAGGCGTCGTCAAGCCGAAGCTGCCCAACCTCGAGCGCTGGTTCGGCGAGTTCGGGCAACGGCCCGGCTTCAACCGTTTCGTCGCACCACCGATGTCATAGCGAGGACAAGGGCCGCTCACCGTCCGGTCGACATCCCGCCGCCCACGCTGATGCCGCCGCCGAGCTTCACGCAGGTGTCACTGCCTTCCACCTTGACGAAGCCCGGTCCGAACGATGCGCAGGGATTGCTCCGCGTCGTGCTTTTCGACGGCAAAGTCTTCCAGGCATCAGGCGGCGTCTGAAGTTTCCGTTCGTTGCCCTGCTGCGCGAGCGCGGCAGCCGGAAGCAGGACGGCGATGATGACGAAGCATGTTTTCCGCATTCGGCCTTTTACCGCGCGTCGCCGATCGCGGCTAGCTGACGAATTTGACGCCGAACGTCTTGCCGTCCTGCCAAACCACTTCGCACGCCCGACCGGTGCGGGCGTCGCGCGAAAACGCCAGCCGTAGCTTGGCCGGCAGCGTGTTGTTGTCCTGGACCGTGACCTTTGCGCCCGAGGACGACATATCCTCGACGACGCAGGGTCGCGCGGCAAACCCGCCATCGAGGGTGATCCAACCGGCTCGGCGCAGCGATTTGCGCACTTCGCGCTTTTTCGTTCCGAACACCATCGCGTCATCCCCCGAACCTCAGCCCTAATCCGGGTCGCTTTACAAACGGTTGCGAAATCGCGGCGAATTGCAGCGATCGACGGATCGGGACTCGCGCCAGTGCTTTCGCCAATCGATGCCGGTTGGAGGAGTCCGCGACAATCCTCTGAATTTGCAGGAATTTTCGATTGCGCCGTGGCGCGCCACCCAGAACAAATCTACGAATTCTTATGTAATTGAGATTGCTGTATACTTTCCGTGCATGCATGGGCCTGCGCCCCGGAGCCCAGATCGGGACGAATGCCGTAGCGGCGCAGCTTAGCGTACACGGTGCTCTTGGCGAGACCGAGCGCGGATGCGGTGGCTGCTACATTGCCATTGAGCGATCGCAGCGTGCCTGCGATGAGATCGCGTTCAGACGACTCGGCCAACGACAGACCCTGTTCACCTCCGGTGCGCAATTCCCTCCGGCAGATGAGATCGGGCAGGTCCGAAACTTCGATCACCTCGCCCCGCCCGGTCAGCATCAGGCTCTCGACGAGATTGCGCAGCTCTCGGACGTTGCCGGGCCAGTCATGGCCTTGCAGACGCGCGATGCTCTCCGGTGCAAAACGGCAATCACTGATGCCATAGCGAGTCCTGGCCTGAGCGACGAAGTGTTCGACCAGTATCGGAATATCATCCGCCCGCTCCCGCAGCGGAGGCACGATGATCGGGACCACTGCCAGCCTGTAGTAAAGGTCCTTGCGGAAACGCCGTTCATCGACCTCGATTTGCAGGTCGCGGTTCGTCGCGGCGACAAGCCGGAAGTCCACCTTGCGCGTCGTGGTTTCGCCGATGCGGTTGATCTCGCCATTCTCCAAAGCCCGCAGCAACATAGGCTGGAGGTCGAGCTGCAATTCGCCGATTTCGTCGAGGAAGAGACTTCCGCCCGAAGCGGCTTCGATCTTCCCGGCGGAGCCGCCGCGACGCGCGCCGGTGAAAGCGCCGTCCACATAGCCGAAGAGTTCGCTGGCAAGCAGCTCGCGCGAGACGCTACCGCAATTGACGACGACGAAGGGACGGTCGCGTCGAGGCGACACCGCGTGGATGCCTTGCGCAAAGATCTCCTTGCCGACGCCGGTCTCGCCAAGCAGCAGGATGGGAGCGGAACTCGCGGCGACGCGACGGCATGTCTCGACCACCGCATGCATCTTCGCATTGCCGTGAACGACGTTGACGAATGCCTTCGACCCCTCGCGCGCGAGCGGCAAGCAGGTCCTGTTCGCCGCCGGCTTTGGCGCCACCATGACTGTGCCAAGGTGTTCACCCTGGTAGACCACCGGCCGCAGCCACTCCTCCTTGATCCAGGCCGGGCGTGAGGTCCCCCAAGGCCGATCATCGCTGGTCCCGAGCTGAGGAAAGTCGGGCTGGCACCGCGGCGCGCCGAGATCGCGCATGATCTGCGCCATCTCGCCGTTGGCCTTGAAGGGGCGCCCGGCGCTATCGAACAACACGGTGTGGTGCCGGTCCGTGGCAGGCAGCATCCAGAAGCACTGGTCGAGAAGCCGATAGCGCGCGTCCATCTCCATCTGGAGCAACTGGGCCTCGATCCGCGCCGCCGCCGAAATCGCCAGCGCGAGGGCCTGTCGTCCGTAGGAATCGGACAGCCCGGAAATATCGATGGCCCCGATGACAGCGCCGTCGATCGGATCGCGAATGACCGAGGCCGAACAGGTCCAGCGCTGGATGCCAGAGCAGAAATGTTCAGTCGCATGCACCTGGATGGCCTGGCCGGTTTCCAGCGCCGTGCCGATCGCGTTGGTGCCGCAGGTCGTCTCGCTCCAATTGCTGCCGGGCAACAGGTGGGTCTTCTCCACCGCGTTACGCAACGCAAGCCTGGTATCGCCCTCCAGGCGCAGCACGATGCCATCGACATCGGTCAGCACCATCACCGTGCCGGTTTCGAGCATGTAGTCGCGCGCCAGCGCCATGGTCGAAGCGCCGGCATGGACCAGGCGGGTACGCTTGTCGAGCAGGCGGTGTAGCCGTTCGTCATTCATCGGCAACGGGGCCTGGCTGCGTCGGTAGTCCACGGCCGATTGCCGGCTCCGCCGCCAGGAATCATTGATCGCGGGCCGAACGACCTGCCCGCCGGCACCGGTCCCGGACATGAAGCGTTCCCAGCTTGTCAGGACGTCGCGTTCAACATCTGGATTCGCAAAGGCTTCCTCTGGCGTCTGACCCAACACGCTTCCTCCTTTGACGCGCTGAGTGGTCCAAGATCTTCTGGTTGTTAGGGGACCCCGAGCTTTATCGCCTGATTTTGAAACCATTCCAAGCCACCGCGCAACTGACAACCGGAATCAGGGCGCAACTTTGGCGCGCCTCCGGCCGCACTGCGAAAGCCGCGAAGCCGAAAGGCGCGCCGATTGTCCTGGCCTGACAAGGCGCCTAGGCGGCCTTGCGTCGGTGCAGCGTGTCGTAGAAGGCCGTCTCGAAACGCATATAGCCGGTGAACGAAGCCGGATCGCCAAATGGCAGAATCTGGGTCGCCCAATAGCCACCGAAGCCATTCTGCCGGTCGATCCAGTAGAACAAGTTCGCAAGTCCCGCCCAGCCGAGCGCGCCGGCCGGCCGGCCCGTCGGGGCCTCCTCGTCATTGACCATGAACGTGAACGACCACGATTTCGACTGGCCCGGGAAGAACTCGGCATCGTTGGAGAGCGACTTGATCACGCCCGGCAGCGCGGTCACCTTGAGATCCCCGAGGTGGTTCTTTTCTGCCATGTTCACGGTCTCCGGTTTGAGCACCCGGCCGTGCGGGCCATTGCCGTCGTTCAGCCACATCCGAATGAAGCGCATGTAGTCGCCGACCGTGCTGTAGAGGCCGTGCCCGCCCATATGGACCTCGGGATTCGAGGGCAATTCGAAGTCCATCGGCGTGAGCGAGCCATCGGCGTTGCGGGCATGCATGCCGGCGAGCTTGCTGCGCACGGCATCGTTGATCTCGAACGTCGTGTTCGCCATTCCGAGCGGCTTGAAGATCCGCTCGGCGAAGACTTCGCCGAGCCGCTTGCCGGTGATGCCCTCGACGACCTGACCGACCCAATCGATGTTCGTTCCATACTCCCACTTTGAGCCGGGATCGAACAGGAGCGGCGTCATGATCGAGGCCTTGGACGCGGTGATCACGCTCGGCTGTCCGTGCTCGGTCGCCAGGCGCAAATAGTTCTCGTTGAAGAAGTCGTAGCCGAAGCCGCCGATATGCAGCAGCAGCATGCGCGTGGTCACTTCGCGTTTCGGCGCGCGCAGCTTGGGCTGGCCCTTGGCGTCGAAGCCGTCGATCACCTGCAGCTTGCCGATGTCAGGCGCATATCTCCTGGCGGGAGCATCGAGGTCGAGCTGGCCCTCTTCGATCAGTTGAAGGGCGGCGGTGCCGGTGATCGCCTTGGTTGTCGAGAAGATGGCAAAGCTCGTATCTGTCGTCATCGCGTCCGGCTTGTCGGTCCGACGCTTGCCTGTCGCGCCTTCGTAGATGTTGCCGTTGCGGTCCGTCACCATGGCGACAACGCCCGGGACACCCGGCCCCTTCGTGACCGTCTCATTGAGGATTGCATCGGCGTCTACAGCGAATTCTCTGGACATGTGTTTCCTCCGTTTGATTTTGAGAAATATGAGAAAGGAGGGCCGCGCTCGCGCGATCGATCACACGGCCCCTCGCGGTGCTTATTGCTTCGCGAAGCCCTGATAGCCGGCGGCGGCGACTTCATCGCACTTCTTGCGATAGGTCCCGACGCCGCCGATGTAGGACAGGAGGCGGCGCGGCTTGCCCTCGACGTTGGAGCCCATGTACCAGGAGTGAGTCTTGGTCACGAGGGTCGTGTTCGCGATCTCGTCGTGATGGGCGACCCAGGCGTCTTGAGTGTCCCGCGTTGGCTCGATGACGCGCAGCTCGTTCTTGCGGAGATAGCGAATGCAGTCGCTGATCCACTCGACCTGCTGCTGCAAGCACGTCGTCATGTTGCAGAGGGCCGTCGAGGGCGCCAGCGGCGCGCCGGTCGTGAACATGTTCGGATAGCCATGGACCTGCAGCCCCATGGTGGTGCGGATATCGCGGCTCCATTCGTCCTTCAGCGAGCGGCCGTCGCGGCCGCGGATATCGATGCGGGTGAGCGCGCCTGAGCCGGCGTCGAAGCCGGTCGCAAGGATGATCACGTCGAAGTTGTACACGGTTCCGTCGGCGAGCTTGATGCCTTCGGGCGTGATCCGCTCGATCGGATTGTTCTTCACGCTGACCAGCTCGACATTCGGCCGGTGATAGGCCTCGAGATAGTTGGTCTCGAGCGGGACGCGATGCGTGCCGAAGCCGTAGTCGGTCGGAATCAGCGTCTCGCACAGCTTGGGGTCCTTGAGGCGGGCGCGCATCTTCTTGCGGACGAATTCGGAGATCTCCTCGCTGACCTCCTCCTCGAAGAACATCTCTGAGAACGAGGCAAGCCACAGCCGCAGCGAGCCTTCGTCCCAGATCTTCTCAAGCACCGCATGACGTTGCTCGGTCGTCAGGTCCTTCCAGTTGCCGTTGGTGAAGTCGTACTCGAACCCGGTGAAGCTGTAGGGAAGCGTTTCGCAGAATTCCTTGAAGCGCGCCTTGTAGGCTTGGACCTCCTTCGGACCGTATTTCGGATTCTTCATCGGGATGATGTATTGCGGCGTGCGCACGAACACCTTCAGGCTGCCGACGTCACCGGCGATGGTCTGGATCACCTGAATGCCGGTCGCTCCGTTACCGACGACGCCGACGCGCTTGCCGGCAAGATCGAGATCCTGCTTCGGCCAGCGGCCGGTGTGGACGAGCTTGCCCTTGAACGTCTCCTGTCCGGGAAACACGGATGTCAGCGGCGCCGACAGCATGCCGCAGCAGGTGATCAGGAACTGCGCGTCGATCACATCGCCCTTGTCGGTCGTGATGGTCCAGCGCTGCGTCGCCTCGTTGTAGACGGCGGAGGTGATCGTCGTTGAGAAGCGGATGTCCTTGCGCAGGTCGAGCTTGTCGGCGACGTAGTTGAGCCAGCGTTCGATCTCGGGCTGGCCGGGGAAGCGTTCGCTCCAGCTCCAGCCCTTGTAGAGCTCTTCCGAGAACAGATACTGGTAGATGTAGGCCTCGGAATCGAAGCGCGCGCCCGGATAGCGATTCCAGTACCACGTTCCGCCGACGCCCGTGGCCGTGTCGAACGCCTTGACCTTGAGACCCTGCTCGTCGCGCAACTTGTAGAGCTGGTAGAGACCGGCAACGCCCGTGCCGATCACCACCGCGTCGAGCCCCTCGTGCTGACGCGCGCCATTGGTCTTGTTCTCACTCATGCATTCCTCCCAATCTCGCTTGTTGTCCTCCTCCCGCCGAAGGCGTGAGATGCGAGTGAGAAACGCAGGTTGTGTGCCAACCCTGATGAGCTGTTCTAAGTGCTTGCGATAGTTAAGCTTATGGTTTTCCGGCTATGCGGCTCGGCGTTCGAAATTCGAACCGGAGGAGGCCGGTGAGGCCGAAATCCGGACGCGTCTCGCGAAGCGCGCACCCGATTCGCACTCGGCCGCTGGTCGACACCGATGAGCCCGGCGGCAGCGGCCCTTGCGTCGAAGAGCGCCCCGCGGCTTTGGTCATCGTGCGGTAGCGTACGGGATCCTGGAAACAGCCGGAGGCGACGGTCGTGGCGCTCCCTAGCGGAATCGAACCGCTCTCTCCACCGTGAAAGGGTGGCGTCCTGACCGATAGACGAAGGGAGCAAAACTCCCGGCAAATCAATACGTTATACGTGAGAAGCGCCGGATCGGTCGTTGCCGGTCACCGGCTGCGACGGGCGAACGTATAGTGGCGATTGGTCGGCCGGGCAAGCACCTAGACGATGTTTTCCCGAGAGCGGCCTGGCACGTCCTCTACCCGCTTCCTTCTGAGCGGTCTGTCAACCGCAGGCCGATCTGGTCACCTGCAGGACAATCCGGCCTCGATCGAGGTCCAGAAGCCGCAATGCGGCGGCACGTGCGCGTGGGCCCGCGTGCCGGCGTGAACCAAAATGGCGACGGCAAGCGCGACGAGAACTGCGGGAACAATAGCTCTTCCAAATTTCATGCGCGTGCGCATCAAACGACATCGTGGCCCAACTAAGGCCTATTCGACATCACCGGTGTTTGCCGACGACGAGGCGGCGCACCGCTGTTTCGGCTGATGCGTCGCCACCTATCGCTGATTGGCGATGCTGGCCACGTCCTGACGGTCGCTCGGCTGCGGCGCCGGCGGCTTGATGCATGTGCTGCAGATCACAAGCTTCCGTGCGAGCCGATCGTCGTCATCCGCAGCCGCGGTCTGTTGGTCATCGCTCGATTGCGCAACGGCAGGCGAAGCATTCCGTGCATGCCGCTGCGGCGGTGGCAGGTTCGGATCCCGTCCAGCGCCGTCCCAGGCAAGCGGACCCGACCCTGACGGTGCCGTCGTCATGCCGTATTGAGCATATTGCGCGCAGGCACCGAGCGCGATCGGCAGGAGCAACACTGCGGCCTTGCCGACCCAGTTCCGGATTGAAGACATGATCGAACTCTCACGCTATTCGTGCTGTGACCTAAAAGCAGAACCGCTAAGAAATCGTTTGCCGTATTGATCGATCGTCACATCAAACGAAGACCGCATTGAGGCGGGCAAGGAAAAGCCGGAGTCCGATCATGCCTGAGTTAACCAGTCGCTTCGATGGCAGGCGCGTGCTCGCCGACCTCAACGCGCTCCGCTCAATCGGCGCTTACAAGACCGGCGTGCACAAACCGACATTTTCGGAACCCCATATTCATTCCCTCCACTGGCTCGCGCAGCGGCTGCCCGAGGCTGGCCTCACCGCGACGATCGACGGCATCGGCAACGTTCTCGGCACAAGCGCGAAGACTGGATCGAAGCTGCTGGCCGGTTCGCATCTCGAGAGCCAGAACCATGCGGGCTGGCTCGATGGCCCGCTCGGCGTCATCTACGCACTCGAGGCGGCGCGCGTGATCAACGCCGATCAGGGCGTCAAAGGCGCCGTCGAGGTGGCGGCTTGGTGCGACGAGGAAGGACATTTCGGTCATTTCCTCGGCAGCCGATCCTATGTCGGTGCGGTGGCCGAAGGCGAGATCGACGCCGCGCGCGACCGCAGCAGCGATCGCACGATGCGCCAGGCATTGCGTGATGCTGGGCTCGCCGGCCGCCTGCGCCTGCAGGCAGAGCCTGGCCGCCATATCGGCTATCTCGAGGCGCATATCGAGCAAGGCGATACGCTCGAGAGCGCCGGCCTCAAGATCGGCGTCGTCACCTCCATCGTCGGGATATGGCAGTACCGGATCACGTTCACCGGCGAGCAGAACCATGCCGGCACCACGCGGATGGCGATCCGCAGGGATGCCGGCCTTGCGCTCGCGCGGTTCTGCGTGGCGATCGACGACAACTTCCCTGCCCTGTGCGGACCGCGTACGGTCTGGACCACCGGCCGCATCGCGCTCGATCCCGGCGCGCCAAGCATCATTCCCGGGCGCGCCGAGATGCTGTTTCAGATCCGCGATGACGATCCCGCGGTGATTGCGCGCCTGGAGGAGCATCTGCGTCGCATGGCGGCCGACGTCACCGCGCAGGGCCGTTGCAGCGTCGAGGTTGAACGCATCAGAACCGGCGTGCCTGCGATGATGAACGACGCATTCCAGGACGCGATCGAAGCTGCCGGCGCGACCTTCGCCGACGGCCGGTCAATCCGGATGCCGAGCGGCGCCGGACACGACGCCCAGATCCTCGCCACCATCATGCCGGCCGCCATGCTATTCGTGCCGTCGATCGGCGGCATCAGCCATCACTGGAGCGAAAACACCGAGGACGCCGACATCGTCATGGGTGCGCAGGTCTTTGTCGAAACCTGCCGGCGCCTGTTGGCACGTTAGCCACCTGACGGTCGTGGCCCTTAGGTCGGACCGCCTCGGTTGCCAGATCTCAGCCAAGCCAACACTTGCGAACCGCTCACGGTCCCTCTTCGCACGGTGAAGAAGACGTACAGTAAATAGGCGTCGATCAGAATCGTGCCCGCCATGACGCTATAGGCCCACGGGCTTTCCATCAGATTCAGTTCGATCAAGACACGAGACAAACCGAATCCCACGACCCACCCGTCAAAGCTCATGCATATCCGGCGAAACGTCTCGGCATCGAGCCGTCGAATGAGATAGGCACCGAGCGGTATGCCGACGAGAACGCAGGGCACGATCACGAACAGGATGCTCCGGCTTTCCTCGATGAACAGACCGAGCCTGTAATACGCAATCGCAGTCAGACTGGACTCCGCCACCCGGACCAGTGCGAGCCCGGCGCGAAACTCATCTTTGACGAGGCCCTGGTTGTTGAACAGAATTGCTAGCGGCGGCCCCGAGATGGTCGTTACCGAGTACAGGATCCCGAGCGTCGTTCCAAAGGGCAAACCGACGAGCCATTTTGACTGAATCGGCCTCCGCCAACCGGCTGCCTGCAGCAGGATAAGCGGCAGAATAATCGAGTAGGTGGCGAATTTGGTCCAGCCGGGTTGCAGCGAAGTCAGAACAAGGGCTCCGATTGCGATGCCGGGCAGCATGCCGATGAGAATGGGCAGCACGCGCCTCCAAACGGCCGGAACGCCGCTCAGATTGATGCATAGAACGTACAGATTGACGAAGACCTCGACGACCACGACGGCAGGATTGAGGATACGATTGGTGTAGAAGACGAGTGCGACCGGTACGGTAAGGGACGAAAACCCGTAGCCAAGCGCACCGTTTACGAAGGCCGCAAGCAGAGCGATCACGGCAAGAACGATCACTGCGGCATCAATCGAAGGCATCTTTGGCGCTTTACCGTATCGGCGACAGTCGGTTTTTCTCCGGCATTATAGCGCAACGAAAGGAGCGCGGCGCCGAAACTTGGGCCCGTGGCGGCTGTGAGGCTCGCCGCGGTCTGTAGACCGGTGATATCGTCATGACCTCGGCCTCCTCTGCCGAGCAAGTTGGGCTGACGGCCATTGTCGATTGCAAGCACTTTGTCGGTGTGTAAGCCCACCACGCCGCGATTCGCCCTCGCCAGGCGGCTTGCGAAATTCAGCGCGAAACGGTTGGACCCAGGCGTCCCAGAGCTACATGGTGTCGATGCTGTGGGCGCCGGCCGGAGCCCCGAGCGCGACGAGCGCCCCACGTGACGGAACAATTTTACCCAGCCGGAATACACTTTGTCGTTTGTCGGCGCCGCAAATTCAGGCGAGGCACATCCTTGACACGTATCATGCCGAAAGAGCTCGTGGAACCGGACCGAAGGTGGAGTCGGGGATCGACACCGTGGCAAAGCCGGTCACAGCGCTGGATCAAGCCTCAGCCGGGTCGGCCGACCCGATAGCCGTCGCCGATTTGCAATCTGCTGAACTTGCTGCCATTTCTTGGGCACGCATCGCTTTGGTGCCATCAAAGGGGCCATCCGGCTCATGTTGTTGCTTGAGTCGCTTCCGACTGTAATTGGCGCTGCCGCCATCGCACCTGCGTTGCTGGTGCTGTGGCTTGTCATCGCTGCCGACGAGCGCCCCGGACCGCCCACGCAGGTGTGGCTTGCTTTCGTGCTTGGCGCAGCCAGTATTTCGCTGCTTGGGCTGGCGCGGGTGCCGTTCAATGCGCTGCTCGCGATCCCCGGCGATCCCTGGATAACGCAGGCGATCCGCTCGCTGTTCGGCGTCGCCGCTCCCGAAGAGATCGTCAAGGTTCTCGTCATCGTCGCGATCTCCTCGCGGCGCCGTGCCTTTGCCGATCCGATGGACACGGTGGTTTATGGCGCCGCCGCCGGATTAGGCTTCGCCGCCTACGAGAACCTCGCCTATCTGGTCCAGCACAAGGACATGTGGCGCGCGCTGGCGGCCCTGCGCAGCGTCCTCACCGTGCCGTTTCACGGCTCGCTCGGCATCATCGCCGGGGCCTATCTGGCGATCGCGCGTTCGGGCGGCGCGCTCGGCGCACATCGTGGCAACCGCGACTGGGCGCGCATCACGAGCTGGGCGCTTGTCCTGGTCGCGCCGATCGCATTGCATGCGGCCTTCGATTTTCCGCTGCTGTCGCTGCAACGCATTCCCGACCTGACGCCGACCGCTCGGCTGCTCTTGGGCTCGGCGAGCGTGCTGATCGGCTTCGCCTCGATCGGATTTGCGGTTCGGCTGGTGCGGCGTGTCGGCAAGCATCACGCGCCGCGCACCGAGGTTGCGCGCGAGCGGCTGAGTCAACTGCGGCGGATGTGGGCGCTCCTGCTGATCGGTGGTGGTGCCGGCTTTGCCGGCGTCGCCTTCCTGCTCACCTCGCTCCACCACTGGTATGTCAATCCCGAGCGCAACGCGTCGTTCATCCTGGTCCCGATCGGCTTCACGTCGATCCTGGTCGGCCTTGCGCTCCTGGTCGCGACCGGCGCGGTCTACTTCCTCGGCCGCAGCCGGATGCGGACGGCGGCGGAGGGCTTTTCGTCGACGTCCGGTCCGAGTTAGAATCGCGCGCGAGGCGCGTCCCAGGAGATCTGCGAATGCCCCTGCCCAATGATCTCGACAAGCTGCGATCGGAGATGAGCGCTGCGGTCAAGCAACACTGGAAGGCATTCCTGTTCGAAGGCATCCTGCTGGTGATCCTCGGCATCGCCGCGTTGATCGTGCCGCCACTGGCGAGCCTTGCCGTCACCATTTTCCTTGGCTGGATGTTTCTGATCAGCGGCATCGGCGGGCTCATCGCGACGTACTGGGCGCGCAACATGCCGGGCTTCTGGTGGTCGCTGATCTCGGCCGCCCTCGCCGTTCTCGCCGGCCTGGTGCTGCTGGCGCGTCCGCTTCAGGGCGTGCTGACGCTGACCATTGTCGTCGGTGCCTATTTCGTCGCCGAGGGCGTCGCCACCATCATGTACGCGCTGGAACATCGTCGCGAATTGTCCGGGCGCTGGTCGTGGCTGGCCGTCGCCGGCCTGATGGACATCGTGATCGCATTCTTCATCATCGCGGGCCTGCCGGGCTCGGCGCAGTGGGCGCTTGGTCTCCTGGTCGGCCTCAACCTGATGTTCGGCGGGGCCACCCTGATCGGCATGGCGCTGGCGGCCCGCGGCTCCTCGTGATCACGAGCCGGTCGGATTTAGGGGTGACAAGCCAAGATCGATAGGTTATAGAGCCGCCCCATGATCACCGTCGCCACCAGCTATTTTTGGTACTTTAGCTACGACAGCTTGCTGGCGGCAGGAGGATCGCGCTCAATCTGAAGAATTGCAGCAGACGTCCGAAACAAGCCGCCAGACCTGGCGGCTTTTTTGTGTGCCGGCAGGTCCCAATCCCAAGGAGCCAGCCGTGTTGAGTACGACAGACGATCTTCGCATCAAGGAACTGAAAGAGCTGAGTACGCCCGAAGAGGTGATGCGGGAAATCCCGCGCACCCTGACGGCGACCCGGGTCGTGATGAGCGCCCGCAACGCCATCCACGCCATCCTGCACGGGACCGATGACCGCCTGCTGGTCGTCGTCGGCCCCTGCTCGATCCACGATCCCGCGGCGGCCGTCGATTACGCCGAGCGTCTCGCCGGCTTGCGCGAACAGCTTAGCGACCGCCTCGAGATCGTGATGCGCGTCTATTTCGAGAAGCCGCGCACGACGGTCGGCTGGAAGGGGCTGATCAACGATCCTAACCTCGACGGCAGCTTCGACATCAACAAGGGCCTGCGCCTCGCCCGCAGCGTGCTGTCGGCGGTGAACAATCTCGGCCTGCCGGCCGGCACCGAATTCCTCGACATGACGACACCGCAATACATCGCCGACTTGGTCTCGTGGGCCGCGATCGGCGCGCGCACCACCGAGAGCCAGATCCATCGCGAGCTGGCGTCCGGATTGTCCTGCCCGGTCGGCTTCAAGAACGGCACGGACGGCAATGTGCGGATTGCGGCTGATGCCGTGAAGTCGGCCTCGCACCCGCATCATTTCATGGCGGTCACCAAGGGCGGTCGTTCGGCGATCGCCGCAACGCGCGGTAATGAGGACTGCCACATCATCCTGCGCGGCGGCCGCGCGCCGAATTACGATGCCGCGAGCGTCGATGCCGCCGCGGTCGAGCTCAGCCGCGCCGGCGTTGCACCCCGCCTGATGATCGACACCAGCCACGCCAACAGCAGCAAGAAGCCGGAGAACCAGCCGCTGGTCGCCGCCGACATCGCCCGTCAAATTGCGGGCGGCGAACGGCGCATCGTCGGCGCGATGATCGAAAGCAACCTGGTTGCCGGCCGTCAGGATGTCGTTCCGGGCACAGCGCTGGTCTACGGCCAGAGCATCACCGACGGCTGCATCGATTGGGAGACGACAGCTGATGTCCTCAACCGGCTGGCCCAGGCGGTCGACGCCAGGCGAAACGCTCGCCGTGACGGCTTGAAGGAAGCCTCCGCCTGACGAGGTACCGAGGATTGAACGCAAGCGGCGGAGCGCACGATGCCGCGCTCCACCGTCCTCCGGCTCAGCCTAGCAGCCGCGGCAGATGCTCTTGATCTTCTTGTCGAGCGCCGCGTCTTCCTTGCTCGTCTGGCTGTTCGGATCGCTCAGATGCTTCTCGCTGGGAACGTCGCTGGCCCGCGGCTGTCGGTGCCCGACCGGCGCCTGGGGCAGCGGCCTGTCCTTCTGCATGGTGGTGACCCCGCCCTGCTGCGCCAAGGCCTGGGGCGCTCCAACCGCAACCAGCAACGCCATCGACAAAACTGTTTTTCGCATTTTGCGTCTCCGCCTCTAGCCCTTATTTCTCGCGCCCGGTCCGGGACGTCGATGATAGCGCAGTTGCGTCGCCCCTGTGCTGCGCAATCCTGCACCTTCCGTATATCGGCCATGGTGCCATGTAGCCAGATTCCCGCGGCGACCAGCACCACAAACAAGCCGAGCATCACAGCATTTTCGATCCCGCGGCGGCCCTCGTCCTCGGGCGGCTCCTGCCGTCCTTCCCCTGCGCTGGCTCACGATTCCGGCGGATACAGGTGAACGTCACCACAATAATCGACGACACGATACTGCCGTTCCGTGGAACCTTCACGTTCCCGGGAATCTGACTGCGACAAATAATCCGGCCCGATCGGCGCCTTGCCATGGCCGCCGGGAATGTCGAGCACGTAGTCGGGCTGGCACAGGCCCGAGACCCGCCCCCGCAAGGCGCGCATCAGGCTTTGCCCGGCCTCGATCGTGGTGCGCAGATGGCCGGTGCCCGACGCGAGATCGCCGTGATGCAGGTAATAGGGCTTGACCCGGCACTCGACAAAGGCGCGCATCAGCGCTTCGAGCGTCGCGGCGTCGTCATTGACCCCGCGCAGCAACACGGACTGGCTGACCAGGGGGATGCCGGCGTCAGCGAGGCGCGCACAGGCTGCACGCGCGTTCTCCGTCAGTTCGCGCGGATGATTGGCATGGAGCGCGACCCAGGTCGTCGCGCCATCCGGCCGCAGTGCCGCGATCACCTCTGGGTTGATGCGGGCTGGATCAGCAACTGGTACGCGGGTATGGATGCGAATGATCTTGACGTGATCGATCCGGGCGAGATCGGCCATGATCTCCGTCAGCCGGCGCGACGACAGCATCAGCGGATCGCCGCCGGTCAGGATGACCTCCCAGATCTCCGGACGCGCGCGGATATAGTCCAATGCCGCACGATAGGCGTCATCGGACAACGCGGTGGCCTTGCCCGGCCCGACCATTTCACGACGGAAACAGAACCGGCAATAGACCGCGCAGACGTGGACCAGCTTGAGCAGCACCCGGTCGGGATAGCGGTGGACGATTCCGGCGACCGGCGAATGCGCATCGTCGCCGATCGGATCGGCGTTCTCGCCAGGCTGCTCCACGAGCTCCTCGGCACTCGGAATGAATTGCCGCGCGATCGGATCGTCGGGATCGGCCGGGTCGATCAGCGCGGCAAGCTCCGGCGTCACCGCGACGGCATAGCGCGCAGCGACCTTTTCCAGCTCCGCCAACGCCTCCACCGGGGCGAGCCCGGCGTCGACCAGCTCGCGCGGTTGTCGCAGCGTTGCAGCAAGTTTGGGATCGATTCTGTTCATGTTTCTCCCGCAGGCGGTGTCCAGACCACCTGGTCAATTCTCGGCGCGCCGCTCGCCAGCATCACCAGCCGATCGAAGCCGAGCGCAACGCCGCTCGCCTCGGGCATCTGGCCGACCGCGGCAATGAAGTCCTCGTCGAGCGGATAGCGCTCACCGTAACGCCTGGCCTTCTCGTCCATTGCCGCGGTGAAGCGATCGCGCTGCTCAACGGCATCGGTCAGCTCGCCGAAGCCGTTGGCGAGCTCGACGCCGCAGGCATAGACCTCGAAGCGCTCGGCGACGCGCGAATCGCCGGCCTTGGCGCGTGCCAGCGCCGCTTCCGGCGACGGATATTCGAACAGCACCGTCAGACGGCCCTGCCCCAGATTGGGCTCAACATGCTCGACCAGCACCTTGCTGAAGATATCGGACCAGGTGTCGTCATCCGCAATCCGCACCCGCTCCCGCGCGGCCGCCGCCAGCGCCGCCCGATCACCCTCGCCGCCTGTGATTGTCGCCAGCAGATTGATGCCGGCAAAGCGATCGAAGGCCGCCGCGACGGTCAGCAGTTCCGGCTCGACGAAGGGGTCGGCGGTCTTGCCACGGAACGAGAACCGGCCGATCCCGGTCGCCTGCGCGGCGTGCGCGATCACCACGATCGTATCGGCCATGATGGCATCGTAGCCTGCATTGGCGCGGTACCATTCCAGCATCGTGAATTCAGGCAAGTGCAGATCACCACGCTCGCGATCGCGGAACACCCGTGCGAACTCGTAGATCTTCGGCTCGCCAGCTGCGAGCAGCTTCTTGCAGGCGAACTCCGGCGAGGTGCGCAGATAGCGTGTCGCACGGGAGCCGTCGGCCCGCGCCAGGTCGGTCCGGGGCGCATGCAGATGGGTCTCGTTGCCCGGGGAAATCTGCAGGATCCCGGTCTCGACCTCGGTAAATCCCTGCTCCTCGAACCAGGCCCTGAGCGCCTTCGTCACCACGCTCCGCGTCAGCAGGAACGGTTTGCGGTCGGCGTAGCGCGACGGCGTCCACCACGGCGAAGGGTTGTCCGGTCCGGTCATTTCGATCTCGCCCGATGCGACGAATCGCCATCAGCAACCGCCATCATTTGTTTAAGAGACAAATATAAGCCCTTGATATTGAAACGATTGCCTACGGACATGATCTTTGTCTCACGGGAGTGCGGCGACGTTTTTCCCTTCTTGTCGAAAGACGCCAGCCTTGTCCATGTGGCTGAACCCTCTCGAAGCCCGCGCCAAGGCGTCCAAAACCCCAGATGACACGGGAGGACGGCCCTGATTGGCCAGGATCGGAGACCTGCAATCTGCCGAAATCAGCCGCAAAAGGCTGGCATCTCAGGGACAAATCAGTATGTTGCAGCCCGAAATCGCCGCCAAGGCAGAGGGGTTGCCGATCCGGTTTGCGCCCGCGCCTCCCAAATTCAGGAAAACACCTTTGAAAGTCATCGCCAGTTCCATCCGCAAGGGCAACGTCATCGAGCAGGACGGCAAGCTCTATGTGGTGCTGTCAGCCGAGAACATTCACCCCGGCAAGGGCACCCCGGTCAGCCAGATCGAAATGCGCCGCATCGGCGACGGAGTTAAGGTCTCGGAACGCTACAAGACCACCGACCAGGTCGAGAAGGCCACCGTCGAGGACCACAACTTCAACTACCTCTATGAAGACGGCGACGGCTTCCACTTCATGAACGCCGAGAATTACGACCAGGTCCAGGTCTCCAAGGAGATCGTCGGCTCTTCTGCGCCGTATCTGCAGGAGAACATGACCGTGAAGCTCTCGCTGCATGAGGGCAATCCCGTCGCGATCCAGCTGCCGCAGCGCGTGACGCTGGAAGTCGTCGAGACCGAGCCCGTGACCAAGGGCCAGACCGCCTCCTCGTCCTACAAGCCCGCGGTGCTGTCCAACGGCGTGCGCACCGGCGTCCCCCCGCACGTGACCACCGGCACCCGCATCGTGGTGATGACCGAGGACGGTTCCTACGTCGAACGCGCCAAGGATTAGCGGCCGGCGCTTTCCGAAGCGAGCGGGCAGGTTCGCGTTAAGAAAACGCTTCAAAACAAGAATCTAAAACTTGGGTTCCGATTCAATCAGAACCTAATATGCATTAATCTCTCCGGCAGTCGCACATGAGCCCGGGGGGGGGGGGGGGGCGCGTTGGGCAGGAAGGTCGTCAGCTTCGCCGGTTGCTGGCTGGCAGCTTTGCTCTTCCCCCTGACCGGCGCGTCAGCCGGCGAGTTCAGGACGCCGTCAATCTCGGCCATGCGGGTCGAATGGCGTTCCGCGCTCAACCAGTTGCGGCAGGAAATCAACGCCCGGCCGGCCATCGCCTCCAGCTTCAGCTTTGCGAGCCAGCGCCGGGTCCCGGCCCACGACCCGCGCTCGACGCCGGCATTCGTGCAGTTGAACGCGGTGACATCGCCGATTTTCCCCGGCATCGCGCGCAGCCCCATCCCGGTGCTGCTGCCGTTCGATACGGCAAGCTATCTCGAGGCGCGGCAAGGCGGTGCGCCGGACAGCCTCCCCGTGTCTCGCTATCAGGCCGACTTCCGTGCTGCCGATCTCTTCCATGCCGGCCCATCCGGCTACGATGCCGTGTTCTCGCTCGACCCCGGCGCGACCGACGGCATGCCGCAGCGGACCTTTGCAAAGCCGGTCGAGGTCCAGATCTCGGGCTCAATCCTGGTCTACGACCTAGCTGATCGGCTGATCGGCAAAGGCGAGCCGGTCAAGGCGCTCGCCACGCAGTTCCCGGACATGCGCCGCTTCATCCGGGAAGGCTATGTCCGTTACGCCTTCACCCGGTTCGGAATTCCTTACGTCGTGTCGATCCAGTGCCTCGACAGCGCGCCGCGTCCGAAGCGGCTGGCCTGCCGCGAGGCCTATCCCGTCGCCGAACGCTTCCTGAAGGCTTTGCGCGTCGCCGGCGGCCAGTCATCGCGACCGCGCAGCGATCTCGCCGCCGACATCGCCGAACGGCCGGCGGCGACCTCGCCCGACTTCACCTATCGCCCGAGCGGCGACATCATCGCCAACAGCGGCGGGCACCATCAGGGCGGCCGCGCCGACTTCACCGTCTATTCGCAGATCCGCTTTCCGCTCGAGAAGGCGCCCGCCTTCGCCCATTCCCAGTCCTTTCCCAAGCACGGGCGTGGCGATGAATATCCCTGGCAGGACAATTTCTGCGAGGCGCGCAGCTTTGAAGTCGGGCAATGCGCCGGCGGCTATGGCCATCAGGGCCAGGACATTCGCCCCGGCGCATGTCCGCCCGGTAGCACGGACGGATGCAACCCCAAGCGGCAGGCGGTCGTTGCGGTGCGCGACGCCATCGTGATCCGCTCACCGCAGCAGCAGGCGGTCACGCTGCAGGTCAATACCCGCACCGAACATATCCGCTTCCGCTACATGCACATGAACCCGTCGGTGATGGATGCCGATGGTCTGCTCAACGGCCGCCGCGTGGTGGAGGGCGAGAGGATCGGTGTGGTCTCGAACTATCTCGATCATCCGAACGGCACGACGCGGCATCTGCATTTCGACGTCCAGGTGTTCACGCGCGACGGCTGGATCTGGGTCAATCCCTACACCACGCTCGTGTCGGCCTATGAGCGATTGATCCGCGGCCGCGGGCGCGAAATCGGCCCCGAGCCGGGGCTTGCAGCCGCCGTCGCCCATGCCCTGCCCGAGGACGTCACACGTCGCATCGACATCCAGGAGGGCGGCAGCAATTAGCTGGGCCGTGTCACCATAACCCCGGCGCGACGAAAGCCACGTCCGCTCTGCGCCGTTAGCGACCAAGCTCGCGCGGCGACGCAATATGTCGCGAAGGGCCAATTGCCGAAATCGCGACCCGCTCGGCAGAGAGCTGCTGATTTGTGCAAGGAAGCCGCAGCGTCCCCGACGCCGCGGCTTCAGACTTTCACGCCGACGGCGGTTTGATAGTTACACCGTACTTGGAAGCAATCGCCACCAGCCTTGGGGGGTCCGGCATGCCGCCACGGGTAGCGGTTTCGAGGTCCGCGAACATTTGATCAAGGCCGCAGCTGGGCGTACTGAGCATGAGGACGCGAGCGGTCTCGTCCCCGACATTGCGGAAAGCATGGTAGCGCCCGCGGGCACCGAAGAAAAAATCACCCGGACCGACGGTAAGCGGCGCGGCCTCGCCTTCTCGCTCGATCAGGATCTCGCCACTTAGGACATAGAAGGCCTCATCCTCGCGGCTATGCGTATGCAGTGGCGCCCCCGCTCCCGGCGGGATGATGGCCTCCCAAAACGACAGGGACCCGCCTGTTTCAGCACCCGTTACCTTGTAAATGTGGGTGACGCCCAACACGTTCAGTGTCGAACCGGCTTCAGGCTCACGCGAAAGGGCCGTAGCCGCAGCGAGACTGTTAGTCATTTCCAACCTCCTGTTCTCTGCCCCAATCATTGCGATCGCCAGATAACTAGCTCCGTTTGGGAAGTCTGATTAGCCGGTATTCTCTGGACTTGCCGTTCTGATTTCAGGACAATCGGCGGATGGATCCTCTCGACGGAATCGCTGCCTTTGTTCGTGTGGTCGATAGCGGAAGCTTTTCGGCGGCGGCGGCTCGCTTGAAGATTTCCAAGTCCGCGGTCAGTGCCCATGTGCAACGGCTCGAGAATCGCCTGGGCGTTCGCCTTCTGAATCGGACGACCCGTCGAGTATCCTTAACCGAGGCGGGCGCGGCCTATTATCGCCATTGCATCCGAATTCTCACCGAGGCTGAAGCGGCTGAGCAGGCAGCTGCTGCGCTCCAACACCAACCGCGCGGTACGCTGCGCATTTCGGCGCCGGACAGCTTTGGATGGATGCATGTCGCTCCAGCGCTTTCGGGCTTCTTGAGACGCTATTCGGAGCTTGCCGTCCACATCACGCTAAGTCCGGCCCATGTAAACCTCGTCGACGAGGGTCTCGATCTCGCCATTCGCATCGGTGTACTCGAGGATTCTCGGCTCGTGGTGCGCAAGCTTGCGCCGTCGCGCATTATTCTTTGTGCTGCGCCGGCTTATCTCGATGCGCGCGGAATGCCTCGCAAGCCAGAGGAATTGACACAGCACAACTGCATCTGCACGGCCCTGCTCCCGTGGGGCGGCGAATGGTCGCTTATAGGCCCACGCGGGAAGGTGCGCATGGCGGTGAGCGGGAGTTTCCGAAGCAACAGCGCCGAGATGCTGCGGGCGGCGGCTCTCGATGGCGTCGGCATCTCGGTGCTACCAACATGGGCTGCGGCCGAACCGCTGCGCACGGGCGCGCTCAGACGCGTACTTCCCAGATGGGAGCTGCCGGCCAGCGCCATCTACGCCGTCTATCCCGGCAATCGCCTGATGTCCATGAAGGTCCGCGCGTTCGTCAACCATCTCGCCCGCAGTTTCGGGAGACCGCCCTATTGGGACGCCAGCATCTAGCAAGCAGGAGGGCTCTGAACTGCCATCCGATTGCGTGCGGCCGCGAGCTGTTGCGGCGAAGCTGACGCCTATTGGGCCGATGAAATCCATGTTCGCGATGGCAGCGCATAGGGCGTACTAGCGAAGAGGCTGGGCAAGAATAGCGATCTCGACTATCAGGCGGGCGGCGCGGCGGCCGAACGCACTTGAGTAGCCAGCATGGTGGCAGTGGCGCACTTAAAAACTAATGGGCATTCTCTCGCGCCGCAAAATACTGGCACCAGCCATGAGGGGTGATCGGGCTCTGCACGACCTTGCAATGGTTGGGCGGCTCAAATTGCAGACAAATCTCGCAGCGTTGCTGGTCGTTTGGCGTAGTCTGATATTTGGCGTCGGCATGCGAAATCTTTTGTGCTTCGCTCAGTTCTGGCTGAGCGCGAGCAGGCCAGGTTACAGCTTCCGCAACCGAGGCAGCGGCGACGAGAGTTAGTTGCAGCATCCCGCGACGCGAGACGCTGCTTTCCATTATGATGATCCTCATGGGCACCGGCAGGTGAACACTTCCGGGTTTCTTTTACTTCGCGACGAGTTGCTCCTGCGCCTTCGGAACGTGCCAAAGCACGATGTGATAGTGCGGTTCAGGAACGCCGGGATGGCCTGCATTGTAGTAGATGCTGACGTGATCGACTTTCCCGCCTGGCGCCGCCAGATCATCCCGCTTTTTTTGCGCATCGAGGTCTTTGAGCGGGATCATAAAGATCGTGCTCACAAGCTTTTCCTGGTGGTCATAGGCGAGGAACGGCCCCTCGGGAAGAGTCTTGGGGTCGACATAAAGTGTGCCTATGCCCGGCAGGAAATCAGGTAGCTTCACGAGCTCGCTCACTTTCTTGTAGGGACCACCGGGCGGCGCTTTTTCGACCTTCTGAGCGGCTGCCGGTAGTGCGGACAGGACCAGGATGCCGCAGACTGCAACAACTCCAAGAATTCTACGCATGCGTTTGCTCCCGCTGTCTGTGCTATATAGCGCGTCCGCGATCCCGCGGCGCACAAGGCGCGGCCGATGGAAGGCCGAAGACACTTGCCAAATAGAGACTCGCTAAAATGAGATGACGTTCTCGCGGGCGGGTTCCCGCCGTCACTCAAATTTGATCCATGCGATGGCACTTCTGGCTTCGCCTGATGCGAGCAATGCATCATCGGAATACTGAGCCGAGATGCAATCGCACTACCGAGCGGAGATGCGCGCCTCCGGCGCTTATGCGAATTCCACGCTGATGCTCACCGCCGCGCGTTCCGCGGCACCAGAGAAGTGATGATTGCGTATCGCAGCAACTTCGACATACCGATGACTGCTTCGGGTCATTTTCGACAGATTCGGTCGGGCTGTCGGCTGGCTGATGTCCGCCTAGCCCCGAAAGCGACGAAGCCGATTCAACCAAAATCGATCTGTATTCCTGCCAATGTCTCCGCGACTTTCTTCTGCCCTTCCGCGGGCAGCGGCAGGATCGGACGCGGCGGCTCCGCCGCACAGATTCCCCTGAGATTGGCGATTGCGTAAACCACGCGCAGGCTTGAGAACGTCTTGAACAGGTCCCAGATCGGTTGCAGGCGCTGGTTGAGCCGTCGCGCCTCCGGGGCATTGCCGCTCGTCGCAGCGCGGACGATGTCGAGGCAGATCTTCGGGAAAATTCCCGCAAGAACGCTGTACCAGGTCTCGCCGCCGGCCAGCAGCGCCTCGGTGCAATTCCAGTCGGCGGCGTAACCCAACGAAAAGCCACTTGGGACGACGGCTCGCAACTCCGCGATATGGCGCGAGATGGCAGCAGGCTCCGGCGCCGGACTCTTCACCGCCACGATTCCATCCACACGGCTCAAACGACCGATCAAGGCCGGCGTGAAGCGGAAATGCGTGGTGCCCGGATTGTCGTAGATGCAAATCGGCAGCCGGCTCTCGCGCGCCACCGTCTGGAAATGCTCGAAAACCTCGTCATCCGTCAGCGGAGTATAGGAAACCGGCGCCAAAAGCCCTGCGGCCGCGCCGGCATCGCGCGCATCCTGGGCCAACCTCACCGTCTCGTCGGTGCGAAGCGCACCGATCCCGGCCAAGATCGGCGTCCTCCCCTCCGCCAGGCGGACAGCCGCCTGGACGGCGCGCCGCCGCTCGTCGCGACCGAGATACGGATATGAGCCTGTGCTGCCGAGCAGTCCGACCGAATCCACCTTCGCGGCAATCAGAGGTTCTACCAACGCTCCGAGAGCACCGACGTCGACCCGCCCGTCTCGATGCGATGGCGTGATCGGAAAAGCGGAAAGTCCCTTCAGATTGATCATCGGTTGATTCCTCTTCAGTAGCAGCGAAACACATATCCGGATTGACTGGACGAGAGATGATCCAGTTGCGATCGATCTCGGCCTCGAGATGGACCACCGACCCCCGTCACGCTTGCGCTAATAGCCGCCGAGACACGGCCTGCCGTCCACGACTATTCAAGCATCGTGGTCAGCTGTGCGCCCTCGTCGGCCACGAATACCGCGATCAATTCCGCCGGCTCCGTGGTGCTCGCATTGGCTGAGACGACGTGGGTGGAGCCCGGCGGCTCGAAGAAGGACTGGCCTACCTTGAAGGTCTTGATCGGCCCGCCGCCGAGTTGAGAGCGGATTTCGCCCTTGGTGATGTAGGCCGTCACCGAGCCGGCGTGACGATGCGGCGGGGTAAATCCGCCGGGACCGTAGAACACGCGCACCACCGTAACGCGCTTGCCAGGTACGTTCGGCAATGCATGCGAGCTGATGACCTCGACCTTGTCGAGCGGGGATGCAGCATTCGCGGTCGCGCACGGCGGCATGATGACCGAGGAGATCGCATCCATCGGGATCGGCAAGGCCTTGCCGATCGCCATGGCGCAGGCCAGTCCCGCAACGATCGCGAGCGAAACCGGCCGCGGCGACCGTATGGATGGAGGCGACAGCGTCGCGGCCATGATGCTCATCGGTTGTTCTCCCTGTTCTGTTGTCGCCCAATCTGCTCCTCACATCCTACGATGCCGCCGCGTCCGCCTTCTGCTTGCGCGGCGGCGGTGTCCAGCGATAGGCCGCGCCGAACCGGTTCCAGACATTGATCGATGCGATCGCCGAGGTCAGATAGGTCAGCTCCGTTTCGGAGAACTCCGCTGTCGCCTGCGCATAGACCTCGTCGCTGACGCCGTTCGGCAGCGTCGTCAACGCTTCGGTCCAGGCCAGCGCGGCGCGCTCGCGCGCAGAGAATTGCGGCGCCTCGCGCCACACCACGACGAGGTTCAGCTTGTCGGCGGGAATGCCGAGGCTCTCGCTCTGCAAGATGTGATACTGCACGCAAAAGGCGCAGCCGTTGATCTGCGAGGCACGAATCTTGATGAGTTCGATGAGCTGCTTGTCGAGCCCGGCCTTTGCCGCAAAGTGGCCGAGTGAACGCACGACAGCGAACACATCGGGCGCCAGCTTCTCGAAATCGGTGTATTCCTTGCGAGCATGTGACATCGGCTTTGCCTCGTGTTATCAGAGTCCTGATATCTTATAAGAGCACTGATATTGTGAGCAAGACATCGATGCCGATGAAGGCGCGCTTAGACGGCATGGCGGAGGTGCGAAAACGCGGAAAGTCCGGCGCCGCCGCAAAGCGGCCCGCGAGAGGCCGCAGCGGAAACAAGCCGGTTGGTGCCCGGAAGGCGCCTGCGGCAGCGCCGCCCTCCCCCCTCGCCGTCCCCCCGCCGCCCGGCCAGGGCAAACGCGGCGAGCAGGGCTATCTCGGCTACCTGCTGCGCCAGGCCCAGGCGGCGTCACGGCTGTCGATGGAGCGCGCGCTCGCCGGCCTCGGCGTCACCTCGCCGCAGTTCGTCGTCCTCACCATGCTGAAAGCCTATCCAGGCCTCTCCGGCGCCGACCTCGCGCGGGTCGCGATCCTGACGCCGCAGACCGTCAACGTGATCATCCGCAACCTCGAGCGCGACGGCGCGATCCGCAAGTCGCCGCACCCGGTCCACGGCCGGGTGCTGCAATGGACGCTGACCAGCCGTGGAACCGCGCTGCTCGCGCAATGCCGCCGCCACGCCCAGGCGCTGGAGCGGCGGCTGTCCGCAGGGCTCTCCGCCCATGAGGAACGCGTGGTCCGGCGCTGGCTGTCAAAAATCGCCACAGATTTGCAGGATAGCTAGCCACTGCGGCGGAGTTGCTTTGGTCCATTCGGAGCCCGCCGCTAGACTGGCCAAATGAAACAGCCTGATTCTCCGAACTCCCCCGCCCGCCGCACCTTTCTGAAGCTCGGGGTTGCCACAGGTGCCGTGCTCGCCAGTCCACTTTGCGCACTGGCGGCCGCGCCTCCAGGCTTTGACCAATGGCGCGACAATTTCCGCGGCCGCGCGCTCGCGAAGGGCATCTCGGACACGACCTGGAACCGCTGCATGGCGCGGGTCGAGCCCGACATGAGCGTGTTCAGGCAGATGCGCAATCAGCCTGAATTCCACGAGCAGATCTGGCAGTACATCAACCGCCGGGTCTCCGATTGGCGCATCATCCATGGCCGCGAGGCGCTCCGGAAACATGAGGCGCTGTTCGCCCGGATCGAACGCGACTTCGGCGTCGAGCGCGGCACATTGCTGGCGCTATGGGGTGTCGAGTCCGCCTATGGCGATCCGCTGGTGCAGCAGAACCACATGACGCCGGTCTTTCCCTCCCTCGCCGCGCTCGCCTGGAACGAGCCGCGCCGCAAGGCCTATTGGGAGACCGAGCTGATCAACGCGATGAAGATCGTCCAGCGTGGCTGGAGCACGCCGGAAGAGATGCGCGGCTCCTGGGCCGGCGCTATGGGCCATTCGCAGTGGATGCCGGAAGTCTGGCTCAATGTCGGCTTCGACTATGACGGCGACGGCAAGGTCTCCCCGTTCGGCCGGCCCGACGACGCGCTGGGATCGACCGCGAAATACCTCGTCAATCGCGGCAAGTGGCGCCGCGGCGAGCACTGGGGCTACGAGGTCCGTGCGCCCGGCGGCGGTGCCGGCGGCAGCCGCAGCTATGCGGCCTGGGTGAACGCCGGCGTGACGCGCGCCGACGGACATCCGTTCCCGCAGCCGAATGCATCGGCGCAGCTCTGGATTCCGGTCCAGGGCGGACCGGCGTTCCTGCTCGGACCGAACTTCTATTCGGTCAAGAGCTACAACCCCTCGATGAACTACGCACTGGCGATCTGCCATCTCGGCGATCGCTGCCTCGGCGGACCGCCCTTCATCCAGCCGTTCCCCGGCTCAGAGCGCGCGCTGACGCTGGCGGAAGTGCAGGAGATGCAGACACGCCTGACCAAGGCCGGCTTCAACACGGGCGGCACCGACGGCCGCGTCGGCAACGACACCATGAAGGCTATCAAGGACTATCAGATCAGGACCGGCCTTCAGCCCGCTGACGGCTATGGCGGGCTGAAGGTGCTGGCGCGGCTGCGCCAGGGTGGCTAGCACCGCTGCGACAAACGGTCTCGACGGGCAACTCAACAAAACCCGTCAAGCCCTTGGGCGAGAAATATTTCTGTTTTCCAGAAGTTCAACTCAGTGTATGAATGGCCCGTCTCACCCGCTTGAGGGGCGCTTCGCGATCGTCACGAGTGTTGGGTCGAGATGCGGTGGACGCCGAGCGCGTGACTGACGAGCGCACGCAAGGCGGACGGCGAAGTCGTGCAGGCCTGACGCCCTAGTGGCAGGTGTCTCCTTGCAAAGCGCGAAGCGCTTTTGCAAAGACGGTGACAACAAAGCCCAGTCTCGCCGGGGAGAGCACGTATAAGCCGTAAACCATCGCGCAGGGAAAGCCGGAGTGTTTCCGGTTTCACCTGTGGTCCTACCTCCCGTGCTTTCCATTTGCACGGGACCCATGGGTGCGATCGGCACCCGGCTTTCCCTGCGCCCTCTGCTCAAGAGAGGGCGAAACGAACGGCAAAAGCTCGGACAGATCATGTCGCGGGAACGCGAAGCCATATCTCCACGACTGTCATCGCCCGCGAAAGCGGGCGATCCAGTATTCCAGAGGCAGCAGTGATTGATCCGAGAGGCCGCAGCGTACTGGATACCCCGCATGCGCGGGGTATGACGGCGGGGCGATGGATTGCTTCCGCCCTCGCCAAGGCTTCGGCGGACAAGTCGCTTCGCCCGCAATGACGCGGAGAGAACTCCATCATGCCCGCGCAACGGCATTGCCGTTGTCGCTGGAGGAGGCCGCTCAACGGCCGTCTCGAAGCACGACGGCCACCCGCCGGGCCGCGCATCCTTTGAGACGCGCGTTCCGGGCTCAGGATGACGGAACTAATGCAAGCAATCGCCTTCGCTCGCAACGCCGGAGACTCACTGCTGCCGCACGACTCCGCCGGCGTTCATGCCGCCGTCGATGACGAGCTCGGTGCCCGTCACATAGCGCGATGCATCGGAGGCCAGATACAGCACGCCCTGCGCGATCTCGATCGCCTGCCCCGCACGGCCGAGCGGCGTCGCAAATCTGGCGCGCTCCTCCGGATCGATCGGCGCATTTTGGCCGGCGCCGGCCGCGCCGGTCGGGATCTTGCCCCAGATCGGCGTGTCGATGATGCCGGGATGCACCGAGTTGACGCGGATGCCGTCGCCAACTTGCGCGCACTCCATCGCGATCGCCTTGGCGAACAGCCGCACACCGCCCTTGGTCGCGCAGTAGCCGGCGAGGTTTGCTGAGCCGCGGAGGCCGGCGAGCGACGACATCATGATGATCGAGCCGCCGCCATACTTGCGCATCAACGGCAGGGAATGCTTCACCGACAGGAAGACGCCGTCGAGATTGATCGCAGTTTGCCGGCGCCAATCCTGCAGCGACATTTCGACGATCGAAGGCACGCCGATGCCGATTCCCGCGTTGGACACCATCACGTCGAGCCGGCCATGCCGCTTGCCGATCTCGGCCACGACTTCGATCCAGCGCTCCTCGCTGGTGACGTCCTGCGCCAGGAAACTCACATCGCGACCGGCTTTCTTCAGGCGCGCGGCCAGCTCAGGCCCGTTCAACTCGTCGATGTCGGTGGCGATCACGGTCGCCTCCTCCCGCGCCAGCAATTCCACGATCGCCGCGCCAATGCCCGACGCGCCGCCGGTCACCAGCGCGACCTTGCCTTGAACCTGTCCTGCCATGGCCACTCCCAACGTTTCTTATCTGATCACCGCCGGGCCCTGATCCGGCACCGCGACGTCGAGCACACGGAATTGCACACGTTCGGTGCCTTGCCAACGGTCGACCGCAAGAGAGCCTGCCACGTGCAATTGCTGGCCGCGATTTTGCGTCAAGGCGCTGCCGAGCTTCTGTCCGACCGAACGGAACGCGATACCGTTGACAATGGAGCCGTCGCCCGACTTGAAGCGCAGCCTCAAATGCGCCTGACCGACCTCGTCGGCGTAGACGAGCTGATGCGACGGCAGCGCGATCACCGGCTCCGGATTGGCGCTGCCGAACGGACCCGCGCGGTTCAGCGTTGCGGCAAATTCCGGCGTGACCGCGCGCGCGGTCACCGCGCCGTCGATGAAGAGCTCGTTCTCGTGGCGCGAGTTGGCGACGTCGGCGGCGAGCGCGTTCTCGAGGTAGGCGCGGAATTCAGCGAGCTTCTCCTTGCGCAGCGTCACGCCGGCGGCCATCGCGTGACCGCCGCCCTTCATCAAGAGACCGTCGTGCACTGCCTGCCGCACCGCCTTGCCGAGATCGACGCCGCCGATCGAGCGGCCAGATCCCGTGCCGATGCCGCCCGGTTCGAGCGCGATCGCGAAAGCGGGGCGCGCGAATTTCTCCTTCAGCCGCGCGGCCACCAGTCCGACCACGCCGGGGTGCCAGCCTTCCGCCGCGGTGACGATCACCGCGCCCTTGTCCTCAAGGCCAAGCGACGCCAAGGCCTCGGCTTCGGCCTGCGCCTCGGCCGCCTGCTCGATCACGCGGCGCTCGGTGTTGAGGCGATCGAGCTCGGCCGCGATCCGCGCCGCCTCCGACACGTCGCTTTCCAGCAGCAGCCGCACGCCGAGATCGGCGCGCCCGATGCGGCCGCCGGCATTGATGCGCGGCCCAAGCAAGAAGCCGAGATGCCAGGCCTCCGGCGGACCGTTCAGCCGCGATACATCCATCAGCGCGGTGTGGCCGAGGTGATCGCGGCGGCGCATCGCGATCAGACCCTTGGCCACAAAGGCGCGGTTGAGCCCGATCAGCGGCGCGACGTCGGCGACTGTGCCGAGCGCAACATGGTGCAGCATGCCGAGCAGATCGGGCTCCGGCATCTCGCTGGTCCAGAACCCGCGCTGCCGCAGTTCGCGGTTCACCGCCACCAGCGTCACCAGCACGAGACCGACAGCCGCGAGATGACCGAGGCCCGAGAGATCGTCGGGCCGGTTCGGATTTACCAGCGCATCGACCTCGGGCAACTGATCGCCGGTCTGGTGGTGGTCGATCACGACGACCGACATTCCCAGCTTCTTCGCTTCGGCCAGCGGCTCGATGCTGGTGGTGCCGCAGTCGACGGTGACGAGCAGCGTTGCGCCCTTCGCCGCCAGCGCGCGGACGGCCTCGGTGTTCGGCCCGTAGCCTTCGAACAGGCGGTCGGGAATGTGGATCAGCGGATCCAGTCCGCAATGGCGCAGATGCCAAGCCAGCAGCGCCGCCGAGGTCGCGCCGTCGACGTCGTAGTCGCCGAAGATCGCGACCTTCTCGCCGTGCTGTGCAGCGTCCGCAATGCGCTTGGCGGCCGTCTCCATATCGGTCACGGTATGGGGATCGGGCATCAGCTTACGGATGGTCGGATCGAGGAAATCGGGGACCGCATCAATCCCGACGTCGCGCCCCGCCAGCACGCGCGCCAGCATTTCCGGCAGATTGTGGCGCTGGACGATCGCGAGCGCCCGCGCCGCTCCGCGTGCATCCAACCGGTCGCGCCAGAATTTTCCATTCAAGGACCGCGTCACGCCGAGGAACGCCGGCGGCGCCTCGACGGGCAGTGCGGATGCGTGGAGCGTCATGATCCCTTCCGAGCCAGGCAGGAATCGTAACGTGTCCCTGACTCGCAGGCCAGTGCTAGCACCCCATCCGGTCGGCTATCCCACCGAAATCCTTGGCGACGATGTCCCAGTCGCCGGTGGCTTCGAAATCGACCTTCTGCAGCGGACCGTATTCGGTCGGACGCGCCACGAACGCCGTCTTCAGGCCGAGCTTCTGCGCATGCTTCAGATCATAATTGTGCGCAGCGACCATCATCACCTGCTCCGGCGGCAGGCAGAGCAGCTTCGCCGCACCGAGATAGGTCTCCGGATCGGGCTTGTAATGCTCGAACAGCTCGGCCGACATGATCAGGTCCCAGGGAAGCCCTGCGAACTTCGCCATGTTGGTCAGCAGCGCGACGTTGCCGTTCGAGAGCGGCGAGATGATGTATTTCGTTTTCAGCCGCGTCAGCCCGGCGACGCTGTCGGCCCACGGGTGCAGGCGATGCCAACCCATCGTCAGATGGTGCAGATCGGCGTCCGTCAGCCCCTTGATATCGAACTGCGCGGCCAACTTCTCCAGCGAGCGGCGGTGCAGCACGTCGAGGATGACGTAGCCGTTCTGCGGATTCCTGCGTACCTCGTCCATCGACGCGGCATAGACCGCGCGCCAGCCATCGACCAGCGCGGTCCAGTCGGCCTTGATGCCCCGCGTCTCCGACCATGTGGTGAAGTCGTTGATCAGGCTGGTGCGCCAGTCGACCACCGTCCCGAACACGTCGAACACCAGCGCCTTGACCGCGGAAACATCGGACATGTTCGTCTCCCTTGTTGTTATTCGTTCCTGGTTCGTCATTCCGGGGCACGCATCAGCGCGAACCCGGAAACTCGAGGTTTCCCGATGCGCAATTGCGCATCTGTGTTCATCCTGCGGATGCCCCGGAACGACAGTGCATCAATCAAGGTGGAACTTGTCGAACTGCCGGTGCTCGGCCTTGATGTAGCGTACGGTGCCGGTGACGGAGCGCATCACGACCGTCTCGGTCTCGATCACGTCCTTCTTGAACTTCACGCCTGTCAGCAGCGAGCCGGTGGTGACACCGGTCGCGGCGAACAGGCAGTCGCCCTTGGCCATGTCCTCGATGCCATAGATCATCTTCGGATCGGTGACGCCCATCTTGTGCGCGCGCTCGCGCTTCTCCTCGCTGTCGAGGATCAGGCGGCACTGCATCTGACCGCCGATGCAGCGCAGCGCAACCGCCGCCAGCACGCCCTCCGGCGCGCCGCCGGTGCCGATATACATGTCGACACCGGTCTCATCGGGCTTGGCACAGTGAATGACGCCGGCGACGTCGCCGTCGGTAATCAGCTGCACGGCAGCGCCCGTCGAGCGCACGCTGTTGATGATCTCGGCATGGCGCGGACGGTCGAGCACCAGAACGGTGATGGCGGAGGGATCCACACCCTTGGCCTTGGCGAGCCGGCGCACGTTGTCGGCCGGCGGCGCGTCGAGCTCGATCACGTTCTTGGCGAAGCCCGGACCGATTGCGATCTTCTGCATGTAGACGTCGGGTGCGTGCAGCAGCGTGCCGCCATCGGCCATCGCCATGGTGGCGATCGAGCCGGGCATGTTCTTGGCGCAAAGCGTGGTGCCCTCGAGCGGATCGACCGCGATGTCGACCTTGGGACCGGCGTTGAGCCCGACCTTCTCGCCGATGAACAGCATCGGCGCCTCGTCGCGCTCGCCCTCGCCGATCACGATGGTGCCTTCGATCGGCAGCTTGTTGAGCTCGCGGCGCATCGCGTCGACCGCGGCCTTGTCTGCGGCCTTCTCCTGGCCGTGGCCGCGCAGCCGCGCGGCCGACACCGCCGCGCGTTCCGTCACCCGCACGATTTCGAGCGTCAGGATGCGCTCAAGCAGCATCTGCGGCGGAACGGAAATATGGGTCGACATCGGCGTACTCCTTAAAGCCTCACGGGCCACGCTGCCCGCATCAATCGTCTTGCGCCCGTCCCGTTCAGGTCGCGCGCTAGTTTTTCTCGATCCGGATCACCTGCGGCCGGCCGCTGATGACCTTATCGCGCTGCACTGCGGCCAAAGCGCGATGCACAGCGTCCTCACTGGTGGCATAGGTAATCAGAATGACAGGAACCGGTGAAGGTTTTTTGGCCGCACCATTCATATCAACGCCATCCGGATGCCGTTGCACGATCGATTCCAGTGATATCTTCTGTTCCGCGAGCCGGGTGGCGATTGTTGCGGCAGTGCCTGCAAGATCGCGCGCCATCAGACGGATGTAATAGCCACCCTCGTGGCGTTCCATCGGCGCCTTGGTGGTGCCGCGCAACCGCTCCACCGGGCGGCCGAACGGCTTGGCTCTGATTCCACGCGCGACGTCGGCGATGTCGGCGACCACCGCAGAGGCCGTCGCCGCGCCGCCGGCCCCGGGGCCGACCAGCGTAATCGGCGGAATCCCCTCGCCGTCGATCGTCACCGCATTGGTAACGCCCATCACCTGGGCGATCGACGATGATTTCGGCACCATGGTCGGATGCACGCGCTGCTCGATGCCCTTGGCGGTGCGCACGGCAACCCCGAGCAGCTTGACGCGATAGCCGAGTTCTTCGGCTGCGCGCAGGTCTTCAGGCGTGATCGAGGAGATACCTTCGACATAGACGGCGCTTTGCGCGACCTTGGTTCCGAAGGCGAGGCTCGCCAGGATCGCCAGCTTCTGCGCGGTGTCGTGGCCGTCGACGTCGAAGGACGGGTTGGCTTCGGCATAGCCGAGGCGCTGGGCATCCTTCAGGCACTCGGCGAACGATAGCCCCTCGTGCTCCATCCGCGTCAGGATGTAATTGCAGGTGCCGTTGAGGATGCCGTAGACGCGATTGACGCCGGTGCCGGCGAGCCCCTCGCGCAGCGTCTTGATGACCGGGATCGCCGCACCGACCGCCGCTTCGAAGTTGAGCGCGCCGCCGTGCTTCTCGGCAGCCGCGGCCAACCGCAGCCCGTGCTTGGCGATCAGTGCCTTGTTGGCAGTGACCACGGACTTGCCGGTCTTCAGGGCCGTCTCGATTGCGGAGAATGCGGGATCGCCGGCGCCGCCCATCAATTCGACAAAGCAGTCGATGTTGGGATCCTCGGCCAGCGCCTGCGGGCTCTTGGCCCATTCAATGCCGCGCAGGTCGAGGCTGCGTTTCTTGGCCTTCGACCGCGCCGTGACGGCGACGACGCGCACGCCGCGGCCGCTGCGTTCGGACAGCATGCGTCCCTGCGCTTCGATCAGGCGGACGACGTCGGCACCGACGGTGCCGAGCCCCGCTATGCCCACTTTGAGGGGTGCGACCATGTGAGTAAGGAACCTGGGAAGATTAGCGTCGATTGGCGAGAGGAACCACGTTGTGCAACGTTTCGATGCCGCTTTCAAGGAAGCGGCGCACGCCACGCGCGGCCTGCCGGATCCGCTGCTCGTTCTCCACCATCGCGATGCGGACATAGCCTTCGCCATGCTCGCCGAAGGCGACGCCGGGCGACACCACGACGCCGGACTTCTCCACCATCAGGGTCGCGAACTGCATGCTGCCGACCGCCTCGAACGCCTTCGGCAACGGCGCCCAGGCGAACATCGAGGCTTGCGGCGGCGGAATGTCCCAGCCGGCGCGACCAAATGACTCAACCAGCGCGTCGCGGCGCTTGCGATAGGTATCGCGCATCTCGCGAATGCAGTCATCGGGCCCGTTGAGCGCGGCAGTCGCGGCCACCTGGATCGGCGTGAAGGCGCCATAGTCCAGATATGACTTCACGCGCGCGAGCGCGGCGATGATGCGCTCGTTGCCGACCGCAAAGCCCATGCGCCAGCCGGCCATCGAGAACGTCTTCGACATCGAGGTGAATTCGACGGTGACGTCGATTGCGCCGGGCACCTGCAGCACCGATGGGGGCGGCTTGTTCTCGTCGAAATAGACCTCTGCGTAGGCGAGATCCGACAGGATGAAGATGTCGTGCTTCTTCGCGAAGGCGACGAGGTCCTTGTAGAAGTCGAGATCCGCGACATAGGCGGTCGGATTGGACGGATAGCAAACGATCAGCGCGATCGGCTTCGGGATCGAATGGACGATCGCCCGCTCGACGGCTTCGAAGAATTGCGGGGTCGGCTCCGAAGGTACCGAGCGGATCACGCCCCCTGCCATCAGGAAGCCGAAGGCATGGATCGGGTAGCTCGGATTGGGACACAGCACGACGTCGCCCGGCGCCGTGATCGCCTGTGCCACATTGGCGAAGCCCTCCTTCGAGCCGAGGGTCGCGACCACCTGCGTATCCGGATTGAGCTTCACGCCGAAGCGGCGCGCGTAATAGGCAGCCTGGGCCTTGCGCAGGCCGTTGATGCCGCGCGAGGCCGAATAGCGGTCGGTCCGCGGCTTGCCGAGGGTTTCCTTGAGCTTTTCGATCACATGCGGCGGCGTCGACAGGTCCGGGTTCCCCATACCCATGTCGATGATATCGGCCCCAGCATTGCGCGCGGCCGCCTTGGCCTGGTTGACCTTTTCAAAGACGTAAGGCGGCAGACGGCGAATGCGATAAAATTCTTCCATGGGACCCTTGCTCCGACAACCGGCACATCAGAATCGACGACCCTTGGCCAGCTCTCGAAGCCGGACTCGGCTTCATCCAGAAATCGCACAGAATCAATAACTTATGGCGAATTCAGGCGCACGGGGCTGAGACAAGCGGCCGGATATGCGGTTGAATTGAAGCTCTTTTAGCACGGACACCCGGCCGCGCCAGCGCAGATCGGCCTCTTCACGCACTACTTCCCGGCCGCGATGTTGGCCGCAGCCACGTCGCTCGCAGCGGCGGCATTCTGGGCCGCGGCGGTCGCCTGGCGGTCCCGCGCGGCCTTCAGCTCCGCCTCGAGCTTGGCCTGGTCGGCCGGCTTCATTGTCTCCTCGTTGCGGTCCGGCGGGAGATCATGGACAGGAAGGTAGCCGCTGGCGTCCTTTGGCCGCGCCGACGCGTCGGCGGGCACCCCGATCCCGGGCAGATCCGCAACCGTGCTCGAACAGCCCCCCAGCGCCGCCATCGACGCGAGCAGCACTGCGGCCCCGAGCCCCCTCATCATCCGATCGATCGGCATGCGCCGAAAAGTCCCCAACAAGCTGGCGCGCAGGTCGCACGTCGCCGACACGGGTCGCACTGGTACGAGCCTTGCAGCATCCCCGCTGCGTTAATTTTGGCTTCAGCCGTTCAAACCATTGTCGCCCGAAACGATTAAGGCGTGAACAGCAAAGGCGACCTGTGAGGCTTCAATATGTCAGAACAAAGATTTTTTGTCGCAGCGCAACAGCGCGAAACATTGGATTTTGCCTGATTGCCGTTGCCGCACCGCGCGATGACGCCCACGAAACGAAGCGATAATGTCCTTAAGATGAGCAACGTCAGTACCGAAACCCAAGCCGCCCCCAAATTCAACGCCGAAGCCTTCGCCATGAATATCGCGCGGGCGATCGAAAGCAGCGGTCAGGCGCTTGCCGCCTATCTCAAGCCGCGCCAGACCGGCGAAGTCCGCGACAAGACCCCCAATGAACTCGGCGAGGTCATCAAGACCTTCAGCGTGATCGCCGAATACTGGCTGTCCGACAAGGAGCGCGCCTCCGACCTGCAGATCAAGCTCGGGAAGGACTACCTCGATCTCTGGGGCGCAGCGGCGCGCCGCATGGCCGGCGAGGCAGACGCCAAGCCGGCGATCGAGCCGTCCCCTCGCGACAAGCGCTTCCAGGATCCCGAATGGAAGTCGAACCAATTCTTCGACTTCATCCTCCAGCTTTATCTGCTGACGTCGAAATGGGCGCAGGAGCTGGTCCGCAACGCCGAGGGAATCGATCCGCATACCCGCCAGAAGGCCGAGTTCTACGTCCAGCAGATCACCAATGCGCTCGCGCCGTCGAATTTCGTCCTGACCAATCCTGAAGTGCTGCGCGCCACCGTCGAATCCAACGGCGACAACCTGGTGCGCGGCATGAAGATGCTGGCGGAAGATATCGAAACCGGCCATGGCACGCTCCGAATTCGCCAGTCCGATCCGACCAATCTCGCGGTCGGCGTCAATATGGCGACGACGCCGGGCAAGGTGATCTACCAGAACGAGCTGATGCAGCTGATCCAGTATTCGCCCACAACGGAGAACGTGCTGCGCACGCCGCTGCTGATCGTTCCGCCCTGGATCAACAAGTTCTACATCCTCGATCTGCGCCCGGAAAAATCCTACATCAAATGGTGCGTCGATCAGGGCATCACGGTGTTCGTGATCTCCTGGGTCAATCCGGACAAGGAACTCGGCAAGAAGACCTGGGCCGACTACATGACCGAAGGCCCGCTCACGGCGATGGACGTGATCGAAAAGGTCACCGGCGAGATGAAGGTTCACACCGCCGGGTATTGCGTCGGCGGCACCCTGCTGGCCTCCACACTCGCCTATCTCGCCGAGAAGCGCCGCCAGCGCGTGACTTCGGCAACGTTCTTTGCGGCGCAGGTCGATTTCACCCATGCCGGCGACCTGCTCGTGTTTGTCGACGAGGACCAGATCTCGGCGCTGGAACGCGACATGCAGGAATCCGGCGTGCTCGAAGGCAGCAAGATGGCGATGGCCTTCAACATGCTGCGCTCGAACGACCTGATCTGGTCCTATGTCGTGAACAACTATCTCAAGGGACAGCCGCCCTCCTCATTCGACTTGCTGCACTGGAATTCCGACGCGACCCGGATGCCGGCGTCGAACCACTCCTACTACCTGCGCAACTGCTACCTTGAGAACCGGCTGTCGACCGGCACGATGGTGCTCGACAACACGCTGCTCGATCTGTCGAAGGTGAAGGTTCCAGTCTACAACCTCGCCACGCGCGAGGATCACATCGCGCCGGCGGAATCGGTGCTGTACGGCTCGCAGTTCTTCGGCGGCCCGGTGAAGTATGTCCTTTCCGGCTCGGGCCATATCGCCGGCGTGGTCAATCCGCCGACAGCGAAGAAGTACCAATACTGGACCAACGACAACATCAAGGACGTCAAGCTCTCCGACTGGCTGAAGAACGCCCAGGAGCACAAGGGCTCGTGGTGGCCCGACTGGCGCGAATGGCTGGAGCACCTCGATTCCGAGAAGGTGCCGGCGCGCGCCGTGGGCTCGCCGGAGATGCCGCCGCTCGAGGACGCTCCGGGGAGTTACGTCCGCGTCCGCGCGTAGCGCCGGGCCTGCCTCTCAGCTATAAGCAGATTGTCCCGGCGCTCGGGAATCGAACTCAGTTGAGGGGGAGATGATGACTCGTGAACTGTTCTGGCTGGCGCTGACGGTGATCCTGACCGGACTGCTCTGGATTCCCTACATCATCAACCGCTGCCAGGTCCGTGGCCTCTCCGGCGCGATGGCCAATCCCTCGCGCGGCGACAAGCCGCATGCGGAATGGGCGACCCGGCTAATGTTCGCTCACGATAACGCGGTCGAGAACCTCGTGATCTTCGCGCCGTTGGTGCTGATCCTCAACGCGGCCGATTATTCGTCCAAATGGACCGTGCTCGCCTGCGCTGTGTATTTCTGGGCTCGCGTCGCGCACCTGATCGTCTACACGCTTGGCCTGCCCGTGTTCCGCACGCTGGCATTTACGGTCGGCTTCCTCGCCCAGGCCGTGCTTGCGCTCGCTATCTTCAGGATCGTCTGAGCGGCATCATCGCGCCAGTCGCGGCACATGCCGCACCGTCGGCAGCTAGTCCGCACGACGATGTGCAGCATGGTCTCCGGTGCATCATCGAAGCTCTTGATGCTGCATCTCATGTTGTCCAAGCAGCAGTTCGATCGCTGCTGCGAATTCATCGGCAAGGGCTGGGCGGCGGGCGTCACCAATTATCGGATCAGATCGATGCGCCTGTTCGGTCTTCCCCTCACTTGCACCGCGACCTGGATGAATTGAGCGCGGCGAGCGCCGGAGGCGCAAGCCTACGATGTCGCGATCATTGCCGCCGTCGGCTTGGTGATGATGCGGTGATCGGCGGTCGCCCTGGATGTCACCGAGCTGATGGCCGGGCGGCAAACCCGATGAAGCCGGCCCCGGCCAGACGCTGCTGATGGCGGCTGCGCTCGTTTCTCGCGCAGGAACTCTTCGCCGCCATCATCATGCTCGACCCGGGCGACTTTTTTCGCAAGCGCTCTACTTGCGCGGCGGAAAAACGGCTGTTGCGCTGGCAAAGGCCGTAAGAACCGCAGCGCCGCCCAGGCGTCCTCTGCCGAGGCTGCCCAAGTGGGTACGGCCCTCGTCGTGTCAGTATCGCCCGCTGTAGTAGCGCTCGTCGCACTCGGCGACATAAATTCTGCCATAGGGATCGCGGTACCTGCACATTTGCGGCCCACCCGGATTCGGCGGATTCGTCGAGTCGGCCACGGCCGCCCCAAGCAGCGCGCCGGCACCAGCGCCGATAAGGGTGCTTCCGGCGTTTCTACCAATGGCCTGGCCGATCAGCGCGCCGCTGGCGGCGCCCAAGGCCGCACCCGTAGCGGTGCGCTGTTGCTGCGCTGTTTGTGCACAGCCGGCCAGACAGGTGCTAAGAGCCACGATGCCAATGGCAGCGGCTTTCAGAATGTTCATGAAGAGGGGTTCCTGCAATTCGGCGGGAGTGAGCAGAGTCAATTTTGCTCACGCAAAGTTGAGTGCAGTCTAAATTTGGCGGATTTTCGCCCGCAAGCGAATTGCGGGCGAGCATGTGCTTGGACTGGCGGATTTCTGACCGGCATTGTTGTCGGTTTGGGTCCTCGTCCACGATGAGGCCTGCCGTCAGCTGTCGGCCAGCCCCAGCATGAGCCGCATGTTCTGCACGGCTGCGCCCGAGGCACCTTTACCCAGATTATCTAGCCGCGCGACCATCACGGCCTGGTGGTGCTTGTCGCTGGCGAAGACGTAGAGCTCGAGCTTGTTGGTCTCGTTCAGCGCCTGCGGCTCGAGCCGGCCGCTCTTCGCGGCTTCATTCTGCAGCGGCATCACCGAGACGTAGCGGCTTCCCGCGTAGCGCTTCGCCAGCGCAGCCTGCAGGTCGGCGCCGGTCGGCTTGCCCGGCAACACGTCGAGCTGCAACGGCACCGAGACCAGCATGCCCTGCCGGTAGTTGCCGACCGACGGGATGAAGATCGGCCGCCGCGTCAACCGCGAGTAGAGCTGCATCTCCGGCACGTGCTTGTGCTCGAAGCCAAGCCCGTAGAGTTCGAATGCCGGCGAGGTGCCATCCTCGTAGCTCGCGATCATCGACTTGCCGCCGCCCGAATAGCCACTCACGGCGTTGACCGTGACCGGATAATCCTGTGGCAGCAGGCCGGCATCGACCACCGGCCGCAGCAGCGCGATCGCGCCGGTCGGATAGCAGCCCGGGTTCGAGACCTTCTGCGCGGTCCGGATCTTGTCGGCCTGGTCGGGCGCCAGTTCCGGGAAGCCGTAAGCCCAGTCGGGCGCGACCCGATAGGCCGTCGAGGCGTCAAGCACCTTCGGAGCAGCGTTCCCCATCGTGTCGATCAACGCGACGGTCTCCTTCGCGGCATCGTCCGGGAGGCACAGGATCACGAGATCCACCTCCTCCATCAGCGCGCGCTTCACCGCAGGATCCTTGCGCTCGTCCTCGGCGATATTCTTCACGGCCACATCGCCCCGCTCGCGCAGCCGTTCCTGAATGCCGAGGCCGGTCGTGCCGGACGCGCCATCGACGAACACAGTGGGCTTGGTCGCCCCGCTGACGGTCGGCTTATCGGTGTCGGTGAGGCTCATGGCACGCTCCTTTCGAGCTCGTTCGTTTCGTTTGCAAAGACATCAGGCCGCGCCTGCCGCATCAGATGCGCGATCATCTGCGCGTCGGCGTCCAGTTGCACGGCAAGCGCGCCCGCGACCGCCGCAAAGTCGGTCTCGGATTTGTGCTGGTTCAGCTTGAAGCTGCCCTCCACCTCTTCCACCGTCATCTCAAGACCCACGATCACCTTCTTCATGCCATCCAGCCGCGCGGCTGTCATCTTGACCGACGTCCACGGCTTCTTGGGCAACAGCCGGTTCTCGAACTTGGCGCTCAACGTATCGATGTGAACGGCGAGTTCGTGACCCGACAATGCCCGCACCGGTCCGATCAGATGGACGGTCTGATAGAGCCAAGTCGGCACCTGGTCCGGAGACACGTACCAGTCGGCCGATACATAGGCGTCAGCGCCGTTGATGGCCAGCAGCCATGACGTGCTGGCTGCCAGCTTTACCAACGGATTGTGACGGGCGACATGAAACAGCGCCCGCGGCGTGCCATCATCCGCGTAGGTCAGATAGAACGGCAGCGCGGAGGCGATCGGCTTTGCGCCGTCCCACGCGCAGGCGATGCCGAAACCGCGCGCTTCCGCGAAGGCGAGGCTTGCGGCGCGGTCGGGCTTGAACACCGGTGGCGTATACATGGTCGTAACTCCTGCGTGACGTAGGAGCCGCCAGATCGAACCGCGTGTCTTTTTCGAGGAGAGCGCCGCGGGAGGGATCCAGCGGCAGAGGCGATGATCTTAAACGCGAACGATCGCCTGTACCGCGGAGATACGGCGGCGGCGAGCGATGATGATGGTCGCGGCGTTGATCATGGGCGCTGCTATAGGGCCGCGCCCATATCGCGTCAAGGAAAACCGGTCAGATCACGGGATTCCACGGCGCCGGGATCACCCGGTAGCTGTTGCCGTCCTTCTCGACATGGCCGAGGCCCGGGAACGGATAATGAAAGCCCTGCACCTGGAGCCGCTCCGCCACGACCATGTCGTAGATGCGGCGCCGGGTCTTCTCGGCCAGGTCGGGCTTCGACCCCAAGAATGTCGACATGGTCGTGATCTCGCACTTCCACGGCGACCACGGCCGCGACGAAATTGTCGGCGAACAGGCCGTTGGTCCCCTTGCTGCCGGCCTTCGCCAGCGCGCCGTTTCCGGTGTCGATCACGACAAGCTTGCCGCCGGTGTTGATCACCAGTGGCGCGAAATAGATCGTCATCATGTCGCTTGGCATGTACGCCCTCTCCAGCGCCGCGTTCACATCATCCCGCTTGGCGTTGGGAATGAACGAATCCTCCAGCTTGAAGACGTTCTTGCCGTCCGACACCACCGTGACAAGGATGTCCCCAACCTTGTAGCGATAGAAGCTCGGCGCCTGCCTGTCGGCGATCGGCGCCGCAGCGATGGCCGAGACCTCGGGCAACAGCGGCGCGGCTGCAATCCCAGCGGCGCCGGCGAGAGCGTGACGTCGTGTCAGTTCCATGTGGTACCTCCAGTAAGACCGTGACCCGCGGCCGGCAGCTCCTCCCCGCTTGTGCGGCGGGCCGGTGCTTTCCGCGCCAACCCCTGTCTCGCCGTCATATTCCGGAGGCCTCACACGGCCCGCCATATCCATTCGATGGCCTGCGCGATCACGTCGCCGAACAGCAGCAGTGCCGCGGACCAGACCAGCGCAGAAACGAAATTGGCGATCTGAAACGGCCAGTACGACATCTCGAAAATGCCGGCGGCGAGCGGCACCGAGGCCCGCAGCGGACCGAAGAAGCGCCCGATGAAGATGCTGGGCACGCCCCACCTGCTGACGAACGCCTCGCCGCGCGGCAGGATCTCCGGATAGCGCGACAGCGGCCACATCTTCGCGACGTGCTCCTTGTAGCGGTAGCCAAACCAGTAGGAGACCCAATCGCCGAGCGCAGCGCCGACGCCGCCAGCGATCCATACCGGCCAGAAATGGATTCCGCTGGCGCCGATCAACGCGCCGATCGCAACGAGCGCCCCCCAGGCAGGGACAAGCAGCGAGATGAAGGCAAGCGACTCGGCGAACGCCAGCAGCAGGACGATCGGAGCGGCCCAGGCCTGGTGATGGCGCACGAACTCGGCCAGGGCGCGCGCAAAATCCTCCATCTGATCGAGTGCCTTCCTGCTCCGTTGTGGCCTTGAATGAACCTTTCTACCGGCTCCCAGCCTAAGAAGAGGTAAGCCAGCCCGTTGCGTGACATCAAGTCACAATGGCGGGGATCGAACGTGATTTCACACGGGCTGCTGCCGCCCGGGCAGGCTCGCATTTCCTTACAAGAACCAAGGATGGACGGGATGATCGGATCACTGATGATGTGCGTGAGCGTTGTTGTTCTCTCGTTCGGAATGCTCGCAGGCATCGCCATGGGCATCCAGCAGGACTTCACGTTGGCGCCGGCGCATGCGCATCTCAATCTCGTCGGCGGCGTGCTCCTGTTCTTGTTCGGCCTCTACTATCGTGTCTTTCCAGCGGCTGGCGCGACCCTGCTGGCGAAGCTCCAGGGCTGGCTGCATATCGTGGGTGCGATCCTCTTCCCGGCCGGCATTGCGCTGGTGGTCCTGAGAGGACACGCGTTCCTGGCGGCGCCCGTTGTGGGGTCGCTGCTGGTCACGCTCGCCATGGCCCTGTTCGCGGTCGTTGTATTCCGGACCTCGCGGGCGTAATCGCGGATTCCTATCTAGGGGATGGTCAGGTCCGGCTCCGATCCGGGCTGGCCGTCCCCATAGGCAGCCCATCCGTGGCATAGTCAGAGCAACCGATTCGCCGCACCAATGCTCGCGCGCCATATGAAGATCCATGGCTAAATCTCTAAAACAAAACGCTAAAAGCAAATCAGCCGACGACTTGTTCGAAGCCCCTGAACCGAAGGGGCGAGCGCCGCTGAAGGTCGCCGCCCGGTCCTCTGGGGGCGCTGAAGCCGGCTATACAGCGGCTGACATCGAGGTGCTGGAGGGGCTGGAGCCGGTCCGCCGGCGGCCTGGCATGTATATCGGCGGCACCGACGAGAAGGCGCTGCATCACCTGTTCGCCGAGGTGATCGACAACTCGATGGACGAGGCCTTGGCAGGCCACGCCACCTTCATCGAGGTGGAGTTGACCGCTGACGGCTTCCTGACCGTGACCGACAACGGCCGCGGCATTCCGGTTGACCCGCACCCGAAATTCCCGAAGAAGTCAGCGCTCGAAGTCATCATGTGCACGCTGCATTCGGGCGGCAAATTCGATTCCAAGGTCTATGAAACCTCGGGCGGTCTGCACGGCGTCGGCGTCTCGGTCGTCAACGCCCTCTCTTCGCGGCTCGAGGTCGAGGTCGCGCGCAGCCAGAAGCTCTACCGCATGACCTTCGAGCGCGGCCATCCCAAGGGCAAGCTCGAAGACCTCGGCAAGGTCAACAACCGCCGCGGCACCCGCATCCGCTTCAAGCCGGACACCGAGATTTTCGGCGCCAAGGCGACCTTCAAGCCGCAGCGCCTGTTCAAGATGACGCGCTCGAAGGCCTACCTGTTCGGCGGCGTCGAAATTCGCTGGCACTGCGACCAGGAGCTGTTGAAGGGCATCGAGGACGTCCCGGCCGAGGCAAGCTTCCATTTCCCCGGTGGCCTGAAGGACTATCTCGCCGCGGCGATCCACGCCGACACGCTGGTGCATCAGGATATCTTCTCCGGCAAGTCCGGCCGCAGCGGCGCGCACGGCGCCTGTGAATGGGCGGTGGCCTGGACCGCGGACGCCGACGGCTTCCTGTCGTCCTACACCAACACCGTGCCGACCCCCGATGGCGGCACCCACGAAAGCGGTTTGCGCAGCGCGCTGCTGCGTGGTCTGAAGGACCACGCTGAGCGCGTCGGCCAGGGCAAGCGCGCGGCCTCCGTCACCTCGGAAGACGTGATGGTGGGCGCAGCCGTCATGCTCTCGGTGTTCGTGCGCGAACCTGAATTCCAGGGCCAGACCAAGGATCGCCTCGCCACCGCCGAAGCACAGCGCATCGTCGAACAGGCGATGAAGGATCCGTTCGACCACTGGCTGTCGGCCAATCCGAACCAGGCCAACAGGCTGCTGGATTTCGTGATCGATCGAGCCGAGGAGCGGCTGCGCCGCCGCCAGGAGAAGGAGACCGCGCGCAAGACCGCGGGCAAGAAGCTCCGCCTCCCCGGCAAGCTCGCCGATTGCACAGACGCCGGGACCGAAGGCTCAGAGCTCTTCATCGTGGAAGGCGACTCGGCAGGCGGCAGCGCCAAGCAGGCGCGCGATCGCAAGACCCAGGCCGTGCTGCCGCTGCGCGGAAAGATTCTCAACGTCGCCTCCGCCGGCAAGGACAAGTTGATGGCCAACGCCCAGCTCTCCGACCTCGTGCAGGCGATCGGGTGCGGCACGCTCGCGCATTACCGCGAAGAGGATCTGCGCTATCAGCGCATCATTATCATGACCGACGCCGACGTCGACGGCGCGCATATCGCTTCGCTGCTGATCACCTTCTTCTACCGGCAGATGCCGCGGCTGATCGATGAGGGGCACCTCTATCTCGCCGTGCCACCACTCTACAAACTGACCCACGGCACCAAATCGGTCTACGCCCGCGATGACGCCCACAAGGATGCGCTGCTGAAGAGCCAATTCAACGCCAATGCGAAGGTCGACATCAGCCGCTTCAAAGGCCTCGGCGAGATGATGCCCACGCAGCTCAAGGAAACCACCATGGATCCAGCCAAGCGCACGCTGCTGCGGGTGGTGCTGCTGGCCGACGATCGCGAGGGCACCGCGGACTCGGTCGAGCGGCTGATGGGCACGAAAGCGGAAGCTCGCTTTGCCTTCATCTCCGACAAGGCCGAATTCGCGAGCGACGACATGCTCGACGTCTAAACTTCAACCTATTGATTTCGGATGTCTTTTTTGGCCGCTTCCCATGGGGAGCGGCCACTTGCCTTTTAAGGGCGGCGGAGGCCGCTTTAGGCCAAGAGCCTGTTCCGTTTTCGGCCGGTTGTGTCCCACCCGCAACAGCATTTCTGGCGCGACCACGTATAGTGCCATGAGTTACGGGAATCGGCGCCAGCGCCAGTCCCCAGCGACCCGACCGAACGCAAAAGCCGAGGATCTAATAATGAAGAAGTTTCTGCTCGCTCTGACCGCGGTTGCTGCGATGACGGCATCGGCGTCGGCGGCTGACCTTGCCGCCCGCCCCTACACCAAGGCTCCTGCCCCGCTCCCGGTAGCGCCGAGCTGGACCGGCTTCTACATTTTCGGCGGCGGCGGCGGCGGTCTCTGGGACGCTGACACCGGCATCCAGTCGACCACCACGGGTGCGAGCATCCTGGGCTTCAATCAGCGGCAGGGCGGCGACGGCTGGTTCGGCACGGTTGGCGCCGGTTACGACTGGCAGGTCAGCCCGAGCTGGGTCTTCGGTGTGTTCGCTGACGGCCAGTTCGGCAGCCTCAAGGGCACCATTCAGGATCAGGTCGGGTTCCTCGCCGGCAACATCAAGAACGACTACAACTGGGCTGCCGGCGTCCGCCTCGGCTACCTGATTGCGCCGAACGTTCTGTCGTACGTGAACGCCGGCTATTCCAACTCGCACTGGAAGGGCACGACGCTGTTCGACACGGCTAGCGCTCTGCCCGCCGGTCTGCACACCAACGGCTTCGATCGCAGCGGCTGGTTCGTCGGCGGCGGCGTCGAGAACAACCTGAACTTCTTCGGCATCACCGCGCCGGGCTGGTTCATGAAGACCGAATATCGCGCTGCCTACTACGACAGCAAGGCCATCTCCGAGCTGGCCGATGGCACCAACCTGTCGAACGGCCGCGACATCACCTTCAAGCCCTTCGTGCAGACCATCAGCACGTCGCTGGTCTACCGCTTCAACTGGAGCGGCCCGGTGGTCGCTAAGTACTGATCAAGTACTGGTCCTGCGCAATCGCTGCTCAAGAGCCCCGGCATTGTCCGGGGCTTTTTTTGTTGCCCGCGCGCGCCCCGCTGCGCGCGGCGAAGGAACTCCGTTGGAGATTGTCCCTCGCGCAGGGCCGTCGGTAGGATCCTGGTCTGGTCGAGCCCGCGATGATCGGGCACTCTGCGCATCGGTTCCAAAACAAGGCGGACAACAACAATGAAGAAAGAACTGTTCGATCTCTCCGGCAAGGTCGCTGTCGTCACCGGCGGCAATGGCGGCATCGGGCTCGGCATGGCGCGCGGCCTCGCCGACGCGGGTGCTGCGATTGCCGTCGTCGGCCGCAACGAAGAGAAGTCGCGAGCGGCCGTCGAGGATCTCAGCCAACGCGGCGTCAAGGCGATCGCGGTAGCGACCGACGTCACCGACAAGTCGGCGGTCGCTGCAATGGTCGAGCGTGTCGTCAAGGAGCTCGGCCGGATCGACATTCTCATCAACAACGCCGGCATGAGCATCCGCAAGCCGCCGCACGAGCTGGAGCTCGATGAGTGGAGCAAGGTCATCGACACCAACCTCACCAGCGCCTTTGTGTGCTCGAAGGCGGCCTATCCGGCGTTGAAGGCTTCCGGCCGCGGCAAGGTCATCAATATCGGTTCGATGATGTCGATCTTCGGCGCGAGCTTCGCCCCGGCCTATGCCGCGAGCAAAGGCGGCATCGTGCAGTTCACGCGCGCCTGCGCCAACGCCTGGGCGCCGGACAACATCCAGGTCAACGCCATCCTGCCCGGCTGGATCGACACCGACCTGACGCGGGGCGCGCGCCAGCAGGTCGCCGGCCTTCACGACCGCGTGCTGGCGCGGACCCCGGCGGCGCGCTGGGGCGCGATCGATGACTTCGCAGGCATCGCCGTGTTTCTGGCTTCACCAGCGTCAGACTTCGTCACCGGCACCGCCATCCCCGTCGACGGCGGCTATTCGATCATGGCCTAAGCTTCGGACATGAAAGCCCCGGCCAACGTCGGGGCTTTCGCGAACGCATGGCCAGTCCTCAGCTCTGCGCCGGCGAATGCACGTGCTCGGGCCGCACGCCCACGCCGACAAGGCGCGCGAGCAGCCCCTGCAGCCATGGCACCGCCGTGACTACCCGCACGGCGAGCGGCACTTCCAGCGGCTGACCGCCCGATTTCAGCGCCACGGTGATGATGTTGTTCTGCGCGATCACCTGCATGCGCTGCGTCACACGCACGGGAAATTCGCGCCGCCGCCTGACGGCATCGAGCTCGTCCTCCGACGGACAGCCGCGCGCTAGCTTCGCCGCCAGGATATTGGCGGTCGCGACCGCGTCCTGCACCGCGAGGTTAACGCCGACGCCGCCGACCGGCGACATCGCGTGCGCGGCATCGCCGATGCACAGCAGACCGGGACGGGCCCAGCGGGTCAGGCGGTTGATCGCCACCGTGAGCAGCTTGACGTCGTCGAAACTCTTCACCTCGGCGATGCCTGATTTAAGGACCGGTGCGATCCGTACGACATCGTCGAGCAGCGCCGGCAAGCCCCTCGCCTTCACGGTGTCATACTGTCCCTTCGCGATCACATAGGCGCATTGCCAATAGCCGCCACGATCGAACGTCACCAGCATCTTGCCGGATTCGACGCGCGCGAACAGATTCTCCGTTTCGTCCGGCCGCCGCCCGACGCGAAACCACAGCACGTCCATCGGCGCGCCGATCTCCTCGACCGCGAGTCCGGCACACGCGCGCACCGTGGAATGGCGACCATCACAGGCGATCGTGAGATCCGCCTCGATGTCGATCGTCCCGTCCGGCGTCTTCGCGCGAACGCCCGCGACGGTGTCGCCGCGCCGGATCAGGTCGGTCGCCTCCGTGCTCATCAACACATTCAGCGACGCGAAGCGCTTGCCGCTGTCGCGCAGGAAATTCAGGAAGTCCCACTGCGGCATGAACGCGATGAAGGGATATTTGATGTTGACGCGACTGAGGTCGGCAATACGCACCGGCGTGCCGCCGAACATGCCCTCGAGCTTCTGCAATTGCTGGTGCGGAAGTTTCAGGAAGCCGTCGATCAGCCCGAGTTCGTCCATCACCTGCAAGGTCGAGGGATGCACGGTGTCGCCGCGGAAGTCGCGGAAGAAGTCGGCGTGCTTCTCCAGCACCACGACCTCGATCCCGGCGCGTCCGAGCAGGTAGCCGAGCATCATGCCGGCGGGGCCGCCACCGACCACGCAACAGCGCACTTTCATCGCGCGCGCTTTCGGTTGCTCCCGATTGCCTGCATCCATGCCGCCATCCTCATTGCTCACAGACCCTGGATCCGGATTGTAACGCCAATCAAACGGAAAAGGATGCTCCGTTGAGGAAGACGTCGTCGACCATCTGATCGAAATACACCGGGATCTGCTTGTGCTTCACCGTCTCGGCCATCTCGCTCACCAGACGCCGCGTGCGCTGCGCGACCTGCACCAGGTTTTCTCCGGGCTGCAGCAGCTCGCTGGCAAAGGTCCGGGTGAACACCGAGTTGGGATTGGTGTCGTCATTCGAGAGTCGATCGAGCGCGGTTTGCCGCGGTCCCGCCGAAAACACCGAGAACACGCCCCCCCGGCAGCTGCGTCATCAGGGCGAGCCCGCCGCCGCCCGCAACGGCGCGCGTGCCGGGGCGCTCGAACGGATTGTTGCGGCAGGCGTCGAACACCAGGATCGAGGTCCGCACCTTCTTGTTCTGCAACCGCTCGATGATGCGGTCGGCGAGAACCGAGGCGTCGCGCACCAGTTCTTCCTGGCCTTCGGTCGCCGCCGGCACGTCGGTCGGCAGCAGGCCGGTTCTGACCGAGCGGCCGATCGCAGAGATGCCTTTGCCAGCGGTTTCGATAGCCTTGCGACGCTCTATCGGGCCTTCAACGCGGTCGCATGTCGCCGGGCGATTACCGGGTGATCCGGCGCTCCCAGCGTGACGTGGCGTTGCCCGCCCCGCGATCCTGCGGAACGCCCCGGCGAGTTCAGGAGCCGCCGCGCGCCAGGTGCCGCTGCAGCCCCGCCCTCGCGACTCCGCCGGTCATTTGACCGGAAAGTGACGGATAGGACGCTTATTTGTGCGAAAACATTAAGCTTTTTCGGCCATGGGGCAGGTTCCAAGATTGACTTTGCCGGTTTGGACCCTATGTTCCAGCTTAACGCGGCCCTCGGATCGAAGCGCGATTTGTCAGGTTTGCCGCCCGTCAGCGTCACACAGAGCCCCCGAGCTTTTTTGAGAAGCGAGCCGTTTCGGGGCCGAACGCGACAGCCTTTTACCTTCGATTCCGAACGGCGGTATCGACCAGAGGCTCAATGTCCTTTTCCAATCTAGGCCTGTCCGACAAGGTCCAAACCGCAGTTGCGGCCGCAGGTTACACCACCCCCACCCCCATCCAGGAACAGGCGATCCCCCACGTTCTCGCCCGCCGCGACGTCCTCGGCATCGCCCAGACCGGCACCGGCAAGACCGCCGCCTTCGTTCTCCCGATGCTCACGATCCTCGAAAAGGGCCGCGCCCGGGCACGAATGCCGCGCACCCTGATCCTCGAGCCGACCCGCGAGCTCGCCGCCCAGGTGAAGGAGAATTTCGACAAATATGGCGCCGGCCAAAAGCTCAACGTGGCGCTCCTGATCGGCGGCGTCTCGTTCGGCGACCAGGACTCCAAGTTGATGCGCGGCGTCGACGTCCTGATCGCAACGCCCGGCCGCCTGCTTGACCACACGGAACGCGGCGGCCTGCTGCTCACCGGCGTCGAGCTGCTGGTGATCGACGAGGCCGACCGGATGCTCGACATGGGCTTCATCCCCGACATCGAACGCATCTGCAAGCTCGTCCCCTTCACGCGGCAGACCCTGTTCTTCACTGCGACCATGCCGCCGGAGATCAGCCGCGTCACCGAGGCCTTCCTGCACAATCCGGCCAAGGTGGAAGTTTCCAGGCCCGCGACGACAGCGGTGACAGTGAGCCAGTCGCAGGTGCCCGCGGGCCGTGAGCCCCACGAGAAACGCGAAATCCTCCGCCGTCTGCTGCGCGAAGCCAAGGATCTCAACAACGCGATTATCTTCTGCAATCGCAAGCGCGAGGTCGCCATTCTTCACAAGTCGCTTCAGAAGCACGGCTTCAGCGTCGGTGCCCTGCACGGCGACATGGACCAGACCGCTCGAATGGCCGCGCTCGATCAATTCCGCAAGGGCGAACTGCCCCTGCTCGTGGCTTCCGATGTCGCCGCCCGCGGCCTCGATATTCCGGCCGTCAGCCACGTCTTCAACTTCGACGTGCCGCATCATCCCGATGACTATGTCCACCGCATCGGCCGCACCGGTCGCGCCGGACGGACCGGCACCGCAATCTCCATCGTCACCCCGCTCGACAGCAAGTCGATCGCCGCGATTGAAAAGCTGATCGGCCAGCAAATCCCGCGCGCCGAGGGTGACTATACCGTTCACAGCGAGGCGTCCGACGAGGCTGAAGCGCCGCGCCGGTCGCGCAGCCGCGATGGTTCACGCGACGGCGCCCGCAGTGGTCGCAAGCCGCGCCGCGAGCGCGAACCCCGCCATGAACGCGAGCCGCGTCAGGGCGGCCGCAACGGCGCCCAGCCGCAAGCGGCAGCGCAACACGTCCCCTCGATTGGTCGCAGCGAGCCGCGACGACCGCAGCGCGAGGTCGACCACGAGCCCGCCGATCACTCGCATCTGCCAGCCTTCCTGCTGCGCCCGGTGCGTGCCCGGGTCTAGGGCTCAAACTTTGGTCTAATTGGTTCCAAGCGAGGCGCGCTCTCGAACGGCCTGCCTCGCCGACAGCGTGCTTGCGTTTGAAACAAATCAGCGCAGATTCCATGCCCGGTTTCCCGTAATTCTACTGTTTACCTCGCCTTCACTCTCGTCCCGTACCGTCGGCTCGATAATTTAGTCATTGCTGCTGGAAAATAGCCGGCGCCACTCGCTATTGAGGACGTAACAGTGGTCAAACTGCTGGACGAACACGAACGCACATTGGCATTCGCCGAAGTCGCGCTTTGCCAGATCCGCTCCCTTCGTCAGACCGCAGTCCCCCGCAACTATGAAATCTGGTACGTCTACGCGACCGGATACAACGCCCCCCTCAACAAGATCATCAACGAGACGCTGGCGCGCAGTGGAACGCTCAGCGAAGCCGATCTTGAACAAATCTACGAAACCTACCTTTCGCACATCAAGACATCCGACCGCATCGACAAGGTCGGCGCCCGCGTCATCGGCGAGATCGACGACGTCATGAAGCTGATCACCGATGCGCTGGGCGTATCGGCGGCCTACGACGCAAGCCTGGCCGGCGCCAGCGACAGGCTCGCGACCGCAACGACGCGCGACCAGATCAAGGCCATCGTCGAGGGGCTGGTGAAATCGACTCGAGAGATGCGCGAGACCAACTTGGCGCTGGAAGCGCGGCTTGCTCTCTCCAGGTCCGAGATCAGTGATCTGCAGCACAGTCTCGAAGCGATCCGCGCCGAGAGCCTGACCGATCCGCTGACCGGCCTCGGTAACCGGAAGTATTTCGACCGCTCGATCGACATGGCGGTGCAGGCCGCGCTCGCCAGCAGCGAACCGTTGTCGCTCCTGATGTTCGACATCGACCACTTCAAGTCGTTCAACGACTCCTATGGTCACCTCACCGGCGACCAGGTGCTGCGGCTGGTCGCGCAGTCGCTGAGGCAGACCATCAAGGGCCAGGATATCACAGCCCGCTACGGCGGCGAGGAATTCGCGGTGGTGCTGCCCAATACCGCGCTGCGCCAGGCGCTGACGGTCGCCGACCATATCCGGCGCGCGGTGATGGCCAAGGAATTGAAGAAGAAGTCCACCGGCGAGATCCTTGGCCGCGTCACCATTTCGGTCGGCGTCTCCATGCTGAAGCCGGGCGACGACACGGATTCCCTGATCGAGCGTGCCGATGCATGCCTCTATGCCGCCAAGCGCGCCGGCCGCAACCGCGTGATCTGCGAAGCCGATCCGGAATACAGCGCCGAGACGCAGAACCGCGTGGCGTAGTCGCCTTTGCAGGGCGGGCAAAGGCGCGCAGCGCCGTGCCCACGATCTCTAAGCGCGATCGAGTCGCTTTGCCTACCCTGCGTTTCTCCACGTCATTGCGAGCGAAGCGAAGCAATCCATCCAGCCGAACATGCGGAACAATGGATTGCTTCGTCGCTTCAGCGCAAAATTGCTTTGCAATTTTGTCGCGAGCTCCTCGCAATGACGGGGATGCATACGGCCTCTCAGGATGAGGACCTTTTCGTTGGCGCGCCCTTCTTCTTGGCCGAAGACCGCCTCGCCGCCGCCCTTCTCACCGCCCCCTTTTTGCCGGCGGCCTTCTTTACAGGCGGCTTCCGCGCCCTGGGCCGCTTGCGCAGCGCGGCGCGCTGGGCGGCGGCGAGTGCCAACCGCGCCCACACTGCAAGCTCCTCGGAATCGTCGAACAGCCGCGCCGGCAACTGCCAATACGAATTGACCGTGACGATCTTGGACCGTGTCTGGTACGAAAAGGGCTTCGATCCTTCCGCCTCGAATTGCGGAATGGTTTCGTCGTCAGCGCGGAAGTAGAGCCCGGCGCGCAGCGCCAGCGCGAAATTGGTGCCGTCGGCGGAGATGCCATAGCCGGAGAACATTCGGCGCAGCGTGACCGGGCCGAAATCTGTGAACAGGTCGATCAGGAATTCGCGGTCCATATGCCGGCGCCCCTACCCCTTGCCCGATCATCCTCCGACGCCGCGCAAGGCATGGCTCCTCAGGCCAAGGCCGGAGGCGCGGAAAACTAGACCTTGGCTGGCTTGAGCTGCACCGACTCGCCGCAGCCGCAGGCCGAGACCTGATTCGGGTTGTTGAAGACGAACTGAGCCTGCATCTTGTCGGCCACGTAGTCCATCTCGGTGCCGAGCAGGAACAACACAGCCTTCGGATCGACCAGGATCTTCACACCCTTGTCCTCGACCACTTCGTCGGTCGGGCGGACCTCGTGGGCGTATTCGACGGTGTAGGACTGCCCGGCGCAGCCACCGTTCTTGATGCCGACGCGAAGACCGACGATCTCGGAATCGGCGCGCTTGGCAAGTTCCGTGATCCGCTGGGCCGCTGCATCGGTCAGCTTCATGACCTGCGGGCGCGGCCGCGGCTTCGGCTTGGCGACTGGTGCGGTGGTATCCATCGTAGCGCCTCTCCTTCGCCGCAGGGCGGCGACATCCTCGAACTTAGAAGTAACAACGAAATTTCGGCTGTGAAGGCCTCATATCCTGGAATTGGCTAGAACCTAGTAGATCGCCCATACGCCCGGCGTGACCAGTTCGAGCAGGTGATTGTCCGGATCGCGGAAGTAGATGCTCTTCCCCCCGCGCGGCCAATCAGTCCTGGCTTCGATCGCGACATCGTGCTCGCCAAGCCGCTTCTCCCACGCCGGCAGCTCGTCCCCGGCAATTGCAAACGCCGCGTGAATCGGCCCGCTTCCGTCATGGGGCGGTATGGTGCCGCCGGGGAGATGAACCACTTCCAGCGTCGCGCCACGACGAAACAGCAGAAGAACGTTGCGGCCGCCCACATCAAACGCGAGAAACCGCGCGTCGCTCGTCAGCGGCTCAAGACCGAGCACATCCGTGTAGAACACGCCCGCGCGGTCGAGATCATCGACGTAAAGTGCTGTTTCGATGACACCTGATAATTTTGGCAATGTAGCGCATCACCACATATTGAGAACGAGGCGCGCCTCGTCCGACATCCGATCCGGCGTCCAGGCCGGGTCCCACACCAGGTTGACGTTGACGACGCCGACGCCGGGGACGCTCGCGACCGCGTTCTCCACCATCGTCGGCAGCTCGCCGGCAGCCGGGCAATTCGGCGTGGTCAGGGTCATCACGATGTCGACAGAGCGATCGTCCTTGAGGTCGACCTTGTAGATCAGGCCGAGCTCGTAGATGTCGGCCGGGATTTCCGGGTCGAACACCGTCTTCAGCGCGGCGATGATTTCAGCGCTCAGGCGCTCGGTCTCCTCCACGGGCAGCGCGGAGCTGGTTTCGATGGTGGCCGGCTTGACTTCGGCTGTGTCGGTCATGCGAACAAATCCCGCGCCTTGAGCAGCGCTTGTGCCAGATGGTCGACTTCTTCACGCGTATTATACATCCCGAACGACGCGCGGCAGGTGGCCGTGACGTTGAACCGCTCTAAAAGCGGCATCACGCAATGGGTGCCGGCGCGCACGGCAATGCCCTGCCGGTCGATCACGGTCGCGACGTCGTGGGGGTGTGCGCCATTCATCTCGAACGAGATCACCGGGCCCTTGTTGCGGGCGGTGCCGATCAGGCGCAGCGAGTTGATCTCGCGCAGGCGCTCCTGCGCATAGGTGAGCAGGCCGTGCTCATGCGCAGCGATCCGCTCCTTGCCGATCGAATTGACGTAGTCGATCGCAGCGCCAAGCCCGATCGCCTCGACTATCGGTGGCGTTCCGGCCTCGAACTTGTGCGGCGGATCGCCATAGGTGATCCAGTCCCTGGCGACCTCGCGGATCATCTCGCCGCCGCCGTTGAACGGCCGCATCGCCACCAGGTGCCCATGCTTGGCGTAGAGCACGCCGATGCCGGTCGGCCCGTAGACCTTGTGGCCGGTGAACGCATAGAAATCGCAATCGAGGTCCTGCACGTCAACCGGCAGGTGCACCGCGCCCTGGGCGCCGTCGACCAGCACCGGAATGCCGCGGGCATGGGCCAGCCGGACGACCTCTTTCACCGGCACCAAGGTGCCGAGTGCGTTCGACATCTGGGTGATCGCGACGATCCTGGTGCGCGGGGTCAGGAGCTTCTCGAACTCCTCGATCAGGAAATTGCCCTCATCGTCGACCGGCGCCCACTTGATGACGGCGCCATGGCGTTCCCGCAGGAAGTGCCAGGGCACAATGTTGGAGTGGTGCTCCATGATCGAGACGACGATCTCGTCGCCTTCCCCAATGTTCGGCTCGCCCCAGGACGACGCTACGAGGTTAATCGCCTCGGTGACGTTGCGGGTGAAAACGATCTCCTCGTTGCGGCGTGCGTTGACGAACTTCGCGACCTTGCCGCGGGCGCCCTCATAGGCTTCCGTCGCGGCGTTGGCGAGGTAGTGCAGACCGCGATGCACGTTGGCATACTCAGTCTTGTAAGCCTCGGTCATGCGATCGAGCACCGCATTCGGCTTCTGCGCCGAGGCGGCGTTGTCGAGATAGACCAGCGGCTTGCCATAGACCTGCATGGCCAGCGCCGGAAAATCCTGCCGCACGCGGGCGACGTCGTAAGCGCCGTTGGCCACTGCCGGATGCATCCTCACGCCCTCGCCTCGAGCCAACGCCGCGCGGTCGCGATCGCGATCTCGCGCAAGTCATCGTTGGCAATCGTCTCGATCGCCTCGCCGACGAACGCTTGGATCAGCAGCGCCTGCGCTTCCTTCTCCGGCAGGCCGCGGGCGCGCATGTAGAACAGCAGGCTCTCGTCGAGCGCGCCGGCGGTCGCGCCGTGGCCGCAGGTGACGTCATCGGCGAAGATCTCGAGCTCCGGCTTGTTGTCGGCCTCCGCCTCGTCGGACAGCAGCAGCGCGCGGGTCATCATCTTGGCGTCGGTCTTCTGGGCATCGGGGCGAACGACGATGCGGCCCTGAAATACGGAGTGCGCACGGCCGTCGACGACGGCGCGGAAGACCTCGCGGCTCGCACAGTTCGGCACCGCATGGTCCAGGAATAGCGTGGTGTCGGCGTGCTGAGTGCCCTTGATCAGGTTGACGCCGTTGGTCTCGACCCTCGAGCCCTCGCCGGCGAACGCGATCGTGAGCTGGTAGCGGCTGACATGGCCGCCGCTGGTCATGCCGAATGTGTTGAAATGCGCGTGCGCGCCGAGCGACACGGTCGCCGAGGAGATGTTGAAGGCCTCGATGGCGTCTTCGACCAGGCGGATGTGATCGAGCCGCGTGTTGTCGCCGATCGCGACGACCAGCGCGTCGTAGGCCTGGTAGGCCTTGACGCCATCAGCGGCGAGATAGCTCTCGACCAACGTCGCACCGGTATCGCGGCCGAGCCGGAGCAGCGACCGCGTGAACATCGCGGCCGGGGTGGCGCCGGTCGCCACGTGGACGATGTGCAGCGGCTGCGACAGCACCGTGCCATCGGCGACGTCGATGACGACACCATCGGTCGCCATGGCGCCGTTCAGCGCGATCATCGGATTGGAATTGTCCGAGGCAAACGCCTGCGCCGAGAGCGCGCCGTCGCCGGCGTCGAGCACTTCGCGCAGCGGGCGGACGCTGAGCCCCTTTTCGAGATTGCCCAGATCGGACAGCGTCGGCGCGAAGGCGCCGTCGACCAGCACCAGACGGCACACGCCATCGATCGCTCGCGACTTCGCGGTCGCGGCGGCGCGATCGACCGCGGTGGCATCCGGCGCCGCCGCGAGCGGCAGCACCTCGCGCATCAGCGCGCGCAGATCGGTGTATTTCCAGTCCTCGATGCGGCGGTGCGGCAGGCCCAGGCGCTCATAGGCCTCGAACGCCTGGCGCCGCTGATCGGCGATCTTGCCCTTGCCCGGCAGACGGTCGCGCACGACGGCGAAAGCATCGCCCAGCGCGCGCCCGGTCTCGGTCTTTGCAACAACGTTCATCTGAAAACCCGTCCCTGTCAGGCGGCATCCTCGAATTGCGTGTAGCCGGACTCTTCCAGCTCCAGCGCCAGCTCCTTGCCGCCGCTCTTGACGACCCGGCCCTTCGACATCACGTGCACGAAGTCGGGCACGATGTAGTTGAGCAGCCGCTGATAGTGGGTGATCACCACCATCGCGCGCTCCGGCGAACGCAGGGCGTTGACTCCGTCCGCCGCGATCCGCAGCGCGTCGATGTCGAGGCCGGAATCCATTTCGTCGAGGATGCAGACGGCCGGCTCGAACAGCGCCATCTGCAGGATCTCATTGCGCTTCTTCTCGCCGCCGGAATAGCCGACATTGACGCCGCGCTTGAGCATGTCCTGCGGGACGTTCAAGGACTTGGCGACCTCGCGGACCTTCTTGAGGAAGGCCGGCGACGATATCTCCTCCTCGCCGCGCGCCTTGCGCTGCGCGTTCAGCGCGGCATGCAGGAAGTTCCAGGTGGTCACGCCGGGAATCTCGACCGGATACTGGAACGCCAGGAACACGCCCTTCGCGGCCCGCTCGTTCGGCTCCATCTCCAGCAGGTCCTCGCCCCGGAACAGGATTTGTCCGTCGGTGACCTCGTAACCCGGCTTGCCGGCGATGACGTGGCTCAGCGTCGACTTGCCGGAGCCGTTCGGCCCCATGATCGCGTGCACCTCGCCCGGATTCACCGTGAGCGAGAGCCCGTGAAGAATCTCACGCTCCTCGACACGGACCTTCAGATCTTTCACTTCGAGCAATGACATCACATTTTTCCTGAACATCATCCGAGGCGCGTCATGCGCAACCGTCGGCGGGGTGGGATTTAGCCAACCGAACCTTCAAGGCTGATCGAGATCAGCTTCTGCGCTTCCACCGCGAACTCCATCGGCAGTTGCTGCAGCACGTCCTTCACGAAGCCGTTGACGACGAGACCGACGGCCTCCTCCTGCGAGAGCCCGCGCTGGATGCAGTAGAACAGCACGTCCTCGGAGATCTTCGAGGTGGTGGCCTCGTGCTCGAACGTCGCGGAGGAGTTCTTGGCCTCGACATAGGGCACGGTATGCGCGCCGCACTTGTCGCCGATCAGGAGCGAGTCGCAGGCGGTGTAGTTGCGCGCGCCGGTGGCTTTGCGGTGGGCGCTGACCAGGCCGCGATAGGTGTTCTGCGACTTGCCGGCGGCGATGCCCTTGGAGATGATCCGGCTCGACGTGTTCTTGCCGAGGTGAAGCATCTTGGTGCCAGAGTCGACCTGCTGGAAGCCGTTCGAGATCGCGATCGAGTAGAACTCGCCGCTCGAATTGTCGCCGCGCAGGATGCAGCTCGGATATTTCCAGGTGATCGCCGAACCGGTCTCCACCTGGGTCCAGGAGATCTTCGAATGCTTGCCGCGGCAGTCGCCACGCTTGGTGACGAAATTGTAGATGCCGCCCTTGCCTTCCGAATTGCCGGGGTACCAGTTCTGCACCGTCGAATACTTGATCTCGGCGTCGTCGAGCGCGACGAGCTCAACCACGGCGGCGTGCAGCTGGTTCTCGTCGCGCTGCGGCGCGGTGCAGCCTTCCAGATAGGAGACGTAGGAGCCCTTGTCCGCGATGATCAGCGTGCGCTCGAACTGGCCGGTATTGCGCTCGTTGATGCGGAAATAGGTCGACAGCTCCATCGGGCAGCGCACGCCCGGCGGCACGTAGACGAACGAGCCGTCGGAGAACACCGCCGAATTCAGCGTCGCGAAGAAATTGTCGGAGGTCGGCACCACGCTGCCGAGATACTTTTGCACCAGCTCGGGGTGCTCGCGGATCGCCTCCGAGATCGGCATGAAGATCACGCCGGCCTTCTTCAGCTCCACCTTGAACGTGGTGGCAACCGAGACCGAATCGAACACGGCGTCGACCGCGATCTTGCGGTTGGCCGACGGCTCGCCGCCGGGGGCGGGCTCGACGCCTTCGAGAATCGCGACCTCACGAAGCGGGATGCCCAGCTTCTCGTAGGTCTTGAGGATTTCCGGATCGATCTCGTCGATCGATGACAGCGCCTTCTTCGGCTTCGGCGCCGCGTAATAGTAGATGTCCTGGTAGTCGATCTTCGGATAGTCGACACGCGCCCAGGTCGGCTCGGTCATGGTCAGCCACCGGCGGAACGCCTCCAGGCGCCATTCCAGCATCCAGGCCGGCTCGCCCTTTCTTGCGGAGATAAATCGGACGGTGTCTTCCGACAGCCCCTTGGGGGCCTTGTCGGACTCGATCAGCGTCTCGAACCCATATCGATACTGATCGACGTCGATGCGCCGGACGCGCTCGACCGTCTCTTGTACAGCAGGCATTTAATCCTCCGCTCGCGGTTTCAAGGACCGCGGTGGATCTCAGTTCCGAAAGTCTATTACGATGCTTTGGAGACGAAATCACCTGCTTAGAACAGTTCAAGCTGTGTTTCGTCGCTCCCCCTTAACTAGGGTATCGGCGAGCTTTCGCCAAGCCTTGAGCGCCAAATCCACGTCTGTCTCGTTGGTAGACCAGCCAAGACTGAGCCGCACCGCTCCCTGCGCGAGCTCCTGACGGTATCCCATTGCCGCCAAGACATGGGACGGCTGGACCTTGCCCGACGAGCACGCGGAACCCGAGGACACCGCCACGCCCGAGAGATCGAACCCGATAACTGCGGTCTCGGCCCTCATCCCAGGCGCAGTGAACAGAACGGTATTTGGCAACCTCTGCACATCGTCAGAGAAGACCACCAGACCCGGAGTTTGCCGTAGTCCGTGCTCCAGACGATCGCGCAGCCCTCGCACCCTTGCGGCGTCGACCTTCAACGCCGCCATCGCCGTCTTCGCGGCAGCGCCGAAACCGGAAATGCCGGCGACATTCTCCGTTCCTGCCCGGCGCCCCAGTTCCTGGCCACCACCGCGCAGCAGCGCCTCCAGCCCCTCCACACCCTCGGCGAGGACCAGCGCGCCGACGCCCTTCGGTCCGCCGATCTTGTGCGCCGACAGCGACAGCAGGTCCGCCTGCGTCGAGGCAAGGTCGAACGGAATCTTTCCGAACGCCTGGATGGCGTCGACATGGAGCAGACCACCGGCCCGATGGACGATCTCGGCAACCTCAGCCACCGGATGAATCGCGCCGGTCTCATTGTTTGCGAGCATTACCGACACCAACGCGGGCGGCCCGTCATTCAGCAGAGCGCGCAAGTCGTCGAGATCGACGACGCCAGAGCGCGTGACGCCGATCGATCCGATTACATCGGGCGCGAATCGTCCGCCCGCGAGCACCGAGGCGTGCTCGACAGCCGACGTCAGCAACCGCGTCACCGGCGCGCTCGTTCCGCGCCGAAGCCCCGGCATCAGCGCCAGCGCGTTGGCTTCCGTTCCGCCTGATGAAAACACGACGTCCTGCGGCCGGCCGCCGACGGCCTTTGCCACGGCGGCGCGGGCATCCTCGACAAGCCGGCGCGCCTTGCGGCCCTCGCTGTGCACCGACGACGGGTTGCCGCTCAACTCCCATGCCGCAGCCATCGCCGCCTTCGCCTCGGGGCGAAGCGGCGTGGTGGCATTCCAGTCGAAATATACGCGCTCGAACATCGACTTACGACATTACCTTCAATGGCGAGTGGGGCCGTGTCCACCGTGAGTCGCCACCCGCTTGCACCCTTCTTATCGCAGGTGGGGACGGACAGCGTCCCGTACAATCACGATCCCAACGCGTGGGCCGGCTTCCGGATGCTCAAGATGCTTGCTTTTTGCCCTACGCCTCATGCTAGAAGCTGCCTCGAAAGTTAACCGAGCGCCGTCCGCCGCGCGAACGCCCGCGACGCCGATCACCCTTCGATGAGCCGCTTTATCCGGCAGAAGCCGATGAAGTCAGCCCATATTCGGTTGATGCGCACGGATCAATCGAGGGATCAAGCAAGAGATCACGATGCCTGAAGTCATTTTCACCGGCCCTGCTGGCCGCCTTGAAGGCCGCTACCATCCAGCCAAGCAGAAGAACGCGCCGATTGCGATGATCCTGCATCCGCATCCGCAGTTCCACGGCACGATGAACCACCAGATCGTCTACCAGTGCTACTACGCGTTCGCGCATCGCGGCTTCTCGGTGCTGCGTTTCAACTTTCGCGGCGTCGGCCGCAGCCAGGGCTCGTTCGATCACGGTACCGGCGAATTGTCTGATGCCGCAAGCGCGCTCGATTGGGCGCAGGCGATCAATCCGGAAGCGCGCGCCTGCTGGGTCGCGGGCTTCTCGTTCGGCGCCTGGATCGGCATGCAGCTCCTGATGCGACGCCCGGAGGTCGAGGGCTTCATCTCGATCGCGCCGCCGGCCAATCTCTACGACTTCTCGTTCCTCGCGCCCTGCCCGTCGTCGGGCCTGATCGTGCACGGCGACAAGGATGCCGTGGTGCCCGCCAAGGACGTCAACACGCTGGTCGAGAAACTGAAGACGCAAAAGGGCATCGTGATCGATCAGCAGATCATCCCCGGCGCCAACCATTTCTTCGACGGCAAACTCGAGCCGCTGATGGAGACGGTGACCGGCTATCTCGACATGCGTCTCGCCAACGTGCGTTGAAGCTCGCTGCCAACCTTGTAGCGGATGAAGCGCAGCGAAATCCGGAACTATTGCGGCGGATAGAATTCCCGGATTGGGATTCGCTCCATCCGGGCTACGGACGTGGCTTATTCAGCCGCAAATTTCAGTGCGGCAATGCCGACCAGCACAAGCGCGATTCCCGCGATCTTCATCGGGTTCAGGGCCTCGTTGAACAGTAGCACGCCCATGGTCAGCGTGCCGACTGCGCCGATGCCGGTCCACACCGTGTAGGCAACACCGACCCCGAGCACCTGCAACGCGCGCCCGAGCAGGAACACGAACGCCGCGAGCAGAACCAGCGAGACCAGGCTCCAGCCGAGGCGCGTATAGCCCTCGGCATATTTCATCGAGATCGCCCAGCCGACATCGAGCAGGCCCGCGGCGACTAGCGCGATCCACGCAACGGACTGCGACGTGGGGTGCTACGCGGCGAGTTTCAGCATGTGCGCGTCGTGGCGTACCAGGAACGCGCGCAGCAAGTTCGGATAGTCAGGCGAAACAGCGCTCCGCACGCTCGGCCGCTGCACCAGCGCCGCACGCCACGCCCGCACTTTCGGCGTATCGGCGAAGACAGCGAGATCGGTCAGTTGGTCGAACACGTCGAAATAGCGGAAGACCGGCGCGAACACCGCATCCACCAGACTGAAGTTCGGACCGGCGAAGAACGGGCCTCCGCAAAGGGCCGCCTCGACGCGCGCGAACTTCGCCGCAACCGCTTGCCGCTTGCTCTCGAACGTCGCGGCATCGGTGGCGGTCTCGAGCCCCCAGAGATCGCTCAGAATGGCCGAACCGAACTCCATCCAGGCGCGATGCGCGGCGCGCGCGAGCGGCTCCTGCGGATGCAGCTTCGCGCCGGCCTGCGTCTCCTCGATGTATTCGCAGATCACGTTGCTCTCGAACAGCGCGACCTCCTTGCCGTCGTCGCCGGTGACGACCAGAACCGGCACCTTGCCGAGCGGCGAGATCTTTAAAAACCAGTCCGGCTTGTGCGCGAGATCGATGTCGATCCGCTCGAACGGCACGCCCTTCTCGAGCAGCGCGATCACCGCGCGTTGCACATAGGGGCAGAGCTTGTGGCTGATCAGCTTCAGGGCGGCCATGGCGAAACTCGCGTTTAATGCAATTGCATCCAATTTTACATGCATCTGCATTAAATCGTCAAGGTCGATGCACCTGCATCCAAATCACGGCCGTGCGATGATGCCCCCAGTCATCGGGATCGGCACACCCGTGGTGGCGGGATAGCTGAGCGGCAGGCCTTTCAGGCCGCGGGCGGCGAGGAAGCCGAAGGCCTGGGCCTCGATCGCGTCGGATGCCCAGCCGACCGTCTGGGCGGCCTCCACGGTCGCCGGTGCCAGCCGCTCGCGCAGCATCCGCAGCATGGTGAGGTTGGAGGCGCCCCCGCCCGAGACGATCCAGCTCTTCGGTGGCTTCGGCAGCAGCGGCACGACGCGGGCAATGGCCGCCGCGGTGAAGGCGGTCAGCGTCGCGGCGCCGTCGGCAGGCGCCATCGCGCTCAGCTTGAGCTGGGCGAAGTCGTTGCGATCGAGCGATTTTGGCGGTGGAGCTGAAAAGAACGGCAGCTTCAGCGCCTGGGCGATCCAAGCATCGTCCGGCCTGCCCTGCGCGGCCAGCCGGCCTTCGGTATCGAACGGCTGATGCATCTCGCGGTACATGAAGTCGTCGAGCAACGCATTGCCCGGGCCGGTGTCGCAGGCGATCAGCGTATCCGTGCCGTCGATATAGGTGATGTTCGACACGCCGCCGATATTGACCACCACGATCGGCCCCTCGCGATTCAGCGATTGCGCCAGCGCGCGGTGATAGACCGGCACGAACGGCGCGCCCTGCCCGCCGGCCTCGACGTCAGCGGCGCGGAAATCATGCATCACCGGGATATGGATCGCCTTGGCCAGCGCCGTGGCGTCGCCGATCTGCACCGTCAGCTTCCGCTCAGGGCGGTGCAGCACGGTCTGCCCGTGGAACCCGACGATATCGATGTCCTGGCAGGAGATCCGGTGCTGCGCGGAGAAGGTCGCAACCGCCTCGGCATGGGCAATGGTGACGGCCTGTTCGGCCTGCCGCAGGACCCCCGGCCGGGCATCGCGCTGCGGCAGATGAACGGCTTCCGTCAGCGCCTGCCGGAGCAAGCCGCGCTCGCTGTCCGTATAGGGCCGATAGCCGGAAGGACCGAAGGCCCGGACCTGCCGGCCGTCGGTCTCGATTAACGCCACATCAACGCCGTCGAGCGAGGTACCGCTCATCAGACCGAGTGCCGTCAGCATCATCTTGGTCGCGCCCTAGCCGGAACCCCGGCTTGTCTCAAACAAGTACATCCTATAATGCCACAGCGCGTCCGCCTGCGGCAGCTTGAGCACCAAGGTTCCGCAAATTGATGCAAAAACCGTAAAACTCGAATGCTCTGAGTCGCAGACAAATGACTGCATTTAAATCGGATTTCCTGAATACTTTACAGGAACGCGGCTTCATCCACCAATGCTCCGATTTCGAGGGCCTGGACGCGCTTGCCGCGAAGGGCCAGGCGACCGCCTATGTCGGCTACGACTGCACCGCACCGTCGCTGCACATCGGCAACTTCCTCACCATGATGATGCTGTACTGGCTGCAGCAGAGCGGCAACAAGCCGATCACTCTGATGGGCGGCGGCACCACCATGGTCGGCGACCCCTCCGGCAAGGACGAGACGCGCGCGATGCGGACGATCGCGGAGATCGAGGCCAACAAGGCGTCGATCCGCGGGGTGTTCGCCAAGGTGCTGCGCTATGGCGACGGGCAATCGGACGCGATCATGCTCGACAATGCCGAGTGGCTGACCAAGCTGAACTGGATCGAGATGCTGCGCGACATCGGTCGCCACTTCTCGGTCAACCGCATGCTGACCATGGACTCGGTGCGGCTCCGGCTCGAGCGCGAGCAGGAGATGAGCTTCATCGAATTCAACTACATGGTCTGCCAGGCCTACGATTTTGTCGAACTGTCGCGCCGCGTCGGCTGCCGGCTGCAGATGGGCGGCTCCGACCAGTGGGGCAACATCGTCAACGGCGTCGATCTCGGCCGCCGCATGGGCACGCCGCAACTGTTCGCGCTGACCACGCCGCTGCTCACCACCGCCTCCGGCGACAAGATGGGCAAGACGGCCAAGGGCGCGGTGTGGCTGAATGCCGATCAGTTCTCGCCTTACGACTTCTGGCAATACTGGCGCAATGTCGAGGACGCCGACGTCATCAAGTTCCTCAAGCTGTTCACGATCCTGCCGATGAGCGAGATCAACAAGCTTGCGGCGTTGCAAGGCGGCGAGATCAACGAGGCGAAAAAGGTGCTGGCAACGGAAGCCACCGCCCTGCTCCACGGCCGCGACGCGGCGAACGAGGCCGCCGAGACCGCGCGGCGTACGTTCGAGGAAGGTGCGCTCGCCGAGACGCTGCCGACGTATCCGATGCGGGAGGAGCTCAAAAAGGCCTTCTTCGAGGAAGATGGCGTACCTGTCATGGTAGCGGCTCGCGACACTGAATTGGTCAAATCGATCGGAGAGGCAAAACGCCTAATCGATGGGCGAGGTCTCAAGGTGAACGACGTCACGGTAACGATGACGACTAGAATGCTCAAACCGTCGGATTTGACGCCGGAAGGAGTCATCAAGCTCTCGATGGGCAAGAAGCGGCACGTCCTGCTCAAGCCTGCATAGGCGCATTCGCATTTGTCGGTTGTAGGGAGCACCGAAAGCGCGCTCCCTGCTTTCCGATGGACCAGACCACGAACCCGAACGGCACACTCGCAGCGCCGCCGAAACAGTCACGCGTCGCGTTGAACGTGCTGGCGCTCTGTTTCGTGCTGTCGGTGCTCGGCCGCGGCCTGAGCGACAGCTTCACCGTGTTCCTGAAACCGATCTCGGAAAACTTCGGCTGGGATCGCGCGCAAGTCGTCTCGGTCTATTCGCTGACCTGGCTCGCCAGCGGTTTGACCGCGCCGCTGGTCGGCCGCCTGTTCGATCGCTCGGGTCCCCGCGTGGTTTATTCGCTCGGGATGTTGCTGCTCGGTTGCGCGTTCCTGGTTGCGGCGCATGCGCAAGCCCTCTGGCAATTCCAGCTCAGCGTCGGCCTCTGCGTCGGATTCGGCACCGCGTTGATCGGCAACGTGTCGAACTCGATCCTGCTCGGCCGTTGGTTCGGGCCGCGGCTTCCGACCGCGATGGCGGTGATGTACTCGGCGACCGGCGCCGGCTTGCTGGTGCTGCTCCCGCTCTCGCAGGTCCTGATCGACCGGATCGGCTGGCGCAGCGCCTATGACGTGTTCGGCACCACAGCGCTTTGCCTGCTCATACCGCTATTGCTGCTGCCATGGCGGCGGCTGGCGCGCGGTTCGCCGCATGTCGTCAGGAAAGCCCAGTCAGGCTTGGCCGACGAGGGCTGGACGCTGCTCAGCGCGATGCGTTACCATGCTTTCTGGGCGTTGTTCTCCACCTTCTTCTTCACCGCGGTCGCGATGTACGCGCTCACGGCGCAGATCGTCGCCTACCTGATCGATGTCGGCTTTCCGCCGCTGCAGGCAGCAACCGCTTGGGGCTTCAGCGGCGTTGCGCTGTTCGTCGGCATGCTCGGCGTCTCAACGCTCGACGGCATCATCGGCCGCCGGCCGTCGGTCCTGTTCAGCTACGGCGTCTCGATCGTCGGCATCATCCTGCTCTGGCTGTTGCAGTGGTATCCAAACTACTGGCTGTTGACCGGCTTCGTAATCTGCTTCGGCAGCATGATCGGCTCGCGCGGCCCCCTGATCACCGCGACCGCGCTGAAGATCTTCCGCGGCGAGCGCGTCGGCACGATCTACGGCACGATCATGATCGGCAGCGGCCTCGGCTCGGGACTCGGCTCATGGAGCGGCGGCCTGATCCATGACTGGACCCACAGCTACAACCCGCTGATCGTATTTGCGCTGGTCAACGTGGTGCTCGGCTTGATCCCATTCCTGGTAGTGCCGGCGCTGCGGCGCTGAATTCTCAAGCGGGATGGGGTTAGGTTGAATCGATTTGGGATCCCCAAATCACCGTGTTTCTGATTCACTATGTTGGCTGGACACGACGGTCGTTTAACCGAGGGACGCCACGCAGCTTGTTGGGCAGCATCGGGTTTATGGCATAGCGCAGATTTGAGCCTCCAGTTTGGAAGTTTGAATCATGAGCGTCCCGGCGAAACGCAGCGCTCCTGGCTAGGCCCGGTTCGGCGCTTACAGGGCAGAAGGGGACATCAACCAGCTGACGGCCTCCGCTGAACTCATCGAAAAGACCCAAAGGCGACTATGCGCTTCCACGTCCCTACGTGAACATCGGCACAAATGGTCATATGGGACAGGTCCGCTGCCTCGTATCTCAGCGGGGTGTTTGCTAGAATATCTTAAGTTGCGGTTCTCACTTTGGAACCACCGCGACCGCTAAACGATGGCACTTCAGCACTCGTTCCTGCTCGAGAACCCGAAGCATTCGTTAAAGGCGAATTGTTAAGGAACGGGCTAAAGCGAGCACGTTGCTTGCTAAAAGAATCGCATCGATCGCCAACAACCAACATCGATGGAGCAACCAAAATGGCCAATCCGCGCCAAGAGGAGAAGTCTATCCCAAACGTTGAGCAAACGATCCAGCGTACCGGCGAGAGAACCAGTGAGCAAACGAGGCGCATCGGATTAGCTGCGGCCCAGGCCAGCGAGGAAGTCGCCAAAGCCAGCGCCGGTCTGCTGCAACAGAACGCCGAGATGCTGCAGAATAGCTGGCGCTTCGGCATGGAGATGACAACGGCGATATTGGGGCGCTCCACTGACCAACTTGGTCGGGCTTTCGGTCTGACGGGAGACGAGGCGCAGCAGGCAACCGAACGATCGGCGCGCAATGCTGAGACCATCCTGTACTCTGCCACGGCTGTCACCAAAGGACTGGATGGAGTCGCTCGAGAGTATCGTGACTTTCTTCGCCAGCAGGTTGAAAGGAACATGGATCGCATGACCGAACTCATGCGCTGCCGCACGCCTCATGACGTCGCAGCCGTGCACAGTGATCTAGTGCGCGATACGATCAGCAGTGCACTTGAGAGCAGTCGTCGGATGGCGGACGTATCGCTCAAGGTCGCCGACGAAGCTGGCAAGCATATAAGCCAGACCATCGAACGCATGGAGCGTGCAGCCTAGCTTTACAATCTGCGACGCTGGCACATGAGCGGCTGAGAATGCCGCTCATGTGCCGTTCATTTGCACTTGGAGTTAGCTTCCTGGAGGTCTCCTGCAATGCAGGTACTTCGATTTCACTGTCCGATCACTCGAAAAGAAATCCGGTGCATTGACTGCGAAGGTCAAGGGGAACAGGGCGAAGCCGCGCTCTATCAGGCCGTCGCCTGTCCTTCATGTTTGCGGCTGCACTTCGTCAACTCGTCGACAGGCGAACTGTTGAGCGATGATTAGTTCTGGTGAGCGTCTCGCGAGTCGCGCCCAAGAGCATGAAGAAATCAGGTTGAGCCGGAGCGGCGGCGGAAGTTCACCTCTCCCCAATGGGAAGAGGTGAACCGAATCCGGGGGCGAACCGATTCAATCCGAATTGATCCCACGCAAATTATACCAATGGCCCTAAGGATTGACTGTTGCCCAAGTGCGGCTTGTGATTGAGGCGATGCGACCTGGATCATTTGCGAAGAAGTTCCAGGCTTCGCAGGTCTTGGCGACGATATCGTCGTAGTCGTCGAAGACGGTGATGGCGAGCTTGTTGGCGCGCAGGTACTGCCAGACGTTTTCAATCGGATTGAGCTCGGGCGCATAAGGCGGCAGCTGTAACAGAGTGATATTTTCCGGAGCTCGGACGGTGCCGGCACTGTGATAGCCGGCGCCGTCGAAGACGAGAACGGCATGTGCGTCGGGTGCAACTTTGCGGCTGATTGCCTCCAAATGCAGTGACGTCGCCTCTGCATTTGCCGTCGGCATGACAAGACCCGCGGCGACGCCCCGTTGAGGACAGGCGGCACCGAAGAGATAAGCCCAATCGTAACGTCGATCGCGCGGCGCGCGAGGCCGTGAGCCACGCTTGGCCCACACGCGTGTCAGCGTGCCCTGCTGGCCGATCCGCGCCTCGTCCTGGAACCAGATTTCGATCGGCTTGCCTTGGGCGTGAGCGGGGAGCGTTGTCGTGAGGGTCGTAGCAAAGTTTTTTTGAACGCTTCCTGAGCCGCTTCATCGGCTTGCGGATGGCGCGGCCGCACCGAGAGCCGGCGGTACCCGAGCTTGGCCAGAACCTTGCCGACCGAACGTTCGTGCAGTTTGACGCCAAACCGCCGCTCAAGCTCGTCGCGCAAATCCACCCGCCGCCAACGTACGACCCCATGCTGCTCAGGATCGGGACCGGCCTCGACCAACGCGGCCAATTCGGCCTGCTGCTCTGTCGTCAGCCGCGACCGCGGTCCCGTCGGTTTGCGCGACCGCAGTCCCGCCAAGCCTTCGGCGTTATAACGATGCACCCAGTCCCGCAGGGTCTGACGATCCATCCCGCAACTTTCGGCTGCCTTCTTGCGGTCCGCGCCCTCCAGCACAAGCGCAAGCGCCAATATCCGCCGCGCTACCGTACTATTCTTCTCTCTGCGCGCCGCCTTCCGAAGCTCGCCCGCGGTCAAATCAAGCCGCGTAATCGCTACCGCTGCCCCCATCGATATTGCTCCTGTCTACGCAGCAACATCGATTCAGAAACTCACTGATTTGGAAATCCCAAATGTGAGTCAAATCCGGGGGCCGTTGGTATTAGTTGTTGGTCGGCGGCAGGTCGTTCGGGTTGTTGTATTGCTTGAACTCGAAAATCTTGCGCGTCAATCCCGGCGCCAGCGCCGAGATCGGATTGACGCGCAGCACCGGTGCGCTGGGCGTGCCGACCACCTCGTAGGTGACGCCGATCAGGCCTTCATTGCTGCCGGCACCGAGGAAGATCCCGAAGAACGGGATCTGGCCGAACATGTTGTTCAACCCGTACATCGGAATGAAGGTGCCGTTCATCCGCACCTGATTGCCGACATAGTCGATGCTGCCTTCGATGGTTGCGCCGATGCTCGGTCCCTTGACCACGCCGTCGCGGATCGTGAGCTGGCCGCTCTGGCGCGTGAACTCGGCGCGCAGCGCGGAGAACGCGATGCCGTTCTGAGTGCTGACCGGTCCGCCCGCGACCGCCCGGTCGAGCTGGGCCTCGCCCTTCACGGCGAAGTCGCGGATATTGAGCAGACCTTCCCGGGGGCCTGGCTCGGGCGTCGGCGGCTCCATCGCCAGCGTCAGCCGCCCGCCGACCACCTTCGAATAGGTGTCGATGAAGCGCAGGAACGCGCCGGCGTCGCTGGTCTGCAGATAGATCACCTCACGCCCCTGCTGACGGCCGCGCATATCGACGCTCACAGGCGTGTCACGCCCGACCTTGCCGCTCAGCGTGAACGCCCTGATGAAGCCGTTGCGGCGCGACATCTTGGCGTCGACGCTGCGCACCGCCTCGCCGTTGAAGCCCGCCACGGCGCCGAGCTTCACGTCGAAGTCGAAATCGATGTTCTTGGTCTTGCTCTTGGCATCGGACTCGCGACCAGAAATCGCCGACCTCAGGAAGCCGCGTCCGTCGAACACATCGCCGCGCATCGTGACCTTCAGCACGCCGTCGGGCCCGCGATCGGCCCTGAGCGACGTCTTGTCGCCTTCGGAGGGCGCGTAGGTCGGGAAGTTCGCATTCATGAGGTCGCCGTTCTGGTCGACCTCGAGCGAGCCCTTGATCGAGACGCCGCTGCCCTCGACCACGATATCCTCGAACCGCGTCGACTGCCCTTTCGGCACCACGTTGAAAGTCGCCTTGCCCGCTCTGCCCGATGCCTTGACCCAGCCCGGCAGGACGTTGTCGAGCTTCAGCTGGGTCAGGTCGGCCTCGACGCCCAACTTGGTGCTGTTGTCGCCGCTGCCGATCTTGCCGGTCAGCTTGATCGGGATCGCACCCGAGACCGCCGTACCGAGATCCAACCCGAGCCGCGCACGGCTGGCGTCATCCAGCGTCGCCTGCAGCTTGACGTCGGCATCGCCTTCGGCCGGCTTGCGATAGTCGAGCGACGCCGCCTGCCCGTTGATCTTGACGTCGCCCTTGACCTGGTAGCCGGCGTTGCTGGCGATCACCTTCAGCGCGTTGGCCTCGAGCTTCTGGTTCATCACCAGCTTGTCGACCGCAACGCCGGTGACGTCGGCGGTGACCGAATAGACCGTGTCGGCCTTGGTCAGCTCGCCCTTCACGGGCATGCCGAGGTTGATCGTGGCCGTGACGTTGCCCTTGCTGGCATTGGGATCGATCGGCGGACCGGAGAGATCGCTGAGCCGGTCGGAGGCGAGGATTTCGGCGGCGGCCGGCACCGGACAATCAACCCGGAACTTGACCTTCGACGGCGAGGGTTTCGGCGCCATGTCGGGCACCTCGAAGGTGAAATCCGACAGCGTGATCTTGCGGCCCGACGGCGTGTCGGCGATGCCCTGGCCGATCCACACCGTCGCGGTGCGGCCGGTCACCCTTGCCTTCAGATCCGCGTCGTGCACCGAGGGCATCCCATCGACCGGGTGCACCGCGACGCCCGAGGCGACAATGTTCACCGAGAGACCGTCATCCGGGATCGGCGGCCCCTTGCGGGACAGGTTGTGCACCGGCGAGTTGACGCCGACATCGATGCGCTGGAGCGTGCCGCGCTCGATGCGCTCGATCACCCATTGGCGCACCTCGGGCACGATGATGGTCGGCCACACCCGCTTCAAGGCGATCGCCGACATCGGCGTACCGGCAAAACCGAGTTGCAGCCGCGGCTCGCCGGAATAGTCGATGCTGCCGGTGCCGGCCACCCCGATCTCGCCATTGGAGATGTCGGCCTGGGTCAGCAGCACGCGCTTCCTGTCGGTGTCGAACCGGAAGCCGATGTTGATACGGTTGAAGATCAGCGGCGGCTCATTGGGGTCGATGCCGGCCAGCACGATGGTGCCGCCCGACAGCCCCGCCTGCCAGTCGGTGACGTTGTCGTTCGGCGGTTCCAGGTGACCGAGCAGCGTGATCCGGTTGGCACCCGAGATGATCTTGATCGGCGCCAGCAGCACGCGCCGTCCCGAATCCCATTCGACGCTCATGTCGGCCGAATCGATCGCCATCGGGTAGTCGGGCGTGTCGGTGTCGATGATGTTGCCGGCGCCGACGTTGATCTTGCCGCGGAAATAGGTCGGCAGACCGTCGCGGCCGAGCTCGCCCTTCAATTCACCCGATATCGGCAGGTCGGCGGTATAGGTGAGGTCCTTGGTCCTGAGCGCCAGCAGGATATTAGCGGCCGAGACATTGTCAGCTTTGATGTCGACCGAGCGCACACCGTCGACCTGCGGCCCGACCACCACGCGCATCGCCCAAGGCTTCGCGCCCTCCTCCCCGAATCTCAGCGCCACGCCTCCCTCGCTCGGGCGTCGCAGGCTCAGACTGATGTTCTCAAAGCTGAATTTGTTGCCGCGCTGCTGGTCGTCGACGACCAAATTCCCGTTCTTCAGGCCGATCTCGTTGAGGTTCTGGCCGTCGAGGCCGGTCAGGCTGAGGCTGTCGAGCCAATCGAGACCGGCGAGCAGGCCGCTCTGCGCGGATGAGGGCGAATCGGACGAGGCCGCCGCGGTATCGGGCGCTGCCGGCGGCGGGGGTACCGCAGGTACCGCGGGTGTCGGACGCGGGAATGTCGGCGGGATCCCCGCCTCCTTCTTGGAGGCGACGCCGGTGGCGAGCGGCTTTGCGGTGTCGCCGGCCGAGACCGTCACATAGCCGTCCGGGGTGATGCGCACCGACAGTTCGGCATCGACCAGGTTGAGGCTTTCCGCGCGCAATTGCCCGAGCAGCAGCGCCGTGCCCGACAGCCGCACCTCGGCCTTCGGCGCGCTCGCCACGATGGCGTGGTCGCGATCGCGGACGATGATGTCGCGGATGCGCACCGCGATCCTGACCCGACCGGCGCGCTCGATCTGCGTTCCGCCGACCTCGACGGTGTTGCCGTGGCCGATATTCTCTTCGATCGCGGCGGCGAGCCAAGGCGTCGCGATGTCGAGGTTGATCGGCCCGGCGCCGAGCCGCCACCACAGCGCGCCGAAACAGGTCGCGAAAATCACCACGAGCACGCCGAGCACCAGCCCGATGCGCCGCACCCAACGCTCGCTGTTCAGCCAGCGCTGCAGGCGTGTGCAGGAGTCGGTGAAGCGGTGCAGATTGGTGTTGGAACGCGCCAGCAATTGCCGCGCACGGTGGCCCGCCGCCTCATCCTGCTCGTCCCACGCGACCTGATCTTCCCATTGCGAGAACTCAGCCTCGGCGCGCGGATTTGGCCCCTGCGGCGACGTATTCCTTGCCATTGCCTCTCGGTGCTGGCGGTGATGTCGATCGCCGTCATCGCAGCGCCCGTCAATTCGTATCGAGCGCTCCTGTGCCGGCATCGCTGCCTATCCTCGACTAATAAAGTTGCTCGCTGACGGACCTAAGAACCCAATCAAAAGCCGATTCGACGAGCGGACGGGTGATGCGTCGATTTCCTTGTAACCGTACTCCGAGGCCATCAAACTTGCCCAGCGACGGGCTGCGAATCCGGTCGCTGCGAATGAGACCCGCAATACCCCAATGGTTGAGCCGCGGAAAGCGACGAAAGGAAGGCGTATGTCCAAGAAAACGCGCAAGAAATCCTCCAACACAACCGGAAGGCGGGCAGCAACCAAGGTTGCCCGCACCGCACGCACAAGTACGGGGACGTCTGCTGCGAAAACCCGCACGGCGGTTGCCAAGACCAAGGGCAAGACTGCCGCAGCGGTTCGGAGCAAAGCCTCGCACAAGGCCGACTCGAAACCGTTAAAGTCGAAGCCGGTCGCCGCCGCGACAAAAGCTCCTGGGGTGACAACTCCCGGGGCGATTCTTGCCGAAGGCGCCAAAGCGCCGGCCTTCAACCTGCCGCGCGATGGCGGCGGCAGCGTCGCGCTGAAGGATTTCACCGGCAAGAAGCTGGTGCTGTTCTTCTACCCCCGCGCCGACACCCCCGGCTGCACCCGGGAGGCGATCGACTTCACCCGGCTAAGCGGCGCCTTCGCAGACGCGGGTACCGTCGTGCTCGGCATTTCCGCCGACACCGTTAAGGCCCAGGAGTCATTTCGAAACAAACACCAGCTATCCGTCCCGCTCGTCTCCGACGAGCAGCACCAGATGCTGGAGGCCTATGGCGCCTGGGGCGAAAAATCCATGTACGGCAGGACCTTCATGGGAATTATTCGCACGACAGTTCTGGTCGATTCGAACGGAAAAGTCGCCCGGATCTGGCGCAATGTGAAGGTCGACGGCCATGCCGATCAGGTGCTGGAGGCCGCAAGGGCGCTCTGATGGCCGGGGCCCCGTTTCCCGAAAATTAACCATAGGAGGCTCAAAATCGGCCCCGCAAATCAGCCGTACGGAACTTGGTCCGACCGGCCGCGGGAGTACCGATGTCAAACCGGTCCGGTCACCATTACGACCACCACAGACACCATCATCCTCAGGACCATGGCCGGACCCAGCCGCGTCGCGCGGCCGCCCATGCCGCGCCGATACCGGCGTCGGCGGGCGCGGGCTACGCCATCGTCCACGCCGGTAAGCAGGTCCGCTTTGGGCCGGTGGTGTTCTGGATCATCGTCGGCACCATCGTCCTGCTCGGCATGTGGTCGGCGGCGACCGCCACCTATTTCGCGTTCCGCGACGACGTCCTGACCCGGTTGATCGCGCGCCAGGCCGAGATGCAATACGCCTACGAAGATCGGATCGCGGAGCTGCGCGCCAAGGTCGACCGCACCACCAGCCGCCAGCTCCTCGACCAGGAGCAGTTCGACCAGAAGCTTGACCAGATCATGCGGCGCCAGGCCACACTGGAATCGCGCGCCACCGCGCTCGGCGCGCTTCCCGACCTCGGCAGCACCGGATCGATCAAGCCACAGGGCCGCGCCGATGCGACGCCCTCCTCAGGAACACCCAAACCCTCCCCGATCAGCGACACCGTGATCTTCGTGGCGCCGCCTGACCGTGAGGCGCGGCTGGAATCGCGTGCGCCATTGGCCGCCAAGACGCAGCCGAGCCAGCTCGCCAAGGCGCAGGGCGTCGACAATGCGCTGGTCCGTCTGCAGACCTCGCTCGACCAGGTCGAGCGGCGCCAGATGGCGGCGCTCTCCTCGGCCGAGGACAACATCGAATCGAAGCTGCGCCGGATGCGCGGCGTGATCAGCGATCTCGGCCTCAACATGGCGCAGCTCGAGGGCGCAACGCCGCGCGGCGGCATGGGCGGCCCGTTCGTGCCGGTAAAGCTCGCCCCCAACGCCGGCCCGTTCGAGCGCCAGCTCTATCGCATCAACATCAACCGCGCGCAGATGCAGCGGCTGAACCAGACATTGGCACTGGTGCCCTATCGCAAGCCCGTCGTCGGCGAGGTCGAGTTCACCAGTGGCTTCGGCGTCCGCACCGACCCCTTCCTCGGCCGGCCGGCGATGCATACCGGCCTCGACTTCCGTGCCTCGCAGGGCGATCCGGTGCGCGTCACCGCCAACGGCAAGGTGGTGTCGGCGGGCTGGGCCGGCGGCTACGGCCGCATGGTCGAGGTCGACCACGGCAACGGGCTCTCGACACGCTACGGCCATCTCTCTGAGATCAAGGTCAAGGTCGGCGAATATGTGAAGATCGGCCAGGTGATCGGCGAAGTCGGCTCGACCGGCCGCTCCACCGGCCCACATCTGCACTATGAAACCCGCATCGATGGCGAAGCGGTCGACCCACAGCGATTCCTGCGCGCGGGCGTGCGGCTCAACGCCGGCTGAGAACCTCCCGCATCATACGCTTACACAGCGATCTTCTGAACGCGGTGCAAGCGGCTCCCCGCTCGCGCCGTTGTCGTTTGCGTGCCCGTCTATCATCCGCCCGTCTCACCCGCCTGAGGGGCGCTTCGCGATCGTCACGAGTGTTGGGTCGAGATGCGGTGGACGCCGATTGCGCAACTGACGAGTGCGCATGAAGCGGACGGTGAAGTCGTGTGGTTCCGACGCCCCAGTGGCAGGTGTCTCCTCGCTAAGCACGCGAACGCGTCTTTGCGAAGACGGTGACAAAAAAGCCAAGTCTCGCCGGGGAGAGCCGTAACCCATCGCGCAGGGAAAGCCGGAGTGTTTCCGGTTTCACCTGTGGTCCTACCTCCCGTGCTTTCCATTTGCACGGGACCCATGGGTGCGATCGGCACCCGGCTTTCCCTGCGCCCTCTAATCACTGGGAGGGCGAAACGAGATGCAAAACTCGGACACTCGCGAGAATGCGGCCTCACATCCTCTTAGTCGTCATGCCCCGCGCATGCGGGGCATCCAGTACGCGGCCTCTCGGCTCAAGCACCGGCGGCACTGGAATACTGGATCACCCGCATGCGCGGGTGATGACAACGAGCAAGCTCTTTGACAGTTGAATCAGAAACGCGCCCGTCATTGCGAGGAGCTCGCGACAAAATTGCAAAGCAATTTTGCGCTGAAGCGACGAAGCAATCCATGCTTCCGCATATGCGGCGAGATGGATTGCTTCGCGGAGCCTGTCATCGGGCGCGCTTTTCGCGCGACCCGTTGGCTCGCAATGACGGCAAATGCGCCCTCCCTATCGTGTTGCGTCGTGCCCGACCTCGCCTGTGATGACGTCGCCGAACAACTCCCACGCCTCGCCGTTGAACTTCATGAGCTGCATCTGCTCGATCGGAAAGTAGTCGTCGGGCGCGGTGTTGACCATGATGCCGGGCAGCATCAGGTCGGAGTGAAAGTTCTTCAGGTTCGCGGCCTGCTTCATCACGTTTTCACGGGTGAGATTGTCGCCGCACTGCTTCAGCACCTGCACCATCGCCTCGGCCTGCGCATAGCCGTAGATATTGTTGGCGTTGGCCTTGTCGCCGTCCGGATAGTACTTGTCCATGAAGGCGCGCCAGCTCTGCACGGCGGGATCCTTGTCCCAGGTCGGATCGGTGGGGTCCTTCAGATAGGCCGTCGAGATGATGCCCTTGGAAAATTCAAGGCCCGCCGGCTTCAGCACCGAGGCGACCGAGGTCGCGGTGTTGGCGAGGAAGAACTTCGGCTTCCAGCCGAGTTCGCCGACCTTGCGGATCGCCTGCGCCGATCCCTTCGGCGCGGCCCAGGAGAAGAAGATGTCCGCGCCCGAATCATGCAGCGCGACGATCTGGGAATCGATCGAGGGATCGCTGACCTCGTAGGACTTGTCGGCGATGATCATGCTGACCTTGTCGCCGAGCCCGTCCTTCAGCCCCTTGAACTGATCCTTGCCGGCATCGTCGTTCTGCCAGAACACCGCAATCTTGCTGTTGGGGAATTTGTCGCGAATGTATTTGGCGTAGATGCGCCCCTCGCTCTGGTAGTTGGGTTGGAAGCCCATCGTCCAGGGAAAATTCTTGGGGTCTCCGAACTTGGTACCGCCCGAGGCGACGAAGAGCTGCGGCACTTTTTTTGCATTCATGTATTTCATGATCGCCGAGTTGGACGGCGTACCCAACGCCTGAAAAATCAGCAGCACCTCGTCGCTCTCGACAAGCTTGCGCGCCTGCTCGATCGCCTTCGGCGGCGAATAGGCGTCGTCGTAGCTGATGAAGTTGATCTTGCGGCCATTGATACCGCCCTGATCGTTGATCATCTTGAAGAACGCCGCCTCGGTCTTGCCGATCACGCCGTAGGACGATGCCGGACCGCTGTAGGGCATGATATTGCCGATCTTGATTTCGGTATCGCTCGCACCAGGATCGTAATTCTTCTGCGCGTAAGCCGCGGTTGCAATCAGTGCGGCACTTGCGAACGCCGTAACCGCGCCAATATATCCAGAACGAGCCGGCATCGTTTTCTCCCGATTTTTTGTCGTTGGTTTTGGCGGCAACTGTCGCAAGTCACGGAAGTGCTGGCAAGCGCTGGGTTTTTCCGTTGAGCGAAATGGCGTTGTTGCCTGGCGCAATTTGTGATTGATGGTCCGTCGGGGGCTCACAGGTCGAGGCGCTTTGATTGCTTAAACCGGACATCCGTATCGGTCCGCGGCATCCGCGATTCGCGGCTGCGGGCTACGAGCTCACGCGCCGGCTCAGCGAGCCCGCGATGGCGCGTCTCGGCTTGCACAAGGCGAACGGTGATTTCGCGAAGCGCACGATCGCGTCGGTCCGTGAGCGGCTGCAACGCGGCGAGACCGTCTACATCGCGGGCCTGGCCTGCCCCGGCACTCACAATACCGGCGTGGCGCTGGTCGAAGTCACCCAGAGCGGCGGACCGCGCCTGATCGTCAACAACGAGGAAGAGCGCTTTTCCGGAAACAAGCACACCAACGAGTTTCCGCAATATGCGTTGGACGATATGCGCCAGGTGCTGCGGCGGATGGGTCGCGACATCGGCGACGTCGCGGCCTTCGTCACGACGTGGGACTATCCGGCGCTGATGGCGATGCTGATCCGCACCTCGTTCGAGGAGGCGCCGGGCAGTTTCAAGCTCCTGCGCGCACCCATCGCGCCCGCTATCAATCTGCGCCAGATGGATCAGGTGCGGCGCCTGTCGCGCAAGCTCGGGCGGATGTATGGGCTTGGCGAGCAGCTGCCGCTGATCTGCATGCCGCACCACGACAATCACGCATGGTACTCGTTCACCGCCTCTCCCTTCGCCGACTCGCGCGAGCCCGTCGCGATCGCCGTCCTCGACGGCACCGGAGATGTCGGCTCGATCTCGCTTTATGTCGCCGAGAACGGCGAGATGAAGCAGCTCTACTGCAACGAGAGTCTGTTTGACTCGCTCGGCGCCTTCTACACCGTGGTCTCCTCCAGCCAGGGCGGCTGGACCTGGCTCTCCAGCGAGGGCCGCTACATGGGCGCGGCCGCCTGGGGTGACATGAACCGCGCGACCAATCCGTATTATCAGCGGCTCAAGGCTGTGCTGCAGCTCGGCCCGAACGGCGCGGTGCATCTCAATCGCGCGATGGCCAACTGGCACAGCGACCCCGTCGACAATCCTTACAAGGCACCGCTGATCGACATCCTCGGCCCGCCGCTGCGGCCCGACCAGCTCTGGAATCCCGACGCCGTCCTGCGCGTCGAGGACATCAATCACCGCCCCGACACCAAGGACCGGCTCGACAAGGCCGCGGCAACGCAGCTGGTGTTCGAGGACGCGATGATCCATGTCGTCGATCACCTGCTGCGCCTCACCGGCACCGACCGCCTGGTCCTGACAGGCGGCGTGGCGCTGAATGCACTCGGCAACATGCGTCTGCTCGAGCACTTCAACGAGGCGTGGTTCGCGAAAGCGCAGCAGCGCAAGACGCGGCTGCACATGTGGGTGCCGCCGGTGCCTGGCGATCCCGGCGTGCCGATCGGCGCTGCGTGGCTGTTCGCGCATATGGCGGGCGCCCCGCGCGGCGCGCCGCTGTCGCACGCGTTCTATTGCGGCCTGCCGCCGTCGGCTGCCGACATCACGACCGCGCTCAAGGCCGACGACATCGCCTCGACCCAGATCGGCAGTATCGCGACACCGGAGGGACGGGACGCGATTGCCGACATGATGGCCTTCATGGTGGCGCAGGGCGGCGTGATCGCGATCTACCAGGGTGCCGCGGAGACCGGACCGCGCGCGCTCGGGCATCGCTCGATCCTGGCCAATCCGTGCGATCCCAACGTGCGCGAACGGCTGAACGAGCGCGTCAAATACCGCGAGGCGATCCGCCCGCTTGCGCCGATGGCGACGCTTCAGGCCGCGCATGACTATTTCGAGCTGGAAGACGGCGCGTCCGACGCCGATTACAACGCCTACAACTACATGGTGATCACTGCCCACTCGAAGCCGCAGGCGCGTGAGAAGATTCCGGCCGTGGTGCATGCCGACGGCACCGGGCGCATCCAGATCGTGCGCGAGGCGGACGATCCCCTCACCTATGCCTATCTGAAGGCGCTCGGCCGCCGCATCGGCGTCGAGATGTCGGTCAACACATCGTTCAATGTCGCGGGACCGATCGCGCAGACGCCGGCGCAGGCGATGGAGACGCTGCGCCGCTCCAAAGGGCTCGATGCGGTGGTGCTGGTCGCCGACGACGGCACCGCCTACGCCGCCTGGCATGGCGGCGAGCGCGACAGCCGACGCTTCACCGGATGGTATGCGGCGTGGACGAAGGCGGCCAGCTAATTAGCTATCGCCGAAACCATGTCGGCACGCGCCCGTAGATCAGGAGCAGCGCGCTCGCGATCACCAGTGCTCCTATCACCTCCCGCCCCACAACACCGACAGCACGCCGAGCAGCGCCCAATCGCGGGGATCGATCCTGTTGTCGGCGGATGACATATCGGGCTCGCATCAGCGCTGGCGCAGATGACTAGTCAGCCGCAGCGGCCATTGCCACCCGATTTCTGCGATCCGCCGGCCGCCCTATTTCGGCCGCGACACGATCTCGATCATCCGGCCTTCGTCATCGTCGGGCGCGTGCGACTTTGCCTCCTCGTAGGCGGCGAGCGCCGCCCGGCTGACCAGCACGCCGGGCAACAGCGTCTCGGCCAGCCGCACCGCATAGGCGGCGTCCTTGTGGCGCAGCGCCGCGGTAAACGAGGCGCCCGAGAAGTCACGGTCGATCATCCGCCTGGAATGACGGATCACCTGCGGGCTCGCGACCGCGCCGGCGGCAAGCGCTTCGGCCACGACCTGCATGTCGAGGCCGGCCTGCTCGGCCATCGCGATGCCCTCGGCCAGGCTCGCGATCTGCACGGCACCCATCAGATTGTTGATCAGCTTGAATATCGTTCCGCTGCCGACCCCGCCGAAATGGCGGATCGTCTCACCGATCGGCGCAAGGAACGGTTGCGCCCGCTCGAGATCGGCCGGATCAGCCCCGACCAGAAGCGTGAGCTTGCCCGCGGCCGCCGCCGCCGGGAGGCCGGTGACCGGACAATCGATGTAGATCAGCCCGCGGTTGCGCAATTCGCGCGCCATGTCGAGCGTGTGCTGATACGACACGGTCGAGCATTCGATCGCCAGCGTGCCCGCCTTCATCGTCGCGGCCGCACCATCCTTCGTCAGCCAGACCGCGCGCGAGGCTTCGTCGTCGGCGACCATGGTGATGACGGCGTCAGCGTCGATCGCGGCATCCTCCGGCGAAGTCGCCCACTGCGCTCCCCGCGCGATCAGGTCCTCGGCCTTTGCCTTGCTGCGATTCCACACCGCGACCGTGAAGCCGGCATCGAGATAGCGGCCGGCCATGCCATGGCCCATACGCCCCAATCCGATGAAGGTGACCCGCGCCATGGATCAGTCCACATCCTCGACCGCGCCGGGCGCGGTGCCGAAGGCACGCTGCGCCAGCGTCGCGGCCATGAACTCGTCGAGATCGCCGTCGAGCACCCCCGCGGTGTCCGAGGTCTGCACTCCCGTGCGCAGGTCCTTCACCATCTGGTAGGGCTGCAGCACGTAAGAGCGGATCTGGTGACCCCAGCCGATATCCGTCTTTGCGGCCTGGTCGGCTGCGGCCTGCTCCTCGCGCTTCTTCAGCTCGATCTCGTACAGCCGCGCGCGCAGCATGTCCCAGGCCTGCGCCCGGTTCTTGTGCTGGGAGCGGCCGGCCTGGCAGACCACCGCAATACCGGTCGGAATGTGCGTCAGCCGCACCGCCGATTCCGTCTTGTTGACGTGCTGGCCGCCCGCGCCGCCGGACCGCATGGTGTCGGTGCGAACGTCGGACTCCTTGATCTCGATCTTGATGCTGTCGTCGATCACGGGGAAAATCTGCACCGACGAGAACGAGGTGTGCCGCCGCGCGTTGGAGTCGAACGGCGAAATCCGCACCAGGCGATGCACGCCAGCTTCCGTCTTCAGCCAGCCATAGGCGTTGTGGCCGCTGATCTGGATGGTGGCGGACTTGATGCCGGCCTCTTCACCCTGGGATTCTTCGAGGTACTCGATCTTGAAGCCGTGCTTCTCCGCCCAGCGCGTGTACATACGCAGCAGCATCTGCGCCCAGTCCTGGCTCTCGGTGCCGCCGGCGCCGGCATGGACCTCGAGATAGGAGTCGAACTTGTCGGCCTCACCCGAGAGCAGCGCCTCGAGCTCGCGCCGGGCGACCTCCTTCTTCAGCTCCTTGAGCGCCTTTTCGGCGTCGACGACCACGGACTCGTCATTCTCGGCCTCGCCGAGCTCGATCATGCCGATATTGTCCTCGAGCTCGCGCTCGACCTTGCCGATGCCCGAGAGCGCGTCCTCCAATGAGGTGCGCTCCTGCATCAGCTTCTGGGCCTTCTGGGGATCGTTCCAGAGATTGGAGTCTTCTGCGAGCTTGTTCAGCTCAGCGAGGCGTGCTGTCGATTGTTCGACGTCAAAGATGCCTCCTCAGCAGCCCGACTGACTGCTTGATCTCTTCAACAAGGCGTTCGATTTCCGCGCGCATGGTCTTTCAGGAGTTGGGAAAAAAGCTTGCGAGGGATGTAACGACCGGCGCGGCAAAGCGCAATCGGCTTGGCCGCGCTATCCCGACGATTTGGAACGAAGAACCGCTAGTACAGCCCGCCGGTTCCCGGACGCATGAAGAAGCCGCCATCAGGCTGCTGCCCACCCTGCGACGGCTGAGGACCCGGCGGAGGACCGCGACCGTCCACATCGGCGACGCCGATCACCGAATAATTCTCCGGCGGCGCAGTGCCCGGCTTGAAGGCTTCCAGGATGGTATTGCCGCTGTCGCCCGGGCGGGCGCGCATGCCGGTCTTGGCGTCGACGCGGATCAGCTTGATGCCGGCCGGCACCTTGAACGGGGTCGGCGGCTTGTCGGCCAACGCGAGCTTGAGGAAGTCGCGCGCGATCGGAGCGGCGACGTGGCCGCCAGTGGCGGTTCGACCGAGATTGCGCGGCTTGTCGTAGCCCATGTAGACGCCGACAGCGAGATCCGGCGAGAAGCCGACGAACCACACGTCCTTCTCGTCGTTGGTGGTGCCGGTCTTGCCGGCGATCGGCTTGCCGACCTCCCTCACGACAGTTGCCGTACCGCGCTGGACCACGCCTTCCATCATCTCGGTGATCTGGTAGGCGGTCATGGCATCGAGCACCTGCTCACGGCGGTCGATCAGCTGCGGCTCGGGCTGGTTCTTCCATCCCTCTGGCGCATCGCAGCCGCGGCATTCACGCTGGTCGTGCTTGAAGATCGTATGGCCGTAGCGATCCTGGATGCGGTCGATCAGCGTCGGCTTCACGCGGCGGCCGCCATTGGCGAACATCGAGTAAGCCGTCACCATGCGCATGACCGTGGTCTCGCCGGCGCCGAGCGCATAGGACAAATAGTTCGGCAATTCGTCGTAGACGCCGAAGCGCTTGGCGTACTCGCCGATCAAGGGCATGCCGACGTCCTGCGCGAGCCGCACCGTCACGGTGTTCAGCGAGCGCTGCAGCGCGTTGCGCAGCGTGGTCGGCCCGTAATACTTGCCGGTCGAGTAGTTCTCGGGACGCCACACGCCGGCCCCCTGCCCCTGATCGATCTCGATGGGCGCGTCGATCACGGTGGTCGATGGCGTGTAGCCATTGTCCAGCGCCGAAGCGTAGACGATCGGCTTGAACGACGAGCCGGGCTGCCGGTAAGCCTGCGTCGCGCGATTGAACTGGCTCTGGTCGAAGGAGAAGCCGCCGACCATCGCGAGCACGCGGCCGGTCAACGGATCCATCACCACCATCGCGCCGGAGACTTCAGGCAATTGCCGCAGCCGGTACTGGCCCTCGACCGCAGTGCCCTCTTTGGTCACCAACGGGTCGGCGTAGATCACATCACCCGGATGTAGCACCTGAGCCACAGCCGTTGGTGCCTTGCCCTTGGTCTTCGCCCAGCGCACGCCATCCATCGTGATGATGCCGGTCTGCCGCTCCTTGCTGACGGCGCCGCCGAATTCGCGGCTGGGCTGGAAGCCGATCCGTGCCGATTGGTCGCTGGTCTCCAGCACCACCGCCATCCGCCACGGCGAGATGTCGGAGAGCGATTTGACGTCGGCAAGCTTGACACCCCAGTCACCGGAGATGTCGAGCTTCTGGAGCGGCCCGCGCCAGCCCTGCGCCTCGTCATAGTTGACGAGACCGGCGGCCATGGTCTTGCGCGCCATCACCTGGATCTTCGGATCCAGCGTGGTGCGGACCGACAGGCCGCCCTCATAGAGCTTCTTTTCGCCGTAGCGCTCGAAGATGTCACGGCGGACCTCCTCCGCGAAATACTCGCCCGCGAAGATATGCGCACCGTTCGAGCGGTTGGTGACGATGAGCGGATCCTTGCGCGCCTGGTCGGCCTCGGCCTGCTTGATCCAGCCGTTTTCCAGCAGGCGGTCGATCACGTAGTTGCGGCGCTCGATCGCGCGGTCACGATTGCGCACCGGATGCAGTGCTGCAGGGGCCTTCGGCAGCGAGGCGAGATAGGCGGCTTCCGCGACCGTCAGCTCGTTGACCGACTTGTCGAAGTAGACCAGCGACGCGGCGGCGATGCCGTAGGCGCCGAGACCGAGATAGATTTCGTTGAGGTAGAGCTCGAGGATGCGGTCCTTGGAATACGCGCGTTCGATGCGCATCGCGAGCAAGGCTTCCTTGATCTTGCGCGAGAAGGAGACCTCGTTGTTCAGCAGGAAGTTCTTCGCCACCTGCTGGGTGATGGTCGAGGCGCCCTGCGGGCGGCGGTTGGAGCCGTAGTTCTGCGCGTAGAGGATCGCGGCGCGAAGCATGCCCTGGTAGTCGATGCCGCCGTGCTCGTAGAAGTTCTTGTCCTCGGCCGCGAGGAACGCGTTGATCACGAGCTTCGGCACCGCCTGAATGGGCAGATAGAGCCGGCGCTCCTTGGAATATTCGGCGAGCAGCGCGCCGTCGGCCGCGTGCACGCGCGTCATTACCGGCGGCTCATAGTCCTGCAGCTGCGAATAGTCCGGCAGATCCTTGGAAAAATGCCAAATCGCGCCTGCGACCGCAGCGACGCCAACCAGGAACACCACGGTTCCGGCAGCGAACAAGAAACCCATGAACCGCACTAGCAGGCGCATTATCGAAGTTCCGTTTCACCCCTTCGGCGCTCAATCATCGAAAGCGCCCGTCCAACGTACGAAAGCCTCTCACGCGAATTCCGGGTTCCAGAGAGCTATACTCACGCTACCCAAATATACACGGGCCGCCAGGCAATATGGCTGATTCCGGGGGCTCTCCGGTGGGTTGTCTATACCGTTGCCGCTGTGGCCAAACTAGGGCCCCCTGTGGGTTCGGCCCGTTCAAGCGGCCAGTTTCAGTTGGCCGATCCGGCCGTTGCCATCCGCTTGGCAAAAAACGCATCGATCGCTTGAGCCATCGAACCGACCGTCTTGTTTCGCCAGGTCTCGGAGACGAGGTGCTCGAGGTCGCCCTTGTTGGAGACATAGCCGAGTTCGACCAGGACGGAGGGGACGTCGGGGGCCTTGAGCACCCGGAAACCCGCCGATTTGAGCGGATTCTTGTGCATCCTGACCGTGGTCTTCATCTCGTTCATCAAGAGACGGGCGAAGCGGTTGGAGAAGGTCTTGGTTTCCCGCTGCGCAAGATCGATCAGGATGTCGGCGACCTCGGTCGGCTCGTCCGTGAGGTTCACCCCGCCGATGGCGTCGGCCTTGTTCTCAGCGTCAGCCAGCCGCTGCGCCTCGGCGTCCGAGGCCTTGTCGGACAATGTGTAGATCGTCGCGCCCTGGGCGTCGCCCTCGCGGCGCGGCAAGGCGTCGGCATGGATCGACACGAACAGGGCCGCGCCCTGGGCGCGCGCGACTTTCACCCGGTCGTTGAGCGGGATGAATGTGTCGTCGGTCCGGGTCATAACCACCCGATATTTGCCGGATTGCTCGATCCGATCGCGCAGCGCCAGACCGAACGCCAGCACCAGGGTCTTTTCCAACTGCTCGCCGGACTGGGTGCCGTTGTCGATGCCGCCGTGACCGGGGTCGATCACGATCAGCGGCCGGGCATCCGTCGATGGCGCCGATGGCAGCGCCGCCGTCGTGGCTTGGGGCGGAGCAACCGCGGCATTGGCGTCAGCGACCGCCGGCTTAAGTGCGGGGCGGTTCTCCGAGGCGAGCGACTGCACAAAACTGGCATGGTCGACCTCTTCGAGGTCGAGCACCAGCCGCGGCGGCTGGCCGTTGGCAGCGTCGAGCACGTAGGAATTGGCGATCTTCGCCGGCCCGGTCAGATCGAACACGATCCGGGAACCACCAGGCATAACGAGGCCGTAGCGGAAGGCCTTCACCAGCCCCCGTCCCGTCGAGCCGGTCCCGGCGGCGAGATGGAAGTCGACCTGTGGGATGTCGACCACGACGCGGTAGGGGTCGGCCAGCGGAAAGGCGCGGAACTCGATCTTGCGGTCGAGATCAAGGATGAATCGGGTCTGCTTGTCATCGCCGGCCAGTCGAGCGCCGGAGGCGACGGGAAACTTTGAGGTGGCCGAGACTGGGGCGGGCTGGTCGTTTTGCGGGCTCTCGGCAGCACTCGGGCCGCTCATTTCGGCAAACACCAATGCCGCGGCGCACAACAGCCCGCATCCCAGCAAAATACGGTGATTTGCGCGGTTTTCCACCGACTCGGTGCCTCCAAGCAGCCCTTTACCGCATTAGAACCACACAGTTAATCGCACCTTAATGACGCAAGGGCGAAAAGGTTTGAGTGTTGCCCTGCCGCGACGCTTCCCTTGCACCCAGCGGTCAATCCACGTATGTACGGGATGCTGATGGCTAATACTCCCGGTTGTGTCGCGTTCAGCCTCCCGGTGCAGCGGTGGAACCTTCGATGTCGGAGATCCCGCCGTGTTTTTCCGCTCCCTCCTCAGCCAGCGCCGCGCGCGGCTGACAAGGAGGGGCGGTTTCGAGCCCGAGCGGCGTCCGGTCCCAGGCACACTCTCTCGCTAGAGGGACGGTTTGAGACACGGCATAGCTGATTATCCGGCCCCTTGGGGTCTCGATATGCGATGGCCGGCAGGCGCTTCGGCGCCGCGCCGGGCTTTCAGCAAAAGACACGGCGGCACTTCTCGCCGCCAACATGTTTAGACGGGCCGACGCTTAATGCGCCAGACTGTATTGTCGACCAGGATACTCGAGACGATCGCGTTGACGCGAGGCGAAAGCCTCGCCCGCCGCATCATCCCGGCGAGTTCCCGCTCGGCGCTGCGCCGCGAGACGCGTTTTGGCCTTCCCCTCACCCCCGAATCAGGTGGACCGTCGCGTCACCAGGCGGCGCTATTTGCGCGCGCCATGCATCGCGCCCGCCGCCGTCAAGAGCTCCCAAATGCCCAACAAGATGTTGATCGATGCCACCCACCCGGAAGAGACCCGGGTCGTTGTGGTCCGTGGCAATCGAGTCGAAGAATTTGATTTCGAGACCGCCCAGCGCAAGCAACTGCGCGGCAATATCTATCTCGCAAAAGTCACGCGCGTAGAGCCGTCGCTGCAGGCCGCCTTCATCGAGTATGGCGGCAATCGCCACGGCTTCCTCGCCTTCAGCGAAATCCATCCCGACTACTATCAGATTCCGGTCGCCGACCGTCAGGCGCTGATCGAAGCCGATGAGCGAGCCCATCGCGAGGCCGAGGAAGAACACGAGAATCGTGGTCACCGCCGCCGGTCGCGCCATCGCAATGCCCGTCGCCGCGGCCACGGCGACCGCGTGCAGAGCGAGGTGGTCGAGGGTGCAAGCGAGGCGCAGCCGCAGCAGGCTCACGAGGGTTACGAGCACCCCGTCGATGCCGAACACCACGACCATGACGCGGTGGCCCGCGACAGTCACGAGCATGAGGCGCACGAGCACGCCCATGATCACGAACATGCCCATGATCACGATCACCACGATGATCACGAACATCATGACGATCATGAACATCACGACCATCATGAGCATGAGCACGCTCACGACGTGAACGTCGCACCGGATGCCGACGCGCAGCCCGATCCCGTTGCAGCGGTGGTCGAGGCATCGGTTGCGGCGGTAGCGCCCGACCCGACCGAGGCCGTCGCGCTCAACCATGAGCCCGAACGGGCCCACGAGGAACAGGTCGAGGAAAATACCGCGCACGCGGACGATGCGCCGCATGCAGCGGACGAGGTGCATGCGGCGGCCGATGACCACGCCGCCCCTGAGCATGAGCACGCCGTGTCCGAGGACGCCGTGTCGGAGGACGCCGCGGTGTCCCAAGGCGAACCTGGCGATGACGCCGGCGACGACGAGGATGAGGACGACGGCGAAGAAGGCGAGGAAGAAGACGTCGTCGAATCCGTCGGCGGAGACGACGTGCTCGAGGAAGTTCCGGAACGCCCGTTCCGGCCGCGCCGCCAGTACAAGATCCAGGAAGTCATCAAGCGCCGCCAGGTGATGCTGGTGCAGGTCGTGAAGGAAGAGCGCGGCAACAAGGGCGCCGCCCTCACCACCTATCTCTCACTGGCCGGCCGCTACGCCGTGCTGATGCCCAACACCGCGCGCGGCGGCGGCATCAGCCGCAAGATCACCTCGGCTCAGGACCGCTCGCGGCTGAAGGAAGTCGTTCAGGATCTCGACGTGCCCGAGGGGATGGGCATCATCCTGCGCACCGCAGGCGCCTCGCGCAGCAAGCCCGAAATCAAGCGCGACTTCGAATATCTGATCCGCATGTGGGAAACCGTGCGCGACCTGACGCTGAGGTCGCAGGCCCCGAGCCTGGTCTATGAGGAAGGCTCGCTGATCAAGCGTTCGCTGCGCGACCTCTACAACAAGGAGATCGACGAGATCCAGGTGGCGGGCGAAGCCGGCTACCGCGAAGCGCGCGATTTCATGAAGATGCTGATGCCCGCGAACGTGCGCGCGGTGAAGCTGTATCGCGACGGCCAGCCGCTGTTCTCGCGCATGGGCGTCGAGAGCCAACTCGATGCGATGTTCTCGCCGACCGTGCAGTTGCGCTCCGGCGGCTACGTCGTCATCAACCAGACCGAGGCGCTCGTTTCGATCGACGTCAACTCGGGACGAGCGACGCGCGAGCACCACATCGAAGACACGGCGCTCAAGACCAATCTGGAGGCGGCGGAGGAAGTCGCCCGCCAGCTCCGCTTGCGCGACCTCGCCGGCCTGATCGTCATCGACTTCATCGACATGGACGAGAAGCGCAACAACCGCGCAGTCGAACGCAAGCTGTCCGACTGCCTGCGCCAGGACCGCGCGCGGATCCAGGTCGGCCGCATCTCGCATTTCGGCCTGCTGGAAATGTCGCGTCAGCGCATCCGCGCCAGCGTGCTGGAGAGCTCGACCGAGCCCTGCTCGCAATGCGGCGGCTCCGGTCACGTCCGCTCGGTCTCCTCGGTCGCGCTGCAGCTGCTGCGCGGCATCGAGGAAATCCTGATGAAGGGCGCGACCCACAATCTGGTGGTGCGCACCCGCACCGACGTCGCGCTCTATGTCCTCAACCACAAGCGCGGCCATCTGCGCGACCTCGAAGACTCCTTCAGGGTGTCGCTGTCGATCGTCGCCGACGCCACCGTGAGCGGCCAGCAGTCGTACGTCATCGACCGCGGCGAGCAGGTACACACGCTCGAGGCGGCCAAGGCCCTACTCGCGGCGCAGGCCGCCTCGGCACCGGCGCACGCCGACGAAGCCGACGACGAGTCGGAACTGTTCGAATACGAGGCCGGGGTCGAAACCGAGGAAACCGAAGGCCTCACCGATGACCAGGCCGCCGGCGAGGAAGCCAGCGCCGAGGCTGAAGGTGACGGTCAACGCCGCAGGCGCCGTCGCCGGCGGCGCGGCCGCGGCGGTGGCAGCGAAGCGCGCGAGGGCGCCCAGCCCCGCGAGGACGGCGACCTGATGCATGTGATGCCTGAGAGCACCGATGTGGCCACGGCCGAGGATGCCGAAGGCGACGAGGACGAGGGCGAGGAGCAACAGACGTTTGCCGGCACCGATCAGCGCGATGGCGAACGTCGCCCGCGCCGCCGCGGACGTCGTGGTGGCCGCCGCCGGCGCGGCAGTGGTCCGCAGGACGAGGGTCTCGCAGGATCGATTTCCGATGAGTTGAGCCCGGCGCCGACGCCCGAAGCCACTGGCGCGGTCGCCGACTTCGACAGCCGTTCGGAACCGGCCCCGTCGCTGGCCCAGCCCGAGGCTGACGCGCAACCGTTGGCACCGGAATCGCAGCCGGTCGCGCCGGCTCCTGTCGAAGCAACGGCCGCAGCGCCCGAGGCCACCGCGGAGACAGAGGAAACGCCGGCCGAAAGCGAGCGCGCAGTGCGGCGCCGCTCCACTGTGCGCGAAAAGGTCAACTTCCTGTCGAGCCCGCAGCCGGAGACGCCAGCGCCCGAGCTGGCCGAAGGCCCGCTGGAGCCATCGCCGGCCCCTGCCCCCGAACCGGAGCCTGCGCCTGCGACGGCAGAGCCGGCACCGGCGGTCACAACCGAAGCCCCGGCCCGCAAGGGCTGGTGGTCGCGGCGCTTCGGCGGCGGCAACTAATCCCCCTCGCGAACGAAAACGCCCGGCTCAACCCGGGCGTTTTTTATCTGGCGGGTGCGGCGCAGGCCCACCCCACGGAGACAGGCTTCAATGCAAAGTGCGATCGTTCTTGGTGGCGGCATGGTGGGTGTCAGCACGGCGCTGCACCTGCAACGTCGCGGCTGGTCGGTCACGCTTGTCGACCGCAAGGAGCCGGGCCGTGAGACCAGCTACGGCAATGCCGGGATCATCCAGAGCGAGGCCGTTCGTCCCTATCCGATGCCGCGCGATCTCGTCACGCTCGCGAAGATCGCGACTGGCCGCACCAACGACGTGCACTATCGCCTGGCCTCGCTGCCCCGGCACGCCGGCCCGCTCCTGCGTTATTGGTGGCACTCCACGCCCGAGCGGCACCGCGAAGCCACCGCGGCCTGGGCGCGCCTGATCGCCCATGCCACCGCGGAGCACGACACGCTGATCCGCGAGGCCCATGCCGACAACCTGATCCGCCGCGCAGGCTATCGCCTGCTTCACCGTGACCCGGCGGCGCTCGAGCGTGCCATTGCCACCGCGGAAGAGAACGAGCGCGACTACGGCGTCAAGTTTCGCGTCCTGAGCGGCAGCGAGCTTGCCAAGGCCGAACCGATCCTGCGCGATGACCTTCCCGGCGCCATTCACTGGCTCGATCCCTGGACCGTGTCCGATCCCGGCGGCCTCGTCTCGGCCTACGCCGCATTGTTCGAACGCCTCGGCGGCACCGTCCTGCGCGGCGATGCACAGACGCTGACGGAGACCTCATCCGGGTGGTCGCTCGACACCGCTGCGGGCCGCATCGATGCAGCCAACGCGGTGATCGCGCTCGGGCCCTGGTCTCCCCAATTGCTGCACCGGTTCGGCTTCCGGATCCCGCTGGTGCGCAAGCGCGGCTACCACATGCACTATCACGGCGGCCACTCGCTCGACCTGCCGCTGGTCGACACCGCGATGGGTTACGCGATGGCGCCGATGGCCAGGGGAATCCGCATCACCACGGGCGCAGAGCTGACCGGCCCTGACGCTCCGGCCACGCCGGTCCAGCTCGGCCATGCGGAAGCCGCCGCGCGCGGCCTGCTCGATATCGGAAAGCGCGTCGAACCCGAGCCCTGGTACGGCACACGTCCCTGCACGACCGACATGCTACCGGTGCTCGGCCGCGCGCCGCGCCATCGCGGGCTCTGGACGAATTTCGGCCACGGCCATCAAGGCTTCACGCTCGGCCCCGCCACGGCCCGGCTGCTCGCCGAAATGATGAACGGCGAGGCATGCTCCGTGGACGCCACGCCTTATCGGCCGGATCGGTTCTGATCTCGCGCGCAATCTGTCCGCCGTCAGCGCGAGTTACTTGAGCCAGCGCGCGATCCGCGCGACCGCCTCCTGCATCTCTTTGGCCGAGCGCGCATAGGAGAAGCGGATGAAGGCCCGGCCGTGGATCGGATCAAAATCGACGCCCGGGGTCGCCGCGACATGCGCCTTCTCCAGCATCTCGCTTGCGAAGGCGAAGCTATCGGAGGTGAAATCGGAGACGTCGGCGTAAAGATAGAATGCGCCGTCGGCCGGCAGGAATTTCGTGAGGCCCGCCTTCGGCAGGCCCTCGATCAGGATGCGGCGGTTCTCCTGATAGCCTCGCTTGATCGCTTCCATCTCCTCGCGGCCCTCGAACGCCGCCTCTGCCGCGATCTGCGACAGCGTCGGCACCGAGATCGAGAGGTTCTGCTGCAGCCGCTCGATCGGCCGCACCAGCACGTCCGGCACCACCATCCAGCCGACCCGCCAGCCGGTCATGCAAAAGTATTTCGAGAACGAGTTGATGACGAGCGCGTTCGGCGACAGCTCGGCCGCGGTCACCGCGGGAAACGCGTAATCAAGTCCGTGGTAGATCTCGTCGGAGATGAAGCGGATGCCCGCGCTGTCGGCAGCCGCCATCAGGTTCGACAGCGCCTCGCGCGACATCATGGTGCCGGTCGGATTGGCGGGGCTGCCGACCAGCACGCCTTTCAGCGGCGACTTGCGATGGGCGGCGAGCAGCGCCTCGCCGGTCAGCGCGTGGCGGGTGTCGCCGGTGGTTTCGATCAGCACCGGTTCGCAACCGAGCGCCGTCAGGATGTGCCGGTACGGCGGATATCCCGGCACCGTGACCGCCACCCGGTCGCCCGGCTCGAACATCGACAGAAACGCCAGGATGAATCCGCCCGATGAGCCCGTGGTGACGATGATGCGCTGCGCATCGACCGAGCAGCCATATGTCTCGCGATAGTGACGCGCAATGCGCTCGCGCAAGGACGGGATGCCGAGCGCCGACGTGTAGTCGATCCGCCCGTCCTGAAGCGCGGCCTGCGCAGCCGCGATCGCCGGTTTCGGCGCGGGTGCGGCAGGCTGCCCCACCTCCATGTGGATGACGTGGCCGCCGGCCGCCTCGATTCGCGCGGCCGCAGCCATCACGTCCATCACCATGAAGGGCGGAACGTCGCTCCGCCGGGACGCGGTCAACAGGCTGTTCGCACGATCTCTCAGTGTCGCATCAAGCATGAATTTCTGCTATTTGGGCGGCCGCAGCCGAATTCAGGTTCCCGCACCGGCTACCGCCCCAGACTGGCCGTATTCGGTGGCTTCTTATAACGTTTTCAGGCCCACTGAATACCGGATCGCGTGAAGAAAAACTGCAAAAACAACAGACTGTGCGACGCTCCTGGTCCAATCAGGGCGGCAATCAGGCTTTGCCTTTCCGCGGCCGGCCATCGCCAATAGATCGCCCCATGCTGTTCCGCCTTGCGCTTCGCACCAGGACGTTCAAGTTGACCGCGCTGCTGACGGCGGTCGCGCTCGCGGTCGGCCCCGTCGCCACCGCGCAAGCGCAGCAGTCCAAGGGCCCGCCGCTGCTGCGCGATACCGAGACCGAGCAGCTCCTGCGCGAGTATACGCGGCCGATCCTGCGCGCCGCGGGCCTGGAGAAGCAGAACATCCAAGTCGTGATCATCAACGACAGTGCGTTCAACGCCTTCGTCGCCGACGGCCGCCGTATCTTCGTGAATTACGGCGCGCTGCTGCAGTCGGAAACGCCGAACCAGATCATCGGCGTGCTCGCACACGAAACCGGCCATCTCGCCGGCGGCCACCTCGCCAAGCTGCACGAGCAGCTTGCGCGGGCGCAAACACAGATGATCATCGCCATGTTGCTCGGCGCCGGCGCCATGGCCGCGGGCGCGCGGGGCGGTTCCAACAATGGCCTGACCAATGCCGGCGCCGCCGCCTTCTCGGCGCCACAGTCGATGATCCAGCGCTCGCTGTTGTCCTACCAGCGCCAGCAGGAGGAGAACGCCGACCGCGCCGGCGTGAAGCTCCTGACCGCGACCGGTCAATCCGCCAAGGGCATGTACGAGACATTCAAGCGCTTCACCGATGAGAGCCTGTTCGCCTCGCGCGGCGCGGATCCCTATCTGCAGTCACACCCGATGCCGGTCGACCGTGTCGAGGCGCTGGAGGGGCTCGCGCGCTCCAGCCCCTATTGGGACAAGAAGGATGATCCTGCGCTGCAGCTTCGTCACGACATGATGCGCGCCAAGATCTCGGGCTTCATGGAGCGGCAGGACACGGTCTACCGCCGCTATCCGCTCACCAACAACAGCCTGCCGGCGCGTTACGCCCGCGCCATCACCACTTATCTGCACGGCGACCTGCGCTCCGCGATCTCACAGATCGACAGCCTGATCCAGGCACAGCCCAACAATCCCTATTTCTATGAGCTGCGCGGCCAGGCGCTGCTCGAGGGCGGCAAGCCGGCGGAAGCGATCGCGCCGCTGCGCAGGGCGGTGCAGCTTTCCAACCGCGCGCCGCTGATCGAGATGCTGCTCGGCCAGGCGCTGGTCGCCTCGGACAACAAGGCGTATACGGACGAGGCGATCAACATGCTGCGCGCCGCAGTCGCCCGCGAGCCTGAGGCGCCACTCGGCTATACCCAGCTTGCCATGGCCTATGGCCGCAAGGGCGACTACGCGGAGGCGGACCTTGCGTCCGCGCAGGCCGCCTATCTTCGCGGCGACACCAAGACCGCCCGCGAGCTGGCGTCGCGCGCAAAGACCCGGTTTGCGATCGGCACTCCCGGCTGGGTCAAAGCTGACGACATTGTGAGCGCCAAGCCCATGCCGGGCCAGAAAAACAACTAGAAATAAACCGTAGTTCCATACAACCATCACCGAAACCGGCTCACGGCCCTGCTGTATTTCGAGCCACGTCCAACAAGGATCTGTCCATGCCAGCGCTCCGCTTTCTTGCTCCTGCCCTCCTCGCGCTCGGCGTTTGCGCCGCGCCGCTGCCGGCGTCGGCCCAGAGCTTCTCCGACACCCAGCGCAGCGACATCGAGAGCATCGTGCGCAACTACCTGGTCTCGCATCCCGAGGTGCTCGAGGAAGCGATGAACGAGCTCAGCAAACGGCAGGCGGCTGCGGAAGCCGAGAAGCATGAGCAAAATGTCGCCAAGAACGCCGACACCATCTTCAACTCGCCGCGCGGCGTCACGCTCGGCAATAAGGACGGCGACGTCACCTTCGTCGAGTTCTTCGATTACAATTGCGGCTACTGCAAGCGCGCGATGTCCGACATGCTCGACCTGATGAAATCGGATCCGAAGCTGAAGGTCGTGCTGAAGGAATTCCCGGTGCTGAGCCAGGGCTCGGTCGAGGCCGCGCAGGTCGCGGTTGCCGTGCGCATGCAGGATCCGACCGGAAAGAAATATCTCGAGTTTCACCAGAAGCTGCTGGGCGGCCGCGGTGCCGCCGACAAGGCGCGCGCGCTCGCGGTTGCCAAGGATGTCGGCCTCGACATGGCGAAGCTCGAGAAGGATATGACGAGCCCTGAGGTAAAGGCGACCATCGAGGAGAACTTCCGCCTCGCCGAAGCCATGGGCATGAACGGCACGCCGAGTTACGTGATCGGCAAGCAGGTCGTGGTCGGTGCGGTCGGCCTCGACAATCTCAAGGAAAAGATCGGCATCGCGCGCTGCGGCAAGGCGACCTGCTGACCGGCTGCGATCAAGCAATCCCGTCGACTGCAAATCCGGCTGCGGCGCAGCCGGAGTTTTTTGGGCACGTCCCCTCCGAACCAGTTCGGCGCAGGCCGCAACTAACGGCCGTCGCCAACCACGGAAGACGTACCTCATGACCCTGGCCGCGCCAGCCGCTACCCGCGACCTCGAGGCGCAGGTCGGCCCGCATCACACCCGCCGACGAGCCGTAGAAGAATAATGGCACCGTGCTCGCGACACACGAGGGCGATCCAACGTAAGAGCCGGCGCACGATCATTTGCCGCACAAGGACGAGCTCGGCGACTACGTCGCCGCCTATACTGCAAGCAGGCATTGCGCGCGAAACCTCGATCGATTCCTCGGCCGCGCTGGCAACGGTCAGCTCGATCTCGCTGCCATGGAGTTCGATTGGGCCTGCGACTGAAACGCTCTGCGCGTTCATCGCGCATTCACGAAACCGGCCGCGTGGAACCTCGGATCGCTAGGAACATCGCAGATGCTCTCTCGTTGTCGGCGCGGGCAATGCCGAAACGAGGAGGAATATGATGACTAACCGCTTTCTGATTTCGGTCGCTGCGGCGGCCCTGATCGCTGGCACGGGTCTCGCGAATGCGCAGGGCGCAGGCGGCACCGGCAAGGAATCGCCTGGAGCCGGCGGCGGCGCGACCATGCAGCACAATGCACCGTCCAGTGGCGCGTCATCCGGCACCATGCAGCACGATAAGGGCGGCATGAAGGGCTCCGAGCATTCCACGACCGGTCAATCTCCGAGCGCTCAATCCCCGAGGGGTGCGGAGTCCGAGAAGGGCGGCCCTGCCACCAAGGGCGCACAAGAGAATATGCAGAAGCCGAAGGGCATGAACCCGGAGAACGAGACGACAAAGGGCTCCAAGGGCATGAAGGCTGAGGGACGCGACAAGAGCGGCGCAACGACGGACCAGAATGCGCAGACCCGGAATCCGACCGACACCAACCGCGCGCAAAGGAACGAGAGCCGTTCGCAGACCACAACCGGCAACGCGGCGACCTCGGCGACTGCGGCTCCTCCGGCGGAGAAGCGCAGCCAGATTTCGACCGCGATCAAGTCGGAGCGCGTGAGCGAGGTCACCAATGTGAACTTCAACGTGGCGGTCGGCACCCGCGTTCCGGCCAGCGTCCGCTTCTATCCGCTGCCGGAGCGAGTCGTGACGATCTATCCGCAATGGCGTGGTTATGACTTCATCCTGGTGCACGGACGCTACCTGATCGTGCAACCGGAGACCCACGAGATCGTCTACATCATCGAGGGCTGAACCCGGGCCTCGGCGCGAGGGTGCCGTGACGGGCCCTCGCCTACTTTCGACCCCGCCCTTCAGGGCGGGGTCTTGCTATCGGGCGCCCCCGGAATGGGCAGTGGATGGCGGGCGGGACTCCCGCCGCGGGCGCCTTCCGCGGGATTGGGTTAATCAGCATTTTCAGGGGGTTATCGCTGCCGTCTGACAGCCAAGACGAACCTGTTGAAGACCTCCGGATCCCACCTAAAGGCTTCCCCTGCGGCCGGTTGTTACCTATAACCCGCCCCACCCACCCCCTTCGCCGGAACCTCGGAATGGCTGCTGCCGGAACGATCTATGTCCTGAACGGCCCGAACCTCAATCTGTTGGGGACGCGCGAGCCCGAGACCTATGGCCATGCCACCCTCGCCGACGTCGAAAAGCTGTGCGCGGACACCGCCCGGCAGTTCGGTCTTGCCGCCGATTGCCGACAATCCAATCGCGAGGGCGAACTGATCGACTTCATCCACGAAGCCCACGCCAAGAAGGCGACCGGAATCATCATCAACGCCGGCGGCTATTCTCATACCTCCATCGCGCTGCACGACGCGCTGATTGCGGTGAAAATCCCGGCCGTCGAGGTGCATGTGAGCAACATCCATGCCCGCGAGAGCTTCCGGCATCATTCGTTCACTGCTAAAGCGGCGTTCGCGTCGCTTTGCGGCTTTGGCATCGACGGCTACCGGCTCGCGATCATCGGGCTCGCCGCGAAGATCGGCGCCAAGGCAAAGACTTAATCGTCAATCCTGACGTTCCCCGTCACCAGACAGAGATTCCGGACCAAGATCATGGCGCGCCAGCCAGACGACAAATCAGCGGCAAAATCCACGAGCGACGACAGCGCCCTCATTCGCGAGCTCGCGCATCTGCTTGCCGAGACCAACCTGACCGAAATCGAGATCGAGCGCGCCGGACTGCGCGTGCGCGTCGCACGCAACGTCAGCATCGCCGCCTCCGTGCCGAGCATCCCGGTTCAGGCGGCCGTCCCAGCGCCGGTCGCGGTCCCGGCCGCGGCGACAGCCAACGATCTCGCAAAGCACCCGGGCGTCGTCCCCTCGCCGATGGTCGGCACCGCCTATTGGGCGCCGGAGCCCGGCGCCAAGCCATTCGTTGAAGTCGGCACGAAAGTGTCTGCCGGCCAGACGCTCCTGATCATCGAGGCGATGAAGACGATGAACCAGATTCCGTCGCCGCGCGCCGGCACCGTGACGCAGATCCTCGTCGAGGACGGCCAGCCCGTCGAATTCGGCGAGCCGCTCGTCATCATTGAATAGCGAATGGTGGGTGGCGAATAGCCAATGGTTGATGAAATAATGCTCCATTCGCTACTCGCGACCGGCTACTCGCCCCTTGGGACGCCATGTTCGACAAGATCCTCATAGCCAATCGCGGCGAGATTGCGCTCCGCGTGCTGCGCGCCTGCAAGGAGCTCGGCATCTCCACCGTCGCGGTGCACTCCACCGCGGACGCCGACGCCATGCATGTGCGTCTCGCCGACGAGAGCGTCTGCATCGGGCCGCCGCCCTCGAAGGATTCCTACCTCAACGTGCCCGCGCTGCTCGCGGCCTGCGAGATCACCGGGGCGGATGCCGTGCATCCCGGCTACGGCTTCCTGTCCGAGAACGCGCGCTTCGCCGAGATCCTCGCCGATCACAATCTGCACTTCATCGGCCCCAAGGCCGAGCACATCCGCCTGATGGGCGACAAGATCGAGGCCAAGAAGACCGCCAAGCGGCTCGGCATTCCCGTGGTGCCTGGTTCGGACGGCGCGGTGACATCGGAAGACGATGCGATGGCGATCGCGAAGTCGATCGGCTTTCCCGTGCTGGTGAAGGCAGCCGCCGGCGGCGGCGGCCGCGGCATGAAGGTGGCCCACACCGAGGCTGACCTGGCGCTCGCGCTGTCGACCGCGGCCAACGAGGCCAAGTCGGCGTTCGGCGACGCCTCGGTCTATCTGGAAAAATACCTGCAGAAGCCGCGCCACATCGAGATCCAGATTCTCGGCGACGGCCGCGGCGGCGCCATCCATCTCGGCGAGCGCGACTGCTCGTTGCAGCGCCGTCACCAGAAGGTCTGGGAGGAAGGCCCCTCGCCGGTGCTCGCGGCCGCCGCGCGCGCCAAGATCGGCGAGACCTGCGCCAAGGCGATGCGGGACATGAAATATCTCGGCGTCGGCACCATCGAATTCCTCTACGAGGACGGCGAATTCTATTTCATCGAAATGAACACGCGCATCCAGGTCGAGCACCCCGTCACCGAAAGCATCACCGATATCGATCTGGTGCTGGAGCAGATCAGGATCGCCGCCGGCGGCGACCTCCCGGCGAGACAGGATGACATCGCCATCATCGGCCACGCCATCGAGTGCCGCATCAATGCGGAGAACCCACAGACCTTCCGACCCTCGCCCGGACGGATCACGCAATTTCATCCGCCGGGCGGCCTCGGCGTGCGGATCGATTCCGCTGTCTACCAAGGCTACATGATCCCGCCCTATTACGATTCACTGGTCGGCAAGCTGATCGTGCACGGCAAGACCCGCGGCGAATGCCTGATGCGGCTGCGCCGGGCCTTGGACGAGATGGTGGTCGACGGGATCGAAACGACGTTGCCGTTGTTCCGCGCCCTGGTCCGCGAGCCCGACATCATCGAGGGCGACTACCACATCCACTGGCTGGAACAGTATCTGGCCGGTCAACCCGCCGAGCCGGCGAAATAATACGGCGGCCCCGTGGAACTCAAGCCTTGCTCAAGCGTATCATTGAGTTAATGGCTTTCCCCGGGGCTCAATTGAACTCCATTGATTTGACGAGACGATCGTGACGCTGGGGGCTTCACGGCGGCGCAGTGCCCTGCAAATCCTGCTCCTCTCGGCGGGGTTTCTGGTGCTGGTCGCGGTCAGCGTGGCCTCGGTGTTGCTGGTGAACAAGGCGCGCGAGGACAACGCCTCGGTCGTCCACACCGTCGAGGTCGAGAGCCAGATCGCGAGCCTGCTGGTTGAGATCCGCCGTGCCGAAAGCGCCACCCGGGCGTATCTGCTGACATCCGCGCCGCAACATCTGGCGGAATATCAGTCTGCCGCGACAGGCATCCCGGCTGCGCTCGACCATCTCACAAAGATCACCGCCGACAATCCGACGCAGGTCGCCAACAGCGAAAAACTCAAGATCGCGATCGACCGGCGCCTGTCCGAGCTCGCCCGCGACATCGACCACGCCAAAAACAACGACATTACCGACAGCATCGCCGACCTGCGCAGCACCGCGTCAACGAATGCGGTGGCGGCGATCGCGCGGATCGGCAGCGACATGCGCACCGAGGAGAACCGCCTGTTCGCGATGCGCACCGAGACCGCGGACAAGACCCAGGTCCTGGCGTCCTCGGTCACAATCGCAGGCTCCTGCATGGTGCTGGCGCTCGCCGGCTTCTCGATCGTGCTGCTGCGGCAATCCTCACGGGCCCGCGACGAGGCAGAGGCGAAGCTGCGCGACATCAACGTCAACCTCGAAGCGACCGTCGACGAGCGCACTGCCGACCTGCGCGAGGCCAACGAGGAGATCCAGCGTTTCGCCTATATCGTCAGCCACGATCTGCGGTCGCCGCTGGTCAACATCATGGGCTTCACCAGCGAGCTGGAAGAACTCCGCGGCGACATCTTCCGGCGCATCGCGACGCTGAACCGCTCGGCGCCGCTCGCGTCGGCGATGCCGGATGATGCTACCGATACCGCCGAGCCCGAACTGGAAGGCTCCGACAAGCAACTGTCCGACGATTTCAGCGAGTCGCTCGGCTTCATCAAATCCTCGATCGCCAAGATGGACCGGCTGATCACCGCGATCCTCAATCTCACCCGCGAAGGTCGGCGCGAGTTCAAGCCGGAGCCGATCGACGTCCGCGAGCTGATCGACGGCATCGTCAAGACGGTTGCCCACCAGGCCGCAGAGAGCAACACCACCGTCGAGATCGGTTCACTGCCTGATATCGTCAGCGACCGGCTGGCGATCGAGCAGATCTTCTCCAACCTGATCGATAACGCGCTGAAATACCTCAGGGACGGCGTCCCCGGCGAGATTACGATCGAGGGCCGCACCAAGCTCGGCTTTGCGATCTACGAGATCGCGGACAATGGCCGCGGTATCGATCCGAAGGACCATCAGCGCATCTTCGAACTGTTCCGCCGCGCCGGAACCCAGGACAAGCCCGGCCAGGGTATCGGTCTCGCCCATGTCCGCGCACTTGTGCGCAGACTAGGAGGCACCATGTCGGTAGCATCGAAGCTTCACAGCGGCAGCACCTTCACGATAACACTGCCTATCAATTGGACAGGCAAGAACCGGGACAGAGCTTCATGAGCAATCCAGTCACCATCATCATGATCGAGGACGACGAGGGCCATGCTCGCCTGATCGAACGCAACATCCGGCGATCGGGGGTCAACAACGAGATCATTCCGTTCGCGAATGGCACGGCGGCTGTCAACTATCTCTTCGGCAAGGATGGCACCGCAGCCGAACGCATGGGCCAGGCGCTCCTGATCCTGCTCGATCTCAATCTGCCCGACATGACCGGCATCGATATCCTGAAGCGGGTCAAGGAGAACAAGTTTCTCAAGTCGACGCCGGTCGTGGTGCTGACCACGACGGATGATTCCCAGGAAATCAAGCGCTGCTATGAGCTCGGTTGCAATGTCTACATCACCAAGCCGGTGAATTACGAAAGCTTTGCCAACGCCATTCGCCAGCTCGGGCTGTTCTTCTCCGTGATTCAGGTTCCGCCCGCTTCAACATGACCAGCGCGACGCCGACACTGCTCTATATCGATGACGATGCGCCCCTGGCGCGGCTGGTCGAACGCGGGCTGACGCGCGCGGGCTTCAAGGTCGTGCACGCCGCCGACGGCCAGGAAGGCCTCGATCGTCTTGCTCAGGGCGGCATCGACGTCATCGCGCTCGACCAGTACATGCCCGGCGCCGATGGACTGGAGACGCTGGAGCAGATCCTGAAGATTCCGGATGCGCCGCCGGTGGTGTTCGTCACCGCCTCGCAGGACTCCGCAATCGCCGTCACCGCGCTGAAGGCCGGCGCCGCAGACTACCTGGTCAAGGACGTCAGGGGCGAATTCATCCCCCTGCTCCAGGTCGCAGTGAACGGCGCGATCCGACGCGCTGCGATCCAGAAGGCGCGCGACGAGGCTGAGGCGGAGGTGCACGCCTCGCGGGATCGCTACGCGGCGCTCGCCGCCGAACGCGAGGTCCTGCTGCGCGAAGTCAACCACCGCGTCGGCAATTCACTGCAGATCATCGCCTCGCTGCTGCATTTGCAGGCTAACTCCGCGACCCAGGACGACGTGAAGGCCGCCCTGACCAACGCCATGGGCCGTGTTGCCGCGGTCGCGCAGGTGCATCGCCGCCTCTACACCTCGCAGGACTTCAAGACGGTGATGCTGAACCAGTATCTCGAAGCGCTGCTCGAGGATCTCAGGCGATCGACCGAAGGCAACAAGATGTCGCGGCTGACGCTGAACGCCGGCCCGATCGAGATCGACCCGGATCGCGCGGTCGCGATCGGCATCATCGTCAACGAGCTCGTGATGAACGCGGTGAAATACGCCTATCCCGACGGCGCCGGCCCGATTGATGTCGAGCTCAAGCCGGAGGGCGACGATCTCCTGCTGTCGATCAGCGACGAGGGCGTGGGGTTCGATGACAAGGTCGATCCGCGCGGCACCGGCATGGGCCAGCGCATCGTCACCGCAATGGCCGCCAAGCTCGACGCCAGCGTCGAGCGCGACCCCGCCCACAATGGCACGAAGGTGCTGGTCCGATTCCGCCGCGTCGTCGCGACGCCGCAAACCGCGGCGGTAAAATAGGCCGCCCTCGCCTTCCCTCAGTCGTGGTGAGACCGGTGCCGCCGCTTCCTGTGCGTACCGCAATCCCGGCACGGCGCGGCAAAGACGACCTGCGACGGATATGGCCGTGCCGAGCGCCGCGGCGTCGACCCGAACAGGCCGGCCGCGCCGAAGCCGGCGCTAAAGGGATCCGAAGCAAAATTGCCCGGGAAATAGCCGTTGGTCCGGAAGTCGCGATCGTCGTCCCTGCCGTCGAAAAACCAACCGCTAGTATTGCCGAAGCGCAACGGGCGCTGCTGCGCGCATGCCGCGCCGACGCATAGTGCGATGACGGCACAGGCAACGAGTCCTTTCATTGCGATCATGATTGCACTTCTCATGGCCGAATGGTCCCCCAGTCACCCTTCCAGGCAATCAGATGCCTTCTGCCGAACTGCAGATAGAGCCCGTCGCTGCGGTTCGCGAATATACTCCCCTTGACATTGGGCAGCGCGACGAAAAGCTCGTTGCCGGGGCGGCCGCGGACGTAGTTCAGCGGCACGCCGAGCGCCCGGCTGGCCTGGTCGACCGTCATGCCGAAGGTGAGCGGGACACCGTTGGGCGCAGGTCTCTGTTGGGCACGGGACGCGCCTGGCGGAACGGCCAGCGCGATACCAAGGCCAACGACCACAAGTCCAATCAACCGTTGCATGACCATCCTCATTGCAGCGCCGCCAGCGTGCCGGTCGGCGTCCAGCCGCCGCCGAGCGCCTGGAACAGGCTGCTGGCCGCCAGCAGCTTGTTGAGCCTGACCGTAACCAGATTGTTCTCAGCTGTGAACAGCGTCTGCTGCGCCTGCAGCACGGTGATGAGGCTGACAGTGCCGCCGCGCAACTGCGTCTCGGCGACCTCGAAAGCCTTGCGCGAACTGGCCACCACGTCGGACTGCAGGCGCTCCTGCAGCGTGTACTTCTGCAGCGCGATCAGTGCTTTCTCGACGTCGGCGAAGGCCGACAGCACGGCCTTGCGATACGCCTGCACCTCCTGCAGCTGCTGGCCCTTGGCGAGCTTGAGCTGGCTCTCCAGCAGGAAGCCGTCGAACAGCGGCTGGGTCAGGCTGGCGGCGAGCGTGTAGTACCACGCGCCCGGAGCGAACAACGAGGCGAGCGCCGCGCTCTGGAAGCCGGTGGTGCCGGTCAGCTGGATCTGCGGGAAGAAGGCGGCGCGCGCGGCCTCGACACTGAAATTGGATGCGGCGAGCTGCGCCTCGGCCTGGCGGATATCGGGCCGCTGGTAGAGCAATTCCGAGGGCAACCCGGGTGTGACGCGCGGCACCGCGATTTGCGTGGTGCTGCCGCCGCGCACGGTGAAATTGGCCGGCGCACGCGCCACCAGCAGCGCGAGCACAGCCGTGTTCTGTCCCACCGTTACCTCGAGCGGCGGGATCGCCGCGCGCTGGGTCGCGACCAGCGCCTCTTGCTGCGACACGTCGAGCTGCGAGGCGGTGCCGCCAGCGAATTGCTGCTTGATCAGCCCAAGGATGCGCTCGGCCGCAGCGAGGTTGCGGCGCGTCACCTTGATCTGGTCCTGCGCCGCAAGCAGCTGGAAATAGGTGTTGGCGACGGTCGCCATCGTGGTCAACGCCACGACCTCGCGATTGTAGCGGGCAGCGGTGGCGCTCTCCTCCGACGACGCCAGCGTCGCACGGTTCTTGCCCCAGAAATCGACGATGTAGCTCGCACTCAGCGCGACGTTGTACTGTGAGAACGTCCCGCTGGCGCCGGTCGACGAACTCGATCGCGTTCCCAGATGCTCACGCTCGGCGGTGGCCGAACCGGTGACGGACGGCAGCAGCGCGGCACCGGAGACGCCAGTCTGCGCGTCGGCCTGCACGATCTGGGCGATCGCGACCGCGATATCGAGATTGTACTCCTGCGCCGATTCCATCAACCCGGTCAGCTCGGCGGAGCGGAAACCGCGCCACCAGGCGAGCGCCGGAACGGCGGCATCGGCGTTACCTTTGCCGGCGCTTTTGTAGCTCGCCGGCACTTCGAGATTGAGCTCGGGGCGCTCCGACCCCGGGATGCAGCCCGACAGGCCCAGGCCGACCCCCACCAGCATCACGAGTGCGGGCCGCTTGCCGGGACGGAACGTCCGCGTGCGCGGAAAACGGGCGGATTTCCGCGCCATCTGAAAGTTTCGCAACGCTGTGACTATCGGCATTTACTCGCCCGGTTGGAGAGACCCTGGAATACGTGTTGCATTGCCGCCACGCCGCACGCGTTGGGCCCACAGGCGGAACCGGTCGAGATAGAGATAGATGACCGGCGTCGTATAGAGCGTCAGGACCTGGCTCAGGATCAGCCCGCCGACGATGGCGATGCCGAGCGGCTGGCGCAGGTCGCCCCCTTCGCCCATACCCACGGCTAGCGGCACGGCGCCGAGCAGCGCAGCCATCGTCGTCATCATGATCGGACGGAAGCGGAGCAGGCAGGCCTCGCGAATGGCCTCGAGCGGCTCCAGCCCGCGCTTGCGCTCCGCCTCCAGGGCAAAATCGATCATCATGATGGCGTTTTTCTTCACAATGCCGATCAGCAGGATGACGCCGATCAGCGCCATGATACTGAACTCGGTCTTGAACGCCATCAGCGCCAGCAAGGCGCCCACACCTGCGGAGGGCAGTGTGGATAGAATCGTCAGCGGATGGACGTAGCTTTCGTAAAGCACGCCCAGCACGATGTAGATCGTCACCAGTGCCGCCAGGATCAGGAACGGCTGGTTGTTGAGGGAATCCTGGAACGCCTTGGCGGTGCCCTGGAAGGTGCCGCGGATCGTGGCCGGGACGCCGATCCGGTTCATGGTGGCCTCGATGCTGGCGACCGCGGTGCTCAGCGAGACGTTGGGCGGCAGGTTGAACGAGATGGTGTTGGCGACCAGCAGGCCCTGGTGATTAACCGCCAGCGGGGTCGCCCCTTGCTTGAAGCTCGCCACCGCCGAAAGCGGGATCATCGTCTCGCTGCTGGTGCTGACCGCCGATCCGGTCGAGGCCACGCCCTTCCCCGTCGCACCGATCGAGTTGGTGGCCTGATTGCGCGCGGCCTGGGCGTTGGCCGCAGTGGTTGCGCTTGAGCTTCCGGGCGCCACCACCGTCCCCGCCACGGCATTGGTCGACTGCGAGCCGCCGACCGACGCGCCCGACTTACTGATATAAACGTCCTTGAGCGTCTCCGGGTTCTGCCAATAGCGCGGCGCCACCTCCATGATGACGTGATACTGGTTGCGCGCGACATAGATCGTCGAAACCTGCCGCTGGCCGAATGCGTCATAGAGGGTATTGTCGACCTGGCTCACAGTGATCCCGAGCCGGGCCGCCGCATCGCGGTCGATCACGAGGTTGGATTCCAGGCCCTTGTTCTGCTGGTCGCTGTTGACGTCGGCCAGGTTCGGATCATGCTGCAGGGCCGCTGCGATCTTCGGCGTCCATTCATTGAGCTCCTCCAGCGTCGACCCCTGCAGCGTGTACTGGTACTGCGCGTTGGACGCCCTGCCGCCGACGCGGATATCCTGCACCGCCTGCAGGAACAGGCTCGCGCCCGGGACGACGGCCATCTCCCGCCGCAGCCGCCTGATCACACCATCGGCGCTGATCTTGCGCTGGTCGAGCGGCTTAAGCGAGACGAACACGAAGCCGGAATTGGTCTGTCCCCCACCCGTGAAGCCGACCGCCGTCTCCACGGCCGGGTCGCTCTTGATGATGTTGACGAACTGCGCCAGCTTCTGCTGCATCAACTGGAACGATACGCTCTGGTCGGCCTGGATCGAGCCGACCAGTCGCCCCGTATCCTGCTGCGGGAAGAAGCCCTTCGGAATGACATCGTAGAGATAGAAATTCAGGCCGAACACGGCGGCCAGGATCAGCATCACCGACAGCGGGTGCTGCAACGCGGCAGTCAGCGTCCTGCGGTAGAAGTTCAGCATAGCTTCAAAAATGCGTTCGCTCGCCCAATAGAGCCGCCCGTGGCTCTGGCCGCGCTCGGCCTTCAGCAGGACGGCGCACATCATCGGCGTGGTCGCGAGCGAAATCGCGAGCGAGATCAGAATCGAGATCGAGATCGTCATCGCGAATTCGCGGAACAGCCGGCCAACAATCCCCGCCATCAGCAGGATCGGGATAAACACCGCGATCAGCGAGATGCTCATCGACAGCACGGTGAACCCAACCTCGTTGGCGCCCTTGAGCGCTGCCTGAAGCGGACTCATGCCCTCTTCGATGTAGCGGGTCACGTTCTCCAGGACGACGATGGCGTCGTCGACGACGAAGCCGGTCGCAACCGTCAGCGCCATCAGGGACAGATTGTCCAAACTGTAGCCAATCAGGTACATCGCTCCGAAGGTCGCGACCAGCGACACCGAGACCGCGACGACCGGTATGAGGGTGGCTCGCGCATTGCGCAGGAACGCGAACACCACAATGATGACCAGCAGCACGGCGAGGACCAGCGTTCGTTCCACGTCGTGCAGAGAAGTGCGGATGGTCGTCGAGCGGTCGACCGCCAGGCCGATGTCGATCGCCGGCGATACCGAGGCCTTGAGCTGCGGCATCAACCCCTTCACCAGGTCGACGGTGCTGATGATGTTCGCATTCGGCTGCCGGTAGAGGATGATCAGCACCGCCGGCTTGCCGTTGGCGAGGCCCGAGTTGCGCAGGTTCTCTACCCCGTCGACCACCTCGCCGACGTCGGAGAGATGAACCGCAGCCCCATTGCGGTAGGCCACGATCAGCGACTTGTAGTCGTCCGCCTTTTTGGCCTGGTCATTGGCGTAGATCTGGTAGCGTTGGTCGCCGACATCGATCCCGCCCTTCGGACTGTGGGCATTGGCGTTCGACAGCGCGGCGCGAACGTCCTCCAGCCCGATGCCGTATTTGTAGAGCGCTTGCGGGATGAGCTCTACGCGCACGGCCGGCAGCGAGCTGCCGCCGACCACCACCTCGCCGATCCCCTCGACCTGCGACAGCTTTTGCGCCAGCACGGTGGACGCCGCGTCGTAGAGATCGCCGCGGGTCAGCGTGTCCGACGTCAGCGTCAGGATCAGGATCGGCGCGTCGGCCGGATTGACCTTCCGGTAGGTCGGATTGGAGCGCAGGCTGGTCGGCAGGTCGGCCCGCGCCGCGTTGATCGCGGCCTGCACGTCGCGCGCCGCGCCGTTGATGTCGCGGTTGAGCCCGAACTGCAGCGTGATGCGGGTCGCACCGACGGAACTGGACGACGTCATCTCGGTGACGTCTGCGATCTGGCCGAGATGCCGCTCCAGAGGGCTTGCGACCGTTGTCGCCACATCCTGCGGGCTGGCTCCGGGCAGCGTCGCCCGTACAGAGATGGTCGGGAAATCCACCTGCGGCAGCGGCGACACCGGCAGCTTGAAGAACGCCACCACCCCGGCCGCTGCGAGCCCGAGGGTCAGCAGCGTCGTGGCCACCGGCCGCCGGATGAAGGGTGTTGACGGATCCATCTCAGTGCGACCCGCTGGCCTCGCCGACCTCCCGCGATCGCCCCGAAAACCGGATCGCGAGACGATCGAACCAGAGATAGATGACCGGCGTCGTGAACAGGGTGAGCAGCTGGCTCACCAGCAGGCCGCCGACGATCGAGATGCCGAGCGGATGCCGCAACTCGGAGCCCGCGCCGGTTCCGATCATCAACGGCAGCGCGCCGAGCACTGCGGCCATCGTCGTCATGATAATCGGCCGGAAGCGCAACAGGCACGCCTGGTAGATCGCCTCGCGCGGCGGCTTGCCCTCGTTGCGCTCGGCATCGAGCGCGAAGTCGATCATCATGATCGCGTTCTTCTTCACGATGCCGATCAACAGGATGATGCCGATAATCGCGACAATGGTGAGATCCTGCTTCGCCATCATCAGCGCCAGCAGCGCGCCGATACCGGCCGAGGGTAGCGTCGACAGGATCGTGACCGGATGGATGAAGCTCTCATAGAGCACGCCGAGCACGATGTAGACTGTGATGATCGCCGCCAGGATCAGGAAGAGCTGGTTGGAGAGCGACGACTGGAAGGCCAGCGCCGCGCCCTGGAAGCTCGTGATGACGCTGAGCGGCTGGCCGATGTCGATCTGCGCCTGCTTGATCGCCGCAACCGCCTCGCCCAGCGAGGCGCCGGGCGCGAGGTTGAACGACACCGTCGCCGACGGGAACTGACCGAGATGCGAGACCTGTAGCGGCGCGGTTTCCTCGCGCATCTTCGCCATCACCGACAATGGCACCGGCGTTGAGCCAACCGAGGACGGCAGGTAGATCGACGACAGCGATTGCAGCGAGTTCTGTAAGCTTGGATCGGCCTCCAGGATCACCCGGTACTGGTTCGAATTGGTGAAGACGGTGGAGACGATGCGCTGGCCGTAGGAGTCGTAGAGCGCGTTGTCGATCGTCGCCGGCGTGATCCCGAACCGCGCCGCCTGGTCGCGGTCGATCTCGACGAACACCGAAAGACCCTGCGCCGAGATGTCGCTGGTGACGTCGCTGAGCTCCGGCAATTCGCGCAGCTTGTCGACCAGCTTCGGCGTCCATTCGGCGAGTTGGGCCGGATCGGCATCCTGCAGGATGAACTGGTATTGCGTTCGGCTCACCGTACCTTCGATCGTGAGATCCTGGACCGGCTGCATGTAGAGCGAGATTCCGGTCAGCGATGCGGTGCTCGCCTTGATCCGCTCCATGACCGTCGCGATGCCGGACTTCCGCTGCTCATGCGGCTTCAGGTTGATCAGGATGCGGCCGCTATTGAGCGTGGTGTTGGTGCCGTCGACGCCGATGAAGGACGACAGGCTGTCCACGTCCGGGTCTTTCAGGATCACGCTGGCGAGCTGCTGCTGGCGCTGGGCCATCGCCGCATAGGAGACCGATTGCGGCGCCTCCGAGATCGCCTGGATCACGCCGGTGTCCTGCAGCGGAAAGAAGCCCTTGGGAATGATGACGTAGAGCCACGCGGTCAAGCCGAAAGTGGCGAGCGCGATCAGCAGCACCAGGGTCTGGCGATCCAGCACCCAGTTGAGCATCCGGCCATAGATCGCGATGACGAAGTCGAAGCCTTCCCGGCTGAGCCGCTGGAAGGTGTTTTCCTGCGTTGCATCCTCCGCCTTCAGCAGCTTGGCGCAGGCCATCGGCACCAGCGTCAGCGACACCACGGCAGAGATCAGGATCGTGACCGACAACGTGATGGCGAATTCGCGGAACAGGCGGCCGACCACATCGCCCATGAAGAGCAGCGGGATCAGCACCGCGATCAGCGATACCGTCAGCGAGATGATGGTGAAGCCGATCTGCTTGGAGCCGCGCAACGCCGCCTGCAGCGGCGGCTCGCCCTCCTCGATGTAGCGCGAGATGTTCTCGATCACGACGATGGCGTCGTCGACCACGAAGCCGGTCGCGATGGTGAGCGCCATCAGCGACAAATTGTTCAGGCTGAAGCCGAACAGATACATCGCCCCCAGCGTGCCGACCAACGAGAGCGGCACCGACAGGCTCGGGATCAGCGTCGCGCGGGTCGAACGCAGGAATACGAAGATCACCAGCACAACCAGGATCACCGCGAGCGACAGTTCATATTCGACGTCGCGGACCGAGGCCCGGATCGTCACGGTGCGGTCGGTCAGGATGTTGAGGTCGATCGCGGCCGGCAGCGTCGCCTGCAGCTGCGGCAGCAGCGCCTTGATCCCTTGGACGACCGAGATGACGTTGGCGCCGGGTTGGCGCTGGATGTTGAGAATGATCGCCGGCGTCTCGTTCATCCAGGCGCCGAGCTTGTCGTTCTGCGCGCCTTCGACGACGTCGCCGACGTCACTGAGGCGGACTGGCGAGCCGTTCTTGTAGGCGACGATCAGCGACCTGTAATCGGTCGCGTTGCGGATCTGGTCATTGGCGTTGATCGTATAGGCGCGCATCGCGCCGTCGAAATTGCCCTTCGGCGTATTGACGTTGGCGTTGCCAAGCGTGGTGCGGAGATCGTCGATATTGAGGCCGTAGGCAGCGAGCTTGCGGATGTCGGCCTGGATGCGCACCGCGGGCCGCTGGCCACCGCTGATGCTGACGAGGCCGACGCCGGGTAGCTGCGAGATCTTCTGCGCCAATCGCGTGTCGACGAAATCCTCGACCTTGGTCAGCGGCATGGTCTTCGAGGTCAGGCCGAGCGTCAGGATCGGGGCGTCGGCCGGATTGACCTTGGCATAGATCGGCGGCGCCGGCAGGTCCGACGGCAGGAGATTGCCCGCGGCGTTGATCGCGGCCTGCACCTCCTGCTCGGCCACATCGAGCGAGATCGACAGACCGAACTGCAAGGTGATGACGGAAGCGCCCGCCGAGCTGACCGAGCTCATCTGGTTCAGGTTCGGCATCTGGCCAAACTGCACCTCGAGCGGCGCCGTCACCGACGATGTCATCACGTCAGGGCTGGCGCCGGGATAGAAGGTCTGCACCTGGATGGTCGGGTAGTCGACCTCAGGCAGCGCCGCGACGGGGAGGAATCTGAACGCCAGCATCCCCGACAGCATGATGGCGATCATCAGCAGGGTCGTCGCCACCGGCCGCAGGATGAATGGCCGTGACGGGTTCATTGCTTCTGTCCGTCCTCGGAGTGCTCGCGCTTGCCACCACCTGCCTTGTCGGGATCGGCGCCCTTGGCGCCTTCTTTGCCGTCTCCCTTGTTATGTCCTTTGGCGCCGCCCTTGGCCGCGGCGGCGGGATTGGCAACGTCGGCCGCCGAGCGAACGATCACCTTCGCGCCCTCGCGCAGCTTGTCGGCGCCGTCGATCACGACGCGATCGCCGGGCGAAAGCCCCGAGAGCACCTCGACGCGGTCGCCGGCAGTGACGCCGAGCTTCACGGGCCTGACCGAGACGGTGCTGTCGCCATTCACGAGATAGACGAAGGTGCCGGGAACGCCGCGCTGGATGCCCGCGGTCGACATCGTCGTGACATCCTTGTGCGTGTCGAGCAGCAGGCGGACGTTGACGAACTGGTTCGGATACAGCGTGCGCTGGTCGTTCTCGAACTTGGCGCGCAGCTTGATCGTGCCCGTGGTCGGATCGATCTGGCTGTCGAAGGTCTGCAGTGTTCCCTCGGCGAGCTTGTTGGCGCCGCTGCGGTCGTAGGCTGCCGTCGGCAGCACCGCGCCATCACGCAGCCGCTTCGCCACCGCCTGCAGATTGTCCTCCGGCAAGGTGAACAGCACGCTGATCGGCTCGAGTTGCGTGATCACGACGATGCCGCTCGTGTCTCCCGGCGTCACGTAGTTGCCGAGATCCACCTGGCGCAGACCGACGCGCCCGTTGATCGGCGACACGATGCGGCAGTACTGCAAGTTCACCTCGGCCGATTTCACCGAGGCGCGATCGGCTTCGACAGTGCCCTGATACTGCGCGACCAGCGCGACCTGGGTGTCGAGCTGCTGGTGCGGCACCGCGTTCTGCGCGGCGAGATTCTGATAACGGGCCAGATCGACCTGGGCGCCCTTGAGCTGCGCTTCGTCGCGTGCGAGCTGGCCCTTGGCCTGCGCCAGCGTCGCCTCATAGGGGCGCGAATCGATCTCGGCGATGAGGTCGCCCCTCTTGACCTCATCGCCTTCCTTGAAATCGACCTTCATCAGGTAGCCGCTGATCTGGCTCCTGATCGTCACCGTGGCGAGCGACGTCACGGTCCCGAGTGCGTTGAGGCTGACGCCGATATCGCCCTTGGCGACGGTCTCCGGCACGATTGACATCGGCGCACTGTTGCGTCCGCCGGCCGCCTGTTGCGGCGCGCTTTGGTGCCTCGTCCACCACACGATGCCGGCAAGCAACAGCAACACGATCAACGTCGTCAGCACGCCCCGGCCACGCGACGTCCGCCCCTTCTGCTTGGGCGCGTCAATCGACGGATGGATGGTCCGATCCCTTATCTGCTGGTCCATGAGATGCTCACGAGGAAAGACGAACGAGCTCGCGCGATTCTCTGCGTCCCCTGAACTCGCGCGCGCCACACTCGAGAATGCATTTTGAACGCTTCCGGAAGACAAAGCGCGTTAACAATCGGAAAGGAAGGTGTCTTGCCGATCAAACTCGCACTTCACGCCGCACTGTCTTGCAGATTACCCGATGGCCTGCAAGCAGGGCAACACAATCAGCAACAATCCGACAAAGTAGGTCACATCAAAGGCAGCCGAACGCCTGAAAGTGTCCAAACGTGATCGCGCTGAAGCCGCCAATTCGCGAGAGCTTTGTCAGTGGTACGCGCGATCATGATCATTCATGGCGCGATGGCGACTCTATCGTGAGCGGCGAACCGGCGCGACTGCCAGCGATCTGTGTGTCAGCGCGTCACGTTCTTCGACTGGCTGCAACTCGTTGGCGTCACAGTCCACGGACTGCCGGCCATGCCACACACCGTGCAAAAGTGATGACAATTTCGTGTGGCAGCCCCTCGCCTGCCTGGAAGGTCGGAAACGCAACCACCATGTCGCAAAGCGCACCGCCAATTTTGGTCGCAATTTGGCGTCACCGCAGCGCCTGACCTGGCGGCACGGCCTGAAAGGAACCGCATTCGGTCAACACTGCACAAACATCGATGCGGACCATCGCGTCGCCGCCCGGTGTTTGCTATCCTGCGCTCATGACGTCGCGCGACTCCGCCTCTTCCGAAATCACGCCCGAAGTGCTGCTGCGCGCCTATGCCTGCGGCATCTTTCCGATGGCGGAGAGCGCCGACGACCCAACCCTGTTCTGGGTCGAGCCCGAACTGCGCGGCGTAATTCCGCTCGACGGCTTCCGCGTCGCCTCGCGGCTGGCGCGCACCGTGCGTTCGGATGTGTTCACGGTCACGGTCGATACCGCGTTCAAGGCCGTGATCGCAGGCTGCGCGGCGCCGCACCCTGGCCGCGACGACACCTGGATCAACAAGCGTATCCGCGATCTCTATGTCGGGCTGAGCGCGCTTGGCCATTGCCACAGTGTCGAGGTGTGGCAGGACGACAATCTGGTCGGCGGGCTCTATGGCGTGAGCCTCGGCCGCGCCTTTTTCGGTGAAAGCATGTTCCACACCGCGCGCGACGCATCGAAGGTCGCGCTGGTGCATCTGGTGGCGCGCCTGATCGCCGGCGGGTTCGAGCTGCTCGACACGCAATATGTGACCGAGCATCTGAAGACGTTCGGCGCGATCGAGATTCCACGCCGCCGCTATCGCGCGCTGCTCGACAAGGCGATCACAGGTGCGCCCGGAGATTTCCGCAAGCTCGACGTCACGCAGCCGATCAGAGGCGCGGACGCCCTCGCCATCATCGCCGAGCGCAATTGATCAGGTAGCCCGGAGGAGCGACGGGTCGCGCGAACGCGTGCCCGATGACAGGCTCCGCGCAATCCGGGATAGATGTAGCCGCAGCATGAGAGCCCTGGATTTCGCTGTCGCTTCATCCGGGCTGCGGGAACTCAACTAGTTCCCGAACAAGCCGCCGAACAAGCCGCCCGGCCGCTGCTGTTGCGGCGGAGGTGGCGGCGGTGGCTGCTGCTGATACTGCGGCGGCGGTGGCGCGGGACGCGGCGCGGCCTGCTTCGCCGGACGCTTCTGCGCCGGAGGCGGCGGTGGCGGCGTCGGCTGCTTCGGCGGATCGGGCGCAGCGGTCACGATGGTCTGGTCCGGCCCTTTGCAGTCGGTCAGCCAGATGTCGTAAATCGGATGCTCGACGCCGTGCAGGCCCGGGCTCGCGGCGAACATCCAGCCCGAGAAGATCCGCTTCACCTCGCCCTGCAGCGTGATCTCGTCCACCTCGACGAAGGCATCGGTGTTGGCGGCTTCGGTCGACGGCCTTGTGTAGCAGGCATCGGTCTTCACGCGCAGCGCGCCGAACTGCACGGTCTCGCCGATATCCTCGTCGAAATTGATGATGCGCCCGGTGATCTTGTCGAGCCCGGAGAAGCTCGCCTTCTTGTTGGTGATCTTGGTCGACGGCGGCTCCTGCACGACCTCGTCGCCGGGCTGCAGCGCCCCAGGTGCCTGCGGCGTGCCTTTGGCGGGCGGACGCTGCCCCGGAGGCGCGTTGGCGACATTCGGCGCGCCGGGCTGCGGCGGCTGCACGGCAACGCCCGGCTGGCCGTTCGGCGGCGCGACCGCGGTGCCGGGCGGGGGCGCCAAGGGCTGCGACTGCACGCTCCCGGGCGGCGGCACGGCCTGCCCCGGCGGCAATGGCCGGTTCGGCGTCGGCAGCACCCGGCCGCGCGGCAATTCCGGCACTTCCTCGTCGTCATCGCCGGGCGGCGGCATCTGGCCGCGCGGAATCGCACCGGGCGGACGCGGCGGCGGATCGGAAAAAATCGTTCCGATCTGCGCACGCGCGGACGGCGCAAGCGAGACGGTTGAGGCGGCGATCAAGGCCGCAAAGCCAATCAGGGCAATGGTTCGAGACATCTCGCGCGGCTTAAAGAGGCGAATCGGGCTCGCGACAGTTTACCTTGATATCGGCCGCTCGCAGGACCACCGGTTAACACGCCGAATACGGCGGGGAAAGGGCGGTTTGCCGCCCTTCCTGGCCTCTGGTCAGCCTCTGGAACACGTGGAATAGTCCGTGTGCAAAACCCGCGCCGCCCCAGCGCGAAAACGAGGAAAATCCGGCACTGAACCGGACCAGCCAGAGGAAACCAACCATGCCCGATCGTATCCGGCTTAATGGCCGGGTCGCCGTCGTCACCGGCGCTGCCGGCGTCATCGGAACGGCCACGCTCCATCTGCTCGCCGAACGGGGTGCGCGGATTGTCGCAATCGACCGCAAGGAGGCCGACCTCAGGGCCGCCATCAAGGACCTGCCGGCCTCGGCGGAAGCGCTGACGGTGGCCGCGGACGTTACGAGGGAAGACGAGGTGAAGGACTATGTCCGCGCCGCCGTCGACCGGTTCGGCACCATAGACGTCTTCTACAACAACGCCGGTATCGAGGGCGACATCAAGCCGATCCCCGAATACTCGCTGGAGAGCTTCCGCCGAGTGCTCGACGTCAACGTCGTCGGCGTCTTCCTCGGCATGAAGTACGTGCTGCCCGTCATGCTGAAGCAGAACAAGGGCAGCATCATCAACACCGCCTCGATCGCCGGCCTGATGGGCTCGCCGATGATCGCAGTCTACAGTGCCAGCAAGCACGCGGTGATCGGGCTGACCAAGAGCGCGGCCTGGGAATGCACCGGCACCGGCGTGCGCGTCAATTGCGTCTGCCCCGGCTTGATCGACAGCCGGATGCTGAGCACGATCCTGCAGGGCCGCAGCGGCGGCAACGCGCCGCCTCCCACCGAGAAGATCGTCGACCGCATCCCGGCGCGCCGGCTCGGCCTGGCAAGCGAGGTCGCCTCGATCGTCGCCTTCCTCGCCTCCGACGAAGCAAGCTACGTGTCGGGCTCCGCCTACACCGTCGATGGCGGCCGCACCGCCGCCTAACATCCACTGTCATTCCGAGGCGATGCGCAGCGTCGAACCCGGAAATCACATCACCAAGCATCACAAGAAGGTTGTCGCTAATGCCCGTCGTTCTCGATCCCGATGCCGCCGCCGTCTACAAGGCGTTCCAGGAGGCCGGCCGTCCAGCTTATGAGACACTCACGGCGCCGGAAGCACGCGACTACTATCGAGCCGCCCGCGTCGTCAGCAATCCCGAGCCGCCCGCGCTCGAGTCGAGCAAGCCGCTCGCGATCGCGGCGCCGCACGGCACGATCCCGGCGCGCATCTACACGCCGAAGACGCTGCGCAAGGCAGCCGGTCTCGCGCCGTGCCTGGTGTTCTTCCATGGCGGCGGCTGGGTGATCGGCGACCTCGATACCCACGAGGTTGTCTGCCAGAAGCTCGCGCACGAGGGCGAGTTGATCGTGATCTCGATCGACTATCGTCTGGCGCCCGAGCACCGCTTCCCCGCTGCGGTCGATGACGCCGTCACCGCGACCCGATGGGTCGCCGCCAACGCAAAAGACCTCGGCGTCGATGCCTCGCGCCTGATCGTCGGTGGCGACAGCGCCGGCGGCAACCTCGCAGCCGTCGTCGCGCTCACCGCCCGTGACGGCGGACCGAAGCTCTCCGGCCAGGTGCTGATCTATCCCGCGACGGATTTTTCGCGGAAGCATCCCTCGCATCGCGAGCCGGAGACCAGCATCCTGCTGACGCATTCGGTGATCGGCTGGTTCGCCAATCACTATCTCGGCGGTGTCGACGGCAGCGACTGGCGCGCCTCGCCGGCGCGCGCCAAGAGCTTTGCCGGACTGCCACCGGCCTATGTGCTGACCGCCGGCGCCGATCCGCTGCGCGACGAGGGCGACGAATACGCCAAATTCCTGAAGGACGCCGGCGTGCCCGTGACCTACCGGCATTTCCCCGGCCAATTCCACGGCTTCTTTACCATGGGCAAGCTGCTCAACGAGGCCAACGTCGCGGTCACCGAAATCGGTGCCTGGCTGAAGAGCTTGAACTGAGATCGCTCAACACATCGCGTCCGGCGAGCGGCTGGAGGTTGCTCGCCGCAATGACGGCCAACGTGGCGGCAACGTCAGATTCCCGGCCCCGCTCGACGCGTTCCCGGTGCTCGGTGTGACGGTCTGGCTCGCAATCCTGGCCACGTCACGGCTGCGGCGGCCCGACTGGTCGGTCATGCCTGAGACCTTCAAGGGCACCGTATTTCTGCTCGCGCTGGTCACTGCGGCCTCGATGATGCCAGTGGAAAATCTGCCGGCCGCGGCATGGCAGACCCAGCTCGGGCTCGGCTTTGTCTCGGCGGTGTTTGACAACATTCCGCTGACCGCGCTGGCGCTCAAGCAGGGCGGCCATGATTGGGGCTTCCTCGCCTACGCCGTCGGATTTGGCGGATCGATGATCTGGTTCGGCTCATCCGCGGGCGTCGCGCTGTCCAACTTGTATCCGGAAGCCAAGTCCGTGACGAGATGGATCACCCATGGCCGGCCGGTCATCGCGGCCTACGTCATCGGCTTCTTCGTGATGCTCGCCCTCCTCGGCTGGCATCCCGGCGCCCCGAACTGACGCACTGACGCCGGCGAGTTGCTACATCGCCCTTGGTGCGCCCGAAGCAGGTGCGGAGACGCCGCCGCACAGGTTGGAGGCAAGCGGTTCGCCCCAACCTGCTGTGCCATATGGGAATCTGCTGTGGTGCAGCGCACAACTGCACTACTTCAAAGCTGTTGAAAAACGAGACAAATCCGTTGACATTGCTAAACTCCGTTTGCCGTAACAACTTATGGAGCGTTCGCATGAGCGTTAGTGCAGAAGTCCTCAACCGCGCCCCGTTGGAGTTGGAGCAGTTGGCTGGCGAAATCAGCGCGGTGAGCCCTCATCGACCACGCAGCAACATTCGGCCACTCTCACCGATGCCGGACTACGTCGAGCACCGCAACGGCGTCAACGAGGTTGGCAAGCTTTCGGCCGAGGCGGTTGTGCGTGAATACGAAGCGGCCGTGAAAGAGATCGAGGCCCTTGGAACAGAGCTGCAGTTGGCCGCCAGGAAGTGCGAGACGATGGTGGCAGGCGTCCATGACATGATCGCAGAAATCAAGGAGTTCGCTGCAGGTTATCGCGATCAGGGCAAGCGGTTCTTCCTGCAGATCGAAGCCGTCTCGTTGATGACCTCGGAGGTCAGGGATACCTGCGAGGTACTTAAGAAAAAGATCGCAGCCGACACATTGACCCAGTGATATTCGGCCGCCGTCCGGTAAGCAGCGCAAATCCGTGGTGCTTCCTGTGACGGTGGGGTTAATCTCATTTGAGGTGAACGGTTGCGCCGCTCCGGCGCGGCAGAACTGTTTAGTTCTATTCAATACCAAGCCGTTCAACATCTTGCCCCGCTTCGGCGGGGCTTTTTATGCCCTCAGCGAGCAATCGCTGCGCGCGGCAGCCTATCGAATGCGCTTTCGGAATCTTTGCGTCCACGACCTACCCCGCTTTCGCTGCGCGGCGCAGCGATTGCGGCGGCTGGCCGAACGCGCGGATGAAAGCGCGACGCATCCGCTCGGGATCGCGGAAACCCGTGATCTCGGCGACGCGCTCGATGGCTTCGCCTGACGACTGCACGCGCTGTCGTGCCACCTCGATCCGCAGCCGCTCCACTGCCTTCGACGGCGTGGTGCCGGTCTCCGCGATGAAGGCGCGGGTGAAATGTCGTGAGCTCATGCCGGCTTTCTCCGCGAGGTCCTCGACCGTCAGCGGCGCATCGAGATTCTCGCGCGCCCAGGCGAGCAGCGGCCCGAAACGGCCGTTCGGCGCCTTCAATTCCAGGAGCGAGGAAAACTGCGACTGCCCGCCGCTGCGCCGATGATACAGAACGAGCTGGCGCGCCGTGTTCTGCGCGACCTCGTCGCCATAGTCTTCGGTGATCATCGCCAGCGCCAGGTCGATGCCGGCGGTGATGCCGGCCGAGCTCCAGATATTGCCGTCGCGGACGAATATCTGGTCGGGCTCGAGCTTGATCTTGGGATAGGTCTTCACAAAATGCGGCGTGCGTTGCCAATGCGTAGTGGCGCGGCGGCCGTCGAGCAGGCCCGCCTCGGCGAGCACATAGGCGCCCGAGCAGACGCTGGCGACACGGATGCCGCGGCTCGCCATGCGCCGCACGAAGGCCAGCGTGGTCGGACAGGTTGCCGGCGTACGCACGCCGTTGCCGCCCGCGATGATCAGCGTCGTAATCGCGGTTGACGGCTTCAGGCCGCGCGCCAGCATCTCGACACCGGATGAGCTGCGCACCGGTCCGGCCTTCACCGCGAGCGTCCTGATTTGCGGCGCATTACTGGCGAAGCGCGCGGCGATCTCGAACGCCGCAATCGGGCCCGCCGCATCAAGCAACTGGAAGTCGGGAAAGATCAGGATACCGATCATCGCCAAATCCTCGTCAGGGGTGCCGTGTCATAAAATGAGGGAATTATGGCATTTTGGACAGAAGGCCACCATGGCATTGTGGCGCCGTCAAGCACGAATTGGAGGCTTTCGATGTCCGCCCCGCTGCAGATTGGACTGCTCGTTTTCCCGAAGGTGACCCAGCTCGACCTCACCGGCCCGCTGCAGGTATTCTCCTCGGTGCCCGGCGCCAAGGTGCACCTGATCTGGAAACGCATCGAGCCGGTTGCGACGGATTCGGTCATGGTCCTGACGCCGACCACGACCTTTGCCGATTGCCCGCAGCTCGACGTGATCTGCGTGCCCGGCGGCATGGGCACCGATGACATGGTGGGTGACGAGGAGATGCTCGCCTTCCTGCGCCGGCAGGCCGGGCGCGCGAAATATGTCACCTCGGTCTGCACGGGTTCGCTGGTGCTCGGCGCGGCCGGTTTGCTCAGGGGCTATCGGGCCACCACGCATTGGAGCGCGATCGATTTTCTGTCGGGCTTCGGTGCGATCCCGACCAGGACGCGGGTCTGCGTCGACCGCAACCGCTTCACCGGCGGCGGCGTCACCGCCGGGATCGACTTTGCGCTGACGCTGGTATCTGAACTTGTCGACCGCAAGACCGCGGAAGCGATCCAGCTCCGGCTGGAATACAATCCCGCGCCGCCATTCAATGCCGGCTCGCCCGACACTGCGCCCGCCGAGGTGCTCGCATTCATGAAAGAGCGAATTGGCCCATCGCAGGCACGCCGCGGCGAATTGATGAGCCGCGCCGCGGCGCGATTGTCCTGATCCGCGGATCGCTCAAAAGGACATCGCCGACAAAGAAAAAGGCCGCCCGGTTTTCCCGGGCGGCCCTTCCTGTCTCACGGTGGCCTCACATTAGCGGGCGATTTCAGGACATCTGCACCGGGGGCCTATTTCCCGGCCGCATCCTACTCGGAGGCCGCTGCTGCATCGGGACAGTCGCGATTCTGGAGCCCGATCCGACGCGATGGTTTCCCATCTCCGTAAGATGATCCTATTGAGCCGCGATCCCTCGATCGGCGCAAGCGCAAAAATCAGGACGCGCCGGCCTGTCCCCGCTGTTACCATTGTCCACAGGCATGCGTGCGCCGCGTGCGAGACGCTCTCGCGTGTGCGTTCGAACCAGCAATGCCGGATAGTCAGCTCCCGGGGGTCCAGGCGTTGTAGTCGCCGGTCGCCTTGGGGCGACGGCCGCTCGCCATGGTCGAGCCGGACGGGCGGTAGGCCTGCGAGGTGCCTGTCATGTTCGGCACATGCGGCTTCTCCCACTCCCACGCCGTATAGCTCTGCTCGGTCGGGGGGACGTCGACGGTGTGGTGCAACCAGCCGTGCCAGCCCGCCGGGATGCGCGAGGCCTCGGCATAGCCGTTGTAGACCACCCAGCGACGCTCAAAATGGAGCGTCGGGTCGATCTCACCGCCCTTGGTGCGATAGTAGCGGTTGCCCTGCTCGTCCTGGCCGACCAGCTCGCCGAAGCGCGCGGTCCACAATTGCGTGCCAAAGGTCTGGCCGTTCCACCAGGTGAAGAATTTCAGCAGGAATTGTTTCATGCGCGGCCGGTCGTCGGTTCGAGGCAGTCGGGCTCTGATGCCACCTGAATCTGCAAATGTCCAGCCATCGGGCGGCGCCCCGCCACCGGGCCCCATCAGGGCCCGGATACCGCCTGTTGGCGACCAAATGACGCGGTGGGCGGCGCTCACGTTCAGGCGCCATACATGTGCGGCCTGACTAGCAAAGGTGACGCACAATCAATGCGCGATACGGGAACGTCTGAACCCAGAAAAGGTTACACATCGTCCCGTTTTCATGGAGTCCAAAATGATCAATCTGAAGGTTCTGAGCGCCGCAGCGGCGCTGGCGCTTGCGCTGCCTCTGGCAGCGCCGACGGCGTCACTCGCGCAAGGGCTGGTTCGGAGCGGTGGTGGCGGCGGCGGACATGTCGCCGGTGGCGGCGGCGGGATGCGTTTCGGCGGCGGCGGCGGTGGCCCGGCGATCGGCCAGCGCCTTGCGGGCGGCGGTGTTGGCCCGCGCGTCGACGGCGCAGGAGCGGGTCTTGGACCGGGTCCGCGGGTCGGCGGTGGCGGCAATTGGGGCGGCGGCTGGCACGGCGGCGGAGGCTGGCATCACCGCCATGGCGGTGGTTTCTGGCCCGGAGCGGTTGCCGGAGCGGTAATCGGCGGCGCGATCGCCTCCAACGCCTATTACGACTCGGACTACTATTACGGCCCGGGCTACGGGTACTATGACGAGGGCTATTACGACGATAGCGCGCCGGTTGCGGTGGCGCCGGGTGGCGACGCCAGCTACTGCGCGCAGCGCTATAGGTCCTACGATCCGGCGTCGGGCACTTATCTCGGCTATGACGGTCGGCGGCATCCCTGTCCGTAAGCCTGACCTCACGTTCCAATCGTCAAAAGGCGGCCGTCGGGCCGCCTTTTTCGTGCGCACAAGCCGACCGCCGCGGCGTGACCAGTGTTTTAAACGGCCGCGGAACTCGGCTCAGCGGTTGCGACGATTTGCGAACCAGGGCGGCGCAGTTCGACGCATACTTGAAATTGCAGTCATATGCCTGCAATCCGCCGCAGGACAAATGCAGGTGATGTGGCGCGACCGATCGGAAATCTGCTTGTCAGGCAACAGCATATGCCCTCTATGATACAGACTATCCGTCTCCGTTCCGCCTTAATCGCCAAACGGGCCAAGCGAGCCGTCGGCACGCGAGAGCCCATCAGAGAGGATGCATAGTGCCGCGCGTTCTCGTGGTCGACGACGACCCGATGGTGTGTGTTGCCATCGAGGTCTGTCTGCAACGCCAGGGCTTCGAGGTCACCGTCGCCGACGGCGGTGAGGCCGGCATGCGCGCGCTGGAAAATGCAGCGTTCGACGTGATGCTGGTCGACGTCTTCATGCCGCATATGCGCGGCTTCGAGGCAATCCGCGCTTTCCATGAGCGCGCCCCCGATATCCCGGTCATCGCGATGTCGGGCTACGCTTTCGCGAATGCGGACCGCGCGCCGGATTTCCTGCGTATGACGATCGAACTCGGAGCCTCCGCCTGCCTGCGCAAGCCGTTCACGCCACAGGCGCTGATCGCCGCCGTCAACGATTGTCTTGCCAAGTCCGCTCCTTCCGCGCGCCTTTCAAATTAATCGTTCGTACCAAGCGCCAATGGCTTCCCAGCGTCTCATACTCGCCAGCGGCCTTGCGATCCTCCTTGCGATCAGCGCGGCGTCGATCGGGCTGGACGTCAAGTCGCACGACCAGGTCGAATCGGTCGAGCGCACGCTCGGCATCCTCAAGCAGATATCCGACATGCGCCCGTTGCTGCGCGGCGCCGAGAGTGCAGCGCGCGGCTTCGCACTGACAGGCGATCAATCGTTCGCCGACGAGTATCGCGAGTCCAGCGCAGCCCTCACCTCCGCCTTCGACAACCTGATCGCGGCGGTGAAGGACGATTCGGACGAGGCGCATATGCTGGCGGACGCGAAGGCACAAGTCGACCGCGGCATCGCGCTCGGCGCGGAGCTGATCCGCTTGCGCAACGCCGGCGACACGGCCGGCGCCGCGGCACTGACCTCCGGCAGCGAGAACCGCGTGCTGATGGACAAGGTCGGTGCAGCGCTCGAGCGGATCGTCGCCGAGGAGCGCCGGCTGCTCACGGTCCGCAATGCGCAGTCGAAGGCCAATGGACGCCTGCTGCTGGCGATCGACCTCGCCGGCGTCGCGCTGATCCTGCTGCTTGCGACCGTGCTGACGCTGATGACGCGACAGTCCCGCCGGCAACTGCAGGACTCGCTGAGCGCGACGCAAGCGACCAACCTCTCGCTGGAGGCCAAGGTGGCCGAACGCACCAAGGATCTCGGCGCAGCCCTTGAGGAGGTCCGGCGCTCCACCTCGGTGATCGAGACCACCTTCCGTAGCATGGCGGAGGCGGTGCTGGTGATCGACACGGCTGGCACCGTGCTGCTCTCCAATCCGGCCGCCGAGAAAATGCTGCGCTACAAGCCCGGCATGACGGTCCAGCTCCTGCGCGCCCTCAGCAACGCGTTCCAGGCCGACGGCGTCACGCCGATGCAGGCCGACGACATGCCGTCGGCCAAGGCGCTGCGGGGTGAGGAATTCGATGAGCTGGAATTCATCGCCCGGCCGGTGCGCGGCGGCCCGCAGATGCACCTCGTAGTGTCGGGCCGCCCGCTGCGCGATGGCGATGGCGCCATCACCGGCGCTGCGCTGATCTATCACGACATCACCGCCTCGCGCGAAACCGAACACAAGCTGCAGCAATCGCAGAAGCTCGACGCCATCGGCAAGCTGACCGGCGGCGTCGCGCACGACTTCAACAACATGCTGACCATCATCACCGGCACCACCGAGACGCTGGTCGAGAGCCTGCGCAGCCAGCCGCAGCTGGCGAGGACCGCCGAGCTGATCGACCGGGCCGCCGAGCGGTGCCGCGAGCTGATCCAGCATCTGCTCGCCTTCGCCCGCCGCCAGCCGCTGGAGCCGCGCACCGTCGACGTCAACGCCACGGTGGTCGACATCGCCAAGCTGCTGCGGCCCACCCTTGGCGAGCAGATCGAGATCGACTCGGTGCTCGCACCTGACGTCGCCAGCGTCCACATCGATCCGTCGCAGCTATCGAACTCGCTGCTCAACATGGCGATCAACGCCCGCGACGCGATGCCTAATGGCGGCAAGCTCCTGTTCGAGACCAGCAATATCGTGCTGGACGAGGCCTATGCGGCCACCAATCCGGACATCGCGCCCGGTCGCTACGTTTTGCTTGCGGTCAGCGACACCGGCAGCGGCATGTCGCAGATGGTGCAGGACAAGGTGTTCGAGCCGTTCTTCACCACCAAGGAGGTCGGCAAGGGCTCGGGGCTCGGCATGAGCATGGTCTACGGCTTCGTCAAGCAATCCGGCGGCCATATCAAGATCTACAGCGAGCAAGGCCACGGCACCACGATCAAGCTCTATCTGCCGCCGGCCCGCGGCCAGGTCGAGGTCGAAGCCGCTGCCCCGGCGGCGGCGCCGCGCGGCAGCGAGACTATCCTCGTCGTGGAGGATGATGCGCTGGTGCGCAATTACGTCTGCGCGCAGCTCGCAAGCCTCGGCTACAAGACCATCGCCGTCGCCGACGGCCGTGCTGCGCTCGCGCTGGTCGACAAGGACGAGAAATTCGATCTGCTGTTCACCGATGTCATCATGCCCGGCGGCTTGAACGGCCGGCAGCTCGCCGACGAGGTCGCGAAACGCCGGCCCGGCATCAAGGTGCTCTACACCTCAGGCTATACCGAGAATGCGATCGTGCATCACGGCCGCCTCGACGAGGGCGTGCTGCTGCTGGCAAAGCCCTATCGCAAGGCGGAGCTCGCCAGCATGCTGCAGCAGGCGCTCGGCGAATAGCGCGGACAACATCCCACTCCCCCTAAAAGGGCGGAAGCGCGAGGAACCATTAGCGCGTTGCCAGCACGACGCCGACCAGCGTGAACAGCAACGCCGCGATCTGGGCCGCCCCCAGCGGCTCGTGCAGCGCGATCGCGGATGCCACCACGCCGATGACCGGCACCGCCATGGTGCCGATCGCGGCCACCGAAGCCGGCAGGCGCGCCAGCGCAGCAAACCAGCTGACATAGGCGATGCAGAACTGGACCACGGTCGAATAGATCAGGAGCCACCAGCCGACCGTCGTCAGCCGCTCGAGATGCGTGGTCTCGATCAATAGTCCGACGATTGTGATCGGCACGCAGCCAAGGCCGATCTGCCAGGCCGCCGCCGGGATCGGCGGCATCTGGATCGGATATTTCTTCGCCAGCACGGTGCCGAGCGCAAAGCCGATGGCGCCGCCGAGCGCCATCACGATGCCGGGCAGTTGCTCCTTGCTCGTGCTGAGGCCGTTGCCGCCCATGATCGCGGCCAGCCCCGCAAACGCCATTGCAAGCGCGATGGTGCGCAGGAGCGTCGGCCGCTCGCCGAGCACGGGCCAGGCGAGTAGCGAGGCCCAGACCGGCATCGTGTAGGCGATCAGCGCGGTCTCGCTCGCCGGCAGCCACAATAGCGCGAGCCCCATCAGCACCATCCAGCCGGTGACGTTGAGCGCCGCATACAGCACGAGGCGCGGCCAAAGCCGTGACTCAACGGCCAGGGATTGCCGGCGGATCAGCGCCAGCACCGCAAGCAGCGCGGCGCCGATGACCCCGGTCGAGCCGCGCAGCGTCAGCGGAGGCAGTTCGCCGAGCAGGAACTTGGTCACGGGCCAATTGAATCCCCAGCCCACCGAAGTGATGGCGAGGAACATCAGGCCAGCGGGCGCAAGGCGCGCCCGCGCGCGAGGCTTCGAATCTGTCATGGGACCCGGCGGGGATGTGAATCAGGTGCACCTTGCCTGCTATTTTGTCGCCCGACCATCACGGCCCTGACATGCCTGATCCGTACTTTGCCCGTAGGCTTACGTGAGTCCCCAAATTTCAATCCGGAGACGCGAATAAATAGTTCGCCTGTGAACAGCGGGGCGAAGTTCCGATCCACAGCCGGCTGAGATTTTTTGGGCTTGGGAATCCCTTAGGACTCACCGATAGTTGGCCTGATCAAAGGCGCGGCATCGCCCCCTGTTATCCCAACATTTCCACCATATTTAGTGTTTGATTCAGAAACTCGTACTAGTCCTTGACGGGCGTGACGGAGTTGGCCTAGCTTTCAACCTGTTCGGCGCGAGTGTGTTTGGGTCCCCGCCGGTCGCTCCCACAAGGGTTCCAAAATGACCACTCCGCCAGGCCTTTGGGCCGCGGGTGAAGGGCTTGTCTGCCCTGAATTTTGGGCCGCTTCCGGAGCGCCAAACGGGCCAACAAGGCCCGGAAACGAGAGGCCGGAACCGGCCCGCAAAATTGCGTACGCGTGACGTGTCGCGTGGAAAGCGTTGGGGCGTTGAATGCATGTCCCCGGAAGGCCCGATTCCGTCGGGACCCGCCCGGAACGTGCCACCGCAGGGCCGGTACCAACCGGGCTCCTGCGGATGAGAGAACAGGCCGGGTCCACCGGCTGAGCTGCGAATGACGGGAGGCGCGCTCGCGCGTGCTCCGGAAGTTCGCTCAAGAATAACATTACCGGCAACCCGCGAGAAACGTGGGGCCGGCAGAAAAGACGGGGCTCGACCAATGCGAATCGATCGGCGCAACACCACCAGCGGACAAACACCCTATGCCGGGATCAATTTCAGGCTGACCACATCGGAGATCCGCAATCCCGACGGCTCGGTCGTGTTCCGGGCCGAGAACGTCGAAGTGCCGGAGTTCTGGTCGCAGGTCGCCTCCGACGTGCTGGCGCAGAAGTATTTCCGCAAAGCCGGCGTCGCCGCGCGCCTGAAGAAGGTCGAGGAAGAGACCGTGCCGTCCTGGCTGTGGCGCTCGGTGCCCGACACCGAGGCGCTTAGCCTCCTGCCCGAGAAGGAGCGCTACGTCGGCGAGACCTCCGCCAAGCAGGTGTTCGATCGCCTCGCCGGCTGCTGGACCTATTGGGGCTGGAAAGGCGGCTACTTCTCCTCGGAAGACGACGCGCAGGCCTTCTTCGACGAGCTCCGCTTCCAGCTCGCCAAGCAGATGGTCGCGCCGAACTCGCCGCAATGGTTCAACACCGGCCTGCACTGGGCCTACGGCATCGACGGCCCCGGCCAGGGCCACTATTACGTCGACTGGAAGACCGGCAAGCTGACCAAATCGAAGTCGGCCTACGAGCATCCGCAGCCGCATGCCTGCTTCATCCAGGGCATCGAGGACGACCTCGTCAACGAGGGCGGCATCATGGACCTCTGGGTGCGTGAGGCGCGCCTGTTCAAATACGGCTCCGGCACCGGCTCCAATTTCTCGCGCCTGCGCGGCGAAGGCGAGCGCCTCTCCGGCGGCGGCCGCTCGTCCGGCCTGATGAGCTTCCTCAAGATCGGCGACCGCGCCGCCGGCGCAATCAAGTCCGGCGGCACCACGCGCCGCGCGGCGAAGATGGTCGTGGTCGATGTCGATCACCCCGACATCGAGACCTATATCGACTGGAAGGTGAAGGAGGAGCAGAAGGTCGCAGCGCTCGTCACCGGCTCCAAGATCAATCAGAAGCACCTCAAGGCCGTGATGAAGGCCTGCGTGAACTGCGAAGGCTCGGGCGACGACTGCTTCGATCCGGAGAAGAACCCGGCGCTGCGCCGCGAGATCAAGCTCGCGCGCCGCAACCTGGTGCCCGACAACTACATCAAGCGGGTGATCCAGTTCGCCAAGCAGGGCTACAAGGAGATCCAGTTCGACACCTATGACACCGACTGGGATTCGGAGGCCTATCTCACCGTCTCCGGCCAGAACTCCAACAACTCGGTGTCGCTGAAGGACGACTTCCTGCGCGCGGTGGAGACCGACGGCGAGTGGAATCTGATCGGCCGCACCACCAAGAAGGTGACCAAGACGCTGAAGGCGCGCGATCTCTGGGACAAGATCGGCTACGCCGCCTGGGCCAGCGCCGATCCCGGCCTGCACTTCAACACCACGATGAACGACTGGCACACCTGCAAGGCGTCCGGCGACATCCGCGCCTCCAACCCGTGCTCGGAATACATGTTCCTGGACGACACGGCGTGCAACCTCGCCTCCGCCAACCTGCTGACGTTCTACAACACGACCACCAAGCGGTTCGACGTCGAATCCTACGAGCACCTCTGCCGGCTCTGGACCATCGTGCTGGAAATCTCCGTCATGATGGCCCAGTTCCCGTCGAAGGCGATCGCGGAGCTCTCTTACGAATTCCGCACCCTCGGCCTCGGCTTCGCCAATATCGGCGGCCTGTTGATGACCATGGGCCTGCCCTATGACTCCAAGGAAGGCCGCTCGCTGTGCGGCGCGCTGACCGCTGTGATGACCGGCATCGCCTACAAGACCTCGGCCGAGATGGCGGCCGAGCTCGGCACCTTCCCCGGCTACAAGAAGAACGCTCAGCACATGCTGCGCGTGATCCGCAACCACCGCCGCGCCGCGCATGGCAACGCCTCCGGCTATGAGGCGCTCTCGGTCAATCCGGTGCCGCTCGATCACGCCTCCTGCCCGCAAGCCGACCTCGTTACCCATGCCGTGCACGCCTGGGATGACGCGCTCGCGCTCGGCGAACAGCACGGCTATCGCAACGCCCAGACCACGGTGGTGGCGCCGACCGGCACCATCGGCCTGGTGATGGATTGCGACACCACCGGCATCGAGCCCGACTTCGCGCTGGTGAAGTTCAAGAAGCTCGCCGGCGGCGGCTACTTCAAGATCATCAACCAGGCGGTGCCGCAGGCGCTGCGCGCGCTCGGCTATCGCGAGAGCGAGATCGCGGAGATCGAGGCCTACGCCGTCGGCCACGGCTCGCTGTCCAACGCGCCCGGCATCAACGCCTCGACCCTCAAGGCCAAGGGCTTCACCGACGAGGCGATTGCCAAGGTCGAGAAGGCGCTGCCGACCGCGTTCGACATCAAGTTCGCCTTCAACAAGTGGACCTTCGGCGAGGACTTCATCCGCGACCAGCTCGGCATCGGCGCGGAAGCGATCGCCGCCCCCGGCTTCGACCTGCTCTCGGCCGTCGGCTTCACCCGGCGCGAGATCGACGCCGCCAACGTGCACATCTGCGGCGCGATGACGGTCGAGGGATCTCCCCACCTCAAGGCAGAACATTATGCGGTGTTCGACTGCGCCAATCCCTGCGGCAAGATCGGCAAGCGCTACCTCTCGGTCGAGAGCCACATCCGCATGATGGCGGCCTCCCAGCCGTTCATCTCGGGCGCGATCTCGAAGACCATCAACATGCCGAACGACGCCACGGTGGAGGACTGCAAGTCCGCCTACCTCCTGTCCTGGAAACTCGCGCTGAAGGCCAACGCGCTCTACCGCGACGGCTCCAAGCTGTCGCAGCCGCTCAACTCGCAGCTCATCGCCGACGATGACGACGAGGACGATGCGGTGGAGGCGCTCTACGAGAAGCCGATGGCCGCCCGCGCCGCCCAGGTCTCGGAGAAGATCGTCGAGAAGCTGGTCGAGCGCATCGTGGTGATGCGCGAGCGCGAGAAGATGCCGGACCGCCGCAAGGGCTACACTCAGAAGGCTGTGGTCGGCGGCCACAAGGTTTACTTGCGCACCGGCGAGTATGACGACGGCCGGCTCGGCGAGATCTTCATCGACATGCACAAGGAAGGCGCGGCGCTGCGCTCCTTCATCAACAACTTCGCGATCGCGGTCTCGCTCGGCCTGCAATACGGCGTGCCTTTGGAGGAATATGTCGACGCCTTCACCTTCACCCGCTTCGAGCCGGCGGGCCCGGTGCAGGGCAATGACAGCATCAAGTATGCGACCTCGATCCTCGACTATGTCTTCCGCGAGCTCGCGGTGAGCTACATGGGCCGCTTCGACCTCGCCCATGTCGATCCCAACGAAAGCGGTTTCGACGCGCTCGGCAAGGGCGTCGAGGAAGGCAAGGAGCCGGATGAGGCCCCCGCCCAGCAGGCCACCAAGTATCTGTCGCGCGGCCTCACCCGCTCGCGCACCGACAACCTCGTGATCATGCGCGGCGGCTCGACCGCGGTGAGCCAGAACGCCGACAACGCCCCCGCCGGCGGCAACCGCGTCACCGCGCTCTCCCCCCGCGGTGCCTCCGACACCGTCGAAGGCGCGGTCGCCCTGAAGCAGGAAACGAGCCACGACCTCTCGCCGACCGAGAAGCTCGAGGCCCTGAACTGGAGCAAGCCGGGCTCAGCCGCCGCCGTCACCCCCACCAAGGCCGAGCGTCGCGCCGAAGCGAAAGCCAAGGGCTACGAAGGCGAGATGTGCTCGGAGTGCGGCAACTTCACGCTGGTGCGGAATGGCACCTGCATGAAGTGCGATACGTGCGGGTCCACGACGGGGTGTTCGTGATAGGCTAAAGAGCGCCAGAATTCCAAAATTGTCTCGACTACGACGAAAGGGGTGATCGCAAGATCACCCCTTTTCGCTTACAACCGAGACAAGTATCGTTCAGAGTACGACACAACTAGGGTCTGTACCTAATTAGCGATTTCTGATTCCCTCGCGTTGGATTGATTCGGCACGGGGGAGTTAGGTGCGCAAGGGGCTGTTCTGGCTGAACGACAAGCAGTGGGCTCAGATTAAGCCGCATCTGCCAACGAACCAGACTGGCCCGGCGCGCGATGACGATCGACGCATTATCAGCGGTATCATTCACATGCTTCAGTGCGGCGCACGCTGGCGCGATTGTCCGCCCGACTATGGTCCTTACACGACGATCTACAATCGCTTTAATCGCTGGGCCAAGCGCGGACATTGGCAGGCGATCTTTGAAGCGCTCGCCCGCTGCGGAAAGGATGGCGTGACTTTGTCCATCGATTCCACCTCGATCAAAGCGCATCGCTCGGCGAGCGGCGGAAAAGGGGGGAGCATGAACAGGCGATCGGCTCCTCGCGCGGCGGGCGGACCACGAAAATCCACGCGCTGAGCGACCCTGATTGCAGACCTTGCGCATTTCATCTCACTCCAGGCCAGGACGCAGATATTGCCGCCGCGCCGGCCCTTTTGGAACTCGCGCCACCCATGTCTGCCCTCATCGGCGACAAAGGATACGACGGCGACGGCTTTCGCGCCGAAATCGTCGATCGTGGTGCCAAGCCCGTCATTCCAAACAAATCCAACAGGGTCATCCTCCACAGCTTCAACAAACGCGCCTATAAGGGACGCAACGTCATCGAGCGCTGTTTCTGCCGCCTCAAGGACTTCAGGCGTGTCGCAACTCGCTACGACAAACTTGCCAGAAACTTCTTGGCTGCCGTGCACCTCGCCGCCATCGTCGCCTATTGGATCAATTGAGTCTGAACCCTAATACCAACGGCCCCCGGATTTGACTCACATTTGGGATTTCCAAATCAGTGAGTTTCTGAATCGATGTTGCTGCGTAGACAGGAGCAATATCGATGGGGGCAGCGGTAGCGATTACGCGGCTTGATTTGACCGCGGGCGAGCTTCGGAAGGCGGCGCGCAGAGAGAAGAATAGTACGGTAGCGCGGCGGATATTGGCGCTTGCGCTTGTGCTGGAGGGCGCGGACCGCAAGAAGGCAGCCGAAAGTTGCGGGATGGATCGTCAGACCCTGCGGGACTGGGTGCATCGTTATAACGCCGAAGGCTTGGCGGGACTGCGGTCGCGCAAACCGACGGGACCGCGGTCGCGGCTGACGACAGAGCAGCAGGCCGAATTGGCCGCGTTGGTCGAGGCCGGTCCCGATCCTGAGCAGCATGGGGTCGTACGTTGGCGGCGGGTGGATTTGCGCGACGAGCTTGAGCGGCGGTTTGGCGTCAAACTGCACGAACGTTCGGTCGGCAAGGTTCTGGCCAAGCTCGGGTACCGCCGGCTCTCGGTGCGGCCGCGCCATCCGCAAGCCGATGAAGCGGCTCAGGAAGCGTTCAAAAAAACTTTGCTACGACCCTCACGACAACGCTCCCCGCTCACGCCCAAGGCAAGCCGATCGAAATCTGGTTCCAGGACGAGGCGCGGATCGGCCAGCAGGGCACGCTGACACGCGTGTGGGCCAAGCGTGGCTCACGGCCTCGCGCGCCGCGCGATCGACGTTACGATTGGGCTTATCTCTTCGGTGCCGCCTGTCCTCAACGGGGCGTCGCCGCGGGTCTTGTCATGCCGACGGCAAATGCAGAGGCGACGTCACTGCATTTGGAGGCAATCAGCCGCAAAGTTGCACCCGACGCACATGCCGTTCTCGTCTTCGACGGCGCCGGCTATCACAGTGCCGGCACCGTCCGAGCTCCGGAAAATATCACTCTGTTACAGCTGCCGCCTTATGCGCCCGAGCTCAATCCGATTGAAAACGTCTGGCAGTACCTGCGCGCCAACAAGCTCGCCATCACCGTCTTCGACGACTACGACGATATCGTCGCCAAGACCTGCGAAGCCTGGAACTTCTTCGCAAATGATCCAGGTCGCATCGCCTCAATCACAAGCCGCACTTGGGCAACAGTCAATCCTTAGGGCCATTGGTATAAGCAATTTGCACCGACGATTCGGGGCCCAGAATTCAAGTCCAACGCCCCGCAAACATTTCCAAGTACCAATGGTTGATTTCGTTCCCATTCCGGACCCGACATCGGCCGGCGTCATGTTAACAGCCGCTCAAATGCAAAGCGGACCGCCGATCGATCCAGTAACCCGGGTCCTGACATACTCACCTGATGAATGGGAGGCCTTCATTCACGAATGGGTCTCCTCACTAAAGACGGACTATGTCGATGTCGCCCGTCCCACTGGAGGCGGTGACCGCGGTATCGACATTGCTGCCTTTAGGGATTCAGATCTTCTAAACGGCGTTTGGGACAATTACCAGTGTAAGCACTACGCAAAGCCAATCTCACCCAACGTCGCTTTGCTGGAGATTGGAAAGATCCTCTGGCATTCCTTCAATGGTCACTATAGGCCGCCCCGAGCGTACTACTTCGTGGCCCCGAAGGGGATCTCGACCTCCCTCACCTTGTTGTTGGCAAACGCGGCCAAGCTCAAAACAGCTTTAATCGCTGCTTGGAATAAGTCCATCCGCGACCATATTGGCTCGAGCGCAGTTCCTCTTATCGGGGCGTTTGCGACCTACGTAGATCGCTTTGACTTTCGAGTGTTTAAGGCAATGCCCGTATTGCGGGTACTCGAGCAGCACCGAAAAACATCATACTTTCTGCCGCGCTTTGGCGGCGGATTACCCGCTCGCCCAAAACCTCAAAGGCCTCCGCCCGAGATAGCCGACTCAGAGATGCGTTACGTCCAACACTTGCTCGATGCCTATGCGGACCATAAGAGCGAGAGTGGCGTATCGGTCAAGGACCTCGCGAAATGGGAGGTCCTAAAAGACCATTTTCGAAGGTCACGAGAGGCGTTTTATCACGCCGAAAGTTTGCATGTCTTCGTGCGCGACAAAGTCGAACCCGGGACGTTCGAAAGCCTTCAAGAAGAGCTCTATGGAGGAATAGCCGACACGTATCAAGAAGCCTTCCCAGATGGATACATGCGCCTCATTTCCGTAACGCGAACTGCCCAGTCTCTCGCGCTGGATGCTCATCCGCTAGCCGCAAGCACTTTCCCGGTAGACCGACGAGGAATTTGCCATCAACTTGCGAACGAGGATCGCCTGATATGGACAAAGAAGTGAGTGGCCGTCGGAACATGACGTTCAACGGACCGCTTGAAGCAGGTGTGCGCGTGGTCACCATCTTGGGGGCTGCATTTCCCGCGACGTTCGACATCGAACGGCTAACTGCATTTGATTACCTCTTGGTCCATACCAGCCAACTCGGTGGACCAACGGACCTGCATCCCGGCGCTCCAATTCAAACTCCCGCAACAGAAGTAAGGCGCAAGGTCGTACAGAGTGCGATCCTTCTGATGATGACCCGCGACTTGGTAAGCCGCGAACTACACGAAAGCGGCATTCGATATCGCGCCGGAGAGTCGGCGGCCCTATTCTTAGAGACAATGAGGAGCCCGTATCTATTAGCGCTCAAAGAGCGCGCTGATTGGCTCGTAAGCCACCTCAAAGACTACAACGACGACGCATTTCGTCGGATGATGCGACGATTCTTTGACAACTGGATTATCGAATTCCAGAGCGTCGAACGAAGCCTTGGATCTTTCGAATGACGGAACACCGCTTCCAAATCCGGTCTTTAAGCTTTCACGGCCCAGCTCGTGAGGCGGCGAGCGTCTCGTTCGGCGCAGGGTTAAACGTGATCTACGGCGCGTCCAATACGGGCAAGTCGTTCATTGTCGATGCAATTGATTTCATGCTCGGTGGGAAAGGGCCCCTACGCGATATCCCGGAAAGAGTGGGTTACGATAAGGTCATTTTGGGCATCGAGACACTTAGCGGCGCTCAGTTCTCATTCCTCCGAAGCACGGCCGGCGGAAACATTACTCGATATGAGGGACTGTATTCTGACACACTTCCGGAAGGCCAAGGTACACTTCTGGCCGACACTCACAGCGAACGGAAAGAAGACAACCTCTCAGCGTTTCTTCTCTCCCAATTAGACCTGATGCATCGAAAGGTGCGCCGCAATCAGCGCGGCGACGTGCAAAGCCTTAGCTTTAGAAATCTGGCTCGGCTGATAATCGTCAATGAGGAAGAAATTATCCAACAGCGCTCCCCGCTATCGGACGGCAATTACGTCGCCGATACGGCCAATTCGTCGGTCTTCAAGCTTCTACTCACAGGAGTCGACGACTCTGCGTTGGCAGCCGCAAAACATCAGACACCCGAATACCAGGCTCGTGGCGCTCAGCTTGACCTACTCGATCAGCTTATTGGCGACTATCGGAAGAAAGTTCGAGAGCTAGCCGGGCCTCCTGCCGAGCTGGAGGATCAACTGAGCCGCCTTGATACAACGATGGGCGCGCACGGCCAACAGCTTGCGATTTCAGAATCCCAGTATCGCGGAGTTGCAAACGAACGTCGCACTCTATTGAAGCGGCTAGAAGATGGACGCAATCGTCTAACCGAAATACGGAATCTTCTCGAGCGATTTGAGCTGCTCGAACAGCATTATCGCTCTGACGTCGATAGATTGCGCGGAATCGAGGAAGCCGGCAATCTCTTTTCGGCTTTGGGAGAGGCAACATGCCCACTCTGCGGAGCCGCGCCAGAGCACCATCGGCCGTCAAGCGACTGCGACGGGAATATTGAAGGTGCTGTTGCCGCAGCCCATGCGGAAATTTCTAAGATTGAGCTTCGCCAAGGGGAACTGCGCGATACCATCGCGACACTTCAGCGCGAAGCAAGAGCTTTTGAAAGGCGTTTTCCTGGAATTGAACAGTCAATTTCGCGCTTATCGGAAGAGATCGACAATATCGTAGCGCCAAACTTGCGCCGTCTACGCAGCTCGTATCGCGATCTCGCAGACAAGCGAGGTGAGGTCAAAGAGGCTCTTGGCCTTCACCAAACACTTAAGGACCTCGAAGAAAGAAAAGGGGCGCTTGAGCGTGAAGACGCCGCCGCGCTGGGATCACCAAGCAACGCCACGGAAATAGAGCTATCGACAACCACGGTCGACAAATTCTCCAGTGTTGTGCTTGAACTTCTCAAACAATGGCACTTCCCAGATGCAGATCGCGTACATTTTGATATGAAGGTCCGAGATCTCATCATTAACGGTAAGAACCGCACCTCGTTTGGCAAAGGTTTAAGAGCCATTACTCAAGCAGCATTCACGATTGGGCTGTTGGAGTTTTGCGCTCGGGAATCGACGCCCCATCCCGGATTTGCGGTCTTGGACTCGCCACTGTTGTCGTATCGCGAGCCTGAAGGCACCAACGATGACTTACGAGGAACTGACTTAGATGATCATTTCTACGATCTACTTCAGTCTGCTCGAAGTGATCGCCAAATTATCGTAATTGAAAACACCGATCCTCCGGCTAACGTACGCGCTTCACCTCAAGCTCTGAAGTTTACCGGCATAGCGGGCATCGGGCGGTTCGGACTATTCCCGGTGAGTTGACATCAAAGCGCGGGGCACGCATTACCATGCACACGATGCGGTGCACGCCGAGACCCCCGGGCCATCGTTGCGTCGACATTGCGGGTATCGCTGGCGCCGCGACGTCGGTCGTTATCGGGCATATCACTGCGGGACCGCAGAGTTTGCGCCGGCTCTGGCGGCATCACACTTGCCTAACCGCGCATCCTACTTTATCTGCGAAGGCAGCGCGGATCAGCAAGCGTAGCCCGGATGAGCGAAGCGATATCCGGGACCAGCACGCAGGTCGAAAGTTCAATCCCGCATATCGCTTCGCTCATGCGGGCTACTTGCTACTCGCTATTGACTCCGCTCGTTGATGATCGGCGTCGCCGTCCGCTGAACACGCTCGTACCGGCTTATTTGATCTCGCGAGATTTTCTTCATGGCCAGCAACTCATCGGACGTCTTGGCCTTGAGCTGAGCAAAGATGGCCGTCTGTGGCCCCTTCTCGTCCGCCAGCGATGGACGCGATCGAAGCGCAATCATGCGGTCAATGCGCTGCAACATCAAACGATGGCGTTCCAAAACCTTGCCCGCGAACTCGACGTAGTGCAGCAATCGATCGGTCGACAAGGCGCGAGCACTCTCGTCGTTTCCTTGAATTAAGTGCTGTAGGTTCTCGTCGACGATATCGGTGCACAGGTCGATACATTCGTCGCAAATGAAGACGGCGGGACCCGCCACCAATTTGCTCACGTCGTGTTGGTTCTTGCCGCAGAATGAGCAGTAGAGCAGACCACCTTGGGCGGCCTGCTTCGGCGCGCTGGCGGCGTCGATCCTGGCAGACAGAATATTCCAGGTCTCGCAGCCGAACGCCTTCGCGATCAGCTCCAGAGATTCGCTGTGAGTGGCTTGTATCGCCTTGGCATTCAAGGCATTGCGCAGCGACCGTGCCATAGCCTTCGCATCGCGAAAATCGCGCATGGGTGCACCCCTATCGGCGAACGGAGGCGATCGGTGCTTGCCTTGCCGACCCGCTCGCCAATAGCGAGGGTGTGGCCGATTTTGATACGTTCACTATCCACAATGGGCGCAAGCAGCGGGTGTATCGACCCAACACCATAATTGGGCTCGGCCGACCTGTTGTCAATACCGACAGGCACGCCGCTCCCTCCCGCCACCTGCACTGTCGATCCACACACCGAGCATGGTGCGCAAGGCGTAATCCGCCGTTTCTGCTGGCAGCAATCGCAGCGGGTTACGCTAACCCGCCGCACTCGCCGCCCGCTGATGGAAGCGCACTCTGCCTCCGCAGACCTCACGCTGCTTTCGCGGTCTTGTCTTCTGCCGGCGCCGTTTCCATGGCGCGCATGTAGAGATCGAGCAAGGTCTCACGCTCGTCGCGCTCGTCCTGGTCCTGCTTGCGCAGCTTGATGATCTCCTTGAGGATCTTCACGTCAAAACCTTCGCCCTTCGCCTCCGAGAAGACTTCCTTCTTCTGCTCGCTGAGTTCCTGCATCTCTGCGTCAAGGTTCTCGATCCGCTCGACGAAGGAACGAATTTTTCCGCCGGGAATGGTGATGTCGGACATGGTGCCTCTTTGCTTGATGAGGCCGTGAAAATGAGAGCAAAGAGATGACCAATGTCTTAAGCATGGCGGCCGCAGCCACGACGAAACTGCGAACAGGACATCTTCTTGGCGCGCGCTGGGCGAATAGCTCTGAAGCGCGCTCCACGCAATGACGCGAGAGTGAGCACCTGGCACAGGATGGCCATCGCGTGGCGCCGGGCGCTTGCATGATTTCGGAATAATAGAAAGATATCACCGATTTGCCTGACGCGTCAAGTCCCGTTCCGAGTCCCGGCGGCAACCTGCTACTTTGCATGGGGTTGTTTTCGATATTTTCGGACGGGCAGCTTTGCATCGCCGCTTCAGCGCCAAAACAGTCGCGAGCTCCTCGCAATGACGACGAAGGGAGCACCTGACGCATACCCCTTCCTCGGTCGCATCAGGCGGATTGACCGGCATGGGTACAATATCCATATGGGACGAACGAACCGGCCCAACCTGCCGCTTCGGATCAGCCTGGACGCGGCCGGCGATCGCGGGCTTCGTCCTTCACATTCTTCCCTCCCGGGGCGCTCGTGGCCGCACTCTCCATCCTCGATCTCGTCCGCGTCACCCAGGAGACCGATGCACGCGGTGCACTGTACAATGCGCGCGATGTCGCCGTTCTGCGGGTTACGCTGCGCTAACCCGCCCCTACGCATTTGCTCGTCCCCGCTCGAGTGCGGCAGATTGACCGGCGCTGCGACAGTATCCATATGAGCGCGACGCACCGGCTGAATCCCGCTCCCGCTTGCCCCCTGCTGATGGGTCACCTCCATCCAGCTGTTGTCGTCGAGTTGGACCGGTAGCTGATGCGGAAAGGCCCGGCATCGCTGCGGGGCCTTTTTCTCTTGAGCGCTGAATGGTTGGACTCAGAAGTCCATGCCGCCCATGCCGCCGCCCGGAGGCATCGCGGGGCCGCCGGCGGCCTTCTTCGGCAGCTCGGCGACCATCGCTTCCGTGGTGATCAGCAGCGCGGCAACCGAGGCAGCGTTCTGGATCGCGGTGCGCACGACCTTGGTCGGGTCGATGATGCCCTTCTTGACGAGGTCGGCGTAGTCTCCGGTCTGGGAGTCGAAGCCGTAGTTGTAGGTCTTGTTCTCCAGGATCTTGCCGACGATCACCGAACCGTCTTCACCGGCGTTGATCGCGATCTGGCGAGCGGGCGCCGACAGCGCCTTGCGCACGATCTCGACGCCGGTCTTCTGGTCGTCGTTCCTGGTGCGCAGACCCTTGAGATGCTCGGAGGCACGAAGCAGGGCGACGCCGCCGCCCGGAACGATGCCTTCCTCGACGGCCGCGCGGGTCGCGTGCATCGCGTCATCAACGCGATCCTTGCGCTCCTTCACCTCGACCTCGGTCGCGCCGCCGACGCGGATCACCGCGACGCCGCCCGCGAGCTTGGCGAGACGCTCCTGCAGCTTCTCACGGTCGTAGTCCGAGGTGGTCTCCTCGATCTGCGCTTTGATCTGGGCAACGCGGGCGTCGATGTCGACCTTCTTGCCGGCACCGTTGACGATCGTGGTGTTCTCCTTGTCGATCATCACCTTCTTGGCGCGGCCGAGCATCTGCAGCGTGACGTTCTCGAGCTTGATGCCGAGGTCTTCCGAGATGGCCTGGCCGCCGGTCAGGATCGCGATGTCCTGCAACATGGCCTTGCGGCGATCGCCGAAGCCCGGAGCCTTGACGGCTGCGACCTTCAGGCCGCCGCGCAGGCGGTTGACGACGAGGGTGGCGAGCGCTTCGCCTTCGACGTCTTCAGCGACGATGACCAGCGGCTTGCCGGTCTGCACCACGGCCTCGAGCAGCGGCAGCAGCTCGTTCAGCGAGGAGAGCTTCTTCTCGTTGATCAGGATGTAGGCGTCTTCCATTTCAGCGCGCATCTTGTCGGCATTGGTGACGAAGTAGGGCGAGATGTAGCCGCGGTCGAACTGCATGCCCTCGACGACGTCGAGCTCGGTCTCGAGCGACTTGGCTTCCTCGACCGTGATCACGCCCTCGTTGCCGACCTTCTTCATGGCATCGGCGAGGAACTTGCCGATTTCGGCGTCGCCATTGGCGGAGATGGTGCCGACCTGGGCGATCTCCTCGTTCGAGGTGACCTTCTTGGAGTTCTTTTCCAGATCCGCGACTACGGCGTCGACGGCGAGATCGATACCGCGCTTCAGATCCATCGGGTTCATGCCGGCGGCGACCGATTTGGCGCCTTCACGGACGATCGCGGCGGCCAGCACGGTCGCGGTGGTGGTGCCGTCGCCGGCAGCATCCGCCGCCTTCGACGCCACTTCCCGCACCATCTGCGCGCCCATGTTCTCGAACTTGTCCTCGAGCTCGATCTCCTTGGCGACGGCAACGCCGTCCTTGGTGATGCGGGGAGCGCCGAACGACTTGTCGAGGACGACGTTGCGGCCCTTCGGACCGAGCGTGACCTTCACGGCATTGGCGAGGATGTCGACACCGCGCAGCATGCGGTCGCGGGCATCGACGCCTAATTTGACTTCTTTAGCTGACATATTTGTCCTCCCTGAATTGAAATTCGTCTCTCACCTGCGAGGCGGCAGCGGCAGGCCCTCCTCAGGGGTGAGCGTTTGCGGCGGTCAGCGTTAGGCCGCCTTCTTGGAGCCAGCGACGTCGGTAAGAACGCCCATGATGTCGCTCTCCTTCATGATCAACAGTTCCTGGCCGTCGATCTTGACCTCAGTGCCCGACCACTTGCCGAACAGCACGCGGTCGCCGACCTGGATATCGATCGGAATCAGCTTGCCGCTCTCGTCGCGGCCGCCGGGACCAACGGCGATGACTTCGCCCTGGGAGGGCTTTTCCTTGGCAGTGTCGGGAATGATGATGCCGCCTGCGGTCTTCTCTTCGGCCTCGATGCGCTTGACCACGACGCGGTCGTGAAGCGGACGGAATTTCATGCGATCCTCCTTGGCTTTTGTGATTATTGCTGGATTGGCAGTCGCAATGAGCGAGTGCTCGCCGCTCCTCACATAAGCCTGTGACACTTGGGGGCGCAAGGGCTTCGACCCATGTCGCCTGTTGGCCCAAACAGCGGTTGGGATATCAGCTATTCCGCCGCTGTCAGGGGGATCAGAGACATGCGGCAAGCGGGCCAAAAGCGACGCGATTGACCCTAAGCCGAAGTCGGATTTGCGGCATCCGCGCGTCCATCGCGCCAGCGGAGCTTGCCCGCGCCCCTGGCGCCGTTCACTTAGCTCGCGCGAACGTAGCCGTAGCGGAGGTTCGATGGCTGCGTCGCGGCTTGTATGTACTCGTTCTTGAGCGCCGCGAGGCGGTCCTCGGAAAAGGCCGGCATCCTGGTGTTCTCAGCCGCCTTCAACTTGATCTTGTAGAACCTGGTTGCGTTGCCCGCGAAGATCAGCTGCTTGGTAGCGCTGTTGGCGTCGCCGAGCGCGGCAAAGCCGTACTTCTTCTGCATATCCTCCGGGATTTCGAGCCGGCGGAGCGCCTCGATCTGCCACTGCGGTGAGCCGTACCAGACCGAGTCGGTGCCCCACATGACGTGGTCAACGCCCATCCCCTTGATCAGCGTGCCCACCAGCGCGGCGCAGAACTTGGGATGCGCCACTGCCGAGTTGGCAAACGACGTACCAAGCTCGGCATAGACATTGGTGACGCCGAACTTCTGCGGGATTTCCGCGAGATCCGAGGCCCATTGGATGCGACCGGTCTGCTCGAACTCCGCCCACGCCTTGTCCGGCAATTCGAGGAATGGCCGTAGCGCCGAGTGATAGATCACGAAGTTCATGTGCGGCCAATCCTTGGCGGCCTTTCCGATGTCCCACGCCGTTGCGTATTCCCACACGCCGGCGAACGACTTCTCGTAATCGGGCGGCAGCAGCCCCTTGTGGATACAGAGCGTGTTGATGCCCGCCTTCACCGCTTTCTCGTAGAACGGATACATCACCTGTTCGTCGTCGAGCCGCCATGGAAACTTCGAGGGCGCCAGCGGGTCGCCGATCGTATAGGACTTCCAGGAATCCGGCTTATAGACCTCGATCGCCTTGTCGACCTCGTCCATCCAGCCGGGTTGCTTGGGGGTGATGACGGAGTGTGCCAGCAGACGCCGGGAGCCAGCGAGGTCGTTGATCAGCTCGCGCGCCTTGACGATCTGCTCGTTGGACAGGAGCCACCAGCTCGGGTCGTCGAACGGCGCGCCGCTCAGGAGCGCCATGTTGGTGTCACTGTCGTAGTAGATCTCTTTCACGTAATTCTCGAACTTGTAGCGGGCGAGCGAGGAAACGCCCTCCTCCTTCATCTTCGGGTTCCAGTGCTCGCTCGCGAACTTGCCGAGGTCCAACAGCTCCGCGTGATTGAAATCGTCGCGCACGAAATGGGTCTGGACATCGAAGATGAACTGGTCGGCGAGGCTTTGCGCGCGCGCCAGCATGAGCTCGGGCTCGCGAGCCTCGGCGGGAGTGACCTGGAAAACATTGCCGTAGATGTCGTTCATGGCGAGGAACGCTGCCGCCATGCCGCAGCTCGTGTGCAGGAACTGCCTGCGGCTCAAGCCGAGGTGCTTGCCGTTCACGTCGGCGAGCTCGTTGATCCGCGCCTCGACCTTCTTCTGCGTGGCGCTCTGCGGGGGCGGGAGATATTCGCCGTTGGAAACAATCTGTGTCGGTATAGGCGTCGCAGCCGATGCCGCCTCCGCGCCCGTGACGAGACGCTGTTCTCGCTCACTAAGCCAAGTGCTCATTGTTCTCCTCCCGTTTGTTAGCCAGTGCCGAGCGGTGCGCGCATGAGGTGCGCGTTGGCCACTCCCAATCAGTTAGATGGACCGACTAGGCGACCTCTCCTGTTCAGCCGCGCATGAATCCATCACACGCCTTCCGCCCGGGCTTGCTCTCTTCATCGCTGCGAGAGCGCGTCATCGCTGCGAGAGCGCGGGCATACTCGAAAAACTACTTGCGGTAGTGGCGTATCATTGCTGATTCAATGCTTAAACTTTTATTGGCGCAAGCGATGTAATGCGACAGTCACACTGTCCCAACGCGGCATCATTCTTTCATCCGATCATTTTCAGAGCCGAAGACGCGGCTGAAAGAGCTGCGCATCCAAGTCATCCTCCACCATCTTCGCTCCCGATCTGAGGCGCGAGATGACGGTGGTTTAAGCAGCTCGCCTGCGCGCGAGCGGTACTCGACAGTGGAGCCTCATTGCAGCTGTTATGCCGGCGCTTTGGTGGACGGTACACCACGTGCGGGTCGCGAGGCTGGAGGCGTTGCCGCTCCGGATCATTGTGGCCATGCTCCGTTCCGGATGCGCCACTGGCCTCATTATGAGCCGGATCCGGTCCCCTCGAGTTGAGAGAACCGGACCGCCAGAATCTCTTTCATCGTCATTCTGCCGTTGGCAAGCTTCTCGGCCAGAATGAGCTGCTGCGTATTGGGCAGGCCGGCCGGTATCACCATTTTTCCACCCGCTTTCAATTGGTGGATCAGCGGAGGAGGAATGAGATCGGGAGCGGCGGTCACAATCACCTTGTCAAATGGGGCGTGCTCTGACCAACCGTGATAGCCATTGGCAATTTTGAGTTCGACATTGCTGCAGCCCTGCCGTCGGAGCCGTTGTTTCGCCGCTTGGCCAAGCTCTTCGATGATTTCAACGGAGTATACTTTGCGCGCCAGCTGCGCGAGGATAGCGGCCTGATAGCCAAGACCGGTACCGATTTCGAGAACGCTGTCGTCGGCCTTGATGTCGAGCAGATCGGTCATTAAGGCGACGACAAACGGCTGCGAGATCGTCTTTGCGAAGCCGATTGGAAGTGGAATATTGTGATACGCGTAGGGCTGAAGTTCGATTGGCACAAACTCATGCCGCGGCACCTTGCCCATGGCAGTCATGACGCGTTCGTCTAGCGCATTCTTGCCGATTGCGTCGCGCAGCTCAAAGACGCTGGCGGCGATGACGGCGAGCATGTGTTTACGCAGGGGCTCAAGGTTTTCTGCTCGCATTGGCAACCTTCACGGGCACGCAATTGGAATGCTTTGCCCTAACTGATGTTCCGGCCGTTGGCCGCGGATCACATCGGCGTTGCGCATGGGCGAAATGGGCGGCGCACCCGCGCACGCCCAGCCAGTTGCAGCAACTGCCCACCCGTTACGACCGCTCTCGCGGGCCATGCCGAGCAAGTTCCTCAAGTGGAACTCTGTCGCCGATGGCGTTACCCTCGACACGCTGAAGGCCTCACAGGGCCATCAAGGACAACGAGGCGCCTTCAAACGGGCAACAAAAATTGTACAATATCGACGGTTGCCCTTGAAGCGGGACATGCCGAAATCTTTGTGGCGGAACGGGCAGCGACCGTCGGCAGGCATTTTACCAGCACTCCGGCGCCGTTCCTTTGCTCGCGCTACCAGCATTTGCATTTCGCAGGCTCGCGCTGCTCCTGAGCCAAGTGCAGCGCCGAACGACAGAGCAGCGGAGGATCACCATGAGTTGGTCCTATATCCCGAGATGGAAGTAACTGGAACGCTCTTCGGCGAGGATGATGCTGGCGTCGAGGGCCTCTCCGCCGCGTGTTTGAGCAGGCTCTGACCATAAGGAGGTAGCGATGAGGATTGAGGGCACCACTTTTGGCGCGATTACGATTGACGGAAAGACGTATGAACACGATGTGGTCGTTCGCCTATCCGGCGAAATTGTGAAGCGGAAAAAGAAGCTATCAAAGAAGCTCTACGGTACCTCGCACGTGCTTTCGGAGGATGAGGCCAAATTTGTCTTCGAGAAGGGATGCGACCAGCTCGTCATCGGCTCGGGTCAGATGGGCAACGTGCACCTGTCACCGGAAGCCGAGGCCTTTTTCGAAAGAAAGGGTTGCGAGGTCCTGCTGAAGCCGACACCCGAGGCGATCGGGGTGTTCAACCGGTCGCGCGCAAAGAGAATCGGGCTCTTTCACGTGACTTGTTGAAAGAAATGTCAGGGTGAGGTTGTGTATCCATGCCCATAGAGGCACGGCACCACGGTCGGTTCGAAACACGACGTCCCGTTTTACGGTTACGCGCCCCGCTCAAGCAACTCCTTCAGCTTTTGCTCGTTTCTCGGCAGCTGCCTTCGCACTTGCCGAACGATGAACGGAGCCAGCACCCTGGCGATCCCGTGGGCTTCTATTTCGAGGGCGATCGTTACGCGCGACCGCTCGCCGTCATCGAGTGGCTCAACTATGCCTTTGGCAATCGCTGTGAGCGGGCCGCCAACCCCGCGCACCGTCCATGTCCTCGGAGGATCAAGTTCGGTTATCTCCTCCGTCCTCTGCAACTTCCGCGGACCGACCAGCCGGGTCACCACGGCTTTCAACGGGGCGTCACCTTCCCGGCGCGCCGACACGACGCCCCCCTGCCATTCGGGGAAATGCGAAAAGTCCGTCGCGTATAGAAAGACGTCGTCGGGGCCGACGGGATATCTCAATGCTCTCTACGATCGTTGCCATCTGTTCCTCCTTTGCTCCGATCTCCTGTGGATGTCGCCGGGCCGAGGCGCTGAGCATCCGTCGCCGCGGGCCACCAGGTCGAGCTGGCGGAGGCGCGCCGGGGGTCAGGCAAGGATGTCGTACTCGTCTGGGCCGATGGGCTCATCTCCCTTTCGCTCGTGCTCTGGCCCTTCGCATCGTACTCCCCCAATCACCTGCCGGACAGCCGGACGCCTCTGGCGAAAGTGGCCGCGAAGCTTACAGTGCGATTGCACACGGATCCGAAGATAGCTCTTCCGGGTCTCGAGGAGGACCAACGTCGTGAAGCGGGACTTCGACCTCATCGTCTATGGCGCGACGGGCTACACCGGCCGTCTCATCGCCGAATACCTGGCGACGTCCTATCGCGGCAACGATGCTCCGTCCTGGGCGATCGCGGGACGCTCGACCGATAAGCTCCGGAAGGTGCAAGTTGACATCGGCGCACCAGACGATTTGCCTTTGGTTAAGGCGGATGCCGCCGAGCCGGCCAGCCTGCGTTCGATGTGCGAGCGCGCGACCGTGATCATCACGACGGTCGGGCCTTATCAGCTCCACGGTGCCGAGCTTGTGGCGGCCTGCGCGGCCACTGGCACGGCCTATGTTGATCTGTGCGGCGAACCGGCGTGGATGCGGCACATCATCGACGCCCATCACGAAGAGGCGAAACGGACTGGCGCGCGCATCGTCTTTTCCTGCGGCTTCGATTCCATACCGTTCGATCTCGGTGTGCTCACGTTGCAGGAGAAGGCGCGTGAGAAATTCGGACGCCCGGCACGCCGGGTCAGGGCCCGCCTGCGCAAGGTGAAAGGCGGCATGTCTGGCGGCACCGCGGCGAGCGCCCAGGCGACGTTGGCCGCCGCCGCGCGCGACCCGGCCCTGATCCGGCTGCTGACCGATCCCTTCGCGTTGACGCCGGGGTTCACCGGGCCGGCTCAGCCGTCGGGCCTCCTCCCCGAATACGACCCGAGCATGAACGCGTGGCTCGTGCCGTTCCCAATGGCGCCGATCAACACCAAGAACGTGCACCGCACGAATTTCCTGTTGGGTCATCCCTATGGCACGGACTTCGTTTACGACGAGATGATGGTGGCGCCGGGATTTGGGGAAATCGCTCGCGTGACGACGGAGACGTTCGCCACGATGGTGTCCTTGTTCGGGACTGGCGGTCTCAAACCTGGCGCAGGCCCGACTCGGGAAGAGCGCGAGAAGGGCTTCTACGACATTCTCTTCCTGGGCGAGCTGCCGGATGGCCGACGGGTCGAGGCGGTAGTCACGGGCGACCGCGATCCGGGCTACGGCTCGACCAGCAAGATGATCGCCGAGAGCGCTCTCTGCCTCGTGCGCGACGTGCAGGGCGAAGGCGGCACCTGGACGCCTGGCGCGCTGATGGGTCCGGCGTTGCGCAAGCGTCTGAAGGAGCGCGCCGGCCTCACCTTCGGCGCGCGTTGAGGTAGCGCTCGGAACTGCAGCGGCGTGCTGGATTCCGTGAATCGTAACCGCCGAAAGCGCGGCTTGACGAGCGCGAGCCTCAAAGCCGGTTCAATGGTCGCTTCTATTGGCATGCTTATCGGAGTGTGCCAAAGGACAGGCCACGCACAAGGTATTTCTGCAACGCGAAAGCGAGGGCTACGACCGGCAACGCACCGAGCATTGCAATCGCGGCGATGTCGCCCCACAGAACGTCGTGCCCCTCCATCAGCACCGGCAGAATGAACGGCAAGGTCGTCACGTCCGCGCGGGTCAGGATGACCGCGAAGAAGAATTCATTCCAGGAAAAGATGAAGGCGAGCATCGCGACCGCGAGGATCGCCGGGCGCGCCAGCGGCACGCAAATTTCCCAGAAGGCACGCCAGCGCGTCGCGCCGTTGACCAGAGCCGACTCCTCCATGTCGCGCGGGATCTCCTCGAAAAAGCTCCTGAGCACCCATGAGATGAAGGGGATGTTGAAGACAGTATATTGCAGGATCAGCGCAGTATAACTGTCAAGCAGGCCAAGGGCCGACCAGAAAAGGTACATCGGAATCGCCACCGCCACGGGCGGCATGAAGAGAATGCTGAGCACCATGAAGGAGAGATTATCGCCGCCCGTTCGGTAGCGACCGATCGCGTAGGCGGCCGGCACGCCCAATAAGAGCGACAGGACGGTGGACAGCGATGCGACGATCAGGCTATCGCTCAGGCCTTTCAACCCGCCCCATTTGAACAAGGCGTCGGTGAAATTCGCCCAGTGCAGCTCGGACGGGATAAAGATCGGTGGCGAATTAAGCCATTCGCCCGGTGGCTTGATTGCGGTGATCAGCATCCAGGCGACCGGCGCGAGAAAGATGAAAAGTGCGACCGCAAGCGCAAGGCCGCAGAGAAAGTCCGACAGCTTGAGGCCCTGGCGCTTCATGCCGCAGCCTCCCGACCTCCAGGGCTCGAGCGCCGCGTGAGCGCGATGAGAGCCTTGGCCAGGATGCTGACGATGATCAGCTGCAGGATAGCCAGAGCCGAGGCGTAACCGAGATTGAAATAGCGAAAGCCCTGAATGTAGGTGAAGAAGGCGAGGTTCTCGGTTACCGTGCCTGGCCCGCCGGCGGTCAGCACGTAGATGATGTCGAAGAGTTTGAAGGTCATCAGAATACGCAAGATCAACGCGATGCCGATCACCGGGCGCAGCAGCGGCAGATAGATGCGCCAGACGATTTGCCAGCCGGTCGATCCGTCCATGCGCGCCGCTTCGACCAAAGCGTCCGGCAGAGAACGGAGTCCCGCGAACAGCAGCAGCGTCATAAACGGCGTCCATTGCCAGAAATCAACGAAGATTAGGGCCGGCAAGGCAAGCGAAGGATCGGCCGTCCAGGTCGGCTGGCCGAGATGCAGCAGGCCAAGCACGTAATTGACTGGTCCGAACTGATAGTTGAACAGTTGCGTCCATTGGAACGCGGCGACGGAGCTCGAGATGATCGTCGGGATGAGCAGCAACGTCGCGATCATATTTTGAAAGCGCCGCAAGCGATTGACCAGAAGCGCGAGCGCCATGCCGACGGGGAATTGCAGAAAGATCACGCCTGCCAGGAACCAGAGTGTGACGTGCAGACTGCTCAAAAACAGCGGATCGCCAAAGATGCGAAGATAATTACTGAGCCCGATCCAGCGATGCGTGCCCGGAATCAGCATCTGGTAATTCCTCAGCGACACGGAGAGCGCATAGCACAGCGGAAAAATGCTGTTTGCCGCCAGCATCGCCAGGGTCGGCGCCAACATCAACCAGCCGAGACGTTGTGCGCTGTCGGCGTTGTGGCGAGGCTTCGACAAGAGGGCGATGGAAGCTGGTCTGTTCATGGCACTGTAGCGACGGGCGTGCGGCACAAAAGTATGAGCTTGCCGGCCTCGTGATGCATCGATCGGTCTGCAGATGGCGTTCGGTTGAAGCGCCCACCGTCATTGCGAGTGGAGCGAAGCATCCGGTAAGTCGATCGCCTCACGGATTGCTTCGCCGCCCTGGCAATTGACGATCGCGTCGGTCCGAAGCCATCCTGCTAATAGTTCAAGCCCACTTCCTTAAACGACTTCACCCAGGCCGCATAAGCGGCCTTCTGCGCGTCAGGATCCTCGGCCTGGGTGATGCTCTTCCACTCGTTTGCCGCCGCGTCGAGCGCGGCCTTGGGAGCAAGCGAGCCGGCCAGCGCTTGACTGACATAGAGGTCGAGGATGTCGAGATAGCGCGGCGCGCCGGGGATGCTGAGTTCGGGATAGCCGTCTTTTAGCCCCTCGCCCATCGCCTCGACATAAGATTTGGCGGAAGCAGCGTCGAGTGCCGGCTTGCCCTCGTGATTCTTCATCGCTGCTTCGGGCTTCAGAGAGGATTTGCGATAGGGATCCTCGCCGCATTCCGAATCGTAGATATAGGTCACACCCACGTCGGGAAGCTGCATATGAGCCGCGACCTTGTAGGCGTTCTCGGGATTCTTGGAGAAGGCCGAAACCGCCATTACGCGGCTGTACGGCATGTAGGTGCGCGATGGGCAGGCAGCGTAGCCTCCCTTCCCTACAACCTTGCTCATCTTCGGATCGCCGACCTTCAGCGCAAGATCGTCCCATTGCACCACCATGGCGGTCGAGCCGTTGAGGAAGGCTTCGTTGAGCCCCGGGTAGTCGATCTGAAGAATGTTGGGCGGTGCATATTGCTTCTGCTTGACCAGCATCTCCAAAGCCTTGACGCCAACGTCGCTGTTGATGCCGGGCTTCATGTCATCGGTGAACCAATGACCGCCGAGGCCGGCGAATATGTTGATGAACCAGGCGTAGCAGAAGCCACGCTGCGCGTAGAACGCGGTTCCGTACAGTTTCGGCGGCCGGGTGAAGAATTCGGCGATCTGCATGAACTGATCCCAGTTCTTCGCCGGCGCGAGGTCCCAGCCGTATTTGGCCTTGAAGTTCTTCTTTTCCTCGGCATTGTCGAACAGATCGGTGCGGTAGGTCACCTGCAGCATGTCGCCGTCGTACATCAGGGCGTAGAGCTTACCGTTCCGCTTGATCACGGGATCGCGATAGACCGGTAGATAGTCGTCAAGCTGCGGATCGATGATTTTCGTATATTGATCGAGGTCGCGCAGGAAGCCGAGCGCGACGAAATCGCCGAGAAAATACGGTGGAAAGACCAGGAGGTCGTAGGCCGCGGATCGCGCGGTCAGTTCGGAGACCAGCTTTTCGTATTGACCGACGAAAGGAAGGCCAATCAACTTCAGATCGAGGCCGAACTGTCTCTTGATGGCGTCGGCCTGCCACCGGAACGGATTCTGGTTTTGCCCGGCGTCAATCTCGACATTGACCGTCGTGGCGGCCATCGCGACGCGCGGCAGCATTGCGCCGCCGAGCAGCGCTGCACCGCCGCCCAGAATTCCGCGGCGACTAAGCCATCCGCGCCGGAACGAGACTTGGCTGGAATTGCCGATCATGTCCGTTTCCTCCCTCTGAGTTCAGGTTCTTGAAATCGGCGGACGATGTGGCCGATCAGCCCGCGACCGCCGCTTCCGGTTTTGCAGCTGCCGCTGGACCAGAAATCCGCTCGCCGTCGGGGCCAAACACATGCAATTGGTCGGGTGGAACGGCGAGCCACACCGACCGCCCGACCTCGAGCCGGACGCGAGAGTCGAGCGAGACGTGAATTGGGGTGCCGCCGAGGCGCAGCACCGAGATGGCCCTTTCGCCTTGAAACTGGGTGGTCTCTACCTTCGCCAAACACGCGTCTGCGACGGCACGACGATGAACCGTCACTGCTTCCGGCCTGAAGCCCACAGTTATTTCGCCGCTTTGGGCGCTCAGCGCTTCGATTGCATCGGGGCGCGCGGGCAATGAAAAGCCGTCGCCCTCGAGCGCGCCGTTCCTGTGTCGGCAGGGCAGCAAATTCATGCGCAATTGGCCGATGAAGCCCGCCACGAAGGAATTGGCCGGATTGAGATAGAGCTCTTCAGGCCTGCCCAATTGCTGCAACACGCCCTTGTGCAAAACGGCGATGCGGTCTGCGATCGCCAGCGCGTCAAGCTGATCGTGGGTGACCATGATCATGGTTGCGCCGAGCTCACGCTGCAACCGACGCAGTTCGGTTCGCACCGACTCCCGCAAGCTGGCGTCGAGATTGCTGATCGGCTCGTCGAGCAGATAGAGGCTTGGCTTCTGAACGATGGCGCGACCGATCGCCACACGTTGCTGCTCGCCGCCGCTGATCTGCTGAATGCGGCGGTCGAGCAGATGCTCGACGCGCAACAGGCGAGTGACCTCGCCTACGCGCGCGGCAACTTCGTCCTTGCCGACATGGCGCACGCGCAGCGGATAAGCGAGATTTTCGCGCACCGACAGGTGCGGGTAGAGGGCGTAGCCCTGGAACATCATGCCGATATGCCGATCGCGCGGCGACAGACGGGAGACTTCGCGGCTGCCTATGAAAATGTCCCCGTCGTCCAACTCTTCCAGCCCCGCGATCATGCGCAACAGAGTGGTCTTGCCGCTGCCCGATGGCCCGAGCAGACAGAGCAATTCGCCGTCGGTCACGTCGAGGCTGAACCCGTCGAACAGCGGCGTTGCGCCGAAGCGTTTAGCGAGATTGCGCAGCGAGACATTGGCCAAGAACCGCGCCTCCTACCCTTTTTTGGCGGACGACCTTCATGCGGCCGTCTCTCGGGCGACGCCTAGTGTTGAACCACGAAGATTTTAGCCCGATTTCTGTTCGTTTCCAGCTTAATCGGCTGCTGCGTTGCGGGATGGCTCTGCACGAGATGCTTTTATCAAAGACGCTGCTGCGTGAGTTCCGTTCAACAATGCCTCCGCAGCGTCCGCTTGGCACTGGAGCGGTTGTAACACGCGGAGCGGGGGATGAGGCGCCTTACTTAAGACTAATCAATCAAACATCGAGCTCTCCATCACCAAAACCATCTATAATTGCAATCTATGTGTGACGCCCTTCTCGAGCAAACGTAATGCCGAAGACCGGCTGAAAGGCTCATCCGCCATTCTTCGCTTCAGTTGGCGGGCACGCTTCGCTAACGCGGCCTACTCGCTTGTGCGGTTCGGCAGATTGACCCGCATGGCGACAATATCCATATGAGGCAAGCGATCCGGCTGAAGCCCGCCGTTTCGCACCAACCTGGACGCAGCCGAGTACCGCTGGCCGCCTCCTTCACGCACCTTCTTTCGTTCAGGAGCTCCCGTGGCGGCACTGTCTGTTCTTGATCTCGTCCGCGTCACCCAGGATACCGATGCGCGGGGCGCGCTCTACAATGCGCGCGATGTCGCTGTCCATGCCGAGGCTTGGGGCTATCGCCGCATCTGGGTGGCGGAGCATCACAACATGGCCGGCATCGCGAGCGCCGCGACGTCGGTCGTGATCGGTCATATCGCGGCGGGAACGAAGACCATCCGCGTCGGCGCCGGCGGCATCATGCTGCCCAACCACGCGCCTTACGTCATTGCCGAGCAGTTCGGCACGCTGGCGCGACTGTTTCCTGATCGTATCGACCTTGGCATCGGCCGCGCGCCGGGCACGGATCAGCTCACGCTGCGCGCCCTGCGCCGCACGCCTGAAGCCGCCGAGAATTTTCCGCAGGACGTGCTCGAGGTGCAGGCCTTCCTGGCTGAAGCCGGCCCAAACCAGCGCATCCAGGCCGTGCCGGCCGCAGGGACGAACGTGCCGCTGTGGATTCTCGGATCGAGCAATTTTGGCGCGATGCTGGCTGCCGAGCTCGGGCTTCCCTACGCCTTCGCCTCGCATTTCGCGCCTGAACTCCTGCTCCAGGCGCTGCATATCTACCGCACCCGCTTCAAACCGTCCGAGCAGCTCGACCGCCCCACCACCATGGTCGGCGTCAACATCATCGCCGCCGAGACGGACGCCGAAGCGCGCCGCCTGGCAACGACGCAGCAGATGTCGTTCACGAACATCTTCCGCGGCGCGCGCGGCCTCAGCCAGCCGCCGATCGACGACATCGAGACCTACTGGTCGCCGTCGGAGAAAGTCCAGGCGATGCGGATGCTCGAACGCTCCATCATTGGCTCGCCCGACACGGTTCGTGCCGGCATCGATGCGCTCGTTGCGGAGACCGGCGCCGACGAGCTGATGATCGTGTCCGACGTCTACGATCACGCAAAACGGCTGCGATCCTTCGAGCTGATCGCCAAAGCCGCCGGGATCATGCCCTAACCATTTTGGCCGGACACGTAGCCCGGATGGGCGCAGCGATATCCGGGGCTAACGCCAATCCAGCCCCCGCATATCGCTCCGCTCATGCGGGCTACCCGTCACGGCTCCGTTCTCCATCCGACTCCATTTTGTTCGCAAAGAACGAATCGGAATCACGCAAATCGGCGCGAGAGAAATCCTAACAATCCGTTTTCCATTCGGATGCCCAGCATGCGCGCTAAGCTACTGCGGACGCAGTCGTACAACCGCCCTACTCGGCTTACGCGTCCGCCAAAGCTTTCGCGGATGACGCAGCAGACTTCGCGACATGCCGGTTCTTCTCATCGACCATCACGATCCGCGGCTGAAATTTGCGCGCCTCGTCGGCGTCGAAGCTGGCGTAGGCGACGATGATGACCTTGTCACCTGTCATTGCGAGCCGCGCGGCCGCGCCGTTGAGGCCGATGGTGCCGGATCCCGCGGGCGCCTCGATCACGTAGGTCGAGAAGCGCGCACCGGTGTCGATGTTGTAGATGTCGACGCGTTCGTTGATGAGGAAGCCGGCGGCCTCGATCAAATTGCGGTCGATCGAAATCGATCCTTCGTAATGCAAGTCCGCTTCGGTGACATGCGCGCGATGAATCTTGCCCTTCATCAAAGTCACTTGCATCGAGGCCATCCCGTATCGTTGCGTCGGAATTTTCCGCGCCGCCAATAATGGCGCAGCGCCTCTCCGTCAATGTTCTCCGGGCGCGCGCTCGCTTCGAGCCGTTCCCTGTCTCGATGGATTTGTTCTGAAATCGCCGATCACTTTGGTCTGGAATCGCTCCGCGTCACATGAATCCGAGAATGGATGTCCTGCGACGAAGCCTTTCCGGAGCAGGTTATTATTTGTGCCCCGTCGGCGACCGCGGCCGCCGTAACTCAATGAGCAAAGACGTAATCTGCCATTCTTCGCGACAGGGCAATCGCATATGAGATTCGAACTGCAACGGCATCGGCAGTCGGCTCCCTCTCCCGCTTGCGGGGGAGGGTTGGGGGTGGGGGTATCTCCGCGAGTCGACTCGTGGAAAGACCCCCCACCCGCCGCGCGCTGTGCGCGCGTCGGCCTCCCCCGCAAGCGGGAGAGGCGGAGGGGAATCCGCGGACAACCTCCTCGGAGGATCATATGCGATTGCCCTGCCGCAGGCGGGACGAGGTAAAGGATGGACCGCCGCCCGATCCGATCTGAATTCCCCTGTCGTTCACACCCCACTCAGCGCCTGCGCGATATCGGCCACGAGATCCGACGGATACTCGATCCCGATCGACAGGCGGATCGTCGAGTCCAGCACGCCGATCCGCTTGCGGATGTCGGCAGGCACGCCGGAATGCGTCATCGTGGCGGGCAGGCTTGCAAGCGACTCGGTGCCCCCTAGGCTCACCGCAAGCTTGAAGATCTGCAGCGAGTTGAGGAATTTTTCCGCGGCGGCCTGGCCGCCGACGATATCGAAGGAGAAGGTCGAGCCCGCGCCGCTGCATTGGCTGGCGAACACGCGCCCCGCAGGCGACGCCGCATCGTGGTGGCCGAGATAATGCACCTTCTCCACCCTGGGGTGATCGCGCAGATAGTCGGCGACGATGTGCGCGTTGTGGTCGGCCTTTTCCATGCGCAGGCCCAGCGTTTCCAGCGAGCGGCTGATCATCCAGCAGGTATGCGGATCGAGCTGCGTGCCGATCGCGCCGCGCAGCGCCTTGACGTCCTTCATCAGCTTCTTCGAGCCGAGCGCCGCGCCCGCGATCAGGTCGGAATGGCCGCCGACATACTTGGTGAGCGAGTACAGCGACAGATCGGCGCCGTGCTCGATCGGCCGCTGGAACACCGGCCCGAGCAGCGTGTTGTCGCAGGCGACCACAGGCGTATGCCCCTGCGTCTTGCCGATCATATCAGCCACGCGCCTGGTGAGCGCGATATCGACCAGACCGTTGGTCGGATTGGCCGGCGTCTCGATGAAGATCATCGCGACGCGTCCCTTTTGCATCGCCTCCGCCGCCGCCGCGCGCACGACGCTCTCGTCGATGCCGTCGGCAAAGCCCACCGCGGCAATCGAGAGTCCCGCGAGCGTTTTGGCGAACAGCGTCTCCGTGCCGCCATAGAGCGGCTGCGAATGCAGGATCACGTCGCCCGGCCGCGCGAAGGCGAGCACCGTGGTCGAAATCGCCGACATGCCCGACGAGAACAGCGCACAGCTCTCGGTGCGCTCATAGATCGCGAGCCGGTCCTCGACGATCTCGCTGTTCGGATGATTGAAGCGCGAATAGACCAGCCCCGCTCCCATCCCTTCCGGCGGCTCGCGGCGGCCGGCGACGAAGTCGAAGAAGTCCTTGCCGTCCTCGGCGGTCCTGAACACGAAGGTCGAGGTCAGGAACACCGGCGGCTTGACCGCGCCCTCCGACAGTTGCGGATCGTAGCCGTAGTTCAGCATCTGGGTTTCCGGATGCAGCACGTGATTGCCGATATGGGTCTTCGACGGAAACGGTTTCACCACGGCCTGTCTCCTTGTCCTTGAGGGAACGTCGAGCTGGCAGCGACTCCAAGACTCTGTGGAAGCATACTCCACCTCTGGCCCGTTCGGGCAAAGCCGGACGACGCCGTCAGTCACTACTAGGTGCTTTCGGTGGGGGCGTGGCGTCTGCGTACACCACGGCTGTGCTCAGGAACGGCGGAGAGAGACGTCAGCGCGAGCGCTTCGGCAGTTTCGGCAGGTTGTCGAGGTTGAACGGCGGCAGCGGCCCGCTCGGCGCGGGCGCGGCCTGCGCTGGCTCGCTTCGAATGAGCGTTCCCTCGAGGATCATGCCGGGCACTTCATCGGCGGTCGCGGTGAATTTGCCGACGTTGCCGGCGCATGTTCCCTCGAGCCGAAGCGTAAGACGGTCGACGCCAAAGACGGTCTCGTGTCCGTCGGTATGTCGCTCGGTGGTGACGACAGCAACAAACCGGTCGCCATTTACTTCACAGGAGCCGCTATAGGTCGTGATGCTGTCACGCCCCCATATCTTGCCGTTCGCGACATGGGCGACGCCCGTGCCCTCGCTCAGAGGCGTCTTGAACCACGCGGCATAGGTCCCATCTTCCAGCATGAGTCGTTCCGTGAATGCGGTCGTCTCATATGGGTTTGCCAGCCCTAATGCGCGGTTAATCTTAGCTTGACGCGCCTGATTTCAGATTTAGTTGCGTCCTTGCCCCACAGCCGAAAGCCGCCTTCGAACGCGTTGGCATTGTCGCCGAGCCGCACCTTTCGCGGCAGGTTGTCGATCTTGTCGGCGTTGCCGCCGCCGAGCACGACATAGTCAGGCTCGAGCGCGGCAAACAGTCGCTCCAGCACATCGTCGACCGACTTTCGCCACTTCTTCTTGCCGCGCCGTTTCAGGCCCGCCGCGCCGACATAGTCCTCGAATGTCTTCCCCTTGCGATACGGCAGGTGACCGATCTCCATCGGCTCCAGAACGCCGTCGACGATCAGCGCGGAGCCGAGGCCGGTGCCGAGACCGAGGAACAGCATGCGGCCGCCGCGGTAGCTGCCGATCGCCTGCATCAGCGCATCGTTGACGACCTTGGTCGGGCGGCCGAAGGCCTTGCGGAAGTTGAAGCCGGCCCATCCCTGGCCGAGATTGTGTGGCTCCGCCAGCGGCCGGTCGTGGACGACAGGCCCGGGATATCCGATCGCGATGACGTCGTAGGACCAATCCTTCGTCAGCGCCTTGACCTGGCGCACCATCGCCTTGGCTGACAGATCGGGACCCGAATTGAACTCGCGCTTGATGCGCTCCCTGTCGGTCATCACCTTGACATGCGATCCGCCGATGTCAATCGCCAGAACCGTCGGCCGCGATGTCCGTTTTGCGGTTGTCTTCGCCATGAATGGATTAACGCCGCCACGGGCGCGCCTCACGGATGCGCTCCCCCAACACGGCAAAATACAGCGCCGCTACTCCGTCAAGGCCGGATCAAGTCATTCGGCGCTGTGAACGTGCCGACGCCGGTTACCAGCCACGCTCCACGTTGCGTATCTCGCCGGTTCGCGAATCGACATAGACCTCCATCCAGTGGCCGAGACGGTCGCGGCCTTGGACCTGCCACTCGTCGCCGAGGAACTCGGTGTTGGACACCGTCATGATGCCGACACCGGTTGCGACGTCGAGCGCGGCCTCCATCGACATCTGGTCGCCGGAATCATAGGCCATCGCAGGCGTCGCTGCGCCAAGCGCCACAGCTGCGACAATGGGAAGGATGACTTTTCGCATGGCTCTCTCCTCTCGAAATGGATGCGCCGCATAAACGGGCGGCGACGCGATCAGTTCCGATCGTGGGGATCACGAAACCGCACGGACCTTGCGACGTTCCGGCGATTTGGCGGCGGTTCCGCTGCGCGTGGGCGCCGCAGTTTTGTTCCCGATCCGACTCCATTTTGTTCGCAAGGAACGAATCGGAATCGCGCAAATCAGCGCGGAGCAACTCTTAACAAGACGTTTGCCGCGGCGCGCATGTCATCGGGCGTCAACGCGATCCATGACGGCGTCATGGATCGCTTGAAAAATGTCGTCGTTCCGCTCATTCAAACGAGCCAGCAGCGCTGCCCGACACATCGCTGTTTGTTCGCGATCCGACTCCACTTCGTTCGCAAAGAACGAATCGGAATCGCATAAATCGGCGCGGAGAAATTCCTAACAACAGGTTGCTTCAGGCGACACGACATAAGCCGGAACGTTATTCGCCGATCTATTTGCGACATGTGGTGGGCGGGGCTCCGCTCACCTGCCCTCTATGCTCCGCCGGTTCTTCATAACGAAGCTCCGGCCGCAACGCTCGCATCTTGCCGGCGAGCCGCCGGCTTCCGCTCTCCTGCGAGCGCGCCAACTGTTTGGCGACCGCGACGTGGTCCCCATCGCTCTTGTGTTGATTGAGCTTCGACTGGCCCTCGATCTCATCGACGACGAGCTCGATCACCCTGATCGCCGACAGCATAGTCTCGCGCTTGCCCGGCTCCATCTGCGCGAGGTCCCAGGGCTGCTTCGGCAGCCGCCCCTCGGAGACTGCGAGCAGCGCATCGCCGTGGCCGCGGTTCTCGCCGGCCCCGCGCAGATGCGCGACGCCGGAGAGATGCACCGCTTCATAGAGCCAGGTCGAGACATTGTCGCGCGAGGCGTACCAGTCGTTGGAGACATAGGCATCGTCGCCCGCGACGATCAGGAGGAATCTCCGCCTGCCATCGGCGAGCTCGACCAGCGGGTTCTTCGCGGTGAGATGGATCTGCACGATCGCGCGGCCGTCACGCTGTTCGATCACGAAGGGTACATGCGAACCGCGCGGCCCGCGCGCTTCGGCGGCAACGATGACGCCGAAGCCGCGTTCGGCGGCGAATGCGAGCGCGCGCTGCTCCTCGATGCGGAATTGGGGACGCAGGATGTGCATGGCGCAAACTCGATCGGCTGGCGGATGGTCGGCGTCCGCAAGGCTAGCCTATTCTTATTTGCGGGTCACGGTTCGCGCTCGCTGTGAAGCGCGGCCGATGCGCCGCGCAAGTCAAATTCAGGCGCATCACCTGCGACAAATCAACCCGACGGGCAACTCGCCAGAATCTCGTCAAGCCCTCGCGGCAGAAATATTTCTGTTTTTCAGAATCGTAACTCGGTGTATGAATGGCCCATCTCACCCGCTTGAGGGGCGCTTCGCGATCGTCACGGGTGTCGGGTCGAGATGCGGTGGACGCCGATTGCGCGACTGACGAGCACGCATGAGGCGGACGGTGAAGTCGTGCAGGCCTGACGCCCTAGTGGCAGGTGTCTCATCAGCAAGAGGTTATGCCTCTGCTGAAGACGGTGACAACAAAGCCCAGTCTCGCCGGGGAGAGCACGTATAAGCCGTAAACCATCGCGCAGGGAAAGCCGGAGTGTTTCCGGTTTCACCTGTGGTCCTACCCCTGTGCTTTCTCATTGCACAGGGCCCATGGGTGCGATCGGCACCCGGCTTTCCCTGCGCCCTCTTCTCATCGAGGCGGGCGAAATTGCGACAAAGCTCGGGCACGTGGTTGCCGCGAGAATGCGGACTCGCGTCCCGAGATATCACGGGTTACGCTGTCGCCATGCCAAGCACAGGAATGCCAGCATGAACGGCAACCGGTATTACGGCGTTCGCGTCGAGGGCGCCAAATACGGCGTAGGGTTCGGCTCGGCGCTAGCGATCGCAATCTCCTACACCAACAATCACTCAATCCTGTGGGCGATCATCCACGGCATCCTGGGCTGGCTCTACGTCATCTACGTGGCCCTGTTCAAGTGAGCCGGCCTGCACGACAAAAAGCCTGCGACGATGTCGCAGGCTTCTTGCAAGCTGGGTCGCGACGCGCATCCCCGGTCGCGAGCGGGGTGAGCACGCGGCGGGCGCCGTGCGCGACGCGTGAGCAGCGATTGCAGCGCCGCTCAACGGACCGCGCGACCGACGGTTTCGCTCCGGCCTGCCGCGGCCCTGATTTGGTGTCGCGGCGCCAGGACACCAAGCTGATGCGGCGTGAGCGAATTTGCGACGGACGGCTGTTCCTGGACATCTGCGGCGCCCAGCACCTGAAGCTGGACGGCCGAGATCGGCAGGCCCGCCTTTTCATAGGTCGGCAGTTCTGCCGCGGTGGCGGCGGTGGCCGCCGTCATTGCGAGCATGGCGGCCAGGGCAGCGGACAGGGACAGTTTCTTGTTCTTCACGGCAATTCTCCTCGTAGGATCGAAATACGGAGCTAGTCACACTTTGCTGCACCGCAATAGCACGATTCTGCATCGCACAATCATGTGATGACCGTATGACCGTGATCTCCATCCAGTCCCAGGTCGCGTGGGGCCATGTCGGCAACAGTGCGGCCGCCTTTCCGATCCAGCTCCACGGCATCGACGTGATCGCGGTGCCGACCACGCTGCTCAGCAACCGGCCGGGATACCCGACGATCCGCGGCCGGGTGCTCGACGTGCAACTGGTCGCCGATCTCCTGCGCGGGATCGAGGAGCGCGGCGCCATCGACGGCGCACAGATGATTCTGTCCGGCTATCTCGGCTCGGCCGACATTGCGCTGGAGGTCGCCGACTTCGTCGCGCGCGCCAAGGAGAAGAACCCTGCGTTACGCTATTGCTGCGATCCCGTGCTCGGCGATCGCGACCGCGGCATGTTCGTGCGCACCGATATCCCGCCGCTGGTGCGCGACGAGCTCTGCCCGCTCGCCGACATCATCACCCCCAACCATTTCGAGTTCGAATTTCTGTGCGGCACGAAGGTCGGCACGACCGAGGCGGTGATTACGCAGGCCCGCAATCTCATCGCACGCGGCCCGTCGACCATCGTCATCACCAGCGCCGAGCTCGCCGACACGCCCGGCGGCGAGATCGAGACGCTGGCGATCGAGCGCGCCGGCGCCTGGCGGGTGCGCACGCCGCGACTGCCGATCAGCCCGTCCGGCACTGGCGATCTGTTCGCCGCGCTGCTCGCGGCCGCGCGCGTGCGCGGATCGGCGATGCCTGACGCGCTCGGCCACGCCGCATCCGCGATCTACGCCGTGCTGGAGCGCACGGCGCTCAGAAAGACCGAGGAAATGCGCATCGTCGAGAGCGCCGAGTTGATGCTTCATCCGGCGCGCCGCTTCGCGGCCACCGCCGTCACCGCGCAATAGAGTTCGATGCGGACGCCTTCGGCGGCCGCTCGGGCAAGCCATGAGGACCGTATGTCTGCCCTGAAGCCACAAGCCACCTATGATGACTTCGCCCGGCTCGATATCCGCATCGGCAAGGTCGTCGAGGTGCAGCCGTTTCCGCGCGCGCGCAACCCGTCCTACAAGGTCGGCGTCGATGTCGGCGCCGAGCGGATCATGTGGTCGAGCGCGCAGATCACCAATTACACGCCCGCGGCGCTGGTCGGCTCGCTCGTCGTCTGCGTCTGCAATCTCGGGCCGAAGAACATCGCGGGCTTCACCTCGGAGCTCCTGATCCTCGGCGCGAAGGACGCCGCAGGCCAGGTGATCGTGCTCGGTCCGCGCAGCGAGGTCGCAATCGGCGAGCCGATCTTCTGACATCACGCGACGATCACGGCCGGTTGATTCAAATCGTCCGTTTTCCCCGTAATTCCCCGATGGGGGATCATCCGGATTCTCCGCAGCGATGCGCACTGCTATCTCAACGTGTAAGAACGTTGCCACGGGAATCAGAACATGTCAGCCGTCTTTTTCCACTGCTCCGACGACCAATACGTCCTGCTCGATCGCAACGGCGCCGCCATGGACCTTGCGGAGGCGCGCGACCATGCGGAGCGCATCGTGCGCAGCTACGTCATGACGCCGAGTGCGGAGGATTGGCGCAACTGGGTCCTGCACGTCACCGACGATCTCGGCGACGAGCTGTTCGAGCTGCCATTCACCGCCGTGCTCGGCGAACTGCACTGAAGGAGGACGCGATGCCGCTGCGCCGCTGCCTCGCCGTGCTCGTGGCGCGCTGCCAGGAACTGATTGACAGCGTCTGCCATCCCTATCGCCCCGAGCTGCACTACATGCGCGGACCCGGCCCGAAATGGCGCGCCCGGCATCAAGTGCTGCATGACTAGTCCGCGCATCGCGTGCATCGCCACACGAGAAAAGGCCGACGGGCGTTACGCCGCCGGCCTCCTCCTGCAGCTGCCGGCTCCCGGAGTCCGGTTCCACTGCGATTCCGCTCGATGGCGAGCCTGCGCCCACAGATTTAATCAAATCTTAACGGCCCCGCGGTGAGCTGGGTCACACCGCGCCGGCGACGTGACACACGATGGATCGACCGAGCATCGCGCGCCACCTCTCCGGGCAACTACGGACTCCATCGCCGTGCCGCGCATCGCGTGCACATGTGGTTATCGCGCGTGATGTGTTGCACATCGTTTTTGCGCCATCGCTCGACGATTGTGCGTGATGCATCTTAGGGAACCACTCGACTCAGTGTTACCCTGTGGTGCATACCGAAACGGGGAACTTCGGCATGCCATACTACACATTCGATCTCGTGGTAGGAGAAGAGTTCCGCAACCAGGGAACCATCATCCTCGAAGACTTGGGCGTTGCCTCCGATCGCGCCGATCAGCTTGCGACCGAGCTGGCGCAGGTCAAGCCAGAGTTGAAGGCGCGCGGCTGCGCCGTCCGCGTCACCGATGTCGACCACCGCGAACTCTATCGCACGCCGCTCGATCCCGTGCCGCAATGGCGCAGGGCGAGCTAGCGTCGACGGCTCCAGGTCTCAGGTGATCGCGCCCGTCACCGCGCGGTCTTGATCTTGCTGCGCGCGGCGACCGGATCGACCAGGCCGGGCAGGAAGCTGAAGTTGGCCGACGTCTTGTTGTCGACCAGGGTCGCGAAGTTGTGACAGCTCACGCAGGAGCCCGGGCCCGGCAGGCTTGGATCGCTGCCGATGCAGTTCTGGATGTCGGTCTCGAACGTCAGGTTCGAGAGCATGCCGGGCATCTTGCCGTCAGGCACCCGATGCCGTGAACTGGCCCCTTTCGGATTGTTCTTGATGAAGTTGAACTGACCGTTGCGCGTGGTCAGCGTTTGCGGCGGCGCCGGCCCTCGCTTCTAGGTCTAGGCGTGCTGTGAAGTCGCGTTTTTCGGTGGAGTGCGTTATCGCGGAAGACGTCGTGCGCCTCGGTCGCGCGCAGCTGTGCCGGGGAAGTCAAAGACGAATGATCCAGCGGACGCGCCGCTGGATCATGTGGTTGATGGTCGTCCCGTCCGATCGTCAGCTTTGATGCGGCCCACGCATCATCTTCATTGCGTCCTCGACGTTACGCCACTCCCGGGCCTCTTTCATCTCGCCCTTGCTCTCACACGCCACAGCGTTCTGCGCGGCCTGGGCGATCGCCTGCAAACCGTGCTTCTGGAGCATTTGCCGCGCGATGGTGTGGATTTGCGTTTGGGCTATCATAACGCTCTCCTCGATTGTCCGATGCCGCAGCGCAGAGATTTGGCCAAATATCCCGCGGCACTGACATCAAAACCGCCGAACGCGAGGTCTGGTTCCACAGGACGCGAGCCCGGTGCCGAGCAATCATCAGTTCCCACGCCCCGGTTCGGCAGTTACAGAGAGATGACTTCGTTTCCACGAGCTGCAGCAATCATGGCGCAGAATATTTATGACGATCCCGGTTTCTTCGCCGGCTACAGCCAATTGCCGCGACAGGTTCGCGGTCTTGTCGGCGCGCCTGAATGGCCCGCCATCCGTGCCATGCTACCTGATGTCTCGGGCAAGTGCGTCGTCGACCTCGGTTGCGGCTTCGGCTGGGCGGCGCGCTGGATGCGCGAGCAAGGCGCATCCGCCGTGCTCGGCCTCGATCTCTCGCAGAACATGATCGCGCGCGCGAGGATCATGACCGACGATCCGGCGATCACTTACGAGATCGCCGACCTTGAGACACTCGAGCTGCCGCAAGAGTCCTTCGATCTCGCCTACAGCGCCCTCGCCTTCCATTACATCAAGGATTTCGATCGCCTGACGCGCATGCTGCATCGCGCCCTGACGCCGGGTGGGTCTCTGGTCTTTACCATTGAACACCCGGTCTACATGGCGGCCGTCCATCCGCGCTGGTTGCTCGACGACGACGGCCGCAAGACCTGGCCAGTCAACCGCTACTTCATCGAAGGCGAACGCCGCACCGATTGGTACGCCAAGGACGTGCTGAAATATCATCGTACGATCGGCACGACGCTCAGTACGCTGATCGGCGCCGGCTTCGCTCTCCGCCATGTCGAGGAGTTCTGCCCGACGCCGGAGCAGATCGCGGCAGTGCCTCAACTTGCTGAAGAGCTAGAGCGCCCGATGATGCTGCTGATCTCGGTGCAGCGCTGAAGCAATGGCCAACCGGCGCTACAAGGCTAGCGCCGGCTCACGCGGCCAGCAGCTTGTCGAACTCGTCCGGCGCGTAGGATTTTCCGTCCTTGTCGGTGATCACGACCCGCCATCCCTCGCTCGCCCAGATCCGCGCCTTGGCGACGATGAGCAAGGTGCTTTCCCGTTCAACCCTCACCGTCTCGTTGTCGCGTTCTGCGATCATCTTGTAGGCCAACGCTGAATCCCCTCATGACGCGCGCGCGATATCGGCCACCAGTTGGCAGCGTCTTGGGGCCGCAATTCGCCCGGAGCGTGACAATTTGGTGGACGCCGCGCGCAGCACGGGCCGAGGTCGCAACGTGGGGTCGCGCTTACGCGATCTTTCCCATCAAGGTCGGCATCCTGAGCGCGCGAAGTCGACATTCACGCTGCGCAAGCGCCGCATCTGCGGGCCTTCGAATGCGTGATGCACCCAAAGAAAATCCCCGCCTTCGGCTGAGACGGCGGGGATAAGGTTCATTGGGTAGAAATCCGCGCGTCTGTGAAATCAGAGGCGGGAAGTAGCGGCGACAATTTTATTTGTGCCGGTCGTGCGGACAACAGGATTAAAGCGCGCCCGATCCCGGGACTTTTTCCCGATTACGCGGGCAAAAGTCCCGGACCGCAAGCGTGCTCAGGCTGACGCTCACCCGCCCGCACGCGGGCGCTCACTCCACCACGTCAAGCCTGACATTCGCGAGGCCCTTGCCGACCATGCCGAGCGATTGTGCGGCCGAGTAGGACACGTCGACGATGCGCCCGGGCACATAGGGTCCTCGGTCATTGACGCGCACGGTCACAGAGCGGCCGGTGTTGACGTCGGTGACGCGCAGCTTGGTGCCGAACGGCAATGTCGGGTGCGCGGCGGTCAATTCGCGCCCGTCGAATTTTTCTCCGTTCGCGGTCTGCTGCGCCTCGCTGTAGAAGCTGGCGAGCCCTCGCGATGCAACCTTGGTATCGTCGGCCTTCCTGCGCGATGCGTGGGGCGCGTGCGTGCGCACGACCGCAACCCGCCTCCGCGCCGAGGATGCCGCGCTCCGTGTCGGCTCGGTCGACGCGGTCCGGCTCGCGAGCGCCTGCGAACGTTCGCTGACCACAGCGGATTGCGCGCAGGCCGCGAGCGACGCGGCGCCGATCACGACGGCAAACAAGCGGACTGCCTTTCGCGGATGAGCAGATGAGACCCAAGGCGCAGCGCCAAATGCGCCGCAGTTGACGTCGACGTTCGAAATCACAGCCCCGTCGCGTGACATATTGCATCCCCAACTCGCGCCCCCAGCCCAAGCCGAAAATCCAACATAGGCCTATCAGCCGAATCCAATCGGGGCGGAACGGAGGCGGACGCGACGCGACGCGCCTTGCGGAGAGCGATTTCCGATTGGGTGTGCTGATTGGGACACAACCTGTGCTGGCTATTGGCGCCGGCATTTCCCGAGGCGATGGGCAGGACTCAGTGTGGGGACGCGAGGCGCTAGATGCCTGCCCGGACATCATTCGCCCGGAAACGCCGGCATCGGCGATGCTGCTCGCCCCAATTCGGGTTCCCGAAACACCCCAACCTCTCCACTCTCTCGCCTTGGTTTGGTCAAACCGGACTGGAGTGGTGCGGACAGGGCCAGGGGTCGACACAGGACGTAAATTCGCCGGCCGCCCATTTGCGGTTTGACCTTGGACTGATAGCGGGGACCGCCAATGCAACCGATACTTTCGAAAGACGCTGATCCGCACGACATTTTCGCGATCGAACCTGACTTCACGCCGCGCTCGGACAGGACTGCGCCCGCGCTTGCCCCGGCCGGCACGGGATCGCCGGAGCATCGCGAGCCGCATTTCGGTCCGAGCGCCGCAGCGCACCCATCGGTGCCGCCAGCCGCGCCGGCGCCGCATGTAACGCCGATGTATCACGCCGCCGGAACAGGCGACATCAGGCTCAACCACGCCCCATTCGATTACACGCCGCCATCCAGCAACAAATGGGCGATCCGCCTTTTCTGGTTCCTGTTTGCCATCGCCACCGCGACGGGCGCCGCGGCCTGGCAACACTATGGTGATCGCGCCAAGCAGATGGTCGCGGAGTGGGCCCCGCAGGTCGAGATGCTGACGTCGCTGCTTCCTGGCAAGGCGGCGCCCGCGCCCGACCAGGCGGGCGCACCGGCCACCACCCAAACGGCCGCCGCCGATCAGCAGGCGGCCCAGGCAGCGCCGGCTGCTCCGCAACAGCAACCGGCCGCTCCGCAGCAAGACGTCGCTGCAACGGCGGCTCCCGCGCCTGCCGCGGCACCGGCCCCCGCCGCGCCGGCGGCCGCACCCGCTGCGCCGGCGGCCGCGCCCGCTGCGCCGGCAGCGCCAGCCGCAGTCGCGGCTGCGCCGGACCAAACCCAGTTGCTGCAGTCGATGGCGCACGATCTCGCGTCGATGGGGCAGCAGATCGAGCAACTCAAGGCGAGCATCGACCAGCTCAAGGCGAGCCAGGATCAACTGTCCCAGCGCCTAGCGCGGACGACGGAGACCAGGGCGGTTGAGCCGCGGCCCGCGGCGCGCGGGCGCGCCGCGACACAGCCGCACGCGGCCGTCGCACCACCACCGGTCCGCCGGCCGGCGCAGGCTTACATTCCGCCGCCGCCACCTGCGCCATTGCCGCCGCCCACCGCACCCGCGCCGCAGACTATGGCGCCGCGGCCAGTGCAGTCGGCGCAGCAGCCCGCCGTCGTCGACGCCGACGACGGTGGTCCAGTGGTTCGGCCGCCGATGCCGGTGCGTTGAGGCAGACAGAAGAGCGGACAAGCGTCCGCAAAAACATATGGCGGACGACGTAAGCGTCGCCCGCCACCTTCCGCAAATGAGGACTGATCCGCCTGCCCCTCGCCCGTTGACTGCGAACTAGACGCTCTGTCCCGGCGGCAGCACGACCACCGTCGCGCCCGGCTTGACCCGCTGGTAGAGATCAATCACGTCCGCATTGGTCATGCGAATGCAGCCGGACGAAATCGCCTGCCCGATATATTCGGGCTGGTTGGTGCCGTGGATGCGATAGAGCGTGTCCTTGTTGTCCTGGTAGAGATAGATGCCGCGTGCGCCGAGCGGATTGGCCGGTCCGCCGGGGACGCGCGCCGGATACGGCCCGAGCCGCGCCTGGATCTCCTTGGTCGGAACCCAGTCCGGCCATTCCGCCATCCGGCCGACGGTGGCGACCCCGGAGAAGGCCATCGCCTCCTCGCCGACGGCGACGCCGTAACGGATCGCCTTGCCTCCGGGCAGCACGTAGTAGAGGTAGCGCGCGTCAGTATCGACCAGGATCGTGCCCGGCTGCTCGCGGCGCGTATACTGGACGATGTGCCGCTGGAACCGCTCGGGGATGCTGGCCTGCGCATAAGGCGGATGCGCCAGCAATTGCCGGTCACGCGGTGTCATCGCGGCGTCCGATACAGGCGCAAGCGTTGCTTGCATGCAACCGCCGAGCGCGAGCGATCCTCCAAGCACCACAGCAAGCCCCAACTTTGACACGATCATTCTCCCCTGCGACAACTTGTGCCACATGCGGCCGAAATCGTGCTGAAATCGTGGCAACGCTGCCTGAAACACATCCGTTTGATCGGTTCTTTCCGCAAGTGTGTCCTGGCGGTTGCAGTGAGTTCCCGCGGACGCTAGCCTTGCGGAAAAATCGGGAGGATTTGATGCGATATGCACTGATGTTCGCGGGCCTGATCGTGGCTGCAACGCCGGCCCAAGCCGCCGACCCGCGCGAGGCCTATGTCACGATGGTGCTGCAGGCCTTTGCCGCAAAGGTCGAATGCCCCGGCACCGATCTCGTCTACCAGGACCTCGTGCAGAAGGCGCAGGAGATGCACCTGCCCGACGGCACCACCGAACAGGTGCGCAAGGCGATCGCCTATCTGCACACCGGCGGCAAGATGGGCGAGAAGCAGTCCGATGCGCTGATGACCGAAGTCGCGATCGCAACGCAAACCACCGATCTCGACCAGCGCCGCCTCGGCATGACGACCTGGTGCCACGAGCAGAAGTCGCGGCTCGCGGGTTACATCAGGACCAAGGAGTAGGCGCTAAGCCTCACTCCAGCTCGGGCGACGCAAACCAGTTGGTCAGCGACAGGCCGCCGTCGATCACGATCGATGCGCCGGTGACGTAGCCGGCGAGCCTGTTCGACAACACCGCGAGCGCCATCGGCGCGAGATCCTCCGCATTGCCGAGCCGCCCAATCGGGATGTGCTTCGCGAGCGCGGGATCGGTGACGAAGCCGCCGGCCGCGATTGCGCCGGGCACAAGCGCATTGACGCGGATGCCGTAGCGGCCCCAGCTCTTGGCAAGCTCCTTCACCAGCATGGCCATGCCGGCCTTCGCGGTCGAGTAGTGTGGCAGATTGCGCGGCGTGCCGGCATGGAGCGAGGTGAGCAGCAGGAACGAGCCGGGCGTCTTCGCCGCAATGAGCTTGCGCGCCAGCTCGCGCGACAGATGAAAGCCGGCATCGAGATTGACCGCATGCATCTGCCGCCAGGTCTCCTCGTCGACCGCCATTGCATGGTCGGCCTCGCGCCGCGGCGGCGAAGCGCTGTGGACGAAGTGCGTCACCTGTCCAACCGCCGCTTGTGCTCGCGCCAGCAGCGCGTCGCACGCGTCGCGCCGAGCGAGATCGCCAACCCACGGCACCGCGAGCTCGGGACGCGGTGCGGCCTTGATCGCGGCTGTGATCCGGTCTTCATGCAGATCGGCAAACACGGTACGCACGCCCTCGCCGACCAGCGCCTGCGCGATGGCCCGGCCGATGCCGTTGCCTGCGCCCGTCACCAGTGCGGCCTCGCGCACCGGATCGAACAATGAACTGAAGAGGCTCATGATCTCCGACCTCCGAAAAATCGCCGCGCGCCGCCGTCAGTACGGCGGTGCCTTGCGCGCCCGCTGAGCCTTGGCCGCTTCCATCCACCAGGCGAGGTCATCGGCAAAGCGCGGGAAGGCGCGCTCCAGCGCCTTGCCGCCCTCGCCGATCGGCTTGCCTTCGGCCGACAAGGACTGGCCGATCGGACCGGCAGCGATCGTGCTCGACACCACGACCATGCCCATCTCCGAAAGCGTGCCGTGCCAGGCCGTCGCGGCGCGCGCCCCGGCAAAACGCCCGGCCGAATAGCTCGCGATCGCGGCGGGGCGCCAGAACCATTCTTCGAGGAAATGATCGGTGAGATTCTTCAGCCCCGGCTGGATGCCCCAATTGTACTCGCCGGTAACGAACAGGAAGCCGTCGGCCGCGCGGATCTTCCCGGCGAGCGTCTCGAGCGCGGCAGGCGCCTGGCCCTTGGGATATTCCTTGTACATCCGGTCCAGGATCGGCAGGCCGATCGCCTTGGCGTCGATCAGCTCGACATCGTCGCGGCGGGCACGAAAGCCGTCGACGACGAAATGAGCCAGCCGGATGCCCATCCGGTCGGAGCGATAGGAGCCGTAGAGAACGAGAATGCGATGGGACATGACGGCCGATCCTAGCATCGTGTAGCGGCACCGTCCTGCGGCGCCATGCGCAGGCGTTAACGGCCAATCCCGCCCGTTTTCCGGCCATTAAGCAATCCCCCACCGGCTGCCCGGCGCGGCCCAAAATCGCCAGATTCGTTTTCTGGATATGCATTGCTTCGAGAAGGAGGACCCGACATGCGGATTGCAAAGCTGGTTCTCGCAGGTTCGCTCGCAGCCATCGCTGCTATCGGCGCGCCTGTGTTGGCCAAGAGTTCTGAGCACCAGAAAGCCGACGAAAAGACCACCACATCCGTGGGCTGCCAGGCCTATCAGCAGGCCGCTGACGGTAGCTGGACGCAGCTTCCCTGCGGCGAGGCCGGCTCGAGCGGCGCAACCCAGCATCGTACAGGGACCAAAGGCGCGGACGAGGACGAACACTGACCGAAACGCCGCGCAGGCCGGTGAGCCCGCGGCCGACCCGATTCGACTTTCGGCCTATCCCTGACAGGCTGAGATGCGGCGGCGCGCCGGATCGTCAACCCAAGCTTAATGTGCACCCGGTACGGTTGAGGCTCCCACCTCACTCTCGTCCAGAAGGGCGCACAGCACATGAAAATCGGTACTCTCCTGACGGCCACAATCGTCTCCCTCTCCGCGGTCGGTGGCGGCCTTGCGGCCTATGTCGCAGTGACGAAGTACCAGACGATGGACAAGGCTTCGATCGCGCAAAGCCGGCTCGAAATCGTCCGCGCCGTCGGCGACATTCCGCGCTACATGAACTCCGAGCGCGGCTACTCAACTAACCTGTTGTTCAGTACCGGTGCGATCGACCAGAAGCAGATCGCCGGCCTCGACAAGCTGCGTCATCTGACCGACGGCGCGCTCGCCAAGGTCAATCAGGTGCGCGCCACCCTGCCCGGATCGCTCGACGACGGCGAGGCCGTCGCGAGCGCGATCGATGTGCTGAAGGCGAAGTTTGCCGCGCTCCGCGACTCGATCCAGACCGCAATCGCAGGCCCCGTCGACGCCCGCCGCGCCGCAGCCACCAAGATCGTCGCCGACAACTCCGTGTTCAACGCCGGCGTGACCACGCTGCTCGATGAGCAGGTGCGACGGCTCGCGGGCCTCGACGGCAATGCCTATCGGCAGGCCAACTACGCCAACGTCGCCTGGACGCTGCGCGATATTGGTGGCCTCGATGCCAGCCTGCACAAGGCTATGGTCGGTGCCCGCCGCCCCGCCACCGAGCCCGAGAAGATGGAGCTGTTCCGCAGCAGCGGCAGGACACAGCAGATCCTTTCGACGCTCCAGGAGCTGCGCAACAATCCCGCCACGCCCTCCAACGTCATGACGGCGCTCGGCAAGATGCAGGCCGACTATGTCGAGCGCTTCGGCAGGGCGCTGAAGCTCGCCAAGGAGGGCGCGCTGTCGGGCAAGTATGAGCAGGATGTCGACACCTACTACGCCGAGTCGCAGGTTGGGCTCGCCTCCGTGGTCGGCGTGCGTGACGCCTTCTATGACAATGCCGAGCAAGGCCTCGCCGCCGCGTACTCGTCGGCGCGCTTCAGCTTCGTGGTGGCGCTGGCCGGATTGATCGCGGTCGCCGCCATGAGCGCCGGCCTGATCGTGATGGTCCGCCGCCGTATCCTCACCCCGATCGCCGCCCTCACCGGCCGCATGTCGAGCCTCGCCGCGGGTGACGTCGCCGCGGACATTCCGGGCGCCGCACGCAACGACGAGATCGGCGCGATGGCCTCCGCGGTGCAGGTGTTCAAGGACAACAAGATCGAGGCCGATCGCCTCACCGCCGAGAAGGAAGCCGAGAACGACATCAAGATGCGTCGCGTGCGCGTGCTTGACGATCTCACCCGCGGATTCGAAATCAAGGTCACGGAACTGGTCGGCGGGCTGTCCTCGGCTTCCGGCGTGATGGAGGACACCGCGCGTTCGATGTCCTCGACCGCGACAACGACCAACCGCCAGGCTGCCGTGGTCGCCGCGGCGTCGGAGCAGACCTCGACCAACGTGCAGACGGTGGCGAGCGCGACCGAGGAACTGACCTCCTCGATCTCGGAGATCGCGCGACAGGTCGCGACCTCGACCGAGATCGCCGCGCGCGCGGTCGATCATGCCCGCCGCACCGGCGACACCGCCCGCTCGCTCGCCGAGGGTGCGCAGAAGATCGGCGATGTCGTGACGCTGATCCAGAATATCGCGGCGCAGACCAACCTGCTCGCGCTCAACGCCACCATCGAGGCGGCGCGCGCCGGCGACGCCGGCCGCGGCTTTGCCGTCGTTGCCTCCGAGGTGAAATCGCTCGCCGGTCAGACCGCCAAGGCAACCACCGAGATTTCCGAGCAGATCACCGCGATCCAGACCGCGAGCGACGAGACTGTCACGGCGATCAGGAATGTCGTCGACGTCATCACCGAGATCGACCAGATCGGTACCGCCATTGCGGCCGCGATCGAGGAACAGGGCTCGGCGACCAAGGAGATCGCGCGCAGCGTCCAGGAGGCCGCGCGCGGCACGCAGGAGGTCAACTCCAACATCTCCGGCGTACAGCGCGCCGCCGACGACACCGGTGCTGCGGCAACACAAGTGCTTGGTGCGGCCGAACAGCTCTCGACGCAGTCGAAGGACCTCGCCGGCCAGGTCAACCGCTTCCTCTCCGACGTGCGGGCCGCCTGAGGCCATCGCGGGGCATCGCCCGCGCAGCACGATGGAGAACGCGTTAACCGCCGCGCAACCCGAGCACGCGGCGGGCGATCGCCTGGCGATGGACCTCGCTCGGGCCTTCGTACATGCGCATCAGGCGGGCCTTCTGCCAGAGCGCATTGAGTGACAGTTCCAGCGTCATGCCGAGCGCGCCGAGCGTCTGCATGGCGTGGTCGCAGGCCTCATAGGCCATTTCGGTCGCGAACACCTTGATCATCGAGGCCTCGTGCCGGATATCCTCGCCGCGATCGGTCTTGTCGGCGGCATCGCGTACCATCAGCCGGCAGGCATGCATCCGCGTGGAGATGTCGGCGATCCACCACTGAATCGCCTGGCGCTCCGCGAGTTTGACGCCGAACGTCTTGCGCTGCTTGGCGTGCTCGCACAACATGTCGAGCGCGCGCCTGGTGATGCCGATGCAGGTCGATCCCATCTCGAGCCGCCGCGTGCGCAGCCGCAGCTGCATCGGCGCATAGCCCTTGCCGACCTCGCCCAGCACGGAGTCCTTCGGGATGCGGCAGTTGTCGAACACGATCTCGTAGGTCGAGCCGCCACCGAGCATAGGGATTTCGCGCTCGATGATGAAGCCCGGCGTGCCCTTCTCGACGATGAACGACGTGATGCCGCCCTGCCGCTGGTCGCTGCCGACGCGCGCCATCACGATGATGAAGTCGGCGGTGCGCGCGTTGCTGATCCAGATCTTGCGGCCGTTGATCACCCACTGCTCGCCCTCGAATACCGCGCGTGTCTTCATGCCTGCGGGGTCGCCGCCGGCGCCGGGCTCGGAGATCGCGATCGCCGAGCTCGTCCGGCCCTCGATGTAAGGTTGCATGTATTTCTTCTTCTGCGCGTCGGTGCCGACCGCCTGCAGCATGCGCAGGTTCGGCGTATCCGGCGGCAGCCCGAACGGCACGCAGCTGCGGCCGAGCTCCTCGTTCACCGCTGCCATCGTGCGCGTCGGCAGATCGTGGCCGCCGAGCTCCTCGGGCGCATCAAGGCCCCACAATCCGAGTTCCTTCGAGACATCGCGCAGCCGCTTGCGCTGCTCTGCCGTCAGTTCGGGATAATCGCTGCCGGGCAGCCGTGATTTCAGGTATTGCGGCTCGAGCGGGATGAGTTCGCGATCGACGAATTTCGCGACCGTCTCGCGGATCATGGCTGTTTGTTCATCATCGCTCATCTGACATCCTCGCCTGTGCTGTTGTGTTTCAAGCGACACCAGTAGCGCATTTTGAAGCGGCGCAAACAGCGGAAAGTGCGCGTCGGCCGAGACACAGGCTGCGGGTTTCACGATGCGGAATTCAATATCCCGCAGCGCGGTCAACGATCGCGCAATTGCTCTCTTCGCGCAGGCGCATCGAGCAAATGACCGCGCAGCACGTGACTGTTCGCCTTGAGGAAACGATCGACGATCAGCTCCGAGATTGCCGTGCGTTTCCCGCCGAACAGCATGTGCCCATCGCTGCCGAACAAGTGCGTCCGAACCAGCGTGAAATTGCCGCTGGCCTTCGCGAAAGCGTCCGACAATCTCGTCACCGGTTGCCGGCCGAAAACAATGTGATTGTTGGTTGTGGCCCTGCTCAGTCGGCGAAGCCGACATAGTGGACGAAGCGACTGTTGGCCTCGCGATCGGATCGGGCTCTCCTCAATAGCCGCCCGAGAAACCGGCTGCTTCTTGAAGCTGCGCACGCTTTTGCGTCTCGAACTCCATTCCTTGCATCCTCCATTTGTTCCCCCGAAGGCGAGAATTTTCTCCCGTCGGCTAGGTATTTTACAGCCGGAGGAGCTTGATCGGCCCAAGAATCCGATATCCAATCCGGCCCACTGGTTCGGTTTAGGGAGAAACCCAGATGAAGCGGATTTTCTTGGCTGCCGTGATTGCGACCTTCGCGGCCGGCGCGGCGTTTGCGCAGGACGCCTCCTGCGAAACCAAGGCCGTCGGCAAGGACGGCAAGCCGCTGGCCGGCGCGGCGAAGACCTCCTTCATGAAGAAGTGCACGCATGACGCCTGCGAGACGAAAGCGGTCGGTTCTGACGGCAAGAAGCTCGCCGGCGCGGCCAAGACCTCGTTCATGAAGAAGTGCGAAAGCGGCGCCTGAGCCCGTCGTCGCCTGCTCTCCGGTATCGTCGATTGAGATCAACCTCCGGGCCGCGGCAACGCGGCCCGGAGGAACGGGGTTTGGTCGCCATTAATGTCCGGCAATATCCGGTCGCGCGCGTTCCTGGCAGCCGGCGCCACCTACGCAAGCGCGCAAGTCAGAACGAAACGCCGACGCGCAGCCCCTTGCTCCAGACGCGCCGGCAACGCTTCTTGATATTGCCATGAAGCATTTCGAAACGTTCCGGCAATTGAAGCGCGCGCGGTAATTCGATGCACGCGCCGCCGGCTGAATAGTCCACCAGCCTGCACTCGATCAGCGGCGCCTTCGGTTCAAGCAGAAGCTTGACCGTACTGGGCACTCGACCTGTCGGACGAACACGCGCAAACCGCCGGGGATGCATCACCGTTGCCTTTGGTAGACTCAGCAACAGGCTCGTCGGTGACCGTTAAGAATCCGTTCCAGCGCATGGTTACGGCGCAAATCGGACCGCGAAATGCACCGCCCTGCGTCAGATCTATTCGCGTTCGAACCGATAGTCGAAGCGATCGCCATCGGCCTTGATCAATCCGACCGTCGGAGTCGGGAAATGGATCGGCAGGATCAGCGTGTCGGTCTCTGCCACCGACGCGAAGAATTTCCGCCGCGATACGGCTGACTGTTTCGGGTCCCAATCGGGTTTTGCCGACCAGTCCGGCTCGCGGCACTGGATCGCGTGGTGCATTAGGTCGCCGGCGACGACGGCGCGTTGCCCCTTGGAGAAGATGTTGACGCAGCAATGACAGGGCGAATGGCCCGGCGTCGGCGTCAGCGTCACGGTGTCGTCGAGCGCATAGTCGTCGTCGACCAGCAGCGCCTGCCCGGCCTCGACGATCGGCAGGCAGTTGTCGCGAAACACCGTGCCCGGGGGATTGGCGCCCTTGGCATGCTCGGCCTCCCAAGCCGCATATTCGCGCTTATGGAAGACGTACTTCGCGTTCGGGAAGGTCGGCACCCAGCGTCCGTCGCGCAGCGTCGTGTTCCAGCCGGTGTGGTCGATATGTAGATGGGTGCAGAATACGTAGTCGATCTGCTCGTAGGAGATGCCGAGCGCGAACAGCTCGTTGCGCCAGCGCTCCTTGCCCGGGAAGTCAAACGGCGGCGGATGCCCCTTGTCCTCGCCCGTGCAGGTGTCGACCAGAATCGTGTAGCGCGGCGTGCGGACCACGAAGGTCTGATAGGTGATCACCATCATGCCGCGCGCGGCCTCGAACACCTCGGGCTCCATCGTCCGCAGATGGTGCTTGAACACGGCATCGTCATAGGCCGGGAAGAAATCCTGCGGCCGCCGCCAGGGCCCCTCGCGCTCGATCACCGCATCGATCGTGATATCGCCGATCCTGATCTGTCTCATGGCCGTTCCGCTCCCGGTTTTTGCGAAAGCCTAGCTGGTGGCACAATGCCTCACAAGCTGAGCGCCTTGCGGCGTGCCATGCGCCTTTGCATTGCTTGCGTTATCGATCATCGGCGGCGCGCCGGCGCGGCAGATCAAGGAACGGTTCAATCGCGGGATCGCGGCACAGCTCTCGCGGCTCGTGGTGGAATTGGCCGCCGGAAACGATCCGGGAGCGGCTGCCGGAATTCCAGTCGGGAGACGTCGAAGCGTTCTGCGCGCGCTGGAATGCTTGGGAGAAAGACCGTAGCCCGGATTTCGCTTCGCTGCATCCGGGCTACAAGCGCTACAAGTTAGGCGACGCTAATTCCGCAGCCCCGGCGCCTCCTGTCCGGTGCGCGCGACATATTCGGTGTAGCCGCCGCCGTATTGGTGGATGCCGTCCGGCGTCAATTCCAGCACGCGGTTGGAGAGCGCGGCGAGGAAGTGCCGGTCGTGCGAGACGAACAGCATGGTGCCCTCGAACTCGCTGAGCGCGTTGATCAGCATCTCCTTGGTGGCGAGATCGAGATGGTTGGTCGGCTCGTCCAGCACCAGGAAGTTCGGCGGGTCGAACAGCATCTTCGCCATGACAAGCCGCGCCTTCTCGCCGCCCGAGAGCACCCGACACCTCTTCTCGACGTCATCACCGGAAAAACCGAAGCAGCCGGCGAGCGCGCGCAAGGAGCCCTGGCCGGCCTGAGGAAATGCGTCTTCCAGCGACTGAAACACCGTGCGCTCGCCGTCGAGCAGATCCATCGCGTGCTGGGCAAAATAACCCATCTTGACGCTGCCGCCGATCGTCACCGCGCCGTCATCGGGCTCGGTCGAGCCAGCCACCAGCTTGAGCAGCGTCGACTTGCCGGCGCCGTTGACGCCCATCACGCACCAGCGCTCCTTGCGCCGGATCATGAAGTCGAGCCCGTCATAGATGCGCTTGCTGCCGTAGCCCTTGTGGACGTTCTTCAGGCTCGCGACATCCTCGCCCGAGCGCGGCGCCGGCTGGAACCCGAACGCCACCGTCTGCCGTCGTCGTGGCGGCTCGACGCGCTCGATCTTGTCGAGCTTTTTCACCCGGCTCTGCACCTGGGCGGCATGGGACGCGCGCGCCTTGAAGCGCTCGATGAACTTGATCTCCTTGGCCAGCATCGCCTGCTGCCGCTCGAACTGCGCCTGCTGCTGCTTGTCGGCCAGCGCCCGCTGCTGCTCGTAGAACTCGTAATTGCCGGAATAGGTCGTGAGCTGGCCGCCGTCGATCTCGACCACCTTGTTGATGATGCGATTGATGAACTCGCGGTCATGCGAGGTCATCAGCAGCGCGCCCTCGTAGCCTTTCAGGAACTGCTCGAGCCAGATCAGGCTTTCGAGATCGAGATGGTTGCTCGGCTCATCGAGCAGCATCACGTCGGGCCGCATCAAGAGGATGCGCGCCAGCGCCACGCGCATCTTCCAGCCGCCGGAGAGATTTCCGACGTCGCCGTCCATCACCTCCTGGCTGAAGCCGAGGCCCGCCAGCGCCTCGCGCGCGCGGCCGTCGAGCGCATAGCCGTCCAGCTCCTCGAAACGATGCTGCACCTCGCCATAGCGCGCGATGATGTCGTCCATCTCGTCGGCCTTGTCGGGATCGGCCATCGCCGCCTCGAGGTCCCTGAGCTCGGCCGCGACCACGCTGACCGGCCCTGCCCCGTCCATCACCTCCGCAACGGCGCTGCGGCCGGACATCTCACCAACATCCTGGCTGAAATAGCCGATCGAAATGCCCCGATCGACCGAGACCTGGCCCTCATCGGGCAGCTCCTGGCCCGAGATCATCCGGAACAGCGTGGTCTTGCCGGCGCCGTTCGGACCGACAAGGCCGATCTTCTCGCCCTTTTGGAGCGCGGCTGAGGCTTCAATGAAGAGGATCTGGTGGCCGACTTGCTTTGAGACGTTATCGAGGCGGATCATGCAAACTTGGGGGAAACGGGGAGTTTGCGGCCTCTTAGTCGATCTGGAGCACGGGTGGAAGGGCGTTCCGTGCGTTTCGCGCAATGCCCGTGCGCATGCCGATCATTTGCCAATCAAACGAGACCGGGAATACTGCACCGATCGGTGTTTTGGGGCATCACATGCAAGCCTGGCTTCTCTATCTGCTCGCGCTCGGCGCGGGCATCAGCGTGTCCGTTCAGCAGGTCCTGAACGGCAATCTGCGTTCTGCCTTGAACTCGCCGGCCTGGGCCGGGCTCGTCTCCTATCTCGGGGGCCTGCTGACGATGGTGGTCGTGCTGGTGGTGCTGCGCGAGCCGGCGCCGTCATTCAAGCTCGTGGCGTCGACGCCGTGGTGGGCCTGGAGCGGCGGCATCCTCGGCGGCGTGTTCATCCTGCTGGTGATCCTGCTGTTGCCGTCGCTGGGAGCGGCGACCTTGCTGGCCTTGGTTGTCGCCGGTCAGATGCTCGCGGGCATCGTGATGGATCATTTCGGCGTCTTCGGGCTTTCATCACACCCTGTGTCGGTGTCACGACTGATCGGCATTGCGCTCGTCATCGGCGGCGTCCTGCTGATCAAGGACTGAGGCCGCCACTGTCCGCCCGGCAGCGAGAGTGCGGAAGCGACGTCAGTGCCGCTTGAAGTACTGCACGTCGCGCTCGTGCTTTTCCGCCGCCGCGCGCGACTTGAAGGTACCGAGATTGCGGCGCTTGCCGGTCTTCGGATTGACCTTGCGGGAATAGAGCCGGTACTCGCCGGACCGTAGCTTGCGGATCATGACATGCCCTCGCCAGCATTTGCTTGACGTCAACGACGATGTCGCGGCGAACGTTCCAATCCGGCTAGAAGCAGAGATTGGTCACCGCGCTGCCAATTCAAGGTTCGAGCCCGGTTTCGCGCAGCACAGGCGCGACCGCCGCAGATGACAGATAGCGCAGCAAGTGATCGGCGGTAGCGGCGCGCTGCGAGGCCGTCATGCGCCCGGCGGAGAACACCGCCGGAGTTTGCAAGTTCAGCGGGAGCGGACCGACAACCTCGATCCCGCCGATCTGCTTCAGCTCGCTGATTTGCTGGATCGCAAGATCGGCCTCGCCGGTGACGAGCTTCTCCGCCGTGAATCCGACCGGAATGATCACCGCACGCGCGTTGACCGCTTCCGCGATGCCGAGCCGCTCGATCAATTGTGCGAACAGGATACCACTGGCGCCGAGCCGCGAATACGCCACGGCCCGCGCCCCCAACAGAGTCGCGCGCAGCGCGGCTTCGGTTGCGATGTCGGGATGCACATCCCCCGCCTTCACCGCGAGGCCGACATAGGAGCGCGCGAGATCGACCGCGCTGTCCGGGACGACGCGGCCCTCGCCGGTCATCGCGTCGAGCCCCTCGCGCGTCAGGATCACGACATCGGCACCCTCGCCGCCGCGCAGGCGGTCGAGCAGCGCGAGCGTCGGCGCGAAATCCGCATCGATCCGGACCCGGCTCGCCGCCCGATAGGCGTCGGCGAGCCGCACGACCGCACCCTTCAGCGCCAGTGTCGAAAGCACGCGAACCGAATTGTCCATGTGACTTACGCCCGCCGCATCAGCTTGAGCACCGCCGTGAGGCGCAGGCTGCGCTTGCCGGCGAGCGCAGTGGCTTCGAGCAGGGCGCCCTCTGCGTCGCAGGTGCCGGCAAAGCCGATACCGACGTCGTGGCCGCCGAAGATCGGGTTCTCGCCCACCGCTGGCGTATGCTCCTGGTTCAGCACTTGGCCTTTCCAGCGGCCGTTCTCGGAGGTGTAGGTGCCGAGATAGTAGAATGACGCGTCGCCGCCGACGATGCGGCCATTGCTGAGCAGCATCACGCCGGTGAGGCCGCCATCGACGCCGTCGAGCAGACGAATGTGGATCGAATAGAGCCCGTTGACGATGCCCCCCTCGCCGAGGCCGCCGGCGATCGGGATTTCCTCTTCCGTGATCGGCGTGAGCAATGCCGCGAAGGGCACGCCGGGCAACTCCTTCAGCTCGCCCTGGAAACGATAGAGCTCGCCGTCGGGCCGACCCGTGGCGAGCAAGGTCGCATCGTCGGTGCCGGCCATCGCGCGGTAATTCGGATCGTGATTATGACGAACGGTATTGATCTCGACAGCAACCTTGTCGCCGGACTTCCTGTAGGTGCCGATATGGGCGAAGGCGGAATTGCCGCCAAGCATCCTGCCGTCGCGCGCATACATGACGCTCCGCCCGACCGCATCGCCAAGCTGAAACCGGACCTTGTAGAAGCCCTCGAACAAGCGCCGCGTCCCCGGCAATCACAGTGCAACCGTTGTCTAGCGCGGTTCATAACGTAGAGAAACCGCTTTCGGGGTGAAGCCGCGCAAAGGTGGTGTGCCAAATGCAAAGGTCCGCCAGGGTGCCCCTGGCGGACCGGATTGCGATACCGGCCGGATGCTTCCATCCGGATCGAAGATCGGCTTAGGCCGCAGCCTTCGCGCCGGTCGGAACCTCGGAGATGGTCTTCAGGATCTGCGACGCGATCTGGTAGGGGTCGCCCTGGGAGTTCGGACGGCGGTCTTCCAGATAGCCCTTGTAGCCATTGTTGACGAAGGAGTGCGGCACGCGGATCGAAGCGCCGCGATCAGCCACGCCGTAGCTGAACTTGTTCCACGGCGCGGTCTCGTGCTTGCCGGTCAGGCGCTTGTCGTTGTCCGGCCCGTAGACGGCGATGTGGTCCATGAGGTTCTTCTCAAAGGCCGCCATCAGCTTCTCGAAGTACTCCTTGCCGCCCACTTCGCGCATGTACTTGGTCGAGAAGTTGGCGTGCATGCCCGAGCCGTTCCAGTCGGTGTCGCCGAGCGGCTTGCAGTGGAATTCGATGTCGATGCCGTAGCTCTCGGTGAGGCGCAGCATCAGGTAGCGGGCGATCCACATCTGGTCAGCGGCGGTCTTTGAGCCCTTGCCGAAGATCTGGAATTCCCACTGGCCCTTCGCCACTTCGGCATTGATGCCTTCGTGGTTGATGCCGGCGGCAAGGCAGAGGTCGAGATGCTCTTCCACGATCTCGCGGGCAACGCTGCCGACGTTCTTGTAGCCGACGCCGGTGTAGTACGGGCCCTGCGGCGCCGGATAGCCGGCCTCCGGGAAGCCGAGCGGGCGGCCGTCCTTGTAGAAGAAGTACTCCTGCTCGAAGCCGAACCAGGCGCCGTCGTCGTCCAGGATGGTGGCGCGCTTGTTGGACGGATGCGGCGTCTTGCCGTCGGGCATCATCACTTCGCACATCACCAGCACGCCGTTCTCGCGCGCGGCGTCGGGATAGCATGCGACCGGCTTCAGCACGCAGTCAGAGCTGTGGCCTTCAGCCTGCTGGGTGGACGAACCGTCAAAGCCCCAGAGCGGGAGCTGTTCGAGGGTCGGGAACGACGCGAATTCCTTGATCTGCGTCTTGCCGCGCAGGTTCGGCGTCGGCGTATATCCGTCTAGCCAGATATACTCGAGCTTGTACTTGGTCATTGAGCCTCTCTGTTGATGATGCAAAACCGTGAGGAACCGAAAGCCAGTCGGTCGCCGCACGCGTACCCGGCCACCATCGGCCGGTTCCTGCCAAGCAATTAAAATGCCAGTCGCTGCATTGCGGCACCCGTCCTTGTTGCGGATGTCCACAACGCTCATTGCATTTTTTGCTGCGACATAGCAGCGCGGCTGCCATGCATCCCGATGGGCCAGAATCCGCTTTTTGGAGCCCGTGACCGCCTGATTCTCCAGCAAATCCGGCGAAGACACCCCTTCCAGATTAAAGCAGCGGCAGCGCCGCATGACAGTTTGCGTCCCGCCGCTGGTTCCCTGGCAACCATCACCTCGGCTCAAGCATTGATCACCTGCATCCTGCCTTGCCGAGTGCAAACCGGAATCTGCCTACGAATTGGTCAGAACCTGATTATTTCTTGGTCATCTTGCAGCCGGTCAGGGCTCGGCCAATATCGAAACTAGGTAACCACGCGCGAAAGAGTTGGGCGCACCATGGAGGCTCGCGTTCCGACCAAGGAGGTCTGCGATGATGAATTCGGACTTAAACCAGGGGTCTGCCAAGATCTATCAGTTCCCGGCCGGGGGCCGTGCGGCTCTCGGGGGACGTCGCTACGGCGAGGTCCAGATGTCGCTCGAACTTGCCGCAAAGGTCGAAACCGCCATGTGCAGCGACAGCTGGTATCATCAGGCGGCGATCGACGACGCCAAGCCGGGTCGGGATCACTGATGCCGGCACGACAGAGGGGCGCGATGCCGAAGCGTCGAAGACGTCAGAGCGATAAAGAAGGGTCGGAACCAGGTGTTTCGGCCTTTTTTCATGCCCGCACCGCGACCGAGGCGTCACGTATGCGCGACGTATGCGCGTCTTGGCAGCCAAACACCCCGCGACGAGTTGCATCCGCGGGAATGCAGTCCCGCCATAAGTCATATTCTCCCCCTGATAGGGCGGCTATAGACCAGCGCGAGATCCATCGCTGCAACAGGCCTGCCGATGTCAGAAACCCATGCCCGTCATCTCAATCTCGCCGGCGCCAGCAATTTTCGCGATCTCGGCGGCTACCAGATACGTGACGGGCGGACGGTGCGTTGGCGGCAAATCTTCCGCTCCAACCATCTTGCGCACCTGACTGAGCAGGACATCGCCGTGGTGCGCAGCCTTGGCGTCAGAAGCGCCTTCGATTTTCGCGGCATCGCCGAGCGCTCCGAAGCGCTGTGCGGCATGACTGACATCACAGTGCATTCGCTGCCTGTCGAGCCGACCGTCGTCGCGGCCCTGCGCGCGATCGCAGCACACCGACAGCTTTCGAGCGCGGACGCGTTTGAGGTGATGCGGGACTCCTACCGCAGCTATGTGCAGGACAACACGCCGCGCTACCGCGCGCTGTTTGCGCATCTGCTCGAGGATCGCGCCCCGCTCGTGATCCACTGCACCGCTGGCAAGGACCGCACCGGCTTTGCCTGCGCGCTGATCCTGCACGCGCTCGGCGTGCCGGGTGAGGTGATCGCGGACGACTATCTCCTGACCAACAAGTTCTACAAGCGCGATCCGTCCGCGAGCACCGAGCTTCCCGAGGAGGTCAAGCAGGTGCTTGGCACCGTGCAGCAGCCGTTCCTGAATGCTGCGTACGAGGCGATCGATGCCGACTACGGCGGCCTCGATCGCTATTTCCGCGATGGCCTCGGGCTCGGACAGGCCGAGCGCAAGGCGCTCGAAGGCCGCTATCTGCTGGCCTGATCGTTCGAAGCGCTCAGGCTGCGGCTTCGAGCTCGGCGTCGAGATCGGCGATCACATCCTCGAAAGCCGAGATCGCCTGCTGGATCGCCGCGATCTGCATGAGCTCCCAGTTGCTCACCGGACCTTTGCGATTCTGCAGTGCAACCACGAGTTCGCGCCGCTGTTCCTTAAGCTGAACAAGCGGTAAACCGTGATCCGGAAGATATCCCATAGCTAATCCCCTTCCTTGGTCGGACTCCTCTTTTACGGATAGGGTTCTGCGATCGACTTACGGAACTGCTGCAAATTTTACCGAACGGGTCTTGCCCCGTAGTCTTACGCAATCGCCAGCCTTACGAAATCGCCTCTGGCGCCAGCGCCTGGTCGATCGCACCGAACAGCGCCTGCGTCACGCAGTTGGTTGCCCATTCGCTGGTGTGCAGATGCTCCTGAGCGCCGTCGTCGAGCTCGGCCAGCGGAATCCCGTCGTCGACCCACCGCTTCATCAGGGCGAAGCGACGAAACAAATTGATCTGCTTGCTTGCGGTGACCTCGGCGATCATCGGCATGATCGTGTTGGCGAGCTTGAGCGCGTCGGGCGTCCCGATGATCGCTTCAGTGTACTGTGAATCCATCACCATGACATCGAGCGGAAGCGCTGCGAGCACATCGAGTCCCGCTTCGAGCGAGGCTTTCACCTCGGCTGGATTGTAGCTCTTGTAGACGGCATTGGTGCCGACCTGCCAGATCACCAGTACCGGCGTTTCGGCAACGACGTCGGACTCGATGCGGGAGAATTCCTCAGGTGCCTCCTGCCCGCCGATCCCGCGGTTGATCACGTCGATCATTCGGCCGAAGAAGCGTTGCCGCAGCAGCATTTCGAGGCGCGGCGGGAACGGCAAAACGCCGTCAGCGCCGGCCGTCGATGACGATCCAAGCGCCACCACCTTGACCTTGCGCTGGCGCTTCAAGGCATCGGCGAAATGCGGCAGTCGGTGATCCAACTTGACGATATCGGGATGGGTTTCGCATGGCCTCGGCCCGGGCATCGCAAACATCCTTTGCGTGAATGAATAGCTGAATACCCGCAATAGGAGCGGAAAATCGCGGCATTGCAAATGAAATCCGCCTGATCATAGTGGGTGGCACCTGCCTTTTTGCCTGTACGGAGGCCGTCATGAACGGAAAAGCCATCGTCATCACCGGTGCACTTGGTGCGCTTGGCAAGGTGGTCGCCGAAGAAGCCCTCGCGCGCGGCGCGCGCGTCGCCGGTATCGATCATGCAGCCTCGCAGCTTGCGGCGACGCCCAACCGCATCGAGCTCGGCAACGTCGATCTTACCGACGCCGCGGACGCCAAGGCGGCGATCGACAAGGCGGCCGCGCATTTCGGCCAGCTCGATGCACTGATCAACATTGCCGGAGGCTTCACCTTCGAGACGATCACCGAAGGCGATCCCAAGACCTGGCAGCGAATGTATGCGATGAACGTGATGACGGCCTTGAACACGTCGCAGGCGGCGATCCCGCATCTCGTCAAGGCGGGAGCCGGCCGTATCATCAATATCGGCGCGCTGGGCGCCTTGCAGGCCGCGTCCGGCATGGGCCCTTATGCCGCCTCGAAGGCCGGCGTGCACCGCCTGACGGAGTCGCTTGCCGCCGAGCTCAAGGGCAAGGTCACCGTCAACGCCGTGCTGCCGTCGATCATCGATACCGCGGCCAATCGCGCCGCCATGCCGAAGGCCGATGTCTCCAAATGGGTGACGCCAAAGGAGCTTGCCGACGTCATCCTGTTCCTTGCCAGCGACGCCGCGAGCGCCGTCACCGGCGCGTTGCTGCCGGTCAACGGACGGGTCTAGAGCGCTGTTGAGCGAAGCGCGCATCGGCGCGGTCTGCATCACCTCGATCAGTCCGGGATCAGGAGGCGCAGCTTCGACTTGAAGCGGATGCTCTGCTTGCCGGCGAGCGCAATGCCATCGCCTTCGGCGGTCTCGTCGGTATACGTGCCGGTAAATCCGATCGTCACGACCTTGCGTTCCCACACCGGCCGCTCACCATAGGTCGGCGAGTGTTCCTGATTGGTGACCTCGCCCTTCCATTTGCCGTTTGCCGAGGTGTAGCTGCCATAGGCGTAGAAGAACGAGTCGCCGCCGCGCATCTGGCCGTCACGCAGCACCATGACGCCCTGATTGCCGCCTTGAACGCTGTCGAGGAATTCGACGGTGATGTGATAAAGCCCGTTCCGGATCATCGAACTGGTCGCGCCTTGTCCCGTCGGCAACCATAGCCGCCCGGATCCATCATGGGCAAATCCCGTTCGCGTCGGCCGGCCCGATTCCGGGCTATGCTGTCGCTATGAGTCGCGGCGAAAAGCGCCGCCGGAGCCTGTCCGTTGGAAACCGCGCTTTATTTGCCCGTCAAACGCTTCCTCGAAAAGCTCGGCTTCACGGTCAAGGGCGAGATCGGCGGCTGCGATCTCGTGGCACTGATCGGCGACGATCCGCCGGTTGTCGTGATCGGGGAACTCAAGCTCGTCTTCAATCTCGAACTGATCCTGCAGGCGGTCGATCGCGCCGCCGCTGCGGATGAGGTCTGGATCGCTGCGAAGATATCGGCCCGCGGCAGGGGCCGCGAAAGCGATGCGCGCTATCGCAATCTGTGCCGACGGCTCGGCTTCGGCATGCTCGGCGTCACCAGCACCGGCGACGTGGAGGTGCTGGTGAAGCCGCCGACCGCCGCCCCCCGCCGCAATCCGAAAAAGCGCTCGCGCCTGATCGCCGAGCACCAGAAGCGCAAGGGCGATCCGGTCATGGGCGGCTCGACACGCGCGCCGATCATGACGGCCTATCGGCAGCAGGCGCTCGCCTGCGCCTCGGCGCTGTCGGACGGACCGCGGCGCGTGCGCGATCTGCGAATCGACATTCCCGATGCCGGTAAGATTCTGCTGCACAATGTCTATGGCTGGTTCGATCGCGCCGAGCGCGGCATCTATGTACTCACCGATGCCGGCCGCGCCGCGCTGAAGCGCTGGCCGCAGCGGCCGGTCGATCTCTCAGACGCGGCGGGAGCCGCGCCCTAGGACGCGGAGATGTCGTGATGGCGCTGACAGATCCGACTGCGACCCCGATCGAACTTTCTCGCGCTCACAAGATTGAGAGACTCTGGTTGCATGGCTGGATTGCCATCTCACTTTCATATTGCAATGCAACATAAGGCCACCTACGTATCTCCCGCGATTCAAATATGAGGCGGCGATGAGCGGAGACTGGAACACCAAGTATGGCCCCCGACGCGTGCGGCATGATCCGCCGACGCTGGAGGAAGCGATCTTCGCGGCTGTCGGCATCACCGACGATCTCGAAGCCCAGGCCGAGATCGCGTCAGCCCTGATGGGCCTGCCCTACGATGACGTGCTGGCCGAAGTGAAGAAGACCGCGCGCGTCAGCGCCCGCACCGGCACCGCGACCCGTGTCATCGCCGGCGAACAGGGCGCGCAGCGCTCCGTCGTGGTCGAGCGCCGCGTCGTCCGGCGTTTCGCGACCGACAAGCGCACCGGCACCTGAAGACCAACAACTGATTGCTGAAAACAAAAGGGGCAATTCGCTGAGCGAATTGCCCTTTCGCTGTTGCTTCAACTACGGGATCAGGCCGCCCGGCCCCAGCCGGACACCTGCATCACCATCCGCCAGTAGGCGCGGTTCATGTCGACGATCGCGCGCGCGGCCTCGACCGGGGTCACCATCGCAGGTGCCGGCACCGGCTCGGGCAGGCTGTGTTCGCTCAGGTCGATGCTTCCGGTGGACTCACCGTGACGGAAGGTGAGCTGCGCGCCGAACTTGGTGGCCAGCGCCCGCATCGCGTCGTTCTGCGCCCCGGTGGTGATGCGCAGGCTGGTGTAGCCTCTGGCGTGCGCTTCGGCGATCAGCTTGCGAAACAGAATGCTGCCGACGCCCTTGCGCCGCACCGACCGCTCCACGCTGAAGGCGATCTCCGGCTGCGCGTCCGGCGATTGCTCCGGCGGATGCAGCTCGGCCGCGCCGCGAACGACGCCATCCTCGAAATAGGCGATGACGACGGTGCCGTCGTTGGCGCACCGCTCGGCGTAGCGACGGATGAAGTTGTCGTCGATGAAGCCATGAAAGCGATCATGACGGCTGGTTCGATCCAGTCTCAAGAGATGATCGCGCAGCAGAGGGAGCTCCTCCTGCTGGCTCAATGTCCGCACGGTGCCCTTGGCGAGCGTCGAACGGATGGAATGGTGGTTCATTTCATAACTCCTCTTGGTAGCCCTCGAGGAGGCGTCGAGTCCCTAGCATCAACTATATTGTGCAACGCACAATATAGTTCAAGACGCGAGATTCACATAATCGTTACATATTGAATTCGCTAGAGAAAATCGATCATACCTTCTACTATAATACCATTTGCGTTTGTATGACCACGGCAACCAGCTTGCCATCCTCGGTTTCGAGTCGGGTCTGCCAGACCTGAGTCCGCCGTCCCCGGTGAACCGGTGTTGCAGTGGCGATCACGGTGGCTCCCTCCTTGGCGCCGCCGATGAAATTGGTCTTGCTCTCCAGCGTCGTGGTGCCCTTGGCGTCCTCGGACAGGTTGATCACGGTCGCGGCTGCCCCGACCGAATCCGCGAACGCCATCACCGCGCCGCCATGGATTGTATGATTGAGGGTGCAGAGCTCCGGCCGCACGACCATCCTGGCGACCACGCGATCGTTGTCGGCTTCGGTGAAGGTGACGCCCTTTAGTTCCGCGAACGGCATCTTCATCGACTGGATCTTTTCAAGCAGGGTCATCAGGTCCTCCGGCATCGCGTTTTGATGATGTCCGCCGAACATGGACGCGCCGGGTAAATCAGGCAATGACGTCGGAGGTAATGGACCCCATGACAGCTCCCGCCAATTCCCGAAGCCGCGATTCCTTGATGCGGACCGGTGCCCGCTTCACTCGAAAGCGCTATGCAGGTCGGCGATGCGCAATTTCCCTCCCAGCCGGATCGTCTGCCTGACCGAAGAGACGGTCGAGACGCTGTATTTGCTCGGCGAACAGGACCGGATCGTCGGCGTCTCCGGCTATGCGGTGCGGCCACCGCAGGTCCGGCGCGAGAAGCCCCGCGTTTCGGCCTTCATCTCAGCGGACATTCCGAAGATCCTGGCGCTCGCGCCCGATCTGGTGCTCGCCTTCTCCGACCTGCAGGCCGAGATCGTCGCTGATCTCATCCGCGCTGGCGTCGCCGTCCACGTCTTCAACCAGCGCGACCTCGCCGGCATCTTTGCGATGATCCGCACCCTGGGCGCGATGGTCGGTGCCGCCGATCGCGCCGAGCAGCTTGCGACAGACCTCGAGCGACGGCTTGCGGCGATCGCGGCAACGCCGCGCCCCGCGCCGCGGCCGAGGGTTCCGCGGCCGAGGGTTTATTTCGAGGAATGGGACGATCCCCTGATCAGCGGCATCGGCTGGATATCCGAGCTGATCGAGATCGCCGGCGGTGAGGACGTGCTGCCGCATCTGCGGATGCACAAAGCGGCCCGCGACCGCATCGTCGCGCCGGACACCGTGCGCGAGACGATGCCCGACGTGATCCTGGCGTCCTGGTGCGGCAAGAAGGTCGTGCCCGACCGCATCCGCAAACGTCCCGGCTGGGGCGACATCCCGGCGGTGCGCAACAATCGCATCGTCGAGATCAAGTCGACGATCATCCTGCAGCCCGGTCCCGCCGCGCTGACGGATGGACTCGATGCGATCGTCAGAGCGTTGTGGCCGAATGTAAATCCCTCATCCTGAGGAGCCGCGCAGCGGCGTCTCGAAGGGTGAGGCCACAGACGGGCCTCATGGTTCGAGACGCGCGTCCCGCGCTCCTCACCATGAGGGCTATGCCTTCTCCACCCCGCACCATTCCGTGACGAACAGCGCGATGGCCTTGGTCGTCTTCCGCAGCGACTCCAGCTCGACATATTCGTTGAAACCGTGCATCGCCTCGCCGCTGGCGCCGAAGCAGAGGCTCGGGATGTTGTAGTTCAGCCCGTAGAAGCGCGTGTCGGTCAGCGCGGTAAAGGCCCGATCTTCCACCGCGCCGCCGTAGACGGCCTGATGCGCCTTGGCGAAAGCGGCTTCCGGCGCTTCGGAATTAGTAAGCTCATAGCCTTCCGACAGGAAGCCCGACCATTCCACCAGCGGCGGATTATTGGAGAGGAAGCGGTGGTCGCGCGCAGCGGCAGCGACGCAGGCCAGGATTTCCTTCTGGCATTCCGATATCGACCAGCCCGGCAGCACCGCGATGCGACAATCCACGTCGCACCAGGCGGGCACGCTCGACGCCCAGTCGCCGCCCTTGATGATGCCGGGATTGAAGTTGATGGGATGATTGACGTCCTTGAAGTGGCGGTCGGCCTTGGCGCGTTCGTTCCAGGCGATCTCGAGCTTCTCCAGCGCGTGCACCAGATGATACGCCGCCATGATCGCGTTCGAGCCCGCGCCCGCCTCGAACACATGCACCGGAAAGCCGCGCACCTTCAGGCGAAACCAGATCACGCCGACCTGCGAGCGGATCATCTTGCCGCTGGTCGGCTCCGGGATGAAGCAAGCGTCGGCACGATAGCCGCGCTGCAGGGTCGAGAGCGCGCCGACGCCGGTGCTCTCCTCCTCGATCACGGACTGGAAATGGATCCGCGCCGTAGGCCTGAGTCCGGCCTTCGCGATCGCATCCAGCGCATAAAGCGCGGCGATCGTGCCTGACTTCATGTCGCAGGCGCCGCGGCCGTACATCCGGCCCTCCCTGATGACGGGCGAGAACGGCGGCGTCTCCCACATGTCGAGCGGGCCGGTCGGCACCACGTCGCAGTGCCCCTGCAGGATCAGCGATTTGCCGGCATTGGTGGCCGGACGGTAGGTGCCGACCACGGTGCGTGCCTTGGAGAAATCATGCTCGATCGGGCCGAAGCCGCGCAGATCCTTGAGATCGTCGAGATTGATGTGCCAGTCGTCGACCTCACAGCCGCGTTCGCGCAGGAGGTCGCCGATCATGTCCTGGCACGGGCCCTCCGCGCCGCGTGTCGAGGGGATCGAGACGAAATCCTCGGTCGTCGCGAGCTGCTCATCGAACCCTTCGTCAACGGCATCGAGGATTCGTTGTTGGGTATCGGCAGTCATGCAGCAGCTCCACTGGGAATATTGAAAGGCGGGAGCGCCACCGTAGCCCGATTTCAGTCGGCCGGGTATTCCGCAAAATGGGCATCCCGCAATGCATCTTCGAGCAGACGGCCTTCCGAATAGCCGTCGAGCGTCGAAGGCCGCGTCACGCCGTCGAGCAGCCGCGGGCACGGCTCGGGCGCGCCGAGCACGGTGCGCACCGGGATGCGCTCGGCATAGATCGGCAATTCGTAATCCTCGTCGTCATCGGCGACGCCCTTCGCACGGACCTTGGCCGACGCCTCCTCGATCTCCATCGCGATGAACGAGGTCGCCTTGATCTCCTGCTTGTTGCTCGGCCTTAAGCTCGCGGTGCGGTCGGGAAAGAAGCGGTCGACCATCGCGACGATCGCGCGCTGCTTCTCCTCGGGATCGGTGACGAGATAGGCGGTGCCGAACGCCATCACCGCGCGATAGTCGGCCGAATGGTTGAAGCCGCAGCGCGCCAGCACCAGGCTGTCGAGATGCGCGACCGTCAGGCAGACCTTCTGCCCTTCCGCCTGGTGCTCCAGCATCCGGCTCGCGCTGGAGCCGTGCCAGTAGAGCCGGGTACCCTCACGCCAGAAGAAGGTCGGCGTGCAATAGGGCTGGCCGTCGATCACATAGGACACGTGGCACAGCATTGAGGCGTCGAGGATCCTGTGCACGGTTGCATGATCGTAGAAGCCGCGATCATGGCGGCGCTTCACCCGGTTGCGGGACGACAGCGGGTAGGACGGAGTGGATGCGCCTTCGGTCACGGCAATGCCTCGCGAAAATTTGGAATCTGACGGCAGTTGTAGCGGCCCATTTGGTCTGCGATAGTGCCAATTCCATGCGAAAAATTCCGACCAATTCATCGAAGCCCTCGCCGCGCCGGACCGAGCTTCCGCTCGACCTCGCAGGCCCGCACGTGACGCAAGGTGCGGCCTCGCAGCACCGGCTCTATCAGGCGCTGTGCCACGCGATCGTCGGCGGCATCGTCAAGCCGGGCGAACCGCTGCCGCCGTCGCGCGCACTTGCCAGGCAGACCGGCTTCCGCCGCAACGCCGTCACGACCGCCTACGAGCGGCTGATCGCCGACGGCTTTGCGGTCGCAACCGTCGGCTCCGGCACCTTCGTCGCCGCGCGCATCCCGGCGCAGGCCGGTAGCCCGCGACGCGCCAAGATCACGATTGAGCCACCGCAGCACAGCGCGTTGTCGCTCGGCTGCACACATATCGACGAGCGCGCCCTGCAGCGCTTCCGCGCCTTCGCCGGCCGCCGGCTGCGCGCCTTCGGGCCCGAGCATCTCCACTACGGCGACCCCAGGGGCAATCGTGAACTGCGCGCCGCGATCGCAGACCATCTGTTGTCGGCGCGCGGGCTGCGCTGCGATCCCGACCAGATCATGCTGGCGTCGGGGACGCTGCACGCGCTGCGCATCGTGCTGAGCGCGATCCTCAAGCCCGGCGACAAGGTCTGGTGCGAGGATCCCGGCTATCCGGCGGCGCGGCGCGCAATCGAGCATTGCGGCTATCGTCCGGTGTCAGTACCGGTCGATGCATCGGGCATGGTTGTCGGCAAGGGACGGATGTCGGCGCCGGCGGCGCGCGCCGCCTATGTGACGCCGTCGCACCAATTTCCGCTTGGCGTCCAGATGTCGATGCAGCGCCGGCTCGAGTTGCTCGACTGGGCGAAGGACGCCAATGCGTTCGTGTTCGAGGACGATTACGACAGCGAGTTCCGTTATGACGGCGCGCCGCTGTTGTCACTCGCCGGCATCGATCACCTGCGCCGGGTGATTTACATGGGCACCTTTGCCAAGACGCTGTTTTCAGGATTGCGCATCGGCTACTGCGCCCTCCCCGAGCAGCTGATCGGCCCGGTGACGGCGGCACGCGCCGCGCTCGACCGCTTTCCCTGCACGCTGCTGGAAGGTGCGGTTGCGGACATGCTGAACTCCGGCGCCTTCGCGGCCAATCTGCGCAAGGCGCGCAAGCTCTACCGCGAGGCGCGCGACATCCTGGCATCGACGCTCGCTGCGGCCTCCGAGGGCGAGCTCACGGTTCCCGTGCCGTCGCAAGGCCTGCATCTGGTGGCGCGGCTCGCTCCGTCGACCGATCCGCGCGTTGCAGCCGAGGCGAAGGCGGCCGCCGGCGTCGGCGGCTGGCTGCTCGCCGAGACCTATCATCGCGCGCGGCCGCTGCCCGGATTCGTGCTCGGCTTCTCCGGTCATCCGGTTCCGCAACTCGTCGCGTCGGCGGAACAGCTGGCGAGGGCCACCCTCACAGTGCTGCGCGCCGAACGCGGCGCGTCGGCAAAACCGCGGCCCTCTATCAGAATCGCGACCGGCTGACTAAGGTCGTTCAATCTCGGCCTAACGGCCTCAAGATCCAGCACGAATAAAGGAGATCGCGATGCGTCGCATCGGACTTGGCGCGATGTTCGCCGCCGCACTCGTTGCGATGGCCGCAGCTGTCTCCGCGCAGACCGTCTCGCGCGAGCAGGACATCGTGGATTTGCGGGTCGGTCAGCGCGTGCTGGTCGATGACGGATCCTGCCCGTCGGGGCAAATCAAGCAGGTCACCGGATCGCAGCTCAAAGAGACCGGCGTGGTGCGCACCCGCACCTGCGTGCCACGCCTCGCGAGGAAGTAAAGCCTTGCAAGGAAGTGAGCTTCCTCGTCGCCTGCTTCCTCATTGTCGTGTCGGAAATGCGCCGCTCAATTCGCCGCCAGCGGCTCGAACATGCATTGCAGCGTCGGCTTGGCGATCTTGGTGAAGGTCGGGCCGATCTCGGCCTGCTTTGACGGCGGCAGCCAGTCGTTCTCGATCGTCGGCACGCCGGTCTCGCTGATGCCGCGCAGCACCGCCTGCCGCAAATCGCTATCCTCGATCGTCGCCGCAGCGTGATCGTGCAGGCAGCCGCAGACGGCTTCAGGATGCGCCCAGCGTCCCGCCATGTGGGGCACACACTGGCGCACGAATTCATCGCGCGGCTCAGGCATCTTGAAAAGTGAGCGGATCTGCATCGACTCGAGTGGGAGCTGCGATTGGGCGTGTGCTGACGTAGCCATCACGAGTGAAGCCAACATCACCGCGAAGCAAATTCGGAGCAACATGCGAAGCCTTTTCCGCCCATTTTCTCGTTTGCTGTGTCGCGGTCAGTTGGCCGCCACCACCATCGTCGCGGCGGTGGCGATCGGAGAGCCGTTGTAGGAAAAGGTGCCGATGCCGGGCAGACTGCCGTCCGCGGAGCCAGCCACCGACGGCCCCGCCATCACGCAGGCGAACGCGAGGATGAAGCTGATGGTCCGCATTTGACTATCTCCGCCGCTGCGCTCGTCGTCCGCGCCCGTCTGTTGGCGATTTGATAACCAACCGGCGTTTCCGGAGTTCTGCAACACAAGCGAAAAATGGTTTCGTCGGCCCTGGGGATTGTTTCGTCGGCCGGTACCTGACGAAACAATCGCCGAAAAAAGCCAATGTTTTCAGTAGCGGTCATTGACCATCGCCCTAGCGTAATGGCGGGCAGCTACGCGCTTGTGAATTCGGCGACCCACGGCGCTTTCTCGACTGTCCTCTGTTGAGACAGGCGCCAACCTCGCAGGGTCGACAATGAACCGGGCCGCGGTCCTCCCCGACTCATGCACGCACCGTGCAACCATCTTCGCGGTGGCACGTTGTCGCTATTTCAATCCAACGAGGGATGTTAGCCGTGGGCAATGGCAACATGGGCGTTGGCAATGAACCCGCGACCCGCGCCGCGGGTCAGCAGCAGATGGCAGGCGCGATGCCGCAGCAGGGCGCCCGTGTGATGGGCGACAACGAATGCGCGCCGCAGCAACTGGTCCGGCTCGTCGGCTGCCGCGATTCGAAGGTCCACCCCGAACGGTCAGGCTTCAAGTCTCGCGCGAAGCAGTTCGGGCAGACCAATCGCTAGATTATCAGATACTTCAGCTTGGCGGCTCAAGCCCTTGCGCTGGCTACTGAATGAACTCGCCGCACTTCTGCACGCTGGTGTCGCCGGCGCCCCATGGCATAATCGGTACCGACGAGGTCGAGTTCTTCGGCGAGCCTTCGATCAGCTTGTCCGAATAGACCATGTAGACAAGTACATTGCGCTTGGCGTCGCAGCCGCGCACGATTTGCATCTTCTTGAAGAACATCGACCGCCGCTGACGGAACATATCGTCGCCCTGGCTCATTTTATTCTTGAAGCGGATCGGCCCGATCTGCCGGCAAGCCAGCGAGATGTCGGACACTTCCTCGGCGAGACCAAGCCAGCCCTTGAAGCCTCCCCTCTCCGGCACCGTGAAGTGACAGGCCACACCCTCGACCTCGGGGTCGTCGACACCATAGGTGGCCAGCTTGTCGTTAGGACTTAGCCATTTGAACACGGTCGAGCGGCGAAAGATCAGATCCGGCTCGTCGGCCGCTGCCGTGGGACCGGCCTGCGCCAATGCGACGACGAGAAGCAGCAGCGCGCACCCCCAGCGATTCAGGACACGGCTGTCACACAGGCTCACACTTCTCGGCGTCATTGAGGTCTCCGCTGATGGGCTTCGCGTATGTAGTGCGGAACAGCCGCACGGAAAGGCTGACAGATTGGTGATCGCAGGGGGTGCTTTAACCTTATGTGAGGCTTTTTTGTTACGCTTTTTCCCGAAAAATCGGGGATCACGGAAGGGTTAGATCGCTTGCGCTGGTGAACGCGTTCCACGTTTGCGACAACCAATGGATAGTTTGGACTGGGATTCGGAAAATGCGTGCGAACGGAAGTCGGCCGTCGATTCTTGATTTTGCGAATGAGCGTTTTTGGCAGTTTGCGATTTTGACAGCCGCCGGCACGGTAGGCGCCTCCACTCAAGCCGATGCCGCCCTGTACTATTGGAACGGGCCCGACAGCGCCTATTATGGCGAGCCCGAGCCGCTGCCTGTGCCGCACCGGCCGAAGGTGCGGCGCAATCCGGTCAAGAAAGACATCGTTGCGGGAAAGGAAACCGTCGCCAAGCCGCAAGGTCCGCTGATCATCGCGATCGCGATCGAGCAGCAGAAGGTGCGCATCTACGACGCCAACGGTCTGTACGCCGAGAGCCCGGTGTCGACAGGCATGAAGGGGCATTCGACCCCGATGGGCGTCTTCAGCGTCATCCAGAAGCAGAAATACCATCGCTCCAACATCTATAGCGGCGCGCCGATGCCGTACATGCAGCGCATCACCTGGTCGGGCATCGCCATGCACGCCGGCGTGCTGCCCGGCTATCCCGCCTCCCACGGCTGCATCCGCATGCCGACGGCGTTCGCGGTCAAGATGTACAACTGGACGCGGATGGGCGCGCGCGTGGTCATTACCCCTGGCACGATCACGCCGGAGAATTTCTCGCACCCGTTGCTCGTGACACAGAAGGTCGCGCCGCAGCAGCCGGTCGCCGACGATCTCCTGAAGAAGGATGCTCCGCTCGGCGTGAAGGGCGACAAGGGCGCGGACAAGCCGGAGACCAGCCTCGAACTGCGCTCGACGGTCGGTCATGCCGACCAGCATGGCTCACTGCGCGACAACACCCACACCGCCGACGCCAGCGGCACCACGCCGTCCGCAAGCGCGGCGGTGACGATGTCCGACGCGCCCGCGGCCGCCGTTCCCGACGACACGACGGCCGACACCAGATCCGCCGACGCCACGAGCGACGACACGACGGTCGGCGAAACGGGCAGTATCGAGGCGAAGAGTGAGGTCTCCGCAGGCGACCATGTGAAGGCCGAAGTGAGGGCCGATGCGCCGAAGACTGACGCCAAGGCCAACCTCGCCGGCGCCGAGGCGCCCAAGGTCGACACGGTGACAGGGAACGATGCACGGGTCGGAGGTGCCGCAGCAACGGCTGACAAGCCGGCCGCGGCGGCAGACGCGCCCGACGCGAAGAAGGATCCGGCACGGCTGCCGGGCCTCGCAAACCTTGACGTGCCCAAGCGCGGCGGCCAGATCGCGGTCTTCATCAGCCGCAAGGATTCCAAGCTCTATGTGCGGCAGAACTTCGCGCCGCTGTTCGATGTGCCGGTGACGATTGCGCCGAGCGACCGTCCCCTGGGCACGCATGTCTTCACGGCAGAAGCCGACAAGAAGAATCCGAACCTGCTGCGCTGGTCGGTGGTCTCGCTGCCGGTCTCTACGCGCAGCGCCGTCCGCATCGAGGCGCAGGATCGCACCTCGCACCGCCGCAAGATGGCCGGCGCCGCAGCGATCGAGGCCAAGTCGCTACCGTTGCCGGATAGCCCGGCCGAAGCACTCGACCGCATCACGATTCCCGCCGACGCGATGGCGCGGATCAACGAAGCGCTCGGCACCGGCGGATCGATCATCGTCTCCGACCTCGGCGTGAACCAAGGCGAGACCGGCGAAGGCACCGACTTCATCGTGCCGCTGCGCTAAGAGCAGGTCATAACGGCTTCTTGAAGCCTCAAGTCCCGCTCCCCTGGATTATGATCGGCACACATCCGTCTGGGGACATGATCATGATCGATCGCAGGACAATGATCGTAGCGGCGCTGGCCGCCGCGGCGGGATCGCGCGCCCTGTATGCCGAGACGCCGACGATGAGCCGGATCACCGCCTATGCCTTCTCGTTCCCGGCCCTTGCCGGCGGCGATATCCGCCTCGCTTACTACACCGGCCACCCGATGATGATCGTGAACACGGCCTCGCTGTGTGGCTTCACGCCACAATATGCAGGCCTGCAGCAACTATGGACCGAACTCCGCGATCGCGGCTTCGTCATCATCGGCGTCCCCTCCAATGATTTCGGCGGCCAGGAGCCGGGCGGTCCGACCGAGATCGCCGAGACGGCGCAGCATCAATACGGCGTCACCTTCCCGATAGCAGCCAAGGCCGTCGTGAAGGGCGCGAACGCGCATCCCTTCTACCGATGGGCGGCGGAGGTCCGCCCCAAGGACGTGCCGCGCTGGAACTTCCACAAATACCTGATCGGCCGCGACGGCTATATCGCCGACGTCTTCCCTGAGTCGGTCGTCCCCGAGGACACCAGGGTCAAAACTGCGATCGCACGGGCGTTGGCGGCTGCGTGATGGCGCCGGTAATCCCCGGAATTAACTCATCAAACGAGGATTTGGTCGCAAGGCTGCCACGTCCGTTGCCTTGGCGGCCCCAATCCAACTAGGGTACTATTAGGTTGGGGGTGGAAGCGGCCCGGCAACGGCAAATGCCAGCGCCGGGAGCGGGATCGGCAAGGAACACGCCATGCGCATTGCGGCAGGTCTGATTTTCGCAGGGACGGTCTCGCTGCTCGCGTCGAGCGCGGCTTGGTCCCAGACTCCCCCCGTCAAGGGCGCCGCGGTAGCGCCACCGGCAGCAGCTCCCGCGCCGGCGGCTGCGGCCCCCGCCCCTGCGGCGATGCCGGCTCCGGTCCCGCCGCAGCAACCGCCCCAGCCGGCGCGCGCCGCCTGCACCAACCCGAATGCGCTTGGCGTCGGCCGCACCGTCGAGGTCGACACCACCGGCGGTCCAGGTTTCGGCTTCGAGCATTTCAAGCAACTCGACTTCCTGCGCGACCACGAAGTGGTGCTGACCTTCGACGACGGACCGTGGCCGGTGAACACGCCGGCGGTCCTGAAGGCGCTGGCGGACGAATGCACCACGGGGATCTTCTTTCCGATCGGCAAGCACGCGACCTACCATCCGGAAATCCTGCGGCAGGTCTATGCAGCCGGCCATACGATCGGCTCGCACACCTGGTCGCACGCCAATCTGAACAACAAGAAGCTGACCGAGGACCAGCGGAAGGACGAGATCGAGCGCGGTTTCGCCGCGGTCAAATGGGCGCTCGAGACCTCACCCGCGCCGTTCTTCCGCTTCCCGGCGCTACAGCATCCGCCGGAGATGGTGACCTATCTCGGCACCCGCAACATCGCGATCTTCTCCTGCGACCTAGACTCGTTCGACTTCAAGTCGAAGAACCCGCAGCAGGTGATCGATACCGTGATGAAGAAGCTGAACAAGCTCGGCAAGGGTATCATCCTGCTGCACGACTTCCAGAAGCACACCGCCGAAGCGCTACCCACGTTGCTGCAGCAGTTGAAGGCCGGCGGCTACAAGGTGGTCGCGATGCGCGCCAAATTCCCGGTGACGGTGCTGCCGCAATACGAGCAAGAGCTCGCCAAGGACGTCAAGCTGCCGACCCTGAGCTCGCGGCCGGTGAACAGCGTCGTCACCACGGTCAACCAGTAACGGCATCGGCGACGATTTCTGTGCCGGGGTTGCGTATCGAGGGCTTTGTCATCGTCTCGGCCGACGGCCGGCTGGCGAACGGGCATAACGTGATGCCCGACGATCTCAAGATCGAGGGCGACAAGCGGTTCTTCACCGCAGCCCTCGACCGCGTCGACCTCGTCGTGCACGGCCGCAACTCCGGGGAGGAACAGCCGAACTCGCCGAAGCGGCGGCGCCTCATCCTGACGCACAAGGTGCAGGCTACCGCGCAGGACCCGTCCAATCCTAAGGCGCTGTTGTGGAATCCCGCCGGCTGTTCGTTCGAGGCGGCATGCCGCGCAGCCGGCGTCACGTCGGGCCTCGCTGCGATCATCGGCGGTCCCGGTGTGTTCGGCATGTTCATGGACCGCTACGACACGTTCTGGCTGTCGGTCGCACCGCACGTGCACATCCCCGACGGCGAGCCGTGCTTCCCCGGCGTCCCTGCCCGCTCGCCGCAACAGGTGCTGGCCGCCCATGGCCTCCACGCCGGCGAGCCGCAACTGATCGACGCAGAGCACGACGTCAGCGTGACGCCGTGGCGGCGGGTCGCTTGATCGTACGTACCGTTTCGATCGACGCACAACGGTGCCCGGAAAAGCCAGGGCATGCCGCTTAAATTGGTACCGCCGCCGACCAGCGCAAAACCGGCTCGCGTATACGCCGAAAGCCGGCAATCGGCCCCGACGGCGGTCCCCGACACCGCGGCTCGTGCATCGGCTGATTTAACCGCCGCGTTGCCCCTGCGCATCGGTGCTCGACGCGTGCGGAGCTATAGCCAGCGTGGAGGGCTCACCGTCAAGACGAGCCGACGATCAAGACACACCGGATCAATAGACTGAGACAAAAACGCAAAATGGCGCCCGGCCCGGCGGGTGATCTCCGCCATCGCGGCAAACACGCTCGAGAAGGAACGTGGCTATCCGTCCCGCGCGGTGGATGAGACGGCGCCCTCGCCGCAGCCACTTCTCCTTCGGACGATATCAACCTACACCCGGAGGCCCGGACGGTCGGAGACAATCCATCAACCGAATTGAGATAAAAAAGCACAGGCTGCGAGCGAGCCTGCTTGATGGTGACGATCGTGCCTTCCAGGAGAACTGAACGTCAGCCGCGAATGACCGACGACCTCACGACAAGCGACCGGAACGAAACGTCCGGACTGATGGGCGATGCCGCGCGCGTATCATCCCTGCTCCCGACGTTTGGTTTTGCTGCTGAGCGCATGGATGCCGAAGCGAACATTGCAGCCTGGCGTGAGGCTGTCGCGACGCTGTTCGACGTCGACGAACTGGCGCACGGCGAGCCGGAACCATTCCGAGCTGACCTCTGCTCCTATGCAATGGGGCCCGCGCTGATCGGGCTGAGCCGCGCCAGCGGCCAGCGGTTCCGGCGCACCACCGAAACCATCGCGCGGAGCGGCGTCGATCACATCATCCTGCAACTGTATGCGAAAGGCGGCTTTGACGGCATCGCCAGCGACGTGCCGATCCGTGTACGCGCCGGCGACATTTGCCTGTTCGACCTCGCGCAGACGCTGGAAACCAAGGCGACGCCGTTCGAGAATGTCACACTCGTCGTGCCGCGCCCGCTGTTCGACAGCCACCTCATCCAGGTGGAGGATCTGCATGGCCTCGTCCTGCCGGGCAGCGGCGTGCTCGCCCAGCTGCTGGCCGGGCACCTCACTGCGCTGTTCGAATTCGCCCCGCGCATGACGCTCGACGAATGCCAGTCGGTGGTCGAAGGCACGATCGCGCTGATGGTCGCCTGCCTCCGCAACGAACTGGAGCGTCGCAATGCAGACCATAGCATGAGGGCGGGCGCATCGCTGATGCGGATTCGCCAACACATCGAGGCGAAGCTCGGCGATGACGATCTATCGGCAAATTCGATCGCGGTGCATTTCGGCCTGTCCCGGGCCTCGCTCTACCGGCTGTTCGCCCCGGTCGGCGGCATCGCCGAGTACATCCGCAGCCGCCGCCTCCATCGCGCGTTCTTCGACCTCGCGGGTTCCGACGCGCGCGGTCTCAGGATCAGCGAGGTCGCGCGGCGCTGGCAGCTCGGCACCGACGCGCATTTCACGCGCACCTTCAAGGCGGCCTATGGCATCACGCCGCGCGCAGCACGGGAGGCGGCCCTGCTCGGAGCGCGCATGCGGCCCAGCCCGGACGGATCGGACAACGGCACGATCTCCCGCTGGATGCGTGAGATCGCACCGCCGCACACGATCGATTGATCTCCGCCTCCCCGACGTCCAATGGGCTCGCTTCGCCCGGTGCTACACATCCCCGTAAGTCGGGTCGTTCTTGCGGGGGCCGCGGCCGTAGCCGGCGATGATGAACAGCGCGCCGATCAGCGAGAGGTCCTTCAGCGCATCGATCAGGGTCTTGGCATTATCGGGCGCCGGCTGATTCCAGAAATCGTGCAAGTAGAATATCGCGAAGCACATGAAGATGATCAGAAGAATCGCGAAGAAGCGCGCCAGCAGGTTGAACGCGATCATCAGGCCGGCGAGGATCTCGAACGAGCCGATCGCGATCGCCAGGAGCTGCATGAATGGCATCGCGGCGAAGGTTTCGATCTGCTGGGTATAGGGCGCGATGACGTCGGGAATGGTCACCTTGGCCGTGAGCATATCCGCCGTCGTCTGTACGCCGAGCAGCTTGGTCACCCCCGAATAGATGAACAGGACGGCGAACAGGAATCGCCCGAAGACGATGAATGCTGGCATGGGTCGGCCTCACGGAATGGCGGGAGTCGGACGGAGCAGACGACGCGATTATGGTCGCTCCGCCTGCTTCGATCAAATCGAATCCGTCTCGCCTCCTCCCCCTAGCCGAACAGCGTCGGCTGAGCGCGGCCGGCGCGCTCCTGCGCTTCGACGGCGGCAACCGCGGTCATGTTGAGCACACCGCGCGCCGTCACGCCGGGGGTGAGGATGTGCGCCGGGCGCGCCGGACCGATCAGGATCGGGCCGACCGGCAAGGCATTTCCCAGCACCTTGATGGTCTGATAGGCGATGTTGGCCGCGTCCAGCGTCGGCATGATCAGGATGTTGGCCTCGCCCTCCAGCCGCGACTGCGGCAGCACGGCCTTGCGAGCGATCGCCGAGAGCGCGGTATCGGCCTGCATCTCGCCGTCGGCTTCGATCTCCGGATGCCTGTCCTTCAGGAGCTGAGTAGCGCGGCGCATCTTGCGCGCCGAGTCCGTATCATAACTTCCGAAGTCGGAATGTGACACGAAGGCGACCTTGGGCTTGAAGGCGAAGCGCTGGGCATGAACAGCCGCCAGCGACGCCACCTCGGCGAGTTCCTCCGCGCTGGGGTTCGGCCGCACCTGGGTGTCGGCGAGGAAATAGGCGCCTTTGGTGGTGATCATCAGCGACAGCGCCGCGTAGTCGCTGATCCCCGGCAGGAAGCCGATGATCTCGCGGACATGGCGCAGATGGCTCATGAAGCGGCCCTCGACCCCGCACAGCATCGCGTCGGCCTCACCGCGCGACACCGCCAGCGCGGCGATCACCGTGTTGTTGGTGCGAACCACCGTACGCGCCGCGTCGGGCGTCACACCGCGCCGGCCGGCGACGTCAATGTAGGACTGCACATAGGAGCGATAGCGCGGATCGTCCTCGGGATTGATCAGGTCGAAGTCGCGGCCGGCCTTGATCGACAGGCCGAAGCGCTTGATCCGGGTCTCCACCACTGACGGACGTCCGACCAGGATCGGCCGGGCCAGCTTCTCTTCCAGCACCACCTGCGTGGCCCGCAGCACGCGCTCGTCCTCACCTTCGGCGTAGATCACCCGCACCGGCTGGGTCTTCGCCTTGGCAAACACCGGCTTCATGGTCAGCCCGGAGCGGAACGCGTAGCGCTGCAGCTCGGCGCAATATTCGTCGAAGTTCTTGATCGGCCGGGTCGCAACGCCGGATTCGATCGCGGCCCTTGCCACCGCCGGCGCGATGCGCAGGATCAGGCGCGGATCGAACGGGCTCGGGATCAGCGAGCCCGGACCGAACCCTTGGGACTCGGTGCTCTCGAAGCCATGGGCCACCGCATCCGACGGCGGATCGCGCGCGAGCTGCGCGATCGCGTCGACCGCGGCGTGCTTCATCGCCTCGTTGATCGCAGTGGCGCCGACGTCGAGCGCGCCGCGGAAGATGAACGGGAAGCACAGCACATTGTTGACTTGGTTCGGGAAGTCCGACCGGCCGGTGCAGATCATGGCGTCGGGCCGCGCCTGGCGCGCCTCGTCTGGCATGATCTCCGGCACCGGATTGGCGAGCGCCATCACCAGCGGCTGGTCCGCCATCTGCTTGACCATCTCGGGCTTGAGCACGCCGGGCGCGGACAGGCCGATGAAGATGTCGGCTCCCGGGATCACGTCCGCCAGCACGCGCGCGCTGGTGTTCTGCGTGTAGACCGCCTTCCAGCGGTCCATCGTGGTGTTGCGGCCCTCGTAGACGACGCCGTCGATGTCGCAGACCCAGATGTTCTTGCGCTGCGCACCCATCGAGACCAGCAAATTGAGGGTTGCGATCGCGGCCGCGCCCGCGCCCGAGCAGACGATCTTCACATCGGGAAGCTTCTTGCCGTTCAGCAGCAAGCCATTGACGATCGCGGCCGCGACGATGATCGCGGTGCCGTGCTGGTCGTCGTGGAATACCGGGATCTTCATGCGCTCCTTGAGCTGCGCCTCGATCTCGAAGCACTCAGGGCCGCGGATGTCCTCGAGGTTGATGCCGCCGAAGGTCGGCTCCAGCGCCGCGACCGTCTCGACCACGCGCTCGATGGTGTCGGCCTTGATCTCGATGTCGAACACGTCGATGCCGGCGAACTTCTTGAACAGCACCGCCTTACCTTCCATCACCGGCTTCGAGGCCAGCGGCCCGATATTGCCGAGGCCGAGCACCGCGGTACCGTTCGAGACCACTGCCACGAGGTTGGCGCGGGCGGTCAGGGTGGCGGCCTCGGCCGGGTTCGTGGCGATCTCGGTACAGGCGGCGGCGACGCCCGGCGAATAGGCCAGCGCGAGGTCGCGCTGGTTGGCGAGCGGCTTGATCGCCTGAATCTCGAGTTTGCCCGGCCGCGGCAGGCGATGATAGGCGAGCGCCGCGTTGTGGAGTTCTTCAGACGATGACGACATGCACTCCCCCTCGGCCCCGCACTGAAATTCGGTGGCCCGACTTAAGACTTGAGGCAAAAGCGGGATGACGTTTCCTGGAAAGCGTCATCCCGTCATTATGGTCGAGGCATGCTCCAGACAGCTTGCGCGGTTCGGGTATGCGCCCGTCATTTCTGCGGCAGATTGGTCCGGATGTGAAGCTCGCGCAACTGCTTCGGGGTTGCTTCGGACGGAGCGCCCATCAGCAGGTCCATGGCCTGCTGGTTCATCGGGAACAGCGAAATCTCGCGCAGGTTGGTGGTGCCGCACAACAGCATCACGATGCGGTCGAGGCCGGCCGCCATGCCGCCATGCGGCGGCGCACCGTACTGGAAGGCACGGTACATGCCGCCGAAGCGATCGACGACTTCCTGCTCGCCATAGCCCGCGATCTCGAACGCCTTCACCATCGCTTCCGGCTTGTGGTTGCGGATACCGCCGGAGGCGATCTCGTAGCCGTTGCAGGCGATGTCATACTGGAACGCCTTGATCGTCAGCGGATCCTGCGTCTTCAGCGCGTCGAGGCCACCCTGCGGCATCGAGAACGGGTTGTGCGAGAAGTCGATCTTCTTGTTCTCCTCGTCGTACTCGTACATCGGGAAGTCGACGATCCAGGCGAGCTCGAACCGATCCTTGTCGATCTGGTTCAACTCCTCGCCGAGCTTGGTGCGCGCGAGCCCTGCGAACTTCCAGAACTTCTCCGGATCGCCGGCGACGAAGAACGCGGCATCGCCTTCCTTCAGGCCAAGCTGATCGCGGATCGCCGCGGTCCGCTCCGGGCCAATGTTGTTGGCAAGCGGGCCTGCACCCTCGCCGCCCTCGCGCCACATGATGTAACCGAGGCCGGGCTGGCCTTCGCCCTGCGCCCACGAGTTCATGCGATCGCAGAAGGCGCGCGAGCCGCCGCCCACGCCGGGGATCGCCCAGACCTGGTTCTTCGGGTCCTCCAGCATCCGTGCGAACACCTTGAAGCCGGAGCCGCGGAAGTGCTCGGAGACCTCCTGCATGATGATCTTGTTGCGCAGGTCGGGCTTGTCGGAGCCGTATTTGCGCACGGCTTCGGCAAACGGAATGCGCGGCCAGTTCTTGGTGACCGGCTTGCCCTTGGCAAAATCCTCGAACACGCCTGTTATCACCGGCTCCATCGCCGCGAACACGTCGTCCTGGGTGACGAAGCTCATCTCGACGTCGAGCTGATAGAACTCGCCCGGCAGGCGGTCGGCGCGCGGGTCCTCGTCGCGGAAGCACGGCGCGATCTGGAAGTAGCGGTCGAAGCCCGACATCATCAGGAGCTGCTTGTACTGCTGCGGCGCCTGCGGCAGCGCGTAGAACTTGCCGGGATGGATGCGTGACGGCACCAGGAAGTCGCGCGCGCCTTCCGGCGACGACGCCGTCAGGATCGGGGTCTGGAATTCGAAGAAGCCCTGCTCCTTCATCCGCTTGCGCATGGAATCGACGATCGCGCCGCGGGTCATGATGTTCTGATGCAGCTTCTCGCGACGCAGGTCGAGGAAACGGTACTTAAGCCTTATGTCCTCAGGATATTCCTGTTCGCCGAACACCGGCAGCGGCAGCTCGGCCGCAGGGCCCAGCACCTCGATCTCCCTGATGTAGATCTCGACCATGCCGGTCGGCAGTTCGGGATTGTCGGTACCGGCGGGGCGGCGGCGCACCTTGCCGTCGATCCGCACCACCCACTCGGAACGGAACTTCTCGACCTCGGCGAAGGCCGGCGAGTCCGGGTCGGCCACGCACTGCGTGATGCCGTAATGGTCGCGCAGGTCGACGAACAGCACGCCGCCATGGTCGCGGACCCGGTGGACCCAGCCCGAGAGCCGGACCGTTTGGTCGATATCGCCCTCTCGGAGCGCGCCGCATGTGTGTGACCGGTAGCGATGCATTTTAGTCCCAAAAACTGATGTCGGAGGAAACGAATCGGCAGGCCTCGAGGGCCGGTGCCGAAGTTGCGCAGGGTTTACCTGAGGCGGCCGGGTGCGGCAACCAAGGGAACGCCCGGTTTCGGGACGAAACCGCACATTTTGACCCCGCCTGGCGGCAGGCGTTTGCCTATTCGCCCAGCCGGCCTATCTTTTGGACATGACCGTCCACTTCCCGTTCCAGAACACCTATTCGGCGCTGCCGGCGAACTTTTTCGCCCGGGTCGCGCCGACCCCGGTCGCCGCCCCCCGCCTGATCAAGCTGAACCGGCCGCTCGCCGTCCAGCTCGGGCTGGACCCGGACCTGCTGTCGACGCCCGAGGGCGCCGAAATCCTCGCCGGCAAGCGCCTGCCCGACGGGGCCGACCCGATCGCCATGGCCTATGCCGGCCACCAGTTCGGGCAGTTCGTGCCCCAGCTCGGTGACGGCCGCGCCATCCTGCTCGGCGAGGTCATCGACAGGGACGGCGTCCGCCGCGACATCCAGCTCAAGGGAAGTGGCCCCACTCCGTTCTCCCGCCGCGGCGACGGCCGCGCCGCGCTCGGTCCGGTGCTGCGCGAATACATCGTCAGCGAGGCGATGTTCGCTTTGGGCATCCCGACCACCCGCTCGCTCGCCGCCGTCGTCACCGGCGAGCCTGTGATGCGCGAGACCGCGCTGCCGGGCGCGGTGCTGACCCGGATCGCGGCGAGCCATATCCGCGTCGGCACCTTCCAGTTCTTCGCCGCCCGCGGCGACACCGACGGCGTGCGCGCGCTCGCCGACCACGTCATCGCCAGGCACTATCCGGAGCTGAAGAGCGCCGAGCGCCCCTACCACGACCTGCTGGCCGGCATCGTGGCGCGGCAGGCCGACCTCGTTGCGCGCTGGCTTTTGGTCGGCTTCATCCACGGCGTGATGAACACCGACAACACCTCAATCTCGGGCGAGACCATCGACTATGGCCCCTGCGCGTTCCTCGATGCCTACAACCCGGCCCAGGTGTTTTCCTCGATCGACGAGATGGGCCGCTACGCCTATGCCAACCAGCCGCGGATCGGCTTATGGAATCTGACCCGGCTTGCCGAATGCTTGCTGCCGCTATTCTCCGACGACACGGACAAGGCAATCGAACAGGCGCAGGCGATCCTCGGCGAATTCCCGGAAAAGTTCACCGTGGCCTATAATTCGGGCCTGCGCCGGAAGGTCGGCCTGTTCACCGTTCGCGAGGGCGACGAGGCGCTGATCCAGGCCCTGCTCGACGCCATGGCGAAGAACGAGGCCGACTTCACGTTGACCTTCCGCCAGCTCGGCGAAGCCGCAGCCGATGACGCCGCCGACGTCCGCGCGCAGTTCACCGATCCTTCCGTGTTCGACGAATGGGCCGGCCGCTGGCGCGCGCGCCTGGCGCTGGAGCCGCAGTCGGCGGCCGAGCGCAAGGCTGCGATGCACGCGGTCAATCCCGCCTTCATCCCGCGCAACCACCGCATCGAGGCCGCGATCGCGGCCGCCGTCAACGCGGACGACTACGCGCCGTTTGAGGAACTGCTGACGGTGCTGGCGAAGCCGTATCAAGATCAGCCGCAGTATGTGGCCTATGCAGACCCGCCACTGCCCGAACAGCGCGTGACGCAGACGTTCTGCGGGACGTGAGGCTCCAGCTTCGCAGGACGGATTAGCGTCAGCGCGATCCGCGCCTCTCGGCAAGTGGCGCGGCGGATTACGCCTTCGGCTAATCCGCCGGCCCGTTACTCCATCTACGCACTGAAGGTTCGCCTCGCCGTGGACGCGCTCGCCGTGGCTCTGCCGAAGCTCGTGGCGTGAGTTTCACCGGGGCGGCGGGCATCAGCTCCGTCAGCCGCGCGGCCTCGAATTTTTAGCAACGATTTCCGGCGCTAATCGTTGGCCGGACATCGCGGGACGCGTGGCCGCGAGGTTCCGTCCCGCCTCGATGACGGAGAGCCAGGATGGACGAGCGCGAACAGAGCCGCAAAGCCGCGTTCGAGCGCAGCAATCCAAACGGTGTCGAGCCGGCGCTCTCGGAGGACGACCTGCAGCGGCAGCAACTCGGGCCGCGCGGCGTGCCCGGACAACCGGACCCGGCCAAGATGACGCCACAACGGGCGAAGAAGACGCCGATCGATTCCGGTTCCGGCGGTCACACCGCGTGAGAATGGAGGAACCGCAATGACGATGACGTTGACCCGGACGTGGTTCGACGAGCGGAGCAATGAGCTTGGTGACCGCGGCTTTTTCGTCGCCCCGCTCGACGATCTCGTGACCTGGGCGCGATCGGGATCCCTGATGTGGATGACCTTCGGACTTGCCTGCTGTGCGATCGAGCAGATGCAGGTGTCGATGCCGCGCTACGACGTAGAACGCTTCGGCGCGGCACCGCGCGCCTCGCCGCGCCAGTCGGACGTCATGATCGTCTCGGGAACACTATGCAACAAGATGGCCCCCGCCCTGCGCAGGGTCTACGACCAGATGCCGGAGCCGCGCTACGTCATCTCGATGGGCTCCTGTGCCAATGGCGGCGGCTACTATCACTATTCCTACTCGGTCGTGCGCGGCTGCGACCGCATCGTCCCGGTGGACATCTACGTGCCTGGCTGTCCGCCCACCGCGGAGGCGCTGCTCTACGGCATCATGCTGTTGCAGAAGAAGATCCGCCGGACCGGCACGATCGAGCGATAGATTCTGATCCAGCGAACAGCGCGTCGAGCTGACGCTCTCGCGCCGAGACGAGAAAGGTGCCCAGCATGAAGATCACGACCTTCAAGGACATGTACATCGCCGAACTGCAGGAACTGGTCAGCGCCGAGACCCAGCTCGCCGCAGCCTTGCCGCGCATGGCGGAGGTTGCGTCGCATCCGTCGCTGAAGGATGCGTTTAGCAGCCATCACCGCGAAACCATCGTACAGGGCGAGCGGCTGAAATCGCTTCTGAGGACGCATGGCGCCGATCCTGACCTGCACACCGACCAGGCCATGCAGGCCCTGATCGGTGAGACCGCCAAGATGGTCTCGATATTGCCCGACGACAATCTGCGCGATGCCGCGCTGATCGCGTCGGCGCAGAGGCTCGAGCATTACGAGATCGCCGCCTATGGCAGCGCGGCTGCGCTCGCGGGCCAGCTTGACCTGCGGGACGACCAGCGCTTGCTGCACGACAGCCTCGAGGAAGAACGCCACGCCGACGCACTGCTGACGACGCTGGCCAAGGGCGAGATCAACCAGGACGCCCTGGCGGCATGATCGATCACTCCTCGGCTGGGACTTCCAATCGGAGGCACTTGCAAGTGCTTCCGAGATTCCGCGAAGAGCATCTCGTGAGCATTAACTCACCTTCCACCATGCCTCGCGCCCACGCGCGGTAACCATAAGGTTTAACAAGTCGTCAACGCTCCCCCAACAAGTCTAACGATTGGTGATGGGGGAGAATGAGCCGTGGATGCGTTTGCCTTTGAATTCATCGGAATGGCGATGATCGCGCTCTGCCTCGTCGTGCTGGCGATGCCCGCTGCGCGCCGGCCGTCGAAGAACATGCGCTACGAGTGAGCGGCCCGTCGTTGCATTACGAGATCGCATCGACGGCTGCTCGCGTGAGCGCATGCCATTAGCATCCTCGTCGGAAGGGCCCGCCCGCATTTATTTCTATTTCGGCGTGGCGCGGCCGGCGCGTCGCACGCGACGCCAGCCCCCCTGTTTCGACACCTCAGCCTTGCCCGTCTCGCCCGCTATTCCGGAGCGGCACGCGCTGCCGCGAGGAATGGCCGAAGCGCCGGGTTGAGGTTGCCCGGCCGCCACGCGATCACGTGCTCGATGGCGGGCGCGTTGTCCAGATCGCGCTGCACCAGGTTGGCGATGCCGAGCTTGCCCATCGATTCCGGCACCAGCGCGATGCCGAGATTCTCGGCCACCAGGTTCACGATGGTCTGCTGCAGCTCTACCTCGAGCCGGACATTCGGTTCGAACCCGCCGGAACGGCAGTAGCGGACGATCGCCTCGCGCAGCATCGGCGCGGCCTCGGTCGGGGTCGCGATCAGAGGCTCGCCCTTGAGCTGTTGGGCGCTGACCAGATCACGCGCGGCGAGAGGATGATCGGGATGCAGCGCCAGGCACAATCGCTCGCGATGGATGATATGCGTCTCAAGGCCCTTGATGGGACCGGGATTGAACATGATGGCGGCGTCGAACCGCCCGGTCAGCACCGCGTCGGCGAGCGCGCCGGGCACCACCTCGCGCAACTCCACGTGCACCTCGGGGTAATCGGCCATGTAGCGCCGCGCCAGGTTCGGCAGGCTCGTATAGGCGGCGTGCATCATGAACCCGATCGAAAGCTCGCCCAGTTCGCCGCATTCGGCGAGGCGCGCGTTGCGGCAGGCCTGATCGAAGCTCATCAGCACCGCGCAGGAGTCTTCGAGGAAGCGACGGCCGGCATGGGTCAGCGTCGCGCGCCGCGACTGGCGCTCGAACAGGCGAACGCCGAGTTCCTTCTCCAGCGCGGCGATCTGGCGACTCAGGGGCGGCTGGCTGATGTGCAGCCGCTCCGCCGCCCGGCCGAAGTGCAGGGTTTCCGCGAGCGCCACGAAGTAGCGCATTTGCCTGATGTCGATCATCGATACCGAAAAGGTATGAACAGGTACGCCAATCAGTATTGGATGATAACAGAGCCGCCGCATAGAGCTAAGGCGCACCCTTCAAGTCAGGCTCTCCCCGTGTTCTCCACCCTCACCGCCATCCTCCCCATTTTCTCGCTGATTTTCGCCGGATGGGTCGCCCGCCGCACCGGCGCGGTCGGGCCCCACGCGTCGGGGGAATTGAACCGGTTCGTGGTCTACCTCGCCCTGCCCGCGTTGCTCTTTGACATCATCGCCCATGCCCAATGGGCCGACGTCTGGCAGCCGAGCTTCATCGCAGCCTTCGGCATCGGGGCGGCGCTGGTGTTCTGCCTGACGATTGCCGTTCGCTGGCGCGGCCGCCAGCAGCTGGTCGATGCCGCCATCGACGGCCTCAACGCGGGCTACGCGAACACCGGGTTTGTCGGCTTTCCCCTGGCCGTGGCAGCGCTTGGCCGCGAGGCGCTGGCTCCAACCCTGATCGCCACGATCATCACGGTCTGCATGCTGTTTGCGATCGCGATTGTGCTGATCGAAACCGGCCTGCAAACCGAGAAGCGCCGCAGGCACGTCATTATCAAGGTGGGCCGTTCGCTGCTGCTCAATCCGCTGCTGGTGGCGCCCGCGCTGGGTGCGATCATTCCGCTCGCCGGCCTGAACGTCCCCGGCCCCGCGGAGAATTTCCTGAAGCTGCTCGGCGGCGCGGCCTCGCCCTGCGCGCTCGTCGCGCTCGGACTGTTTCTCGCAGCGAAGCGCGACGGGACCGAACAGGACATCGGGTCGGCGGCCCTGCTCGTCGGCTTCAAGCTCGTGCTGCAACCGGCCGTCACCTGGGTGATGGCGACGCTGGTGTTCGGCCTGTCGCCGCTGCTCACGCACACCGCCGTGCTTCTCGCCGCCCTTCCCACGGGAACGGGTCCCTTCATGCTGGCGGAGTTCTACCGGCGCGAGGCGAGCATGACTTCCAACGTCATCCTCGCGTCCACCATCGTGTCGGTCGTCACGCTCAGCCTTTATCTCGCCGTGGCGAGGTGACGATGCAGATCGCCAATCACTGATTTGCCCGACGGCGCAAGCCTCTCATGCAAAAATATTTCTGTTTATCAGAATTGCAACTCAGTGTATGAATAGCCCGTCTCACCTGTCTGAGGGGCGCTTCGCGATCGTCACGAGTGTTGGGTCGAGATGCGGTGGACGCCGAGCGCGTGACTGACGAGCACGCATGAGGCGGACGGCGAAATCGTGCAGGCCTGACGCCCTAGTGGCAGGTGTCTCATCAGCAAGAGCAAGCTCTCTCGCTGATGACGGTGACAACAAAGCCCAGTCTCGCCGGGGAGAGCACGTATAAGCCGTAAACCATCGCGCAGGGAAAGCCGGAGTGTTTTCCGGTTTCACCTGTGGTCCTACCTCCCGTGCTTTCCATTTGCACGGGACCCATGGGTGCGATCGGCACCCGGCTTTCCCTGCGCCCTCTCTCCCGGAGGGGGCGAAAACACAGCAAACCTCGGGCGCATTCCGTGCCGCGAGACCGCAAAGGCATGGAAAAAGGCCCAGTCCTGCCCCATATGCAGAGCCAAAGTCCCAGCAAGACCCTTGACATGACTGCCCTTTCGGCAGAACGCGTGTCTTGAGCGTCATGGACACTTCATGGATCTGATTACCACCACCTCCGAACTTGCGGCCGTCTGCGGCCGCCTCGCCAAACACAAGGTCATCACCGTCGATACCGAGTTCCTGCGAGAGACCACCTATTACCCGCTGCTCTGCGTCGTGCAGATGGCGAGCGCGGACGAAGCCGTCGTGATCGACGCGCTGGCGCCGGGCATCGACCTCAAACCGTTCTTCGACCTGATGTCGAACGAGGCGGTGTTGAAGGTCTTTCACGCCGCGCGGCAGGACATCGAGATCGTCTGGCACCTCTCCGGCACCATTCCGCATCCGATCTTCGACACTCAGGTTGCCGCCATGGTGCTCGGCTACGGCGACAGCATCGCCTACGACCAGCTCGTCGACCGCGTGACCGGGCACCGCCCCGACAAGACCCACCGCTTCACCGACTGGTCGCGCCGCCCGCTGACCAGCGAGCAGGTCCTCTATGCCGTCTCCGACGTCACCCATCTGCGCGAGGTGTTCGCGACGCTCGACGCCGACCTGAAGAAGCGCGGCCGCAGCGACTGGGTCAGCGAGGAGATGGAGATTCTGACCTCGCCGAAGACCTACGACTTCCACCCTGAGCGTGCTTGGGAGCGGCTCAAGACCCGCGTGCGCAAGCCTCGCGAGCTCGCCGTCCTGATCGAGGTCGCGGCCTGGCGCGAACAGGAAGCGCAAAGCCGCGACGTGCCGCGCTCGCGCGTGCTGAAGGACGACGCGGTCGGCGATATCGCAACCCATGCGCCGACGTCGCTCGATAAGCTCGCCAATCTGCGCTCGCTGCCGAAAGGTTTCGAGCGCTCGAAATGGGGCGCGGATATCATCGCCGCCGTGCAGCGCGGGCTCGCGCGCGACCAGGCCTCGCTGCCGAAGCTGGAAAAGCCGCGCAACAATGCGAATGGCGCTGCCACCGTCGAACTGTTGAAGGTGCTGCTGCGCATGACCTCGGAGCGGCACGCGGTTGCGAGCAAGGTGATCGCGACCGTCGACGATCTCGAGCAGATCGCGGCCAGCGACAATGCCGATGTCGGCGCCCTGCACGGCTGGCGTCGCGAATTGTTCGGCGAGGCCGCGTTGAAGCTGAAGCACGGCCAGCTCGCGCTCGCCATCGACAAGGGCCGCGTGGTGCGGGTTGACCGGGGGTAGCGCGCGCCGTGCCCGGAGATGTCGTCCGGTTCCCTGGCTGTCGGCCATTGGCCGAATGCAACAGATTGTCTCCGGCGGCCACAGGCTCCGGTTGCGCCACACGAAACTGTCGCCCTGCGCCGGAGGCTTGCTAACTCAGGATTTTCATGTTGCAATCCCTGCACAATCGGACTGCGGCCGTTCGACTGTGCGTTTCGCGACGTTGAGATCCAAGGCTTCGAGAGACAAGACTTCGGACTTGAAGATTCGGGAATTGAACAGACACCGGGAAGCCCGTTTGTGGCGTGGCACGTGCGAAACGTGGCCGCGTCTTTTTTATGTCTAAACTGGGAGAAAGGCGATGCCGAAGGGTACCGTCAAGTGGTTCAACCCGACCAAGGGTTACGGGTTCATCAAGCCGGCAGTCGGAGACAAGGACGTGTTCGTTCACATCTCGGCGGTCGAACGCGCAGGCCTTACCACACTCAACGAGAACCAGGCGATCGAGTACGAGCTGGTGGAGAGCCGCGGCAAGACGTCGGCGGAAAATCTCAAGGTCAACTGAACGTCGGCGCCGTCGGCGCAACCAATCCTGATGCCTCCCCCGGCCGCATCACCCCGGGGGATTTCTTTTTTGCGCTTACGCGCCTCACCCCATCGGCGCGATCAACGTGCGATCGGACGCGGCGCTGCCCAGCGTCCTGCAGCGGTCCCCGTCCAGCTCCAGCCGGCCGCTCGCCAACAGCCGCAGCGCCTCGGGGTAGATGCGATGCTCGATTGTGATGACGCGCGCGGCGAGCGTCTCGGGCGTGTCGTCATCGGCGACGGTGACCGCGCCCTGCATCACGATCGGACCCGCGTCGGTCTCCGGGATCACGAAATGCACCGTCGCACCGGAAAGCTTGACGCCCGCGCGCAACGCCTGGCCGTGCGGATCGAGGCCGGGGAAACACGGCAGCAGCGAGGGGTGGATGTTGAGCATCCGGCCATACCAGCGCCGCGCGAAATCGGCGGTGAACAGCCGCATGAAGCCGCCGAGGCAGATCAGCTCGACCTGCTTTTCGTCGAGCGCCCGTTGCAGCACCGCCTCGAAGCCGGCGCGATCCTTGCCGAACGGCTTGCTCTCGACGACGACGGTCGGAACGCCGGCTGCGGCCGCCTTCTCAAGCCCGGCGGCGTCGGCGCGGTTGGAGATCACGACCACGATCTCGGCCGGAAAGTCCGGTGCCCTGGCGGCCTCGATCAGCGCGGCCATGTTGGAGCCGCGGCCGGAGATCAGAATGGCGACCCGGCGCTTCATTGGGCGAGATCGAGATGACCGCTGTAGACCACGCGATGCTCGTCCTTGGCCGCGATCACCTCGCCGAGCACTGCCACGGTCTCGCCGCTTGCGGTGAAGACCTCGGTTACCCGGTCGACCGCATCAGCCTTGACGATCGCGATCATGCCGATGCCGCAGTTGAAGGTGCGCAGCAGCTCGAGCTCGGCGATGCCGCCCAGCTCCGCCAGCCATTTGAACACCGGCAGGACCGGCAGCCGCGACAGATCGATGCCAACGCCGAGATGCTTGGGCAGCACACGTGGGATGTTGTCGGTGAAGCCGCCGCCGGTGATATGGGCGAGGCCCTTCACCGCGCCGGTCTCGCGGATCGCGCGCAGGCAGGATTTCACGTAAAGCCGCGTCGGCGTCAGCAGCGCCGCGCCCAGCGTCATCACCGGCGAGAACGGAGCGGGCGCATCGTAGCGAACCCTGGATTGCTCGACGATCTTGCGCACCAGCGAATAGCCGTTGGAGTGCACGCCCGAGGAGGTCAAGCCGATCACCGCGTCGCCCACGGCGATATCGGCGCTCGGCAGCAAGGTGCCGCGCTCGGCCGCGCCGACGGCAAAGCCGCCGAGGTCGTAGTCGCCGTCCTTGTAGAGGCCGGGCATCTCGGCGGTCTCACCGCCGATCAGGGCGCAGCCGGATTCCCGGCAGCCTTCGGCGATGCCGGCGACGATCGCGGCGGTGGCCTCCGGATCGAGCTTGCCGCAGGCGAAATAGTCGAGGAAGAACAGCGGTTCCGCGCCCTGCACGACAAGGTCGTTCACCGACATCGCGACCAGGTCGACGCCGATGCCGCCGTGGATGCCGGTTTCGATCGCGATCTTGAGCTTGGTGCCGACGCCGTCGGTCGCCGCCACCAGGACGGGATCCTTGAAGCCGGCGGCCTTGAGGTCGAACAAGCCGCCGAAGCCGCCGATCTCGGCATCCGCGCCGGGCCGTGCGGTCGCCCGCACCATCGGCTTGATCAGATCGACCAGACGATTGCCGGCGTCGATGTCGACGCCCGAATCCGCGTAAGTGAGCCCGTTTTTGCGCTCGGTCATGCCCAATTCCAGATGATCAGGGGCTGGTTACGAGGAATTCCGCCCCCGTGCAATGGCTCGCGGCAATGCGGCCACGATACTATGTAGATAACATCGGTCCGTTGCTGCCAAGAGCCGGATATTGAGTAAAATCAGGCTTCTAGCCGGGAAGCGACCAAGTTGAGCATTCCGAACATCATTACCCTCGGCCGCATCATCCTGGTGCCGGTGATCGTCTGGGCCATCGTCTCCAGCCAGATGGAGATCGCGTTTGCGATCTTCGTGATCGCCGGGGTCTCGGACGCGGTCGACGGGTTTCTTGCCAAGCGCTTCAACATGACGAGCGAGCTTGGCGCCCTGCTCGATCCGCTAGCCGACAAGGCACTGCTGGTGTCGATCTATGTCTCGCTCGGGATCTGGGGCGCGGTGCCGCGCTGGCTCGTGATCCTCGTCGTGTCGCGCGATATCATGATCGTGTCCGCCGTGATTGTGTCATGGTTGTTCGACAAGCCGGTCGAGATGAAGCCGCTGATGGTGTCGAAGCTCAACACGGTGGCGCAGGTCGCGTTCGCGGCGCTGGTGCTGGCCTCGCTCGGCTTCGGCTTTCAGCCGCACCCCTACGACCTGATCCTGATGGGGCTGGTCACGATCTTTACTTTGGTTTCGGTGTCCCTCTATCTCGTGGAGTGGCTGCGACACATGAGCACGATCGAAGCCCGATAGCCTGGTTTGGAGATTTGTGTGGCAGGTAGCGTTCAACCTCGTCAATTGGCCCTGGCACTGCCGCACGAGGAGAGACTGACGCGAGACGATTTCCTCGAGGGGCCGGCCAACGAAGCCGCGTTGACGCTCGTCGACCGCTGGCCTGACTGGCCGAACCGCATCATGCTGCTGGTCGGGCCGGAGGGCTCCGGCAAGAGCCACCTCGCCGCGATCTGGGCCGAGCACGCCGGCGCGCGCTCGACCTCGGCGCACGCGCTCACTGCGGATGCCGTGCCCGGCGCGCTGGCGACCGGCGCGTTGGTGGTTGAAGACCTCAGGCCGTCGGATTTCGACGAGCGCGCGATGTTCCACCTGATGAATCTCGCGCGCCAGGATGACGCCTTCGTGCTGCTGACGGCCCGCGTATCGCCATCGGCCTTCGAGATCGACCTGCGCGACCTGTGTTCGCGGCTCCGCGCGGTGCCGACGGTGACGCTGCTGCCGCCCGACGATCAGCTGTTCCGCGGCCTCATCGTGAAATTCTGCGCCGACCGCCAGATGACCGTGGACGAGCAGATCGTGAGCTACCTGACCACCCGGATCGAGCGCTCCTATGCCGCCGTCCGGCAAGCGGTCGAGCTGTTGGACACCGAGGCGCTCCGGCTGGGCCGGCCGGTTACGCGGGCACTGGCGGCGGAGTTGTTGCGCGATGCGTGAACGGGGCCGCCCGGCTTGACGGCGGAAGCGGCTGGAACATCAATGTCATCGAAACGTCATCGCAATATCACATGGTCGGTGCGGCTCTCGGCTAGACCGCTCAGGGCCGATGCCTCGGATTGGATCGACATTTAATGGACTCGTCGCAAGCTATTGAAATCAAAGACAAAGAGCCGGATGTTGCCGCACTCCCCGCGATTGCGACCAGCCCCGAGCGATTCATCAATCGCGAGCTCTCCTGGCTGCATTTCAATCGCCGGGTGCTTGAGGAGTCGGTCAACACAGGTCATCCCGTGCTGGAGCGGGTTCGATTCCTGTCGATTTCGGCCAATAACCTTGACGAGTTCTTCATGGTCCGCGTCGCCGGCATCAAGGCGCAGGTCCGTGAAGGCATCCCGGAGCGCAGCCCTGACGGCCTCACCCCGTCCGAGCAGCTCGTTGTGATCAACAAGAACGTGTCGCAGCTCGCCTCCGACCAGCAGGCGATCTGGCGCGACCTCCGCACCATCCTGTCCGAGGTCGGCATCCAGCTCGTCGACGGGCGCGACGTCACCAAGTCCGAGCGGGCCTGGATCGAGGATCACTTCCTCCACAACATCTTCCCGCTGCTGACACCATTGGCGATCGATCCGGCGCATCCGTTCCCGTTCATTCCGAATCTCGGTTTCACCGTCGCCCTGCAACTGTCGCGGATCTCCGACGGCAAGCCGATGAACGCGCTGATCCGCATGCCGGGCAAGATCGACCGCTTCATCCGCTTCCCCTCCAGTAAGGAGGGTGGTCCGGCCCGCCTGATCACGCTGGAACAAGCCACCGGCCTGTTCATCGGCCGTCTGTTCCCCGGCTACACCGTCAAGGGCCAGGGCGCGTTCCGGATCATCCGCGACTCAGAACTGGAAATCGAGGAAGAGGCCGAAGACCTGGTCCGCGTGTTCGAGACCGCGCTGAAGCGGCGCCGGCGCGGATCGGTGATCCGGCTCGAGATCGAGGCCAAGATGCCGGAGGAGCTGCGCAGCTTCGTGCAGCACGCATTGTCGGCGTCCGACGACGAGGTGTTCCTGGTCGACGGCGTGCTCGCGATGAACGAGCTCTCGCAGCTCACGCGCCTCGATCGTCCCGACCTTGAATTCCCGCCCTACGTCCCGCGCCATCCCGAGCGCGTGCGCGATCATGGCGGCGATATCTTCGCAGCCATCCGGCAGAAGGACCTCATCGTCCATCACCCCTATGAATCGTTCGACGTTGTCGTGCAGTTCCTGCAGCAGGCAGCGCGCGATCCCGACGTCGTCGCGATCAAGCAGACGCTCTATCGCACCTCGAACAATTCACCGATCGTACGCGCGCTCGCGGAAGCCGCCGAAGCGGGCAAGTCGGTGACGGCGTTGATCGAATTGAAGGCGCGCTTCGACGAGGAAGCCAACATCCGCTGGGCCCGCGACCTCGAGCGCGCCGGCGTGCAGGTCGTGTACGGCTTCATCGAGCTGAAGACGCACGCCAAGCTGTCGATGGTGGTGCGCCGCGAGGCCGGCAGCCTCACCACCTATGTGCACACCGGCACCGGCAACTATCATCCGGTCACCGCGCGCATCTACACCGACCTCTCCTACTTCACCTCCGACCCGATCATCGGCCGCGACGTTGCGCGCGTATTCAACTACATCACCGGCTATGCCGAACCGAGCGACATCGAGAAGATGGCGGTGTCGCCGCTGACGCTGCGCAAGCGCATCATCGAACACATCCACGACGAGATCGCCCACGTCCGTCACGGACGGCCCGGCGCGATCTGGATGAAGATGAATGCGCTGGTCGATCCCGATATCATCGACGCGCTGTACGAAGCCTCGCAGGCCGGCGTCTCGATCGAGCTTGTGGTGCGCGGCATCTGCTGCCTGCGCCCCGGCTTGCCCGGATTGTCGGAGAACATCCGCGTCAAGTCGGTGATCGGCCGGTTCCTGGAACACGGCCGAATCTACTGCTTCGGCATGGGGCAAGGCCTGCCGAGCACAAAAGCTGCTGTGTATATCTCGTCCGCAGACATGATGCCGCGCAACCTCGACCGTCGCGTCGAGGTTCTCTGTCCGCTGCAAAATCCCACAGTGCATCAGCAGGTTCTCGAACAGATCATGGTTGCGAACCTGAAGGACACCGAGCAGAGCTGGCAATTGTTGCCGGATGGATCGTCAACGCGTATGAAGGCCGCGAAAGGCGAGGAGCCCTTCAATCTGCACAACTACTTCATGACAAATCCGAGTCTGTCCGGCCGTGGTAAGTCTCTCAAAGAATCTTCGCCGCGCCGGCTCACACGTCGTAACGAACGTCAGCAGGCATCGTCATAAGGGGGCCTCACGGTGAAGCGACCGCGGAAGCGCGCTTCCAGCGTCGCTGTCATCGATATTGGTTCGAACTCCGTTCGTCTCGTGGTCTACGAGGCGATGGCGCGCAGCCTCGTCACCATCTTCAACGAGAAGGCTCTGTGCGGGCTCGGCCGCGAGGTGCAGAGCACCGGCCTGCTCGCGACCGATGCGGTCAACAAGGCACTCACCGCGCTTCGCCGCTTTCGCGCGCTGTGCAAGATCCAGCAGGTCGGCCGCGTCTACGCGATCGCAACCGCGGCCTGCCGCGATGCCAAGAACGGCTCTGACTTCATCGCCAAGGCCGAACGCATCTGCGGCGCGAAGATCGAAATTCTGTCCGGGCCGCGCGAAGCAAAGCTGTCGGCGCTCGGTGTCGTCTCCGGCGTGCACAATGCAAACGGCATCGTGGGCGATCTCGGCGGCGGTTCGCTCGAACTGATCGACGTGAGGGGCAATCGCGTGCGCAGCGGCGTCACGCTGCCGCTCGGCAGCCTCGCGCTGCAGGACCTCTCGCATAAGTCGCTCAAGCGTGCCGAGCGCATCGTCAAGAACGAGCTGCTCGGCGTCGCCCAGCTCAAGGCCGGCCGTGGCCGCACCTTCTACGCGGTCGGCGGCACTTGGCGTGCGCTTGCGCGCATCCACATCATCCAGAGCGGCTATCCGCTCAAGGTGATGCACGGCTATTCGATTCCGGCGGCCGACGCGCTCGATTTCGCGCAGCGGCTGCGGCGGCTCGCGGCCACCAATATGCTGGCCAATATCGAGGCGGTCGCCGACGCACGCCGGCCGCTGCTGACCTATGCCGCACTCGTGCTCGAATACATCATCCGCGTCGCGCAGCCGAAGACCATCGTGTTCTCGACCTTCGGCGTTCGCGAGGGCCTGCTGTACGAAATGCTGCCGCCGGCCGAGCGCGCCAAGGACGGCCTCGCCTGCGCCGCGCAGGACCTCAACGAATTGCTGTCACGCTCGGCCCGTCACGCCCGGGAGCTGACCGCCTGGACCGACCGCCTGGTGCGCGTGGTGAAGTTGCGTGAGATGGAGGAGGATCGCCGGCTGCGTCACGTCGCCTGCCTGCTCTCCGACATCGGCTGGCGCGTGCACCCCGATCATCGCGGCGAGGAAACCCTCAGCCTGATCATGAACGGCAATTTCGGCTCGATCACGCATCAGGGACGCGCCTTCGTCGCGCTCTCGGTGTTCTATCGCTACGCCGGGCTCAGCGAGGAAAACGAACCGCCGCTGCAGATCCGCGAGCTGGTGACACCGGCCATGAACGAGCGCGCCCGCCTGCTCGGCGCGGCGTTCCGTGTCGCGCATCTGATCACGGCGGCGCGGACGGGCGTGTTGCCGGCGACTCATTTCCGGACCGAGGGGCGCAAGCTGATGCTGGTGTTCGAGCACCGGATGGTCGATCTGGTCGCCGACCGGGTCGGCAGCCGCTTCAGGCAGTTGGCGCGACTGGTCGGGCGGTCCGGCTCGATCGTCAGGCGCTAAAGCGCGATGAGATTGGGTTGAATCGTCATCGCGCTTTAAGCTCACATCTAGACGATCGCCGCCGTCACGCGGCTTCTGCGGAATGCTTGGCCTTCCGCAGCGCCTGCCGGCGCCAGATCGATCCGGCGATCAGCACCACGATGATACCGAGCACGGCAAGCAGGATCTCGCCGCCGCTGCCGCCATGGGCGAACTGCGGCGCCATCCCGACCGAAGCCAGCCAGGAATCGAGCCTGGAGCCGAGCGGTCCGGCAAACAGCGCATCCAGTCTCGGATGCACGGCCGGATCGGTCGCGATGACCTCGCCCGCGATCCAGCCGAGCAGCGCAGCACCGGCCCAGATCAGGATCGGCAGCTTGTTGAGCAGCGCCATGATTAGCGCGGCGCCGGCGACGATCAGGGGAACGCTGATCGCAAGTCCCAGCACCAGCAGCGGCACGCTGCCATTGGCCGCCGCGGCCACCGCGATCACATTGTCGAGGCTCATCACGATGTCGGCGACGACGACGATCTGCACCGCCGCCCATAGATGGGAGGCCGCATCCACGCTGTCTTCGTCCTGCCGCTCCGGCACCAGGAGCTTGGCCGCGATCACGATCAGCGCCAGCCCGCCGACGAGCTTCAGATAGGGCAGCCCCATCAGGCTGGCGACGATGCCGGTGAAGATGACGCGCAAGAGCACCGCGGCCGCGGCGCCGAGGATCATGCCCCACAGGCGCTGGCGCGGCGCCAGGCCGCGGCAGGCGAGCGCGATCACGAGCGCGTTGTCGCCCGACAGCAGCACATTGATCCAGATGATCTTGCCGACCGCGACCCAGAAGGTCGCCGTCGCCATCTCGTTCTTGAACTCGGTGAAAAACGCACCAAGATGCGCGGGATCAAAGATCTGCCACAGCCAGTCCACAGCGCGTCCTTTTCGGCCTCACGGCCGCCCCGGCGGCGAACGCTCGCCGCTCCCCTAGTTTAATCGGGCCCGGTCTCTTCGGCGGACCGCAGCCCTGGTCTTCGGATCGGCGTTAGCCGACGATTTCGTTGCCGGCGAAGAACTGCGCGATCTCGACCACCGCGGTCTCCGGCGCGTCAGAACCGTGCACCGAATTCTCGCCGATCGACTTCGCATAGAGCTTGCGGATCGTACCCTCGGCGGCCTTCGACGGATCGGTCGCGCCCATCACGTCGCGATATTTAAGGATGGCGCCCTCGCCTTCCAACACCTGGACCACCACCGGGCCGGAGGTCATGAAGTCGACCAACTCGCCGAAGAACGGGCGCTCCTTGTGGACCGCGTAGAAGGTCTCGGCCTGGCCGCGGGTCATGCGAATGCGCTTCTGCGCCACGATCCGCAGGCCCGCCTTCTCGATCACAGCATTGACCGCACCGGTCAGGTTGCGCTCGGTGGCGTCGGGCTTGATGATCGAAAAGGTGCGTTCAATCGCCATGATTTCGTCCTTGCAAAGGGTGGTTGGGAGTTGCCGGGGCTTATATCGGCGCGATGCAGTCACGGCAAGCGACCCTGTGACGCGTTAGCCTTTAGTTTTGACGCGTTCTCGTGCCCGAAGCCGGCCCGGCAACCGTCACCGGCAAGGCCTTTCGCACCGGCCAAATTACGACGATTTCACAAAGGTGAACCCAATCTGTCACGGCCGTGCCGCCGTCGTTCAGCTCCGCCTCGCTAGGCTCCTCACCGATCGGACGCCTTGGGCCTATCCGCAAGCCTAACAAGACGTCTCGGGAAACGATGTCACCGCGGGCGCCTCGTGCGCGCCCAAACCTCGAGGAGACGATCATGTTGCGCAAACTCTCGCTTGCTGCAGTTGCCGCGATTTCGCTGGGTGCGGCCGCGCTCGCCCCAACCTCCGCCTCTGCCTGGGATGGCTGGCACGGAGGATGGCATGGCTGGCACCGCGGTTGGTGGGGCCCGCGCGTCGTCGTCGGCGGTCCCGCCTATTACGGGTACGGCTATGGCGGCTGCTATGTGCGGCGCGTGGTGCCGACCCCCTGGGGCCCCCGCTGGCGCCTGGTCAACCGTTGCTATTGACCTGACCTACCTCCACCTACCCTCCCCCTGACTTGTTCAGCCCCGGCCTTTTGCGCCGGGGCCTTTCTTGCCCGCGGGAACCTGTCGTTCCACGACTCTACCTCAAGGTGAAGACGAGAAGGATTGGACTACCGGAAACAAAATTCCGAGTCGCGACTTGTAATGGCACGGAAATCACTCGAACCTTGCGAGGTGGAACTCGCTACGAGACAAGCCATGACGCCGACTCAGACCAACAGCGATCTCGACCAAATCGATCACAAGACCTGCCGCTACATCTGCGATGCCGTAGGTGAGCGGCTCCAGCAGAGCATGCGTCCCGAGCCTTCACTTTCGTCTCGCTTGCAGCAGCTCATGGATGAGCTGCGTCGACGGGAGAACGACCATCATTAGACGTTAGTGGGCGGACAAAACAGACGTTACTGGCGGACAAAACGCCCTAAATAGGTTTTCCAAAGCGCACCCAGACAGATTTTACAGATTGACGGGTTGCGTTTGGCAGCGGGTCCGGTGACAACGCTGCATGCTCTCCATTACCGACATCTCGATCCGGGTCGCCGGACGGCTGTTGATTGATCACAGTTCCGTGCAGGTTGTGCCCGGCGCCCGTGTTGGATTCGTCGGCCGTAACGGCGTCGGCAAGTCGACGCTGTTCCACGCCATCCGCGGCGACATCCCGACCGAAAGCGGCAGCATCACGCTTCCGCCGCGCTGGCGGATCGGTAGCCTCGCGCAGGAGGCGCCCGACGGGCCCGAAAGCCTGATCAGCGTCGTGCTCAAGGCTGATCTCGAGCGCGACTCGCTGCTGCGCGAGTCGGAGACGGCGCACGACCCGCATCGGATCGCCGAGATCCAGACGCGGCTCGTCGATATCGACGCCCATTCGGCTCCCGCCCGCGCCGCCGCGATTCTCGGCGGCCTCGGCTTCTCGACCGCCGATCAGGCGCGGCCCTGCGCGGAGTTTTCCGGCGGCTGGCGCATGCGCGTCGCGCTGGCAGCAACGCTGTTCGCGGCGCCCGATCTGCTGCTGCTCGACGAGCCGACCAACTATCTCGATCTCGAGGGCACGCTGTGGCTCGAGAACCACCTCGCCAACTATCCGCGCACGGTGATCGTGATCAGCCACGACCGCGACCTGCTGGACACGTCGGTCGACCAGATCCTGCACCTCGATAACGGCAAGCTGACGCTCTACAAGGGCACCTATTCATCGTTCGAGGAACAGCGCGCCGCCCGCGAATTGCTCGACGCCAAGCATGCCAAGCGGCAGGCCGACGAGCGCAAGCGCCTGCAGGCCTTCGTCGACCGCTTCAAGGCCAAGGCCTCCAAGGCGCGTCAGGCGCAGTCACGCGTCAAGATGCTGGAGCGGATGAAGCCGGTCACGGCACTCGTGACCCAGGATGTGCGCGAGATCTCCTTCCCCGTGCCGGAGAAGTTGTTGTCGCCGCCGATCATCGCGGTCGATGACGTCTCGGTCGGCTACGAGCCAGGCAAGCCTGTCCTCAATCGCGTGACGCTGCGTATCGATACCGACGACCGCATTGCGCTGCTCGGCGCCAACGGCAACGGCAAGTCGACGCTGGTCAAGCTGCTCGCGGGCAAGCTCGCGCCTTTCTCCGGAAAAATCGTTCGGGCGGACAAATTGTCGATCGGCTACTTCGCCCAGCATCAGGTCGATGAGCTCAATCTCGACGCCTCGCCCTATGACCACGTCCGCAGGCTGATGCCCGATGCGCCCGAGAGCAAGGTGCGCGGCCGCGTCGGCGCGATCGGCTTTTCCGGCAAGGCCGGAGACACGCTGGTGAAGAGCCTGTCGGGAGGTGAAAAGGCACGGCTGCTGCTTGGGCTCGCGACCTTCTTCGGCCCGAACATGATTATCCTGGACGAACCGACCAACCACCTCGACATCGACAGCCGCGCAGCGCTCGCGGAGGCGATCAACGACTTCCCCGGCGCCGTCATGATGGTCTCGCACGACCGCTATCTCATCGAGGCTTGTGCCGACCGATTGTGGATCGTCGCCAACCAGACCGTTACGGCGTATGACGGTGATCTCGACGAATATCGAAAGATGATCCTGGCGGCCAACAACGGCCGGCCGACGTCACGCGAGCGCGTCAGGGAGGCCGCAAGGCCTGACCGCGGCAGGACCGAAAGGCGCGTGCCACCGAAGCAGCGGATCGCGCAAGCGGAGACCGAGATCGAGCGCATCACCGGCATCATCGCCAAGATCGACACTGCGCTCGCGCTGCCCGACATCTTCACCCGCGATCCCAAGCAGGCGGCACAGCTCGCCAAGGCCCGCGCCGGCGCCGAGAGCGCACTACAACGCGCCGAGGAAGAATGGCTCGAAGCCAGCGCCGAACATGACGAGGCGGCGAGCTAAAGCACAATGAGATTGGGTTGCGCTGGAGCGGCGACAGAGCTTCACTCTCCCTTGGGAGAGGTGAAGCGAGCCCGTGGGGCGAATCGATTCGGCCCAAACTCGTCTTGCTCTAGGTCGCGACGAAGGGTCGCAGCGCTCGGTTTGACGGAAGCCCGGATATCGTGACTCAACCGTTCGAGGTTGCCGCGTGCTTTTTCGGCTTCTTCTTCGGCTTCGCGACCTTCGGCTCAGGCGCGGGCTCCGGGGCACGCTCGACCGAAGTCAGCCGCCCTGCCGTGAAGGTGTAGATGCCCGCGCGCGGCCCGCGCAACCAGGTCACGACCGCGACACGGTCGCCGCTCGGACTGCTTGAGAGGTTCACGCTGTCGGGCGCGCCGATGCCGCGCACGACGTCACACTCGGTGTGGCCGAGCGCAACGCTGCCACCTGTCGGCTGCTGAGGCGGCGGCGCCGCAGCGGCGCCATTTGCAAGCGCGTTGGCGTCGGCAGCGCCGGGCGGCGGTCCCATCCCCGGACATCCGCCGTCGGCACTCACGAGATCGTCGTTGGTGACCGGCTTGTCCGGCGTCAGCGGCGGCGCATCGATCGAGATGTTGCGAATGAACAGCCGGCCGGGACGCGAGAACCAGTTCGCGTCGCGCGACAGCAAGTCGGAGGCACTCGAACAGCCGGCTAGACCAGGCGCGAGGATAAGCAGCGCCAGCAGCGATTTCCGACTGAATGTTCCGTCCCGCACGATCGACAAAGCTCCCGCCCCTTCACGTAAGGGGTTGTCCGAACATCACTTTGCGGCATGACCATGGCTCGCCGCAAGAAACCTCGATTTATCGTTAAATTGCTTGGAATCGCTATTGGCGCCGCTGCCAACGCCCCCGTTCGTCGGCCTGCCAGTAAGTGACCTCGAAGCCGCGCGCTTTGCAAGCGGTCCAGCTCTCCCGCGCAGCCGCCACCGCATCGGGATCGTCGCCGTTGAACACGAGGACCACCCGCTCGTAGCTGTCGCAATCGGCCGGCAGCGCGGCATTGTCGATCAGGAAGCGGACATTGGCCCGATTCGGATTGCCCTCCTCGATCGACAGGATGATCGGCTGGTCCTGCGCGTCGCCGACCCGCCAGGTCGCGTGCGGCAGGAATGAATCGTCGCTGTAGGTCCACAAATGCGCATCGAGCGTCTCGGTACGCTCCGGCGAGGTCGATTGCACGACCACGCGCCAGCCGCGATCGAGCGATTTCTCGAGCAGCGACGGCAACACGCTTTCCAGCGTCATGTTCTGCAGATGGTAGAACAGGACCTCGGTCATGCGTGGTCGGTCGCCTCACTTCCCCGATTCATAATATTCCGAGACCAGCCGTTCGAGCAGGCGAACGCCATAGCCCGATCCCCAGCTCTGGTTGATCTCCGTCTTCGGCGCCCCCATCGCAGTGCCCGCGATATCGAGGTGGGCCCATGGCGTGCCGTCGACGAAGCGCTGCAGGAATTGCGCGGCGGTGATCGAGCCGCCGTTGCGTCCGCCGGTGTTCTTCATGTCGGCAAACTGCGAGTCGATCTGCTTGTCGTATTCGGGACCGAGCGGCATGCGCCAGACCTTCTCGCCGGTCTCGAGTCCGACCTTGGTCAGCCGCTCGGCAAGCTCGTCATTGTTGGAGAACATGCCGGCGTGATCGGTGCCGAGCGCGACCATGATCGCGCCAGTGAGCGTTGCGAGATCGACCATGAATTTCGGCTTGAACTTCTTCGCGACGTACCAGAGCACGTCGGCAAGCACCAGGCGCCCCTCGGCGTCGGTGTTGATGATCTCGATGGTCTGGCCGGACATCGAGGTGACGATATCGCCGGGGCGCTGCGCGTTGCCGTCGGGCATGTTCTCGACGAGGCCGATGGCGCCGACCGCGTTGACGCGCGCCTTGCGCGCCGCGAGCGCATGCATCAGCCCGACCACGCAGGCTGCGCCGCCCATGTCGCCCTTCATGTCCTCCATGCCGCCAGCCGACTTGATGGAGATGCCGCCTGTATCGAAGCAGACGCCCTTGCCGACGAACGCGACCGGCGCATCGCTCTTCTTGCCGCCATTCCAGCGCATGACCACAGTGCGGCCGGGGCGATTTGACCCCTGCGCGACGCCGAGCAGCGCCCCCATGCCGAGCTTGGTCATCGCCTTGACGTCGAGCACCTCGACGGTGACGCCGAGCTTGCGCAGCTGGCTGGCGCGGCGCGCGAACTCTTCGGGATAGAGGACGTTCGGCGGCTCGTTGACGAGCTCACGCGCGAAGTTGACGCCGTCGACGATCGATGCGCTCGGCGCAAAGGCCTTTTTCGTGCCCGCGGCGTCGGCGACGGCGATCGAGACGTCGGCCCGCATGGCGCCGCTCTCGCCGTCTTTCTTCTTGGTCTTGTAGCGGTCGAACTTGTAGGCGCGCAGGCGGATGCCGGTCGCGATCGCGGCCGCCTGCTCCGCCGTCATCGCCTCCTCCGGCAATTCGGCGAGAACGGTCATCGCGTGGCTGCCGGCGTTGAGCTTGCCGGCCGCGACACCACCGAATTTGAGAAAGTCCTTCTCCTTGAGCTCGGACGGCTTGCCGGCGCCGATCACGATCAGCCGCTCGGCCTTGAGTCCTTCGGGTGCCAGAATATCGAGCGCCGCGCCGCTCTTGCCCTTGAACTGGTTGGCGGCAGCAGCGCGCTTCACCGTCTCGGCCGCAGCCCCGAGCGCCTTGCGGGTCGCCGTCCCCAGCTTCAACTGCTCGTCGCAAAAGGCGACCAGAATGCCGCGAGCTGGCGCGGAGAATGGGACAAAGCCGACCTTGACGGCGTCGGACATAGGAAAATCCTCCAGAATTCAGGGTGTTGCTTAGGGCGCGTGAGGCGGCCCCTGAGCACTTGGGACACAGGTTACGGGAGCGGTCCAAACTGATCCGGACCGGGTTGGCCACACTATGGCCTGTCGGCTGCGGCGCTGCCAAGCGCCGGAGTGGCCGGAAGGCCACAAAAGCGAATAATTAACCATAAATTAAGCGCGCCTTGGCGCGGCCATTTTGTTGACGGATCAAAGGGATGGTAGTGAGCGAGTGAGCCGGACGGATCCGCGGCTCGACCATAGGGGAACCCGGATTGACGGGATTGGTCGAAAGCCGAGCGTTTGGGCGCGCCAGGGGGGTCGTGCGGTAGCAATATGGGGTCGATCGACAAGTACATTTTCAAAACGACGCTGGCGTCGTTTGCGCTTGTCCTGGTCAGCCTCACCGGCGTGATCTGGATTACGCAGGCGTTGCGCGGCATCGACCTGATGACGAGCCAGGGTCAGACCATCCTCACCTTCCTCGGCATCACCGGGCTGGTGATCCCGGCGCTCGTCCTGATCATCGCCCCGATCGCGCTGATGATCGCGATCTCGCACACGCTGAACAAGCTCGCGACCGATTCCGAAATCATCGTGATGAACGCGGCGGGCTTCTCGCCGTTCCGGCTGTTCTACCCATTCTTCTATGCCACCTGCGTGGTGGCCGCGATGGTCGCCTTCATCGGTGCTTATCTCGCGCCCGACGGCATGCGCCGCATCAAGCAATGGGATGCCGAGATCACCGCCGACGTGCTGACCAACATCCTGCAGCCCGGGCGCTTCGCCCAGCTCGACCAGAATCTCACGATTCGCATCCGCGAACGTCTGCCGGGCGGCGTGCTCGGCGGCATCTTCGTCGACGATCGCCGTGATCCGCAGGAGCGCGTCACCATTATCGCCGACCATGGCACCGTGCTGAAGAACGAGAACGGTTCGTATCTCGTGCTGGAGGACGGCAACCTGGAGCGATTCGAGGTCGGCAAGCGCGATCCGGCGCTGGTAGCGTTCCAGCGCTACGCGTTCGACATGTCGAAATTCTCCAACCAGGGCCGCGACGTCACGCTCGGCATCCGCGAACGTTACCTCTGGGAATTGATCTCCCCATCCGAGGACGATCCCGTCTACAAGCAGATCCCCGGCCAATTCCGCGCCGAGCTGCATGACCGCTTCATGGCGCCGATCTATCCGTTCGCCTTCGCCGCGCTCACCTTCGCGTTCCTGGGCGCGCCGCGGACCACGCGCCAGAGCCGCAATTTCTCGATCGGCGGCTCGGTGCTCGCGGTATTCGGCCTGCGCATGGTGGGCTTCGCCTGCTCGGTCATGACGGTGAAGACGCCATGGGCTGCGCTCGTCCAATACCTGATGCTGTTCGGCGGCATCGGCCTCGGTATCTGGATGATCATCGGCGGCGTGATCGTCGAGCCGCCGGCCGCCCTGATGGAGGCGATCAACAGGAATAACGAGCGCATCGCGCGCTTCTTCCGACGGCCGGTGACCGCATGAGCATGGTCACAAACACCCTCGGGCGCTATTTCGCCGGCCGCTTCGTGATTTCGGCGGTTGGCGTGTTCGCGAGCATCTTCGTGCTGCTTGTGCTGGTCGACTATATCGAGATGGTGCGCAAGACGTCGGGACTCGTCGACGTCTCAGCGATTACCGTTGCCGAGACGTCGCTGTTCCGCGTGCCGCAGCTGCTCGAAAAGCTGATGCCGTTCTGCGTGCTCATCGGCGCGATGACCTGCTACCTCGCATTGTCGCGCCGGCTCGAGCTGGTCGTGGCGCGGGCGGCCGGCGTCTCGGCCTGGCAATTCATCTCGCCTGCCCTTGCCAGCGCGATCCTGCTCGGGATCGTCGCGACCACGGCCTACAACCCGATCTCAGCGAATCTACGCGAGCTGTCCAAACGGATGGAGGCCGAGCTGTTCGGCTCAGCGCCGGGCGGCGGCATTCAGGATGCATCCGGGTTCTGGCTCAATCAGATCAACAATGAAGGTCAGGCGATCATCAATGCCGTCCGCAGCGAGCAGCAGGGCGTGCGGCTGACCGGCCTGACCGTGTTCCGATTCGATACCGAGTTGCAGTTCAAGGAGCGAATCGAGGCGCGCGAAGCGAATCTCGAAGAGGGGCGCTGGGTGTTCAAAGGGGTACGCAGATACACCCTCGACAAGCCTCCGGTGGACCAGGACACCTTCTACCTCTCCACGACGCTCACCCCGGCCCAGGTCCGCAACAGTTTTTCCACCCCCGAAACTGTGTCCTTTTGGCAACTACCGAGCTACATCCGTTCGTCGGAGAGCTCAGGGTTCGCGACCGCCGGCTATCGCTTGCAGTATCACAAGCTCATCGCACAGCCATTTTTGCTGGCTGCAATGGTGATGTTGGCGGCTTCTGTGAGCCTCCGCTTCTTCCGGATGGGCGGCGTGCAGAAGATGGTTTTGAGTGGCGTGGGTGCGGGCTTTCTGCTCTACGTGCTGTCGAAAGTAACTGAGGATTTGAGCAAGGCTGAGTTGATGCATCCCATCGCTGCGGCGTGGCTGCCTGTCGTTGTCGGCGGCCTCACCGGTTTCTTGGCCTTGCTGTATCAGGAGGACGGGTAGTGGCCGTTGTCGCCGCCCGCCAGTTGAGGTCGCCTGTGTTCCGGCGGCGCAGTGCCCTGCGCCGTCCTCGCAGCCGCATGGCCGCGCTTGGCGTCTCACTCTCCACGCTTGTCGCCGCGTTTGTCGTGGTCGGCGCGCTCGGCGTTGTCGTGCCGACGCCGGCCGCTGCGCAGAGCTTCACCTACAATCCGCGCCCGCCGAAGCCGCCGCGGCCGCCGGCCAAGAATGACGGGCAGATGCTCGTTCAGGCCAACGAGGTCGATTACGACTACAACAATCAGCGCGTGTCGGCGGTCGGCAACGTGCAGATGTTCTACAACGGCACCAGCGTCGAGGCCGACAAGGTCATCTACGACCAGAAGACCAAGCGTCTTCATGCCGAGGGCAACATCCGCATGACCGATGCGGAAGGTAAGATTACCTACGCAAACATCATGGATCTGAGCGACGACTACCGTGACGGTTTCGTCGATTCGCTGCGCGTCGACACCGAAGACCAGACCCGGATGGCGGCGACCCGCGCCGATCGCTCGAGCGGCAACTACACCGTGTTCGAGAACGGCGTTTATACCGCCTGCGCCCCCTGTAAGGACGATCCGAAGAAGCCGCCGCTCTGGCAGGTCAAGGGCGCGCGCATCATCCATAACCAGACCGAGAAGATGCTCTATTTCGAGAACGCCCAGCTCGAGTTCTTCGGCGTTCCGATGGCGTATCTGCCCTATTTCTCGACGCCCGATCCGACGGTGAAACGCAAGAGCGGCTTCCTGATGCCGGCGTTCACCACCTATTCGGCCTACGGCATCGGCGTCGAAGTCCCCTACTACTTCGCGCTCGCGCCCGACTACGACGTGACCTTCAATCCGCGCTTCACGTCGAAACAAGGCGTCCTGCTGCAGGGTGAATTCCGCCAGCGCCTGTCGAACGGTGCCTACCAGATCCGCCTCTACGGCATCGACCAGCTCGATCCCGGCGCCTTCGCCGGCCAGCCCGGCGACCGCCAGTTCCGCGGCGGTGTCGAGACCAAGGGTCAGTTCGCGCTGAACGACAAGTGGACCTTTGGCTGGGACGGCGTGCTGCTGTCCGACTACTACTTCATGTCGGACTACCGGCTGGCCCAGTACAAGGATCCGTTCGGGTCGTTCCTGTCGCTGCCGACCGAGGCGATCTCGCAGCTCTATCTGACCGGCGTCGGCAACCGCAGCTTCTTCGACGCACGGGCGATCTACTACCTCAGCTTCTCCGGCAACCAGGACAAGGTGCCGGTCGTCGCTCCGGTCATCGACTACAATAACGTGATCAACAGCCCGATCCTGGGTGGTGAGTTCAGCTACAAGATGAACTTCACCAACCTGACCCGCGAAAGCGCGGTGTTCGATCCGATCACGACGCTCGCCAACACCAGCGGCCTGTGCCTGTCTGCAGATCCAGCGCGTGTGATACCGCAGCAGTGCCTGCTGCGCGGCATGCCCGGCACGTACACCCGCTTCACCGCCGAGGCGCAGTGGCGCAAGTCCTACACCGACCCGTTCGGTCAGATCTGGACGCCGTTCGTCAGCCTCCGTGGCGATGCGATCAACGCCGACATCTCGAATCAGCCGGGTGTCTCCAACTTCCTCCCGGTCGGCGACACCCAGACGGTCCGCCTGATGCCGGCCGTCGGCTTCGAGTACCGCTATCCCTTCATCAACGTGCAGCCATGGGGCACGACCACGATCGAGCCGATCGCACAGGTCATCATCCGGCCCAATGAGCCCAATGCCGGCAAGCTCCCGAACGAGGACGCCCAGAGCCTGGTGTTCGACACCAGCAACCTGTTCGCTGTCGACAAGTTCTCCGGCTACGACCGCGTTGAGGGCGGTAGCCGCGCCAATGTCGGCGTGCAGGCCACCACCCAGTTTGATCGCGGCGGCAGCGTCAAGGCAATGTTCGGCCAGTCTTACCAGCTGTTCGGGCTGAACTCGTTCGCGGTCGCCGACGTCACCAACACCGGCGTCGACTCCGGCCTGCAGAACGCGCGATCGGACTATGTCGCAAGCGTCGCTTATTCGCCGAACCGGACCTACACATTCAGCGTCCGCTCGCGGATGGACGAGGCGACGTGGAACGTCAACCGGTTTGAAGCTCAGGGTACCGCGAACTTCGATCGCTGGTCGGTCAGCCTGACGTACGGCAACTATGCAGCGCAGCCGGAACTCGGATATCTGACGCGCCGCGAAGGCCTTCTCGCCGGCGGGTCGGTCAAGGTGGCGTCGAACTGGGTGGTCCAGGGTGCGGCGCGCTGGGACCTTGAAGCGAACAAAATCAACCAGTATGTGGTCGGCGCAGGCTATGTGGACGACTGCTTCGTGCTGGCCGCCAACTATGTCACGTCCTACACATATCAAGCTGGCAGCACGCCGCCCGTCCTCAGCCACGCGTTCATGTTCCAGATCGGCCTGCGGACCATTGCTCAATCCTCGACCACGAGCAGCTCGGCCGGCGTCCAGTAGCGTGGAACTGGATGGCCGCGGCCTGCGGCTCCGGCTTGAATGGGTTTAAACGGCTGACATGACAATGACGACAGCTAGGCTGCCAACTCGTCGCTATTCGTTCCTGCTGAGTTCCCTGCTGGCCCTTATGATCCTGCTCGGAGGCGGCGCTCGCTTGCACGCCCAGACCATTGCCGTCATGGTCAACGGCGACCCCATCACCAATTTCGACATCGAGCAGCGCGCCAAGCTGAACGCGCTGACCGGCGCCAAGAATCCCGATCGGAAAGCCATTCTCAACGATCTGATCGACGAGAAGGTGAAGATCAAGGAAGCCAAGAAATACGGCGTCGATCCCTCCACAAGCGACATCGATCAGGCCTATAACGGAATGGCGCAGCGGATGCGGCTGTCGGGCGACCAGCTCACCAAGGTGCTGGAGAACAAGGGCATCAGGCCTGATACGCTGAAGCAACGCATCAGGGCCGACATGGTCTGGACCAGCCTGGTCCGCGGACGCTTCAAGGAAAGCCTGCAGGTCGGCGAGAAGGATGTGGCGACTGCAGTCAAAGCGGCTGGCGAGTCGGGCGACGCCGATGCCTTCGAATACCGGATGCAGCCGGTGGTCCTGATCGTGCCGCGCGGCGCGCCCCAGTCCGAGTTCGAGGCACGGCGCAAGGAGGCCGACAGCCTGCGCGAACGCGTGACCAGTTGCGAGGAGGCCAACTCCTACTTCAAGTCGATGCGCAACGCCGCGATCCGCGAAATCGTCGTAAAGACCTCGGCAGATCTGCCTCAGTCGCTGCGCGACATCCTGGACAAGACACCGGTCGGCCATCTGACCGCGCCTGAGGTCACCAAGCAGGGCATCGAGATGGTCGCGCTCTGCGGCCGGAAGGCCACCACTGTGGATACGCCGAAGAAGCGCGAAATCCGCGAGAAGATGTACGCCCAGAAGTACGAAGCGAAGTCGAAGTCCTATCTGGAGGAAGTCCGCAAGGCCGCGATGATCGAGTACCCAGGCAGGCGATGATCGATTATCGTTGACGCATGGCCACACCTCTCGCGCTGACATCCGGCGAGCCTGCAGGCATCGGACCCGACATCACCCTCGCCGCGTGGCTGCGGCGCCGCGAGCTCGATCTCCCGCCGTTCTATCTGCTCGGCGATCGCGCTTCCCTCGCCGAACGCGCCAAGGCGCTCGGGCTTACGGTCGAGCTTGCCGACGTCAGCGCCGAGGAAGCATCCGCAGCATTTTCGCGCGCCCTGCCCGTCGTAGCCATCGGCAAGGCAGCGACCGCACGGCCGGGGCAGCCCGACGAGACGAGCGCGGAGGCCGCGATGACCTCGATCCGTCAGGCGGTCGCCGATGTCGTCGCCGGCAAGGCCGGCGCCGTCGTCACCAACCCGATCGCCAAGAACGTGCTGTATCGCGCCGGCTTCCGTCATCCCGGGCACACGGAATTTCTCGCCGAGCTTGCGGCCAATGGGGGGCAGGCACCGCAGCCGGTGATGATGCTGTGGTCGCCGGCCCTCGCCGTCGTCCCGGTGACGATCCATCTGTCGGTCCGCGAGGCGCTGGCGCAGCTCTCAACCGATCTGATCGTGTCGACCGCGCAGATCGTCGTCTCGGACATGAAGGCGCGGTTCGGCATCGCGGCGCCGCGCCTTGCCATCTCGGGCCTCAATCCGCATGCCGGAGAAGACGGCACGCTCGGCAGGGAGGACATCGAGATTGTCGCGCCGGCCGTCGAGATCCTGCGCCGTGACAGCATCGCCGTCCGAGGCCCGCTGCCGGCCGACACCATGTTCCACGAGGCCGCGCGCAAGACCTATGACTGCGCGATCTGCATGTATCACGACCAGGCGCTGATCCCGATCAAGACCATCGCGTTCGAGGATGCCGTCAACGTCACGCTGGGACTGCCGTTCATCCGGACCTCTCCCGATCACGGCACCGCATTCGACATCGCCGGCACCGGCAAGGCCAATCCGGCGAGCCTGATCGCCGCCCTCCGGCTCGCCGCGCGCATGGCCGCGGCGGCGCCGCCTCGATGAGCGCCATCGACGACCTGCCGCCGCTGCGCGACATCATTCGCGAGCATTCCCTGTCGGCGCGCAAATCGCTCGGTCAGAATTTCCTGCTCGACCTCAATCTCACTGCACGGATCGCGCGCGCCGCCGGTCCGCTGGAGGACTCCACTGTGATTGAGGTCGGGCCCGGTCCGGGCGGATTGACGCGCGCGCTGCTTGCGCTCGGCGCCAAACGCGTGATCGCAATCGAGCGCGACGAACGGGCGCTTGCCGCGCTCGACTACATCGTCAAGCGTTACCCCGGCCGCGTCGAGATCGTGCATGGCGACGCGCAACGGTTCGATCCGCGCCCGCTGCTCGATGGCGGCAAGGCCAAGATCGTCGCCAATCTGCCCTACAACATCGCGACCCAGCTTCTGGTCGACTGGCTGTCGATCGAGCCGTGGCCGCCCTGGTACGACATGATGGTGCTGATGTTCCAGCGCGAGGTCGCCGAGCGCATCGTCGCCCATCAGGACGAGGAGGCCTATGGCCGGCTCGCGGTGCTTGCCAACTGGCGCGCCGAGACCAAGATCCTGTTCGACATCTCGCCCGCCGCGTTCGTGCCGCAGCCGAAGGTCACGTCCTCGGTGGTACGGCTGATTCCGCGCGCGGCCCCAGAAGCGTGCGACCGCCGCATGCTCGAGCAGGTGGCGGCGGCCGCTTTCGGCCAGCGCCGCAAGATGTTGCGCCAGAGCCTGAAGTCGCTGTCCGTCGATCCGGCGCGGCTCGCTGCGGCCGCCCAGATCGAAGCCACGCGCCGTGCCGAAACCATTCCGGTCACCGGCTTTGTTGCCATGGCACGTGAATTGGCCGATATACGGTCCACAAAATAGAACATCAGGAGAAAACGTAATGGCGCGTATGGTTCGCCAATCCCTCGTCAAATTCGATGCACCGCTGTGCGAAACCATCGTGGAGACGCCCAAGCCGCAGGGACGTGAGGTGCTGGTGCGCATCGAGCGCTGCGGCCTGTGCCATTCCGATCTCCACATCCAGGACGGCTACGCCGATCTCGGCGGCGGCAAGAAGCTCGACACCACCCGCGGCATGACCCTGCCCTTCACGCTCGGCCACGAGATCGCCGGCGTCGTCGACGAGGTCGGGCCCGACGTGTCGCAGGATCTGATCGGCTCGAAGAAGGCCGTCTTCCCCTGGATCGGCTGCGGCCAGTGCCGCGACTGCCAGAACGGCGACGAGAACCTCTGCATCAAGCAGCGCTTCCTCGGTGTCTCCATCGATGGCGGCTTCGCGACGCACGTCCTGGTGCCCGACGCGAAATACCTGCTCGACTACGATCCGCTGCCGGTCAATCAGGCCGCGACCCTGATGTGCTCTGGCGTCACCGCCTATGGCGCGCTGAAGCGCCTGGTCGACCGTCCGCGCCAGCGCAATCTGCTGCTGATCGGTCTTGGCGGCGTCGGCATGATGGGCCTGTCGTTCGCGCAGGCGATGTTCAAGCAGCCGATCACGGTCGCCGATCTCAGCCCCGCTGCACGCGAGACCGCGCTGAAGAACGGCGCAGCCGCCGCCTACGACCCGGCGGAGCCGGACGTGGTCAAGCGCATGCTGAAGGAGAGCGACGGCGGCTTCGACGGCGTGGTCGACTTCGCCGGCAACGAGAAGTCGATGGCCTTCGCGGTGTCGACAGTGGCGCGTGGCGGCAAGATCGTGGTGTCCGGCCTGATGGGCGGCAATTTCAGCCTGCCGATGGTGCAATGGGTCTACAAGCGCATGACCATCGAAGGCTTCATGGTGGGAACGCTGGCCGAGGGGCAGGAATTGATGGCGCTCGCCCGCGCGGGCAAGATCAAGCCGACGCCGATGAAGGAAGAGCCGATGGCCGACGTCCAGAAATGGATCGATGAATTGCGGGCCGGCAAAGTCGTGGGACGCATCGTCTTGAAGAACTAAAGCCTGATCGCGCTTTAGCGGAGTCCCGCCGGCCTCACCCGACAACTGGGGAGGACGCACATGTGGAGGAAACGTTCGACGTTCGCGGCATGGGCGGCGCTCGCGCTTGCCCTTGCCGCTACACCGGCCACGGCGCAATCGCATTACGGGCCCGGCGCCACCGACCACGAGATCAAGATCGGGACCACAACGCCCTATAGCGGCCCGGCGTCGGCCTATTCGGCCGGTGCCATCTCGATCACCGCCTATTTTGCGATGATCAACGATCAGGGCGGCGTGAACGGCCGCAAGATCAACTTCATCAGCCTTGACGATGCCTACAGCCCGCCCAAGACCGTCGAGCAGATCCGCCGCCTGATCGAGAGCGACGAGGTGTTGTTTCTCGTCAACCCGGTCGGCACCGCACCCAACATGGCCGTGGTCAAATACATCAATCAGAAGCGGGTGCCGCATCTGTTCGTCGGATCCGGCGCGACCATCTTCAACGATCCCGGGCACTATCCGTGGACGATGAGCTGGACGCCGCATTACGCGTCCGAGGGCGAGATCTACGCAAGATATATCCTGTCGACGCTTCCCGACGCGAAGATCGGCATCCTCGCGCAGAACGACGATCTCGGCCGCGACTACGTGATGGGCTTCAAGCACGGGCTCGGCGACAAGGCCGCGACGATGATCGTGTCGCAGCAAACCTATAACACCAGCGATCCCACGGTGGACTCGCAGATCGTGTCGCTCAGGGCCGCCGGCGCCAATGTGCTGTTCATTGCCTCGGTGCCGAAGTTCGCTGCGCAAGCCATCCGCAAGGCCTATGATATCGACTGGCACCCGCAGGAATTCCTCTCCAGCGTCGGCTCCTCGATCGCAGGCGCGATCCGCCCGGCCGGATTCGAGGCTGCGAAGGGCGTGATCTCGGCGGCCTATCAGAAAGACCCCGCCGATCCGCAATGGAAGGACGATCCGGCCATGAAGGCCTGGAATGTCTGGATGGATAAGTACAACCCGCACGTCGATAAGAGCGACTATTACGCACCCTACGGCTACAACATCGGCTATGCCGTGGTGCAAATCCTCAAGCAGTGCGGCAACGACCTGACGCGCGAGAACATCATGAAACAGGCCTCGCATCTCGACATGGAGTTGCCGCTGCTGCTGCCCGGCATCCGGTTGCGGACCTCGCCGACCGACCTGCGGCCGATCAAGCAGATGCGTCTCGTCCGGTTCAACGGCCAGCGCTACGTGCTGTTCAGCGATGTGCTTGAGAGCAACTAACCCGCGTTGGAACGAGGGTGCCGCACGACGGGAACCGCGAGTCGGCACGACTGCGGAACCAGGCGAGCGACCGTGCGGTCCAAGTTCTCCCGCCACCGCGGCGCCGCAATTGTCAGACGCTGCGAGCCCCAATTAAGCCCTACCCGCTCCGGATTTGCGGCGCATTGCGACCCAACTCTTTACCGAGATTGGATCGCAAGCGTTTGCGTAAAAGAATTACCGGGGACGTCAATGTCAAATCGTTCAGCAAAATTTGCTTGGGCGCTCGTCGCGAGCATCCTGGCCGGCGCAAATTTCACAGCCGTGGCGCAGAATGCGACCAACACGGCGGACACCAAGACGGCAGCCAACTGCCAGTCTGCCCCCAAGGGACCGGCGCCCGCCGGGAGTCACTGGTATTACCACACGGATCGCGCGACCAAGACCAAGTGCTGGTACATCGGTGAGGCCAAGAACAAGGCCGCCAAGATCGCCGCCGCGCAGCAACAGCCTGCCCCCGCTCCGGATCCAAGTGCAGACGCCACACCACCACAGCCGCAGGCTCAACCTCAGCCGCAGGCTCAACCGCAGCCGCAGCCGGAGATGCGTCCGTCGGTCGCCGATGCGCATGCCGAGTTCGCTGCGTCGCAGGCCGCCGCCCCGGCGGCAACCGGGGACGCCAGTCAGGCAGGCGGCACGGTGCTGGACACCGGCGCACCCGCGCCTGCGACACCCCCCGACGCAAATGCGCAGACATCGGCGCGGTGGCTGGATGCGACGAGCATGGCCGGATCCAACGGCACGCGGCACGCCTCGCCTCAGCCACCCGCGCCCGAGCAGGCGGATGTGCAGCAGCCGTCGGCGAACGACGCGCCGCCAGCCGCGCCCGCTGCAGTCGAAACGCCAACCGAGAAGACGTCATCCTCCACGCAGATGTTGCTGATCGTGATGGTCTGCGCGCTGGCGCTGGCCGCCCTGGTCAGCGCGCTCGTGTTCCGGCTGACCCGCACCCGCACACCGCCTTACGAAATCCGCGACGAGTGGCGCGCGCCATGGGACTCGATTCGCACCGAACGGTCACCGGACATACCGATCCGCCTGGAGCCTCCGGTTCGGTTGTCCGACGTGCCGCCGCGCAGGGCCGAGCCGCCGATTCGTCGCCGCGAGGCCCCGCGCGATCTCGACCAGACCGAGGAGAAGAACCGGCAGATCACGGCGATGCTGCAGCGCCTGGCACGCAGCGCGACGAACTGAGGCGGCTATTTCTCGAGCTGGCGCTGCAGGCCGCGTACGAATTCGGTGAGGCCCGTGCGCCGTTCGCGCTTGAGCCGCTCCGCCTTCAGGATCGACTGCACCTCGGCGAAGGCGTCGTCGACGTTCTGGTTGACGACGATGTAGTCGTATTCCGCCCAGTGGCTCAGCTCGTGCGTGGCACGGTTCATCCGGCCGCGGATGACTTCTTCCGAATCCTGCGCACGGGTGTGCAGCCGCTTCTCGAGATCGGCCGCCGACGGCGGCAGGATGAAAACCCGCACCACATCGACGCTGGCCTTCTGATGCAGTTGCTGCGTGCCCTGCCAGTCGATGTCGAACAGAACGTCCTGTCCCACTGATAGCGCCGCCTCGACCGGTGCCCGCGGCGTGCCATAGAGATTATCAAAGACGGTCGCCCATTCGAGCAGTTCACCCTGCTCGACCATCTTTTGAAACCTCTGCTTGTCGACGAAGAAATAGTCGCGGCCCTCGACTTCACCCGGGCGCCTTGGACGTGTTGTGGCCGACACAGACATCTTCAGGCCCGGCTCACGTTCGAGCAGCATGCGCGACAGCGTCGTCTTGCCGGCGCCCGAGGGCGATGACAACACGAACATCAGTCCGCGCCGGTCCACGCCATCAAAACCCTGCGCCGTCATCGCTCACTCCAGATTCTGGACCTGCTCACGGAATTGCTCGACCACATTCTTCATCTCGAGCCCGGTGTTTGTCAGCTCGACATCGTTCGACTTCGAGCAACAGGTGTTGACCTCGCGATTGAACTCCTGCGCGAGGAAGTCGAGCCGCCGCCCGACCGGCCCGCCCTTCCCGATCATCTCGCGCGCCTGGGCGACATGCGAGGCGATGCGGTCGAGCTCCTCGCGGATGTCGGCCTTGGTGGCGATCAGGATCGCCTCCTGGCTGAGCCGGTCGGCGTCGAAGCGATCCGAGGTCTCCAGCAGCGCCGCGATCTGTTCGGCGAGCCGCGCCTTGATCGCCTCGGGCTTGCGGCCCGGCGCGGCCTCGGCACGCTTGGCCAGCCGTTCGATCTCGTCCATCCGCTGCATCAGGATCTGGCCGAGCGCATCGCCCTCGCGGCGGCGCATCTCCACGAGACTAGTGAGCGCCTGCTCGAAGGCTTTGGCCGCTGCGTCGCGCGCCGCCTTGTCCTCTTCCTCGTTCCTCTCGGGCTCGACCACCTCGATGACGCCCTTGATGCCGAGCAGGCCGTCGATGCTCGGCGCCACCGCATCGATCCGCTGCGCGAGCGTACCGGCGACCTTCACGACGGCTTCCAGCACCTCCTCATTGATGCGGATGGTCTGCGCTGCATCGGTGCGCTTGACGCTGAGATTGGCATAGACCGTGCCGCGCGACAGCAACTCGGCGGCGCGCTTCTTGGCGAAGGCCTCCAGTTCGTCCCATCCGGGCGGCAGCCGCAACCGCAGATCATAGCCCTTGGCGTTGACCGACTTCAGCTCCCACTCGAACGTATAGGGACCGCTTGCGCCATGGCTTCGGGCAAAGCCAGTCATGCTCGACAGCGCCATCGCGTGAAACTCTCCAGCAGAAGGATATGGGGCTCACCTGGAGCCTACGAGACTCGCACGGAGTCCCAGCGAACTTAAAACGGATTCCGTGAAAGTGGAATTACGTTCCACCCACGGGACAGCAGGGCTCAGCGCTGCACCACCGGCGGCGAATTGGTCTGCTGGGCCGCGCCCTGACGACCGCGCGGCTTCCTCCGATTGGTGGGCTTCGGCGGCGTGGCCGCCGTGGGATTGGTATCGGCCGCTCCCGGCGCCCCGGCAGCCGGCGGCAGCGGATCATCCGCAGGCTCGACGGTGTCGTTCTGGATCTGCTTTTCCATCGAGCGCAGCTTGGCGACGTTCTTGGCATGCTGGTCGTAGGTTTCGGTGAAGGTGTGACCACCGGTGCCGTCGGCAACGAAGAACAGGTCACGCGTGCGCGCGGGATTGGCGGTTGCCTCCAGCGAGGCGCGGCCGGGATTGGCGATCGGCCCGGGCGGCAGGCCGTCGATCACATAGGTGTTGTAGGGCGACGGCTGCGTGATCTCGCTGCGCTTGATCGGTCGTCCCAGCGTTCCCTTGCCGCCAACCAGCCCGTAGATGATCGTCGGGTCGGATTGCAGCTTCATCTTCTGCCGCAGGCGATTGACGAAGACCGCGGCCACGCGGCTGCGCTCGTCGGCGCGCCCGGTTTCCTTCTCCACGATCGACGCCAGCGTCACCAGCTGCTCCGGCGACTTCAACGGCGTATCCGGATTGCGGCGTTCCCAGATCTCGGCGAGCACGCGCTTCTGCGCCTGCTGCATGCGCTGGATCACCTGATCGCGCGTGGTGCCGCGCGGGAACTTGTAGGTCTCAGGCAGCAACGTTCCCTCGCGCGGGATCTCGCGCACCGAGCCGGTGAAGATGTCGTTGTCGGAGAGCCGCGCCACAATCTGCTCCGAGGTCAGGCCCTCGGGAATGGTGACGGCGTGCTGCACCACCTTGCCCTCGACGATGGTGGCGATGACGTCGCGCAGGCTCGCATTCTTCTGGAACGAGTACTCGCCGGGCTTCAGGTCCGAGCTTGCCTTCAGCGCGAACACGCTGCCGATGAAGATCCAGGGATTGACGTTGATCACGCCCTCGCGCGACAGCACGTCGGCGATGTCACGCTTGCCGGCACGGGCCGGGATGTTGACGACCTTGTCTTCCTGCAGCGGCCCGGGCGCTTCCAGCGTCTGCTTGCCGTAGTAGTAGGTCGCTCCGGCCCCGATCATCAGGATGATCAGGATGGTGAAGATGGCATTGCCGACAATCACGAACGGATTGCGTGCACGATCCGAGCGCTTCGGCGGCGGCGGAACCTGCTCAGGCTCCAGCGCAGCACGCGGACTCCTCGGTGAAATGGGCGGCCTCTCACTCATCGATGCAAACCAAATCCTGCCGGTTGAATCGTGGCCGGACAAACCCCTGCCCTGCCAATAGCATACGCCCGCTCTTAGGAGTCACCGCGGAATACGGCAAAACGGTGGACTAGTTCTAAAGACTTACAATTAGATCACGCGCCGCACGATCACAGAGGCGTTGGTGCCCCCGAAACCGAAGGAATTGGACAACGCCACATTGACGTCGCGCTTGCGCGACGTGTGAGGCACAAGGTCGATCGCCGTTTGAACCGATGGATTATCGAGATTGATGGTTGGCGGTACCACATTATCGCGAATCGCGAGGATCGCGAAGATCGCCTCGATCGCGCCCGCCGCGCCGAGCAGATGGCCGGTCGCCGACTTGGTCGACGACATCGAGACCTTCGAGGCGGCATTGCCGAGCAAACGCTCGACCGCGCCGAGCTCGATCTCGTCACCGACCAGCGTCGAGGTGCCGTGCGCGTTGATGTAGTCGATGTCCGCGGGAGCCAGACCGGCGCGCTTCAGCGCCGCGCTCATGCTGCGGAAGCCGCCATCGCCATCAGGCGAGGGCGAGGTGATGTGATAGGCATCACCCGACAGGCCGTAGCCGATCACCTCGGCGTAGATCTTCGCGCCGCGCTTCTTCGCGTGCTCGTATTCCTCGAGGATCACGATGCCGGCGCCCTCGCCCATCACGAAGCCGTCGCGATCCTTGTCGTAGGGGCGCGAGGCCTTCTGCGGCGTGTCGTTGAAGCCGGTGGAGAGCGCGCGCGCCGCGCAGAAGCCGGCCATGCCGATGCGGCAGATCGGCGATTCGGTACCGCCTGCCACCATCACGTCGGCATCGCCGAGCGCGATCAAGCGCGCTCCGTCGCCGATCGCATGCGCGCCGGTCGAGCATGCGGTGACGACTGAATGGTTCGGCCCCTTGAGGCCGTGCTCGATCGAGACGTAGCCCGATGCCAGGTTGATGAGGCGGCCGGGAATGAAGAACGGCGACACTTTCCGCGGCCCGCGCTCCTTCAGCAGGATCGCGGTATCGGCAATGCCCGAGAGGCCGCCGATGCCGGAGCCGATCAGCGTGCCGGTCGCGCACTTGTCTTCTTCGGAGGTTGGATGCCAGTTGGCATCGTCGAGCGCCTGCTTGGCCGCGCACATCGCGAAGATGATGAAGTCGTCGACCTTGCGCTGGTCCTTCGGCTCCATCCACTGATCAGGATTGAAGGTGCCGTCGGTCCCATCGCCACGCGGAACGGGACAGGCAATCTGGCTCGGCAGGTCGAACACGTCGAACGTATCGATCTTCTTCGCGCCGCTCTGTCCGGCGAGGATGCGTGTCCAGGTTGCGTCGACGCCGCAGCCGAGCGGCGTAACCATGCCCAGCCCCGTGACGACAACACGTCTCATTTCAGAATCTCCGGCCCACAACGGGCGGCCAATAATAAGAAACCGGGGGACAGTTCGACAACGGTCCGTCCGGCTCCGTCAACTCCGCTAAAAGCGTCAGCTCTTCGCGTTCTTCTCGAGAAACTTGGTCGCGTCGCCGACGGTCAAAATCGTTTCCGCGGCATCGTCGGGAATCTCGCAACCGAATTCTTCTTCAAAAGCCATCACGAGCTCGACCGTGTCGAGGCTGTCGGCGCCGAGGTCATCGATGAAACTTGCGCTATCGACCACCTTGTCCGGTTCGACACCGAGGTGTTCGACCACAATCTTCTTAACCCGCTCGCCAATCTCACTCATCGTTCAACCTCGTTGTTCCATTGGACCCGACCCCAAGACGATACGAGCCATCGTGGTCGTCTCGATTACTCAATCGCGCATAGTCTTGATTCGGCCCGGTCGTAGCCGACTAAGCCCCGGCGAACGGCAGGCATCGTCACGCCAATATACAGGGTTTCAAAATCCTGCAATGGCGTTCTTCGCCCATCCGTGGGGGGTTCAGCTATCATACTTCCCAAGCCTTGACTACACGCCTGAACCGGCTCCCGAAAACGGCCTTTCGCCGCATTGCGAGAGCCAGTAGCAGCTCAAATCATGGCCATCCCGCCATTGACGTGAATCGTCTGTCCGGTGACGTAACCGGCTTCGTTGGAGGCCAGGTAGACGGCCGCGGCAGCGATGTCTTCGGGCGTCCCGAGTCGCGCCGCAGGAACCTTCGCCAGGATGGTTTCGCGCTGCTTCTCGTTGAGCGCGTCCGTCATCGGCGTCTTGATGAAGCCCGGCGCGATGCAGTTGGCGGTCACGCCGCGCTTGGCATATTCGGCGCCCAGCGTCTTGATCAGGCCGATGATCCCGGCCTTCGACGCGGTGTAGTTGCCCTGCCCCGGATTGCCGGTAACGCCGACGATCGAGGTGATCGCGATGATCCGGCCGAAGCGCTTGCGCATCATCAGCTTGGTTGCGGCGCGCGCCAATCGGAAGGTTGCCGTCAGGTTGACCGCGATGACGTCGTCCCAATCCTCGTCGCGCAGTTGCACGAACAGGTTGTCGCGCGTGATGCCGGCGTTGGCGACGAGAATGTCGACCTGCCCCATCGCCGCGTCCGCCGCCGGCACCAATGCCTCGACCTCGTCCCTGCTGGAGAGATTGCAGGGCAACACGTGCACGCGGTCGCCGAGCTTGGCGGCAAAGCCATCCAGCACCTCGCGCCGCGTGCCCGAGATCGCGACCGTTGCGCCCTGTGCATGCAGCGCCTGCGCGATCGCGCCGCCAATGCCTCCGGTCGCACCCGTGACGAGCGCCGTCCTGCCAGTCAGATCAAACATCGAAATCTCCTCTCGGCCGCTCACGCCGACGCTGCCAATGCGTCCTTGGCTGCAGCAATGTCGTTCGGACCGCCGACGGACACGCCGACTGCGCCGTCGGCGATGCGCTTGACCAGCCCGCTCAGCACCTTGCCGGCGCCGATCTCGAAGAATCGCGTCACGCCCTGCCCTGCCATATAGGCAACCGACTCGCGCCAGCGCACGGTGCCGGTGACCTGTTCGACCAGGCGACGGCGGATCTCGTCGGGGTCGGTGATGGCGGAGGCCAGCACGTTGGAGACGAGCGGCGCCGCGGGCGGCTTGATGGTGACGCCGGCCAGCGCCTGCGCCATCGCATCGGCCGCCGGCTGCATCAGCTTGCAGTGGAAGGGTGCCGACACCGGCAGCAGCATCGCGCGCTTGGCGCCCTTGGTCTTGGCGATTTCGACCGCGCGATCCACGGCGGCCTTGTCGCCGGACACCACGACCTGTCCGCCGCCATTGTCGTTGGCGGCCTGGCACACCTGCCCCTGCGCCGCCTCGTTGGCGACCGCCACGGCCGCCTCATAGTCGAGCCCGAGCAGCGCGGCCATCGCGCCGGCGCCCACTGGTACCGTCTTCTGCATCGCAAGACCGCGGGTGCGCAGCAGGCGCGCGGTGTCGCTGACGGTCAGACTGCCGGCCGCGGCCAGCGCCGAATACTCGCCGAGCGAGTGCCCGGCGACGAAGGCGGCGTCACGGCCGACTGAAAAGCCGGCTTCGGTCTCCAGCACGCGCAAGGTCGCGATCGAGACCGCCATCAGGGCCGGCTGCGCGTTCTCGGTGAGCTGCAGCGTCTCGGCCGGGCCGTCCCAGATCGTCGCGGTCAGCTTCTCGCCCAGCGCGGAATCGACCTCGTCGAACACCGCCTTGGCGACCGGAAAGGCCTCGGCCAGGGCCTTGCCCATCCCGACCGCCTGCGAGCCCTGCCCGGGAAACGTAAATGCTGCCGTCATCGGCGCTCCCTACCTCGTTGAGCGTGAACTTCCCCGCAAACGCCCAGCGTCTGCTGCGGGGAGAACGGTATCCGCGTCGCGCGAAAAATGCCTCGGCGGGTCCGGTCCATGCCATGAACCATGCCTCGGACCGGGCCGTAAGACACTGCCGAAGGCCGCCGTGTCAAGCCGCGCCGAAGGAACCCTGGGGATGCCGGACGATCTTCGGGCTAGAAGCCGCCGGCGTTCTGGTCGGCATTAACCTTCGCGCCCGCCCTTGCCCGGCGCGCGCTGTTGACCAGTTGCCCCGGCCGATCCTCGTGGTCAGGCCTGCCGGTCGCGAGCCGCAGCACGGCGGCGTAGCCCGGCTGCACCTCCATCCTGTCGGCATATCGGCTCCTGCTCAGGATGCGATGGACGCGCGGCAGGTTGTAGCAGGGCACGTAGAACAGCAGGTGATGCTCGAGATGGTAGTTCACGTAGTAAGGCGCGATGAAAAGACGCTCGAGAAAATTCGCGTGCGTGGTGCGGGTATTGCGCAAGGGATCGGAGCTGTCGGGCACGACGGCATGCTCGGCGATGTTGCGGATGCGCGTGATCACCATCATCCAGGTCAGGAGCGGCACCAGCCAGAGCAGCGGATAGGCCCACCACACGCCGGCAGCGGCGAGGCCCGCGAACAGCACCGCATTGGTCAGGCATTGCGGCCCGAGCTTGTCCCAGAAATTCGCGGCGCGCCGCGACAACGGCCATTCCTTCGGCCCAAGCGCGTTGAGCAGTTGCGCCTTGCGCTGCTGGTAGCCGGTCTGGCCGGTGATATCGCGGAAGAACTTGCGACGATAGCTCAGCCGCGTGATTGGAAACGGCGCCGACAACACGAGGTCCGGATCGTCCTCCTGCTGCGTGCGCGCGTGATGCTGCAGATGATAGCGGCGATATCCGCGGGTCTCGGCGAAGATCGGATAAGCGCAGAACCATTGGCTCAGCGCCAGGTTGGTCGTCTCGTCCGCCGACAGGCAGCCATGCGCACCGTCATGCATCAGGATCGCAAGCCCGAGTTGACGCGAGCCGATGATCGCAACGGCCAGCAGATAGGTCAGCGGATTGGGCCACCAAGCCATGAGCGCGATCGCGCCCAGGATCAGCGCCCATGCATGTGCGATCAGGGCGACGCCTTTCCATGTCGCGCGCTGCCGAACCGCGACCAGTTCGTCATCGGTCAGGAACTCGCGGGCACGCATGCGAAGCGCGGTCATGTGCTCGTCTCCCCGTCCGATAAGGCTGAAGTGCTGGAATCGCCGACCAGGCGGAGCCGCGTGGCTTCGTGTGCCGATGTCGCCCTCGCCTGCTCGCCGAGCGCGCGCAGGAGCTCGCGGCACATCTCTTCGGGCGCGCGGCCCATCGCAAAGCCTTCGACGATCACGCCAATCGCGACCGCCCAGAATCGCCGCGAGCTCTCCTCGGGCGCGCGCAGCGTTCGCCAGCCATGCCGCTCGACCTGGCCCGCATAGGCGCGCGCGCCTTCGCTGTGCAACCGCTCGATGGTGCGTTCGACCAGCGGCGCGAGGTCCTGTCGGCGCCTGGTCAGGGTCAGGGCTTCGGCGAAGAAGGCGACCGTATCGGTCGCGGTGACGGTCTCGGCTAGCACATGCGTGTAGTCGCGCGGTGAGTGGGCCTTGAGGGCGGCCTGCTCGGTCGCGCGCGCCAGATAGAGCATGTCGCGGCAGGCGGCCTCGACGAACAGCGCCTCCTTTGTGCGGAAGTAATAGGTGATCTGGCTGGGAAAGGCGTCGGCCGCCGCGGCGATATCGGAGATCGAGGTCCCCGACAGCCCCCGTTCCTTGAACAGGCGGCTGGCGCCGTCGAGCAGCAGGGAGCGCATCTTGCGGCCTGCCGACCGTGTCGCGCGGACCGCGTGCTTCGGATCGGGCACAGGCATGCCGATAGCGGTCTCCGAACCCATCATCGTCCTCCCGTAGATATTTGTATGACATACAAACAAAGAAATCAACAGAGAACCGTGCCATGATGGGCGCGAGAGCGCCCCCCGCGAGGTCGCCCTCGCCGATAAGATCTGGGCGGGGCCAAGAACCCTTGCCTTCGCAGCCAAAATCCGTATAAAGCGCGCCATCCGTGGGCCCCGGCCGGGAGCTGAACGGACGGTCTCAGCAAATTCACTCGTTGATTTTGATGTGGCAGGGCCAGTCGGCTCGTCGTCCCGTGCTTCCGCCTTCTGAGCAGCTCGAGTCCTTTCCGAAGGCCTCGAAGGGCTTGTCGCCGGGAACCGCGCCAACACATGAAAGGACACCCATGCCTCTTTACGAGCATGTTTTCCTCGCGCGTCAGGACTCGAGCACCCAGCAGGTCGATGAACTGACCACCCAGGTCACGGGTATCGTCGAGCAGGGCGGCGGCAAGGTCACCAAGACCGAGAACTGGGGCGTGCGCTCCCTCACCTACCGCATGAACAAGAACCGCAAGGCGCACTTCGTGCTGATGAACATCGACGCTCCGTCGGCTGTCGTCACCGAGATCGAGCGCCAGGAGCGGATCAACGAAGACGTCATCCGCTACCTGACCGTGCGCGTCGAAGAGCACGAGGAAGGCCCGTCGGCGATGATGCGCAAGGCCGACCGTGACCGCGAACGCGATGACCGCGGCGGCGGCTTCCGCGGCGACCGCGAAGGCGGTGGCTTCCGTGGTGACCGCGAAGGCGGTTTCCGTGGTGACCGTGGCCCGCGCCGTCCGCGCGAAGAAGACGCAGCGACCGAGGAGTAAAGAATCATGGCTGACGCTGGTGCCCGCCGTCCGTTTTTCCGTCGCCGCAAGTCCTGCCCGTTCACGGGCGCGAATGCGCCGAAGATCGACTACAAGGATTCCAAGCTTTTGATGCGTTACGTCTCGGAGCGCGGCAAGATCGTGCCGAGCCGCATCACGGCCGTTTCCGCCAAGAAGCAGCGTGAACTCGCCCGCGCCATCAAGCGCGCGCGTTTCCTCGGCCTCTTGCCCTACGTTATCAGGTAATCGCCTTCGGCCGGCGGCGCGCGTCGCCGGCCGCTTATCTTCATAAGGCTTCCGGGTCGTCCGGTCGCCGATGGTTGGGGCTCTCGCAAGACAGCCTCTAACCGCTCGAAAGGAGCGGGACAGCTGATGATCGGAATATTCATCGTTGCCATTGCGGCCGGCGCTGCGTCGGCGTTGATGTTCGCCTCGATCATTTCGGGCGCGCTGATCTCGTTGCTGCTGTTCTATCTCGCACCGTTGCCGCTGATGGTGACGGCGCTCGGTTGGGGTCCGCTCGCCGCCGCGATCGGCGGCATCATCGCGGCCGCAAGCGTCGGTGCGATCCTCGGACTTCCCTACGGGATCGCCTTTGCCACGATGGTTGCCCTGCCCGGCTGGTGGCTCGGCCATCTTGCGCTGCTCGGCCGGCCGATCAGCGGCGCCCCCGCTGGCGATGCCGCGGAAGCAGCCCCTCTACAGCTCGAATGGTATCCAGTCGGCCGCATCCTGCTCTGGGTCGCGGCCTTCGCCGTTGTCACCACGGCCGGCACGCTGCTGACGCTCGGCTGGGACGCCCAGACGATTGCCTCTGAGCTGCGGCGCGGGCTGCTCAAGGTGTTCAGTGCCGGCAACGTGCAGTCCAGCGACAAGATCGAGCAGCTCGTCAAGCTGCTCGTGGTCGTCGCGCCGATCGCAGCAACGGTCGTAGCGATGGTCACGCTGACGGTGAACCTGTGGCTCGCCGGCAAGGTCACACAGATCTCGGGACGGTTGAACCGGCCCTGGCCGGAGCTGCGCTCGACCGCGCTGCCGCCGATGACGCTGGTCGCGCTGCTGGTGGCGATCGGCCTGAGTTTCGTCGGCGGCCTTCTCGCCATCCTGGCACAGATCGTCACGACCGCGCTGGTGATCGTCTACACCCTCGTCGGCTTCGCCGTGCTGCACACGGTAACGCTGTCGCTCACCAACCGCGGCTTCTGGCTGGGCTGCGCCTACACTGCCGTCGTCGTCTTCACCTGGCCGATCGCCGCGATGGTGGCGCTCGGCATTGCCGATACCCTGTTCGGACTGCGGCAACGCTACCTGCGCAGCAGGCCGCCGCCGCTGCCGGCATCCTGACGTCAGAACCAACCACTCAATCCAATACTTAGCATCTAAAGGAGAACGAACATGGAAGTCATTCTGCTGGAGCGCGTGGCCAAGCTTGGCCAGATGGGCGAGATCGTCCGCGTCAAGGACGGGTATGCCCGCAACTTCTTGCTGAAGCGCGGCAAGGCGCTGCGCGCCACCGCCGACAACCGCGCCAAGTATGACGGCATGAAGGCCGAGCTCGAGGCCAACAACATCAAGGCCAAGGGCGAAGCCGCCCAGGTCGCCGAGAAGATCGACGGCCGCGACATCGTCATCATCCGCCAGGCCTCCGAATCCGGCCAGCTGTTCGGCTCGGTCTCGGTGCGCGACATCGTCGCCGCGCTGGCCGCCGACGGCGTCACGGTGACGCGTCCGCAGGTCTGGCTGGACACGCCGATCAAGGTGATCGGCCAGCAGAAGGTCACGATCGCCGTCCATCCAGAAGTCGAAGCCAGCATCGTCGTGACGGTCGCCCGCTCCGCCGACGAGGCCGAACGGATCAAGCGCGGCGAGGACATCTCGACCCGTCAGGAAGACCAGGACGCCGCCGCCGAGGCGCTCGCCGCCGCCGGCGAATTCTTCGATCCGGAAGCCCAGCACGACGAGGTCGAGCCGGCCCCGGCAGCCGAAGAAGAGAAGTAAGCGCGTTTCCAACGTGCCACCGACTGAAGCCCGGCCTGATCAGGCCGGGCTTTGGATTCGTGCCGCCGCCGCGTCGTCGAGCATCGCGATCGACGCCAGCGCCGTCGCGGTATGCCTTTCCTTGCCATCGATCACGCAGAACACGTCGGCTGCGACCACCGCGACCTGACGTCCCGGCTTGATCACCCGCGCGCGGCAGATCAGGCGATCGCCCGACGCCGGCGACAGCAGGTTCAGCTTGTACTCCGCCGTCAGCGCGGGCTGGCCGCGCGACGTCGCGGCCGCGATCGTCGTGGCATTGTCGACCAGGAACGCCGTGACCCCGCCGTGAAACAGGCCGTGCTGCTGCAACAGTTCGGGCCGGCGGTCGACCGCGAGCGTGCAGGCGCCGCGCGACAGCTCCGCCAATTCCGCGCCGACATGGCCCATGAAGCCCTGGCGGCCGACATTGTCGCGGATCCGTGTCGCGATCGGCGCAAAATCCGGATCGGTTTCGCTCATGAAGTCCCTCCTGCTCTGTGCGCCGCTCCCGGCGCCACCACCGCGCGGATCGCGCAGGCGATCAGCGTCTCGACCTGTTCCCGCGGGTCGCTGCGGTCGCGGCCCGACAGATAGGCCCGGCAGAAGATCTGCGCCGGACCGATGATCTGGCTGAAGAACAGCACCGCGCTCATCGGCAGCAATTCGCCGCGGGCAAGCAGCGGCGCGCGCCAGCGCTCGATCCCGTCGGCGAGCCGCGCATTCTCGCTGCGCTGGGCGCCGCGCACCTCCTCGCTCCACTCGCTGCGCGAAATCTCGAACAGGAAACGCGCCTCGCGCCGGTTGCTCACGACCCAATCGAGATGGGCGCGGATCAGCCGCGCAACGCCCTCGCTCGCGCCGCAGGATGCATCGACCGAGGTCATGATCGCGGCGTGGTAGCGCTGCAGGATCTCCAGGAAGAGAGTTCCGGCCAGCTCCTTCTTCGAGGCGAAGAAGTGGAAGAAGCTGCCATTGGAGGCCCGCGCCCGGGTCCGGATCGCGGCAACCGTCGCGCCTTCGAAGCCATCCCGGTCGAACACCGCCAGCCCCGCTTCCAGCAGATCCTCGCGCGCTGTGGTCACCCGCTTCTCCTCCTAACTAGATCAACACTCTAGAGCATTACTCTAATTGCGGTCAAGAATTTGCCCGGCCTGTGAGGGCCGGGCTTTGGGGATTACTTCGACACCGGAGCTTCGGACGACCCGGCCGGCGTTGGAGCGGGCGCAGCTGCCGTGGCCGGCGGAGCTGCGGATGCCGGCGCTGGCGAAGCGGCCGCAGCCGGGCTCGGGGCCGGCGCGCCAGCCGCAGGAGCCGGCGAAGGCGATGGCGCGGCAGCCGGAGCGGGCGTCACTGGCGGTACGGGATCAGAGCGCAGCGGGGTCGATTCGCTGCCAGTGGCTTCCTTGGGAGCATCGACCTTGGCGTTGTCGGACTTGTCCGACGCAGGCTTGGCGTTCGCCGGCTTCTCGCTCTCGCCCTTCTGTTGGCTCCTGGCGGCCCTGGACTCGTCGTTCGGCGTCTCGCCCTTTGCTGCCTCGCCGGGCTTCTCCTCACTAGGCTTGCCGCGACGACCGCGCTTATGGCGGGAGGGCTTGCCCTCGCCCGCGGCCGGCGGCTCACCCTCGGCGGGTCTAACGCCTTCGGGCGCCTCGCTCGGGCGCGCCATGCGCTTGCCCCTGCGGTGAGGATGACCCTCGCCCGGCGTCAAGCCGTCCGCGTCCGGCCGCGCCGCCTCTTGCGGCGCTGCACTGGGCTGCCGCCGGGGGCCCGAACGCTCCGCCTGATCCGGCGATTGCCTCGCCTCGTGCCGACCGTCCTTGGCTCCCTTGGGCTGATCCTTCGCCTGGTAGCGCGGGTCGTTGGCGCCGTTCGAAATCAGATAGGACGCGAGCACCCCGGCCATGTCGCTGGACGTCGTGTAGTGCTGGCGCAGGAAGCCCGGCAGCGAGGACGCCGGCACGGTCTTGAGCAGGCCGCGCGGGCTCTTGTGGCACGCCGTGCAGGTGCTCGAGAAGATTTGGGAGGGGCTCTTGCCGGCCTCGAGGTTTTGCGCTTGCGCGGTTGCTGCCGGAAGGCAGCCAATCAAAAGCGTCACCGCCGCCAGACTGAGGGCTCGGCTCAACATTCCCTTAAGTCTCCAGATTCCGGAAAATCGCCGCCGGGGTCCATGGCGACGGTCACCTTTTATCCGATTATCGCGCGAATGGAAGCGCGTCCATGATGCACACACGGTATTGTCACATTTCGGAATATCGGCTTTGACCACAATGCAATAGCGCGATCTAATTCCCTGCCTATGTTTGTAGCGATGGGGACACATCGGGGCACACCGCTCCGGTTGTGTCGGGCGCAAGCAGCTTGCCGTTCCGTTGGTGTATCGATGGATCGATTGTTGCGATACTTCTTGGGGCACTTCGTTCGGCGCGGTTCGATCACGTTCACGACCGCAAGCGGAATGAAATTCACCTGCGGCGACGGAAGCGGCATACCGGTTGCCGTCCGTTTCACGAGCACCGCGGCTGAAGCCCGCGTTCTCCTCGATCCAGAGCTCTATCTCGGCGAAGCCTACATGGACGGCACGTTCGTGGTGGAACAAGGCACCATCGCGGATGCGCTGGCGGTCCTGATGGGCCAAGCCAAAATACTGCCGAACTATGCCCGACTGCAGTCGGGCCTGCGCTTCCTCGGACGGCGCATCCAGCAGCTCAATGTCCGGGGCCGGTCCAGGAACAACGTCGCCCGCCACTACGATCTCGATGGGCGCCTCTACTCGCTCTTCCTCGACGCCGACAAGCAATATAGTTGCGCCTATTTCGAGACGCCCGACGCGACGCTGGACGATGCTCAGCTCGCCAAGAAGCGCCACCTCACCGCCAAGCTTCTGGTGCGGCCCGGCGATCGCGTCCTCGACATCGGCTCCGGCTGGGGCGGACTTGGGCTTTATCTCGCCGAAATGACCGGCGCCGACGTCACCGGCGTCACGCTGTCGACCGAACAGCTGCAGATTTCCAATGCCCGCGCCGCCGAGCGCAACCTTGCCCAGTCGGCGCGTTTCCTGCTGCAGGACTATCGCGACATCCCCGGCCCGTTCGACCGCATCATCTCGGTCGGCATGTTCGAGCATGTCGGGGTGGCCTTCTACGAGACCTTCTTCGAGCGCTGCGCCGAGCTCCTGAGCAACGACGGCGTCATGATGCTGCATTCGATCGGCCGCTCGACCGGTCCCGACGTCACCAGCCCTTGGATCAGGAAATACATCTTCCCCGGCGGCTACATCCCGGCCCTCTCCGAGGTCATGCCCGCGATCGAGAAAGCCGGACTGCTCGTCTGCGACATGGAGATCCTGCGCCTGCACTACGCCGAGACGCTGAAGGCGTGGCGCGACCGGTTCATGGCGCGGCGCGAGGAGGCCGTCCGGCTGTACGACGAGCGCTTTGCCCGGATGTGGGAGTTCTATCTGGCGGCGGCGGAGATGTCGTTCCGCGTGCAGAACATGATGAACTTCCAGCTGCAACTCACCAAGCGGCAGGGCGTTGTGCCGATGACGCGCGACTATATCGGGCGCGAGGAAGCGCGGCTGCGGCTCAAGGAGGCGGACGCCGCCACGCCCCGGCTGCAGCTCGCCGGCGAGTAAGTCTGACGAAAAGACGAGAGCGGCTACTTGCGAAGGTTGTAGGCCGACCCGTATTGGGCGAAGGCCGATGCCGGGCGCGCCAGATGGGCCGAAACCGCTGAAATCAGGTTGGCATCGCAGGGAACGCTGCGGGTCTCTGGGCGAGCGGCCTGCTCCATGGCCTCGATCAGCCTCGCCAGCCAGCGCCGGTCGAGGCTTTCCGCCCGGCCGACCACACACCGCGATGTCTGAAACTCCTGCGCCATCGTCGCCGTATCTTCGCTGAGCGACAACAACCCGGAAATCACCAGGTCGTTCCCGCAACCATGCCGCAAATAAAATGCGGCAGGTGTGACCTGCTTCACAGAGGCCCTGTCCGGTTCGTCGTAGTGGTCCGGTATGAGTCGAGAAACATACCGATCGATGTTGGACCCGCAGCGCGATATCGTGACCGACTACGCCTTGATCGCAACCGGCGTGGCGGCAGCCTTGATCGCACTGGCCTTCCTCATCCTCGTCTGAAGAATCGGAACGAACGGCCACCTCGCCTTCTGATGGGTGCGCCAGCCCGGCAAAAGGTTCAGGCCGCGTCCAACTCTCGCCAACGACACCGCTCCCCAGCCCCGCCCTCCCCGGTTCTCGACGAATCCCCGTCAAGCCGAATGCGTCCTGCCGTCCGGGATTCACACCATGCGTTGTGTGAATCGTGCATAAGGCACATCCCGCCTTTCGCTTCGTGCCGGGCTGGCGCTTGATCGCGGCCCCACATCCGAAAATCCCAGTAACGACGAAATCAGAAGAATAAGCTCGTCCATGGCCTTGATTGATTCGAACGTCCACACGCTCGCGCCTGACGCCGGAACACCGGCGTACCGGAGTGCACCGCACAACATCGAAGCGGAGCAGAGCCTTCTGGGCGCGATCCTGGTCAATAATGACGCCTTCTACCGGGTCTCGGACTTCCTGGAGCCGAAGCACTTCTTCGAAACCATCCACCAGCAGATCTACGAAACTGCCGGAAGTCTGATCCGGATGGGTAAGGTCGCGACCCCCATCACGCTGAAGACTTTCCTGCCCGCCGATCTCGACATAGGCGGCATGACGGTCAGCCAATACCTCGCCCGGCTTGCCGCCGAGGCGACCACCATCATCAACGCGCAGGATTACGGCCGCACGATCTATGACCTCTGCCTGCGCCGCGACCTGATCCGGATCGGCGAAGAGATCGTCAACGTCGCCTACGACGCGCCGGTGGATTTCGCTCCCCGCGCGCAGATCGAGGATGCCGAACGGCAGCTCTACTCGCTCGCCGAGACCGGCCGCTATGACGGCGGCTTCCAGCGCTTCTCGCAGGCCCTCACGGTTGCCGTCGACATGGCGGCGAAGGCGTTCCAGCGCGACGGCAAGCTGTCGGGCATCTCGACCGGCCTGCGCGACCTCGACGCCCGGATGGGCGGCTTGCAGCCGTCCGACCTCATCGTTCTCGCCGGCCGCCCCGGCATGGGCAAGACGTCGCTGGCGACCAACATCGCCTACAACATCGCAAAGGCCTACGTGCCGGAGGTGCAGGCGGACGGCACCACCAAGGCCGTCAACGGCGGCGCCGTCGGCTTCTTCTCCTGCGAAATGAGCGGCGAGCAGCTCGCCACCCGTATTCTGGCCGAGCGCACCGGCATCCCCTCGAGCCTGATCCGCCGTGGCGGCATCACCGAAATGGACTTCGAGAAGATCCGCGACTGCTCGATCGAGCTGCAGTCGCTGCCGTTCTATGTCGACGAGACCGGCGGCCTGTCGATCTCGCAGCTCACCGCCCGCGCCCGCCGTCTCAAGCGGCAGAAGGGCCTCGACCTGATCGTGATCGACTACATCCAGCTGCTGCAAGGCTCGGGCAAGCGCGGCAACGATAACCGCGTGCAGGAAATCACCGAGATCACCACCAGCCTGAAGGCACTGGCGAAGGAATTGAACGTCCCGGTGATTGCGCTGTCGCAGCTTTCGCGTCAGGTCGAAAACCGCGACGACAAGCGGCCGCAGCTCTCCGACCTTCGTGAATCCGGCTCGATCGAGCAGGACGCCGACGTCGTGATGTTCGTCTATCGCGAGGAATACTACCTCGCGAACAAGGAGCCGCGCCCCGGCACCCCCGAACATGAGAAGTGGCAGACCGAGATGGGCCTCGCCCACGGCAAGGCCGAAGTCATCATCGGCAAGCAGCGCCACGGCCCGACCGGAACCGTCGAACTGCACTTCGAAGCCAGCGTCACCCGGTTCGGCGATCTCGCGCCCGACGGCCAGGTTCCGGATCGCGGCTACTAAAGCGTTGTCGAGCGAGGTGGATACCGGTTCGCGTAAAGAGAACGCGTCAGAACAAGAAGCGAGAGCCCCGCGCCGATACCATCGGAACGGAAGTGGCTTTACCGACCTGACGCGGTTGAACGCCGGAAGCCCCGCGCGTACAACTGCCGCATGAACATCGTGACCGACGCGAAATCGCAGCTGACGCCCGAAGCCAACCTGCTGGCGGCCGATCCGGCCGCCACCGGCATCCTCACCGTCGACCTCGACGCCATCGTCGCCAACTGGCGCAGGCTCGAGAAGACCGCGATCCCGGCCGAATGCGCCGCCGTGGTCAAGGCCAACGCCTATGGCTGCGGCGCCGAGCAGGTTGCGCGCGCGCTCGCCAATGCCGGTTGCAAGACCTTCTTCGTCGCCACAGTGGATGAGGCCGCCGTCGTGCGCGCGGCAGCTCCCCAGGCCACCATCTATTCGCTCGGCGGCTTCTTCCAGAACACCGGCGACCGCTACGCCAAGATCGATTGCAAGCCTGTGATCGGCGACCTTAACGAACTCGCCGAATGGGACGTGTTCTGCCGCCGCTCCGGCTGGTCCGGCGGCGCGGCGATCCATATCGATACCGGAATGAACCGGCTCGGGCTCACGGTCAGCGAGGCGCAGGGCATCATCCCGCGCATCAATGCCGGCGATCACGGCATCGCGCTGGTGATGAGCCACCTCGCCTCCGCCGAGTTGCTCAACAATCCCACCAACGCCAGGCAGCTTGCGACCTTCCGGGAGATCGCGAGCCTGTTCACGGGCGTGCCAGCCTCGCTCGCGAACTCGTCCGGCGTCTTCCTCGGCCCGCATTTCCAGTTCGACATCGTACGGCCCGGCGCGGCGCTTTATGGCGTGAACCCGACGCCGGAGGCCGACAACCCGATGCAGCAGGTGGTCGACCTCAAGGCGCGCATCGTGCAGATCCGCAACATCGATCGCGGCGAGACCGTCGGCTATGGCGGTACCTGGACCGCGCGACGGCCGACCCGGCTCGCCATCATCGCAGCCGGCTATGCCGACGGTTATTTCCGCGCCGCCAGCGCCAATGACGGCACCCGCGGCGCCGAAGTGGTAGTCGCCGGCAAGCGCTGCCCGATCGCAGGCCGCGTCTCTATGGACCTGATCGCGGTCGACATCACCGATCTCGACCAGAACGCCGCGCGCCGCGGCCACATGGTGACGCTGATCGGCGAAGGCATCACGGTCGACGAGATCGCGCACCATTTCGGCACGATCGGCTATGAGGTGCTGACCAGCCTCGGCCGCCGCTTCGCGCGGGTCTACAAGGGCGGCGGTGCCGCTGCCGAGCCGGTGGCGCCAGCGCCGGCTGCGTCTGTCGCGGCATCGAGCTGACCGCGGAAGGGTTCGCGATCGCTTGGACGCATGAAGATCGCGACCTTCAACATCAACAACATCAATCGCCGCCTGCCAAACCTGTTGCGCTGGCTGCACGCGGCGAAACCCGACGTCGTCAGCCTGCAGGAGCTCAAGGCGAGCGAGGCCGAGTTTCCGCATGCAGCGATCGAGAACGCCGGCTATGGCGCAGTGTGGCAGGGACAGAAGACGTGGAACGGCGTTGCGATCCTCGCGCGCAAGACCAGGCCGGTGCTGATCCGTACCGCCCTGCCCGGCGACCGCGACGACCATGAGGCACGCTACATCGAGGCCGCGGTGCGCGGCATCGTCGTCACCAGCCTCTATCTGCCGAACGGCAATCCGCAGCCCGGACCGAAGTTCGACTACAAGCTCGCCTGGTTCAAGCGGCTGCGCACGCACGCCGCCAAGCTGCTCAAGCAGGACGTTCCGGTCGTGCTCGCCGGCGACTACAACGTCGCGCCTGATACGCTCGACATCTATCCGACCCGCTCCTGGGACAACGACGCGCTGATCCAGCCGAAGAGCCGCGCCGCGTTCAAGGCGCTGGTCGACCAGGGCTGGTGCGATGCGATCCGCACGCTGCATCCTGACGCGCCGATGTTCACCTTCTGGGACTACAAGCGCAACCGCTGGCCACGCGATGCCGGCTTGCGGCTCGATCATCTCCTGCTCAGCCCCGCGCTGGCGTCGCGGCTCGAAAAGGCCGGCGTCGATCGCGACATCCGCGGCGAGGACAGCGCCAGCGACCATGCGCCGGCGTGGGTGGTGTTGAAGTGATGGGCTTCCACCGTCATTGCGAGAAGCGTTAGCGACGACTTGTCCGCCGAAGCCTCGGCGACGGCGGAAGCAATCCATCGCCCCGCCGTCATACCCCGCGCATGCGGGGTATCCAGTACGCTGCGGCCTCTCGGATCAATCACTGCTGCCCCTGGAATACCGGATCGCCCGCTTTCGCGGGCGATGACAGTCGTGGAGATATGGCTTCGCGTTCTCGCGACGTGAATCGTCCGAGCTTTGCATGTCGTTCCGCCCTCTCATCAAGCAGAGGGCGCAGGGAAAGCCGGGTGCCGATCGCACCCATGGGTCCCGAGCAAATGGAAAGCTCGGGAGGTAGGACCACAGGTGAAACCGGAAACACTCCGGCTTTCCCTGCGCGATGGTTTACGGCTTATACGTGCTCTCCCCGGCGAGACTGGGCTTTGTTGTCACCGTCTTTGCAAAAGCGCTTCGCGCTTTGCAAGGAGACACCTGCCACTAGGGCGTCAGGCCTGCACGATTTCGCCGTCCGCCTCATGCGTGCTCGTCAGTCACGCGCTCGGCGTCCACCGCATCTCGACCCAACACTCGTGACGATCGCGAAGCGCCCCTCAGACAGGTGAGACGGGCTATTCATACATTGAGTTGCACTTCTGTAAAACAGAAATATTTTTGATGCGGGGTCTTGCGCCGTCGGGCAAATCAGCGCTAGGGGCGGTCAACGGGTCGGAGTACGCGCGTGGGCTATCTCTTCGTCCTCATCGTCGGCCTGGTTGCAGGCACCATCTCCGGCATCGTCGGCACCGGCTCGTCGATCATGCTGATGCCGATCCTGGTCTATCAGTTCGGGCCGAAGCAGGCCGTGCCCATCATGGCGGTCGCATCCGTGATGGCCAATCTCTCGCGCATCCTGGCCTGGTGGCGCGAGGTCGACTGGCGCGCCTGCGTGGCCTATTCCATCACCGGCATTCCGGCCGCAGCGCTCGGCGCGCGGACGCTGCTCGCTCTGCCCTCGCGCGCGGTCGACGTCGCGATCGGCGTGTTTCTGATCACGATGGTGCCGGTGCGGCACTGGCTGGCGCGGCACAGACTGAAGGCCAGGCTCTGGCATCTCGCGGTCGGCGGCGCCGTGATCGGTTACCTCACCGGCATCGTGGTCTCGACCGGGCCGCTCAGCGTGCCGCTGTTCCTGTTCTACGGCCTTTCGCGCGGCGCGTTCCTCGCCACCGAAGCGGCAAGCTCGCTCGGGCTCTATGTGAGCAAGTCGGTGACGTTCGAGCGCTTCGGCGCACTCACCGCCACTGTGGCGCTGAAGGGTCTGATCGCCGGCGCGTCTCTGATGGCCGGCGCCTTCATCGCCAAGCGCTTCGTGCTACGCCTGAAGCCCGAGGCGTTTCGCTTGCTGATGGACGGCATCATGCTGATCGCCGGCGCATCACTGCTGTGGTCAGCCGTATTGCGCTAGGTCCCGCGTTGCGCGGCCGCTCGCGGACATTTCGCCATGACGATCGTCACTTGCATTCGATCGCCGACGCCTGCACCGTGCAATCCACAACGTAATTCTACGGGCTTTTGCCGTTCGATGCTGGTTAACTCGAAAGAGTTTTGCCGCCCGTTCACTCCCGGTTGTTTTCCCGGTTGCCTACACCTGATCACTCCGATTATGACAATCGTATTACTTGCGTTCGATCGTTGCGGAAAAAGGACTTTGCTCAGGCGCGGATTGCGAGATCGATCGTAGCCTTGGGTGCAGACCCAAGACCCCGGACGACACGCATCGTGCGCAAACGGCGGCGCCGCAAACTCAGCGGCAATTATTGTCGATGCCGCCCGAAGCCAAGGCCCGCGACGTATCGAACAGAATTTGGACGTCGCGGATTATTTGTCCGCGACAGGCAGGAAAGGTAGGCGCGTGATGCGCAAAATGATTATTGCAGCGGCAATGACTTTGACGGTCGCCCTCGTCGGCTCGGCTCTCTGGCCAACGGCAAAACCCGACGTCGAACATTTCGGAGACAGCGTCTACGAGACCATCTGGGTATGGCGCATTCCAGCTTACGCGCACAATCCGTCCTGGCGCGTGCACTGGCGCTGGAGCGATCCGCTCCGCGCAGAAGCAAGATGTTGCCGCGCCTTGCCGACCGGCTTCACGCCGCGCGAGCACTCGCCGATGCTGCTGTCGACGCGCGCGCTGCGCAGCTAGGAAAGAGACGACCGAACATTGACGGCGGTCGTCTCACCGGATGGCCTGCACCAACGTCTTCACAACACGCGTCGCCGTGCAAAAAATTCAGCGCTCACGAATCGGCATCGAGCGAATTTGATTCAAACTGGATTGTAGTTGTCGTTACTTTTTATCCTTAACCAGAAATTGCATCTTTGATTTACATCTGCTCGATGCGGTTTACCTTGTCTTCGCGGACCAAGCGAACTCAAGGACAACAACAATATGCCCCGGCCAAGCCTCACCCTGTCGCTGGCATTCCTTCTGGCTGCACCGGGCCTCAGCCTCGCTGCCGACGACACCAAACCGGCGGCGCCGGATTCGACCGTTGCGGCTAACCGTGTTGCATGTTCCCTGCACCGGAACGCTGAGGAACCTGCCGATCCATCGTCTACGTCGGCGATCCCTGAAAAGTTCGTCGCGCGGGAACATTTCGCCGAAGACATCTCGTCAAGCGCCGCCGTCAAGATCTCGTGGCTCGGCGCGACCTTCGCGCGCCGGTTCGCGACCAAGGTCGAGGACGATATCGGCGGCACTTCGTTGCAGACCTATGTCCTGAGCGCCGCGTCAAGCGACAAGGAGATCCTGGCGAAGCTGGATCAGGGCCACGAGAGCCGGCTGGCCGATGTCTGGTGCCTGTTGAAGCAGCAGCCCAACGGAAGCAGCGGCCCTCTCGAAACCAACGCCAAGCCGAATGTCTTTTACGTCCGCGATATGGCCGGAGAGCTCGGCGCGGTCGACGTGCTCTGGGGCGGCGTCGGATGGGAGATCGGCGCAAGCCCGGTCGGCGACAAGCCACGATGGTCGGCCGGAACGCGGATATTCTCCCGCTGATCCCCGCCGTCCGGCAGGTGCCCAATCATTGATGGATCGTGCTCGCCAGTCGAACCATGTTATGCACGGTGCTCGACAGTACGACTCACCTGCCCATGGCCAAGAACACAGTCTCCTTCGTCTGCCAGAACTGCGGCGCGGCGTATAATCGCTGGCAGGGCAAGTGCGACGCCTGCGGCGAGTGGAACACGCTGGCCGAGGAAGACACCTCGGGCTCGGTGCCGGTCTCGATCCGCAGCAAGCGCAAGGGCCGGACGTTCGCGCTGGAGTCGCTTTCGGGCAAGACCCAGGACGCCCCGCGCCTCTCCTCCGGGATGGCCGAGCTCGATCGCGTCACCGGCGGCGGCTTCGTGCGCGGTTCGGTGCTGCTGGTCGGTGGCGACCCCGGCATCGGCAAGTCGACGCTGCTGACGCAGGCGACCAGCATGATGGCGCGCGCCGGGCATCGCGTGGTCTACATCTCGGGCGAAGAGGCGGTGGCGCAGGTGCGGCTGCGAGCGGACCGGCTCGGGCTCGCGGATGCGCCGGTGCAACTGGCCTCGGAGACCTCGGTCGAGGATATCGTCTCGACGCTGTCGGAAGGCACGGTGCCCCGCCTGATCGTGATCGACTCGATCCAGACCATGTGGACCGACACCGTCGAATCGGCGCCCGGCACCGTCACCCAGGTCCGCGCTTCCGCGCAGGCGCTGATCAGATTTGCCAAGAAGACCGGGGCCGCGATCATCCTGGTCGGCCACGTCACCAAGGACGGCCAGATCGCCGGCCCCCGCGTGGTCGAGCACATGGTGGATGCGGTGCTCTCGTTCGAGGGCGAGGGCTCGCAGCAGTTCCGCATCCTGCGCTCGGTGAAGAATCGCTTCGGCGCGACCGACGAGATCGGCGTGTTCGAGATGACCGGCCTCGGCCTGCGCGAGGTCACCAACCCGTCCGAATTGTTCCTTTCTGAACGCGACCTCGGCAGCCCCGGCACGGCGGTGTTCGCGGGCATCGAGGGCACGCGGCCCGTGCTGGTCGAATTGCAGGCGCTAGTGGCGCCGACCTCGCTCGGCACACCCCGCCGCGCCGTGGTCGGCTGGGACCCGAGCCGGCTGTCGATGGTGCTGGCGGTGCTGGAGGCCCATTGCGGGGTGAAACTCTCCGGCCACGACGTCTATCTCAACGTCGCCGGCGGGTTGCGCATCCAGGAACCGGCGGCGGACCTCGCCGCGGCCGCCGCGTTGGTCTCCTCGCTGGTAAACGCCCCGCTGCCGACCGACGCGGTCTATTTTGGCGAGATTTCGCTGTCTGGCGCGGTCCGCCCGGTGGCGCAGACGCCGGCGCGGCTGAAGGAGGCCTTAAAGCTCGGCTTTGGCCGCGCCATCCTGCCCGAATCGGCCCGCGGCGAGACCGGCGGCGACGCCGGGCTGTCGCTCAACAGCGTCGGCAATCTGACCACGCTGGTCGCCGAAATCGCCGCGCGCGGTACGCCAAGAGGCGACCGGGGAACACCGAGGGGCAACAGGGGTGCGCCAAGAGGCGACCCGGGGGCGCCAAAAGCCGACCTGGGCGGCTCCGGAGGCCCTGATCCGGTTGAGAAAAATGCCACACCGGCCCGATTCCGTCGCGAGACCAGCTAAAGCGGGCGTGACGCGCGCGCGCCCCGCCGCTATACATCCGCCGCGCGGGACAGGTGGCTCTCCGGCCTTGTCGGACGCACCCGATGCGCCTCAGTTAGGACGGCACCGACATGCCGATTCGCGAGAGCCATTAACAGCGTACCCAAACGTACCAGCGGACCTGACCAGCCGATGCCCATAACGATACTTGATCTCGTCCTGCTCGGGGTGATGCTGATCTCGGGCCTGCTCGCCATGGTGCGTGGCTTCATGCGCGAGATCCTGTCGATCGCGGCCTGGGGCGCCGCGGCGCTGGTGACGCTGTATGCGTTCTCGAAGCTGCTGCCGACCGCCAAGACCTATTTCAACAACGACACGGTCGCGGCCGTGGTCGTGGTAGCCGGTACCTTCATCGGCACCCTGATCGTGGTCTCCATCATCACGGTGCGCATTTCCGACATGATCCTGGATTCGCGGATCGGCGCGCTGGACCGGACGCTGGGCTTCCTGTTCGGCCTGGCCCGCGGCCTCCTGATCGTGGTCGTGGCGTTCATGTTCTTCACCTGGCTGGTCCCGGACAAGCAGCGGCCCGACTGGGTGAGCGGGGCGAAGTCCCGGGTGGTGCTGCAGGGAACCGGGGATTGGCTGATGTCGCTCTTGCCTGACGACCCCGAGAACACCATCTTAAAGAAGTTCAAAAAGAATAAGCCGGACGATGATTCTGCTGCCGATCCCGATCAGGCGACCACGCCCGCGTCGGGCGACAGCTATAGCAAACCTGCCCGCGACAGCCTTAAAAGGCTGATCGAGAAACCCGCAGGCCATTGACTTTGACGGGCCCCAACGAGAGGCGATGAACGAGATGCAGACCCCTTCCGATCACGCCGACCAACTGGATCTCGACCTCGGCCCGATCGAATTGCAGGACGATCTCCGACACCCGGATCTCGATGGCGACTCGCTCCGCGAGGAATGCGGCGTGTTCGGCATCTTCGGCCACACGGAAGCCGCCGCCATCACCGCGCTCGGCCTGCACGCCCTCCAGCATCGCGGCCAGGAGGCCGCGGGCATCGTCTCCTTCGACGGCAGCCGCTTCCATTCCGAGCGCCGTCTTGGCCTCGTCGGCGACACCTTCTCCCGACGCGAGGTGATCGAGAGACTGCCCGGCAGCGCCGCGGTCGGCCATGTCCGCTACTCCACGACCGGCGCCACCATCCTGCGCAACGTGCAGCCGCTGTTCGCCGAGCTCAATGCCGGCGGCTTCGCGGTCGGCCACAACGGCAACCTCACCAATGCCCTGACCCTGCGCCGCGAGCTCGTGAAGGGCGGCGCGATGATGCAATCGACCACCGACACCGAGGTGATCCTGCATCTGGTGGCGCAGTCCAAGCGCGCCCGTTTCATCGACCGCTTCATCGAGGCGCTGCGCGCGATCGAGGGTGCCTACGCGCTGGTCGCGCTGACCAACAAGAAGTTGATCGGCGCGCGCGACCCGCTCGGCATCCGGCCGCTGGTGCTCGGCGATCTCGACGGCCGCCCGATCCTGACCTCGGAGACCTGCGCGCTCGACATGATCGGCGCCAAATATGTCCGCGACATCGAACCCGGCGAGATCATCGTGTTCGACGAGAGCGGCGCACACAGCCACAAGCCGTTCCCGCCGAAGCCGCCGCGGCCCTGCATCTTCGAATACATCTATTTCGCCCGGCCGGATTCCATCGTCGGCGGCCGTTCGGTCTATGACGTGCGCAAGGCCTTCGGCGCCCAGCTCGCGCGCGAGAGCCATCCCGATGTCGACGTCGTAGTGCCGGTGCCTGACTCGGGCGTGCCCGCCGCGGTCGGCTACAGCCAGTATTCCGGCGTGCCTTTCGAGCTCGGCATTATCCGCAACCACTATGTGGGCCGCACCTTCATCCAGCCGACCCAGAGCGTGCGCGAGCTCGGCGTGCGCATGAAGCATTCGGCCAATCGCGCCGCGATCGAGGGCAAGCGCATCATCCTGATCGACGACAGTCTGGTGCGCGGCACCACCTCGAAGAAGATCGTGCGCATGATGCGCGACGCTGGCGCTCGCGAGGTGCACTTCCGCCTCGCCTCGCCGCCGATCCTCTATCCCGACTATTACGGCATCGACCTGCCCGACCGCGGCGGCCTGCTGGCGGCCACCCACTCGGTCGAGGAGATGCGCGAGATCATCGGCGCCGACTCGCTCGCCTTCCTGTCGATCGACGGCATGTACCGTGCGATGGGCTACCAGGGGCGCGATCCCGCCAACCCGAAATTCGCCGACCACTGCTTCACCGGCGCCTATCCGACCCACCTCACCGACCAGAGCGACGTCGAGCCCGCGCCGCGCCAGCTCTCGCTGCTCGCCGAGGCGAGCTGACGCGCAGGAACACGCTGTTTTCCGTCATGGCCGGGCTTGTCCCGGCCATCCACGTCTGTAATACCCGCTCCAAAGACGTGGATGCCCGGCGCGTCTGGCGCGAAGACGCGCTTCGCGCTACCGGCCGGGCATGACGAAGAGAGCGGCTCATGACAAAACCCCTCGCCTCCCGTATCGCCCTCGTGACCGGCGCCTCGCGCGGCATCGGCTATGCCACCGCGGTCGCGCTCGCCAGGGCCGGCGCGCATGTCGTGGCTGTGGCGCGGACGCAAGGAGGGCTGGAGGAGCTCGACGACGAGATCCGCAAGGACGGCGGCAGCGCCACGCTGGTGCCGCTCAGCATGACCGATTACGAGGGCATCGCGCGGCTCGGGCTTGCGCTGCACGAGCGCCACGGCAAGCTCGACATCCTCGTCGGCAATGCCGGCGTCGCCGGTCCCTCCTCGCCGCTCGGCCACATCGAACTGAAGCCGTGGAACGACGTGATGGCGGTGAACGTCACCGCCAACTTCCAGCTGATCCGCTGCATGGATCCGCTGCTGAAGCAATCCGATGCCGGCCGCGCGGTGTTCGTCACCTCGGGCGCGGCCTACAAGGCCAACGCCTATCTCGGGCCCTACGCGGCGTCGAAAGCCGCACTCGAGGCGCTGGTGCGCTCCTGGGCCAACGAGACCGCCAACACCAAGCTGCGCGTCAACCTGTTCAGCCCCGGCCCGATCCGCACCCGGATGCGGGCTGCTGTGTTTCCCGGCGAAGACCCGATGACGCTGGATACGCCCGAGATGGCCGCCGAATTCATCGTGCCGATGTGCGCGCCCGACTGGACCGAGACCGGCAAGCTCTACGACTACAAGGCGCGCACGCTGCGGAATTTTCAGCCGCCGGCGTGAAGGCACTCCCACCGCCCGTCATTGCGAGGAGCTCGCGACAAAATTGCAAAGCAATTTTGCGCTGAAGCGACGAAGCAATCCATGCGCCCGCACTCGCGGAGGAATGGATTGCTTCGCTGCGCTCGCAATGACGCGGCCACAGCGGCCGCAATGCCGGCCAGTTGGCGCTGCTGCACGTCATGGCGGTCGACCAGAACGGCAACGTCTATACCGGCGAGGTCGACGGCAAGCGCATCCAGAAATTCAAGCTGACTTCCGACGCGCTGAAGTGACGACGGGCTGGATGACGCTGCGACACCGCGGCCTCGGCCACGTCGCCGCAGCTCAGCGGGGCCAACCATGATGCCGACGCTTCCCCGCCCGCCCTCCGCACTGTGCTGATTCGTCCGGCTTTATGCTGATTGCCGTTAGGCTTCAGAAAGGGTAAGCGGGAAACCCAACCGGCACGAAGGCTCCATCTCAAGAGGGCCGTCCGGATAATTCACAGTGGAGGGAATGTTTCATGACAACGACGTTCGTGCGGCGCTGCGCCGCGCTTCTTGCTTGCGCCGCACTCAGCCTTTCAACTTCTGCGTTCGCTCAGGACAAGACCGTCAAGATCGGCGTGCTGAACGACATGTCGAGCCTTTATGCCGACATCGGCGGCCCAAATTCGGTCGTCGCGGTCAAAATGGCGGTTGAGGATTCGGGCCTGCTGAAGAAGGGCTGGAAGATCGAGGTGATGAGCGGCGATCATCAGAACAAGCCGGATGTCGGCGTCAACATCGCAAGGCAATGGATCGACAACGACAAGGTCGATGCGATCGCCGATACGCCGAACTCCGGCGTCGCCCTTGCCGTCAGCAACCTGGTCAAAGAAAAGAACGCCGTTCTGCTCAATTCGGGTGCGGCCACCGCGGACCTGACCGGCAAGGCCTGCACGCCGAACACCGTCTCGTTCACCTACGACACCTACATGCTGGCCAACGGCACCGGCAAGGCGTTGACGAAAGCCGGCGGCGATACCTGGTTCTTCCTCACATCAGACTACGCCTTCGGCCATGCCCTGGAGCGGGACACCTCCGCGGTCGTCACCGCCAATGGCGGCAAGGTGCTCGGCAGCGTCAGGCATCCGCTCAACACAGCGGACTTCTCCTCCTTCCTGCTGCAAGCGCAGAGTTCGAAGGCCAAGGTCATCGGCCTCGCCAATGCCGGCGGCGACACCACCAACGCGATCAAGCAGGCCGCGGAATTCGGCATCGTCTCGGGCGGCCAGAAGCTGGCGGCGCTGCTCTTGTTCATCAACGACGTGCATTCGCTGGGGCTCAAGACCGCGCAAGGCCTGACGTTCACGGAATCCTTCTACTGGGACATGAACGACAAGACCCGCGCATGGTCGAAGCGCTTCGCCGCCCTGGCTGCCAAGAACGCGATGCCGTCGATGACGCAGGCCGGGAACTACGCGATGGTGCTGCACTATCTGAAGGCGCTGGAGGCCCTCGGCGGGAATCCGCATGACGGCGCCAAGGTCGTGGCCAAGATGAAGGAGATCCCGACCGACGATCCATTGTTCGGCAAGGGCCCACTACGGATTGACGGCCGCCGCATCATTCCGGCCTATCTGTTCGAGGTGAAGAAGCCCGAAGAATCCAAATATCCCTGGGACTACTACAAGCTGATCGCCACGATCTCGCCGGAAGACGCAGCCAAGCCGCTCTCGGCCAGCGAGTGCCCGCTGGTGAAGAAGTGACGGCGTAGGAAGCGGAACGATTTTGCTTACCTCGGCGACAGGGGTGGGTTGGCCCGCGGCCAATCCACCCTGCGCCGTTTCGTGCCCGCTCACACATCATCGCTTCGCAGCCGCTACCCTCGCTTGACCGACAAAATGACGCAAACGTCTCCTGTCGGATATGCGCCCTCGCCTTCGTCCTCTGAGCATCCATCAGCCAGCATTCGGAGCACGAGAGCGATGACGCAACAGGGCCAGACGGCAGAAATCGAGATCAAAGCGCTGATCGACGCCTGGACGGACGCCGTCCGCAGACACGACTATGCGGGTGTTCTCGCCCATCACGATCAAGACATCGTGATGTTCGACGTTCCGCCGCCGCTCCAATCGCGCGGCTTGGACCAATACCGGAAGACGTGGGATCTGTTCTTCCGCTATCACAAACCCTCGTACGCGTTCGACATCGAGGACATCGCGATCACGGCCGGCAACGACGTCGCCTTCGCCGTCGCGGTGATGCGGTGCGGCCCTCCCGACGCCACGTTCCAGTTCAGGCTGACGATTGGATTGCGCAAGGTCGACGGCAACTGGCGCATCACGCACGAGCACCATTCGGTGCCCGCGACCGAATAGAATTGTAGGGTGGGTTAGCGAAGCGTAACCCACCGACCTGCTCACCTCGGAGACAATGGTGGGTTACGCCTTCGGCTAACTCACCCCACGAAGCTACGATGCTATCTTCCGCGCCGCCGTCGCGCGCCACGCGATCGCGAGCGCCGGCAGCAACAGCGCACCCGCAAGGTAGAACGGCGCGCCGGGCATTTTCAGCGGCTCGCTGTCGCCGATGAAATAGGCGAAGGTCAGCGTGAACAGGAAAGGCCCGATCAGTTCCGAGACGCTCTGCACGGTGGTGGTGGCGCCCTGCAACTGGCCCTGCTGGTCTACGGCCACGAGCTGCGTGGTCAGTGCCTGGGTCGCGGCGCCCGAGACGCCCCACAGCGCCATCACGGGAATGCCGACCCAGAACAGGTGTCCGGTCGGCGCCGCGCCGAAAATCGCGAAGCCGGCGGCGCCGCAGATGAGGCCGAGGAACAGCGCCTTGCGCTCGCCCAAACGCCGGACGATCGGGCCGATCGCCGCGCCCTGCACGATCATCGCGCAGACGCCGACCAGCGCCAGCGTGGCGCCGACCGTGCCGGTGTCCCAGCCGTAGCGATAAGTAGCGTAAAGCACGAACACCGAGGGCAGCACGACATGCGCGAGCTGCGCGAAGAAAGTCGCCAGCGACAGGCCGGCGAGCGTCCGGTTCGACCGCAAGAGACGCAGCGCGCCGAGCGGATGGGCGCTCCGCCAGTGGAACGGCGAGCGGCGCTCGCGCGGCAACGACTCCGGCAGGATGAACAGGCCGTAGAGACCATTGGCGAAGCTCAACCCTGCCGCAACCCAGAACGGCAGCCGCGGATCGATCTCGCCGAGCAGGCCGCCCAGAGCCGGCCCGAGGATGAAGCCCGCGCCGGAGGCGACGCCGACCTTGCCGAACATCGCGGCCCGCTGCTCCGGCGCGGTGACGTCGGCGACATAGGCGAACGCGGTCGAGATGCTCGCCGACGTGATGCCCGAGATCACCCGCCCGATGAACAACCAGACCAGCGTCGGCGCCAGCGCCATCACGACATAGTCGGCGGCAAGGCCGAAATTCGACAACAGCACCACGGGCCGGCGGCCGAAGCGGTCGGACAGCGCACCCAGCACCGGCGAGAAGATAAACTGCATCAGCGCCCAAATCGTGCCGAACAGGCCGAAGATGCGCGCCGCGTTCGCGGTGTCGTTGTTGACGAACCCCTCGATCAGCTTCGGCAGGATCGGGATGATGATCCCGAGCGCCAGCATGTCGAGCAGAAGGGTGATGAAGATGAAGATCACCGCGCCACTGCACGCCTGCGGTGCATCCGTCGTGCCGTTGACCGCCTCCCCGCTCACGACGGCCGTTTGCGCTTGTGGGCGAACGGATTGGCCTTCTCGCGCAGCGTGATCCGAACAGGTGTCCCCGGCAGATCGAACGCCTCGCGCAGTCCGTTGGTGAGATAGCGCAGATAGGATTTCGGGATCGCATCGGCGCGCGAGCAGAACAGCACAAAGCTCGGCGGGCGCGCCTTGGTCTCGGTGATGTAGTTCAGCTTCAGCCGGCGGCCCGAGACCGCGGGCGGCGGATTGGCCTGGATCGCCTGCTCGAACCAGCGGTTGAGCGCCGAGGTCGGCACGCGCCGGTTCCAGACCGCATAGGCGTCCTGGATCGCGCTCATCAGGCGGTCGACGCCCTCGCCCATCAGGCCGGACACCGCCACGATCGGCGCACCCTTGACCTGCGGCAGCCAGTGATCGGCGTCGGCGCGCAGCGCCGAGATCTGGTTGGGCTTGCGCTCGACGAGATCCCATTTGTTGACCGCGAGCACGATCGCGCGGCCCTCGCGTTCGATCAAGTCGGCGATGCGCAGGTCCTGCTCCTCGAACCTGTTCTGCGCGTCCATCATCAGCACGACCACCTCGGCGAAGCGCACCGCGCGCAGCGCGTCGGCGACCGAAAGCTTTTCCAACTTCTCCTCGATTCGCGAGCGGCGGCGCAGGCCTGCGGTGTCGAAGATGCGGAATTGACGGCCCTGCCAGGTGATCTCGACCGCGATGGAATCGCGCGTGGTGCCGGCCTCGGGGCTGGTCAGCAGGCGTTCCTCGCCGAGCAGACGGTTAATCAGCGTCGACTTGCCGGCATTGGGCCGGCCGACGATCGCCACCCGGATCGGGCGCTGCGCGGCCTCCTCCTCCGAGACGTCCTCGTCATCGTCCTCCACCTCGTCATCATCCGCGTCGGCGCCTTCCGGCATCAGCGCGCTCAGCGCGTCGTAGAGCTCGCCCATACCCTCGCCATGCTCGGCCGAGATCTGCACGGGATCGCCGAGGCCCAGCGCATAGGACTCCATCGCCCCGATCTCGCCATGCTTGCCTTCGGCCTTGTTCGCGACCAGAACCACCGGCTTGTTGGCGCGGCGGGCGAAATCGGCAAAGGCGCGGTCGGTCGGCGTCAGGCCGACGCGGGCGTCGATCACGAACATCAGGGCGTCGGCGAGCTCGATCGCGGTTTCTGTCTGCTCCTGCATCCGGGCGGTCAGCGAGCCCTTGGCCCCCTCGTCGAGGCCTGCGGTATCGATGATCGTGAAGTCGAGATCGCCGAGCCGCGCCTGACCCTCGCGGCGGTCGCGCGTCACACCCGGCTCATCGTCGACCAGCGCGAGCTTCTGCCCGACCAGCCGGTTGAACAGCGTCGATTTGCCGACATTGGGCCGGCCGATAATGGCGATGGTGAAAGACATGAAACTATCCAAGCGCAACTTATCAGGCGCGAGTCAATGAGCTTCGGGTAGCCCGTGCCTGTTCTCGATCGGTGGCCTCATCCTTCGAGACGGCGCTTCGCGCCTCCTCAGGATGAGGGGCTGGATCCTCATGGTGAGGGGCGTGGCAGCGCCGCGCATCTCGAACCATGAGGCCGTGGGATGTGCACCGGGCCCAGGTAGTTCGGCGCTAGTGGCTAAACGAGCCGCTCGGTAGCGGCGCGGGGAACGGCGCGGCGGATTGTTGCGTGGTCTGGGCCGGGGCGGCGGGCTGCTGCGCCTGCTGGTCATCGGGAGGCGGCGCCGTGGTCCGGCGGCGAACGGCCTTTTTCTTCTTCGGCTCCGGCGGCAGCGCGACGGGAGCGCCCTCCTCGGACGCCGCGGCGTCGGGAGCGGCGGCCTGGCCCGCAGCAGGAGCCGGCTTGCCCCTGGCGTGCTTCTTCGCTGGTTTTGCCGGCTCGGCCGGCGGAGGCGCCGCAGCTGCAGCCTCGGCGGCCTGCTCTTGCTGCTGTTGCTGCTCCACTGCGCCCTTGTACAATTCCTTTGGCACGCCCTGCTCGAGGCCCGGCACGCCCTCGGGAAACACCGGCTTGCGCTCGCCCGGCAGCTTCTTCTTGGTGTCGAGGAAGTCGAGCAGATCGGAGGGATCGAAATTGGCCATGCCGCCACCACCGCAGCCCGCCAGCACGCTGCAAAGCGAGACGAGAACTGCGGCTGCGATCAAGCGTTGCGAGCGGCGCATGGTCGATCTCTCATTCAACTCAGGTTTGTCTGGGCATGATCTCCGCGCAAACGCTTCGCGTTTGTCGCGAGGAAAAACCGGTTCCCACTTTTCCGGATCATGCCTCTCAGCTCTTGGCGGCCGGCGGCAGCAGGGCCTGCAGCGCCTCGGCGCGCGAGCGCAGGCTCGGCGGCGAGTCGCCGTCACTGGCAATCTGGTCAAGCCACTTGCGCGCGGCGGTAGCGTCGTTGGCCCGCCAAGCCGACAGCGCCAGCAGTTCGCGCGCGGTGTGACGGAAGGTCGAATCCTGGGCGGTCGCCGGTTCGAGCCGCTGCAGCATGTTGGGATAGGTCGTGGTTTCCATCAGGAGCTGCGCGGCGCGGATCCGGGCCAGATCCTGCTCGGGCCGACCGACGCTGCCGTCGGCCGCGATCTCGTCATACAGCTTGGCGGCGGCCTGCTGGTCGCGGGTCGCGACCTCGGCCGCCATGCGCAGCCGCGCCAGGGTCCGATAGCCGTACGGCGCCTTGGCCGCGAGGTCCGCAAAGGCCGCTTCCGCCTCGGCATGCTTGTTCTGCTCGGACAATTCGACGGCGCGATCGAATGCCGCACCCGCCTCGGCGGCCTTCTTGGCCTCGAGATACTGATAGCCGCGCCAGCCACCCACGCCCGCGATGATCAGGATCACCAGGGCGATAATCAGGAGCGAGTACTTGTCCCACAGCCTCTTGAGCTGTTCGCGACGGACTTCCTCGTTTACTTCATCAAATAATTCAGACACTTAAGGCTATCCCATCCCCTCGGGACCGCAATTGCGGGCTGGGCCCAGCCCACACCCGATCCCCACACCGCCGCGGCGTTACCCTAATGGTGTGGCGGTGGCAAGGCAAAGCGAGGCAGATCAAAGCGTTAACCGTGGAGGCTTGCCTCCCCGATCAGCTCCCGGCCGCCGCTAACGTCTCCCGGAGCTGGCGCTTGATTACCTTGCCGTTGGCATTGCGCGGCAGTGGGGTTGCGGTCAGCGCCATCGTCTCCGGCACCTTGTAGTCCGACAGCCGCTCGGCGCACCAGGCGCGCAGTACCTCCGCATTCACCTCGGCACGGGTCACGATCACGGCGTGCACCCGCTCGCCCAGGACCGGGCACGGCTTGGCAATGATCGCGCTCTCGACCACGGCAGGATGTCCAGCCAGCACCGATTCAACCTCGGCGGAATAAATCTTCAGGCCGCCGCGGTTGATCATGTCCTTCTGGCGATCGAATACGCGGACGAAGTTCTGCGCATCGACCGAGCCGAGATCGCCGGAATGCCAGAAGCCGGCCGTGAAGCTCTCGGCTGTTGCCTTCGGATTGTTCCAGTAACCCCGGATGACGGAGGCGCTGCGGATCCAGAGCTCGCCGATCTCACCGCGCGGCACTTCGCGGCCATCAGGCCCCATCACGACGATCTCGGCGCCGGGGCATGGCAGGCCGACGCTGTCGATATGCGCCGCGGTCAGTTCGCCCGGCATCAACGTCGACGGCGACGTGGTCTCGGTGGCGCCGTAGCAGTTCGCGAGCTTCAACCCGGGAACCTTGGCGTCGAGCTTCTCGATGGTGGCGACCGGCATCGGCGCGCCGCCGAAGCCGCCGATGCGCCAACTCGACAGATCGTAGCTGTCGAAGTCCGGCTGCAGCAGACAGAGATTGTACATCGCCGGCACCATCACCGTGAAGGTCACGCGTTCGCGCGCGGCGAGCTTCAGATATTCGGACGCCTTGAACTCCGGCATGACGATCAGCGTGCCGGCGCAGCACGCCATGGTGGTGATATTGGCGACGGCCCCGGTGACGTGCGCGAGCGGCACGGCGGCAATCGAGCGATCTGCCTGGGTCAGCTTCAGGCAGGACACGAACACCATCGAAGAATGGATGATGTTGCAATGGGCGAGCATCGCGCCCTTCGGCCGGCCCGTGGTGCCCGAAGTGTAGAGGATCATCGCGGTGTCCTCTTCCCTCACCTCCGCGGGCGCGGATGCCGGCGGATTGTCGAGCAGGCGTGCAAATTCCGATGCACCGTCATCGCTCACGGCGATCCGGTGCCGCAGATCGAGGATGTCGGCCGCGTCGGGCACGCGGTCGGCAAGACTGGCCTCATGGACGAGCAGCTTCGCGCCGCAATCGTTCAGCACATAGGCGATCTCCGGCTTCTGCTGCCGCGTCGAGAGCAACACCGTCACCAGCCCGGCATGGGCGGCGGCGAACATCGCCAACACGAACTCGATGCGATTGCCGAGCAAGATCGCGACGCGATCGCCGGGCACAAGGCCGAGCTTTTCGAAGCCTGCCGCGACCTTGGCCGAGCGCTGCGCGACCTCGCGCCAGGTCAGACGCGTATCTCCGCAGATCAATGCCTCGCCATCGCCATTCTGCGCGACGGCTTGCTCAATCATCGCCCACAGGCTGCCTGGCCGCTCCACGAACGCCGGCACGACCCGGTCACCGAAGCGCGGCTCGAGCCGCGTGGGCGGAAGTGCGTGCTGCGACCAGTCCATGCTAGCTCCGTCAGGTCTTCTTCATGTCGTAGACATGCTCGGGCCCCGGGAAGGCGCGGCTCTTCACGTCCCGCGCATAGCCCGCGATCGCTTCCTCGATCGCCGGTCCGAGATTGCCGTAGCGGCGTACGAATTTCGGCGAGCGCGGCGACAGGCCGAGCATGTCCTCCAGCACCAGCACTTGGCCGTCGCAAGCCGCGCTGGCGCCGATGCCGATGGTCGGCACGGCGATCGACTGCGTGATCTTGCGCGCCAGCGGCTCGGCCACCGCCTCGACCACGATCGAGAAGGCGCCGGCCTCTGCGATCGCCCTAGCGTCGTTCTCGATCGGCGCCCAGTTCGCCTCCTCGCGGCCCTGCGCGCGGAACGAGCCGAGCGTGTTGATCGACTGCGGCGTCAGGCCGATATGGCCCATCACGGGAATGCCGCGCTCCGACAGGAACGCCACCGTCTCGGCCATCCGCGCGCCGCCCTCCAGCTTGACCGCGCCGCACAGCGTTTCCTTCATGATCCGAACCGCCGACTGGAACGCCTGCTCCTTCGAGCCTTCGTAGGAGCCGAACGGCATGTCGACCACGACGAGCGCCTGCTGCGAGCCGCGCATCACCGCGCGGCCCTGCAGGATCATCATGTCGAGCGTAACAGGCACAGTGGTTTCGAAGCCGTGCATGACATTGCCGAGGGAATCCCCGACCAGAATGGCGTCGCAATGCTTGTCGACCAGCGCCGCGGTGTGGGCGTGGTACGAGGTCAGCATCACGATCGGCTCGCCGTTCTTGCGGGCGCGGAGATCGGGCGCGGTCTTGCGCTTGATGGTGGATTGAACAGACATCGTCAGGCTCCCATCACAGGCACGCCGATCACGACCGGATGGAACGCAAACGCCAGCGCCAGATAAGCGATGACACCGACCGCGATCGCGATCAGGTCGTTGGTTGTCCCGCCCACCGGGATCGGCGGCGCGCCGGCATCCGTGCGGTGCTTCAGCGAGATACGGTCATAGACCGCCCAGCCGAGAAACGAGCCGAACAGGATGATCGAGCCGAGATCGCCGTTGGCGAGCAGATGCGCAAATGCCCACAGCTTCACGCCGGCCAGCATCGGATGCTTCAGCGTGGTGTAGATGCGGCCGCGGATATAGGAGGCCACCACCAGGATGACAGCCGGCAGCATCAGCGCCACCGTGATGTGCTTGAACGCGGTCGGCGGCGTCCAGACATCGATCCAACCTGTAGCGCGGTATTCGCCAAAGCCTCGGACGATCAGCACGAGGCCTGCGGCCGCTACGAGCGCATAGACGATCTTGTAGGCCCCCTCGCCCATCGCCTTGATCAAGCCCGCGCGCATCCCGCGCCGGCTGGTCAGCACGTGGACGCCGAGGAACAGCACAAGACCCAGGATCATGACGAGCAGTCCCACGATGTCCCTCCCTAGATGTCCTTGGTTGATGCCTTCGGGTATCACCTTCGGGCGGCCGAACGCAATGCATCACCCTCGCGTCCAGGTCACGGCTTGTCGGCCGATTTGGCAAGCTCGCGATTGTCGACGTAGCGGATCATGATCGGCCGGCCAGCCAGGGCCCCGCCGAGCCCGCCGGTGAACTTCAGCGGCAGGCAGGCATCGAGCGAGGCGTTGATCGCATTCAGATAGGTGGAGCGGGTACCGGCCGGCACGCCCGACGTGGCGAATGTCATCCGCGGGGCGCCGATCATTTCGCCGGACCGCTTGAAGCTGAACCGCACCGACATCTGCATGCCCTCGCGCGCGCTGCCGGCCGGCGGCGGTGACCAGCAGGCGCGCAGCGCGGCGAACAGGTCACCGATGGTATTGAGGTCATGATCGGGCTTGCGGTACCTGTCGGTCTGGTCCTGCGGCGGCACGGCCAAGACCGTGAGCTGCAGATTTTCACCGTACGGATAATTGATCTCGGGAAGACAGGGCTCGTGATTGAACACGCTGCAATAGGACGGCGTGCAGGGCCGGTTGTCGAGCACGCTGCACGGCTCATGCGCGAAGGGAATCGGGTTGCTCTGATGCCGCGGCCGCGCGTCGACGGTGCCGGCAGGGGCGATGGCCAGCAGTGCAAGAGCGAGACAGATGGCAACGCGCCGGAGCATGCGAGCGAACCCTGAACGCCTACCGGAGAAAATGGTACCGCAACCTGATCGCATCAAGCGGGAACGCGTTCACGTCCTCGCGTTTACGCGGAAAGTCTCCACAATTTGCGCTGTCATCGCCCGGCTTGTCCGGCGATTCCGTATTCCAGAGACGGCAGTGATCGATCGATGGGCCGCGGCGTACTGGGTCCCCCGCCTGCGCGGGGGCGACAACCGCGATAGGCCGCTACGCCCGCTTCTTTACGTCCTTGACGTTGGAGAAGGTGATGCCCTCGGCGCGATCGCGGGTGTAACCGAGATAGAACTCGTTCTTGGCCATGAACACGGGATCGCCATCGACATCGTCAGCAATGCCGGAATTGTTGGCAGCGATGAAGGCGTCGAGCTTCTTGCGGTCGTCGGAGGAAATCCAGCGCGCCAGCGAGAACTCGCTGACCTCGAACTCCACCGGCAGCGAGTATTCAGCATCGAGCCGCGCCTTGAGCACGTCGAGCTGCAGCGGGCCGACCACGCCGACCAGCGCCGGCGCGCCGTCGCGCGGGCGGAACACCTGGACGACGCCCTCCTCCGACATCTGCTGCAGGGCTTCCTTCAGCTTCTTGGCCTTCATCGCATCCGTCAGGCGGACGCGGCGGACGATTTCCGGCGCGAAGCTCGGCACGCCGACGAAGGTCAGCTCCTCGCCCTCGGTCAGGGTGTCGCCGATCCGCAGCGTGCCGTGATTGGGGATGCCGACGACGTCGCCGGCAAAGGCCTCATCGGCTACCGAGCGGTCCTGGGCGAAGAAGAATTGCGGGCTCGACAGGCTCATGTTCTTGCCGGTGCGCACCAGCTTGGCCTTCATGCCGCGGCTGAGCTTGCCCGAGCATAGCCGCGCGAAGGCGATGCGGTCGCGATGGTTCGGATCCATGTTGGCCTGGATCTTGAACACGAAGGCGCTCATGCGCGGCTCCGCCGCCTCGACCTTGCGCAGATCGGAATCCTGCGCTCTCGGCGCGGGCGCGAATTTGCCGAGGCCTTCCAGCAGGTCGCCGACGCCGAAATTGCGCAGCGCGCTGCCGAAATACACCGGCGTCAGATGTCCCTCGCGAAACGCCTCGAGCTCGAACGGCTTGCAGGCCTCCGACACCAATTCGAGCTCGTCCTTGACCCCGGCGACGTCGAGATTGGGATTACGCGCGCCAAGATCGGCGATGTCGATCTGCTCGGCCTGCCCGGTCTTGGCGCCGCCGCCTTCGAGCAACCGCACGCCGCCATTGACGACGTCATAGGTGCCGAGGAAGTCGCGGCCGCGGCCGACCGGCCAGGTCATCGGCGTGGTGTCGAGCGCCAGCGTCTTCTCGATCTCGTCCAAAAGCTCAAAGGTGTCGCGGCTCTCGCGGTCCATCTTGTTGATGAAGGTGATGATCGGAATGTCGCGCAGGCGGCAAACCTCGAACAGCTTGCGCGTGCGCGCCTCGATGCCCTTGGCGGCGTCGATCACCATGACCGCGGAATCGACCGCGGTCAGCGTGCGATAGGTGTCTTCCGAAAAGTCCTCGTGGCCCGGCGTGTCCAGCAGGTTGAACACGAGGTCGTTGAACTCGAAGGTCATCACCGAGGTGACGACCGAGATGCCGCGCTCGCGCTCGATCTTCATCCAGTCCGAGCGCGTGTTGCGCCGCTCGCCCTTGGCCTTGACCTGGCCGGCAAGGTTGATGGCGCCACCGAACAGCAGCAGTTTTTCGGTCAGCGTGGTCTTGCCGGCGTCCGGGTGCGAGATGATCGCAAAGGTGCGACGTCGGGCAACTTCATCGGCAAGCGACGATCGGAACGGCGATTCGGCTGTAAGGGCGGTATCGGACATAGCGGGGAGCGTTTGGCAGGGAAAACGGACGCAATCAAGGGCGATTTGTCGCAATGCGGAATGGTCACACCATCCCATATAGGCACGAGAAGGACGACCTTCACCTCACCACACCATCAGCGGGGACGACCCTGCCTTGTCCGGAGGGTTTGTTATGGCTTGGACCATTCTCTTCACCGCTGGCCTGCTGGAGATCGGCTGGGCGATTGGGCTGAAATATACCGAGGGTTTCTCGCGGATCGGACCGTCGGCGCTGACGCTGGCGGCCATGGCCGGCAGCGTCATTCTGCTCGGCGTCGCGCTCAAGACCTTGCCGATCGGAACCGCCTATGCGGTCTGGACCGGGATCGGCGCGGTCGGAACCGCGGCGCTCGGCATCGTCCTGTTCGGCGAACCGGCGACTGCGATGCGGCTTGCCAGCATCGGACTGATCGTTGCCGGCATTGTCGGGCTGAAGCTGGTGACCTGATCCATCACCGCAGGATCAGCACCACCCAATAGGTCAGCGCAGCAACCGCCGCGGAGGCGGGAATCGTGATCAGCCAGGCGTAGACGATCGAGCTCGCCACGCTCCAGCGCACAGCGGACAGCCGCCGTGCCGCACCGACGCCGACGATGGCGCCGGTGATGGTGTGCGTGGTCGAGACAGGAACCCCCAGATAGGTTGCCATGAACAGGGTCGCGGCGCCGCCGGTCTCGGCGCAGAAGCCCTGCATCGGCGTCAGCTTCGTGATGCGCAGGCCCATGGTGCGGACGATCCGCCAGCCGCCCATCAACGTGCCCAGCGCCATCGCGCTCTGGCAGGCCAGCACCACCCAGAAAGGGATGTGGAACGTCTCGCCGGTGTGCCCCTGCGAATAGAGCAGCACGGCGATAATGCCCATGGTCTTCTGCGCGTCGTTGCCGCCATGGCCGAGCGAATAGAGCGAGGCGGAGGCGAATTGCAGGATGCGGAAGGCGCGGTCGACGGCAAACGGTGTCGAGCGCACCGAGAGCCAGGACACGATCGCGACCAGCACCAGCGCCAGCAGGAAGCCGACCAAAGGCGACAGCACGATCGCAAGCAGTGTCTTGGAGAGCCCGCTCCACACCGCCGCCGAAATCCCCGCCTTCGCCATCCCGGCGCCGACCAGGCCGCCGATCAGCGCGTGCGAGCTCGACGATGGAATGCCGAGTCCCCAGGTGATCAGGTTCCAGATGATCGCGCCGACCAGCGCCGCGAAGATCACGGTCGCGTCCACGACCGACGGGTCAATGATCCCGGTGCCGATGGTGTTGGCGACGTGCAGGCCGAACACCGTGAAGGCGACGAAATTGAAGAACGCCGCCCAGAACACCGCATATTGCGGCCGCAGCACGCGCGTCGAGACGATGGTCGCGATCGAATTGGCGGCGTCGTGCAGGCCGTTCAGGAAGTCGAACAGCAGCGCGACCGCGATCAGGATGACGAGAACGGGAAGACCCAACGTGGCGTCCACGTGATTAGACCTGCTCGATCACGATGGAGTTGATCTCGTTGGCGACGTCATCGAAGCGGTCGGCCACCTTCTCGAGATGATCGTAGATCTCCGCACCGACGATGAAGTCCATCGTGTTGGCGTCGCGATGCTTGAGGAACAATTCCTTCAGGCCGATATCGTGGAGATCGTCGACCCGGCCCTCGAGCTTGGTCAGCTCCTCGGTGATCTGGGTCAGCATCACGACGTTCTGCCCGATCGATTGCAGCAAAGGCAGCGCGCGGCCGACCAGATTGGCGCATTCGATGATCAGGCTGCCGATCTCGCGCATCGGCGGTTCGAACGATCGCACCTCGAACAGCACGACCGCCTTCGCGGTCTGCTGCATCTGGTCGACGGCATCGTCCATCGACGTGATCAGGCTTTTGATGTCGCCGCGATCGAACGGGGTGATGAAGGTGCGGCGGACGGCGGTCAGGACCTCACGGGTGATGTTGTCCGCGTCGTTCTCGAACTGATTGACACGTTGGCAGAAGACGGGCGTCTCCTCCCCGCCCTTCAACATGTCCTGCAGCGCCAACGCGCACTGCACGGAGGTCTGGGCATGGCGGGCGAACAGGTCGAAAAACCGCTCTTCCTTGGGCAGAAAGGAGCGAAACCAGCGCAACATTGTTCAGTTCCATCGTTTTGGACGGCCATCGGAGGCAGTCACAAAACTGTCATAGAACATTTCGCGAGGAAAGCATCCGGGGGCGACCGCCCGAATGGGCGGTCATCCACCGCTATGTCGGCTCTCGAAAGGCCGCTCGCCCGTGCCCAAGATTGTGGTTTGACGCTTTTTTGTGCGAACCGGGGTCCGCTTCGCTCGAAAGCGCCCTACAGCGACCGCCGGAAGTAATGGGCGAGCTCGCCGACGAGACCACGCCGGAACAGCAGCACACAGGCCACGAAGATGACGCCCTGGATCACCGTCACCCACTGGCCGAAGCCGGCAAGGTATTGCTGCATGGCGATGATCACGAAGGCGCCGACCACGGGTCCGAAAATCGTGCCGAGACCGCCGACCAGCGTCATCAGCACGATTTCACCGGACATCGACCAATGCACGTCGGTGAGCGAGGCGTTCTGCGCCACGAAGACCTTCAGCGAGCCGGCGAATCCCGCCAGCGTGCCCGACAGGATGAAAGCGAGCAGCTTGTACTGGTCGGTCTTGTAGCCCAGCGAAATCGCGCGCGGCTCGTTCTCGCGGATCGACTTCAGGACCTCGCCGAACGGCGAATTGATGGTCCGGTAGATCAGGAGGAAGCCGGCGAGAAATCCGACCAGCACGACGTAATAGAGCACCATCGGCTTGGAGAGGTCGAAGATCCCGAACAGGTGGCCCTGCGGAATGCCCTGGATGCCGTCTTCGCCGTGGGTGAACGGCGCCTGCAGATAGATGAAGTAGAGCAGCTGCGACAGCGCCAGCGTGATCATCGAGAAATAGATGCCCTGCCGGCGGATCGAAATGTAACCGGTGATGAGGCCGAGCAAGGCCGCGGCGGCCGTGCCGACCACGATGCCGAGCGCGGGCGGCAGCCCCCACACCTTCAGCGCATGCGCCGACACGTAGCCCGCGGTGCCAAGGAACATCGCGTGGCCGAACGACAGCAGGCCGCCATAGCCGATCAGGAGGTTGAAGGCGCAGGCGAGCAGCGCGAAGCACAGCGCCTGCATGACGAAGAAGGGATAGACCCCCGTCCACGGCACCACCGCCAGCAGCACCGCCATCACGGCGAACACAATCATTTCGTCGCGCATCGCGCGCGGCGTCACCGGAATCGTATCGTCGGTCAATGCTGACATATCAGGCCGCCCGTCCCGTCAGTCCCGTGGGTTTCACCAGCAGCACCAGCACCATCAGGACAAACACCACGGTGTTGGAGGCTTCGGGATAAAAATACTTGGTCAGTCCCTCGATCACGCCGAGCGCGAAGCCCGTGATGATCGATCCCATGATCGAGCCCATGCCGCCGATCACGACCACCGCGAACACCACGATGATCAGATCGGCGCCCATCAGCGGCCGGACCTGGTTGATCGGCGCCGATAGCACGCCGGCAAGCGCCGCGAGGCCGACGCCGAGCCCGTAGGTCAGCGTGATCATGCGCGGCACGTTGATGCCGAAGGCGCGCACCAGCGTCGGATTTTCAGTGGCGGCGCGCAGGTAAGCGCCGAGCTGCGTCTTCTCGATCAGGAACCAGGTCGCCAGACAAACCACCAGCGAGAACACGACGACCCAGCCGCGATAGATCGGCAGGAACATGAAGCCGAGATTCATGCCGCCCCTGAGCTGATCCGGGATCGAATAAGGCAGACCGGACGAGCCGAAATAATTCTGGAACACACCCTGAATGATCAGTGCAATGCCGAAGGTCAGAAGCAGCCCGTAGAGATGGTCGAGCCCCGTCAGCCATTGCAGCATGGTGCGTTCGAGGATCATGCCGAAGATGCCAACCACGATCGGCGCGATGATCAGCGCCCACCAGTAGTTGATGCCGCCCAGGTTGAGCAGGAAATACGCCACGAAGGCGCCCATCATGTAGACCGCGCCGTGCGCGAAATTGATGATGTTGAGCATGCCGAAGATCACGGCGAGCCCCAGACTGAGCAACGCATAGAACGAGCCGTTGATCAGTCCCACCAGGAGCTGTGCGTATAAAGCCTGCATCGAATGAGCTTTCGCTTGGGTAGACAAAGCCCGCCGGTCACGCCGTGACCGACGGACACGATTGTTACTTCTTCAGCAATGGGCAGGTGCTTTTGTCGAGCGGGGTGAAAGCCTGGTTGCCCGGCACGGTGCCGACCAGCTTGTAGAAATCCCACGGCCCCTTGGACTCCGACGGCTTCTTCACCTCGAACAGATAGGCGCTGTGCGTGACACGGCCGTTGGGCTGGATCTCGCCCTTGCCGAACAGAGGATCGTCGGTCGGGATCGACTTCATCTTGGCGACCACCTTGACGCCGTCATGCGGATTGCCGCCGAGCGCTTCCAGCGCCTTGAAATAATGCATCAGGCCCGCATAGACGCCGGCCTGCACCATGGTCGGGGGAGCGCTGTTCTTCATCCGCTCCGAGAAGCGCTTGGAGAAGGCACGGGTCTGGTCGTTCAGGTCCCAGTAGAACGTCTCGGTGAAGTTGAGGCCCTGTGCGGTCTCGAGCCCGATCGCCTTGACATCGGTCAGGAACAGTAGGAGCGCCGCGAGCTTCTGGCCGCCCTTGACGATGCCGAACTCGGCGGCCTGCTTGATCGAGTTGGTGGTGTCGCCGCCGGCATTGGCAAGGCCGATGATCTTGGCCTTGGAGGCTTGCGCCTGCAGAAGGAAGGAGGAGAAGTCCGCGGTGTTGAGCGGATGCTTGACGCCGCCGACCACCTTGCCGCCATTGGCGGTGACGACGGCGGTAGTGTCGCGCTCCAGCGCCGCGCCGAACGCATAGTCCGCGGTCAGGAAGAACCACGTGTCCCCGCCCGCCTTCACCAACGCCTGGCCGGTGGCGTGGGCGAGCATGTAGGTGTCGTAGGTCCAGTGCACCGTGTTCGGCGAGCACTGCGCGTTGGTCAGATCCGAGGTCGCGGCGCCCGAGTTGATGTAGACGCCGTTCTTTTCCTTCACGACGTTGTTGACCGCGAGCGCGACGCCGGAATTCGGCACGTCGACGACCGCGTCGACCTTGTCGACGTCGAACCACTGCCGGGCGATGGTGGTGCCAATGTCGGGCTTGTTCTGATGATCGCCGGAGATGAGATCGATGGTCCAGCCCTTGGCCTTCAGGCCGGAATCCTCGATCGCCATCTGCGCCGCCAGCGTCGAGCCGGGACCTGCGAGGTCGGCATAGAGGCCGGACTGATCGGACAGTGCGCCGATCTTGACCGTCTTGTCCATCTTGTCCTGGGCGGAGGCGACGCTCGCGGCGCTGAACACCATCGCGGTGCCGAGCAGAAGCGCTGAAATCGTATTCCTCATCCGGTATTCCCTCGTCCTAAATTTTCTGGTTCAGGCGATCTCAGACGCCAAGGTAAGTATGGAGCTTGTCCATGTTGGCCGACAGCTCCGAATTCGAGAATCCGTCGATCACCTTGCCGTGCTCGACGATGTAGTAGCGGTCGGCAACGGTCGAGGCGAAGCGGAAATTCTGTTCGACCAGAAGGATGGTGAATCCCTCCGACTTCAGGCGCGAAATGGTGTGGCCGATCTGCTGGATGATGACCGGCGCCAGGCCTTCGGTCGGCTCGTCCAGCATCAGGAAGCGCGCGCCGGTGCGCAGGATGCGCGCGATCGCCAGCATCTGCTGCTCACCGCCCGAAAGCTTGGTGCCCTGGCTGGTGAGGCGCTCCTTCAGGTTCGGAAACAGCGTGAAGATCTGGTCGAGCGACAGGCCCCCGCTCCGCACCACCGGCGGCAGCATCAGGTTTTCGCGCACGTCGAGGCTCGAGAAGATGCCGCGCTCCTCAGGGCAGAACGCGATGCCCATCCGCGCGATCCTGTCGGACGTGGCGCGGATGATCTCCTGATTGTTGAACCGGATCGAGCCGGAGCGCTTGCCGATGACGCCCATCACCGACTTCAGCGTCGTGGTCTTGCCGGCGCCGTTGCGGCCGAGCAGCGTCACCACCTCGCCGGCCTTCACGCTGAAATTGATGCCGTGAAGGATGTGGGACTCACCGTACCAGGCCTGCAGATCCTTGACCGACAGCACCTCGGCGCTGGCAGCCGTCGCGGGGGCTTCCGCCAGTTTCGCCTCAGCCATGACCCGCTCCCAGATAGGCTTCCTTCACGCGCTCGTCCTTGGAGAGGTCGGCGTAGTTGCCCTCCGCCAGCACCTGGCCGCGCGTCAGCACGGTGATGACGTCGGAAAGATTGGCCACGACCGAGAGGTTATGCTCGACCATCAGGATGGTGTATTTGGCGGAAATCCGCTTGATCAGCGCCGCAATCTTGTCGATGTCTTCATGGCCCATGCCGGCCATCGGCTCGTCGAGCAGCATCATCTCCGGGTCGAGCGCGAGCGTCGTCGCAATCTCAAGTGCGCGCTTGCGGCCATAGGGCATCTCGACCGCCGGCGTGTTGGCGAATTCGCTCAAGCCGACGTCGTTCAACAGCTCATGGGCGCGCGGATTGAAGTGGTCGAGCACGGTCTTGGAGCGCCAGAAATCGAACGACGCACCGTGCTGGCGCTGCAAGGCCACGCGGACGTTTTCGAGCGCGGTCAGATGGGGAAACACCGCCGAAATCTGGAACGACCGGACCAATCCGAGCCGCGCCACGTCGGCCGGCGGCATCGCGGTGATATCCTGCCCCTTGTAGCGGATCTCGCCCGCCGAAGGGTTCAGGAATTTGGTCAACAGGTTGAAACAGGTTGTCTTGCCGGCGCCGTTAGGCCCGATCAACGCGTGAATGTGACCGCGACGCACCTTCAGCGCGACGTCACGAACTGCGAAGAAACCCGCGAATTCCTTGGTCAATCCGCTGGTTTCGAGAATGAACTCATCGGCCAAATAGAATCCCCCATACGCCATCGCTGCGAGGCCTCTCGCCCGCGTGGCCAGTTCTTTTGATGTCCGACAGGTTGTCCGATGCGTCCTGGAAACCGTCCGGAGCCCGCCGCCTCCGGGCCGGAATATGCCGTCATCCGTGGCGGTTACGCAAGGTGGAAAGCTGTGCACCGCGGTATCGCCGATACCCGGTTCCGGTTCATCCTTAGTCGAATGGCATTCGGCGCGCTTTGCGCATCGGAAAGCGGCCGTTAACGGTGTTTTGCTGCGATTCGGCGTTTTCATAGAATATTTCCGTCCCCGACCGACGCTCTGCCGATGTGCACAGAGGGCCCACGGCCTTGCAGTTCGGGAGCGCAAATCCCTCGATCGTCAAGTCGATCAGGCAACGTGATTTCCTGAACGCATGGCTGCGACTCCGTGGCAGCGGCCAGACGGTTCCGCGGATGGACGAGTTTCAGCCGGAGCGGATGGAAGAGGAACTGCCCGATCTCGTGTTCTTCACCGTCGATATGACGACGGAAACGCCACGGCTGACGATCCAGAGCGACGGCACGCGGATGGCGAACGCCTACGGGCACACCGGCAAGGGCCGCCTGCTCGACGACTATCTCGGACCGCGGCTCGCACCGATCGTGATGCCCGCATATTACACCTGCATCGCCTGCCGCCTGCCCGTCTACACCATCGCAGATATCGACGACATCTACGGCCACGTGGTCGCCTATGAGCGGTTGCTGCTGCCGTTCTCGAATGGCGGACCGGTCACCCATCTCGTCGCATCGCTGAAGACGATCAGCGAGGACGGCAGCTTCGAAATCCGCAACTTGATGCGCGGCAATGACAAGCTGCCCGAAACCCGGCTGTGCGCCATCATCGATCGCGACCTGGCCTATCGCGCCCCCGGCCGGATCGCGCTCGCGGATGTGCTCGAGTTCGGCTAGCCGTTGCAATTCGAAGGCACAGATCCAGCTAGCCCTTCTTGCGCGCCTTCGCCGGCACTTCCTTGGCGTAGAGATCCGGCTTGAAGCCGACCACGCGCTTGGCCCCGAGGTCCAGCACCGGCCGCTTGATCATCGATGGCTGGTCGGCCATCAGCGCCAGCGCCTTGCGCTCGTTCAATCCGTCCTTGTCGGCGTCCGGCAGCTTCTTGAAGGTAGTCCCGGCGCGATTGAGCAACGTCTCCCAGCCGACTTCATCGCTCCACTGCTCGAGCTTGTCCTTGCCGATTCCGGCGATCTTGTAGTCGTGAAAGTCATAGGCCACGCCGTGATCGTCGAGCCAGGCGCGGGCCTTCTTCATGGTGTCGCAGTTCTTGATGCCGTAGATGGTGATGGTCAATGCCGTTCCCCGCATGCGATTGCTGCGGGAAATTATCCCCACAGCAATCACAGCGCCAGATCGGACCGGGTCTGTCTCCACACCGATATTCGCCGCGCTTCAGCGCGCGTAAACGCGTGAAAACGACGCTGTGATCCTCGCCTGATACGGCCAGCAGCGACCGCGACCGGCTGGCCGGCGTGCTGGACCGACTCATCCCTTTCCGCCCGGCTCCAGCGCCTCGCCGAGTTCGAGCGGATGCGCCATGGTCTCGTGCAGCGCATCCTTGTCGAGCTCGCCTTCGGAAAGGCTGATCACCACGCAGGCGACACCGTTGCCGACCAGGTTGGTGAGTGCGCGGCACTCGCTCATGAACTTGTCGATGCCGACCAGGATCGCGATCGACTGGATCGGAATGTCGGGCACGATCGACAGCGTCGCCGCGAGCGTGATGAAGCCCGCGCCGGTGACGCCGGAGGCGCCCTTCGAGGTGATCATGGCGATGCCGAGAATGCCGAGCTCCTGCCAGATCGTCAGATGCGTGTTGGTGGCCTGTGCCAGGAACAGCGTCGCCAGCGTCATGTAGATGTTGGTGCCGTCGAGATTGAAGCTGTAGCCGGTCGGGATGACGAGGCCGACCACCGAGCGCGAGGCGCCGAGATGCTCCATCTTCTGGATCATCTGCGGCAGCACGGTCTCCGATGACGAGGTGCCGAGCACGATCAGGAGCTCGTCCTTGATATAGGCGATGAAGCGGAGGATCGAGAAGCCCGCCAGCCGCGCGATCGCGCCGAGCACGATCAGCACGAACAGCACACTGGTGAGGTAGAAGGTGCCGATCAGCGCCGCCAGATTCCACAGCGAGCCGAGCCCGTAGGCGCCGACCGTGAAGGCCATGGCGCCAAACGCGCCAAGCGGCGCGACGCGAACGATGATGCGGATGATGCCGAAGAACACCTTGGCGGCCTTGTCGATCGCCGCCGCGATCGGCTCGCCGGCCTTGCCCATGAACGCGATGGCAAATCCGGAGAGGATCGAGATCAGCAGCACCTGCAGGAGGTCGCCGCGCGAAAGCGCCCCGAAATAGCTGTCGGGAATGATCGCCATCAGGTGGGCGACGATGCCCTCCTCCTTCGCCTTGCTGACGTAGGTCGCGACCGACTTCGGATCGATCGTGGTCGGATCTATGTTGAAGCCGTGGCCAGGCTGCAGCAATTCGCCGACCAGAAGGCCGATCGCGAGCGCAACCGTCGACACCGTCTCGAAATAGATCAGCGCCTTCAGCCCGACCCGGCCAACGCGCTTGAGGTCGCCCATCGAGGAGATGCCGTGCACCACCGTGCAGAAGATCACCGGCGCGATCATCATCTTGATCAGCGCAATGAAGCCGTCGCCGAGCGGCTTCAGCGCCTTGCCGAGGCCGGGGTTGTAATGCCCGATCAGGATGCCGAGCGCGATCGCGATCAGCACCTGGACATAGAGGACCTTGTACCAGGGCTGATGACGGTGAACGGCAGGCCGGATCGCGTCTGTGGTCATGGGCGGGCTCGAGGCTGGAATGGAAGGACGGGCGGGACGACCATGGCGAAGCAGAGCGCGGCCGACAACGGGTTTTCTCGGTTGCGAACTGCTCAATCACGCGGCCTAGGGCCGCTTCGGAATATTCAGTCCACGCTGCACGGCAGGACGCGCGAGGCCGCGCTCCAGCCAGGCCGCAACGTCCTTGAACTGGTCGAACTCGACAAGCTGGCGCGCATCGTAGAAGCCGATCAGATTGCGCACCCAGCCGAGCATCGAGATATCGGCGATGGTGTACTCGTCATCCATGAACCACTGCCGCCCTGCAAGGTGTGTCTCCATCACGCCGAGCAGACGCTTGGATTCCGCGAGGTAGCGCTGCAGCGGCCGCTTGTCTTCATAGTCCTTGCCGGCGAATTTGTTGAAGAAGCCGACCTGGCCGAACATCGGGCCGATGCCGCCCATCTGGAAATGAACCCACTGGATGGTTTCGTAACGGCGCGCCGGATCTGCCGGCAGCAGCTTGCCGGTCTTCTCGGCCAGGTATTGCAGGATGGCGCCGGATTCGAACAAGGGCAGCGGCTTGCCGCCGGGGCCGTTGGAATCGAGGATCGCCGGGATCTTGCCGTTCGGGTTCAGCGAGAGGAACTCCGCTGTCTTCTGGTCGTCCTTGTTGAAGTCGACGAGATGCACTTCGTAAGGCAGCCCGATCTCCTCAAGCATGATCGAGACCTTCACCCCATTCGGTGTCGGCAACGAATAGAGCTGCAAGCGATCCGGATGCTGAGCGGGCCAGCGTTTTGTAATCGGAAAGGCGGAGAGATCGGCCATATTGATGGTCTTTGCGTCGTTGTGATTGGCTAGCTAATGTACGGACCTCGATGCAAGCCGCAAGGGCCGGACCGACCATGACAGATCAAGCGGAGTCTGAACGGCTCGGCCTCTCCGACGACGAACTGGCGATCCATCCGACCGTGTTTGCATCCGATGCGCTGGCCGGTCAGGTGGCGGTCGTCTCCGGAGGCGCCGGCGGCATCGGCCGCGCCATCGCGTGGCTGTTTTCACGGCTCGGCGCTGATGTCATCGTGGTCGGCCGCAACAGCGACAAGCTCAATGCGCTGGTCGACGCTCTCAGGCGGCGCGGCCTGACGGCCTCCGCGCATGTGGCCGACATCAAGGACCCCGACGCCGTCAACAAGATGTTCGAGGCGATCTGGGCCGCGCATGGCCGCGTCGATATCCTGGTCAACAGCGCCGGCGGCCAGTTCCCGCAGGCCGCGATCGACTTTTCGGTCAAGGGCTGGAACGCGGTCATCAATACCAACCTCAACGGCACCTGGTACATGATGCAGGCGGCGGCGCAGCTCTGGCGTGACCGCAAGCACCTGGGCAGCATCGTCAACATCGTCGTGGTCACCACCCACGGCCTCTACGGCATCGCGCACACGATCGCGGCGCGATCCGGCGTGATCGGGCTGTCGCGCGCGCTCGCGGTCGAATGGGCGCCGCTGAACATCCGCGTCAACTGCATCGCCCCTGGTGCGATCGAAACCGAGGGGTGGAACGTCTACACCGCGGAAGCGCGCGCCGCCTATCCGCGCTCCAATCCGATGATGCGCCCGGGCTCGCCCTGGGACATCGCCGAGGCCAGCGTCTATCTCGCAGGCCCCTCCGGCAAATTCATCACCGGCGAGACGCTGACCGTCGACGGCGGCGGTCAGCATTGGGGCGAGACCTGGACCACCGGGAAGCCGGACTATTTCAAATGATGCTGTCACGTTGCGTGCGAAACCGCAGGGCGGGCAAAGGCGCCCTTCGCGCCTTTGCCACGGATCGACGCATCATTTCCCATCATCGAAGCTGACGATGACCGCCGCATTTGCAATGAGGATCGGGTCATTGCCCTGGTCTGACGGGATTTCGAGCCCGCCTGCGATCGCCTTCACTGTTTTTGTGCCATATGGCAGCTCCTTGGCGACTTCAGCGGTGTCGACGCCCTCCGGATTCGGCACGGCGATCGTGACATCGACGAACATGTCGTTCGCGGTCTTGCCGAGCATGCGGAAGAAGCCGAGGCTGGAGTGACGGATGGCGTCGGAGACCGCGCGTTTGGCAGCCTTGGTGGCGTCGCGTCCGTGGACGTCGACGCCCATGCCCATTTCGGTGATACAGCGCACGCGTGTCATGAAAGCTTCCTGTTATTGTTGACGTGAAAGGCTTTCAATCCATCGACCGCGGCGCCCGCGACGTCAACCCACATGCGCCTCGTGTCAGGTTCTTCATCTCAAGGCATCAAGGCCACTGAAGCGCCTCCGGCGCCTTCGACAACGTCATTGCGCGGAGCGTTAGCGACGAAGCAATCCATGCCTCCGCAAGCAGTGACATGGATTGCTTCCGCCTTCGCCAAGGCGAGCGCGTGGCTCGCGCGCTCCACGACGACGGTCGAGGACATACGTACGGTTCCTGTTCCTCGCTCATGAAATGAGCACGAAATGGTCGCATATGAGTCCGCAACCTTTTGCGCGCGAATGACTTTGTGACCAGCGACGCTTTGCGTCGCGCCAAGCCAATCAAACAAAGGAGTTCACATGGCACTTCTCGGAAACCTGCTCGACACTGTGGACGGACTGCTCGGTTCTGCAACCGGCTCGCTCTCAGGCAGTGCCGGCGCAGGCGGTGGTGCATCGGCGGGCGCCAGCGGAACGGTCGATCTCTCGCACACGCTTGATCTCGGTGCGGTGGTCGAAACCAATCCGAGCGTCAACCTTTCGGCATCCGGCCTGGCCGGAACCGGCGGCATCGACGCCTCAGTTTCCGCTCCGACCATGATCGGCGCCACGGCCGATGTCGGTCACCTTGATGTGGGTGGCCTGCTCCACGGGCTCGCCTGAGTCCGGAAAGTCTCACAACACGTGGCGTGGGGAGACTTCCCCACGCCATCGTGCCTGATGCCGCTGGCCGCCGGAGCCGGCGGTTTCTGCATCGTGACCCTGCATGGCAGCTTGAGGACTTCTCCGAATGCATTCGGACTCGCTGGCGGTTTTTGACGAAACTGTCGCACATTCGCGTCGAAGCGATGGTGTCCGCCAGGCGCTCGTCGCGCTATGGCCGCACTTCCTGTGGGCCGGCCTGTTCTCGAGCGGCATCAACCTGCTTTATCTGAGTTCGCCGCTCTATCTGATGCAGGTCTATAACCGCGTCCTGCTCAACGAGAACATCTCGACCCTCGTCCTTCTCACCCTGATCCTCGCGATCGCGCTGCTTACCATGGCGCTGCTCGACGCGGTGCGCGCCTGGATCCTGATCCGCTGCGGCATCCGCCTCGACATGGACCTGTCGCGGCGCGTGTTCGAGGCGCTGGTGGTTCGCTCCGCGGAGCGCGGAGCCTCGCGCGGCGCGCAGCAGCTGCGCAATCTCGACCAGTTCCGCACCTTCGTAACCGGACCCGGCATCTACTTTGCCTTCGACCTGCCGTGGATCCCGATCTACCTGATGCTGCTATTCTTCATCCATCCGCTGCTCGGCATCGTCGCGACCCTCGGCGCGATCCTGCTGCTCGGTCTTGCCGGGCTCAACGAGGTCATGACGCGCGAGCCGATGAAGCGGGCGGAGGCCGCCGGCAACCAGTCCTATGTCTTCACCGAGAACGTGCTGCGTCATGCCGATGTCATCCGCGCCATGGGCATGCAGCCCGCGGTCGAGCACAACTGGCAGAGCCAACGCTCCTCGATGCTGGTGCAGCAGGCTCATGCCAGCGACAAGAACGCGGTCATGACCTCCTCGATTCGTTTCTTCCGCCTGCTGCTGCAATCCCTAATGCTCGGCACCGGCGCCTGGCTTGCGATCGATCATGCGATTGCGCCCGCAACGATCTTCGCCGCCAGCATCGTGATGGGCCGCGCGCTGGTGCCGGTCGAGCAGGCGGTCGGCACCTGGAAGCAGTTCATCGGCGCGCGCGAAGCCTATGTCGAGGTACGCGACCTGCTCGCCGAGGTCGACCTGACACCGCCCCGCACCATCGTGCCGCGCGCCCGCAACACAATCGACGTGCGCGATGTCAGCTGCGTCCTGCCGGCGCGGCAGGAGCCGGTCATCAAGGGCCTGTCGTTCGAGCTCGCAGGCGGACAGGCGCTCGGCATCGTCGGCGCCAGCGGCTCGGGCAAGAGCACGCTGGCGCGCATGCTGGTCGGCGCGATCGCGCCCGCCGGCGGACGGCTGCGCTTCGGCGGGCTCGATTACAGCCATTGGGATCCGCTCGAGTTCGGCCGCCATGTCGGGTACCTGCCGCAGGATGTCGGCCTGTTCGTCGGCAGCGTGCGCGAGAACATCGCGCGGTTCGGCAACGCCTCGACCGAGGAGATCATCGACGCGGCCAAGCGCGCCGGCATCCACGAGATGATCCTCGACCTGCCCAAGCAATACGACACGCAGCTCGGCGCCGGCGGCGTCGGCCTCTCCGGCGGGCAGCGCCAGCGCCTCGCGCTGGCACGCGCGCTGCTCGGCCGCCCGCCTCTGCTCGTGCTCGACGAGCCCAACGCCAATCTCGACGGCCCCGGCGAGGAGGCGCTGAAGGCGGCGTTGCTGCAGGCCAAGACCGAGGGTGCGACCGTCATCGTCATCACCCATCGCACCACCATCCTCGACATCGTCGACGTCATGATGGTGCTGCGCAACGGCCTGCTCGACATGCTCGGGCCGCCTGGCGAAATCTATCAGAGCTTGCAGCAGCAGGCCGCCGCGCGAGGTGCCACATGACGGTGATCGGCGAGGATTTTGCCCCGATCCGCGACCGCGCCTCGTACTCGCGGCCCGAGCGGCCGGCATGGCTCGGCGCCGGCGTGGTCGCAGCCTTTGCGGGCGCGATGACGATGTGGGGCACGCTGGCACCGATCTCCGGCGCGGCGATCGCCAACGGCAACCTCCAGGTCGAGGGACGGCGGCAGAGCGTGCAGCACCCCTACGGCGGCGTGGTGCGCCAGCTCCTGGTTCGCGACGGTGCCCATGTCGAGAAGGGGCAGCTCCTGATCGCACTCGACGACAGCGACCCGCGCGCCAAGCTCGACGTCCTCGTCGCCGATCGCGACGCCGCCCTCGCCGCGGAGGCGCGGCTGGTCGCCGAGCGTGACGGCCAGGACGCGCCTGCCTTTGGCGACGACCTGCGCGCACGGAGCGACAAAGCCACCGTACGCCAGGCGATGGCCAACGAGACCGCGATGATGGCCGCACGGAAACATCAGTTCGAAGCCGAGACCGCGGTGCTCCGCGGCAAGATCAAGGAGCTCACCGCGCAGATCGGCGGGACGCAGGCGCAACTGACCGGCACGCAGAAGCAGCGCGAGCTGCTGACGGACGAGATGAATGGCGCGCAGCATTTGTACGAACAGGGCTATACACCGAAGACCCGGATCCTGGCGCTGCAGCGTGAGGATGCCAGGCTGCAGGCCGACATCGGCGCGCAACAGGCCAACATCGCCGGCATGCAGCAGCAGATCGCGCAGAACGAGCTTGAGATCGCCAAGGCCGAGCGCGCGCGGATGAGCGAGATCACCGACCAGCTCCGCTCGACCGAGACCAAGCTCGCCGAGCTCGCCCCCAAGATCGACGCCACGAGCGACGTGGTGGCGCGCACCAGGATTATCGCGCCTGCGACCGGTTCGGTGGTCGGCCTCGACGTCTTCACCGAGGGCGGCGTGATCCAGCCAGGCGCCAAGCTGATGGACGTCGTGCCGTCGGACGATCCGCTGATCGCCGACGCCAGGCTCAAGCTCTCCGACATCAACGACGTCACCACCGGCCGTCGCGCCGAGGTCAGGCTTATCGGCGTGAACTATGCCGAACGGCCGCGCCTCTACGGCACCGTCAAGACGGTGTCTGCGGACCGGTTGACCGATGACAAGTCGTCGCCCGGCTACTACGCGGTCGAGGTCGCGCTCGATCCTGATGACGTCAGGAAATCGCATATCGAGCTGCAGCCAGGCATGCCGGCCGAGGTGATCGTGCCGACACGCCAGCGCACGCTGTTCGAATATCTGCTCGGACCGCTGCGCGACGAGATTACGCGCGGTTTCCGGGAACGTTGACGTTCCGGGAACACTGAGGAGCTGCCATGGCTATGTCAGACAAGGACAACACGCGACGCGCACATGCCGCCGAAACCGCGCGCCAGATTGCGTCCGGTGAGACCGCAGCCTTCTTCACGACGTTGCTTGCCGTCCTGAACGAGGCCGAAGCCGCGCCGCGCGTCATCCACCACGACCCGGAGCGGCCCGCGCCGGAGCCCGCCTTGCACCCCGCGCAGCCCGCCGATCCGTCCGCGAAGGAGCCTGCGCCGCCCGATCCTCATCTCCACGAGCAGCACGCAGGCAGCCCCGATACGCCGCCGGCGCAGCCCACAGCGATGGATCACGCTGATGCCGGCCCTTCGCCCGAGCCAGACCATACGGCGGCAACGACGGCATCGGCTGGCACCGCCTCCGCCGCGCATGCCCCGACCCCGTCTATTCCAGCGGAGTCTCCCGGCACATCGGCTGATCATGCATCGCCGCACGACGCCGTCGGAAGCCACGGCATTGTCAGCGCGCCGCCGGCCACAGATCTCGCGTCTTCCCTCGTGCAGCCCGTCGACACCATCAAGAACCTGGTCGACAGCTCCCTTGCGACGGTGTCGCACGTGATCTCGGATGTCAGCGCCACGATCGGCCAGGTGACATCGTCACTGTCTGATTCGATCAACCATCTCACCGACGGCCTGACCGGCATGGTGTCGAGCGTTGTTCATGACTCGCCGGTCACGACCGTCGTCGAACCTGTCCTGACTGATATCCTCGGCTCGACGCAGGACAGCTCAGCGCATTCGCCTGCGAGCACACCCTCCAGCATTCCGTTGCTTGACACCGCCGGCGCGATCCCGATGGCCCCGCTCCATCCGCTTCCGCTCCACCTCGGCTTCCTCGGCCAGCCGACGACCGACGGCCATGAGACACACGACGCGGCCTTCTCGGCGCTCGGCATCCATCATTTCTGATCGGCCGCTGGCCCCGCTCAGGTCACCGCGACCGCCGAAAATGATGCGGCGAAACGCCCGCGCCGTTGCGATGAAGCCATCATCGCCAACCAAAAGGCTGCGGACCGGTGGCGCCACAGGCGCCGCGTCACGCCACCTTCAAGCACAGACCGTGCTGCCCTTGAGCGGCATTCGCCCAAATGGTCACCACTTAAGGCTTGTCGACCTTTACGCGCCCAGACTAAGCATGCGCGCACTTCTCTCCACCGCTAGCCGATGCCATGAGCCCGAAGGCTTTCGAAAAGCACTGCCTGAGCCTGCCCGCCACCACCAAGGTGGTGCAATGGGAAGGCACGTCGGTGTTCAAGGTCGGCGGCAAGATGTTTGCGCTGGGTGGCGGCTTCGTCGAACGGCTCGGCGGCGGCTTCATGTTCAAGACCTCGAACATGGCCTACCAACTCCTGATCGAGCAGGGCCTGGCGCAGCCGGCGCCCTATCTGGCGCGCGCCAAATGGGTGCAGCTTGTCGGCAACAACGTGCTGCCCGACGCCGAGCTCAAAGCCTATCTCGACCAGGCGCACGCGCTGATTGCGGCGAGGCTGACGCGAAAGTCGCGCAAGGCGCTCGGGCTCGCGTAACGCTCCTGTCATTACCGCCTGGCGTGGCGATAGTGGCGGCGCGCCGTGCGGATTCCAGCGGAGGCGCGCGCGTCCTTGCATGCGCGGTGTCAGGCGCGGCGGTGTGGACCGTGATCCGGACCAGGATCCTGGCCCGCGGCCACCAGCGCGAGCCGGCCGAGATAGTGCGCCCATCCCTTGTCATGGCTGGCGCACTGCGCCGCATTGGGCAGGCCGCTGTGGGTCATGCGCAACAGGGTGCCGCTGTCCTTGTCGATCAGATCGATCTCGATCAGGCTCGATCCCGGGGGCACCTCCTCGCCTCCTTCCCAGCCGAAGCTGTAGGCGAGCCGGTGCACCGGCACGACCTCGCGGAACGCACCGCGCGCGGCGCGTTCATGATCGTCGCCGACGCCCTTGAGGAAGAACAGGCCACCCGGATGTAGCTCGGTCTTTGCCTCGAGGCCCATCCAGCTTACGATCTTCTGCGGATCGGTCAGGAAGGCGAACACCGAAGCCGGCGGGGCTGCGATCTCGATTTCGCGCCTGACGACGAAGGGGTCACTCATCGATCAAATCCTCCCTTGGCGGCGATCTTAACGGATAACGCGTGACAAGAGTGAGGCGTCACCTCCATGATACCGCGATGCAGTTGTCTTCGACGTTGAGCTGGCTGGTCGACGCCGCAGCCGAGACCGCGGGCGCCAACCGGCTGCTGGCGGAACTCGGTGCGCATCTGGTTGCGGATGGCCTGCCGCTCGCCGGCGGCGCCCTCACGCTCGAGGTTCCGCACCCGCTGATCGCGAGGCGCACCTGGCTCTGGCGCGCCGACAGCGGTGAAGTCATCGAGGCGCTCGGCTTCGCGCCGCAGCAGCCCTTTGGCATGTTCGATACCGCCGCATCCGGCGATGCCGGCCGCCGCTGGCTCAGCGGGCTCGCGACGGGCCCGGTGCATGAAGACACCATCGGCCCGCGCCCGGATGGGCCGGCGCTTGGCTGGATCGGGACCCGCCCCTTCACGCCCGACGAGGCAGATCAATTGCGCGATGCGGCGCGCTTCGCCGCAGCGCCGCTGGCCGCGCTCGCCACGCGAGCCACGCTGACCGCGGCGCTGGAAGCCTATCTCGGCCGGCGCAGCGCGGCGCGCGTGCTGGCATCGCCCTTGCGGCGCAACACCGGCGAGACCATCAAGGCCGCGCTGTTGTTTGCCGACCTGCGCGGCTTCACCGCACTCTCCGAGAGCCATCCTCCCGCCGAGGTGATCGCCGCGCTCGACGCCTGGTTCGATCGCATCGCCGGCGCCATCCACGCTTTCGGCGGCGAGGTGCTGAAATTCATCGGTGACGGCCTGCTCGCGATCTTCCCGGTCACGACCAGCCCGCGCAGCGCCTGCGAGGCCGCGTTGCGCGCGGTCTCGGCCGCACGCCTCGGCATGGCGCATCTCGATGCCGAGCGCCGCAAACAGGGCCTGCCGCCGCTGCCGTTCGGCGCGGCGTTGCATCTCGGCGACATGCTCTGGGGCAATATCGGCGCCGCCGATCGTCTCGACTTCACCGCGATCGGCTCCGCGGTCAATCTGGTCAGTCGGCTCGAAGGGCTGTGCAGGCCGCTGCAGAAAACCGTGCTGGTGTCGGGCGCGCTGGCCGCCGAGACCGAAATGCCGCTGGTCGCGCTCGGCACGCACGAGCTGCGCGGCATCGTGCGGCCCTGCGCGGTGTTCGCCCTGCCGGAAGATTGAACCGGTCATCGCAGCAGCCGCAGCCACGGTGCCAGATGGAAGGCACTCATCAGCGCATACATCGGGACCATGCCCTGAAGCGAAATCGGCCCTTGCATGGCGACACACAGAATGTCGGCCGGCGCGGCCGCCGCGAGCAACGCCATGATCGCGAAGGCCGGCGCCGCCGCCAGCGACAGCCAACGCGCTGCCGTCTGGCCGTATCCGTGCGGCCGCGCGCCGACGATTGATGTGGTCTGATCGCTCATCAGCCGCCTCCCTGGACCGATCAGGCCGCGTCGTACTCGTCATGACGGCGCCACCACGCGCCGCCGCTCTCGTTGCGGCCCTTCGGCGCGCGGTCGAGCCAGGCATACATGCCCCAGATGCCGTCGAGGCCGCGCGCGTAGGTCGAATAGGTGTGGTAGATCGCGCCGTCCTCGCGGACGAAGGCACTCATGCCCGGCCGCTCGCGAAGGAAGGTTGCGCGGTCGGTCCCGCACATCGCGGAGTGGGACACGGACCGCGGGGCCTCGCCGCCGCCCTGCGGCTCGTCACGCTGCACGAATGGCGGTTCGCGCCGGTAGTTGTAGTCGATGCCACTGTTCTGCTGATCCTCGGTGAACCAGACATTGAAGTCGGCGTTGAAGTCGCTCGGAGACGACGACGCCCATGGAAACGTCCAGCCCATCCGCCGCTTGTAGGCCTGCAGCTTTGCGAGCGGCGCCCGCGAGACCGCCGACAGCATCACGTCGTGATGAGCGAGATGGACCGCAAATCCGTTGAAACCGTCGGCGATCATCGAGCAGGACGGACAGCCGGCGGCGTAATCGGGGCCGAACATGAAATGATAGATGAGGAGCTGCGAGCGGCCCCGGAACAGGTCTGCCAGCGAAGCGCTGCCGTCATCGGTATCGAACCGGTAGTCCTTGTCGATTCGGACCCACGGCAGGGCGTGTCGCTGCCGGGCCACCGCGTCACTGCGCCGCGTCAACTCCTTCTCGGCCTGCAGCAGGTCCAGCCGGGCCGCAAGCCATTGCTCGCGCGTTCCTATTTGGTGACTGGTCATCGTATAGGTCTCCTTGGCCATGGCGTTCTGTCGTCTTGTGCTAGATTAGGCCCGGGACTCGGATGGAGAGAGTGACAAGTGTGTCGGGATTCGGATGGACGCGCTGATAACGGCTGCGGCGCGCGCGCTCGCGGCGGGTGATCCCCTTGGCGCACTGAAACGGGTGGCGCTGCGCGACGACGCGCCGGCGCTGGCGTTGCGCGGCATCGCGATGGCCCGGCTCGGCGACTTCGCCCGGGCCAAGGAGCTGTTGCGGCGCGCGGGACGCGCGTTCGGCCCGCGGGAGGCCGTTGCGCGTGCGCGCTGCGTGGTGGCCGAGGCCGAGATCGCGCTGGTGTCGCGCGACCTTTCTTTTCCGAAGCGAGCCCTCGCCGCGGCGCGCGCGACCCTTGCGGCGCATGGTGATGCGCTCAACGCCGCACATGCCGGCTATCTCGAAATCCGCCGCCTGCTGCTGATCGGGAGCCTCGATGCGGCCGAGCGCATGCTTGATGACCTCGACCCCGCGCCCTTCCCGCCGGCACTTCGGGTCGGCCATGAGCTCGTCGTGGCCGGGATCGCGATGCGGCGGCTGCGGACGAAACCGGCACGCGACGCGCTGGCGCGGGCCAAGGACGCCGCGCGCCGTGCCGGCATCGCGGAACTTGCGGCCGAGGTCGAGAGCACCGCGCGTCTGCTCGGAGCGCCCGCGGCGCGTCTGATCGCACGGGGCAGTGAACGGCTGCTGCGGCTCGAAGAGGTCGAGGCCCTGATGGTGTCGAAGGCGCTTGTCGTCGATGCCTGCCGCTACGTCGTGCGCGACAACAGCACAACGGTCTCGCTGACGCGCCGGCCGGTGTTGTTCGCGCTCGCCCGCGCGCTGGGCGAGGCGTGGCCGCGGGACGTGTCGCGCGGCACGCTGATCGCGCGGGCGTTTCGCGGCAAGCACGCCGATGAATCGCACCGTGCGCGACTGCGGGTCGAGATCGGCCGGCTGCGTCGCGCGCTGCGGCCGCTCGCCGACCTGCGCGCGACGCCCGACGGCTTTGTGCTGGAGCCACACGGCGGGCGCGAGGTTGCCGTGCTGGCGCGCCCAGTCGAGGAGGAGCACGCCGCGGTGCTCGCCTTCCTCGCCGATGGCGAGGCGTGGTCGAGTTCGGCGCTGTCGCAGGCACTCGGCGCCAGCCAGCGCACCGTGCAGCGCGCGCTCGACGCGCTCGCCGCCGCGGGCAAGGTGCGGTCGGTCGGCCGCGCCCGCGCGCGGCGCTGGATGACGCCGCCAGTGCCGGGATTCACGACGACCTTGTTACTCCCTGCCCCGCTGCCGAACGGCTAGCATCAGGCCGCAATCAAGCAACAGGAGCGAAGCATGAAGACGTCGCCGGCCCGGATCATCAGGGAATACGCCTTCGAAGGCGTCGACAGCGTGGGCGGCGTCAGCTTCGATGGCGAGCAGGTCTGGTTCGCTGCGGGCGACCGGATGATCGCGTTCGATCCCGACAGCGGCAAGACCACCCGCACCTTCGACATCGCAGCTCATGCCGGCACCGCCTTCGACGGCAAGCACCTCTATCAGATCACCGAGGACCGTATCCACAAGATCGATCCGAAGAACGGCCGCGTGGTGTCGACGATCCCATCGCCCGGTGGCGGTCGCGACTCCGGCCTTGCCTGGGCCGAAGGCTCGCTCTGGGTCGGACAATATCGCGACCGCAAGATCCTCCAGATCGATCCGGACACCGGCGTGATCCTTCGCACCATCGAGTCCAATCGCTTCGTCACCGGCGTCACCTGGGTCGACGGCGAACTCTGGCACGGCACCTGGGAAGACGACGCGAGCGAGGTGCGGCACATCGATCCGCAAACCGGCGACGTTCTGGAAAGGCTCGAGATGCCGAAGGGGACGAACGTCTCCGGACTGGAGTCTGATGGCGGCGACCGCTTCTTCTGCGGCGGCGGACACGCCAAGAACACGGTACGCGCGATTGCGCGGCCAAAGCGACGCCGCGCGTGAGGTGCGGCGTGATCCACCCCTCGGCGGACCACGCCACGCATCAACTCACGTCTCAGGCCGGCACCGGAGCCGCGCTCCGCACGGCCGGGAACGGCCTGAAGGTCATCATGATCAGGAACGCGCCGAGGCCGACCGCCCAGGACCCGACATAGAGCCACGTGTAGCTCGCGAAGGTGTCGTAGATCAGGCCGCCGGCCAGCGGCCCGGTCGCCATGCCGAGGCTACCGGCCATCGCGGTGCCGCCGATTACGGTGCCCATCATGCGCAGCGGGAAGTTCTCGCGCACAAGCACGGAATAGAGCGGCATGGTGCCCGCATAGATGAAGCCGAACACCGCCGCCACCGCATAAAACGCGGCGAGCTCGCGCACGAAGACGTAGCCGAGCGCGCCGAACGCCTGCGCGAGCAGGCCGAGCACGAGGACGCGCTTGGCGCCGAAGCGATCGCCGAGCAGGCCGAAGACGATGCGGCCGCCCATTCCGGCCAGTCCTTCCACGCTGTAGATCGTGACCGCAGCGATCATCGGAATGCCGCAGGTGATCGCATAGCTGACGGTGTGGATGATCGGCCCCGAATGGGTGGCGCAGCAGAAGAAATTGGTCGCGATCAGGATCATGAATTGCGGCGAGCGCAGCGCCTGCGCCATCGACATCGCCGGTTCGCCGTTGTCGGCCGCCGCGGCCGCCTGCGGGTTCTGCAGCGCGGGCGGCCTTCGCACCAGGAGCGAGACCGGGATCATGATCGCGGCGACCACGCCAGCCACGATGAGCATTGAAGTGCGCCAGTCGTGATGGGAGACGAGCCAGGCGGCGAACGGCGACATGGTCATCGGCGCCATGCCCATGCCCGCCGACACCAGCGAGACGGCAAGGGCGCGATGGGTGTCGAACCAGCCGGTGACGCAGGCCATCATCGGCGCGAAGATGGCGGCGGTCGCGACGCCGACCAGCACGCCGAACAGGACCTGAAACGCCAGCAACGACGGCGCCCGGCTCGCCAGCGCAAGGCTCGCCGACAGCACGACCGAACCGGTCAGCACCACCGGAAGCGGACCGAACCGGTCCGACAGCGTGCCCCACATCATGCTGGTGAAGGCCATCGCGAGGAAGCCGATCGTCATCGCGCTGGAAATGCCGGTCACCGACCAGCCGGTCTCCCGGGCCATCGGCTGCAAAAACACCGGCAGCGAAAACATGCCGCCGATCGCGACACAGCCTAACAGGCCCCCAGCCGCGACGATCACCCAACGATAGTGAGAATTGCTCATTCCTGATCTCCCAGTGCACCTCGGTCTGGGTGGAAGACGAACGGGACGGTGTGGAACCGACAGGCGACGAAGCAAACAAGTCGATTCTGCGACGGGCCGCTGGGGCGCGCGCAATAGGTGCGGCGCGAAGTCCGCTTGCATCCACGGCTTCCGGATATACATCTCAGCTGGTGGATATCCTTACACGGAGCACCAACATGCAAGTCGCCAAATGGGGTAACAGCCTCGCGATTCGGCTTCCCGCGGCCGTGGTCGAAGCGCTCGAACTCAAGGAAGGCGACGAGATCGAAATCCATGTTGCCGACGAGCGGAACTTCGGCGTCGCGCGCAAACCGGGGCGTGAGGAGTTACTGGCGCGACTGCGCGCCTTCCGCGGACGCCTGCCGGCGGATTTCAAATTCGACCGGGACGAGGCAAATGCCCGGTGACTTCTTCGACACCAACGTGCTTGTCCACCTCGCGTCGGGCGATCCCTTGAAGGCCGATCGGGCAGAAGCCGTCATTTCCCGGGGCGGGGTGATTAGCGTTCAGGTGCTGAATGAAATCGCCAATGTCGCGCGCCGCAAGATGCGGATGTCATGGACGGAGACGCGCGCATTTCTGACGATCTTGCGCAATCTGCTGACGATCTATCCCCTCACGCAGGAGATCCATGACGCTGGACTTGATCTGGCCGAGCGCTACGGATTGTCGATGTTCGACGCCATGATCGCCGCCTCCGCGCTTCAGGCCGGTTGCGACAGATTGTGGTCTGAGGACATGCAGCACAACCAAGTCCTGGATAACAGCCTTCGGATCGTCAATCCGTTTCGGGTCTAGGCCTCCCTTGGAAACTCGCTTCATCCTGATCTCGGGCTGCTCTGGCGGCGGGAAATCGACCTTGCTGGCCGAATTGCATGCACGCGGTTATCCCGTTGTCGACTTGCGCGCAGCGCAGAGGCCGCACGAGGATCCGCGGGATCGCAGGCACTCCCCGCTTGATCCGATCATTCCGGGTACTGAACCCTCGGCTGACGAAGCGGCCGCGCGTTGAAGATCACGAAGCTGATGCCGGCCATGATCCACACACCGATCCCGCCGTAGAGCATCACCCAGCCGAATCCACTCGCCAGCGCCTGGTGCACGATCGGAGCCGTCAGCTCGGGCATGGATACGGTGTTGCCCGCAGCGATCTTCTCGGCGAGCCCGCGCACCTGGTCCGCATCGAGCCCGGGCAGCACTGCCTTGAGATGCGCCAGCACGCCGCTCGCCAGGATGAAGCCCATCAGCGCAATATTGACCGCAAGCGAGACCATCCGGGCGCTCATGTCGATGCCGGAGGCCATGCCGGCACGGTCGCTCGAGACCGAGCCCGTCGTCGTGTTGGTGACCGGCGTATTGGTGATGCCGAGGCCGATTCCGGCGATCAGGCAGCCCGGCAGCATCGTCGACCAATCCGGATGTGCGGCGGCGCTGCCGAACTTCATCAGCATGAAGCCCATGCCGATCGTGAACAACCCCGCGGGAATGATCAGACCAGGCTGGTAACGCAGCGACAGCCGCTCCGCGAACGGCGGCATCACCAACGTCGGCAGCGTGTAGGCGAGTAGCGCAAGACCGGCCGACACGCTGTCATAGCCGAGACCAGCGTGAAACCAGATCGGCAGATAGATCATGAAAGGCCAGTAGCTGAGGTTCATCGCGGCCGAGCCGACGATCGAGCCGGAGAACGCGGGAATCCGGAACACCGAGAAGTCGAACATCGGCCGCCGGCTGACCTGCTCGGCAACGAGGAAGGCGATGAGGCTCGCCGCGGAAACTCCGAGGATCGCAAGCGCGGCCGGGCTGGCGAAGCCGAGATCCGGTCCCTGCGTGATGTAGTAGGCCAGGCAGAACACCGCGAGCCAGAGCGTCACGATGCCTGTAAGGTCGAGCGTGCTCGCCTTCGGGTCCTTCGATTCGTGCACGCCGCCGATGGTGAGCACGAGCGCCACCGCCGCGAACAGCACGTGGACGAGGAACACCCATTCCCAGCTCAGGACCGCGGCGACCGCGCCGCCGATGATCGGTCCGAATCCAAGCCCGATGCCGAAGATCACGCCCCACCAGCCCCAGGCGATGGCGCGTTCCCGTCCGCCCTGGAATTCATGCGACAGGACCGCGATCTGGCAGATCAGCAGTGCGCCGCCGCTCGCGCCCTGCAGGAAGCGGGCGACGATCAGCGTCACGACGTTGTCTGCCACCCCGCACATCAATGACGTGAGGCCGAATCCGGCGATCGCGATGACGAACATGCGCTTGCGCCCAAAGCGGTCCGCCAGCGTTCCGACCGCCATCAGCACGGTCGTGACGGCGATCGTGTAGGCGTTCATGATCCACTGCAGCTGCTTGAAGTCGGCGTGCAACACTTGCTCCAGCGTCGGCAGGATCGAGGGAATGCTGGAAATTTCCAGGCCGAACATCAGGCATGACAGACATACGGCGGACAGGACGACGGCGCCTCGGCGGCTCAGCTCATTGGGCATGGTTCAGCCTTTCGACATTGCGACGCCAACGCCATAGCCCACGCTGCTGCCAGGGTACTGGCAGCAGCGGCGCGCGGGTCGGCACACAATCAATTGAAGCGGCGACGGAATAGCCGTGCGCCGCGCTTGACCTGTCGCGAAGCTAGGCGGCGCTTGAACATCTTGGAACTGGATGACTAGATATTTCAGAGACAACAAATTCGGATGATTGACGTGACCACACTCGATGTCGATGCCGTCAAGGCATTCGTTGCGATTGCCGATCTACAGAGCTTCACCCGCGCGGCCGACACGCTCGGCACCACGCAAGGCGCGATCAGTGTCAAGCTGAAGCGGCTGGAAGCGCGGCTCGGCCACAGACTGGTCGAACGGACGCCGCGGCTGGTGCGCCTGTCGGCGCAGGGTGCTGTGTTCCTCGACTCCGCACGCGCCTTCCTCGCCGCGCACGACCGCGCCGTCGCCGAACTGTCTTCGGCTCGCCGCCGCTTCTCGCTGGGGATCGCCACCCATGTCGGCGCACCCGAGCTTCCGACATTGCTGGCGCGGCTGAATGGGCATGATCCGGCGCTCACCATCGAGGTGCGGCTCGACGATGCCCGCGACCTGCTCGACGCATTCGATCGCGGCATCATCGACGCGGTGATCATCTTCCGGGAGGACGATCGTCGCGACAGCGAGGTGCTCGGCCCAGATCATTTCGGCTGGTTTGCCACGCCGGACTTCGTCCATCACACTGGAGACCCGATCCGCCTGGCGGCGTCCTCGCCGTCCTGCGGCATCCTCAACATCGCGACGCGCGCGCTCGACGCGGCGGGACTGCCGTGGACCGAGACGTTTCTGGGGTGCGGGGCTTTTGCCGTTGCGGAGGCAGTCTCGGCGGGCCTCGCCATCTCGGTCTTCTCTTGCCGGGTCGCCCCGCCCGGCACGATCGAGGTGAGCAAGCGGTTCGGCCTTCCCGCCCTGCCCCCGTCAGAGATCGTGCTGCTGTCGACGCTCTCGGATCCGCGGTCGCGCGCCGCGCTGAAGGCCCTCGCGACTGCCTTTCGCGAGCATCGTGCCCCCGGGATCGCCGGCAACGCGGCCGGACGTGGGCGCGCCGGTCATCACGCTCAGAAGACCCTGAACGGCGCATCGCGCGCCTGATCCATCTACGATGACACGCCGGTCGTCTATCGTCGCGTGGCATCGGCACGCTTCCCCTCGAACAATGCGCGCTCTGCCGCCAGGGCCTTGGCGAGAAAGTCGAGCGTGGCGCGGATGCGCGCGGTGCGCTTGAGATCGTCATGCGTCAGCAGCCACAGCGCTGACCGGGGCTCGGCAAGCGTCTTCGGCGTAACTCGTCGCAGTCCGGGCGCGAGGTCTCCGACGTAGCAGGGAAGCAAGGCAAGCCCCAACCCGGCAATCGCCGCGTCGCGCAGCGCAGGCAGCGCATCGACACGGCAGGTGACGCGCGCCGCGTGCAGGTTCTGGCGCATCCAGCCTGCAATCACAGTCCCCGCCAGCGCATCGTCGAGCCCGATCCAGTCGTGCGCGGACAAATCCTTGTCGCTGCGCCGGCCGAGATAGGCGCGCGATCCATAGATGGCGTGCGCGATCTCGGCGACGCGCCGCCCGACCAGCAATTCGGACGGCGCCGGGGTCGGGCGGATCGCGATCTCGGCCTCCCTCCGCGTCAGGTTCGCCATCGTGTTCGAGATCGTGATCTCGGGTTCGATCTCCGGATCGGCGGCGCGCATCGCAGGCAAATGCCGCATCAGGATCGCGCCGAGCGTATCCGTCGTCGTGATCCGGACCGGGCCTGACGGCCTGAGATCCTGCCCGGAGAGCTTGCGTTCGAGTGCGAGCACCTGTCCTCGAGACGGGCCGCAGACGCAGCCGCCGTCTCGCCGGCCGGGGTCGGCGCATAGCCGTCGCGGAAGCGTTCGAACAGGCGCGTTCCGATCGTGGCCTCGATCGCGCCAAGGCGGCGAAACACCGTCGAATGCGTGACGCCCAGCCTGCGTGCGGCTCCCGAGAGGCTGCCCTCGCGCGCGACCGCCAGGACGAGGCGAAGATCATTCCAGTCGATCGCATTGTGCATTTTTGCAAACTCGATTGGCGATGATGGACAATATCATATCGCAGATGGACAGGCCATCTTCCTCTGCATGGTTCGATCGACCGAGCGCGCCGCGCCAGGGCATCCGGCGATACGGAGGAGTTGGAAGGTGACGACCGAGACTGCCGATACGCTGCGCTTCAACCATGCCGGACACGCGATGGGAGACCCGCGGCGGTGGCTCGCTTTGCCCGTCCTGCTCACTGGCGCCTTCCTGCCGATCCTCGACTTCAACGTCGTCAATCTCGCACTGCCGGCCATTCGCCAGGATCTCGGCGCAACCGCAAGCGAGATGCAGTTCGTCATCTCAGCCTACGCCGCGACCTACGCAGTGTTCCTGATTACGGGCGGCCGGCTCGGCGATCTCTTTGGACGGCGGCGTATGTTCTTGGGCGGCGTTGCCGGCTTCACGATCGCCTCGGTGCTGTGCGGCATCGCGTGGTCGCCACCCGTGCTGGTCGCCGGGCGGATCCTCCAGGGCCTCACCGCGACCGCAATGGCGCCGCAAGTGCTCACCTCGATCCGCGTGCTGTTTCCGGCCGCCGAGCAAGGCCGCGCCCTCGGCTACTACGGGGCGACCTTCGGCCTCGCCAACATCTGCGGCCAGGTGCTCGGCGGCGTGCTGGTGTCGGCCCATCCGTTCGGACTTGCCTGGCAGGCGATCTTCCTGATCAACGTACCGATCGGGCTTGCCGCCTTCATCGGCGGGCTGCTGTTCCTGACTGATTCGCGTGCACAACACGCCAAGCGGATCGACATCGGCGGGGTGATCCTGCTGTCGCTCACGCTCGGCCTCCTGGTCTACCCGCTGATCCAGGGCCGCGAGACGGGATGGCCTATCTGGATCGTCGCCATGCTGCTGGCTTCGCCGCTGATGCTCGGGGCCTTCGTCCGCTTCGAAGCGAACCTGTCGGCCCGTGGCGGCGATCCGCTGGTTGCGCTGCATCTCCTGCGCAACAGCGACTTCGTGATCGGGCTCGTGATGGCGCTCGCCTTCTACATGCTGTCGTCGTCCTACCTGACGTTTGCGGTCTATCTGCAAAACGGCCTGCACGAGTCGCCGTTGACCGCGGGGCTCGCCACCCTGCCCTTCGCCGTCGGCTTCTTTTTCGCCTCGCTGGTGTCGTCCTACGTCATGCAGTGGCTCGGCGTGCGTACGCTGACGCTGGGCTTCGCCCTCCAGGTCGTCGGCTTCGGTGTCGTGATGCTCTCGGTCGGCGGCGCGCTGCCGCAGAGCCTTGCGATCGGCCTGGCGTGCGGCGGTCTCGGCTTCGGCACCGTGATGCCGTCGGTTATCAAGGCCGTCATCGGCAGCATCAATTCGCACCACGCCGGGCTCGCATCGGGGATCATGATCTCGACCTTCCAGATCGGCGCCGCGCTCGGCGTTGCGACCATCGGCGGCGTCTTCTACAGCCTGCTTGGGGTGCATCCGGATGCCGACGATTACGCGCACGCCTTCACGATCGGGCTCGGCTGCAACGTGGCACTGCTGGCGCTCGGCGGCTGGCTGTCGCTCTGGCTGCCCCGCGAGCAGGCGGCTTGAGAACCAGCGCCGCGAGACGGCCTTTGATCAGCGGCGCCATGTCTTTTCTTCCTCGCATGTTTTTCTTGAAGAGATCTCGTTGGGCGCAGACCTCAAGACGGTCTCGGAAACAGCACCTTCAGCAGCACCGCCGCGAGCAACGTCATCATGGCAAGGCCGATCGAGAGATACAGCGCGCCCGCATTGCCCACGTGGTCGATGACGATCGCGTAGATCAGCGGCGCCGCCGCGGGCAGGATAAAGCTTGGCACGATCAGGCGGCCGACGATCGTCCCGTAGCTGCGATGGTCGAACAGGATGAGCGGCAACGTCCCCCTGGTGATGGTCAGGATGCCGTTGCAGGCGCCGTACAGCAGCGCGAAGACGATCCCCATCTCCTTCGAGGTCCCGCTGAACAGCCCGGCGATGAAGGAGAGCGGCATGACCAGGCAGGCCAGCAGGTTGAGCGCGAGCGGATTGATCCGTCCGCCGAACAGGACTTCGCAGAGACGGGCCGCCGACTGCCCGATTCCCCGCAATGTCGCGATCCAGACGGCGACCGTGGCGCTGAGCCCGAGGCCGGCGAGAACGGCGATCATGTGCGCCGACATGCCGGCGTTCAGGAAATTCGCGCCCGTCGTGATCACGGCATAGAGCCCGCCTCCAACCAACACCTGCCGGGGATTGGACGCGAGTGGCTGCCTCCGCGCCGCCGCGCCGGAGTCGGACGGACCGGCGTAGCGCCGGTTCGGGGTCATGAGAGAGAGCGGAATCGTCACAAGCGCGAAGCCTGCATAGACGAGCAGCGCGATCCGCCAGCCAAAATGCTCCGAGAGAATGTGTCCGAGCGGCCAGAACACGGTGGCCGCCAATCCACCGAGCAACGTGATCCCCGACATCGCCCTACGCGCCTCCGGTCCGCCGATCCGCGCCAGTGCCGCAAAGGCGGCGTCGTACAGCGTCAGCCGCATCCCGAGGCCGAGGACGATCCACGCCGCGAAGTACGTTGCGACCTGATGCGAGACGGCAAGACCGGCGCATCCGGCAGCATTGACCACCGCGCCGGCGACCATGACGTCGCGGCCACCGCGGCGATCCACCAGCCGTCCCACCAGCGGCGACGTCAACCCCATGACCAGCAGCGCGACGGCAAAGCCGCCGTAAACAATGTCGCGACTCCAGCCGAGGTCGGCGCCGATCTGCTCGCCAAATCCGCCGATCAGATAGTAGGTGGCGCCCCAGGAGATCAGTTGGCCAAGTCCGAGGGCGACCACGAGCCGGCGCGCGATCACCGCGGCGCCTCCCTGGTCCCTGATGGAGGTGCACCGCCGCCGCGACCAAGCGACCGCTGCATCAGCACGGTGTCGACCCATTGCCCGAGCTTGAAGCCGACCGATCTCAGCGTCCCGACCATCTCGAAGCCCATACGCCGGTGCAGCGCGATCGAACCGGCGTTACCGCTGTTGCCGATCACGGCGATCATTTGCCGCCACGGCCCCGCCTCTGTCCGTTCGATCAACGCCTGGAGCAGCGCCGCGCCGACGCGGCGGCCGCGCAGGGTTTCCGACACATACACCGAGTCCTCGATGGTGTGGCGGTAGGCCGGACGGGGCCGATACGACGTCGCGTAGGAGTAGCCGGCTACGCATCCGTCGACATCGGCCACGAGATACGGCAACCCGGCGGCCAGCACGGCGTCGCGGCGCGCGATCATCTCATCCAGAGTCGGCGGCACTTCCTCGAAGGTCGCAAGTCCGTTCAGCACGTGGTGCGCGTAGATGCGCTGCACCTCCGCCATGTCGACCTCTGTCGCGTCGCGGATCACGGTGTCCTTGTCTCCTCTCATCCTTCCTCTCTCGTCCGGCGCCGTCGCGCCTGCGCTGCGACGGCGCGTCGGCGCACGGTGAACCCGGACGCTGTCGTGTTGCCCGAGCATGCGCCCTGGCGCTATATAAGGGAAGCTTTGACAGCTTATGCAAAGCATAAGAGATGCTTTGATGAAGGACCTCAACCTCGACTATCTCGAGAGCTTCCGGGTCGTGATCGAGAGCGGCAGCTTCTCCGCCGCCGCCGAACGGCTGCAGCTTACGCAGCCCGCGGTCAGCCTGCAGGTGCGTCAGCTCGAACGCAGTCTCGGCGCAACCTTGATCGAGCGCGTCGGGCGAAGGGCCCGTCCGACGGCGGCCGGCGCGGCGCTGCTGACCCATGCCGAGCAGATCAGCGCGGCCGTCACATCGGCCGTCGACGCCGTCGCGCAGCAGACGGCCGGCACCGCGGGGCGCGTGCGGCTCGGGACCGGCGCGACCGCGTGCATCTTCCTGCTGCCGCCGATCCTGAAGGAGCTGCGGGCGGCGCTTCCGGGGCTCGAGATCACGGTCACGACCGGCAACACGCCGGAGATCGCCAAGGCGGTCGAGGACAACACGATCGACATCGGGCTCGTCACGCTGCCGGTGTCGGGGCGCAGCTTCGAGATCACGCCAGTCCTGAACGACGAATTCGTTTTGATCGCCCCTCCCGACATGCCGTTGCCGGCGCGGATCACGCCGGCGGTGCTGGCGACGCGGCCGGTCGTCCTGTTCGAACCCGGCGGCAACACGCGGCGCACCGCCGACGAATGGCTGGCGCGCGGCGGCGTCGCGCTGAAGCCGTTGATGTCGCTCGGCAGCGTCGAGGCCATCAAGGAGATGGTGCGCGCCGGCCTCGGGTGCGCCATCCTGCCGGGCATGGCTGTCTCGACCACGGGCAAGCAACGCGACCTCGCCGTTCGCTCGCTGTCGCCGAAGCTGTACCGCCGGCTCGCCGTCGTGATCCGCCGCGACAAGCGCCTGGATCGCGGACTGCGACAGACCCTGTCCGCGCTGAAGGCGATCCCGGCAGACGGTCGCTAGGGAGGATGCCCCCGTCCTCCCTATCCGGCTGCTATATCGCCTTGCGCTCTTCCTCGGCGATCTTGCGGAACGCGGCTTCGCCGGCGTCGGTGACCGCAGCCCATTTCGCATTCGGTGTGGCCTCGGCCTCGTAGTTGTCGTGCCAGTTCCACCATTTGTAGGTTGGGCCCTGCGGATATCCTGCCGGCGAGTCCTCCCAGAGCTCCTGCCGGCCGAGCGGGGTGATGTCGAGATAGCTCCACACCGTACCCATCGCCTCGTCGCCGCGGCTGTTGACGAAATAGGTGCGGAAGATCCGTTCACCGTCGCGGAAGAACACGTTGTGGCCGTGCCATTCGCCGACGCCGAAATCCGCGTCAAAACTGTCCGTGATCGTGTACCAGGGCATCTCCCAGCCCATCCGTGCCTTCAGCCGCGCGATGTCGGCCTGCGGCGCACGCGAAGCATAGACCAGCGTGGTGTCGCGCTGGTTCAGATGCGCGAGATGGCCCACCTGGTCAGCGCCGAGCGAGCAGCCGCGGCAGGCGTGATCGGGCCAGCCGAACACGCCGGGCTCGAAGAAGGCGCGATAGACGATGAGTTGCCGGCGGCCTTCAAACAGGTCGAGCAGACTCATCTTGCCGTTCGGTCCCTCGAAAACATACGGCTTCTCAACGGCCATCCACGGCATCCGGCGGCGCTCGGCGGCAAGCGCATCGCGCGCCCGCACCTGCGCTTTCTCCTTGGCCAGCATCTGCAGCCGCGCAGCCTCCCAGGCCTCCGGCGATACCACCGGCGGTGTCTGCATGGCGGAGCGGGCGTTTTCGGGTGATTTGCTCATGATGTTCAACCTCCTGAAAGGACGAACGCCGGGGGCGAAACGCTGTTCCCCGTCCCTCGTCTTGGTTCGTGCGCTCAGTGTGGCGCGGCGGCGGCGGACCATGGGAGTGACAAGTGTGTCGGGATTCCTTTCGCGGCGCTGCTCGAGCACCTCGCGCCGCCGACCTCGCGCCACGATCGCAACCCAACGCGCCTTCGCCGGGATCTCCTGCACAAATGCGTCCTTGCCGTTCCGATATGCGGCGATGTCATCCTGTCGGTCCCTGGCTTCCGGACCCGATCGTCGAAGAGCAGGACGACGATGCCACCCTGCCGCCGATGCTGACGCTGGAGCGCTTTAGGTCGCTGGCCATCGCTCGGCTCTCGTAGCGAAGATTGAGCCATTGCACAGCGTGAGGGCACAGAACCACCATCTCGCGACACGATCTGTCCGAGTCTTGCATCTCGTTTCGCCGCTCCGAGAACAGAGGGCGCAGGGAAAGCCGGGTGCCGATCGCACCCATGGGTCCCGAGCAAATGGAAAGCTCGGGAGGTAGGACCACAGGTGTAACCGGAACAATCCCGGCTTTCCCTGCGCGATGGATTACGGCTTACTTCGTGCTCTCCCCGGTGAGACCGGGCTTTTTTGTCACCGTCCTCGCAAAGCGCATCGGCGTCTTGCGAAGAGACACCTGCCACTGGGGCGTCGAGACCACACGACTTCACCGTCCGCCTCATGCGCACTCGTCAGTTGCGCAACTAGCGTCCACCGCATCTCACGCCGCGTTCGTGACGATCGCGATCCGCCCCTCGTGTCGGGTGAGACGCGCGGAGTCGTAATGCTGAGTTGCCCGACGACGGAAGCGGAATTTTGCCCGTCGGGTTGATTTGTCGCAGGCGGCGCCCCCCATTTGAGTTGCACCGGCGGCCAATTGACCGGGAAACGATATCTGACTAGAGTCAGATATATGCTTGACCCAGTTTCCCGCGTCCGTCGCTTCAACCGTGCCGTGACATCAGCCGTCGGCGCGCTCGACACATCGTTTCTCGGGCGCGGCCGGCCGCTTGGCGCGGCGCGCGTGCTGAACGCGATCGGGCATGGATGCTCTGAGGTCGGCGACATCAGGGATTACCTCGGCCTCGATTCAGGCCTGATGAGCCGTCTGTTGCGAAGCCTTGAAGACGAAGGGCTGATCGAGACCACGGCGCATGCGAGCGACGCGCGCCGCCGCATCTGCCGGCTGACGCCGGCCGGCCGTCGCGAGTTCAACGCCTATGAGGCGATCTCCAATCGGCAGGCCAGGGATTTCCTCGCCCACCACGCCCAGCGCGAGGCGCTGCTGGCGGCGATGGACATGATCGCCTCGGCGCTCGGGCGCGACGGCATGACGTTACGTGACACGGACCCGCGCAGCGACGAGGCGCGCTACTGCCTCGGCGCCTATTACGCCGAGCTTGCGCGGCGCTTCAGCCAGGGATTCGACGTCAAGCGGTCGCGCGATCCCGACGCGAAGGACATGGTGCGCCCGCGCGGCACATTCATCGTGGCGATGTCGGACGGCCTGCCGGTCGGCTGCGTCGGACTGAAAGGCAGCGGCGGCGCGCTGGCGGAGATCAAGCGGCTCTGGGTCGCGCCGGCCGCACGCGGACTGGGCCTCGGCCGGCGCCTGATGGAGGCGGCCGAGAGCGCCGCGCGCGAGCTCGGCATCGCGGTATTGCGGCTCGACACCAACAGCGCGCTGGCGGAAGCCGGTCAGCTCTACCGCAGCAGCGGCTGGACCGAGATCCCGCGCTTCAACGACGACCCCTACCCCGATCTCTTCTTCGAGAAACGGCTCTGAGCGGCGCGCCGCGCGTGGGCGTCATCGCAGCGAAGCGAATGCACCGTGCATCGACGGTATGAGCGTGTTGTCCGGCCCCATGCGCTGGCCTAAGACGATCCCATGACCATCCGCCCCATCGTCCGCTATCCTGACCCCAGGCTTGCACTGCCCGCGCAGCCAGTGACCGTGTTCGACGACGCGCTGCGCGAGCTGGCCGGCGACCTGCTGGAGACCATGCGCGCCGCGCCCGGCATCGGGATCACCGCGCCGCATATCGGCGTCTCCTTACGCGTCGTGGTGCTCGAGCTCGACGCCAGCGAAGGCCCACGGACCTACGTCAACCCCGAGATCATCCGGACCTCGCCCGAGACGATCCTGCATCGCGAAGGCAGCGTCTCGATGCCGGGGGTCAGTGATGAGGTTGAGCGTCATGCGCGTGTTCGCATCCGCTATCAGGACCTCGACGGCAACATGCAGACCGAGGAATCCGACGGCCTGCGCGCGGTGTGCCACCAGCACGAAATCGATCAGCTCGACGGCGTGTTCTGGATCAAGCGGCTCTCCCGCCTCAAGCGCGAGCGGCTGATCAAGCGGTTCGAGAAGATGTCGCGGGGTTAAGCTGTAGGATGAGCTTATACCAATGGCCCTAAGGATTGACTGTTGCCCAAGTGCGGCTTGTGATTGAGGCGATGCGACCTGGATCATTTGCGAAGAAGTTCCAGGCTTCGCAGGTCTTGGCGACGATATCGTCGTAGTCGTCGAAGACGGTGATGGCGAGCTTGTTGGCGCGCAGGTACTGCCAGACGTTTTCAATCGGATTGAGCTCGGGCGCATAAGGCGGCAGCTGTAACAGAGTGATATTTTCCGGAGCTCGGACGGTGCCGGCACTGTGATAGCCGGCGCCGTCGAAGACGAGAACGGCATGTGCGTCGGGTGCAACTTTGCGGCTGATTGCCTCCAAATGCAGTGACGTCGCCTCTGCATTTGCCGTCGGCATGACAAGACCCGCGGCGACGCCCCGTTGAGGACAGGCGGCACCGAAGAGATAAGCCCAATCGTAACGTCGATCGCGCGGCGCGCGAGGCCGTGAGCCACGCTTGGCCCACACGCGTGTCAGCGTGCCCTGCTGGCCGATCCGCGCCTCGTCCTGGAACCAGATTTCGATCGGCTTGCCTTGGGCGTGAGCGGGGAGCGTTGTCGTGAGGGTCGTAGCAAAGTTTTTTTGAACGCTTCCTGAGCCGCTTCATCGGCTTGCGGATGGCGCGGCCGCACCGAGAGCCGGCGGTACCCGAGCTTGGCCAGAACCTTGCCGACCGAACGTTCGTGCAGTTTGACGCCAAACCGCCGCTCAAGCTCGTCGCGCAAATCCACCCGCCGCCAACGTACGACCCCATGCTGCTCAGGATCGGGACCGGCCTCGACCAACGCGGCCAATTCGGCCTGCTGCTCTGTCGTCAGCCGCGACCGCGGTCCCGTCGGTTTGCGCGACCGCAGTCCCGCCAAGCCTTCGGCGTTATAACGATGCACCCAGTCCCGCAGGGTCTGACGATCCATCCCGCAACTTTCGGCTGCCTTCTTGCGGTCCGCGCCCTCCAGCACAAGCGCAAGCGCCAATATCCGCCGCGCTACCGTACTATTCTTCTCTCTGCGCGCCGCCTTCCGAAGCTCGCCCGCGGTCAAATCAAGCCGCGTAATCGCTACCGCTGCCCCCATCGATATTGCTCCTGTCTACGCAGCAACATCGATTCAGAAACTCACTGATTTGGAAATCCCAAATGTGAGTCAAATCCGGGGGCCGTTGGTATTAGATTGAACTGGCTGCCGCAAAGACGCTGCGCTCCCTCTCCCGCCTGCGGGGGAGGGTCGGGGTGAGGATATCTCCGCGAGTCATGCTGTGGAGAGAGCCCCCACCCGCCGCGCTCAGGCGCGCAAGAGCGCTGCCAAGCGCGTCGGCCTCCCCCGCAAGCGGGAGAGGCGAAGTCAGTTCTGCCGATAGACCGATCGAACCAAAATTTGTCGCCCTCACCCGCCCGCCATCAAATCCTTCGCCAGTGCCATGTAGGCCGGCAACGTCACGGGATCGTTGGCGGCATTTCCGGGGACCGGGTGCGAGGCGTAGCGCGCGATCACCATCTCGGCTTTCGGATCGATGTAGATGCCCTGGCCATAGACGCCGCGCGCCATGAAAGCGCCGTGCGCATTGTGCGTCACCCACCACTGATTCCGGTAGGAGGCGCCGGGCAAGGTGGTGTAGCCGGCCGGCTTGAACTTTTCGGGATCGCCGCCGCGCGCGATGTCCTCGACCAGGGAAGCCGGCACGATCTGGCGGCCGTTGAAGCGGCCGTGATTGCGGATCGTCTCGCCGAAGCGGGCCAGATCGCGCAGCGTCGTCGACAGCCCGCCACCGCCACTCTCGGTGCCGATGCGGTCGACGTGATAATGCGCGTCCTCCTCCGCCCCCATCGGCGTCCAGATCCGCTCGGAGAGAAGGTCGGACAAGGTCATGCCGCTGGCACGGCGGCAGATCCAGGCCAGCACGTCGGTGTTGACGGTCTTGTAGGCGAAGGCCTTGCCGTGCTCGCCCTGCTTCTTCTGCGCGCAGAGGAAATCGAAAATCGTGGTCGGGCCCTCATAGCCCTCGGGGATCGGCGCCATGCCGTTGGCGCGCCGCAGCCCCCACACGTCGGAATTCCTGTCGGTATAGACCTCGGTGTAGGCGAGGCCCGTGGTCATATCCATCGCCTCATGCACGCGCGCGTCGCCGAAGGCGCTCGCCTTCAGCTCCGGCACATAGTCGGTGATCGGAGCTTGCGGATCGATCTTGCTCTCGGCGATCAGAATGCCGGCGAGCGTGCCGGTGAACGATTTTGTCACGGACATCGCGATATGCGGCTTGTGCGGCTTCAGCGCGCCGAAATAGCGCTCATAGATCAGCTTGCCCCGGTGCAGCACGGCGATGCCGTCGGCATAGGTTTCCTCGAGCATCCGCGCAAAGGTCATCGGACGGCCGTCCATGGTGACCGACGCGGAGGCGCCGATGTCATGGTCCTCGCGCGGCAGCACCGACGCAGGCCCCGGCCCGCGCCAGACGTTCACCGTCGGCACCAGTTGCCGCAGACTGCTCCACGCCCAGCGCAGCTCCGGAAAGCTGCGAAACGAACCGTCCTGGAACATGATGGTCTTGTCCGGCGGCGGCGGAAAGCCCTGCATCCAGCCGAGCGTTTGCGGATCGGTCTCGGCGGCGCTCTGGGGCTGCTGGCTGGCGGCGGTCGCAACGGACATGAGGGGCAGGCTCCAGAATAGGACGATACCGAGTCGTATCATGGGAGGGCACGCGGCACATCCTGCGTTTGCTCCGGGCGCCTTGCCGCTATGTCATGGTGAACGGACGCGGCGGCACCACCTTCATCCCGCAGCCGCCTGCTCGATCGCGGCGATGTCGATCTTCGTCATCGTCATCATCGCCTCCATCGCGCGCTTACCGACGGCGCGATCGGTACTGTTGACGAGCTCGAGCAGCCGCCGCGGCGTGATCTGCCAGGCAAAGCCCCAGCGATCCCTGCACCACCCGCAAGGCAATTCCTTGCCGCCATTGCCGGTGACCGCATTCCAGTAGCGGTCGGTCTCGTCCTGGCTGTCGGTGAGCACCATGAAGCTGACCGCCTCGTTCGGCGTGTAGGTGGGGCCTCCGTTCAGCCCCACGAAGCGCCGGCCGAGCACGGTGAACTCGACCGTCAGTTCTTCGCCCTGCCCGATGCCCGGTATCGGCGATGCATGGCCCGCGCCGACATGGCTGTCGGGAAAAGTCGCAGCGTAAAACTCTGCCGCTTCGCGCGCTCGGCCCTGGTCGAACCAGAGGCATGTGACGAGGTCGGTCATGGTAGTCTCCTTCCCAGAACTGTCTTCGACTGATTTCGGCCCGCGGTGATCCGTCACCAGATACCGGGCACGAGCCTATAACGCGTTCGGCCTGCATAGTCAGCTTAGCCCGACAGTTCGGCCTGGAGCAGGCCGTCCTCCAGCCGCGTCCGGACGACCAGCAGCACGATGGCCAATGCAGCCGGCAACAAGCCCCACCATGAGGCGAGCGCAAGCGGAATTGCGATGAACATTGCTATCGCAGCGATATAGCCGGGGTGCCGGACGAATCCGATCTGCGGGTCAACCTCTCGAAATTCCCCGGTCAAACGAATCCAAGATCGGATGTCGGAAGGCGTGCCGATCGTTCGTTCTAGGGACGCCAGACCACGGACGCGGAGAGGACCATGACCATCACCATTACCGCCTTTGAACGATCGCCCGATGGCGGCAAGGGGCTGGCACGTGATACCCGCGTTCGCTGGGCGCTGGAAGAAGTCGGCCAGCCTTACGAGGTCCGCCTTGTTTCGTTCCGCGCGATGAAGGAGCCCGCGCATCTGGCGCTGCATCCGTTCGGCCAGATTCCGACCTATGAGGACGGCGATCTCGCGCTGTTCGAGACAGGCGCGATCGTGTTCCATATCGCCGAGCACCATGCGGGCCTGCTGCCTGATAATGCCAATGCCCGGGCGCGCGCGATCGCATGGATGTTTGCCGCACTCAACACGGTTGAGCCGCCGATCCTCGAGCTCGTCATCGCCAAGTTCATGGAGGGCGACAAGCCCTGGAGCAAGGAGCGCCTGCCCCTGGTCGTGGACCGCATCCGCGACCGCTTGAGGCAACTTTCCGGGCGCCTTGGCGACGCCGAGTGGCTCGACGGCGCATTCAGCGCAGGCGATCTGATGATGGTGTCGGTGCTGCTCAGGCTGAGAGCATCAGGCGTTCTGGATGAATTTCCGAACCTTGCCGCCTACGTCGGCCGCGGCGAAACGCGGCCTGCGTACAAGAGGGCTTTTGAGGCGCAATTGGCGGTTAACACGGGCCAGCCACTCACTGGCTAAGGTAGCCCGCATGAGCGAAGCGACATGCGGGAGTAAGATGCGACGCCTCGGTGGAAGAGCCGCGGATATCGCTAGGCTGATCCGCGCTACGCTTGCGGCGGATGGGAAAGCTTGTCGACGCGGCGCGCATGGCGGCCTCCGCCGAAGGCCGTGGCCAAGAAGGCCGAAAGGCAATCCTTGGCGGTATCGATGCCGATCAGCCGCGCGCCCATCGCAATGACGTTCGCGTCATTATGCTCGCGCGAGAGACGGGCGGAGAGGCTGTCGGAGACCAGCGCGCAGCGGCATGCCGGATTGCGGTTCACGGCGATCGAGATGCCGATACCGGATCCGCAGAGCGCGACTCCCTTGTCCGCCCAGCCCGCGGCGATATGTTCGGCGAGCTTGTACCCGTAATCGGGATAATCTACGGAGTCTGCCGTCTCGGGGCCGATATCGATGACCTCATGGCCGGCCGCGCGCAGCCACGCGGCGAGCGCGGCCTTCAGCTCGATTGCGGCATGATCGGACGCGATGGCAATCGTCTCGGTCATTGATAGCGGCTCCCTTGAGCCGAATATCGCTCACATTTCTAAAGCAAGCTACTCCCACTCGATTATTTTCAGACCCAGTAATGCGCTGATCTTTCAGCGCAATTTTTTAGTCCGCGCCAACACCGTGCACGCGGTACGCCAGAAATTTCCGATCTTGAATTCAGAAAGGAAATTCGCTGAATAAAAAAATTGGTAGGTTTCAGCGACTATCGGCATCAATCGCGCGATTCTCGATGATCAGCAGCGCCCGTGGCGAGATCAGCGAAGCCGGAAAATACCGTCAGCGCGGCGCTAGAGAGTTTGACGGCTGTGGTGGCGGGACCACGCCTGCACGCTCTCGGCCAGCTAGAAATTCTTCAATGCGCCAAAGAATCTCATCAGCGTTGTCGCCCACCCAGGGGAGATGATCAGCGCCAGGGAGTTCGACCAAACGTGCGTTCGGTATGCTGGCCGCGAGCTGCCGCCCCCCTGCAATATCAACGCACGCGTCTGCCGTTCGGTGAATGACCAGGGTCGGAATGCGGATGCTCGGAAGGATACCGGTGATATCGATCTCGCTGTTCAGACGCATCAGCGCCATGGCGGCGGCGGGAGTCGCGCCGAGCCGCTCGCATCGTCCCCACCATTCTTGGAATGCCGCATTTCCGACCATCGAGGGAGCGAACATGGGCAGGCTCGCGCCGCTGCCCCAGCTCGTATCGATGTATTGCAACAGTCCCCGCAAGGCCTCTTCGCTTCGGATCCAAGAGGCAAAGCGCGCGAACGCACCATAGAGCACGAGCGCTTCGCAGCGGTGCGGCTGCGTGGCGGCGAAATAGGCGGCAAGCGAGCCGCCTTCGGACGGTCCGATGATGGCCGCCCGTTCGACCTCCACAGCATCCAGGACGGCACGCAAATCATCGACGCGCGCATCGAGGCCAGGAACCTTTTCGGCACGGTCCGACATGCCGGTCCCGCGTTTGTCGAACATGATGACCCGCGCGAACTGTCCCATGCGGCGCAGAAACCGGGCCATGCTCGGCTCGGTCCACGCGTTCTCGATGTGGGTGATGAAACCGGGGCAGAACACGAGATGGCGAGGACCTTCTCCCCAAACCCGATAGGCGATGTGGACTTCGCCGCTTTTGGCGAAGCGGATCGGAGACACGGAGTCGGCTGAAATCGGTGAGGTCGCGCCGTCCGTGACGACCGCCGCGAACAGGTAGCCGCGGCGCGGAAGGGTCTTGACGATTCGCCGCTCTTGATCACAGATCGCCTCGCGAATGTCCTTTATGCATTGCACGAGCGAATCGTCCGTGACGACGGTCTCGGACCACAGCCTCTCCATCAATTCGTCTTTGGTGATGACGCGCCCAGGGTTCGCCGCCAAATAGCGCAACACTTCAAATGACTTGGGCCTGAGAAAAATCTCCCTGCCCTCGCCCTCCAGCGAGAGGCGTGCGAGATTGAGGGTCCAGCCGGCGAAGTGAAGGTTTCTGGGCAGGTCGGCTTCCATCCGCGATGCCGGCGCGTCCGTGCCCTTCAAGGCACTTTCGTCGAAATTTCGGCGAACCATCGTCGGTCTTTCGTTACACGCCGAGCCGCGATCCCTATCGTCGTATGACCTTGAGTGCCTGCACGGTCACCCGCTCCGGGGCGACCTCAGATTTCAGCAAAGGAGATTGCCATGGAGCAGCAGCAATTGCCAGAGCTGGTCGAGGTTTCGCCGCCTCAGCACGGTCCGGCCGGGGATGCCAGCGGACAGGTGATCGAACTCATCTTCGGGCGATGGCGGAGCCAAATCCTCTATGCGGGGGCCAAGTTGGGCGTCTTCGACGCCCTTGCGAGCGGTCCCAAGACCGCCGCCCGCGTCGCCGGCGAGCACGAGTTGGATGCCGACCTGTTGTACCGGCTCATGCGGGCGCTCGGCTCCCTGGGACTGTTGAGTGAGGATAGGGCCAAAACCTTCTCACTGACCGCGAGCGGCCAGCTGCTGTGCGAGGACCACCCGCACAGCCTGCGCGCGATGACCCTGCTGGAGGAAGGCCCCGAGCACTACGCCGCCTGGAAGCACCTGAGCGCCCTGATCGCAGAAGGGAGCCAGGACGGCTTTGCTCGTGAGTTGGGCGCGCCCGCCTTCGAGTATGCGGCACGAAATCCGGGTTACGGCACCGCATTCAACGCGGCGATGAGCAGCTTCTCCGGCATGGACAACATGCTGATGCTGCAAGCGCTCGAAACTTACGACTTCACCCGCGTCTCGCATCTCTGCGACGTCGCCGGCGGCCATGGCTATGCCCTGTGCAACCTGCTGGCCAAATACCGGCACCTCAAAGGCACGGTGTTCGAGCTGCCTGGCGTGATCGCCAATCGAGAGCTGTTGTGGGCAGCGAAGATGGAGGTCGGAGATCGCTGCACCTACGTGGCCGGCGACATGTTCCAAGCGGTCCCTTCCGCCGATGCCTACATGTTGAAGCGCATTCTACATGACTGGAACGACGCGGAGTGCCTGCAGATTCTCTCCACCATGCAGCGAGCGGCGCCGAAGCAGGCCAGGGTGTTGATCGTCGAGCAGGTCGTCCCCGGACCGGACACCTCGCATTTCTCAAAACTGTTTGACATCCATATGCTGGTCTGGGGCAGCGGCCGGGAACGCACGGGAGAGGAATACGCTGCGCTGCTGGAACGGTCCGGCTGGAAATATCGCCAGACCTGGTATCCGCCCTCAAAGATGCTGGGCATCGTCGAGGGCGTGAAGGAATAACGGCGTCGTCCCGGCACCGCGGCGCCCCTCGGCGTCAAATCCCCCGGAATTGTTCTGAGTCGTAGCCCTGCTACGATAACGGCGAACATTCCAAATACGCAGAAGGGCCCCGCGAGGCAGGATTAAGCAGGATCGAGCCGGCTGCGATCGATACGTATCGGTAAGATCCTGTTGCCGACTATGATCGCCGCTATCCTTTGGTATTCTACCTCACTCCCACTCAATCGTCCCCGGCGGCTTAGACGTCACGTCGTACACCACCCGGTTCACGCCCTTCACCTCGTTGATGATGCGCGTCGCGGTCTCGCCCAAGAACTTCATCTCGAAGGGATAGAAGTCCGCGGTCATGCCGTCGGTCGAGGTGACGGCGCGGAGGCCGACGACGTAGTCGTAGGTGCGGCCGTCGCCCATCACGCCGACGGTCTTCACCGGCAGCAACACCGCGAAGGCCTGCCAGATTTCGTCGTAGAGGCCATGCTTGCGGATCTGGTCGATGTAGACGGCGTCCGCGTTGCGGAGGATGTCGAGCTTCTCCTTGGTGATGTCGCCGGGGCAGCGGATCGCAAGGCCCGGGCCCGGGAACGGGTGGCGGCCGACGAAGATCTCGGGAAGGCCGAGCTCGCGGCCGAGCACGCGCACCTCGTCCTTGAACAATTCGCGCAAGGGCTCGACGAGCTTCATGTTCATGCGCTCGGGCAGACCGCCGACATTGTGGTGCGACTTGATCGTCACCGACGGGCCGCCGGTGAAGGAGACGCTCTCGATCACGTCGGGATAGAGCGTGCCCTGCGCCAGGAATTCGGCGCCGCCGATCTTCTTCGCCTCCGCCTCGAACACGTCGATGAAGAGCCGGCCGATGGTCTTGCGCTTCTTTTCCGGATCGGTGACGCCGGCGAGCTCGCCGAGGAACTGCTTCGACGCATCCACGTGCACCAGCGGGATGTTGTAGTGGTGGCGGAACAGGTCGACGACGGTTTTTGCCTCGTCGAGCCGGAGCAGGCCGTGATCGACGAACACGCAGGTGAGCTGATCGCCGATCGCCTCGTGGATCAGGACAGCGGCGACCGCGGAATCGACGCCGCCGGACAGGCCGCAGATAACCTTGCTACTGCCGACCTGGGCGCGGATCTTCTCGATCGCCTCCTCGCGGAACGCGCGCATGGTCCAGTCGCCGGTGAAACCTGCGATCTTGCGCACGAAATTGCGCAACAGCAATGCGCCGTCGGGCGTATGCGCCACCTCCGGGTGGAACTGCATCGCATAGAACTTGCGCTTGTCGTCGGCGATCACCGAGATCGGCGAGCCGGGCGCGCGCGCTACGGCGCGAAAGCCGTCGGGCAGCTTGGTGACGCGGTCGCCATGGCTCATCCAGACGTCATACTGGCCGCCCTTCAGCCAGACGCCCTCGAACAGCGCGCAATCGTCGGTGACCTCGATGGTGGCGCGGCCGAACTCGCGGTGGTGCCCGGCCTCGACAATGCCGCCGAGCTGCTGGGCCATGGTCTGCTCGCCATAGCAGATGCCGAGCACCGGCACGCCCGCTGTGAGCACCGACATCGGCGCCGACGGCGCGTTGGCGTCGAGCACGGAGGCCGGCCCGCCGGAGAGGATCACCGCCTTCGGCTTCATCTGGCTGAAGGCGGCCTCCGCCTTCTGGAACGGGACGATCTCGGAATAGACGCCCATCTCGCGGACGCGGCGGGCGATCAGTTGCGTCACCTGACTGCCGAAATCGACAATCAGAATCTTGTCATGCGCCGAGGCCACAGAGGGCGTCGACGACTCGCGGGCTGTTTGCTGGGCTGTCATGGCAAGCAGATACGCGACGCGGCCCGCCCCCGCAACCGCACCAAGCGGCGCGCCCACATTCTTCTTTGGGCATGGACAAATTGATATATGTCAGTATTGTTGACCTAATTCACGACGAAGCCCTTCTCACGCCCTCTTCAGCACCGACACGAAGAACCCGTCCGTGCCGGTGCAGCGCGGCGTCATCAGCCAGCCTTCATCCGATTTTAACGCGGCCTGCGCGAAATCCTCGGCCTTGTCCCACAGCACCGATGCTGTCTGCTCCGGCGGCTGCACTGCGAATTCCGGATGACGCGCGATGAACGCCCGCACCTGCTCGCCGTTCTCCTCGGAAAGCACCGAGCAGGTGATGTAGGCGATCCGGCCGCCCGGCTTCACCATCGGCGCGGCGCGATCGAGCACCTCGGCCTGGTCCTTCAGCCGCACCTCGAGGGCGCCGGGGCGCATCCGCCATTTTGCGTCGGGGTTGCGGCGCCAGGTGCCGGTGCCGGTGCAGGGTGCATCGATCAGCACGAGGTCGGCGGAGGCCTTGATGTCGGACATCACGTCCGTCTCGCCGCGCGGCGTACGCACCTCGCAATTGTGCACGCCGGCCCGCGACAGCCGCTCGTGGATCGGCGCGAGTTGGCGCTTGTCGTGATCGGTCGCGATCAACCGGCCCTTGCCGCCCATCTGGGCTGCGAGCGCCAGCGTCTTGCCGCCGGCGCCGGCACAGAGATCGATCACCTGCTCGCCGGGTTTCGCCGCCGCGAACACCGCGGCGAGCTGCGAGCCCTCGTCCTGCACCTCGATCGCGCCTTTGATGAAGTCCTCCTCGGAATGGATGCCGGGATTGCGCGCATCGGCGCCGAGCTCGATGCGTAGGCCGAGCGGCGACCACGGCGTCTCCCTGGCGCCAAGATGCGCCAGCCGCGGCAGGATCTTCTCGCGCTTGCCCCTCAGCGTGTTGACGCGCAGGTCGAGCGGCGCGCGGCTCGCCATCGCGGCCGCCTCCGCTGCACGCGCCTCGCCGAACACCTTGGCGAGGTGAGGATCGAGCCATTCCGGATAATCGCCCGCAACCGGTGCCGGCGCATCGCTGAGCGAGCGCGAGGTCAGCGCCGCCTGCTCCGCCTCGGTCAGCGGTTCCGGCGCGAAGCGGCTGCCGTCGAACAACGCGGTGATCGTCGCAAGGTCCATGCCGCGCTCGAGCTTGAGCATGCCAAGCACGCGCGCGCGGGCGCTGTCGTCATCCATCAGATAGGCCGCGGAGGATTGCCGGCGCAGCACGTCCCAGATCAGGCCGGAGATCGCGGCGCGATCGCCGGAGCCGGCATAGCGGTGCGCGGTGCCCCATTCCTTCAGCGCCTTGGCGGCAGGAACGCGCTGGGCGTCAATGGTGGCGATCAGGTCGATGGCGGCGGAGAGCCGGGCAGCGGGAGTCATAGATCTCTTTCGGTTGGGCGCATCAGATCACAAGCAGGATCCGGAGCGCGAAATACAGCCTCTTCACGAGAGCGCGAAGGCGTGTCCAATCCGGATGAAGACCGGCACCAAAACCATTTGAATGGACACCGGAATCTCCGTCAGCCGCGACGCTGCGCCCCTTTCTTAGCGGCCGAGCCTGCCGCTGACAATGAAGGCCTCGCGGGGGGCATAACGCCGGCAAGACGCAACCGTCTCCTCCCCAGCATATCGTCATCGTTCCGACTTCGCTCCGGCCTATGATCGAACCGAAAGGAACGATGCATGGCCCAGTTTCGTCTGACGCAAATCTCCGACACCCACCTCGCCCGCTGCTTCAAGCTCCTCACAGATAACTTCCATCGCGTGAGCGAGCACATTGACGCGACGCGGCCCGATCTCGTCCTCAACAGCGGTGACGTGTCGTTCGATGGCCCGACCAGCCGCGACGATCTCGTGTTCGCCAGGGAGATGCATGACGCGCTGCCGGCCGATTGCCGCTACCTGCCCGGCAATCACGATATCGGCGACAATCCGACCGCAGTCGGCCCGACGCCGGCGCAATTGCCCACGGAAGAAAGCCGCGCGGCATTCCGGACCGTGCTCGGCGACGACCGCTGGCAATTCGAGGCCGCCGGCTGGTGCTTCATAGGGCTGAACTCGCTGATTATGAACACCGGCCTCGACAGCGAGGCCGAGCAGTTCGACTGGCTCGCCACGCAGCTCGACAAGACCGCCGGCAAGCCGGTCGCGCTGTTCCTGCACAAGCCGCTCTATCTCGACACGCCCGACGACCCCGAGCGCGAGGCCACCGCGATCCGTTTCGTGCCGCAGCCGGCGCGGAGCCGCCTGATCGAGATGTTCGGCAAGGTCGATCTGCGCCTGATCGGCAGCGGCCACGTCCACCAGCGCCGCGATTACACCTTCGGGCGCGTCAGACAAATCTGGGCCCCCTCGGTCGGCTTCATCATCTCCGACGAGAAGCAGGAGCGGATCGGCATCAAGGAAACCGGGATCGTCGAATACTGCTTCCGCCCCGACGGCTTTGAAGTGCGCCACGTGCGGGCCAAGGGCCAGGCCGATGTCGACCTGGACATGCTGCTCGGCAAGCAGTTGGCGAGCTGAGTAGCCTCAGATCTGCGCCACGTCCTTCAGGTCCCGCTTGATGGCGGTGAGAAGCGCCTGCAGCGAGTCCCTGTCGGGTTGCGCTGCCTGGCGCGTGGGCGGCAGCGAAGGCATGGAGAGAACCGACTCCACCTCGGGCTCGTCCTGCACGAAATCTCCATGCAACACATCATCACGGCGGCCCATGGCGAACATCGTCGCCCAGTAGCCGACGGCCAGCAAAATGACCCCTGCAACAACCAGCTCAAACATCGCTACACCTTAAAATGAGATATTGATTCAATTCCTCCGGGTGCCGGTCAAGCAAATGGGGGCTAAAAAGCCCCCAAAAGCCTGACGTTGTGGCGATTTTGATACTTTCTGCGCGGAATGGGACCTGGAGGCCCCCTCCGCTCAGGCCCTGTCCGGCCCGACCCGAACCAGCTGCTTGCCGAAATTGGCGCCCTTGAGCAGGCCCATGAAGGCCTCGGGCGCGCTGTCGAGCCCCTCTGTCACGAACTCCTTGTACTTAACCTTGCCCTCGCGCACCCACTGCGACATGTCGCGGATGAAGTCGCCGTGCATGGCGGCGAAGTCGCTGACGATGAAGCCGCGAAAGGTCAGGCGCTTGGTCAGGATGTTGCGCATCATCGCGCCGGCCCATTTCGGTGCATGAGCTTCTGTATCGTTGTAGTGCGCGATCAGGCCGCAGACCGGGATACGCGCAAATGCATTGAGCAGTGGAAACACCGCATCGAACACCGCGCCGCCGACATTCTCGAAATAAACGTCGATGCCCTTCGGGCAGGCCTCCTTGAGCTTCGCCGCGAGGTTGGGATCGCGATGGTCGAGGCAGTCGTCGAAGCCGAGCTCGTTCTTGACGTAGGCGCACTTGTCCTTGCCGCCGGCAATGCCGATCGCACGCGCGCCCTTGATCTTCGCGATCTGGCCGACCGCCGAGCCGACCGCGCCGGACGCAGCCGCGACCACCACGGTCTCGCCAGACTGCGGCTTGCCGATCTCGAGCAGGCCCGTGTAGGCAGTCATGCCGGGCATGCCGAGCACGCCGACCGCGGTCGAGATCGGTGCGATTGTCGGATCGATCTTGGCGAGCCCCTTGCCGTCGGACAGCGCATGCGTCTGCCAGCCCGCGCGCGACAGCACGATGTCGCCCTTGGCAAAGCTCGGATTGTTCGAGGCGACCACCTCGCTGACGGTGCCGCCCTCCATCACGCCGCCGACCGGCACCGGTGCAGCATAGGACGGACCGTCGGCCATGCGGCCGCGCATATAGGGATCGAGCGACAGCCAGATGGTGCGGAGCAGGACCTGCCCGTCACCCGGCGCAGGCGGCGTGTAGTTTTCGATCCGGAAATTGGCTGCGGTGGGCTCGCCGTGGGGACGCGAGGCGAGAACAATGCGCTTGCCTTGGGACATGGGAATTCCTCTGCTCGTTGGTTTCGTGGCGCACACGTAGTCATGCAATCCGTCTCCCTGCAAGGGAGACGGATTTGCTCTTTCGCGCAGCATTGTTTGAAACGTTGTTTGAAATGACGAGCGTCATTTCGAGTATGCTATCGGCCGTCTCTCGACAGTCGTTCAGGGGCGCGTCGCAAGACGCGCACCCCGAATGGCAGTGCTCGGGCTAGCCCCCGCCCGGATAGTTCGGGGCTTCACGCGTGATCGTCACGTCGTGGACGTGGCTTTCGCGCAGGCCCGCGCCGGTGATGCGGACGAACTCGGCCTTGTCGTGGAAGTCCTTGATGTTGCGCGCGCCGACATAGCCCATCGCGGCGCGGAGGCCGCCGGCGAGCTGATGCATGACATTGCCAACCGGCCCCTTGTAGGGCACCTGGCCCTCGATGCCCTCGGGCACCAGCTTCAGCGTGTCCTTGATGTCCTGCTGGAAGTAGCGGTCGGCCGAGCCCCGCGCCATCGCTCCGACCGAGCCCATCCCGCGATAGGCCTTGTAGGAGCGGCCCTGCCACAGGAAGACTTCGCCCGGCGTCTCGTCGGTGCCGGCGAGCAGAGAGCCGACCATCACGATGTCGGCGCCGGCGGCGAGCGCCTTGGCGAGGTCGCCGGAATATTTGATGCCGCCATCGGCGATCACCGGGATGTCGGACTTCTTCGCCGCGGCCACCGCATCCATGATCGCGGTGAGCTGCGGCACGCCGACGCCAGCGACGATGCGCGTGGTGCAGATCGAGCCCGGGCCGATGCCGACCTTGATGCAGTCGGCGCCGGCATCGATCAGAGCCTGCGCGCCGTCCTCGGTCGCGACGTTGCCGGCCACGACCTGCACCGAGTTTGACAGCCGCTTGATGCGGTTGACGGCGTTGAGCACGTGCCGGGAATGGCCGTGCGCGGTGTCGACCACGACCACGTCGACGCCGGCATCGATCAGCCGCTCGGTGCGCTCGTAGCCGGTCTCGCCGACCGTGGTGGCGGCGGCGACGCGAAGCCGGCCATGCTCGTCCTTGCAGGCGAGCGGATGCGCCACCGCCTTCTCGATGTCCTTAACGGTAATCAGGCCGACACAGCGATATTGATCGTCGACGACGAGCAGCTTCTCGATGCGGTGCTTGTGCAGCATCCGCTTCGCCTCGTCCTGGCTGACACTCTCGCGCACCGTCACGAGGTTCTCATGCGTCATCAGCTCCGAGACCTTCTGCCTCGGATCGCTGGCAAAGCGCACGTCGCGGTTGGTCAGGATGCCGACCAGCTTGCCCGGCACGTTCTTGGCCCCGCCGGTGACGACCGGGATGCCGGAGATGCCGTGGTCCTTCATCAGTGTCAGCGCGTCGGACAGCGTGGCATCCGGGCCGATGGTGAGAGGATTGACCACCATGCCGGATTCGAACTTCTTCACCTGCCGCACCTGTGCGGCCTGCCCCTCCGGATCGAAGTTGCGGTGGATGACGCCGAGGCCGCCCGCCTGCGCCATCGCGATCGCCATGCGCGCCTCGGTCACGGTGTCCATCGCGGAGGCGATAATCGGGATATTGAGCGGGATCGCGCGGGTCACGCGCGAGCGAATATCGACCTCCGAGGGAAGAACGTCCGACAGACCGGGCTTCAGAAGCACATCGTCGAACGTGAAGGCTTCACGGATAGTCTGAAGTCCCGTGGCCATTGCCAACTCCTTTCGGCGGCGTCCGCCGCAATGATCTTACGGATGAACGCCGCCTGCGGCGACGCTCGCTGCGTCACCGTCGAATCGGTGCCCATCGGTGGGGTTGACGCTGGTCGATAGCATGGCGGCATGACGAATCAAAGTGTTTGCCAGCCATGCACAGGCTTTTTACGGGGCCCAATAGCCGCGCGGCGGCCCGTGGCGGCGGATCGCCTCGACCACCTCCCGGTGGCGGCGGTCCTCCCGCTTCATATGGACCGCGATCACGGCATGGGCCGAGGGCACCAGCAGCAACACGTGGAAAATCAGTCCGAAAATCGCGCAAAACACGATCAGGACCAGGTTGAACAGCGCCGAGAATGGCTGCCCGTTCAGGAGCAGCCCGATCGGCGGCAACAGGGCGGCGAGGACATAGATCACAGCACACCTCAGGCGCTTGGCGGATGCATACCAGCGTCACGCTGGATTTAGGTGGTTTGGCCGGTTCCGCAATGGCATGGCTGACGGCAGGGTGATACAGCCCCCTCGCCTGCCATTTCAGCTCTCCCAGCCGTCCCATTTTGATGAACAAAGAACGCCTGATCCCGCTCATCGTGGCCACCGCTCTCTTTATGGAGAACATGGATTCCACGGTGATCGCGACCTCGCTACCGGCGATTGCCGCCGATATCGGCACCAGCCCCCTGACGCTGAAACTGGCGATCACCTCCTATCTCCTCTCGCTCGCGGTGTTCATCCCGGCGAGCGGCTGGACCGCGGACCGTTTTGGCGCCCGCATCGTGTTTGCCGGCGCCGTCGGCGTCTTCATGCTGGGTTCGATCGGCTGCGCGCTCTCCTCCTCGGTGACCGATTTCGTGTTCGCCCGCATCCTACAGGGCCTCGGCGGGGCAATGATGACGCCGGTCGGGCGTCTGGTGCTGCTGCGCTCGGTCGACAAGAGCGCGCTGGTCCATGCGATGGCCTGGGTGACGGTCCCCGCGCTGATAGGCCCCGTGATCGGGCCGCCGCTCGGCGGCTTCATCACCACCTATTTCTCCTGGCACTGGATCTTCCTGATCAACATCCCGATCGGGCTGCTCGGCATCTTCTTGGCGCTGAGATATATCGACCCGATCAAGAGCGTCGATCCCGAGCGCTTCGACCTTTATGGCCTCGTGCTCGCCGGCATCGGCCTTGCCGGCATCGCGTTCGGCCTCTCGGTCGCCGGGCTCAATCTCCTGCCGTGGCCGATCGTCGCCGCTTTGGTCGGGATCGGCTCGATCTCGATGACGCTTTACGTCATGCATGCGAAGCGAAGCGGATCGCCGGTGCTGGATTTTTCGCTGCTGCGGTTGTCGACGATGCGCGCGGCCATCGTCGGCGGCTTCATGTTCCGCCTCGGCATCGGAGCGCTGCCGTTCCTGCTGCCGCTGTTGATGCAGGTCGGCTTCGGCCTGACGCCGTTCCAATCGGGCCTCGTGACCTTCGCTTCCGCGGTCGGCGCCATGGGCATGAAGACGCTCGCTGCGCGCATCATCCGCACCTTCGGCTTCCGTTACATGATGACGGCTAACGCGGTGGTCTCCGCGGCCTTCCTCGCTGCCTGCGCACTGTTTACGGTGACGACGCCACTGCTGCTGATCATGATCATCCTGGTGGTCGGCGGCTTCTTCCGCTCGCTGCAGTTCACCGCGATCAACACCGTGGCGTATGCGGAGGTCGAAGCCGCGCAGATGAGCCGCGCCACGACGCTGGCGAGCGTCAACCAGCAGCTCGCGGTGTCCGCCGGCGTCGCGGTCGGTGCCTTCTCGGTCGAGGCTACGCTGGCGCTGCATAACCAGACCGAACTCACCGCCGGCGCCTTCGGGCCGGCCTTCGTGGTGGTTTCGCTGATCTCGGCGGTGTCGGCCTGGTTCTTCTGGCAGATGCCGACCGATGCCGGCCACGAAATCTCCGGTCGCAAGTCGATCGAGATTTCCAGCCGCAAGGGCGCCGCAAGGGGCGCGGCCGCCGCCGCCGTCAAGCACGCGACGGAAGATACCCAGAACGCGCGGGATCAGCGGCTGGGCTAGTCAATCGAACCGGTTGTTCGCGAGGCACGGACATTCAGTGCAGGCGCGTCGTCCAATCACGTCCAGACCTTAAGGGTCGCCGGTCATTCCGGTCATCTGTCTGATCCGGACGTTCAACAAGCTCATATTGGGGAACGTGGGTGCTTTCCAGCCACGATTCCAGCGCCGCTCCGCAGATCGTGCAAATCGCGTCACCCGTGTGCGGCACCAAGAACTTCTCTTCAGTGCGTCTGTACTCGGCGCCGCAATTGCATTGAACAATTGTCGACATCGCCGAATTATGCGCCTGGCATCGCCGATTTTCCAGTCCTCAAACAAACGGCCGCAACACGTCACCCCGCGATCGAAGGCTGAGTGGCCGCGGCTGGCCCGATGCACCACGGCCTTTCGTCCCGGCAAAGAAATCTTCGCGAGAGTCAGAAAGCGAACGGAAGCTCCGCGGCCGCATAGTTCGGCTCGAGCGGGAAGCAGCGATCCCGCGTCAGCAAAATCCATGCAGGAGGATGCGCTTCGGGTTTCCCTTCCGTGGCGTTCGTGCGCCACGCAAGGCCGGGCCTTTCTCGATTTAGTTTCGTTTGAAAGGATCAGAGCCAGTGAGTGATGCCCATGCGAATGAAATGAGTGATGATCCGAAAGCCGGCGGCGTCCGCCTGTTCGCCCTCCCCGAGGCGTTCCGGAATATCGCCGAAACCTGATTTCAATGGCTCCGTGATCGCCCGGCACCCGCGATTCGCACGGGTGCTTGAACCTCATCGCCATTGGCCCACGGTTGATCGCGATAACGCAGGAGTCCATGCGGCGCGCCGCGACCGGACGATTTCATCCCTTCGGCCGAAACGATGCGATCAACCCTGCCCCGCATGATCTCGTAGCACTCGCAAGCCGCAGCTTCGAGCCGTGGCCTGTCGATCTCGATCGAACTCCGTCGGTTGGACCGGATGGCCCGCGACGCGCGAAGCTTGCACACGGCATGGGTTACGGTCGTTCGCCGCACGCCCAACAATTCCGACAGCGTCTCCTGCGTCAGCGGGAGCGTGTCGTGGCCGATCTGGTCGTGAACCTGCAACAGCCAGCGGGCCAGGCGGGCCTCTACCGAATGCAGCGCATTGCAGGCTGCGATATGCTGGAACTGCACCAGCAACGACCGCATATGGAGCTGCACCGTATCCGCAAGCGCGCGGCTATGCGTAAGCGCGGCATGAAATCGTGCCGGCGAGATCTGCCATGTCGTGCCCGGAATGCGAACCACCGCTGAGATCGGCGAGCGTATCGACCTGAGCGCCGGCAGGATGCCGGCCGCCCCCTCGTTGCCGACCATCGTTGTCGCGACCGCCTGTCCGTTCGGCATGTCCATGACGAATGCGATCAACGCGGTGCAAGGGAAGTAGATCTGTTCGACGAGGTCACCCGACCGCACCAGCACGACGTCACGTTCGAGCGATACCTTGCGGAGATGGGGTGCAAGCGACTCAAAATCGGCGGGCGGCAAGGCCGCCAGGAGGCGATTACCTATGCTCGACCTACGCTCCATCACGGGAAAGCTCCGTGAGGCGCGGCTCGCTGCACAAACCTGCAGTGGGTACCAGGCTGAGATACGCAACGACTGCGCCGGGACAGTAGAATTCGCCGCAAGCGGAAAAGTTCCAGCGGCGGGCAGAGCCGCAGCTAGGCCCGGTTGGGCTGCCCGCGAAATCCGGTCGCCAGCACGTAACGCTCGGAAGAATCCTGCCGGCTCGCGGCCGGCTTGACGTGGCGCACGGTGGCGAAATCGCGCTTGAGCTGCGCCAGCAACTCCGCATCCGCGCCGCTCTGAAACACCTTGGCCAGGAACGTCCCGCCGGGATTGAGCACCTCGCAGGCGAAATGTGCCGCGGTCTCGACCAGGCCGATGATGCGGAGCTGATCGGTCTTGCGGTGGCCTGTGGTGTTGGCGGCCATGTCGGACATCACCATGTCGGCGCGGCCGCCCATCATCGCGATCAGTTTCTCCGGCGCATCGGCGTCGAGGAAGTCGAGCTGCGCGAAGGTGACGCCGGGGATCTCGCCCATCTCCAACAGATCGATCGCGACCACCTTGCCCTTGCCGTCGGCGGCCCCGGTGCGCTTGGCCGCAATCTGGCTCCAGCCGCCGGGCGCCGCGCCGAGATCGACCACCGTCATGCCCGGCTTGAGCAGGCGATATTTGTCGTCGATCTCGAGCAGCTTGAAGGCCGCGCGCGAGCGGTAGCCCATCGCCTTGGCCTTGGCCACGTAAGGATCGTTGAGCTGGCGCTCCAGCCAGAGTTTTGACGACAGCTTGCGCTTGCCGCCGCTCTTGACCGTGACGTGCAGCCGTCCGGTGGTGTCTTTCGCCATTGTGCTTCTTGCGTCTCGGTGTGTGGTTCTCCCTCGCCTCGCTCTTGCGGGGAGAGGGTTGGGGTGAGGGGCTGCTTCCGCTCACGAGATGCGTGGAAACGGCTCCTCACCCGGATTGCACCGGACGATGCTTCGCATCGCCGAGAGCAATCCGACCTCTCCCCGCAAGAGCGGGGCGAGGTGATTCAGCGTCTAGCACGCCCGCAGCGCGCCGTCCTCGCGCATCATCTCGACCAGCATGCCCTCGCGCAGGCCGCGGTCGGCGACCCGCAGCCGTGGCAGCGGGAATGCGTTGCGGATCGCGTCGAGGATGGCGCAGCCCGCGAGCACCAGGTCGGCGCGCTCGATGCTGATGCAATTGTTGTTGACGCGGTCCTGGTAGCTCATGCCGAGCAGCTCCTGGATCGTCGCGGTGACGTCGGCATCGTTCATCCAGATGCCGTCGATGCGGCGGCGATCGTAGCGCGGCAGGTTGAGGAACACGCCGGCGAGCGTGGTCACGGTGCCTGAGGTGCCGAGCATGTGCATGTCGCGCAGGTCCCGGCCATGCTCGGCGGCGAACGGCGCGACATGTTGCGCGACCTCCTCGACCATGCGCGCGTACACGTCCTTGGTGACGTTCCTGCCGCCGAAATGTTCGGCCAGCGTGACGACGCCGAGCGGGATCGACATCCACGCCTTGATGCGCGGCCGCGCATCGGGCGCATGCGGATCGCGCTCGATCCGCACCAGCTCGGTCGAGCCGCCGCCGATGTCGAACAGGATGGCGCCTCGCCCTTTCGGGTCGAGCAGCGGCGAACAGCCGATCACCGCCAGCGTCGCCTCGGTCTCGCGGTCGATCACCTCGAGCTTGATGCCCGTCTCGGCAGCGACGCGTGCGCGAAAGCTCTCGGCATTGCCGGCGGCGCGGCAGGCTTCGGTCGCGATCAGCCGCAGCCGGCGCGCCTTGCGATGGCGGATCTTGTCGCTGCAAATGCTGAGCGCCGCGATGGCGCGCTCGATCGCGGCCTCGCTGATGGAACCGGTGGCGGCGATCCCCTCGCCGAGCCGGATGATCCGCGAAAAGGAATCGACCACGCGGAACCCGTCGCCCGACGGACAGGCGATCAAAAGTCGGCAATTGTTGGTGCCAAGGTCGAGCGCGGCGTAGACCCCCGTGTCGGCGCCCGCCGCAATCAACCCTGACGGGGCCTCGCCGGCCGGAAGGCCGTCGCAAAGCCGCACATCGTCATCCATCAAAACTGTCTTTCGTTGCGGCCGCTGTCGACCCACCGAAGAATTGTCCGCTCACGGAAACTTTAGCAGCGGCAATGGCCTGCGCAAACTCTGTTCACATTGGGTCCATGCCCAATCGGGCGTTGTCGTTAAGGGGGGTGTGCGTTATCTGGTCAACCGCCCGCCAAACCGGCGCAAATCCGGGCATTTCAGGTCATTTCCGATGCAAGATCACACGTCCTCCGCCCCTCTCGAAAACGCTATTGCACTGCAAAAATACGGTGTCGGGCAGCCGGTTCGACGAAAGGAGGACGACACGCTGGTGCGCGGCAAGGGCAAATACACCGACGATTTCTCGCTGGCCGGCCAGGCGTATTGCTGGATGGTCCGCTCCTCCCATGCCCACGGCATCATCAAGGGCATCGACACCGCGGCCGCCAGGGCGATGCCGGGCGTGCTCGGGGTCTGGACCGGCGCCGATCTCGAGGCCGCCGGCTACAACCCCTTCACCTGCGGGATGCCGCTGAAGAGCCGCGACGGCTCGCCGCTGCTGCAGACCAACCGCCCCGCGCTGCCGACCGACAAGGTGCGCTTCGTCGGCGACCCCGTCGCCTTCGTGGTCGCGGAAACCGCGGCGCAGGCCCGCGACGCGGCCGAGGCTGTCGTAACAGACATCGAGCCGCTGCCGGCCGTGACCGACGCGGCCGAGGCCGCCAAGCCCGGCGCGCCGCAGCTCTATGACAACATCCCGAACAACGTCGCGCTCGATTACCACTATGGTGACACCGCCAAAATCGAGGCGGCGTTTGCCAGCGCCGCGCATGTGACCAAGCTCGACATCGTCAACACCCGCGTCGCCGTGGTCTCGCTGGAGCCGCGGGTGGCACTGGCTCATTATGACAAGAAAACCGAGCGCTTCACGCTGCAGGTGCCGACCCAGGGCGTCTCCGGCAACAAGGCGATCCTGGCGCGGCTGCTCAACGTGCCGCCGGACAAGGTCCGCATCCTCACCGCCAATGTCGGCGGCTCCTTCGGCATGAAGAACCTCAACTATCCCGAATACACCTGCATCGCGCATGCCGCGCGGGAGCTGGGCTGCCCAGTGAAGTGGCTGGACGAGCGCTCGACGAGCTTCCTCTCCGACAGCCAGGGCCGCGCGCAAAAGATCCATGCCGAGCTCGCGCTCGACGCCGACGGCAAGTTCCTCGCGGTGCGCCTCTCCGGCTACGGCAACCTCGGCGCCTACATCACAGGTGTCGCGCCGGGCCCGCTGTCGCTCAACACCGGCAAGAATCTTGCGAGCGTCTATCGCACGCCGCTGCTCGGCGTCGACATCAAGACGGTCGTGACCAACACCACGTTGATGGGCGCCTATCGCGGCGCCGGACGGCCCGAGGCCAACTACTACATGGAACGGCTGATCGATGCCGCCGCGGACGAGATGGGGATCAACCGTCTCACCTTGCGCAAGCGCAACTTCATCAAACCGTCACAACTGCCCTTCCCGGCGGCGAGCGGCGTCACCTATGACAGCGGCGATTTCGCCGGCGTGTTTCAGAAGGCGCTGGAGATCTCCGACTACGAGAACTTCGCGAAGCGCAAGAAGGAGAGCAAGAAGAACGGCAAGCTGCGCGGCATCGCCGTCGGCTCCTATCTCGAGGTCACGGCGCCGCCGAGCGGCGAGCTCGGCAAGATCACCTTCGAGCCAGACGGATCGGTGAAGCTCACCACCGGCACGCTCGATTACGGCCAGGGCCATGCCACGCCGTTTGCGCAAGTGCTGTCCGATCAGCTCGGGATCCCCTTCGAGAAGATCACGCTCGATCAGAATGACAGCGACCGCGTCCGCTTCGGCAACGGCACCGGCGGCTCGCGCTCGATCACCGCGACGGGTCAGGCGATCGTCGAGGCCTCCGCGCTGGTCGTCGAGAAGGGCAAGAGGGCCGCAGCCCACGTGCTCGAAGCGTCCGAGGCCGACATCGAGTTCGGCAATGGCCGCTTCACCATCGCCGGCACCGACCGTTCGATCGGCATCATGGAGCTCGCCGAGCGCATGCGTGACAGCAAGATGCCCGAGGGCACCCCTGATACGCTCGACGTCGACCATGCCACCAAGGAAACGGTGTCGACCTTCCCGAATGGCTGTCACGTCGCCGAGGTCGAGATCGACCCGGACACCGGCGTGACGCGGATCGTCCGCTACTTCGCGGTCAACGATTTCGGCACCGTGGTCAATCCGATGATCGTCACCGGCCAACTGCACGGCGGCGTCGCGCAGGGCATCGGCCAGGCGATGATGGAGGAAGTGAACTACGACGGCTCAGGCCAGCCGATCACCGGTTCGTTCATGGACTACGCGTTGCCGCGCGCCGGCGACATCCCGTCGATGCAGGTCGACAATCACCCCTCGCCGGCGAAGTCGAACTCGCTCGGCACCAAGGGCTGCGGCGAAGCCGGCTGCGCCGGCAGCCTCGTCTGCGTTGTGAACGCGGTGGTGGACGCGCTGTCGGACTACGGCATCAAGCACATCAACATGCCGCTGACGCCGGAACGCGTCTGGCGCGCGATCCAGGACGCCAAGTCGAAGGCGGCGTAAGGAAAGCCGCCCCGCCCCCACAAACCCAGCGTCGTCACCCGCAAAGGCGGGTGACCCAGTATTCCAGAGACAGCAGTCGTTGAACCAAGAGGCCGCGGCGTACTGGATACCCCGCATGCGCGGGGTATGACAGTTGTGCGAGACCTCAGCCCAATCCACACTCGTCATGCGCGGGCTTGACCCGCGCATCCATCAACCAAGAACGCTTTTGCGAAGGCGATGGATTTCCGGGTGAGGCCCGGCAATGACGGATCGAATTACGCCACCGCCTGCTCGCGCGGCTGGGTGATCGCGATGTGCCAGCAATGCGCCAGTGGCGTCGTGCCGTTGGCGAGCACCAGGGCGTCAAGCTCGACGAAGCGGTGGCCCTTCTTGTCGTAATTGCCGATCACCTTGGCCCGCGCCGTCAGCTCGTCGCCGATCTTTGCCGCCGACAGAAGCTGCATGCGGGTGCCGACATGGATCCAGGGGCCGAGGATCGCGTTGTCGACCAGCACCTTGTTCATCACCCGCGGCAGCAGGCCGGGATGGCCGAGACCTTCGCGCAGGTAGATCGGGTCGGTCTCTCTGATGTCGGCGAGGTACGCCGTCGCGGCATCGCCGGACCAGTCGCGCGGGATGGTGCCGAGCCATTTGCCAAGCTCGTAGGACGACGCGCTGACCGGCTTGCGCTCGGCCACTGCCTCAACCTCCTTGTAGTCGTCGATCGCGACCTTCGGCGTCGAGGCCGGCAGCGACGCAGTGCCGGTGGCGCAGAGCTCGCCGCGGCTGTGCAGCTCGATCAACAGTCCATTGCCGGTCTCCTGGCCCGTCAATTCCGCGATCTCGCCGTCGTAGACCGGCTTCACGAAGCGCGCCTCGATCAGTCCGCGCTCGAGGAAATCGCGGCCCCATCTCTCGACCGGCAGGTGCATCATGTAGGCCATCACGTCGACCCCGGGAACGAGCCCGCCGGAGAAGCCGAACTTCCGCGCCACCGTGTCGTCGTGGATCTTGTTCTCGGACAGTTTCGAGGTGTTGTAAGCCGAGACACGGTAAGTTTGCGGAGCCGCCATGGGTGTTCCCTTATTTCGGTTGTTTTTCTGGCGATGATCGTAGTCGAACCGAACACCGTGGCAAGGCTCTCGTTTTGCTCGCAATTTTCCGCCCGATGGAGTAGACGCGGGGCGCGCCCGCCAACCTTTGGATCAATGACTGAAACCCCTGCCCCCACCCGCATTTATGTCGATGCCGACGCCTGCCCGGTGAAGGACGAGATCTACCGCGTCGCGTTCCGTCTCGGCGTGCCTGTCAGCGTGGTTGCAGGCAGCTTCATTCGGGTGCCGCAGGATCCGCTGATCGAGCGCGTCGCCGCCGGCGCCGCGATGGATGCCGCCGACGACTGGATCGCAGAACGCGCGCATGAGGGCGATGTCGTGATCACCGCGGACATTCCGCTCGCCAGCCGCTGCGTCAAGGCCGGCGCCGAGGTGATCGCGCCGAACGGCAAGCCGTTCACGGAGCAGTCGATCGGCATGACACTTGCGATGCGCAACCTGATGACCGATCTGCGGTCGTCGGGTGAAGTGACCGGCGGGCCGAAATCGTTCTCGCCGCGCGACCGCGCGACGTTCCTGTCGACGCTCGACCAGACCATCCGCCGCATCCAGCGCCGCCGCGCGGAGCAGGCGGCGACGAGCCAGGGCTGACGCGATGGCACCACCGCTCATCCAGCTCAAGGACATCAGCCTCACCTTCGGCGGCACGCCGCTGTTGACCGGCGTCGAGCTGTCGGTCTCCGCAGGCGAGCGCGTCTGCCTGATCGGCCGCAATGGCTCCGGTAAATCGACCCTGCTGCGGATTGCGGCCGGCCTGGTCGAGCCCGACTCCGGCAGCCGCTTCGTGCAGCCCGGCGCGACCATCCGCTATTTGCCGCAGGAGCCTGATTTCGCCGGGCATGCGACCACGCTGTCCTATGTCGAGGCCGGGCTTGGCCCGGGCGACGACCGCTACCAGGCGCGCTATCTGCTCGAGCAGCTCGGCCTCAGCGGCGAGGAAGATCCCGCACATATCTCCGGCGGCGAAGCGCGGCGCGCGGCGCTGGCGCGGGTGCTGGCGCCCTCGCCCGACATCCTGCTGCTCGATGAGCCGACCAACCATCTCGACCTGCCGACCATCGAATGGCTCGAGGGCGAACTGGAGAGCCGGCGCTGCGCGTTGGTGCTGATCAGCCACGATCGCCGCTTCCTCACCAACCTGTCGCGCACCACAGCCTGGCTCGACCGCGGCCAGATCAGGCAGATCGACCGCGGCTTCGGCGCGTTCGAGGCGTGGCGCGACGAGGTGCTGGCCGAGGAAGAACGCGAACAGCACAAGCTCGACCGCAAGATCGTCAACGAGGAGCACTGGCTGCGCTACGGCGTCTCCGGCCGCCGCAAGCGCAACGTCAAGCGGCTCGGCAATCTGCATGCGCTGCGCGACCAGCGGAGGAATTATCGCGGTGCCACGGGCAACGCCACGCTGGCTGCTGCAGAGGCCGAGAAATCCGGCCGCCTCGTGATCGAGGCGAAGAGCATCTCCAAGGCCTATGGCGATCGCACGATCGTCGACGGCTTCTCGACGAGAGTTCAGCGCGGCGATCGCGTTGGCATCGTCGGCCCCAACGGCGCCGGCAAGACCACGCTGGTGCATCTTCTGATCGGCAACGATCCGCCCGATAGCGGCTCGGTGCGGCTTGGTGCCAACATCGAGATGGCGACGCTCGACCAGCACCGCGAAAGCCTCGATCCGAAGCTGACGCTCGCCGAAGCTTTGACCGGCGGCCGCGGTGACCACGTGATGGTCGGCGACAAGCCCAAGCACGTCATCGGCTACATGAAGGACTTTCTGTTCGCGCAGGAGCAGCGCGGCACGCCGCTGGAGGCCCTCTCCGGCGGCGAGCGTGGCCGGCTGATGCTGGCGCGCGCGCTGGCCAAGCCGTCCAACCTTTTGGTGCTGGACGAGCCGACCAACGACCTCGATCTCGAAACCCTCGACGTGCTCGAGGAGATGCTCGGCGACTACGAAGGCACCGTGATCCTGATCAGCCACGACCGCGACTTCCTCGATCGCGTCGTGACCTCGGTGATCGTGCCTGAAGGCCGGGGCCGCTGGATCGAATATGCCGGCGGCTACACGGACATGCTGGCGCAGCGCGGCGCCGACGTGAAGCGCGAGACGGTGAAGGCGCAAGCTGCGGTCGAGAAGGAAGCGAAAGCCACCGCGCCCGAGGCGGCGCCAAAGCGCCGGCTGAGCTTCAACGAGAAGCACGCGCTGGAAACGCTGCCCAAGACGATCGAGAAGCTGCAGGCGGAGATCGCAAAGCAGCAGAAGCTGCTTGACGATCCCGAGCTCTACACCAAGGATCGGAAGAAATTCGATGCTGCATCCGCGGCGATCGCCAAGGCGCAGGAAGACCTCACCGCCGCGGAGGACCGCTGGCTCGAGCTCGAAGTGCTGCGCGAAGAGATCGAACAGGCATGAGCCGTAGGATGGGTAGAGCGCAGCGAAAACCCATCCTGTCAAAACGACGGAAGTCGATGGGTTTCGCTGCGCTCTACCCATCCTACGAGGTCGGAGAAGAAGGAAGACCATGACCACGCCCCTCGCCGCCAAGATCGCCCGCGAATACGGCACGCCCTGCGCCGTGATCGACATGGAGCGGGTCGAGCGCAACATCGCGCGCATCCAGGCTGCCTGCGACGCCGCCGGGGTGGCGAACCGGCCGCACATCAAGACCCACAAGAATCCGACGCTGGCACAGATGCAGATCAAGGCCGGCGCCAAGGGCATCACCTGCCAGAAGCTCGGCGAGGCCGAGATCATGGCGGATACCGGGATCGACAACATCCTGATCAGCTACAATCTGCTAGGCGACGAGAAGATGGCGCGGCTCGGCGCGCTGCAGGGTAAGGCAAACGTCACCGTCGCGGCCGACAATTCCGTCGTCGTCGGCGACCTGCCGAAGGCCGCAGCAAGCTCCGGCCGTCCGCTCTCCGTCGTCGTGGAATGCGACACCGGCCGCAAGCGCGCCGGCGTCGAGACCCCGGCCGAGGCGATTGCCCTTGCGCGCGAGATCGCCGGCTCCAAGGGCCTGACCTTTGCGGGCTTCATGCTCTATCCGACCGAGACCGGCTGGGCGGAGGCGCAGAAATTCTACGACGAGGCGCTGGCCGGCGTCCGCGCGCACGGCCTGGATGCCGCGATCGTCTCGACCGGCGGCACGCCGAACCTGAAGAATCTCGGCAAGCTGAAGGGCGGCACCGAGCACCGCTTCGGCACCTACATCTACAACGACCGCATGCAGGTCGCCGCCGGCGTCGCCACCTGGGACGACTGCGCGCTGCACATCTATTCCACCGTCGTCAGCCGCGCCGGCCCCGAGCGCGGCATCCTCGATGCCGGCTCGAAGACGCTGACCACGGATACCGGCGGCCTCGAAGGTCACGGCCTGATCCTGGAGCATCCCGAAGCCAAGATCGCGCGCTTTGCCGAGGAACACGGCTTCCTCGATCTGTCCCGCAGCAACACCCGGCCGAATGTCGGCGATGTCGTGCGGATCGTGCCCAATCACGTCTGCGTCGTCGTCAACATGATGGACGAGGTCGTGGTGGTGCGCGGCAACGAGATCATCGGCACGCTGCCGATCGCGGCGCGCGGGAAGCTGCGGTAGCGCGGTCGTCCACCTCTCCCGCTTGCGGGGGTCGAGACGAGCGGAGCTCGCTCTTAGGTCGTATCGCATCGCCAGATGCGATACGGGTGGGCTCTCTCCTCCACGATATGACTCGCTGTAATACCCCCACCCCAACCCTCTCCCGCAAGCGAGAGGGAGCGCAGCGCCGCCGCGGCTGCTATCCAACCCCAGAACTGCGCTAACCCCGCACCAGCGCCTGCAGCTCCTGATTCAGCGCCTCGCGAAACACCTCGATCGGCCGCGTCAGCCGTCCGGCCGGGGGGCGGTGCACGATCCAGGCGCGGACCGCCGGGTTGAAATCCTCGATCCTGACGATCTTGAGCCGGTTGCGGATCGGGCTCCGCTTCAGCGCCACCGGAGTCACGAGGCCAATGCCGAGGCCGCGCGCCACCAGCGACAAGCGCAGCTCGCTGTCCAGCGCCTCGACTGCGACCGTGAACGGCAGATGCGCCGCATCGAAGTGGCGCTTCAGCGTCTGGCGAAAGCCGCAACCATCCTGATTGATCACCCAGCCCATGCGGGACAGACATTCGAGGTCGACCGACTTCGGCATCTTCATGTCACGCGCGACGACGAACACCACCGGCTGCGCGCCGAGATCGTCGGCAAGAAGCTCTGCCGGCGGGGCGGTGCCGTCAGGCAGGCAGATAGCCGCCGCATCGAGCTCGTTGCGCGAGACAGCCTCCATGTGATGCGGCGACCAGCCGGAGACGACGCGTACGGCGAGCGCGGGAAATTCCGCGCGCACGGCATCGAGCGGCCCCGTGAGCCCCGCCTCCGACAGGAACGGCGTCAGGCCGAGCCTGAACTCGCCGCGCACCACGCCGTCATTAGCTAATCCAGACTTGAGATCGTCTAGCATGCGCAACAGGCGGCGGCCCTGCTCGTAGGCCTCGTATCCGGCCGGCGTCGGCTTCAGCGGTTTCGACAGCCGGTCCAAAAGCTGCGCACCGAGCATCTCTTCGAGATTCTGGATCCGCCGCGTCACGCCGGGCTGGGTCAGATTCAGCCGCGCCGACGCCGCGACGATCGATCCGGTCTCCACCACCGCGACGAAGGCGACGAGGTCGTGCGTATTCATAACAAACTCGCATATTCTTCATTACCTTATTTGAATTGTAGCATATTAGGCCAATCCCCTAAAGGGGGCTTCGCAACTCCATCCGCGAGGTCCCATGACCATCTCCGACGTCACCAAGCTCTCTCCGGCGCGCCTCGTCTCGGTGCGTCCCCTGATCTGGATCGGCGCCATCACGACCGGCACCGTCGTCACCAACCTGTTCGCGCCGCAAATCCTGGTCGGGCTGATGGGCCGCTCGCTTGACATGACCGCATTCCAGGCCGGCCTGATCTCGACGCTGACGCTCCTGGGCTACGCGCTCGGCCTGCTGCTGCTGGTGCCGCTGGTCGATCTGGTCGAGAACAAGCGGCTGATCCTGCGCACGCTGGCTTGCGCGATCGTGGCCGCGCTGGGCACGGCGCTCTCACCGACGCCCGTTGTCCTGCTCGCCGCAACCTTCATCCTCGGCGCGTCCTGCGCAGCGATCCAGATGGTGGTGCCGCTGGTCGCGTCCATGGTGGCGCCGGAACGCCGCGGCCAGGCGATCGGCGACGTCATGAGCGGATTAATGATCGGCATCCTGGTGTCGCGCCCGGCGGCGAGCCTGATCGCGGATGCCTGGAACTGGCGCGGCTATTACGTCACTTCGGCCATCCTGATGATCGTGCTCACCGCGGCGCTGGCCCGCTATCTGCCGACGCTCAAGCCCGCAGCCGCTACAAGCTACGGCGCATTGCTGCGCTCTTTTCCAAGGCTGCTGCGGGAGGAACCGGTGCTGCGCGTGCGCGCCTGGACCGCGGCACTGGTGATGGCGTCCTTCACTGCATTCTGGGCGGCCATCGCATTGCGTCTGCCCGACGCGCCGTTCAATCTCGACGCCAGGGGGATCGCGGTGTTCGCACTGATCGGTGTGGCCGGAGCCGCAGCGACCTCGGTCGCCGGCCGCTGGGGCGACAGAGGCTCTGCGCGACCACTGCTGATCGGCTCGCATCTGCTCATCATCATCGCGGTTGCGCTGTGCATCTGGGCCGCCATGCTCGAATCCCGAATCGCGGCACTGCTGGTGCTGAGCGTCGGCGCGATCCTGCTCGATTTCGGCATCACCACGGACCAGACGCTCGGCCGGCGCGCGGTCAATCTGCTGCAGCCGGAGGTGCGCGGCCGGATCAACGGCCTGTTCGTGGCGCTGTTCTTCATCGGCGGCGCGGTCGGCGCAGCGGCCGCCTCCGCCGCCTGGAGTTTTGGCGGCTGGACGATGGTGTGCGTGGTGGCCGGAGCGTTCGGCGTGCTCGGCGTCATCACCGATCTCACGACCAGGACCGGCTCGTCATGAGACCTCGTAGGATGGGTAGAGCGCAGCGGAACCCATCAAATTCTGTCCGCACGCAAGCATGATGGGTTTCGCTTCGCTCTACCCATCCTGCAAATCGAGCCAGTTGAGCGCGCCCTTCCCCGCGGCGGCGCCGGTTGCGAACGAGGCCTGCAACAGATAGCCGCCGGTCGGCGCTTCCCAGTCGAGCATCTCGCCGGCGGCGAAGGTGCCGGGCAGCCGGCGCAGCATGAAATGATCGTCGAGTTCGTCGAACCTGATCCCGCCGGCGCTCGAGATCGCGCGCGCGATCGGCGCCATACCGGTGATTTGAATCGGCACCGCATTGATCATCGCGGCGAGATCGGCCGGCGGCAACGAGGCCAGCGGCCGGCTCGAGGCGATGGCCGTCTCCTGCAACAACCCGATGCCGACGGGCGAGAGCTGCGCGGCCTTGCGCAGGAAGTTGGACAGGGATTGCTTGCCCTTCGGCACCGACAGCCGCGCGGCCAATTCGCCCGTCGTAACATCAGGGCGCAGCGCCGCGTGAAGTGTTGCAGCTCCCTTCGCCAGCACCGCCTCGCGCAGTTCAGCCGACAATGCGTAGATCGCACCGCCTTCGATGCCCGCGCCGGTGATGATTGCCTCGCCGCGCACGGTGTGCGCGCCGATCATCAATGCGACGCCCTTCAGCGGCTGGCCCTCGAAGCGATCGCGGAAGACATTGGACCAGGCGACGGTGAAGCCTGAGTTGGCCGCTTTCATCGGCGCCACGGCAAAGCCCTTCGCGGCCAAGATCTCCGTCCATGCGCCGTTGGATCCAAGCCGCGGCCAGCTCGCGCCGCCGAGCGCGAGCACGGCTGCGTCGGCATGGACCACGCGTTGACCATCAGGCGTACCGAACAGCAGTCCGCCCGCCTCGTCCCATCCGACCCACCGGTGGCGGAACGCGAACCGGACACCAGCGGCGTCGAGCCGCCGCAGCCAGGCGCGCAGCAGCGGCGATGCCTTGAACGCCTCGGGGAAGACGCGGCCACTGGTGCCGACGAAGGTCGGCTGTCCCAACGCCTCGCACCACGCGCGCAGGGCGTCAGGCGGAAACGCCTCGACCGCGGCTTTCAGGTGCGGCATCGCCTCGCGATAGCGCGCGAGGAAATCCGGCAGCGGTTCAGAGTGGGTGAGATTGAGCCCGCCGCGGCCAGCCATCAGGAATTTGCGGCCAGCCGACGGCATCGCGTCATAGACGGTGACATCGGCACCATCAGCCGCAAGCACCTCCGCCGCCATCAGGCCGGCGGGGCCGGCTCCGATGACGGCGGCGTGTTTGGCGGATGACGATGACATGCTGCGAGAATAGAGCGAATCCGCGTCACACAAAATCGGTCGTCATGCCCGGGCTTGACCCACGGCTGTCCGGTTTAAATTTGGTGGACAGGGCGCATGGCGTGGATTCTTCTGCGGTCTTGAGCATCGCCAAATGTTCGAGACACGCCAGGAAGGTCCCCGCCATGCGCCACCACAATACAGTATTTCACGGCATTCTGAACTTGGTGCCGTGGAGTGTTTTGGATCGGCTTGTGGACAGATATCGCGCCAACAAGCGGGTACGCCGTCTCAGCACGCAGAACCAGTTCGTCGCGATGCTGTATGCGCAGCTGTCTGATGCCCAGAGCTTGCGCGCGATCGAAGCATCTTTCGAGAGCCATGCCACGCGGCTCTATCATCTCGGAGCGCGAGAGCTGTCGCGCTCGACCCTGGCTGACGCCAACGCCAAGCGTTCCAGCGCGGTCTTTACCGCGCTGTTGTCAGAGCTGATGGGCCGCTGCGAGCGTGACCTCGCTGGCAAGCTGGCGGGCGCAGTGTATCTGGTTGATTCCACGGGCTTTCGGCTGACCTCCCTGAGCGCCGAGTGGGCGCGGTTTTGTTCCGGTGTGCACGGGGTCAAGCTGCATATCGTCTATAATCCAGACCGCGAGCGGCCGAGTTTCGCCGAGCTGACGCCCGCCAACGTCAACGACATCACCGTCGCCAAGGCCATGCCGATCCGCCCCGGGGCCACCTATGTCTTCGATCTCGGCTACTATGACTATGGCTGGTGGGCCCAGCTCGACAACGCGGGATGCCGCTTGGTCACACGGCTGAAGGTCAACACACCGTTGGTGGTGACGGCCGAGAACAAGGTGCCTGAAGGCTCCTGCGTGCTCTCCGATCGCATCGGTCTGTTGCCCGCAAGGCAGGCAAAGTCCCGCAAAAACCCGTTCAAGGATCCGGTGCGCGAGATCACGGTCCGCACCGAGACAGGCAAGATCCTGCGTATCGTGACCAACGACCTCGATGCCCCGGCCGACGAGATCGCCGAACTCTACAAGCGCCGCTGGCAGATCGAGCTGTTCTTCCGCTGGATCAAGCACACGCTCAAAATCCGGCACTTCTTCGGCACGTCGGAGAATGCCGTCCGCATTCAGATCGCCATCGCATTGATCGCCTTCTTGCTCTTGCGCATGGCCCATACCGCCCAAAGCAGCGTCGAGAATCTCCTGACCTTCACACGTCTGGTGGCTCAGAACCTCATGCACCGGCGGCGGATTGATCGTCTCCTCGATCCGCCGCCCCCGATCATCAAAGACGACCGCCAGATGAGCCTCAGCCTAGGCCAAATTTAAACCGGACAGCCGTGGGTCAAGCCCGGCCACGACGAGTGTGTGCGTTGAAAGGGCGGTGCGTCCCTTACAACTTGATCCCCGCGCGCGCGGCGGCCTGGGCGACATATTTCTGCGTCTGCTCGAACGCGCCCTGCAGCGCCTTCGCGGTCGACATATCGCCAATCTCGTTGAAGTGCGCGGCGACCGCGTCGGGCGTCCACTCGGACTGCGGCAGGTTGACGCCTTCGGTCTCCAGCACCTTGATGACGGCAAACGAGCCCGCACCCGCGCCCATGATGGTGCGGGTCGGCGCGTCCTCGCTGAGCAGGAACTCGACCGCCGGCGTGATCGCTTCCGGCTTCATCAGCGCCAGTGCCTGCGGCGGCAGCAATTCCTCGGTCATGCGGGTCGCGGCGGTGGGCGAGATCGTGTTGACCTTGATGTTGTTCTTGCGGCCTTCCTCGGCGAGCACGTTCATCAGGCCGACCATGCCGGCCTTGGCGGCGCCGTAATTGGCCTGGCCGAAATTGCCGAACAGGCCGGACGACGACGTCGTCAGCACGATGCGGCCGTAGTTGCGCTCGCGCATGCCGGCCCACACCGCCTTGCAGCAGTAGAAGGTGCCGGTGAGATGCACGTCCAGCACCTTGGCCCAGTCAGCGACCTCGAGCTTGGCGAACGACTTGTCGCGCAGGATGCCGGCATTGGCGCACAAGAGATCAACGCTGCCCCACTCCTTGGTGGCGCGCTCGACCATCGCGGTGACCTGCTCGAAATTCGAGACATCGGCGCCGTCGGCCATCGCGGTGCCGCCCGCCTTGCGGATCTCCTCGACCACCGTCTCGGCCGGCGACAGCGAGCCGCCAGTGCCGTCGCGCGCGCCGCCGAAATCGTTGACCACGACCTTGGCGCCGCGGCTGGCGAGCGCTAACGCATGCGCCCGTCCGAGACCATTGCCCGCGCCGGTCACGATAGCGACGCGTCCGTCAAACCTGATTGCCATACCTTGCTTTCCCGGGTTTCATCGTCATGTCCGGGCTTGACCCGGGCATCCATCAAAACGAGGACGCTTTTGAACAAGGATGGATGGCCGGGTCAAGCCCGGCCAATATGGCCCCGGGGCGCGCTACACCGAAGGGCTGACCGATCCGCAGGGCTTCAAGGTTTTGATCAGGTGCCCGTTCCAGCACTCGTGATGCTCTTGGGCGAAGCTAATGAGGCCAATCACAATCAAAGCGACTACGACAAGTCCGGCGACGATGTTCTGCACCATGGCTGCCACTCCCGGGACCGCACCGCCTAACGGAGGATGATGGACACCAGGGATCATCGCCGTCAATGCGCTATGTGGACCAAGCGAGCAACGCACCACCTATGAAGGCAAGTTGAGCCGGGCTCGCTCCACCTCTCCCGCTTGCGGGCCCGCAAGTGGGAGAGAGAGCGCAGTCTCTTCGCGGCTGCTATTCACCCGATCTCATGACGCCTTAGTTGAAATAGATCAGGCCGAGCCAGTCGGCGACCAATGCGGGCTTTTCCTCGCCCTCGATCTCGACCGTGACATTGGTCCGCGACAGCAATTCCTTCGGCTTGCGCAGCGTGGCTTCCGCCAGCACGAAGCGGCCGCGGACGCGCTTGCCGGAGCGCACCGGCGAGATGAAGCGCAGCTTGTCGAAGCCGTAATTGACGCCCATCGCCGTGCCCTCGACGACCGGCATCACCTCGTAGGACATGATGCTCATCAGCGACATCGTCAGGAAGCCGTGCGCGATCGTGGTGCCGAAGGCGGTTTCCTTCCTGGCGCGCTCGGGATCGACATGGATGAACTGATGATCCTCGATCACGTCGGCATAAGTGTTGATACGGCCCTGATCGATCAGGTGCCACGAGGACACACCGATCTCCTTGCCGACCATGCCCTGGTAGGTTTCCAGGGACACCGGCGGCTTCTTCCAGACTTCGTTCATTTGGCTAACTCTCCGAACCCGACGACCGCACCTTCTGCAGCTCCGGGAATTCTTCCTCGCGGAACTCCTGTCCGCGCAACGCATCGCTGCGATTATCGTCATGTTCGAGCCGGCGCAACTGCACTCGGCGGATTTTTCCCGAGATCGTCTTGGGCAGTTCGGTGACCAGTTCGAGCTTGCGGATGCGCTTGAACGGCGCGAGGCGTGTATGCAGGTGCTTGAAGATCGACAGCGCCGTCTCCGGCCTGCGCTCAACGCCGGACACCAGAAGCACATAGGCTTTCGGGATCGCCAGCCGGATTGGATCCGGGCTCGGCACGACGGCGGCCTCCGCCACTGCATCGTGCTCGAGCAGCACGCTTTCCAACTCGAACGGTGAGATCCGGTAGTCGGAGGATTTGAACACGTCGTCAGTGCGGCCGACGAAGGTCAGATACCCCTCGTCATCGGCGAACACGACGTCGCCGCTGCGATAAATGTCGCCGTCGGCGCCGCCGAGCTTGCCGTCGTCGCCCTGGTAGCCCTGCATCAGGCCGGCGGGCCTGTCGGCGCCGAGCAGCAGCGTCACCTCGCCTTCGCTCGCCGGATGGCCGTCATTGTCGGTGACCTGGACGCGATAGCCCGGCAGCGGACGGCCCATCGAGCCGACCTTCACCTTCTGTCCCGGCGAGTTACCGGCGAGCGCCGTGGTCTCGGTCTGGCCGTAGCCATCACGGATGGTCAGTCCCCAGGCCGCCTTGACCTGGTCGATCACTTCCGGATTGAGCGGCTCGCCCGCGCCGCAGACCTCGCGCAGCGAGACCTTGTAGCTCGCAAGCTGCTCCTGGATGAACAGCCGCCACACCGTCGGCGGCGCGCAGAGCGTGGTGACGCCGCAGCGGCCGATGATGGCGAGCAATCCCTTGGCGTCGAAGCGCGGCTGGTTGACCACGAACACGCAGGCGCCGGCGTTCCACGGCGCGAAGAAGCAGCTCCACGCATGCTTGGCCCAGCCGGGCGAGGAGATGTTGAGGTGGATGTCGCCGGGCTGCAGCCCGATCCAGTACATCGTCGAGAGATGGCCGACCGGATAGCTGCGCTGGCTGTGCCGCACCAGCTTCGGCTTCGCCGTGGTGCCCGAGGTGAAATAGAGCAGCATCGGGTCGTCGGCCTGGGTCGGGCCATCGGGCGTGAAGCTCTCGGGTGCCTTGGCGGCGTCCTCGAACGGGAGCCAGCCGTCGGGCGCCTGTGTCGCGCCGATCACGATGCGCACAAGCTTGTCGCTGCCGAGGCCTGCGAACTTCGCGACCTGATCCTGCGTGGCAACAACCGCCTTCGCCTTGCCGCGGTCGAGCCGGTCGCGCAATTCGTCTCCCGTCAGCAGCGTGGTCGCGGGGATCACCACGACGCCGAGCTTGATCGCCGCCAGCATGGTCTCCCAGAGCGGCACGACATTGCCGAGCAGCAGCAGCAGATGATCGCCACGCTTCAGCCCCTGCGCACGCAGGAAGTTCGCCACCTGGTTGGAGCGGCGCGACAGTTCGGCGAAGGAGAGCTTCGTCTCGCTATTGCTGGCGGCATCGACGATCCACAGCGCCGGCCGGTCGCGGCTGTCGGGATTGCACGCCAGCTCGGCATCGAACCAGTCCAGCGCCCAGTTGAATGGCACCGCGTCCGGCCATCGAAACTCTTTGACCGCGGTATCGTAGTCGGCCCGATGCTTGAGCAGAAAAGCGCGTGCGTCCTGAAATGTGGTCATCTTCTTCCGAGCCCGTCGAGTGGCAACCAGCGTCAGCTGCAAGCGTAGCCCGGATGGAGCGAAGCGCAATCCGGGGCCGGTCCGCGCCATGGCTGAAACTGTCCCGGATTTCGCTGCGCTCCATCCGGGCTACGAGTGAAGCCGCTACTTTCCAGCAAGGCTCCGAACGTGCTGGATAATCCCGGAAAAGTCGACCCCGCCATGGCCGGTTGCGTCGAAGGTCTTATAGATCTCCTGCGCATGCTGGCCGAGCGGCGTCGCCGCGCCGGCGGTCCTGGCCGCGTCCTGCGCCAGCGTCAGGTCCTTCAGCATCAAATTGGTGGCGAAGCCCGGCTTGTAGTCGTTGTTCGCCGGCGAGGTCGGCACCGGGCCTGGAACCGGGCAATAGGTCGTCAGCGACCAGCACTGCCCCGACGAGGTCGAGGCGACGTCGAACAGCGCCTGGTGCGACAGACCGAGCTTCTCGGCCAGCACGAAGGCTTCACCCACCGCGATCATGGAGATGCCGAGGATCATGTTGTTGCAGATCTTCGCCGCCTGCCCTGCGCCGGCGGCGCCGCAATGCACGATCTTCTTGCCCATCTTCTCCAGCACGGGCTTCGCCGCCGCAAACGCCTTGTCCGCGCCACCGCACATGAAGGTCAGCGTCGCGCCCCTAGCGCCGCCGGTGCCGCCCGACACGGGAGCGTCGACCGAGGCCATGCCGTGCTTGGCCGCAAGCGCGTGCGCCTGCTTGGCGCTTTCGACGTCGATGGTCGAGCAGTCGATGATCAGCGTGCCCTTGGCCATCGCCGGAAGAACGTCGTTCCAGACACCGAGCACATGCTTGCCGGCCGGCAGCATGGTGATGACGACGGCGGCGCCCTTCACCGCGGCAACGCCGCTGTCGGCGATCGCGGCGCCGTCTGTCTTGGCCTGGTCGCGCGACGCCGCGACCAGATCGAACGCGGTCACCTTATGGCCGGCCTTGACCAGGTTGGCCGCCATCGGCCCGCCCATGTTGCCCAATCCGATGAATGCGACGTTTGCCATGGAAGTTTCCTCCGCTTGCGACGTTTCTATTTGCTGTCTGGAAATGTCAGTTCGTCGGCGCCGATCTCGGCGAAGTAAGGCGCCACCATCTCCGGCGTCACGTCCTCGATTCGCGGCGGCGACCATTTCGGATTGCGGTCCTTGTCGATCACGGCGGCGCGCACGCCCTCGCGGAAGTCGTCGCTGGCGAATACCTCGAGCGCGGCGCGATATTCGCGCACCAGACACTCCTCCAGCGTCGCGGCAGTCCGCGCCAGCCGCAGCAGCTTGAGCGTCACGACCATGCCGCGCGGCGACTTCTCGCCCAGCGTCTTGAGCGTCGCCTGCGCAAGCTCCGATCCGTCAGCCTTCAGCGCGGCAACGATCTCTTCCATACGGTCATGCGCGAACCAGCCATCGATCTTCGCCTGCAGCGCAGCAATGGGACCTGACGCCTCGCTGGTCGCAAATCCACCGATCAGCGCATCGATCGCGGCCGATGTCGTGCCCGGTCCAACCTGTGTCAGCGCCTCGCGCAGCGCCGCGAGCTTCGCGCTCGGCACCACGGCATCGGCGAACCTGGCGTGGATCGCGTCGGGACCATTCATGGTCGTGCCGGTCAGGCCGAAATAGGTCCCGAGCTCGCCCGGGGTGCGCGAGAGCAGATAGGTGCCGCCGACATCGGGGAAGAAGCCGAGCCCGACCTCGGGCATCGCAAGCTTGGTCTTCTCCGTCACCACGCGATGACGGCCGTGCGCCGACAGCCCGACGCCGCCGCCCATCACCAGGCCGTCCATGAACGCGACATAGGGCTTCGGATACTCCGCGATCCGTGCATTCATGATGTATTCCTGGCGCCAGAACACCTTGCCGAGGTCTCCCTTCACCTTCGAGCTCTCGTAGAGCCCGCGGATGTCGCCGCCGGCGCACAGCCCGCGTTCGCCTGCGCCCTCGAGCAGCACCACGGCGACTTCAGGATCGTGCTCGAACCGGTCCAGCGCCGCATCGATGCCCTCAGACATCTCCAGCGTCATCGCATTGATCGCCTTCGGCCGGTTGAGCCGGATCACGCCCAGCGCCCCTTCTCGGCGAACGATCAGGTCGCCGTCCGCAGCCGCAGCATCATTCATCGCGCGCCCTCGATCATCTTGCGCGACACGATCAGCCGCATGATTTCATTGGTGCCTTCGAGGATCTGGTGCACGCGCAGATCGCGCACGATCTTCTCGATGCCGTATTCGCTCAAATAGCCGTAACCGCCGTGCAGTTGCAGCGCCTGGTTGGCGACCTCGAAGCCGACATCGGTGCCGAAGCGCTTGGCCATCGCGCAGAGCATGCCGGCGTCGGGATCCTTGCGGTCGAGCGCGGCAGCGGCGCGCCACAGGAAGGTGCGTGCGGCCTCCAGCTCGGTCGCCATGTCGGCGATCTTGAACTGCAGCGCCTGGAATTCGTCGAGGCGCTTTCCGAATGCCTTGCGATCCTTCATGTAGGCCAGCGCCTTGTCGAGCGCCGCCTGCGCGCCGCCGAGCGAGCACGCCGCGATGTTGAGGCGGCCGCCGTCGAGGCCGGCCATCGCGATCTTGAAGCCGATGCCCTCCTCGCCGAGCCGGTTCTCGACCGGCACGCGCGCATTCTCGAACATGACCGCGCGAGTCGGCTGCGCGTTCCAGCCCATCTTGCGCTCATTGGCGCCGAACGACACGCCCGGCGTCTTGCCGTCGATCACCAGCGTCGAGACGCCGCCCGGCCCGTCGCCGCCGGTCCGCACCATCGCGACCAAAAGGTCGGTGCCGCCTGCGCCGGAGATGAACTGCTTCTGGCCGTTGAGGATGTAGTGATCGCCATCGCGCACCGCGCGGGTGCGGAGCGCAGCGGCATCGGAACCAGCGCCCGGCTCGGTCAGGCAGTAGCTCGCCAGATACTCCATGGTGCAGAGCTTCGGCAGCCACTTCCGGCGCTGGGTGTCGTTGCCGTAGGCATCGATCATCCAGGAGGCCATGTTGTGGATCGAGATGAAGGCCGACGTGGTCGGGCAGCCGGTCGCCAGCGCCTCGAAGATCAGCGCCGCGTCGAAGCGGGTCATCGCCGAGCCGCCGACATCGTCGCGGATATAGATGCCGCCGATGCCGAGGCTCGCAGCCTCTCGCATCACGTCGACGGGAAAATGCTTCTTCTCATCCCACTCGAGCGCGTGCGGCGCGATCCTCTCCGCCGCAAACGCCCGTGCCATGTCGCGAACCGCGATCTGGTCCTCGTTGAGAGCGAACTGCATCTCGCCGCCCACGATGAAGATGTCACTTCATCGTCGGGATCGAGAACTCCGCGCCCTCCTTGACGCCGGACGGCCAACGCGACGTGACCGTCTTGGTCTTGGTGTAGAAGCGGATCGAGTCCGGACCGTGCTGGTTTAGATCGCCGAAGCCCGACTTCTTCCAGCCGCCGAAGGTGTAGTACGCGATCGGCACCGGGATCGGCACGTTGATGCCGACCATGCCGACATTCACCTTGGCCGCGAAGTCGCGCGCCGCGTCGCCGTCGCGGGTGAAGATCGCAACGCCGTTGCCGTAGTCGTGGTCGGACGGCAGCGCCAGCGCCTCCTTGTAGTCGTGGGCACGCACCACCGACAGCACCGGGCCGAAGATCTCTTCCTTGTAGATCCGCATGTCCTTGGTGACGTTATCGAACAGCGAGCCGCCGAGATAGAAGCCCTTCTCGTAGCCCTGCATCTTGAAGCCGCGGCCGTCGACGGCGAGCGTGGCGCCTTCCTTGATTCCGATGTCGATGTAGTTCTTGACCTTCTCGACCGCCTCGCGCGTCACCAGCGGACCGTAATCGGCCGACGGATCGACCGAGGTGCCGATCTTGAGCGACTCGACGCGCGGAATCAGCTTTTCCATCAGACGGTCGGCGGTGGCCTTGCCGACGGGCACCGCAACCGAGACCGCCATGCAGCGCTCGCCGGCCGAGCCGTAGCCGGCGCCGATCAGCGCATCGACAGCCTGGTCCATGTCGGCATCGGGCATCACGATGGCGTGGTTCTTGGCGCCGCCGAAGCACTGGCAGCGCTTACCGGTCTGGGCCGCGCGCGTGTAGATGTATTCGGCGATCGCGGTCGAGCCGACGAAGCCGATCGCCTTGATATCAGGATCGTCGAGGATGGCGTCGACCGCTTCCTTGTCGCCGTTGACGACGTTGAGGATGCCGGCCGGCAAGCCCGCCTCGATCATCAGCTCGGCAAGCCGCATAGGCACGCCGGGATCGCGCTCGGAGGGCTTCAGGATGAACGCGTTGCCGCAGGCGATCGCGGGCGCGAACTTCCACATCGGGATCATCGCCGGGAAGTTGAACGGCGTGATGCCGGCAACAACTCCCAGGGGTTGCCGCAGCGAATAGATGTCGATGCCGGGGCCGGCGCCTTCCGTGTACTCACCCTTCATGAGGTGCGGAATGCCGCAGGCGAACTCGACCACTTCGAGGCCGCGCTGGATGTCGCCCTTGGCGTCGGGAACGGTCTTGCCGTGCTCGCGTGCGAGCAGCTCAGCGAGCTTGTCGTAGTCGCGCTGCACCAGTTCCAAGAACCGCATCATGACGCGGCCGCGCCGCTGCGGGTTGGTCGCCGCCCATTCCGGCTGCGCGGCCTTGGCGTTCTCGACGGCTGCGCGGACCTCGGCCTTGGAAGCCAGCGCCACCTTGCCCTGGACCTCGCCGGTCATCGGCTCGAAGACGTCAGCCGTGCGGCCCGAGCTACCCTTGACCTCCTTGCCGCCGATGAAATGTCCGATTGAGCGCATGGATAACCTCCCTTGAAAGACCTGAATCGCCAGCCTGCCGGCGAGATCGCTTTACAAACCCTATTGACCCTGCATTTTATAGGATTCAAGTCCGATAAATTGCACCATAGATGTGCGGAAATGCTGGATCAAGACGGCGGCACAATCGACTGGGACGACTTCCGCTTCGTGCTTGCCATCGTGCGCGGCGGATCGGTTTCGGCCGCCGCCAAGCAGCTCGGCGTCGATCATGCCACAGTGATCCGGCGTGTCGACCGGCTGGAGCGTCACCTCTCCGCAAAACTGTTTGATCGCCGCAAGACCGGCTACCTGCTCACCGAGGCCGGCCAGCGCGTCGCCGACAGCGCGGAGGCCATGGAATCCACCATCGTGGCCAACCAGGAGGCGGTCGGCGGCTCGCGCGCGCATTTGACCGGCACGGTGCGGATCGGCGCCCCCGATGGGTTCGGCAGCCACTTCCTGGCCTCGCGGCTGGTCAAGTTCGCCGAGCGGTATCCCGATCTCGACCTGCAGCTCGTCGCGACCGCCCGTCTGTTCAGCCTGTCCAAGCGCGAGGCCGACATCGCGATCAGCCTGACCATGCCGAAGGAAGGCCGGATCGTCGGCCGCAAGCTGCTCGACTACACGCTCGGGCTATATGCCGCACCTGCCTATCTCGCGCAGGCGCCTGACATTACCGGACGCACCGACCTGCCGAAACACCGCTTCGTCGGCTACATCGAGGAGCTGCTGTTCACGCCGGAACTGGACTATCTGCCGCTGGTCTCGTCGAAGATCTCCGCCAGGTTCCGCAGCGCCAATCTGATCGCCCAGCTCAACGCGACGATCGCGGGCTTCGGCATCGCCGTGCTGCCGCACTTCATGGCAACCGCGCACCCGGAATTGCAGCCCGTGCTGCCGGACGAGGTGCGGATCTCGCGCACCTTCTGGCTCTTGATGCACGCCGACAGCAAGGACCTCGCACGCATCCGCGCGGTGGCCGACTACATCTACGAGACGGTCGAAGCCGAGCGCGCGCTGTTCGGCGGGCCGTGATGATGGTGCGCGCAGTTCCATCCGCGTCATTGCGAGCGCGGCGAAGCAATCCATAGGGCAGCTTTCGCGGAAGCATGGATTGCTTCGTCGCTTCAGCGCAAAATTGCCTTGCAATTTTGTCGCGAGCTCCTCGCAGTGACGGCGCTTGGTCTAACTCACCTTCGCCTTCTTCGCCGACGCCTTGGCCGCCGCGGCGCGGCCGAGCACCGCCTCGCGGCCGGCGCCGAGGACCTCGTCGGACAATTCGCCATTGCCGGCGATCCGCGACATCACGATGGTGCCCATCATCGTCGCAAGCGTCGCCATCGCCTGCTTGCGCGCGGTCTTGCGCGGCACGTCGAGGATCTGGTCGGCGATCATGTCGATCATCTGCTCAAGCTTGAGCGCGAACGCCTTCCGCGTCTTCGGGCTCTCGCGCGCGATCTCGGCGCCGAGCGCCGGAATCGCGCAGCCATGGCCGGGATCGTCGCGGTGGATCGGCGTCAGATAGCCGTCGACGATGGTCGCAAGCCGCTTCTCGGGTGGCATCTCGGCGACAATCTTGCGCCAGCGTTCGGTGCCACGGTCCATCGCATGGTTGAAGGCCTCGATCACCAGCGCCTCGCGCGAGTCGAAATGCGCGTAGAAGCCGCCATGGGTCAGGCCGGCGTCCTTCATCAGATCGGCGACGCCGATGCCGTGCGCACCCTTTTCGCGCAGCCGAACCGATGCCTTCCGCACGATCCGCGCATGGGTTTCCTGCTTGTGTTCTTTCGAATAGCGCATACCGGTCTCATGGAATGTTTCTAATCATATAATAGCAGATTTGCGCCGGAAAAGCTGTAGTTATTTCGTCTTTGCACCGTCCCCGATCATCGAGAAGGTCGCGGTAGCGTGCACTGCGAGATTGCCCTTGCCGTCGCGGACGAAGTCTTCGGTGTGGCTGGTCTGCCGGCCGGGGTTGATGTCCCAGCCTTCGACTGTGATGGTTCCCGAGCGCACCGAGAGCGAGCGCAGATAGATCAGCTTGAGATCCAGCGTCGCCGCCCCCTCGCTGCGCAACCGCCGCTTCGATCCTTGACAGGAGCATGCTTTGTCCGGGAAGTGGCGCGACCAATCCTGCTGCGAGACCATCACCATGGACATGCTCAATCCTCATTGCGGTATCGACCGCGACAGCCGCGGCGTCGTCCGCCTGACGATCTGCAATGCCGGCAAGCTGAACATCGTGAACTCGGCCGTGACCAGTGGCGTGCGCGAAGCCTTCGAGCATCTCGCCTCCGATTCGACCATCCGCGCGGTGATCCTCGCCGGCGAAAGCGAGCGGAGCATGATCGGCGGCGCCGACATCAAGGAGATGGCGAACCTCGACCAAACCTCCGCCGAGCAGTTCATCAGCCGCCTGCGCGACCTCTGCGAGGCCGTGCGCAAGTTTCCGGCGCCGGTGATCGCCCGCTTGCCCGGCTGGTGTCTCGGTGGCGGCCTCGAGGTCGCGGCCGCCTGCGACGTGCGCGTCGCCGCGCATGACGCGATGTTCGGCATGCCCGAGGTGCGCGTCGGCATTCCCTCGGTGATCCACGCCGCGCTGCTGCCGCGGCTGATCGGCTGGGGCCGCGCGCGCTGGCTGATGATGACCGCGGAGAACATCGATGCACCCACCGCGCTGGCCTGGGGACTGGTCGACACGGTCGCCAAGCCCGGCGGCCTCGATGACGCCGTCGAGCACACCGTGAAAGCGTTGCTGGAATGCGGCCCCGAGGCGCTGCGCATCCAGAAGGAGCTGCTGCGGCAATGGGAAGAGTTGCCGCTGACCGAGTCGGTCAATTTGAGCGTCGGCGTGTTCGGACAGTCGTTCCTGACCGGCGAGCCGCAACGGCTGCTGCGGGGATTTTTGGATCGGAAGCGGTAGCTATCTGACGCCTCGTAGCCCGCATGAGCGCAGCGACATGCGGGACGACCATCCTGCGAGCTCTTCACGCTCATTCAGTCTGCGCTCAGCCTGAGACGGGAATCTCGACAAACACCAGCGTGCCGCAACCTGGCTTGCTTTCGAGCGCGATTCGGCCGTTCAGCGACGACACGACGATGTTGAACACAACGTGCAACCCGAGCCCGATGTTGCCCTTCTCGCGTCCGGTGGTGAAAAACGGGTCGAACACACGTGCCTGCAAATCCTCGGCGACGCCAACGCCTTCATCGGCGCAAACAATCCGCACCAGCGCCTGGTCGAGCGGCGTCACCGTCACCTTGAACGGCCCGCCGCCGCCATCGGGATACGCATGCGCCGCCGCGTTGAACGCCAGGTTGCTGATCACCTGCGCCAGCGCTCCGGGATAGCTGTTGAGCATGATTCCTTGCGGGCACGCGACGTCGACCATCAATCCCTGGCGGGAGAGCAACGGCCCGAGCTTCGAGATCAACTCGGAGAGCCAGCCCCCGAGTTCGAATGTATGGCGCTCCTCGTCAGCCTGATGAATCGCGACCTGCTTGAAGCTGTGCACCATCTCGGATGCCCGATGCAGGTTTTCAAAGGTGATCCGCAAACCCTCCTCGATCCGTCCAATGCCCTTCGTCAGGTCGGACCGCCGGACGGACGCAGCGTTCAATGTGCCACGCAGCGCGCGCAGGTCCGCCTCCATCGCCGTGGACGTGGTCAGCGCCAGGCCAAGCGGCGTGCTGACCTCATGCGCGACACCGGCGACGAGTTGCCCGAGCGACGCCAGCTTCTCGGCTTGCACGAGATGCGATTGAGTTGCGTGCAGATCGCGCAACGAGGCCTCCGAGCGCTCCTTTTCCTGCTTCAGCGCCTCCGCCGTCCGGAACTGCTGGCGCGCGCGATACTCGCGGGCCGCCACGGCATAAAGCGACAACGCATAGGCGTTGAGGACGAGCGAATGGTTGATGAAGCGCAGGCCCGGCGGCAAGGCAGGTCCGAGGGATTCGGCGATGCACAAGGCGATCCATGTCGTGAGACAAAACAGGGCGAGCGGCCCAATGCGCAGCGGCAGCATGGTCGAGACGAACAAGATCACCATGATCATGCCGGGTGCCGCATAGGTGAAGCCCGAGGGCAAGACGAGGTAGATGCTCGGCAGCACGCAGCCCGGGACGACGCAATAAACCAGGAAGATCGTCTCGGCCCAGGCTTTCATCGCGGGCGCGGAGAGCAGTGCGGTCAACGGCAGCAGAACGAACACGGCGATGCCGCCGCGGATCGCCAGCGTGGTCGACACGATTTCGGGATAGAGAAACCAGTCCCAGAACGAATATCCAGCATAGGTGAACGCGCCGAGCAGCATCGCGACCTGCGTCCAGCCGATATTGCCCCGCACGTACTGCTCCACGAACCGGCGCTCTTCGGCGATGTCGTCGAAGCGCAGTCCAAGCCGGGTCAAAAGACTGAGCATTGCGGTGAAAGGTCTTGGCACTGGAAATCGGAGCGCGGGAAACGATCTACGATAGCGTCTCCACGCTGTCGCGTCCTTTGCCGCACCTTCGGTCATGGCGCGGCATCGCGCCGCGCCCTCCTCACCTTGCATTCGCCGGGGCGTGGACCGGCCAGAGATCGGCGCGCCAGTGCAGCGTGATGGCAAGCATCGCGACGAGGCCGGCGGCCGCATAGAGCGTGCCGGTCGCGGAATAGCCGATCAGATCGATCAGACTGCCGGCCGCGAGCAGGCCGAGCGGCAGGCCGTAGATCACCATCATGCGCACGCCCATCACGCGGCCGCGGAGATGGGCGCTGGCGTTGCGCATCAGCATCACCGCGGCCGAGATCATCGACATGCTCTGCGCGATGCCGGCGAGCACGAGGCAGGCCATCGCCACCGGCATGGTCCTGATCTCCACGAACACCAGCAGCATCGCGTACCAGGCCACGGTGGCGCCGATCAGAAGCCGGGCGATGCGCACGCCACCGGCCATGCTGAGCGTGATCGAGCCGATCAGCGACCCCACCGCGAAGCTCGCCGACAGATAGCCAAGCCCGGTCTGGTCGGTGTGGAAGATGTCGCGCGCGACGTAGGGCAACAGCCCGTTGGTCAGGGGAAACGCGGTAAGATTGGCCAGGAACGCGACGCAGAGCGCAGCGCTCATTCCCGGACCGCTCCAGGCGTAGACGATGCCCTCTTTCAGGTCCCGCAGCACCGTCCCAGCGACCGTGGCGTCGGCCGGGCGATCGGCTGCGCCATGCGATTGAACCGGACGGGTCATGCAGAGCATCAGGATGGCGGCCACGAAATAGAAGCAGGCGATCCCGATGTAAACAAAACCGATGCCGAGCACGGCGAACAGGCTGGCGCCGGTCAACGCGCCGGCAATGCGCGCGCTGTCCTGCGTCGTGCGCGCCAGGCTGATGGCGCCGACCAGTTGCCCCGGCGGCATGATGTCGGCAAGCAGCGCGCCGCGCACGCCGAGATCGGAGGGCCGGATCAGGCCCATGATCGCGACGATGATCATGACGTTGAGCGGCGCGAGATGGCCTGATAGCGCCAGCGTCATGATGGTCCCGGAAAGCGCCGTATAGGCGAGGCGCATCACGGCCAAGAGATCGCGATGCCCCATGCGGTCTCCGATCATGCCGACGACAGGCGCGATCAGCGTCCCGACATATTGCAGCGAGGCGAGCACCGTCAGCAGCAGCACCGAACCGGTCTCGACCATGATGTACCAGCCGAGCACCAGCGTCTCGACCTCGAACGCCCACGAGGTGAGCAGATCGGACGGCCATTGAAAGCGATAGTTGCGAATGCGGAATGGCGCGAGCGCGGATGTCCGCGTGCCTCTGCTCAAGACGCGATGACGCGTGTCACGGCGTTCCCTGCCCTTTTCTTGGTTCTTTTGGTTCGTCTTTCTTGGTTCTTTTGGGAAAACTTCCCAGTCGAGCAGCGTAGCGCTGGCGACGCGCGTGTCAATCGCAACCCCCGCATGCGGCCATGCTCGACGGCATCAGTCCGCAACGTGCCGTACCGCCCCGCGAATAATGAGGAAGCGCACCCTTGTAGCCCGCATCAGCCAACAAGTCGCGCTCGTACGTGTCCCCAGACATCGGCGCGCCCATCCGGGCTACGCTAGTTGGATCCGCACCGACATTGCGTAGTGTAGTTGAGGGAGAAGGTCGCGGCGGCTCGCCGCGCGTGACGAATCGCTTCCCTAGTGAACGCCTGCCAAGGCTGCATTGCGCCGCCGTCGGACGACTCGACGCTGCGCGGTGTTCGATGCGTGAGATTCGTGCCTCTCCCTCGCTCTCTCCGCCAACAGTTCTTTCTCCGCTTCGTACCAGAACGCATCCATCTTGATGTTGGGCCTGCCGGCAGTTTGCCAAAGCTTGTAGGCCCGCGTTCGGATATCCTGCTCAGTCAAGGCACGCATGGTTCCGCTCCTGACCTTCGAATCCTCCAGGTAAAAACTTGCTGCGGGCTAGAGTCGTTCCCGCGGAACCCCGATGCGCTTTGCATCCCTTCGATCTCGGAGCTTGCGATGAGATTTTACAGGATAGCTGTCGCTCCCGACTGACGGTTACAGCGGACACCAGGTGAGGTCATTCAGAACATTCCGATCAACGTCAGGACGACTACCTCAATCAGTGGCACTCATGATGGCGACCACAGAAACGCGTCGCGTGCCGACAACGAATTCATGACGTGCCTCCCACTCTGCGGAGTTCCGCGGTCTGCCTGGACAAATGCGCAAGCGGAGGGTGTTTCGCTCGCGCACGACTCCATGCGCGGTTCCTGCCCCATGCGAAGAATCGGGAACAGATCCCATGTCTCAACCGTTTTTTTTAGTGTCACTTCCCTGAAAGGAGACACCTATGAAACAATTGATCCTGGCGCTCACTGCGTTGGCAACGCTGACTGCGGGAGCGGTCACTTCAGCAAAGGCCGTAGAGTTTGGCGTCGGTCCGAATGGCGTTTACGTCGGTCCGGAGCGGTATCGCCACTACAACGAATATTACGACGAAAGTTACCGCAGGAACTGCCGGGTCGTCATTGACCATCGGACCAATCGTTATGGCGAGGACGTCGTGATCCGCAGACGTATCTGCGACTGATCTCTGCGACTGGCGGTGAGCTAGGCTAGTGGGGGCCTGCTTTTCGCAAACGCGCCCCCGAGCTCGGTGCGAGACGTTCAACGCGACGCCCGCGGCGGGCGTGAGCAACCGCCCTGACCGAGGTGCATTCCGGCTGATCGCCCGTCATCCGCGTTTGTCACGTGAGCCGATCAATGATGTTAAAGAGCTGGTCGCAGGACGCCTCGATTCTCTTTTGTGGAGAAGTGGCGATGCCGAGCAAGAGACCGGATCGCGCCGAAGTCCTCGACGCATACCAAAGCGATAGAGGCGTAGGCGCCAATCCGAATGATGCCGCTTTCCTGGCGATGGAGAGGTCAGAAGCCCTGTCCGGCAATCGCAGGACTGCTGCTAGTCCGCCGATCGTCACGTTTCTGGCGCGAGCCCTCAAGCATTTCAGCAATGCGTCGCGTTGTGCTGCATAGACCCGCTTCGTGCGGCGAAGATGTCGTAGATAGTGGCCGTCGCGCACGAATTCGGCGGTCGCGAGCTGTACCGAGGGGCCAGGCGCCGGCGCGAGGCACGCCGCAACTTCGGCAAACCGAGGCGCCAGAGATGGAGGCGCAACGATAAAGCCCAGCCGCAAGGCTGGGGTCAGGGTTTTGCTGAACGACCCGATGTGAATGACGCGCCCGGCACGATCGAGAGAGGCGAGCGCCGGCGTGGCCCGGCCCTTCAACTGAAGCTCGCTCAGATAGTCATCCTCGATCACCCACACCCGCTCCTGAGCGGCCCAGTCGAGAAGGCGCGAGCGTCTTGCCAGCGATAATGTGAATCCAAGCGGTGCCTGTTGTCCGGGGGTCACGACGACGAGCGCCGCGTCCGGAGCGTGTTCCAGGCCGCAACTGACGTCGATGCCGTCCGCGTCAACCGGGATCGGTTCAATCGACAACCCTGCAAGCTCGAGACCGTGCCGGGTGAAGGGAAAGCCTGGATCCTCCACCCAGACTTTCTTCTGTTCGAGGCCCAGAACACGAAGCGCCAGTCCAAGGCCGCTGCTGAAGCCTCCGGTGACGATAACCTGGGAAGGCGTACACTCGATCCCGCGCGCCAGTGCAAGATACCCCGCGATCTCGCGCCGCAATTCCAGCTCCCCACGCGGATCCGGGTAGAGGGCCGGCGCGCTCATTTCCGCGCGAACCGCCTGCGTGTGGATCCTCGAGAATAGTTTGGCGGGAAATGTCTCCTGCGCGGGCACGCCCATCTGAAAGATAGCCGGCCCCGCGGTGAGCTCCTGGTACATCTCCATGAACGAGCCCGCGTCGGGCGCTTCTTCCAGCACAACGGCGAAGGAAGGCCGATCCGCGACATGCGTTCCAGTTGCGCGCGACGCGACGATCAGTTGAGCAGAGGAGAGCCTTTCATACGCCGCCCGCACGGTGCCTCGCGCGACGCCAAGCTGAGCCGCCAAGTCCTGCCAGGAGGGCAGACGAGCTCCCGGCGCGAGCACGCCGCTTTCGATGGCGGCCCCGATACCTTTGCGGATCTGCTCCGCCAGCGGCGTCTTCGCAGATCGATCAAGCTCCAATCGCAGCGGCCCGGCCATGCCCCCTGGTACACGATTTTTGTGCGTTCTTGGTGCTTTTTTATGGACCAAGACGGGGGCACCTGTGGGGCAAAGGAGAGCCTGACCATGCAAATTCCGTCCATCCTCGCCGCCTGCGCCGCCCTCGTCATTGCCGCGGCAATGCCTGTCTCCGCCGATGAAACGGGCCAGACGGTTGCGCCGACCTTCCAGCAGCCGATCACCAACATCCCCGGCAAGTCGCTTGTCGCCGTCGTCGTCGACTATGCGCCGGGTGGTGCGTCGCCTTCGCATGTCCATGCCAAGTCGGCTTTCATCTTCGGCTACGTGCTGTCTGGAGAAATTGAATCGCAGGTCAATGACGAACCGATGCGAGTCTACCGCGCGGGCGAAAGCTTTTACGAGACGCCGGGCTCTCGCCATCCCGTCAGCCGCAACGCCAGCAAAACCGCCCCCGCAAAGCTGCTCGCCGTATTCGTCGTCGATACGGACGATAAGCAACTGACCACCCCCGTCAAACAGGACGACCATTAAGGAGCAACAACATGAGCATGCGCCTCGATTACAATCGCATCGCGCCGGCAGGCGTCAAAGCCCTGGGCGGGGTCTACGGTTACGTCCTGCAGAGCAAGCTTCCGGCCACGCTGATCAACCTCGTCTACCTGCGCGTATCGCAGATCAACAACTGCGCTTATTGCCTCGACATGCACACACGTGAGCTGCTCAAGAGCGGGCAGAACATCGAAAAACTCGCGCTGGTGCAGGCGTGGGCTGAAGCCGGCAATCTGTTCGACGGGCGCGAACGCGCCGCCCTTGCATGGGCCGAAACGGTAACCCGCGTCGCGGATGCTGGCATTCCAGATCAAGCCTACGAGGCCGCCCGTGCGGTCTTCGATGAACGTGACGTCGTGGATCTTACCATCGCGATCAGCGTGATGAATGCGTATAACCGCATGGCAATCAGTTTCCGGAATACGCCGCAAGCTGCCGTCACGGTAGCGGCGGCTTGATGAAGATCGATGATTGAGCGAGGAGACTGAAAATGACCGACGTGATTTCCGGCGTCAAGATTCCCGACAGCAAGCTGGCACGGGAAGCCGCCGAGCTGGTACGCCAGTACGAAAACGAGATGTTGTTCAACCATTCAGTTCGCGTCTATGTGTTCGGTGCGATGAAGGGATTTCGTCAGCGGCTGAAATTCGATTCCGAGCTGCTTTATGTCGCGGCGCTGTTTCACGATCTCGGCCTTGTCGATCACTACCACACTGAGACAAAGCGATTCGAAGTCGATGGCGCCGACGCAGCGCGCGAATTTCTCCGGGCGCACGGCATTGCAGAGCCAAAGGCTGATCTGGTGTGGGAAGCGATTGCGCTGCACACCACCCCCGGGATTCCACAATATATGCGACCGGAAATCGCTCTCACGAACGCAGGAGTTTTGGTGGACGTCGTGGGAGTTGGATATGACGACTACACGCCGGAGCAACGCGAGCAGGTGATCGCTGCATTTCCGCGCGGTGACTTCAAGAATGAATTTCTCGAGATACAGACTTGCTCGGCCTTGAAGAAGCCTCAGACCACGTTCGGTACGGTCAATTTCGATTACATCGAACATCGCGATCCTACATTTCGCAAGCCGAACGCGTGCGTCCGCATCCGTAACACTCCCTGGCACAGCTGAGCTTTCGTCGAGCCGTCCGGGTCAAAACTCGATGTGGTCTCGTTGCCTCAAAAGCCGACATGCTTCCATGTCGGCTTTGGCGTCACGGCTTGGGATAAAGCAGACGCGACGCATTTGTGAGGTGCACGCCCTGGTCCAGGTCTTCCCTCCTCGTCGGCATCGCGAGCTCCCAATCATTGAGTTGCCCGACGCGTCAAGGCTTCGCGCAAGAAATATTTCTGTTTTACAGAATCGCAACTCAGTGTATGAATCGCCCGTCTCACCCGCCTGAGGGGCGCTTCGCGATCGTCACGAGTGTTGGGTTGGGATGCGGTGGACGCCTCGCGTGCAACTGACGAGTGCGCATGAGGCGGACGGTGAAGTCGTGCAGGCCTGACGCCCTAGTGGCAGGTGTCTCATCAGCAGGAGAGCAAGTCTCTCGCTGATGACGGTGACAACAAAGCCCAGTCTCGCCGGGGAGAGCACGTATAACCCGTAAAGCCATCGCGCAGGGAAAGCCGGAGTGTACTTCGGTCTCACCTGTGGTCCTACCTCCCGCGTTTTTCACTACGCGGGACCCATGGGTGCGATCGGCACCCGGCTTTCCCTGCGCCCTCTATTCAAGAGAGGGCGAAACGAAGATGCAAACCTCGGACAGACCATGTCGCGAGGACGCGAAGCTGCGAGTTATTTGAAGTCAGCTGCGCCGTTCATGCGAACACGACAATTTGTCATGCTGGTTGCTTTTTTTGCGATGCATCATATTATGCATATAATTCAATAGAATCTCCGACACGCAAGGGAGCCCCGCCATGGCCAGCCACGATCCCGTCGTCATTCTCTCCGCCGCCCGCACCCCGCTCGGTCGCTTCATGGGCGAGCTCACGCCCTTTCCTGCGCACAAGCTCGGATCGCATGTGATCGGCGCGGCGTTGGAACGGGCCAGGCTCGCGCCCGAACGCGTCGACGAGGTGTTCATGGGCAACGTGTTGCCGGCCGGCCAGGGTCAGGCCCCTGCCCGCCAGGCCGCGCGCGGCGCCAAGCTGCCCGACGCCACCGGCGCCACCACCGTCAACAAGGTCTGCGGCTCCGGCATGAAGGCGACCATGCTGGCCCACGACATCATCAAGGCCGGCTCGGCCGAGATCGTGGTGTCCGGCGGCATGGAGAGCATGAGCAACGCGCCTTATTTGTTGCAGAAGGCGCGCGGCGGCTATCGCGCCGGCCACGACCGCATCATCGACCACATGATGATGGACGGGCTGGAGGATGCCTACGAGACCGGCCGTTCGATGGGCGATTTCGGCGAGGCGACCGCGCAGGCCTATCAGTTCACCCGCGCCGACCAGGACACCTACGCAATGCAGACGCTGAGCCGCGCCCGCAAGGCGGTCGAGGGCGGCGCGTTCAAGGCCGAGATCGTGCCGATCACGCTTGCCGAGAAGGCCGGCCCGCGCATCATCGCCAATGACGAGCATCCGCTGAAGGTCGATCCGGCCAAGATACCCGGCCTGAAGCCGGCGTTCCGCGCCAGCGGGACCATCACGCCCGCCGCCTCCTCGGCCAATGCCGACGGCGCCGCGGCGCTGATCCTGGCGAGGCGCTCGCTCGCCGATCGCGACGGCTTGCCGGTGCTGGCCGAGATCAAGGGCCATGCCACCCACAGCCAGGAGCCGCAGTGGTTCACGACGGCGCCGATCCCGGCGATCCGAAAATTGCTCGACAAGGTCGGCTGGAGCGTCGGCGACGTCGACCTGTTCGAGATCAACGAAGCGTTCGCAGTCGTGGCGATGGCCGCGCAGCGCGATCTCGGCATCGACAGGGACAGGCTCAACATCAATGGCGGCGCCTGCGCGCTCGGCCATCCGATCGGTGCCACCGGCGCACGGCTGATCGTGACGCTGCTGCATGCGCTGGAGGCGCAGAATTTGAAGCGCGGCGTCGCTGCGCTATGCATCGGCGGCGGCGAAGCCACCGCGATCGCAGTCGAGCGGCTGGCGCATTAAGGCGCATTGATATTTGGTTCAGTCGGCCTGTCCGCAGCCTCGCATCGCCTCTCCCGCTTGCGGGGGTCGAGACGAGCGCAGCTCGCTCTTAGGCCGACGCGCTCGGCGCGGCGGCTGGGGGCTCTCTCCGCGATGGGACTCGTTGCGATACCCCGCAAGCGGGAGAGGGAGCGCAGCGCCTTCGCGGCGACCAATTCGATCCGAGGCCGACCGAGTCCGAAAACGAGGGAACTATGTCATTTTAGACATAGCTACCTCATGTCATAGTGAGCATCACGAATAAGACCCTCACTGCTTTTCACCTTTGCAATTCACTTTGGACCCCAATGATCTCGAACTGGCTTGCTTCCACCCTCGCCCGCCGCAACATCCACTACGGTTGGGTGATGGTCGGCGTCACCTTCCTCGCCGCGCTGATCTCGGCCGGCACCGTCGGCGCGCCCGGCGTCTTCATAGTGCCGTTGCAGAAGGAATTCGGCTGGAGCACCGCCGAGATCTCGTCGGCGCTGTCGATCCGCTTCATCCTGTTCGGGCTGATGGCACCGTTCGCCGCCGCGCTGATGAACCGCTACGGCCTGCGCAACGTGACGCTGGCAGCGCAGTTGATCGTCGTGTCCGGATTGCTGGCGTCCCTCTTCATGACGCAGGTCTGGCAGTTGATGCTGCTGTGGGGCGTCGTGATCGGTATCGGCACCGGCATGACCGCGCTGGTGCTGGGAGCGACGATTGCCGCGCGCTGGTTCGTGGCCCGGCGCGGCCTCGTGATCGGCATCCTCACCGCAAGCGTCGCAACCGGGCAACTCGCCTTCTTGCCGCTGCTCGCGACCATCACCGAGCACTACGGCTGGCGCGTCGCGCTGGGGCTGGTCTGTGCCGTGCTCGGCATCGCCGCCTTCGCCGTGCTGATGGTGATGCGCGACCGGCCGAGCGATGTCGGCCTGCGTCCGTTCGGCGACGACGGCATCGCGCCCGTCCCCGCGCCGCCGCCGGCCAACGCACCGATCCTGGCGGCCGCGCTCGGCACGCTGCGCGACTCCTCCAAGTCACCGGCATTCTGGATCCTGTTCGCGACTTTCTTCGTCTGCGGCGCCTCGACCAACGGTCTCGTGCAGGTGCATCTGATCCCGATGTGCCTCGACTACGGCATTCCGCAGGTGCAGGCCGCGAGCCTGCTCGGCGCGATGGGCATCTTCGATTTCTTCGGCACCATCATCTCCGGCTGGCTATCGGACCGTTACGACAATCGTTACTTGCTGTTCTGGTATTACGGCCTGCGCGGGCTGTCGCTGGTGTACCTGCCGTTCTCGGATTTCTCGTTCTACAGCCTGTCGCTGTTTGCGATGTTCTACGGGCTGGACTGGATCGCGACCGTGCCGCCGACGGTGCGCCTGACGGCGCAGCGCTTCGGCGCCGAGCGCGCCAATCTGGTGTTCGGCTGGATCTTCGCCGGCCACCAACTCGGCGCCGGCGCCGCCGCGTTCGGCGCCGGCCTGTCGCGGACGGTCTATCAGACCTACCTGCCGGCCTTCTTCATCGCAGGCGCGCTCTGCGTGATGGCCTCGCTGATCGTGCTGGCGATCGCACGGCAGAAGACCCAGCCTGAGGTGAAACCGGCGGTCAAGCCAGCCGCGGCCTGATCAGGCTGGGTCGTGCTATCCGCGCCAAGACCAGGACAACCGCTACGGCCTCGTCGCCATGTTGCCGGGCGGGCCCGGCGTGCGGATCGGTTCGGCCAGGCGCGCGAACTCGCAGAGCAGCGAGCGCGTCTTGCGCGGGTCGATCACCTCCTCCACCCAGAACTTCTCGGCGGAGCGGAACGGCGAGCGCAGCTTGTTGAGACGGTCCTCGATCTCGCGCAGCTTGGCGGCGGGATCAGCCGCGGCCTCGATCTCGGCGCGATAGGCCGCCTCGATGCCGCCCTCAAGCGGCAGCGAGCCCCAATAGGCCGACGGCCAGGCATAGCGCATCGAGAAGCGGTTGGCCGGCTGGTGCACCACGCCGGCGACGCCGAACGCGTTGCGGATGATGATGGTGCACCAGGGCACCGTGCTCTGGTTGACCGCCGCCATCGCCCGCACGCCGTGGCGGATGGTCGCCGACTTCTCCGCATCGAGCCCGATCATGAAGCCGGGGCAATCCATCAAATAGACCACCGGCAGATGGAAGGTCTCGGCGAAGTCGACCCAGCGCACCACCTTCTGGCAGGCATCCGCCGTCCAAGAGCCGCCGTAGTGGAACGGATCGCTCGCCAGCAGCAGCACCGCCCGGCCTTCGATCCGCGCCAGACCCGTGATGATGGGCCGGCCGAAATTGGCGCTGACCTCGAAGAACGAGCCCTTGTCGACGACCGCCTCGATGATCGGCCGCATCTTATAGACCTGCCGGCGATTGCGCGGCACCGCCTTCAGCAGCGACTCCTCGGCGCGCTCAGGATCGTCGGTGCAGGGAATCGTGGGCGGCAGCTCGTAGACCGACGACGGCAGATAGGACAGGAAGCGCCTGGCGTATTCGAACGCCTCCTCCTCCGTCTCGACGGCCTGGTCAATCCCGCCGGCGCGGGTCTGAATATCGGCGCCGCCGAGCTCCTGCTTGGTCAGATCCTGACCCAGCCGCTTCACGACCGGGGGACCGGCGACAAACATCGCGGAGCTGTTCGTCATCACCGAATAATGCGTCGCCGCCAGCCGCGCGGCGCCGAGGCCGGCGACCGAGCCGAGCCCGAGCCCGACCACGGGCACGCGCGCCAGATTGGCGAGCGTGAACCAGTACGCGCGCGTGCCGCCCACGCCGCCGGGCAGATTGGCGGCGCCTCTGGTCTCGATGGTCTTCACCGAGCCGCCACCGCCCGAGCCTTCGATCACGCGGATGATCGGCAGCCGGAAGTCATGCGCCATCTCCTCCGCCATCAGCGGCTTGGCGGAAATCGACGCGTCGGCCGAGCCGCCGCGCACGGTAAAGTCGTCGCCGACCACAACCACGGTGCGGCCGTCGACCCTGGCGCGGCCGAACACGCAGTTCGCCGGAGTCAGATGCTTGAGCTCGTTGTTCTCGTCATATTCGGCGATGCCGGAGATGGCACCGATCTCGTGGAAGCTGCTCGGATCGACGAGCTTGTCGATGCGTTCGCGGACGGTCAGCCGGCCCTGGTCACGTTGTCGCTTGACCTTGTCAACGCCTCCCATCTCCCGCGCGAACGCTTCGCGCCGGGCGAGGTCGTCGAGTTCCGGCTTCCAGTTCATTCATTGCCTCCGTCTTGATCATCTTGTTGTTATGGGCGGTCACCGGAAGCGATTTACGATCGAGCCGGTTAGAGAAGATGTCGCCGTCGGCGCCTTCGAGCAGGCTGCCCACCGCGGCGCCGAGTTCGACCATCTGCGGCGCGACTTCGGCATGCAGCCGCTTCTCGTCATACATCGCCGAGAGCAGGCCGATCGTGGTCACGACGTAGGTCTGATATTGCGGCGACCACAGCGGCACCGCGACGCCATTGATGTGCGGGCTCCAGAGGCCGCAGGCGACGACATAGCCATGTTCGCGCAGATGACGGCGATTGGCCTCGATGCGCGGCGTCAGCAGCTTCGCGCCATCGGGCATCTCGCGCTCCATCTCCGCGATCAGCGCGTCACCAACCTCGGGATCGAGCGCCGCGGTATAGGCATGGCCGGCGGCCGTCGTCGCCATCGAGATGCGACTGCCGGTGGTCTCGTGCAGCCCAAGCGCGTTGGCCGCGCGCGCGAATTCGAGATAGACCAGATGAAAGCGATCCGGGATGACGAAGCCGACCGTGCCGGGCAATTGCTCGGCGACATCCTGCAAACGCAGCCGGATCAGATTGCGGAGCTGCAATCCCTTCATCATCGTCGTGCCCATCGCCACCGCGCTCGGCCCGATGCGATACTTCTGATCGCGCGGCAGATAGACGAGTTGTCCCATCCGCGTCAGCGTGTGCGTCAAGCGCGACACCGTCGAGCGCGGCAGGCCGCAGCGATTTGAGATCTCGAGATTGCCCAATCGAGACTCGTGGCCCTCGAAACATCGCAACACATCAAAGGCGCGCGACACCACCTGAATGACATCGCCATCGCCTGTCTCGCCGGCGAGCATTCCCTGCCTGCTAAGCCGTTCCGAGCGCCGTCCCATATTCTTGGCTCCCATTCCGTCTCACGGAATAAAATTCCACTTGCAGAACAAGCTACCTCAGGCAATGTGCGGCCACAACAAAAAGCCGTTCGCCGGATGAAATTTCCGCAAGACGGTATCGGAGAGTGGAATGCCAGACATCAAGATCGTGACCGAAGTCGCCGGGCGCATTTGCGCCCTTCCTGTTGAGGCCGGCAGCAGCATCGGCGACGGCGACGAGATCGCGTTCGTCGAAGCCATGAAGATGGAAATACCGGTCACATCGACAACGACAGGGAAAATCAAGTCGATTCTGGTCAAGATTGACGATGTGATCGCCGAAGGTCAGGCCGTCGCGATCGTCGAGGCCTGAGCGCGGCCGCCCGCACCTCACCCGCGACAATCTGTCTGGTGATGCCGTGGCAAAATCGCCAGCTTGCTCCCGAGCCAGCGTTGCCATCGCAAGTTCGCGATGCAATCATTTCTTTCAAGAAAAGTTTCGCACAGCGAAACATTGGGAGGAACCATGATTCATCGGCTGATGGCGCTCGCGCCTGCCGCTCTTGCCGGCCTTTCTCTAATTGCAGCGCTGCCCGCCTCGGCCGAGGACATCAAGCTGCCGCCCACCATGGCTGTGACCGCCTATGACACTGGCACCGCCGGCTTCAACATCGCGGTCGGCGTCGGCAAGATGCTGAAGGACAAATACGGCACCGACGTCCGCGTGCTGCCGGCCGGCAACGACGTCGCGCGATTGGCGCCGCTGCGCGCCAAGCGCGCGATCTCCTCGGCGATGGGATCGGGTACCTATTTCGCGCAGGAAGGCGTGTTCGAATTCGGCGCCAAGGAATGGGGCCCGCAGCCGTTGCAATTGCTGCTGTCGTCGGTCGACTGCAATTGCGGCGCGCTCGGCGTGGCCGCCGACACCGGCGTCAAGGAGATCAAGGACCTCCGCGGCAAGCGCGTCGGCTTCGTGGTCGGCTCGCCGGCGCTGAACCAGAACTCGCTCGCGATGCTCGCCTTCGGCGGCCTTACTCAGAAGGACGTCAAGATCGTCGAATTCGCAAGCTACGGCGCGATGTGGAAAGGCCTGATCAACAACGACGCCGACGCAGCCTTCGGCACCACGATCACCGGCCCCGCCAAGGAGGCCGAGACTTCGCCGCGCGGCCTGATCTGGCCGCCGCTGCCTGCCAGCGACAAGGAAGGCTGGGCGCGGGTGCAGAAGGTCGGCTCGTTCTTCTTCCCGCAGCTTGCGACCTGCGGCGCCGGCATTTCCCCCGACAAGCCGATCGAGCTCGGCAACTACCCCTACCCGATCTTCGTCGCCTACGCGTCGCAGCCGGTCGATCAGATCTACGCCATCACCAAGGCGATGATCGTGAACTACGACGCCTACAAGGATTCCGCGCCCGGTGCCGCGGGGCTCGGCGCCGACAGGCAGACCAAGAACTGGGTCGTGCCGGTGCATCCCGGCGCGGTGAAGGCGCTGAAGGAAACCGGGCACTGGAGCGACGAGCAGGACGCTCACAACAACGCGCTTTACAAGCGCCAGGAAGTGCTGGCCGCGGCCTGGACGGAGTACGGCAAATCCAACCCGCCCTCCGACGACAAGGCCTTTCTCGACGGCTGGATGAAGGCGCGCGCGTCGGCGCTCACCAAGGCCAACATGCCGGACGGCTTCGAGTAGCGACCGAACGCCGCTCACCGCACAAGGCAATCAGGATTCTGGGGGGACTGCGATGTCCGATAGCGCCGCGGCTGCGTCGGCCAAGAAGATCGAGTTTGAAGATCCTCATGCCGGCCTCGGCAACCTCCAGGAGGCCGAGGTCACCCGCGTGCGCACCCTGCGCGGCGGCTGGCGCTGGTCGCTGGTCATGGCGACCGCCGCCACCATCCTGCTCTGTATCAACCAGCAATTCTCGCTGCGCTTCTTCATCGACTACACCCAGCTCAACACCGAGTATTTCTATCTGCTGATCGCGCTGATGCTCCCCTTCACGTTCCTGATATTTCCAGGAGCGGAGAGCGCGCCGCTGAACCGTATTCCCTGGTACGACGTCGCGCTATCGCTCCTGACATTCGCCGCCGCGATCTGGCTGATGCTGAACGTGCGCAAGGCGGCACAATTCGGCTGGGAGTCGGACGGCGCGCCCCAGAATGTCATCGTCGCGGGACTCGTGATGTGGATCGCGCTGATGGAGGCGCTGCGCCGCACCGGCGGCTGGAGCCTGCTGCTCTGCGTGCTTCCCTTCACCGTCTATCCCTTGTTCGCCGAGGCGAGCTGGCTTGGGCCGTTCAGGGGCTCTCAGCTCACGCTCGACCAGACCACGGCCTATCACGTGCTGTCGGGCGAGAGCCTGCTCGGCATTCCGATCCAGGCCTTCGCCGACACCGTGATCGGCTTTCTGGTGTTCGGCACCGCGCTGATGATGACCGGAGCCGGAAAGTTCTTCATCAACCTGGCCTTCGCGCTCTGCGGCACGTTTCGCGGCGGCGCGGCCAAGGTGTGTATCTTCGCCTCAGGCCTGCTCGGCATGATGTCAGGCTCGATCGTCTCCAACGTGTTGACCGCCGGCACCATGACGATTCCCGTCATGAAGAAGAGCGGCTTCCGCGCCTCCTATTCCGGCGCGATCGAGGCCTGCGCCTCGACCGGCGCGGTGCTGGCGCCGCCGGTGATGGGCGCGACCGCGTTCGTGATCGCGCAGTTCCTCAATGTCAGCTACGCCGAGGTCGCGGTCGCCGCCATCATCCCCGCCGTGCTCTACTATGTCGGCCTGTTCATGCAGGTCGATTCCTACGCCGCGCGCCACGGGCTGAAGGGCATTCCGCGCGCCGAGCTGCCGCGCGTGATGGATACGATCAAGGACGGCTGGTACTACGTCTTCGTGATCGCGCTGCTGATCGTAATGCTGCTCTATTTCAAGCGCGAGAGCCACGCGCCGTTCTACGCGACCGCGCTGCTATTGGTGCTGAACCAGATCTTCTCCAAGGACACGCGCTGGACGCTCGCGACCGTCGGCAAGTTCCTCGAGGTCAACGGCCGCACCTTTGTCGAGCTGGTCGGCATCCTCGCCGGCTGCGGCCTCTTGATCGGCGCCTTCTCGATGACCGGCGTGGTGTCGAGCCTCGCCAACGACCTGCTGACGCTCGCCGGCAACAACGCGTTCCTGCTGCTCGTGATGTGCGCCTTTACCAGCCTGATCCTCGGCCTCGGGCTGACGACGACGGCCTGCTACATCTTCCTTGCCATCCTGATTGCGCCGGCGCTGGAGAAGCTCGGGCTTAACCGGATGGCGGTTCACATGTTCATCTTCTACTGGGGCATGCTGTCGTCGATCACGCCGCCGGTGGCGATCGCCTCCTTCGCCGCGGCCGGCATCGCCGGCTCGCCTGCGATGAAGACCGGATGGGAATCGATGTGGGTCGGCAGCATCATCTACTTCATCCCATTCTTCTTCGTGCTCAATCCGGCGCTGGTGCTGCAGGGGCCGAGCCCCTATCTCGCCGGCCTCGGCCTGATGGCGCTCGCCGCCTTCGGCACGCTGTTCATCTGCGGCGGTATCCAGGGCTATCTCGCCTTCGTCGGCGATCTCCGCGGCACGGGGTCCCTGGAGTGGCCGCTGCGCGTGCTGCTGGTGATCGGCGGCTTCGTGGTGGCGACGCCCGGCGGCGGCATCAACCCGCTGTCGCAAGTCCAGGTGACACTGCTGGGGCTCGCGATCCTCGTCCCGACGGCCCTGATCGCGCTGCTGCTAATCCGCCGTCAGGCCTTGGTTCCGAACCAAGCCCGGTAGGATTTCTTTCAGTTTTCAACTGGTGCGAACTGTTGCGCGACAGACTTAATATCCTTGTCTTTATCGCTGATCGTATCTTTCCGTTGTCCACGGCAACATCCAATTTCAGCGCGGTCGAGCGACTTAGGATCGCCGGTGACGACGTGCGGGCAGCGTCGGTCAACTAGCCGCGCTCACCACCACAGGCCCGCCCCGATGGTGGGCCTCTTTGTTTCCTGGTCGGCACTCAGTATTGGCCCCGATAATAGCGCTCATCGCACTCGGCGACATAGATGCTGCCGTCCGGAGCGCGATAGCGGCACATGGTGCGACCGCCGTACTGCTGTTGCTGCTGCGTCGAATTGGCGACAGCGACACCAAGCAAGGCGCCCGCACCCGCGCCGAGAACCGTGCCGGCGGTGTTTCTGCCGATGGCTTGACCAATCAGCGCCCCGCTGGCCGCGCCCAAGCCTGCGCCAGCCAATGTGCGTTGGTCTTGCGGGGTTTGCGCGCAGCCGGCAAGCAAAGTGCTAAGGGCCACCATGCCGACGGCGGCGATCTTTAGAATGTTCATGATGATCCTTTGCGTTGACGAATATGAAGGGCCGCCGCGCCGGGTTGAGGACCGGCGCGACGGCTTCTCATTGCGAGTGAGTTTCCAGAAGTTTGCGGGCGTTATACGCTACGCACTCCCGCTGAGCACACTGTTGCGATGATCGGTTAACAAGTGCTTGCGGTTTCTCCGAGCCGCGCGCGCCTTCCTGCATCAGGGCGACAGAACGAAAGACGGCCCGGCGCCTAGGGCTTTGGGGAAGTCCTGTTTGAATCGCCGGGCCGTGGCAGCGAGAGGGTACGGTCCCGGCCGGGGCTGGCTGAGGGGCAACTAACCGGGACCGCACGACTCGCGCTGGTGTTGTGACCGTGGCGAGCCATCATGGCGGTGCACTGGCTAGACGATGGCGCGATCATGGTTCACCACAATTCACGTCTACTGATACGACCGCGCGAGACCTCAGCCGATTATGCGCGCCCCGGGGGCCGAATTTGGCCGCGAGGCCTTCAACCCTTTCCCGAGTGTCGACCGCGATCTTTAACGCGGCGTCGGCACCCGCTAGCCATCGAGCCAATTTCTGCGGAGTTCTATCCTCGCTCAGTATCTTCCGATCGAGAAAGAACTGATCAATAAAATCGAGTTGCGACAATGCAGGCTGAAGCAATATCAAGATCTTGACGATCTCGTTCCGGACCAGTTGCGCGCGCCTTGATTGCGTTGCACAACAGGAGGCGATGAAACGATCGCCTCCTCCCGTCACCGCCACCACCACGGCCTGGTCCAGTTCGAAGCCACCGCTGCTCCGGTTTCTGCACACTTGTTACGCAGATTTCCTGACCGAGACCGGCGGCGCGGTCGCCGACTACATTCCCGAGCTCGGCAAGGCCGACGCTGCCCATTTTGGCATCAGCCTCGCAACCCTCGACGGCCATGTCTACGAGGTCGGCGACACCCAGATCACCTTTACGATCCAGTCGATGTCGAAGCCGTTCGTGTTCGCGCTGGCGCTGGACACGCTCGGTGCCGAACGGGTGGAGAGCGTGATCGGCGTCGAGCCGTCGGGCGATCCCTTCAACTCGATCCGGCTCAACGCGGAAAACCACCCCTTCAACCCGATGGTCAATGCCGGTGCGATCGCCTGCACCGGCCTGATCCACGCCGCCAAGGGCGACGGCGCGTTCGCGTACATCCGCCAAGCGCTCGGCCGCTTCGCCGGCCGCGAGCTCAACGTCGACGAGGCGGTCTACTCATCCGAGAGTGCGACCGGCGACCGCAACCGGGCGATCGGTTACTTGCTGCGCACCAATGGCGTGATCGTCGACAAGGTGCCTGATGTACTCGACGTCTATTTCCGGCAATGCGCGATCCTGGTCACCGCGCGCGACACCGCCGTGATGGCGGCAACGCTCGCCAATCACGGCGTCAATCCGCTGACCGGCGAGCAGGTGGTGACGCCCTACGCGATCTCGCGCACGCTCTCGGTGATGACGTCGTCGGGCATGTATGACTATGCCGGCGAATGGATCTACCGCGTCGGCATCCCCGCCAAAAGCGGCGTCGGCGGCGGCATCCTGGCGGCGCTGCCGGCACGGCTCGGGCTCGGCAGCTATTCGCCGAAGCTCGACAAGCACGGCAACAGCGTACGCGGCATCAAGGTGTGCGAGGCGCTGTCGGCGCATTATGACCTGCACATGCTCAACCGCAGCGACGATGCGCGCCACAGCATCATCGCCGATTACAACATCGGCAAGAACCCGTCGCGGCGGGTGCGCCGGCCACAGGAACAGGAGATCCTAGCCAAACATTTCCAGGAAGTGCGCGTGATCGAGCTGGTCGGCACGCTGTCGCTCTCCAATGTCGACTATGTCTCGCGCCGCCTCGCCGGCGGGCCGCGTCCGCAGTTCGTGATCTTCGACCTGCGCCGCGTCACCGCGACGACGCGTGCCGGCGCGCGGCTGGTGGCGGAAGCCTTCAAGGAGCTGGCCGAGCTCGGCGTCATCGTGATCCTCTCCGGCATCAAGCGGACCTCGCGGGAATGGGCGACGATCAGCGAGTGGACCAGCAGGCTCGGCAATATAAGGGACTTCTACCTGCTCGACACCGCGATCGAATGGGCCGAGGACCAAATCGTCTACCGCTATGGCGGCTCGATCGACTTCCTCGAGACCACCGAACTCTCCGAGCAGCCGCTGCTCGCCGGATTGAGCGAGCAAGAGCTCGCCGGCCTCGCCGCGCTCTGCACGATCAGGACCTACCAGCCGAACGAGAAGATCATCGCTGCCGGCGACGAGGCAGCCTCGCTATTCTTCCTGCGCAGCGGCGTGGTCCATGTTACGCTACCTGACGGCATCCGCCTTGCGACGCTGACGGCCGGCATGGCATTCGGCGAGATGGCGCTGCTGGAGCCGCGGCGTTCCGCCGATGTGCTCGCCGACATGTCGGCGACCACATATGAGGTGGCGATCAAGGACTTCGAGCGATTCCGCGAGCAGCACCCCCATGCCGGCGAGCAGATCATGCGCAACCTGGCAAAGATCCTCGCCGAGCGGTTGATCGTCGCGAATGCGAAGGTCGAACTGCTGACGTCGGGCTAGATTCCCTCACCGCATGCGGCGATATTGCCAGTTCGACAATCTCGTCATGCCCGGGCTTGACCAGGCTTGACCCGGGCATCCACGTCTTGGCGCCGTTCATGAAGAAAGACGTGGATGGCCGGGTCAAGCCCGGCCATGATGTGTGAAAGCGCGGCACCAAACGCTAACAACGACGCGCTTGGGAACAGCTCGATTGCTCGAATCCTCAGCTCACCACTTCGGTCACCGGCTGCATGTCGATCTCGAACGTCTCCAGGAACTTTGAGGTCATGATGTAGAAGCCGACCGAGAGCTGCAGCTCGATCAACGCCGCCGGCGTCAGCTTCGAGGCGATCGCCTCGAAGGTGGCGTCCGTCGGCTTCTTGAGCTTGACGATCTCATCGGTGAAGGCGAGCGCGGCGCGCTGCACCTCGTTGAAACAAGTCGCAGCCTGCCAGTTCTCCAGCGCCGCATTCTGCTCGTCGGTGACGCCGACATTCTTGCCGATCCGCTTGTGGGCGACGATCTCGTAGGGCGCTTCGCACAGGATGCCGGTGCGCGTGATCGCAAGCTCGCGCACGACGGGATCAAGCTCGCCCCTGTGGCGGATCGCGCCACCGAGCCGGCAATACTGCTCAAAATAGCTCGGTGAATGCGCCATCATGCGAAAGATGTTGGCGTTGCGGTTCTTGTCGAGGATCTCACGGGTGCGCGGGCTTGCCTTTGCGGGATCGGAGTAATCGATACGGGCCATTTCCTAACCTTGTGACGTTGTCGCTTTTTCGAGTTCCAAAACACTATCTGCGGGCCGTCGCGCGAGCAACACGCCCGAGCCAAATTGCGGCCGCAATGCTGTTCAACCCTGACGCAGTCGATATTCGCTGAGTGGGGACTCGTCAAAAGCGAATACTCGTCGCGGGGTGTTCCGAGTACATAAATCTGGCCGTCTTGCGCGCTATCTGCGCAACGATGAGTCATGCCCGGGTCTAGGGAGAACGCATGAAGGAAGCCACCAAGAGGGCGGCCTCGGAGGTGCTTGCGCAAGTGCTGGCGGTGACGGCGATGCTCGTCATCGCCAGTGTCATTTTCTACTGGCGATAGTATCCGTGACTTGGAGGGCGAAGGCGAACACTCAGGCAGGTATCGCGTCCTGGTGGGCTCGCTCTCGTCCCTCACCTTGCCTTCTCGAAATAGGGAACCAGCCGTCCCGCGAATTGCGTGAAGCGGGCTGTGACTTTGTCGCCGATGGCAAGGGCGTTGTCGCCGTGAGCCATGATGCGGAATCCTTCATCAGTATCGACGAGCACGATGTTGTAGGGCACATGCGCCCGCGTCTCCGGCGTGGCGGCGCGGCAGACCAGCGAGGTCGCATACACCGTCCCTGCCCCGCCGGCGCGATGCTCGGTCAGATCGGGAGAGCCGCAGGCAGCGCAGAAGCTGCGGCGGAAATATTGCCGAGCGCCGCACGCGGTGCAGGTCTGATAGACGATAGCTTCCGCGCCCTCGGTCCAGTCGGCGATCTGCCCGCTCATCGTACGCGCTCCAGGAACATGCTGACATGCGATGACAGCACGCCGCCATCGCCATGGAGCAGCGCGACCGAGGCATCGCGGACCTGGCGGTTGCCGGCGCGGCCGGTCATCTGCAGATGGGTCTCGACCAGATGCGCCATCGCACCGCCGACGCCGCAATGGCCGTAGCTGAGCAGGCCGCCATGGGTGTTGAGCGGCATCTCGCCGCTCTGGTCGAAGTATCCTGCGCGGACCCGCGCCGCCGCCTCGCCGCGCCTGGCGAAGCCAAGATCCTCCAGCAGCATCGCAAGCGTGATGGTGAAGCTGTCGTAGACCGCAGCATAGCGGACGTCCGAAATCGCGAGGCCGGCCGCCTGCTTCGCCTTCGCAATCGAAATCTCCGCGCCGAGTTCGCTGAGCGCAGGCGCGACCGTGACATGCTGATGGGTGTGGGCCTGCGCGCAGCCGCGCACCCGCACCTGCCTGTCGCCGGTCGCTTCGCGGCTGATGACGAATGCCGCGCCGCCGTCGGACACCGGGCAGCAATCCAGGAGCTTCAGCGGCATCGCCACCGGCTTCGACGCCATCACGTCGGCAACCGTGATCGGCTCGTGGAACTGCGCGCCGGGATGCGTCAGCGCATGCTTGCGCATCAGCACCGCGATCTCGGCGAGGTCCTCCTGCGTCACGCCGTATTCATGCATGTAGCGCGTCGCGACGAGGCCGTAATAGGCCGGGATCGTCGGCCCCAGCGTCACCTCGTAATCGGGATGGCCGACCTGGGCCAACGCCTGGATCGAGGCGTCGCGGCTCTGCCCGGTCAGGCGGTTCTCGCCGCCGACCACCAGCACGTGCTTGGCAACACCGGCATCGACGAGATGATGCGCCAGCATGGTCATCGCCAGGCCCGTGGCGCCACCGACCTGCACCGCATGGGCATAGGACGGGCGAATGCCGAAATGCTCGGCGAACACGGTGGCCAGCATGATGTGCGGCGAGACCGTGGAGTAGCCGCAAAGGATGCCGTCGATATCGGAGCGCTTCAGGCCTGCATCAGCAACAGCCAACTCCGCAGCCTTGCTCATCAGGTCGAGCGAGGACGAGCCTTCATGCTTGCCATAGGACGTGAGGCCGACGCCGGTGACGAAGCTCATCTGTTCACCTCCCCTTGCAAAGGGGAGGTCGGCTTACGCAAGCAAGCCGGGTGGGGATCCGTCTCCGCCCCATGTGCTCTCACCCGTGGCTGACCCCCACCCCGCCCTCCCCCTTTCAGGGGGAGGGCGACGAGAGCGATGCGTCTGCGTGAGCGCATCATCTCAATACGACTTCGGAAGGCCGAGCACCTTCTCGCCGATGAAGCTGAGGATGAGCTGCGGGCTGATCGGCGCGATGCGCGGGATCAGGGATTCCCGCAAATAGCGCTCGACATGATACTCCTTGGCGTAGCCGAAGCCGCCATGGGTCATCACCGCCTGTTCGCAGGCATGGAAACCGGCTTCGGCTGCGAGATACTTGGCGGAGTTCGCCGCGGGGCCGCACGGCAGATTCTGGTCGTACTGCCAGCCGGCGCGCAGCACCATCAGCCAGGCAGCCTCGAGCTCCATCCAGCATTTCGCCAGCGGATGCTGGATCGCCTGGTTCATGCCGATCGGGCGGTTAAACACGATGCGGCCTTTTGCATATTCCGACGCCCGCTTCAGCGCGATCTGGCCGAGGCCGACGGCTTCGGCCGCGATCAGAATACGCTCGGGGTTCATGCCGTGCAGGATGTATTCGAAGCCGCGGCCCTCCTCGCCGATGCGGTCCTCGACCGGGATTTCAAAGTTCTCGAAGAACAATTCGTTGGAATCGACGGGCTTGCGCCCCATCTTCTCGATCTCGTGCACCGTGACGCGCTTGCGGTCGAAGTCGGTGTAGAACAGGCTGAGGCCGTGGGTCGGGCTCCGCACCTCCTCCAGAGGCGTGGTGCGCGCGAGCAGCAGGATCCTGTTGGCGACCTGCGCGGTCGAGATCCACACCTTCTGGCCGTTGACGACATATTTGTCGCCCTGGCGCACCGCGCGGGTCTTGAGCTGCGTGGTGTTGAGGCCGGTGTTTGGCTCGGTCACCGCAAAGCAGGACTTGTCGCGGCCGTCGATGATCGGCGGCAGCATGCGCTGGCACTGCTCCTTGGTGCCGAACACCACCACTGGGTTGAGCCCGAACACGTTCATATGCACGGCCGATGCGCCGGACATCCCGGCACCCGATTCCGAGATCGTGCGCATCATGATCGCAGCGTCAGTGATGCCGAGGCCGGAGCCGCCATATTCCTCGGGGATGCAGATGCCGAGCCAGCCGGCATCGGCCAGCGCGCGGTGGAAGTCAACCGGATAGCCGCCCTCCTTGTCCTTCTTCAACCAGTAGGCATCGTCGAAGCGCGAGCAGATCTTCCCGATGGCGTCGCGGATCGATTCCTGGTTGGCCGAGAGTGCGAAATCCATGGGTGCTGTCCTTAAGTGTTGTGCGCAAGCTTGGTGACGCCGTCGCGCACCATCGCGGCGATCTCGTCGCCGGCGTAGCCCGCTTCCCGCAGGATCTCCTCGCCGTGCTGGCCGAGCCGCGGCGCCAGCCGCTGCGGCTCCGCCTTGGTCTCCGACCAGCGCGCCGACACCTTCATGCTGCGGATGCGGCCTTCGGTCGGATGCTCGGCGACCGGAAACATGCCGGTTGCGACCATATGCGGATCCTGCAGCAAGCTCTCGAGATCATGCATCGGCATCACAGGCACGTCGGCCTTTTCGAGAATCTTGTTCCATTCGGCGGTCGTCTTGGTCAGCAGGATGCGCGCCAGCTCCGCATAGACCGTGTCGATATTGGTGGCGCGGCCGGCGAAGGTGGCGAACTTCGGATTGCTGCGCAGGTCGTCGCGGCCGGTCGCCTTGAAGAAGTTCTCCCACTGCTTGTCGTTATAGACGATCACGCAGATGTAGCCGTCGGACGTCTTGTACGGCCGCCGGTCCGGCGAGAGGTGGCGCGCATAGCCGCCCTTGTCGAGCGGCGGATCGTAGGTCAGCCCTCCCATGTGATCGCCCATGACGAAGCCGGCCATGGTCTCGAACATCGGAATGTCGACGCGCTGGCCCTGTCCGGTCCGGTCGCGGTGCACGAGGCTCGCGCAGATCGCGCCGACCGCGGTGAGGCCGACGATGCGATCGACCAGCGCGTTCGGCACGTAACGCGGCACGCCGTCGGATGTCTGCGCCATCAACGCCGGCAAGGCGGTGGCGCCCTGGATCAGATCGTCATAGGCAGGCTTGGCGGCATACGGCCCTTCCTGGCCGAAGCCGAACACGCCGGCATAGACCAGCCGCGGATTGATCTTCGCGACCACGTCGTAGCCGAGCTGCAGCCGGGCCATCGCCTGCGGGCGCACATTGTAGACGAGCACGTCGGCCTTCGCGATCAGCCGCAGCACGGCCTCGCGCCCGGCCGGCTTCTTCAGGTCGAGACAGATCGAGCGCTTGCTGCGATTGGTATTGAGGAACACCGGCCCCATGCCGGGATGCCGCGTCGGACCGATCTGCCGTGTCACGTCGCCGTCGGGCGATTCCACCTTGATGACGTCGGCGCCGTAATCGCCGAGCATCTGGGTGGCATAGGGCCCCATCAGCACGGTCGTCATGTCAACGACCTTGATGCCCTGCAGTGGTCCCATCGTTCCGTTCGCTCCCGGCTGTTCTGGATTGAAACCTAGTAACGGGAGGTTTTTGCCAAGATCAAGCTGCGCCGGGCGTATGGGCGTATGCGTGCCGGCGCCAGCCGCGCCGGCCGGGGCGAGCCAGACGGAGATCCCGAACTATTTGCCGATCATCGCATCGCGCGCCTTCACGAGCTTCTCCAGCTCCGCATTCTGGTGCTCGATCCGCTCGGAAATGCGCTCCTCGACTTCGGCACCCGCCGCGCCGGCGGCCTGCTCGATCAGCTGCCTGATATTGTCCCGGAGGATCGCGATGCGGTCGTTCAGTTCCGAAAGCGACATAGAGGTTTCAATTCCCATGGCTCATTCTCCGGGTGACAGGCGCCCATGAGGTTAGCGCGACGGGGCGCAGCCGCCTATAGCCATCGCAAATGTCCGCGGCGGGCAGGCCCGCCTACTTCGCCATCATATCCCGCAGCGTGGTCTTCAGCACCTTGCCGTAATTGTTCTTCGGCAGCGCATCGAGATAGATATAGCGCTTCGGCCGCTTGAACCGCGCGATCGAGGCCAGGCAATGCGCATCGAGCTTGCCGTCATCGGCCACGGCGCCGTCCTGTAGTACAACGCAGGCGACGACGATCTCGCCCCATTCCGGATCTGGCACACCAATGGCCGAGACCTCGCGGACATCGGGATGGGTCAGCAGGGCTTCCTCGACCTCGCGCGGATAGATGTTGGTTCCGCCGGAGATGATCACGTCCTTGGAGCGATCCGACAGCGTGAGGAAGCCGTCCGCGTCGAGGCGGCCGACATCGCCGGTGCGCAGCCAGCCGTCCTTCAGCGTTTCCGCATTGGCCTTCGGATTGTTCCAGTAGCCGAGCATCACGGTTAAGCCCTTGACCTCGATCTCGCCGGTCTCGCCGGCGGGCAAGGGTTTGCTGTCCTTGTCGGTGATCCGCACGGTGACGACGCTCTGCGCGGTACCCACGGAGGCCAGCCGTTCGAGATAGCGTGGATGGTCGCTGCGCCGGTGCCAGTCACGCGAGAGCGCGGTGATGGTCATCGGCGATTCACCCTGGCCGTAGATCTGCACGAAGCGCTGGCCCATGGTCGCGATCGCGTCCCTGATGTCGGCAAGATACATCGGCCCGCCGCCATAGATGATGGTGCGCAGCCCCTCGCCGTTCTCGCCGCGCCGCTTCGCGGCATCGACCAGGCGGCGCACCATGGTGGGCGCCGCGAACATCACGACATTGTCGAGCTGGCGGCCGAGATTGAGCACCTCGTCCGGATCGAAGCCGCCGGATTGTGGAACGACGTGCCGGCCGCCCATGCGAACATGCGGGAAATTGTAGAGGCCGGCGCCGTGCGAGATCGGCGCGGCATAGAGCGAGGCATCGTTCGGCGTCGCCGGATCGACGTCGGCGAGATAGCACAGCGACATCGCGACCAGATTGCCGTGGCTGAGCATCACACCCTTGGGCCGGCCGGTGGTGCCGGAGGTGTAGAACAGCCAGGCGAGATCGTCGGTCTCGCGCGGCAGCGGCGCGGGCGCGCCCTCGCCGCCGCGCATGGCGAGGTAGGCGTCGCTGTCGACCGACAGCATGGTCATGCCGGCGGGACAATCGTCCTTCGCCTCCGTCAGCGCCGCGATCGTGTCGTCGGATACGAAGGCGAGCTTGGCGCCGCCATTGCCGCAGATCCACGCGGCCTCGCGGCCATGCAGCTTGGCATTGATCGGGATCGCGGCCGCGCCGATCCACCAGATGCCGTAGAGGCATTCGAGATATTGCGTGCAATTGCTGGCAAACAGCGCGACGCGGTCGCCTTCGGCGATGCCGTAATCGCGCGCCAGCGCCGCCCCGATCGAGGCGGCGCGGCGCGCAAAGGTGGCATAATCGGCGTCGAGGTCGAAGCCGGTCAAAAGCGCCGGCGCATCGGGACGCGCCCGCGCGGTTGCTGCCAACCATTCGGCAATGTTCATCACCGAAGACTTTCTTGTTTGAGCATGATCTCTTCGGAAAACCGGATCATGCTCCAGCGCCTACTTGGCGGGCTCGAGGATCGAGACGTAGTTGGCGACCGCGGCACCGCCCATGTTGAAGATGCCACCAAGCTGCGCGTTCTTGAGCTGCATGCCCTCGGGCGCCTGCCCGGTGAGCTGCATCGCGGTCATGACATGCATCGAGACGCCGGTCGCGCCGATCGGATGGCCCTTGGCCTTGAGGCCGCCGGACGGATTGACCGGCAGCTTGCCGTCCTTCTGGGTCCAGCCCTCCTGGATAGCGCGCGCGCCTTGCCCCTTCGGCGCAAGGCCCATCGCTTCATATTCGATCAGCTCGGCGACCGTGAAGCAGTCATGGGTCTCGACAAAGGAGAGATCGGAGAGCTGCAGGCCGCCCTTCTGCAGCGCACGCTGCCAGGCGACGGTGCAGCCTTCGAACTGCAGGATGTCGCGCTTGGACATCGGCAGGAAATCCTGCGCATGCGCGGTAGCGCGGACGTTCACCGCCTTGCCCATCTTCTTCGCGGTCTCGGCGTCGGTCAGCACCAGCGCCGCGGCGCCATCCGACACCAGCGAGCAGTCGGTGCGCTTCAAGGGACCTGCGACATACGGATTCTTCTCGCTCTCCGAGCGGCAGAACTCGAAGCCGAAATCCTTGCGCATCTGGGCATAGGGATTGGCGACGCCGTTCTTGTGGTTCTTGGCGGCGATCATCGCCAGCGCGTCCGACTGATCGCCGTATTTCTGGAAATAGGCCTGCGCGATCTTGCCGAATACGCCGGCAAAGCCGCCGACCGTGTCGCCGTCTTCCGGCAGGTACGACGCCTTCAAGAGGTTCTTGCCGATCTCCGGGCCCGGAGTCCGCGTCATCTGCTCGACGCCGACCACCAGCACGAACTTCGCCGCTCCGGCTTCGATGGCGCGAATGCCCTGGTGCACAGCGGCGGATCCCGTGGCGCAGGCATTCTCAACGCGGGTGGTTGGCTTGAAGCGGAGCTGCGGATCGGCCTGCAGCACCAGCGAGGCCGTGAAGTCCTGCGGCGAGAAGCCGGCGTTGAAATGGCCGAGCATGATCTCGTCGACGTCGGCGGCGGCAACGCCGGCATCGGCGAGCGCCTCGTTGGCGACCTTGACGACGAGGCTCTCAACCGTCTCCGCGTCGAATTTGCCGAATGGCGTGTGCGCCCAACCCACGATGCTGGCTGTCATGGCCGATCTCCCTGTTCCTGTTCGGAATTTATGTAACCTATCTTCAGGCCGCTTTCAGCGATTTCATCGTCCGCGCGCACATGGCGGTTATGCCGGACCAGTTGCCGGCGCGGATGTCGGAGGCCGGGCACAGCCAGGAGCCACCGACGGCCAGCACGTTGGTCTCGGCGAGCCAGGTCGCCGCGTTGGCCTCGCCGATTCCGCCGGTCGGGCACACCCTGACATTGGGGAACGGGCCGGCCAGCGCCCGCAGTGCCTTAATACCGCCAGCCTGCTCGGCCGGGAAGAATTTGACGACGTCAAAACCGTGCGCCAGAGCCAGCATCAGCTCGGAGGCGGTGGCGATCCCCGGCGCGAACGGCAGCCGGCTGGCGGTGGCCGCCTTCAACAGTTCAGGCGTCGCGCCCGGGCTGATGCCGAATCTGGCGCCGAGCGCCTCAGCGCGCGCCAGGTCGTCGCCATTGAGGATGGTGCCGATGCCGACGATCGCCTCAGGCACGTCCGCAATGATCGCCTTGGCCGCCTCGACCGCGACCGCGGTGCGCAGCGTTACCTCGAGCGTTCGCACGCCGCCGGCGACCAGAGCCTTCGCAAGCGGCACGGCATCCTCCAGCCGCTCGATGGTTAGCACCGGAATCACGGTGGCTTGCCGGATCAGCTCCGCGATCTGGCCCTGCTTTGATGTCGCTGTCATGAGGAGGCCTTGCGGGATGTTGAGGGCCGTGGCGCCCGCTTGGGCGGCATGGCGTAGCGTGGAATGATCGCGCCTGGATAGCACACCACGACGCCGGCGAGGCGATGACCCGCGCGGGCCGCGTCCTCGGGTCCGGCACCGCCGAGACGCGCCGCGAGGTAGGCGGCGGCAAAGCTGTCACCGGCTGCCGTGGTGTCGACCACCGGCTTGGTCAGCGGCTCCGCCCTCACCTCGCCTGATCCGCCGGCAGAGCGCAGGATGCAGGCCGGTTCCGCGAGCTTCAGCACCACCTCGGGGCTGGAGATGCCGGCAAGCAGCGCCGCAGTGCTCTCGCCAGGATACAGCGGCGCCAGATCTTCGGTCGATGCGAGCACGATATCCGCGCCTTCGAACGCGCTGCTGAACACCTTGCGGGCGACATTGAGGTCGGGCCAGCCGCGGGCCCGGAAATTGGTGTCGAACGCAAACCGGGTGCCCAGCAGCCGCGCGCGCTTCAACGCCGCCATCAGGCGCTCTCGCCCGGCGTCGTGCAGGATGGAGAGCGTGATCGCCGAGAGATAGACCACGTCATAGCTCGCGAGCGAGTTCAGAATGTCTTCGGTCTCCGGTAGGTCCATCAGGCTGCGCGCGGCCGCGCCGTCGCGCCAATGGAAGAAGCGCCGCTCGCCCTTGCCGTCGGTCTGGATCAGATACAGTCCCGGCAATTTTCCGGGCAGCCGCGCGACCCGCTTGGTGCCGATGCCCTCCGCCGTCCAGCCCGCAATCATCTCGTCGCTCAGCGCGTCGTCGCCGAGCACCGTGATGTAGTCGACGTCGACGCCGAGCCGGGACAAATAGACGGCGGTGTTGAGCGTGTCACCGCCGTAGCCGCGCGAATACAGGCCGCCGCCCGGACCGCCCTGGGCCTGGCGCAGCTCGATCATGCATTCGCCGATACAGGCAACCCGGGTCATCTCGAAAGCCGCGCTCGCCTGAACAACGCCTTAGGCGGCAAATTTGCCGCCAAGCTCGTCCTCGATGTGGATGCGAATGATATCGTCGAACGTCTTCTCGGCCGTGGTGAAGCCGAGCTTGAGCGCACGCTCCGTGGCGAAATCGAGCGGCCATCCCGAGACGATGCTGATGATGGTCGGATCGGGCACCCGCTTGATGCGCGCGGTGACGTTCTTGCCGGCAACGCGCTCCAGCGCCGCGATCTGCTGACCGACGGTGGCTGACAGGCCCGGCATACTGAGATTGCGGCGCGGGCCCATCGCGTTGAGGTCCATGGTGCCGGCATGGATCAGGAAGCCGACCGCCGATTTCGGCGAGGCGTACCAATGCCGCACGTCCTCGGAGACCGGCAGGATCGCCTCCTCGCCCGCGAGCGGCTCGCGGATGATATTGGAGAAGAAGCCGGACGCCGCCTTGTTCGGCCTGCCCGGCCGCACGCAAATCGTCGGCAGGCGGATCGAGATGCCGTCAAGCAGGCCCTTGCGGGTGTAGTCGTTGATCAGGAGCTCACAGATCGACTTCTGGGTGCCGTAGCTCGTCAGCGGCGTGTGGAAGAATTCGTCGCCGATCTTCTCTGGGAACGGCGCGCCGAACACGGCGATCGAGGACGTGAACACCAGCCGCGGCTTGTAGCCGCCGCCGACGGCGCGGATCGCATCGATCAAATGGCGGGTGCCGTCGAGGTTGATCCGATAGCCCTTGTCGAACTCGGCCTCCGCCTCGCCGGACACGATCGCGGCGAGATGGAAGATCACCTCGGGCCGCTCGGCGATCAACGGCGCCGCTGCGCCGGCATCGGCGAAATCGGAGGCGACGACGTTGACCGGAATCTGGGCGTTCGCCGGCTTGGCCGGCGCCACCACGTCCTGCAGCGTCATCCTGGTGATGTCTTGCTTGCCGAGGCGGCCTTCGCGCAGCAGACGTTCCGTCAGTTTGCGGCCGACCATGCCGGCGGCGCCTAGGATCAGAATATGCAAGACCCAACTCCTGTTGACCTGGACTTCAGACGCGAGGCCTTAGGTGCTCACTCTTTCACGGCTCCCGTCATCGCGGAGACATAATGCTCAACGAAGAACGCGTAAAGGATAACCAGCGGCAGCGACCCGCATAGCGCCCCTGCCATCAGGGAACCCCAGCGATAGACGTCCCCGTCGACGAATTCGTTGACGATGGCAACCGGCACCGTCTTGTTCGGGGTCGATTGCAGGAAAGTCAGCGCGTAGATGAACTCGTTCCAGCACAGCGTGAAGCAGAAGATGAAGGCCGAGATCAGGCCGGGAACGGCGAGCGGCAGCACGATCTTGATCAGGATCTGCCAGCGGCTGGCGCCGTCGATCAGCGCGCATTCCTCAAGCTCGAACGGGATGGTTTTGAAGTAGCCCATCAGCAGCCAGGTCGAGAACGGAATCAGGATCGTCGGGTAGGTCAGGATCAACGCCAGGGGCGAATCGAACAGGCCGTACTGGAATACGACGGTCGCCAGCGGAATGAACAGGATCGACGGCGGCACCAGATAGGCCAGGAAGATCAGGCCGCCGACAATGTTCGCGCCCTTGTAGCGCAGCCGCACGATCGCATAGGCCGCAAGCACGCTCGCGATGATCGAGAGCACCGTGGCGCCGACCGCAACATACATCGTGTTCCACAACCAGTGCGGATAGTAGCTCTCGAACAGGAGCTTGTGGATGTGCTTGAAGGTCGGATTCCAGGTCCAGAACGGATTGTACTTGTCGAGGTCGAGCAGCTGGTCGTCCGGCTTCACCGCCGTCAGAGCCATCCAGTAGAACGGAAACAGCAGGATAACGACGATGATCGACAGCGGGAGGTAGAGCGTCACGATGCGCCGCGGCACCGACTGCAGGTAGCTCATGCCCTCGCTGTTGTCGACACGGGAAGGCGTCGACAGGATGGTCTTGAGATCGAACTTCGATGCAGGGAGATCAGTCATTGTTCTCTCCCGAGCGCGCGCGGGGCCTGCCCCGTTCGCGCAAACAAACGCGCAATACGGCAGGGATCAATCATTGTTCTCTCCCTGTTGCCACTTCCTGCGTTGCAGTCCGAACCACGAGATCATGATCGCGCCGAGCAGGAACGGGATCATGGCGCTCGAGATCGCGGCACCCTCGCCCAGCTGGCCTCCGATGATCGCGCGTTGATAGGACAAGGTCGCCATCAGGTGCGTCGCATTGACAGGGCCACCGCGCGTCATCGCCCAGATAAGCTGGAAATCGGTGAAGGTGAACAGCACCGAGAACGTCATCACGACGGCGATGATCGGCGTGAGCAGCGGGTAGGTGATGTGGCGGAACATCTGCCAGGAGCTCGCACCGTCCAGGGTCGCCGCTTCGTAGAGCGACGGCGAGACCGTTTGCAGACCTGCCAGAAGCGTGATCGCGACAAACGGCACGCCGCGCCAGATATTGGCGAAGATCACGCAGATGCGCGCCCATGTGGGATCACCAAGGAAGTTGATGTTCTGGCTGATCAGCCCGAGATGCCTCAACGACCAGGAGATGATCGAGAACTGGGAATCGAAGATCCACCAGAAGGCCAATGCCGACAGCACCGTCGGCACGATGAAGGGGATCAGCACCGCGGCGCGCAACAGCGCCTTGAACGGCATTCGCTCGTTGAGCAGCAGCGCCAGATAGAGACCGATGGCGAATTTCAGGGTACTCGCGACGAAGGTGTAAAGCAGCGTGTTGAATACCGAGAGCCAGAATATCCCGTCGTCCCACAGCCACTCGTAATTCTCGAGCCCGATGAATATGCCGGCGCGGCCAATACGCGCGTCGGTGAAGGACAGCCAAACGCCGAGACCGAGCGGATAGGCCAGGAACAGGATCAGGAAGGCCATGGCCGGCAGCATGAACCAGAAGCCGAGCCAGTTCCGGTTGTGCTTCAACTGCTGCCAAGTCGTCGCCTCGCGAATCTGCGGCTTGGCAAGTGCGATATCAGCCATGGTGATGTCTCGAATCCAGGAAGCGCGGACGGCGGCACCGCCGTCCGCTCGACTTATGCAGGCTCAGGCGCGATAGACGCGCTTCAATTGCCGTTCGGCCTCCGTCATGGCCGCCTTGGCATCCTTGGCGCCGGTGCAGTAGTTGGCGAACATGTCGACGACGATGAAGTCGGCGATCGCTGCTTCCGCCTTTTCACCGGGGGTCCCGATGCCCGAGATCGGCAGCATGCGCTTGCTCGCCTGGGAGAAGACCTGGTTCTTCGGATCTGCAGTCCAGATCGGCGAGTTGTCATAGGCGTTCAGCGTCTCGGTCAGATAGCCCCGCGCACCCGTGAGCCATTTGTCGTACTGCTCCTTCTCAAGCATGAACGCGATGAACGCCTTCGCCGCATTCGGGTACTTGGTGAAGTTGAACGTCAGCATCGGGGTCAGCAGCTGCATTTCGGCCGGCTTGCCAACCGGACCAACCGGCCACAGCGCGTGATATGTATCTTCGGCGAGATCCTTCTTCGCTGGATCGTCCTTGGCCGCGACATAGATCGAGATGCCGTTCGAGCTGCAATAGAGGTCACCGGCCAGGAAGGCCTTGTTGTTGGAGGAATCGTTCCAGGACGCGACGCCGGGAATGAAAGTCTCAGAAAGCGCCTTGGCATAGTCCAGCGCCTTCATGGTCTCCGGCGAATTGATGATGACCTTGTCGTTCTTGTCGACCGTATAGGCGCCGTGTCCCCAAAGCACCCAGTGCAACCAGGAATTGGCGTCGCCGGTTGCATGTCCGAGCGCGAAGCCGGCCGGCGTGTTGTTCTTCTTGAGCGCCTTGCACATCTCGAGGAAGCCCGGGAAATCCTTTGGGAATTCCTTGAAGCCGGCCTTCTCGACGGCCGACTTGCGGTAGGTCATGTAGCCGCCCACGGTCGCAATGGGGATGCCGAGCCAGTCATCTCCATGCTTGCAGGTCGTTGCCGGTCCGTCGGCCCATCCGCCGTACTTCTTGCCGAGGTAATCGGCAACGTCGTTCATCTTCAGGACCTTGGTCGGAAACAGCTGAGGCAGCGCGTGCAGGCCCCAGACCATGTCGAGGCCGGAGCCGGTATTCGCGGCCACCGAGGCCTTTGGCTGCACGTCCTCGAACGACTCGCTGAACACGCTCATCTCGGCGCCGGTCGCCCCCTCGAACGCGGCCACGATGGCATTGAAGGCGTCATCCTCCGCCGGCACGAAGCGCTTCCAGCGCATCAGGGTGAGCTTGGCGCCGGGCTCCGCCTTCCAGGGCGCGGTCTGCGCCCAGGCCTTGGCGAAATCGAGCAGCGCCGGCCCGGTCAACGTGCCGGCCGCGGCCAGCGCAGTGCCGCCCAAAAGCAGCGAGCGGCGAGTCAAATCGTGCATCGTCCTTCCTCCCTTATGACAGTGTTTTTGTTTTTTGATCTGGCCTGTTAGCCGGCCATTGAGATCATTAGAGCGCTTTTCGAGCGAAGTGGTTACCGGTTCGCGCAAAGAAAACGCGTCAAAGCTAGAATCTGAAGCTTCGGTTCTGATCGATCAGAACCGAAGCTCCAGGTCAGTCAGCCATCGAGCCGCTTCCCCGTTCCATCATCGAACAGATGAACGAGCGTCGGATCCGGCTTGAGCCGAACCTTGTCGCCCGGATTGAACATATGCCGCTCGCGGAACACCGCGACCACCTGCTCGCCGCCGAGCTTGGCGAACACCTGCGTCTCCGAGCCGGTCGGCTCGACCACGACGATCTCGGCCTCCGCGCCGTCATCGGCGATGGTGAAATGCTCCGGCCGCACGCCGTAGACCGCGGGCTTGCCGTCGGAATTCGCCGGCGCCGTTTTCAACGGCAGTTGGACGCCGTTCGGCCCCTCGAAATAGGCTGCGCCGTTCACCTTGACGTTGCCCTTGAGGAAATTCATCGCGGGCGAGCCGATGAATCCGGCAACGAACTGGTTCGCCGGCGTGTCGTAGAGCTCGAGCGGCGAACCCATCTGCTCGACGATGCCGTCATGCATCACAACAATCTTGTCGGCCATGGTCATGGCCTCGATCTGGTCGTGGGTGACATAGACGGTCGTGGTGCGCAGACGCTGATGCAGTTCCTTGATCTCGGTGCGCATCGCAACGCGCAGCTTGGCGTCGAGATTCGACAGCGGCTCGTCGAACAGGAACACCTGCGGATCGCGCACGATGGCGCGGCCCATGGCGACACGCTGGCGCTGGCCGCCGGACAGCTGTCGGGGATAGCGATCGAGCAGCGGCGTCAGCGCCAGGATTTCCGCGGCGCGCTTGACGCCGGTTGTGATCTCATCGGGCTTGGCGCCGCGCAGCTTGAGCGAGAAGCCCATATTGTCGGCGACGGTCATGTGCGGATAGAGCGCGTAGTTCTGGAACACCATCGCAATGTCGCGCTCTTTGGGCTGGACATTGTTGACGACGCGGTCGCCGATCGAGATCGTGCCAGAGGTGATGTTCTCAAGCCCGGCCAGCATGCGCAGCAGGGTCGACTTGCCGCAGCCGGAGGGGCCGACCAGAACGACGAATTCGCCGTCCTCGATCGGGATCGTCACGCCGTGCAGGACTTCAAAATTGCCAAAAGATTTCCGCACGTCGCGAATCTGGACCGACGACATCCACTACCCTCCTCAAGTTCCCGGCGGCGTACGACGGAGCCGCGACCGCTCTGCTTTTTTCGACCGGCTTCGCTTTCACGAGGCCCGATTGGACTGGCGTTATTGTCCGCAGTTTGTCCGGGTTTGGCAATCATTCGATTAGCAACAGCTTGGTAGCGCTGTCAATATCGGTTTGTCCGCGGCAAGGCCTGTGATATGAGCGATAAATGACCCGAAAGCGCATCACGCCAGGCAAAATCCGGCTCACCGAAGTCGCCAAGCTTGCCGGCGTCAGCCCGATCACGGCCTCGCGCTTCTTCAGAAATCCCGAAGCACTTTCGGTCGGAAAGCGCGCTCGGGTCGAGAGTGCGGCAAAGGAACTCGGCTATGTACCCAATCTGGCCGCGCGGGCGCTCGCTTCGCAGCGCACCGAGGTGATCGGTGTCCTGATCCCGTCCCTGACCAACAACGTGTTCGCCGACGTGCTGCGCGGCATCTATGACGCGCTCGACGGCAGTCGTTACAGCATTCAGCTCGCCAACACCCGCTACAGCATCCTGCAGGAGGAGCGACTGCTGCGTCTCTTCCTGGCACAGAAGCCCGCCGGACTGATCGTGACAGGCATCAATCAGACCGCGGAGTCCCGCACCATCATGGAATCGGTCGATTGCCCGATCGTCCAGATCATGGAGACCGGTCCGGCGCCGATCGACATGATGATCGGATTCTCACATTTTGACGCGGCGAAAGCCGCCATCTCCCATCTTCTCGAGCGGGGCTACCGGCGGATCGGCTTTCTCGGCGCGCGGATGGATCCGCGGGTGCAGCGGCGGCTCGACGGCTATCGATCCGCCATGAGCGAGGCCGAGTTGTTCGATCCGCAGCTGATTGTCACCACGGCGGTGCCGACCTCGGTGACATTAGGCGGCACGCTGTTCGCCGACCTGCTCGCGAAGGCCCCGGAGATCGATGCCGTATTCTGCGTCAATGACGACCTCGCGCTCGGCGCGCTGTTCGAATGCAAGCGCCGGCACATGGCGGTCCCGGATCAGATGGCGATCGTCGGCTTCAACGATCTCGAATTCATGGCCTCGAGCGTGCCGACACTGAGCAGCGTGCGCACCAACCGCTACGAAATGGGCAGGAACGCAGCCACGATGGTGCTCGAGGCGCTGGAAGGCCGCCGCCCCGCCGAGCCGGTGGTCGATCTCGGCTTCAGCATCATCGAGCGGCAAAGCTCGGCGCGCCGCAGCTGACATCTGCCCGACACTGATTCGTCACGGGCCGGCAAGAATGACAAAATGATAGCGCAACCAAAACTCTTCAACTAAGGTCCAATTCCGCCGGCGATCACATCTGCTCGTGATCGCCGGGTTTGTAATGCGCGACAATTTGCGCAAGGTAGAAGCGACGTCGAAATCAGAGCCCTTAGAACGGGCCGATACGAGTTGCATTGCGGGAGAAACCAATGACAAAACCCCACACCAACGGGAACGGCGCCGCGAGCCAGGCCGGCAAAGGCAAAGGCCGCAAACTCCGCTCGCAGGAATGGTTCAACAATCCGCACAATCCGGGCATGACCGCGCTCTATCTCGAGCGCTACCTCAATTACGGGCTGACGCGTGAGGAACTTCAGTCGGGCAAGCCGATCATCGGCATCGCCCAGACCGGCAACGACCTGTCGCCCTGCAACCGGCATCACCTCGAGCTTGCGCATCGGGTGCGCGAGGGCATCCGCGCCGCCGGCGGCATCGCGATGGAGTTTCCGACCCATCCGATCCAGGAAACCGGCAAGCGCCCGACAGCAGCGCTCGACCGCAACCTCGCCTATCTCGGCCTGGTCGAGGTCCTCTTCGGCTATCCGCTCGACGGCGTAGTGCTGACCACCGGCTGCGACAAGACCACGCCGGCCTGCATGATGGCAGCGGCGACCGTCAACCTGCCCGCGATCGTGCTGTCAGGCGGGCCGATGCTGAACGGCTGGCACGACGGCCAGCGCACCGGCTCCGGCACCGTGGTCTGGAAGGCGCGCGAGCGGCTGGCGGCGGGCGAGATCAATTATGAGCAGTTCATCGAGATCGTGGCCTCCTCGGCACCGTCGATCGGCCATTGCAACACCATGGGCACGGCCTCGACCATGAACTCGCTCGCGGAAGCGCTCGGATTCTCGCTGCCGGGCTGTGCGGCAATCCCGGCGCCCTATCGCGAGCGCGGCCAGATCGCCTACGAGACGGGAAAACGCATCGTCGACATGGTCTGGGAGGATCTGAAACCCTCGGACATCCTGACGCGGCAGGCGTTCGAGAACTGCATCGTGGTCAACTCCGCGATCGGCGGCTCGACCAACGCGCCGATCCACATCAACGCGCTGGCGCGTCACGTCGGCGTCGAGCTGTCGATCGACGACTGGCAGAAATACGGTCACGACGTGCCGTTGCTCGTGAACATGCAGCCGGCCGGCTTCTATCTCGGCGAGGAATATCACCGCGCCGGCGGCGTGCCCTCCGTGGTGCGCGAATTGATGAAGCACAAGCGCATCCATGAGAACGCCATTACCGTCAACGGCCGCACCATGGGCGAGAACTGCAAGGATGCGCCGGCTCCCGATGGCGACGTGATCTGGAGCTACGACAAGCCGCTCGTGAAGGACGCCGGCTTCATCGTGCTGCGCGGCAACCTGTTCGATTCCGCGATCATGAAGACCAGCGTGATCTCCAAGGAGTTCCGCGAACGCTACCTCTCCAACCCGAAGGACCCGAACGCCTTCGAAGGCCGCGCCATCGTGTTCGAGGGCCCGGAGGATTATCACGAGCGGATTGAGGATCCCGCGCTGGATATCGACGAGCACTGCGTCCTGTTCATCCGCGGCACCGGTCCGATCGGTTATCCCGGCGGCGCCGAGGTGGTGAACATGCAGCCGCCGGCGGCGCTGATCAAACGGGGCATCCTGTCCCTGCCCTGCATCGGCGACGGCCGGCAGTCCGGCACCTCGGGCTCGCCCTCGATCCTCAACGCCTCCCCGGAAGCAGCTGCCGACGGCGGGTTGGCGATCCTCAGGACCGGTGACAAGGTCCGCATCGACCTCAACAAGGGCAGCGCCAACATCCTGATATCAGAGGATGAGCTGCGGACGCGCCGTGCCGAACTGAAGGCCAAGGGCGGCTTCCCCCATCCGGCGAACCAGACGCCGTGGCAGGAGCTTTACCGGCAGACCGTCGGCCAGCACGCGACCGGCGCCTGCCTCGAGCTCGCGACGCGCTACCACGACATCGCCGGCAAGGTCGGCGTCGCGCGGGATAATCACTAGCTCCGCATCGTCATTGCGAGCGCAGCGAAGCAATCTGTTTCTCCATCGCGGCAGCATGGATTGCTTCGTCGCTTCGCTCCTCGCAATGACGGCGGCAACAAATCCAATCAATAAGACTTCGAGGAGACTTGCATGTCAGACCGCCTGAAGGGCAAACGCGCATTCGTGACGGCGGCGGCCGTCGGCATCGGCCGCGCCTGCGCGCTGGCCTTTGCCCGCGAGGGCGCAACCGTGTTCGCGACCGATATCGACGAGGACAAGCTCGCCCAACTCAAGAAGGATGGCGTCGCAGAGGTGGCGAAGCTCGACGTGCGCGACACGGCGGCGGTGGAGGCGATGGCCAAACGAGCCGGCCGGACCGACATCCTGCTCAATGCCGCGGGCTTCGTGCATCACGGCACCGCGCTCGACTGCTCGGACGCGGACTGGGACTTCTCCTTCGACCTCAACGTCAAGTCGATGCACCGCACCACCCGCGCCTTCCTGCCCGGCATGCTGGCGCAAGGCGGCGGCGCCATCGTCAACATCGCCTCCGCCGCGGGCGCGGTGAAGGCGGCGCCGAACCGCTATGTCTACAGCGCGACCAAGGCCGCGGTGGCAGCGCTGACGCGGTCGGTCGCGGCCGATTTCATCACCGGAGGCATCCGCTGCAACTGCATCTGCCCCGGCACCATCGAGACGCCTTCGATGCTGCAGCGCGCGGCCACCGCCGGCCCGAATGGCCTTGAGATGTTCGTCGCGCGTCAGCCGATGGGCCGGCTCGGCACCGCCGACGAGATCGCCGCGCTCGCGGTGTATCTCGCCAGCGACGAGAGCTCGTTCACCACCGGCGTCGCACATGTGATCGACGGCGGTTGGACGCTTTAGTTTCCAACCTCTCCCCGCGAAGAGCGGGGCGAGGGAGCTGATTTCCAGCGCCGCTGCACTGAGGCAAACGTCAAAGGATCCAACCGATGAACAAGATCGATCTCAACGGCCGCTGCGCCGTCGTCACCGGAGGCGCGCAAGGCTTCGGCCGCGCGATCACCGAGCGCTTTGTCACGTCCGGCGCCAAGGTCGCGATCTGGGATTTCGACCAACCGCTGGCCGAGAAGACCGCGAAAGCGATCGGCGACAGCGTGATCGCGATCAAGACCGACGTCACCGATCCCGCCGCCGTCGACGCCGCGCGCGACGCAACGCTGAAGGCGTTCGGCAGGATCGACATCCTCGTCAACAATGCCGGCATTGCCGGCGTCAACAAGCCGGTGTGGGAAACCGACCTCGACGAATGGCGCAAGGTGCTGCGCATCAATCTCGACGGTCCCTTCATCTGCTGCAAGTCGGTCGTGCCGGCCATGATCGGCCAGAAATACGGCCGCATCGTCAACATCGCCTCGATCGCCGGCAAGGAAGGCAACCCGAACGCCGCGCATTATTCGTCGTCGAAGGCCGGCCTGATCGCGCTGACCAAGTCGCTTGGCAAGGAGCTCGCGCAGCACGACATCCTGGTCAATGCGGTGACGCCGGCCGCGGCGAAAACCGCGATCTTCGACCAGATGACCCAGCAGCACATCGACTTCATGCTGTCGAAGATCCCGAAGGGCCGCTTCGTGCTGGTCGAGGAGCTCGCCTCGATGGTGGCGTGGCTGGCCTCCGAAGACTGCGCCTTCTCGACCGGCGCGGTGTTCGACATCTCCGGCGGCCGCGCGACCTACTAGGGTTCAGACTCAATTGATCCAATAGGCGACGATGGCGGCGAGGTGCACGGCAGCCAAGAAGTTTCTGGCAAGTTTGTCGTAGCGAGTTGCGACACGCCTGAAGTCCTTGAGGCGGCAGAAACAGCGCTCGATGACGTTGCGTCCCTTATAGGCGCGTTTGTTGAAGCTGTGGAGGATGACCCTGTTGGATTTGTTTGGAATGACGGGCTTGGCACCACGATCGACGATTTCGGCGCGAAAGCCGTCGCCGTCGTATCCTTTGTCGCCGATGAGGGCAGACATGGGTGGCGCGAGTTCCAAAAGGGCCGGCGCGGCGGCAATATCTGCGTCCTGGCCTGGAGTGAGATGAAATGCGCAAGGTCTGCAATCAGGGTCGCTCAGCGCGTGGATTTTCGTGGTCCGCCCGCCGCGCGAGGAGCCGATCGCCTGTTCATGCTCCCCCCTTTTCCGCCGCTCGCCGAGCGATGCGCTTTGATCGAGGTGGAATCGATGGACAAAGTCACGCCATCCTTTCCGCAGCGGGCGAGCGCTTCAAAGATCGCCTGCCAATGTCCGCGCTTGGCCCAGCGATTAAAGCGATTGTAGATCGTCGTGTAAGGACCATAGTCGGGCGGACAATCGCGCCAGCGTGCGCCGCACTGAAGCATGTGAATGATACCGCTGATAATGCGTCGATCGTCATCGCGCGCCGGGCCAGTCTGGTTCGTTGGCAGATGCGGCTTAATCTGAGCCCACTGCTTGTCGTTCAGCCAGAACAGCCCCTTGCGCACCTAACTCCCCCGTGCCGAATCAATCCAACGCGAGGGAATCAGAAATCGCTAATTAGGTACAGACCCTAGCTCCCCCGCCTCGCCGGCTGCCGCAGGGCCGCGGCGAGATAATCGGCCAGCAGTGACGCGGCGCGCGACAGGTTCGCCGCGCGATGCAGGCGGATCTCCGCCCGCGGCAGAGGCGGCAGGCCGTCGCGCGTGGTCAGCCGTCGCAGCGTCGGCGGAAACGTACCCGACTTGACCACGGTCACCGCGAGGCCCTGCGCCGCGATGGCCTCGACCGCGGCCAGGCTGTGGCTGACAAAAGCGAGCCGCCACGGCCGATGCGCGTCGTCGAGCGCCTGCATCGCCCAGCTCCGGAACAGACAGCCCTGCGGATAAAGCGCGACCGGGAGCGGCTCGCGCTGCTCGACGCGATGCTCCGCGCTCGCGGCCCAGACCGCCTGCTCGGTTCTCAGTAACTCGCCCTCGCCGCGGCCTTCCGGATGCATGGCGATGACGAGGTCGTAGGCTTCCCCGAGCCGGTCGGTCATTGACGATGTCAGGCCGGTTTCCATCTCAACATGGATCAGCGGATAGTTGGCGACAAAGCCCGCGAGCAGCGGCGGGACGATCAGTGTCCCATAGTCGTCCATCACCCCGAGGCGAACGCGCCCGTCCATTCCGTGCGCGCGCACCCGGCCGACCGCTTCGTCGTTCAGGCTGAGAATGCGCCTTGCGTAGCCAAGCAGTCCCTCGCCGGCTGCGCTCAGGTCGACATTGGACGTGGTGCGGTGAAACAGCTCCGCCTGCAGCCGTTCCTCCAGCCGCTTCACCTGCATGCTGATGGCTGATTGCGTCCGGTTCAGCGCGGAGGCCGCGCGGGTGAACGACCGATGGTCCGCCACCGCGACGAAGGCCCGCAGCAGATCCGGGTCCAGAACCGGAGCACTCATAACAAACCGTGATTCATTCTATCAGATATATTCGATTTTCTGATTATCGTCCCTTCCGTAGATTACGCAAGCAAAACAGAAGGATCGAATGGGATGGGCGAGGCTTGGGGAGTGTTGGCGGCTGTGCTGTCGAGTGCGCTCGGCGGCACCTCGATCGGGGCGACGCGATTTCTGGTTGGCTCGATCGATCCGCTGGCGATCGGTTCGTTCCGGTTCGGCATCGGCGTTCTGCTGTTGCTGCCGCTGACATTGCTGCAGCTCCGGGCGTGGCCGCCGCGGCGTGACTGGCCTGGGGTTGCCGGCCTCGGCCTGTTGTTCTTCGCGGTGTTTCCGATCCTGTTCAACGCATCGCTGATCTTCACCACGGCGGCACGCGGAGCGCTTGCGCTCTCCACGCTCCCGCTGCTGACGATGGTGGTCGGCGCTGCGCTCGGCAGCGAGCCGCTCACCGCACGGAAGACCACCGGCGTCCTGGTCACGATCCTCGGGGTCGCGCTCGCCCTGCTCTCCGGGCTTGCCACGGCGCCGCCCGGCGCCTGGCGCGGCGACCTTCTGATGGTCGCGGCTGCGCTTTGCATGGCGCTCTACAGCATCTGGTCAAAACCCTTCATCCGCCGCTCCGGTCCGATTCCCTTCACCACGCTGGCGATGACGGCCGGCGGCGCCTTCCTCATCACGGCCTCGCTGGTGCGCGGCAGCTTCGCACCGATTGCGGATTTCGGCGCACCGCAATGGTTCGGCGTGATCTATCTCGGTGCCTTCGGCGCCGCCCTGACCTTCTACCTCTGGTCCTTCGCGCTGGAGCGGACAACTCCGACCCGCGTCGCAATATCGGTCACCGTCAATCCAATCGCTGCCTCGCTGGTCGGCGCCGCATTCCTCGGCGAACCGCTGCGCTGGAACGTGGTGGCCGGGATCGTGACCGTCTTCGCCGGCATCTGGATCGCCACCACCCAGCCGCGCGCGAGGAAGGCGGATGCAGCCGCCGTCGCGCCGGATGCGCGTTGACGGAGCCCGGAACCGCCGCCGCGTCGGCCAGCACAGACGTTAGCAAATCGTGCTAGCCTGATGGTTGGATCCCTCGCGAACCAAGGCGGCGCGCATTTGAACATCTCCCTTTATAGCGTCTCGGTCTGGGTGCTGCCGCTGGTCATCGCCATCACCTTCCACGAGGCCGCGCACGGATTCGTCGCGCACCAGCTCGGCGACAACACCGCCTGGCAGCTCGGCCGCGTCACCTTCAACCCGCTGAAGCACATCGACCCGTTCGGCACGCTGATCTTGCCGGCCGTGCTGCTCATGGCGCATTCGCCGTTCCTGTTCGGCTACGCCAAGCCGGTGCCGGTGAACTTCCGCAAGCTCAACCACCCGAAGCTCGACATGGTGTGGGTGGCGCTGGCAGGCCCCATGACCAACATCATCCTTGCGACCGCGGCCGCGCTGGCATTCCACGCCCTCCCTTTCGTGCCGGCGAACGCGGCGCAATGGACCGCAGACAACCTGAAAAACGCGTTCCTGATCAACATCGTGCTTGCGATCTTCAACATGATGCCGATTCCGCCGCTGGATGGCGGCCGGGTCGCAGTCGGGTTGCTGCCGCGCCCGCTGGCGATCCCGCTGTCGCGACTGGAGCCGTTTGGCATACTGATCCTGATCGGGCTCCTGATCCTGCTGCCCATGATCGGCGCCCGCCTCGGCCTAAATCTTGATGTTATTTCCACGATACTGCGAACACTGACCGGCTATGTAATCCAGGCCCTTCTCCTTATAACCGGGAACACATAACTTGATTTCAGGCAGGAACGCTTCGAGGCCATGGTGATCAAAGCCGCCGATATGCTGATTGCACGACGCGCCGATACGCGTGCGCGCGCCGACTTTGCAACCTGGAAGATGATGGCCAAGCTGAACGGCACGTCCGCCCTGCCCCCGGAGGCGCAAAATTTCCTGGCCTGCTACAAGAAGCTGCTGGAACAGATGGACGACGCCAAGGCGAGCGAAGCCACCATCCAGCTAATGTACCGGACCTATTATGCCGAGATGGGCGGGGCCGGCGCAGCGCCTGAGGTTCCCGCCCGCTCGCGCGAGCCGGTCTCCGACAGCGGAAACGTCACCGCCTTCCGCCGCCTGCCCGCCAAGCCGAGGCCCGGCGCATCCGGCCCGAACGCCCAGCGTCCGCTACCGGTCGCGCTGATCTTCTGCTGTCTGGTCGTGGTCTACGTCGCGATCCGCTATTACTGGCGCTAGCACCACGAGCTATTTCGGTTTGGCTCGGTTTCCTCACGCGAACCGGTATCCGCTTCGCGTGAAAGCGCTCGACCGATAGCGCTGTAACCTGCCCCACATTTGCGTCAAAGGCGCGCGGCTCCCGCGGCAGACGGTGATCGGCCGTTTGTTCTCATCAGACGACGCAATGGCGTTGTCGATCCTGCGCGCCCTGGTCGTGGACAGCGAGCCGATCGCGTTCATGCGAGGCGCCGCTGACTGCAGAAGCACAGCGTCGAGCCATCGACCCGGCTAATTCGCCGCGCCGTGGAATATCGCGCGCGGCCGATTGTGTCGCACGCCTAGGCGGCGCCATCGCGGCCGGGCATAATGAGGAACTCAAAAAACAAAATCATACTGGAGGATAGATGAAGCGATCCATTGCAGCCCTTGTCGTGACCACGAGTCTGGTGATCAGCGGCAGCGCGCTGGCCCGGACCATGGACAAGGTCGTCAAGGTGGGCGCCCTCGGCGATCAGTCCGGGCTCTACCAGGATATCGGCGGACCGGGCTCGACAGTGGCGGCGCAGATGGCGATCGAGGATTCCGGGCTGCTGGCAAAGGGCTGGAAGATCGACCTGATCTCGGCCGATCACCAGAACAAGCCCGACGTCGCCGTCAACATCGGCAAACAGTGGATCGACGTCGAGAAGGTCGACGTGTTCGTCGACCTCGCAGCCTCCAACGTCGGGCTCGCCATCGCCAACCTCTCCAAGGAGAAGAATGTCGTCAATTTGAACTCCGGCTCGGGCTCCTCCGGTCTCACCGGCTCGCAGTGTACGCCCAATACGGTGCACTGGCCCTACGACACCTATATGCTTGCCAACGGCACCGGCAAGGCGCTGGTGAAATCCGGCGGCGACAGCTGGTTCTTCATCACCGCGGACTATGCGTTCGGCTAGGCGCTGGAGCGCGACACGACGGCGGCCGTCACCGCGGGCGGCGGCAAGGTGCTCGGCAGCGTCAAGCATCCGCTCAATACCGCCGACTTCTCCTCGTTCCTGCTGCAGGCGCAGAGTTCGAAGGCCAAGGTCATCGGCCTTGCCAATGCCGGCGGCGACACCACCAACGCGATCAAGCAGGCGGCTGAATTCGGCATCGTCTCGGGCGGCCAGAAGCTTGCAGGCATGCTGATGTTCATCACCGACGTGCACTCGCTCGGCCTCAACGTCGCGCAGGGCCTGAACTTCACGGAAAGCTTCTACTGGGACATGAACGACCAGACCCGCGCCTTCTCCAAGCGCTTCATGGAGCGCTTCAAGAAGAATCCGCCGACCATGGTGCAGGCCGGCGTCTACGCATCGCTGATCCATTACTTCAAGGCGCTGGAGGCGCTGGGCGGCAATCCGCACGACGGCCGCGCTGTCGTCGCCAAGATGAAGGAGCTGCCGACCGACGATCCGCTGTTCGGCAAGGGCTCGATCCGCGCCGACGGCCGCAAGATCCATCCCGTCTACCTGTTCGAGGTGAAGAAGCCGTCGGAGTCGAAGTATCCGTGGGACTATTACAAGCTGGTCGCGACCATTCCTGCCGATGAAGCCTTCCTGCCGCTGGACAAGAGCGCCTGCCCGCTGGTGAAGAAGAACTGATTGGTTCGCGCGACGCGTACGGCGGATGGGAAAAGCGCCATCCGTCGTCTCCGCAACATAAGGCGTGCATCACCGGCGGCGCCCTGATCCCGAACAATCTCTATCTGCGGCGTTCGTCGCCGCGGTGATAGAGCAGCCCTTGCGGAAAAGAACATATGAGGGCTGCGGCGCGCGCCACTGGATCACGCGACGATTGCGGCGATACGCTCAGTCACGGTGCGGAGCGGCCTCGTATTCCAACGACCGTAGATGCGTCAGCCCTTGCCTTTGACGCGGAAGACCACCGGGAGCGTGAACTTCAGGCCTTCGTCGGCGACCAGCGGTGGCGGTGCGGGGACGGGATCGGAGCGCTTGATCATCGCAAGCGCAGCCTGATCGAACGCCGCATCACCCGACCCCTTCTCGATCGCCATGTCGAGCACATGCCCGAGCCGGTCAAGGGTGAAGCTGACATAGATCTCGGCCGACTTCAGCGCGCCACCAGCGGGGTACTTCTTGTGCTTGTCGAGATGCGCCATCAGCCGCTTCTGCCAGGTCTCACGCGCGCGCCGCAGGGCGTTGCCATTGCCGATGACCGGCGCAACCGAGCGCGGCGCTTCGGGCGCGGCTTCCACGGTCGGCATCGCGGTGGCCTCGGCAGCGACCGACTCCTGCGATGCCGCGGTCTGGACGGCGGCGACCTTCTGCTCTTCTTCGGTCGGCTTCTTGTTGTCGTTCTCGGTCACCACCCGATCGGCATCTTCAATCTCGTTCGGCGTGTCCTTCGGCAGGTCGGTTTCCTTGACCTCGGCCTTTTGCTCGTTGACCTGCGGCGAAGCCACGGACGCATCCGCATCCGGACCGGCCGGCAAATCGGTGACCTCGCGATTTGGCGCCGCCAACTCGACCCCGACCTCGATGGCCGACACGCCGGAGACGTCCTCCGGCTCCTCCCCATGCAGATTGGTGAGCGCAAGCGCGGCGCCGCCGACATGCAGCACCAGGGCGATCACCGCGGCCGACACCCACAGCGTCCGGGACGGCTTCTGTTCGAGATCGGACATCGGCGTCAGGCCTTCGTCATGGGTTCTGTGTCGTCGGCGCACCCTGCTGCGCCGCCGCATCCGGAACCCCTTCCAGCGCGACCAGCTTGATCTTGGAATAACCGCCCTTGCGCAGGAATTCCAGCACGTCCATCAGTTCGCCATAGGGGACCGCCCGATCGGCGCGCACGAAAATGTACTTGTCCTTGCTCATGTCTGGTATGGCATCGAGCGCACTCACCAGATCGACCCGCTTGACGAAGGTCTCGCCGATCGCGAGCGAGAGGTCCGGCTTGATGCTGACATAGGTCGGCTTGTCCGGCTTCTTGGTCGGCGACGCGGTCGAGGTCGGCAAGTCGATCGGCAGGTCGACGGTCGAGAGCGGCGCCGCCACCATGAAGATGATCAGGAGCACCAGCATCACGTCGATGAACGGCGTGACATTGATCTCGTGCGATTCCGCGAAATCGTCGTCAGTATCGTTCTCTGCGACCGAGAAAGCCATCGCCTACTCCGCCGCCGCGGCGCGCGCGTGCGAACCCTGCGGAAGGCTGCCATGGGTGCGGTCGAGATCGCGCGACAGCAGCCGTGCCGCGGCGCCCGAGGCGCGGTTGACCAGCTCGAGGTAGCTCTTCGTCACGCGCGAGAAGTGGTTGTAGATGATGACCGCGGGAATCGCTGCGACCAGACCGATCGCGGTGGCAAGCAGCGCCTCCGCGATGCCCGGCGCCACCACCGCGAGGTTGGTGGTCTGCGACTTCGAAATGCCGATGAAGCTGTTCATGATGCCCCAGACCGTGCCGAACAGGCCGACGAAGGGCGACGTCGCACCGATGGTTGCGAGCAGGCCCATCCCGAGCCGGATGCGACGGGCCTCGGCGCGGACGATCTCGGAGAAGCTCGACGCGGCGCGTTCCTTGACGCCGCTGTCGCTGGAGATCCCGGCAGACAGCCGTCCCTCGCGCATCGCGGCCGCGATGAAGGATGACAGCACATTGCCCTTAGCGCCGAGCGCGAACTGCGCTTCCGCCAGCGAGCGCGATTCACCGATCTTCGCGAGCGCGCCGCGCAGCTTGCTCTGGGCCACGGTCAGCTCGATCATCTTGGCGATGAACACCGTCCAGGTGACCAGCGAGGCGAAGGCCAGGCCGACCATCACCGCCTTCACGATGATGTCGGCATTCAGGAACATGGTCCACGGCGACAATTCGTGCAGACCGGTGGCGGTCGTCTTCAGCGGCCTGCTCTCGCCCCCCGCAGGCGCAGCCGATGGCGCATCGGTCGCGGACGGTCCGGACGTCTGCGCCGGGGTGGTTGCGACCGGAGCCGGGGCGGCCTGCGCTTGCGGCACGGCCGGGGCCGGCTGGGCCACCGGCGTGGGCTGCTGGGCCGCCGGTACCGGCTGGGGCTGGGCCACCGGTGCCGCCTGAGGCTTGGCCGCCGGCGCAGCTTGCGCGGCAGGCGCCGTCTGCTGCTGCGCCGAGGCCGGGGCAGCCAGCATCAGCATCGCCAGCGAGGCGACCATGGCGGATGCAGCGCGGAACATGGATGTTTTCATAGTTACACTTCAGCCCAGTGGCGGATCAGGTTGTGATAAATGCCGGTCAATTTGACCGTTTCAGGGTCGTCGCGCCCCAGCCGTTCCACCAGGGCCTGTATTGCCGTATCGAGATCAAAGATCAGGCTGCGCGCGTGCGCATCCCGTACCATGCTCTGCAACCAGAAAAAAGACGCAAGCCGCGTCCCCCTGGTGACCGGCGTGACCAGATGCAAGCTGGACGCAGGATAAAGTACCAGATCGCCTGCCGGCAACTTGATTTCATGCGAGCCGTAAAGGTCTTCGATGACGAGCTCGCCGCCATCGTAATCTTCCGGCTCAGATAAAAACAACGTGACCGACAGGTCGGTGCGGATCCGTATGCCGGTGAATCGGTCGCCGCGCACCGCATTGTCGACGTGCAGGCCGAAATGGTGCCTATCGCTTGCGGCGTACCGATTGAACAAGGGTGGAAAGATTCTAAGCGGGATCGCCGCCGAGATGAAGCGCGGGCTCGCCGACAGCGCGGTCAGGATGCGGTTGCCGAGCTGCCGCGCGACCTCGCTGTCGGGCGGCAGCTGCTCGTTGCGCTTCACCAGCGCGGAGGCTGCTCCGGCCGTCGAGCGGCCGTCTTCCCAATCGCTGGCATCCATGATGCGGCGGAAGTCCGCCACATCGGCTTTACTCAGAACATTGGGAACACAGACCAGCATCGCGACGCTTTGAAACCTCCCTCAGTAACGCGCTGAAACAACCAGATACGCGGCGCGTCCCGGCGCTTCCAGCACGAAGGGTGTCGCGCTCTGGTAGAGCGCATCGTAGTAACGCTTGTCGAAGATGTTGTTGACGAACAGCTTCACGGTCCAGTGCTTGTCGACCTTCGCTTCCGCAAAGGCGTCGAAGCGCCAGTAGCTCGGGATCGAGGTACCCTGGTTCGCCGCGAGCAGCGTGCCGCCATAGACCTTAGAGCGATAGACCGCCTGCCCGCCGATCTCCCACATGTCGGTGAGCTGGTATTTCGAGAGCACGCTGAACGACTGGTGCGCCACGTTGGCAAGCGGCCGCCCGACATTGGTCGGATAGAGCAGCGGCTGCGGCGACGGCGCCAGCGACTTCGTCACCTCGGACTGCATCAGCACGAGGCCGCCGAACACGCTCCATTTATCGGTGATCTTGCCGCCGACGCCAAGATCGATGCCGCGGATGCGGTAGGCAGCGCCAGCCGTGATGCAGGAGACGGTGCCGGTCGTCGGCGGATTGGTGACTGGATAAGGACATGTCGCGGTGCCGGTCGTCGGCGTAATGTTCTGTGCCTCGCGCGCATTCTCCTTTTCGGTCTGGAACAGCGCTGCCGTCACCAGCAGATGACGGTCGAACAGCTCCCACTTGGTGCCGACTTCGATCGCCTTGTTCTTTTCCGGCCCGAAGATCTGGTTCGAATTGCCGTTGATCACAGGAGCAAGGCCGCCATAGGCCGTGCTGGTGCCGTCGAATTCGGCGCCAATCGGATTCGACGATGTCGCGTAGGCGGCGTAGACACTGCCATTCGGCGCGGGCTTCAGCGTCAGGCCGAGGTTGAAGTTCGGCAGGCCGAACTCCGCGCTCTGCGCACCGAACCTCGTCGCGCCGCTGACAGTGCCGTACCCGCTGGTGCTGATGTTGTAGTCGTCGTAGCGGATGCCGCCGTTGAGGATCGCGAAGTCGTGGTAATTGACGCTGTCGAGCAGATAGACGCTCTTGGTGTCGACCGAGAGATTGGTCGGCAGGCCCGCAAGCGTCGGCGTCGTGGTGAACGGCGTATTGGTGTATTGCGGGGCGAACACACTGACGCCGGGGATCGATCCGCTGCCCGTGAACGGCGTACCGGTCGTCAATTCCGAACTTAGCCCGGTATACTTGTCGATATACGAGGTCTCGCGCGAGATCTCGACGCCGCCCACCGCGGTATGTCTGAAGCCGCCGGTATCGAACTTGTAGGTCGCCTCGCTCTGGTTGGCGAGCACATCGGTGACCTGATGGCGGCTCTGCGGATTCATCGTGATCGTCGAAGCCGAGAGCGGGTTCGTGACGACCGGCGATTCGGCGAGGGTGCCGATGTAGTCGTTGAGCGAGCGCGATGCCCTGATCTTGTCGCTAAGCACGAGGTCGGGCGTCACCTGGACTTCGGTGTTGACCGTACCGATGTCCTGCCGGACCTTGAAAAAGTCGCGATTGACCAGGCCGTAGAAATTGTTGCGGGGCGAACCGAAATCCGGGAACGGACCGCCTGCAGTGCTGGTGAAGATGTTTCTCGGCGCCGGCGATCCCGGCCGGTAATACGGCACGCCGAAATCCGGGATGCCGTGCAGGTAGGTGTGCACGTAGTCCGCGGTGACCTTGACCGCGTCGACCGGCGTCCACTTGGTGGCGACGAACGCACCGTTACGGTCGTCGGTGACGTAGTCGCGGCCGGCGACGTTGGCGTCCTGGAACAGGCCGCCGGCGCGTACCGCGAATGTCGGGCTGATCGCCTGGTTGACGTCGAGCGTCACACGCTTGGTCTGATCGGTGCCAAACGTGGTGTCCATGTTGTAGAAGCTCTTCTCCGCAGTGGCCTGCTTGGTCACGATGTTGATCGCACCGCCGGTGGTGCCGCGACCGGCAAAGGACGAGCCGGGGCCACGCAGGATTTCGACCTGCTCGGTGAAGAAGTTCTCGCGGACGCTGACGCCGGGATCGCGCACGCCGTCGATGAAAATGTCGTTGCGCGCGTCGAAGCCGCGGATGAAGAAGCGGTCGCCGAACGCATTGCCGCCCTCGCCCGTGCCGAGCGTCACGCCGGCCGTGCTCAGGATGGCCTGCTTCAGCGTGGTGGCGTTCTTGTCCTCCAGCACTTCCTTGGACAGCACCGTCACCGACTTCGGCGTGTTCAGGATCGGCTCGGGAAACTTGCCCGACGCCTGCAGGTGGTCGACCTTGTAGGGCGCGGCTGCATCCGCGTAGGGGTTGCGGTCGGCGGCAAGGCTGCCGGCATTCGGGAACGGCACCGGCGCAACTTGCGCCTGCTGGTTGCGGCGCGCGGCGCGGCGCAGCGCGGTGCGGGCGCGGACCTGGTCCGGTGTAGGCTTGGATGTAGCGGGACGCGGGCGAGCGACCGGCGCATCGACCGTAACCGGCGGGAGGTTGGCCTGCTGCGCTTCGGCACCCGAAAATGATGCCACCGCGATCAGGCCCGCGACCGCGGAAACCTTCGTACCCGAATAACTCGCATTATCGTCGGCCGAGCCAATCCCCGCATCGAAACGCAGCGACCTTGGCGCCTTTGCATTGCTCATTCCATACGCCCCGAAAATCAAGTTCATCGCGAGACCGAACTGCTACGAACTTTCTCTTTCGGTTACTGAGCGTGAATTTTCGGGTCAATGCGATCGCTGCAACAACGCGCTTGAATCGCCCCAATTCAAAGCGATTCTAATCTGTAGTCTGAAATCGTTCTAAATCTAGATTCTAAGCGTTCTAATATTCGTTCTAAAAAGTACGAAGATACTCTTCGGCCGAAAGTGTCGCTGGCACCGGACGGCGCGCAGCAATCAATCGGTGCTTGGCGGCTTCATCAGCGAAAACAGCTCATCGACGGTGCGTTGCGCGACCTGCCGCACCCGATCGGTGTTGTCCATGCCGGCGATGTTGACGCCGTTGACGACGGCTTTGATCTCGTCGCGGAAGTCGGTGAGGAAGCGCAGGGGATCACGCTGCTCGTTGGCGACGCGCGCGATCAATCCCGTGATCAGGATCTGACAAGCCATCATGCGCCCGTTCAATTCATCCATCACGGCCCTCCCCGTCTCGCAGTATCGACGCGCGCGATATGAACGACATCGCCCGGCGTTTCAACCAGGCGCATGGATCGATGCAAACGAGTTGTTCGACGAATGCTGCGCCGCGGCTATTTCGCGGCGATGCTCTCGGGCGCCTCGCCGAGAGCCTTGATACGGTCCTTGACCGAGCGGAGCGTGGCTAGTCCGCTTTCGACATGCGCGTTCGACACGTCGCGCAGCACGTCGCTTGCGATCGCGTCGCGCAGACTGTCGAGATCATCCACGAGCTGACGTCCGCGCTTGGTCAGGAACAAGCGATTGGCACGACGATCCCTCGGATCTGGCCGCCGTTCGAGCAGGCCATGCTCGACGAGGCGATCGAGCAGCCGTACCAGCGAGATCGGCTGCAACTCGAGCACGTCGGCAAGATCGACCTGGGACAGTCCCTCCTGCTCGCGCAGGCGGAAGAGCACGATCCATTGCGCACGGGTGGTGCCGCGCGCCTTGGCGCGGTGATCGATGTAGTTGCGTAGCAGTCGCGAACTCTCGACAAGCTGTGCAATAAATTGACGTTTGATATCGGACGACATGGCGCTTCCCAGCCGGGACGTTTCCGTTTGTTTCTGACCTAAACCTTTCCAAATGTTTAGGATTCTCAAATCGTAGTGTGTTTACACATTAAGTGCACGCATATTATATCCGCAAGCTCTGTGAACCGTTTCCATGACCCTTTATTGTTGGTCCCACCCAAGATTGTTGGTCCAACTCAAGATTGGCCGTCCCAAACCAAGAGCCAACATGTCCAAGTCACGCACAATTCGTTGGGTTTTACTGATCGCCGCGATTGGCGCTGCGGGCTATTTTGGCTGGCAGAAATACCAGGGCAACAGGCTGGCGGCAGAGGCCGCGCAGAAGCGCGCCGCCACGCGCCCGGCGGTCCCGGTCAAGGTCGCGCCGGTCGAGAAAGCCGATTTCCCGGTCTATCTGACCGGCCTCGGCACTGTGCAAGCCTTCAACACTGTTCAGGTCCGCACCCGGATCGACGGCCAGATCACCAATATCCACTTCAAGGAAGGCCAGTTCGTCAAGGCGGGCGACACGCTGGTCGAGATCGATCCGCGACCGTATCAGGCAGCACTTGACCAGGCCAAGGCCAAGAAGGCGCAGGACGAGGCCAACCTCGCCAATGCCAATCTGGACCTGCAGCGCTACACCAGGCTCGGCGAATTCGCCACGCGCCAGCAGACCGACACGCAGCGTTCCACGGTGGCGCAGCTGACCGCCCAGATCGCCGCCGATGACGCCGCCATCTTCAACGCGCAGACGCAGGTCGATTACGCAACGGTGAAGTCCCCGATCGACGGGATCGTGGGCCTGCGACTGGTCGATGTCGGCAACATCGTCAACGCTGCGGCCCAGACTGCGATCGTGTCGATCACCCAGATCGAGCCGATTGCCGTGATTTTCACCGCCCCCGAAGACCAGCTCCCTGACATCAAGGCCGCGCTGGCCGTGGCGCCGCCGAAGACCATCGCGCTGTCGACCGACGGCAAGCGGGTCTTGTCGACGGGAACCCTGGCGCTGATCAACAACCAGGTCGACACCACCAGCGGGACGATCCGGCTGAAGGCGGTGTTCGACAACAAGGACCATGCGCTGTGGCCGGGCCAGTCAGTCTCGACCCGGCTGCTGGTCCGAACCTTGAAAGATGCGACCGTCGTCCCAGATGACGCAGTGCAACACGGCACTGACGGCCTTTATGCGTTTTCGGTGAATCAGGACAACAAGGCCGAGCTCCGCAAGATCAAGGTCAGCCAATCGATCGACGGCAAGTCGGTGATCGACGAGGGTCTGTCGCCGGGCCAGCAGGTGATCGTCGCAGGCCAGTACAAGGTCTCACCGGGAACCGTGGTGACGACGGCGGTGGCGAGCTCGGACCAGACTCAGTCGAAGGTTAAAGACGAATGAACGACGGAATTTCCGCACCATTCATTCGCTACCCCATCGGCACCTCGCTGCTGATGGCCGGCATCCTCTTCGTCGGTCTCGTCGCCTATCCACTGCTGCCGGTGGCGCCGCTGCCGCAGGTCGACTTCCCGACCATCCAGATCACCGCGAGCCTGCCGGGCGCCAGTCCTGAGACCATGGCGACCTCGGTCGCCCAGCCGCTGGAGCGCCAGTTCGCCCAGATCCCGGGCATCGCCCAGATGACCTCGACGAGCTATCTGGGTACCGCGTCGGTTACGATCCAGTTCGACCTCAACCGCAGCATCGATGGCGCGGCCAATGACGTGCAGGGCGCGATCAACGCGGCAAGCGGCCAGTTGCCCAAGAGCCTGCCCTCGCCGCCGACCTACCGCAAGGTGAACCCTGCGGACGCGCCGATCATGCTGCTGTCGGCCACCTCGGACACGCTGCCGCTGATCCGGGTCAGCGACGCCGTCGACGCGCAGCTGGCCCAGCAGATCAGCCAGATCTCCGGCGTCGCGCAGGTCATCATCGGCGGGCAGCAGAAGCCGTCGGTCCGCGTCCAGATCGATCCGGCCAAGCTGGTCGCGAAGGGCCTGTCGCTGGAAGACGTCCGCACCGCGATCGCGAGCGCGACTGTCGACAGCCCCAAGGGCAACATCGACGGCGACAGTCGCGCCTACACCATCTACGCCAACGACCAGTTGCTCAAGGCAGACCCCTGGAACGACGTCATCATCGCTTACCGCAACGGCGGACCGCTGCGGATCCGAGATATTGGTCAGGCGATTGACGGTCCCGAAGACGCCAAGCAGGCCGCCTGGGCGAACGGCAAGCGCGGCGTGTTCCTCGTCATCTTCAAGCAGCCGGGCGCCAACGTCATCGACACCGTCGACAAGATCAAGGAGGCGCTGCCACGCCTGGTCGCGGCGATCCCGCCGGCGATCAAGATCGACGTCATCAGCGACCGCACCACGACGATCCGCGCCGCGGTCGAGGACGTCCAGTTCACCCTGCTCCTGACCATTTTCCTGGTCGTGATGGTGATCTTCCTCTTCCTGCGCAGCTTCTGGGCAACCGTGATCCCCGCGGTGACCGTGCCGCTCGCCCTGCTCGGCGCCTGCGCGCTGATGTGGATTTTCGGCTACACGCTCGACAACCTGTCGCTGATGGCTCTGACGATCGCGGTCGGCTTCGTGGTCGACGACGCCATCGTGATGCTGGAGAATATCAGCCGCTACATCGAGGACGGCGAAAGGCCATTGGCCGCCGCCTTCAAGGGGTCGAGCGAGATCGGCTTCACCATCGTTTCGATCAGCGTCTCGCTGGTCGCGGTGCTGATCCCGCTGCTGCTGATGGGCGGCATTATCGGCCGCCTGTTCCGCGAATTCGCGGTCGTGCTGGCGATGACGATCTTCGTCTCGATGTTCGTGTCGCTGACCCTGACGCCGATGATGGCCTCGCGGTTCCTCCGCGTCCACAGCGAGGAGCGGCACGGCCGGTTATACCAGCTCAGCGAGCGCGGTTTCGACGCGATGCTCAACGCCTACCGGGCCGGGCTCGACGTCGCACTGCGCTGGAAGTTCACGACGTTGATGGTGTTCTTCGCAACGCTGGCGCTGTCGATCTACCTTTTTGCGGTCATCCCGAAGGGCTTCTTCCCGCAGCAGGACAATGGGCTGATCACGGCGACTTCGGAAGCCAGCCAGGACATCTCCTTCGCCGACATGAAGCGCAAGCAGGAGGCGCTCGGCAACATCGTGTTGCAGGATCCGGCCGTGGCGTCGGTGGCGATGGCGATCGGCGGCAGCGGCCGCGCCGGCAACAACGGCAACCTGTTCATCACGCTGAAGCCCTTGAAGGACCGTGACGCGAACGCCCAGCAGATCATCGCCCGCCTGCGGCCGAAGCTCGAGAAGGTCGAAGGCGCCCGGCTGTTCATGCAGGCGGCGCAGGACGTCCGTCTCGGCGGCCGCCCGACCCGCACCCAGTTCGAATTCACGCTGCAGGACGCCAATCTGACCGAGCTGAACGAATGGGCGCCCAAGATCCTGGCCAAGATGCAGACGTTGCCCGAGCTGCGCGACGTTGCGACCGACCAGCAGACCAAAGGCACCACGCTCGAGCTACAGATCAACCGCGACACCGCCTCGCGCTACGGCATCCAGCCGCAGCTGATCGACGACACGCTCTACGACGCCTTCGGCCAGCGCCAGGTGACGCAATACTTCACCCAGCTTAACAGCTACCACGTCATCCTCGAGGTGCTGCCGGAGTTGCAGGGCGCGATCGACACGCTGAACAAGATCTACGTCAAGTCGCCGTTGACCGGCGACCAGGTGCCGCTGTCGACCTTCGCGAAATGGACCAGCGTGCCGGTCCGGCCGCTCTCGATCAGCCACCAGGGCCAGTTCCCGGCAATCACCATCTCGTTCAACCTGGCCCAGGGCGTGGCGCTCGGCCAGGCGACGCAGGCGGTGCAGAGGGCGATGGTCGAACTCGGCGCGCCGCCGACCTTGAGCTCGAGCTTCCAGGGTACGGCGCAGGCGTTCCAGCAATCGCTGTCGACCGTGCCGCTGTTGATCCTCGCCGCGCTCGTGGTGGTCTACCTGATCCTCGGCATTCTCTACGAGAGCTACATCCACCCGATCACCATTCTGTCGACACTGCCGTCCGCAGGCGTCGGCGCGCTGGCGATCCTGATGGCGGCCGGCTTCGACTTCAGCCTGATCGCGCTGATCGGCATCATCCTGCTGATCGGCATCGTGAAGAAGAACGGCATCATGATGGTCGACTTCGCGATCGCCGCCGAACGCGACGAGCACATGGAGCCGGCGGCGGCGATCCGCCAGGCCGCCCTGCTCCGCTTCCGCCCGATCATGATGACGACGATGGCCGCACTGCTCGGCGGCGTGCCGCTGATGCTTGGCACCGGTACCGGCTCGGAAATCCGCCAGCCGCTCGGCTACGCCATGGTCGGCGGTCTGATCGTCAGCCAGGCGCTGACGCTGTTCACGACGCCCGTGGTCTATCTCTATCTCGACCGGCTCTCCAATGCCTTCGCGAACTGGGGCCGCTCGCAGCGGCCAGGCGACGACGCCCACGACGGCAGGGATGGATCGGTCAAGGAGGCGGCCGAGTGACTTGACTTTGCACTCCTCCCGGCACATCCGGAAAGACGTTCATTTCGGAGCCGGTGCCGTGAAGATTGTCGCAAAGTCGCTGTTGGTCTAGTTTACCGTGTTCGGCTTGGCCGGCCTCGGCCACGCCGAGGCTCCCAAGGGCAAGAATGCGCCAGCCCCTGCTCCCGCCGCGCCACATGCCGACGCCGCCCCTGCGAACAATCCCGGCTGGGTCGCACGCTGCACCAGCGCAAGCCGCGACGCTCCGCTCGAATGCGCGATGGAGCAGACGGCCGTGCTCAGCAAGACCGGCCAGCTCGTCGTGCTGGTCAATATTCGCGTGCCGGGCGACACCCGCACACCTGTCGCGCTGATCCAGCTGCCGCTCGGGCTCAACCTTCCGGTTGGCGCCAGGCTGCAGATCGACGATGGCAAGACCGCCGACGTGGCGATCCAGGCCTGCGAGGCGCGCGGCTGCTACGTCAACACCCCGATCGCCGCCGACATCCTGAATGCTCTGAGATCGGGCAAGCAGCTGAAAGTCTCGTTCCAGAATCTCGCCAAGGAAACGATCACCATCCCGATGTCGCTAACCGACTTCGCGGCGGTGTACGACAAGATCAAGTAGCGACAACGAGCTCCCGGTCGTCATGCATCACGACCGTCACCTGCGGAAGCTTGCCGTTGAATTCGGCTGGCCGATTGCCTGTTGCTGAGAGCGGAGACGTAGCTCGCCATTCGTGGGATGGGTGAAGCGAAGCGATGATACCCATCAATCGTGCCGCGTGAAGGTGATGGGTTTCGCTGCGCCCTGCCCATCCTACGATGATCGCCTACGTGCCGAGGTACACCTTCTGCACCTGCGGATCGTCAGCGAGCGCCGCCGCGGTTCCCGACAGCACGCTCTTGCCGACCTGGAGCACGGTCGCGAAGTCGGAGACTTCAAGCGCGAGCTCGATCGATTGTTCGGCGAGCAAGATGGTCAGCCCCTCGCGGTGCAGGCGACCGAACGTCTCGTACATGGATTCGACCACCGCGGGCGCCAGCCCCAGCGACGGCTCGTCCAGCATCAGGAGCTTTGGATCGCTCATCAGCGCGCGGCCGACCGCGAGCATCTGCCGCTCGCCGCCGGACATGGTGCCGGCGCGCTGGACGCGGCGCTCCTTCAGTCGCGGAAAGATGTCGTAGACGCGTTCCAGCAGCCTCCTGATGCGGCTCTTGTCGCGCAGCGGGGTAGCACCAAGCAAGAGATTGTTCTCGACGCTCTGCTGCACGAACAGCCGCCAGCCCTCCGGTGACAGTGCGAGCCCCTTGCGCACGATCGCGAACGCGCTTTGCCCCGCAAGCTGTTCCCCGGCAAAGCTGATCGTTCCGGAATGCACGGGAATCAGGCCCGCGATCGCGTTCAGCGTCGTGGTCTTGCCGCCGCCATTGGAGCCGAGCAGCGCGACGACGCTGCCCGCCGGCACCTCGAGCGAGACATCGGACACGCCGATCAGATCGCCGTAGCGGACCTCCAGATGCTCGATCTTCAGCAGCGGTCCGGTCATGTCGTTGGCCCACCCATCAGCTCGATCGGGGTGTGGCCGGCCGCCACCTTGGCGGCGGCGCGGGTGCCGAGATAGGCCGCAATGACCGAAGGATCGGAAGTGACCTGCTGCGGCGTGCCGCGAGCGATCTCCCTGCCCTGATGAAACACCATGACGCGGCTCGCCAGCGACATGATCACTTCCATGATGTGCTCGACGATCACGAGCGTGATGCCGGAGCGATGGATGTCGCGGACGAGGTCGATCGCAAGCTGCACCTCGCGCTGGGTCAGCCCGGCCATGGCCTCGTCGAGCAGCAGGATCCTGGGTTCGGTCGCGAGCGCACGCGCGATCTCGAGCCGCTTGCGGCCCGGCGTGCCGAGCGAGCGCGCCGGCGCATCGGCGAGCCGCTCCATGCCGACCCGCGCAAGCACGGCGCGCGCCCTGGACTCGGCCTCGGCGCGATGGCTGGAGCGCAAGAAGGCGCCGATCATGACGTTCTCGAGCACCGTCATGCCCTCGAAGGTCTGCGGCACCTGGAAGGTGCGCGCGAGCCCGAGCCGCGCCCTTGCCTCCGGCGGCATGCTGGTGATGTCGTGACCTTCGAGGAACACGTTGCCGGAGGTCAGTGCGAGGTCTCCGGTCAGGCAGTTGAAGAAGGTGGATTTTCCGGCGCCGTTCGGGCCGATCAGGCCGAGGATGTCGCCCTGCTCGAGCGTGACGCTCGCCGCATCCACGGCCTTGAAGCTGCCGAACGCCTTGGTGATGTCGCGCGCTTCAAGGAGCATTGGTGACCCCCTTCGCGGAATCGTCCTTCGCCTTCCTGGCTCGCAGGCGGTTGACCAGCGCCAAGATGCCGCCGGGCTGGAAACGCGCGATCAGCACGATGATCGCGCCGTAGACGACGAAGGTCAGGCCGGCGCCCTTGCCGCCGAGCAGGCTGTTGGAGATCTCCTCCAGCGGCACCAGGATCGCCGCGCCGACCAGCGGCCCGAACAGGAGCCCCGCGCCGCCGAGCGCAGCCATGATCAGGATCTTCACCGAGATCAGCAGGCCGAGCCCGGAGTCCGGATCGACGAAGCCGAACATCATCGCGTAGAGCGCGCCGGCGACGCTGGTCAGCCCCGCGCTCAGCATGTAGGCGTACAGCTTGACGCGGCTTGCCGGTGCGCCAAGCGAGCGCGCTGCACGCTCGGAGTCCTTGACCGCGCGGAGATAGAATCCCATCCGGCTGCTCGCCATCCACCAGGTGATCAGGAGCGTGATCGCGAGGACGGCGAGGAAGAGATAGTAGTACGGCAATGCCGAGATGAAGGAGAGATCGAACACGTTGCGCGGCACCGTCGGGCCGCTCAGGCCGACGGCGGCGCCGAGATAGTCGGTGTTGGTGACGATCAGCCGGGCAAGCTCGGCGACCGCGATCGTCGCCATGCTGAAATAATGCCCCGACAGCCGCAGCGTCGGCGCACCGATCACGGCCGCGATCGCGACGCTGGCGACCAGCCCGACGGGGATTCCGACCAGCGGCGACAGCGCATAATGCGCATAGGCCCCCATCGCGGCATAGGCGCCGCAGCCGAAAAACACCGCGTGCCCGACCGAGACCTGGCCGGCGTAGCCGCCGATGATGTTCCAGGCCGACGCCGCAATCGCATAGAGCAGGACCAGCGCGCCGAGACGCTGCTGGAAGGGCGTGGAGAACACCCAGGGGTAAGCCACGACCAGCACGATCGCTATTGCGAGCCAGAAGGTGCGCCGCATCACGTCTTGCCCATCAAGCCCTGCGGCCTGAACCAGAGGAAGCCGAGGAACAGGGCGTAGACCACCATGTCCTTGTAGACGGCGCCGATCAGATAGCCGGACAGCGACTCGATCACGCCGATCAAAAGACCCGCGATCAACGCTCCCGGCACGCTGCCGAAGCCGCCTAGCGAAACCGTGACGAAGGCGACGATGCCGAGCGTCTCGCCGACGGTCGGCACGACATAGAAAAAGGTCGCGATCAGCGCGCCAGCAAGCCCGGTGGCGCCCGCCGCGATCGCCCAGGCGATTGCCTGCATGCTATCGGGACGAATGCCCATCAACTGCGCCGCCGTCGAATCCTCGGCGACCGCGAGCATCCGCGAACCGAGCGTCGTGCGCGTCAACAGCAGATGCAGCCCGAGCGTCACCAACAGCGCGACGACGCCGGCGAGCAGCCGCGAGGCCTCGATGCGGATGCCGAGGACATCGAATGTGCCGCCGACGAGATCTCCCGGCAGCGACAGGAAGTTGGCGCCGAACCACCAGAATACGGAATAGCGCAGCAGCAGCGCCAGCCCGAACGTGCCGAGGATCTGCGCCAGCATCGGCCCCTTCATGACGTCGCGGATCAGGCCGAAATAGACGGCGATGCCGAGCGTGGCGAGCAGCAGCGTCGCCAGCGGCGCGCCGACCAGCGGGCCGCCGCCGAGCAGCGTGTAGACCACATAGGCGACGTACATGCCGAGCATGACGAAATCGCCGTGGGCGAAATTGACCACGTTCATCATGCCCCACACCAGCGTCAGGCCGGAGGAGAACAGCGCATAGACGGCCCCGAGCAGGAGGCCACCCACGATCACCTGAACAAGAACAATGGACATGGGTCAGCGTGCGATGTCTAGCGGTTGAATGATCCTGGCCGCCAGCGCTTCGACCGCCTCTCCCATCGGGAGAGGTCGGCGCGCAGCGCCGGGTGAGGGGATCATATCCATCGACAGAGCGAAACCCCTCACCCGATTTGCTCGCGCAAATCGACCTCTCCCAATGGGAGAGGTGCGCACTCGCAGTGCGGCACCGATTTGGGTGGGCTTCGTTATGCTCAAGCGTGCCGCTTCCTTAAGCCATCGCGATTGACGGCAGACGATCAAGGCGGAGGCCTGCGCCCCACCCTCCACATTATCACCAGCCCTTGAAGGGCATGACCGGCGGCTTCACGGCATTCGCCTTCGGGAACACCGCGACGTAATTCTCGCCGTCCTGCAACTGGATGATCAGGCCGGAGGCCAGGATGTTCTGGCCCTTGTCGTCGAACTTGACCCCCTTGTAGCCGATCATCAGTTGATCCGGCTTCAGGTCGGTCGCCTTCAGCGCGGCCTGGATCTTGGCGGGCTCCGTCGAGCCCGCATGATCGATTGCATCGGCCAGCACGAAGAAGGCCTGCATCTCGCGCGCCGCGGTGTCGTCCATCTCGTCGCCGCTCTTCTCCTTGTAGAGCTTGGCGATGATCGCGGTCGGCGAGCCGGCAGGGCCGGCGCTCCAGGACGATCGGTTGAACACGCCTTGCGAGATCTTGCCGACCGCCTTGATGAAGGATGGATCGGAATAGCCGGAGTCGTCGGCGAGCAGCATCGGCGGCTTGTAGTCGAGCGCCTGCATGGTCTTGGCGAACAGGATCGCATCCGACGTGTAGGAGATCATGATGACGATGTCGGGCTTCTTGTCCTTGAGCTGCAACACCTGGCTCTGCACGTCGGTCGCGTTGGTGGTGTAGGCGACGTCCTGCGCGATCGGATGCCCCTTCTCCTTGAAGGTCGCGGCGAGGGTGTTGGCGACCGAGACGCCATACTCGGTGGTGTCATGCACCACCGCGATGGTGTCGGTCTTGGCGCCGGAGGCCTTCATCTCGGTGAAGAAGTCGTAATAGACCTGGGCGAAATCGGTCGCGATTGGCGTGGTGCGGAAGAACCATTTGAAGCCGCGCTCGGTCAGGTTGGACGCAACCGACTCGCCGTTGACGAAGGGAATGCCGTACTTCTCGGCGATTGCACTTGTCGTCAGCGTGATGCCGGACTGGTAGGCGCCGGTAAGCGCCACCACCTTCTCTTCGGTGATCAGCCGCAGAGCCTGGTTCTGCCCGGTCGCGGGGCTGCCCTGGTTGTCGGCGAACACCACCTCGAGCTTGGCGCCGCCGAGGCCGGCGAGCCCGGCATTCTTGGCGAGCGGGAAATTGCCGAGCTCGGGATGCGCATTGTTGATAATGTCGAGCGCGACCTCGATCGCGGCCTTGGCGTGCACGCCGGCGCTGGCAGCATTGCCACTTAAGGGAAACACCGCGCCGATCTTGACGGTCTTCTGCTGCGCCATCGCGCCGGAAACCAGACCCATCGCGATCGCGGCCGCGGCAAGCGGCCCGACAAGTTTCGACAATCTCATTTGAACGTCTCCGAGATCCCGTGGCCGTGTTGGCGGGAAACGTTCGGGCAAACTGCCACCGCCTCCCTCTTTGTTTTTTCTTGGTGTGCCAGCATCGCACGGGCCCCATGAGCCGGCAAGTTAAGGCGTCGCCGACAGCCAACGCCTGCGACTAAAGTCGCTGCGACCGGAATGTGCAGCGGCGATCCTCGCGCGTGTGGCGCGTGAAGATCTTGCCCGGCTCCACGCGCAATGAGCGCGTGGAGCCGTCGCCGCGCGACACACGGTATCTCGACCATTTCGCTGCGGGCACCGGGACCGGCGGCGGCGCCGGGCGCACGCGATGCCAGCCGGCGCCAAAGGCGGGTATTTTGACGCCAATCAGGCGTCATCAATGCTTGCCAAGTCCGGGACCAACCGAGTAGAAGGACCCCACTCGCGCGAGGCGCTGATTTGCCAGCCGCTTTCGCCGCAAAGATTGCCCAGTCATTCAGCTAAGCTATTGACTCTGTTGAGCAATTTTTGGGGAATGGTGTAACGGTAGCACAACAGACTCTGACTCTGTTTGTCTTGGTTCGAATCCAGGTTCCCCAGCCAGATTTGGCAATCCATCCCCTGTCCGCCTGATTGGTACCGGCGCGCGCAGCAGCTCGGCGGTCTTCGTCGATTGGCGCCACCGCATCCTCTCATGCCGCCGCCCCGACGCTACCGCTGCATCTGCATGATCTGATCCATCGGCATGTTCTGGCTGAGGTTAGCCATGATCCACAACGATCCGCCGGTCACGAGGAACACGCCATCACGTTGTTGGTGTTGTCTGGCCCCGTCGTGATGTGCAGGAAGAACACAAGATGCACGCCCATCTGTGCGATCGCGAGCATGACGATCGCCACGGGCATCGATCGGTTCATGGAAAACAATGTCCGGGCGGCGCCAACCAGCCCTGAGGCACGCCTAGCTGCCCGCTGCGAGATCGATCAGCGCGATCCCCAGGTCTGGCCGCTTGGTGCGCCTCAACGAGGCCGATGTCTCCGTCATCACGACCTCGAGCGTCGGGCGCACCGTGGCCGCGAGAAGATGCCCGCCTCGGGTCGTACCGTCAGCCAGCCCAAGCACGACGTGCATGTGCAAGCTCGGCCGACCGTCGTCGGCAACCGCGACGTCGCCGATCGCACTCAAGACCTCGCACTGCTCGCGCACCTCGATCTTCTTGTACGTCTTTCGCTCGAGATCAAACCACCCGACCGTCGCCTTCTGGAATGCGCCAATCGCGGTCAGTGACGCAGCCGGTATCTCCAGCTTCCTTGCGATGTCGGTGAGCGCTGCAAACGCCTCTTCACCGGAATCAAGAACCGCGACGTGAATCCGTTGCCCTGCCTCGTCGGCTACAAGCTTGGCTTTCATGAAAGCACCTCTGTCTGATCGCGTTCGCGAACGCTCATGGCGCGCGCTGGCCCAGAGCGGGCTCGCGCTCCTCCCTTGCGGGCACGCTGACGTGGACTTCATGGCCTTCCCGGATCGCCAGCGACGCGGCGGCCGCCGCCGACTCGAACGCCGCCTCCTTGGTGGCATATCCGCCGTTCAGATTGCCGTCGTGCAGGACTCCCCATTCGCCGTGCACCGGAACCACTGCGTACTGAGCCAATCCCATCGTCATCTCCTCATCGCATCAATTCGTTGCGGCACGTTGCGCACGGCGCAAAAGCGGCGATGCCGTCGTTGTGGTCAGGGCCTATCGCAGGCTTGCGTTCGTCGGCTGCCGGTTTGCGCCGGTGACACGCCATACGGTGTTGCCGACGTCATCCGCGATCAGAAGGCCGCCGGACTTGTCGATCGCCAGCCCGACTGGGCGGCCGCCTGATCTCTCGTCCTTGTTCAGGAAGCCGGTCACGACATCCTGTGCCGGGCCATTGGGGTGCCCGTCGGCGAACGGGACGAACACGACCTTGTAGCCGTTGAGTTGCGGCCTGTTCCAGCTGCCGTGTTCGCCGACGAAAGCGCCGCCGCGATAGCGCTGCGGAAGCGCATCGCCGTTGTAGAACGCGAGGCCCAACGGCGCGACGTGCGAACTCAAGGCATAGTCGGGCGCGATCGCCTTCGCCACGAGGTCGGGCCGTTGAGGCTGCACGCGCGGATCGACATGCTGGCCGAAATAGCTGTAAGGCCAGCCGTAAAAGGCACCATCCTTGACCGACGTCAGATAATCCGGGACGAGATTGGGCCCGATCTCATCGCGCTCGTTCACGACAGTCCACAGCGCGTGGCTTTGCGGCTCGAAGGTCAGGCCATTCGGATTGCGCAATCCGCTTGCGAAGATCCGCCAGCGGCCGGTCGCGCGATCGACCTCCAAGATCGCGGCGCGGTTCTTTTCCGCCTCGATGCCGTTCTCGGTGATGTTGCTGTTCGAGCCCACACCGACATAGAGCAACGAGCCGTCCGGGCTTGCCACCAAACTCTTGGTCCAGTGATGGTCGATTGGCCCTCCCGGCAACGGCGTCAGCGTCTGCCCGGGGGCCGTGATCTTCGTATCACCGGTATGATAGGGATAACGGACGATCGCGTCGGTATTGGCGACGTACAGATCGTTACCGACCAACGCAACGCCGAACGGCGAGTTGAGGTGATCGAGGAAGACGCTCTGCAGTTCCGGCTTGCCGTCGCCATTCGCGCCGCGCAACAGCGTGATGCGATTGCTTTCCCCGGTATCGCCGCCCGATGTCGCCCACGACTCCACCCATTTCATGATGAAGTCCTTCGGCCGCTTGATCGGCTCGATACCAGGCGCCTTCGACTCGACGACGAGAATGTCTCCGTTGGGCAGGACATAAGGCGAGCGCGGATGCTGCAAACCGGTGGCAAGCGCGGTGATCTGGAGGCCGTCAGGCACTGTCGGCTTCTCGCCTTGCTGCCATCCCACGACCGGCGCGACATGCATCGGCGGGATCAGGTACTGCTGCAGCGCCGGCAGATCGGGCTTCGCACCGATCTGGGTCTTGGGATCAGGCGCGGTTTCACTGCACCCTGCAAGGCATAATGCGGCCGAGAGAACCGCGGCAAGCCGGATGCGGCTTATCTCGATTGGACAGTTGACCACAGGCATCAATCCGCAACTCCCACGTGGCGGCGATAGACCATTTCCCAACCCAGCCATCCCGTGAACAGCATCACGAGCACCGTGAGTACGGAGAGCACCAGTCCGGTAGGAACGACCGAAGTCCAGGCATCGCGGCTGTGAACGAACGAATTGAACAAGGCGAGCAGCAGGACCACCGCATTGCCGACCATGTGAAGCCAGGCCGGCGCTAGCTCGCGGATGCGGCGGCTGGCCAGGAAATCAATCAGGCCGGCAATGGCCGCGAGCACGCCAAGGACCAGGCCGGCAAACAGAAGCCATGCGGAGAAGTCGGCCCACATCATCTGGGCGGTCTGCCAATAGGCGATGTCGGTGATCAGCGCGCCGACGAAGCACACGATCGGAAATGGCACCAACATCGGATGGATGGGATGCATGGCGATCCGCGCCGTCGAGTCCGGATTTGTTGTGCGGGTAGCGGCTTGCGTTGCCTCTGACATTCGGAGCCTCCAGGATGAGCCACCAACGACTCGCCTGGGGCGATGTTCCTAAGGCACGCGACGGCAGATCCGGAACAGCAGGAACGAAGGCGCAGTAACGACGTCGACCTGTCGTCGAGACCACAGCAGCACGCGCAGGAAGCCGACCATGGTCCGCGAAGGTCCCGCTGAACCGCCGCCACCCTCCACCGCAGAAACCACGGAAGCCAGGCAGGCGCGCCTGTACGGGCTGCTGCTCACCTCGCTGATCATCGCAGCGGTCATCGTCGTTGTTGCATATATCATATTGAGATAGGTCAAGAGGACCTCAGGCGCTGTGGGCAGCACCACGACGCCGCCTCCTCTTCCCAACTTCCCATCCAAGCCTGCTTTCGCTCGCTGCCACCGGCACGACAGCGGCGGTTGCATCGGCGCACCTTCGGCAGATCGCGGAAGGAGCTCAGAGCTGAGGTTGCTCAAATTCGTTGGCTGCAGGCCGGACGCCGCATCATATCGGGAATAGCATAGCGGTCACGATCATACATCGCGACATGGCCGTGAGCCGTGCGCGTCTTTGTTCGTTCCGTTCCTTCATTCGAACGTTGATCGGACCCAAGTCTGCCTTGTCGCGTTTGTTCCTGTGCACCGCACCGACCTGCCGCTTCGCAACAAGCGCGCACCGGGGGAGTTCTGCTCGAGACCGACGGGCGCATCAGATCATGACCAGCCGAAAAGCCAAGACACTCGCCATGACGGGGCCGCTGTGGGCGCTGCTCGCACTGAATTTCTTCATGGCGGATATGCAGTCCGGGATCGGACCGTTCGTCGGGGTGTTCCTGCAGAGTCACGGCTGGACCAGCGGATTGATCGGAACTGCGCTTACGATCGGGAACGTCGCGGGCATGCTGATCACCACGCCGATCGGCGGCTGCATCGATACGACCAACCACAAGCGCGCGTGGGTCATCGTTCCGGGTGTCGCGGTCGTCGTGGCATCGGCCATCATCCTCGTGTCGCAAACGTTCTGGGCCGTCGCGCTGTCCCAGATCGCAACCTCGGTCGCGGGCGCCGCAATCGTTCCGGCGGTGACCGGCATCACGCTCGGCATGGTCAGGCAACGCGGCTTCAACCGGCAGAACGGCCGCAACCAGGCCTTCAACCACGCAGGCAACATGCTGGGCGCCGCAGCCTCAGGCTATCTCGGCTGGCGCTACGGGTATGTCGCGGTGTTCCTGCTGGCAGCAGCGTTCGGCGTGCTGACGATCGCAAGCGTGATGTTGATTCCCGCCGATGCCATCGATCATCACGCAGCGCGCGGCAAGGAAGACGATCCCGAAAGCGAGCCGCACCGATTTCGCGTTCTCATCAGGCACAAGCCGCTGTTGGTGCTTGCCGTCGCGCTCGCGATCTTCCATCTGGGTAACGCTGCGATCGTGCCGCTCTACGGGTTGGCCGCGGTCGCGAGCGGTCTCAAGAATGGCGCCGGAGTTGTGGCGACCACGATCGTGGTTGCCCAGGGTGTCATGGTGATCATGTCCGTCGTCGGCATGCACGCCGCCGAACGCCGCAATTTCTGGCCGGTCCTGCTTGCGTCGTTTCTGGCCCTGCCCGCGCGCGGCGTGCTGGCGTATTTCCTGTCGGGCTGGTGGGGCGTGTTTCCGGTGCAGATCCTCGACGGCATCGGCGCAGGTCTGCAAAGCGTGGCCGTCCCCGGCATCGTGGCGCGCACGCTCAACGGAACCGGCCGTGTGAATCTCGGCCAGGGAGCGGTCATCACCGTGCAGGGAATTGGCGCCTCGCTGAGCCCCGCGCTGGGCGGCTGGATCGCCCAATGGATCGGCTACCAGCTCGCATTCCTGTGTCTCGCAGGCTTCGGCCTGCTCTCGGTCGCACTGTGGATTTCGCTTCGAAGCGTCGTGAAGCACTATTGAGGCCGTCCGCGACCAACCGGGCGTGACCACACGGTGCTGTGTGACCCGCAAGCGGGTCACTCAAGCCCTCAGTACAGCCCGCCCGTCCCCGACCGCACGATCGCGCGATCCGCGTCCGGCGAGATTCCGGCCTGGGTCCCGTCGATCACATCGGTGCCCGGGACGGTGTCATAGATCGGTGGCGCCTGGCCCGGTTTGAAGGCTTCGAGCAGCGTGCCGCTCGTCTCGCCTGGACCAGCGCGCGCGCCGGTCTTGGCCACGACGCGAACCAGCCGGATGCCGGGCGGGATCTTGAACGGAACAGGCGGCTTGTCGGCCAGCGCTAGCTTCATGAAGTCGCGCGCGATCGGAGCTGCGGTATGGCCGGCCTGAGCGGTCCTGCCGAGCGAGCGCGGCTTGTCGTAGCCGACATACAGACCGACGACGAGGTCCGGCGAGAAGCCGACGAACCACAGGTCCTTGGCCTCGTTGGAGGTGCCGGTCTTGCCGGCGATCGGCTTGCCGACCTCCTTCAGCGCCGTGCCGGTGCCGGCCTGCACCACTCCCTCCATCAGCGAGGTGATCTGATAGGCGGTCATGGCGTCGAGCACCTGCTCACGGCGGTCGATCAGCTGCGGCTCGGGCTGGTTCTTCCATCCCTCCGGCGCGTCGCAGCCAATGCATTCGCGCTGGTCGTGCTTGAAGATGGTGTGTCCGTAACGATCCTGGATGCGATCGATCAGCGTCGGCTTCACGCGGCGGCCACCATTGGCGATCATCGAATACGCCGTGACCATGCGCATGACCGTGGTCTCGCCGGCGCCGAGCGCGTAGGAGAGATAGTTCGGCAGCTCGTCATAGACGCCGAAGCGCTTTGCGTACTCGCCGATCAGCGGCATGCCGATCTCCTGCGCGAGCCGCACTGTCACGGTGTTGAGCGACAGTCGCAGCGCGTTGCGCAGCGTGACCTGGCCCTGATAGCGGCCGGTAGAGAAATTCTCCGGGCGCCAGACGTTGCCCTGCCCGAGATCGATCTCGATCGGCGCGTCGATCATCATCGTCGATCCCGTGTAGCCATTGTCGAGCGCCGCCGAATAGACGATCGGCTTGAACGTCGAACCCGGCTGCCGGTAGGCCTGCGTCGCGCGGTTGAACTGGCTCTGGTCGAACGAGAAGCCGCCGACCATCGCGAGCACGCGGCCGGTTCGCGGATCCATCGCCACCATCGCGCCCGAAATCTCGGGGATCTGGCGCAGCCGATACTGGCCTTCGACGAGATGGCCGTCCTTGTAGAGCGGGTCGGCGTAGATCACGTCACCGGGCTGCAGCACCTGCGCCACCGAGGCCGGCGTCTTGCCTCTCAGAAGCCCGGAGGCCGCCTTCGCCCATCTCACGCCATCGAGCGTGACAATGCCGGTCTCGCGCTGCTTGCTGACGGCGCCACCGAGCTCGCGGCCCGGCTGGAAGCCGATCCGCGCCGACTGCGGGCTGGTCTCCAGCACCACCGCCATCCGCCACGGCGAGATGTCCGAAAGCGACTTGATCTCCGCGAGCGGCACGCCCCAGTCGCCGGAAATGTCGAGCCTTTGAATCGGGCCGCGATAGCCCTGCTGCTCGTCGTATTTCACGAGCCCCGCCACCATGGTCTTGCGCGCCATCACCTGGATCTTCGGATCCAGCGTGGTGCGGACCGACAGGCCGCCCTCATAGAGCTTCTTCTCGCCGTAGCGCTCGAAGATGTCGCGGCGAACTTCTTCCGAGAAATACTCGCCGGCGAAGGTGTGCGCGCCGCTGGCGCGGTTGGTCACCACCAGCGGCTCCTTGCGCGCCTTGTCGGCATCGGCCGCGGTGATCCAGCCGTTCTCCTGCAGGCGGTCGATCACGTAGTTGCGCCGCTCGACGGCGCGTGCGTGGTTGCGCACCGGATGCAGGCTGGCCGGCATTTTCGGCAGCGCCGCCAGATACGCGGCTTCGGCGATGGTGAGCTCGTTCACCGACTTGTCGAAATAGACCAGCGAGGCCGCCGCGATCCCGTAGGCGCCGAGGCCGAGATAGATTTCGTTGAGGTAGAGCTCGAGGATCTTGTCCTTGGAATAGGCCCGCTCGATCTTCATCGCGAGCAAGGCTTCCTTGATCTTGCGGGAGAACGACACCTCGTTGGTCAACAGGAAGTTCTTGGCGACCTGCTGGGTGATCGTGGAGGCGCCCTGCGGACGGCGGTTGGACCCGTAGTTCTGGATGTAGGCCAGGCCGGCGCGCGCCATGCCGGTATAATCGACGCCGCCATGCTCGTAGAAATTCTTGTCCTCTGCGGCGAGGAAGCTGTTGATCACGAGTTTCGGCACCGCCTGGATCGGCAGGTAAAGCCTGCGCTCCTTGGCGTATTCGGCGAGCAGCGAGCCGTCGGCCGCGTGCACGCGCGTCATCACTGGCGGCTCATAGTTCTGAAGCTGCGTATAGTCGGGCAGATCCTTGGAAAAATGCCAGAACAGGCCCGCGACCGCGGCAAGGCCAGCCAGAAACAGGATCGATCCTGCGGTGAACAGAAATCCAAAGAACCGTAACAGCAATCTCATCGACGAAGTCCCGTGGCGAATACGCGGCTCATTCTGAGCCCGCTGCCAGCCACACAGGGGGTCGGTATATCGGTCGCTCCCGGTACCTGCAATTCGATGCGGGAGAATAAATAGCGGATCGGGCGCCAAACTTATGCCATAGAGCGCGGTTCGCGCTCCCGGCCAAATCAGTGAGGTTCCGGGAAGCCGCAATCGGTGGGCTGAACCGGGCGCTCCGTCGCCCGATGCGGCGGCTCCGAAAGGTTGTCGAACAGGTGACCGGTCCGACTGCCGTCACATTCCTGTGGTCATCGCATCGATCACATGCGCGCGATGTCGCCGACCCGCGCCGCTCACAGCCTCCTCCTGTGTTGCCGAGCCTGTTGTGGGAATGGATTCGCGCCGCCGCCGGCTCCAGTGACTACACCAACTAAGGCTTCAGGTCCCCGTCGGCACAACCAGAAATCGGCCGCAATTAACCATTCGTTAGCCATATCAGCCGCATCGTGTCCCATATCATAATGACTCGCGACGGGCTGACCTCCATGGCACTGCGCGGTTTCAAAAGACCTTTCGTAACCAGCGAAAACATTCTCGGCCTTCCAAGGTCGCCCGCCCCCAATGTGGGCGTCCAGGCCCTCGACCTCGTCTACCAGGCCGCGGACCTGTTCCGCAGCATCGAGGATCGGGCCCGCGCGACCGAGACGCGCGCCGAGGCCGCCGAGCGGGCCCAGCTCGAGATCATCAATGTGACCGAATGCAAGCTGAGAGAGGCGTCCCGGGCGCTTGAAGAGGCGCAGAAGCGCATCGAAGCCCAGCAGGAGCAACTGGAGGCGATCGAGTTTCGTGCCCAGACCGCCGAGGCCGAGGCACGCGAAGCCCGCCAGACCCTGGCTTTGGTCGAGGATGCGATTCGCCGGCGGCTGCTCCTCACGGCCGAGCCAATGCACGACACGTCGACGGCCGTCGCTTGAGACGCCGCCGATTCCGCGAGCGGCTCGGCCCTGTTCTCATCGCAATGCCAATCAGTAGCCGGCGGCCAGCCCGGTGTTCAGGCGGGAGTCGTTCGCGCCATAGAAGCGATTGTTGCCGACCGGCTTGCCGCCCAGCGATGGCGCGCCGATGATGATCATCGCCAAGTGATTGGGGGCTGCGGCGCCTTGATGATCTCGCCGCCACTGATCATCACCGAGGAGCAGATCGAGGCGATCTTCGCCGCGATCCGCCGCGCCCTGAACGAGATCGCCTGACGTTCAGGCGAAATCCCCGGTCGCGAGCAGCGCGCGCAACTCCGCGTCGCTCGCCGCGGCCAGCGCGAGCAATTCACGATAGGGATCGCCGCCGATGCCAAGCACGGCGGCGAAGGCCGGCTCGGTCTTCATTCCGGCGGCTCTTTGTGCGCTGACGGCCTGCCGCAGCCGGCCACCGCCGAGTGCCAGCAGCCGTCGCTCGACCTCGAAATGGAGCCAGCCGGGCTGCTCCTCCACTGGGCGCGTGTCGCCAAACAGTTCGAACGGCCAGCCGTCCCACAGAAACCGGACAATCGCAGGCCGCGTACCCGACGTCCAGCGGTAGAGCACAAAGCCGTCGGCCCGATGGTAGTGCTCCCAGACCGCCGCCGCGAAGGCGTTCAGGTCAGGCGCGTGGCAGACGATGTCGATGTCGCTGCCCGATACCGCGAGGCCAAGCGGTAGCGTGCCGACGACCCGTGGAGCGTAGGGCCTCAGCGTTGTGGTCACGGCCGAGTTCATGACGGCCGATAGGTAGTCGGGAACGCTCATCCGACAAATGCTCGCGCTTGCTGAAGCAGTGGCAATAGCAGCCTTTGCCGGAGATGTCTGTGCTAGGCGCACCCCGATTGGCGCGCCGCTCCCGTCAGCCGCGATATTATGACCAGCCCCCCGGCACGCCGGGCCCGGCCCTTCGGCGAGTGCCGCAGCGATCAGGCGCCGTCAGCGATATCGACGGCTCGCGTTTCCGCCGTAGCGGCCATGATAGCCGCGCATTTCAGCTCGCGCATTATACGGCGAGCGAGATGACGCGCCGCGGCTTTGCCCAACGGTCGGCGCCGGGGCCGGTGTCGCCAAACCCTGGGTGAAGGGATCGCGATTGGGATAGATCGCGCATTCCGCGCACTGCGCGAATGCGGAAGACGTGAACATCATGGATGCTAAAGATGCTGAAGCAAGCGTCAGGAATGTTGCCGCCAAGCCTTCCTTGCGTTTTGTCATTGTTCTTCTCCTTGGGCCAGCCCGCGCCTCGACGTGGCATCTCCTCACCGTGGGTTAACCCACGTTCTGGTGGAGCTGCTATGCGCTGCTCACGGCCATGCGCTTCGCTCAAGGCTGCAAGCGAAGAACGTCTGGCTCCTTGTGCGCCAGGGACGCGGGGACGCGAGTTGCGGCAACTGATTCCAAGCCGCAGATATCAGCACCTTGTATTGATCCATCGGTCGGTGTCTCGCGCCTTATGTGCGCCCTTTTCCATGCAAGACATGGCCTCAACCTAACGCGCCTGGGCCGCTCGCATGTCCGACGACGATCGCTACAAAGAACTCTTCAACCGTGCTCACGAGGCGGTGATGGGCGCGGCTGATGCGCGCAAGAGCAAGATATTCGCCAAGTCCGCATTCCTCGTCTCCATGCTGACGCTTGCCGTTGCATTTGCTGGACTTCCTGAAGTGATGACGCACAGCGACCCGCGCCGGCGATCACAGGTCAGCAATGAGGTCCGGCAACGGAATTTTGCATGTGACGGGTGCGACAGAACGACCCGACGGGCAACTCACCGAAAACCCGTCAAGCCCTCGCGCGCAAAATATTTCTGTTTTCCAGAAGCGCAACTCAATGTATGAATCGCCCGTCTCACCCGCCTGAGGGGCGCTTCGCGATCGTCACGAGTGTTGGGTCGAGATGCGGTGGACGCCGCTGTCACGGCTGACGAGCGTGGCAGATAGCGGACGGTGAAGTCGTGCAGGCCTGACGCCCTAGTTGTGAGCTTTCAGGAGGTTGTCCATCTGGTCTGAACCGAGGAAGCTGAGGCTGCGACGCTTCAGGGTTCCCCGGAGAGACCAGATGAACATCCACAAGAATGCGCCTTTGACGCCAAAAGGTCGAGCGGCGATGGCGCGGAGCGTGATCGAGAGCGGCCTGACGAAGGCCGCCGCCGCGCGCCAATTCAATGTTACGGCGAAGACAGTCGCCAAATGGGTCAAGCGCTTCCGCGCAGAAGGCGTCGATGGTTTGCAGGATCGGTCCTCACGGCCGCATTCCTTGCCAAGCCAAACCCCGGCCGCCACATGCGCCGCTGTCGAGACGTTCCGCCGGCAGCGCCACACCGGCAAGCAGATCGCGCGCGAGGTCGGGGTCTCAGCAGCAACCGTCAGCCGGATCCTGCGCCGGCTCGGTTTGAACCGGCTGGCTGCGCTGGAGCCGGCTGAGCCGATCCGGCGCTATGAGCGCCAGCATCCTGGTGAGCTGATCCACATCGACATCAAAAAGCTCGGCAAGTTCAATCGGATCGGCCATCGGATCACCGGCGATCGACGTGGGGCGAGCAACCTGCGTTCTCGCCGTCAAGGACCAGGTTGGGAATACGTCCATGTTTGCATCGACGATGCGTCGCGGATCGCCTTCAGCCAGGTCATGAAGAACGCGCGAAAGGGCTGTGCCGTCGCCTTCCTCAAGGCGGCGGTGGCCTACTACGTGAGCCTGGGCGTGAAGGTCGAGCGCGTCATGACCGACAACGGCGCGTGCTACAAATCCGCCGCCTTCCGAAAGGCATGTCAGCGCCTCGGCCTCAAGCACATCCGCACCAAGCCCTATACGCCCAAAACCAATGGCAAGGCCGAACGCTTCATTCAGACCAGCCTGCGAGAATGGGCCTACGCGCAGGCCTACAACACCTCAACAGAAAGAGCCGCGGAGCTGCCACGATGGCTTCACCGCTACAACTGGCATCGTCCTCATGGCAGTATCGGCTCAAAGCCGCCGATCAGCAGGCTCGGATTAACCGGGAACAACCTCTTGAGGCTCCACACCTAGTGGCAGGTGTCTCCTTGCAAAGCGCGAAGCGCTTTTGCGAAGACGGTGACAACAAAGCCCAGTCTCGCCGGGGCGAGCACGTATAAGCCGTAACCCATCGCGCAGGGAAAGCCGGGATCGTTCCGGTTTCACCTGTGGTCCTACCTCCCGAGCTTTCCATTTGCTCGGGGCCCATGGGTGCGATCGGCACCCGGCTTTCCCTGCGCCCTCTGATCAAGAAAGGGCGAAACGAGATGCAAAGCTCGGACGCAATGCGCCGCGAGAATGCGAACACATACCGTCCTCGTTGTTTGACAAGTCGATCCGAAGCCAGCTCCGTCATGCTGAGGAGGCCGCATCGCGGCCGTCTCGAAGCACGGCCACCAGCGAGGCCGCGCATCCTTCGAGGCTCGCCCAGCGGCGCGATTGCGCCGCAAGGCTCGCACCTCCAGCGACAAAGGCGCAGCCTTTGCACGGGAATGACGGAACTGGCGGAGCGAAGCTTAGTCGCTGGGCCTTGGCCTCGGACGTGGATTCACGCGGTCCGTTGGTTCTTCACCATCCCGCGCATTGAGTGGGGCCTACCCCTCGCCACTCGTCCGCAGCCGGCTGTGGCGTCGGCCATAGACCGCATAGATCACGAGCCCGACCACGAGCCACACCACCAGCCTGATCCAGGTGTCGAGCGGCAGACCGAACATCAGGAACAGCGAGGCCGCGGCGCCGGCGGGCGCCACCAGCCAGATTGCGGGCGCCCTGAATGGACGCGGCAGGTCGGGATCGCGCAGGCGCAGCACTAGCGTGCCGATCGAAACCACGGCGAATGCGAACAGCGTACCGATGCTGACGAGCTCGCCGACCAGCCCGATCGGCAGCAGGCCGGCGAGGATGGCAGCGACCACACCGGACACGATGGTCGAGACATAGGGCGTCTGGAAGCGCGGATGGATTTTTGCGGCGACGGCCGGCAGCAGGCCGTCATATGCCATCGAGCGGAAGATCCGCGGCTGCGCCAGCAGCATGACCAGGATCACCGACGTCAGCCCGAACAGGATTCCGAGCTTGATGAATGGACCGAGCCAGCGGACGCCGACGGCGTCGATGCCGACCGCGATCGGATCGGGCACGTTCAGCCGGTCGTACGGCACGATGCCGGTCAGCACGAAGCCGACGGCGACATAGAGCGCGGCGCAGATCACGAGCGAACCGAGAATGCCGATCGGCATGTCGCGCTCCGGCGTCTTCGCCTCCTGCGCCGTGGTCGAGACCGCGTCGAAGCCGATATAGGCGAAGAACACCACGGCCGCGCCGCGGATCACGCCAGACCAGCCGTAGACGCCCGGGCCGGCATTCGGCGGGATCAGCAAACCGTCCGGATTGCTTGCGGTGACCCAGTTCGCCGTCGTCACCGACCAGGCGGTGGTGGCGAGGAACAGCGCGATGACGATCAGCTTGAGCGCGACGATGAAGCTGGTGAAGCGCGCGGACTCGCGGATGCCGATCACCAGCAGCGTGGTGACGAAAACGATGATCGCCATCGCGGGGATGTTGATGATCGCACCGGTCGACGACCAAGCGCCGGTGTTGACGTCGTAGGCGAGCGGCGCCGAGGTGAATTGCTGCGGCAGGTTGATGCCGAAATCGCGCACGAAGCTCACGAAATAACCGGACCAGCCAACCGAGACCGCGATCGCGCCGACTGCGTATTCGAGGATCAGGTCCCAGCCGATGATCCACGCGATCAGCTCGCCGAGCGTCGCGTAGGCATAGGTATAGGCGCTGCCGCAGATCGGCACGGTCGACGCCATCTCGGCGTAGCACAGCCCGGCAAGGGCGCAGGCGATAGCGCCGAGCACGAAGGAGATGGTGACCGCGGGACCGGCATTCGCGGCTGCCGCGTGGCCGGTCAGCACGAAGATGCCGGCGCCGATGATGGCGCCGATGCCGAGGCTCACCAGTTGCAGCGCCGAGAGCGAGCGCTTCAAACGCGGCGCTTCCGCGTCGCCGACCGCCTGAACGGCTTCTTGCAACAATTCGGTGGTCGATTTGCGTACCCAGACGTCGGCCAAAGCTCTCACCTCCGCCGTCGGCCCCACCGAGCCCGACACGATGCCAGCAACTATAACGCGTTGGGCGCGAAGACGTTCGAGCGTCAGGCAACGAACGGCGGCTTTATCCACTGTCGGGATCGCGGCGCCGCACTATTGCCAAGCGCGCCGGCGGCCGCCGAAGCCGCCGGGCGCAGAGGCAAGCGGCCTTCAGTGGTTATGCACGTCGGGCCGCGGATCGCTAACGAAGCCATCGCGGTTCGGCATCTTGACCACGGCAAGCGACTTGGCATCGAGCACGGCGTTGGCCGGAACGATGCCGTTGAGGCTGAGGATGTAGGCGGATACCGCGTAGACATCCTCATTGCTCAGCGACTGCGGGGCGTTCTGCGGCATGGCGCGGCGGATGTAGTCGAACAGCGTCGGGGCGTAAGGCCAGTAGCTGCCGACGGTGCGGATCGGCTTGGGGGTCGCAAGCGTGCCCTGCCCGCCGACCAGGCGGTCGCCGATGCCGCCCTGCCCGTTGTCGCCATGACAGGCGGCGCATTGCTCGCTGAACACCACACGGCCGCGCTCGACGCTGCCGCTGCCCGGCGGCAGGTTGGAGCCGTCACGTCCGATATCGATATTCCAGCCGGCGATCTCGGCAGGCGTCGCCGGCCGGCCGATGCCGTAGCGCTCCTCGGCCTGTGCAGCGAAACCGATCGCCGCGATCGCGCTCGCAAGCAGCGCGGCTTTAAGCTCAAGCCTGCGCATTGCTCACCTCGCCGTTCGCGTCGATCCGCCAGGCCCAGATCGCGTTGTTGTGATAGAAGGAGTTGACGCCACGCACCGCCTCCAACTCAGCAAGCGTCGGCTGCAGGTAGCCGGTCTCGTCGATGGCGCGGCTCTGGATCACCGCGGGCGTCCCGTCCCAGTGCCAGGGCAAGCGGAAGCGCGTCAGCGCCCGCGTCAGTACCGGTTCCTGCAGCGCGGCATCCTGCCAGCTCTTGCCGTCATCGACCGACACCTCCACGCGCTTGATCTTGCCATGGCCGCTCCAGGCCAATCCGGTGATCTCGTGAAAGCCCCTTGTGGTCAGCTTCTGTCCGCCGGACGGGCGCGTGATGATCGATTTGGCTTCCATGTAGAAGGTGAATTCGCGCGCCGTGCCGTTGGGCATCGGATCGGTGTATTTCGAGGTCTCCTCGCGCGAATAGGCGGGCTCCGCCACCACCTTCAGCCGGCGCAGCCACTTCACATTCATGTTGCCTTCGAATCCGGGCAGCAGCAGGCGCAGCGGATAGCCTTGCTGCGGGCGCAGCCGCTCGCCGTTCTGGCTGTAGACCAGCATGGCGTCGTCGAGGCATTTCTCGATCGGGATGCTGCGGGTCAGCGCGGCGGCATCGGCGCCCTCGGCAACGATCCACTTGGCACCCGGTTGCAGGCCAGCCTCGTTCAGCACCGTCTTCAGCGGCACGCCGGTCCATTCGGCGCAGCTCAGGAGACCGACAAGGTCGGACGCCGTCTTGCCGTAGGGCTTGGTGTAGACAGGGTTGCCGGAGCACTCAAGGAAATGGATGCGCGACTGCGACGGAAACCGGCGGATGTCGTCCATGGTGAACACCAGCGGACGATCGACCATGCCATGCAGCATCAGCCGATGCTCGGCCGGATCGATGGTCGGCACGCCACCATGGTGACGCTCGTAGAACAGTCCGTTCGGCGTGATGATGCCGTCGAGTTCCTGCAACGGCGTGCGGCCCGAGGCCGAGATGTATTGCGGCAGCGTCTTCGAGATGTTCTTGATGACACCCTTCTCATGGACCGATGGCGTGCCGTAGGGCTGGTTTCCCATCGGATCGCCCGGCGCCTTCATCCATTCGGGCACGTTGGGTGGAAGATTGCTCCCGGCTTCGGCAAGCGCGCTCGAGCCGCCGAGCCCCGCCACCGCAGAGCCGCCGGCCAACGCCGCACCCGCCTGAAGGAAATGCCTGCGGGACGCCTCCCGCACGCGCTTGTCCGTCGTCTGTTCGCTCATCGACGTTTTCCTCTGACGTTCATGTCGCGGTGCGAGCCTAACACCAAACGCCGGAGGTCAAGCAACGATCCAGCGCATACCCCATCAGCTGCCCGCGACGACCGGCAATTTGTCGATCGCGCGGATACCCGGCCGCCCGCGCCAGCGGATTTGCTCAGGCTTGACCGCAAGCTGCAGGCGGGGCCAGCGCGTGAACAAGGATTGCAGCGCGCAGGCCGCCTCGATTCGCGCAAGCTGGTGACCGAGGCAAAAATGGATTCCGGTCCCGAACGAGACGTGCCGATTCGGCTTGCGCTCGAGATCCATCCTTTCCGGATGCTCATGCGCAATCGGATCGATGTTGGCGGCCGCGATCATCGCCATCACGCGATCGCCCTTCTTCAGCCTGACGCCGCCGAGCTCGACATCGCGCCTGACATAGCGCGGCTCGGTGAACTGCACCGGCGACACGAAGCGCAGGAACTCCTCCACCGCGAGACGGACGCGGTCCCAATCGGCCGCGAGCCAATCGCGCCGCGCGGGATCCCTCAGCAATTCGAACACCGATCCGCTGATCAGATGCGTCGTGGTCTCGGAGCCGGCGCCGAGCAACAGGAACATCATCGAGACCATCTCGTCCGCCGTGATCCGGCCGCCCTCCTTTTCAACCTGCACCAGTTCCGCGATCAACCCCTCGCCGCTCTTCTCGCGCGCCGACTGCAATTGCTGGGCAAGGTATCGTCGCATCTTCGACAGCGAGCCCATCATGCGCAGAAAGCTGATCGGGCCCCTGAGCTGTGTCATCGCGTTGGCCCAGGCGATGAATTTCGGCCGGTCGGCCGTCGGCAGGCCAAGCAGCTCACAGATCACCGACACCGGCAGGATCCGTGCGTAGCGCTGAACGATATCGGCCGGGCTTCCTGCCGCGAACAGCTCGTCGGCCAGGCGATCGGCAATGGCGCGGATATGCGGCTCCATGCCGAGCACGGCGCGGCGGCGGAATGCTTCGTCGACGATGCTGCGCAGCCGCGTATGGTCCGGCTCGTCCATCGTCAGCATGTTGTTGGCGACGGTCGCGATCGACTTCAGCATCCACCAGCGCAGGCCCGCGACTTCGCCGTCCTCCTTGCGCAGCGTGAAGGTCGCGCTGTCCTTCAGCATCGCCGAGGCCGTGTCGTAGGTGATCGTCAGCCAGACCCGTCCGACGATCGGAAACTTGACGTCGACCACCTCGCCGCGGGCGCGCAACGCGGCGATGCCGGCGGCTGGATCTCGGTTGAAGGTTTCGCTGGAGAAATCGGGTTGCGACGCCATGGCGCCACCTCATGCTGCCGTTCCGGCCTCCGAAACATGGTGCGTGACGGCGCGTGCGCAAGACCGGCCGACGTCTGTGCGGCATCAACTTGTCGGAACTTGCGTTGCAACCTCCCGACTGGCGTTTCAGCGCGTCACTGGCGGGGTGCCGTGGGTGTGGAACGACTCGATCGTCTTCAAACCCCAGGCCTGCCCCTTCTTGCGCTCCTCCTCGGTCCACACGATCGGCTTCCAGTCCGGCGCGAGGATCAGGCGCGCACCGGCATTGGCGACCTCGACACGGTTGCCGCCGGGCTCGTAGACGTAGAGGAAGAACGTCTGCTGTATCGCGTGCTTGTGCGGCCCGGTCTCGATGTGCACGCCATTCTCGAGAAAGATGTCGGCGGCGCGCAGGATCTCCTCGCGACTGTCGAGCGCGTAGGTGACGTGATGGAAGCGGCCGTGGAAGCCGTAATGATCGCGCGTATAAGCGAAGTCGTAGCTCTTGTTCGACATCGTCATCCACATCGCGGCTTCGGTGCCGTCATTCAGCACGATCTGCTCGGTGGTCCGGCAGCCGAGATAGTTTTCGAAGAACAGACGGTTGGCCTTGATGTCGACCGCGAGGCAGTTGAGGTGATCGAGCCGGCGGACGTTGACGCCGCGCGCGGGAAAGCGCTGCGCCTGGTTCTTCAGCGCCGGCTTCAGCTCGGCCGGCGCCTCGTACCACTCGGTCTCGTAATAGAGCTCGATGACGTGGCCGTCGGGATCACGGCAGCGGAATGCCGGTCCCTGCCCCATGTCGCCATCGACCCAGCCGATGTCGAAGCCCGAGCCCTTCAGCGCCGCGACGCGGCGCTCGAGCGCCTGCTGGCTGCGGGCGCGCAACGCCATGTGCTCCATGCCCGAGGTCGTCGACGCCGTGAGCTTGAGCGAGTAGCGTTCATAGTCGTCCCAGCCGCGCAGATAGACCGACTCGCCCTTCCGGCCGCTGACGGTCATGCCCATGACGTCGACGAAGAATTTGAGACTCTCGTCCGGTTTCGGCGTCAGCAGCTCCATATGGCCGAGATGAGCGAGATCGAAGATCGGTTCCGGCTGCATGAGGCGACCTCCTTCCGCGGGCGACGCCAGATCGCGTTCGCGAGTCATCGCTATGACCGAACAAGCGACAGCGGACTATTTGTACCAGTGTACAAAGGATTAGGTCTCGTCAACAAAATAGTAGGCGTCGGCGGGACACCGCTTAGGGATCGATCAGCGCGCCTGGCGCTCAGCCGCGCGACATCACCACCGGCGCCGGCGGGTGCGGCCGGAATTCGGTCAGGCGACCGAAGCGGTCTTCTCGCGATACGACGACAGCAGCTTGCGGATGTCGGCCGCCGGCACCGGGCGGCTGAACAGATAGCCCTGCATTTCGGTACAGCCGAGGATGTGGAGCATGTTGCGCCGAGCGCCACGCTACGAATGATGGCATTGCAGAATTCGTCGACGTCGCCATCGAACGATCCGGTCTCCTGGCGGTGCGCGATCAGCCGCTGCATCGTGCAGCCCCGGCTTCGCGATGTCAGGCGAGAGGCCGAACATCTCGAGGTAAGGCCGGTTGCAGATGATGATGCGGGCCGACGCATCGTAGAGAATGAGTCCCTGCGGAATGTTGTTCACGGCGGTCGAGAGATTACGGCGCTCGGCGGCGAGCCGCTGGTCCGAGATCTGATGTCGCTTCAGCATCAGGACGACGATGACGGTCAGGATCACGACCGCTGCCATCAGCAGTCCTTCGCGTACGCTCCAGCTCGACGTCGCGCTTCCGAGCAGGCTGCCCACCAACAGGCCCGCGCAGAACGCGAGCCCCTTGGTCGAGCCGGCCTCGGCATTCCCAGACGTTGGATTGCGATCCTCGATGCTCACGCTGGTCTCCCCGGAGATCGCATCGTTACTCAGCACAAATGGAGAGGGCGTTACAACTCGCAGTTAGCAATCGGTTACACGATACCGAGAAGAGACGCGGCAAAATCGTGCAAGGCACCGACAAACCATGATCCGCAGGAAGCTCTCTTCGGACATGGTAAATCCCGCCTTAACGGAAACACCGCGAAACAATCGCCGTCTGTGCCGGAAAGCGACGATTTCGCCGCGGAAACCAAGCAGCGGCCTCGCGCCTTGCCGCGCTACAAAAACAAATCGTCACTGGAACGCGGTAGATTTAGCCGATCCGGAACCGTGGAGATTTAACGGATTTTCCAGCCCCGCCCCGGCATATTGGCCGGGCATTTAATTTTTCGGAACGACCAGGCCTCAACCGTGACATGCTTCGGACGTGTGATCTCTGTGCGCGGCTCGCAGGCCCGGGTCGGGCTGATGGACGCCGGCCAGATGCCGCTTTCGGAAATGCGTGCGACCGTCGGCCGGTTCGTCAGCATCCGTTGCGCCAGCTCGGTCATCGTTGCCATGATCACGGAAGTATCGTGCGAGGACCTGCCGCCTTCCGACACCTATATCGCGACCGCCTCGGTCGACCTGCTCGGCGAGATCCTCGGCGGCGAGCGCCCCAAGTTCCAGCGCGGCGTCACCCACTATCCGACCATCGGTGACAGCGTCGAGCTGATCACCAACCAGGAGCTGCGCACGGTCTACGCGCCGAGCGGCTCGGACCAGATCAATGTCGGCACGCTGCAGCAGGATCGCTCGGTGATTGCCTATGTCGATGTCGAGGAAATGCTCTCGAAGCACTTCGCGGTGCTCGGCTCGACCGGCGTCGGCAAGTCGACCGGCGTGTCGCTGCTGCTCAACGAGATCCTGAGGTCGCGGCCGAACCTGCGCATCTTCCTGCTCGACGTCCACAACGAGTATGGCCGCTGCTTCGGCGAGCGCGCACAGGTGCTCAACCCGCGAAACCTGAAGCTGCCGTTCTGGCTGTTCAACTTCGAAGAGATCGTCGACGTGCTGTTCGGCGGCCGACCGGGCGTGCCCGACGAGCTCGACATCCTCGCCGAAGTGATTCCGGTCGCAAAGGGCATCTACACCCAATACCAGAGCTCCGACCGGGTGGGCCTCGGGCTGAAGCGCGTCGACCCCAAGCAGATCGGCTACACCGTGGATACGCCGGTGCCCTATCGCCTCGTCGACCTGATCTCGCTGATCGACGAGCGCATGGGCAAGCTGGAGAACCGTTCCTCGCGCATCATCTATCACAAGCTGATCTCGCGCATCGACACGGTGCGCAACGATCCGCGCTACGCCTTCATGTTCGACAACGCCAACGTCGGCGGCGACACCATGGCGGAAGTGATCAGCCATTTGTTCCGCCTGCCGGCCAACGGCAAGCCGATGACCATCATGCAGCTCGCCGGCTTCCCCGCCGAAGTCGTCGATTCCGTGGTGTCGGTGCTGTGCCGCATGGCGTTCGATTTCGGCCTGTGGAGCGACGGCGTCTCGCCCATGCTGTTCGTCTGCGAGGAAGCGCACCGCTACGCCTCCGCCGACCGCAACATCGGATTTGGGCCGACGCGCAAGGCGGTGTCGCGCATCGCCAAGGAAGGCCGCAAATACGGCGTTTATCTCGGCCTCATCACCCAGCGTCCGGCCGAACTCGACGCGACCATCATCTCCCAGTGCAATACGCTGTTCACGATGCGCCTTGCCAACGACCGAGACCAGGCGCTGCTGCGCTCCGCGGTCTCGGACGCCGCCGCCAATCTGCTGTCGTTCGTGCCCTCGCTCGGTACCCGCGAGGTGCTGGCGTTCGGCGAAGGCGTGGCGCTGCCGACGCGCCTGCGCTTCAAGGAGGTGCCGCCGCACCAGGTGCCGCGCGGCGAGGCCACGATCGCCACGGTGCCGTCGGTCACCGCCGGCCATGATATGCATTTCGTCACCGCCGTGCTGGAACGCTGGCGCGGCGCCACCTCGCATCGCGACGCGCTCGGCGATTCCGGCGCCAACGACCGGGCGCCGTCGCGCTCGATGGCTCCGGCGGAAGCCCCGATGCTGCAGCCCTCGCTCGGACTCGATCCGGATCGCTTCTCGCTCCTGAAGAAGCCGCTGCGCTAGCGCGTGATGATGCGCCAATAAGGACCATGGCCAGGGCGCTGATGCGCCTTGCACCGAGGCCATCATCCACTATGGTTTCAGACGACGCCGCATTCCTGCGGCATGCCGGAACCATCTCATGACGCAGCCGACCGCAAAACGCTTCGCCACGCCCGCTCTCGACCAGCTCCCTGACGACATTCGCACACGCATCCTGGCGGTGCAGGAGAAGTCCGGCTTCGTGCCGAACGTCTTCCTGTCGCTGGCCTATCGTCCAGACGAGTTTCGCGCGTTCTTCGCCTATCACGACGCGCTGATGGAGAAGGACAGCGGGCTCTCCAAGGCCGAGCGCGAAATGATCGTGGTGGCGACCAGCGCCGCCAATCAGTGCCAGTATTGCGTGATTGCCCACGGCGCGATCCTGCGCATCCGCGCCAAGAATCCGCTGATCGCCGACCAGATCGCGGTCAACTACCGCAAGGCCGATATCACGCCGCGGCAGCGCGCGATGCTCGATTTCGCGATGAAGGTGAGCCGTTCGGCCGAGGAGGTCTCGGAGGCCGACTTCACCACCCTCGCCGTCCACGGCTTCAGCGACGACGACATCTGGGATATCGCCGCGGTCGCGGCGTTCTTCGCGCTCTCGAACCGGATGGCGAATGTCACCGCGATGCGCCCGAACGACGAGTTCTACATGCTCGGGCGGCAGCCGAAGTAGAGGGCGCGTTGGCGGATTGGAACGAGATCATCTGACCTGCGGCAGCCCTGCGGAATGGAGGCTGCACCGCGCACTCGGCGGCAAGGAGGATCCACGCCGGCCGGATCCGGCGCCGCCGCACGCCCAGGTTGATCAATCGTCCGATGCCGGCCCGCACCAGCCGGGCAGATAGACCGCATCCTTGCTCCGCCCGAGCGCCAGGCCCTTCTCCAGCGCCTTGGCGAAGTTGTTCTCCACCGTCTTGCGCGGAATGTGCCGGCGCAGGAAATCCGCCCACAGGAATTCGCTGAACGGCGTCGTGTCCTTGGCGAAGCCGCCGGCCCGGCGCATTTCGCCGGCGAGGCTGCGGAACGGATCGTCCTTGAGACCCTTGATCGACTTCGGTATGTCCCTGAAGTGACAACGCTCGCCCTTGGCGTCGTAGGGGTAGACCCAACGCTTGTTGTCCATCACGCCCCAGAACACATCGCGCTCGACCATCGTGAGGTCGCCGATCACGGTCACCAGGATGTCCTTCACACCCTCCTCGTGCAGTGCGCGCGCCATGTGATGGTGATCGACCACGTAATAGTGGTCGTCGGGACCATGGACCACCGGGATCATGTGCTTGCCAAGCAGTTCCGCGCGCTTTTTGTCGGAGGCGTGCTCGCGCCAGCGCTTCCGCTTCTCTTGCACTTCGTGCATGCCTACCGTCATCTGGGTCGGCCGCAGCGACATGATCGGCACCGGCTTGACGTAGGGTTCGCGCGTATGAGCCATGATCTATGCTCCCCTGTGGCCGGCATCTGCAACGGGTTCCATTATGACATGATGTCTCAGGCCGGTAAAAGACCCAGCTTCGCGCGATTTTCGCGGCCGGACAACCGCCTGGAAATCCCGCGATCTCGGACTGAAAGGGCCTGCAGACGCCGACGAGTGGCGCAACATCACCCGCACGGCTGTACCCGTTCAAGAATGGCGTCAGCGAGGAAGGCATGCGCGTGTCGCCGGCTCTATATGAACTGCCGCTTGTCCGCAGCGAGACCCCGGCGGGCTGGACTACGATCCACGTCGTCAACTAAGGACAGCCTGCTCCATGGTCTCAACGTGGGGGACCTGGAAGGGCTCGGCCCCATCGGTTCAAAGTATGACGACGTTGCACCGCAAACTGTGCATGCGCGAAAGTCGTACGAACGTTCCAGCATCCGCATCGGCGATCGCTACGCCGAGATTCTCCGCGCCACCGACGATGGACGGCTCAAGATCGACAACGGCCGGTTCCCACACGATGAGGCATGAATACCACCTCCGCGCGCACTAAGATTTTAGATGAGGAGCGCGGCGAACATGCTACATATTGGTTGCGACGCGACCGGACTGACAGCAGTGAAAACGCAGCGGCCAATCACCTCGGATGATGAGCATGTGGTGCTCAAATTCCGGCCGCGTACCTCTACGCAACCGCCCGGCAAGCGCGAGGATTCAACCCGGTCGGGCCGTCCGGCGCCCGTCGCCAATGACCTGTCCCGCTACGAGAAGCCGCGCGAGGAGCCGGACGACTTCCGCCAGCGCATGCTTGCCAACATCGCCGCCTTCGCCTTCACCGTGGCGCTCACCGCGATCGGTATCTGGCTCGCCATGAGCATCGCCGACCTGCGCAAGACCCAGGACTGCGTGCTGATGGGCCGGCGCGACTGCGCGAAGATTTCGGTAATGCCGCGAAGCTAGGCCGGCCGGAACCCCTGCCCGGAAGCCCCCTACCCAGCCGGCCAAGCTCCATTGAACTAACGGCCCCGCTCCGATATACGGGCACACGACTCCGGCAACAGAACTCGGGGATGCTGGGGCGACGCGTCCGTTTCCTTCGAAGCCGCTCCTAAATTACCCCAATATATCAAAGGCTTAATGATGTCTTCCACATTCGAGCAGATCGCCAACATTATCGCGGAGACCTGCGATATTCCGCGCGACACGATCAAGCCGGAGAGCCATGCCATCGACGATCTGGGAATCGACAGCCTCGACTTCCTGGACATCGCCTTTGCCATCGACAAGGCGTTCGGAATCAAGATGCCGCTCGAGAAGTGGACCCAGGAGGTCAACGACGGCAAGGCGACGACCGAGCAGTACTTCGTGCTGAAGAACCTCGCCGATCGCATCGACGAGCTGGTCGCGGCCAAGAACGCGGGCGCGGGCACGGGCTCGTAATCGCCCGCCATGCAGCTTGAATATTTTCAGCTGATTGATCGGATCGTCGACCTCAACCTCGACGCCAAGACGATCATGGTCGAAGCCCAGGTTCCGACCGCGAACACGATCTTCGAGGGACACTTTCCGGGCTACCCGATCATGCCAGGCGTACTTCTGACCGAAGCGATGGCGCAGAGTTCGGGCTGGTTGCTGCTCGGCCTGATGAAGTTTGAGCGCATGCCGTTTCTGGCGATGATCCGGGAAGCGAAGATGCGTGGCTTCGTCAATCCAGGCGACCTCCTGACGATCGAGGCCAAGCTCGAACACGAGGGCTCCGGTTTCGCGGTCACGTCAGCAAAGATACGGGTCGGCAAGGACCTCAAGTGCAATGCCGACCTGACCTTCCGCACGATCCCCTTCCCCAGTCCGGACTTGCGTGTGTACATGGATGCGATGGCCAACAAGATCGGCTTCCCGCTCGAGGGAATGACCCATGGCTGAGCCGAAAGAAGTCTGGATCACCGGAATCGGTCTACTCTCCTCGCTCGGCGAGGGACTTGACACCCATTGGGAGGCGCTCGCCGCCAAGCGCGTCAACGTCGACAAGCAGCGCCTGGCGCCTTACGTGATCCATCCGATCGCCCCGGTCACCTTCGACTCGCAGATCCCCAAGAAGGGCGACCAACGTCAGATGGAGATGTGGCAGCGCATCGGCACCTATGCGGCCGGCCTTGCGCTCGACTCCGCCGGCGTCAAAGGCAATCAGGAAATCCTGTCGCGGATGGACATGATCATCGCGGCCGGCGGCGGCGAACGCGATCTCAAGGTCGACCTGGCGATCATGAATGCCGACGCGCAGGGCAACTTGCCGTCCGGCGCCATCAACGAGAAGCTGATGAACGAACTGCGTCCGACGCTGTTCTTGGCGCAGCTCTCCAACCTGCTCGCCGGCAATATCGCGATCGTTCACGGCGTGTGCGGCACTTCGCGCACTTTCATGGGCGAGGAAGCCTCGAGCATCGACGCGGCGCGCAACGCGGTCGCCCGCATCGGAGCGGGCCAGAGCGACATCGCATTGGTCGGTGCCGCCCACAATGGCGATCGCGGTGATCTGCTGATGCTCTATCAATTCGGCGGTTTCAGCCTGAAGGACCAGTATGTGCCGGTCTGGGCTCGCAAGGACGAGCCGGGCTTCGCACTCGGCTCGGCTGGCGCATTCCTGGTGATGGAATCGCGCGAGCATGCCGAAGCCCGCGGTGCGAAGCCCTACGCCAAGCTGACCAAGGTGGTTGCCGATCTGGCCCGACGCCAGCAGCCCGGCGCCCTGACGAAATCGCTGCAGGCGATGTGGACGAAGCTCGGCGTGAGCGACGAGGAGACGGCCCTGATCACGGGCGCGTCCGGCGCCGAACCCGCCACCGCGGAAGAGCGCACCTTCCTGGGCGAACATCCCGGCCTCGCTGTGCGGGCCACCGGGACGACCTTCGGCCATACGGTGGAAGCGCAGTTTCCGCTTGGACTGGCGCTGGCCGCATTGTCGATTTCGCGCGGGGCACTCTACCCGGCCAACGACCCGACCGGGTTCGAGGTTGAAAAGGCCGGTGCTCCAACCCAGATTGTCGTCATGGGAGCCGGTCACTGGCAGGGCGAAGGCATGGCCCTTGTCGAGGCCGTCAAGTAGGTCTGGCGCAGCACCGACGGGGAAACCATGACAGCACCACGCGATAAATTCGGCCGGCCGATCGTTGTCGTGACCGGCATGGGAATCGTGACCTCGCTCGGCGCGGGCAAGACGGACAACTGGAAGCGTCTGACTGCCGGCGAGTCCGGCATCAAGACGGTGACGCGCTTCCCGATCGACGGCATGAAGACAACGATGGCCGGCGCGGTTGATTTCGTCACGGTCGACCCGTTCTCGTCGACCAGTCTTTCCGAGCGCCTCGCGGTGATGGCCACCGAGGAAGCGCTCGGGCAATCCGCGATCGGCAGCAAGGGCGATTTTCCCGGTCCGCTGTTTCTGGCCGTTGCTCCGATCGAGACCGAATGGCCGCAACGGCTGGAGGTGGCGCGCGCCGTCGAGACAAAGGATTTCGGAATAGTCGAGTATCTGGCGGCCTGCGGCAGCGGTAACTTCACCCGCTTTCATCGCCGTTTCACCTTCGGCTCGGTCGCGCTCCAGCTCGCGGAGACCTTCGGCACCAAGGGGTCGCCGATCTCGCTGTCGACGGCCTGCGCGTCAGGCGCGACTGCGATACAGCTCGGCGTCGAGGCGATCCGCCGCGGTGAAGCCGATGCGGCGCTGTGCATCGCGACCGACGGCTCGGTCAATCCGGAAGCCATGGTGCGCTTCTCGCTGCTGTCGGCCCTCTCGACCCAGAACGATCCGCCACAGGGCGCCTCGAAGCCATTCTCGAAGAACCGCGACGGTTTCGTGATGGCCGAGGGCGCCGGCGCGCTGGTGCTCGAGAGCTACGAGGCGGCAATGGCCCGCGGCGCACGCATCCTCGGCGTCGTCGCCGGCTGCGGCGAGCTCACCGACTCCTTCCACCGCACGCGCTCGAGCCCGGACGGCAAGCCCGCGATCGGCTGCGTACGCAAGACGCTTGCCGACGCAGGCATGGAGCCGAACCAGATCGACCACATCAACGCGCACGGCACATCGACGCCGGAGAACGACAAGATGGAATATCTTGCGACCTCGGCGGTGTTCGGCGAACACACTCCCAATATCCCGGTGTCGTCGAACAAATCGATGGTCGGCCACACCATCTCGGCGGCCGGCGCGGTCGAGGCGATCTTCTCGCTGCTGACGCTCGAGCATCAACGGATTCCGCCGACCATCAATTACGAAGTGCCGGATCCGGCAATTCCGTTCGACGTGGTCGGCAACAAGGCACGCGATGCGCGTGTCACTGCCGTAATGTCGAACTCGTTCGGTTTCGGCGGGCAAAATGCCTCGCTGATCCTGACGCGCGAACCCGCCTGAGCTGACGCTCTCGCTTCGCGCGATGAATCGCCTGCTCCTTCGCACCAGGGCGCGTCTTCGCGACGCCGCGAAACCTGTGACCGAGGCTGCGATCGGCGCGCTGACGATCGGCCTGTTGCGAACCACGCGCTATTTCGATCCGGACAAAACGGCGGACTTCTTCGGCCGGGCCGCGCATTTCATCGGCCGCCGGTTGCGCGAGGACCGCATCGGCCGTGAGAATCTCAGGGCCGCCTTCCCGGAAAAGTCGCCGGAGGAGATCGAGACAATCCTCGCTGGCGTCTGGAACAATCTCGGCCGCCTCGGTGCCGAGTTTGCCCATCTCGATCACATCTGGGACTACGACCTCGACCATCCGGAAAAGCCCAGCCGGGTCGAATTCTCGCCCCGCAGCAAGGAGCTGTTCGACCAACTCCGCGACGACGGCAAGCCGGCGCTGTTCTTCGCCGCGCATCTCGGCAATTGGGAGCTTCCCGCGCTCGCCGCGGTCGCCCATGGGCTCGATGCCGCGATCCTGTTTCGCAGACCGAACATCGAATCCGCTGACCGCGCCATCGAACGCATCCGCGCGGTCAAGATGGGAACGCTGATCCCAGCCGGCCGCAACGCACCGCTGCGGCTCGGACAGGCCCTGCAGAACGGCCAGCATGTCGCGATGCTGGTCGACCAATATCTGACCAACGGCGTTCCAGTCACCTTCTTCGGCCGCAAGACCACCGCCAATCCGCTGCTGGCGCGTCTGCGCCGCCAGGTCGACTGCCCGATCCACGGCACGCGCATCATCCGCCTGCCCAACGGCCGCTTCCGCGCCGAACTGTCCGAGGAAGTGAAGCCGGTGTTCGATGCATCCGGCCAGGTCGACATCCAGGGCACGATGCAGGCGGTCACCGATGTCGTCGAGAGCTGGATCCGCGAATATCCGGATCAGTGGCTCTGGCTGCACCGGCGCTGGCGGTAGTCCTGCGGCAAACCTCACCGAGTCATTGCGAGGAGCGAAGCGACGAAACAATCCATGCTTCAACCCGTGTGGCGGGATGGATTGCTTCGCTGCGCTCGCAATGCAATGACCCCCCCTGCAGCCATGACGCTTCGCGTCACCGCCCCGTCTTCACCCGGGTCCACAGCCGGTTGATGATCCGCTGCGTGGCGGGATCGCGCGCGGTGATCACGAACAGCTTCTTCTGCATTGCCTCGTCGGGATAGATGTTCTTGTCGTTGAAGATCTTCGGATCGATCAGCTTCTGGCTCGCCAGATTGCCGTTGGCGTAGGAAAGGAAATTCGAATTCTTCGCGGCGACATCGGGACGGTAGAGGTAGTTGATCAGCGCATAGGCCTCCTCGACATTCTTCGCGTCCGCAGGGATCGCGAGATTGTCGAAGAACATCTGCGCCCCCTCCTTTGGGATCGTGTAGCCGATCTCGACGCCGGTCTTGGCCTCCGCGGCGCGGCTGCGCGCCTGCATGATGTCGCCCGACCATCCAACCACGAAGCAGATCTCGCCCGAAGCAAGCGCGCTGAGATATTCGGACGAATGGAATTTGCGCACATAGGGCCGGATCTTCATGACGAGCTCGGCGGCCTTCTCGAGGTCTGCCTGCTTGGTCGAATTCGGATCGAGCCCGAGATAGTTCAGGGCCGCCGGCAGGATATCGTCGGGCGAGTCCAACATGTGGATCCCGCAATCCTTGAACTTGGCGAGGTTCTCCGGCTTGAACACCATGTCCCAGCTGTCGATCTTCGCATCGGGCCCCAGGATCTGCTGCGCTTTCCTGACGTTGTAGCCGATGCCGGTGGTGCCCCACATGTAGTTGGCGCCGTACGTATTGCCGGGGTCGTAGGTCGCGAGCTGCTTGGTCACCACGGGCCATGCATTGGCGAGGTTCGGCAGTTTCGACTTGTCGAGCGGCAAGAACACCTTGGCAGTGATCTGACGCTGCAGGAAATAGCCGGTCGGCACGACGACGTCGTAGCCCGATTTGCCCGCGAGCAGTCGCGTCTCCAGCGTCTCGTTGGCGTCGAACGTGTCGTAGACGACCTTGATGCCGGTCTCCTTGGTGAAGTCCTCCAGGACTCCCGGCGCCATGTAGTTCGACCAGTTGTAGAAATTGACCGTGCGCTCTTGCGCATGGGCGGAGACGGACACCAGCAAAGCCGCGGCGACGGCACCGATCAGGTACAAGTGACGGCGGCTCAGCTCTCGCATTCCGGGCTTACCTCCTGCGGCGTTGGACCGCGTCCGACAGACGCTCCAACGCGGTGTCCAGCGTGGCATCCTTCTTGGCGAAACAAAAACGCACGACCGACGGCACCGCGTCCTGCTCGTAGAACGCCGACACCGGTATCGCCGCGACCTTGTAGTCCCTGACGATGCGCCAGCAGAACTCCGCATCGGTCTCGTTGAGGCCGAGCGGCGACAGGTCCACGGTGAGGAAGTAGGTCCCCTGCGACTTCAGCACGGGAAAGCCGAGGCTTTCGAGCCCCTTGGTCAGGCGGTCCCGGCTCCGCGCCATATCGTTGCGCATGTTCAGGAAGTAATCGTCCGGCTTGTTGAGGCCGTAGGCGACGGCGGCCTGCAGATTGGGCGCCGTCGTGAAAGTGAGGAACTGATGCACCTTCGCGGCGACCCGCAACAGCGGCGGCGCGGCGCAGACGAAGCCGATCTTCCATCCCGTCAGCGAGAAGATCTTGCCGGCGCTGCCGATCTTGATGGTGCGGTCGCGCATGCCCGGGATCGTGATCAGCGGGATGTGCTCGCGGCCGTCGAACACCACGTGCTCCCAGACCTCGTCGCAGATCGCAACGCTGTCGAATTCCTGGCAGAACCGCGCAAGCAGTTCGAGGTCCTCGCGCGGGTAGACCACCGCTGCCGGATTGAGCGGATTGTTGAACAGCACCGCCTTGGTCTTGTGATTGAAGGCGCCCCTCAACATCTCCTCGTTGAGCCGCCAGTGCGGCGGCTCGAGACGCAACAGTCGCGGAATGCCGCCGGCCTGACGGATGATCGGCAGATAGGAATCATACACCGGCTGAAACACGATCACTTCGTCGCCGGGCTCGACGACGGCGAGGATCGCGGAGGTCAGCGCCTCGGTGCCGCCCGACGTCACCATCACCTCGGTCATCGGATCGAGCGTGAGGCCATGCCAGCGGCCGTAGTGCGAGGCGATCGCCTGGCGAAGCTCCGGAATGCCCATCATCGACGGATACTGGTTGTAGCCGTTGACCGAGGCGTCCGCGGCGGCGCGGCGGATGTCCTCCGGTCCTGGATCGTCGGGAAAACCCTGTCCAAGATTGATGGCGTTGTTGTCGCGCGCGGCCTGCGACATCGCCTCGAAGATCGTGACCGGAAGGTCCGCGAAGACCTTGTTCATGGAAATCATCTCGGAGATCAGCCGCCCGTCCTGGTGGGCAATCCGGCAGCCTTCCAGCCGATGATGCCGCCCGCCAGATGCTTGTCGTACGGCAGGCCCGCGGCCTGGGCGGCCAGCGAGGCCGTCACCGAGCGCTTGCCGGAGCGGCAGGCGAACACGACCTGCTTGCCCTTTGGATCGGGAATCGCTGCCGGGTCGAAGGTCGACAGCGGCACAACAACGCCATCGGGATAGGCCTCGACAGCGACCTCATTCGGCTCGCGGACGTCGACCAGGAGATAGCGTCCATCCGCTATTCCCTTTGATACCTCGTCCGGAAGCAAATCTTGCACCTTGTGGTCCGCCACGGAAAAATCCTCCCGAAATCAGTTTGGCCGGCTGCGCGCCCCCGCCGGTCCGGGCCGCAAAGTCGCCTCTTGCGCGGAGAAAATCAAGCGTCCGAAACGGGTTACGGCCTTGCTTTGAGCTAGATCGTGACCTGGGTGCCGACCTCAACCACCCGCCCGGTCGGGATCTGGAAATAGTCGGTGGCGTCGTTGGACGCGCGGCTCAAGGCGATGAACAGATGGTCCTGCCAGCGCGGCATCCCGGAATGGGCGGCCGGCTTCAGCGCGCGGCGGGACAGGAAGAACGACGTCGACATGATGTCGAACTGCCAGCCGAGCTTGCGGGCGATCGCCAGCGTCTTCGGTACGTTCGGCGATTCCATGAAGCCGAACTTCAGCGTCACCTTGGAGAAGGTCTCGCTGAGCTGCTCCATCCGGACGCGTTCAGAGGGATCGATGCGCGGCGTGGGCGCGGTTTCGATGGTAAGGATGACGTTCTTCTCGTGCAGCACCTTGTAGTGCTTGAGGCTGTGCATCAGCGCGGTCGGCGCGCTGACGGGATCGCTAGTCAGGAATACCGCGGTGCCGGAGACCCGCTGCGGCGGCCGCTTCTCCAGCATGGCGACAAGATCGGCGAGCGGGAATTCCAGCTTGCGTGACTTCTCGAACAGCAGCCGGCTGCCGTGGCGCCAAGTGTACATCAAGACGATCATGGCGCCGCCGAGCGCAAGCGGCACCCAGCCGCCCTCGAAGACCTTCAGGAGATTGGCGGCAAGGAAGATGAGATCGAGGAACAGGAACGGCGCAACCAGCGCGGCGGCCGCGATCGGCGACCATCTCCAGACCCGCCAGATCACGACGAAGCCCATCATCGCCGTCACCACCATGGTGCCGGTCACGGAGATGCCGTAGGCCGAGGCGAGCGCGCTCGAGGAGCGGAACATCAGGACCAGCACGATGACCGCGATGAACAGCATGCGGTTGATGCGCGGCATATAGATCTGCCCGGAATGCGCTTCCGAGGTGTGGCGGATCTCGAACCGCGGCAGCAGGCCAAGCTGGATCGCCTGGCGCGTCAGCGAATAGGCGCCGGTGATGACCGCCTGGCTCGCGATCACGGTCGCCACCGTCGCAAGCGCGACCATCGGGATCAGCGCCCAGTCCGGGAACATCAGGAAGAACGGGTTCTCGACTCCCCTGGGATCGCCGATCAGGAGCGCCCCCTGCCCCAGATAGTTCAGCGCCAGCGAAGGCAGCACGATGAACAACCATGCGGTCTGGATCGGGCGCTTGCCGAAATGGCCGAGGTCGGCATAGAGCGCCTCGGCGCCGGTCACGGCAAGGAAGACCGCACCGAGCGTGATGAAACCGATCACGCCGTGATGCAGCATGAACGACACCGCCAGGACCGGATTGAACGCGTACAAGACTTCGGGATGCCGCGCGATCTGCGGCAGCGCTGCGATCGCGATCACCGCGAACCACACGCCCATCACGGGGCCAAAGAAGGCTGCGACGCGCGCCGTGCCGCGCGACTGCACCGAGAACAGCAGGACCAGGATGATCACCGTGATCGGGACGACGTAGGGATCGAAGGTCGCCGTGACCAGCTTGATACCTTCGATCGCCGATAGCACCGACAGCGCCGGGGTGATGACGGCGTCGCCGTAGAACAATGCGCCGCTGATGATGCCGAGCAGCACGATCGCGGCGGCGCCCTTGGTCGCGGCGCGCTGCGCCAGCGCCATCAGCGCCAGCGTACCGCCCTCGCCGTTGTTGTCGGCGCGAAGCAGGATCACGACATATTTCAGCGTGACGACGATGATCAGCGCCCACAGGATCAGCGAGATCACGCCGAGCACGGCGTGGGCGGTCACGCCCGCTTCACCGCCGCTCGCAGCGACGACGGCCTCGCGCAGCGCGTATAGCGGGCTGGTGCCGATGTCGCCATAGACGACACCGATGCTGCCGAGCATCAGGGCCTTGAAGCCCGCAGTGGAATGCGCCTCGCCATGCCCATTGGCCGCGGGCGTTTCCGCCGCGGTGATCGCGCTCTCGAATGACATGGGAAGCTGCGCCTCTATCTTTTACCGCACCGCACAATACAAGGCGGGGGCTATACTCCCGGCCGGAATGCATAGGTTAGCGCGCATTCAGGCCCCAGCTATGCATTTCGCGCATGGGTCGGCGCGCGTACATTTCTGATTCCTCTAGCCGCATCAGATAGTTACCTGAGTACCGACTTCAACGACCCGCCCGGTCGGGATCTGAAAATAGTCGATCGCATCGTTGGCCGACCGGCTCATCGCGATGAAAAGGTGATCCTGCCATTGCGGCATGCCGGACTGCGCAGCCGGCTTCAACGACCGGCGCGAGACGAAGAATGACGTCGCCATGATGTCGAACTGCCAGCCGAGCTTGCGCGCGATCGCCAGCGCCTTCGGCACATTCGGCGATTCCATGTAACCGAAGCGCAGCCGCACGGTGGAAAACTTGTCGCTGATCTTCGCCATGTGCACCCGCTCGGAGAGATCGACGCGCGGCGTCGGCGCCGTCTCGATGGTCAGGACCACGTTGTGCTCATGCAGCACCTTGTTGTGCTTGAGATTATGCAACAGCGCGGTCGGCACGAAGTTTGGATCACTGGTGAGGAACACCGCAGTGCCCTTCACGATGTGCGGCGGCCGCTTCTCCAGGCTCTGGATCAGATCACGCAGCGGCACCTCAGTGCGGCGGGTCTTCGCAACCAGGATCGCAGCGCCGCGCAGCCAGGTCCAGATCATGATCGCCACGGTCGCGCCGAACAGCAGCGGCACCCAGGCACCCTCGAGCAGCTTCAAGAGATTGGCGCTGAAGAAGGTCATGTCGACGATCACGAACGGCAGGATCACGACCGCCGCCGACGCCACACGCCAGTTCCACAATTTCCAGATCACGATGAAGCCCATGATGCCGTCGGCGACCATGGTCGTGGACACCGCGATGCCGTAAGCCGAGGCGAGCCCACTCGAGGTGCGGAACAGCAGCACCAGCAGCAGCACGCCGACCAGCAGCAGCCGGTTGACGCGCGGCAGATAGATCTGGCCGGCATGGGTCTCCGAGGTGTAGCGGACCTCGAAGCGCGGCAGCAGCCCGAGCTGCACCGCCTGGCTGATCAGCGAATAGGCGCCGGTGATGACGGCCTGGCTTGCGATCACGGTCGCAACCGTTGCCAGCACCACGAGCGGCAGCAGCAGCACATCCGGAACCATGCGGTAGAATGAGTTCTCGATCGCCGCCGGATCGGACAGCACCAGCGCGCCCTGCCCGAAATAGTTCAGCAGCAGCGCCGGCAACACGAAGAACAGCCAACCGGACTGGATCGGCTTGCGCCCGAAATGCCCGAGATCGGCATACAGCGCCTCTCCGCCGGTCACCGCAAGGAACACCGCGCCCAGCGTCACCAGGCCGATGGTGCCGTGGGTCAGCATGAACTGGACCGCGTAATACGGATTGATCGCCGCCAGCACCGACGGATTGTCGGAGATATGCGCGAGCCCCATCGCCGCCAGCGTGGCGAACCACACCACCATCACCGGCCCGAAGGCCGAGGCGACTCGCGCGGTGCCGCTGCTCTGCACCGAGAACAGCAAGACGAGAATCAGGATCGTCAGCGGTACAACGTAGTGCTCGAGATGCGGGGTGGCGAGCTTGAGGCCTTCGACCGCCGATAGCACCGAGATCGCCGGCGTGATCATCGAATCGCCGATGAACATCGAGGCGCCGATTACGCCGAGCACCAGCAGCGGCCAGCTGCGGCGTCCGATCGCGCGCTGGCCGAGCGCCATCAAGGACAATGTGCCGCCCTCGCCATTGTTGTCGGCGCGCAGCAGCAGCAGCACGTATTTCGCGGTGACGACGGTGAACAGCGCCCACAGGATCAGGCTGAGCACGCCGAGCACCATGATGCGGGTGACCGGCTGGCCGTGCGCGGCGCCGCCGACCGCCTCGCGGAATGCGTAAAGCGGCGAAGTTCCGATATCGCCGAACACCACGCCGATGCTGCCCAACGTCAGGGCCCAGAAGCCCGAGGTGGCTTGCCCCTCCTGGGCCTCGGTGGATGAGACGCTAACAGCCATGACGAGTTGGAACGCTCGATCGGTTGATTTGATCCGTGCGGCTATCGACGCTTCGGCCGTGCGTGTCAACCGAGCAACACGGCCAGATCGACGGTAACATGGTAACTAGAGCTTAAGGCTTCAAGTCCGGCGGCAATGGCGGATTTTCGCGCATCAACGTGATGGTCACGCGACGGTTCGCGGGAAGCGTCGGATCGTCGGGAAACAGCGGCTCGCCGTCGGCTTTGCCGGACACCGCGAAGATATGCGACGGCGGCAGTCCCTCCCGTTCCAGGATCTGGCGCACCACATTGGCGCGGTCCGCGGACAGGTCGAAGCCGTCGTAATCGTTGTGCGCCGGCACGAAACCTGCGGCAGTATGTCCGACGATCGCGATCCGGAGCGGCGTCGCCTTCAGTGGCGCGGCGAGCTTCTGGATCAGCCGGCGGGTGCGGTCATACGGCTCCTTGGAGCCGTCGGCGAACATCGAGCGGCCGTCCTGGTCGACGATCTCGAGGTTGAGCCCCTCCTTGGTCTCCTCGAACATGATGTTCTTGGAGATCTCGGTCAGCTCCGGCATGTCCTGCAGCGCCTGTCTGAGCGAGGCGGAGGCCAGCGCGAACTCGCGGTCGATCTTCAGCCGCGCGCCGTTGGTCTGGCTGCGCTCCTTCTCGTCCGGCGTCGGATTGGCCGAGGATTCATCCGGCGAGATGTGGTCGACATTCTTCAGCCTCGGCCGCGTCGGCAGGCCGTCGGATTCGACGATGCCGGAATAGCGTACACTGGTCTGCACGCCGAAGGCATCGCGCATCGAGCCGGCGACGATCTTCAGCTTGTTGTTGTCCATGGTGGAGAAGGCGACGAGCATCACGAAGAAGCTCATCATCAGTCCCATCAGGTCGGCGAACGTCACGAACCAGCCGTGACCTCCGGTATGGGCGTCGCCGCGCTTCTTCTTGGCCATCGCTGCTGTCCCGAGAGCGCCGGTCCGGGCCGTCAGGCCGGAACGGGCTCACCCTCCTCCTGGCGATGCTTCTCCGGCAGATAGGCCAGCAGCATTTCCCGAACCAGCGCCGGGCTCTTGGAGTCGCGGATCATCAGGATGCCGTCGATGATCAGCGTGCGGTTGGTCTCCTCGTCGAGCAGCTTGCCGTGCAGCTTGTCGGCGATCGGCAGGCAGAACAGGTTGGCGACCAATGCGCCGTACAGGGTCGCGAGCAGCGCGGTCGCCATGAACGGACCGAGCTTGGAGGGGTCGGTCATGTTGGCGAACATCTGCACCATGCCGATCAGCGTGCCGATCATGCCAAAGGCCGGCGCGCAGTCGCCGATCGCGCGGTAGATCTTGCTGCCCTCGTCGAGATGCATCAGGAAATTGTCGCGGTCGCGCTCCATGTTATCGCGGATGAACTCGAGGTCGTAACCGTCGGCGACATAACGGATACCCTTGGCAAGGAACGGCTCGTCGGTCTCCACCTTTTCGAGCCCGACCGGGCCCTGCTTGCGGGCGATCTCGGCGACGCGGGCGAGCTCGTCAACGAGGTCGCGGGCCGACAGCCGGCTCATCGTGAATGCGTATTTCGCACCGAGCGGCAGGCCATGCAGCATCACGCCGAGCGGAAAGCGGATCATCGTCGCCGCGATCGACCCGCCGAAGATGATGATCATGGCGTGCTCGGAGATGAACATATGCAGGTCGCCACCCATGATCATCATCACCGAGATGACGATGATGCCAGCCAACAGCCCGGCGCCTGTCATGATATCCATGAGGAACTCCAACGCGAACGCGACACCCGCCTGTCCTGGGCGGTGCGCGGCCCAGGGCGGGCCACGTGGAAAAACCCTAACGTTAGTGCGATTAAGGACGCGTTACCGAATTCGGTAGGCATAACAACGGGTAAACACCTTCCTCCGCAGGATGTCGTTGAAGATGCAGGCTTTCCACTGCGACCCCCGCTGCGGCATCGCAAAAGCCCTCCCCGTAGAACAACGGACATGAGATAGCTTCGCGTCTGTGAGGAAGCGAACCAGCGAGAAAGACATGATGAAGGCCGTTGTCGTCGAGCAATATGCGCCCATCGATCAGATCGGGCTGAAGGACGTCGTGATACCCGAGGCCGGCCCCGGCCAGCTCCGGGTGCGGGTGCGTGCCGCGAGCATCGGCTTCGTCGATGGACTGAAGGTCGAGGGCCGTTACCAGACCAAGGATCCCCTGCCCTTCACCCCCGGCGCGGAGTTCGCCGGTGTGGTGGACGCCGTCGCCGATGACGTCACCGGCTTTGCGCCGGGCATGCGGGTGATGGGCGCGGCGCGCTCGGGCGCACTGGCCGAGCAAATCGTCGTACCGGCCACAGCGGTCGAGACCATGCCCGATGGGCTGTCGATGGAGGCCGGCGCCGCCTTCCGCACCAACTACCTCACCGCGCTCTACGCGCTCGGCGAGCGCGGCTCGCTCCGCGCCGGCGAGCAGTTGCTCGTGCTCGGCGCCGCCGGCGGCACCGGGATTGCCGCGATCCAGATCGGCAAGCTGCTCGGGGCGCGCGTCATCGCCGCGGCCTCGACCGAGGAGAAGCGCAACTTCGCCGCAAGCTTCGGCGCCGATGCAGTGATCGACTACACAAGGCCCGACTGGCGCGATGCGCTGAAGGACGCGACCGCCGGTCACGGTGCCGACGTGATCTTCGATCCGGTCGGCGGCGAGGTGTCGGTGCAGGCCTTCCGCTCGATCGCCTGGAACGGCCGTCATCTCGTGGTCGGCTTTGCCGCAGGCCACATCCCTGCGCTGCCCTTCAACCTGCCGCTCCTGAAGGGCGGCCTCTTGATCGGGGTCGACGCCGCCCAGATCGCCCGCCGCGAGCCGGACGCACAGGCGCGCGTGATGACGCAATTGTCGGCCTGGCTGAACAATGGACAACTGACGCCGGTGGTCGGCAAGGTGTTCGCATTCGACGACTTCCGCGCGGCGTTCAAGACCATGCAGACCCGCGCCGCGCTGGGGAAGATGGTGGTGCGGATCGGATAGCGAGAGAAGCACTGCGGTCGCCTCACCTTCAACGGGACGACAACGAGAGTGTGGCGCGGTCCAACGTCACGCTCCGTCATTGCGAGGAGCTCGCGACAAAATTGCAAAGCAATTTTGCGCTGAAGCGACGAAGCAATCCATCGTCCCGCGTATGCTCCACAATGGATTGCTTCGCTCCGCTCGCAATGACGTGGTTGGCCCTGCGGTTCAATTGCTAGGCAGCTTCGAGGACGCAAGTTCGCCTTCTCGCGACATGATTTGTCCGAGTTTTGCGCTTCGTTCCGCCCTCGCTCGAAGCAGAGGGCGCAGGGAAAGCCGGGTGCCGATCGCACCCATGGGTCCCGCGCAGTAAAAAACGCGGGAGGTAGGACCACAGGTGAGACCGAATAACACTCCGGCTTTCCCTGCGCGATGGTTTACGGCTTATACGTGCTCTCCCCGGCGAGACTGGGCTTTGTTGTCACCGTCATCAGCGAGAGAATTTGTCTCCTGCTGGTGAGACACCTGCCACTAGGTGTGGAGCCTCAAGAGGTTGTTCCCGGTTAATCCGAGCCTGCTGATCGGCGGCTTTGAGCCGATACTGCCATGAGGACGATGCCAGTTGTAGCGGTGAAGCCATCGTGGCAGCTCCGCGGCTCTTTCTGTTGAGGTGTTGTAGGCCTGCGCGTAGGCCCATTCTCGCAGGCTGGTCTGAATGAAGCGTTCGGCCTTGCCATTGGTTTTGGGCGTATAGGGCTTGGTGCGGATGTGCTTGAGGCCGAGGCGCTGACATGCCTTTCGGAAGGCGGCGGATTTGTAGCACGCGCCGTTGTCGGTCATGACGCGCTCGACCTTCACGCCCAGGCTCACGTAGTAGGCCACCGCCGCCTTGAGGAAGGCGACGGCACAGCCCTTTCGCGCGTTCTTCATGACCTGGCTGAAGGCGATCCGCGACGCATCGTCGATGCAAACATGGACGTATTCCCAACCTGGTCCTTGACGGCGAGAACGCAGGTTGCTCGCCCCACGTCGATCGCCGGTGATCCGATGGCCGATCCGATTGAACTTGCCGAGCTTTTTGATGTCGATGTGGATCAGCTCACCAGGATGCTGGCGCTCATAGCGCCGGATCGGCTCAGCCGGCTCCAGCGCAGCCAGCCGGTTCAAACCGAGCCGGCGCAGGATCCGGCTGACGGTTGCTGCTGAGACCCCGACCTCGCGCGCGATCTGCTTGCCGGTGTGGCGCTGCCGGCGGAACGTCTCGACAGCGGCGCATGTGGCGGCCGGGGTTTGGCTTGGCAAGGAATGCGGCCGTGAGGACCGATCCTGCAAACCATCGACGCCTTCTGCGCGGAAGCGCTTGACCCATTTGGCGACTGTCTTCGCCGTAACATTGAATTGGCGCGCGGCGGCGGCCTTCGTCAGGCCGCTCTCGATCACGCTCCGCGCCATCGCCGCTCGACCTTTTGGCGTCAAAGGCGCATTCTTGTGGATGTTCATCTGGTCTCTCCGGGGAACCCTGAAGCGTCGCAGCCTCAGCTTCCTCGGTTCAGACCAGATGGACAACCTCCTGAAAGCTCACAACTAGGGCGTCAGGCCTGCACGACTTCGCCGTCCGCAATCTGCCACGCTCGTCAGCCGTGACAGCGGCGTCCACCGCATCCCGACCCAACACTCGTGACGATCGCGAAGCGCCCCTCAAGCGGGTGAGACGGGTTATTCATACACTGAGTTGAGCTTCTGGAAAACAGAAATATTTTTGCGTGAGGGTCTTGCGCCGTCGGGCAACTCAGTGATTGGCGTGCGCGGTCGCGTCCCCGTGACCTCTGACGGGCACAGGAACCAACACTGCAACTGCGCATTGTCATTTCGCCCTTCGGTTGAGGGGCAACTACAGGCGCCGCGTGGACAGGCCCTGCACCATATTCAGTTACCTCTCTGCCCGCTGCACAGCGCACATGCACCATCGTCCGGTCCAATATTCGCTACACGAGCTATCCTAACGCGAGTCCCATATCCGATATTCGGCAAGACGATTCTGTCGCTGCCGCGAGGGACGACGCGATGAATACCGAGAAGGCCATCTGGTACGTTTCGTACGCTCTGCGCGACCCCAACGCCGGGCAACAACGTTTCCCGCGCCAGACACGCACGTTCTCAAGCGAGCGTGATGCCAAGGTTTTTGCCGGCAGCTTGCTCGATCAAACGGAAGACGTCAGCGCCGGGACGATCAACCCGCACCAGCCAAGACGCGTGATCGCGCCGGCCGCCATCGCCGCGTGGGTCGGCAATATCTGAGGCGGGCGCCGCGGCTACAGGAATCGTGACGGTGCAAACGGCGCGAGCCGGATCTCTGGCTGCTTGCCGCTCAACAATTGCGCGACGAGCCGGCCGGTGCGCGCCGAGCCGACCAAACCGACATGGCCGTGGCCGAACGCGTAGACGACGTCGCGGGAGGCGCGCGCATAACCGATGCAGGGCCGCCCGTCGGGCATGCTCGGGCGGTGGCCGAACCAGGTCTTGATGCGCGATGCGGGAATATTCCTGGGCAGTTTCGGAAACATGCTGAGCAGATTGTCGCGTAGGATCTCGGCGCGCTTCCAGTTTGGCTCGGCGTCCAACCCTGCGATCTCGACGGTGCCGGCGGCACGCAAGCCCTTGTCAGTCCAGTTGACGACCATCTTGGCGTCGGAGGCCATCATCGAATTGCGCGGTCCTGACTCCGGGTTCTCAATCATGACGTGATAGCCGCGCTCGGTTTCCAGCGGCAGCGGATCGCCGATTGATGCGGTGAGCTGCTTCGAACGCGCGCCGGCGGCGACGACCGCGGCATCGCAGGCGATCTCGCCGCGCTCGGTGACGACGGCGACGAGCTTGCCGCCCTGGAGCTTCAGGCCGGTCGCCTTGGCCGGAACGCGGACGGCGCCGTTCGCAATCGCATGGCTGGCGAGCGCTGCGACGTAAGCGCCGGGATCGCGGCAGCGCCCGGCCTCCTCCACCACGACGCCGAACTTGTAGCGCGGGTCGAGATCGGGCTCGCGCTGGCGCATCTCATCTTCATTGAGCTCCAGCCATTCGATGCCGACGCGCTTGCGGATGCGCCAACCGAGATCGCGGTCGAACGGCGCGCGTGCGGGGAACACGTGCATCACCCCTCGCCGCTCGATCAGTTCGGGAACACCGGCTTCCTCCGCGAGCTGCCTGTGCAGCAGCGGCGCGTCCTTCAAGAGATCGCGCATCGCCCGCGCGGTGGCTTCGACCTGCGCCTCGGTCCAGCTCGACAGCAGATACTTGACCAGCCAGGGCAAGGCCTTCGGCAGATAGGACCAGCGAATGGCCAGCGGCCCGAGCGGATCCATCAGATAGCCCGGAACCTTCTTCCAGGTGCCGGGCTCGGCCGGCGGGATCACCGAATGCGACGACAGCCAGCCGGCATTGCCATAGCTCGCCGCCTGCGTGCCGCCGGGCTCGCCCGGATCGATCAGCGTGACGCGGTGGCCTTCGCGCAGCGCCTCGATGGCGCTGATCACGCCGACCGCGCCGGCACCGATGATCGCAACGTGACGGCCCGCGGGCTGGGCCATCAGTGCGCGGCCTGCTGCGGCACAAAGTCCTTGCCGACCGACAGCGCGCGCTGATCAACCAGGCAATGCAGGATCGCCGGCTTGCCGGAGGCCAGCGCGCGCTCGAACGCCGGCGCGAAGTCTTCGGTGCGCTCGACCCGTTCGCCATGACCGCCAAACGCCCTGGCGTAAAGCGCGAAGTCCGGATTCTTCAGCTGCGTGCCGACGACGCGGCCGGGATAGTCGCGCTCCTGATGCATCCGGATGGTGCCGTATTGCGCGTTGTCGATGATGACGACGATCAGCGGCGCATCATACTGGACCGCGGTGGCGAACTCCTGCCCGTTCATCAGGAAGCAGCCGTCGCCGGCAAACGCCACGACGACGCGATCCGGAAAGTGCCGCTTGGCCATCACGGCGGCCGGCACGCCGTAGCCCATCGAGCCCGAGGTCGGTGCAAGCTGGGCCGCGAACGCGTGGAAACGATGGTGGCGATGCAGCCAGCCGGCGTAATTGCCGGCGCCGTTGCAGACGATCGCGTCCTTCGGCAGCCGGTCGCGCAGCCATGTGACGACCTGGCCGTACTGGAAGTTGCCCGGCAATTCGCGCGGCTTCTCGGTCCACGCGACGTAGTCGGCATGCGCCTTCGCTGCCTCACCATTCCAGGCCGGCGTTGCTCCTGGCTTCATGGTCTCGACGGCGGCGACGAAGGCGGCGGGCGTCGCCTGGATCGCGAGCGCCGGCTGATAGACGCGGCCGAGCTCTTCGGAGCCGGGATGGACGTGAATGAGCTTCTGCTGCGGAACCGGAATGTCGAGCAGCGTGTAGGACGATGACGGCATTTCCGACATGCGGCCGCCGATCAGCAGGATGACGTCGGCGCCGGTGATGCGATCCTTTAGTTTCGGGCTCGGGCCGATGCCGAGGTCGCCGGCATAATGCGAGTGATCGGCGTCAAACAGCGAGGCGCGGCGGAACGAGGTCGCAACCGGCAGATCGAACCGCTCGGCAAAGCGCGCGATCCCCTTGGCCGCGTCCGCCGTCCAGGCGGAGCCGCCGAGCACGACGATCGGCGCCTTGGCGGTCGCCAGCATCGCGCCGAGGCGCTCGAGATCTGACGGCGCGGGCCAGGTTGCCGCGGGCTCGACGCGCGGCGCATCGGCAACCGCAGCCGTCTCGGTGAGCATGTTCTCGGGCAGCGCGATCACGACAGGACCGGGGCGGCCCTGCAACGCGACGCGGAAGGCACGTGCGACCAGTTCTGGAATGCGGTCAGGGCGATCGATCTCGACGGCCCATTTCGCCATGGTGCCGAATACCGCCTTGTAGTCGAGTTCCTGGAACGCCTCGCGCTCGCGCATGCCGGTGTCGACCTGGCCGACGAACAGGATCATCGGGGTCGAGTCCTGCATCGCGATGTGCACGCCATGGGCGGCATTGGTCGAGCCGGGGCCGCGGGTCACGAAGCAGATGCCCGGACATCCGGTGAGCTTGCCGTAGGCCTCCGCCATCATCGCCGCACCGCCTTCGGCGCGACAGACCACCACATCGATGGGGCTGTCATGCAGGGCGTCCAGCGCCGCCAGATAGCTCTCGCCCGGCACGCAGGTGACGCGCTCCACCCCTTGCGCGACCAGCTGGTCGATCAGGATCTGGCCTCCGGTGCGGGCATTGCTTTTGGTCATGAGGGCTCCCTAACGGACATTGACGCGTGTCGAGGCTTCGCGCGGATCTGGTCCGAACCGGGGTATGATAGACAGGAATACGGCGCAAGGCCGAAGTCGCCTCGGCATACCAGGGCGACGACGAGCCATGCGGCAGGGGAAGGACAGCGCGGCGGCGCCGCCGATTTCCGCAGAACGGGCGGTTGCTGCCCGATCGGCCCAGCACGGGCCGCGTCCCGCCTGCGGGCGCCGTATTGCCCCTCATGGTGAGGAGCGCGGAACGCGCGTCTCGACGATGCTTCGCCTCGCGAGGCGAACCATGAGGCCTCGCCTTTGGCCTACATCCTTCGGGACGCCGCTTCGCGGCTCCTCAGGATGAGGGGTTATGGCGCTTGTGACGCAGAGGGACGATTGCCCACCTACAGCGAGCGCGCGATCAACAGCTTCATAATCTCGTTGGTGCCGCCATAGATCTTCTGGATGCGGGAATCAATGAACATCCGCGAGATCGGATATTCCTGCATGTAGCCGTAGCCGCCGTGGAGCTGGAGGCACTCGTCCGCGGTCTCGACCTGCTTCTGCGAGCACCACCATTTCGCCATCGAGGCCGTCACCGTATCGAGATCGCCGGCGACCAGGCGCTCCACGCACCAGTCGACGAACACGCGGGCGATCATTGCTTCGGTCTTGCGCTCGGCGAGCTTGAAAGCGGTGTTCTGGAACTCGATCAGCGGCTTGCCGAACGCGTTGCGCTCCTTGGTGTACTCGGCCGTGATCCTGACCGCGCGCTCCATCGAGGCGACGGCGCCGATCGCGAGCGCCAGCCGCTCCTGCGGCAATTGCTGCATCAGTTGCACGAAGCCGTTGCCCTCCTCGGCGCCGAGCAGGTTTTCCGGCGGCACCACGACATTGTCGAAGAACAATTCCGAGGTATCCGAGGCGTGCAGGCCGATCTTGTCGAGGTTGCGGCCGCGCCGGTAGCCCTCGGCGCCTGCGGTCTCGACCACGATCAGCGAGAGGCCCTTGGCGCCCGGACCGCCGGTGCGCGCGACCACGATGACGAGGTCGGCGGCCTGGCCGTTGGTGATGAAGGTCTTCTGGCCGTTGATGACGTAGGAATTGCCCTGCTTCTTTGCCGTGGTCTTGACGCTCTGCAGATCGGAGCCGGTGCCGGGCTCGGTCATCGCGATGGCGCCGACCATCTCGCCCGACGCCATCTTCGGCAGCCAGCGCTTCTTCTGCTCCTCCGAGCCGTAATTGAGGATGTAGTGCGCGACGATCGCGCTGTGCACGGAGACGCCGGTCGTCAGCTCCGGCACGGTGCTCTCGAGGTCGTCGAGCACGGCGGCGTCATAGGCGAAGCTGGTGCCGAGGCCGCCATAGGCCTCCGGCACGCTCGGCAGCAGCGCGCCCATCTCGCCGAGCGCGCGCCAGGCTGAGCGGTCGACCAGCTTCTGCGCGCGCCATGTCTCGGCGTGCGGCGCCAGATCCTTGGCGAGGAATTTGCGGAACTGGTCACGGAAGGTGTCCAGCTCCTCGGTCATCCAGGACGATCGGTATTGCATCATGCCCTCGCAATTAAATCAGCAGACCGCCGCCGGCGACGATCACTTGGCCGCTGATGTAGTTCGATTCCGGCGAGCAGAACAGATAGACCGCGTCCGCCGCCTCCTCGGGCGTGCCGCCGCGGCCGAGCGGGATCATCCGGCCCATCGCCTCCAGCATCTGCGGCTGCACGCCAACCTTGATGTCGCGGCCGGCGACGTCGATGGTCTTCTGCTGCGCCTCGATCGGCTGGGTCAGGCGGGTGTTGATCAGGCCGAAGGCGACGCAATTGACGTTGACCTTGTAGCGGCCCCACTCCTTGCACATCGTCCGCGTCAGCCCGATCAGCGACGCCTTCGCCGACGAATAGCTCGCCTGCCCGGCATTGCCGTAAAGGCCCGCGATCGAGGAGATGTTGACGACCTTGCGGAACACCTCGCGGCCGGCCTCCGCCTCCCGCTTCGCCATCACGCGGATCGGCTCGGACGCGGCGCGCAGGATGCGGAACGGGGCGACGAGGTGGACGTCGAGCATCGCCTGGAACTGCTCGTCGGTCATCTTCTGGATCGTCGAGTCCCAGGTGTAGCCGGCATTGTTGACGATGATGTCGAGACCGCCGAAGCGCTCCATCGCGCTACCCACGAAGCGATCGGCGAAGCCCGCCTCGGTCACGCTGCCGTTGACCGCGATCGCCTCGCCGCCCATGGCCTTGATCTCGGCCGCGACCGCATCGCCCGGCTCGGCATCAAGGTCATTGACCACGACGCGCGCGCCCTCGCTCGCAAGCTTCAACGCGATCGCGCGCCCGATGCCACGGCCCGAACCGGAGACGAGCGCGACTTTGCCTTGCAGTTTCGACATTCAAACCTCCCTCAAGCAACATGATTTCCGTGGGTGCCGCTTCACCTCGCCCCGCCTACGGGGAGAGGTCGGAACGCATCGCCAGATGCGTTCCGGGTGAGGGGTGCAGGTCTCACGGGCCTGCGGAGCTCGCGGAAGCATCCCCTCACCCCAACCCTCTCCCGCAAGAGCGGGGCGAGGGAGAGCTATCCCTTCGTCGCCGCAGCTCACCTCATCCCTCTACAGCGCAATCACGGCTTCCCCGGCGAGCTTGATCTCGCCGTTCTGGTCTTTCGTGGTGAGCGCAAGCTTCGCTCGCTTCTCACCATCCTGCTCCATCAGCTCGGTCACGGTGCCCTCGCAGGTCAGCTTGGCGCCGAGCTGGGTGATCGCGGCAAAGCGCGTGGAGAACGAGCGGATGCGCGACGGCGCGACCGCGTCCGTCAGCGCCTGGCCGAGATAGCCCATGACAAGCATGCCGTGCGAGAACACGTCGGGGAAACCGGCCGCCTTCGCGAAGTCGATGTCGACATGGATCGGATTGTGATCGCCGGAGGCGCCGCAATACAGCGCGAGGCGATGGCGGGTGACCGGCGGAAACTCCTTGTGGACGAGACGGTCGCCGACCGACGGAAGCTTTGCGCTCATAACGGCACCACATTGCGTACCACCACGGTGCGCGAAGTATCGGCGACATGGACGCCGTTCTGATTGGTGACCTCGGTGACGACGACGATCAGCGTCATCGCCCCGCCCTTCTTGTCGGTGACGTCAGCGACCCGGGATTTGAAGGTCAGCGTGTCGCCGACGACCACAGGCGCGTGATAGTCGAAGCGCTGCTCGCCATGCAGCACGCGGGCGAGATCGATATCGAGCGCGTTAAGGAACTCGAACGGATCGGGTGCGTCCATCATTTCAAGGCAGAACAGATAGGTCGGCGGCACCGGGGCCGCCGTGTAGCCGGCCGCCCGCGCGGCCTTGTCGGCGCGATAGAGCGGATTGCGCTCGCCGAGCGTATCGAGGAAGAAGCGCAGCCGCCCGGGCTCGACGCGCGCGGTCACCGGCGTGAAGGTGCGCCCGACGGCGGATTGATCGACCATGCGTGACCTCAGGCGCGCTCGTAGAGCGTCACGACGCAGGCGCCGCCGAGGCCGAGATTGTGCTGCAGGCCGATCCGCGCGCCTTCCACTTGCGTGGCCGCCGCGGTGCCGCGCAGCTGCCGCGTCAGCTCATAGCATTGCGCAAGGCCGGTGGCGCCAAGCGGATGGCCCTTCGACAACAGGCCGCCGGACGGATTGGTGACGATCCTGCCGCCATAGGTGTTGTCGCCGTCGTCGATGAAGCGCGCCGCCTCGCCCTCGCCGCACAGGCCAAGCCCCTCATAGGTGATCAGCTCGTTATGGGCGAAGCAATCGTGCAGCTCGACGACGTCGAGATCCTCCGGGCCGATGCCGGCGGCCTCGTAGACCTTCTTCGCGGCATCGCGCGCCATGTCGTAGCCGACCACCTGCATCATGTCGCCGGCCGCGAAGGTCGACGGCGTGTCCGTCGTCATCGCCTGGGCTGCGATGCGGACCTGCCTGTTGAGGCCGTGCTGGTCGGCGAACTTTTCCGAGACCAGGATCGCCGCGGCGCCGCCGCAGGTCGGCGGACATGCCATCAGCCGCGTCATCACGCCGGGCCAGATCACCTGGTCGTTCATCACGTCGTCGGCGGTGACCTCCTTGCGAAACAGCGCCAGCGGATTGTTCTTGGCATGGCGGCTCGCCTTTGCGCGCACCTTGGCGAAGGCATTGAGCGGCGTGCCGTATTTCTTCATGTGGCTGAGGCCCGCGCCGCCGAAATAGCGCAGCGCCAGCGGCACGCCGGGCGCGTCGACAAGCTTGTCTGCGGCGGCATCGAAATCGTCGAACGCGCTGGGGCGATCGGTGAAGACCGCACCGAGCGCGCCGGGCTTCATCTGCTCGAAGCCGAGCGCCATCACGCAGTCCGCGGCGCCTGATTCAATCGCCTGCCGCGCCAGGAACAGCGCGGTCGACCCGGTCGAGCAGTTGTTGTTGACGTTGACGATCGGGATGCCGGTCATGCCAACCGGATACAGCGCGCGCTGCCCGCAGGTGGAGTCGCCATAGACGTAGCCGACATAGGCCTGCTGCACACGGCCGTAGTCGAGCCCGGCATCGGCCAGCGCGAGCCTGGCGGCTTCCGCGCCCATCACGTGATACGGCGCGTTGGCGCCGGGCTTGACGAACGGGATCATGCCGACCCCGGCAACGTAGGCGCGTGACGTCATTATTGTCCTCCCGAAAATTACCCACTGGACTATATATTACCGATGGGTAATATACGGGCAACCTCCCGGAGTCAATGCGACACCCAGCGCACGCCATGGACGCCCACGCCCCCTCCTCCACCCCCCAGTCGCCCTGGCTGCCATTCGAAAGCCGCCGGCGCGCCCGCGACGAGAAGCGCGAGGCGGTGTTGCGCGCGGCGGTCGCGCTGTTCCTGGAACAGGGTTATCACCGCGCCACGCTCAACGACGTCGCCAAGCGGCTGAACATCACCAAGCCGGCGCTCTACAATTACTTCCGCGGCAAGGACGAGATCCTGTTCGAGTGCTGGTCGCTCGGCAACGAGCTGGTCGACGATTGCATCGCCGAGACCTCGGCCGGCGGCGGCACCGGCCTTGATAAGCTGCGCAAGCTCACTGTCAGATATGCCGAGCTGATGACCACCGACTACGGCAAGAGCCTCGTCCGCTTCGACATCCGCGATCTCAACGAGAACAACCGCAAGATCGTCCAGATGGCGAAAAGGCGGATCGACCGCGCCTTCCGCAGCTATATCGCCGAGGGCGTCGACGACGGCTCGATCAGGCCGTGCGATCCGAAACTCTCGGCCTTCGCGATCGCGGGCTCGCTGAACTGGATCGGCCATTGGTTTCAGCCCGGCGGCTCGATGACCGGCAAGGCCGTGGCCGAGGAATTCGCGATCCGCCTGACTGAAGGGATCGCCACAACGACGCGCAAGAAGGCGGACAAACTGCCTCGCACGGGAAACGCATCAAGGGAGGACAGGAGTGAACATCACGCACGGACTGCGGCGCGCGCTGCAGGTCAATCCAAACGGACTCGCGGTCGTCTGCGGTGAGCGGCGCCGCAACTGGCGCGAGGTCGGCGACCGCGTCGCCCGCCTCGCCGCCGGCATTCGCGGCCTCGGCGCCAGAGATGGCGATCGCGTCGCGATCCTGTCGCTGAATTCCGATCGCTATCTCGAGCTTTATCTCGCCGTCGGCTGGGCGGGCGCGGTGATCGTGCCGCTCAACATCCGCTGGTCTCAGCTGGAGAACGAGGACGCGCTGCGCGACTGCCGTGCCGAGATCCTGTTCGTCGACAAGGCGTTTGCGCCGGTCGGCGCGACGCTGGCGAAGGCCATTCCTGGGCTGAAGCTCGTCTATGCCGACGATGGCGCGACGCCTGACGGCATGGAGAATTACGAGACGCTGATTGCGCGCCACCAGCGCATCCCGGACGCGATGCGCGGCGCGAGCGACCTCGCGGGCATCTTCTACACCGGCGGCACCACCGGCCGCTCCAAGGGCGTGATGCTGAGCCACGGCAACCTGATGGCCAACGCGCTGAACGCGCTCGGCGAAGGCCTGTGGCCGGGCACGTCGACCTACCTGCATGCGGCGCCGATGTTTCACCTCGCCAATGGCGCGGCGATGTATTCGGTGCTGCTGTCGGGCGGCTCGAACGTCGTGATCCAGGGCTTCACGCCCGATGGCGTCGCCGCCGCCATGCAGAAGGAGCGCGTCACCGACGTCCTGCTGGTGCCGACCATGATCCAGATGTTCGTCGATCATCCCACGCTCGGCAATTACGACCTGTCGTCGCTGCGACGGATCGCCTATGGCGCCTCGCCGATCAGCGACGCCGTGCTGATGCGCGCGATGAAGGCGCTGCCGCATGTCGAGTTCACGCAGGCCTACGGCATGACCGAGCTGTCACCGATCGCAACGCTGCTGCACTGGAAGGAGCATATCGGCGAAGGCCGCGCCAAGGGCCGGCATCGCGCCGCCGGCCGCGCCACGCTCGGCTGCGAGGTCAAGATCGTCGATGCCGACGACAAGGTGGTGCCATCAGGCACCGTGGGCGAGATCGCGGTGCGCGGCAACGTCGTGATGATGGGCTATTGGGAGCGTCCGGAGGAAACCGCGCGCGCGGTGATCGACGGCTGGATGCACACCGGCGACGGCGGCTACATGGACGAGGACGGCTTCGTCTATGTCGTCGACCGCGTCAAGGACATGATCATCTCCGGCGGCGAGAACGTCTATTCGGCGGAGGTCGAGAATGCGCTGGCGCAGCATCCGGCGGTGGCGCAATGCGCGGTGATCGGCATCCCGAGCGAGCGCTGGGGCGAGCAGGTTCACGCCGTCGTCGTCATGAAGAGCGGCGCCAGCGCCACGCCGGAAGAACTGATGGAGCACTGCAAGACGCTGATCGCCGGCTACAAATGTCCGCGCAGCGTCGACATTACCTCGACACCGCTGCCGCTCTCCGGCGCCGGCAAGATCCTGAAGCGCGAGCTGCGCCGGCCGTACTGGGAGAACCGCGACCGGCGCGTCAGCTGACGCGCGCGTTGCATGGCGTGGTTTCAGCAGCAAGCGTTGACATCGGAGCAAGCGGCCGATTGGATCGGTTAGATTCAATCCAGCGAGTTCCGATGTCCGCACCCGATACGAATGCCGACGGCAAGCCGCGCCGCCTGATGCACCGCCGCTCCGTCGAATGTCTCGGCTATCTCAGAGACGACGGGCTGTGGGAGGTCGAGGCGCGGCTGGTCGACACAAAACCCTATGCGCGGCACGACCGCCATCGCGGCCTGCAGCAGCCCGACGATCCCGTGCACGACATCCGTCTGCGGCTCGCGGTCGACGACAGCTTCACGATCCGCGAGACCGGCACGACGATGGCCTCGACGCCCTACCCGTCCTGCCTCGATGTCGAAGGCATTCTGCAACGCCTGGTCGGCGAACGCATCGGCAAGGGCTGGCGCGAGATTATCAGGCGCAAGATCGGCCGGCTGGAGACCTGCACGCATCTCGCGGAGCTGCTGGGCCCGGCGGTGACGACGCTGTTCCAGACGGCAACGTCAGGCAAGAACCCGCAGGGCCGCGACTCGCTCGACCAACAGCAGGAGCTCAAGGAACCGCCGTTCTTCGTCGGCGGCTGCTACTCTTGGCGTCTGGACGGGCCCGTGGTGGCCGAGATGTTTCCGCAGTTCGCGAAGAAAGCTGTCGGGGCGACGCAGGAATCATAGAGCCGTGGTCGCGGGGTGGGTTAGCCGACGACGTTCGCCGTAGCTCAACGAGCGAAGGCAGAAGGCGTAACCCACCTTCCGTCCGATCCGCGTGATGGTGGGTTACGCTTCGCTAACCCACCTTACGGGTTACCCGACAATCCCGCCAATTTCAGGCTCAACGCCCGCAGCCGCCTTCGCGCCTCGGCGTCATAAGCCTGCGAATGGGGGCGGGCTTCGCGCATGCCGTCGAAGAACAACCCGCTTCGGTCGGCAACGTCGTCGCCGTGGACCAGATGCAGGATGGCGTCGCCGCCCTGCTCTACGGTCGACATTGGCGTGGTGCCGCTGGCGCGCACCATCGTGGTGTTCATGTAGGTCGCCGGATGCAGCGCGTTCACGGTTACGCCGGTTCCCTGCAACTCCGCCGCGAGATCGATCGTGAACATGATCTGCGACAGCTTGCTCTGCGCATAGGCGCGCCCGCCGCTGTAATTCCTCGTGATCATCACGTCGTCGAAATCGATCGGATGCTGGCCGAGCGAGGCGACCTGGACGATACGCGAAGGGGCGCTCGCCTTCAGCCGCGGCAGGAGCATGTGCGTGAGCAGGAAGCCGGCGAGATAGTTCACCGCGAAGCGCAGCTCGTGCCCGTCCTTGCTGGTCTGCCGCGCCGGCCCCTCGTTCTGCGAGCCGATGCCGGCGTTGCTGACGAAGACGTCGAGCCTCTCCTGATCGTCGAGCACGAGCTGGGCGAACTCGCGGACCTCCGCGAGCGAGGAAAGATCGGCCTGATAGAACATCGGCTCGCGGCCGCTCACCCGCTTGATCTCGTCGGCGAGTGTCTGCGCCCGCGTCGTGTCGCGGCCATGGATCAGGACCCGGGCGCCGGCGGCGGCGAGCTTCATCGCCACGTAGCGACCGACGCCATCGGTGGAGCCGGTGATCAACACCGTCTTGCCTTCCATGTTCATTGCCATCGTCCTTCGGTCGTCCCTGCACCAGCATCAAAGATAATTGGCGATATCAACTTTGCCATGGCGTGCGGCCGTCGCGCCAGCACATCCCCGTAACTGCTGGTCGACATCACGACATTTTTAGGTTGCATCTCGATCTCAATTCCGGCCGCTGCCCGCGTAGTCTGGCGCGCGTCGCATCGCCGCACGGACAACCCTCTCCTGCGGCGCCACGCCACGTCTCGACATGAGCCGGTTCTGGTATCGTCGGCGCAAGTCGACGAAGCCATGGCGCGCGGTTGCTGCCGGGCATGCGCGAACGGGCACAGGATGTTCCGATCGGCTCCAAACAGGATCACGCGGAATGCTCCATCACCGGAGCCATTCGGCATGCTGCTCCTGCTCGGCGTGCTGACCGCACTGCCGGCGATCGCAGCGATCCGCCTGATCGAGCCCGGACTGGTCCTGCCCGTGCTCAGCATCCTGCTGTTCGCACAGGCCGCAATCGCCGCGGTCGTGGCGTACGCAATCCGCGTGCGGACAACTTCGGCGCACTTGAACCTTTGGGATTTTGCCGGTGCGTTCACCCTGATGGGGTGTGCAGCGGCGATCCTCGGTGAGCCGGATCAGGCGGCGCTGTTCTTCGAGGAGCAGGCCGCGCTGCGTCCGGACTAGAGCATGATCCGGAAAAGTGGAAACCGGTTTTCCGAAAAGATCATGCTCAAACAAAAAGATGAGATCATGATGCGCTTCAATCTAATCGCATCATGATTGAGCGACCGTAAATCCCAGGCCGGGCCCCTCTGGCAGCCACAAGCTGCGATGTCGGACTGGAACATTGGAGTGGCCCTGCTTCGACCCGCGACGCGGCTCCGCGTCGTGGTGGATTCGCCATCCGCCCGATGGCGACAGCCAACACGTCGAAACCGGTCCACTCCCCGACCTCAAGGGGAGCATGACCCATGTCCGAACTTCTCACACTCGAAACTTTCAGCGCATTGCTGCAGGTCATCCTCATCGACCTCGTGCTGGCCGGCGACAATGCCGTCGTCATCGGCCTGGCCGCCGCGGGACTGCCCGAGCGGCAACGCACCAAGGCGATCCTGATCGGCATCGGCGCCGCGACGCTGCTGCGCATCCTGTTCGCCATCGCCGCGACGCAGCTCATGCAGATCGTTGGCCTGCTGCTCGCGGGCGGCATCCTGCTGCTCTGGGTGTGCTGGAAGATGTGGCGCGAGTTGCGCGCGTCGGCAGCGGACGAAACGGCGGGGCACGGTGCTGACGATGCGGAGGCGCCACGCAAGACGCTGCTTCAGGCCACCACGCAGATCATCGTCGCCGACGTCTCGATGTCGCTCGACAATGTGCTCGCGGTCGCAGGTGCCGCGCGCGAGCAGCCGATCGTGCTGGTGTTCGGCCTGATCCTCTCGATCGCGCTGATGGGCGCGGCGGCCTCGTTCATCGCGCGGCTGCTGCAGACCCACCGCTGGATCGCCTATGTCGGCCTGCTGGTGATCCTCTATGTCGCCATCGACATGACCGTTCGCGGCATCTCCGACGTCGCCAGGATCGCCCCGGCCTGACCACGGAATGTAGAGCGTCAGAACGTTGGTCGTGCCGCAAACCTTCACCTCTCCCAGCGGGGAGAGGTGAACTTGCGCTACCGCGCCACTTCAATCTCAATGATCTCAGTGGATCTCCGCCGAGCGCTTCAGCGCGTCCTTCAGCTTCTCGAGCGAAAAATCCTTCGATCGCGCGATCTCCAGGATCGGCGTCTCGCGGCGGCCGCACAGTTCGGCGGCTTCAGGCAACTTTGCCGCGACCTCATAGGGGATCACGATGGCGCCGTGGCTGTCGGCGTGGATCAGGTCGTTGGAGCGCACCGTCATGCCGGCGACGCGGACCTCACCGCCGAAGCTTTCCGCATGCACCCAGGCATGCGACGGGCCGATCGAGCCCGCCAGCGCCTGGAAGCCCGGCGCCCACTGCGGGATATCGCGGATCGAGCCGTCGGTGATGACGCCGAGGCAGCCCAGCGCCTTGTGGACGTTGCTCTGCACCTCACCCCAGAACGCGCCGTAGCCGACGTCGGGGCCGTCGATGTCCTGGATCACGGAGATGCGCGGCCCGGCACCGGTCCCGACATATTCGTAGTATTCGATGCGGCGCTTCGACTGCTCCTCGGCGGAGAGGCCGGATTTCAGCACCGAGCGGATCGTCGCGGTGCGGGCAAAGCCGACGATCGGCGGCAGCGTCGGAAACGGGCAGACCAGCGGCTTCACCGTGTAGCCGATCAGCCGGCGCTCCGGCGCCACGATCTCCATCGCGTTGCAGATCGTCGGCGTGTCGTAGCGCGCCAACGCTTCGAGGACGGAGGCGGGAAGCGGGGCGGAAGCAGATGTCGTCACGGCGTTTCTCTCCTGATTTTTGGCATGCGCAGGCCGGTCTCAGCCTATAGCCGAGATCGGGCGCGAACCCAACCGAGCGAACGCTCATGGCTGATATTTGGGAAGTGCTCTTTCTCATCCTGAGGAGCGGCGAAGCCGCGTCTCGAAGGATGAGGCCACCAGCGGGGCCTCATGGTTCGAGACGCGCGTGCCGCGCTTCTCACCATGAGGGACTGAAGATGTTTGGCCGGCCTCAGTTCAACCTTGCCGGACGGTTGTCCTGGTCGGTGCTCGCGGCTGGCGGCGTGTAGGCCGGTGCCGCTGTCGGCGCCGGTGCGCTCGCCGCCTGCGTTTGCGCGGCAAGACTGCGCTCCTGGTCGCGATACGACTTCCAGCCCCAGGGCAGGCTGATCAAATAGAGCACCGAGCCCGCCGACAGGATGTGCCAGGGATAGCCGATCAAGAGCGCGACGAAGAACACCACCGCGACGAACACCGGCAGCACCATTTCCGGCGGCACGCGCATCTTCACCGTCTTGCCGGAGAACACCGGCAGCCGCGACACCATCAGGAACGCGATCAGCAGCGTATAGAACGCCGTCAGCGTCGCCGGCGGCATCGGCACGCCGAGGAAGGCGAGATAGATCGGCAGCAGCACGGTAATCGCGCCGGCCGGCGCCGGCACGCCGGTGAAGTAATTGGCGGCGAAGGCAGGCTTGTTCGGATCGTCGATCGAGGCGTTGAACCGCGCCAGGCGCAGGCCGCCGGAGATCGCGAACACCATCGCGGCGATCCAGCCGCCATTGTTCAGCTCGTGCAGCTGCCAGAAATACAGGATCAGGCCCGGCGCGACGCCGAAATTGACGAAGTCGGCGAGGCTGTCGAGCTCGGCGCCGAATTTCGACTGGCCCTTGATCATGCGCGCGACGCGGCCATCGATGCCGTCGAGGATCGCGGCGAACACAATCGCGGCAACCGCAAGCTCCATCCGCCCTTCCGTCGAGAGGCGGATCGCGGTCAGGCCGGCGCAGATCGCCAGCAGCGTGATCATGTTCGGCACAAGCATTCGCACCGGGATCGGGCGGAACCGCCGGCGGCGAAACTCGGGAGAGTCTGGGTCGAATGGCACCATGGCTTACTAATATAGCAAGCACGCGCCCGCTCCGCCAATGCGGCAGGAACCGGCTGATTGGGCCGACAAAACAGAGTTAATCGGCGCGGAACGTCCGGCCGGGATCGCCACCCCGGAAATCCGCCAAAATCGTCTCGCCCGCGATCGCGGTCTGCCCTTCCGAGACCAGCGCCTTGGTGCCCTCGGGCAGATAGACATCGAGCCGCGAACCGAAGCGGATCAGGCCGAAGCGCTCGCCGGCGCCGATCGACTGCCCTTCCTTGACGAAGCAGACGATCCGCCGCGCCACCAGCCCCGCAATCTGGATCACGCCGATCCGGCCGTTCGGCGTCGAGATCACCAGCGAATTGCGCTCATTGTCCTCGCTCGCCTTGTCGAGCTCGGCATTGATGAAGGCGCCCGGCCGATAGGCGATGCGGTCGATACGGCCGGCCACCGGGCTGCGGTTCACGTGGCAGTTGAACACGCTCATGAAGATGGAGACCCGCGGCAGCGGCTTGTCGCCGAGACCTAGCTCGGCCGGCGGCAATGCCTGCCCCACCATGGAGACGCGGCCGTCGGCCGGCGACACCACGATGCCGTCGCGCACCGGCGTCACGCGCACCGGATCGCGGAAGAACAGCGCGCACCAGATGGTGAGCAGCGTCCCGATCCACCCCAGCGGGGTCCAGATCCAGAACAGGATCAAGCTCGCGAGTGCGAAGCCGCCGATGAAGGGATAGCCCTCCGGGTGGATCGGCGGGACCTGCGCACGGATGGAATTGGCGATGGACATCAGAGCTCGCTGGGTTCCCCGCTCCTTCGGCGGGAGATCGGCGCTCTACTTCCTCTATTCCGCGGCGGTCGGCAAGGGCTTCTCGACCGTGACGGGGGCGGAATCCTGGGCCGGCTCGGCGACCGGCGGCGGCAGGCGGTTGGGCGCCTCGCTGTCGTCGTCAATCTGCGCGAGCCGTTCGCGGGCCGCCTCGGCCTCGCGCTGCCGGTTCCACATGCCGGCATACAGCCCGCCCGCGGCCAGCAGCCGGGCATGGGTGCCGCGCTCGGCGATCCGGCCCTGATCCAGCACGATGATCTCGTCGGCGCCGACAATGGTCGACAGGCGGTGCGCGATCACGAGCGAGGTCCGGTTGCGCGAGACGCGCTCCAGCGCGTCCTGGATCTCGGCCTCGGTGTGGCTGTCGAGCGCGGAGGTCGCCTCGTCCAGCACCAGGATCGGCGGCGCTTTCAGCACCGTGCGTGCGATCGCGACGCGCTGCTTTTCGCCGCCGGAGAGTTTCAGCCCGCGCTCGCCGACCTGGGTCTCATAACCCTTGGGTGACATCCGGATGAAATGGTCGATCTGCGCCAGCCGCGCCGCCTCCTCCACTTCCGCATCGCTGGCGTCCCAGCGGCCGTAGCGGATGTTGTAGCGGATGGTGTCGTTGAACAGCACGGTGTCCTGCGGCACCATGCCGATCGAAGCACGCAGCGACGCCTGCGTCACCGACCTGATGTCCTGGCCGTCGATCAGGATGCGGCCGCTGGAGACGTCATAGAGCCGGAACAGCAGCCGCGAGATCGTCGATTTGCCGGCGCCCGAAGGACCGACGACCGCGACCGTCTTGCCGGCGGGCACTTCGAAGCTGAGGCCCTTGAGGATCGGCCGGTCGGGTTCGTAGGCGAAGCGGACATCCTCGAAGCGCACGCTGCCGGCGGACACGGCGAGCGGCCTGGCGTCCGGCATGTCCTTCACTTCCGGATTGCGCGCCAGCACATCGAACATCTTCTCGATGTCGATGATCGCCTGCTTGATCTCGCGATATACCATGCCCATGAAATTGAGCGGCTGGTAGAGCTGGATCATCATGGAGTTGATCAGCACGAAATCGCCGACGGTATGGGTGCCCTTGCGGATGCCGAGCGCGCACATCAGCATCGTCGCGGTCAGGCCCACGGTGAAAATGATCGCCTGCCCGGTGTTGAGCACCGCGAGCGAGGTATACGTCTTTACGCTGGCCTGCTCGTAACGCTCCATCGAGCGGTCGTAGCGCTTTGCCTCGCGCTCCTCGGCGCCGAAATATTTCACCGTCTCGTAGTTGAGCAGCGAATCGATCGCCTTGGTGTTCGCCTCGGTGTCGGAATCGTTCATCTTGCGGCGGATCTCGATCCGCCACTCGGTCGCGATGTAGGTGAAATACATGAACACGACGACGGTGAGCAGCACCGCCAGCACGTAGCGCCAGTCGAACTGCCAGAGCAGCACCGCCGCCAGCAGCGTGACCTCGACGATGGTCGGGATGAGTTGCAGGATCACCATCCGCACGATGGTCTCGATGCCGGTGCGGCCGCGCTCGAGGATGCGGGTCAGGCCGCCGGTCTTGCGCTCGAGATGAAAGCGCAGCGACAGCTCGTGCATGTGCACGAAGGTGATGTAGGCGAGCCGCCGCACCGCGTGCATGGCGACGTGCGCGAAGATGCCGTCGCGCCATTGCGTCAGCACCGCCATGATGATGCGCACCGCGCCGTAGCCGATCGTCATCAAAAGCGGCGAGGCGATCAGCCACATCATCCAGTTGGACGGAGCGACGGGCGCCGAGCCGGCGCCGTTCAGCGCATCGATCGCCCATTTGAAGGTGAACGGCACCGACAGCGTCGCAAGTTTCGCGAACAGCAGCACCACCACCGACCAGACCACGCGCATCTTCAGATCGGCGCGATCGCCCGGCCAGATATAGGGCCAGAGATGAACGAGCGTGCCGATCAGCGTCGCCTTTTCGGCCGCCTGCGTCGCGGCTGCGGGCGCCTCGACGGCAGGCGCATGCGGGTGCGGGGGCGCCATCAGGAGCCCGCCCGGGCTAGGGCGGCGCGCCCTCTTGCCGTCACATCTTTTTCACGGTTTGACATTCTGGCGGTCATATAGACCGTTTGATTGCAGCGTACAGACGTGTGGCGAAAATCTTTCGCGATTCGCGGGAATTTACGGGATTTTTCGTTCTCAATCCCCATATCCTATCCTTGACCCTTTATCCTGCCCTTGACCCTTTTTACGCTGCAGTGCCACAAGGATCGCATGAACCAAATCAAGACTGTCTGTGTCTATTGTGGCTCCGGCCCCGGTAACAATCCCCGCTTCATTGAAGCTGCCGTCGCGCTCGGTAAGACCTTTGCCGAGAACAACGTCCGCCTGGTCTATGGCGGCGGATCGATCGGCCTGATGGGCGCGGTTGCCAAATCCACGCTTCAGCACGGTGGCTCCGTCACCGGCATCATTCCGGAATTCTTGCGGGCGCGCGAGAACGCGCTGACATCGGTTCAGGAAATGATCGTCACGCCCGACATGCATGAGCGCAAGCGGCTGATGTTCGAGCGCTCGGATGCGTTCGTCGCCCTGCCCGGCGGCGTCGGCACGCTGGAGGAATTGGTCGAGCAATTGACCTGGCAGCAGCTCGGCCGGCATTCGAAGCCGGTGCTGCTCGCCAACATCGACAATTTCTGGGAGCCGCTGCTCTCGCTTCTGAACCACATGCGTACCACCGAGTTCATCCGCCCGACGCTGGCCGTCAACGTGCTGATGACCGACCGCGTCGAGGACATCCTGCCGCGGTTGCGCTCCGCGGTGGCGCGGACCCCGGAAAGCGCCAAGGAGCTCGCACCGGACGTGGCGCGGCGGCTGTAGGCTTGAGGGCGCACTCTCCTCTCTCCTCGTCATGCTGAGGAGGCCGCATAGCGGCCGTCTCGAAGCACGACGGCCCGGCTGGTGGCCGTGCATCCTTCGAGACGCGCGTGCCGCGCTCCCTCAGGATGACGGGTCGAGAGAAGCGCGGGTCCAACGGACCTCACTCGCTCGGAAACGTCACTGCCTCGACGCGGTTGCCGTCGGGATCGAGCACGAAAGCCGCGTAGTAGCGGGCGCGATCATGCGGGCGCAGGCCCGGTGCGCCGTCGGAGCGGCCGCCGGCGGCAAGCGCGGCGGCATGGAACGCATCGACCTCGGCGGTCGTCTTCGCGCGCAGGCAGATATGCACGCCGCTCTCGTGCGGCACCGGCGGCATGCCGGTGCGCAGATTGATCCAGAACTCGGGATAGGCCTTGCCGAAGCCGATCGTCGCCGGCCGGGTGACCAGGCGCGTCAGCCCGAGCGCGGCCAATGTCGGCTCATAGAACCGCGCCGCGCGTTCGAGATCGCGGACGCCGACGGAGATGTGGTCGATCATGAAAGTCTCTCCCTCCCCCCGTCATTGCCAGGAGCGAAGCGACCAAGCAGTCCATGCCGCAGCGTGCGCGGAGGGATGGATTGCTTCGCTTCGCTCGCAATGACGGCGTTATCTCACGTCGGCGCACCTGATTTCACCAGCTTGTAGACCAGCGAATCCATCAGCGCCTGGAACGAGGCGTCGATGATATTCGGCGAAACGCCGACCGTGGTCCAATTGTCGCCGGCCTCGTCCTCGCTCTCGATCAGGACGCGCGTGACCGCCTCGGAGCCGCCGTTGAGGATACGCACGCGGTAGTCGATCAGCTTCAGGCCGTCGATGTATTTCTGGTACTTGCCGAGATCCTTGCGCAGTGCGACGTCGAGCGCATTCACCGGGCCGTTGCCTTCGGCGGCCGAGATCAGCCGCTCGCCGTCGACGTCGACCTTCACCACCGCGAGCGCCACCGTGACGCGCAGGCCATTGGCGTTGTAGCGCTGCTCGACATTGACGTCGAACTGCTCGACCTTGAAATATTCCGGCACCTTGCCGAGCGTGCGCCGCGCCAGCAGCTCGAACGAGGCGTTGGCGGATTCATAGGCGAAGCCCGCCGCCTCGCGCTCCTTCAACTCCTCGACGAGCCGCGTCAGCCGCGGATCGCTCCTGTCGTAGGCGATGCCGGCGCGATCGAGTTCGGCGATAACGTTGGAGCGGCCGGCCTGGTCAGACACCAGCACCTTGCGGTGATTGCCGACCGATTCCGGCAGCACATGCTCGTAGGTGTGCGGATCCTTCAACACCGCGGAGGCGTGGATGCCGGTCTTGGTGACGAAGGCGCTCTCGCCGACGTAAGCCGCATGGCGGTTGGGCGCGCGGTTCAGCATGTCATCGAGGGTGCGAGACACCTTCGTCAGCGTCGCCATCTTGTCCGCGGTGACGCCGATCTCGAACTTGTCGGCAAACTCCTGCTTCAGCCGCAAGGTCGGGATCAGCGAGCACAGATTGGCGTTGCCACAGCGCTCGCCGAGGCCGTTGAGCGTGCCCTGGATCTGCCGCGCGCCAGCGCGCACCGCGGCCAGCGAATTGGCCACCGCCTGCTCGGTGTCGTTATGGGCGTGGATGCCGAGATTTGCGCCCGGCACATGCTTGATAACGTCGCCGACGATGGTCTCGACCTCGTGCGGCATGGTGCCGCCATTGGTGTCGCACAGCACCACCCAGCGCGCGCCGGACTCATGGGCCGCTTTCGCGCAGGCCAGCGCGTAGTCGCGGTTCTCCTTGTAGCCGTCGAAGAAGTGCTCGCAGTCGACCATCACCTCGCGGCCAAGCGCCCTGGCTGCTGCGACACTGTCGCGGATCGAGGCGAGATTCTCCTCGTTCGTGGTCTCGAGCGCGACCCGAACCTGATAGGCGGAGGACTTTGCGACGAAGCAGATCGCATCCGCCTTGGCCTCGAGGATGCCGGCCAGTCCCGGATCGTTCGAGGCCGAGCGGCCGGGACGGCGCGTCATGCCGAACGCGGTGAAGCGCGCGTGGTCGAACGCGGGCTTCTTGCTGAAGAACTCGCTGTCGGTCGGGTTGGCGCCGGGATAGCCGCCCTCGACATAATCGATGCCGAGCTCATCCAGCATCTTGGCGATCACCTGCTTGTCCTGCAGCGTAAAGTCGACGCCGTTGGTTTGCGCGCCGTCGCGCAGCGTGGTGTCGAACAGATAGAGGCGTTCGCGGCTCATGCGTGGCCTCCCTGGGTCGCGACACCGTCGAGCTTCTTTTGCATCGTGGTGTTGGCGAGCCATTCGCCGTTGACGATCACCGAATTGCGCTGTTGCGCGACGTAGCCGCGCTTGCGGAAGAACTCGAGCGCGGTGTCGCTGGCATCGACCGTCAGGGTCTTGGCGCCGCGCGCGCCCGCGATCTTCTCCAGCGCATCGCACAACGCAGCACCGACGCCCTGCCCGACCGCGCTCGGATGCACATAGATCATGTCGATATGGTCGGTGCCCTTCAGCGAGGCGAAGCCGACCGGCGCGCCCTGCAGCGTTGCGATCAGCGTGAGCTGGGCGCCGAGCTTCTTGCCGAACGCAGCCTCGTCCTCGGCGGCCAGCGCCCAGGCTTCCTGCTGCGCCTCGCTGTAGTCGTCGCCGGTCAGATCCATGATCGACGCCGCGAAAATGGCCGCAAGCATCGGCGCATCTTCCGGCAGGAACGGACGCAGTGCGGGGGCGGAACGGCTCATCGTGCGACCTCCCAGGTCGTCATTGGCTTTCCTTCGGCATCCTTTCCGTCCTTGATCGCCACGCCCATGGCGGCGAGCTGATCGCGGATGCGGTCGGACTCCTTGAAATCCTTCCGTGCACGGGCCGCACTACGTTCAGCGATCAGCGCCTCGACCGCATTGGCGTCGACACCGCTCGCCTGCTGCTTGCGGCTCTTCCAAGCGCCCGCGCTCTCAGACAGGAAGCCGAGCAGCCGCAGCGAGCCGGCGAGCTCCTTGCGAGCCTGCTCGCTGGTCGACGCTGCATGGCGCAGACCGTGCAGCACCGCCATTGCCTGCGCGGTGTTGAGGTCGTCGTAGAGCGCCTCGATCATCGCCGGCGACGGCGGGCCGGACTCGGCGTCGGCCGCGACCGCATACCAGTCGTCGAGCGTCTTCGCGGTCTCTTCGGTTGCCTTCAGCGTCCAGTCGAGCGGCGAGCGATAGTGCGTCTTCAGCATGGCAAGCCGCAGCACTTCGCCCGGCCAGTCCGCCAGCAGATCGCGGATCGTGAAGAAGTTGCCGAGCGACTTCGACATCTTCTCGCTCTCGATCTGCAGGAAGCCATTGTGCATCCAGACATTGGCCATGCGGTCGGCATGGAAGGCGCAGCAGGTCTGCGCCAGCTCGTTCTCATGGTGTGGAAACACCAGGTCGATGCCGCCGCCATGGATGTCGAACCTCTCGCCGAGATGTTTCCAGGCCATCGCCGAGCACTCGATGTGCCAGCCGGGCCGGCCCTCGACCTTGATGCCCGCGGGCGACGGCCAGGACGGCTCGCCCGGCTTCGACGGCTTCCACAGCACGAAGTCGGTGTTGTCGCGCTTGTAGGGCGCGACGTCGACGCGAGCGCCTGCGATCATCTCGTCGAGCGAGCGCTTCGACAGCGAGCCGTAGCGCGGCAGCACCGAATTGGCCGAATTCATCGCCTGCGGCGAGAACAGCACGTGATCTTCCGCGACATAGGCGAAGCCGCCGGCGACCAGCTTCTCGATGATCGCACGCATCTCCGGGATGTGCTCGGTCGCGCGCGGCTGCACCGTCGGGGCCAAGCAGCCGAGCGCGGTGACGTCGTCCTGGTACTGCTGATAGGTCTGCTCGGTGACCTTGCGGATCGCCTCGTTCAGGGGCACGCCGGGATAGTCCCGCGCGGCGCGGACGTTGATCTTGTCATCAACGTCGGTGACGTTGCGGACATAGGTCACGTGATCGGCGCCGTAGCGATGGCGCAGCACGCGGAACAGCACGTCGAACACGATCGCGGCGCGGCCGTTGCCGATATGAGCGAAGTCGTAGACCGTCGGTCCGCAGGCATACATGCGGACGTTATTGGCATCGAGCGGCACGAACGGCCGCTTCTCCCGGGTCAGCGTATCGTAGAGTCGCAATTCCATGGAAACCGTCCCTTGCGGCCGGGCGGTCCAATGATCTCAGGGTGATTGAGAAAAGACGGCCTCAGCCAGCGAATCGCTAGCTAATAATCTCGCGGCAAATGCTGCAGATGGCGAGGTGGCCGTTCATGGTTCCACCATGTCTCATGGCCCCTCTGTGCCGTCAAGGGGCTGTTTTGAGGTCGTTTGTACCCGCTCCGTCGACGAAAATTGCAGCAAGTCCCTCATGGTTAATCATTATTAAGAATTCGGGCGTATCCGGTGAACCGCGGATTTCACCCGTTTCCCCGGTGCACCATGCGGCTCATTTCAGCATTCATTGCCTGCGCGTCCCTCCTCACTGCCTCGGCCGCGCTGGCCGATAGCCGCGTCTTCATCATCGCCAACCAGGCCGACGGCTACGGCGTCGACCAGTGCCTGGCGCGCGGCGACAAATGCGGCGCGTATGCCGCGCGCGCCTACTGCCAGTCACGCGATTTTGCACGGGCGACGAATTACCGCCGCGTCGAGCCCGACGAGATCACCGGCGCGATTCCGGGTGCGTCCAGCGACAAATGCAGCGGAAATGGCTGCGGCGAATACGTCGCCATCACCTGCCAGCGCTGATCTCCTGCCGAGCGACTGGTCAAGCCGGGCTTTTTGCCACATCGGTGCCCCGGAAACGACGTGACGCTGCCCCGAGAAAAGGCTATTGCAGGCCGCCTTGGCCGCGCGTTGGCGTTCGCCGCGCGGCATCGTTCTAATGGCCGGATATGCCCGATACCCCCGATCTTCGCTTCTCCCGATGGCTTTTGACCTGCGCCGTGCTTGCCGGCATTGCCCTGCCCGCCCCTGACGCATTCGCGCAGGTGAATCCGGGCCCGCCCGGACCGCTGCCGCAACAGGCGCAAGCCAACCCGATGTGCGCCCGGCTCGAAGGACAATTGGCGACGATCGACCGCGGCGGCGGCACCGGCGATCCGGCCAGGGACGAGCAGATCCGCCGCTATCAGGACGCGGCAACCAGGCAGCAGGGCGAGCTCGATCGCGTGACGGCGCAGGCCCGGCGCATGGGTTGCGACAGCTCCGGCTTCTTCTCGCTGTTCAACAACAATTCGGCGCAGTGTGGCCCGGTCAACAACCAGATCCAGCAGATGCGCGCCAATCTCGATCAGATGACCGCCAACCTCGAGCGGCTGCGCTCCGGCGGGCTCGGCGGCGCCGACCGCGAGAACCAGCGGCGCTCGGTGCTGACCGCGCTCGCGCAGAACAATTGCGGCCCGCAATATGCTGCTGCCGCTGCGCGCGGCCCGGGCAACTTCCTCGAGAACCTGTTCGGCGGCGGTAACGCCAACCCGAATCCGAACCCGGAGATACCTCCACCCGGCCCTGAATATGGCGCGCAGTCCGGCACCTACCGCACCGTGTGCGTGCGCACCTGCGACGGCGCTTATTTCCCGATCTCCTTCGCAACCGTGCAGGCGCGCTTCGCCGATGACGAGCGGGTCTGCAAGGCGCAATGCCCCGCCGCGGAAGCGACGCTGTTCGCCTATCGCAATCCGGGCGAGGACATCAACCAGGCGGTGTCGATCAGCGGCCAGCCCTACTCTTCGCTGCCGAACGCCTTCAAATACCGCACCGAGTTCAATCCGTCCTGCTCCTGCAAGGCGGCCGGCCAGAGCTGGGCGGAGGCGCTGAAGGGCGTCGATGACAAGGCCAGTGTCGAGCAGCAGGGCGACATCGTCGTCACCGAGGAGAGCGCGCGGAAGATGCAGCAGCGCGCCCAGCAGCAGGCGACGAAATCCGCCGCCGGCAAGAAGGGCGCGCCGGCAGTGGCGCCGCAGCAACAGCCGGCCGCGGCTGACGCGACAGCTCCGGCCACGCCGTCCGGCGACGGGCAGATCCGCACGGTCGGACCGACCTTCATTCCGCCGAAGCATTAGGGACCCGGCGCCCCCTCCGCGCATTCGGTTCACTTCTTCCGCTTGCGGGCGAGGGAGCTGACTCACTTCGCGGTGCCGTGAGGGCTCAACCCTCGAACGCTTCCGCCGATGCGCGGTTGGCCCGCGCCACGAGCTGCTCGTCCGGCGCAGGCCAGACCTTGCCGGGATCGCGGAAGCGATTGGTGATGGGATAGCGGCGGTCGCGGCCGAAATTCTTAGCGGTGACCTTGACGCCCGGCGCCGCCTGCCGGCGCTTGTATTCGGCGATATAGAGCAGGCGGTCGATGCGTGTCACCACATCGCGGTCGAAGCCGGCGGCAATGATCGTCGCCAGCGGCTCCTCGCGCTCGACGAGACGCTCGAGGATCGCATCCAGCACGTCGTAAGGCGGCAGCGAATCCTGGTCGGTCTGGTTCTCGCGCAATTCCGCGGTCGGCGGACGGGTGATGATGTTGACCGGGATCACCTCGCCCGACGGTCCGAGCGCGCCGTCCGGCTTCCAGGAATTGCGCAAGGACGACAGGCGGAACACCTCGGTCTTGTAGATGTCCTTGATCGGGTTGAAGCCGCCGTTCATGTCGCCATAGAGCGTGGCGTAGCCGACCGACATCTCCGACTTGTTGCCCGTGGTCACCACCATGGCGCCGGTCTTGTTGGAGATCGCCATCAACAGCGTGCCGCGGGCGCGCGCCTGCAAATTCTCCTCGGTGATGTCGCGCTCCAGGCCCGCGAAGGCCGGCGCCAGGATCTTCTCGAACCCGTTCACGGCGTCGGCGATCGGCAGCACCTCGTAGCGGATGCCGAGCGCGGCCGCGAGCTTGGCGGCATCGTCGAGCGACACCTGCGCGGTGTAGCGGAACGGCAGCATCACGCCGCGCACCATGTCGACGCCGAGCGCATCCACCGCGATCGCGGCACACAGCGCGGAGTCGATGCCGCCGGAGATGCCGAGCAGCACGCCCGGAAAACCGTTCTTGCGGACATAGTCGCGCAGGCCGAGCACGCAGGCTGCGTAATCCGCCTTGTCGCCCTCGAGGAGCTCGGCGATCGGGCCGTTGCAGCGCCAGCCGTCTGGCGTCTTGCGCCAGGACAATGTCGTGATGTTCTCCTCGAACGCCGGAAGCTGCGCCGCGACCGACAGGTCGGCGTTCAGCGCGAACGAGGCGCCGTCGAAGATCAATTCGTCCTGGCCGCCGATCTCGTTGAGATAGATCAGCGGCAGCCCGCTCTCGGTGACGCGCGCCACCACGATCGAGAGCCTCAGATCGGTCTTGTCGCGGGCGTAAGGCGAGCCGTTCGGCACTATGAGGATTTCGGCGCCGGTCTCGGCCAGGCACTCGACGACGTTTTCGTATTCCTCCGACTCCTCGAGCCAGATGTCCTCGCAGATCGGCACCCCGATGCGCACGCCGCGCACCGTCACCGGGCCCGAGGCCGGCCCGCGCGCGAACAGCCGCTTCTCGTCGAACACGCCGTAGTTCGGCAGATTCGCCTTGAAGCGAAGCGCGGCAATGCGGCCCTCGTCGAGCAGCGCGCAGGCGTTATAGAGCTTGCCGTCCTCGACCCAGGGTGTGCCGATCAGCATGGCTGGTCCGCCATCGGCGGTCTCGCGCGCCAGCTCCTCGATCGCAAGCCGGCAGGCCGACTGGAACGCCGGTTTAAGGACCAGATCCTCCGGCGGATAGCCGGCAATGAACAGTTCCGAGAGCACCACCAGATCGGCGCCGTCGGCCTTCGCCCGCTCGCGCGCGGCGCGCGCCTTCGCGGCGTTGGCGGTGACGTCACCGACCGTCGGATTGAGTTGCGCCAGCGTGATCTTGATCTGTTGTTCGCTCATACTCTTAAGTTGTCCTGCACGAGAGCAAACTTCAATCCGCCCGGATCAGAACGCGCCCATGCGTTCGGCGAGGGCAAACAGCCAGAACAGCCCGGCCATGACAAGCGCGACGCCGACCGCGGCCGAGCCCATATCCTTGACCCGCCCGATCTGCGGGTCATGATCCATGGTCAGGCGATCGGCCAGCTTCTCGATCGCGGTGTTGAGCAGCTCGATCACCAGCACCAGCACCACGGCCGCGACCAGCTCGACCCGGCGCATCATCGTGGCGCCGACCAGCCAAGCCAGCGGCAGCGAGAGCACCAGCGCCACCACCTCCTCGCGAATCGCCTGCTCCGAGCGAATGGCGAAGGCCAGCCCGTTGCGTGAGTTGATGGTGGCCCGCCAGAACCTCAGCAAGTCACAGCCCCGCGGCGGCCGGCATCGGTTTGGTCTTGCCGGCGCGCTCCTGCTTCAGGAGCTCGGCGATCAGGAAGGCCATGTCGATCGACTGTTCGGCGTTCAGACGCGGATCGCAGACCGTGTGGTAGCGGTCGTTGAGGTCCTCATCGGTAATGGCGCGCGCGCCGCCGATGCATTCGGTGACGTCCTGCCCGGTCATCTCCAGATGCACGCCGCCGGCATGCGTGCCTTCCGCGGCGTGGACCTGGAAGAACGACTTCACCTCCGACAGCACGCGGTCGAACGGCCGGGTCTTGTAGCCTGATGTCGAGGTGATGGTGTTGCCATGCATCGGATCGCATGACCACACCACCGTGCGCCCCTCCCGCTGCACGGCGCGGATCATGCCCGGCAGATGATCGCCGACCTTGTCGGCGCCGAAGCGGTTGATCAGCGTCAGCCGTCCCGGCTCGTTGTCCGGGTTCAGCACGTCGATCAGCTTCAGCAGCTCGTCCGGCTTCAGCGACGGACCGCATTTCAGGCCGATCGGGTTCTTGATGCCGCGAAAATATTCGACATGGCCGTGATCGAGCTGGCGGGTGCGGTCGCCGATCCAGATCATGTGGCCTGATGTCGCGTACCAGTCGCCGGTCGTCGAATCGACCCGCGTCATCGCCTGCTCGTAGCCGAGCAGCAGCGCCTCGTGGCTGGTGTAGAAGTCGGTGGCGCGCAGTTCGGGATGGCTTTCGAGGTCGAGGCCGCAGGCGCGCATGAAGTTCAGCGCGTCCGAGATGCGGTCTGCCAGCTCCTTGTAGCGGCGCGACTGCGGCGAATCCTTCAGGAAGCCGAGCATCCACTGATGCACGCTGCCGAGATTGGCGAAGCCGCCGGTCGCGAACGCGCGCAGCAGGTTCAGCGTCGCCGCCGACTGGCGATAGGCCATCAACTGGCGCTGCGGATCGGGTATGCGCGCCTCAGCCGTGAAGGCGATGTCGTTGACGATGTCGCCGCGATAGCTCGGCAGCTCGACGCCGTTCTGCTTCTCGGTCGACGACGAGCGCGGCTTGGCGAACTGGCCGGCGATGCGGCCGACCTTCACGACCGGCAGCGCGCCGGCGTAGGTGAGCACGACCGCCATCTGCAGCAGCACGCGGAAGAAGTCGCGGATGTTGTTGGCGCCGTGCTCGGCAAAGCTCTCGGCGCAGTCGCCGCCCTGCAGCAGGAAGGCTTCGCCGGCGGCGACCCGGCCCAGCGCCTTCTTCAGGTTGCGCGCTTCGCCGGCGAACACCAGCGGCGGAAAGGTCGCAAGCTGGGCCTCGACATCCGCCAACGCTTTGGCATCGGGATATTCGGGAACCTGCACGACCTTCTTGGCGCGCCAGCTATCGGGTGTCCACCGCTCGGACATGAGGTCAACTCCTGAGCAAAAACCGCAACTTAATCCACGGTCGAGGAAAGGCCCGGGTTATACACAGGCTCCCGCAACCTCGCTAGAAGGATTCCTGCAATTCCGTCAAACTCTTGCAGGAAAAGCCGAATTCGCATTTGTTAGAGCATACCATGAATGCTGGGGTACATGCCGTGGCCGCGGCCGCGCTGGACGACGTTTTTAGCGACGACATCGTCGTACCCGCCGTTGACGGTTACCCGCTTGCGGCGACGCTGTTCCTGCCTCGCGGGGTCAAGCAGAGAGCCGTCCTGATCAATTCGGCGACCGCCGTCCCGCGAAAGCTCTATCGCGGCTTTGCCGGCTACCTTGCCCGCCGCGGCGCCGCGGTCCTGACCTACGACTACCGCGGCACGGGCGATTCCCGGCGGAAGGCGCTGACCGGCAACAATCAGTCGACATCGCTGGCCGGCTTCAAGGCGACGATGGCCGACTGGGCCGCGCTCGACGTCACCGCGGCGGTGACCTGGATGCGCGAGCGCTACCGCAATCTGCCGTTGGCCTATGTCGGACATTCTTTCGGCGGCCAGGCGCTCGGGCTGCTCGCCAACAACGCCGAGATCCCGCGCGCGTTGCTGATCGCGTCGCAGGCCGCCTACTGGAAGCTGATGGCCTCGCCCGAGCGCTACCGCGTCGTTGCCTACATGAACGGTGTCGGCCTGCCGCTGGCCCGTGTGCTCGGCTACCTGCCCAGCTGGGCCGGGCTCGGCATGGACCTGCCGAGAGGCGTGTTCGAGCAATGGACGCGCTGGGTGATGTCGCCGCGCTATCTGCTCGACGACGCGACGCTCGCCGCGCGCGAGAACTTTCCGAAATTCAAGGGAAAGCTCCGCGCGCTGGCGATCACCGACGACACCTGGGCGACGCGGCCGGCGGTCGAATTGCTGTGCTCGGCCTTCACCTCGATCACGCCCGACATCGTCTCGATCCGCCCGCTCGATGCCGGCGTGAAGACAATCGGCCATCTCGGCTTCTTCCGCGGCGAGCATCGCGACACGCTGTGGCGGGGTGCGGCCGAGTGGATCGAGGCGGAGAGTTGAGCGCGGTCCCACGGTCTTCCCTGGAGCGTTCCGATGAAATATCTCGTGCTCGCCTTGCTGCTTGCGTCCACCCCGGCAATGGCGTGCGCGTTTGATACGGATTGCCAGCCGGGCAGCCGATGCCTGAAGACGTCCGGAAGCATTTACGGGGTCTGCGTCGGTGGCCTGTCGCCCGGCAACGCCAACGATCAACAGCCGATACCGTCGCCGCTTGATGTCAATGGCACCTACGGGAACACCTGCACGTTCGATACCGACTGCGGTCCCGGCAGCCGTTGCGTCAGGGACACCTCGATCCAGGGCGTCTGCATGAGATAGTCCGCCCGCGTGGATTCATGCCAGCTTGCGCGGGGCGGCGGTCGCGGCACTGCCCGTGTTGGGGGTCCCGGTCGGTTCGATCAGCAAGAGATGCACCTCCTCGCGCGCAACGGGACGATGCTCGACTCCCTTCGGCACGATGTACATCTGGCCCGGCTTGAGCGTGACGGTTCGATCGCGGAGCTGAATGTCGAGCACGCCCTTCAGGACGAGAAAGAAGTCGTCGGTGTCGTCATGCTTGTGCCAGACGAACTCACCCTGCACCTTCACGACCATGACATCGCACGCGTTGAATTGCGCAATGGTGCGCGGTGACCAGTGATCGGAAAATGTGGACAGCTTTTCGTCGAGATCGATCGCATCGCTCATCGGTGCCTCCGGAGTCGGTCAGACACGTTAGCGCAATCTCCCGCTGTCGTGACCGTCGCGCTTCGAGATGGCCACCATGTGGCCTCCTCGGCATGACGTGCTTGGATCCTATTCGACTATCAAACAGCCTGGCCGCGCTGTCATCACCCGCGAATGCGGGTGATCCAGTATTCCAGAGACGCCAGGGTTTGAGCCGAGAGGCCGCAGCGTATTGGATGCCCGCATGCGCGGGCATGACGATCGAGAGGAGGCGAGTCTGCATTCTCGCGACATGATTTGTCCGAGTTTTGCTCCTCGTTCCGCCCTCTCAATCAGCAGAGGGCGCAGGGAAAGCCGGGTGCCGATCGCACCCATGGGTCCCGTGCAAATGGAAAGCACGGGAGGTAGGACCACAGGTGAAACCGGAACGATCCCGGCTTTCCCTGCGCGATGGGTTACGGCTTATACGTGCTCTCCCCGGCGAGACTGGGCTTTGTTGTCACCGTCTTTGCAAAAGCGCTTCGCGCTTTGCAAGGAGACACCTGCCACTAGGGCGTCAGGCCTGCACGACTTCACCGTCCGCCATCTGCCACGCTCGTCAGCCGTGACTTCGGCGTCCACCGCATCTCGACCCAACACTCGTGACGATCGCGAAGCGCCCCTCAGGCGGGTGAGACGGGCCATTCATACACTGAATTGAACTTCTGGAAAACAGAAATATTTTTCGCGCAGGACCTTGCGCCGTCGGGCAAATCAGTGCTTGGCGCCAGGACATGGCAGTGTCCCTGCCGCGCTTGAAAGCGGACATCCCGCAGGGCTCGGAACGAGCCGCCCCAAGAACGCGCGGCGGCTACGACCTCAGCTACGGTGCTGGACTGCTCTTCGTTTGCTGGATTTTCCCCAATGTCCAGCCTGACGCGGGACCTCCTTGCGGCGCTCGGCCGGAGAGACGTCTCCGTTGCCGGATTTCCTTGAGAGCAATTCCTTTTCGGCCTGATACCACAGCACGTCCATTTTGCACCGAGGCTCGCCGGCAGCCTTCCAGAGCTCGTAAGCGCGAGTCCGGATCTCCTGCTCGGTTGGACCAGTCATGGGCAGCCTCCCTCATGCTGAGCAATCGTTTGAAAATGCAATCGCTGCCGTAACGGCCATAATGGCCGCAACCCATCTCCCGCGCTGTGCGCCGGGAACGTCCCGGGGTCGCAGCGCGGCTCATGCTACGTAAGTCCAACTTCCAGGCCGGCGCGAGGTTCCTGGGCGCGCGCGAGTCTGGCCCCCGGCCGACGACCTCAGCGGTCGCAGCCGGCGGGACGCATTAGCATAACACAGCCGGTGTTCCGCCGCGCTGTCGTTGTGGGCCGACCGATGCGGATTGCGTCTGCCCGACGGGTACACAAATCATCGAGAGTGTCGGCGCTAACCGCGATGGAAGGCCGGTCACAACCCGCTGTACCGGGAGAGTGGCTTGGCGCCGGCCGAGCTTCGCAGTCCCCAGAGCACGAGTACGGACGCTGCGATGATCGCCGAGCCAATGGCGACGAACCCGGTTGCCACGATCGCTTCCTGCCAAGCCGGCGCGCTGTGCCCTGCCGCCGAGATTGGCGAGAGCGCGGCCGTACCCAGGATTGCGGCCAGCGTCGTCACCATCCAGTTGCCGTACGTGCCCGCAAGCACCGCCCAGTACGCGGCCGCCTTGATGCGTGGCGTCAGGTTCACTTCCTGCCAGACGGCGCCGAGCGCGAGCAGGAACGTGCCGTTCATGACGCCCTCAAGATGCGCCGCGAGTCCCATTCTCACATTGGTGAACTTCTGCTCGACGAGGCCCGTCACCAGGCCAAGAAGAAACAGCGCGATTCCGTGCCACAGCAACTGCCGCTTCTTTCCCTCCATGTCCGTCCCCTGCAAATGATGATGTCAATGCAAGCAAGGCGCGACCGCAGTCAAATCCTAACAGGGCGACCGGCAAGCCGGTCGCCCGATCGATGCATCCCTTTGTCGCAGCATTCGCAAAGCGCGCCGTGCCTGCGTCGGTCCGGCGGGCATGCAGGCGCCGCCTGATCGCCTGATCTCAGGTCCCTTTCGGCGGCATCGGGATGATCATCGAGACCCGCTTCTGGTACTGGACATAGGCCTCGCCGTGGAATTTCACGAGATCGCGCTCCTCCAGCAAGATGCCGATGAGGATGTAGCCGGTCGTCGCGATTGCAAACAGCAGATGCCCGACCGTCATCGTCGGAGTGGACCAGAAGGCCAGTACAAAGCCCAGATAGATCGGATGGCGAACGAACTTGTAGAACAACGGCGTCTTGAAGCTCGGCGGCTCCGCCACTTGTCCTTGCGAATGGGCGTAAACCTGCTGAAGCCCGAACAGATCAAAATGATTGATGAGGAACGTGCCGAGCAACACGACACCCCACCCGATCCAGAAGATGGCCTGGAGGATCGCAACGCCTGCCGGGGCGCTGACGGACCAGACCTCGGAGGTCAGCGGACGCCATTGCCAGAACAACAGGATCAGGATGAGCGTGGCGAACAGCACGTATGTGCTGCGCTCGACGTAAACAGGCACAAATCCCGTCCACCAGCGCTTGAAGCCCTGCCGGGCCATGACGCTGTGCTGTATCGCGAACAGGCCGAGCAGCACGACATCGACGATAAACGCTTCCGTGGTCGAGGCTGCTGCGCCCCCATGATCGATCGATTTGGGAACGACGATGTTCCCGACAAAGCCGATCGCATACAAGAAAGTTAACAGAAACAGGATGTAAGAAAGCACTCCATAAACCAGCGCGGCCATGAGTCCCTCCCCGTGTCGCCGGGCAGCACCCTTTGCGCACAACGAGTGCCGCATCGAGGCTGCACCGCCGCCATCATAGGACAACGGGAGGGGCGCGCCAATCGGCTTGGCTGGAGTTGTTGGGATAGCTCCCGCGGCTGGACGTCATTCGGCGGCCCGGCCGCGCACGATTTCGGATTTTCGCGATCGAGACGGAGCGCCTACTCCGCCGCCTGTCGGACGTGGCGAGCGGTCGGGCTACGCATCGTCACCAGCTCTTCGGCGGCCGTCGGATGCAGCGCCATCGTGGCGTCGAAATCGGCCTTGGTCGCCTTCATCTTCACGGCGATCGCGACGGCTTGCGTGATTTCGGCGGCACCATCGCCGACGATGTGGCAGCCGAGCACGCGGTCGCTGGTGCCGTCGACCACGAGCTTCATCAGCACGCGGGTGTCGCGGCCGGACATCGTCGCCTTGATCGGGCGGAAATCGGTCTTGTAGATGTCGACGTGGCTGAACTGCGCCCGCGCCTCTGCTTCGGTGAGGCCGACGGTACCGACCTCGGGCTGCGAGAACACCGCAGTCGGGATCGTCGCGTGATCGACCGCGACGTGCCGCTTGCCGAACACGGTGTCGGCGAAGGCGTGGCCCTCGCGGATCGCGACCGGCGTCAGGTTGGTGCGGTGGGTGACGTCGCCGATCGCGTAGATGTTGTCCGCCGAGGTCTTCGACCAGCCGTCGACCTGGATGCCGCCATTGGCGGGATTGATGGCGACGCGGGCCGTCTCGAGGCCGAGATTGGCGACGTTGGGATGGCGGCCGATCGCGAACATCACCTGGTCGGAGGCGATGCTCGACCCGCTGGAGAGATGCGTGGTGAACCCCTCGCCGTGCTTGTCGACCTTCGTCACCGTGCAGCCGGTGATGATGGTGATGCCGCGCTTCTCCATCTCGGCGCGGACATGCTTGCGCACGTCCTCGTCGAAGCCGCGCAGGATGTTGTCGCCGCGGTAGATCACGGTGACGTCGGAGCCGTAGCCGGCGAAGATGCCGGCGAATTCCAGCGCGATGTAGCCGCCGCCCTGGATCACGATGCGCTTCGGCAACTCCTTCAGGTGAAACGCCTCGTTAGAGGAGATCACGTGCTCGATGCCGGGAATGGCCGGACCGTGATTGGGCGCGCCGCCGGTCGCGATCAGGACGTACTTCGCCGTGACCGTCTCGCCGGTGGCAAGCCTGATGGTGTGGGCGTCTTCCAGCACCGCGCGGGTCTTCACCACGCGGGCGCCGGACTTCTCGACATTGGTGGTATAGGCGCGCTCGAGGCGGGCGATCTCCTTGTCCTTGTTGGCGACGAGCGTCGCCCAGTCGAACGAGACCTGTCCGATGCTCCAGCCGAAGCCGGCTGCGTCCTCGATCTCGTCGTGGACGTGGCTGCCGATCACGAAGAGCTTCTTCGGCACGCACCCGCGGATCACGCAGGTGCCGCCCATCCGGTACTCTTCGGCGACCATCACCCTGGCGCCATGGCCGGCCGCGATGCGGGCGGCGCGAACCCCGCCCGAACCACCACCGATGACAAACAGGTCGACGTCGAAATCAGCCATGGTCAAATCTCGGTTTCAGCAATTCCGCCGAAAATCGGCTCGCACAACTCGCTCTCCTCATCCTGAGGAGCCCGCGAAGCGGGCGTCTCGAAGGATGCAGGCCACGGAGGGGGCCTCATGGTTCGAGACGCGCGTTCCGCGCTCCTCACCATGAAGGGCCCTGGCACACCGCGATCAGATGTCCTTGCCGCGCTTCTTCATCTCAGCCTTGAACTGGCCCGCGACGATGACACCAAACTGCTGCGCCCACTGCTGCATATAGGCCAGCGAGTCCGTGATTGCCTTGGGCTCGGAGGTCAAAAGCTTCTGGCCGAGCGGCGACTTGTAGAACGCCACGAGGTCCTTCAGCTCCTGCTCGGTGAACTCGCTGGCGTAGATCTGCGCCATGCCCTCGCCGATCTCCTTCTCGCGGCCGGCCAGGTTCTTGGCGACGATGACCGCGACCTCGTCGAGGTCCTTCTGGTAGTTGAGATACTGCTGCAGCAGGCCGGTCTTGGTCTTCTCGACGATGCCCGGAACGGCGCCGGCATACATGGTGCCCACGTTCTTCAGCGCCAGGATCTCCTTGGCATAGGCGATCGCCGCGGGAGACGACTGCTTGACCTTTGGCGGTGCGGGCTGCTGCTGCGCCATGGCCGGCGCGGAAGCCAGCGCCAATCCGACCGCAAGGGTGGCAGCCGACAAAAGTCCCGAGAAACGCTTCATTCCAAGTCTCCTTGCTTGCGGCGTCATCGCCGTTCAACAACCCGAATTCCCTGCGCGCCGGCCAGAACGGCGCCGCTCGCCAGCCCGATGAACAGCCCATGCTCCACCACGCCCGGAATCACACTGAGCAAACCGGCCAGGCGCGGCGGATCGCCGATCCGGCCGAGATGGGCGTCGACGATCCAGTGGCCGCCATCAGTGACAAAAACGTGACCGTCCTTGCCTTTGCGGATGACCATTTCGCCTGAGACACCGGCCTGCGCGAAGGCTCGCGCCATCGCGGCCCTGGTCGCGGCGAGCCCAAACGGAATGACTTCGATCGGCAAGGGAAAGCGGCCGAGCACGTCGACCCACTTGGTGTCATCGGCGATCACGATCATGCGATCACTGGCGGCCGCGACGATCTTCTCGCGCAACAGCGCGCCGCCGCCGCCCTTGATCAGGTTGAGCGCGGGATCGATCTCGTCGGCGCCGTCGACGGTGAGGTCGAGATGGTCGATCTCGTCCAGCGTGGTCAGCGGAACGCCGCAGCGGATCGCATCCGCGCGGGTGACTTCCGAGGTCGGCACACCGATCACCTTCATGCCGGAGCGGACCTTCTCGCCGAGCAGCTCGACGAAATGCTTGGCTGTGGAGCCCGTGCCGAGCCCGAGCTTCATGCCGTCGCGCACCTCTTCGAGCGCGCGCGCCGCCGCCTGGCGTTTCAGTGCGTCCATATCCACGTGCCGATCGAGCCCCTGTGTTCTGCGCCTTGCCGGGGGCGTCCCATCCGCCCCGCCCGGCGGGCGCATATCTAGCGTCGTTTTGCGGATAGGAATAGCACCATCAAGGGTCCGTCAGACCTATTCCCGAGACGGGTTTTCAGTCGGAAAACGCATCGATTGCGGCCAAAATCGCCGCAAAACGGTCCTCGACCTCGGCCCGCATGCCGGGATGGGTGAAAATATAGAGCTGTTCCTCGCGGATTGCGGAAAGGACTCGCGCGGCCACGACCGCAGGATCGAGCCCGGCATCCAGCTGCCGCGCGATCTCTGCGACCATGGCGGCCGACGGTCCCGCGGGATCGAGCTCGGGGGGCGGCCCGTAGCGTTCGGGGCGGTTGCGCCCGCTCTCGCCGATCCGGGTGCGCACATAGCTCGGGCAGAGCACGCTGACCCCGATGCCGAGCGGCGCGAGCTGCCAGGCAAGTCCCTCCGACATGCTGACGACGGCGAACTTGCTCGCCGAATAGGGACTGAAGCCGAGGCCGGCATTCATCCCGCCCATCGAGGCGGTGTTGACGATGTGGCCGCCCTCGCCGTGGCGGCGGATGCGCGGCAGGAAGCTCTTGATGCCGTGCACGACGCCCATCAGGTTGACGTCGATCACCCAGCGCCAGCTCTCGATCGAGATCTGATCGATGCCGCCGCCGGCCGCGACGCCGGCATTGTTGCAGAGAATATGGACATTGCCGAAGGCATGGAATGCAGCGTCCGCGGCAGCATCCATGCTGGCGGGATCGGCGACGTCGCAGACGACGCCGCGGGCCTCCGCTCCGGAGCCGCGCAACGCCTCGACGGCCCGCTCCAGCGGCGCCGATTCGATGTCGGCGAGCATCACCTTCATGCCCTCGCCGGCAAAGGCGGTCGCCATCGCCAATCCGATGCCGCTGGCCGCGCCGGTGACAAAGGCAGTCTTTCCCGCGAGTTCCCGCATCACAGCCTCCCTTTTTGCGACACCCCAGCATCTAGTCTTCTATCTACCCTTGCATCGCGGCGCGCTGCCCGATAGCGAAATGCATCATGCCCGCCTCATCTCCCCCCATCATCGTCTTCGATCTCGACGGCACGCTGGTCGAGACCGCACCCGACCTGATCGGTGCACTCAATTATGTGCTCGACCGTGAGGGCCTGCCGCCGGTGCCGCTCGCTTCCGCGCGCAACATGATCGGCGCCGGCGCGCGCAAGCTGATCGAACGCGGGCTGGAGGTGGAGGGACGCGCGGTTAGCGTGGCCGAGCTCAACCGCCTGACAAAGGACTTCGTCGACTATTACGCCGAGCATATCGCCGACGGCTCGCGGCCGTTCGACGGGCTCGAAGCCGCGCTCGACAGGCTCGAAACGCAGGGCCACCGCTTCGCGGTTTGCACCAACAAGCTCGAATGGCTGTCGAAGCTCCTGCTCGACCGGCTCGGCCTGAGCCGGCGATTCGCCGCGATCTGTGGCGCCGACACGTTCGGTGTCGCAAAACCGGATCCCGCGTTCCTGCGCGAGACCGTCGCCCGCGCCGGCGGCCGGCTCCCGGGCGCGATCATGGTCGGCGACGCCGGCACAGATGTCGGGGTGGCGCGGCGGGCCCAGGTTCCGGTGATCGGAGTCGAGTTTGGCTACACGGATGTCCCCATGGCGGAGCTCAAGCCGGACCGGCTGATCGGCCATTTGCGCGACCTGCCGGACGCCGTCGCCAGCCTGTTGACAGCATAAGATTTCCACAAGCAATTGATATTGCTTGGAAATGCTTAGGCATGCGTATTTTTTGTTAACCATCCTTTAATGAACAGGGCCCGCGCTGTTGCGCCTCTGTTCCGACGCCCCTATGGTCCGGGCCGGGGATTGTGGCTGATAGCCGCAGTAGAGTGTGGATCATCATGCGTCGTGTCATCGCGATTGCGGTCGCCGGGTTGAGCCTGGCTGGCTGCTCCTCCTTTTCATTGGATTCGTTCAAGTCGGCACCGCCGCCGATGCAGGTCCAGCTGGATTCTGCGCCACAGGGCGCGGATGCCGTGACCTCGCTCGGACCGGGCTGCAAGACGCCGTGCTCGGTGTCGGTTCCGGCACCGGAAGCGAATTTCTCCGTCACGTTCAACCTGCCGAAGTACCAGCCGGAAACGGTGCCCGTGACGGTGACCCGCACGCCGGGTGACTTCACCACGCCAACCACGACCACGCTCGATCCGAGCCCGGTGTTCGCGGAGCTGAAGCTGGCCGGCCCGCCGCCGCGCGCCGCACGCAAGATGCATCCGAAGCGGAAGAAGCCGAAGCCGGCCGCAGCAGCGCCGACCGCCGCCGGCAGCTCGCCATTCCCCGAGCCGAACGCGGCTCCGCCCCCCGCATCCGCCGCGCCTCCGCCAGCGGCGGCTGCGCCGACACAATGAAGCAGGACTGCACTGCACAAAAGCCCGGCTCTGACAACAGAGCCGGGCTTTTTGCGTTGGCGGTGCTGCGATCGAGATCCGGCATCGAACGATGTCCCTCGCCTATCGTGCACGAGCTATTTTTGCATGTTGCGGATCATCCCTAGGGACGCATTGTGACGGCGCGCCAACATGCATAGATTGCAAGAAACGGGACCCGCCGGGGCTCTCGTGCGGGGAACAAGGTGCAGGGCCTGAATTGAATGAACGGATCCACGCAGCCGCTTTCTGACACGCTGACCCGTCCGATGACCGATCCGTTCGGCCGGACGATCCGCTACTTGCGCGTTTCCGTCACCGACCGCTGCGACCTGCGCTGCTTCTACTGCATGTCCGAGGACATGACCTTCCTGCCGAAGGCCGATCTCCTGACGCTGGAAGAGCTCGATCGGCTGTGCTCGGCCTTTGTCGCCAAGGGCGTGCGCAAGATCCGCCTCACCGGCGGCGAGCCGCTGGTTCGCCGCAACGTGATGAGCCTGGTGCGCTCGCTGTCGCGCCACCTGTCAACCGGCGCGCTCGACGAACTGACGCTGACCACCAACGGCTCGCAGCTGGCGCGCTTCGCCGGGGAACTCGCCGATTGCGGCGTCCGTCGCGTCAACGTCTCGCTCGACACGCTGGATGCGGCGAAGTTCCGCGCCATTACCCGCTGGGGCGACATCGACAAGGTGCTCGCCGGCATCGAGGCCGCACGATCAGCAGGGCTCGCGGTCAAGATCAACGCGGTCGCGCTGAAGAATGTGAACGAGGACGAGATCCCCGCCCTGATGGAATGGGCGCACGGCAAGGGGATGGGCCTGACCCTGATCGAGGTGATGCCGATGGGTGACATCGGCGAAGGCCGCATCGATCAGTATGTGCCGCTGTCGCTGCTGCGCGCCAGGCTCGAGAAGCACTACACGCTGACCGATCTCGACGACAACACCGGCGGCCCGGCGCGCTACGTCCGCGTCGCCGAGACCGGCGGCAAGCTCGGCTTCATCACGCCGATGACCCATAATTTCTGCGAATCCTGCAACCGGGTGCGGATCACCTGCACCGGCACGCTGCACACCTGCCTCGGCCACGAGGATGCCTCCGACCTGCGCCGGCCGCTGCGCTCCTCGCCCGACAACGACCTGCTCTCGGCAGCGATCGACCGCGCCATCGGACTGAAGCCGAAGGGGCACGATTTCATCATCGACCGCCGCCACAACCGCCCGAGCGTCAGCCGCCATATGAGCGTGACCGGCGGGTAGGGTTACCGGCGCCCGGCCGCAGATCCGGCCGAAATCCCTTTCAATATCAACAAACTTCCGATTGACGGCGGCACTTCCCGCTGGTTTGGTGCGCCGGCTTCAGGCTAGCTCGGCTGGATAGGCCACTGCGCCTCCCGGGCGCGGTCAAGACTGCTGGGGCCCACTTGGGGAGGAATGACGTTGCAATCGCTCTTGAAATTGAGCAGTGGAATCGACGCGTTCACGCGCTGGATCGGCAAACGCCTATCATGGCTGATTCTCGTCGCGGTCATCATCTCGGCAATCAATGCGATCGTCCGCAAGACCCTGGACATGTCCTCAAATTCCTGGCTCGAGCTGCAGTGGGTGCTGTTCAGCATCGTCTTCCTGTTGTGCTCGCCGTGGACCCTGCTTGACAACGAGCACATCCGGATCGACATCGTGAACAACCTTCTGCCGAAGCGCGTGCGTGACGCAATCGACGTGGTCGGGCATCTGTTCTTTCTGCTGCCGCTGTGTGTCGTCATGATCATCACCGGCGGCCCGTTCTTCTGGCGCTCCTATGAAATCAACGAGCAGTCTGGCAACGCCGGCGGACTGCCGCAATGGCCTGCCAAGTCGCTGATCATCATCGCCTTCTCGTTCCTGTTCGTTCAGGGCATTTCCGAATTGATCAAGCGTATTGCGGTGATGCGCGGGCTCATTCCCGATCCGCACGCATCCCAAGTGACGGCTATCGAAGCCGAAGTCGAACACCTCGTCGAGGCGATCGAAAAGCGCTGATCGTCGGTCGCGATCGCAGGGGGACACTGGATGACTGCGTTTCTTATCGAGAATATGGCGCCGATTATGTTCGCGTCGCTGGTGGTCATGCTTCTGCTTGGCTATCCCGCGGCCTTTTCGCTCGGCGCGGTCGGCCTGATCTATGCCGTCGTCGGCATTCAGCTCGGGGAATTCCGACCGGACTTCCTGCAAGCGCTGCCGGAACGCGTGTACGGCGTGATGAACAACGACACGCTGCTTGCCATTCCATTCTTCACATTCATGGGCCTTGTGCTGGAGCGATCCGGGATGGCGGAGGATCTGCTCGACACGATCGGGCAGTTGTTCGGGACCATTCGCGGCGGCCTCGCCTATGCGGTCGTGTTCGTCGGCGCGCTGCTTGCCGCGACCACCGGCGTGGTTGCGGCCTCCGTGATCTCGATGGGCCTGATCTCGCTCCCGATCATGCTCCGCTACGGCTACGACCGCCGCGTAGCGACCGGCGTCATCGCGGCATCCGGCACGCTGGCGCAAATCATCCCGCCGTCGCTGGTGCTGATCGTGATGGCCGATCAGCTCGGCAAGTCGGTCGGCGACATGTACGAGGGAGCGTTCATTCCAGGACTGGTGCTGGCTGGCCTCTATGCCGGCTACGCCTTCCTCGTCACGCTGATCTTTCCAAAGGCGGCACCTGGCCTGCCCGCCGAGGCCATCGGCTTTCGCGAGAAGGACGGCAGCCGCGGACTGTGGTCGCTCGGCGTCTTGTTCCTGGCGAGCTGCGTGTTCGGTTGGTTCATGATGCGAAATTCGGAAGCGCACGGCGCCGATTTCGTCGTGCTCAGCATGTTCTTCGGCATCCTGTTCGCGTTCTTCGTCGCGGTGGTGAACTGGGTCGTCGACAAGCTTACCGGCTTCCGCTTCCTTTCCGCGATGGCGCAGCAAACCACCTTCGTGATGGTGCCGCCGCTCTTCCTGATCTTCCTGGTGCTCGGCACCATCTTCATCGGCGTTGCGACTCCGACCGAGGGTGGCGCGATGGGGGCCGCGGGGGCCTTGATCCTCGGCGCGTTCAAGCGCCGGCTAAGCTGGGATCTGATCCGTCAGGCCACGGAATCGACCGCGAAACTCTCCGCCTTCGTCGTCTTCATCCTGGTCGGCGCGCGCGTCTTCTCGCTCACCTTCTATGGCGTGAGCGGCCATGTCTGGGTCGAGCATCTCTTGACCTCCCTGCCCGGCGGACAAGTCGGCTTTCTGATCTTCGTCAACTTCTTCGTGTTCGTGCTCGCCTTCTTCCTCGATTTCTTCGAGCTCGCCTTCATCGTTATCCCATTGCTCGGACCGGCCGCGGAGAAGCTCGGCATCGACCTGATTTGGTTCGGCGTGATCCTCGGCGTCAACATGCAGACCTCTTTCATGCATCCGCCGTTCGGCTTCGCGCTGTTCTACCTGCGCTCGGTGGCGCCCAAGGATTCGTATCTCGACCGCGTGACCGGCAAGCGCATGCAACCGGTCACCACAGGGCAGATCTACTGGGGCGCGGTGCCGTTTGTCGTGATCCAGATCATCATGGTCGGGCTCGTCATTCTGTTCCCCGCGATGGTCATGCACTACAAAGGCGCCGCATCAACTATCGATCCCAACTCCGTCAAGATCGAGGTGCCGCAGATCGACCTGCCGCCGCTGGACTTTGGACAGCCGAAGAATTGAGCGGTCGACGCCGGCCGGTTCCTGAAGCCGGCCGGGCCACCCGCAAGTCCAGGGGATCTCGATGCTGGCCGCCGCAATCGTCGCAATTTTCGTGGTCGCCTATGCCGCGATCGCGCTCGAACATCCGATCGGGATCAACAAGTCGGCCTCGGCGTTGCTCGGCGCAGGACTGACGTGGACGGTCTACGCGATCTGGAGCGGCGATCCCGCCCTGATCGATAGGCAACTCAGCGAGTCGGTCTCCTCCACTGCCCAGATCGTGTTCTTCCTGATCGGTGCCATGACAATCGTCGAAGTCATCGACGCCCACAATGGCTTCGAGGTCATCACGTCGCTGATCAACACGAGGAAGCAGGTCACCCTGATGTGGCTCGTGGGCTTCGTGACATTCTTTCTCAGCTCCGTGCTGGACAATCTGACGACCACGATCGTCATGATCTCCCTGATGCGCAAGCTGCTCGACCGCCAAAGCGATCGCCTGTTCTTTGCTGCGATGATCGTGATCGCGGCCAATGCGGGCGGCGCCTGGTCGGCAATCGGCGACGTCACCACCACGATGCTATGGATCGGTGGCCAGATCACCCCGATTGCGATCGTCAAGGGTGTGTTCCTTGCCTCCCTGATCAATCTTGTCGTGCCGCTGCTTGTCGTCAGCGCGTCGCTGAGAGGAAAAATGGTGGTGGCGCCGGACAGGCAGGCGCAGTCCGCATCGATCGGCGTGTTCGAGCGCAATGTGACCTTCTACCTCGGTCTTGGCATTCTGATCATGGTCCCGGCATTCAAGGCCGTCACCCATCTGCCGCCCTTCATGGGGATTCTGTTTGGTCTCGGTGTCCTCTGGACGGTCGGCGAACTGATCCATCGCGACAAGGAAGAGGATGAAAAGAAACGCCTGACGCTGGTTCACGCCCTGACCAGGATCGACATGAGCTCGATCGTCTTCTTCATCGGGATATTGCTGGCGGTGGCCGCGCTCGAGCACACACATGTTCTCGAAATGCTGGCCAATTGGCTCGACGCCACCTTCGGACGATTGGACGTCATCGTGGTGCTGCTCGGTCTGCTCAGCGCGGTCATCGACAACGTTCCGCTGGTGGCAGCTTCGATGGGCATGTACAGCTTGAACCAGTATCCTCCCGACAGCTTCCTGTGGGAGTTCATCGCCTACTGCGCGGGCACCGGCGGCTCGATCCTGATCATCGGCTCGGCCTCCGGTGTCGCCGCGATGGGCCTCGAGAAGATCGAGTTCTTCTGGTATGTCCGCCGCATAACCGGGCTCGCGCTCCTGGGCTATTTCGGCGGCGCCGCAGCCTACATTGTTCAATACCGGCTGCTTCACTGATCAGCGCAGCTGATCGGCGCAGCCCGACCTGCTCAGGCCCGATTTCGGGAAATCGGACCCGCAAGACGTTCAGGATGCGACGTCTGCGAGCCGGAAGCTCAGTGTGAACTGGGCGCCGCCCTCAGGCAGATTCTCCACTTTGACCGTTGCCGCGTGGTCGTCGACCACGCCCTGCACGATGGAGAGCCCCAGCCCGGCGCCGTCGGTGCGCCGGCGATCGCCGCGCCAGAAGCGCTGGAAGATCAGGCTCTGCTCGCCCGGCGGAATGCCCGGCCCGCAATCCCGCACCCGGACCGAGCCGTCGTCGCGCACCTCGACATCGACGGAGGTCTGGTCCGCGGTGTATTTGATTGCGTTCTCGGCGAGGTTGAAGATCGCGCGCTGCAGCATCCCGGCATTGCCCTTGACCGGCACCGGCTCCTCGGTGCCACGCAGCGCGATATCCTTCTGCCGGGCCAGCGCATAGGGTGCAATCGAACCGACCACCTCGGCGCATACCGCGCGCAAATCGGCGGTCTCGCCGGGATCGAGCACCAGCGTATCGAGTTCGGCGATCTCCAGCAGCTGGCTGACGATCCGGCTCATGCTTTCGATGTCGGCATGCAGCTCGTCGGTGCCCTCGTCCGCCTTGAGTGTCTCGATCCGGGTCCTCAGGATCGCAAGCGGCGTGCGAAGCTGATGCGCGGCATCTGCCGTGAATTGCCGTTGCACGCGAAAGCCGTCCTCAAGCCGGTCGAAGGCCTGGTTGACGGCCGTCACCAGCGGCAGGATCTCGCTCGGGATCCGCTCCGTCGGCAGGCGGATGCCGGTTCGCGCCGGCCCGATGTTCTTGGCCTCGTCCGATGCCCGCACCAGCGGCGCCACGGCGCGGCGGAAAATTACGATGTCGGTGGCAAGCAGGAGCAGGAGGATCGGGATCGTGATCCAGCCGACCCGGCGGAAGAAATTGGCGACGATGTCGTCGGTGATCACGTCGCGGTGCGACAGATCCTCGGCGACGTGGATGCGGACGGTCTCCCCTCCGACGTTCCTGATCACGCTCGCACCCGCGATCTTATCGGACGACGTCTGCTTCGATGGGCTGCCGCTGTGCGATGAAAATAGAATGTGGCCGTCGCCATCGTAGATGTCGTAGCGGTAGCGGCCATAGGCCTCGGAATAGAGGTCCTTCAGGCTCTCCGGCAGGTTGAGCGCCACGTTGCCGTCGCGGCCGGCGGCGAGCTTCTCGCCGAGCACATCAGCCTGGTCGCGCATCGCCTCGCGATGCAACTGGTCGATTTCGGAATTCAGGAGCCAGAGCAGCAGGATCGGCAGGAAAACCGCAGCGATCGCGACCGCGACGATGTGCAGGAACACGATCCGCGAGGTCAGCGACGTGAAGCGGAACACGCTATTTCTCCTCGGCCATCAGGTAGCCGACGCCGCGGATGGTGTGGATCGTGATCCTGGCATTGTGCTCGGCAAGCAGCTTGCGCAGCCGCGACACATAAACCTCGACAGCGTTCGAAGCGACCTCGCCTGCAAGCCCGAAGATGTGGTCCTCGACGTTCTTCTTCGGCACCACCCGGCCCTGCCGTCGCAGAAGGATCTCAAGCACCGAGGTCTCGCGCGAGGAAAAGACGTGGGGGGCGCCATCGATGAATACCTGGCGGCTCTCGGTGTCGTAAGCGAGATTGGCGAGGTTCAGCGAGGAGCCGAGCAACTGGCCGGGGCGGCGCAGGATCGCTTCGAGCCGAGCGACGAGCTCTTCAAGCGCGAACGGCTTGGCGAGATAATCATCGGCGCCGCTGCGCAGGCCGTTGACCCGATCCTGCAGTCCGTCGCGCGCGGTCAACACCAGAACCGGCAGCGGATCGGTCTTGCGGCGAAGCTCCGACAGCACCGACAGGCCGTCGCCGTCGGGCAGGCCGAGATCGAGAATCATGGCGGCATAGGTCACGCTGCGCAGCGCGTCGCGCGCCTCGGCAACGCTGTACACGAGGTCGGCCTCGTATCCCGCCGCCATCAACCCGTTAGCGAGCAGGCACGATAGTTCGATGTTGTCCTCGACAATCAGAAGGCGCACCGCAACAATCCTGTCATCATACCAGCTCCCTGTTCGCACACCCGATTGCGGTAAGCCAGCCCCCCGGACCGCCTCGCAGGCAACCGCACCGTGCAAACGACGCGCATTTCAGCAGACCGCATCACACGCGCTCCACACACGCTATGCTTCTCTGTGAGCGGCTCGGCCGGCGCATGCAAAAATAGATAAGGGCGCTTGTCCTGCAACGGAAATTCGTTGGTTGCCGACGTCGTTGTGCAAAGCAATGTAAGGCTGGCGTAACCCGGTCCTGATAACAGGTTCCTGGCCTCGCCGAGACCAGTGTCCCTGCCCGCGCTCCGGTTAGGTTTCGGGTTCTTGTGCGGCCTCTCCAACCCCGGCGCATCAGGCAGGCATCAACCTGCTGAACGCGCAGCAGGTCTATTTTAACGCCGCAATCACCCGCGTGCAGGCGATGGCGACACGACTGTCCGACATCGCGGCGCTGTTCATGGCGCCCGGCGGCGGCTGACCGAGCGATTGCCCGACCAGCGACTAGCGGACTTGCGTGTTCGAGAGCCGCGTCGCGTCGAAGACGTAGCGGCGGCGAGAAAAAGCCCCGGGACCTTCGCCCCGGAGCCTTTCGCTTTACAAGCGTGCCGCCGCAGTCAGCTCGAAGCGTGGCGCGCCATGAAGTTGTCGTAGCCGACTTCGGCGACCTGGAACCACTGATAGCCATTGCTGGCAAAGCTACTGAGGGACTCGTAGACTTTCTTGAAGTCCGCGTTGGTCGCGGAGACCTCGTTGTGCAGTTCCTTCGCCGCCTTGAACGAAGCCTCCATCACCGGAGCCGGGAAGGCGTGCAGCTTGGCGCCCGCCGCAAGCAGCCGCTTGAGAGCTGGCGGATTTGTCTGGTCATACTTCGCCATCATCCAGTTGTTGGCGTAGTGACCGGCCTGTTCGAGAACGGACTGATAGTACTTCGGCAGTGCGTTCCACTTGTCGAGGTTGACGAACGACAGCAGCATCGGACCGCCTTCCCACCAACCCGGATAGTAATAGTGCGGAGCGACCTTGACGAATCCCAGCCTCTCATCGTCGTAGGGACCGACCCATTCAGCCGCGTCGATGGTGCCCTTCTCGAGCGCGGGATAGATGTCGCCGCCCGCGATCTGCTGCGGCACCGCACCCAACTTCTGCATCACTCGTCCGGCAAAGCCACCGATGCGGAATTTGAGCCCCTTCAGGTCGTCGACGCTGGCGATCGGCTTGCGGAACCAGCCGCCCATCTGACAGCCGGTGTTGCCGGCGAGCAGAGAGGTGACGTTGTACTTCTTGTAGAACGCGTTGAGCATGTCCCTGCCGCCGCCCAGCACGTACCAAGCCTGGTTGATGCGCATGTTCGGGCCGAACGGCACTGCCGAGCCGAAGGTGAAGGTCGGATCCTTGCCAAAGTAGTAGTACGATGCCGTGTGTCCGATCTCGACTGTGCCGTTTTGCACGGCGTCAAGGACCTGCAGTCCGGGAACGATCTCGCCGGCAGCGAATGTCTGAATCTGGAATTTGTTGTCGGTGGCCTCGCCGACCATCTTGGCCATGATCTCGGCGCCACCGTACAGCGTATCGAGCGATTTTGGCCAGCTCGTCGGCATTCGCCATTTGAGTTCCGGCATCGACTGCGCGATAGCCGGCGCAGCGATCGTCGCCGCGCCCGCGACACCCAAACCCGTAACCTTGATGAAATCTCTTCGCTTCATTTTGAATCCTGCCCTTTGTGCTTGTGTTCACGCGAGCGGCGACGTTCTGACCGTCCTTACGCCCAGCCTTTTCTTGCCACGACCCGACCAGGGGTCGTGCATGCCTTCGTAGCGAGGCTTGGCGGGAGCATGGAACATCCTCTCCCCGAACACCAGACGCAAAAAGCCCGGCCTTCTGGCGAAGGCCGGGCGACTTAAGTCGAAGAGAGGTCAGATCAGCCGCGGGTGCGCGAGCGGATCATGAAGCTGTCGAAGGTGTATTCGGCGACCTGCCACCACAGATACTGATCGGAACGGTAGGCCTGCATGGCCTCGATCGACTTCTTGAAGTCGGCGTTCTTGGCCGAGATTTCACCCCACAGCTCGTTGGTCGCCTTGAGGCAGGCCTCGAGCACCTCGTTGGTGAACGGACGCAGCTGCGTGCCGCCGGCAACCAGCCGCTTCAGCGCTGACGGGTTCTGCATGTCGTAGCGCGCGGCCATCCAGCTGTTGGCGTTGGCACAGGCGTTGGCCAGGATCGCCTGGTAGCCCTTCGGCAGCGCATTCCACTTCTCGAGATTGGCGAAGGCGTGGACCGTGGGACCGCCCTCCCAGAAGCCCGGATAATAGTAATACTTCGCGACCTTGGCGAAGCCGAGCTTCTCGTCGTCATAAGGGCCGACCCACTCGGCGGCGTCGATGGTGCCCTTCTCAAGCGCCGGATAGATGTCGCCGCCGGCGAGCTGCTGCGGCACCACGCCGACCTTCTGGAGGACCTGGCCGGCGATACCGCCGATGCGGAATTTCAGGCCGGAAAGATCGGCGACCGTCTTGATCTCCTTGCGGAACCAGCCGCCCATCTGGGTGCCGGTGTTGCCGCAGGGGAAGCCGATCACGCCGAACTTCTTGAAGAACTCGTTGCCGAGCTCCTGGCCGCCGCCCTGGTACCACCAGGAATTCTGCATGCGGGCATTGAGGCCGAACGGCACCGACGCGTAGATCGCAAAGGTCGGATCCTTGCCGACATAGTAGTAGGCGACCGTGTGCGACATCTCGACAGTGCCGTTGGAGGTCGCGTCCAGCGCTTGCAGACCGGGCGCGAGCTCACCGGCCGCGAACACCTGGATCTGGAACTTGTTGTCGGTCATTTCGGCGACGTACTTCGAGACCTGCTCCGCGCCGCCATAGATGGTGTCAAGCGACTTCGGGAAGCTCGAGGTCATGCGCCACTTGATTTCCGGGGAGGACTGCGCGATCGCCGGCGAGGCAACGGCCGTCGCGGCAGCACCGGCCGCAGAAACTTTCAAAAAATCACGACGCTTCATCGTAAGGCATCTCCTTGAGGGACGTTTCCCAGTGACCGCAAGCCTTTCCTCCGGCGAAAGGCTGCCGGGGCGCTCTGGCGGGCCCTTTAACACGGAAGCGGCTTCACGGAAACGCCACGATGGCATGACTGCGCCGATTAAACGAAAGTCTGATGGCGCAGCAATTTCTCGGGAAATGCGGCCTCAAGCCGCGGCGATGATGCCTTGCAGCTGCTGGCGGACGTTGGCGCCGATTGCGCGGTAAATCGCCGCGTGCGGGCCGTCCGGCTCGCTCTCCACCACTGGGGTACCCGAATCGGAGGTGGTGCGGATCGCCATGTCCAAGGGGATTTCGCCGAGGAACGGCACGCCCAACCGCTCGGCCTCGTGGCGCGCGCCGCCATGGCCGAAAATGTCCGAGCGCGTGCCGCAATGCGGGCACTGGAAGTAGCTCATATTCTCGACGATGCCGAGCACGGGCACGTTGACCTTCTTGAACATGGCGAGCCCGCGCCGCGCGTCGATCAGCGAGAGGTCCTGCGGCGTCGAGATAATGATGGCGCCCTTGAGCGGAACGTTCTGCGCGAGCGTGAGCTGGGCATCGCCGGTGCCCGGCGGCATGTCGACGACCAGCACGTCGAGCGTGCCCCAGGCGACATCGCGCAGCATCTGGGTGATCGCCGACATCACCATCGGCCCGCGCCAGATCATCGCGGTGTCCTCCTCGACCAGGAAGCCGATCGACATGATCGACAGGCCGAAGCGGCTCAGCGGAATCATCTTCTTGTCGTCGTTGAGCTGCGGCTTCTCGCGAATGCCGGTCAGCCGCGGCACCGACGGGCCGTAGATGTCGGCGTCGAGCAGCCCGACCCGCAGGCCAAGATCGCGCAGGCCAAGCGCAAGGTTGAGCGCGGTGGTCGACTTGCCGACCCCGCCCTTGCCGGAGGCAACCGCGATGACCGCGGAGATGCCGGGGATCTCGGCCTGCCGCGCCATCGGCGAGCCGGCCCCGCCCTGTGGCGGATGGCGATGCGCTGACGCGGGCGGGACACCACCTGCGGGCCGCGGCGGCGGCGCGGCTCCGGCACTCCCCGGCTTGCGCTCGGCGGTCAGCGCGATCATCGCGACGCTGACGCCGGGAATGGCGCGCACGGCGCTCTCGGCCTGCGCACGCACGCTCTCCCAGGCGCGGGCTTCCGCGGCATCGACGTTGATCGAGAAGAACACCTTGCCGTCGGTGACCGCGATCGGCGACAGCACATTGGCGTTGGTCAAGGCGACGCCACGCGGCGACATCACCTTGGCAAGGCAATCGAGGACCTGTTGTTGCGTCACGCTCACCGCGCATCTCCTAGCTCAAGCGGGCATGATCTCCGCGCAAACGCGCCGCGTTTGCCGCGCCGGAAAACCACGTTTCCGGATCATACCCAAGGATGCGACCCATAGAGCGTTGCGGCGCAAAAGGCTACCTCGCTCCGACGTCATCCCGGCGCTCGGCGGGGGCCGCACTGGCCTCTTCCTTGGCGGCCGCGTAGTTCAGCTCGATCATGACCCCGTTGGGATCGTTCACGAAGATCTGCCAGAGATCGCCGCCTGGAACCTGTCGCGAGTCGAATTCCATGCCCTTGGACTGCAGGCGGTTCTTCATCCCGGCAAAACCCTGGCTGGCAAAAGCGACATGATGGACGACGCCTGAATCCGGCTTTTGTGCCTCATCGGTCTTGGAAATATCGACCAGATGCACCACGGCCTTGCCCTCGCTGTACATCCACGCGCCGGGGAACGCGAAGTTCGGCCGCGGGCCCTTTTCCAGGCCCAGAATGTCCTCATAGAACCGGACAGTATCGGCGAGATTCCGGGTCCGGATGTTGAAATGATCGAGCACACCTACGCTCACGCCCATGCGAGACACTCCTTTTTTGTGAGGTTCTTTTGTTTTTGTGAGGTTCTTTTGGTATTCCGATCCTAGCACGAAACCGGGGGAAGCCGCCAAAACGAAGCCGTTGCCCTCTGCCGCTGACGGGGTATGGTGCGGCTCCCTCCATGGAAGGAATGCCCCCTGCCCGCCCTGCGTTCCCAGCGCGGCCTTGGGGGCGAATACCAAGACAAAAACAAGGTAGCACACATGGCTAAAGTCGCTTTTCTCGGTCTCGGCGTGATGGGTTTCCCAATGGCGGGACACCTCGTGAAAAAAGGCGGCCACGAGGTCACCGTGTACAACCGGACTGCAGCGAAGGCGAAGGATTGGGCCGGCAAGTTCGGCGGCAGGACCGCGCCGACGCCGAAGGCTGCCGCCGAAGGTCAGGATTTCGTGATGTGCTGCGTCGGCAATGACAACGACCTGCGCTCGGTCACGATCGGCCCCGACGGCGCATTCGCCGGCATGAAGACGGGCGCGACCTTCGTCGACCACACCACCGCCTCCGCCGAGGTCGCCCGCGAGCTCGATGCTGCCGCCACCAAGGCCGGCTTCAAGTTCGTCGACGCGCCGGTGTCCGGCGGCCAGGCCGGCGCCGAGAACGGCGTGCTGACGGTGATGTGCGGCGGCACTGCAGAAGCCTATGCCGGCGCCGAGCCGATCATCGCGGCCTATGCCCGCATGTGCAAGCTGCTCGGGCCCGCGGGTGCCGGCCAGCTGACCAAGATGGTCAACCAGATCTGCATCGCCGGCCTGGTGCAGGGCCTGTCCGAGGGCATCCACTTCGCCAAGAAGTCGGGCCTCGACGTCGCCGCCGTGGTCGAGACCATCTCCAAGGGCGCCGCGCAATCCTGGCAGATGGAAAACCGCTACAAGACCATGAACGAGGGCAAATACGATTTCGGCTTCGCCGTCGAATGGATGCGCAAGGACCTCTCGATCTGCCTCGCCGAGGCGCGCCGCAACGGCGCCACCCTGCCCGCGACCGCGCTGATCGACCAATTCTATGCCGAGGTCGAGAAGATGGGCGGTAAGCGCTGGGATACGTCGAGCCTGCTGGCCCGGCTGCAGCGCTAAATCCCATGTGGAATGAAAAGGCCAGGCGCGGCTCGGCCGCCCCTGGCCGTGCGGCCATCGGCCGTCTACAGACCGGCCGCACGAGGTGTCTCGCGCGCTCCATTGCGCGGAACTCCAAAGGTTAATTTAACTCCCCATTAACGTATTTCTTTAGCTCTTTAAGTCATCGCTTAATGATTTGGCGTCACTGATAGACAATGCAAAAAGCTCGCGCGGTTCGCGGGCAGGATTTGTGTTGTTTATGAGTAATCCCGCAGAAAAGCCTGAAGTTGTACAGCTTCCGGCAGGACCTCAGGTGGCGGCGGCGGTGAGCAGCCGCCGCGCCTCCGCGCAGCGGGTGCGCGAGGCGCGCGATCGGTTAACGTCGACCAGTGGAACCCGCCCCGCCTTCGACGCCGAACTGCTCAGACAATACGCCCAGACCAGGATGTCGGCATCCTACGTCGTCATGCTGCTGGTGGTTGCAACCGGCGTGCTGTTTGGCCTCTGGATGCAGCCGATCGTCGCGGGCGCATGGACCTGCGGCATGCTCTGCGTCCACGCCGCGATCATTCGCAGTTGCTCCCGCTTCCTCGCCGTGCAGCCTTCGGTCGCGGTGACCCGCAAATGGCGCACGCGCTTCGTGCTGCTCGACCTGCTCTATGGCCTGTGCTGGACCGCGATCCTGATCCATCCCGCCGGCCGCGACCTCGCCTCCAACACGCTGATGATGTTTTTGATGCTGCTGGTGATCGCGGTGTCGAGCATGCTGGCGGCGAGCCTGCCGATCGCAGCACTCGCGGCGACGATCCCGGTGACGGTGGCGATCGCGCTTGATCTGGTGCTGAGGGGCTCTTTCGACAATTACGTGCTGGCGCTGCTGGCGCTCGCCGCCGAAGGCTATTTCGCGCTGCTCGCCCACCGCCTGCATTCGACCACGCTGGCGACGCTGGAGGCGCGCGCCGAAAAGGACGCGCTGATCGGCGAACTGGAACAGGCCAAGGCGATCTCCGACGAGGCACGGCATCGCGCGGAATCCGCCAACGTCGCCAAGTCGCGCTTCCTGGCCCAGATGAGTCACGAATTGCGCACGCCGCTCAATGCGATCCTCGGCTTCTCCGAGGTGATGAAGAGCGAGATCTTCGGCGCGCACACGGTGCCCGTCTACAAGGAATATTCCGCCGACATCCATAATTCCGGCGTGCACCTGCTCAATCTCATCAACGAGATCCTCGACCTGTCGCGCATCGAGGCCGGCCGCTACGAATTGAACGAGGAAGCCGTCGCGCTGGTGCATGTCGTCGCCGACTGCCACCATCTCCTCAAGCTGCGCGCCTCGAGCCGCGGCATCACCATCCATGAGGTGTTCGAGCACGGCATGCCGCGCATCTGGGGCGACGAGCGCGCCATCCGCCAGGTCGTGCTCAACCTGCTCTCCAACGCGATAAAGTTCACCCCGCAGGGCGGCGAGATCTGGCTGAAGGTGGGCTGGACTGCGTCGGGCGGCCAATATCTGAGCGTCAAGGACACTGGTTCCGGCATAGCCGAGGACGAGATCCCGATCGTCCTGGCCTCGTTCGGCCAGGGCTCCAACTCGATCAAGTCGGCGGAACAGGGCGCGGGCCTTGGGCTGCCGATCGCCAAGAGCCTGATCGACATGCATGGCGGCACCTTCACGCTGAAATCGAAGCTGCGCATCGGCACCGAGGTGATCGTGACCTTCCCGCCGGAGCGCGTCATGAGCGCGCTTGCACCGATGTCCGAGGACGCGCCGCCGATGCAGCCGGAGCCCGTGGAGGGTCCGGCGAGCGCCGACCGCAAGCGTGTGCGCCGTAAATCGATCATGAGTGCCGGCACTGGATTGTAGAGCATGGCCCGGAAAGGTGTGACGTGGTGCCCCGAAGATCATGCTCAGGACAAGAAGCTGTAGCGCGATGCGAACCGCTGCGTTTCAATCCGCTTGTGCAAACGGCTGAAACCGTTCAACACTGAAGAATGAGCTCGGAAACGCCGTGTATCGCAGTCTGCATGATGGACCCCAGGACCAAGCTCTGCTTCGGATGCGGCCGCACGCTTCCGGAGATCGCGCGCTGGCACAAGATGGACAGCGCGGAGCGGTTGGCGGTGATGGCGCTGTTGCCGGCACGCATGGCGGACGCGGGGCTCGAGCGGATGGAGCCGCGTCCGAAGCGCGCCTGAGCGCGCCCGGAATGCGCGGAGGCGCCCGATGAGCCGTATCCTCCTCGTCATCCTGCTGCTGATGGCGACCGCCGGTGCGGTCGTCGCCTATGGCGATCCCAACCAGATCGCGCGCGCCAGGGAAAACATCTCGCAAATCCTCGGCCGAAGCAGCAGCGGCAGCCCGCCCGTTGCCCCCGCGGTGGAGATCGCGCGCAGCCAGGGCGGCGAGTTCGCGTTCCGCGCCAAGATCAACGGCGTCAGCGCTCCGATGGTGATCGACACCGGCGCGACCTCGGTCGTGCTGACCTGGGAAACGGCGAAGGCGATCGGCCTGCCCACCGAGATGCTCGAATACAACGTCGATCTCGAAACCGCGGGCGGTCACACCAAGGCGGCGCGGTTGACGCTCGATCGGCTCGCCGTTGGCAAGCTGGTCGAGAAATCGGTGCCGGCGCTGGTGGTCCAGCGCGGGCAGATGAAGACCAACCTGCTCGGAATGAGCTTCCTCGACCGGCTCGAAAGCTGGGGGGTGCGCGCCGGCAAGCTGATGCTGACCGGCTACCCCGAACTATCCGCACATGGTCATCGGCGCCCGCGTACGGCAGTCGACTAGCGCCATCGCCGCGCGCAGGACTTCACTCCGCTCTCTGCATCATGGCGAGCAACTGCGTGCCCGAGCATGCCCCGTTGACCTGCCTGCGGATACGGGCCAGCCTTGGCAACGATTGCGATGCCGCCGGTGACCCATCCGGCACGGCGCGGTCAGCCTCAAGGCGCGCCAAGGTGCCGCTCGCGGCATAGCGGCGATCCGAGTACGGCATTTCATCCGCAAGGTCGGACCAGCAAGCCTCAGACCTGCCTTTGGTGGAAGCGATAGAGCAGGATGCCGAGCGTGATTGCGGCAATCACGTAGAACGTCATTGCATCGACGTTGGGATGTCCTTCAACGAAAGTCAGCATCATTTCCCCCTGGCTCTGAAGATCACGAATATCCCGGCATCATCGCACCGCGCCCTGATGGTCGCCTATGGCCCATTCCTTCGCGCTGGCACCGGCCATCGAGCGGACACGCTCCTCGTCGTTTGCGAGCTCGGCGGCGCTGCCGCTGTAGATAATGGCACCATCATCCAGCACATAGGCGCGATCGGCGATGGCGAGGCTGACACGAACGTTCTGCTCGACCAGCAGCACCGAGATCCCCTCCTTGCGCATCGTCTGAATGATCTGGAAGACCTCCTTGACGATCAGAGGAGCGAGCCCCTGGCTCGGCTCGTCGAGCAACAGAAGCTTGGGATTGAGCAGCAATGCTCTCGCGATCGACAGCATCTCCTGCTCGCCACCGGAAAGCTGGCGGCCGCGATTGTCCCGCCGCTCCGCGAGGCGCGGAAACGTATTGAATACGCGCTTGGTGTCCCAAGGGCCGGGCCGCGCGACTGGGACCCGCAAATTGTCCTCGACGGTCAGGTTGGCGAAGATCTTGCGGCCTTCCGGAACGTAACCCACGCCGAATGCCGCCACCTGATAGGGTGACATCCGGGTCGCGTCGATCCCGAACAGCTTCACATTGCCATCACGCGGCGGGGTCAGTCCCATGATGCTGCGGAGCGTTGTCGTCTTGCCGGCACCGTTGCGGCCAAGCAGGACGACGATCTCGCCTTCGTTCACCGTCAGGCCCACATTGTGAAGGATGTGGCTCTTGCCATAGAACGTTTGCAGCCCCGCGACGGTCAGCGGCGTCATTGGCTCTCTCCAAGATAGGCTGCCTGCACGGCTTCGGAGGCTGCGATCTCGTCGGGCCTTCCCTCGGCAAGCAAGCTGCCCTGATCGAGCACCGTGATGTAATCGGCTAGGTGAAATACCACGCGCATATCGTGCTCGATCAGCACGATGGTGTAATTCCTCTCCTTGTGCAGGCGACGAATGAGGGTCGTGATCTCATACGTCTCCTGGTCGCCCATGCCGGCCGTCGGTTCATCGAGCAGCAATAGGCGCGGAAGCTGCGCCAGCGCCATTGCGATCTCGGTGGTCCGCTGGTCGCCGTGCGAGAGTTCGCCCACCAGCCGGTCTGCCTTGGCACCGAGCCCCACGAGCGCCAGCATTTCGGCAGCGACGTCGTTGGCGAGCTTGGCGTCGGCCCGGTTCGGCAGCATGTGCAAGGTCTGTCGTGCCGCGACCTCGGCCGCGGTGAGCACATTCTCGTGGACGGTCAGTTCCGGAAAGACCTCCGTGATCTGAAAGGTTCGTCCCATGCCGAGGCCGACGCGCAGGTGCGCCGGCAGGCGCGTCACGTCCTTGCCTTGAAACAGTATCGATCCCTTGGTCGGGGGAAAGTAGCCGCTGATCATGTTGAAGAAGGTCGTCTTGCCCGCCCCGTTCGGGCCGATGATGGCGCGTAGCTCGCCGGTCTTGACGGACATCGACACATCTTTCACGGCGACCAGATTGCCAAAGCGCTTGGTGATGTTGCGAACCTCAAGCATGCTCACACCGATTTGCGTGCGCGGCGCATGCCGAGCAGGCCGCGCGGGAAGAAGAGCACGACCACCACGAAGATCGCGCCGACAAAGGACATCCAGTTCACGGTCATCGACGAAATGTAATCCTGCAGCACCACGAACACCGTCGCGCCGACCAGCGGCCCCCAAAACGTCCGCATGCCACCCATGACGCACATCACGACCAGATAGCCTGACAGCGAGTAGTGCAGTGCCAGGGGATCGGCAAAGTTGTTGAGAAGTGCGTACAAGGTGCCCGCAAGTGCGGTGAAGAAGCAGGAGATGGAGAACGACAGCCATATCTGTCGTTCGACGGGAATCGCCAGGAACCGCGCACGACGCTCGTTCTCCCGGATTGCGCGCAAGGTGTGACCGAACGGAGAGCGAACCAGAAGGCCCAACAAGCCTACGGCAAGGCCGAAGAGGCCGAGAAGGAAGAAATAGAAGTTATTGCCGCCGTCGGTGATGTCGAGCGTCAGCGGGCCAAATCCGATCGGCTCGCGGTGAAAATCGCGCAAGCCATCGAAGCCGCCGGTGAAGTCGTTCCAGCTGTAGGCGAGATAATACCAAAGCTGCCCGAATGCGATCGTGCACATCGCAAAGTAGACGCCCCGGCGGCGCACGATCAGGAGACCGAACAGCGTCCCGGCCAATCCGCCCAGCAGCGTTCCCATCAGCATGGCAAGCGGCGTGCTGTGGGCGAGATATCGCAAGGTGAGGCCGGCGCCATAGGCGCCAAGCCCGAAATAAGCGGCGTGGCCGAAACTCAGGACGCCGGTGAAGCCCAACAGCAGGTTCAGCCCCATCGCAGCGAGCCCGAAGACCAGCACGCGCCCCGCGAGCGCCGTGTAACCGCCCAGCAATGGGAGCCAGTACGGAACCGCGATCAGGACGACCCAGACGACGGCAAGCATGCCCCATCTCGGAACGGCCGGCGTCCGCCTCGCGCCGATCGCCGCGGCGGTTGCGCTCGTGCCGATGTCGGTGCTCATGCCATCATTCCTTCCTCGCCCATTAGACCTCGCGGGCGAACAAGAAGCACGATCATCATGATGGCATAGATCACGGCCTCACTCGCCGAAGGAAAGAACACAGTGGTGAGCGCCGCCGCCACCCCGATGAGCAGTCCACCGAACAGCGTGCCGATCAGGCTGCCGACGCCGCCGACGATGATGGCGATGAAGCTCGGCATCAGCAGATCGTCGCCCATATTGGGATTGAGACCGATCTGCCCGGCGGCAAGCACCCCGCTCAAGCCCGCGAGCAGGCAGCCAAGCGCGAAATTGAACGTCCGCAACAGGCTGATATTCACCCCCAGCGACGCCACCGTCTCGAGGTCGAGCGTGCCTGCCCGGATGCGGATGCCGACTTGTGTGTAACGCAGGAACGCGAACAATCCGAGCACCGCAATGATCACGACGGTGACCATGAAGACGCGGTACCAGGTGATGAAGAACAGCGTCGGGCTGATTGGCTGCGACAGGAACTCCGGCAATCCGAGCGGCAATCCGTTGGGCCCCCAGATATAGCGGGCGGCATCCTGCATCACGAAGGCGAAGCCGAACGTCAGCAACAGGCTGTAGACCGGATCCCGGTTGTAGACGCGCCGGATCATCAACCGCTCGACCGCGAGGCCGATCAGCGCCGTAATGAAGGGCGAGACCAGCAACGCGCCCCAGTAACCCAGCGCCGGCGACAAGGTGAAGGCAAGGTAGCCGCCGAGCGCCAGGAAGTTGCCGTGAGCGAAGTTGATGACGTTGCTGAGATTGAGGATCAGGGACAAACCCAGCGCCATCAGCACGTAGAATGCGCCGATGATGAGTCCATTGGTGACGTTGAAGAGTATGACCTGGATCATCCCGCCCTCGGCCCTGGTGATCGTTCAGCCGGTGATTGGATCAGGCCGGCGCCGCCATCTTGCAGCCGGTGTCCGCCACCGAGCCCGCAGCCTCATCGCCCGGGACGAGCGCCGAGACCGTGAAAAGGTCATCCGGTTCGGATTTGGACGGATGAACCTCGCCGACGAAGATGTTCGGCATCAGTTCATGATCTCCCGCGCGGTAGCGCACCTTTCCCGGTTGCAACGCGACGTCCGGCGGCAGCTCGAGGTCCTCCAGCGCCTTCGCCATCTTCGGACCTTCAAGGGACTTTGCCTTGTCTGCCGCAAGCCGGACCGTATGCATCGCCACGTAGCCGAACCAGTCGCGCGCCGTGGGCGTCTTCTTCGTGGCAGCGCGGAAGTCGCTCACAAACTTCACGACCTCGGGCACCTTGGGCTGGTTCCACCACCACTCCATGACCCACCAGCCGGTCTGAGCGTCGGGCGGACATCCCTTGACACTTTCCAGCTCGAACAGCGCACCGCCAAGGGCCATTTCCTTCTGCATTCCGAACTGCGTGAATTGCTTCATGCAATTGATCTGCGTCAGGCCGCCCATGTTGTTGAGCAGAACGTTCGGCTTGTAGGCCTTCGCCTTGATCAAGGTCGCGGAGAAATCGGTATTGTTGATCGGGAGCATATCGCCCTCGAATGTCCCGCCGGCCTTCTTCAGCGCCTTGATGAAGGCGTCCTGCAAGGTGTGACCGTAAGCGTAGTCCGGCGTGATGAAGAACCACTTCTTGCCGAACTTCTTCACCAATTCCGGCGTGACCGCATTGGCGTCCATCGTCGTGGTGTTACAGATGCGGAAGACGTTCCATTTGCAGCTCGTTCCTGTGATCGGATCGGTGTGACCGCCTGGAACGATGTGAAAGATCTTCTTCTCGTTGGTGACCTGCGACATCGCATAGGCGATGCCGGAATTCACGTCGCCAAGGATGACTGCGACATTGTCGCGATCGATCAGCTTTCGGGTCTTCTGCACCCCGGTGCCGACATCGTTCGCGGAATCTTCGACGAGGAGCTGGACCTGGCGGCCGAGAATACCGCCCTTCTTGTTGATTTCGGCTTCGGCGTACCGGGCGCCGTCGACCTCACTCTGTGCCAGCGCAGAAAGCACGCCGGTCAGTGGATTGACCATTCCGATCTTGACCGGCTCGTCCGCGAGCGACTTGCCTATGAAGGGCGCGCTGATCACCTGGCTGCCGGCCAGCGCGAATCCGGACTTGATGAGCGTGCGACGATTGATCGACAACCGAATCGTAGCCATTCCAGACCTCCCTGTTTTGTAGTTTTTCGCGGACGTTTATTTCATGAAGACAAAGTCACTCCAGCTGCCCAAATGATCGCGAAGAGATCACGGTCTCAGAGATCACGGGCGATTTGACATCGCTGTTTGGAATTGGGCTCGCCCGCCGGCTCTCTATGCTTCCCGCATCGCAGGATGCGGCGGCCGCGGCGCTCCGATGCGGCAGATTGCCTCACTCTTCCTGCGGCACAAATCCACAATTCGTCTAACCGCGATGCAACCAATCGAGGGCGACGAGATGAGCCATGCGATCGCCCGGATCTTCGCCACCTCGGGCGAAAGGTAAGGACACGTGTTGCCCGGCCGGCGTCCGTTCAGGCGGCGATCGACGCGGGCGCGCGGTCGTCGACCAGCGCGATCGCATCGCGCAGCACATCGGCGCCGGCACCCGGCTTGACGCCGTTCTCCGCCAGATGGCGGCGGAACGCCCGCGCGCCGGGGACACCATGGAAGGCGCCAACGAAGTGCCGCGTGATCGAATGCAGCCGGGTCCCCAGCGCGAGCTGCACCTCGATATAGGGCATCATGGCCGCGAACACGTCCTTCATCGTCGCATGTGGCGACGCCTCGCCGAACAGTTCGGAATCGACGGCGAGCAGCCGCCACGGTTCCTGATAGGCCGCCCGCCCGAGCATCACGCCATCGACATGCGCAAGATGCTGCCGTGCCTCGGCAAGGCTCGCGATGCCGCCATTGATGATGATGGGCACGCCGGGCAGCGCCGCCTTCAGGCGATAGACGCGATCGTAGTCGAGCGGCGGGATCTCGCGGTTCTCCTTCGGCGATAATCCGTTCAACCAGGCCTTGCGGGCGTGCACGATGAGCATATCCGCCCCCGCCGCAATCACCCCGCGCGCCAGCACATCGAGCGCGACTTCCGGATCCTGATCGTCGATGCCGATCCGACATTTCACCGTGACTGGAATGCTCACCGCGCGCTTCATGGCAGCGACACCGTCGGCGACCAGCGCGGGTTCGGCCATCAGGCAGGCGCCGAACCGCCCCTCCTTCACGCGGTCGGAGGGGCAGCCGACATTGAGATTGATCTCATCGTAACCGACGTCCTCGCCGATCCTGGCGGCCGTCGCGAGATCGCGCGGATCGGAGCCGCCAAGCTGCAGCGCCACGGGATGTTCGCTCGCATCATGTCCGAGCAGCCGAACCCGATCGCCGTGGATCACCGCGCCGGTCGTCAACATCTCCGTATAGAGCCGCGCCCGCCGCGACATCAGCCGATGGTAGACGCGGCAGTGCCGGTCAGTCCAATCCATCATGGGGGCTACGGAAAATTTCCATTCCATCTCAACTGCTTACGCGCAAGCCCGGCGCAATGCAACACGATGTTTGGAACCGCTGCCGGGCGAAGCAGGTCCGGCCCGACCAAAATATCGAAAACAACCCCATGCAAAGTAGCTTCGCGGGTGCACGTCGGCCGAAGCGCGACAAACCGTCTACGCTCTCGCAGATGCCGACACCATAGTCGACCGCCCAGGTCGGGCGCGTGGTCAAGAGCCGTCGTCCGCTCCGGACCTCTACCGCCGCCTCTGACTGCGGCGATACAGGCTCTGCTGGATCATGATGCGTTTCCACGGAATTGCATCATGATCTGATCTCTTTGTTTGAGCATGATCTTCTCGGAAGACCGGTTTCCACTTTTCCGGATCATGCTAGGTTTGTACTCAATCAGATGTATAATTTTACGTGGAGATATGATTCAAGCTCTGCATTTGCGGGGCTTGGATCATGGCGGGCGAGTTTTGGTTGAATGATCGGCAGTGGGCAGCAATCGAGCCCTTGCTGCCGCAAAATCAGCCCGGCGCTCGTCGAGTCGATGATCGCCGCGTGATCAGTGGCATCATCCATGTGTTGAAGTCCGGCTGCCGCTGGCGCGATTGCCCGGCAGTGTTCGGCCCTTACACGACCGTCTACAATCGCTGGAACCGCTGGTCGCGGCGCGAGGTCTGGCGCAATCTGTTCGAAGCACTTCGGGGCCTGTCGCCCGATGACGACTTCCAGGCCATCGATTCCACGACCGCCAAGGCGCACCGTGCGGCGGCCGGTGGAAAAGGGGGGCGGAGGCTCAGGCCATCGGTCGTTCCCGCGGTGGCAGGACCACCAAGATCCACGCCGTCTGCGACAGTCTCGGACGCGCCATCGCGCTCGAAGTAACGCCAGGTCAGCGTGGTGACATCCGCGCGGCGCTGCCCCTGCTCAGCTCTCTGCCACCACCGCGTTGCTGTGCGGCCGACACGGCCTATGACGCGAACGAACTGCGGCAATTCCTCATCGAACGGGGAACAACCCCGGTCATCCCAAACAATCCCACCCGAAAACGCTTCCATCCGTTCGACCGCGCCGCATACAAGCGGCGCAACCTCGTCGAGCGCATGTTTTGCAGGCTCAAGGACTGGCGGCGCATTGCAACCCGCTATGACAAGCTCGCCAGAAACTTCCTCTCGGCCGTCAATCTTGCTGCCGCTATCATTTGGTGGACCTGATTGAGTCCGGACCTTAGAGGAACCCGATCGAAATCCACGGCACAGCGGCGACAATAATCGTGCCGATCAGCAGTGCGATCATGTAGGCGGCCATCGGCTTCATGCCTTCGTCCGGATTGATGCGGCTGATCGCGCAGGCGGCGTAGTAGCCGACGCCGAAGGGCGGCGCGAACAGGCCGATACCCATCGCAAGCACGACGACTATTGCATAATGCACCTCGTGCACGCCGACCTGCCGTGCGATCGGAAACAGCAGCGGCCCGAACAGGACGATGGCCGGAATGCCTTCGAGCACGCTGCCCAGGATAACGAAGGCGACAATGGTAACGGCAAGGAACATCGAGACGCCACCTGGAAGTGCGGTCATGACCTTCGCGAGCAAAGCCGAGAAGCCGGATTGCGTCAGCGCCCAGGCCATGCCGGTGGCCGCGCCGATGATGAGCAGGATGGCGCCGGAGAGCGAGGCGGTCTCGACCAGCATCGGATAGAGGCGCCGCCAGGAGAACTGCCGGTAGATCAACAGTCCTGCGAGCATCGCGTAGACGATGCCAATGGTGGACACTTCGGTCGCGGTGGCAACGCCCTCCACCACCGCCGCCCGGATCACGAAGGGCAGCGCGATGGCGGGAATGGCGGCCACGAAGGCACGGCCGATCTCGCGCCCCGTCGCCCGCTTGACATGCGATAGGTTCTCGCGGCGGTAACGCCACCAGACCACGGCGCAAAGCGTGACCGCGAGCACGATGCCCGGTAGTAGGCCGCCCGTGAAAAGCGCGGCAATCGACACGCCCGTGACTGAGCCGATCGTGATCAGCACCAGCGAAGGCGGGATGGTTTCCGTCTGCGCCCCGGTTGCAGAGAGCAGCGCCACGAGGTCGCCGGGCCTGGCGCCGCGTGCCTTCATTTCGGGAAACAGCACAGGAGCAACGGCTGCCATGTCGGCGGCCTTGGAGCCGGAGATTCCGGAGACGAGATACATGGCTCCGACCAGCACGTAGTGCAGGCCGCCGCGGACGTGCCCGAGCAGGCTGGCGAGGAAGCTCACCATGGCCCGGGCCATGCCGGTCATTTCGATGAGCAAGCCGAGGAAGACAAACAGCGGCACCGCCAGCAGGATCAGATGGCTCATGCCCTCATCCATCCGGCCGATCACGACCACGCTCGGTGTGCTGGTGGTCAGGGTGAGGTAGCCGACCGTGGCGAGGCCGAACGCAAAGGCAATCGGAACCGCCGCAAAGACCATGGCGCCGACTAGGAACACAAAAAAGATGAGCAGGTTCAAGTTGCCCAATGGCTTCAGCACAGGCGCCAGAAGCGCGAGGACAGCAACGAGAGCGCCTACCAGGGCGACAGCCGCAAGCCCCCTGCGCAAATCGGCGATCGCGGCCAGACGCAGCACCGCGACGACCAGCATCAGTCCGATGCCCAGCGGCAACGCGGCCGCCCGCCAGGAATTGACGATGTCGAGTGCCGGCGTTCGGACATAGACCTCGTCGACCGCGAAGTCATAGGCGGGATGGATGACGAGAAGCAGGAAAGCCAGCGACGCCGATATAGCGACGACATCGAGAAACGCTCGTGCAGACGAACCGAGCATGCCGACGATCGCGGTCATCCGCATATGCTCGCCGCGCTGGAATGCGATGACCGAGCCGAGCATCGCCAGCCACAGGAACAGGATGCCGGCCAGTTCGTCCGTCCACACGATCGGCGCATGAAAGACGTAACGGGCAATGATGCCGAGCAGGAGCACAACGATCTCCGCGACGACCAACAGCGCGGCGGGAATGGCAACGGCCGGCTCGAGCACGCGGGTCAGGCGTGCAACGCCACCGCGCCATCCGGACAGAGGCGCCTTGGCAGCCTCCAACTCGGTTGCAGGTGCATGGGCCATGGCGCTCACCCCAGCTTTCCTGCGGCTCTCTCCAGCTGCGTCCAAGCCTCCTCGCCAAACTTGGCCTTCCAATCGGCATAGAAGCTCGTTTTGGCCAGCGCCTGCCGGAAGCCTGCACGGTCGACCTCCAGGAACTGAATGCCTTTCGCCGCCAGATCGGACCGCAGCGCGTCGCTCAGCTTTGCGATATCGGCACGTTCGTCGTCCGCGGAGCTGTCGAATTCGCGGGTCACGATCGCTTGCAGATCCTTTGGCAGTTTCTCGAATGCCCGCTTGTTGCCGAGGATCCAGTAGTTGTCCCAGACGTGGCCGGTCAGGCTGCAGCTCTTCTGCACCTCGTAGAGGCGCGCGGTCGCAATGATCGGTAGCGGATTTTCCTGCCCGTCGACGACCTTGGTCTGCAGCGCGGAGTAGACCTCGTTGAAATTGATCGGGGCGGGACCTGCGCCAAGCGCCTGAAACAGCGAAGTAAGATTCGGCGCTGCCGGCACCCGAAGCTTGAAGCCCTTCAGATCGTCAGGCGTTTTGATCTCGCGGCCCGATGAAGTGACATGACGGAAGCCGTTATCCCAGGCCTTCGATACCGTCATGATCGGCGTCTTGGCGATCTGCGCACGGATGTAGGCGCCGAGATCGCCATCCATCGCTTTCCAGACCGCATCATAGCTGGTGAACAGGAAACCCAGATTTGCGATTCCCGCAGCCGGAACCAGCGTCGCGAGGACCAGCGAGGACAGGTTGAAGAACTCGACGCCGCCATTTCTCACCTGGGTTAGCAGGTCGGTGTCCGAACCGAGCTGGTTCGCCGGGAAGATGTTGATCTCGAGCCGACCGCCGCTGGCCTCGCGGATGCGATCGGCCGCCTCTTTGGCGCGAATGTTGACCGGATGTGTCGGATCCTGCCCGGTCGCGAGCTTGTAAGTGAACTCCGCCGCGGAAGCGCGGCGGGTAAGAATGCCACAGAGCGGAACGGCGGCCGCGCCCATCATCAACGTGCGGCGGCTCACGGTTATCAGCTTGCGCGTGCTCATCGTTTCCTCCTTGAGATTCTGGCTCCGACTGGCGGATTGGCAGCAACGGTTGCTCCCGTTGATTTTCTTGTTGACCGGCGCGAGAAGGCCGGCGAAGGGCGGCAGCCATCGCTCTCCGCAGCGGAGCTGCGAAGCAAAGGACGTGGCCAAGGTCTGTTGTGGAGCTGCGGCTAAGGCCTCAGCGCCCAAGCCACTGCTTGATCTGCCTTGATACTTCCGCGGTCGAAATTCCGTAGCGGTCGTGTAGAGTCGGAAGCGCGCCGGCGGCGAGAAATTCGTCGGGCAGACCAATCTGGCCGAAGGCGGGATGAACCCCGGAACGCATCAGCAGGCCGGCGACCGCTTCGCCGAGGCCGCCGATCACCGTGTGGTTCTCGGCGACGACGACCATGCGGCCTGGCTTTCCGGCCTCGCGCAGGATCGTTGCCGCATCGAGCGGCTTGATGGTTGGGACGTGCAGCACGGCCGCATCGACGCGGTCGCCGGCCAGCGCCTTTGCGGCCTCGAGCGCGCGCATGGTCATGATGCCGGTGGAGATAATCAGCACATCGCCGCCGTCGCGGATCAGGGACGCCTTGCCGAGCTCAAACTTGTAATCGTACTCGTCCAGCACCAGCGGCACCTGACCGCGCAGCAGCCGCACATAGACCGGGCCTTGGTGGGCAGCGACGGCAGGCACCAATTGCCTGATCTCGTGCGCATCGCAGGGGTCGACCACGATCATGTTCGGCATGGCGCGGAACAGCGCGAGATCCTCGGCTGCCTGATGGCTCGGGCCATAGCCGGAGGTCAGGCCGGGCAGCGCGCAGACGATCTTCACGTTGCGGTCTTCCTCCGCGATCGTCTGATGGATGAAGTCGTAGGCGCGCCGGGACGCAAACACCGCATAGGTTGTTGCGAAGGGCGTGAAGCCTTCGGCAGCCAGCCCCGAGGCGGCACCGAACAGAAGCTGCTCGGCCATACCCATCTGGTAGTAGCGATCAGGAAACGCCTTGGCGAGGATGTGCAGGTCCGTGTACTTGCCAAGATCGGCGGTCATGCCGATCACGTCAGGGCGGCTGCGCGCGAGCTCGACCAGCGCATGCCCGAAAGGCGCGGGCTTTGTTCGTTGCCCTTCGGCGGCGATCGAGGCGATCATGGCCGAGGTGGTCAGTCGCGACTTGCCCGACGGCATGGTTGGTGCGGCGGGCTTCATGACGGCCTCCCTGCTTCGAGTGCGCGCAGAGCGAGCTGCCATTCGTGCGGCTCGACCCGGATGAAATGATTCTTCTCCCGCTGCTCCAGGAACGGCACGCCTTTGCCCATCAGCGTGTCGGCAACGATTATGCGCGGCTTAGGCTCGGGATGGGATTTGGCGGCATCGAAGGCGGCCACCACCGTATCGAGGTCATTGCCATCGACGCGCTGCACGAACCAGCCGAACGCCTTGAGCTTTTCCACGAGAGGCTCGAACGCCATCATTTCCGTCGAAGGGCCGTCGGCCTGCTGGTTGTTGACGTCGACGATGGCAATCAGATTGTCGAGCCTGTGGTGAGCGGCCGACATCATCGCTTCCCAAACCGAGCCTTCGTCGAGTTCGCCGTCGGAGAACAGCGTGTAGATCCGCGCCTTCGATTCCTTCCGCTTCAGACCGAGCGCCATGCCGACACCGATCGCAAGGCCCAGCCCGAGCGAGCCGCCCGACATCTCCATGCCCGGAGTGTAGGAGGCCATGCCCGACATCGGCAGGCGGCTTTCGTCGCTACCATAGCTTTCCAGCTCCGCTTCCGGAATGATGCCGGCCTCGATCAGGGCGGCATAGAGCGCGATGGCATAGTGGCCGTTTGAGAGCAGGAAGCGGTCGCGCCCTTCCCAGGACGGCTCCTCCGGCCGGTATTGCATGGCATGGAAGTAGGCGACCGCAAGCACGTCGGCGATATCGAGCGCCTGCGCGATGTAGCCTTGACCCTGGACCTCACCCATCCGCAGCGCGTTGCGGCGGACATTGTGGGCGCGCTGCGCCAGCGTCGGCGCGTTGGCAATCATCCCAGCATTTCCCATGGCGATCTTCCTTTCGCGCTCAGTGGATGAGCATACCGCCGTTGACATCGATCACCGCCCCCGTGACATAGGCAGACAGGTCAGACGCAAGGAAGGTGTAGATCCCCGCAACGTCTTCGGCTTGGCCGAGGCGGCCGAGCGGAATGCCTTCAAGTATTTTTGCCCTCATCTCATCAGTGAGCTTGCCGGCGGTGATATCGGTTCCGATCAGACCCGGCGTGACGCAATTGACGCGGATGCCGTCGGGGCCGAACTCGCGGGCCATCGCCTTGGCCAGGCCCAGCACGCCGGCCTTCGCCGCCGAATAATGCGGACCGCCGAAGATGCCGCCGCCGCGCTGCGCCGAGACCGACGACATGCAGGCGATCGACCCGGACTTGCGACGGCGCATGTGCGGGATCACTGCCTGGGAGAGGAACAGCACGCCCTTGAGATTGACGTTCTGGATGCGGTCCCAGTCCGCCGGCGTGATGTCGAGCAGCTTCACCGGCTGGGTAATGCCGGCGTTGTTGATCAGGATGTCGATCTGGCCGAAGACGGCGGCGATGGCCTCGATCGCCTTCGCGCAGGATTTCTGGTCGGCGACATCGCAGGTCAGGCCGATGTGAGGCTCACCGGAAATGGCTTCCAGGCTTTTCGCTGCGGCTTCCGCCGCGGCGCCGTCGAGATCGAGGATCGCAACCCGGGCACCTTCCGCCGCAAACCGTCGCGCGGTCGCCAGCCCTATCCCCCGCGCTGAGGCTGCGCCTGAAATGACTGCCGTCTTGCCGCGTAGCAGCATGCCTTCCTCCCTGACCTTCGACCCCGCAAGGCACCGTCGATCGGCGCCCGTCTTCTTGACGCTATCGACTACGCCTGAGCGGCGGTGGCGACAAACGCGCAGTTGTCGCCGACAGATGAATCTGGTTCACTTATCGGATGTTGCTGTCCAGTATCCCGATTTCGGCGATCCGCGCCTTCGAGGCGGCCGCGCGCACCGGCTCCTTCCGTGATGCCGCCAGCGAACTCCACCTGACGCCGAGCGCCGTCAGTCACGCGATCCGCAAGCTGGAAAGCACGATGAGTACGACGCTGTTCGAGCGCAGCGCCCGATCGATCCGGTTGACGCCGGCCGGACATAACCTGATGCGTCATGCCGGGGCCGCGTTCGACAATCTGCGGCGCGGCATCGAGGAGGTCGCCGGCCGCGGGCCGCAACTGCTTCGCGTGCATTGCGCGCCGAGCTTCGCGGCGCAGTGGCTGGCGCCGCGTCTTGGCCAATTCATCGCTGCCGAACCCAAGCTCGAAGTGCGGCTCGCCGCCAGCACCGAATATGCCCGCTTCAGCAACGACGATTTCGATCTCGATATCGTCTACGGTCAGCCCAGAAGCGAGGCCCTGGAAATCATCCCGCTCGGCGAGGAGACCGTGACGCCGCTGTGCACGCCGGCGCTTGCAAAGAAAATTCGCAAGCCGAAGGATTTGTTCGGCCAGGTACTCATCCGTTCAGACGTCAAGCAGGTGCAATGGCATCAATGGTTCGCCGCGAACGGGCTTGAGTCACCCGCGATTCATGGCATGCGTTTCGACCGCAGCTTCCTTGCGATCGCCATGGCTTCGAGCGGTCTCGGCATCACTCTGGAGTCGACGCGGCTTGCCGAACGCGAAATCGAGACGGGCAAATTGGTCGCTCCGCTGGCCGGCCGCGCCGTCGATGTCCGCTATGTCGGCCATCATCTCGTGTTCCCCCGTGCCAACCGGCAGCGCCGCGCGGTTCGGACATTCGCCGATTGGATCATGGCGGAGCTGGCGCCGCCGAAGCGCTAGCAGGCTGTTGAAAAAGTCATTTTCGCCATGAACAGAGTCGAATCCGAAGGCGAACAAATTGGAATCAGAACGAGAATATCGTTCTCTTTTTCAACAGCCTGCTAAAGCTTGCCCCATCGCAACTCATACTGGGCATCGCAGTCGCAAGGAACTATTCTGAAACGCGAAATACCGTGGTGTGTCGGACAGATCGTGTCAGAATGCCCTGGTCGTCGCGCACGACTAAGAGGCCGCTTGCGTGCCATCTCGACGCAGGGGCGATCAGAACTGTACCGGCTACCCGGGAAGTCGACAGACATCCGGATGCAGCAGCGGCGCCTCCTTCATCCAGATACTCGCGCCTTGCGGGCCAATCGTCGCTTTCAGGTCGACGCCGGCGGGTAGCCGCCCCCAGCTCTGCGGCTGCAGCGTCTCATCCCCGATCGTTAGTCCCCCCGATAGGACAAGGAACTCGAGCCCGCGCGCATTCGCCAGGCTGATGACCTCACCCAGTCTTCAAGGCGGACCTCCTCGTGGCCGTCGTCAAATAGAACGCTAGCGCTGCTTGCACCGGGGCGCGGCGCAACCTGTTGGCCCTGCCCCGGCTGACGCACGACCTGGGTCCGGTCCTCGTCCCGGAACTGCCAGAGCCGCACGAAGATGGTGCAGCCCTCCTTCGCAGCGGGGACATGTGACGTCCCCGGCGGATTGCGGAAGTAGCTGCCCGCGGGATAGTCGCCATGCTCATCCTGAAAGATACCTTCAAGGACGACAATCTCTTCTCCACCGCCATGCGTATGACGCGGGAAGATGCTACCGGGAGCATAGCGCACGATCGAGGTGGCGCGCGCGACTTCGCCGCCAATTCGAAACAGCATGCGCCGATCCACGCCGGCCGACGGACTGGCCACCCAGTCCAGTTTCGCGGCGTGAACGATAACAGGCTTCGATAGATCATCGTTGATGCGCATCGTCGCTCTCCTCAGGGTCGCACGGTCCGAAACTTACCTTTCGCTATGCTGGATCCTCTTGCCATTGCAGGTACCTAACACTGCTGACGTCAGATCCCCGCGAGCGGAACGCCGCTCGCCGGATTCTGCGGCCGTCGTGACGCGATCAGTCGCCGCGCGTCGTCGGCTCGACCACTGCGCAGCAAGGCGCAAGTCACGGAATATTCCAGCAAGTCGCGCTGGGCGCGGCTGCCCCCAACCCTTTCGTGGGTTGCCAGGACCGGCCTTAGCTCATCGACGACCCGTGTCCAGTCGCCTTTGGCCAAACCATCGAAGCCGCGCGCGATGGGTGCCACAATGTCCGCGGCGGGTCCCTTCGGGTTCTCGATGATCCGCGCCAGCGCCTCCGCATCGCCGGCCATTGCAAAGGCAAGCGCACTGTGCATGTCGGCAAAGATGATCCCTGAGTTGGGAAACCACTTCGCCGCATACTGGCTGATCTCTCTCCACAGTCCCGGATCTCGCGGCTCGCCCGCCATCTCGGCGCGTGCAAGGAACGAAGCGCAATCGGTAAGGACATTAATTTGCGGCCCCCACGAGCCGCCCGGATGCAGCGCCTCACGATAGATCTTCCAGGCCTGATCCCGCCTGCCGGTCTCCAGCGACCAGAGCGCAAGATGCCAATTGATATGGCAATGCAGTTGCCCCTCGCGCGGGTAGTCGGCGTTCCATTGCCCGAGGTAAGCCAGCCCTTCCTCGCGCTGTCCTTTCTCGTAGAACAGGTGGGCCTTGATATGCGCAGCGTGGGCGTTGCGCGGAAAGCCGCGAAGCGCGGCCTCGATATTGTTGAAACCGCTGTCGAGCCTGTGCAGCTCGATTTCGGCAAAGGCGAGCACGGTTCGAAACCACCAGTCATCGCCGTAGTGGGTTGCAAGCGGCTCCAGCATCGCCAGTTGCTCAACCTCGCGGCCGGACTTACCCGAGAAGCCGATCAAGCCGAAGACACCGGTGGCCGGTGCCAGCACCATGGCATCCCAGCACCATGGCATCGCGCGGCGAGTGCTTCATATGTTCGGCGATCGCCGAAACCGCCGCAGCGCCTTGACCGCTCAGGATCTTGGCAAAGATCGCAATATGACCTTGCTCGCGCGAAGTCGTAGCCGGCGCCAGCGCCAGAGCGCGTTCGAGCGGCGCTTTGGCTTCGTTGCCGCGACCGAGCACCTGCAGGGTTCGCGCAAGCGCGATGTGCGCCAGAGCAAAACCTTCGTCGGCGGCGATCGCGTCGCGGAATGCCCGGTCAAATCCCCGAGCCGGCCGAGAGCAGTTTGTCGACGCCGGCGACATAGGCGTCGCGGGCGGCGGCAGAACTTGTGCTCAAGCGGTTACCGTAACGATCCTCAAGGACGCCCGTCATTTTGATGACCCTCCCTCCACGGAAGCCCGCTTGGCTTTGGCTTGCCGCTGGCGGCGCTCATCGCCCAGCTTGAGCAGCCGCTCTCGATCCCCCGGATTTACTCTCCCATATCGAGGCCGCCAGAGGGAACCGTCCTCCTTCCACGCAAATGGCGCTTTGACAGTCGTTCGCGGCGCCGTCGCCGTTTCAAAAAGCGTAAGCGCCTGGCGCACGATTTCGCGCTGCATGTCGGGTCGCCACGGATGCCCGCACGGATTGCCCAGCGGAAAATCCGTGAAGTAGAACCTTGGAACGCCGCAGTGCTCCACCACATCCAGCGCCGAGCCGATAATGACGGTCGGAATGCCGTTCGCTTCCAGATGCCGGGCCACCAAGCTTACGGTCTGATGGCAAACAGGGCATAAGGGGCAAAGGATCGCAGCATCCGCCCCGTCTTTTCGAACCCGCGCCAGGATTTCAGGTGCATCCTCGGTGTTCGTTTTCCGTTGGCTGTATTCTGTCGGCACACCGTGAAAGTGGCGGGTCAGTCCGACGAGTGATCCTTCGCCGACCAATCCGAAAGCGGGCTCTATTGGCAAGAAGCTGCCCGGGTCATTGGTGTGGGTCGACTCCTTGTCCCATGCAACATTGTCGGTAAACAGCCTCTTGGGCGGCGGCGAAACCAAACCGGACCACACCCGCTTCACGCCGTCAAAGTCCGCCGGGCTGGCCGTGGTGATCAGTGCGATGCGCAGGTCCGACGACGGTTTGGCAGGCAAGGTGAAGGGGACATCATCAAAGGTCGCCCAGACATAGTCGTTGTCGTAACCGAGAGCACGGTAATAGTGGCGCGTTCGCTCCATATATTGAACCGGGGTTTCCGCTGCGGTCATGTGGATTCTCCTCGAGACGCTAACTTCGTGGTGCGGGTCCGGCATGAAAAGCCGACGAGTGTCAGCAACGCGCCGAGCAGTGGCGCGAAAGACAGCATCAGGACGATCGACCAGCCGAAGGCCGACAGCAGCCCGCCCGAGAGGAAGGAGCCGACGGTCATCGTGCCGAAGACCACGAAGTCGTTGAGCGACTGAACGCGCGCCTTTTCCTCGGGACGATGGCACTCCAGAACCATCGCCGACGCGCCGATGAACCCGAAGTTCCAGCCGATCCCGAGCAGGCTCAACGTCGCCCAGAAATGCACGACATCGATCCCAAGCAGGCCCACCGACGAAGAGGCCGCCAGCACCAACCCGACCGCGACGATCGCGGATGCGCCGAAGCGCGTGATCAAGCGGCCGGACCAAAAACTCGGGGCGTACATCGCGATGACGTGCCACTGCAGACCGAGATTGGCCGATTCCTGGGACAGGCCGCAAAGCTTCATCGCCAGCGGCGCTGCCGTCATGAGGAAATTCATGAGCAGGTAGGAGACGCCCCCCCAGATCACGGCGAGGATGAAGCGCGGCTGCCGGGCGATGACAGCGAGCGGCCTTCCGGCGCTTAGATGAACTGCTCTCAGCGGAGGAAGCTCAACGCCCGCCAGAATGACCGCGGAGAGCGCGGCAACCGCCGCCTGGCCGATAAACGTCGCGGCAAAGAGGTAGGGCGCCCACAGGTTCATGGTGTGCGCCAAGCGGATCATCTACTTCCTCCTCGACCTTGAGCAGCCGATAATCGCAAAAGTGAACGGTCCGTGCATGGGACTGGGAGCCACGATCGCCCTCTTCTGCGATATCATTTACATGGCGGACGATGCCACGATCGGCGACCCGCATGTCAGGGCCGGTGTGGTTGCGGGCGACGGTGGGGCGATCATTTGGCCCCAACTGATTGGATACGCCCGAGCGAAGGAATATCTCATGACCGGAAGCGATCCAGGCGTTTACCGATAAGCGTAAACCACAGTTCCAGGGGCTCTAAGCAGCCATCGTGATTACCTCGGCCCACGCAGGCCGAGGATTCACTCCAATTGCCTCAAACGGTATGAGGAACAACTCCTGCGCCTCGCATCCTGCTCTCCCTGCGCTCTACGCCGAGTTTCAATATGACAATTCGAAACACGTGAGCGAGGGATCCTCCTGTTTCCACACGAGGCTCGGAAAAATAATGATTGCGCATTCTGGTAACCGGGGCCAGCGAAGCGAACCGAACGGCTGAAGGAGCGCGTAGGTCGGTATACGATGGCTGACCCCAAAAAGGAGAGGCGCGGTAAGTCGCTTATACTCGTAGGAGCGCTTTGCTCGAATCGCTCTAGGCAAAACTGAAGCCGTTCACTCTCGCATGCGTGAATATGTCGCCATCTTGAACAATCAGCAACTCCGCGCGAACTCCACCATTGTTGTGATGCGAGTGCCAAGCAAATGGCGGAGTTATCGTCGTGGAAAGCTCAGACCATTCTTTGATATAGCCATCAACGACGCTATGGCAATTTTTTCCCGCCAGAACCAGCATCACGGCTACTGAGTTGTGCCTGTGCGGCCGCGTTTCCATGCCAGGATCAAGAGTATTCAAGGCAAGGGTAAGCACGGGCGCGATGTTCCGGCTCGCATCATGGTTTTCGCTGGAAAAGATGATCGCTCGCCCCGCTGTATCCGCCTCTTGCTCCGCCGAATAGATCAGATCCATCTGGCGCCTGATCTCCTTTGCGGGATAGTGAACAGGAGCAATCGATGACTCGGCTGCCGATTTTGCGTTCAGATCCATGAAGCGGAGAAGCGGATCGTCACCGACCGCCCACAAGACAGTATTGCGATCTCCCCGCGAACGCAGGCAAATTGCTTGATCACCGGGCATTAAAAAGACGTCCCCTGTCTGCCACTCGATGACTGCGTCCCCATCTCCCACCTGCCCAGAGCCGGTGATGCAGTAGAAAATCATCGTTGACGCAGCTGCAGCGAGCTTCAGTTGCTCCCCAGGCCGGACCACGACATAGCGCGCCAGAACATTTGGAGTAGTGGCCGGATCGTTCAGTCCCAATGCAGCCGAGCTATCGCAATAGATAATGCCAGTTCGAGCGTCGGGATCGAGTGCCTTCTTAGCTTCATTGACGAATGTAGCTGGTGGCACAGCACTCTGCTCCAACTGAAATGCAGTGCCGGAATTGTAGTATCGCGCCGCCTTTTGCGCATCGGTAGCTGGTGCGGAGTTTTTCTGCACGGGAATATCGCGCATCGTGATCGTTGACATGACAATCTCCATGTGTGGTTGCAGCTCTGATCCAGATTGAGCTCGTCGTCCGCCCCCTCGGATTTAACGCTTCGGCAGAAGATGTCCCCAGCAGTCCATGAAACTTTCAACAGCCAACGCGATCTCGGCGAGGTCGTCATTTGAAAGCACCAGCGATAACGCCATCATGCCCCGCCGGGCGATCCAGATACTCTCCTCCAGCATGTGGAGATAGAACAGCTCGCGCAGTCGCGGATCGGAAGCCGCGGCGTCGCGCGCGTTCTTCAGCAAACCGGGCACAAAATGGATCGCCAGGATCGAGCCGAAGCCGGTGAACTGCGCTGCGATGCCTGCCTCCTCCAGCATCGTGTTCAAGCGCTGCCGCAGGTTGTTGCCGCTCGCCGACAATTGCTCGATCGCGGCCGCCGTCACGACCTCCGACAGCACGGCTGCGCCGACCCGCATGCCAAGGCTATTATTGTTGAACGTGCCGGAGAGAACAAGTGACGCCGGCTTGCGCGGGTCGAACAACGCCATGATGTCCTCTCGCCCGCCAAACGCGCCAATCGAAAGGCCGCCGGCTATATACTTGCCGAGCGTGGTCATGTCCGGTGTGACGCCCCAATGCCCCTGCATGCCGCTCGGCGCCAGGCGCGACGTCTGGATTTCGTCGAAGATCAGGACAGCGCCAACCCGAACCGTTTCCTCCTTCACCGCAGCAAGAAATTCGCGTTGAGCCGGAATACCGCCTCCCGCGCCCAGCATTGGCTCCATGATCACGACACCAAGCTTCTCGCCTTCGCGGCGGATGATCTCGCGAGCCGCTTCGACATCATTATAGGGCGCCTGCACGACATCAAGGCGCGCGTTCAGAGGCGACAGGCCATTGACCGGGAAGTTCAGGCTGCCGCCATGATAGGCACCCTCAAACACCATGACTTTTGACCTGCCGGTGTAATGAAGCGCGGTAGCGATCGCGGAAACGTTGGCCTCGGTTCCGGAATTCGCAAAACGAACTTTGTCGATCGACGGGAATCGATCGACAATCAAGCGAGCAAAGCGCGCCTCATCCTCAATTTGTCCGCCAAGACTGAGGCCATCGTCGAGGGCCTGCCTCATTGTCCGCAGCACGATTGGATTGGAATGCCCGAGCAGACCCGCGGTGAACTCGCTGAGCGCATCGACATAGCGTTTGCCGTCGAGATCCCACACATGCGCGTCCTGGCCACGCGCGATGAAGACCGGGAATGGCGAGTTGAAAAGACCGGTGCGTGTGGTCCCCCCCGGGAGGTACTCGGCAGCTCGCTTGAACGCCTCGAAGCTCTTGCCGTTACGATCGATATAGCTGGCGCGTGCCGCAGCCAGCGCGGCATCGATATCGACTTCCGTGTTTTTCTCATTGGGCTGACTCGACGGACTCATGGCTGCTCCTGAAATTGACTTTGTGAAGCGCGTGACGCGGGACGCCTATGGAACGCTACCGCAGCGGCGGTCGGCGGAGATGGCTCAGGCTCAGCGAGTAATCACCGCGATCGCGTCGATCTCGATCAACGCGCCAGGCGCCGCAAGCGCTGACACCTCAACAAGCGTGCTCGCCGGCTTGGTGCCCCCGAAGATGCGTGCTCGGACATCATTGACCTGTTCACGCCGGCTGATGTCGGTGACATAGGACGTCATCTGGACAACGTCTGCGCTGGTCGCCCCAGCCGAGCGCAGAATGCGATCCAGGATCTCAAATACCCGCGCGGCCTGCGGGCCGATCTCTCCTGGAGCGACGACCTTGCCGTCATCACCGAAGGGGAGCAGGCCGGACACGTAGACGGTGTTGCCGGCTCGGACAGCATGACTGAAGTGACCACGTGGTGCCGGCAAGTCGTCGCTGACGATCTGAGTATGAGATGCGTCACTCATATGGAACAACCTCTCACTATTTGATTTGCCGACGTTAGTGGGCCTGCCGCTTGATCGATCGCTCGCAAGGACTCCGTGAAGACGCTGATGACGTGCTCCACATCCTCACCTGTGTATGGCGCGATCGGACCGAACGTACGCGATGTAATTGCCAATCCGCGATTGGTCACTCCGAGACACATCAATCGCCACAGATCTTGGTTGGCCCGCTCGGCGGTGTCCGCGTCAACAACCTCCTCGCCCGTGAAGTGAATGCCTGCGCATGGCCCCTCTCCCGTCACCTGCACAGGAATTCGAAGCCCAGCCGCGGCTGTGCGAAGCCCCTCCCGCAGACGCGCACCTAGCGCACATACTCGAGCAAAGACTTCCGGTGTTGCCAGCTTCATGTTGGCGACTGATGCGGCCAGAGTGACCGGGTTCTGAGCGTGCGTGTTCGAGGCGCTGATCGGTTGCTCGACGAGTTCGGTTCGTCCGACGACCGCCGCGACAGGGAGGCCGCCGCCGAGCATCTTGCCGATTACCGTCAGATCCGGCGGCGGAGCGATGCCCAGCAGCTCTGCCGCGCCACCAACCGCAAAGCGATTCCCGGTGATGATCTCGTCGAGGATGAACGGCACCTCGTTCTTGAACGCTGCGGTGCGGATCGCCTGAAGGTACCCATTGCGTTGATGGACGGCGCCGGGGATGGTCATCATAGGTTCGACGATGACAGCGGCCAGGTCCGAAGCATGCTGTTCGATCAACCTGACCGACTGTTCGATGTCGTTGTATGGCATGTCCACCTGCCACGCAGACAGGCCGGTCGGCAGCCCGCGTACCGATGAGCCGCCCTGCAAGAGATGGTCGTTCTGCCCGTGGAACCCACCGCGCACACGGAGAATCTTTTGTCGCCCTGTCGCACTGCGTGCCAGTCGAAGCGCGTAGGTGTTCGCCTCAGAACCGGATGGCGCGAAGACGACGCGTTCGGCACCGGGGATGCGGCTGCATATCAGGGACGCGAACTCGTCCCGGATCAAACTCGGGTGCATGGCACCGCCAGGGGCACCGAGGCGAGCAGCGGCATCGGAGATGGCCGCCGTGATCACGGGATTGCCGCGACCAAACAGGGAGGCGTTCCAGCCCGCGTTGCAGTCGAGAAATCTGTTGCCGTCGATATCGGTGAACCACGCCCCGGAGCCTTCGGCGACGTACACCGGAAACGGCATGCCCGAATTGAACCTCGTTCTCTGGGTAAGCGCGATAGCGGCGGACGATTGACGGTTCGCTGCTGCAGACTTCGCGTGCTTCTGTCCGTACTCTGCCTGCCATGCCGAGCGAAGCTCCTCGACGGCGGCAACCGTGCTCGAGCTCACCCTCGTTTCATTGCTAGACACGTGGCTCTCGATCGTGGTCATATCTACCGCCTTAACAGTTTACGCCAGCACCCATTGACGGGCGCACGGCTACCTCACGCTAGTTCTTGTATTTGTGGAGCGACAGAATCTCGCGGGCTTCTCTTGGAGAGGCCGGTCGGGAGCCAAGATCGGAAACGATGCGTACCGCCTTGGCGACCAGCTCCGCATTGCTGCGGGCGAGCACCCCTTTCTCGATTTGAAGGTTATCTTCCATACCGACGCGCACGTGACCGCCCAGCAGCACCGAGAGCGCAACGGTCGGGAACGACATGCGGCCGATCCCAAAGGCACTCCACTCCCAGCCTTCCGGGAGCATGCGGACAAGAGCCGAAAGCATCTCAGCGTTCGCCGGCGTCGCATATTTCACGCCTAATACGAACTGCAGGAAATTTCGCTCGGGCAGCACGCCTTCCGCGGCGAGATCGCGCGCCAGGACCACATCCCCCGGATTGAATATCTCCAGCTCAGGGGCGGTGCCAGCTGCGCGAATGCGTGCTGCCATGACGCGCAGGGAGTCTGGTGTGTTGATGACGACCGAGCCGAAGGAATACATGGTGTTGAGATCGAGCGTGCAGATTTCGGGTTTCAGCGCCTCCACATGAGCCACCCGCGCCTCCCCCCGCATCAGCGACGTTCCCGGACCGGCAACAGCAGGATCATCCTGGCCAGGAACAAAACGCTGGCCAGGCCCAGTCGTCAGATTCACGAGCACGTCGGTCCCACTGTTCCTGATGCGCTCGACCACCTGCCGGTAAAGCTCCAGATCTATTGATGGCGCACCGGTCTCCGGGTTGCGCACATGTATGTGCACGATGGCAGCGCCAGCGTGGGCGGCCTCGATACAGGACTGCGCAATCTGCGCGGGCGTGATCGGCAAGTACGGGCTCTGGTTCGGCTGCGTCAGATTGCCGGTGACGGCACAAGTTACAATTGTGGGACGAGAGAAACTCATGGTCATTTCCTCAGAACAGCCGCCCGAAGGCGCCCGCGCGTCTGCTCAGGCGGACAGCGCAAGCTCGCGTTCGGCATGCAGTGCCGTTGCGACCTTGATGTCGAGCCAGCGCCGCGCGTTGACGGTGACGCGGTCGCCGACATTGACGATAACGGTCGTCGTCTCGGCCTCGATGATTGCCGGGCCGTGGATAATGTTTCCTGGGCTCAATCGTTCGGCCGCATAGACGTCGACTTCTGTCCACGCATTATTGAAAAAGGCCTTGCGTCGCTTATGCGCCACCGCTGGCGCAGAGCTGACGGGTTCGACCTTGTCCTTCGCTCGCGCCACGATTCCGACCGCAGCAACGCGCCCATTCACCAGCACGACCTCTTCATCTCGCAGTGAATAGGTGTAGAGATCCTCATGTGCACGATGAAAGCGGTCCTCGATCTGGTCGATCAGATCCAGCGAGTCCAGATCGACGTTCGACAGTGGTACATCGACCTCGAACACCTGCTCGCCATAGCGCATCTCCGCGGACCGCTCGATCCTGATCGGCCCCGCGAACCAGGCGCGAAGCCGATCGGCGGCCTGCTTCTCCAGGGCGGAGTACATATTGCGCACCTGCATTTCGGAGGAATCATCGTCCATTTGGTGGTGCGTACGACTTACCTCGTAGCGCAAGTCGCTTGTCAGCATGCCCCACGCTGACAACACCGATGCTTCAGTCGGGATGATGATGCGCTTTATCTCGAGTTCGCGCGCGACTTCGGCGGCATGAATGCCGGCGGCGCCGCCGAAGCTCAGCAGCGCGAAACGACGGGGATCGACGCCGCGCTTGAGCGTCATCAGGCGGATGCCATCCGCCATCGCGAGATTGACCAGGCGAAATACTCCAGCCGCCGCCTTTTCGCGCGTCAGCCCGAGTTGACCGGCCAGTCGGTCGAGCGCAGCCTCGGCCGCTCGCTGGTCAAGCGGCCGACGCCCGCCCATGAAGCTTCCGGCATCCAGATAGCCAAGGATCAGATTGGCATCGGTTACGGTCGGTGAGTTGCCGCCGTTGCCGTAGCACGCAGGGCCGGGCACCGAGCCGGCACTTTCGGGTCCAACACGAAAGGCTCCGCCCGCATCGACGCCCGCGATCGATCCGCCGCCGGCGGCAATGCTCGCGATATCGAGGCTACGCAGGGCGATCCGCTGATCCGCAAGCCCACCATCCGCCGAGAGCGATGCGCGACCGTCCGCGATCAGGGAGATATCCGTGCTGGTGCCCCCCATATCGAACGGCACGAGGTCGGGCACACCAAGAAGCTCGGCGCAGCGGCGGCTGCCGGAGATGCCGCCGGCCGGACCGGACAGGACGGTGGCCGCAGCAAGGCGCCAGGCTTCTTCCACCGGTGCCATGCCGCCATGCGAAAGAATGATGAACAAGCTGCCGGTGAAGCCCGCCGTGGCCAGGCGCTGCTCGAGACCCGTCAGGTAGTGACGGACCGCGGGCCCTACATAGGCATTGACGATCGTCGTCGATACCCGCTCGAATTCTTTGATCTGCGGGAGCACATCTGACGATCGCGAAACATTCACATCGGGCAGCTCGCGCGCCAGACGTTCGGCTGCAGCGATTTCATGCGCCGAATTGCTATAGGAGTGCAGGAAGCATAGCGCGACTGACGTCGCGCCGGAGGCCCGGATGGCTTCTACCGCTTCATCCAGCGAAGTTTCGTCAAGCGGAACGATGACCTCGCCTTGGGGGCCGATCCGCTCGCGCACGCCGAAGCGGAGGTTACGCGGCACCAGCGGCGCTGGTGGCGACGACCTGAGATTATAGCGGTCACCTTTCAACCCCTCCCGCATCTCGATTACGTCGCGATGACCTGCCGTTGTCAGGAGCGCCACTTTCGCGCCCTTGCGCTCCAGGAGTGCGTTGGTCGCGACCGTCGTCCCGTGAACGATCCGCTCGGTCCGGCTGAGCATCTCCTGACGCGATAGGCCGAGCCGCTGTGCCAGCTCTTGCAGCCCGACCATGACGCCGACCGACTGGTCCTGCGGGGTCGAGGGCGATTTGGCAAAGACTGTCCGGCCCCCATTGTCGATAGCCACGAGGTCGGTGAACGTGCCGCCGACATCGATTCCGATGGTCAACATGATATCGAACCTGCTTGCTTGCTGAATGTTAGGTCACAAAGCCCAGTTGGCGATCCACTCGCCGCGCCTGCTCCGACCGCTTCTCGGGTGGGCCCCATCCGCCGCCGCCGGCCGAACGCACCTCGAACACGTCGCCCGGCAAGACCTCGATGCCGATCTCCTTGGTCCGCAGCTCGCGCGGCGGACGACCGGGAGAAACCAGGCTGTAGCGATGCGGAGTGCCGTCACTGCCGCCGAGAAGGCCGCAAGACCCATGGCGGACCCCCTCGCCGGCCGTGTTGGCGATGGCCGGCTTCTCGGTTTTTACCTCTAGGTCGAGCGCGACCCCCAGGCCGCCGCGAAATTGACCGTCGCCGCCGGAATTCGCGAGAAATTCGTGATGGCGAAACAGAAGCGGGAAGCGTGCTTCGGCGACTTCGATGCTGCCGAACTTTATGCCGCCGACCGAGTGCCATTCTCCGATTGAGGACCAGCCATCACCAGCGGACGACGCACCGCCGCCCGGACGAGCCTGAAACATGTGCCAGATGAACTGGCGGCCGGTCCGCGGATTCTCGCCCTGGATCGCGATTCGGAAGCGACGGCCCCAGCCTGCCATTGCCCGGTCTGGACAGCACTGGGACATCGCTTTCACGACCGCTTCGATGATCTCGTTCGAGGGATGGCTCGTGCAGAAGCTCACCGGCAGTCCAGGATCGGACCATACCACCGTCCCCTTCTTGGCTGTCACCGTCAGCGGGCGCAACGCTCCCGCATTCTTTGGAATGTCGGCGTCGATCAGATAGGCAAACGCCATCACGACCGCCGCCTGCATATTCGCATGTGAGGAATTGACGAAGCTTGAGGTCTGCGGATCCGACTCCGACAAATCGATTTCAATATCGGACCCGTTCTTTGTGACGTTTGCCACGATTCTGATGTCTTCGCGGCCACGGCCGTCATCATCGAGGAACGCCTCGCCATGGAAGACTCCGTCCTTCCACGTCGATACGATCTGGCGTGTCCGCCGCTCGGCGGAATCCAGGATCATCTCAATAGCCTCTTCGACCACAGCGGAGCCGAGCTCGCCGAACAGGCGCGACAGCCGACGCTCACCGAGATGGGCGGCGCCGATCATCGCGGCGAAATCGCCGTGGAAATCGCGCGGATTGCGCACGTTGAGCGCCAGCATATCGATGATGTCGTCGCGGCGTTTCCCGGCCTCGTGGATCCTGATCGGCGGTACGCGTATGCCTTCCTGCCAGATCTCGCTGGCGTGCGGATTGTAGCCACCGTAGGTGGCGCCACCGACGTCGCTCAGATGCGCACGCACGATCGCCCAGAACAACCGTCGCCCGCGACCGAAGATCGGGACGAAGATCGTCATGTCCTGCAAGTGGCTGCCGCCGTGATAGGGATCGTTCAACAGGATGACGTCACCCGGCGCGATGTCGTCAAACCGCTCTTCGACGGCACGCGTTGCCCAAGGCAGGGCGCCGACGTGGATCGGGATATGGTCTGCCTGTGCGATCAGGCGCGCGTTCGTGTCACAGATGGCAATCGAGAAGTCTCGGCTCGAATTGAGGATCTGGGAATAGGACGTCCGCAGCATCGCTTCGCCCATCTCGGTGACTATCGAGGTGAGACGGTGCTGAACCACGGATCGGGTGATGGGATCGACACTTGGCGTCATCGCTAACCTTGCGGACGTGTTGAGGACAATATCGGATGTGGGCATGATTGGACTGTCACGGTTGCCTTCGGCGGACGATGCTCATTTCGTTTTAGCGCCCGAGATAAGCCTCGCGGACGCGGGGATCGTTCCTCAGATCTGCGGCGCTGCCGTCCAGAACGATCCGTCCGGCCTCGAGTACATAGGCGCGATCGGCCACTGCGAGCGCCAGAACGGTATTCTGCTCCACCACCAAAATCGTCAGGCCCGCACTTGCTATGACCCTCACGCGCTCATAGACCTCCTCGGCGAGCCGCGGAGCCAGTCCGAGAGAAGGCTCATCCAGCAGCAACAACCGGGGACGCGCCATTAGCGCCCGTCCGATTGCAAGCATTTGCTGCTCCCCGCCGGACAGCGACCAGCCGAGCTGATTGCGGCGCTCCTTCAAGCGTGGAAAGAGTTGAAAGACACGGTCGAGGTCGTCTGCACAGGACTGCCGCAATCCCTTCCAGCTCGCGGTCGCGACAACGAGATTTTCCTCAACCGTCAATCCCGGAAAGATGCGTCGGCCCTCCGGCGCGTGAGCAATGCCGAGCGCCACGCGACGATCGCTCGACAGTCGCACGATCGAGGCACCATCGAATTGGATGTCGCCACTGCGTACCTTGTTCAGTCCGGAGATCGTGTGCAGGAGCGTGGTTTTTCCAGCTCCGTTCGTACCGATCAGCGCGACCGTCTCGCCGGCGCGAACCTGCATGTTGACGCCGCCAACGGCTATAACGTCGCCATGGGCAATGGTCAGGTTGTTACACGCGAGCATGAACGTATCCCTCGCCGAGATATGCCGCTAGCACCGCAGGATTGGACTGGACCTCCGCGGGTGTTCCGTCTGCGATTTTCGAGCCGAAGTTCAGCACCACAATGCGTTCGGCCAGCCTCATGACCATGCCCATGTTGTGTTCGATCAAGACGATCGCCAGCTGGTGCTTGTCACGTAGGTGAGACAGACGCTCAACGAGTTGTTCGACTTCGGCTGAATTCAGACCAGCCGCCGGTTCGTCCAGCAGCAATATTCTCGGGTTGCAAGCAATGGCGCGGGCAAGTTCCACCATCCGGCGACGCCCGTAGGAAAGCGTCTTGATCGTATGGTCAGCGATGTCGGCAAGCCCCGTCTGCTCGATGATCCGCATCGCGCCTTCACGTAGCGCTCTCTCGCCCAGCGTCGGATCAATCGCCGCGCCGACCATCACGTTCTCAAGCACTGTGAGGCGTGAAAACGTCCGCCCGTGCTGGAATGTCCTGCCCAATCCGGCTCTAATGCGCCTGTTGGTCACCAGGCGCGTAACATCGCTACCTGCGAGAACGACGGAACCGGAATCAGGCACGACGAGGCCGGTCAGCACGTTGAGCAGCGTGGACTTGCCGGCGCCATTAGGGCCGATGATTGCTACGAACTCTCCGGCCGATACCGTCACATCGACATTCGTCAATGCGGACAAGCCGCCATATCGTTTGCTAATGCCGCACGCATCGAGGATGGTCACGGCCGTGCCTCCGCGGGCTGCACACCATGGCGGTCGCGCGATGGCAGTCGAACGAATTTGCGAAGGCCGACCATACCGGTCGGAAGGAAGACCAGGACGACAAAGACAAGCAGCCCAAACAGCGCGAGATAGGCGCCACCCAGAAAGCGCAGCCATTCGGGAAGGAAAGTCAGCAGAAGAGCCCCCAGGATCGCGCCGACAATGGTCCCTTCTCCGCCGACGATCAGCATTGCCAGATAGTTGATCGAGTGCGCATAGGAAAAATCTTCCGGCGAGATGAACCTGACGTGGCATGCGAATAGGCATCCGGCGAATGAGGCACAGGCGGCCGACAGCGCAAACGCAATGATTTTCAGCTTGGTCGTATCGAGACCGGTCATCTCGGCGGCGAGCTCGTCATCTCTCACCGAAATCAGGGCGCGGCCATAACGCGAGCGATGCAGCAACGACGCAAGGACCGCGACGATTGCGAGGCTGACCAGCGCCAGCCACAGAAAGGATCGCTCATCCGAGATGGAATACTGCAGGATAGGAAACGAAGGGATCTGCCCGATACCGTTCGTCCCGCCGGTCACCTCGAGCCAATTCGACGCCACGATCACAAAGGAGACGTTGAGGCCAAGCGTCGCGAGCGCGAGATAGTGCCCCTTCAGCCGCAAAAGCGGCAGTCCGATTGCGATCGCAAATGTGACCGTCGCGGCCGTCGCGACGGGCATCGCGAGCCAAGGCGAAAAACCAAAGCGCGTCGTTGAGATTGCCATAATATACGCGCCCAATCCGACGAACGCGGCGTGTCCCAGCGAGATTAGTCCAACATATCCGAAGGCGATGTTGAGACCGATGACCGAGATCGCCGAGATCACCGATAGATTGAGCAGCCGCAGGTGGTATTCTGCAAGGATAAGAGACAGTGTTGCGCCAATCGCCAGAATACAGAGTGCAAGACCGAACGATCCTAGGATGCGCATCCGATCACCCCCGGTCCTGGATTCTCTCGCCGAACATCCCTTGGGGACGAACGAACAAGAAGGCAATCATGATGCCGAACGAGATGAGATCCTTGTAAGCCGACGAGATATACGAAGCGCCAAGCACTTCACTCAGCCCGACGAAGACGCCTCCGAGCACCGCGCCCGGCAGGCTGCCGAAGCCGCCGATGATCGTGGCGGCGAACGCCTTCAGCGCCACTGGATCGCCCATGTTGACGTCGGCAAACCACATCGGCCCGAGCAGCAGACCGGCGGCGCCGGCCAGCAACGCACCAAGCACCCACGACATCGCAAGCACCCGACCGACCTTCAGGCCCATCAGCCGTGCCGCCTGAGCATCCTGGGCCACTGCTCGCATGCCTATACCGAAGCTTGTACGATGCAGTAGAACCCACAGACCCCCGACCAGCAGCGCTGTCATCGCCATTGTCAGCAACGCGTGCAGGGAGATCACAGCTCCACCGAGTTCGACGGTCATGCCTTCGACGGGAGACGGAATCCGCACCGGCCAGGATCCGAAGACGAGCAGCGCCGCGTTCTGCATCGTGATGCTGATTGCGACCGTCCCAATGATCACGGTGACGGCGGGGCTGACCTTGAGAGGCCAATAGACAAGCATGAAGAACAGCGCCCCAAAAGCCGCCATGGCAAGCAGCGCAACGCCATAGGCTATCGGCCAGGGCAGCTGCGCATTCACCAGCGCCGCGACGCCGGCGAAAGTCCCGACCATCACGAACTGCCCGGCGGCGAAGTTCACGACACCCGTCGTCTCATAGACGATCACAAAGCCAATGGCGGCAAGGGCGTAGACGCCGCCGATGGCAAAGCCGTTGATCGCAAGTTGGAGTAAATCCGCCATGAATGCTCCGGTAGCAGCGGTTGCTTCGCCAAGCTCAGCTCAGCGTGACTTTCTTGACGAGCTCGAGTGCCTTGCTCCCGGCCTTCGTCCTGACGATCGCCACCTCGTGGACGCCGTTGCCGCTGCCGTCATAGGCATAGCTGTGGCCGATGCCGACCCAGCCCTTCTGCGCAATCAGCCATTTCTGTAGCGCGACCGGCTCAAGGCCAGCCTGGCGCATCGCATCGGCCATCAGGAAGGCCCCGTCATAATAGGCGAGACCATACGGATCGGGATCGTTGCCAAACTTCGCACGATATTGCTCGATGAAATCCTTCATCCTCGGACCCATTGAAGGATCGACGAGGGTGTCGAGGACACAGAATGTATTTTCGAGGTCGGCCGGCGACAGCAATTGCAACGCCGCGGTGACGTAGAGCGATGAGGAGCCGACCAAAGGCGCTTTCATGCCGAGCGCCTTGTATTGCCGGAGCACCAGCGCCCCGTCCTGCGGATAATTGAACAGAAGCACAGCCTCGGCGCCCCTGTTGCGCAGGTTAACGATCTGCGCGGAGAAGTCTTTGTCGTTCTGGCCATAGGCTTCCTTGCCGACAACGACGACCCCTTGCGCCTCGAGCGCCTTTGCCGCGCTCTGCGCCCCGCCCTGTCCGAAATCGTTCTGGATGTAGAGAATTCCCACCTTCTTGGCGCTGACGACGGTCGTCACGCATGCGACCATTCCGGCCGCCGCCACACTGTCCGCGGGCCGCAGACGAAACATCCATTGATTGCCGCTTTCCGCGATTGCATCGGCACCGCCGGCATACATTGCCGGCACCCGAACCTCCTTTACTTCCGGCGACACCGCGAGGTTCTGCGTCGAATAGCTCGAGAGAAAAAAGAAAGCGGGTCTCGTCTCCTGCGCAAGCTTCACAAAAGCATTGACTGCCGTGCTGTTCGAACCCTGCGTGTCCTCGAATACGATCTTGATCCTGCGGCCATTGATGCCGCCGGCCTTGTTGATGTTCTCTTCTGCCATGCGCAGCGAGTTTAGATATTGCAGGCCCGTCAATGAGAGCGGACCCGTCATCGGAACGGTTGCCCCCACCAGGATGTCACCGCCCCCTTCGGCCCTGACGGACACGCCGGCCAGCGGCGCAACGCACAGCGCGGCCATCGATTTTAGAAAGGCCTTGCGAGTAACTTGCATCCCCATGCTCCTGTCCCGTTTTTCGGAACTTTTTTCCGAATATCGAAACGATAGACCTTGTCTTATTGCGAGTCAAGCCGCATAACAGGGCATATCGCGCACCTAGCAGAATGGCCTGGAATGCTCGCACCGCATCGTCCAGCAATGGGCCGCCGTTACCGTGTCGTTGAGAGATCGATCACTGTTGCGACCGAAAATGAACTCACCTAGTTCTGACGAAGTTGACCCTACTCCTCGCGATTAACCCAATGGCTGAAAAAGACGAATCTCCCGGACCACTGACGCGCTACTTCGATGTTCTGGAATTGATTGCCTCATTCTCCGGCGCCATCACACTTGCTGATGTCTCCTCTCTCCTTGACCTCCCCAAGACCACAGCACATCGTCTTCTAAAGGGGCTCGTTCGCTCCAACCTCGCTCAGGAAGGCGATGGCGGGCGGACCTATCAATTGGGAGAGCGCATCACTCGCTTGCTCCACGCAAGCGCCGAAGAGGGTTGGCTCGCCTCGCTTGCCACCCCGCATCTACGCGCACTGTCGGAGACTACCTCCGAGGCAAGCTTCCTGGCCCGCCTCGTCGGCTCTCGTGTTTTTGTCGTGGTGTCGCAGGCTCCGGACGTAAAATGGCGACAACTCGTTGCCGAAGGGCTCGAGATGCCTGTCAACGCTGCGGCTTCTGGCAAAGCGATTATGGCATATCAGTCAAAGGCGCTGATCGCAGAAGCACTCTCCCAGGAATTGCCGACGCCTACCGCGCTCACACACAACAGCCGGCGCTGGATCGAGAAGGAATTCGCGACAGTTCGCGAACAGGGTTACGCCACCTGCATCGGCGAGATCTACGAAGGGTCTGCCGCGCTCGCATGCCCGATCATCCTACCGGGCGGCGGCGTGTTTTACTCCGTGGCAATCAGCGGCCCGACCGATCGCGTCATGGACAAGATGCCGCAGCGACTGCTGGCCCTGCGCACGGCCGCAAGCGCGCTCGCCAAGTCGCTTTCGCTCGGCACTAATATCAGGTCACGCAGCTAGCTGAACGTCAGCCTCGCCGTTCGAGGGTGCCATCGAGATGAGCGCAAGAATTCCCTTCATTTCCTCCGAAATGATCGTCGATCCAAGCTGGATCGACCACAACGGCCACCTCAACATGGCGTACTACCACGTTCTGCTTGACCGTGCCTCTGATGAGTTCTGGCTCCAATTCGGTCTGGGTCCGCGTTATGTCGAAACCACGGGTCATTCTACGTTTGCCGCCGAATGTCACATCCGCTATCTGCAGGAAGACTACCCTGAGGGAGTCGGACGACGCATTTCGATGCGAAAGGCAAACTAAAGTCTCTTTGACCGAAAGCTGTCTTTGTCGAGCTACGCTGGGTCGCTCTCTATGTGCCCTTTCAAGATATGCGCGCGCGGCACGATCGAGCTTTGAGGCTTCGACGTCTTTTCGTAGCCAACGCCCATTCGCACCAACGGCTCCAACCGCTATCATCAAGAGTACAAAATCGTAGATTGGCGTAGAAATCGTGGCGCGCGGTAACGGTGGAGCGCTATCGCCTTTTCCCCCACACCATCCGAACCTACGATACCTCATCCAGTCCTTCGCATAAGACAGTTGGTTCTGAGGTGCCCAGCTTTACGCTCTTAAAGAGGAATATTGAAACGCCAGGAATCGCAGGTTGGGTGAAAGCGGCGCTATGTCGCGTAAAATCGAAAGGCGGTCGCATTTTCGCCGCCTGCGTACGCGCTTCGCAATAGACGCCGAATTGGAACTACCGGTCCTCATAGAAACGCCAGTGATATCCAGGGCACGAAGGTAATCAGCAGCAAGCCAACGAAGAGCCAGGCGAGATAGATCCAGATGCGGCGCATGCCGGCATCCGGCGGCACGCCGCCGATGATGCAGGCGGCATAATAGCAAAGGCCGAACGGCGGCGCGAACAGCCCGAGGCCCATCGCCAGGATCACCACCATCGCATAGTGCACCTCATTGATGCCGAACGTTGCTGCCACCGGGAACAGCAGCGGGCCGAACAGCACGATCGCCGGAATCCCCTCCAGCACGCTACCGAGCACGATGAAGGCGACCACCGAGATCAAGAGGAAACCCCAGGCGCCGCCGGGCACGCCGGCCATGCGCGCAGCCAGTTCATGCGAGAAGCCGGACTGCGCCAGCGCCCAGGCCATCGCACTCGCTGCTCCCACGATGAACAGGATCGAGCCGGAAAGCGAAGCGGTCTGCACCAACATCGGCAGCACGTTCTTCCAACTCAGGCTGCCGCGATAGATGATCAGGCCGAGCACGAGGCAATAGGCGATGCCGATCGTCGAGACTTCGGTCGCGGTCGCATAGCCCTCGACCACCGCGCTGCGGATGAGGAACGGCAGCGCCAGCGCCGGCAACGCCGCCCAGAACGTCTTCGCCATGACAGACATCGGCGCCCGTGCGACCTTGACCGCGGCATTCTCCCTGGCACCTGCCCGATAGCGAGCAACGAAAGCGAGCACGATCGCCAGCACGATTCCGGGCAGGATGCCGGCAGTGAACAGCGCGGCGATCGACACGCCGGTGACGGAGGCGATCGCGATCAGCACGATCGATGGCGGAATGGTCTCGCTCATCGCCCCGGACGCGGCCAGCAGCGATACCAGCTCGCCATCCTTCATGCCCCGCTTGCGCATCTCGGGAAACAGCACCGGCGCGATCGCCGCCATGTCGGCGGTTTTCGAGCCGGAGATGCCCGAGACCAGCAGCATCGCACCGAGCATCACATAGGACAGCCCGCCGCGGACGTGGCCGAGCACCGACGCCAGGAACGCGACCATCACCCGCGCCATGCCGGTCTGCTCGACCAACTGTCCCAGCAATACGAACAGTGGCACCGCGAGCAGGATCAGCGAGCTCATGCCTTCGTCGATCCGGCCGACGACGACGAGCAGTGGCGTCCTCGTTGTCGTGAGCAGGAAAGCCACGGTCGCAAGACAGAAGGAAAATGCGATGGGAACGCCAGCCATCACGGCGCAGCCAAGCAGGCCGACGAAGAAGATCAGCAAGTTCCAGTTGCCGAGCGGCTTCAGCGACGGCCCCGCGAGATACAGCGCACCAGCGATCGCAGCAAACAGCAGCGCAATGGCCAGCAAATCCTTCGCCGAACGCTTGACCAGCGTCAGGCAGATGCTGGCTAGCGCGATGATACAGCCGACTGGGATCGCCGCAGCGCGGACCATGCCCGACCAGCCGAGCGCTGGCGTCTCAACGAAAGCCTGGTCCTCCACATAGTCCAGTGCGGGATGCAGGATGATCGCAAGGAACAGCGCGACGGCGCCGGCAGCAAGCGTCGAGGAGAAGGCCTCGGCGCGCGGCGACAGATACGACGTGAAGAAGGTGAGCCGCATATGCGCCGAGCGCTGCACGGCGATCGCGCTGCCCAGCATCGCCAGCCACAGGAACAGGATTGACGCGAGCTCGTCCGACCAGATGATCGGCCGGTGGAAGATGCCGCGCGCGACGATACCGGCGAACAGGATGATGACCTCGGCGACCACCGCGATCGCGGCCGGGATCTCGACCAGCCAGCGCAGCACCTGCTCCAGCCAGCGTCCCCGCAAGGAAGCTGCATCGCCGAGCGCCACCGTCTCCGACATGCCGATGGCCGCGCTCATGCCAGCGCCCCGGCCGCGGCCTCCAGAATCTTCCAATTGTCTTCGCCGAATTTGCCGCGCCATTCCTTGTAGAAGCCGGCGGCGGAGAGACCCTTGCGGAACGCCTCCTTGTCCGATGCTTCGAAGGTGATGCCCTTGACAATCAGTTGGTCCTTCAGCGTCAGATTGAGCTTTGTCGTGTCAGCGCGCTGCTCCATCGCAGCCTGGTCGAATTCCCTGCGAACCAGCGCCTGAAGATCGTCGGGCAGCGCCTTCACCGAGCGGCGGTTGCCAAGGATGAAGAACGGATCCCAGATGTGGTTGGTCTCGGAGATGTACTTCTGCACCTCGTAGATCTTGCCGGCCTCGATGGTCACGAGGCCATTCTCCTGTCCGTCGACCAGATGGGTCTGCAGCGCCGTGTACAATTCGTTGAAGTTGATCGAGGTCGGATTGGCGCCGAGCGACTTGAACAGCGAGGTGAAGATCGGCGACACCGGCACGCGGATCCGGTAACCGGCAAGATCGGCCGGCGTCTTGATCGGTTTTGCAAACGACGAGATCTGCCGGAACGTGTTGTCGGCGGGCTTGGCCATGACAAGCGCGCCGGTCTTCTCGATCTGCGCCGCGATCAGCTTGCCAAGATCGCCGTCCATCGCAGTCCAGACCTGGCTGTAGTCGGAGAAGGCGAAGCCGACATTGGCGATGCCGGCGACCGGCGCCACCGTCGACAGCACGGAGCCGGCGATATTGAGGAAATCCACTCCGCCACTGCGAATCTGCGTCAGCAGGTCGGTGTCCGAGCCGAGCTGCGAGGCCGGAAAGAACTTGATCTCCAGCCGCCCGCCACTCGCCTCCTTGATCCGCTTCACGGCCTGATCGAGCCGCGTGTTGATCGGTTGCGTCAGCGACTGGCCGGTGGCGAGCTTGTACTCGAATTCGGCCGCATGTGCCGGCCTTGTGCGGATCGCGACCAGAGGGACGGCCGCGGCAGCAACCATGAAACTGCGGCGTGATATCGTATGGCGCTTGCCCGGCATCGGTCGTTCTCCCCTGGTGCGGCGCCTTTTGGCGCGCGTGTTCATTGCCGCGTCCGCAGGACTTGCTGCGGCGGTGTCGTCAAATGGGTTGTCTGGTGAAAGGGCTCTAAGCCTTGTGTTCCTTCCCCCGGGCGGATCGGCGGCCAGCGCCGTCCTGTTTCCTCGTCAGCCCCGTCTGTCGCGGGTTGCCTTGAGGGTGAAGCCTAGATCGCTGGTCATGCGCGACAATTGAATTATATTCGTCGTCAATTTAGCTGGCCTAAAAGGTTTCCTGATGCAGATACCCTTCCGCGCCATCATCGTCTTCCATGCGGTGGCGCGCGCGGGTTCGATTTCCCGCGCGGCGGACGAATTGCGGGTGACGCCCTCGGCGGTCAGCCAGCAGATCCAGGCGCTGGAACTGCATCTCGGCACCGCGCTGACCTCGCGGATCGGGCGCAACATCACCCTGACCGAAGCCGGCGAGCGCTATTTCGAGATGATCAGCCGCGAGATCGAGCACGTCACCGACGTGACGCAGCATGTCCGCGGCATCCGCTCCGCCACCACATTGACGGTGCGCGCAGCCCCCAGCGTGTCGAGCAAATGGCTGTTGCCGCGGCTCGCGAGCTTCGTTGACGCCAACCCGGATATCGAGTTGCGGCTCGACGGCACCAATGAGCCGACCGACTTCCGCAAGGAAAATGTCGACCTCGAGATCCGCCACGGTGAAGGCAGCTGGCCCGGCCTGTTCGTCGAGAGCCTGGGCAGGGAGCGATTCTTTCCACTGTGCGCACCGTCGTCCTTTGCGGCGGGCAGTCTTTCCGCCGTCGACCTGCTCAAGCACCGGCTGATCCATTCGGTGAAATCGCAGATGCAGTGGCCGCGCTGGTTCCCGGAGGCCGGCATCGAGCCGACCGAGCGCTGGAAGCGCGTGCTGTTCGACCGCAGCCACATGGCGATCGACGCCGCCGTTGACGGGCTCGGCATCGGGCTGGAAAGCGAGCTGTTGGCCTGGCGCGAATTGCGCGACGGCCGCCTGGTCTGTCCTGTGAAGGATCCGCCGGCCATCGCGCTGACCACGCAGTGGATCGTCTGCCCGCACGGCCATCTGCGCCACCGCAAGACCCGCACCTTCCTCGACTGGCTGCGCAAGGAGCGCGACAGTTGGAACGAGCGAATAGTTTAGCGTGTCTACATCGTCGCTGCAGATAATCTGAATTGCGCTCGGATTCGCCGCTACCTAACGTTTCCCGCGAAACGGCGGATACAGCCGTCGTCCGAGGAACGTCAAGGAACAATCTCATGAATCTCCATCGCATGCTGCTGGAGCGCAAGGCTGCCGACAAACCGATTACTATTGGGCTGATTGGGGCCGGAAAGTTCGGCCTGATGTTCCTGTCGCAGGTGCGCCAGACCGACGGCATGCATCTGGTCGGCGTCGCCGACCTCAACACCGCCCGCGCCCGTTCGCAGCTCAAGCTCGGTTGCTGGCCCGAAGAGCAATATGCAGCCACCTCGATCGACGACGCGCTGAAGCACGGCCGTACCATCGTCACCGACAATGCCGACGCCCTTATCACCCATCCGGCGATCGAGGTCATCATCGAGGCGACCGGCGATCCCGGCGCCGGCATCCGCTTTGCGATAAAAGCGATCGAGAACGGCAAGCACATCGTGATGGTCAATGTCGAGGCGGATGCGGTCGCAGGCCCCATCCTGGCGCGCAAAGCGCGGCAGGCTGGCGTCGTCTACTCATTGGCCTGGGGCGACCAGCCGGCACTGATCGCCGATCACGTCGATTGGGCGCGCGCGGCCGGCTTCAAGGTCGTCGCCGCCGGCAAGGGCACGCGCTACCACCCGACCTATCACCAGTCGACGCCGGATACGGTGTGGGACATCCTCGACAAATACATGAAGATCAAAGATCGCAATTCGATCAACCCGAAGATGTTCAACTCCTTCGTCGACGGCACCAAATCGGGCATCGAGATGACCGCGGTTTGCAACGCGACCGGGCTGCATGCGCAAAGTGAAGGTCTCTCCTTTCCGCCGGCCACCCGCTTCGAGCATGCCGAAATCTGCAAGCCGAAATCCGACGGCGGCGTGCTGGAGAGACCTGGCGTCACCGAGGTCACCTCCTCGGTCTATCGCGACGGCACCGACGTGCCACAGAGCCTCGTGATGGGCACCTATGTCGTGTTCGAGACCGACAGCGCCTATTCCGAGGAGTGTTTCCGCGAATACAGCATGCTGCCGGACAAGACCGGCAAATATGCTTCGCTGTACCGGCCGATCCACATGATCGGGCTTGAGCTCGGCATCTCGGTGGCCTCCGCTGCACTGCGCAAGGAGCCGACTGGCGCGCCGATCATGTTCAATTCGGACGTCGTCGCGACCGCCAAGCGCAAGTTGAAGGCCGGCGAGATACTCGACGGCGAAGGCGGCTTCTGCGTCTGGGGCAAGCAGACCCCAGCTGAGGCCTCGCTCAAGCAGGGCTATCTCCCGCTCGGCCTGGCCCATCACGTTAAGCTCAAGACCGACATCGCGGAAAGCCAACGTTTAAAGTGGGAGGACGTGGAATATGATCCGGACAACCTCGCCGTGCGCGTGCGTCGCGAGATGGAAGCGGCCTTCCGTCAGCCGAATGCGGCAATGTGATTGAGCGGTGGTCCGCAAAGTGCGGACGGCATCTCAAAAGAAGCGGGAGCAAGGATCGCTTGCGGTCTACGACCGTCGGCGGTCCTTCGATCTCCGAAGCCACCCCAGAATATCGCGATGAACTGCTGAACCGATGCATCCACGGGGCCGCTGCGTGTGCGGGGATACTGGAGCGCGACATCTGCGAACGAGCACGTGCAAAATCGTAGGATTGGTAGCGGAGCGCTACCAATCCACACTCCAAGACCGGTTCGTTCTCAGCTGGATCAGCGGAGCCGCGCGAATGCGCGGTGAAGGAGTGACACTTTCCATCTCCGAGAACTGACGTTGCTGGTCAGCACTCGCCCGTCACCCTTCCCCGTCGAAATTTTGGTCGTGCACGTGGCCCAGCCGTAGGCGGCCCGCCCCAGTTCAGAACGCCTGCTCAAATTGGCTGTGATGAGATTTTTCTTGATCTCCCGGTGCACACGTCGTGCACACGTCGCTCTCTAACCTGTTGAAGGGTTTGAACTGTCGCTCCAATCCATCATGGGTGCAACGCTAAATCGATGCGCTAACATATTGATGTTATTTCGCTTTATCATCTTGTCTGGTTTAGCTGATTTTTGGGCCGACAGAAGCTTCAAGCTGACAGTTGAGGCATTTTCCTTTCATTTCAAGTACTTATTTGGAAGGCTTCTCAGCCCTCGAAAAGCAGTGCCCCTGCTCGGTACGGCGTTGCAGTATTCGATGAGCTCGCGCGTTATCGCCTTGGTTCGTGCCTTCTCACCGATCCCGTTTGCTCCGGCCACAAAGTAATGTGCCGGGGGTTGGCGCGATGCAGCTTCGGCGGAAGAACTTAGGGCGACCAGTAGCCCCAGAGCAAAAGCAGAGCGCATCGCATTTGCTCCAATACGCCGACAGGCTAACGGTTTCAGTTTAGCGATGTTGCAAGATGCTTTCGTGTGGATCGTTTCTTTGCATGATCGGGATTGATTTCGACTGAGGAGCGCCAAGTTCGTGACAGTCGTTACGCACGCTCAGCGCCGCTGATTACGCAGATTTTCGCCGGTCACAATAGTGTGCATGTGGGCGCCGAATATCTCGCGGCTCGCGCCGTGTCTAATAGCTCGCGACCGCGTCAAGATCAGTTTGCGCCGTGACACCTGCGAGCAGAGGTCCCAAGCCTTCGGCCACGGTGAGGTGCGCAATGACGGCATCACGCAGTTTCGCATGGGGCAATTCGGCAAGCATGGCCGTCTGTATCACAGCCATCACTTCGCCTGCCTCAGACCCGATCATCGTGAATCCCAGAATTCGATCGGTGTTCGCCGCGACAACCACCTTCATAAACCCGCCCGTTTTGTCGGTCGCCTGCGTTCGCAACACATTTCGCATCGGCAACTTTGCGACCCGCACCGCGATGCCCTGCCTCCGCGCCTCACTTTCGGAAAGACCCACACGTGCGAGCGGTGGATTCGTGAACATTACATGCGGAACGAGCCGATCAACGGTCCTACGGTTGCCGCCCGCCATGTTGTCGCGAACAATCCTGAAGTCATCGACCGAAACGTGTGTGAATTGTGGCTGCCTGGACATTCGCCGATCGCCCAGACGCGAGCAGCGGTGCTCTCAAGCCGCTCATTGACTCGGATGAAGCCGCGCGAGTCCAATGCGATGCCGGCTTTTTCCAAGCCGATGTCCGCCGTGTTCGGGATCCGACCGGCCGCAACGAGCAGATGACTGCCCCCGATCGTCCGCTCCCCGGCATCGGTCCGCACCGAGACTCTTACGGCGTCGCCAGATAGCCCGTGAATGCCAAGGGGTCTCGCATTCACCAGAATTTCCATGCCTTCGCCGCTGAGGAGCCGTCTGATTTCTTCTGCCACATCCGCATCCTCGCGTCCCATGATCTGCAAGCCCGGTTCGATAACCGTCACGCGGCTACCGAAGCGCAGATATGCCTGCGCCAGCTCGACGCCGGTGTAACCGCCGCCAAGCACGATCAGGTGTGGCGGCACCTCGTCCAACTCCAACGCCTCGATGTGGGTAAGCGGGCGCGCGTCCCGCAATCCGGGAATATCAGGAATGGCGGCATGCGAACCGACATTGACGACAACCTCCTTGCCGTCGAGCAATCGCATGCCACCGTCGTTCAGTGAAACCTCGATGGTTCTGGGAGCGACGAAGCGTCCATTGCCATAACAAGGTCGGCGCCGCTCTCCTTGTAGGCCTGCAGATGGAAGGTGATCTCACGATCGATCATGTCATGCTTACGAGCGCGAACCCTAAGCATATCGGTCCTGACACCATCCACCAGCGTGCCGCCCGCGAATCTCGACCGCATCTTTGAGCCTTTCCATTCGACGAAATCAGGCGGTTTGGGGATTGGACTGTCGATATGCCGATCGATCATTGAGACACATGGTGGTCGATTGTGGGCCACGCCCAACGAACCTCATGACGCCGTTTTCCAGTTCACGTTGCCCGAGCATGACGGACAATCGAGCTGCCAACGCTCGTGACCGAGAGATCCGGCCAACGTTGACAAATGCCGCGAGATTGGATGCCCCGGTTCTAGCCGGATTGAACAAATCGGAGCAATTCCAATAAAGCCTTGTCCCTCAAAGGCGGCCATGCTGCGTCCCTAAAGGAACGAGGCTTCTCTTGAATCGCGGGAGAGATGCAAGTGAAAGCGGTGAAGATTGTCGTCGTGCCCGGGATCTGTACCTTATTTGCGTGGACCACCCAATCGATCATGGCCGTCGAACAATTTCATCACGACAAGCGAGAGAGGGCCGCCCCCGGACAAGCTCCGACATCCAAACGTTCCCATCACGACTCTCCTCCCTGAAATTTTCAGGCTCTCGCGGGCCTTCGCCCTTATAATATCCCGCTAAGGGACAGAAAGCCCTGCCCAATTTCAATTGTCGTCTCGGCTGGCCGTGCCCCGCATCGCTCATTTGAAGGATCACATACCAAGGGCATTGTGGCGCTCGAACGTCGTGGTCTCGAATTGGAGGCCCAACTCGCGAGCGCGGCGCCACGAACCCTCCAGCTCCGCGTGCGTCGGTCGGCGGGCGATTTCCGCATATCTGTCCCGGTACTTGGCACTCGCGGGATCACAGAAATTGTCGGGATGGAACTGCTCCATCACGTTCACGGGCACTGCGGGCACGCGCGCGGCAATCCATTCCAGCACCGGATACGTGCAACACTCGACGTGATTGGGCATCACCAGATGGCGGATGGAAAATTCCTCCCCCCACTCGTCAAGCAGCGCAATGTTGCGCGTCACCGTCTCCCAGTACCATGGCGTCTTCGCCAGCATCATCGCGCAACGGCCGGGACCGAATTTGAAATCAGGGAGCCAAACGTCGGTCAGGATGCGCAGTATCTTCATGCTCTCGATCGTCATGAAGAAGTTGCTGTTCCACAGCATCGGTGAGTTGAACCTCCCGTCATAGATAGCGGCACCGGGCATCTCGTCGAACGAGAGGAAACGGTCAGCCTTCGTTTTGCGAGCGCGGGCCAGCTCGCCTTGCGTCGGGGCGTAGTTGCGCCCCAATAGCGCGATGGCGTGGACGATGGAATGCAGATGGATAACGACCTCGCCGCCTACCCAATTGATATTGTGGCAACCTTCGCGGCGCAGCGTCCACGCCATCGCCGCGAGAGTGCGCGGGTTCGTCTCGACGCCGTTGTCTTTATCGGTGCTGATGTCGCCGTTTTGGCAGAAAGCGCAGCGCATGTTGCACGAGGTGAAGAAGATCGTGCCCGAGCCTTGCGTGCCGCGATAGAACAGCTCCTCGCCGGTATGATGGAAATGCGAGCTGACCCGCGAGCCGGCGGCGAGCTTGCAGGCGCCAAACTTGGTCCCTGCCACGCGATCGATACGGCAATCCCACGGACAGAAATTGCAGTGGGTGAGCATGCGGTAGGCGAGCTCGCAACACAGCTCCAGCAGGCTTGGGCCATCCGCCGCCGGCAGCAACGGCGCGCCCGCCCTGATCGCCTGCCAGCGCGCGAGAAAAATCGGCGTCAGGTCATCGAGCTCGGCCCACAGGGCATCTTCGCTGCTTGCTGCAGGATCGAGCTGCGTGGCAATCGTGGCGGCAATACGGAACTTGGCCGGGCGTCGGTTTTCCGCAACGTCAAAGTACCACGACAGCGCGCCGCGGATCGCCGGATCATCCCAAACTCTCAGCTGGGCCAAGTCGCTCATGTGCGGCCTCGTCACCGCCCATCAACCAGGAAGGCACGGGGGTCTCCCTGCCTTGTGACTGGAACTATGCATCGCTTTATTCGGGGGCAAGCCGCCCCTCCGGATGTGTCCTACGATCACGATCTCGCTGCGGCTGGCATCGAAGGACCTATTCCAGGCGCATCGGTCGCGCTCACCACACCCGGTACTTGCTCGCATAGTGCTTGCCAAGAACCTTGCGGATCTGTTCTGTAAGACGTCCAGTTGCCCGGAGCTTGTCACGGCGCCGTTGCAGCTTCTGCCGATCCGTGGCCGTGCTCCGTTTGGTTGATTTGCCCATTGCAGTTCAACCTGTAACCGGGCCGCTCATCATTCAAGAGATAATCTCGACGGGGGTACCGACCGCAAGATCGAGGTCGCGGTCTGCCCGTCCCAGATTGACGGCAATTTCGGCGAGCCCGTTCGAATTCTCATACCAAAAGGCCACACCTGGCGGTAGATCGCCGAAAGTCCTCGCGCGTTCCAATACCCGATCGGCCGCGGCAAGCCTTGCGTCGGATGGCAAGGTGACCGCCCTCACGCCGGTCATTGCGTTGCCGAAATGATCAACGTACACGATCTCGCACAGGTCGTCCGGCCAGTCTGCGCGGCGATCTACATCCGGGTATGGCCGGCCGGGAGGTGGCTCCCCACGCGCCAGCATGGCCGCGACCGGAGCGAAGAGGTCGCGCCCGTGAAAGCTCGCCGAGAGGCGCTCCGGCTTCCAGTCGATGTGCCAGCTGCGGACCTCTCCGGCACGGCGCTGGACCAGTTCGAACAGACCGTTGCCCGGGCCAACATACCAGCGGCCGTCTGCCTCGAGAATAATGGGCGGGCGCGCCCCGCCGACGCCGGGATCGACGACGCAAAGAAAGACAGTGCCCGCCGGAAACCATGCGGCATAGCCTGCCAACAGATAGGCCGATGCCTTGGGGTTGCCAACCGGCGCGTCAGCGAACAGGTCGACAATGGATTTGCCCGGCACCATCTGGTGCAGCACCGCCTTCATCTGACCCGCATACGGGCCGTGCAACCCAAAGTCTGTGAACAGCACAATCATTTTGCCAGCTTGCCTCCGTGGTAGCCCGCTGCGCCCAGAAAACTCCCGGGCAGGACGGCTTGCAGATGGTATCACGCCAGCCGCCACGAAGCCCGAGAGAAGCGGGGAATACCGAAACGCGCAGCGTTCGATTACCAACGACTGCTTTCTGACGCTGCAGCGCAGTGCCTTTTCAACCAACATTAAGGAGCGGCAGGCTTCCGCCGGCTGGGTTGCTCTACAACTATATGCGTCAGAATTGAAAGCGGAAATCGGATTTCCGATTTTCGGCGCGTACGTTACGCACACGAGGGCGTGTGCCGGCGCGCGCAACTTGCATCAGAGATGCTTTCGACATTCAGGCTGGCGAGATCGGCATCAGTCGCACCCAAGCGACCGTCAGCCGCCAAATCGCTTGACCAGTTTTGAACCCTTAGCTGTCGCAATTTGCTGCTTGGTCAAGTCGCTGCCCACGCTCAAGCCTTTCGTCATGAGGTTGCTGCGCAATGCCGCCGCCTGCCTTTCGTTAGTGTAGTCTATGTCGACGTGATCAACACTCATGAGATGACCGAGTTCATGGGCCCAGGCGCGTCCATTGGCGAAGTCATCGCCATACCACTGGACAAAGCTGGCCGGCTCTGGATCGCTGTGAAGGTACGAGCCCCCGCCTGCTGGAAGATTTCGAATGGGATTGACCAGATAAATATGGACCGCATTGTCGGGATCATGGCGGAGGCTGAGGACACCCAGCATCCGCCTATCATCGTTGCGGGCGTTCTTGGCCATGTCGAGCGACTTGTCTATCAGGCAATCGTTGATCACGAACGCAATCTTGGCCTTTGACCAGATCGTATTGACTACATCCAGTGCCCTTTTGGCCGCATCGCAACTCCATTTTCCGGGCTCCAGAACACCTTTCTCAGAAAACGGCGTGATGTAAATTTTCAGCGGAATGGACATGAGGTTCTCCAAAATTGGATTTCGACTTAATCTCCATGCGTTCCGAGCAAATGGTGTTGGATAACGATCTGCAGATCAAGCTGCGGTGATCTGCTTGCTTCGGCGTGCCGCACTGACCCCACGTTTCCAATGCGATCAGACGCGATGTGAATTTCGTTGGCGCATTGGGTCGGCCCCAACCACTAGCATGGGAACCTTCGAGCGGTTCTTTTCGATCTGTCCGCGCTAGGCCTCTCGTGTGGTGGTTCCCGCCGCTTCACATGTCGCTCGCCGAAACGTGTTTTTCGAACGGCGTGCTCACGGCGCTCCCGCAGGGCCGGGCGAGAGCTGCAATCACAAGCCATATCAATGCCTTACGCCGCAACTGACAGCAACCGATGCCCCCTCATTCGAGCCCGTTGGCCGCCACAATCTTCGCTGCGGGCTTGAACATGTTCACTGCGTAGAACGACAACATGAGGAATGGATCGGGCTCGAAATTGTCGCTGTACGCGGACAGGTGGCCGCCAGTAGCGTGCGAATTGGTTTACTGAGCATTTTTTAGGGCCATCTTCGCAGGGCTACCTTTCTTCGGGCAGCTGCAGGATGTTTCGCCATGAGATTGCATAGGCACCTCCGCGTTTGTCTTCTCCTTGCTGCTTCGCTGTTCCTGGCCTCCCAGCCAGCTTGGGCGACCAAGCGCGTGGCCTTGGTGATCGGCAATTCCAGCTATCAGAACGTCCCACTGCTTCCAAACCCAGCCAACGATGCTGCCGCCATCGCCGCAACCTTGAAAGGCGCCGGCTTTGATGTGGTTGACTCGAGGCTCAACCTCGCCGCCAGCGACATGCGGCGGGCACTGAGAGATTTTGCCGATCAAGCACGGGATGCCGACATTGCCCTGGTTTACTATGCAGGTCACGGTATCGAGATCGACGGGACGAACTATCTGATCCCGACAGACGCGAAACTTGAACGCGACACCGATATCTATGACGAGGCGTTCTCGCTCGACCGTGTCTTGCTGGCGATCGAGCCTGCGCGGCAGCTGCGTGTTGTGATCGTGGACGCGTGCCGCAACAATCCCTTTGCCGACACGATGAAACGAACGGTAGCATCGAGATCAATCAGCCGCGGGCTGGCCAGGGTCGAACCCACTGTGTCCAACACACTGATCGCATTCGCGGCGAAGGCCGGATTGACGGCGCTCGATGGCAACAGCAAGAATAGTCCTTACGCGACGGCTCTCGTGAAATATATCGCAAAGCCGGGACTCGACTTGCGCAGGGCTTTCGGCTTCGTCCGCGACGATGTCTTGCAAGCCACGGGCAACCGACAGGAGCCCTACGTCTACGGCTCGCTGGGCGGCGAGGACGTTGCGCTGGTACCTGCTCCCAAGGCAGAGGAGCCGACGCAAGCGGCCACCCCCCAGTCGGAGGTTCGTCGTGATTACGAGTTGGCCTTGCAGCTGCGCAACAAGGCCGCCTTGAACGCGTTCCTGGCCCAACATCCGGACGGGTACTACGCTGATCTGGCCAAGCTGCAGCTTAACCAACTCGAAGCCGAGGATGCACGCGTCGCAGCGATCGAGAAGGCGCGGCAGGCCGAACAGCAGCAAGCGCGGCTGACGTCCCAGGGCGCCCAGCGCGCCGACCAGGAGAAGGCGGCTGCGGAGCTCAAGGCGGCGGAAGACGCCCGCATTGCCGCCGAGAAGACAAAGCAGGCGGCGCAGGAACAGGCGGCCGAGGCCGAACGGAAGCGAACTGCATCCGAAACCGCAATAGCGGCTGCGCTCTCCGGGAATAAGCCGGCTGTTGAGAATACCGTCGCGGGCAATCCCGAGGCTGTCGCGCCCGTCCAAGCTGACAATGCCTCCAAGGTCGCCGCGCTGAGCCAGGAGCCGCGCCAGACCGATATCGACAAGACCGATATCGCCAAGTCCGTACAGAGCGAACTCAGTCGCGTCGGCTGTTTCACCGGTGCCATCGACGGCCAATGGAATGCGGCTTCGCAGCGCTCGTTGGCCCTCTTCAACCGGCACGCGGGAACCAAGTTTGACGCCAAGCTTGCAAGTCTTGATGCGCTTGACGCAATCAAGCTCAAGCCGTCGCGGGTCTGTCCGCTGATCTGTGATCATGGCTACAAGGCTGACGGCGACCAGTGCAGGAAGATCACTTGTGCCGAGGGCTCGTTCCTCAACGACGACAATGAATGCGAGAAGCGGCGCGGGAAGAAGCCGGTTGCAAAGCGAAATACGGACGAGCGTCCGTCACGTGCGGATCGTCCGGCCCGCGAAAGGCCACAGCCGACAGTGGACGTTCCACGGCGACAAGCGACTGCGAGGTCCGGCGGCAGCAGCGGTCAGATCGTCTGTGATCAATATCTGTGCCGACAGGTCAGGAGCGGCTGTCACCTCGAGTACCGTGGCGGCGGCGGTCCCGGCGGCAACACCGGTAATGTCGAGGTCTGCCACTAGAGCACGGCGCGGCGCCGCCACGGCATCATCCGGAGCCATCGGATCGGTATCGAGAAATGGCCGACGGCCGAGCACGACTGACGTGGCCGAAGCGGAGCAACCTGCGTGGTGGCATGTGAGCTTGAGCAGAAGGACGTCCACGCCTTTCCGGGAGTGACGCTCTTCACGAAGCGCCAGGCGCCCGGCATGAAGCCGACGGCAGTTTATCTTCCGCCAAAACACGTAACGGTCGCCACCAAGTTCGATGTCGTGATCTGGCTGCACGGCTTCTACGTCAAAGACCATGAATTCCTGTTCCACAACGATCCCGCGCGATTGCGCGAACAAGTCCGCGATTCCGGCAAGGACGTGGTGCTCATCGCGCCATTCCTGGGCTACGAATATGCCGTCGGCGACAGCTTTGCCGGAAACTACAGCGTCAAGGACCTCGCAAGCCCGAAATGGGGCGAACGCTACCTCGATGAGATCCTCGGGGCTCTTGCAAACTTCCTGGGCGCCTCCTCCACTTCCATTCCTCAGCTCCAGATAGGCAAGCTCATCATCGCGTGCCACTCCGGCGGCGGCAACGCGATGCGCAATCTCGTCGGGAGCCTCGGAAAGTATCAGTCGAGCCTGACGGCATGCTGGGGATTTGACTGCCTCTACGGCGCCAGAGCGCAGCCCGACGATGCGATGTTCTGGTACCAGTGGCTGTCGGGACAGAGCGGCCGCGCGCTCGAGATCGTGTACGGCCCGTCAACTCTGCCGCAATCCGTGAAGCTGGACCTGATCGGACGCGGGCTCGCGACGATCGATGGCAATCGAGCTCAGCCACAGCGCCCCGCCCTCAAGAACCTCAACGTAAGCCTGGGTCACTACGACTTGTTTCCGGCGTTCGGCCAGATGGTCAGGGTCAACGATCCGGACCCGGCTTTCGTGGATCGGTTCATGATTCCGCAGGTCGCCGACCAACCCCGGCTGCACCACAAGCCGGCGCCACAGCACGGGGAATTTCTCCAGCAAGCGATTTCCAACGTTCGCGACGCTTTTCCCTTTCCGAAGGACATTCATTACATGATCGCCCGGGGCGGCTTCTTCAGCCGTCTGAGCAAGCTGTAGCCTCACGGGGGTCACTTGATGGAATAGGACTTGACGTCGAACGACCAATTGTTCGTAACCAGCTTTCCGCTGTCCGGCACACGCAGCTCACTGGTCCAGGCCGATAAATAGCTCAACGCTTCCGCCTGCCCTTGCAGCTTGCGGGGCAAGTCGGGCAGATCGAGCAACTGCACGCGCCGCTCGCTCAGGATCGCCACCATCAGCGCAGCCCCGGTCGGCGGCGCAACGACATATTCAAATCCGCGCTGCCGCGTCGCCGGCGTCGGAATAACGAATTCGACCCCAGGCCTGACGAGATTGATGTCGCGCCCGTCCGCCTGCGCCAACAGCTCGGGAGTCGGAAAGATCTGAGACATCCGCCCTTCCGCGTCGACATCCACCAGGATGAGATATCCCCGCTTCCTGGCGGTCACGCCGAACGAAACCTTGCCGCCAACGCTGACAGTCTGACTCGGCAGTATCTCAAGGGAGATGCTTGCGGCATTGGTCTGCCCGCGTGCTGCCTGTACGGGCCAAAGCCATGGTGCGTTCGTCGTGTTCACGTGCAGCGATGCCGCTGGCAGCGGCGCTGCGGATGCAGCCCCGCTTCCCACCAGCAGCAGGAATGCGAGCCAAGATCGCTCGTGGTGGATCGGCTGCAACGTCGGCATGGCCTGCTTCTCCCCAAAAGTCAGGGAGCGCTAAAGAAGCCGATCGAGGCAATCCGTGCGTCCGCAGGCAAGTAACGGTCGAGGCTCTTGATCACCTGCCCCGAGGCACGGCGCCGATTGAGCTGCATCAGGACCCTCTCAAGATCGACCATGCGCTGCTGCGAGGTCACTGCAACAACCTGCTCCGCACCGAACGGCTCGCCCACCCTGAGTGGCAACCGCAGGCTTGCCGATCGGGCCAGCGGCGCATCCGAACCCACCGGATACAACATCTGGATGGTACCATCGCCGGACACATTGAACAGCAGGACCGCCCTTGATGCCACATCGGACAGGTCAACTTCGATCGTCTGGCCGGCGCGCTGCTGTCGATCGTCCGGCCAAATACGCATCATCTGCGGCGACCGGGTCGCCATGCGCTTGAGTTCACGGATTGCTGCAGTCCGGTCAACTACCGTCGGCAAACCGGCAAGGTCTACCCCATAGGCGACCACATCACCCCAGGCGATCACATCGTGGGATACAGGGTCCCAGATCAGGTCGGGATTGTCCGTCGGTTGAACAGCCTGCACGGTGACGTCCTTTGGCGTCAAGCTCGCAAAATAATTCGTCTTGCCGTCGAGCGCTGCCAGCCGAATCGGCGCCGCGCGGGGAACGGGTGTCGGCGCGGGGCTGGTCGGAGCTCCGCTGGTTGGAGCTGCCTTGGTCACAGCGGCAAGAGTCGGAATGGTGGGTGCCTTGGCTGTGACAGCCGACGGCGCGGGCGCCTGTCCCTCGACGGGCGTCACCGCTCCTCCAGCCTGACCAGAGGCTGCTCTCGCAGCCGGCCCTTGGATCAGCACCACACCGCGCGTGAGTTCGAAGGCAACATCGGTTTCCGGCGTCTGCGCCGGCGATGATATCGTCACGATGTTCTGGCGCTGGTCTGAGAGCTGATACACCACCTGCCGAACATTGCTGAAGAGCTCCTTGAGTGTCACCTTCCCATCGTGATTGATGTCCGCGCTGCCTTCCATCGCTCGCGCGACCGCATAGCTGAGAGCCCCGCGCAGACCATCGATGCCGGGGATCCGCACTTCCGGCGCCTTGGTGTAGCGATCAACCGCAGCCAGGAACGCGGTGTGGTCGAAATCGAACTCGGACTTCGGATCGCTGCTGTCTGATACCGGCTTCAGTTCGTCGACCAGCAACGTGTAGCGCGGCACCTGCCGGAAGCTCATCTCCGCGGCACGCGGATCGATATCGCGCACCATTCCGCCGCCGTGGCAGGTGTCGGCCACGAAGATCACCTTGGCACCGCGGAGTTCGAACTGCCGGATGAAATGATTGAACTCGCTGCCCAGAATGCGCTCAACGGACCCGCTTGGCGTGGTTTCGAAGCCCGGCAGCAGGAACACATTCTCCATCCCATCCGGTTCCGAGCCCTTGACGCGCTCCGGCTCCTGGCTGCCATGACCGGCGATCGACAGAAGGATGAGGTCGTTGTTCTTTGTCCGCTCCACCAGTGCGCTGATCTCACGGAGGACGCTTGCTCTGTCGGCTTGGGCGTTGGTCAGCTCGACGACATCGCCAACACCCATGGACTTCAAGCTGGTCACGATGTCGGTAGCGTCGGCGACCGCGCCCTTCAGTTTGCGCACGTGCTGATAGTCGTCGATGCCTATCACGAGCGCGCGCACGGCCGCCCCGTCCGGATTGCTGATCGACAGGCCTCCTGCCGCGTGCGCCTGCGGGATTGTCAGGCAGATGAACGCGGCGAGCCCGATAGTGGCGCATAGCCGCCCGATCCCGCAATCAAGTCCTCTGGGCATCCGCATCGTGACCCACCTCGACATCATGCCTACCCATTCTGTAGCGCCAACGACAAAGGTGGTTCAGCGCCTCTTACTTGCCGTTTTGCGGCCCGCCGGCGCTTCGGTCTCTTGATAGGCGCTCGCTGAAACCGTCGTCTGATCATCCGCAAAGGCGCGAAAGCGGACCGGAACGTAACCGCGCGCGAGCAGGCTTGCCAACGGATAGACATTGCGGCAGACGCGGCCGTTGCAGCCACCCGTCGAGGATTCCATTACCTCCGCCTTGCGATCAGGTGTGAACCGCAGGAACAACATCACGTGTGAGCCCGGCTTGTTCAGCGCATCGCCAGGCTTCAGGTCCCAGGGATTTGCCACGGGCGCTGCGATCGCGGGGATGGCGGCGGTCGTGTAGTGGACGGAGAGTCCCCACGCGGCGCTGACGAATGCCGAACAATCGACGCCTGCCACATCCGGGCGCGGCGCGTTGCGCGTGCAGACATTTCCAGCCAGCGTCCCGTTCTCGATCCGCTGCCGGAAGTTCGCGAGCGAACCGTGGCAGCCCCAGCAATAGGGTACGCCGCGCACCTCCTGGTTCACCTTGCCCTGGAGGTACCACGGCCGACGAATCCGGTTGAAACCGCTGCACTGGCTGTCCGGATCGCTGCCGTAGTTCGCCTGCGTCAGCTTCCACTGGAGGCCTTCGAATGCAAACGCGGTCTCGATCGTCTGCTGACGATTGGACGGCCGCACCGCGGCCGTCGCGTTGAACTTCACGTCGGGCTTCTCCGCCGGCGTGGCTGCCGTTCGCGACGGCCGCACGTCGATAGCCGAAACTTTACCCAGGGGACGGAAGCCGACGCCAACCACTTCGATACCATCCGGCTTGGTCCGCAGGAAATAGACGTCGCCATCGCCCGAGACCGTGACGAAGCGCCTGGTCAGCGGAGTATTTTCCAAAGGCAGTTCGTAGATTCCCTCGAGACGCCCGTTCGCGGCATAACGCGCGACGAATGTGGAGGCGTTCTTCCCCGATGGCGGAATGTCCTCGGCCAACACGTAGAAGCGGTCGCTGTTGTCTATCTCGAGAAACTCCACGGTACCGAGCTGGTTGCGCACGCGCAGGCCGAGCTGTGCAATGATCTCGTTGGTTACCATGGTTTGGATCTCGATCCGCACGCTGGCGTTGCCCTTGTCCGGAATGATGTCGGCGATCACCGAGCCCTTGCTTCGGGAAGCGACATACTGCCGGTCGGGTTGCCGCGTCGTCTTGATGATGGCCGCGCGGGTGTTCCGATCAAGCAAGTCCGTCGCGCTGTCGGGCGCCTGCGATCCCATCTGGGCGAAAGCCGAGACAGCGACCCGATCGTCCGCACCACGGCTCGAGACCTCCTCAAGCTGGATCACGTCGCCACCGAGTCCGCGCGTGGACTGTCCTGGCGCCGCCTTCAGCGTCCGCACGCCGCCGTCCCAAACCATGATGTCGTCATTGTGGACAACGAGATCGGTCGGCTGGACGTCCTTCGGCATCTTGAGGACGTCAGGATCAGAATTCGGCTGTTTGGGATTGAACTGGAGAATGCGGCCGTTGATCTGATCGAGCACAAACAAGTTGCCCTGCCCGTCAGCAGTGAGCGCCTGCGGGCCTCCGAGTTCCACGTCCACGCTGGCCGGAATGATACCGACCATGGAAGCAGCAGAACCGCCGGCAAAGCTGCGTACGACGGTATCTTCGGCATGCGCCCTCACGGCGAAAAAAGCTGCGCCAACGATGAATATCCAGATCCAGATCCAATGAAATCGACGAAGCATGTTCACCTCAACATACCCCGAACCGATTGCCGTGTCGGACCGACTAATCCGAGATGCCGGTAATGCGGCGCGTCAATTAGTGGCGAGAAATTTCAATCGCGTTCAATTCTATCACTGGACGGTGATCGTCCGAACCTCGTCAGCTTGCGGTGCAAAATCATGGCCAGGAATAGATTTGAGCAGGTCAATGAAATCCAACCCGACGCTATCACGCTGGTCCTGAAACGTGACAGTGATGGAGCCTCCGGGTCGGTCGTGTTGCCAGCCGCCGCGAGTGGGGGACGGCTGACCACTGACCAGGTCAGCGCCCAATTGCCGGCCCAGGACGCCTTTCGCGGCGCGATCCGGCTGGCCAACGACGTAAAGCTCGCGATCGTGGTGTGCGATCCTGATGGGGTCTGGAAGTCCGAATGGGGCGATCTTTATCAGGCGATCGATTGATCCACACCGGATGGAACCGGCATATGTTGCGACGCCACATGGAGACTAGCATGGTGGACGAACCGGCCAACTCGCCGTCGTTCCGAACGCGGACCTTGATGGTCGCGCTGTTGGTCGTGATCAGCTGGCCGGCACGGGCCAACGACTCGGCTGCGGAGTTGTCGATCGGCGGGCTCCAGTTCGTTCGCACCGATGACGTGGCCATGGCGAGCGAGGACCTTCGTATCGCGCTCGACAGGATCAGTGTTCGCTACCAATTCACGAACGTCACCACCAAGCCGGTGACGCTGACTGTTGCCTTTCCGCTGCCCGACATCGACCTGTCGGAGGCCGAGAACATTGCGCTGCCGTCAAACGATCCGGTCAACTTCGTCGACTTCGAGACCAAAGTCGACGGCAGCCCGGCGCCGCTGACCATCGATCAGCGCGCCATGGTTGGCAACAAGGATGTCAGTGCCCTGCTCCGTGAGCTCAAGCTGCCGCTACTGCCGATCGGTGGCCGCGAGATCCGGGCTGCCGACCTGCCCGCGGCGACCCGAACCCGGCTCGTAGACGACGGGCTGCTTATGCCTGCCGGCATGAGCGACAACGGTCGCCAGCAATATGCGCCGGGCTGGGTCACGAAGACCTCGGCTGTGCGCCAGCAGGTGTTTCCGCCCACGCGAACCGTCACGGTCGAACACCAGTATCGGCCGAGCGTCGGCTCCAGCCCTGACACCATCCTGCGCTCGAGCCTGCGCCGTAGCAGCGCTCTCAGTCAGGAGGTCGCGCGTTACCGGAAAGAGTATTGCGTCCAGGATGCGCTCCTCGCCGAGCTCGACAAGCGCGCAGGCAACAGCCAGGCCAACACCGCGAAGCTGCAGGAGCGGCGCATATCGTACGTGCTCAAGACCGGCGCGAATTGGGCCGGGCCGATCCGGTCGTTCAAGCTGACCATCGACCCAGGCGGTAGCGACCGCTTGGTGAGCTTCTGCCCCGGGCGGCTCAAGCCATCCTCCCCCGGAAGCACGCTTGAATATACGGCAAACGACTTCAAGCCGGATGCCGATCTGAAGATCCTGGTGATCGGAAAGTTCTGAGCGTGCCGATCAGTTCGTGAGCAGCACGTAGCGTGCAGCCGCGGTGATTGTCATCTTGTTGCGCTGAGCCTCACTCAGCGCCTGCAGGAAGAACGTGTCGGCGGCCGTCGGTCGCGGCTGGCGCAACGAGTCCAAGACCTGCGGGGTCGCTACGACCAACAGCAGTTGCGGACCGCTCGCGCGCGCTGTCGGAAGCGTAAACGAAAGCGAGTCGATGCCGGGCTTCAGAAGATAAGACAGGCTCTGAACCTCGCCGCGATCAGACACCATGAGCAACTCCACCACGCGATTGGCGAAGTTCTCGATAGTGCCGTTGAGGGTTTCGCCGGCCCTCAGCTCTGTCGCCGACAAAGTGATGCGTGGCGCTCGCGCCTGATCGCTGCCGACCTGACTCAAGAACTGTACGGCCGGGCATTGCGCCTGGGTCACCTGCCTGACGCCGACCGAGGCCTCGAATCCCTGCTCACGCCGGAACGCCTTGTCGAAGGTCTCGAACGGGGCGGTCGAGGCGCCGAAGCCTTCGATGATGGCGGCGTTTTGACTCACGGCAACCGGAAGGACGAAGAAGCAGTCACCGCCCGAATATTGGGCGACATATTTGCGGATGCGCTCGGCTCGCCCCGGCCCATCGAGTGCCGGAGTCGGTGCCACCGTGGGCTGCGCGGATAGCTTCACTGGCTCCTGGCGTCCAGGCTGCGATTGAGCAGGTTCGACTTTTGGCGGCGACATTGTCCCGGCGAGTTTCGGAGGTGGCGGCAAGGCCGCCACGCCGGGCGCCGACCAGACCAGCTTGTAGAAGGCATATCCACCCCCACCGAACAGGACCAGCACCGCCGCCACGCCCGCACCCAGCCAGAAGCTGCGCGGACTCTGCGCGGTTGATGGAATCCTGTCCTGCGGCGCCGGCGCCGCGCTTTCCGGCCGCCGCAGCGGATCGAAGCCGTACAATGGCGTGGAGGGTGTCTGAGCCGAACCGGTCGGCACCCAGTTGGCGACCTCCGCCATGGTTGGACGCAATGTCGGATCAGGCTGCAGCATCTGCTCCAGTAAAGGCCGGATGCGCATGTCCACCGCACCGAGATCGGGCACACGCCGGCGCTTCTCCACCAGTTGAAACTGGCTGCCGCCCATGTCGAGCTTCTGTCCGGTCAGCGCATGGAACAGCACGAGACCCAGGCTGTAGACATCGGATTTCGCGGTGACCTCATTGCCGTGCAACCCTACCTGCTCCGGCGATGCGTAATTGTCCTTGCCGGCGAAGCCCGAGCCAATGATGGTCTTGTCACCCATCTGAGTCGACCGGGCGATACCGAAGTCTATAATCTTGGCCCGCCTGACATCGTCGAGCGGCACGATGATGTTGTCCGGGGAAACGTCGCGATGGATGATGCCGTGCTCATGGGCAGCCTCCAGACCCGATGCGACGCGCTGCTTCAGCTTGATCAGTGCCTCGAAGGTCAACGGTCCTTCGTCGAGCATGTTCGAGAGCGAGCGGCCGTTCACGAACTCCATCGCGAGGTACGGTCGCTGCAGCACCGGCTCCACGGTGAACAGGAAGTAGCGAACGATCGCGTCGTGCGGAAGATTGTGAAGCGCTGCGGCCTCCCGACGGAATAGCGCCAGCGCCGCCTCGTTGTCGATCATGTCGGGCAGCAGCATTTTCACGGCAACCGGCGATCCGGTTTGGATCTCGCGGCACTTGTAGACCTCACCCATGCCGCCCGCGCCGATCATCGCTTCGATCTCGTAGATGCCATTGAGCCGGGTGCCGGGCGGCACGCCGTGGTAGGACGATCGGAACGGATCGTTCGAGGTCATTGTTGCGACTCCCGATTGAGCGGCGATCGTGTCGGCTCCGAGGATCGCGGCGTCAGCAGCCGCACGATGACGATCGTCACGTTGTCAAGCCCGCCGCGATCAAGAGCCAGAGCGAGCATGTCATCGCAAGCCGCTTGGGCGCGCCGCGTGACCGCGTGCTGCAGGATTTCGTCATCCTGCAAGTGCTTGGTCAGGCCATCGCTGCAGATCACGAAGATGTCCTCCGGCTCGGCCGGGCCTGTCACCACCTCGAACTCCGGATCATCGGCGACGCCGACAGCCCGGGTAATGGCATTGTTCGGCCAATCCTTCACGTCTTCACGCGACAGCGCGCCTTCGGCGATCAGTTCCTCCAGTTCGCTGTGATCATGCGACACCTGGTTGATGCGGCCGCGGCTGATCAGATAGACCCGGCTGTCGCCCGCCCATATGCAGGCATAATAGCCGTCGCGCACGAGCAGAACCGCCGCTGTGGTACCCACGGTGGCACCCTGCCGTTCATGGCTAAGCGCCAATATCTGCTGGTTCGCGCTGAACAGTCGCTCCTCGCATTCCGCCAGCAGGTCTGCCGCTGACTCCGGCGCGCCGATCGCATCGAGCGACTCCACTACGATGCGACTGGCGAGATCGCCCGCCTCATGACCGCCCATACCGTCGGCGACCGCCCACAGGCCGACATCGGTTCGGACCAGACATGAGTCCTCGTTCCGCGTCCGCACCCGTCCGGCATGGGTGACGCTACCGACATCGAACGAGGATGGGATGTGTACCATCGCGCGTCATCCCGACTTGGATGCTGCACGGTCGAGATCGCCGGTCATCAGCGTGGAATAGTGAAACGGATCCGGTAATCCGCGGCAACACAGCGCCATTGACGGAAAGCCTTCCCCTCCGGCGGTCCACCAGAAGCTGGCCGCGGCGTAGACCGGTGGGTTGGCGGCGCAAAGTGCGGCAAACGACCCGGCGAATGCGTCGACCGCCGAAGCCCTTCCCATTGTCGCGGCGCCCAGCGACGTGATCGGCGGACCGTCGGCGACGGTCGCCTGCAGTCGCGGCACCGCGAGACGATCGAGTGCATCGGAGATCTGCTCGAAGGTTACGGCCCGATCCAGGGTCGAGAGCAGGAATGTCTCCGCTTGCCCGAACCATTCGTCCTGCGGATCAATGTTCGGAGGCGGCAGCGAGGCGTCATCGCCCGCCACCGCGTGCAGCGTCAATGGATAGTATCGCCCTACCCCGTCGAGCGAGGGCATGATTGCACCAGCCACCGTGGTGCCGCAGATCGCGGCGCCGAGCCAGAACCGCCAGACTGGCGCGGTCAGGAAGGCCTGCTGCCAGCCTGGGCCAAGCTGGTGGCGGCTTGCCGACAGCGCAGCCTGCATCCACGGCTCCCAGGCTTCGAGGAAGCTGCGCGGGGTCGCGATCGCGATGAAATCGCGCTTCACGCCGATCTTGCCGAATAAACCGCAGCGCATGGTCATATCCCGGTCGGGCAACGAAACTCGCGGAGCACTGACAGATTCAGCGGATTGCGCAACGAACCGGTCGAAATGTGATAGTTGAGCTCGCGCCCGGCGACGATGAAAGTCGCGCTGGCGGTTTCCGCCTTCGTCACCAACGAGCCCGCTTCCAGCATCCGGAACAACGACCAGGGACCGATGCGCTCCAGCACGGACGGCGGACCGGTGTCGTTGCTGACTGAAATCGCCGTCCGCGGCGATGGGCCCGGCCATAGGACGGTCGTCGGCGCGTTGCTCTGTGGCTGTGGCGGCGGCGCAGGTTGCGGACCGCCGAAAAAGGACGAAGCGGCCGGTCCCGGAGTAGTGGGGCTCGTAATAGTGGTGCCGCCGATCTCAGTCTTGACGGTCACGCCTGGCTCGCCTGCCCCAGGCGGCCGGATCGCGAATGACACCGCCGGCACGCTGCCGCCCGTCTGGAAGAAGGCATCGCGGATATACGCCGCATTCTGGAACTGTTTGAGCGTGTCCGGCGAGAACGACCGGCCGACGGGGCTCTCTTTTCGCCAGACCCAGTTCGACCGCGACGTGTCGGCGTAGGGTGCCAGGTACTGGCTGAAGAACTTGTCCATAACGCCGTTCGGACTGAACAATTTCGCGAAGTCCGCGAGCGGGACCTCCTGGCTGCTGCTGCGGACAAACGGATAGCGGTTGGTCACCGTCTGTTGGCAGACCGGCGTGACCTGATCGCGCAGCGACTGCAGGATCTGTCCGGCGGTCGAGGCCGCGATACTGCCTTCGAACTCCCCGGCCGCCGCCCGCAGCATGTCGGAAAATGGCGGCGGCATGCGCGAGGCATTGTTGCGAAGCGCTGCGACCTGGGTCTGAAGCGCAGCGGTCGCCTGCGCGGTCAGTTGCGGATTCTCGATGATCAGCGTCAGGTTCTGCGCGATGTCGTTCAGATTGGCGATAGTCGAGTCGATCGGACGGCGGGTGCTCTCGCCTTCGAGCACCGCATGGTAGGGTTTGAACTGTGCCTCGATCGTCGCCCCGAGCGGTCCGTCCTGGGCATTGCTGAAGAGTGCCGGCGCCGGCGCGGCGGCGGCCGCGGCAGGCGCTGCGGCGGTCGCGGACTTCGCCCGTTCCTTTGTCAGCATCGTCTCGTCGCGCACCGATTCCAGGATTTGCCGCATCGGCGAGGTCGGCGCCGAAAGCGCCCTCAGCACCTCGTATTTCGGCTTGTCGGCGAGCAGCTTCTTCAGGCGCAGGCTGCCGAGTGCCGCTCGCCAGGTTGTCACGAACTCGTTGGAATAGATGTTGAGCAGATCGCCGGCCAGACTGTCGTACTGCTGGTCGATGGCCGACTGCTGACCGGCATCGCCCAAGACCCAACGCTCCCGCTTCATGCGTTCCGACAATCCGGGCAGCCGGGCGATAAACTTCTGATGGAAGCCGGTATACGTGAAGAACTCAGGCACTCGCACGGCGTCCAAGGACTGCCCTGTCGTGGTTTCGAACACCACGGCCATGTCGGGGCCTCCGCGGCGGCCGGCGATCCAGTCGCCAGCAGTCGATGTACGCGCTTCCGATTTCAAAAACTCGTAGGCACGCTGCGACACACTCAGGCGCGCCAAGGAATTCTGGGCCTGCTTGATCAATCGGCCGTCGAGTTCGACCAGCGGAGGCTGCTCGGTCTCGAGGTCGAACAACGCCACGAGGTTTTCGTCGAGCAGACGCCTCCCTTCCGCGTTGGTCGCGCCGGGATAGAGATTGTCCGCCCAGTCACGCTGCATCCAGGAACGGATCAGCTCACGGTCCGGCGACTGCAGGCCACCGAGCATCAGATAGACCTTCAGCGCCTCGTAGACGAAGGCAGGTTCGTTGATGCGCGCATTAAGCTGCTCCTCCAGCCGATACAGCAGACGGGGCCGGAACATGCGCTCGAGCGCCGTATGATAAGCTGTCTTTGAGGGCGACAACAGCCGGGCGTGCTGGCTGAGCCCGTAGCGCGCCGACAATGGCACCGGCTCGTTGCGCGATCCGTACCCCGCCGGGGCGTTGCGCAGCCGGTAGAGCAGCGGCAGCACCTTGTCGAGATCATGATCGGCGATCAGCGTCTGCTTGATGAGTGGCGCTCCGGCGACCGCGTACTCGCTATCCGCCTGCAGGCTCTGCTCGATCAGATCGGAGTTGCGCTTGTAGCTCGTCAGCCACGCCGTGATCAGTCCGATCGAGACCAGGCCGATCAACGACAGCGCTGCGGTTTTCAGGATCAGTGCACGGCGCACCGCGGCACGGTCGGTCGAGACCCAGTCGGCCTCGCCGATGATGACCTTGGAGATCAGATCGGCGAGGAAGTAGCTCTTGCCCGTGCCAGAATAGGATCCGGAGCCAACCTCCTCGGCGCCGAACGTACGCGCCAGCGACCCGATCAGCTGGTCGATCGGCGTGCCTTGCTGTGTGCCGGACGTAAAGTAGAACCCGCGCAAGTTCGCATTCACGTGATAGCGCGTCGGCTCGAAGATCTGGTTGAGGAAATCGTGGATCTGGGGCTTGAGCCGCGCCATCTGCGCCGGAAAGCCGAACAATTGCACGCGGTGCTGCGGCGTCGGCTCGTCCTGCAGGCGGTCGAGTGTCTCCTCGCTCAGGCGCTCCAGCAGACGGTCGAACTCGACCGGGATCTGCCCCACCAGATTCCGGGTTTTGTCGGCGGTCTGGAACGTGGCGCCCCAGACCTGGCGGCGGCCGGCCTCGCTGAGACAGGCGAAGTATTCGGTGAAGCCGGCAACGAGATCGGCCTTGGTAAATAGCGCGTAGACCGGGAAGCTGACCTTGAGCCTTTGATACAGCTCGAGCAGGCGCATCCGGATGGCATCGGCGTGAAGCGCGAGTTCCTGCTTCGGCAGCGTCAGCACGTCTTCGATACTGATGGCGACGAGGACCCCATTGATCGGCTGGCGCGACCGGCTTTTCTTCAGGATGTCAAGGAATGCCAGCCAGCTGTCCTTGTCGGCCTTGGTGTTGGAATCCTGGGTCGTGTAACGGCCGGCAGTATCGATCAGCACGGCTTCCTCGGTAAACCACCAATCGCAGTAGCGGGTACCGCCGACCCCCGCGATCGCCGTTGGCGTCGCCCCGCGCGCGAGCGGAAATTTGAGTCCGGAATTGACCAGCGCCGTGGTCTTGCCGGCGCCGGGCGGACCGATGATGACGTACCAAGGCAGATCGTAGAGATAGCCCGACTTGTTGCCGCTTGCAGTCTTCAGCGTTGCGAGCGCATCCTTCATGCGCTCCTTGAGCACCGGCTCATCACTGACGGGCTGATCCGCACCGCTGATGCCGTCGGCAATCTCTTTGGCATTCTTGCGCCGCTTGAACAGATTAAGGCCCACGATGCCCGCCACGGCCGTGGTGAGCAGCAGAATAGCGATCTCGCGGACGAGATGGTTCTCCAGCGGCCGCCAGTCGCCGAACGCGACGAAGGGACCGGCGAAATAGATCACCGCCCCAAGCGAGCTGAGCCCGACGCCGTAGAGAACGATGCGGAGAATGTCCTTGGCAAGCATCTAAGCGTACCTGTCGCAAACCGCATGAGCTGGCGGTATCTGCCTATTCACTGCGCTCGATAAAGATCTCGACGCGCCGATTCTTGGCGCGTCCCTCAGGTGTCGTATTGCTCGCGATTGGCGCATCGGCTCCCTTGCCCTCGACGTCGACACGCGAACTATCGGTCAAGCCCGGCTTCAGCGCGGCTGCAACCGCCTTGGCGCGCTCGACCGACAACTCGAAGTTCGAAGGGAAGCGCACTGTGTGGATCGGCGAGCTGTCTGTATGGCCGACGACCCGGATTCGTCCCGGCTCCTTGTCAAGTGTTGCCGCGACGCGGGCCGCGACCGGCTTGAAGCCATCGAGGATGGTGGCTTGGCCCGATGCAAACAACGCCAAGTCACAGACCCTGATCACAATGAAGCTCGCGGTCTGGTCCGCCGTCATGGCACAGGCGGTGTTCTCTTTCGCGAGCGCGTTGCGGATGCGCTGCAACTGGGTAATGCGGTCCGGTGGCGGCGGCGGTGGGGGCGGTGGCGGTGGCGCAGCGACCTGGCGCTTGAGCTCGATCGGGTCGCCCGGATGGAGCGCGAGCGCCACCTGGGCAGCATTCTCTGACCGGCCGGCGAGGAGCGTCCGCAGGACGAAATAGGACCCGGTCAGCAGCGCGGCGACGACGGCCGCCACCAGCCAGACCGGAATACGCAAACGCTGCCGGCGGCCAGCCAGGGCCTGCCCGCGCCAGTTGGGCGACAGGTCGCCAATCGCCTTGGGCCGGACCCGGCGCAGCGTTTCATAGAGGTTGCGCTGGATCACCTGCAGGTTCGCAAGCCCGCCCGCCGACGTGCGGTGGATGCCCTGGAAGCCGAGCGCAAGGCAGGCGTGCTGAAGCTCGAGCACCGGATAGTTGACCAACGGATCGGCCTTCAGATGGTCGAGGATTTCGAAGAAGCGGACGCCACCGACCCGCTCGCCAAAGAACCGGCTCAGCATCGAATATTGCGTCCAGACGTGGCGATCCTCGGTGGGGATGTGTTGGACGATGTCGTCGGCCGTGGCGCACAGGATGTATTTCGCCGTGTTGGCCTGGTGCTCGGAAATGCCCGCTGAACGGATATCCTTCTCGAAGAACTTGATGGCGTCGGCGACCTGCTCCATCAGGCTCGCGAATGACGCACGCATGAGCGCCACCCGCAACCGGCCAAGCAGCTGCAGCAACGGACCCGCAGCGCGCATCACCGGATTGGCGTTCGGCGCGACCAGATCGTCAACGCGCAACGGCGGTCCCGGCGGCAATATCGGTCGCGGCGCCTGGGCTTGCGCGGGTGTCGAGATCCATTCCTCAGTCGGATGGCTGATCGGTGCGGCGGCGTAGCTCGAGCCCTCCGGGACGGGAGAAAAGGATGACGGCGGCGCAGGCGCGTCGGGAGAAGGCAAAGGCGATGGCGAATAGGCCGGACGTGCGGCAGGTCCCTCGCCCGGAGGAGGCTGAGAGGTCGGCGCCGGCGGCAACTTTCCGCCGGGGTTGGGACGGATGATCGTCCGCTCACCTCGACCGAAGGGATTGACCGGCTTGTCCCTGTCGTTCATGGCCTGTCTTCCAGGATAGCCCAAAGGTACAGCTCAAGCTCTGGCCAGTCGCCGGAGAAGTGCATCCCGATCGAGGCCGCGGTGCTGAACTCAGGCCATAGCGGCGACTTGCGGTCGAGATAGAAGTAAACGTGATCCGTGATGGCCCGGATGTGCGGCGGCGGCGTCGGCAAGTGCACCAGCGTCAGCCCCGGCAGATTTGCGTGTACGATCTCGTTCATCTTTGTGTTCGGGCCGACCTTGAACAGGTGCGGGAACTCGTTCTGAATCTCTACGAGCGGCCGCCGTGCGGCAACCTCCAGCACCAGGGTCGCATTGCGGAACAGCGCCCGATCGCGGATCGGCGATACGAATGCGTTCTGCGCGCGTTCGATAATCTCCAGGCGGATCGCCCGGCGACCCAGCCGCGCGCTCAAGAAATCCTGGATGTCGCTCACCAGGGGTGTGAAGACGTTCTCGAGATCGTCGTGATCGTACGCTGGATAGTTGCGCGCGCGCCGTTCCGCCGTGGCAAATGTCGCAAGTTCACCCGCGAACCTCAGCAATTCGTCGTACAGCCGCTCGGGGTGCACGCTGCCCGAACGCTGGAAATGGGTCAGCACGGGAATCGTACGATTCAGCACTTGCAGCACCAGATAGTCGACGCTCTGCAAACCGCCACCGGATGACGGATCAACCGCATAACGCGCCAGCTCGTCGAGCTTGGTCTCGACCCAGCCAATGATGCGGTTGAGCCAGCCATCGATGATCGGATGTGCGGCGCAGACCAGCATCGGCGGCACAAATTTATCGTCGAAAAGGATATTCTTGTCGCGCACCTCCAGAATGCGCGCGATGCCAAGGCCCATGTATCCGGGCTTGCTGGTCTTGCGCAGTTCGAACGACAGCCTGGGGTAAGCGATGTCGATCTCTTCCTCGATGCGCAACGCCGAGGTCGAGTCGATGAAGGTCTCCGAAGTACGAACATAACGACTGGCACTGTCGGTGCGGTCCTCATCCACCTCGCGGGTGTTTGGCGCTGCGACTGGCATCATCAGCCAGACGATCTGACCTGCGGCCGAATCCGGCACTTCGATCGCCTCCGGGATGGGGCTATCCGCAGGAATATCGAACGGCGTTCCGTCCGGCATGACACCGGACGCATTGCGCAGCGCGAACTTGCTTTGTTCGGTAAGGTCCCTATCGATCTCGAGCTGGGCGAACCCCCAGGGGTAAGGAGTTGTGTAGCGAACGCGCTTTTCCAGCAGATGTTCGATGTAGCGATCGTTCTGCTGCAGATGATGCGGTCGCAGAAACAGACCTTCTGACCAGAAAACCTTGCTGTACCAAGACATTCCCGCATCCACTTGGCAATTGTCGGCGATCGCGTGATCGCCGACAGTTCATTTTGACCCGGCCTTGTCGGCGCGGTCGTAATAGTCCGAGAAATGCAACATAAAGGTATCGATGGGCGCGCTGTTGTCGCGGCCGAGATGCGCCTTCCAGCGCGTCAGGAATTCGTCCCAGAGCTTGCTCTTGTTCGTGCCGAGCCAGGAGCTTGCGCCGCGCTGAAGCTCGAGCTCCCGCGCCATCAGCGTCGGATCGATACTGGCGATGAGCTCGCGGACAGCGTGCTGCATCGCCATGTACGTCTTCAACTGATGTAATTTGAGGTCGCTGAATCCTTGCGCAAAGGCGCGTTGCGCGTCGAGGTAACTGCGCGTCGGCGGTCCGAACAGGATATGCATCGCCTCTTCCGAGGTCGGCGAGAATTTCAGCGGATTGTTCTCGATAGCCTGGATGGTCGTCTGGCTGGTGCTGCGGGTGAGCTGCTTGGCCTGTGTTCGCGCCTGCAACAGCGCCATCAGATTATCCACCGTCATACGCAAGATGATGCCAAGCTGTTCAGCGAGTTCGGCATCGGTCCTGTTGGCAAAGAAATTGTCCTGCAATCCTGCAGCGCGTGCCACCAGCCGCGCGAACTCGCCGCGGCCGACTGGCGTGGTGGTGGCAGGCCCTTCGTCTGCTGCCCGCGCCGGTCGCGGCGCGTCAACCTGCGGTCGCGATGCCGATGGTGACGGCTGGAAAGCCGCAGGTTCATCATCGGTCCACACCGATGGCCGGCGCGGGATCGGCATGGCCGGCGGGCGCTCGGCTTGCGGTTTCGGCGCGGCCACCGGACCGGCCGCCCAGCTCATATCATCCTGTACAGACGGCTGGTACGGAGGCATTGCCGATGAACGTCGAACAGGGTCCACACCCGGCGCCGGGACGCTCGCCGCCCAATCCAGAAACTCCGGATTGACGGGCCGCGCAGCCTCGCGTGGCGTCTTCAATTGCTGCGGATCGAGCGGCGGCGGCACGTCACGATCGGCCGCCCAAAGCTCCCCGTAATTCGCATGCTGCTGGACGGGTGGCGCATGCAGTTGTGCCTCATGGTTAGGGACACGACCGCCACCCTCGCCCTCCAGCGAAACTGCGATGATGTAATGGCCGATCGTAAGCCGATCGCCGTCGCGCAGGCGGTGCGGCCCCCGCATGCGCTGGTCGGCGCCGTTGAGAAAGGTGCCGTTGGTCGAGACGTCGTGCAGCCAGTAGCCGCCGTCGCGAAAATGCACCTCACAATGCTTTCCCGAAATCATCCGCGCCGGATCCGGCAACGTCCAATCGAGGTGACGGTCCCGGCCTATATCGACCGAACGCCTGCCGGTCACCGCAAATGACACGGGGCCCCCGTCGGGAAGGTTCGGTTCGTTCTCGATATGAAAGCGAAGCACCATCACATCGTCTCGTTAGCGTGAAGGGCGCGGTTCGCCGCGTGCCAATTGAATACCATCCTCCAGGCATGCCGTCATTATCCGGTCGCGGGACTCACGGGGCAACCGGCAAAGGCCGATCAGTAAGGCTGCACGCACCGCTCGCGCGGCTTGGTCTGGCTTGGCTTCGACCGGTGGAAATTCCGCGGGAACCACGCTTCCGCCAGACCAGCCGGCCGCTAGCGCCAGCCATGTCGCCGGCTGCTCGGGATCGTTGGCATTACCGACGGCCAGTGCCTTGTTCCGGGATTGCTCGTCCGGTTGCCGAACCCAGGTCTCCACGAAGTCCAGCGACCTGCTATCGTCGGCGTCGAAATGGTCGAACATGCGTCGCAACGAGCGACATCCCCAGGCAATGGCCACGCGCCTAGGGAGCAGATAGGCGCAGAAAGATACGGCCTGGTGCCAGTTGCGCGCGTCCGCGCCCTCCTGAAGGAAATCCAGCGAAGGCTTATCGGCGTCGGACTTGCCGACATCATAGCGCGCCATGGGATAGGCTTGAAGCAGATCTTGAACCGTGCCGAACCGAACCTGACCCATGACGTCAGCCGACTAGGGTTGGAGTGCCGTGAGCGACAAGCGGACCACCGGCTGTAAGCGCAAGGGCAGCCTGCGCCGTCATGGAGATGGTCGGCGCGTTGATGACGATGCCTGCCGGGGTCAGGATAATCTGGCTGGGACCAACCTGCAGGGTAATGTTGGCATTGGCCATGAGCGTGATGCTGGTGCCTGCATTGACAGACTGGTCCATGGCCAGTGTGATGTGCTGGCCACCCAACTCGATATCGAGCTTGTCGTTGCCGTTCTTGAGCGTGGTCTTGCGGGTGTCACCGCCGAATGCAGCTTCGCCGATGGTCCGCGTCTCGGTGTCGCGGACCGTGACGTCGTAGTCCTTCTCGGCATGTACCGTGATCTTTTCGGACCCCTTCTTGTCCTCGAAGTTCCACTCATTGTAGCCGCCGCCACCTTTGCTGGAGTCCGACTTCAATCCCGCAATCGTCTTCTTCGACGGCAAGTCGTAGGGCAGTTTGTATTCGTCGTTGTACACGGTGCCGATCACCAGAGGGCGGTCTGGATCTCCTTCCAGAAATTCGACGACCACTTCCTGCCCGACGCGCGGAATGATTTGACCGCCCCAGCGCTTGCCAGACCAAACCTGAGCCACGCGCAACCGGCACGACCGCTTCTTCTTCCGATCCCAGAAGAAGCGAACATAGATTTCGCCAAGCGACTCGACGTCGATTTCCTCGCTCGAATTGTCGTCCTTGGTCACCACCTTGGCCGTCTGGATGCCGTTGATCCTTGGCTTCGGCGTCATCATCGGCGCTCGGAACGGCCGATCGCTCGGCAGAAGCTCGTAGCTGCCGAAATACACGTGCTGCCCAGCGTCGCTGGGACCGCCAGTACGGTAGGATTCGATCGAAAACGAATGCGTGGCTCGCACCACGAGGTATTCAACGTTCTGCGAGTCCTTGGAGTGCTTTTCGAGCTTCGTCAGCCCGCCGGGAAACAAGTTGACGGCGTCGCCGTTGCCGCGGCGCCGCCGATCCATCGCCTGCTCGGCCTGGAGTTGGATCTTCGCGTAGCGCTCGCCGTCGGACTTTTCCTTGAACTTGCCGGGAAAGTCGTAAAACTCCATCTCCGATCGGGTATAATGCTCGGAGCCCTTGGCGTCGCTAATCATCTGCGCGTTGGGCTTCTGATAATTGTAGTCGTTGAGCTCGATCTTGCCGGTACGAAACCGGCGCTCCGAGACCCATTCGTAGATATGCTGCTCGCCGCGACGGTCGGCTCCCGTCAATGGGATGTAGGGAATCGTAGCAAGACCGCTGATCGTGCTGTGCGACGATTTGGAGTCTGCCAACACCAGCGTGTGCTTGCCGCCCTCATGCTTGAAGAAGTAGTAAATTCCGTGCTGCTCCATCAGCCGGCAAACGAAGTTCAGGTCAGTCTCGCGGTACTGAACACAATACTCAAGCTTCGGACAGGAGCCCTCTTCGGTCAGCTTGGATTCATAATCAGTGAAGCCGCCTTTGTCGAAGACCTCCTTGATGATGTCAGGCGCCTTCTTGTCCTGAAAGATCCGGCAATCGGTGGTGCGCGACAACAACCATAACCAGGGCTTCAGCACGATCCGGTAGCTGAAATAGTCGTTCTTCACCCCAAGCCACTGGGCTTCCGTCAGAATGCCACTGAACTCGCGCTCCTTTCCATGCAGCTTGATCGTCAGCGTGCACTGCTGACCGATCGCACGGTCGAAGTCCAGGTCGGCATCTTCGCTGAGACACTCGATGCGATATTCGAACAGTTCGCTAAGAGCTTCCGAGCCCTCGAATCCGACAAAAACCAGAACGTCCTTGCCGAGAGGCGTCTTGAGTTCGCAGAGGCGGGTATCCTGGGTAAGCTGGCCCATGTGGGCGTTAAACTCCCTGACTAACCACATGATCGGCTGCAAAGAGCAGATCAGGCGTCATGCAAGAACCACGGAATCCTGCCGCCACTGGCAGTGCCGGCGAGTCCGCCCCGGGACCGAGCCTCCTGACGCGCTACAGCAGCCGTCCAAAGAACCACCCCGGCCCTCAAGTAGTCGGCTCCAAGAGCTTGCCGGTTCACGCGAAAATGTCATGATCGTCAGGAGTGAACCGGGACCGGCAAGCATCTGACCCATAAAACAAGCGGATCATGATCCCCCTGCGTGATCCGCCACTGTCACGTTCGGCAGAGGGGCCATGGCCGAGCAGAGGACGATCCTCGCATGCTTGATGTCGCCTCCCTGACGCAGCCCGTAGCCGCCGACGATCCCTGCGGGCCGGATCTCGATGCCGTCGGAGACGTCCAGTATCTCAACTTCTTCGCAGGTGCGGAATCCCTGCTGCCGATGTCGTTCTTCGAGGTCGTCAACGCCAACGGAGAGCGCGGCCGCTTCGATCCGAAGGCGGTCGACTTTGCCGGCCAGTTTGCCGCCGCGCAGCCCCTTCTGGCGCGCACCCGCGATCTGCGCCTGAACATGTTGCTGGCCAAGTTTTCCATCCTCAACCGCGATCTCGACGGCTTTCTCAGCTGCCTGAAGGCGACCAACTTGCTGCTGCGCGAGCAGTGGGAAGCGGTGCATCCGAGGGGCGAGGACGGCGACTATGCGCTTCGCGCCGTCACGGTCGAAGCGATCGACGTGTTTCCGACCGTGATCAACCCGCTCCAATTCCTTCCCCTGATCGAGAACCGCAGGCACGGCAGCCTCAACTATCGCGCCTATCAGGTCGCCAAGGGCGAAATTCCCGCTGGCGACGCCGACGTCGACGGGCCAGATCTGGCGACCATCGAGCGCATCGTCAGCGAGACGGACCTCGACACTCTCAAGGCCGCCAGTGTGCGGTGCGCCGCGGTCGCCGCGGAGATCGCAGACATCAAAGCGATCTGGCACGAAAAGTTGAATTCGAGGCAACCCATCAGCCTCGACAGGCTCTCCGGGTTGGTTAACGGCATGGCTGCCTGGCTTGCGGGTCTCGTCACGGCGCGTGATCCGGCCGCGATTGCCGCACCTGTTGAAGACGCCGTTCCCGTCGACGCGCAAGTGCCGCCGGACATGACCGGGGCGCTAACCTCATCGGCGCAGGCCTCCGCAGCGCTGGCCGCGGCGGCCGACTACTTTGCCCGAATGGAACCATCCAACCCGGCGCTGTTGCTGGTGCGTCAGGCGCAGGAGATGGTCGGCAAATCGTTCATCGAAGTGATGCGGATGCTGGTGCCCTCCCACGTGGAGAGCGCTGTGATCAACATCGGGCGCGACAAAGTCTTCGACCTGCCGATCGAACGGATGGCGGAGCTTGCCGCCTCGCCGTCATCGACGACCGAAGGCGACGTTCAAGATATTGTTTTTTCGATAGAAAATAGAGCTCAAGCCTTAGGCCTGCTGGCGAAGGTAGCGTCGTTCTTCCGAGCCGCGGAGCCGTCCAGCCCGATTCCGTTTTTGGTTGATCGCGCGCGCGATCTCGCACAACGAGACTTCCTCAGCCTATTGAATGACGTCCTGCCCGAGGGCGCGCTGAAGACAATCGACAAATCGCATTGAACCCGCCTTTCGCTCGAGCGGACTAACTGGACGTGAGGAAGCTTTGCCGACCGTGAGCTGAGGCGCCTTGTCAACCTGCGTCGCGCAAATCGGCTTCCAAAGCGATTTCGTGGAGAGGGAACCATGGCTACGGACAGCGGTCAGAAATTCATTCGGCGGAATCGTGCACCGCGCGTGCACATCACATACGAAGATCCATACGACGCCGAGCGGCTGATCGAACTGCCGTTCGTCATGGGCGTCCTCTCGGACCTTTCCGGCAACAACCCCGGCATCGAGAAGACGAAGGTCGAGGAACGCAAGTTCCTCGAGTTCGACATGGATAATTTCGACAACCGCATGGCGGCAATCCAGCCCGGCGTGACGGCGCGCGTCGCCAATCGTCTCAGCGAAGGGTCCGACGAGAAACTCTCCGTCAACCTGCGCTTCAACAAGATGGCCGACTTCACGCCGGTGGCGGTCGCCCGCCAGGTGCCGGCTACGGCCAAGCTGCTCGAGGCGCGCGAACAGCTCGCCAACCTGCTGCGCTACATGGATGGCAAGGTGGCCGCCGAGGACCAGCTGAAGAAACTTCTCGCCGATCCTCAACTGATGGCCGCGCTGCGCGAGCGCGCGACCAGCCAGTCTACCGAACCCGACGTTCAGAGCTAAGGGAAGGAATGGGGACCATGGCAAACGAAGCTGCTCATCAAGAAATCACCACCCAGGTCGGGACCGTCGATGCGGAGGAGTTCGCTACCCTGCTGAAGCAAAGCTTCAAGCCGCGCACCGAACGAGCAGCGACCGAAGTCGAGAACGCAGTGTCCACGCTCGTCCAAGAAGCGTTGAAGGACTCAAGCGTCATCAAGTCGGATGTGCTCGATACCATCGAGGAGATGATTGCGCGGATCGACCAGAAGCTGACCGCGCAGATGAACGAGATCCTTCACGCACCCGAGTTCCAGGCGATCGAAAGTGCCTGGCGCGGCCTCCACTACCTCGTTTTCAATTCGGAAACCGACGCCAACCTCAAGATCCGGGTGATGAACGTCTCCAAGAACGAGCTGTATCGCAATCTGCGGCTCTACCCCGATGCGCGCTGGGATCAGAGTCCGCTGTTCAAGCAGGTCTACGAGTACGAGTTCGGCCAATTGGGCGGCGAGCCGTTCGGCTGCCTGATCGGCGACTACTATTTCAGTCACCTCCCCACCGACGTACAGTTGCTTCGCGATCTCAGCAAGATCGCCGGCGCCGCGCACGCACCCTTCTTCAGCGGCGCCGAGCCGACGCTGATGGGAATGGATTCGTGGACCGAACTGTCCAACCCCCGCGACATTGGCAAGGTGTTCGACACGCCGGAATATGCCGCGTGGAAGGGACTGCGCGATCAGGACGACTCGCGCTATCTCGGCCTGTGCATGCCGCGTGCGCTGGGACGCCTCCCCTACGGAGCGAAATCGGAGCCCGTGGAGGAGTTCGCCTTCGAGGAGGAGACGGACGGGCACACCGGCGACAAATACGGTTGGATCAACGCCGCCTATGCGATGGCGGTCAACATCAACCGCGCCTTCAAGGAGTTCGGCTGGTGCACGCGCATCCGCGGCGTGCAGTCCGGCGGCGAGGTCATCAACCTGCCGACGCATACATTCCCGACCGACGACGGTGGCGTCGACCTGAAATGCCCGACCGAGATCGCCATCAGCGATCGCCGCGAGCACGAACTTGCTAAGGCGGGCCTCATCCCGCTGATCCATCGCAAAAACACCGACAAAGCCGCCTTCATCGGTGCCCAGTCGCTCTACAAGCCGAAGAAATATTTCGGTGAGAAGGGCGTTGATGCAACCGCGTCCGACAACCTGTCGTCACGTCTGCCCTACATGTTCGCAGTGTCTCGCTTTGCGCATTATCTGAAGTGCATGGTTCGCGACAAGATCGGATCCATGAAGGAGAAGGATGAGCTGACGGTCTGGCTGCAGACCTGGATCAACGAGTACGTTGACGCCAACCCAGCCCTGTCGTCAGAAGCTCAGAAAGCGCGCAAGCCGCTGGCCGCTGCGAAGGTTGAGGTCATAGCAAACGAGGAGAACCCGGGATATTACAACGCGCGCTTCTTTCTTCGCCCACACTTTCAATTGGAGGCGATGGACGTCGGCCTCAGCCTGGTTTCACGCCTGCCGGGCCCCAGCTCCTGACGCCACAACATCGCAACCGTAAACATGCAGAATTTTGAGAGGACTATATTATGGCTGTCGATATCTTCTTAAAGCTCGATCCGATCAAGGGCGAGTCGCTGGACGACAAGCACAAGGACGAAATCGACGTTCTGAGCTGGTCGTTCGGCGAGAGCCAGACCGGCACCTTCCACAGCGGCTCCGGCGGCGGCGCCGGCAAGGTCAGCGTCCAGGATCTCCACTTCACGCACTTCGTTGACAAGGCCACGCCGGAACTGTTCAAGGTCTGCGCGAACGGCAAGCACATCGATAGCGCCATCCTAACTGTCCGCAAGGCCGGGGAACATCCGCTGGAATATCTCAAGATCGAGATGAAGCACGTTCTGGTCAGCAGCGTATCGACGGGCGGCTCGCACGGCGAAGAGCGCCTTACCGAAAACGTGAGTCTGAACTTCGCGAAGGTCAAGATGACCTACAAGACCCAGACGGACAAAGGCGGCGCCGGAGCTTCGCCGACGTTTGGCTGGGACGTTCCAGCCAACAAGGAATGGGCCTGATTGTAGGCCTCGTCTGGCGCCGGTTGCGAATAGCGGGAGCCGGCGCCAAGCGGTGCGATTGGCGACGTCACGTCGAAGACCAACTGGCGCCCCACCAAATTGCATGCGGGTCGGGCGTCATGGGGACATGAATGACCATTACGCCAAAGAGAGATCGGCTCTGTCCCCCATTGATGCAGGCCTTTCGCTCGGCTCATGAAGCGCGCGATGCACGCAAGAAGCTCAATCTGCGCGATGAGTCCGGCGAGCGCGTCATTGCCGGGCGGCGCAGCGCGGGCCGTTTTCCTATCTCGGAAACGTTGCTCCGGCGCGAGGTTTCCCATGACCTTGAAATGCTCCTCAATACCATCGCTCTGGAATCGACCCTGAACCTGAGCGTCCGGGATTGCGTGCGAACATCGATTCTGAACTACGGCTTCCCCGATATTGCCCACCGTTCGATCGACGAGGTCACGGACGACGAACTCACGGACGCGCTGCGCGTGACACTGACGACTTATGAACCAAGGCTCGATCGCAAGACGATCCGGGTCCGCCGCGACGGCTCGGTCGGCCCCGAGCAGCTCAAGTTGCGCTTCGTCGTTCACGCCGACCTGAAGGTCGAGCCGCTCAATGTCCCCGTGGAATTCGTCGCCGACGTCGACCTCGACAGCGGCGACATCCAGATTAATCGACTTTAACATGAATCGCGAATTCCTAGATTTCTACAATCGTGAACTGTCACTGCTGTACGAGCAGGCAGGAGATTTCGCTGAAGAATATCCCGGCATTGCGGAGCGCCTCGGCGGCCTGATCCGGGATCGCTCAGATCCGATGATCGCGGGGCTGCTGGAAGGCGCCGCGTTTCTCGCCGCCCGCGTTCAGCTCAAGCTCAAGCACGAATTCCCGGAATTCACTGCAAACCTGCTTGAGCAACTGGTTCCAAACTACCTTGCCCCCACCCCGTCGGCCATGCTGGTCACGGCACGGCCTCCCTATGCCGACCCGGCGCTGCGCGACGGCAAGAAGATCGCGCGCGGCGCCTATTTCGATGCCACCTACCGCGAGCGAGAACGAAGTCTTTCCTGCCGATTTCGACTTTGCCGCGAGATCGTGCTCTGGCCGTTTGACGTCACCGGCGCCGAGTACTTCTCGACGGCAGGCGCGCTGCAGGCGCTTGGGATTCCGGTCGGCGGCGACGTCATCGCCGGGCTGAGGTTGTCGTTGACGCATCGCACTGCGGCCCGGCTTGATGAGGAATTGCCGGACGCAGAGGCCCGGGCCAAGCCGGAAACCTGGTTTGCAGGCTGCCGCGTGAGCGATTTCCCGATCTACCTGTCCGGCGCAGAATCCGACGCCATCGCGCTCTACGAGCAATTGATCTCGAATTGCAGGGGCGTCTATTTCCGCCATCTCGACGACTTCGGCGATCCGGTGGTGACTCGTGCGCCACATGACTGCGTGCAGCAAGTTGGCTTCGACGAGAGCGAGTCTCTGTTTCCCAACGACAACCGGATCTTTCGCGGCTCGGAGTTGCTGCGGGAATATTTCATGTTTCCACGCAAGTTCCTCGGCATCAACCTGACGGGACTTCGCGGCATAATGCCACGGCTGCGCAGCAAATCGATCGATATCGTCTTCGCCTTCGATGAACACAATTCGCGGCTTGCCGCCTCGGTACGTCCCGATACCTTCAAGCTCTACACCGCGCCGGCGATCAACCTGTTCGAGAAGACGAGCGATCGCATCCCGGTCAAGTCGAACACCCATGAGTACCATGTGGTGCCCGATCGCAGCCGCTATCTCGAGTACGAGCCGCACCAGGTGCTCGAAGTCTACGCGCATTTTCCGGCAGAGAGGGACAAGCGGCCAGTGCGCCCGCTGTATTCGGCTGCCGTCGACCAGACCAGCGGATCGGTCGAGGGGCTTTATTTCACTGTCCGCCGGTTGCCCCGGCGCCGCACGGTGGAAGAGAAGACGTACGGCGCGTCCTCCGACTACACCGGGACGGATATGTTCCTGTCACTGCTCGAGCCCGGTGAACTGAGCGGCGAAGCCTCCGTCGCCGAACTCAGCGTCCGGGCTCTGTGCTCCAACCGCCATCTCACCGAGCACCTGCCGGTCGGCCAGGGCGGCGCCGATTTCCGCTTGCTGGACGATACCTCCCTTGATCTGATGTGCGTCGCTGGTCCCACCCGACCGCGCGAGCCGGTGGTGGCTCAGCTGCGCAGCCGCAGCAAGATCGCCAACAGCGGAATTGTCAGCTGGTGGCTGATCAACATGCTGAGCCTGAACTATCTTGGCCTCGTCGAGCGCGGTGGCGGCAAGAACGCCGGAGCGCTGCGCGAGATGCTGTCCTTGTTCGCCGACCAGTTCGACGATGCCACGGAACGCAAGATCCGCGGCGTGCGCAGCATAGAAAGCCGGCCCGTCGTGCGGCGGGTGCGCGAGCGCACTGGCAGCGGCGCAGCGCGGGGCCTGGAGATCACCGTCACCCTTGACGAGAAAGCATTCGAAGGCAGCGGCGTGTTCTTGCTCGGCGCGGTGCTGGAACGCTTCTTCGCCGACTATTCCGGCTTCAACACATTCACCCAGACGGTCATCTCGACGCCGGAACGCGGCGAGATCATGCATTGGCCGCCGCGCATGGGCACGCGGAGGCCGCTGTGACGCTGATTGACCAGATGAAGGCCGAACCCTGGCGGTTCGATTACTTCCATACGCTACGCCAGTTCGAGCGGGCCAACCCGGATCGGCCGCGGATCGGTGATAGTGCCGCGCGCCGCGAGGAGTATATCGACCTCGGCCAGGTGCCTTATCTGGAGTACCCCGCCTCCAACCTTGCGGCGGTCGACGATCAGAACGGCCGCCTCAGGATACTCGTCAAATTTCTCGGTCTCCTGGGGCCGCAGGGCGCGTTGCCGCTTGCCACCACTGATGAAAGTCTCGGCTGGTGGCTGATGCGGGATGACGCCTTCCCGCGCTTTCTCGACCTCCTCAACGGACGCTTCCTGCAGCTATTCTTTCGCGCCTGGGCCGATGCGCGGCCGATCGCCCAGCATGACCGGCCGGCCGAGGATCGCTTCATCGCCTATGTCGGCTCTTTCGCCGGCTTGGGCTCCGACGTTTTCGCCAATCGAGACACCGTACCCGACATGGCGAAGCTCAGCTTCGCCGGGCTGGTCGCACCCAGGGCGAAGTGTGCGTCGCGGTTGACGCGATTCCTGCAGGGGCTGTTCGATGTCAAGGTCGAGATCGACGAATTTGTCGGAACCTGGCTCTCGTTCGATCCGAGTCACTGCAGCCGGCTCGGCGGGGCGCATGTCAGGCTCGGCCGGGACGCTCTTCTGGGCTCTCGCGTGTTCAGCGTCGAGGACAAGATCAGGGTTCGAGTCTTCGTCAAGAATTTTACCCAGTACGAGAAGTTCCTGCCGACCGAAACGCCCAATTTGTCGGAGCCGCTGGCGGATGCCGTGTTCTTCTATATCGGCGACGAGCTGGAATGGGAGGTGGAGCTCGCCATTCCAGCGGGTGAGGTCGTGCCGGTCAGGCTCGGACAGAGCGGACGACTTGGATGGAGCACCTGGGTGTCGCCCAACTGGACCGCAACGGACGAATATCGCCGCGATGCGCGCTTTCCGCTCGGCGAACGCTTGAGGGCCCGTCGGAGCGCCGCAGACGATGCCGCCACGATTTGAACCTATCTGCCACGCCGATCGCCTAACTCCATGGGATTCGAAGCAATTTCCGCCAAACCCCCGGCATCCCCGGAGGAATTGAGCAGGAGGTGCCGCAGTGACCGACATAAGCCTTGAAGCCGTGACGGGCAAACTGAACCGGGCCGGCTACGATGCCTTCATCCAGGCGCTGCGCCACGCCAAGAGCGCCGGTAACCGCAACGTCGAGCTCGCGCACTGGCTGTTTCATATCCTGCAGCAGGAACGCAACGACCTCAGCCTTTCGGTGGATCATTATAAGCTCGACCGGTCACGATTGCTGTCGGACCTCGCCGGTGTCATCAGTGGCTTTCGCAAGAACGAAACCGACATGCCGGGTGTCGCCAATTCGGTCATCGATCTCCTCGATCGCGGCTGGCACTATGCCACGCTCTTCTTCGGCGAGACCCAAATCCGCACCGGTCATCTGCTGGTGGCAGGACTGAAATCGAACGATATCCACCGTACGCTGAACAACCTCTCGCAGGAATTCTCCAAGGTCAACGTCGACGCGCTGACCACCGAGCGCCGCGCCGTCTGGGCCGGCTCCGACGAAGAGACCATGAGGCCGATGGACGGCTCGGGATTGGTCGGTGCCGGCACGGAGGGTGCGGATCAGGCCGGTCCCAGGGGGACGACACCGCTCGACCGGTTCTCCCAGGATCTCACGGCCAAGGCTATGTCGGGCCAGATGGATCCGATCCTCGGCCGGGACGAGGAAATCCGCCAACTGATCGACGTATTGATGCGCCGGCGGCAGAACAATCCAATCCTCACCGGTGAGGCCGGCGTCGGCAAGACCGCCGTGGTCGAAGGCTTCGCCCAGCGTATCGCTGCCGGCGATGTGCCGCCGCCGCTGCGCAATGTAAGGCTCTGCGCGCTTGACATCGGCCTGATGCAGGCCGGCGCCTCCATGAAGGGCGAGTTCGAACAGCGCTTGCGCTCGGTGATCGATGAGGTCCAGAGCTCACCCACTCCCACCATCCTGTTCATCGACGAAGCCCATACACTGATCGGCGCCGGCGGCGCGGCCGGCACCGGAGACGCGGCCAATCTCCTGAAACCCGCCCTCGCCCGTGGCACGCTGCGTACGATCGCCGCCACCACATGGGCCGAATATCGCCAGCATATCGAGAAGGACCCCGCGCTCACGCGACGCTTCCAACCGATCCAGATCGATGAACCTGATGTGGAGACTTGCTGCATCATGCTGCGCGGACTTCTCGGTCCGATGGAAAAGCACCATGGTGTTCGCATCTCGGATGCTGCAATCATCGCAGCAGTCAATCTTTCGCACCGCTACATTCCTTCACGACAGTTGCCGGACAAGGCAGTCAGCCTGCTTGACACCGCCTCGGCACGCGTGGCCATCAGCCAGAGCGCGACGCCGGCCCTGATCGAGGACACTCGCGTTACGATCACCGCTCGCGAGGCGGAGAGGTTGGCCCTCGTCAGCGACGGCGATCTGGGGATCGAGGACAGCGAGCGCATTGCCGCGATCGACAGCGACATAGCAGCACTGAAGGATAAGCTGGCGAGCCTAGAGGCCGATTGGGCCGCTGAGCAGCAGCTGGTCAAGGACATCCGCAGCCTTCGTCAGCTGCTGTCCAAGCCGGAGGAAGGCGAGGATCCGGCTGCGAAGCGTGCGGAACTGCGCGGCAAGTTCGAGACGCTGGAGCGTATCAATCCGGAAAAGCGGATGGTCTATGCCCATGTGGACCAGCAGTCGGTGGCGTCCGTCGTGTCTGACTGGACCGGCATCCCGGTCGGCCGGATGATGCGGGACGAGATCGAAACAGTGCTGAAGCTGCCGGAGATTCTCAACCGCCGCGTCGTCGGCCAGTCCCATGGACTGACGATGATAGCCAAGCGAATTGAGACCAGCCGCGCCAAGCTGGACAACCCGTCAAAGCCGATCGGCGTGTTCATGCTGGCCGGACCATCCGGGGTTGGCAAAACCGAAACCGCCCTGGCACTTGCAGAGACCCTCTATGGCGGCGAGCAGAACATGATCACGATCAACATGTCGGAATTCCAGGAGGCGCACACCGTTTCTAGCTTGAAGGGTGCACCTCCCGGCTATGTCGGCTATGGCGAAGGCGGTCGTCTCACCGAGGCCGTCCGGCGCAGACCCTACAGCGTCATCCTGCTCGACGAGGTGGAGAAGGCCCATCCCGACGTCCACGAGATATTCTTCCAGGTGTTCGACAAGGGAATCATGGAGGACGGCAATGGACGGCGGATCGACTTCAAGAACACCTTGATCATTTTGACCACCAACGTCGGCACTGATCTGATCATGGGCCTATCGCGCGATCCGAAGTATCGTAACGAACCGGAAGAGCTCGCCAGGATGCTGAGACCGGAGTTGCTGAAGGTGTTTCCGGCCGCGCTCCTCGGACGCATCGTCTCGATTCCGTACTTCCCGCTGTCGGACGAGATGCTCGCCGGGATCGTTCGGTTGCAGCTCGACCGGATCGGACGGCGTCTCCGTGACAATCACAACGCGGCCTTCAGCTACGACGACGCGGTCGTCGAGCACATTGTGTCACGCTGCAACGATCCGGATTCCGGCGGTCGCATGATCGACAACATCATCACCAACACGTTGCTGCCGGAACTGTCGCGCGAATTCCTCAGCAAATCGCTTGCCAAGGAGGACGTAAAGCGGGCGCAAGTTTCCATCGAGAACGACAAGTTCGCATATTCCTGGAACTGAGGCGATGAACATTCAAACCGAGCATCGCTCCCCGGCGATCGGTCTCACGCCGTACGATGAGGTCTACTATCCCGGCCACGTCTACGGCCTTACCCACCCGAACCACCTCGCAACCATTGCCGCCGTTTACGGCATGCAGCCGGCTCCGGTCGCGCACTGCCGTGTGCTGGAGCTCGGCTGTGGCGTTGGCGGCAACTTGTTGCCGATGGCTTTTCAATATCCGGACAGCGAATTCATCGGCGTCGACCTGAGTGGCATGACGATCGAGCGCGGCCGGCGAAACATCGCCACGCTGAGCCTGAGCAACATCAAACTCCTGCATTGCGACATCATGAATGTCGACGCCAGTTTCGGACAGTTCGACTACATCATCGCACACGGCGTGTATTCATGGGTACCGCCGGCGGTGCGCAAGAAAATGATGACGATCTTCAAGCAGAACCTTGCGCCGCACGGGGTCTGCTACGTCAGCTACAACGCGCATCCGTTCTCGCATCTTCGCGACATGGTTCGCGACATGATGCGGTATCACACCCGCCGCCTCACCACCATGAAGGAGAAGGTAGGACAGGCTCGCGCAATCCTGAAGTTCCTGAGCGACGGCTCGAAAGCCAACTCGGTGCACGGTGCGGTCATGCGCGACCAGTACAACCGAGTGCTCAAGTGTCCGGACGAGCTGCTGTTTCACGACGATCTCGACGATGGCGCCGAGGCCTTCTTGCTGCATGAGGTCGTCGAGCACGCGGGCCGCCATGGTCTGCAATATCTGAGCGACGCTGATTTCTCACGACGCTACCTCGCCGGATATTCCGAGGAGATCCGCACGACTCTGCAACGCTTCCCGGAAAGTGAGTTCATGGCGCGCGACCAGTATCAGGATTTCATCGACGGTAACGGCTTCCGGCGCACCTTGCTTTGCCACGACAGCATTTCACTTCGCCGCCAGATCGATCTCGATTTCGTCACCCGGTTCTACCTGCTGAGCACCACCAGCCCGGTCGATCCCAACGCCTGCGTGACCGACAATTCCGCGATGGAATTTGAGCAGCAAGACGGCAGCAGGGTTACAGTGACCAAGCCGCTCTTGAAGGCTGCGCACCTCTGTCTCGGCCGAACCTGGCCACGTGCATTGTCCTTTGGCGAATTGCTCGATGGCGCCCGTACACTGCTAGGCGGCCGGCGGGCAGATGATGACCAACAGGTGCTGACGGAGGCGATGTTCATCCTGGCTTGCAGCGGCGAAGTCACCTTCCTGGTATCACCTCCCTTTCTCCGGGACGAAGCTAGCGACCATCCGCAGGCGAGCCTGCTCGCGCGAAGACAGGCGCAAATGGGTCCGTTGGTCACCAACCTGCTCCACCAAACGGTGCAGTTGGAGGACGGTCGGACCCGGGATTTCCTGCAGTTGCTCGACGGCGTCCGGACCATCAACCAGATCATTGCCGAGATGACCGAAAGATTCGGCCCAACCATCCGGATAGACCAGACCGATACTGCCGGGCAGCCTGCCGAGCCATTATTGCTGTCAATGCGAGAGAGTGTTGAACGCTCGCTCGCGATGGTCGGCAAGCTGGGCTTGCTGGTCGCTTGACGCGCTCAACGGCATCGACCTAGGGTCTGTACCTAATTAGCGATTTCTGATTCCCTCGCGTTGGATTGATTCGGCACGGGGGAGTTAGGTGCGCAAGGGGCTGTTCTGGCTGAACGACAAGCAGTGGGCTCAGATTAAGCCGCATCTGCCAACGAACCAGACTGGCCCGGCGCGCGATGACGATCGACGCATTATCAGCGGTATCATTCACATGCTTCAGTGCGGCGCACGCTGGCGCGATTGTCCGCCCGACTATGGTCCTTACACGACGATCTACAATCGCTTTAATCGCTGGGCCAAGCGCGGACATTGGCAGGCGATCTTTGAAGCGCTCGCCCGCTGCGGAAAGGATGGCGTGACTTTGTCCATCGATTCCACCTCGATCAAAGCGCATCGCTCGGCGAGCGGCGGAAAAGGGGGGAGCATGAACAGGCGATCGGCTCCTCGCGCGGCGGGCGGACCACGAAAATCCACGCGCTGAGCGACCCTGATTGCAGACCTTGCGCATTTCATCTCACTCCAGGCCAGGACGCAGATATTGCCGCCGCGCCGGCCCTTTTGGAACTCGCGCCACCCATGTCTGCCCTCATCGGCGACAAAGGATACGACGGCGACGGCTTTCGCGCCGAAATCGTCGATCGTGGTGCCAAGCCCGTCATTCCAAACAAATCCAACAGGGTCATCCTCCACAGCTTCAACAAACGCGCCTATAAGGGACGCAACGTCATCGAGCGCTGTTTCTGCCGCCTCAAGGACTTCAGGCGTGTCGCAACTCGCTACGACAAACTTGCCAGAAACTTCTTGGCTGCCGTGCACCTCGCCGCCATCGTCGCCTATTGGATCAATTGAGTCTGAACCCTAGGTCAGGAAGCGGCGGCAAGGAGCCGGAAGCTCCTGCCGCTTCATGGGGGGCGGGAGCGGCCCGCGCCACTCAGCCATCGTGGGTGTATTGCTGGCCGAGGAGCCATCCGGTGAGAATGCCGGCGGGTCCGCTGGTATAGACCGGATCAAAGCCCACACCGGCGCGCAACAGCCGCCATTCATGCTCGCCGACCCAAGGAATTCCGGGATCCCCCTTTTGATATTGCAAGAGCAGCGTTCGGGCCACCTCTGCGGCATTGGCATAGATCGGCCCGTTGGCCCAACGAGGTCGCGGCAGGCCTGTCATCCGGCAATAGAGCGCAGTGCAGACGTAGGCGGACGCCTCTTCCGCATTAGCGTCAAGGCCGGTGCGCAACAGATCGTAGGCCGCATGCAGACTCTCATGGACGATGTAGGCCTCGTCCAACCGCCCCGTCGCGGACACGACCTCCAGCGTATTCGCCGCGACCGTCGTACCGTCCGCTCGGGTTCGCGCGACATCGTTATATTGCGCTGCAACGCCTGCCGCGAGATCCGTCGGAACTCTGACGCTGACCTGTCCCAACCGGATCGCGCGCGCGACGTGATGGAACGTTTGTGGCGCAATCGTCACGTGGCTCCCGCGGATGGGAAACCGGAAGCGAATACGCGCGACCGCCGGGCCATTGAGCACGTCGAGCACCCTGCTCCGCAGTGACATCGGATCGTCCTCGCTGTTGACACCGCCCCACGGATGGTGGTCGGCGGTTCTTGTTGGGAGGTTCAAACGACCGCTGGGCTGGCATGACAGGAGTTCGACCTTCAGCGGAAATGACCCAGGGGCGGCCGGCCGGATCATTCACCGGCTGGCATTGAACCCGGCCCGTTCGCGCCAGACCAATCGGAGATCAGCCTTGACACAGAGACGGCCCCGTGACGACCACCAACCCGACCACGACCGACACCTACCGGAAGATTGCGGCGCGGCTGACCATGTTTCGGCCGCAGATCGATCTGACGCAGTACTTCGCAGGGCCCAACCCGGATGTGCGCCTCTTTGACGAAAAGCCCTACATCCGGCACCAACTCGAGAAGTACGGCGTCGCTGCCGCGACGAACACGCTCGACGGCGTCACCTTCCTGCCGAAGGACTGGGAAGACCTGATCAGGAAGCTGCGCATTGCCAAGACGACAGACGGATTCGACGCCTTCGCCGAAGGGCAAAGCCTGGAGAAGTCGCATTGGGCCCTCGATTTGTCGATGGCCGCCACGATCGGCAAGGGGTTTCGCGAGATCTGGCGTCCAAAGCTGTCGGACAGGCCACTCTCAACGCGGGACCTCCCGGACCGGCACGGCTTCGGGCTTGGACGCGACCGCGGGCAGTGGAGCGATGCCTACAGTTCGCAGTTCGGCAAGGACCCGCAGCCGCAGGACATCACCTCGCTGCATTTCGCAGTAGCGCCCGATCGGGTGAACGTTCACATCGACGAAACGGGATTCGTGTTCGAGGGCGCGGACGGTGCACTCACGGTCGGACCGAACTTCGCGCACCACGCCGGCAATGAACTGTTCTGGAAGAGCAACCCGCATGTACCCCGTTGGGCGGCCGAACACATCGACCTGATCTTGCCGAACAGTGCGAACGACTTTTCGCGCCTGGGCATTTCGGTCGACATGTACCAGCGCAAGGATTTGCACGTCACGGTCACCGCATCCTGCGGAATTTTCGGAGGGTTCGAGTGCTCGGGAACGGTGAGCATCAGCGGGACGCACGATCTGTTCGGTTCGAAGCCGAAGGGCGCGCGCTGAAGTGGATCTCGATTTCCGAAATTTCAGAAGGCCAGCGGCACGAAGGACGTCGAAGATAAGTGCCGGCATCGACTGTCACCGAGACTGCGGCTAACGGCAGTTAGGGCGTGACGCTTTCTCCATACGAGATCGCGCGTCAGTGCTCCGCACCCGCTGCCCTCGGACGTTTTGCAGTGCACGTACGCCCCACCCAGGGCAGCCCGCCCGCTCGGAAGACTTTCTCACATTTCCTGTGATGAGATTTTTCTTGATCTCCTGGTGCACACGTCGTGTACACGCAACCACCTAGCCAAATCGAAAGACTTGAGCACTCGCTCCACTCCATCATGCGCAAGTTTGAGCTAGCTCCAGCTATACAATGGCAATTAGCCAGATTTCAGCAAAGCCCCGCCGACCGCCATTCCAATGGCCTGGATGACAGTCAAGCAGAAATGACGTCTCACGTCGGAAGACGGGCGCACGCGATCGATGTGGCGCGCGAACAGCTCACACGCGTCGCCTCAAAGGGACGCCAGCGTGCCGGCGCGCTGGTACTTTGCGGAGATCTCACCGACACCGGAACGCCGACGCAGGCCGCACTTCTAATCGCCGAGCTACGCGCATGCACGGTTCCGGTGATTGGAGTTTTGGGCAACCACGACTGCGAGTCTGGACATGCGAATCAGGTGAAGCGGATCCTGTGCGATGGGGCCGTGCACCTGCTGGATGGCCAGGCTGCCGAAGTGGACCGGGTGGCGCTTTTCGGTGTTAAGGGCTTTGCTGGCGGATTTGGCCCGCGAATGCTGAGTTCTTTCGGTGAACCGGCGATCAAGACGTTCGTCGCCGAAGCAATGAACGAAGCTATGCGGCTGGAAAACATCATGCGTATGGTCAACCGAGAGCGCGTTGTTGTGGTCCTGCACTACGCTCCGATTGCCGAGACCGTCGAGGGTGAACCATTGGAAATTTACCCCCTTCCTCGGATGTTCGCGCCTTGCGCAAACGATGAACGGTCGGAAGCCCTCCCCTAAAGCAGCGTGCAGGACATTGCCTGGAGCGTTTCAAGTGTCCTCGACGTTCACAATGGTCGGCGATTGAAGCTACGCGCCACTAGCGCGTCCAGGCCCGCCGGATTAGCCGAGATCGGTAACCTTCACTCAAATAGTCGCGATACCTGGGAAGAACAAATAACAAGCCACTCCAATGAGCACGAGATAGACAAGCAGCACGAAAGTCCAGCCCATGTTATGGCGGATCACTGCGCCTTCGTCGCGGACAAACCTTGTCGTCGAGACACCGACGCTAGCGGTTTGCGGTGCAACTGGTTTGCCGATCTCAGCCCCGACTGAATTGAGAGTTGGCAGTATCAGCGGCGGGAAACCCAGCAGTTGACCGACCAGTGCCTGGAACTTGCCGAACATTGCGTTGGTCGAGGTATTGCTGCCGGACAGCGCCACACCGATCCAGCCCAGAATTGGCGCCACTATAATGAACGCGACTCCGATCTCGGAGAATGCCTTCGCAAGCGAGCCCGCCATCCCGGAATAGTTGTAGACATACGCAAGTCCGAAAATGAACACGCCGACCAGGCAAGCGCCCCACATTTGCTGCCAGCTCGTTCTCCAGATCTCTGCTAGTTGCCGGCCGTTGATGCGCAAGAGCAGCGCAACAACGATCCAGGAGACCAGGATCGCGGTCCCGCCGACGGCGGGTTTGAAATCGAATGCAGCAGAGACAGTGGCACCCTGGGTTACCGAAGACTGCGCGGTCACTGCGGCGTGGAGCCAGTTGATTGTCGGTAACCTTGACCACGGACCGGTCCATGCCACGACGACGACCACGAGCACGATGATGGGTAACCAGGCTTGAAAGATTTCACTCGCGCTAAGCTCGGAGTCGCGTTGGCTTTTCGGAAGCTCGCTGATCGCCAAGACCGTGCCGCCATAGCCAAGGACACGCCGGGGACGCCAAAACTTGAGCAAGACGAGCAACGCTACGAAGCAGACGATCGCTCCGGTCACATCGGGCAAGTAGGGTCCGAGATAGACCGCGACGGGAAATTGACCCGCGATATAGCCCAAAGAGCCGACGATTGCGAGCGGCCAACCGTCCCGGAAGCCATCCTTGCCGGCGACGAGATAGATGAGAAGCCATGGTGGCAACAAGGCCAGAATAGCCACGATATGGCCAACTGAGGCCGAAAGCGCCGTCAATGGGTAGCCGGTAACAGCTGCAAGCGCGATGATTGGGGCGCCAAGCGCTCCGTAGGAAACCGGCGCATTATTCGCGATCGCGGCCACGCGCACGGCGTCGAGGTCGGGTATTCCGAGTGTGATCAGTATAGGCGCGACAAACGCCCAAGGGTAGCCGAAGCCGACGAGCCCCTCGAGCAGCGCGCCCAGCGCCCATGCGAAGAGCATGGTCTGGACGCGAACGTCCTCGGTGCCTTGGGAAATCAGCCATCGGCGGAATTTCTCGAATGTGCCGGTCACCACGAGCGTGTTGAACAGCATCACGCCCCAGAAAGTAATCCAGTCGACGTTCCAGATGCCCGTCGCCGAACCATAGATATAGGCCAGCACGCCGCTCCCAAGTGGCATCTTCCAGACCCACAAGCCAAGAAAGAACGTTACGATCGATCCGATCAACACGGCGAGCCATGCTGACACACGAAAGACGGCGAGCAACACCAGCAAGAGAATGACCGGGATCAGTGCCACGATCCAGGTCACGAAGAGGTTTCCCGTGGGGTTGAGTATTTGCGAGAACATCGAAGGGATTCCTCAATTGATCCCAACGGGCACCGCGCCTTACGGCCTGACGGCGTACGTGGCTCACTCCACCCGCTGCCTGAACAGAGCTGCCTGCCCGGCAGTCGCAAGCACTCTCTGCGCCGGCGACTGAACGAATCGCTCACATTTATTTCCGCAGGAATCGGCTGTGAGGCCAACGCTAGCGCGACTGCACAACGCGCGCCTTCCGAGTTGGTTCCAGCGCCAAGCCTCCTTGAGCGGCCTTGCACCGAGCCTGCCCAGTCGAGATTTTGATCCAGGGCAGCTGGCGGCCGGTCTCTCCGCCTTGGCGGTTTGTGCGAGACATTCCTGTCAATCGCACGCGCGGTAAGCAAGAAATGTCACTTCTAACTGCCGATCTCGGTCGGGCTCACGTCAGGAACGCAAGCGGCCTTAATAGAGCACTCATACGATGCGTCGGCTGGCTCTTGCGCCTACCTTGCACCGGATTGTGACGCGGCCTTCACCAGACCGCATGTGCCTTTCTCCTCGGCAAGTGGGCGGAATGCCTGGTCGGCCGGGATCGTAGCGAGGACCTTGAAGTAATCATAAGGGCTCTTCGACTCCGATGGCTTCTTGACCTCGACGAGGTACATGGCATGAACGGCCCGCCCGTCCTCCCGAACCACGGTGTTTCCAAAGAGCGGGTCGTCGTAGCGGGTCGCCTTCATGGCTTCGATGACCTTCGCGCCGTCGGTCGCAGAACCGGTCTTGGCTACGGCTTCGAGATAGTGAAGCACCGAGGAATACACCCCGGCCTGAACCATGGTCGGATATTTGCCGCCATTCCGAGCAGCGAAGCGTTTGGCGAATGCACGAGTTTTATCGTTGAGGTCCCAATAGAATGCCGTCGTCAACGTCAGGCCCTGCGCAGTCGGCAAGCCGAGGGCGTGAACGTCGGTCAGGAGGACGAGAAGTCCGGCGAGCCGCTGTCCGCGCTGGACGATCCCGAACTCGGCCGCCTGCTTGACCGAGTTGATGGTGTCGCCGCCGGCATTGGCAAGCCCGATGACTTGCGCCTTCGAGCCTTGCGCCTGCAGCAAATAGGAAGAGAAATCGGCCGTGTTCAGGGGATGGCGCACAGCGCCGAGTACCTTGCCACCGGCCGCTTCCACGACCGCCGCCGTATCGCGCTCCAGGGCATGGCCGAAGGCGTAATCGGCCGTAACGAAAAACCAGGTCTTGCCGCCCTGCCGCACAATAGCGCCGCCGGTTCCGTGTGCAAGCGTCCAGGTATCATAGGTCCAGTGCACGGTGTTGGGCGAGCATTGCTTGTCAGTCAAATCGGAATCGGCTGCTCCCGAGACGAGAAACACACCGTTCTTCTCCCGCGTCACATTGCTGACTGCCAGCGCGACCGCCGAGTTGGGTACGTCCGCAATCGCATTCACCTGCTCAGTGTCGAACCACCTGCGAGCAATTGCTGATCCGATGTCGGGCTTGTTCTGATGATCGGCGGAAACGATCTCGACCTTCATGTGATGACTTCCAGGATTGAAATCCTCGACCGCCATTTGCGCGGCAACAACCGATCCTGGTCCGCCGATATCGGCGTAGAGCCCGGACATGTCGCTGAGGACGCCGATCTTGACGGTGAGCGTGGCATTGCTGCTTGGCTGTTGCGCCGCCGCCGGAGTGGTGAAGAGCGCAATTGTCAACGGCATCACCAACGCGATTGCTGCTCTCATCTTCCGTCTCCCTTGTGAGGGCGCCCCCACACAGGTTCTGCTCAGATGAACGCAGTTTGGTCCCCTTTTGATCCTTTGGAATAAAGTTGTATCAATCACGCCAGCCGCATAAGACCCTGGCCTCCCCGGGAGTCAGATTATCCTGTACTCGCGTCGATCCTGAGCTTGCTGCGGCGAAGCGAGCGAACGGTCAAACGCTGTTCGCGGCGAGCCGTTTTGTGTACACTCCCCACGGCATCCCGATCCCTTTGGGAGAACTTCAATGAAAGCCTTCTTGCTCGCCTGCGCGGCCGCCATCGTCGTGGCGGCGGTCGCCGCCGCGGCTCTTAGCCGAGTGCAGGAGCCGGTCGAACAGGCCTTTGCGACGACGGGCGTGCGACTTTAGCGAGTGCGCGTTGACCGGCTAGGGCTGCGTGTCCCACCTACTCCGCTGCAGTGACGGAGGGCTGAGGCCGCGCGCCGCCTGCGCCGGTACGCGCATTCTCCTGTTCGAGCCAGAGGCTGTGGTGCTCCCTGGCCCAGTTGACATCGACAGTGCCGCTGCCCATCGCCTCGAACGCACCTTCCATGCCGATCGTGCCGATATAGATATGTGCCAGCATCACCGCGATGAAGAGCATCGCGACGATGGAGTGGACGACCTGCGCGAGCTGCATCCCTTCGATACCTGAGAGATAGAAGGGGAACATCAGGTTGTATCCGGTGGCTGCCACCAGAGCTCCGCCGATTATCACGATCCAATAGATCGCTTTCTGTCCGGCATTGAAACGATAGGCCGGTGGCTGATCGTGACCAACGATACCGCCCCCGCGCTTGAGCCAATCAATGTCCGCCCTGTTCGGGATGTTCCCAGAGATCCACATCAGGAAGATCAACACGACGCCGATCGTGAAGGGGAAGCTCAGGTAATTGTGCGCGTATTTCGCCCACTGCGACCACTCGGAAAACGCCTCGTGGCCGATCAACGGCAGCAGCAATGGACGGCCAAAGGTGATGTTCAATCCGGAAATCGCCAGCACGATGAAGCAAGTCGCGGTCATCCAATGCACGAAACGCTCGAATGACGTAAAGCGCACGATGGTTCGGCCGGAACGACCGCTCTCCAGTCGCACCATCCCGCGGGTGAGATAGAAGATGATCAGCACAGCCAGCATACCGAGAATTGCGATGCCGCCAATCCATGGCAGCGCCACGTTCCGGAACTCCCGCCATTCACGGCCTGCCGGCTGTTCGAGCACTCCGGATTTTTCATCCGGAATGCTGACCCGCCCCTGGATCCGGTTCAGTTCTTGCAAGAGCTGTTGCTCCTTGACCGAACTGGCGGTCGGGTTAACCTGCTGGGCAACGGACGGTGAAGCTGCAGAGACGAACAGCACCAGCGCAGCCGCGCCAATGGCGAGCCGAATAAATCGTGCAACACACGCCATAAGTTCCTCCCGATTTTGACGCGACAGCAAACCGTTGCGCCGTCAGGACTCGATCGTCTCGCGATAGGCGGTCTTCCAGCCCCAGGCACCGGAGCCGTAGCCGCGCTTCATCACGCGCTCCTTGTAAATCTGGGCGATAATCTCGCCGTCGCCCGCAAGCAGCGACTTCGTTGAGCACATCTCGGCGCAAAGCGGCAGCTTGCCCTCGGCGAGACGGTTCGCTCCATATTTCTCGTACTCCTCCTTGCTGCCATCCGCTTCGGGGCCGCCGGCGCAGAAGGTGCATTTGTCCATCTTGCCGCGCGAGCCGAAATTGCCGACCTTCGGGTATTGCGGCGCTCCGAACGGACAAGCGTAGAAGCAATAGCCGCAACCGATGCACAGATCCTTTGAATGAAGCACGACGCCGTCGGCGGTGGTGTAGATACAGTTCACCGGGCAGACCGCCGCGCAGGGCGCGTCGGTGCAGTGCATGCAGGCCATCGAGATCGAACGCTCGCCCGGTTTGCCGTCATTGATGGTGACGACACGGCGCCGATTGATCCCCCAAGGAACCTCGTGCTCGTTCTTGCAGGCGGTGACGCAGGCATTGCACTCGATGCAACGGTCGGCGTCGCAGAGGAATTTCATACGTGCCATGATCGTTGCTCCTTATGCTGCCGCGATTTGGCAGAGCGTCACTTTGGGCTCCTGCATGCCGGTCGCCGGATCGTATCCGTAGGTGGTGATCGTGTTCGCGCTTTCGCCGAGCACGATCGGATCGGTGCCTTTCGGATAATTGCCACGGAGGTCCTTGCCCGCAAACCAGCCGCCGAAATGGAACGGCATCCAGGCGACGCCCTTGCCGACGCGGTCGGTAACGAGCGCCTTCATCCTAGCGCGCGAATTGTTCTCAGCGCCCGTGACCCAGACCCAGCCGCCGTCCTTGATCCCGCGGTCGGCCGCATCGGCGGGATTGATCTCGATGAACATGTCCTGCTGCAACTCGGCAAGCCACGGGTTGGTGCGCGTTTCTTCGCCGCCGCCCTCGTACTCGACGAGACGACCCGAGGACAGGATGAGTGGGAACTGCTTGGCGATCCCCTTCTCCACCGCGGCCTTTTGCACGGAAAAGCCGATGTTGGGCATCCTGAACTGCTTGGCATCGGGCAGTGTCGGATATTTCGCGACCAGATCGACGCGCGGCGTATAGATCGGCTCGCGGTGAACCGGAATGGGATCGGGCAGGCCGAACGCATTCATGCGCGCCTTGCCGTTGCCGTAGGGCACGCAGCCGTGCTTCAGCGCGACGCGCTGGATGCCGCCGGACAGGTCGAGTGACCACGACACCGCATCCGGATTGGCGGAATTGATCTTGGTGATGGTGGCCATTTCGGCTTCGGTCAGGTCCTTATCCCAGCCGAGCTTCTTCAGGCTCGCCAGCGTGAATTCCGGATAGCCGTCCTGGATCTCCGAGTCCTTTGAATAGGATCCCTCTGCAAGCAGACTTACCTTCCGCGTCGTGCCGTCGGCAAGCTTCTCCTCGCGTTCGATGCCGAAGCGCGGACGGAACGTGCCGCCGCCGTCCATTACACTGAGATTGGTATTGTAGAGCAACGGCGTGCCGGGATGCCGCACCTCGGGCGAACCCCAGCACGGCCAAGGTAGGCCGTAATAGTCGCCACCGACTTCCGGATCGTCCTTCGGCGCCCGCATGGTCAGCATGTCGAACTTAGCCTGGTTCTTCATATGTGCCTTGAGTCGCTCGGGCGACTGTCCACAATAGCCGGTCGACCAGCTGCCGCGGTTCATTTCCCGAAGCACGTCCTCGGCCTCCGGCAGATTGTTCTCGACCTTGATGTTCTTGAACATCTTGTCGGCGAAACCGCACTTCTTCGCCATCAGGTAAATGACCTCGAGGTCATCCTTGGACTCGAAGACCGGCTTTACGATCTGCTCGCCCCACTGCAGCGAGCGGTTCGAGGCGACTCGCGACCCCTTGCACTCGAATTGGGTGCCAACCGGGAGAAGATAGAGGCCATTCCTGCGTCCCGCCTCCACCGAGAGCGATGCCCAGGTGGTCGGATGCGGATCGGCGACGACAAGCAGTTCGAGGGCCTTCAGACCCTGGAGGGATTCCGGAACGCGCGTGATGCTGTTGCTGGCGTGTCCCTGCACGAAGATCGCCCGCACATTATCCTTCTGCGCGACCTGATCTTTCGGCAGTATCACCGCATCGAACCATCGGGTGAGCGGGATGCCGGGGGTTTCCATGATTTGTTTGGAGTCGAAGCGCGACTTCAGGAACTCGTAGTCGACTTCCCAAACCCGCGCCCAATGCTTCCACGCGCCTTCGGCAAGGCCGTAATAGAACGGCAGGGTGACGACATCGAGCCCGACGTCGGTCGCTCCTTGCACGTTGTCATGGCCACGGAAGATATTGGCGCCCGTGCCGGCCTTGCCGACGTTGCCGGTCAACAGCAATGCAATGCAGCTCGCCCGCACGTTTGCGGTGCCGACGGTCTTCTGCGTCTGGCCCATGGCCCAGATCAGGGTTGCCGGCCTCTCTGTGGCAAGCATCTTGGCGACTCGCTTGAGCTGTTCGCCGGGAACGCCGCTGACTCGCTCGACTTCTTCCGGATTCCACTTCTCTATTTCCTTACGGAGATCATCGAAGCCGTAGACGCGCTGCTTGATGAATTCCTTATCCTCCCACCCGTTCTGGATGACATGCCACATCATGCCGTAGAGCACAGGAATATCGGTGCCCGGCCGCATGCGCACATATTCGGTCGAATGGGCGGCGGTACGCGTCAGCCGCGGATCGATGACGACAAAGTTGGCCTTTTGCATCTCCTTGCCTTCGAGGAGATGCTGCAGCGATACGGGATGGGCCTCAGCCGGATTGCCGCCCATGATGATCTGGGTCTTGGCATTGCGGATGTCGTTGAAGCTATTGGTCATCGCGCCGTAGCCCCAGGTGTTGGCCACGCCGGTGACAGTCGTCGAATGGCAGATACGTGCCTGATGGTCGGTGTTGTTGGTCCCCCAGAACGCGCCGAGTTTGCGAAAGAGATAGGAGCCCTCATTGGTCATTTTGGCCGATCCAAGCCAGTATACCGAATCGGGGCCCGACCTCTCGCGAATTTCGAGCAGCTTGTCGCCGATCTCGTTGATCGCCGTGTCCCAGGAGACGCGCGTCCATTGTCCATCGACGAGTTTCATCGGATAGCGGAGCCGGCGTTCGCTGTGCACGAGCTCACGCACCGAGGCGCCCTTCGCACAATGCGATCCGCGATTGATCGGCGAATCCCAACTCGGCTCCTGGCCGATCCATACTCCGTTCAGCACTTCTGCGGTCACGGTACATCCAACCGCGCAATGCGTACAAATGCTCTTGCGAACGGTCGCTCCCGAGGTGAGTGGGCCGGCCATCGCCGCCTTCGCCTTGCGGACGCTGCCGATCGGCAACATCCCCAACGCGGCCAGCGCGCCGCCGGCAAGGCCGGATCGGCGCAGGAAGGTGCGGCGGTCGAGACGATCAGCTTGCCCGGACAAGCCCGCCGCGATCGATCCGCGTGAAGCAGTTTCGGAACGCTGTTGTGTTCTCCTGATCAGCACGACCGCCTCCCTCAACCAGGGTAACGATTGACGCGGTAGTAGGCTTTCACGTGGTCTGTTTCCTTGTAGCGCGGCTTGCGTTTCTCTTGGTCCGACTCGCTGTCGGCCTCTGCCGAAGTCATCAAGGGTGTCGCCAGCGTCGCTCCGGCGCCGGCTGCGCCGATGCCGAGCTTGCGCAGAAAGTCGCGGCGAGCGACGGTCGTTCTCTTGCTGTCTCTCATCGCATCTCTCCCGGACCAGCGGCGCTGATCAGTTGGCGAACGTGAAAGCTTTCGATTCTATTTCCAAAAAGACGCGTCCAAGCGTTCCGACCGACCGGTAGAATCTGGCGCCTTCCGCCTTCTCCATATCGGCGAACAAGCGTCCCATCCAGCACGACAGGTGCCTCTCGAAGAAGGCGCGCTCTGCTTGCTGCGATGCTCGGAAGCGGCCGCTCGCGAACCCCGCCATGACCTCGCACAGCGTCGCCGCGTGATCCTCGGGCTCATAACTGTTCTCCACCCGTTCGATGCCGAGCGCGGCAAGATCGTCGCGCAGGCGCGACAGCGGACGTTCGTTGAGGAAGCCCGTCAGGTAATAGGAGGCGTAAGGCAGCAGCTCGCCACGGCCGAGACCGACGAACAGATCGAAATATTCGCGCTCGACTTCGAACGTGGCCGCAATCGATGCAGCGTCTGCAAGGGTCGCATGAGCGCGGCCAAGCGGCGTCGCATCACCGTTGAGCTGTGCGATTTGTTCGAGCAACGCAGCCGGCGGCGCTGAGGACAGTAAGGTTGCAAGCAGCGCATATTCCCGCGCGCGATCGGCATCGATCGGATCAACCGAGTCGTCCGTTACGACGGGCTCGCTATAAAGATCCGGGCGAAGCACCTTGCGCGATATGCCGGTTGCGCCTTCGACCGCAATTACCCGCTGCGCGGGCACCCTGTTCCAGTTCGACACCGAGGGCTGCGCAATACCGATTTTCCGGGCAAGCTGGGCAACGCCGCCCGCCGCATCGATGGCACGTTCAAGGCCTGCATCGCGCACTCTGACCTCCCATCCTTGGGGTCAATTGCGTTTGCCCATCCTTGGGGTCAATTGCGTTTGCGCGGGGAAAGACTACGACGCGCTTCGCGAAATGGTCAATGAATTAGCATAGCTTCAGGCTATCGCACTTAGTCGCAGTCTACTGGGGCAGCGCTCCGCCATGTGTGCGACGCGGAAGAGGCATTTCTTCACCCGGAGCTGCCGGTTGCGATGCAGCAGGACCCGACGACAGCTCTGCTACTGCGGATTTGCCCTGCGGCTGAGGACACGTGGTCACCTTCGCCGCGTTTGATGATTGCGTGGAGCCGACCTCCTCTCGAGCCGGCCGCCCAGTGCCTTCCTCAGCCTCTCCGGGCTGGTTGGTGAGGTTCTCAGCGGTCTCTACCACCCCGCCGACGACGCGGCGAACCAGTCCGTCAACCCGCTCGGCCGAATAGTCCAGCGGACCGAAGCCAGCCATGGCGTTCGGGTCATTGAAGTCCCAGGCGTTTTCCGCCAACCCTACGAAATCGCGGATGGCGGGATCGGTGCTCCAGGCACGACGAAGCGCCGCACGGCTCACCTCCTGCGGAATGCCTTTGCGCAGGAAGGCCGTGATGTCGGTGGCCGCATCGATCGATTCAATTGGGGGCAAGTTCGAAAGTTCCGCCTCGACGGGAATTGGCCCTGACGCGACACGGTCGAGCGACGCTGATCCATGCACGGGAGAAGCTTCTTCCGCCTCGGGTTCAGCGTGACCAGCCTTCGCCTCTTGCTTGCGACGCGACCAGCGCGTCAGAAATTGCTCGTCGCTCATTCGTGCCCACCTTCGGGGTGACGTCGCGCAAGGGCCTCCGGATCGGCACGCCGCCGCTCGCGCTTGACGAACTCTGTCTCGACGTGGTGCTCGGCGATGAAATATTCAATCGCCTCACGCAGCACCTCAGGCATCGGCACCGCTTCGACCAGGTTGTCACCGGCTTCGGTGAATGCCTCACCTTCAGCGGGGTCCGCGGTGACGGCCGAAACAGCGTAGGGCCAGGCTCCCTCGGAAGGAGTCAATACGATCCAGATGCTGGGCGCGCCGGTTGCAAGGTTATAGCGGTAGCGCGCAGTTTCCGAACGATAGAGGTCGACCATCGCGCTCCCGGCATAAAAGAGCGTCGTTCCTTCCTGCTCCCGTAGAATAGTCCACGGCGCCATCTCCGGCTCATCCGGCAATACGCCGGTGCCGCGCCAGACAAAATCGATCCATGCTGACTCCGCCTTTCGCCGCTCAACCACGACACCGACCGGAATGCGCAAGCTTGGAAGGACGGCGGGACTCACGTTGCAGCCTCCAGGTGTCTGATCGGCAGCCCCGTCAGCAGATTCTGCGGCTTCATCCGCACCAGCCGATCGGAGGTCATTGCAAGGATCAGAAAGACCGGCTCGCCCCCGACGGCATCAACGACCAGGCCACTATTGGGAAAGGTAAGTTGGAACAGCGCCAGCACACGGCCTGCGGTGCGCTCATCCAGCGTCCCTCCATGCCAAAGCCGGTCGCCTATCCGGGTGGCTTCAGCATCAAGGCCAACATACCAGGAGAGCCTTGCGTCGCACACGGCGGTGAGCGGTTCGATTGCGACGTCAACTCCAAGCAAATGAGAAATCCAGAGCCTCATGGCGTCGGCCAGCGCAGCCGGCCCCCGTGTCCCGCCGGTGAAATCGAGCGCAAGATCGAACTGATCGCTGCGCCGCCAGTAGGTGTCGGCGTTCCCCTCGCTCAAAACCTCGACCTCGGCGCTCGTTGCCCCCAACATCGATATCAGCGACAGCGCCGGCGTCGCCCTTGGCCCGCCAATGACTTCCTCGTCGCCCAACAGCAGCGCGTGTTCGTGCGGCACGATACGCTGCGGCCGGAAGAACAGCTCAGCCGCGCGCAACACGAACGGATCCTCGCAGCCATCAAGCGCATTTCGCAGGATCACGTGAACAAGGTGGTTGACAAACAGCGGTGGCAAGTTGACGGATCCTGACCGAACCAATGCAAGATAGGCCGCTTCCAGCGTAGGCTCACGCAGCAAAAGCTTGCGAAATGCCAGCACGAATTGCCAGTTCTCTCGCGCATCCGCATCGGCGATCGCGGCGACCTCCTCTGCAGCGACGGCCCGGCGCGGGTCAGCAAGCAGCTCTCGGTGCAGCCTGCGCTCGACCGCGCACGCGGCCTCCGGGGGCATTAGCTCGGGACGCGCGAAATAGGCCTTCAGGAACTCATCGGTGACCACGAGTGCGCCACTCGCATCGTGATCGAGCAGGTGGTGACCGCAGGCGATCCAGAAATCCTTCATCGGCGCCACTACCCCTCACTCATCTTCGCAACGTTGCGAGTGTTGTCGGGCTCTATATCGTCTTCTATTTCCATGAACGAGAACGCCCTGCCGTGACGTTGGCCCTCACGCAGTTGCAATCTGCGGAATGACTCGCGGACCTCGCCATCGCTCGCCGAGCGGTGGACCGCAATCAGCGCACTGACGGGATGCGTACAGAGCGATTGCGCAAAGGCGACCTCCTCTTCCGCGGCAACGCGTGCGGTTGCAAGATCCGGTGCCCCGAACCGCTCGACAAGCTGCCTCGCAAGGAGTTCCACCAACATCCGGCGTTCCTCCTCGGTCGCGTGGACGATTTGCACCAGCGTCGACCAGCCCCAGGACCGCACGCCTAGAAAGCCGCTGCGGAACGCCGAACGGTCCTTGCCACTTAGCTTCGCGGGATCCCGATCGCAAAATCGGAACGCGCCTGACACCGCCCAATCGCCTGGCTCAGCCGACACGTCGAATACGAAAGTGTCGGATGGATCGAGCGCGATGGTGCGCAAGAGCTTCACAGACGCGGTCCTCCGAGTTGCGGATCGAGCCACGAGGGTAGCAGCAAGCCCCTCCTCAAATCGCGCCGATCGGCCCTGTTTGTCCCGATCCGTCGCACCAGAAGATCGCCGCGGTCATCGATCACACGAGAGGTCTGCCGTTCGCGCGCCAGCCGGCTCAGGAACTCGCGTGCGATGCCGTCGAATCCGTCGGTTTGCCAGACGTCGAGAGCGCGCATCAGATGCCGCGCAAAGCTTTCCGTCACCTGAACCGCGCCTGCCTCGCCGAAGCCCTCCTGGTCCAATGCGGGAGCGAGCGGATGCACGCCGGCTTCCCTATCGGTCATCGCAACCGTGCGGATCATGGCGCCGAACACCAACCAGCGCGGCGGCTCGTCTTCCCTCGCGCGTGAGGGCCAGCCAAGCCGCCCGCCACCAACAAGGCCGCCGTCGACCCGGATCGCGTCGGGCCAGTCGATCGCGATCTCCTTGTTCGGCGGTGCATAGGCGCGCAGGGCATCGGTCAGCGCTACCATTCCCGCGTAGAAGGCGCGGCGCGCGGTGCGCAGGGGCTCGCCGGGCTCAAGCACAACCGCGAACTCGGCGAGATCGAACCGTCCTACATAGGTCAGCGTCCCTGCCCCGCTTTCTTCTGCGATATCGATGGCATGGGCGAAGGCGTCACGATTCTCGCGCAGCCTCACCAGCGTGAATGGCGGAGGCAGATTGATCGGCTCCGAGACCGAAGAGCGCCTAGGGGCTGTCGGTATCAGTCGGACCTCCAGCTTCCTTTTCTTCTCTTGAGAGAATAGCTTAATCGAGCAGGAGGATCGACGCGAGTCCTCTCGCCCGTTCTCGGCCTCGTCGGAAGGTACGCATGCCGGATCCGCCGAAAACCATCCTGATCTGCTCGTGCGAAGACACGATGCGCCTCGATACGGCCGCTATCAAGCGAGGATGCGGCAAAAGCGAAGTCGCTGAATTCCGCCAGCTCTGCCGCGCCGAGCTTGACCATTTCTGCGACGCGGCGAAGGCGGAAGGACCGCTCATCGTCGGCTGCACCCAGGAGGCCCCGTTGTTTGACGACGAGGCGAAACGGCGCTCCGGGAGGAAAATGGAGTTCGTCAACCTTCGCGAAACGGCCGGCTGGTCGACGGAGGGAACCAGGGCGGGGCCAAAGATGGCCGCGCTGCTCGCAGCTGCGTCCAACACTGCGCCTGCTTCGCCTTTTGTCACCTTATCGAGCGAAGGGGTGATCCTGATCTACGGCCGCGACGATGTTGCGGTGGAAGCAGGCCAACTGCTCGCCGACCACCTGGACGTTACAGTCATGATCACAAAGCCGGCGCAGATCATGCCGCCGGCGACGACATCCTTTCCGATCGTCCAGGGGACGATCCGCAACGCAACGGGCCATTTGGGAGCGTTCGAGGCAACGATAGATGACTATGCGCCCCCCCGCCCCTCCTCGCGCGATTCGCTCGTGTTCGAGGCTCCCCGCGACGGTCTGACCTCGCGATGCGACATCGTGCTCGATCTTTCCGGCGGGATGCCGCTCTTCCCCGCTCATGGCCTGCGCGACGGCTATCTGCGCGCGGATCCGGGAGATCCGGCTGCGATGTTGCGCGCGGTGCTCCGCGCGCGCGACCTTGTGGGCAGCTTCGACAAACCGAAATACGTCGATTTTACCGCAGATATCTGCGTTCATTCGCGCTCGCGGCTGACCGGCTGTCATCGCTGCCTCGACCTCTGCCCAACCGGAGCGATCACGCCGGATGGCGATCATGTCAAGGTCAGCGCGGAGATCTGCGCCGGATGTGGCCAGTGCGCCGCGGCCTGTCCGACGGGTGCGGCAACCTATGCCCTGCCGCCGGCCGACGCGCTGCTCCACAAGCTGCGCGCAATGCTCTTGACCTTCCGTGAAGCCGGCGGCGCCAATGCCGTTGTGCTGTTCCATGATGGCCAACACGGCAGCGCGCTGATCGATGCCCTCGCCCGGCATGGCGACGGGCTTCCGGCCAATGTCTTGCCGTTCGCCGTCAACGAGGTGACGCAGATTGGACTCGAAGCACTCGTGGCGTCCTTTGCCTATGGCGCGGTCGGGGTCCGCTTTCTTCTGCGGGCAAAACCGCTCCACGACACAGCCGGTCTTTCCCAGACTGTCGCGATGGCCGATGCGATTGTTTCCGGGCTCGGACTTTCCGGGCAGCGTGTATCGACGATCGAAACAGACGATCCGGACGTTCTGGGGGAAGAGTTACGGGCAATCGAACCATTGCCGGGAGTCGAGCGTCCCGCAACCTTCAAAACGGTGGGCAAGCGGCGCGAGTTGCTTCGCTTCGCTCTTCACGAACTGCATCGCGTTGCGCCTGCGCCGACCGACGTCATTCCGTTGCCCCAAGGCGCGCCGCTTGGCGCAGTCGCCGTCAATACGGACGGATGCACACTTTGCTTGTCCTGTGTCTCGGCCTGCCCTACCGGCGCGCTCCGCGACGATCCCGAACGTCCTGTGCTCAAGTTCGTCGAAGACGCCTGCGTACAGTGCGGGCTGTGCCAGAGCACGTGCCCGGAAAAGGTCATTACGCTGAAACCGCAGATCGATTTCGGCGCCGCAAGTGCTCCGGCACGGATCATCAAGGAAGAAGAGCCGGCGCTTTGCATACGCTGCCGCAAGCCGTTCGGTGTGAAGAGCACGATCGACAAGGTCGCCGCGAAACTCGAGGGCCGGCACTGGATGTTTCCCGCGGGCGACAGGCGGCTGGATGTTGTCAGAATGTGCGCGGATTGCCGCGTCGTCGCCATGAGCGAGCAACAGTTCGACCCGTTTGCCGACGTGCCCGAACGCGCACCGCCGCGCACAACCGACGATTATCTGCGCCAACGGAATACCAAGGACTAGGCAGTGTGGACTCTAAGGATTCCCTTTTGAGAGCAAATCAGATTCAAGTCTGCTTTTGGGGAGGCAGTCTTGGGTGTGATGGATCGTTTGGTATTGAGCGACGCGGCCTGGGAGCGCATGGCGCCGCTGATCATCGGCCGGCCCGACCAGAAGGGCTCGACCGGGCGAGACAACCGGATGTTCGTGGAAGGTGTGCTTTGGATCGTGCGCACGGGCTCTCCCTGGCGTGATCTTCCGGAGGTGTTCGGGGACTGGAACAGTGTGTTCCGGCGCTTCAGCCGATGGAGCGCCAAGGGTGTTTGGTGGCGGATCTTCGAGGCGATGTCCGATGATCCGGACTTCGAATACCTGATCGTCGATTCCACCATCGTCCGGGCGCATCAGCACGCCGCCGGCGCGAAAAAAGGGGGCCTGAAGATCAGGCGCTTGGCCGCTCGCGCGGCGGCCTGAGCACGAAGATCCATATGGCCGTTCGCGGCTTGGGATGTCCTGTCCGGTTCACGCTCACCGCAGGCCAGAAGGGCGATGCACCGCAAGCCGCTGCGTTAATCGAGGGACTGCCTGCCGAGGTCGTCATCGCCGACACGGCCTATGACGCCGATCATTTGCGCAAACACATCGCCGCCAAAAACGCGCTCGCCGTCATCCCCAACAACCCGTCACGCGCGCTCAAATATCCGCTCGACAAGCATCTCTATGCCCAGCGCCATCTCGTGGAATGCTGCTTCTCCAAACTCAAGCAGTTCCGTCGCGTCGCTACCCGCTTCGAAAAAACCGCCCGAAATTACCGAGCCGTCGTCACTCTCGCTGCCATCGTCCTATGGATGCGATAAGTGTCCACACTGCCTAGGACGCGGACTCACGAGAGCAGCTATTCGCAGGGTAACAAACCGCGGGAGCACGTTATGTCTCGATTCATCAAACTGACGTCCTTCATTGCTGCGCTATTCATTGGCGTCGTCGCCGTAATGCCCTGCCCCGCTGACGCTGCGAACCCCTCCAAGGCTGACAAAGTCGCCCTCAAGCGGGCGATTGTGGCCTGTAAGGCAGAAGCGAAAGGCAAGAAGATCAAGTGGCTCTCGCGCCGAAAATACGTCAACACTTGCGTCACCGAGGCCATGAAGGCCCATCCCACAGTAGACGTTACGACCATGCTCAAAGAGCATCCAGATTTGACCGATCTTCCAGTCGAGCGATGGCCCGGCTTCTAGCGCATGATGAGATTAGGTTGAGCTGGAGCGGCGGCGGTGCTTCACCTCTCCCTTGGGAGAGGTCGGCGCGCAGCGCCGGGTGAGGGATTACGGTCTCTCGTTAGCGCCGCGGCTCCTCACCCGATTTGCTGCGCAAATCGACCTCTCCCTGCTGGGGAGAGGTAAACCGAACGCGTGGCTAAAACCGGCTCGACCAAAATTCATCGCGCTGTCTTTAGAGCCGGGTGCAAGCCCCCACGCGCAAGGGTTTCTTTGTTTCGCGCGGCCGATGACCGGTCCCTTCATTTCGATGTTGCCCGCCCCAGAAAATCGGTGAGCGCCTTGCGATCCTCCGCCGATCCAATTCGTTGCTCCGGCATCTTGGTGCCCGGCGTATAGGTGTTTGGACCTAGCTCGAACAGTTTTGACACCGTCTCCGGCGTCCACACGATGTTCATCCCTTTCAGGGCCTCGGAGAAGCGATAGCCAGGCAGCGACGCAATCCTGCGGCCGTACAAGCCCGCAAGTGTGGGGCCAGCACGCTGCGCGTCCTTCGCCGACAAAGTGTGACACGCAACGCACGCCCTGAACACCTCGGCGCCACGATCTCCGGTAAAGGCTGCAAGCGGATCACGCGACGTGGCTTGCAACGATGAGCCGATGGCATCGCCAGTTCGCGCGTTCCAGCGCCGGATCTTGCCGTCGGCGCCGCCGGTCAGCAATGTTGCGTTGTCCGGCAGGAAAGCGACCGACCATACCGGCGAACCCGGATCGTCCAGCGTTCGCGCGATGCTGCGCGCCTTTCGGTCGATGATCGTCACGATGCCGCTGATTCCCGAAGCAGCGATCAGCGTGCCATCCGGAGAGATCGCCAGCGCGACAATCGGCGCCTGGGCAGCCTGCACCTCACCATTTTTCCGGCCATCCGTCCTCAGAAAGCGCAGCTTGCCGTCGGCACCGGCGGCCACGATCTCACCGTCGGGCGCGACTGCCAGGGCGTTAAGCGGTGAGGCCAGTTTGATAACGCTTGGGGTACCCCCGGCCAGTGGCCATATCCTCAGCTCACGATCATAACCTACGCTGACCAACGATCGGCCATCCGGCGTGAACGCGACACCGTTGACGTTCTGCGCATGACCTTCCAGCACCTGCTGGGCGCCACTGTGGAGCGACCAGATGCGAACCGTATGATCCCAAGAGGCGGAAGCTAGTCTTTCACCGTCCGGCGAGACGGCAAGGGAAACGATCGGCGCGGCATGCCCCTCGTAAACCTGATCCGGCTGCTGCCGGCCGGCCGTCCAGATCGCGACCTTCGCGTCCGCTCCCGCGGTCGCCATTCTACCATCCGCCAGGAACGCGACTGCGTTCACCGCGCCGGCGTGAAAACGAAGCACCTGCTCCGCGGCTTCGGTCTTAAGCGACCATCGGATGGCAGCGGTGTCGAAGCTGCCCGACAGGACACTGGCGCCGTCCCTGGAAATCGCAATCGCCCTCACAGGTCCGCCGTGACCTGTCAATTGCGCATGCGCGGGCGCTGAATGGATCGCCAGCAGAGCGGCAACGATGCAGAGACCGGTGCTAAAACGTGGGACCCAATGCATCTGCAGTTTACAGATGATCAAGTATATCACCTGCGATTGTTCGGGATGTTCACTCGCTCGGTCTCGTCAACGATTGAAGCCGTCGTTCGGTTCATGTTGCATCGCAGGACAAAAGTGGCCCCGCTACTCAATGCCGCAACGGCTGTTGTTAACTTGAACCGGCCATAGCCTGAGCCTATCGTTCATCTGATACGTCGAGGACGACGTCATGCAAATACGGCTGAAGGCGTATCTGCATTTCATCTCCCGGTGGCGATCACTTCGCGATGCGATACCGCCACACCATTCCGACGCGCGCGGTAGAGCGTCGCCCACCCTCATCTATGCCACGGTCGTGCTGGCGCTCCTCCTCGCCATTCTGGAAGTAGACGCTCATCGAATTGAACTGGAACGGCTTGGTCTCGTGGGGGGCGACCACCCCGTCCAGGCTGCCCTTTTGAGCCCGTAAGGCGGCGCTCGGCATTCTTCAAGCGCAGATCCATTTGCGAGCTCCGGCTGAAGGTTCGCTGCGCGGCCTTCTGCCTGGCGCTTCAATTCCCTCGGAAAGACCAACGACCGATCGTCAAAGTCCAAGGCAGGGTGTGAACTGCCTCACAGCCATTGGAATTCCTGCGCCAAAGCGCTTGTCGGGTTCCCGACCTGGAACTTGCATCAAAGTCGACTTCGCCCCGAGAGCAAGATCCGCCTACCGCGGCGCACGCCGTAATCAACAACGTTCCGAAGAGACAGCCCCTCCGAAGGTGTAGGCCAGAACGGAGGAACAATCCGTTCGTTGCTTTCCTAATGGAGGGGTATCGGAGAAGGATGAAAGGCCATGAGGGCTTCAACCGTACTAGCCGCGCTCGCGATCATACTGGGCGGCTGCGCCGTCTCGCTCGCGCAATCGAATGTCCAAGGTGCCGTTGAACTGAGCAACGGCACGAAAGTGTCGCAGAATCCATCGCTACCGAAACTCAACCTCACAAACACGCAGCGCGAGCAAATTCGCAAGGCGGTACTTACTGAACACAACGAGGTCCAATTTCGACTAGCGACCACCAAGTCAGCCAAGAGCTTTACCCCAGCTGTTGGTGCAAAGATCCCGAAAGGAATTAGGGCCCAATCGCTGCCAACGCCGGTTCTCTCGCAACTGCCGGAGCTGCGTGACTACATGTACGTCAAAATGAAGGATCAGGTGCTGATCGTGAACGGGATGACCAACAAGATCGTTGATGTATTCCCCGAGACGCAGCCACTCTCCTAGGCCGCTTTGGGAAACACCAGCCAAATAGCGAACGTTTGATCTGGTCAACGCAATCATTCTCTCCCAGGGCATTAGTGTTGGTCGATCAGACGCGCCGCCGCTGCGATTGCGCGCCTCCATTCGCGGAGCGGAGCCAGAGCCGCTCGGCAACAGCGCGCCAGCATTCAATGGCGTGTCATATTTTTTTCGTCCTGCTGTAGCCGGGCTCTGAAACAGTCTGCGCACTGGGGCAAATCGCCGCAGAAATCCCCCTCGCTTTGTCTTTGAAGACCCACAGGGAGAAACCTCCAATGCACTTGTCCAAAACGCTCGGACTGGTCCCTGTTCTCGCGCTGACGCTGATGGGCGCGGGCGCAGTTGCCGAAGACGACCACGGCCGGTCTGACAGCTCAAATTTCAGCCGCGACCACGACCATGGCGGCCACCATCACGTGCATACGACGACGCCGATCAAGCACCTCGTCGTGATCTTTCAGGAAAATGTTTCCTTTGACCACTATTTCGGTACGTACCCGAACGCCGAGAACCGCCAGGGCGAAACGCCTTTCCATGCAAAGCCTTCCACGCCGGTGGCCAACAGCTTGAAGACGCCGCTTGACGTCAATCATGGCTTTTCGGCGCTCAAGGGCGTCGATCTGCTCGCTCAGAATCCCAACAGCAATGCGAGCGCTCCGGTCGCCCCCAACAAAAACGTCCAGAACGGCGCCGGCGCCTCCAACCCGTTCCGCCTCGCGCCGGGACAGGCGCTCACGGCCGACCAGGGTCACAATGAAGCGCCCGAAGAAAGCGCCTACAACAACGGCCACATGGACGGCTTCCCGGCCTTTACCGGCACCGCGGGCCCGCCGCCGGCCGGCATCGGCACCAAGGCGCTGGTGATGGGCTACTATGATGGCAACACGGTCACAGCGTTGTGGAATTACGCCCAGCACTTCGCGATGAACGACAACAGCTACTCGTCACAATTCGGACCCTCGACGCCGGGTGCGCTGAATCTCATTGCGGGCCAGACCAACGGCCTCTCAGCAACGATGAATGTTATCAATGGTTCGGGCACGTTGCTCCACCCCACCCATGAGGCCTTCGGCGATGCCAGCCACACGACGAGCAACCTCACCCTGATCGGCGACGCCGATCCGATTGGCGACGTCTGCTCCAATCCGACCGGAGACCAGGTGACGCTGGGCGGCCGCAATATCGGCGACCTGCTCAACGACAAGGGCATCACCTGGGGCGCGTTCATGGGCGGCTTCGACCTCTCCGTCGTCAACGCCAACAAGACCACCGGCTGCCAGCGCGAGACCGATCCGGTCGCACCCGGCACGGCCGCGTTCACGTCTGTAGACTACATCCCGCACCACGCCTGGTTCCAGTACTACGCCTCGACCCGGAATCCGCAACATACCCGGCCGAGTTCGGTCGAAGCCATCGGCCACAGCTTCATTCCGGGAACCAAGACACCGGAGCCGGCCAATCACCAGTATGACAGCAATGATTTCTTTGCTGCGCTCAAGGCCCACAACCTGCCCTCGGTCAGCTTCCTGAAGGCTCCGGCCTACCAGGACGGTCATGCCGGCTATTCCGATCCGCTCGACGAGCAGAATTTCATCGTCAGCGTCGTCAACGCCGTGCAGCAGGGCGGGGAATGGGAAGATACTGCCATCATCATCGCCTACGACGACTCCGATGGTTGGTATGATCACCAGATGCCTCCGATCGTGAACACTTCGGCGAACCCGACCGTCGATACGCTCAACGGCCCCGGCGTCTGCAACACCAGCAATGGCTCCCAACAGGGCCGCCAGGCTCCGAGCCAGCCGTTCAACGGCAATTTCGGCCAGCCCGCCTGGGGCCGCTGCGGCTACGGCACCCGCCAGCCGCTGCTCGTGATCTCGCCCTTTGCCAAGCGCAACTACGTCGATCATACGCTGACGGATCAATCCTCGGTGCTGCGCTTCATCGAGGACAACTGGCTCAACCGCGAACGCATCCAGCCCGGCGGATCGTTCGATACCATCGCAGGTCCGCTCGACAACATGTTCGACTTTGACCATCGCGACGAGGATCATCCCCGCAAGCTGATCCTCAACCCGAACGACGGCACCGTGGCGTATCTCGGGCACTGAGGGCTCGAGACTCGATCGCGGTGCGTCCACGAACATGTCCCCGGCATCAAGCCGGGGACATATTGTTTTGAGAACGGGGCTTGCTCGCGCTCTTCGGCCCTCGATTCCAGACAGCGCCGAGCTCCAGATTTCCGCTTGAGGTGCTTAGTGTGCGCGAGCCGCAAACGGTCCTTGTCCCCTCGCCTCACTCGCCTTGAGGGGAAACTGTCCAATCCCATCACTGTGGCTTCTGGTGAGGCTCGAGCGCCTGTCTCAGTGCCGCATAATGCGCGTCATGGACTTTCGGGTTGAACAGCGACCACTGCTCGGCATTGTAGAGCAGCGTCGGAACCTCGATCTTCATCTTGCCGCGATAGAGGTTGTAGTCCGCGGCCCCATCGTCGAAGCGTCCGTCGGCGGCAGCCATGTCGATGCGTCGCAGGGTGAGAACCTGCTCCTTGAGCGCCTGACGCACCAGCATGCGCTCGTTCAGCCCATCTGGCGGCAAACTGGTGTCCTTGCGATCGGGATATTGCGCGGTCAGATCACGCAGCTCGGCACCGATCGTGTCGACCGCAAGCGCAATCACGTCCCTGTCGTGGTTCGCTATCGCGGTGCCCAACACACTCGCGAAATCGTTGAGCTCCTTCGTCGTCGCGACATAGCCTTCGTATTCGTTGGGCGACATGCCGGCGCCAACAGCCTGCAGGTAGACCACGAGATCCTGCCGTTCTGCGTCCGACAGGCCGAGGTCGAAGCTGCGGTTGAAGAAGTCGACCACCTGGTCATAGCTGTCGAAACGGCCGTCATGGAAATAAGGCCGGTTGTAATTTGCGTTCAGCAACGTCGGCGTCTTGAACAGGCCACCGGAACCGATGTCATGCTGCTGGTGATCGACGAATGCCGCCGAGGGAACGTGACAACCGGCGCAACTGAGTTGCGGGTTGTGCGGAAACGACTTGAAGAACAACGCCTCTCCGCGTTGCTCGCTGTCCATCGCGAGGGGTCCGAGTCGTCCGCCGGGACCGAGATTCGGATTGGCCAGGAAATCGATGTCCTGGATGTAGGCAACAATGGCGTCAAGAAGCGTCGGCGACGGCTCGGGGCCGGCAAACTCGTTGACGATCACATTGTGGACGAAATCGCGCAGCGAGGCGATGCGGCCGTCATGGCCATAGGGGCTGAGAAAACGTGCACCACGGAGACTTGGGATACGAACGGGGTCGAACACCAGATTGTCGGCCTTTGGATTGAACAGCGGCCCGGTGGTGTCAAAGGTGCCGGGATGGCCGGACATTTTTGGCATGTAGAATTTCGGGTTGGCAGCACCGTTCACATGGCAGGTCCCGCAACTCATGCCGGCCTGCCGCGCCACCCCGCCCAAGACACTCGGCGAGTTGAAGGCAAGATCGCCGAGATTGACCAGATAGGATTTATGGCCGCGATGGAGCTCGCTGTGAAATGCTTCGCGTGGCTTGATCAGCGCATCCTCGTTGAGCTCGGTGGTGACTGGCAGCAATGTCTGCCGCCCATCGAGCGGAAATGCCGCGAGCCGATCGGCTGCAAGCACGACACAACCGAGCATCGCGAACGCCCAAACGCCTTTCTTTGCCATTTCGGGAAATTCTCCAGCGACGCGAGACGCGCTTGTCACACGTTCGCAAATAAATATTGTCGACTTCCTTTGCCGATTTGTGACGGGACCGATCGCGCGGCGGTCGTGTCAGGGCCGCGGCTTGCAACCCAGACATCACTCTGCTTGATATGTTCGATCAGCGCTTCCGGGCTGAACTTCCGAACACCCGGCGGCAGCTCAAAGGATGCGGCGGACCGCGGTTCATCCTTGATATTCTCAAGCGAAACGACCGTCCCGTCCTCACTCTCGATCCGTAGCGGAAGCCTCCGCTCGCGGTCGATCCAGCCGAAGAACGCCGGCCCGGCTGCGGAGGCAGCGCGAAACACGGTTGTGTCGCGGCCCTGGACCATCTCCTCCCCTGTCCGCTCGCAGCGCCAATCGCCGCCCTCTCCCAGTCCGGCGATATGCGCCATCACCTGCCATTGCCGGCAAGGGTCATCCGGATCGAGTGGTACCAGCAACCGGGTGAGCTGGCTCGACTGCCGGGCATCCATATAGATCCGTGCGGCGGGCCGAACGAAATAGGCCTCCGGCTTTGCCACGTCGACCAGAAAGAAGCCGTCCGCAAACTCCGGCGTCTCTATCCTGAGCTTGCTGCCGAGAACGTGCAGTCGCCCCGCCGGCGACGACTCGGCACCACGCTGCACGACAATATCGGCCGAGAATTGTTGCGCCTGTGCGGCGACCGGGCTGCTCGCAACAGCCGTGCCAAACGCCACGACTCCGGATCGCACCGCTCGATATAGACAGGCCAAGATCACGCCCTCCATCATCTTCATATCAACCGGAGAAAAGCGGCGCCGACCGGACCGCGCGGTCCGGTCGGCGCCAGTTGTGGAAATCAGTCAGTTCGTGATCTTGCTGCCGATCACTCGAGGTAGGAGATATCCACCGCCTTGTCGAAGTCGAACGCATCGAACAGGTCAGCGAGCGCCGGGCTGTTGGTCGGCACATACTGGTTACCCTTCGTGTACGTCGGGTTCGGCAGGTTGTCGCGGCTGCGGTTCGTGAGCGGCTTGAGGTTCCAGTTGCGCTCGATGAACTTCAGCAACGACACGTGGTCACCGTAGTTGTGGTAGACCTTGCCACCCGTTGAATAGGACGACAGGATCAGGATCGGCATGCGCGCTCCATCGCCGAAGAAGTCGATCGACTGGATGTAGCCGGAATCCCAGTAGCCGCCGGCCTCGTCCCAGGTGATGAAAACCGCCGTCTCCGCCTTCAGCTTCGGATTGGCTTCGAGCGCACCGAGGATGTTGGCGACATAGGCTTCGAACAGATCGACCTTCGAGCTCTGCGGATGGCCGTCGAGCAGGCCGTCCGGCTTGCCGAACGCCACCGAGGGCAGCTCGTCGTTCTGGATCGCCGTGACCAGATCCGCGGTGTCCTTGATATGCGCCGCCCGGACCGTCGGGTCAGCCATGATCGAGGTCGCGTACTGGAAGGGATTGCAGATCTGGCAGTAGGCAACGCCGAGCGCGTGAGCCGGATCGGCAAGCGCAGCACCGTTCAGGTCCGGGCTGGTCGCATTCTTGGCGACCGCTTCATTCGAGAGCACCACGGCGTCATTATATGCGCCGCCATAGTAGGCCCACGAAATCTTCTTCTCAATCAACGCATCGCCGATGGTTCTGACCGACGATGGCGGCAGGCTGTTGCCACCCGAGAGCGCGCCGTTCGGCAGATAGCCGGGGCTGGTATTGTTGAGCATGTAGTAGTGGTTCGGCTTGCAGTTCGGCTCCGCCGCATAGGGCAGCGCCTCGAGGTAGCTGACGATCGGCTTGACGCCCGGCTGGCTGAAATCGCCGCAATTGCTGAAATTACCGTCGACCGCGTACTTGTTGACAGTGCCCGCGGCCGGATTCGGATTCGCAATCAGCTTCGCCGGCGGCGTGGTCGGGTTGCCGTTGCCGTCGCTCCAGAAGCCCGCATCACCAGTCCCGAGCATGAAGTGGTTCGCACCGGTGCCTCCATGGAACGACTGGTGGAAGTTGTCACCCAGGGTGAAGCGGTCCGCCAGCATCTTCAGGATCGGGGCTTGCCCCTGCTCGGCGTTGTAGAAGCCCATCTCATTGCCCTGGCTCTTGTTGCTCGCCGAATAGGTCGCCATGACGAAAGGGAACAGGTCGTTCAAGCAGCCCGAGTTGTTGCTCTTCGACGCGTTGCCCGCGCTGCAATCCTCCTGCTGCCAGTCCTGGTAGAAGCGGTGGGTCGTGTCACCGGTGTAGTCGTCGTCGGTGATATTCGTACCCTGCAGCAGGAACGGTCCGGCGAGGCTGCCGGCGCCGGGAACGCGGGTATCGAGGACCCCCTTCGGCAAACCGGTGGCACCGGTCGTCAGGATGTCGAGGTCGCTCGGATCCATATCCTTCTCGACGCTCGCTTCCGCGACCGTCTTGAACGGAGCGCCCGTGTCGCTCTGCGCCTGCGGAGCACCGTTGGTGTTCGGCTGCGGCATCACATTGGTCGGACTATAGGGCGTCTTCGCGATCGCCGGAGCACCGACATAGTAGGACGACTGGGCCGCAGCCGAAAACTGCTGCGCCTTGGCGAAGTTTGGGCCGGGCGAACCGTCCTCGTTGACGATACCCTTCGACAACAGGTTCGAGATCGTCTCACCCCTGCCCTTCGGCTTGTACACGCCGAACGTGTGATCGAAGCCGCGGTTCTCACCGATCAGGACAATGACGTGCTTGATCGGCGACACCGTCTTCACCCTGCTCGCCGGATCATGGTCCCTGTTGGACCAGTTGTGCTCTTCGGTGTTGGCATTTTGGTGATGCGCATGCGAGCGCGTGTCCCAATCGCTGCGGCCGCCGACATTTGCTGCGTAAACTGCCGTGGTCACCACGATCATCGAAGCAATGCAGAGCGCCGTGGTCGTACGCCAGTGATCTTCGAAGTTGAAAGCCATGCCGACTCCAAACGGTTGTTGTTTAGCGCCGCCGGTCATTAGTGCATCAACATGACGCACGCATATCGCTGCGATGAAACGACGCACGAAGAACAAGATGATCCCCGCTCTTTTCTCTACGCGTCCATCACACGCAATGAATTCAGTAGACGCAGTGTACTCTTCGACGATGCAACCTCGCGCTCACACGGAAGCGTCTGCAAAGTCGCGGCACGACTGCACAGCTCATTCATGTGAGCTACGGGATCATCGATTCAAGTGCTTCAGGTCGCCGCCGGTCCGCCGGCGCAAATGGAGGGCGGCACGCTTGTCGGACAACACTACCGCGCCACGTGCCTTGATTGAAGAACACGACGAAGGGCCATGTAGTGCTGGTCATGCACGGCCGGATTGAAGAGCGACCATTGTTCGGCGCCAGCCAATATTCTCCCGTCGTCGACCGCGATCTGGATCCGCCGTAGCAGCAGTACGACCTCCTTGAGCGCCGCGCGCGCGTTCACGCGCTCCCGATCACCGCCTGAGACGCTCGTGTTCTTCCGGTCGGGATATTGCTCCGTCAACTCACGCAGCTCGCCGCCGATCGTCTCGACGGCCAATCCAACGACCTGCTTGTCGCCTGAGGGAATTGCGGTCCCCAACACCGTCGCGAAGTCGTTGATCTCCTTCAGCGAAGCGCCGGCGCCTTCATGCTCGTAAGGCTGTGTGCCGTCGCCCACGGCGGTGAGATACGCTACCAGATCCTTGCGATCCTGCGCGGTCAGACCGAGTGCGAACACCGTATCAAAATGAGTCACCACCTGATCGTAACTATCGAAGCGACCGTCATGAAAATATGGCGCGTTGAAATCGGCGTTGCGTAGCGTCGGCGTCTTGAACAGGCCGCCCGATCCCACGTCATGCTGCTTGTGATCGACGAAGGACCCCGAGGGAACATGACACCCGGCGCAGCTCATGCTGGGATCATGCGGAAACGGCTTCGAAAACAACGCTTCGCCGCGCCGCTCCGACTCGCTGATCTTCCCGACCAAACGTCCTCCAGGCCCGAGGCTCGGATTGGGCAGGAAATCGATATCCTGGAGATAGGCCACAATGGCGTCGACGATCACCGGCGTCGGCTCGGGACCAGCAAATTCGCTGACAATGACGTTGCGCACGAAATCATGCAGCGAAGCCGTGCGGCCGTCGGCGCCGTAGGGCGCGAGATAGCGCGCACCGCGCAGGCTCGGGATTCGCACCGGGTCCAGCAAGCCATTGTCGGCCTTCGGATTGAACAGTGGTCCGCTTGTGTCGAAATTGCCCGGCCGCGTCGACATCTTCGGCATAAAGAACCGGGCGTTGCCGGCGCCGTTGACGTGACAGGTGCCGCAGCTGATGCTGGCCTGCCGCGCGACGTCACCGAGGATCGACGGCGAGCTGAACGCCAGATTGCCAAGATTGACCAGATACGACTTGCCGCCAGATATCTCGGAGCGAAACACCTCGCGCGGTCGATCCAGCGCGTCCTCGTTCAGCTCGGTGTTGACAGGCAATACGGTCTGGTCGCCGTCGACCGGAAAGGCCAAAACCCGTTGATGCAGGACGGTAACAAGGCCGACCGCAGCCGCGACGGTGCCCAGACGATGCAACCTCATCGCGATTGAGCCTCCAACGTCGGCCGCTGCAGTCCCAGCTTGAGCGACGCGGCCTGCAGCGAGACCACCAACTCTTCGCTGGCGCGCCGCAGCGCCCGAACATCGACATGCGGCAGATCAGATGCCGCGACGATGGTCTTGAGCTGTTCAATGCGCTCCGTCACTTGCCTGGCGAGCCGCGCGTCGGCCGTCGTGAGCGCATCAGCAAAGATGGTTCGGTATGCAAAGTCGATGCCGCCGACATTGTTGCGCATGTCGTCGAGCGAGGTCCCGCTAATCCGGGATTCGCCGCCATCCGCCTTGCTCTCGCCCACCTCGTAGGCAAGTCGCAAGGTGCCGTCGAGCAAGCCCTGCGGTGTCAATCGCATGGTCGGCAGCTTGCTCTTGAGCTCGCTGAGATGCTCGATCAGTGCATCGGCATCGCGCTCGACACTGATCTCGCCGGAACCGAACAATCTTGCCTCGATAGCGTGGAATCCGCTGTCGGCGTTGGGCCAGGCGTCAATCAGCGTATCAAGCTCGGGTACAAAACCGGCAGTGAAGACCTCCGAACGCTCCCAACCGGCGCGGGCCGCGAGCCAGGCTCTTTTCGCTCCTGCCAGATCCTTCGCGGCGACACGCTCGCGCAGCTCCTTGATGCCCGCCAGCGCCGACCCGATGCCCTCGATCATGTAGGGGCGATAGCGCTCCGCCGCGTCGTCAAGCGGAGTGGCGCTTGCCTGACCGACGCCGTTCGCAATAGCGAACGCAACAAGGCACAGCACCACGCCTTTCTTCATTGATCCCCTCCAGCACGCGGAGTGCAGTCGTTCGCGACGCTGCGTCCAACGATCGCAGCAATATTGTCGGCTTGTTATGCTGTTTTGTGACGGTATCGCCTTGGTTCACGACTTCTCCGCGAATGAAGAAGCATTGCAGCGACGCAAATCCTTGCTTACGCTTCACGGCGAAGCGCGCACGCGCATCGACGACAAAATAATTTCTTCAAGCAAACTTCATACTCTCGCGATGACGCCGGATATCGTTGATCGGCGCGCCGAGTTCCATGTACTTCAGCGAACGATATGACGGCCGATACCGCACCACCTCTGCTTACAGAATTCTTCGCTGCGCTGTGCCTGCTGTGTGGCAGCCTCGCCCTGATCGATCTTCGCCGAGGCATCATTCCAGACGCCCTTAACCTTGCAGTGGGCGGCCTTGGTCTGGCGCGGACCGTTGTTGCCAGCGGCGCCGTGGCCGGCGTTGAGGCCGCCGCGGAGGCGATGATCGTCGGACTCATCTTCTGGCTATTTCGTCGGCTCTATTTCACCGTGAGGAAAGTTCAGGGACTGGGGCTTGGAGACGTCAAGTTTCTCGCCGCGGCTACGTTATGGGTCGGCCTCACAGGCATTCCCATACTGATCCTGATTGCTGCGCTCTTGGCGTTGATCGCGGTCGGTGGCGCGCAAATGGCCGGACAAAACCTGACGCGGCGGACCTCGCTGCCGTTCGGTCCTTTCCTTGCGCTCGGCTTGCTGTCAGCCGTGGTCGCCCAGCAATGGCTCGGCTTAATCTAGCGTCTTATTGGCTGTCTCCAGTTGCGACCAAGCCGCTTGCGCCAATTCCCCTCGCCCGGTCGTCCCGCGCCGAGCCAAAATCGTGCGCAATGCCAAGGAAAGAACCCGCTGGCTGGTTCGCCGGCGGGTTCCTTATCTCATCAGTTGGCTGATGTCAGTGATCCCAGCCTCCGCCCTGGCCGCCGTGGCCACCGTCGTGGAAGTCGAAGAGGTCGAACAGGTCGCTGAGCGCCGGGCTGTTCACCGGAACGTAAGGATTGTTCGGCGCGGCAACCGGATTCGGGAAGTTGTCACGGCTGCGCTGCGTGATCGGACGCAAATCCCAGTTCCGCTCGATGAATTTGATGATCGAGACATGATCGGCATATTCATGCGAGATGTGCCCCTGCTTCACGAACGGCGAGACCACGATCAACGGGATGCGGGTGCCGTCACCGAAGTAATCCAGCGGCTGCACATAACCAGAGTCGAAGTAACCGCCGCCTTCGTCGAAGGTGATGAAGATCGCGGTATCGTCGGCGTAATCCGAGGCCTCAACCTGATCGACGATCTTCTTCACGAAGCCCTCGAACAGATTGAGCTTGGAGGACGCCGGATGACCGTCGGTATAGCCGCTCGGTTTCACGATCGAAACCGCCGGCAGAGTGTGCTTGGAGATGTCCGAGTACAGATTGACCGAATCCTGGATATGAGCGGCAACCTGGTCCGGATGCGACATGATCGACGTGTCGTACTGGAACGGATTGCAGATGTTGCAGTACTCGTCGGCAGTGGGTCCGGCTACACCCCAGTTGAGCTGGTACGGATCGTTGACGTAGTTGTTCCACTGGTCGCCGTAGTACTTCCAGGAGATGTTCTTCTCGTTCAGGCTGTCGCCGATGCTCTTTCTCGTCGACGGCGGGATCGTAAACGGCGTGTTGGACGGGTTCGTATCGGTATAGGCATTCTTGCCATTGCCGAAATATCCGGGATTGTAGTTGTTCAAGAGATAGTAGTGGCTCGGCTCGCAATTCGCATTGATCCGGATCGATTTCAGATAATCGAGGATCGGCTTGACGCCGGGCTGGCCAGGATCCGAGCAGTTGCTGTAGGAGCCACCGCCAGAGACCGGATTGGTCGAATAAGGCGGCGGGTAACCGCCATTGCCGCCGGCGCCGTAGCCATCCTCGATGTACCAATTGTTGGTGCCCATCGCCGGGTTCGGATTCTCGATTTCATGGACAGTACCGGCGTCGGGGGTGCCGCCGAAAACCTGCGTGCCATCGGGCGGCGCGACCGGATTGCCATAGTTGTCGCTGAAATAGATCATGTCGGCGTGGCCGAACATGATGTGGTTAGCGCCGGTGCCGCCGTTGACGGATTGGTGGAAATTGTCGCTCATCGCGTACTTCTGCACGAGACTCGTGAAGTAAGGCACGTCGCCCTTCTGCACGTTGTAGAAGCCGAGGGCGGTCGACCCCTCGCCCGTGGTCGTCGCGGTCGGTGAATATTCCGTGGAGAAATTCGCAGGCTGCTGCGCTCCGTTGGAGCCGGCGCCAACGGTTACCTCGACCCAGGCGAACAGATTGCCGTTGCAGCCCGACGGATTGTCGCGGCTGGCGGCGGAAGTGTTGCAGTTGAGCTGCTGCCACATCTGATAGAAGCGATGCACCGGGCTTGCCGCATAGGCGTCATAGGGCATGGCATCACTGTTGGTGAGTTGGAACGGGCCGGCCGGCAATGCATTGACATTCGTGATGCGCTGGTCGGGGGTCTTCGACGTCTGCCCGGTACCGCCGGTCAAGAGATACTGGTAATATTCGGACGGCAGGCCGGACTCGGATTGTTGAGCCAGCGCCAGAGACGCCTCGCAGGTCGTGATCGGTGAGCTTCCGCATTGGTTAGGGATGTAGGAGTCCTTGGGACCGCCCACCAGCGGAGCCGGCAATTGATCCTTGGCGAACGTCTGCTTCGGGGGCCTCAGCAGGAACGCATCGTTCAAGCCGGTGTCCGTGGCAGAGAGCTGATGTGCCTTTTCGAAGTTGGGTCCGGGGACGGCGTTCTTGTCCTGGTCGAGCTTGACGATACCCTGCGACAGCAGGTTCATCACGCTCTCGCCGGGCTGGTTGGGCACGTAGGTGGCGAACACGTGATCGAAGCTGCGGTTCTCGCCGATGATGACGATCACATGCTTGATCGGCGTCCTCGTCTCGTGGCCACCGTGGTGTCCCCACTCGTCGGCAAGCACTGGGCTCGCGGTGAACTGACCCAGCGCCAGCGCGCTGAGAGTAAGGCGGCACCCCTGCAGCCAACGTGACTTGTGCTTGTCGCGCATCAAAGCTCTCCTCTGTTCTGTGGGTTGGACGGCGTAGTTGAGGTCGCGGTGTTACTCGGCACGACCTTGATACGTCCCATCATGCCGCCGTCTTCATGCTCGAGGACGTGGCAGTGATAGACGAAGGTGCCGACGATGCTGGGATCACGAAAATCCATGCGCAGTCGCACGCTGGGATATTTCAGCATCCGGCCGTTGTAATAGGGAACGTTGACCGTATCGCGCAGGAACGGCTCGTTGACCGCGATCCCGGACCAGTCGAGCAACTGGAAGTGAAGCTGGTGGATGTGGAAATCATGCAGCTCCATCGAGCGGTTCTCGATGATCCAGTCCTCGACATCGCCCTGCCTCACCACGATGTCGGGGACGTCGGACTGCGGATCGAACGGCTTCGGCGTGTTTCCGTCGATGGTCAGAAAGAATTGCGTGGGACTGTTGGGATCGTTCGGGTTCTCGGGTCGCTCGGAGAAAAACAGTTTCCTGACGCGTACCGGTGCAACATCGCCAACCCACGGCCGATCGGGCGGCGGCAACGGCTCCGCAGCGATCGGCAGCGTTGCTCGCGGCTCACTGGCCTCTGTCGTGCTCGTGATCGCCATCAGCGCGCGGTTCGGGTCGTTCTCTCCGGCGGGCCCGGTATCGACGGCACGCGTCACTAGCAATGCGGACGCTCCCGCCGGCGGACCTTCGACGATGAACTCGGCGCGAGAGCCTGGCGGCAGGCCGATATGATTGACCCGTTGCACCGCCGACGACGGACTGCCCTGGAAGCGCAGCGGGACTCCGTCGATACCGACCACGCCGAGCTGCTGCGGCGCGCGGCCGACCAGCAAAGCAAGGTTGAGATACGTGATCGCGGACGCATTCAGCACGCGCCACAGCTGCCGCTCTCCCGGCTTCATCGACAGCGTCGCCGGCGGGTAGTTCGGATATGGCACCGGCACGAAATTGACGGACAGGTCCTTCGATGGCTTGCCGGTGCCGGAGTTGGCGACGTCACCGTCATTATCAAGCTGGCTTTTCGACATCACCGGCTCGGACTTCGACGGCGGCGCGCCGGGATTGACGAGATCCTGGTCGCGGATCACGAGCACGCGCTCGGGCAGTCCGGTGAGCGACGGGTCGACGCGCTCGATGCCTTCGATAATCAAGGCACCAGAGGCGCCGCCGAGCACCTGCGTCTTGCTGAAGCCGTGAAGATGCGGGTGATACCAATAGAGCCCGGGCGGCGCATCGTCAGGGATGCGCAGGCGATACTCGAACGGCTTGTCGTCGGGCTGGATCGACGTCTTCAGCACATCATCCTGGTGGCACACCGGCGGCACCGTCAGTCCGTGGAAGTGCAGATTGGTGGACACCGGCGTCATTGCGCCGCTCTTGCAGGGATCCGCCTCCTTCTTAGCCGTGCAAATCGGCGCACCGGCGAGTGCCCGATCAATCGCGGGCATCGCGGCAGGAAGGTCAACAAGGTCGTTCTTGAAATGGATGACCAGCCGATCGCCCGGCTTCACGCGTAAGGTCGGCGACGGCTTCCCGTCGGACGTCAGGTAGCAGTAGCGGCTCGTCCCGTCCGGCAGCCTCTCGTCATGGACGCTGAGATCGACCTCGAGGATTCCGTCGCGACTACGCAGCTCCACCGGTTCGGCGATTGCGCTTCCCGGCTCGGGTCGGGCGCAAACATCCTTCTGCGTTCGCGGCGCGTCCGGCAGATCCGCCGCACTCAGCCAGGCAGTCATGCCACTCGCTGCGAGCCCGACGCCGGCCGCGACGATGACGCAAGAAATGGTCGAGTATCGTCGAAGCACGCCGTCCTGCCCATGTGTTGCAGCCGTGCAAAAGCGCGCTGACGCCACGCATGGCGCCAGCCAGCCTCGCGACCGCAGTCGCCAACGAGTGTTCTGTTTGACCTCGCAACGCTACATGCGCGTTGTTGCGGGAATCTGGCAGGTTTCTAACAGCCAAATGACAGTGGATTGCGGCATTTCAGCGCGGAACCGCTTTCAGAGCGCTGACGAGACACGTCTCTCCCGGACGCACGGCGATGCGTAACCGTGCAGCAAATTGACGTTTCATCGCCGCCTCAGTTCAGCCTGCGGCGTCGAGCCGTCGGCGCTGACGGGTGTCACCAGCACTGGCACATTCGCGTGTTCGCCGGGTGGCGGCAACGTCAGTATCGCCGTCTGCTGATCCATTTCCATCGTGACCTCGCGGCTCTGGATCGCGCGCAGTTTCCAGCCCTGATAGTTTTCACCGAGCTTCAAGCGCAGCGCCTGCTTTGTCGACTGATCGAGAAAGATGCCAAAGCTCTCGTCGTCGCTCGCTATGGTTCCAACCAGCGACAATGGTGGCGGGCGGATTTCCTTTTTCCGCGGCGGCGGGGGTGGCGGCGCCGCCGCCGGCTCCGAGGCGACCACCGGCGGCGGCCGCCGTGACGGCGAGAAGATCGGACGATCGCGCGTCCCCGACAATCGAGCGAGCGGAATCGCCCATAGCGGGTTGGCGCTCAGCAGCTGCTCCGGCGCCGGCGGCGGGGCAACAACACGAACGGAAGTCACCGGTTCGCTCGATCGCGGCGCGGCCGTTCCCCCCAGCCGCGTCTCCTCGGCAATGCCGGCGTCGAGATCGTCGGTCGTGATTGCGACCGTCGCCGCCCCGGCAGCATGGAGCGACAGCCCAACCGCTATGGTTACAATCGTAAGGCTGCGGCTCATTTGGCGCCTCGCCATTGCCCGGACACCCCCAGCAGAACCCGCAACTTGCCGGGCTGCGAGCCGGACGATGTTGTCGGGGTTTGAACCACCAACTGGTCGACAAACAAGAACGGCATCCCCGCCTCGATATCGTAAAGCAGTTCTTGCAGCTGAGGCTGCTCGATCTCGCAGCTCGCGATCATGCTGAGGAACCCTGGCTTGCTCGATGAGCTCTGCACGTCAAGCTGCGTGGACAGTACGTTGCCGCCGAATTTCGTCACTGCGTTGGCCACCCGCTGCAACAGCGTGGCGCCCGCGATCGTGACGGTGGCGCCCTCGAGGTACGGCGAACCTGCCGGCATCGTGCCCTCTCCAGTCGCATTCGGTTTGGCCGCCGCACGGTGCCCCCCGAGCTGCTCCAGCATGGTCGCGGCGGCGGCGACCTCGCCGCGCTGATCGATCAGATCGGATATCGACATCACCACGGTGAAGAGCAGCACGATGATCAGGCCGACATAGGCCACCGCCGCCAAGAGCGGCGAGGAGGTGACCAGCTTTACGGGTGTGGACAGGATATTCACGAGCCGGATCCGAAATAGGCAGTGATATGAGCTTCAATGTGGAAGCGCTCGCCGGGTTCATTTGCCGCGTGCGTGGTGGGTGCAAAGAAGGTGGCGCGGGTGAACTGTGGGGAGGACTGCTCGATCAAGCGGATCAGCGAGGGGGCATCCTGCGTCATCCCGACGATCTGGATCTTGTCTCCCTCGATCCGCAGTTCAGTCACATAGGTGGAATCTGGCAACGCCCGCGAGATCGCCTCGAGCACCATGACGCTCGACGGCGTGCTCTGCTTGCGTTTGGCGAGCAGGCCCAGCCCTGACGCGGAGCCGTTCGCGCCAAGACGCAAGGCCGCGCGGCGCTGGGCGATGCGCTGCTGCAGGTCGCCCAGCTCCGATTGCAGCGAGCCACCGAGATAGGCATTGATCAGGAGCGACGCGGCCGCAGCGAGCGCGGTCGATAGCAAGAGGACGCGGAGCAGACGGGGCACGTTGACCGCGGCGCCAATCACGCTGCGCAGCGGCCGGTCCATCAACTTGATCGGCGTGGACGTATCGCCCAGCGCCGGCACCAAGATCGCAACCGACGCAGCGTCGACGGTCTCGGCGAACTGCAACACCGGCGCGACCTTCTCTCTCGACGTCGCCGCGAAGCTCACCTCGATCCGGTCGTTCGCAGCGAGCGTGGGTGCCCCCCAGCCGAACACTGCGTCACTTACGGACCACGGCGTCAGGCGATCGACCTGAGCCCTGATCATCCCATCGAGGAAATCGGCCGCCTTGCTCGGGAAATCGAGCTGATGCGTCATGATGTGATCCGACCGCAACAGCGCCTCGATGCGGCTCGCCCGGAACGCCGTCTTCCACACGTCCGGCAGCGGCGGGCGCGCCGTGTCGGTATCGAAACGGAAGGACAGATCAGGCAGATCGGCTCCGCTCTTCGCGTTGATCGCGGTTGCGGTGAACGCGCCGTCGTGTCCTTCGGCAAGCTGGATGCGCTGCGCGCGCATGAAGCGGCCCGCTATCGCGTCGATCGCGCGGCCCACTGCATCGATCCATTCGGTCAGGAATAGCTTCACGTCCCACATCAGCGCCATCAGGACCCCCGGCGCTCGAGTGGTGTGTGAGTAGGGACGACATCGTCCTGCCACGACAGAACGCGATAGGGCTCGCGCTTGTCGCCGAGAGCGATCACAACCTCTGACGTGGCGCGCCGGCCGTTGGCGAAGCCGACCGTTGTTTCGACGCGGTAGCACGGGCTCTTTGCTCTCGGCAGGTTGCTCTTCGTCGGAGCGGACGGGTCGGCACCGGCGAGCGGATCGTTCGAAGGCCCCATCGCACTGCCGAATGGATCCGTGTTTGCATTGGAGCGTTTTGCGAAGGCCGCGACCACCTCGGGCGCCGCGATCGTCGCATCGACGTCGGCCGACCCGTTGAAGATGGTCACAAACGGCAGGGCGCGATCGACGAGTGCCAGCGGAAGTCCGGCGACCAGCGCAAGCTCATTGACATGCGTGAACAACGACTGCCGTGGCGAGTAACCCAGAGCCGCGTAGCGCGCCGCCTCGTCATTCGTGCTACCCGGCGTCGGCGGGGTGCGCCAGCCCACAATACGCTCAGCGTCCTCATTGGCCGCGTCCTTGCTGGCACCGAGTCCAGCAAGGAACGCGGCCAGTACCTCTTTCGACGCGAGATTGAGGTCGATCCGAGCAGCTTCCGAAGTGAAGGTGACGCCGACATTGGCGTCGTCCATTCGGAAATGGAACGAACCCCGCGCCGGCCTTGCATCGTCGCCCGCGAGGATCAGCTGATAGGCCGTGAGCTCGATGCCGGCCGATACCAGCGCCTCGTTCTGCAGGGCGGTATCACCGAGCGCCATCGCGCGAGCCGACGCCGACAGATAGAGCGCAAAGATCATCGCCAGCGACGACAGTGCCAGGAGCATCCAGAGCACCACGACGATCACGAAGCCGCGTTGGGGGTGATCGGGAGAGCACCGCGCACCGCTCATAACCGACCTCCCTGCCCGGCGACGTTGGCCGGCCCGCTGCTGCCAGGGTTATTCGGCTTGTCGGTGCAGTTGCCGTCCGGCCGCGCGCAATCGCTCGGCACCTGGGTATGGACCGGGGCAATCGTCGAGACCGAGAGCACGCGCTGGCTGGCGGCGTCTCGGATAATCAATTTGATCATGACGGGCAACTGCTCCGCCTCGCGCCATGTGCTTTTCCAGACCCGGTCCGGCCCCGCATAGGCAAAGGACAACCGAAACGACGCGCGCAGCAACACCACGGGATCGCGGAAGCGCAACTGCTCGGTCAGCGACGAACCGGTCGGCAACGGCGCAAACCGCGTCCGCGAGCGCACCGTGACGAACTCTCGACCATCGGAGCTCTCGCCGAGATGCACGACGTCGAGCCCCGGCCCGGCATTGGGACCAATCGCCGTGCGCACGAAGGTGATCGAGAGCTCCGAGCCATCGAACAATGGACGGCGGGATTCGCGGTTGGCTGGAACGTATTCGGCCGCAGCCAGGTCGGCCGCGATGCGTTGCAACGCCGCGCCAATCGCTTCATCGCGCTGGATCCGGTCAATCCCCCGGTTCCAGTTCGGCAGCCATTGTGCGGTGATGCTGGCAAGTGCCGACAGCACAAGGCCCATCAAGGCGAGCGCCACAATGGCCTCAATCAACGTGAATCCAGCTTCACGCTCGCGCCAGGCCGCCATCATTGGGACGCCGCCCTTTTCATCAAGCGTACCGTGCGAATATCCGACGTAGCCCCGCCGGGCGACCTCACGCGCACCCTGACGAGCTCAGGCACCCAGGCCGCGTCGGAATCCGGAACGGTCCAGTTGCCCCCGAGCGGGGTAACGTCGACCGTCCAAGCGTAGCCGTCGGCCTGCCCGGACGATGTTCCCTGTCGGAGTTGATCACGCGGTGGAATTGCGGCGACCATAGCCGTGCGCGTGGCTTGCATCAGCGCCACATGTCGTTCAAACGAACGCACCCCGCGTACATTGGTGGCCATGACCGAGCCGATGGCCACGATCACGACGGCGACCACCGCCAGCGCGACCAGCACCTCGATGATCGTGAAGCCGGCGTCGCGGCGTTCAATTGATGGCGGCGTGGCGGGGGACAATCTCGACCCTCCCGGTCAGCCAGTTGACGCGGACTTCATAGCCTGCATTGAACCGCGTCAAGGCGATGGTGCCACCGCACGATGTGCCGTTGGCCAGAAAGCGAATGGTCGACAACGCGGCCTGCCGCTGGCACGTCTCGGGCAGCACCGCATCGAAGCGTACGTCCTCGGGAATCCGGATCGCGAGTTGCGACGCGCCGGACTGGATCATGCGCCCCTCGGCATCGACAAGCGTCGCGACGCTGACCTGGCGGCGGATCGCGGCATCCCGGTCCGACTTCAAGAGCGTCGCTGCCTGCAAGGCATAGGCCTGCAGACGCGAGCGCGAGGTCTCGCGCGGAACGAACGGCAGCAGGACAGCCGAGAGCAGCGCGATGATCGCGAGCACGCAGACCATCTCGAGCAAGGTGAAGCCTTGTTCCGCCGGTCTATTCATTCTTTGCGGTCAGCTTTTCCAGCGAGATATCGGCGGCGGTGCCGCTGCCCCCTTCCTGACCGTCGGATCCGTAGGAGAGAATGTCATAGGGGCCGTGCTCGCCGGGCGAGCGGTAGATATAGGCATGGTTCCATGGATCGTTGGGAACGTTGCCGCCCTTGAGATAGGGCCCATTCCAGGCCGAGACGCCCGGGGTCGACCGCACCAGCGCCCCCAATCCCTCCGCGCTCGAGGGATATCGGCCGGCATCGAGATAGTAGAGGTCGAGGGCGCTCGCAAAGCTCTGCAGCTGGATCCTTGCGGCCTTGACCTTGGATTCGCTGAGATAGTTGAGCACGCGCGGTCCGATCAAGCCCATGATGAGACCGATGATCGCGATCACGACCAGCATTTCGACCAGGGTGAAGCCGGCCTCGCTGCCATGTGAGCGGCCACACCTGGCGCGCTGGTGGGCCGTGCCGCCGATGAGATGCTCGCGGATGTATTTGAATGAGATCATGTTGCACCAACCTCTGGTCTAGTTGACCAATTGCGTAACCGACAGCAACGCTGTCATGACCGACACGATCAGGCCTCCGACGACCGTGCTGATGGAGATGATGGCAAGCGGCCCGACGATGCCGACAATGCGGTCGAGGCTGCGTTGCAGCTTGGCTTCGTAGAATTCAGCGACACGGCCGGCGAGCGTCGGCAACTGGCCGGTCTCCTCGCCCAGCCGCAGCATCCGCACGGCCATCGGCGGCAGGCTGTTGGCGACCGCAAGCGCGTCCGACAATTTGCCGCCATGACGCACGCGATCCGCCGCCACACTCCAGCTTTGCTCGTTCCCGGTCACTGCCATGATGTCGACGAGAATGCGCAAGGTCGACGTGAGGTTGACGCCGCTGCCGAGCAGCACGCCGAGATTCCGGCAGAACAGGCTGCTGCGATAGAACTGGAAGATGCCGCTGACCCCAGGCAGGCGCGACAATCCGCTCATGAGCGCTGCACGCGTGCCGGGCCGGTGCAACAACGCCCAGCCGCCCGCGATGGTCGCTGCGGAAATCAGCATCGCCGGGGTCGCGTTGGCCCGCAGAAACTCCGATAGCTTGATGAAGGCGCCCAGTGTCGTATCCGACTTGCTGCCGAAATCCTGCAACACCGACGAGAACTGCGGCAGCACGAACAGAATGAAGAACAGCATGACGCAAGCGGACGCGACCAGCACGAAGGCCGGGTATTGCATCGCATCGGTCAGCTTTCGCCGCATCTGCTCCGATCGCGCGCGCTCCGCGCCGAGCATTTCCAGCACCTGGTCCAGGGTGCCCGACACCTCACCCACGCGGACCAGCGCGGCGTACATTGGCGAGAACAGCGCGGGATGACCGGCGATGGCGTCGGCAAGGCTTTCGCCTGTGAGCAGCGAGGCGCGAAGCTTGGCGACCACGGGACGCAACCGCCCGACATCGGCATCGCCGGCCAGGAGCTCAAGCGCATCGTCGAGCCTTGCGCCCGCCTTCAACAACAGCGCAAGATCCCGCGTGAACGTGGTGATCTCGGCGGCGCTCGGCCGGCCGAACAGGCCGTAGGCAGTGGCGCCCGAGGGCGACCGCTTGTCTTCGATCGTCTCGATCGGAAGCAACCGCAGATATTCGATACGGCGCGCAACTTCGGCCAAGGTCGGCGCCGAGATCGTGCCGTTCACGATCTCGCCATTCTGTGTCAGCGCCCGGTAGCGGAAGTTCGGCACGGCATCACCGCAGGGTTGTGACACGGAGGATTTCGGCAGGCGATGTCAGGCCCGCACGACACTTGACGACGCCGTCGTCGAGCATCGTCGTCATGCCACCGCGGATCGCCATCTCGTCGATCTTCAGCCCGTCCATCTTGTCGCCGATCAGCTCGCTAAGCTCGCTGGTGAGCTCCAGCACCTCGAAGACGCCGAGGCGGCCGCGATAGCCGGTACCGCCGCAACGTTCGCAACCGACGGGGTCGTGGATCACGTCGCCGCAATGAAAACCGAATGCACCCAGCCGGGCGTCTTCGGCAAGATCAGCATCGGCAAGCACGCGCGGCGCCTTGCACCGCTCGCACAATTGGCGGACCAGCCGCTGCGCGATCACCGCGCGCAGGACCGAACGCAAGAGATATCCCTCGACGCCGAGATCAAGCAGACGCGGCACCGCTGCTGCGGCGGTTTCGGTATGCAGCGTGGTGAGCACCAGATGCCCGGTCAGCGCGGCATGGACCGCCACATGCGCAGTCTCGGAATCGCGGATTTCGCCGACCATGATCACGTCCGGATCCTGGCGAACGAACGAGCGCAGCGCCGCCGCAAATGTCAGGCCGATCGCCGGCTTGACCTGCGCCTGGTTGATGCCGGGAATCTCGTATTCTACCGGATCTTCGATGGTCAGGATCTTGCGGATCGGTTCATTGAGGATCGACAGCACGGTGGCGAGCGTCGTGGTCTTGCCGCTGCCGGTCGGGCCGGTGACGACAATCATGCCATGCGGCAGTTTCAGCAGACGTCTCAGCCTGGCTTCGTCGGGTGGAGAAAATCCCAGCTTTTCAACAACAAGCAGCCCCCGATCCTTGGGCAGGATGCGGATGACCGCCGATTCACCGTGCTGCATCGGCATGATAGCGACACGGATATCGATGTCGGCGCGGCCGGCCCTCAAGCGCGCGGCGCCATCCTGCGGCAGACGACGCTCAGCGATGTTGAGATTGGCCACGATTTTGATGCGTGACATCACCGCCTGTGGCAGCACGTTGGCCGGTGCGGAGACCGGCCGCAGCAGGCCATCGATGCGCATGCGCACCACGAGGCCGCTCTGAAAGGGCTCGATGTGAATATCGCTGGCGCGCAATTCAACAGCCTTTTCAAGCAGATCGTTGACGGCCCGCACCACCGGCGCGCCGCTTGCAAGATCGCGCAGGCTCTCGATGTCGTCCTCGCGGAGCTGCGCCGGCAAGGCATCGTTGGTCTCGGTCTCGTGCTGTTCCAGACGCTGGTCGAGGACCACCGCAAGGTCCTCCGAGGTTGCGACCTTGATGACGACGCCCGTACCGAGCACGATCTGCGCTGCACGCTGCGCGGATTGATCAGTCGGATCGACGACGGCGAGCACGGCTTTGCCGTCCGGCGAGCGATAGGGAAAGACAACGGTCTCCCTGAGGAAGCGAGGCGAGAACGACGATGCCAGCGGTGCCGCCGACATCATGTCCTGCAACGTCACCCGCTCGAGGCCATGAAAGCGTGCTGCCTCCTCGGCGAACTCGCCCGCCGGCAGGTCCACGAGTTCCCATAGCTTGGCTTGCCGCCGATCGACACCCAGCTGGCCTGCGGCATCATCTCGGCCATCGGCCACCGTCAAATGCTTGGCTTGACGGAGATGTTCCGCGAACTCCGAGGATAAGTCGCCGGCCATGCGTCGCTCCGGTGGCGCAAGCTTTGAGCGGGCGGCCGCGTCACGGACCGTCGAAGCCGATGCGTGCGGTTGCCAGCAGTCGCGATGTTATTGACCCGAAGTATGACAGCTGTACGAAGCCCCGCGCGAGGCCGCGGCTCAAAACGCGCTCAACTATCGATATTCACCGGCGAACGCCGATATAATCTGAAATCAACATGCGACGACAAACCGCCGATCAATCTGGCGACCAATTTATTTCTGTCATGTTCGATCGCTAAGAATTCAATCCCGGATAGGTGACACAATCGGATCGTCACAAACGATCCACAAACACCGGTAGTCGGAACGGCGAAGTCTTATGATGCGTGTCACCAAGCTTAGCCGTCATCCAGCTATCCGTCGTGGCATTGCGGTCGTCCTCCTTCTGTCATCGCTGCCCTTACTGGAGTCCTGCAATTCCGCAACTGTCGGCTCGAGCGTCGACGGCTCCCAACTCGATATCACGGACAAGATACGTTCGATCGACCTGTTGCCGCGTCAGTCTCAACCGGTAGGCACCGCGGGCGCCACGGCCGGCAGCAACCGTGCCGGCTCCCCCGCGATCTACGAAGGCGCAGCGATAACGTCCGTTTCCGACGAGCGTCCGCAACTGACCTCGAGCGGCAACGGCTTCGATTTGAATTTCGAGAACACGCCGGTCGCAACCGTTGCCAAAGTCGTGCTCGGCGACATCCTCCAGGTCGGCTACACCATCGATCCACGGGTACAGGGCACGGTGAGCCTGGTCTCGGTCAGGCCGGTGCCGAAGTCGGACATCATATTCGTGCTGGAAGATGCATTGCGGTTGAGCGGCGTGGTGCTGCTTCACGATGCCTCCGGCTATCGCCTGACCCCGCTGGGCGATGCGGTCGGTGCTGGTCGGGTTGATGCTGCCGCCGCCCATCCCGAGCCGGGTTTTGGCGTGTCGGTGGTGCCATTACAATATGTATCGGCGCAGACGCTGTTGAAACTGATGGACAGTTTCGCCACCCGCGCTGGTACCGTGCGTGCCGACACCACGCGCAACCTGCTCCTGATCCAGGGCACCGGCGCCGAGCGGCGCACCGCGGTCGACACGGCAATGAGCTTCGACGTCGACTGGATGCGTGGTCAGTCGGTCGGCATTTTCCCGATCTCGAGCGGTCCGCCGGCACCAATCATCGCCGAGCTGGAGAAGATCGTCGATTCCGGCGAGAACGGCCTCAGCCAAAACGTCGTCAAGTTCGAACCGATCGCCCGGCTGAATGCCGTCATGGTGGTGAGCAAGCGCCCGGAAATGCTGCGCACCGCGGCGACCTGGATCAAGCGGCTTGATCACGCCGACACAGCGCGCACCACCGTCCATGTCTATCACGTGAAATATGGCGAAGCGCGCCAGATCGCGCGTGTCTTGACCGACATGTTTCTCGGCGGCTCAGGCGCCTCCAGCCTGCTCGACAGTGCCGATAATCAGGTCGCGCCGGGCTCGGGCACGTCGGCGACATCGAGCGCCGACCGCCTGTCGCTCAATGCCAACAATCCTGCCACTGCCAACAGTTTCGCCGCCCGCGGCGGCACCGGGAACGGCAGCAGCACGCCTGGCCTCGGCACGCAGGGCACAAATTCCGGCGGCAACAACGGCGGTACACTCGACAGCGGCCGCGGTGCGACGTCGTCGGGCAATGGCCAGCCAATGCTGCCGGACGTCAGGATCACTCCAGACGCCACCAACAATTCGCTCCTGATTTACGCCGATCAGGCGAACTATCGGATCATCGAGTCGACCTTGCTGCAGATTGACCAGCCGCAGGTCCAAGTCGCGATCGATGCGACGATCGCCGAAGTGACGCTCAACAACACCCTTTCCTACGGTGTGCAGGCCTATATCACTGGGCAGAATCTCGGGTTGCGCCCGAACTCGGGATCGATCCTCAACACCCAGGCGGCACAGGCGCCGGCAACCACCGTCGATTCCAGTACCGGCGTAGCCTCCGTGACGGGTTCATTGACCAACGCCTTCATCAACCAGGCCTTTCCGGGCTTCAATTTCCTGGTCGGTTCGGCGACGCAGCCCAGCCTGATTCTTGATGCGCTGCATGCTGTCACCAATGTGAAGGTGCTGTCCAACCCCTCCCTGGTCGTGGTCAACAACCAGGTCGCGACCCTGCAAGTGGGCGACGTCGTGCCGGTCTCGACCGGTAGCGCCACCGTGCTGACAACAAGCAACACCGTGGTCAACACCATCGACTATCGCAACACCGGCATCATCCTGCGTGTATCACCCCGCGTCAGCGTCAATGGCACGGTCCGGCTCGACATCGAGCAGGAGATCAGCAACGTGCCGAACACGGGAACAGCCAGCACCCCAAACCTGACGCCAACCATCTCGGAACGCCGGGTCAAGAGCCAGATCTCAGTGGCGAACGGTCAGACAGTGCTGCTCGCAGGCCTGATTAGCGAGCAGCAGAACGGCGCGCGGAATGCGATTCCTGTGCTCGACCAGATTCCCGGCCTTGGCGACGCGTTCGGCCACCAGTCCAACAGCACCCAGCGGACCGAGCTGATCATTTTCATCCGGCCGCAGATCATCCGCGACGGCTCGGACGCGCATGTCGTCGCCGAAGAGCTTCGATCCAAATTGCGCGGAACCATCGCCACGACGACCACCAATGCTCCGATCACCACCAGCTACCATTGAGGCCGGCAGTGCCGCTCCACTCCGACGTGCCGTACGGCGCCGTCTGCCGGCGGCACTGGGGATAGCACTCGCTGTTGGCGCGGCCTTGCCCGCCGCTCGTGCGGACTCGCTCAGCCGCGGCGCGGCGGCGCTCGACCATGGCAACCATCTCCGTGCCGTACGCGAATTGTCGCCCCTGGCCGCGCGGGGCAATCCAAGAGCGCTCGGCCTGCTCGGCTTCATGTATGAGCACGGCTTTGGCGTCCCGCAGGCCTATGACGCTGCGTTCGATCTCTATTGCCAGGGCGCCACTCGGGGCGATCCATTCGCGCAAGCCATGCTCGGATTGATGTATGACAAAGGCCACGGCGCTCATCAGGATTTCATCCAGGCGTATAAATGGCTCGACCTGGCGGTGGCCCGGTCACAAGGGCACGCGCGGGAAATTTACACGCGACTTCGCAATGCAGTCGCCTCAAAGATGTCACGCGATGAAATCATCGTCGGCCAACGCCTCGCCTTGAGCTGGCTGCCCGGCGCTCCGGCCTATCCTTGAGGCAAGACTGCGAGTGTCTGGCCCAAGCGCAGACCTGTGTTCAATGGGCCCGCATTCTTCAGGGCAGTACGACACGGTGCCGCTTGACGCGGCCGCACAACGAGCTCCGACCGCATCGTGCGGAATCCGGGTCACGAGGCGGCGCTCGCGTGCCACCGGTGTCGAATGGCCTCCTCGACGGTCGGCACCTGCCCGCAAGGGAGGCCGGCGGCCCGCATCGCCGCTTGTGGGCCCGCCGTCCGCAGCTTCCGATCGATCAGAGATCGGTTCGCTCCTCCGCGATGTCGCGACGCTGCTCCATGTTGAAGCGTCCCGCATAGATCGGCCGCCCGCCGGTGGTCGGACCGGGATACTGCACAATCACGATCTCGCCACCGGTCGCGGTCTCGAACTTGCCTTCGAAATGCGGGTCCGGATGAAAGATCATCGTGCCCGGCGTGTAGAGCTTGTCGTCGATCCTGAATTCGCCGCTGAGGATGTACCAGACCTGTGCGAAGTCATGATTGTGAATCGGATGATGCGCCCCGGGCTCCAGCCGTAGGATACCCGCATTCGGCTCGGTCGGCCGCTCCGACCGCGGATGGAACAGCATCTTGCCGGTCTCGCCGGGCCAGCGGACGGTCTCCCATTCCACATCGTCGATGTGCTTCGCCTCATATGGCAGGTGCCTGCCGGTCCCGATTGCCGTCTGCATGGATCAGTCTCCTTGGGGCGTGCGTGCTCTTGGTTGATCGCGGTGGAGCGGCGGCGCTCGGCACGCGCGCCACCAGTCGAAATGCTCCGCCTTCTGCGGTGACTTCGCGACCACCATCAGGATGCGCGCTTCATCCTCGCTGATGTTGTCGGCGCGGTGCGGCAGCTCGGAATTGAGGAAGATACCTTCGCCCGGCGCGAGATCGAACACCTCGGCGCCAACGTGGAAACGGATGCGGCCGCTGATCACGTAGCAGTATTCCTGCCCCGGATGCTACACTATCAGGTCCATCCGGTTCTTTCGCGGAAACGAAAGGTGAAACACCTCCCGATCATCGTTCGGCATGCCGCCCGCGAACAACCGCCAGCGATAGCCGGTGCTCGGGATGCTCTGGTCCTCACCGTCGTCGCCATGGCGATGCACCGTGACATGGCTGCGTGACTGGTCCTGCGGCGCGGCGAATAGCTCGCTGACACCAATGTCGAGCGCCTAGGCAATCTGGATCAGATTCGCAACGGAGCTCGAGACCTGCCCGCGCTCGAACGCGTCAGCATCCTCGGACTTCACCGGCAAGGCCTGCACCTGCACCTCATTCCAGTGGGTCTACACAAGCTACACCAGCGGCTACGGCCTCGCGCGGGCGCTCACGGCGCAGAAGCTCGATAGATGGTTCCTGATCACGGTGAACTATTCGTTCGGCCACGCCTTCGCCGCCGATATGCGCCGTGCGGTCGAGAACGGCGGCGGCAAGATTGCCGGCGAGGTGCGCCACCGTTCAACACCGCGGACTTCAGTTCGGTGCTGCTGCAAGCGCAGGCTTCCGGCACCAAGGTAATCGCGCCCGCCAACGCCGGCCCCGACATGACCAACTCGGTGAAGCAAGCGGCCGTGTTCGGCATCACCGCGGCCAAACCTTGGTAGCTCCGACCGTATTCCTCACCGACGTCGACGCGATGGGCCTGGCTTCCGCTCAGAACCTGCAGTTAGTCACCGCGTTCTACTGGGACCGGGACGCGGAGTCGCGGGCTTGGGCCAACAAGTTCTTCGAGAAATATGGGCGGATGCCGACCATGACCCAGGCTGGCGTCTATTCCGCCGTGCGTCACTACCTGCGTGCGGTCCAGGCGGCGAATTCGGAGGATGGCCTCGCCGTTGCAGCCAAGATCCGCGAACTGCCGGTCGCGGACGCATTCGCCCACGGCACGGTTCCGCGCCGATGGTCAGTTCGTGCACGACATGTATCTGGCGCGCGTCAAGACGCCGGCGGCGTCGAGCCGGCGGTGGGACTACTTCGACATCGTCGCGACGATTCCCGCAGCGCAAGCGTTCCGCCACTCAGCGAAGGCGGTTGCGAGCTGGCCTCGCAGTGATGACGCCTGCGGACGGCGACGAGCCGCCGTCCGCCAAAATCCTCGACTCGATCGTCTCGGAACCTAGTGGGAGGAGCTGATCTGCAAGACGATGATATTTGCTGCAATGCACCGGTCAGCTGGAGCCGGTGGCCGATCGACAAGACGGGGGATCGAAGGGGCCGAGAGCCGCATTGCGGAACTCGAATACCAAGAGCATCTTAGTCCCATGGGTTCGACGTTGATATTTATGATGGTTGTCGGTGCCGTAGCGTTGACGGAAGGCAGTGCAAAGCACCTCCCGTTTGCAATCGCAGCGCTCCTCTTCAACGCGGCCCTCTTGCTCATCTTTGTTGCCGATCTCGACAGAGCGATCCTGCTGTCCGGCCTGCTGGCGATAGCGATCGCCGGAGCATCAACCGTAAAGTTCGACCACAGTGCGATCAAACTGACCATCTCCGATATTCCGTTGGCGTTTGCCGGCACCGTCCCATTTCTTGTACTGCAATATCCACGCGCGATGTTGGGTATCCTGATCGGTGGTGTGTTGTTCGTCGCTGCTTCGATCGCAGTGTTGCTCTACGCGGCAGGGCCACCGATTTCGATGGCATGTCGATTGCTCCTGTTCTGCGTCGCCCTCATAGGCTTCGCAACCGCTGCCGCTGTGACAGGCGGCAGCGCACTCTCGCGGATGGCGCTGATCCAGCGGCGCGGCTTTTACTCGACCTTTATGGCCTCACTCGTCAACCGTGTTTGCTGGCAACAGTTCAGCGGGCTTGCTCTGAGTGACATCGCCAACGAACCACTGCCGCTAAAGGAGGCGACACCTGCGCGCTCGGACGACTGTCCAGACATCATCATCATCCAGCACGAGTCGGTCTTCGACCCGCGCATCTTTGGGTTGCCCGTCGAGTCAATCGTTGAGGGACTCCTGTCCCCTGCAGATGGTCAATATGGACGTCTCAACGTGGACATCTTTGGCGGGGGCTCCTGGCAGTCCGAATTCAGCCTGCTGACCGGCCTTTCGAGCGCAAGCTTCGGATCCAGTGCCTATTACCTCTTCAAGAAAGGTGCTGGCCGATTCCACAGCAGCCTCCCCCATTCACTGGCATCGCTCGGCTATCGGACAACACTCATATCAAGCTGCCGTCGTGGCTTTCTCAATTACAATAGATTTTACAGTTCGATCGGCATTCATGAGCGGATCTTCATTGACGACCTTCCACCTCCGTTCGATGCTCGACGTTTCGAGGCGACAAATTCGGATGCAGTATTTCTGGAAGCGGTGATCGATGCCCATACGAAGCGCGTTACTGATAATCCAGCACCGCATTTTCTCTACGCGTTGACCAACTTCAATCATGGCCCGCACGATCGACAGCTTGCACCGACCGGACAATTTAAGAAGGAGCGCGCCTTTGCTACGGCCAGCCTCCCCGACGCTGGATACGTCGAGTACTACACGCGGCTTGCGGAGACCGCTTCGACCTGGAAAAAACTCAAGTACAAACTGGCAACCCAATTCCCGGGGCGTCCCATTCTGATTGTGCACTATGGGGATCACCAGCCGGTGTTGACAAAACGGATCGCCCGCCGGCTAAAGCGACGGGGAGATGCGCAACAGGCGTTCGGTACATTTTATGCGATAGAGGCTTTGAATATCTCGCCGAAGCAATTTAGCGCCGGACGCGGTGCGGACCTCGACATCGCCTTTCTAGGAACTGTTGCTTTGCAACGCGCAGGGCTTCCTCTTGACCCGGTATTTTCGACGCGCGCAAGCTTGCTTGACGATTGCAGGGAATCCTACTTTAGCTCTGCCTCCGAACGGAAACGCCGGTTCCATCGCACACTTGTGGATCTGGGCTTGATTGATCTCGTGCCGAACGTTCCGCCTGCGCGTTAACCTGCCAGGCTCTCGCACGACGTCGCACAGTTCACGAAATCGGCAAGGCCGAGAAGATCACGCCATTTTCCAGCTCCCAGCTACCGTCGATCCAGGTCGGTGGCCGAGATGCGTACGAAGAGACATGGTGGAGGGAATGGCCGCTCTCACCGCCCGCGTCACTTCGATATCGCGATTCGTCAAAGCTCCATTGCCCCTGGACCTCACCACAGGGCATCGAAGGATAGCGGCGATAGCGCGCTTCGACCGAGCGGTAAACGGCGAGCGGATCAGTTGCATGAGATCGACGCCATAGTTCGTGCGAACATTTTCATTGCATAGTCTGACAATCCACAGCCTTTTGGTTGATTGAGATTGCTACAGATTTTCTTCCTGTCAGAACGGGGGTGCCCTGCGTCTACAATTACCCGTCCTCCGAAACGTGAGGCGCTCGACTGGCCGCGATCGGGTTGATAAGCCCCACCTGCAAGGAGACTTTGAGTCGGGACATGACCGTTGCGATTGAGATGGGGCATACGACGGCAGGCGGCTCGGCCACTCTGGACCTCGAGGAACTGCTGGCAACGCGGCTGCTGGTGCAGGGCAATTCGGGGTCCGGCAAATCCCATCTGCTGCGCCGGCTGCTGGAACAGAGCGCCCCTTGGGTGCAGCAAACCATCGTTGATCCGGAAGGCGACTTCGTCACGCTGGCCGAACGTTTTGGTCACCTCGTAATCGATGCCGAGGACCACACTGAGCGGGGTCTGCAGGTCGCCGGCGAGCGAGCGCGCATCCATCGCGTCTCCACGGTGCTCAATCTCGAAGGGCTCGATGCCGAGAACCAGATGCGGCGCGCTGCCGCCTACCTGAGCGGACTTTTCGAGATTGCCCGCGATCACTGGTATCCGATGCTGGTGGTGGTGGATGAGGCCCAGCTGTTCGCGCCGGCGATCGCCGGAGAGGTGTCGGACGAGGCACGCAAATTGTCGCTCGGGGCCATGACGAATCTGATGTGCCGTGGCCGCAAACGTGGGCTCGCGGGGGTGATCGCGACCCAGCGACTGGCAAAGCTTGCCAAGAACGTCGCAGCGGAGGCGTCGAATTTCCTGATGGGCCGAACTTTCCTGGATATTGACATGGCGCGCGCGGCCGATCTCCTGGGCATGGAGCGCCGGCAGGCCGAAGCCTTCCGGGACCTCGAACGTGGTCAATTCATGGCGCTGGGCCCTGCCCTCTCCCGTCGTCCCGTGGGTCTGCGCATCGGTCCCACGGAAACCCAGCCGCGCAACGCGCCGCCGAGACTTGTTCCGCTTCCCGGAGCGGCGCTGGAGGACGCACGCGCCATTATCCTGGCGGCCCCGCCACCGGAGAATATCCGGCCCCAGCGCCGGCCGGCGCCGGATCTCCTCGGCCAACTCATGGCCGCGAAGTCGGCGGCGCTGGAAATGCGTCCTGTGGCGGTGGAGCAAGGCCTCAGCGCTGAGGAATTAGCAGAGCGGCGTGCGCGGCTAGATCGTGTCCTGTGCGCCATCCTCGCAGAACCTGACGCGGGCTTCCGCGCCATCGGCGTCCTGTATCAGGAGTTCGTGGTCCGCTGCCGAATCGAGGGCCTCGGCTCGGCCGTGCCTGACCTCGGTGACTTTCGGCGCATGCTGACACACGCCCGCGCCGGACTCGCCACCGACATGGCAGAGGATGACGCGTGGCAGGACGTCTCGGTCCGCGCCTCCATCCTGCCCGAGGACATGCAGGGTGTTTTCATGATGATCGCACGCGCAGCGAAAGACGGTCGGCCCTGCCCAAGCGATGCCGCGATTGCCCGTGCCTATGGCACGCATTCGTTTCGCCGCGCACGACGTTTGCTGACCTATATCGAGGAGCAAGGCCTCATCGTCTGCCAACTTGACGGTACCGGTCGACGAATCGTGACGCTCGTCGAGCTGGCTTGGGCGACGGCGCCGGGCGACCCAAATGCCGAGGAACTGTCGGCCGAACCAGACCAAAGCAGTGCGGCTCAATAATACGATGGTCGGGCGCGCCAGGCTGAATCTCCCCCAATCCGTCTTTGCCCGCTAGCGAAATTGCCAGCACCAATACGGGTCACCGCGATCGCGCCGCTCCGTGACGTCAACGCGAACGAAGCGGTCATGCGCCAGCGCCGCTCCAACCCACAGTTCGTTCCACGCATCGAAGACGGCCGGAGACAGTGCCTCGCGTTCCGCCATCAGGCGCCATGACGTCTGTCGGACAGTTGCGATGGCGCCTTCTGTTCGCAGTTGCGCATCGTCGCCCTGCCCGACCGCAAGCCTGGCGAACGCCGCGGCGAACCCCGCAGGCCCCGGGCCGACGCCTCCCAGCAGCGATGCGACCTCGTCAAACGTGTGCATTCCGACCAGACGCGCGGCCGCGCCGGCGAGATGGCCGCCTGCTTCGGGGCCGAGCACCACGATCGTTTCCGGAACGATCGAGGTGATATATTCCATCGCGTAGTTGCGCAGCACCTTCTGCAGCCGCGCTTCGGGCCAGGCATTGTCGGGGAGCCGCGGGACGAGATTGGCCCGGAACGGAGGACAACGCTCACCGGGCGAAAACTGCAAGCGCTCCTCGGGAGCGAGGTCGTGATCCCACTCCTTGTAATAGCCTTCGAGGCCGGGCTGTCCGTCCACGGTCTGGCCCGTGCATACGAATCCCAGTCTCGGATTGCCGAGAACGACGCCGTTGTTTGCGTGCCACCCCCACAACATCGCGCGCGACACCTCCGACGGGATGCCGCAGATCGCCGTCCCCGACCAGATCCACCGCGGCGGCGGATAGCGGACCCAGGCCTTCTTGTCGCTTTCGTAGACATACTCGACCTTCACGCCGCCGACCTGGTTCGACAGATAGTGATATTGCGCACAAGCCACCGCGTGAGGAAGCTGATCGAGCCCGAGCTTTTTCAGGCCCGGAACGAAACGCGCCAGTTGCTGCCGCCGGAACGTCTTGAACACAACGTCGGCGGCGCGGGCAGCACCGGCGCGGGACGAGATCATCAGGATCAGCCCCGTCAGGTAGGAGTGGTAGATCAGCTCGATTGCGCGATACGCCGCGACGTCGTCCTTGATGCTGCCCGATCCCTGGTTCATTTCTTCTTCTCCAAGCCGGCGACCACGAAGTCGGCAATCTGCTCCGCCAGACGCTTCTTCGCCGCCTGTGTTTCCCCCGAGCGCGGCTGGTACCAGCGCGACGTCCAGTTCAAGGCGCCGAGCAGCGGCTTCGCGGCGAGCTTCGCATCGACCGACCTGAACTCCCGGGACTCAACGCCATCCTTGATGACCCGGATATAGAGGTTCTCGTTCGCCTCGCGCAGCGCCGCGACCTCCGCGAGTTCCGCCCGTTCGCTCTCGTTGGTGCGCTCCAGCAGATGCAGTTCCAGTCCCTGCGCGATCACGCGGAGATATGCCAGGTGATCGATGACGAGGATCGTGTGCGCGACCGCCATGCCGTGCAGCCGCTCGCGCGCGGACAGCTTCGCTTCGAAGGACGGCCGGATCGCGGCTTGCGTCAGCTCCATTCCGCGGCGATGCACCGCGAAGAAGAGCTCCGACTTGCTGCGGTAGTAGTAATAGATCGCGCCTTTCGTCGAGCCGATCTCGTCGCTGACCCGGTCGAGCGACGTCGCGGCGAAGCCCTGGCGCATGAAGGCGCGCGCGGCGGCATCTAGAATATCGACCCTGCGATCGGCCAGCGGTTGGCCACCTTCGATCTTGCCCAGCTTGCTCACATAGCCCTCCTGCGTCGGCGCCGTTGACACCAGAACATACTACTCAGTAGCATGCAACATACTACTTGGTATCTAGCACGGATCGGCATCGGTGACGGACGACTATGCGGGGCTGCGTATCCTCGACGTGAGCCAGGGGTTTGCTGGGCCCTATTGCGGCGCGATCCTCGCGCACGGCGGCGCTTCCGTGATCAAGGTCGAGCCGCCGGCTGGAGGCTGGGCGCGCTCGATCGGCGGTCACACCGTCTTCAGACACGTGCCCAACAAAACAAGAAAAGACAGGTGGAAAATGAAAACAAAGATGAAAGCGAGTGCCGTGGTCGCCGGGCTTCTGGCGAGCCTGATGGCTTCCTCCGCGATGGCCCAGGTGTCCGACAACGTCGTGCGCATCGGCATCCTCAACGACATGACCGGCATCTATGCGGATGCCGGCGGCAAGGGCTCGATCCTTGCGGCCCAGCTCGCGGCCGAGGATTTCGGCGGCAAGGTCGCCGGCGCGCCGATCGAGATCATCTCGGCCGATCACGCCAACAAGCCCGATATCGCGGCCAACCTGGCCCGCCAGGAATACGACGCACAGGGCGTCGACGTCATCGCCGATGGCGGCTCGTCGGCGGCGGCGCTCGCGATGCAGAACATTTCGCGGGAGCGCAAGAAGATCATCCTGTTGTCCGGCCCTGCCACCGCTGAGATCACCGGCAAGGCTTGTTCGCCGTACAGCTTTCACTGGATGTACGACACCTATGCGCTCGCCGCGGCTCCTCCTGCGGGCGTGTTGAAGCGCGGTGGCGACACCTGGTTCTTCATCACCGCCGACTATGCGTTCGGCAAGTCGATGGAGAGCGAGGCAACGAAGCGGATCGTCGCCGACGGCGGCAAGATCATCGGCGGCGTCCGTGCGCCGCTCGACACGCCCGACTTCTCCTCGTTCCTGCTGCAGGCGCAAGGCTCCGGCGCCAAGGTGCTCGCGCTGGCGACCGCCGGAAGCGACACCAGCAACGCGATCAAGCAGGCGCAGGAATACAACGTGATCGGACCGAACACGCAGGTCGTCACCTTCCTGATGTTCATCAACGATGTCGACGCCATGGGCCTCAAGAACGGACAGGGCCTCGTCTCGTCGACGACCTACTATCATGACCTCGATGACGGCAGCCGCGCTTTCGCAAAGCGCTTCTGGGACAAGATGGGACGGCCGCCGTCGATCGTGCAGGCCGGCGTCTACAGCTCCGTGGTCCACTATCTGAAGGCGGTCGCCGCGACAGGAACGGACGATGGCGATAAGGTCGCCGCCAAGATGCGCGAGCTGCCGGTCGAGGATGCCTTCACCCATGGCGCAAGGATTCGCGCCGACGGTCGCTTGCTTCGCGATCTCTACGTGACCGAGGTGAAGAAGCCGGAGGAATCGAAGGGCCCCTGGGACTACTGGAAGATCGTCGCCACCATTCCCGGCGAGAAGGCATGGCGGCCGGCCGACGAGAGCGAGTGCCCCTTGCTGAAAACCCACTGAGCCGAGGAGCGTCGGGGCATGGCAGATCACCGCAAGCTCGTCGTCGAGAACGATGGTCCGGTCACGATCATCACCATCAACCGGCCGGAAGTTCGCAATGCCCTCGACAATGAGACGGCAACGGCGCTGACCACTGCGCTGCGTGCGTTTGACGCAGCGCCTGACCGGGCGGTCGCGGTCCTCACCGGCGCCGGGGGGCACTTCTGCGCCGGAGCCGACCTGAAGGAGCTCGCCGCGGGCCGCGAGTACCGGCCGTGGGCGGGCGACCCCGACGGTCCGTGCCACGACCTGCTGTCGAAGCCGGTCATCGCCGCGGTGGCGGGCTATGCATGCGCGGGCGGTCTCGGCGTCGCGCTGCGTTGCGACCTTCGCGTGGCGGAGGAAGGCTCGACCTTTGCCGTATTGTCGCGGCGATGGGGCGTTCCGATGAGCGACGGCACCACGGTGAGGCTGCCGCGCCTGATCGGCGCCGGACGAGCCCTCGACATGCTGCTGACCGCAAGGAAGGTGTCGGGAGCGGAAGCCGTCGCCATGGGGCTCGCCGACCGGCTGGTGCCGAACGGGCAAGCCCTGCCCGCGGCGATCGCGCTCGCGTACGAAATCGCCGCCTTTCCTCAGATCGCAATGCGCTCCGACAGGATGTCCGCCATACGCCAATGGAACCTGTCGGAGGAGCAGGCGCTCGCGCTCGAGACCAGCCTGTCGATCGAGGCGAGGCAGAAGGAAGCACGCAGCGGCGCGGCCCGCTTCGCGTCCGGCGCGGGCCGCCACGGCTCGATCGAGAAGGAATAGTCCATGCGCGCGGTGGTCGGTCACCAGTTCGGCGACATCGATGATCTGCGTCTCGAAGACGTGCCCCCTCCGTCTCTCGCGTCGGGAACTATCCGGATCTCGGTGCGCGCGGCTGGCGTAAGCTTCGCAAACCTGCTGTTCATTGCGGGCAAGCACCAGAACCGTCCATCGCTCCCCTTCATTCCCGGAACCGAGATCGCCGGCATCATCACCGAAATCGCTCCCGATGTCGCAACGCCGCTGCGCGTCGGAGACCGCGTATGCGCCGGATTGCCGTCGGGCGGATTTGCCGAGGAAGCAATCGTCGACGCCGACAACGTCTTCGCAATTCCCGACGCGCTGAGCTTTGCCGGCGCGACGCTGTTTCCGACCATCTACGCGACCGCTTATGCCGGCCTCACCTGGCGCGCCAACCTCAAGGCCGGCGAAACCCTGCTCGTCCACGGCGCGGCCGGAGCGAGCGGACTGGCCGCAGTCGAGATCGGGCGCGCGCTGGGGGCTCGGGTAATCGCGACGGCCGGCGGAGACCACAAGCTCGATGCCGCCAGGCGTTTCGGTGCGGACCACGCGATCGACTACAAGCGCCAGGATTTTCGCGAGGCTGTTCTCGAGATCACGAACGGACGCGGCGCAGACGTCGTGTTCGATCCCGTGGGCGGCGACGTCTTCGACAATTCCCTGCGCTGCATCGCCCCGCTCGGCCGCATGTTGCCGATCGGCTTTGCTTCCGGCCGCATTCCCCAAGTTCCGGCCAACATCGTGCTGGTCAAGAACTTGACCGTGATCGGCCTTTACTGGGGGTTCTACATGGCGTGGGGCAAGTCCAGGGCTGATACAGCCCTGCGCGCTCAGGTCAGGACCTTGTTCCACGAGCTGTTTGCGCTCTATTTGGCTGGAAAGCTTGGCGCCCCGGTCGATCAGACGCTTCCTCTTGCGCAATTCGCTGACGGCCTTCGACGCGTCGAGCAGAGGCAAGTGATCGGCAAGATCGTTCTTGCGCCCGGAGAACCGGCATGACCGACAAGCCGTCGGACCACTTTCGACGCGCCATATTGCGACCTGTGCATGCTCGATTTCGGACAGGGCATCGCCGCTCCTGTTGCCGTGCGGTCGCGATCTCGCGACACGAGGCGTCCGAGCTTTTGCCGTTCGCTTCGCGCTCTCCTTGAGCAGAGGGCGCAGGGAAAGCCGGGTGCCGATCGCACCCATGGGTCCCGCGTAGTAAAAAAACGCGGGAGGTAGGACCACAGGTGAAACCGGAGCAATCCCGGCTTTCCCTGCGCGATGGTTTTATGGCTTATACGTGCTCTCCCCGGCGAGACTGGGCTTTGTTGTCACCGTCCTTGCAAAAGCGCTTCGCGCTTTGCAAGGAGACACCTGCCACTAGGTGTGAGCTTTCAGGAGGTTGTCCATCTGGTCTGAACCGAGGAAGCTGAGGCTGCGACGCTTCAGGGTTCCCCGGAGAGACCAGATGAACATCCACAAGAATGCGCCTTTGACGCCAAAAGGTCGAGCGGCGATGGCGCGGAGCGTGATCGAGAGCGGCCTGACGAAGGCCGCCGCCGCGCGCCAATTCAATGTTACGGCGAAGACAGTCGCCAAATGGGTCAAGCGCTTCCGCGCAGAAGGCGTCGATGGTTTGCAGGATCGGTCCTCACGGCCGCATTCCTTGCCAAGCCAAACCCCGGCCGCCACATGCGCCGCTGTCGAGACGTTCCGCCGGCAGCGCCACACCGGCAAGCAGATCGCGCGCGAGGTCGGGGTCTCAGCAGCAACCGTCAGCCGGATCCTGCGCCGGCTCGGTTTGAACCGGCTGGCTGCGCTGGAGCCGGCTGAGCCGATCCGGCGCTATGAGCGCCAGCATCCTGGTGAGCTGATCCACATCGACATCAAAAAGCTCGGCAAGTTCAATCGGATCGGCCATCGGATCACCGGCGATCGACGTGGGGCGAGCAACCTGCGTTCTCGCCGTCAAGGACCAGGTTGGGAATACGTCCATGTTTGCATCGACGATGCGTCGCGGATCGCCTTCAGCCAGGTCATGAAGAACGCGCGAAAGGGCTGTGCCGTCGCCTTCCTCAAGGCGGCGGTGGCCTACTACGTGAGCCTGGGCGTGAAGGTCGAGCGCGTCATGACCGACAACGGCGCGTGCTACAAATCCGCCGCCTTCCGAAAGGCATGTCAGCGCCTCGGCCTCAAGCACATCCGCACCAAGCCCTATACGCCCAAAACCAATGGCAAGGCCGAACGCTTCATTCAGACCAGCCTGCGAGAATGGGCCTACGCGCAGGCCTACAACACCTCAACAGAAAGAGCCGCGGAGCTGCCACGATGGCTTCACCGCTACAACTGGCATCGTCCTCATGGCAGTATCGGCTCAAAGCCGCCGATCAGCAGGCTCGGATTAACCGGGAACAACCTCTTGAGGCTCCACAACTAGGGCGTCAGGCCTACACGACTTCACCGTCCGCAATCTGCCACGCTCGTCAGCCGTGACAGCGGCGTCCACCGCATCTCGACCCAGCACTCGTGACGATCGCGAAGCGCCCCTCAGGCGGGTGAGACGGGTTATTCATACACTGAGTTGCGCTTCCGGAAAACAGAAATATTTTTGCACAACGGGCTTGCGCCGTCGGGCAACTCAGTGATTGGCAGGCTCACCGCGCCTTGTAGAAGACGTCGACCACAGTAAGGGTCAACGCAGCCTTACGGGTCTCGACGAAGCCAATTGCACAGGCGGTTTCGACACGGACAAAGTTGCGCGCCGGCGTTACCGACAGGAATTCGGCCTGCAGGACTAGCGGTGCATCCGTCTCGACGGGATGCTTGAAACGGACCTGACGATATTCTGCGACCAGGCATTTCTCGAAATGCGCAACGCTGTAGGCCTCTTGCAGGAGCCGCGGTAGCCGCACCAACAACAGATTGCCGGGCACGATCGTGCGACCAGCCGGCAGTTCCACCTTGGCTCGCTCGACGTCAGAGTGAATCCACTGGCGATCGCCGCTGAGCGCAATGAAGCGATCGACGTCGGACTGAGTCACCGCGAATGTTTCACTCTGCAGTCCGACGCCGACGAACGCGGCAAGGTCGGCTGGGCGATCGACACGAACCGGCATGGGCCTACTCCAGACGAAGCAGCACAGCGGAGCCAAGTCCGCCCGCGGCGGCGATCGCCGCCAGGCCGGTTGCGCCCGTACTCATCGCCTGCAACTCGTGCCACACGCGCACCGCCACGATCGCCCCCGATGCGCCGATCGGGTGCCCTCGTGCCAGCGCGCCGCCACCAGGATTGACCCGCTTGGGATCGAGGTTAAGGGCGCGGATGCACGCCATTGCCTGAACGGCAAAGGCTTCCATGATTTCGGCGACCGAAAGTGACGATATTGATTGCCCCGCATGACGCAAGGCCGCACGCGCCGCCTCGATCGGCGCCAACCCTGGACGTTCGGGATCGCCGCCCGTCCGCCCGGCACCGACGACACAGATCACGCGGGCCGAGGGATGCATGGATGCCAACGCGCGTTCCGACACCAGCAGCACCGCAGCGGCGGCATCGGCTTCGACCGCGACGGTTGCGGCAGTCACACCATGGGTCGCACTTCCTGCAAGAACGGGAAGTCGCGCGCAAAGACCGGCAGTCAGACGGCGGGCAAAAGGATCTCCCGTATGCTCCGCGACGGGCACGAATTCCTGCACCGGGACGCCGGGTGCCAGAGCCTTGCGGTGGCTCTCGATGGCGAACGCCTCCTGGTCGCCGCGGGTGATGTTCCACTCCGCAGCGAGCATCGCGGCCGCCGGAATCATGTCCGGATCACGCTCCGGCCACGGCGCGAAAGGCGGTCTGTCATAAGGCTGCGCGACCTCACCTGGAACGAACGGGCGCCGAGCACGGATTGGACTCCGGCTGAAGCTTTCGACGCCGCCCGCGACGATGGCATCGGCTTCTCCGGCCTTGATGCGTGCCGCGCCCAGCAGGATCGCATCAAGGCCTGCGCAACATTGGGTGTCGATCGTGGTCGCCGGCACCTCTGCGGGCAGCCCGGCTTTCAGCGCAGCGACGCGCGCCGGGTTGCCGCCGCCATACAGCGCGTTGCCCAAGATCACCTCGTCGACATCGGACGGTGAAAATCTGGCGTCGTCGAGCACCGCCCGAATGGAAGCTTCAGCCAAATCAACGGCCTCCACCCTGGCAAATGCGCCGCCGCGCGGCACGACTCCCGTGCGACGCGCGGCAGCGATGAAAGCCGCGCTCATGACAGTCTCCGCGCCATCGTACCTGCGCTCCAGACCCGGCGCAGCCGGTCGAAGTCGGTTTTTCCCGAACGCGTCAGAGGCCATTCCGGCACGTCCGCATAGACGCGCGGCACCTTGTAGAGCGGCAACACGGCACGCAAGTAAGCGATGAGCTCCGACGCGGCGACGATCGCATCCGCGCGCGTCTTTACGAGCGCGATCAATCTCTCGCCGCGGCTGGCGTCAGGCGCGCCGAGCACGGCAGCGGCCGCCACCGCAGGGTGACGCTCGAGCACCCGCTCGATTTCCTCGGGATAGATGTTCTTTCCGGACGTCACGATCTTCCGGCTGGCCCGGCCGACCAAATGCAGGAACCCCTCGGGATCGAGGTAGCCGATGTCGCCGACCGACACGGCATCGCCGTGACGAAGCAGATCGGATGATTCACCGCAAGCGTAATTCATGAACAGAAACGGGCTCTCGACGAACACATAGCCGGTCTTGCCTACTCGCAGCGATCGGCCGGTCCGGTCCCGGATCGTCACCACGGCGCCTGAGAAGGCGCGGCCAACCGACGTTTCGGGACTGCCCTCATCTGCCTTCGCCACCGTCATGAAGCTGGTCTCCGAAGCGCCGTAGAATTCAGCGATACGGGCATTGGGGAACACGCGCTGCAATGGCTCGCGCTGTTCCGCCGGCAGCTTGGCCCCGGACGACAAGACCCAGCGCATCGAGACGAGCGCAGCGTTGCCCGCGGCCTTGACGATCATCTGGAACTGCGTCGGCACGGCATAGAGCACCGTAGCCTGCTCGCCTTCGATCAGGCGCACGACGGTGTCGGGCCGGAATTTTCGGCAGAGAATGACGCAGGCACCGACGTTAAGCCCATGGACGAGCGCATAAAGGAAAAGCGAGTGGGTGAGCGTTCCGGGTGCGAGAATCACGTCCTCTGCGCCGATTCCGAACTCCTTTCCGTCATGACGAAAGCTCTCGGTCCATGATCGATGATGACGGCGGTAGCCTTTGGGGAGGCCGGTCGATCCGGAGGTAAAGCCCACATAGAACGGCCTCAGGCCATCCGGCTCGGCGACCGGGATTGCCTCCAACGTCCCCCCTAGGATCGTCGCGAGCTGTGTGAAGGACGACAGGGCATCGGTAAGAATGATCGCTCTGTCTCCGGCGAACCGAACATCGAAGCTGATGAGCAGCGCGGGCGACAACTGCACCAGGATCGCGCGTGTCATCTCGGCCGGCCAATCAGGATCCAGCACCTGTGCCTCGCGCCCCGCGCGCGCGACGGCAAGAAACAGAAGGGCAAGTGCGGGACCGGTCGGCAGATGCAGCGCGACGCCACCGCCCTCCGGAGTCGCGGCGGCAATGAAGCCGGCCAATCGATTGATCTCTTGGTCGAGACGGCGCCAGGATATCCGCTGCTCCTCGAACACCAGCGCATCGCGGTCCGGCGTCCGCGCGGCATGATACGAGAGCGGCTCCGTGATGCTCACGTGCGATGTCCGAGAGCGGCCGGATAGGCCTGTTCAGCGGCCTTGGTCAGGAACGCCGCAGCGAGCACCTTTACAAAGTCACCCGGCAAGAACACTGAGGTGGCCAGCATCGCCTGCAATGCTCCCATATGCGCCACGATCATGAGACCGACGACACCGCAGGCATAGACGACGACGATTCCGCCGGTCATCGCGGCTGCGAATGCTGCAGCAAACACTGGCCTTTTGGTGAGGCGCTGCATAACGACACCGGTAATGAAAGCGCCGGGGATCCAGCCCAGCAGGAAGCCTGTGGAAGGAGCGAAGAACACGCCGAGCCCGCCTCGGCCACCCGCCAGAAGCGGAGCACCAAGCGCCACGACGAGGAGCAGCAGCACCACGGCTAGCGCGCCCTGGCGCGGACCGAGCACGATCCCGGCAAGCATCACACCGAGCGTCTGCGCGGTGATCGGCACGCCGCCAGCCAGGGGGAGATGAAACGTCGGCAGCAGGCCGAGCACCGCGATCATGGCGGCGAGCAGCGAGATTCGAGCAATGGCGCGAGAATCCATCAACGTGGTCCTTTGGGTTGGCGATCTGCGCGGCCATAGCCGCGCGCATCAAGGGCGTCGGCGACGTGGTCCGCAAGTCGCAGTGTTTCGATTAGGAACAGGACAACAATGCGAAGCGGAACACGTCGTTGTGACCGCGACCGCCACGCCTCTTCGCGTGCGTGCCAGTTGGCCAGCAGCACCGGAATGAAACGCAGCACCAGCGCGACCGACAGCGCGATCCTTCGCGAGTTGACGCCCAGTGGACGAAGCAACCGAAACAGCGACTCGACGGCATCCATCAACGCCGACATCGTGGTCGTCATTGTGACCAGATCGGCGACAAGCACCATGACGAGGAGTCGCAGCACCACGCTCGCCCCCTCGTCCCACTCGCTGGACAAGCCCTGCAAACCACCGACGATCATGAGCAGCGGAACGATCGGCTTCAGCAGGCCGAGCCGCCGCACGGCATCGCGGCCGAGCGCAGCATAGACGCCGACCACGAACGCAAGGCAGAGCGCGAGCAGCCGCCAGTCCTGCATCGGCAACAGCGCCATGCTCGTGCCCGCGACCGCGCAGAGCTTGAGACCCGCCGGAAGCCGATGCAGCCACGTCACGCGGGAAAGATACCCGCCCATCATGCCGCGCCGCTCTCCGGCATCAACGCGCCCCGCGCGGCGGCATGCGCTCGGTAATCTGGAAGCACCTGCGAAGGCGTGCCGTCAGCCCTCACCTGGCCCTTCTCCAGCCAGATCACACGGTCGAAGTCACGCAGCAGATCGAGGTCATGACTCGCCATGACGATCTGCTGCGGCAACCGCGCAAGCCTTGCCGACAGCGACAGCCGCGTCGGCAGGTCGAGGCTGGAAAATGGTTCGTCGAGCAGCAATATCTTCGGTTCAGTCGCGAGGATCGCCAGGATGCAGACGAGTTGCTTCTGTCCCTCCGACAGGTCGTGGATCGCGCGATCGATCCAGCCGGCGCAGCCATGATCGGCCAGTAGATCGCTCGCCGCCTGCCTGGCCTGGGCCGCCGTCTGACCACTCTCGATCAGGCCGAAGGCGACTTCTTCGCCGACGGTCGGGAAGATGATCTGATGGTCCGGATTCTGGAACACGAATCCGACATCGACATGCAGTTCCCTGCCCGCCTGCGTCGTGCGATGTCCGTTGACGATCACCTCGCCGCGTTGGGGCGACAGCAGGCCGTTGGCGAGGCGCAGCAACGAGCTCTTGCCGGATCCGTTGTCGCCGACAAGACCAATTCGCCGCTCACGCAGGTCGAGCGACAGGCCGTCAAAAATCCGGTTACCTCCTCGGCCGAGGGAAACTTGATCGAACACGACTCCGACAGACGGTGCCGCACGGCAAGGCTCGGCCCCATTGCCCTGCTGCACGCCACCGGGGCTGCGCTTTGACCGCAAAATATCGAGCAATCCCATATGTTTCCGGCCGTTCTCAAAGCCCGCGTCGCAGGACAGGAAGCCCGCTACCAGCCACCAGTAGCCCGTGCGTGCCGAAAACTCCACCCGGCCGAATGAGTGACAGATACGTGAGATCTGGGCGGGCTTGCCCGGTCTATGGGAATTAGAGAACGAGATACCTGGCACTCCGGCTGGCCTGCCATGGGCAGAGGCGCTCCACGGAGACCATGTTACCGTCAGCGACTAGAGATCCTTCTCGGCCAGCTTGCGAAACTCGTCAGGCACCGAACGAGAGACACCAAGTGCCACCGAGCCGTATCCGATCGCATCCCATCCGAAGCGATCGCGGATCTTGTCGATGGCACGGTCTGCCGCCCAACGGGCCAAGCCAAGCTTGCTTCCGGGGCGACGCGCTTGATCTGCAAGCCCAAACGGGAGTTCGAGTTCGAGATCCCAGTGCTCCTCGAGATGCGATACGGAGATCGCCAACAATGAGATCATCTTCTCGTCCGGGTGATCCGCCAGGATCGCACGCACCAATTCTTCGGCGAGCTCAGCGAGGATCATGGTGGCTGAGATCGGGGCATCGAGCGTTGTCGAACGCGTCACCGAGCTCAAGTCGGCGAAACGCACGCGTACCGTGACCGTTCGACCGGGTCTGGACTTCGCCCGGAGCCGCGTCGCGACGCGGTCCGCGAGGTGAAGCAGGGTCGGCCGGATAACCCGCTCAATGGCGGGCTTCTTGCCGATCGCCGACTGCGCTCCAGCCGATCGGGCCCGATGGTGAGGCTTGAGTTGCCGGGGATCGCGATTCCAGGCCAGCTCCGAGAGCTTCTGTCCCGCCGCCGGTCCGAGCAATCGCTCGAGCGACCAGCCGGGCAGCCTGGCAAGTTGCCCAATCGTCGACACGCCGATCGCAGCCAGCCGTGCCTTGGTGACTGGTCCCACGCCCCACATCAGCTCGACCGACAGTTGGTGCAGGAATTCCAGCTCACTGTCGGGATCTATAACCACAAGCCCGTCAGGCTTGGCGACCTGCGAGGCGATCTTGGCCAGATGCTTGGTGCGCGCGACACCCACGGAGATCGGAAGGCCAAGCTCGGTGCGCACGCGCCAGCGGATCGCCGCTGCGATTTCGGCGGGCGCACCGAACAGATGGGTGCAGCCCGCAACATCGGCAAAGGCCTCATCGATCGAGATGCGTTCCACGAGCGGCGTGAAATCGCCGATCACTCTGACAGCGGCGTCACCCAGACGCTGGTAGTCCTTGAAATGGCCGCCAACAAAGGTGAGCTGCGGACACAGCTCGCGCGCCTGCCGTCCCGGCATGCCGCCACGAATCCCGAACGCCCTTGCTTCGTAGGAAGCAGCAAGCACGACTCCGCCTCCGACGGCGATGGGCTTGCCGCGCAGCGATGGGTCTAGCAGTTGCTCAACCGACGCGTAAAACGCATCCAGGTCTGCGTGGAGGATGGTGCCTGCTGTTGCCATCCCAACCGTTCACCTGCGACGTCTGACCAAAACTTGATGCCGTTGCGATGCGCCACGATTGACATGAGAACAAAATAGGAACATTCTGAGGGCCGGTCAATCGGGAATCTTGGGCATGTCGGCCGTTTCGAAGACGTTGCAAAGACGCGACCCGCTGGATATGGCGGCCGATCAAGTGATCGCGGCGTGCGACGGCGACCCTCGTGCCGCAGTCCGGGCACTGATCGTCGCCAAAGGACTTCTCGAGGCCGAACTGGAAGACATCTGCGCGGCGACCTCGAAGGGATACGCGCGCGGACGAAGCACGCGGCGCGTGCAGGATTAAGCCTCGCATAAGCGCGCATTTTCCTTCGGGCGGCATCTGATCGATTTTTCTGCTTGAACTGAGGTGTCGAAGCGTCGCCATGGCGCAGAGCGCCATGCTCGGGAAGAGGTTGTCGCGGGCAAGTGACTCCTGCAGTAGACACCCCGATATCCAACACTCGAGAACGGAAATGACCTGGACCAAAGCTTCGCCATTGACACTACTGATTGCGCTCGGCGCTTCCCTTTTCTTCGCGGCAAGTACGGCCCGCGCCGAAGATGGCGTATTGCGCGTCGGTATCATCACCGACATGAGCGGGCAGTATTCCGATGGCAACGGCACCGGCTCGGTGGTCGCGGCGCAAATGGCTGCCGAGGAAATCGGCGGCAAGGTGGCGGGGCGCCGGATCGAGATCATCTCGGCCGATCACCAAAACAAACCCGACGTGGCAGCCGGAATCGTGCGCAAATGGATCGATACTAAGGGTGTCGATGTGATCGCCGAGGGTGTGAATTCGGCCGTGGCACTCGCCATCCAGACCGTGACCCGTGAGCGCAAGAAGCTGTTCCTGATCTCGGGCTCCGGCTCATCGGAGCTTACCGGCAAGCAATGCTCGCCAACCAGTGTGCAATGGACCTACGACACCTATGCGTCCTCGAACGCCACCGCCAAGGCCGTGGTCGCGCGCGGCGGTACGCCGTGGTTTTTCCTTACCGCGGATTATGCGTTCGGCCAGGCGCTGGAGCGCGACGCGAGCAAGGCGGTCACCGCTGCCGGCGGCAAGGTGTTGGGCGCGATCCGGCATCCCTTCGACACCGCGGATTTCTCGTCATTCCTGCTGCAGGCGCAATCGTCCGGGGCCAAGATCCTGGCGCTCGCCAATGCCGGCTCCGACTTCCGCAACGCGGTCGCTCAGGGCGATGAGTTCAATATCCGCGAGAGCATGCAGGTCGTCGCACTGCAGGTGACGCTCACCGACGTGCCGGCACTCGGCCTGCAGCACGCGCATGATCTCCTGTTCACGGACTCCTTCTATTGGGACCGCACGCCGGAGACCCGGGCGTTCTCGCAGGAGTTCTTCAAGCGGCACGGCGCGATGCCGACGGCCTACCAGGCCGGCGTGAATTCCGCGCTGCGGCACTATTTCAAGGCAGTGGCTGCCACGAACTCAGTTGATCCCGAAACGGTGATTGCGCAAATGCGCAAGACGCCGGTCAATGATTTCTTCGCTCAGGGCGGCGTCGTGCGCGAGGATGGCCGGATGGTGCACGATATGTACCTGATGCGTATCAAGAAGCCGGAGGAGTCCAAGAGCAAATGGGATCTCTATGAGTATCTCGCGACCATCCCCGGCGATCAGGCATTCCGTCCGCTCAATGAAGGCGGCTGCCCCTATATCACCAAGGCGCAGTGACGGCGTCGTATGCCAAGCGCGTGGCGGGGACGATTTCCTCGCCCGCGCAGCTCTGCCGTGCTACGCCGGAGCTTCCACGAATGGCCTCCGCTCACAGATAGTCTTCAAAGCTATCGCGTTGCGCGCGCGTCAGGTGAAGGCCGTGCTTGGTGCGTCTTTCGAGAAAGTCTGTGGGCCTTGCCGCCCATTCCGTCTCGCGGAGGTAGATGGCTTCGCGCTCGTAGAAATTTCCACCGAAGTGACGGCCGAGATCGGCCACACTGCGTGCCGATCCAAGAAGATCGCGTGCGCGCGTGCCATACAGGCGCGCATAGTGATGGATGACCTGTTGAGGCAGATCGGGATAGGCTCGTGTCAGGTCTGTCGCAAAGACTTCGAACGTGCTGCCGATGTCGCCGCCCGGCAGTGGCTTTCGCGCCGTCCACGCCGATGACATTCCGGGAAACCAGGGCGCCAATCGACCAAGCGCATGCTCGGCGAGCCGGCGATAGGTCGTGATCTTACCACCGAAGATCGCCAGAAACGCCGGTTGTTCCGTTGTTCCATGGACTTCGAAGACATAGTCTCGCGTAACCGCGGAGGGATCCTCGGAATTATCGTCATACAATGGTCGAACGCCTGAAAAGGCGTGCACGATGTCGCCTTCACATGGCGAAGCGCGAAAATAGCGGCGCAGTACCCCGAGCAGATAGGCAATCTCGCCGCCGTCAATCGCGACGTCCTCCGCGCGGCCGTCGTAGGGAATATCGGTGGTCCCGATCAGCGCGAGATCGCTCTCATAGGGGTTGACGAAGATGACGCGGCGGTCCTCGTTCTGAAGCAAATAGGCCTGCGGACCGCTCCAGAATTTTGGCACGATAACGTGACTTCCCTTGACCAGCCGCACATTGTGCGCCGGGTTCAACCCTGCGACGCCCTGCACGACATCTCGGACCCACGGGCCTGCCGCATTGACAAGCGCACGCGCACGCACCACCTGCGGGCAGCCGTCCTCGCCCAGCATGTCGAGGCGCCAGTTCTCTCCCTCCCGCCGGGCGCCCACCGCGCGCGTCCGCGGCAATATCTTGGCGCCGTTACTGGCGGCATCGATCAGATTGAGGATCACGAGCCGCGCATCGTCGACCCAGCAATCCGAATACTCGAAGCCGCGACGGAATTCCGGGCGTAGCGGAGCGCCTTCGGGCGCCTGAGTCAGATCGAGCCCGCGGCTCGGCGGCAGCTGCTTGCGGCCACCGAGATGGTCGTAGAGAAACAGCCCGGTCCGCACCAGCCACGCCGGCCGCTGCTCGGGTGAATGCGGCAGCACGAAGCGCATCGGCCAGATGATGTGCGGCGCCGACGCCAGCAGCACCTCCCGCTCGATCAGGGCCTCGCGGACCAGACGAAATTCGTAGTATTCGAGGTAGCGCAGCCCGCCATGCACGAGCTTGCCCGAGCGCGACGACGTGCCCTCGGCAAAGTCATCCTTCTCGCACAGCAGAACCTTGAGGCCCCGGCCAGCCGCATCCCGGGCAATGCCGGCCCCGTTGATGCCGCCACCGATGATTGCGACATCGACGAGCCCGTGGTCACGGCCCCTACCCGGTGCAGCCGCGGTCATCGCGTCCCGCTGCGCTTCTTCGCGACCTGTCGGCGGGCTGCGGCTTTCACGGCGGGGCGTACCTTCGCGGACTTTGGCTTCGGGGCCTGGAGACCATAGGTCGAAAATCCCTGTGCCGTCTCCGCTATCTGTTCCTGGCTGAGAATGTGCGGCGTCTCGAGCGCGAGCGAGAGATAATATTGACGCGCGATGGTTTCGAGCTCGACCGCCAGCCACATCGCCTTGTCCAGGTTAGGGCCGACGGCAATCATGCCGTGATTTGCAAGCAGGCAGCCGTTGCGGCCTTCGAGTGCAGCGAGCGCAAGCTCGGACAGTTCCGCGGTGCCGTACCGCGCATAGCCTGCGCAGCGAATGTCATGGCCGCCGAACGCGGCCATCATGTAGTGACAGGCGGGAATCGACTTGCGCGCGATCGCAAGCACGGTGGCGTAGGTGGAATGGGTGTGCACGACGCTGCCGACGTCGGGCCGGCCGCGCATGATATCGAGATGGAATCGCCATTCGGTGGACGGCTGCAGCGGCCCCTCCCAGGAATCATACTCGCCCTCGAGCGGCATCGATGCGATCATCTCGGGCTTCATCGCCTCATAGGGCGTGGCCGACGGCGTGATCAGCATCCTGTCCCTAAAGCGGGCGGAGATGTTTCCTGACGTTCCCTGGTTGAGACCCGACGCATTCATCCACCGGCACTTGGCGATGATCGCTTCGCGCAGCTGTCGTTCCTCACGGGTCATATCAAGGCACCTTTCGTCTTCAGCACGGATTGAGCGGCGGTTCACCGGCCAGAAAGCGGCGAACCTCCTCAGCCGCCTGGTCGGCGGCAAACGTCACAGTGCGCACGGAAGCGCCGGCGATATGCGGTGTCAGCGTGACATTGGACAATTGCAGCAGCGGCCAGTCGGCCGGCACCGGCTCGACCGCGAATGTGTCAAGCATCGCGCCGCCAAGCCGTCCGGCGGACAACGCTTCGTAGAGCGCCTCATAGTCGACCAGCGGGCCGCGCGCGGTATTGATGAAGAACGCATCCGGTTTCATCCGCGCAAGCGCCGCGCGATCGATGAATCCGGTCGTCTCGGCCGTCACCCTTGCGTGCAGGCTGATCACGTCCGCACGCGCCAAGAGGTCGGGCAAGGCCACATGCTCGACGCCGTCGTTACGGTCCTGCGCAGTGAGCTGAACATAGGGATCGGCCACCAGTATCTTGCAGCCGAACGGCTTGAGCAGTTTCACCACGCGGCTGCCGATCGCGCCATAGCCGACAATACCGACCGTCATCTCGCCGAGCTCGCGCCCGGTGCGGTCGGCGCGATAGAGATCGCCGCGCCATTCACCGGCGCGCAAGGATTCATGTCCGCTGCGGATCAGCCGCGTCTCGGCGAGAATGGCACCGATCGTGAACTCGGCAACCGCGCTCGCGTTGCGCCCTGGGGTGTTGACGACAAGCACCCTGTGATCCCGCGCCGCTTGCATGTCGATGTTGACGGGGCCGCCGCGCGAGACCGCGATGAATTTGAGGTTCGGCAGCCGCTCCAGCATTGATCGCGACATCGGTGCCAGATGGGTCACAAGCATTGGCGCGTCGGCGATGAAGTCGGCAATCTCGTTTGGATCGCCCATGAATTCCTTCAAGCCATCGAGTTTGGAGCCTGCATAGCCATGCTCCATCGGCTCGTCTGGCCATGGCTGCTCCAGGACGCGAATATCGAGTGCATCGCCGCAGGCCGCGGTGATCCGCTCGGCAAAGACCGACGGCAGCATGAAGCGGTCACCGATGATGGCGATGGTGCTAGGCATGGCTACCTCCCGCACGCAGCGCCGCGAGTTGTTTCCAGACGGGCCGCGCGACCAGCCTTGCGTCGAGATAGGCCGGGAACATCCGGGAATAGTGCGAAGCCAGATCCGGATCATGTGCTTGCGCCGGGTTGAGACAAGGCTTCACCCAATCCTCGGCGCACGCCGCCATGTCCGGATATATGCCGGTGGCAACCGCTGCGATCATGGCAGCGCCCGCTGCGCCGGCTTCGCCGCGGCTGCAAACGCGGACATTGCACTCAAGTGCAGCGCCCAGGATGGCGCCGAGCGCGCGACTTCGCGCCGCACCACCGGTGATCCGCAAGTCACGCGGCAACGAGCCCATGGCGGCATAGCAATCACGTGCGGCGAAGGCGAGGCCTTCCATCACCGCTCGCATCAGGTCCCAATAGCCGTGACGCGAGCGCAACCCCAGGAATTGGGCACAGGCTTCATGCGAGACGAACGGACCACGTTCACCCGCATCCGAAATGAATGGATGGAACAGCAGTTCACCGGGCCGCGCCTCCAGCACTCGCTCATCCAATCGCCGGATCAGATCGGCGCGCGATCGCGTCACTCCCTCCGCGGCGAGGAGGTCGCGTGCAAGATCGATTAGCCAATCGATGTTCAGCGTTGCAGCCATATTGGACTGCATCTGCGCATAGTGACCGGGGACAGGGAACGGCATGGTATAGCCGGTGGCCTCGGCATTCAGAACGACCGCATCAGCGGTTGGTGTCAGCCGCATGTGCATGCCGGTTGACCCGATGATGGTGCAGCCGACGTCCGGCGCCGGATCGTAGAGTCCGGCCCCCAACGCATTGCAGATCACGTCGACATAGCCGAGCGACACCGGCACGCCCTGCGGCAGTCCGGTCTCCCGCGCGGCCCCGATGCTTAGCGGATGCGTCGTCGAGACACCGTCGACGACTTCGGGAAAAAGCGCCGTACAATCGGTGATGCCAATGAGCCTCGCAGTTTCCACATCAAAGCCGCGCTTGCGGAAATTCCCGCACGTAAAGCTCGCTTCCGACGGATCGGTCGCGCGCTGGCCGGTGAGCAGAAAATAGAGCCAGTCCTTGCAATGAAAGGCCGTGCTTGCCCGCGACAGCGTCTCGGGCGCGTGAGCTTGCAGCCAGGCCAGCTGGGCGCCCTGCTGGCAGGCGTTCAACCCCGAGCCGGTCCGCTGATAGAGGGCCGCGTTGCGATCGCTGGAGCGGATGTCCTCCACCAGGCCCGCCGCCCGGGAATCCAGCCAGAGCAGCGCGGGCGCGACCGGACGACCATCGTCATCGATGAGCCATGTGCCGTCGCCCTGCCCTGTGACTGCGATCGCCGCGATCCGCGACGCGAAATCCGGTACTGCCGCCGCCAGACCACGCAACGCCGCAACGGTGTCGTTCCAGGTCCGGGCCATATCCTGCTCGACCCGTCCGCCCGGCGCCGTGCTGTACGTATTGGGCAGCGCGAAGTCGGCGAGCTGTCGCCCTTCTCGCGTGAAGGCGACGGTCTTGATCAGGGATGTTCCGGCATCGATGCCGATGATCACGTCGCGGCTCTGCGGGATGGACATGGTCAGACTGCCTCCGCATGGCGAATGCAGGCTCCGTCGGAGCCGAAAACATGCAGATGCTGCGGCCCAAGCCCGAACGGAATGATGTCTCCAGGCCGCGCCGCGACCCGGCTCGGCGTCACCGCGATCAGGACGTGACCCGCGCATTCACCGGCGACATGCGACTGGTCGCCCAGCCATTGATTTGAGATTACGCGCACCCGCGCTTCACCCGCTCCGACCGTGATCTTCTGCGGCCGGATGCCGACGCGAACCCGCTTGTTCTGCTCGAGCGCGCACCGGGCAGCCTCATCAAGTGCGCCGCCAGGAAGGTGCAAGGCGATATCCGAGCCGACAGACAGCCGGAAACCGCCATCCGTTGCCGCCACGTCGGCCTCAAGCAGGTTCATCGGAGGTTCGCCGATGAAGCTTGCCACGAACAGATTCGCGGGTCGGCTCTTCAGCTCCTTTTCGCTCGCGAACTGCTGGAGCACGCCGTCCTCCATCACGGCGATGCGATCGGCGAGCGCGCTGGCCTCTGTCTGATCGTGGGTGACAAAGATCGCGGTCATGCCGCGCTCGGCCAGCAGGCCCTTGATCCGCCCGCGCAGCACGGCGCGCAGCTGAGGCTCGAGTTGTCCCATCGGCTCGTCGAGCAAGTAAAGATCAGCGTCGCGCACCAGTGCACGCGCCAGCGATACGCGTTGCTGCTGGCCGCCGGAGATCGAGCGTGGATATTTCTCCAGCGTATCCTCGATCTCGACCAGCTGTGCGATCGCGTCGACGCGGCGCGAGACTTCGCTGTGCGAAAGCTGCTGCGCCTTCAGTGCAAAGGCGATGTTCTCGCGAACCGTGAGCGGCGGATAAAGCGAATAGCCTTCGAAAGCCATCGCGACCTTGCGCCTGGCCGGCGGCAGTTCGTCGATCCGCCGCTCACTCAACGTTATCGCTCCCGAGGTCACACTTTCAAAACCTGCAATCATGCGCAAGGTCGAGGTTTTGCCGCAGCCCGAAGACCCCAGCAGCGCCACGATCTCGCCCTTTCCGACCTCCATATCGAGTGCGCGCACGGCGTGGACGGGCGGCTTGCCGCGACTACGGTAGACCTTGTCGACATTCCGGATTTCGAGCATGCCCATGGTCATTCCGCTCCCTTCACGCCGCCTGTCGCCGGTCGGCCTGACCGACGCGGAGCCCGGTCGCGCGATCGAACAGGAGCGCGGCCTGCGGCGCGAACCGAACGAAGACATCGTCATCCGCGCTTGCTGCCGAGGCATCCGACGGTAACGCGGCCAACCATTCGGAGCCATCAGCAAGGCGCAGCAGCAACACGTTGCGCTCGTGCATTGGTGTGATCGCAACGATCCGGGCGGGAATGGCGTCATCGCCAGGATCGCGGCTGATCGCAAGATCGTCGGGACGAACGCCGAGCCAGCATGGACCATGACTGGCCGGCTGATCGGCCGAATCGAGCCGCACTCTCGTCCCCGCGATCTCAGCGCTCAGACCTCCCTGCCCGACCTGAGGCTCGACTTCGGCAAGATTGATGCTGGGATCGCCAAACAGCCGCGCGACCGCGACCGATGCCGGCTTCGCATAGACCTCCTCCGGTCGCGCGAGCTGAACAAGCCGGCCCCGAACCAGAACAGCGATCCGATCCGCAATCGCCATCGCCTCGCGATAGTCCTGCGTGACATAGAGAACCGCAGCGGAGCTCCGGCGCAAGAGGCTCGGCAACTCCAGCCGCATCTCGTAGCGGAGCTTGGCGTCGACATTGCGAAGCGGGTCATCCAGCAACAGCACATCTGGATTGCCGATCAAGGCGCGCGCCAGCGCAGTGCGCTGCTTCTGCCCGTTCGACAACTCGCGGGGCATGTGGCCAAGAACATGCTCGATCTTCAGAAGCCTGCTGATCGACTTGACCCGCGACGTGACGTCTGCATCACCAGCCTTCGCGCGCAGGCCGCTTGCGATATTGTCGCGCGCCGTCATGTGCGGAAATAGCGCAAAGTTCTGAAACGCCATGCCGACCCCGCGCCGCTCCGGCGGCGCACCTATGATCGACCGACCACCAACCAGGATATCCCCCTCGTCGGGTTCGTACATGCCCGCGATCATGCGCAGCAGCATGGTCTTGCCGCTGCCCGACGGTCCGAATACCGCGACGATCTCGCCGGGTTCGACGGAGAAGGACAACCCGTCGGCACAACGAACCGGACCGAACGACTTGCCAAGGGCGTTGATGTCAAGACGAGCCATGCCTTCAGCCCTTCACCGCACCGAGCGACAGACCTTCGACCAGATAACGCTGCGCGTACAGCGCGAGCAGAAGGGTCGGCGTGACCGATAGCACGATCGCTGCCGCGATCTGTCCATATTGGATGCCGGATGCCGTGACGAAAGCCAGCGCGCCCACCGTCACCGGTTGCTTGTCGGCGGACGCCAGGATCAACGCGAAAACAAAGTTGTTCCAGCAGAAGATAAAGGACAGCAGGCCCGCCGCCGCGATGCCAGGACCTGCCAGCGGCACCGCGATCCGCGTAAACGTTTCGCGCCAGGAATGTCCGGCCAGGCGGTAGGCGTGCTCAATGTCAGGGCTGATGTCCTCGAAATAGCCGCGCACGATCCACAGGATCAGAGGCAGCGCGATCAGTTGATACACCCAGACGATGCCGAAGTAAGTGTCGCTGAGCCCGAGCTGCTGGTAGTAGAGCGACAATGGCAGCAGCACGAGCAACGGCGGCGCAAAGCGAAACGATAGCAGCGTGAAAGCGATGGACTCACCGAGGCGGAACTTGAAGCGAGCGAAGGCATAGGCCGCCGGCACGCCGAGCAGCAGGGCCAGGATCACCGCCGCGCTGGACAGCACGAAGCTGTTCATGAGGTTGCGCATGAAGGAGATCTCGAGATTGCCAGCCGTGGTGCGGAGCTGGCCCGAGATCAGGGCCTGATAATTGGCAAGCGTCGGCTCGAACAGGATGCGCGGCGGGATCCGCAGGATCTGTTCATTGGTCTGGAACGACATCAGGAAGATCCAGACGATCGGGAACATGAAGAACACCAGCACGAGTGCGAGCGCCACACCGCGGAAGATGCGACCCGCCAGACTGGAATGATCCATCGCCGCCTCCCCGTCCTTATGCGTGACCGTGGGCGCGCGCACGCAGCCGCAGCCAGTTCTTGATGAAGATGTTCGAGAGGATATTGGTGACCAGCCACAGGATCATCAGCAACGCCGCCGAACGTCCAACGTTGGTGTACTGGAAGAACTCCAGATAGGCCTGAACCTGGAACACCATCAGCCGATCGCCCGGGCCGCCTTGAGTCATCGCATAAATGATGTCGAATTGCTGGATGGAATCGAGCAGGCGGAACAGCGACGCCGTGATGATGTAGGGTGCGAGCATCGGCAGCGTGATGCGGAAGAACACGAAGGTTGCTGGCACTCCATCCAGCGCAGCCGCCTCGAACGGCTGGCGCGGCAGCGAACGCAGCCCGGCCAGCAGCAGGATCATGATGAAGGGGGTGTAGACCCAGACGTCTACCAGCACCACCGTGAACAGTGCAGTCGACGGGTCGGACGCCCACTTGAAATCATGGACGCCGAACAGGCTCACCAGATAGGACAGGATTCCGAAGCTCGGGTTGGTCATCAGCTTCCACATCAGCGCAGCGATGGCCGGAGCCGTCATCAGCGGCAACAACAGCACGATCGACACCGCGTTGTGGAAACGGGTCGGACGCCGCAACAGCAAGGCGATCCCCAGACCGAGCAGAAGCTCCAGCACCACCGTCAGCGCCGTGTAAACCAGCGATATCCGTAGCGTGTTCCAGAAGGCTGGGTCAGAGATGAAGTCGATGTAGTTGTCGGCCCAGATGAAGCCGCGCAGATAAGGCAGGTTCAGCCGATAGCGCTGCAACGAATAGACCGCCGCTGTCACGAACGGCACCAGGATGGCGATGCAGACGAGCAGAGCCGGCAGGCTCAGGACATAAGGCAGAATGCGTCCACGCGGCCTAGGGCTGCGGCGGGGGACCGCGTTCGTCTGAGAAAGCTGGACCATGCTCATGATGATAAGAGATCGCTTCTTCGCTGCAACATCGCCGGTCCGGATCGGCTTGCCGTCCGGACCGGCGGGTTGTCGTGGTGCGGAGGAATCATGGCACCACGCAAGACGTCACCCGAGGCCGGCCTGCTTGAGCTGGCGATTGATGCTGTCGGCGAGCTTGTCGAGGCCCTCGTCGACGCTGACCTCCTTGGCCACCATCTTCTGCAACGATGCGGCCCATTCCGTGGTCAGGTCGAAGAACAGCGGCTGCGCCGTGAAGTAGATCTTGGCACCCGGCGACGAGACATCGTGCTGCTCGAGATAGCCAGGATATGACTTCGCGATACGATCGCGGAACTCGCTGTCCTTCCACACCGAGGCACGGACCGGGTTGACGAAGTCCATCTTGCGGGCACCAAACAGGTCGTGCTCGGTCGATGCGGCCCATTGCATGAACAGCCACGCCGCATCCTTCTGCTTGGAGAAGCTCGAGAGAGCGAGCGACCAGATCCAGACATTCGGCGTCGGCGCCTTGGCCGCCGGATTGGCGGCGAACGCAGCATAGCCGAGATGCCCCTTCTCCTTGTTATCGCCGCCGTTCATGAAGTAGCCGAGGATGTCGGCATCGAAGATCATGCCGGAGGCGCCTGCGCCGAGATCGGTGCCGACCTGATACCAGGTGTAGGTCGACCAGTTCTTCGGGCCCGAGGTCTGGATCATCCTGACCCACTTCTCGTGAAACTCCTTCGAGGCCTTGGTGTTCATCGCGGCCTTCAGCTTGCCGCCTTCCATCACGAAGTCTTTCTGGCCGAAGTTCGAATAGGCGGACAGGAAGCCGGGATGGATGGTCGCCCAGGAGCGCGAGCCACGCACGCCGATGCCGTACGGTCCACCCGCGTCCTTGGTGATCTTTGCGGCGACCTCCAGCATCTCGTCGAGATTCTTCGGCGGCTTGACGCCGACCTTGTCGAAGATGTTGCGGTTGTAGGTGATGTTGTTGAGCTCGTAGCCCCAGGGAATGCACCACTGCTTGGCTTTGCCTGAACCGAGCTCGGAGCCGGCAACACCGTCCCACGCCGTTGAGGCGCGCAGGCCCGGCAACACGTCGTCCCAGGCAAACGCCGGATTGGTCTTGGCAGGATCCTTGATGTAGCTGTTGAGGTCCTCGATCCAGCCGGCCGGACCATACGTCCAGGTCATGTAGGCGCCAGTCATGAAGGCGTCGTACTGGTCCGACTTCGACGACAGCGCCGCGGTCACTTTGTCGAAATAGACGTCTTCCGGGAAGATGTCATACGTGACGTTCATCCCCGTGAGAGTTTTGAACGCCTCGAGATCGCCGATCATCGCATCGACGTAAGGATGCTTGTTCAGAAGCAGCTTGACAGACTTGCCGCTATAGGCCTTCCAGTTGAAGTCTGCGGCCATGGCCCGCGATATCGAAGACGCAAAGGCGGCATTGGCGGCAACGCCGGCGATGGCAAGCTTGGCAGCGCCATCCAGCAGATCACGCCGGCTGATGCGCTTGGCGGCGTAGGAATCGAATAGATTCTTCTCTCGATCGTACATTGTAACCTCCCATTGTGCGCGTTTACTTTCCCTTACGACCCTTGTTTCTGGTCTTGCCGGATGTTGTCTCCGGTTTGTCGGTAGCGAGTGCCCGAGCGGTTGCTTCATCGATGATGAGGCCATGCAGGAAGCCGCTGCGCAGCACCGCGCGCAACGCAGAGACCTTTGCCAGCCCGCCGCCAATCGCGACGATGCGATGCGTCCTGAGGTCCGCCGCCTCCATCGACGTGGCGCGTGCGGACAGATCGATGTCGAGGACTTGGCCGTCGGCGTTGAAGAAACGTCCGAGCAAATCGGCGCAGGCGCCGGCACGCTTCAACTCGACGACCTCGTCCGGCTTGATCATGCCGCTCGAGACCAGGAACCCGTCGCTGTGGATTTGTCCGATGCCGACGAACAGCAACGACGCCCGGCGCGCCAGCGCAAACACCTCCGCAATACCAAATTGCTGCATCAGCACGGCGCGGTCCGCGACCGAATTGGCGAATACCGGTACTGGAAGGAGGTAAGCCTCAGCCCCTGTCCGCTCCGCGAGCCGATGAATGACATCGAACGGATTGGCGGCAAACTTGCGGGTAAGGCCGCCGAGCAGCGACACGAACTGCACGTCGCGGGCCGGTGTCTGTGGCAATTGCTCGACCACGGCTGCGAGCGTGCGCCCGTGACCGACGCCGATGATGTTGTGCTCGCCACGCTCGAGGATCTGCCGCAGGAAGCTTGCCCCCTCGAGCGCGAGCGCCTTCAGCGGCAGGTCGCCCTCTCCGAGATCGGGCGCTACACGGCAGAAAGCGAGCCCGTAGCGTTCGGCCAGGGCGTTTTCCAGCGCCACGCATTCCGCCACCGGTCCCTCGACGAAGACGCGGATCATGCCTTCGCGGCTCGCGCGCGCGATCAGCCGGTGCGCCTTGGTGCTCTGGATGTTGAGCCGGTCCGCAACCTCGGACTGGGTGAGCCCGGCAGCGAAGTAAAGCCACGCCGCCCGTGTCGCGAGCGAGGCTTCGCCATCAATCATCGGCAGCCTGTCGGGAGAGGTAGCCATGCCGCAAAAGCCTGCTTGCAAAATTATTCAGATACTGCAAAAAATTGCAGAGGTTGATCGGGACGTCAATCCCCCAAACGTGCTGCAGTGCAATCACACGGCAATTGCGCTTTGGATGGAACAGTCGAACCAGGGTCGCCAGGTCGCCAATCGCGGTGAACTCGAATGACAGGTTTGTTCCTCGGAATTGACTTCGGAACGGGCGGCGTCCGCGCCTGTGCGATCGACGCGCGCGGCGATATACAGGGAATGGAATCCATTGCTCTGCCGCCACCTCGGCAGGACGGGAACGCGATCGATCAGGATCCGGAACTGTGGTGGCATGCGACCGTCGCCGCTATCCGCAAGCTTGGAGGCAAAATAGATCTCGCAAGTGTTGAGCGAATTTCGGTCGACGGTACCTCCGGAACCCTCCTCCTGATAGGAGCGGGCGGCCAGCCGCACACGCCGGGTCTCATGTACAACGATGCGCGCGCCTCAGCAGAGGCCGCGCGCATTTCGGACGTGGCTCCTGCGGAAAGCGGCGCTCACGGCGCGAGTAGCGCACTGGCGAAGCTGCTTCACCTGTTGAGCCACACCGAACGTCGGGATGTCCGCTTTGCCGTTCATCAGGCCGACTGGATCGCCGGCCGCCTCGCCGGACGGCACGGCATCAGCGACGAGAACAACGCGTTGAAGCTTGGATACGATCCCATCACGCGGACATGGCCGGCCTGGCTCGATAGACTCGATGTGCCACGCGAATTGCTGCCGAAGGTCCTGGTGCCGGGAACGCCGTTTGCAGATATTGATCCGAGCGCTGCGGCAATGCTCGGCCTGCCGCGATCAGCGCGCATCGCAGCCGGCACCACCGATGGCGTCGCCGCCTTCATCGCCACGCGCGCCGACGCTCCGGGCGATGCCGTCACCTCGCTCGGCACGACGCTGGTGGTGAAGCTGCTGGCGACAAAACCGATCTTTGCTGCCAATCAGGGCGTCTATTCGCACCGGCTCGGCGAGAGCTGGCTTGCAGGCGGCGCTTCAAACTCGGGGGGTGGTGCGCTATTGGCACATTTCACCGCCGCGGAGATGGAGCGGCTGACGCCGCAGTTGAGCCCGGAGGAACCGACCGGCCTCGACTACTATCCCCTTGCCAAACCGGGCGAGCGATTTCCGATCGCCGACCCGGCACTGCCTGCACGGGTCACGCCGCGTCCGCCTGAGGATCACCGCTTCTTCCAGGCTCTGCTCGAGGGAATCGCCTCGGTCGAGGCCCTCGCCTACCTGCAACTCTCCCGCCTCGGAGCGCCGCCGCTTCGCCGCGTCATCAGCATCGGCGGTGGCGCAAGGAACGATGCGTGGACCGAAATCAGGCATCGGCGTCTGGGCGTACCTGTAACGGTCGCTGAGCAAACCGAGGCCAGCTATGGCGCGGCCCTGCTCGCCCTGCGGGGCGGTCCGACATGAGAAACGGGCCGATCGAAATCGCAGGTCTTGGCACGATTATCGAGCATTTCGACCATGTGCTGCTCGATCAATGGGGCACGCTTCACGAAGGCCGCTCGATCATCCCCTCGGCCCGCGAATGCGTGGCTCGGCTGCGCGATGCCGGCAAACGCGTGCTGGTGCTGTCGAATTCCGGCAAGCGCGCGCGCAGCAACGCACAGCGGCTTGCCTCGCTCGGACTGCCAACGGAAGCTTACGATGGAATCCTGACATCGGGCGAGGTTACCTGGATCGGCCTCAAGGCACGCACGCAAGCACCGTTCGCCGAACTTGGTCACGCATGCTTTCTGATTTCGCGCGGCGGCGACCGCACGATCGTCGACGGACTCGATCTCGATGTCGTGGCCGATATGGAGAACGCCGATTTCATTCTACTCGCCGGGCTCGACGATGCCGCGGCCGAACCCGAACAGTGGCGCCAATGCCTAACCAGAGCCGCGGCACGCGAACTACCGATGCTGTGCGCCAATCCCGACCTCACCATGTTCGGCGCCAAGGGATTGATTCCGGCACCGGGCGCATTGGCGCGCTTCTATGAGACACTCGGCGGACAGGTGACGTTCGTCGGCAAGCCGCATAGGCCGATCTTCACGGCGGCGCTCGAACGGCTGGGCCATCCGGCGCCGGTGCGCGTCCTGATGATTGGCGATTCTCTCGACCACGATATCGCCGGCGCACGCGCGGCCGGCATGTTGACGCTGTTTCTGCGCGCAGGGGTGCACAGGGACCGTCTTGTGGACGATAGATCCACGATGATCCAGGGGCCAGGAGGAAACGCCCGCGCTCCGAACTGGACGATGAATTATCTAGCCTGGTGAGATCCAAACCATGCAACAGCCCGCCCAACTCGATGACCTCCGTGACATGTCGGCGCGCGTCGGCAGGAACATCCTGCTCGTGCAAGGCGCCGGCGGCAACTCCTCAGTCAAGGACGGCGACGTGCTCTGGGTGAAAGCGTCCGGTACCTGGCTGGCGGACGCCAAGGACAAGGATATCTTCGTCCCGGTGTCGCTTTCCGCCGCACGCGCTGCGCTGGAGCGCGGCGACGAGCGCGTGCCGCTCGCTCCAGGCGTCAAAACGGCTTTGCGCGCCTCGATCGAAACCTCGCTCCATGCCCTCATGCCGCATCCGGTCGTACTACATGTCCACTCGGTAAACACCATCGCATGGGCGGTGCGGACCGACGCCTCTGCTGAACTTGCGCGGCGGCTCCGTGGCTTGGCCTGGCGTTTCCTTGACTACTGTCATCCGGGATTGCCACTGGCACAGGCCGTGAGCGAAACCATTGCGCAGGACGCCGTCGACGTGCTGATCCTCGGCAACCACGGACTCGTCGTGGGTGCAGCAACCAGTGAAGCGGCGGAGGCGCTGGTTGCGGACGTTGAAGAGCGGCTCGCACTAGAGCCTCGTGAGGCTCCGACGGCGGACCATCGCACGCTCGCCGCTATCTGCGCCGGAACGGATTATCGCGTGCCGGAAGACCCGCGCTGCCATGGCATTGCCATCGACCATCATAGTCTCTCGGTCGCCACACGCGGCTCGCTCTATCCCGATCATGTCGTCTTCTTGGGGCCGGCAATGCCGACCATGAACCCCGGCAAGGATCTTCTGGTGTCGGATCTGAAGGCGGTTGGATCGCCGTCCCCCGTAGCGGCTCTCGTTCCGGGCGTCGGCAGCATCATTCGCAAGGACGCGAGCCCCGGGGCGGAAGCGATGCTGATCTGTCTTGCACTGGTCACCAGCCGTCTGCCCACAGATGCTGAGGTCACCTACCTCACTGCAGAGAACGAGCGCGCATTGCTCAATTGGGACGCCGAGCGGTATCGCCAGCAACTGACGGCCAATCGCTCAACTTGACCGCGTCGGCTGACCTTCGCTCTCGATGTTGACGAAGGACGACCCGGCGTTACAGGCTCGCCTGCAGGCTTGCTTCCGCACCTCCTCGCGCTGCCGCCGCCGGGGGCTGCCGCCCGAGGATGAAGTCGGCCCCCTTCTCCGCAATCATGATCGTCGGCGCATTGGTGTTTCCCGAGACCAATCGCGGCATGATGGACGCGTCGATCACTCGCAATCCCTCAATGCCGTGGACGCGGAGGCGCTCGTCGACAACGGCGAGCGGATCGGAACCCATCTTGCAGGTGCCGACCGGATGATAGATCGTCTCGCAGGTCTGCCGCACATAGCTGTCTATATCGGCATCCGACGTTGCGCGAGATCCCGGGGCATACTCGCCCCCACGATAGGGATCAAAAGCCTTCTGGGCGATGATCTCCCGGCCGATTCTGATGCCGTCGCGCATGTTGCGCACATCCTCCGGCGCCTCGAGATAGTTCGGCCGGATTGCCGGATGTTGCAGGGGATCAGCTGACCTGATCATGATGCTGCCGCGGCTCTCGGGTCGCGCGATGTTGAAGTAGGCCATGAAGCCGTGCTCGTTCACGATCTTGCGGCCGTGATCGCCATAGATCAGGAGGACGAAAAAGAACTGGAGATCCGGCGCAACGAGGCCGGGTTGCGATTTGAGAAATGCCATAGCTTCCAGACCGTGTGACGTCGCAGGACCTGTCTTGGTCAGCACGTATTGGATGAAGGCCTTCGTGGCCCCCAGCGGCTTGGTATGCTTGAGGAACGAGATCGGTTGGGTACACCGCTGCTTCACGCCGCAGGCGAGATGGTCCTGCAGGTTCTGTCCGACTCCGTTGAGCTCGTGGACGACCTTGATGCCGAGCGACCGCAAGTGCTCTCCGTCGCCAATTCCTGACAGTTGGAGCAACTGCGGCGAGTTGATCGCACCACCCGACAAGATCACTTCCCGGTCGGCCCTTAGAGTGTGGAGCTGGCCCTTCCTGATATACTCCACGCCAACGGCGCGCCCGCCTTCGACCAGGACGCGGGAGACGAGCGCCTTCGTGATCACTTTGAGATTGGAACGGTTCATGACAGGATGCAGATAGCACTGCGCGGCACTGGCGCGCTTGCTGTCCGCGATCGTGCTGTCGACAGGTCCGAAGCCTTCCAGTTCGGCACCGTTGAAATCGTCGTTGGCACGAAATCCTGCCTGTCTTCCGGCCTCAAACCAGGCCTTGGTCAGCGGATGGGTCAACACCGGCAGACGGCTCGTCCGCAACGGGCCATCGCCACCATGATAATCGTCGGCGCCAGTCTCGCGCCCCTCCGAACGAATGAAGTATGGCAGGCAGTCGGCATAGGACCAGCCGCGATTGCCGAGCTGCGCCCACATGTCGTAGTCGGACGCATGGCCGCGGATATAGACCATGCCATTGATGGAGCTCGATCCGCCCAACACCTTGCCGCGCGGCCAGAACAGGACACGATTGTCCAGATGCGGCTGCGGGTCGGTGTGATAGTGCCAGTCGACGCTTCCGGACTTCATCAGGGCGAGATACCCCGCCGGCATGTGGATGAATGGATTGGTGTCCTTGCCACCAGCCTCGAGCAGGACGACGTCATTCTCGGGAACAGCTGACAGACGGTTTGCCAAGACGCATCCGGCGGAGCCAGCACCCACAATGATGTAATCCACCATGCTCTCCTCCGTCTTCTTATCCGCCGATGGCCGTCGGCTCGTGGGCAGCGGACCGCAATTGACCCGCCTATGGTTGCGCCTCATCTATCCGGCGAAGTCTGAGCCCAGCCAGCGCAGCTAGGCCCGCATCAGCGTGCGCGGCCTGGTCTCGTCAGAACCGTTGATGACCTTGCCTGTCGCAGGGTCGAAGAGACGAATCCTGTCGAGTGCGGGCACCAACCTGATCGCGTCATCCGGCGACAGCTCGAGGCGATCTTGTGTGATGGCGCAGACCTCCTGCCCACCGACGTCGGCATAGATGTGAATCTCGGGGCCGGTCGGCTCGACCACGGAAACCTTGGCGGGGATGCCCTCGTTGCCGGTGCCTGGCCGGAGATGTTCGGGCCGGATCCCGTATTTGACGACCTGCCCTGCGGTGACGTTCGCACCGGGGGGCAGAGGCAGCGTGACGCCGTTGGCACGCACGACGGCGCGTCCCGCCTCCGCGGCAACCTCACCGGTCAGGAAGTTCATCGAAGGCGATCCAATAAACTCGGCGACGAACAGATTTGTCGGACGGTCATAGATCTCGAGCGGCTTGCCGATCTGCTCGATGTTGCCGTCGCGCAGGACCACGATCGTATCGGCCATCGTCATGGCTTCGATCTGGTCATGCGTGACATAGACGGTGGTCGTCGAAAGCCTGTGATGCAGCTCCTTGATCTCGGTGCGCATCTGTACGCGCAGCTTGGCGTCAAGGTTCGACAACGGCTCGTCGAACAGGAACACGGAGGGATCGCGCACGATGGCACGGCCCATCGCCACGCGCTGGCGTTGACCGCCCGACAGTTGCCGCGGCTGGCGATCGAGATAGGGCGTGAGATTGAGGATCGACGCTGCCCACTCCACCTTGCGCCTGATCTCCTCCTTCGGACGCTTCTTGAGCTGCATCGAGAACGCCATGTTGTCGAACACGCTCAAATGCGCATAGAGAGCGTAGTTCTGGAACACCATCGCGATGTTGCGATCCTTCGGATGCAGCTCGTTGACAACGACATTGCCGATGCTGATCTGGCCCGAGGTGATCTGCTCAAGCCCGGCGACCATCCGCAGCAATGTCGATTTTCCACAACCGGAGGGACCCAGCAGCACAACGAATTCGCCGTTGGCGATAGAGAGATCGATTCCGTGCAGAACCTCGAACCCGCCATAGGACTTGCGCACATTGCTGATCGTGACCGATGCCATGCCTTGACCTTCCCGCTATACGCCTGCCCGCGCCGACAATATTCGCTCGGCAATCTCGACGAAGCCTTCAGCGCCCCGCTTGCTTGCGACAAAGGCCGGAGCTGCCGCCATCATGCCTTCGAAATCTCTTACGTTCGCAACTCCGCAGGCATAAGGGAAGAAGCTGAACATTGGCGCATCGTTTGGACTGTCGCCGCAGAACACGATACGGTCCCTCGCCTCGTCGAGATCGAGGCCCAGTCTCTCGCGCAGAAAGATTCGGGTCATCGCCAGCTTGTCATAACGGCCGAACCATCCATTGACGTGGATGGAGGAGACCTTGGCGACGCCGCCCGCGCTTTCGAATAAGGAGACGATCTTATCGACCGCAGTGCGCGGCAGCGGCGCTACGTCCTCGCACACGTCGATCGCAAGATCAGCCTCCCGGTAAAGCTGATCGGCAGAGATCGCTGCTCCCGGAACTTCGGACAGAATTCGTTCACCGAGCGCCAGCAATCTGCGGCGGTTGGCGGCGCGCTCGGCCTCGGTCGCAATGAACTTGCGAACCATTTTTCGCGCTACAGGGTCGTGCCGGAAATAGAACGCGCCATTCTCTCCGATCACGCCATCGACAGGCCAGAATCGCGCAATCATGTCGCACCAGCCCGCAGGCCGGCCCGTCACCGGAACGACCGCGAGGCCGGCGTCGCGCAACCTCTCCAGCGCAGCATAGGAGGCCGCGGGGAGCTGGCCCTCGGTGGTCAGCGTATCGTCGATGTCAGTCAAGATGCAGACGACGCGGCGGGCGGCCTCGTCCGGAAAACTTGCAATGGGCTTCATGACGGCACGCCCTCGGCAAATGACGCGAGGCGTGCATTCCAGTCGAGGAGCTTTGGCCAGAGATCGGCGTGGATGGCGCGCAACTCGGCGTAGCGCGCGACGTTGTTGGGTTCAGGCTGGAATGTCCTTGCTGAAGGTCTCGTCATCGCCGCGGCGGCCTCGGCGATAGTCCCGTACCAACCCGCTCCCTTGGCGGCAGCGATCGCCGCGCCGAGCGACGATGCTTCCCGCGCTGGCGAGCGGCACACCGGACGGCCCGAAGCGTCGGCCAGGATCTGGAGCCAGAGATCGCTGTCCGAACCACCCCCGATGGCCGAGAGCTGCGCAATCTCGCCTCCTGTCACTGCCACGATCCTTTCGATCTGGCCGGCGACCTCCAGCGCTATTCCTTCCAGCAAGGCACGATAGATGGCGCCGCGCCTGGTCGAGCCCGACAATCCGGCAATCACGCCGCGCGCGTAGGGATCCCAATAGGGCGTCATGCAACCGAGCCAGTACGGCAGCACGACGACGCCGCCCGCCCCGATCGGGCAGCCTGCGGCTTCCGCTTCCAGCGCCTTGAAGATGCTCCGCTGAGCCGCCGGATCGACCCCAAACATTTCGCGCGCCATCCAGTCGATCAAGAACGTTCCGGTGCGGATGCACTGCTCGTAGATATAGCCTTCGTCACATACGGCCTTCTCGGTGCGGAATGCGCGGTCATAGGCATAGTCGCGGCCGTAGCTGCCCGAGACCACTGCGGTCCCCAGGTTGATATAGGCGCTACCTGGAGACGTGACGCCGGCGCCAGTGCTCGCGCACTGCCCGTCGCCACCTCCGGCGATGACTAGTGTTCCGGCAGACAGGCCAGTAAACGCAGCTGCAGCGTGGGTGACTTCACCCATCCGAGCGCCTGGCCGCGTCAGAGCTGGCAATTTCTCGATCGCAATGCCTGCAGCATCCAGGATCGCATCAGACCAGGTGCCGCTTGTCATATCGAGCAAGCCGGTCGGATCGGCCGATGCCATCGACGTCCGCCATTGACCGGTCAGGCAATGCGTCAGGTAGCCGTGAACTTCAGCAAATCGCGCGGTGCGCGCAAAAATCTCGGGCTCCTCCTCCGCCATCCAGATCATGCGATAGAGACAGGGCAGCACATCGAGCGGCTTGCCGGAAATGGCATGAACGCGCTCCGCTCCGAACGATTTGCCGAAACGCACGACCTGGGGTCGCGCCCGCTCATCGAGCCAGGTCATGCCCGGCCTGATTGCGGTCCCCTCCTCGGTGAACGCACTGAATGTTTCGCGCTGATTGGAGATCGCGACCGCAGCGATACGCCCAGTGCCGACCTGGTCGGTGACGCTGCGCAAGGCGGCTGCGGCCGACTCCCACCATTCATCCGGGTTCTGCTCGAAATATCCCGGCTGCGGATTGGCGAGGCCGATGCTCTTGCGCCCCTCCGCGACGGCGCGGCCGCTGCGGTCCCAGGCGATCGCCTTGGTCGCAGAGGTCGAACTGTCGATGCCGATCACCAGGTCCTTGGTCATACCGTCTCGTCTCAAAGGGAGCGAAGGCGACTCGAGCCGCCTTCGCCAACTCTTGCTCCGCGGGCCCTACAGCAGGCCAGCATCCTTCACTTTGGCGTCGATGTCCTTCGCCAGCGCATCCATGCACTTCTTAGGGTCGCCGCCATAGGCCTGCCCCGTGAGGAGCTTGCCGAGCTCCGTGGGAATCTCGTTGGTCGACAGACCGGCCCACAACGCCATGTGCGGCTCCGTGGCCATTGCGTTGTCGATGACCCACTTCACCGTTTCGAGATGTCGTGTCGTGCCCGGGCCGACCTTGGCCTTGGCTTTGACACGCGGATCGGCAAACGAGGAGTTCCGCATCGGCGCGAAACCGCCAAGCAGTGTGCAGCGCGTCATGATCTCCTTGCAGCAACCCCACTGCATGAAGATCCACGCCGCTTCCTTGTTCTTGGAGTATTTCGACAACGAGATGCACGAGCCGCCCTGATGGCCGAGATTCGGCTGCTCATTGAAGCCGGCGTCGGAAGGCGAACGCAGCTTCTTCGCGGTCAGCGGCTTGGCCGGCTCCCACAGGCCCTTCACCTTGGAGTCGTCGGCATCGAGACCGGGGAAGAATTCATCCCAGCTCTGCACCAGCGCCACCTGGCCCGAATGCATCATCTCGAACTGGCCGTCCCAGGTCGATGCCGTCGAGTTTGGCGGCGAGACTTTCAAGAGCTCCTGGTACCATTTCAATCCGGCAATGCCCTGCTCGTCGTTGCCCGAGAACTTCTTGTTCTTGTTGAAGATAGAGCCGCCATGGCCCCACACCGCCTGGCTCCAGTCGCATTCCAACGAATAGTGCCCGGACTTAGCCTGCAGGCCGGTGCCAAAGATACCGTTGCCCTTCTCGGCCTCGGAGATCTGCCTGGCCGCCGCGAGGAAGTCTTCGTAGGTGGTCGGCACCGCGATCTTGTGCTTCTCGAGGATGTCCTTGCGGTACATCAGCGTGAAGATCGGGATGTCGAAAGGAATGCCCATCCACTGTCCCTCGACCTGGGCGACATTCTTGACGAGCGGCTTCGAGAAATCATCCCAGTCGAAATCCGGCATCGCCAGTTCGGGCTTATCCTTGTAGTAGGCTACCGGGTCGACGCAATCGGGCTGGAACATCGAGATCCACGACTGGTCAAGGTAGTAGAGGTCGTAAGAGCCGAGTTGGCCCTGCACGTCCTGTGTCGCCTTGGCGAGCACCTGCTCGAGCGGCACGATCTCGACCTCGACCTCGATGCCGGTCGGATCGGTAAACTCCTTCTTGATCTGGTTCAGCACCACCGACGGCGGCGTCGATTCGGTCGAGTAGCGGATCTTGGCGCCCTTGAACTTGCTGCCGACCTCTTTCAGCCATTTTGCCTGGTTATCGGGCAGGCCCTCGGCAAACGCCTCGGTGCCGAGCATGCTTCCTCTGCGCAGCCCGCGCGGATTGCCAAGCATGCCAAGGCTGAAGGCTGAAAAGCCGACGCCGGCCAATCCCATCTTGCGCAGGAATTCGCGCTTGGAGATTTGTCGGTTGGTATAGGCGTTCGCCGTGTCGATGATGAAGGTCTGCTGGTCGAACTTCTTGAAACTCATTGCTACTCCTCCCGATGTTTTGTTGACTTGTAGTCCCGGTTCGTACGCCTACTCCTTGAGAGATCCGAGGGTCAGGCCGCGCACAAGCTGCTTCTGGACGAGCAAGATGAAGATGAAGCTCGGGATCACGGCCGTCGTGCCGAGGGCAGCGATGAAGCCCCATTCCGATCCTGTCGAGGTGACGAAGGTCGTGATCTTGACGGGCAACGTTCGGATCGAATTGGTCAGGAACAGCGACAGCAGGAATTCCGTCCACGAAAAGATGAAACAAAGCACGGCAGTGGCCGCGACGCCGCCCTTCACCATCGGCAGAACGACCCGCCAGAAGATCTGCAACCGCGAGGCGCCGTCGATCATGGCGGCCTCGTCGACGTCGACGGGAACATCATCGTAGAACGATTTCATCAAGAGCACGGCGATCGGCAGGTTGATCAACGTATCGACCAGGATCAGGCCGAGCCGCGTATCGAGCAGCGACATGTAGTGAAACATAAAGACGACCGGCACGATGATCGCAATCGGCGGCATGAAACGCTGCGACAGGATCCAGTTCAGATAGGCTTGCCGCCAGCGGAATCGCATCCGCGACAATGCGTAGGACGCGATTACGGCCAGCAGCACCGTCAACGCGGTGGCCCCTACCGCTATGATCAGCGAGTCGATGATGGTTTGACGGCTGTCATACGAACTCGCACCTCCGACCCCAAACGTATTTCCGGACTCGATTGCAAGTTCCGCCCGGGACTTGCCGAGCATCGTCACGGCATAGTTCACCAGCGTCGGCTTGAAGTTGAACCAAACGATCTCATCCTTGTTGAAGATCGCCGAGGTCGGCTTGAACGATGTCAACGCCCACCAGAACAGCGGGAACATGAACACGCCGACCACGAGCACCGCAGCCACGTCACGTAACCGCTTCTGCCAAAACGTTTCCTGCATCAGAACCGCACCTTGAACAGCTTGATGAAGATGCTTGAAGTGACGATCACGAGGAGCAGCGTGAATAGCGAGATCGTCGAGGCGTAGGGAAAGTCCGCGTTCTTGAAGTAGATGGTGCCGGCGTAGGACGTCAGGGTCTCGGTGGCGGTGCCTGGTCCGCTGTCCGTCATGACCTTCACGTAATCATAGATGCGGAACAGATCGACTCCACGGATCAGAACGGCGAGCGCAATGATCCTGGAGAGCATCGGCAGTGTCAGACGGAAGAAGGCCTGGCTCGGGGTCGCTCCGTCGATCGCGGCGGCCTCGAAAGGCTCCTTCGGCAAGGCGCGAAGCCCGGCGAGCATGATCAGCACCATGAAGGGCGTCCACTGCCAGATGTCAGCGAGCAGAATGCCGGCCAGTGCCGAACCGCTGGAGGCAAGTATGGGATACTGCGGTGGCCAGAGTCCGAGCGAAACCAGGCCCATGCTCAACACGCCGAAGGATCCGTCCAGCATCAGCAGGAACATCATGCCGGTGACCGCGGGCGGCACCACCAGCGGCAGCGTCATCAGCGCCCGAAGCAATCCGTACCCCTTCCGGTCGCTGTCGAGCAGCAGCGCGATGGCGAGGCCAAGGCAAAGTTCGATCAGCAGGGCTGTGATCGTGTAAAGATAAGTGTGGCCGATCGCACCCCATACCCGTTCATCGCCGAGCAGCTTTCCCCAATTCCAGGTCGGATTGAAGACGTTCATACGAGTGATCGGATTGCGCTTGAAGAACGAGAGCCACAGCGCATACAGAAGCGGATAGACACCGAACGCCAGCAGCAGCGCGGTGATCGGCGCCAGCCACGGGAACGGGTGTTCCGAGGTCAGAAACCGTGGCCAGACACTGCGCCGCGGCGTGCCCGGTAACGACACGTCGACAGCCAGACTCTGCGCATGCCGCGCAACAATTGACGTTTCCTCGCGCATCGCTTCTCTCTCGGCGCCAGGCTCTGTCGGCCCGGTTCGCTGTCTTGTTTCAGGGCCGGCGTGATACTCCGGATCGGTGAGATCGGGCCGCGCGCGGCACCAGCGCTTTCGCTGTTGCTACGTCCGTGACCAGTATCGTTGCGTAGTTATTGTTGAGCGCGGCATAGACCGCATCGATCTTGTCGCTGCCGCCGGCAATGCAGATACGTTCCGGCACCTTGGCGATCTCGTCGAGGGTCAGGCCGATCATCTGGTTGTCAAGCGCGCCCAGGATCGGCTTCCCTTCCCTGTCGATGAAGCGCCCGCTCACCACGCCGACGGCGCCGCGCGCCAGGTACGGCGCAATCTTCTCCGGCGTCATGTAGCCGCTGCGCATCGCGGTGCCGGCGTCGTCGACGCTGCCGACACCGAACAGCACCTTGTTGCTCGAGTGGATGATCTTGAAGGTCTCAACCAATGCCGGCTCCTGCATGAACAGGCGCTTGATCTGGGCGGTCGACACGATGCCGGGCGCATGCAGGTTGACGCAACGCGCCCCAAGGCGGTTAGCGATGTTGGACGTGCACAGCTCCGGCGAAAATTCCGTGGTCCCGATCGAGCAGCCGGTGATCTGGGCGACGGTCACGCCGGGAAGCTTCATTTCGGGCAGCGACGCCGACAGCGCCTGTACGGTGCGGCCCCAGGAGACCCCGAGCACATCGTCGGGCTGCAGCCGCTCGATCAGGAGACGCGCGCCGGCCATGCCGATCCGCTCGTGCACCGGCAGGCGGCCGCCGTCGTCCGGCACAACGAGACAGCTCGTGAGCCCGTACGCATCGGCCAGCTCGCGCCCAAGACCAATGGTCTGCAGGTGCCGCGACGAGACCGCGATCGTGACGATGTTGCGGTCGCGCGCCTCTTGCAGGAAGTTCACCACCGAAGCGCGCGAGACGCCGAGCTGATCGGCAACCTCCTCCTGCGTCATGCCCTCTTCGTAATAGAGCCACGCCGCCCACACGACAGGATCGCTGTCAAACTCCGCCGGAATCGACAGCGCCCTGCGCTTGATCCGCGGCGGCGTCACTTGGCGTTGCAGCGTTCTGGTCATCAGCGATCCGGCCTCAGCATCGGCATTCACAAAATGCACACCGTGTTGACAATTGTCAATCATCCCGGTTAATTGCCAATACGTTTTGTCAAATGTCACGATCAGGGCGCGACGCCGATGGTGCGGCGCGGGATTTGCCGATGCCAAAGCACAACTGGACCGCGCTGATCGACGATCTGGTGGCTGGCCGCTGGATCAATCCGCTCACCGGCGCGCCGGTAAAGGTGCCCTACGATTCCATCGTGATCGAAGACAGCCTCGAGGGTCGTGAGGCTGAACTGGTCGCGTCCTTGAAATTGGGGCATCGCCTTGCCGTGGTCGCCGACCAGGCAACCTACGCGGCGATGGGGGCGCGCATCGCCAGGGCGCTGCGCAAACTCGGTCCGATCGAGGCCATTGTGCTGGATCATCCCCACGCCGACATGGCCGAGGTTCGCAGCCTTACGGAGAAGCTGCGCGGATTCGATGCCGTCGTCGCCGTCGGATCCGGTACGGTCAACGATCTCTGCAAGTATGTTACGGGCCTGGACGGCCGGCGCTATTGCGTCTTTGCCACCGCTGCCTCGATGAACGGCTATACCTCCTCCACGGCTTCGCTTACGCTTGACAGCGGCTTGAAGGTGTCGCTGCCCTCGCACACGCCTGCCGGCTTCTTCGTGGACCTCAAGGTGTCCGCCGCGGCGCCGCCTCACCTCGCCGCCTCCGGTTTCGCTGATTGCCTGGCCCGTTCGGTCGCACAGACCGATTGGTGGATGTCGCATCGGCTATTGGGAACGGCCTACTTCCAGGAGCCCTATACGATCCAGGCCACTGATGAAGTCGAGCTCAACAAGCGCGCCGGGAATCTGCCCAAAGGCGACATCGAGGCGATGGGGTATCTCTATCGCGTGCTCACCTTGTGCGGCCTCGGCATCTCCTTCACCGGGGTTTCGCACCATGGCTCGATGGGCGAACATCAGATCTCCCACTACATCGATTGCTTTGCGGGCGAACGGCATCCAGGCAGCTTGCACGGCCAGCAGGTGGGCATCGCGTCATTGAGCATGGCGCGGCTGCAGCAGCAGATGCTCGCCGCCGACCGGCCGCTTTCGGTTCACGCGACGAACATCGACATAGCCGGCATGAAGCGCCGTTTTGGCGACGAAGTCGCCTCCCAATGCGCGGCCGAGTTGAAGCAGAAGGCTTTCGACCATGAGGGAGCCAGTGCATTCAACCGCAAGCTCGAGAATACGTGGCCGGAGCTTCGGCGTGAGCTCGCCGCCTTCACGATTCCGGTCGACGAGATGAAGCGGCTGTTGTCGGCCGCAGGCGGCGCCACGACCGCCGCCGAACTCGGCGTGCCCGTGGATCTCTACCGCGAAGCCATCGTGCATTGCCGGGAGATGCGCAACCGCTTTTCATTCCTCGACATTGCCGCAGACGCCGGAACGCTGGAGGCCTTTGCGCAAGGCGAACTTTGATGGGAGGGCCGTGACATGACTGCTAAACCGTTGGTTGCCGTGACCGGGGCCAGTTCAGGTATTGGAGAAGCGACCGCCCGCGCCTTCTCGGCGGCCGGCCATCCTGTTCTGCTGATGGCCCGCCGGATTGAACGGCTGGATGCCATGCGGCTCCCCAATTCGGTTTGCCGCCGAGTAGACGTACGTGATCGCGCGGCGCTGGCAGCCGCGGTGGGGGACGCCGAAGCAGAGTTCGGCCCGATCGACATGATGTTCGCCAATGCCGGCGTTGCCCGGCTGGCGGATATCGGCAGACAGGACCCGGCCGACTGGGATGAAATGATCGCCATCAACGTCAATGGCGTCATGAACAGCGTCCACGCCGTCATGTCCGGCATGATGGAGCGCCGCCACGGCACCCTCGTGATGATGAGCTCGATCGCGGGGCGCAAGGTCTATCCCGATCATACGGTCTACTGCGGCACCAAGTACTTCGTGCACGGCGTCTCCGAGAGCCTGCGCGAATACCTGTCCAGCTACGACGTTCGTGTCATCGTCATTTCGCCCGGCATCATTGAGACCGAGGTGCTGGACGGCGTGAAGGATCCCGGGACGCTCGCCAACTACAAGGCAAACAAGGCGGCTATCGGCGGCGGCATCGGGGCCGAACACCTCGCCAAGCTGATTCTCGATGCCTACAACCTCCCGCAAAATGCGCTGGTGCAGGAGATCTGCATAACCCCGACACGACAGAAATACTGAGCGCGGTCCACGCCGATTTCCAGGAGCCTATCATGACCAACACCGAACTTCAGCTGCGCGAGGCAATCATCGCAAAATGCCGCTGGATGAATGCCACGGGGCTGAACCAGGGAACGTCCGGCAACATTTCGGCGCGCTATGGCAACACCATGCTGATTTCGCCATCCGCAACACCTTACGATTCACTCACCCCCGACATGATTGCGGCCATGCCGATCGACGGCGAGTACGGATCATGGAAGGGCCCGCTCAAGCCCTCCACCGAATGGCGCTTCCACCTCGACATCATGAAGGCGCGACCCGATGTTGGGGGGATCGTCCACACTCATTCGACCTACGCCACCGTGCTGGCGATCGCGCGTAAGGAAATCCCAGCGTGCCACTACATGATGGCGGCGTTCGGCGGCATGAACGTCCGCGTCGCCGGCTATGCGAGGTTTGGCACCAAGGAGCTGTCCGAGCATGCGCTCAAGGCGCTCGAGGGCCGAACCGCCTGTCTGCTTGCCAATCACGGAATGATTGCAACGGGCGCATCGCTGGACAAGGCGATGTGGCTGGCCGTTGAGCTCGAGACGATCGCCCGGCAGTATTATCTCACGCTTGCGATCGGTGGGCCGGTGCTGCTGAACGAGGCGGAGATCAGCGAGACCGCCGCGGCATTCGGCAGCTACGGCGTGCAGGATCCGCCTGTCGAGAAATCGCGAGCATAGAGCCTTTTGCTCTAGCAACTGGCCTCGCTCGGCCGGCGAATGCAAGGACCGCGACGAAAAGTGGGCTGGTGTCTCAGCGCCGGCCCCGATGCGGTCGGCGCGGATCAAATAGCTGTCCGCGGGAAGAACCACGGTAGGCGACAGCAGCTGCGGCAGGCCGACATCGCGACGCGGGCGGCCCGCCGCCTTGCCGCTCGGCCCTCGCGTCAGGATGGCTTGGCCCAGTTCTGGTACATCGCCAGCAACGCGACAATGTCCTGACCGCGAAAGCCCTCGGCCAGCGCGAGTGCATAGAGCTCGCGAGTAGCCGACGCCGATGGCGTCGGCATCCGGGTCATGCGCCCGAGCTCGACGCCGAGGGCCAGATCCTTTTCGCCAAGCTCCATCTTGAAGCCTGGCGAAAAATCGCCCTTCAGCGCGTTTGGGAAGCGCTTGGTGAAATGGTGCGAGCGGCCGCCGCTCACCGACAGCACGTCGTAGAGCTTCTCCGGCTCGACACCGGCAGCCACTCCGAGGGCGAAGGCTTCCGCGGCAACCAGCACATTGCCCATCGACATCATGTTGTTGACGATCTTGACGACCTTCGCTGTGCCGACGGGACCTGCGTACTTCCAGTCGGTACCGAGCAGCTTGAGGATGGGTTCGGCCCGTTTCACGTCTGCCTCTTCACCACCCGCGATCAGGATCAGCTTGCCGGCGCGCGCCTCGTTGGGGCTGCCGCTGACGGGACAATCGACGACGGCGATGCCACGCGCGGCAGCGGCGCCGGCAGCCTGGCGCATCGTCTGCGGATCGATGGTGCTGAGCTCGATGCACAACGTGCCTTTGGCGGCGTGTGCGACGATTCCCTCGGCGCCGAGCCAGGCCTCGGTCACGGCCTTGGGATCAGGCAGGCTCGTCAACACCAGCGTCCGGCCGTCCAGCGCCTCCGCAATGCTCGATGCCATCCGGAAGCCGTCCTTGGCGAGGCGAGCCCGCTGGTCGGCGCTGACGTCGTAACCGACAACGTCGAGGCCGGATTCTTTCAGGCGCCCCGCCATCCCGGATCCCATCTGTCCCATTCCGATGACCGCGACCTTCTCCGACATGGGCATTTCCCGCTTTTCGTGGTTGTTTGCTGAGTTGGGTTACCATCGGCACGCCCGTTAGTCGCCATCGGACTGGCAGGCGGACCAGCAGCAATTTGCTGGCCATCTGGCACAATCTCGTCGTCCGCAGCCAGTCCCGGGACGCAAGGGCGGCCGCTTCAACCGCATATCCCGTTGGAACACCGATACGACGCTAATCGGGGCTTTTGCGAGGCGCCTCACTCTTGTGCCATGAATCCTGTTGCAACCGGTACCGCATTGCGGCACGAAGCGCCGACACGCCGGACGGCTCGACCTGCAAGAATGGGTTTCACGTCGCGCGCTCCGGTGTCGAAGGCGCAGCATGACGATCACGTCGCCGGTCAATACGCCCAAGAACCCAACGGCAGCGGTTTATCTGCTGCCCGCCGCCTTGCGCAACTACGTCCGCAACCGGGAAACCGGCCTGGTCGCGGTCGCCATCGTGATCGGCCTCCTGTCGGGACTGCTCGTCGCAACGATCTCCTATCTGAGCCAGGCCACACATTCGTTCCTGTTCGACATTCCGCTGGACGCACATCTCAGCGCGACCGGCGTCATATCCTGGCAGCGCACATTGCTGATCCCCACCATCGGCGGCGTCATACTGGCCGCGATCGCGCTGTTCTTCGCCAAGCGCGTCAAGGGGCAGCAGCTCGCTGACGCGATCGAGGCCAATGCCCTGTATGGCGGACGCCTCTCGTTCAGGGGCAGCCTGTTGATCTCCCTGCAAACGCTGCTGTCGAACGGGTTCGGAGGCTCGGTCGGCCTGGAGGCCGGCTATACCCAGATCTGCTCGATGTTCGGCTCGCATATCGGGCAACGGCTGGCCGCCCGCCGCAACGACATGCGGCTATTGGTGGCCTGCGGAGCGGCCGGCGCGATCAGCGCGGCGTTCTCGGCCCCGCTGGCCGGCGCGTTCTACGCGTTCGAGGTCGTGCTGGGCGCCTACACGTCCGCGGGACTAGTCCCGGTCATCGCCAGCGCGGTGACGTCCTGGCTCGTGGCGCGTCATCTGACCCATCAATCCTTCCTGATGGTCCCGGGCTTTCCGTCGCCGGTGTCAGTCGAGATGGTCGGGCAAAGCGTCGTCATCGGCATCCTTTGCGCGTTCGCCAGCATTCTGATGATGCTGGGAGTCGCTTCCTCCGAGCGTTGCTTTCAGCGCATCTCGATTTTCAGGGGCACATTGCGGCCGGTGCTCGGCGGCGCGCTGCTCGGAAGCCTCGCTTTGCTCACGCCGACCGTGCTTGGCGCAGGCCACGGCGCGATGCAGATCCTGCTTGTCAGCAATCCCACATGGCTGCTGTTGACGACGACCATCCTGTTCAAGATGGCCGCTTCCGCAGTCTCGCTCGGATCCGGATTTCGCGGCGGACTGTTCTTCGCATCGCTTTTGCTGGGTGCGTTGCTCGGCCAGCTCTACAGCATCGTCGCCACCGGCTTCCTGCCGGGAATCGCCCTGCAGCCGGGAACCGCGGCCATCGCCGCTCTCGCTGCATTCGGGACCGGCGTTCTCGGCGCCCCCTTCAGCATGGTGTGTCTCGCGCTGGAGATCACCGGCGACTTCTCGGTCACGGTCGGCGCCGTGGTCGCCTCGTCGGTTTGCGCGCTGATCGTTCGTGAGCTGTTCGGCTACAGCTTCGCGACCTGGCGCTTCCATCTGCGCGGTGAAGTGATCCGCGGCCCGCAGGACGTCGGCTGGGTTCGGCAACTCAGCGCAGCGTCGCTGATGCGCACCGATTTCGAAAGCGCGCTCAGCACAATGCCTATCGCGGAGGCCCAAAAGACCTTCTCGCCGGCGCAGGTCCGGCAGATCGTGCTGCGCGATCCCAAGGGTTCCTACGCCGGCATCGTCACCTCGGCCGACCTCTATTCGACCGCAGCGCAGGACGAGACACTCGCGGACCTGGCGCGGCAGACCGAAGAATTCCTGCTGCCCGGCGCCTCGATCCGCGACATCATGAAGATGTTCGCACGCAGCGAGGCCGACGCGCTGGCGGTGATCGATCGCAGCGATCACCGCGCCGCGATCGGGATCGTCAGCGAATCCCATGTGCTGCGGACATACGGCGAAGAACTCGAGCGCCGCAACGAGGAGCTGTTCTTCCGCTCGGCGTAGCTGGCGCTACGGCCGCAAATCCATATCGATGCGAACGAAGTCACCGCGATAGGTCACCTCACCCAGATAGATCACCGTGTGATCCGCGCTGGAGAACACCCGGCGGACCTCGGCGACGGGCGAATTCAGCGGCACCTTGAGAAGCCGTGCGACCTCGAGATCGGCCGTTCCGATCGTCAGGGTCTGCCGCGCGCGCGCGATCGCGGGATCGCGGAGGTCGCTCAGGATCGGGATCACCGTCTCGTTGCGGAAGCGCTTCGGATGGCGGCGAAAGATCTTCTCGTCCAAATAGATCGAGATGACACAGTACGGCTCCTTCTGGCGCGAATGAACGCGCCGCATGAAGACGTATCTCGAGGCGGGCTTGCCGTCTTCCGGCAGCAACGGAGCGTCGGTGCGGCTCTCGGAAATATTGATGATCTCGGGCGACGTATCCCGGTACATCTCGGCAAGATCCGAGAGCGTTGTCTCTACCCTCAGCCAGCGGTCCTGCTTCACCATGCCCGTGACGAAGGTGCCGCGCCCCTGCTGGGCTTCGATGACGCCCTCGCGCGACAACAGATCAACGGCCTGCCGAATTGTCACCCTGGAGACGCCGAATTCAGCGGCTAGCTCCTCATTGGCCGGCAACCGCAAGCCCTTGGCCCAGATGCCGCGCGCAATGCGCTGGCGGAAGATGTCCGCGATCTGCGCGTATTTTGGAACGTGACTCTCGGAATTCAATTCCATCGCGCTCCCCGCGTCAGGATATTCGATCAGGACAAAACGAGGGCCGCGCCCCGTTCGCCGATCATCAGGCTGGTCGCATTGGTATTGGCGGAGGTGATCTGCGGCATGACAGACGCATCGATCACGCGCAGCCCGTCGACGCCGCGTACCCGCAATTGCGGATCGACCACGGACTGATCGTCGCTCCCCATCCGGCACGTACCGACGCAATGAAAGACCGTGCCGCCGGTGTTGCGCGCGAACTCCCACAACCCGGCGTCATCGCGGGCGGCCTCGCCCGGTACCATCTCGACGTCCCATAGCGACCGAAACGCCTTCCGCTGGTAGATCTCGCGCAGGATCTTGAGTCCGGCAACGATGGTCTTGCGGTCGATCTCTTCCGAGAAGTAGTTGGGCGCGATACGCGGCTGATCGAACGGATCGGCCGAGCGGATCGCAAGCCGTCCCCGCGACCGGCCGTGGCACTGCCAGACCGAGGCCGTGAAGCCGGAATAGCTGTGCAAGGGATCGCCGGGCTTGTCGACCGACAGCGGCATGACGTTGAACTGCACGTCGGGTCGTCCGCCGGCGGCATGTTCGGTGCAGGCCGCACCGCCGACCTGCCCGGCCCCGACCGTGAGCGGGCCGCGCCCCGCAAACAGCCACTGCAATCCCATTGTCGCGAGCGCAACGGGGTTGCGGACCTGGTCGTTCAGCGAGATCCGCTCTCTCAGCCGTACGATCAGGCGCGCCTGATAGTGATCCTGCAGGTTTTCGCCGACCCCGGTCAGGTCGGCCACGACCGGTATGCCGTGGCGACGAAGCAGATCGGCCGGACCGATACCGGACAGTTGCAGGAGCTGCGGCGACTGCAACGCACCTGCAGACAGGATCACTTCGCGATCGGCGGATGCGGAAGCAGCCAGCTTGTCCTTGATCCACTCCACACCAATCGCTTTCTGACCCCGGAAGACGACCTTGCTGACCAGCGCCCCCGCAATGATCGTGAGATTCGGACGCCCAGAGATCGGGTGCAGGAATGCCGATGCCGAGCTGCTGCGCCAGTGCCGGCCGATCCCGAGCTGGTAGCTGCCGACCCCGAACGTCGTCTCGCCGTTGAAGTCGGGATTGCGCGGCAGGCCGTATTCGACGCCCGCCTCCACCCACGCTGCCGACGCCGGATTGTCGTTGCGCAGCTCCGATACCTCGAATTCGCCGAAGCCGCCGTGATATTGGCCGTCGCCGCCGCGATAGCGCTCGTAGCGCCGGAAATAGGGCAGCAGCTCGCGGTAACTCCAGCCGGTCGCGCCAAGGCGCTCCCAATCGTCGAAATCCTCGTGCTGGCCACGGATGAAGATCAGGCCGTTGATCGAGGAGGACCCGCCAATCACGCGGCCGCGTGGCCACACGATCGATCGACCACCGCTGCCTTCGCTCGGCTCCGTCTTGAACAACCTCGAAAAGCGTTCGTTGTAAATCGTGCGGTAGTACCCAACCGGAAGCTTCAGCCAGAAATTCCGGTCAGAGCCACCGGCTTCCAGGAGCAGCACACGACACGACGGGTCGGCCGACAGGCGGTTCGCCACGACGCAGCCCGCCGAACCGGCGCCGACGATGATGTAGTCGTAACCTCGCGCGGTCATGCTAGGCGGTCCGATACTGTTCTATCTCGGCTAGATCCGGCTCGATGCCGAGGCCTGGTTCATCGCCCAGCGTGATCATGCCGTCGCGCACATCGCGAACCGGACCGCAAAACCGCTCACGCAGCGGATTATCGTTCGCATCGACTTCCAGAAGTCCGTCGCCGCCGACGCCGGCCAGAAGATGCGCCGACGCGAGCAGGCCGATGCCGCCGCCGAGATAATGCGGGCAAAATGTCTTGCCGGCCTTGATGATGTCATGCGCAACGTCCGCACACGCCGATAGCCCGCCCCATTTTGCGATATCCGGCTGCACGACGGACAACACACTCCCCGTCAGCGCCTGCTCGAAACCGGTGCGGCTTGCGATGTTCTCGCCCGCCGCAAGCGGAATACCTGCTCCGGCGGCAAGCGTCACCCACTCCTGCCAGGGCCGATCCGCGCGGATCGGCTCCTCGAGCCAGGCGAGACTGAAATCCTTCCACAGCGGCGCAGTCTCCAGCGCCTGCTCGACCGACCATGCCTGGTTGGCGTCCGCGGCCAACAATCCCGCGCCGACCAGGTCGCGCAACGCGGACAGATTGGCGCGATCGGTTTCGGGTGCAAAGCCCACCTTCAACTTCAGCGCGCGATGCCCCCTCGCCAGCGCCGCCTCTGCCATCGCGCGCGAGCCGGTGGGATTGATTCCGCTCGCATAGACCTTGATCGTGCTTCGCGCGCCGCCGAGCAGTTTCCACAGCGCCGTCTTGCGGCGCCGCGCGTAGAGGTCCCAAATCGCAAGGTCGATGCCTGCAATCGATTGCGCGAACGGTCCGGCCTCGCCGGACTGCAGCGCAAGGACGGACGTACCCGACGTCAATCTATCGAACAGCTCCGTTGGCTGATCGATAGCGACGCCGACTGCGGCTGACGCCAGCACCTCGTTGACGAGGCGCACGCGATGCTCGGCCCCTGGCGAGGGAAAATTGCACCAGACCTCGCCCCATCCGACAATACCATCCGCGTCCTCGGCGCGAACAAACACCGCGGGCCTGCTCAACATCCTGCCGAATGATGTGGCGACAGGCGTCGACAGCGGATAGCGGTAGCAAAACGCCTGGACGGTTTTGATCGTGAAAGCCTGCGATGTCATGCCTGAAGCCCGCGCGTTCAGCGCGGCGAGAATGCTCTTGTATGGTCATCCTATTTATAATATGAGTTCGCCGGCATCAACCAGAATTGCAAGGTGGGAAGCGCTGAATGAACGGACAGGTCGTGAGACGCCTGTTGCTCGGACTCGCGCCTTGGGTCGGCGCCATCCTGCTGTGGTACGGCGTCCGGTGGAGCGGCTTCGTCAACGCCTCGCTGATCCCGGCGCCGCATCAGGTCGCAGCCAAGTTCTACGAACTTCTGACGCACGAGAATCTGCTGCTCGATATCTACGTGTCCTCGCGTCGTGTGTTTCTCGGGGTGATCCTCGGAATCCTGGCCGCCGTCCCGGTCGGCTTCCTGCTCGGCTGGTACCGGCCGGCACGCATCTTCGCCGACCCCATGATCAACTTCTTCCGCGCGCTGCCGCCGATCGCGCTGATCCCGCTCGTGATCGTCTATTTCGGGGTCGACGAGCTCGCCAAGCTCGTCATCCTGTTCTACGCCGCGTTCTTCTCCGGCGTGATCGTGATGTATGAGGGCGTCTCGCAGATCACCCCGCTCTACATCCGGGTCGCGAAGACGCTCGGCGCCAACGAATTCGAAATCTTCCGCAAGGTCATTATTCCCCTCACCGTGCCGCACATCCTGACCGCGCTGCGCGTGGCGCTCGGTGTCGCCTGGGCGACCCTGGTGGCCTCGGAACTGATCGCGGCCCAGCGCGGACTTGGCGCCATGATCCAGAACGCATCGACCTACTTCCTGCTCGACGTCATCTATGTCGGCATCATCTGCATCGGCGTCATCGCCCTCATCATGGACCTGATCCTGCGCAAGATCAGCGCCCGCCTTCTGGTCTGGCAGGAACGGGCGATCTCATGAAGAAGCGCGCGCAGTTCGACCACGTCTCGCTTGCCTTCGAGACGCCCAAAGGCCGGCTCAATGTCGTCGAGGATGTCTCCTACGATATCAACGATGGCGACTTCATTGCCGTGATCGGCCCGTCCGGATGCGGCAAGACCACGATGATGAGCATGCTTGCGGGCTTCCAGAAGCCGACGACTGGAAAGGTGTTGTTTGACGGCGCCCCCGTGACCGGCCCCGGTCCCGAACGTGGCGTCATCTTTCAGGAGTATGGCGTCTTCCCATGGTTGACGGTGAAGCAGAACATCGCCTTCGGGCTGAAGCTCAAGGCCAACCGCGTTCCGGATGCGGAGCGCGATACGATCTGCGACCACTACCTCAGCCTGATGGGCCTCGCCGATTTCGCCAACTCCTATCCGAAGCATCTCTCGGGAGGCATGCGCCAGCGCCTCGCCATCGCCCGCGCCTATGCTGTCAAGCCGCAGTTCCTTCTGATGGACGAGCCGTTCGGCGCGCTCGACGCCCAGACCCGGGCCAACATGCAGAACCTGCTGCTCAAGGTACTCGCCGCCGAAGGCAAGACCGTCATGCTGATCACCCACTCCGTCGAAGAGGCGATCTACCTTGCCTCGCGTATCGTTGTCGTGACGGCGCGGCCGGCGAAGATCAAGGAGATCATCGAGGTGCCCTTCCCCTACCCGCGCGACGAGTCGATTCAAGAGCGTCCCGAGTTTGGCGAACTCCGTAGCCATATCAGGCAACTCGTGATGGACGAGTACCGTGCGCAGCAGGCGCAGATGCGCCCAGTGTCATTTTCGGAATAGTTAGAAGATTGAGGAGGAACGCCATGGATCGCCGACAATTCCTGACCACGACCGCGGGTCTTGCCCTGGGAACGTTCACGGTGGCGGCGCCCGCGATTGCGCAGGCCCGCACCAAGCTTCGCGTCGGCTATCTGCACACGGTCGCAGTCGACGGCCAGATCTGGACCGGCATGGACCGGGGCAGCTTTGAGAAGGAAGGGCTCGATCTCGAATTGCGCCAGTTCAACACCGGCCTCGAAATCTTCCAGGCGCTGATTGGCGGCAGCCTCGACGTTCTTGCCACCGGCGCCGTGCTCTCGAACTTCCCGGCCCGCGGACAGGGCAAGGTGTTCCTGATCAACGACATCGAGGTCGCAACCGCCCAATTGTGGGTGAGGTCGGATCAGGGCATCAAGTCCTTTGCGGACCTGAAGGGCAAGCGGATCGCCACCGCGACCGGCACCACCGCACATGTGTTCCTCGACAAGGCGCTGCGCGCCAACAAGATCGACCCGAAGGACGTTGAGCTCGTCAACCAGACCATGCCGGCGGCCGTGACGGCCTTCGTCTCCGGCGCCGTGCCGGCCGTCGCGCTCTGGGTCCCGTTCAACGTGACGGTTCGTGACAAGGTGCCGGGCGCGGTCAAGCTCGCCGACGCATCGGCCTATTACCCCCAGGCCGCAATCATCGGCGGCTGGGCCGCGGCCAACGACTACTACGAGCCGAACAAGGAGACGCTCGCCAAGCTGATCCGCGGCTGGACCGACGCCAACGACTACATCGTCGCGAACAGCACCGAAGCCATGGAGAAGCTGCAGAAGGGCCACTACAGCCAGACCCCGCTCAGCGATATCAACGAGTCCTTCAAGGCCCAGAAGATGTTCACGTCGCGGGATTGGAAGCGCCTCTATTCGGACGGCACCGTCACGAACTGGCTGCAGCAATCGACCGACTTCTTCATGGCCAATGCCGGCGTCAAGGACTTCACGCCGGCGACCAAATACTTCGACCCCAGCCTGTATCTGAAGACGATCGCGTAACCGTCTCGATGCCCGCGCTTCGGACAACGAGCGATTCGCTCGCTGTCCGAGCACGGGAACGCCGCGGTTGACCCGATCAACAAACATCGCCAATAATCGAAGGGATCACATCGTCAACGTGGAAGAGACGGCGGTTTCTATTGGAGTCCAGCGGCCGCCAGCGCAACGCGTCAAAGGGCAACGCGCCTTCCAGGCCGCGTGCGCCGAAGGCCAATGCGGCAAAGCAGGCCGCGAGCCTCTCCACCAAGTCTGAAAAATCCCGCAACCTGATTCTGCAGTCAGCGGCCAGGCTGTTTCACGAACAGGGATTCTCGGCCACAACGCTGCGCCAGATCGCGGCCGCCGCCCGGATCGAGGCCGGCAGCATCTATTACTATTTCGATTCCAAGGAAGCCATTCTGGACGAGGTGCTCGATCGCGGCCTGCGTCACGTCTTCGAGTCGGTGAAAGGCGCCGTGAACGGAGCTGGCCAGGCGTCGCACCGGCGGCGGATCGAACTGGCGATCGAAGCCCATCTTGTTGCGCTTTTGGAATCCAGCGACTTCACGTCCGCCAATATCCGCATCTACGGCCAGTTGCCGGAGCATCTGAAGAAGCCGCATCGGCCGCTGCGGCGTGCCTACGCGCGGTACTGGGACAAGCTGTTTCTCGATGCCCGCAAGGCCGGCGAGATTCGCGCCGATATCGAGATCGTGCCACTGCGCATCTTCGTGATCGGCGCGCTGAACTGGACCGTCGAGTGGTTCAGGCTGGACAGCAAGGACGACGTCCTCAAGCTTGCGCGGCGAACCCAGATGATGGTGTTCGACGGCATCAAAAAGTAGCGGCCAGCGTCCCGAGGAGCCGCGCGCCCTCGCAGGTTGGATCGTCCCCTAGCGCCCCTGCCAGTTCGGCTTCCTTTTCTCGGCGAACGCCCGCGGCCCCTCGATCGCATCCTGGCTCGCGTAAACCTCGACATGCAGACGATCGCCTTCGATGGCGCCTCGCTCGTAGCCGAGATCCATCGCCGCCAGCACGGTTGCCTTGGCGGCCTTCACCGACAGCGGCGCGCCATCGACGACAGCGCGCGCCAATTGCAAGGCGCGGGCGCGCACCGCATCCGGCGTCGGTTCGAGGTAGTTGAGGAAGCCATGCGCGGCCAAGCGCTCAATCGGCATCGTCTCACCGGTGAGCACCAGTTCCATCATCAATGGTTGCGGCAGCATCCAGAGCATCGGCACCGACCACGGCGTCCCCCGCCCCATCTTGACCTCGGTGATCCCGGCACGGCTGCCGCTCAAGCCGACCCGAAGATCGGATTTGAGCGCAAGCATCATGCCGCCGGCCATCAATGATCCCGTCATGGCCGCGATGATCGGCTTCGTCACCTTGCGCATCGCGGTCTGCATGGGGTCCCGCATCAACGTCAGGATATCGACGCCGTCCCGTGCCCTGATCTCAGCCGCCTGCTTGAGGTCGAGGCCGGCGCAGAACACGCCGCAATCGGCGGAGGTCAAGATGATCGCGCGCACCGCAGCATCGGCCTCCGCGCGTGCCCAAGCCTCGGTCAGGCCATTCATCGCTTCGACTGATAGCGCGTTCTTGCGCTCCGGCCGATCGATCGTCACGGTCGCGATGCCTTCGCTGATTTCGTAGCGCACGGGTTCCTGGTCGGACATTGTTCGCTTCCGTCTTTTCTAACATCTGTTAGAATACATCGACGCCGGTCAAACACAACGGACACGTTGTCGACGATGCCATATCTCTGGACGCCACCGCCGGAACTGGTGGAAAAAAGCAATCTCACCGCCTTCCTGCGCGCGACCGGACAACCGGACTACGATGCCTTGGCGGCTAAGGCGGATGCGGACCCCGCATGGCTGATGGCGGAGGTGTTCCGGTTCTGTGATATCAGGTTCTACCAACAATACGATGAGATGCTCGACCTGTCGCGCGGCCAGCCCTGGGCCCGCTGGTGCGTTGGCGGCACCACCAACATCGTCCTTAACTGCCTCGACAAGCACCGCGGCACGCCGGTCTGGGATCAGATATTCCTGGCGTGGGAAGGCGAAGACAGCAACGAGCAACGAAGCCTGACCTACGCGGCCTTCGCGGCCGAGGTCGACCGGCTGGCAAGCGCATTGCGCAAGCTCGGCCTCGGCCGGGGCGACGTGGTGGCCATCTACATGCCGAACCTGCCCGAGACCTTCGTCGCGTTCTTCGCCATCCTCAAGATCGGCGCGATCGTTATGCCGTTGTTCTCGGGCTTCGGTCCAAGCCCGATCCAGGCGCGCCTGAACCACGGCGAAGCCAAGGCGGTGATATCAGCGAGCGGGACCTGGCGCAGGGGCGCCGCCGCCCCGCTCAAATCGGTGCTCGATGATGCGCTGCAGAGCGTTCCCAGCGTCCGCCACGTGATCGTGGTCAAACGTGAGCGGCTGAATATCGAGACACCGATGCAGGCGGGCCGCGATCTCTGGTGGCACGACATCGTGCCTGCGGCCGAAGGCGATATCGCAACCGTCGAGATGCAGGCCGAGGATCCCGCGATCCTGCTCTACACCTCGGGCACCACAGGCGAGTCGAAGGGCTGCGTGTGGACCCATATCGGGTTCATCGGCACGATGGTGACGCGCGACATCATCATCTGTGGAGACTTCAAGGCATCCGACCGCTTTTTCTTCCTCAGCGACATGGGGTGGATGGTCGGCGCGATGTGCGCCTGCATTCCGAGCTTTGCCGGCGGCAGCCTGCTGATCGCGGAGGGCACGCCGGACTATCCCGACACCGGACGCTTTTGGCGCTTGATCGCCGATCACCGGGTGACCTATCTCGGCGTGTCGCCCACCATCGTGCGCAGCCTGATGCGCTACGGCGACGAGGTCGACAGATACGACCTTTCGAGCCTGCGGATCACGGCCTCGGGCGGCGAGGCCTGGACAGAAGCGCCCTGGACCTGGTTCTTCGAACACGTCTGCAAGAAGGCCATTCCCATCATCAATATTTCCGGCGGCACCGAGATTGGCGGCTGCATCTTCACCGGCACGACCAACCATCCGATGAATCCGTGCTCATTCTCACGGACGGCGCTCGGCATGGGGGCCGACATCGTCGACATCTGTGGAAAGCGCGTGGCTGATGGCGAAGTCGGCGAACTGGTGCTGCGCCACTCCTCGATCGGCCTGACCAAGAGCCTATGGAAGGCCGACGCGCGCTACATCGAAAGCTATTGGAGCGCGATTCCCGGCCTTTGGGTGCACGGCGATTTCGCCATGCGCGGACATGACGGCCTCTATTACATCCTCGGCCGGTCCGACGACACCATCAAGATCTCAGGCAAGCGCACCGGTCCTGCGGAGCTCGAAGGCATCCTGATCGGGACGGGCAAGCTCGCGGAGGCAGCGGTGTTCGGCATTCCGCACCCCGTGAAAGGCTCGGCCATCGTCTGCGCCTGCGTGCCGATGCCGACAATGGGCAGCACAAATGGACTGGCCGAAGAGCTGTCGGCCGCGCTGGTGCGCGGTATGGGGGCATCATATCGCCCCGAGAAGATCATCCTGGTCGACGACCTTCCGCGCACCCGCAACATGAAGATCATGCGCCGGGTGCTGCGCGCGATGTTCGAGAACAAGGATCCCGGCGACCTGTCGGCGCTCGCCAATCCCGAGGCGATCACGCATATCCGCGAGCGGCTGGCGGCCGGCTGATCGTCAGATCGGGCAGTCCGGCGGGAACGACGGCTTGCGCTTCTCGAGATGCGAGGCCAGCCCCTCTCGCGCTTCGGCACCGCTGAAGCCGAGGATTTCGAGCGCCGTCGAGGTGTCGAACAGCGGACCGTTGACGCGCAGCCAGTTGTTGAGCGCGTATTTGGTCCAGCGGATCGCGCTCTGCGCGCCGCTCGCCAGATCCTGTGCGGTCTCGAGCGCAATCTCCTGCAGCTCGGCGTCCTCGACGCACAGCGATACCAGCCCGATGCGCTCGGCCTCCTCGCCCGACAGCGGCTTGCAGGTCAGCAGGTAATATTTGGCCTTGGCGAGACCGCACAGCAGCGGCCAGATGATGCAGGCGACGTCGCCCGCCGCCACGCCAAGCCGGGTGTGACCGTCGACGATCCGCGCCGACTTTCCGCAGATCGACACGTCGGCGAGGATTCCGACCACCAGGCCGGCGCCGACCGCGACACCGTTGATCGCCGAAATGATCGGCTTGTTGCAGTTGATGACGTTGTAGACGAGATCCTTCGCTTCGCGCCAGGTCGCCATCCGCGCGACCGGATTGTCGAGCAGGCTCTTGATCAGCTCGAAGTCGCCGCCGGCCGAGAACGCCTTACCCGCACCGGTGACGATGACAGCGTTGATGTCAGGATCGTCGTTGATGTCGCGCCAGATGTTGGTGAGCTGGGTGTGGGTCTCGGCGTCGACCGAGTTATAGGTCTCGGGCCGGTCGAAGGTCAGCCGCAGGATCCGTTCGGCGGGATAGTCGATCTTGAGCCGGGTATAGGCGGCGTAACGATTGGACATCGGCATTTCCTCGTGGTTCCCTCGCCGCGCGAAGCGCGTTCGGCCTATCAATTCTTTCTAACAGATGTTAGAATTTAGGACCGATCGACGAGCGTCGCAAGCTCGGAGTTTGGACCAAGATTGTCGGCAAAGACAGCGCGTCCTTTGAGGAAACATGATGACCGGCCAGGATAGCCTTCCCGCGCGCGCGGGCTCGATTGCAACCGTCGGCGCGCTCTTCAGTACCTGCGCCGCGCTGAATGCGGGATCGATCGCAATCGAATACCGCGACCGGCGCATCAGCTACGGCGAACTGCTCGATCGCGTGAGGCGCGCCAGTGCCATGCTCGCGGCACACGGGCTGCAGCGCGGCGACCGGGTCGCCCTGCTCTCTCGCAATCGCCCGGAATATTTCGAGATCGAACTGGCCGCCGCCCATCTTGGCGTCATCACCGCATGCCTCAACTGGCGCCTGTCGCCGCGCGAGCTCGCCTACTGTGTCGAGCTGGTTTCGCCGAAATTGCTGATCGTCGAACCTGACCTGGCTGTTTCGCTGGGATCAGGCTCCACCTGTCCGCAAATCGAGCTGGGCACGCAGTATGAACGCCTTCTCGCGCAGCAGGATGGCCGCGGTGTTCCCCTGACGGCCCAACCTGAGGATGGGCTCGTTATCCTCTACACCAGCGGCACCACCGGCCTGCCCAAGGGGGCGGTGATCTCGCATCGTGCGATGATCATGCGCGCCCTGGTATTCACGTCGGAACTTGGGATCACAACATCCGAGAGCTTCGTCGCCTGGGCTCCTCTGTTCCACATGGCCTCCACCGACCACGGCCTCGCTACGCTGTTGCGTGGCGGAACGGTGGTGATCATCGACGGCTTCCAGATCGAGCCGCTGCTGAAGGCGATCAGCGCGCATCACATCGGTTGGCTCGTGCTGATCCCGGGCATGGTGGAGGCGCTGGTCGAGGGCATGCGAGCAGAGCGGACAACCGCGAAGGGCGTGCGCGTCTGCGGCGCGATGGCTGACCTGGTGCCGCCACATGCGATTGCGGCGGCGACCGAACTGATCAGAGCGCCCTATCTCAACAGTTTCGGCTCGACCGAGACCGGTCTGCCCCCCGCCACGCGCGATCTGATCCCGATCGGCGTTGCGCCGACGCTGCTCTCGAAACGCCAGAACGCATTCTGCGAGGTCAAGCTGGTCGATCCCGCCGACAACGAGGTGCCGCTCGGCAGCCCCGGCGAGCTTGCCATTCGCGGCGGCACAGTGTTCTCGGGTTACTGGCAAGCGGATGAAGTAAACGCGCGCGATTTCCGCGGTGGCTGGTTCCACATGGGCGACGTATTCCGCCGCAACGACGACGGCACGCTCGATTTCGTCGACCGCGCCAAATACATGATCAAATCCGGCGGCGAGAACGTCTATCCCGCCGAGATCGAACGCGTTCTCTTGACCGACAAGCGGATCACGGAGGTTGCGGTGGTACGGGCACGCGATCCAAAATGGGGAGAGGTGCCAGTCGCGTTCATCGCATGCCGGGACGACAGCCTGACGGAGGCTGAGCTCGTCGAACTCTGCCGGCGCGATCTCGCCGGCTACAAGCGCCCCAGGCAGTTTCATTTCATCGACTTCGCCGATTTCCCGCGTTCGACCAGCGGCAAGGTGCAACGCCACGAGCTCGAGAACCGTCTCACCAAGGCCGCGCCATGAGCCGCGACAATCTCCGGGGCAAGGTCGCCATCATCGGGATCGGGCTGTCGCCGGTCGGCAAGGTCCCCGGCCGCAGCCCGCTGTGGCTCGCGGCTGACGCGGCAAGGAAGGCCGTTGCCGACGCCGGCATCGACAAGAGCCAGATCGATGGCGTGCTGTCGAGCCATGCCTTCGCCTCGCCCTTCCATCGCTTCAGCGCGGCATTCAGCGAGTATTTCGGCATCCAGCCGACCTTCTCCAACAATCTCCAGGTTTCGGGGGCGACGGCCGCCACGATGTTCAACATCGGCGCGGCCGCGATCTGCGGCGGACTGGCGGAAGTCGTGCTCGTGGTGGCCGCGGACAGCCTGATGACCGGGCTTACGCCGGACCTCGCGCTGCGCTCGCTGACGGAAAGCCGCGACCAGCAATACGAGATGCCGTTCGGCATTCCCGTCGCCAACACCTTCGCCATGACGGCGCACCGGCACATGAAGGAGTTCGGCACCACGCCGGAACAGCTCGCCGAGGTCGCGGTCACCCAGCGCCGCCACGCCTCGCGTACCCCCGGCGCGCAGCAAACCGCGCCGATCACGGTCGACGACGTCCTCAACTCCGGCATGGTGACCACGCCGTATCACAAGCTTGATTGCTCGCTGATCTCGGACGGCGGCGCCGCGTTCATCCTGACCTCGGCCGAACATGCCAAGGCGCTTGGCATCAAGAGGCCTGTCTACATCCTCGGCGGCGGCGAATGCTACACCCACGAGCACATCTTCCTGATGCCGTCGCTGACGGTGACGGGCGCCGTCGAGTCCAGCCGGCGCGCCTACAAGATGGCAGGCTATGGCCCGGACGACATGCATGTCGCCGGCGTCTACGATTGCTTCACCGGCACCGTCATCATGATGCTGGAAGACCTCGGCTTCTGCCCGAAGGGCGAAGGTGGGCGTTTTGTTGCCGACGGCCAGATGACGTACGGCGGGAAGATCCCGTCCAACACCCATGGCGGCCTGCTCTCGTTCGCCCATTCCGGCATCCCCGGATCGTTGTTTCATTTCCACGAGGTGGTTGCACAACTGCGCGGCGACTGCGGTCCGCGTCAGGTCGCGGGCGCGAAGCTTGGCCTGGTGCACAGTCTTGGCGCCGGGTTTGCCACCAACGCCACGACCGTGCTCGGAACGGAGGATACGCTGTGATCTCAGCCGAAGATGCCGCCCGCAAGCCGCTGCCGACGCCGGATGCAGATACGGCCGCCTTCTGGCGCGGCCTACGCGACGGCAAACTGCTTCTGCAGCACTGCGTGGCCTGCGGACATGTGCAGTATTATCAGCAAGCGACGTGCCGGGCCTGCGGGCGCGACGAGCTTGAGCACCGCCCCGCCAACGGGCGTGGCAAGGTGCATTCCTTCAGCGTTGTCCACCGCGCGCCGGGACCCGCGTTCAAGGCCGACGTGCCCTACGCCGTTCTGCTGGTCGAGCTGGAAGAAGGCCCACGGATGATCAGCACCTACACCGGCGGACCGCCGAACGACGTCACCTTCGACATGCCGGTCGTACTGGCCTTCGAGAAGGTCACTGACGAGGTGACCTTGCCGCGGTTCCGCAAGGCGTGATCGTCCGGCACTCAGCTCGCCTCGCGCACCGTTTTCTAACAAACGTTAGAATTAGTCGTTGAACTCGGCGGCTACGCCGCCTAAGAATGATCGTGCCGAACAGCATGTCGACGTGCCGTCTAGGGAGGACGCATGGATTTCGATCTTACGCACGAGCAGCGGCAGATCCTCGAATACGGCGACACCATCGCCCAGAGATTCGATCGCAAATACTGGATGGACTGCGCCGAGAAGCGCGTGTTTCCGGAGGCCCTGTATCGGCAGGTCGCGGCAGACGGCTTTGTCGGAACCATGGTGCCGGAAGAATATGGCGGCGCCGGACAAGGTATGGTCGAGATGCACCTGTTCCTCGAGGGGCTCTCCAACAACGGCATCCCGCTGCTGAACCTCGTCGTCGGCGCTGCGATGAGCCTCGGCTTCATCGCCAAGTACGGCTCCGAGACACAAAAGAGGCGCTACCTGCCCGATGCGTGCCGGGGAAACATCCGCTTCTGCTTCGCCATCACCGAGACTGATGCGGGCACCAACACCATGCGCACTGCGACGGTCGCAAAGCGGCGCGGCAACCGTTTCGCGCTGAGCGGGCAGAAGACCTTCATCACCGACGCCGACGGTTCGGATTTCGCGCTGGTGGTGGCGCGCACCACGCCCCACACCGAGGTGCAGCGCAAGACGGAAGGGTTCACGCTCTTCATCGTCGACCTGAAGGCCAAGGGTGTCCAGAAGCAGTACATCCCCGTCAGCATCCCTGCTCCCGAAACCCAGTGGCAATTGTTCTTCGACGAAGTCGAGCTCGGCCCGGAAGACGTCGTCGGCGAGATCGACAGGGGTTTCGGCATCCTGTTCAAGAGCCTCAATCCCGAACGTATCCTGGTCGGTTCGATCTGCTGCGGCCTTGGCCGCTATGCGCTCAACCGGGCCGTGGCTTACACACGCGAGCGCAAGGTCTTCAACAATGTGCCGATCGGCGCCTATCAGGGCCTGCAGCATCCGTTGGCGAGCGCGCGCACCGATATCGAGCTCGCCTCGCTGATGACACTGAAGGCGGCGTGGATCTTCGATCAGGGACGCGAGGCGGGTGAGTTCGCCAACATGGCCAAGCTCGCCGCGGCCGATGCCGGCATCAAGGCCGTCGATACCGCAATCCAGTGCCACGGCGGCAACGGCTTCACCAAGGAATACGGCATCTTCGACCTCTATCCATTCGTGCGCCTGCTCAAGACCGCGCCGCTGAACCGGGAAATGATCCTCAACTACATCGGCGAGCACGTCATGGGCTTGCCGCGCAGCTACTAGGACTGCCCCCATGGCAGTGATGAAGTCAGACGTCGTGGTCGGCAGCGAGGAATATCGCCGCAACCGGCAAGCCTACGAGGCGCGGATCGAAGATCTGCACCGACGCCGCGCCGAAGCCGCGCTCGGCGGCCCGGAGCGCGCACGGCGCCTGCACAAGGAGCGCAATCAGCTGCTGCCGCGCGAGCGGATCGCCGCGCTGATCGATCCGGGATCGCCGTTCCTGGAATTCTGCCAGCTTGCAGGCGCAGGCATGTACGACGGCGTGCCGCCCGGCGGCAGCATCATCACCGGCGTCGGCGTCATCAAGGGGCGCCCCTGCATGGTCATCGCCAACGAGCCGACGGTGAAGGGCGGCACCTATTACGGCATCACCTGCAAGAAGCACGTGCGGGCCCAGCGCTTTGCCTGGCAGCATCGCCTGCCCTGCATCACCATGGTGCAATCGGGCGGCGCCAACCTTCCCGACCAACCCAACATCTTCCCCGACGAGGGTCAGTTCGGCTCGATCTTCTACAACCAGATCCGAATGTCCGGCGAAGGCATCCCGCAGATCGCGATCGTCCACGGTCCTTCGACGGCAGGCGGCGCCTACATGCCTGCACTGTGCGACGAAACGGTGATCGTGCGCAATCAAGGCGCGATGTTCCTCGGCGGGCCGCAGCTGGTCTACGCCGCGACGCGCGAAGAGGTCGGCATCGAGGAGCTCGGCGGCGGCGAGATGCACAGCCGCATCAGCGGCGTCACCGATCACCTGGCCGAGAATGACGGCCACGCCATCGCGATCACCCGCGACATCGTCGCCAATCTGGGCGATATCCCCGCGCAGCGCTGGACGGTCGCTCCGGTGCGCGAGCCGGCGCTCGACCCGAACGAGATCTACGGCCTGATCAGCTCCGATCCCCGCATCCCGACCAACAATCGCGATGTCCTCGCGCGCCTGGTCGACGGCAGCGAATTCCACGAGTTCAAGCCGCTCTACGGCGACACCTTGATCACAGGCTTCGCCAAGATCATGGGCTTCGAGGTCGGCATCCTCTGCAACAACGGCGTGCTGTTCTCGGAGAGCGCACTGAAGGCGACCCACTTCATCGATCTCTGCTGCAAGCGCAACATTCCGCTGCTGTTCATCGCCGATGTCACCGGCTTCATGGTCGGACGCGAAGCGGAAGAAGGCGGTATCTCCAAGGACGGCGCCAAGATGATCGCGGCGATGGCGAGCGCCAACGTGCCGAAATATACACTGATCATCGGCAATGCCTATGGTGCCGGATATCTCGCGATGTGCGGGAGGGCCTTCAAGCCCAATGCGATGATGATGTGGCCGAACGGCCGCTCGGCGATCATGGGGCCGGATCAGGCGGCCACCACGCTCGCGATGGTCCGCGACGAGGTCCACAAGCGCGAAGGCACCAGCTGGACCGATGCCGAGCGCGAAGCCTACATGGCGCCGACCCGCAAGACCTTCGAGGAATTCGCCAACGCCTACAATTTCGCGCGGAACACCTGGTGCGACATGGTGATCGACCCGCTGGAAACGCGCCAGGTGATGGGCCTGCTGCTCGACCTCGCCGGCCGCTTGCCGGCCCAGCCGACGAATTTCGGCGTGCTCCGGATGTGACCGATGGAGGACTGCTGTCGTGTTTAAGAAGATCCTGATCGCCAATCGCGGCGAGATCGCTTGCCGGATCGCCCGCACCTGCCGGCAGCTCGGCATCGCCGTCGCCGGTGTCCATTCCTCGGCGGATGCCGGCTCCCTCGCGGTCAAGCTGATCGGCGAATCCATCGAGATCGGGGGCGCCCCGGCGGCCGAAAGCTACCTCAACATTGACGCCGTTATCGCGGCCGCCAAAGCCGCCGGCGCCGAGGCCATTCACCCCGGCTTTGGGTTCCTCGCGGAAGACGCCGCCTTTGCCCGCGCGGTGGAAGCTGCCGGCCTCGTCTTCATCGGTCCCACGCCGGAGACGATCGAACGGCTCGGTGACAAGGCCTGCGCCAAGGCAGAAGCCGCGGCCGCAGATGTGCCGACAGTCCCTGGCAACACAACGCCGAGCGAAGATGCCGGCGAGATTGCGCGGACCGTCAGCGAGCTCGGCCTGCCCGTCATGCTCAAGGCCGCGGCAGGCGGCGGCGGCAAGGGCATGCGCTCGATCGCGACGCTGGACCGCCTCGGCGACGAGATCGAATCCGCCATGCGCGAAGCCAGGAATGCGTTCGGCGGCGCCGGCCTCATCGTCGAGAAGCTGATCGAGCGCGGCCGCCACATCGAGGTGCAGATCGCCGGTGACGGCAAGGGCAATGTGATCCATCTGTTCGAGCGCGAATGCTCGCTGCAGCGGCGGCATCAGAAGCTGATCGAGGAAGCTCCAGCCGCCAACCTGCCCGAACCGCTGCACAAGCGGATCCTTGCCGACGCGGTCCGGTTGGGCCAGCGCCTGAAGTACCGCGGCGTCGGTACGGTGGAATTCATCGTCAGCGGCGACAGCTACTACTTCCTCGAGGTCAATCCGCGGCTTCAGGTGGAGCATCCCGTCACCGAGATGGTAACTGGCCTCGACATCGTCGAGCTCATGCTCCGGATAGCGGCTGCTGAAGGACTGCCGTTTTCGCAAGACCAGGTCCACCTTCGCGGGCATGCCGTCGAAGCCCGCCTCTGCGCCGAAGATCCAGACCGCAGCTTCATGCCGTCGACCGGCGAGCTTGCTCATGTGCAGTTCCCCAACGGCAACATTCGCGTCGAGACTGGAATCGAGACCGGCTCCGTGGTCTCGCCGCACTATGATTCCATGCTGGCCAAGCTGATTGCCCATGCAGACACGCGCGATGCAGCGCTTGACCGGCTGGCAATCGCCCTGGAGGAAACCTCGATCCTGGGCCTGACGACAAACCAGGATTTCCTCCAGCGCCTGATCGCGCTACCCGCGACGCGGAACGCCACGTTCCACACCCGCCTGATCGATGACGATATCGACGCTCTCACCACCACGAACCGGACGCCGGACGTCGAGGCGTTGGCGATGGCGGCCTGTTTCTGGCTGCTGCAGCGCCGCCCCGCCGCGTCGACCAATCCCTGGCAGACGCGGCAGCTCACCGGATGGCAGATGACATCGGGCGACGGACTGTCCCCCATCCCGATCCTGCACCTGGAGAGCGGCGACGCCAGCGCGGAGATCCGTTTTGCGCCTCTGGCCACCGACGGTTCGATGCTGGTCGGCGTCGATGACGCGCGCATCCGCGTCAGGCTGACCAGCCTCGGAGACCACATGTTCGCCGCGGTGACCGGGTCGCAACAGCGAACCGTTCGTATCCAGCAGCAAGGACAAACAATCTTCGTTCAGGATCGACAGAAGCGTCACACGCTGACGGCGATGCCCTATCTCGGCTACATCAGCGCGGCGACCGAGGTGAGCGGCGAGTTGCGGGCGCCGATGACGGGTGTCGTGTTGAAGGCCAACGCCGCGGTCGGTGATCGCGTCAAGGCAGGCGATACCGTCGTCGTGATGGAATCCATGAAGATGGAATTGCGCCTCACCAGCAAGATCGACGGCATCGTAACCGCGGTCCATTTCCGTGCCGGCGACACCGTCGAGCGCAATGCGGTGGTTGCCATTGTGGATGGCGAACAGGTTGCGCCAGCGTCAAGCCATTCCGCCGCAGGCGCGTCATAATACCTGGCTCGCCGCGCCATGACGCGAAGTCGGCCCAATTGAATCAGGTCGCGGCGATCGCCCGCCCCGATGCGCGGTCGAACAGATGGGCGCGTTGGAGATCGAGGCTGACGTCGAACGGCCGGTCCGGCTCCGCCGCGACGCCAACCTGCATCTGCGCCGTGAAAGGAAAGTCGCCGACACTACCGATCACCAACGTATGCGGGCCGAGCGGCTCCACGTCCTTCACGATCATGCGGATGGACGTCTCGGCCGGCGCGCCCTGGTGCAGGACATGATCGGGCCGCACGCCCAGCACCACGGGCTTACCGACGCTGCTGGCATAGGCCGCCTCGCGGGACTTCGGCAGCCTCAACGCCGTGCCGGATGGCTCGGTGAAAAACAGTCCGCCATCGCGGGCAGCTATCGCACCATGGATGAAGTTCATGCTGGGTGCGCCGATGAAGCCCGCGACAAACAGGTTGCTCGGCCTCTCATAGATCGTGATCGGATCGGCCGCCTGCTCGATCCGGCCTCGATTCATCACCACCACGCGGTCGGCCATCGTTATGGCCTCGACCTGATCGTGCGTCACGTAGACGATCGTCTTGGCGAGCCGGCGGTGCAGCGCCTTGATCTCGGTGCGCATCTCGATCCGCAGCTTGGCGTCGAGATTGGACAGCGGCTCGTCGAACAGGAAGACATCGGGGCTGCGCACGATGGCGCGGCCGATCGCCACGCGCTGACGCTGACCGCCCGACAGCTGCTTGGGGCGGCGATCGAGATATTGCTCGAGGTCTAGGATCCGCGCGACATTCTTGACCGATTTCTCGATACTGGCGCGCGACTCGCCGCGCACCTTCATGCCATAGCCGATGTTCTCGCCGACCGTCATATGCGGATAGAGCGCGTAGTTCTGGAACACCATCGCGCAATTGCGCAGGCCCGGGCGCAGTTGCGTCACATCGCGATTGCCGATCCGGATCGTGCCGCCGGTGACGGTCTCGAGCCCCGCGATCATCCGCAACGTCGTCGTCTTGCCGCAGCCGGACGGGCCGACAAGCACGACGAACTCCTCGTCGGCGACGTTGAGATCTAGCCCTTCGATGATCTTGTAGGGCCCGTATGACTTGCTGACGTTCTCGATCTCGACGTGCGCCATGGAGTCCTTTCTGTCTCTCGCAGGTAGAGGTCCCGGATGACGGCAGGCGTCTCCCGGGACCTCATGAGCATGCTAGTTCTTGGGCGGCAGGCCCATCGCCGCGCGGTAGGCGGCGAGCTGTTTGGCACGGCCGAACTCGTCGGTCAGACGATTCCATTCCTTCGCCATCGCGTCGAGAGCCGCCTGCGGCGTGGTCTGGCCGGCGAGCGCCTTGCCGAGCTCGATCTCCACCACCTCGGTGTAGGAGAAATAGCCGGGCAACCGCATGTCGAGCGCGACGTTCTTGGCGTTGATCGAGTCCGACTGCGCGCCGAGATATTCCTTGGCCTCTTCAGGCGTGAAGATCTTGCTCCAGAGCTTCAGATTGGCGGTGTGCGACTTGCGGTAGGGATTGACGCCGCTGCCGCCGGTGATCGCCGCCTGGCCGGACACTTCCGGGCTGGTCAGCGTCTTGACGAAGTCCCACGCCGCCTGCTGGTTCTTGCCGGCCTTCGGCACGGCAATCTGCCAGCCGCCGAACGCCATGAACGGCCCCGGCAGGACGGACGGGAACTTGTCCCACTTCTTGGTCTTGGCGTTCCAGATCTCGTCCGAACCGGGCAGCATCGCCGAGCCGACCTTGCCTGAAATCTTCGACTGCTTTGGATCGGCGGCGATGACACCCGTGTCGCCCCACCCGATCGACTCCGCGACCTGACCGCCGGCCACGGCCGCGTTAACTTCGCCGAACGAGAAGTTCAGCGCGTTGGGCGGTCCCAGCTTCGAGGCGCGGATATATTCCTCCAGCCCCTTCACCCAGCCCGGATTGTTGATCTGGGCGTCCATCGTCTCGGGATCGAAGAACATCGCGCCCGGATAGTTCGGGTTGTTAGTGTAGGCCGCCGCGTGGCTGAAGAAGAACCAGAACTGCTGGCCGCCGCGACGGAACGCTTCCGCCGTTCCCCACAGCCCCTTGTCGGGGCGCTGGAAGAACTCGGCGATGTCGAGATACTGCTTCCAGGTCTTCGGTGGCGCCAGGTCGTAGCCGTATTTGGCCTTGAAGGCGTCCTTCTCCTTGGGATCGTTGAACAGGTCGGTGCGGTAGGTGTAAGTGTGCACGTCGCCGTCCATCGACTGCGAATAGATCCTGCCTTCCCACACCATCAGGCGTTCGCGATAGGCCGGCTCGATGTCGTCCCAATCCTTGCCGGACTGCATCTCCTTCGGCATCTCGCTGAGATAGGGAACGAAGTCCGGCAACCAGGCCGGCGCAAAGCTGACGAGATCGAAGGTCGCATCCGACGACGTGAGTGCGGTCGCGATCTTCGGATACAGCTCCGACCACGGAAACTCGACGACATTGACCTTGCCGCAGGTCTTCTTCGTCCATTCGTCGGCGCCGAGCTTGAGCGCGGACGCGATATAGGGCCCGGTCTGCGACGCCACCGTCAGGGTGACGCCGGAATAATCCGGACTACAGGCGGCGTTCGCCTGGGCCGTGATACAGGCCGTGGCGAGCGAAGTGGCAAGCATCAGAAACGTTCGTCGCAACATGGTTTACTCCTCCCTACCTAAGTTTTCTTACTTGATGGCTCCGAGCAGCAGGCCCGACCGCATCATGCGGCTCAGCAGGCCCGCCATGATCATCATCGGAATGATGGCGACCAGCGCCGCGGCGGAAATCGCCCACCACTCATCGCCGCGCTGGCTGTTCTGTCCCGCCACGAGGATGGGAAGCGTCTGCCACCTGGAATTGGTGAGAAACAGCGCAAACAGGAACTCATTCCAGACAAAGGCCAGCGTGATCATGAAGGTCGCCAGCAGCCCGTTCATCGACATCGGCACCACGATGCCGAAGAAGATGCGCCAGCTCGGCACGTTGTCGACCATCGCGGCTTCCTCGACCTCGATCGGCACCGCCTCGAAGAAGTCCCGCATCAGCCAGACGACGATCGGCAGCGAGAACGCGACGTAGCACAGCGTCAGGCCGACATAGCTGTCGATGAGCTGGAAGCCGAGCCGGCCGATTTCGCTGTAGAGCAGATACAGCGCAAATGCCGCGACGATCGGCGGGAACATGCGCTGGCTAACGAACCAGAACAGGATGTCCTCATTGCCGAGAATCGGTCCCGGCAAGGGAAGCCGGTTGGCAACAATCGCAACGACCAACGCGATCGGGAACGCCAGCAGCAGCGCCTGCGGCCGCGTGAATCCAAGCGTGTTGTTGAAGACGAGATAGGCGCCGAGCGCGAGCGCGAGGAAGGCAAGGCCCGCGCCGAGGCGGACCTTGAATTCGAACCGCACCAGCGCATAGGCCGCCATCGCACCGATCGTGGTCGCGATCGCCGCAGCCGACAAGCCGACGATGGTCGAGTTCAGGAACGTCCGGAAGAACTCGCCGCGGATCCCCTGATAAAGATCGATGAAAGCCTGCAAGGTCGGCGTGAAGTCGACGAACGGCAGATAGGTCGGGCCGCCGACCACGCCCGGCGGCGTCTTGAACGCCGTCACGACCACCCAATAGAGCGGAAACACCGTGATCAGGCACCAGACGAGGACGCCGACGGCCACCAGGCGGCGGCTCCAGGGCGAAAGTCCGGTCAGGTCACGCCCGCTCATCGGCGCTTTTCCAGATGCGGCCGCAGCAGCGCCAGATAGGTGACGCCGATGATCGTGATCGCGATCAGAAACAGGAAGCTCAGCGCCGACGTGTAGCCGAGATTGAACTTCTTGAAGCCTTCCTGATAGGCGAACAAGGTCAGCGTCTCGGTCTCCACGCCCGGCCCGCCGCCCGTCATCACGAAGACAGTGTCCATGATCTTGTAGCTCTCGATCAGCCGGATGAAGACGACGGCGGCCGAGATCGGCAGCATCATCGGAAAGGTGATGCCCCAGAACTGCTGCCAAGCGCTGGCGTTCTCGAGCTCGGCCGCCTCGTAGACGTCTTCCGGCAGCGTCTGCAGGCCGGCCAGCATCATCAGGATCACGAACGGCGTCCACTGCCAGACCTCGACCGCGATGATGCAGGCGAGCGCCCAGTGTCCATTGGTGAGAAACGGCAGGTTGACCAGGCCGAACTGGCCCAGGAATTGGTTAAGCGGTCCCATGGTCGGGTTGAAGATCATGCGCGCCACCAGCGCCACGGCGACCGGCGCGAGCAGCATGGGCAACAGCAGGGCGACACGAAACAACCGCTCACCCGGCACGCGTGCATTGAGTGCCAGCGCCACGCCGAAGCCGATCGCGTATTGCAGCCCGACGGCGATGAACGCGATCAACGTCGTGGTGAAGATCGCATTCCAGAACCGCGGCTCCTGCAGCAGCGACGCATAATTTCCGAGCCAGACCACCCGAGGCGGGATCGGCGGAATCAGCCGATAGCTGAGGAAGCTCGTCGTGAGCGAATAGATCAGCGGAAAGATCGAAATCGCCAGCACGACGAGCACGGCCGGCCAGATGAAGACATGCTTGATCGGATCATTCCGCATCATGGAGAGGATCGCTCTCTCAGCAATGCATCGATCTCAGCGCGCCGCGGCATGGAGGGCGCCGTCCCGGCTCGCGTCACGGAAATGCCGGCCGTCGCTGAGCCAAAGCGCGCAGCTTCGAGCGGATCAGCACCATCCGCGAGCGCCGCCGCGAAGCCGCCGACGAATGCGTCGCCCGCACCGGTGGTTTCGATCACCTTGCCGGCGGCAAAGGCCGGCACGTGCAGCGAGCGATCGCGCCCATGGAACAACGCGCCGCGCTCGCCGAGCGTGACCAGCGCCGTCCCCGCCCCCTTGGCCAGCAACGCGTCGCCCGCGCGGCGGGCACCGGCAAGATCGCCGACGGCGATCCCGGTCAACGCCTCGGCCTCGGTCTCATTGGGCACGACATAGTCGCAAAGCGCGAACAGGCTGGCGTCGAGCTTGATCGCCGGCGCGGGGTTGAACACCGTGATGCTGCCCGCGGCACGCGCGAGCTCCAGCCCGCGCCGCGCCGCATCCACCGGCTGTTCGAGCTGGGTCACGAACACCCGGCTGTCGCGAATGGCATCGGCCGCCGCGTCGACATCGGCCGGGCTGAGACCGCCGGCCGCCCCCGGCACCACGATGATCGCGTTGTCGCCGCGTGTCTCGTGGACGTAGATGAACGCCGCGCCGGTCGGCGCGTCCGCGGTCTTGGCGACACGCGGCCGGATGCCCTCGGCCTCCCAGGTCTTGATCGCGAGTTCGCCGAAGGCGTCGCTGCCGATCCGGGAGATGAAGGTCACGCCGGCCCCCGCGCGCGCGGCCGCCACGGCCTGGTTGGATCCCTTTCCGCCGGGCCCCATCGCGAATCCCGATCCGGCAATGGTCTCGCCAATCGCCGGCATGTTGCCGGCGCGGAAGGCGAGATCGACGACGAAGACGCCGAGGATGGCGACGCCGTTCCTGCTCATGGTGATTACTCTCCGTCCGGCCCGATGACGCCCTTGCTGAACAGGAAGCAGCCGTAGAAGCGGCGCTCGCCCGTTGCGATCACGCAGTAAGCCGTCTTGGCCTTTTCATAGAAGGCATGACGCTCGACGCCGACGAGCGGCCAGGACCGCCCCTCTGCGTGGTCGATCGCCGCCTGCACCTCGCGCTGCACTGGCGGCACCTCCTGCGGCTGCCCTACGATCTCCATCCGGATCGCGGCATCGTCGACGAAAGTGTCGAGCGGCAGCACCGAGAGAATGGCCTCGACCGCCTTCGCGGCACTCACATTGTCGATACGCAGCAGCCGGCCGAGAACCGTCTGGCGCGCGATGGAGTCGGCGGGAAAATTGGTGTCGCAGACCACCAGGCGATCCCCGTGGCCCATGGCGCGCAGCGCATAGAGCACGTCGGCGTTCAGCAATGGATTGATGCTCTTGAGCATATTGCCTCCTCCCTTCCTTGAAATCGTCCGAACTCTGACGGTCCGGATCTTGGTTCGCCTCACGGCAAGGCAGTGTCTCTAGTCTCCATAGGGAATCCAGATGTTCTTCACCTGCACGGCGTGACGAAGCAGGATCGGACCTTCGGATGCGGCCTTGTCATACCAGTCGAGCATCAGGCCGTGGTCGACGAACGTGCGCTTGAGATTGCCGACCGACAGCCGTTCCGCCGCAGCCGAGGCTTCTAGCGAACCGAACACCCAGAGTGCATCGACATCGTCGTGCTCGGCCAGCACCTTCACGAGCTCGTCCCGGCTGCCGGTGACGATATTGACGACACCCGCCGGCACATCCGATGTCTCCAGCACCTGGTAGAAATCGGTCGCGGCGAGCGGATGCCGCTCGCTCGGCACGGCGACGACACGGTTGCCCAGCGCAATCAAGGGCGCCACCAGACTGATGAAGCCGAGCAGCGGCGCCTCGTCGGGACAGGCGACACCGACCACGCCGATCGGCTCGTGCATTGCGAGCGCAACGCCGCGGAGCGGCGGTGCATGGATCGTTCCCTCGAATTTGTCGGCCCAGGCCCCATAGCTGAACAGCCGCTCGATACTGGCATCGACCTCCGCGCGCGCCTTGGCGCCCGATACACCGGTCATGTCGGCGATGCGCCGGGCCAATTCGTCGCCTCGCGCGGAGAGATTCTCGGCAAGGTAGTAGAGAATCTGGGCGCGATTATGCGCGGTCGCCCTCGCCCACGCCTCGGCCGCACGCGCTGCGGCCACCGCATTCCGGATGTCCTTGCGGTTGCCTTCGCCCACTTCACCCAGATGCCGCCCCTTCGGCGACAGCACGGCGCGCGAGTAATTCCCGTCGGGCCGCACCTGCTTGCCGCCGACGAACAGCTTCGCGGTCCGATCGATCGGCGGCACGCCAAATCCGGGACTCGCTCCAGTCGGAGCCGGCTGCGGCGACGCCTTGGCACGCGCCTTCCGCCCGCTCCAGGCCTTGGGCTTGAGATATTCATACATGCCTTCGCGGCCGCCCTCGCGGCCGAAGCCGGACTCGCGATAGCCGCCAAAGCCCACGCTGGCGTCGAACAGATTGGTCGCGTTGACCCAGACCACGCCGGCGAGCAGTTTCGGCGCGATATCCAGCGCCAGCCCGATCGTCTCGCTCCAGACGCTGGCGGCAAGCCCGTAGCGCGTGTTGTTGGCGAGCATCACAGCCTCATCGGGCGTGCGGAACGTCATCGCTACCAGCACCGGCCCGAAGATCTCCTCGACCGCCACGGTCGAGGACGGCTGCACGTTCCAGAGCAGCGTCGGCGGATAGAAGCATCCTTCGGCGGGAATCGCGCCAGGCGCCTGATATTTCTCGGCGCCCTCCTTTACCCCGGTCTCGACCAGCGACTTGATCCGCTCGAGTTGCACGGGGGCAACCACTGCCCCCATGTCGATCGCCTTGTCGAGCGGCATGCCGACACGCAGCGTTTCCATGCGGCGGATGAGGCGCCTGCGAAACGTCTCGGCAATCCCCTCCTGCAGCAGCAGGCGCGAACCGGCGCAGCAGACCTGGCCCTGGTTGAACCAGATGGCATCGACCACGCCTTCCACGGCGCCGTCGATGTCGGCATCATCGAACACGATGAAGGGCGACTTGCCGCCCAGCTCGAGGGTCAGCGACTTGCCACTCCCCGCGGTCGATTGCCGGATCAGCCGCCCGACCTCGGTCGATCCGGTGAACGCGATCTTATCGACATCAGGGTTTTCGACGAGCAATGCGCCGGTCGCGCCATCGCCCGTCACCACATTCAGCACGCCCAGCGGCAGACCCGCTTCTGCCGCAAGCTCCGCGAACAGCAAGGCGGTCAGCGAGGTGAACTCCGCGGGCTTCAGCACCACCGTATTGCCCGCGGCGAGCGCGGGCGCGATCTTCCATGCCAACATCAGCAGCGGGAAATTCCACGGGATGATCTGCCCGATCACGCCGACCGGCACCTGATCGGCGAACTCACGCTCCTGCAGTTGCGCCCAGCCGGCGTGGTACAGGAAATGGCGCGCGGCCAGCGGGATGTCGAGATCGCGGGTCTCGCGGATCGGCTTGCCGTTGTCGATCGCCTCCAGCACGGCAAACAGGCGGGCATGACGCTGCAGCATCCGCGCCAACGCGTAGAGATGGCGCGTGCGGCCGTGACCACCAAGCTTGGCCCAAAGCGGCTGCGCGGTGCGCGCGGCACGCACCGCGGCCTCAACGTCGGCGGCGGAGCCTTCCGCGATTTTGGCCAGTGTCTTGCCGGTGGCAGGCTCGATCGTCGAGAGGTGCTTGCCGGTATGCGGCGCGACGAACTTGCCGTCGATGAAGTGCCCGAACACGGCGCCGTGCTGCTTCAGCCAGGCGCGCGCCTCGCCGTCGGCCTCGGGAGCGGGACCGTACTCCATGGTCTCGTAGTAATGTGCGACGCTCATCGCCAGAGTCTCATCCCACAGGGTGGCGGTTGAAGGCCGAGTAGCGGCCGGTGACGTGATGCTCGAGCTGGCGTTCGATATCGGCGAGCAGGCTCGACGCACCGATCCGGAACAGGTCCGGCTCGAGCCATTCGCGGCCGAGCTCCTCCTTCATCAGGAACTGATAGTTGAGCACGTCCTTTGCCGTCGAGATTCCGCCGGCGGGCTTGAAGCCGATCTTGTAGCGGGTGCGCTCCTGATACACGCGGATCATCCGCAGCATCGCGAGCGTGACGGGCAGCGTCGCATTGACGCCCTCCTTGCCGGTCGACGTCTTGATGAAGTCGGCGCCGGCCATCATGCAGACCATCGATGCCTTGGCGACATTGCGCAACGTCTTGAGATCGCCGGTGGCCAGAATGGTCTTCAGATGCGCATCGCCGCAGGCGGCGCGAAAATCCTTCACCTCGGCGTAGAGCGCGCGCCAGTCGCCGGTCAGCACATGCTCGCGGGTGATCACGATGTCGATCTCCTGCGCGCCGTCCCGGACCGAGGCCTCGATCTCCTTGAGCTTCACGTCGTGCGGCACGAGGCCCGCCGGAAATCCGGTCGAGACCGCGGCGACCGGAATGTCGGATCCGTCAAGCGCTTCGACTGCGGTCGCAACGAAACGGTGATAGACGCAGACCGCGCCGGTGTGCAGCTCACGCCCGGCAAAGCCGAGTGCCTCGAGAATGTCGCTTCGCACCGGGGCCTTGGCCTTGGCGCAGAGGCGCTTCACCCGTTCGGCGGTATCGTCGCCGTTGAGGGTCGTCAGGTCGATGCAGGTGATCGCCTTCAAAAGCCACCCGGCCTGCGCATCCTTCTTGACGGTGCGCCGGCCCGGAAGGCTCGCCACGCGTCGCTCGGCGGCGGACAGATTGATCCTGATCTCGTCGACCCAAGCCAGCTCGAGCGCGCGGCCGCTATTGCGCGAAAGCGGAATTGCGTGCGGCTCACCTCGAACGTGAGGCGGCGTCGGCACCGCGGACGGATTCTGCATGAAGACGCTCTGCGTCATCGAAACACCGGCCGTCCTAGCGAATCGACTGAAACGCCAGATAGATTGAATGTCCCAATTGCAACATGGGATCCTCCCAGATCCTGTCCGATGGAGCTCATCGCCTGCCCGACGCACGACCTCGCCAGACACTGGATGGCTCCTCTAGGCTCGATGTTATTATTGTAACATACTGCCGTTGATAAATTCACAACATTGTAAGATCATTGTCAACGGGATAAGCAGGCTCGGTGACCAAAATGGCTGAAACACCGACACGACCAAGCGAGACGCGCGTCCAGCGCCTGCAACGGCTGCGCCGCGCCGTCGAGAGCAGCGGCGCGCTGCACCTGAAGGACGCCGCCGAACTGCTCAAGGTGTCCGAAATGACGGTGCGACGTGACCTGGCCGGTCCAGAGGCAGCGCTTGCGCTGCTCGGCGGTTACGTCGTCAACGCGGCGTCGCCGACCGGGATCAAGTACACGTTCGAGCAGGAGATCGATCAGCACACCCAGGACAAGCGTCTCGCCTGCCGATCTGCCGCCGCCTCGATCAAGGAAGGCGACACGATCTTCATCGACTGTGGCACCACGATGCAGTCGCTGGCGGACTGCCTGCCGGAAGATCTGCCGCTCTCGGTGATCTGCTATTCGATGAACGTGGCGACCATCGTCACGCGACGGCCCGCCACGCAGGTGATGCTGATGGGCGGGCTCTACCATCCCTCATCGCAGTCCTTCTCATCCGACGATGGCCTGTCGTACCTGCGGCGGCTCGGCATCAACAAGGCCTTCATCTCCGCCGGCGGCGTGCACTGGACCCGCGGCGCCAGCTGCTCGAACTTTCACGAAGTTGCAATCAAGCAGGCCGCCATTGCCACCGCGATGGAAAGCATCCTGGTGGTCGATGCGAGCAAGCTCGGCAGCCTCAAGCCGGCGTTCTTCTCCGCCGTCGAGGCGTTCTCGCGGATCATCGTCGGCGGCGCGGCATCATCAGAGATGCGCAAGCACTTTCGCAGCCTTCCCGTCGAGTATGTGTCCAACGCAACCTGACCCGGCCGTGGCTATCGGAGCAATGCGGGACTACACGGCGCGGTTCTGCGTCGGCGAGCGGCCGCCGCCGTCGGCCACCAGAACGGCGCCCGTCACGAACGAGGCCTCATCCGAGGCGAGGAACAGGCAGCACGCGGCGATCTCCGCGGGGTCGGCCATCCGCCCAAGCGCGATTCGGCGCTCGACCGACTGGAATTCCGCCTCCGGCGTGGTGCCGTTCTGCTCGGCGAGCAATCGCATCTCATAGGCGCTCATCGGCGTGCGCACCCAGCCGGGCGCCACGGCGTTGGCGCGGACGCCATCGGCGCCATGCGCATAGGCGAGCGACCGCGTGTACGCGACGACGGCGGCCTTGCTGGCCGCGTAGCTTGCGCTGTCCGGGCTGGCGTTGAAGGCGGCAACGGATGCGATGTTCACGATCGCGCCGCCGCGCTGCGTGAGGAGCGGCAGGGCCGCGCGACAGACGCGCATTGTTCCGGTGAGGTTGACGTCGAGGGTTTTGACCCAGACCTCGTCGGAGACGTTTGCGGGCTGATCGGGGACGATCAGGCCAGCGGCATTGACCACGATATCGAGCCGCGCACCGCAGGCCGCGATGGCTTTCTCGATGTCCGCTACTTGTGTGACGTCGCCAAGGATCGCCTGGCCGCCGGCTTCAGCCGCAGCCGCCTCGAGTTCGGCTTCGCCGAGTCCGAACAGCACGACGCGCGCGCCATTCTGCGCCAGCAGCAAGGCCGCCGCCCGACCGATCCCGGTTGCAGCGCCGGTGACGAGCGCCGTCTTTCCGTCAAGCCGCGCCATCTAGAGCCCCCCATTGCCGTTCGACGGCAAATCCGGTCTCCGGCAGGGTCGAACCGCCATCGACGACGAGGGTCTGCCCGGTGACATATTTGGCCTCGGCGGACGCCAGATAGAGCATCGCGCAAGCGATATCGTCCGCGCTGCCCATGTGCCCGACCGGAATGAAGCGCTCGAGCATGGCCCTGTTCTCCGGCTTGCTCATGATGCCTCGGCCCGGCTTCTCGATGAAGCCAGCCTCGACGCCGTTAACCGTGATGCCGTCGCGCGCCAGCTCGAACGCAGCGCCGCGAATGAAGGCGTTGACGCCGGCCTTCGCTGCCGAGTAATGCGCGCCGCCGCCCATCGCCACGCGCGCCGAGACCGAGGATGTCACGAGAATCCGCCCGAAGCGGTGGGCACGCATATGCGGGATCGCGGCCTGCGTCAGCCAGAAGCTGGCATTGAGGTTCAGCGCCAGCGTGTCATCCAGCGTTGCTTCGTCGAGTTCCTCCAGCGACGACCACGGGCAACCGCCCGCATTGTGCACGACGATGTCGAGCCGACCATGTTGCCCAGCGACGCCGTCGACCACCAGGCGCAGGCTGGCCCGGTCGAGCGTCTCGAACGGCACGCACTGGACCACCAACCCGTCGGCAGCGAGCTCCCGCGCCAACGTCTCGGCGACGTCCTGCGTCCGGTTGGCGATCACGACGGTGGCGCCGGCCTGCGCCAGCCGCCTGACGATGGCGGCGCCGATGCCCCTGCCCCCGCCCGTCACGATGGCAACCCTCCCCGAGAGATCGAACGGAGCCTTTTGCATCAAACCACTCCAGCCTGACGTAGCAAATCGATGAACTGCGCGAAGACCGTGGTATGTCGTGCTGCGTCCGGCGCCGAAGTCGCCGGGCACATCAGGAACATCGTATGGAACGGCGTCACCAGGATGCCTTCGTTCATGTAGAACGCGTGCAGCAGGGTCTCGAGATCGGGCTGGCGTCCCGCGATGACGTCGGCACCGCTGCGCGGCGGCCGCGGCATGAACATGATCTCGGCCCGCGCGCCGACTTGCGTGACATGCCAGGGCAGCCGGTTCGCTGCGATCAGGTCGCGGGCTTCGCTCGCGAGCTGCGTCGCGGTGGCGATCATGTGCTGGTAGTTCGCCGGCGTCAGCACCTTCTCCAGCACCGCGCGCATGGTTGCGACCGTCAGCGTGTTGCCGGCAAGGGTGCCGCCAAATCCGAGATGCGCGGACTGCCGCTCGCGCGGATTGACTTGCGGAACAATTGTCCAGAGCCGCTCGGCAATCTCCTGGCTCAGGCCGAATATGCCCGCGGGAATGCCACCGGCGATCGCCTTGCCGGCAACGAAGATATCGGGCTCGAGCCCGTTGGCCTCGGTGTAGCCGCCCGGCGCGCAGGACAGCGTATGCGTTTCGTCGATGATCAGGATGGCGCCGGCGCGGCGGGTCAAGTCGCGTAACGCGCGGTGAAAACCTGGATCGACCGGGATCATGCCGAAATTCGTCATCAGCGGCTCGGTCAGCACGCAGGCGACGTCGCCCTGCGCGAGTGCTGCTTCCAGCGCAGCAACATCGTTGAACTCGACGACCCGGCTCACGGCGTCATGATCGACGCCGTTGGGATGGATCATGTTGCGCAGGCCGACGCGGCCGTCGCGGATTTCGACATGCGCCTCCTCGACGCCGCCATGGTAGCAACCGGAGAACACCAGCACCTTGCGCCGGCCGGTGATCATGCGGGAGATGCGGATCGCGGCACGGTTGGCATCGGTCGCCGACGTCGTCAGCGTCCAGTATTTCGGGCCGAAGCGGCGCGAGAGCTCGGCGCCGACCCAGAGACTGTCCTCGGTCGGCAGCATCATCGTGGCGCCGCGCTTGAGCTGGCGCGTTGCGGCCTCCGTCACCGCCTCGGGCGCGTGACCGCACATGCCGCCGGTGTCGCCGAGGCAGAAATCGATGTAATCGCGGCCGTCGATATCCCTGATATGCGCGCCGTTGGCTTCCTCGACATAAACAGGAAAACCGCCGGCCCAGCGCCGCATCCAGTGCGACGGACCGCCATAGAGGAAATGCCGTTTGCCTTGCTGCCAGGCCGCCGCCGAGCGCGGATGCAGCCTGTTGAATCGTTCCTGCTCGGCATCCAGCAGCCGGTTCACAATGGCCTTGCGCTGTTCGGCTGCGACGGTCATAGGGCTATCCACGCGGTCTTGAGGTCGGTGTAGGCATCGAGCGCATGGAGCGATTTGTCCCGCCCGAAACCTGACTGCTTGAAGCCGCCCAGCGGCACGGTGATGTCGGCGCCGCCATAGGTATTGACGTGAATGACGCCGGCCCTGATGGCGCGCACCATGCGATGCGCCGTCGACAGCCGGCCGGTCCACACCGCCGACGCTAGGCCGTAGGGCGTCGCGTTGGCGAGCGCGATCGCATCCTCCTCACTGTCGAACCGTGTGACCGCCAGCACGGGACCGAACACCTCCTCCCGCCACAGCTCCATCGACGGCGTGACGCTGGCGAGGATCGCGGGCGCCATGAAGTTGCCGCCGCTCTCGATGCGAATCTGTTCGCCGCCGACCAGCCGCGTCGCACCCTGTTCTTCGGCACGCGCGACGGCATCGAGATTCTTGCGCAACTGCATCTGGCTCGAGATCGCCCCGATGTCGGACGTTAGCTCCAGCGGGTCGCCGACCCTGAGCTTTGCCGTCGCCTGCAGCAATTCGTCCATGAAGCGCTCGTAGATCGCGGACTGCACCAGCAGCCGCGAGCCGGCGACGCAGACCTGGCCGGAATTACGGAAGATGCCGTTCGCCGAGACCTTCGCCGCCTGCTTGACGTCGGGCACATCGGCAAACACGATGTTGGGCGACTTGCCGCCAAGCTCGAGATGAACGCGCTTCAGGTTCGATCGCGCGGAGCATTCCAGCAGGCGACGGCCGACCGCGCCCGAGCCGGTGAAGGCCAGCACGTCGACATCCATGTGGAGCGCGAGCGCTTCGCCTGCGGATGTGCCGCGTCCAGTGACGACATTGAGCACTCCGTCCGGCAAGCCCGCCTCGCTCGCCAGCTCGGCGAGTCGCAGCAGCGTCAGCGACGCCAGCTCGGGCGGCTTCACCACGACCGAGTTGCCGGCCGCCAGTGCCGGACCGATCTTCCAGGCGCCTATCATCAGCGGGAAATTCCACGGCACGATCACGCCGACGACACCGAGCGGCTCGCGATGGACAAGGCCGAGGACATCGCCGCCGGTCGGCGCGATCTCGCCATAGACCTTGTCGATCGCTTCGGCGTAGTAGCGGATGGTCCCGGCAGCCGACAGCGGCTCGGCCTTGTAGGCCATCCCGATCTCGGTGCCGTTGTCGCGTACGCCGAGCACGGCAATCTCTAGCGCGTGCTGTTCGATGAGGTCGGCGAACCGCAGCAGCACCTTCTTGCGTTGCGCCGGCGCCGCCCGCGACCAGCTTCCCTGCTCGAACGCGTGTCGTGCACGGCTCACCGCGAGATCGATATCCGCCGCATCGCCGTCGGCAATCGTCGTCAGCACCCGGCCGTCGATCGGCGAGACGACGTCGAGCCGCACGTCGCCCCTCGCCGGGGTCGGCCGGCCGCCGACAAAGAGCTGTTGGGCCGGAATCGCGGCCGACCTCAATTGATCGATCTGGGCTTGCTGCATGGGATACTGTGGCTATGGCAAAGCGCGCTTGCGCGGCGGAGCGCTCAAGTGGCGCAATCCTCGCCAATTCAAGGCTTTGGCAGCAATCAACCGATAGGTGGATGTCGTCGCAGCCCTCGCCCCCATAGCGTGATCTCACGATGACCGAACGCCCTGCCCGCTCGGTGCAACACCTCGTTCCTTTATCCCTCACGCCCCGGCGAGCACTGACAAGGTCATGCCAGAGATCACGCAGCCCCGCATCCTCCTGATCGGAACCGGAGACACCAAGGCCGACGAACTCCAGTTCATGAGCGATTGCATCGCCCGGGCGGGCGGCACGACGATCATGATGGACATCAGCGTGCTCGGCGACCCGCCATACCAGCCCGCGCATGACAAGCACGCGGTGGCCGCCGCCGCGCAGACCACAATCGCCGACATCGCGTCCAGCGGCGACGAGAACACGGCAATGTCGCTGATGGCGGTCGGCGCCGCCAACCTGGCGCGCGATCTCGCCGTGCGCGACGCTATCGATGCGGTGATCGCCATCGGCGGAACGATGGGAACCGATCTGGCACTCGACGTCGCACAGGCACTGCCGCTCGGCCTGCCGAAGCTGATCGTCTCGACGGTCGCGTTCTCGCACCTGATCCCGCCCGAGCGCGTCGCAGCCGATTTGATGATGATCCTGTGGGCGGGCGGGCTGTACGGCCTCAACGGCACCTGCACCGCGGTGTTGTCGCAGGCCTGCGGCGCGATCGTCGGCGCTGCGAAGAGCGCGATCAGGCCGCAGAAGGCGCGGCCGGTGGTCGCCATCACCTCGCTCGGCAAGAGCTGCCTGCGCTACATGGTCGAACTCAAGCCGCAGCTCGAGAAGCGCGGCTACGAGGTCGTGATCTTCCACACCACAGGCATGGGCGGCCGCGCGATGGAATCGATCGCCGCACAAGGCGGTTTCGCCGCGGTGCTGGACCTCAGCCTGCAGGAGGTCGCCAACCAGTTCACGGGATCGATGGTGAATTCGGGCGCGGACCGGCTGGAGAATGCGGGCCGCGCGTGTATTCCCCAGATCGTCGCGCCCGGCGCCGTCGACATGGTGGATTTTCCGGCGTGGCTGCCGATCCCGAAGGACCTCGCCGACCGTCCGTTCCATGCGCACAACCGATTGCTCGCGTCGGCGACATCCCGAGCCGTCGACCGCCGCCGGATCGCGCACGCGATCGCCGAGAAACTGTCTCACGCCAAGGCTCCGGTCGCCTTCGTGCTGCCCACCGGCGGCATCCAGCAATGGGACCGCGCCGGTGAGCCGCTGCACGATCCCGAGGCTCTCTCCGCCTTTGTCGACGCGATGCGCTCGGCGATCGCTGCACCTGTCGAGCTGCACGAGGTCGAGGATCACATCAACAGCGCGGCGTTCAACGAGACCGTGCTCGGCATCTTCGACCGCTGGGTCGAGGCCGGCATCGTGCCGGCCGGCCACACGACGGTTGCCGCGTGACCAGGCCGATCGCCAGAGCATTGGTACTGGATTTCGGCGGGGTCATCTCGAAGACCCTGTTCGAGACTCACGACCTCACGGAGCGCACGCTCGGGCTCGCACCGGGCACGCTGACCTGGCGTGGCCCGTTTGCGCCCGACAGCGATCCGCTGTGGGCCGCGATGCAGCGCGGCGAGATCTCCGAGCGCGGCTACTGGCTGACGCGCAGCCGCGAGGTCGGGCGCATGCTGGGCGAGGACTGGCCCGACATGGAGACCTTCGTCAAGCGCGCGCGCGGCGCCGACCCGGAGACGGCGATCCGCCCCGAAGCCGAGCGCGCGATCCGGATCGTGGCCGACGCCGGCTTCAGGCTCGCCATCCTCTCGAACGAGCTGGACCTGTTCTATGGCGCGGATTTCCGCGCCCGCCTTCCGGTGCTGGCGCGTTTCGCTACCATCGTGGACGCGACGCATACTGGAATCCTGAAGCCCGATCCGCGCGCCTATCGAATCGTGCTGGACGCGCTGTCGCTTGCGGCGGAGGATTGCGTGTTCGTCGACGACCAGCGCCGCAACATCGCGGGCGCGCAGGCGTGCAGCATGCGCACCGTGCTGTTCGACGTGAAGAACCCTGCCGCGTCGTACCGCGAGGCGCTGCGCCATTTCGCACTGGAATTCGACTGAGCCGGAAGGAGAACCATCATGCGCGACAGAAACTTCCTGGTCGAGAACAACGCCAAGCCGATCTGGCACCCGATGGCCCATCCCGCCGAGATGCGGGCGCAGCCGCCGCGGATCGTCATGAAGGCCGAGGGCGTGCACGTCACCGACATCGACGGCAAGACCGTGCTGGACGCGGTCGGCGGCCTCTGGAACGTCAATCTCGGCTATAGCTGCGACCCGATCAAGAAGGCGATCGCCGACCAGCTCAACGCCCTGCCCTACTATTCGGGCTTCCGCGGCACCTCGACCGGCCCGTCGATCGAGCTCGCCTATGAGCTCGCCGAATGGTTCAAGCCGGAAGGCATGGTGCGCGCCTTCTTCACCTCCGGCGGCTCGGACTCGGTCGAGACCGCGCTGCGGCTCGCGCGGCAATACTGGAAGATCAAGGGCCAGGCCGACCGCACCAAGTTCCTGGCGCTCAAGAAGGGCTATCACGGCACGCATTTCGGCGGCGCCTCGGTCAACGGCAACGCCAACTTCCGCCGCAACTATGAGCCGCTGCTGCCAGGCGTATTCCACATCCCCGCGCCCTCGACCTACCGCAATCCCTTCAACGAGACCGATCCCGCAAAGCTCGCGCAGCTTTGCGCGGCGGCAATGGAGGACGAGATCGCGTTCCAGGGCGCCGATACCATTGCCGCCTTCATGATGGAGCCGGTTCTCGGCGCCGGCGGCGTGATCGTGCCGCCGGAGAGCTTCATGAAGCTGGCGCGCGAGATCTGCGACCGCCACGGCATCCTGATGATCGCGGACGAGGTCGTCACCGGCTTCGGCCGCACCGGCGCGTGGTCGGGCTCGCGGCTGTGGGGCGTGAAGCCCGATATGATGACAATGGCCAAGGCGATCACCTCCGGCTATTTCCCGCTCGGCGCGACGCTGATCGGCGAGGCCGTGGCGGAGATCTTCGAAGCCGATACGAGCTCATTCGGCTCGATCGGGCACGGCTACACCTATTCGGGCCATCCGGTCGGCTGCGCCGCCGGCCTTGCGGCACTGGCCGAGACCCGGCGCCTGAAGCTCGACGAGAATGCTGCAGCGCGCGGCAAGGAGCTCGCCGACGCGCTCGCAAAGCTCAAGGCCAGGCATCCGCTCGTCGGCGACGTCAGGAGCAAGGGGCTGATGGCCGCGCTCGAGCTGGTCGCCGACCGCAATAGCAAGAAGGCCGCGGACAAGAAGACAATGGCCAAGGTCGCCGATGCCGCCTACGAGGCTGGCGTGATGCTGCGCGTCTCCGGCAACACCATCATCCTGTCGCCGCCCCTGATCCTCACCGCCACAGACGTGAGCAGGATCGCCGAAGGGATCGACGCCGGCCTCTCAGCGGCCGGCTGAAATCGCGCTCACGCAGGCGATGGCGCGCTCGAACAGCGCGCCATCAGCCTTGTCGCGGTCGAGGCAATGGGCCAGCGACGCCGGCGACATGGTCTGGTCGGTGCAGAAAATCCGCATGAAGTCGGCCGCAAGCGCGATCTTGCGCGGCGCCGGCTGCTTCTCCCAGTCGGTGGCGTTCAGATAGAGCAAGGACGTGTCCTCGCTTGCCGCATCGGTTGATGCCGTCGCGCCGCGCGCGGCCGGCTGCGTCACGACGAACGGCAGCAGGCGCAGGCCACCGCACCGAGGCGATGCAGGCGGCCGCTCATTTCGCGTCCTTGACACCGATCGCGTCCTTGACACCGACCGCCGGCGGCACGTCGAGCGCCGGATTGCGATCGAAAAAGTTGAACGGACGCAAGCGGAAACCGTGCCATAGCCCCGGCATGACCGGCCAGTCCTCGGCGCGCGGCACATGGCGGAAGCCGACCGTGTACCACAGCACGAGATCGCGATCCTCGATCGGTCTTTTGGCGGCGGTCCATTTCGGCAGGCCGTCGACCTCAGCGTTTTCGTTCGGGTAGAGGCCGGCGGCATATCTCTCGTCCTTTGCGTAGGCCGAGGCCCACAGCGTGTACGCACTGAAGCCGGCGCGCAACTGGATCGGCTCATCCTTCGCGAGCAGCGAGACGTCGGAGTGGCCGGGCATCAGCTGATAGCTGGTGTGATAGCCGCGGCTGTTGGTCTTGGCGGTGCTCTCGACCCTGAACTGGGCTGCATTGAGCGGCAGCGTGATCGGCCCTTCGGTCGCGACCGGCCTGGTATCGACCTGCCAGAGGCTCTTGCGCGGGCCCTGGTCCAGCTTGCGCACGCTGAAGCGGTCCTCGACCAGCCGGTTGCCGGTGCCGTCGACATCCATGTCGATCCGGAATGTCATGTAGTGATCGTGGTTGACCGCAAGCAGCCGCTCGTCGACCAGTGTTCCGTAGGCGGTATCCTGCGCGGCGGTCGGGTCGCTCAAGGTCCGGCTCGCGACACCCTTGGTGGCATCGATGCCGTAGGCGCCGAGCCTCACGTCGATATTGCCGGCGCGGTCGAACACGTAATCGACGAGATAGTCGTAATTGCCGACGACCGGCGCCATCCGTACCACGAGCTCGTTGTTCGGCCGCACCTCGGCGGTGTTGTTGGTCAGCTCGCTGTGACGCCAGATCGGTTCGCCCGTCGGACGCTCGAAGATGCAGACCGCGCCCTTGGAAGCGACCGGCATGCCCTTGGTGTCGGATATCATCAGGTCGAGGAAGTGCGCACTATCAGGGCAATCCTCGCCGGGACGCAGTTCGCTCGCGAGCACACCGAAGCCATATTCGCCGATATCCATATAGGCGCGGAACGACCAGGTCTGGTCCGGATCCATGTAGGGCACGAACATCTCGCTCGCCGAGATCTGATAAACGATGTCGCGCCACGCGCCGTGGTCGTCGTAGCGGATCAGCGACAGCAGCGCGCCGACACGCGGGTCGAGCCGAACATGAAACGACCAGTTGTCCCAGCGGACCTGGCCGCCCTCCACCATCACGTTGCTGCCCTGCGGCGTCGCGATCTCGACCGGTTTCGGTACCTTTCGATATTTCCCGGAGTCGGCATAGGCGTGTAACGGCGTCGACGCGGGCGGCGGCACCACGCCGAGATCGGTCACCGACAGCACCGACTTCGTCGTGAGATCGACTTGCGCGATCAGGTTCTCGATCGGCTTGCCCCACAGATTGTTGCCCGCACCCGACCTGTCGAGGCAGGGAACGTTGAGCAGGCGATGCCTGCGCAGCGCAGGATCGGTCACCGGGCCGACCGTCAGCGGCAGGCACAGCACGTTGCTGAAGTCGGTGATGCCGCGCTTGGCCATCGCGGCCACCCAGCGCGGGTCCTGCTTCGGCAGGTCGCCGGCGGAGATCAGCTCGTCAATCGTCAGGGCGGCCTGCTTGTCCTTGATCTCGTCCCAGCGGATCAGGCTGCGCGCGGCGAGGTCGACCCGCGCCTCGTAAAGATGTCCATCACTCAGCAGCGTCGCCGTCGCGCGCCGCGCGAACGGCTGTCCGGGTCGCCACGCCCGCACCTCGTCCTTGGGATCCTCCTCCAGCGCCATCGAGACGACCCGCATGGCATCGTTCAACTTGCCGGCGCCACGGAGCACATTGGACACGGACTGGATTTCGTCCGCGGTGAGCCCGTCCATCGGGTGAGTTGCCGCGACCTCCGGCCACATCCTGCTCTCGGCCTGCAATGGCAGCGGCGCAGCCAGCGCCGCGACGGCGACGCCGGCCCATGCCCAAGCGTCACGACGGGATATCAGAGCCATTCCGCCTCTCCTCGCATCTGGGGTCGCCAGCATACCGGCAAAGGCGGCGGCATGAAGCCTGCGCTCATCCCGCCGTCTGTTCCGAGACGCCGGGCAGGACCGCGGCTGCGGCCGGGCGCGGCGCGGCGCGCTGCACGTCCAGGAGGCGTAGCCCGATGCGGTCGCGCAGCACCGGCCAGATGCCGCGCGGAGCCACCATCATGACGACAACCGCGATGACGCCGAGTCCGACGAGATACCAGCCGCCGGTGAGCCCGAGCGGCCCGGTCATCAGCTCGCGTAGGCCGAAGAAGATGATGACACCGATGATCGGGCCTTCCAGGGTCCCGATGCCGCCGATGATGACGATGAACATCATGTAGACGGACCAGTTGACGTCGAACGCGGCGAGCGGCGCGATGAAGAGATTACCCATGAAGCTGAGCGCACCGGCCAGCCCGCATCCCGCCGCCGACAGCACGAAGGCGACAAAGCGATTGTGCCGGACATCGACGCCGACGCTCATCGCGGCCAGATCGTTGTCGCGCACGCTCATCAACCCCAGCCCGAAGCTCGAGGTCATCAGGCGGTACAGCGCCGCGATGGTGACCAGCGTCAACCCGCCCGCCAGCCAGAACATGATCGGCTCGAACCAGTCGAAGTCGATCAGCCTGCTGGTGGGGAGCGGCATCCCCGACGTGCCGCCGATCGCCTGCGACTTCATCGTGAGCGCGCCGATGATCTCGGCAAACACCCACATCGCGATCGAGAAATAGGCGTCGCGCAGCCGGAACAGCGGAAAGGCGATGATGGCGGCAACGGCGGCCGCAACCAGCGGCGCCGCCGGCAGCACCCAGACCGGATTGACCTCGAGCCACCCGGACGTCAGAAACAGCGCATAGGCGCCGAAGGCGATGAAGACTTGGTGACCGAGCGACACCAGCCCGGCGTAGCCCGCCAGCAGGTTCCACATCTGCGCCATCGTCAGCAGCAGCAGGCACTCGGTCGCGAGCCGCAGGAAGCCCTCGTTCACAACGAACGGCGCGCCGGCGATCACCACGACCAGAATGACGGCACAGGCTGCAAGGATTGTCCGCGTCGGCATCGGCGTCACACCTTGCTCGCCACGAGGCCGGACGGCCTGATCAGCAACATGATGAAGAACAGCAGATGCGCGTAGAGCAGCCCGGCATTCGGATCGATCTTCAACCCGATCAGTTGCGACATGCCGAGCGCGATGCCGCCGATCAACGCGCCCCAGAACGAGCCGAGCCCGCCGAGCACGACGACCTCGAATGCGATCAAGAGCCGCTCGGCTCCGGAGAACGGCGTGAAGCTCGAGCGCACCGCCAGCAGCACGCCGCCGATGGCGCCGAGCGCGAGCGACAGGCCCATCACATAGTTGTAGACACGGTCGGGCTTGACTCCGGACAGGCGGACGACGTCGCGCCGGTCGGCGGTCGCGCGCACGATCCGTCCGAACTCGGTATGGCGCAGGATGAGCTGCAGCGCCATGAACAGCAATGCAGCCAGCACGAGGGTAAGCAACGGCATGATGCCGATATTCAAGCCGCCGATCTCGAGGCTCGCGCGGGACAATTCGCCGACCTGAAGGCTGCGCACATCGGCGCCGAACACCTCGACCATCAAGTTGCGCAGGATCACCGACACTCCGAATGTCAGGAGCAGCGGCGAGAGCGGATCGGGCGACGTCACGACCCGGTTGACGATGACGGCCTGGTAGATCCATCCGACCGCAAACGACAGGCCAATCACCGGAATCAGCATCAAGAGCGGCGGCACCGAGGGGAACAGGTTGGCGAGCAGCACCGCACAGAAGGCGCTCAGCACCATGAACTCGCCATGCGCGATGTTCACGACCCGCATCACGCCGAACACCAACGCCAGCCCAATGCCGAGCAAGCCGTAAAGCCCGCCCAGCAAAGCCCCATTGATCAACGTCTCAACCCAGATCATGTCTCACCGGTCCGTTCTGGCTAGTTGCCAAAATACGCATGGGTCAGTTCTTCAGGCAGCAAGCCCTGCGCCGGCCCGGCCAGCGATACCCGCCCCTTCAGGAGGCAATAGATCCGCTCGGACGTCGCGAGTGCGCGGTTGACGTCCTGCTCGACCAGCACGATGGCGGTGCCTTCGCGGCGAATATCCGCAAACGAGTGATAGATCTGCTCGACCACGACGGGCGCGAGCCCGAGCGAAATCTCGTCGCACAGCAACAGCCGCGGATTCGACATCAGGGCGCGGCCGATCGCCGCCATCTGCTGCTGGCCGCCGGAGAGCTGTCCCGGAACCATCCGCCGCCGCTCTTCCAGAATCGGAAACAGGTCGAACACCCGGCGCAGCGTCCAGCTTCCGGAGCGCCGGTTCACGGTGCCCATCAGCAGGTTCTCCTCGACGGTTAGCGACTCGAACAGCAGCCGTCCCTCCGGCACCATGATCAGGCCGAGCCGCGACACCAGTTCCGCCGGCATGCGCGAGATGTCGACGCCGTCGAAATGGATCGCGCCCGACCGCTCCTCGTTCAGGCCGACCAGCGCCTTCAGGAAGGTCGACTTGCCCGCGCCGTTGGCGCCGACCAGCGCCACCGCCTCGCCGTCCGCGACGGTGAAATTCATGTCGAACACCGCCTGGAGATCGCCGTAGAAGATCTGCAGGCCACTCACGTCAAGCAACGCCATCGGCCTTCAGTCCCATGTAGATTTCGCGCACCACGGCGCTGTCCATGACCTCGGCCGGTGGTCCTTCCAGCACCTTGCGGCCGAAATCGAGCACCAGGATGCGATCCGACACCGCGCGCAGCGCGTGCGGAATGTGCTCGATCCAGATGATCGCGTGATCGGCCTTGACCGTCTTGATGATCGCGACAAGGCGCTCGACCTCCGGCTCGGTCAGCCCCGCGGCGATTTCATCGAGCAGGATCAGCGCCGGCCTGGAGGCCAGCGCCTTGGCGAATTCCAACCGCTTGCGGTCGATCAGCGGCAAGGCGCCCGCAAGCTTGTCCGCCTTGGCCTCAAGCCCGGTGCGTTGCAGAACCTCCATCGTCCAGGCGGAGGCGGCCTCGCCGTGCAGGCCCGCGCCGTAGGATGCCGCGACCAGCGCGTTCTCATAGACCGAGAGATGCGGAAACGGCTGCGGGATCTGGAAGGCGCGCCCGAGACCCATGCGCGCGCGACGGTGCGGCGGCAGGCCGGTGATCCCCTGGCCGTCCAGCATGATCGACCCGTCGTCGGCCGTGAGCAGACCGACGATCAGGTTCAACAGCGAGCTCTTGCCGGCGCCATTGGGGCCGATCACGCCAAGGCACTCGCCGCGCGCCAGCTCGAAGCTGACGTCGTCGGCGACGACGATCTCGCCGAAGCGCTTGGACAGGCCGCTGACGCGCAGAAGCGGTGCCATCTCAGCTCAGCTTGGAGAGCAGTGCGAGATCGGCCTGCTTGGGGATGAAGGGCGCCGTTCCGTTATGCACGATCAGGAGCTCGTATTTCGACTTGCCGCCCTTGGTCTTGCGCCATTGTCCGCCCGACAGCGAGGTCACGGCAACGCTTTTGATCGGGCTGTCCTTGAACTTCACCTGCCCGACGACGGTCTCCATGTCGAGACCCGCGATCGCGTTGCGCAGCGAGTTCCTGTCCTTGGGATCGCTGTTCTGCAGAGCCGCAAGCGCGACCTCCCACAGGGCATGGGCGTAGCCGATCGGCTGGGTCCATTGTTTGCCGGTGGTCTTTTCCCATTCCGCGGCGAGTTCGCCGGCGCTCTGCCCGGTCAGCGACGACTTGAACGGATAGGCCGGCGTCCACCACACCTCGGTCGACATGCCGTCGCCGCGATCGCCGAGCGCATTCACTGCGCTCGGGAACAGGAACGCCGCCGCCACGGTGCAGATCTGCGGCCGGAAGCCGGCCTGCGCCGCCTGGTTCCACAGCGTCACCCAGTGATTGCCATAGGTGAAGCCGGAGACGATATCGACGCCGTTGTTCTTGAACGCCGAGACCTGGTTGGTGAAGTCATCGGTCGCGATCTGGAACTTGCCGGCCGAGAATTCCTGGTAGCCGGCCTTGGTGATGCCGCCGGGCAGACCGACCTTGGGATCGGAAAAGGCCTGCCCCGCCGGATTGTCGATATAGAGCGTGCCGACCTTCTTGTTGGTATCGACCGACTGCCACATGCCGAGGAAATTCTTCACGACGTCGTCGGCGCCCCAGAAGAAGTGGAAGCTGTAGGGGAAGCCCTTGTCCGGCGTGCCCTTGCGCGGGAACATCCAGCCCTGCCACGGCACCATGGTCGAGATCGAGGGAATGCCGCGCGCATCGGAGAGCTCCTGCACCGGCGCCTGCGCGTCGCCGTCCTCGATCAGGATCAGGTCGCATTTCTCGCGCAGCACCAGTTCGCTCGCCACGACCGACGAGCGGTTCGGATCGGATTGATTGTCCTTGAAGACGAACTCGACCTGATAGGTCCTGCCGCCGATCTTCAGGCCGTCCTTGAGGCGGGCCTTGATGCGCTCGTGGATCCAGGTGTCCGGCTCGGCGAACGGCGCGCGGACGCCGGAGAGGCAGCCGACCCAGCCGATCTTGATGGTGTTGTTGGCGGCGCGGGCAATGTTGACCAGCGGCACGTTCATCGCGGATGCAAGGCCCGTCGCACCGGCCGCCTTCAGCAGCGTGCGGCGGTTGAGCCGGCCGGCGGATGGAGATTTCGTTCTGGAATCTTCAGTCATGTCCCTCTCCCTGACCAATCATTGAAATATTCGCCGCCTAGGCTGCAGATCGCTGGATGGCCGTGCGGCTGACGGCCGCGAATTTGCACAATGTGTTCTCGATGATCTGGCGCGGGATGCCGCGCACGATGAAGACCAGCCGCGAGCGCCGGTCCGCCGACGGCCAACCGTCAAGCGTGATCGGCGGATGGAAGACGTGCTGGACGCCGTGCACGACGATCGGCGCATCGGGCTGCTCGGCGACGTTAACGATCGCCTTGAAGCGCAGGAGGTCCTCACCCTTCAGCGCCGCGACATAGTCGAGCCAGCGCGCGAACGCATCGCGGCGGATCGGCTCGTCGATGATCAGGCTGTAGGACGACACGCCCTGATCGTGCGCCTGATGGCTGTGATGCCCGCAGTTCTCGCCTTCGCAATGGTGATGAGCGTGATGGTGAGGTTGGTTCGCGGCCTGCGACGCCGCCTCGAACCAGCACACCACGTCGGCGGACCTTGCGGCCGGGTCGAACAGGCCGGCATCGAGCACCTTGGCCGGATCGACCATGCCGTTCCGGACGTGATGGCGAACCGCGACCGGACTGATCGCCGCAAGCTGCGCATCGAGCCGCGCCAGCGCGTCGCCGGAGGCGAGATCGGTCTTGGTCACCAGCAGCCGGTCGGCGACCGCGATCTGCCTGATCGCTTCCGGATGCGCATCGAGCGTGTGTGCGCCGTTGACCGCATCCACGGTCGCGACCACGCCGTCGATCCGGTAGCGGCCGACGATGCCGGGCGCGGTCATCAGCGTGTGCAGCACCGGCACCGGATCGGCGAGCCCGGTGGTCTCGACCAGCACGCGGTGAAACGGCGGGATCGTCCCCGCCGCGCGACGGGAGGCCAGGTCGGCAAGCCTTTCGATCAGGTCCTCGCGCACCGAGCAGCAGATGCAGCCATTGTCGAGCAACGCCAAGCGATCCTCGCTGCTCTCGACCAAGAGATGATCCAGCGCCACCTCGCCGAACTCGTTGATGATGGCGACCACGCCGTTGAGCTCAGGCTGGCGCAGCAGGTGATTCAGCACCGTGGTCTTGCCGCTGCCGAGAAAGCCGGTGAGAACCGTGACCGGGATATGATCCGCCGCACCCATCGATCAGCCCCGCTCGTACACCTTGCGGCCCTCGAAGAAGGTCATCTCGACCCGCGTGTCGGCAAGTTGGTCCGGCGGGATATCGAAGATCATCTGGTCGAGCACGATCAGGTCGGCCGATTTGCCGACCTCGATCGAGCCGATGGTCTGGCCGAGGCCGGCCGCGCGCGCGGCATCTATGGTGTAAATGTCGATCACGGTCTTGAGGTCGAGCGCCTGCTCGGCCCAGAGCGACTTGCCGGGAAAATCCCCGGTCGGGTTCTGCCGCGTCACCATGCCCTCGATGCCCTGCCAGGGATCGGGGATCGGGATCACCGGCCAGTCCGAGCCGCCGGCCATCAGCGCGCCGGCATTCTTCAGGTCCTTGTTGGGCCAGAAGCGCTGGGCCCGCTCGTCGCCCATCGCGGCCTTGTGCGCCTCGAGGAAGATGGTCGGATACCAGATGATCGGCGACAGGTCGGCCGCAACGCCGAGCTCGGCGAAGCGCGGGACGTCGTCCGGCGCGATGTAGCTCGCATGCGCGATCTGGTGGACCAGATGGGTCGGGCCGTTGAAGCTGCGCACGACGTCGATCGCGTCGAGCGCCTGCGTCACCGCAGCGTCGCCGGCGCAATGGATCTTGGCGGCGAGCCCGAGCTTCTCGCAGCGCCCGAGCCAGCGGATCAATTCCGGCACGGTCAGCATCGTCGCGCCACGGAAGCAGCAGCCGCGCACGGGATCGGCGAGATACGGCTCGTGGAACGCCGCGGTCTTGGCACCGGGCACGCCGTCGAGGAACACTTTCACATAGTCGGGTCTCACATGAGCGCCGCGATACTCCTCGCGCAGCGCAAACAGCTCCTCGCCCGCCTTGCCGAACATGAAGCCGGGCTCGACCACCGGCATCGCGCAGACCGCCCAGGCGGTGAGCTCGCCGCGATCGTCCAGCCCCTTCAGCGCGGCCATGATCGGCTGCATGCTGGCGGCCTCGATGAAGGCAGTGACGCCATAGGCGTTCAGCACTGAAATCGAGCGCGCCACCGCCTCGCGGTCCATCTCGGCCGTGTAGTGACCGGACGCTGCCAGCGCCCGCTCCACCAGTCCCGATGCCGCCTCGATCATCACGCCGGTGAGCGCACCGGTCTTGAGGTCGCGGCCGATCTCGCCGTCGGTCGGGTTTGGGGAATCGGCCTGCACGCCGGCGAGCCGCAGCGCCGCCGAGCTGGCCCAGCGGTTGTGATAGCTGTCGTCGCGCAGCACGACGGGATGGCCGAGGCATGCGGCGTCCAAGAGCGCGAAGGATTCCGCGGTGTTCAGCTCGTTCAGGAGATTGTTGCCGAACTGGCCGCCGACGATCCAGGCGCCGGGCGCGGTGGCGGACGCGGCCTTGTGCAGGGTTTCCGCGATCCTCGGAATGCTGTCGCTGGAGGCGAAGCGCAGCTCGTAAAGATCGGCCTGTCCGCCCATCATGATGTGGTTGTGGATGTCGACGATGCCCGGCATCGCCATCCGTCCGGCGAGATCGATGGTCGCGGTGCCCTCGCCGATCAATGGTGCGACGTCGCGCTCCTCGCCGACGGCAATGAACCGGCCAGCCTTCACCGCAGCCCATGTCGCCCAGGGCTGCTTCCGGTTCGACGTGTAGATCCGGCCGTTGCGAAACACCGCGTCGGCGAAGCTCTTGTCCATCTGCATCAACTTCCCGGTTGAGATGCGTGTCGGCAGACGCCGATGCGCACGCAGCGGACGCCGCAGATCCGCGGACGGGCAGGCCGGCATCCTGACCAAAACGTTCGGCAAGTCGCGGTTTGGAACAATCCACCATCCGGTGGATGCTCCTCCGCTCCCGCAGCGCGGGCGGCTGGCCTTGGCTCAAAACCCGAGCGCCAGCCCATCCTTGCGGTGGTCGGAGGCGCCGAACAGGACGCCGCGCGCGTGGTCGATGCGGATCGCCTGGCAGCCGCCGATCGGTTCCTCGGAGAAGCGCGCGTCGTGACCACGGGCCCGCAAATCGTCCCGGATCGCGGGTGAAATCGTCGTCTCCAGCGACAGCGCGCCATCGAAAGCAAAGGAGCGCGGCGCCTCGGCCGCGGCCTGGATGTCCATCTTCATGTCGAAGATGTTCGACAGCAGGTTGGCATGGCCCGCGGCCTGGTAATGCCCGCCCATGACGCCGAACGACATCACGGTCCTGCCGTCCTTGCGCAACAGGCCCGGGATGATGGTGTGCATCGGGCGCTTGCACGGCCCGAGCGAGTTCGGATGTCCGGGCCTGGCGCGGAAGCTCCAGCCGCGATTGTGCAGCAGGATGCCCGATCTCGGGGCATAGATGCCGCTGCCGAACGGATAGAACAGCGAGTTGATCAGCGAGACCGCGTTGAGGTCGCGGTCGACCACGGTGACGTAGACGGTATCGCGGTGCTCAATGTCGTCCCAGTTCGCGGGCGCGGAGGCGCTGTTCATGTCGATCCGGCTACGGATATCGGCAATGTAATCCTCGGCGAGGAACGCCGCCGGATCAACGTTGCTCGTCGCGGGATCGCAGAAGAACGCGTCGCGCGCGCGATAGGCCGCCTTGGTCGCTTCCGCCAGCAGATGGATGCGATCGGCCTGCGAAAGCCTGCCGACGTCGAAGCCGGCGAGCGTGCGCAGGATCATCAGCGCGGCAAGGCCCTGCCCGTTTGGCGGACATTCGACCACGTCGTGATCGTGGTAGCGCGCCGAAATCGGGCGCACGTAGTCCGAGGCCTGCGCAGCGAAATCATCGGCCGTGTGCGCGCCACCGAGGCCACGGAGGATGCCGATCATCTCGTCGGCCGTCTCGCCTGCATAGAAAGCGTCGCGTCCGTGCCGCGCGATGCTGCGCAAGGTCGCCCCCAGCGCCGGTTGGGTGCGGATGTCGCCGACCGCGGGCGCCGCGCCGCCGGGAAGAAACTGCGCCGCTGCGTTGGCATCGATCTCGATCCGCGCGCGGAAGCGCCGCCAGTCCTCGGCGACGCGCGGCGTGACGCAAAAGCCTTGCTCGGCCGCCGATATCGCCGGCTGAAAGATCTCGTCCAGCGATTTGCTGCCGTGATCGGCGACCAGCCGGCACCAGGCATCGATTGCACCCGGCACGGTGACCGCCTCCGGCGCGGTCGGCGGAATGTCGCGCTGGCCGCTCTCCGCATACTTGCCGATGTCGGTCCCGGCGGGCGTGCGGCCCGAGCCGTTCAGCGCGATCGGCTCGCCGGCCTTCGGCGAATAAAGCGCAAAGCAGTCGCCGCCGATCCCGGTCATCTGCGGCTCGACGACCCCCTGCACCGCCACCGCCGCAACCGCGGCGTCGACAGCGTTTCCGCCGGCCTTCAACATCTCGACCGCCGCGAGCGTCGCCTGCGGGTGCGAGGTTGCGGCCATGCCGCGTTCTGCGACTGCCACCGAACGGGCAATGGCCATGAAATCGCGCATGTCGTTTCCTTCAATGTGGCAAGCGGCAGCCGCTCGCCAACATTGTCGAAGACGACACCGATTCTGTGCTGAATCTCGACTCGCTGCAGGGAGAGCAGCAATCAACCGATCGGTGGACGTGATGCAACGGGACCACGGCGGCAGTTGGCCGCCGACGTTCGCCCCGGACAGGGAGGTCGCGCCCTCAGTGCGGCCGCGACATCAATGCGACGACGGCGGACCGCGTCTCGACGCCGAGCTTCTCGAAGATATGGATCAGGTGCGTCTTCACGGTCGCCAGACCGATGCTGAGGCACTCGCCGATCTCGCGGTTGGTGCGGCCACAGCACAGGAGCTCGACGACCTCCATCTCGCGCGAGGTCAGGCCATAGCGTGCGGGCTCGTCGACCGCAGACGACAGGCGGCTCGTCAGGTTGAACTCGAGATAGTCGTGGATCTTCTCGGCGATGTTCATGCTGCCGTCCGGGATCTTGCAACCGGGCGCCCAGAGCACGCTCATCCCGGCGACGATCCGGTCGTTGCGACGGAAGAAGAACTCGATCATGTCGGCGACGCCGCATTGGCCGGCAAAGGCGCGATAGGTCGCCGCTTCCGCAGTGGCGCAGCGATCGAGCGCGACGCTCAGGCGGGCAATCGGCTGGTCGCTCGCGGAGCGCGGATGCAGCGGATCAAACCGGTTCATCCCGGCCAGATACTGGTCGTGGAAGCTCGGCGGGACGTTGCTTGAGAGCACAAACCGGTTGAGGTTGAGGTTGCCGTCGACCTCGTAGAACGCCGTCGCGGAACCCTCGAGAATCCCCCTCGCGAAGTTGATGGCCTGCGTGGTTGCTGGATCCGGTCGGCCCAAAAGCGCGAACATGACCTTCCCTCCCGATGTTTCCCGATGACGGACGTCTGCGCGTCGCGTGGTCGGTCACGCTGGGGCAGACGCGCGGCATAGTCAAGCAAATTGCGGGCCAAACGCTGAAGCCTCCCACCTCTGACGAGGTTACGTCGAGGCAACTCGCGCACCCGGCTCCACCATCCGGTGGATTGCCGGCCGTGCAGCGCAGGCGGAACCTTGACGCCTCTCCATGTCATTGCCGGACCAACAATGAATTCGCGTCGCATCATGGCCGCCTTCCCTCCGGCGGCCGAAGACCAGGTCACGCTCGCCAACTGGCGACAGCATCCGTTCAACGAGTGGGCGTTCCGCAACGTGCGCGAACTCTTGCCCACCGCGAACATCGCGCGCTCGCGGGAGCCGTCGCTGCTGTCGGTTGCACCCGTCTATCTCGAGGACGTCAGCTTCGCGAACCCGCAAGGCGCGATGATCGGCGTCGGCGACGCGCTGCGCACCAGCCACACCGACGGCATCGTGGTGTCGCATCGCGGCCGGATCGTCTTCGAGTGGTACGCCCACGGCCTGACGCCGGACAGCCAGCATCTGATCTTCTCGGTCAGCAAGTCGATCGCCGGCACGCTCGGCGGCATCCTTGTCGACAAGGGCAAGCTCGATCCCGATGCGCCTGTTATCAGCTACATCCCGGAGATGGAGGGATCGGTCTATGGCGGCGCCTGCACGGTGCGGCATCTGCTCGACATGAGCGTCGGCATCCGCTTCGACGAGGATTACATGGCGCGCGATGGCGACGTCATGAATTACCGGCGCTCGACCGGATGGGAGCCGCCGGATCCGAGCGTGCCGCCAACCAACCTGCGCGACTATCTCAAGACGTTGCGGCCGAACGGCGCGCCGCACGGCCACACCTTCCACTACGTCTCGACCAACACCGACGTGCTCGGCTGGGTCTATGAGCGCGCCTGCGGCATCTCCTACGCAAAGATCCTGTCCCAATATCTGTGGCAGCCGATGGGCGCCGAGCACGACGCCTACATCTCGGTCGATTCCCGCGGCGCGGCCCGCGTCGCCGGCGGCATTTGCGCCAGCCTGCGTGATCTGGCGCGCTTCGGCGAGATGATGCGCAATCACGGCGTCAGCAACGCCCGGCAGGTGGTGCCGAGTTGGTGGATCGACGACATCAGGCACAATGGCAATGCCGAGGCCTGGTCGCGCGGCGACCTCACGAAGGTGTTCCCGAACGGCAACTACCGCAGCAAGTGGTATACGATCGACCGCAGCGAGGCGCCATTTGCCGCCGTCGGCATCCATGGCCAGTGGATCTACATCGATCCGGCCAACGAGACCGTGATCGCCCGCGTGTCCTCGCAACCGTTGCCGATGGACCTCGATCTCGATCACATGTGGCTGCGCGGCTACCGCGTGATCGCGGCGAGACTCGGAGGCAGGTCCTGAACCGATGGCGACGGGGCGGCCGATCAATCGCGGGCGGCCGGCTCCTGCGGCCCTGCGCGAATCATTTGAGATTGTTGCGGAGCCTGATTAGGTTCGAGCTATCCATGACTGCGGCCTGCATGCCCGCGGTCCGGACACGGCAACAGCTTGATCGACAGGGCCCGACCACCAATGACCAAAGCCCGACGGACACGACCGACGATTCGTGACGTCGCGGCCGAGGCTGGCGTGTCCGTGAGCAGCGTCAGCCGCACTCTCAACGGCGGCATCTATACCAGCGCAGAACTGCACGCCCGCATCATGCGCGCGGTCAAGCGGCTGGGGTTCGAGCCGGACTCGGCGGCACAGGCGCTGTGCTCTCGGGCCTCGAACACCATCGGCTGCATGGTGGCCGATTTCTCCAACCCCCACTACACCGGCATGGTCAGCGCGGCCGAGGAGGAATTCCAGCGCGCCGGCTTCCTGCTGATGCTGGCCGCGACCAAGCACGAGTGGCAGGTGTCTCATCAGTCAGAGGCAAGAGCTCTCACTGGTGACGGTGACAACAAAGCCCAGTCTCGCCGGGGAGAGCACGTATAAGCCGTAAACCATCGCGCAGGAAAAGCCGGGATTGCTCCGGTTTCACCTGTAGTCCTACCTCCCGTGCTTTCCATTTGCACGGGACCCATGGGTGCGATCGGCACCCGGCTTTCCCTGTGCCCTCTGCTCGAAGAGAGGGCGAAACGAGATGCACACCTCGGACAGATCGTGTCGCGAGAATGCAAAGCTGCGTTCCCATCCACTTCTGTCATCGCCCGGCTCGACCGGCCGATCCAGTACGCCGCGGCCTCTCGGTCAAGCTCCGCGTCTCTGGAATACTTCATCACCCGCATGCGCGGGTGATGACACCGAGCAAGCTCTTTGACAGTTGAATCGGAAACGTTACCCACGTCGTCCTGGCGACAAGCGCGTTGCGCCTGCGCCCCTTTGCCCGCCTGGCGCCTTGGTCTACAAGCATCGCCATGACAGACTCCTCGACCCCAACCCTCCCGTTCGACGAGCTGACGCGCGCCGTCCAGGCCCGCCGCTCCATCTATGGCGCAATCAGCGGGCTTCGCCTTGATCGGGCCGCGCCCGGCGAAGCCTGGTCGAGCCTGGCCTATCGCCCGGAGTTCGTCGGCGACACCGAGACCGGCGTCCTGCATGGCGGCGTCGTCACCGCCATGCTCGACGAGAGCTGCGGCATGGCCGTGCAGCTCGCGCTCGACGGCAGCCGCGCGATCGCAACGCTCGACCTGCGGATCGATTACCAGAAGCCTGCGACGCCGGGCTTCGACATCCGCGCGCATGCGGTCTGCTATCGCGTCACCCGCCTGATCGCCTTCGTACGCGCGACCGCCTACCAGGAGTCCGAGGACGATCCGGTCGCCACCGCGACTGCCTGCTTCATGATCGATGCCAACCGGAGCAACATGCTGATGGATCGCGCATCGGCGATCGGCACGTCGTTGCCGACCCTCGCCGCGCCGGACGATCCGGATGGGCCGTTCGCCGGCAGCCCGTTCGCAAGATGTCTCGGGATCCGCGCCGGCCGCGACGACACCCTGGTGATGCCATTCTCACAACAGATCATCGGCAACCCGATCCTGCCCGCGATTCACGGCGGCATCACCGGTGCCTTCCTCGAAACGACGGCGATCGTCGGCGTCACGCGCGAGCTCGGCGTCGAGGCGCGGCCGAAGCCGATCGGGCTCACCATCAACTACCTGCGCTCGGGCCGCGCGCTCGACAGCCACGCCCGGGTGTCGATCGTCAAGCAGGGCCGGCGCGTCGTCGCGTTCGAGGCGCAGGCCTGGCAGGACGATCCGGCCAAGCCGATCGCGTCGGCCTTCGGTCACTTCATGCTGCGGCAGACGCCGGGCCTCGATGAGGGATAGCGCCGCGCCGCGAACGATCATCCACCCGGCGTCAGGATCGCCTGCTTCGCCGCATGCCAGCTCGCCTCGTCGGGTGCGCACAGCAGCCCGCCCGCCAGATTGACGGGCTTGTAGGGTGATCCGTCGAAATGCGCGCTGTATCCGCCGGCCTCGCGATGCAGCAGCCAGCCGGCGGCGTGATCCCACGGCATCAGCTTGTTGTAGAACAGCAGATGGCAATGCCCCGACGCCGCCATGCGGTATTCATGCGCGGAGCATCTCAGCCATGCGCTCATGCCGAGTTTCGACAGGTTGCCGGTGACGGTGGTTCGCAGCGGCTCCAGAACGAAATTAACGCCGATCACCGCATCCATCTCTTTGACCGGCGCGGCCGCGGCGACCTTGAGGTCGTGGCGCTTGCCGTCCTGGGCCGCGAGCCAGGCGCCCTCGCCGCGCAGCGCGAACGCGGTGTCACTGCAGACCGGATCATGGATTGCGCCGAACACGATCTCGCCGCGCATGGTGGCGGCAACCATGCTCCCGAACAGCGGCAGGCTGGAGGTGAAGTTTCGCGTGCCGTCGATCGGGTCGATGATGAAGGCAAGCTCCGCCGTCCCGACGTGGTCGAGCGCGGCGGGGTCGCGCGCCGTCCCCTCCTCGCCGATGATGGCGGCGCCGGGAAAGGCGCGCAGCAGCGCCGCAGAAATCGCCTGCTCGGCGGCCTCGTCGGCTTCGGTCACCACGTCGAAGGCGGAGGTCTTGGTGCGGACCTCGATCTCCCGCACGCGGCGGAACCGCGGCATGATCTCGGTGCGGCCGACATCGGCCAGGATGTTTCCGATGATCAGCGCATCGGCATGGGACAGTTTCACGCGGCGTTCTCCTGCGGTGAGTCGGGATCCTACCGCAGAAATGTGACCGCGTGGCCGCCGGCGATGCTGGTATCCGATCTCCCCGTGCGCCGCGGCGCCGGCCAGACTTCAGTAGTCGATCTCGGAGAGATCGCCGACCACCAGCAAGGCTCCGGTGAAGTCATCCTCGCCAAAATAGGCGCTGCGGGTGATGACGGCAGGAATGCCGGCGCGCGACGCGGCCATGAGACCGTTGCCGGAATCCTCGATGGCGATGCAGTCCGCCGGACCGAGCCCGAGCCGGGCCAGCACCTCGACATAGACATCGGGCGCCGGCTTCTTGCGGGGAACGTCGTCGCCGGCAACGATGGTCTCGAACAGATCGGCCCAGTCGAGGCCGAGCGCGACCGAGAGCAGCGCATCGATATTGCCATGCGAGGTTGTCGTGGCGATCGCCAGCCGCTGGCCGCGGCTCCGCGCACTCCGGAGCCAGGCTCTCACACCCGGCCGCAGCGGGCAGCCGCCAGCCGCTATCAGCGCGGCATAGCGCGCGGTCTTGATCCTGTGCAGGTCGGCGATATCGGCAAATGTCAGCGACGGAGTGGCGTTGCGCTGGTCGAACGCGCGTATGCGCTCCTTGCCGCCGGCGACGCGGAGCAGCCGCCCATAGGTGACCTTGTCCCAGGACCAGTCGAGGCCGGCTTCGGCGAACGCCTCGTTGAAGGCGCGGCGATGCACCTCCTCGGTCTCGGCCAAGGTGCCGTCGACATCGAAGATCAGCGCGCGGGCGCTCGCGATGACATCGCGCATCCCGGCGGTCCGGATCGCTGCGAGCGCCTGGTTCATCGTCCTTCGCCTGCCGTCCCCTTGGTGAACACGCGGCTCGCCAGCACGTCGCCGGCTTCGATCGACATCACGTCGTCAGCAGTGAGCGTGCGATCGAGCTTAGCCACGATCCGGTTGGCCTGGCGCAGCCGGATACGATCCAGCGCGTTGCGGATCGAGCGTGCGTTGGAGAACAAGGGCTGCACCTTGCGTGCAGCGATGTAACGGATGAAGGCCTCGCGTGCTTCGGGAGAGAAACGATAGTTCTGCTGCTGCAGCATCAGCTCGGCGATCCAGAGCAGCTCTGCGTCCGAATAGTCGGGGAAGTCGACATGGTGCGCGATGCGCGACCGGAAGCCCGGATTGCTCTGGAAGAACTTTTCCATCCGGTCGCCATATCCGGCCAGGATCACCACCAGGTCCTCGCGCTGCTGCTCCATCACCTGCAGCAGGATCTCGATCGCCTCCTGGCCGTAGTCGCGCTCGTTCTCGGGCCGATAGAGATAATAGGCCTCGTCGATGAACAGCACGCCGCCCATCGCCTTCTTCAGGATCTCCTTCGTCTTCGGCGCCGTGTGGCCGATATACTGCCCGACGAGATCGTCGCGCGTGACGCTGATGACGTGGCCGCGGCGTACGAAGCCGAGGCGATGCAGGATGCCGGCCATCCTGAGCGCCACCGTGGTCTTGCCGGTGCCGGGATTGCCGGTAAACGACATGTGCAGGGTCGGGAATGTGGTCGCGAGCGCCATCTTCTGCCTGATGCGCTCGACCAGCAGCAACGACGCGATTTCGCGGATGCGCGTCTTCACCGGCTTGAGCCCGATCAGTTCGGAATCGAGCTGGTCGAGCACCGCGCCGATGCCGAGATCGGCGAATTCATGCCGGAGGTCGACGGTCTCGAGCGGCGTCTCCCGGACTTGTTCTTGCGTTTGCGTCATCGTCCTCTCGTATCGAAAAGCTCCGTCGCCGCGCGGCAGCGACGACGGAGAAGTGCATCCGGACCAGGACGGCCGAGGGAGCAATCCGCCTGGCTTCAACCGGACGCGGTCACTGGTCGGCGTAGCGCTCCCCCTCGGGGCGCGTGGCGGCATAGGCATGCGTCGCGTAGCGGATGTTGCGCCCGACGGATTCCTGCCGGTCGAGCCGGAAGCCAGGCTCCTCCCGTGGCCGGTTGACGATGAAGGAGATGCGAACCGACTCCCAGCCGTGGCTGGAATCGAAGCCGGAGATCCGGATGTAGCGATCGCCATAGACCCGCCGGCAGTCGGCGAGCTCCTTCATGATGCCTGCGGCGTCGCGCAGGTCGAACATGGGCAGGCCCCACATCTCCCAATAGGTGTTGCGGGGATGCGGATCATCGGTGAACTCGATGTTCACCGCCCACCCCTTGTCGAGGCAATATTGCACCTGCGCCGAAATCTGCTCGTCGGTGAGATCAGGCAGGAACGAAAAGCAGCCCTGGGTTATGCGCATGAGAAACTCCTGTCAGACCGCCATGCTCGGCGTTGGAACGAAATCGGGAGCATCCGTGGAGTCGTAGTTGAAGGTGACGTCCTTCCAGACGTCGAGCGCCTCGCGCAGCGGCGTGCAGGTCTGCGCCGCCTTCGCCAGGATCTCCGGCCCTTCATGGACGTAGTCGCGTCCTTCGTTGCGGGCGAGGATCATGGCTTCCAGCGCGACACGGTTGGCGGTGGCGCCGGCCTGAATGCCGCGGGGGTGGCCGATCGTGCCGCCACCGAACTGCAGCACGACGTCCTCGCCGAGCAGGTCGAGCAGCTGGTGCATCTGGCCGGCATGAATGCCGCCGGAGGCCACCGGCATCAACTTGTTGAGGCTCGCCCAGTGCTGGTCGAAGAACACGCCGTGCTCGAGCCGCATCGGATTGAAGTCCTCGCGGCAGATATCGTAGTAGCCGCGCGTCGTGTTCGGGTCGCCCTCGAGCTTGCCGACCACCGTGCCGGCATGGATGTGATCGACACCGGCCAGCCGCATCCACTTGGCGATCACGCGGAATGAGACGCCGTGGCTGCGCTGCCTGGTATAGGTCGAGTGCCCGGCGCGGTGCAGATGCAGGATCATGTCGTTCTTGCGCGCCCACTTCGCCATCGACTGGATCGCCGTGTAGCCGATCACCAGATCGATCATGACGATGTTGGAGCCGAGCTCATGGGCGAACTCTGCGCGCTCATACATATCCTCCATCGTCGCCGCGGTGACGTTGAGATAGGTGCCCTTGATCTCGCCGGTCGCGGCCTGGGCGCGGTTGACTGCCTCCATGCAGTACAGGAAGCGCTCGCGCCAGTGCATGAAGGGCTGCGAGTTGATGTTCTCGTCGTCCTTGGTGAAGTCGAGCCCACCTTTCAACGCCTCGTAGACGACGCGGCCGTAGTTGCGGCCGGACAGCCCGAGCTTCGGTTTGACCGTGGCGCCGAGCAAGGGACGACCGAACTTGTCGAGCCGCTCGCGCTCCACGACGATGCCGGTTGCCGGGCCCTGGAATGTCTTCACATAGGCGGTCGGAAGCCGCATGTCCTCGAGCCGCAGCGCCTTCAGCGGCTTGAAGCCGAAGACGTTGCCGATGATCGACGCGGTCAGGTTCGCGATCGAACCCGGCTCGAACAGGTCGAGATCGTAGGCGATATAGGCGAAGTAGCTGCCCGGCGAGTTCGGCACCGGATCGACGCGGTAGCACTTTGCCCGGTATTTTTCCGCGGCGGTCAGCCGGTCGGTCCACACCACCGTCCAGGTCGCGGTCGAGGATTCGCCCGCCACTGCGGCGCAGGCTTCGGTCGGGTCGACACCATCCTGCGGCGTGACGCGGAACAGCGCGATGACGTCGGTGTCCTTGGGCTCGTAGTTCGGCTCCCAATAGCCCATGCGTTTGTATTCCATCACGCCGGACTTGTAGCGATCCTTGCCGCGCACCGTGATCGACTGCTGCATATTCATGTGGATCTCCTGTCGTTCGCGGCGGCGTCAGGCCGCCTGTGTCATCTTTCCGATCTGCGGATCGAGGGTGCCGGAGCGATAGCGCTTGGCCATCTCCGGCAGTGGAACCACCTTGATCTTCCCGGCATTGCCGGCCGTGCCGAACTGCTCGAAGCGGTCGCGGCAGAGCTCGCGCAATGCGTCCATCGCGGGTTTCAGGAACTTGCGCGGGTCGAACTCGCTCTTCGCCTGCACGGCAACCTTCCGGAACGCTGCGGCCATCGCGAGGCGGCAATCGGTGTCGATATTCACCTTGCGGACGCCGTGCCTGATGCCGCGGACGATCTCCTCGACCGGCACGCCCCAGGTCTGCGGCATCTCGCCGCCGAACTGGTTGAACAAGTCCTGCAACGGCTGCGGCACCGAGGACGAGCCGTGCATCACCAGATGCGTGTTAGGCAGCCGCGTATGGATTTCCTCGACCACGCGCATCGCCAGGATCTCGCCGTCAGGCTTGCGCGTGAACTTGTAGGCGCCGTGCGAGGTGCCCATCGCGATCGCAAGCGCATCGACCTTGGTGGCGCGGACGAAGTCGACGGCCTGGTCCGGATCAGTCAGGAGCTGGTCATGGCTGAGCTGGCCCTCGACGCCATGGCCGTCCTCCTGCTCGCCGCCGCCGTGCTCCAGCGAGCCGAGGACGCCGAGTTCGCCCTCGACCGAGGCGCCGACCCAGTGTGCCATCTCGACGACGCGGCGGGTGATGTCGACGTTGTAACCATAGTCCGCCGCGGTCTTGGCGTCCGCCTTCAGCGAGCCGTCCATCATGACCGAGGTGAAACCGTAGCGGATCGCGCTGGCGCAGGTCGCCTCCTCGTTGCCATGGTCGAGATGCAGGCAGAGCGGGATCTGCGGGTACATCTCCTCCAGCGCATCGATCATCTTCGCCAGCATGATGTCGTTGGCATAGGCCCGGGCGCCGCGCGACGCCTGGATGATGACCGGCGCATCGCAGGCCGCCGCCGCCTCCATGATGGCAAGGCCCTGCTCCATGTTGTTGATGTTGAAGGCCGGCACGCCGTAGCCGCGCTCGGCGGCGTGATCCAGCAATTGCCTCAGGGTTATCCGAGCCATGGGGTCCTCCTTTCAGTTCGATCGACGGGACACACGCTTTGCCGCGGCGGTGACAGCGGCGGGCGTGATGCCGAATTGATGGTAGAGCACGTCGGCGGGCGCGGAGGCGCCGAAGCCGGTCATGCCGACAAACTCGCCGTCCTCTCCGAGCCACTTCGCCCAGTCGCCTTCGACCGCGGCTTCGACGCCGACGCGCGGCGCCTCGCCCAGAACCTTTGCGCGATAGTCGCTCGGCTGCTGGCGGAACAGGTCGAAGCACGGCGCCGAGACGACCGCGGCCTTGATCCCTGCTTCCGCCAGCAGCTTTGCGGCTTCGAGCGCGATCGACACCTCCGAACCCGTCGCAATCAGGGTGACGTCACGCGCGAAATCGGGCTCGACGAGAACGTAGGCGCCGAGCGCGACCTGGTTGTCTTTGGTGCCGTCGCGAACCGTCGGCAGCGCTTGCCGCGACAGGCAGAGGATCGATGGCGAGGTTTCGGCTTTCAGCGCGCAGTCCCAGGCTTCCGCCGTTTCGACCGCATCGGCCGGACGAAACACCAGCACGTTCGGGATGGCGCGCAGCGCAGCCAGATGTTCCACCGGCTGATGCGTCGGCCCGTCCTCGCCGAGCCCGATCGAGTCATGGGTCATCACGTGGATGACGCGGATCCCCATCAGCGCCGCAAGGCGGATCGCCGGCCGGCTGTAATCGGCGAAGGAAAGGAACGTGCCGCCATAGGGAATGAAGCCGCCATGCAGCGCGATCCCGTTCATCGCGGCGGCCATGCCGTGCTCGCGGATGCCATAATGAATGTAGCTGCCGTCGAGCGTTTCCGGCCGAACCGGCACTTGGGTCTTCGCCAGGGTCAGGTTGGAGTGCGTGAGATCCGCCGAACCGCCAAGCAGGTTCGGCAAGGCTTGCGCGATGACGTCGATCACCTGCTGCGACGCCTGTCTTGTCGCGAGCTTCGGCCGCTCAGACGCGAAGCGCGCCGTCAGCGTCGCCATCGCCTCGGTATAGGCGCAGGGCAATTTCCGGTTCAACGCATCATGGAACGGGGAACGCTCGCCGTTGCAGGCGCGCCGCGACCGCTCGATCCAGGCGCGGCGGGCATCGCGGCCGCGCGCGCCGATCCCGCGCCATTCGGTCAGCACGGCATCCGGCACGTCGAACGCCGGATACGGCCAGCCGAGCGCCGCACGGGTCTTGCCCACCTCCTCGGCGCCGAGCGGTGCCCCGTGGACCTTCTCGCTGCCCTGCCGGTTCGGCGCGCCGAACCCGATGACCGTGCGGCAGGCGATCAGCGACGGACGATCGCTGGCCTTGGCCTGCCGGATCGCCGCAGCGATGGCCTGCGGATCGTGGCCGTCGATGCTGCTGACGTTCCAGCCGCTCGCCTTGAACCGCGCGGCCTGGTCGTCGGAGCAGGACAAGGAGGTGGCGCCGTCGATCGAGATGCGGTTGTCGTCGAACAGCACGACCAGCCGGTTGAGCCGCAGATGGCCGGCGAGCGAGATCGCTTCGTGGCTGATGCCCTCCATCAGACAACCATCGCCGGCGATCACGTAAGTAAAGTGATCGACGAGGTCGTCGCCGAAGCGCGCGTTCATCAGCCGCTCGGCGAGCGCCATGCCGACAGCCGTGGCAATGCCCTGCCCGAGCGGTCCGGTCGTCGTCTCGACACCGGGCGTATGACCATATTCAGGATGTCCCGGGGTCTTCGATCCCCACTGCCTGAACGCCTTGAGCTGGTCGAGCGTCATGCTCTCGTAGCCCGTCAGATAGAGCAGCGCATAGAGCAGCATCGAGCCGTGACCGGCCGACAGCACGAAGCGGTCGCGGTCCGGCCAGGCCGGATCGGTCGGGTCGAACTTGAGGAAGTCCGAGAACAGGACGGTCGCGACATCGGCCATGCCCATCGGCATGCCCGGGTGGCCGGACTTCGCCTGTTCCACCGCGTCGATAGCGAGGAAGCGGATCGCGTTCGCCATCTCGGCATGGCTGACGCCGGGGCGGCTGGCTACGGACGCAAGTGCGGTCATATCGTTCGCCTCTTTCGTTCGATCAGTTGCAGGATCAGCGGGGTGAGGATGAGCTGCATCGCCAAATCGAGCTTCGCGCCATGAACCACGATCGAGTTGGCGCGCGACATAAAGCTGTGCGGGATCATCGACAGCAGGTAGGGAAAATCGATGCCGCGCGGGTTCTTCAGCCGGATCACCACCATCGATTCATCCGGCGTCGGGATCCAGCGCGCGATGAACGGGTTCGAGGTATCGACCGTCGGCACGCGCTGGAAGTTGATGTCGGTCTCGGTGAACTGCGGGCAGATGTAGTTCACGTAGTCGGGCATCCGCCGCAGGATGGTGTCGGTCACCGCCTCCGTGGAATAGCCGCGATGGCTGCGGTCGCGATGCAGCTTCTGGATCCATTCGAGGTTGATGACCGGGACGACGCCGATCTTGAGGTCGGCATGCTGCGCGACGTTCACCTTGTCGGTGACCACGGCGCCATGCAGGCCCTCGTAGAACAGCAGATCGGAATTTTCCGGCAACGGCTCCCACTCGGTGAAGGTGCCGGGCTTGGCGCCGTAAAGCCGCGCCTCCTCCTCGTCGTGCACATAGTGGCGCGTCGTTCCGGTGCCGGTCTCGGCATAGTCGCGGAACAGCTTCTCCAGCTCCTCGAACAGGTTGGTCTCGGGGCTGAAATGGCTGAAATGCTTGTTGCCGTGCTCAGCCTTCTCCAGCATCTTGCTGCGCATCTCGGCGCGGTCGTAGCGGTGGAACGCATCGCCCTCAATGTAGGCCGCGACCACATTCTCCCGACGGAAGATGTTCTCAAACGTCTTCTTCACCGAGGTGGTGCCGGCGCCGGACGAGCCGGTGATCGAGATGATGGGATGTCGACGTGACATGCGGTCCCCCTCAGCGGAACAGGCCGCGCCGTGCGAACAGCGGGGCATCGCTGCTCTCGAACAACGGCTCGACGGTCAGGTGGATCGCATCGACGTCGCGCACGGCGCGCGTCGATCCCATGATGAGGGGCACGCGCTGATGTGGCGTGCGTGCCGACAATTCAAGGATGCGCGACCGCCCGTTCGACGCGGCGCCGCCCGCCCATTCCATGATCAGCGCGATCGGATGCGCCTCATAAAGCAGACGCAACCGGCCTTCGCGGTAGCCCGGGCGCGCATCCGCAGGGTAGAGGAACACGCCACCGCGCATCAGGATACGGTAGGCCTCGGCCACCAGCGAGCCGATCCAGCGCATGTTGAAATCCTGGCCGTGCTCACCGTTGACGCCGGCAAGGCACCGGTCAATGTAGCTGCGCACCGCGCCGCTCCAGTGCCGTCGGTTCGACGCGTTGATCGCGAATTCCGGCGCATCCGGCGGCACCCGCAGATCGCGCCCGGTCAGGACGAACTCTCCGGTGCGCGGATCGAGCGTGAAGCAGTCGACACGCTGGTCGAGCGCCAGCACCAGCACGGTCTGCGGGCCGTAGATGAAGCAGCCGGCGGCACATTGCGCGGTGCCGGGCTCGAAGAAGGTCGAGATGATGTCGTGTGCTTTCGGCCTGATCGAGAAGATCGTGCCGACCGAGATGTTGTTCTCGAGATTGGCAGATCCGTCCAGCGGATCGATCGCTACGCAAAGTGGCGCATCGGCGTCGAGCGTCTCCGGCAGTTCCGCCTCCTCCGACAACACGGCCGCGACCGGCGCGGTCCGCAGCGCGTCGCGCATCAGGCTGTCCGCAACGATGTCGATGGTCTTTTGGCGATCGCCGTCGGGATTGATGCCGCCGCTCTCACCGCCGATCCCGGCAAGGGAGCCGGCAGCAATGGTGCGTGCGAGCTCGACCGCTGCGCCGGCGAGCGCCTCGATCACCGCGACCGTGGCTGCACGCAAAGGGTTTTGCTGCGCCGGCCACTCCAGATGGGCATGCAACGAAGGACGAATCTCCACGGGCCTCTCCCTTTGATCGCGCCCACTTTGCCGAGGCTTCGACCGGCGACCCCACCGGAGTCGCCTCGCCACTATCAACGCGCGAATTGCCGAATTAGGGAAATTTTATTATCTTTGGTCTCGCCAAAGTATTCCTTATGGGAGGGCTCACCATGGCCGGCTACTTCACGCGGGATCTCACCATCCGCCAGCTGCGCGCGCTGTCCGCGGTGCACGAGGCCGGTTCGATCACGTCGGCGGCCAATCGCCTCAACCTGACGCAGCCGGCAGTGACGCTCCAGCTCCGCAACCTGCAGGCACTCGCCGGGCTCCCGCTGATCCAGCGCACCGGCGACGGCATGGCATTGACGGACGCCGGCGCCCATGTGCTGACGCTGGTCGAACGGATCGAAGCGGCGCTGAAGGATTGCGAGCAGTCGCTGGACATGATCGCAGGCCGCAGCGGTGGACGCGTCGCGATGGGCGCGGTCAGCACCGCGAAATACTTCGTGCCGTTCGCGATCGCGGCGTTCTCGCGCCGCTTTCCCCAAATCGAGGTCACGCTCAGGATCGGCAACCGCGAGGAGATCCGCGATGCGCTGCGTGGCTACGACCTCGATATTGCCGTGATGGGCCGGCCGCCGGCCGACGTCGAGGTCGAGATGCGACCGCTCGGCCGGCATCCGCACTTCATCATCGCCGCGCCCGATCACCGGCTGGCACGACGGCGTCACGTCGCCGTCTTGGAGCTCGCCGGCGAGACCTTCATCACCCGCGAGCAGGGATCCGGCACGCGCATGCTGATGGAGCAGTTCTTCGAGCGGGTCGGGCTGACGCCGAAGATCGGCATGGCGATGGACAGCAACGAGACCATCAAACAGGCGGTGATGGCCGGGCTCGGCATCGCCTTCATCTCCCAGCACACCGTGTTTCACGAGCTGGAGGACGGACGGCTTGTGGTGCTGAAGGTGAAGGGACTGCCGATCATCCGGCAGTGGCACGCCGTCCGCCGCACCGACAAGATCCTGCTGCCGCCGGCGCAGGCCATGATGGACTTTCTCGGCAAGGAGGGTTGGCGCTATCTGCCGAACACGCGGTAGGCGCGGTTCAGCGAAGCTTGAGCCGCAGCCAGGCCCATGCGATCACGGGCACCGGCGCGCCAACGGCGAGCCAGGACAGATAACGGCCGACGTCGCCGAACAGCAGCGCGGCCAGCAGCCCCGCGAGCGACAACACGCCGAGCACGATGGGCGCGCCAAAGACCGCGATCCAGCCCTGCGATCGACCGGAGGAAGACGTCATTGAGCCGGCACCGCGTGACCCGTCGGCGTGGCCCGCTTCCGCCGCCGTGCGAACCAGAGATAGAGCCCGCTGCCGATCACGATGATCGTAAGGATATCCAGCACGGCCCAGATGATCTTCAGCGGCATGCCGCCATAGTCGCCGAAATGCAGCGGCTGCGAGATCAGGAGCGCCTGCAGATAGGCGGGCAGCGCCCTTGTGTCCGAAACCTCTGCGGTTTCGCCGTCGAGCAGGACCGGCTTCAAGAGCCGCGAGGTCAGCGGCGTATCGCCGCGCATGAAGGCGGCGTAGTGATGCGACGAGGTGAACGGCGTTCCGGGATATGCGACGAACGCAACGTCCATGCCGGGCGCGGCCTGCTTCGCGTTCGCCACGACCAGATCGAGCGGCGCGAGCTTCACCGGCGGTGGCTTGCCGGCATAGGGCTTCACCATCTCGGCGAGCTCGTTTGCCTTCCACTGGTTCAGCATCAGCTCCGCCCAGGTATTGATCACGCCGGTCAGCCCGACCACCAGCGCCCAGACGATCGTGACCACGCCGATCAGATTGTGCCAGTCGAGCCAGGCGACCCGCCGCGCCGAACGGTCGCGGATGGTGGCGAACCGCATACGGCGGGTGAACGGCCAATACAGCACCACGCCGGAAACGATCGCGACCGCGAACAGCAGTCCCATCCCGCCGAGGAACAGCTTGCCGGGTTGGCCCGCAAACATGTCGGTGTGCAGCTTCAGCACGATCAGCATCGGGCCGACCCCGACTAGCCCGAGCGGCTTCGCCGTCGCCGCATCGAAGGCACGCACGGTCGCGTCATCGGGCCTTCCGTCAGGTGCATTGTTGGTGAACGCCATGACGGCGCCCGGCTCATCCTTGTCCCACGACACATACTGCATCACTCGTCCCGGGTCGGCTGCGAGCGCAGCCTGTACGATCTGCTGCGCGGGCAGCGGCGGCCGCCCGGCTGCGGCCTCCGGCTGCGGCGCATAGCCGAGCGCCTCGTCGATCTCGTGGTGGAAGATCAGCGGCAGCCCGGTGAGGCATAGCAACAACAGAAATACGGTTGAGATCAGGCTGGTCCAGGTATGCACCAGCGACCAGATCCTAACGGTTCGCGCCTTCAGCCGTCCCCCCGTCACCATTTGTAACCCAGGCTCGCGGTAATGCGCCGCCGGTCGCCGTAGAAGCAAGAGGTCGTGCCCGCGCAACTCGCGACATAGATCGTGTCGGCGATGTTGACGACGTTCAGCGCGGCGCGCCAGCCCTGCCATTCATAGTGGATCGCCGCGTCTCCAAGCACCACCGCGGGGACTTCCAGCGTGTTCGTCTGATCGGCATAGGACGAACCGACATAGCGCACGCCACCGCCGAAGCCGAAGCCGGTCAACGGACCCCGCTGGATGGTGTAGTCCGCCCAGATCGATGCCATCTGCTGCGGCGTGTTGGTCGGAGTCTTGCCGATCAGGGCCGGGTTGAGGTCCTTGCTGGTGAAGAGATCGTAGGTCGTGAGTGCGCCGATCAGCTTCAGCCCGGGCAGGGGATTTGCGACGGCCTCGACCTCGAAGCCGCGCGAGGTGACCTCGCCGGTCTGGTTCTGCAGCAGCGGGTTGTTCGGATCGGTCGTCAGCGCATTCTGACGCTTCAGATCGAACCAGGCGAAGGTGAAATGGCCGTCAAAGCCCTTCGGCTCGACCTTGACGCCGACCTCGGCCTGCTGGCCGGTCTCCGGCAGCAACAGCTGGTTCGAGGCGTTGAGGCCGATCACCGGATTGTAGCTTGTCGCATAGGACACATAGGGCGCGACCCCATTGTCGAAATTGTAGATCAGCCCGGCGCGGCCGCTGAACTTGCTGTCCTCACGATTGTACAGCGTGACGCCACTCGGCCGGTCACCCTGGCTGGTCGACACCCAGTCGTTGCGACCGCTCAGCACCAGCGTGAAGCGACCGAGCTTCATCTGGTCCTGCAAATAGGTGCCGAGTTGCTCCTGCGTGATCAGGTAATTGCGGAACGGCGCGCTCGTGAACGGCAGGCTTCCAAGGCCGTAGACGGGGTTGAACACGTTGAGCGACGGCGTCGTGCCGAACTGGAAGTTCTGGTAGTCGTCGATCCGGTAGTCGCGCAGGTCGAGCCCGAACAGCATCGTGTGTTTGACCGGGCCGGTATCGAAGCGATATTCGAGCTGATTGTCGAGATTGGCCTGATTGGCCGTGTCCTTCGCATACCAGTTGTAGCGACCGAGATCGCCGGCTGCCATATCGGTATAGCCATTGCCGACCAGGCCTCTATACGTCACGTCGACATGCGCGAAGCGGGCATTCTGGCGGAAGGTCACGTTATCGGAGAGGTTGCGTTCGAACTGATAGCCGAGCATTTCCTGCTCGCGCGTGAAGGTGTCGATCGAGGGATCGCCGACGAACAATCTGGTCGGAATCCGGCCGAACGGCGCGTTGGTGACGGTGCCGACATAAGGCAGGAAGTTGATGCCGCGCGTTTCGTTGCGTAAGGCGGAGGCAAGCACGGTGAAGGTGGTGTCGGCATCCGGCTTGTAGGTCACCGACGGCGCAATGAAGTAGTTGTTGTCGGGCGTGAAGTTGACCTGGGTACCGCCATTCTGGAGCTGGCCCACCACGCGATAGAACAGCTTGCCGTCCTGCGATTGCGTCGCGACCGGACCACCGACGTCGAAGCCGACATAGGCATTTCCGAAATTGTTGACGCCGGTTTCGATATAGCGGATCGGCTCCGCCGGCGGCATCTTGCTGATCGCGTTGACGATGCCGCTGGGGCTGGAGCCGCCATACAGCGCCGCCGAGGGACCGCGCAGCACCTCGACGCGATCGAGATCGAACGGCTGCAGCTTCCAGCTCGCATAGGATGTGTAGAAGAGCTGCATCCCGTCGAGGAACAGACCGACGTCGTCGGACTTGAAGCCGCGGATCAGGAACCAATCGTTGCGCGTGTCGGCGCCGAACGTGCCGGCAAGTACGCCGGCCGAATAGCGCAGCGTCTCGTCGAACTTGCCGGGCTTCTGGTCGCGGATCTGCTCGCTGCCGACCACCGATACCGACTGCGGCGTCTCCATGATCGGGGTATTGGTTTTGGTTCCGGACGAACTGCGGTGGGCGACATAGCCCTGGATCGGACCGCGCGGGCTCTCGACAAGGCCCACATTGCGAACCGGCGGAGGTTTTTGCGACGCGGCTGGCTGCGCAGCGCGCTGGATGCGACGTGGCGCCGCAGTGGTCGTTCGCCGCCGCGTCTCGGGAGACGCAACCACCACCGGCGGCAACGCCTGCGCGCCGGATTGCTGCGACGAGGTCGTCGTCCCCTGCGCGAAGGATGAATGCGGCAGCAATGCCAATGCGGATGCGGTCGCCGACGCGGCGATCCGCAATAGACATGAATGGTTCAATGCGCCCTGCCCAACTGTAACGGAGTCCCATGGCACGCCGATTTCGCGTCCGGCGTGCCGTTGCTCGGGCTTACGCGAGGGATGAAGATTTCTCTAATAGAAGGGCTCTTAGAAGCGATCCAAGAGTTCGAGCTTTGCGTGCGGCACGCGATCTGGCTGACGCGCTCTCGCGCGATGGTTGCCATGGCAAGTGGCGCGCGGAACTCGCTTCGGTCGATGCGCCGCGCGTGCGGCAATGCACCACAGGCCCGACGGGTCCAATACAAATGCAATCGTCGTCTTAACCTTACCGGCGGTCGGCCCGGGCGCCGGAGCCGCACGCGCTCGGTTGAAAAAGTCGAGGTTGTACCACCCCTTAGCCATTGCGCTCGAGCGGTGTGCGTGCGACATCTTGGCTGCGGAATGCGCACAGTTCCATATCCCTGCGAGGGAGGATGAACCTGCAAACCCCGTCCCCGCCGATGCCTGACTTCAAGGCGTTGTTCGAGGCGGCACCCGGCCTCTATCTGGTGCTGACTCCACCCGACTTTCGTATCGTGGCAGCGAGCGAAGCCTATCTGCGCGCCACGATGACCGAGCGCGCTGCGATCCTTGGGCACGAACTGTTTGAAATATTTCCAGACAATCCTGACGATCCGGCTGCCGACGGCGTGCGGAACCTGCGGGCGTCGCTCGAGCGTGTGGTCCAGTTCAGGCGAGCCGACACCATGTCGGTGCAGAGATACGACATCCGTAAGCCTGATTCAGAAGGCGGTGGCTTCGAGGAGCGCTTCTGGAGCCCGCGCAACTCGCCGGTGTTCGGACCAGGCGGACAGGTCAGCTACATCATCCACCGGGTCGAAGACGTCACCGAATTCATTCATCTGAAACGCCGCGGCGCCGAACAGGACAGGCTGGCGGACCGGCTGCGCGAGCGCACCGAACAGATGGAAGCCGAAATCTTCATGCGTGCACGCGAGATCGAGGCCGCCAGGGAGCAGCTCGAGGCCGAGCAGAAGCTGCTCCAGGTGCAGAAGATGGAGGCGGTGGGGCACCTCACCGGCGGCATCGCGCACGACTTCAACAACATCCTGACCGTCATCACCGGCCTGATCGACATTCTCGCCGACGCCGTGGCGCACGATGCCGCGCTGACGTCGGTCACCAAGATGATCAGCGATGCGGCCTCACGCGGTGCGGAAGTGACCAAGCACCTGCTCGCCTTCTCGCGGCGACAGCCGCTGCAACCGCGCGAAGCGGACCTCAACACGCTGGTGCAGGATACCGCGCGGCTGCTGCGTCCCTCGCTCGGCGAACAGATCGAGATCGAGACGTCACTCGAGCCCGACGCATGGACGGCCTTCATCGATCCCAACCATATGGCGACCGCGCTGCTCAATCTCGCGGTCAATGCGCGCGATGCGATGCCCGAGGGCGGCAAGCTGATGCTCGAGACCGGCAACGTCGTGCTCGACGAAACCTATGCCGCCGCCAATCCCGATGTGCGGCCGGGCGAATACGTCATGGTCGCGGTGAGCGATACCGGTGACGGGATTCCCGAGGCGATCCGCGAGAAGGTGTTCGAGCCGTTCTTCACCACCAAGGACACCGGCAAGGGCACCGGCCTGGGCCTCAGCATGGTCTACGGCTTCATCAAGCAGTCCAATGGCCACCTCAAGATCTATTCCGAAGAGGGCCACGGCACCTCGATCAAGCTCTATCTGCCGCGCAGCAGCGGCGACATGGTCGACGCCGAGCCGCCCGCCCTTGTCGATGCGCGCGGCGGCAGCGAGTCCATCCTCGTCGTCGAGGACGATCCGCTGGTCCGCAACTACGTCAGCGCCCAGCTCGAGCAGCTCGGCTACCGCACCGTGGTCACGGCCAACGGCCCCGAAGCATTGGCCGCACTCGACAAGGGGTTTGTCTGCGACGTCCTATTCACCGACGTCATCATGTCCGGCGGCATGAATGGCCGGCAGGTCGCCGATGCCGTCACCGCCAGGCTGCCGTCAGTGCGCGTGCTCTTTACCTCCGGCTACACCGAGGATGCGATCTTCCACCACGGCCGTCTCGACCCCGACGTGACGCTGCTGCCGAAGCCTTATCGCAAATCCGATCTCGCTCGGATGATCCGGCACGTGCTCACCCAGCCGCCCGCGTCGGCGGCAGCCAAGTAGCTCGGCCGCGTCACAAACATCGTAACCCTCATGGTGAGGAGCGCAGAACGCGCGTCTCGAACCATGAGGCCTCATCTGTGGCCTACATCCTTCGAGACGCCCGCTTCGCGGTCTCCTCAGGATGAGGAGGTACAACATTTATGACGCAGTAAGATTAGGGTCCGAAGCTCGAGCGGCTCTGGATCTTGCACGCGCTACCGAGCAGGCTCAGCAGGTACAGCGAGTCGTAGACGCCGATGACCGAGCCGTACTCGCGACAGCGCGTGTAGCGGGACCGGATAGGTGCGCCTTCGCCGGCGAGGACTCGCATTTGGCCTGGTCGTCACTCGAGCTCTTCGCCTCGACGGTGTAGGTCGCGGCCACCTCCGGCATCATCGGCAAGCACGGCGCATCCCGACAGGAACAGCGCCGCACAGGCCTTGGCGCGCGCTTCGATCTCGCTGCGCGGCGGCACCGGCTTGTGTCCGAACATCACGTCACGCTGCGGCTGGAAGATGAGCATCCCGAGTAGCATGCCTGCGGCAGCTTCGATATCGTCCAGCACGATCCGTCCCCGCCTCTGCTGAACGCCCAGCCAATTGCCCAGCGCGGCAATGGTCCGCTGCATGGCCTTTTCGTAGAATGTCTCGGCAATGTCGGGGAATTTGTCGCTCTCGGCCAGGATGATGCGTTGCATCGCGATAACCTCGGCATCGAGCACGAGATCGGCGCACGTCAGCAGCGCGGCCTCTAGCGCCGCTGCGATATCGCGACCATCACAGGCACCGAGGTTCACGACCGAGACAAACCGATCCATCCGGTCCGTCACCATCCCTTCGAACAGCGCCAGCTTGGTCGGGATCAGCCGGTAGAGCGTCTTGGTGGAAACGCCGGCCCGGCCGGCCACGTCGGCGATATTTGCCGCAGCGAACCCGCGCTCCGCGAATTCACGCCGCGCCGCTTCGAAGATGAGCGCGCGCGTTTCATCGTCGGAGCGAAGCTGCGGCCGTCCGCGGCCGCGCCGCTCCGGCGTTGGCGCGCTTCCCTCTGTCTGAGATTTGGCCTTCCCGTTCATCCGGCGATCCGAGCCATGCTTTTAGATGATGCCTGACATTCTATTGACAGCCCCAATATGGGCTCTATTTTGGAAAACATCAAGTTTCCTAATTTATCGAACGGCCGGTTGCGAGAAATATCGCGCCTTTCCAATAGGATAGAATGATCAGGAGCGTCTGCCATGAGCCAGCATGAAACGTCATTCAAGGCCGAGAGCCAGGTTCCGGCCGAGACCGCCAAGCAGCTGATCGCGAATCCCGAGGCGGCGAAGCCGCCCGCCCAGAAGGGCAAGCTGCGCCGCCTGCTGCTGGCCGGAGTGGCCGCCACCGTGCTTGCGGGCGCAGCCTGGTACGGCTGGAACTACTGGACCGTCGGCCGCTTTCTGGTCTCCACCGACGATGCCTATGTGAAGGCCGACAACACGACGATCGCGCCCAAGGTCTCCGGCTATCTCAGCAACGTGCTGGTCGGCGACAACGAGCACGTGCACGCGGGCCAGGTGCTGGCGCGGATCGACGACCGCGACTTCAAGGTGGCGCTCGATCAGGCCAAGGCCGACGTCGCCGCCGCAGAAGCCGCCGTCACCAGCAAGCGCGCCCAGCTCGACGTGCAACAGTCCGTGATCGAAGCGGCCCGCGCCACGCTTGCGGTCGACACCGCAGCGCAGACCTTCGCCGCGCAGGAGAACAAACGCTACACCGACCTCGCCGGCACCGGGTTCGGCAGCGTGCAGAACGCGCAACAGGCGCAGTCGCGCTACGCCAGCGCGCAGGCGGCCATTGCGCGCGATACTGCCAACCTGGCATCCGCACTGCGTCAGGTGGAGTTGCTCAAGGCCGAGATCGCCCAGGCCGTCGCGGCGCAGGAACGGGCGAGCGCGCTCCAGCATCAGGCCGAGCTCAACCTCGGCTACACCACCATCACCGCACCGATCGACGGCGTCGTCGGCAACCGCACGCTGCGCACCGGCCAGTTCGTCCAGGCCGGCACGCAATTGATGTCGTTGGTGCCGGCCACCGGCGCCTACGTGATCGCGAACTTCAAGGAGACGCAGCTGACCGACGTCCGCAAGGGCCAGCCGGTAGAGATCGCCGTCGACATGTTCCCCGGACAGGTCGTGCACGGTCACGTCGACAGCCTCGCGCCCGCGAGTGGTCAGGAGTTCGCTCTGCTGCCGCCGGACAACGCGACCGGCAACTTCACCAAGGTGGTGCAGCGCATTCCCGTCAAGATCGCGCTCGACGCTACCGCGGTCGAACTGCGGCCCGGCATGTCCGTGATCCCGACCATCGCGACATTGTCGCGTCCGGCCCCCGCCTCGCACGCGAATTCAACTCCGAAAGTCGCTGTCGCCTCCTTCAAATAGGTGATGCCATGTCCGACCTCGCACTCTCCTCTCCGGCTGCCTCGCCCCGCGCTACAGCTGTAGCCGTCGATCCCAACCGCGCCAGCCCGGCGGTGTGGATTTCCGTGTTCGCCGCGATGATCGGCGCCTTCATGGCGATCCTGAACATCCAGATCACCAACGCCTCGCTGCTCAACATCGAGGGCGGCATCGGCACCGGCGCCGACAACGGGTCCTGGATCTCGACGTCGTACCTGATCGGCGAGATCGTGGTGATCCCGCTCACCGACTACCTCAGTCGTGTCTTCTCCTTCCGCAACATCATGATCGGCCACGCCACGCTGTTCGCGGCGTTCTCGGTTGCCTGCGCCTTCACCCACGATCTTCCATCGATGATCGCGATGCGCGGCCTGCAGGGCTTCTTCGGCGGCGTGCTGATCCCGATGGCTTTCACGCTCGTCTTCACCAAGCTGCCGAAGCCCCAGCAGCCGATCGGTCTTGCCATGTTCTCACTTGCGGTGACCTTTGCGCCCGCGATCGGCCCGACCATCGGCGGCTATCTCACCGAGAATTACGGCTGGCAGACCATCTTCTTCGTCAACGTGATCCCGACCGCGGTGATGGTCGTGATCCTCTATTTCACGCTGGAGCGGCAGCCGATGCAGCTCAATTTGCTGGGTGAAGGCGACTGGCTCGGCATCGTGACGATGGCGATCGGCCTCTCGGCGCTGCAGGCAGTGCTTGAGGAAGGCAACAAGGACGACTGGTTCGGTTCGCCCTTCATCGTCAAGCTCGCGGTGATCGCCACCGTCTCTCTCAGCCTGTTCGTCTGGATCGAGCTCGTCGTGGAAAAGCCGCTGATCCGGCTGCGGCTCTTGACCCAGCGCAGCTTCGGCTTCGGCACCATCTCGGCGGTGTTCGTCGGCTTCGCTTTGTTCGGCTCGGTCTACCTGCTGCCCGCCTATCTCGGCCAGGTGCAACGCTACAACGCCGAGCAGATCGGCCAGGTGCTGGCCTGGACCGGCCTGCCGCAGCTCATCCTGATCCCGCTGGTTCCGATCCTGATGAAGCGCTTCGACGCCCGCTTCATCGCCTTCACCGGCATGATGCTGTTCGCGGTGTCATCCTTCATGAACATCTCGATGTCGCTCGATTATTCCGGCGACCAGTTCTTCATTCCGAACATCGTCCGTGCCGTCGGTCAGGCGATCATGCTGGCGCCGCTGTCCGCCGTCAGCCTCGGCAGTGTTGCGCCGCAGGACGCCGCGGCAGCCTCAGGCATCTCCAACATGATGCGCAATCTCGGCGGCGCGATCGGCACGGCCTTGCTTGCCACCATCGTGACCAAGCGCGAGCAGTTCCACTCCAACATTATCGGCCAGTCCGTCGACCTTGGCCGCGAGGAGGTGCGCTCGAGGATCGCCGAGGTCACCAACTACTTCCTCAGCCGCGGCGTCACCGACCCCGCCACCGCGCATCAGCAGGCGATCATCGCGCTCGGCAATATCGTGAAGCGCCAGGCGCTGGTGCTGGGCTTCAGCGATACCTTCGCCGTGATCGGCATCGTGCTGGTGCTCGCCGCGATCGCGATCCTGCTGACCGGCAAGCCGAAGGGCGCGGCCGGAGGCGGCGCGGCGCATTGACCTTCCAGGGCGACGGCCGCCTTCAGCGCGCGCCGTCGCCCTCTGTCAAACCGCCTCGCGCAACTTGAAGCGCTGGATCTTCCCGGTCTGGGTCTTCGGCAGCGCCTCGACAAAGGAGATCGCACGGGGATATTTGTATGGCGCGATCGTCGCCTTCACGTAATCCTGCAACAGCTTGACCTCGAGATCGTCGTCACGCGCGCCCGGCTTCAGCACGACGAAAGCCGAGACGATCTGGCCACGCTCCACATCCGGCGCGCCGATGACGGCGCATTCCGCGACATCGGGATGTCCGAGCAGCACGGCTTCGACCTCGGGACCAGCGATGTTGTAGCCCGCCGAGATGATCATGTCGTCGGCGCGCGCCACGAACGACAGCCGGCCGCTCTCGTCGCTGACGAAGGCATCGCCAGTGATGTTCCAGCCGTCACGGACATAGTTGGTCTGCCTTGAGTCGGCCAGATAGCGGCAGCCCGTGGGCCCGCGAACCGCGAGCTTGCCGACCGTTCCGGGCGGCAATTCGTTCATGTTCTCGTCGACGACCTTGGCCTCATAGCCGGTGACCGGATGGCCGGTCGTCCCACCCACCGCGCTGCCGACGCGGTTGGTGATGAAGATGTGCAGCAATTCCGTGCTGCCGATGCCGTCGAGGATCGGCTTTCCCGTCTTCCTGGTCCAATTCTCGAACACCGGCGCCGGCAGCGTCTCACCCGCAGAAACCGCAAGCCGCAGCGACGACAGGTCGGCACCATTGTCCATCGCCGCCATCATGGCGCGATAGGCGGTCGGCGCCGTGAAGCAGATCGTCGCCTTGTAGTTTTCGATGATCTTGACCATCTCGCTCGGCGCAGCGTTCTCCAGCAGCGTCGCGGTGGCGCCAAAGCGCAGCGGGAAGATCGCGAGGCCCCCGAGGCCGAAGGTGAAGGCGAGCGGCGGCGAGCCGACGAAGACGTCGTCCGGCGTCACCTTGAGCACTTCCCTTGCATAGCCGTCCGCGACGATCAGGAGATCGCGGTGGAAATGCATCGTCGCCTTCGGCTCGCCCGTCGTGCCCGACGTGAAACCGAGCAGCGCCACATCGTCGCGGCCGGTCTTCACCGCATCGAACTTCACCGGCTTGTTCAGCGCGATCCGGTCGAGCTCGGCGTCGTGGTTCTGTGTGCCGTCGAAATTGACGACCTGCTTCAGGAATTTGCTGGTCTTGGCGCAGGCAACCAGCTCGTCCGCGATACGGCTGTCGGTCAGCGCCAGCGAGATCTCGGCCTTGTCGACGATCTTTACCAGCTCACCCGCGCGCAGCATCGGCATGGTGTTGACGACGACCGCGCCCGCCTTGGTCGCTGCAAGCCAGGCCGCGACCAGTGCCGGATTGTTGCCCGAGCGGATCAAGACGCGATTGCCCGGTTTGACGCCGTAGTTCTCCACCAGCGCGTGCGCCAGGCGGTTCGACCAGTCGGTCAACTCCTTATAGGTACGCTGGCGGCCGTTGCCGATCAGCGCGATGCGATCGCCCATGCCCTGCTCGACGATGCGATCGGTCAGCTCGACCGCGGCGTTGAGATAGTCGGGATACTGGAATTCCGGCCGATCGAGCAGCAGCTTCGGCCATTGGTGGAACGGCGGCAGGTTGCGCCGTGCGAAATCGTCAACGTGCCCTGATGGGCCAAGCCCAGCAATTTCACCTGACATTCGATTGCCCTCGCTTTCCATCCAGAAAGGCCAAGACCAACGTCGAGAAACCACTATCGAGGACGCCCGGCAGCGTTCCAGTTGCCAGTTATTTTATACTTAAAACAATTCGGCGCAAGAGTGGAATCGACGCCTCCCGGGGATTCAGATCCGTGTGAGCTCCTTCAACCGCAGCACCATCAAAGAATCCGGATCGGCCAGCGGTGCGATCGCGGTAAAGTGGTTGGCATCCGGCACGAGGCCGAACCGTGTTGCAACGCCGGCTTTGCCCCAGACGTCGGCGATGGTCCGGCTCTGCCGATGATACTCGGCACTCTCGTTGCCGCCGACGATGGCGTCGAGCGTCCTTCCCTCGGGCGCGGTCCAGAACAGCGGGCTCGCCGCCTTTGCTGCGGCGCGGTCGAGGCCGAGTGCCTTGTTGATGGAGGTGCCGACCAGCGGTTCGAGCTCAAACAGGCCCGAGATCGCGTAAGCAGCCTTGACCAGATTTTTCGGCAGCGACGCGTCGTAAGCGGGCCAATCGGTCGCCAGCATGCAGGCGGCAAGGTGCCCGCCCGCCGAATGCCCGCTGACCACAAGCGGACGTCCGAGCTTCGCCAGCTCGCGCGACGCCGCGCGCATCTGGCCGATGATGTCATCGACCGTGACGTTGGGGCAGAGATCGTAGGTCGGTACCGCCACGCTGATGCCGTGACCATTCAACCCCCGCGCGCAGTGGCTCGACGACGAGCCGTCGAGCGCCTGCCAGTAGCCGCCATGGATGAAGACGACCAGCGGGCCGCCGCTGTTACCCTCGAAAAGGTCGATGACGTTACGGCTGCCTGGACCATAGGTCAGCCGCCGCGGCGGGTGCTGCTCGCGGTAGGCCGCGGAGTCCCTCGCCCAGCCGGCCATCAGCGCCGGATTCTCCGGAACCCGCGCGCGATTGTTGTACTCCACCTCGTAATCGATCTCGGCCACGGTCAGGTCGTCCTTGCCTTGGCGGCGCGCTGCACCGAGCCCTTGGCCTTGGCGAGCAGCCGCATCAGCTCGCGTATATCCTTCGGCGACAGGTCGCCAAAGACATCGGCGATCCATTTCTCATGCTCGCCGGCCATCTTGCGGAATTCGGCGCGGCCGAGCTTTGTCAGTCGGATGAATTGCACGCGGCGGTCGGTTTCCGAGGTGCGGCGATCCAGATGGCCCGACTCGACCAGACGCTCGACCAGACCGGTGACGTTGCCGTTGGAGACCATCATCCGCTTCGACAGGTCCGACAGCGTCATGCCGTCCTGCACCTTGTCGAGCTGGGCCATCAGGTCGAAGCGCGGCAGCGTCACGTCGAACCGCTCGCGCAGCCGGCTGCGCACCTCGCCTTCGATCAGCGTGGTGCAGGTCAGAAGGCGGAGCCACAGCCGCAGCTCGGTGCCGTGATCGTCGGGCAGTTCGACGGCTTTGGTTTCGGAATCGAGGATCATGCGGCGATCGCGCCTCCGCGGCGGGTTCCGGTCGGACGGATTGTTTTGAGCTTCAAGCAATTCGCGGCGCGCCGCAAGGACAATTGCGAATCGACGCGACCTCGTCGACTCAACCCTGCAATTTCCTTTAGGCTTCAAGCAATTGGCGCGACCCTTGCATGCCGCGCGACAATCGTTCGGACGCAACGCCGCATCGCTTGCAGCGATCGCGCTCGTCAGAATAAGCTGAGGTCCAAGCAACAAGGCAACAATCGGGGGAGCGGCATGAAACAGCTGACGAGATTGGCGGGACTGGCGGCGATCTGGGGCCTCACCATCGCTCCGGCGGCCGCCCAGGACAGCAGCAAGGGCAAGATCAAGATCGGCGTGCTGGTGACCACCTCGGGCCCGGCGGCCGCGCTCGGCCAGCAGGTGCGCGACGGCTTCGCGCTCGCCATCAAGGACCTCGGCGGCAAGATGGCCGGCCGCGACGTCGAGGTCATCAACGCCGACGACGAGCTGAAACCTGATGCCGCGGTGACGAAGGTGCGTGGCCTGCTCGAGCGCGACAAGGTCGACTTCGTGGTCGGCCCGATCTTCTCCAACATCCTGCTGGCGATCCACCGCCCGGTCACCGACAGCAAGACCTTCCTGATCAGCCCGAATGCGGGCCCGTCCAGCTATGCCGGCAAGGAGTGCAATCCGTTCTTCTATGTGACGTCGTACCAGAACGACCAGGTGCACGAGGTCCTCGGCAAGGTCGCGCAGGATCGCGGCTACAAGCGCGTCTATCTTCTGGTGCCGAACTATCAGGCCGGCCGCGACTCGGTGGCCGGCTTCAAGCTCGACTACAAGGGCGAGATCGTCGAGGAATCCTACACGCCGCTGAACACGCTGGATTTCCAGCCCGAACTCTCCAAGATCGCCTCGCTGAAGCCGGACGCGCTGTTCACCTTCATGCCGGGCGGCATGGGCGTGAACCTGGTGAAGCAGTACAAGCAGGCCGGCACCACCGTGCCCGTGCTCTCCGCCTTCACGGTCGACGAATCCACCCTTCCCGCGCAGCAAGACGCTGCGGTTGGCATGTTCGGCGGCGCGAACTGGGCGCCGAACCTCGACAACCCCCCGAGCAAGAAATTCGTCGCGGCCTATGAGGCGGCCTACAACGGCGTGCCCGGCACCTACGCCATGCAGGCCTATGACGCGGCGATGCTGATCGACAGCGCGGTCAAGGCGGTCAAGGGCAACCTCGCCAACAAGGAGGCGGTCGCGGCTGCGCTGAAGAACGCCGACTTCACCTCGCTGCGCGGTAACTTCAAATTCAACAACAACGGCTATCCGATCCAGGATTTCTACCTCACCAAAGTGGCGAAGCGGCCGGACGGCAAATTCCAGACCGAGATCGTCGAAAAGGTGTTCTCGAACTACGGCGACCGCTACGCCAAGGACTGCGCGGCCAAGTAAATCCCAGGAGGAGATATGACGATGAAAGACGAGATCGCCGGCATCACCCGCGCCAATGAGGGCATCCAGGGCATCTCCTGGAGCATCCTCGGCCAGACCTACGTGCCGAAGAGCCGCACCGAGCATTCCTTCTCCTGGCACGCCACCTTCCCGCCCGGCACCTTCGTTCCTCCGCATATCCATCCCGACCAGGACGAGTACCTCTACATCCTTGAGGGCAAGCTCGATTTCATGCTCGACGGCGCCGACGAGTCCGCCACATCAGGCGATCTGGTGCGCCTGCCGATGGGCAAGCCGCACGGCATCTTCAACAAGTCGCAGCAGCCAGCGAAGACGCTGTTCTGGGTGTCACCGACGCGCAGGCTCTACGACCTGTTCTGGGCGATCCACAACATGAAGGAGCAGAACCCGGATGACGTGGTGCGGCTCGCCGCCGAACACAACATCCACTTTCTGCCGCCGCCTCCGGCAGCGTAGCATCTGCACCGGCTCTCTCCCTTCATCCTGAGCGCGCAGCGCGTCTCGAGAGATGAGGCCGAAGTCGGGCCCATGGTTCGAGACGGCGCTGCCGCGCCTCCTCACCATGAGGGTTGACGATCGGCCGAACTCTTCTCCCTTCCAGCACCCTCCTACTGCCGCGCGACCACCCGCGCGGCAAAGCCGGCCTTCGCGGCATAGCCGCGGACGATCGCCTCGCGCGCCTCGTAGTTGAGGATCGTGTCGACGTCGGTAAACCCCTGCGGCGCGAGCTGCTCGACGGCGTCGATCACGCCCTCCGGCCCGCCGCGGCGGTTCGAGGCGACGATGTCTGCGGTCATCGGCAGGCGCTGCCGCTCATAGGCGACCAGCGCCTGACGCGGATGCTCAGCCCGCGCCAGCAGATCCGCAAGGCACCGCGCATCGAGGATGGCCTGCGACGCGCCATTCGAGCCGACCGGATACATCGGATGCGCAGCATCGCCGAGCAGCGTGACGCGGCCGCTCGACCAGTAGGGCAGCGGATCGCGGTCGCAGCACGGATACTCCCAGAACTCGGGCGTCGCGTTGATCAAGCCGGCGAAATCGACCTGCGGGATCGTGAAGCTCGTGACATAAGGCATCATCTCCTCGCGCCGGCCGAGGTTGGACCAGCCCTCGCGGCGCGGCGGCGGCGAAGAGCCGTCACCGATCCGCACCAGCACCGCCCAGTTGGTGAGCCGACTTGCCGGGCTCGAGCCCGGCGCGATCGGATAGATCACGGCCTTGGCGTTCAGCCCGCCGGCGATGATCATCGAGCGTCCGGTCAGGAACGCCGGCCAGTCGGTGGCGCCGCGCCACAGCATCAGGCCATTCCAGCACGGCCCGCCCTCGTCCGGAAATAGCGTCTGCCGCACCTTGGAATGGATGCCGTCGGCGCCGATCAGGATGTCGCCGCGGGCGGTGTGCACATGGCTGCCGCTGCGATCGAAGAAATAGGCCGAGACGCCGCCTTCATCCTGCGTGAACGCGCCGAGCCGGCAACCGGTGTGGATTGCATCCGCGCCGAGGCGCTCGATCACGGCCTGATGGATCACACCCTGCAGCCGGCCGCGATGGATCGAGAATTGCGGCACGTCGTGGCCGGCATCGAGCCCGCGCTTCTCGTGCCAGACCTGCTGGCCATGCCGCGTCAGATAGAACAACTCATAGGTGCGGATCGCGATCTCGTCGAGCTTGTCCAGCAGGCCGAGGCCTGCCAACTCGCGGATCGCATGCGGCAGCGTGTTGATGCCGACGCCGAGTTCGCGGATAGTGTCGGACTGCTCGTAAAGCTCGCATTGGATGCCGCGTGAGCGCAGCATCAGCGCGGTGGTGAGGCCTCCGATTCCGCCTCCGACGATTATCGCCTTCATCGTCCCTTACTCCACTCGAACACAGGACGTCTTACATTTGCCGTCAGGGTCGCACGGCCCGTTGTCCTGCCGCAAGCGGCTTTGTCGTCTTCAGTTGATCTCCTGCGGCCATCTGCCCCTTAGGTTAACGTTCCGGTCTCCGAAATGATCAATCCGGCACCACCGCGATCGCCTGGATTTCCACCTTGGCGCGGCCCTCGATCAGGCCCGCGACTTGGATCGCCGTCATCGCCGGAAACCGCCGGCCCATGACGTCGCGATAGACCACGCCGATCTCCTTCAGCCGCGCCGAGTATTCCTTGCGGTCGAGCAGGAACCAGGTCATCGACACGATGTGCTCCGGCCCGGCCCCGCCGGCCGCCGCGATTGCGACGATGTTGCGCAGGGTCTGCCCGATCTGCGCGACCAGATCGTCGCTCTCGAACACGCATTGCGCGTTCCAGCCGATCTGGCCGGCGATGAAGATCTGTTTGCCGCGTGCGGCCATGCCGTTGGCGTAGCCGATCGGCTTCGCCCATCCGTCAGGTTGCAGGATCTCGTTCATCTCAATTGCCCTCGAAGGCCGGTTTCTGCTTGGCAGCGAAGGCTTCGAAGGCGCGGCGGAAATCGCCGGTCACCATGCAAATCGCCTGCGCCTGCGCTTCCGACTCGATCATCTCGTCGACGCCCATCGCCCATTCCTGGTTGAACATGGTCTTGGTCACGCCATGCGCGAACCACGGTCCGTCCGCGAGCGAACGCGCCAGCTCATGCGCGGCCCGCGAAAGCTCGGCTGCCGGCACCAGGCGATTGTGGAAGCCCCAGGCGAGTCCCTCCTCCGCGCTCATCGCGCGACCGGTGTAGAGCAGGTCCGCGGCACGGCCTTGGCCAACCACGCGCGGCAACAGTCCGCAGGCGCCCATGTCGGCGCCGGCAAGGCCGACGCGGGTAAACAGGAACGCGGTCTTGGCCTGTGGCGTCGCCAGGCGAAGGTCGGAGGCAAGCGCCAGCATCGCGCCGGCGCCGGCGCAGATGCCGTCGATGGCGGCGACGACGATCTGCGGGCATTTGCGCATCGCCCGCACTACCTCGCCGGTCATCCGCGTGAAGGCAAGCAGATCCGGCATCGCCATCCGCGTCAACGGCTCGATGATCTCGAACACGTCGCCGCCGGAGCAGAAATTTCCGTCCGCGCCCGTCAGCACGATCGCGCGAACGTCAGATGCATATTTGAGATCGGTGAAGAGGTCGCGCAGCTCCTCGTAGGAGTCGAAGGTCAGCGGATTCTTCTTGTCGGGCCGGTTCAGCGTGATGGTCGCGACGCGGCCGGTCGCATCGGTCGACCAGCGGAAGTGGTTTGCAGGATAATCCTTGAACGGACGGAGCTTTGCTTTCATCTCGGACATGACGTGTTCCTTTTACCCGGTCAGGACTTCGCCGCCCGCAACCGCGACGGCTTGTCCGTTGATTGACGAGGCGCCCTCGGAGGCGAGCCAGAGGATGGCATCAGCCACCTCCTCCGGCATCACCAGCCGCTGCATTGGATTCACCTTTGCCAGCGCCGCGCGCGCCTCCGCTTCGCTGCGCCCGGTCTTGGCGACAATGTTGGCGGCGGCATCCGCCACCAGCGGCGTGTCGGTATAGCCGGGGCACACCGCGTTCACGGTGACGCCGCGCCGCGCATATTCCACCGCCAGCGAGCGCGTCAGGCCGACGACGCCGTGTTTGGCCGCGACATAGGCCGAGACATAGGCGTAACCGGTGAGGCCCGCGGTCGAGGCGACGTTGATGACCCGCCCGCGTCCGCGCTGCGCCATGCCAGGCAGCACCGCCTGCGTCACCAGGAACACGCTGGAGAGGTTGCTCGCCAGCATGTCCGACCATAGCGCCGCATCGGTCTTGTCGAAGGGTGCACTCGCGGCCTTGCCGGCGTTGTTGACGAGGATGTCGATCGGGCCGGCCTGGGCCTCGATCTGCGCGACACCTTTTGTCACGGCGGCCGCGTCGGTCACATCGATGGCAACCACTGCGCCGGTGCGATCGCCAAGCAATGCGGCGGTCGTCTTCAATACCTCCACCCGGCGTCCGGCGATGCTGACGCGCACGCCTGCCTTTGCGAGCGCGATTGCCGTCGCGGCGCCGATGCCGGAGCCGGCGCCAGTGACGAACGCGTGGGCATTGGGCCAGAACCGCGTCATGCCTTCACTCCCGCGGCTGCTCGTTCGAGATTGGCCTCGTATTGCGGCTTGCCCGACAGATATTGCTTCGGCCAGGGGACCGACTTCACGCCGATCTTCGCCGCCTCGTGCAGCGTCCAGGCAGGATCGGCAAGATGCGGCCGCGCGATCGCGCAGAGATCGGCGCGGCCGGCGGCAATGATCGAGTTGGCGTGATCGGCCTCCGAGATCGCGCCGACCGCGATGGTGGCGATACCGACCTCGTTGCGGATCTTGTCGGCGAACGGTGTCTGATAGAGCCGGCCGTAGACCGGATGGTCGTCCGCCCAGACCTGGCCCGACGAGCAGTCGATCAGGTCCGCGCCTGCTTCCTTGAACAGCTTTGCGAATTCGAGCGCATCCTCGGGCGTGTTGCCGCCTTCGGCCCAGTCGTGACAGGACAGCCGGACCGACATCGGCTTGTCCTCGGGCCAGACCTCGCGGATGGCGCGGAACACCTCCAGCGGATAACGCGCGCGATTTGCGATCGACCCGCCATACGCGTCGGTACGGCGGTTGGTCAGCGGCGACAGGAAACTCGACAGCAGATAGCCATGGGCGCAGTGCAGCTCCAAGATATCGAAGCCGATCTTGGCGCCGCGTCTGGCGGCGGCGACAAACTGCTCGCGCACCTCGTCCATCTCGGCGCGGCTCATCGGCTCCGGCACCTGGCCGTCAGGCAGATAGGGAACTGACGAGGCCGACACCAGCGGCCAGTTCTGATCCGGCAACGGCTCGTCCATCCCCTCCCAGGCGACACGGGTCGAGCCCTTGCGGCCGGAATGGCCGAGCTGGATGCCGATCTTGGCCTGCGAATTGCGATGCACGAAATCGACGATGCGCTTGTAGGCCAGCGCCTGCGCGTCATTCCACAACCCGCAGCAGCCGGGAGTGATGCGCGCCTCCGGCGAGACGCAGGTCATTTCGGTGAACATCAGGCCGGCGCCGCCGAGCGCGCGCGAGCCGAAATGCACCAGATGGAAGTCGTTCGGCACGCCCTCCTCCGCCGAATACATCGCCATCGGCGAGACGATGATGCGGTTGTTGAGCGACAGCCCGCGGATGCGGAACGGCGTCAGCATCGGTGGCGTGACGCGGTCGTTGGTCGCGGGCAGTCCGCTGCGCTCGGCGAACCAGCGCTCATAACCTTCGAGCCATGCCTTGTCGCGCAGGCGCAGATTCTCGTGGCTGATGCGCTGCGAGCGGGTCAGCAGCGAATACATGAACTGTTCCGGCTCCAGCGTGTCGGCATAGCGCGAGCCAACGACCTCGAACCATTCCATCGCATTGCGCGCGGCGTTCTGGATCCGCGCCACGTCGACCCGGCGCAGCTCCTCATAGGCGGCCAGCACCCCGGGAATGCTGTCCCTGGTCGCACCATGCTTCTTGAACTGGTTGGTCAGCTCGATCGCATCCTCCAGCGCGAGCTTCGTGCCCGAGCCGATCGCGAAATGCGCGGTGTGCGCGGCATCGCCCATCAGCACCACATGGCTGTTGCCGTTGAACGCGGTCCACCTGCCGCAGATCAGCCGCGGGAAGGACAGCCAGGCCGAGCCGCGCAGATGGCGCGCGTTGGAGACCAGATGGTGTCCTTCGAGGATTTCGGCGAACACGTTCTCGCAGAATGTGATCGAGGCATCCTGGTCCATCTTGTCGAGGCCGTGGGCGAGATACGCCTCCTCCGTGGTCTCGACGATGAAGGTCGCCGCGCCCTCCTCGAACTTGTAGATGTGCGCCTGGAACAAGCCGTGCTCGGTCTTGCGGAAGTCGAACGTGAAGGCGTCGAACGGCCGGTTGGTGCCGAGCCAGATATAGCGGTTCGGCCGCATCAGCATGTCGGGCTGGAAGTCCTTCGCATATTTGCTGCGGATCTTCGAGTTCACGCCGTCGCACGCGACGATCAGGTCGGCGTCCGGGAACTCGAGATCGGAATTGACCTCGCGCTCGAAGATCAGCTCGACGCCGAGATCCTCGGCCCGCGCCTGCAGGATGTTGAGCAGGTGCTTGCGCCCGATGCCGACGAAGCCGTGGCCCGTCGTGCGCATGCGCCGTCCCTTGATCAGGACCTCGATATCGTCCCAGTGGTTGAAGGCCTGCTCGATCGTGTCAGCGGTGACCGGATCCCACTTGCGCATGTTGTCCATGGTGGCGTCGGAAAACACCACGCCGAATCCGAACGTGTCGTAAGGCCGGTTGCGCTCGACCACGGAAATGACGTGCGCGGGATCCAGCATCTTCATCAGGATGCCGAAATACAGCCCGGCCGGCCCGCCTCCAATGCAAACGATTCGCATGGCGATCTCCCGTTGGCGTCGGCGGGCCGGCGCAGCGTCTTCCGGCGAGCCAATGCCGGATATTATTTTATACTTAAAATAATTGTCAAGGGAGGCCAGCGCCCCGCTCCCCACCGCTCCTGGGGCCGCAGCACGCATGTCGACCAGCTCACCGGGCTCGACGACACGCCGCGGTATGACGTGAACGGCGGATTGGCCGGTGGCACGATTGGCTATAACTGGCAGCAGGCGAACTGGGTGTTCGGTATCGAGGGCGACTGGTCGTGGGATGGCCAGAATGGTAACGCGATCGACAGCGGACGGGTCGGCAATCCGTTGTTCTCCAGCTTCACCAAGGAGGAGTGGCTTGCGACCGCGCGGGGGCGCCTCGGCTATGCGGCGGACAACGTGCTGCTCTATGTGACCGGCGGCTATACGGCCGCAAGCGCCAAGGCCGGCGTCACCTCGACCGCCACCGGCGTCGTGATCGATCAGGCGACGCAGACGCGATCGCGATGGACAGTCGGTGCCGGCCTCGAATGGGGCTTAGCGCCGAGCTGGTCCGCGAAGTTCGAGTACCTGTATGTCAACCTCGAGAATTCGGGCTTTAACGCGCCGAATCTCGGAGCAGGCTTTAACCGCAGCAATGTTGCCGCCCGTCGTCGCAGCACGCACCCGGACGGCGCCGACGGCGGTTCAGCCATGCGGTTCCGCGCTTGAATCGGCGCCCCCGTGCGGGCATAAGAACGGCTTCTCCCTTAAAAAAACGCTCTTAGCCCAAGGATTTGAGATGCCCGCCTATCGCTCCCGCACAACCACCCACGGCCGCAACATGGCGGGTGCTCGCGGCCTCTGGCGCGCCACCGGCATGAAGAACGAGGATTTCGGCAAGCCGATCATCGCGGTGGTCAATTCCTTCACCCAGTTCGTGCCCGGCCACGTACATCTGCAGAATCTCGGCCAGCTCGTCGCGCGCGAGATCGAGAAGGCCGGTGGGGTGGCCAAAGAGTTCAACACCATCGCGGTCGATGACGGTATCGCGATGGGCCATGACGGCATGCTCTACAGTCTGCCCTCGCGCGAACTGATCGCCGACAGCGTCGAATACATGGTGAATGCGCATTGCGCCGACGCGATGGTCTGCATCTCCAACTGCGACAAGATCACCCCCGGCATGCTGATGGCGACGCTGCGCCTCAACATCCCGACCGTGTTCGTCTCGGGCGGACCGATGGAGTCCGGCAAAATCGTGCTCAAGGGCAAGAAGCGCGCGGTCGACCTGATCGACGCCATGGTGGCCGCGGCCGATTCCAACGTGTCAGACGAAGAGGTCGCGGTGGTCGAGCGTTCGGCCTGCCCGACCTGCGGCTCCTGCTCCGGCATGTTTACGGCGAACTCGATGAACTGCCTGACCGAGGCGCTGGGCCTGGCGCTGCCCGGCAACGGCTCAGTGCTGGCCACCCATGCCGACCGCAAGAGCCTGTTCGTCGAGGCCGGCCACCTGATCGTCGACCTCGCCCGCCGCTACTACGAGCAGGACGACGCCAAGGTGCTGCCGCGCTCGATCGCGAGCTTCAAGTCGTTCGAGAACGCGATGACGCTGGATATCGCGATGGGCGGCTCGACCAACACCGTGCTGCATCTGCTCGCCGCCGCGCGCGAGGGCGAGGTGTCCTTCACGATGGCCGACATCGACCGGCTCTCGCGCAAGGTTCCGGTGCTCTGCAAGGTCGCGCCCTCGGTGCAGGACGTGCACATGGAGGACGTGCATCACGCCGGCGGCATCATGGCGATCCTCGGCGAGCTCGACCGCGCCAAGCTGATCGCGACCGACGGACCGACCGTGCACAGCCCGACCCTGGACGAAGCGCTCAACCGCTGGGACGTCGTGCGCACCACGAGTGACAAAGTGCGCAGCTTCTACCGCGCCGCGCCGGGCGGCGTGCCGACCCAGGAGGCCTTCAGCCAGTATCGCCGCTTCGACGAGGTCGATCTCGATCGCGTCAAGGGCTGCATCCGCAACGCCGCGCACGCTTATTCCAAGGACGGCGGTCTTGCCGTGCTGTTCGGCAACCTCGCCGAGGACGGCTGCATCGTGAAGACCGCCGGCGTCGACGAGAGCATTCTGAAGTTCTCCGGCCCTGCCCGCATCTTCGAAAGCCAGGACGCGGCGGTCGAAGGAATTTTGGGCAACAAGGTGAAGGCCGGCGACGTCGTGCTGATCCGCTATGAGGGTCCGCGCGGCGGCCCCGGCATGCAGGAGATGCTCTATCCGACCAGCTATCTGAAGTCGAAGGGGCTCGGAAAGGCCTGCGCGCTGATCACCGACGGGCGCTTCTCGGGCGGATCATCGGGCCTCTCGATCGGCCACGTCTCGCCCGAAGCCGCCGAAGGCGGCCTGATCGGTCTTGTCGAGGAAGGCGACATCATCGAGTTCGACATCCCCAACCGCAAGGTCAATCTCGCGGTGGATGAGGCCGAGCTGAAGCGCCGCCGCGCGGCGATGGTCGCGAAGGGCAGTGCCGCATGGAAGCCGGCCGCACCGCGCAAGCGCGCGGTCTCCACTGCGCTGAAGGCCTATGCGGCATTCGCGAGCAGCGCCGCGAAGGGCGCGGTTCGCATCGTGCCGGAGCAATAAGCAAGGCGCGGCAAGGTCAACTCAGGTGGAGGTCGGCCGCTTCGATCCGAATGCGGTCGGCATGGAGCGACCAGTCGCACAGCGCCTGTTGCTCACAGAATTTGCGCTTGGCCATTTCCGTCGCCTGGTCTTCGGTCGACGCGTCGATTTCGAGCGCCCCTTGGCAAACCTCGCGCTCGCGACCGTTGTCGCCGAGCACGTCCTTCATGAATTGAACGACAAAACGTGACATGGAACCCTCCCTGCTGCAGCGGCAGCGCGCCCGGGGGATCACATGCTAGCACTCGCGCGAGATCAGGGTGAGTTAATTCAGCGCCGCTGCGTGCGGCCGATCGCGGCAGGCAAAATTACGCGCCGGCCTGAGGCAGGCTGGCCGCGGCGATGGCGACAATCTGCGCAAGGCGGCGGCCGATCTTGGCCGGAGCGGTGAGGAGCAATGTCTGGACCTGTCGCATGACGCATTTCCTTCCGCGCCCGGAACGGCCGGGCACAGAGGGAACATGGCGACATCGGGCTAAGCCGTCGATATCTCGGGGAAAATAGCAACGGACGCTTCGCGAAACGGCCGATCGGCAGTGGGTTTATTGCTGCAATCTAGGCTGCGGCGACGAAGATTTTCTCCGCGATTTCGGGCGGCGCTTGGGCCGCATCGCGCACTGCACCTCTCCCGCTTGCGGGGGAGGTCGGATCGCATCGACAGATGCGATCCGGGTGGGGGCTTTCTCCACGCAAAGGCTCTCGCTCGCGGAGACACCCCCACCCCAGCCCTCCCTCGCAAGCGGGAGAGGGAGTGGAGTCCCGATGTGGGAGCAACGCCCTACCCCGGCATGAACCCGAACGCCTTCTCGAACCGCCGGGCGTAGACCGGCCAGACCTCGGGATTGATGACGCGCGGCGGCCGCTTGCCGTCGAGCGCGTCGAGGATCTGCTCGGCGGCGATCCGCCCCATGTTCATGCGCGCCTCGCGGGTGACGCCGGCGGTGTGCGGGCTCGCCAGCACATTATCGAACTGCAGCAGCGGATGATCCGGCGGCGGCGGTTCCTTGGCCCAGACGTCGAGGCCGGCGCCGGCGATCCGCTTCTCGCGCAGCGCGTCCTCCAGCGCTTTCTCGTCGTGGATGAAGCCGCGCGCGGTGGTGACGAAATAGGCGTGCGGTTGCATCAGCGCGAATTCGCGCGCGCCGATCATGCCGCGGCTGTCCTTTGCAAGCGGGCATGAGATCGAGAGGAAGTCGGCGCGACGCAGCAGGTCGTCGAGCTCGACCTTTTCCCCGCCCCGCTTCGCCATCTCTTCTGCCGTGAGATATGGATCGTAGGCGATCACCTTCATGTGCAGCAGGCCCTTGCACAGCTCGGCGATGCGGCGGCCGACATTGCCGAGGCCAACGATGCCGACGGTCTTCTCCTTCAATTCGTTGCCGATCAGGTCGTTGCGGTTGACGTTGGCCTCGCGGCGCAGCCGGCGGTCGGACTGGATGATGCGCTTCGACAGCGTCAGCATCATGCCGAGCGCGTGCTCGGCGACCGAGTTGGCATTGCCGCCGGACTGATTGACCACCAGCACGCCGGCTGCGGTGCAGGCATCGACGTCGACGGGATCGAAGCCCGCGCCGTTCGAGGAGACGATCAAGAGATTGGGCGCGCGCTTCAACAGCTCGGCATGGGCATGGAAGTGCGGCGCCAGCTCATCACGCGCAGCACCGATCTGGTAGGCATGAGCCTCGGCCAGGATCGGCGCGAACTGCGCCTCCGGCGTCTCGTTCTCGAGCCGGTCGAGCCGCACGTCCGGCCGCTTCTTCAGGATGTCGACGTAGATGTCGTGGGCGAGATATTTGACGTAGAACACACGCTTGTTGTTGACGGTCATGTCTTCGAGCAGCTCTCAGTTTGGGAAGCCATAGAGTCTTGCGGGATTATCGACGAGGATGCGTTGCCGCGTCGCCGCATCCGGCGTCCACTCGTGGAACAGGTCGAGCAGATGGCCGGCGTCGGGCATCTCGCCCTCCACCCGCGGATGCGGCCAGTCGCCGCCCCACACCAGCCGTTCGGAATTGGCTGATACCAGCGCCTCATGAAACGGCCGCGCATCCGGATAATCGGGCGCCTCTCGGCTCAGGCGGTGTGCACCGGACAGTTTGGCCCAGCACCAGCCCTCATCGACCGCGCGCAGCAGGTTCTGGAAACCCTCGCTGTTGATGCCGACGCGGGCATCGGTGCGGCCCATGTGGTCGACCACGACGGGCAGACCCAGCTTCTTCAACGTCGGGATCGTCGCGGGCAGATCCTTCACATCGATCCAGAGCTGCAGGTGCCAGCCGAGCTCGGCCATCACGGCCGCGTGCGTCGCGGCGACACCAAGGGGAATGCCGCCGCGATAATGCAGCTGCCCGCCGCGGAAGAAATGATTGAAGCGCAAGCCGCGCACACCCAGCACGTGCCATTGTCGCAACGTGCCCGGCGACACATCGGCGTCAGCCACCGCAACGCCGCGCAGACGCGCGGGCTCGCGCTGCAGTGCATCCAGCATCGCCGAATTGTCGCGGCCATGCGCACTGCCCTGCACCAGCACGCCGCGGGTAAAGCCGAGCGCATCGAGCATGCCGAGATATGTCTGCAACGGCGCGTCCGGCGGCGTGTAGCTGCGATCCGCAGCATAGGGAAAGCGCTCCGCCGGGCCGAACACATGGGCATGCGTGTCGCAGGCCTTTGGCGGCAGCTTCTGCTTCGGCGGCGTCACTGGACGCGGCGGCAAGCAGGCGGGAATGTCTGACGCGGCCATCGCCTCACTCCGCCGTCATGCCGGCGGCCTTGATGATCGGCCCCCATTTGTCATAGTCGGCGTGGATCTTGGCATCGAATGTCGCCGGCGTGCTGCCGATCGGAATCGCGCCGAGCTTGCCGAGCCGCTGGATATGAACTGACTTGGTGGGGAACAGCTCGGCCGAGGCAATGCCGGCCGCGATCATCGCCGCTGCCGCAATGGCCATTCGCCAGACCCACCCGGCCATGCCTGCCCTCCCGTCATTATCGTTGTCGTTTCTATCGCACGCCGGATCGGCGCCGGTATCGTCGAAATCCGCAGATCGCGTTGCGGCCGGGGCATGTTGACAATCCCGTGCACCGCGTCAAGTTTTCACCCCCGCAAGCGGCCAGAAGCGTCGCGCGATCAGGGAGAACGGGATGGCCGCATCAGCGGAACAAAACTCAGCCCAGAAACCAGCGTCGCCAGCGACGACCTGGCACGGCATCGTCCTGGAGACGCTGAAGCGCAACGAGATCCGCCTGGTCCCCTACGTGCCCGACCGGGTGTTGACCACGCTGATCAAGAACCTGCACGCCGATCCCTATTTCACGACGTTTCCAACCGCGCGCGAGGAAGAGGCTGTCGGCATCGTCTCCGGTGCCTGGATGGCCGGGATGCGCGGCGCGGTGCTCATGCAGACCTCGGGTTTCGCCACGCTCGCCAATGTGCTGGCCTCGCTCGCGGTGCCCTACCAGATCCCGCTGATCATGTTCATCTCCGAGCGCGGCACGCTCGGCGAGTTCAACTACGGCCAGGCGCTGGTCTGCCGCACCATGCGCCCCGTGCTCGATTCGCTGGCGCTGGAGCATCACACCATCACGCGGCTCGACGAGCTCGAATTCATCGCCGACCGCTCGATCAAGCAGGCCGTCACCACCCAGGCGCCGGTGGCGCTGATCCTCTCGCCGCTTTTGACTGGCGGCAAAGTGTTCGACAAGTGAGATCAGCCATGACTGCAACACAAGCGCGCAACACCAAGGTGATGAACCGCTTCGATCTCACCCAGCGGCTCGTCGCAAAACTGAAGGACGAGGCCGTGATCGGCGGCATCGGCAACACCAATTTCGACCTCTGGGCCGCCGGCCATCGCCCGCAGAACTTCTACATGCTGGGCAGCATGGGCCTCGCCTTCCCGATCGCGCTCGGCGTCGCGCTGGCGCAGCCGAAGCGGCGCGTGTTCGCGCTCGAAGGCGACGGCTCGCTCTTGATGCAGCTCGGCTGCCTCGCGACGATCGCGGCGCAGGCGCCAAAGAACCTCACCATGGTGGTGATGGACAACGGCATCTACCAGATCACAGGCAGCCAGCCGACGCCGGCCGCCGGCCATACCGATATCGTCGCGGTTGCGGTGGCAAGCGGCCTTGCCAACAGCTCCTGGGCCGCCGACGAAGACGATTTCGAGCGGCTGATCGAACAATCGATGACGGCTTCGGGGCCGAGCCTGATCGGCGTCCGCATCGACGACAAGCCCGGCACCGGAACGACACGCCGCGATCCCGTCCAGATCCGCGAGCGCTTTATGCACGGGATGGGGGTAAGGCAACCGCTGTAGGCAATCTGCCGCGATAGCTCCGCCCGTCATTGCGAGCAAAGCGAAGCAATCCAGCTGTCCGCATATGTGGAAAGATGGATTGCTTTCGTCGCTCTGCTCCTCGCAATGACGGCGGTGAGACGCTGCGTCAGTTCATCCGCAGTTCCGTGATGTGCCGCGGATCCGGGCTGAGCTTACCGCGCTCGACGCGCTTGACGATCTCGGTCAGCGCGGCGTTGGCATGGCACGCAAGGCCGAGCTTCTCGCCCTCACGCACCACGAAGCCGTTGAGGAATTCGATCTCGGTACGCCGGCCCTTCTGCATATCCTGGCCCATCGAGGGGCGCTGCGCGGACGAGGCGCGTTTCGCGTCCTTGAAGCGCTGCTCGTCGCAGACGCGCATCGCCGCCTCGTCGCCTTCGCCGGCGCGCGCGATCGTCTCGGGCGGCAGATGCAGGATCTCCTCCAGCTGATAGCCGTAGGCCTGGCCGACGCGGATCGCCTCGCTGCCGAGCCGCGTCGAGAAGCGACGCAGCGGCTCACTTTGCAGCACCTCGCTGCCCGGCAGGCCGGTGCAGGCCGAGAGCCCGTTGCCCATCACGTTGGCGACGAGCTTCGACCAGCGCTCGCCCCAGAGATTGCTCGTCACCTTGGCGCTGTCGGAATAGCCGACCAGCCGACAGACTTCTTCGACGCGTGAGGTGATGCGGCCGTGCACTTCGCCGGCGCGAAACACGGTATGCGCCGCCCCGCCCTTGCCGGCGCCGCGGTGGATGTGGCCGGGGTCAGGCAGGTTGACGGTGATGCTGCTCGCGATGCAGCCGAGCGTCTTGCCCCAGCCGACGATGCCGGCGATCGTCTCCTCGTTCATGCAGTTCTGCAGCGAAACGACATAGCCGTCCGGCGCCAGATATTGCCGGATCAGCATGGTCGCCCACGCCGTGTCGTACGACTTCATGCACACGAAGGCGATGTCGACCGGCTTCTCTTTTGCAAGCTGCTGTGCGTCGGTGACGTGGAGCGCACGGACCTGAACCGAGAATTCCGCGACGTCCATCGCGTGCGTCACCCGCAGGCCGTGCTTCCTCATGTGCTCGACATGCTCGGGCCATGGATCGATGAAGGTGACATCCTCACCTGCCTGCACCATATGCGCTCCGGTGTAGCCGCCGACGGCGCCAGCTCCGACGATCGCGATCTTCCGACCCATGCTTCCATCCCCTGCCTGTTCTCGACCGTGGCGGGCGCAAACTCGCGTCCGTCCATTCGAGCTCAGTCTAGGGGATCGGGGCTAGCAGCCAAATGGTCGTTTCATGCCAAAAGTGTGCCCGTGCCATGCCGGTAATGATGGACAGGCCGGACCAAACGAATCCTCGCGGGCGATTGGCCCGCGAGGATGTTGTGCGCAATTATAGATCGCGCCGGATCAGTCGATGATCCTGATGACCCTGTGGGTGCGCGGGTCGACGATCACGCGATGATCATTGACGACCGCGTAGCGGTACTCGGTGTAACGCGGCACCGGGCGCAGCACGACCGTATCAGGCAGCGGCTCGCCGACCACGACGCGCTCGTGCACCACGACTGACGGCTCGTCCCGCGGGATCGACGTGATCACCGCATTCGGAATCTCGAGGCCGGCGCCGACCGCGGCGCCTACCGTACCGCCGACGATCGCGCCCACCGGCCCTGCAATTTCGCCGCCGGCCCGTGCGCCATTCGCGGCGCCCGCTGCAGTGGTCGACTGCGCGAACGCCGAGCCGGACGCGAGCAGCGACGCGGCGACAATGGAAACAACAAGACGCTTGTTCATCAATCTCCTCCTCCGAGTTGATAGACGCCCGGTCAACTTCCGGAGGAATGAGAACGTTCCGGTTCCAAATCGGCAACATCGCGAGCAGAGTCCGATTCCACTGCAATTCCTGTCAGTTCCAGCACAAATGAAAAATGCCGCCTCGGACGTGTCCGAAGCGGCATTCATCGTTCGTTCAGAATTGTATCAAAGCAGGCCCGCGCCGCGCGCCCATTTGTATTTGGCGCCCAGCACTTCGACCGGCAGCTCGGTCGAATAGGCATAGGCCGGGATGCCGTGCTGATAGAGATACTCCGCGGCCTCCTCGACCTCGACGTCGCCGGCGAGCGAAGCGACCATCGGCTTCACGAAGCCCTTGGCTTCCATCTCCTTCTTCACCTCGACCATGTTGCGCGCGAACACCATCGGCGGCGTGACGATCGTGTGCCAATAGCCGAGGATCAGCGCGTGGATACGATCGTCCGACAGGCCGAGCTTCACGGTGTTGACGTAGGTGATCGGCGGCTCGCCGCCGGTGATGTCGACGGGATTGCCGGCCGCGCCGAACGGCGGGATGAACTTGCGGAACGCCGCATCGAGATCCGGCGGCATCTGCATCAGCGACAGGCCATTGTCGACGACGGAGTCGGAGAGCAGCACGCCCGAGCCGCCAGCGCCGGTGATGATCAGCACGTTCTCGCCCTTCGGCGTCGGCAGCACCGGCACGCCGCGGGCGAATTCGAGCAGCTGCCGCAAGCTGCGGGCGCGGATCACGCCGGACTGCTTGAACATGTCCTCGTAGATCTTGTCGTTGCCGGCCAGCGCGCCGGTGTGCGACGAGGCCGCTTTCGCACCGGCCGAGGTGCGGCCGGCCTTGAGCACGACCACCGGCTTCTTCTTGGCGACGCGCTTGGCCGCTTCCGCGAACGCACGGCCGTCCTTCAAATCCTCGCAGTGCTGCGCGATCAGGTTGGTGTTCGGATCCTGCTCGAAGAAGGCAAGCAGATCGTCCTCGTCGATATCGGACTTGTTGCCGAGGCCGACGATCGCCGACACACCCATCTTCGCCGAACGCGAGAAGCCGATGATCGCCATGCCGATGCCGCCGGACTGCGACGACAGCGCCGCGTGGCCCTTGACGTCGTAGGCGGTGCAGAAGGTCGCGCAGAGATTGGCCGGCGTGTAATAGAAGCCGTAGATGTTCGGCCCCATCAGGCGGACGTTGTACTTCTTGCCGACCTCGACGATCTCGGCCTGCAGCTCCGGCGCGCCCGCTTCCGCAAAGCCTGACGGAATCAGCACCGCGCCGGGGATTTTCTTCTCGCCGCATTCGGCGAGCGCGCCGGCAACGAACTTCGCGGGGATCGCGAACACGGCGGTGTCGATCACGCCGGGCACCTCCTTGACGCTCTTGTAGGCCTTGTAGCCGAGGATCTCGTCCGCCTTGGGATGGATCGGATAGATCTCGCCCTTGTAGCCGCCGTTGATGAGGTTCTTCATCACGGAGTTGCCGATCTTGCCGTCCTCGGCGGAGGCGCCGATCACCGCAACGCCCTTCGGCTGCATGATACGGCTCATCGCCGCGACGATCTCCTCGGTCGGACGGGGCGCCGGACGCGGCTTGTAGTTGAAGTCGACGACGATGCGGACGTCGGCCGCGATCGCGTCCTTCTTGGTCGCGAAGACGGGGTTGAGGTCGAGCTCGACGATCTCGGGGAAATCGCTGACGAGCTGCGAGACCTTGACGATGACGTCGGCCAGCGCCTCGCGATTGACGGGATCGCCGCCGCGGACGCCCTTCAGCATCTCGTGCGCCTGGATGCCGTCGAGCATCGACAGCGCGTCCTCCCTGGTCGCGGGCGCGAGGCGGAAGGTGATGTCCTTGAGAACCTCAACGAGCACACCGCCGAGGCCGAAGGCGACCAGCTTGCCGAACGAGCCGTCGGTGATGGAGCCGACGATGACCTCGGTGCCGCCGCCCAGCATCTGCTGCACCTGGACGCCTTCGATCTTGGCGTCGGCCTTGTACTTCTTCGCGTTGGCGAGAATCGTCTCGTAGCTCTTCTCGGCCTCCGCGGCGCTCTTGACGCCGACCACGACGCCGCCGGCCTCGGTCTTGTGGAGGATGTCCGGCGAGACGATCTTCATCACGACCGGGAACCCCATCTCGGAGGCGATCCGCGCGGCATCGGCCGCGGATTTGGCCACGCCCTCCTTTGGCACCGGAATTCCGTAGGCGTCGCACACCACCTTGCCCTCGGGCGCGGTGAGGCTCGTGCGTTTGTCGGCCCTGACCGCATCGAGAACTTTGCGGACCGCATCCTTTGAGTTTGACATTGGCTTCCTCCTGGGACAAATTTTATGGCATTTGGTATGCCAGAGGAGGAATTGTCAAGGTCGCCGAATGCTCAAAAGCGCCGAAAATAAAGGTATCTTGACATTCTGGTATTTGGCATGCCAAAAACTAAGGTAATTTCTTCTGCTAAAAAGACGTCTCCAAGAGGAGGAGACGAGTCGTGCCCGAACCAAAACAGACCAAGGCGTCGCCTATCATGGCAGACACAGACATCGCCATCGTCCGGATCGCTCCGGAGACGAGCTTCAAGAACAAGGCCTATGAGGCCTTGAAGGAAGCGATTCTGAAGATGGACATCTACGCGACGCCCGAGCCGGTGATGCTCGACGAGCGCGCGCTGTCCGAACGGCTCGGCGTCAGCCGCACGCCCATCCGCGAGGCGATCGCGATGCTCGAGCAGGACGGTTTCGTGAAGACCGTGCCGCGCCGCGGCATCGTCGTGGTCCGCCGCAGCAAGGCGGAGATCGTCGACATGATCCGCGCCTGGGCGGCGCTGGAAAGCATGGCGGCGCGCCTGATCACGACCACCGCGCGCAAGAAGGACATCACGGCGCTGCGTGACTTCTTTAGGGATTTCGGCCCCGATCGCCTGCCGCAGGATCACGTGGAGGAATATTCCAAGGCCAACATCGCATTCCATCAGGCGCTGATCTCGCTATCGGAATCGCCCGTGCTGGTCGACCTCACCAACGACCTGCTGCTGCATGTGCGCGGCTATCGCCAGCTCACGATCGGGCGCAAGGACCGCACCGCGACCTCCCTGCCCGAACATCTCGGGATCATCGAGGCGCTGGAAGCGCGCGACACCGAGCTCGCCGAGAAACGTGCGCGCGATCACACGCTTGGGCTGGCGGCCTATGTCGAGGCACACGGCCAAGAACTCTTTACGTAGCACTCAAAGTCCACACGCTTCAGACGACCATCAGATCGTCCGAAACAAAAGAACGATCAGGGAGACGATGCCGATGCTGAATACCGCTGCGAAGTCCGAGGCACGGGGCACCGAGCAAGAATTGACCGATGGCTTCCACCTCGTCATCGATGCGCTCAAGCTCAACGGCATCAACACCATCTACGGTGTGCCGGGTATCCCGATCACGGACCTGGGCCGCATGGCCCAGGCGGCGGGCATTCGCGTGCTGTCGTTCCGCCACGAGCAGAACGCCGGCTACGCCGCGTCGATCGCGGGCTTCCTGACCAAGCGTCCCGGCGTCTGCCTCACGGTGTCGGCGCCCGGCTTCCTCAACGGCCTCACCGCGCTGGCCCACGCCACCACCAACTGCTTCCCGATGATCCTGATCTCGGGCTCCTCGGAGCGCGAGATCGTCGACCTGCAGCAGGGCGACTATGAGGAGATGGACCAGCTCGCGATTGCCAAGCCGCTGTGCAAGGCCGCGTTCCGCGTGCTGCATGCCCAGGACATCGGCATTGGACTTGCGCGCGCGATCCGCGCCGCGGTGTCGGGCCGTCCGGGCGGCGTCTATCTCGACCTCCCCGCGAAGCTGTTCTCCCAGGTGATGAATGCCGACGCCGGACAGAAATCGCTGGTCAAGGTGATCGACGCCGCACCCGAGCAGATCCCCTCCCCGTCGGCGGTCAAGCGCGCGCTCGATGTGCTCAAGAGTGCGAAGCGGCCGCTGATCATTCTCGGCAAGGGCGCCGCCTACGCGCAGGCCGACGAGCAGATCAAGGCCTTGGTCGAGAAGAGCGGCGTGCCGTTCCTGCCGATGAGCATGGCCAAGGGCCTGTTGCCCGACCTGCATCCGCAATGCGCCGGCGCGGCGCGCTCGACCGTGCTGAAGGACGCCGACGTCGTGATGCTGATCGGCGCCCGCCTCAACTGGCTATTGTCGCACGGCAAGGGCAAGACCTGGGGCGACGCCCCGAAGAAGTTCATCCAGGTCGACATCGAGCCGAAGGAAATGGACTCCAACGTCGAGATTGCGGCCCCCGTGGTCGGCGATATCGGCTCCTGCGTCACGGCGCTGCTCGAGGGCATGGGCGCGAACTGGCCGGCGGCGCCGGCCGACTGGGTCGGCAAGATCGCGACCAAGCGCGACGAGAACGTTGCCAAGATGGCGCCGAAGCTGATGAGCAACGCCTCGCCGATGGACTATCACGGTGCGCTCGGCGCGCTGCGCGCCATCATCGCGGAACGTCCAGACACCATCTTCGTCAACGAAGGCGCCAACACGCTCGACCTCGCCCGCGGCGTGGTCGACATGCATAAACCGCGCAAGCGGCTCGACGTCGGCACCTGGGGCGTGATGGGCATCGGCATGGGCTATTCGATCGCCGCCGCGATCGAGACCGGCCACCCCGTGCTCGCGGTCGAGGGCGACAGCGCCTTCGGCTTCTCGGGCATGGAGGTCGAGACCATCTGCCGCTACAAGCTGCCGATCTGCGTCGTGATCTTCAACAATGACGGCATCTATCGCGGCACCGACGTCAACAGTGCAAGCTCGGACCCTGCGACCACCGTATTCGTCAAGGGTTCGCGCTACGACAAGATGATGGAAGCCTTCGGCGGCGTCGGCGTCAATGCGACCTCGCCCGACGAGCTGAAGCGTGCGGTCAACGCCGCGCTGGATTCCGGCAAGCCGACACTGATCAACGCGGTGATCGATCCGGCCGCCGGCTCGGAGAGCGGCCGCATCGGCAACCTCAATCCGCAAAGCGTTCTGAAGAAGAAGTAAACCGACTAACCCACCGGTGTCGTTCCCCGCGCAGGCGGGGAATCCAGTAAGCGCCGAACCATCGTGTGACGAAGGTTCGGCCCAACTGACCAACGGTGATTACTGGATGCCCGCCTTCGCGGGCATGACGACAACAGAGTAGAAGGAGCAGACATTATGACCAAGGCGCTCACGGGCGTTCGCATTCTCGATTTCACCCACGTCCAGTCGGGCCCGACCTGCACGCAGTTGCTGGCCTGGTTCGGCGCCGACGTGATCAAGGTCGAGCGTCCCGGCGTCGGCGACATCACGCGCGGCCAGCTGCAGGACATCCCGAACGTGGACAGCCTGTATTTCACCATGCTGAACCACAACAAGCGCTCGATCACGCTCGACACCAAGAACCCGAAGGGCAAGGAAGTGCTGACCGCGCTGATCAAGAAGTGCGACGTGCTGGTCGAGAATTTCGGCCCCGGCGTGCTCGACCGCATGGGCTTCTCCTGGGAGAAGATCCAGAGCATCAACCCGAAGATGATCGTCGCCTCGATCAAGGGTTTCGGCCCCGGCCCGTATGAGGACTGCAAGGTCTACGAGAACGTCGCGCAGTGCACCGGCGGCGCCGCATCCACCACCGGCTTCCGCGACGGCCTGCCGCTCGTGACCGGCGCGCAGATCGGCGACAGCGGCACCGGCTTGCATCTCGCGCTCGGCATCGTCACCGCGCTCTATCACCGCACGCACTCCGGCAAAGGCCAGCGCGTCACCGCGGCGATGCAGGACGGTGTCTTGAACCTGTCGCGCGTCAAGCTGCGCGACCAGCAGCGCCTCGCCCACGGTCCGCTGAAGGAGTACAGCCAGTTCGGCGAAGGCATCCCGTTCGGCGACGCCGTGCCGCGCGCCGGCAACGATTCCGGTGGCGGCCAGCCCGGCCGCATCCTGAAGTGCAAGGGCTGGGAGACCGATCCGAACGCCTACATCTACTTCATCACCCAGGCGCCGGTCTGGGAGAAGATCTGCGACGTGATCGGCGAGCCGACCTGGAAGACCGATCCGAACTACGCCAAGCCGGCCGCCCGCCTGCCGCGGCTGAACGAGATCTTCGCCCGCATCGAGCAGTGGACGATGACAAAGACCAAGTTCGAGGCGATGGAGATCCTGAACAAGGACGACATCCCCTGCGGTCCGATCCTGTCGATGAAGGAACTCGCCGAAGATCAGTCGCTGCGCGCGACCGGCACCGTGGTCGAGGTCGATCATCCGACCCGCGGCAAGTACCTCTCGGTCGGCAACCCGATCAAGCTGTCGGACTCGCCGAGCGACGTGAAGTGCTCGCCGCTGCTCGGCGAGCACACCGACGAGATCCTGCGCGAGGTGCTCGGCTTCTCCGATCACCAGGTCGCCGAGATCCACGATTCCGGCGCGCTCGATCCGCCGCAGAAGCAGGCCGCCGAGTAAGCACGCTTCAGCTTCGTCGCAGCATTCACAAAGGCCGCCGGTGCCCCCGGCGGCCTTTGTTGCAGACCACGCCTTGGTTGCGCTTCCTTCTGGCGTCGCCTGAATGCTACATGTCTCAGCGAAGCGGCGTTAGAATCTGCTGGTGCTCGCCGGCTGTGGGCTGACGCCTCCTGCCGAGGCGAGCTGACCGCTCTTGCTGTCGCCGGAACGATGGTGAGCCCGCCCGTAGCGGGTTTTTTATTGCCCGACCGAAGGAGGCAGCAGGTGAAGGACGAACCCAACTCACCTTTCCCGCCAGCCCGAATCCCCACGGGAGTCTGGGCGCTGGGCTTCGTGTCGATGCTGATGGACATCTCCTCGGAGATGATCCACGCGCTGCTGCCGGTCTATCTTGTCACCGCGCTCGGCACCTCGATGGTGACGGTCGGCTTCATCGAAGGCGTCGCGGAAGCGACCGCCTCGATCACAAAGATATTTTCGGGCGCGCTGTCCGACTGGCTCGGCAAGCGCAAGCTGCTTGCGGCGATCGGCTACGGAATTGCCGCCGTCACCAAGCCGGTGTTTCCGCTGGCGCCGACCGTCGGCTGGCTGATTGCCGCCCGCTTCATCGATCGCGTCGGCAAGGGCATACGCGGCGCGCCACGCGACGCGCTCGTCGCCGATATCGCGCCCGCCGAATTGCGCGGCGCGAGCTTCGGGCTTCGGCAATCGCTCGACACCGTCGGCGCCTTCGTCGGTCCCCTGCTCGCCATCGCCCTGATGTGGACCAGCGCCGATAATTTCCGCGCGGTGTTCTGGCTTGCCGTCATTCCGGCCTTCCTCTCACTCGCCCTGATCGTCCTTGCCGTCAAAGAGCCGAGCCGTCATACCAATAAGAGCCGAGCGAAAAACCCGCTGAGCCTCGCCGCGGTCAAGCATCTCGGGAAACCCTACTGGCGCGTGGTCGGGATCGGCGTCGTATTCACGCTCGCCCGCTTCAGCGAGGCGTTCCTGATCCTGCGCGCACAAAATGTCGGACTTGACGCGATGTGGGTCCCGGCGGTGCTGGTGCTGATGAACATCGTCTATGCCCTATCGGCCTATCCAGCCGGTGTGCTGTCCGACCGGATCAATCGCACCGGCCTGCTCGCAATCGGGCTCGTATGCCTCGCTGCCGCCGATCTCACGCTGGCCACCCTCGCGAATCTCGGCGGGCTGGCGCTCGGCGTAGCCCTTTGGGGCCTGCACATGGGGCTGACACAAGGCCTGTTCGCAACGCTCATCGCTGATACCTCGCCCGCCTCGCTGCGTGGCACCGCCTACGGGTATTTCAACCTGTTGAGCGGCGTCGCGATGCTTTGCTCGAGCGTCATCGCGGGCGCGCTGTGGGACGCACTTGGGCCCGCGGCCACGTTCCTTAGCGGTCTTGTCTTTGCCCTGTTTTCGCTCGCCGGACTGCTTGCGATCGATACGATCGTCAAGCGTGCGAACGACCAAGAACTTTGAGGAGATGTCACGCAAACTGCGCAATCAGCAGCCGCCTCAGCTCGCCGACGAGTGCGGCAGGAATTCATTCCGGCTCGAGGTGACGATTACGAGGGCACCAGCACGCGGAACGAGAAGTCGGTCTACCAGAACAAAGCGCTGCTGTCGGAGCTGATCGGCAATCTCCATCCGCACTCGAACGTCCATATCATCGACTGCGGCGCTCCTACGGCCATGGCGGGTTCACCCGGGAATACCGCCACAACCACGAGGCGGCATGACGCACGCCTTGCGTGGGCTCGGAAACGGCCCGGCATCCTCCCCGCAGACCTACTTAGGGGATCGCGGCCGAGTTCCCTTGGCGTTGGGCGATCTGGGATCCCAATTAGGTGATTTTTGCTGCGATGCACATCGTGAATGCTGCTATGCAAACAAGCTCGTTGCGTCTGGCATCTGGTATACCTAGATTGACCCCAGATGATGAGCCAGCACCTCGCCGGCCTCAAGCCGAAAGGGGACACCAATGTCCAAGACCACTGCTATCGCGCTCGCGCCGTCCACCACCCTGCTCGGCCGCCTGTTGGCCACGATCGACCGCCTCCTGATGAAGAGCGCGGAGATCTCCAACCGCAACGGTGACCTGCCGCGTTTCGGCCTCTGAGCCGCAGGACTCTTGCACGCGTGAGCGAACGGCTCTCGCCGCGCGTCTGATCCGACATCGAAGTTTTCGTGCAATGGCCCCGATCTCCGGGGCCATTTTTTTTGCGCTGGGCCATCCATCCACTGCGACTACGGGCAACGCTGCGGCATAAGCGCACGCTGACGCTGCGACAGCTTGAACCTTGGCATATCGAATACCAAGATGGCCGCCGCGCGCCAAAAGCACAATCACGATAAGCGCGTTGGGAGGATCAATGTCGGATATGGCTCAGGCAACTGCGGCCCCTACGGCCGCGCGCGTCAGCGACACCTATCGGTGGACGCAACTTGCGATCGGCGTCGCCGCAATGGTGATGATCGCAAATTATCAGTACGGGTGGACGTTCTTCGTCCCCGATATCCAAAAGAAGTTCGGATGGGACCGCGCCTCAATCCAGTGGGCCTTCACCCTGTTCGTGCTGTTCGAGACCTGGCTGGTGCCGGTTGAAGGCTGGTTCGTCGACAAATACGGCCCACGCATCGTCGTACTCGTCGGCGGCGTATTGTGCGCCATCGGTTGGGTGATCAACGCGCAGGCGACCACGCTCAACGGCTACTATCTCGGCATGATCATCGCAGGCATCGGTGCCGGCGGCGTCTACGGCACCTGCGTCGGCAATGCGCTGAAATGGTTTCCCGACAAGCGCGGCCTCGCCGCAGGGATTACTGCAGCAGGCTTCGGCGCGGGTTCGGCGCTGACGGTCGCGCCGATCCAGGCGATGATCAAGGACTCCGGCTTTCAGACCACCTTCCTCTATTTCGGTCTCGGGCAGGGCATCGTCATCGTGCTGCTCGCCTTCTTCCTGCTCGCGCCGAAGGCCGGGCAGGTGCCGCAGGTGACGCAGAACGCCAACCTGGTCCAGACCCGGCGCAACTACCAGCCGACCGAAGTGCTGCGGCAGCCGATCTTCTGGCTGATGTACTTCATGTTCGTGATCGTCGGCGCCGGCGGCCTGATGGTGACGGCGAACCTGAAGCCGATCGCGGTGGACTGGAAGGTCGACAACATTCCGGTGACCCTGGTCGGCATGACCATGACGGCGGTGACCTTCGCCGCAACCATCGACCGCATCCTCAATGGCCTGACGCGACCGTTCTTCGGCTGGATCTCCGACATGATCGGCCGCGAGAACACGATGTTCATCGCCTTCGGCATGGAAGGCCTCGGCATCTGGGCGCTCCACATGCTCGGCCACGATCCGGTGTGGTTCGTGATTCTGTCCGGCTTCGTATTCTTCGCCTGGGGTGAGATCTATTCGCTGTTTCCCTCGACCTGCACCGACACGTTCGGCGCCAAGTTCGCGACCACCAATGCGGGCCTGCTCTACACCGCGAAGGGCACCGCCGCGCTGCTGGTGCCGATCGCCAACTACATGCAGCAGTCGTCCGGTCATTGGGACAACGTCTTCATCACCGCCGCCGGCGCCAACATTCTCGCGTCCTTGCTCGCGATCGCGGTGCTCAAGCCCTGGCGCAAGATCGTGGTGGCGAAGTCGACGGCGTAAGCGTCAAGCGCATCTCCAACCGACGAAAACGCCCGGCAGGACGCCGGGCGTTTTTGTTTTGCTGAGGTCAGCGGGATACGGAAACCGGGGGCGCCTTGCATGCCAATTTTGCTGCGCTGCAACCTAAGGATAAGCTTGCTTTCTGGGATATAGTATACCAACATCGGTCGATGGCTTGTGACAATAAGCCACAAGAATTGCGACACTCGGTCACAAGAACTAGAGCGCGTTCGGGAGGACTTGATGGTTTCCAGCAATACAGCTGTCACGCAAGCACAACCTTCGGCCAGCGGCTTCCGCTGGCTGCAACTTATCATGGGCATCGTCTGCATGGCGATGATCGCGAACCTCCAGTACGGCTGGACGCTGTTCGTCGATCCGATTGACGGCGCGCATCACTGGGGCCGCGCGGCGATCCAGCTCGCCTTCACCATCTTCGTGGTGACCGAGACATGGCTGGTGCCGATCGAAGCCTGGTTCGTCGACAAATACGGCCCGCGTCTTGTCATCATGTTCGGCGGTATCATGATTGCGACGGCCTGGGTGCTGAACTCCTACGCCGATTCACTCACCCTGCTCTACATCGCCGCCGTGTTCGGCGGCATCGGCGCGGGTTCGGTCTACGGCACCTGCGTCGGCAATGCGCTGAAATGGTTTCCGGATCGCCGCGGCCTCGCCGCGGGTGCGACGGCAGCCGGTTTCGGCGCAGGCGCCGCGCTCACCGTGGTGCCGATCGCCAAGATGATCGCCGCGAGCGGCTACCAGTCCGCATTCTTCAATTTCGGCATTGGACAAGGTTTAGTCGTGTTCGTGCTTGCCTTCTTCATCCGCCCGCCTGCGGTGGCGATCCCGCCGAAGAAGAAGCAGCTCAACCTGCCGCAGACCAAGATCGACTTCACGCCGCCGCAGGTGCTGCGCAGCCCGATCTTCTGGATCATGTATCTGGTGTTCGTGATGGTCGCGGCCGGCGGCCTGATGGCGGCGGCACAGATCGCGCCGATCGCGCACGACTACAAGATCGCCACCACGCCGGTCACCCTCGCCGGCTTCCAGATGGCGGCGCTGACCTTCGCGATCTCGCTCGACCGCATCTTCGACGGCTTCGGACGTCCGTTCTTCGGCTGGGTCTCCGACACTATCGGCCGCGAGCACACGATGTTCATTGCCTTCGGTACCGGCGCGCTGATGCTGCTGACGCTCTCGACCTGGGGCCATCATCCGCTGGTGTTCGTGCTGGCGACCGCGGTTTATTTCGGCGTGTTCGGCGAGATCTATTCGCTGTTTCCGGCAACCTGCGGCGACACCTTCGGCGCGAAGTTCGCCACCACCAACAACGGCATGCTCTACACGGCGAAGGGCACGGCGTCGCTGCTGGTGCCGGCTGCCAGCATCGTCGCCACCAGCTATGGCTGGCATGCGGTGTTCGTGATTGCGGTCGCGCTGAATGCCACCGCCGCGCTGATGGCCGTGTTCGTGATCAAGCCGCTACGGCGCGCCTTCATCCTTGGCAACGAGGCCGCCGCCGAGGCCGCGACGGCGGCCACCGCCAAGACGGCCTGATCCGGCATCGCAGGCTGAGTCAAAAGAGGCGCACTTCGGTGCGCCTCTTTCTTTTTCTTTTGACCTCACGATCTCAGGCATACCAAATGCAAGAGATCGATTTGACGAGATTTCCCGCTTCGACTATCTGCGGCGACAATCGGCGTAAACGTCAGATAACCTACCTATTTCAGGCATATTTTCGTCGTGGAACAGCACCATCGCCCTGTTGACATTTGGCATTATGTATACCAGACTCGCGCCGTTGATGACCCCAAGGAGGTTGCCATGCAAGTCGGAGATATCCTGCGCAAGAAGACCGCCCGCGTTGCAACGGTTCGCATGAACGAGACCGTGGCGATCGCCGCGCAACTGATGCGCACCAGCAATATCAGCGCGCTCGTGGTGAAGGATGTCGTCCGCACCGAGGGCAACACCGCCGTCGGCATGTTCACCGAGCGCGACGTGGTGCGCGCGATCGCCACGCACGGCGCAGCCGGCGCCGGCATGCGGGTGTCGCAATTCGTCGCCGTGCAGCAGCTCGTGTCCTGCAGCTCGACGGATACGCTCGATCACGTCCGTCATCTGATGAACAAGCACCATATCCGCCACGTGCCTGTGATCGACAATTACAGCCTGATCGGCGTCGTCAGCATGCGCGACATCTCGGCCGCGTTTGACGAGCACGCGACGACCTCGGTGCGGCAGGCCGTGCCGGCCTGAGATCATCGCACGCGTGTTGCGCCGTATGCGACGTGATTGATCGTTGGCGCTTGCGCAGATGCATCGAACCGTCAGCGCGTCCCGCGCCTGAGCCCGTGCGCGAGCCTCCCAATTCCGCATGGGCCCGCCGCCCCTGCCCGGTAGACATTTGCCTGATAGGACTGCATCCTGCCGCTCGACATCCATAACAACTGTGCGCGGCCGTCCGCGTCACGGAAAATTCCAGTGGAAACGAGGGCAGAATGATCACCACACGCTTCACCGAGATGTTCGGCGTCGACCACCCGATCGTGCAGGGCGGCATGCAATGGGTCGGGCGCGCGGAACTGGTGGCGGCCGTCGCCAATGCCGGCGCGCTCGGCATGATCACGGCGCTGACCCAGCCGACACCGGACGACCTGCGCAAGGAAATCGCGCGTTGCCGCGAGATGACCGACAAGCCGTTCGGCGTGAACCTCACCATCCTGCCCGCGATCAAGCCGCCGCCTTACGCCGAGTATCGCCAGGCCATCATCGAAAGCGGCATCAAAATCGTCGAGACCGCCGGCAACAAGCCGCAGGAGCATGTCGACGAGTTCAAGAAGCACGGCGTCAAGGTGCTGCACAAATGCACCAGCGTTCGCCACGCACTATCCGCCGAGCGCATGGGGGTCGATGCGATCTCGATCGACGGCTTTGAATGCGCCGGCCACCCCGGCGAGGACGATACCCCCGGCCTGATCCTGATCCCGGCCGCTGCCGACAAGGTGAAGATCCCGATGATCGCCTCGGGCGGCTTCGGCGATGCCCGCGGCCTGGTCGCCGCGCTCGCGCTCGGCGCCGACGGCATCAACATGGGCACGCGCTTCATGTGCACCAAGGAAAGCCCGATCCATCAGCTCGTGAAGGAGCGCATCGTCGCCAACGACGAGCGCGAGACTGAGCTGATCTTCCGCACCATGCGCAACACCTCGCGCGTCGCCAAGAATGCGATCTCGACCAAGGTCGTGCAGATGGAGAAGCAAGGCGCCAAGTTCGAGGATGTCCGCGAGCTCGTCGCCGGCGCCCGCGGCAAGATGGTCTACGCGACAGGCGATGCCGATGAAGGCATCTGGTCGGCTGGCCAGGTGCAGGGCCTGATCCACGACATCCCGTCCTGCGCCGAGCTCATCTCGCGCATCGTGCGCGAGGCGGAGGCGATCATCGCCGAAAGGCTCGAAGGCATGATGTCCGGCGCCAAGCGCCAGGCGGCGGAATAGCGGCCTCGCTCATCCTCTACCGAAGAAAGAGAAGAGCCATGAAAGCCTATGTCTACGGAGCCAACGGCCCCGAAATCACCGACGTCGCCAAGCCCACACCGAAGGGCACGCAGGTGCTGGTCAAGGTCCACGCCTGTGGGCTTAACCGCGCCGATCTCGGCATGACCAAGGGCCATGCCCATGGCGCGGCCGGCGGCGTCGGCACCGTGCTCGGCATGGAATGGGCCGGCGAGGTTGCCGAGCTCGGTCCCGATGCCAAGGGCGTCAAGGTCGGCGACCGGATCATGGGATCGGGCGGCGCGGCGTTTGCCGAGTACACGCTGGCCGATCACGGGCGGCTGTTCCGCGCCCCGTCGAACATGAACTTCGACGAAGCCGCCACCCTCCCCGTCGCGCTCGCGACCATGCACAACGCCGTCGTCACCAACGGCGCGCTGCAACCGGGCCAGACCGTGTTGATCCAGGGCGCGAGCTCCGGCGTCGGGCTGATGGCGATGCAGATCGCCAAGCTGAAGGGCGCCAAGCTCGTGGTGGGATCCTCAACTGATGCAATGCGCCGCGGACGGCTGAAGGAGTTCGGCGCCCATCTCGCGATCGATTCCTCCGATCCTGCCTGGGTCGATCAGGTGCTGAAGACGACCGACGGCCAGGGCGTCGACCTGATCGTCGACCAGGTCTCCGGCAAAGTCGCGAACCAGAACCTGGCGGCGACCAGGATCAAGGGCCGCATCGTCAATGTCGGCCGGCTCGGCGGCACCCACGCCGACTTCAACTTCGACCTGCATGCGGCGCGCCGCATCCACTATATCGGCGTCACCTTCCGCACCCGCACGATCGAGGAGATCCGCGAGATCTTCGACGAGGTCAGGAAGGACATCTGGCCCGCGGTGGAGGCGCGCAAGCTGCAGCTTCCGATCGACAAGGTCTACAAGTTCGCCGACATCGGCAAGGCATTCGAGCACATGGAAGCGAACAAGCACCTCGGCAAGATCGTGGTGACGCTGTAGCGGCGTTGCGCGGATGAGCAGCAGGGCGCATTACGCTGCGCTAACCCGCCCTAAGCGCTAGCCAGGAAGGCTGCGCTCTTGCTCTTTCGGCTACGACGTTCAGCCGACCGGTCCGGGGATCCAATAGTCTCCTGAAAGCGGACTAACTCTTACGCCGTGAATGACTCCGAGCTGCAGGCTTGGATCGAAAAGGCGCATCGTCCGCTCATTGAGGTCAATGATGCGCCCCGGCGTGAGTGGCCCCACATCATTTATCTTGACGATGACCTTCTTGCCCACAGCCTCAACGAGGGCATATTTCGGCCTTGCGCCAAATTGCACCCCGCCAAATTTCTGACGCAAACTCGTCTTGATGGCAGCCGCCCAGCCGGAGGGATCATAGCGCTCGCCAGAGGCTGTGCTTGGGCCGCCCTCCCGCCATCCGGACCGGAACGGATTGTACATGGATGCTGCGCCGACGATGGCATCCCCAGCAGCGGCAATGACGACGGCGCTTGAATGAACCGTACTGGTTTCACTTCGAGCAGTGGTAACAGACATGGCAAGCGCAACCACGGCGCCGCAAATTGCGGCGCTCGAGCCGAACAACATCATAACTCCTTGACTGATTGATTTCGATCGTTCGGTTCCCGATGCCGCAAAACATGGTCAAGCGAACGCGGAGGCGTTTACGAGCTCGTGCCAATGTTTTGCGGATTCGTGCCGATGCCGGCGATGGAACCGTTGTGGGAACCGGGGAGGTCCCACGCAGTGTTTTTAGTTCTCACCGACTAAGACAGAGATTGCGTCAGCAACATGACTGAACAGAGCTTCTTCGACTGCGCGCGAGGAGGAGCAGCGTTCATCGGTGGCGCGTTCCAGCACATGTAAGCGAACAAGCACCTCGGCAAGATCGTGGTGACGCTGTAGCGGACCGCGCATCATGCAGCCAACAAGCGCAGTTGTCCGTCGCAATGATGATCAGCGCGTCTCGCCGGAAAAGGCCTGCTGCAAGGCTGACAGCCTGTCGAGCGCAGCTTGCGGCAGCGGGCCTTTCTGAACTGCCGCGAGAGCCTCCTCGAACTGTTGCGGCGTCGCCATTCCAACCAGGATCGTGCCCATGGCCGGATGCGACAGCGCGAACCGCGTGGCGGCTTCGGTCAGGCTTGCAGCAAATCCGTCCTGGACCAGCGGCAGCAGTCGACGCGCGCGATCGATGTCGGTATCGTAGCTCATCGCCGAACCGATCGGCTCGGGCGCCGGGCCCGCAATCGGATGACGCTCGGCTGACGCAGACAACGCGCCACCGGCGAGCACACGGATGCCCACGACGCCGACGCCGGCAGACTTGGTGTGGTCGAACAATCGGCCATAGTCCTGCGCCGGATAGCTCGGTGGCAGATCCTCCCCGGCCGATGGATTGAGCATGTTGTAGACGACCTGCGCGCTGTCGAAGAAAGCGGGCATCGATCACCCGCTGCAAGGCCACGGTCTCGCCGACGGCCGTCATGCCGAGGAAACGAACCTTCCCCTGGTCACGCAGGCGCGCGAACGCCGGCACCACCTCGTCCAGCACTTGCCGCACGCTGAGCGCCGCACCGCCGCCGGCTTCGGTGATCGGATTGTGCAGATGAAAGATGTCGACCTGATCGAGGCCGAGGCGAGCCAAGCTGCCTTCGAGCGAAAGCCTGACGGCATCGGCAACGCGGCCATACTCACCGGGCTGCAATCGGACCTTGGTACCGACGACCACATTGGGCGGCTTCAGCTGCCGCAAGACGCGGCCAAGGTTCTGCTCCGACGCGCCATTGCCGTACTGAACCGCTGTGTCGAAATAATTGACGCCAGCGGCGATCGCCCGCGCAACCGTACGCTCCTGGTCGGCAGCATCACCACGCACCATCAATCCGCCCACGGCACCGCAGCCGAAGCCCAGGACCGAGAGCTGCATTCCGGTGCGCCCAAAGACCCGCAATTGCATCGCCGTCCTCCGAGGGAGTGGACACTACGCAAGACTGAACGGCTGTTCCTCAACCCTGGTATTTGCCGCCGTGGCTGAGTGTCCGCAGACGCAACAAGCGCGCGCAGCAGCCTAGCACGGCACACTCAGCATGAGTAGGGCGTGTACTCGTTAAGCGACCGGCCGACTGATGTCCGTTCAACTCTCAATAGCGGCGGAAGAGCGGACATTGGCCGAGGTCGCAGAAGGGCCATTTCCGGACATGCTTATAACTTAGAGCAGTCCGCCGAATAGTCCCGATGACCTTTAGCTTTCGTGTCAGCGTCGCCGGGAAGCTGTGCGCTCAACATCAGCCGCGCATTGGTCATTTAGAACATCACCAAGCCTGCCCACATCCTTGATACCGAAGTACACGTTGCAAGGTGTCTCGGCCAAACGGAAGTGAGGCAATCTGCGCCAGACTTTTACGAATCTGCGGTCACGAAAAACTGGCTCGGATTCATATATTTCGTGTCTGAGTTCACCGAACGAGCCAACATAACAGCGGACGCTTACATTTCCGTAGCTCCACAAGCCGGCATAGACACGAGCGCCGTTGAGGTATCTCAAATCATAGGAAGCAAAGCCATCCGTGTCGGCGACGCTCCTGAAATACCTAAGCAATCTGACGAGCATTCTCGTCTGATCTACTTTCACCATCATTCGTCTTGTCGTGAGAATATACGCAAAGGCGCCGCCTATGTGCAGCGCGAATAACTGAGGTATGAAAGCAAATATGATTATCACACAGACAACGATCCATCGTCCTCTTACGAGCCCTTCAATGGCGTGTTGCTCGGGTGTTAGCGTATAGATTCCATGGTACGCGAAAAGCGCCAGGAAAAAAGCTCCCCACGTAGGAACTGCCGTTGAGCAGAAGAAAGTACTGAACCATCCTGGCGTGCCTATCCAGATAACCCGCTCGTCTTCACCCAGCTTGGGTGTGACGCCAGAGGCGTCGACCAGGTCTTTAGGCGGATCGAATACCGACAGACCGCGCTTGATCATTGATAGAAAGCTCGCTTGCAAGACATCGCGGCAGCTACCTGATTAAGCAGTCGAGGACCATCAACGACGGAATTTGGGACCATGTGGCTCCGAGAAGACAAGGGCGAGCCAACACGTACTCACTCGGCATCAGTACTGGCGAACTGTCAGCTTCAGCCTGTTTTCGAATAGACCAGTCCCACCGAATGGCGATGAAAAGCGGAAGCGCTGGTGTCGCAAGCGGCCATCCCACCAACAAACCCCACGGCGTGCCTTCGGACCAGGAAAGATGCCAGCCGGGGCATCCAGCCGGAGGGGCAACCAGAAGCGGAAGCGCCGCTACCCCAGCCGAGAAAAGCGCCGCGATGAATACAGCCATGCGAGGAAAGTTCGTTCACTAGCTCGTCCTCAGGTTGCAGTTGAGACGGAAGACATCGCGACCAAGCCGCGGTTGACCAACGCTCATTAAAGCTGGCTCGCAAGCCATGATCCAAGGCCCGACCGAAGGGACTGAATCATGCGCTATGAACTCTCCGACGAGGAAGGAGCCTGCTTGTATGCTGGAGCTTTACCGAGCGGTTGAGCTCTATTTGGCGGCCATAAGGCGGACTTGCGGATCAAACCAACCGTATCCGTGCCGAGCCTCACGGATGAGCCAGTCTCGATAGAACCGAAACGTCAAGAAGCTCGCTGAGGTTCTCGAAGCAGATTTCAAAAGATGGTGCACCCATCAATTTCACCTGAGATGATGGGCTTGCGGTTCTCGGTTCACTCCATCCTACGGAGGTGTCCGTCACGGTCTGGGTGTTGCCCATTGGACACGACGGGCAACTCAACAAAACCCGTCAAGCATTGCCGGCAAAAATATTTCTGTTTATCGGAATTGAAAATCAGTGTATGAATCCACCCGTCTCACCCGATTGAGGGGCGCATCGCGATCGTCACGAGTGTTGCGGTGAGATGCGGTGGACGCGGATTGCGCGACTGACGAGTGCGCATGAGGCGGACGGTGAAATCGTGTGGTCCTGACGCCCCAGTGGCTGGTGTCCTCTTGCAAGACGCCACGCGTCTTGCAAGGGCGGTGACAACAAAGCCCGGTCTCGCCGGGGAGAGCAGGTATAAGCCGTAAAACCATCGCGCAGGGAATGCCGGAGTGTCTCCCGCTGAACCTGTATGCTCGTGTGCGTTTCCTTATCCACTTTTGCACACGAGACCGCGGGTGCAGCGCGCACCCGGCATTCCCTGCGCCCTCTTGCTTTGAGGGCGAACGATTTTGCAAGGCTCGGGCGAAACGCGCCGCGAGAACGTGAATCCGCACCTGAAGTAGGCCGCTGAACTTGCGCGAGACGGTTTCTGAATTCGGATTAATTCGCAACATCTCTCCTGTTGCAAGTGAGTGGCGATTGCGTGTCGAGAGTAACACTTGATGTTCGCCTGCTCCCTGCTAAACCGCCGGCCATGACAGCCCACGCACCCAGCACCAAGACATCGGTCGCAGCGATCTCGGTCCTCGCCAGCGGCGGCATGGCCGCGGCGAAGTTCGTGGTCGGCGTCGCGATCGGATCGCTCGCCCTGATCTCCGAGGCGCTGCACTCCACGATCGACCTGGTGGCGACCATCATCACCTGGGCGGTGGTGCGGGTGTCGGACCAGCCGGCGGACGCCGAGCATCATTACGGGCACGGCAAGTTCGAGAGCGTCTCCGCGCTCGGCATCATCGCCCTGCTCTATGTGCTGGCCGGCGGCATCCTGGTTCAGGCCTACAGCCACCTGCGCGAGGGAACGCCGCCGCCCACCATCTCAGCCATTCCATTCGTCGTCCTCGTGCTCGACATCCTCGTGAACCTGTGGCGCGCCCGCGCGCTGCACCGCGCGGCGCGCGACACCAAGAGCCAGGCGCTTGCCGCCGACGCGCTGCATTTCGCCTCCGACGTGATGGGCTCGACGGCCGTCATTGTCGGCCTGGTGCTGGCGGGGCTCGGCTACTGGTGGGGCGATGCCGCCGCCGCGATCGCGGTCGCGGTCATGATCGCCCTGCTGGGCCTCCGGATGGCGCGCGAGACGGTCGAGACCCTGCTCGACCGCGCGCCCGAAGGTGCGCTGGAGCAGGCCACCGCCGCGATCAAGGCGGTGCCCGGCGTCGTCGACGTCGACCGGCTGCGCGTCCGCATGGTCGGGGCGACCCACTTCATCGATGCGATCGCCAAGGTGCCGCGCACCTATCCGATCGACCGCGTCGAGGAAATCAAGCGCAGGGCGCAGGAAGCGGTGACCAGGACGTTCGGCGACGCCGACCTGACCTTCACCGCGGTCCCGGTCGCACGCGACAATGAGAGCGTGCGCGAGCGCATCATGGTGATCGCGCGCAATTCCGGCCTCGCCATCCACCACGTCACAGTTCACGATCTCGGCGGCAAGCTGATCGTCGGCATCGACCTCGAGGTCGACGGCGAGATGGAGCTGACCGCGGCGCACGCGATCGCCCACGACCTCGAGCGCGCGATCCGCGAGGACTTCGGCGAGGACGTCGAGGTCGACACCCATATCGAGCCGCTGCAGCCGGAACTGCCGTGGGGCACCGACGCGGCTCCCGAGCGTGTCGATACCATCAAGGCCGCGCTGACCCGCTTCGCCGCCGACGGCGGCGCGATCCATGACATCCACAATGTGCGGGTCCGCGACACCGACGCCGGCGAGATCGTCAACTTCCACTGCCGTGCCGCTCCCTCGATGAGCGTGATCAAGGTGCACGACAGCGTCGACGAGATCGAGCGCGCGCTGCGCCGCGCGTTCCCGACCATCAAGCGCGTGATCAGTCACGCCGAGCCGCCGCGCGCGTAGTTCTACGGAGCCGTTCCCGTTTCGGACTCGTTTTGCGACCACCGATTCTCTCTTGGACAAGAATTATTTCGCATTAACGAATCGTTGACTCTCGACAGCTCCGAAAAACTGGATTCAAATCATCTTGATTCGGATGCGACGTGGGGTGCATTCCGAACCGGGTAAAAACCAGCTTAGCGTGGGGGTCTAGGGCATGGCGCGCGCGCATGCAGCGAACGCGTGCGTCCAATCCGATTCGATCAAGGGATTGGCGCAGTCGATCGCGAAACCGGCGTATCTCAGGCTTCTGACGGCCGAGCCTGCACTGCGCCGCGCTGTCCCGACTCTCATCATCGCCTTCCTGATCACCATCTGCCTCGGCGCCTTCGTCCAGGTGATCGACCAGAACCGCCAGAAGCGCGGGGCGATGAAGCGTGATCTCGCCGCGCTCTCCGACATCCTGGCCGAACGTCTCGACCGCCTGACCTCGGTGCGTCGCGACCGGCTGAACAACATCGAGCGTCTGCAGGAACTGCTGCCCGACCTGATCCCGTCCTGGGGCATCGCGCTCGGCCGCCACGTCATCATCACCAGCGCGGATCACCGCGTGCTGGCGCGCGTGCCGATCGAGGGCCTTGGCGAGAGCGACCGCATCCTCGACGTCATCTCCACCGCGCAATTGCTGGTCGCGCCCGGCCAGCAGGGCGTGGTCAACGACATGACGCTGCCCAACGGCAGCGGCGCACTGGCGATCTCGCGGCTCGTCAAGTCGCTGCCGGGCCAGATCGTGGTCATCCAGGAAATGAACGAACCGATCTGGGGATCGGACGCGGCGCTCTCGGTGACGCTGTCGGCGACCACGAGCTTCGTGGTGCTGATCCTGGGCTTCGCCTTCCACTGGCAGTCGACCCGCGCCCGCGAAGGCGACCTGATCAACGACGCCGTGCGCGGCCGGATCGATACCGCGCTCAATCGCGGCCGCTGCGGGCTGTGGGACTGGGATCTGTCGCGGGGCAGGATCTTCTGGTCGCAGTCGATGTTCACCCTGCTCGGGCTCGACTCCCGCAACGACCTGCTCACCTTCGGCGAGGTCAACGCGCTGGTGAAATCCGACGACATCAACCTGTTCGACATCGCCGACCAGCTGATCTCGGGCAAGATCGACCATATCGACCAGAGCTTCCGCATGCAGCATGTCGGCGGTCACTGGATCTGGCTGCGCGTGCGCTGCGAGCTCAGCCACGCCGCCGCCGACGGCGGCCTGCATCTGATCGGCATCGCCGTCGACATCACCGAGCAGAAGAGCCTCGCCGAGAAGAGCGTCGAAGCCGACCTGAGGCTGCGCGATGCGATCGAGACCATCCCGGAAGCCTTCGTGCTCTGGGACGCCGACGACCGCCTGGTGCTCTGCAACTCCCATTTCCAGCGGCTGCACAAGCTGCCGGACTCCGCCGTCATCCCCGGCACCTCCTACGAGACGGTGATCGAGGTCGGCAGCATGCCGGAGGTTCGCAGCCGCCTGCACGAGAGCGGCACGCCGGCGCCCGGCGCGCGCACCTTCGAGGCTCAACTCGACGACGGCAGCTGGCTGCATATCAGCGAGCGGCGCACCAAGGACGGCGGCTACGTCTCGGTCGGCACCGACATCACCCGCATCAAGGCGCACGAGCAGAAGCTGGTCGACAACGATCTGCGCCTGCGCGCCACCGTGGCCGACCTCAAGCGCTCGCAGTCCGAGCTGGAACGGCAGGCCGTCGAGCTCGCCGATCTCGCCGAAAAGTACTCGCAGGAAAAGACCCGCGCCGAGGACGCCAATGCCGCGAAGTCGAAATTCCTGGCCAATATGAGCCACGAGCTGCGCACGCCGCTCAACGCCATCATCGGCTTCTCCGAGATCATGGGCAGCGGGCTGTTCGGCGCCCTCGGCTCGGACAAGTATCAGGAATATTGCCACGACATCCTGACATCGGGGAAATACCTGCTCGAAGTCATCAACGACATCCTCGACATGTCGAAGATCGAGGCCGGCCGCATGAAGTTCGACATGGAGCCGCTCGACATCTCCGGCATCCTCGCGGAGTCCCTGCGGGTCGTCTCCGGCCGTGCCGAGGACAAGGGGCTGTCCCTGGAATCGAACATCGAAAGCACGATCTCGGTGGTCGCCGACCGCCGCGCGGTCAAGCAGATCATCGTCAACCTGCTCTCCAATGCGGTGAAGTTCACTCCCGACAACGGCCGCGTGCTGGTGCGCGGTCAGATGTTGAACGACTCGATTGTGCTCTTGATCGCCGACAGCGGCATCGGAATCGCACCGGAGTCGCTGCGGCGGCTCGGCAAGCCGTTCGAGCAGGTCGAAAGCCAGCTCACCAAGAGCTATCAGGGCTCCGGCCTCGGCCTTGCGATCGCACGTTCGCTCACCAACCTGCACGGCGGCTCGATGCGGCTGCGCTCCAAGCTCGGCGTCGGCACCGTAGTCCGCGTCACGCTGCCCCGTGACCCGCGCAGGCTGCAGGCAAAGCTGCCGGAAGCGGCGTAGACTCCAGGTTACTTCGCAAGCACCCCCGCCAGCAGGGCAGAATCGCCGAGGACGGCAAGCGTCTCGCGCGGGGTGAGATGGTCAACCGCCTCGTCAAAGCTTTCGCTTGCCTCGATCCGCGCGCGCGCCACCGCAAGATGAAGATCGATCTCGCCCGGACCGCCGCGCTTGGCCGGCGGGAGCGACGAGAGATGACGATGCAGCAATCCGGAATCCTGCCGCAGCACCGCGAGCGCAGGGGCGGACGCGGGTGCGGGCGACGAAGCCAGTTCGTTGGCGCGAACCAGCACACGAGGCGGCGCCGCTTCTTCCGGCGTCACGAACAGCGCTCGCATCCGAGGCTTCGCGGTCCAGGCCCCGATCGGGATCGCAAACAGCAGGCCGACGATCACAGGCGACATCCACAGCAGCAGTGGAAACGACACTGCATAGGCACTTGCGGCCATCGCGACACCGCACGCGGTTGGGATGCCATATTTCCGATAGAGCTCCCGCCGCTCGACCTCGCCGTCGTCGCGCCGCTGCGTCTGCCAGCCCGCATCCCGCCCGAGCAGGATTTCGACGACTGCAATCGACTGGAAGACCATCATGACAGGCGCGATCATCGCCGAAATCACCACCTCGGCAATGACACCTGAAAATGCCCGAAAGCCGCCGCCGAATTGCCGGCGCGCGTCCCGCCGCGTCAGCAACAGGACGAAGCCGAGCAGCTTCGGTATGATCAGAAGCGCCATGGTAAGGCCAAAGACCCACGCGGCGAGCACGGGATCCTGAGCCGGCCAATTGGGAAACAGCGAAAAGCCCTTTGGAAAATACTCCGGACGGACGAAGCGCGCCTGCAACGAGATCAGGATTCCGAGCAGCAGGAACGAAAGCCAGAGCGGCGCGGTGATGTAGGAGCCGATCCCGGTCATGAAGTGCAGTCGCGAAATCCAGTGCAGGCGGCGCGTCGCCAGCAAAGCGAGATGCTGGAGATTGCCCTGGCACCAGCGCCGGTCGCGCGCGGCAAAATCCAGTAGCGACGGCGGTACCTCCTCGAAGCTGCCGCCCAGCACCGGCGCCATGTAGATGCCCCAGCCGGCGCGTCGCATCAGCGCCGCCTCGACGAAATCGTGGCTCAGGATATGCCCGCCGAACGGCTTTCGTCCGGACAGTTCGGGCAGGCCCGCCTGCTCCGCAAATGCCTCAATCCTGATGATGGCATTGTGCCCCCAATAGTTGCCCTCGGAGCCATGCCACCACGCGACACCGGCGGCGATCATCGGCCCGTACAGCCGGCCGGCAAACTGCTGCAGGCGGCTGAACAGGCTGCGCGCATTGACGATCACCGGCAGCGTCTGGATCAGCGCTGCCCGTGGATTGCTCTCCATGGCATGAACCATCCGCACCATGGTGTCGCCCGACATCAGGCTGTCGGCGTCGAGAACGATCATGAATTGGTAGGCGCCGCCGAACCGCGTGATCCACTCGCCGATATTGCCTGATTTCCGCGCCGTGTTGTCGGCCCGATGCCTGTAGTAGAGCCGCCGCGCACCGCAGGCGTCGCACAGGTCGAGGAACGCCCGCTCCTCGGCGATCCAGATATCGGGATCGCGCGTGTCGCTCAGCACGAACCAGTCGAAGCTTTCAGCCCGTCCGGCCGCCTCGACCGACTCGTAGATGGCGCGCAGCCGCGCCATCAATTGATGTGGATTCTCGTTGTAGGTCGGAAGCAGCACCGCAGTCCGGCTCGCGATCGGCGGCAATGGACCATCGCCGCGGATGGGCAAGGCGTTCCCCTTGCGTCGAAGCAGGACGAAAAAGCCGGCAAGCGCCGACGCGAACGAAAAGGCGATCCAGGCGAGCAGCGCGACGAACAGCGCCAGCACCATGCCTTCCATGATCGTCACGCCGCCGACCTGGACCACCATGTACATCTCGTAGGCGCCCGCGCCGGTCAGCGCCGCCGTCAGCACCAGGACGAACGCGCGGCGCATGACCATCTCCGCGCCAACCGACACCGGCCACCCGACTGCGCGCGGCGCTTGGCCAAGATCCGCCGCCGACATCGCAAGCGGGCTCTCCTGCGGAAGGAAGCCGCCGGCCGCTACGGCAACGTCGGAGTTAGGCGACGTGACTATGGCGCCCATCGATAGACCCAGATCTCCGAAAGCGGCTTGTCATCCTGCGCGGCAAGAAAGGCCCGAAGCTCGATTGGGTCCTTCTTGACTGCGCATTGGAAGCTGAGCCGCCATCCGCCTGTGTTCGGGTTCGGTTGCGTGACGATGTTCGTGACTTCGGATTTTTCAGCCGTCACGACACCCTTGACGCTATTGGGATCGATTCCCTTCAGATTGTCTCCGATCAGGTCGAGCACGAACAGCTTGCTGTCCTCGCCACGGGCGCCGATGCCGCTCCGTGTGAAGCGCGCAAGGGAATGGGGCTTTGGCGCGTCCGGCCCCCAATGCAGGCGATAGGTGAGATTGTTCTCGCTCTTGGCCTTGAGCGGCGCCTTCGGCCGCCAGAACGCCGCGATGTTGTCGTGGATCTCTTCCTTGGTCGGAATCTCGATCAGGATGACCGCGCCCTCGCCCCAGTCGCCGATCGGTTCGACCCACAGGCTTGGACGTTTCTCGAAGCGCGATTCGATGTCCTGATAGGCGAAGAAATTCTTTTCCCGCTGCATCAGCCCGAACCCGTGCGGATTGACGTCCTGGAACGTGCTGATCTGGAGGTCGCGCGGATTGCTCAGCGGACGCCAGAGGCTCTCGCCCTTACCGTTGTAGATCGCAAGCCCGTCGGAATCGTGCACGGAGGGCCGAAAATCATCGACGTCATTGCGATCGTTGGGCCCGAAGAAGAACATGCTCGTCATCGGCGCCAGGCCGGCGTGCTCGAGATCAGAACGCGGATAGAGCGATGCCTCGACGTCGAACACCGTCGTTTTCCCAGGCCTGATCGTGAAGCGATAGCTCGCCGCGCAACTCTTGCTGTCGAGCAAGGCATGAATGACGAGCGAGGTCGCGTTGGGCACGGGCCGCTCGAGCCAGAACGCCTTGAAGTACGGAAACTCCTCGCCCTTTGCCTCACCGGTGTCGATCGACAGACCGCGCGCCGACAGGCCGTAGATCTCATCCTTGGCGACGGCGCGGAAATAGCTCGCCCCCAGGAAGACACAGACCTCGTCGTAGTAGTCCGGCTTGTTGATCGGCGCGTGGATGCGAAATCCGGCAAAACCGAGGTCAGTCTCGGTGAAGGCAGGCACCTTCTCACCGAACGAAAAATCGTCCTTGCTGTAGCGGATTTCGCTGACCTTGCCGTCAGCGACTTCGAAGATGGTGACCTTATTCTTGTAGAAAAAGCCGCGGTGGAAGAACTGCGCCTGGAAAGGCAGTTTCTCACCACGCCAAAGCGCGTGCTCGGGCAGGAAGCGGATCGATCGGTACTGATCGTAGGTCAGGTCCTTCAGGCCGCCAGGCAACTTCTCATCCGGCGCCTCGAACGACTTGCTGGCGAGATTGCGGGCAAGCTCCCTCACCATGGAAGGGTTGAAGGGTGCGTCCGACGCGTTCCCTGCGGCTGCGGCCTCTCGCCGCGGCAAGAGCATCAGTGTCGGCAACATGGCCGATCCATGGAGTAGTTGGCGGCGATTCAAGGCATCTCCTGCTGGCTGATCGGGACGCCGCAATGAAACCGCCGAGCGGTCGCGGAGTTCCATCGTCGCAGCGTGCACGAGAAGATTGCTTGGGGACGGAGCGGTGCGGCTTTCTCCAAAGCAAGGAGACAAAGCGGCAACCGCTTCGTAGCGGGCGCGGACCGGCGATTGGCGCAAGCGGGAACCGTCGCGGAAGCGCCTCGGCTGATTGCCGAGTGCTACTGCGTCTCCAGCGTCGGCGCGACCTCACGCGCGACTTGCACCAAGGCCGCGATCAGGGGCGTCATCGGATCGCGTTGCGGGATCACCATGCCGATGCTGTAGTCCACAACCGGATCGACAATCGGGATACTGCGAACGGCGTCGGCCAGTCCGAGCGTCTCCGCAAGCTTCGCAGGCATCACACTCGCCCAGCGCCCGGTCTTCACATGGGTGTAGAGCACGAGCAGCGAATTCGAGGTGAGCGTCGGCGTCGCCTCGCCGCCGACCGAGGTTAGCGCGCGATCGATGATGCGACGGTTCTGCATGTCGGGCGTCAGCAGGCAGAGCGGCACAGTGCCCACTTCCTTCCACGTCACCTGCTTGCGGTCGCCGAACATGGCATCGGGCGCCGTCAACAGGCGATAGCTCTCGTTGTAGAGCGGAATGGTGCGGACCTTGCCGATCGGCTCGTTCTCGATATAGGTCAGCCCGGCATCGACCTCGAGATTTTCGAGAAGGCCGAGCACATCGGCCGAGGTGCAGGACTGGATGCGGAAGCGCACGTCGGGGTGGCGCGCGCGGAACGGCGTCGTCAGCGACGCCACCATGCCGAGCACGGTCGGGATCGCGGCGATGCGGATTTCGCCCGACAGCTTGTCCTTGAGGCTGTTGATCTCCTGCTTCATCGCGCGCGCGTCGCCGACGATTCGTCGCGCCCAGTCGAGCGTGCGTTCGCCCTCCGGCGTGAACCCCTGGAAGCGGGAGCCGCGCTGCACCAGCATGACGCCAAGGATTTCCTCGAGCTGCTTGAGGCTGGTCGACATGGTCGGCTGGGTGACGCCGCAGGCCTCCGCAGCCCGCCCGAAATGCCGTTCCTTGGCCAGCGCCAACAGAAGTTCCAGCTTGTCGATCAAGGATCAAACCCCCATCGCGAAAACGGTGTCCCAACACAGTCACAAGTAGCACGGCCGCGGCGCGATACTAACCCCAAAAGCACGGCGGAAGTTCGTGATTTCAGGCCATTATTGCGATCCCAAATCACCCCATTCTGCCATGCTATTAATCGCGTTTCGCAATCGCCGCATGAGACGGCTTTATTGATGTTTCGAAGGATTCCAACTCTCATACGGCAGTCGAAAAACTGATCGTGAGAGCGCGGATGACGTCGGAATACGAACCTTGGGACGAGGCGCGCGGCGCCGAAATCATCGCAAAACATGCCAAGCTCGAAGGCGCCACGCTGGTCATCCTCCACGCGCTGCAAGAGGCGTTCGGCTACGTACCGGAGCCGGCGATCCCGATGGTCGCGCAAGCGCTCAATCTGTCCCGCGCCGAGGTGCACGGCGTATTCACCTTCTACCACGACTTCCGCAAACAACCGGCCGGGCGCCATGTCCTGAAGCTGTGCCGCGCCGAGGCCTGCCAGGCCGCTGGCGGCGACGCGCTGGCGGCGCGGGCTGAGGCCAGGCTCGGCGTCTCCCTCGGCAACACCACGGCGGATCAGCGCGTGACGCTGGAGCCGATCTACTGCCTCGGCCTCTGCGCCACCGCCCCGTCGGCAATGCTCGATGGCCGCGTGGTCGGACGGCTCGACGAGGCGCGGATCGACGCCCTGGTCGCGGAGGCGCAGCGATGACGATGCGGATCTTCATCCCCCGCGATGCCGGCGCGATCGCGGTCGGCGCCGATGACGTTGCCCTGGCGTTCGCGCAGGCCGCCGCCGCGCGCGGCGTCGCTGTCGAGATCGTCAGGACCGGCTCGCGCGGGCTCTACTGGCTGGAGCCGATGGTCGAGCTGGCGACGGCGCAGGGTCGCGTCGCGTTTGGCCCGGTCACGTCGGCGGACGTCCCTGCCCTGCTCGATGCGATGGCAAGCAATGGCCCGCATTCGCTGCGGCTCGGTATCGCAGACGAAATTCCCTGGCTGAAGCGGCAGACCCGCCTGACCTTCGCGCGCTGTGGCGTGGTCGATCCGCGCTCGGTCGACGACTATCGCGCCCATGGCGGCTACAAGGGCCTGGAGCGGGCGCTGACGTTGACGGCGGACCAGATCCTTGCGGACGTCACCACATCGGGCCTGCGCGGCCGCGGCGGCGCCGGCTTCCCCACCGGCATCAAGTGGAAGACGGTGACGCAGGCGAATGCCGACCGCAAATACATCGTCTGCAATGCCGATGAGGGCGACAGCGGCACCTTCGCCGACCGCATGATCATGGAGGGCGACCCCTTCGTCGTGATCGAAGGCATGACGATCGCCGGCATCACGGTCGGCGCCGCCAAGGGCTACATCTACATCCGCTCGGAATATCCGCACGCGGTCGAGGCCATGAACGCGGCGATTGCGGCCGCGAAGCGTGCCGGCTTCCTCGGCGATCGCATCGGCGGCTCCACGCACAGCTTCGACCTCGAGGTGCGCGTCGGCGCCGGAGCCTATGTCTGCGGCGAGGAAACCTCGCTGCTCGAAAGCCTCGAGGGACGCCGCGGCATCGTGCGCGCCAAGCCGCCGCTGCCGGCGCACAAGGGCCTGTTCGGCCGTCCCAGCGTGATCAACAACGTCCTGTCGTTCGCGGCAATCCCCTTCATCCTGGACAATGGCGCCAAGGCCTATGCCGATTTCGGCATGGGCCGCTCGCGCGGCACCATGCCGATCCAGCTCGCCGGCAATATCCGATATGGCGGGTTGTTCGAGACCGCGTTCGGCGTGACGCTCGGCGAGCTCGTCGACGACATCGGCGGCGGCACCTTCACAGGCCGCCCGGTCCGCGCGGTGCAGGTCGGCGGTCCGCTCGGGGCCTATTTCCCACGTGCCTTGTTCGACACGCCGTTCGACTATGAGGCGTTCGCCGCGCGCGGCGGCCTGATCGGCCACGGCGGTGTGGTGGTGTTCGACGACAGCGTCGACATGGCGAAGCAGGCGCGCTTTGCGATGGAGTTCTGCGCCATCGAATCCTGCGGCAAGTGCACGCCGTGCCGGATCGGCTCGACCCGCGGCGTCGAGACCATCACCAAGATCATCAATGGGGAACGCGTCGCCGAGAACCTCGCGGTGGTCGAGGACCTCTGCAACACCATGAAGTTCGGCTCGCTCTGCGCACTCGGCGGCTTCACGCCCTACCCCGTGATGAGCGCACTGAAACACTTCCGGGAAGATTTCGGCCCGGCACCGGCCCGGCTGCAGGCCGCGGAATAACAGGAGATCACGATGTCGCTGATCCACGAAACCGATTTCGGCACGCCAGAATCGAAGTCCGAGACGATGGTCACGCTGACCATCGACGGCAAGCCGGTCACGGTGCCCGAGGGCACCTCGATCATGCGCGCCGCGATAGAGGCCGGCACCCAGATCCCAAAACTCTGCGCGACCGACATGGTCGATGCGTTCGGTTCGTGCCGGCTCTGCCTTGTCGAGATCGAAGGACGCGCGGGCACGCCCGCCTCCTGCACCACGCCCGTGATGCCGGGCCTCGTCGTGCACACCCAGACCGAGCGGCTGAAGAAGCTGCGCAAGGGCGTGATGGAACTCTACATCTCCGACCATCCGCTCGACTGCCTGACCTGTGCCGCGAACGGCGACTGCGAATTGCAGGACATGGCGGGCGCAGTCGGCTTGCGCGACGTGCGCTACGGCTATGAGGGCGAGAACCACGTCTTCGCCAAGTCCAACGGCGCGGCCAATCCGGCCTGGATGCCGAAGGACGAATCCAATCCCTATTTCACCTACGATCCCTCGAAATGCATCGTCTGCTCGCGCTGCGTCCGCGCCTGCGAGGAGGTGCAAGGCACCTTCGCGCTGACGATTGCCGGTCGCGGCTTCGACAGCCGCGTCTCGCCCGGTATGAGCGAGAGCTTCCTCGGCTCCGAATGCGTCTCCTGCGGCGCCTGCGTGCAGGCCTGCCCGACCGCGACGCTGACCGAAAAATCGGTGATCGAGATCGGCCAGCCCGAGCATTCCGTCGTCACCACCTGCGCCTATTGTGGCGTCGGCTGCGCCTTCAAGGCCGAGATGCGCGGCGAGGAAGTGGTGCGCATGGTGCCCTACAAGGACGGCAAGGCCAATCGCGGCCATTCCTGCGTCAAGGGCCGCTTCGCCTGGGGTTACACCACCCACAAGGAACGCATCCTGAAGCCGATGATCCGCGAGCGGATCGAGGATCCCTGGCGCGAAGTGTCATGGGACGAGGCGCTCGGCTTCGCCGCCGCCAGGTTCAAGGGCATCCAGCAGAAGTACGGCCGCGATGCGGTCGGCGGCATCACCTCGTCCCGCTGCACCAACGAAGAGACCTATCTGGTGCAGAAGCTGATCCGCGCCGGCTTCGGCAACAACAATGTCGACACCTGCGCCCGCGTCTGCCACTCACCGACCGGCTATGGCCTGTCGCAGACCTTCGGCACGTCGGCCGGCACCCAGGATTTCGATTCGGTCGAGCACTCCGATGTCGTCATGATCATCGGCGCCAACCCGGCCTCGGCCCACCCGGTGTTCGCCTCGCGGCTGAAGAAGCGGCTGCGCCAGGGCGCCAGGCTGATCGTAGTCGATCCCCGCCGCACCGAGATGGTGGAATCGCCGCACGTGCAGGCGCTGCACTTGCCGCTGATGCCCGGCACCAACGTCGCAGTGCTCACCGCGGTCGCCCACGTCATCGTCACCGAGGGCCTCGTCAACGAGGCTTTCGTGCGCGAGCGCTGCGACTGGAGCGAGTTCGAGGATTGGGCGGCCTTCGTTGCGCAGCCGAAGAACAGCCCGGAAGCGACCGCGATCATGACCGGTATCGATCCGAAGGATCTCCGCGAGGCGGCCCGGCTCTACGCCACCGGAGGCAACGCCGCGATCTATTACGGTCTCGGCGTCACCGAGCACAGCCAGGGCTCGACCACAGTCATCGCGATCGCCAACCTCGCGATGGCGACCGGCAATGTCGGCCGGCCCGGCGTCGGAGTGAATCCGTTGCGCGGCCAGAACAACGTGCAGGGCTCCTGCGACATGGGCTCGTTCCCGCACGAGCTGACCGGTTATCGCCATATCTCCGGCGACGCGGTGCGCGAGCAGTTCGAAGCCATGTGGAACGTCAAGCTCAACAAGGAGCCAGGCCTGCGCATCCCCAACATGTTCGACGCCGCAATCGAGGGCACCTTCATGGGGCTCTATGTGCAGGGCGAGGACATCCTGCAGTCCGATCCCAACACCAAGCACGTGGTGGCCGCGCTGTCGTCGATGGAATGCGTCATCGTCCATGACCTCTTCCTGAACGAGACCGCGAACTACGCCCACGTCTTCCTGCCCGGCTCGACCTTCCTGGAAAAGGACGGCACCTTCACCAACGCCGAGCGCCGGATCCAGCTCGTCCGCAAGGTGATGACACCGAGGAACGGATATGCGGACTGGGAGGTCACCATCCTGCTCGCGAAGGCGATGGGTTTCGAGATGCACTACAATCATCCGTCCGAGATCATGGACGAGATCGCGGCGTTGACGCCGACGTTCGCCGGCGTCTCCTATGCCAAGCTGGAGGAACTCGGCTCGGTGCAGTGGCCCTGCAACGAAAAGGCGCCCCAGGGCACGCCGGTGATGCATATCGGCGGCTTCGTGCGCGGCAAGGGCAAGTTTATCATCACCGAGTATATCGCGACCGACGAGCGCACCGGCCCGCGCTATCCGCTGCTGCTCACCACGGGCCGCATCCTCAGCCAGTACAATGTCGGCGCCCAGACCCGCCGCACCGAGAACGTGGTCTGGCACGCCGAGGACCGACTGGAGATCCATCCCCATGACGCCGAGCAACGCGGCGTGCGCGACGGCGACTGGGTGCGGCTGGCGAGCCGTGCCGGCGAAACCACGCTGCGCGCGCTGATCACCGACCGCGTCGCGCCCGGCGTGGTCTACACCACCTTCCATCACCCAGACACCCAGGCCAACGTGATCACGACCGACTTCTCCGACTGGGCCACCAACTGTCCGGAGTATAAAGTCACCGCCGTGCAGGTCTCGCCGTCGAACGGTCCGACCGACTGGCAGAAAGCCTATGACGAACAGGCGCGGCACTCCCGCCGCATCGCGCCTGCCGTGGAAGCCGCGGAGTAGCGATGCGCGAGCCCGTCCACAAGGTGAACCGGAACGTCTGGCGTAACGGCGCGTTCGGCGACGGTACACGCCTGATCCCGGAAGAAACGCCGCTGGCACTGACCTACAATGGCGGCACTTATGCCGTGATGATGGGCTCGCCCGAGGACCTCGGCGATTTCGCCATCGGCTTCAGCCTCAGCGAAGGCATCGTGCAGTCCACCGACGAGATCGAGACGCTCGACATCGTCGAGCTCGACGACGGCATCGAGCTCAGGATGTGGCTCAAGCCGGAGAAGGCCGCGCTGATCGCCGAGCGCCGCCGGCATATTGCTGGCCCTACCGGCTGCGGCATCTGCGGGATCGATTCCATCGCCGAGGCGGTGCGGCCGGCCGCGGTCGTGGCTGCCGGCCGATCATTCTCGCCGCGCGAGGTTATGACCGCAATGGCGGCCGTCGCGCCGCTGCAGGAGATCAATCACCAGACCCGCGCCGTGCATGCCGCCGCGTTCTGGATGCCCGGGCGCGGCATCGTGGCCCTGCGCGAGGATGTCGGCCGGCACAACGCGCTCGACAAGCTCGCAGGCGCGTTGGCGCGGGACAAGGTCGTTACGAGCGAGGGCATGGTGCTGTTGACCAGCCGCGTCTCGGTCGAGATGGTGCAGAAAACCGCGGCGATCGGCGCGCCGCTGATGGTCGCGGTTTCCGCCCCGACCGCGCTTGCGGTGCGGATGGCTGATGCCGCCGGCATCACGCTCGCCGCAATCGCGCGGTCGGACGGATTTGAAATCTTTACGCATCCGGAACGCGTCACGGGCGCGGTGGCCGGCAGGGAGCGCGCTTATGTCGTCGTCGCCTGACAAGCTCGTCTATATGGCGAACCAGATCGGAAAGTTCTTCCAGAGCCAGGGGCGCGACCGCGCGGTGCAGGGCATCTCCGAGCACATCTGGAAATTCTGGGATCCGCGGATGCGCAAGCAGATCTTCGCCCATATCGACGCCGGCGGCGCCGGCCTTGATCCCGACGTCCGCGACGCACTGAACAGGCTGAAGCAGACTTAGCTGCGGACAGAATTGTAAGGCGTGCCAAGGCGCGCTGACAGCTTACCCAGGATTGGTGCTGGCGCGGTACGGCGGCCTCGTAAACGCTACCGCGAGGTCTGCTCCTTAATGGTGTGACAGCAAAGATCGTCGCAAGCGATCTGCGTGTCCTGGTTGAGGCGCAACACAATCATGCCAGTCAGCGTGGAGCTACCGCACCAGGCGATAGCGTTGAACTCGCGCCCGTCGTGCAGGCGTAGGTGAGGCATCGGCGATCAGCGCCGTCCCTACAACCAAAGCCTCGGACGCCAACGCATCGCCGATTGCTTTCGACGCCGACAGTGTCGTGGTTCCCATCATCACGATTGAGCCGCCAGATGCGTGGCAAACTCGCGGCGATGAGGTGGCCGGTAGCGACACGATTATCACGCATTGGCCGCTTAGACACGAATGAAGGAGAAAGAGCAGCAAGAGGACAAACCACCAATGAGTCAGAGCACTTCCGGCGCAACGCCGTTTCCGCTCGGTGTTTTCGTCGGGAATCCGAACTATTTTGATTCAAATGAGGAAGCGAGCTTCGAAGCAAACTTCAACGCTTTCTCAACCCTGATGAAAACCAAGCCGCAGTTCCTCGACCAATATGGCGATCAGCGCCTGCCCGTCTCGGATTGGGTTGGCCAATCGAGCTGGAATGCAGCATCGATGGCGCAATCGCCGGTGCTCAAGGGCGTCACGCCGGTGATCGGGCTGCCGATGACCTCGACCGCATCGGGTTCAGAGACCCCAGATCAGTTCTACAAGGATTTCGCGGCCGGCAAGTACGACTCGGTGCTGACGAACATGGTCAAGGCCTGGGCCGACAATGGCTTCAAGACCCAGATCTGGAGGCCCGGCTGGGAGATGAACATCAACACCATGCCGTCCTATGCCGGCGACGACGCGGCGACGCGCGCCGATTGGGTCAAGGCGTTCCAGCACATCTACACCGTGCTGCATGCCGCGGGCGCGGCCGAGGGCGTGAACATCGAGGTGGCGTGGAACCCGAGCGTGACGAACTACAGCCACGCCGGCAACGCCATCCAGAGCGCGTACCCCGGAGACAAGTACGTCGACATCATCGCCGCCGACGTCTACGGTGACGTCTATCCGTACGGTTCGTCGACCCACCTCTATGACTGGGACAAGAGCGGGCAAGTCCTCAACTCATCCCAACCAGTCTACGACTCCAGCGTTCAGCAATGGGCGTCAGACCCGGTCAATCTGCAGCATTACTACACTTACCCGGCTTCGAACCAATGGTCGCTCGATGGCAGCGACGGCCACGCGACCACGCTTCAGCAGCTGATCGATCTCGCCAAATCGGCAGGAAAGCCGTTTGCTATTGCCGAGACGGGTGCTGGCAATACGCATGACGGTGCGGGCCTCAGCGACAATCCGACATTCGTGAAGTGGCTCGCTGACTCGCTGCATCAGTCAGGCGTTAACGTCAGCTTCGTGAACATCTGGGATTCCAATTCCGGCGGATCATATGGCTTCACTGGTTCCACCGACCACAAGCCGCTCGAGGCCGCGGCATGGACGAAGTATTTTGGCGACCCGCCCGCCTCGACATCCGGGTCGGCGTCAACGAAGTCGTCGACCTCGTTGGATAGCCATGAGGTCGGCGACAACATCGCGAGCGTCAGCCAACCGACTGCGCCGGAATCCACGGCGGGCCAAAAAACCAACGCAGCCGAGAGTGCAAGGGACAGCTTTCATTTCGATTTCGCGCCTCCCGTAACCAATCATCCGAGCCTCCCATCGCTCACAGCTGGAGTCGCTGGCAACAATGCTTTTGTCTTCCAGGAGCATACTGACGCAAATTCTGCAAACCGGGACAGTTTTGCAGTGGGCGGAAATGCTGCCCACAGCAATCTGACCGCGCTCGCGAACGAAGCCCACACAGCCACAGGGCACGACGCTAGCCCGGGCCATTCGGTCGACGCTATTCCAGACAGCGCGCATCACGCGGCGCTGCACGGCAACTTCTTCACCTTCTAATTCTGCAAGTCCGCCGGCCGGTAGCGTCCGGCTCCGTTCGGACGAGGCAAGAGCAAGTGTGGCCGAGTAAACCATCGAGCGCGCGCAAGCGCGCTCGATAAGCCATCCACACGCGGCCATCGCGTCGATATTGGTGCTCTTTGAGCTCGTCTCAGAGTTGAGCGGACAGCAGCGCGGCGGTGTCCAGCCGGATATTGAACGCACTTCGGCTGGGCGGTCGTTTCGGACGTTAGCCAGGAACATCGTGCACGCGGAGTCGTTGGTCGATCATCGGAGAGGAAGGCGCGGTATAGCTGGGCGGCCTCTTTGGCGGCGACGGTGACAAAAATGCAACGATTGCCATTGGCGTTAAGGCCAGTTCTGGCCCTTTGAAGGTGGCCAGGACCGCTCCGCCTCAGGGACGGCTCGAAGCGGCTGAGCGAGGCCGTACTTTACCGGGATTGAAGACTTTGGCAGGATGTTGGCATTTGCTCCGGTATCCTGACGGCGGCGGCCGCTCCAGGTCAAGGCTGGCTGAGGGCGTTGTTGCGTCCATAAGGACGACAAAGGAGGCGTTATGTTGGGGATCGTTCTGGCAAGTGGCATCTGCGGATTGCTGCTGGGACGCTACTTCAAGGTTTATGTCTGCCTCCCTGCGATGCTGCTCGTTATCCCGGCAGCCTATCTCGTCGGACACATGCACGGTTTGACGAGGGGGATTATTGCCTTCATTTCCAGCGTCGTCGCGATGCAAGGGTGTTTCCTGATCGGCGCCACCGTCCGCATCTTCATCGAAAACTTCGAGCCGCGGCGAGCGCCGTCGGAAGATTTCATTTAGCTGGTCGCCGGCAAGATCGTAGCGCTCGACGGCGAGTACGCATTCGAACGTGGTCTAAACGCCCCCCACGATCGCATTGAAGACACGACGCACTTCGGCCTGCGTCTCGCGCAAACGCGCTTCCAGTGCGGAGAAGTCCGGCGTATCGCCGGCGCGTGCCATTACGCGCAGCAGGTCTTCACCGGCGGTCTCCGGGTTGAACTTGCCGATCACGCAGAGCCGCAGGATTTGCGTCAGATCGTGATACAGCCGCGCCGCCGAGCGCAGGATCTCGGCTTCGGAGTGCCCGAGCAGCCCAAGCCTTCCAGCATTGTCGAGCACCTGCATGGTCGAGACGCTGAGGATCTCGGGCTTTGCCGCCGCATGCGCTAGCTGCAGATACTGCGCGATGAAGTCGATGTCGACCAGCCCGCCCGCGGCGAGCTTAAGGTCCCAGACGTCGTCCTCGCCTTTCTCCAGCGCGATCGCGCGCCGCATGTCGGCGACATCGGCGGCCGCGATCGCCGCGTCCCGCGGCCGCGTCAGCACGCCGCGAATGATCGCCTCGATCCGCTCGCGGAAGTGCGGCGCAGCCGAAATCACCCGGGCGCGCGTCAGCGCCATATGCTCCCAGGTCCAGGCCTCGCGCTCCTGGTAGTCCGCGAACGCATCGATCCGCGAGGCGACGGGGCCGGCGCGCCCGGACGGGCGCAGCCGCATGTCGACCTCATAGAGCACGCCGTAATTGGTGCGTGTGGTGAACGCACTGATCAGGCGCTGGGTAAAGCGGGCAAAATACTGCGCACCATGCAATGAGCGCTCGCCGTCGGAATCCGGCGCCTGTTGGTCGTAGTCGTAGAGCAGGATCAGGTCGAGGTCGGAGGACGCCGTCATCTCGCGGCTGCCGAGCCGCCCCATCGCGATGATCGCGGTCTCCTGACCCTTGATGCGGCCATATTGCGCGGCGAACTGGCCGGTGACCAGACCATGCACGGTGTGCACGATACCCTCGGCGACGTCGGCAAAAGCGACGCTGGCATGCTGCGCCGACACCGTGCCTGACAAGATCCGCGTGCCGATCAGGAACAGGCTCTCCTGGCCGAACTGGCGCAGGCGGTCGAGGAAGTCCTCATAGGATGACGCATCCTGTAATGTGGTGGCGAGCCGCCCCGACAACTCCTTCTTGTCCGGCATCGCGCCGAAGAAGCGGGGGTCGATCAGGCCGTCCATGATCTGCGGCTGCCGCGCCAGCATATCGCCGAGCCGCGGCGCCGCGCCGAGGATCAGCGCCACCAGCGCGACAAGGTCGCGGTTCTGGCTGAGCAGCGAGATCAGCCGCCCGCCGCGCTGCAACGCGCCCAGGAAGCGGTCGAACGCCGCCACCGCGTCGTCCGGGTCTTCGGCATGCGCGAGGCCGTCGATCAGCCCGGGAATGAATTCGAGGAACGCCGCACGCGTCGCCTCGACGCGCAGCGCGCGGTAGTCGCCCGTCATCCACTGCTGCACGGTCCCGGCGACCGCAACCGGCTTCTTGAAGCCCAGATTGGCGAGATGCTCGATCAGGCGGGCGTCCTCCGGCCCTGCCCCGTAGTCGATCTGCGGCAGATTTGCGGTGCCGGTCGGATCGTCGCCCTCGAACAGCTTGCCGTAATGGCTCTGGACGATCTTGAGATGGCCGAGCAGGTCTTTCGCGAAGGCCTCGCGGTTCTCGTAACCGAAGAAATGCGCAAAGCGCTCGACCGCTTCGGCCTGTTCGGGCAGCGAATGGGTCTGCTCATCGGCGATCATCTGCAGCCGGTGCTCGACCCGGCGCAGGAACTCATAGGCCGTGGTCAGTTCGTCGCGCGCCTCGTAGGTAATCCAGTTGCTGTTGGCGAGAACATTCAGCGCCTCCAGCGTCGGTCGTACGCGCAGTTCCGGATGCCGCCCGCCGGCGATCAGTTGCTGTGTCTGGGCGAAGAACTCGATCTCGCGGATGCCGCCGCGGCCGACCTTGACGTTGTGGCCCTCGACCGAGATCTCGCTCTGGCCGCGATAGGTCTGCATCTGCCGCTTCATGTCGTGGACATCGGCGAGTGCTGCGAAGTCCAGGTGCTTGCGCCAGACGAACGGCGCGAGTTCGGCAAGCAAAGCATCACCGGCCCTGGGATCGCCGGCGCAAGGCCGCGCCTTGATCATCGCGGCGCGTTCCCAGGTGCGGCCCTCGCGCTCGTAATAATGCAGCGCGGCGTCGGTGGAGATCGCGACCTGCGTCGAGGCCGGGTCCGGGCGCAGCCTGAGATCGACCCGGAAGACGTACCCCTCGCCCGAGCGCTGTTGCAGCATCCGCGCCATCGCCTGGGTGACGCGCACGAAGAACGGCTGCGGCTCGATGTCCTCGGCCAGCGAAGTGGCCGAGCGATCGAAGAACACGATCAGGTCGATGTCGCTGGAATAGTTCAATTCGCCGGCGCCCATCTTGCCCATCGCGAGCACGATCAGGCCCGAGCCCACCTCCGGATGTTCGGGGTCGACCGCAGTCATCCGGCCACGGGCGACTTCCTGCCGGAGCAGGTAGCGCAGCGCCGATTGCACCGAGGCGACGGCGACGTCGGTCAATGCCGCCGTGACCCGCATCACCGGCCAGACACCGCCGATGTCGCACAGCGCGATCATGAGCGCGGCCTCCGCCTTCATGCGGCGGAGCAGTTGCATCACGTCCGCCTCGCTGCCGGCGGCGAACACCTCGTGCGAGGTTCTCTCGATCAGTGCGGCAAGATGCGACTCCGGGTCGCATGACAGGATCCGGATCAGCCGCGCGGCGTCGGCGCGCGCGAGTTCGAACAGGTATGGCGAGAACTCGGCGATGCCACGCAGGATGTCCCTTGCGAAGGGATGTCCCAGCAACGCATTGAGCGCGTCCGCTTGCGCCGGCTCGAGTTCGGCGAACCAGTCGGTCAGACGCTGTTCAGCGGATTGGGGCGCGGCGACACGCGGCCCGTCCGCAAATCGCGCGGCCAGCCCCTGTCGATCCGCGTTTCCCGGCGCGGCGGCATTCATGCCGCCTTCTGTGGCACATCCTGCGTTTGAGCCGCAAGCCTGTCACTGCCGGCCGCCCGCGCGGGCAGGACCAGGGTCGCGACCAGGCCCGGGTGCGAATCGCCGAGGCGAAGCTCGCCGCCATGCAGCGTGGCGACGGCCGCGGCAAGGCTGAGGCCGAGACCGGAACCGGGTAAGGTGCGGCTCGCTTCGAGCCGGACGAAACGTTCCACCGCATGCTTGCGGTCGCCCTCGGGAATGCCGGGACCGTGGTCGGTGACGCTGAGCAGCACCTGGTTGCCATCGCGGCGCGCCTCGATCAGGATTTCCTTTGCCGCCGCGCTTGGCGGCTCTGCGGCCGTTTCCGGCTTGCCATATTTGATCGCGTTCTCGACCAGGTTGGCGAGCGCCTGGCTGATCAATTCGCGGTTGCCGTGAATCGGCGCGGGCGTCGTCTTCACCCGCAGCGTCATGCCGTCGTCCTCAGCCAGCGGCTCGTACAGCTCGTGGATCCCGTTGGCGACGTCGGCGCCGTCGAAATCGTCCATGTCGCCGCGCGCCTGGCCGGATTCGGCGCGTGCGATCATCAATAAGGCATTGAAGGTGCGGATCAGGCCGTCGGACTCCTCGATCGTCCGCTCCAGCGCCGCGCGATAGTCGGCCTCGCAACCGGATCTCGCCAGCGCCTCCTCGGCGCGATTGCGCAGCCGTGTCAGCGGCGTCTTGAGGTCGTGAGCGATGTTATCGGAGACCTCCTTGAGGCCCATCATCAGCGCCTCGATGCGCTCCAGCATGGCATTGAGATTTTCCGCCAGGCGATCGAGCTCGTCACCGCTGCGGCCGACCGGAAGCCGACCGGAGAGATCGCCGGCCATGATGGTCTTCGTGGTGCCGGTCATGGCGTCGATCCGGTGCAGCACACGGCGCGCGACGAAAATGCCGCCGCCGATGCCGAGCACGACGACGACGAGGATCGACCACTGCGCGGCCTTGGCGACGATCCCGAACAGCCGACGTCGCTCATCGAGATCACGTCCGACCAGGAGGCGGAAACCGTTGGTCATCTCGGTGACGCGCACCAGTGCTCGGTGATCGGTATTGTCGTCGAGTCGCCGATAGGCCGTTTCCGACCAGCCCTGCGTGCCCATCACGCCCGGCGCCAGCGAGCCGACATTGCCGGCCAGCGCCTGCCCGTTTGGCGCCGTCACGAGATAGAGGTTGGCGCCGGGCCGCAGCGCGCGGTTGCCCATCGTGAACAGCAGGCCGCGCAAGCCGCGACGGTTGTAGATGTCGGTGATCTCTCCGATCTCGGCATTCACCGTCGTGGTGATCTGCTCGGTGATCAGACGCCGCGTGTTCCAGGCGAAATAGGCCAGCAGCGAGGCAGCAAACAGCGCAAACAGAAACAGATAGACCAGCGTCAGCCGAAACGCCGTGGTTCGGATCAGTTTACCGAATGCCGTCACGGATCATGTACCCCGCGCCGCGGATCGTGTGCAGCAGCGGCCGCTCGAAGCCCTTGTCGATCTTGGAGCGCAGCCGCGAAATGTGCACGTCGATGACATTGGTCTGCGGATCGAAATGATAATCCCAGACGTTCTCCAGAAGCATGGTGCGCGTCACCACCTGCCCCGCATGCTTCATCAGATATTCGAGCAGGCGGAACTCGCGCGGCTGCAGCGTCAGCTCATCCTTGCCGCGGGCGACGCGATGCGAGAGGCGATCAAGCTCGAGGTCGCCGACCCGATAGGTGGTCTCCTCGGCCGGGCCGACATTGCGCCGCGACAGCACCTCGACGCGCGCAAGCAGCTCGGCGAAGGAATAGGGTTTCGGCAGATAGTCGTCACCGCCGGCGCGCAAACCCTTGATGCGGTCGTCGACCTGGCCGAGCGCGGAGAGGATCAGGACCGGGGTGCGGTTGCCCTTGTCGCGCAGGCTCCCGATCAGCGACAGGCCGTCACGCTTCGGCAGCATCCGGTCCACAACCAGCACGTCGTAATCGCCGGTTTCGGCCATCGACAGCCCTTCCTCGCCGTCGGACGCGAGATCGGCGACATAGCCGACTTCCCGGAATGCCTTGACCAGATAGTCGGCGGACTCGCGGTCATCTTCGATGATCAGAATGCGCATTTGCGGAGCGGTTGCGGTCACGGGAATTGGCCTTCTCTCACCATGGCGCGGCCGGCCTGCACATGCAAGACGACCGCGCATATTCTCGAAATGTTGCCGTCACAGGATCGGACCGGAAAACCGGTTGCCAATTTTCCGGATCGTGCGGGGGTGAAAAAAGTGGGCGGTGAAGCTGGGGGACTTCACCGCCCTGAGCCCTTCCGACGGAGGGGGGCATATTCCATCGAAAGGCACCGAAGGGAGCGAGCGAGGTGCCCGCCCCCCGGAAAGCGCCGTCGGCGGGGGCGACTGATGCCGGCGACGCCTCCCAACTCATATAGTTAGCCCTTGGCCAGCGGCACAGCCACGAAGCGCGACGAACCGCCGCTCTTCACGCGCATGAGAACACTGTTCTTGTTGTCGTTGCGCGCTGCAGCGATCGCATCGCGCACCTCGCCGGCGGTGCCGACGGTCTTGCCGGCGACCTCGAGGATCACGTCGCCTTCCTTGAAGCCCCGCTCAGCGGCAGCACTCTTCGGATCGACTTCGGTCACGACCACACCGTCCTTGCCGGCGCCAGCCACGCTGTTGGCGGGCGCAACGGTCAGGCCGAGCTTCGGCACATCGGTACCGCGGTTGGAGTTGCCGCGATCATTGTTGTCGTTGTTGGCTTTGGCCTCAAGGTTGTTCGGCAACTGGCCGAGCGTGATGTTGACGACCTTGTCCTGGCCCTTGTGCAGCACGTTCAGCTTCACCGAATTGCCGGGAGGCAGGCCGCCGATGGTGCGGGCGAGCTCGCGCGCATCCTTCACCGGCTCGCCGTTGACGGCCGTGATCACGTCACCGGACTCGATGCCGGCCTTGGCCGCGGGGCCGTTGGCCTGCGGTTCGGCAACCAGCGCGCCTTCCGCCTTCTTCATGCCGAGGCTGTCGGCGATGTCGGAGGTCACCGGCTGGATCTGGACGCCGATCCAGCCGCGGCTGACCGAGCCCTTGTCCTTCAGCTGGGCGACCACGCTCTTCACGGTCGCTGCCGGGATCGAGAACGCGATGCCGACGCTGCCGCCGGACGGCGAGTAGATCGCGGTGTTGACGCCCATCACCTCGCCCGACATGTCGAACGCCGGACCACCGGAGTTGCCCTTGTTCACGGGCGCGTCGATCTGGATGAAGTCGTCATACGGACCGTTGCCGATGTCGCGGCCGGAGGCGGACACGATACCTGCAGTCACGGTGCCGCCGAGACCGAAGGGATTGCCGACCGCCAGCACCCAGTCGCCGATCCGCGGCTTGCCGTCGGAGAGCTTTGCGAACTGGAAGTTGGAACCACCCTCGACCTTGATCAGCGCGAGGTCGGTGCGCGGATCGGTGCCGATCACCTTGGCGGAATAGGTCTTGCCGTCGTCGGTCGTGACTTCGACCTTGTCGGCGCCATCAACGACGTGGTTGTTGGTCACGGCGTAGCCGTCAGCCGAGATGAAGAAGCCGGAGCCCTGGCCGGTCACGACGCCACCGCCACGCGGTCCACGCAGGCCCGGGGGGAAGCCATCCGGACCGCCGAAGCGACGGAAGAAGCGCTCCATCGGCGAACCCGGCTGGAACGGCGAGTCGTCATTGCCGTCGTCCTTGGAGAGCTTCTCCCGGATGTTGACCTTCACCGAGATCACCGACGGCTTCACGCGCTCGACGATGTCGGCGAAGCCCACCGGTTGCTGAACCTTGCGGACCTCGTTGTTGACCTGCGCATGCGCCGGGGTCGTGAACAGCGAGGCATCATGCGAGGGGCTGAAGCCATAAACGGCCGCGCCGAGACCGGCGACGACCGACGCCATCAGCGCGAACTTGCGAGCAGACAACAGCGAGCGCTTCGGCTGCTTGTAGGACGGAAAAGATGAGAGGTCGGGACGGTCGGTCATTTCTTGAAATCTCCAGGGGCAGAATCGTGGTGCAGGGGCCGGCACCTGATGCCTCTGAACATGGGGTCATCAGCCTTACGGTGCGCTGGCTGCGGAATTAAACTTTTGTAATTAAGACAAAGCGGCCTGCGGCAGAATAACACAGACAAATTAATGACTTAAATGGAACTTAAATTCGTTTGTCCGGCATCGATTCCGCGGCCAGCAGCTGTTCCAGGCGCGTCTGCTCGTCAGCCGTCAGGACCTTGTCAGAAAGGCCTCCGCCTTTGGTCGTATTTGCCCGCCGCCGGCCGAAGCGCCAGAGCGCCAAACCACCCAGCAGAAGCGCCAGCGGCGGGGTCAGCCAGAGCAACAGCGTGTGCTCGTTGAAGCGCGGCTTCAGCAGCACGAATTCGCCATAGCGCGCCACCAGGAAATCGATCACCTGCTGGTTGCTGTCGCCGGCCGCGATACGCTCGCGCACCAGAAGGCGGAGGTCGCGCGCCAGCGGCGCCTCCGAATCGTCGATCGACTGGTTCTGGCAGACCATGCAGCGAAGCTCCTTGGAGAGCTCGCGCGCCCTCGCCTCCTTCGCAGGGTCCGACATGACCTCGTCGGGCAGCACGGCATGTGCCGGCAGCGCGCCCAACAGCAAGGCGGCGGCAAGCAGGCCGGCAGTGAGAGCGCGCGACCGCATCACTCGGCCGCCTGCAATGCACGCGCCGCCTTGGCCGGCTTCGGCGCCCCGACCCGCAAGCGGCGGTCCGACAACGACAGCATGCCGCCGAGCGCCATCAGCACCGGTCCCCACCAGATCAAGAGCACCAGCGGCTTATGATAGATGCGCACCGCGATCGTGCCGTCGGCTGAGGTGTCACCGAGCGAGATATAGAGCTGGCTCGCGCCGCGCGTCAGCAGCGCCGCCTCCGTCGTCGATGCACCACGCGTCGTAAAGTTGCGCTTCGACGGCGTCATCGAGGCGACCTTCTCTCCTTCGCGGCTGACAGTGAACCGGGCGACCATCTCGCGGAAGTTCGGCCCCTGGCGCGGCGTCAGGCCATCGAGCCGCAACTGATAGCCGGCCACCGTGGCGACGTCGTTCGCCTTCATCGCACCGATATATTCGCTGTTCCAGGTGGTCTCGCAGACGATGCCGATCAGCGCGACGCCGAGGCCGGCATGTGCGAACACGGTGCCCCATGTCGCGCGCGGCAAGCCACGCGCGCGGCGCAGCGAGATCGAGAACGGAATGCGGAACAGCCCGATACGTTCGGCAAGATCGCACAGCGCGCCTGATATCACAAACACCGCAAGTCCGATCGCGAGCGGTGCCAGCGTTGCGCCGCCATAGGTCCACGCCCAGACCAGCGCGATCGCGACAAGCGAGACGATGCCGGCGGCCGTCAGCCGCTGTGCCGCTCCCAGCAGGTCACCGCGCTTCCAGGCAAGCAGCGGCCCGAACGGCACCGCGAGCAACAGCGGCACGAAGAGCGGCGCGAAGGTGAAATTGAAGAACGGCGCGCCGACCGAGATCTTCTCGCCTGTCAGCACCTCGAGCGCCAGCGGGTACAGCGTTCCGATGAACACGGTCGCGCACGCCGTGGTGAGCAGGAGATTGTTGAGCACCAGCGCGCCCTCGCGCGAGATCGGGGCGAACAGCCCACCCTGCTTCAGCGCCGGTGCGCGCCAGGCATAAAGCGAAAAGCTGCCGCCGATGAAGACGAAGAGGATCAGGAGAATGAAGACGCCGCGCGTCGGATCGGTGGCGAATGCGTGAACCGATGTGAGGACACCGGAGCGCACCAGGAAGGTGCCGAGCAGCGACAGCGAGAAGGTCAGGATCGACAGCAGGATGGTCCAGACCTTCAACGCGTTGCGCTTCTCCATCACCAGCGCCGAATGCAACAGCGCGGTGCCGGCAAGCCACGGCATCAGCGAGGCGTTCTCGACCGGATCCCAGAACCACCAGCCGCCCCAGCCGAGCTCGTAATAGGCCCAGTAGGAACCCATCGCGATGCCGAGCGTCAGGAAAATCCACGCGGTCAGGGTCCACGGGCGCACCCAGCGCGCCCAGGCGGCGTCGATCCGGCCCTCGAGCAGCGCAGCCACCGCAAAGGAGAACGAGATCGAGAAGCCAACATAGCCGAGATAGAGCATCGGCGGATGCACCGCGAGGCCGATGTCCTGCAGCACCGGATTGAGATCGCGTCCCTCGATCGGCGGATTGGCGATGCGCAGGAACGGGTTCGAGGTGATCAGGATGAAGAGATAGAATGCGCTGGCGATCCAGGCCTGCACCGCCAGCACATGGGCGCGCAGCGACAGCGGCAAATTGTTGCCGAAGGCCGCGACCAGGCCGCCGAACAGCGCCAGGATCGAGACCCAGAGCAGCATCGATCCTTCATGGTTTCCCCACACGCCGGTGATCTTGTAGATCATCGGCTTCAGCGAATGCGAGTTCTCGTAGACATTAACGACCGAGAAGTCCGAGGTGACGTGCAGCGTCACCAGCGCGATGAACGAGGCCGCGACGAACAAGAGCTGGGCCAGCGCAGTCGAGCGCGCGACATTCATCAATGCGACGTCGCGCCAGCGCGCGCCGAGCAGCGGCACGACGGACTGAATCAGCGCCAGCCCAAGCGCGAGGACCAGGGCATAATGTCCGCTTTCGGCGATCATCGCATGGCTCCCTGAGTCGGCGCCGCCGAAGCGCTCGGCTTTGCAGCGTAGTCGTCCTTCCAGTGGCCCTGCTTCTTGAGGGCGTCGGCGACGTCCTTCGGCATGTATCTCTCGTCGTGCTTCGCAAGCACGGTATCAGCACGAAACACGCCGGACTTATCGAGCGTTCCTTCGGCGACGACGCCCTGCCCTTCGCGGAACAGGTCGGGCAGGATGCCCTTGTAGGCGACCGGGAGGGTCGCACTGCCGTCAGCGACGGTAAAGGTCACCGCGAGATTGTCGCCGCGCTTGACCGAGCCCGGCTGCACCAGGCCGCCGAGCCGGAAGCGTGTACCCGGACCAAGATGCTTCTCGGCGACCATCGAGGGCGTCGAGAAGAACACGATGGAATCGCGCAGCGCATTCAGCACCAGCCCCGCCGCGATCCCGAGCACCGCGAGCGCGCAGCCGATCAGAGTCAAACGCCGTTGCTTCCTGGTCATGATCCATCCTTGCGCATGACGTGCTCCGAAAACCGCTGCACACTCTTCGGCGTCATGCGCTATCCATCCAGCCCGAGATTCTTCAGCCCTTCATTGAGCTGACGCAACCGATCCGCGTCCTTGGCCACCGCCTGCCGCGCATCGGCGAGCGCGCTCATCGCCTTGTCACGCTCGCCCATCACGAGATAGGCTCGGACCAGGCGCAGCCAGCCCTCGACATCGTCGCCGTTCTGCTTCAGCCGCGTCGCCAGCCGATCGACCATGCCGTGGATCATCGCGTTGCGATCACCTTCGGTCATATCCTTGGCCGCAGCCGTCGCACCGTCGGGCAGTGCCGGCGCGGCGACGCCGCCGACCCTCACCAAGGCGGCCTGCACCAGCGGCCGCCACGGCGCGTCGGCCGGCGCCTTCGCCAACATCCCCTTCCAGATCGCGGCGGCGTCCGCCTTGCGGCCGTCCTGCTCCGCCGCGATCCCGAGGAAGTAGTTGGCCTTGGCGTTGTCGGCGCTCTGCGCAACCGCGCGCTCGAACTCCGCCTTGGCGTCCGCGGTGACGACACCGCCCGCCGTTCCCATCAACGCCTCGCCGAGGTCTGCACGGCGATCGGCGCTGTCACCGGCATAGGTAATGGAATTGCGATAGGCGCGGACCGCATCGTCATAGCGGCCAAGGCGCGACAGCACCGGCGCCAGCACCGTCCAGCCGCGGCCATCGGTCGGGTTCTTCTCCAGGTGGGCCTCGACCTGCGCCACCAGATCGGCCAGCGGCTGGTTGGCATCGACGACCCGGCTGCGCTCCGAGAGCGGAAAGTCGCCAAGGCGCGGCGACCCCAACGGGAGGTAGAAGCCTGCCGCAACGACCGGCAAGCCAATCAGAGCCAGGGTCGCGGCCAAGCGCCGCAGCTTCAGATTGGCCTTAACCGGCCCCTCGCGCCCGCTCTGGTCGGCGGCCGCGAGCAGCCGCCGGCTGATCTCGATCCGCGCGGCCTCCGCCTCGGCGGCGCCGATATTACCGGATGCCATATCGCGGTCGATTTCGGCGAGCTGGTCGCGATACACCACGACCTCGCTGCCGCCGGTGTCCGCCAGCCGGCCACGGCTGAGCGGCCAGAGCACGGCAAAGATCGCGGCGACCGTCATCAGCGCGAACACAAACCACAGCGTCATCAAGCGGTTCCTGGGTGGAACGGCGACGTCCGGAGGGTCACCGTCAAGCCGCTTTACACCACCGGCCGCAAGCCCGGCAATTGACAATTGCTGGATCACAGGCGGTCGTACCCCGCACCTTCGGACAGGGAGCGAGGCCTGGCTAGCTCGCGCGGGAGGATTTGCGTTCGCCGGTGACGGCATTCTCCGCCGCCCGGCTCATCAACGAGGCGTAGTCGTGACCGAACAGCACCTCGCAAAAGCGGATCGCCGCCTTGACCTGCTGCTGCCGGAAGGCCCGGACTCGCGTATCGCCGCCGCGCAACGACTGCACCAGCCCCTCGGTCGACTGCTCGACATAATGCTGCAGGTCGGAGAAGGTGCGCAGCGTCACCTCGTTGATGGCAAGCTCGCTGGCATAGGTGCGGCACACCGCGACGAAATCGATCAAGGCGGCGGCGTCCTCGACCTCGGACAGATCGATCTTGGCCCCCGCGGCAATGTCCTTGTCGGCGCGCTGGCGGAGGATCCGGCGGACCCGGCCCGGCACGCTGTCGATCTCCGATTGCAACGCATTGGAGGTGTCGGCCCGGACCGACGTCAGCTGGCGGCCCCAGGCGGAGTCGGTGCGCAGATCGAGTTCGGTGCGCAGGCCGCGCACACCGTCGTGCAGGGCCTTGAGCTGCTCGCCGACATACTCGAAATGACCACGCCTGATATCTGTGCGCAGGCAGGCCGCGACGAACGACAGGTCATGCAGCGCGATGGTGACCGCGATGCCGTAAGGCGTGGCGGCCACCCGCAGCTCGTCGTCGGAGCCAGCCATCTTGATGGCGAGCCGGATGATCTGCCATGGCGCGACCAGCCGCTGCGCGATCAAGGACAGCGCGAACGGCAGCAGTTGTGGCGTCTGCAACGACGGAACCTTGAGCGCCTCCGTGACGGAGGCGATCTGGGCGTCGGCAAACACCCGGATCTGGCTGGGCAGACGGCTCCCCACCGTGTCCAGGGCATCGCGCGCCTGCAAGACCAGGCCAATCGGCAGCAGGTCCTCGACAACGCCGGGCGGCCCCACGCGGGCCAGCACGCGCTGCTGGTCATTCCCCGGCACCGGCGTCGCGATCTTGATGATGGCGTCCGCGGCCGCGAGCTGGAACTTGCGCGCCGCGGCCTCCAAGGGGCCACCTTCCGGCGCCGCCGCAAGCGTTGACTCGAACTCACGGGCCGCTTCGGGAGCCCCCTCGCGGGCCAGCCATTGCCAGGTCGGCAGCAACGAGGCGCGCCGGATCTGGCCCGGTCGTGTCGGGAAATTGGTCTCGGCGAGGAACGGCTCGAGCGGCCGGAACAGGAGCCGTGCCGGGTCGTCGGTGCGCGGCCGCATCTCCTCGTCTTCCTCGGCACTGCGGACGATCTTGCGAAGCTGCTCCAGCACAAGGTTGGCGACCGCGACGTCCTCGCCGCGTTCGACCGCGCGCTCCAGCTCCCGCATCAGCAGCGCCTGCGATTGCGGCGGAAGCTGCGCAAGATAATCCCTCAGCCGCTCGATCGATTTCTGGCTCATACGCCCGGTGATGAATGCTTGGTGCCCCGCGGACCGCAGCAAGCGCGTCCGCTTCCGATCATAAGAGCGCGCGCGTTAAGAACCCGTTTAGGAATGGTGACGGCGCCACGACTGGGGAGCGTGCCGGCTACACACGCCTATACCGCCGGCAGCACGAGTTCGGCGCGCAAGCCGCCGATCGGCGCGCTGCGGAGCGTGAGATTGCCGCCATAGAGGCCTGCGAGATCGGTCACGATCGAGAGGCCGAGCCCTGAACCCGGTTTTGACTCGTCGAGCCGCTGGCCGCGCCGCGACACCTGGGCGCGCTCGGCTTCGGAGAGGCCTCGTCCATCGTCATCGACCACGATGCGCAGCTTGGGTCCGGCGCCGTGCTCCTTTGGCGGCTCGACGATCACCTCGATGAACACTTGAGACGCCGCCCATTTGCAGGCGTTGTCGACGAGATTGCCGACCATTTCCTCCAGGTCCTGCCGCTCACCGCGAAACCGCGCCGCCGGATCGGCCTTCGCCTGAATCGTGATGGCGCGATCGCGGTGGATCTTCTCCATGGTCCGGCGCAGCGCCTCGATCGCCGGCGCCACGTCGGTGATGGTGCTGACGATGGTGATGCGGGCGGCGAGGCGCGCGCGCTCCAGATGATGCGCGACCTGGTCCCGCATGATATCGGCCTGCTCCAGCACCTTGCTTGCGAAGGGATCGGCGGCATGGGCGCCTGCTTCGTTCACGATCACCGACAACGGCGTCTTGATCGCATGAGCGAGGTTGCCGACATGGGTGCGCGAACGCTCGACGATCTCCCGGTTGGCGTCGATAAGCGCGTTGGTCTCGCGCGCGAGCGGCGCGATCTCGACCGGAAACTGTCCCTCCAGCCGCTCGGCGCGGCCGGAGCGAATGGCGGCGATCGCCTCGGAAATGCGCTTGAGCGGCGCAAGGCCATAGCGGACCTGGAAAATCGTGGTCAGCAGCAGCACGATACCAAGGGCGGCGAACGTGCCGCCGAGATAGTAGTCGAAGCTGCGCGTCTCATCGAAGATTTCGGTCGCGTCGCCGGCCACGCTGACCAGGAACTTGCCGTCCGCGCCGAGATCGACCGGCCGCTCCACCATGCGCAGGCTCTGGCCTTCCGGTCCGTCGACGTAACCGAGGCGGACGCCTGCCGCGGTCAGCTCCGCGCCGTGTTCCTCGAGCTTCGGCAGCTTCTTGTCCCACAGCGAGCGCGAGGCACGGGTCTCACCCTTCTCGGTGTCGGTCCGGGTGATCTGCCAGTACCAGCCCGACAGCGGCAGGTCGAACAGCGGCTCGCCGAGCGATTGGAACTGGCGGTCGGCCGGCTCGTCGGGGGTCGCCACCTCGGCGATCAGCGTGCGCAAATAGAGATTAAGCCGCCGATCGAAGGCGCGCTCGGTCGCATCGCGATAGACCGACGACAGGATGACGCCGGTGATCGCCAGGATCACCACCACCCAGGCGGTCGCCGAGACGAACAGGCGGGTGGCAAGGGAGCTTCCGCGCATCAGGGCACGGTCTCGAAAGTCGTGTCAGCGGGCTTCGACATGACGAATCCAGTGTTCGGCGCAAATCATGCCGCTGCCCGCGCGCCGATCAAGCGCCCGACGGCGGCGACGCCAGCATATAGCCCAGGCCCCGCACGGTCTGGATGATGTCGACCTCAAGCTTTTTGCGGATGCGGCCGACGAACACCTCGATCGTGTTGGAGTCGCGGTCGAAGTCCTGGTCATAGAGGTGCTCGACCAGCTCGGTGCGCGACACCACCCGTCCCGTATGGTGCATAAGGTAATCGAGAAGGTTGTACTCGTGCGAGGTCAGCTTGATCGGATTGCCGTTGACCGTGACCCGCTTGGTGCGGGTGTTCAACGTGACCGGCCCGCAGATCAGTTCGACCTGGGCATGCCCGGTCGCGCGGCGCAGCAGCGCGCGGATCCGCGCCAGCACCTCCTCGAGATGGAACGGCTTTGCGACATAGTCGTCGGCGCCGGCGTCGAACCCCTGGACCTTGTCGCTCCAGCGGTCGCGTGCGGTGAGAATCAGCACCGGCATCACCCGCTTGTTCCGCCGCCAGGCCTCCAGGACCGAGATGCCGTCCATCTTCGGCAGGCCGATATCCAGCACGACCGCGTCATAGGGCTCGCTGTCGCCGAGGAAATGCCCCTCCTCGCCGTCGAACGCTCGATCGACCACATAACCGGCATCCGTGAGCGCCGTGGTGAGCTGGCGGTTCAGATCCGGGTCATCTTCAACGACGAGCAGACGCACGTTGACCTCCGAGAGTGAGCATTGCGATATCCGGCATCAAATGAGGCTTTCGGCGGTGAACGGGCTATGAACGAGTCAATAGGTGGAACGTTACTTTTTGGTCATTTGCCGATTTTGATAGCAGATTTGAGACGGCCGGGCACGCCGGATAGCACCCCTGGCATTAACGATAATTGCGGATGGCCCGGTAAATCCGGCCCGGTCACGGGCTTGCGGGTTGCAGCGAGGTAAACCGGCGCCTACCCCCATATCCATTATGACCCAAACAATCTCCCGTATTGCGGGGTGGCTGGCTCTCGCCTTCATTGCGTTTGTGACGCTGTCGCCGATCTATGACCGGCCGTCGATCGCCAATCCGCAGCTCGAGCATTTTGCGGCCTTCGCCCTGCTGGGCCTGGCGCTGATGTTGGGCTATCCGCGGCGCATGCTGCCGATCACCGTGATCATTATCGGAAGCGCGTTCATGCTGGAGGCGATGCAGTTGCTGACTCCCGATCGCCACGGCCGTGTGCTCGACGCGCTGGTGAAGGCGGTGGGTGGGCTTGGCGGAATTGGCACCGGCCGTATCGTGCTGACGATTCTGCAGGACCAGGTCGATCGCTTCAGGAAGTTGCGCGGACAGTCCGCCGGTTAACGATGCGACAAGGTGCAAGACCAAGCCGCGGCGGTCGATCCTTGCTTACCTCTATTGATATGGCAAGCTCGCTTGGGACCGCATAACCCGGTTTCAGTTGGCCGATCGCAGGATGCGTCAAATTTTCATGATCGCCGTGACCGTCGCTTGCCTGCTGTTGATCGGCTACGCGACCCTGACATCCCACTCCGGCCGCCCGGTTCTCTTGGGCCGGCACGAGAGTCTCGGGGTCGTGATTTTCGAGCGCTTCGCCGCCTACCTGGTTCTTGGCTTTCTCCTGTCCTGGCTTTTCCCCGGCCGGATGATCCTGACGTGCGCAATCGTTGCAGGTATCGCGATCTCGCTCGAATTGCTGCAAGACTGCGGCGACCGCGATCCAGCCGCATTGGATGCACTTCAAAAGGCAACCGGCGGGATTGTCGGCGTGCTTGCTTCTCGATGGCTTTCACTCCAACACCGGAAATGATGCGCCTCACGGCTTGAGCTTGCCGCTTGAGTCCTCAGTCGTGGCATCATGACGAACGGCGCGTCGACTCCAGGCAAATAAAGCGCGAGCGATCTCACGCGCGCTGATAGTCGTCCTCGATACGGATGATGTCGTCCTCGCCGAGATAGCTCCCCGTCTGCACCTCGATCAGCTCGAGCTGGATCTTGCCGGGGTTCTCCAGCCGGTGCACCGCGCCGATCGGGATGTAGATCGATTCGTTCTCGTGCACGGTCTTGATCAGCTCGTTGACCGTCACCTGCGCGGTGCCGCGCACCACGATCCAGTGCTCGGAACGGTGGTGGTGCTTCTGCAGGCTGAGCCGCCCGCCCGGCCTGACGATGATGCGCTTGACCTGGTGGCGGTCGCCATTGTCGATCGACTGGTAGGAGCCCCAGGGCCGATGCACCTTGATGTGGCTCTCCGTCACCTCGGGCGCCGTCACCTTCAGCTTCGCGACCAGCCGCTTCAGCCCGTTGGCGTCCTTCTGCCGCGACACCAGCACCGCATCCTGGGTCGCCACCACGACAAGATCGTCGACGCCTTCGAGCGCGACCAGCGCGCGGTCGGTCGCGACGCTGCAGTTGCGGGAATCCTCGAACACCGCAATTCCCCGCGCCGCATTGCCCTGGCTGTCCTTGTCGGAGAGCTCCCAGACCTGGCGCCACGAGCCGATGTCGGACCAGCCGCAGGCCACCGGCGCCACCGCCGCACGCGCGGTCTTCTCCATCACCGCATAGTCGATCGAGATCGCCTTGGCCGCGCCGAACGCCGGCGGGTCGAGCTTGACGAAGCCGAGATCGCGCGCGGCCTCGGCCACCGACTGCTCGACGGAAGTCACGCTGTCCGCGTCGACGTTGCGATACTCATCGAGCAGCACCGCAGCGCGGAACATGAAGTTGCCGCTGTTCCAGAGATAGCCGGCATCGATGTAGCCGGCCGCAATTTCCGCATCCGGCTTCTCGACGAATTTGGCGACCGCGCGCACCTCGCCGGCGACCACTTCGCCCGGGCTGATGTAGCCGTATTCGGTCGCCGGCCGTTCCGGCTTGACGCCGAAGGTCACGATGCGGCCCTGCTCCGCCGCCGCCAGCCCCTCGCGGCACGCCGCGACGAAGGCTGACGTGTCGCGCACCAGATGATCGGCGGCGAGCGCCAGCACGACCGCATCACTGTCACGGGTTTGCGCAAACGCCGCACCGGCGGCGATCGCCGGGCCGGAATCGCGCCGCATCGGCTCGAGCAGCACGTCGGCCTCGCGGCCGATCTCGGCGAGCTGCTCCAGCACCATGAAGCGATAGGCCTCGTTGGTGATCACGATCGGCCGCTCGAACAGGGTCGGGTCCGCGACCCGCAGCAGCGTCTCCTGGAAGGTCGAGCGCGCCCCGAACAGCGACAGGAACTGCTTCGGATGCACCTCGCGTGAGGCTGGCCACAGGCGCGTGCCCGCGCCACCGCACATGATCAGGGGGATAATTCGTCGGTCCATCGATATGCCTCACCTCCTGACAAGATCTCGCCATGGCTCAGCAAGAATGGTGCCCCCCGGCAGCAACCCGTGTTCTGCTGATTGAGGCATCCGAGCTTGCTGCAAAAGACGACGACAACTTCATCCATGTGAAAGTTGGCCGAACAAGGACCATCGCTCCACATTTTGCACGTCATATTTCTGTCTCTTGCGATTGGTCTATGGTGTTCGCTTCCCGCTCCACTCCTTTCAGGCGAGCAAGACAGCGCAGCTGCTGCTTTCCCATTCCACCCCTCTCATTGCCGTTGTATCCTCTGCGCCGAAAGGGATGTCCGGCCTCTACCTCTGGTTACACCTTTAGAAAGAACTTTCCTTTGTGATGACGACGGCTATCTGACACCGACCTGCTACAAGTGCACATGCAATCTGTACATCCAATCCAACAACGCAGAGACGCTGAATGATCCTGGTAACTGGAGGCGCCGGCTATATCGGCTCACATGCTTGTGTTGCCCTGCTCTCGGCAGGTGAAGAGGTCGTCGTCCTGGACAATTTCTCCAACAGCAGCCCCTTGGCACTGGAGCGCGTCCAGCAGATCTGCGGCAAGCGGCTGACGGTGGTCGAAGCCGATATCCGCGACCAGGGCGCGATCGAGAAGGTCCTCGCGCAACACGGGTGCACGGCGGTGATGCATTTTGCCGGCCTGAAATCCGTGCAGGACTCGGTGGCCCAACCACTCGAATATTACGACCAGAACGTCATCGGCTCGCACCGGCTGCTCCGCGCCATGCAGAAAACCGGCGTGAAGAAAATCGTGTTCTCTTCCTCCGCGACCGTCTACGGCACGCCGAAATTCCTGCCCTACACCGAGGACCATCCGCTCAACGCAATCAATCCCTATGGACGCACCAAGCTCATGATCGAGGACATGCTCCGCGATCAATATGCGAGCGATCCGACCTGGGCGGTGGCGATCCTGCGCTACTTCAATCCGGTCGGCGCCCATGAGAGCGGCTTGATCGGCGAGGACCCAAAGGGCGTTCCCAACAATCTGGTGCCGTTCGTGGCGCAGGTCGCAATCGGACGACGTGAACGGCTTAACGTCTGGGGCGGAGATTACGATACGCCTGACGGGACCGGCATCCGGGATTATATCCATGTGATGGATCTGGCCGACGGCCACGTATCCGCACTTGCGTTGCTGAGCAGTCCGAAATGCTTTGCCGTCAATTTGGGCACAGGCGCAGGTAGCAGCGTTATCGAGGTGATCCGCGCGTTCGAAGCAGCGAGCGGCAAGCCGATTCCCTACGACATCAAGCCGCGCCGCGCCGGCGATCTTGCCGCCTATTACGCCGCAACCGACTACGCCACGAAGCTGTTGGGTTGGAAAGCAACTCGATCACTTGAAACGATGTGTGCCGATCACTGGCGATGGCAAAGCGCCAATCCGAACGGATACACCTGACGTCGCTTTGCGGCCAAGTGCATGCAGGTTGCGAACTTTGGGCGCAACGGCTTCCTGATTGGCCACGTCTGACCGGTCACTTGGGAGCGGCGCCGTCGTCCGGCTTGCCGCCATTCGCCACGCATTTGTTGTAGTAGTCGATTTGCTCGCGCCCCGATCCTTTGGCGCTTCCCGCCGCCGGGTTCCCGGGCAAACGCGGCGGAAATTTTGCCGCGGTCAGCGCATGGCACTTTCGGGCGACTTCGGCCGTAATTGCCGATGCGGAACTGGGAACCAGACTCAGCGTCAGGCATACCAGCGCGAGCGTCGTGCATCCGAACTTCAAGCTGGGGAACATGGGACCCTCGTCTAGCCAGGCCGCGCTGACAACGCGCCGCCATCGTTGGCACATATTCTAGTCCAAATGCCGCGATTTGGTTCAAGCGAAAAGCCCATGCAACGGGGATCGAAGCTGGCTAAATCTGCAACCATGCAGAATGCGACCCGGCAGGAATCGGCGAGTCCGCGCGACTTGATGCCGAACGATGATGGCCCGTTGGATAACAGTTCCAACGAGGTTCAGTTCGCGCTGGTCATCGCCCGCATGATCGACACCGTCGAGCATAGCCCCGAGCACCTCCGCCAGGCGGTCTACGATCTCGCCCGTTACAAGCTGCGAGAGCAGTTCACTCCCGCGGATGAAAAGGACATCACGCAGACGCAGCAGGCACTCGAAGCAGCCATTCGCGGCGTCGAGGAATTTTCCAGGCAGCAGATCGCTCTCGCAGCGCCGCAGGTTCCGAGACTCGAAGACGGTTCCGGCGCAGCGCGCGGCCTCCCTGCCGCCGACCTCGACCGGCCAGCTTGGCAACGACGACCGGCCGTCTCGATCGATCCGGCTCCGGCGGCGCGTAGAAGGTCCTCCCATCCACTTTCGCCACTCGTCATGCGGACCATTGCGGTGCTGCTGATCGTTGGCGGGGCCGCGGGCGTCGTCCAGCAAAGGGAGCGGCTAGCATTCTGGGTGCAACACTGGTCGCACCCGCGGGAGCAGGCTGCTGCCACCATCCAACAGCGCGCGCCGATAGCGGCGATCACGGCTGCAGTTCCCGCCCCGCCCCCAAAGCCCAATCCGTTGCGACCGACGGATTACGGAGTCTATGCGGTCGACCGCGCTTCCCTGACCGAGCTGCAGCTACTGCCTGGCCGTCCTCCGGACATCCGTGTCGCCGTGTCGGCCGCGCTGCGAACGCCGAGCCACACGATGCTGTCGAACGGACATCCCAAATTCATCGTATTCCGCCGCGATGCCGCGACCAACATCGCCGACCGCGCGGAAGTTCGTGTGATCGCCAAGGTCGCGCGGGAATTCTCCGCCGAGGTTGCAGGCAAACGACCTGAGGATGGCGACAGCTGGGTGATGCGAAACATCGCTTTCCCGTTTCGCGTATCACCACTACCTGACAATCCGGAAATGTATGAGCTGCACAGCGAAGACCCCGCGCTACAGCTGACGCCAGGCCGTTACGCGCTGGTCGTGAAGAACCAGGCCTATGATTTCACCGTCGATGGCGAAGTCATCGATCCCAAGCAATGCATCGAGCGGATCATTGCGACCAACGGCACCTTTTATTCCGACTGCAAGAAACCTTGAGCCTTTCTGGGAGGGGACACGCAACACTGTCAGGGTGTCCAGGACCGCTCCCAGAACGTCCCGACATCTGCGCAGTCGGCAACCGGACCTTCCGCAATTTCAACCGGTGGTCCGGGCGTCGATTGTCGAGGGTCTCGCGAACTCTATTGGTGAAGCATGAAGTTGTGAAACTCCGCGAGATGAACATCCGGCGATATCGCAACGTGGAGGGGCTGGACATGGTCGGTCGCCGGCAAGGCTGAACGGAGGCTGTCGAGCTGCGGCATCGCTGGATGGTTGACGGGTTCAAGATTGAAATCGGCCGCGCTTGCCGATGAACCGGCGCGATCAAAGGCAAAGCTGTCGCCCGCCATCCGCGCGGCTATCGGAGCTTGTGGGACCGGCGTCCGTTGTTGCGGCGTCGAAACCGAGCCGAAATCAAATCCATCCATGGGCGGATCGATCACCAACGTGCCGCCGCTTCCGTCGTTCGAAAGATTGAACGTCGAGTGCGTGTAGTCGCCGACCAGCGAGAGGTGTGCCGTGTGGTTTTGGGCATCGGCAACGGTCAGCACGCCGCCGGTTGTATCTCCTGAATAGGACGCGGACGTTCCAGCCCCGAAAGCAATGTCCTTCAGGTCGATCTGGTTCGAATTGGACGCGGTCCCGTCGCCGCTCAGATGGATCAGCTTTCCGGTAAACTGTGACGCGTGATCGAGCACCAGCGTGCCGGTTGCGGCATTGAAGGTGATCGATCCGGAAACCGCACCGGTCAGTTCGAGCTTGGCACCGGCCTCGATCGTGGCCGGCTGGCTCATATTGCCCAAGGTCAGGATGATATTTCCGGAGATGTCGAGCACCGTTGATGGCGTGTTGACCACGCCGTCACCGTTGAGGTCCTGGTGGAAGACGGCCTCGACTGACTTGAGTGACGCGTCGCTTCCGGACACGTTGTTGATGATCTTGGACGCGAAGTTGCCGTTGCTGTCGGTGCTCCAGGCCGCGTACTGCCCGCTGACGGAATCCTTCCAGGCCACGTAGTAGCCGCCCGACGTCGCTTCCGCGCCAATCGGCGACCAGGTGCCGAATTGCCCGGCGACGACGGCGGCACCGGCGTACTTCAATGTTGGTCCCTGGCTGCCGCCGATCGCGTCCAGCAAGTAGTTGTTTCCAAGCTTGTCCAGACTGGTTGCACCGGATGCTTCGATCGACGTCGTTGAGATCGGCGTCGAGCTGACCGGCGGGACACCGATCACGCCATCACCATTCAGGTCCTGGTGGAAGACCGGCTCGATCGATTCAAACGACGAACTGGTTCCCGACACATTGCTCAGGATCTTGGACGCGAAGTTGCCATTGCTGTCGGTGGTCCAGACGGCGTACTGCCCGCTCACGGAATCCTTCCAGGCGACGTCATAGCCGCTCGCGGTCGCCTCCGCGGCAACCGGCGACCATGTGCCGAACTCTCCCGCGGTGACCGCCGCGCCGGCATACTTCAGCAGTATCGCGGCGTCTGCAATCGACATGTAATAGTCGCTTCCGACCCTGGTGAATGACGTCGTTCCGATCGACTCGATCGTCGTACCGACCACCTCCGCCAGGACATTGGAGGACCGGCTCTGATTGCCGACTTCGTCGGTCGCGGTTGCGGAGAGCTCGTGCACGCCGCCAGCGAGCGCACCGGTGCTGACGCTCCACGTACCGTTGGATGCCGCGACCGTGGTGCCCAGCAACACCGTCCCGTCATACAATTTGACCGTGCTTCCGGCTTCCGCCGAGCCGGAGGCAGTGATGCTGCCAGAGGCAAGCGTGGCCGAGACCAAATTGGGGGCCAGGGGTGGCTGCGTATCGACCGTCACATTCAACGCGACAGAGGCAGCGCTGAGATTGCCGATGGCATCCGCGGCCTTGGCAGTGAAGACGTGGCCGCCGTCGGCCAGCATTGTCGTCGCGAACGACCAGGCGCCGGTTGCGTCGGCGACCACAGTCCCGACGAGGGGCGCCTGGTCAAAGACTTCGACGGTGACGCCGGCCTGGGCACTTCCGGTCAGAGTCAGGTGATTTGCGGCGGTAAGGCCGGAGGCGGTCACACCGCTATCGGCTGAGAACGAAGCGGTTGGAGCCGCCAGCTCCGTCATCGTCATCGGCGTGTTCCAGTCGGTGACGAATGCGACGTCCGACGCCGTCAGCTGGGTGACGCCGACAAGGTGCAGCGTGTCCGTTCCTCTCGCATAGTGGACGGTCCAGACGTCACCGACATTGGTCAGGTAGGCGGAGGCATCGTAACCTTTCAGCGAGAGCTTGTCGTGCTCGGTACTGGTGCTGGTCAGAGGATGGAAATCAGCGATCGTGACATAGCCACTGCCCGGGGTGTAGACGAAGGTGTCATTCCCCGCGCCTCCGAAAATCCAGTCGTTGCCGCCGCCGCCGTTGAGGACGTCGTCGCCGCTTGAGCCCACGATACGGTTGGCCAGTTGATTGCCAGTGCCGGTGAGCCCGCCCATCATCATGGTCAGGTTTTCGACGTTGTCCGGCAGAGTATAGGAAGTCCAGGCTTCGACACTGTCGATGCCGCCGCCGGGATTCTCGATGATCTTCTGGTTCGGGTTGTTGACGACGTAGGTGTCGTCACCGGTCCATCCGACCATCGTGTCATCGTAGTTGAACGCGGTGATCTTGTCGTTGGCCGAGGTCCCATAGATCGTATGGCTGCCGGTGCTTCCGTTGATCCAGGATGTGATCAGGCCGCCGACCGGGAGCGAACCAGGAAGCTGGAAATCGTCGCTGGTCAACGACGAGATCGTGGTGTTGCGCAAGACAAGAGTGTCCTGGCTCGTCAGCGCCAGATAGACGTCGTTCCCGACCTGGGTCATCGCCGCCTGGATGTCGCTGAACGAGGTGAAGGCAAAGCCGTTGAGCTGGATGACGTCATGCCCTGCCCCCGAACCCGGGGCGAAATCGGTGATGATGTCCGAACCGTCCCCGGCATTGAAGACGAACGTATCCGCGCCGCCGCCACCGGTCAGGATGTCATTGCCGAGCCCGCCGGTGATGACGTTCGCGGCATCATTGCCGATGATGATGTTGGACTGCGAGTTACCGGTAGCGTTGATCGCAGCTGAACCGGTAAGCGTCAGGTTCTCGACATAGTCAGGAAGCGTGTAGGTGACCGATGATTTCACCGTGTCAATGCCGCCACCATAGCTTTCGACGACCTTGGCGTTCGGGTCGGAGACGATATAGGTGTCGTCGCCGGCGCCGCCGCTCATGGTGTCAGCGCTCCCCGCTCCGTCGATCAAATCGTTGCCCGATGTGCCGGTCAGGGTGTCCGCGCCCGCGGTTCCGGTGATCGTGTTGGTCGGCGCACCGCTGGCGAGCAACGTATAGTTCGCCAGCGTGTATTCCGGCAGCTGATATGCGGTAATGGAATCGATCGATACGCTCGCCGTCGCGTCTGGGGCGGCATTGCCGGCCCAGCTCCCGCCCATGGCAAGGTTGGCGATCATGTACATCGCCGTGTTCATGTCGGAGGGTGTGGCCACCTGCCCCACCTCCGCACCGTCAACGAAATAGGTCAAGGTGTACGGCGTCCATTCGACCGCGAAAGTATGCTGGCCAGCGGTCAGATCGGCGGTATTCGCCCAATATCCCTGGGCAGGTGTGGTCGAGGACCGGAAACCCCAATGCGACTGATCGGGATGCGTGCCGAGCGCTTCGAGCACGTCGAGCTCCGTGGCGAGACCGTGCGGATTGGTGGGCAGCATCCAGAACGCAGGCCATGCGCCAGGCGTGCCGGACAGCGTAGCCGTCATTTGAAAATAGCCGTAGGTCTGGGCGAAGCTGTTCTGGCTCGAGATCATGCCCGACGAGAACTGGTGATTGCCGACATACGGCGCATCGCTCGCGGGCAGCGGCTGCGCGGTGATGACGAGATGGCCGTCCTGGATCGAGAATGGGTTGAGGCCGAGCGGCGCTGACGCCTGGCTTCCCGGCAATCCCGAAAAGCCCGGGTCGACATAGACCTCCTGCTCACCCGAGAGCGAGTAACTCGCTGGGCCGCTCCAGGCATAGCTCGTGCGCCATGTCAGGTGCGGGTCCTGGCCCACTGAGAGCGTGTTGAAATCGTCGTTGAAGGTCTGCACCATGTCAGTGCGCGGCTCGACGATATTGATGTTGGCCGCCGTGAAATCCCCGACCTTGGCATTGTTCATCCTGATGGTTTCGCCGCTGCTGAGCGTGAGGACGGTATCGGTGCCGACCTGCCTCATCGCGGCGGTGACGTCGGACAGCGTGTGGAAGCCGGTGCCATTGAGTTGCAGGATGTCGCCGCCGGCGCCGGTCTTGAAATCGGTGATAACATCGTTGCCGTTGCCGACAGCAATGACAAAGGTGTCGATGCCGCCGCCGCCGTTGAGCACGTCATTACCCTTGCCGCCATCGATGATGTTGTTGCCGGCATTGCCGATGATGATGTTGTCGAGATCGTTGCCGGTCGCAGGCGATGAGTAGCTGCCCCCCAAAATCAGATTCTCGACATTGGGCGCATTGACGAGGCTGTAGCCGTCGATCATCCCGTCGTTGATCGTATCGATGCCCTGGCCGGGCTGTTCGACCACCTTGGTGTTGTGGTCGTACATGAAGTAGGTGTCGTCGCCCGCACCTCCGATCAGGGTGACGCCGGTTCCGAGCGCCTGCAGGGAGTCGTTCATCGCACTGCCGGTCAGCGTGCCGCCGGCCTGGACCGTGAGCGCCGCCGTGTTCGGCGCTGCGCTGCCCTGAAGCGGATTGTCGAGCACGACATTGGAGGCGACAAGCGAGGAAAGCGAGACGTTCTGCAACGTCAGGGTTTCGGTGCTGGACAGGGTGACGACCGTGTCGGTTCCCACCTGCCTGGCGGCGGCAAGAAAGCTTGCGAAGGTCGGAAACCCGTAGTTCTGAACCCGCAGGACATCACCGCCGACGCCGGCCTGAAAGTCGCTGATCGTGTCAGAGCCATACCCCTTCGAAATAGCGAAGATGTCGTTGCCGGCTCCGCCGGTGAGAAGATCGTTTCCAGTGCCTCCGAAGAGAATGTCTGATCCGGAACTTCCGACGATAACACTCGCGTAGGTTGAGTTTACTGTCATGATGGCTACTGTGCTCCTTTGCACTCACACCCATCACGAAGGCGTTCAAGTGGGTTTACGAACTTCGAAACAAATTGAAGCATGCGCGTGAATTCACGGACTCACGTGCGCATGAGTTGCGAGAAGTTCCTCTTTGGGAACAACGCGCTCAACAAGCGCGCGGATCACGCCACGCTCGGTACCGAGCTCTCAGCCTTGATCTAACCCGTAGTGCTAAGGGTGAGGAAATGACCGCGCAGTGTCCAACGCGCATGGCCGCGGAACTTTCAACCTCATGATCCGCTAGCTAGACTGCCGCGCGACGGTCAGCTCAGCGCACCGCCCGGACGGCTCCCAAGCGAAGGTTTCGAGAAAAGAGATTGCTGGAGTCCGCCAGCAGCTTCGCCGGGGGCCCTTCCGCGCAGACCCGGCCACCCTCGAGGCACACCACGTGATCCGCGTCGAGCACCGACTCCAGCCGGTGGGTAATGAGCAGCAAGGTCCGGCCGTTGAGCTGCTGCTGGATGGCGCGCTTGACACTGTCCTCCAACGAGCGATCGAGAGCGCTCATGGCCTCGTCAAGAATCAGGAACTCAGGCTTGCGTACGATCGCGCGGGCAAGGCCAAGGCGCTGGCGTTGTCCGCCCGAAAAGCGCGTGCCGTGCTGCCCGATCCAGGAGTCGTACTTGTCGGGCAACGCCTCAACGATTTCCGAAATACCTGCGACGCGCAACGCGTGCAAAATCTCCGCCTCCGACGCGTCGTTCTTGGACATGCGCACATTGTCGATCACCGTGCCTTCGACGAGGTCGACGTCCTGGCCGGCAATCGCGAGCAGGCCAAGCCATTCCGGTCGGCGGAGATCCTCAATGGGGCGACCATCGACAAGGATGCATCCCTCGGTCGCCGAATAAAGACCGAGCAGAAGGTTCACGATCGTGGTCTTGCCCGCCCCGCTCGCACCAACGAGCGCGGTGATCTTGCCTGCCGGAATGTCAAAGGAGACGTCGCGAAGCGCCGGATCGGATCCTGCATCGTAGCGGAAGGTGACGTTGCGAAACGAGATCCTGTCGCCCAGCCTGTCGATCGCAAGGTGTCCGGGCTTCGGATATTCCTTGTCGTCCTTCGCCAGCATCAGGCGGATGGAGCGCAGCTGCGGTTCGATCTGCGCCATGTACAGCAGGCTGGTCTCCAGCTCGCGCATATGCGGCTGCAACCGATAGAGCAAGGCAACCGCTGTAAGACTGGTCGCAAACCCGATTCCCCACATATTGGCGGACGCGATGACGAGGCAGAGCACCACAAGGTATCCCACTTCCGTAAGCGGAGACACCAGCGCGGACAGGCGCGCGAGTCCCAGCGCGACCCGGCGCGCCTCCGCCGACGCACCCTCGAAACGCTCCTGGTGCACCTTCTCCTGGCCATACGCACGGATCGTCCGCATGCCCTGAAGGGTCATCAGCATGTGCTCTCCCAGTCTCTGGTGAACCAGCTTCACTCCGCTGCCGAGTTCCTGCATCGGCCTGGAAAGGTGACGCATCCCGGCGGATACGGCCATCGATGCCGCGATTGCCATCACCGTAATCTTCACCGAAAGCGCAAGAAGAAACGACAGGAAGAGAACGATCGAGCAGGAGCTGACGATGATGCGGGTCAGGTTGCTGTAGGCTCCGGAGATCAACCATGTCTCGGTCCCAAGAACCTCCATCAGGTAGGCTTCGTCATGGCGCTGAAAGAACGAATATGAGGTCGACAGATATTGCAGATGGACGCGGTTGCGCGCGACTTCATTGATCTGCTCGCCGACATGGGCGCTGATCAGCGTATTGGCGAAGGCCAGCGCGCCGCGCACAATGATGAGAAGAAGCACCACCAGAGCGGTCTCAGTCGAGCTGTGAAACCAGCTGGTCGCATGCCGGAGCGCTTCGCCCAGAATGCCGCTCGTCGACGTCGCGAGTTCCACCTGCCCCATCGCAAGATAGAAGAAGAGCAGCACCAGCGTGATCCCGACCGTCTCGGCCAGCGATGACGCCACGCCAAGGACGATCAGCAGCGGCGTCGCCCAACGCGGCAACGGTGCCACCTTGAGGAGCCGCCACAGTTCGGCCAATGCCGCGCGCCGCGCGGCTCTCTGCCTCTTCATATCGTCTGTGTTTTCTGCCATCGGGATTGACTGGGATCACCGATCAGGAACGACGGCGATGGCCGTCGGAGCTTTCTGTGCCGCAGGCTGCGGACCGTCCACCACACCGCGGAGACGATGTCCCGCGGCAGGTCAAGCACAGCGACCTTGACCGCCAGCGCGGGATTTCGCCCGAACAGCAGCATGAAGACCGGTGCAAAGTAACCCACACGACCACCAGTCAACGCTCTTCGAAGCAGCCACCGGGCGTAATTGCTGATTCCGCGATCCAGCAAGGCAATGCGATCGGGATGTCGAGCCGCCATCTCATCGGCAACCAGCATCCAGGAGCGGAACATCCGCGTCATGTCACTGGACATGTTATTCGGCAGATAGCGGTAGCCGATCTCATATTCGGGAACCACCGCGAAGTGATAGCTTTCCGCGACGCGGCAATAAAACAGCAGATCTTCGCAACCCTGAGCGCCCGATGCCCGCAGGCCGCTCTCGAATCCGCGCGCCGCGATCAAGGCCTCTCTGCGGACCATCGCCGCACTTCCGTTGCCGATGAAATTGCCCTCGAACAGATAGTCCAGCACGTCGCCGGCATGAAACACGGGATCGGATTTCACGCTCACGCGGCTCTTCGCGTCGATCCAGGCGTACCAGCTGTAGACGAGGCCCGTTTTCTCTCCCCCGTCAATCATGGCCTGGAGCTGCCGCTCGATCTTGCCCGGCGCCCACAGATCATCGGCGTCGATGAACGCGATGAATTCCGCACGCGCGGCCTGCCACCCGGCATTACGAGCGGCCGCCACACCGGCGTTAGCCTGCCTGAGGATCGTGATACGCGGATCGCGGTCCGCATGCCGCTCCGCGACCGCGAGCGTGTCGTCTGTGGATCCATCGTCCACCACGATGATCTCGAGCCGCTCATGCGACTGCGACCGGACGCTGCGAAGCGTCTCGTCGATCGTCGCCTCGGCGTTGAACGCTGGAATGACGACACTGACCAGACACGTACCTGTACTCATTGATACCGCTCCAAGCAGTGCACAAATGCCTCCAGATTTTGGTCGCCCCTCACCTCGATGCGCGGAAGGTCGAGCAAGTTATCCTGCAGCCTGGCGGCCCGGTCGACCGTGTTGAATATGGCCTTATAGCCGCACTCCGCCGCGAGAATTCTGAGCCGCTGGTCGGTGCATCCAAAAGGAGCCGCAAGCGACGTCGTCGGGCGCTCCAGCCAGGTCTCGAGCTGGATTCGTGACCGCAGTAATTCTTCGGCAAGTTCCGAGCTTGAAAGCCTGTCGCTGCGAGGATGGCGCGCGAGGTGACTGCCAAACATCGCGCCTTCGCCGGCAAGCGCAATGATCCTGCCGGCATCCATCAGCGGCGCCGGCGTTCCGAACGGTGCGTCCCACTCGGCTCGCGCGCCGACCAGATCAGTGACAATGAACACTTCCGCGGAGAGGTCATTGGCTTTCAGTATGGGCCACGCCTGTTCGGCAAAATCCTGATATCCGTCGTCGAAGGTGATCAGCAGCGGCCTGCCTTCAAACGGGTGGTTGTTGGCCACAAACCATGCCAGCTGCTCCGAGTTGATTGTGTGGTAGCCATTTCTCCGTAACCACAACATCTGCGCGGCAAAGGCATCCGGATCGACACGATAGCGCGCAAGCTGCTCCGGCCCATCGGTTGCGACTCGATGGTACATCAGGACCGGAACGAGCGAGCGTCTTTCCGATTGCAGGACTTCCGATCGCCGCCTGATGGCGCCATTCCGCACGACAAATCGCGCGACCTCCCTTTCGATAGGCGCATCAATTTGCGCAACCGTCACCTGCGGCTCGGGCGCAACCTCGTCAGGCGCAAGGCGCCGGTAGCGATCGACGCGATAGAGCTCGGTCTGTATCGATGCCTCAAGCGCGAGCTCGGGCAACTTTCCCATCACCCGCGCAATCGTCTCAGCTCCGTACGGATTTTCCCAATCGAATCCGGTGCGAGACGTATCGTCCTTCAGGACGTAACTGTGCGCAGTGATGAGATGCCCGCCGGGACGCAAGGCTCGCGCGATCCTCTGCGCAACGCGCGCCAGTTCCGCTTCGTCATCCAGGTAATAAAGCGCCTCGGAGCAACAGATGAGATCCATCGCATCGGGGAGACGGTCGGCCGATAGATCAAGCTTGGCGAAATCCACGTTGCAGATTCCGTCACATCGCAAGCGAGCCCGAGCGAGCGCGGTCGATGAAATATCGGATGCCAGGAGGTGCCCGACCTTCGGCGCCAGCTGCCGGCTGAAATGCCCTTCCGCGCAAGCCAGCTCGAACGCACGTTGCGGTGGCTCAGGCGGCAATAACTCCAGTTGCCGACGGTACTTCTCCTGCTCGTAGGGCGAGCCGTAGTTCCATGGATCCTCTCTTTGAAAGAACCTCTCCCAGAACACCTCACGTCCAATGTCGCATGGACCTCCTTCGACAGCATGGCTCTCACTGCTGCCCATGCCCGGTACCAGCGCGCTGGGCACAGAGCGCGATTTGGCTTCGCTCGCTATGCGTTCCTGCAACACCTGCAGCCGGTGCCGGTGGCTATCCGGCTCGCTCCGCGCAGGCCTCCGAACTCGCCTTATCAGCCTGGCGGGCCGGCTCAGATGTCGAAGTCGCCAGCCCCTGCCCATAGGCAAATGGGCGAGGTGTTCGCGAATCAGCTTCACCCAGAATTCGAAATCCACCGCTCCGATCAATCCAACATCGAGCAAGGCCAAGACCTGCTGTCCATCGCACATGTAGATGTAGAGCCGGTCGACATGACGGGGCGGGTAAAACGCGGGAAGCCGCTGAAGGTCGACGCGGAGACCCAGTGTCAGGGCAAGTTCGCGCGGCGCCGAGAGGTCATCATAGTCCAGCAGGATGCGCTCGAACCGATACTGGATCTTTCGAGCTTCTGCCGGATCACTCCAGACTTTCCCGATTGCAGTGATCAGCTCGGTCACATGCTCGCCAAACTCCCGCCAGCGACCAGCCAATCTCGCCGGCGTTGCACGAGCCCCGACTGAGACTGAGTCCAGCAAGCTATAAGCAATCTGATCGGCCGCGGTTGTCGATTGCGGTATATCGGCAAGCACCGCTCGTGAAAGGCCGCTCCTATTCCCTCGAGCGCAGTCGATGCCGCAGCACCAAAGCGCGAAATAGGCATGCGCTGCCGCTTGTGACCTGCCGAAAGCGGCTGACGCACCGTTCTGATGCTCCGGCGCCGCATTCTCCACCCGTCGATCAGTAGAGAATCCACGAGCAATAACAGCATTCCCGTCAGCCAGCATTTGCTGGACGTCGCTGGACAACGAATGCTCGCTCGACCAATAGTAACTGAGCAACTCATCGACATGTATCCAGTTGCCGCCGGTTCGCGCGATCCGCTGCCACAGATCCCATTCCTCGCAGGTTCGAAGGTTGGCATCAAAACCGCCAGCCCTCATGACTGCGCTTCTTTTGACAAGGACACCGTGAACGGCAACGGGACAACTGCGCGCGAACGCTTCGAATGGATTGGCCGCAACCGCTGCATTGCGATAGCGAGGCGTCTGGTCGCCATCAGGCATCACGCGACAATGATCACAGCAAGCAGCGATCGCGGAGGGATTTTCATTCAACGCCGCGTTCATTTTGAGCAGAAATTGCGCGTCAATCCAGTCGTCGCTGTCGAGGAATAGAAGCCGCTCGCCGCCTGCATGGGACAGGCCGATATTGCGCGCGGTCGATACGCCCCGCCCGTCGGACCTCAGCAACGCGAAGCGACTGTCCCGCGCGGCATATTCGGCAATGATTGCGGGCGTTACATCGACCGAGCCGTCGTCAACGATCAGCGCTTCCCATCCAGGATCGGTCTGGCCCAACAGGCTTTCAAGCGTCCTGGCGATGGTTTTCTCAGCATCGCGCGCAGGGATTACGATCGAGGTAAGTGAACCGGCCATCATTCGCGCTTCCCCTTGCTGTGGTAAAAGCGGAATCCCGACATGCAGCCGGCGATCTCCTCCTTGAGAAAGCGGTCGTCAACGCGCTTGCGTCCGACGGCCCTGCGGAGCAGCCGGTAGGAGTACCATGTCGGAAGATACAGATACGCGCGCACCCGGTTTTCCTGAAGAGCTGTTCGCTCATACTGGACCAGCAGCGCCGCGACGTGGCCTCGCATGTAGTAGTAGATTTGGCTAGCGAGCCCTTCCATCGTCCGTCGGTGAGAATGGAACGCCACGGAGGAAGGCGCGTAGCGGCAGGTGTAGCCGTTTACGAGCAAGCGGTACCAATATTCCGAATCCCCGGAGCATCCTGCCTGGCCGACGTCGAGACGTTCATCGAACAGACCGATCCGTTCAAACACGTCGCGGCGGAATGCCATGCTGGCCCCGGCGCCGATGTCCCACGCCGGGAACGCATCCCGGCGATGCGACTTGAAGCATGAGCTGTCGAAGTCCCGCTCCAGGTAACCCTTGCCGAATCCCCAATAGGTCTCGAAGTGCCGTTGCGCCTCGGTTGCCAGTTCTGCCGGAAGGACGAGCCCTGTCACGGCGGCGATCTGCGGCTGATCGAATGCGGCCACCAGTCGCTCCAACCAACGTGGGTGAAGCAGGACGTCGTCGTCGGTGAAGGCCACGATGTCGCCAGTCGCGCGAAGCACGCCGGTATTGCGGGCGAAATCGAGCCCGGGCCGGTCTTCGCGTATGTAGATCACTCCCGCGGCCGACGCGACATCGCGCGTGCGCCGATCTCGTGACGCGTTATCGACCACGATGATCTCACGCGGCCGAAAGCTTTGCCGCGGCAATGATGCGAGGCACGCGGCGAGTTCTTCCGGCCGGTCCCGTGTACAGATCACCACGCTTGCCGAGACAGTCGGCTTGACCTGCCTTTGCAGTTCATCCCCGATAGCCTGGAGAAAGTCGGCATCGACGTGACCAATGCGCGAGCCGATCTGCCGCCCCTTATGCATCAGCACGTGGCCGATCGGGCGATCCTCGTGCCAGAACACGGTCATGCCCTCGCGCAATTCCGTTCCTGCGATGTCCGCGGGCGACGTCATCGCGACATGCGCGACCCCCTCGCCTAGCGGCAGGTCTGTGATCGAAGGGAGCATGGCCATTCGTTGCTGGATCAGGCCGGCGGATGACGGTCCCGCCACTCAAGTGCAGTCTCGATGATAAAGTCGATATCGGATTGCTGCGGCCGCCAGCCGAGGTCTCGCTCGGCCTTCGCAAACGATGCAACGAGCCTGGCCGGATCGCCCGCCCGGCGCGCGCCACGGCGCACGATCGGCTCGCTGCGGGCGACGCGCTTCACCGCCGCGACCAACTCGAGCACGCTGGTGCCGACGCCGGTGCCAAGGTTGAACACGTGAGTGCCACCCCGCTCGAGCAGCATTTCGCCTGCAAGCACGTGGGCACGCGCCAGATCGTTGACGTGGACGTAGTCCCTGATGGCACTGCCGTCCGCCGTCGGAAAATCCGTGCCTAGTATTGTGAATGGCCGATCGGTTCGGCGCGCGGCTTCGATCGCCAGCGGGATGACATGAGTTTCCGGCTCATGCCGCTCACCAATTTCACCGTCGGGATCCGCGCCCGCGGCGTTGAAATAGCGCAGGGACACCGATCCGATTCCATAAGCCTGACCAAAATCTTCCAGCATTCGCTCGATGATCATCTTCGACCAACCATAGGGGTTGATCGGCGCCTGCGGATGGCTTTCATCGATCGGGACGTGCTGGGGGACGCCGTAACTGGCACAAGTACTTGAGAACAGAATATAGCGGAACCCTGTTGCGCGCATCCCGTTCAGCAGCGCTAGCGTGCCGGCAGTGTTGTTCTCGTAGTAGATCGCCGGGTTCTCGACTGATTCGCCAACATAGGCGAACGCCGCGAAATGCGCGACCAAATCCGGCTTATGCGTCTCCAGCGCCGCCCGCACCGCGCGTGGATCGCAAACATCGCATTCCACCAGTGGCCCCCAACGCACCGCGTCGCGCCAACCGCGCGAGAGGTTATCGAGCGCCACAACATTCCAACCGGCCCTGGCGAATGCCTTGCAGCAGTGAGAGCCCACATATCCCGCACCGCCGGTGACCAGTACTGTCCTGGTCATGCGGCCTCTTCGGCGTGGTCACAACTCACCTTGCTGACGTAACAAGCGATCGCCCTTGCACCTCGTTGGCAGCGTAGCGCGCGCGGCGACCAGGAGAGGCCTCCGCGCACGTACACCGTGACGGCCTGGCCTTCGGAAACTGGGAGCACGCTGGAACTCGATAGTCTGATTTGACGCCGAAACTGGATTGGCCTCACTCCCCGCGCAATCGTTTCTTTCAAAGTGGCTCAGCAACATTTCCAATTCGATTACCAATCTATCGATTCAAAATGCGGCTTCTTCGCGATGAGTGACAAGCAGCGCACGCCACCATGCATTGTGGCACTTCGGTTCCATGATCGCGGATCGATGGCGCGAAGATCGTGCAAGCTGTTCTGTATGTCCTCAGCGTGCGCCGAAGTTCCACTGCATCAGTTGCGACGACAGTCAACGCGGCATGCCGCATCACAAGGCACACACATGCTTCCGGTTGAGCAGATTAGGGTCTGTACCTAATTAGCGATTTCTGATTCCCTCGCGTTGGATTGATTCGGCACGGGGGAGTTAGGTGCGCAAGGGGCTGTTCTGGCTGAACGACAAGCAGTGGGCTCAGATTAAGCCGCATCTGCCAACGAACCAGACTGGCCCGGCGCGCGATGACGATCGACGCATTATCAGCGGTATCATTCACATGCTTCAGTGCGGCGCACGCTGGCGCGATTGTCCGCCCGACTATGGTCCTTACACGACGATCTACAATCGCTTTAATCGCTGGGCCAAGCGCGGACATTGGCAGGCGATCTTTGAAGCGCTCGCCCGCTGCGGAAAGGATGGCGTGACTTTGTCCATCGATTCCACCTCGATCAAAGCGCATCGCTCGGCGAGCGGCGGAAAAGGGGGGAGCATGAACAGGCGATCGGCTCCTCGCGCGGCGGGCGGACCACGAAAATCCACGCGCTGAGCGACCCTGATTGCAGACCTTGCGCATTTCATCTCACTCCAGGCCAGGACGCAGATATTGCCGCCGCGCCGGCCCTTTTGGAACTCGCGCCACCCATGTCTGCCCTCATCGGCGACAAAGGATACGACGGCGACGGCTTTCGCGCCGAAATCGTCGATCGTGGTGCCAAGCCCGTCATTCCAAACAAATCCAACAGGGTCATCCTCCACAGCTTCAACAAACGCGCCTATAAGGGACGCAACGTCATCGAGCGCTGTTTCTGCCGCCTCAAGGACTTCAGGCGTGTCGCAACTCGCTACGACAAACTTGCCAGAAACTTCTTGGCTGCCGTGCACCTCGCCGCCATCGTCGCCTATTGGATCAATTGAGTCTGAACCCTAGATTCATGCCTGCAGTTGCGGCAGCTGCAACCGTCGAGTTCCATCAAGCGACGGCGATGCGGCCGCGCAATCGCTGAGAGTTCCGTCGATTCAGCATATGAGAGAAATAACCGGCGGCAGGCTCCCGAGCGGTTCCTGCCAATCCAAGCGATGTCATGCCATCATCACGGAACGCTGGATCCCGCTCAAGGCTTGTGTTCCGCTAGCTCATCGGAGGGATAGTAACGCGCCTTGCGCGCCTCGGACAAAACCTCTCCGGTCGCCGATTTAGCCTGCGCCGTCCATTGGTACACACCCGGGCTGCACGGACCGAAAGTTCGGAAGGTTCCAGACGGCAGGATGCCGTTCGCTGGAATCGGCAGTTCCTCTCCACCCATCTCCCTGACACCTTGGGTCAGGGTCAACGACAGGCTCTTGGCGCCTGCGGGAACATTATGGAGATGAAATTCCGGATTCGGGAAAAGCGTGACGCAACCTTTGGCCCCGCCCCAGGAAAAATCAAGCGTCATCGGATCAGCAATAGCCGCAGAGCAGCCCGCAAGCCATCCGGCCATGGCGACAACAACGAACCTAGATGACATGGGACCCCCAAAGGATCGATCTGCTCGAAGGGCACACTGCACGCGTCATCCTCTGTCCCGCCGTGCGATGAGAGCAAGAACAATGTGCAGGCGCGAGCGCGGGATCAAGGCACCGTCGCGTAGGCACTCCTTATGTGGCCGCTTTGAGGCAATGACGCATGCCTCGACGACTTTTGAGCACGTCATGTGGTGGTCGTTCGCCGCCGCGGCCACTTGGCACCGATTTTGAATTCTCATCGACACAAGAATTTCTTACTCGTCGAATAGAAGCCGCGATCATGCCTCACTCCGCTGTTGTCCAATATTCGAGCAGAGTGCCTCCGCAACATCACGCGCACGCCAAGTTGCGCTGTGTTCAACAAGGTTCGAAGTTGAGGATAATGCAAACCGACGACAGACAGCTCCGACCCACTGATGGACCTCGAACGATCTCTCGGGAGAATTTTCGCGACGGTCGCGCGCCGGTCGCGGGATTGGCGGTGCGGTTGTGAAGATCTTCGTGCACGACTACGCAGGACACCCGTTCCAGGTCGATCTCAGCCGCGAATTGGCGGTCCGGGGACATGAAGTCAGCCACGCCTACTTCCACGGCGATCTCGGCCCAAAGGGCAAACTAGAGAGATCGTCCGCCGATCCCGCTCACCTCTCCTTTACCGGTGTCAAGCTGTCGCGTCCCTACGACAAGTCGTCCTTCGTGCGCCGCCGATTTGACGACGTCGCCTACGGCAAGGCAGTTGCGAAATTGGTGCATTCGGACAAGCCGGACATCGTGATCTCCGGCAATACACCAACGGAAGCCCAATCGGCCATCGTCAACGCATGCAAGCAGACCGGCACCAAGTTCGTATTCTGGGTTCAGGACTTCTACAGCGTTGCGGTGTCGCAGCTATTACGCAAGAAGCTGGGGCCGCCCGGCGCTATGGTCGGGGCCTACTATCGGTTTCTCGAGCGGCGTCAGTTTCAGAGCTCCGATGCGGTCGTCGTCATCACGAACGCCTTCTCGCCGCTCGCGAGCAAGTGGACCGGCACTGAAGACAACGTTTTTGTGATCGAGAACTGGGGTGCGCTGAATGATATTGTTCCTCGCCCCAAGGACAACGCGTGGGCTCGCCGTCACCGGCTGCACAACTCGTTCAACTTTCTCTATTCGGGCACGCTCGGGCTGAAGCACAATCCCGACCTGTTGGTGCAGCTCGCCAAGATGGTGAAAGGACGTGCCAATGTGGTGACCGTCAGCCAGGGCGTTGGCGTCACGCATCTCGAGCAGGCCAAGGCCGAGCTCGGGCTGGACAATCTCATCCTGCTGCCGCTGCAGCCCTTCGCGGATCTCCCGATGGTGCTCGCTACCTCCGATGTCGCCGTTGCGACGATCGAACCGGAGGCGGGAATATTCTCGGTACCTTCAAAGGTGCAATCCTATTTCTGCGCCGGGCGTCCTGTGCTGCTTGCAGCGCCGAAGGAAAATCTCGCTTCTGATCTGGTTCGCCGCAATGGCGCCGGATTAGTCGTTGATCCCGTCGATCAGGCGGCCTTCCTCAAGGCTGCGCTGCGGCTTCTCGACGACGAAGCCTTGAGAACAAATGCAGCCGCCAAAGCGAGGTCATTTGCGCTCGAAAACTACGACATCAAATCGGTGACCGACCGATTTGAGACAGTATTTGACTATGCAATCGGTTCGAAAACTGCGGAAAGGAAAATCTAATGGCGACAAAGAGCATGTCCACCGCACTGGTCTGCGGCGCGGGTGGCTTCATTGGCGGGCACCTGGTCAAGCGGCTTAAGCGCGAGGGCTTCTGGGTGCGTGGTGTCGACCTGAAATTTCCGCCATTCGCGGAGACCGAAGCCGATGATTTCGTGGTTGGCGATCTTCGCGACCAGAATTTCTGCAGGCAGATCACCGACCGCAAGTTCGACGAGGTGTATCAGCTCGCCGCCGACATGGGCGGCGCCGGCTACATCTTCACCGGCGAACATGATGCCGACGTGATGCATAATTCGGCGACCATCAACCTCAACATGCTTGATGCCTGCCAGAAGCGCAATGTGCGCGGCATGTTCTATTCGTCGTCGGCCTGCATGTATCCGGAGCATAACCAGAAGGACCCGGACAATCCGAACTGCGCGGAAGATTCGGCCTATCCGGCGGCGCCCGACAGCGAATACGGCTGGGAAAAGCTGTTTTCGGAGAGATTATATCTCGCCTACAACCGCAACTACGGAATGCGGAACCGCGTCGCGCGCTATCACAACATCTTCGGGCCCGAGGGCACCTGGGAAGGTGGCAAGGAGAAGGCGCCCGCCGCGGTGTGCCGCAAGGTGGCCCAGGCTTCCAATCATGGCGAGGTCGAGATTTGGGGCGACGGCACGCAGACACGCTCATTCCTCTATATCGATGAGTGCCTGGAAGGCACCATTCGCCTGACCCGGTCGGACTTCGAAGGTCCGGTCAATGTCGGGTCGGAGGAGATGGTCACAATCAACCAGCTCGTCGATCTCGTATCCGACATCGCCGGCAAGAAGGTGATCAAGAAACACATTCCGGGTCCGCTCGGCGTGCGCGGCCGCAACTCGGACAACCGCCTGATTGGCCAGAAGCTCGGTTGGAAGCCGTCCGCGACACTCCGCTCCGGTCTCGAGAAGACCTATGAATGGATCGAACGCCAGATCCGCAGCAATACCAGGGCCGCCGCCTGACGGGCGGCCCAACCGGCCGGGGCTCACGAGACGAGGAACATTCGCGCAGACCAGGCTATGACCGGCACGATCATTTGCACGACCATTTGGAAGGCTCGATAGGGTAACCGGTGGGAGCTTCGCAATGATTGCAGACTTGATCTACGACGTTGGCCTGCACAAGGGCGAGGATGCGGCCTTTTATCTCAAGAAAGGCTTCAAGGTTCTTGGGATTGAGGCCAACCCGGAGCTCGTGCAACACTGCCGGACGCGATTTCGCAACGAAGTCGCGACCGGGCAGTTGCGGATCATCGAGGGCGCAATCGCACCGGAGTCCGATGGACCCACCATCACATTCTACAAGAATTCGGACTCCGTCCTCTCCACCATCAACAAGGACAGGGCCGAGCGCACCAAGAAATTGGGCCACAAGAGCGAATGCATCGTGTTGCCGCGCATCGACGTTGTCGACGTCTACCGCTCCTGCGGCGTGCCCTATTTCCTCAAAATCGACGTCGAGGGAGCCGATCAGCTGGTGTTGGAAGGGTTGAAGCAGCAGCCCAACCGCCCGCAATACATTTCGGTCGAATCCGACAAGATCGACTTTGATGAGGTCGAGGCCCAGCTCGGCCTCTTGCGCGATCTTGGCTACCGGAAGTTCAAGGCGGTGCAGCAGCAGCGAATTCCGGGATCACGGGTCGACACCAAGGCGCTTGACGGCTCGAAGGTCGCACATGTTTTCGAGAGCGGCGCGTCCGGTCCGTTCGGCGAAGATCTCGGGAGTCAATGGCTGGACTTTGACGGCATCGTACGCCTCTACCGATCGATATTCCGAGACTATCGGTACTTTGGCGACGACTCCCTGTTGGCCAAATTTCCCATTTTAGCGTTGCCGTTCAAGGCGGTCTACAAGCTCTGCACGGGTCAACGCGGCTCGTTGCCCGGATGGTACGATACCCATGCCGGCCTGTAGACGACGCTCCCGACAAAATCGCGCTCCCCCTCCCCGCCTGGCGACGCGCGCAGGACCTGATCGTGATTCTGATCCAACCAGAGAGATCGACGTATCGATCGTCATCTGCACGCGCAATCGTGCGAGCCGCCTGTCGGGGACGCTGGGCGCGATGCGGGCGTTGCGTACCGATCACGCTTACGAGGTGATCTGGGTCGACAACGCCTCGACCGACGATACAACGGCCGTGCTTCAGCGCGCTTTCGTCAACGACCCGGCTTCAAGATACATCCGCTGCGAGCGGATCGGTCTCGGCGCTGCCCGTAATCTCGGCTGGGAAAATGCCCGCGGCAGGATCGTCGCCTTCACTGACGACGACTGCTATCCTTCGCCCGACTATGTCGATGCGATCCTCGCGGCGTTTGCCGATCATCCCGGCGCAGGCGTGATCGGAGGCCGCATCCTTCTCTACAACCCGAACCACGCCAGGATCACGATCGAGGAAAGCGAGGCACCGCGCGTCTATCCGAAACGGACCTTTGTCAGAGCCGGCACGCTACAGGGCGCAAATCTCGCGTTTCGGCGCGAGGCCCTGCTGGCGATCGGCGGCATAGACCCCGACTTTGGCGCTGGCACGCGCTTTCCCTGCGAGGACATTGATGCGGTGACCGCAGTGCTGTGGGCGGGATTCGACGCCTGTTACGACCCCCGCCCGACCGTGCGGCACGATCATGGCCGCGTCGACGCCGACGTGCCGGCGCTGCTCAATTCGTATGATCGCGGCCGCGGCAGCTTTTACGCCAAGTACATCCTGCGGCCCGATACCCGAGCGACCTTCATCCTGCGCTGGCTCAGCTCGACCTGGCGCCGGCGCGACTGGCAAGGGCTTCGTACGCTGCGAACCGAGCTGCACACGGCAGGCCAATACGCGATCGCCAAACGGAGATTTGGGGCGCTTGCGCTGGCCGTCCCGCTGGGTCTGGCCGCGCTGGCCGTACAGTCCGTCGTGTCCTTCGGCTTCTCGTCCGGGCGTCGCCTTTGGGAGACAAGGAGCCGGTGACGCGGAGATGAGGCATGCGACGCGAAGAACGCTGCTCAAGGGCTCGGTCGGACTTGTGTTGACGACCGTCGGCCCGCTCGCGGTCTTCGACGCACAGGCGGCGGCGAACGGAGCATTGTCATTCGGCGACGCCACCATCACCGTGGTGGATACGACGGTGCGATCCACCGAGCTCTGGGCGGAAGTGCCCGTCAAGCTCAACGCGCCGACCGCGTGCACGATCGTGCTGGAATACGAGACGCTCAATGGAAACGGAACGGTCGGCGTGCTGCCCGGCGCGGCGACCGCCGGCGCCGACTTCGTCACGGCTCGCGGCTTCCTGATCTTTCAGCCCGGCGACCAGGTCAAACTGGTGAAGATCCGCCTTGTGCGGCCGCTTGCGGCAGGCAAGTCAATTGTCTTGCAGATATCGGACTTCGGATATCCGCTGTTCGGTCACGCGCACACCACCGGTGAGGTGAAATGGAGCGAGCAGCCCCCGATCGTGGCCTCCTATGCCAATGACGACGTCCCGCTGCCGCCGCTGCCTTCGCACGGCTCGGTGATATTTTCGGATCGTCTGCTCGATCGCGATTTCGCCAGCGACAACGGGTTTACGCCCAGCGGCACGCCGTGCTGGCAAAGTCGTCTTGTCACCGGACGCCGCCAGGAGGGCAACAAGGAATTGGGTTACTATGCCGACCCGGCGCTCAATCCGGAAACGACGGTGTGGGGAATAGACCCGGCAACGGGCTGCCGCTTCATCCAGGCCGAGTATCACCAAGAGGGGCTATCGGATGGGCAGCGCGGCAAACTGGCGCCGGGCTGGCGGAAAGAAACGCCGTTCCGGTTTTCCGCCGCCATGGTGACATCGCGGACCCTGTTCAACCGCATCACCCTCAACAGTTACGTCGAGTTCAATGTCAGACTGATGAAGGTCGCAGGCAGCTGGCCGGGGCTGTGGTTGCTGCCTGTCGCCCCCGGCTGGCCGCCGGAAATCGATGTCCTCGAGGCCTACATCACCGCATCGCCGCAGTATCGGGAAGACGTCATCTTCTCCAGCATTCACTGGAAGGGCGAGAAAGGACCCGACGCCCGCGGCACGGCGATGCCGCTCGGCCTGGTCGAAGAAGGCGCCAACCTGTTCTCCCGGTTCAACCGCTTCGGCTGCCTGATCGGGAAGCAACAGATCGTCTACTACCTAAACGACAAGCCCTATTGCGCCATGCCGAACCTGGTCGGCGCAGGGCCCTGGTACATGCTGATGGACGTTGCCATCGGCGGTCCGGCGGGCGAGCCGAGCGATCCCAGCGCTTTTCCCGCCAGAATGCATATCGCCGGCGTCAAGGTCATCCAGTTCTGAAGCTTGTCGAGACGAAGACGCGCGCGCCTCTCGCTCAACGATGAAAATCGCGCCGAATCTGATCCGCGGCTTCCTCAAGCTTCGAGACAGCCCTCGCGAGCGCGATATCGGAACTGAGCACCGGCTCCATCTCGCTCAGCCGCCGCAATCCGCGCGCGGCGGCATAGGGCAGCGTGTCGTTGGCTGCTCCGACGGCCAGTTGAATCAGCCGGTTCTTGCTGGACATCCAGTTGCCATCCCTGCCCGTCTTGGAAACCCAGAGGTCGTGCAACGTCGCAGGAAAGGTCGGGTAGGGTCTGAGATCGATCCTGAGGGCGCCCGCCCAATCCGACCATTTGAATCGATGCGATCGGTGGAACGGAAGCACCGGCACCCAGGGCACCCGTAGCGCATCCGCCACGATGGCGCCGTGCATCGCCTCGGTAATGACCGTGCTCGAGGCCTGGATCATCTCGAGAACCCGATCGACCGGCCAACGCGGATCGATCAGTTCGACGTCCGCCAATTCACAGGCCCTGGGCCAGTTGCCGTTCAACAGGCTCTGCCAATGCGGGATGTAGCTGACCTTGAAGCGCTTCGGGACCTCTTTCCTCAAGTGACGATTGACCAGCACAGCAGCATCGGCCGCGACCAGCCGCTCGTCGAGTCCAAGCGCTTGCGCCGTCAACGGCCCACGCACGCAATAGACCTTCCATCGCTCGTCGAGCCGAGGTGCCGCGGTGTACTGCCCGAATCCCGACCCAAACACCACTTTCATGGCCTGCTGCGGATGATGGTCGAACAGGACCGACCCAATCGCGAGGAACAGGGTCAGATCGTCTTCATCAAAGAAGCCCGGGAAGACCTTCGGCATGAGCACATTGTTCAGATCGTCGCCGAAGTTCGGTGCGGTGCTCCGATAGAAGTAGAGTTTCATGATCGCGCCTGACGCAGCATGGTCGAGTAATATTGCACGGCCCCTCCGAATAGCGGCCCCACGGCGGCGCGCTTCCTGATCTGTCTGCGGATGTCCCGCGCGATCTCCACGACGGTCGCAGGCGCATGCGCCGTCAAAAGGTGCTTGGCGTACACCGCGCCGGCGCCGATGTCGTAATAGTGCCCGCGAACGAACGCCTCGTCGTCAAAGCGGCCGTGATCGTGGGCCACGCTTGGCTCCGGGAAATACCCGCCCGTCCAGCCGGCATATGACGCTCTGACGGCAACTTCCCATTCCTCGCCGGCAAACGGCGTGCCGGCCCCAAAGCGGCTGTCGAACATGCCGGCATCGGTCAAACACTGACGCCTGAATGCCATGTTGGACCCCTGGACGAATCCTCGCTGAACAAAGGTGGACGAGGATAGAATCTGTGTTGTGGTGCTGGTGTTGCAGCCAAGCGGCGACTGCTGTGCGTCATACGGCAGGATTCTTCCCGAACCAAAGCCCAATCCGGGATCTTGCGCGAATACCGTTCTCCAGGCCGATGCAAAACCGCGATCAGGGTAGCAATCATCGTCGATGAAGAGGATGACTTCGCCGGAAGACGCCGCAACTCCGGTATTTCGACCGGCCGAATTGCCCGGCTTGGTCTCCAGGATGGCGCGCCACAGAGTTGGGTTAGCCGTGCAGAACTCCTGCATGGCCGCGAAGGTGCCATCCGTCGAACCATTGTCGACGAGCACAACCTCGATAGCATCAGCGCCGTCCATCGACCGGATATGATCCAGACATTTTCCGACGGTCCTCATTCCATTTCGAGAGCACAGGACCAACGTTAGTGCAACTTCGTGCATTCTATTTGCTCGGGCCTTGATCAGGTTCGAGAACCGATGACATCTGACGCAGTGAACGTCGGCCAACATTACGGTCATTGAGTCAGGTAGCGCAACCGACATGTTCAACCAGGCGTAGACGCCACTCCTTGATGCCGCTGCGACTTCGACCCGATCGATCCAGCGAGCAGCCTCGCGACATCCATGGTCTGATCCCTGGCGATCACCAGCATCGTCGCAAGATATGACACCGCTCCAACAGCAATGCTGATAGTCAGCGCAACGACTGGCGGAAGCTCTGGAAGAACATGTCGTGTGGCGGCAATGACCGCGACCATGATCGCGCTGGAGCCGGCCGGACCGACGAAGACCCGTAGATACTCCGACACCGGCTCCGACAGGAGCCGCGAGGTCTTGATCACGGCAAACGGCCATCGGGCGATGGTCGCGATCAGGACGGCAGCCAGCGGCGTGGTCACGCCGAACCTCGACATCAGCACCAGGATGCCCAGCGTGACGATTCCGGCGGCAAGCTGGTAATAAAACCACCAATGCGCGTGCCCGCGGCTGTTGATGAGGCTGCCCTGAATCACACCTATGCAGGCCATCAAGCCCAGACCGCAATACAGCCGGATCGGATCGACCGTATCGACCCAGCGCGATCCGAATACGACGGGCACCGCGAGATCCGCCACCATGGCAAACCCGATGAAGACCGGAAACGACAACGCCGAAGACAGAAATGTCGCAAGCAGGAACCCCTTCCTGACCCGATCGACGTTTTCCTGGATCGACGAGAACATCGGATGAGCCACTGCGCCGATCGGCGTCGCGAGGACGTTAAGGATCATCTGGAACAGGTTCCGGGAAAACGCGTAGATGCCCGCTTGATGCGGCCCCAGATAGAGTCCGACGATCGCCGGATCCGCCTGCGTCGTCAGCGCCTGCATCGCGCGAGTTCCCGACGAAAATGCGCCGTAATGCGCGAGCGATTTGAGCGCATCCAAGCTGATTCGGAATTTCGGCCGCCACCCTGCGCCCCACATCGCGGCCACCGTCGCGGTGACGGATGAGGACAGTTGCGCGATGAGGAGCGCCCAAACACCGTAGCCGGCCACGAGAAGGAGTACGGTCAGCGCTGCCGACACCACCGTGGCGAGCAATGTCCGACCGGCAATCAATTCAAAGGACATTCTTCGCGTAATGATGGCCTGCGGAACGATACCGGCGGCATCCGCGAACAATCTGAGCCCGGCGACGGGCAGCAGTACGGCTACCCATTCCGAGCCGAGCATTCGACTGAACGGTCCACTGCAGATCACAAGCACGGCGTACGCGACGAGCGCGCAGATCGACGCCGCCCAGAACGTCGAGTCGAGATGAATTTCGTCCACGGACGACCTCTGAACGATCGCCTCGGCAAAACCGGACGGCAACAACACCGCGAGTAACGCAACCAGACTTCCGGCAAGGGCGACCACGCCAAACTCGGCGGGACCGAGATAGCGCGACGTCACCAGGAAAACGAGAAAGCCGGCGAGCGAGGGTATGACCGAATTGACGCTCGACCAGAACACGCCCCGGATCGCGCGAACGGCGTGTGTACGGTTGCCAGGCTCCATGCCTATCATTTGAAGTATTCTTCCCAGCCCGTGATGTTTCCGACGCGATAAGCGTCGGAAACAGTGAATGTATGGAACCGTGCGAAGACCAGCTCACGCACAGCCTGTTGTCCTCCAGGCAGTCTCTGACGTTCATGCAACCCAATTTGCATCAGATGGTCCCGCACAGAAGATCAGTCGAAGATGCGCCCGGCGCGGGCCGCGTCACCCGTCCATCGCCAATCCGTCGAGGAAACCACTGGCAAGCTACCAGCCCTGCACGTGCAAGAGGCACGCCGGGCTCTTCGCGATTTCGGTACGATTCACATATCAGCTCTCAACCAGCTCCGAAATGCGACCAAATTGTAGCCAAGGACGCCGCACGCGCCATGATCAGCTTCCGGCAAATCATGGCCGCACGAGGGTTTCCCGACCATCAAATGCAAGCAATGCGACGGGAACGTGTCACATACGCGCGTTGCGTTGCCGGATCATGACTGCAAGTTGATCGGAGACGGCGGCGTCGGTGACCTTGCGACAAAACAACAGTTCGCCGGAGCCGTAGATGCCATCGATCTTCATGCGCGGATTGGCACGGAACATCGCGATGTGACGCTCGCCGATCTCCGACGGATTTGCTCCGCCCCCGCTCCAGTCCGAATAGGTGATGCTGCGCCGCATATTCGAACGAAACGGCGAGTTCGCGAGGATGGTCTGAAACACCATCTCATCCGGCACATGGGTGTTCTCATAGAACTTCATGAACTGCGGATGATCCGCAGCGAACTTCTGGATGTAGGCGCACGCGCCGCGCGTCAGCGCCCACCACTGGTTACCGGCGTGAGGGACGAGTTCGCCGAACCACTTCTTGTAATCGCGCGCCATCGGCACCAGGCCGAGCCCCCCGAGCAACCTGCGGCCCTTGCCGACCCACCAGCCAACCGGTCCGGGACGGCCTTTGTAGTGTGTCAGGCGCGCTAGCGGCTTCGCGGCAGCCTCGGACGGCATCGCTACCGAATCGATGAATTCAATGCCGCTGTTCTCACGAAAGAAATCCTCGATCTCGGCCACTGAGCGGAGCGGATAATCCGTCCCGCTGATCAACACCAGGTAATCATGGCGGCGCGGCGACACCAACGCCTCATCCATGAGCACAAGGGCCGCCCTGACCAACGAATAGTCGCCCCAGTGAATAGGAATCCGATTCGTCATGAAATGTGCACGGGAACCGACCGCTCGTCGGAACGGATCGATGTCCGCATGGGCATCGATGTGCACAAATATCTCCGTGGATGGAGACTGCAGTTCACAAACCAGCCGAGCAAGCTGCTCCGGCTGCCTGTGGGCAAGAATGAGATAGGCGACATTCATCTCTAGGTCGTCCCGATATGGTCACACGATCGCGCAGAGGAGCGCTGGGTTCAGTCACGAAGTCAGAATGCTCGCGAGCCAAGCCCGAGAAATCATGATGAGAGTTGCCGCCTCCCCAACCTGGTCTCGCTATAGCGCCTCAAGCGAAGCTCACGCTTAACGCTACGACGTCCATAGGGATCCCGCAGTCCACGTCGAGGGCCGCTGATCGCAGACCGCCTCTGCACCATGCGCATGCGTGACGTGGTCAGTTCGGCAAAAGAGCCAGGCTCCATTACAATTGCGGCCTTTCTTCAGTGAGTAGACAAGGTTGTTCGCGTGCTACTCGCCCAACGGCTGGACCATTGAAACCGACGAACCAGACTCCGGCAATCGCCGGCCTGTCCCGCCGCGCGCGACCGCGAAGACCGTAAGAAACTGCGAACGCAGCCAACGCGTCATCGGACGCTCGACCTTGAAGTAGACCACAAATCCCACCAGCAGCGAGACTGTCGCGGCAAGAATTGCGAATGACGCAAACTGCAGCGGGCCTTCCAATGGCAGCCGAAGAAACAAGCGGCGAAATACGAAGAGCGTCAACGCGTGCGTCAGATAGATCGAATAGCTCGCATCCCCAAGCAATCGCAGCCAACCCATGTCGCGCATCTTGAATGATCGTTCAGCCGCAACCGCACCGACCATGATCAATGCTGCACACAATCCGTTCAACAGGAACAAATGCGGAAGCTGCAAGGCGTGCACCGCGAAGAGCGCCACAAATCCCATAGGCAAGAGCAACCAGACGTTGAGCGTCATCCCGCTCAGGAACAACCATCCCAACACGATGCCGCCCGCGAACTCCAGCATAAGGGGGTGCGTATACATCAAGAGCGGGTGCGTGTAGCTGTGGAAGATCGATTCATCGGTCGAGACAAAGAGCCCGAACGCAACGAGCAGCGAGATCAGGCAAAGCGAGATCAGCAGCGGTTTGCGAAACAACAGGCCGATCGCAAAGATCAGGTAGAAGAACATTTCGAAATAGAGCGTCCAGCCTGGATTCAGCACCGGCCAGATCGTGCCGGGAAAGATCGAGCTGTGGTGCGGCACGAACATCGCGGAAAGCATCACGTCGTTCACGAGCGCGAAGCCGGGCTTGGCCCCTCCAGACAACAACAGCAGGCTCGCCGCACACAGCGTCAGGATCCAGTACAGCGGCGCGACCCGAATGAGCCGCAAGCCGGCGAACACCGCAGGCGATTCAACCCGCGACGAAACGTACATCACCACACCGCTGATGATGAAAAAGATATCGACCCCCGCCTCGCCCATCGCGAATTTCTCGAGCGGGTTGTACAGATTCGGCCAGGGATTCCTGATGTGGTGCAGGACCACCATCACGGACGCGACGCCGCGCAGATACTGGATGGTCAAGAGCTGCTTAGAAGATCGTTGATCCAGCGCCGTTCCAGGTGTCATCAGCCGTCACATCAAGGAGAGGAAAATTGCGCTGAACCGATCAGCAGATAGCGGATTGTTCCGAAAGAGAGTTAGGGCGCGTCACGGTCGCATAACGAGCTGCTGCACACCCAAGAGGCACCGCGCTTCACAGCTTTGCCACAAACCTCTCGCTGAGAGTTCATGCGAACTTGGTGCTATGCATCTGCCGGGCCAACGGGGCATGCTACCTTGGCCGAGCCATCGCGCGATGCGCAGCATCAGAGCCCACGCCGTCCATGCGAGACAATTCATGTTGACCTTCATCATACCAGTGCGCCATCCGGCAAATTCCAAGAACTGGGACGCTCTCAAAGCGCGGCTGGCACAAACCATAACATCGATCTCGGGTCAGAATAGTGACCGCTGGCAAGCCATCATTGTGGCGAACAACGGTGCGGACCTGCCTGCCCTGCCGAAAGGCTTTTCAGTCGAACGCGTCGATTTTGCGCCGAACCCGAAGCATGAACGTGGTGCCGCAGACGATGTCGAGGTCTTCCGCGATTTCTTCCGCATCGATAAGGGACGCCGCGTGCGCGCAGGAATGCTGGCCGCGCGGAATGCTAGCTTCTTTATGATTGTCGACGATGACGATTTCGTCAGTTCCCGGCTCGCCGACTACGTCGCCCGGCATCCCGACGAGAATGGCTGGTATATCGACCGCGGCTACATGTGGAGTGAGGGCAACCTGTTGCTCGGAGCCATTTCAAAGTTCTTCATGCTTTGCGGCACCTCCCATATCATCAACGCCCGGCTGTATGATTTGGAGAGGCTCAAAGGAAACGATGCGAACGACTACCTGAAGCGTATGCTTGGCAGCCATATCGCCGTTGCCCAAGAGTTGGCCGCAGCGGGAACCCCGCTCAAGGTGCTCCCATTCTTCGGCGCGATCTATCGGGTCGGACATCCGGGAGCCCACAGCAATTCCGCCGGGCTGCTCGCCACCTTCTTCAAGAAAGCAACGCTGGCCAATCCGCTCCGCTTCATCAGGACCGCACTATCGCTCAGACTCCTGACACCGAAGCTGCGGCGCGAGTTCTTCGGAGCCGAGCGGGCATAACGAGCACCCCACGCCACCGTATGTCGGTTGGCATGAACGACGACAGCACGGTCAGCCCGCAGCATCAATGCGATTGTGACTGCGACGCCTGCACATCCAGGTTTAATAGCTTGCACACCGTCGCCTTTGGGGGCTGGACGACCTCCGTGCTGCATGTCACAGGACTCGACAACGTCTGCTTTGTTCCGTTGCCGTTGTTCACCTCGGAGGCCAGCCGGCCAAACAGAATATAGTTTCCGGGGCGCTCCACGGCGGGCAGCGAGGCCATCGCGGTGATCGAGCCGTCGGCCCGCTTCTTGCCGGGTTCGACCTGAAGTTTGGCATTGGCTGACGACACGATGGCTCCGGTCGCCTTGTCGTAAACAGTCAGCTGAAGCGTCCGGTTGGACGGATAGTCGGCCGGGACCTTGAGCGGAATTTCGACGTTGAGCTTGTCGCTGGTGCTTAGCGCCAGGACGCCCGCGTTGGGCTGCTTGCCCGCGACCGCCTTGCTGACAGGCAGGAACGCCGGCTTCGCCATGTCGTTAAGCGGCGCGGAATAGCCGAATTGCTTGGGATCCGGCGTCAACTGGCTCGGACCACATTGCCGGCCGCCGCGCTCCGAGGTCGTGTACTGACACACGCGCACATAATCGATCTTGAAGGCCTGCGGAAACGCGGCCTCGTCAATGCCGTGCCGCCCCGCCCATTTGCTGCCGCCGACGGCAAAGTTGAGGTCGACATGCGCGGGCGGTCCAAGCTTCCCGTCGCTGCGCAGCCATTGGTAGTTACGCGTGTAGATCAGCTTGCCATCCCAGAACAGCGAGATCTTGTCGGGTGCCCACACGAATCCGGCGGTGTGCCAACCCTGATTGAGATCCTCGCTTCCATACATGTTCTGGAATTTGAGCTCGAACGAGCGGTCGACATAGGTGTATTGCTTCGGATCGAAGGGCGCCACCACATTTGAGTGCAGCGAGTTCGCCTTGTCCTCGACGCCATTGATGACAAATTCGAAGATGTCGATCTCCGGCGGATGCCAGGTCTTGCCGTCGATATCGTAGTCGGCCTCGAGCCAGAACGCCGGCCAGACTCCCTTGGCGTTGGGCAGGAACACGCGCGCTTCATAATACCCGTAGTAGAACGTTCGATGACTGCGGATCATCGCGGATTCGTACAGGTTGGGCGATCCGGGCATCTTCTTTGCAATCAGATTGAGAACGCCGTCCGCCACGACGTGGCCGTCGCGATAGCGTTGGTTCTCGTCGTTGAAGTGGTCCATTGTCTCATTCGAATAAAGATAACGCGTGGCCCATTTGGTACGATCGAGCTTGTCGCCGTTGAACTCGTCCGAAAACACCAGTTCCCATCCTGCCGACCGCGCCGGCGTCGACGTTGCTGTCAGCGCCGCAGTCAACAACAGCAGTATCGGGAGAACGCGCTTAGCAATCTCGGTGAGGTTCATTCAGCGAGCCTTCTGACTGATCGTGTGCGATTTCGATGACAAGGCTCACGTCTTGATCGACGAGCGACGGTCAAGTTGACAGCCTTGCGCCGGTAAGACAGGTTAGCCTCGCACTCCAACGATCGACCATTCACATCGACGAATTGGACGAAGACGTGGCCTCGGATAAAATACATCAAGCTTGTCGATGATGTGATCGGGCTGCCGAATTTGTGTCCGGAGCATGACGAAATTTGCGGCAGCATCACTCGTGCTGTGCAAGCGGTAAAATCAAACGTGAGAGCATCGTGGGAACCGACGCGACCATACCAGCCTTCGTCATCAATCTTGATCGCGACATCGCGCGATGGCAGGACATCTCGAGCTCGCTGACGCGGCTCGGAGTTCCCTATGAACGAATCGCCGCGATCGACGCCAAGAACCGGATGACGCTTATTCGCCGGGTGATCCGTCGCGAGTTCCAGTTTGCGCCAGCCAATCGCCCGATGAAGGCGGGAGAAATCGGCTGCTACCTCTCGCACATCGCCGCGCTGAAACGCATCGTGCGCAAGGGTCTGCCGATGGCGATCATCTTCGAGGATGATGCGGCTTTCGACGAACGCTTTCAGCTATTCTACCGGCGCGACCTGCCGCGCTTTCTGATGAAGAGCGACATCGTGAAGTTCGAAGGCATTCACTATGCGCACACGTCCAAATCAGGTGTTTCGCTGATCAAGGGCGAAGCGGCACAGCTCGTCGTTCCCTTGAAGCCCGCGCTCGGATCTGCCGCCTATGCCGTCACCCGAAAGGGCGCAGTAGAACTGATCAGAGCGCTTTCGGTCGCCGACCGGCCTTTGGACCACAAGCTGGTCTATTACGATCGGCACGGAATTGATTTTGCCGAGACTCTACCGTTTCTCGTCAGTCAGGCGGCCTACGAAAGCAGCATCGAGCTGCGCAATCTCGATGCGCCTCCACTGCAGCCCGTGAAACGGCTGCGTCGAGCGGTTGCCTCCGCCGGTCGTGGCGCGAAGCGGATCGCTTACGTCGCAAGACTGCTGGTCAAGCGGCGCCTGCTCGGCGCGAAATCTCCGTCCGCCGCCTGATCCCGATGAGCCCGTGCGTGCCTTCGGCGTCGGCATCGATATTCTTTGCTGAGCGTTCCTTCGAGATCGAGCGATGAAGAAGATTCTCTGGATCATCGGCCGCATCCCCTCGCCGCTCTTCAGCGGCGATGCGCTCTATTCCGCAGGGATACTCACGGCACTGTCGAGAACCGGACAGACTGACGTGACGGTTGTCGGCGCGCGACGCGAGAACGGGCCGGTCGAAGACCGCCTGCTCCGCTTGCCGCGCACGGTCTTTCCCGAGGCACCGTGGCCGCGACAGCTCGGGATGCTGAGCCTGCTGACGTCACTGCCGAGGGACGCCTATAGTCTCGCACCGCCTTCGATCGGCACGGCTCTCGCCGGGCTCCTGAATCAGCACTGGGACTGGATCGTGTTCGATCACGCCCGCTCCGCCGCATTGCTCCCCATGGTATTGCAGCGACGGAAACAGGCTTCGATCTGCTATCTCGCACACAACGCCGAAGGGAAGATCAGGCCCGCGATCGCAAAGGACTTCACCAACCCGCTGCGCCGTTCAATCATGCGCTGGGATGCTGAGAAGTACCGGCGGCTGGAGCAACGCATTGTCGACGCCGCCGACAGCATTCTCTGCATAACCGACGCAGACGCGGCTTATTTCGCGCGGTCCGGCAAAACCACGTTCGTGGTGCCGCCGATCTATCTCGGAGCGGTCGCTCCGAGCGATCGCATCGAGGCGACCCGACCGAAGTCCATCCTGCTGCTCGGCTCGTTCGAATGGGTCGCAAAGCAGCGCAATCTCGAACACATTGTCAGCACACTGCTGCCGGCCCTGAAGAGCCGAAACGTCACCCTGGATGTGGTCGGAAACGTTCCTGAGGACATCAAGGCACGTTACGCCCATGAACGGCCGAACCTGGTGTTCCATGGTCCGGTGGCCGATCTCTCGAGCGTGCTTGCGAGGTCGCGTGGCGGGCTTGTGGCGGAGACGCTCGGCGGAGGGTTCAAACTGAAGCTGTTGGACTACGCCTTCGCGCGACTTCCCATATTCGGACTTCGCGCGGCGGTCGACGGCACCACGTCCGAGGAGCAGTCGGCGATGTATCTCGCCGACACCATGGACGGTCTGGCACAAACCATCATCGACGGGATCGACGACCTAGCTGCGCTCAACCGGAGCCAGGCCACACTGTTCGAACTGATGTCGAACCGCTTCGGGCTTGAGCAGGGAACCAGGCGCATGCATGACATCCTGATTAAGAAGGTTGAGGCGGCGGCATGACTGGAACCGTAGATCGATCGATACAAATTGCCGAACTGTGCTAGCGTGACCACGATCCACCCGGGCAAAACGTCGCGATGACTTTTGAGATTCAGGTTCCCATGGCGCCGGCCGGAGCTGCGCATACACAGCTGGCGGCGTCGGACACCGAACTCAGCAAGTCGGGACGATATGCCGTATGGGCATCGATCGTCTCCGTTCTGTTCCTGTCGCAGATTGCCTACAACATCAACACCTTCCCGGCGTCGACCGACCTCATCTGCTATGCCGCCGTGACGGCATATCTGCTGATCAGCGGCTTCGCTTCGATCGGATTCCTGTCTCTGGCGCTGTTCGTCGTCGCGCTGGTGTTCGCCTGTTTCGGGACAGTGACCGCGACATCGTCGACGTCGTGGACCTCGCTGATGCTGCTCTTCGTTCTCTATGCGCCGTTCGCCATTCGGTTGAAGGGGGAGCCGGAGGGAGTCCACGAATACATCCTGTCGGCCTACGTCTCGGCAGCAACCTTCATCGCCGGCGTTGCGATCGTACAGATCGTGCTCGTCAACGCCACCAAATCGTCGCTACTGACCAACATCTACTTCAACCTGCCCGAAGCCATTCGCGGTGCCGGACACTACACCTTCGTCCGCGAAGGCGGCGGCATCATCAAGGCAAACGGCTTCTTCCTCCGCGAGTCGGCTGACCTTTCGCTCGTCGTTGCGCTAGCCCTCATCATCGAGGTCGGGTCGCGGGCGAGACTGCGCACCATGGGCATTCTCGTGGCAGGATTGCTATGTTCGCTATCCGGCACCGGCCTGCTCGCGATCACGGCCGGTTTCTTGCTGCCGAGATCCGTCTTTCGCATCCCGCTGTTCATCGTCTATCTCGTCGGACTGATCCTGGCGCTGTACCTGCTTTACAGTCTGGACGTTCCGGGTCTGGACCTGTGGTTCGACCGCCTCTCGGAGTTTCAAACACCGAATACCAGCGCCTATGCGCGCTTCGTCGCGCCGATGGAAATGATCGGACACAGCTTTGACAACGGCCTGCTCGCCACCTGGTTCGGCAATGGCGCGGGCAGTTATCTCAGGGACGTCCAACTCTACCACATGAACTATGAGGTCAACGATCCGACCTGGGCAAAGCTCACTTACGAGTATGGCCTGTTCGGCTTTGTCCTGATCTTTGCCATTCTCGTGCAACGATTGTACTCGAGCCGGCTGCGCATCGAGATCTGCAACTTTCTGCTGTTCAGCTGGATCAGTGTCGGCCTCGTGCTCAAGCCGAGCTTTGCGCTGATCGTCTGGTTGCTGACATTGGTCGGAAACCCGGCACGCCGACCGCCCCAACGCACAAGACCACCAGCGGGTTGACCCTCCACTAGTGTCACGTGGCGCCGGTTGCGCGCGCTTCTCACGACGCGCTCCTCGCAAAGCGAAACCAGTTGATCATCGCGCCCCAAGCGGAACCGCGTCGCAAAAACACCGCATAGCGTCCACACGGACAACGAAGTCCGCCGGGAAGATGGAAGCTCCCGCGGATGAACCGGACGCCGAGAGAACCGGCGGCCGCGCTTTGCACCGCAGATGCCCGACATGCGAAGGACTGATGGCCGCGCATGCAACGTCGTTGCGCGGAACCGTCAAGGACGCCTCCCGGGCCGTGACAGTCACTACGGGAGACAGCATTGGCCAGGCTTCTCTCTATCCAATATTTGCGAGCATTTGCAGCCTTCGGGGTCGTCGCTTTTCACGCGCAAGGCTTCACCTACGGCCGGACGCTCGTCATCGGCAGCGCCGGCGTGGACATATTCTTTGTGGTCAGCGGATTCGTCATGTGGACCGTGAGCGCATACCGCACGCAGACGCCGGCGGAGTTCTTTGTAAACCGCATCGTCCGAATCGTCCCGATGTATTGGTTCGTGACGCTTTCATTCGTCGCCGCGGCACTTGTCTTTCCGGCGCTGTTTCCGCGGCTCGTCGTCAGCACCACGCACACACTCGCATCCCTCTTCTTTGTTCCGATGCGATCTCCGAGCAACGGCGAGATTTGGCCGGTGGTGGTGCCGGGATGGACCCTGAACTGCGAGATGTTCTTCTATGCCATTTTTGCCTTGGCACTCTTCCTCGAGAACACCAGGCGGCTGCTCTTCCTGGCCGCGACGCTCTTCGTTCTGATCCTGGTCGGTCGCCTCTACACCGGCGACAGTCCGCCGATCATTTTCTACACCAACCCGATCATGCTTGAGTTCCCGGCGGGGATTTTGCTGGGAAGAGCCTTCGAGCAGGATCGCCTGCCGCGGCTCCGCTGGGGTTATGTCGCGCTGGCGGCCGGTCTATTGCTGTTTGCCGCCTCCGCCTGGCTCGCGATTGACTCGCCGCGCGTGGCGGTGTGGGGCACTCCGGCGTTCCTCGTCGTTGCTGGAGTTGTCATCATCGAAAAGAACCGGAGCGTCCGCCTTGTTCCTGTCCTTGCCCTGCTCGGCGATGCCTCATACTCGATCTACCTGACGCATACCCTCACCATTTCCGCGATCGGAAAGTTCAAGGCATACTTCAATCCAGCGACGTTCTTCGTTGCAAGCCTAGCGCTTTCGGCCTTGATCGGCGTCGCCGCATGGCGGCTGGTCGAGCGTCCCTTCGCCGAGTTTCTCAAGCCACGTCCCAGGGTTCAGCAACCGCATTTCGCGGAGTGAATGATACCTTGTTTCGGATCAGGCAGCCGCTGGCGCTTTCTTCACCACGCGGAGCAGACTGAGCGCTCGCCTCATCCATTGCGGCCGGGCCGTCGGCACATAGCGCCAGCTCACCACGGAGCGCCGCAAGCCGCGCGGGCCGAACAATGCAAGGATCATCCACAAGAACAGCGACGTCCGCTGCGCCTGTGAGAAGCCTTGCGGAAACGCCAATGCCTTGAAAGTGGCAGATGCAATCTGCATCGCGCTATCGCCCGCAATGGGATGAATGTCCGGCCGCAACGAGTACGACGCCGCGCGCAGACACAGGAACAGCAAATTCCTGTTGAGCGCGCCAGCATCCACCAACATGCCCGCGCTGCTCGCCACTTCCGTGAAGAATTTGTGACGCCGACGCGTGAGGTCCACCTCGCGCGCGAAGCGGCTGTCGTCCAGATGCAGATGCGCGCCGTGGTTTAGCCCGTGAACGCGATAGTCCACCAGCGGCTTCGGGATCGTGATGACGTCGCCATATACGGGGGCCGCCGCGATCAAATAGCTATCGGGCGCGCGATCGATGAAATCAGATTCAAAACTGAAGATTCGCTCCACCACCGACCGCGGATAGGCGCTGCCCGATCCTGGAGGCGTCGGATAGACACCGGTCGTCGTAACCCAGGTGCGAATGTCCCGAGGCGTGGGATGCGAGTAGTATTGCGGCAGGATACTGCCCGTCGGGTGTCCCTTGGCATCGACGACCCGCATCTGAAACTGGAACTTGCTGGCCGCGTCAGACCAGGCTGCTGCAATTTCAGTCATAATGTCTGGATGAAGAGCATCGTCGGAATCAAGAAATATCACGACGTCGCCAGTGCAGCGACGGAACCCGTTGACGCAAGACGGCATCTGACCGGCATTCACCTGGCTGATGATGGTGATCTTGTCGGCATAGGCTTTGATCACCTCGAGCGAATTGTCCGTCGATCCATCATCAACGACGATCACCTCGACATTCGGCCAGCGAATGTCGAGCGCGCTCTTGACCGCAGTGCCTACATAATCCGCGTAATTGTGATTGGGAATTACGACTGACAGGACGAGTTCATTCGTCACTTCGGGTTCCTCACATGCAATCGAAGCCGAGTCCTTATTTCGTATTTGTGCGGCGTGACAACAGATTATCACTGCACCCGCATGCGTTGCATTCTTGATAACGTCGAAACCGTGTCATCGCTTCCGCATATGTGGCCGCATTTTCACTCGCCATGAAACTGTCGAATTATGGATAAAGATTGTGGCTAACAACAGTGAGGGGAACGCAAGCAAGTCGGGCAATAAGCGTGTTGCCAAAATAGAGGGAACGGCCGTGTCCGCAGAGCTGTATCGAGAACTCGCCTGGCTTCCAAAACCTCCGTCCGATTTCTCGATCCGCTGCAGGGAACTGGCAAGCGGTTCCGACAGCGCCCTCGGAAAGAAAATCAGAGCACTCGCGACCTACGCACTCGATGAGCGGCAACTGTCGAGACTCGGACGGACGATTCGATCGTTGCAACTCGGCGGCGAGTCTCTCGCACCGCTCGTCCCCTTTCGCCTCGGCTTGATCGGAAACGGAACGCTCGACCTGATCGTTCCCGTTTTGGTTGCAACGGCGGCCCGCCATGGTTTTGCGCTCGAATGCGTCACCGGCGCCTATGATCAATATCTGCAAGACGCGCTGCAGCCAGAGTCCCTTCTCAACAAGGCGCAGCCCGACGCAGTCCTTGTTGCGCTCGATCATCGGGGATTGTCGCTGCATCCCTGCCCGGGCAACGAGCAACTAGCCACCGAGACCGTTGACGCGGCAATCGGACTTCTCGATTCGATCCGTGCCGGCATATCGCGCAACAGCGGCGCGCTGTGCATCTTGCAAACGCTCGCCGCGCCGCCCGAAGGATTGTTCGGATCCTTCGACCGCTCTCTGGCCGGCACGGCCCGCAATCTGGTCGATCGCGTCAATCAGAAGATCTCGCACGCGGCGCTGCAGTCGACCGACATGCTGCTCGACGTCGCCGGCATCGCCGAGACGGTTGGCCTTGCCGACTGGCACTCTCCGGCCCAGTGGAATCTCGCAAAACTGCCGTTCGCGGATGCCCTGGTGCCGCTTTACGCCGAGCATGTCGTGCGCATCATCGGCGCGCTGCGCGGCAAGAGCCGCCGCGTGCTCGTGCTCGATCTCGATAACACTGTCTGGGGCGGCGTGATCGGCGACGACGGCATGGAAGGCATCCAGATCGCGCAGGGCGACGCCACCGGCGAGGCGCATCTTTCCGTCCAGCAGCTCGCGCTGACATTGCGGGCGCGCGGCATCGTGCTCGCGGTGAGCTCAAAGAACACCGACAGCGTCGCGCGGCGGCCGTTCAAGGAACACCCGGACATGCTGTTGAAGGAAGAGCACATCGCGGTGTTCCAGGCCAACTGGAACGACAAGGCGACCAACATCCGCGCCATCGCAAAGGAGCTTGCGCTCGGCCTCGATTCCCTCGTCTTCCTCGATGACAATCCGGTCGAACGCGGCCTGATCCGGCAGGAGCTTCCGGAGGTGGCGGTGCCCGAGCTCGATGCCGACCCTGCAAGCTACGCCCGCACGCTGGCCGCGGCCGGCTACTTCGAGGCGATCAATTTCTCCGAGGAAGACCGCGCGCGCGCCGAAATGTATCAGGCCAATGCACGCCGGCTCAGCCTCCAGGGCCAGGCGACCGATCTCAAGTCCTACCTGCGGTCACTGGAAATGCGTATCGTGTTCGGCCCCTTCGACCGGACAACGCGAGCCCGCGTCACCCAACTCATCAACAAGAGCAACCAGTTCAACCTGACGACGCGCCGCTACACCGAATCCCAGGTCGAGCAGTTGGAGGCCGACGACGGCGTCATGACGCTGCACGCGCGGCTGATCGACAAGTTCGGCGACAACGGGATCATCTGCGTGATCATCTGTCGCGCCACCGGCCGCAACACCTGGACGATCGACAGCTGGCTGATGAGCTGCCGGGTGCTCGGACGATGCGTCGAGCAGGCTGTGCTGGCCGAGATCGTCTTGCGGGCGCGCGCCGCCGGCATCACGACCCTCGAGGGCGTCTATCTTCCGACTGACAGGAACGAGATGGTTCGCGACCACTACGGCAAGCTCGGCTTCGCGCGCCTTGACGATGGCGCTGACGGAAGCAGCCGCTGGGCACTCCGGACCGACGTTGAACTGGAAGCTTTGCCGATGACGGTTCAGCGCGACGAGAAGCAGTTTGAGCCGGCTTGATCGGATCAGATCTCCGACAGACTTGAACGATAACTTCTGAGAGCCTCGAGCCCACGGACATGAGTCTGACATCGCCCCTGTTTTTTGCCTTTCTTGCCGCGGTCGTTGTCGCCTTTCACATCAGTGAATCGGTCGGTTACCGACGGTTCGTGCTCGGGGCCGCGAATGCGATCTTCATCGCAAGCTACTTGAGCGACGTCACGCAGGTGTTGCCGCTGCTCGCCTTCCTGGCACTCGGCTATGTCTGTGTATCCGCGCTTTATCTGCGCCAGTTGCCTCTGGTGTTGACGGCGGGCGTCGTTGCGATCCTTTGCTGCTACGTGTTCCTGAAGCGGTTCTCCTTCTTTGAAGGGTTGGGCCAGCTTCCGTTCCCGTATCTGACGGTCGGGCTTTCGTACGTCCTGTTCCGCATCCTGCACATCATGGTGGATGTGCGATCCGGAGATCTCACCGAGCGAATTGGTCCGCTGGCGTTCTTTCGCTTCACCTGCAACTTCCTGTGCTTCGTCTCCGGCCCGATCCAGCGCTATCAGGATTTCAGCGCGATGGACGGGAAGGCAGCGGTTCAGGTCGATGCATCGATGGCTTATGCGGCGTTTTCCCGAATCGCGACCGGCTACGTGAAATTTGTCATCATTGCCGCGACCGCTGACTACGCCTTCACGTTTGTCAGTCCGCACCTGCTGCAACCAGGCGGCCTTTCGTTCCTGAAGCTATGCGCCATCTATGCAACGGTCGCTTCGCTGTACACGGTCTATCTGTATTTCAATTTCTCCGGATACATGGACATCGTGATCGGCATCGGAACCCTGCTCGGGCAAACGTTGCCGGAAAACTTCGACAGGCCGTTCTCGGCGCGCAGCTTCCTCGAGTTCTGGCAGCGCTGGCACATGACGCTGTCGCAATGGTTCAAGTTCTATCTCTTCAATCCCCTCCTGATGTTCCTGATGACCTGGCTGCCGTCACCGGCGCTGACGTCCTATCTGGGCGTTCTCGCGTTCTTCATCACGTTCGGCGTGATGGGCGTCTGGCACGGCACGACCGCGGTCTTCGTCATCTACGGCCTCCTGATGGGCGCCGGCGCTAGCATCAACAAGCTCTGGCAGGTGGCGTGCACCGAACGCCTCGGCAAGAAGCGCTATCGCGCGCTGAGCGAATCCACCGCCTACATCTATGTCGCGCGTGGCCTCACGGCCGCCTATTTCGTGCTGGCACTGACCTGCCTCTGGGTCCCCGAGCTGCCTCAGTTCACCGCTCTGCTGGCGCGGCTCGGCTTCGCCGGTGTGGTCGCAACCTTCGTCGTGGTGGCGGCGGCGTTCGGGATCGCTGCGCTCATCCTGGATGTCGTCCAGGCTCGTCTTCGCATCCCCGTTACTCTGTCGGCGATCCAGAGCGGCGAGATCACCAGAAATCTGCACCTGGCAGGCAAGATGATGGCGATCGTCGCCGTCGCGACCCTGCTGCACAAGGCTCCGGACTTCGTCTACAAGGCGTTCTGAAATTGAAATACATCCTTCGACAGTCGGCGTTCACCTTGTTGTCGTTCGCCTTTCTATATGTGCTGCTCGCCGGCGCGTCGTTCCTCGTCTTTCCGGATCCATCGAGCGCCGGTCCGCGGGATTTCCAGGCCGCGGGAGAAACGCTCTACATGACAGTTCCCAAATATGTCTTCCTTGGCCGCAGCGTGCTGGCCAACCCGGATCGGAAGATTATTCTGGTGGGAGCATCGAATACCGGAGTCGGATTCCGGCAGAAGCTCGTGCAGTCGAAACTCGCCTGCGCCAAGGTCAGCAACCTCGCGATGGGGGGCGCCAACATCACCGAGGTCAGGCAGGTGATCGATCTTGTCCACGATGTGCAGACCGATCAGGAGCGCCGGCAAAATACCTTCGTCATCGGCATCTGGTTCGGCATGTTCATCGATTCGGATGTGAAATTTGCCGATGGCGACCGCCATCGCGGCGAGAGCGATATCGATATCGAACGGTACCGCTACGGCTTCTATCGTCGCACGCCCGACGGTCCGGTTGCGGTGTTGCCACCGCAATGGCTGGACGCGGGTGTCATGGCGATCCGGCCGTTCCTGCTGCTCGAGAAGGCCGCGCGCGAGGCCCGGGCCGGCGTCAATCTCGTGATGACCGGCCGCACCAGCGCCCAACGCACCGACGACGAGCGCGAAAGCGTCGTGATGACGGAGGCGGACAAGCAAAAGGCGTTGCAATACTGGACGGAGACCATGGGGCGCCCCAACGACATTGCTCCAGGCCAGGTCGACGTCCTGAAAAAGACCATCCAGGCGCTGCTGGATTCAGGAGAGAAGGTCGTGCTCGTCGACCTGCCGATCCCCGCCTGGCATCGCGATGCAAGCCCGTATGAACCGAGCTACCGGTTGGCGCTGAAGGGCCTGCTTCAGGAATTCGGCGATCAGCCGAACTTCGCCTCGCTGAGCATGGACGATCTCGACAACGACCTCGACTATTCGGACGAGGTGCACGCCAAGCGGCATCTGGCCGATGTCTGGTCGATCAGGTTGGCGAAGACGCTGGATTCGTTCCTCTGCCAACAGAAGCCCGACAACGCGCCGCGGGTCACCACCGTGCGCTCTTCGGAGGGCTGACAACCGTCCAGGACAACTGACCGGCACGCAATCCGCGCGCCGCGCACCACCACAACTCAGTCGACAAAGGAAGACGCAAATGGAGAAGGCCGAAGTCTACAGCAAGCTCACCGCGGTTTTTCAGGACGTGTTTGACGAGGACGACCTTGCGCTGACGCCGCAAACCACTGCCGACGACGTCGATGGCTGGGACAGCCTGTCTCATATCCGCCTTGTGCTGGCCGTATCGAAGGCGTTCGGCGTGAAGTTCTCGGCTTCCGAGATCGGCGGCCTCAAGAATGTCGGCGAGTTCGCCGACCTGATCGAGAAGAAAGCGTAACGGCGCGTGAACCACTCGGCGAACCACATCGCGTCAGCATCGGACGTACTGGCTTTCCATCACCTCGGGCTTGCGGTCGCCGCCCCGGAGGAGGCGTTTCGTTACCTGGCGTCACTCGGCTATGTCCCGGGAAACTCCGCTTACGATCCGATACAGCGGGTCAACCTCGCCATGCGGCATCACCCGGTGATGCCGGATGTCGAGGTGATCTGGCCGGGCAACGGCCCCTCCCCCATCGACAAGCTGATCAAGCGGACCGGCACCATGATCTACCATTTGTGCTACGCCTGCCCCAATGCCGAACGCGCGCTCGATGCGCTGGCGGAGTCCGGGGTCGAGATCGTGCCGGTCGGCACGCCCGCGCCGGCGATATTGTTCGGCGGCCAGAAGGTCTCGTTTCACCATGTTTCCGGTTTCGGCCTCATTGAGCTTCTCGAAACCGACATTGAACCTCAGGCGACGATTGCATGAAGACCGCTTACTGGGTACGCCGCTTCAGTCATGTCAGCCGCAGTTCGTGCAGCCTGACGCTCGCTGCCCTGCTTGTCGCAGTGCCGGCACAGGCTCAGGTCGTCGGCTTCGGACGATCGTCGGCGCCAATGTACGGAGGAACCGGCGTGTCGCCGATGCCCGCGAACCCGTTCCCGCCGATGAAGGGTACATATGCGCCGCCCCATAAGGCGCCGGACGGGACAGCCTGCATATCGGTCCATCCGTCGACGCATCCGCAGGTCATCAATCCGAAGATCATCGATCAGATCGTGACCTTGAACAACGCTTGCGGCCAGTCCATCAACGTTCAGGTCTGCTATGCCGGCAGTTCGGACTGCATCAAGGTTGCACTGAGCGGCTACCAGAAGCTGCAAAGGATCCTCGGGATCTCGGCAGGTTCGACCGCATTCCGTTACGAGTACCGCGAGCTCTATTGATGGCGCAGTCAACACCAACCGCAGCCCTTGTCGGGTCGCACGCTGCTTGCCCGCCGACGCATGTGGTCACTCATGACATCCCGACGGAGATCCACCGCGCCGAATTCAGCACCCTCACTCGAACCGGGCCTTGAGGCATGTCGAACACCGCACAGGCAATCGTATTCGGCGGTGCCGGCTTCATCGGAACGCATCTGATGAACCGGCTGGTCGCATCCGGACAATACCAGCGGGTCGTTGCCGTCGACATCGGCAAGCCGCGGACCCTGGTTACCGGCGTCGAATATGTCCATCACGATGTCCGTGAACCGGTCGACACGAAGCTTGCACGCGGCGCGCCTGCCGACATCTTCAATCTGGCGGCGATCCACACGACACCGGGCCACCCGGACGGCGAATACTACTACACCAATGTCCTCGGAGCGGTAAATGTGTGCCGGTTTGCTAAGGAAACCGGCAGCCGGAATATCACCTTCACAAGCTCGATATCCATTTACGGTCCGAGCGAGGCCCCGCTTGACGAAGAGTCGCAGCCCGCGCCGGTCAGCGCCTACGGACGTTCAAAGCTATCGGCCGAAGCCATCCATCGCCTTTGGCAGTCAGAGGACGCGGCAAGACGACTCACGATCGTTCGCCCCGCCGTCATCTACGGCCTCTATGAGGGAGGAAATTTCACGCGGCTGTCGCGGCTGCTGCAAAGACGGGCTTTCGTCTATCCCGGCCGAACCGATACCATCAAGTCGTGCGGCTATGTGAAGGACCTGGTGTCGTCGATGCTCTTCATGGCGGCGCGCAACGATGGCGTGTCGGTCTACAATTTCTGCTACGAGCACCGCTACACGATCAGCGACATCTGCGCAGCGTTCACGCAGGCCGCCGGCTACAAGAAGCCAACGCTGACGATTCCGATATGGTTCATGAACCTCGCCGTCCTTCCGTTCGAGGTGCTGCACAAGGTCGGCATCAAGACCGGGATCAATCGCGAACGCATCCGGAAGTTGTGGTTCTCAACGAACATCCTGCCGAAGCGGTTGGTCGCCAGCGGGTTCAAGTTCGACTACGACGTAACGAGCTCGCTTCACGAATGGAAGCACGACTCCGGCCTCGGCGATTTCGATTGATCACCGCGCTCGGCCTCGAGCTGGTCCCCTGACGGGGAGGAATGTTCTCGAGTGTGGCCTAATCCAACGACAGATGGTGACGGTCCGCCTCGGCTTGGCGTTCCCCTCCTTGAGCTGTCGCGGCCGCTTCATCTCGGTCGGCATCGAGCCCGTGGCACTTCGTCGCTCCAGCTGTAGACATCGCGTCGCTGATCCCCGCTCGGCCGCCGACGCCTTAACCGGTGCGTTCCACCCCCGCCTACTGTGCAGTGCAACTGTGCCACATTTCCACCCGATGGAACCCGGGTTTCGCGCGCGCCACCGCCACAGAAATAGGCCTCCAATCGCAGCTTTGGGCACGTTCCTTCTGGTTGCATTCTTACACACTTGCCCGCCTGTCGCTCTATATTCGATTTGTCGCTGCACGTGACCGGCTGCGCACCGGCAACCGGCACGGGAATTGCTGGGTTTGAACGGGAACCACAGTTGACCAGCGATGGCGTCCTCCAATCCGAGGCAAGTTCCGGAAATGTATGATGCACCGCACTCTTGCTGACACATTTGTTTGGCACGTTCGGGGGGCTGATGCGTTCAGCGTGGGCCAATTTTTGCTCACTTCGGCGCGGCACAATCCAGGAACTCAAGTCAGGTAGACGAGCCGGATGCTCCAAACTCGAATCACACCCCCTCGCGAGATCGAATCTCCCACGCAAGAGTCGGCTTCGCTGGAGCAGACGATTTCTGCCGCGGTCGCGCTGATCGGCCGCCAGTACCCTGTGATGATTTTCGTGATGTGCCTGTGCATCGGTCTGGCCGGCGTCTATTTGGTGACCGCACCGAAGCGATATACCGGCACCGCCGTGCTCCTGATCGACAGCCGCAAGATGCAGGGCCTGCAGACCCAGCAGGCAACTACCGCCGACAGTTCGATCGACTCAGCCATGGTCGACAGCCAGGTCGAAGTGCTGAAGTCCGAGACCATTGCGACAAACGTCATCAAGCAGCTGCACCTGCTCGATTCGCCTGAGTTCACCGGCGAGGAAGCAGGGCTGCTCTCCAGCGTCTCGAACCTGTTTTCCTGGATGTTTCCGGAACAGCGCCCGTCCGAAGCCGCATTGATGCGTATCGCGATCGGCAAGGTGCTCGGCAACCTCTCGATCAAGCGCGTCGGCCTGAGCTATGTCATCGAGATTTCCTACCAGTCGCGCTCGCCCGACGAGGCCGCACGTATCGCGAATGCGGTGGCCGAAGGCTACATCAACGATTCGCTGGAGTCGAAATATCAGGCGTCACGGCGCGCGGCGGTCTGGCTACAGGATCGGCTGAAGGAACTGCGGACGGAGGCATCCACCGCAGAACGCGCCGTCGTCGACTTCAAGGCGAAGAACAACATCGTCGATGCCGGCGGGCGGCTGCTGACCGAGCAGCAGCTGGCGGAGATCAACAGTTCTCTGACGCAGGCTCGCGCGCAGCGCGCCGAAGCGCAGGCCAAGCTCGAGCGGATCACGGCAATTCTGAATTCGGACGACGGCGACTCCAAGGTCATCCTGAATGATCTGGCGACCGTGACCGACACCATGAACAATCCGGTGATCACCAAACTGCGGCAGACCTATCTCGATTACGCGGCGCGTGAGGCCGACTGGTCCAATCGATACGGACCGACCCACCTTGCGGTCGTCAACCTGCGCAACCAGATGCGCGAAATCAGGCATTCGATCACCGATGAGCTGCGGCGCACGGCCGAGGTCTACAAGAGCGACCTCGCGATTGCGAAAGCGCGTGAGGAATCCAGTCAAAAGAGCCTGAACGATACAATCGCGTTGTCCAATGGCACCAATCAGGCACAGATCGCCTTGCGCGATCTGGAGAGCAATGCACAGAGCGCCCGCGCGCTGTCGGACAACTTCCTGCAGCTCTACATGGTCTCGGTTCAGCAGCAATCGTTTCCGATCACTGAAGCGCGCGTGATCACGCAGGCGTCCAATGCTCCCAACAAGACATCGCCCAAGACGACCCTCATTCTGCTGGCGACGCTGATCGGCGGCGCAATCCTCGCAGGGGGCGTCGCCGTGCTGCTCGACATGATGGATCGGGTGTTCAGAACGGTGTCTCAGGTCGAGCAGTACCTCCACACCAGCTGCCTTGCCTCGATCCCGACGATCGGCAGCGAGCAGAACGCGCGCCTGGCCTCGCATCCTCTGCTGTCCAGAGCAGGACGGCTGTTCAACAGGCGAACGAAGAAACCGCAGCCAGCGGCACCAAAGCCGGTTGCAGCGGCAGCTTCGGGTCTGCCGCTGGGAAAACCCGAACTCAGGTCAAGACACCCGCAGCCACATGGCGATCGTCTATTGGCGGCCGACCAGAGCGTCGGCAGATACGTGATCAACTCGCCCTTCTCGCGCTTTGCGGAGGGCTTCCGTTCGATCAAGCTTGCATGCGATCTCAGCAGCTACGGATCGTCCAACAAGGTGGTGGGCATCACCTCCGGGCTTCCCAATGAAGGCAAATCCACGGTCAGCGAGGCGCTGGCCCAGACCGTTGCACAGAGCGGCTCCCGGACGCTCCTGATCGACGGTGATATCCGCAATCCAAGCCTCACCGCGAGGCTGGCGTCCTCCGCGCAGGCCGGCTTGATCGACGTTGTCCTGGGCAGGGTCGATTGGACGGATGCGGTCTGGATCGATCCCCAGACCAATCTTCATTTCATGCCGTGCGTTGTGACCTCACGCTTCTCCAATTCCAGCGACGTGCTGGCCTCGCAGCAAATGGAACGACTGTTCCAGCATCTTCGGGAGCACTACGATCGCATCATCCTCGACCTCAGCCCGCTCGCACCAGTGATCGACGTTCGCGCCACCGGGGCGCTGGCGGATTCGTACATTCTGGTCGTCGAATGGGCCAAGGCCAAGGTCGACATTCTCGACCGCGTGCTGAGCGAAGCCCCTGTCGTCCGCGAACGCATGCTTGGTGCAGTCCTCAACAAAGTGAACATGGCGGTGATGAGCCGCTACGACATCTACAGCGCCGGCTACTACCGCAATCGGTACTACAAGCGGTACGGCTACGTCGACTAACGCTTGGTAAAGGGACGGACGCGATCATCCGGGCAGTCGGTGAGAGCGGCGCCCAGTGGTTCGGCTGCGCCCCGCGCCGAGAACTGATCCCATCTTTCGCCGCCGCGCGTGCCCTCAATCGGCGGCGCGGGGGCAGCCATGCTCACGTGCTCGGCGAGATCCCGGTCGTCTGCGCGCGCGTGCTTCGCGCGGCCCTCGACAGCTCAACACGATAAACATGGCGGTGGCGACCGCGTCGGCTATACCGCAATCAGCGCTACGAGAGGTACGGATACATCGATTAGCGCCTGAGCCGTCGAAGGAGTGCCCGCCTCATCCGGTCAGCCAATGAGACGGCCCGTCCTCAGCTAGATCAGCATGACATGCCGAAGGCCTGATGGCCTCTCAACCCGTCGCAGCGATCCCTTGGATTTAGGCCCAGGTGCTGGGCCGGCGACGCCGGCCCAGCCTCTCTGGTCAAGTGTCACTGACGCGAGTTGATCCTCAGGATCTGCGCGTTGTTCGCGGCGACGATCGTGCTGTTGGCAGTGCCGACCACCGCCTGGACGAACGTCAGGAACTTGGTCGTGTCGACGGTGGCGGCGTTCGCGGCAAACAACACGTCCTTGTCCCGCATTTCAAACTTGCTGGCGAGGAAGAAGCCAGACGGATCGCGGAAGTCGGCGTTGTACACCACGGGCACCAGCGGACCGGTGAACCTGGAGCAGTCGACGCCCAGCCGTTCCACCAATTCGCGCGGCTCGCGCCGATAGACATAGACGCCCGCGGGTTCGGCCTGCGCATCAATCAGGCCGCCAGCCTTGGCCATCGCCTGCGCCATGGTGATCTTCCACATATCGAACGGGAACTGGGCCTGCCCGCCGAAGTTTCCGCCGATCGTGAACGCACCAAAGGCGAGGAAGACTTGCGGTTCGCGGTAAACATAGATCGTGTCGCCGGGATGGACCCAGACATTGTTAGCCGGCTGATACACCAAGGCTCCGAACGGAACCGTGGCGCGCTTGCCGCCGCGCTCCAGCGTCACCCAACTCTCCCAGCCCGGCCCTGTCAGGCCGCCGGCGCGCGCGATCAGGTCAAGCACCCGCTCGCCGGCCGCATTCGCGGTCAAACGGGCCGGCGTTCTCACTTCACCCAGCACGCTGATGAGAGAAGTGTTTTGCGTGATCAAGGACACCACGACTTGCGGTTCAATGGCGCGGTTTCCGATTGCCTTCACGATATCGCGCTGGATGTCGGTCGGGGTACGGCCGTTGGCCTTCACTTGACCTGCGTAGGGAACTGTAATGTTCCCGTTCAAATCAACGTTCTGGTTTGGCAAGGCCACAAAATTACCTGGCCGCACACCGGCCTCTGCCGGGATAAACAAGCCTCCGGCGGCGGCTTCGAAGATCGACACGGCCACCGTGTCTCCGATGCCAAATCTGATGCCTGGCGGTGGCCGACGATCGGGAAACGACCCCGCGATGGCTCCAGGGCCATATTCCTTCAGGATGTCGACAACGGTCGGTGTGAGCTTGACCAAGACGTAATCCGGCCCCGACCGCGTAATCTCGCTCTTGATGACGTGATCTTCCGGCCCGGACGATGGCATGATCGCGCATCCCGCGGAAGAAAGCAGAATGCCGAGCAAGACTCCCCATACTAAAACGCTACGCCTCACAACGCGTCCCCCCTCACTCCAGGCTACACTTCGTCAAATTCCCCAAGCCGCGTCAACGAAGCCCTAGGAGATGGTGAGAATAAGGAGATGATGTTGCAGCGCAGTTACAGGTAAGCGCGATTTTAAATGGGCAGCGACACTGTCTAATACAGGAGCACTGCCCAATATTCGTTGTGTCGGCACGCAAGTGTCAGGCAATGTGATTGCAAATCGACTGCTCCCTTCAGCAGTTCCATGCCGCGGTTCCACCGTGATACTGATCCCTCTGGTGTTCCGATTGACGCGGTAACGGAATCCGTCTGACACCAAATCGCCACGGTTACTGTCGCGTCGACGGCTTGAAATCAAACTCCGGCGGATCGAGATCCGCGCCTGCGGACCAAAATCGGCCACAACGGCATTGCCGGTTGCCTGCAACAAAATTGAGCGATGCAACCGATCATCTTTTGATACTAGTGCGACGTTGTTGGGCAAGACGTCCAGCACCGGCTCAAATGAAGGTTCCGTCATCATCGCCCATGATACGTCCAATACTGCTGTGCGCTGCTCTACTGGTTGTCGCTCATGGTTCCAGCCGGGCCGAGACGCCACGTCCGGGCATGATGAACTGCGCGTCCGGTGCCAGTCCCGAGCAGCGACAGCGGTGCGACGAGGAAGCCTTCAAGCAGGTTGAGGCCGGCAGCCAATCGACACAGCTCGATGGCGGCTGGCGATTGGTGAGAAGCAGAGACCCCGACGGCGGCACCGACGCCATTTCGGCGATGCATGTGGTCGATAGTGCCAGATCGGATGCGCGTCTTGCGGGCTTGAGCCTGCAATGCGGACGCGAGGGGATCGACGTTGCGCTCATCGTCCTCGAGCCCTTGTCGCGCTCGGAGCGGCCGACCGTGGTCTTGACGACGGGAGGAAAGCGCGCGGAGTTCGAAGCGTCCGTGGTCCAGGGCGGTGCAGCGTTACGGCTGCCCGCGGATGCGTCGAAGCTTGCGGCCAGTGATTGGCAAAACGCCACTGAGCTCTCCGTCGAAATCGCGGCCAAGCCGAACGCGATCCGTGGTGCCGTGCCGATCAGTGGACTGCCGACGGCTCTCAGCTACCTGTCGCAAAATTGCCATGCCCGGTAGGTCGATGGCGGGAACCTCGTGGGTTCCCTGTGTGAAGAAGCGCTTCGAGCATCCTGCCGGCAAACGCCGAGCGTAAATTGCAATCTCGACAGGCAACGATTGGCCGCGTGTTGGCGTCGCGCATTCGCATATGCGATAGTTGGGACTGGCCGCCCTTGTCGCGGTGAAATCATTCCCGCCCCATTCCAGCCCAGCTTCGAAGTCTCGCATTTGTCGGTTGCCTCTTCCCTCCTGACCATACTGCTAGCCGCGGTTCCGACCTTGGTCATCGCAAACGGCGTTTTCGCGCAGCAAGCGATCGCACTTGTCGCCGCCGTCATGCTGGCCTTGGCGGTCAGGGGAGCCGACGCCGAACTCACATCGACCGCGCAATTGCTCAAGCGATTTTCGGCCGCAATCCTGATCCCAGTTATCTGGATAGTGGTCCAAATCCTGCCATTGCCGTTCTCGTCGTTGGCAAACCCAATCTGGTCGGCAACTTCGATCGCGCTGAACGCGCCATCGCTGCCGGTCCGCATCAGCCTTGATCCCGGCGCGACACTGCAAGGCCTGTTTGCTTATCTGGTCTACGTGTCGCTGGCGTTGTCGACTATCATCATCAGCAGGGATCGCCACAGGGCCGAAACGATCCTGTTCGTGTTGTGTGCAGTGACGACTTTCATGTCGCTCGAAGTCCTGTTCGGCCGGCTTGATTTTTTTGCCGCCATGACTCCGGCCGCAGACGCCCCAACGAGCCCGTTTCCCGCAGCAGCCGCGCTGGCCACGGTCGCCGACACCGCACTCGTTGCCCGGGCGTTGGAACGGCACCTGCACCGGCGGGACATCCGCGATCTGGCCTCGGTCCGGCTCTGGCTCGGGCTCCTTTCCGGTTCGTTCGGAATTGTCGTGGCGATCGCCGCGATGGCGACCCTCGCGCGAGGAGCGCTGCTGGCGGTCGCCGGCCTGGGATTGACCGCGATCGTCTTCATTGCTGCGGTCCGCCGCCTCGGCTTTCGCTCGTGGCCATCCGCGGTCTTGTTTGCGATTCTCGTGGCGATCGTCGGCTCGCTCGCCGTGCCGCGCTTTCAGTCCGGCGGTTCGAGCCTGCTTGGATTGGTCAGGTTCGCTCCCGAAACAGTGGCATTGGCAGGTCACATGCTCTCCGATGCACCGTGGTTGGGAAACGGCGTCGGAACGTTCTCCGTGGCGTCGCGGACCTATCAGAACATTGACGCCGCGGCGCCGGCGGTCGCTCCTTCCACCGCGGTCCTGGTCGCGATCGAGTCCGGACGGCCTGCGCTCGTGATCCTCGCGGGCTTCGCCGCCCAACTGTTTTTCGCCATGTTTCGCGGCGCCGTTCGGCGAGGACGCGATTCCTTCTTCGCGTCGGCCGCGGCTGCCGGCGTTCTAGTTGTATTCTTCGAGGGCTTCCTTGACTCAAGCTTCTCGAGCCCCGCGGTCAGGATCGTCGTAGCCGTCATGATCGGATTGGGACTTGCACAATCTGCCGGCCGGACAAGCGGCCTCAAACGCTAGGCGACCACCTGCTCGCACCATAGTAGGATGGCTCTACGCTCACGTCTGACCTCTGCATCGGAAATGGCTTCATTGAGCAGGATTCGTATCCCTCTGATGGCGCTGGCGCTGGCCATCGGATTCCATGTCGTCGTCTCCGCCGTCACGGAGATGACGGCGCTCGAGCGCGTGCCATTTCCGTCCGATGCCGCCAAGATCAGCTCGCCCTGGGCCGGAGACGTGCCTTCCCTTTCGGCAATGCTCTTACCATTCGGATCGGAGCCGGAAAGCAACCACGCCTTGATCAGCGCGCTGCAGGCTATCGAGGCCAGCCGGAAAAAGCAGACGACCGTACAATCCGCCCAGTACGCCGACGCCATCGGACGGGTCAGGCGGACACTGTCGATCTCGCCTTACAATCCCGAGCTCTGGCTCGCGCTGGCACTGCTTCAGGCGCAACGCGATTCGCACGACCCCGTCGTGTTCGAGGCACTGAAGATGACCTATTTCACCGCTCCAAACGATACGCGGTTGGTGCCGGTGCGGCTCGACGTCGCAGGCCGTTTCGATATGCTTGCTGATCCGGACATCAAGGACCTTGCGCGGAGCGACATTCGGCTGATCATGACCCACCGGCCGGAGCTAAAGCCCGCGATCGTATCGGCCTTTCGACGGGCGTCGGATCGCGGCAAGGCCTTCCTGCAAGAGGCCGTTCAGTCGATCGATCCGCCATTCGCGCAGACCCTACGTGGCTAAAGGTCGGGCACGACACAATCGCGAATTCGGAAAGCTGACAGACAACGCAAGACGCAGACGGCTCATTGACCCATCTTGGCCACACTTCATCCAATTTTCCGTCGGCAAGTATCGTTCCGGTTGCTCGTCCCGGCGCGAGCACTTAAGGTCTGATCGCGATCAGGGGAGCGGAAGCGATGTCACGATGCTATGTCGGTCTTGTTGTACTCGCCTCGACAGTGATCATTTCGGCCGCGCCGGCGTGCGCCGCCGACTATGCTGTCCATCCGCGGAAAGCGCGCTCCGCAGTGTCCGTCCTGCAGATTGACCGTGGGCCGAGCCCTTATTGCGGCCCGCGATGCGGCTGCCCCGCTCCGGTTTATGTTCGGCACCGCTCGCTCGAGCAGGCCTATCCCTACACGTTCGATCCGCGCACCAAGAGCGACGAGCCACATTATTACTATGGACGTAACCGCACTTACGTCCGCTACGTGAATCCGCGCAATCCCGATCTGGTGTTTCAATACTGAGACGGATCCACCGGCGTGTGAATCGGTCGATGAGAGCGGCGCCATCGCCGTCGTCGCGGTACTTCGCATTGGCGTCCAGGCGCAACCGATTGCTGCATGATTGAGACGACGAGTAGCAATGGCCTACGGGCGCGATTGAGACCACTCCCAGGCCTGACGCGATATCCCGCGCTCCAATTCGTCCGAACGTTGGCCCAGCGGTCGGCTGTCGGACCATGCGGGCCATGATTCCGGAAAGCTCGAACCGCTTTGCGAGGACATGTAGCGCCCATACATCATGTGGTGCGCACGGCGCTTGCGCGAGCGCTGTGCACGCGTCGCGTAGCCGAGGACGAATCCGAGCAGGAAAGACGCTACCAAGATCAAAGCTGGAAGCATGTTTTATGTCCTGTGCAGATGGCGAATATTTTCATTTCTGGGCTATGACGTCATCATAATTCCCGCATCGCACGATCGTTCATCCCTCAAATCTTTGTGCAGGGCAGCACCGCGCGAATAATCAGTTCAGGAGAACAGCCACGTCGCAAACTCGCCCAATTTCGAACAGCCGTATAACGTCCGAGCGGCACGTTACGAGCTCCACTCGTCAACTCGTTTCTGTCCTGCAAGGAGGCGACAACTGGCGCAGCCACATATATGGAGCGAACCGTGAGCGCGCTTGCACAGAATCCATAGTGAGACTATGCAGTTTATGATCCCATGCGGAACCCAGGCGCTTGTCGGGCATAACGCAACATGGTGACGATCGGAATCATGCCAAGCCAGGCTTGCTCTTTGCCCCTTTCAACGGCGCCTTGTGCCAGCTCGCAAGCGCCTGCGAGCACGTGTGTGCGAGTTTGACTTCGCACCGCACCAGAAGGTCTGAGCATGTCCAATCCCACGAGGTCTCGTCTGGACCGCTTCTGCCTGTGCTTTGGCCCCCCAACAAGCGCTTGCGAAGCTTGACTTGCGAGACCGCGCTCGCGGTTGGAACACATCGGAGCTAACATGTTCCGACCCTTTCGCGAGCGTCCCCGCCGTCAGATGTTGTCACCACGCCGATCTCATCCGTCGAAGCACAAGCCGAGACTTCCGGATGGGGTACGCATCTACGCGATGACCGATATTCACGGTTGCGCTCATTTGTTGAAGCAGATGCTGCGGGTGATCGACGCCGACGTCGCGCGGAGCCGTCCGCGCTATGCCATCGAAGTGTATATGGGTGATTACGTCGACCGTGGCCCGGACTCACGAGCCACCCTCGATATCCTGGTCAACCGCAGCCGGCGGGGCAACACGGTCTTCCTGAAAGGAAACCACGAAGTGTTTCTCGGCAATGTCCTGCGCAATCCGTCGCTTCTGACCGAGTGGCTCCATGTCGGCGGGCTATACACGCTGATGTCCTACGGGTTGGCGCCCTCCTCCGCCCCAGGAGAAGAGGAGCGGCACGCTCTGGTACGAGATTTGGCGCGCGCGATGCCGCGCCAACATCTGGAGTTTCTCGACAAATTGCGCCTGACGTTCAGCTGCGGCGACTTCTTCTTCGTCCACGCCGGCGTCCGCCCAGGAGTGCCGCTTGCCGAGCAGCAGGAGACAGACCTGCTCTGGATCCGCGAGGAATTTCTGCAAAGCAAGCAGAACTTCGGCAAGTACATCGTGCACGGCCACACGCCCGTGCAAATGCCTGAGCTGCTGGACAACCGTGCCAATATCGACACTGGCGCGTTTGCGACCGGCAATCTCACTTTGCTGACGATTCAGGGCACCAGCATGCTCGCCGTCTAAGGCCCGCTCGCGGGAGCGCCCTCGACTGACGATAATCGCCGACGCGTAAACATCGCAGTCCTCGCCGCAGCAGCAGCATGGCGACTGGTCTCAATAGGCCTCCTGGTACATCAGCGCGGTCGCCGTCCGGATGATGATCCGGATGTCGAGCCAGATGCTCCAATTGCTCACATACCAGACGTCATACTCGACGCGCTTTTCCATCAGATCGATGGTCGGGGTTTCGCCGCGGAAGCCGTTGACCTGGGCCCATCCGGTCAGGCCGGGCTTCATGTGGTGCCGGTAGACGTATTTGCTGATCAGCTGGTCGTAGTAATTGTCGTGGGCCAGCGCGTGCGGACGCGGACCGACCAGGGACATCTCGCCGCGCAGCACGTTCCAGAGCTGCGGCAACTCGTCGATGCTGGTCTTGCGCAGGAAGCGTCCGACCCGCGTCACCCGCTTGTCCTGCTTGGTGGCCTGCGTGACGGTGGAGCCGTTCTCGGCCACGGTCATGCTGCGGAATTTCCAGATCTGGAACGGCTTGCCGTTGAAGCCGCGGCGCGACTGCCGGAAGATGATCGGACCGGGTGTATCGAGCTTGACGAGCAGCGCCGCCGTCAGGATCAGCGGCGCCAGCATCAGCAGGGCAAAGGACGCCAGTCCGATGTCGAGGCAGCGCTTCTGGACCCGCTCGAACACGGACAGCGGCGGCCGCTGGATCTCGATCGCCACGGTCCCGCTGACCGGCAGGAACGGCCGCGACACCAGATCGGCGATCGGAAAATCGGGCAGCAGGCGGATCGGCTGCGGAACCACCCGAAGATGCTGGCTCAGCTTCTGCAGCATCGGCAGCTCGTTCCAGTCGATCGCCACGAGATATTCGTCGACGTCAGCCGCACGCGACTGACGGATCACGTCGGCGATCTGCTGGCTCCAGGCCCGGTCGTCCTGCTCCGGACCCACGCTGAGCACGAAATGGCGCACGACGTCGAAACCGTGCTTGCGAAGATCCTTGAAGCGGTTCGACGTGAAATCCAGCGAGCGCAGGCTGAGCATGATGACCTTGCGGTCGATCAGCCGCTCCTTGGCAAAGGACGACGACAGGCAGTAGCGCCAGATCACACGGTGCGTGACAAGCCCAAGCGCTCCGATCACCGTGAACAGGATGATCGTGCCGCGAGACAGGTTGGCCGTCGACTTCAAAAGGAACGCCGCGACGGCCAGTGTCGTCAGCGCGAACAGCCAGGTGAACAGGACCTTGCGCGATTGCCAGAGCGTATTCAGCAATCTGTGGTTGTCATAGGCGCCCTGAAAATAAGCGGCTACGACGAACACGATGCCGACAATCAGTCCGGCGCCGACCGAATTGTCCGGGTCGGTCGGCGAATTCATGAACGCACGATAGAGCGTGCTCGCAGCCATGTAGCTGAGCAGGATGAGAAGGAAGTCGCCGGCGATGACGAAAAGCTGAAACGGTCTCTGCAGCGAGGTCCCGCGGTTCGACGTCAGTATGTGGATTCCATCGGAGCCGTATGCTGTTGCAGACATCTCGAACCTCATCATCACTTCAACGGTCGCGCGCCGCGTGAAAGAAAATGGACAAAGCCAACAAATATCGGTGGGAAAGACTCGACCACCGCGAAACGATCTAGCGCCAAAGAAACGATCTAGCGCCAAAAGCTTGCCTGGGAAGTTCGGGTTCGCGCGAAGCCAGCGGAAGTTGTTTAGTAAACGAAGCGATATTGTGGCGCCGCACTAGGAAAATCAATTTCGCTCTTCGCATTGCAAAAATGTGACGCGTACTTCGATCACAGCATGATGCATGAGCAATCAATTCGTGATGCGCGATCGTTCAGCGCGCAGGGAACTCATGCGTCATGAGTATTGCGCAATGAAGGGCGACTGGTTGCACGACTTGCCATCATGCGATTGAGACTTCCTTGTGCAACGCACCGCTGCTCGCAACGAGCGCGTACGAAACAGGTTCGTTGATTCGTCTCTCCAGGCATGCAGTACGTTCCGCACACCAACTTGATGTCACGACAATTCGACTGTGGCGCTTAAACCAATCTTAGCTCGCCGCCGTTAGGGACTGTGGCGTCGAGGAGTAACGAGTGTGACCACATTGGCGATCTGCTGTACTTTGTACGGCGTGGCACTGGGTGTCCGATTCAGGTTTTTCGTCCTCGTGCCCATGCTGTTGCTGGGCGCGCTCCTCGTCATCATGCTGTCGTTTGCACGGGAGCTGACCTTCGGTCAGGCACTAACCATCGCCGCCCTGTTCGCCGGCTGCCTGCAGTTCGGATATTTGATCAGCGCCCTGTTCAGGCACATGGTCGGCCCCACGATGGTCATCGACCGAAAGGAACCGCTGCCGGTGCGGAGTTCCGCCGAGCGCCGAATCTGACCCCACCGAAACGCGGCGAAAGCTGACGCAATCCTGGCACAAAGGCGGTGGCCGCCTGATGTCGACGGTCGGGAACTCGCGTTGCCAATGCAAACTTGCGTTGCCAATGCATCTTGGTCCAGAGCTGGTGGGAGAGAGTTCCAGCCGGAACCGGTTCCAATGCTGGAATCAGACTTGCTTACGGTAGCCCTCGCCGTCTCTCGGTTCCTCATGGTCGATGGTCGCAGTGGCCCCGGTTACGCGGCGCGCGGGAGCAGACCAGGGTTCCCGAGCGTCGAGCTTCAAACGCGATAATAGTCGCGATACCAGGCGACGAACGTCTCGATCCCCTGCTCGATCGCTACCCGCGGCCGGAAGCCGACGTCGCGCATGAGGTCATCGACGTCGGCAAAGGTCTCGAGCACATCGCCCGGCTGCATCGGCAGCAGGTTCTTTTGCGCAACACGACCGAACCCCTTCTCGAGCAGCGCGACCACGTGCATCAGGTCTTCCGGCTTGCTGTTACCGACATTGTAGATGCGCCACGGCGCCTTGCTCGTGCCCGGATTCGGCGTTGCGCCGGACCAGTTCGGATCGCCTTGCGGCACGCGATCGACGATCCGGGCGATCGCCTCGACGACATCATCGATATGGGTGAAGTCGCGCCGCATCTTGCCGTGATTGAACAGGTTGATCGGCTCACCGGTGGTGATCGCCTTGGCGAACAGATAGAGCGCCATGTCGGGCCGGTACCACGGTCCATAGACCGTGAAGAGACGAAGGCCGGTCGCCGGAAGGCCGTAAAGATGGCTGTAGGAATGGGCCAGCAACTCGTTGGCCTTCTTGGTCGCCGCATAAAGGCTCACCGGATGGTCGACATTATCGTGCACCGAGAACGGCAGCTTGGTGTTGGCGCCATAGACCGACGATGACGATGCGAACACGAGATGCCGGCAGTCGTTCCGGCGGCACCCCTCCAGCACGTTGACGAAGCCTTCCAGATTGGAATCGGCGTAAGCATGGGGATTTTGCAGTGAGTACCGCACGCCGGCCTGCGCGGCGAGGTGCACCGCAGCCGGAAAGCGATATTGCGCAAACAACGCCTGTATTCCCGCCCGATCGGCCAGGTCGAGCTTCTGGAAGGTGAAGTTGGGACGCGCCCTCAGGTGGTCGAGCCGCGCCAGCTTGAGCGCCGGATCGTAATAGTCGTTGAGATTGTCGATGCCGACAACCGCCCTGCCCTCGTCCAGCAGGCGCTGCGCGAGATGAAAGCCGATAAAGCCCGCACAACCTGTCACTAGCAAACTGGCCACAATCCGCTTCCCACCAATACTGCCGGAGGGCGTCGCGCCCGATGAAATCGCTTCAGGTCAAACGGGCCACGCGCCTCAAGAACACGATCTTCGCCGGATTCGATCCGGGTTTGCCCAAACGGCGTTATTCCTACCGATATTGCGTGGAGGATCAAGCATCAAGGGCGACGCCCGGGAGCCGGACTGTCGCGTCACCGCGGAAAATGCGCCGTCTTGTAGTGGCAGGACTAGCCGGCGACAGACACCTTGTAGTTGGGAAAGCGGCTCAGCACCGCGGCTTTCATGAACTTGAAATGAGCGATCTCGGCGGAGAGTTCCTTCAGCCGGCGCTGCCCGTTGGCGATCTCGGCAGCGAACAGGTCCTGGTGATGGTTGTCGAGTTCTTCGCGCTCGAGATATTCGTCGGTACCGTTGCCGAACGTCACGGCGGCACGTGCCAGCACGTCGTCGACCCGGCGGCTCAGGCCGGATTGTTCGCTTTCGGCCGCATGCAGTGCGGCGTCGATCGCTGCCATGATTGAATCGATCCGGGCCCGGTCCGTCTCGGCATCGCGTTCTGGCGAGCGCGCCCTGAAGCCGTCGTCGCCCAGGCGGCCCTTGATGTAGTTTTGCGCTCGAGAGCGCAAGAACAGCTGAAACATCCGCGTTTGTCCGATTCAGGCGCAATCAGGAGACGATCATACCCAAAATCGCCTCGCCTTAGTTAAGAAAAGGTAAATCCTTTCTGCGCTCCGTACGCGTATTCTCAATCCATTGCAACCATGCACGATCGTGCTTGCGGTACAGCTCGAGCCAACGCCGCGCCGGCCCGCTGGCCGCGCGGCTCCCCGCGTCCCAAACCACATGCCCGGCATCGTGCAAGTTCGACTGGTGATCAAGCCGTTCGAACTCGAAGGTTTCCTCGAAGGTGAGGCCGATCAGAACGCGCCGGCCGTTGCCGTCGATGAAGTAGCGCCGTGGCGCATTGTTCCCGAGATCAGTCATTCCATGTGAGCTCGTTTGCGATCGAGCAGCAGATCCAGCCGCGAGCCGCTCTCGAACCGATCCCGATGTACGCAGCAACGCCGATCACGGACACCCGCAGGACGACCAGCCGGCGCAACGCGCCTGCTCCCCGACCAGATCAACCGATCGGCCTTGATCTCGCTGCAAGAACCACGCGACCGCAATGACACGCGCCGTCGCTGGTGTCTAAGCCACGCTTGCTCGCGATCGCCGTCACACCAAACGCGAACCTGCGGCGGCGCGACCATCAACATGGCTAGAATGCCCGCCGAGCATGACCGAATGTTGTGCAGGGTTGTCTCGATCTATCCGGCGTGTGTGGCAGCATGCGTCGCTTGTGCGATCGCCAGGCGCGCATCCCGTATCCGGCGAAGAAGCCTGCGAAGAACGTCGTCAACAAGATCAGACCACCGAGCATGTCCGTCTTCCCAATTCATCCGCTGCGTATCTACAGTCCGAAGTTGTGACCACATCATGGTTCAGCGCGCCGAAAGATTGTTCATCCGCTGATTTTTTTGTGCAGCCCAACGATGCAGAACTGATCGAACACGCGCGCGAAGTTCCTTCGCATCAAGAAAAAAACCACAGCGCAAATTTCAGGAACATCGTGCTCAGCAGATAGATCCATCCCGTCATCGCAAGCAGAACCAATCCGACAAAGACGCCGGAAAGACTTCTTTCTTTCAACTGCGTCAGCAGAGGAAATTTGAATCGATAAAGCATGTATAAGCTCGCCCCGAAGTCGCCGGACAGACGTACTCGGCAAATTCGATAATCTCATGACGCAGCGTCGTGAGATCGCTGGCAGCGTGCACATGCGAGCGATGCGCATTCACAATCGCGCGCTCGACTGATCGAACAAACGAACTGCACATCGCGTCCGTCGCGAGCCGATCGATCGCGCAGCACTATTTTTCGCTTCGCGACATTTTGCGAGTGAGATCAGCTTGGCGAAGAACCTTTCGCAGGACGCGATGGCAGTCGAGGCGGCACGCCTGTCGGGCGGGTAGAAGCTCCCGCAAGTCCCTGCACCGACGCGGCAAATTTGCCCAACTGCCCCGTACCGCGGATAAAATCTGTGCTAGAGCTTGGCTGGGGCAACCCTTGGATCTGGCGGGGCAGAGGTGCGATGAAGGGGATAATTCTGGCGGGTGGGACCGGGACACGGCTTTACCCGGTGACGACGGTGGTCTCCAAGCAGCTATTGCCGGTCTTCGACAAGCCGATGATCTACTATCCCTTGTCGACGCTGATGCTCGCAGGCATCAAGGATATCCTGATCATCACGACGCCGGATGATCAGCACCTGTTTCGGCGGCTGCTCGGCGAAGGCGGCGAGATTGGACTCAAATTCTCCTACGCGATTCAACAGCATCCACGCGGTCTGGCCGATGCCTTCCTGGTCGGACGCGATTTCATCGGCAGCGACAACGTCGCGCTGATCCTGGGAGATAATATCTTCTACGGTCATGGGTTGGCCGACAAATTGAAGCGGGCCGGCGGCAGGCCAAAGGGCGCCACAATCTTCGGCTATACGGTCGGCTCACCGCAGAGCTATGGCGTCGTTGAGCTCGATGCCCTCGGACGGCCGGTCTCGATCGAGGAAAAGCCCGCACAACCGAAATCGGATATCGCGGTGACCGGACTCTATTTCTACGACAATGCGGTCCTCGACATCGCGGCCTCGATGAAGCCGTCGGCGCGGGGTGAGCTCGAGATCACCGACGTCAATCGCGTCTACATGGAGCGCGGCGAACTTGCGGTCGAGATGCTTCACCGCGGCTTCGCCTGGCTCGATACCGGCACGCATTCGTCGCTGGTCGAGGCCAGCCATTTCGTGCAGATTCTCGAACAGCGGCAGGGCTTGCGGATCGCGTGCATCGAAGAGATCGCGCTGCGGATGGGATACATCACGCTCGACCAGTTCCACAGCCTCGCGCAGAGATCGGCCAGGAGCAGTTACGGCGAATATCTGCTCTCGGTCTATCACAGCTTCGCAAGATCGAAGCGTTAGCCACCATACGTGTCAAGCATGAATCAGAACCGATCAACGATCTTCGTAACGGGGGGAGCCGGCTTCATCGGCTCAGCCGTCATCAGACATTTGCTCGACACCACCGATGTCTCGATCGTCAACATTGACAAGCTGACCTACGCGTCGAGCCTGGCTTCGATTCCGCAAGCGGTCGCGCAATCGGCCCGCTATGCGCTTGCGAGGACTGACATCTGCGACGGCGACGCACTGCGCGCGTTGTTCACGCAGTACCAGCCGCACGGCGTGATCCATCTCGCGGCCGAGAGCCACGTCGACCGCTCGATCGACGGCCCCCAGGACTTCATCCGGACCAACATCAACGGCACATTCTCGCTGTTGCAGGAGACATTGCGCCATTGGCGCGTGTTGACGCCGCGGGAGCGCAAGTCGTTCCGCCTGCTCCACGTCTCGACCGACGAGGTGTTCGGCTCGCTCGGCCCGGACGGCGCCTTCACCGAGCGGAGCCCCTACGCGCCGAACTCGCCCTACTCCGCCAGCAAGGCCGCCTCCGATCATCTGGTCCGCGCCTGGTGCGAAACCTACGAACTGCCCTGCCTGATCTCGAACTGCTCGAACAATTACGGGCCGTATCAGTTTCCGGAGAAACTGATCCCGCACATGATCATCAAGGCGCTCGCCGGGGAGCCCCTTCCGGTCTATGGCGACGGCCGCAATGTTCGCGACTGGCTCTATGTCGAGGACCATGCGCGCGCGCTGCATACGATCCTCCAGCATGGAAAGGTCGGTGAGACCTATAATGTTGGCGGTCGCAACGAACGGACCAATCTCGAAGTCGTCGAACACCTCTGCGTGCTGCTCGATCGGCTGCAACCATCAAATCGCGGCAACCGAAAGCAGTTGATCTCGTTCGTGACCGATCGCCCCGGCCATGACCGCCGCTACGCAATCGACGCTTCGAAGCTGGAACGCGAGCTTGGCTGGACCACGCGGGAGAATTTCGACAGTGGGCTCGACAAAACCGTCCGCTGGTATCTCGCAAACAAGCCATGGTGGCAGTCCATCCAGGACTCCGGCTATGACGCCAAGCGGCTCGGACTTTCCGTTCCGGCGTCGCAAGATACGAAAGGCGTCAACTAGGCTCGCTGCCGCCTTTAGCCTACATCGCGGGCGTGGATGCTCACCAAGCCCAATTTAGCCGCACTTGTGCATGCGACCTCGCGCAATCGCGAACGGCGACGCGCGCAGACGTGCAAAAAGTTCCAATTTCATATCCTCGTGGCCACGGAATGAAGAAACCTTAACTTTGACACGTTCTTCGCATTCTTCCTGTCAGGGGGCGCTTAGCGATCGAGACGTTGGGCTTGGTTGAGGACCCAACATACGTCGGTTCGAGGAAGCAGAACGCCTGGCAAGTTGGCGGCGCTCTCCACTCCCCTCGATCAGCCGTAGCAATGTAGGGAAAAGCCATGCCTTACAATCTGGCCGAACGAATCCTGGTAACTGGCGGCTCAGGCTTTCTCGGCTCACATCTCTGCGAGCGCCTGCTTGCAAACGGCGCGGAAGTCCTTTGCGTGGACAATTTCTTCACCGGCACGCGAGGCAACGTCGAGCATCTTCTCCATCATCACCGCTTCGAATTGCTGCGCCATGACGTGACGTTCCCGCTCTATGTTGAAGTCGACCAGATCTACAATCTGGCCTGTCCGGCTTCGCCTGTGCATTACCAGCACGACCCGGTCCAGACCACGAAGACCAGCGTGATCGGCGCCATCAACATGCTCGGGCTGGCCAAGCGGCTCAAAGTGAAGATCCTGCAGGCCTCGACCTCCGAGATCTATGGCGATCCCACAACGCATCCTCAAGGCGAAGAGTATTGGGGCAACGTCAACCCGATCGGGCCCCGCTCATGCTATGATGAAGGAAAACGCTGCGCCGAAACTCTGTTCTTCGACTATCGACGCCAGCATGGAATGCCCATCAAGGTTGCGCGCATCTTCAATACCTATGGACCGCGCATGCATCCGAATGACGGTCGCGTGGTCTCGAATTTCATCGTCCAGGCACTCCGCGGGCACGACATCACCATTTACGGCGACGGCTTGCAGACCCGAGCATTCTGCTACGTCGACGATCTGATCGATGGCCTCATGCGTCTGATGCAGTCACCTGCAGAGATCACAGGGCCGTTGAATCTCGGTAATCCCAATGAGATTACGATGCGCGAGCTTGCCGAATTGACCATCGAATTGACCGGCTCTCGCTCGAAGATCGTCCACCGCCCGCTCCCGCAGGACGATCCGCGGCAACGCCAGCCTGACATTTCGCGCGCCAATGCCATGCTCGGGTGGGCGCCGCGGACCCCACTCCGGCAGGGCCTCGCACGAACAATTACCTACTTTGAGGAAATGCTCACGGATTCTGCCGACCGGATCTCTCACATTCCCTCGGCGAGTCCGCATGCGCAGAAGCTCGGGCTTACGGTCCCGGCGACCTAAGATGTCCGGCGCCTCGACCAAGCACGCCGGCCGAGGGCCAACCAATCCGACGATGCGGCGCAGCCAAGGGCGCTACACGCGGAAGAAAACGAACCAGACGACACCGAGGATCAAGACTGCGAGGCCGGTCGAGGCCGTGAGCAGCGCAAGGACCGAGGGGCCCGGCTCAGCCTGACGCGCTTCGGTCGGGGTTTCGACAATCCGACCGTGTCGTTCTGTTGCCATGGCGACCTCTCTGCTTAAATGCCTGTAATTTCCGGCGATTGTCCCTCGTCATACAGCCAACGCCCCATGCGGAGCGATGTTCCGGGCTCACTGTGGCCGCGGAATCCGGCTCGTGCCGGGCGTCAAACCGACGCAGGCTGAAACCACGGTTAACGCCGTTCCGAGATTCGCCGGAGCGCGATGTTTCAAACCGGGGTTCCCGGTGTTATCCTGCATCGGTTGCGTAATCGGAGTTTCCCATGGCCCCCCGCGCCAATTGGAAAGGCTTCCTGCGCCTTTCGCTTGTGACCTGCCCGGTTGCCCTGTACCCGGCGACGTCGGACACCGAAAAGGTCTCCTTCAACCAGATCAACCGCAAGACCGGCCACCGGATCAAATACGCCAAGGTCGATGCTGAGACCGGTGAGGAAGTGGCCTCCGAAGACATCATGAAGGGCTACAAGGTCGACACCGACACCTATATCGAGATCACCAAGGAAGAGCTCGACGACATCGCGCTCGAGTCAACCCGCACCATCGAGATCGATGAGTTCGTGCCGCGGGCCGAGATCGACAGCCGCTATCTGATCCGTCCCTATTATCTTGTCCCCGACGGCAAGGTCGGCCATGACGCCTTCGCGGTGATCCGCGAAACCATCCGCAGCCTGAACAAGGTTGCGATCGGCCGCGTGGTGTTGACCAACCGCGAGCACATCATTGCGCTGGAGCCGCTCGACAACGGGCTGATGGGCACGCTGTTGCGCTATCCTTACGAGGTGCGCAGCGAGAAGGAATATTTCGACGACATCCAGGACGTGAAGATCACCAAGGACATGCTCGACCTCGCCAAGCATATCGTCGAGCAGAAGTCCGCCGACTTCGATCCGGAAGAGTTCGACGATCGCTACGAGCAGGCGTTAATCGAGCTGATCAACCAGAAGCGCAACGGCATCAAGATCGCCAAGCCCGCACCGAAGTCGGGCGGCAACGTCATCAACCTGATGGACGCGCTGAAGAAGAGCCTTGCCAGCGAGAAGCAGGCCGCCCCGGCTACCAAAGCAAAGGGCAAGAAGCCGAAGAAGCGGATCGAGGGCCAGCGCGAGATGCTGCTGCCGATCTCGGGCAGCGGCAAGCGCGAGCCCAAGGAGGTCGCCAAGCCGGAGCCGAAGAAGGCGGAGAAGCCGGTGCGCGCGCAAGGCTCTGCGCGCTCGAAGAAGGCCGGCTGATCGGGCGTTCGCGGCGGCAGTCAAATGACCTCGATCCGCCGCGCCTGACATGCCTTGGTCGACGCCTTTCGACGAACCGATTGCGCTGCGCCCGGGCGGCAGTCTGGTGACGCTGCAGCAGGCGGCCGACTACATCATGAAATTGCCGGAAGATGCCCAGCAGGAGGCGCGCTGGCAAATCGCGGTCGAGCACCTGATCAATGCGGCAGAGACCGGCGGTGGTTGGCTGATGTTCGCGCGGATCGCGATGCTGCGCGCGCTGAACGGAGACGGCGGTAACTGAGGCGGCGTTACTTCAGCGAGGTGCTCATGGCCGAGAAGCGGCCGCTGAGATTGGCGCCGATGCCTCCAACGGCGGCGACGATCAGGATGCTGAGACCGCCCGCAATGATGGCGTATTCGATGGCTGTTGCTCCGGCCTCTTCGCGCATAAATCTCGCCAGCAACGAACGCATTGAAAGCTCCTGTCGACGCCCGCGGATAATCGCCCGCGCCGTAAAAATGTACCAGCCAGACTATGCCATATTGGTTGATGGCGCATTGACGGACAGGATGAACGATCGCTTAAAGGTTGTGCCGGATTTTCGGCCATTCCGGCCTGTATCAAGCCGTCCGGCCGGCGGCTCCATCGCGGGCCCGCCGCACCGCTATTGCCCGCAAACGCATATCAGCACTACCCGATCCGGGCGCGGGCGCGCTTTACCGCCCCGCAGAATCCTGTTCCTTTAAGCCGCACGGGACGACAACGAGGCCGGATGAAACCGGCCGCATCCAGGGGAGAGACCGCCATGAAACTCGGCACCGCGATCGCGGAAATCATGAAGCGCGAGGGCATCGAAATCCTCACGGGCTATCCCGTCAACCACCTGATCGAATATGCCGCCGCCGCCGATATCCGTCCGGTGATGGTACGGCAGGAGCGCATCGGCGTGCACATGGCGGACGCGATCTCCCGCGTCACCTCGGGCGAGAGGATCGGCGCCTTCTGCATGCAGCACGGTCCCGGCGCCGAGAACGCGATGGGCGGGGTCGCGCAGTGCTACGGCGAGTCGGTGCCCGTCCTGGTGCTGCCGATGGGCTATGCGCGCCGGCTCGCCAACATCGACCCGAACTTCAACTCCAGTCAGGCGATGAAGGCGTTCTCGAAATCGTCGGAGCCGATCAACCTTGCTTCTGAAGTCGGCAACATCTTCCGCCGCGCCTTCTCCAGGCTGAAGAACGGCCGCGGCGGGCCAGTCGTCGTCGAGATTCCCGCCGACATGTGGAACGAAGAGGTACCGGAACCGCTGAACTACACGCCGGTGCTGCGCACCCGCTACGGCGCCGACCCCGTCCATGTGAGGGAGGCCGCCGCCCTCCTCGTCAATGCCAAGCGGCCGGTGATCTACGCCGGCCAGGGCGTGCATTACGCCAAGGCCTGGCCGCAGCTGAAGCGCCTGGCCGAACGTCTCGCGATCCCCGTCACCACCAGCCTCGGCGGCAAGTCGTCCTTCCCCGAGACCCATCCGCTGTCGCTCGGCTCCGGCGGCCTTGCCGTGCCGCGCGCGGTGCCGAAATTCTTAGGGGAAGCCGACGTGATCTTCGGCATCGGCTGCTCCTTCACCGAGACGTCGTTCGGCATTGCGATGCCGAAGGGCAAGACCATCATCCACTCGACGCTCGATCCGAACCACATCAACAAGGATGTCGAGGCCAGGGTCGGCCTGGTCGGCGACGCCGGCCTCGTGCTCGACGCGCTGCTGGAGGAGATCGGCAAGACCGTGGCCTCGGACCGCGACGCCAGCACCGTCGCCGAGGAGATCGCCGCTTCCCACAAGGAATGGCTCGCCAAGTGGATGCCGAAGCTCACCCACAACGACGCCCCGCTCAATCCCTATCGCGTACTGTGGGACCTGCAGCACACCGTCGACATCCACAACACCATCATCACCCACGACGCCGGCAGTCCGCGCGACCAGCTCTCGCCGTTCTGGAAATCGGTCGAGCCGCTGTCCTACATCGGCTGGGGCAAGACCACGCAGCTCGGCTACGGCTTGGGCCTTGCGATGGGCGCCAAGCTCGCCAAGCCCGACAAGCTCTGCATCAACGTCTGGGGCGATGCCGCGATCGGCTTCACCGGGATGGATTTCGAGACCGCGGTGCGCGAGCGCATCCCGATCATGTCGGTCCTGCTCAACAATTTCTCGATGGCGATCGAATTGAAGGTGATGCCGATCTCGACCGAGAAGTACCGCTCGACCGATATCTCCGGCGACTACGCCGCGATGGCGCGCGCCTTCGGCGGCTATGGCGAGCGGGTGACGAAGCCCGAGGACATCATCCCCGCGATCAAGCGCGGCATCGAGAAGACCAAGGAAGGCGTGCCCGTGCTGCTGGAATTCATCACCAGCAAGGAGACCGAGGTCTCGCGCCCGGGCACCTGACGCGCTGCGCTCCCGAAATATTCAAAGCCCGGTTCTGAGCGGTCAGAACCGGGCTTTGCGTTTGGTTACTGCGACAGCTTCACGAAGTCCGGAAACTTCAGCTTGCCTTCCGCGATCGCCTTCGGCCAGACCGTGATCTGCTTGCCGCTCTGCCACTGGAACACGAGGCCGGTCACCGCACCGGGACCGGACTTGATGCCGTGGGTGAACTCGTCGTTCTTGCCGTAGAACTGGATCTTGCCGATCGTGCCCTCGAAGTCGGTCTTCTCGAGCTCGGCGACCATCTTGTCCGGATCGGTCGAGCCGGCCCGCTGGATCGCCTCGGCGATGATGTAGACCTCGTCATAGGCGGTGTAGCCGGTATAGGCCGGCGCCGTGCCATACTTCGCCTTGAAGGCCGCCGCGAACGGCTTGGTTTTCGAGGTCACGGCGACGTCGGGCGTCGCCACCGCGAGCGACGGCACGCCCTCGGCGGCGCCGTTGGTGTCGCCCCAGAACGTCGGGCTCAGCGCCTGCGCGCTGATGCCGAACATCGGGATCGGCACCTGCTGGTTCTTCCACTGCACCGTCGGCTGCACACCGACATGCGAGATGCCGGTGACGATCACGTCGGGCTTTGCGCCTTCCATCTTGTTGAAGATCGGCGTGAAGTCGGTGGTGTCTGGCGAGAAGCGGATGTGCTCGACGACCTTCAGGCCGGCCTTGGGCAGGCAGGCCTCGTAGCCGGCGTCGAGCGGCTTGGTCCAGGCGGCGTCCTCGCTCATGATCGCCGCCGACTTGAACTTGAGCTGATCGACCAAAAGCTCCTTGGCGGCATCGCAGACGAGCTGCGCCTGCGCGGCCGAGGTCAGGTAGCCGTGGAAGGTGTACTTGTTCTTTTCATAGTCGTTGTGGATCGCCTTGGTGATCTCGTTCGATGCCGCGCCGGGCGTGATCAGCGGCATCTTCAGCCGCGCCGCCCACGGCTCAAGCGCCAGCACCACCTCGCTGATATAGCTCGCGATCACCGCGGAGACCTTGTCCTCGCTGACCGCGCGCTGGAAGGCCCGCACCGAGTCGGCCGATGAGCTCTTGTTGTCGTAGGTGACGATCTCGATCTTGCGGCCCATCACGCCGCCCTTGGCGTTGATCTCGTCGGCCGCGATCTGCGCGCCGCCCGGCGTCGCCGCACCCGCGATCGACTGCACCTCGGCGATGACGCCGATCTTGATCGGATCCTTGGACTGCGCATAGGCGGGCGCCGCAAGGCAGAGCGCTAGCGCGGATGCGAGCGGCAGCAGGCTCGCGCGAACGGCCGAATAGCGTGACATGATGATCTCCCTTTCTTTGCTTTATTGTTGTCGATGAAGTTCTAGAGGAAGTCGGCGCCCGCCTCCGCGGCGAACCGCGCGGGATCGCCCTCCCACACGATCCGCGCGTGCTCGAGCACATAGACGCGGTCGGCATGCGGAAGCGCGAAGGTCACGTTCTGCTCGCCGAGCAGCACCGTGATCTGCGTGGTCTGGCGCAATCGCTCCAGCGCCTTCGACAATTGCTCAAGGATGACGGGCGCGAGCCCGAGCGTCGGCTCGTCCAGGATCAGGATCTGCGGCTGCATCATCAGGGCGCGGCCGATCGCCAGCATCTGCTGCTCGCCGCCGGACAGCGTCTGCGCCATCTGGCCCTGACGCTCCTTAAGGATCGGGAACAACTCGAACAGCCAGGCGAGCTGCCTCGCCCTCGCCTCGTCGGTGAGATGCTGACCGCCGAGGTCGAGATTCTCGCGCACCGTCATCTCGCCGAACAGCTCGCGGGATTCCGGACACTGCACGAGCCCGGAGCGCGCGATCTTCGCCGGCCCCATCCCGCGCAGCTTCTCGCCGCCCCGGATGATCTCGCCGGTATACGGCAGGAAGCCCGAAAGCGTGTTGAACAGCGTGGTCTTGCCGGCGCCGTTGAGGCCGACGACGGAGACGAACTCGCCCTCATGGACGTGGATCGAGACATTCTCCAGCGCCTGCGCCTTGCCGTAATGCACGCTGACATTCTCGACCTGCAACAGCGGCACCTTGTCCTTGAAGCTGGTCTCGGGACGCGCATGGGTCTCGATCGCGCCGCCGAGATAGACCCGCCGCACGGTTTCGTTCTTCATCACCTCGTCGGCCGGGCCGGTCGTGATCTCCTCGCCGAGATACATCGCGAGCACGCGGTCGACCAAGGCGGCGACGCTCTTGACGTTGTGATCGACCAGCATCACCGCACGTCCTTCGTCGCGGAAGCTGCGGATCAGTTGTGAGAAGCCGCCGACCTCGGCGCTGGTCAGTCCGGCGAACGGCTCGTCGACCAGCACGACCTTCGGGTCGCGCGCGATCGCCTTGGCGAGCTCGAGGCGGCGCAGATCGGCGAACGGCAGCGTCGGCGGACGGCGGTCCATCACCGCGCCGAGGCCGACGCGATCGGCGATCCATCTGGCGCGCTCGATCAGCGCCTTGTCGGGAAACAGCATGAACAGGCTGTCGGGCAACAGCGCGACCATGATGTTCTCGAGCACAGTCTGCCGGTTCAGCGGCCGCGAGTGCTGGAACACCATGCCGAAGCCCTTGCGCGCGATCTTGTGCGACGGCATGCCGGCGACATCCTCGCCCTCGAAGATCACTTCGCCCGCCGTGGGGCGCTCGATGCCCATCACGCTCTTCATCGCCGTCGATTTGCCCGAGCCGTTCGGCCCGATCAGGCCGAGGATCTCGCCAGGGCGCAGGTCGAAGCTCAGATTCTTCACAGCCGTCAGGCCGCCGAACCGCTTGGTCAGGCCGCGGACGGTAAGCGTGGGAGTGGTGGTCACAGTCTGATCCATTACGAGCGCGCCTCGCGTGACAGGGCCGCTCCGAGGAAACCGCCGGGGAAGAACAGGACGACAAGCAAGGCGACGGCCGAGACGATGAACGTCGCGAGCTCGCCGGTCGGCCGCAGGAATTCGCCTGCCACGATCAGGAAGATCGCACCCAGCGCCGCACCGAGCACGGTGCGCCGGCCGCCGAGCACGGCGGAAACGATCACGTTCACGCCGACCGCGACGTCGACCACGGTGCCGACCGAGGCGGTGCCGAAGTAGAACACCAGGAGCGCGCCCGAGAGGCCTGAGAAGAACGCGCTGACGATGAACGCCGCGAGCTTATGCTTGACGATGTTGAAGCCGAGCGCGCCGGCTTGCACCGGGTCCTGCCCGCTCGCCTGCAGCACAAGGCCGATCGGCGATTGCGACAGGCCGTACAGGATGGCCGCGCTGATGGTCATGAAGCCGAGCGCGATCCAGTAGTTCGCGCCTGCATTGATGGTGATGACGTCCGGAATGGTCAGCCCGATCTCGCCGCCGGTGAGATCGGCGAACACCACGACGAAGTTCTGCAGCATCAGCACTGCGACCAGCGTGGTCAGGCCGAAATACGGCCCCCTCACCCGCAGCGCCGGCAGCGCGAGCACGAGGCCCGCGATCACCGAGGCCAGCGCGCCGAGCAGGATGCAGAGATAGACCGACCAGCCGAACTGGTTGTTCAGGATGCCGGCGGTGTAGGCCCCGGTGCCGATCAGGAAGGTCGGGCCGAAATTGACCTCGCCGGCGAAGCCGAACAGCAGGTCCCAGGCCATCGCGAACACGCCGAAATAGAAGGCGACGGTCAACAGCCCGAGCACGTAGCCCGAAACGTAGAGTGGCAGCGTCGCGGCGACCACCACGCAGGCCAGCGAAACGAAGAACAGGCGCGACGTGAAGAACCCGGCCATCTCAGCGCCTCCCCAACAGGCCTTGAGGCCGGATATACATCACGAAGACAAGCAGCAGCAGCGCCGGAATGGTACGGTAGGCCGGCGAGATCAGGTAGGCCGTCACGGTCTCGAGATAGCCGACCACGAAGGCCGCGATCAGCGAGCCCGAGACACTGCCGAGGCCGCCGAGCACCACGATCGAGAACGCGCTCGCGGTCAGCGGCCCGACGCTGTAGGAGCTGACGCCCAAGAACATGCCGAGCAGCACGCCGGCGATGCCGGCCAGGATGCCGTAAATCGCCCACACCACGATATAGATGCGGGTGAGCTCAAGCCCGAGCAGAGTGACGCCGCGCGGGTTCATCGAGGCCGCCAGCACCGCCTTGCCGGTCCGCGTGCGGTTCACCAGGAGCCACAGCAAGCCGATCACGAGGCAGCAGACGAGCGCGGTGAAGATATTGTTGCGCGGCGTGCGGTTGCCGAAGATGTCGACGACGCCCTCGACGATCGGCAGCACCGTCTTGGCATTGTTGGTGAAGAAGTAGGCGATCAGTTCCTGGATCATGATCCCCCACAGCAAGGTGCCGGTGAGGACGAAGATTTCCTTCTCCTCATTGGGGATCCGCTTGGAATTCTGGATCGGCTTGACGACCACGAAGTAGGTCGCAAATGCCACGATCAGCGCGACGGCGACGCCGAGCAGCGCGCCGGAATAGGTATCGAGGTGGAGCACGCTGGCCGCGGCCCAGGCCGCGACCGCTGCGGCCACCATGATGGCACCGTGGGAGAGATTGAGAACGCCCGAGACACCGAAGATCAGGGTGAAGCCGGTGGCGCCGAGTGCGTAGAGGGCACTGATGGCAAAGCCATCGATCAGGATTTGTAACGCAAGCATCTCAGATTGGCCGCGGCAGCAGAGCTGCCTGTTGTGGAGGACATCGCAACTGCAGAAAACTGCTCCCGGGAGAGGCCCGGGAGCATGTTACCGTCAGTTATTTCGAGGTGACCTTGATGAAACTCGGGAACTTCAGGTCGCTCTTGGCGACCTCCTTGGGCCAGACCGCGACCTGCTTTCCGCCCTGCCACTGCAGCATCAGCCCGGTGATCAGGCCCTTGCCGTACTTGATCGAGTGGGTGAACGGATCGTCCTTGCCGTAGAACTGGACACGTCCGATCGTGCCTTCCCAATCGGTCTTCTCGAGCGCCGCGACCATCTTGTCCGCGTCAGTCGAACCGGCGCGCTTCACCGCGTCAGCGATGTAGTAGACCTCGTCATAGGCGGTGTAGCCCGCATACGACGGATAGTTGCCGTAGCGCTTCCTGAAGCCTTCCGCGAACGGCACCGACTTCGGCGTCACCGCCACGCCCGGCCCCGACACGCCCTGATACAGCACACCTTCCGCCGCGTCGTTGGTGTCCTTGCCGAAGGTCTCGTTGGTTGCCTGCGAGGAGATGCCGAACATCGGGATCGGCACCTGCTGGTTCTTCCATTGCACCGTCGGCTGTACGCCCACATGCGAGATGCCGGTGATGATCACGTCGGGCTTGGAGCCCTCGATCTTGTTGAAGATCGGCGTGAAGTCCGTGGTGTCGGGCGAGAAGCGGATATGGTCGACGACCTTGAGGCCGATCTTCGGCAGGCACTCCTCGTAGCCGACGTCGAGCGGCTTGGTCCAGGCCGCGTCTTCGCTCATGATAACCGCGGTCTTCATGTGCTTCTGATCGACCAGAAGCTCCTTGGCGGCGTCGCAGACCGACAGCGCCAGCGCCGCCGAGGTCAGGTAGCCGTGGAAGGTGTACTTGTTCTTCTCGTAGTCGGCGTGGACGCTCTTGCTGATCTCGTTGGAGGCAGCGCCGGGCGTCACGAACGGCGTCTTCAGGCGTGCGGCCCAGGGCTCAAGCGCGAGCACCACCTCGCTGATGTAGCTCGAGATGACCGCGTTGACCTTGTCCTCGTTCACCGCGCGCTGGAACGCGCGCACCGAGTCCGCCGAGGACGAGTGGTTGTCGTAGCTGACGATCTCGATCTTGCGGCCGTCGATACCGCCCTTGGCATTGATCTCGTCGGCGGCCATCTGAGCCGCCTGCGGGATCGACGCGCCCGCGATGGCCTGCGCCTCGGCGATCACGCCGATCTTGAGGGCGTCAGCGGCCGGTGCTCCGGTCGGCGCCAGCGCGACCAGCCCCAGGGCGGCCGCTCCGGCGAGTTGCTGCATTGCGTAACGGGGCAATCGAGTCGATCTATTCACTTTGTTTCACTCCTCTTTTTTGTCAATTTTCTTCGGCTGCTTCGCGCTCTTGGGCCGCGACTATAGCCACGACAAATCGCGCAGCAAGTAAAACCGCATGCAGATCGCCATGCGGGAACGACAACTAAAGTAGTGGGTTGCAGCTCGCGTGATAGCGATTGCACTCGCTCTAGGCACCGTGCACGCAAATTGCCCGAAGGAATTGCAGCCAGCACCACATCCGTGGCGGAATTGTAGAATTGAAGGGCGGATTATTAGCGAAGCGTAATCCGCCGACAGCCGATCGCTACTCCCGTCATTCCGAGGCTCGCGAACCACGAAGCCGGAATGACGAATGAGGCGTCGCCCCCTTGGCACTGATTTGCCCGACGACGCAAGAGCCGCCATGAGAAATATTTCTGTTTTTCAGAATATCAACTCAGTGTATGATCCGCCCGTCTCACCCACTTGAGGGGCGCTTCGCGGTCGTCACGAGTGTTGGGTTGGGATGCGGTGGACGCCGATGTCACGGCTGACGAGCGTGGCAGATAGCGGACGGTGAAGTCGTGCAGGCCTGACGCCCTAAGGTTTGTACTCAATCAGATGTATAATTTTACGTGGAGATATGATTCAAGCTCTGCATTTGCGGGGCTTGGATCATGGCGGGCGAGTTTTGGTTGAATGATCGGCAGTGGGCAGCAATCGAGCCCTTGCTGCCGCAAAATCAGCCCGGCGCTCGTCGAGTCGATGATCGCCGCGTGATCAGTGGCATCATCCATGTGTTGAAGTCCGGCTGCCGCTGGCGCGATTGCCCGGCAGTGTTCGGCCCTTACACGACCGTCTACAATCGCTGGAACCGCTGGTCGCGGCGCGAGGTCTGGCGCAATCTGTTCGAAGCACTTCGGGGCCTGTCGCCCGATGACGACTTCCAGGCCATCGATTCCACGACCGCCAAGGCGCACCGTGCGGCGGCCGGTGGAAAAGGGGGGCGGAGGCTCAGGCCATCGGTCGTTCCCGCGGTGGCAGGACCACCAAGATCCACGCCGTCTGCGACAGTCTCGGACGCGCCATCGCGCTCGAAGTAACGCCAGGTCAGCGTGGTGACATCCGCGCGGCGCTGCCCCTGCTCAGCTCTCTGCCACCACCGCGTTGCTGTGCGGCCGACACGGCCTATGACGCGAACGAACTGCGGCAATTCCTCATCGAACGGGGAACAACCCCGGTCATCCCAAACAATCCCACCCGAAAACGCTTCCATCCGTTCGACCGCGCCGCATACAAGCGGCGCAACCTCGTCGAGCGCATGTTTTGCAGGCTCAAGGACTGGCGGCGCATTGCAACCCGCTATGACAAGCTCGCCAGAAACTTCCTCTCGGCCGTCAATCTTGCTGCCGCTATCATTTGGTGGACCTGATTGAGTCCGGACCTTAGCACTACTTTGGCAGATTGTCGGTTTAGCCGTAGGATTCCCGAATCGATTTTTCAATGATTCATGGGTGGTCGGCTCTTGGAGGGCTGACCATGGCGGAATGGGAAGACGAACTCGAGCGTTGGCTGAAGCCGTTCTTGGACCGATTGGGTCACAAGACTCGGCAGCGGATGTGTCCGCTGTACGTTGCGGGATTGATCGGCCCTGGTGATCGCAAGAGCGTTCAGCCGATGGCTGAACGCCTTGCCACAGGCAACTACGATCAGCTGCACCATTTCATCGCCGATGGTGTTTGGGACGCATCACCACTGGAATCTGAGCTGCTCAACCAGGCGGACCGACTTGTCGGCGGCAAGGATGCGGTGCTGGTTATTGATGACACCTCACTGCCGAAGAAGGGCGAACGCTCGGTTGGTGTTGCAGCTCAATATGCGTCGGCTCTCGGCAAGACGGCAAATTGCCAAACGCTGGTGTCTTTGACGCTTGCGCGCGGCGAGGTGCCGGTGATGGTCGCGTTGCGTCTCTTTCTGCCTGACAGTTGGACAAGCAACGTGACTCGTTTAAAGCGCGCTCGCGTGCCTGTCGAACACCAAGCGCCACGGTCCAAGCCGGAAATTGCTTTGGCCGAGATTGATCGCGCGATAGTAGCCAACGTGCGCTTTGGGTGTGTACTGGCGGATGCGGGATACGGGCTCAGCGCACCATTTCGACAAGGGCTAACGGCACGCGGGCTACTTTGGGCCGTCGGCATCCCGCGGCACCTCAAGGTGTATCCGGTTGAGGTGAAGCTCGTTTGGCCGAATACCAAGGTTCGGGGCCGACCACGAAAGCACTACGTACCAGATGTCCTATCGATCGCGGCAGAACAAATGCTGCACGGCGCCAAGTGGAAAACCCTGAGTTGGCGGAGCGGGACGAAAGGTCGGCTGAAAGCCCGATTTGCTGCTGTCCGTATCCGCATCGCCGACGGGCCTCCGCAGCGGATATGGGATAAGGGTCAGCAGCATCTTCCGGGCGAGGAAGCCTGGCTCATTGGCGAGCAACGTGCCTCAGGGGAGAAGAAATACTATCTCGCCAATCTGCCCGCCGCGACAGACCTGCGCACATTAGCCGCCACCATCAAGGCACGATGGATTTGCGAACAGGCGCATCAGCAGTTGAAAGAAGAACTCGGGCTTGATCACTTCGAGGGGCGATCCTGGCAAGGTCTGCATCGTCACGCGCTCATGACCATGGTCGCTTACGCCTTCCTGCAGCATCGTCGCCTCGCACAAGCGGGGCGGAAAAAAAAGAATCAACGGACCTCCACCTCAGCCTAGCTTGCCGGCGGTACGCCAAGCCATCGTCGATCTCGTTCTTCGGCCGCCATCTCTGCGATGCCCACACTGCAGAAGACGGATCCGTAAAAAGCCCCGGCGAATAAATCTGCCAAAGTAGTGTTAGTGGCAGGTGTCTCCTTGCAAAGCGCGAAGCGCTTTTGCAAAGACGGTGACAACAAAGCCCAGTCTCGCCGGGGAGAGCACGTATAAGCCGTAAACCATCGCGCAGGGAAAGCCGGGATTGCTCCGGTTTCACCTGTGGTCCTACCTCCCGAGCTTTCCATTTGCTCGGGACCCATGGGTGCGATCGGCACCCGGCTTTCCCTGCGCCCTCTGCTTGATGAGAGGGCGGAACGAGGAGCAAAACTCGGACAAATCATGTCGCGAGAACGCGAGGCCATATCTCCACGACTGTCATCGCCCGCGAAAGCGGGCGATCCGGTATTCCAGGGGCAGCAGTGATTGATCCGAGAGGCCGCAGCGTACTGGATACCCCGCGTGCGCGGGGTATGACGGCGGGGCGATGGATTGCTTCCGCCTTCGGCGGACAAGTCGTCGCTATCGCTCCTCGCAATGACGGCGGTGAGACCGTGCAAACGAAGCGTGGATTGCCTCGCTTCGCCGGCAATGACATAAACCGTCAGCGATGTCGCCTTCGCCGTCATCATGGAGAACCTTCATGTGCCAGCTCTGCGATTCCCCTGCTCTCACGCTGACCTCGCGGCGCCGCTTCATCGCCGCAGCCGGCGGCATCGCCGCCAGCCTTGCCTTCGCGTCGCCCGTGTTCGCCAAGGAGACCAAGCCGCCGCCGAAGCCGCAAAACGTGGTGTCGCCGGACGCGGCGCTCGACCGGCTGATGAAAGGCAACGCCCGCTATGTCGAAGGCGTCTCGCGCCGCCACGATTTCAAGCATGAGCGCGAGGCGCTGGCCGGCGGTCAAAACCCCTTTGCCGGCATCCTGAGCTGCGCCGACTCGCGCGTCGCGCCGGAATACGCCTTCGACAGCGGCCGTGGCGACCTGTTCGTCTGCCGCGTCGCCGGCAATTTTGCCAGCGACGAGGAGGTCGCGAGCCTGGAATATGCGGTGTCTGCGCTCAACGTGCCGCTGTTCATGGTGCTCGGCCACGACAGTTGCGGCGCGGTGGACGCGACCATCAAATCGCTGAAGGACAACACCACCCTGCCCGGCCATTTGCCTGCGCTGGTCAAGGCAATCTCGCCCGCGGTGAAGGCAAGCGAAGGCAAGCCCGGCGACCTCCTTGCGAACGCGATCCGGCAGAACGTCATCGACAACATCACCAAGCTCAAGTCGGCGACGCCGATCCTCAGTGCCGCGGTCGATCAGGGCAAGCTCAAGGTAGTCGGCGGCATCTATCGGCTCGGCGACGGCAAGGTCGAATTGATCGTATGAATGAGTCCGGTAGCAACCGTCACTGCGAGGAGCCAACGGGTCGCGCGAACGCGCGCCCGATGACAGGCTCCGCGACGACTTGTCCGCCGAAGCCTTGGCGAAGGCGTCCATTTTTCCCGGCGCTGAAGCATGGATTGCTTCGCTCCGCTCGTAATGACGACAAAGTTACTTTACGTGAACGTGGCCTCGACCGTGCCGAGTCCATCGAGCTCCATCACGACAGTGTCGCCGGCTTTCAGCCAGACCGTCTTCACTAGGCTACCGGTCAGCACGATCTGGCCTGCATGCAGGCCCTTGCCCTCGGCCGCGAGATGATTGGCCAGCCAGGCCAGCGCGTTGTGGGGATGGCCGAGCACGTCGGCGCCGGTGCCGCGTCCCTCCTCCTTGCCGTTGACGATCGCGCGTCCCGTGACGCGCAGCAGATCGAGTCCTGCGATGCGCGGCACCGCCTCTCCGAGCACGCAGCCGGCGGCGAAGAAGTCGTCGGCGATCAGCGTTGGCGCGCCCAGCGTCTCCCACTTCACATAGCGGTCGTCGACGATCTCGATCGCCGGACAGTACGCCTCGATCGCCTCTGCGACCCATTCGGCGGTGAACGGCGCCTCGCTTGCCGCGAGATTGCGCGCCAATCTCACCGCGATCTCGCATTCGACGCCAACATGGACATAGTCGGTCGCCGGCAATCGCACGCCGCTGTCATGCACGACCTTCTCGAACACGCCGCCGCCGCAGGGATGCGGGATGTTGATGTATTCCTGCATCACCGCGCTGGTGCAGCCGATCTTGTAGCCGACGAGGCTGCCGGCCTGTCCGCGCAGCAGATCGTGTACCGCCCGCTGCACGCGATAGCCTTCGGCTTCGTCGCGCGGCACGACGTCTTTCGGCAATGCCTTCAGCGGCGCGCGGCTGCGGCGGGCGGTGGCGATCGCTTTTGCGGCCGCAAGGATCCTGTCCATCGGCGCAGCCTCCCTATTGTTCTGTCTGCTCGGGGCAATTCAGCACTCGGGGAAGAGTATGGCAAGCGCATCGGCCGGCGCGCACAGTCACGTCCTGACCAGGCCGAGCCTGATCAGGCTTTCGGCGGTCGCGACGATCATCTCCTCGTTGCCGCGCGGGCGCCAGCCGAGCACGTTTTGCGCCTTCGCACTGGTCGCTTGACTGACCTTGCCGAGCAGCGGCAGCGCCGCGCGGGCCAGCGGATTGCGCCGTGCCGCAAGCCGCATCAGCCAGTCCGGCGCCTGGAACCGCGGCACCCGCCGCGCCCGGCTGCCGAGTTTTTGGCGCAGCACGCGGGCAATCTGCAGCACCGACATGGTCTCGCCGGCGACCGCAAGGAAGCGCTCGCCCCTGGCCTTGGGCGAGTTCATGGCGCGCAGATGCAGGTCGGCGACGTCGCGCACGTCGACCAGGCCGAAATAGATACGCGGCACCGCCGGCATCGCGCCGTCGAGCAGCGCCTTGACGATGCCGATCGAGCCGGAGAAGTCGGGACCGAGCACCGGTCCGAACACGGCGGTCGGATTGACGACGGCAAGCTCGAGGCCGCCGCCTTCGCGGGCGATGAAATCCCAGGCCGCGCGCTCGGCCAGCGTCTTGGATTTCGGATAGGCCTGCACCTCGTCGCCATCGAGATTAGTCCAGACCGTCTCGTCGAACGGCGTCGATCGTGGCGGATGCCCGTAGCCGATCGCGGCAAACGACGACGTCACGACGACGCGCTTGACACCGGCGTCGCGCGCCGCGCGCAGCACGCGCAGGGTCCCTTCACGCGCCGGGATGATCAGTTCGTTCTCGTCGTCCGGCACATGGGTCAGCAGCGGCGAGGCCACATGCACCACGTAATCGCAACCGGCCGCAGCCTCCTGCCAGCCGTCGTCGCGCAGCAGATCGGCGGTGACGAAGCCGACCTTGTCAGGCGCGGACGCGCCGCCGGCGCGCAGCATCGCGAGCACATCCTTGTCGCGATCCGGATTGCGCACCGTGGTCCGCACCTCGTGCCCGGCGGCAAGAAGCTGCATGATCACATACGCGCCGATGAACCCCGATCCGCCCGTGACCAAAACCGTGCTCATAGTGTCGCCCTTCTCCAAGGGTTCGGCGGCGGCGCAGTATCGCGCCGTCGGCGATGTTGGCATCGACATCTCCACATCGTCATGACGGGGCGTGTCTCCACGAGTCATATCGAGGAGAGAGCCCCCACCCGGATCGCATCTAAAGATGCGATCCGGCCTCCCCCGCAAGCGGGAGAGGCGGACCTTGTTTGCGGGCGGACCGCTTCAATCAATCGCGATCGTGCCTCAGCCCATCCCCAGCGCCCGCCGGATCGCGATCTCGACCGGCGAATAGGCGCCGTCGCCGCGCTCGAGCCGGTAATGCTCGCCCGCGCCCAGCGACGGCTGCCCCATGAAGCGCGGCCTTCTGCCCCGATGCTTCTGCGCGGCATGCACGAGGAAGGGATGACACAGATAGACCGTGCCCGCTGCGCCCGTCGCCAGCGCGATCTCGCAATCGGCGCCGATCTTGTCGAGCCTCATGCGCGCGCGTCCGGCTGCGCCGGCCGGCGCCAGATAACGGGCCATCGGGAGATGCGAGCCGACCCTGATCCGCGTCGGCGCGTCGTCTTCGCCGACATCGGAAAACAGGAACGGCATCAACAGCGCCCGGCCGCGCGAGACGACGTTGACCCGCCAGGCGGAGAAGTCGTGCCGCTCGTTCGGATCGCAGTCGTCGCCGGGAAAGCTGACGTCGACGTGCCAGCCGGCGCCGCCGGGATCGTCCGGATGCGGGAAGCGCACCGGAAAAGTTCCGATGTTGTCGCGCGGACTCCAGCGGCCCGGACCGGCGATCTGGTCGAAGGCCCGATGCAGCAGCGGCGTGTTGATCGCCTGCCGGAACGGCTCGCCGCCATATCCGGGCTGCCGGATCACCGGCTGCGTCCAGGTCGAGGGATCGTTCTCACTGCACGGCAGGTCGCGCCACATGATGGCCTGATCTTGTTCGGCAAGTTCCCGCGGGAAGGCATTGTCGATCCTGACAAAACCCCGTTCGATGAATTGCGCGATTTGCGCGTCGTTCAGCGCACGCGCGTCGTCTCGATCGTTCATGATTGTCTCTCAAGCTGTCGCCTGCCATCGATGGTCCGCGATACGCGGAGCCTGGCCGGCTCATTCGCTTCACTGGAATCCCGCCAGGCGAAGCCCGCGGGACCGACCAGCGCTTCCGAGAGGAAGCGTGCTTCTCGATGGAAGCGGGATCAGCCCAGGAAAAACGCCGAAGCGATGTTGAGAGTGCGTGTCATCATGACGGCGCGAACCTACAACCGGTGCGCGCCGGAAGCAATGCGTGGCGGTTCGCCGCCACTACTCGTCGCGATAGACCTTCTCGCGCTTCTCGTGGCGTTCCTGCGCCTCCACCGACAGCGTTGCGATCGGGCGGGCTTCGAGCCGCTTGAGCGAGATCGGCTCGCCGGTCTCTTCGCAATAGCCGTAGGTGTTGTCTTCGATGCGCTGGAGCGCAGCGTCGATCTTGGAGATCAGCTTGCGCTGACGGTCGCGGGCGCGGAGCTCGATCGCACGGTCGGTTTCCGAGGACGCGCGGTCGGCCAGGTCGGGATGATTGACGTTCTCTTCCTGGAGCGTTTGCAGCGTGATCTTCGATTCGCGGAGGATCTCGTCCTTCCAGGCCAGCAGCTTGGCGCGGAAATATTCGCGCTGCCGCTCATTCATGAAAGGCTCTTTTTCAGTCGGCCGGTAGTTCTTCAGCTTTTCCAAAGGCAGCCATGTCCCTGTGAGGCGAAGGGAACACCTCCCCTCCGCGCGGCGCCTTATATAGCCACGACAGGTGACAGACAATATCTGCCACCGCCAAAGCGGAGCCGCCCCCAAGGCCTTGCACAGGCAAACTTATCCGGCACGGCCGGGGGTCACCCTGCCCCCTCAGTAGCCGACAGTGAAGCGGCTCCGGACGTGTGCCAGGCGCTCGATTTCGTCGGCGAGTGCAACTGCGAAATCCTCGAACGAGATCCAGCTTTTCCCGTCGGCGGCGGTCAGAAGCTGGTCGGTCCCGAGACGGAACTTGCCGGTCCGCTCGCCGTCCACGAACAGCGCCGAGGGCGACAGGAAGGTCCAGTTGAGTTCCTTCTCCTGCCGCAAGAGATCGAGGAACTCAGCGCCCTTTTGCGCCTCGGCCTTGTACTGGGCCGGGAAGTTCGGGGTCGTCACCAGCCGGACGCCCGGCGCCACTTCGAGGCTGCCCGCCCCGCCAACCACCAGATAGCGGCCGACCCTGGACTGCTTGGCCGCCCCGATCAGCTTGGCCGGGTCGCTCGCCAGGAAATGCACCGCGCTGATCGCGGCGTCGTGGCCGGCCCAGAGCGAGGCCAGCCCGGCTTGGTCATGGACGTCGCCCTTCCTGGCGGTGACGTTGGGTAGCTCGGCGATCTTCTCGGGATTGCGGGCGATGGCGGTGATGCTGTGGCCGCGGCGGGCCAGTTCCGCGGTGATGCGCGAACCGGCCCGGCCGGATGCGCCGGCAATGGCGATCTTCATCAGAGGTCTCCGATCATATGGTTTCCAATGGTGACTAGATAGCCAAATGCATGTAGCTGTGAAGAACGCACTTATGTGTCACCTGATTACGCCGGAGTAACCGCGATGAAAGCCGCCAGCCTGAAACCGGACGCCTATTCCGCCAATTGCCCGACGCGCCAGATCCTCGACCGGATCGGCGACAAATGGGCGGTGCTGATCCTGCTGCTGCTGCGCGACGAGCCGATGCGGTTCAACCAGCTCCGCCGCGCGATCGAAGGCATTTCGCAGAAGATGCTGTCGCAGGTGCTGAAGAGCCTGGAGCGCGACGGGCTGCTGCGGCGCCGCGCGATCGCAACCGTTCCGGTCACGGTGGAGTATTCGATCACGCCACTCGGGCTGACGCTGGCCGGTGCGGTCGATCCGTTGCGCGACTGGGCCGAGCAGAATCTGAAGGAGGTGCTGGCGGCGCAGCGCCGCTACGACGCGCAGCGCAAGACGCTGGCGGCGTGAGACGCGTTGGCGGATGGCGGAGGGACTAGTAGTGACCGGCCTTGGCGAGTTCGACTTCGACGCGCAGCTCGATCTCGCCCAGCACGGCGTCGAGGCCGGAATCGCCCGAGGATTCCTTCAGGCTGGCCGCCGCATTGCGCAGCCGGCTGACCGTGGAGGAATCGAAGCTGCCGGAGAGCAGCCCGAGCTTGAGGTCGTCGAGCACGTCAAGCGCGCCCCTGCCGCGGGCGACCGAGCGCTTGCGGCGTTCGGTCGGGTCTTCCACGCCTTGCAGCGCCAGCAGCGCGTCGAGGCTGGTCGCGGCCTTCGGCGCGACGATAGAGCGGACCTCGTCCGGAACCGACGTCGTGTCCGGCAGTGCGAAGCCGCTCGACGAGATCCGGCGCGTAGAGCTGGAGGACGTGCCAAGCGTCGTGCCGTTCGGTCCGTAGATGCGCATCGTGATGATCCCGCAGGCCTGAATGGCGCGAGCATCACAGCCTTATGGTTAACGTCGCGTAAACGACCCGGCAATTTCTGCCGCCGCGCGGCAGTTTCGCGCGGGCTGCCAAACCTGGGAAGAACAGCGCGCCGATAATTTCGATAAACATATCAATAGATTGCATCGATGAAACGACATGGCACGGAGCTGGCATGGTTAATGGCGGATCGCCGTCATGGGAGTGTCGCGTGATCCGCCAGTAAGCTTGTGGGGAGCACCGGGATGCCTGGCATCCGCAACGTAAGATTATTTGGATTGGCCTGCGCCGCGTTGCTGGCGCTGGCGGGCTCGGTCATGCCCGCCGCCGCGACATCGCGGATCAAGGACCTCGCCAATATCGAAGGCGTGCGCCAGAATCAGCTGATCGGCTATGGCCTCGTGGTCGGCCTCAACGGCACCGGCGACACCCTCAACAACATCCCCTTCACCAAGCAGTCGCTGCAGGCGATGCTCGAACGCATGGGCGTCAATATCCGCGGCGCCACCATCCGCACCGGCAACGTCGCGGCTGTGATGGTGACCGGCAATCTGCCGCCGTTCGGCACCCAGGGCACGCGCATGGACGTCACCGTCTCCGCGCTCGGCGACGCCAAGGATCTGCGGGGTGGCACCCTGCTCGTCACCCCCCTGCTCGGCGCCGACGGCAATGTCTACGCGGTCGCGCAGGGCACGCTCGCGATCTCCGGCTTCCAGGCCGAAGGCGAGGCCGCCAAGATCGTGCGCGGCGTGCCGACCGTCGGCCGCATCGCCAACGGCGCCATTATCGAGCGCGAGATCGAGTTCGCACTCAACCGGCTGCCCAATGTGCGTCTCGCGCTGCGCAACGCCGACTTCACCACCGCCAAGCGGATCGCCGCCGCGGTCAACGATTATCTCGGCGTCAAGACTGCCGAGCCGCTCGATCCCTCCACCGTGCAGCTCTCGATCCCGCCGGAGTTCAAGGGCAACGTCGTCGCCTTCCTGACCGAGATCGAGCAGTTGCAGGTCGAACCGGACCTTGCAGCCAAGATCGTGATCGACGAACGCTCCGGCATCATCGTGATGGGCCGCGATGTCCGCGTCGCCACCGTCGCGGTCGCGCAAGGCAATCTCACCGTCACGATCTCGGAAAGTCCGCAGGTCAGCCAGCCCAATCCGCTGTCGCGCGGACGAACCGTGGTGACGCCGCGCACCAATGTCCAGGTCACCGAGGACGGCAAGAAGTTCGCCGTCGTGAAGAACGGCGTGTCGCTGCAGCAGCTCGTCGACGGCCTCAACGGCCTCGGCATCGGGCCGCGCGACCTGATCAGCATCCTGCAGGCGATCAAGGCCGCCGGCGCGATCGAAGCCGACATCGAGGTGATGTGATGGGCAGTCTCATCAACAGCGCCACCGGCGGCAGGCCGACGCAGACGACGATGCCGCTGCGCAAGGGGCGCCCCGATCCGGTGCTGCAGGAGGCGCTCACCAAAGTATCGCCGCAGGCACAGGCCAAGGCGAAAGCCACCGCGACCGATTTCGAGTCGATGTTCCTGAGCTCGATGTTCTCGCAGATGACGAGCGGCCTGAAGGGTGACGGCCCGTTCGGCGATACGGTCGGCACCGGCGTGTGGCGATCGATGCTGACCGATCAATATGCCAAGAACTTCGCCAAGTCCGGCGGTGTCGGCATCTCGAGCGAAGTGTATCGCTCGCTGATCCTGCAGCAAGCCAACCACAGCTAATTCGCCTCAAGGAGAAGCGCGATGAACCAGCGTCCACAGCAACGGCCCGCGACCACCCCCGCCGCACGGCCCGCGACGACGCCCCCCGATGTCGCACGGCTCGCCAACGAGCTGACCGACGTGATGGGCGCGCTGCTTGGCGTCGTCGAGCAGGAGACCGAGCTCGTCCGCGCCGGCAAGGTGCGCGAGGGCATGCGGCTCGAGGCGCAGAAATCGGAATTGTCGCGGCGTTACATGATGGCGGTCGAGCATCTGAAATCCATGCAGAAGATGCTGTCGCAGACCGAGCCCGAGCTGCTGGCGACGTTGCGGCGGCATCATGAGACGTTCCGCGCCATGCTTCAGGTGAACCTGACCGTGCTTGCGACTGCACATGCGGTGTCCGAAGGGATCGTGCGCGGCGTCAACGCCGAGGTGCAGCGGCGCAACGTCCCCAACACCTACACCGCGGCCGGACGGCGCGCGGTGCCCGGCCCACGCAACATGACGCCGATCGCCGTCAGCCGTTCGCTGTGACGCGCGGCATCGCTACAAGTTTCTTCAATTCGATTGACGCGGCTCAGCGCCCCGTTCAGCGTGTTCTCTAACAGCCTATTGAGAGGTTCCCCGTAGAGTTGCAGATCGCGAGGGGTTGGGATTTGACTCAAGCAAACTAGCACTACTTTGGCAGATTTATTCGCCGGGGCTTTTTACGGATCCGTCTTCTGCAGTGTGGGCATCGCAGAGATGGCGGCCGAAGAACGAGATCGACGATGGCTTGGCGTACCGCCGGCAAGCTAGGCTGAGGTGGAGGTCCGTTGATTCTTTTTTTTCCGCCCCGCTTGTGCGAGGCGACGATGCTGCAGGAAGGCGTAAGCGACCATGGTCATGAGCGCGTGACGATGCAGACCTTGCCAGGATCGCCCCTCGAAGTGATCAAGCCCGAGTTCTTCTTTCAACTGCTGATGCGCCTGTTCGCAAATCCATCGTGCCTTGATGGTGGCGGCTAATGTGCGCAGGTCTGTCGCGGCGGGCAGATTGGCGAGATAGTATTTCTTCTCCCCTGAGGCACGTTGCTCGCCAATGAGCCAGGCTTCCTCGCCCGGAAGATGCTGCTGACCCTTATCCCATATCCGCTGCGGAGGCCCGTCGGCGATGCGGATACGGACAGCAGCAAATCGGGCTTTCAGCCGACCTTTCGTCCCGCTCCGCCAACTCAGGGTTTTCCACTTGGCGCCGTGCAGCATTTGTTCTGCCGCGATCGATAGGACATCTGGTACGTAGTGCTTTCGTGGTCGGCCCCGAACCTTGGTATTCGGCCAAACGAGCTTCACCTCAACCGGATACACCTTGAGGTGCCGCGGGATGCCGACGGCCCAAAGTAGCCCGCGTGCCGTTAGCCCTTGTCGAAATGGTGCGCTGAGCCCGTATCCCGCATCCGCCAGTACACACCCAAAGCGCACGTTGGCTACTATCGCGCGATCAATCTCGGCCAAAGCAATTTCCGGCTTGGACCGTGGCGCTTGGTGTTCGACAGGCACGCGAGCGCGCTTTAAACGAGTCACGTTGCTTGTCCAACTGTCAGGCAGAAAGAGACGCAACGCGACCATCACCGGCACCTCGCCGCGCGCAAGCGTCAAAGACACCAGCGTTTGGCAATTTGCCGTCTTGCCGAGAGCCGACGCATATTGAGCTGCAACACCAACCGAGCGTTCGCCCTTCTTCGGCAGTGAGGTGTCATCAATAACCAGCACCGCATCCTTGCCGCCGACAAGTCGGTCCGCCTGGTTGAGCAGCTCAGATTCCAGTGGTGATGCGTCCCAAACACCATCGGCGATGAAATGGTGCAGCTGATCGTAGTTGCCTGTGGCAAGGCGTTCAGCCATCGGCTGAACGCTCTTGCGATCACCAGGGCCGATCAATCCCGCAACGTACAGCGGACACATCCGCTGCCGAGTCTTGTGACCCAATCGGTCCAAGAACGGCTTCAGCCAACGCTCGAGTTCGTCTTCCCATTCCGCCATGGTCAGCCCTCCAAGAGCCGACCACCCATGAATCATTGAAAAATCGATTCGGGAATCCTATAAAGCGCGGCTAAACCGACAATCTGCCAAAGTAGTGCTAGTGCCTGCGCACTAAGAGGCTGCCATGAGTACGGATTTCAACATCAAGCCGGTGGGAGCTCCGGTTGCGGCGCCGATCACATCTCCGGCAAGCGAGACGGCGCAGAAAGCCGTTGCAACCGAATTGCCGCCGAGCCAGAGCGTCACCGCTCCGGAACCGACCGTACGCGTCACGATCGACGCGAATGCCGCCAATGCGCAGGCCTCCACTCAGACAGCCACGTTCACGAACCAGGTCACCATCGACCGCGATGCCGCCGCCGTGGTCTATCAGGTGGTTGACAATCGCACCAACCTGGTGGTCAGGCAGTTTCCGGAAGAAGCGGTGCTGCGCCGCCGCGCCTATTTCCACACCCTCGATCTCGGCAAGGACGCGCCGACCCGCGCGCGTTCGACCGATCGTCAGGTCTAGGCGGAGAGAACCGGACCGTCAGGTCGCCTGCGTAGCGTAGGCCTGGTCGAGATAGGTCGATCCGGTCGCCGGATCAGTGACGACGTTCTTGATCAACGCCGTGCCCGACTGGACCAGCATGAACTTGGTATCGCCGATCCGGAACCCGCCGTCCTTGATCAGCACGTCCTGATACTTACTGGTGCTGTCGCTCTGATAATGAACCTTGGCACGAAAGCCCGAGACGTTCGAAATCGTGATGTTGAACGACTTGTTGTTGGCGTACTTGCCGCTCCAGCTGCCTTGATAGAGCTTCGGGTCGACCGCGACATAGGGCGTGTTCGACGGAACGGTCAGCCCGACCGCCTTGTAGTTGGCCGACAGGATGCTCATCAAGTCGGCCATGCCGAAACTCCGTCGAAGTCCGGCCGATCAGCCGCGGCCTGACAGGCCGGCGGCGAGATGGCAGTTGATGTCGATCAGCGACTTCAGCTTCGCCGGATCGGGATTCATCTGCATGTCGACCGTCTGCTTCATCACGAACACGCCGATATTGGCGATGTTCTGCCGGATCTCGAGCGGCTGCGGATTGTCATTGCCTTCCGCCGCGCTCATGAAGATCGACCACAGACGGCGGTTGAACAGCAGCGCCTGCTCCATCTCCTTGCCGGGTCCGGTCCAGTTGGTTTGAACTTCCTGCAGCTGCCGAGCGGCCTTCAAGAGCGCCTGCGCTTCGATTTCACGTGGAGACGCAGTCGTTACGGACGTGCGCGCGTAGGCCTGGGCTGCATTCGACATTCAATGACCTCGATGGATGCGGATTTCTTGGACCGCAGAGACTGCAAGAGATTGCTCATTTTCTATGCCAGAAACGCCTTTAAATATGGTTAGCAAGCGTTACCAAATGCGCCTTTCTCGCGGCACTGACGGATATTGAAATACCTGCAAACAAAGAGAAACGGCGGAGTTTCCTCCGCCGCCTTCATATCGATGCCTGTCGCGGCCGCGCTTAGCGGAGCAGCTGCAGAACGCTCTGCTGGCTCTGGTTGGCCAGCGCCAGCGCGGACACCGCGATCGACTGGCGGGTCGACAACGCCTGGCTGTTCGCCGCTTCCTCATTGGTGTCGGCCAGCGTCAGGTTGGACGAGCCGGTCTGCAGCACGTTGATCAGGTTCTTCGAGAAGTCCTGACGGACCTGCACGATCGACAGGTTCGAGCCGAGGGTCGACGCCTGGGTGCGCAGCTGGCCGCTCGCGGTGTTGAGCGTCTTCAGCGTGGCGTTGGCCGACGCGTTGTCCAGGAAGTCGGTTCCGGCTGTCAGCTTGGTGAGGTTGAGACCTGTGGCATTGAAGGTCACGCCCTGGATCTTCAGCGTCGAGGAGCCGGTCTCGTTGAAGGTCAGCTTGAGCTGATCGCCGTTGAGCAGGTTGATGCCGTTGTACGACGCGTCCTGGGCCGTCGTGGTGATCTGGTCCAGGATGTTGTTGTACTGGTCGACCAGGTTGGCGCGGTTCGCCAGCGCGGTCGGATCCTGCACCGGAGCGCTGCCCGCCAGGCCGTTGAACAGCTTGCCGGCGCCGGCTGCCGTGCCGCCGATCGTGCCGATGGTCGCCGACGCGGCATCGTTGGTGGTGCTGATGGTGAGCGCACCGGCCGAGCTGAGCGAGGCCTGCAGGTTGTTGGCCGCAAGCGCGGTGTTCAGGTCGTTGAGGGACTTCACCTGGCCCGCGCCGGTGCCGAAGGTGATGTTGGTGGCGGTGCCGTTGCCGGTCGCGCCGATCGTCAGGGTCAGGCCACCCAGCGGGGTGGTCGCGGTGCGCGCGGTGGTGCCGGCGGTGAGCCCGAAGGCGGTCAGCGAGGTGCCGGTGCCGGAGATCACGAGATCCTGGGCGGTGCCGGTGCTGATCTGGAGCTTGCCGCCCGACACGGAGGAGGCGGTGGTCGCCCCCGTGATGCCGTCGATCGCGGTGAGCAGGTCGCCGACCGTCAGCGTGCTGCCCGCGCCGGTGCCGAGGGTGACGTTGCCGGACGCGTCGGTGGTCGAGGTGGTCTGCGCCGTCGAGAATGTGATCGTCTTGCCGTTGACGGTGAGGACGCCGGTCGGCGTCGCCGCCAAGGTGTCGGAGTTGGCCGCGCTGACGAGCTTGGTGGCCGACGTGATCGCCGCGGGCGTCGTCAGGTTGTTGTTGACGACGGAGCCGGTAAGCTGGGCGTTGCTGTAGGTCGGCGTGCCGAGCAGGTTGTCAGCCGTCGCGCCGGTGATCGCGGCGGTCGACACCGAAGACTTCTGGGAGTAGCCGACGGCGGCCTGCAGCGCCTGGTTGGCGACCGACTTGGCGCTGTCGACCAGCTTCTGCAGCGAGGTGATGCCGGTGTTGGCGGCCTGCAGCACCTGCACGCCGTTGCTGATGCCGTCGAGCAGGTTGTTGATGTCGCTGGCGCGGTTGTCGAGCGACTGCGCCGTGAAGAAGTTGGTCGGATTGTCGAGCGCGGTATTGACCTTCTTGCCGGTGGCAAGGCGGTTCTGCGTGGTGGCGAGCAGATCGGCGGTCGACTGGAGGGAGAGAAGGTTCTGACGAACCGAAGCGGAGAGAACAAGATCGGACATTTTCATACCTTTCTGGTGTGAAACCGAGGGAACAAACCGCGCCGATCTTTTCTGATCGGGCGGATGGCCGATCGTGCGAAACAAGCCGCGAAAGAAAACCAAATCTCCCCGCCGGCATTTAAGCCAAATGAAAGAGAGTAAAATGATCGCGGCCGAATGAAGTTCGTCCGGAAAGCTACTGAGACGACAAAGAATTTCCGCAGCACGTCGACCCGGCCCTGGCCGGCGTATACCAATCGTTAACCATCATGGGAAAGGATCGCCGTCGCATCGGCCAGAAGCTGCGACGCCGACTTGCTAAGCAGTGCCGAACTCAATTTCGATCTGCAGCAACGACGTCCCGCGCGACTGCCGACAGAGGAGAACGGGCATGGCCCTGAAGGTCGAACTCAAGCCGAGCGAGCGCATCATCGTCGGCAATTGCGTGATCACCAACACCGACCAGCGCGCGCGTCTCCTGATCGACGGTGACCGCATCCCGATCCTGCGCGAGAAGGACATCCTGACGCCCGAGACCGCGGATACGCCGGCCAAGCTGATCTACCTCGCAGTGCAATTGATGTATCTGTCGCCGGATCCGATGGCGCACCACCCGACCTATTTCAGCCTGGTGCGCGACATCATCACCGCAACGCCGAGCGCATGGCCGTTCATCGAAGGCATCAACAATTTCATCCTCAACGGCGACCTCTATCACGCGCTGAAGGAATCCAAGAAGCTGATCGCGCACGAAGAGAAGCTGCTCGAAAGCGCGCGAAACCTGCAGGCATCCGCCCAGGACGACACCCGCAAGAGCGCCTGAGCCCTCCCCTCGACCCCACAGCAAAAAGGCCTCCGCGCGGAGGCCTTTTTCATGTTTGCAATCGAAGCCGCGCGATCAGCCGATCGGCAGATATTTCAGCAGCGTCGTCTGGTACAGCATCGACGTGGTCTGGTACGACGCCTGCAGGCTGGTCTGCAGCGCCAGGATCTTGGTCGCGACCTCGTCCTGGTTCACGCCCTCGATCGAGTCGAGCATCGTCTGCGCCATTCCCTTGAGCTGGGTCTGGCGATCCGTTGCCGCCTTGGTCGCCGACTGCGCTCCGGCGAACTCGGCCTGAACGTCCTGGATCTGCTGCTGCCCGTTCTGCGGAGCGAGGTTCGCCGTCACGCGCTGCGCCAGCGCCGTCACCTGCGCGCCTGCATTCGGATTGCTGGCGTTGGTCGTGACCGCCGCATAGACCGCGACGTTCTGCAGCAAATAGCGGAACGCCTGCTCGTTGGCGCGCGCGCCGTACTGCACCGTGATCGATTGGTCGACCTGCGCGACCGCCGTGCCGCGCGCCGAATCCGTTCCGCTCTCGCCGGTGTACCAGTACACGGTATTTGCAGGCGTTCCCGCCACCAAGCTTGTCGCGGTGTTGAAGGGCGGACCGCCGACCCGCAGCGGCGCTGGAGTCGCGGTCGTGTTGTTGGCGATGCCGAGTGCACCGAGCGCCGCCGGATTGGAGCTTGCAATCGACAGGTTCGCGCCGTCGGCGCCGTGCAGCGTGATCGCACCGTTGATGATGGTCGACGGGTTCTTGGTGCCGGTGATCTGGTCGATCTTCGCCATCAGCGTCTGAACGCTGTCGGTGATGTTGACCTGATTGCCGGTCGCGCCCGAGGCCACGAAGGTGATCGGCGTGCCGTTCACCATGATGGTGTCGCCGGCCGCGAAGCTCGTGGCGAGGGAGTCCGTGCCCGCCGCGCCCGACAGGGCCGTCGCCCCGGTGATCGGCGCAGCCGGCGTGGCCTGGTTGTTGACCGCGCTGCCGGACACCGTCGCCACCGGATTGAAGAAATTGTTCGACGCCGCGATGGCCGACGCCGCCACAAGCGACGTGTCGCTCAGCGTCTTGATGGACGACGTCAGCGTCGACTGCAGGTTGGCGGTCGTCGCTGCGGTGTCGGCGCCGATCAGGAACGAGCCTGCCGGCGGCGGGTTCGTCTTGGTCGCGGTGAGTTCAATCGCTTCCGTCGTACCGTCGGGCAGCGTGAAGTTGAACTTGATTGTGTCGCCTTCATTCGGATTGACCGCGCCGAGATCGACCGAGGCCGTGCGCGGCGTGCCGGTCGGTTGCGTCACGATGGCGCCGGTCAGCGACGACTGCACCGACAGCAGCTTCAGGCCGAAGGCCGAGCCGTCCTCGGCAACGCTGGTGACGGTCGTGGTCGCCGGCGGCGACGACACCGTCAGGCGGCCCATATTATTGGTGCCCTGATCAGCCTGCTTGCGCTCGTTGATAAGCTGTGTGAGACCGGCCTGCGTGGCGGTGCCGTTCAGCATGGTGTCGGCAGGCACCGTGGCCGGCGTATCCATGGCGCGGCCTGAAAACAGATAGCGGTCACCCGACCGGCTGTTCAGCATCGCGACCGCATTGGAAAAGGCGGCCCGCGCCGTGATCTGGCCCGAGGTCTGGCCCTTGTCGTTGAGGGTCAGCGTCGCCGTGGTCGACGCGCTCTTCACCTGGGTCCCGATGTCGCTCAATCCCTGCAAGGCGAGATCGGCGACGCTCAGGCGCGTGTTCAGGTTGGACGCGGTGTCGGAGAACGCGCTGATGCTGCTGATCTGCGCCCGCAGGCTCAGCGCGAAGCCGCGGTCCGGCCCCTGCCCTGCATAGGTCGTCGAGACCCTGCCGGTCGCGAGCTGCGTCGTCAGATCGTTGAGCTGGCTGCGCAGATTGAGGATGGTGGACCCGATATAGGAGGTCCTGCCGCTAACGCCGTCGATCGACATTGGATCCTCACATGGCCTGCATCAGCGTGTCGTACATCTGCTTGATGGACGACATCACGCGCGCGTTGGCGGAATAGGCATTTTGCAGCGCCAGCAGATGCGCCATCTCATCGTCGATGTTGACGCCCGATGTCGCATTCATCTTGCTCTGCAGCGTATTGAGAACGACGTCCTGCCCGTCCGCGAGCTGCTTGGCCGCCGTCGCCGCCTCGCCCTGCTGGCTGATGAATTGCCTCGCGAAGCTCAGCAGTGTGCCGGTGAGCGGGGCGCTATTGGTGCCGAGACCGGTCTGCGGCGAATAGCTGTAGGACGCCGTCGACAATTGCGACAGCAGCAAGTTGGCGCGCGTGGTGTCGCCGGCCGCGGTCGGCGGATTGGTCGAGAACACGACAGTACGCGAGGGATCCCCGACGAGAGAGCTGTTGACGCTGATGCGGGCGGCAAGGCCGGTCATCTGCGAGCCGCTCCCGGTGATCGCGCCGGTATAGGGCGCGCCATTGTCGGTGAACAGCGGAAGCTGCGGATCGCCCGATGTGAGCGAGGTCACCGTCGTGGTGACGGACGCCGCCGTCACATCGGAACGGTTGGCAGCGCCATCGTCGAGCACGCGCAGGGTCGATCCGGACGGATTGGAAAACTGCAGCCCCTCGGTCGCGCCGAGCGCCCCGTTGAGCTGCGACAGCACCGAGCTCATGCCGCCGGAGAAATCGATCCCGAGCACCTCGTCGTTTGGATCGACAGTCGCGGTGTTGCTCAGCGGCAGCACGCTCGGATCGTCGACACGGACGATCGAGAGGTTGTGCGTGGCGCCGGTGGTGTTGTCCTTGTAGGAGACGTGGATGACGTTGCCGCTCTGCAGCCCCGAGAGATCGAGGTCGTAACCGGACTGCGCCCCCGCCGACGCCGCGGTGCCCGCGGTCGTCTTGTCCGACAATGCGCTCGCCATCGACGCCGCGAACTGGTCGATCTGCGCCTGCGCCTTCACCAGGGTGTTGTCGCGCAACTCGAGATAGGCGGCGATCTTGCCGGAGCGGATCGAGTTGGTCGACACAAGGTCGTAGCTGCCGCCATGCGGGAACGTGATGCTGATGGTACCGACCGTGCTCTTGGTCGGATCGGAATTGTACAGCGCGTTGGGCGTCATCGTGCCCTGCGCGTTGAAGCTGAGCTGCGCCGCCTCGGTACCGACCAGCTGCACGCCGGAATTGGTGAACACGGTCACCTGGTTCTGGCTGTTGGTGACGGTGCGGATGTCCATCAACTGCGACAGTTGCGTGACGTACTGGTCGCGCTGATCGAGCAGTGCCGCAGTCGATGCGTCGGTCTGGCCGCCGGCCTGCAGCTGGACGTTGATACGGGCGATCTGCGTCAGGGCGTTGTTGGCCGTATTGACCGAGTCATTGATGCCGGCTTCGGCGTTGGCGCGCAGGTTCTGAATCCCTTGCGAGGTCGCGTTGAGCTGCTGCGCCATGGCCTGCGCTGCATTGACGACGCCGATCCGCGCCGACTGCGAATCCGGGCTGGTCGACAGGCCCTGGATCGCGGTCAGAAGCTTGTTGAAGGTATCCTCGATCGTGCCGGTGGAGTCGGGGTTGCCGTATACGCTCTGCAGGTTGGCGAGATAGGTCGAGCGGACGTCGGCATAGGACGCCCCTGACGTCTCGGTGCGAAGCTGGGTCTGCAGAAACTCGTCGAGCTGGCGGTTGACGCCGCTGATCAGAACGCTCGATCCGTAGTCGCCGGTGGTGCCGGAGACCTGGTTCAGCGTCTTCTTGGTGTAACCGGGCGTCTCCGAATTGGCGACGTTCGACGACACCAGCGACAGCGAGGCCTGCGTGGCGCGCAGGCCCGACATCGCGGTGGAAAGGGCTTGGCTCAAACCCATGATCTGCTACTCGCCTTTACTCATGCCGCGCATCATCGCCGCGATCAGCGCATCACGTTGAGCAGATCCTGCACCATCGAGTTGGTGGTGGTGATGACCTTGGTGTTCGCCGAATAGGCCTGCTGCGTGACGATCAGCTTGGTGAACTCGTCGGCGATGTCGGTGTTCGAGCTTTCGAGCGAGGACCCGACGATGGTGCCGGCCTTGCCGAACAGCGCGGCGCCCGACTCGTCGGTCGCCTCGAACGCGCCGCCGTCGATACGCTTCAGGAAGTTGGTGCCGTTGAAGGTCGCAACCGAGATCTCGGCGAGATCGATGTTGCGGCCGTTGGTGTAGTTGCCGACGATGCGGCCGTTGGTGGAGACGCTGACCGATTGCAGCTGGCCGGCGGGGAAGCCGTCCTGCTGGATCTGGTTGACCTGGACGTTGCCGTTGGCGTCGGCGAACTGGGTGACGCCGCCGCTGCCGAAGTTGATCACCGGGCTGCCTAGCGACACGCCGTTGACGACGGCATTGTTGAGCGTCACCGACGCGATCGGCGGCGACATCTGACCGTTCGATCCGAAGGTGAAGTTGATGTTGACGTTCTGCCAGGCGACCTGGGTGCCCGTCGCATTGGGATTGACCTGGTAGAACAGGTTCCAGGTATCGGTATGCCCGGCGCCAAGCGAAGAACTGTCGGTCTTGGCCCAGCGGAACTGCAAATTCACCGGCGCGCCCGACACGTCGTAGGCCGTCACCGCGCCGCCCGAGACGCTTTGGTCGAGGAAGGTCGAGTTGTCGTTGCCGATGACCTGGCCGGTGCCGACTGTGCCGCCGCCGCCACGGGTTGCGGTCGCCTTGCCGCCGGCAAAGCCGAGCGCGGCGAAGGCGGTGGAGTTCGAGCTCGTGATCGAGAGATCGGCCGAGGTACCCGAATGCAAGGTGATCGAGCCGCCCGAGATCGACGATGCGGTGCCCGTGCCGGTGATCGAATCGATCTTTTGCAACAGGGTCGAGATGTTGTCGGTGACGTTGAGCTGATTGCCGGTAGCGCCTGACGCGACGAAGGTGATGACCGTGCCGTCAACCGTGATGGTGTCACCGGCAACGAAGTTGGCGTTGATCGAGTCAGTGCCGGCGGTGCCCGACAGCGCGGTATTGCCGGTGTTCGGCACCGACGGCGTCGCCTTGTTGTTCTGGACCGTGCCCGTGGTCGAGGCATCGGTATAGGGCGCCGCGGGCGTGCCCAGCACCAGCGGGTTGTATCCGGAGCTGAACGAGCCCGGCCGGATCAGTTCGGAGCCCGGAACCGAAGTGTCGTGCTTGGTCGTCAGCGGGTAGGACGCGAGGTTGGCGCGGTAGTCGATCTTGGTGGTCTGCTGCGCCGGCAGGAAATCGTTCTTGAACCGTAGCACCTGCGGCGACGAGCCCGAAGGATTGCCGGTGGTCGGATCGATCGGCACGCCCTCCAGATAATAGCCGGCGCCGTTGACCAGATAGCCGTCCTTGTTGAGCTGGAAGTCGCCGCGGCGGGTGTAGCGGTCGACGCCGTCGAACACCGGCGAGCCGTCAGTGAAGCTGCCGGGCTTCTGCACTGCAAAGAAGCCGTTGCCGTTGATCGCCATGAAGGTCGCGACCGACGCCGACTGCACGTCGCCCTGCACCGTGTTGGTGGAGCGGGACTGCGCGGTGACGCTGCCCGCGAGCTGCGCGGTCAGCGCGGTCTGCGGGACGAGATCGAGAAAGGAGGTGTCGATGCGTTTGAACGCCGTGGTCTGCGAGTTGGCGATGTTGCCGGAGATGTTTTCGAGCGCATACGACCCTGCGCGCAGGCCGCCGACCGCGGTGGTGAGAGCGCCGAAGATACCCATGACATATTCTCCAAATTCAAATTCCGGCGACTCGTCATTGAAGGATCAGCCGCATCGGCGGAGCATGTCGCAAGCCTCGTGCCAGGAAACAAAATGTAACAAAATCATGCGCTTGAAAAAAAAGCCCCGATCGTTGGACCGGGGCACAATTGCCGGGCCGGCAATAATTGCCGGGGAAGGACGCCTCAGGTGGCCGAGGGCGTGGCCGGGTGAAACACCAGCGCAAGGCCATCCATGCAGTAGCGCAATCCGGTCGGCTTCGGGCCATCGTCGAAGACGTGGCCGAGATGGCCGCCGCAGCGGCGGCAATGCACTTCGGTGCGCACCATACCAAACGTGCGGTCGGAGGTGGTGCCCACCGCATTCTCCAGCGGCTGATAGAAGCTCGGCCACCCGGTGCCGCTCTCAAACTTGGTGTCGGACGAAAACAGCGGCAGGTCGCAGCCGGCGCAGGCGAAGATACCCTTGCGATGCTCGTTGAGCAGCGGGCTCGATCCCGGCCGCTCGGTGCCCTGATTGCGCAGGATCTCATATTGCTGCGGCGTGAGTTGCGCACGCCACTCGGCGTCGGTCTTCTCGACCTCGAACTTCTCGGCGGCCTTCGCCGGCGAGGCACGCAGCCAGCGGAGAGAGGCGATGCTAAACAGGCTGGCGACGGAAGCGAGCAGGATACGGCGATCGATCATCAATCTTCTCCGATGCGGACGGCCCACTATTCGCCATCAAATACGAAGGCAGCCGCACAACGTTACACCGGCCCGCCGGGGATCGTCTCACTTTCTCGCGAGGCGTGCGGATACGGCTCGTCGTCCGGCACCGGCGCAGGCGCCCGTGGTGGTGCAGGACGCACGGCATCCGGCGGCGGCCGACGGATTGGCCCCCTGGTTCCCGCTTTGAGATTGGCTTCGGCCAGCCGCGCCTCGCGGGCCCGCTCCCTTGCCCGTGCGCCCTCGCGGTAGCGCGCCAGGACGCCCGCAGCCGACGAGGCCCCCCTCGTCCACAGGCTGACAAAATGGCCGGCGACGCGGCCGGTGGCGCCGCCCGCCCAGACCAGCTCGAACGGCGAAAACAGCCGCCAGCGGTCGTCGCCCCAGAGGATGCTGCGCGCAATCAACTGTCCGGCGGCCGCCGAGGTGTTGAGGCCCTGCCGGCCGAAGCCGCTCGCCACCCACAGGCCTCTGCGCAACTGGCCGATCTGCGGCATGCCATGCACGGTGACACCGACTGCGCCGCCGAACACCTCCGCAATCGGCACCTTGCCGAGTTGCGGAAACATCGTGGCGATCCGCCGTTGCACTGCGGCACCGAAGCGCTGCGGCCGCGCGTCCCAGGTGGTTTCCGGACTGGCCCATAACAGGCGGTCACCGCCGACGATACGGAAATGGTCGATGCCGTCGCTGTCGGTCACCGAGCCCGAAAAGGCGATCGTCTCCGCCAGCCGCTCGCCGAGCGGCTCGGTCAGCGCGGCGTAGCGCCACACGGGGAGCAGTGTGTCCGACAATCGCTTGAGCGGCGCACCAAGATGGACATTGCCCGCGAGCACGATGTGCCCGGCGCGCAGCCGCGCCGACGGCGTCACGATGCGCTTGCGGATGCCTGAGAAGTCGATGCTGACGACCGGCGTGTCCTCGAAGATCCGCGCACCCGCCCCTGTCGCCAGATCCGCGAGGCCGTGAACGTATTTCCGGCCGTCGATCTGGAACGCCTTCGGATAATGGATGCCGTGGAAGTAGCGGCCGGTCCGGAGCACGCTGCGCACGCGATCGACCTGCCAGCCTTCGACCTCGGTCGCGAAATCCTCAGCGAGCATCTGCAGGCGGCCGATCAGCGCCTCGCCGACATCGACGTTGGAGACTTCCAGCGCGCCTTCGCTGTAGCCGATGCCCGGAATCAATTCTTCGGTGGCGGTGGCGCGGACATACTCGGCGCCCTCTTTCGACAGCGCCCAGAGCTCGCGCGCGTCCTCGAGGCCGACACGCTCGATCAGGTCCGCGACCGGCAGGCCGAAACCCGGCATCACCGTGCCGAGATGGTGGCCGGAGGCGTTCCAGCCGACCTGGCGGCCCTCGAGCACCGCGACGCTTGCGCCGAGCCGTGCGGCCTCGCGCGCCGCGGTCAGGCCGGCAAGCCCTGCCCCGACAACACAGATGTCGACATCGAGGTCGAACGCCAAGCGCTCACGGAACGGCGAGGCCGCCTGATTGGGGCCGTCCGCCGCACTTGTGGAAGTCTCGCTCATGGCGTTTTCTTACGAACCGCTGCGGCGCTTGTCACCTTGTCCAGGGCATGAGCCTGTAGAATTAATTCCGACCGAACGAATCGAGATGGAAGTCCATGCGCCGTTTGCTGCTGCTGCGTCACGCCAAGACCGAAACCGACGCGCCTTCGGGGCGGGACCACGACCGTCGTCTCGACGATCGCGGTCACCGCGATGCAGCGGAGATCGGCGGCTGGATCGCCCACCATCCGCCGTTCCCCGACCGGGTGTTTGTGTCGCCCGCGGTCCGTGCAACGCAGACCTGGGAGATCGTGCGCGACGCAATGAAGGGCCACACGCCGCAGCCGAAAGTCGAATTCCAGCCGGAACTCTACGGCGCGGATCCGACACATTTGCTCACCACGATCCGAATGGCCTCGGCCACCGATCCGAAGCGGCTAATGCTGGTCGGACACAACCCCGGCATGCATGAGCTCGCGCTCACGCTGACAGGCAGCGGCGACGACGACGCGAAGCGCGCGCTCAGACACAACTTGCCGACCTCGGGACTGGCCGTCTTCGACTTCGCGACCAATGACTGGAACGAGGTGTCCTTCCGCCGCGGCAAGCTCGTGCTGTTCGTCAGTCCGAAACTGTTGAAGCAGGCCTCGCGCAGCTGACATTGGCGGACATCGCAGCCCCACCATGCTATAGTTCCCTTGCGCGACAGGGGACCGGTTCGCGTCAAGACAACAAGAGGCACGGCGTCGCAGGGACGAAACGGCTCCAGACCAATCGCGGACAGGAGGCGCAGATGTACAAGTCCATTCTCGTGCCGATCGACCTCGCCGATACCGATCTGGCGAAGCCGGCGATCGCGACTGCTGCAACGCTAGCGAACACGTGGAACGGCTCGATCCGCCTGCTCAATGTGCTGCCGATGACGCCGGTGATGCTCGCGGAATATGTGCCGGCGGATTTTGACACCCAGCAGCGCGAAACATCGGAAGAGGCCCTTGCCATCGTGGCGCGCGAATCCGGCATAGAGCCGACGCGTATCTCGGGGGTGGTCCGCCAGGGCGGCATCTATCACGAGATCCTCGAAGAGGCTGCCGCGATGAAGGCCGACCTGATCGTGATGACCTCGCACCGCCCGGCGATGCGCACCTATTTCCTGGGCTCGAATGCCGGACACGTCGTGCGCTACGCCAAATGCTCAGTGCTGGTGGTGCGGCACTAGATCCGGAAAAGCGTGAAGCGGTTTTCCCCCGCGACAAACGCGGAACGCGTTTGCGCGAAGATCATGCTCAAACAAGAACCTAAAGCGCGCTGACGATTCAACGCAATCTCATCGCGCTTTAGCCTTGCGGCCCACGCCGCCCCCCGCAATTCAGCGGATACGGATGAGCTCCAGGTCGACATTGCCGGCGACGGCGATCTCGATGTGGCAGCGTGGGATCCCGATATCGCGCAAGGACCGGTCGTCGAGCTCGTGCAGGGCCTTGATCGCTTCGCGGCGCATCCAATAGGTGACAATTGCATCGTTCCATTCTCGGAGCAATCTGCCCAACACACTAGGCCGCGCGGGCAGCGTCGCGGCTGAAGATATCGTGGTCATTGTCATCTCCTTTGGCACCGCACGGCAAGCGATACCTTTGACGCAAACGCGTATTCTGCGTCTGCGCCGTCAGGGACTTCGGAGTGCTTGCGCTCTCCTCAGTGCAATAGCGGGCTTGTTCCCGATTAAATCATCCAGTACATTTCTCGGAGCAAGTAAAACATTGCTCTCGGTGCAATAATGTCGAGGTTCGAGTATCTGAAGCTGGCGGACGCGGTGGCCGCCGAGATTGCCTCCGGCGCGCTCAAGGCCGGCGACCGCCTGCCGCCGCAACGCCATTTCGCCTATGAACGCAAAATCGCGGTCTCGACCGCGAGCCGGGTCTATACCGAGCTGCTGCGGCGCGGGCTCGTGGTCGGCGAAGTCGGCCGCGGCACATTCGTATCCGGCGAGGCGCGCCGTGGCGTCGCAGCGCCCACCGAGCCACGCGGCGCCCGCATCGACTTGGAGTTCAACTATCCACTGCTGCCGCACCAGGCCACGATGATCGCCAAGAGCCTCGAGGGCCTGGAACGGCCCGAGGTGCTCGAGGGCGCGCTGCGTCCGGCAACCAGCTTCGGCACGCGGGCGGCACGAACCATTTCCGCCGAATTCCTCACCCGGAAGAGCTGGACGCCGAGTCCCGACCAGATCGTGTTCACCGCCAACGGCCGGCAATGCATCGCCGCCGCGCTTGCCGCCGTCGTCTCATCAGGTGGACGCTGCGGCGTCGAGGCGCTGACCTACCCCTTCGTCAAGGGCATTGCCGCGCGGCTCGGGATCACGCTGGTGCCGCTCGCGATGGATGAGCACGGCGTCCGCCCCGATGCGGTCCAGAAGGCGCACCGCGAGGCGCATCTGTCCGCGCTCTATGTCCAGCCGACGATCCAGAACCCGCTCAGCATCACGATGCCGGCCGAGCGCCGCGCCGAGCTGTTGCGCGTGGTCGAGAAGCTCGGTCTCGTCATTGTCGAGGATGGTGTCTACGGGTTCCTCGACGATGAGATGCCGCTGGCGGCGCTCGCGCCCGACCGCTGCATCGTGCTCGACAGCCTGTCGAAGAAGGTGGCGCCGGGACTGGCGCTCGGTTTCATTGTCGCCCCGCCGCGGCTGCGCGAGAGCATTATGGCCGCGGTGCGCTCGGGCGGTTGGACGGCGTCGGGCTATGCCTTCGCCGCGGGGCAGCGGCTGATGGCCGACGGCACGGCCGCCGAGTTGTCCCGGCTGAAGCGGATCGATGCCGGCCGCCGTCAGCAGATGGCGGCGAAGCATCTGGCCGGTTTCGAAGTTCAGACCAACCCCAAGTCCTATCACCTCTGGCTGACCTTGCCGCAGCACTGGCGCTCGCAGACCCTGGTCGCAGCCGCGGCGCGCCGCGACATCGCGCTGACGCCGTCGACGACCTTCGCCGCCACGCCGGGGCACGCGCCCAATGCGGTACGGCTCGCCCTTGCGGCACCGCCGATGGAGCAGCTCGACGTCGGCTTGCGGACACTGGCGGGAATGCTGAGCGCGACGGAAGAGGATTTCGACTCGACGGAGTGACGGGAAAGCCCCCCTCAGACGACCGGCCACTCCGCGATGAAGCCGTTCGCCTTGTAAGGCTCGATCTTGTCCCATTCGATCGGCACGCGGCGGCGGAATTCCGGATCGGTGTGCCAGAGCGCGCGCGGCGTCGCGAAGGTGTCGACCGTGACCAGCATCTTCTCGACCTCTGGCCAGTGCCGCTGCAGCGTCATCGGATAGCGCCGCGCGGTCCAGGTATTGCCGAGGCAGATCACGCCTTTGATGTTGTTGCGCCCGAGCGCGGCGTCGATCACCGGCAGCGAGAAGATCACGTTCTCGCCAGTGTTCTGCGCGCGGTGCTCCTCGAGGATACGTTCGGCCGGCATGCCGCGCTCGACCATCGCGGCCTTGATGATCGCGCATTCCGAGCGGTTGTCGCCAGCCGTCACGCCGCCGCTCACGATCGACCAGCGGACGACCCCGGCACGCCAGAGCCGGACCGCCGCCTCCACCCGCTCGGCGACGTCCATACGCGTACCGAACACGAACAGCAGGTCGGTAGGCCGCAGCGGCGTCTCGATCAGGTGTCGTGCATTGACCGCGGCGATCTCGTCATCAGACGGAATCCACAGACTTCGATCCTGCATGCCCCTGCTCCCCGGCCACGACATCTCGCGCCGACGATGCCGCGCGTGGGCGCGCGGACGAAGTCACATTTCATTGCGCTTGGTTGCGGGGCGCGGGCGGCAGCAGCGCCTCGGGCAAATGATCGAAGTCGTAGCGGCGCGGCCGGTTGCGCGTGATGAAACCGCCGACCTGCCAGGCAAACAGCGCGGCGAAGCCGAGCAGGAACAACGCACCGGTCCATTGGGACGTCGTCAGCGCGCGCAACAGCAATCCCATCATCGCAATGGCGAGACCCGCCAGCAATGCAAGCGCCGCAGCATAGGTCTTCGGCCCGAGGCCCCCGGTTAACACGGCTTCGCTGCCGGCCGCCTGCATCCGGCGATGCAGTTCAATGATGAAGTCGCGATAGAGATGCCCTTGCGGCGCGATCAGCGTCGCGGTTTGCCAGGTGGTCGAAAGAATTGCGATGTGGCCGCCTTTGGCGTTGTCGATGTCGGCACGAAACCGCTGCCGCTGCATCGACACCGGGCGATAGGACAGCTTGACCGCGGAAAGGTCCGAATAGTCCCACACACCCGACCTGCCGGCGATCGTCCAGGCCAGCCCCGCATCGGTCAGTTCGAACTGATGCGCTGAGCCGATCAGAGAGGCCTTGTAGGCATAGCGCACGGGTGAGCGCTCGCCCGGCTCCGACCGATCCTGCAACGTTGTTGGCAATCCGCCATTCCGCCTGTTCAAACGGGTGCGCGAGCTTGCGCGGCATGTCACGCCTATCCTACAAGCGACGCATGGCCGAGACGACCTATTTTCCGCGCTACCTGATCCTCGGCGGCGCGATGGTATCCGGAGTGCTGCTGGCGCTGGCCGTGCACATGCTCGGCGCGCGCTACGGGCTCGACCTTGGCGGGCTGTGGCGGTCCGACAGGCATGAATTCATGCCCGCAGGCGCGGCGATCGCATGGTGGCTGATCGCGACCGTCGGGTTTTCGGGCGGCTACTTCACCACCAATCTGATGCAGAGCGCGGTGTCGGGCCAGATCCCGCAGCGGATGCGGCAGTTCCTGATCGTCGTCGGCGTGCTGATCCTGGCCGGCGCCGGCCAGGCCGCATCGGCGCCCAGTTCCGTCTCGACCGTTTCCGCGGTGCTCGCCGGCCTTGCCGCGCTGTGCCTTGGTGCGGTGATGGCATTTTGCGGCGCCTATTTCGCCCTACGCAAGACCTAGCGAATTGTTCGGTTCGGCTGGATCAGAACCGAGGCTCCAGTTTTGACGCGCTGTCCTTACGCGACCCGCATCAACTTGAGAACGCTCCGGATGCCCTTCCCGATCAGGCCGCGGAACGCTCCGGCGTCCTCCGCAACATCTTCGCCACCTCGGCCGCCGGCCGCGGCGGGCTGAACAGATAGCCCTGCGCCTGCGTGCAACCCTCCTGGCGCAGCAGGTCGAACTGGGTATCGGTCTCGACGCCCTCGGCCGTGGTCACGATGCCGAGGCTCTTGCCGAGACCGGTCACCGCCCGCACGATCGCCATCGACTCGTCGCGGGTCGCGAGGTCGGTGACGAAGGAGCGGTCGATCTTGATCTTGTCGAAGGGAAAGCTGCGCAGATAGCTGAGCGAGGAATAGCCGGTGCCGAAATCGTCGAGCGAGATCCGGACGCCGAACCCGCGCAGCTCGTGCAGCACGGCGAGTGTCGCCTCGCTGTTCTGCAGTAGTACCGATTCGGTGATCTCGAGCTCGAGCCGATCGGCCGCCAACCCGGATGCCTGCAACGCGGCGTGCACCGACGCCACCAGGTTCGGATTCTTGAACTGCACCGGTGACAGATTAACGGCCACGGCAACATCTTCAGGCCAGCCCGCGGCGTCGGCGCAGGCCTTGCGCAACACGATCTCGCCAAGCGGAACGATCAGGCCGGTCTCCTCGGCCACTGGAATGAAGTTGCTCGGCGCGATCAGGCCGCGCAGCGCGTGATTCCAGCGCACCAGCGCCTCGAACGCCACGATCCGGTCACCCGCGACGTCGCGGATCGGCTGATAGTAGACCTCGAACTCATCGCGTTGCAGCGCCAGGCGCAGGTCGCGCTCCAACATGCGGCGCGCCTGTGCGCGTGCGTCCATGCCGGTCTCGAAGAAGCGGTAGGTGCCGCGGCCGTCGGCCTTGGCGCGGTACAGCGCGAGATCGGCCTTTTGCAGGAGCTCATCGGGACCCTTGCCATCCTCGGGTGCGAGCGAGATCCCGATGCTGACGCCGATCACGAGCTGGTGCCCACCGATCTCGTAGGGCGCCGAGATCGTCTCGACGATCCGGCTGGCAAGCGCTGAGACGACCGATGGTTCGCTGTTGCTGCAGAACTGCACGATGGCGAATTCGTCGCCGCCAAGCCGCGCTACAGTGTCATGCTCGGTCACGCATTCGCCGAGCCGGCGCGCCACTTCCCGAAGCAGCGCGTCGCCGATCGGATGTCCGAGCGTATCGTTGATCTCCTTGAAATGGTCGAGATCAAGGCAGAGCACCGCGAGTTGGTCGGAGCGCTTGGCGAGACGCAGCGCCTTCTCGAGCTGTTCACGGAACAGTGTCCGGTTCGGCAGATTGGTCAGCGCATCATGCCGCGCCATGTGCGAAATCTGCTCCTGGGCCTGCTGCCACTCGGTGATGTCCTCGAAGGTCGCAACCCATCCGCCCCCTTTCATCGGCTGGTCGACGACACGGATGGCGCGTCCGTTGCGACTGATGATCCGGGTCGCGGTATTGCCCGCCTTCGCCTCGGCGATCAGGCCGGCGCAGAACTCGTCCGGATCGCCATCCCACTCACCGAGCGAGCGAAGGTCCTGCAACACGTCGATCAGCAGGCGTCCCTGCAGCGGCGTGCGGCTGCGGCCCATGATCTCGCCGTAGCGCTCGTTGAAGAGCATGATGCGGCCGTCGGCGTCGAACATGCACAGTCCCTGCGACATGTTCTCGAGCGCGGTATCCAGCACCAGCTTCTGCTTCTGAAGCTCGGTCTTGGCGCGACGGTCGAGAATGGCTGCAATCAGCGAAATACCGAGAATGGCGAAGGCCGCAACGGCGGTCATGAACGACAGCACCGACGGCGAGATCGTTAGTCCGTCGGCAACGACGGTCGGATCGGGAATCACGGTGACCGCGCCCATCGCCGTGAAGTGATGCGAGACGATCGCAATCGTCAGCAGGCCTGTCGCCGCGGCCGTATGGCCGAAGCTTTCGCCGCGGGCGGCGACGATCAGCGCAAGCGCTGCAAACACGCCTCCGAACGCGATCGAAGCCACGACGATGCTCGGCGACCAAACGATGCGTGCCGGCAATTCGAGCCCCAACATGCCGGTATAGTGCATCGCCGCGACACCGGCGCCGACGATCGTGCCGCCGGCTGCGACCGTCCACCAACGCCCGTCGAACGAGGCGACGGAAAGTCCGACGGCCAGGACGGCCACGGCAAGCACCAGCGACATGAGGGTGATCGGGATATTGTAGCCGGCGCCAACGCCGGGATCATAGGCCAGCATGGCGACGAAGTGGGTGGCCCAAATGCCGCAACCGCCCACCGCTGCATCCAGACCTATCCAGATGTCGCGCGCGCGGCCGTCCGCAGCACGGGCGCGATGAAACAGACTGATCGCGACTGCGCTGGCGAGCATGCAGATCACCCCGCCAAGGACGACCAGCCGCCAGTCATGCTCCAAGGTGAGACAGGTCAGAACGCGATACATTATAGGCCCCCGTTATAGACCTATAAAGGCGATCCCATTCGTGTACGAACGGTAACTCCGTGCAGCGGGACTCCGCGCATGGTGAAGAAAGGTTTGAACGGCGCGACAAGGCTTCGTCCAACCCGGTCGGGTCGCGAGAGTTGGCGCTGAGCGTCACACAGCCGCTACTCTGCAATCACCTGCCTCGATCATTGCCGCGCTTGTGATGATGCGCCGACCCAGATCATCGCACCCGCCGTCAGCAGCACGCCGGCCGAGATGAGGAGCGCGGCATGCAGGCCGGTGATGAAGGCCGAGGACCGGCTGACCAGCGACCCGAACAGCGCGACACCGAGCACGCTGCCGGTCTGCCGCGTGGCGTTCAGCACGCCGGCCGCGATGCCCGAGCGCTGCGGCTCGACGCTGCCGAGCAGCGTGGATGTCAGCGGCGGCACCAGAAGGCCCAGCCCGCCGCTCATCGCGATCAGTTGCAGGCAGATCGCCAGATAGCTCGTGTCGCGATCGATGCCCAGCATCGCCAGACACCCGGCGGCCGCCAGCACGGTGCCGAGCGCGATGGTCGCAGCCGCGCCGATCCGCTCCGCAACGCGCGGCGCAATCAGGTTGACCGGCAGGACCGCTCCCAGCATTGGCACGAAAGCAAGACCCGTCTCGAGCGCCGACAGGCCGTTGACCTGCTGGAAGTAAAGGCTGACCACGAAGATCAGACCGTAGAAGGCGACATTGACGAGCAGGCCGACCAGCGAGGTCAGGGCGAATATCCGCTGCCGGAACAGCGACAGCGGCAGCATCGGCTGGGCCGCGCGCGACTCGCGCCAGACGAACAGCATCGCGAAGACCGCCGCCAGAACGAAGCCTGCGACCACGAATGGACTGCTCCAGCCAAGTGCGCCGCCTTCGATGAGCGCACCGGCCAGCGTGCCGAGAGCAGCGACCGCGGCGAGCTGGCCCGGCAGGTCGAGCTCGTGCTGCAGGTGGCGCGTGGTTTCGCCGGCATGGCGCCAGGCGAGCCACAAACCGGCAAGTCCGATCGGCAAATTGACCAGGAAGATCGCGCGCCAGCCGACCAGCGCAATCAAGCCACCGCCGACGAGCGGGCCCGCGGTCAGCGCGAGGCTCGCGCCTGCGGCCCAGATACCGACGGCGCGTCCGCGCGCCTTCTCGTCCGCATAGGCATGGCGCAGCAGCGCGAGCGAGTTCGGCACCAGGATGGCCGCGGCCAGTCCCTGCACGCAGCGTGCCGCGATCAGCATCACGGCATCAGGCGCAAATGCGCAGGCAACCGAAGCCGCGGTGAAGAGCGCGAACCCGGCCATGAAGATGCGCTTGGCGCCGATGCGATCGCCGAGCGCGCCCGCCGTCAGGATGAAGGCGGCGAAGGCGACCGTGTAGGCGCTCACCACCAATTGCAGTTCGGCAACGCCGCCGCCGAGCGAGGCGCCGATGGCATTGAGTGCGGTGTTGACGATGGTGACGTCGAGCTGCACGACGCCGTAGCCGAGGCTCATCGCGGCAAGCGTCACGGTCGTCGCAAGCCGGGCCTGCTCGGGGCGGGAGGCTGCGCGTTGTTTCGGCTCGGACTGGACGCGCGGGGATATGCGTTGCATGGCTCACCTCGATCGTGGCTACCAATGCAGCACATAGGCATCCGTTTCGACAGAATACTTCGCTTCATATCGAAGTATATCATCCTGTCGTCGGTCGACGCGCGGGCGGGCTCCAGGTCGCGCGTCGTTTTGCCTCAATAGACCAACGGACCGGCGCGATATCGGCCGCTTCCCGGCCGGGGGCCGCACATCCCCGTGCAGGTACGCTGTGCGCGCCGACTTGTCGCCTTGGTAAACGGGGCCGGTGGTGCGACCCCACTCTCATGCATATCGTCCATTCGAGAATTGGGGCGGCAGACCTGCCGCCGCGGCAAATATGCAAAAAATGTGGAGGAAACCGGCCGGAACACCAGAACGTGCGGTGAACTGACCGCGGCAAATGCCTTACATGCGACTCACATTCCACGAGACGACATCATATGTAGCCAATATGACAATGACGACCGACGGGAGCCGAAGCTTGGCTTGTCAAGGACTGCACAACGCATCGGTTTTGCCTTATGGGTCATCGCGCACGGTGCGTCTGCCCGTCACCCGTCGCCGTCCGTGACCGGGTCCCACTGAAATTGCCGCCCGCCGGGAGGATGAATGCATCGACTGCTGACCACGCTCGGGCGTGGCTTCAAGGAAAACATCGGCTGGAAACGGCTCGGGATCGCTGCGAGTGTGCTCATCATCGCGTTTGCGGTCACGACGCTGGTCCGGACCCTGAAGGGCGTCGATACCGGTGTCATCCTCACCGCGCTGACCAACATCGCGCCGCACCGGATCGCGCTGGCTGCCCTCTGCGTCGTCGGCGCCTTCTGCACGCTGACCTTCTATGATTTCTTTGCGCTGCGCACGATCGGCAAGAACCACGTCCCCTACCGCATCGCAGCGCTGTCAAGCTTCACCAGTTACACCATTGGCCACAATATCGGCGCGACCGTCTTCACGGGCGGCGCGATCCGGTTCCGGATCTATTCCGACTACGGCCTGACCGCGATCGACGTCGCCAAGATCTGCTTCCTGTCGGGACTGACGTTCTGGCTCGGCAACCTGTTCGTGCTGGGTTTCGGCATGGCCTGGCACCCCGCCGCGGCATCGGCGATGGACCTGCTGCCGCCTGCGATGAACCGGCTGATCGCGATCGGCTGCCTTGCCGGCATCGCCGCCTATTTCGTCTGGCTCCTCACCGGCGACAAGCGTCGCGAACTCGGCCAGAACGGCTGGAAGGTGGTATTGCCCTCGGCGAAGCTGACGCTGCTGCAGGTCCTCATTGGCGTGGTCGATCTCGGCTTCTGCGCGCTCGCGATGTACCTGCTGATGCCGACCGAGCCGTATATCGACTTCGTTTCGCTGGCGGTCGTGTTCATCCTGGCCACCCTGCTCGGCTTTGCCAGCCACGCCCCCGGCTCGATCGGCGTGTTCGATGCTGCGATGCTGGTGGCGCTGCCGGAATTCAGCAAGGAACAGTTGCTGGCGACGCTGGTCGTGTTCCGCGTCCTCTATTTCCTGATCCCCTTCGGGATCTCGATCTCGATCATGGGCATGCGCGAGCTCTGGCTCAACGTGGTGCAGCCCTGGCAGGAACGAAAGCGACTTAGCCAGGCCTGCACGGCTTCGGCGACCGTGCGGCAGCCGATCGAAAGCCGACAGCAGCGGATCCGGCGGCTGAAGAGGTAACAGCGACGTTATCACCACCGTGCAGGGTTTTTTGTCCCCTCAACCCCGTTCTCTTATTTTTGCCTTACCGTTGACGTCAAACGCGCCATGGTTCGTTTTTTGGCTCGATTTTCGTTTCGTTTGACGGTCTGCGCAGCGCTGCTCGGCAGCGCACTATCCGCGGTCATCGCGTCGGCCGCGGAAGCCCAGGACAACCCGTTGCAGATCTCCTGGGAGGTTCGCAACCGCTTCCGCCTGTTCCGCGAGGAGCGCGACTTCCGCCTCCATGTCGAAAGCGGGCTCGGCCGCAGCGTGTTGGACTCCGAGCGGGCCCTGGAACTGCAGAGCGATGGCCGCGGCTGGGCGCGCAATACGGTCAACCGGCTCTGTATCGACCTGCAAGGCCGCGTCAGCGAGCCCTGCACCCGCGACAACGTCAAGGAAAGCTACCTGACGCCGATCGACCACGCGATCATCGTCCGCCTTACAGGACCGGTTCCGGTCGGCGCGACCTGCGCCTGGTCGTTCGACGACGGCGACGGGCCGCAATCCTCGACCTTCGATTGCGCCGAACCGGTTAACCTACGCGTCCGCTACGGCCGTACCACGGTCGCGACCGTCGACGTCGCGAGCGGCTCGGAGGCAAACCAGCGCGTCACGACCCAGATCGCGGTGCGTGATTTCTTCATAGCCGGCCTGGGCGACAGCATCGCCTCCGGCGAGGGCAATCCAGACCGCGCGATCGCGCTGTCCGACGACGGCTTCTGCTTCCGCTCCTATCTCGGCGGTGCGCAATACTACCGGCCGAGCCGCGCCGGCTACAAGGGCGGGCGCGCCTGCGAGGCGCCGGACAGCCTGTCGAACTGGCAGCGCCACAGCGCGCTATGGTTCAATTCGGCCTGCCATCGCTCGCTCTACAGCTACCAAACCCGCACCGCGCTGGCGCTCGCCGTGCAATATCCGCACATCGCGGTGACTTATCTGCCGCTGGCCTGCACCGGCGCCACCATTGCCGATGGCCTGTTCGGTTCGCAGCAGGCGCGGGAGTGCCTGCCGACGAAGACCACCAGCAGCTGTTCGGGCACCGTGAACGGCCAGCTCGTCGAGCTGCGCGCGGCGCTGGCGGCCGCGAAGCGCCGCCAGCCGGACCGCACGCTCGACCTCGTGCTGCTGTCGATCGGCGCCAACGACATCTACTTCTCCGGCCTCGTCGCCGACGTGATCGTCGACACGCCGACCGAGCGTACGCTGTTCAAGCGCAGCGGCTCGTTAGCCTCGGTCGACGATGCCCGCTCGGCGCTGGCGCGCGATCTGCCGTCCGGGTTTGCCAGGCTGCGCGATGCGCTGAAGCCGCTGGTCGGCGGCGACCTTTCGCGGGTCATCTATACGGCCTATGCCAATCCGGCACTGACCAATGGCGGAACGCCCTGCCCCGGCGGCCGCGCCGGCTTTGACATCCACCCCTCCTTCAACGCCGATCCGCAGCGGCTCGCGACCGTCTCGAGCTTCGTGCAGAACGAGTTCCTGCCGCAGCTCAAGGCACTCGCGCTATGCCAGTCCGGCACCATCTGCCGCGATCCGCAGACCGATCGCATGACGTTCGTCGATGCGCACCAGGACGCGTTTGCCAGCCACGGCTTCTGCGCGCGTGCGTCGACCGATCCGGAGTTCGACCGCGACTGCTTCTCCGCCAATGGCGACAGCTTCGTGTCCGACATCGTCGCCGCAGCGAGCCAGCCGCTTAAATGCGGCCGCAGCGCGGGCGACTATCGCGCCTACCTGCCGCGCGCGCGCTGGATCCGCGATGCCAATGACAGCTATTTCGCTGCGATGACCTATCCGCAGGCCCTGCCGGCCTCGATGCAGCCGACCGACATCCACGACGCGACCTGGGGCATTCTCTCCGCGGTTTACGGCGGCGCCGTGCACCCGACTGCCGAAGGACACGCGGCGATGGCGGATGCCGCCGTGCCCGCCGCCGCCGGCGTGCTGCAACTCGACAATGTCGTGCCGGAAATCATTTCGGAACCGGTCGCGCCGCTCCCCGCTGCGCCGGTACAGCGCTAGATTGCGATGGGTTCGGGCTGCTTGACGTGAGCGCGCAAGGAAGCGCCTCCAAACAAGGATGCGCGATTCCGATTCCCTAGTGCCGTTTCGTCATCGGCGTCGGTGGTGGCGCTGGCGTCCTCACTGCCGCGACCGACGGCATGTATTTGGCGACGATCGCTGGATCGAGCTGGGCCATCGCGGAGTCAGGCAGCCGGGTCCAAACCTCGTCCTTGCCAAACAGCGAGATACCGAGATAGCCACGCATGGTCAGCGTCTGCCCATCGGGGCTCAGCGTCATCTTCGCCTTGTAGACCTTGCCATCGCGCGGATCGAGCACGTTGCCGTTCTCGTATTTCAGGCCCGCACGCTTCATGTCGCGGATGAAGGACAGTCCCAGCCAAGGCGCGTTCTTGCGATCGTCGGTGCATTTCGTGCAGACGGGATTGGGCGGATCCTCGGGCAAGGGAAACATCTTGGCGATGACGCCTTCGAAGATGCCGCTGTGGTCTACGATCAGAAACCACCCGGATGTCCTGCCGTCCTCAACCTTCTGCCATAGGCCGGCGGCGGAGGGCTCTGCGGCCGAGGCCGCAAATGGAATCGCAACGATGAGCGCCGTTGCGATTGCGAAGATCAGCCGAAGTCTGGATAGCGTGTTCCGCATCGTCATCACCTGATCGACCGACTAACCGAAGCTCGGAGTCTACGTCCATTTCGCGGAGCGTTCTAGTACCCCGCGTCATGCCGGAGACGTCCGCACCGCTTCTGCCGGTCACAATTCGGCTGCAATCAGCTCACGCCGAGCTTCTTCTGCAAGCTCGATGACGAGGTCGTGTACTGGAACACCAGCCGCTTGTCCGGATAGACATAGCGGTACGCCTTCTGCGCCATCAGCGCACCCTCGTGGAAGCCGGAGAGGATCAGCTTCAGCTTGCCCGGATAGGTGTTGATGTCACCGATCGCAAAGATGCCGGGAACGTTGCTCTCAAACGCCGCGGTGTCGACCGGCACCAGATTGTTCTCCAGCGCCACGCCCCAGTTCGCGACCGGGCCGAGCTTCATGGTGAGCCCGAAGAACGGCAGCATCGTATCGCAGGCGACCGTCGAGACCGAATTGTCGTTGCCCTTGACGGTCGCGCCCGAGAGCTGACCGCTCGCACCTTCCAGCCCGGTGACCTGGCCGATCTTCAGATCCATCTTGCCGTCGGCGACCAGCGCGCGCATCTGCTCGACACTGTGGGGCGCCGCGCGGAAATCGTCGCGCCGGTGCAGCAGCGTGATGCGCTTGGCGATCGGATGCAGATTGAGCGTCCAGTCGAGCGCGGAATCGCCGCCGCCGACGATCAGGATGCTCTTGTCGCGGAACTGCTCCATCTTGCGCACGGCGTAGTGCACCGATGTCCCCTCATAGGCTTCGATGCCCGGCACCGGCGGCCGCTTCGGCTGGAACGAGCCACCGCCGGCGGAGATCACCACGACCTTGGCCTCGAACTCCTTGCCCCCATCGGTCTTCACCCGGAACAGCGGATCGCCGATCTTCTCGATCGTCTCCACCATCTCGTTGAGATGGAAAGTCGGATGGAACGGCTTGATCTGCTCCATCAGCTGCTCGGTGAGGCCCTGGCCGGTGACGAAGGGGATGCCGGGAATGTCGTAGATCGGCTTCTCCGGATAAAGCTCGGCGCACTGCCCGCCGATCTTGTCGAGGATGTCGACAAGGTGCGCCTTCATGTCGAGCAGGCCAAGTTCGAACACGGCGAACAGTCCGCAGGGACCTGCGCCAATAATCAGCACATCGGTTTTAATCGGTTCGCTCATATCCGCTTCTTTTCAGTTGAAATCGACTGTGACGGCCGTCGCCTGTCCAGCCATGAGGTGATGCCGGATCGTGACATGCATAATAGGGGCAGAGGCTGGCGCGGCAACCCCTTGCCGAGCCTCAGCAAGTCGGCTGTATGGGCGGGAAACTGACGGAGACCCCTCGTGAACGCCCCGATCCGCGCCGACGATACGCTGCGCCTGGAAGACTTCCCCTATCGCCTCACCGACAACGTGCGCTTCGCCGATCTCGATCCGAACGGGCACGTCAACAATGCGGTCTACGCAACATATTTCGAGACCGGCCGCGTCACGCTGGTGAAGGACCGCAGCATGGGGCTGATGCCACCCGGGCTCGGCTGGATCATGGTGCGCCTCGACATCCATTTCCGTGCCGAGCTGCACTGGCCGGGCAAGATCGAGCTAGGGCTCGGCCTCGTGAAATTCGGACGGACCTCGACCAGCTTCGATCAGGTGGTGTTTTCGGAAGGGAAATGCGTGGCGTCGGCGCGGGCCGTGACCGTCATGATCGACGAGGCCACCCGCAGGCCGACGCCCTTGCCGGCCGAGGTCAAAGAGAACTTTCGACGCTGGGTTCGGCGCGGCGTGAATCCGGACGGCGAATAGAGCATGATCCGGGAGAGTGTGAAGCGGTTTTCCCTCGCGACAAACGCCAAGCGTTTGCGCGGAGATCATGCTCAAAGGCCTTAGGCCTGCCGCTCGGGCGTCGACACGACGAGACCGTCGAGCTCGTCGGTCACCTTGATCTGGCAGGACAGCCGCGAGTTCGGCCGCACGTCGAAACCGAAGTCCAGCATGTCCTCCTCCATCGGCGACGGAGGGCCGACCTTCTCGCGCCAGGCTTCATCGACATAGACGTGGCAGGTCGCACAGGCGCAGGCCCCGCCGCATTCGGCTTCAATGCCGGGAATGCCGTTGCGGATCGCCCCTTCCATAACGGTCGCGCCGTTCTCGATCTCAATGGTGCGTTTCTCGCCGGAATGGTCGATAAAGTGGATTTTGGCCATGATCGCTCGTGCTGCCGGAATGCGCCGGACAATAGATGGAAAGGTCCCCGGCAGTCGTATAACGGGTCGATCCGCACAGCGCTAGCGGCGGGGACCGAAAACCTGCCGGCCGGTTTCGGATGGGCCATCGACCCCTTTGGCGGGCCCCTTGAGGGGTTTCCCTAGGACCGATGCAGGATCAGCTCGATCGCAGCGCGCGCCTCCGCAATGACCGTCCCGAGTTCGGCAAGCGGCTGGGACGGGTCGGAACCGGAGGACAGCGCCCTTTCCAGCCGGGCTGCGGCGTCGGCCACCCCAAAGGCACCGATCGCGCGTGCCGATCCCTTCAGGGTGTGGGCATGGGTCGCGGCCTCGGCCGGCAACGCCGTCAGTTCACCCAGGATCCTGGCCGACTGGGCCGAGAACATCGCCAGCACTTCCCGCTCGAGACCCGGGTCGCCCAGCGTCATGCGCTGGAGGTGGTCGAGATCGATCGGACCGTTGCCGGGCGCGAGCGGCGGCGATTGCGTCCATTCAACCCGTCCCAGATGAAGCGGCATCGCCAGTCCCTGTCGTCCCCGCAGGGCACTTCCCGGCGGTTTATCGGCCTAGCCAATCATGAAACTGGTTAACGGATTGTTGTCGGGATCATCTGCAAATCGGCCCGATTTCGGACAATATCTCGACACAATTGGCGCAGTTCGACGGAAATTTCGAGTACCCATAAGGCCTTATGGCTTAAAGCTGTTAACGATGATTAAGAAAGTATTAATCGCAAGCATTTCATTCGCATCGCTCAGCCAATAGGATGTTTGCGGATGTAGCGGACAAGCCGCCGACGGGCACGCTTGCGTTCCGCTTTGGGCAGAGGCTCGAGCTTGCGGGGGGCGTTCGCAAGTTCGCCGCGCGTAAAATAGTAGAGGGCTCAGACTGAACATGGCGAACACTCCAAAGAAGGTCAAAGATCCCACCGAAGTCGCGCTTTCTGCGATTCAGGAAGCCCTCAACATCAACGAGCAGAGCGCCGAAAAGTCAGGCGCCACCACCGAGCAGGCCATGCAGCCGAGCCTTCCGCCGGCTTCGCCCGACTTCTCGGCGACGTCATTCGAGCCCCGTCCGAGCACGGACCGCTCCGCGTTCGATCCGATCGAGGAGCCGCGCGCGCCGCGCCGCGCCGCCAACGACGATCGCGAAACGATCGGCCAGTTGCTTCAGTCGCTGCGCAAGGGCCGCCCCGCGCGCAACGCCTTCATGTTCGCATCGATCGCTGCCGGCGTCTGGCTGCTCGGTTGCATCATCCTGACCGTTGCCTTCCTGCCGTCGCTGCAAGCCGGGATGGCCCAGGGCAGCGGCGTCCTGATGTTCGCCGGCCTTGCGGCCCTCTTTCTCGCGCCGATCCTGCTGTTCTATTTCCTCGCGAGCCTCGCCTGGCGCGGCCAGGAAATGCAGATGATCGCGCAATCGATGGCCCAGGTCGCGATCCGCTTCTCCGAGCCTGAAAACGCCGCCGCTGATTCCATGGTCACGGTCGGCCAGGCGATCCGCCGCGAGGTCGCGGCGATGGGCGACGGCGTCGAGCGTGCGATCGCGCGCGCCGGCGAACTCGAAACCCTCGTCGCCAATGAGGTCGCGGCGCTGGAACGCGCCTATTCCGACAACGAAGTGCGCATCCGCGCGCTGCTGCAGGACATCGCCCACCAGCGCGACAATCTGGTAGGCCAGGCCGAGCAGGTGCGCAGCGCGATCTCCGGCGTGCAGATCGACCTGCGCCATGACATCGCGCTGATCTCGGATGCGATCGCCTCGCGCGTCGACGAGGTCGCAAAGAGCATCACTGGCGCGCTGGAAGAGCGCGGCCAGCACATCACGACCGCGCTGAGCCATGCCGGTGACAACATGATCCTCGCGCTTGGCGAGCGCGGCGGTGACCTGCTCGACCGCCTCGAGGAGGCCAGTGCCGAGACCACCCGAGCCGTGCTCGAAGCGACCGAGCGGCTCACCACCAGCCTCAACTTCAAGACTGGCCACGTTCACGACGAGTTCGTCGACCTGGCCGATCGCATCCACGAGATGCTGAACGAGCGCGTCGACCGCATCACCGGCGACTTCGAGCAGCGGTCGTCGGCCATCGTCGACGGCATCTCCGACCGCACCGAGCAGGTCCACGACTCGCTGAAGAACTCCGCCGACTCGCTGCTGCTGGAGCTCGAGCTGCGCAGCAACGACCTCGTCAGCAAGATCGACGACGCCGGCAACCGCCTCGCCGGCCAGATCATGACAAGCGGCGACAAGGCGAGCGAGGCGCTCGACGTCACCGTCAATTCGCTGGTAGCCAGGGTCGTGAGCCAGACCGAGACCGCGCACGACTCGCTATCGCTGCAGATGAGCGCATTCGACGAGCTGGTGAAGAATCACGGCAGCGAGCTCGCCGAGCGTTTCGCCCGCGACTCCGGCACGCTCGGCGCGCTGATCACGCGCCACATCTCGGAATTCGACCGCACGGTGAAGACCTTCGGCGGCGACATCGTCGAGCGCATGGGCCAGCGGACCCAGGACATCGCCGACAGCCTGAAGACTTATGTCGACACCTTCGATCATCGCGTCAGCTCGAACGGCGGCGAGATCACCGCCTCGCTCGACCAGCGCCTGCTGAAGTTCGAGACCACGCTCGGCGACCGCGTCACCAATCTCGACGCCTCGCTGGACAACAAGCTCTCGACCTTCGACAGCTCGCTCGCCAGCAAGATCGGTTCCCTCGACAGTTCCCTCGCCAGCAGGATCGGCTCGCTCGACGGCCACCTCAGGTCGCTGGATGGCACCATCGATGACCGCCTGAAGACGCTCGAAATCACCTTCGAGAGCCGTGCGAAATCCGTCACCGCCTCCATCGACGGCCATCTCGGCACGCTCGCGACCTCGCTGACCGAAGGCGCCGCCCAGGCGATCCAGTCGATCGACTCGCGGCTCGGCCTGCTCACCACGACCCTGACCGAGGGCACCGTGCAGGCGATCGCCGCGGTCGACCATCGCATCAACGGTGTCAGCGAGACCATCAACGGCCACGGCGACCGCCTCGCCGAGACCATCAACGGTCATAGCGCGCGCCTGACCGACACCATCTCGGCGCGCTTCGTCGACGTCCAGCAGGGTATCGAAACCCGCGTCGGCGCGATCGCCAACGACATCGACACCCGCGTCGCGCAGTTCGAGGATCTGCTCGGCTCGCGCGTCGAGGCCGTCGCAGGCCGCATCGAGAGCAGCGGCCGCCAGGCGAGCGACGACCTGATGGCTCGCGCGGAGCTGCTGTCGTCGAGCATCAAGTCCCATGTCGAGGACGCCGAGCGCTCGCTGACGAACCTCGTGGTCAACACCAGCGAGACCATCCAGACCGGTGCGCGTACCGCGCAACAGTCGCTGCTCACCGTGTCCACCGACGTCGGGGCGCAGCTCAAGCTGACCTCGTCCGAGGTCGAGGCCGTGCTGACCGCCGTTGGCACCAGCGCCGCCAATTCGATCCTCACCAGCGCCCGCGACGCGCAGGCCTCGCTGGTCTCCTCCTCCGGCGACGTCGCCTCCCAGATCAAGGCCCTGTCGGCCGACGTGGAGCGCACGCTGCAGGCCGCCGGCAGCGCCACCGCAGCCTCCGTGCTGTCGGGCGCGCGCGAAGCCCAGACCACGCTGGTCACCGCCTCCGCCGAGGCCGCAGGCCAGGTCAAGTCGCTCGCCGCCGACGTCGAGCATTCGCTGTCGATGGCCGGCTCCGCTGCCGCCGAAGCAATCATGACCGGTGCGCGCGAGGCCCAGACCACGCTGATCTCGACGTCGACCGACGTCACCAGCCAGGTCAAGTCGCTCGCCGGCGACGTCGAGCGCTCGCTGTCGATGGCCGGCACCGCCACCGCGGAAGCCGTGGTCGCCTCTGCCCGCGAAGCCCAGAGCACGCTGGCCGACGCATCCACGGAGACCGCCGATCTGGTGCGTACGCTCTCCGCCGACTTGCAGCACTCGCTCTCGACGGCCGGCACGGCCACCGCCGAGGCGGTCGTCGCAAGTGCGCGCGAGGCCCAGAGCACGCTGGCCGACGCGTCCACCGAAGCCACCAGCCTGGTCCGCACGCTCGCGGCCGACATCGAGCGCTCGCTGTCGATGGCCGGCGCCGCGACCGCGGAAGCCATCACCGCCGGTGCGCGTGATGCCCAGAATACGCTGATCAATGCCTCGACCGAGGCTGCGACCAAGGTGACGGCGCTCGTCGCCGACGTCGAGCGTTCGCTGTCGATGGCCGGCACCGGCACGGCCGAAACCATCACCGCCGGTGCCCGCGAGGCGCAGAGCGCCCTCGTGTCGGCGTCGTCGGACGCCGCCAGCCACGTCAAGTCGCTGGCGATCGATGTCGAGCGCACCTTGACCGCGGTCGGCGCCAACACGGCCCAGACCATTCTTGGCAGCGCCCGCGAGGCCCAGAGCTCGTTCGCGGCGACTTCCACCGAGGCGGCAAGCCAGATCCGCGAGATCTCCGCCGAGATCGAGCGCACGCTGACCACCGCCGGTGCGGAAACCGCGCAGGCCATCCTCGGCAGCGCCCGCGAGGCCCAGAGCTCGTTCGCGGCAACCTCCACCGACGCCGCCAATCAGATCCGCAACCTCTCGGCCGAGATCGAGCGCACGCTGACCGCGGCCAGCGCGGAGACCGCGCAGACCATCCTCGGCAGCGCCCGCGAGGCCCAGAGCTCGTTCGCGGCGACCTCCACTGACGCCGCCAACCAGATCCGCGCGCTCTCGACCGATATCGAGCATACGCTCGGCGCGGTCACGGCCAAGACCACCGACAACATCCAGAGCTCGGCGCAGAATGCGCAGGCGGCGCTGGTCAACATGTCGAGCGAGGTCTCGACCAAGGTCAAGTCGACCGCGGCCGACATCGAACGTTCGGTGCTGTCTGCCTCGAGCGCGTTCGGATCGGCGATGACCGGCAAGACCGACGAGATCGTCACCTATGTGCAGCAACAGACCGACCGCCTGTCGCAGATGGTCGACAGCCGCCGCGGCGCGCTGGTCGAGGCGCTGACCGCCAAGACTACGCAGCTTGCGACCGACATCGATCGCTCGACTGCCGATGCGCTGAAGGCGATCGAAACCCGCGGCCAGGCGTTCTCGCAGTCGATGGCGGCGCACGGCAACGACGTCGCGCGCAACATCACCTCGGCCGGCGACCAGGCGACCGGCGCAGTGGCGAAGTCGCTCAAGGACCTCGAGCAGGCCTCGCGCGCGGCGATTGACCAGTCGCGCCAGGTCTCGATCTCGGCGGTCACCGAAATGCAGGAAACCAGCAAGATCCTGCGCACCGATACGGTGGCGCTGTTCGAGCGGCTGCGCGAGGGCAACATCCTGCTGCAGGAGGTGCTGACCGGCGCCCACGACAACCTCAACTCGCTGGAGCGTGCGCTGGTGACCCGGGTGGCCGACTTCGTGTCCGCCATGAACGACGTCACCTCGCGCAACGGCGTGGCAACCCAGACCCTGGAAGACCAGCTCACGGTGTTCAACAGCAAGACCAGCAGGGCGCTGGAGGACCTCGGTCAGCTGTCGAGCCAGTTCGAAACCCATGGCAAGGCGCTGATCGACGCAGCTGCCATGGTCGAGCAGGCCAATCGCTCCACGACGGCGTCCGTCAACGAGCGCAAGTCGGAGCTGGAATCGTTGATCACCACCATCGACCTGCGCACCACCGATCTCGACCAGCGGCTGTCGCGCTTCACCGGCCTGCTCGATGAATCGCTGGCCGCGGCCGAAGAGCGTGCCCGCGACATCGCCCGCGTGGTGGCGGAGACCGCCGGCGCCGGTTCGGCGACCATCAGCCGGCAGTTCGAGGCGGTGCGGCTTGCGGCCGAGAACGAGCGTCAGCAGACGATCGACGCCATGAACGACCTGTACCAGCAGAGCAACGCCGAGACCGATGCGATGTTCAAGGAATCGACGGAGAAGTTCTCCGCGATGGTCACGGCGATGAAGCAGATGGCGACCGAGATGCACAACGAGCTCGAAGCCACCCGTAACGAGCTGCGCCGCGGCGTGCTCGAAATGCCGCAGGAGGCCGCCGAGAACACCGCGCAGATGCGCAAGGTGATCGTCGACCAGATCGAAGCGCTGGCCGAGCTCAACCGCATCGTGGCGCATCATGGCCGCGGGCTCGACGTCGTCAGCGGCAACCGCGGCAGCGTTCGCCAGGAGGAACCGCTGATGGCGGCGGCCGCCGGCGGCGGTCGCGGCGAGGTGCGCATGCGCGACAACGGCAACAGCGCATCGACGCTGCCGCCGCCGGACCTGGGTATGCAGAACTTGGGCATGCCGTCCTCGCGCCGGACCGAAGCGCCGCCGGTCAGCCCCGCGGGCCCCGACAATGGCCGCGGCGATGGCTGGCTGTCCGATCTGCTCAACCGCAGCGACGCGCCGCCGCCGCCCGCCCCGAGCCGCGAGGCGCAGCGGCCCCGCCCGGCGCCGCAGGCCACCGCCAATCCGCTGGAATCGCTGTCGCTCGACATCGCCCGGCTGATGGACCGCAACCTGGCTGCCGAAATGTGGGATCGCTACCAGCGCGGCGAGAACAAGGCGTTCAACAAGCGCCTCTACACGCCGGCCGGCCAGAAGGCCTTCGATGAGGTAGCTCGGAAGTATCGCTCCGACCGCGGCTTCAAGCAGACGGTCGACCGCTACATCGCCGAGTTCGAGCGTCTGCTCGACGAGGTGGCCCGCGACGGCCGCAGCCCGCAGGAACTGCGCAACCACCTGACCTCGGAGACGGGGCTGGTCTACACCCTGCTCGCCCACGCGGCGGGACGCCTGGGGTGAATTGGCGAATAGCAAGTAACGAATAGCGAATGGAAAACGGAGGCCGAAAGGCCTCCGTTTTTGCTTGGACTAGAGTGAATTGGTCCACGGATTCCGTATCGGTAGTGGCACGACGGTCTTAGCCACCGTCATTGCGAGAGGAGCGTCAGCGACGAAGCAATCCACGCCTCAGCGAGCTGAGAGATGGATTGCTTCGCGGAAGCCTGTCATCGGGCGGCGCCTTGCGCCGACCCGTTAGCTCGCAATGACGGAGGCTGACAGATGGGAAAGGTCTTCGCCACACACCATTCGCGGATCACCGCCGCCTCGGCGGCGCGACCGCCGGTGCTGGTGCGGGCTCCGGCGCGCTGTTGTTGCTGCCGCCGAAGATCACCCGGCTCGGGTTGCGGTCGAAATTGTTGACGGCGCGGCTGATGTCGGAAAGCGTCCTGCGGCCGTCGAGGATCAGCGCGTTCGAACGTTTGTCGAGATCCTCGGCAAGCTCGCGGATCGACTTCACCATCAGATTGAGCTCGCCGCCATTGTTGCCGCCGGCAATCGCGTTCAGCCCGAGCATCAGGCTGTCGGCCTTGCCCATCACGCCGTCGACCTTGAGCATGACATTGTCGATCTTCTCGGAGTTGCGCGCCAGCGCCGAGGTGAAGGTCTCGAGGTTCCTGAGCGAGTTCTTCACCGACTCCTGATTGTCGGCAACGATGCGATTGACATTCTGCAGGGTGGCGCGGATCGCCTCGGTGACGTCCTGCAGCGAGTTGGGATCGGCGGTCAGCACCGGGATGCCGTCCTCGTCGAGCGGCACAGGCGGGGCCGCCTCCTCGCCGCCGCGCAGCGAGATCGCGGCGACGCCGGTGAGGCCCTGGAATTCGAGACCGACATGGGTGTCCTTGCGGATCGGGGCATTGTTCTCGACCATCGCCAGCGCGACCACGCGCCGCGGGTTGTCGAGCTTCACCGAGATCACTTCACCTACTCTAATACCGTTGAAATTGACGCTCCCGCCGTTGCGCAGGCCTGACGCGGGGCCCTCGAAGATCACCCGCAAGGGGCTGCGCTGCTTGATGGTGTGCAGGCTCTGGAACCAGAGCACGAAGCCGAACGCCGCGGCGATTACCGCCAGCGTGAACGCTCCGATCAGCACGTAGTTCGCCCGCGTTTCCATCAATCGGCTCCTAGGCTCTCGCGCAGCCAGCCTGCGTCAGAGCTCGTCGAATTCCCCTTTGGCGCATGATCTGGTCCGAAAACCGGTCTCCACATGTCGGGATCATGCACTAGGCCACAACGGCGCGGGCGCGCTTGCCGTTGAAGTATTGCTGCAGCCACGGATGCTGCGATGCCCTCATGTCGGCGATCGATCCTGCAGCAATGATCTTACCGTTCCCTAAAACGGCGATACGGTCGCACGCAGTATAAAGGCTGTCGAGATCGTGGGTTACCATGAAAACGGTCAGCCCCAAAGTGCGCTGCAGGGTGCGCACCAACTCGTCGAATTCGCCGGCGCCGATCGGATCGAGGCCCGATGTCGGCTCGTCCAGAAACACCAGTTCGGGATCGAGCGCGAGCGCGCGGGCCAGCGCCACGCGCTTGATCATGCCGCCGGACAGCTCCGACGGATAGCGATCGGCGACCTCCGGCTTCAAGCCGACCATCACGAGCTTGGCGACCATGATCTCGTCGAGCAACCGCTGCGAGATGCGCAGATATTCGCGCACCGGGAACTGGATGTTCTGCCGCACCGTGAGCGATGAGAACAGCGCCCCCTGCTGGAACAGGATGCCCCAACGCCGCTCGACCCCGCGCCGCTCGGCGGTACCAGCGGCATCGAGATCGACCCCGAACACCTCGATGCGGCCGGAGACCTTCGGCACGAGGCCGATGATGGTGCGCGTCAGCACCGACTTGCCGGCGCCCGACGGACCGACGAAGCCGAGAATCTCGCCGCGCTTGACATCGAGGTTGAGGCCGTCGAGCACGCGGGTCTTGCCGAACTGCACGGTGATGTCGCGGACCCGAATGATGGCGTCGTCTGCCTGCTCCGGCATGATCATATCCCGATCGATGCGAAGAAGATCGCGAACACGCCGTCCATCACGATCACGAAGAATATCCCTTTCACCACCGACGAGGTGGTGTGCTGTCCGAGCGATTCCGCCGAGCCTTGCACCGCAAGCCCCTCGACGCAGGCCACGATGCCGATCACCGCGGCCATGACCGGCGCCTTGACGAGGCCGACGATGAAATGATCGATCGATATGGCGTCACGAAGGCGGAGCAGGAAGGCTTCCGGATCGATGCCGCCGTAAAGCCAGGCCACCAGGCCGCCGCCATAGAGCGCGGCCATCGCGCCGAGGAAAGCCAGGATCGGCATCGCCAGCACCAGCGCAAGCATGCGCGGCAGGATCAGGACCTCGATCGGATCAAAGCCCATGGTGCGCAGCGCGTCGATCTCCTCGCGCATCTTCATCGAGCCGAGCTCGGCGGTATAGGCCGAGCCGGAGCGGCCCGCGACCATGATGGCGACCAGCAGCACCCCGATCTCGCGCAGCACCAGCACGCCGAGCATGTCGACGACGAAGATATCGGCGCCGAACTGGCGGAAATGGAAAATGCCCTGCTGCGAGATGATGCAGCCGATCAGGAAGGTGATCAGCACCACGATCGGCACCGCGCGCCAGCACACCTGCTCGAGGTGATGCACCGTCGAGGTCAGGCGGAAGCTGCGCGGATGGATCAGTACCTTGCCGGACGCGGCGATCACCGCGCCGAGCATGTCGACCAGGCTGACAATCGTGCCGCCGATGCCGACCACCGTGCGGCCGATCTGCTCCAGCATGACCGTGACCGACAGCGGCTCGCTGTCGGTCTTGGGCGCCGTGCCGACGCGGCGGACCTCGTCCACCAGGCTGGAATAGTTGGCCGAGAGGCCGGCGATCATCGCCTCCGCCGTGGGGTCGCTGAGGCTGCGGCGGAGCCGCTCGATCAACCAGGCGCCAAAGGTGTCGAGGCTGGAGACCTGCGATACGTCGATAAAGATATGCGGACGGCTGCCACGCAGCTTCTCGGCATCCGAAACGATCCGCTCGAGCGCCGGAGCAAAGCGGGCCGTCCAGCTACCCGCCGCGCACAACGCCAGTCCCTCGCCTTGGGCTATCCGCTCCAGTGTCGGGTCGCCGCTCACCTTTTGCCTACCCCTCGGCTGGTTGGCCGTTCACCGGCGCCGCCGGGTCCGCTTGTCGAATCTGTCACTAACCAGCCATAGTTGGTTTCAGGTCGCAAGCATACGGTTCAGGAAATAGTAGACTTTAAAATGACTTCCACCCCACTCCGCGCAATTTCCCTGAGCGCCCGGATCGAGCGCTGGCCGATCGCAGGGACCTTCACGATCAGCCGGGGCGCCAAGACCGAGGCGGTGGTAGTGGTAGCCGAGGTCAGCCAGGGCGGCCTGACCGGCCGCGGCGAATGCGTGCCCTATCCCCGCTACGGCGAGACGCCGGAGGCGACCCTGCGGGCGATTCAGGCCATGCAGGAGCCGCTGGCCGGCGGCATCGACCGCCGCGCCCTGCAAGCCAGGATGCCCGCGGGCGCCGCCCGCAACGCGCTCGACTGCGCGCTATTGGACCTCGAGGCCAAGCGTGCCGGGGACCGCATCTGGAACCTGCTGGGCCGGCCTGCGCCCGAGGCCCGCACCACCGCCTATACGATTTCGCTCGGAACACCCGAGGCGATGGCGGCGGCCACTGCCCAGGCGGCTCACCGTCCGCGGCTCAAGATCAAGCTCGGCGGCGATGGCGACGGTGCGCGGATCGCCGCGGTGCGCAAGGCGGCGCCAGCCTCCGAACTGATCGTCGACGCCAACGAGGCCTGGACCGAGGGCAACCTGGCCGCCAATCTCGCCGCCTGCGCCGATACCGGCGTCACCCTGATCGAGCAGCCGCTGCCGGCCGGCAAGGACGAGGCCCTGTCGCGCATCCAGCGCCCGGTTCCGGTCTGCGCCGACGAGAGTGTGCATGACCGCGCCTCGCTCAAGAGCCTGCGCGGCCGCTACGACGCCGTCAACATCAAGCTCGACAAGACCGGCGGGCTGACCGAGGCATTGGCGATGGCGGACGCCGCCCGCGCGCTCGGCTTCGAGATCATGATCGGCTGCATGGTCGCGACCTCGCTGGCGATGGCCCCGGCGATGCTGATCGCGCAGGCCGCGCGTTTCGTCGACCTCGACGGCCCGCTGTTGCTGGCGCGCGACCGCGACAACGGCCTGCGCTACGAGGGCAGCCTCGTCTATCCCCCGGACGCCGCGCTCTGGGGGTGATGGGTGAAGCGCTTGCGCGACAGCCACATCACGAGCCCACCGGCCGCCCCCATCGCGGCCATCATGTCGTAGACGCCCAGTCCGTAGCGTGCGTAGACCATGCCGCTCAGGATCGACGTGGTGCTCGCGACGATGCCACCGCAGGCGGTGAGGTAGCCCTGCCCGCGCGCCATCACATGAGGCGGCACATGGTGCACCATCATGCCCATGATGCCGACCTGCGTGAGCCCGAAGGTCAGCCCGTGCGCGAGCTGGATGACGGCAAGGATCGCGAGCGGCGGATCCTGCGCGGTGATGGTCCAGCGCGCCACGGCACTGGCGGCGGCGATCACCACAAGCGTCGCTGACGGCAGCGTGAAACGCGGCGACAGCGCGAACAGGACGATCTCGGCGAGAACGCCGATCACCCACAGGCCCGCGATCGTCAGGCCGCTGAAGCCGGCTTGCCGCCAGGCGATCGATGCGAAGATGTAGTAGGCGGAGTGGCTGCTCTGGATCAGCGCCGAGGAGACGATGATGGCAAGGAAACCGGGATCGCGCAAAAGCTTCCATGCGCCGGCCGTGGGCGCGGCTGCGGCGGGCGGCCGGTCGAGCGGCCGCAGCGTCAAGGCGAGCATCGCGCCGACGACGGTCATGGCCGTGATGATCCAGATCAGATGAACCTCGGCGACATAGCCGAGCAGCAGTCCGCTTGCGAGCGCGCAGACCACGAACGCGATCGACCCCCATAGCCGCAGCGGTCCATAGTTGAGACCGTAGCGCGCCACGCCGCGCAGTGCGTAGGCATCCGTCAGCGGCACCATCGGCGTCCAGACGCAGCAGGTCAGCGCATAGACCAGCAGCACAAGCAACGGCTGGTGCTGGCTGCCGATCACGAAAAATCCGAGCGCGGTGGCAAAGCCAGTGAGCATGATCGCACCGCGCAGCATCTGGCGGCGTTCCGCCGCAGCGGTGAGCAGCGGCAGCACGGTGAAGCGCGTCACCGGCGGCACTGCCGTGATAATGCCGATCCAGGTGGCATCGATGCCGATCGCCTTCAGCCACACTGTGAAAAATGGCAGATGGACGCCCGTCATTCCGAACAGCGTGGCGTAGAATGCCGCCAGGCTTCGCGCGAATCGCCGCGACGCAATCCTGGCTGCGATGGAGATTTTTGATTCGGAAGACATCAATTCAATTGCGATTCGCGCGATATCGTGGTGATCGTTAGCGTAACGCGCAGTGATTTGCGCGAAGAGATTGTGATGGCCGAAGAAGCATTCGCCCTGTCGCCGATTTCCGCCCGCGCGGCCCAGCCGAGCGAGGAGGACTATGCTGCGATCAGCGAGGCCTTCATGGAGACGTCGCGGGGCCGCTGGTTCCTCGGCGAGTACGCCAAGCGCAACCGCAATGCCGATACCCGCATGGTGCTCGACGCCGTGGCGCGGATCGAGGAAAGCCTCAGCGCGCAGCGGCAAGCCGCTGCAGACGCTTTCAGGGACGAGCAACTGGAACAGGCGTTGACCGCCCTGCGCGGCGCTGTCGAGGCCGTCCAGGCCTCCGCCATCGCCGCGCTCGATGAGCTCAGTTTCGAGCAGAGCCTCGCGCCGATCCGCAAGGGCGTGCGGGTGATCCGGGAAATCTCCTGGCGGCTGCGCGAGATCGGCAATGACGGCCGAATCTGCGACATCATGGATTCGCAGGCCAGCGCCATCGAGGCCGGCGCCTCCCAGGTCTCCATCGACGAGGCCAAGACCGTCGTGGATGCTGCCTTCGCGGCGCTGACCCGCCGGCTCGCCGAGTTCAACGCGGAAGAGGCGGCCGCGCCGGCGACGGAACCGGCTGTTGCCGAGGCGGCGGTCGCGGAGGCGCCGGCGGCGTCGCCAGCTGGCGCAGCTGAAAGCGCCCAGCCCCAAATCGTGGCCGCGGAAGCAGCGCCAGTTCACGACGTCGCCGCGACGCCGAGCGCTGACCTCACCACGGCTACCGTGGCGCAACCGACCGAGCACGCACTTGCAAAAGCCGAGGCCGCATTGGCCGAAGCCGAAGCCGCCGAGCTCGCCCACGTCGCCGACGAGGCCGCTGCCGATGCGCATGACGAAGCGGTGCTCGATCTCATTGCGATGGAGATGGGCGCGCCCGATCCGACCGGCGACGACGAGGCGATGCTTGTCGCGGAGATGCACGCCGCTGAAGCGATGGCCGCCGAGCCCGACATCGCTGCGCCGACACGCGAGCCGGAGCTTGTGCAGGCGCCTAAGCCAGTGCCAGAGCTCGCACGGGCTCCCGAGCCGATGCTCGAACCGCAGCCGGCGGCCGAGGCACGGATTGCCGAGGCGCCAGTGAGCCTGACACCATCGCAAGCTGACATGAAGACCATTTCGGCCCGCGCGAGCGACGTCTCGCTTGGCTCGACGATCATCGCAAGCGGCCTCGTGAAAAGGCCAAGCGCCGCGGCCAACGACCCGCTCGCGCCGATCCGCCGCATGGGCCAGGCCGAGAAGATCGCGTTCTTCTCGTGATCTCGTGCGGCTTCATGCGCTGACGATATCGATCGCCACAAATAGCAATGGGCAGAGCGGGCCAACGCTCTGACCATGTCAATTTGGTCCGAGTATCTCAGGCCACCAGCTTCGCGAACAATTCCGCGTCGATATTGCCGCCGGAGAGCACGATGACGACGTTCTTGCCCTTGGCGTCGACCCGCCCGGCCAGCAATGCAGCGAGCCCGACGGCGCCGCCCGGCTCGACCACGAGCTTCAGCTCGCGATAGGCGAAAGCAACCGCGGCGCCGACTTCGTCGTCTGAGGCGCTCACACCAGTCGCCAGCAGCTTGCTGTTGATCGCGAAGGTGAGCTCGCCCGGCATCATCGCCATCAGCGAGTCGCAAATGGTGCGCGCAGCGACCGGATGCGCCTCGCGGTGCCCGACCTTGAGCGACAGCGCGTGATCGTCATAGCCCGCAGGCTCCGCGACGATCACCTGGGCCTGCGGGAACTTCGCCTTCACCGCAGTGGCGACGCCCGCGATCAGGCCGCCGCCGGAGGCCGGCGCCACGACGATGTCGGGCGTCAGCCCGAGCGCCGCCATGTCCTCGGCGATCTCGCGGCCGGCGGTACCCTGCCCTGCGATCACGAAGGGATCGTCGTAGGGACGCACCAGCGTCGCACCGCGCTTGCTGGCGATGCCGTTGGCGATCGCCTCGCGGTCCTCGCGGTCACGGTCGTAGAGCACGACCTCGGCGCCATAGGACTTGGTCCGCTCGCGCTTGGTGACGGGAGAGTCGGCAGGCATCACGATGGTCGCCTGCATGTTGAGGATCTTTGCCGCGGCCGCGACGCCCTGGGCATGATTGCCCGAGGAGAACGCGACGACGCCGCCGCCCCGCACTGCCTGCGGGATCGAAGCCAGCTTGTTGAAGGCGCCGCGGAACTTGAACGATCCGGTCCGCTGCAACATCTCGGGCTTGAGGAAGACCTTGGTGCCGACTCGTTCGTTGAGAACGGGGAAGGTCAGGAGTGGCGTACGCACCGCGAACGGCGCGACCACCCTTGCGGCGGCATCGATGTCCGCGGCAGCCACGGGTGGATTTATCGCGTTTTCCATCATCCGCAATTTCTATCGCGTTGGCAGACAGCCCGGCAAGACGCTTCATAGCGCTTTCAAGCGAAGTGGGCCGGGTTCGCGTGAAGAAAACGCGTCAAAACAAAGGCGCGTGAGGTCGGTCAGCGCGGCGTCGGCTGGGTTGCCGGCAGGACGCCGAAATGGTGCTCTTCGGCACCGAACTCCATGGTTTCGCCCTCGCCGTCGCGCGGCACCGGCCGGACGTTCAGGGCGCGGTCGATGAACACTCGCGCCGAGGCCTGCCAGGTGTGGAGCGCGGCAAAATCAACGCAGGCCTGCCGCGGGATGCTCAGCGCTTCCAGGCACGCATGGCGCAAATCCTCGTCGAGCACGCCGACCGGAGCCGCCCCGATCACGTCGAGGGGACCGGTGACCGGAAAAGCGGCAACCGGCAGCCCGCTTGCCAGCGCCTCGAGCAGCACGAGGCCGAACGTATCGGTCCGGCTCGGGAAGACGAACACATCGGCCGCGGCGTAGATCTCGGCCAGCTCCTCGCCATGGCGCGCGCCGAGAAACACGGCCTCCGGGTATTTCCGCTCCAGCGCCGCGCGCGCCGGGCCGTCTCCGACCACGACCTTGGTGCCGGGCAGATCGAGATCGAGGAAGGCCTCGAGATTCTTCTCGACCGCCACGCGACCGACGCTGAGATAGACCGGCTGCGGCAGGCAGAGATCGACATCGCGCGGATGGAACAGCGCGGTATCGACGCCGCGCGACCACAGCACCACGTTGCGGAAGCCGCGCAGCCGCAACTCGCCGGCCAGCGCCGGTGTCGCCGCCATCACCGCCTGGCTCGGCTTGTGGAACCAGCGCAGCGCGCGCCAGATCCAGGATTCCGGGACAGGCGACCGCGCGGAGACATACTCGGGAAAGCGGGTGTGGAAGCTCGTCGTGAACGGCAGGCCGCGCTTGCGACAATAGCGGCGAACCGAGAGCCCGATCGGCCCTTCGGTTGCGATATGGATACTGTCGGGCTTCACTGCCGCGATCAGACCGGCAACCTTCGCTTGATACGGCAGAGCCAGCCTGAGATCGCGATAGCTCGGCATCGCAAAGGTGCGGAACGATTCCGGCGTGAGGAAGCTCACCTCGACACCGAGCGATTTTGCCGCCTGCGCCATCATGGTCAGCGTGCGGACAACCCCGTTGACCTGGGGATGCCACGCATCGGTCGCGACCAGGATATGCGTCATGCAGCGCGTGCCGTTACTCGCGGAACCGGCGCGATGCGGCGCACCGGATCGGTCCAGGTGATGATCTCGAAGCGGCCGTCCTCATGCTCGGCGAGCGCGGTGCAGCTCTCGACCCAGTCGCCGCAGTTCATGTAGCGGATGCCGTGCTCGTCATGAATGGTCGCGTAGTGGATGTGGCCGCAGATCACGCCGTCGCAGCCGTGGCGCCGCGCCTCGCCTGCCAGCGTGGCCTCGAATGCGCCGATATAGTTCACCGCCTTCTTGACCTTCAGCTTGGCCCACTGCGACAGCGACCAGTAGGGCACGCCGAACATCTTGCGGAAGAAGTTCACGAAGCGATTCATCTGGATCGCGAAGTCGTAGGCCTTGTCGCCGAGATGGGCGAGCCAGCGCGCGTTCTGCACCACGAGGTCGAAGATGTCGCCATGGATCACGAGATAGCGCTTGCCGTCGGCGCCAGTGTGGATGGTGTTCTCAACCACGTCGATGCCGCCGAAATGCGTGCCGTAATATTTGCGCAGAAATTCGTCGTGGTTGCCCGGCACGTAGATCACCTTCGCGCCCTTGCGCGCCTTGCGCAGCATCTTCTGCACGAAGTCGTTGTGCGTCTGCGGCCAGTACCAGTTCGACTTCAGCGCCCAACCGTCGACGATATCGCCAACGAGGTAGATCGTGTCGGCATCGTGAGAGCGGAGGAAATCAAGCAGGCGGTCGGCTTGCGAACCGCGGGCTCCGAGATGGACGTCGGAGATGAACAAAGTGCGAAAGCGTCGCTCCGGGCTTTCTTCACTCAAGGAGTCACTTCCCATGCCTGTGCACCTAACAGATTCCTGTGACAAGGCGATGACGATCCTCGCGACCGAAGGCCCCCAGAAAGCTAACGAGAATCAGTTGCACGCCCCTTCACTGCCGATAACAGCGGCGTGCGACAATCTGGCGACATGGGAGCGCGTAGATGTGTGGAACACAGGTTGCTTCGATGTTCGCTCGGATGGTTCAGCCGCCGTCATTGCCGGACGGCGCGACGAAGAAAAAAGCCGTCGCGAGCCAATTTCAAATGTTACGTAGATCACAGTCAGTAAGCGCTAATCTCCGTCACGATCCGCGGCACGTCAGGGATGACCTGACCCCAGCGGCGGAAGAGACGGTCATGAGAGGACCTATCGAAGCAGTCAGCTTATCGGACCGTGAACTTAACTCGATATCTGGCGGCGTGGATATCCAATTTGGGCCGGTCGGTATCGACGGCGACGAGAAGGATGCTGGCATCGCTTTCGGCGTAACGATGCAGGGGGCGACGGGTTTGCGATCACAGGCGATGCCGATGCTTGCGGCTCTGAAGGGCGTGCGCGACGGTTGCACCGGAAGGTCCGCCTAACTGATTGCCTTTCTTCAGGCCGCCACCTGCTGGAGATGCCGGGTTGGCACGGCTGGTCGCGAACCCGGCAAGCGGCGCCAGCTCTCTTCTGGCGAGCAATTTAGCTCTGGCCGGGTCTCGATCCTCACGCGCCAAGCTGCTCAGTCGGAAGCGTTTCACCGGCGCCATCTGCTTCGCTCCCCAACGACGTCAGGCGCCGACTTCGGGTCAGACCGGTAGCCGCAATATGAGCTCGGTAATCGAGAACGCCCTCTCCGGCGTTAACACCACGAGGTCGACGACCGTCATCTACCCCGGGTGATCGTATAGATATTTCAGATGCCGGTACTTGGCGAACTACGAAATTGCGAGACTCAAGCGCTCGCGCGATGGCTCTAACGGCGTCGCCGATCTTCATCAGCAGAGAAAACACTGAGTCAACCAGAACGATCAGGCTTGGTCCACCGGCAAGGAATGCGCGCGCAATGTTGTCGCCGTGAACCAGAAGCTCAATGAAGTTGAATAACGTGCCATCACCACGCGGCGCCATAGAAATTCCGTAATATCCAGCCTTCGTGAGGCGCAAATGACCCAGCTAGCTAAGGCGTCCTCAGTATCAGAGTACACTCTCCGTCGGGGGCGGAGTGCAATCGCTGTTGTGGCGACAGCGCGCGCTCTGCGCCAAACAGGCAAAGCCGGCATGCGGATAGCAAAAGGGAGCTCGCCGGTTGCAGTCCCGGAGTTGTGATCCAGGCCCGGCCTCGCCTTCGCCAAACAATGGGCCATAGATGAGAGCCGACCTTGGGGACGGGTCGCTCGAGGGACCCGAGAGCGAAGCGCGGTCGCTGTCCTGGATCGACGACCCCGCAGCCGCGCCGTCCCTCCAGGCGACGCCGTGGCTTGCCGGTGCTGAGCCACGCGCTTTGGGGCGGCGGGCCAGACCGGCGGTTTCGACGGGCAAATTCCCGCTAGGCCTTACCGTCGCGCTGTTCGCGCTCGCGTTTCTGTTGCCTGCATGGCCATGGCTATCCGGCCACGTCACGATTCCCTGGGACGCCAAGTCGCAATTCCTGCCGCCGTTGCAATTTCTCGCCACGTCGCTGGCAAATGGCCAGTCGCCGTTCTGGACGCCCAACGTCTTCGGGGGCTGGCCGCTCATCTCCGATCCGCAATCGCTGATCTTCTCGCCGCTACATTTTCTGCTCGCCTGCGTCGACCCGAAACCAAGCTTCCGTGTGGTCGACGGGCTGACCTTTGCCTATCTGTTGCTCGGCGGCGTGGCCATCATTCTGTATTTCCGGGACCGCGGCTGGCACGCGGCTGGTGCGCTTGTCGCTGCGCTCGCCTTCGCCTTCGGCGGCTCGGCGAATTCACGATTGCAGCATACCGGCCAGATCGTCAGCCTAGTCTATCTGCCGTTGACGCTCTGGATGCTATCGCGCGCGCTCGAACGTTCGTCGTGGCGCGCCGGCTTGGCGGCCGGCGTGTTTGGCGGCCTGCTCGCCGTGGGGCGGGATCAGGTTGCGCTGATCTCGCTCTACGTCCTCGCCGGATTTGTCGGGTACCACTGGATCGCGGGTGACGATTGGCGCAAGCGCATCAACGCGAGCATCAGACCGCTCGCGGCCAGCTGCCTGGTCGGCATCCCCATCGCCGCCATTCCGGTCACGCTGACGGCTCTGCTCGCCGCACGCTCGAACCGGCCCGAGATTGGCTGGATGGTCGCCGGTCAGGGATCGCTGCATCCGGCACATCTGCTGACCCTCGCTTTCGCCGATCTCTACGGCGCGATGGATCCGGCCATCGAGTACTGGGGGCCGGCGACGTCGTCCTGGAAAGCAGCGCTTGGCGGCACCGATCTCTCGCTCGCGCAAAACATGGGTCTGGTCTATTCGGGAGCCCTGCTGCTCGTCGTCATCGTCTCGTTTGGCATCGTGCGCCGCCTCGCGTGGTCGCGTGACATCCGCTTCTTCTCGATCGCTGCCAGCATCGTCTTGCTCTATGGACTCGGCTGGTACACGCCCGTCTTCCATGCCATGTACGAATGGTTGCCCGGGGTGATGCTATACCGGCGACCTGCCGATGCGACGTTCGTCATCGGGGCGCTGCTCGCCATCATCGCCGGCTACCTCGTGCATCGCTGGCTCGAAGGCACGGTCCCGCAACCCGCCAGTGCGCAGCGGGCAGTCGAACTGGCTATGCCGGTTGTGCTGGTCGCAGTGGCGCTGTGGCTCGCCCACACCATCGTGTCCATCACGCAGGTGATCGTGCCGGTCGTCACCGCGCTCGTCTTCACCAGCGGTGCGGTCGTGGCGCTCGTTCTCGCGCGTTGGCTGAACGGTCTCTCGCTCCTTGCGGGCATGCTGCTGCTGAGCTCGTTCTCCGCCGTCGACCTCGCCTGGAACAATGCGCCGCACATTTCCACCGCTATGGCGGCTTCGACATTCGATGCACTGCGCCTCGACACCAGGAACGCAACGCTGGCGCTGCTGAAATCAAAGCTTGCGGCGGCGTCAGATCCAGCCCGGCGTGATCGCGTCGAACTGATCGGCATCGCCTATCATTGGCCGAACCTGTGTATGATCCACGGCTGCGACCACGTGTTCGGGCACAATCCGCTGCGCCTCAAGTGGTTCTACGACGCCACCCTGGTCGGTGATACGGTGGTGGATTATGACCAGCGCCGCTTCTCGCCGCTATTTCCGTCCTATCGCTCCGCCTTCGCCGATCTGTTCGGTCTGCGCTTCATCGCCGTCGGCGTGCCAGTCGAGAAAGTCGATCCATCGCTTGCCCCCGGCGATCTCACGCTCGTCGCCCATACGGCGGACGCCTATGTGTACGAGAATCCCCGCGCTCTGCCGCGTGTGATGGTGCTCTCTGACTGGCGCGTCGCGGATTTCAACCAGCTTCTCACCAATGGCTGGCCGACGGACGTCGATCCGCGCCACACCGTCCTGCTCGACCGCGCGCCAGCGCTGCCGCGTGCAAGCGCAGCCGGCGCGGCGCCCGGCACAGCACGCTTGATCCGCTATGAGAATACACGAGTCGACGTCGAGGTCGACGCGCCGTCAGGCGGCCTGCTGCTCCTCAACGACGTTTGGCATCCCTGGTGGCGTGCAACGGTGGATGGCGAGCCGAGCGACATCCTCAGGGCCAACGTCATCTTTCGGGCAGTCGCTCTTCGCCCAGGGCACCACACGGTGAGCTTCACGTTTCATCCGTTCGCAGGGGCCTTGGCCGAGCTACGGGGCAAGTTCCGTCACGCCCACTGACTACCGATCAAGCATACCCGCATAGCGGCGGCGACTGGCTCGAAGTCGCGCCCCGTCAATTCCTGGGTAGCGTCGGGCCACCCAGATTGGGCGGCTTGGCTTCTGTCTGTCGCAGGCTGCCCCGCGAGCGGAGTTCGCCGGCCTGCAATGGCCGGGCAAGCCTAGGGCGTCCGTGAGCACGCACATGGATCTGAAGGCCAAGGTTGACCGCGGCAGGGCCGTCAATACGGATAGTACTTGTGGAAATGATGCACGGGCCCATGGCCGTGTCCGACAGCGAAGCGATCTGCCGCGGCGATTGCAGCCGTGATCCAGGCCTTGGCGTTGCGCACGGCGGTTTCCACGTCCTCGCCCCTGGCCAGACCTGCAGCGATCGCCGACGACAGGGAGCAGCCTGTGCCATGCGTGTTGGCGGTCGCGATGCGCGGCGCGGCAAGCGCGACGGTGCGTTCGCCGTCGATCAGATAATCGATGCTTTCGGCACCTTGCGCATGGCCGCCTTTGACCAGCACGGCGCGACATCCCATCGCCAGCAATCGCCTCCCCTGATCCTCGATGGCGGCCTCACTGTCCGCGACCGGCTCGTTCAGCAGCGCCGCGGCCTCCGGCAGGTTTGGCGTGATCAGCGATGCACGGGGGAACAACATGGTCTTGAGCGCATCGACCGCCTCGGCCGCCAGCAGGTGGTCGCCCGAGGTCGCGACCATCACCGGGTCGAGCACGACGTGGCGCGGCGCCCAGCGCTGCAGCCCTTGGGCGATCGCCGCGATCGTCTCGGTCTGCGCCACCATACCGATCTTGACCGCGCCGACCGCGAGGTCGGAAAACACCGCGTCGATCTGCGCGGTGACGAACGGCGCAGGCACCGGATGAATGCCGCTGACCCCGGTGGTGTTCTGCGCCGTCAGCGCCGTGATTACGGAGGCGCCGTAGACCCCGAGCGCGGCAAAGCTCTTCAGATCGGCCTGGATACCCGCGCCGCCGGAGGAATCCGAGCCCGCAATGGTGAGCGCGATCGGCGTCATTTTGCAGCGCCAGAGGTTGGTATGAACGGGGTCATGACCTGTCCTAGCCCGGCCGCCCATTGGCAGCAAGTTCGCCTGACCCTACCGCGACTTGACCTGGACTGGACTTGACCTGGACTTGGCCTTGCCTTGGCGGCCCGTTTTTGGCCTATTGTCGCCGATATCCCCGGAGACACAGCGATGGTTCCTTTCTTCGTCCAGATCAAATGCAAGCTCGGCCAGTCCTACGCCGTCGCCAACGCGCTGGCGGAAGCCGAGATTGCCTCCGAGATCTATTCCACCGCAGGCAATTACGACCTCCTGGTGAAGTTCTACGTCGACCACGACACCGACATCGGCCATTTCATCAACGAGAAGGTGCAGGTGATCCCGGGTATTCAGGACACCCTCACCATCATCACCTTCAAGGCGTTCGGAACGAAGTGAGGTTCGCATCTTTCGATGCGACGCCCGCGGCGAGCTGAGGCGACCAAGCCGGCGGAAAGACCGCCCGAATTGATCGCGCTTCAAGACTCCTCCGCCGGCTTTTTCTTCGGTGGCCGCGGCGGCCCTTCGACCGGCGGTAGCGACTTGATGTAGTCGGCGATCGCGTCGAGATCCGGGTGCGAGAGCTGCGAGGTGTTGCGGATCACGCGCACCATGGACCCGCCGGCACTGTCGCCATCCGGCGTCTGCCCGGTCTCCAGGAAATAGGCGATATCGTTCGCGCTCCAATCCGAAAGCCCCTTTTGCGTGATGTTGGGCACCCAGCCCTCGCCCTCCGGATTGGGGCCGCCAGCAAAGCGTTGCGCGCCGATGATGCCGCCAAGGACATTCCGCGGGCTGTGACACTCGGCGCAATGGCCGAAACTGTCGGCGAGATAGGCGCCGCGATTCCACTGCCGCGAACGGCTTGCATCGGCCACCAACGGCTTGCCGTCCATGAACAGCCATTTCCAGACGCCGATATTGCGACGGACGTTGAACGGAAACGGCACGTCATGGTCGCGCACCTTGCCCGCGACCGGCGGCAACGTCTTCAGATAGGCAAAGAGGTCGCGCATGTCATTGATCCTGGCGTGCTGGTAAGAGGTATAGGGAAACGCCGGGAAGTAGTGCGTCCCCGACGGCGAGGTGCCCTTCATAACCGCGTTGACGAAGTCGACTTCGCTCCAGCGGCCGATGCCGTCGTTCGGATCGGGAGAGATGTTCGGCGCATAGAAGGTGCCGAACGGAGACGGTATCGCAAGGCCGCCGCCAAGCTTGGTGCGGTCGTCCTGCTTCGGCACGGCATGGCAGGAGGAACATCCACCTGCATTGAACGTTGTGAGCCCGTTGGCCAAGTCAGGCTGGTAGGCAGGCAGCGCGCTTGCAGCAATGGTCGCGGGGATCGTCAACCACCAGAACACGCCGAAGCCGGCGATGCCGGCCACAATGGCCAGGAGGAGAATTCGTCGCAGCATTCACTGATCCGTCACTGGGCCGGTCATCTGTCAGCCAGTATGAGCGCAAGCTGGCGCATAAGCTTCCATCAAATTTTGCCCGCTCAGGTTGATTTTTGGGAATAAATCCGGACGGCTGCTGTTTTGAGGCTGATACCGTCGTTTGATGTCAACAGGGAGAAAACCATGCCGAACAAGACCATGCTTGCCGCGCTGACGCTGAGCGCCGCGGTCGCCTTTGCCGGACCAGCCTTCGCCGAGAAGCTCAAGGCGACGCTGAGCGGCAAGTCCGAAGTGCCGCCGACCACCAGCACGGCAACCGGCACCGCCGACATCGACTACAACGCCGCGACCAAGAAGCTAACCTGGAAGCTGAGCTATTCCGGCCTGACTGGCCCCGCCACCGCTGCTCATTTCCATGGTCCGGCCGAATCCGGCAAGAACGCCGGCGTCGCAGTCGCGATCCCGAACGCGGGCTCAAACCCGGCGGAAGGTAGCGCCACGCTAACCGATGCTCAGGCCGCCGATCTGCTCGCCGGCAAGTACTACGTCAACATCCACACGGCGGCGAATCCGGGCGGGGAGATCCGCGGCCAAGTCACCAAGTAAGGTCACGAAGTAAGTCCGACAAGAAAAGGCCGACACAGCAAGAAGGGCGGACACCTCCCGGCGTCCGCCCTTCTTGAGGAGAATTCTGCCAGCCTTGCTCCTAGCTCTTCTCAACGCGCCTTAACGCGGTAGGTCTCGTGACAGCCAAGACATGCATCGTTGATGGCTGCAAACTCCGTCTTCAGACTATCGAGATCTTTGACCTTGGTCTTTGCCTCGCCCACAGCCTTGGCAAAGGTGGCCGCATGGGCCTCAAAATCCGCTCGCTGGGTCCACACCTTCATTGACGGGTAGTAATCGCCCTTCGGCTTTTTGCCCTTGATGCTTTCGGGAAAAAAGGAAGGGAAGCGCCTGGCTACGTCCTCGAGCCCCACAAGCGCCGTGTCAACGGCGTTCTGATCATAAGCCGCCTTACCCTTGGTAATGTCGTAGAGTACGACGGCATTCTTGAGGTTGGATTTCATTGCAAGTTGGGTCAAGGTAACTTGGTCTTCCGCCGCGGCCACAACGCCAACGCCAAGCAGCAAGGTTCCCGCGGCAATACCAGTTCGAAACATCGACAGCTATCCATGTTCAGGGGGCGGATGAATCGACCTTCGCGCTCGGCGACGAGTTTGCGTCGAGCGGCCTGATCAGGCGAACACCGCTCGATCCGGTTCATTCCGCTCCCGCACAAAGTCTCAGAGCTTGTGCTGGCGTTGTGCTTCGCGGATTGCAACCCAGACCCGTTCGGGCGTTGCGGGCATATCGATGTGGTCGATCTGGTACTCGCGCCACAGCCCTTCGACGATCGCATTGACCACCGCCGGACACGAGCCGATTGCACCGGCCTCACCCGCTCCCTTCACCCCAAGCGGATTGGTCGTGCAGGGCACGTTGTGGGTCTCGAACACGAAGGACGGCCCGTCGGAGGCGCGCGGCATCGCATAGTCCATGAACGTGCCGGTGACGAGCTGGCCGTCGGTTGCGCTGTAGACTGCCCGCTCCATCAACGCCTGGCCGATGCCCTGCATCGCGCCGCCAATCACCTGGCCCGCGAGCAACAGCGGATTGAGCGTCACGCCGAAATCGTCGACGATGACGTAGTTGACGATCTTGATGATGCCGGTGGCTGGATCGATCTCGACCTCGGCGAGATGCGTGCCGTTCGGATAGGTGCCGTCGGCGCTCGAGAAGGTCGCGCTGCCGTTCATCTTCGAGGGATCGCCGCCAGGACGTTTGGCGAGATCGGCAAAGCTGATCGAGCGGTCGGTGCCGGCGATGCGGACGCGGCCGTCGGCGATTTCGAGGTCGCCCGCGCCGGCCTCCAGCGCCTGCGCCGCGAGCTCCTTCAGCTTGTTGCCGAGCTCGCGCGTGGCACGCTCGACGCTGACGCCGCCCGAGGGAATCGACGACGAGCCGCCGGTGCCGAGGCCGGTCGCGATCTTGTCGGTGTCGCCCTGCAGCACATGGACGCGCTCGGGCGGCAGCCCGAACTGGTCGGCGACGAGCTGCGCATAGGCGGTCTGATGGCCCTGCCCGCTCGACTGGGTGCCGATCAGGATGGTGACGTCGCCATTGGGATCGAGCGCGACATTGGCGGTCTCCTCGCCCATGGTGCCGCAGACCTCGACATAGCTCGCCATGCCGATGCCGCGCACCAGCCCGTCCTTCTTCGCCGCCTTGGCGCGCTTCGGAAACTCCTTCCAGTTGGCGATCTCCATCGCACGCTTCATATGCGCGACGAAGTCGCCGGAATCGTAGACCTTGCCGGTCGCGGTCTTGTAGGGCAGCGATTTCGGCGGAATGAAATTCTTCCGCCTGACGGCATCCGGCGTCATGCCGAGCTTGCGGGCCGCTGCGTCGACCAGGCGCTCGATCACATAGGCGGCCTCGGGGCGGCCAGCGCCGCGATAGGCATCGACCGGCACGGTGTTGGTGAACACGGTGCGGACGCGGCAGTGGAAGGCCTGGATGTCGTAGAGGCCCGGCAGCATGCCGGCGCCGCCGTGCGGGATATAGGGCGCAAAGGTCGAGAGATAGGCGCCCATGTCGCCCATCAGATCGACGTCCATGCCGAGGAATTTGCCGTCCTCGGCGAGCGCCATCTTCGCGGTCGTGACATTGTCGCGGCCCTGCGCATCACCCATGAAGTGGTCGGAGCGTTCGGCGGTCCACTTGATCGTCCTCTTCAACTTGCGCGCGGCGACCGAGATCAGCGCATATTCGCGATACGGAAACAGCTTGGTGCCGAAGCCGCCGCCGACGTCGGGACAGATCACCCGCATCTTCTCCTTCGGCATCTTCAGGACCATGTCGCAGAGGATCTCGCGCAGGCGGTGGCTGCCCTGGCTGCCGATCGTCAGGGTCAGATGATCCTTCTTGGTGTCGTATTCGGCGACCGCCGCGCGTGTCTCCATGAAGTTGGTGATGACGCGCGGATTGACGATGGTGATCTCGGCCACCGCATGCGCCTTGGCGAAGGCTTCTTCCGCGGCCTTCTTGTCGCCGATCGAGACGTCGAACAGCACGTTGCCCGGCTTGTCGGGCCAGACCTGCGGCGCGCCCTTCTTGACGGCGTTGACCAGGCCGACAACGGCGGGCAGCGGCGTCCATTTGACGTCGATCGCCTCGATCGCGTCGCGGGCATGATCGACGGTGTCGGCGACCACGAAGGCGACGGCGTCACCGACATGGCGCACCTCGTCCTTGGCGAGGATCGGATAGGGCGGCGCCGTGAATGGATCGGTCTCGAGATTGAACAGGCACGGCAGGCCGCCGAGATCGGCGACATCGGCCGCGGTCAGGATCAGCGCCACGCCGGGCATGCCGCGGGCCTTGGTCGCGTCGATGGTGAAAGTCGCGTGCGCATGCGGCGAGCGCAGCATCAGCGCCTGCAATGCGGGAGACGGTGCAACGTCGTCGGTGTAGCGGCCCTTGCCGCGAATCAGGGCGTCATCCTCTTTGCGGCGCACACTTTGACCGACGCCGAATTTGATGGGAGCTGCCATCTCGTCTCCAATTGTCTTGGTTTGTTTGGGCCGCATATTGGCGTGGTTGTTCCGGAAGCGCAAACCGCTTTCCACATGCCGCGACGCGATCGCGCAGCCCATTCCTATGCCTTTGATTTAACAGGACAAACTATCCGCGCCGGAGCGCGAACAACCAGCCACGGCCGAACAGCACCAGGATGCAGAAGAAGTAGACGAACAGGCCAACCGCGATCAGCAACAGCAGGATCAGTTCGTCGCGAAAGATCTGCATCGGCGCGAACCAGACCGCCGCGAAGTGCGAGGTCAGCCACAGGGCGACCGCGAGCAGGATGCCGCAAACCGCGAAGGTGCCGAGCGAGCGCACCAGCGTGCGATCGAAGTCGAGGTAACCGCGGCGTACAGCAAAGAACAGCACGAGCAGCAGATTGATCCAGGCGCCGACCGCGGTCGCGAGCGCGAGCCCGACCTGCGCCAGCGTGCCGACCAGCGCGATCTTCAGCGCGACGTTGACCGCGACCCCGGTCAGCGCCGCCTTCACCGGGGTTGCAGTGTCCTTGCGGGCGTAGAAGGTTGCGACCGCGCTACGGATCATCACGAACGGGATCAGACCGACTGCATAGGCCGCAAGCGTCGCGCCGGCGGTGGCGGCGTCCGCCTTCGAGAAGGCGCCGCGCGCGAACATCGCGCGCATGATCGGGTCGGCGACCGTCAGGAATGCCGCCACGAACGGCACCGAGAACAGCAGGGTAAAGTCGAACGCGCGGCGCTGCGCCGCCATGGCGCCGGCGTGGTCGTCGGCGGACAGGCGCCGCGACATCTCCGGCAGCAGCACGGTGCCAATCGCGATCCCGATCACGCCGATCGGCAATTGATTGAGGCGATCGGCGTAATAGAGCGCCGACAGCGCGCCAGCCGGCAGGAAGGTCGCGATGATGGTGTCCGCGAACAGCGCCACCTGCGTCCCCATCGAACCCAGCGTAGCCGGCCCCAGTGCGCGGAAGAAGGCGCGGACATCCTCGTCGAGCTTCAGCGGCGCAAAGCGCGGCAAGCCGCCATGGCGCGCGAGGTCGCCGGCCAGCACGAAGAACTGCAGGAAACCCGAGATCAGCACGCCCCATGCCGCGGCGTGGCCGGCGCTCGGGAACAACGCGGCCAACGCCAGCGTCATCATCATCGCCAGATTGAGGAAAATCGGCGCCGCCGCGGCGCTGGCGAAGCGGTGCATCACGTTGAGCATGCCGCCATAGAGCGTCACCAACGTGATCAGCAGCAGGTAGGGAAAGGTGATCCGCGTCAGTTCGATCGCGAGCTTGCGCTGCTCGACATCCTCGGTGAAGCCCGGCGCGAGGATGCTCATCGCCTGCGGCATGAACAGCATCGCGACCACCAGCAGGACCACCTGCGAGGCGAACAGCAGCGTGAAGATGCGGTCGGCGAACAGCCGCGCCGAGGCCTCGCCGCGCTCACCATGCACATGGGCATAGGCCGGCACGAAGGCGGCGTTGAAGGCGCCCTCGGCGAAGATCGCGCGGAAGTGATTCGGAAGCCGCAGCGCCACGAAGAACGCATCCGCCACCGGTCCTGCGCCCAAGATCGCCGCGAGCATGATGTCACGTGCAAACCCGGTCAGCCGAGAAAGCAGGGTATAGCCGCCGACGGTGAAGATGCGCCCAAGCATGCGGGTGCTTCTAGCGCATGATCACCCTACGTCAAAATGAACGAATCAGGACGAGAGCGCGCCGCGCACCGCCTGGATGACGCGATCCTGGGTCACTTTGTCGAGATAGGCGTGCATCGGCAGGCTGATGACGTCCTCCGACAGGCTCTCGCTGACCGGCAGGCCGCCCTCGGCGACGGGGAAGTCACGATAGGCGGTCTGCTGGTGCATCGACTTGGTGTAGTAGATCGCGGTGGGAACGCCCTGCGCCTTCAGCGCCGCCGCGAAGGCGTCGCGGTCGGTCCCCTTGGGCAACCGGATGGTGTATTGCGCCCATACAGAGGTGCAGCCGGAGGCGAGGTGCGGCACGGTCACGACATTGCCGAGCCCGCGCGAATAGCAGTCGGCGACCACGTTGCGCGCCACAATCTCGTCCTCAAAGATCTTCAGCTTCTCGATCAGGATCGCGGCCTGCATGGTATCGAGCCGGCCGGTCAGACCGAGGCGGACATTGTCGTACTTGTCCGAGCCCTGCCCGTGCACGCGGATGCTGCGCAGTGTGTCTGCAAGCTCGTCGTCATCGGTGAAGATGGCGCCGCCGTCGCCGAAACAGCCAAGCGGCTTTGCCGGAAAGAAGCTGGTCGCAGTGGCGAGTCCGAAGGTGCCGAGCTTGCGGCCCTTGTAGCTGGCGCCGAAGCCCTGCGCCGCATCGTCGAGCACGAACAGGCCCTCGGCCCTGGCGACGGTGGCCACGGCATCGTGATCGGCGCTCTGCCCGAACAGGTCGACCGGAATGACGCCGACCGGCTTCAGGCCGCGCGCCCGTGCGGTCGCAATGCCGCGCTTGAGCGAATTGACGTCGATGTTGAAGGTCGCCTCGTCGACATCGACAAAGACCGGCGTCGCACCGGTCAGCGCCACCGCTTCGCCGGTCGCGCAGAATGTGAAGGACGGGCACAGCACCGCGTCGCCAAGTCCGACATTCTTCGCCATCAGCACCATCAGGAGCGCATCGGTACCGCTGGCGCAAGTCACCACATGCTTGGCGCCGGTGTAATCGGCCAGTGCCGTCTCCAGCGCCGTGACCTCCGGGCCGTTGATGAACTGGCAATGATTGAGGACGCGGGCGACCGCCTCATCGATCGACTTGCCGAGCCGCTGGCGCTGCGCGGAGATATCGATGAAGGGAATGGGTTCTGGACGCATATGCTGGTTCATGGAGCTCTTCGCGGGTGATTTGGAGGTGACATCAGCCGACGACGCGGCGCGGTCCCTTGAGCGCCGTGGAGGCGGCAGGCTTGGCGGGCGATTCCAGGCAGCGAATCGCGATCTCGAGGCTCGCCACGCCCTCGTCGCCCGACACCGCCGGCAGCTTGCCGGTACGTACCGCATCAAGGAAGGCGATCAGCTCAGCGCGCAGCGGCTCGTCGTGGCCGACGGGCAGATGCCGCATCGAATAGCTGCCGTCAGGCTTGAAGCCGAAACATTCAGTGACCTGGCGCGTCAGCAGGTCGCCCATCACGTACTTGCCGCGGGTTGCCACCGTGACGTTGCGCGCCTTGAACGGCGTTAGCCAGTTGGTGTTGATGTGAGCGAGCACACCGGAGGCGGTGCGGAACTGCAGCAGCGCGATGTCCTCGCGCTCGGCAACAGCACTCGACAGCTGCGGCTGCACCTCGACGATGTCGGATTCGGTGAACCAGCGAATCAGGTCGATGTCGTGCACTGCGAGGTCGATCACGACGCCGACATTGGACATCCGCGGCGGGAACGGACCGACGCGAGTGATACCGATCGACAGGATATCTTCACCCGAGATCGCCTGCTTGATCGCAGCGACCGCCGGATTGAAGCGCTCGACATGGCCGACCATCAGCGTCACGCCGGCGCGCTGTGCGGCGGCAACGATCTGGCGGCCCTCCTCAACCGTGGATGCGACCGGCTTCTCGACCAGGATGTGGATGTTGCGTGCGATGCAGGTCAGCGCGATGTCGTGATGCAGGTGGGTGGGGGCCGCGATCGTCACCGCATCGACGTCCTCCGCAAGCAGTGCGTCGAGGGTCTCGAACGCGCGGCAGCCGACGAGGTCAGTGGCGCGCGAGCGGTGCTCCGGAAGCGGATCGACGATTCCGACCAGCACGACGCCGGGCAGCCCGGCCAGCACGCGGGCATGATTGCTGCCCATCACGCCGGCGCCGATCACGCCGACGCGCAGTGCGCGCTTGATATCGGCCTTCGCGCCCGATGCGGACACTTTTGCATTCATATTGTAGACCCCAACTGACGTTCTGGCGGTTGTCCCGGCTTCTCAGGGAGCCACCCCGGCCCCAAGGGGAATCAGCACCAAGGCTCTATCCCCTGTTTGGCGCTTTTGGCGCGAACCACGACCCGCTTCGTTGGCAGCCGCTATAGCACGGCGCCACAAATGTGGCGATTGACAAGGACGATATCCGGACACGTTTTGATTCAAAGAGTTACATCGTCCGGTGAGCCCTTTTGGGCGCGGGAGGCCGCCTCGTGTCAGGATCGCGGGGAAAGATTGGGCCGCAGCTCCATTCCCGTCATTGCGAGCGCCAGCGAAGCAATCCATCACGCTGCATGCGCGGAAGCATGGATTGCTTCGTCGGGCTCCTCGCAATGGTGGGACTGGATGGGCCTACAGGCTCTCAGGTGCGCCGGTAGTCGTCCTCGATACGGATGATGTCGTCCTCGCCGAGATAGCTCCCCGTCTGCACCTCGATCAGCTCGAGCTGGATCTTGCCCGGGTTCTCCAGCCGGTGCACCGCGCCGATCGGGATGTAGATCGATTCGTTCTCGTGCACGGTCTTGATCAGCTCGTTGACCGTCACCTGCGCGGTGCCGCGCACCACGATCCAATGCTCGGAGCGGTGATGGTGCTTCTGCAGGCTGAGCCGCCCGCCCGGCTTGACGATGATGTGCTTGACCTGGTGGCGGTCGCCATTGTCGACCGACTGGTAGGAGCCCCAGGGCCGGTGCACCTTGATGTGGCTCTCCGTCACCTCGGGCGCGGTTACCTTCAGTTTCGCGACCAGCCGCTTCAGCCCGTTGGCGTCCTTCTGCCGCGACACCAGCACGGCATCCTGGGTCGCCACCACGACAAGATCGTCGACGCCTTCGAGTGCGACCAGCGCGCGGTCGGTCGCGACGTTGCAGTTGCGGGAGTCCTCGAACACCGCAATTCCCCGCGCCGCATTGCCCTGGCTGTCCTTGTCGGAGAGCTCCCAGACCTGGCGCCACGAGCCGATGTCGGACCAGCCGCAGGCCACCGGCGCCACCGCCGCACGCGCAGTCTTCTCCATCACCGCATAGTCGATCGAGATCGCCTTGGCCGCGCCGAACGCCGGCGGGTCGAGCTTGACGAAGCCGAGATCGCGCGCAGCCTCGGCCACCGACTGCTCGACGGAAGTCACGCTGTCCGCGTCGACGTTGCGATACTCATCGAGCAGCACCGAAGCGCGGAACATGAAGTTGCCGCTGTTCCAGAGATAGCCGGCATCGATATAGCCGGCCGCAATTTCGGCATCCGGCTTCTCGACGAATTTGGCGACCGCGCGCACCTCGCCGGCGACCACTTCGCCCGGGCTGATGTAGCCGTATTCGGTCGCCGGCCGTTCCGGCTTGACGCCGAAGGTCACGATGCGGCCCTGCTCCGCCGCCGCCAGCCCCTCGCGGCACGCCGCGACGAAGGCTGACGTGTCGCGCACCAGATGATCGGCGGCGAGCGCCAGCACGACCGCATCACTGTCACGGGTTTGCGCAAACGCCGCACCGGCGGCGATCGCCGGGCCGGAATCGCGCCGCATCGGCTCGAGCAGCACGTCGGCCTCGCGGCCGATCTCGGCGAGCTGCTCCAGCACCATGAAGCGATAGGCCTCGTTGGTGATCACGATCGGCCGCTCGAACAGGGTCGGGTCCGCGACCCGCAGCAGCGTCTCCTGGAAGGTCGAGCGCGCCCCGAACAGCGACAGGAACTGCTTCGGATGCACCTCGCGTGAGGCCGGCCACAGCCGCGTACCCGCGCCACCGCACATGATCAGGGGGATAATTCGCCGGTCCATCGATATGCCTCAAGTCCTGTCGTGTCCGCGGATGACACATCAAATTTTGCGCGAAGGCGGCCGTGATCGACGCCCCTGTTGCCCGGGAAGCACTGTTACGGTGTAACATCATGCGATCCCGTGCGTCAGGTCGGATTTTACCGGTATTGTAACCCCGGTGCGCGGCCGACAGTCGCCTTCTGGCCTCTTTACCCCCCTCGTCAGGCTGGCCGCAATAAGAGCCGCACAGCTATTGCCAGATCGATGCGGAAACCATACCAAGGCGGCGAATTTGGGCGCGCAGGCCATTTGCGCGGTTTTTGACACATTCTGAACCCTGGCAAGCGCGGGCGAAATGCGCCGAATCCTGCTTTCTACCCTCAAGATACTGATCTCGGCCGCGCTGCTCTATCTCTCATTGCGCAAGGTCAATCTCTATGACCTCGCCTCGCGCATCCAGGTCGAGAGCCTGGGCTGGCTTGGGCTTGCGATCGCGGTCACGCTCGGCCAGATCTTTCTCGGAGTGTTGCGCTGGCGGGAGATCAGCGTGGAATGCGGCGCGCCGCTGGAGACCGCGCAGGCGATGCGCTTCAACTTGATCGGCACCTTCTTCAACCAGACGCTGCCGTCCTCGATCGGCGGCGACGCGGTGCGGCTGTGGCTCGTCGCGCGCAACGGCGCGGGCTGGCGCGCGGCCACCTACTCGATCTTCGTCGATCGCGCGATCGGACTCGTCGCGCTTGCCGTCGTCATCGCAGCAACCCTGCCGTGGAGCTACCGGTTGATCTCCGATCCCCGCGGCTGGACGGCTCTGCTGCTGCTGGACCTTGCCGCGCTCGCAGCCGGATTCGGCTTCCTGCTGATCGGCATGTTGCCGTGGCCGTGGCTGAAGCGGTGGTGGGCGACGCATCACGTGCATGCCTGTGCCGTGATTGCGAACCGTGTGCTGTTCAGCTGTAACCGCGGGCTGAAGGTCATCGTACTTTCCCTGATGATTCACGTGGTCACGGCCGTGATCGGCTGGTGCGTGGTGCGATCGATCGCGGCCCCGGTCACGTTCGGTCAGATCTTCCAGCTCTTGCCGCCGGTGATGCTGATCACGATGATGCCGATCTCGATCGCGGGCTGGGGGGTGCGCGAAGCCACCATGGGACTGGCCTTCGGATATGCCGGGTTGATCTCAAGTGAAGGCGTCAACGTCTCGCTGCTGTTTGGCGCGATATCATTCCTGGTCGGCATCTTCGGCGGCCTGGTGTGGATCCTTAGCCCGGAAAAAGCTGCCAAGGGCGCTCAGCCGATCAAAGTGCCGGCATCGGAATAGTCGTCGACCGCAATGACCAGTTTCGAAATTCTCCTGTCCTTCATCGCAGCGGTTCTGGCCGCATCGATCTCGGCCATGCTGATCCAGGCGACGCGGCCGATGCTGCTGCGCGTGGCGCTGGCGAAACCGAATGCCCGCTCGTCACACAAGGTTCCAACCCCACAAGGCGCCGGCATCGCGGTCACCGTGGCCACGCTGCTCGCAGGCGGGATCGTCCTCGTGCTGGCCGGATTGTCGGATTTGACGGTTCCCTTCGTGGTGTTCGCGGCCAGCCTGTTCATCGCGGTGGTGGGTTTCGCCGACGATGTTCGCCCCCTGCCCGTTGTCCCCCGATTGTTGCTGCAAGCTGCGGCCGTCGCGGTCGTGGTGTTCGCCGCGCCGGGCGATCTGCGGATCGTTCCGGCCTGCCCGTTGTGGCTCGAACGCACCTTGCTGCTGGTCGCCGGCCTCTGGTTCGTGAACCTCGTCAACTTCATGGATGGGCTTGACCTGATGACAGCAGCCGAAGCCGCGCCTATCACGGTGGCAGTCGCCCTGCTCGGCAGCTTCGGCCATGTCCCGGCTGCGACGACGATCGTCGCCGCCGCGCTGTGCGGGGCCCTGCTCGGTTTCTCCCCGTTCAACCGGCCGGTCGCACGGATCTTCCTTGGCGATGTCGGCAGCCTGCCGATCGGCCTGCTGCTCGGCTGGTGTCTGCTGCAGCTCGCGCTGCATCAGCAATTCGCTGCCGCGCTGCTCCTGCCGCTGTACTACCTGGCGGATGCGACGGTCACACTGCTTCGGCGGATGGCGCGGCGCGAGCCATTCTGGGCCGCGCACCGTTCGCACTTCTATCAGCGCGCAACCGACAACGGATTTGCGGTATGGCGCGTCGTCGGCGAGGTCTTCGCGCTCAATGTCGTGCTGGCACTGCTTGCCATCGCCTCGGTCGCGCTGAACTCCCTTGCCGCCGATGTCGCCCTGCTGCTAGCCGGTGCGCTCGCGGTCGCCCTCCTGCTGCGGCGGTTCTCGCGACCGCGGACGGCTTGATCGGCGATGGCCGTATCAGGATGATCACGGACGCAGGGCGAGTTTCAGGCCGTCATCGAGGCTGATCGGCGGCCGCCACCCAATCGTGGCGAGTTTCGACAGATCTAGTTCGAGCGAACCGAGCAAGCTGTCATTGGCCTCGCTTCGACCACTGACGTTGAGCAGTGCGCTCAGCAGTGGCGCCGGAAGCCAGAACAGACGTGGTGAAGTCTGCGCTGCATGGGCCAGACGCTCGACAAATTGCGGCGTCGACACCTGCTCGCTGTCAGCCACGAGAAACACGTCGAAGTCCCGCCCCGGATGCGAGAGCCGGTGGAGGACAAACGAAGCGAGATTCTCCACCGAAAGGAATGCACGACGGTTGTGGATGTTGGCCAGGGGAAGTGGAATACCGCGTTTCACGGCTTTTTCGAGCAACGCAAAGTTCCCTTTTGCTCCAGCGCCATAGATCATGGGTGGGCGGACCACGGTCACCCTCATGCCGCTGCCCGCCACCAATTCCCTCAAGCCGGCTTCCGCAGCTGCCTTCGACATTCCGTAGAGGCTGCGCGGCGTCAGTGTATCGTCCTCACGGAACGGTGGACGCCCGTTGTTGCTGCGGCCGTGAACCAGGATCGTGCTGATGAACACAAAGTCTCGCACGCCAGCGTCCATCGCGGACCGCGCCAGATGCAGCGTCCCCCCGACATTGACGTTGTGGTAGAGTTCGATCGCGTGCTCTTCCTTCTGGTAATGAACGCGCGCGGCGAGATGCACCACCGCGTCCACGCCGGCAACCGCATCGCGCCAATTGGTGGCTGGTCCGAGCGCATCGATCGTCACGTCGTTTGCGTCCTGGGGCGGGGTCCGCACGGCGCACCGCACCACCCAGCCGTTGCGGGCCAGCAAGGGCACCACGTGGCGGCCGACGAAGCCGCTCGCCCCCGTGACCAGAACCGTCGGTCGACCGTCGCTCATGCCGTCCGCTCCACATCGCGATTGCACAATAGCTCGCCAACGAGCGCGACGTAACTGCCAAGGGCCCGTTCGGGACTGAAGGTCCGCGCTGCCGCAACCGCACGCTCGGCCATCGCGGCGTCCTGCGAGCGCGACGCCAGCCTGATGGCGTCGGCGAGTTGATCCGGCCGGCCGGGTGCCACGACCCAGCCGAGCGCGTTTTCCTTCACGGTGAGCGCGGCCTCGGCCTCGGGTTCGGAGATGAGAATGACGGGACGGCCCGCGGCGAGCAGGTTGTAGAACCGGCTCGGCACCGACACGCCCGCGACGTTCTTGCGATAGGGAATCAGCCAGACATCGGCGCTGGAGAGCAGCGCATCGAGATCGCCGTCGGCGACGCGATCGACCAGCGTGACGTTGGCCAACCGGTCTCTGGATTGCATATCCTTCAACCGGTCGAAGCCCATGCCCCAGCCCGAGAGCAGGAAATGGATATCGCCTTCGCCGCGCAGCAGCCGCGCCGCCTCGAACACAATCTCCGGATCGTGGGTGAACCCGAGATTGCCGGACAGACCGACAACGAAACGAGCACTGATCGCCTTGCGAAACGGATTGTCGGGGTCCACGGGACGGATGCCCGGCACCAGCGTGGTCCAGTTCGGAATGAACCTGATCTTGTCGGGTATCATTCCACGGTACCGCAGCAACAGCTTCTCGCTGTCCCGGCCGATCACGATGACCGCGTTCAGCGCGCGGAACATCAGCCCGCTGATCGCCCGCATCGCGCGTGCGAAGAGAGACGACGGCTTCAGCAGCCCGGCCATGACGAGCACATCGGGAAACAGGTCATGCAGGATCAGTGCCGACTTCGCCCCTTTCAGCTTTGCCGCGACGGCCACTGCATAGGGGAGCACGAAGGGCGCGGTTACCGTCAGGGCCACGTCGCCGCGCTGCAGCCGCGTCCATAGCGTGAAGAAGATCCGGCAGGTAAACAAGGTCTCGGCCAGAGCGCGCTTGATCAGCGCGGCCTTGTCCGGCAGCCAATTCCAGATCTCGACCACGGTCGGCCGTCCCGGCGCGGGCTCTCTCGCCGAGCCCGGCATGCCGGACACCACCACGACCTCCGCGTCCTGCGCGATCCGCTCGGCGATCGCGGCCATGATCGCGGCAGTCGTGCTGTGATCCGGCGGATAGTGCTGGCTGACGACAACGACTTTGTTAGGCTTGCGCATCAATGGCTTTCGAGATGGTCCTGCCACGCAACCGCGCGATCAGGCGGCATTCGATCCGAATTCGGGCACGGCGTCACGCAGCACGGCACGAATGGTCACCCGATCATCCCTCTCGATGGCGTCCTCCAGCGCTGCAAGCCACTCGCGCAGGGTCGACATCGGAGGCTGGTTCGGCTTGGCCGCCATGATGCCGGCGACGCCGATCTCGATGGTCGGCTCCTGGCTTGCGAACAGGATCTCATTCAGCCGCTCGCCGGGGCGAATGCCGCTGAACACGACCTCGATATCGACCCCGGGCTGCAGACCGGACAGGCGGATCATCCGCTCGGCAAGATCGACGATCTTGACCGGCTGTCCCATGTTCAGCACGTAGACCGAGACGTCGGGCCGCGCCGGCGTCATGGCATGCGTGGCCGCCGTGATCACGAGGTCGCAGGCCTCGCGGATCGTCATGAAGTAGCGGACCATGTCCGGATGCGTGACGGTGATCGGGCCGCCGGCCTCGAGCTGGGCCTTGAACTTGGGCACCACCGAGCCGTTGGAGGCCAGCACGTTGCCGAAGCGCACCGAGATCAGGCGCATATGCGGCTTGCCGTCGGCTTCGGCCATCAGATCGTGGTCGAGCGCCTGGCAATACATTTCGGCAAAGCGCTTGGTCAGCCCGAGCATCGACACCGGCTCGATCGCCTTGTCGGTCGAGATCATCACCATCGCGGTGGCGCCGGCGGCCAGCGCCGCGTCGGCCACGTTCACCGAGCCGAAGATGTTGGTCTTGACGCCCTCGCTCCAGTCGCGCTCCAGGATCGGCACATGCTTGAGCGCCGCGGCATGGAACACGATGTCGGGCTTGAAGTCGCTCATCAGCCGCGTGATGCGCTCGCGATCCCTGATGTCGGCGATCCGGCCCTCGACCACCGCGCCGGTATCGCGGGCCGACAGTGCTTCGGTGACCGAATAAAGCGCCGGCTCTGAATTCTCGATCACCAGCAGGCGTGCCGCGCCGAAGGTCGCGACGCGATCGCAGATTTCCGCTCCGATCGAGCCGCCGCCGCCGGTCACGATCACCGATTTGCCCTTCACCAGGGTCTCGAGCCGCGCATAGTCGATCTTGTGGCTCGGACGCAGCAACAGATCCTCGACCGCGACATTGGTCAGCCGCGGCGTATCGCCGCCCTCCAGCGACGGCAGCCGGCTGACCATCAGGCCGAGTCGCTTGGCGCGCATCAGCACGCTTTCCGGATGGGCCTCCGGCTCGAACGCCGACGGCGTCATGATCACCCGTTTGATCGGCCGCTGGCGAACGCCGAAGTCGCGAATCACCGGCTCGATGTCGTCGACCCCGCCAACGACAGGAATATTGCGAATCTTCTGGCCCCGATCGGCGGCCGAGGGAGACAGCATCCCGACCGGCCACACCCCCTTGATGGCGCCGTTCTCGATGCCGCGCAACACGACTTCCGCGTCGGCGGTGCGTCCGACCAGCAGCGCCGGCGCGGCGTTGTCCGAGCGGGCATGAAGACGCGTGCGCGAATAGCGGAAATAGCGGTAGCCGAGGCGCAACGCGCTCAGTCCGAACACCTCGAGGAAGAAGAACAGGATGATCGTGACGCGTCCCAGAAAGACGCCGTGCGAGCTCGTTTCGGTGAAAATGGAGACGTAATCCAGCACCACGAGCGCCAGCGTGAGCACCGCCGCGACGCGCACGATGTTCACGGCGTCCGGCAGCGACGTGAAGCGCCATTTCGCGGTGGTCAGGTTGCAGAGATAGCTGACCACGATGCTGAACAACACGAACCACGGCAGGACGCGCATCAACAGCGGCAACCTGTCCGTAAGAAGACCGCCCTCGAAACGCAGATAGAAGCTCGCCACCAGCGCAAACGCCGTCACAAGCGCGTCATGGATCAGAATCAGGAAGTTGCGCAGAGTGAATTGTGAGAGGCGCGTCATGTATGCGGGCGGCTTAGCAGCAACTGTGGGTTTTGCGATAGGATATCAAGGCTGATAGCGTATCTGCGTCGGTCATGCCAGCGATCATGGATGGATTGAACGTTCAGGTTCCACGCTCGCCGCCGATCGCGTTTTGAGCGCCATGCCGCCGGCGACTCCGACACCCAGTACGTACATCCAGCCCTCGTGAAAATCGAAGATGTGTGAATTGAACAATGAAGTAAAAATATTCTGCACCACGACGAGGAGCCCGATCCAGTTGCCGAGCCCGCCGCCGCGGAACAGCAAGAGGTGCAGGATCCACATGGCATAAAGGATCACGACCCCCAGAATGCCCCACTGCACGGCGACGTTCAATGTCTGATTGTGCGGATTGCCTATCACCTCGCTCGAGGCCTGCCTTTGGACGTGCGTCGCGACACGCTCGAACAGGCCTCGCGTCGCCCCGGTGCCGTGGCCGATGATCGGCGCCTCGGCGAAGAAGCCGAGCGACTTTCGCCAGAACTCGAGCCGCAAGCCGATCGAGGTCGGCTCGTTGCGCTCCTTGTAGAGCTGGTAGTCGCGGGTAAACGTCTCGGCGGTCCATCGCAACTGCGGCGAGGAATACCACGCCACCACAGCAAGCACGGCGGCACTGCACAGAATCAGCGTGATACTGCGCCAGCGCAGATGGAGCAGCGCAAACACCGCGAACATGATCGGGACCGTGACCAGCGCAGTCCGCGACACCACCACGAACGCCATGTTGGCGAAGAAGCTCAGGGCGATCACGACCAGCAGCACGGCCAGCGCGATGCGCTTGGCCTGCAAGAGCATGACGAAGGGATAGGCCAGCGCGACGGCGCAGAGCGTGAATTCCTGGCTCTGGTTGATGTAGTCCTTGACGAAGATGCCGCGTTCGACGCCGCCAGGCGGCTTCAGCGAGAGGCCGGGATACACCAGCACCAGCCAGGACATCACCATCAGCAGCGTGCAGGACACGAGGAAAGCCGTGAACACCCACGTTCCACGCCTCGAGCGCTCAAAATGATAGAACAGGAACGGAAGCACCAGGAGCTTCGCGGTCGGCTCGACCGCATACAATCTCGCGCCCCAGGCGGCGTCCGACCAGAGCGTGCCGACGAGCGCAAGGGCGAACAGCGCGGCCGGCACCGCGCAGATCGGCCGCTTCACCAGCGTCCAGAACGCCCTCAGGTCGATTGTCGGTGCGACCGCGATCAGCAGCAGCACCCCGAAGATGCCGACCAGCGAGGTCGACCACGGCAGCGACAGCGCAATCAGGACCGCGATCACGTCGGTCGTCGTCGCCCACCGCGCCGGATCGCGCCAGGCGGGCAGCGCCGCGCCGGATGTGGTCGTGCTCGCGCTCACGCCTTACCCCCGCGGGCCCGATCGACCAGTGACGTCGTGCTGTGCCCGGCCAGGATATCGACCAGGAGCACCTCGCCGCCGCACGCTTCGACGATCTCATGGCCGACCACCTGCTCGCGGGTGTAATCGCCACCCTTGACCAGCACGCTCGGCCGCACCTTCGTGATCAGGTTGATCGGCGTGTCCTCCTCGAAGATCGCGACGAGGTCGACGGCTTCCAGCGCCGCCAGCACCTCCGCGCGCGCCTGCGCGTCCTGCACCGGGCGCCCCTCTCCCTTCAGCCGCTTCACCGAGGCGTCGCTGTTCAATCCGACAACGAGACGGTCGCAGGCGCCGCGCGCCGCGGTCAGCACCTTGACGTGGCCGGGATGCAGGATGTCGAAGCAACCATTGGTGAAGCCGATGCGCAGATCCTGCCTGCGCCATTCCGCCAGATGCGTGTCGATATCGCCGCCGGCCGCGACAATCTTTTCCTCTGCCGCAAGCGACGCATGCGGCAGGATTCGCCGCCGCAATTCGTCCGGCCCGACGATCGCGGTGCCGGTCTTGCCGACCGTTACCGCGGCGGCCGCGGTCGCCATCCTGAGCGCCGCCTCCCAATCCGCCTTTGCGGCCAGCGCCAACGCCAACGTCGCGGCCACCGTGTCGCCCGCACCCGACACGTCGCGCACCTTCGCCGGTAACGCCGGCACGTGGATGACACCGCGCTCGCGCAGCGCTAGCGTCATGCCGTGCTCGCCCTGCGTCACGAGCATGGCTTCGCAATCGGCGAGCCGCATCGCGTCCTCGGCGGCGGCCGCGATCGTGCTGTCCGAATCGGCACGGCTCCGCGTCGCTTCGGCGAACTCCTTGCGGTTCGGCTTGAGCAGCGTGGCGCCCCGATAGATCGCGAAATTGAGGCTCTTCGGGTCGACGATCACCGACTTGCCCCGCTCGCGCGCGGCGTCGATCGTATTGCGGATCACCCGCGCCGTCAGCACGCCCTTGGCGTAATCAGACAGCAGCACGATGTCGGCGCGTGCCAGCTGCGGCAGGATGGCGTCGATCAGCTTCTGCTCGACCTCGGCGGAAGCAGGCACCACCTGCTCCCAGTCCGCGCGCAGCATATGCGTCGAGAAGTGCTCGGACACAAAGCGCACCTTCCGTGTGGTCGGCCGGCCGGGATCGCGCACCAATATGCTCTCGATCCGGCTTTCCCGACCCAGCACGGCCTGCAGCCTGGCGCCCGCATCGTCCTCGCCGATCAGACCGATGAAGATGCAGCGCCCGCCGAGCGAGGCAACGATGCGCGCGGCATTGCCGGCGCCACCGATATTGGTCTCGCTGCGCCCGACCGCGATCACCGGCGCCGGCGCCTCCGGCGAGATTCGCGACACCTCGCCATACACGAACTCGTCGAGCATGAGGTCGCCGACGCAGAGCACAGTCTGGCCGGACATTGCATGCAACAGGGCTTCAAAATCGAACATCTGTGACCGTGCCCCGCTCAGCGATATCGATCGGCGCGGTCGAGGAAACCCTTCACATAGGCATCGACCGCATCTTCGAGCGCCGTGAAGCCGCCGTTATAGCCGGCGCGCCGCAGGCGATCGACCTCGCTCTGCGTGAAATACTGGTAACTGCCGCGAATCTGCTCGGGCATGTCGACGTACTGGATGTTCGGCTTCGCGCCGAGCGCGCTGTACGCCGAGACGATGAGATCCTTGAAGCTGCGCGCCTTGCCGGTTCCGACATTGAAGAGCCCGCTCACCGATGGGGTTGCGAGCAGCCACATCATCACCCGCACGACGTCGTCGACATAGATGAAGTCGCGGCGCTGGTCGCCGTCGGCGATCCCCTCCCGGTGCGACTTGAACAGCTGCACAACGCGGCCCGCCTTTATGTCATCGAAACGGCGCGCCAGCACGCTCATCATCGGACCCTTGTGATATTCGTTCGGGCCGAACACGTTGAAGAATTTCAGCCCCGCCCATTGCGGCGGCAGCCGCTCCCCCTTCGCCGCGCGCTCGGCGACCACGAGGTCGAACAGTTGCTTGCTCCAGCCGTAGAGGTTCATCGGCCGCAATCGCTTCAGCGCCGCGACCGATGGATCGTCATCGAAGCCCTGATGGCCGTCGCCATAGGTGGCCGCCGATGAAGCATAGATGAACGGCGCACGGTTGGCCGTGCACCAGTCGAGCAGCCGCAGCGACAGGCGGAAATTGGTTTCGATTACCAGGTCGCCGTCGGTCGCGGTGGTCTCCGAGATGGCGCCAAGATGAACGACGGCATCGAGACGCCGCCCCTCCAGCCAGTGGCCGAGCTCGGCGGGCGGCACGACATCGGCGAGCTGGCGCTTGGCCAGGTTCCGCCACTTGCCCTCGTGCCCGAGAATGTCGGCGACCGCGACGTCACTGCGCCCGGCGTCATTCAACGCGGCGACGACGTTCGATCCGATAAAACCGGCACCCCCGGTTACCAGAAACATTGCGAAATCCCACCCAAGTCCACTGCAGCCGCCAGCTTTGCCCCACTCCCGCGCCGCAAGCAACGACGGCTTTACCTCCAGACGCGAACCGGTTACCGACGGGGCCACAACCGGTCCGGCTTGGCACACTTTTAGATATGAATAGCGATTCAATACTAGGGATCGAGACAGAAGATGCCGCGGACACCCGTCCGATTCTCGTCATCCCCTATATGTGGATTGGGGATTTTGTGCGTGGCCACACCGTGATCCGGGTGCTCCGGAAGCGCTGGCCCAATCGACCGGTCGACCTGCTGGTCACCCGGCTGTGTGCCTCCCTGGTGGATTACATGCCGGGGGTTCGCGCCGGAATTGTGTCCGACCTGCCCCGGAGCCGGCTGGCGCTCGGCCGGCAGCGGACGCTCGCGGCCGAACTCCGGAGCCGGAACTACGCCACCGCCTTGGTGCTGCCGGGCACCTGGAAGTCCGCCATTGCGCCGACACTGGCCGGCATCCCGGAGCGGGTCGGTTTCTTCGGCGAGGCCCGGTTCGGCCTGATCAATTCGATGCGGTGGGGCGAGAAGAAGCTGCCGCGGTTCATCGACCAGAATGCTTCGCTCGCGCTGCCCGGCGGCGCGGCACTGCCGTCGGAATGGCCGGTGCCGCAGCTCCAGGTTCCCGCCGACGAGATCGCGCGATGGCGGCAGGCCAACGACCTGGGCACGGGCCCGGCTGTCGCATTGGGGCCAGGCTCGGTCGGCGCGTCCAAGCGCTGGACCTACTATCCGGAGGCGGCGCGGCTGTTCGCCGAGCGTGGATTTGACGTCTGGGTGATCGGCGGCCCTGCCGAAAAACCGCTGGCGCAGGAGATCGTCGCAGCCGGCGGCGCCCGGGTCCGCGATCTCACCGGCACCGACCTGCGCAATGGCGTGCTCGCGATGGCCGCGGCCAGCGTTGCGATATCAAACGATTCCGGGCTGATGCACATCGCGGCTGCGATCGGCACGCCAACCATGGGCATTTTCGGCCCGACCAGCCCCTATCTCTGGGCCCCCATCAACGGCCTCGCCGCCACCATGCAGCAGACCAAGGCGAAGCTGTCGTGCCAACCGTGCCAGAGCACGATCTGCCGGATGAACGACCATCGCTGCATGCGCGACCTCCCCGCGGTCGACGTCGTCGAGACTGCCCAACGCGTGCTGGCTCAGATCAGCGTCCGGTAAAGCGCGGCGATCGCGTTCGCTTCCGCGTCCAGGCTGAACTTATCCACAGCCCGCGCCTGCGCCCGCGCACCCATCGCCGTCGCCGCTGCCGGATCGTGCATCAGCGGCTCCAGCGCCGCCACCAACGCATCGACGTCGCCAGGCGGCGTCAGCACACCGGTGATGCCGTCCTCGACCACGAACTCCGCGGCCCCTGCCCGCGCCGCCACCAGCGCCGCGCCGACCGACATCGCCTCGATCAAGGTCAGGCCAAAGCCCTCGTTGCGCGAGGTGAAGGCGTAGATCGTCAGCCGCTGGTACCAGCGCACGACGTCTTCGATCGGAAGCTCGCCGGTGATGATCACGCGCGATTGCAGACCCGCGACCTCGATGCGTCGCTTCAGGTCGTTCGCGAACGTCTGCTGTTCCGGCACCACGGCGCCGACGATCACAGCGGTGAAATCGGGATAGCGCGGCAATAGCCTGCACATCGCGTCGACGAAGACGTCGGTGCCCTTTTGCGCGCGCACGCGGCCGAAGCATCCGATCGCATAGCGGCCCGGCAATCCGCTCTCGGCAAAGGCCGCCGCACGATCGGCCGGCGGCGCGTAGCGATCGGTGTCGACTCCGTGCATCACCACCGTCGCTTCACGCTTGAGATAGGATGCCGACAGCGGGCTGGTCGCGATGATCGCGTCCATCTTACGGATCAGCCAGCGCGTCAGCCAGGTGTGATGACGCTGCGCCGCAGAGGTGAAGATGAGCTTCAGCGGCCAGCCGAGCCCGCGCAGCAGGAGCCCCGCGATCATCTCGTCGTTGCGCCGCGCGTGCCAGATGAGAGGCGTCCGGCGGCGCCACAGCCGCATCAGATCGAGAAATCCCATCGCCGCAATGCCGTCGGGCCGATGCGTGCCGAACCATGCCGCGCGAAACATCCGCGCGAGTTTCGGCGCGACCATGCGGTTGGTCGCGGTGACGCCTGAATAGCGTCTGTGCAGGTTCGGCACGATAAGTTCGAGCTCGCCGGCAGATATGTTCTCGATCGGCACGCAAGTCTCCGTTTCGCGCCAGTTCCTATACGCAACATTAAGCATAGTGGCCAGTTCAGCCGCGACGAAACCCCCTCTTCACCGCGACGCCGCTAGCATCCCCGGCAAATAGAACGGGAGAGCAGGATCCATGACCGTGCTTGTGACCGGCGGCGCCGGCTACATCGGAAGTCATATGGTTCACGCGCTGGTCGATGCCGGCGAAAGCGTCGTCGTGATCGACAATCTCTCCACAGGTTTCTCCTCATTCCTGCCCGAGGGCGTGCCGCTGTTCATCGGCGACGCCGGCGACGAGAACCTCGTCGAGGGCGTGATCGCCCAGCACAAGATCGAGAGCATTATCCATTTCGCCGGCTCTGTCGTGGTGCCGGACTCGATGCGCGATCCGCTCGGCTATTACCGCAACAACACCATGACGACCCGCAGCCTGCTCAATGCCGCGGTCAAGGGCGGCGTCAACCGCTTCATCTTCTCCTCGACCGCCGCCGTCTACGGCAATCCGGACCACGTGCCGGTGCCCGAGATTGCGCCGACGCGGCCGCTGTCGCCCTACGGCTCGTCGAAGCTGATGACCGAGATCATGCTGCACGACGTCGCCACCGCCCATGGCATGGGCTACGTCGTGCTGCGCTATTTCAACGTCGCCGGCGCCGACCCGAAAGGACGGGCCGGCCTTGCCACCGTCGGCGCTACCCATCTGCTCAAGATCGCGGTCGAGGCCGCGACCGGGCAGCGCGCCAAGATCGACGTGTTCGGCACCGACTATCCGACGCATGACGGCAGTTGCATTCGCGACTTCATCCATGTCAGCGACCTCGTCGAGGCGCATCGTTCGGCGCTGTCCTACCTGCGCGCCGGCGGCCAATCGGTGACGCTGAACTGCGGCTATGGCCGCGGCTATTCCGTGCTCGAGACGATCGAGGCCGTGCGCCGTGTCTCGATGCGCAATTTCGCCGTCGCCTATGCGGCACGGCGGCCCGGCGATATCATGACAATGGTGGCCGATACCGGCCGCATCCGCGCGCTGCTCGACTGGACGCCGCGCTACGACAATCTCGAGACCATCGCGAACCACGCGTTGAACTGGGAAGAGAAGCTGTTCCGGGAGCGCGGCGGGCTCCCGCTGCAGGCAGAATCAGCCTGAAAATCAAGCCGTTATTGGGCTTGAAAAAGCGCCGACAAGCGGGCAAGGAGGTTTCCGCAACCCTGACGGCCGGCAAGCCCTGTCGTCAATGGAACGCGGATGGCCCAGTTTCCAAAGAAAATCACCGACGATCCCTATGGCGCGGCGATCCTGATTCGCCGTCTGGTCATGGAACAGGGGGTCACTTACTGGCGGCGCTATTTGGTGGCGTTCGCGCTGATGGCCGTTGCGGCCGGCTCGACCGCGGGCGCCACATACGTGCTCGGCCAGGTGATCAATCAGGCCTATATCGATAAGAACATCCCCGGCATCGCCATGTTTGCCGGAATTACGGTCGTGTTGCTGTTCATCAAAGGCGTGGCGACCTACGGCCACATGGTGATCCTCAACAAGATCTCCAACGCCATCCTTGCCAGCAATCAAAGACGGTTGTTCGCCAAGCTGATGAGCGAGAGCATCGGCTTCTTCTCCCAACGGCATTCGTCGGAATTCCTGGCGCGGCTGACGGCCGGCGCCAAGTCGATCACCGACGTGCTCAACATGCTGGTCAATGCGATCGGCCGCGACTTCCTGATGCTGGTCGCCATGATCGGTGTGATGGTGTGGCAGGATCCCCTGATGTCGTTCATCGGGCTCGTCGCGGTGCCGCCGGCGATGCTGGTGCTGCGCAAGCTGGTGAAGCGGATCAAGGGCCTCGCCTACAACCAGTTCACGGGCACCGCCGACATCCTGGAGACGATGCAGGAATCGCTGCAGGGCATCCGCACCGTGAAGGCGTTCACGCTCGAAGACACCATGCAGCAGCGAATCGACGAGAACATCGCGATCGTCGAGCGCAACGCCAACAAGATGGCGCGCGTCGCCAACCGTTCCAATCCGCTGATGGAGATGCTCGGCGGCTTTGCGGTCGCCGGCTGCCTGCTCTATGGCGGCTACAGCGTGGTGGCACTCGGCGCCACCCCGGGCCAGTTCTTCTCCTTCCTGACCGCCTTCCTGATGGCGACCGAGCCGGCCAAGCGGCTGGCGCGGCTCAACATCGACCTCAACAGCCAGCTGGTCGGTGCGCGGATGCTGCTCGAGGTGGTCGACAGCCCGGCGAGCGAGCAGGCCGACGACGACAAGCCGGCGCTGAAGCTCTCCGACGCGATGATCGAATTGCGCGACGTCAGCTTCGCCTATCGCGACGGCGAGCCGGTGCTGAGCCGCATGAGCTTCGTCGCCGAGCCGGGCAAGGTCACCGCGCTGGTCGGCCCCTCCGGAGGCGGCAAGTCGACGGTGCTCGCCTTGCTGCTCCGTTTCTACGAGACGCGCGAGGGCGAGATCCTGATCGACGGGCAGTCGATCTCGTCGGTGTCGCGCAAGTCGCTGCGCCAGCAGACGGCCTATGTCGGCCAGGACGTCTATCTGTTCCGCGACACCATCCGCGCCAACATCGCCTTCGGCAAGGAGGGCGCCACCGAGGCCGAGATCATCGAGGCGGCGAAGGCCGCCTGCGCACACGATTTCATCATGAGCTTCCCGCTCGGCTACGACACGCCGGTCGGCGAGCACGGCACCCAGCTCTCCGGCGGCCAGCGCCAGCGCATCGCGGTCGCCCGCGCGCTGATCAAGAACGCGCCGATCATCCTGCTCGACGAGGCCACCGCCGCGCTCGATTCCGAATCCGAGAAGCAGGTGCAGGAGGCGATCGAGCATCTCTGCCAGAACCGCACCACGATCGTGATCGCGCACCGCCTGCACACCATCATGCATGCCGACGCGATTCTGGTGGTCGAGGGCGGTGAGATCGTCGAGCGCGGACGGCACGAGGAGCTGCTGCGCCGCGGCGGCCGCTACGCCTCGTTCTTCCGCCTGCAGCATCACCACGACCCGTCCCCGCTGGCGTTGGCGCCGATCAGCGCCACCGGCTAGATCAAGTTCACCTCAAGAGCAGCGAGACCGCCTCATGAACGCCGCCTCCTACGTCATCCCGCTTCCGCCGCAGCCCTCGCTTCCCGTTGTCGGCGAGGCGAGCGCCTACCCGGTGCGCCGCATCTGGTGCGTCGGGCGCAACTATCTCGAGCATATCCGCGAGATGGGCAACGACGAGCGCGCGCCGCCGTTCTTCTTCGCCAAGCATGCCGACATGCTGGTGCCCGACGGCGCCACCATTCCCTATCCGCCGCTGACCAAGGACCTGCATCACGAGGTCGAGCTGGTGGTCGCGATGAAGAGCGGCGGGCTGAACATCCCCGCCGACAAGGCGCTCGAGCATGTCTATGGCTATGCGGTCGGCATCGACCTGACCCGCCGCGACCTGCAGATTGCTTCGCGTAAGAAGGAGCGCCCGTGGGAAGTCGGCAAATCGTTCGACTATTCCGCGCCCTGCTCCGCGATCGAGCCGGCGTCGAAGATCGGCCATCCCTCGAAGGGCAAGATCTGGCTTACCGTCAACGGCAAGGAAGCCCAGAAGGGCGATCTCACCGAGCTGATCTGGAGCGTGCCGGAAATCATCTGGCAGCTCTCCCAGCAGGTGAAGCTCGCCGCCGGCGACATCATCATGACCGGCACCCCGGCCGGCGTCTCCCAGCTCCAACCCGGCGACAAGCTTGAATGCGGCGTCGACGGCGTCGGCACGCTGAGGGTCGCGATCGGCAAGCCGGAATAAGCCAACCTCAAAAAATCACGCCAAGCCCCGGACGTCCCGTCCGGGGCTTTTTGCTGGGCGTGTGCTCAGCGCATCGTGCCGGGCATGCAGGGCGGCTCCGTAAACGGAGCGGTCGCGAACGATCCAACGTTCGGCGCGCGCATGCAATCGACGGTCTTGCTGCTGGCCGTTGTCGACGCATGGGCGCGCCGTGACGCGGCATTGCCGCCGGCGGCGGAAGCCTGAGCCGAATATGCAGCTGCCGCAACCAGAGCAACCGCCACGAAGGTCAATTTGGTCATAGGTTTCTCCACAGGGTGGTGGAAGCCGGGGCAAGCCCCGCTCCTGTGACCAAGAACGATTTGTGGTCGAAGTTATTTCATCACGCCCGATCACCGGCGCGCGAGCGCCTGATCAAGGCGAGCAACGGTTTGCAGGATTTGGGCGGCCGGTCTTCTCTAATGCTTTTCGGGGGCCCGTGCCGCAGACGGGCCGAGATGCGTCTTCTCATATTCCAGCCACAGCTCGAGCAGCGCCATGAACGCCACCACCGCACCGGCGGCGATGCTGAAATGCATCGCTCGGCTATGGGTGAAGCCGAGCAGCCATGGCGAGACGATCAGCCACAAGCCCACGAACACGTTGACCCACTCTTCCCAGACAGAAAACGCAACAATCGCCGCCAGCGACAGCACGGCGATCACGGCACCGCTGGTCCTGAGATCGATCGCCGCCGTCTGGTTGGCGTGCGCGAACAGCCACGGTGCGGCGAGCAGGAAGATGGATGCCACCAGATTGTAGAGATCAAGCGCCGATTCACTTCGCCATTTGATCATGTCGATGCCTCCCTTGCTGCTTCAAACTCTCGCTGCTTCAAGCCCGCCGCTCATGCGCGCCGACCGCGTTGATATCCTTGCCCGTGTAGTCGGTCATCAGCGCGGTCGCGATCAGCGTGATGACCGCGCAAATCGCGATATAGATTGCGATCGCGGTCGCGGACTTGAGGGTGCCAAACAGCCACGCTGCGATCAGCGGCGCGGGGCCGCCGGCGATGACAGATGCGAGCTGATAGCCGAGCGACGCGCCGCTGTAGCGCAGGCGTCCGGTGAAGCTCTCGGCGATCAGAGCGGCCTGCGGGCCGTACTGCATGTCGTGCGGGATCAGCGACAGCACGATCGCGAGGAAGATGATCGGCTCCGATCCGGTATTGAGCATCGCGAAGTAGATGAAGCCGAAGACGCCGGTCACGACGGCCCCGATCATGTACATGTTCTTGCGGCCGATCTGGTCGGACACGTACCCGGACACCGGGATCGCGACGAACGACACCACCGAAGCCGCGAGCACCGCGGTCAGCAGCAGGTCGCGCGTGAGGTGAAGCGTACCGATGCCGTAGGAGAACACGAAGGCTGTGAAGACGTAGAACGGCGCCTGCTCGGACATGCGCGCGAACGCGGACTGCAGAATCTCCCGCGGATATTCCTTGATCACCGTCAGCATCGGCGTTCGGTCGAGCTGACGCTCGGCGAGCAGCTTCGAGAACACTGGCGTTTCCAGAATGCCGAGCCGGATGTAGAGGCCGACGGCGACCAGGATGAGGCTGAGGGCGAACGGAATGCGCCAGCCCCAGGCCAGGAACTGATCGCCTGACATCTGACTGAACGCCAGCACGGCGAGATTGGCGAGGAACAGGCCGCATGGCACGCCGAACTGCGGCCACGAGGCGATCAGCCCGCGCGAGCGGTCGTTGCGCGCCCACTCCATCGACATCAACACCGAGCCGCCCCATTCGCCGCCGACGCCGACGCCCTGGATGAAGCGCAGCGCGGTCAGGATCACCGCGCCCCAGATGCCGATGCTCGAATAGGTCGGCACCACCGCGACCGCGGCGGTCGCCAGTCCCATCAGCAGCAGCGTCGCGATCAGCGTCGATTTGCGGCCGATGCGGTCGCCATAGTGCCCGAAAATCGCAGCACCGATCGGGCGCGCGACAAAGCCGACCGCATAGATCGCAAAGGCCTCCAGCGTACCGACCCAGGGATCGGAATGCGGAAAGAACAGCTTCGCGAACACCAGGCCGGTGACGGTGCTGTAGAGGAAGAAGTCATACCATTCGATCGCGGTTCCGACCGTGGAGGCGATGACGGCGCGACGAAGCTGGAGCTGATGCTCGGACGGACTAAGCCGGGTGGCGTCGAGGCCAAATGTTGCCATGGGATTGTCTCCCTCAGACAAGCCCCCGCGTGGAATTTGGGTGATTGTGTCGCCCGATCACAAACGGACACTGCGGCCCAAGGGTTCCAGCCGAGGTGGAACCGGAGGCTAGAACTTTAGTCGGCTGCAGGCCGGACGAGACGAGCCGAAGGCGTATCGGCCATCGCCCCGCGCACCGAATGGCGGATTACGCTTCACAGCTCTTATGCAAGCCGCCTGGAAAGCGCGACAGCCCCTCAATTGTCACTTTCCCAATTACCCTCTTGGCCCTTGGGGCACGCAAAGGACCAGCCATGGACGAGACCCTGATTTACGACGTGGGCGCCCACAAGGGCGAGGATACTGAATTCTACTTGAGAAAGGGATTTCGCGTCGTCGCCATAGAGGCGATGCCGGAATTCTGCGAATCCATCAGCAAGCGCTTTTCGGAATACGTCACGTCGGGCGCGCTCTCAGTGGTCAATGTTGCCGTTTCCAACTCGCCTGGCAACGTCAACTTTTATGTCGACGATCGAGTTTCGGAATGGGGAACAACCAATCCGGATTGGTCCGAGAGAAACAAAGGTTTTGGCGCAGGCGCGGGCCGAACGTTGAAGATACAAGCCGCTAAACTCGCGGACATTTTGAAGCAGCACGGCGTCCCGCGATACTGCAAGATCGATATCGAAGGCAACGACCTCGATGCCCTGGCGTCTCTGGAGGGCCTTTCCGAGCTGCCCAAGTTCGTATCCATCGAGTCTGACAAGACAAGCTGGAAAAGGCTCATCAAAGAGTTCGAGACCTTCGAAAAGCTGGGATACCGGAAGTACAGAATAATAGACCAGTCACTCGTCTCCATGCAGAAATGTCCAGCCATTCCGAAGGAAGGAAAGTTTGTCGATTGGCAGTTCAGGACCGGAAGCAGCGGCCTTTTCGGAAATGAGTTGCCTGGAGCATGGGTCAGTGCGCTTGAAGCCATCGAGCTCTACAAAGGCATATTTCGCGGATATGCGATCAATGGAGACCTTGGACTGTTCGGCGGCGGCGCGAAAAGCATGTTCAATATGGTCGGCAAGCTTCAAGAGAAGATGTTTCGCCTCAAGGGTTCAAAAAAATACTTGAATCCGGCGACGCAGTTCCCGCCGCCCGGCTGGTACGATACCCATGCAATGAGGGAGTGATTGCCTGGAGATGGAGCCGTTCTACGGTGCCCCGCTCGCGTCGTGTCGCGGGGCCGTAGAGCGGCCGATCACGCGTGTAACGGGGTGTCCAGACCTTGGCACGGACGCGCTGCTCGATCTGGTCGATCGCAACATCGGTGAGACCTTGCTTGTGCGCCCGGTCGACCTTGAACCGGACGCTGTCGCGCGTGGTCGGCGGGAACGGGCTGCCGACGCCTCGCGCTCGGCCTCGGAGAACGCCGTGCCCCTGTTGAGCTGCGGATCGACCAGCAACTCGCATCCGCTCAGCGCGGTGGTGGCGAAATCTCCAGACGACTCCGACATGACAAGGTCCCTCGGTGCGGAATGCCGGGCTGAACCGTAGCAGTTCGACGCCAGCGATCGGAGCGCGAAGGCACCCCGCTCGCCAAGTTCTTACTCCGCCGTGAGACCGGATCGGCTGCCTCGCAGCGGTTGATGACAGCGTAATGAAGCCCGCGCTGGCGTCCGGATCCGGCGCGTCGGCCACGCACCGGCCGTGCGTCGCCACTTTTGCGTGACGGCGCCGCGTGTGGCCACAAAGTTTTCCAAATTCGAACCTAGGCGAAACGGTGGATGGCGAAGATGGTTCGTACACATTGGTTCTCGCTTGGTCTCGTGGCGCTGGCGCTGGCGGCGACGCATCCGGCCGCGGCCCAGGTGCCCGATATGAGAACGGGCGGCTCGGTCCCGACACTGGCGCCGCTTGTCCGCCGGATCACGCCGGCGGTCGTCAACATCTCCGTGCATGGCCGGGTGCGCGAGGACAACCCGCTCTACCGCGATCCCGTCTTCCGCGAGTTCTTCGATGTTCCGAAGCAGATCGAGCACGAGGTCAACGCCGCCGGCTCCGGCGTGATCGTCGATGCCCAGCGCGGCTATGTCCTGACCAACAACCATGTCGTCGAAGGCGCATCGGTCGTTCAGATCACGACCAAGGACAGCCGGCAGTTCGCCGCGAAGGTGATCGGCCGCGATCCGCCGACCGACGTCGCCGTGCTGCAGATTGAAAATCCTGGCGACCTCAAGGCGCTTCCGCTCGGCGACAGCGACGCGCTCGAGGTCGGCGACTTCGTGCTCGCGATCGGCAATCCCTTCGGCCTCGGCCAGACCGTCACCTCGGGCCTCGTCAGCGCGCTCGGCCGCACCGGCCTCGCCAAGCAAGGTTACGAGGATTTCATCCAGACCGATGCCGCGATCAATCCGGGCAATTCCGGCGGCGCACTGGTCAGCCTGCGCGGCGAGCTCGTCGGCATCAACTCGGCGATCATCTCGCCCGCCGGCGGCAATGTCGGGATCGGCTTTGCGATCCCCGTCAATATGGCGCGGCGGGTGATGGAGCAGATCATCGCCACCGGGCGCGTCGAGCGCGGCCGCATCGGTGTCGCGCTGCAGGACCTGCACTCGTCCAGCAACAGGGGCCGCAGCGAAGGCGCTGTCATCGCCGAGGTCGCAGCGGATTCGCCTGCGGAGAGGGCAGGCGTGCGCAAAGGCGACGTCGTCACCATGGCCGACGGCCACCCGATCCGCACCGCGACGCAGCTCCGCAATCTCGTGGGCCTCGCCCGGATCGGCCAGGACGTCAGACTCACGCTCGAACGCGAGGGCGGGCCCGCCGACGTTGTCGTTCGGGTGGCGCCTCCGCTCGCCCGCAACGGCGCGCTCGCCGACAGAAATCGCCTCATTCGCTGAGACCGATCACGCCGCGTGCGTGATCCGCGGCCGACGCGCCGATGATCGGCACGGTGCACCTGCCTCACACATCATCGTGATTGCGCGAGAGCGATCAGCGACCGCTGGCGCCGACCGTGACCGGCGTGATCGTGCAGAAGACCGGGTCGTTCGGCGCTCGTCGGCGCCTTGATCGGCGTGGTCTCGGCGGGATGCTATCTGTTCATCGTCGATCAGCCGATCACGGCGGCCGACATGGCTGCCGTGTCCGACACCAAGGTCGGTTCGCTCGGCGTCGAAGCCAATCGGGAATCGTGGGTCTGAACGAACAGAGCTCAGTGCGCAAGGCGGATTAGCCGCAAGGCGTGGTCCGCCGTCATCTCAGCTATGCGCTAAAGCGCAATGAGATTAGGTTGAATCGTCATCGCACTTTAGCTCCTTGTTTGAGCATGCTCTCCGCGCAAACGCGTTCCGCGTTTGTCGCGAGGGAAAACCGCTTCACACTTTTCCGGATCATGCTCTAGCGAGCCGTAGGAAAGATTTGCAATCGCCTGGAAATGACAACGTCGTTGTTGAGTGCATAAAGGAAGCAATTTCCATCTCTTCCTTTTCGCACCGGATCATTGTTGCAATTGGCGAGAGCCACGTCGGCATTGTCTCTGAGGTTTTTCCTATCCTTTGATACGAATAACCGACCCCACGGGTGTATGGCCATGGCCTTCGGCTCCGCTGCCCCAAAGTAACTCTGGACCTCGGGCTTGAGCCTTGTCGCCAAGGTAATAGCTGGAATTTGAGCCGGGGCGAACTCGCCGGAGTAATGCAGTCGAGGCATATCTTTTGAGATCAATTGGCCCTCTGCCACGATCTCCTCGTTCACCGCGATCAGTGCGCACGGTTTGCCGTAGCGCAATTGGCAACCTTCCAATGCGCGGTCGCCCGCCACGGACTGATCTTCATGATTGGTCGAACGCCATGGACCGGCAGATGTGAGTTCGATGGCCTGCGCCTTGTTGGCTGGCGCGTCTTCATAATTCTTGACTGTCCGCTCCCGGAGCGCTTCCGACATCTGTGGCACCGCCGTCGCCAGGATGACGTTCAAGGCCTTCTCGAACACCGACACGCGCGGAGTTACGATCACGCCCGCCCATGCGCCGGCCGATGACAGGCACAAGGCAACAATCCAAAATGACCTTTTCACGCGAGCCCCTCACCCCCAAAGACTTGCAGTTGCTATTCTCTTATTGCCAACCATAGGAGGCAAGCAACTGAATCCTTTCCCCGAAAACAATGAGCCCCGGAGGCCGGCTCCGGAGCTCTGTTTTCGGCGTCACACGGCCGCTGCGATCACCGCAGCGCCGACACCACGATCAGGCCGAGGATCAGCGCGGTCACCGAGTACTTCAGCGTGTAGTACACGTTGCGATTCCACTCCTTGACCTTGCGGCTCGCGAGGTGGACCTCGTAGAGCTTGCCGAACACCTTGTTCAGCGCGCCGACATGCTCGCCGTCGACGTTCTGCGTAGCCGACGCCTTGACGATGTTGTGGCTGACCCAGCGGTTCATCCTAGTCATGAAGCCGTACTTCATCGGGCGCTCGACGTCGCAGAACAGGATGATGCGGTTGACGTCGGTCTTGTTCTCGGCGCTGTGGATGAAGGTCTCGTCGAACATGAAGGCCTCGCCGTCGCGCCAGACGCATTCGACGCCGTCGACGAGAATGCGGCACTGGTTCGAGTTCGGCGTCACCAGGCCGAGGTGATAGCGCAGCGATCCGGCGAAGGGATCGCGATGCGCGCCCAGCTTGCCGCCCGGCGGCAGCATCGCGAACATCGCGCCGTGCACGTTCGGGATCGAGTTCAACAGCTCGACCGTCTTCGGGCACAGCGTGCGCGCCGACGGCAGAAAGTCATCGTACCATTTCAGGTAGAAGCGCTTCCAGCCGCTCTTGAAGAAGGAATAGAAGCCCCAGTCGTTGTTCTTCGCCGCGGCGCGGATGAAGCCTTCGTCGAACAGGCGCGTCGCCTCGTCGCGAATCGTTTCCCAATTGTCAGAGAGCTTCTTCAGCTCGGGAAACTGCTCCACCGGAATCACCGGCGTGTTCGGCACTGCCGAGCCCGCATACATCAGCACGTTGTAAGGCGCGAGATAGGTCGAGTGATCGCCGAGCTGGCGCGCGAACCGCAGCCGTTGCTTGCCGCGGAAGTGCACATAGAGCGTGGAAGCCGCCAGCACGTAGAGAATAACGAGCTGCGGCGCAAAGAGCTGTCTCAACATGATCCGTCTATGATCGCGGCCCCCCGACGCCGTCCATTCCCCTCGCCCTGTCCCGCAACAGCCGATCCGGCTGGCCGGTGGCCCAGGACAGACGGAGGATCAGAGCACATCGCGTCCGCGAAATTCCCCTTGTTTCATAGCGAGTTGGCTCAACGTCAGGATCCGGCACCGAACCGGAAGCGTGGCCGAGGCGCCGTCCCTGCCCGCTCTTGTAAGCGTTCGCTCACCAATTGTGAAGCGTCAGGCCGGCCACACCTGCGGACTTTCGTCTTCAAATTGCACAGCCAACGAAGTGGACGTCGTGCGGCAGGTTTTTCCATTGACAAATGAATTAGATAATTACTAATCGAGCACAACACGCCGCAGAACGGCGAAGGTTCAGGAAGGGAGGAATGATGAGACACATTTTGGCAGTCGCCATTCTTGCGGCCATGACATCGGCCGCTCACGCCCAGGTCTCCGACGACGTCGTGCGCATTGGGGTGCTGACCGACCTGTCGAGCTGGGGCCGCGATAATTCGGGCCCGGGTTCGGTCGAGGCGGCCAAGATGGCGGTGGAGGAGTTCGGGCCGACGGTGCTCGGCAAGCCGATCGAGATCATCTCGGCCGACCACCAGATGAAGACCGACGTCGGCGTGCAGATCGTGCGCGGCTGGTTCGACAACGGCAAGGTCGATGCGGTGGTCGACATCCCCAACTCCGGCATCGCGATCGCCGTCCACAACATGGTCCGCGAGCGCAACAAGATCGCGCTGCTATCCGGGCCCGGCGCAAGCTCGCTGACGGATGAGCTGTGCAGCCCCAACACCGTACACTTCACCTACGACACCTACGCGCTGTCGAAGGTGACGGCTTCGGCGGTGATCCAGCAAGGCGGCAAGTCCTGGTACTTCATCACGGCGGACTACGCCTTCGGCCAGCAGCTCGAGAAGGACGCCACGCGCTTCATCAATGAGATGGGCGGCAAGGTGCTCGGCAGCGTTCGGCATCCGACCAACACCGCCGACTTCTCCTCTTTCGCGCTGCAGGCGCAAAGCTCGAAGGCCGACGTGGTTGCCTTCGCCAATGCCGGCCAGGACACCGACAATGCGATCAAGCAGGCCGGCGAATTCGGTCTCGTGCAGGGCGGCCAGAAGCTGGTCGGTCTCTTGATGTTCGACACCGACATCCACGCGATCGGATTGAAGGCGGCCCAAGGCACCTACATGACCACGGCGTCCTACTGGAACATGGACGACAAGACACGGGCCTGGTCGAGGAAATTCTACGAACGCACCAAAGTGATGCCGACCATGATCCAGACCGGCGTCTATGGCTCGGTGCTGCATTATCTGAAGGCGATCAAGGCCGCCGGCACCGACGATCCGCAGAAGGTGATGGCCAAGATGCGCGAGCTGCCGATCGAGGATACGTTCGTCCACGGCGGCAAGCTGCGCGAGGACGGCCGCGTAATCCGCGACATGTATCTCGCCAAGGTGAAGTCGCCCTCGGAATCCAAGGAGCCGTGGGACTATCTCGATATCGTCAAGACCGTGAAGGGCGAGGATGCGTTCCGTCCGGTGTCCGAGTCGAAGTGCCCGCTGTTGAAGAAATAGGATCGGTCGCATGGCAGACAACGCGCAAGAGACCTACGAATGCGACGCGCTTGTGGTCGGCTCCGGTTGCAGCGGCCTGTCGGCCGCAGTCACCGCGGCCCACTACGGGCTGAAGGTCCTCGTCGTCGAGAAGGAGCCGCGGTTCGGCGGCACCACTGCGCGTTCCGGCGGCTGGCTCTGGATCCCCGGCACGTCCCTGGCGAAAGCCTGGGGCATCGAGGAGAGCCCCGACCAGGCCAGGACCTATCTCAGGCACGAAGCCGGCAACAGCTTCGATGCCGCGCGCGTCGATGCGTTCCTGACCGAAGGGCCGAAGGCGGTCGATTTCTTCACCACCAAGACAGCGGTGCGGTTCGACATGCCGCTGACCTTCCCGGACTATCATGCCGAAGCGCCGGGCGGCGCGCAGGGTGGCCGCTCCATGGTCGCCCGCCCGTTCGACGGGCGTGAGCTCGGCGAACGCATCAAGGATCTCGGCAGCCCCCTGCCCGAGCTCACCGTGTTCGGCATGATGCTCGGCTCCGGCAAGGAGATCATCCACTTCATGCGCGCGACCCGCTCGCTGACCTCGGCGGCCTATGTCGTCAAGCGCCTCTCGAAGCATGCCGGCGACGTGGTGCGCCATGGCCGCGGCATGACCCTGACCAACGGCAATGCGCTGGCCGGCCGGCTGGCCAAATCCGCCTTCGACCTGAACGTCCCGCTCTGGCTTAATTCGCCGGTGCGCCAATTGATCGTCGATGATGGAGCGGTGCGCGGCGCGGTGGTCGAACGCGAGGGCCGCACGATCCGCATCACGGCCAAGCGCGGCGTGGTGCTCGCCTGCGGCGGCTTCCCGCATGACGTCGCCCGACGGCAGAAGATGTTCCCGCACGCACCGACCGGCAAGGAGCATTACTCGCCAGGCCCGACCGGCAACACCGGCGACGGCCTGCGGCTTGCGGAGTCCGTCGGCAGCAGGGTCGAGGATTCGCTGCCCAACGCGGCAGCCTGGGTGCCGGTCTCGGTCACCACGCGCAAGGACGGCAGCAAGGGCGTGATGCCGCACTTCATCGATCGCGCCAAGCCCGGCGTGATCGCGGTGATGCGCGACGGCAAGCGCTTCGCCAATGAGGGCAACTCCTATCACGACTTCGTGCAGGAGATGATGAAGGCGGCCAGGCCCGGCGAGGAGATCGCGGCGTACCTCGTCTGCGATCACCAGACCTTGCGCAAATACGGCCTCGGCTGCGTGCCGCCGCGTCCGATGCCGCTCGGCCATCACCTCAAGAGCGGTTATCTGAAGCGTGGCGCGACGCTATCGGAGCTGGCGGCGCAGACCGGCATCGATGCGAAGGGGCTCGAGGCAACCATCGTGGAGTTCAACAAGACCGCTATTGAAGGCCGCGATCCCGCCTTCGGCAAGGGCTCGCGCGCCTATAACCGCTACCAGGGCGACGCCCTGCACGGGCCAAACCCCTGCGTGGCGCCGCTCGAACACGGACCGTTCTATGCAATCAAGATGGTGATCGGAGATCTCGGCACCTATGCCGGCATCGTCACCGATGCACATGCGCGCGCGCTCGACGCCGAGGGACGTGTCATCCCCGGGCTTTACGCGGCGGGCAACGACATGGCGAGCATCATGGGCGGCAACTATCCGGGTGCCGGCATCACCCTCGGCCCGGCGCTGACCTTCGGCTACATCGCCGGCCGTCACCTTGCGGCAGGCGCTTCGGAAAGAGGCGCAGCATGAGCGCGGCGGCCCAATTGCTCACCGGCAAGCGCGCCCTCGTCACCGGTGCGGCCCACGGCAACGGACGCGCCATCGCGCGCGGGCTCGCGGCCCATGGCGCCGACGTGATGGTGACCGACATCGATCTCGCCGGCGCCGAACGAACCGCGGCCGATATTAGGGAATGCGGCCGCGCCGCCTGGGCATTTCACCTGGATGTGTCTGACGCGGAGGCCTGTCACGCGCTGGCGCAGAGGGCCGGTCGCGAGATCGGGCCGATCGCCGTGCTGGTCAACAATGCGGGCATCATCATTCGCGAGGGGATCGATTCGCCCAAGGCGCACGACAACTGGCGGCGAGTGCTCGACGTCAATCTCACCGGCACCTTCAACGTGACCCACGCATTCCTGCCGGCGCTGCGCGAGACCCGGGGCGCGATCATCAATCTCGGTTCGATCGCCTCCTTTGTCGGGGTTGCCGACACGCTGGGCTATGCGCCGTCCAAAGGCGGCGTGAAGCTGTTGACGCAGGCGCTGGCGCGCGAGCTCGCGGCCGACGGCATCCGCGTCAACGCCATCGCACCCGGGGTGATCGCGACCGCCATGACCGAAGCGACCCGCAACGACCCCGCCCGGCTTGCAGGATTTTTGGGCCGCACGCCGCTCGGCCGTGTCGGGGAGCCTGAGGAGCTGGTCGGGCCGGTGGTGTTTCTCGCCTCCGAACTCGCGTCGTATGTGAACGGCGTGACTATGCCCGTCGACGGAGGATTTCTGGCCGTATAAGGACGTTGTGGAGAGCTTGCAGGGCCACATGACGAAAGAAAGCCGCGGCATACAGTCGATCGAGGTCGGTGGAGAGCTGCTCCGCGCGCTCGCCCGCAGCGGCGAACCGATGATGCTGCGCGACCTAGCGCGCGAAGCGGGCATGCCCCCAGCCAAGGCGCATCCCTATCTGGTGAGCTTCTCCCGCATCGGCCTGATCGAGCAGGACGAGACCACGGGCCGCTATGAGATCGGCGCACTTGCGCTCGAGCTCGGCCTGATCAGTCTGCGCCGGCTTTCGGCCGTGCGCATCGCGACACCGCGGATCGCCACCCTCGCCGACAGCATCAATCATGCCGTGTCGCTGTCTGTCTGGGGCACCCACGGGCCGACCGTGGTGCGGCTTGAGGAGCCGAGCCATCCCGTGCATATCGCGATGCGCGTCGGGTCGGTGGTGGCGCTGCTTGAGACTGCGACCGGCCGGGCATTCGCCGCCTTCATGCCGCCGAACGCGGTCAAGACCGCGCTCGAGAGCGGCCTCGATCGCCTCGGCGTCGGCTACAATCCCAAGCGTGCGCCGGCAAGCGCGAAGACGACGGAGATGCTTGCCGAGGTCCGCAGCCGCGGGCTCGCGCGTGCGATCGGCGACCCGTTGCCGGGCGTCAACGCATTCGCCGCGCCGGTGTTCGATCACGCCGGCCACGTCGCGCTGGTCATCACGGCGATGGGGCCGGAGGGCACCTTCGACGTCAGTTGGGACAGCGCGATCGCAGCCGCGCTGCGCAACTGTGCGAGCGATATATCGAGGCAGCTCGGGCACGGCACGGTGCGGGCCTCGGAGTGACGCTGAATGACGGATGGATGGAGCAGCGCCGCTACCACTGATTTGCCCGACGGCGCAAGCCTCCGCCGCAAAAATATTTCTGTTTATCAGAACTACAACTCAGTGCTATAGATCCGCCATCTCACCCGATTGAGGGGCGCGTCGCGATCGTCACGAGTGTTGCGGTGAGATGCGGTGGACGCTGATCGCATGACTGACGAGCATGCGTGACGCGGACGGTGAAGTCGTGTGGTCTCGACGCCCCAGTGGCAGGTGTCTCCTCGCAAGATGCTGAAGCATCTCTGTGGAGACGGTGACAAAAAAGCCAAGTCTCGCCGGGGAGAGCACGAAGTAAGCCGTAAACCATCGCGCAGGGAAAGCCGGAGTGTTTCCGGTTTCACCTGTGGTCCTACCTCCCGTGCTTTTTTCACTGCACGGGACCCATGGGTGCGATCGGCACCCGGCTTTCCCTGCGCCCTCTGCTTCCAGAGCGGCGAAATGAGATGCAGAACTCGGACAAACCCTGTCGCGAGAATGCGGACGTACGTCATACATCGTCGTCATGCCCCGCGCATGCGGGGCATCCAGTACGCCCGCGGCGTCTCGATTCAAGCGCCGGCATCTCTGGAATACTGGATCACCCGCTTTCGCGGGTGAAGACTGAGAGCTTGGCTGTCTGACAGTTGAATCGGAGGCGCGCACCGCACACGGCACCACGGCCGGCGCAGCAAAAAGCCCCGGGCAATGCCGGGGCTTTCATCTGTCGATCGCGGTGCGAGCGGATCAGTAGCGATAGTGATCCGACTTGTACGGGCCTTCCGGCTTGACGCCGATGTAATCGGCCTGGTCCTTGCGCAGCTCGGTCAGCTTGACGCCGATCTTGGCGAGGTGCAGGCGGGCAACCTTCTCGTCCAGCGTCTTCGGCAGCACGTAGACCTTCTTCTCGTACCTGCCGTCCTTGTTGTTGGCGAACAGCTCGATCTGCGCCAGCGTCTGGTTGGTGAACGAGGCCGACATCACGAAGGACGGATGGCCCATCGCGTTGCCGAGGTTCACCAGGCGTCCCTCCGACAGCAGGATGATGCGGTGCTTGTCGGGGAATTCGATTTCGTCGACCTGCGGCTTGATGTTGGTCCACTTCAGATTGCGCAAGCTGGCGATCTGGATCTCGTTGTCGAAGTGACCGATGTTGCAGACGATGGCACGATCCTTCATCGCGCGCATGTGCTCGATGGTGATGATGTCCTTGTTGCCGGTGGCGGTGACGAAGATGTCGGCACGGGGCGCGGCGTCTTCCATCGTCACCACTTCATAGCCCTCCATCGCCGCCTGCAGCGCGCAGATCGGATCGACCTCGGAGACCATGACGCGGCAGCCGGCCTGGCGCAGCGAGGCGGCCGAGCCCTTGCCGACGTCGCCGAAGCCCGCGACCATCGCGACCTTGCCCGACAGCATCACGTCGGTGCCGCGGCGGATGCCGTCGACCAGCGACTCGCGGCAGCCATACAGGTTGTCGAACTTCGACTTGGTGACGCTGTCGTTGACGTTGATCGCCGGGAACAGCAGCGTGCCCTTGTTGGCCATCTCGTACAGGCGGTGCACGCCGGTGGTGGTCTCTTCCGAGACGCCCTTGATGTTCTTAGCGATCTCGGCGAACCAGCCCTTCGGCTTCTCCTTCAGGAGGCGCTTGATCAGCGCGTAGAAGATCTCCTCTTCCTCCGAGGTCGGCTTGTCGAGGAAGGCGGTGTCGCCCTGCTCGGCGCGATAGCCAGCATGCACCAGCATGGTAGCGTCGCCGCCGTCATCGAGGATCATGTTGGGCGTGCCGCCGCCGTGCCAGTCGAACAGCTTGGCGGTGTAGTCCCAGTATTCGGTCAGCGTCTCGCCCTTCACGGCGAACACCGGAATGCCGGCTGCCGCGATCGCGGCAGCCGCGTGATCCTGCGTGGAATAGATGTTGCAGGAGACCCAGCGGATATCGGCGCCGAGCGCGGCCAGCGTCTCGATCAGGACCGCGGTCTGGATCGTCATGTGCAGGGAGCCCGCGATGCGCGCGCCCTTCAACGGCTGCTTCGGGCCAAATTCCTCGCGGGTCGCCATCAGGCCGGGCATTTCGGTCTCGGCGAGCGAGATCTCCTTGCGGCCGAAATCGGCGAGCGAAATGTCCTTGACGATGTAGTCGGTGAAGCCTGGCTTCGTGGGGGCGTTCATGAGAGCTTCCTGTTGTTGAGCTCGTCGTTCCGGGGCGCCGCGCAGCGGCGAACCCGGAATCTCGAATTGACGGATAGGAATTCCGGGTTCGCTCGCTCGCGCGAGCGCCCCGGAATGACGCGAGATTTAGAGCGCGCGCTTGAGCTGCTCGACGAGATCGGTCTTCTCCCAGGAGAAGCCGCCTTCATTGTCCGGCGTGCGGCCGAAATGGCCGTAGGCCGAGGTGCGGGCGTAGATCGGGCGGTTGAGATCGAGATGGGTGCGTATGCCGCGCGGCGTCAGATCCATCACCTGCGCCGCCGCCTTCTCGAGCTGGTCCTCCGGCACCTTACCGGTGCCGTGGGTGTCGATGTAGATCGACAGCGGACGCGCCACGCCGATCGCGTAGGCGAGCTGCAGCGTGCAGCGATCGGCGAGACCGGCCGCGACGATGTTCTTGGCGACGTAGCGCGCGGCATAGGCCGCCGAGCGGTCGACCTTGGTCGGATCCTTGCCGGAGAACGCGCCGCCGCCATGCGGGGCCGCGCCGCCATAGGTGTCGACGATGATCTTGCGGCCGGTCAGCCCGGAGTCGCCGTCCGGACCGCCGATGAAGAACTTGCCGGTCGGGTTGATGTGCCAGATCGTCTTGCCGTTGATCCAGTCCTTCGGCAGCGCCTCACGGACATAGGGCTCGACGATGTCGCGAACCTGGTTCGACGTCAGGTCCTCGACCAGATGCTGGTGCGACACCACGATCTCGCGGACGCCGACCGGCTTGCCGTTCTCGTACTGCACCGTGACCTGGCTCTTGGAATCGGGGCCCAGCACCTTCTCGCGGCCGGAGTGACGCGCTTCGGAGATCAGCCGCAGGATCTTGTGGGCGTAGAAGATCGGCGCCGGCATCAGGTCCGGCGTCTCGTTGGTGGCGTAGCCGAACATGATGCCCTGGTCGCCGGCACCCTCTTCCTGGTTGGAGGGCTGCTTGCCGTCGACGCCCTGGGCGATGTCGGCCGACTGCGGATGCAGCAGGATCTCGACGTCGCAGGTCTTCCAGTGGAAGCCTTCCTGTTCGTAGCCGATGTCCTTGATCGCGCCGCGGACGATGCTCTCGATGTGGTCGTTGGTGACCGAGCTAGGGCCGCGGGTTTCGCCGGCGATCACCACCTTGTTGGTCGTCGCGAGCGTCTCGCAAGCCGCGCGGATCTGCCAGGGGTCGATGCCCGCCTTGGGCCCCTCGCGGTAGAACAGGTCGACGATCTCGTCCGAAATGCGATCGCAGACCTTGTCCGGATGACCTTCCGAGACCGACTCGCTGGTGAACAGATAAGACGCGCGCATCAAGCAAACCCCTTGTTTCGTCGGACGCCGACGTTCGTTGGTGAATATGTCCCCGGAATGTCAGTCTCGTCGTCGCGAGATGACGTAGGATTCGTCGTAAAACCACAGCCCGTTGTGTTTGCGGAGAACTTCGCGCGTGGCCTCGAGAGCTCGTCCGTTTTCGGTCGTTTCGGTCAACCGGTCATCTTCGATCTGCGCGACATACACTGCCGCATTCCACGCTGCAAAGGCCGTCGAGGTTCCGATCGAGCCGGTCACCTCATTGGGCAGCGCTTCCATATCATATCGGAAAATCGAACGGTTATCGGCGTAAGCGCTGAAGTTCAGCTCGCGGCCGGCCGCCCCCAACTCGTATTTCACCGCGCGCAGTATCTCATGACGGCTGACGGCGAAAGGATTTTCTCCGGGCCAAACGGCTTGAATGATTTCAAGCCCGGGATCGCCTCCATGGGAGTGGATTCCTATCAGCCGCCCGCCGCCGCGCAACGCCCGGGCCAGCGGGGCGATGATCCGCTTGGCGCGGAAATTCACAGAGGATTTCGCCCGGTAGGGCTGGGAGGCGATCACAAGGTCGAAATTGGCCTCGGTCCGGCCGGCCCGGGGGATGATCGAATCGAGCATGAACCGGTGATCGTCCCGGTACAGCACCAAGGCAACGGGGCGCTCGTAAATCGGCATGGCGGTCCGGGGGCTGACCATGGCCCGCCAGTTCTGCTCGAGAAACGGGCCGAGTTCCGCGATCTGGGCCTCGAACTCGCCCGAGGACGCCCCGCGCAGGGGAACCTCGTGCCAGATCATGCTCGCGGCGGCGGTGTTCGACCGCGGCGTGAGCCACGGCGCCTCCGCGTAGTACATGTTGGTGAAGACGAACACGCTCGCCGGATGCTCGAACAGGCGATCAGGCACCTTGTCCAGGGTAAGGCGGACGTCCTCGAGGCTCAGCTCCTTGCCGGCAACGTAGAAGGGCATGTGGGGGAAGCGGCCGTGCATCGCCCGCAGCACCCGTGCCAGCACCGTGCCGTCGCCCATGCCTGCGTCAAACACCCGCAGCGCCGGCGGCCGCGGATGGATCGCGGACAATTCCAGCGCGACCCGGTCGGCGATCACCCGCTTCTCGCTGCAGGTGTGGACGAACAGCAGGTATCTCTGGCGGTTCTCGAAGAAGCGGAAATTGCCCCGCGGATCGCGCTTCTCCGGCGGCACGACCAGGCCGCGCGGCGGCGCTACGCCGCCCGGCGTGGAGGTGGCGATGAAGGCGTTGATGCGGTCGAGCGTATCGATGGTGATGCGCTTGCCCTCGCGCAACCGGTGCACCAGCTTGCCGTCGTTGACGGCCCGGCGGCCGAACGTCGTCTCCGCCATGTCGGAACGACGGCAGAAGTCCGTGATCTGGCCGAGGATTTCGTCGTTCTTCATGGAGCCAGGGCTGTGGGCCGGCAGTTGGGACGATGGTGGGCAGAAATAGAGCGTAATTGTCCTCTAGCACGTTTGGCCCACCGTTTGAACCCCTATCTGTGCGCCGGTCACCAAACATGCGTGAACCGCCTCGCCATGGCCCGTCATGCCCCCGCCAAGCTGGATGACCGATGCGCCGCCTGCTCCTGATCCTCGCCCTCTTCGCCGCCGCGCTGTGGTCGGCGCCCTGCCTCGCCCAGGCCCGCTCGCAGCTCGGACCGCTCTGCACCACCGAGACTACGCCCGCAGAGCAGATGATCGACGCCTGCAGCAAGATCATCGCGCTGAAGGTGTTTTCCGGCGAGAGGCTTGCGACCATCTATTTCTGGCGCGCAGTCGGCTGGAATAAGAAGGGCAACTATCCGCAGGTGATCGCCGACGCCACCGAGGCGATCCGCCTCAAGCCCAACGTCGCGATCTACAATTTGCGCGGTTCGGCCTATTACGACAATGGCGAATACGACATCGCAATCGCCGACTTCAACGACGCGCTGCGGATGGGGCCGCCGAGCGGCATCATCTTCCATAATCGCGGCAACGCCTGGCGCGCCAAGGGCGATTGCGCTCGAGCGATCGCCGACTATGACGCCGCGATCAAGGCCGGGCCGAAATCGGCCTTCTCCTATCAGAACCGCGGCATTTGCAGGCAGGCGCTGGGCGACCTCGACGGCGCGCTGGCAGATGTCAACGAGGCAATCAGGATCGACCCGTCGCTGCCGCAGCCCCTGACCAACCGTGCGGTGATCTGGCGCGCCAAGGGCGACGCCGACCGCGCCATCGCAGACACCACGGAGGCAATCCGGCTTGCGAAAACGAAAGAGCCCGCCAACATCATGACGCCGCCGGGCAGTGTCTTGATCTCGGCCTACACCCAGCGCGGCCTCACCTATGAGGCAAAGGACGATCCCGAGCACGCCAAGCAGGATTACGCCGCGGCCCTCGAAGGCCAGGCGTCGGATGCGGGCAGTAAGGCCAATCAGGCCACCGCCAAGGTGCGGCTGTCATTGCTGCAGGAAGCGGCCGCCGCGCCACGCAAGGCCGCCGCGGCGCCGGCCGCCGAGACGAGCTCCGCCACTGCACCTGCCGTGCCCGCGGCGCAGGCCGCAGCAACCGGCCGGCGCGTCGCGCTGGTGATCGGCAACGGCGCCTACGTCCATGTGAAGGCGCTGCCCAATCCCCCCAATGACGCGCGCGCGATCGCCAAGAGCCTGCGCGAGATCGGCTTCACCGTCTCCGAAGGCCTCGATCTCGATCGCGACGCGATGCAGAAGACGATCCACGACTTCCTGCGCGAGGCGGCGCGGTCGCAGGTCGCCGTGGTCTACTACGCCGGTCATGGCGTGCAGGTCGACGGCCGCAACTATCTCGTGCCGGTCGACATCGAGTTCCGGGCAGGCGGCCGCATGGCCGACGCGATGGTCGACATGGATACGATCATGGCCGGGCTCGACGACCAGATCCGCACCAACATCCTGATCCTCGATGCCTGCCGCAACAATCCGATGGCGCCGCAGGTTGCGTCTGCAGGCCCGAGTCGCAGCATCGCGGGAGGATCCGGCCTTGCCGCACCTGCCTCGCTTGGATCTGGCTCGACGCTCGGCGCCGGCACGCTGATCGCGTTCGCGACCGCGCCGGGCCAGGTCGCACTCGACGGCGAAGGCGCCAACAGCCCGTTCTCGGCGGCGCTGTCGCGCCACATCGGCACGCCCGGCCTCGAGGTGCAGCAGATGTTGACGCGGGTCCGCGCCGAGGTCGTCGCCGCGACCAAGGGCAAGCAGGTGCCGTGGTCGAACTCCTCGCTGCTCGGCGAGGTCTATCTGGCGGAGAAATGATGCAGGTCCTCGTCACGTCATTGCGAGCGAAGCGAAGCAGTCCATCGCTCCTCATATGCGGAAGGATGGATTGCTTCGTCGCTTCGCTCCTCGCAATGACGACGGAGGCGCGTTTACTTTCCCCACACCTCGTTCGCGACCTCGACGGCGAGCCGCAGCTTGGCCCACTGCTCTTCCTCGGAGAGGATGTTGCCTTCCTCGGTCGAGGCGAAGCCACATTGCGGCGACACCGCGAGTTGCTCGAGCGGAGCGAACTTCGCCGCCTCCTCCAGCCGCCGCTTGATGTCGTCCTTCTTCTCGAGCTCGCCGAACTTCGAGGTGATGACGCCGACCACCACGACCTTGTTGCCCTTCGGCAGGAAGCGCAGCGGCTCGAAGCCGCCGGCACGGTCGGAATCATATTCGAGGAAATAGCCGTCGTAGTTGGTGCCGGCGAGCATGGTCTCGGCGACCGGCTCGTAGCCGCCGGACGAAATCCAGGTCGAACGGAAATTGCCGCGGCAGACATGGGTGGTAATCACCATGTCCGATGGACGATCGGCGATCGCGTAGTTGATGACGCGGGCATAGATCTCCTGCAGGCCATCGGGATTGTCGCCGCGATCACGCGACTTCTGCAATTCCTCCTGCGAGCACAGGTACGCCCACACCGTGTCGTCGAATTGCAGGTAGCGACAGCCGGCGTCGTAGAACGCCTTCACCGCCTTGCGGTAGGTCTTGCCGAGGTCGTGGAAGAACTCTTCGAGATCGGGGTAGACCTCCTTCGAGATCAGCTTGCGGCCGCCGCGGAAGTGCAGCACCGCCGGCGACGGGATCGTCATCTTCGGCGTGACGTGCGCCTGGTCGGCGTATTTCTTCAGGAACCTGAAGTGATCGAGCATCGGGTGATGATCGGAGAAGTCGAGCTTGCCGATCACCCTGATGGCGTCGTGCCGGGTCTGCACGCCCGCGAACTGGATGCCCGTTTCCGGGTGGAACAGCTCGCAGCCCGTCAGGTGGCTGAGGAAATCGAAATGCCACCAGGAGCGGCGGAACTCACCGTCGGTCGCGAGCTTCAACCCGATCGAGGCCTGCTTATGCACGACCTTCTCGATCTCCATGTCCTCGACCTTGCGCAGCTCGTCGGCCGAGATCTCGCCCTTTTCCCGCTTGGCGCGGGCCTCCTTGATCTTTGGCGGACGCAACAGGCTGCCGACCTCGTCGGCGCGGAACGGAGGCTTGGTTCGCTGCATGGTCAACTCCCGGACGCTTCTAATGTGCTTTGGCCCCGGAGACGCCGAGGTGGCGCTCAAGGACGGAGGGATCGGCTTTCAGCGCGCTGCTCGCGGCGTCGTGCACGATCGTGCCGCGTTCCAATATCACAACGCGGTCGGCGAGCCCCAGAATCTTTTGCGCATTCTGCTCGACGATGATCGAGCAGATGCCGCCCGAGCGCGTGATGGTTCCGATCGCCTTTAACAATTCCTCAACGATGATCGGCGCGAGGCCCTCGGTCGGCTCGTCGAGCAGCAGCACCTTCGGGTTCAGCGTCAGCGCGCGACCGATCGCGAGCATCTGCTGCTCGCCGCCGGAGAGCTGGTTGCCGAAATTGCCGCGGCGCTCCTTCAGCCGCGGAAACATCTCGTACACCCGCTCGACGGTCCACGGCCCAGGCTGCGCCACCGCCGTCATGTTCTCTTCCACCGTCAGCGAGCGGAAGATGTTGCGCTCCTGCGGCACCCAGCCGATGCCGGCGCGGGCGCGCTGGTCCGGCCGCAGCGCCGTGATGTCATGGCCTGCGAGCGACACGCTGCCGCCGAAGCGGCGGGTGATGCCGACGATCGAATTGATCAGCGTGGTCTTGCCAGTGCCGTTGCGGCCGAGCAGCGCCAACACCTGGCCTTGCGCGAGGGTCAGCGACATGCCCGGCAGCACCACCGCCTCGCCATATCCGGCACGCAGGCTCTGGACGGAAAGAAGATCAGGCATCGGCCGCCTCGCCGAGATAGACCGCCCTCACGTGCGGATCGCGCGCGACCTCGTCGGGCGCACCTTCGGTGAGCAGCCCGCCATTGACCAGCACCGAGATGCGGTCGGCGAAAGAGAACACCAGGTCCATATCGTGCTCGATCAGCAGCACGGTGACGTCGCGCGGCAGCGCCGCGACCGCCGCCAGGATGTCGTGGCGCTCGCTCTCGGGCACGCCGGCGGCCGGCTCGTCGAGCAGCAGCACCCGCGGCTTGGCGGCGATCGCCACCGCGATCTCAAGCAGGCGCTGCTTGCCATAGGGCAACGTCGAGGTGAGCTCGGTCATCACGTCGAGCAGGTGGAAGCGCGACAGGATCTCGGTGATCTCGGCATTGACGTCGTCGCGCGTGCCCATCCGCCGCCACCAATCGCCGCCGCGGCCCATCCGTTCGGAGACGGCAAGCCCGATGGTTTCGAGCGGGGTGAGGTCGGCATAGAGCTGGTTGATCTGGAAGGTGCGCGACAGGCCACGCAGCACGCGCCTGTGCACGGAGAGAGCGGTGATGTCGCTACCTTCGAGCAGGATGCGTCCGCTGTTCGGCCTCAGCACTCCGGTGAGCTGATTGATTACGGTGGTCTTGCCGGCGCCGTTCGGACCGATCAGAGCGTGGCGGGCGCCGCGCATCACCTTCAGCGACAGATCGCGGGTGACGCGGAGCCCGCCGAACGATTTTTCCAGGCCGCGAGTTTCGAGCGCGATCGTCATGACGCGTCAGTCTCGGGAACCGCGACGACGGCCTTGCGGCCGGCGAACTGGCGGATGATCAGGTTCGGCACGAACAGCACCCAGCGGTGGAGGCGCGCGCGGCCGACCATCACGATCACGACCAGCACGAGACCGATCCAGAACAACCAGTATTGCGGGGTGATGCCCTGGAAGAACTCCTGCAGCATCTTGAACACGACGGCGCCGATCAGGCCGCCATAGAGATAGCCAGTGCCGCCGATCACTAGCACCAGCATCAGATCGGCGGAGCGCTCGAAGGCGAACACGTCGAGCGAAGCGAGCGCCGTGGTCTGGGTGAACAGCGCGCCGGCAATCCCGGCATAGAACGCAGCGAGCGTATAGACCGCGATCAAGCGACGGTTGACCGGCACGCCGATCGCCGCCGCGCGCAGCGGATTGTTCCTGATCGCGCGCAGCGACAGGCCGAACGGCGAATGCACGATGCGTCGGGCCAGCAGGAACAGGATAAACAGCACGATCAGCGAATAGAAAAACCCGGTCTTGCCGAACATGTCGAAGGCGAACAGCCCGAGGATCGGCTGCATCTCGATGCCCTGCAGCCCGTCGGTGCCGCCGGTGATGTCGGAGAAGCGCTCGGCGAGCGCTTCCAGCAGCAGCGCGATCCCGAGCGTCACCATCAGCCGGGTCAGGTCAACGCCGCGGATGACCAGGAAGCTGGTCAGGAAACCCAGCACCGCCGCAACGAGGCCGGCCGCGACGAGCGCGATGACGGGCTCGTTGATGATGCCGTGCAGCGCCAGCAATCCGGCCGAATAGGCGCCGACGCCGAAGAAGGCCGCATGCCCGAGCGACACGATGCCGGCGTAACCGAGGATGAGGTCGAGCGACAGCGCGAACAGCCCGAGCCGCACGATGTCGGTCATGATCAGATAGCGCGACGGGAACAGGAAGGCGCAGCCCAGCGCCAGAACCCAGAAGACCACCTCGCTGATCCGCCAGCGCGCGCCGGCGACTGCCTGAGAGGAAACGTCTGTCAGCGCGGTCATGGCGGCCTCACCGCGCAGCGGTACGGCCGAACAGGCCGTTGGGACGCCAGATCAGGATCACGATCATCACCGTGTAGATCACGAACGGCCCCATCTTCGGCACGTAATACTTGCCGGCGACATCTGCGATGCCGAGCAGCAGCGAGGCCAGGAACGGCCCGGTGATGCTGGAAGAGCCGCCCACCGTCACGACGATCAGGAAGTAGATCATGAATTTCAGCGGAAAATAGGGATCGAGCCCGAGGATCTCCGCGCTCAATGCGCCGCCGAGCCCGGCAAGTCCGCAGCCGAAAGCGAAGGTGAAGGCAAATACCTGCGGCACGTTGATGCCGAGCCCGATCGCGGCGCGCGGATCATCGACCGCAGCGCGCAGGCGGCTGCCGAACCGCGTCCTGGACAGGATCAGCTGCAGCGCGAGCGTCAGCAGACCGCAGATCACGACGATCATCAGCCGGTAGCGGCCGATCCCGACGCCGAACAGATCAAACTGCCCTTCCAGCGCCGCCGGCAGCTTGATGAAGACCCGCGACGATCCCATGATGTAGTCGACCGCAGCAACCGACATGAACACCAGGCCGATCGAAAACAGCACCTGGTCGAGATGGCTGCGCACGTAGAGATGGCGGTACAGCGCGCGCTCCAGCACAGCGCCAATCGCGGCGCTGGCGACGAAAGCGAGCGGCAGCGCGGCAAAGAACGGCCAGCCGGAATTGTTCACCAGCACGGCGCAAACGTACCCGCCGGCCATGGCGAAGGCGCCATGCGCGAGATTGACGAAGTTCATCAACCCGAGCGTCACCGCGAGCCCGCAGGCGAGCACAAACAACAGCATGCCGTAGGCGACGCCGTCGAACAGGTTGGTGAGGACAGAAGCCATGGAGAGCCGGACAGAGCCTGATGCCAATTCGTCGTTCCGGGGCAGCGTGCTTGCGCTGAACCCGGAATCTTCTTCAATAATTTTGAGATCCCGGGTTCGCGCTAAGCGCGCCCCGGGATGACGCGCTTTCGCGCGTCACTTCTTCGTCTTGCCGGAATCCTTGACGGCTTCGAAGGTCGCGAACTCGACGTTGTAGAGTTCGCCGTCGACCTTTTCGACCTTGCGGATATAAACGTTCTGCACGATGTCGCGGGTTTCCGGATCGATCGAGATCGGGCCGCGCGGGCTTTCCCACTTCATGCCCTTCATCGCCTCGACCAGCTTGTCGCCACTGGCGTCGCCGCCCGTCTTCTTCAGCGCTTCATAGATCAGGTGGATGCCGTCATAGCCGCCCACCGCCATGAAGCCCGGGCGGTTGCCAAACGCCTTCTTGTAGGCGACGACGAAATCCTTGTTCTTCTGCGAGGGGTGCGCCGCCGAATAGATATGCGCGGTCACCACGCCGAGTGCGGCATCGCCCATGTTATTGAGCAGGTCGTCGTCCATGACGTCGCCGGGGCCGATCACCCTGATGCCGCTCTTGTCGAGGCCACGCTCGGCATACTGCTTCATGAAGTTGCCGCCCTGACCCGCCGGAACGAACACGAACATCGCGTCGGGCTTGGAATCCTTCATGCGCTGCAGGAACGGCGCGAAGTCGGGATTGACCAGCGGAACCTTGACCTCCTCGACGATCTCGCCGCCGCCGGCAGTGAAATGCTGCTTGAAGAAGGTCAGCGCGTCATTGCCCGGCGCGTAATCGGAAGTAAGCGTCGCGACCTTCTTGATGCCGTTCTTAGCCGCCCAGTCGCCGATGATGGTGGAGGACTGCGCCAGCGTGAAGCTGGTGCGTACGATGTAGGGCGAGCGCTCGGTGATGATGGAGGTGCCGGCCGCCATGACGATTTCCGGAATCTTCGCCTGCGTCGCCAGCGGCGCCGCGGCAAGCGCGGCGGGCGTCACGCCGAAGCCGGCAATGATGTTGACCTTGTCGTTGACGATCAGCTCCTGCGCCAGACGCTTGGTGTTATCTGGCATCGCGGCGTCATCCTTCAGGATGATTTCGACCTTCTTGCCGGCGACGGTGTCGCCGTTCTGCTGCATATAGAGCTTGATGGCATTGTCGATCTGCTTGCCGGTCGAAGCCTGACCGCCGGTCATGGGCACGATCAGGCCGATCTTCACGGTGTCTTCGGCCCGCGCCGGCGCGGCGACGCACAACCACGGGAGGGCGGCCCCCGTGGCGGCCCACAGCAACATCCTGCGGCGATTGAAATTGACCATGAGCGTCCTCTCCCCCTTCTTGTGCGCCGAACCGAGTCCCCGGTTCTTTCTCGCCTTACCATACGCATGGCGGCCAAGCCGCAACGCGACATGGCGTCTTCCGCTGCCCTATTGTCAATCGGACGATGGGCGAGTGTCGGGCGCTGCGGGTTCGGCAAGCTCGTCGGTATCTAATTACCAAAACCACCACACGAAACTCAATGCCACACGGCCCGCGCGATCATAGATTCGCAGGCCAAGATGGCCTCGCGATTTGGACGGTCGTACAAAGAGAATGACGCTGTCAACAAAGAAGCACAATTGCGGACGAAGCGTCGCGCCTCGGATCCATCATCCTTAAAGACAAGAATTGTACCCTTCCGACATGCCGAACTGCATCCGCCCTGTCCTCATTATGATCGCCCTCGTGCTCACAGCCTCCGCGCTCAGCGGGTGCAGCTCGATCAACGAGAAAGTGGCGGCCGGCGTCGGCGATTATCTTCCAGCCTGGGCTGGCGGCCTGCCCGCCGACGCTCCGCCCCGCCCGGGGACCGCCAAATACGACGAGTTCATGAAGGAGCGCGAGCGCAAGCGCCTGATGCCCGCGGCTGAGCGCGGCGACGATCCTAAGGCAGCATCGACGCCGTCTCCGACGTCACAGAACGCAGCGCACTAGTCGACGAACACCACGGTCTTGCGCCCATTGAGAATGACGCGGTCGGCCAAATGGTAGCGGATTGCGCGCGCCAGCACGCGGCGCTCGATATCGCGCCCCTTGCGGACGAGATCCTCGGGTGTGTCGCGGTGGCTGATCCGCTCGACGTCCTGGTCGATGATCGGCCCCTCGTCGAGATCGCTGGTGACATAATGCGCGGTGGCGCCGATCAGCTTCACGCCGCGTTCGTGCGCCTGATGGTAGGGCTTGGCGCCCTTGAAACCCGGCAGGAACGAATGATGAATGTTGATGCAACGGCCTGACAGCCGCGCGGACATCTCGTCCGACAGGATTTGCATGTAGCGCGCCAACACCACGAGATCGGTCTGGGTGTCTTGCGCGAGCTTCCACACCGCGTCTTCCTGCTGGCGCTTGGTTTCCCTTGTCACCGGCAGGTAATGGAAGGGAATATCGCCGAAATCGAGCGAGCCATAGGTCTCGCGCGGATGGTTGGAGACAATCGCCGTCGGGATCATCTCGAGCTCGCCGGTGCGCCAGCGGTAGAGGATATCGACCAGACAGTGATCGGACTTGGAGACGAGTAACATAACGCGGCGGCGGCTGGCGCGGTCGCGCATCTGCCATTCCATGCTGAAGCGTTCGGCGATCGCGGCAAAGCCGGTCTGCAGCGCCGCCAGTTCGACCGCAAGGTCCGCCGCGGTGAACACCACGCGCATGAAGAACTTGCCCGTCTCGATATCGTCGAACTGCTGGGCGTCCAGGATATTCTGCCCGTTATGGGCCAGGAAGGTCGACACCGCGGAGACGATTCCCGGGCGATCCGGACAGGACAGGGTCAGAACGAATTGATGGTCGGGCATGCCAATTGACCAGAACTTGAGCAGGAGCGTAGAGCGACGATTTCCGGCCCTCGTCTATCACCGCCTGTAGCCTTGCGCCAATCCCGTGGCGGGGTTCAAAATCGAACAAAAGACTGCAACGTTTGTTAGAGCATCATCATGGCTGACCGGCTGAACGGCTACCGAATCCTGATCCTCGAGACCCGCGAGGAAGCACAGTTTTCCCGCCTGCTCACCGAGCAGGGCGCGGATGTGCTGCAATGCCCGATGTTCACCATCCATGATGCACCTGATCCAGCGCCCATCGAGGCCTGGATCCGCCGCGCGATCGAACGGCCGCTCGACGACCTCGTGCTGATGACCGGTGAGGGATTGCGTCGCCTGATGAAGGTCGTTCGCCGGATCGGGGTCGAGGCGGAGTTCGTCAGCAGCCTCGCCGGGACGCGCAAGTTTGCCCGCGGCCCCAAACCCGGCCGAGCCCTGCGCGAAATCGGGCTGGAGCCCCAGATGACGACGGAAAAGCCGACATCGGAAGGTGTCGCCGAGATGCTGTCGAAGCTCGACCTCAACGGCCATCGTGTTGGCCTGCAGCTCTATCCGGACAAGGATCACGCCATGTTGATCGGCACGATCAACGCGCAGGGCGCCGACATCGATACCGTCCTGCCCTACGTTTACGACGCGCGTGCCGCCGACGCCAACATCGTCGCCGCGATCGATGAGATGGCACAGGGCCGCATCGACGCCATCGCGCTGACGAGTTCGGGGCAGGTACGCCGCCTGATGGACGTGGCGCAGGCGCACAATTGCGAGGCACAGTTGCGCGATGGTCTGAAACAGACGCCGATCGCCTCCGTCGGCCCCGTCGTATCCGACGAGTTGAAGGCCTATGGCCTGCGCACGGACATCTATCCGGCCAACGACGCGTTCTTCATGAGGCCGCTGATCTCGGCGATGGCAACCGCGCTGTCGAAGAATCCTCCGCGGGCGGCGAAGCAGTGACCATAATCGTCATTGCGAGCGCAAGCGAAGCAATCCACCTCTCCGCGCGGCGGAAGAATGGATTGCTGCGTCGCTCGCGCTCCTCGCAATGACGATGTGGAACGGCCTAGCGACTATTCCGCCGCCTGTTTCGTCTCGTTCAGATAGGCCTGGTACGCGAGCTTGATGCCGTCATCGAGCGAGGTGGTGGCGCGCCAGCCGAGCTTGGCCAGGCGGCTGACATCGAGCAGCTTGCGCGGTGTGCCGTCCGGGCGCGACGTGTCGAAGCTGATCTCACCGCGATAGCCGACGGCAGCCGCGACCACGCGGGCAAATTCGGCAATGCTGATGTCCTCGCCGGTGCCTATATTGACCAGTTCGGGAGAGGAATAGGTCTTCATCAGGTGGATGCAGGCGTCGGCGAGATCGTCGACATAGAGGAATTCGCGCCGCGGCGTGCCGGTCCCCCACACCACGACGCTGGTCGCACCCGACAGTTTGGCCTCGTGGAAGCGGCGGACCAGGGCGGCGACGACGTGGCTGTATTCCGGATGATAATTGTCGCCGGGGCCGTAGAGATTGGTCGGCATCACGCTGATGAAATCGGAGCCGTATTGGCTGCGATAGGTCTCCGCCATCTTGATGCCGGCGATCTTGGCAATCGCATAAGGCTCGTTGGTCTGCTCCAGCGGTCCGGTCAGCATCGAATCCTCGCGCAGCGGCTGCGGCGCCAGCCGCGGATAGATGCAGGACGAGCCGAAGAACATCAGCTTCTCGCAGCCATTGGCGTGCGCGGCCGGGATCACATTGGTCGAGATCGCCAGATTGTCGTAGAGGAACTCGGCCCGCAGCGTGTTGTTGGCGACGATGCCGCCGACCTTGGCCGCGGCAAGGAACACGGCCTGCGGACGCTTCGCGGCAAACCACGCGTTCACGGCGGCCTGGTCGCGCAGGTCAACCTCGCCGCGCGACACTGTCAGGAGCTCTGCCCCCTCACGCGCGAGCCGGCGTACAAGCGCTGAGCCGACCATGCCGCGATGGCCGGCGACGAAGACCGTCTTGCCCTTCAGTTCATACGGAGTGCTTGCCATTGGCGGCGTCCTGTCTGGCCTCTGCGAGATCGCCGGCGACCATTTCCTTCACCAGCTGCGCGAAGGACGTCTTTGGCTTCCATCCAAGCTTGGCGCGCGCCTTGCTCGAGTCGCCGATCAGCAGATCGACCTCGGTCGGACGGAAATAGGTCGGGTCGACGCGCACCACGGTCCTGCCAGACGTCTTGTCGATCCCGATCTCGTCGACGCCCTTGCCGCGCCATTCGATAGCGCGGCCGACCTCGGCGAATGCCAGCTCGACGAATTCGCGCACCGTGCGGGTCTCGCCGGTCGCCAGCACGAAGTCGCCTGGATTATCCGCCTGCAGGATCATGTGCATCCCCTCGACATAGTCGCGCGCATGGCCCCAGTCGCGCTTGGCCTCAAGGTTGCCGAGATAGATCGTGTTCTCGAGGCCGACCTCGATGCGGGCAACGCCACGCGTGATCTTGCGCGTCACGAAGGTTTCGCCGCGGATCGGGCTCTCGTGATTGAACAGGATGCCGTTGCTGGCGAACATCCCGTAGGCCTCCCGGTAGTTCACCGTGATCCAGTAGCCGTAGAGCTTGGCCACGCCATAGGGCGAACGCGGATAGAATGGGGTGGTTTCCTTTTGCGGCACCTCCTGGACTAGGCCATAAAGTTCCGAGGTCGAGGCCTGGTAGAACCGCGTGTCCTTTTCCATGCCGAGGATTCGGATCGCCTCCAGCAGGCGCAGCACTCCGATCGCATCGGCATTGGCGGTGTATTCCGGACTCTCGAAACTGACCGCGACGTGGCTCTGCGCAGCCAGATTGTAGACCTCGGTCGGCCGGATCTGCTGCATCAGCCTGATCAGATTGGTGGAATCAGTCATGTCGCCGTAGTGCATCAGGAACGGCACGTTGCCGGCGTGCGGGTCCTGGTAGAGGTGGTCGACACGCGCGGTGTTGAACGAGGATGACCGGCGCTTGATCCCGTGCACGGTGTAACCGAGGCCGAGCAGATATTCGGCGAGATACGCGCCATCCTGCCCGGTGACACCGGTGATCAGCGCAACGCGCCGCTTCGAATCCTGAGCTGCCATATTTTCTCCAGAGGGCGCGAAACCGCGCGATCCAAATCGGGTCGGTCTGTAGCATCCGACCCGGCCCAAGTCTAATGTCCAGACCACCCGGAATCAGGGTTTTGGAGCCCCTAAATGGCCCTTTTGCGCCTGGTTGGGATCACTCGCCGTAGTGGCGAAGCCGTTCGAGGTCGATGATGGTCACCCCGCCATATTCAAGCCGGAGCAGCCCTTCCCGCTCCAGCCGCTTCAGGCACTGGTTAGCGTTCTGCCGTGAGATCCCCGACAGCGCCCCGATCTCCTCCTGGGTGATCTCCAGGTGCCGCGTGAGGTCCGGATAGAGAATCGGATTGAACAGCGAGGCGATCGAGCGGGCCAACCGCTCGGTCGCATCCAGCGTGCGGCCATATTCCAGCAGAGCGATGAACTGGCCGAGCCGCTCGTTGAGCTGTCCGACCAGGAAACGGTTGAAGCCAACGCTGTTCTCGAACAGCCAGACGAAGGTCCGGCGGTCCATCATCGCGAGCCGCGTATCCCGCAGCGCGACCACGTCGTAGCGCCGCGCCTCGTTCTTGAGCACGGTGCCCTCGCCGAACCACGCGCCGGCGGTGAGGCCCGCGAAGCTCGCTGCCTTGCCGCGGCGGGACACGATGCCCATGCGTGCCAGCCCGCTGACGATGCCGGTCCAGTACTGGAAATTGTCGCCGCGCATGAAGATGAATTCGTTGGCGCGATAGGACTTCTCGGCGATGCCGGCGCGGGCGATCTCGATTTCCTGCTCGGTCAGTTCGCGCGACCAGGCCGCGATGCGCCTCAGGTAATCAGCAGCAATCATTCGAGCGACGGCGTCCCAACCCCAACCATATTGCACCGCAACAACATCATTTCGATCAGGAACCTGAGGCTTGGAATGCCAGCGAAAATTTCCTGATGAAAAATTTCCTGATGAATTGTCGGGCACATGACAATCCAACCTATCGCTTTCTCGTATTGAGAACCACCTCGCGTAACGCCGCGCGCTCCCTCAAGTGGATCGCCTTTGGCGGGTGGCTCGGGGCTGGGACAAGTGGGTGCGGCGTTACCGCACATGACGCGGGTGACGCGGACGAGCAAGGCTCTCGGACACCCGGCATCATGAGCCGGATGGCCTGCCCGTATCGGCCCATGTAAGATCGAATTGGACTTCGAGCGATAGATAAAGAGCGCGCCAAGCGCCGTATCTGGAGGGAACAGGGTGTCTTACAGTCTAGAGGTGCGCGAGGTCTCGTTGCGCTTTGGCGGCGTCCGGGCGCTGACCGAAGTGAGCTTCGGCGTTAGTGAGGGCGAGCTGTTCTCCATCATAGGCCCGAACGGCGCCGGTAAGACCTCGATCGTCAACTGCATCTCCGGCCGCTACAAGCCCACCGAAGGCCAGTTGTTCTATCGCGGCCAGGACATCACCGGCCTCACCCCGAATGCGCGACCTCGGCTCGGCATCGGCCGCACCTTCCAGAATCTCGCGCTGTTCCACCACATGAGCGTGCTCGACAACATCATGGTCGGCCGCCATCACCTCCTGAAGAACAACTTCATCACGGGACCGCTGTACTGGCTCACCGGCGCGCGCCGCGAGGAGCTGGAGCACCGCCGCAAGGTTGAGGAGATCATCGACTTCCTCGACCTGCAATCGGTGCGCAAGGCGACCGCCGGCACCCTGCCCTACGGCCTGCGCAAGCGGGTCGAGCTCGCGCGTGCGATGGCGCTGGAGCCGCAGCTCATCCTGCTCGACGAGCCGATGGCCGGCATGAACTTCGAAGAGAAGGAAGACATGGCGCGCTACATCGTCGACCTGAACGAAGAGTTCGGCATGACGGTGATGATGATCGAGCACGACATGGGCGTCGTGATGGACATCTCTCACCGCGTCATGGTGCTGGATTTCGGCCGCAAGATCGCCGAAGGCGACCCGGCGACCGTGCTCGCCGATCCTCACGTCAAGCGCGCCTATCTCGGCGAAGAGGACGAGGTGCTGGTCGATCCCGACGACAAGCCGGCGGTGCGGGAGAGCGCGGCATGATGGATTACGCCGGACGCACCGCGCAGGCTGACACCTTTCCCAAAATGCTGCGCCTGAATACGAAGGAACATGGCAACGAGATCGCGCTGCGCGAGAAGGATTTCGGGCTGTGGCGCGAATTCACCTGGAACGACTACCAGACCCGCACCCGTGACTTCGCGCTCGGCATGGTCGAGCTCGGCCTCGGCCGCGGCGACGTGATCGGCATCATCGGCGACAACAGGCCGGACTGGGTTGCCGCCGAGATCGCCAGCCACGCGATCGGCGCGATGAGCCTTGGTCTCTATCGCGACGTGCTGGACGAGGAGGCCGCCTATCTCCTGAGTTACGGCGAGGCGAAGCTCGTGTTTGCCGAGGACGAAGAGCAGGTCGATAAGCTGCTCGGCCTTGCCGACCGGGTGCCCCATCTCAAGCACATCGTCTATTCCGACCCGCGCGGCATGCGCAAATACGACGACCCGCGCTTGATGGAGGCGAGCAAGCTCGCCGCGATGGGACGCGACCGCGCCGCCCGCGAGCCCGGCCTTTACGACGGGCTGGTCGACGCCACCCGCGGCGAGGACGTCGCGATCCTCTGCACGACCTCCGGCACGACGGCGAATCCGAAGCTTGCGATGCTGGCGGCCGGCCGCGTGCTGCGGCATTGCGCGACCTATCTCGCATTCGACCCGAAGGGCCCGGACGACGAATACGTCTCGGTGCTGCCGCTGCCTTGGATCATGGAACAGGTTTACGCGCTCGGCAAAGGTCTGCTCTGCCGGATGAAGGTCAACTTCGTCGAAGAGCCCGACACCATGATGAACGATTTCCGCGAGATCGCGCCGACCTTCGTGCTGTTCGCGCCACGCGTCTGGGAATCAATCGCCGCCGATGTCCGCGCCGGCGTGATGGACGCCTCCCCGCTCAAGCAGCGGCTCTACGACATCGGCATGAAGAGCGGACTCGCGGCGCTCGCCGATAGCAAGCGCTCGATGTTCGCCGACAAGCTGCTGTTCCGTGCGCTGCGCGACCGGCTCGGCTTTACGCGGCTGCGCTCGGCAGCCACCGGCGGCGCGGCGCTCGGGCCCGAGACCTTCAAGTTCTTCCAGGCCATGGGCGTGCCGCTGCGCACGCTCTATGGCCAGACCGAGTTGCTTGGCGCCTACACGCTGCATCCCGAAGGCAAGGTCGATCCCGATACCACCGGCATTCCGATGGCCGGCGACATCGAGATCCGGATCGACAACCCCGACGTCAACGGCGTCGGCGAGATCGTCGTGCGCCACCCCAACATGTTCCTCGGCTACTACAAGAACCCCGAGGCGTCGACGGCCGATATCAAGGACGGCTGGATGCATTCCGGCGATGCCGGCTACTGCAACGATGAGCGGCAGCTCGTCGTGATCGACCGTATCAAGGATCTCGCCGAAACTTCGCGCGGTGAACGCTTTTCGCCGCAATATATCGAAAACAAGCTGAAGTTCTCGCCCTACGTCGCCGAGGCCGTCGTGCTCGGCGCGGGCCGCGACGCGCTCGCCTCCATGATCTGCATCCGCTACTCGATCATCTCGAAATGGGCGGAGAAGAACCGGATCTCGTTTACGACCTATACCGACCTTTCCTCGCGCCCCGAGGTCTATGCGCTGCTGCGGAAGGAAGTCGAGACGGTCAACGCCACGCTGCCACCCGCGCAGCGCATCTCGCGCTTCCTGCTGCTCTACAAGGAGCTCGACGCGGACGACGGCGAACTGACCCGAACCAGAAAAGTCCGCCGCGGCGTCATCAACGAAAAATACGCCGACATCATCGAAGCGATCTATCGCGGCAAGGCCAACATCCCCGTCGACACCGTGATCCGCTTCCAGGACGGCACAACCCAGCGCGTCCGCACTACGCTGCAAGTGGTGGATCTCGGCCACACGGTTGCCGCGGAGGCCGCGGAATGACGCCTTCCATCACGGCACGTTCGATCGTCATGCGCGGGCTTGACCCGCGCATCCATCTCCTTCGCAAAGAGCTGCCTCCCGCGCGATGGATCGCCGGGTCAAGCCCGGCGATGACAACTGGCAAATCTGGCGACACCCGATGAACACCCAGTTCCTGATCCAGCTCATCGTCAACGGCCTCGTCGTCGGCACGCTCTATGGCGTGGTCGCGATGTCGTTCGTGCTGATCTACAAGGCGACCCAGGTCGTGAACTTCGCACAGGGCGAACTGTTGCTGGTCGGCGCCTGGATCTGCTGGGCGCTGCTGACCAAGTACCAGCTGCCGTTCTGGATCGGCATGCCTGTTACGCTGGTCTTCATGTTCATCTTCGGCATCGCGATCCAGGTCGTGATCCTGCGTCCGATGATTGGTGAGCCGATCATCTCGGTCATCATGGTGACCATTGGCCTGTCGACCGTGTTCCAGGCCGCACTGAAGTGGATCTTCGGCGTCAATCCTCAGCCGTTCCCGCGGGTGTTCGAGAGCCAGTCGGTCAACCTGTTCGGTCTGCAGATCCAGACCGTCTATGTCATGAGCCTGGTGGTGTCGCTCGCCATGATGGTCGGCATGGCCTGGTTCTTCCGCGCCTCCAAATATGGCCTTGCGATGCGCGCCACCGCCTTCAACCAGCAGGTCGCGCAGTCGCTCGGCATTTCCGTCAAAAGCGTGTTCGCGATGGCATGGGCGATCTCGGCCACGGTCTCGGCGGTCGCCGGCGTCGTGGTCGCCGTGGTCAACGGCGTGTCATCAGGCCTTTCCGCCTATGGCATCAAGGTGTTTCCGGCCGCGATCCTGGGTGGCCTCGATTCTGTCGGTGGCGCCGTGCTCGGCGGCATCATCATCGGGCTCCTGGAGAATGTCGCCCAATATGTCGACAGCGAATTTCTGCACTGGGGCAATCTCTACGAGATCGCGCCGTTCTACGTCCTGATCATCATCCTGATGGTCAAGCCCTACGGGTTATTCGGCACCAAGGACATCGAGCGGATCTGATCAATGGCAACGCGCACCCTCATTCCGTCGGGCGACTTCCGCACCACCTACGCGTCCGACACCACGATCTTCCCGACTGCGACCAGCCGCAACTTCGCGATTGCCGGCGTCGTGCTGGCCTGCTTTGCGCCGATGGTGCTGACCAACTACTGGCTTTCTATCGCGATCCAGATCGGTATCTTCGCGATCGCAGCTCTCGGCCTCAACATCCTGGTCGGCTTCACCGGCCAGATCTCGATCGGCCACGCCGCGTTCTTCCTGCTCGGCGCCTTCACCTCGGCCTACATCTCCAACAACGCGCCGATCCCGGTGTTCTTCGCCATTCCGCTTGCCGGCCTGATCACGGCACTGGTCGGCTTGATCTTCGGTGTGCCGGCGGCGCGACTGAAGGGGCTTTACCTCGTCATCGCCACGCTCGCCGCGCAGTACATCCTGCTGGACTTCTTCTCGCGCGCCGAATGGTTTTCGGGCGGCTCGGTGCCGGCAAGCGCCAACCCGTTCTCGATCTTCGGCTACACCCTGCGCGGCGACCGGCAGTATTTCTACGTCGTGCTCGCCTATGTCGTGGTCAGCTATCTCCTCGTCACCAATCTGATGCGGACGCGCGACGGCCGCGCGCTGGTCGCGATCCGCGACCATTATCTCTCCGCCGAGATCATGGGCATCAACCTCACCAAGTACCGCACGCTGTCGTTCGGGCTCGCCGCCTTCTTTGCCGGCATCGCCGGCGCGCTCTACGCGCATTACCAGCTCGTCGTCTCGCAGGAGGGCTTTGGCATCGAACGCTCCGTGCTGTTCCTCGCCATGGTGATCATCGGCGGCACCGGCTCGGTCATGGGCACGCTGATGGGCACGGCCTTCGTGGTGCTGCTGCCGGAATCGATGGAGTGGCTGAGCGCCTGGCTGAAGGGCGGCGCCGTCGACAAGGCGTTGCAGCTCAACAACAACATCACCTTTCTGCGCGAGATCGCGATCGGCCTGATCATCATCGGCTTCCTGATGTTCGAGCCCGACGGGCTCGCGCATCGCTGGCGGCAGATCAAGACCTACTGGAAACTCTACCCGTTCTCGCACTGAGGCAGGAACGGACATTGCTCACAAGATCGGTTCAATGAATAACAGGAGGAAACCAAGAATGACGATTAGATCCCTTTTGAGCTCGGTCTCTCTCGCGCTGCTGATCAGCAGCGCAGCCGCCACCGCGCAGGCCCAGATCGCGATCGGCCATCTGCAGGACCTCTCGGGCGGCACGTCCGACGTCGGCACACCCTATGGCCAGGGCGTCGCCGACACCTTCGCCTGGGTCAACAAAAACGGCGGCGTCGGCGGCAAGCAACTCAACGTCGACAGCAACGACTACGGCTACCAGGTGCCGCGCGCGATCGCGCTCTACAAGAAATGGTCGGCGCCCGACAACAAGGTCGCGGCGATCATGGGCTGGGGCACCGCGGACACCGAGGCTCTCACGGGCTTCCTTGCGCAGGACAAGATCCCCGACATCTCCGGCTCCTATGCCGCGGCGCTGACCGATCCTGAAGGCACCAGCGGCAAGGCCAAGCCCGCGCCGTACAACTTCTTCTATGGCCCGAGCTATTCGGACTCGATGCGCGCGATGCTGACCTGGGCCGCGGAGGACTGGAAGGCCAAGGGCAAGCCCGGCAAGCCGAAATTCGTCCACATGGGCGCCAACCATCCGTATCCGAACGCGCCCAAGGCGGCCGGTGAAGCCCTCGCGACCGAGCTCGGCTTCGAGGTGCTGCCGCCGCTGGTGTTCGCGCTCTCGCCTGGCGACTATTCGGCGCAGTGTCTCAGCCTGAAAAGCTCCGGTGCAAACTATGCCTATCTCGGCAACACGGCGGCCTCGAACATCTCGGTGCTGAAGGCCTGCAAAACCGCTGGCGTCGACGTCCAGTTCCTCGGCAATGTCTGGGGTATGGACGAGAACGCAGCGAAGACCGCCGGCGATGCAGCGGACGGCGTGATCTTCCCGCTCCGCACGGCGGTGAGCTGGGGCGGCAATGCGCCCGGCATGAAGACGGTGATGGAAATCTCCAAGATGTCCGACCCGTCAGGCAAGGTGTATCGCCCGGTGCACTACATCGCCGCGGTATGCAGCGCGCTCTATCTGAAGGAGGCGCTTGACTGGGCCGCCAAGAACGGCGGCGCGACCGGCGAGAACGTCGCCAAGGGCTTCTACCAGAAGAAGGACTGGGTGCCGGCCGGTATGGAAGGCGTCTGCAATCCCTCGACCTGGACCGAGAAGGACCATCGTCCGACGATGAAGGTCGATCTCTACCGCGCGAAAGTCTCGGGCGCGACCGATGGCGACATCAACGATCTGATGGCCAAGGGCACCATCAAGCTCGAGAAGGTCAAGACCATCGAGCTGCCGCGCAAGCCGGAATGGTTCGGGTGGTAAGACCGTAGCTCAGGAGTCGTCGTCCCCCGCGAAAGCGGGGATCCAGGACGCCGCGGCCTAACGATCGATCGCCGGCGTCTCTGGAATACTGAGTCACCCGCCTTCGCGGGTGACGACAGCGGGAGAAGGATCAAGATCATGACCCAAACCCTCGAAGCCACCCGCCCCGCGCCGACGGCCGTTCCGCCGCCGGCGCTGCTCGGCGTCAACAACATCGAGGTCGTCTATGACGACGTCATTCTCGTGCTGCGCGGACTGAGCCTCGAGGTGCCGAAGGGCGCGATCGTGGCGCTGCTCGGCGCCAATGGCGCCGGCAAGTCGACCACCTTGAAGGCGATCTCCGGCCTGCTGAAGACCGAGGACGGCGAGGTCACCCGTGGCGAGATCCTGTTCGAGGGTCAGCGCATCAACGGCATCGATCCGGACAAGATCGTCCGCCGCGGCATCTTCCAGGTGATGGAGGGCCGCCGCATCGTCGCCGACATGACCTCGCTGGAGAATTTGCGGCTCGGCGCCTTCACCCGCCGCGACAATGAGGTCGCCGATGACATCGACATGGTCTTCAAGTATTTCCCGCGCCTGAAGGAGCGCACCGGGCTCGCCGGCTACCTCTCCGGCGGCGAACAGCAGATGCTCGCGATCGGCCGCGCGCTGATGGCGCGCCCGAAGATGATCCTGATGGACGAGCCGTCGATGGGACTGTCCCCCCTGCTCGTCAAGGAGGTGTTCGCGATTGTCAAGGAGATCAACCGCGATCTTGGCGTGACGATCCTCCTCGTCGAGCAGAATGCGCGCGCCGCGCTTTCGGTCGCGAGCCATGGCTACATCATGGAGCAAGGCAAGGTCGTGCTCGACGGCTCCGCCGACGAACTGCGCGACAACGAGGACGTCAAGGAATTCTACCTCGGCGGCGCCGGCGACCAGCGCAAGAGCTTCAAGAACCTGAAGAGCTTCAAGCGGCGCAAGCGCTGGCTCTGAGCGTGAAATTGAGGACCGGTTCGCGTGAAGAAAACGCATCAGGCCAGGAAGGCGATTCTAGCCGAGCACCTGCTCAGCTTCGGTAACCGCGCAGAGAACATGATAGAAGGACGACGCAGGGATCATGGCGAGCAGCGACTTGCCGTCGCGGTCGAACTGGTCGTACCAGCCGCCGGCCACAGGATGACTGAGATAGTGCCGCTCGAGCAGCGCGAGCGCCGCGCGCGCCTCCGCCGCCGCCCCGCTCTCACCCGCCTCGGCCTGCGCAATCCACGCCTTCGCCAGTTCGCTCTGCGGCCACAGCCGCCGGGTATGGCGGCGGATGTTGCCCTCGGTGTCGCCTTCGTCGACCAAGCAGCCGGTGGCGGCCTCGCGATAGCGCAGCGCCGACGCCAGCAATTCGACGCGCGGGCGTCCGGTCGGACAACCGGTGATGCGTTCAAATCCCTTCAGCAGCCAGACCCATTCCGCGAGATGCCCAGGCTCGACGCTGACCGGCGGGATCTTCGACCAGTCCTCCTCGAAATACTCGCCGAGTACGTGGGTCTGCTTGTCGTAGAGATTGGCCAGGAACAGCGCGAAGAACTCGCCGGCACGGTTCTGGAACGACAAATCGTGGGTGGCGTCGAAGCACGCGATCATCGCCTCGAACAGATGCATCTGCGGATTCTGCCGGCGCGGCATCGAGGGCGGCAGCCCTTCCAAGAACCCGCCATGCGGCGAACGGAGCTGCGCGTCGAGGAACGACAGCAGAGCGTCGATCTCGGCGCGAATCTGGGCGTCGCGGTCGAGGCCGTAGACGGTCGCCAATGCGAGCAGCACGAAAGCATGGCCATAGGTGTCGCGCAGCGGGTCCAGCACGCCGCCTTCGGGGGTCAGGCTGAAGACAAAGCCCGGCCGGCCATCCGGCGCCTTCGCCTTGGTGAGCAGATATTCCAGCCCCTTCAGCGCGATCGCGCGGCCATCCGGGTACCAGCCCATCTGCGCCGCCTTGGCGTAGCAATAGATCTGGCGCGCCTGCACGAACACACGGCGCGGGGCAGCGCGATCGGCGCTGCCGTCCGGATGCAGCCGCTCGACAAAACCGCCGGCCGCGCTGTCCCAGCCCACGGTCGACCACAGCGGCAACGCATGATCGATCATCCGGCGCTTCAATCTGGCGACGACGTCGGCCACCCCGTCCGCCGCAGCGTTCTGTGCTTCAGCCATCGTATTCCCTGGACCCGTCCCGACACCGGTGATCGCCGTCTGATAGCACGCGCAAGGCGGCGCGCAACCCGCGCAAATCTTCCCAAGGACCCGCCATGACCGAACATTACGACGCTCTGGAAACGCGCGATCCGGCCGAGCGCGAGGCCGCCCTGTTCGCCCGCTTGCCGGAGGTGCTGCGCACAGCAATGGCGGCGCCGGCCTACGCCAACCTTTTGAGGGGCATCGATCCCGCATCCGTGACCAGCCGGGACGCACTGGCACGGCTGCCGGTGCTGCCCAAGTCGGAACTCCCCACTCTGCACAGGGCCGCCCCGCCCTTTGGCGGTTTCGTGGCCGACCAGCCCGGCTCGTTCGCCCGCCTGTTCACCTCGCCCGGGCCGATCTTCGAGCCGGAAAGTCGTCAGGCCGATCCATGGCGCGGCGCACGGGCGCTATTCGCGGCGGGCTTTCGCCCCGGCGATGTGGTGCTGAACACCTTCAGCTATCACCTCACCCCGGGCGGCTTCATTTTCGACGCCTCGGCGCGCGCGCTCGGCTGCGCGGTGATACCGGCCGGTCCCGGCAACACCGAGCAACAATTCGAGTTGATCGAGGCCTACCGCCCGATCGGCTACAGCGGTACGCCGGATTTTCTGAAGATCCTGCTCGACGCCGCCGCGACGGCCGGCCGCGACGTGTCCTCGATCAAGCGCGCGTTGGTTTCCGGCGCTGCGTTTCCGAAGTCGCTGCAGGAGGAGATGAAGTCGCGCGGCATCGATGCCTACCAGGCCTTCGGCACCGCCGATCTCGGCATGATCGCGTTCGAAACCGCTGCGCGCGAGGGCATGACCGTCAACGAAGATCTCATCCTGGAAATCGTGAAGCCCGGCACCGGTGATCCGGTGGCAGCGGGCGACGTCGGCGAGATCGTCGTAACCTCGCTCGATCCGCATCATCCCTGGATCCGCCTGGCCCTCGGCGACCTGACTGCAGCCCTGCCGGGCAAAAGCCCGTGCGGGCGTACCAATATGCGCATCAAGGGCTGGATGGGCCGCGCCGACCAGACTACCAAGGTCAAGGGCATGTTCGTTCGCCCCGAGCAAATCGCCGAGATCGGCAAACGGCACCCCGAGCTCGGGCGGCTGCGCTTGGTCGTCACACGCGCCGGCGAGACCGATGCGATGACGCTGAAAGCCGAATGCGCCTCACCGCCAGAGGCCCTGCAGACCGACGTTGCGGCAACGCTGCGTGCCGTCACCAAGCTCGGCGGCAACGTCGAACTGGTCGGCGCAGGCTCGCTGCCCAACGACGGCAAGGTGATCGCGGACGAGCGCTAGCACTACTTTGGCAGATTGTCGGTTTAGCCGCGCTTTATAGGATTCCCGAATCGATTTTTCAATGATTCATGGGTGGTCGGCTCTTGGAGGGCTGACCATGGCGGAATGGGAAGACGAACTCGAGCGTTGGCTGAAGCCGTTCTTGGACCGATTGGGTCACAAGACTCGGCAGCGGATGTGTCCGCTGTACGTTGCGGGATTGATCGGCCCTGGTGATCGCAAGAGCGTTCAGCCGATGGCTGAACGCCTTGCCACAGGCAACTACGATCAGCTGCACCATTTCATCGCCGATGGTGTTTGGGACGCATCACCACTGGAATCTGAGCTGCTCAACCAGGCGGACCGACTTGTCGGCGGCAAGGATGCGGTGCTGGTTATTGATGACACCTCACTGCCGAAGAAGGGCGAACGCTCGGTTGGTGTTGCAGCTCAATATGCGTCGGCTCTCGGCAAGACGGCAAATTGCCAAACGCTGGTGTCTTTGACGCTTGCGCGCGGCGAGGTGCCGGTGATGGTCGCGTTGCGTCTCTTTCTGCCTGACAGTTGGACAAGCAACGTGACTCGTTTAAAGCGCGCTCGCGTGCCTGTCGAACACCAAGCGCCACGGTCCAAGCCGGAAATTGCTTTGGCCGAGATTGATCGCGCGATAGTAGCCAACGTGCGCTTTGGGTGTGTACTGGCGGATGCGGGATACGGGCTCAGCGCACCATTTCGACAAGGGCTAACGGCACGCGGGCTACTTTGGGCCGTCGGCATCCCGCGGCACCTCAAGGTGTATCCGGTTGAGGTGAAGCTCGTTTGGCCGAATACCAAGGTTCGGGGCCGACCACGAAAGCACTACGTACCAGATGTCCTATCGATCGCGGCAGAACAAATGCTGCACGGCGCCAAGTGGAAAACCCTGAGTTGGCGGAGCGGGACGAAAGGTCGGCTGAAAGCCCGATTTGCTGCTGTCCGTATCCGCATCGCCGACGGGCCTCCGCAGCGGATATGGGATAAGGGTCAGCAGCATCTTCCGGGCGAGGAAGCCTGGCTCATTGGCGAGCAACGTGCCTCAGGGGAGAAGAAATACTATCTCGCCAATCTGCCCGCCGCGACAGACCTGCGCACATTAGCCGCCACCATCAAGGCACGATGGATTTGCGAACAGGCGCATCAGCAGTTGAAAGAAGAACTCGGGCTTGATCACTTCGAGGGGCGATCCTGGCAAGGTCTGCATCGTCACGCGCTCATGACCATGGTCGCTTACGCCTTCCTGCAGCATCGTCGCCTCGCACAAGCGGGGCGGAAAAAAAAGAATCAACGGACCTCCACCTCAGCCTAGCTTGCCGGCGGTACGCCAAGCCATCGTCGATCTCGTTCTTCGGCCGCCATCTCTGCGATGCCCACACTGCAGAAGACGGATCCGTAAAAAGCCCCGGCGAATAAATCTGCCAAAGTAGTGCTAAGGTCCGGACTCAATCAGGTCCACCAAATGATAGCGGCAGCAAGATTGACGGCCGAGAGGAAGTTTCTGGCGAGCTTGTCATAGCGGGTTGCAATGCGCCGCCAGTCCTTGAGCCTGCAAAACATGCGCTCGACGAGGTTGCGCCGCTTGTATGCGGCGCGGTCGAACGGATGGAAGCGTTTTCGGGTGGGATTGTTTGGGATGACCGGGGTTGTTCCCCGTTCGATGAGGAATTGCCGCAGTTCGTTCGCGTCATAGGCCGTGTCGGCCGCACAGCAACGCGGTGGTGGCAGAGAGCTGAGCAGGGGCAGCGCCGCGCGGATGTCACCACGCTGACCTGGCGTTACTTCGAGCGCGATGGCGCGTCCGAGACTGTCGCAGACGGCGTGGATCTTGGTGGTCCTGCCACCGCGGGAACGACCGATGGCCTGAGCCTCCGCCCCCCTTTTCCACCGGCCGCCGCACGGTGCGCCTTGGCGGTCGTGGAATCGATGGCCTGGAAGTCGTCATCGGGCGACAGGCCCCGAAGTGCTTCGAACAGATTGCGCCAGACCTCGCGCCGCGACCAGCGGTTCCAGCGATTGTAGACGGTCGTGTAAGGGCCGAACACTGCCGGGCAATCGCGCCAGCGGCAGCCGGACTTCAACACATGGATGATGCCACTGATCACGCGGCGATCATCGACTCGACGAGCGCCGGGCTGATTTTGCGGCAGCAAGGGCTCGATTGCTGCCCACTGCCGATCATTCAACCAAAACTCGCCCGCCATGATCCAAGCCCCGCAAATGCAGAGCTTGAATCATATCTCCACGTAAAATTATACATCTGATTGAGTACAAACCTTAGTGCAGCTTACTGTTAGCGTTGGGGAGCGCGGGATTGGGATTCGGTTTTGTCGGATGTCTGACCGGCACCTGGACCAGGAACCCGAGATCGTCGCGTTTTCCTCCTTGCTGCTGTTCCTCACTTGGGTGGCTGAGAAGACGCGACCGTAGTTGCTTTTTATGTTTTTTCTGCATTCATAGCTTGTGGTTGAGATACCTCTTGCATCAGCATCTGAGTTTCAAACGAGTCAGAATGCGTGCGGAGTAAACCTGTAGTGCATCTCGGCGTGTCCCAATCCGGTGAGGTTGGCATGGCTGACGAAGTCCCCGTCACCAGCGAACAATCCATCGCGTGGCTGGACAGGGGCCGCCGGGCGGCAGCGGTCGCTACCACCTTCATGCTGCGCATCAGCACGAGCGGGACGGCAATCTCGATGGCCGCATTGGTGCTTCTGACCCTGCTGTCGGCGAGAGCGAAGGACTGGCTCGCCACGGTGCGCCCCTCCAGTCGCAATCGCCGCGCTCGCATGACCGCCGGTTTCACCCGGTAACAGGCGATCCCGCCTATGGCTCCTGGCCCGCTATTTCATTCTACTCGCTCTGTCCTTCGCCTCTTTGCTCTGGCCGGCGGGACTCCTGGGCAATTTCGCACAAAGCATCTGCTTCTCGCTGTGTGCATTCGGCTTCGCCCTTGCGGCTCCCCGATTCTGACGTGCGGACCGGAATCGCTCGGCGTCACGGTGGGCATCCTTGCCGTCCCGTTCCTCGCCAACATCTTCATCATCTATTTTTGACGACCGGCTTGTCCGTTTTGGCAGCATTGGCCGCGCTCCTCCTGGTGCGGACCGGGAGCTGGAAACGAAATCTCGCCGCTACAGATTCTCTCAGACATGTCATTGTCAGCATGCCCTCTCGTCGAGTAAGGCCCGGCTGCGGCTTCCGCAGATCGGAAGCGATGTCAGGCGCCGCTCCTCGGACACGGCGCAGGAAGCACGAAATCCCTCCACACCGCGACGGAGGCAGAAAGGCCGTCCCCTACGAAAAAGCGATACCTGACGCTCACTATCAGCTTCTGGCGATTGCGATTCAGACTGGCGCACAGGGCCTGACGTCCTCCGCTGCCCGCGCTTGCCAGACCGCTCCGTTCAGCGCAGAGAATGGCCGGGCAGCCGACCGGCCGCTGCGGCCGGCTGGCGCCCAGGGAACACTACATCATGCCAGTCACCAAGGCCCGGCTTTGCCCGGCAGTCTTTTTCGATCGGGACGGGGTCCTGAATCGGGACACCGGCTATGTTTTCGAGCCTGCGAAATTCGAATGGATCGAAGGGGCCATCGCGGCCGTGCGCGCCGTCAACGATGCAGGATATTTTGCGTTCGTCATCACCAACCAGTCAGGCGTCGCTCGCGGCTTTTACGAGGAGCACCATGTTCACGCGCTGCATCGCTGGATGACCGACGAGCTCAAGCACGCCGGGGCTCACATTGACGCCTTCGAATTTTGTCCAGACCATCCGGAAGGCACCGTCGCACGCTATTGCCGCGTGAGTGATCGTCGCAAGCCGGCGCCGGGCATGATCCTTGACCTGTTGAAACGGTTTCCCGTAGAAGAGAAAGGAAGCATGGTTATCGGCGACAAGCCACGCGACATGGAGGCGGCGCGGGCCGCCGGGCTCGCTGGCCATCTCTTTGATGGGGGCAATCTCGCCGATTTCGTCAGGCCGCTCCTGGTGAGCGCAACCCGCGACGGGGCGGTTCCCGCCAAGGGATGAGCCGGCTTCGGGTTAAGGGTGCCTCCGCACTGTGGATTTTTGCGAGCGCTTCGGCTACCCGGTTTCGATTCAGACCGCAGCAGGACGTCCGCGAATATTCGGAGACATATTGATATGGGTAGAGATAGGCGCGTTGCGTTGATCACCGGCGTAGCCGAGGCAAAGCGGGAAAGCGCTCATGATGAATCGGCGCCGAACAAGCCCCGCCAGCAGCGGACGGAGCCGTGACAAAAGCGGCGGGAATGAAGACATCCGGCAGATTGTTTGTCGCAACGCAATTCTATCCGCCCGACAAGAGCACGACGGCGACTTATCTGGGGCAAATCGCGCGGGCACTTGCGTCGGACAACGAGGTGATCGTTGTCTCGGGCACAGCAGGCTCGCGTGCACCAGGCGCGGAAACAACTCCAGAAGTCGTCGAGGTCAGGAGCTGGAGTCCGAAGAAGCGTGCGCTCGTGCGCAGAGCGATCGCAATTTGCGCGCTTGCCGCCGGCATGTTCTTCGCCGTGCTGCGTCGTGCTGGACGCAACGATACCGTCTTCTGTGTGACGACACCGTTCACTCTGCCCTACACGGTGGTCCTTGCGGCGTGGCTGCGTGGCGCTGCGACCGTGTTGCTGATCTACGATCTCTATCCCGAGGCGCTTGAAGCCGCGAAGTTCATCCAGCCCACTTCGATCTCGGCGCGCCTGCTGCGCTTTGCCAACTCTCTGCTATTCCGCACGCTCGACGCTATCATCGTGATTGGGCGCGACACCCCGTCTCTGCTCACCAGATATTCCGGGGTTTTGCCTACTAAGATTCACTTCATCCCCAACTGGGCCTTAATACCGATCGGCTACCGTGAGCTCGATCCCAACAATCCGTTTCGTGCCTCTCTCCGTGGCAAGTTCGTCGTCGGCCTGTCGGGCAATCTCGGCTTCACTCACGATCCCAAGGCCGTCTTCGAAGCGGCCAAGCTGCTCGCCGGCGACAAGGACATCCACTTTCTGTTTGCCGGATGGGGCGTCGGCTGGAACGAGCTGAGCGAGTTGGCAGCGAGCGAGCAGCTTGCCAACGTGACGGTGATGGCCCCGGTCCCCGACGATGAGCTCGTCGATTTTCTCTCGGCGGCCGACGTTTGGGTGATTCCCTACCGCCAAAATATCGCTGGCGTCTCGATTCCCAGCCGTCTCTACAATCTGCTAGCCGTCGGCCGACCCATCATCGTCTGCTCGGAATCTCATTCGGAAGCAGCGATCGTGCTGAGCGAGGAAGCGATCGGTTGGGTCGTGCCGCCAGAGGATCCGGCTCAACTTGCCAGGGCCATCGCCGACGCTGCTACGGATCGTTCGGGGACTGCCGCCAAAGGACGCCAGGCGGCAATCGTCGCGCACAAGTACAGCAAGGAAGCCGCGACCAAGCGCTATCGCGAGATCGTCGGCGCAGCCGCAAACAGGCCTTAACCTTCGAACTTCCGGATCAAGTCGATAACGTAGTCCTGCTGTTCCCGGCTAATTTCGGCGAACATCGGCAGAGAGAGTATCTCCCGCTGGTCGCGAGAGGCGTTCGGAAACTGCTTCGGCCTGTGCTCATATCGATTGTAGGCCGGCAGCAAGGGCAATGCCGTCGGGTAATTGATCGCCGTCTGCACGCCATTTGAATTCAGGTAGCTCGCCAACGTATCACGCTTCGGATGCTTGACGGTATAGAGATGATAGACGTGCGTGCGGCCGGGCGCAACCTGCGGCACCTCGAGATCCTCGATCTGCTTGAGGTTGGCATCATAAATCGACGCGGCTTCTTGCCGGGCCTTAGTCCAAGCGTCAAGGTGCGGCAGCTTGGCCGACAGAATGGCCGCCTGTATGCCGTCCAGACGGCTGTTGATGCCCTCAATGTCGTGCCGATGCTTCACCATCCCGCCGTGCCGGGCGAACTTGGTCATGTGTTCGGCCAAGGCGGAGTCATTGGTGACGACCGCGCCGGCATCTCCCATCGCGCCCAGGTTCTTCCCCGGGTAGAACGAGTAGGTCGCGGCCGCCCCGAACGTGCCGATAAGCTGGCCCTTGTAGCGCGCCAGGTGAGCTTGCGCGCAGTCCTCGATCACCCACAATTTGTGCTTCCGCGCGATCGCCATGATGGCGTCCATGTCGGCCGGCTGGCCGTACAGATGCACCGGGATGATGCCGACGGTGCGGGGCGTGATCGCCCGCTCGACCGCGGTCGGATCGATCGTGAAGGAGGCGCCGTCGGTGTCGCAGAACACGACCTTGGCGCCGGAATGGGTTATCATCGCGGACGTGGAGATCCAGGAGTGCGCCGTCGTGATCACTTCATCGCCCGGCTTCACTCCGAGCGCGACCATTGCAAGATAGAGCGCGTCTGTGCCGTTGGCGCAGGAAATGCAATGCTTCGCCTCGACCACCTTCGCAAACTCCGCCTCGAACGCTTCGACGAACGGCCCGCGAATGAAGGCGCTGTCGCGGATGACGGCCGCGATCGCGCCGTCAATTTCGGACTTCAGGTTCTGGTACTGAAGGTGCAAATCGGCGAATGGTACTCGCATCAAGCCTCCTTGCGCGGCGCCATGCGGCGCGCGGGATTGCCGGCATAGGTGCCGGGCTCGGTGATATCGCTGGTGACGACCGCTCCCGCCCCGATCACGACGTCGCTCGCGATCCGCACCGGCAGAATAGTCGCGTTGGAGCCGATCGAAACGCGGTCTCCGATGACGGTCGTGCGCCACAGTTCCTTGCGGCCGCGGGCCGGGCCGCCCGTTGCGAACGTATCGTTGATAAACATCACGCCGTGCCCCACGAAACAGTCGTCGCCGATGGTCACGAGCTCGCAAATGAAGGCGTGGGACTGCACACGGGTGCGCGTCCCGATCACCACATCCTTCTGAATCTCGGTGAAGGGCCCGATGAAGCAGCCGTCGCCGATGACGCAACCATAGAGGTTGCACGGCTCGACCAGCTTGACCCCGGCACCGAATTCGACGTCGCGTACTCCGACCTGATGTACTTCCGGCATGTTCATGCGGATAGCCCGAGACGGCTCCTGCGCGGTTCGAAACGAAGCGCCACTTCGTTGCCCGTTTCGATCGACTCGTAGAGCGCCGAAATCAGCTCAAGGCTCTTTCGCCCTTCGAGACCATCGACCAATGCGGCGCGCTCGTGCAGCAGACAATCCACCACGTGCTGGTAATAGGCTTGGTGGCCAAATCCATAGACGTTCGGCGGATTGACCGAGAACTTCTCGACGACCTCCTTGTCGCTCGGAAGCTCGTTGACGAAACGCCAATGCCTGATCTGGTTGACGGCGAAGCCGGCGATTTCTACCGTGCCCTTTTCGCCTAGGATCGAGAGCGAGCCTTCGAGGTCGGTGGGACGCACAGCCGTCGTCGCCTCGATGATGCCCAGCGCGCCGTTGCGGAATTTCAGCGTCGCAACGGCGGTATCCTCAGTCTCGATCTTCGCGAGCGCGGTTGTGGCCCGGGCATGGACACTGACGACGTCGCCGAAGAACCATTCGAGCATATCGACGTGGTGGCTCGCCTGGTTCGTGAGCACGCCGCCGTCATAGGCCCAGGTGCCGCGCCAGGCGTCCTGGTCGTAATAGGCCTGATCGCGACACCACCGCACCCGGACCGTTCCGAGCAGCAATTTGCCGAAACGACCGGCGTCGAGGGCCTCGCGTGCCTTGACAACCGGCACGTTGAAGCGGTTTTGCTTGACCACGAACAGCTTCACGCCGGCCTGGTCGCAGGCCCGGATCATGTCGTCCGCATCCTGGAGCCGAAGCGCCATCGGCTTTTCGACGACCACATGCTTACCCGCCTTCGCGCAGGCGATCGCATGCTGGGGATGCATGCCGCTGGGCGTCAGCACGGTGACGACATCGATGTCTTTCCGGGCAAGAAATGTCTCGAGGTCGTAGTCCGCGCGCATTCCGAATTTCGTCGCCACGGCATCGGCACGCTCGCGAACGGGGTCGCAAACCGCGACCAGCGTAGCATTTTCGATCTGACTGGAGCCCAGCAGATCAGAATGCCGTTTGGCGATACGTCCGCAACCGAGCAAGCCGAATCTGAGCATGAAACCTTCCCCCTGATCACGCAGGCCGAGGCTAGGACGCCTCAATATCCACCCCCTCGCGGCATAGAGGTCTATACGCAAAAGCTCTTTTAGATCAAGCCAATTGGGACCAGTCGGGGGTGACAATCGGGCCTAACTCCTCCGAAATCGATTGCTCCAAACTGTCCCCCGTTCTGGGCCAGCCTTTACGAGAACTGAGAGCTTCTTGGGGCACGAAAAACTCCAAAAAATGGACTTGGCCTGTCATTTCGCTTAACAGTCGGCGAACCAGTCCAAAAGACTGAGAGATTTCAAGCCAAGTTCAGAAGCATGACCGATAAAGCCACTGCCGCGATTCTGGAAACACTTCATTCGTTTCGCGTTACTTTCCTGTCTGTCGTGGGGATCACCTTCGCTCCCTTGGCTGCGGCTATCTTCATTTTTGTCCAGCCCCATTCGCTCGTCCGGTCCGCGGTCGAGATCGGAACCTTCTCCTTCAACGGGCGGGAGGAGCCGATCGAATCGCCGGAACTGCTCGCAAAGCGCATACCCGCGGTCTATGTGCCGGCTGCCCTGGCGGCATTGGCCAAAAACGGCGTGCGACAATCGACGCTGGGCACCCTCCAGAGCTCGTCGGCCGACAGCATCGGCCAGACCGTGAGCATCCAGAGCATTGTCGATCCCGCCGCCGCCGAAGAAGCCAAGGCGTTCCACCAGAAGATCATCGACCAGATCATGGAAGAGGATGGCAAGCGCAGCGACTTCGTGCGCGAAGCGGCCGCCTCACGGGCGGTGCTGCTGAAGCAGACCAGCGATGGGGTGGATCAACAGATCGCGGACTATGGGAAGATGCTCGACCGCCTGGGCGAACTGCTCCCCGAAACAGAGGGCTCGCTTCGCGACAGAGAGCTCGAGCGTGGCACCGCGCTCCGCCGCGCCGCAACGCAGATCGAAGGGGACAACAAGGCGAGCCCGGACATCGACGGACTGCGCAAGGAGATCACGGGCCATCTGCAGCTGATGGCCGTCCTGAGCGAGGATCGCGCCCAATCGACGCGCGATCTAACGGCGTTACGCGCCCGGCACGATGCCCTTGCATCGGCCCTCCTCGAGGCGCAGATCGCCGTGCGGGCGTTCAAGAACACGCGCGTCTCGCTCGCGCCCGAGGTCACGCCGCAACCGGTGGGCGCGAGGCGACTCTCCCTCCTGTTCATCGCCGCGGTCGCGTCGATCCTGATCGCGTTCGGAGCGATCGCGTTCTACATAGCTTCGTCGTCACGAGGGTTTGACGGATCGGCCGGCGACGGTCTCGCGGACAACCAATCCCTGCGCAGATGAGCGGCGAAAGTGAACGAGATCTTGAACCGCAGCCCCATCGAGGTCGACGCAAGCCGCAACGAGGGGCTCGGGCCTGTCCTCCTTATCTACCTGCACGTGGCCGCCTGCTTCGTCTCGATGGCCCATGTCGTGCAATACTACGCGCCGCTCATGCGCCTGACCGTCGCAACCAGCGACAAGCTCTGGCTCGCCGCGCTGAACGTCGCGCCGTTCGCACTGCTCTCGATCCTGTTCGCCGTGTGCCGCTTCAGCTTCGGCTACCTCGTAGGCTTCTACTTCTTCACCATGCTGATGGGGTACCTCTGGCTGCTCCCGCTATCGACGTTCTCTTACGACCACCTCGTGGCCTATGCCTCGGCATTTACCTCGGGACTGGCGTTCCTCTTTCCCGCCATGCTGGCGTCGATACCGGCCAGACAGAGGTTCGTTTTGTCGGAGGCCGGCTTTCGAAGGTTGCTGACCTGCATATTGGTGTTCGCCGCCGCGACTGTTGGAGTCGGCGCGCTCTACAATGTGAGGCTGGTCGGGATCTCCGAAATCTACAATTTCCGCAACCAGCTCGAATTTCCGGCCTGGCTCTCGTACGGGCTTGGAGCCACCTCGAACGTCCTGCTGCCGTTCGCCTTTGCCTTTTTCGTCGTCGAAGGCGCCAAGTGGCGGGCCGGCCTGTGCCTGCTGCTGCTGTTCATATTTTATCCGATCACCCTGAGCAAGCTTTCCCTTTTTGCGCCTGTGTGGCTGATCCTTCTGGCGGTTGCGTCCCGGGGCTTCACGGCGAGAACAGCCGTGACGCTGTCTCTCCTGGTGCCGATCCTATTTGGCATAGTGCTGGCCAGGCTGTTCGACCTGAACGCCATCTCGTATCAACAGTTCATTGCCTATTTCAGCCTGGTCAATTTCAGAATGATCGCGCTGACCTCCAGCGCCCTAGATTTCTACAACGACTTCTTTGCCCATCATGACCTGACTTGGTTCTGCCAGGTGAACGTCCTGAAGTCCTTCATCGACTGCCCCTACCGCGAGCCCCTGGCGATCGTAATGCAGAACGCCTACAATGTGGGGAATTTCAATGCCTCACTGTTCGCAACCGAAGGCATCGCCTCGGTCGGCGTTATTCTTGCGCCGCTCGCCGCCTTCATCTGCGGCCTGGTCGTGGCAGTCGGCAACTCCGCCTCCTCCGGCCTGCCATCGCGATTTGTCCTGCTCTCGGCCGGCGTGCTGCCGCAGATCTTTCTCAACGTCTCCCTCACCGTCACTTTCGTAACGAACGGCGCTGCATTGCTCTTCATACTCTGGTACATGACCCCTCGCACATTATTCGGCAAGAAGGCATGAACACTGCGGAACGAGCCCTTGGACCGACCGGGGCCTTCGGCCTCACGACGCCTTCGTCGTGGCGAGGGCGCCTGCTGTTGCTTTGGATTCACCTCTTCGTCTGCTGCCTGTCGCTGGTCTATGTCGCTCAGTTCTACGGCTACACCGGAGCAGTCGCCTTCGCGCAGGCGCGGCTACCGACGGCGGGCCTGGTCGTCCTGCCGCTCGCGGCAGTCGCCGTCCTCTTTGCGCTTGCCCGGTTCAGTTTCGGCTATTTCGTCGGCTTCTATTTGTACACCCTGGTCGTCGGCTATGCGTGGCTCAGTGTGTTCTCGAAGTTTTCCTACGACCGGGCGCTGTCTCTCGCTTCCGCCATTGGTTCGATCGTTGCGTTCCTGGTCCCGGTGCTTTTCATCACCTGGCCCATCAAGCAATATGTCGTGCTGAGCGAAGGTGCAGCGAAACGGTTGCGGCTGGCCATCCTGCTGATCGCAGCCGCAACGGTCACGGCCGGCACATTCTACAATTTCAGACTGGCAGGAATCGACACGATCTATGACTTCCGGAATGCCCTGGAATTTCCTGCCCCGCTCCGATACGCAATAGGCATAACGTCGAACGCGTTGCTGCCGTTCGCCTTTGCGAGCTTCGTCATGAGCGGCGAAAGAGTGAAAGCCGCACTCGCCCTCCTCCTGCTGCTGGCGTTCTATCCAATCACCTTGACCAAGTTGACCTTCTTTGCCCCGTTCTGGCTTCTCTTTCTCGCGATAGTCGCCCGAGGGCTCGAGCCCAGAGCGGCCATTCTCCTGTCGTTGCTCCTGCCGATCTCCGGAGGACTGTTGCTGATCATCCCCTATAAGCTGGGAACGATCCCGTACGAGTCGTTCATCAAATACTTCTCAGTGGTCAACTTCCGGATGATCGCCTTCCCCTCGATCGCACTCGACGTTTATAATGACTTCTTCTCCGCCCATCAGCTAACGCACTTTTGCCAGATCAATCTGATCAAGATGTTCCTTGGCTGCGCCTATGGCGATCCGCTGTCGGTCCTGATGTCCAAGAATTATGAGCTCGGGAACCTGAACGCATCACTGTTTGCCACCGAGGGCGTCGCGTCGGTCGGCCAACTTGCGGCACCGGTTGCGGCGGCCGCCTGCGGACTCGTTATCTCTCTCGCAAACCGGGTCTCGGCCGGCCTGCCTCCGAGGTTCGTCATCCTGTCGGGGGGACTGTTGAGTCAGGTGTTCCTGAACGTACCATTGACCACGACCTTGCTGTCGAACGGAGCCCTGCTCGTGTTTGTTCTCTGGTACATCACGCCGAGGCCGCTTCTCACCGCCCAGTCGAACCGGCTGAAGGTCCCGGTTGCGCCTGCCTATTGAGAAAACCAATGCTAGTCGTCGAGGGGTTACATGCATAACGTTCTGATCACAGGGGGGGCCGGGTTCATCGGCCAAAATCTGGTGCATGCGTGGCGGGCGGCTCGTCCGGACGACCGGCTGGTCGTCCTGGATGCGATGACATATGCGGCCAACATTCGCAGCATCGAACTGTTAATCGCGAACGGCAGCATCGTCTTCGTCAAGGGCGACATCGGGGATGCAGGTCTGGTGCGCGCGCTGTTTGACGAGCATAAGTTCGATCGCGTGCTGCATCTAGCCGCCGAATCCCACGTGGACCGTTCCATCGTCGATCCCGAGGCGTTCCTTCAGACCAACGTGCTCGGCACGTTCACCTTGCTCAAGGCGGCCCTCGATGCCTGGCGCGCCTCGGACACGATGCAGCATGCGCGCTTTCTCCACATCTCGACCGACGAGGTCTACGGATCGCTCGGACCGACGGACCCGCCCTTCTCGGAGTCCACGCCCTATCGTCCAAATTCGCCCTATGCCGCCAGCAAGGCGGCCAGCGATCATCTCGTCCGCTCCTTCGTCGTGACTTACGGGCTGCCCGCACTGATCACCAATTGCTCGAACAATTACGGGCCCTACCAGCACCCGGAAAAACTGATTCCCCTGATGGTTATCCATGCGCTCGAGGGCAAGCCGCTGCCGATCTACGGGGATGGATCGAACATTCGCGACTGGCTGCATGTGTCCGAGCACTGCCGGGCGCTGCTGACGGTCGTCGAACGGGGATCTCCGGGCGAGACCTACAATGTCGGCGGCGGTAGCGAGCGGAACAATCGCGATGTCGTCGGCACGATCTGCGATCTGATCGACCGCGCGTTTGCCGAAGATCCGGCGCTGGCCGCGCGTTTCCCATCATGCCCGGCGGCGACCAACCAGTCCTGCCGCTCGCTGATCCGATATGTCACGGACCGGCCCGGCCACGACCACCGCTACGCGATCGATGCACGCAAGCTTGCGACCGAACTCGGCGAAAGCTGCAGGATCACCTTCGAGGCCGGCCTCGATCAGACCGTCCAATGGTACCTCGACCACCAGAACTGGTGGGACGAGATCGTAGGCGGCGGCTACAAGGCCTGGCTCGACAAGAACTACAGCTTCCGGATCGCGGTCTAGCGGATGCGCATTCTGATACTCAATGCCGACTACCCGCGCTTCTTGGCGTGGCTGTACCGGCGCGAGCCTACCTTGTCCGAGGCCTCCTACGCCGACCAGATGTCGGCGAGGAACACGACTCTGTTCGGCGTGGCCGATTTCTACTCGCGCAACTTCGCCGAACTCGGCCATGCCGCGGCGGAGATCCACGTCAACAATTCGTATCTGCAATCGGCCTGGGCGCACGAACACGGCATGGCCGTCGAGGCACGTGCCGAAATCGCGTCCAGCAAGGCGCAGCGGCTTCCCGGCTGGCTGCAGCGGGCGGCGGTCCCCTTCAAGCCGTTGCTGCGTCCGCTGGCGCGGCGCGTGGGCCTCAGTCCGCGCCTTGATAAGCAGGGCGAACGCATCCTGCTCGCGCAGATCGAGGACTTCCAGCCCGATCTCATTCTCAATCAGGATGCCTTCCACGTCGACACGCGGCTGATCCGCCGCATCAAGGCGGTATGCAACCCGGTTATCGTCGGACAGGTCGGCATCGAGCCATCTTCCGGCGAAGACTGGGCCGCCTACGACCTATTGATTTCGCAATTGCCGACGACGGTCGAGTGGTTCCGCAGACGCGGCGTTCGCGCCGAGGTCAATCATCTGGCATTCGATCCGGTCGTGCTGGAGCGGCTTCCGGCGGCGGCTGAGGCTCCCGTCGACGTGTCGTTCGTCGGAACGGTCTCCGACGATCACCGCCAGCGGATCATGCTGCTCGAGGCCGTGGCGCAACGCTATGACCTCAAATTGTGGGGGACGTTGCCGCGAACGCTTCCCGCATCCTCTCCCCTGCACGCCTGCCTCCAGGGCGAGGTCTGGGGCGCTGACATGTACCAAGTGTTGCGGCGATCGAAGATTACATTGAATTCGCACATCGACCTCGCCGGCCGGGAGGCCGGGAACATGCGCTTGTTCGAGGCGACCGGCGTGGGGACATTCCTGCTCACCGATTTCAAGGACAATCTTCACACCCTGTTCGAGCCCGATCGCGAGGTCGCCGTGTGGCGCACGGTCGAGGATTGCCTGAAGACCGTCGAGCGATATCTCGACGATGCTGGCGGCCGCACCGCCATCGCGAAGGCGGGTCACGCAAAGACCCTCGGCGAACACACCTATCGCCATCGCACGAGAGAGATTCTCGGTTACGTCGAAACCTTGAAGCCACGAAAATGAAGCTGCCCCGCGCGATCAGGCAAATCGGCAAGCGCGTTGTCAACGCGACGCCGCTGCTCCGCCGGCAGATCCTAACGTCGACCGACTACAGTGTGCTTGGTGGGGTCGAGGAAGCCCGCAAAGCGCAGGCTTCCTCGGGCGGATGGCTCGCCGCGCGGACCGTGCGCCGCCAGGAGCGGGCCTATCTTGGCCTGATCGCCGCCATGAAGCGGGGCGAGCCGCGGCTCGACCTCCAGGTGGCCGCGGAGGCCGTTGCCGCGACCGGCATTGCGCAGCCCAGATTGCTGGAGGTGGGTTGCGGCAGCGGCTATTATTCGGAGGTGTTCGATACCCTGGTCAAGGGTGGCCTGCGGTATACCGGCATCGACTATTCCGCGGCGATGATCGAGCGGGCGCATGCCAACTACCCATCCGCAGACTTCGAGGTTGCCGACGCGACCGCCCTGCCCTATGCCGACGCCGCCTTCGATATCGCGTTCAACGGCGTATCGCTGATGCACATCATCGATTATCCCGCAGCGATCCGCGAGGCGGCCCGGGTCACCGCCAACTACTGCATCCTGCACAGCGTGCCGGTGTTCGACGATCACTCGACCACGTATTTGCAGAAATATGCCTATGGCGCGCCGGTGGTGGAGATCGTTTTCGGCAGGGAGGAACTGATCGGACTGTGCGAAGCGGCCGGGCTGCGCCTGGAACGAAGCTGGCCATCCATTCCGTATGACGTGTCCAAGGTGACAGGTCATCATTCGAAAGCAGAAACCTATCTTCTCTCGAAGAGAAAATAGCCGGGCGAAAGGCTGCCGCAATCAACTGAAGGTCACAGCGGCGCGACGACAGTCCTGACGTAAGGCCCCACAACATTGTCGAGAAGCATCATCTGCTTGATCTGCGACAGACTGGCCCAGCGGTAGGTGCGATCGTCGATCGTCAGCGCGGTCGAATCCTCCACGAACAGAATCATGTTCTCGTTCGACTTCTGCCAGAAGCGGCTGCCTTCCTCATTGTGCTTCGATCTGTAGATCAGACGAATATTGTCGGACGGATCGAGGCATTCCGCGAATGGCGCGCGGCGGGCGTCCTTCAGGCCGCGAATGTTTTCCCATGTGCTCTGAATGGTCGGGCAGAACTGCAGATACCCTATGTTGCCTGGATCCGCCTTTGCCTGCAGCAGAAACTCTACGCCCCGATCTGGCGTTTCCCGGCACAACAACGCGAGAACGCCGCCATCGGTCTGCGTGAAGATCGGCTGATCCCATCCGGCTATTTCGCGAAGGCCGGGTGCGCTCTGCACCCTCACGCCCTCTATGCAGAAGAATTGTCCGCTCACATTGTAGATATTGCCGTTGTCGTCCTGTCGCCAATTCGCCACGTCGCGCAACGCGATCAAGTGAGCGGAAAACGGCAACTGCTTGCGCCGGCCCTCCAGCCATTCAATCAGTTTGGAAGGGTCATTGGCTTCCACCTGCAGTGACGTCCGCAGCCTGTCCCTCAGCCAATCGAGGTTCTGGTGCTCGGCCATGCTAGATTTCCGCTCTCACGACATCAATGATCGCGTCGACCTCGTCATCTGTGACGTGCGGATAGATGGGCAAGGAGAAGATCCTTTGCGCCTTCTTCTCTGCAACGGGAAACTGTCCAGAGCGATAGCCGAGATCGTGATAGCCTCGCATCAGATGGATGGGCCACCTGTATTGTACGCCGCATTTGAGACCCCGCGCCTGGATACGCGCCAAGGTTTCGTCTCGGTCACGCGGCGCCTCCACCACAAAGAGATGGTAGACATGACGGCCATAGTTGTTCTCGGCCGGCATCTCCAGGTCGCAACCCGCAAAGCCGCGCCTGTAACGGCCGGCGATGCTACGGCGGCGCTCGATCCAACCTTCCACTCTCGGCAACTTCAGGGAGAGGATAGCTGCCTGGACCTCATCCAGCCTAGAATTGAACCCGTGACGTTCCGCATAATAGGTCTGCTCCATGCCATAGAAGCGCAGCGAACGGGCGAGATCGATGACGGCCTGGTCACCGCTGAGGACCATTCCGCCGTCGCCGTACCCGCCGAGCAGCTTGGTCGGATAGAACGAGAACGACGAGGCATGACCGATGCTGCCCGACTGACGCCCCTTGTAGAGCGCGCCCTGCGACTGCGCGCAGTCCTCCATCACCTTGAGCCCGTGCCGCTCGGCTAGCGCCATCAGCGGATCCAGATCGACGCACTGTCCATACAGATGGACCGGAATGATCGCCCTCGTGCGAGGCGTGATTGCCGCCTCGACCTGCTCGACATCCATGAGGAAATCATTGTCCCGGATATCGACGAAGACTGGCCGTGCGCCGAGCGTCTGGATCGCCGATACAGTCGGAACCGCGGTGTTCGGCACCGTGATGACCTCGTCGCCAGCCTTCACGCCGAGCGCGGCGAGCGCAATGTAGATCGCGTCGGTGCCGCTGTTGACGCCGACGCCTCCGGTCACGCCGACCGATTCGGCCATCTGACGCTCGAAAGCCAGCCCTTCCGGCCCGAGAATCAACTGACCTGATCTGAAGACACGATCGACCGCCGCGAGAATCTCGTCCCGCAACTCGTCATATTCGCGTCCGTATTCCCAAAACGACGGCAGCATTGGTCACCACTGATTCACTGCTCTTGACGCTCTGAAGTAGGTTCAGAACGAACTAGCAAACCTCAACTTGAATGTCGACATCTGCAGCTTCGACGGATCAAGGCCAACGGCATCGATCGAGAGGTCCTGCAGCGCCCCCGACACATGAACGCAAGTCGCGTGCGCGGCTTCTCAGCGCGCAACTCCCTTGTAGACGAAAAAGGCCCGGCCGGTCACGATGTCGAGCACCTGCAAAAAGCGCGTTGCCAAATTTCGCGCCTTGCCCTCCAGGTATTTCCTGAGACCGACATTCGATGACCGCCCATGCGGCTTCATTTTGGGAACCTCCAGAAGCGCGCTGGTGCGTCTTTCGATCTCGAGTAGTTCATTGATATACGGCTTGTAGATGTGTTCGCGCGCGTTCGTGGAGAAAGGAGCCCGATAGCGCCGGTGACTGTTGAAAATGAACCAGGCCAGTCCTTTCTTCAGCCCCTGAAAATGGAAAAATATCAGTGGGTGCGTCTTGTCGATGAGGACCGTGTCGTTGCTGAAATCGATTCGATAATTACCGATGTTCCAGGGAGCTAGGTTCGCTCCGATGTTATCGACAACCCTGACCCGCTCCGATAGACCGGGAAAGGAATCGAGATAACCCTGGTCGGCAAAGCGCCCGTTGTCCACGTAATCATAGCACCATTCGATGCACTTCGTTCGCCACCACTCTATAATCGCCCGACCGTCCGGTTCGTTGCGGGCGCCAACCCAGCCGACATTGTAAGTGCCGAACTTCTTCAGCCGTGCGATCTCCCGGGTATATCGGTGGGGAATGATCGCGACCGACGAGCCTTCGAGCTCCTGATAGATTGGCTCGGGCGACGCGTAAAAATAGAGATCGCCGTCGAGATACGTCACCCATTCCGCGTCCTGCTCTCGTTCCAGCACGAAGAGCATCCAGGCCGGCGAACAGGTGAAGAAGTATTCGATCGTGCTGCGCGTCGATCGCGTCGCCGCCACCTCGGAATCAGCTGCCTCGAAATCGGCGAGCCGGCACGGCACGAGATGCGGAAGGTCGAGCGCTATGAGCGCGCGGTAGCAGATTTCGTTGAGACAAAGCACCCACAACCGCGCACCCGGCGCATGTCGTTGCAGCGACTGATACAGGGCAATGCCCCGCGGCAGGTAGTTGTGGTCAAAGTAAGTGCAGTAGACGGGCTTCGCCATGATGCCTTGTCGGTCAGCCGGAAGGGGCGCGGCGCGCGGAAGTGTCGTGCCGGAAACGTCCCTGCTCCATTCCTAGCCCAGAGGTGGAGGCCTAGCAATGCAGCTAGGACCCCAACCTAAGGCACTGGGAAAATTAACGATTTTCTCTCTAGGGATCGGTCTTGGCGTCGGCGCGGCCGGCTCTGACCTTTGAGTTGGCTGCGGCGCGTGCTAACGGACCACCCTAAGTAGCCGTGAATACTGACATAGAGTGCGAGCACATGAAACGCAAAGGAATCATTCTGGCTGGCGGTCGGGGAACCCGACTCTATCCGTTAACGCTTGCGACCTCGAAGCAATTGCTGGCGATCTACGACAAGCCGCTGGTCTACTATCCCCTGACCACCTTGATGCTTGCCGGAATCCGCGAGTTGCTGATCATCACGACTCCGGAGGAGATCGACCAATTCAAGCGGCTGCTCGGCGACGGGCGGCAGTGGGGTATCGACCTGTCCTTTGCGATCCAGGATCATCCCGGCGGCATCGCCGAAGCGTTCCTGATCGGCCGTGACTTCCTGGCCGGCAGTCCTTGTGCCCTGATCCTCGGCGACAACATCTTCTATGGTGACAATCTGCGCGCCCTAATGCGCGATTCCGCCGAGCAGACGCGCGGCGCAACGGTGTTCGCGTGCTGGGTTGACGATCCCGAGCGCTATGGCGTGATCGAGTTCGACGCATCGCACCGTCCGGTGCAGATCGTCGAGAAACCCAAGGCGCCGAAATCGAACTATGCCGTGACGGGCCTCTATTTCTACGACGAGCGCGTCGTCGACGTCGCACGCGAGATGAAGCCCTCGGCGCGCGGCGAACTCGAGATCACCGACGTCAACCAGTGGTACCTCGATCGTGGCGAGCTTCGCGCCGAGCGCTTCGGTCGCGGTTATGCCTGGCTCGATGCAGGAACCCACGAATCGCTGCTGGAAGCCTCCGAGTTCATCTACATTGTGGAGAAACGGCAGGGATTGAAGATCGCCTGTCCGGAGGAAGTCGCTTTCATCCAGGGCTTCATCGACGTCGAACAGCTCGTGAAGCTCGCCGAGCCGATGAAGAATACCGCCTACGGAAAATACCTCATCCGCCAGGCCGGGCTCCGCTAGCAGCGATGGCCGGCTAATCGGGAATCGACGCCATTAGCGTCTCACGAATGCGGCGGGTCCAGACCGCGCCGGCCACGAGCCCCATTGCCGCCAACCACACTAGGCTTTCGCCAGCAAGGCGCGGGAATCCCGTGAGCGCCAGCGACGACCTGATGACCGTTCCAAGGCCGTACCCCGAGAGGATGATCGCCATCGCGACCAGTCCCAGGCTGAACAGGTGGCGAAATGGGTTCTCCAGGGTTTGACGCATGACGATGATTCCGAGCACCCCAAGCTGGATCAGCAGATCGCTCAGCACGATGGCGATGGCCGCTCCAAGCACCCCCATGGTGGGAATCAGGGTGACGGACAGAACCAGGAATGCAACGAGCTGCAGCCCCTTGGTGCGAACCAGAAGATCGCGGCGGTTGCTGTAATTGGCGAACGAAAGCGCAAGCAGCGATGGCGCGGTTAGGACCGAGCCGAGCAACAAGGTCGCCGTCAGGCCGGCATCGTAGGGGACGCTGTCGTGCGTCCACAGCGCGAAGAAATCCGGCCAGAACGGCAGAAGGCCCGACACGATCAGGCTGGCAAGCACCGTGACGAGCAGCGAGCCCCGCACATAGAGCCGGCGCAGACCCTCTTTGTCGCCGATCGCATAATCATGACCGAGTTCGGCGGCGAGCGGCAGGCTGACCTGGACGCACAGTCCTCTTAGGAGGCCGACGACCACCCGCGTCAGTCCCCATTGCGCGACCGCAACACGATCTACCAGGAATGCGCTGACCAGGAGCACGGGTGCGTTCAGCAAGGCGAGCTCGGTCACGTTGGCAATTGCAAACGGAAACGCCAACCGAAATTGCCCGCCAGACCAGCGCCAGGACATCGGCGCGTGTTTGTGGTGCAGGAACGGAAACAGGCGCGGCGCATCGATCGCGACGAGGAAGGCCGCCATCGCAAACTGAATCGAGATAAAGGCGACGGCGACGGCGACCAGCGTACCAAGCGTTATGACCGCGACGAGCTGAGCCAATTGTGCGACAAGCATGGCCCCGTTCTGCAGCCACACCGCCCGGCCGTACTCGCCTCGCGCCCGGTACAACGCCGAGACCAGGTTGGAAGGCAGGATCAACAGTGCGCCGATCGTCATGACGAGGAAGGCGGTTTCGAACTCCTCAACGCCCTGGAACCCCAGCATCGTTGCGGGAGACGCAAATCGAACGAGCAGCAGCAACAGCAGGCTGAGCCCGCCGACGACAACGAAATAGATAAGCCGCATGCGAGCGTAGAAGTTTGCCGTGCGTCCATCGGGATCGACGCTCGACTTGAAAACCAGGAAGCGATTGATGGCGTGGAGTTGCAGGCCGGCGTCGGCGACTAGCATGAGGTTTCCCGCGGCGACGATGGCCAGCCACGCCGCGAGCACCTCGCTGCTCCAGAAATGCAGGAAGACCGGAACGAGGAGGACTTGCTGAGTCACGCCCAGAGCGAGCTGGACGACATTTGCCGACCAGCCTTGAACAAGGCGGCGAACCCGGCTATGACGCCCGAAGTCGGCCGACCCTGTGTTTCCGCTCGCATCGGCTTTGTGCTTCAAGGGCTACCTCTCTCCCCGGGAGCGAGCTAGCAGCATCGCAGATGGATGTCGATATGATTTCCGGTAAAACCTCGAGCGGTCGACGTGAATGAGTGAGGGATGGGATCCGAATTCATACCTTTCAATCGGCCGTATTTGACGGGAAATGAGCTTGCCTACATCGAGCAAGCACAGCGAAATTTCCACCTGTCCGGAGACGGTTCGTTCACGAAGCGCTGCCATGACTGGCTCGAGGGGCACACCGGCTCTGCGAAAGCGTTGCTGACGCACTCATGCACGTCCGCTCTCGACCTTGCCGCGTTGATGCTCGACCTCAAGAGCGGCGATGAAGTCATCCTGCCTTCATTCACCTTTGTTTCCACTGCGAATGCGTTCGTTCTGCGCGGGGCGGTGCCCGTGTTCGTCGATGTTCGCGAGGACACGCTTAATCTGGACGAACGCCAGATCGAGGCCGCCATCACGCCGCGGACGCGCGTGATCGTTCCCGTGCACTACGCAGGCGTCGCCTGCAACATGGACCCGATTGTGGCGATCGCCGAGCGTCACAGCCTCAGCATCGTGGAAGACGCGGCCCAGGGCATCATGGCGGACTACAAGGGACGCGCGCTCGGGGCCATTGGACGCATCGGAAGCTTCAGCTTTCACGAGACCAAGAACATCATGTCCGGCGAGGGCGGGTGCATCCTGGTGAACGATCCCGACCTCGTCACCATCGCCGAGATCATGCGCGAGAAAGGGACAGATCGCAGCCGGTTCTTCCGCGGCGAGGTCGACAAGTACAACTGGCAGGATGTCGGCTCCTCGTTTCTGCCGAACGAGATGACCGCGGCATTCCTTTGGGCCCAGCTCGAACAGGCAGAGCAAATCACCTCCGAAAGGCTCGCGATCTGGAATCGCTACCACGGCATGCTCGCCGGATTGGAGCAGCAAGGCGTGCTGCGCCGGCCGATCGTGCCGGCCGGCTGCAGCCAGAACGGACACATGTACTACGTCCTGCTCGCTCCGGAGATCGACCGCGGCGCCGTGCTGGCAAAGCTCAAGGAGCGCGGAATTCACGCGGTCTTTCACTATGTGCCGCTTCACTCTTCACCGGCCGGGCAGCGGTTTGGCCGCGCCGCCAGCGAGCTGAAGACCACGACATCCGTGTCGGAACGCCTGATCCGGCTGCCGTCGTGGATAGGCTTGAGCGAACAGCAGCAGCAGCGGGTTTCCGACACGCTACAGGACATTCTCCTCCGCTGATCCGGCGGAGTTGTCGTAGTCTCTACGGCTTCGCCGATCTAGCCTGCTCACACGCTTCGGTGGCCTCCTTTGAGCCTCTTACGGGCTTGTAAAGGCGCTGCTCGAATTTGACCGGGGAGAATGCCCGGACCGATTGAACTCCGCCGATGTCCTTGTAGTCGCGGGACACGTCGATCCCGTAGGGACGGAGCACATCGAGCGAGAATGAGTCGGGCGAGCCGGGCTCCGTCAGCAGCCAGGACGCTGCGAGTTTCGCACAGTCGACTTGCGCGAATGAAGTGTGCAGGAAATTGTTGCTGCCGGGATATCCCGCAGCCAGCCAAGCGGCCCCCGGGGCCGTCCCTCCAAGGACATAGACCGCGCCGGGACTGACGCCGCTCAGATCAATCACGGGGCTGCCACGGACAAATCCGTTCTCGGCCGCGATGGTCCTGAGATGTCGGACATAGGACGCCGTCTCCGAACTCAGCAGGAGCTTTTGATCGGGGCTGCCGAATTCGGTTGCCGTAACCTGCGTCCGCAGCCGTGCGATCTGGCGATACGGATGTTGCGCTGTTGCATAGAGGACCTCGGTCGTTGCAAGCAGAGCCGCCGCAAGAATTGGAGTAAGGCGTCGCCGGGCGAGAGTCCCCTCCCTCGCAACCGGTGCGCTCTTGAGAACGACTGCAGCCAACAGCCAGAAGAATCCGGCGCGCGCACCCTGTTGCCAATAATTGTTGCCGGTACCGAATGCGTACACATACGGCAGCACCACGAAGAAGACCGTGGTCGCAACGACATCCCGCGAAAGAAGCGCGCGCCTCCAGGGCGAAAAGACCAGTGCCGCAATGGCTGTCGCAAACAGGATCGCGCAGAACAGCAGCGGCTGAAACGGCTCGTACGAAATGCCCAGATTGATCCATCCGAGACTCACACAGACCGTGACCGCCGAAGCGACCGCGGCGATGACTGCGGACGCTATCCTCAGCGCCGGGCTCGCACTGGTGGTGAACACGATCATGACGAAAGCCAACACAAGTAGCCGCGAAAAATTCTCACGCTGCTCCTGGCTCAAGGTGAACAGATCCAGCCGAAACATGTGCTCGACGGGCTGCCCCGTCACCAGCGCAGTGCCGAGCTCAAGTCCGCGCGTGTAGCGCGCCACAAATGCGGTGGGAGAGCCATCAAGGGCCAGCATCGCAAAGACTAGGATCAACACCGCCGTCAAACCGGATGCGAGCAGCCCGCGTATCGAGAATCTCCCGATCACGATCGTGTAAGCCAGCACAAGGCATCCAAGCAGCGCCGCTGACGGCGGCTTTGCAAGAAACGCCAATGCGCCTCCCACTCCTATGACAACCCATCCGCCGAGGCTCCACCGCGGCGAAGCGCGGGCGCTCAGGAGCACCCCTATGGAGGTGATCATCAGGGATGTGAACGCAAGGGAGTTGTAATTGGGCGTCGGCAGCCAGAGGTCAAAAAACACCAATGCGCCGCTCGCGGCCACGAACGCGGGGGCGATCACCCCCCTCACCGGCGGGCTGGAGCCGGTCTCGGGCCGGCGTGCGCGCAGCGTGTGGAGCGTCGTCAGGGACAGCAGGAACGCACAGAAGAAGAGGATCAGGACGTTCGCCTGCCGAAGCAGCACGATGTCCTGGCCGACGAGCCGGTAGAGACGATGGTACACAAATCCAAACTGCGAGATCGATGCCCGGTACTCTTGCGGAGCGGCGATCCAGTTTAGGTAAAAGCCTTCGTCGGTGAAATCGATGCCGTGCCGGCAAAGCAAGAGCACCCAGACGAGAAGGCAGACGCTCGCCGCCACCGACGCGCAGGAGACCGCACTTTCGAATATTCCCGCCAAGCGCGCACTTCGAGCGTTTTCCTTCGCGGTCGATGATCTCAGAGCGTCAGGCAAAGGCAAAATCCGAAAGTGCAGTTCGCTGGCTTCGGATGCTGTACCGGATTTCATCGAGGCCTGCTAGATGGCCGCCCGGCCGGCGCGCCGCCACTTTCAAAGCGGGGTTTCAGAGCCCGTCGGACTCGCCGTTCTTCGGCGCCGCCGCAGCGGTGGCGGACGCTGCCGCCGCCCCGCCCGGCCCTTCCGGCCGCTGCAGCACGAGCACCTAGCTGCGCTCTCCCTGCTTGAACTAAACTCGCGAGTTTGAACCGAGGTCAAGGACCAGCCCGCGCGCGTTTCGCCCTGTCCCATGCGGATGACCTTCTGATCAGTCTCGTCGACCAGGATCGCGATCGCATCGCCCTCGCCTACCACGGCCCCGACCAGGACCAGCGGCGGCAGCTCGACGGGCTTCGGCAGCGGTGGCGCCTTGGTAACGCAGAGTACATCGCCCGCCGCGGTTTTCATTGACCGAGGTAGAGATTGCGCGATCAACTCAGGTGTTGAAGGAGATTCTAGCGTGACGGTCTTTGCGGAATGCGCGCCTTGATACGATCTCCTGTAAACTAAACGGCCATGTCAGCTCACGTCAAAGCCCACCAGTTCGTGATCTTGGGTGTTGGTCGAGTGGGGCGCGAGCGGCGCATAGGAACTGAATGCGCTGACCGATCATGCCGGCGGACTGCCGGCACAACGGCCATCTGGACTACGCGCTCCTGGCGTCCGGCGTCGACCGCCAAATGGTTCTACGCAATCTCAAGAACAACGGCTTTAACTCCGTGTTTCACTATGAGCCGCTGCATCCGTCCCCGGCCGGTCAGCGTTTCGGGCGCGCCCATGGCGATCTTCCGCTGACGACGTCGTTGTCTGAGCGGTTGATCAGACTGCCGATGTGGTCGGACTGACCGGAAGCCCGCATCAACGGGTTTGCGATCTTCTGGGCACGATCCTCAGGGCGTGACCCGTGATCCTCAGATCAGAGCCGTCCGATTCGCCATTCTTCGGCGTCGGGCGGCGGCGTTAAGGGCGCGTAAGAGCCATCGAGAGCGCCGGCCACCGGCTGAGGGGCTGGCATTGCGGGGCTACCCGCGGACGGCGCGGCCGCCCCTTCCTGGCGTTGCAGCACGAGAACCTCGTTGCGGCCGGCTTTCTTCAAGGTGACCGCCCGCGCCTGCACCGCGCTGAGCGGCCATCCTGCGTGTGTGTCACCCTGGCGCAGGCGAACGACCTTCTGAGTCGTCCGGTCGAGGAACACCGCGACAGCGTCGCCTTGGCCAACGACCGCCCCGATCAGCGCTAGCGCCGGGTGGTCCGGTACAGCCGGAGCCGGCGGTTTGACGGCCGGCTCTGCCGTCGGCGCAACAACCGCAGGCTGCGGCGGCCGCCGCGACGCCGAGAACAGCGGCCGGGTCACAGTCGCGGTCAGGGCCGACAACGGCACCGACCACAGCGGATTTCCGTTCGGCAATGCTCTGGTCGATGTGAAAATAGCCGAGCGGATAAGCCTTGAACCTTTTCTTCGAAGGCTTGTCGCCTGCGACCTCCGGCAATCGGCTGATGCCGTGGCGCTGGAGGCCGCGATGCAGGGATGACCGCGTCAGATGCGGGATGGTCGGCTGCAGTGCATAGAGGCAATCGTCGAGCGGCAGCAGCGTATGTCGCCGGAAAGCGACAATGATCGCCTCCTCCTCGATGGAAAGGATGGTCGACCTGGCTTCCTTGGGGTCGGTCGAACGGTCGGCGACGGTGTCGCGCTGCTTCCACTTCGTAACAGTCTTCTGGTTGATCCCGTAGCGCTTGGCGAGTGCCCTCAGGCTCTCTTGACTATTTTGTATAGCTCGACGGACTGCCTCCGCGTGGTGGCGCAGCCGTGTAAAACCTGTCCCATAGTGCATCCTTCGAATCGTGCGACAAGAATGCACCATCAAAGCTTGGGACTAAACACCTAGCCGGCTCCTGATTCGGCCGCGCCAGCGGCTTCAGGCCGCCGACATCGACGGAGTCGGAGCCATCCCCAGGCCGGTGCTGCTCTGGGCCGCAACCGTCGGCCCGGATGCGGGCTGGTATGGCCTTCTGTGGGCGGCCGGGCGGGCGCTTGCAATCGCCCTGCCCTTCCTGGCGCTGATGGCGGGCTATCGGGCCTGGCGCGGCCGCGACGGGCATGGGCTCGGCTATATCAAGCTCGCCGCGGTGTCCGGCGCCTGGCTCGGGGTGGTTACCGTGTTCGCCGCGGTCGAGGTCGCAACCCTGACCGCGCTTACCGCCTATGTCGTCAACGGCGCGCTGCTGTGCCGGCCGCTCGATCGACCGCATTCCTGCCCGTCGGCCTGGCGCCCGCGATCTGGCTCGGCTGGCTGGCCGAGGCACTGTTGAGTTAGGGCAACCGCCGCCACCGGCGCGGTCGCTCAATGCTCCGGAGTGGGGCCCATTCCAGCGCCCGCAGCCGCGCCTGCGCGATTTCGCCACGGGATATCTTGCTGGTGATGGCATCACGGATGCGCTGCCGCGCCTCGCGCACCTTGGGTGGCGCGGCCGCTGTCGACAGATTGAGCCATTCGACGATATCGCGCGGCACGCTTGCCCCCGGTGGTAGAGCAGTCCCAGCGAATATTGCGCGAGGCTGTCGCCCTGCTCGACCGCGCGGCGATACCACATCGCCGCTTCCGTATAGTTCTGCGGCACGCCACGGCCGGTCTCGAACAGCAAGCCGAGATAGGTCTGCGCGGAAAGGCTACCGCGCTCGGCCAGTGGAATGAAGATCCGCGAAGCGCGTTGGTAGTCCTGGCAGTGCACGGCGGCGACACCCTCGCGGAGGGAAGCTGCAAGCAGCGGATGAGCCATCGCGGTTGCAAACACGAGGGCGACAAACAGGACAAAGAGTGGCCGTGTCAAAGGATCCCCTTGCCCAGACGTTCCAGGTTGTTGCCAAATTCGCTGATGCTTATGGTCACTACTCTAAGCAGCCGACTCGCGGATATCCACAGGGCGAGACATGCTGGCCTCATTCGCCCGGTGCGTTTATAGAGGTCCCTCAGCTACGTATATGCAGGATAATCTGGAGCAGGATGTGGCGCAACGAATTACCGGTTTGTATCAATTGGTCCGCGCTCCATCGATCTATAAGGGACTGATGTTCGCGCTTGGCGCCGACAATGCAATCAGGCGTTACGTGAATGAGGTACTAGAACCGACGCCTGGCATCAAAATGCTGGACGTTGGCTGCGGACCAGCAAACATTCTCGCCTACCTGCCTTCGCTCGACTATACTGGCATCGACCTCAACGAGAAACACGTCAACTATGCTCGGGAGCTTTACGGCAACCGCGGCCGCTTCATTGTCGGCAACGCCGCAAACGACCTCCGTCAGGATGAGAACAGCTTCGATCTCATTAACGTTTCGGCTCTGCTACATCACCTTGCCGACAGAGAAGCCATTACCTTGTTCACTTCCTTGAAGCGCCTGCTCAAGGCAGACGGAAGGATTGTCACGATTGATAATGTCTGGCTCCCCCAGCAGCGCGCGGCAGTCAAGCTTATCAACAAGCTTGACTCTGGCCTGAATATCCGACGGCCTGGAGGCTACCTAGAACTGCTGAACGGTCTGGACTTCGATGTGCAGACCCGCGTGTTTCATGACCTGCTCCGAATTCCTTACGACCACATCGTCATGATCGCTCGAAACAGTCCGAGGCCGCAAAGCGGCTAGACCGCGCTGGCCACCACTACCCGGCTGCCGCCAGCCGGCCAGCGCCATCCAGCAAGCGTCATCCGGACTTCCGCACGCAAGATCGCAGTCAGCGTACGATTGATGAACGGGCTGGGCTCGAGTTCAGAGGCCTCCTGGGCTCCAGCTTTGCTTTTTTGCATGAAACGGCTGACCGCCATCAGCGGCAGCAACAACGCCGTGAACGATGACGAAAACAGGATCTCGAAGCCGCTGCGGCGGAGCTTGTCCTCGAGCTCACCGCGCCGGTAGCGGCGCTGGTGGTGGGCGATATCGTCGGCCGCGCTCCACAGCCAGGGATGCTGCGGAACTGCGACGATGATCCCGCCGCCGGGGCGAGTCGCTGCGCGCAGCCCGCACAGCACCGCTTCGTCATCAGGGATGTGCTCGACCACGTCGAAGGCGCCGGTGAGGTCGAAGAGGCCGACGGCCGGAATGTTACGCGCGTCCATCTGGACGAACTCTACGCCGACGGGCAGACGCTCCCGCGCATAGGCCAGCCCGGAGGGATGCAATTCGGAACCAACCACGCGCTCCCAACGGCGCGACCGAGCCAACGCGCCCAGCACCGTTCCGGTGCCACAACCGATCTCCATAAACCTGCGCGCCTGCGGGAAGAACTTTGTGGCAAGACCGACAATCAGCTCGCTTCGGGGAACGAACCAGAAGTGCCCAGCTTCCGCCCTGGCGAGCACCTCAAAGCCCTTGGGATCGATGCCGCTGACGGTGTCCGCTAGGTCCGGGGCGTACATCGGTATGCCGTTATCCTGCGGGACTGGGGCACCACAGGCGGGACAGCGCCATCCGAGCGGCCACAATGGCACGTCGTCGGCAACCGCCTCCACAGCATTACAGGCAAGGCAGCGCCGGCCAGATGCTTCCGAAAAGCTCATGCGGGGTGCGGAGCAGGCCGGCCGTAGCCGGGCCGTTCAACGATAATTCGTGCATTTAGCATGCGACGACTATAAACACTTGGCCAAGCGCTGGCCAGCAACCCAGCCTGGCCGGCGCTCCTACGGAGAACGGCCTCCGACGCCCAACCGGGGTACAACGTCGATCCCTGCCCGGACGAGAGTTGTGACGTGCGAGTTAGCATCATCCAGTCCTGCTACATCCCATGGAAGGGTTTTTTCGACCTAATCGGGCAATGCGATGAATACGTGGTCTTCGACAGCGCGCAATATACGAAGCGGCACTGGCACAATCGTAACCGCATCAAAACCGCCGGCGGACTCACCTGGCTGACGATACCGGTTGTGACCAAGGGACGATACGATCAGGCGATCGATCAAGTCGAGATCGAAAAGCCTTGGGCAGAGAAGCACTGGCGGGCGATCGAGCTCGCATACCGGCCTGCCCCCTTCTTCGATTTGTTCGCACCTGCTGTCCGCAACTGGTACGAGTGCGCCGACGCGGAGACAAGGCTCACCAGTATCAACGAACTGTTCTTGCGGGGAATTGCGGGACTACTCGGTATCAACACCCGCATCGTCAGGGACTGTGCCTATCCGGCGGTCGGCACCAAGACCACACGGTTGCTGAATATCGCCAAGGCCGCGGGTGCCGACCGCTATCTGAGTGGTCCTGCCGCACGGGTCTATCTCAATGAGGCAGAGCTAGCCTCGGCAGGGATCACGACGGAGTGGATGAATTACCAGGGCTATGAGGAATATCCCCAGCTTCATGGCGGCTTCGAGCACGCGGTCACCGTGCTCGATCTCTTGTTCAACACCGGCCCGGAGGCGCCGCGCTTTCTCAGTCGCACGCAAACCGGCTGATCGCGCCGGCGCTGTAACATCGCCAAGTTCAATCACCTCCCGGGCACATACGCCCGGGTTCCGTCCGCAGGAAATAACCGTATCGCCACTGCTGAGCGGCCGTGTTGAAGGAGCCAACCGACGCATTGCCGAAGACCCGGTTAGTCCCGTAGCTGGTCGGCGTGCCGGCAAATGCGGCGGTCGTGTTGAAATTGATGTCGGAATCCGAAACGCGGATACCCGCACCATTGACGCCCGTCCCATTGCTGCTGATCGCGCTGTCATTTACGGTGATCTGTGCTCCCGAACCGCGATGACGACACCGTTGGTCCCGGCAACTAGCACCGAGCCGAAACCTCGTGACGATTGAGGGTGATCGCCTTGGTAATGGTGACGGCACCGAAACCACCGGGATCCAGACAGTTGATCTCACCTTGGGGGGCGGTCTTCGAGATCGCACCGGCAAACGTCTTGCAGGATGCGGTGCGACTGCCGGGGTTGGCGTCGTCACCCGGGCCAGAGACCCACGTACGGGTCGCCTGGGCCTGGGCCGGTGCGGAAGCGAGAAGCGGAAAGAAAAGGCCGATGGCCAGCGCTAACAAAGCTAAAGGGCGCATAATTGAACTCTCCTTTGGCCGGAAATTCTTTCCGGACCCATGAAAATTGAACGCAGTATTCATCCCTCCCCGGGACTGCTGCCGGGGGCGAACAGCCCGTACTGCAAACCACTCAAAGTGGCATTGCGACTGCCAACTGAACAGCAAAGTTTCGGGATCAAATCAAGCTGGGCCAAGGTCGTTCGGGACGAACCAGTCCCCGCCAACAGTATCTGCATAAAGTGCGACAACGGTTCAACCGGGGGGGGGCCCACGCCCCCTAGGGACGTTCGGCTCGCCCCCTTTTCCTTGGCGCAGTGAGTCGCGGTCCCTTCGGCCCGAAGAATGCCTCGCTCATAGCCGGCTCCGGCCAGCGTCTTCGATACAATCAGCGGAATTGGGGTTAGGCCCCGAGCGGCAATCCGCTCAATGAATGAGATATTGCGTGCATCCACCGCGGTCCCGCCCCAGTTAGACAACCGCCTGGTTCTGCCCAGGCCAAACCGCCTGAGAAGCCGGCAAGTCATAGTCGCATCGACGCTACATATCCGCCCCGGTGGCTGTCGAGTGCACATTCCTCAGCGGAGAGCGCCTCCGGGAGAACAGCGCTTCTTGCCCGAAGGTTCTGATCCCAATAGAATTCAGGCAGCCGTTCCGATAATGGGAGAGAGGACCAGAACGCACCGAAAAGGACTATCCACCCCGAGCCGACCTGCGCTAGCGAGGATGATCGTGTTCCCGACCCCTGATACTCAGGTCGAGCATCCGACGCTGAGGCCCGCTGCTACCCGTAGCTTGCGACAGTGTCATTTCCAAGGTCGAGGCAGCGACCTGCGGGAAGTTGTGGCCGATCGACACCATGTCTCGCAACTGCAGGGGGTGGCGCCTGTGGCCACCACAAACAGGGTTTGACGTCAGAAAGATCAGCGGTAACGCCGCAGATACCAGTGCGAGGAACGTCCGGTGGCCCCCCAGTGAGCTCAATCTGCTTCAGGATATCATGGTAAAAGTTTCTATCGTGACGACCCTCTACCGATCCGCCCCCACGATCGAAGCGTTCTATCGACGAATGATGCGAGCGGCGGAAGCAATCTTCGCGGACGTCGAGATGGTGATTGTCAACGATGGATCGCCAGATGCCAGCCTCGACATCGCGCTGGACTTGCATCGACAGGACTCGCGGGTAGTCGTAATCGATCTTGCCCGCAATTTTGGGCACTACAAGGCAATGATGACTGGCCTCGCCCATGCCCGCGGAGAACTGGTCTTTCTTATCGATAGTGATCTCGAAGAAAACCCGGAAGACATAGCTCTATTCTACCAACGCTTTCAGCGGGGCGACAGTGACGTGGTCTATGGAGTGCAGGAAACCAAGCATGGCGGACTGCTCGCGCATGTCGGCAGGAGCCTTTTCTTTGCATTGATTGATGCGCTTGGCGATCGGCCGCTGCCGCGAAATCTGGTGACGGCACGGCTGATGACGTCCGAATACGTCAAAGCTCTCGTTCGGCACCGCGATCGGGAATTTGTCATATCGGATCTTTGGCAGCTCACTGGTTTCCATCAGAATCAGATCGTGGTCGAAAAACTGTCGAGTTCACCCTCGACCTATTCGGTCTGGAAACGGATCGACATCGCCGTGAAGCATTTGACCACGTCATCGACCAGGCTGCTGTACCTCATTTTCTATACTGGCCTGTTCATTTTCGTTGCCTCAATCGCTCTGATCGGATTTTACCTCGTGCGGTTTGCGACGGTGGGTATTGGTGTGAGCGGCTATGCTTCCCAGATCATCTCGATCTGGCTCCTTGGCGGTCTGATCACGCTCATCCTGGGCGTGCTGGGAATCTACATGGCAACCATTTTGGCCGAGACAAAGCGGCGCCCTTACACGGTGATCCGAAGGATACACCGGACCGTCACGCCTCTGGTTCGCGAAATGACGGCGATCGATTCTTCCTTCCATGCCAACGCGGATAGTCACCGTGAGTAGCCAGGTTGCTTCAAGATTGCTCTCGGAGGTTGCGCAATACTATTCGGCCAAACTTCTGGAGCACGGACCCACATCCCGGGGAGTGGACTGGAACGGTCCTGAGTCACATCAGCTTCGACATCGACAGTTCCTGCGGCTCCTCGCAGACATTCCTGACGCCTCGATCATCGATCTCGGTTGTGGATTTGGCGATTTCCTGAGCTTTCTCCGGAGAGCCGGTTTCCGAGGCCCCTTCACCGGCTATGATGTCGCTCCGGAAATGATCGAGAAAGCACGCGAGCTTCACAGCGATCACGGCGGCCAGAGCTGGCACGTCGGAGCAACTCCGGAGGGCGTCTTCGACTTTGCGATCGCGAGCGGAATCTTCAACGTGAAAGGAAATACTCCTGACGAGGATTGGGCTGACTACATCAATCGAACGCTGGATGTGCTGGCACAAGCGAGCCGCATTGGCTTCGGCTTCAACATTCTAAGCCTGTCAAGCGATCCCGAGCGGCGGAGACCGCATCTTTACTACGCCAATCCGGCTGGAATGCTCGATCACTGCCTGTCGCGATACGGCCGGTCTGTAGCGCTGTTGCAAGACTATGGCCTTTACGAGTTCACGGTACTGGTACGACATGGACAGGTCGACGCCCCAGGAAGGTCGCAGCCGTGAAGCGGACGCACTGCCCGATTTGTGGCGGAGATTCAGTCGAGCTCGCATTCCCCCATCCCGCTCGGTCGATGTTGAGCGATGGACGAATCCTGCAGCGCTCACTGGCAAAGGCCTCTTGCCTCAGCTGCGGAGCTGCCTATCACGCGTCTGGAATTTCGGGCGACGAGGTTCGCGCTATCTATGACGACGAGTACGCTCTCGCCCGCTGGTCGCCAAAGTCCGACGCGCAACGGGCCAGGACCTATCGCAACTGGATCCGCACCGAAAGCGCGGCACCGCAGAACATCCTGGAGGTCGGCTGCGGTTCAGGAGCGCTTCTTTCGGAACTGCTGGAGACATGGCCGGAAGCGAGTGGATTTGGCCTCGACCCTGCCTTGCCCGAGGCGGCAAGATCCGGAGGCAAGATTCGCTTGATGCGCGGGTTCGTGGAACAGATTCCTCAAGATGGCAGACGGTTCGACCTTATCATTGCAATCAACGTCATCGAGCACACTGCAGCCCCTGAGATGTTCCTCAAGGCTCTGAGGGCGCACCTGGCACCGGACGGGCAGATCGTTATCATCTGTCCGGCCGCCCATCCTCCCAACCTTGAGCTGCTCTTTTTCGATCATCTTTACAGCCTCACGTCCGTTGCCCTCCGCGAAGCGAGCACCGCGGCTTCGCTGGCAATAAGCAAGCAGACTGCGGCTCCGCGCGACATCGGAGATTTCCAGATGATCATACTTAAGCCGAGTCCTTCGGCTCCGATCGTCTCGCTCGCAACCTCGCCCGCGAGTCTTCATGCCGCACGGCACGATTACCTCGATCGCTGGGCGCGTCTCGATCAAACGCTCCTCGACCGGGTGGCGCCCGGTTCGCGCCTTCTTGTTTTTGGCGGTGGCCAGACAGCTGCCCTGCTTCGAACGTATGCCCCAAAGACATGGTCGCTCGCCGAGACCATTGCAGTTGACGACCCCAGCGAGGCTTGGACGCTGGGCCCCGCAGTTGTACCCTATCAAGATGTCAGGCCGCGTTCCGGAAGCACTATCCTGATTGCAACATCGCCTCATGTGCAGAGTGCAATTGCCGAGCGGCTAAGCCGTGACGGTCTACGGCCGATCACATGGAATGATCTGATCCCCTGTTGAGCGTGAGTGTGATGCAGCACAACCCTCCAAGGCGCTACGGCGTCATCGAACAAGTAAAATCCGAGAACGATATCGAGCGCGCATGCGAATCAATACGCCAGCTCGGGTATGGAGTTATCGACGGCGGCTACGACGTCGAATGGCTCGCTTCCCTTTCGCGGGCATTTGACCGTGCAAAGAACCGCCATCACCAAGAGCATGGCGGCCTCGAGACGCTGAGATCGATCGATGAGCACGATACGATCCGCTTGCCCCTTGCTTACGAGACGTCATTTCTCGAACTCGCCACCAACGATCGCATCCTTGAGGTTTGCCGTCGTATGATCGCCGACTATGTGATACTCAATCAGCAGAACGGCATCATCAATCCGCCGAACGGGATGCGATACAATCAAGGTACCTGGCATCGCGATCTGCCGTATCAGCATTTCGTGTCCTCGCGCCCGCTCGCGATCAATGCGCTGTTTTGCCTAGATGAGTTCACGATCGAGAACGGCGCGACCATGGTATTGCCTGCGTCGCACCGGCTTGAGGCGTTTCCGTCAGACCATTTTGTCGGCACGCAGGCTGTGAATGTCACTGCGCCTGCAGGCGCGTTCATCGTGCTCGACTGCATGGTTTTCCATAGCGGCGGCGTCAACGTGTCGACAAAGGCGCGGCGCGCAGTCAACCATGTCTATTCGATCCCGTTGATCCGTCAACAGATCGACTTGCCGGCAGCCCTTGGAGACAACTTTATCGCCGCTCCCGAGCTGCGACGGTTGCTCGGCTACGATGTTCGGCAGCCAAGGTCTGTCACCGAATACCTAGCCAGCCGCGCACCAAAATCCTGACACCCTGGCCGCTGTAGCAACGCCGAGAGCTCGTCGCGCCTAGCAGGCTGTTGAAGAAGTTGGTGGCGGAGCGTTTCGGAACGTGATTCTCTAGGATCGGATTTTTATCTTGGGGGCGCGATGCGGGGGAGTGACGAACGGTCCGGCTCGCTGTTCAGTTATGTGGACCTGGAGGCTCGGGTTCGCGTGGACCACCCGTTACGGGTGATCCGGGACCTGGCGAATGCAGCGCTGAGCGATCTTTCTGGGGAGTTCGGCAAGCTCTATACGGACTTCGGTCGCCCCTCGCGGTCGCACCGGAGAAGCTGCTTCGGGCGATGCTCCTGCAAGCGTTCTATGGGGTTCGCTCGGAACGGCATTTGATGGAACGGATGGAGTTCGATCTTCTGTTCCGCTGGTTCGTCGGGCTTGGGGTGGATGATGCGGTTTGGGACCATTCAACCTTCTCGAAGAACCGCGACCGGCTGCTTGAGGGCGAGATTGCGGCCAAGTTCCTGAACGCGCTTTTGGCGCAGCCGAAGGTCAAGCGTCTGCTATCGAGCGATCACTTCTCGGTGGATGGCACGCTGATTGAAGCCTGGGCTTCGACCAAGAGCTTCCGGAGGAAGGATGGCAGCGACAAAGATCAGGGCGGTCCGGGACGCAATGCCGAGCGCAGCTTCCACAAGGAGAAGCGATCGAATGAGACCCATGCGAGCACGACCGATCCCGAGGCACGGCTCTACAAGAAGGGTGACGGCCAGCCAGCCAAGCTGAGCTACATAGGCCATGCGCTGATGGAGAACCGCAATGGTTTAGCGGTTTTGGGCGGGGTCAGCCAAGCGACGGGCACCGCCGAACGGGAGATCGCGCTTGCCATGATCGATGCGCGCGGGTGCACGAAACGGATCACTCTGGGGGCGGACAAGGCCTATGACGTCACGCAGTTCGTGCACGACCTCAGAGATAGATTATACCAATGGCCCTAAGGATTGACTGTTGCCCAAGTGCGGCTTGTGATTGAGGCGATGCGACCTGGATCATTTGCGAAGAAGTTCCAGGCTTCGCAGGTCTTGGCGACGATATCGTCGTAGTCGTCGAAGACGGTGATGGCGAGCTTGTTGGCGCGCAGGTACTGCCAGACGTTTTCAATCGGATTGAGCTCGGGCGCATAAGGCGGCAGCTGTAACAGAGTGATATTTTCCGGAGCTCGGACGGTGCCGGCACTGTGATAGCCGGCGCCGTCGAAGACGAGAACGGCATGTGCGTCGGGTGCAACTTTGCGGCTGATTGCCTCCAAATGCAGTGACGTCGCCTCTGCATTTGCCGTCGGCATGACAAGACCCGCGGCGACGCCCCGTTGAGGACAGGCGGCACCGAAGAGATAAGCCCAATCGTAACGTCGATCGCGCGGCGCGCGAGGCCGTGAGCCACGCTTGGCCCACACGCGTGTCAGCGTGCCCTGCTGGCCGATCCGCGCCTCGTCCTGGAACCAGATTTCGATCGGCTTGCCTTGGGCGTGAGCGGGGAGCGTTGTCGTGAGGGTCGTAGCAAAGTTTTTTTGAACGCTTCCTGAGCCGCTTCATCGGCTTGCGGATGGCGCGGCCGCACCGAGAGCCGGCGGTACCCGAGCTTGGCCAGAACCTTGCCGACCGAACGTTCGTGCAGTTTGACGCCAAACCGCCGCTCAAGCTCGTCGCGCAAATCCACCCGCCGCCAACGTACGACCCCATGCTGCTCAGGATCGGGACCGGCCTCGACCAACGCGGCCAATTCGGCCTGCTGCTCTGTCGTCAGCCGCGACCGCGGTCCCGTCGGTTTGCGCGACCGCAGTCCCGCCAAGCCTTCGGCGTTATAACGATGCACCCAGTCCCGCAGGGTCTGACGATCCATCCCGCAACTTTCGGCTGCCTTCTTGCGGTCCGCGCCCTCCAGCACAAGCGCAAGCGCCAATATCCGCCGCGCTACCGTACTATTCTTCTCTCTGCGCGCCGCCTTCCGAAGCTCGCCCGCGGTCAAATCAAGCCGCGTAATCGCTACCGCTGCCCCCATCGATATTGCTCCTGTCTACGCAGCAACATCGATTCAGAAACTCACTGATTTGGAAATCCCAAATGTGAGTCAAATCCGGGGGCCGTTGGTATTAGTTACCCCGCATATCGCGATCGACGGGCATCTGAGTAAGACCGGCAAGCGGCGCAAGACGGCGATCGACGCGCGTACCACGCGTCACAGCGGCTATGACATCAGCCAGCGCTGCCGCAAACGCATCGAAGAAGTCTTCGGCTGGATCAAGAGTTCCGCTGGCTTGGCCAAGGTCAAGCTGCGAGGCCGCGACCGCGTGGATGCCGTCTTCGTCCTGGCGCTTGCGGCCTACAATCTGATCCGGCTGCCCAAGCTTCTGGCGTCATCGGCATGAGCATCCGGGGCAGATGGCGCGTCGTCGAGACGCCGGGCTACGACATGGCCGTGGCCGGCGCCTACATCCTGTTCGATAAGGACGGCGGTGAGTTCGCCTTCGATTGCCTCACAGGCTCCATTCATGGAGCCTGCCACGGCGATGCAGTCGAGTTCGGCTGGCAGGGAAACGACGAAATGGAGCCAGCCGAGGGTGACGGCTGGGCCGAACTAAAGGATGACGGCTCACTCGAAGGCGAGATCTGCCTCCTCAACGGCGACAACATCCCATTCATCGCACATCGTTCAAAGACTTCTTCAACAGCCTGCTAGAGCGGAAGCTCGCCGTCCCAGACCGCGAGCCCAAAGCCGGTCAGTCCGTAGCCATTGCCATTGTAAGCAAGCCACAGGCGCTCTTGATGCCAGAATAGAGCCGGGTAGCAGGTCATCTCGCTCTCCCAGCCCCGGTCGGACGGACCAAGCCCCAGCACCGCATCGAGGCGTCGCCAGTTCACACCGTCGCCGCTGGCAGCGGCGCCTATCCGGTAGTTCTCACCACGGCAGGCGAAGCACATCAGGAACTGGCTTCCGGCGGTCACCACGGTCGGACGCGCCAGCGCGTATTCGGCCTCCCCCTCAAATCCGACAACGGGGGCGGCCGCCCTGGTCCAGTGAATTCCATCCACCGACCTCGCGAGCTTGATCGCGTGCCGCAAGTCCGTGCCGCTGACTGAGGGAGCGAGGTTGGAGCCGTACCACATCCGCCAATCCTGCGGGCCCAACCGAAGCACCCAGGGATATGAGAGCGTGTACGGATCTTCCGGCGAGCGGTCCATAATCGGTCCAGGCGAGAAGCGCGTGAATGGCTCGTCGCGCGCTTGGGATCGCGCCAGGCCGATCGCGTTGCGCCAAGCCGAACGAACACTGAGATTCCAGCCCATGTAATAGAGCGAACGAACACCGTCCTCCGTAACGATGCAGCCGATCCCAATTCCACTGTCGTCGAACGATCCATCCTCTCCCGGCATCAGCACAGGCTGCCGTGCGACGTCATGGAGGCGCGGGGTCTCGCAGACTTCCACGTCGGCCCATCCAACATGCGATCGCGCCTGAGCATCGCGCCCGCTGTAGAAAATCCGGAACAAATCACCGCCAAGGTGAACCGGGATCGGCAGCGACGCATGGCTGTGCGCCCATGGCTGATCCCCGACGGGAGAGAATACCAAACCGAGACGACGCCAAGGCATTTCGGCGCCTCACAGCTTTCTCAGCCGCGTGCTCGGCACGGGCGAGCGTTCCGTTCCGCGCGCCGCGACCACGGAGAAGTCGGGCTGGTCCTCCAGAACCAGCGCGCCCGCGCCCAGAACGCATTTCTTGCCGATCGTTACATGATCGCGGATCGTGACGTTGACACCGACGAAGCTTCCTTGACCGATCTTCACGCCGCCCGACACAACGACATGCGATGCAAGGAACACGTCGTCTTCAATGATGGAGTGATGGCCAATGTGATTGCCACTCCACAGCGTGACATTGGCTCCGATCTTCGCGAAGGGCTGGATGGTGTTGTCTTCCAGGATGAAGCAGTTTTGCTGCGGCGTAAATCCGGGAAAGACGGTCGCGCGGCTGCTCACGTAGGTCGCGAGTTCGTATCCCTTGGCCCGCGCATCAGCCACCTTTTCGGCCCGGATCGTATTGATCTTCGCGTAACTCACCGCAACGAACATGTCGAATTGATCCGGCGCGAATCTCTCGACGACCTCCTCGAACGCAACAACCGGCCGGCCGCGAAATTCGTTCTCCGTCAGGAAGGCGCCGTCAACGGTGAAACCCGCGACCTCGAAGCCGGAATCCTCGGTGAAGTAGAAGTCGGCAAGCTCGGCAATCTCTCCGGTTCCGAAGATGACAATGCGGCGCGCCTTCAAAGAAATGCCTCCGGACCTGACATTTATATCCTCTCGCGACCCTAACGCCATGCACGAAAAACCATGAATGGTGGTTGCGCGCGAAGCGCCGATTGTGGCGCAATCACCTGACACTATTCAAGATCCTAGGCAATATGCCATGTCCCGGGCACCAGGCCGGGGCTGGATATCAAGTGAGCGTTGGCTAGCTGTCCGTTATCCCAGATCGACACCGCACCATTGTCGTTTTGCCACAGAATATCCGAATGACCGTTGCGGTCGAAGTCACCGATGCCGGCAATGTGCCAACTACTGGGAACAACGCCGGGATTAGCGATGATGTGGGCACCGCTGATCTGGCCATTGTCCCAAATCGAGACCGCGCCATTGTCGTTCTGCCACAGAATATCCGAATGACCATTGCCGTCGAAGTCACCGATGCCGGCAATGTGCCAATTACTCGGAACAACGCCGGGACTCGCGATGATATGGGCACCACTGATCTGGCCACTATCCCAGATTGACACCGCGCCGTTGTCGTTTTGCCATAGAATATCCGAATGGCCGTTACCGTCGAAATCGCCGACACCAACGATATGCCAACTGCTGGGAACGACGCCCGGATTGGCGATCCAGTGAGCACCGCTGATCTGGCCATTATCCCAAATGGAGACCGTGCCATCATCGTTCCGCCACAAGATATCCGAATGACCGTTGTCGTCAAAATCGCCAACGCCCGCAACATGCCAACTGGTGGGTACGGCTCCCGCAGCCGCAACCGTGTGGCTGGCACTCGGCTGGCCATTGTCCCAGATGAACACCGCGCCGCTGTCGTCGCGCCACAGGATGTCACTCTGGCCGTTACCGTCGAAGTCACCTATTCCGGCTACATGGGACGTATTGGCAACGGTGCCGGGATTGGCGATCCAGTGTGCGCCGCTCGACTGTCCGTCATTCCAGAGCGACACAGCTCCGTTGTCATTGTACCAAAGGATGTCGCTCTGGTTACCAGTATTGAACAAGCCGGTCGCATAATTCGCACTGGCGTTGCTTGTATCGATGTTGACCTGGAATGAAAGCAACCCGGACGTCACTCCGAACGGGTCCGAGACCGAATACTGAAAACCGTCCGAGGATACGCCGAGGCCCGTCTCGTGGTAAGTCAGGAGCCCGTCGTTGACATCCTGCTGCGTGAATGACGTCGCGACCGACCCGTTCAGCAACAACACGCCATGCTCAGGTGCATTCACAATCGTGTATTGCAGCTGTGCGGCACTGACATTATCGCTTGCGCTTAGAAGGCCGGATGTGATGGCGTAAGCAGCGCCGGTCACGACATTGAGCGGGTGAGCGGTGACTGAAACCGCCACGGCTCCGATCAGATCAGCCAGCTTGATCGCGACATTGCCGGTCAAATCGATGGTGAAATCGGGGGTCCCGTCACCATTGTTGTCGCCTTGGAGCACCGTCACGCCGAGCGCGCTGTTGTAGCTGTAGTCGAGTTCGTCCGTCTTATGGTCGAAGGGTGACAGCCCGATGAAGTCGAACGTCCCGATGCCGCTCAGATCAATTTTGTCCAGGCCCGAGATAAAATCCGTGATCAGATCATGCGTCCCGCTGGCTGGGGTCACGTCCCCGGTCGCAAACACGAAAGTGTCGGCGCCCGCACCCCCCGTCATGGTATCGACGCCGGAGCCGGCGACCAGGCGGTCGGCGCCGGCTCCGCCGATCATGGTGTCGCTGCCCGCACCGCCGACCAGCGTGCAGCTGGTGTCGTTTGCGATCAGCGTGTCGTTGCCGCTGCCGGCGATCGCCGTCTCGATGATCGTGTTGGTCGCGATCCCGATATTGTGGACCAGGCCGCCGATCGAGGAGAAGGCGCCGGGATGCAGGTCGATGGCCTGCGCGACGGAGTATCCGGAGCAGTCGAGCGTATTGCTGCCGCCGCTGTCATAGATCGTGAAAGCGGGCGGCTGGCTGTAGTTGGCGAAGTTGAAGATCGCGCCCGCGTTGCTGTTGAAACCGTAGACGGTGTTGCCTGTCCGCGCCGTGGTCGCCGCGCCGTAGATCGAGTCCACGGCATAGATATCGGCCATCTGGGGCGTGACGACGTAGCGGTACGAGCTTCCGGAGTAATTATCCTCCGAGAAGTACGACATGATCGAATATTGCCAGGTGTCGTCGGCGTAGATCGCGTCGGTTGCATAGCTCGCGCTGCCGTTGTAGGGGCCCTGGTGGCCGAGGCCGAGTGCGTGACCGATTTCGTGGATGTAGGTCTGATATCCGTAGCTGTCGATTCCGGTCTTGCCGTCGTAGGCACCGCCGTCGGTCGTGATCCAGTCCGAGCTGATGTCGACCGTCGCGGAGCTCATGATGCCCGAGCTGTTCCAGTCGGCGTTGGTCACGGCCGTCATCGAACCAGTGTCGATGAACGTGACGTTGGCACTGCCGCTGGTCTGAACGAAGCTCACGTTCGCGACCTCGTGCCAGGCTTCGAGCGCAGACAGCGCGAGCGCCTGCTCGGCAGCATTCAGGGCGCTGATGTTGAAGGTGATCGTATTCGAGGCCCAATGATGGGCGATCGTGTTGTTGTAGGCCCAGAATCCGTTGACGAGGTAATCGGCAAGCTGTGCGATCGTCGCCACCGGCTTGGTAGAGCTGGCGTTCGTGGGGGTGCTCGCTGAACTCGCGGCCAGCGGATATTGATCGCCGGGATCGCTAAGAAGAGCCGGGCCAGCCGCTATGGCACTGGACGTCGGCAATCCCGGGCCATCCCAACCATCAAAAGGGAAAATGCCGAGATCATCGGACAACGAATGGCCTTTTCGCATCACACCGACCGTACCTGGAAGTTAGTTGCCCTGGATGAATCGGCTGGCGAACCGATACAGGATAACACGCTGTCGTTTGCGGCAATCTTGCGGAAGCGTCATTGGCAAACCATTAAGATGTCCGCCCAAAACGCGATGATCTCCGAGAAGGATCGCCGGCAGGAACAGCGACCATCCCCCGGGTCGACGGCACCGTGGATTTGCGGATATCGTGCTGGCCACGGCGCGTTCCCGATCGGAACCGTCGCTCCGGCAGGCCACTCGTTTCCAGCCCTTGGGTAGCGGTTGGAATGCCCTGCCAAATTGTCTAAGCCAGACAGGCCGGAATCCGGAACGGCCCGCCAAACAAGAGGTGTTCTCAATGCCCTTTCCTCGCGCGTCCCAAGCCCTGTCCCGCTTCACCGTCCTGGATCTGACCCGCGTTCGTTCGGGGCCGACCTGCGTGCGTCAGCTCGCGGATTGGGGCGCCAATGTGATCAAGATCGATGCGCTGCTGGAAGACGGCGGCGAGCAGCCGGGAGGTCCGCGCGGTGGATCCGACTTCCAGAACCTCCACCGTAACAAGCGCGCGATGACCCTCAACCTGAAGGATCCGAAGGGGCTCGAGGTGTTCAAGCGGCTGGCCGAGCAGGCCGACGTTGTCGTCGAGAACTTCCGGCCGGACGTCAAGTTCAAGCTCGGTATCGACTATGAGAGCATCCGCAAGATCAATCCCCGCATCGTCTATGGCAGCATCTCCGGGTTCGGACAGGATGGCCCCTATCACAAGCGCCCCGGCTTCGATCAGATCGCGCAGGGCATGGGCGGCTTGATGTCGGTCACGGGCGCGCCCGGCGGCGGCCCGATGCGGGTCGGCATCCCGGTGGCGGACCTGACCGCCGGGCTGTTCTGCGCGATCGGCATCCTCACCGCACTGCTCGAGCGGGACGTGTCCGGCGAAGGCCAGTGGGTCCAGACCTCGCTGCTGCAGGCCCAGATCTTCATGCTGGATTTCCAGGCCGCGCGCTGGCTGATGGAACAGGAAGTGGCCAAGCAGGCCGGCAACAACCATCCGACCTCGATCCCGACCGGGGTGTTCAAGACCTCCGACGGCTACATCAACATCGCCACCACGGGGGGGCGGATCTGGGAACGCTGCGCCCAGGCGATCGGCGCGCCGGAGCTGATCACCGATCCCGATTACGCAACCGCGCCGGCGCGCTCCAAGAACCGCGATGCGCTGAACGCGAAGATCAACACGCTGACCGAGAAGAAATCGACCGAGACCTGGGTCCGCGAGCTCAACGAGGCCGGCGTGCCCTGCGGGCCGATCTATTCGATCGACCAGATGTTTGAGGATGCCCAGGTCAAGCATCTCGGCATCGCGCAGCACGTGCCCAATGACGAGAACCGGCACATTCAGCTCGTCGGACAACCCGTGACGCTGTCGCGGACGCCGAGCAAGATGGCGGCGCGGCCGCCGGAGTTCGGCGAGCAGACCGAGGAATTGCTGGCCGAGTTCGGCTTCGGCAAGGACGAGATCGCCGAACTGCGGCAGCGCAAGGTGGTCTAACCCTTACGCCCTTGCCGGCCGCACCAAGCGCGTGACGCCGGCAAAGGCCCTGTCGATCAAAGGCCAGAACAGCAGCACGATCGCGAGCGTCGTGATCGTGCCGACAAGCCCGTTCGACCAGAACACCTTCATGTCGCCGCCCGATCCGATCATCGACAGACGGAACGCGTCCTCGGCGCGATTGCCGAGCACCAGCGCCAGCGTGAACGGCGCAAGCGGGATGCCGATCTTCTTGAAGACATAGCCGACGACACCGAAGCCCAGCATCAGCCAGATGTCGAACATCGCATTCTGGATCGCGTAGGCGCCGATCGCGCAGGACACCACGATCATCGGCGCGACGGCCGCGAACGGCACGCGCAGGATCGAGGCGAAAATCGGCACCGTGGTCAGCACCAGCACGAGGCCGACGACGTTGCCGAGATACATCGAGGCGATCAGGCCCCAGACGAAATCCTTGTGCTCGACGAACAGCAGCGGCCCCGGGTTGAGGCCCCACACCATCAGGCCGCCGAGCAGGATCGCCGCGGTGCCCGAGCCGGGAATGCCGAGCGCGAGCATCGGTAGCAGCGCCGACGTACCGGATGCGTGCGCGGCGGTTTCGGGCGCGAAGACGCCCTCGATGCGGCCCTTGCCGAAGCTCGCCTGGTCCTTGGAGAAGCGCTTCGCCAGATTGTAGCCCATGAAGGAGGCCGCGATCGCGCCGCCCGGCGTGATGCCGAGCCAGCAGCCGATGAAGGACGAACGCACCAGCGTCACCCAGTATTTCGGCAGGTCCTTCCACACCGAGAGCACGACGCGAAGGCTGATGCCGGCGGCGTGTCCGCGCAGCGCCAGGCGCTCCTCCATCGTGAGCAGGATCTCGCTGATGCCGAACAGGCCGATCACCGCGACGAGGAAGTTGATGCCGCGCAGCAGTTCGGCGGAGCCAAACGTCATGCGCAACTGCCCCGAGACCGTGTCCATGCCGACGCCGGCGAGCAGAAGCCCGAGCGACATCGAGATCACCGTCTTGTGCTTGGCCTCGCGGCCGAGGCCGACGAAGGAGCAGAACGTCAGGAGATAGACGGCGAAGAATTCCGGCGGACCGAACTTCAGCGCGAATGACGAGATCATCGGCGCCAGGAAGGTGATCAGCACCACCGCAACCAGCGATCCGATGAACGACGACGTGAACGCCGCGGTAAGGGCCTCCGCCGCCCGGCCCTGCTGCGCCATCGGATAGCCGTCGAACGTGGTCGCGACCGACCAGGCTTCGCCCGGGATGTTGAACAGGATCGAGGTGATCGCGCCGCCGAACAGCGCGCCCCAATAGATGCAGGACAGCATCACGATGGCGGAGGTCGGGTCCATCGTGAAGGTCAGGGGCAGCAGGATCGCGACGCCATTGGGACCGCCAAGTCCGGGCAGCACGCCGACGAAGATGCCGAGCACCAGCCCGACCATCATCAGCAGCAGCGTCTTCCACGTCAGCAACACGGCGAAGCCGTGCAGCAGGAGACCGAAGGCTTCCATGTCCTGAGATCCCGTCGGTTTGCTAGCGGCCCAGAGCGGCTTCGAGCGGCCCCTTCGGCATGATGACGTCAAACACGATGTCGAAAGTCACGAACATCACCGCGGTGAAGACGAAGGCGGTGAGGAGAGACTTCCACAGCGCGATCTTGCCGACGAGGCGCATGAAGCCCGCAATCAGGAGAAAGCTCGCGACATAGAGCCCGAGATACTGCGTGGCGAGGCAGAACAGGAATGTCGGCACGAACACCGCCAGCACCCGGCGAAGCTGGGCGCGGGTGACGAAAGTCTCGGCGGCCTCACGGCGCGAGACAAAGGCCGCACCGAGGCCATAGAGGCTGGCTCCGCCGAGAATGACCGAGAGATAGAACGGAAAATAGCCGGGTTGCGGGCCGGTCGAGTCCCACGACGCGCCGGTGCGCCAATTGTCCCACCCCAGTATCACGGCGAGTGCGAGCAGCAGCAGCGACGTGACGACGTCGACGGCACCGGTGCTGACAACCGCGGGCGAGTCGTCCTCGGGCGCGGTCGGATCGTCGACGACGATATCAAGATCGGTATTGGACATGGATGAGACGGTCTGGGCTGCGAGGGCAATGATTGGGATAGCGTGCTGATACAATCACCGTCAATGCAGCCTTCAGCTAACACCGGAGCGTTCGGGAAACGCGCTCGCAAGTGCAGCACGATCCGCCTTGAGCACGCCGCGCTCGGTGATCAATCCCGTCACCAGCCTTGCAGGCGTCACGTCGAAACCGAAGTTCGCCGCCGGCGAGCCGTCCGGAACCACGCGCACGGTCTCGATCCGTCCGTCCGCCGTGCGCCCGGTCAGATGCGTGACCTCGCTGGCCGCACGCTGCTCGATCGGAATCTGCCTGACACCATCGTCGATACCAAAGTCGATGGTCGGCGACGGCAGCGCAACATAGAACGGCACGCCATTGTCATGCGCGGCGAGCGCCTTCAGATAGGTCCCGATCTTGTTGCAGACGTCACCATTGGCGGCGACGCGATCGGTTCCGACGATCGCCAGATCGACCATCCGATGCTGCATCAGATGGCCGCCGGTGTTGTCCGGGATCACGGTGTGCGGCACGCCGTGATGACCGAGTTCCCAGGCGGTGAGCGAGGCGCCCTGATTGCGCGGGCGCGTCTCGTCGACCCAGACATGAACCGGAATGCCGCTCTCATGCGCCTGGTAGATCGGCGAGGTCGCCGTGCCCCAATCCACGGTTGCAAGCCAACCGGCATTGCAATGCGTCAGCACGTTGACCGGCTCGCCCGGCTTCTTGGTTGCGGCGATCGCCTCGATCAGGCCAAGCCCGTGGCGGCCAATATCGCGGTTGATCGCAACGTCCTCATCGGCGATCGCGCGGGCGCGGGCATAGGCCGCGTCCATCCGTGCCGAGGCCGGAAGCGGCGCGAGCGCGCGCTGCATCTCGTCGATCGCCCATTTCAGATTGATCGCAGTCGGCCGGGTCGCAGCCAACATCTTACCCGCCCGGTCGAGGGCCGCATCGGACGTATCGCTGCGCATCGCCAGCGCCACGCCATAGGCCGCGGTTGCGCCGATCAGCGGCGCGCCGCGGACCAGCATCGAGCGGATCGCCTCGCCGGCCTCTTCCGTCGTCGTGATCCTGGCGACGATGAATTCATGCGGCAGCCGCCGCTGGTCGATCGCGCCGACCGACCAGCCGTCGGGCTCGAGCCAAATACTGCGAAAATGCTGTCCGTCCACCTTCATGTGCGCAACACCCGTCCGGCAACGGCATCAAGCTTGGCGAGAAGCGCGGGATCGCGCGCCGCGGGCGCCGTGATCAACGCGGCATCCAGCGCGCGGTCCGAACCGATCGGGCAAGGCTCGTGCTCGCGCGGGAAATCCCGCGCCAGACGCGCCACCAGCGCCTTTGCTCTCCCCGCGTTCGAATTGAGCACGCGGATGATGTCCTGCACCGTCACCGCATCACCGCCAGGATGCCAGCAGTCGAAATCGGTTACCATCGCCACGCTGGCGTAGCAGATTTCGGCCTCGCGGGCGAGTTTGGCTTCCGGCATATTGGTCATGCCGATCACCGAATAACCCTGCGCCTTGTAGGTCAGGCTTTCCGCAAGCGAGGAGAATTGCGGTCCCTCCATGCAGAGATAGGTGCCGCCGCGCGCAAATGCGATGCCCTCGGCCTCGGCCGCGGCGGCAAGATGCGCCGCGAGAAGCGGCGACACCGGGTGCGCCATCGACACATGCGCGACGCAGCCTCTGCCGAAGAACGAGCTCTCGCGCTTGTAGGTGCGGTCGACGAACTGGTCGACCAGCACGAAGGTGCCCGGCGGCAGGTCCTCCTTGAACGACCCGCACGCGGACAGCGCGACCAGATCGGTGACCCCTGCCCGTTTCAGGACGTCGATATTGGCGCGGTAGTTGATGTCGGAGGGCGACAGAGCATGCCCCGGCCCGTGCCGCGGCAGGAACACGATCGGCAGTCCCGCCATCTCGCCGCGCCGCAACGGCGCCGACGGCTCGCCCCAGGGGCTCTCGATCGCCTGCTCGCGAACGTTTTCCAGGCCGGGCAGGTCGTAGATGCCGGATCCGCCGATGATCCCGAGAACGGCTTTGGCCATGATCGCTCCTCACGGTTCAGCAACGGCGACGGAGGGTTGACCCAGCCCGATGGGCACGCCGGACGTTCGACCAATACTGCGGCGCAGTAATCACCGCGCGTCCGCCGCTTGCAAGGGCAATTCCTCCGGACGGCAAAACAAAAAGCAACAGTCCGCCGACAGCTGGCCGCTCAGGCCATGTGCCGGCAGGACCGCAGCGTCGGCCGCTACTTTGCGACGAACCCCGCTTCGTTCATCAGCGTGGCGTTTTGCTTGTCGTCATCCTCAAGGAATTGCAGCATATCCTTGCCGGTGAGGAAGATCGGTTTCAGCGCCTGCTTTTCCATGTACTCCTTGTATTCGGGCGTCTGCGTCACCTTCTGGAACAGGTCGACATAGAACGCCTGCTGCTCCTTCGTGACCTTGCCCGGCAGGAACATCGCGCGCAGCATCAGGTACTGCACGTCGAGCCCCTCCTCCCTGCAGGTCGGGATATCGTTCCACGACTGTGTGTCGGTGACCTTGGTCTTGTAGGAGATGCGCTCCTTGTCGAACACGCAGAGCGCACGAACCTGTCCGGCCCGCCAGACTTCGAGGTTCTCGCTGGGGTTGTTGACGTTGGATTCGGTGTGGCCGCCGACCAATTGCGTGGCGGCCTCGCCGCCGGACTTGTACGGCAGGTAGGAGAACTTTGCGCCGGTCTTCTGCTCCACGAACACGGTCAGCACGTGGTCTTCGCGCTTGGAGCCGGTGCCGCCCATCTTGAACGGCGCGCTCGCCGCCTTGGCCGCCGCGATGAAGTCCTTGACGGTCTTGGGACCGGACGCATTGTCCCACAACACGAACTGGTCGAGTGCGATCACCGACACCGGCGTCAGTTCACGCCAGTTGAAGGGAATCTTGGCCGACAGCGGCAGCATGTAGATCAGCGAATAGGCGATCAGCACCTTGTTGGGATCGCCCTCGCTGGATTTCATGTACATCAGCGCTTCGGCTCCAGACGCGCCGCCCTTCAGCGACACCACCATCGGCTGCTTCATCAGATTGTTCTTCTGGATCGCCGCCTGCATCATGCGCGCCATCTGGTCGGATGCGCCGCCCGCACCGGCCGCGACCACGATCTCGACCGGCTTGGTCGGCTCCCAGGCGAAGGCCGGCGCACTAAGCAGCATGGCGGCGATGGCAGCGGTGGCTTTCACAATCTGTCCCACGTGTTTCTTCCCTATTTATTCGTTCGGCTGAGCAAAAACCTGCAAGAATGGCGGGCCACGGCCATTGTGCGGATAATGGGTGTGAGTTCAAGCTGCGAACTGCCGCATCGGTTATGACTTTGGACTGAGGCAGTCGCGTCGTACCGAACCACGGAATGCGCACAACGGCGATGGAGTTAAACCCGCCATTTCTCCGATCGTCGTGCTGGCGAATGCCAGGACCCATGACCACCGCATTTGATTGTGAACGGGATCGTGGCCCCAGCGTCGCGCAACAATGAGCATTTGGGGTAATGGGTCCTGACATTCGCCAGGACGACAGCAAGTGTGTTGCGTTGCCCAACGTCACACTCCCGTCATTGCGAGAAGCTCGCGACAAAATTGCAAAGCAATTTTGCGCTGAAGCGACGACTTGTCCGCCGAAGCCTCGGCGAAGGCGGAAGCAATCCATCGCTCCGCATATGCAAAGCCCTGGATTGCGTCGCGTCGCTCGCAATGACAGGGGAGCATTATCGCTCCGCCCCGCCGTCATACCCCGCGCATGCGGGGTATCCAGTACGCTGCGGCATCTCGGGTCAATCACTGCTGCCTTGGAATACTGGATCGCCCGCTTTCGCGGGCGGTGACAGTCGTGGAGATATGGCTTCGCGTTCTCGCGGCGCGTTGCGTCCGAGCTTTGCACTTCGTTTCGCCCTTCTTGAAGCAGAGGGCGCAGGGAAAGCCGGGTGCCGATCGCACCCATGGGTCCCGTGCAAATGGAAAGCACGGGAAGTAGGACCACAGGTGAGACCGAAGAACACTCCGGCTTTCCCTGCGCGATGGTTTTACGGCTTATACGTGCTCTCCCCGGCGAGACTGGGCTTTGTTGTCACCGTCTTTGCAAAAGCGCTTCGCGCTTTGCAAGGAGACACCTGCCACTAAGGTTTGTACTCAATCAGATGTATAATTTTACGTGGAGATATGATTCAAGCTCTGCATTTGCGGGGCTTGGATCATGGCGGGCGAGTTTTGGTTGAATGATCGGCAGTGGGCAGCAATCGAGCCCTTGCTGCCGCAAAATCAGCCCGGCGCTCGTCGAGTCGATGATCGCCGCGTGATCAGTGGCATCATCCATGTGTTGAAGTCCGGCTGCCGCTGGCGCGATTGCCCGGCAGTGTTCGGCCCTTACACGACCGTCTACAATCGCTGGAACCGCTGGTCGCGGCGCGAGGTCTGGCGCAATCTGTTCGAAGCACTTCGGGGCCTGTCGCCCGATGACGACTTCCAGGCCATCGATTCCACGACCGCCAAGGCGCACCGTGCGGCGGCCGGTGGAAAAGGGGGGCGGAGGCTCAGGCCATCGGTCGTTCCCGCGGTGGCAGGACCACCAAGATCCACGCCGTCTGCGACAGTCTCGGACGCGCCATCGCGCTCGAAGTAACGCCAGGTCAGCGTGGTGACATCCGCGCGGCGCTGCCCCTGCTCAGCTCTCTGCCACCACCGCGTTGCTGTGCGGCCGACACGGCCTATGACGCGAACGAACTGCGGCAATTCCTCATCGAACGGGGAACAACCCCGGTCATCCCAAACAATCCCACCCGAAAACGCTTCCATCCGTTCGACCGCGCCGCATACAAGCGGCGCAACCTCGTCGAGCGCATGTTTTGCAGGCTCAAGGACTGGCGGCGCATTGCAACCCGCTATGACAAGCTCGCCAGAAACTTCCTCTCGGCCGTCAATCTTGCTGCCGCTATCATTTGGTGGACCTGATTGAGTCCGGACCTTAGTTAGGGCGTCAGGCCTGCACGACTTCGCCGTCCGCCGCAGTCACGCTCGTCAGCCGTGACAGCGGCGTCCACCGCATCCCGACCCAACACTCGTGACGATCACGAAGCGCCCCTCAAGCGGGTGAGACGGCCAAATCTATACACCGAATTTCACTTCTGGAAAACAGAAATATTTCACTCCGGGGGCTTGCGCCGTCGGGCAAATCAGTGCCAAGGGCGATCGTCATCCCGCGCGTCATGGTGGCGCGACAGCCTGCGCCGGATGCGGCGCACCGCAGCAAATTGCCTCACGAGCGGGGACCACGGGTTGACCACCTCAATGTCGACGGCAAGCGAATAACGTGGTACTGAAGTCTTTCTCGTACGTACGACAAAGTGAAGCGAACTTTTCAGAGGTCCGCGACAATTCCGCGGTCTGGCCGTCGAACCAGGCAGGGTGGCGTGTCCAGGGCGGGTTGTTTGATCGCGAGTGAGCGCGGGTAGCGGTCCATTGATGCGGCATACCGCGCGGACGCTTTCTTGGGGGTCATCATGTCCGAGACCCACGGCAACGGAAGTGAGCACGCCCACCACCACTCTGATCATCACGTCTGCGCCAATCTCTTCGGCTGCGGCGACGAGAAGGGCACGGGCATCATACGCGAGGACATCAAGGATGCCGCCTTCGATGATCGCGCCTGCGACGCTCTTCTCCATATGGACGAGGTCGAACAAGAGACGCTCGACGGCTATCTGTCGGCGCGCGGCCATTGGCGCCGCAAGTTCCTGCAAGCGAGCAGCTTCATGGGTGCGCTCGCCGCGGTCGAGCCATGGTTCGCGAGGCTGGCGCGGGCGCAGGAATCCGGCGCAATTCTAAAGCGCCAATCCCATGGTGGGGGCCGCGTCCACGTGGTTCCCTCGACGAAGGAGACGGTGCGGCTCGGTGTGTTCGACGCCAACCTGGCGCCCATTCTCACCATCGATTCGGGCGATATCATCAGCTTTCCGGATACCTGGTCGCATTTCCTCAATGAAATGCAGCCGGGCGTAACGATCGACAGGCTGGCTAAGCTGCGCGTCGATAATCCGGGTAAAGGACCGCATTCGATCATCGGGCCGATCGCCGTCAACAAGGCTGAGCCGGGCGACGTGCTGGAGGTCCGCTACGAGCGGATCCGCCCCTACCAATGGGGTGCCGTCTTCAACAATCCCGGCGCGCTGGGAACCGGCCTGCTGCCGCAGGACTATGCTCAGGGCCAGGTCAAGTATGTCGATCTCGACCTGCGTGCCATGAAGGCCAGGCTCCTGCCCGATATCACCATTCCGTTGAAGCCATTCCAGGGCACCTTGGGCGTTGCGCCACCCGATGGCTATTTCCCGCCCGTAAGTCCCGGCGTCACCAGCTCGGTGCCGCCGGGTCCGCACGCGGGCAATCTCGACCTCAGCGACCAGTCCGAGGGCTCGACGCTTTACATCCCGGTATGGAAGCCCGGCGCACTGATCTATACGGGCGATAGCCATGCGGTGCAGGGCGACGGCGAGATCTCGCTTACAGCCCTTGAGACACGCATGAAGGAGCTGCGCATCCAGGTTATTCTCCACAAGCAGAAGAACCTGGCCTGGCCGGTCGCCGAGACAGATGCACACTGGATTATTATCGGCCTCGACAAGGACCTGAACGCAGCGATGGCTCTCGCAGCGCGCAACGCCATCAAGTTTCTGGCGGCCCGGGCAAAGATCAGCGAGCTCGACGCCTACGCGCTGTGCAGCGTCGCGGTGAGCTTCCGCGTGACCCAGGTGGTGGACATCGTGCGCGGCGTCCACGCACTGATACCCAAGACCATCTTCGCTCCCCAACTCAGGCGCGAGATGACGGTGGTGTGAGGGGCGCGCCTGCAGCGACGACTTCCAGTCGTAGGTTATCTTGGACCGATTCGGCAAGTTTGCTGCCGGTCCATATCCGCTTCGCCCGCGAAAGCGGACCTGTAGGGGAAGATGGCGACGGGCGCCTCTAGCGCTACTTGCCCTTCCAGTTCGGCGTGCGCTTGTTGAGGAAGGCGTCCATGCCCTCGCGGAAATCCTCGCTCATATAGGCGCGCAGGATCAGGTCTTCGCCCTCGTCGCGCGACAGCGTACGGCGGATGCGGCGCACCGCCTCCTTGGTCACTTCGAGCGTGATCGGCGCATGGCTGGCGACGAGCTTCGCAGTCTCCTCGGCGCGGCGCTGCAACGTCGCCACATCGGGCACGACCTCGTTCAGCAGCCCGAGCGCCAGCGCTTCCGGCGCTTCGACCAGGCGCGCCTTGAAGATCAGATCCTTGGTCCGCGCCGGACCGATCAGCGAAACCAGCCGCGAGATGTTCGACATCGAGAGGCAGTTGCCGAGCGTCCGCGCGATCGGAAAGCCGATCCGCGTCGCCTCGGTGCCGATCCGGATGTCGCAGCACGCGGCAATGCCGGCACCCCCGCCGGTGCACGCACCGGCAATCGCCGCGATCACAGGCACACGGCACTGCTCGAGCGTACCCAACACGCGGTCGATCCGCGCCTCATAATCCAGTGCATCCTGCGCGGTCTTGAACGCCCGGAACTGCGAGATGTCGGTGCCCGAGGCGAACGCCTTGTCGCCGGCACCGGTCATGATCAGCGCCTTGATCTGATGGTCCTGATTGATGTTCTCGCAGATCGCTGCCATCTGCTCGTACATCGCAAAGGTCAGCGCGTTGCGGGCCTGCGGCCGATTGAACGTGATGCGCGCGATACCGTCTTCGACGGAGTAGATCAGGTCTTCGGCCGGAGTTGCGGGCGCGTTCATGTCTCGCTCCTTCTGTTGTTTGTGATAGGGCCTCAGGCGACGGCCTTCGAGGTGTGCGCAGTCGCGCGTTCCTTCAAGAACTCCATCGCAGCGACCACGCCGCCACTACGATGCGGCACCTTCGCAAGGCCTAGGCCCATCTCGACGCCCGACAACGTGCCCATCAACATCAGGTCGTTGAAGTGACCGATATGTCCGATCCGGAACACCTTGCCCTTGACCTTGTTCAGGCCGGTGCCGAGCGACATGTCGAAATTCTCCAGCACCACCTTGCGGAAGTGATCGGCGTCATGTCCTTCGGGCATGCGCACCGCAGTCAGCGCCGGCGAGTGCGCGCCCTGCTCCTGGCACTGCGTCTCCAGGCCCCAGGCCTTGATGGCCGCGCGCGTCGCCTCGCTGTGGCGCTTGTGGCGAGCGAAGACGTTCTCGAGGCCCTCTTCCTCCAGCATCTTCACTGCCTCCCGCAAGCCGAACAGCAGGTTGGTCGCGGGCGTGTAGGGCCAGGTGCCGGCCTTGTTGATGTTGATGACCTCCTGCCAATCCCAATAGGAGCGCATGCCCGGATTGGCCTTGGCCACCGCCAGCGCCTTTTCCGAGACGGCGTTGAAGCCGAGCCCGGGCGGCAGCATCAGACCCTTCTGGGAGCCAGCGATGGAGACGTCGATGCCCCAGGCGTCGTGCTCATATTCGAGCGAGCCGAGGCCGGAGATGGTATCGACCATCAACAGCGCCGGATGCTTGAGGGTGTCCAGGATCTTGCGCACGTCGCGCGGATAGGTGACGCAGGCGGTCGAGGTCTCGTTATGGACCATGCAGACCGCCTTGATCTTGTGCGCCTTGTCGTCGGAGAGCCGAGCCTCGATCTGTTCGAGATCGGCGCCATGGCGCCAGTCGCCCGGGATGAAATCGACGTCGAGCTTGAACTTGTCGGCAATGCCGCGCCACAGCACGGCGAACTGCCCGGTCTCGCACATCAGGACCTTGTCGCCCGGCTGCAGCGTATTGACGATCGCGGCTTCCCAGGCGCCGGTGCCGGACGAGGGATAGATAATCACCGGCTGCTTGGTGCGGAACACCCGCTGCATCGCCGAAAGCACCGCAAAGCCGATCTCGGCGAACTCCGGACCACGATGATCCATGGTCGGCATATCCATGGCCCGCAGCACCCGATCCGGCACGTTGGTCGGTCCAGGAATCTGCAGAAAATGCCTTCCAGTATGCACGGTCATGGGCGTCCTTCCCGGTCTTGCCTTGGCTTCGCGAGCCGCTCGAATATCACTATTTGGTCGGCTTGTCCCCCGCCCGGCGGGGATCGTCAATGCACAGAAAGCAGGGCTTTGCCTTGCCAAGCCTGAGTCCGGCGGGCAAGACAGGCGGGACAAGCAACGAGACCAATGCAATGGCGGCAGTGCAGGCCGAGAAATCGCAAAGTTCGGCTGACAGCAGCCCCCTCGCCGGCCGTCTGCGCCGCGAGATCACCGGGGATGTCTTCTTCGATGCGTTCAACCGCGGCCGCTACGCGACCGACGCGTCGTTCTACCAGATCATGCCGGCGGGGGTGGTGGTTCCCCGGACCATCGACGAGGCGCTGCGGGCGCTGGCGATTGCGCGTGACGACGGGCGCATCGTCACCCCCCGCGGCGGCGGCACCTCGCAATGCGGCCAGACCGTCAATGACGGCATCGTGGTCGACCTGTCCAAGCACCTGAACCGAATCATCTCGCTCGACGTCGAAAACCGCACCTGCGTGGTCGAGCCCGGCATCGTGCTCGACGATCTCAACCGACAGCTCAGGAAGCACGGGCTGTGGTTTCCGGTCGACGTCTCCACCGCCTCGCGCGCCACCATTGGCGGCATGGCCGGCAACAATTCCTGCGGCGGACGCTCGCTCCGCTATGGCACTATGCGCGACAACACGCTTGCGATGGACGCGGCGCTGGCCGACGGCACGCTGCTGCATTTCGGCGAGGTGCCGCGCGATCTCGCCAAAGCGAACGCGCCCGGCAATGGCGTGAAGCTGTTCCGCGCCATGCTCGACCTCGGCGAGCGCGAGGCGGCCGAGATCGCGGACAAATTCCCCAAGGTGCAGCGCCGCGTCGGCGGCTATAACCTCGACGCACTGGTGCCGCGCAACGCACCGAACAACATGGCGCATCTGCTGGTCGGCTCCGAGGGCACGCTTGCCTTCACGACGCAGGTCGAGCTCAAGCTGTGGCCGGTGATCCGCAACAAGGTGCTCGGCGTCTGCCATTTCGGCAGCTTCTACGAGGCGATGGATGCGGCCCAGCATCTGGTCAAGCTGCGGCCGATCGCAGTCGAGCTGGTCGATCGCACCATGATCGCGCTCGGCGGCGACATCGTGATGTTTCAGCCGATCATTTCGGCAGCGGTGCGCGGCGATCCAGACGCGATCCTCGTGGTCGAGTTCGCCGAGGAGGATCAGGCCGACAATCTCGCCCGCCTCAAGCAGCTCGGCGAGCTGATGGCCGACCTCGGCTTCGGATGGGACAAGCCGCAACGCAAATGGGGCGGCGTGGTCGAGATCGTCGAGCCCGCGCTGCAATCGGGCATCGCGGATTTCCGGGCAGCCGGCCTCAACGTCATGATGTCGATGAAGCAGGAGGGCAAGCCGGTCTCCTTTGTCGAGGATTGCGCGGTGCCGCTGCCGCATCTCGCCGACTACACCCAGCGGCTCAACGCCATCTTTGCCAAGCACGGCACGCGCGGCACGATGTATGCGCATGCCTCCGAAGGCTGCCTGCATGTGCGCCCGGTGCTCAATCTCAAGCTCGAAAAGGACGTCAAGGCAATGCGCGCCATTGCCGAGGAAACCTTCGAGATGGTGCGCGAGTACAAGGGCTCGCACTCCGGGGAGCACGGCGACGGCCTGGTGCGCTCCGAATTCCACGAAGCCATGTTCGGCGCGCGCATCGTTGCCGATTTCCGCGAGGTCAAGCAGCGCTTCGATCCCGGCAACACGCTCAACCCCGGCAAGATCGTCGATCCGCCCAGGATGGACGACCGCTCGCTGTTTCGCCTCTCGCCGGATTATCGCGTCGGCGAATTGAAGACCGTGCTCGACTGGTCGGCCTATCCCGGCGCCGGCGGCGGCTTCCAGGGCGCGGTCGAGATGTGCAACAACAACGGGGCCTGCCGAAAGCTCGAGGGCGGCGTGATGTGCCCGTCCTATCGGGCGACCCGCAACGAGACGGACGTCACGCGCGGCCGCGCCAATACGCTGCGGCTCGCGATCTCTGGCCAGCTCGGCCCGGACGCGTTGGCCTCCGACGCCATGATGGAGACCTTGAAGCTCTGCGTCTCGTGCAAGGCCTGCCGCCACGAATGCCCGACCGGCGTCGACATGGCCAAGATGAAGATCGAGGTGCTGGCGGCTCGCGCGAGCAAGCACGGCCTATCGCTGCGCGACCGGCTGGTCGGCTATCTGCCGCGCTACGTCGACATCGCATCGCGCTTCGCCGCGCTGGCGAACTGGCGAAACCGCAGTGTGCTGTTGCGCATGCTGTTCGAGCGATTTGCCGGCATCAGCGCCAGGCGCAGCCTGCCTGAGTTTCGCCGCGACACGTTCCGGCCTGACGCCGAGGCGTTCGGCCCGACTGGTGGCCGCGAGGTGGTCCTGTTCGCCGACACCTTCAACCGCAGCTATGAGCGGGAGAATCTCGATGCTGCGGTCGAGGTGCTGGTCGCCGGCGGCTATCGCGTGCATCTGCCCAGACCGTCCGACGGCGCGAGGCCGCTGTGCTGCGGCCGGACATTCCTGTCGGCGGGCCTGGTCGACCAGGCCCGCGCGGAACTGGACCGGCTGGTTGCGACCTACGCGCCGTTCGCGGCGCGCGGCGTGCCGATCATCGGGCTCGAGCCGAGCTGCCTTCTGACATTGCGGGACGAGCTGCTTTCGCTGCGCTCGGACGAGACCGCGAAGAAGATCAGCGCCAACGCCCTGCTGTTCGAGGAATTCCTGGTGCGCGAGGCGGAGGCCGGGCGCCTCGCGCTGCCGCTCGGACCTGTCGCCGAGAAGGCCGTCGTGCACGGCCATTGTCACCAGAAGTCGTTTGGCGCCTTCAAACCTGTGGAGAAGGTGCTGCGCCTCGTGCCGGGCCTCCGCGTTGAAACCATCGAGTCGAGCTGCTGCGGCATGGCCGGCGCGTTCGGCTATGGCGCCGATACCTACCAGGCCTCGATCGATATGGCCGAACTGTCGCTGCTGCCGGCGGTGCGGCGCGCGGACCAGGACACGTTGATCGTGGCTGATGGAACCTCGTGCCGGCACCAGATCAAGGACGGCAGCGGACGCACGCCACTCCACGTCGCCAGCGTATTGGCGATAGGCCTTAATTGTGCGAAGTCCAATTCCGACAAGATATCGCCGACAAAGGAAGAGGCCCATGGCTGAGCTCACTCTCGACATCGCCCGCAAGATCCTCGATGCCGCCTTGGCCAAGGGGAACGAGAAGAAGCTCAAGCCGCTCGTGGTCACGATCCTGGACGCCCGCGGCGCCGTGAAGGTCACCGCCGCGCAGGACGGCACCAGCCTGATGCGGGCCGAGATCGCCCATGGCAAAGCCTACGGCGCACTGGCGATGGGAATGGGATCGCGGGCGCTGTTCCAGCGCGCGCAGGAACAGGCCTATTTCATCGACGCCGTGAACACGCTGGCGCAGGGGCGCATGGTGCCGGTCCCAGGTGGCGTCCTGATCCTCGATGGCAGCATTCTGCTCGGCGCGGTCGGCGTCAGCGGCGACACGTCGGACAATGACGAGGCTTGCGCCGTGGCCGGCATCGAGGCCGGTGGACTGAAGGCGAATGCAGGATAGCCGTGCCGCATTTTGCTCGCACACGCGTCACTGGTTGTGCGCAGCTGCACCGGCGGTCCTTGAAAGACGCCTGCCATCTTCAACAACTGAGGCCGCTCGTCAGCCCACGCGCGGCGATGGCCCATTCACGCCGACTGTCGCAGGATCGTTCTCGCGCCTCAGGGGCACTTCTCATGCACACGCTGCTCTCGCGCTCGCTGAGCGATTTGCTTGATCGCGACAAACCGCCGCCGGAGCCTTTAACGCAGAAAATTCTGCACTTTCAAATACTTATACCAACGCCCCCCGGATTTGACTCACATTTGGGATTCCCAAATCAGTGAGTTTCTGAATCGATGTTGCTGCGTAGACAGGAGCAATATCGATGGGGGCAGCGGTAGCGATTACGCGGCTTGATTTGACCGCGGGCGAGCTTCGGAAGGCGGCGCGCAGAGAGAAGAATAGTACGGTAGCGCGGCGGATATTGGCGCTTGCGCTTGTGCTGGAGGGCGCGGACCGCAAGAAGGCAGCCGAAAGTTGCGGGATGGATCGTCAGACCCTGCGGGACTGGGTGCATCGTTATAACGCCGAAGGCTTGGCGGGACTGCGGTCGCGCAAACCGACGGGACCGCGGTCGCGGCTGACGACAGAGCAGCAGGCCGAATTGGCCGCGTTGGTCGAGGCCGGTCCCGATCCTGAGCAGCATGGGGTCGTACGTTGGCGGCGGGTGGATTTGCGCGACGAGCTTGAGCGGCGGTTTGGCGTCAAACTGCACGAACGTTCGGTCGGCAAGGTTCTGGCCAAGCTCGGGTACCGCCGGCTCTCGGTGCGGCCGCGCCATCCGCAAGCCGATGAAGCGGCTCAGGAAGCGTTCAAAAAAACTTTGCTACGACCCTCACGACAACGCTCCCCGCTCACGCCCAAGGCAAGCCGATCGAAATCTGGTTCCAGGACGAGGCGCGGATCGGCCAGCAGGGCACGCTGACACGCGTGTGGGCCAAGCGTGGCTCACGGCCTCGCGCGCCGCGCGATCGACGTTACGATTGGGCTTATCTCTTCGGTGCCGCCTGTCCTCAACGGGGCGTCGCCGCGGGTCTTGTCATGCCGACGGCAAATGCAGAGGCGACGTCACTGCATTTGGAGGCAATCAGCCGCAAAGTTGCACCCGACGCACATGCCGTTCTCGTCTTCGACGGCGCCGGCTATCACAGTGCCGGCACCGTCCGAGCTCCGGAAAATATCACTCTGTTACAGCTGCCGCCTTATGCGCCCGAGCTCAATCCGATTGAAAACGTCTGGCAGTACCTGCGCGCCAACAAGCTCGCCATCACCGTCTTCGACGACTACGACGATATCGTCGCCAAGACCTGCGAAGCCTGGAACTTCTTCGCAAATGATCCAGATCGCATCGCCTCAATCACAAGCCGCACTTGGGCAACAGTCAATCCTTAGGGCCATTGGTATTATATTACTTCGCAAACCATTCGTAACAGGTGTCGCTCCGCTTTGCTGCTCTGCAAACCAAGCCGCGTGTAGACTTTGGCAAGAAGGTGCGGCCATGATCGTGACCGCATCGACCGATTTCAGGGCGATCGGACGGCCGGGCTTTGGTCGCCGCTGGCGCCTCGAGAACAGGCGGCGCGTATTGCATTGCGGATTTTATTCATTGCGTTCTCGAATGTTTTTTGGAGCTCGAATTTGAAAGACGATCTCTTGCCCAGGCTCGTTGTCACCGTCATCGTCCTGATTGGACTGCTGACGTTGCACGTCTCCAAATGGCTGCGGCCGGCGGAACGTCAGCCGACATGCGCGACAGATCTGTCTGCGATCCGCCGCTCCGCTCAATAATTGCCGTTTGCGGTGTCCCATGTCTGACGACGTTTCCCAACTGAACTTCGGTGCTGCAGCGCGCCTCTACAAATGGCCTTCGCTTAGTAATTCGCGCCGCGAGGATCGCGTACCGTACATGATCTCGGACGGCACGCTCGACGAATGCATTCAGGAATTCATTGCCAAGCCGAAGAAGTCCCGCCACCTCTATGAGATCCGGACAACGCCTCAAGCCCCGCTGATCCCTGAGATCCTCTCGCCGGAACACATCATCGAGCTGTCCCGGCTTCGGGATTTCCTTTGACCGCGCGGCCAGTCCGCGGGACGAATCTCGTCGAGCAGCTTGGCGCGCTCGGATTTGTCCGTGTACGACCGACCGGCTCTCTGGCTGACGGACGTTCCGGCCAGTATCATGGCTCTGCTTCGACCGGCCCGGCGGGAGCCAAGCGGATCGCCAGGTCTCGACAGGGCGGGCTATTGGAAAGGTTGATCGGGCATCGCGAGGCGCCGCATGAAATTCAATCTGGCGATCTTGAGTGTGCTGGCCGCAAGGCCTGATCAACGGATCGCGATTGATGAGGTCAGCCGCGAGGTCAGGGCAATGATCGCGGCGGGCGACGAAACCACGCAGTTGACGCGCTCGTCCGAGCTCGGCGAGGCCGATGTCTTCCAATCGGGATGGGCTTCGATCAATGATGCCGGCCTGCAGATCACTGCGGCCGGCCTCTCGCTGTGGCGCTCGCTTGAAGCCTCCCGTATCGTGCAGGAATTCAGCGGGGACCGGACCGAGCAAACGGACGCCACTCGCGCCGAACCGCATCAAGCAGGCGCGCGTGCCGGGGCCGCCTTGCCTTCGGAAACCGACCTCGACGCCACCGGCGCGACGGGCGAGGCAGCGGCCGCACATGCGACGCACGGTTCAAACCGTCCGATCGGCGCCGCTGACGCAGGCTTGCTGAATGTCCCGGCCTTTCCCGGGCCGGCGTTCGGCTCCATTCAACCTGCCAACCAGGGCGGCTCACAACTATCGACTCTGCTCGGGTTCATCCGCACCAGCCTGCCGAGGATGGGGCGCGCACGGCGGCGACGTCCGGCAACCAGCTTCCCGGGGCAGAGAGCCGAACCCGCGGGCGGACGAATGATCGGGCCTGCCCTTGCGTTCCTCACCTTGACATCGCTCGTCGCCTGCATCGGGGCCGCGATTGCACTGGGGCAGATGTCCTCCCTGAAGTCAGACATCGCCACGTTGCGCCGGGAGCAAGCTCCGCTGCGAGATCGTCTTGCCAAACTGGAGCAGATCGAAAGCGAGAAGCGCGATGCCGACCAGGAAGCCGCACAGGATAAGGCGGAGGCTGATAAGGCGGCCCCGGATGCCGGCACCGGGCAGAGCGCGCTCAGCCTGTCTCGCGAGGAGAGTCAGCTCGTCAGAGAGTACATCAAGGTCGCGCCCTCAGCGGGCGCGGCGGCCGCGGCGGTCAATGTCGGCGATCCCGTCACCGGCGGCATGATTCCGCTGCCGTCGCCGCTGACGGACAAGGTGCCGAGACTCGTGGGTGCCAGATTTGCGACCCGCAACGGCACGATTATCATCAGCCTGCGACGCAGCCACCGGGTCGATGCCGTGCTGCCTCCTAACTAGTCGGCGCCGTGACCGCTTCTACCCTTTTGGCGCCTTCCTGGCGATAACAAAACGGGATTTTTCGGAAGCTTCACGATTGTTCGAACTGAGCTGAATGAAACCGAACCCATCACCCGGATAACCAGGGGCGCCCCCAGTTCTTTGAACCGGAGTATCGCCGAAGCCTCATCCGGCTCCAGTATCGCCTCGCTCCGCGGAATCCTGAACCGCGGACAGTCTGAACTCAGTCGCTGCATGAAACCTCCGTCCTGACCGTGTCGCGAGGGATGGCCTGAGCCCCGTCTTTCATCCGGCGATGAGCAGAGTCCCCGGTTGATTGCGCTGAGGACGAAGTTTGGACCACCGGAAGCTAGATTTTTTCCGGTTCTTGCAGCGAGACCGAACTTTGGACCAAACAGAATTGGAGTTTTTCACGGTGGAGAGAGTGTTCGATTCCGCTAGGGAGCGCCAACAAAATCAATCGCTTAGCTCGCGCGCTCCCCGTCGAGTCCAACAGATGTCCAATATGCGGGCATGGACTCGCACCCTCCCGCTTAGGGTCGACAGGAGGCAGGTCATGGATGCAGTGACGACAGTCGGCTGAATCGTTCTGGTGGTCGTCTTCTTCGGGGGGTTGTGGCTGCCGCCGACCGGCGAAGGTGAGCCACCGTAGAGTTTCCCGCCTCGCGGTGCCGAGGCCGAAACTCGCGTTGTCCACCCCCACGGCTGGCAGTAGCTCGCGAGCGCCCTGGGCTGCTGAAGATAACAGGCCTTGGTTGACTAGGAGTCTGCGTCAGGTTGTAATCAGCCCCAAAAGCTGGGGCGGTGCGGAGCTAAGGATGTCAGTCCACTCTGTTTTGAGCAGGAGCAAGCGGCTCCTCATGAATTTTCCATTATTCCCCGCCATCAACACGCCGTTTAGGGCAATCCAAACGGGCCGGCGCTATATCTGGCCTAACTTGAAGTGTTGGGTTTCCTGGATCTTCACCTCCAGAGCTGACGCGAACTTTACGTATGCGATTACCGACGGATGCAAGATCAACCTCGCCGCGAGCGTCGCATCGATCCTGAATGTTCCGTATTCGGAAGTTGCGGATTACTTCGCCGAGATCGAGAACGACGAGAGCTTTAAGCATCATCTCGCTCGACTCTGGGAGTCACATCCGGAACGCTACAGAACGGACGACAATCAAAGCATCGGCCGACGCATGGTATGGTATGCAATCGCGCGCATCCGAAAGCCAAAGCTGATCGTCGAAACCGGCGTTGACCAAGGCTTAGGCGCCACAGTTCTTTGCGCCGCCCTTATGCGCAACAGTACGCAGGGCCATCCAGGGCGCTACTACGGCACCGACATCAACCCGAAAGCTGGCTTCTATTTGCAGGAGCCGTTCTCGAAGCATGGAGAAATCCTCTACGGCGACTCCATCGAATCCCTAAGAAAACTGGAAGGACCGATCGATCTTTTTATCAACGATAGCGATCACAGCGCAGAATACGAAGCAGCTGAGTATGAGGTTGTGAAGAGAAAACTTTCGCAAAGCGCCATTATCCTCGGCGACAACTCACACGTTACGTCGAAACTCGCGGAATTCTCCGTGCGTGAGGGACGGAAATTCGTCTTCCTGTCGGAAGAGCCAAAAGACCACTGGTATCGCGGCGCCGGTGTCGGCATCTCGGTTTAATGGAGTATTTTGTTGGGGCGGCCCGGCAGCGCGAACCGGCGGGCCTCGCTTTTTATCGCTTCAGTCGGCGAGCATGCGCCGCCAGCCGCTGCCTGCTGCGTCTCCGGTGCGATCGTCGACGGCGCTTCATTCGGGCAGCCTCTGGGCCAACATCTCGATCAATGCCGCCTTCAGCTGAACTGCAGACGCGCTTAAGGGTGGCGTGCTATGCACGCTATCAGCTTTGATCATGTTGATAAGTGTGCTTCGTGATTGAGGTTAGGGCCGAGCAGGAAGTTGCTACCCTCCTCTCGGCCTTATTTTCTGGTACATGAAATTCATGGGGAAATCAATAACGCGTACCGGAAAATCACGTGGACGGCCACCTACTGGCGCGGAGTCGATCCATCTGCGCGTGCTGCCTGACCAGCTGGCGAACATTGATGCCTGGATCGCGAAGCAAAAGGATGTCGACCTGTCCCGTCCCGGAGCCATTCGCCGGCTGATCGAGATCGGGCTGAACGCGAACAAATAGGTGGGTACAGTCATGGCCGCGATAGGATCGTTGGAACTGCCACAATGCCTCATTGTGGCGGGCACATTGCTGGTGATTGCCGGCCTAATTGGGCGTTTGATCAGCCGCAGGCAGTTGGAGACGGTCCAGGACATTCCGGACAGCGTGCCGAGATCTGAGCCGCGTCCCCAAATGCCACCGCTGCCTGATCTTCTAGAGTCCCGGCCACGAAGGAATCGGCGGACGCCGAACGGAGAGCTGCCGACGCGGTGATTTGCGTTAAAAGTCCGTCCCTCCTTGGGGGCATTGCCTTTCCGTGCTCGCTTCGGTTGAGTCCCCGGCCATCGGAAAGAGGCTAAGGATGGCAGGATCGGATCCAGATTGGGGCGCGCGTGGTGTCCCTGCTCGCGTTCGGCGTCTCAGGCGCTACGTTCGTTTGGTCTGGGATGGACATGCACCGCGAACACAAGGCAGCCGAACAGGCTGACCTTCCGACCGTCACTATGACATGGAAACCAGAAATGAGGGATGGTTGACACTGGCTGAGCCTTTTTATTCGAGACCTCACGCAGGGTGCGCATTCCAGGGATGATGATCAGCGGTTCCAGGCGATGGTGATCACCATCGTCTGGAACGCGCACGCAGGGCGGAGTTCGTATTGAGCGGGCTCGTCTTATCAAGCCAAAGCGCGGCGTGATTGCGAATTGAAAAGACGGCAAACCTGACGAGCAGCAAGGCACTGAGATCGGATTAAAGTGGAATTTTCCGGCCGGCCATCCTCTCATAGCTTTCAACGGCGGCTTAGCCGCCGCCCTTCTGCTCCGATCAGACGATCCGGGGCCCGAAGCCAGAATCGAACTCAAGGGACGATTTCTCGATGGCTCCATGAAGCCATTCAAGATCCACCGTAGCCGCTGCGCCGCGATTGAAGCTGCTTCGGCTGAACGAGGTCAAAGAACTGTTCGAGCTGATGCGATGAAGGTCTGGATATTGCGCGACAATCTGGCTGGGAAGCGCGCGACATCCTGTTTGCCGCGCGGCAGTCTGGATCTATACCTGCGGATTCCGACGAAGTCGCCCCTGCGTACCGAGATGATCGCGCCCCCGGATTCCGACATGATGTCGCCCCCTGGGCCGGTGCCGCTGGCGATGGGATTGTTGGCGCTGAGCCGGCTTTCGTCAATCGTCCTGTGATCTGATCTCTTTTGGTTGCTGCTGCGCTGTGGGCATGTGGGCAACGCGCCAGCGTTGTCCAAGCTTGTCCTTCAGGACAAGCGTCATACCCACAGCCGTTACGGTTCGGCCTTGGACGCTGCTGATCTTTGGGGGCGCTTGCGCCGCAAGGACTCGCCAGCAAGCTCGACGCGCTGGGCGTTGTGGACGAGACGGTCGAGAACGGCATCGGCGTAAGTGGGATTGCCGATCACCTCGTGCCATTTATCGACAGGCAACTGGCTGGTGACAATGGTGGAACGGCGGCCGTAGCGTTCTTCGAGAATCTCAAGGAGATCGTGACGCGCCTCGGCGGTGAGCGGCTCAAGCCCCCAATCGTCCATGATGAGCAGCTGGACGCCGGCCAGGGCGCGGAAGAGCCGGCCATAGCGCCCGTCGCCGCGGGCCAATTGAAGATCACCAAAAAGCTTCGGGACTCGCTGATAGAGAACGGAGCGGTCATCGCGGCAGGCCTTGTGGCCCAAGGCCGAAGCGAACCAGCTCTTGCCGACGCCCGTTGGACCGGTGATGATCAGATTGTCGTGCGTGTCGATCCAGCTGCCTTCGGCGAGCTTCTGGAAGAGTCCGCGATCGAGGCCACGCGCGGCGCGGTAATCGACGTCTTCAATGGCGGCCTGGTGACGCAGGCGGGCATAGCGCAGCCGCCGCAGCAGCTTTCGGTCATAGCGATGGGTGATCTCTCGGTCGAGCAGGAGCCCGAGCCACTCGGCGTGGCTCATGGCTCCGGCCTCGCCGGAGGCTTCGATCTCGTTGAAGGCCTTGGCCATGCCGGCAAGGCCGAGGAGGTTGAGCTGATCGAGAGTGGGATGGGTGAGCATGGGCGGTCCTTCAGTTGTAGTAGCGCGCGCCGCGGATGTTGGGGTGAAGGATCGCCGGCTCCTCGGCGGCGCGCTGGAGCGGGGCCTGGCGATCAAGATTGTTGTCGAGGATGGTTTGACCGAACCGTAGGTCCGGGCGCCGATCTCGATCGCCCGTGTGGCCGCGGCTTCAAGGCGTTGGGCACTGAAGGGCCGCGTCAGGCGGACAATGCCGAGGCAGGCCCTGAAGCCTTGTTCGGGATGCGGGCGATGCTCCAGGATCAGATCGCACAGGAGCGCGGTTGAAGGGCCGATCGCCGCCGCCTCGCGTCGGATCCGCGCGACGGTCCAGTCGGCATAGCGCCTGTGGCTCGAGGGCATGAGCTCGGGGACTGTCGTATGCTTGCGGTTGCCGCTCATGCGCTGATGCGCGGCGATGCGCTCGCCCTTGAAGAAGATTTCCACCGTCCGCGCGGTGATCCTTGCTTCGACCGGCTGGCGGGCGAAGCGATACGGCACGGAGTAGAAGTGGTGGTCGATATCGACATGGTAATCGATGCCGACCCGGCGCGCCCGCCATTCGGCGAAGACATAGGGCTCGACGGGCAGTGGCCGCAGAAAGGGCCGGTCCAACTCCTCGAGCAACTGGCGCCGCGTGACCCCGAGCCGGCGGATGGGCCGGACCTCGTTCAGATGGTGGAGGAGTTCGGCGATGGCCCGGTTCAGCTCGGCGAGGCTGTAGAAGGTGCGATGCCGCAGCCGGCCCAGAAGCCAGCGCTCGACGATCAGCACTGCGGCCTCCACTTTGGCCTTGTCCTTGGGCTTTCTCGGCCGTGCCGGGAGAACCGCCATGTCGTAATGGGCCGCCATCTCGGCATAGCTGCGATTGACCGCAGGATCGAAGTGGCAGGCCTTGATCACCGCCACCTTGGCATTGTCGGGAACGAGGAGCTTCGGGGCGCCGCCGATCGCCTCGAGCGCGCCGACGTGAGCGGAAAGCCAATCGCAGAGCCCCTGCGTCCAGGCGGCCTTGGCGTAAGTGAAGCTCGAGACACCCATCACCGCGACGAAGATCTGCGCCGGCCGGGTCTCGCCCAAAAGCCGATCGACGATCACCGGCGACGGTGTCGCCGGCGTAGTCCACGAACAGCTTCTCGCCGCCGGTATGGCTCTGACGCATCGTGACCGACAGCCGGCCTTCCCAGCTGCGGTAGAGATCGCAGTACTGGCCGTAGCGATAGCCGTCCGGATTCTGGGCGATGTATTCCTCCCAGAGGATCGCGAGCGTGACGTGCTTTTTCTTCAGCTCGCGATGGACCACCGCCCAATCGGGCTCGGCGCGGTGCCGATAGCCCTGCTTCGTCCCGGCGCGGCCATAGAGCTTCTCCTCCAGGATCGCATCGGTCGCATCATCCGGCAGCGGCCAGGAAAACCCGGCAGCGCCGGCGCGCTCCAATGTCAACCGCACGGTCGAAGGCACGATCCCCAAGCTCCGCGCGATCGCCTTGCGCGATAACCCCACGCCGAGCTTGAGCCGCAAAATCTCCCGCACCTTCCGCATCGCTACCCTCTCCGCCGGCATGAAGCCCCCTTCCTTTCAGGCAAAAGGAGGCACTCTACGCGCTGCCGGCGGCCCCACCGGATCCGTCACCAAGGGGGCGACATCATCTCGGAACGGGGAGGCGACAATTGATCGGTACAGGGGGCGAGATTATTTCGGAATGAGGGGCGACATCATTTCGGATTCAGAGGGCGACTTCCCTCGGAATCACCATCTATACCAATACCAACCTAGAGAAAGGTGCCCACGGCAAGTGACTGAGAGGCGTCCCCATCCGCATACCAAGGCCGAGCGAAACGCTGCGATCTATGCGGATCGTTGCGCTGGGATGAAGCTCGCAGACCTCGCACAGAAGTATCAACTGGCGACCAGTCGCGTAGCCACTATCTGCGAAAACGAGAAAAGAGACCACAACGCTCGCGCGGCGAAAGCGCCGTCACGGCGCCCCTAGCGGCGCGGCCGCCGTCCAGGCAGGGGTGTAAATTAGATACAGCAGGATGACGGTTGCGACGGCTGCCCAGCCGGCCGACGTCGCAAGAACTGATACTCGGGTCGGCATCGGAGCCTCTCACGCTTAAACTGGAAGATCGCCGACGTTGGACAGCAACCGCCAGCGCCCCAAGGATTGAAGCGCCCATCACGCCTCCTGTGAAGCCAAGATCGATCCTACGACCAATGGAACATTTGTGAAGTTGCGAAAGCGGCACACCCCGATCGCCCCCGGCCCTTGCGCTCGCTCTCCGGTTGCGTGACGCTGCATATCGATTCCATGACGAGGGCAATATGAACATATGAACGCAGTCTTCAGATCAGAGATCGAGTGGCGCTCCGACATCGCGGATGCGCCAAAGAACCTGCGGATCCTGATGATCGCAACATCATCCGGAGCCACACGAGTATTGAGCCAGAAATCGTCGTTGCCCGCTGGCACACCTGATCGGAAATGTGGGTTATCGCCGATATCTTCGGTGAACCCCGACACGGACCGCGGCTCGAGCTCAAACCAATCTATTGGGCAAGCCTAGGCAACCTTCCCCCAAGCGTAATGCTTCGTTCTTTGGTGATCCAAGACTTCAAAGGCTGAGCCCCTTCCCAACGGATTTTTGATTTTGTAATTGGCGGCATTGCAGGCATCCACTGCTGCGCACTGGGGAAGTTGGGGTTTGGGGGGATGCGCGTTCTGTTGGCCACGGGGTTATGTGCTCTAATTGCTGGGTGTACCGGCGCGGATAGTTATGCCTATGTGCCTGAGTTTATGCGCGATAAGAAAGCCGAGCCACCGCCGCTCGAAGCGCCTCCTGACGTCAAGCATCTGATAGGCACAAAGCTGGATTCGGTTTTTACCGCCGGCTCCCAGCCAACCCATGTGCAAGTTTCGCCTCCGCTACGTGACCCCCGCGGTACGGGCTGGACGGCTTGCGTCCGTGCCGAGCTTACATCCTCAATCGGCAAGCCGCTTGGCACGCAGACCTACCGCATCTTCATCAACGACGGCGCAGTCTTCGATCGCAGACGTGTCGAGACCGATGACAACTGCCTCACCGAAACGTATGAGCCAATCTCCTAGGGTCTGTACCTAATTAGCGATTTCTGATTCCCTCGCGTTGGATTGATTCGGCACGGGGGAGTTAGGTGCGCAAGGGGCTGTTCTGGCTGAACGACAAGCAGTGGGCTCAGATTAAGCCGCATCTGCCAACGAACCAGACTGGCCCGGCGCGCGATGACGATCGACGCATTATCAGCGGTATCATTCACATGCTTCAGTGCGGCGCACGCTGGCGCGATTGTCCGCCCGACTATGGTCCTTACACGACGATCTACAATCGCTTTAATCGCTGGGCCAAGCGCGGACATTGGCAGGCGATCTTTGAAGCGCTCGCCCGCTGCGGAAAGGATGGCGTGACTTTGTCCATCGATTCCACCTCGATCAAAGCGCATCGCTCGGCGAGCGGCGGAAAAGGGGGGAGCATGAACAGGCGATCGGCTCCTCGCGCGGCGGGCGGACCACGAAAATCCACGCGCTGAGCGACCCTGATTGCAGACCTTGCGCATTTCATCTCACTCCAGGCCAGGACGCAGATATTGCCGCCGCGCCGGCCCTTTTGGAACTCGCGCCACCCATGTCTGCCCTCATCGGCGACAAAGGATACGACGGCGACGGCTTTCGCGCCGAAATCGTCGATCGTGGTGCCAAGCCCGTCATTCCAAACAAATCCAACAGGGTCATCCTCCACAGCTTCAACAAACGCGCCTATAAGGGACGCAACGTCATCGAGCGCTGTTTCTGCCGCCTCAAGGACTTCAGGCGTGTCGCAACTCGCTACGACAAACTTGCCAGAAACTTCTTGGCTGCCGTGCACCTCGCCGCCATCGTCGCCTATTGGATCAATTGAGTCTGAACCCTAGCACTACTTTGGCAGATTTATTCGCCGGGGCTTTTTACGGATCCGTCTTCTGCAGTGTGGGCATCGCAGAGATGGCGGCCGAAGAACGAGATCGACGATGGCTTGGCGTACCGCCGGCAAGCTAGGCTGAGGTGGAGGTCCGTTGATTCTTTTTTTTCCGCCCCGCTTGTGCGAGGCGACGATGCTGCAGGAAGGCGTAAGCGACCATGGTCATGAGCGCGTGACGATGCAGACCTTGCCAGGATCGCCCCTCGAAGTGATCAAGCCCGAGTTCTTCTTTCAACTGCTGATGCGCCTGTTCGCAAATCCATCGTGCCTTGATGGTGGCGGCTAATGTGCGCAGGTCTGTCGCGGCGGGCAGATTGGCGAGATAGTATTTCTTCTCCCCTGAGGCACGTTGCTCGCCAATGAGCCAGGCTTCCTCGCCCGGAAGATGCTGCTGACCCTTATCCCATATCCGCTGCGGAGGCCCGTCGGCGATGCGGATACGGACAGCAGCAAATCGGGCTTTCAGCCGACCTTTCGTCCCGCTCCGCCAACTCAGGGTTTTCCACTTGGCGCCGTGCAGCATTTGTTCTGCCGCGATCGATAGGACATCTGGTACGTAGTGCTTTCGTGGTCGGCCCCGAACCTTGGTATTCGGCCAAACGAGCTTCACCTCAACCGGATACACCTTGAGGTGCCGCGGGATGCCGACGGCCCAAAGTAGCCCGCGTGCCGTTAGCCCTTGTCGAAATGGTGCGCTGAGCCCGTATCCCGCATCCGCCAGTACACACCCAAAGCGCACGTTGGCTACTATCGCGCGATCAATCTCGGCCAAAGCAATTTCCGGCTTGGACCGTGGCGCTTGGTGTTCGACAGGCACGCGAGCGCGCTTTAAACGAGTCACGTTGCTTGTCCAACTGTCAGGCAGAAAGAGACGCAACGCGACCATCACCGGCACCTCGCCGCGCGCAAGCGTCAAAGACACCAGCGTTTGGCAATTTGCCGTCTTGCCGAGAGCCGACGCATATTGAGCTGCAACACCAACCGAGCGTTCGCCCTTCTTCGGCAGTGAGGTGTCATCAATAACCAGCACCGCATCCTTGCCGCCGACAAGTCGGTCCGCCTGGTTGAGCAGCTCAGATTCCAGTGGTGATGCGTCCCAAACACCATCGGCGATGAAATGGTGCAGCTGATCGTAGTTGCCTGTGGCAAGGCGTTCAGCCATCGGCTGAACGCTCTTGCGATCACCAGGGCCGATCAATCCCGCAACGTACAGCGGACACATCCGCTGCCGAGTCTTGTGACCCAATCGGTCCAAGAACGGCTTCAGCCAACGCTCGAGTTCGTCTTCCCATTCCGCCATGGTCAGCCCTCCAAGAGCCGACCACCCATGAATCATTGAAAAATCGATTCGGGAATCTTACGGCTAAACCGACAATCTGCCAAAGTAGTGCTAGTTTAGGCGACGGCGCGGCGGGGGTCCATGCGGACGCGCCGAACTGGCTAGCGGAGGCTGACTTGTGCGGCAGCACGCTCGCTCGCTCCTTCGGTGGAGGCAACGGACAGCGCCCGTTGAAGCCGGGAATACCGTCGACGCCACTCATGCAGAAAGAGCACTAATCCGAATGTCAACAAGGACGCGAAGGTCAGGACAACCACTAACTTGGCCCAGAGCTGTCTCGAATTGGGTATGGTGGCGACGGTGGGCGGTACGATGATATCGCTCGACTGCATGCCGCGGAGGTTGTTGCCCAACTGCCAGAGCTGATTTTCCTTGTTTGCGATGTCTGACACCAGAGCCACCATTGCGCGAGCATATCGCTCGCCCTCACTTCCTCCCTCGACAGTTTTTGCCTTCTCTTGAAGAGCCCGAGCAAGAGCTTTGAGGTTCGACAGAGCTGCCGACTGATTGCGGATCTGTTCAAGGATAAACTCGCGCGATGTCCCTCGCGGCATAGACGCGGCAAAAAGACTTTCGATCAGCTGCTGGAGGACGGCGTGCGCGTACTCGGGCGTTTCATCCGAAACTGAGATCCAGTGCAGGCCCGTAGCTGCTGTCAATTCTGGAGAAACGGTCACAGCGTCGGCAAGTCGATCTCGAGCCACCTCGATTGGGACCGGCAGCTCCTTCAAATGCGTGTTCTTTAGAACGGGATCAAGAACAGCGTCAGTCTTGATAAGGGCCTGAACGGATGGCGGTAACGACAACACGGCCCTGGAGGAGTAGCTTGTCTTGAGCGTAACCATTACCCCCGCTGCACCAAGGAGAAGAAGTGTGGCGAAGCCGAGCAGCGCTGGCTTCCAATCCTCACGAAATGCGGTAACGATGTAATGCAGTACGTCGACCTCGTCAGCCGCGTTCGACCCCGTTCCAGCCATGGTTTTAATCTTTCAGACTCAAAAATTGATTCGTGCGCCACAATTCTGCCTGGGTGTTAAACATCTAGCGCAGAAAAAGCTAGCCCATAAGGTTTGAACCTTAGCATGACAGTTGCGTTTTTCTGAGGGGCCTGAATCCAGGGGCGACCATGATTCGGGATCTGATGATTGGTGGCGCTTCGGTTGAAGATACGCTGACGCTGTTTGCTACGTCGCTGCGAGATGCCAAGCAGCGGATCCGTCCGCTGTTTACGCAGGAGCGGGTCGCGGCCTCGGCGTGGCAGTTTCTCGACGGACTGTTGGGTAACGAGCCGCGCAAGACGGGTTGGATGCGGGCGGAGGCGGCTGGCGATCCAGGCCCGTGGCGCCAGCAGGCGATTCTGGGCCGAGGGCATTGGGATGCCGATGCGCTGCGCGACATTGTACGTGAGTACGCACTGGAGACGCTTGGCGACGAGGACGCGGTCCTGGTCATCGATGAGACCGGCTTTTTGAAACAGGGCAAGGCCTCGTGCGGGGTCGCACGCCAGTACACTGGCTCCGCGGGCAAGATCACTAATTGTCAGATCGGAGTGTTCGCCTCCTATGTGTCCCGGCATGGCCATGCCTTCATCGACCGGGCGCTCTACCTGCCAAAGGAATGGACGGACGACCCCGCTCGCCTGAGGGCCGCGCATGTACCGAGCGCTGTGGGCTTTGCGACCAAGCCCAAGATCGCGCGTCAAATGATCACGCGCGCGATCGCGGTCAACGTGCCGTTCTCGTTCGTGGCGGCGGACAGCGTGTATGGCACTGGCGAGGGTCGAAACCCTGCTGCGCAAGGCAGGCAAAGGCTATGTCCTGGGTGTTGCGTCCAATCATGTGTTCCGCTCCTGGGGCAAACAGCAGGCTGTCGCCGGTACCGCCGCCGCGATCGCGCAGAGCCTTCCCAAAAAGGCTTGGCGCCGCCTGTCGTCCGGCGGAGGGACCAAAGGTCCGCGCTGGCACGACTGGGCCTATCTCGAGCTGGCCGATCTCGATGCCAGTGAATACAACGACGACCTGGCCGGGGAATGGACGCGAGGTCTTCTGATCCGCCGCAACATCGCCGACGGCAGCTTGGCCTATTTCTCCACATGGTGCCCAAAGGGCACGTCCATGCAGAAGCTGGTATCGGTGGAAGGCCATCGCTGGGCCATCGAGGACAGCTTCGAAACCGCCAAGAACGAGCTCGGCCTTGATCACAACGAAACCCGCTCCTGGCATGGCTGGCATCGCCATGTCTCACTCGTCGTGCTTGCCTTCGCCATGATGGCCGTCATCCGTCATCGGGCCAACACCGGGCCGTTGCTCAAAAAAACGCGACAGCGGCCGCGACCGACGCATCGGTCCTGATCCGCTGGTCGATCCAGGAAATCCGGCGCATCGCCATGAAGCTCGCCCAGCGGCGCATCCCGCACGCCCGCGTCCTCGCATGGTCGCTCTGGCACAGGGCTCATCAGGCAACCGCGCGCAAAGCCCATCTCAGGAAAAAAGCAAAATCCTAAAACGCAAGAAAGCGAGGTATCATCAAGCTGGTCGGGCTCGCCAAGCGCAACCGTGTGCCGCTGCGCCAGAGCTATCTGCGCCTGGCCAAGCGCGCCGCCATCATGACCGGCCGCTATACCCACGCCCACCACCCCGCTTTCCTGCAAAATCGAATACTACATCAAGATCAATTCTGCTTATTTCTCAGGTCAATCCGCATTCTTCACGGACGACTAATCAGGCCCGTAAACGGCGCAGCCGCTGTCCGACCACGCAGTTCGAAGAATATCACGCGGTTGTTGGACGAGACGAGATATTTCGCAACCAACTTGCCAAATCGCTTATTTCCCCTCGCACGGCGCGGAAATATAGCAGGTGCGTGACGGCAAAGGAGAGGAGGCAAGTCCCAAGAAGGGTCGCGATCATATACATGCCTGGGCCCGGCGGGAGGACCGCGACGGGTCGAAGCGACGCCTGCGCAGTGATCGGCACACCGGCCTGCCAGGCGACAACCAGAAAGCCCGCGTAGGCAACGCTCAGATGGGTTGCGATCGTGAACGGGAGCCTGGACCTGGCTGCGAGCCCAAAGCAGGCCAGCAGGAAGATCGGCAGCGCAACGCCGAAGAACTGAAATCCGTCGATCGGGACGACGTAGCTCAGGCTCGCGTCGCTTCGCTGAAAGATGCCGAAGATCCTCAGATTGATGAACCAGAGAAGCTCAGAGCCGGGGGCATATTGCAGGGCGCGTGCAGCCAGTTCGGCGCAAAGCGTGGCGACGAAGAGCGCCAGCGGTCCGAGAAACTGGAGCTTGAAAAGCCGGTTCATGTGACGAAGCCATACGTCAAAAAATATCGGTATGGCTTAGGGCAAAAACCTTTAGCTTCCCTTAAGGATTCCCTAGGCAGCGCGCGACGCTTCCGACCTGCAGTCAAGCAGCGGCAGGCACAAAGGGAATCCGGGCAGTTATTCCACCGATGGCTGATTGTTCGGCGGCCGTTCGATGAACCGGCGGCTGCCGTTGAGCAGCTCGAGGTTGTTGGCGATCACGGGATTGGTGGGATCGAGCGAACGCGCCTCCTCGAACCTGCGTCGCGCCGCGCCGAGATTGCCGCGTAGCATGTACGAATAGCCCTGATCATTCAGGATCTGGACGGTGCGGCCCCCCAGACGGATCGCCTGCGCGTAGGCCTGATCGGCAAGATCGAAGCGACGGATCCGATCATAGCTCGCCGCAAGCCCGACCCAGGCCGTCACGTCCTTCGGCGACTTCTCGACGGCGTCCTTGAAGTAGCGCTGGGCGATGCCGTAGGCGCCGCGGTTGTATGCCTCGAGCCCCAACCGCACCGGCTCGTCCGACGGATAGTACTTGACGTCGGTCGGCTCCTGCACGGGGTCCGGGCCGCCGGGATCAACGGGGGCCACGACAGCGGCCTCCCTCGTCGTGTAGTCACACGCCGCAAGGCCAGTCCCCAGCCAGCAACAGGTCAGTGCTAGAAACAGCCGTCGCATCTCTCCACCCCGCAGCCCTCGCCGCAATCGTCGATGTCCCGCAATCGATTTCACCGGAACGACCAAAAGAAACTATCCGAAAACCTCAGGCTGCCGCTTCGCGGCGGCGGCCCGCTGGCTGTTACTTGCCCCCTGTTCCGACCGGCACCGCCACCCCGGACGAAGTGCCCGGCGGCAGGCCGTTGACGTTGACATTCGTAGTGATGGGCGGCGGCTGGCCCATTGCTTTCCCCGGATCGCTGATGTCGGGAAGCTGATCCACCGGCCGCGACGTGGAGTGGTAACGTTGGACAGCGGCCCCCGTGCGCTGCGCGTCATACGCGATCCTGCGGTCGCCGACGTAGCGCGGCCATGGATGGATCGTATGGGTGGCGGCGTTGACCTCTTTGGCGTCGCCCGCGGTCATCGTGATGGTCTCGGAGCGCTGGAAGTAGCGATCGACCTCGTCATGACCGGCCACCCCATAACATCCCCCGAGCAGCAAGGGCGCGAGCAGAGCCAGATACCTGATGGTCATCTCCCGCCTCCTCTAGTTCAGGGTTTTCACGACCGGCTGGCCGGCAGCGGCCGGCACCGCAACGGGCGCGGTGACCTCGGGAGCAATGATGTGCCCGTAAGGCCCCTTCAAGTTGCCGCCGGAGCTGACGTAGTCGTCGTAACGCTTGCGCACGTCCATCTGGCCGTTGAGGAAGAAATCGACGTCGTTGGCAGGCAGGCGGGAATCCAGCGGCGACGCCAGTTTCTGGCCGGGCGCCGCCGGCGCAACCAGGTGCGGCGTGACGATGATGACTAGGTCGGTTTCCTGCTGCTGGTACGACTTGCTGCTGAACAGGGTGCCGAGCACGGGCACCGAGCCGATCCAGGGCAATTGCGAGACGCCTTGCGTATTTCTGGTCTGCAGAAGTCCGGCAATCGCAAAGCTCTGGCCGTCACGCAGTTCGACGGTGGTTCTTGCGCTCCGACTTGTCAGTGCTGGAATTTGAGTTCCGGCAATCGTCACCGCATTCGCGAAGTCCAGTTCGCTTACTGAAGGTTCGATCCTCAAGTTGATAGTGCCTCGCGAGAGAACTGTGGGAACGAACGCTAATTCCACACCGAAAGGCTTGTATTGGGTCGTAATGGTGGGGACACCATTTCCGCTTCCCGGCTGCACAGAGGGAACTGGGAACTCGCCACCGGCCAGAAACCGCGCGGAGTCGCCCGACAACGTCATCAGATTCGGTTCTGCCAGCGCGCGAACCAATCCCTTCGTTTCCAGTGCGGAGATCAACAAGTCCACTGAGCCGCCGTTGCTGGTTCGGACAATGCTGGTCAACAAACTACCGAACGGGACAGGGGCTACACCGCCCGTGGCGCCCAGAAGCGTCCCAATCGTTCCGAGGACCGGAAGGCTGCCAGTCGGATAGGCGCCAACATTATTAGTACTCGCTGTGGTTGTGGTTGTGGTGTTGCCATTGATGGTCACACTCCTAACGTTATTAATGCTATTGCCACCGATCGGCACTCGGCCTGCCGTTGTGTTGCCAGATCCAAGCCCCGTGTTCGCGACATTGGTTCCGTTGGCGTTCGCCGCATAAAGGTTGACGCCGAGGTCACGACCGGCGGTCCGGGCGACCTCAAGAAAGCGCACCTCAAGCATCACCTGCTGCGGCGCCGCGACGCTCATCGCGTTGACGACGACGCCGCCCTCCGGAACGATGCCCTTGGCGATCGCCATTGCCCGCTCCGCGGTAACCGCATCGGCCGCCGTGCCGCTCAACACCACCTGGCCTTCGGACGCAGACACGCGAATGCCGCGCGCGCCCGTGCTGGACTGGATGTTCTGCTGCAGGCTGCCAATATCCAGTGTGACCTCGACATCGAGGATGCCGATCTGCTTCATCGAACTGTCGAACAGGATGACGTTGGTGGTGCCGGTCTTCTTGCCCTGGATGTAGATCAGGTGGTCGCTCAGCGACTTCACGTCGACGATGTCAGGCGAGCCCGCGACGATCGTCGAAAAGGCAGTGTCGACCTTGAAGGTGCGCGACTTGTTGATTGTCACCTTGACGCGCTGGACGTCGGTCATTTCGCTGACGAAGACGCCGCCGGTAGGAGCCCGCCGGTCCGCAGCCCGCGCGGGATCGATGCAATGAATCAGGGCGAGCGGAGCGCCAAGAGCGATCACGCCCACGGCGACAAGCCTACGTCCCGCGCTACCCCAAACGCGACCGCCTCTCATTTCGCATCCCCTTCGCCGTGATTCTCACGGCAAACTCCGTAAATTTACCGCCTCGACGTCCTGATCACTCTCCTTCGTGCACCACGTCGTCGAGCTTACAATCTGTCCGATTACAAATAGTTACTTGCGAAGTCCCACATCCTGGCACGCTGAGCCGACCGACACGCCGCTCCGGCCGGACACTCCCGGCCGCCTGCCAGCCGCAAAACGCGGCACCAGGATCATCATCCGCTGCGCGCCCCGATTGCAAGGAAAGACCACCCCCACGCTATGGCAACGCCGGAGAAAACTCCGCGATGTTGCCGGTGAGCACCACTTTTGGTGGCCTGGCTCGGGAGTGACCCGCAGCGTGGCCCCCAGGGCGTCGGACGCAACCGGCGGATGACGACCCAAGCAGCCGCCGGCGAGAATCACGTCGACAGGCTCGTGTGCTTCCCTGACCGATGCGGAGAATCTGTCTCGGCGGCCGGCACCAACGTTCTATCGCTTGCCGTCGTCCAGGCGCGATCCGGATGATGTCAGCTAGAATGGAATTTTGGTGGACGCGCTCGGCGCGTTCAATGTCGTGCCCCAGATCGGCATGATCATGGTGAAATCTGGTAGAGATGCCGTAACAGTGAGTGCCGAGGCTCCCGAGGTCGTGTTCATTGAAGGCGTGAGACCGGCGTTATAAAGGAAGGGAGCAGCATCCTGCTTCTGCGTAGTCGACAGGTAATCAGCGGTACAGCCGGAGGGTGACGTGTTCGCTACCACGGCAGGCGTATAGCACTGGATCATGTTTTGCCGGGCGCCCGCATTCGCAAGCGTGCGCAACGACTGCATCGTGATTGCGTAACGTCCGAGGTCGAAGATCACGAACATCACTGTGAACAAGAACACTGCGACGAAGCAAAACTCCATCGCCGCGGTGCCTCGCTGATCGAGCTTTCTCATCATTTGACCAAAGCCACAACTTGGGTCTTAGCAACGGTGCCTGAAGCACAGCTGCCGGTGCTTAAGTTGGCCGTACCGTTTATGGTGAGCGTGTTGGCGATCACTTCTGTGCACCCCGTATTGACGTTGGCGGTCGTTCCGTTCCACGTGACACCGACATTGGGGAAGTACAGCGCGCCGAACAGAGAGACCGCACTACTGCCGTTGATGGTGACGTTGTTGCTGCTCCCCGCCGGGGCCTGATCGTCAATCAGAACGCCGTTCAGAAGAGAAGAATAAGAGTTGGTCGTCGGGGCCGACAGGGTCACCGTACCGGTGATGGAAATGCTCGATCTGGTTCCGAGCAACACTAGCGTTACGTTTGTTCCGGTGACCGTTCCGCCAAAGTTCAGCGTTGCATTGTAGAAAAAGTACGTTCCTGGAGCAAGATTCAGCGTGCCTCCGGAATTCACCGTCAGGTCGCTGTACACCCCGCCAGCGCTGTTCTCGGTTAGCGAACAGAATTGACCATTGGTGACATTGCCTCCACATGGTCTTGTTGACGGGCTCGTCCTCGAGTTGAACGATGCAGTATCCAATGCCTTGAGCGGATTCGTCGCAGGCAGCATGCTGTAGTTGTACGGCACGCCAGGATCGCAGTTGCCCGAGTTGGTGCAGCCGTTTACGGCATCAACGGCCCAACCCGAACCGCTGAAGGTCGGCGTGCTCGCGTATTTGACGGTGTTATTCGACATCAACCCGCAACCGTCTCCGGTTAGGGTGCCACCGCCGCCCAGTGTAAGTGCGATGTTGGTCGAGGACAGGCCCAACGCGCAGAGATCTTTGGGGTTCTGGACCTCGGCAATGGCTGAACCGCCTATGTCGACGGTGGACAAACCAAGCACTGCTGCCAGGTAGGCAGGTTGTTGCTGGCTAACAGTGGCGCGAACGAAGTTGCCGGCTGCCGAGCTGGTCCAGGTACCGGCAGCGTAAGTGCCCAGATCGATCTGCACGGTTTGCGACGTACCTGTCGGAAGGGAGGTCGGGCAAGTAGCGCCCACATACGACGAGTCGCCGGAGTTGCAGAACCCGTTCTGTGCAGCAAATTGTTTGCCGCGATAGTCATAGGTTTGTGTTGTATCACAGCTCGCAGTGGCGCTGGACAACGAGCACGCCAGCGTCAAGGCACCCGAATAGGCTGCCGCATCGGCGGCATTCTGCGCGTGTTGCTTGGTGACGTACCATGATCCCGCCTCGGCCCCGAGTGCAACCACCCCGACCAGCGGCACCAGCGCAATGACGGTTGCGAATGCGGCAGAACCTCGACGGCAGCGGAGCATGTCACGCATGGAACACCCTATAGAAAGCGCTCTGAGTAAGGCAGCGTGTAGGTACAAGGATTGGCATTGGTGCTCGTACACAACACCGACCTCAGCACCATGGGCGCCAAGGTAATGGTCGTCGAGTAAGAATAGGACCTGGGCGGCGTCAGGTTGGTCGAGGAACAGACAGCGTTGCTGTTGCCGCAAAGGACTTGAATACTCGGGATGGGATACTTGGGATCAGCCTTGGCGAGCTCGGTTGACGCCCAGCTTGACGTGTTCGTAACGTCAGGTGGCGGCGAGTACTGGATAGTTTGTCCGAAACCACGCAATGCCTCCCACGCCGATATGTACTGGAAGCCGGCGATCGCCACGTCGGCAAGCGGCAGAATCAGGCTGAACATCATAAAGGCGTAGACAATGAGCGTCTCGAACGCGACGGCGCCGCGTTGATCCGCGAGCAAAGATGCTTTGCGGCTGATTTGCCTATTCCGACAGGCACGAACCCTGCTCATGGCTCCTGTCCCGTAGCTAGATGCCCTTGAAAGAACGAATGAGATGCAGAAACGGACTTCCTCCCAAAATGACGAACATGGCCGGAAGCAGAAACAGCACCATCGGAATGGTCAGCTTGGCGCCGAGCTTGTGCGCCCTTTCTTCCAGCTTCGTAATGCGTTCCTGACGGAGGTCCGCAGCGATACTGCGCAGAGCCTGGCCCAACGGCGTGCCATATTGCAGGCTTTGGCTGACCATGGTGCCGAAGCGGCGCAGTCCATCCGACCTGGATGCCAATTTCTCGAATGCATCGATGCGATTTGGCAATATCCTGAGATCGTCCAGCAGACCGTGTAACACGTGGGTTATGGCAGGATTGGTCTGGGCCGTTTCTTCCGCCACGCGCTGCAACGCACTCTCCAGGCCCATTCCCGCTTCACTGCACACAACCAGCAGGTCGATTGTATCCGGCGTGCCCAGCCGAATGGCAGCATCAAAACGCCGTCTCAGCAGGAGCAGTATCAGCCGCGGTCCCATAATTCCGATCACCACGCCCAACAGTGTGAAGATCAGCACACTGGTCGGCGGCCACCCCGAAAGCTGCGAAAAAAGCAAGGCAATGGCCGGCAACAGGAACATGCTGACAATTTTGACGCCGATCCAGATCGGCAAGGTTCGATGATGATTGAAACCTGCCGATTGAAGGACCGTCCGCAATTGTTCGATATCTTCCGCAGCGTAAAAGCGCCGATATCGCATGCCGATCGACGAAAACCAGCCGATCATGTCCTCGGAGTGCGATGAGTGGCCAGGAAGGCCCATCACGGCCTTGTTCACGCGCGCGTCCAACGCACGAAGGTGGACTTCGCGAATGACCAACACGAGGGTCGCTGCCGCAGCTGTTATGGCGAGCGCCACCAAACCGAGACCGGCCGTCATAGCGCTGTTTCCCTTCTAACCATCCAACGTATCACAAAGTGCCCGGCAATCACCGAGCCTGTTGCGTAAGCCAACAGCATGTTTCCGATCGGATCGGAGAATAGCAGATCGATTGATTTCGGATTGAGCAAATACAGCAACCCACCTACGATGACGGGCGCACATGTAAGCGCGCGCGATGAAAAGATCACCTCTCCTGCCAGGGCCTTCGCGCGCGCCGCGAGCGCAACGCGCTGGCTCACGGTCTCACCCAGTGTCTGCAAGGTTTCAGCCAAACTGCCGCCCGACTTCAACTGAACGGCAAGCGTCACCGCAAACATCGCATATTCCGCCACCAGCGTTCGCTGATAGATGGCTTCGACGGCCTCCTCCGGAGGTCTTCCCAGATTCAATTCGCTGCATACGATCGCAAACTGCCCCGCTGTTGGCTGCGGCATTTCGCGCGCGATGGTGCGAAATGCCTCGTTCACCGGCAGCCCGGATCGAACAGTGCTCGTCACCAGTTGGATCGTGTCAGGCAGCTGTCGAAAAAGCTGATTGGTGAACCGATGTTGCTGCCATCCAAACAGACCTCGCACCACCAGGAGGGCGACAATTGCAGCCGCGACAGACACCAAGGGGGCGGAAAACTGCACCAGGCGATTGACATAAACGACTGCTATTGCAGCGAGGGCACCGGCCAGCACCGTGTAGGCCGGGTGCCAGACGTAAACGACTTCGGGCCTGTAATTGGCCAGCCGGTGGATCAACTGCGAGCGGGACCCGGTCTCCGAACGACGAATGGAAGTCAGGCCTGCCGAGTGCGAGGCTGGCAACGCGTTCGTCAGTTGACGATCCATGCGTCGTTCCCGGGAGTCGAGCCACAACGTTACCGCCGATGCACAGAGCAGCAGCGCCAGAACAGTGAGGATCACAAATGGCGGTATCATATCTGCCTCATGGCCTCAGCCCAGGCGCGATCAAGCCCGTAATAGACAAGACGGCTCTTGAATTTCGGGATTGCGTTAGTGGACCGGTAGGTGCCCGAGATCCGGCCGTGAACATCCTCCTCCTGGTACTGGAAGGACGCGATATCATTGGTGGTGATCACATCGCCTTCCAGGCCGATCACCTCGCTGATTTGGACAATGCGACGCTGTCCATCCCGCATGCGCTCGACTTGCACGATGATATCCAGCGCTGCGACGATCTGAGCTCGAATCGCCCGCGACGGCAGGTTGACCTGGCCCATTTGCACCATGTTTTCGATGCGGGTCAGGGCGTCGCGGGTGCTGTTGGCATGCACCGTGGAGATCGAACCGTCATGGCCGGTGTTCATCGCTTGCAGCATGTCAAATGCTTCAGCGCCGCGCACCTCGCCTACGATGATCCGATCAGGTCGCATGCGCAGCGCGTTCCACAGGAGATCGCGTTGCGTCACCAGCCCTGTGCCCTCGATGCTCGGAGGCCGCGTCTCCAGGCTGATCACATGCGGCTGCTGAAGCTGTAGCTCTGCCGCGTCCTCGATCGTGACAACACGTTCGCTGTGATCAATGAACTGACTCATCGCATTCAACAGCGTCGTCTTGCCGGAACCGGTGCCGCCCGAGACCAGAATATTGAGCCGAGAGCGGGCGGAAATCTCCAGCAACTGTCCCATCGCCGCGGTCATCGAACCGTTTGCGATCATGCCGGCGATGTCCAAACGATGACTTGGAAATTTTCGGATCGATATGCAAGGACTATGGATCGCCAGAGGCGGGAAGATGATGTTGACGCGGCTGCCGTCCGGCAGGCGGCAATCCACCATCGGGCTGGATTCGTCGACGCGCCGGCCGACTTGCGCTGCGATCTTCTGTGCCACGGACGCAATATGATCATTGTCGCGGAATCGCACCGCCACCCGTTCCAGCTTGCCGCCTCGCTCGACGTAAATGTTACTCGGTCCGTTGACCATGATGTCGTTGATTGTTTCATCGAGCAGAAGCGGACGGAGCGGCCCGTAGCCGGTCATGTCATCCGCGATCTCGTCCGCCAGCTGAAGCTGCTCGCGTCCCGACAGTTCGAGCCGTTCCTGATTGGCGATTCCGTGAATGATTTCCTCGATCTGCCGCCGAAGAACGTCGCGTGAAACCGTTGCGGCCGCCGCGGGCTCGATCTGCTGGATGACCCGTTCGCGCAGCGAAGCCGCGATCGCCGAATGCTGATACGAGGGCTCGACTCGCTTCGGCGCCAGTGCCGTCGGGCTTGGTATGGGCGCAGGCGAGCTTGGCGCAGCCATGGCCGGGCTTGGCGCAGGTGTAGCCGAGCTTGACGCAGCCGTGGGCAAGCTTGGCGGAGAAGCAGGCAAGCTTGGCATCAATGCAGGCAAACGAGCCGCGTCGTCTTGGCGCCGACCAAATTTTTTCATAGCCCGAGCAGCCTCCTCAACCGTCCCTTCCGCTCGGCACCGACACCGGTGATCTCCCGGACGATCGGTGCGAGGTGACGCCGCAGTCCTGATACGTGCTTCAGAGCGGGAATTCCGAGATTGACCGCCTGGGTCATCCCCTTCCCGAGATCGGGGATCACCATGTCGGGTTCTCCGCCGAGAGCCTTTACGATCGTGGCCCTGGGAAGGCCCCCGGCCCGATTGGCACGGTTGAGCAAGGTAAAGACCCGATCCTTGCCAGCGATGCTGGTGACGGCGTTGCGTAGCGCGTGGGCATTGCGAAGCCCGGTCACCTCGGCTTCCAGCAGCACCAGCACGTGACGGGAAACCGTGAATACCGGATGGATGGATGGCGGAAACGGGACCGGGACATCGACGACGATGTAATTGAACCGTTGCCGGAGCAGACCCAGAACGTGTCTCACTCCCGCTTCTGTGATGTCGAGCTGCGCATCCAGGTCCTCATCGGCGGAAACCAGACAAACCCGCTCGTTAACATCGATTGCAGCGCGTTCGATGAACAACGTGTCCGCCCGCATCGGGTTTTCCAGAGCGATGCGCAGTCCAGGCCCGGGCTGAACACCCAGCATCACGGCCGTTTCGCCGTTTTGCAGATGGAGGTCGAGGAGCGCGACCTTGGCTTTGGTGGTCTCGGCCAGTTGCAGCGCGAGATTGATGGCGATACTCGTTGCACCGGCGCCTCCCTGCGCGCCGCAGATCGAGATCACATGCCCGCCGCGATCGGGCTGACTGGGCGCCACGTCGCCAATCAGCTTCGGGCGCAGCTGGTCCAGCACCATGTCTCGCGTGAGCGGCCTCGGGAGGTACTCGGTCAGGCCGATGTCCATCAGTTCGCGGTAGAACGTGATCTCCCTGCTCTCACCAATCAGAGCGACGCGAACATCGGGCGGACAAACGCTGGCCAGTCTTTCCAGCTCGACAAATGGATCCTCGATGCCGCTTATATCCGTCACCAATGCGGACAAATCAGTGTCGGTTTCGAGCATCTTGATGGCATTGCGGATCGTGCCGCGCCTGATCGACAAGTTGCTGCCTTCGAGGCCCTTGCGCAGAGCCGCGGCACTGAGCTCGTCGTTTACGAAACAGACGACACGGTCGCGCGCTACAACGGATGCGGCTTCAGGCTGATTGATCATGGCAACGTTCATCAGCGTTTCTCCGAATCCTTGCCGGTGTAAGTCGTCGCGGCTGCGGTCTGGCGACCAGGGTCCGGCGCCCCATCGCAGCTGACGGCAACGTCGATATCGTCGGCGTCCTGCTTCCTGACTGTGTATTCCTTGACCTCACCTCCGGTATGAACCACCACCGCTGCCGTTTGGCCGGCAATTGCATTCTGGCGGGCAAGTTCAGGCGACACATCGCAGCTGGACATCGCACCCGCATCCGCTTTCTCCCACTGATCGACTGCCGACCGAACGGCGAGTGAGAGCGTTCCAAGCTGTTTTGCAACGGTGACCTTCTTGACCTGCTCCGGCGTAAGCTCCAGCGACACCGTCTGCACCTGCTTACCCACCGCGGCGCTAACGGGTCGGCCACCTTGCGCAATTTCCTGGTCGATCGCGATAACTCGAACATTGCGCAGAACGGTCTCGGCCAAGGCGCGATGCGCGGGATCTGCCTTCTCGAACACCTGGGTCAACACGACGTCGACATGATCACCTGGCCTGATCAGACCCGAGACGCCGGACTCCTCGTCAACCTTGATGCTAATGGCGCGGCTATCCGGTGCCAGGACGCTGGCGAGGAAACCCCGATCCTTCGGGCGCAGTATGTCCTGCAGTGTGATGGGACTGCCAGCGTCGACGAACTTGCGAACAAGAGCACCGGGAAGTCCAGCCTTGGAGTCGGGCGTTTCAAGGATCGCGCCTGCTGGCACACGTTCCGGCGGCGCCGAGCGTACCGTGAAGTCTTCATCGCGGGCCAGCGCGCCTCGCGGGAGCGGACGAGCGGCAACAAAGTACCCGACAGTCGCCGGCGCCGGCGCCTGCTCGGCGATCTGCGCCGGAGCCTCTTTCGGCAGGTTCATGTTATAGGCAATAAGCGCGAGCGCAGTTGTGGCCAGCAACAGCACCGCGATAATCGAAAGACGCAAGGCGGATGACATCTCAAAATCCTTTGCTCAAAATCGTCCAAATACCACCACACGCTATGGCAACCCCGTAAGGCAACGGCGCGTGTCGCAAATGGCGCCAACGCTCGACCGCATAGACGCGGCGCACGAGCGACGATCCGGCGGGCGCAAGCCTAGGATATGGCAGGACGCGCATCATCAGATGCACTAGGGCGAGTACCCCGCCGGCAAGCGCTGTCACAGTCAACAACTGAATGACGCCCGTCAGCGGAAGACCAACCGCCAGAGCAACCAGCAACTTGACGTCGCCGCCGCCAATCTTTCCCCGCTGGTAGATGACGAACAGCAGCAGCAGCAGGATCGCAGCAACGATCAGCGACTGGGCAACTTGTATTGGATTGGCCAGTTGACCAGCGATCCCAAGAATTGCCAGCGCAAGACAAATCTCATTTCGGATCAATCGTGTCGCGATATCGGTCGTTGCGACATTTAGCAACAACAGGATTTCCAGAAACGACGTTATAACAATCCAGCTCATAAAATGCACGCCTCAGAAAAACTTTCGGCAGTATCACCCTCCGCCGGCGGTCGTGACATTGGTGGCGATCGTGTTGACAGCACCCGTCAGCGCGTCTTTCATGGGACCACTAGCGCCAGTGTTGAATGCAGCGCCTACCGCGGTGACAATACAAGCCGCGATGATCACGTATTCGAAGGATATTACGCCGTCTTTGTCGGCGCGCAGACGCTTCAATCCGTCAGCAATTCCAACCCAACACCTCAACATAGAACTTTCCTACTAGGATTTTCAGAAGCGAGGCTGTGCGCGTGCAATCCAACTCATCAATTGAATACTGCAAAAGAAGCGGGGGGCACAATTCAACGCACCTCCCCGAGCGAGCCGTACGGCCGTATTAGCCGACTGCAGCAGTGACCTTGCTGGAGATGCTTGAAATCGCACTGCTCAGTGCGTCGCTGATAGGACCGGTACCACCTAAACCGAACGCAGCCCCTACCGCGGCGACGACGCAAGCGGCGACGATCACGTACTCAAACGACACGACGCCGTCCTCGTTGTCGCGCAGACGCTTCAAGGCTTCCGTGGTCTTGATGTAATATTTCAACATAGCACACCTCTCCGGTTAATCTTACACTCCCGTTGGCGCGCACCTGCGCCAACCCAGCACCCATCTGACTGGATCTACGAAATGTGGTCGCACTTGGTGGTCCGTCGGGGGGCACTGTCCAATGGCCCCCTTCGCGGTCCCGGTCGGCCGCGCTATCCGACGGCAGCAGTAACCTTTGAAGAGATGCTCGAGATCGCGCTGCTCAGTGCGGTAGAGATAGGACCGGTGCCACCCAAACCGAACGCAGCACCCACTGCCGCGACGACACAAGCAGCGACGATCACGTACTCGAACGACACGACGCCGTCCTCGTTGTCGCGCAGACGCTTCAAGGCTTCCGTGGTCTTGATGTAATATTTCAACATAGGACAAAATCCCTTTTTACGATTAATTTGCACAGTCCCGTTGGCGGCCAAATCCAATGCCAACTAAATTTATCTATAATATTTTGCGAGAAAGCTGTCACCTGGTAATCCTTTGTTAACCCTACCGGGCAGCGGCTGACGGATGCGACAAGCACCATGCTGCGCAGATGAAGGCCGGAATCTTTTGAGGTAACTCGGAATCGTTTCCGCTTCGCGGCCTGAGGCGCGCGGCTCCGTGCGAATACGGCGCGGGAGTTCCAATAGCGGCGAAGAGCAAGGCGCCATCGTCTTCCGCGCACAGTCCCATCGGCTCATCCGGAAGATTCCGTGGCTCGATGGCGAGCGAGCAGACCTACTTCGCGGTATCCGCGCTTCCTGGATGCGTGCGCCGAACGTGGACGACGGCTACGTCATCGGCATAAGTCCGCTCCCATTCTGGCAGTCGATCAAGCAGACCTACTGCCTGAGTCGACGGAAACAGCAGCGTTGCGTCAATTTTGTATTCATCGAGCAATCTGACAAAATCCGCGAGATCATCGAGCCAAATGGCCCGCATATAGCGGTTGAGAAAGGCTGGCCCATACAATTCGGCACGTGAATCAACGAATGTCGGAACGCCCTGGGAAATCAGATACCCGCCGAAGTAGTAGTCATTCAAGACGCGATTTGCCTTTAGCTCCTTGAGCTTTTCCACTGCAAGGCGCGGAACACGTGGTGGCATGTGGTCGGTCGTCGTCACGATCACTCCCGTCGCGATAACAAGGGCCGTGATGGCAGCGATAAACGCTGTCCTTGCTGCGGGTACGACTTTCCGGCTGTGCTGCAATTCGGGCCATGAGAGATGCTGGCCTAACGGACCGGCGATGAAGAATGGCGCAACCAGTGCGAAAACGTCGACATAGCGTACATGAGCGAGGGTCTGGTAAATAACAGCCAGGAGCGCAGCAATCCTGAGCAGAGGCAGCTTAAGCCCGCTGTACAGGACGTAGGCAGCGCCAGCGATAAAGCATATTGTAATGGGATTTAGTGTGCCGAAGTTCAGCGGCCCCCACTCGCCGATGTTTGAAAGGGTCGTCCCAAGATTCAAAATGCGGAATGTAACCAGGATCGACTCCGGTCCATACGGGGTGATACAGGCGGCCCCAAGTGCCAGTACCCCAAATCGAAGCCAATGCAACGCGAGCGTCAAGCGAGCGGATTTGTCTACGGTCCAAAGCGCCTCCAATGCGAACGGCGCAATCAGCGCCAGGCCCAGCGTAAAGCTACCGTGAAGGTTCGCCCAGAGAGTGATGAGCGGGAGATACGCGATCGAAGGCGCTCGTCGTTCTTCGCTCGCCTGAACCAGAGCGCTAGCCCACAACACCATTAAGGGAAAGATCAAGACATGCGGCCTGGCCAGCGTGTGGAACGCTGTCAGGGCGATTCCAGCAGCCGCCAAGATCATGACCGGTATGTTCGGCAGTCTTTTCAGTAACAGGAACGTCAGCAGGTAGAACGCTACAAACGCCGACAGCGCGGCAAGCATTGCAGGTCCCGGCCACCCGGCTAATTTGAACGCCACGAAATAAAGGACTTCTGATAACCACTCGCTGGTTATCCAAGGTGCGCCGCGCATCGTGAAGGAGAATAGATCGACGTGAGGTACAGCACGATGATCGATGATCCACTGGCCGACCACAATATGCCAGTAGATGTCCGCATCCCTTAATAAGCTGACGGGCCTGGCGATGACCGTCAGATAGGCCGTAGCCGCGAATATGAGTGGCAACCAAGGCCGAAGGTGATCACTGCGCGCGGGGGCCACGCTCAGCCTGGTTTCTGTATCCACCTGAAGCGAATTGTTGCTTGAACGCATGCGCCCTTGTCCTGGGATGTCAATCATTGTCAACTTCGACCCGTGGGCGCAACGCAAAGCTCTCAAGCTGCTTAATGCCCGCGCCAGCATTAACGATAGCCGCGAAGATTCTGGACACTTCTTTCTGCGTGCCCTATTGCTTTAGAGAGCGTGGGCTTTCCGACAGGATCTCGCATGGCCGCCTCTCGCTCCCCCCTAGAAATCGCCCCGGGCCAGATCGAAATTCCCGTGCGGCTCCGGAAGGCATGTTTTGCGCTTTGCGCGCTGAACTTGACGCTTTGCCTGATGGCGTATCTTGCGCACGTGTGGATTTATGATCAGAACGGCCTCGGCATCCCGACGGACTTTATCAGCTTCTGGGCTACCGGGCATCTCGCGCTCGATGGCTTTCCGGCACAGGCCTTTGACTGGGACATCCTGAAGCGGATCGAGGTCGCCAAGCTCGGTCAGGATTTTACCGGCAACTTTCCGTGGCATTACCCGCCGCCGTTCCTCTTCGTCGCATCCGTGCTGGCGCTGTTGCCCTATTCGGTGGCGTATCTCGGCTGGGTTCTCGCCAGCATCGTACCTTATCTTGCCGTCATGCGCGCAATCGTCGGCCACAACTTCGGCGTTCTGCTCGCGCTCGCCGCTCCATTTGTTATGATCAACGCGCTGGTCGGGCAGAACGGCTTCCTCACCGCGGCGCTGATCGGCAGCACGCTCTATCTGATCCCGATGCGCCCGGTGCTTGCCGGCATCTGCCTCGGACTATTGACATACAAGCCGCAATACGGGCTGCTGTTTCCGATTGTGCTGATTGCGGCGGGGCATTGGCGCGTGTTTGTCAGCGCCACCGTGACGGCGATCGCGATGTTCGTCGTTTCGTGGCTCGCCTTCGGCACCGAGAGCTGGCTGGCGTTCTTCCACTGGATGCCGAGATCCTCGCAAGCGATCTTGACCGAGGGCCAGGCGACATGGTGGAAGTTGCAGAGCATGTACTCGGTGGTGCGTTATTTTGGCGGCACCGAGCAACTGGCCTGGGCATTCCAGCTTGTCCTCACCGCGTTCGTTGCGGTGGTGCTGGCGCTGATGTGGCGAAGCCGCGTGCCCTATACCTTGAAGGCCGCTGCTCTTGCCGCGGGGACGCTGCTGGCCACACCCTATCTCGCCATCTACGACATGGTGGTGCTCGCCATTCCCGTCGCCTTCCTGGTCCGCATCGGATTAAGGGCCGGCTTTCGCGGCTACGAACTTCCGGCACTGGGCGGCGCACTCGTTCTCATCGCCTGCTACTTCACGGGCACGCCGACGGGGCTCGGCACCACACTGATTGTTTCAATCCTCATCCTCGGTCGTGCCGGTTCGTGGTGGCGGCGTGAGCCGGCGCTAGCCGTAGCTGCGGCGGACAGTCTGCCGTTTTGCCATGAGCAGCGAAACAAATGGCGGACGTGAAGGTATGCCACGCCACGCGGCGGGCGCAAAGTATGGGCCTTGAACCCTTTTTCGGAGTTAATGCCGAAAACGCTGTGGTGAGTCTGGACGCCACTCTTAGCCGATCCGAGAATCAGTCCTCGCGGAGAGCCATCCTGGGGCACAACAGCGTCTCAAATTTTTCCGGGACTAATTTGAATTTCTAGCGGGACTTCGTCGACCCCGTGCAAATACGGGCAAGGCACGCCAGAGCAGCTGCGTCTTACCGAGCAGCCGTGCAACGGTTGAGATACAGATTGGTGGGATCCCCCGCCCGCTCAGGCCATCGCGTATCTCACTACTCGGCTATTTGAAAACCCGGAACCGGCACTGGAAGGGTTCGCCCATCGCCAGATCGCCCAAGGCCTGACTTCCCTCGTCAACACGATGGCATCCGGCGACAGCGGATGGTTTTGCTCGACCGAGGTGCCAGTCAAGGCGCGCATCCGTAGCGTCGGGGCGATCGGCTCTTTTTTGAGCGACTATTCAAGCCGCGCTGCAACGGCGTCTGCTACATGTGGTGGGATGCTTTTCCCTCTCTCGCGCTTGGCGGCGATCCCAACCTGTCAATTCTCCACGATCTGCGCTAACTAATCACCATGGAGTGCATCCTGCATCTCGAGTCTCTGGCCTGCCAGGAAAAGCGCTGCACGGACTTGGGCATTGGCAACCGGGCCACCAAGAGAAGGTCGCCACGATCATCAACGGCTTCTGCACGCGCAATCCGAAGGCCGATGCCAGGCTCTTCGCCTATGCCAAATCTGCCCGCTGCGGATGCGTGCTTTGATGCCCTGCGGATGCCCACGGGCAGCAGATCAAAGCGTCGGGCCGGGCTCCCCGCGCGCTAGCCGTTTTGCGACCGGATGCGACTGTCTTACCTGGCCCTAACGCGCTCGACAGCAAGCGATGTCGGCTTCGGCAGGTCTCCATCAGGGCGTCCGCAGCCAAACTCGTTGCACCAGACTAGCGTGTGACCCGCGTTGAGATCCTCATTCTTGTTGTTGCCATAAATCTTGACGAGGTGTCCGAGTTCCGCGGTAACGACGACGGCAGCGCTGTATATCTGCTTCCCATCCTTGGAAAATACGAAAAGCTGACTTGAACCGGAGCCAATCCCCTCAATCGACATCTGCCTGTCAGTCTGTGGTTCAGCCTCAACGATGCCCTTGCCTACGACATTGATCCGGCCGATCTGCTCGTCAAACACCAGCACTTTGATCTGACCTCTGGCGAGTGAAATCTGATCTGTCGGGATAACCTCACGCGGTTGAGCAATTGCACCGCCAGACACCAGCAAGGCTGCCATCAAAACCAATCGCTTCATAAAAGCTTCCTCCTGAAAGAAGGTAGAGTACCACCATGGCTGGTGAGGGCGATGGAAATTAAGGATAAGTACCTGCTTCTCGTCCATTGCCACTTTTTCTCCCTAGGATAAAACGCGCTGGGACGGGCGCCATCGGAGGGACGGCTCCGGCGCTCTTGATCCCTTCTGGCGCCGGAACAGGCCGACGCCCCTGGTGATCAGCGTCAGTAGCAATTCGCTGTATCACCTCCGAGCCACCCGCAGACCTCCGAATTGGACTGCCGCCACTGCGTCACCGCCAATGGCTGCTTGCCGGAGTCGGCCGGCGCGGAGGATTGCCTGCTTCGCTCTTCCTCGAGGATCTGTGAATGCAGCTTCTGCATCTGAAGATTTCGCTCGAGCAGGGAGATCTTTCCGCCTTGAACCTGCTCGGCCAGCGATCTCCGCAAGGCGTTCTCCCGGTCGAGCAGCCCGGGAAACGGCAACAAGGGCCGCACCAGCTCCGTCGCCTTGATCACGCATGAGGCACGCGCCACAGCTTGCACGATTTGATCCGGAAAGGCATTGCGACATTCCGCCAGAGCAACGTTCAGGTTGGCAGGTGAGGATACCGGATCGGCCTGTTCCTCGACGGCCTGGCGAACCGCCCCGCAGGCGGACAGCATGATGCAGAGCGGCAAGGCGGCAAGGCGCCGTGCGTGCGGTGACCAGCGCTCCCGGTTGCGCTCCTTGCTCTGGAGACCGGATTGATCAGTCGGCCGCGACGGGCCCGTCATCGCGAACCCGCTCAACTGTCATGCCCGATTGAATCATCGGGCATGATGAGGGAACTACGGCCGAACACGGCCGGCCGCGTCCGGCATCGTCGTCCATCCATCCTCGAACGATCAGGCAATCCCGGTCAACGACGTCTGCTGGTGCAATGTCAGCCAGAACTCATCCAGCGTGTTCAGATTGACAGTTGCCGGATTGATGCCGCCGGCGGACGTCCCGTTCGTGTCGTAGGCGACCTGTCCCGACGTGCTGATCACGAGGTGGCCGTCATTCCACCACATCAGCGCGTTCTTGAGACCTTCGCCCTCGGCTTCCTTGCCGCCATTCCAGTCGGCGATGCCCGAGGATGGATCCGTCACGTCGACGTACTTCTGCCAGGCATTGCCGCTGGTCGACACCGCCGAGCCGGCGAGCTTGCCGCCGGACGTATCGATGATGCCGTTATTGTCGGCATCGACGGTGAAGCCATTGCCGCTCCAGGCCCCCTTGCCGGTCAGCCACATCACGGCTTCGTCGATCAGGTCGTTCGGCTCTGCCTTGCCGTTGTCGATATTCAGCTGCGCCGCAATGGTCTGCTGCAGCATGATGATGCGCGCATCACCGCTGGTGCTCGACGACAGGATCGACGCCGCCAACGCGTCCGAGATCAGCAGATCGTGGGCATCGTCGGCCACGCCGTTGTGATTGGAATCGCCGAGCAGGAGATTCCCGTCGTGCCGCGGATTGACATCCAGGGCCGAGAGCACGCCGCTGCTATAAGCGCTCTTGGTTGAATTGCTTTCCTTGCCCAGCGTCCCATCCCAGGCATCGGTATGACTGCCCCAGAATCCCTGTGTCAGCGTGCCGCCCTGCTCCGTGAAGGTGCCGATATAGCTCGAGGAATCGCTGGCTGTAGGCGTGACGGTATGATGAGCCGTATCGGTAAACGACCCGCTCGCCGTTCCCGTATTGCTGTAGTTGCCGAGGACGGAGGTCCCGGAGGCCGTGAAGATCCAGCTCTCGCCGACATCCAACAATCCGTTGTCGTTGATGTCGCCGACATTGTGAACGTGGTCGCCCTGCAGCACGGCGGTGGGCGAAACGCCGGGCTGATCGTCCGTCACGGCGACGTTCGCTAGTGCGACGTCGCCGGAATTCGTGACGGTGTAGGTCCAGGTAACCCCATAGCCCGCCAGGAAGCTGAGACCATCACCGGTCGACGTATGCATGGACGTCACAACGCCGTTCACGACAGTCACGGAGTCGACGCCCGTTGTCACCTTGTCGATAGCGATGGCGGGATTGACGCCGATGTAGCCGGACGAGTCGCTGGCCGTCGGCGTCGCCGTATGCCCGGCGCTGTCAGTGAAGCTGCCGCTCGCCGTGCCCTTGTTCGTGTAGGCACCGTCGATCGCGACCCCGGCAGCCGTGTAGATCCAGGTCTCGTTGGTGTCGAGCTTGCCGTCCTCGTTGGTGTCGCCGACATTGAAGCCGTCGCCGTTCAGCAGGCTCGTGGGCGTCACGCCCGTGTGATCATCGGTCACCGTCACATTGGACAGTGCGACATCGCCGGGATTGGTGACCTTGTACTCCCAGATAATGTTCTCGCCGGCGATGATGGTCAGGTTGTCGCCGGCAGCCCCCTTGCCGTCCGCCAGGACGAGATTGCCGTTCGCATCCAGCGTGCCGTCGACCGTCACCTTGTCGATCGCGATCTTCGGTGTCACGCCGATGTAGTTGGCTTGGTCGCTGTTTGTGCTGGTAGTCGTTCCGTATTGATCGGTTACGGTGCCGGTCACCGTCGCGGTGTCGATCTGCAGCTTCTGACCGTTGCCGCCTGGCTGCAACCCATCAACCGCTGTGGTCGACGCCGTGTAGGTCCAGGATTCGCCGAGGTCGATCAGGCCGTTATTGTTCGTATCGCCGCTTTGGTATTGAAAGCTGAGCGCCGGATCGTCCGTCAACGACGAGACCAGCATCTCTGGATTGAGATCGGACGCGTTGGGGACCGTTTCGTTGGTGACAACCACCTTGTAGTAGACGGTCGACCCCGCCAGCAGAGTCGGCGCGGCGTCGCTGCCGGCGATGGTGCCGTACACGCCGACGTCCTGCCAATTGGTGCCATCGACCGAAATCTGCTTGTCGATGCCCACCACCGCGACCGGCGTGGTGCCTGCGGGGCTTGTCGGCCCGACCGACCATTCCTCAAATCCCGCGTCCGCGTTGGAGAACTGCGAGTAGAGATAGATATAGGCTCCCGGGTCCGTCCCAGCGAAATAGGAATTCGGTATCAGGACCTTGTAGTCGCTGTGCCCGCTGCCCGATGACCACGCTGTCAGGCCGACGGACACATCGACGTCATCGCCGCCGCCGGTCTTCCCGTCCGCTCCGCCGTCCATGTCGTAGATTTGGGTCAGGCCGGCCAGCGAGGTGAGGTTTCCGGACGTCGCGGCATAGATCTGCAGCTTATCGAGGCTGATCGGATCGCTTTGCTCGTTCAGATCGAGACGGAATTCCCGATAGTCGACGCCGTTGACCGTGACGATCGGGACGGCGCTCAGCAGAAGGCTGTGATTGTGCTGCGGCGAGCTTCCGCTATCCTCAACGGGCGCGGCGTCGGTGTTGAAGGCTTGCTCGACGCCGCCTTCTTGCGGGCTTGCCTGAATCTGAACGAACGACGGGAAGATACCGGTGCCTGTCGACGTGTTGGTATCCCCGGTCAGAAACACGATGCCGTTGGTCAGATTTGCAGGAACGACGGCCGGCACCGGCGTGTGCGGGCTGTCCGTGAAGCTGGTCGTCACCATGGCGCCGGCAGTCTGATCCGTCGCGCTTAGGACAAAGGACTGGCCGGCAGCGTCCAGTCCGACCGCCCAAGAGGTCTGGATCACACCGTTGGCAGTCCCGTCAAGATCACCGGGACCGCCATCGGTGACCGTCCAGGGCTGGTTGGTCCCCGAGACGGCTGCTCCCGCCACGTCGCTGACATTGAATGTAACGGTATCACCCACGCCGACAGTCGCTGTGACGCTGGCGGTCGAACCGGGCGCATAGTCGGAAAGATCGGTCGCAACAGAAAGATTGGCGAGTGAAGAATCGGTGCCGAGAAGCGAAGAATCATCAACGAGAACATACGTGTTGGTGCTTGCATCGTACTTGTAAATGGACATGACAAAATCCCTGTAAGAACAACACAAAAATGGTCGCCAAGGCCCGGCCGTAATCGGCTCATCGTTGGTGAGGCGAAAGGACGGGTCGGGTGATGAACGCAAAGGGGCCGCGTGCATGCAGAGCGCATGTCAACCGTCTCGACCCAACTACGCTTTTTGGTAATGCAGATCGCCCTCCCCCTTGTGGGCGCAGAAATCGTGTTGGTAGAAAAATCGCTTTGGGCACAAAAATAGCGTCGGCGCGAACGGCACCGCCGCAACAATTTAATTCTAAGTATACTTTTGTTGCCTACGCAATAGAAACCTTGTGAGCGTGGAAGGGCTGCGGGCGCGGGCGCCACTTCGGCAGGAGACGCTCGCTACACAGTCATCTTGCCGAGATCTCAATCTACTCAGATGGGCCGCGGCGCCGTCAGGGCCTCAAGCCGCCACATGCCTCGCTTCGCCGCAAGAGGCCCCATATCGCTGCATTCGCTCAGCCGATCCTTGACGCCCTTTGCCCGTCCGCCAGGGGTTGGACAGGGGTGCTCCCTAGCGGGCACCGAAGGGATAGGTCGTCGCTCGCAATATCTGCAGGGGACCGAACCCGACACCCGTCGGCGATCCCGCAGTCATTCGCATCCGCCCGCGAACATGCGGACGAGCGATGACTGCCGGCCTCGGCACTATCGAAACTTCCCTCTTCTTCCTGACCGATTTCATGCTCTAGGATCGGATATTTCCGTCGGAACGTTCGCCCCATGCGCTCAACGAGCCCCCAGAGCGAAGCACGCAGCGAACGATCCGGCGTCAAGGGGATTTGAGATGACCGATCGCATTGCGCTCTTCATTGACGGAGCGAATCTGCACAACACCGTCAAGAGCCTCGGCTTTGAGGTCGATTTCCGGCGATTGCTTTCGGAGTTCGGCAAGTACGGACGATTGGTCCGCGCCTACTTCTACACCGTGGTGAAAGATAATGGCGAGTACACGAGCACAAGACCGTTGATCGATTGGCTTGACTACAATGGGTATGCTGTTCGGTCGAAGCCAGCCCGAGAGCACGACGACGGCGAAGGACGGCGAAAGATAAAACGCAACGTCGGCGTCGAGATTGCCGTCGACGCATTGGAGATCGCGCGTCGCATCGACCACGCATTCCTGTTTTCGGGCGACGGCGATTTGCGGGCCGTCGTCGAGGCAATTCGTCGGATGGGAGTCCGCGTGACCGTCGTCTCCAGCATCCGCACAAAACCTCCCATGATCGCGGATGAGCTTCGACGGCAGGCTGATGTGTTCCTTGAGCTCGACAGCCTGAGGCCATTGATCGAGCGTCCACCGTATCTGATCGCGCCAGAGTAACGCCTGCCCGATCTCGCCAAGGGCACAGCCCGCAACAAAGGGTACGAGACGGAAAGCACAGGCGGGAAAACCAGCCGCTCCGATAGCCAGCCCGTCGGGCGTGCGTCATGCTTCGCTCGCGACGCTCACGTCGTGCCAAAGCGGCGCAAAGATCACGACCGCGCTGGTCTCCGGCGATCGTCGAGTTGCGCACGCCCCAGCGGAAACGCCAGTATGACGCCGACGAATACGAACGGCAGGGAGAAAGCCAATGCGGAGATCGGTCGGTTGTCTGTTCCTGTTCCTGGCCACGACCACTGCAGCGATCGCTCACGCCGCACGATTTACCTGCGACGCGCCACGCGGCAAGCGAATCGAACTAGGCCCTTCAGGCAAAGCGAGCGACGCCCAGTGGATCGACGACGATCTGGATAACGTCCGACCAGCCGTTGTGGTCGATGGCCAGACATTCTCGGTGACGTGGGGAACGTCTGTTGCCCCCGAAGGCAAGGGAGCGAAACTCACAACCTACGTCTTCGCGGCCGCCCAACGTGATGCTGGGTCGATCTTTGCGACCCGGATGGACGAGACGACGGCCGAGATCTTCAGATTCTATTTCGGCAGCAATGCGCTCTACAAGCTGACCAGCCGCGCTGGAGACCTGTCGTCGGACAACAAGGCCCAGTCTCCTGTCGTAGCGACCTACATTGCGACCTGTCGGGAGCAATAGGCCGATGGCTGGCTGGCCCGCTCCTGTTAGGACCGGCTTAACCGACCTTTCTGTTTTGGCGAGGATGTTGCCAATTGCACCCGACGCGATTGATCTGCAATACCACTCTAAGTGGTTGAATTTTATTCAAAATCTAAAGATCTATTTTTCACAGGCCGATGACGGCTCTGGCCTCACTTAGGGCGGTTGTGTGACCGAAATGTCATAGGTTCTGGAACCTTCATTTGTTACGGTTTCGGTAGATTCCAATTAATTTTTTTGCGAGCAGGGGCGAATAATGAAACCGGCATACATCGTAATCGCGGGCCTCTGCCTAGCGGCCAGCCCGGCATGTGCTGACGGTTTTTCCATCAACGACGCACTGCGCCAGGCCATGCAAACCAACCCGGGGGTTGGCGAGGCGTCGGCGAACCGGCGTGCGACAGAAAGCGAGCTGAGGCAAACGCAGAGTACGCTTTTGCCGCAGGTGCGCATCGACGCCAGCTACGGACCGGAAAAGTTCGACCAGTCGCCGGGCGTTATTAGCCCGTCCTTGCAGGTCCCCACTGCGGGTTCAGGTCCCTGGCGGAACGGCAGTCAGGAATCGGTGGTTGTGCGACAGCTGCTCTGGGACGGCTTCACATCGATCCATGAGGTCTGGCGTCAGACGGCGCGCGTGAACGCTGCCGCCTCCCGCGTCAAGGAGCGCACCGAACTCTTGGCGCTTGACGCGGCCGAAGCTTACGTTGACGTCGTGCGCTACATGCGCCTCGTCAGCCTCGCGCAGCAAAACGTCGCCAACCACGAGAAGATTTTTGCAAACGTAAACTCCCGCTTCTCGGGTGGCCGAGCCGGCGAAGGCGACCTGGAGCAATCGCGAGAGCGTGTTGAGAATGCTCGCGCGGCCCTCGCGGAATTTCAGCGCAGCCTCGACGATGCCAGGGCAAAGTACCGGAAGGTGGTCGGCCTCGAGCCGGTCAATCTCCGTTTCCCGGCCCCGCTCGCAGGCTTGCCGCACAGCCGCGATGAAGCCTTGGCAACCACCCTGCGGTTCAATTCAACGATTGCGGCGGCGCAATCCGACGTCGATGCTGCCAAGCATGCGTTTCGGGCTACCGACGGCTCGTTCGGCCCGAAGTTCTATCTCGAGGGACGCGCAACCCACTACGACAACGCCTTCCCTTACGTCACGAACCCTGGGCTTCCCAGCGTGACCCATGAGGACTACAGCGGCAAGGTCGTGATGTCGTGGGACATCTTCCGCGGCGGCCAGGATGCCTGGAATCGCTCGGAGAAGGCGGAGCGCTACACCGAGGCAACCATGCGCCACGCCCGGCTGCAGCGCGACGCTTATGAATCAATCGACAAGGCGTGGAATGCCCGTACAATTACGGCAACGCGTATTGCAGCTCTAACGCGCCAGCTTGAGGCAGACAGAAAGACCATCGCGGCCTTCCAGAAAGAATACGAGCTCGGTCAGCGTTCCCTGATCGATCTGCTGAACGCGCAGAACCAATTCTTTAATGCGTCGGTCTCGCTCACCTCTGCTCGTGGCGTCGTCGTTTTCGCCGATTATCAGCTGCTGGCAGCGATGGGGACTCTGATCGAATATCTGAAGGCGCCTCCGCCGGTCGATGCTGCGCCGGTGGATGTGCTTCAGTACGGCTTGCCCCGCTACACGCTGCCGACCCTTCGCGTGAACTTGCCGCAGACTGGCTCCGAGCCGGTGCACGTTGCCGTTCCGGCACCCACTGCTGCGGTTCGACCCGCCAGGGCTTATGCGGAAGCTCAGCCGAGGAACAGCGGTTTCGCAGACCGCTGGCCCAGCTCGACGGCAACTGCGGCTGCGTCCGGCGCTCCCGAATGGGCCACGCAACAAAAGAGCGCCACCGACGGGCCGAACGTCATCTACGCCGATCCGTTAGCGTCGAACGCAAGCTCCTATGCTTCGACGAAGCCGCATTGGCTGCTGTCGGCCTTCCCGACCTCGGCTCAATAACGGCCGCGAATCAAGGCTAACGCTAGCGAAGGGGCCCCGAAACGGGGCCCTTTCGATTTCTTAATTAACTCTCAACGCAAGATTCAGTGTCTTCGTTCGCCCTTTGTTGTAATCTGGCTGAACTGACTGAACGCGATTTTTGAAGCTTTCCTTTCGGCTACCAAGGGTTTCCAAGTTGTTATTTCGAGCTCCTAAGCCGGCGGTTGACGCCGGCCAGCCGCCGTCGCTGGATAACCCAAATTCGAAGCCTGCCACGCAAAGCCGGCCGCGAGCGCTAGGCGATGATCCGCTCACGGCGTCGCTAACCTATCTCGCGGCTCACCACGGCCGCGCCGTCAGTCGCGAAGCCCTTCTCGGCGGTCTTCCGATCACGGACGGACGATTGACCGTTTCGCTCTATGACCGTGCTGCCAGACGCGCCGGCCTCGAGACCGAGGCCGTCAAACGCGACATCTCAGACATTCCCGCGTTGGTCCTGCCTGCCGTTCTCGTCATGAAGAACGGCACAGCACTTATCCTTCTCGGGATGGATCCTGCTAAGAAGACGATCAACGTCGTCGATCCGACCACACCGGGCGCCTCGCGCATAGCCGAAATCAAGGCGATCGCGGCGGACTATACCGGCTACGCATTCCTGGTCAGGGTCGCTCCCCAGGCCGACGCGCGGGCCGTCGCGGCAGGAGACCTCCCCAGCAGCCACTGGTTCTGGTCGGTCGTGAAGACGCACTGGCGCAGCTACGGGCATATCGCGCTCGCTGCCTTTCTCACCAACATCCTCGCACTGGCGACGCCGCTGTTTACGATGAGCGTCTATGACCGTGTGATCCCCAATGGAGCGATCCCCTCTTTGATCGCCCTTTCGATCGGGATGGGTCTCGCCATCGTCTTTGACTTCGTTTTCCGCATGGTCCGCAGTCGCATGATTGACGTGACCGGAAAGACCGTCGATGTCGTGCTGGCGGCCAACATCTTTGAGCACGTCATGGCGGTGCGGATGGCGCAACGGCCGACCTCCGTGGGAATTATCGCCAATCAGCTTCGGGACTTCGATTCAGTGCGCGAATTTTTCACGTCCGGAAGTGTGGTGTCAGCGACTGACCTGCTGTTTGCCATCCTTTTCGTTGCGGTGCTGTACATCATCGCCGGACCCTTGGCCTGGATCCCGCTTGTCATGCTTCCGCTTGTCATGCTGGTCGGCTTTCTGCTGCAACGTCCGCTTCATCGCGCGATGAAGCGCCTGCAGGCTGAGTCCGCCGCGCGGCATGGGGTGCTCGTTGAGTCGCTGTCCGGTCTCGAAACCGTCCGCGCGACCGGTGCCGAAGCCCGCATGCAGACGCTGTGGGAGCGCTCGGTCGCGGCAACAGCGCGATCGGGCGAGGACGTTCATTTCTGGTCGTCACTCTCGCTGACGAGCGCGAGCACGGCCCAGCAGATTACAAGCCTGCTTCTGGTCATCGTTGGCATCTTCCTGATCCTTGACGGCAAGCTGACGGTTGGTGCTCTGGTCGCTGCGAATATGCTTGCCGGCCGCGTTCTTGCACCGATCGCCGGAATAGCCAACGTGATCACCAAGGGAACGCAGACGATCGCGTCCCTCAAAGCGATTGACCGCATCATGTCGCTTGATCGGGAACGCTCTCCGCACCGATCGTATGTTTCAAGGCGGATTGAAGAGGGCCGGATTGCCTTCGAGAACGTATCGTTTGCCTATCCAAATGCGCCGGGCAATGCCCTCGATAAGGTCAGCTTCAAGATCGAGGGCGGCGAAAAGGTCGGTATTATCGGCCGGGTGGGATCGGGCAAGACCACAGTGGGCAGGTTGCTCCTCGGGTTTTACGAGGCGAAGGAAGGTCGCATTCTGGTCGATGGCGTGGACTCTCGCCAATACGACCCTTCCGACCTGCGAACTGGCATCGGCTTCGCGATGCAGGATACCGACCTCTTCTTTGGCAAGCTGCGCGACAATATCGCTCTCGGGAAACCGGAGGCCACGGACGAAGAAATCCTGCTCGCCGCGCGGCTCTCCGGCGTGGAGAACTTCATCGCCGGCCATCCGATGGGCTATGACATGCCGATCTCGGAAGGCGGCCGCAGCCTGTCCGGCGGTCAGAAGCAGGCGATCGGCCTGGCTCGCGTGCTGATCCGGAAACCTCGCGTGCTCTTCCTCGACGAACCGACCGCGCACTTTGATATTCGCAGCGAGCAAGAGTTCCTTGAGCGCCTTAAGGGTTTGCGCGACGAGCGTATGACCATCATTATTTCAACCCATCGTCTCTCGCTGCTGAACATGGTCGATCGGCTGCTGCTGTTTGACAATGGCCGCCTTGTTGCCGACGGCCCGCGGGACAAGGTGCTCGCCCTCCTGCAAGGAAGGCCCGCCGCCGCTCCCCCGTCGCCCGAGAATACGATTCAACCGAAATCCGCATAGCGAGCACTGTCCATGGGGTCTTCCGACTTCGCTTTTGCAAATGACGTTCGAGCCGCGGCGGCACTGCGGACGCCGCGCACCTCTCGCATGCTGCTGTGGACGTCTTGTGCGTTACTCGCAACATTCGTGATCTGGGCGCATTTTGCCGTGCTGGGTGAGGTCAAGCGCGGCAGCGGCCGCGTCGTGCCGTCCCGGCAGATTCAGACCGTTCAATCGCTGGAGGGTGGCATCGTTGGCGAGATCCTGATTCAGGAAGGTGCGATCGTGGAGCAAGGGCAGTCCCTGATGCGCATCGATGACACGAAGTTCGCCTCCGAGTTTGGCGAAATCCGGGAACGCCGTGCTGCAATGGCCGCCCGCGTGGCTCGCCTCGAAGCCGAGGCCAGAGGACGAACCGAGATCACGTTCCCGGATGACCTGGCGAAGATGGTTCCAGCCGCTGTCGCGACGGAGTCCAGCGTGTTCAAGATGCGAGCCCAGAAGGTCGCGCAGGACATCGACGTTCTGAACCAACAGGTCACCCGCCTCACCGGCTCCCTCAAACTGCTGGAGCGGGAGCAGACCCTTACGCGCAAGCTCTATGACCAGAAGGTCGTGCCCGAAATCGAGATGCTGCGACTTGATCGGCAGGCAACTGATATGAAGGGGCAGCTTGCCGAAGCGCAGTCGAAGATTGCCAACATCACGACGTCCTTCCGCTCACAGGCCGATGAAGATCTCGCCAAATCACGCAGCGATCTTGCGGTCCTCGACGAAAACATCAAATCCGCCCAGGATCGCGTGCGCCGCACGGATCTGAAGTCGCCGGTCCATGGCATCGTTAACAAGTTGAATGTCAACACTATCGGCGCCGTTGTCGCACCGGGGGCTAACCTCATGGATATCGTGCCACTGGACGATACACTGCTGGTGGAAGGTCGAATTCGGCCCCAGGACATCGCCTTCATTCGTCCCGACCAAGATGCAGTCGTAAAGATCAGCGCCTATGACTCTTCCGTCTATGGATCGCTGAAGGGGAAAGTCGAGCGCATCAGCGCGGACACAATTGTCGACGACAAGGCGGAAAGGTCCGACCGGCAGGAGACCTACTATCGGGTCATGATCCGAACCGACAAGAACCATCTGGGGACCGAGCAGCATCCGCTTCCGATCATTCCCGGAATGGTGACTACGGTGGAAATCCAGACCGGCGAGAAATCGGTGCTCGACTATATCGTGAAGCCGGCCCGCCTGCTGCGCGATGAGGCGCTCCGCGAGCGTTGAGCTTGCGGAGTTTTCTTAACCATCCGTCAATGCCGATCGTTCAAGTTTGAACGATCGAGCAAACCTGCGGTTGACTGCCTTTCCGACATTCCCTTCGCTCGCCCACCTCGCTTAACTCCGCTTAAGTCGCCAAGACGCCAGTCTGCGCCCCGATACCACCGGGGATGCAGATCGACGCGGAGACGTTGACGGTCCCCGACATTGGGGACGTCATATGAAGTCGCTGAAGTTTGCTTCGCCGGCGGTCATGGCCGTGGCAGCACTTTCAATAAGTCTTTGCGCAGCGCCTTCCGCGTTTGCTGTGGACGAGCTCTCTCTCGGCAAACCCGTCGGCGAGCTTGGGCCGGCTTCGGACGCCGCACCGAACCGCCCGCCTGCCACCTTCTTCACCATCACCGCCGTCCTGGCCAAGCTCGACCGGCAGCGCGGCCGCGGTCCGAACGCCATTCGCACCGCCTCGCTCACGCCGCCGAATACTGCGACCGACGCATTGCCCGCGGCGAAGCCGCTTCCGCCGGTCGGCACCGAGCCGTTTGGCCTATTCACCTTCCGCGCGCCCGAAAACGGCCTCTGGCGCAAGTGGCGCGGGCTCGAATCCGACCTGGCAAAGGAGCGCACCGTCCTCGAGCAATGCCGGGAGAATGCCGCCGGCTGCCCGCCCAATGCCGCGCAATTCCTCCGCCTGATCAACGCGGTCAAGTTTAAATCCGGACGCGACCGGTTGGACGAGGCCAACCGCGCCGTCAACCAGGCGATCCGCTATGTCAGTGACTTCACCCAGCACGGCGAGGCCGACCGCTGGACCGCACCGCTCGCCACCTTTGCGACCGGCAAGGGCGATTGCGAGGACTACGCCATCGCAAAGTACATCGCGCTCATTGAAGCCGGCTTCGCGCGCGAGGATCTGCGCCTGGTGCTGGGCCGCGATCGCGCCATCCGCCAGGATCATGCCGTGCTGGCCGCGCTCCTGGATGGCCATTGGCTGATCCTAGACAGCCGTCGCTCCGAACTGATTGACGATGGCGAGCTCGGCAATTTCACGCCGATGTTTGCGATCAACGGCCGCGGCGTCCAGTTGTTTGCTGCACCCTACGCCAAGCGGCTCCCGCTCGACGATGGGCTCGACGCGACACCAGCGGCCGCCGATGCGGCCGACGCCGAGTGGACCGGCGCGGAGTCGGCGGATGCAGCAAGCCCCCTCCCGGGCTTCTTGCCACTGTTCATGTAGGCACCCGCGAGCAAACCAAATCCAATAAAAAAATCCGCGGAGTGAACTCCGCGGATTTTCGCTTCAATAGTAAGCCAGCTTACATCGTATGAATATTTGCGGCAGCCGGCAGGCCGGTGCTCAGATGAGCAAGATCCACCTTGTCGCTGCCCGTGCCATTCGCCGAATACCAGAGCTCGCCGGTCGTATTGTTGAAGAAGAACTTGTTGGCGCTGTTACTCTCGTTCCAGGCACTCGCCGCATTCTCATCGGCGCCAGTCGCAGCAGCGCTGTTGAACTGCCCAGCGGTGATCGCGGTCGAAGTCCCGATCGTGAGATTTTGGCTTGCGACGTCGACAACGATCTGGTCGCCCAGGGCGGAGAAGTCGCTGATGTTGTCGTGCCCACCTCCCGAACTTTGCAGAACGAAGACGTTGTTGCCGCCACCGCCGCTCAGCGCGTCGTCACCAGCACCTCCGATCAGCGTGTCGTTCCCGAAGCCGCCGTTGAGGGTGTCATTTCCTCCGCCACCGATCAGGATGCTTCCACCTGGAGCCGCGGTAAGGATATCGGCGTATTGCGTTCCGATAATATTCTCGACACCCTTGATAACATCTCCGGTCGCTGCCTGACCGACAGTTGCGGCAACCGTATCCGTCTCCGCCGAGAGGTTGATCGTTACGCCAACGCCTCCCGTCGTGTTGCTGTAGTCGACAGTGTCGCCGCCGCCGGTACCGCCGATCAAGGTATCAGCGCCAGCCGAGGCGGCGAGAACCTCCGGCGCACCGTTTGCGCCAGTCAGTTGGTACCCGCTACCGGTATGAGTCCCCTGTAGCAAGACGGTCAGATTGTCGGAGCTGGTGAAGTGATCGCCATCACCATCCGTGGTGGTCAGGTTGAAATTCAAAGCTGTATTGCCGACGGTCACCTGCTCGTTGAACTGGAAGCCGGTGATGACGATGCTTGAGTCTTCTGAACCGCCGGTGGCGACGTTCTTGATGTCCACCTCATAGAAGTTGCCGAAGACCCCGCTGGTCGTGCCGGTACCACCGGTTCCGCCCGTGCCCCAATGCGCGGCATCGACCAACAGCGTTGACCCGTCGGGCAGGACCACGTTCTCGCTTGCGATGAAATTATGGTTCTGGTCGTACAGCGTAACCAGGAAGTGCTCGCTCGTTGTCGTCGCCTTGCCGACGACGAGGCTGAAGGCACTCTGCTGAGCGCCGAACTTGAAGAAAATCGTCTCGCCTGTCTCCAGATTGGAGTTGTGCAGACCCATACCATTCTGGTCTTTGGAGATACGGTTTCCGTCGCCGCCACTATTCGCGTTCGGATTGGTATTTGTGTCCGAGTACCCATCGATAAGCACGTCGAATCCGGAAGTCGGATCGTTGCCGCTACCATAAGTGACGGTTGCGCCATTGATCGTGATGTAATCGGCTGGGCCGTTATTGATCTGGGTCAACACGTTAAAGGTCGTTGTCGACTGAAGCGTGTTGGTGTCGAGATGGAACGTGTACGTCCCATCGATGTTCACGTTCAATTCAAAGAACGGCGTTACCGCGCTCGGATCGGTGAACGCAAACATTTCCCCCGAATGGGTCACCGGATCGTACGTCGTATATTCGTAGAATGTGTACGATGACGTCCCGTTGTCGACGACCACTTGCTTGAGGTCGTGTCCGCCCACATCGGGTGCATCCGTCAGCGTGTAGGTGATTCCATTGATCGTTCCTGTCGTCAGCGCGACACCAATCGCGTTGGTCAGGCTCGGTCCGTCCGCACCAAAGATCGGCTGCCAGGTACCGTCCACCTGAGTGTTGCTCAGGTTCGGCATGATCGCATCCTGGATCGCCGTGATCGTCGGGCCGTCGTCGTGCACCGTGATCTGCGGGCCGAGGTCGATCTTCTGGCTCGCCGTATCGCCGTCATTGTCGGTCACCGTCGCCGTCAGCGCCACCAGGTTGGCGCCAAGCGTCGTGCCCTCGTTGCTGTCGGTGTTCGCGTCGGCCGAGGCCTCCTTCACGCCGCGGTCGATCTCCATCGTCACGCTGCCGGTCCCGTTCACCGTCAGCTTGAACACCGTGGTGTCGACGCCGCCGATCGTCACGTAGCCGTCGACCTCGGTCGCGCTCACCTGCTTCAGCAGCACCGTGGAGTTCGTCACCGAGTCGACCAGGTTGGTCGTCGCGTTGGTGATGCTCAGCCCATAGGTCAGCGACTGCTGGCCGTCCGCACCGGCATGCACCGTGAACGCCGCCGCAAAGCTCTCCGTGTCGGTGGACGAGCCGGCCGGCGCCTGCCCCGACCCGATCACCGGGATGAAGCTCTCGTCGACCGACAGCGTGTTCAGATTACCCGATGCCGTGATCGTCGGACCGTCGTCGTGCACCGTGATCTGCGGGCCGAGGTCGATCTTCTGGCTCGCCGTATCGCCGTCATTGTCGGTCACCGTCGCCGTCAGCGCCACCAGGTTGGCGCCAAGCGTCGTGCCCTCGTTGCTGTCGGTGTTCGCGTCGGCCGAGGCCTCCTTCACGCCGCGGTCGATCTCCATCGTCACGCTGCCGGTCCCGTTCACCGTCAGCTTGAACACCGTGGTGTCGACGCCGCCGATCGTCACGTAGCCGTCGACCTCGGTCGCGCTCACCTGCTTCAGCAGCACCGTGGAGTTCGTCACCGAGTCGACCAGGTTGGTCGTCGCGTTGGTGATGCTCAGCCCATAGGTCAGCGACTGCTGGCCGTCCGCACCGGCATGCACCGTGAACGCCGCCGCAAAGCTCTCCGTGTCGGTGGACGAGCCGGCCGGCGCCTGCCCCGACCCGATCACCGGGATGAAGCTCTCGTCGACCGACAGCGTGTTCAGATTACCCGATGCCGTGATCGTCGGACCGTCGTCGTGCACCGTGATCTGCGGGCCGAGGTCGATCTTCTGGCTCGCCGTATCGCCGTCATTGTCGGTCACCGTCGCCGTCAGCGCCACCAGGTTGGCGCCAAGCGTCGTGCCCTCGTTGCTGTCGGTGTTCGCGTCGGCCGAGGCCTCCTTCACGCCGCGGTCGATCTCCATCGTCACGCTGCCGGTCCCGTTCACCGTCAGCTTGAACACCGTGGTGTCGACGCCGCCGATCGTCACGTAGCCGTCGACCTCGGTCGCGCTCACCTGCTTCAGCAGCACCGTGGAGTTCGTCACCGAGTCGACCAGGTTGGTCGTCGCGTTGGTGATGCTCAGCCCATAGGTCAGCGACTGCTGGCCGTCCGCACCGGCATGCACCGTGAACGCCGCCGCAAAGCTCTCCGTGTCGGTGGACGAGCCGGCCGGCGCCTGCCCCGACCCGATCACCGGGATGAAGCTCTCGTCGACCGACAGCGTGTTCAGATTACCCGATGCCGTGATCGTCGGACCGTCGTCGTGCACCGTGATCTGCGGGCCGAGGTCGATCTTCTGGCTCGCCGTATCGCCGTCATTGTCGGTCACCGTCGCCGTCAGCGCCACCAGGTTGGCGCCAAGCGTCGTGCCCTCGTTGCTGTCGGTGTTCGCGTCGGCCGAGGCCTCCTTCACGCCGCGGTCGATCTCCATCGTCACGCTGCCGGTCCCGTTCACCGTCAGCTTGAACACCGTGGTGTCGACGCCGCCGATCGTCACGTAGCCGTCGACCTCGGTCGCGCTCACCTGCTTCAGCAGCACCGTGGAGTTCGTCACCGAGTCGACCAGGTTGGTCGTCGCGTTGGTGATGCTCAGCCCATAGGTCAGCGACTGCTGGCCGTCCGCACCGGCATGCACCGTGAACGCCGCCGCAAAGCTCTCCGTGTCGGTGGACGAGCCGGCCGGCGCCTGCCCCGACCCGATCACCGGGATGAAGCTCTCGTCGACCGACAGCGTGTTCAGATTACCCGATGCCGTGATCGTCGGACCGTCGTCGTGCACCGTGATCTGCGGGCCGAGGTCGATCTTCTGGCTCGCCGTATCGCCGTCATTGTCGGTCACCGTCGCCGTCAGCGCCACCAGGTTGGCGCCAAGCGTCGTGCCCTCGTTGCTGTCGGTGTTCGCGTCGGCCGAGGCCTCCTTCACGCCGCGGTCGATCTCCATCGTCACGCTGCCGGTCCCGTTCACCGTCAGCTTGAACACCGTGGTGTCGACGCCGCCGATCGTCACGTAGCCGTCGACCTCGGTCGCGCTCACCTGCTTCAGCAGCACCGTGGAGTTCGTCACCGAGTCGACCAGGTTGGTCGTCGCGTTGGTGATGCTCAGCCCATAGGTCAGCGACTGCTGGCCGTCCGCACCGGCATGCACCGTGAACGCCGCCGCAAAGCTCTCCGTGTCGGTGGACGAGCCGGCCGGCGCCTGCCCCGACCCGATCACCGGGATGAAGCTCTCGTCGACCGACAGCGTGTTCAGATTACCCGATGCCGTGATCGTCGGACCGTCGTCGTGCACCGTGATCTGCGGGCCGAGGTCGATCTTCTGGCTCGCCGTATCGCCGTCATTGTCGGTCACCGTCGCCGTCAGCGCCACCAGGTTGGCGCCAAGCGTCGTGCCCTCGTTGCTGTCGGTGTTCGCGTCGGCCGAGGCCTCCTTCACGCCGCGGTCGATCTCCATCGTCACGCTGCCGGTCCCGTTCACCGTCAGCTTGAACACCGTGGTGTCGACGCCGCCGATCGTCACGTAGCCGTCGACCTCGGTCGCGCTCACCTGCTTCAGCAGCACCGTGGAGTTCGTCACCGAGTCGACCAGGTTGGTCGTCGCGTTGGTGATGCTCAGCCCATAGGTCAGCGACTGCTGGCCGTCCGCACCGGCATGCACCGTGAACGCCGCCGCAAAGCTCTCCGTGTCGGTGGACGAGCCGGCCGGCGCCTGCCCCGACCCGATCACCGGGATGAAGCTCTCGTCGACCGACAGCGTGTTCAGATTACCCGATGCCGTGATCGTCGGACCGTCGTCGTGCACCGTGATCTGCGGGCCGAGGTCGATCTTCTGGCTCGCCGTATCGCCGTCATTGTCGGTCACCGTCGCCGTCAGCGCCACCAGGTTGGCGCCAAGCGTCGTGCCCTCGTTGCTGTCGGTGTTCGCGTCGGCCGAGGCCTCCTTCACGCCGCGGTCGATCTCCATCGTCACGCTGCCGGTCCCGTTCACCGTCAGCTTGAACACCGTGGTGTCGACGCCGCCGATCGTCACGTAGCCGTCGACCTCGGTCGCGCTCACCTGCTTCAGCAGCACCGTGGAGTTCGTCACCGAGTCGACCAGGTTGGTCGTCGCGTTGGTGATGCTCAGCCCATAGGTCAGCGACTGCTGGCCGTCCGCACCGGCATGCACCGTGAACGCCGCCGCAAAGCTCTCCGTGTCGGTGGACGAGCCGGCCGGCGCCTGCCCCGACCCGATCACCGGGATGAAGCTCTCGTCGACCGACAGCGTGTTCAGATTACCCGATGCCGTGATCGTCGGACCGTCGTCGTGCACCGTGATCTGCGGGCCGAGGTCGATCTTCTGGCTCGCCGTATCGCCGTCATTGTCGGTCACCGTCGCCGTCAGCGCCACCAGGTTGGCGCCAAGCGTCGTGCCCTCGTTGCTGTCGGTGTTCGCGTCGGCCGAGGCCTCCTTCACGCCGCGGTCGATCTCCATCGTCACGCTGCCGGTCCCGTTCACCGTCAGCTTGAACACCGTGGTGTCGACGCCGCCGATCGTCACGTAGCCGTCGACCTCGGTCGCGCTCACCTGCTTCAGCAGCACCGTGGAGTTCGTCACCGAGTCGACCAGGTTGGTCGTCGCGTTGGTGATGCTCAGCCCATAGGTCAGCGACTGCTGGCCGTCCGCACCGGCATGCACCGTGAACGCCGCCGCAAAGCTCTCCGTGTCGGTGGACGAGCCGGCCGGCGCCTGCCCCGACCCGATCACCGGGATGAAGCTCTCGTCGACCGACAGCGTGTTCAGATTACCCGATGCCGTGATCGTCGGACCGTCGTCGTGCACCGTGATCTGCGGGCCGAGGTCGATCTTCTGGCTCGCCGTATCGCCGTCATTGTCGGTCACCGTCGCCGTCAGCGCCACCAGGTTGGCGCCAAGCGTCGTGCCCTCGTTGCTGTCGGTGTTCGCGTCGGCCGAGGCCTCCTTCACGCCGCGGTCGATCTCCATCGTCACGCTGCCGGTCCCGTTCACCGTCAGCTTGAACACCGTGGTGTCGACGCCGCCGATCGTCACGTAGCCGTCGACCTCGGTCGCGCTCACCTGCTTCAGCAGCACCGTGGAGTTCGTCACCGAGTCGACCAGGTTGGTCGTCGCGTTGGTGATGCTCAGCCCATAGGTCAGCGACTGCTGGCCGTCCGCACCGGCATGCACCGTGAACGCCGCCGCAAAGCTCTCCGTGTCGGTGGACGAGCCGGCCGGCGCCTGCCCCGACCCGATCACCGGGATGAAGCTCTCGTCGACCGACAGCGTGTTCAGATTACCCGATGCCGTGATCGTCGGACCGTCGTCGTGCACCGTGATCTGCGGGCCGAGGTCGATCTTCTGGCTCGCCGTATCGCCGTCATTGTCGGTCACCGTCGCCGTCAGCGCCACCAGGTTGGCGCCAAGCGTCGTGCCCTCGTTGCTGTCGGTGTTCGCGTCGGCCGAGGCCTCCTTCACGCCGCGGTCGATCTCCATCGTCACGCTGCCGGTCCCGTTCACCGTCAGCTTGAACACCGTGGTGTCGACGCCGCCGATCGTCACGTAGCCGTCGACCTCGGTCGCGCTCACCTGCTTCAGCAGCACCGTGGAGTTCGTCACCGAGTCGACCAGGTTGGTCGTCGCGTTGGTGATGCTCAGCCCATAGGTCAGCGACTGCTGGCCGTCCGCACCGGCATGCACCGTGAACGCCGCCGCAAAGCTCTCCGTGTCGGTGGACGAGCCGGCCGGCGCCTGCCCCGACCCGATCACCGGGATGAAGCTCTCGTCGACCGACAGCGTGTTCAGATTACCCGATGCCGTGATCGTCGGGCCGTCGTCGTGGAACGTCACATGGGTGCCGACATCAACGTTCGCACTCGCGGTGTTGTTGTTATTGTCGGTCACCGTTGCCGTCAGCGTCACAAGTCCCGCCGGCAAATGCGTACCTTCGTTGATATCGCTTCCTACCTCGCCGGTGCCCTCATGCATGGAGCGCAGATCGGTGAGCGTAATGTTGCCCGCCGCATCCACCGAGATCGTGAAGTTAGCGAGGCCGCTCTGCCCCCCTTCCCGGCCAACGACCTGACCGTTCTCCAGGAACAGGAATACATGGTTGCCGGTCCGCGAATCGATCAAACCGGAATCAACGCCTTGCGAGCTAATCGACAGCGCAAAGGTCAGCGACTTCTGTCCGCCGGGCACATCGATCGTGAACGGCACCAACCCGGATGCCACCGTCGATCCTGCGGGAGGCTGCCCCGAACCGGCAATACCGTTGGTCGCAGCGGACAGGAAGCTCTCGTCCACCGCAAGCTCCGGCACAACGCCTGCGGAAATAGTGGGAGCGGGAGCGGTCGGTTGTGTGAGCACAAAGCCTGTCGGTAGCGTGATCGTGAAATTGGGCAACTCCTCCTGCGGCGCCAATTGATTGGTGGGCACAGGATCCAGCGCATCAATCGCAAACGGACTGAAATTCGCGCCTGACGCCTGGGCGTTGCCGTTCGCGTTGCCGCCATTGTCGGCTGCCGGCAGCACGGAGGTGTCCGTGGTGATCGGAAACAGAGTTGCAAACTCTTGGCCCGAGACGTCGCGCCCGGGCGCCATCTCAACCGTGATGTTGCTGAGTGGATCCGAGCGCGAGTCGAAGAACGGCTCGACAGTCACGGTCGACTGGTTGTCGAACAGGATGATCAGCTTTTCGCCGATGTGGACCAAGGTGATTTTTTCGTTCGCGATCGACGAAAAATCGACCTGCACCTTCTGGTCGTATCCAAGATTGACGATGACCGCCTGATCGGTCAGCGGCTTCGTCAGCTTGTAGATTCGTACGGGAGTGGAATTCGCGGAATTTCCGGTGCCGGTGGCCTGAGCAACCTGAAACTGACCCTGCATTATCAACTCCGAAAAAACGATTAGAGGAAAGCTTGTCGAAAAATTTAGATTTAAGCTATTGTTAACCCCAACCACGGTCAAGAAATCTATTTGGTTAATCAATACTTTCCGTCGCAGTGTGGTAAAGATCGGACAGGCCTGGTCTGAAAGAACAAAGGCTTAGCCAGGTCGACTTGGCCCACCGGCCGTGTACTGCCTGGCCGAGCTTGCCTTGTCCGGCGATTTGGAGTGGTCGATGCGGGTGATCTCTCAGGCGTGTGCCGCAGCCTTGCTCTGGAGCTCTCTGGGCGCCGGATTCGCGCAAACGCCCGCTGCCTCAGAGACCACGATCGAACGTTCAGTTCGGACCCAGGCCAACCGAGACACCCAAATCGGCATTTACCTCAATGTATTGCCTGACTGCACGTCGGGCCCCCTGCCGACCATTCGCCTGGTCAAACCGCCGACCGCCGGAAAGGTTGTGGTCAAGTCCGGGAAAGCGAAAGCAACCAACTACAAGGCCTGCCTGGCACTCGAGGTGCCCGCTTACGTCGCCTTCTACAAGGCGCCGCCCGAGTTTGTCGGGGATGACACCCTGACCATCGAGGTCAAGTATCAGGGCGGACGCACCGAAATTCAGAAGTTTACCGTCAAGGTCAGTGCCCCAGGGGGGCAGCAAAAAATCTGATCGCGCCACGAGCGACGGAATTGTCCCAGCCCGAACCAAGTGTGCCTTGATGATAAAGGATCGGGCGATAGACACCCGCGTCAGAGCGGCTCGCCCTCGTCCAGCTCCAGTTGACGCCCTTGCGAGACGTCTCCTCGTTCGGCCGTCGGCTGGCCAGGCGAAGCACTGCCCTCATGGCAATCGCTGATTCGGCGGGCGACCACCCGGTCGGTCCTCGGTGCCTGACCAACATTGATTTTGTTGACTTCGGTGTAGGCTTCGTCGCTGAGAACCGTAATGACGGTGCTGACCGGCCCCATATAGTCGCATCTGTTGGAAAAGATGTACTTGTTGCTGATCTTCTCCGGCTTCGAAGAATGACAGCTTCCAACGGAAGGGGATGCGAACGTAGCTTTCATCGCCTGAGTTGGATCGACGCATCGGGTCATCTCGCGCTCAAGCAGCTTTTGCCGAACGTTTGAGGATGTGACGATTTCCAACGTCCGCACGAAACGCCACATCCCCTTTCGAAAGGTCGGTCCGCCAAAGCTCTCGTCCGCCGCCGCGCCGTGCGAGGCAAGCAAGGACACCGACAAAGCGATCGTGGCGCAAAGGGAGCGTGCGAAAATCTTCGACTGCCCGAAGCCGTCACCGGAGATCATTTATCGATTCCCTATCGGCTGCACTGCGGGGGCTGCGCGGCTCCGGATCGAAGCCTGCACTTGCTTTGGTACGGCATCATTCCATGCCACTTCGTGTTAAGTTGAGGTAAATGCTTGCCGCACGGCTAAAGTTTCTCCACGGTCGAACTCTGGCGTCGGATGAGCGAGGAACGACACCGGCCGCACGGCGTCTCGCGGCAGGCCGAAGAAACTCTCGTCCCAAAGGAGCGGCCCAGAACCTTGCGGCCGCCCCCTCTTAAACGACGACCTGACGGCTGATTGTCGGGCAGATCCCCGGGCTAGTGGTCCAGGTGCGATGGGGGCGACTCTTCCGAATTGACCGCCACGCCGTCATCGCAATCGCCGATCCTCGTCGCCACCACCAGGTCGGTTTTGGGATGCTCACCGGTCGTGACTTCGTTCAGCTCGGTATAGGCCTCATCGCTGCGCACAGTGATGACCGTGCTGACCGCGCCCATGTAGTCGCACCGGTGCCCGAATGTATATTTGTTGCCAACCTTTTCAGGCTTGTCCGAGACGCAGCTTCCGACAGATCCCGACGAGAAGGTAGCCTTCATCGCTTGGGTTGGGTCGACGCAGCGCGTCATCTCCTTGTCGATGATCCGAGACTTCACGTTCTTGTTGAGGCCTCTCACGACATCGAGCGTTCTAACAAAGCGCCACAAGCCCTTGCGGAAGCTGGGGCCAGAGAAGGATTGATCGTCTTGACTGGAGCGAACCGCGATTTCCTTGGCGTTCTGCGGCCGACGAAGAGATGGCGTCTGTGCGTGAGCCTCAGCCGATAGCGCCGCGACGATCGTCAACGTCAGCAGCGTACATGCGATGCCATTCCGGAAGATCATTCCCACCCCCAAATTGTATTCCGAACCGCGTGCGACGCAGTTCGGACCAATCTTTTAAAGAAGTCCCCACGAAGAAGATTCGGTATCCGCTCACCAGTTGCAGGCCAATTGTGGCGAGTAAAGGCGCGGCGTCGCAGTGATACTGGTGCAGATCTAATTCCGATTCACTGCAGCAAAGTTGCAACACTTGGCCGCTCTGGCCAAAGGCTCCAGACCCGCCGTTGCAGCCCAATATCACAGCGATTCTAGTTGCCGCGCCAAGATCAGCTCCACAAAGCCGAGGGTTAGTCACCGGGCCGTGTCTGAGGCCCACACCGGACCAGCCGCCGGTATGCTTCCGGTGGTCCCTGCTCCGACTGGCGCGGTCCGGCTAGGCCTAACGCTTGCAACATGCAGGCCTACTATCTTGCTGGCAACGCGGGACGGATTTGACCTTGGGGGATATTTTTGCTCATCTAAAGTGAGATATTTCTGTTCAATTACTTCCCTATCGCTGACGAGGGGGCTCTGATGCATATTCGGTTTGGCTACACCGTTGCTGGCGTTCTGGCATTGGCTGCGACGCTGTTTGGCAATTCTCAGCCGGGGGCTGCCGCCGATCTCGGCTTGATGACGTCGGGACCGGCGTCAGTCGGCAACTGTTCGGAGATCGTCTTCACCTGCGAGAATGGCCGTCAGTACCCGTTATGCCCGCATGCGGTAAGCGTGGAAGGTGAGGTGGTCACGGCCTCGCTTCGCACCGGTCATCACAGCGGTGTGCACGTGCGACTCGTTCCGATGGGGGTCGGCTATCGCTACGCCGGTCACGGCATCTGGCTGGACGGAGTCCGGGAAAACGCGTTGCTCAATTTCGGCAAGCACCGCCAGGTGGCGTGCACCATCGCGCATTAGTGCGCGTTGCCCGCGTCAGTTCGGTCGGCGCGACGTGGACCCAATCGTCCGGAAGGGTGTCCTCACCCTTTGGTGCGAAGCACCGCGCGTGACGCGCGCGGATACATGTAAGCCTTGGGATAGACGTACACGGGACAATAGTCCTGCCATTGATACAGCTGCCAATTCCATTTCCAGCAGCCCGATTCGATCTGAGGCTCGCTCCAGTAGTCTAGCCGGTAAGGCGGATCACCAAACGGATACTCTCCGCATCGCGCCGTAGTCGATGAAAGAATGACAATTGAAGCGGCGGTGGCAATGATCGCAGAAAATGGCTTATGCATAACGCCCTCTTTGAGATGACGCGTCCGGTGCAAGAGTGCCAAATCGGATAGGACTTATCAAGCTACCGCCTGCTCCCAACGCGCCCTTACTGAGCGCTGATCAAGCGTTTCCTCCGGTGCTGGGCGGGTCACGAAGATTCGACCCGCTTTGCGTTATTTCTGCCGGGCACAAGCGCTGAGCGCTTTCGCTCCGCGCGATCAGCGACTGGACGAGCACGCTGAGCTCTCTCGAGGCAGAAGTGCAGTCGGTTATCGCTAAGCACAGGATGCGGATCGAAGCTGTCAAACCTGTCCGTCTTGACATCGCGAGTTGAGGCGACGCCGATCCTTGCTGATCGATTGTAGCCCGCCTGGCACAGCATGATTGACGCGCTTGAGGTGTTAGATATCACACGAGCTCTAATCGACGCTGAGCGGGCATTGTGATCTTGAACTTGCGGTGGTGAACCTCCTCCGAATTGATGGACACCTGTAATAGGCTCGAAGAGCCAGGAGGTGTCGGATGGAAGGACGTCAACGTCGGTCGTTTACGGACGACTACAAGCGGCAAGCGGTTGATCTCGTAGCGTCGAGCGGGGGCTCGATCGGATCTGTGGCCAAGGAGCTTGGCCTACGGGGTTCCGTGCTGCGGCGGTGGGTGGAGCAGCGAGGGGCCCGGCTGGAGCCGACGGCGGCGACGCGGCGCCCCACAACGCAGGCGACGCTGCCGTCGGCGGACCACGCGGCAGAGATCGCGCGTTTGCAGCGAGAGAACGAGCGGTTGCGCATGGAGCGCGACATTTTAAAAAAGTCCATCGCGATCTTTGCTGCAACACGGACATGAGATTCCGCTTCATCGAAGATCGCCGCGCCGATTATCCGGTGACGCTGATGTGTGACGTGCTCGGCGTCTCGCCGGCCGGCTATTATGCTTGGCGCTCGCGCCCGGTGAGCCGACGATCTGCTGCCAATCGAGACCTCGTCGACGACATCAGGCGGGTCCACCGCGACACCCGCGGGCGTTATGGCAGCCCGCGTATCCATGTCGAGTTGAAGGCGCAGGGCCGCGGGGCGAGCCGTGGTCGCATCGAGCGGTTGATGCGGCGTCATGGCATCAGGGCCATCATGGCGCGGCCCGCCGGGTGCGGACCACCGACAGCCGCCACGACCTGCCGATCGCCCCGAATCTGCTCGACCGCAACTTCATCGCCGCTGCTCCGAACCAGATCTGGCTGGCCGATATCACCTACATCGAGACCGATCAGGGCTGGCTCTATCTGGCCGCCGCCATGGATCTGTACAGCCGCAGGATTGTCGGCTGGGCGATGGAGTACCGACGCCCGTGAGGGACTATGTTGAGGTATGCGCCGCTGTGCGGTGATCTGTCGGGGTTCGGGTCGCTGGAGCGCTATCGCTTTTCCTCACACCAACAACTGAACCCGCGGTATCTCATCTAATCCTTCGCATGAGCGAGAGCTGGATCGGCTTCACTCCTCAGAAACCAACGTTCCAACGATCGCTTCGCGGCGTTGCGAGGCAGTATCGGGTAGTGAAAAGAGGGCCACCGCCGGAAATCCGGCAGTGGCCCAGTCAGTCCAGGGAGGAAGGGCAGACAATCCAGTCTGCCAGCGGATTCCAGAACTCAGTGAGATACGGTCGGCCTGACATTTTCGGCCGCGGGTGAGCCTTCATGTGAGTCCGGCGACGGTATCGAACAGTCGGGGCGCGATACCTGCAGCTTGCGCCTGAGTGCCCGTCTCTTCATGGTCGCCGTCAGACGCGACTTGCCGATCTGCTTCGTTGGCGTCTTTGGAGATGCGTTCCGATTTGAATTCGCTCGTTTGGACATCTGTTCATCCTTTCCCAATTCGGCATAGCTGCTCATCCGGCGCCTACGACATGCCGGCACAGGAATTCTGCTGAGTTCAGGCTCGATAGCCCAGACGTGCGGCACCCCAGTGCCTGGAATTGACATGGATCGGCACGCTCGCCTCCTTTAGGAGAACGTACTGGCCGCCGCCCATGTCCCTCCGGTACGTTTGCAGCAGAAACGGCCTTGTGTTCTTCGCCGCGGCGCGCCCTGCGCGGTCGTCAAAAATGCGCCTGTTGCGGCAGTTGGCTGCATTCCAGACTGGGTCAGGGCCTTGAGGCTGGGAGAATTTCCGATTATGCGCAGGCGCGTATCCATTCGTGTCAACCGCGACGCAAAGCGTGATCCGCGGATCCGTCGTCAGGACCCGCTCGAGGATCTCAGGCAGGACACGGTCAGCGAACTCGGTGTACCGCGTTAGCATCTGCACCGGGTTGGTATCGCGAATGGGTCGGTAGCTCCGGTCGAACAGATCGTCCTCGGTGATCCGCTGTTCTCGTATCGCCTCATCGAACCTGGCAGCGATCCGCAGTGCCACTTCCGTTGCCTTCGCTATGAAGCCCGTGTCTTCCGTCTCCACACCAGTCGAAGCGGAGAGGCCGATGAGCGACTCTCCGGCGGAGAGCAGGCCACCAATTCTTTCCTTCGCGCCCTCCATATTTACGCTTGAGCGCTTCGCTCCTTCGGTCAGCTCGTCGATCTGACGGGCGAGACCGGCGCAATTTCTGTCGATCTCAAGCGTGCAGTCGCGGATTCTTTCTACCTCGGCCTCAAAGGTCACCAGAGCGTTGTCCGCAATCGCGAGTAAACTGCCGATTTCCCGCGTTCCTTCGCGGACCTTTTCGGCCCTGGCGACATTCGCCGTTCCTTCCGCGATCAGGCCCTGTGTCCTCGTCGTCAGGGCCGAAAGGGTCGTCCTGATTTCCCGAGTTGCATTGGCTGTCGTATTTGCAAGTCCCTTGACTTCACTTGCGACGACCGCAAATCCCTTTCCCGCCTCGCCCGCCCTCACCGCCTCTATGGTAGCATTGAGCGCCAGAAGGTTTGTCTGCTTTGCAATCGACTCGATGTTCTCCGCGACTTTCCCGACCTGGTTGAGCGCCTCACGGACTTTTCCGATGTCAGTCTCAATCCTGGCAACGCCCTCAACAAGATCATGAATCTGGCTGAGGGATAAATCCACGTTTTGGCGGGATACGGACGTCTCCCTATTCGTCGCACCTGATACATCGCACGCGTGCCGGGCTGCCTGCGCAATCCTGTCCTTTGCCTTCTGCACCTCCAGTGTTGCCGCGGCGGCGCTCCTGAACAGGCTAACCTGCTCGCGAAGGTAACCGGCAATTTCCTCCACGCTTCCGGAGATGGCACACAGTTCAACTCCGACCTGTCCGGCGTGCTTCGCAATCTGCTGAATGATCTCAGCCAGCGCCTGATGATCCGAAGTCACAGTCTGATCCACCGGATAACTCCTGAACCAGCGAAAAAATGCCGGCCCTGGTTTTGGCAGGACCGGCCAGGCTGGAGGTTAGACGGGCGTACGCTCAGCATGACTGCCGGCTTGCGAGGTGATCGCCGGTCCCGGCGAGAGTGTCCTTGCGAGCGGGCGACCAGAGGCGGCGAAGGCAAGGATAATCACGATCTCCTCGGCTGTCGGCGCATCCTCGATACAAAACGAGATGCTGTCGAAGTGATCGGCGCTCCACTCATCGCGAGTATGGTGAACCGGCACATCGATCCGTGCGCCTGCTCCCGCCCGCTTTGCGACAGACGGCATCAGGGATTTTGCGTCGCCCAGTACCGACCGAACCGCCTTCCCGAATTTCGGATGGATGATTGCTGCAGCATGTTCGAGCTCACCGGCGCATCCGACGATCGCACCCTTCCCGTATGCCTCAATGTTCTCAGGAGCGAGCTGCAGCGCGCCAAGCAGTTGCTCGCAGAGCAGCCTCGCCAGATCGTCGCCCGCACCCGGGAGATCACCGAGTTCGGCCTCGTACCGGCCTGCGTACGGGTTCGACACGACTGCCGCGGCGATACCCCTGATCGTTCTTCGGGATACCGGCTTGCCTTGCTCACGCTGAACTTCCTCGGTGAGCGCCAACAGCTTTCGAATTCTCAGGCCGCTCATGCCCTGTCTCCCGAAGAGAGCTCGGTAATGGCCGGCACCGGAAACTGCCCCCGCGCCATTTCGAAGGCGCGGGCTGCACGCAGGACGAGCGCGTCCGAGAACCGCCCGCCGATGATCTGCAATCCGACAGGCAGTCCGTCCGTGGTGAATCCGCACGGAATGCTTGCCGCCGGCTGCATGGTCTGATTGCACCAGGACGTCATGGGCGGTGCCGTCTGCAACTCGGCGGGCAGGCCCGGCACGTCAGGTGGCGCAACGTGAAACGTCGGTGTTACAAGAAGGTCGTAGCTGTCGAAAAAGCTGTGCATCTGCCATGCCAATTGATGTCGCAAGGCAAGCGCATTCATCAGCACGGCGGTCGGCACGCCCTCACCGAGACGTGCAAGCGCGAGCGTGTCCGGATCAAGCAGCTCCTGCTGGTCATCCGGCAGGTCCCGAACCAGCTGGGCAAGCCGGACCATCCACTGGATCGAATGGATCTGCTCCTGCAGATAGGACCGGAGCGGCGGAACGTCGATGGTCTCAACGCGAGCGCCCAGGGAGTCGAAAAGCTTCACCGCATCCCTAACCTGCGAGACGATATCATCCCTCACTGACACGATACCCAGATCCATGCTGACCGCGATGCGGAGATCCTTGAGACCGTCATCCAGTCCTGTCTCGTAGTCCCGCCCGTCCGGAGGTACCAGCTCCCAGTCGCTGCTGCACGGCTTCGTCAAGGCCGTCATCATGCGCGCAACGTCTCCTACCGTTCGGCCGATTGGACCAATGTTTGACAATCCAAACAGGTCGCCTCCACCCGAAGGCACGCGCTTGAAGGACGGCTTGAACCCGAACACGCCGCACCAGGCGGACGGGATCCGGATCGACCCACCCCCGTCGGTGGCCAGCGCAAGAGGTCCCATGCCCGTCGCGATGGCAACTGCCGAGCCACCGCTGCTCCCGCCCGATGATCTAGCCGGATTCCACGGATTTCGTGTGATCCCGGTCAGGGGGTTTTCGGTGACGATCTTGTTGCCGAACTCGGAGGTTGTGGTCTTGCCAAATATGATGGCTCCGGCCTGCCTAAGAAGTTTGACGGGAGGCGCATCAACGTCAGAGGTAGAACCCGGCCGTATTGCCCGGGATCCGTATCGCGTTGGCATGCCCTTTGCTGTTACAAGATCCTTTACGGATACAGGTATGCCGTCAAGTGGGCTGAGGCTCATTCGCTTGTGCCATCTTTTCTCCGAGGCAAGCGCCGCCTCCACGGCGCCCTCCTCATCGACCGCGCAGAACGCATTCAATTGCCCGTCGAGCAATTTGATACGATCGAGGACGGCGCAAACCGCATCAACCGGAGACAGGTCACCCTTGCCATAGGCGTTCACGAGCTGCGTGGCGCTCAAGTCACACACTGAACTCAATTCACTTTCTCCCCTGGTCATGCGACGGCAGTCGAACTGCGGGACATACGATCACTTGCAGACCGTCTGGATGGGTCCGGCGACGTCCACGAGATCGAACATGCAGTCCTCGCGTGCCCGACCGATCAGCGTCTTGCATAGAAGATGGCTGCTGCCGGCATCGACCCCGACTTTCCCCCGCGGCATGTCGAGTGAAATCTTCGCAAACGCTTCCTTCAGTTTGTCCAGCTCAACCGACTGGGCGATCCGCGCCGCTTCGGCAAAAACCCTTGCTCCGACATAGGTGCTTTCGCCATGAGGGAGCACGGGTACCTTTCCGTCCACGCGCACGCCCGTGAAGTTGGCGAACTGCGTGCTGTACCTTTCGATAAATGTCCTGTTTTCCGGGTTATCGACGCTCATGAAGTACGAAGATACGCCCAGATTTCCGATGGACGCTCCGTCAGTAACCTTTGCAATCGACTCATGGGTGATTTCGGTAACCAGCTGGGGTTTCATGCCAAAGCTGTGGTACTGCTTCACGAACGTGATCGGGTCATCCCCGATGCTGTGCCAGACAAAGTCGACGTCTGCGTCCTTCACCTGCTGAAGCGCCGGTCCAAAATCACGTGTACCGAACGGGAAATACCTGACCCCGACAAGCGTGCCGCTGTGAGCCTCAACGACCGACTTGAGTAGTGGCACGAACGAATTTCGCGCCGTCCCGGAATCCGAGATCATCACGAACCCCCGCCTGCTCCCATGCGCCGCCAGCCATGAGATCATCGGTTCCACGCGCTGCACATCGCTGAGCCCGGTAGTCAGCAGATTCGGGTGACAGCGCCCTTCATCGAAATTCGGATGAATGACGAGCCTCTTCTGCGAGGCGGCCACCTGCAACGCCGCTTCACGCTCCAGCGGCAGCACCGTGCCAATCAGGGCGACAGCACCATCGTTGACAAGCAGACGTCTCGCCTTGTCTACGGCGACCTTGGAAGAGGCCTGAGTATCCTCTGTGACGACCTGAACTCTTCGGCCCAGAATTCCGCCCGAAGAGTTGATCTCTTCGACCGCAAGAGCGAGGCAGTTCTGGTTGGTATAGCCAACGAATGCCAGAGCCCCTGTCATGGGCGCGAGAAGCCCGATCTTTAAGGGCTCGTCGGCGCGAACGACGGATGGCACCGGAAAAAGGCCCGCTGACAACGATGCGGTGGCTTTCAGGAGCGTACGACGATTTAACATTCTGGTTCTCCGAATGTGCAGGCGGATCGGTGCCGGGTCAAACAGCCAGGAATCGCTTGAGAAGCTTCGGGTCCTGCATATCCCTGGGGTCGCTCTCATGCATGATTGTCCCCTTCTCCATGACCAGGCATTTCCCGGCGACCGCGAGCGCCATTTCCAGGTTTTGCTCGACCAGAAGGATCGACATGCCATTGTCCCGGGCAATGACAGGAATGAGTTCGGCGAGCATCTGGACTATGTTTGGCTGCACTCCGTCTGTAGGTTCGTCCATCAGCAGAACCTTCGGGCGCCCACAGAGCGCGCGGGCGATGGCAAGCATCTGTTGCTCGCCGCCAGACATCGTCCCACCATGTTGCAAGAGCCGCTTCCTGAGTATGGGAAAATAGGAAAATACCTGCTCCGGAATGTCGCAGTTCGTCGGTCCCGCGGCGCGCGTTCCGACCTGCAGATTTTCGAGGACCGTCAGCTTCGGGAAGATCCACCTTCCCTGGGGAATGTACCCGACACCACGGCGGGCAATCTGGTGTGTCCGAAGATTACTGATTGCTTCGCCGAGAAGCTCGACGCTTCCTGTGATCTGTGGCAGCAGACCGACAATGGCTCTCATCAGGGTTGTCTTGCCGACGCCATTGCGCCCCAATACCGCCAGAACGCCTCCTTGATGGAGCTCGATGCGAACGTTGCGAACCACGCCTGCTGCGCCATAGCCCGCACTGCGGAGATCAACCCTGAGCACGTTGCCCTCCCCGACCAAGGTAGATGTCCTGGATTTCTCTATCGTTCGCGATGTCGTCAAACGCTCCTTCACGAATGATCGAGCCCTGGTGCATGACAAGGGTGCGGCACCGCAAATCGCGTACGAAGCCCATGTCATGTTCAATCACGACAACCGCACAGCGGCCCCTGATCGTGCCAACCATTTCGGCCATCCTCAGCGTTTCGTCCGCCGTCATTCCGGCCGTTGGCTCATCCAGCAGGAGAGCGGTGGGGCGTGAGATCAATGTCATTCCCAGCTCGAGCCACTGGCGTTGTCCATGCGAGAGCTCTCCCGCAAGGGTGTCCGCCTGACAGCCAAGACCCACAAGATCGAGTGTGCTCTCGATGCTTTCTTCGGACCCGGAGCGCCAGCGGGCCGTACCAAGCCGCGCAACGGCAAGATTGTCCCGCGCCGACAGCCACTGGAATGTGTTCGTTCCCTGAAACTTGCGGACGACGCCAAGCTGACAGAATCTCTCTGTGCAGCGTCCCTCCATGGCTTGACCATCCACGATGATGTCGCCGGCCGAAGGGACCGTGGCGCCTGAGAGCATTGCGACAAGGGAACTCTTTCCGGCACCGTTGGGACCGATGATGCACACGACCTCATTCGCGGAGAGCGCAAAATTGACTCGATCAACGGCAACAATTCCGCCGTACCGCTTCGTCAGGTTGCGCGCCTGAATCGCTGTCCTCTCACTCATGCCGCACTTCCAGTTTGACGTTGTTGGCTCGCGACGTCCGTCTGAACCGCGCCACAAGCCCTGGAAGGCCTTCCGGTGCGCCGAGGACCAGGGCGAGGAACAGGACGCCGGCGATGAAGGGCCAGAGGCTTGTGCTGTAGCTGCTTATTTCCTGCTGAAGCCTCGAAAGGGCGATGGTCGCAAAGACAGGCCCGATCAGGGTCCCCCGACCACCTATCGCGACCCACAGGATGACCTGCGTCGATAGCAGCGGCGAGAACAGGTCCGGCGCTACAACTCCCGTTGTCGCGGCAAATATTGCCCCACTCATTCCGGCCAGAGCAGCCGATCCCACGAACACGATCAGGATGTACAGCGAGGTGTTGTACCCCAGAGCCCGGGCTCGGAACTCGTTCATTCCGATTGCATTGAGGATCATTCCGTAGTTGCCCCGGCAAAGCGCCCAGACAGAGAGCAGCGCAACGACAAGAAAGGTAAGCGCAAAATAATAGGACGCTGTCTCACCGCTCAGATCGGCGTCGACGCCCATAATCGAAAAGCGCAATCCCGGAATGCCAAGGATCCCGACGTCGCCTCCGGTAAGTGCAGACCAGCTGTTGATCACCTGACCAACAATTAGCAGCACTGCAATCGTGATGATCGCGAGGAAGTGGAGCCTGACGCCTGCAAAGATCAGAAAATAGCCGACGACGGCAGCAAGCGCCGCGGCGAACAGAATTCCGGCTACGATTCCGCCGGCGCTGCCAATGCCAAAAGCAGTATTTGTAATGGCAAGGCCATATGCCCCCAAGCCGAAGAATGCCCCATGTCCGAGCGTCAGCGTGCGCGCCTTTCCCCACAGCAGATCATAACTCAACGCAAAGACAGCGAATATGACGGCATCCCGGAGCGCGAGAAGGCCGTACGTGGATGCCCATGCGGGCGCCGTCGCCATGATTGCCCCTCCGATTGCCACAAGACCGAGCAGCGTCCTGTCGTTCGACGTGATCGCGGGTTGGGCAAACAATTGCCGGGTCCGGAAGAGAAGATCTCGCACGGCTATTCCCTTCCAAGCAGCTGGTGCGCCGCGCTGAAGCCGGGAATTAGCCCCCGCGGCCGTATTCTGATCAGGAGAACCGCAAGAATGAGAACCACTGCCGACGCAAGGGAGGGGTCGACCACATAGTCAAGAAGCGTCTCGCTCGTACCAACCAGCGCGCTGCCAAGCAGGCTGCCGAAGATGGATCCGATACCGCCGAGCACGATGATGAAAAACGCCTTCCCGAGGTAAAACAAACCGAGATGAGATTCGACCGATGCGAGCGGAGCGATCAAAGCTCCGGCGAATGCCGCCAGTGCCGCACCGCCGGCGAACGCCGCCCTGTTCAGCCGCCGTGTATCAATTCCGACAGCTTCCGCCATTTCCGGATTCTGGATGACTGCACGAAGATCCGTACCGAACCGCGTTCGGGTAAACACGAGCAGGAACAGAGCGACCGTGGCTGTCGCAAGTACGATGACCAGCACGCGATAGACAGGGTACTCAGTGCCGAGGATCGACACCGCTCCATTGACAGGAGCGGAAACGATCTGGGGCTGTGCTCCGAAAAGGAGTTCAATGCCCTGCTGAACGATCAGGCTGACGGCAAACGTCGCAAGCAATGCATCAAATGTCCGGTGATAAAGGGGACGAATGATCGTTGCCTCGAGAATGGCCCCCGCAACCGCGCCGATCACCGGAGCGAGAATGAGCCCCAGCCAGTATGTTGATGCAACCCGCTCGGGACCGCCAAGCGACTGGATAAAGGAAAGCGTGTAGGCGCCGATGGTGATGAACTCGCCATGCGCCATGTTCATGATGTCCATCATTCCGAAAATGATGGCCAGGCCCAGACCCACGAGCGCCAGAATGCAAACGTAGGTAAGTGCATTCATCAGCACCGGAATAAAACTGCCGATCAGTGACATTGGAACGTTCCCGATTGATCGCTTGAGAACAGCAGGCAGCAGTTCGCCGTCCCCGCGGATAGCCGCGGCGGTCTACAACGCCCGCAATGATGCCTCGGTTGAAACGCCTGCTTTCGCGCGGCGCCTACTTGACCACCTTCAGGGTATTCGTTCCCTTGTCAGGCGCCGGTCCGACGAGCTCGTATGTGCCGGACCACGTATCTCCCTGGCGAACCAGCTCAATGCGCATTTCCTTGCACATTCCGCCAGGTCTGGTGACGAGCTTCCATCGGCCATTCCTGAGCTGCCCCTCGACCGGATGTTCGCCGACGCAAAGACCGTCACTCGCCTGGCTCGTGCCAGCGAGCCGTGTTCCGGAAAGCTCCGTAATTGTCATCCGGGAGGCTCCCTTCCAGGGACCCAGACTGCTCTTCCAGCTTCCCTCCAGCTTCAATGTTTCAGCCGAGACCGCCGTGGCGCAAAGTAGCATCGCGGCAGCACCCAGGAGAATCTCTCCTCGAAGACTCATGTTTTCTCCCTTCGTGTTCGTTTGACTATTTTTGTCTTTCCCTGGTGCGCCGCATCGCTGGCGCTGCCGCGCGTTCTTTTCAACGGTTCGCTGCGCGAGCGCAGCTGGAAATCGACGTCGGAATCGAGAACCAGACGTCCCCGAATGACGCCCTGCAATTTTTTCACATGCCTTTCGGCATCGATGATGTGGCGCACCATCAGCTTTCTGACCGAGTCGATGTCCCCGGATCGAATTGCATCCAGAATTGCGCGGTGTGCCTTGACATTCTCACGTCCGAAGCGCTGATACTGTTCGTGCGCCGCATTGCCACCCAGAACAACGAGCTGACGTAGCATCTGGTTGATCATTTCCCCGATCAGGCGAAGAAAGGCGTTGCGGTTCGCACGTGCCAGAATGTCGTGGAAATGCAGATCCTCCTGGCGCTGCTCCAGCGCATGCGCCTGGGAAGTCGATACCGGTGCGCAGACAGCAATGCTCCTCTCGAGAGCCTCCAGATCCGCATCGGTCAGATTTTCCACCGCTCCTGCCGCGATTTCCGGTTCAACGATCCGGCGCGCTGCATAGACGTCCTCAACGCTCAGGTCCTGGAAGAACAGGTAGTTCTGAACGAACTGCAACGTTCGGCCGAGCGGCACCTCCGCAATTGTGGCTCCTCCGTTCGGCCCGGTGCTCAACCTGATCAGGCCCTGCACCTCGAGCGATTTCAGCGCCTCCCGCGTGGTACCTCTGCTCACCGAAAACATCTGCTGAAGCTCGTTTTCCTTTGGCAGCTTGTCGCCAGGACCGAGATTCCGTTCCGTGATCCAGCGCTTGACCTGCTCCGCAACGAGATCACCGCGCTTGGGAGCCTTGAGGTCGAGCATTGTTTCCATGTTCTGGTCCCGCATTCCTGTCACACCTTCTGAGTCGTAAGAGCAATGCGGGATATCAGCATATTTGCATCATGGAGTCAGGCTTGGCGTTCGTTCGGTCCATCCTTCAGGGCAACCTGAAGCTTGCGCGCAGCCAGAAGCTTTCCGCCTTCAACGCGTTGTAGGCATAGAAGTCGTGGTTGTAGTAGGCAGACAGCTTGAGAGCGCCGAAGTCATATCCAACGTAAGGGCCGAGACTCAGCTTTTCGTATCGGTTGCCCTGACCGCGCGTGTTCCCGAGTCCCGGAATGGACATGGCAGGCACCGCCATTCCGTCCAGAGTGTCATCCGTTAGCTGGACCGCGTAGTAGCCGGAAGCTCCAACACTCCATTTGTCGATGAACTTCACGGCGCTGAAATCGACCATGAGCATATCACCGGACTGATAGTGACCGGTCAGTGTCCCGCCACCGGTTACCTGGATCGTGCTCAGATGATTGTTTTCGAAGGCTTTGTCGTACACGAAATTCGCGCTGAGGTGACCCTCGGGCGTCAGATAGGTCACAGCAACAGATGGCTCAAACGTCCAGTATCCGTTTCCGATATTGACGGCGTTTATATTTTCGCTGGTCGGCGTGTATGCGCCGGTCGGTGCATAGAACCCGAGTGAGCCTGTTACGTGCCAGTGCTCCGCGGGAGCCCATGAGATATTGACGGGGAATACGCCGGTGTCACCCAGACCCGAGCCGTAATTCTTGCTCCCGGGGATCGGCACCTGAATGGGACCAATCGGTGGGGGAACGGGGATCACGGCAGTCCCGCCGTTGACGTTCACCGACACTGTCGCCAAGGGCTGAACGATGTAAAACGAGTACACACCGCCAAGAAGCTCCACCCCGGGGACCCAAGCCCCCCGCAGGGTTGTTACGGCCTTGTTGATCGAGACGCCGAGCGGGTTGTCATTGCCGTCGCCGTTCTGCTTCTTCCCCGTGTAGTAGGTCGACGTGGCGCCGAAATACCAGCCCGGTGGCAGGGCGGCCCCAACCGGCAAGCCTTCTGTGACGCCCGTCCTGTATTCCGGCTCATTTTCAAGCGCGCGCGAATCGCGAATGCCGGCCAGTCCCGCCAGCGCCAGCGCAGTCACCCCCAGCCAAACCGCCCTCGACATCCTGTCCCCCATTTGAAAGCCCTCTCCCTTTTCTTTCCCCAGGCACGCGCGATCTCGGGTCGCGTCGTATTGGTGATATTTATTATCATAATTATGACGTCGTCAAGCGTCACCAATTGCAATTCGTGATATTTATCATAATAAATCTCTCGCCGTTCGCAACCAGACACACAGCTGGAGACCAAAATCACATGCCTACAACTCTGACGGAGTGCACCGCGCAGGAACTATCGGCGCTCTACCGTGCGCGTCGCACCTCTCCGCGTGAGGTACTGACGGAGATCCTGCGCCTCGCCGATCATTCCCAGCGCATTTTAAATCCGTTCTGTTGTATTGATCTGGAGAATGCTTCCCGCCAGGCGGGCGAATCCGAAGAGCGTTGGTCACGGGGTGAGCCGAAAAGTCCGTTCGACGGCGTTCCGGTCTCCATAAAAGACAACATCAACGTGCGCGGGTTGCCGACCGCGTTTGGCTCCCGCGCACCCCTTCCTGCAGAGGCGTGCATCGATGACAGCCCGGCTGTTGCGCGGCTTCGCGACGCCGGTCTGCTTCTCTTCGGCAAGACATGTCTTCCCGATTTCGCCCACAAGATCGTTACTGACAGTCCGCTGACCGGCGTGACGCGCAATCCGTACAATCCGGAACACACGCCGGGAGGTTCAAGTGGAGGAGCGGCTGCGGCTGTTGCCGCGGGGATAGGCCCCGTTGCACTCGGCACCGACGGGGGCGGATCGATCCGGATACCAGCTGCCTTCACGGGGATATTTGGTTTCAAGCCAACATTTGGCCGCGTCCCCCACTACCCCAGGGGGCCATTTGCTATCCTGAGCCATGTCGGTCCAATGACCCGCAGCGTCGCCGACGCTGCGACAATGATGGACATCATTGCCCGGCCAGATCCTCGCGACTGGTATGCACTGCCCCCCGAGAGCGCGGAGTTCGCTGCGCTGCGTCCGCCAAGGCTCGATACGCTCAGGATTGCACTCAGCCCGACACTCGGGTTTCCCGAAGCAAAAATCGACGCCGGCGTTGAATCGTGCATCAGGAACGCCGCTTCGGCCCTTGCGAAAGCTGGAGCGTCGGTTGCGGAAGCCGATCCACCGGATCTGTCCCGGTGCTCAGAAGTACACGGCGTGTTGTGGACCGCGTTCTCGGCCCTGCTTGCCCGGAATCTCGGCTCGCGAAGGGGTTTGCTGGACGCCTCGCTTCAATCACTGGCCGGCATGGGCGACAGTCTGCCGGCGCTGGGCCTGCTGGATGCGCTCGTGGCGCGGGGCGAGACCGGACGAAGCATCAGGGAGTTTTTCACGGCCTATGACCTGATCGTCTGCCCTGTTTTCCCGACCACCGCGCCCCGCCTCGACAGTATCGATGGCTCCCGACCCCTGATTCCGCATTTCACGTCCTGGTGCAACCAGCTCGGTCTTCCGGCGGCCAGCATCAACTGCGGCATGACAAGCGACGGCCTGCCGGTCGGATTGCAGGTCATTGGGCCGCAGTACGCGGACGCACTGGTGCTGGCGGTATCACTCGCAATCGAGGAGTTGCTTGGTCCTGCTCCGGCGCCGCGGGCTGAAGCATGGTCGGGCCTTATGCCGGCATAGCCCCACTCATCTGCCACTACACACCCGAAACCCGGCCGCACAGCGCGCCGGTCGATCCAAAACCCAAGGAGCCATACTCAATGAAAACGATTGGACACTTTGTCGGAGGCAAGGAGATCAGGGGCCGTTCGAGCCGGTCTACAGAGGTCTTTGAACCCATGACCGGGGATGTGAGAGCGCAGGTAGCGCTTGCATCAAAGGAGGAGGTTCGGGAGGCCGTACTGAACGCGAAAGCAGCCCAGCCGCGCTGGGCTGCAATGAACCCGCAGCGGCGCGCTCGCGTACTAATGAGATTCCTTCAACTTCTGCAGCGCGACCACGACAGCCTCGCGGAGCTGCTCGCGCGTGAGCACGGCAAGACCATTCCTGACGCGAAGGGTGATATCCAACGCGGCCTCGAGGTGGTCGAGTTCGCAATCGGCATTCCGCATCTGATGAAGGGCGAGTATACCGAGGGTGCCGGGACAAACATTGACACCTATTCGATGCGCCAGCCTCTTGGGGTGGTCGCAGGCATCACACCTTTCAATTTTCCGGCGATGATTCCCATGTGGAAATTTGCGCCCGCCATTGCCTGCGGCAACGCCTTCATACTGAAACCCTCGGAACGTAATCCGGGCGTACCGATAAGACTGGCAGAGCTCATGATCGAGGCCGGAGCGCTAGCAGGCATCCTGAACGTGGTGAACGGCGACAAGGAGGCTGTGGATGCTATTCTTGATGACCCCGACATCAGCGCGGTCGGTTTTGTCGGGTCTTCTGCAATCGCCCAATATATCTACGAACGGGCTGCAGCAGGAGGAAAGCGTGTACAATGTTTCGGAGGCGCCAAGAACCACGCGATTATCATGCCTGATGCCGACCTAGACCAGGCGGTCGATGCGCTCATTGGCGCGGCATACGGCTCCGCCGGCGAACGCTGCATGGCCATCTCGGTGGCCGTTCCTGTGGGGGAGACTACCGCGGACAGGCTGATCGAAAAACTGGCGCCTCGCGTAGAGCAGCTCAAGATCGGTCCCTCGACAGATCCAGGTGCGGACTTTGGTCCTCTTGTAACCCGCGAGGCACTGGAGCGCGTCCGGAACTATGTGGGTGTCGGAATCGAGGAAGGAGCAAAACTGGTTGTCGATGGGCGGCAGTTCAGGCTGCAGGGATACGAGAACGGCTTCTATATTGGCGGCTGCCTTTTTGACCACGTCAGCCCCGAAATGAGGATCTACAGGGAAGAGATCTTCGGACCGGTCCTCTGCGTGGTGCGCGCTCGGGACTACGGGGAAGCTCTCCGACTCCCCTCTGAGCACGAATACGGCAATGGCGTTGCTATCTTCACTCGCGATGGCGATGCCGCGCGTGATTTTGCAGCCAGGGTGAACGCGGGAATGGTCGGGATAAACATTCCGATCCCTGTTCCCATTGCCTACTATACGTTTGGAGGCTGGAAGCGATCCGGCTTTGGAGACCTGAACCAGCACGGACCGGACTCGATCCGCTTCTACACAAAGACGAAGACTGTCACCTCGCGGTGGCCTTCCGGAGTCAAGGATGGCGCTGAATTCGTCCTGCCCATAATGAACTGACCACCCTCAGCAGCACGAGCGAGAGCCGAAGCCGAGCTCATCGGCTCTCGCGATGTTCTTTCCGATTTTCAATAGTCTTGCAGTTTGGGAAGCCAGAATGCGCCGCATTTTTCAGGCTTTCGTCGACCGGCTGGTTGAGAGCAAGAGTCCTGAAGACCTGCGACAGGCCATGTCCCAGGCGGCATCAGCTCTCAATCTCTGCTCCTTCGCCTATCTTGCGCCGCCGCGCGCAACAGGCGCAGGGCCGCTCCTGATCTCCAGCTACCCGCCAACCTGGACCTCCCATTACCTGCGCCGAAATTATGATCAAATTGATCCCGTCCTGGCGCAGGCATTTCGCTGTCCGGAACCCTTTCAATGGGGGCAAGGTCTGGGACCAGCGACGAACTCGGATGGGCAAAGAGAGATATTCGAGGAAGCGGCCAGGTACGGCATCCGCTGCGGCTTTACGGTGCCAATCCATGACAGTGAGGGAGTCTTGGCAGCTGTTACATTTGCCGCCGACGAACGACGCCCCTGCTTCGAGCGTGCCATCGCGAGTCAGGGCTGGGCGCTGCAGTTGATGGCGATGTACTTCCACGCTCATGCGCGGCGGAAGCTGCTGCCGGATACCAGCATCGATGGTGTTGCACTGTCGCGTCGGGAAATCGAATGCCTGAAGTGGGCGGCGGAGGGCAAGTCTGCTTGGGAGACGGGCCGGATCATGGGGATATCCCGGTATACGGTGGCATTCCACCTCGACAATGCGAAGGCAAAGCTTGGGGTCAAGTCCACCATCCAGGCTGTCGCTCGCTTGGCGAAGGCAAATCAAACGGGATAGCGCTTCAATGTCGGCCAGGCACCTCCCTGCCTACGGAGGCTGCAGATCTGCAATTCTTCGCTTCAATGCTCCAGTGCCAGTCGCATTGGAGACCTATTATGATGCAGATAATCACACCGGATTTCTATGGAGCGTTCGCAAAAGAACTCTCCGAAATGTACCGCCTTCGCTACCGTGTGTTCAGGGAACGGCTCCAGTGGGATGTCCAGACGAGCGGAGAAATGGAGATCGATGAGTACGATGCACTCCATCCCGTGTATCTCATCCAGCGGGCAAGCGATTACCGTATTCAGGGGTGCGTCCGAATGCTTCCTTCGACCGGGCCGACGATGTTGCGCGATACTTTCCCGGTGCTGCTCGACGGACATTCCTTTGAGGCAAGCCCGTCGATCTGGGAAAGCAGCCGATTTGCGCTCGATATGGACGCTGACGCCCGCAGTACGGTTCACGGACTGACCGGTGCAACCTACGAGCTCTTCGCAGGGATGATCGAATTTGGTCTCTCGCGACGGCTCGCAGAGATTATCACCGTTACGGACACCCGGGTCGAACGGATTCTACGCCGCGCGGGATGGCCCCTTCGTCGGACAGGTCAACCGAGGAGACTGGGGAATACGGAAGCGCTTGCCGGCTATCTTGAAGTTTCCACGGACTGTCTGATGCGCGTCCGGGATGCTGGAAAGATCCACTCGCCTGTGCTTTGGGAGCCGGCGCTGAGAGCTGCGTAGAACGCACACTTATTACGTAAACCGGTCAATTTTCGATGCCTCGCGCTGTTCGATCGACCAATATTGGCCTGCACCATCTGCGGTCCGCGGTCGCTGCAGGCGATTGCGGAAGCTTTCGTCAGGCGGCTGAATTCCTCGAAATCCGGCATTCGGTCCTGAGTCGCTCAATCAGCCAGTTTGAGCACCTTGTCGGAGCAACCCTGTTTGAGCGTTCTACAGGCGGCGTCGTGCCCACTCCCGCAGGCCGCAGCATCCTGCGCATGTCGCGAATGATCCTCGAGCAGGTAGACACCCTCGTCACCACGGGAAAGTCCAGCGGCCGCGGTGACGCCGGCCGCCTGTCGGTTGGCTTCTGCACCTCAATTTCCGCCGGCAACCTGCGAGCGAGCCTGATCGAATTCAGAAGACGAGCTCCGCTGGTTGAACTCGCAACCGTCGAGCGGTCATGCATTCGTTTGATGAATGCCCTTCGAAGCGGCACGATCGACGTAGCTGTTGTGCCTGGAGGGAGGACACCGCCGGATCAGAAAAGTCTGCCAGTCTGGAGCGAGCGTATCCTGATCCTGCTACCGAAGGATCATCCTCTGGCCACGCAGAACGTCGTCCACTGGACCGATCTTCGCAACGAAACGCTGCTTCTGAGTCAACATGATCCGGGAGACGACATAGAAGACCTTCTGATCTCAAAGCTTATGGCACCAGAGGATCGTCCTAAAGTCGAACGGCACGATGTCAGCCGAGGTATCGTAAAGAGCCTCATCGGCATGGGCCTTGGAGTAAGCCTTGTTATGGAATCCGACGTCGGGGCAACATTCGCCGGAATTGTCTATCGCGAGCTGCAGGACGGTACGGGACCGAGCCGCATAGGATTCCATGTACAATGGCTGGCTGACAACGAAAACCCGGTCCTGAAGCGCTTTATCGAACTGCTCACAGAACGTTACCCCTCTCCTTCTCGCACCGTTGATTGAGCACGCCGCAGCCTGGCAAATGCCCGATCGGTGGCCATAAACCGCGCCAGCATGGGCGCAATGAGTTTCACGGGATCGACTGAATGACCGCTCTGGCGGGCGAGCGCCTCTGCATATGCAAGAAGGTCCCGATGCAACGCTGCGGGTAGCTCGGCCGTGACCTTCACCGGCTTGTCGTCGGGAACTGCTGCTATCCTGAGCTTGGGCATCCGGCATCTATCCCCTGTAGGGCTGGAGTACGAGATCGCGATTGACGATGACGCGGACCGGGAACCCCGGTCGAACCGTCAGCGTAGGTTGAATATTGAGGCTACGCCGAACGACCTGCTGGCCGGTCTGGTTCAGCGAATCGGCGGCACCATGACGCAAAGCCTGAATGATTGCGCTGTTATTGCTATTGGTGTCCGAGCCCTCCCCCAACTCCGTGCCGACTGCCAGAAACGTCGATAGCGCCGCAGCCTTGAATAGCTCACCCCAATGATTGTCGACCTGGTCTTCGAGACCAGCATATCCTGCGGTGTCCGCGCCTGGCTGTCGCTCAAGTACGATCGAGCGACCGTTGGGCATGATCAGCCGTGTCCAGACAAGCAACACACGTGACTGGCCGAAGGTGACCTGGCTGTCGTAGATTCCGATCAGCCGGGCTCCCTGAGGTACGAGCAAAAACCGTCCTGTGGGAGTATCGTAGACATTCTCGGTCACCTGCGCTGTGATCTGGCCCGGAAGGTCCGATCGGATCCCGGTGATCAGGGCGCCTGGAATGATGGTGCCGGCCCGCACGAGATACGGTGAAGCCGGCCGGGTGATGCGCTCAGGACTTGCCGTGCGGCGATTCACAGATGCGTTCACGAAGGCAAGCTTCCTGTCCTGACTGTTCTGCGCAAATCCGTCGTCGCTAGTGCTCAGTGGGCTTGTTGGCACGCCGCGGTCGCTCCCCAGAGCCGCAGCGTCAGGCGGACGCACCTCTCGCCCATTGGTCGAAGCGAACAAATGGCTGGTACGGGCTGCTTCGGTCTCTTGATCCCGGCGCTGCTGCTCCGGATCAGCGCCGATCGTCTGCGACTGGCCCTGAGCAGCAAGGATTGGTCGACCGAGGTCCCCAGGGAGCGGCGGACCAAGCTGCGGGATTGGTTGGCGCGGAAAGCCAGTGTAGTCCTTCGGCAGCGTCGTAATGCCGTCGGCAACATTGTGATGGTCGGTACTATAAAGCTCATCGGCCGCCTGATTGCGGGAGCGATTGTTCTGCAGTGACCACAGCACCGCTCCGCAGATAACAAGCAGGGCAACCGCGCTTCCGCCGGCCAAGACCTTCCGCGACAACCGTGTCACGCGCGGATGCTCTGCTCTCAAGCGGAAGTTTTCGGACTGCTCCCCTTGTATAGTCGGCGGAACTGCTTGCTCGTGATCGTTTCCATTCCGGGTGTTCATGATGACGGCCTCCCGTCGGTCCTGACGATCCTGACCTTCTGCTGGTGTTCACCGCCAAGCCGGAGCTCGGCGGCTGCAAACAGCCGATCGACGATCAACACGTTGCCGGAGGCGCGGTAGTTGACGAGTTCGGTCTTGCCGTCCGGGCCAATCACAAAGAGCGGAGGCATCTCGCCCTGCACGATCCCCTGCGGGAATTCGACATAGACCTTGCGGCCGTCGTCATATGCGGCGAGCGGTCTCCAAGGAGGATTGTCTCCTTCGATGGCGTACCGGGAGATACGTTGCGCCGGGTCCGGCAGAACGGGTTTCAGAACGACTGAACGGGATCGTTCGCGCGCTGCTTCCGGATAGTACCAGGCAACGGATGGCATATACGGCCGCTCGCGGGAGCGGAGCTCGATCAGGTAGGTGCGCCGGTCAGTATTGACCACCAGGTTGGTCTCGATCGAGGCTCGGGTCGGCTTGACCAGGATATGGACGCGCCGTGTGTCGCCACTCCCGCTCTCGGTATCGCCTACGACCCAGCGGACGGTATCGCCGGCCGCGATGGGCCCTGATCCCGTCAACTGCTCTCCCTCCTCGAGCGCTATATCCGTGATCTGCCCCGGTGCCGCGTAAATCTGATAGAGCGCCCCGGGACTGTAAGCGTAGATTTGCGCTGCGTTGAAATACCCCCGCCTGCGCGGTTCGACGCGCGCCGCGCTGTTTGCTGTCTCTACCCGGCTCACCGGCTCAGCCTCTTCCTTTCCTCCCGACTTGCCGCCGAGAGCCGGCTTCCAGGGCGGCGGAACGTGAAGTGGTCGCGGTCTGTCGTCGAGAGCCACAGGGGCGGCCGGCAATGGAGGAACTTCCGCGTCATAGCTGATCTCCGGCGGAATGTAGGTCGCGCAGCCACCGAGCGCAGACGAACAAAGCAGAAGAGCGGACAGAAATGCACGCTTCGAGCTCACGAACTCGGGCCAAGTCGAATTGCGCCGGCTGTGCAGGAGGAAACGTTTCGAACGAACATCAGACGGCGTCTTGGTCACTGACTCAACTCCTTTGACCAGCTGATGGCGCGGACGTAGACGCCAAGAGGATTCTTGCGCAGCCGTTCGGCATCGCGCGGCGTCTCGATCACGATCGTGAGAATTGCAGTCCAACGCTCGGTCGAGCTCAGCGAGCCGTTGTCGTAGGTGCGTTGGGTCCACGCGACCCGAAAGCTTTCCGACGATGCGCGAATGACGCTCGAGACGTCGATGGAGATCTGGGCCTTGCCCAACTTGGCAAAGGGGTCGTTGTTGCGCGCATAATCGTTGAGCGCGGCGGCGCCGCGATCGGTCGTAAAATCATAGGCTCGGAGCCAATTCTGGCGCAGAACAATGCCGTCCGCGGGTAAGCCTCTGACATCTTCGATAAAGCGCGCCAGATGGTAGGCGATCTGCGCATCAGTGGGCTGATAGTCGATCTTCGCCGGCGCAACCCTTTGGGCTTGGCCGAGATGATCGACTTCGACCACCCAGGGCGTGATCGATCCCTGGCTCGATTGCCAGACCAACCCACCAGCGAGACTGGCTGACAGCATGAGGCAACCGAACGCCATCAGCCGCCAGTTTTTGGCTTGCACGCGGGCAGATCCAATGCGTTCGTCCCAAACTTGGGCTGCCTTTTGATAAGGCGTGATCGGTTCTGGCATGCGCCCGTAGTGAACTGATGGTCGTTTGAACATTGATGATTGCCCCTGAGATCAAGTGATCGGTTTTGAGCCGTGTGGTGTCCGGGTTTGAGGTGCCGCCGCGTGGCGGGTGGCGAAAGTGCAGTGGCCGCGTGTCAGCGCTCCCCTTCGGACAAATCGACGGAGGAACCGCTGCCGCCATGATCCCCTGAGCGGACCGCGTGGCCGGCTGCCGACGCGCCGTGCCGAATGGTCTGGGCACGCTTCATGCGGCGCGCCCAATCGGGCTGCCCTTCGGCCGAGGTGCTCGCAGCCTGCTCGCCCGCTTGCCCACCTCCGAAGGCAGCTGCTGCTCGACGCAAAGGACTCATGACGGCCGAGGCGCCAGCGTCCGCGGCGCCAGCAAGGCTGCCGCTTCGATAGGCGGCTGATGCTCCGCTCACGACAGCGCCGCCACCGCGCGCCGCGCCTGCAATCGCGCCGCCAGCGAGACCAGCACCGCCGGCAGCAAGACCTGCGCCTGCCGCTGCAATGCCGCCGGCAGCAAGGCCTGTTCCAATCGCAGCGCCAGCGCCGAGCTGCGGTCCGCCTGACACAAGGCCGTTCGCAATACCCGGACCGAAGATACCGAGACCCAGTAAGGAGAGCGCCGCGAGCACCAGCGTCATCGCGTCTTCAATGGTCGGCTGTGCGCCGCCGAATCCAGTGGTGAATTGCGAGAACAGGGTCGAGCCGATGCCGACGATGACGGCCAGGACCAGGACCTTGATTCCGGAGGATATGACGTTGCCCAACACCCGCTCCGCCGCAAAGGCTGTCTTGCCAAACAACCCAAAGGGAATGAGCACGAAGCCGGCCAGCGTTGTGAGCTTGAACTCGATCAGGGTGACAAAGAGCTGGATCGCCAAAATGAAGAAGGCGAGTAGCACCACGACCCATGCGAACAGGAGAACAACGATCTGTACGAAGTTTTCGAAGAAGCTGATGTAGCCCATCAGGTTCGAGATCGAATCGAGTAGCGGTCGGCCGGCATCGAGGCCGACTTGGGCGATCTTTCCCGGTCTAAGGAAGTCGGATGCGGACAGGCTTGTGCCGGATGCTTTCAGCCCGAGACCGGCAAAGCTTTCGAAGACGATGCGCGCCAGGCCATTCCAGTTACCGATGAGGTAAGCGAAGACGCCCACGAAGAGCGTCTTCTTGACGAGGCGCGCGATGATGTCCTCATCCGTTCCCCAACTCCAGAACAACGCGGCGAGCGTGATGTCGATCGCGGCAAGGATCGTTGCCAGATATCCAACGTCGCTACCGAGCAGGCCGAAGCCGTTATCGATGTAACGGGTGAACGTTTCAAGGAAGTGGTCAATGATCCCCGTACCAGTCATGGCTTGCTCGCCTCAGGTGTCGCCAGGTTCGGAGATTCCTGCGGGATCCGACTTTGATCCTTTGGAGCGAGCGCCACGCCGGCGGCGGAATCGCCGTGGCCAGGAGCAGCGGCACCACCTTTCTTGCCAAAGAAGCGACGGCGGTTTTCAGCCCAAATCTGCTGGCAGTGACGATAACCCGCCGTCTCCTCCGGAGTGACGCCGCGGCAGTGTACGAGGTCGGCGTTGGCTGCATCGTTCCTCTGCTCCGCCTTCGGCGCCGACCCAGATTCGTCTCGGCCACGCAGCTGAATCGTGCAGGCCGCGACGGCCACTAGGCCGATTGTAGTAAGCAGCGACAGCGCCTTGAATGCCCTTACGTCGGTCATCAGTGGAACATCTGCACATTGGAGGATTGATAGCCCTGTCCAGGTGTCAGGAAACGCCTGAGTTGCTCTCGCCCCTGATCCTGAGCCGAGGCGCGCTGAGCCGCTTCGAGGCTCTGCGCCCTGCCCTGCGCCGCCGCGGCCGCTGTGAGATCGGCAAGTTGTTGGGCTTGAAGCGCGAGGATCTGGTTGCCGGCCTGAGTTGCCTGCAAGGCGCCAGTGGCACTTTGGCTCGAGGTTACGAGGGCAGACATCTGGATGCGATTGGTGTCGAGGTTGCCAATGATGCCGGCCTGGACACGAAGCGCGTCTTGCGTCGCGGCATAGGAATTCTGCCATCGCGATTGAGCGTTGGAGATCAGCAACTGGTTCGACTGGCTGCTGGTCGCTGGCGCGTAGCTTGTCGAGAAGGCATGATCGATCTGCTGCACGTCGTAGGCAATGCGCTGGGCCTGGGCCAGTAATTGCTGGGTGCGCTGGATCGATGATTGCAGTTGCTGCAGCGACGAATACGGCAGGTTCGCCAAATTCTTTGCCTGATTGATCAGCATCTGCGCCTCGTTCTGCAACGAGGTGATCTGATTATTGATCTGCTGGAGTTCCCGCGCGGCCGTTAGGACATTCTGGACGTAGTTGTTCGGATCAAAGACGATCAACGCCCGTGCGGGCACTGTAACGCCAAGCACCAGCGCGAATGCGGCCGTGGTCGCCAGTAGGCCAAGAGGTCTCATAGCGATTTCTCCAGATTGACGAGATTGGGGATCAGGTCTGTCGCCCAGGCGACGCCACGGTGGTGGAGCCAGGCGGGCACGAAGCCATCGGGTCCAAGTTCGGCGATGAGTTGTGTGATGGCGGCCTGGTCTGTCTTGGAAGAGGCTGCGGTGAATGCGAGCGCAACCTCACCAAGGCCAAGTTCGAACATCCGGTTGCCGCGACGAGACTGGCAATAGTAGTCGCGCTTTGGCGTTGCCCGGCTCAGAAGCTCGATCTGGCGGTCATTGAGGCCGAAACGGCGGTAGATGGCAGTGATCTGCGGTTCGATCGCCCGTTCGTTCGGCAGCAGCAATCGCGTTGGACAGCTTTCGATGATAGCCGGTGCGATCGCGGAACCATCGATGTCCGAGAGCGACTGGGTGGCGAAGATGACGGACGCGTTCTTCTTACGAAGCGTCTTCAGCCATTCCCGGAGCTGTCCGGCAAAATCCTCATCGTCGAGGGCAAGCCACCCCTCATCGACAATAAGGAGTGTCGGCCGGCCATCGAGACGATCCCCGATACGATGGAAGAGGTACGCCAGCACGGCCGGGGCGGCGCTCGTTCCGATCAACCCTTCGGTCTCGAACGCCTGGACCGAGGCCTCGCCAAGGCGCTCGAATTCGGCATCAAGCAGGCGTCCGGACGGACCACCCAGGCAAAAGGGTTGCAGGGCACGTTTCAGGGAGTTCGATTGCAGCAGGACAGACAGGCCCGTGAGGGTACGTTCCTGCATCGGCGCCGAGGCGAGAGACGTTAGCGCCGACCACAGATGATCCTTCACCTCCGGGGTGATCTCGATCTTTTCCCGCGCCAGGATCGCGCCGATCCATTCCGTGGCCCATCCGCGCTCGGAAGGATCATCAATCCAGGCCAGCGGCTGCAGGGCAACGGGGTTTTCGCCCCCGTCGGACAAGGCACCGCCCAAATCGTGCCAGTCGCCATCCATGGCCAGTGCGGCCGCCCGGATCGAACCGCCGAAATCGAACGCAAAGACTTGAGAATTCGGGTAACGCCTGAATTGCAACGCCATCAGCGCCAGCAACACGGATTTGCCAGCGCCGGTCGGTCCTACCACGAGGGTGTGGCCGACGTCGCCAACGTGGAGGGAGAACCGGAATGGAGTCGATCCCTCGGTCCTGCCAAACAGGAGTGGCGGACCCTTGAAGTGCAGATCCCTCGCCTCGCCCGCCCAGACGGCCGACATGGGAATCATGTGGGCGAGATTGAGGGTCGAAATTGGCGGCTGCCGCACGTTGGCGTAGACGTGCCCGGGCAGACTGCCGAGCCAGGCTTCGACGGCGTTCACCGTCTCGATCATGCAGGTGAAATCGCGGCCCTGAATGACCTTCTCGACCAGACGGAGCTTTTCATCGGCAGCATGGGGATCGCTGTCCCACACGGTGACAGTCGCCGTGACAAAGGCTTCTCCGATCTGATCCGATCCCAGTTCCTGCAGCGCCGCGTCGGCGTCGATCGCCTTGTTATGGGCGTCGGTATCGAGCAGCGTCGACACCTCGTTGGTCATGACCTCCTTGAGAATGGCGCCGATGGATTTTCTCTTCGCGAACCACTGGCGGCGGATTTTGGTCAGCAGCTTGGTGGCATCGGTTTTGTCGAGCATGATCGCGCGGGTTGACCAGCGATAGGGAAATGCCAGGCGATTCAGGTCATCCAGGATTCCAGGGGTCGTCGTGCCCGGGAAGCCGACAATCGTCAGAACCCGAAGATTGGCTGAACCCAACATCGGCTCCAGCCCGCCGGTCAGCGGCTGGTCGGCCAACAGCGCATCGATGTACATCGGGATCTCGGGAACGTGCACCCGATGACGCTTCGTTGAGATCGTCGAATGCAGGTAGGTCAGCGTGTCCTGATCATCGAGCCAGGCACATTCCGGCATGAACCCTTCGACGAGATGCAGTACGCGGTCGGTTTGATCGATGAACCCGCGCAGCACCTCGCGCGCGTCGGCCCCAATGGTACGATCGCGGCCCTCGTAGAGCAGTCGCTCCGTCCTGGCGGCCCCCTCCTCGGGAGGCAGGTAGAGGAAGGTCAGGAAATAGCTGGACTCATAGTGGGCGCCCGCCTCCTCGAACTGCGCCTTGCGCTCGGCGTCGACCAGCGCAGACGCGACATCCGGAAAGGTGTTCGGCGGATAAACACCCGCAGAATGCCGCTGCGCCTCAACAAATACGGCCCAACCTGATCCGAGACGACGCAGGGCGTTGTTCAAACGGCCGGCGACGGCGACAAGTTCAGCCGGCACCGCACTATCGAGGTCAGGCCCCCGGAACTTCGACGTCCGTTGGAACGAGCCGTCCTTGTTCAGGATGATTCCCTCGTCGACCAGGGCTGCCCAAGGCAGGAAGTCGGCGAGACGAGCGTTGGAATGGCGATATTCGGCGAGATTCATCATGACCGAGAGCTCAGGTGTTGAGATGACCGGGAATACGCAGATGCCGGCGCACCACATCGACAAAGGCGGGATCGCGCTTGGCGGCCCAGACGGCGGCCATGTGGCCGATGAACCAGAGGACGAGACCCGCGATCCACAGCCGCAATCCAAGTCCAAGGGCCGCCGCAAGCGTGCCGTTGACAATCGCTACCGACCGCGGCGCGCCGCCCATCAGAATCGGCTCAGTGAGTGCGCGGTGAACGGGCACGACAAAACCTGTGACCGGCTCATCCATCAGATCACCACGCCGCCACCGAAGGAGAAGAACGACAGGAAGAAACTCGAGGCGGCAAACGCGATCGACAAACCGAACACGATCTGGATCAGCCTGCGGAAACCGCCTGACGAATCCCCGAACGCGAGCGTGAGCCCGGTCACTACGATGATGATGACGGCGATGATCTTGGCGACCGGCCCCTCAACCGACTGCAGAATCTGATTGAGTGGCTGCTCCCACGGCATGTTCGAGCCAGCGGCCCATGTTGGAGACGTCACCAAGAGAACTGAACCGGAAACGGCCAGCGATGCGGCTTGTCGAGGAACGCGAAATTCTAGACGCATGTCAGTCTCCTGCTGATGAAAGGCTGTAGTCGCCGGCGGCACCAAGCCCCGCGACGAGGGCGAGCTCGGCGAGGCGACGGTCGGCGCCGCGGCCTGCAAGGACGGCGACGAGGTTGATGGTCTCGGCAATCAGGGCGCGCGGAACCGTGATGACGGCTTCCTGGATGAGTTGCTCAAGCCGCCGCAGTGCGCCGAGCGCGCTGCCCGCATGAATGGTGCCGATGCCGCCGGGGTGGCCGGTGCCCCAGGCCTTGAGCAGATCGAGTGCTTCGGCACCGCGAACCTCGCCGACCGGAATGCGGTCAGGACGCAGCCGCAGCGAGGAGCGAACCAGGTCCGACAGCGTAGCCACGCCATCTTTGGTTCTTAGCGCCACGAGATTGGGCGCCTTGCATTGGAGTTCGCGTGTATCTTCGATCAGCACGACCCGATCGGAGGTCTTTGCTACCTCGGCCAATAGCGCATTCGTCAACGTTGTCTTGCCGGTCGATGTCCCACCCGCGACAAGGATGTTCTTACGAGCGGCGACCGCACACTTCAGGATCCTGGCCTGCTCCGAGGTCATGATCTCCCTGGCGACGTAGTCGTCGAGCGTAAACACGGCGACCGCGGGTTTGCGGATCGCGAAGGCCGGAGCGGCCACGACCGGAGGCAACAGACCCTCGAATCGCTCGCCGGTCCCGGGCAGTTCGGCCGAGACCCGTGGCGCGCCCGCATGCACCTCGGCGCCTACGTGATGCGCTACCAGGCGAACAATGCGCTCGCCATCCGCTGCGGACAGAGTTTCGCCTGTGTCGATCAGGCCATTCGACAACCGATCGATCCACAGCCGCCCATCCGGGTTGAGCATCACCTCGATGATTGCTTCATCTTCGAGGTAGCCGGCAATCGCTGTGCCAAGCGCGCTCCGCAGCATTCGCGCACCGCGCGAATTCGCTTCCGATTGAAAGGAATGGATTGCCACCGTCGCCCCCACCGAATGAGGGCGTCCACAGAGGGCCCTCAGATGGGGATGATTAGAAAAAGCACCAATTGACTTGGCGCAACAACCGCTTTCCGTGATCGTAGACCGGCGTAGAAAAAGAAAGATGCAGATGGATCTTTGACGCTTACTCAATGGTCAAGTGCCGACAACGTCCCGCAGACTGACGTGAAGACCCGATCATCAGTCCTTTCGGACGCCTGATCGAGCGCGTCCTCTGGCAAGGCCGACTGGCCGCGCTCGCGTATCGTATTTGCCGAGCCGGGTGACGACTCCTGCCATCGCGATGTGGACGAGGATGCCCTGCACAAGGTTGGTCATAACGGCATTGGATTGGACCGGACTACCCGCTGCGGCCGAGCCAGCGCTGTGTCGGAAATAGCTGCAATTGCCAACGTCGAGCTGCCGCGCCCCACACGCCCCTCGGCATGAACAGCATGATCAGGATGGCGAGGGCGCCGAGCGCGACCAGATAAAGACTGCCATACATGGCGAGATAGGTGACGAGCCCCCAGAGCAGGAGCACGCCGACCATCGGGCCTTCGATCGTGCGCACGCCCCCGATGACAACGATGAAGATCACATAGGCGGTCCAGTCGGTGACGCTGAAGGCGGCGTCAGGCGAAATTCGCGCCTTCTGCAGATAGACCAGGGCGCCGACCATGCCGGTGGCGAAGGCAACCGCAATCCACAACACATGGCGAATCCGCGTGGTGCGGACGCCAACGCTGCGCGCCGCCGCCGCATTGTCACGGCTGGCCGCCAGCGCAAGGCCTAGGCGCGAGCGCATGAAGGCGTAGATGCCGAGCGTGACCAGCACGGCCAGCAACAGCGCCAGCCAGTAGACCAGCACGTCGCGTGCGGCCGCCGGACGCAGGCCGAGCAGCGCCTGCACCGCCTTCAGACCGAACATCTGTGAGAGCTCGCTGGGCGAGATCGACATTCCGGTGCCGCCGCCGAGCGACTTGAACTGCGCGCTGATCAGCCGCAGCGCCTCGGCGGCAACCCAGCTGCCGATCGCGAAATGAGGCCCCTCCAGCCGGAACAGCAGCGGCCCGAGCACCGCCGCGATCAGCGCCGCAAACAGCCCGGCCAGCGGGATCGCCGCAACGGGATCGAGACCAGCCATCACGATGCCGGCAAACAGCGCATAGGCGCCGAGCCCGACAAACGCCTGCTGTCCGACCGACACCAGCCCGCCCCACCCGGTCAGCACGTTCCAGAGCTGTGCCAGCGTAAGCATGGTGAAGACGAAGATCAGGTCCTGGATCAGGTTGCGCGACGCGATCGCGGGCAGCGCGGCAAGCGCCACGACCAGCGCAATGCCGACCACGGCCGCAATGCGCGACAACCGCGTGCCGACCCGGATCTGCCACACCGGAACATCTGCCGCGCGTTGCTCCCGGCCTGCCGGGATACGAATGCTTTCGACGCTCATGTCCGCCTCGCCGGGAAGAGACCGCGTGGCCGCACCATCAGCACGGCAAGGAAGGTGAGATGGCCGGCCAGGATCTGCCATTCCGGATTGATCCGCGCCCCGATCGCCTGCGCGAGCCCAAGCACGATGCCGCCCGCCAGCGTCCCCCACAGGCTGCCGAGACCGCCAATGATCACGGCTTCGAACGCATAGAGCAGCCGCGCCGGCCCGATCGACGGATCGAAGCTGGCGCGGATGCCGAACACGATCGCAGCAATCACCGACACCGCGAGCGAGAGCCCGACCGCGATGGCGTAGACATTGCGCTCATTGACGCCCATCAATTGCGCGATCGCGGGATTATCGGCGGTGGCGCGGAAGGCGCGGCCGAGCGAGGTGCGATAGAAGACGAGCTGAAGCAGCGCGACGGCAGCAATCGCCGTCACCAGCGCCGTCAGCGGCGCCAGTCCGACACTCAGGCCCGAGGCCAGCGTCACGGATGAGGATTCGAAGGCGCCGGCCTGCAGCCGGCGGCTGTCAGCGCCATAGCCGAGCAGCAGCCCGTTCTGGATCACGATTGACAGGCCGAAGGTGACGAGCAGCGGCGGCAGGATGTCGTCGCCGAGCACCCGCTCCAGCACCAGCCGCTGCAGCACGAAGCCGAGCACGAACATCGTCGTGACGACCAGCAGGGATGCGACTGCAAGCGGCAGGCCAAGCGCTGTGGTCGCGCTGAGCACCAGATAGGCCGCAAGCAGGATCAGATCGCCATGCGCCAGATTGACAAGGCGCATGATGCCGAAGATCAGCGACAGGCCGAGCGCGAACAGCGCATAGACGCCGCCGAGCAGCACGCCTTCGATGATGGTGTCGAATCCGCTCATCGTTCCCTCATGCTCCGAAATAGGCCGCGCGGATCGTGTCCTGATCCACATCCGTCGGTCGCCCGCTCAGCGTCACCCGTCCCTCCTGCAGGCAGTAGAAGCGATCCGCCGCCCGCAGCGCGCGGGCGATGTCCTGCTCGACCAGCACGACGGCGGTGCCACTGGCCCGAATTTGCGGCAGCATGCGGTAGATGTCCTCCACCACGATCGGCGCGAGGCCGAGGCTGATCTCATCGCACAGCAGGACCGACGGGTTGGACATCAGCGCGCGACCGATCGCCACCATCTGCTGCTGGCCCCCCGACAATGCCGTGACGGCACCGCGCCGCCGTTCCTTCAGCACCGGAAACATCCGGTAGATCGCGGCTAGATCCCACGGCGCGGTTCGTTCGCCGCCGCAAGCGCCGATCAAAAGATTCTCTTCGACGCTGAGCGAGGGAAACAATTGTCGGCCCTCCGGAACCAGCGCGAGGCCGAGCCGCACGATGCTGGCGGCGGACGCATCGCCGATCGCCCGCCCGCTGAGGCGAATGGCATCGGGGCGGTTCTTCACAAGACCTGCCAGCGACTTCAGCATGGTCGACTTGCCGGCACCATTGGCGCCGATCACCGCGACCGCCTCGCCTTGATCCAGCTCGAAATCGATGCCGAACAGCGCCTGGAAGTCGCCATAGAACGCATCGAGGGCGGAGACGTTGAGCAGTGCGGTCATGCCGGCACTCCCATGTAGATGGTCTCGACCTCGCGCGAGCGCATCACCTCGGCCGGCACGCCCTGCGCCACCACCTTGCCGAAGTTCAGCACGACGAGCCGCTCCACCACCGCGAGCAGCGCGTGCACCACATGCTCGATCCAGATGATGGCGACGCCCTCGGCATGGATGGTGCGGATGGTCTCGACCAGTTCATGACATTCGGCATCGGTGAGGCCGCCTGCGATCTCGTCGAGCAGCAGCGTGCGCGGCTTGGTGGCGAGCGCCCGCGCCAGCTCGAGCCGCTTGCGATCGAGCAGCGGCAGGCTGCCGGCAAGCCGATTGGCCTTGGCTTCGAGGCCAGTCAGATCAAGCATCCGGCCGCAATGCTGGATCGCATCCGCCTCCGGGAGGCCGCCGCCGAACAACGCGGCGACCGCAAGGTTCTCGAACACCGAGAGGTGGTCGAAGGGCTGCGGGATCTGGAATGAGCGTCCGATGCCGGCGCGGCAGCGCGCTTCGGGAGACAGGCCCGTGATGTCGACGCCATCGAGGACGATGCGGCCCGAGTTCGGACGCAGCAGCCCGGTGATCAGGTTGAACAGCGTCGACTTGCCGGCGCCGTTGGGCCCGATCACCCCGAGCGCCTCGCCGGGCGCAAGCGTCAGATCGATGGCATCGGCGACCACGATGGCGTCGAACGTCTTCGAGACGGAATGGAGTTCTAGCATGGTCGCTCACCGCATCCATTTGCTTGGAGGAGATGCGCGGGGTACCGCACATCTCCGATGAACAATCTGTTCGAGGCGCGTTCGCTAGCTTAACGCCTGCATGTCGCCACCAAGCGGGATTTGCGGCGCCAACTTGTTGTCCGTGATCACCATGTCGTATTTGTCGCCGTTGAGCCGCCATTGCCCACCGACCAGCGGCGTCTTGGCGATGTTCTTCGCGGCGAATGGCGGTACCGCACTGGAGCCGAACGCGACCTGGCCCACAATCGTATCGAGCTTGGTGGCTCCGATCGCCTTCGCGAGCGCCGCGGCATCGGTCGGATCGCTGGAGCGCTTGATCGCATCGATCGCGACCTCGAACAGCGAATGCACGAAGCCGATCGGCTGGGTCCATTGCTTGCCGGAGGCCTGCTGATATCCCCTGGCGAGGTCGGCCGCGCTGACCCCGCTGAGGCTCGACTTGTAGGGATGCGTCGGCGTCCACCACACTTCGGTCGAGATGTTGTTGCCGCCTTTGCCGAGCGCCTGCACCGATGCAGGGAACAGCAGTGCCTTTGCGACCGACACGACCTTCGGCTTCAGCCCCTTCTGCCGCGACTGGTTCCAGAATGTGGTGAAGTCGGGCGGAATGATCACGCCGGTGATGATCTCGACATCGGCACCACGAAATGCCGCGATCTGTGAGCTGAAATCATCGGTGAGATTCTGGAAGCGGCCGGGATCGGTGAGCTTGAAACCCTGCTTGGCCATGACAGGCGGGAAGCCGATCGTGGTGTCGCCCCAGGCGTTGCCGTCGGCATCGTTCGGGAATAGTGCGCCGACCGATTTGTTGGTCGCGACCTGGCTCCACATGCTGGTGAAGACGCCGATCACGTCCTCGAGCCCCCAGAAGTAGTGGAAGGTGTAGTCGAACGGCTTCCAGTTCTCGGGATCGGCCGGGTTGGTCTGGCGGCCGATGAAGTTGGTCTGCCATGGCGCGACGGAGGAGACGCACGGCACCTGCTCCAGCTCGCACTGCGTCGCCACCGGATTGTTGGTCTCGGGCGTCGCGCCGACCACGATCAGCCCGACATTGTCGCGGGTGATCAGCTCCTTGGCGACTTCGGCCGCGCGGTTCGGGTTCGACTGGCTGTCCTTGGTCACCACCTCGACCGGATAAGTCTGCGATCCGACCTTGACGCCATCCTCGATGAATTTTCGGAATTCGCCGAGCACGAAATCGTCGGCTTCGGCGAAGGCGGCGAGCGGCCCGCTTTTCGGCGAGACGTAGCCGATCTTGATCGGCTTGTTGGCCGCACGCACGGCCGGCGCGAACAACGTCGTCGTCCCTGCGGCGGCAAAACCACCGGCGATACCCTGCAGCACCCGGCGGCGATCAAAAGACATGGTGTTCAAGTGGTCCTTGCTCATTTTCCCCTCCCTTAAGGCGAGCCGGTTGCACGCCGGCTGCCGCTCATTTCGTTCTGAAAAAGAATGCCGGCATCGCGCCGCGTCACGCGGCGGCGACAGACGTCGTCTGCGCCTGCGCGCTGCGGCCGAGAATTTGGCCAAACACCTCGAGCAGCACATCGCAAGCATTCGCCACTGCCTCTTTGGCGCGCCAGGCGACATACATGTCGGGACGCACCAGCACGCAACCGTCCTCGTCCACCTCGCCCTGGCGATACCAGTCGGCATAGATGTCGAGCGCATCGCAGCCCTGCGGCCCGATGGTCACCACGTCGACCGGCAGGCCGTAGGCCTTCTCGACCGCGGCGGCGGCGGTCTTCCAGCCGTCGCCGCCGATCCCGGTGAGCAGCGTGAAACGGCCCTTGCCGGTGAGATCGAGCGTCGACTTGCGCTGGCCCTGATGCTCGACCCAGACGTGCGGCAGGTGCGCGCCGGGCCAGGTGGTGGCCTGATAATAGAGCTCGTGATCGCGACTGAAGGCCGGCATCGGCGTGCCATCGGATACGACGGCGGTCGAGCCGTAGCGCTGGTTCATCTCGACGCCGTGGCAGTTGAACTCGTAGCTCTTGTTGGCGATGGCGTCATAAAGCTTCTTGCGGCGCGCCTTGCCCTCGGCGGTCGGCGCCTTGCGCGCAGCAATCGCCCTGCGCGCTTCGGCCGGATCGGTCGAGGCGACGAGGCCCACCGCGTCGAAGATCGGCGGGAAGTCGCCGATGCTCTTGTTGGCGCGGGTCACGATCTGCTTGCCGATGGGCTGACGCTCGGCCGAATAGGTCTCGAGCAGCGACGACGCCGCGTGGCCCTCGAGCACCAGCTTGAGTTTCCAGCACAGATTGTAGGCATCCTGGATCGAGGTGTTGGAGCCGAGGCCGTTGGTCGGCGGATGGCGGTGCACGGCATCGCCGACGCAGAACACGCGGCCCGACGAATAGTGGCCGGCATACATCTCGTTCACGGTCCAGGTCGAGGTCGAGCGGACCTTCACCTCAAGCGTCTCGTCGCCGACGAGATTGCGCACGATCGAGATCGCCTCGTCGTTGGAGAGCTTGCGTTCGCCCTGCTCGATGTCGTAGCCCCAGATGATCAGCCATTCGTTCCACGGCCGCACCATGCGGATCAGGCCGGCGCCGATGCCGCCGATCTCAGCGCCCGGCTGCAGCACCCAGTACAGCACGCTCGGTCGGTGCGCGACGTACTTGCTTAAATCAGCCTGCACGATGATGTTCATGCTGCCGGCGCGGCCCATCTGTCCCTCCATCGGCAGCCCGATCACTTCGGCAACCCGGCTGCGGCCGCCGTCGGCACCGATCAGATATTTGGCGCGGATCTGGTAGGTCTCGCCGGACAGGCGGTCCTTCACGGTCGCCGTGACGCCGTCGGCATCCTGCACCAAGTCGACGAACTCGGTATTGAAGCACAGCGATGTGCCGCGCTGGCCCGCGGCCTCGATCAGGATCGGCTCGAGGAAATTCTGCGGCAAGTCGCAGATGCGGGTGGGACTGGCGAGATCATAGTCCGCCTTGCGCGCGGGATGATTGCCCCAGGAATAGAGCCGGCCGAACTCCTCGCCGGCGAGGCTCTCGCAGAACACGTTGTTGGCCATCAGATGCTGGGGCACCGCTTGCGCGACCGCCTTGTCCTCAAGGCCGAGGTCGCGCAGCACCTCCATCGCACGCTGGTTGGTGATGTGAGCGCGTGGTGTGTCGGCGAGCCAGCCGTATTTGGTCACCAGGATATGCTTGACGCCATACATGCCGAGCAGCGCCGCCGCCGTCGCGCCGGCCGGGCCGCTGCCGACGACAAGCACGTCGGTCTCAATCGGTTTGCTGGTCATGCTCCTCTCCTTGGTCGTCTTATTGTGATCGTCATTCCGCAGCCGTCATCGGCTTCGGCACCAGGCCTGCGCCGGGCTTCATCTGGAAATCGTAGGTCATCAGGTGCCACGGGCCGTAGACCCGCTCGCCGTTCGGCAACGCCGGTTCACTGCGCGGCTCGACGCGTGCGATGAGCTCATTCTTGACGCCGAACACGACGTCGCTGCGCAAATATTCGTCACCATCCAGGAAGACATGGGTGATCAGAGGCTCGTAGCCCTCGGCCTTGACAAGGAAGTGGACATGCGCGGGCCGCATCGGATGACGCTGCGTGGCGGTGATGAGATCGCCAACCGGACCATCGGTCGGGATCGGATAGCTGCATGGCAGGATAGTGCGGAGCGAAATGCGGCCGTCGCCATCGGTGACGAAGCGTGCGCGCAGCGACGGGCCGTGAGCCGCGTAGTCCGCCTTCTGCGAATCGTAGAAGCCGTCGTCGTCGGCGTGCCAGACGTCAATCTCGGCACCGACGAGCGGTTTGCCGGCAAGGTCGGTGACACGGCTCTGCACGAACATCGGCTCACCGTCGATGCCTTCGGAAATGTTGGCGCCGTGCGGCGTGACGCGGTGCTCGCCGACATAGAACGGGCCGAGCACCGTGGTCTCGGTCGCGCCCTCGCGCTCGCGGTGATTGACGGCGTCGACCAGCATCGAGACGCCGAGCACGTCGGAGAGCAGGATGAACTCCTGGCGCAGCGGCGTGCAGGTCTGGCCGGTGCGGGTCAGGAATTCGATCGCCTGATTCCATTCATCGAAGGTGAGCTCGGTGCGGCGCACCAGATCGTGCAGCGACTTGACCGTCTCCTCGATGACATATTTCAGCCGCTTGTTCGGCGTCTTGGCGAAGCTGCGAAGCACCTCCTCGGTGAGGTCGTGCTCGTTGAAATTGGCCATCGTGTTATTCTCAGATGTTGCGAGATGTCAGTGCTGCGCCGGCGCGTCACCGCGCCAGGCCGCCGCGATCAGGTCATGGATCGCGGCGCGTTCGACCGGTCTCGGATTGGCATAGGGGCTGCGCACCGCCATCTCGGCGGCGCGCGCGATGCCGTCCTCAGGCATTCCGATGTCAGCCAACCGGCGCGGCAAAGCGAGCCGGCGCACGAGGTCGAACAGCCCTCGCGGGGCATCTGTCGTGCGCAATGCGCGCGCGATCCGAGTCATCGCGTCAGGCGCGGCAACGGCGTTGTAGGCGGCGGCATGCGGCAACATGATCGCGTGGGTTTCGGCATGCGGCAGGTCGAACATGCCGCCCAGCACATGGCAGAGCTTGTGGTGCAGCGACATGCCGACCGCGCCGAGACAGACGCCGCACAGCCAGGCGCCGTAGAGCGCATCGCGCCGCGCCCCGGCATCGGCTGGTTCCACCAAGATGCGCGGCAGCGCACGCGCGAGCGCGGCGATGCTGTCCTCCGCCATCAGCGAGGTCAGCGGATTGGCGTCCGGCGCATAGAGTGCCTCGACCGCGTGGGCGATCGCATTGAGGCCGCTGGCAGCCGAGACGCGCGGCGGCAGGCTGACGGTGAGATCGACGTCGTAGATGACGGTGTCCGGCACCAGATCCTGGGAATGCTGCGTGGTCTTGATGCCGTTGGTCGTTTCGCCAAGGATCGGCGTCATTTCCGAGCCCGCGTAGGTGGTCGGCATCGCAATGTGCGGCAGCCCGGTCCGCAGCGACAGTGCCTTGCCGAGCCCGACTGTTGAGCCGCCGCCGATCGCGACCAGCCCGTTGATGTCGCGGGACTCCACGATACCCAGTGCTTCGTGGGTAACCTCCACCGGCGTATGCATACGTGCGCCGGAAAACAGCCCAGCGAGCTTCTCACCGAGGCCTGCGCCGAGCCGACGCCCGAGATCCTGCTGCTCAAGGGTGGTGAGCACCAGCGCCCGCTTGATGCCAAGGCGCTCCGCTTCCTCGCCAAGACGCGTCGAGGTGCCGGCACCGAACACCACGCGATATTGCTGCGAGCAATAGGCAAAGACCCCCTGGCTGGCATTACCGGCTGCCGCAACGGGTGCGCCTCCGGCATCGGGCATTGCGATGCTCATCGCATTCCTCCCAGGCCGGCGAACCGGCGATCTTGTCTTGTTGGGGGGAAGCTAGCGGCGGCGGCCGCGGCGGGCCTGCACGAAACCGGAGAAAATCTGCACAAAACCGGAAAAATCAACCGTAGCGGCCGGGCCGCGCGCCCTCGCCTGCTCCGGCCGCCGGGAGCTAGTGGCTACGCCGGTATCGCCCCGGCGTCACTCCGGTGAAGCGGCGGAACATCCGCGTAAAATGCTCCTGATGGGAGAAGCCGCAAGCCAGCGCGATGTCGGCGAGGCTCTGCGTCTCGTCGGCGAGCAGCGCCCTGGCACGCTCGATGCGCAAATTGAGCACGTACTGATAGGGTGAGACGCCGCTGGTCGCCTTGAACAGGCGCACGAAATATTCGGTGCTACGGCCACAAAGCTCCGCCAGTTGATCGAGCCGGATATCGGTATCGAGATTGGCGTCGACGAATTCGCGGATGCGCGCCATCTGCCGGTTGCTGAGCAGGTTCGGATGTTTGCCGGCCTCTACGCTCGGCTTGTGGAAATTGATCGCGACAAAACGGTTGGCGATCGCCTGCGCGATCGGATCGACGAACAGCGACGAGGCCGACAGGCCGCCGGTGATGGTATCGCCGATCGCCGCGGCGAGATGCTCCAGCACGGCATCCTGATCGCCGAGCATCGGCGCGAGCCCGCCGATCAGGCTGGGGGCGCCGTCCCGGCCGGCGAACAGGTCGGAGCGCAGATAGATGTGGGTGGATTCGAGCGCTTCATGCAGCACCACGTTGCAGGCGTGCCCCGCCGGCAGGAAGAACACGCCGCCGCGCGGGATGTGCCGATCAACCGACTTGCCGTCCATCACATAAGTGATGTCGACCGGGCCACCCCGATGCAGCACCATCAGATTGTCCGATAGCGCGTGGAAGTGCCCGTCAAACGGCCGTTCCCGCTGGACCGAGGCAAACGCCGACGACCAGCCGAGCCCTTCGCTCGAGCCGCGGAATTCGGCCTGGAAGCGGTCCAGGATCCCGTGCGTCTCCTGCACCCCAAAATTCGATGTCGCCTGCATCAGACAGATCAAGAGCTCGAGGCTTCACGTGTCGCCGAGTGAAACCCAACGGCCCTTCATTTTCAATACAATCGAAGCGAAGGGGCCCCGCGGAGACCTTGCTGCGTCGCAACAGCAAGGCCTGCTATTCCTTGACCGCGATCCAGATCACGTGGCGTATCCCACGGCCCATGCCCGTGGCACGGACGGCGACTTCGTTGCCTGCGAACCCGGCCTGGGACAGGGATTTTGGAAGTTGGTGTTCGGACCGGACGACCAAACAGCAAGCACGCCGCCGCGGAGCAACGAGGTGTGCACAATCTTGAGTCCGGACTCGCCATACAGCGCGTTATTAGCCCTGCGGGTAGGCCCTAGGGACCGTTATCGATGTCGAGGAGAATGGCATTGAAGGTAAGCGGATGGGCTCGATCAGAGCAACATCCACCTCCTAGATCGTAGACCGGCGTAGAAAATGGTGTCGGTTAGCTGCCAGTTGCTTGCTTCTCACCACTCAGCATCGTCATCCGCGGGCAGAAGTATGATCGAATTCTCATACACACCAACCGCCTCGGTAACGTTTGAACCATTAGGCAGTGTGGACACTTATCGCATCCATAGGACGATGGCAGCGAGAGTGACGACGGCTCGGTAATTTCGGGCGGTTTTTTCGAAGCGGGTAGCGACGCGACGAAACTGCTTGAGTTTGGAGAAGCAGCATTCCACGAGATGGCGCTGGGCATAGAGATGCTTGTCGAGCGGATATTTGAGCGCGCGTGACGGGTTGTTGGGGATGACGGCGAGCGCGTTTTTGGCGGCGATGTGTTTGCGCAAATGATCGGCGTCATAGGCCGTGTCGGCGATGACGACCTCGGCAGGCAGTCCCTCGATTAACGCAGCGGCTTGCGGTGCATCGCCCTTCTGGCCTGCGGTGAGCGTGAACCGGACAGGACATCCCAAGCCGCGAACGGCCATATGGATCTTCGTGCTCAGGCCGCCGCGCGAGCGGCCAAGCGCCTGATCTTCAGGCCCCCTTTTTTCGCGCCGGCGGCGTGCTGATGCGCCCGGACGATGGTGGAATCGACGATCAGGTATTCGAAGTCCGGATCATCGGACATCGCCTCGAAGATCCGCCACCAAACACCCTTGGCGCTCCATCGGCTGAAGCGCCGGAACACACTGTTCCAGTCCCCGAACACCTCCGGAAGATCACGCCAGGGAGAGCCCGTGCGCACGATCCAAAGCACACCTTCCACGAACATCCGGTTGTCTCGCCCGGTCGAGCCCTTCTGGTCGGGCCGGCCGATGATCAGCGGCGCCATGCGCTCCCAGGCCGCGTCGCTCAATACCAAACGATCCATCACACCCAAGACTGCCTCCCCAAAAGCAGCCTTGAATCTGATTTGCTCTCAAAAGGGAATCCTTAGAGTCCACACTGCCTAGCCGGCATGAAGAAAGGAATTGAACTTATCCATGACACGACGGATCGGCGCCAAGGCAGCGCGAACCACACGAGCGCCGCGATCTGCAGGGCTACGTTGAGACCGAAGGCGACTTGATAGGCCATGACGGGCCTGTGGCCATCATTTGCAGACCATTGCTCCAGGATCAGGCCTGTTGCGTATTGTGCCAGAAATGCCCAACCAAAATGCAAGACGTTCAAGGCGCCATTGGCACGACCGGCAAGCTCCTGCGGAAAGTAATCCGCTATTACCGCGAAGCTCACCACGGTTGCCGTTCCGACAATTGCGACAACGGACCAGGGCAAGATGGACGGAAGAGGCGCTCGCAGGATCAAGGCCAACTCGGCTGCGATAAACAGCACTGCAACCGTCCCTAATATCGTTTCCGTCCCGATTCCTCTTCGCTTGATGCAATGGACCGTCATACCGAACAACCAGGCACCGCAGCTCAAGACGATCGACATAATGAAAAGCTGTCGGACGAGACTTGCGCGATCAAGCCCCTCTACGTCGCTCAGCCACGGCGATGCCCACAGTCCCTGCAGGGACCAGGCAGATCCAACGCAAGTCGCCGACAACGGGGCCATTCGCCAAAAGCGCCGATCGCCGAAAACGGAGCCAAGGGTGGCGCGCGTTGCTGATGGGACAATGTCTCGTTCGGGCACCACGACATAGATGAGAACGGCGGTCGCACCGGTAGCGGCCGCCAGGATCTCAAAGAGCTGTCGCCAGCCCATCCAGGCGAGCAGGTGCTCGACCGGAGCCGTGGCGGTCACCGCTCCTAGCGACCCCAGCATGATCATGTAGCCGTTCAGCAAGGCTACTCTTTCCCTGGGAAACCAGAGAACGACGGACTTCAGTCCGGCCGTCAGCGCCGCCGCCACGCCAAGCCCGATCATCGCACGCGCGATCAAAAGTGGCGGAAAGCCCGTCGATACCGCGAACAGTCCGGCGCCCACTGCTGCGACCAAGAGCAGAACACTCTGGACGCGACGCGGACCAAAGCGATCCAACAATATGCCGACAGGGATCTGAGCCGCCGCGAAAACCAGGAAATAGACCGACGTAAGCAACCCAAGATCGGCCGTCCCAAGCCCGGTATCCGAGCTGGCGATCAAAGTGTTGATCGTTCGAAACAGATACGAAAGATAGTATCCAGCAGCAAACGGGAGAAAAACGCATGCGATTCGACGCCATGCTGTTGAGATTTGCATGCTGGCCCCTTTTGCTCTCAGCTCGTGCGAGTCGATAGCGCGTCCAGCTTTTTGTCAGTTCGGCTAAATTGCTGCGGTCGTAGGCTGGCGTAGAAAAAGAAGGGACGGCGCGATAGCGTATCTAGGAAGCTCAGTCAGGTTTCTTCGACCGGTTCCTGACGGCGAATATCTTCTGGAATCTCGCGCAGAAAGCTTTGCCCCTTTTGCAAACGGCGCCCGAGCGCCTCGACAAAACCTTCAAAGCGTTCCCGGCCCTTTATCTGCGCGGCCGCCTGCGCATCGTTAGGCAACGGTGGTGTAATCGTCAGCCAGAAGCGAATGAAGAGGGCCAAGGTTTCAGCCGTCAGACCGACGTCACGTTCCAGCCTCTGCATCTGGCGCGATAGCCGGTCCAGGCGACGGGTAAACGCGGCTTCTCGCCTGTCCGCTCCGTCGGGTGACAGAAAGGAGGCGACCGCCGCTTCCACGATTGCGGACCGGGAAAGCTTCTTGCGATCGGCAAGATCCGAGATCTGTTTCAGAAGCTCTGGCGGGAAGTAGACGTTCAACCGGTCGCGCATATTGCCTCACAGGCCCATACCGTCATTCGGGTCCATGGCGACTTGACGGGCTACACCGCGCATCTGTTGGCGTATGAGCCGGGACTGACGGACTGCATCCTCGTCATCGTCGAGTACGACGGCAAATTCCTCCGCCGGCGTCGGTTCGGTCGTCTCCTTGGCGATCGCGACGTGATCGGGCAGTTCGGGCTCACGACGGAGCCCGCTGTTCGCCGTGTCTTCCGGGGCCTCCGCGGCTTTGTCAGTTGGACTTCCCGCCGGCATCGGCATTCCGAGCGCTGACCATCCGTCCGTTCGCGATGATCGGCCGGCGCTCACCGGATCGGGCGGCGGCAGAACCCGCTCGGTGAATCGCCGATCCTCGTAGTAGCGCACCTTCTTCGCCCGGATCGGCGCCGTCCCCGCCACCATGACGATCTCGTCCATCAGCGGAAACTGCATGACTTCGCCCGGGGTCAGCAGCGGCCTTGCCGTCTCCTGGCGCGAGACCATCAGGTGTCCCAGCCAGGGGTTCAACCTGTGCCCGGCATAGTTCTTCATCGCCCGCATCTCCGTCGCCGTACCGAGGGCGTCGGACACCCGCTTGGCTGTCCGCTCGTCGTTGGTCGCGAAGCTGACTCGGACATGACAGTTGTCGAGGATCGAATTGTTAGGCCCGTAGGCCTTCTCGATCTGATTGAGAGACTGCGCGATCAAGAAGCTCTTGATGCCGTACCCTGCCATGAAGGCGAGCGCGGACTCGAAGAAATCAAGCCGGCCCAGTGCCGGGAATTCGTCGAGCATCATCAGGATTCGATGCCGGCGGTCACGCGCGTGCAAGTCTTCGGTCAGACGCCGGCCGATTTGGTTTAGCACCAGGCGGATCAATGGTTTGGTCCGGGAGATGTCGGAGGGCGGCACCACGAGGTAGAGCGTCGTCGGGCGGCTATCTGCGATCAGATCCGCGATCCGCCAGTCGCAACGGCAGGTCACCTGGGCCACCACGGGATCGCGGTAGAGCCCGAGAAACGACATCGCAGTGGACAGGACGCCGGAGCGTTCATTCTCTGACTTGTTGAGGAGTTCGCGCGCGGTCGAGGCGACCACAGGATGAGCACCCTGCTCGCCAAGATGCGCGGTGGTCATCATCGCCTTCAGCGTCGCCTCGATTGGCCGCTTCGGATCGGACAGGAAAGCGGCCACGCCAGCCAAGGTCTTGTCTGCCTCGGCATAGAGGACATGGAGGATGGAACCAACGAGGAGCGAATGACTGGTCTTCTCCCAATGGTTCCGCTTGTCGAGCGAACCTTCGGGGTCGACCAGGACGTCGGCCACGTTCTGGACGTCGCGTATCTCCCATTCCCCGCGCCGGACCTCGAGTAGCGGATTGTAGGCCGAAGACTTTAAGTTGGTCGGGTCGAACAACAGGACGCGGCCATGCTGCGAGCGGAAGCCGGCGGTCAGTTTCCAGTTCTCACCTTTGATGTCGTGCACGATGGCCGAGCCAGGCCAGGCCAGTAACGAGGGAACGACGAGGCCGACACCCTTGCCGGACCGGGTGGGCGCGAAACACAAGACGTGCTCCGGCCCGTCATGGCGCAGGTAGTCGCGATCGAGCTTGCCGAGCACCACGCCATCCGGACCGAGAAGTCCGGCCGCTCGAACCTCTTCCGCATCAGCCCAGCGGGCCGAACCATAGGTCTCAGCATTCTTGGCCTCACGCGCCCGCCAAACCGACATGCCGATCGCCACCGCGATCGAAATGAAGGTCCCCGACGCCGCGATGAAGGCCCCCTCGACAAAGACCTGCGGCGCATAGGCGTCGTAGACGAACCACCACCAAAAGAAGATCGGTGGGTAGTAGATCTTGAAGCCCAACAGTTCGAACCAGGGCTGCCCGAGCTCCGGTTGATAGGCGAGCCGCCACGCCGTCCACTCGGTTGCTCCCCATATGGCCAGCAAAACGATCAGGCCAACAACGATCACCTGTCCCCAGAGGATTTTTGTTCCGGACATCCCGAACGCCCTTCCGCAACTGAATTGGAGAGATTGCTAGAGGCCGAGGTCGCGCTTCCGACCAAAGCCCCATTCGATACCGCCGCCGTCCTTCACGACGCCGGTGACGTGTTGGCCGAGCCTCTGTTCGAGCTCGCGCGACCAGGGCACTAGCTGGAAGCCGAGCCCATTGTCGATCATGGCGAAGCGTCCCGAGGTGAGTGTCAGCCGCTGGCGATACGTGCCCGCCACATGCTCCCCAGAGGCGGCGTTCGCATGAGGCAGGCCGGTGTCGGCCGAGACCTTTGCGGCCACCTCGTCCAGTTCACGTCGGCGCAACGTGTTCAGGAGGTCGCGCTGCAGGATGATGCGTTGGCCCTGCCGCCGCGCCAGGCCCTCCTGGATCAGATGCTCGGTACGGGCTTCCATGGCGTCGCGGGTCTCGCGGCCGAATCCGCCCATGGCGAGCGACATCGGATCGCGTTCGACCAGTCGATGGTCGAGCCAGGTGGCCCCTTTTGCAGTGACCTGCCCACCGAGATCGAGATCGGAACGTGTCGCGAGCACCAAGGCGGGGCGGGGATCGCCGGTTTCACCGAAGCGTCGAACTTCGACGATGCCGCCAATTGGTGGAGCGTGGTCGAAGGCCTCGAGCCCTCGGAAACGCACGTGATGAGCACGTCCGTCTGTTCCGTCGATCAGGGCGTAGGCCTCGCCAGTCAGTTCGTCATGCAATCCACGGTCGACCAGTCGTCCGATGATCCGGGACGTCGGCTGTCCGCCTTCGATGACGAAGTCGGCAACGCCGCGCGCTTCCCCACGCTCGGTAAAGGCGCGGTGCATGGTCTTGATGATGTCGCCGCGCATGCCGAGGTCGCGCAAGCTACGCTCGGCCTCGAGCCCCACCATCCATTCCCCTGGTGCGGCGGATGCGACAAGGCCCATCTTCTCCAGGTGTTGAAGGCGACCGACCATCAGGCGCCGGATCTCGGGATCGGACTTTCCGGGATTCTCCGGGCGAAGATCGATATAGCCGGTCTCATCTGCCGCCAGCCGGATCTCCCGGTCGAGGCGCGTCCATCGTTCCGCCATGACTTCCCTCTCTAGCGAATTGCGGATCTCGTGCTCCGGTTTTGGGCCCAGTTCGATGGCGACCAGTTCCTCGGCGCGTGAGCGCAGGCCCTGGCTGATGTAGTCGCGGGAGATCACGAGATCCGCCCCTTCCTCATCTACTCCCCGAACGAGAAGATGGGCGTGGGGGTTGTCCGTGTTCCAATGATCGACAGCCACCCAATCGAGCCGCGTGCCGAGATCGGTCTCCATCTGCTTGGCGAGATCGCGGGTGAAGGCCTTAAGGTCGGTCATGTCGCCGGCATCCTCGGGCGAGACGATGAACCTGAAATGATGCCGGTCGTCCTTGCACCGTTCTGCGAAAGCCGTGCCGTCAGCACGGTCGCTGCCGGCATCGAACATCTCGGCCCGCTCACCACTCCGGGTCACGCCGTCGCGCTTCAGATATGAGAGGTGGGCGGTCATTGGTGCTGAGCGGAAGGCTCGTCCTTTGTGCCGAACCACGCGCGCCTTCACCACGACACGCCGCGTCGGGCTGAACAACCGGCTGCGACTAAAGGCCAGCCGACCGCGGCCAAACGTCGAGCGCCCATAGGCCGCAGAAGGCCTGCCAGCCGCGGGCTGTCCCGAGGTATGACCGGCTTTCTTCGCGGCACGTAGCACCTGATTGATGAAGCTCTTCGGTTTCGGAGCCCGGGTCCCGCGGATGCGCCCGGGCCGAATACGCAGGTCGCTGTCGCCCACGCTCACGGCAGGGCCTCCCAACGGTCAAAAGAGCACACGGTGCCGAAAACGCCTTTGATCGCATTCGTAAAAATGCAACGCGCGGCACGCACCCCGACCGACCGGCACGCCAGAACCCAAGCCATGCCAATGGCTTGCGGTTCGACCGGCGAGCCCCTTTTATCTTGCCTTCCTAATCGGGCGGGCAAAGTCAACGTAAGCGTCCGAATCCTGCACGACTTTCCGAGAGTGCGTTGTCGTTCCATATCGGGTTCCTTGCTGCATTGGAGGATCTCCGGTGGGTATGGGATATTTCAAGAACGAAGCACGTCGTTCCTTTTGGTCGGTACACGTTGAAGCGTGGCGGCGAAGCGGCCTCAGCAAGCGCAAATATTGTCGTCAGCACCGTCTCAGTGGCGGCACATTCGATCGCTGGCTGCGGCACCTGGTTGACGCCGAGACGTTGAAAATACGTGCGGAATTGCGTCGCGAGGAACGTCGGGAGCGGCTCCGGAAGAAGCTGGCCCCAGTGTCGAAGGACCTCCGCTGCAGAGCCGTGCAAGCGTTCTGGGCGATGCACGTCGAAGCCATGAAGTGGTGCGGTCTGAGCATGCAAGCCTATGCCCGAGCACATGGCATATCGCAGCACAGCTTGAGACGATGGCGCGATTTGATCGACGCCAATGAGGTTGAAATCGACTGGCGGACGCACCTTCATCCGAGTGCCCGCCCACTGTTAAGCACTACTGCTAAGACTAAGGTCCGGACTCAATCAGGTCCACCAAATGATAGCGGCAGCAAGATTGACGGCCGAGAGGAAGTTTCTGGCGAGCTTGTCATAGCGGGTTGCAATGCGCCGCCAGTCCTTGAGCCTGCAAAACATGCGCTCGACGAGGTTGCGCCGCTTGTATGCGGCGCGGTCGAACGGATGGAAGCGTTTTCGGGTGGGATTGTTTGGGATGACCGGGGTTGTTCCCCGTTCGATGAGGAATTGCCGCAGTTCGTTCGCGTCATAGGCCGTGTCGGCCGCACAGCAACGCGGTGGTGGCAGAGAGCTGAGCAGGGGCAGCGCCGCGCGGATGTCACCACGCTGACCTGGCGTTACTTCGAGCGCGATGGCGCGTCCGAGACTGTCGCAGACGGCGTGGATCTTGGTGGTCCTGCCACCGCGGGAACGACCGATGGCCTGAGCCTCCGCCCCCCTTTTCCACCGGCCGCCGCACGGTGCGCCTTGGCGGTCGTGGAATCGATGGCCTGGAAGTCGTCATCGGGCGACAGGCCCCGAAGTGCTTCGAACAGATTGCGCCAGACCTCGCGCCGCGACCAGCGGTTCCAGCGATTGTAGACGGTCGTGTAAGGGCCGAACACTGCCGGGCAATCGCGCCAGCGGCAGCCGGACTTCAACACATGGATGATGCCACTGATCACGCGGCGATCATCGACTCGACGAGCGCCGGGCTGATTTTGCGGCAGCAAGGGCTCGATTGCTGCCCACTGCCGATCATTCAACCAAAACTCGCCCGCCATGATCCAAGCCCCGCAAATGCAGAGCTTGAATCATATCTCCACGTAAAATTATACATCTGATTGAGTACAAACCTTAGGGCTAAGGATGGCGCGGCTGAATGCCGCTTGACAGCGACGCCGAATGACGATCCTCCAACACCTGAGACGCAGAGCCGCCGCAGCTTCACCGACGAGGAAAAGCTCGCCATCGTGCTGGAGACCGAACGACCTGGGGAGACCGTATCATCGACGGCACGAAGGCACGGTATCGTCACTAGCATGTTGTTCCGCTGGCGAGCGGAGCTTGGGTTCGGCAAGGGCAAGCGCGCCAAGTTGGCGCCAGTCGCGGTGGCCGATGCAGGAGCCGCTAGGTCGTCGACACCGGTTGTTCTGCACGATCTGTTGCAGCCGCCTGACGGCATGACGGTTGTCAAATTGCATGATGGCCGCCGCGTCTTCGCGCCGATCGGCAGCGATCCGGATGCGGTCCGTCGCCAGATCACTGAGCGGGAGACAGCGCGATGATGATCGTGCCGGCCGGCGTAAAAGTGCATCTGGCCTTGGGTTATACCGACATGCGCAAGGGCCTGGATGGCCTCGCCGCGCTCGTTCAGGAACACCTCAAGAAGGATCCATTCTCCGGCCACCTGTTTGCCTTCAGAGGCAAGAAGGCAAGCACGCTGAAGATCCTGTTCTGGGACGGCAACGGGCTTTGCCTGTTCAGCAAGCGGCTCGACCAAGGCGGCTTCATCTGGCCGAGAATGAGCGATCCTGGCGGCACGGTGACGCTGTCCCCGGCACAGCTTGCCATGCTGATCGAAGGCATCGATTGGCGCACGCCGGAGCGTCGATGGCGCCCAGTCATTGCGGGTTGAATCGCAAAAACCCGCATAGAATATAGCGAAGTTGCTTCTTCGAATCAGCGTGGTCGAGTAGAATCGGTCATGCAGCTCGACCTCGACAATCTGCCGTCGGATACTGCGCTTCTGCATCGCCTGGTGCGCGACATTGCCTCGGTTATCGCGCATCGGAACAGCGAGATCGAGCGTCTCCAGACAATCATTAAACGGCTTCAACGCGCGCAGTTTGGGCGTCGTTCCGAGCGTCTCGACGCCGGCCAACTCGCCCTTGGACTGGAAGATCTGGACATTGATCTGTCGGCCGTCGAGGCAGATCAAGCCTCGGTGGTGACGTCTGCGTCGACGAAGACGCTGCAACCGAAACGCAAGCCGTTGCCTGATCATCTGCCGCGCGAAGAAGTCGTGCTCAACGTCGCTAGTGAAAGCTGTACGTGCGGCGGCACGCTCCATGCGATCGGTGAGAGCGTCAGTGAGATGCTGGACTGGGTGCCAGCACAGTTGCGCGTGGTGCGCGTCTGCCGCCCGAAATTTGCCTGCCGCAGCTGCGGAACGATCACACAGGCCCCGGCGCCCGAACGACCGATCGCCGGCGGTTTGGCGACGCCAGCCCTGCTCGCGCAGGTGCTGGTCAGCAAATATTGCGACCACACACCGCTCTATCGGCAGGCGCAGATTTTTGCGCGCCATGGCGTCGAACTGGAGCGCTCGACACTCGCCGGATGGGTCGGCGGCGCGTGCTGGTGGTTTGAGGCCCTGCACGATCGGCTGTGCGAGCACATGTTCGCGTCGGATCACCTGTTTGCCGACGACACGCCAATCCCTGTGCTCGATCCGGGCCGAGGCCGCACCAAAACCGGACGGCTGTGGGTGTATGCCCGCGATCAACGCAGCTGGGCTGGGCCTGAGCCGCCGGCTGCGGTTTATGTGTTCGCGCCCGACCGGAAAGCGGAGCGCGCGGCGGCGCATCTGACGCACTTCAAGGGCGTTCTGCACGTCGACGGTTACGCGGGATTCGAGCGGCTGACCGACGCCGGCAACATCACTCTCGCCGCATGTTGGGCGCACACCAGGCGCAAGTTCTACGAGGTTGCGCAAGCCGAGGACACGCCCGTCGCGCACGAGGCCCTGCGTCGCATCGCCAGCCTCTATGCTGTCGAAGCGCAGGTGCGTGGTCAATCGCCGGCGCATCGGCTGGCCACGCGGCGCGCCCTCGCCAAGCCGATCATTGACAGCCTTCGCCTTTGGCTCGAGGTGCAGCTCCCGCAACTGCCCGGCCGCGGCAATCTCGCCGAGGCGATCCGGTATGCGCTGTCGCGCTGGGATGGATTGACCCGCTTCCTCCATGACGGCCGCATCGAACTCGACACGAACCCCGTCGAGCGAGCGATCCGACCTGTGGCGCTCGGCCGCAAGAACCACCTCTTTGCCGGTAGCGACGGCGGCGGAAGACGATGGGCAATTCTCTGTTCGCTGATCGAGACGTGCAAGCTCAATGACGTCGAGCCTTACGCATACCTGCGTGACGTGCTGCAGCGAATGGTCGGCGGACATCCGATCAACCGTCTCGACGAACTGCTGCCGTGGGCTTGGAACGCTCATCATCCTGTCAAGGCCTGAGCTCATGTGCAGGATCCGGACGCATACAAGTCAACTCATTCCTACGCTTTTCTTCGACTCTTCGAACTTCAGCCATCACCGCCCCCCTGCACCAACAACGCGCAACTTCACTACAGCCGCGTGCGCGACGTGCATTCACCAGGCGGGGTCCATGCGTTCCTTCGCGTTCAGCACTTGGGCCATCGCATGCTCTTCATCAGGTTCGTAAACAGGGCTGTCCAAGCAGTCCGGCGCTCTCGTCCCCGAAGGGCGGTAGCAGGCAAGAGATAGCGGACATTCCCCGTTTCGCGGCCCCGCCAGGGGACGCTCACCGCGCGCGCGGATCCCTAGTTTGGCTCCTCCTCAACATGCCGGGCGCAAACCCAGAGCTCATCCGTCGTGATCTGCACCGCGGCTAGTGTGCAGGTTTCAACCGCAGCCGCTGCGTGACTTTGGCGCCAAAACCAACGTGGAAGTCGGTATCGCTGACCCACATCCGGTGCAGAATGCTCGCAAGCTTGCGCGCGACCGCGGTAATCGCGCAGAGCATGCTCGACCGTTTGGCGATCCGCAGGCCCCACGCCCGCAAGGCCGACCATTTTCTGACCCGCAGCAGCAGGCTTGCGGCCGCCTCGCAGAGCGCCTCGCGTACGGAGATATCGCCCTGTTTGCTGATGCGTCCTTCGTAGTCGATCGACGTGCCGGACTGGTGCCGCCTCGGCGCCAAGCCAAAATGCGCGCCTACAGTTCGTGATCGCGCAAAACGCCGGGGATCATCGACGCCGACCTTGAACGACAGAGCCGCAACGGGACCGACGCCTGGAACCGTCATCAGACGGCGGCAGACAGCATCATGCTGGACCACCTGCAGCAGCACACGATGGAGCCGATCGTAACCATCGAGGATGGCGCGGCGCACGTCGAGCATGGCCTCAATGGTCATTACGAAGATCGGATCGCTGCGCTCGATCAACTCGCGTACGCGGGCCTCAAAGGCACCGCGGGCGACGGCTCCAACGAGCAACCCATAGGCCCGCAGCGCACCACGAACGTGGTTTTCGAGGTCGATCAATTTGCGCTTGAGCAGCTTCCGGCTGGTCAGCAGCGTGCGCATCTTCTGCATGTCGATATTCTTGACATGAACGGCGCGGTACCAGCCCAACCGCATCATCTGCGCGATGCCGCGCGCGTCATTCCGGTCGGTCTTGTTACGCATTGTCGACAGCGAAACGCGCATGTGACGCGCTTCGACGACAATGATCGGGAGCCCCGCTGGCTGCAGTTCGCGATACAGCCAGATGCCAAGCGATGACGCCTCGACTCCCACTCTCTCGAGGCGATCCGTGTAGCCCTCTACTGCGGAGCGGATCGCCGCTGGCTCGGTCACAACCTTGACCTCGCGAACGGTGAGACCCTCACCATCGACGATGCAAAGACTGGTTTCCTCAAGACCGACGTCCAATCCAACGTACAGCTTCATCGGAGCTCTCCTGTGTGGCAACGACCACCTAAGTCGTTGCACTGGGCTCCGGATTCGGCCACACGGCAGCTATCCCCGTGCACCGGTTTCTCGAAGCCCGATTTGAAGAGCCCTCCTGCTGTCGTGTTTGCCCACAGCTCTCGCCCTTCCGCCAATTGCTCGCTGAAGCACGCCATAGCTTGCGAACCTGCAGACCTGGTCATTGCGATACTCCCGAATTCCATCGAGGGGAGAACACGGCCATAGGCCGGGGGACCATGGGCGAAACATCGCGCACTGAGATTGCAGTCGTGGCGCCGCTCGAAGGCATGAGCGCCGGCGACCGATCGCGCGTTTTCATCAGATCGGATCGCGTGACGAACAACGTTGCAGCCGCCGGCGACTGCCGGCCGACCGTCCACGTCGGAGGCAATTCGATGCCAAGCAGATTTGCAAGCGTTGCCACATACGCTTGCGTCTCGATTGGCAAAGGGCCGCCCGCGAGATGCTCTTCATAGCGAGACGGTCCCGCGTTGTACGCGGCAAACACACCAGGCGAGCCATAGCGATCGAGCAGTTCACGCAGATATGCCGTCCCGGCCAGAATGTTGTCGTGCGGGTCGTAGAGATCGCTGCCGAGATTATATCGCGCGCGCGAAGTTCCGCCCAGGTCGCCGGTATGATTTGCATCAGGCCCATTGCGCCTTTGGGCGATCTGGCGTGCACGTCACCAGCACTTTCAATGCTTAAGACTGAGCGTATCCAGTCCAGCGGGATCGCAAAGCGTTGTGAGGCTTCACCGATAAGGCCCGCAAACGAGTCAGCGGCCTGACGGATCGCCGGAGTGGCGGCTGATCCGCTCTCGGCCAGAACAGCACTGTCGGACGCGGTCAGAAGGAGCATCAGGGGAACGATAACCCAAGCACGCGCGCCTGACCAAGCCAAGCATGCCGCCGTGCTCGCGCCCGTCCAGGGTAAAGCTGCTTCGCGCCGACCGTTCGGCCGCCCTGGACCGGCGCTGCGCGCGTCGGCCTTGCAAACACTGGTCGGGACGGAGGAATGGTTCGACAATTGATCGAACAGAAGAATGGCGTGGAAGAAACGTGGTACACGCACGATCACTCCTCCCACGTCCACAAAGGGAGCGCACGGCCAATGACGGCCGACGACGGCAGAAATCCAAAGTATCGCCCGTCCAGCGAATCGCTCGATTGCCAGTTCATGAGGAAAAGCTCGCCGTCCCCGACCACGCGGCAGCCCTGCCACTTCGGCAGTGGCCGACCGCGAGCGTCGCGATCCCGCGCCTCGCCCATTGCAATGTCGTCGACCGAAATCGTGAGCCCGGTTCTGCAGACCGTCTGCCCCGGCAGCGCCAAGACTCGCTTGAGCATGGGGACGCCGACCGGCAGATAGCCGTTCAAGTCGAGAAAGGTCGCGAGCGGTTCCGGCGGCTGAACGGCGACCAGCTCAGTAATATGGAAGCGTTTTGCCGGTCGTAACCGGTAGATACCGCTTGGCACGCTCGCCGATGCATTCCAGATGTAGAGTGGAAGCGGCTTCAGGGCAATTGTCGCGACGAGCGCGGCAGCAACCGCAGACGCCGTGGTCAGCGTCATCAGGCGGCCTCTCATCGCATCACTCTCTGGCGATGGAGCCAGGCCTGATGGCGTGCTTTCGTGTAGGGACGCGGGTTTTCGTTGACGGACAGACGGTTATGAACGTGATGCCAATGATCAGGAGCGACGTCGGCAGGATCGATGCCGAGCGCCTCAACGGCATCGGTCATCTGCAATACTCGTTCGACCTTCGGCCAGCCGGAGAGACGCAGCAAAATCTCTCCGCCGGGCTTTACGTATGGCACGGTCGAGCAGCGCTGTCCCGGTGCGACCGCGCGCAAGATATCGATCCGCGAAATGATCGTTCCAAAGTCGTTGGAAGTCCAACGTACGAAGGCGAAGATGCTGCCTGGCGCGAACGACAGGACGCGCCGGTGGCGATCAATCTTCCGTTCTTCGACGAAGCGACCGAACCGAATGCGGTTTTCGATACGCTTCTCGAGCCACAACACTTCCACTTCGGTGAGATCGCTCATGCCACCGCTCCGTGAAACTCGAACTGGGAGCCGTGAGCTGTGGGGTTGGTGAGGAGCGTATGCGGCTTCCGAACGCAGGCAGGACTGACGGCCCGCCGTTGCCAATCGCCTCCAATGCGGCTTGTGGTCTGGTCCGTTAGAAGAAATCCGAAGGATTTCTGGCTAAAGTTAGAGGGGCTGCAAACTGCCGAGAAACAAGGGCTTAAGCCCGATTCTGGTCCCTGATAGCATGAGGATGTGGTCCCCGATAGCACGAGCTGATTCACAGGTTGTCCTCCGAGTTTGGAATGAGATGGCGCGTGCGCAGTCTTGCAGTGAGCGGCTCGACAAGAGTGGGTGGGGAATTCAGTCGTTCGGCGCCGTTCGGATCGAGGGTGAGCGCGAGGTCATAGCCTGGCAGTGTCTGCCCGCCGACAATTTGGCGGATGTCGTAGGCAAAATGCTTGAGCGGCGAGAGGACGCCGGACTTGGCAAGGTCAGAACTCCAGCCACCGTCCTGGCGGCCGCCGTGCTTGCGCACGAGCCGGTAAAGCCAGTGCTCAATTCCGCCCGTCAGATCGAAATAGGCGCGATCGATCGTGGGCACGAGCGCGTCATCTATGACGCCTACATAGAACCAATCCGGCAGGATCAATTCGATCCCGAATGGGCGCCCGTTTGCATCGACCGTTTCTTTCCGCTCGTTAATCCATGAGAAACGGTGCCGTCGCCGCTCTGTCGGGTGACGGATCGAGGTCAGCACTGCCGTTGACTGCAAGCGGTCGAGACCAGCCTTCAGCCGATCGTAGTCCCGCGCGCTCGTGCCGCGCCCGGCAAACGTCAGAATCTCGTACGGCGTTGCAGCCATCAGGCGCAAGGTCCTCAAGCCTGCGTCACGTGCTTCAACAATTTGAGAGGCCGCCCAGATCAGGACATCTGCATACCAAATGGTCGCCATCCCGTCCTCTGGCATGGCTTCAACGCTAATTGCGATTGCGCCCGTGCGGAAATCGATCAGCACGATCCGCCTAGTCTTTGCGAGCGAGAAGAATGGATAAGCCATCAGATCCTGCGCGTCGCGGGGCGCAAGATCGCCGGGTAGCGCCCGGAAGAGCTCAAGCTGCTCGCGCTCGGAATGGTTTCGGCGCCGCATGGTCATTGCCCTCACGCGGTGATCAGCGACGTTCCTGGCCCGCATACGGGCGCAGGACCGGCTGCTTCTTGGCTGGCAGCACGGTCCCCTTCCCGGGGTCGGACGTCGACGTCTTGGCGCCGAGGTCGGCCCATGCTTTCAGGTCATCCAGTGCGTAGACGACACGTCCGCCAATCTTCCGATACGTCGGTCCGGTACCGTATGTACGGTGCTTTTCCAGCGTGCGACCGGAAAGGCCAAGATAGCGCGCGGCTTCCGGCGTGCGCAGGAAGCGCGGGGGTAGACCGGCCATCGGATCGGGCATTTGGGAACTCCAGGATGACAGCGCACCGCGGATGGCGGCGTCGGCGTGTGTGCGGTCATTATGGAGAAGCAAGTTCTCGGAGGGGGATGCCGAATATTGGGGGGTCGATTTTCGGCACCCCTTGGGAGGGCGCTACTCGTCCCTGCGCTCGGGCCGCAGAAGTTTGCGATAGCCTCCGCGCACCAGCGCGAGGCCGCTTTGCACGAGGCGGATGATTCTGCTGCGCAGATCGTGTGTTTTCCAGGCGCGATCCGGTATGCGCCTTTCCCCGAACAGAGCCTCTGCGATGCTCCGATAAGTCGCGCCGGCTAAATACGCGGCGACCGCGCGAAGGGCTGCGCATAATCGTTCGCGCCGCCGTTTGGGCAAGCGATGAAAGGCAGGCCCTGGCGCGCGCCCGTTCATCGCGCGCCACAGCCGGGTGGCAGCGTGGGCACGCGCTTTGAAATCGCGGTCAAGCGGCAACTCAGCCGCATAGTGAGTGCCTGCGGTCAGCGGCTGTTTCGACCAGATGCGATGCTCCACCGAGCCGATGTGCAGCACCACGTGCCAACCGTCGGCGGCGCGGCACACCTGTCCGGCAGTAAAGTCGAGTAGCGGCTGAGACGCTGACTTGTGAGGAACAGCCGGGGCGATTGTCACCGGGATAACGGACGCCAGAACCTCAGGTGTCCAAAAGATTGCCTGTTCCTCGGAGGACTTTTGCGGGTCATGGGCGAAAGCAGATGCCCCACCTCCTCCTGAATTCCTCGGTCACTTCGCCATCGGGGCTGCTCGCAATCATTGTTTGGTAGTCGCGTTGGTAGTCCACGTTCATACGAAGGCCTTCCCAGGCGATGTGAGTGATGTCTGCATTCTCTAGGCTCTTGAACGAATCCGGCGATCGCCAGTCGAATTCAGGCATTGCTTCCGCCCCATTGCACGCAGCTAACAACGATTGCGGCGCAATAGTTATGAACGAGGCAGTTGTAGGAAGCCCCTAGTTTGGCACCACGTGGTGCACGAGAATGACCACTCGTTAGCGGGAGAAAATCGTTTTGGCTACAAGTCTCTAGTCGGCGATTTTCTTCTATTTTGAGCCGGCGCCGCGTAAAAGGCGCCCCTGCTCGGTCAGCCATTTTGCGCGCGCAAGATGACTCTGATATGCTATCTGTGCCCCTTCCGGCTCTCGCTCCGGATCGACGTGTAAGACGATTCGAGCGACCTCCCGCCAGTCCGCCCCCTCACCCTCCGCCTGCAGAAGGCGAATGTACGTGACAACATGCTGTTCGTCATAGGCCGTCAGCGCCGGTTCGTTCGGGGCGACATCCGCGACGTCAGGATCTAGCGGCGGCTTCGACATCAGAGACTACAATATACGCGTGACCGAAAATCAAATCGCGACGCGCGAGCCTTGCCGGCTACGAACAGTTCCCTATTGTAGCATATGGCATGCCACCCGTCCGGGCGATGGTTCAAGAAGCCGCGTTCCCCACATTTCAGCAATCGAAGCTCCGTTCGTGACCTCAACACCCAAGCTCCGCGTATTATAACACGTAGCGCAAAAATACGCGATTGCTTCCTATCCTGCGGATGGATATTCGCAAGGTCTTTGGAGCGAACGCGCGTCGATTTCGACTGGCCCTTGGCTTGAGCCAAGAGGCAGTGGCGGAACGCATGGGCGTTGATCGGGCCTTCGTAAGCAGCATGGAGCGAGGGCTGCAAAACGCGACATTGCTCACCGTCTGGCAGATTGCCCAAGCGTTGGAGGTCCGGCCTGCAGATCTGCTTGAGGAGAAGGTGTCCAAGGTTCGATCCTGACCTTCCGCGAGCCGGGCCGAAGGCCCGGCGAGCGCCGGACGCGGATACGCGTCATCGCCGCCGATCCGGCTTGCCGGATTGGCGGCGATGGGCTTGGAAGCGAGACCGCACAACCGTTCCCGATTGCGCGGCTCATGTCATCAGATGGCCCGTTCCATCAAGCGCTTTGCTTTGCCCTCCAGTTCGAGGCGCGTGTCCTGATGAGCCTTTCCGCGAGCAAACGCGGTAATGCCCTGCACGAAATCAAAGATGCTTTCCGGCTTGCGATTTTCTTCGCCCAAAACGGTTTCGATGATCTTCGTGGTCTCGGATTTGGAAAACCCGCCTTTGCGGAGGAAGGCCTCCCTGTCCTCGTCCGTCCGTGCAACAATCCGCTCCCGTGCCGCCCTGACCCCGGCGACGAACGGCGCGGGCGAGGAATTGGCAAAGCTGGTCAACGCAGGTGCGGCTTCGTGCGCGAACCGTTGAGCCGCAAATTTGGAATGCCGGATCGTGATCTCCTCGAAGTTCTCCACGCCCCACAGATTGCGGTTCATGCAGACAGCCCGGAGGTAGAAGCTGGCAATCCCGAGGGTCTTGCTGCCGACTGAGTTCAACGGGGAAGCCGCACTCCCTGGAGACGATAAAATGGATACGTTACAAACACCGCATCCCGGCTCCGCGACCGCCAGAAGGCCTCAGCGTTCATCAGGTCAGCAAGAGATATGCCGTCAGTCCGTCGGTCGTCTATTACTGGCTCAGTCGCGGCGTCGTTACCGCACGGCGGCGCAAACCGAATACCCCCTATGCGATCACAATCGACGACGAGTCAGATCGACGCCTACGAGACTGGGTCGCCAACTCGGTCCGCCTCATTCCATCATCCCGAACGCAAACTGCATAAGGTGCACTATGCGCACGACATCGGGATGCCGAGCGGTCGCAGGCCACCCGACGCCTTCGCTATCTCCACCCGCCGCACCGGCTGTGGCTTGTAGGTGCCGTCAAGCAACTGGGCACGGATCGAGAGCCGGTGCTCCTTCAGGTGGGCCGGCAGCTCACCGACGGTCATCCCATCGACGCCCGCCGCCCCCTTGTTGCGCTTCACTTGCGCCAACGCTTTCTTCAGGTTCTCACGCTCGACCACTGCTTTCATCGACGGCCCAGCGACCGCCGGGCGTTCGAGACTGGCCTTCGCCGCGCTCGCTTCGGTCGCTCGGGCGGCGGCGCTTTGGGCTTCACCCTCCGCTCCGGTGCCCGAGTTCAGCTCGATCTGATTCTTCTGCCGCATGGCTCGCGCGAGATCACCGCTCTACTGACCACTTCCACCGTTCGGGCCTTCGGCGGCGCGCCGCCGCCTACTATGCCCTCGGCTGACTTCTGCGCTGCGGTCAGGGCACCTTGCGATGCTCTCAGTCCCGTTACCGGGACACAGCACAGACCTCCCGAGGTAAGATCGACCGCCTTCGCCGCACGCCCGCCGGATTTACCACCCCGACCCTTGATGACCATGGACTTCGCGATCACGTGCTCGCTCGTCCGGCCGGGTAGGCCTCGTTATCCGGTTCTTGTCCATCGGGCCGCGGTTTTGCTCCACGCTGTCTTCAGACCCCACCTCGCGATGGCGCCCTTGCGCTCCGCTAATCCTTCGCCGTCATCAGGCTGGATAGAGGACTTCCACCTCCAAGCTGTCGTTCATACTCGGCACACACGCAAAAAAGCCCCGCCTCCGAGGAGGCGGGGCTGATGATCGCCAGCGATCAGTCGCCGTTGCGGCGGGACCAGATCAGGGTGAAGCCCTCGTCGCCTTCGACCTTCACCAGCGAGGCGTAGATCGGGGCTGGAAAGCTCGGATCGTCGAGCTTGACCGAGAGGTATTCGCGATCGCTGTCGCGGGCGGTCTTCTTCCAGGCGGCACCGAACTCGGTCACACCGGCGAAGATGCGGTAGTCGGGCGCCTTGTCGTTGTCCTTCTCGGATGCGGCGAACCTCGCCTTGATGTTCAGCGTCAGCGTCTTGATGAAGCCGATGTAGCCGTTGTCCGAAGCGGTGAAGGTGCCGATAGTAGCCATGGTAGTCTCCGTTGGTTGCTCGGGCCGCGCCCATCGCGGCCTCGATGGCGATCCTTGGCCCGGGGAGCGATCGGCCCGCAGCCTTCAGGCCCGCAGCGCCAGCGGAGGACGGCGACAAGCCTGCTTTTTTGTCTTCCCGCGAGGAATGCCGCCTCTTCGCGGCAGGGGAAAAAAGCAGGCGCAGCCGTTGCGGGAAGGCGATCGAGGCCTTGGCCGTCCCTCGGGCCTGATCAGCCCATTCGAGGTTGCGTTGGACGCGCGCCATGAACGAACTGACGGAGGCAACCATGGCGGCCGACACCGACACAGCACAAGGACTCAGGCTGGAGATCGGACATATGCTGACGGTGGCGCATTAACGGCAAGGAAGGCGCACCTCGGCAAACGCCAGCGAACCCAATCGCATTCGCGCGTACGGGATCGAAGGCAAAGCCGGAGTTGATCGCCAGAAGGCGATCTCGATACTCGCAGTCATCACACGAACAAGGCATCCGATCTCAATCGCTTGCTGCTGATTGACCAGCGCGACACAGCGTTCCCCTGGCCTGCCGCGGACCTATGCGGATCTCCGCCGGGTTGTCGTCGGGTCGCAGTGACGGTGCCGCAAGGGCCGCCGGCACAACCGCGGTCGTGGAAATATGTCGGCATGTTCTTTCGATCTGGCCGTCTTCAAACTCCAGGGGAGTGGCTGCTCTGGAGATGACGCCTTCGGAGAGCAGCGCACCTGCGGCAGGCTGGCATCGCCGGCCAATGGCCTGTTCCAGCGGGAGACTGGATCGCCCGATTGGCAAGCGGAGGAGCAGCTAGTGAATAATTTTCACAAAAATCACTATTTTGGATTATTTTTCGTGGGATACTCAGACTTTGATGGTTTTGGAGCTTTCAGCGAGGAAAATTCAGGAATCGGGAGTATTTTTCATGAGCTCCAGCGCCCACGCACGATTTTCAGGACAAGTGAGCGTTTTTCACGACCGACGGCTCCCCGAGACAGCGGTTCCGGTCGGCTACGCCGCCCTGATCGACGCCTATAATCTGCCTGTCCCGGTTCCCCGGACCCTTTCGGCGATCGGCACCAAGCACCGCATTGTCGAAAAGGACCATTGGCACATCTATACGCCGCGCCACGTGCCCGAGGCCTCGCTTGAGGGGCATCTGACCTTTGCGCTCAAATACGAGGGCTTGGACCTCGCCCTCCTGAAGCGGCTTTTCCTCGCCGTCAAGGACGAAGACGTCGCCGAAATTGTGCGGCAGAAGCCTACAGGGGTCTACACGCGCCGCATCTGGTTCTTGTACGAATGGCTGCTTGGCCATGAGCTGAGGCTGCCTGCCGCGGACAAGGTCTCGTATGTGGATGCTGTCGACACCGACATCCAGTTCGCAGGCGCGGGGCAGAATTCGGCCCGGCATCGCGTCCGCAACAACCTTCCCGGCACGCCGGAATTTTGTCCGCTCGTCTTTAAGACATCTGCGCTGAACGAATTCATCGCGCAGGACTGGAAAGAGCGCGCGCGCACCGTCGTGAGCCAAGTGCCGAAGGATCTGCTCGCCCGCACTGCCGCCTTTCTTCTGCTGAAGGACTCGAAGTCCAGCTACGTGATAGAAGGCGAAAGGCCGCCGCAGGATCGAATCCAGCGTTGGGGCCGCGCTATTGGCGAAGCTGGTCGCGCACCGCTCGACGAGCAGGAATTTCATCGCCTGCAGCGCCTCCTGATCGGGGACGAGCGTTTCGTCAAGCTCGGCTTCCGCAAAGATGGCGGCTTCGTCGGCGAGCACGACCGCGACACGCAACGCCCCATTCCGGACCATATCAGCGCGCGACATGAAGACATCGCTTCGCTCATGGCCGGATTGATCGCTTTCGACCACAGCGCCGAGAACGACCTCGATGCCGTTATTGCGGCGGCCGTGCTCGCATTCGGGTTCGTCTATATCCACCCGTTTGAGGACGGCAACGGGCGCATTCATCGCTATCTGATGCATCATGTTCTCGCTCGTCGCGGGTTCAACCCGGCGGGCGTGCATTTTCCTGTGTCCTCGGCCATCCTCGATCGGATCGCCGAGTACAAGAGCGTGCTTGCGAGCTATTCGGGCAGGCTGCTTTCCTGCATCCAGTGGGAGGCAACGCCAAGGGGTAACGTCAGGGTTCTCAACGATACGGCAGATTTCTACCGATTCTTCGATGCGACGCCGCACGCGGAGTTTCTGTACGCCTGCGTGCGTCAGACGATTGAGCGAGATCTTCCGAACGAAACCAGCTTCCTTGTCAGCTTCGATATGTTCCGCGCCGGCATCGAGAACATGATCGACATGCCGGAGCGGATTCTGAACAATCTATTCGGCTTCCTCAGACAAAATCACGGCAAGCTGTCCAAGCGCGCAAGAGAGGATGAATTCGCTGCGCTTACGGAGGACGAGGTCTCAAAGATTGAACAATTATACGCAGATTCGTTCGGCCAAACCGAAGAGTAACTGATGGTACATCAAATTGGATTCGGAGGCGCGGCTTGCGAAGAAACTCTCTATTCAGCTCGACATTTCGATCCGAGCGGCTCTCGATCTGGCGCTGGCAAAGAAAGACCTCGTCTACAGCGTCGAGGCGGGTCTCTCATGGAGAGAATCATAACTGCAGCGAAGAATGAGAGGGCACATATATCGCGAGAGCAAAGGTCAGCCAGAAAAGCCGATTTTCGGCTAGAGTTGAGTAAGACGGCGCTCACGCGCCGTCTTTGCCGAATTTCCAGACCGGAATGCCGAGTTTCTTCGCCTTGTCGGCGAGGTTATCCTGTATGCCGGTCCCCGGAAAGCACATGACTCCCGTCGGCATGACTGCCAGCATGGCGTCGTTGCGCTTGAATGGTGCAGCCTTGGCATGCTTCGTCCAGTCCGGTTTGAAGGTGATCTGCGATACCTTGCGATTGCTGGCCCATTTTGCAGCGATCAATTCAGCACCTTTCGGCGAGCCGCCGTGAAGCAGCACCATGTCGGGATACTTCGTGTGGACCTTGTCGAGTCGGTTCCAGACGAGCGAAACGTCGTTGAAATCGAGGCCGCCGGTAAGGGCGATCTTGGGTCCCGATGGCAGCATCGCCTCAGTGTCTGCGCGATGCCTGGCGGCTAGGAAGTCGCGGCTGTCGATCATCGCTGCAGTGACTGTGCGATGGTTGACCAATGATCCGGAACGGGGACGCCAGAGCGAGCCGGTATGAAGTTCGAATTGCTCGCTGGCCAGGTCGCGGAACAGCTCCATGGTGTTGCGGCGTTCGATCAACGTGATCCCTTCGACGGTCAGCCTTTCGAGCTCGACCGATCGTACCTCCGATCCATTCTGCTCGCGCTGGCTCTTCTGCTGCGCCTGCACATTGTCGTCGAGTTCGCGTTCGATTCGGCCGATGGCGCGGTGGAATAGATTGACGGTCGACCAAAGCAGATCTTCCAGGTCGGGTTCGAGGCGGGTATCGCTCAGCGTCGCCACGAACGCGTCGAAGATATCAGCGATAGCTCCGGTGATGGCCTTAGCGTCGGGCAACGGCCTTGGATCGGGCTCGTCATTGAAGGGACGGTGACCGTAAAGCTGAATCTCGCTGAGCACGTGATCGGTCGGTGATGAGACGTGCTGCGCTACGAACTCGGTATCGTCATGGTCGGTCGTCATGGTGAGAGGTCCTTGCCAGATCGGCCGCGCCCATCGCGGCCTTCGTGGCGATCACCAGACGGCGGGCGAAACGGACCAGAACCCGGAGGCGCAAGCCGACGGGCCGGAGCGACGCGGAGGATGGTGAAGACCGGCTATTTTGCTTCGCGATGCAAAGGCCCGCAGGGCCGCGGAAAATAGCCGGACGCAGCCATTGCCGGGGCCGGACCGCTTGCCGTTCGATCGCCCTCTAGAAGGCCGGGGGCGCGACTCCATTCGGCAACACTGACCTCGTTTCGACTGGCCAGCACGAGATCGCGATCGAGCTGACCGCCTCTATCCCGAATCGGTGGCTACCAAAGGAAAGAAGCGGACGGCGTCCTCTGGAACGAGCTGCTCGAGCACCCCCGCGCGAAATTCTTCAGGAGCCAGCGTGCGCAGATCGGCGTTGAAGTCGTCGATGCTGGGCGACAAAGTGAGCGCCTCGATGCCAGCGGCTTCTGCGCGGGTCGTCAAGATCATCGCTGCGGCCCTTCCGGCTGCGTCCGCATCGCGAGCGATATAGAGCCGCCGCAGCGACGGCGGGAGCAGGATGCCGGCAAGGTGATTGGCCGAAAGGGCTGCTACCATCGGCAGGGTCGGCAGAACAAAGCGAAGCGAAAGCATGGTCTCGATGCCCTCACCCGCTGCCATCACGTCATTAGCTGGCCCAAAGCGAACTGCGTTGCCTAAAAGGTCGCCCAATGCGCGTCGTGGCGTATCGACGGGTGCCTTGCTGCGTCCCGACGGGTGAAGCCAAGTGCGGTGTACGCCAGTGATTCGACCCTCGAGATCGGTAACGCGAGCGATCATCGCAGGCCAGACTTGGGTCGGTGAGACATCATTAGGCCGATAGTAGCAGTTCGCGCGAAAACGCAACGCGCCTTCGTCATGGACGGATGTGATACCGCGGCGCCGCAAATAGACTTGGGCGACGGTCCGACTGATCGGCTGCGACATGGCAAACAGCCGACGTGCGGCCTCCACAGATCCGGTTTGCGCTGGCCCACGGCCTGGCCCCGCTGTCGGTCGGGGAACGGGCCTGAGCATGCTCAGGAACCGCCGCGCCTCTTCGGCCACATCGCGGAAATTGACCAACCCGCAGCTTCCCCGAATGATGTCGAGAAGGTCACCATGTTCGCCGGTCGCAGCATCCGTCCACTTGCCCGCGGGCCCCTTGAGCGATTCGTTCAAGCGCACAAACAGCGAGCGACCCGGCGTATTTCTACTGTCTCCAACCACCCAATAACGCCCCTGGCGCCGACCGTTGGACAGATAGTGTCGACACACCGCCTCGGCCTGACGCGCGAGACGATGTGCCAGTTCGGAAGCATCACGCAGCCCCCCGTCTTCGGCAATGTCACGGGACGGGGATGGCGCTCTGTTTTGAACCGTTTTTGTCATCTGAGTTCTCCACGACGGGCGACCGAAAGCCTCTCTCTCGACATCCAACCCGTCATGGCACTTCACGCAGCCCTCTTTCTCGGGTCCGGTCTCATCACGTCGGCTCATCTGCGCTGACGGCGTCGGCCGATACGGCTAGAGACATTTCAGGAAGGAAGCCGAGCAGATAATCAGCGGCCTTGCCCGCCTGCGACGCCGCTCGCAGGATGGCCCGGTTATCCTCGCGCAGGACTTCGAGCCACGAGCCGATATAGTCGGCATGGCGCACGGTGGGCACGATACCGAGCGATGCGCAGCAGAACGCGGCACAGAGTTCGGCAATCAATTCCTCAAAGGCGTACTTCTTCGTGCCGTACGAGCCGTCCAGGTCGCGGTTGAGGCGCGAGGGATGACCGCTCGCGTGGCCCAGTTCGTGGAGTGCAGTGCGGTGCCAATTGATGGGTTCAAAATAGGCCGCTGGGGGCGGTACCTGGACATAATCCTCAGTCGGCGCATAGAAGGCACGGTTGCCGCCGATGCGAAAATCGATCCTGGTCGCCTTGATGAGCGCCTCGACCGTCGGTTCAATCATGCCGGGTAGCGAGGGTCGCGCAGCGTTCACAATCTCCCCAGACAGTCCATCGCATTGATCGGTATTGAAGACGGTAAAGCGTTTCAAGAATGGAATGGCTTGCGCCTCCTCGCCGACCTCGTACGCACGGCGTTTTTCGTCAGCCGGGACGAATCGATCGGCATAGACGACAGTTGTGCCGCGTTCACCTTTGCGGACATGGTCGCCGAGCGCGAGTGCCTGACGGAAGGTGAGCCATACGTGGCCCGCGAATCCGCGCTCGATCGCCGCGGCCCAGAGGATCAGGACATTGATGCCGCTGTATTGCCGACTTGACGCGGCGTTCTTCGGCATACCCAGCGGCGCCTTGGTCGCCACGTTCTCCCACGGCTGGACCCAGGGAACATGGCCGGCCTCCAGTTCGGCGATGATCTTGTCGGTGATTTCGCTATAGACGCTCGCCCGGTCCTCGCCGGTGCGCGCTCGAGGATGATGTTTGGACATCGCAGGTCTCCGCGACGGGCGCCGCGAGACTCTCTCGCTGCTTCCAACCCGTCACGGCCAGACCGGCCTGCACTCTCACTCGTTATGAGAGGCGGCTTCCCAACCGCTCTGCCACCCACCCATCAGGAACACTGGAAACCGCACCGCTCGCGTCAGGGATGGAAGCCCGAAGGGTGAAAACCCGGCGAAGTCGGGGTTTCAGCGTAGCCGACAGCCCGGTCCGTCAGGAAGACGCCCATTCTTTCGCGTCGATGCAATAGCCTTATTGACCGATAGTGGCCCCGCCAACTCTTCGGTAGGTTTCGTGGTCGGGGCACTTGCCTGCACACTTCACAGGCGCCCGGTTGCTCAAGCCTCTGTCTCTCTTTAGCCAACCGTCACCCAACCAACTATTTTGGACCTATGGGTCCAGCTCCAGGAGACAGCCATACCCAAGCGATGTTTGCTATTCCGACAAAAGGAAGACTTATTGTGGTTGCGACGTGAGGTAAACGACAGACCTGTCGGAATGAGCGTTGATAGCTGACTAGAATCATATGACTCTCGACGAGCGGACGAACATAGGCGCCGCCCGCAATGTGCCCACGGTTGGGTAGCCGCATTGCTTGACGATGTGTCACACACGTTTGTGATCATCTGGAGCGATGACAGCTCAACCCATCTGATAATTGCTGCCGCCGCGCTTCCACGCAGTTGTGCCGCATGGTCCGGCCGATCGCTACGCTCCGCTTATTTGCACTCCAGGCCAGCCGATTCCCGCACCAGTTGTTAGTGCCCCTTTCTCTCTGCCGCTTTCTCGTGCTCGGATTCGAGCGTTCGTTTGGCTAGAAAGTATGGAAGCATGCTGACAACGGATACAAAGGACACCGAGCGCGAGTCGAGCTATCCGGATCGGTGCTTTGGAAAGCCTTGGCCGAGGAGAGATGCTCTCGAAGATCGAGCCTCTCTTGTCACGCTCCACTGACCCATTGACGCGCGAGCTGGCACTCATGGCATCCCGTACCGCTCTTCCCGCCCGCTATCCGCCTATCAGCGCATGGCCAGCACTCATGCGGGCCGACATGACCGCAGCCTACCTTGATTATCGCGACACAGGCGAACTCGTACGCGCCGTGGCGCGCGGAGAGGCGCCACCGCCAACCGGCTATCGCGGGACGGGGCGCACTCGACAGCCAGTCTGGTCCAAGGCAGCGATCGATCACTTCACAGCGCCCAGCAGAGTTTTGAATCCAGATAGATCGGAATGTGAAGATTTGACCGCACTTGTATGAGAATGCCCGGCCCTGCTTTGAAGCTTCCCCGCTACTGTCGGCAAAAGCCGTTGAAGTCTGGTCGATTGGCATACTTTTTCGAACCACCGACCTGGGCCCGCAAAGAGGGCTGCCCCGTCAAAGCCGAAGCATTAGGAGAGGACTTTGCGGCTGCCGCAGATCGTGCCGAGAATGTCCTATTGCCCGCCTTCGACAGCTGGCGTTCCAGAGGATTAAGCGACATGGCTCCGGCTTCTCCAGTGCTCGGCACTTTCGATTGGCTTGTCTGCATTTTCAAAGCGCATCAGAAATGGAAAGAAATCGACTTCAAGACACAAAGATTATACGCGCAGGGCCTGGCGCTCTTCGCTAACCACGAGCTGAAGGATGGCAGCCGCGCAGGCTCCAAACAGATTGCGGATTTCAGCAAGGGGTTTGTCGACGCGGTCTATGCAAAGTTGCTCGTCGTAGAACGCAAAGACGCAACCGGAAACATCGTCAAGCGCGAGCGTCGGCGCTTTGCAAATGCAGCCATGACAGCGTGCAGGCGAGCCTGGTTTGTTGGCCAGCGCGCTCAAGAGGCGAAGGTGCCGGCGATCAACCCATTCTCGCGGATGGGGCTAAAGTCCCGCGCGCCCGGCTGCCCCGTGCGTGAGACGCCCACGGCAACCTGGGAGGAGCTTGTCGCGTTCAGGAGAGCTGCGAAGAGGCTCGGATATCACTCAATCGGAACAGCGGCGTTGCTGTCCTGGGAGTGGTTGCAGCGCGAGGAACATGTGTTCGGTGCCTTCGAAATCGCACACTATCGGCCGAAGGAACGGCCGAACAGCGTGAGGATCGTGCATCCGAAGAACGGCGAAGAAGCCTGGTGGCCTCTTTTCGACGAGGCCGACGATCCTCTTTTCCCCGAGTTGATGAGGGAACTCGACGCGATCAAAGAGACGGCCGTGTCGGGACTGGCCTTTCGGCGTGATCATGCACATCGAAGGTCGCCTGTCCCGCTCCCATGGATCACCGAACGAAAGGATCTGCGTTACCTGCGGCGCGTCGTCAAAAAGATAATCGCAGCATCCGGACTTCGAAACGAGCTCTCTTTTACTTCGTTTCGCCACGGTGGCTTCACGGAGGGTGCTGATAGCGATCTCACAGATGCCGAGTTACGGGCAGCGGGGCGCCATCGCTCGAAACAACAACTGCCTATTTATGCCAAACGCACCCGGAAGCAGCTGATCGCGGCCGCCAAGAAACGCCGGGAGGAGCGAGCTCGAACGAGCCAACCCGCTCTTTTCTCCCCCTCCGATCGTTCCAAACAATCGATCTGCCTGACCTAGTCTTCAAAGCCCGGCGAGAGAGCAACCGTCGTGCCAAAGGACGGTTAGAGCCGCTCGCCTACCGCCCCGGCCAGATCGGTTTGCGCTTCTCCGAAAATGCCTTGAGTCCCTCCTTGGCATCCTCCGTCATGGCGAGCAGAGCGATCTGGCTTTCGGTGTAGGCGATGCTTTCGTCAAACGACATCGAGGCAATCGCACGCATGGCGTATTTGCCGCGGCGGATAGCAGTCGGCGACTTGTCAACGATGCGTCCGATCAGCCAGTCGATCTTGGCGTCGAGCTCGGCGGCAGGCACGACATAATTCAGCAGGCCAGCAGCCCACGCGGCGCTGGCGTCGAAGGGTTCGCCGGTCAGTGCCCATTCATTGACGAGGCGCGGCGGCGCAATCGACTGCAGCAGGCTCATCACCTGCATTGGAAACACGCCGACCTTCACCTCCGGCAGGCCGAAGATCACGTGATCGGCCGCAACTGCCATGTCGGTCATGCACAACAGGCCCATCCCGCCCGCCATACAGACGCCACCGACCCGCGCAATCGCCGGCTTGGTCGAGTTCTGCGACAGACGCAGCAGGTCGGCATAGTCGACATTGGGGCGTGAGTGGTCCATCGCGAACGCGGCGCCGCTGTTCTGCAGGTCGGCGCCTGCGCAGAACGCCTTGTCGCCCGCTCCAGTTAACACAATGACGCGCACGTCCTTGTCGTCATGCGCGTCGCGATAACCCTTGGCAACGCCCGCGATCACGTCAGCATTGAGAGCGTTCCGCTTGTCGGGCCGGTTGATGGTAATCCAGAATGCCTGCCCGCGCTTTTCGAGAATGACGCTGTTATTGGTCATGTTTCCTGCCTGTACGCTGTTTTCAGCTTACATTTGCGGCAGGATCGGCATCGACTGCAAGCAGGATTTACGCAGGCGCCGACGCCTTCCTGATCCAGACCTTGTTGTCGTGGAACGCGGCCCCGCCGACAGGCGCGACGGCCTCGGCCCCGGTCAGCACATTGATGCCGCGCCCCCCGATATGCGCCTTGTTCGGATGAACCGACTCGGCGATCAGCACGCCGCGGCGAACACCATCGAACAATTTTGCGGTCAGCGTGGTCTCGCCTCGCATATTGCCGAGGGTCACTGGATCGCCGTCGGCGATCGAAAGCGCTGCTGCATCCTCGGGGTGGATCATCACGGTCGGCACACCCTCGCGGGCCTGTGAGGACGGCGTCTCATTGAAGGTGGTGTTGAGGAAACTGCGCGACGGTGACGTCGCGAGCCGGAACGGGTGCTGCTCGTCCGCTTCCTCGATAATCGTCCAGTGGTCCGGCAGCGAAGGCATCCGCTCCCAGGCCCCCATCAGCCCGCCTGACCCGACGGGAACGTTGCCCCAATCGACCTTGAAATGGAACTTCTTGTCGGGATGGGCGAACCCGTCGAGATAGTGCGAGGTGCGGAAGTCAGGCTGCAGATCGCGCCAAAGCTCGGCCTCGAGCGTCGCGATATCGCCATGACCGCTCTTCTTCAGCGTCGCGTCGATCAGCTCGCGCGCACTCATGTCGAAGCCGGGATGCACGGCATTCAGGCGGCGGCCGAGCGCTTGCATCACCTCATGATTGGAACGGCATTCGCCGGGTGGGTCGATCAGCTTCGGGCCGACCGAAATATGCTGGTGGCCGCCGCCATAATAGAGGTCGTCGTGCTCCATGAACATCGTCGCCGGCAGCACGATATCGGCCATCTGCGCGGTCTCGGTCATGAACTGCTCATGCACGGCAACGAACAGGTCTTCGCGGGCAAATCCTTGCCGCACCAGCGCCTGCTCCGGCGCGACCGTCATTGGATTGGTGTTCTGGATCAGCATCGCCTTGACCGGGCCGCCGCCCTTCAGAGCCTCGGCATCGCCGGTCAGGATGCGGCCGATCTTGGACTGGTCCAGCACCCTCGTCGTTGGGTCGATCGCGTCATGCCCCTCGATAATGGATTCGTCGAAGCTCCAGATTCCAGCGTTGTTGAAGAATGCGCCGCCACCTTCGTATTGCCACGCACCTGTAACCGCGGGAATGCAGAGCGCAGCGTGCATCTGGGCGGCGCCGTTGCGGCTACGCGTGAAGCCGTAGCCGAGACGGAAGAACGAACGCTTGGTCTGTCCAACAGTCCGTGCAAACGCCTCGATCTCCTCGACTGGCACGCCCGAGATCGCCGAGGCCCATTGCGGTGTGCGGGTCTTCAGGTGTGCTTCGAGCTCGTCCGGGCAATCGGTATAGCGTGCAAGATAATCGCGATCGGCTAGACCTTCACGGAACAGCACGTGCATGACAGCGCAAGCGAAGGCGCCATCCGTCCCCGGCCGCAGCAGGATCTTGATGTCGGCCTGCTTCATCGTCTCGTTGTTGTAGACGTCGACCGCCGCGATCTTCGCACCACGTTCCTTCCGCGCACGCGACGCATGCGTCATCACATTGACCTGGGTGTTCACCGGATTGGTGCCCCAGATCACGACGAGATCGGAAACACCCATCTCGCGGGGGTCAACGCCTGCGATCTTCCCGGTCCCCACCGAAAATCCGATGCGCGCGATGGTTGCACAGATGGTGGCATAGAAGCGCGAGTACTTCTTCACATGCGAAAGACGGTTGAGACCGTCGCGCATCACAAGCCCCATGGTGCCCGCGTAATAGTACGGCCAGACGGATTCGGCACCAAACTCGCGCTCCGCAGCATCGAAGCGCGCCGCGATTTCGTCCAGCGCGTCATCCCATGATATCCGCGCAAACTGGCCGGAGCCCTTCGGGCCGGTCCGGCGCAGCGGATACATCAGTCGTTCGGGGTGGTGAATCCGCTCCGCATAGCGGGCGACCTTGGCGCACACCACGCCGGCCGTATAGGTCTGCTGTTTGGAGCCTCGTATCCGGCCAATCGAGCGGCCTTCGATGACTTCGACGTCGAGCGCACAAGCCGAGGGGCAATCATGCGGACAGGTGGAATGGCGGATGTCGACCTTGGCGTGCTGGTTCATGGCCAAATAGGTAACATGAAATGAGCCGCCCGCCGAGGGGCTTTGTCAGCTTGGTTCGTGGTGGAGGTCCTTGCCCTGCTGCCGAGGTAGTCGGAGGTTAGCTTTGCTTGGGAACACCATTAAATGGCAGTTATAGAGTGACGGCTTTGCGGGTGCAAATTAGACAGGATGTATGGACGCGCATGTCCCACCGCCCCGTCGCCGAACCATTCCCGTTAGCGCGATCGACGGCCCCGGGTAAACCGTCAAAGTTACCACATATTGACAATTCCCCCCAGTGGTCCGGGTTTATAGTAGCGATAGGATCGAAAATCTCGCCGATCGTTTGCCAACCGTCTGAACGCGGCTTGGTACGCAATCGAAACGTCACCCAAACGTGGCCGGGTTTGGCCTGTGGCGGAAAATTCCGGCTTCTAACGGCCGCCCAGAGGCCATATGTCGGATCTCGGCTATCATCACCCCGGATGGGGTGCGATCGCTTGCAAGTCGCGTCAGCAGGCTCGTAATCGCCACGCGTGCGAACGCGTCTCCGATGACCCGCACGACCTGGGGTTGGTTCAGGTACGTTGCTCGCGGGTCTGCATCACGCACATGAGTGTGCCACCTTCGCGCCCGCCGGATACCAAAGGCTTTCCACGATGATGCGCTGTAGTCCGAAGCGATGGATGACAATTTGTTCAGACCTTCAGGTATCTGGTTTGAGCAATCTGATCTTGTCGTTGCTCGGGTCTTGTTTTGATGAGGGCGCTATGTGATACGACTTTGCTTCTTCTCCAGAGACTCGGAGGCAGTCGTGAAGAAATCCGCTAAGACAAAAACAAAAAAGCCACTTCGTCGCGAATACACGAAGGAAGATGTCAAAGAGCTTCGCGCTCATTCCAAGGCTAAGACACCCGTATCGAAAATCGCGAAATTGACCAAGCGAACCGAGGGTTCACTACGCCAAAAGGCTCAAAAGCTCGGCATAAGCTTGGGCCATCGTCGTTAGGCCGATAGACGCTCAGCGAGTGCTTAACCCCGCCTTTCGACAGCGCTCTCTGACCAGCTACGGAACGAGACCCTTCATCTGACAGAGACCGAGGACAATCTGTCGAGTGCTGTTACCGTTCGCAGTGCTGAGAGCAGCAATTGCGCCGCCAACAACGGCGCCGTTCTCAACAATAATCGTGGCGAGGAATGGCTCCATACTTCGATAGGCGCCATTCTCGTTCTTCGCGCTCAGCTGCCCGCAGTAATCAACCGAACGCCGCTCCCTATCTGCAACCACGGGAATCTTTGTCCACTTGAACTTTACGGACTCTGGATCATTAAGGCCAGCCGAGAAGGCGTCGGCAAGCGTCGCCCGCTCGGAGAGAGTCAAATCTCGCGTCGCCTTCTCGACCACGACCGGCGCGACCGCCGCATCCTCTGACCGGTCGGGACTCGAAGCATTCTCTACGATTCCAGCGCATCCACCGACCAAAAGGGCCAGCACGCAGAACAACACACGCGCTCGGTTCAGAACTGACAATCTATTCATAGGATTGCAACAATCCGTTGAACATTTCGACCGGCAACCCGCACACATTGCGGCACCTTCCGAAGATTGTTGGATGTGCTGCCCAGAGCAAGTGGGATGGCCTGCCCCGTCGCCAATATTGGTCAAAACGCAAAGGTATTTCGCCTAACTCACGCGTCGAAGGCGCCGACCTTTCAGTCATAGCCGACGTTGTCATCCGCAAATTGGTTACGTGCTAGCTGGAGCGTGCAGAGATCATCCGCGCGCACACGCAAGGGCTTCGACGCGGGGCTAATGCGTCGAAGCCCGCGGATGGGCGGCGCAGATACAGCTTAACCCAGCGAGCCGTTTCCCCGTAGACCTAGCCCAAATTTGGCATGCGTCGAAAAAACTTCTCGAAGGGCCAGCCGCGGCGAACCAATCAACAGCCGCGCGCTCGCGAAGGTAAGCGTCGCTTTTCGATTGCGCTAAGTTTCTTCGACGATACGATCAGACTACCCCCGACGACACGCCACGCTCCCAAACCCAGCCAACAGGCTACAGGGCATTTTCCCTGGCCCGGGGCGAACGCCAAATCGTGCGACTGAATCTTCGACTGATTTCAACAGTAATAAGCCAGTATTGATTGCGACCGTCGACGTGCTTCGTTCTGGCCTCGGCGAGGCCAACGACACCCCGCAAGAACTTCCGGTTCCCGGCCCGCACTTTGGTGATCAATTTGTCCCATAGGCCGAGGTGACGACAGTCAGACGTGGAAGATGCGGGTGTAGCGCGACTTGATCGTTTCCCCTTCCCGCTCCACCGCGGCGGGATCGTCCTTCATCGTCTTGATCTCCTTCAGCGGCTTGCGCCCGGCCTTTTCCTGGGTCTGCGCATGGACGGAGCGCAGCCCGCCAATGTCAATATTGAGTTGCTGCGCCTCGCGCCCCAGCGCGAACGCCTGAAACAGCTTCGCAGCATTCGGGTGCGGACAGTCCTTGAAGATTCCATTCGGGCCCACGATGATCGGAGACCCTTCGGTGGCGTAGACCGGTTCGACCGGCCGGCCGGATTCCTTCATCTGGAAGATGTTGTACTCATTGCCGTCGGCCATCACCGCTCGCTCGCCCAGATCGAGCTTCTTGGGCGGATCCGTCGAAGACTGGACCTGCATGATGTTCTGCTTTGCCAGCTTCTCGAAATAGCTCCAGCCGAGATCGCGCTGGATTTGGTAAGTCGCTGTCATGATCGTGCCGCTGTAGCTCGGATGCGCCTTGACGATCTTGCCCTTCCATTTGGGATCGAGCAGATCGGCAAAGCTCTTTGGTGCCTCCTCGGCCTTCACCAGGTTGGTGTTGTACGCGATGATCGAAAGCCAGACGCGGAAGCTTGCGAACTGGCCATCCGCGTCGCGGTGCTGATCCGGATAGAACTTTGCGACCTCTTCGGGGACGTAGGGCGCCAGAATGCCGTTCCGCTTCCAGACGATGAAATGTGCGGCGTCGGAAGAGTTCACGACGTCCACGGCGTGAATGTTGCTGGCGTATTCCTGGCCGATGCGCTGGAATACGCGCTCCGCGCCGGTCCGCTCGACGCGTACGGCGATACCCGGATATTTCGCCTCGAACGCCCTTGCCAACTTCTCGGCGACCGGCAAATCCGTCGAGGTGTAGTAGTTGACCTGTCCCTCCTTCGTCGCCGCCACAATCAGCGCTGGCGTAACTGGCTCGGCCGGAGGCGCGGCGGCCAAGACCCGCGCTGAAAAGGCGGCACCCGCAAGCACCGCACCGGAGCCTTTCAGCACATCGCGGCGCGATGGTCTGACACGTTTCCTCATATGAATCCCCGCGCTTGATGGCGAAGTTGAGTACACCGCTTCCTGTCAATTATTCCGCTGGGCGAGACAGAGTCTGTCGTCGACAGCCGCTTCAGGTTGCAGCTAGACATCGAATCAAGAAACAAGACTAAAGTCGGGGTCTGGGGGACGGGATCAGTGGCTTCGTGCCCGATACCAAAGCATCGACCGCCGGAATTCATGTCGCGAAGGTTCTCAAGGACCTCGGTATTGCGGGCAAGATCGCCAACCAGTTGAGGGTCATTGCAAACGGTGCGACCGCGATGCGCACCTGGCTGTGTCAGATGCCGCCGTCCGCTCGGCTGCACGCAGTCGACCGAGATCATCGGCACCGAAGGCGTGGTGCCGTCGGGCGCATTGCCGCCAGAGTGTGGGCCCGCGATCATGTACGCAGCCGCGCTACGCGCGCATCCGCAACACCACAAGCGCAACGGCTGATCACGTTGCTGACGGCACCCGATGCGTGGGAATTCCGCAGCCGTGCGAGCTTCGTCGTAGAACGGATCTAGAGCATGCGGCGGTCTAACGAGCCAGTTGGGTCAGTCCCGTCGGCGGTCCATCGACCGCGGTCCAGCCACCGTCAACGAACAGCGTGCTGCCGCTGACATAGCTTGCGGCATCCGAGGCCAAATAGGCGACCGCGGTTGCGACCTCGTCGGCGCTGCTCCAGCGATTGAAAACGGTGTGTCCGGCATAGAGATTATAGATGTCGGGACGCTGTTTGAACGGCCCGGTCAGGGCAGTCTCCGCAATACTCGGCGCGATCGCATTGACCCGGACGCCCGAACGCCCGACTTCGGACGCAAAGCCCTTCACCAACAGCCCGATCGCTGCCTTGGTCGATCCGTAGACCGCGAGTCCCGGCTCGATGGTCACGGCGCGCACCGACGAGCAGGCGATCAGGCTGCCCCCTTGCTGCTTGACCATGATGCGGCCGAACGCTTGGAAGAACCAGACGGTGCCCTTGATGTTGAGATTGATGACACGATCAAGATCCTCATCGGTATAGTCGAGAATGGTCTTGCGGATATTCAGCCCCGGGGTTGTGACGGCGATGTCGACACGCTGAAGTTCCGCGAGCGCCTTTGTTGCCAACGCCTCGACATCCACGCGGTCAGCCGCATCGCAACCAGCCGCCGCCGCCAATCCGCCTTGCGCACGGATTGCTGCCGCGGTCGCGTCCGCCCCCTCCTGGGTCCGGTCAGCACACAGCACGCGTGCACCAAGCGACGCCAGCGCTTCGGCTGACGATTTGCCGATCCCTGAAGCCGCACCCAGCACAACGGCGGTCTTGCCAGAGAGATCAAACAGCTTGCGATAGTCGATCACGTGAAAACTCCCTTCAGGACCCAAAGACGCCCTCGTCTCCGTCTGCGCTCAGCTCAGCATCGCACCCATATGCGGCGATTTATGCGGATCGCCGCGCCGGAATGAAGCTAGCTGAGCCTGCGCAGAAGTACCAGTTGGCGACCAGTCCGGTAGCCACAATCTGCGAAAACGAAAAAAGAGATCACAAGATCCGCGCGGCGAAATCATCAAAAAAACGCTCCCGGGCTCCACTTAAGGAGCCGGGTCGTCTCGGGAGGAGCGGTGAGTGGAACAAGATTCCACCAACTATCGGCGGATACTCTGTTTCGATTGCTTCCAACCCGCGTCCCTGTCGCAGTTCGCGCGCACCTGTTTTTGAGCGCGCACATCGCTCTTGAGCGTCATCAAGGCCAGCATCCCACGGCTACACAGTTTCATGACTGCTCGGTGTCGCCGCGTAGCAAGGCACCGCCGGACCATCGGAACACCCGAATCCACCGACGTCGCGAGATTCAGCGCGGCGACGGATTCCATGGTCAATGAGCTTCCACAGTCCGGATCTCTTTGCTCGGCTGAGCCATGTGTGCCGGCGACGCGATGGTGGTTGCTGTATCGGCGCCCACGGCGTCGGATCCGACAAACTCGGCTTGTGCCGCGTCCGAGATCCATTTGACTGCCGCCGAATGGCTGACCACCATCCCGATCAATGCAACGACGACGAGCATGGGCACAGCGACAAGCTTGATGCTGAAGCTCTGGTAGTTGCTCTGCGCGTCCTGCTGCCGCTTGTCGAAAGAGCCGCGCATGGATCTCTCCACATTGCGATGTGTGCTGCCCGCAACGTCACTTACTGCAATGCACGCGGAGCCACTGTGAACGGTTTCACAGGCAGATCGAGTTCACCCATTCGTGAGTCGCGGGCTGACCGCGCAGCCGAAGCGACTAATCGCCGTCGTTCGATCCGGCGTCCACCAGTTCCTGCAGTGCTCCCGGCTTCAGCACCACAATCGCACCATGTTCGAGCCTGACCCAGCCGCGCGTCGCCCACGCCCGGAGCTGCTTGTTGATGCTCTCACGCGTCATGCCGACCATCTCGCTGATCTCCTGCTGGGTAATCGAGATGGTCCGCGCCTGCGGCTCACGTTTGTGCTTGTCGCACAGGCGCAGCAGCGCGCTGGCGAGACGGCCGGGCAAGTCTTGCAGGATGACCTGCTCGACCTGATCGCTGGTCCAGCGCAATCTCGCGCACAGCAATTCGATGAACTTCATCGCAAGCGACGGTTGGCTGCGGACGAACGGGATGAACTCGCGCCGATCGATGACAAACAGCTCGCAATTGGTGTTGGCAATGGCGTCGGCGGTCCGCGACAACCCATCGAGCAGCGCGATCTCTCCGAATATCTCTCCAGCCTCGATAAGGTTCAAAATGGCGTTGCGGCCGTCCGGCGACGAGATGCTGATCTTCACCGTGCCGGAGATCACGGCAATCAGGCTCGTGCCCGGATCGCCTTTGGAAAAGATCGTCGTTCCGCGCTTCAGCGTAACGTGCTTGGCGTATCGACAAAGCTGGTCGAAGGCATCGGGCTCGAGATCGGCGAAATAAGGATGCTTGCGCAGCACCGATAGCTTGCTGCTCGAAAACGGAGCGCCGGCAGTTCTTTCTATGGGCGGCGCACCGGTCATTGTGATCCAGAACGATTGGGTTGCGTACAATCGGCGCGCCACCAGAGCGGACGCCGACAAAATCATCGATCAATGAATTAAATCTAATTATAGCGCCGCCGGGGCCCTACGGCAACAAATGGTCCACTTTGGACCAGCCGGACTGAAAAGCATCCAAGGTACAACTTCGAATAAAATAGATACTTATATGCAACACTCTCTTGATTGTGGTCGAATGGCGCTCAATCGCGATAGGGCGAGCCCGTGCATTCGTCTTGCTTGGCGAAACCATCCCTGCACGCGATCGTCGCCCAAGGACGAGCTTGCATCCTAGACCGCCCGAAATCCGCTATTTCCCCCGCCTGCGGAGGGTACCTCGGCCGAAGTGGTGCCCACCATCCCGGCTTGGCAATTCGCTTAACCAAGAACAGCGCCCTGAAGCACCGTCCCGACGGGTATCCGACGCAGGCAACCCGCTGTTTATCGGCCAGTCTCCCCTTCCAAAAGGGAGTGTGAAATATGCCGCAGATTTGGATGACCTATCAGGAGATCGCTGACGACATGGGAATGGCGCGTGGCATAACCATCCAACGCGCGCTCGACCGGAAAAGGAGCCGCGACGGACTGACCCGCGCCAAGCGCGATTCCGAGCTGACGGCAAAGTTTGTTGCCGTGATCCGGAATGCGGAACTGACCCTGGACCAGACGGTCCGCGATCTTCGCGACATGCATGAGGCTATGTCGCAGTCAGATCGGACCGCTGTCGGGCGCTCTGCGGCCTCAGGTTGATCATCCCCAGCGACCTCAGAGCAGTTTGCCATCGGGTCCAAAAAAGGGATGCGGGCCGTCGAAGCGCCCAATTGGAACCTGGTGCGTGACCAATTGTCCGAAACCCTCGCCTGGAAACCAGGCGTGGATGTGAAACGCCGGTGGCTCCACCTTGAACGATGGCTCGCGGAGCTGTGCGAGGTCCAGATCGACGGCGTGGTTCGGCGCCGGACATATCGTCGCGGGAATCCCGGCGAAGGTGGTCAACATGACGCGATGAACGTGCCCACACGCAATCAGCCGCGCGCGCGGGTGGCGCCGGACGATCCCCGCCAATTCGCCAGCATTGAAGAGGTCTTGTCGGTCCATATGCCAGATCCCCCCCTTGAACGGCGGGTGATGCTGGAATAACAGCGCCGGTCGATCGGGCGTCGTTGCCAGCGTCGCGTCGAGCCATTGCAGTGTGGACGTCTCGAGCGCGCCGTGCGGCTTCCCGGATACGCTTGAATCGAGCAGCAGGAGATCGAGGCCGTTCACGTCGATCTTTTGGTCGAGCGGGCCGGCTGCATGAACGTAAGGCGCAGCCGGGAATGCGGCTCGCATCATCTCACGGGAGTCGTGATTCCCGGGAATGCCGGCAAATTGAAGCCGGAGCGGCGCAAGCAATCGCTTGAGGTAATCGTACTCCTCGACGGTCGGTGTATCCGCAAGATCGCCCGATATGACCACGAAATCAGGCGCGGGCTCGAACGCGCTCAAGGCAGCCACGCACCGTTCGAGCGCCGTCGCGGTATCGACGCGGCCATAGGCCAGTGCGCCGGGAGGCTTGATATGAAGGTCGGATATCTGGGCGATGAGGACCGGCTTCGACGGCATGGATAATCTCATTCCTTGGATGGCAGCAGGCGAAGGGCTTCGGGCGCGATCGAAAGTCCGATCCGATCACCAGCCTTGGCTTGAACTGTGTTGAGAGCGTCCACATTGAGCGGCTTGGTCGATGCTCCGCTCACGACGAGCCGCTGCCGGTCGCCGACGAAGCTGACGGAGTCAATGATGCCGGAGAGTAATCCAGCTCCAGCGTCCACACGGATGGTTTCAGGGCGGATCATGACGGTCGCATTCGTAGTCGCCGTTTCATCCCCTATCGGCAATCGCCCACCGGGCAGAACCAGTTCGCCTTTCTCCAGGAAAGCTTCAATGATGTTGGCTGCTCCGACAAACTCCGCCACGAAGCGGTCCTTCGGCTCGAAGTAGACCTCGCGCGGCGTCCCAATTTGGGCGATCGCACCTTTCCGCATCACCACGATGCGGTCACCCAATTCCATGGCTTCGGCCTGACCATGCGTGACATAGATCGTTGTGATCCCGAGCGCCCGCAACAGCCGATTGAGCTCGCCTCGCAGGCGATCGCGCAAGGCTGCGTCAAGTGCGGTCAACGGCTCGTCCAGCAGCAATATGCCCGGCCGGATTGCGACCGCACGAGCCAGCGCGACACGCTGACGTTGGCCGCCGGAAAGCTGATCGATGCGGCGGTTCTCCAACCCCGTGATGTTGGTCAGCGCCACCAGCTCGGCAACGCGCTTGGTGCGTTCTTCCCGGGCGACGCCGCGGATCTTCAAGCCGTAGGCGATATTGTCCGCCACCGTCATGTTGGGGAACAGGGCGTAGGATTGAAACACCATCCCGACATTGCGTCGCTCAATCGGGACAGACGTTACGTCCTTGCCGTCAAACAAGACCTTACCACCAGGATCCGGCAGCTCGAGGCCCGCGATGATGCGCAGCATCGTGGTCTTGCCGCAGCCGGACGGCCCCAGTAGCACCAGCGTCTCGCCGCGCGCAATGTCAAGCGTTGCAGGATCAAGAGCGCGTGTGCCGTCAGCGAAGGTCTTGCCGCAGCTCTCAATACGCACCGACGCACCGTGTCCAGCCGCACTCATCGCTTGTAATCCCTGTCGGCCAGTAATTGCATCGCAACCAGGAGCGGAATGATCATCACGAAGAAGATCAAGGTGTAGGCGGATGCCACTTCGAGCTGCATCGAGGCATAGCTGTCAGCAAGCCCGATCGGCAATGTCTTCGTCAGCGGCGTGTGCAACATCCAGGTCAGGTTAAATTCGCCGAGCGACAGCGTGACCACCATCAACGCACCGGCGAGAATTCCTGGCACGGCATTCGGGACGATCACATCGCGGACACGTGATCTTCACCATGCCGTGTGCGACCCCCCGCGCGATGGCGCTGATGGCAGCGAAGCGGTTCGACGCGACCAAGATTCACATGCATACGTTCCCGCTCGCCGACCGGCCGACGGCGCTCAGATATGCGCGGAATCGTGTGGATGACGCAATCAAGGTTGTCGTCACCAATCGAACGCTTGAAGCGATCGCGAGCGCTGCAGAATAAAAGGCGCCTTAGCTAGGCGGCGATGATTCTGATTTTGGAGAGCCTCTCTAGACCGAGCAGTACCGCTCCTTGATCTCGTGATCGGCGAGCAGCTCCTGCGCCGATGCGTGGTGCACCACAGACCCCTGATCCAGCACATAGGCGCGATCGGCGATATCAAGCGCGAGTTCGACATTCTGCTCGACCAGCAGGACCGTCGTCCCCCGTTTCTTCATATCGCGAAACAGTGCAAACATCTCGTCGACCAGCACCGGCATGATGCCCTCGGAAGGCTCGTCAAGCATGATCAAGTCGGGCTTTGCGATCATCGCACGTGCGATCGCCAGCATTTGCTGCTCTCCGCCGGACATGGTGACGGCCTCCTGTTCCAGGCGCTCGGCCAGCCGCGGGAATACGCTCGCGATCTCGTCGATCAATTCGGCTTCCCGCCTCTTCTCTGGCGACGCGACCAAACCAAGCCGCAAATTCTCCCGCACTGACAATCCCTGCACGATCCGCCGCTCTTCAGGTACATAGGCCAGCCCCAACGCGAAACGCACGTGTGCCGGTTGTCGCAGCAGTTCCTGGCCTTTACCCTTACATCACGGGGGTACCGCATCTAATCAAGTACCTTGAGGCGTTGCTCGACTACGGGATCAGCGATGACGGCGTCGCGTTGATGATGGCGAGCGAGGTCGGAGATTGGTATTGCGCCGAGATGGCGAAGTAGTATAGTACGGATCAACCAGCGACCTTGATCGGCGCCCGCCGACGATCGGCCGAGCTTTCGGCGAGTCTTTCGAATCCTGCAAGAAAGATATCCAGCGCGTCACTGATCACCTGCGCCTTGTCCTCCAGCACAGGCGCTTCATAGATGTATTTTCGTACGCCGTAGTAGAAGATGCCGCCGTGAAATACCCAAGCCAGTTCCAGCTCGGCAGCACTGGGCCTGCCTTGCACCGCAAGTCCGGCGTCATGGCGGCATTCTCGTATGATGCGGGTCAGGATCTTGTCCTTGACCATGCCAACGTACCAGCGATTGATATCGAGGCCTTTCAAACCTGAATACAGATAAATCCGCAGCCATTTGCGGGTGAAAATCGTGTCCGTATAGGCTTGGTAAAACTCCTGTAGCCGCACACGCAGCGAACGCGAACGATCCGAAAGCAACTTTTCCCAACCGGTCTCGAGTGGACCAAGATAGACCTGCTGATAGACCTCCTTGATGAGGTCGTCCTTGCTGGGAAAGTAGCGGTAACGCAGCGGCTGAGTCACACCAAGTTTCCGCGCCAACGCGCGGGTGCCGCCAGCAAATCCCTCTTCCGCAAAAAGCTCGGTAGCCTTGGTTACGAACTCACTGCGCCGATCGTCGGCTGACAATCGCCGTTGCTTCACGCGTGTTGGTTTGACCACAGCCTTTCTGCTCATGCCTTGTCGCCGCCGCCAGCAAGAAACCGACCGAAGCCACCACGCGCGAACAACAGAGGCACCCTCTGATTGTAAGCGTATGCTTCCACTGCCCCCAGGAAAATGACGTGGTCCCCACCGTAATAGCGATTGACCGAGCGGCACTGAAAATTGGCGACCACATCCGCAAGTATGGGCGCGCTGCCGAGACCCGGCGTCCAGCTTACGCCCGCAAACTTGTCATCGGACGATCTGGCGAACCGCACGGCTAGCGCTTGCTGCGATGCAGCTAGAACATTAACAGTAAAATGGCTGGCATTCTGGAAAATGGGGAGGCCCTGAGAGAACATACCCAGGCTCCACAGCACCAGCGGCGGATTGAGCGACACCGACGCGAACGAATTGCACGTGATCCCATATGGCCGTCCCTCGGCCGACATCGCAGTCACAATCGTCACACCGGTTGCGAACGTGCCGAGCGCGTTACGGAAATCGCGAGGATCGATCACCGAATTGCCGCTTGCGAACTCATTGGACGGATCCGCCGGATGTTTGGGTTGGTCAGACATCCGGCAACCTCAAAGCGTCAGGTTCTCGGATGGCAGCCCTAGCGCAACCCGCCCGTAATTGGTCCCTGCCGCGTCGAAATTGAATGCGAGGTGAGAATTCACCGCGTGAGCGTCGCGGAATTGGCGCTGCAAGGCTCCTGACGTGAACAGGCTGCGGGCTCCGCTCGCAGTAAATAGGAGAGACACGGCATCGGTGCACAAATTGACCGAGAAAGCACCGTCACGCCGCAGTTTCGTTTTTGCGGCAATATCTGGAATGTGCCCCTGCCGAACTTCCGCGAGTACGTTGATGCAACTGGTGCGCATGATCAGGCGCGCTGCATCTATCTTCGCCGACGCCTCGGCGATCTTGATCTGTGTACTCTGCAAGTCACCGATCTTGGCTCGGTTGTATGTCGAAGCGCGATGGTGCGCGATCTCCACGTAATCGTCCAGGCAGGCCTGGGCATTTCCCAACCCGACTCCCGACAGCACGTACGGAAACAACGAGAACACCGGGAGCGCGTAGAGCGCATTCGGATTGACCGCACTGCCCGGCGTTGGACCTCCCGCCAGGTCCCTCAGCGCGACCGTCATATGTTCCGGTACGAATGCATCCGTCACTTGAACATCGTTGGATCCGGTTCCACGCAAGCCTGTCGCATTCCACGTATCGTTGATCTGGTAGTCTCGCCTGTTCAACAAGAACAACCGGTACTCGATCCCGTCCGCCTCGTCGTCGGTCTCAACGACACTGGCAAGCATATTCCAGTCACATGCCTCCACTCCGGACGAGAACGGCCAATGACCATCCAATAGGTATCCGCCATCGACCCTCCTGGCGCGACCGGCCGGGAAAATGAACGACGACGCGATCAGTGTGTCGGGATCCTTGCCCCACACGGTGCTCTGCGCCTCCGGGGTGAACATCCCCAGCATCCAGTGATGGCTCGCAAGATTGGCAAAGTTCCATGAAACGGAAGCGTCGCCCTGAGCCAAGGCATCAGAGCAATCGACCAGGGCGACATAGTCGAGTTCACTTCCGCCGATACGACAGGGCTGCAGGATCCGAAACAGGCCATTCTCATGAAGATCCCGCATGGTCTCTGACGGCAGTTGCCGCAACTCCTCGGTCTGCGGAGCCCGTTCTCGCAATGCGGGAACAAGCGCCTTGGCCCGCGCGATCATGACCGAATATTTGTCTGGACCGGGCCCTGGCGGCATAGTCGTGTCAAGCCCGGGGCCAACCTCAACCATTGGCGTTTCCTTCGTTCGACCCGGTATTCCGGACGAGGACGAACCTGCGGAATAGTTTATCGGGCGATCAACAGAGATCAAGGTCGGTAAGCCGTTGCTTTCTGCACCATTTCACGCTTGTCCTGCAACGCCGGGCAGCGGGCAGATCCAGTCGAGCGGGCTTATCGGCACCGGGCCGGCTGCGATCGCGGCGACACAATCGTCGAGCACGGGGATGTGGCGGCAGGATGCCGGTCGACGTGAACCTGGAGCCATCGCTCGAGCCCGGTCAAGCGGCGCTGGCACCGAAAGCCTGACACGGTACCCGGCCTGCCCCCAGCAAGTCACGTTGGACCGGGGCTGGCCTCGCCTGAGGACTTATCTTCAAGATCGTAGTCAGTGGGTTCAGAGCCGAGTTCGCTTCCCCCTTTCGCTAACTCGTTTCGCAATGGTTTCTGAAAGTCATCATCATAGGTCGCAATGATTGTGCGGATCGCGGCTTTCCATTGATCGCCACGATCCCATGCCTCCATGAACGCAGAAGCAAGATCAGCATGCTGCCGATTCTCGATCATTGCCTCAATGATCGATCTTGCCTGAAGCCGATCCTTCGCGCTCTTGGCCCTCCCGTTGCGATCTTGCTTCCGACGGGATCCAACGATGATTTTGTGGATGGCATATCTCTCTGGAGGTGGAATGAGAACTGGCACGCCTGCACCGTGCAGCAGCACGGCGCGGAGGGGCTCGTAGGTCAGATAATCGAGAAAGCGCGGCGGAATTGCCGACGCGCCACCGAGTGCCGGCATCGGGACTGGCTTGCCTGCTTGGTCGTTGCGCCACTGGTTCGGCGTTGAAATTGCCCTCGATACGAATTGGGCGGAAGCCCTGCCATCGGCCTGACTCGGAATCTCGCGAAAGGTCTGGTCGACCTGTCGAAGCACCTTCAGGATGGCCAAGAGCAGAAAGACCTCATTAAGCAGAGGCTGCGCGAGATCGAAACGGCACTCCGGATGGGCCGATGGACGACCTCTGTTGAGTTGCGGCCGCGAGCCGGCGGCATTTGGCAAACCACAACCGGAACGATTGTCGACGCATGAGCCGACGTCGACTTATACAGTAACGAAATCTATTCCTCCTCGAGCTCAGGGACGTCCCACAACAACAAGGTCAAAGCGATTAGCGATGGAGTCCAAGCCAGCATGGCTCCCAATGCGATAGCCTGCAGTGTTGTCATGATCAACTCCGGGGTGGTCCGGCCCAAGTCACGCGAACCCGGGACTGAAGCAAAACGAAGAGACCGCCGGCGCTGGACAGCTGCCTCCCGGACCCGCCTCAAATGTCTTCGACATGAAGGCCCCTTACCCCGGGTCCACCACAATAAAGCGCCGGATGAGCCCCACAGTGAAGTCACCTCTGACTCGAAGGGATGTGGAACAATTGTAGCATTGCGGGCGCGACACACTTGAGACGAGCGCAATACGGGCCTTGCCCGCTTGACGACGGCCTCGTCAACGACATGAATTTCTGACTATCTGAAATCTTTCGCTCATCCTTGGCGAAACTCACGCTCCGATTGGCTTCCAGCGCTGCGACAGCCTCCCCAAGCTCAAGCGCTTCGACAAGGCTCGCCTATTGGCGCGGAGCTACCACCACAATCATCGTGCGGATGGCATCCGCGGTCAGAAAATCTCGGCCGAACAGTCCGTAGACCGTGTCCCCAAGTGTGGCCGATTTTCACCTGTGTAGAGAGCTTCCGCAATCCCACCGAGATTGGCGACGGTGCCGGCGCTCCGAATAATGTCGGCTTGTCGATCCTAGCCTTCAGCCCATCCGGCCCATCGGGATCGCGAGAGGCCCACGGGAAGTTCTTGGGATCGCCAAACTTGGTCGCGCCGGAAGCAATAAAGAGCTGCGGCACTTTCTTAATGTTCATGTACTTCATGATCGCTGAATTGGTCGGCGCGCCGAGCGGGAAGAAGATCAAGTCGACTTCGTCGCCCTCAGCCAGCTTACTCGCCTGTTCAACAGTTTTCGGCGGGCTATAGGCATCGTCATAGCTGATGAATTTAAATCTTGCGGCCGTTGATGCCTCCCAGATCGTTTACCATGTTGAAGTAGGCGTCTGATAGTTTGCCGCGCACCGCATAGATGCCGGCCCGCTATAGGCGCAAATGTTGCCTACCCTGATTTCGCGCGAAGTTTCGGCGACCGCACGCCCCCCAAATGCCGCAAGTCCAATGGACGAACCCGCCCCGGCAAGCAAACGTCGACGACTGATTGCATAGGGATCGCGACCGTTGCGGGACATTGACACTCCTCCGTTGTTGTTCTCACTATCATTGTGAGTGTTCATCGCCGTATCGATTGGGTACGGCGTCTTTAACGTCCGGTAATATGCACGGCTTCGATCGAATGTGTTCTTCGCGATCTAGCGTTTGCCGATTCAGGTCAGAAGCGGAATCCGTGTTATGTTTTCGATGAGACCCGCGAGTATGTGAGATAAGGTCGGTCGACGACACTTGCGTCTACTGGCTGCGGATGCATGCACAACGACCATTGCGGTATGAGAAAACCGATAGCCGGCACGATGTGTTTCATCGTGCAAAATTGGCTCTGACTTACCATTGGAGACGCGGGGTAGAACGGACCAGAGCAATCTCCATCAGAGCAATAAACGATAGAAGAACGCAGCAGCGGCCAAGCGGAGCGTCACCGGGGCACGGGAGCGCATTCGACTCCTGCCCTCACGCATCTACCGGTGCCCATTAGGAAGGAAATCACGATGTCGAAGCTGAGATCGTGAGCCGGCCAGGTCTTCGAAGACTCGGCCGTCGGACCTACGGCATAAGACCAATCGCTTTGCGTTCTACAAGGGCCTGGATGTCAGCTTCGCTCAGCCCAACTTCGAGCAACACTTCGCGCGAGTGCTCTCCAAGGCGAGGCGGCATGCGGTGCATGCCGGCTGGACTTTCAGAGAATTTCGTTGCCGGTCGAGCCTGTCGGATCCGCCCCTCGGTGGGATGATCGAGCACCGCAAACATTCCGACCGCCGCGAGATGCGCTTGCTCACTGATCTCGGCCAGCTTGGCAAAGGCTGCGTGAGGTACGTCCAGTCGCAGCAACAATTCCTCCCACTCGGCCGTGGTGCGCGTTGGTCCAATTTCGCTCATGCGGTCGTAGATCTTGTCGATGTTCTGCGAGCGCAGCACAGGATCCCTGACCGAAAGCTCCTCGATCAGCTCAGGGCGGCCAACGGCTTCAAAAAAGGCACACCAATTGTCCCCCGAATACGGGAGCATCGTCAGCCAGCCATCCTTCGTCCGTACCGGGCGCCGTTCCTTCATACGTTTGTACCCGGTCGGCCCGATTGGCGGATCAAACGCATGTCCCCCCAACATTTCGATACTGTTGAAGGCCGCGACCGTTTCCAGCATCGGCACCTCGACCATCTGGCCCTGGCCCGTGCGCTCGCGCCGGAACAGCGCTGCGGACACAGCGCCAACCATTGCCAAGGCGCAGATCTTGTCACCGACCAGGCTCGGGACGAATTCCGGCTGCTCGACCGATCCGATGGATGATGCGAGACCCGATGCCGCCTGGATGATCTCATCGAATGCCGGACGAGCCGCCCACGGACCGTCCTGGCCAAAGCCGGTCGCCGCGGCATAGATCAGTCGCGGATTGAGCTGCCTGCAGGCATCATAACCGAAACCAAGCCTGGCCAGAGCAGCCGGTCTCACATTGGTGACCAGTACGTCGACCGTCGGGATCAGTCGCTGCAGTACCGTCTTGCCGTCCGGATGCTTCAGATCGAGCGCCAGGCTACGCTTGTTCCGATTGACCGCCATGAACTGCCCGCTCATGCCGCGATTTCGAAACTGACCAGTATATCGCCAAGCCTCACCCGTCAGCGGCTCCACCTTGATAACGTCCGCGCCCCAATCGCCGAGCATTTGAGCCGCATAGGGACCAAACAGCACGCTCGTCAGATCGAGAATACGAATACCACTGAGTGGGCCGGTCGGTGTTTTCATCTTTTTCACTGTCACTTGAAGAACTGCCGAGCAATCGAAGCAAACGCGTCCGCGACGAGGGACGTGCGGGCGGAGGCAAGCACCCACCCGCTTCAAACAACGCAGAGCCTACTCACCCAGAACGTCGCCAAACAGCTCCCACGACTTCCCGTTGAATCGCGCCATCTGCAATTGCCTGATTGGTGTGAGCTGATCGGCCGAGGTGTTCAGCTTGATACCTGGCAGGAGCATCGGCAGCTCGACGTCCTTGAATGACTGCGTTTGCTTCATCAGGTTCGATCTCGTCAGATCGTTGCCGGCGCGTTGCAGCACCAATTCCATCATCTGCGCCATCGTGTAGCCGGTCACGTTGAAGACATCGGCGGGATCCGCTCCCGGGTTGTAGGTCTTCATCCATTCTCGCCAAGCTTTCATTCCCGGATCATCGGCCCAGCGCGGATCGCCAGGATCCTTCAGGAATGCGCCGGTGACAATGCCGACAGCGTTGTCCAGCCCGGCCGGTGTCAGCACGGAGCCGACGGAATTGGAGACCGTCGGAAGAATGATCTGAGGCTTCCAGCCAAGCTCGGCGGCCTTCTTGATCGCTTGTGCCGCGAATTTCGGCGTGCATTCATCGAACAAGACGTCGGCGCCGGCCGACTTGAACCTGACGATCTGAGAGTCCACGGTCGGATCGGAGGTCTCGTAAACAGCCTCTGACACGATCTGGTTGACGTGCTCGCCGAGCCCCTCCTTGAATCCGGCCAGATAGTCACGCCCGGGATCCTCGTTCGGCGTGATGACGGCAATCTTGGCGTCTGGCTTGTTCGCCAAGATCCACTTGGCATAGATGCGGCCTTCGGTGCGATACGTCGGCTGTGAACCAGTCGTCCAGGGGAAGTGCTTCGGATCATTCCACCGGCTTGCGCCGCTCGATGGAAAGAGCTGGGGGACCTTCTTGCCGTTCAGGTACTTCTGTGCAGCGATGTTCGGGCCTGTCCCAAGCATTGAGAACATCGCCAACACTTCGTCGCTTTCGACCAAGCGACGCACCTGCTCAACCGTCTTCGGCGGCGAATAGGCATCATCCATGCTGATGAGCTCGACCTTCCGGCCGTTAATGCCACCTCTCTCGTTGACCATTTTGAAGTAGGCAATTTCGGCTCGGCCGATCGCAGAATAGGCGGAAGCTGGTCCCGAATAGGGCATAGTCTGCCCCAGCTTGATGGTCGTATCATTTGCTCCGGTATCATAGGTCCCGGCCGCTCTGGCCGAGGCGGCCCCCAAGGTCGCAACCAGGACTACAGCCCCGCGGACCAGTCTGGCTTGAATTCCCAGCATGCTCAGCATCTCCTTCCTAGGCAAAGCGTATCGACGCGCGGGCTCACAGGCCGCAGCGCCCTCCACTTCTATTCTTGGCTTTCATCGGCCGCGCCGTTACGAAGGCTCGACCTCCAGTGCGCCCCACATTCTGAACTGCAGAAACGCGAGTGGCGACAAAGCACACGTTAGAACGAGAGTATCGCCTAATGTTTGCGACGGTACACATACCTTGTTTGGGAATCGCGAGATGTATCGAAGAATTCAGATGCGCATGCGCCTGTTGCATGCGGGACGGGGCGGGTGCTGCGGTCCCTAGTCCGGAGCTTCCCTTTCGAAAGAGGGGAGCCGATCCATTCCCTCCTCCGAAAGTTCGGATGTCGACCTGCTCTGCAACTGCAAGCGCGTCGTCCATCGCGGTCGGGCTTCGCTATCGCAAGACGGTGGGAATCATCTTCTTTTCCGGCATGGATTCGTGGAGCAGCGGCGTGCCGGCCGCCCATTCGCCGCCGACGCCGAACCCGACCAGGCTTTTATGCATACATTGTCAACCAAATTGAATACGGAGAGCAAGATGAGCCGATCGCTGCGACGTCAGCGGGTCGAGCAGCTCGAGGGCGAGATCGCTGCCGGCGCGCTGCAGCCGGGCACGCATATTGATGAGCGCTCCATCGGCGAGCGGTTCGGCATTTCGCGCACGCCGGCCCGCGAGGTGCTCGTCGAGCTGTCCGCCGCAGGGCTGGTCCGCTTCGTGCCGCGCCGCGGCGCGGTCGTCATCAGCATGGCCCCGCAGGAGATCGTCTCGATGGTGGAAGTGCTAGTGGCGCTCGAAGGCGAGGCGGCTTCGCTTGCGACGGCGGATGGAGCCGTCCGAGCGGATAGCGATTGCTCGTGACTATGCAGACCGCACCGAGCATGTGGACGATCTTTCCACCGACGACTATTCGGCGATCAATCGCGCCTTTCACGAGGCGATCTATGTCGGCTGCCGCAACAGCTATCTTGCGACCGAGATCAAGAAGCTGCGTGCGCGGCTTTCGCCCCATCTGCGCGGCAATTTCGTCGCCCGCGCGCGGTTGCCGTCATCTCACGCCGAGCACCAGGCCGTGCTTGCCGCCATTGCATCCTACGACGAGAAAGCCGCCGAGCTCGCCATGCGCGAACATCTGCTCAACGGCGGAAAGCTGTTTGCGGACATGCTCGCGAACTTGAACGCGAGGCCGGCCGACTAGCGGTGGAGCGGACTTTGTGGAATTCGAATCTCTTCGTCTCTCCGCTGTCTGAAATATGGACGAGCTTCAGGCTATTCACCGGACGGGATACGCAATTTCGTTCGGACGAATCTCGCTCGGCGCCGGCATCGTCTGCGTCGCATTACCGCGCGGACCATTGGAGCAACCGATCGGCCTTGAATCGGTGGGTTGTCCTCCGCACTTATCTCGCGCGACGCCCGCCAAATCTTGTCGATTGTACGTGACGCCGCCGGAGATTTGGGGAAAACTTCGTGGCGACGCGCCCCAAGCGTCTAACACCAAAAAGACGAGACGTTTGCGACGATAAATGGTCAAACAGACAATGCCTAAGCGCAAGATTAAGATCACCGCGGACAGTCACATTACGGAAGCAACGAGCTATGGCCCGCCAGCGGCAGGCTCTGTCAAGTCAGCGGGCCGCGTGCTTCGAATTCTCGAATTCTTCGACGAGATCCAGCGCGATGCGCGGGTGGCCGAAGTGGCCGAACGCCTGGCGTTTCCGCAATCGTCAACCTCCATTCTCCTCAACTGTCTCGTTGAGCTGGGATACATGGACTATCTGCCTGAAAGTCGCAGCTTCCTGCCCTCACCGCGCGTCACGCTCCTCGGGACGTGGCTGGACAAGGGTCCGGTCAGAAACGGCAGTCTGGTCAGGATGCTTGAAGAGCTGTCTCAAAAGACCGGTGATACCGTCATTATTGCCGCCCGCAGCGGCATTTTCGCACAGTATATCCATGTGCTGCAGGCGCGCTCCGCGATGCGCTTCCACGTTCCGCCGGGATCACGACGGCTGGTGGTATGGTCGGCCACGGGCTTTTCGCTGCTGACGGGATGCAACGACAAGGAAATACGTGGCCTCTGCACACGCACCAACGCGGAGGCGGCGTTCGGAATACCTCGCATCGACATCAATCAGGTGCTGGAGAACGTCAGCCGGACACGCCGTGACGGCTACTTCTTCTCGGCGGGGCTGGTGACGCCTGGCGCTGGATCGATTGCCGTTCCCCTGCCTGACGGCATCGATGGATGGAATCGCGCGCTTGCTGTCGCAGTGTCGGGGCCCCTGGAAGACATCGCACGACGACAGACCGGAATCGTCGCGTTGCTCAATGATGTGGTGCATCGCTATCTGCGGCCACTGTCTTCGGACTAGGCAGCGCCAGCGACCCTCGGCCGGTCCACCAGCAACGGCCAAAACCGCTCCCCGCCCTCCGCACAAACCATCCGGCCGATCCGCTCCTGCCACCACGGTTCGGCACCCCATTCGTCACGCCACGACCACAGCCGACGGCTCGCGTAGTGCAGCGGATGCTCCTGAGTGAATCCCATCGCTCCGTGCACCTGATGACAAATTGCGGCGACTTGTCCGGCAGCCTCGCCACAGCGGGACTTTGCAATCGCCACGGCAAGCACATCATCGCCCAGCCGCTCTGCTTCGACGAGCGTGTCCCCTGCTGCGGATGCTGCGGCAAAATGGCCAGCGGCAATCGCCAACATGTGCTGGATAGCCTGAAATTTGCTGATTGGTCGGCCGAATTGCACCCGTTCATTGGCGTACGCCAATGCATAGTCCATGCAACGCTCCATCCCTCCAATCATCTGCTGCACACGGATGGCCGCGCCGAATGGCATCAAGCCCTCCGCGGTGAGGTAGGCTGGCGAGGGCAACACGTCGCTCGCGGTGAGATGAACTCCGTCAAATTCGATGTCTTCGCGCGGCTCATAGGCGACGTTCCGTCGCTTCTTGCTTGAGCGGACCTTTGCGGTCGGCACACGACAGAGGTATGCCTTTCCGCCTGCGTCGCGTGCAAACACCAGCGCATTCGACGCTTGCTTGCCCCACGGAACATGGCGTGCGATGCCGTGGAGCGTTACACCGGTCGCACCCGACGCAAGTGTAATACGATCCTGGTGATTGACCGGCGCAAGCGTCACGGCTCCTTCGATGACCTTGCCGCCGGCGTCGGTCCAGAGAGCGTTGGCCATCATGGTTTCGGCCAGCGGAAGCGGGACAGAATGAAATGCGGATCGACGGATCAAACTCGCTACAACGCCTGACGCAAGCTCGACGCCGCCTTTCGTTTCCGGCACCAGTGCCAGCGGCAGGCCCGCATCTTCCAGTGCACCCCACAGTGTGTCCGGCCAGTGACCTGCATCGGCCTCGGACAGAACCTTCTTGTCGATCTGTTGCTGAAACAGACGGTCTGCCTGCTCGAGCACGATGAAGGACATATTTTCCATGGCACGCTCCCTTCAGCGCAAACCGAGACCGCGGGCAATCATCCCCCGCAGTATCTCGGGCGTCCCCCCGCGGATAGTGAATGAGGGCGCGTGCAGCAGAACGTGCGCCAACCCTTGAGAGTATTCGTCATCGTCATCGAGGCTCGGCTCTACCGGCAGGGTCTTGCGAACGATTTCCGGGACTTCTCGTTCGAATGCAGTGCCGACGTCCTTGACCAGCGCGGCTTCGGTGACCGGGCTCTCACCCCGCTCAAGAAGCCCGGCGATCGAGGACGACATCCTGCGCAGCGTGGCGAAGTGAGCTGCTAACCGCCCGATCTCCACCGCTTGACGTTCGTTCGGTTCGCGTCCGACCTTGTCGATCAGCTCGACGAGCAGCCTGACGTCGGACATGAAGCGATCCGGACCGGCTCGCTCGAACGCCAGTTCGCCGGTGACGCGCGTCCAGCCTTCGCCCGGTTTGCCGATCATCATGTCATCGGACACGAAGCAGTTCTTGAAGAACACCTCGTTGAACTCGTGTCCTCCCGACAAATTCATGATCGGCCTGATCTCAATGCCCTGCGAGGCCGTATCCACAATGAACTGGGACAGGCCGGCATGACGATCCTGGCCAGGCGGCTCGGTGCGGGCCAGTACGATCAGGTAGTGGACGCGATGCGCGTTCGATGTCCAGATCTTGGCGCCATTGATCATCCACCCGCCGTCAACCCGGTCCGCCTTGGTTCGGGCAGCCGCGAGGTCCGATCCGGACTCCGGCTCGCTCATGCCGATGCCGAAATAGCATTCGCCCGCGGCGATTTTGGGCAAGATCATCTCTCTCGCGCGCTCGCTGCCGTGCTTGAGGATCTGTGGACCGGATTGCCGGTCCGCGATCCAATGAGCGCCGCCCGGCGCCCCGGCTGCCAGCATTTCTTCGGTCACGACGAACCGCTCAAGGTTGGAATACTCGCCACCGCCATATTTCTTCGGCCAGGTCATCCCGATGAAGCCCGCTTTGGCGGCGCGCCGGCTGAATTCCGGATCGAATGTCGACCAGGACGTCCGGTGCGCGGCGTAGCGGGCATGCTTGCGCTCGTCTTCAAGGAAAGCGCGTACCTTCCGCCGCGTCGCATCCGCTTCAGGCGGCAACGTCAGGGATTCGAACCGAAATGCCCGCAATTGAGCCTCCACTCATCGAGAGTATCTTGTTTGTCAAAGCGCCCGCCTGCTACGCGCCTCTAAAGACCGGCTTTCGCTTTTCGAGGAACGCGGTCACGGCTTCGTGCTGATCCGCGGTATGCTGCACCAGCGCCTGCATGCTCGCCGCCATTTCAAGGTGTGTTGCGAGATTGATTGCGCCGGAATCGCGAACGAGCTTCTTGCACATGCGGATCGAGTGCGGCGGGTTCGACGCGATCTGCCGAGCCATCTTGCGGGCCGAGTCCATCAGTTCGCCCCTGGGTACGACATGAGACGCCAATCCCCATGACAGCGCCTGCTCTGCCTTGATGAAGTTCCCGGTAAACGTCATCTCATAGGCACGGGACAAACCGACCACGCGAGGTAGGAACCAGGCCCCACCGTCGCCGGAAACGAGACCAACGCGCATGAAGCTTTCGGCAAACTGCGCATCATCGGCCGCGACGCGAATATCACACATCAAGGATAGATCGCATCCAGCACCGACAGCAAAGCCATTGACCGCTGCAATAACGGGCACCTCCAGGTCGTACATCGCCATCGGGATCTTCTGGATGCCGTGATGATAGCCGCGCCGGATCTCGGCTGGAATGCCCCCGAACAGTCCGGTACGGTCTCTCATCTCCTTGACGTTGCCGCCCGATGAGAAACTCTCACCCGCGCCCGTTAAGATCACGCAACTGACCGACATATCCTGGTTGATACGGTGGCAATGCGCGACAAGTGCATCGACAATGGCCGGGGACAGGGCGTTGCGCGTCTCCGGCTCGTTCAGAGTCAATGTGACCACTCCACCATCTTGTTCGTAAACTACGCTATCAGGCATATCCGGGTCTCACTTGCTTCTGCTGGTTGACTCGCTGTTGCCGTCGGTTTCTGCGACGTCCATTCCGATCTCCGCGAGGATCTCGGCAGTGTGCTCGCCCAACCGCGGCGCGTGGCGGCGCAGCCGAAATGGCGCCGAACTGAAAGACACCGGCGATCGGATCGACTTGTAGGCACCTTCCGTGGGATGTTCGGCGCGGCTGAACATACCGACCGCCTTCATGTGCTCATCATCGGGTAGGTCAGCGAGGCCGAGTACGGGCATGCAGGGAATGCTGACGTCATCGCAAAACGAGACCCACTCGGCGGTAGAATGTTTGGGAGCTTCTTGCTCGATGAGCTCGTACAGCGTCTCGAGATGGGACGCTCGTTCGACGAGCGGAAAGAAGCGGACGTCGGACTTCAACTCCGGCTGCCCGACAAAATCGAAGAAATCGCGCCAGTTGCGGTCCGAATAGGGAAGAATACACATGTACCCGTCACCGGTGCGAAACGGCTTCCGGCGCGGACTTACGACGCGGCTATAGGCGGGGGACCCGAGAGACGGCTCGAAAGCAAAGCCCAGGAGATGCTCGATATAGGCGAACTCCGCCGTGGTCTCGAACATCGGCACTTCGATCGCCTGGCCACCACCGCCACGCTCGCGATGGAACAGGGCCGCCATTACCGAATAGGCGATCGCTTGTCCCGACAGCTTATCGCACAGCACCGTAGGCATGAACGCCGGCTCGCCTCGCGCCGCCAGATGCAACGCGGCCAAGCCGGAGCCGGCCTGAATGATATCGTCGTAAGCCGCCTTGTTGCGATAAGGCCCCTTCTCGCTAAACCCATACGCGCCGCAATAAATTATGTCCGACTTGATCGCGCGGACCGCCCGATAGCTAAGTCCAAGTTTGTCGATCGCCTTGGGGCGAAGGGAGTGGACGAAGACGTCAGCGGTCGCAATCAACTTGTGAAGCGCAGTGATGCCCGAAGGCAGCTTGAGATCAAGCATGACGCTACGCTTGTTGCGGTTGAGGTGTAGGAAGCCGCCAGCCATGCCTTCATTGCGATTGGGACGATACGTGCGAAAGGAATCACCCTCCTCGCTCTCGATCTTGATCACGTCCGCGCCGAGATCGGCCATGATGTGAGTCGCGAACGGCCCCATGATCACGTTGGTAACGTCAATGACACGGATGCCGCCCAACGGGCCGTCTGCAGGGGTCGTGCTCATGCCGAAGGTCTCTCGCTCAGTTGGCCGCATTGCGACTGACGCGTGCAACACAGGACATCCAACTTCTACGTGATCGCAAATCGATCAATATGCTTCCGCATGATCGCGGCAATTATCACATATGCGATTGATTATGCCAGTTCACTCTCTTGATGGCCGATGCGCGATCAAACATAGTTTCGCCAACGACAAGAACTCAAACGGGGAGTGAACGATGAGACCGACGAGTTGCCACCGCTTTGCGGGCGCGATAGTGGGAGCAATTGCGCTGGCGAGCCTCGCGAAAGTCGGCCCAGCGGCCGCCAGCGAGCAATGGGACCTCTACGTTTACAATCCTGTCGCGACGGTAGCAGCAGTCAAGGGTATGAACGCCATCGTCGAGCAGATCGAGAAGGATACCGGCGGTGAACTGACTATCCGGCTGCACCTCGGCGGATCGCTTCCGATCAATACGACAACGATCACCCAGGCCGTCAGCGACGACGTCGTGCAGATGGGCGACGACGGATACTTCTTAGGCAATGTGCCTATTGGCGGCGTCCTGCGGCTGCCGATGCTGATCCGATCGCTTGACGAATACAAGAAGGCGGCAGACATCATGGCGCCCTATCTTGAAAAAGCGTTCGAGAAAAAAGGCGTGCTTGTGCTCGGGCAGTACCTTTACCCCTATCAGGTCGCATTTTCGAGCAAGAAGCTCACGTCGATCGCCGACATCAAAGGTCAGAAAATCCGCGTGACCTCGCCTGAGCAGGGAGAATTCATCAAGCGGCTTGGCGGCATACCCGTTACGCTTGGCGCCCCTGAAGTCCCGTCCGCGCTGGATCGCAGTATCGTCGATGGCGTGCTCACCGCCAATACAGGCGGCGGCAACACCTGGAGGGATCTGCTGAAATTCAACTATCGTCTCGGCATCAATTACTTCAACTCCGTCATCATTGTTAACAAGGATCGTTTCAGCAAGCTGTCGCCGGAGGTCCAGGCAAAGGTCCGCAAAGCGGTCACCGACAACATGCCGTTGATCACTAAAGCCATGGCAGATGAAGAAGACAGCCTCAGCAAGAAGTTCGCCGAGGGCGGGATGACGGTGACGCCGCAACAGCCGGGCGACATCGAGGCCGGCACGAAAGCGATCTCGCCTTACTGGGATGAATGGGCAAAGTCGAGGGGCCCGGATGCCGCGGCGGCCCTGAAGCAGGTTCGCGCCGCTCTCGGCCGGTGATCGATGATGGCCAAGAGCATCGAGATCAAGGAGGTGGCGCCCGATGGCGCCATCCACCTCATCGACAATGTCTCATCGGGCCCGAGTCCGGTTGAGAATGTTTCCGAGGCGCTCTGTGCCCTGTTTCTGATCGCCATGATTATCTTGATCGGATCGGAAGCGATTGCACGCAACGCGTTCTCAACATCGCTTCAGATAACAGACGAGATCGGCGGCTATCTTCTGGTGGCGACCACCTTCCTGAGCATGTCGGTCGCCGAGGCGCATGGCGCCTTTCACCGAGTTGAACTGATCCAGGCCCGCCTTGGTAGATCTGCGCGTATCGTTTCGCAGATCATCTTTGACTTGATGTCGCTGATCGCCTCAGTGCTCGTCACCTGGCAACTGGCGCGCCTGGTGATGAACTCATGGCGCTCCGAGGACGTGGCCCCCACCCCCCTGCAAACGCCGCTCTGGCTGCCGCAGACCGCAATGACGGTTGGCATGCTGTTGCTCTGCTTCGCCCTTGTGCGCACGATACTGGCCAAGATCCGCCGCCTTCAAGGGAGTCAACAGCGATGACTCCGGGCGTTGAACTTATTTTTGTCCTGGCGATCTTTATCGGCCTGCTTTGTGTGGGCATGACGATTCCGTTCGCAATCACGGTACCTTCTGTCCTTTACTTGTTGCTGCACGCAGGTTTGGCCGGACTGAAGGGCATTGGCCTGGTCAGTTGGGGCAGCATGAACAGCTTTACGCTGAGTGCGATACCGCTGTTCATCCTGATGGCCGAGATCCTCCAGGAGAGCCGCTTGAGTCTGCGCGTCTATCATGGCCTGTCGAAGCTGGTCTCGTGGATTCCCGGGGGCCTGCTGCAGACGAACATTGCAGGATGCGCGATCTTTGCTGCCATCAGCGGCTCAAGCGTGGTCACCGCCGCCTCAATCGGACGGGTCGCGCTGCCGGAACTGCAGAAGCGGAAGTACAGTCCCCGCATGTCCGCGGGGTCTTTGGCGGCGGGGGGCACGCTCGGCATCCTGGTCCCGCCGAGCATCGCCATGATCGTCTACGGCACGTTCACGGAAACCTCGGTCGCAAAGCTGTTCATGGCAGGCGTCATGCCGGGCTTGCTGCTGACCGGGATGTTCATGGCCTACATCGCCGTGCAAGCGTGGCTCAAACCCGAGACTGCTCCCGTGGAAAGTGGCGCCCGGTCGGTCCGGGAACTGCTGGCCGCTTTGCTCGACGTCGTTCCGTTCATGGTGCTGATCGGCGGTACGATCGGCAGCATCTACTCCGGCCTGGTGACGCCAACTGAGGCTGCCGCCGTTGGCTGCGTATTGGCAATGATCATTGCGGTCTTCTGGGGTGAGTTCAGTGCTGGAATCCTTTGGCGCGCACTGCAGACCACCGTGCGCGTATGCGGCAACATCCTGTTCATCGTCTATGCCGCCTTTCTGTTCTCCTACGCCATCAGCTACGCCGGCGTTGGCGAGCAGATCACCCAATTCCTGGTCAACCTCAAGCTCTCGAAGCTCGAATTCTTCTTCGCCCTGTTCGTGCTCTATACGGTGCTAGGTTGCCTGGTCGAAAGCCTCGGCATGATCGTGGTGACCGTGCCGCTGCTCTATCCCGTTCTCGTCCAGTACGGCATCGACCCGATCTGGTTCGGCGTGATCCTGGTGCTCTTCATCGAGATGGGACAGATCTCGCCGCCGATCGGCATCAATCTGTTCGTGATCCAGAGTATCTGGACCGGCAAGCTGAGCGACGTCGTCACGGGCACGATCCCGTTCCACCTGATCATGTTCGTGCTACTCGGCCTTCTGGTGATCTTTCCTGAAATCGCGATGTGGCTGCCCTCGCAAGCCACTGTCGTGCCCTAACGAGGTGAACAGATGTACGCACCGCCCGAGGTGATCGGAACCGAAGTCTTCGCCCGCCTGCCGGACAAGTTCCGCCGCAAGGACGCCAACAACGCCTGGGCGATCGTGAATCGCCGGGGGATACCGGTGGATTCCTTCATCGAGGGACCGTCGTTCGACCGCAACGGCAATCTCTATATTGTCGACATCCCCTACGGGCGGATCTTCCGAATCTCGCCGGCCGCGGAATTCGAACTGGTAGCCGAATATGACGGCGAGCCAAACGGATTGAAGATCGCGCGCGATGGCCGCATTCTGGTTACAGACTATCGCCACGGGCTGATGACACTTGACCCGGATAGCGGCAAGGTTACCGCCGTTCTGGAGCGGCGCTGGTCGGAACGCTTCAAGGGCGTCAACGATCTGGTGTTCGCAAGCAATGGCGACATCTATTTCACGGATCAGGGCCAGACCGGAATGCACGACCCGACCGGTCGTGTCTATCGTTTGCGCGTCGACGGAACGCTTGATCTGATTGTCGGCAACATACCCAGCCCGAATGGGCTGGTGCTCAACGGCAGCGAACACATTCTGTATGTCGCCGCCACACGCGGAAATGCCATCTGGCGTATACCGCTGATGCCGGACGGCACGGCATCGAAAGTTGGCATCTTCGTACAACTGTCCGGGAGCCTCGGCGGCCCGGATGGCCTCGCGATTGACGAGCAGGACAACCTGGCCATCGCTCACGCCGGTCTCGGCACCGTGTGGATCTTCAGCCGTTTGGGCGAGCCACTCTATCGGGTTCGCTCGTGTCAAGGTCTCACCACAACCAACGTGGCCTATGGTGGTCCCGATAACAAGAACCTCTACATTACCGAATCAGAAAGTGGCTGCGTTCTGGTTGCGCGACTTCCCATTGCAGGACGGCTGATGGCCTCGCATCGATCGTCGCACGATCCGGCAGTGGCACCAAGCAGCCATCGTTGAGAGACATCGGGTGAGCGAAATCTTGCTTGCCGCAAGGACCGAGCCGATATTGCTCAAAGCGTTGAAGACATATCGACTATCAGGGCTTGTGTTTCTTCGTCCTCGGTTGGGTCAACGGAGCTACGCAAATGCGCGGTGAAAATTGACGCTTCCCACGTCCGAGAACTGAGGCTACTCATCAGCAGTCCGATCGGTCGTGGCGGCTGTCGGTGGTTCGCACCCGGCGTGACCGCGGCATGATGGCTCTTATACCGTGACGCCGCATTAACCGCTCGATGCGACCAGGCTCGCCCCGCGGCCCTGAGCCTTCAACTCGACATGAATACGCGGACTGCCATAACGCCCGCTGGTGTCGCTGTGGACCCGCCTGATGTCGTCGACGAGGTCACGATTGGCAGCAGATCGTCGGCTCTCCGGGCGCGAGCGCAAGCATAATAGCCGGCCGGCGAGACGCCGAGCACATCGCACAGGAGCATCACCGGATAGCCGGCGCCGCGATCTTCGATGAAGCGGAATCGGGCGAAACCCCTCCGGTCTCCCGCCTCAGATTCCTCCACTTCTTCACACAGAACGGACTGATCTGAAGCGCTGCCGCAATCGAACGAACGGTCTCGCCCGCATCAGCCCGTGCAAGAGCAGGTTCGCGGATGTCTTCCGAATAGGATCGCGTCATCCATGCTGGCCCCCATTCCCCAGCATGGAGTTTGAATCAGAAATCCTCTCCTTTGGGAATCTTGATTCCGGTAAAAAACAACATGCTCTGGAAGTGAAGTGCCTCGGTTGCGAGGCGCACCAGACCGTGCCGCTCGACATCATCCGCCGACCGAAGTCGACGCCATTCTCGGTCTTGCCCTTGGTCCGGGCTCGATATGGCGCGCAGGAGCGTGGCCGGAAGCCCCAATGCTTGGCAAACGCCGTCAGCTTGTCGTGGAACACGACGTTGCGCGTCGCGGCATCGTGCTCTACGACCAAGGCACGCGCATTATCGAACAGCACTTCTTCGGGGCACGCCACCGAACTTCACGAAGGCGCTTTCCAGATCATCGAACCAACTCTCTTGCCGTTCGTTGCGGAATGCTCTGACATGGTGCCGGCGCGAGCAGCCCAACGTGGCAACGAACAGGTCGGTGCGAACCTTGCTGTCGCCGATCTCGACCAGCCGTTCGCCAAAATCGATTTGCAGCTACTTGCCCGGCGGCGTCTCGAACCGCACCGTGGCGCGCGCCTCCGCCGCAAGCTCCTGGCGATAGCGCTGCACCGCAGGCTGACGATGATGCCTTTCTCGGCTGCCAACTCCTGGTGGATCACGTCGGCATTGCCGTTGCCGCAGACGCTCCTTGAGCCAGGTATCCTGGCCAGCGAGCGCCTTTTTGCGCTGCGGCTGTCGATAGGGCGTCGAGCCGCCGGCCGCAACGTAGTTCACGGTGTTGCGGCTAATCCCGAGCTCCCGGGTAATCCGTTTGCTACCCCCCAGCTCGTTGAGCCGGAGTATCGCCGAAACCTCGTCCGGCTCCAGCATGGCCTCCCTCTGCGGATCCTTGAACCGCAGAGGAGTTGACCTGAGTCGCTGCATAAAACCCCCGTTCTGACCTTGTCGCGAGGGGGGTCAATTCCTCGTGTCGTCAGGGGTCATTTTTCCATGTCGCCCGACAGCCCCTTTCGAACAGCCACACTGACCAATTGCGTTATGATAAGTCGCCGACTGCTAGCATCGACACTACCCGCGCAGCCACCTTGCGGCGCAGCTACGGAACAGGGTTACATCTGAGAGATTCACGGAACGACGGGTCGTCAATGTTTCTCTGGCTTTGGGAGGTGCCCATGACTTCTCAGGCTATAGAAGGTGCGTGCGCGTTCGCTTGGCGGAACTACTTGCTGCTCCACAGCGGTATCAGCGAGAACGATAACAGGCGTTCCTCCCTCTATCGGTACGTCGCCAATCTTCGTGATACCGTCGAAGATGACTTCGAGCTATTCCAAATAGCGGCAGTCGCTTACTTAAAAAAGTTGGACGAATTGCACGACGACCGATGCGCGAGACTCGCAGCAGATCAAGTTTTGGCCGAGTGCTTGGAATCGCGCAGTGCACAACCCGCCACGTAGCTTTAGGCGACAACACCAGAGCAAGCGAAGGAGCGAACAGCATGGCAGACAAGACCGCTAACGCAAACCATTTCGCGCGCGACCCACAAGGGCGCATCATCGCAGCGACAGCAATCGGCATGAATGCCTTGAAGCCAATTATGCACTTTCAGGTCTCAATGCTGAGGTTGTGGGCCGATAGTATTGAGAGGTTCGCAGGCAATTACGAAAAGGGGTTCGAAGAAACCGCGACGGCCGTCGAGGAACAGTCAGACAAGGAACGCGCCGCGTAAATTTGACGCGAATGGTTAGTTGGGGTCCGCTTTGGGGCAATCGGCGATCTTGCGATTTGCGGCTCTCATGTCCGCTTTCGATCCGAACGCGAACTAATTCGCCGTGGCGCGCAAAGACTACCCCGATTCATGAGCTAGAGCGCTACGTGCGCTGTAAAGATTGTTCGGCGCGGCGAAGCTATTGGCGCGCCACTACTCTAGAGTTTTGGCTTTGTTGGAATGTGCAACCTCTACAGCATCACCACCAACCAAGCCGCTATTGCCGCGCTCTTCCGCGTCGCCAATCGTAGGTTGACAATCTCGCGTCGATGCCGGGGGTCTCGAGTGCTCGCAGAGGAAACTCGGGTGGCCGGGCCGCTCTAATGAGCTGCCACTCGCACCAGCGCTTCGGACGGCCCCATGACGGTCCGCTTCGGACGGCCCCATGACGGTCGTGGCAAATCCTGCCCCCCGGAATTCTGCACGAAGCGCGCCCAGGGGTTCATGTCTTTTTGCCTCGCATGATTATAGGGCTCGGCCGCTGAAGGTCCGCGATCTAGCGCGCGCTCGAAAGCATCCGGCGAAGGCCGCGAGGCGCCTGTTTTGAGCGCAACAGGTGCGCGAGCGCTCCGCTCCTGCTTGCGATGATGTGTGGACGGCGTGCTCTTGGTGATTGACGGCCGTTTGGCTTGGTGGCCTCGTATCTTCCGAGGAGAGACGGCATGTCGATCGAAGACCAGCTTCGGGAACGGCTGAAGAAGGTGGAGGCGCTGTATTTCGGCGCAACCACCGATGGAGAACGCGGCGCCGCGGAGGCCGCGGTAGAACGGCTGAAGGCGAAGCTCGAGGAGGTGAGCCCTCGCGATCCCCCCATCGAGATGAAGTTTAGCCTACCAGACCAATGGTCGGTCCGGCTGTTCATCGCGTTGTGCCGGCGTTATGGCGTGCGGCCCTTCCGATATCCGCGGCAGCGCTCGACGACAATCATGGTCAGGGCACCGCGACGCTTTTTCGATACTGTTGTGTGGCGGCAGTTCTCTGAGCTGCATACGGATCTCTGGCTTTATTTCGAGCAGACCACCGAGCGGCTGATCCGGGAGGCGATCCACGCCGATACCGCTGACGCCGAGACCGCGGTCGAACCGGCCAGCCTGCGCTGACGCGCATCCTGTTGCTATCCTTCGACGTGGTCGCTTGATCCGGCGTAAGGGTGATCAGGCCGCCTGAACGGCAGCTGGCGCAGCGCGTTTCCACTCCCAAGGCAGCAGTTCAGCAGGACGGCCTTGGGGGATGCCGGCGATGCGGGCGAGCACATCAGCGAGCCAAGCTTGCGGGTCGATATCGTTGAGCTTAGCCGTCCTGATCAGCGTTGTCCCTCAATGTACTGCTCGGCATCGGACAGTCCCTGCCGCGATTGACCTACCGGGACATCGTGGGCGACACCAGCGCGTGGCGGCAGGCCCACAAGAAGCGGGTTCTGGGATGGTTTCTCCGGAGCGCCACGAAGCCGCCCGGCATCTCGCCAGGGCCAGGAAGATCGACATTCTCGATGCGCTCGATCTGATCGGCCCCGCCCGGTCGGAACGGCCATACGAGAGGCGTCGATCGGAACGGCCGGTGCTGGCGCCGCGCAGGCGCGGTGAAGAGCGCTTCACCGCGCACTATCGGCATCCGCCGCGACCGCCGACGATTGAGATTGATCGGCGGACTGCAGAGCCGCTCGGCTTCCTAGACGTCTTACCGATTGCCTGGCACCCAGGAGCTTCCAATCGCCGCAGGTTCGTCGACGCCGTCTGGCAGATCGGTAAACGCGCGCGCGTTGGCAGGACGTCTGTCGGGTTTTGAAGGGTGCGTCATCTCGTGGATGATCTTGTCGGCGGAATCGATGATGCCGACCCGTTCAAGCCCCCTGAGCATTCCGACCGTTGAAAGCAGATGAAGATTTGGCGGCTTGTTGAAGACGCGAACGCCCGCATCTTCAAACAGAATGGCCACCGGCTCGCCCGTCGCCACGTATTTGGACATACCATCGTCTGAGGTCATGAAATCGACGATGGCGAGTTCACCCGCATTTTTCTTTGGCCTTCCGCCAGCTTTCCGCTTTGCGCGCGCTTCGGATCCAATGTCGGTATTCTCGATGACGAACGGCGGCTGGTGACCGTCGATGAAGGCTTTGACGTCCTTGTCCTTCGGATAGGACGTATCGCTCGTCAGTTCATCGTAGACTGCGTCCACCACAACCAAGCGCATGTCGAGCGCCAACAATAGGTCCAGGCGATCTGCGACCCACAGACTGTTGAATGGCCCGGTATCCGGAATGATAACAGTGCAGCGCTTCACGATTGCCTCCAGAGCTTCGTGAAGGTCGTCGCCTGGTTCTCGATTTCATGCGGCGGTGCCGACGGCATCGGCAAATCCGCATCCCCCAGCGCAACAAGAAGCTCCGTATAATCGCGCAGCCCCAGCATCCGAATGGCCTCGCTTCTGGACAACTGCCCCTGCGAGTAAGCGAGAAGCGGATCGTCCGCGATTGGATTCTCGCCTGACGACGTGACTGCCTCGAGATGTGAGCGGATGATCGCGGTCATGGTCGTGCCGTGCTCGGCGGCATAGGCCTTGGCCCGCGACACCAGCTTATCGGGCAAATTCAAAGTGGTGTTTCTCTGCATGCCGCGTCTCCACATATATATATGTGAACCTCGGGAATTTATCCAGATTCTGCAATGATTTCAATCACTATTTCATTCCGCTAAGGCAGGTGAATGCTCATTCAAAGGCGACCGAAGTGACGAGCCCATGAAAATCCCGCGCTGTTCGTCCGCCAGATGTGGCTCCAGTCTCGACGACGACTTCGACTACGGGGCTGACGATGGGGCGCCCGACCCAAGCCATAACCATCGGCGGTTCCCGCTTCTCTGATCAGCGGCTTGTTTCCATCTATCGCCGCACGCGCCATCATCGATGTGCATAAAGCCATCGGAGAATTAGATGCGGTGGGACCTGTCCTCACGAATCCTACGACCTGCAGTCCCTTCATCGCCCCTACGCGAGGGGAATGGCACCGTCAAACACTACGTGTGGTGTACCCCTGAGCAAACGGGATAAGCAGTTAGGCCGACTAGGACGAATACTGGTTCGCGAACAGGTATACGTTCGAATGGAAGGACTTCTGCGCGCAGGTGCAGTTCACCTCATTGGTCACCTTGACCTTCTCGGAATCGACCGATGAAATGAAAGAACGTTACCCGGATGGGAGTTTGAATACTGGGAACACCGCTACATCAGAGCGCGAAGACGCCGAGACGCCTGGCACCGGGCCTATTGTTGCTGTGTGCGTTCACGATTCTTGGCTTCAGCGGGCTGTACGTGGTGGGCGATTTGTCGAGATATCAGGAAGCTATCTCAAAAAGTGAGGGCCATGTTGCCATGCGCGGCGTGAGCAATCCTGAACAACTGGATCAAGCGCTAAAGCAACATCCCTCAAACGTGATTTTGAAAATGATCGCACTGGCAAGTCTGGATGCGACCGAGATGGATGCTGCCGCTCGAAGGCTATTAACCGGCGCCGAGCAAAAGGATCTTCCGAAAGCAATCGATCTAGCTTCCAGTCGCAGTGATCTAGACGCACTTCTTCGCGATCTGAAAGCCGCCGAGGGTAGTATCGCTACCTTTGAGCCCCGCTACATCGCTCTGGTCAATTCCAAGCGCGACAAACTGGAAGGCGAGGCTCGCTCACTCCGTGTTGGAAACGATACAATTCGCAGATTCATGAGCATGGTCGATGCGCAGCACACCGAAATAATTGCCGTAGCTGCCAAGTTGGCGGCCGCGCACGCCGAATATTACAAGGCTTATGACAAGTGTGTGACGCTCCTGCTGAGGGAGTTTGGCATCTACAAAGTGAAAGACGGTCAGTTCGTATTTCCGTTTCAATTGACTGCAGACAACTACAATCGTGCAGCGGCGGCAATGATGGCTGCCACAAAACGCATTGCCGAGTTGGACGATGAAATGACCGCCCTGGGTCCGTCCCAGCTGAACAGATGGAAGGCCTTCGTTGAACAATAATTGAGACGAAAGGCAGCGCTGCTGGCCCACCAATCAGTGCGATCTATCCGCCGACGCGCTGACGCGCTTCACGGCACGGGAGACCAGCTGCCTGGCACATGTCCTGGATCGCGCGGGCGGCGATCGCCATTCTGGCCGCCTTTTCAATCGTCGATCTCTTCGAAGCCGTTCCTATTCCCGAAATCTTTGAATCGGAAGAATGGATCAATCTAAGTGTCGGCCTATGGGTCGCGGTATGTCCGTGGGTCCTCGGCTTTCACCGCGACATAAGCGCAAGAAACGTTTACTTTGTCACCGGGCTCATCATCGCTGTGATCGCGGCCGTGGAGCTATGGCTGCTGCGTCACACGCCGCACTCAAAGGCCTAAGCAGCTTAGCCGCTGGCGAATAATCCTCTCCATGCCGCCGCATCGCCGCATCTGGAAGCGATCTGACTGCTAAGCTTCACTCGGTCGAGTTCACGTGGGGTCGCGGGCGCCTTTAAGGCGTTATTTGCTCACATCGCGAATGGGCCCGTCCTTCGAAGCGCGTTTCGGCGAGAACCGAAGTCTACGTCGAAAATTAGCCGGCGGGCTGGATTTTGTATAATACCAGTCCGGAGCGTCCGGCGAAGCGTTGACTTATGCATGGAGTGAACTGGATTCGCGTGTTTGCGGATCTGTTGGCAAGATCCGCAACCCAGCCTTCAAGAAGCTCCGCCTCCTCGTCGTGCTGAAGCGCGGTGTGACGGGCGGACAAGGTAGAAGGCCTCGGTCACTTAGCCGCAGTCGGAGCGGCTCGACACTTTCTGGAACTGAACCCGGCCGGCCGTGGCGCTCAAAAGTAGCGTTGCTGGAATTGATAGATTGCTTGATAGACGCCCGACTGCGCGTGAGCCTCATAGGCTTGGCGGAACACTTGGAACAGATCCTGATACAGGTTCGCGGTTTGGGGATCCGGATCGATCGCATGGTCGATGACGACCATGGCTTGCACCGCCTCGTCGACATCCGCGAAGTGGCCGGAACCCACCGCGCCGAGTATTGCCGCGCCCAGGACCGTGCATTCCCGATTGCGCAACAAAACGATGGGCCGGCCCAGAACGTTAGCGTGAATTTCCATGAACGGTCGCGAGCGCACGGCGCCACCGGTCATCCGAAGCTCCGATATGCCGCCCTTAAGGTCGCGCGCCATCCCGTCGACCATGAAACGGACTTCACAGGCACACCCTTCCAGCATTGCGCGAACGAGACAGCTGCGGTCGTGATCGAGCCCCAGCCCAAGAAAGGCGCCGCGCGCCATGGCATCGTAATAAGGCGTTACCTGGCCGGCGAAAAATGGGTGGAACACCACGCCTCGACTGCCTGGCGGCGAAGCTTGCGCGGATTCGACGATCAGATCATAGACGTTCGCTCCTTGCTCGGCCGCCTGCGCGCGCTCCAGCTGACCGAAATGGTCGCGCCACCATTTGAGGCAGCTGCCGATCGAAAATGCACCGCCCTCGGCATCCCATTTACTCGGCACGGCATGACCGCCGACATAGGGGGCCGAACCGGTAACGAGGTCGGGGCTGTCGAGATGTGCAACCATCATTGCCGCTGTCCCGATGGTCACCTCGGCCAATCCCTGCTTCGTCACGCCGGCACCAACCGCCGCGCACTGCTGATCGCCGCCGCCACGGCACACCGGCGTGCCCGCAGGCAACCCAAGCTGCTGGGCGGACTGACGCGAAAGCTTGCCCACCGGGCTGGCCGGTTTGCCGACCGCTGGGAACAGGCTCGGATTAAGTTCGGCAGCCTCGATGACGTCCTTGCTCCAATCGAGGCTGCGGATGTCCAGCATTCCGTTCAAGGTCAGCGACGAAGGATCGCTCTCGAGACGGTCGGCCCCAAGCCGGTGCAGGAAAAACTCCTGACCATTGCAGACATGACGCACGCGCCGCATGAGATCCGGGCGATGGCGCACGAGCCAGGCGAGTTTTGCGATTGACCAGCTTCCGGATATGGGCATGCCGGTGATGCTTCGGAAGCGATCCATGCCGAGCCGCTCCGCCAGCAAAGGCTCCATGTCCTTTGCTCGACTGTCGTTCCACAGCACGCAGGGCGCGAGTGGGCGATATTGCTCGTCGAGGAGAATGAAAGTTCCGCGCTGGCTCGACAGGCCGACCGATCGGATGAGTCCATCGCGCACGTTCGCCTGCGCTCGCGCGGTCTGACTGGCCTTGCAGATGCCGCGCCAGACATCCTCCACGTCTTGTTCGATCCACCCCGGGTGCGGATAAATGCAAGGGTAATCGCAGTAGCCGCTCCCGAGCTCGTTGCCAGCTCCGTCGAAGAGCGCAACCTTAGCACCGGTCGTGCCCGCGTCTACCCCCACAAAGACATCAGTTGCCGTCATCATTGGCACATTCGGTCAGAGTGTCGCCATCCATCCGGTCAGCCGCTCGAAGAAACGCGTCCGCTTCTCGCGTTCCGCCTGGCTCAATTGCGCAAGCAACTCGGCCTTCCGCGCAGCCAAATCCTCGACGGCCGGATACTCCCTGATCGGCGTTGCAGCGAGCACCGTGTCGCCGGTTCCCGGCCAATTGCGGTTCACCGGAAACCCGAATGGCATCAAGGCATCATGCCAGGTCGCGTCAAGTTTGAGCCAGTGCTGATCCTCAAGCACGCGGAGATAGTGATGAAAATCGCAGACGGGATCACCCTCGATCATCACGCGCAGGTCTGCCGGCATGGAAGGATGCGACGGGACGCCGCGATTGAAATGGGCAAAGATGGTGATGATCTCTGCATCATGGCCGGTTTGACGGAGCAGATCGCGCAGGAGAATGTGCTTACCCGAACAAGACCCCACATTGTTGGTGATGACCTTCACGGGATCCCGATCCCCGACCGAGCCGTAGGGGATGTTGCGGACAGCGTGGTAGAGGTCCGCTAACTCGGTCTTCTCGTCCTTGACATACCTACGCAGGAACGTCGCGTAACTGGATTCTGACATTGTCTCGAATATCCTTCAGCAGGTGGAGATCAGATTGCCAAGTGTTCTGCCAGAACTTCTCGATGCTGGAGAGCTTCCCGGGTCAAGGTCGCGACCACGCTCCCCTTGTCCATGGCATATGCGCGTTGCGCCAGGTGTGAAATCAGTCCAACGTTCTGCTCGACCAGAAGAATCGAAAGGCCTTCTTCGCGGTTGAGTCTGGTCAGGCTCTCGCCGATTTCCAGGACGATGCTCGGTTGTATGCCGAGCGACGGTTCGTCCAGCAGCAACAGTTCCGGTCGACCGACGAGCGCACGACCGATCGCCAGCATCTGCTGCTGGCCGCCGCTGAAGGTTCCGGCGAGCTGACGCCGTCTCGCGTGCAGTATCGGGAAATACGCATACACCAGATCGTAGCGTGGTCTGACCTTCGCCTGATTGATACCCTCCCCCATCAACAAGTTTTCCTCGACTGTGAGTTCGGGAAAGATCTCCCGCCCTTGGGGCACGTAACCCATGCCCAGCGCCGCGCGTTGATGCGGCGGCAAATTCGTAATTGCTCGCCCCTTGAACCGTATCGATCCGGAGCGGGTGGGGAGCAGCCCGATGAGAGCCTTCATCAATGTCGACTTGCCAACTCCATTGCGCCCAATCGTTGCGACGATTTCGCCCGCCTCGATCCTCAGGTTGACGCCTTGCAGGATATCGCCGCTACCATATCCAGCCACCAAGTCCTGCACCTTGATGAGAGATCCGAGTGTCATTCTCACCGCTCTCCTAGATAGATTCGCCGGACCTCCTGATTAGCCTCAATCTCCTCCAGAACACCTTCACTGAAGATTTGTCCATTGTGCAGCACCGTGACGCGGCGCGCGATGTGGCGCACAAACTCCATATCGTGCTCCACCACCAGCACCGTGAGGCCCTGCTTGTTGAGGTCGATCAGGAAACGTGCCGTCCGCGCGGTCTCGTCGGGAGTCATTCCAGCGGTCGGCTCATCGAGCAGAAGAAGGTCGGGCTCGGTGGATAGCGTAAGGCAGATTTCGAGCCACTGCTGGTGACTGTGGGGCAGCTCGCCGGCCTTGACCTCTGGTCGTGACGCCAGATCGAGGCTGTGCAGCGCCCACCTCACTCGTTCGTTTTCGCGTTCGAACTGAACGCCGCTCGCGATGAGCAGATTCTGTGCGACCGTCAGGTCGCGATAGATGCGGGTGGTCTGAAATTTCTGGCACAAGCCCTTGCGGACCCGGCGATGAGGCGGTAGCCGGGTGATGTCCTCGCCCTTGAACCAGATGTGACCCCGGTCTGGTCGGTGAAGGCCTGACAACAAGCCGAACAACGTTGACTTTCCTGCTCCATTTGGACCGATGAGGCAACGTAACTCGCCAGCAGACACCAGCAAACTGAGATGATCGACGGCCATAACTCCGCCGAAGGATTTCACGAGATCTTCGGTCCGCAACAGCGGTCGCGCATCTCGATCAGTGAGCTCGCTCATTGCCGCGCCCGTATCACGTCATGTGCCTTCGGTCGCCAACGCCGGTAACCGCGCGCCAACGACATGATGATCCCTTCCGGGAAGAACACCATGGTCAGGAGCAATAGAACTCCCATGATCAGAAAGGCATATTCGCCGCCTCTGACCGCCAATGTGTCTGCCAACCAACGCAGGATTAATGTTGACACCAAAACAGCGACCAAACTCTTGCGTCCGCCAACCGCTGTCCAGATCACCGGCAAGGTTGCCATCAGCATTCCCGTGCTTGCGGGGTTGATGTAGTTTCCCCAGGAGACGTAGAGGACACCACTGAGTCCAGCCAATGCCGCGGCCAGGACAAACACCTGAATTTGAATGATGGCAACGTTGTATCCAAGCGAGCGCGTACGCTCAGAATCGTCCCGGATCGCGATCACAACGTGTCCGTATCGGGAATTCACCAAGATCCGAAGGCCGAGATAAATCATCAGCGTCAGCACGACGACGAGGTAATAAAGGGCTGCGCTCGCGCTGACGAAAGTGATCGAGCCGATTTGAATCGACGGAATTCCGGTCATCCCATTGTAACCGCCCAACAGCACGCCGCCGACACGCCACTGGTAACCCGCCGTTTGCCCGAGGAAGGTTTCCAGGATCAACGACAGTACCAGAAGCAGCAGCGGGATGATCCATCCACTGACCTGTCCGTAAAAGACGAAGTATCCGAAGACGACGGCCACCAGGGCAGACGCCGAAATTCCCGCCGCCACGCCGACGAGCGTGCCGCCTGGAACGTCGCTCAGGTTGCCCGCCACCAATCCATAAACGTAACCTGCGATCACGAAGAACGCGCTCTGCCCGAAGCTGAGCACGCCGTTATAGCCCCACAAGAGCGAAAGCCCGAGTGCCATCGGAACGTAAAGACAAAAGTTCGCAATATTGGATAGACCGAACGCTGAGCCAAACGTCGGATACGCCAGGGCAATCACCGTCACCGCCGCGAAACAGGTCCAGAACGCGGGTCCGTGTCCGAGCTCTTGGGGGCCATTGAGGATCCGCCACATCCTCGTCCCGGTGTTGGTGATTGGTGCTTTCACACCGACGCCCTCCCCATGCGCTGGTAACGCAGCTCCTGCCAATAGCCGGATAATCCGCGCGGAAGAAACCTGATCACCACGAGTGCCGCGACGAGTAGGCCGATGCGTCCGATGAAGGTGCCGAGAACACTGGACAGAGGCGTCGAGATCACGGCCAGCAACGCGGCGCTCGATAGCGCTCCAATGATGGGGTTGGCGCCGCCCCCGATCACGACGGTGATGAATGCGACATCGACGAATTGCGTACCCATCAGCGGAACAATCGTCGTGGTGGGGGCGTACAGCGCACCGGTGAGGCCGGCCAAGGCAGAACCGGCACCGAATGTGAGCAGGTAGATGTGGCGGGTGTCTACGCCGAGGGCGCGCGCCATATCCGCATTTTGCATTGTCGCCCGTGTGCGCACCCCGATCTTGGTGCGATAGAATGCCCACCAGGTCGCAAAAATCGCCGCAAGCGCGATGGCGAAAAGAAGAAGCCGATAGCCCCCGAACGAGTAGCCCCCATACGAGAAGGTCCACGCCGGCAGCGGCACGGACTGCATCGACGGACCAAGCGTCAGCAGAGTGCCCTGGCTCAGGATCAGACCGACGCTCCAGGTGGCGACAAGCGCGCCGAGCCTGTCACCGTAAAAGCGCCGGACAATGAACCGCTCCAGCGCCATGCCGAACAGGCCAACGCCGACGACGCTGAGCATCATGCAAATCGGCAGTGGAAGATGGGCGCGGTTGTAAGCAAGCGTCGTGATATACGCGCCGAGCATTATCAACTCGCCATGAGCAAGATTGATGACGTTCACCACCCCAAGGATGATGATCAACCCGAGCGCGGCCAACAGCAGAAATGCCATGTTGTCCACGTACTGATACGCGAGGCTCACGAGGTCGGCATAGCTCATCGGTCCACCTTCCTCCGAGGAACATGCAATCCACGAGATCGGCGCACACCGGCGCTCGCTCTCCTGCCCCTCGACGTCCCGAATCGGACTAGGTCTTCTTCGCAAACTTCTTGAAGAACGGATCCTCATCCGGGATGTACTGTTTGGACTCCGACTTCCGCACCAGGTTCACGCCAAGCCGGCGCGTCCACCAGGGCTCTATGTGGGGCCATTCCGTCACGAACTGGATGTTATGCTTCTCGTCACAACGCGCGAGGCGGATGTATTGGCTGAGATGATGCGTGGCGGGATCCATAAAAACCCAGCCAGCCGGCGCCTCAACGCCGATGCCGGATTCCAGCGCCTCGATTACGGCCTCTTTCTGCGTCGAGCCGGCGAGGCGGACGGCCTTGGCATAGAGATGGGTCGCGACGTAGGCGCTATGGCCTTCCATGGCCATGTAGGGCTCGTCGGGGAACATCGCGCGCCAACGTTGCACGAACTTGTGATTACGCGGGGTTGGTATCTCCTCCATGTAACTTGCTGTCACGTGGAAGCGATCGAGAGACGGCGGTTGGAAGCGCCTATGCTCGTAGCCTTGCGCGATATTGATGCTCGACCCCATAGGGATTTTGAGGCCCGCGGCATTTGCTTGCGGATAGTAATTCGAGTGGTTCTGGCCCGTGATGTACATCATGAGCCAATCGGGCTTTGCCTGCTGAATACGCGCGATACTTGACGAAAATTGCGAAACGCTGAGCGGGATGAACTCCTCGCCAATCACCGTTGCCTTGAGCAGTGGAGCCATCGCCCGCGTCCACGCGGCGCTCAACTGGCCGAAATTGTAGTCCGCCGCCAAGGTGTAGATCTTTGGACCAAAGTTTTTGATCATGTATTGCATGACCGGTACGATCTGCTGTTCGGGGATTGCACCGGTGCAGAAGGTGTATTTGTCGGCTACGCCGCCTTCGTACTGGTTGTTGTAGAAGTAGAGCATCTTGTTTTGATACATAATCGGACGGATCGCCTCGCGCTCCGCGCTGGCGAATCCCGCCATGATGACGTCCACCTTGTCTTCGAGAATGAGTCGCCGTGATAAGGCCTGGAACTGGGTATTATCGGATTGCGGGTCGGGCGCAATGAGTTCAATCGAGCGACCGAGCACCCCCTTCTCGCCGGATTGCACCAGATACTCGTCGCCTTCCTTCCAAACCGTCGCGTCGAGCGTCTCGTCACCACCTCGGTCCACCACCTCCTTGATGTTGGCGGTCGGCGGATTTGCCGCGGTTTTGGCGAACACGCCAGGACCACCAGGCCCCTGAACACCGCCGTCGAGCGTCCAGCCATCGTTGATTTCCTTGATAGCCAATTGGGTCCCGTGCCACTTGTTGAGGCCGAAGATGGCGAAGTTGCCTGATCTATCTTCGAGAAGACCGAATTTGATCGAGGGTGTCTCAGCAGCGTTGGCCTGAATGTACGGAAAGGAACCGATGGCGGTCGCAGCGCCGGCCACTGCCGCGGCCTTAACGAAGTCTCGCCGCGAGACAGAGTCTTTGGGGGTGCGATCAGGAGACATACCAGCACCCTGTTCGGTAACGACAGAGAAATTAGCACTCATGTCTTCCTCCCTAGGATTTGGGACAATCGTTTAGTCGCTTGTCCTCCGCAGATTAACTTTCGATACTTTACTCGCGGGCGCAATGCGCGCCTTGGGCGCTGCGCGGACCTTGCCAGCCTTCGGCTGCAACGCCAGCACGGCGCGGGCCAGCGAACTGTCCGCGATCAGCGTATTGATAAATCCGCCCCGCATGGCCGCAGCAAGGGCTCGTGCCTTCGCCGCGCCAGTGGCTACACCCAAGGTGGTTGGAATGCGGCGAACATCGGCAAGGCCAATCGTGATCAGCCGATCGTAGAGCTCGGTTCGTACGACCTCTCCGTCATCGTCAATGAAATAGGAAAAGACATCGCCGACGGCTCCTGCCCTTTTCAAGGACTTCAATTCCGTCGCGGAAATGTACCCGCTCGCGATTAGCATGGACTGAATTGCCGGCCTAATTGCGCCGATACCGACAATCGCCAAATCGAGCTCACCGTAATATCTAAAAGTATCGCGGATATTGCTATCCCGCATCAGCAGTTCGCGCGTCCGACTGTTATCGACGATTCCTGGCGCATGCAGCAGGATGGGCTGCACATGAAGCTTCTGCGCAAGGCGACGCGTGACTTCGTGGCAATCGAACTGCATCGACAGCCTTTTGTTGCCGCCCGTGATTTGCACGACCTTCGTATTCGAAAGATCTAGAGGCTCGAGCGCGTTAATTAGTTCAAATGTCGTACTCCCCCATCCCACTCCGATCGTCCGATGCACGCTTAGCCTGTCTCTAAGAAACGAGACCGCCGATCGGCAAGTCACCTGCTTCATCTGATCCGGTGAAATGTCGGGCGGCACATCGACGATCAGGGCTGTCTTGAGCTTGAACGCTGTTTCGAGCGCCTTCCGGAGCTCAACGTTTTCGCCAGATGGGACGCGGATCTCGATATTGACCACGCCTGTGGCGACGGCCGCCTTAAGAAGTCGACCAACGCGGTGCCTCGAAATACCGAGACGATTTCCGATCTCAGCCATGGTGAGGTGGCTGCGATAATAGTGATGCGACACCCGCATCATCAGGTCGTAAGGGGTCGCCATGGGGCGTACCATCTGAGCAGACGACGCTCAATTGTACGGCGAGGTGGAAGCGCAGGTCAATACACGCGCCAGGAAAGTGTCCTGGGCGTGCAAATAGGCTTTATTTCTTATGCCTTCCGCGCTTTAGGGTAACGACGACGGGAACGGAAAGAGGCTATCTTTAGGCGGGCTGCTGCAGATGAGTTCGCGGCGCTCAATATCGGGCACAGCGAGAGGCAGGGATCCCAAAATGGACAGGCCGATGCCACCGCGTGACCGCATGTTCGCGGCTTCCGTTCCGCGTCAGCACACCATCTGCACTGCATGAGCCTCTTGTGCCCGAGCCTTTTGCATATGCGAAGGGTACGCCGTCGCGGGTTCAGCTTTTACGTCCTTAAATGCGAATATTGGAAGACCACGAACCTCAGATCGGGCGAAAGCCACGGTTATCGCGGAGACACGGAAGGAAGTGCAACTTGTAGCTGGCGGCTCGGCGACGGGGTGCACCGGGCAGCAACGGATCCACAAAGATTGCGGGTGCAGCCGCTTTAGCAGCAGCGCGATCCGCCCCAAGTCTCATGAGTCTTCAAGCACCCAGAACCAGTGGGATCACGGTGCGGTACTTTCCGGCGGAGGATGGAACTGGCGGTTCGGCGCCCAACTCAACAGACACGTGACCAAGCCCATGCTCATTCAGCAGCTTGGTCAATTCGGAATGTACCGCCCGCCAAACCCGGTTTGGGTCCGCGTCGGCTGCGGGACGCAAGCGAACGCGCAATTGTGTTGGCGCAGTCTGCACTATCTGAAACAACTCCACACCGGGTACATGATCGATCTCAAGCGCGAGCAGTGGCACTGCAACTTTCTCGCCGCGTTCGGTTGGAAACGTAAGGATGTCGGCGGCGCGGCCCCGCACGCGGATCGCCGGAAGCGGGTTGCCGCAAGGGCAAGGATCAGGTCGTTGCAGGATGCGGTCGCCGAGATCGTAGCGGAGGATCGGCTGCACGCGATTGGCGAGGTTGCTCACGAGGACCGTATGCGACTCCTCGCCGGGCGGAACCGGCCGATAGTTCGCATCGACGGGTTCGAGGATCACCCAATCGCTGTTGACGTGCTGCCAACCGTGTTCACAGCCGATGGCCATGAACAGGCATTCCGTCGCGGCGTAAACGGTCCGGACCTTGGCGTGGAATGCCCTTGCGATCCGGTCGTATCCGTCCTGCAAAAGCCCTTCCGAACTCGGAAGGACCAGCACCGGCCGAATATGCAGGCGACCGCCCTCCTGCTCGGCGGCCAATAGTGCCATGACGCTGGCGTATCCGACGAGCAGCGCCGGACGGAACCGATTGAGTTCGGCGACCAGATCGCGCAACGGCGCCTGTGCCGGGAGCGCCCGGAATCGTCGGGCCGACCATTTTGTGCGGATTGCAGCAAAGCTGGTTGCGCCGATGTAATGGCCCCCCATTGCCAGCACCGACGCCGCGCGGCCGCCGCGGACGAGAAGACGAAACATGTCGCTGGCGCTAAGCCAGCCCATCATCATGCGCAGCGAAAAAGCGAGCGTCACCGTCCAATTGGGTTTGTCCAACAGAAATATTCCAGGTGTCCCCGTGCTGCCCGAAGTGGTTGCCACCGAATACTTGCCAATGAGCCGTTGCCCGATCAGCTCAGGGTTATCGACGAACGCTTGCACTGCCGCGAAACTAACCTCGCGGTCGGTGACCCAGTCGTCAAAATGACGCATTAGCTCTTGCTTATTGACCACCGGCAGCACGGACGAGCACTCAATCCGCTCCGGTAGACCCTGATAGAGTTCGCGATAATAGGGCGAATTGGCGCGAGCGAAGGCCACGACCTCGCGAAGGCGAGCGCGTTGTCGCTGCGCGATGGCGTTGAGACCTTGTGTCCTTGCGCGGCGCGCATCGAGCAACACTGATGAGATGCTTTCGCTCATGATAAGCGAACCCACTGCAGGCGAGCGCGTGGCGATGACATTCGACTTCGAACAACCGAGCCCGCCGTCGAGACATTGGCCTATAGTGACCTCGCGCGGTCGGAGTACACGTCGCGCGACATCTCGCCGGTCGCGGGGCGACCGCGGCTGATGCTCTCGATCATTGTGCGTTACGGATGCATCACCGGGCTCATCACAAGTCGGATCCAGTCCCTTCGAGTTGAGAGAACCGAACGGACAGAATCTCTTTCATCGTCATTCTGCCGTTGGCGAGCTTCTCGGCCAGAATGAGCTTCTGCGCGTCGGGCAGGCCGGCCGGTATCACCATTTTTCCACCCGCTTTCAATTGGTGGATCAGCGGAGGAGGAATGAGATCGGGAGCGGCCGTCACGATCACCTTGTCAAAGGGTGCGTGCTCTGACCAACCGTGATAGCCATCGGCAATTTTGAGTTCGACATTGCTGCAGCGCTGCTGTCGGAGTCGTTGTTTCGCCGCTTGGCCAAGCTCTTCGATGATTTCAACGGAGTATACTTTGCGCGCCAGCTGCGCGAGGATGGCGGCCTGATAGCCAAGACCGGTACCGATTTCGAGAACGCTGTCGTGGGGCTCGATGTCGAGCAGATCGGTCATTAAGGCGACGATAAACGGCTGCGAGATCGTCTTTGCGAAGCCGATGGGAAGTGGAATATTGGCATATGCATAGGGCTGAAGTTCGATTGGCACAAACTTATGCCGCGGCACCTTGCCCATGGCAGTCATGACGTGTTCGTCAAGAACACTCTTGCCGATGGTGCCACGCAGCGTAAAGGCGCTGGCGGCGATGACCGCGAGCATGTCTTCACGCAGGACCTCAAGGTCTTCTGCTCGCATTGACACCTTTCACGGGCGATCGCAAAGCTTGCCCGACCTGATGCTCGCGGCGGTTTGCCGCGGATCGCATCGGCATTGCGGAAAACCAAATCAGCGCTGGCCGCGCGCGCACATGAACAGGCTATTGCAATACCCGGCCACCTGTCACGACGGCTCCCGCGGACGATGCGGGCGAGGGTTCCTCAAGTGGAACCCTGTCGCCCATGACGTGCTGAGGACCGTGAGACCGTGCAGGTGATTGAGGAGCGGAGACGCCTTCGAACGAGCTGGAAAGATTGTACAATTTCCGAGCTGCCCTTGAACTGGACATGTCGAAATCTTCGGGGCGGAGCGGGTAGCGACCATGCCGTTGGTAGGCATTTTTTTACCAGCAATCCGGCACCGTTCCTTTGCTCACGCTACCCCATTTACATTTCAAGGCTCGCGCTGCTGCAGCGCGCCGGCGCGCTGAACGTGTGCGGGCGCTCCGTCACCACCTTGCGCCTGGCGAGACGACAGAAGGTGCCTTGGTCTCGGCCTCCCCAGCTGTTTGCGATGTCATCCACCTTAAACGCGAGATACAAGGGGTCGCGGTGTTTGCCGACACGACAATCGAAATTAGGCAGAGCTTTCTACCCTTTAGCGGGATATCATGAGCGCGGAGGCCGATGAGAGCCAGAAAATTTCAGGGAGGAGGTCGTGAACAACGCGCCCGCTCTGATATTGGACGACAGGACCCGGCGAATGATTGATGAGATCATCACCGCCGAAGCGCGTCACTTGGCGCAACGCCGCGCACAGGGTGAACGCCGCGCACAGGGTGAATGCGCCTGCAAAGAGGGAATGTTCCCTGGCCGTGTGCCAACCGATCGCCGTGCATTCCTGTTTGCCGCCGGATCGACCGCGGGCGCCGCAGCTGCGGCCGTGCTTGGCAGCACGGCTCGTGCCGCAGACCAGAGGGCGCCGCCCGGCGCGCAGTATTTCGAGATTCCGGCCGATCCGACCAAAGAATTGGGGCGCGCGGTCGCGGCCGACGGCGGATATGGATCGCGGTCACAGTTCGAAAGCGAGGTGCGCTGGCGGTACCCTACGCCCAACGAATACACCTCGTGGAGCATGACGCCGCTCGACAAAATGCTCGGCAATCTGACGGCTTCGGGGCTGCATTTCGAACGTCACCACGGCGGTATCCCGACCATCGATCCGTTGCGGCACATGCTGCTTGTGCACGGCATGGTGAGTACGGCCAAGAAGTTCTCGATGGCGGACATAAAGCGGTTTCCCTCTGTGACCCGCAAGTATTTTATCGAATGCTCGGGCAATGGCCTGACCGAGTGGAACAAGCCGACGCTGAAGACCGTACAGGGCACGCATGGCCTGCTTAGCACCTCCGAATGGACCGGCGTACAGTTTGCCACCATCGCCCGCGAAGTTGGCCTCGATGACGGCGGCACGTGGGTGCTCGCTGAGGGCGCCGATGCGGCGGTGATGACGCGCAGCATCCCGCTGGAGAAGATGCTTAAGGATGGGCTCCTCGCCTACGGTCAGAATGGCGAGGCAATCCGTCCGGAGCAGGGCTACCCGCTGCGGCTGATCCTGCCGGGCTATGAAGGCAATACGCACATCAAATGGCTTCGCCGGCTTGAGGTCAGCGACAAGCCGTTCATGACCCGCGAAGAGACATCGAAATACACCGACCTGATGGCTCACGGGAAAGCGCGCCAATTTACTTTCGAAATGGAGGCGAAGTCGGTCATCACCTTCCCTTCGGGCGAGATGAAGCTGCCAGGACCTGGCTTCTACGATGTCACTGGTCTCGCATGGTCGGGCCGCGGCCGCGTCGAGTCGGTGGAAGTGTCGAGTGACGCCGGCAAGACCTGGTATCCGGCCCATATGGAGTCGATCCCGGAACCGATCTGCACCGTACGCTTCAGCTTTCCCTGGATCTGGGACGGCAAGCCCGCCGTGCTGCAAAGCCGCTGCACCGACGAGACCGGCTATATTCAGCCTACCCTGGCGCAACTGGTCGCCATCCGCGGAGCGAACGGGCCGTTCGGCTCGATCTATCATCTGAACGCCATCCAGAGCTGGGCCGTCGCCGCCGATGGGAGTGTGACCAATGTTCACGCGTGACGCCTGCGTCGGCGCAGCGTCGCTGTGCCTGGCTGCTCTTCCATTGACGGTTGGCGCGCTGGCGCAGGACACTCCTCCCTTCGGCTTCGGATCGCCGACGACGCAGCAAGAGCTTGCGAAATTCTTTGCGATCCCGCCTGACGGACGCGGCTTGCCGCCGGGCAGCGGCGACGCCACCTTGGGCGCCAAGATCTATGCGCAGAACTGCGCCTCTTGCCACGGCGATCATCTGGAAGGCAATCCGGCGAAGGGCGTCGGCGGCGACAAACTGATCGGAGGGCGCGGCACGCTTGCCACAAAAACTCCGATCAAGACTGTCGAAAGTTACTGGCCCTATGCCACGACACTTTTCGATTACGTGAAGCGGGCGATGCCGTTCAACGCGCCCGGGTCGCTAAGCGACGACGACGTTTATAGCGTCGTCGCCTATATCCTTGCGCAAGCAACGATCATCAATCCGACCGAGACGATGAATGCGATCACCTTGCCCAAAGTGGTTATGCCCAATCGCGACGGCTTCGAGCCGGATCCGCGACCGGAGATGCAGCTTTATCGGTAAGCGGTAAGGAACGTTTTGCGAAGACTCGCACGAAGCAGAGCGCGACCGCGGCAAGCCATTCGCCGCAGCGCGAAGCGCAATGCATCGTAGAACACCAATTCACCATGTGGACCTATGCGTGGCGGTCTCCACCGTTGCGGCTCTGCTGACATCCTGTCAAAAATTACTGAGAATAAACATTCGGGAGGATCAGGTGGCTCTCAACGGGCGTTCCCGCGTCATTACCGAAGGTGACGCACGCGCAACAAACCGTTCCATGTTGTATCCTGTCGGGTTTACGGTAACCGGCATGAGGGCCTCACCTCGCAGTGACGAAGCTTGTCTGCGATACAGGCTGGCAAGAGCTGATCGGTGGAGGTGGCGCGATGGCAAATGCCATGCTTGATGCCAGGCAGGAAGGTGACTCTTGTCGCCGCGTTGAGGTGATCACTGGGGAGCGGCGACAGTGGACGAGCGAGGAGAAGGCCCGGATCGCGGCGGAGAGCTTTGAAGGAGGGGGCGAACATCTCCGAGGTGGCGCGACGCAATGGCGTTTCCCGCGGACTGCTCACGGTGTGGCGAAGCCAGGTAGCGGCGGCGGTGGCCGGCAAAGCCCAGAACTTCGTGCCGATCCAAATTGGCGCCGAGAGCGATGGCGGGAGGGTTGGCAAGTCCCAATGTATTTCGCCGGTACAGACGAAACCCGTGGAGATTGCCACGCCGCCGGCGAAGGTCTGTGGAGTGGTTGAGATCGAGGTGAACGGGGCGCGCATCCGGGTCGAGCCGCGGGTGGAACTGGCGACGCTTTCGGTGGTGCTATCGGCGCTTCGAGGGATCCGGTGATTGCTCTACGGTCAGACCTCAAGGTGGTGCTGGCGGCCCAGCCGGTCGACTTTCGTAAGTCGGTGCATACGCCGTCGGCGCTGGTGAGCGAAGCACTGCGCGCGAACCCATATTGCGGCGACGTCTTTGTGTTCCGCAGCAAGCGCATGGACAGAGTGAAGCTTCTGGCGTGGGACGGCAGCGGCATGGTGTTGGTAACGAAGTGGTTGCACCAGGGGCGTTTCACCTGGCCGCCGATCCGCGACGGCGTTGTGCATCTCAGTGCGACGCAGCGTGCGATGCTACTCGACGGGCTCGAGTGGACGCGTGTGTCGCCCAAGCCTGTGAAGCGCCGGCCATTGTCGGCTGAGAAGTGAGGATTTCACTGGAGCATGGGTCGCACGGATGTATCGTCTGGTCATCGCGATTCGCCCCGACGCTCTCCCGACCGATCCGGCAGCTCTGACCGAGACGGTGCTCGCGCTTGACGCTGAGAACGAGACGCTGCGCGTAGCAATGCAGACGTTCAAGGACATGATCTTCGGGAAGCGCTCGGAGCGGCTTGCCGCGCTCGTGGCCGAGCAGCTCGCGCTTGAGCTTGGCGATCTTGAGACCGACGTCACGCCGCCTGCAGCTGCCAACGACGATGCAGCTGCGGCAAAGCCGCCCGGCAAGCCACTGCGGAAGAAGGCGCGCCGCAACATCGGCGCACTTCCAAAGCACCTGCCGCGCTGCGAGCAGGTGCTGGAGCCGGAGGCGACCGCGCCCGTGTTGCCAGGGCCAGCTTCACAAGATCGGCGAGGACGTCAGCGAGGTGCTGGACATCATCCCGGCGATCCTGCGGGTGCTGCGGACGGTTCGTCCCAAATACGGCTGCCGCCGCTGCACCGATGGTGTGATCCAGCGAAGGTGCTGCCGCGCCTGATCGAGAGCGGCATGGCTTCGACCGCACTCGTGAGCCACGTGGTAGTCTCGAAGTTCGCCTGGTATCTGCCGCTGTACCGACAGGTGCAAATTCTGGCCGGCCAGGGTGTCCATCTCGACCGGGCGACGCTCGCCGGCTGGGTGAAGCGTGCGGCCTGGTGGCTCAGGAGCCTCTATGCGCTCCAGCTGCGCACGATCCAGGCCGCGCCGCGCCTGTTCTGCGACGAGACGCCGATGCCGGTGCTCGATCCCGGACGACATCGCCCGCGCATCTGCCAGTTCTGGGCGCATGCCATGGATGACCGGCCATGGGGCGGTCCCTCGCCGCCGGCGGTGGCCTACGTATTCGCCGACGGCCGCGGCACGGCGGAGATCGCCAGACAGTTGATGGGCTTTTCCGGCATTCTGCAGGTCGACGGTTATGCCGCCTACAAAGCGCTCGCCCGCGATCATGGCGGCGCGATCATCGAAGCAGAGATCCGTGGCAGCAGTGCCGAGCAGCGGCTGGCCACCCGCCGCACCAGGTCCGCTCCATTGATGGAGGCGCTCGGGACGCGCCTGACCGCAATGCTCGGCCAGCTCTTCTCCCAATCGAAGCTGGCGGAGGCCATCAACTACGCACTCAATCACTGGGACGGGTTGACGCTGTTTCTCCGCGACGGCCGTGTCGAGGCTGACAGCAACACAGTCGAGCGTTCCATGCGCCCGATTGCGATGGGAAGACGCAACTCATTGTTCAGCGGCAGCGAAGGCGGCGCCGAGAGCTGGGCGATCCTGGCGTCGCTCGTGAACACGGCAAAACTCCATTAGCTCGACCCGCAGGCCGACCTGACCGATGTGCTGGAGCGCATCGTGTCCGGGCGAACCAAGAGCCATCAACTGCACGAGCTGCTCGCCTGGAACTGGAAGGCGGCGCGCCGGCACACACCGCAGGCAGCGGCATGAGCCCACGTCGCCATAAGGCAGCATCGTCGATGGCGTCAGCCGCGATGTCGCTTGCGGAGCTCGAGCGATGTCTCCAGGATCGCGTCGATCGCCATCCTGCCGCCACCAGCATTCCCATGCTCGACGGCTATACCGCCGCGATCGTAGCCGGACCGGTGTCGATGCCCGCTCGATTGGATCTGCCCGCTGCTCGCGATCGATGCCGACGCTTTCAACCATGGCGGCACGCCGGAGTTCGCCGCGATCTCCGCCGTCGCGCTGCGCCACAACGACATCAGCAACACCCTCTCACTGCCCCCGATCGGTTCGAGCCGATGCACCGGTGCGACCCCAGCGGCAACATCGATGCGCATCCCTGGTGCCAGGGTTTCTATGCCGCGATGCGGCTCAGACTGTCGGCGTGGGCGCCGTTGCTCGACGTCAACAACGTCAATCACGGCCTGCTGCTGCCCATCCTGCTGTATTGTCGCGACGATCAGGCCCGTCCGCTGCTCGGACCGCTACGAAGCGGTCGCGAAACCGAGGATTTCCTCCGTAACGCCCACCTCGATATCCCAGCCGTCGTCGAGGCGCTGCGCCAGCACTGGATGCCCATCCGCTACGCACGCAACCGCTAATCATCGCGGACGTGGGAGCTCATACCGGTTACCTTTGTCATCGGGCTCATCATCGCTGTGATCGCGGCCGTGGAGCTATGGCTGCTGCGTCACATGCCGCACTCAAAGGCCTAAGCAGCTTAGCCGCAGTCGGAGCGGCTCGAAGCGGAAATGACGCTCAATCCGATGCAGTCTCCTTCTCGAGCCCCAGCCAACGATAAATCCCAAAGGACAAAGCCCAGCTCGCCAGAAACAAGCCGACAACCAGATACCCGAAGTTAGCAAGGCTTTCGCTAATATCGGAAACTGCAACCCAGAATTCCCCCTCTAGTTGGAATTTGCTTGCAATCAGCCCTAGGGCCTCGACCCCTCCAATCAGGAGCGCGACCACGACAGAGATGGCAGTGATAGTAAGGTTGTACCAGAGCTTTCTGACCGGATTGAGAAAGGCCCAGCCGTAGGCACCCACCATCAAGACGCTGTCGGTTGTATCAACGAGCGTCATGCCCGCTGTAAACAACGCAGGAAAAACCATCACATTGCCGAAGCTCAGTCCGCCAGTTGCTTGGCCGGCGGCCACAGTGAAGAGGCTGATTTCAGTCGCCGTGTCGAAGCCTAGTCCGAACAATAGACCCACTGCCAGCATCTGCCAGCTTGCCGTTACCATGCGGAACAGGGGCCGAAGAATTCGAGACATGAAGCCCGTGCCCGACAAGAACAGGTCGATTTCTTCACCGTGCGCATCGCCACCGCGTCGTGCCCGCTGAAAATTCTGCCAGACGCCACGCAGGATCACGAGATTGATAGCGCCGACCGAGAGCAGGAAGAATGCGGATGCGGCGGTCCCGATGATGCTACCGACGGACTTGAATTGCTGGAACTGGCCTTGCAGCGCAAATGCGGCGGCGGCAATCGCCGCGACAGCTAGTGCAATCGAGAGCGAGTGCCCGAGCGAGAAAAACAAGCCCACCGCGAGCGGGTGCTTTCCTTCCTGCATCAACTTGCGGACTACATTGTCGATTGTCGCGATGTGATCGGCATCTACGGCGTGTCGAAGGCCGAGGACATAGGCGAGTACAGCGGTCCCTAGCAGCGTTGGACGGTCTGAGAAAGCAACTACGGCCCATGTAACGGCCAGAACATTGAATGTCAGCAAAAAGGCGTAGAGAGCGACAATTCTTGATCGAGAGACGACTGATCTGTCGTCGATAGCGAATTTCAGATACGTCAGCATGACGCAGCCTTCACCTGATCCCGAGGCGCGCCAAAATTTAACGGGATGAATAAGCTGAAAGCCAATGCGGCCCTCCATCTGCGAGACAAACCGAACAATCGTCATCACAGCGCGAGAACCGCCCCTAGCGCGCGCACCGCACGCCGGATGGATGACTGTTCAGGCCGGTCTCCTGACTTGCGGGTCGTCGCTCGGTTTTCCGCCTTCCCGGGCTAAGAGGCTCAGTGGCTTCCTGGAAAAGAGCTAACCGCCTACAGTTGCGGGCGCAGCTGCGGATTTGGCTTCGCGTTTGCGATACCTCACCGCATTCCCATGTCGCTGGTCTCTCGACCAACGAACCTGAACTGCCCGATCATCACGCTAACTTCGGAGTTGTCAATACAGCCGGAAGCCTTCCGTTTTGTAGATACGGATACGTAGGGCACGACCCGATTTCAGCTTTGTGTTACAACCGGTAAGGCTCGGAACGAGCACATGATTCTGCTACTCTTCCAAGACCCGACAATGTTACTCAAACTGGAGCGTGGCGGTCGCCGCTGCCGCGCCGCTGTGCCAATTGGTCGTCGGCCGTCGCCTGCTTGCCACGCGCAATTCCGCGATGCATGCGCGTGCCGCGCCGCTCGATTTGCGAATACGGAATTTCTTTGCAGTTGAGCCGCGCCCGCGCCTCGGGCTTCAGGAAATAGATATAGCGCATCTGATAGCCGTCGAGCGGTTCGCCCTGGCCGGACCATGAGCCGCCGGTTTTCGCAAAATGCTTTGCGCGGTTCTTGCCGGTGACTTGCGTCATTTTGTGCGTCACCGAGCCGTCGGGCAGTCGCAGCAGGCTTTTGTTCTGCTTGATCCCCGTGAGCGTGAAGCCGGCCGCGCGATAGATCGTCCCGTCGCCGCACTGGCATCCATCGGCGAACGAGATCACCCACTCGATGTGCGGATAATGCTTTTTGATCATCCGCAGCGCGATCGAGAGCGCGCGGCTTTCGCTGTTGCGGGGCAGCGCTTCCGAGAACGCCAGCCGGTTCAATTCGAGAAAGCCATTCCAAGCAGTATCGCGCACCAGCCCGAGAATGTTGCCCTTGTCTATCGACGGGCCGAATGTCATCGCGCCTTCAAGCCGCCCGCCGATAAAAACGCCGAGCGCGAGGAACGCATTGTTGACGGCCTTGTGGCTGTAGTGCAGCCGGATGATCAGCGCGTCGGCCTCTTTTTTCGCGATCGGCGCGACGGGGATGTCCCTAGCCTGTCCCATGGTTAGTCACTGAGTTCGTAGCGCATGATTCGAGACTCCGGTTCGGGGGTTGCGGCGGTACATCAACCCACAACGGCCCGTCGCGGAGGCGCCAATGCTCAGTGAGACATGCGGAAGCGGCCGAACGTCCGGTTTGCGCCACAAGCGTCCCTTCCCGAGACGGGACGTTTTGACCCGGACCGTAGTTTTCGATCTGCGGGACAGAATAAGGGCAACCACTCCGTCCCGAAACCGCGACCACTCCCGTAGCGGAGTCTAATGCGTAAGTGCGCTGGGGGGCTGCTGAAGCCCCTCAGGCGCGGCTCCTGTAGCAGGCGCCGCCCTCGGACAAACGACTCGAATCTCACGATACCTTTGAAGCGCTCCCCCATTTCCTTCGACAACAACGCGGCCGGCTCCCGGACCGCGCGGACGTCGCTGGAAACGGCTCGGTCCTCCCTAGTAGTTAGTCGGAACTCGCAAGGCGATATTCGCGTTCTAATAGGGTCGATCGTGTGTCTTGCTCCAAATGACTGGTTGACCTTAGCCATGACCCAGGTCGCCGAATGGCTTGATCACCATAACATCAATATCGTGACCGTCGCCGGGACCGTCGTGATCCTGATTGCGGCTGCAATCATCGTTCTTGTCCTCAGCCGGCTTCTTCAGCGGTGGCTGTCATATCTCCAGGGTCGCATAGAGCTGACCAATGAGACCAATCTTATCATCAACCGCATCGTCGTTGTCGTTCTCTGGATCCTAACCGCGTTTGCCGTTCTCAACGTTTGGGGTGTCGGACTTGGTGGTATCTGGGCGGTTCTGGTCAGCGTCATAACGGTTATTGGCGTGGGCTTCCTTGCCACCTGGGCGATGGTCAGCAATTTTACCGCCAGCTTCTTTCTTTTGCTCTGGCGGCCGTTTCATTTCGGCCAGACCGTCGAGATTCTTCCTGAGAATTTGAAGGGACGGGTTACCGAGCGGAATCTGGTGTTCACGACACTACGCGAAGAGAGCGGAAGTGTGCTGCAGATTCCAAATAACCTCTTCTTTCAGAAGATGTTTAGAGTGAGCGGTCGTGCCGTGGCTTCGACGGATGGTCCGCGCAAGCATGCCGGCTCTGCTCCTCTCGCTCCCGAGATGGACGATGCCACCAGACAATGAGTCGGTGCAGACAAATGGGTGATGAGCTGGACGTTCCGCATATTCCCGCCGGGGATCATCCGCTCGGCAAGTGGGTTGCAATCTTCACCGCAATCGTTGCGACTATGGGCGGCATCGTAGGCCACGAGGCCAGTCATATCGCAAACGAAGCGATCCTTGATAAGAACCAGGCGGTGTTGAAAAAGACCGATGCTTCCAATCAATGGGCCTACTACCAAGCGGTCAGCACCAAGTCGCACCTGATGGAATTGGCTAAGGAATTGACACCTCCACAAAGCCATCCGGGCTATGACGAAAAACTCGCGAAATATGCTCAGCAGAAGGATGAGATTCAGCAGAGGGCCAACGGGCTTGAGGAGCAGGTCAAGGCGGCGGACGCAAAGAGTGCGGCCCTACGGGAGCCACGGCAAAGCTTGTTTCTTGCGCTCGCCCTGTTTCAAATCGCAATTAGCGTCGCTTCTGTGACCGCATTAACTCGACAGGCATGGCTGTTTGCAATCGCAGGATTGGGAGCCCTGAGCGGCATCGGGTTTTGGATATCAGCTATCGCAAGCCACTGAAAAAGACCGCCTTGTTCTTGCGCCGCTGAAGTTTCTGCTGAGATCGCTGCAGTGCGTGAGTCTATTCGTGGCCATTCGCGTCATTTCGGCGCATTGCGGTACTTGGTCGGTATCGGGGCATAGCGGACATCAGTAAGCCGCACCAATCAAACTCGATTTATGCGACGCGCCCTAGATATTCGGCGCAGATCGCGGCGAGCGCATTGCCTTGCGGCGATCGGTTGGGATTGTCCGGGTCGTGCGGCTTGGTCGCCTTGGCGATGGCGCGCTCGACGATCCCGAATTGATCCCCGTACAGAATGAACGGTAAGCGTGGCGCTGCGGCCCTTTCGATTGGCGCTTGACGCCTATTTTGACCGCGTGACGCGACGCCGCGGCTTCCATTCGTCGGACAAAGCGTTGACGGCGGCCTCGATCGCCTTCCGGTCGACAACGTTGGGATCAAACTGCTCCGGACCCCAGAGGCGCATTTGTTCGTGCTCCGGATGGGCGGGGTCGCCGATGGCATCGAGGTATTCGGCATAGCCTGGCGCACCGCCGACGTCTTCCGGAGGACAACGACCGGCGGCATCGAGCAAGAATGGAAGACCGTCCGTCGACGTGTTGTCGAACCACTTTTCGAGCTTGATCACATGATCCCAGCTGTCGCCAAGGTCATAGAGATAATGGATCGTCTTGGCGCCGGTTTCGCGAACGATATCGGAGAGCCGCGCCTTGCTGGCATCGATCGGCTGGGGGCCAAAATCACCGTCGGGATCGGGGATGCCCCAACGCTGTTCGCCAGCGTGGAACTCGAAGAGATGGCTATTCGTCCAGCCAAACGCCGCCTGAAGCGTCAGATGCAGCCGATCAAGGCGCAGCGTGAACGGCACGACAAGGCGACGCATCACCTCCGGTTTCACGTCCTTGAGGGTTACCTTGATCCGGACGGCGGTCGTGTTGAGGCTCATGCCGCCAACCTCGGATCGTGTGCATGCATCGTGTAGGTCGACGCCCAGGGAAGCAGTTCGTCCAGTCGCGCCGCAGGCCAGCCATTAACGAGCTTCGCGAGGACGTCGGTAAGCCAGTGCTCGGCGCTGAGGCTATTGAGCTTACAGGTCTCGATTAACGAAGCTAGTACTGCCCAACTCTCGGCGCCCTCGTCGCAACCGGCAAAAAGGGAGTTCTTGGCGTTGAGCTTGATCGGCCGCATTGCACGCTCGACCGCATTGGTGTCCATCTCGATGCGCCCGTCATCAAGGTAGAGCGTTAGGCCGTCCCAATGACGCAGCGCATAACGCAAAGCCTTCGCCGTGTCGCTCTTTTGTGCAAGGTAATCAAGCTTGGCCTCAAACCACTGCTTCAAGGCTGTAGCCAGAGGTCGGGCATGCGCCTGCCTGCCAGCACGGCGCTCGGCATCCGATCGGCCGCGGAGCGCTTTCTCGACCGCGTAAAGTTGGGCGATGCGCGCAAGAGCCTCGCGGGCAACCGGAGCCGGCGCCGGCGAAGCCTCGCGCTCGATCTTCACAAACTGACGCCGTAGATGCGACCAGCAGAACGCGAGCGCACCGGACAGGGCGTCCGCACGCGTCTCTCGTGTCATGGTCTTGTAAGCCTCATAGCCATCGCAATGGATGATGCTACGGTAGCCTTCGAGCAGCCTCAAGCCATGGACGGCGCCGCGGCCCGGTGCATAGGCATAGATCACCCCAGGTGGGTCAGGTCCGGCCCAAGGCCGGTCATCGCGCGAGAGCGCCCAGAAGTAGCTGGTCCTGCCACGCCCCGGATCCAACACTGGCGCCGGGGTCTCATCGACACAAAGCTTTGCGGAGGCAAGCAAAACCTCGCGCAGACGGCGCCACAAGGGCTTCAGCTCCTGGGCAGCATAGCCGACCCAGAAGGCGAGCGTGGAACGATCAATGGCGATACCGTGCGTCGCCGGCATCTGCGCCTGGCGGTAGAGAGGCAAATGCCAATGATACTTGGCGTCGATCACATGCGCGACGAGCCGCTCGGTAGGCAATCCACCCCTGATCGGTCGCTCGGGAGCAGCGTGCTGGAGAACGACGCCCTGGCAGACGCGGCAAGCCAGCTTGGGCCGGCGGGTCACAATCACTCGGTATTGCACCGGAACGACGTCGAGCCTCTGACTTTCATCGTGACCAATCTCAAAGAGATCGCCTTTGCAGCACGGGCAACAGGTTTCAGCCGGCATCAGGGTTTCGATGATGCGCGGCAAATGCTCCGGAAGCTGACCACGGTTGGCTCTGCGCTTGGCAGTTCTCTTCTCGCGGGCTCTGGGATTGGCGCGATCCTCAGCTGCTTCGAGAGCCGCGACGGCCTCTTCGATGTCCTCCAGAACAAGCTGTAGCTGATCAGCGTCCAGCTTTTCCGACGATCGACCGAACTGCGCATCTTTTGCAAGCTTGAGCAACCGCTCGAGCCTGGCGCAGCGATCCAGCAGAGCCGCGGCAAAGACACGCAACTCGGCTGGATCGCTCGGCAGCTCATCAGGCAAATCACTCATTGGCCCGAGTCTGCCATGCTTCGCGCCCCGATGCAGCGAAGATTTTATCCTACGCATGCGCTTTCGGCTGCGGGATTCGAGGCGCGTGCATGCGTGTCCAATCCATGCCGGCCAGAAGCGCCGCCAGCTGCGCGGCATTCATCCGCATGACGCCAGCCACGATGGGAGGCCATTTGAAGCCGCTGCCAAGCCGCTGCCATCCCAGACGACAATCTTTACCCGATCCGCGCGCTTTGCACGGAAGACCACCGCCACACCCCTCATCGGGTCATGGCCCAGCGTCTCCTTCGCCAAGAGCGCCAAGCCATCCGCGCCCTTTCTGAAGTCCACAGGTTGCGTCGCCACGTAAATCATGAGGCTCGCGGGTGGCGTCAGCATGAACATGTCCGTCGGAGCGCTATGAACACATCGCTCAACACAGCAAGGCCAGGCGTCCCGCGTATCTCGACCCGTGCCCCCTGGAGCTCGACCGTAACAGCGGCTGCTTCCGGCGACACGGAGGACGCCGTAGCCGCCGGTAGCGACGATTCCGACACCAAAGGCACAAACGATAAGGTATCCGCCGAAGCCGGCAGCACCAACTGGCCTAAACGCGCTCGACGCCGCCAATCATGCACCTGCTGGGGCCGGCAGCCATGGCGGCGGGCGACATCTGTGACAATCGCGCCCGGCTCGAGGCTTTCCGCGGCAATCCGTGCCTTCAAATCGTCCGGCCAGCGCTTTCGACCTGCGCCAGCATACACTTCGATACGTGGGGACGGTCGTCTTATGTCGTCCGAATGGTCGTCCATTGTGAGCGCCCTTGCCGAAGATGACTCTTCTAACGGTGCTCCCAAGACTCCGCACAAACAATCTGAAGGGCCTCGGCGCTACGCTTACAATGAACGTCATGTCGCGGAAAGGCGACCGATCGCCGTCCGGCAACTCGGGCATCTGCTCCAACTCGCCGACCCCGACCGATAGCCTCGAAAGCTCGTCCTCGGTAATGCCGGTCAGCGCGATCTCGAAACCGCTTTCCGCGAGGTCGGCCAATTCGAGCCGCAGCATCTCGTCATCCCAATCGCTGGCATCGGTCAGGCGATTATCGGCGATGACGTCAGCGCGCTTTTGCTGATCGGTCCAACCGCGTGCGACGATGACCGGGGCCTGGGTAAATCCTAACAGCTTGCCGGCGGCCAATCGGCCGCGCCCGGCGAGCACCATGCTGTCGTCGGCCGCGAGGATCGGCATAGTCCAGCCCCATTGCCGGATTGACGCCGCGATCTGCTCGATTTGCTCGGGCGAATGCCGGCGCGAATTGCGCTCATAGGGCCGTAAACGGTCAACCGGCCATGTTTCCACGGCCGGCTTGCTGGTCATTGCATCCATGATCTGCCGCTCGTAAGGGCCGTTTACGGCCCGCAGGCCTCGATACTGGCGCGCCCCGGGAATAGTCCAGAAACTGGACTACCTTAGTGGCCCTCATGATGCTAAGTTCTCGTCATGAAAGGCTATGGATCATTTTGTCCCGTAGCCAAAGCTGCGGAAATTCTCACGGAGCGGTGGACGCCGCTTGTGCTCCGCGAGCTGTTGCTAGGGTCCCGCCACTTCAACCAGCTTCGCCGCGGCATCCCACAGATGTCGCCTACACTCCTCTCCAAGCGTCTTCAAACGCTAGAAGAGGCAGGGCTAATCTTACGCCAATCAGGCGATAATGGGCATTGGGAGTACCATCCAACCCAAGCGGCCAAAGAAGCCCGGCCAATTATCGATGCATTGGGCTATTGGGGCCACAGGTGGGCGCGCAGCCAGCTCACGCCGAACGAACTCCACGCGGGCCGGCTCATGTGGAATATGCGCCGTTCGTTCGAACTAAAGCACATTCCATGCGACTTGGTGCTGTACATCGAGATTGCGGACGCTCGGCCGAAGCGCTGGTGGTTTGTTGTGAACAAGGAGGACGCCGATCTCTGCTGGGATGATCCCGGCTTCGAGGTCGATATCAGCCTCTATGCGAGTCTGCTGACGCTTGTGCAGATTTTCATAGGCGAGCTGCCGCTGGTACGGGCGCGTGAGCTCGGCAAAATCGAGATCGACGGTCCTAAGCATCTTGTGAACAGCATGCGCTGTTGGTTCCCACGCAGCAAATATGCCAATGAGGCGCCTGCGGTGGCAGATCAAGTCTCAGCCAGCTGACGACATTCTCCAGTCCACTTTTTGAACTAGTGGCCCAGCTTCCCTCAGCGGTAGCGTTTGCGAATGCGCTCATGCGCTAAGCATCTCAGCTAAAGGAGGCAAAGATGAGCCGCCACTCTCTTCTTTCATACGCCGTGCTGTTGATCTTTACCTGTGCTTGCGTTGGTCATGCAGGGGCAGACCCACTTGCCGACGAACTTTCCTCGGCGGCTGCCAAATGGGATGCTGCCATCAACAACGCGGACTTCGATGCCCTATTACCGTTGTATACCGCTGACGCCAGATTGATGCCGCCTGGCGCGCAGCCCGTCACGGGCCCTTTGGCAATCCGTAATTTCTTTGCTGGGCGGGGAAGAAGCGTAAGAGATCACAAGGTTGAGCTGGTCGATGTGTTGCCCATCGGAACCTACGCTTATACGACCTCCCATTTCACGGCCACGCTAGTGGTAAATGAGAAGGCGGCGCCAATTTCTGGCAGCACCGTGAGACTCCTTGAACGCCAACCCGACGGACAGTGGAAGATAAAGTCTCATATCTTCGTTAAGGAATAAATTCACGGTGCCGCAGCTATCCGGCCAGATACCCACAGACTTGGCACGGGTCGCAGTTCGCGAGGAGTTTGCGAGGAACCAAAGCCCAAAAACGCGGTCCCGAAATACGCAAAAGGCGGGCAGTCCGGCCCCCGGCCGGCGCCGCCATCGGCCGCCGATCCGGGGCCCGGGGGTGCGTTTTTCCCGCCCGCCTGACCGGATTGCCCCGCCCGGGCTTTCGCGCACCGGTGGCGCCCCTACGGGCTTTTCCGGAGTCTCCGTAACTATTTGATATTCCGCCATTATTCGTCTCGGGATCGGACAAATAGGATCTTCCAACCACCGACCAGTGGCCTAGTTCTGGGCCACTTCCCCGGGGTGACCTTGCCCCCAAGTTTTATCCAGTCCTGAGCTCGCCCTGGCTGTTGGATTTGCCCGGTCGGGCGGTGGGAGCGACGGGAGCTGGCGCGGAGCCTTCGGCACAGCGCAGCGCCAGATCCCGGCGCGGTTGGCAGGTGATGGCGAACTCGGATGGGGTCTTCCATCCGAGCTGCGAGTGCGGTCGTGTGTTATTGTAATCGGCTCGCCAACATCCGAGTGCGACGCGGGCCTGGGCCAGCGACGTGAACAGCGTCTCGTTCAACAATTCGTCGCGCAGCCGGCCGTTGAAGCTCTCGATGAAGGCGTTCTGCATGGGCTTGCGCGGCGCGATGTAATGCCATGCGACGCGGCTCTGATCGGCCCAGGTCAGGATGGCGTTGCTGGTGAACTCGCTGCCGTTGTCGCTGACCACCATTGTCGGCTTGCCGCGCTCGATCACCAGCCGGTCCAGTTCCCGCGCCACCCGCCTGCCCGAGAGCGAGGTGTCGGGCACCAGCGCCAGGCACTCGCGGGTGCAGTCATCGACCACGGTCAGGATGCGGAAGCGGCGGCCGTCGGTCAGTTGATCCGAGACGAAGTCGAGCGACCAGCGGTCGTTCGGCGCCAGCGGCACCGTCATCGGCGCCCGGGTCCCGATCGCCCGCTTGCGGCCGCCACGGCGACGCACCGCAAGCTTCTCTTCCCGGTAGAGCCGGAACAGCTTCTTGTGGTTGATTGCATAGCCCTCCCGCTTGAGCAGCACGTGCAGGCGCCGGTAGCCGAAACGGCGGCGCTCTTGGGCGATCGCTCGCATGCGTTGGCGAAGGCCGGCATCGTCCGCCCAGGTCGTCCAGTATCTCATGGTCATGCGGCAACAGCCGATGGCTTTACTCATCCCGAATGCTTTCCACAGATGGGCGACAGCTTTCCGCTTTCCCGCGGGCGTCACCATTTCTTTCCCAACAAGTCCTTCAGCGCGACATTGTCGAGCATGGCATCCGCCAGCAGCCGCTTCAGCCGCGTGTTCTCGTCCTCCAGTGCCTTCAGCCGCTTGGCCTCCGAGACGTCCATCCCGCCGAACTTGGCCTTCCATTTGTAGATGCTGGCGTCGCTGACGCCGTGCTTGCGGCACAAATCGGCGACCGAAACGCCGGCCTCATGCTCCTTCAAAATCCCGATGATCTGCTCTTCCGAAAAGCGGCTGCGCTTCATGCTCTGGTCCTTGTCGTGGGCCAGAACGAACTTCAAACTGGATTAAGCCCGTGGGGCAAGGTCACTGACCATTTCACCGCGTCTCTGTTTATCGGGCGCGGTCAATACCTGATCGAGAAGCGCTATACGGTGCTGGCGGCGATGGAAGCCGCCCACGGCCTTGAATATGATTCGCGCGCCCATACCCGGCGCGCGCTCATTTACGCCATCGCGCCCGACGGCCACGCCACGCTGCTGACCGCCGCGCTCATCGAGAAACTGCTTTCCCTCAAATCGAAAGTGTCCGCTTAACAGCCACAAGCGGCACAACGGCGGACGTTTTCTAACGAACGCGATGGGTCAAACCGAGAGAAACTCTCGTTGAGCAAATCGTGTCCGCTCTTGCCTTGAATGCCGACGTGCATCGGACATGGATTTCGGTCGCTCAAAGACACAATCTGCGACATTCGATCCTTGAGGTTTAAACCTGAAGCGAAAGGCGCTGTTGTCCTATTGCGGAATGCCTTCAACAGCGAAGATTCGTAACTTACCGTATTGGTCGCCAATCTTACGAGCTTCCAGATACGCTGGCGAACTATAGGCTGCTTTGGCTTTTTCTAAGTTTTCAAACATTGACAGGACGATGCGCGATGCTGGCGGTGCACCAGAGAGCGAAATCGTTTTACCGCCCGATACGAGCCGCTTTTGGCCGCTGTCGGCCAGAGCCTTGTTCGCAAGCGGCACGTATTCTTTTGCGTAAGCGTCTGGATTAGTTACGTCAATTTCCGAGATTACATAGGCCGGTGGCGATGCTTGGGCATGAAGCCCTTCAACTATTCCCGCACCAAGTCCAAAACTCGCAAGCATTCCCAAACTGATTATGGAAGCCTTCATGGGAGTCTCCCAGCGAAGAAATTAAGTTATCGCGTGTCAACTTAAGAGGTCAGAACACCTAGGGTCAATATGCGAACAGGCGTCCTGGCACGTGATGGAAGCGACTTCAAGGTTAGCAGTCAGCGGGTGGCGGCAACAGCATGTCCGTTAATGGGACGGTCCGGCCGTGCTCCAGCCCCGCCAGTGATCGAAGCTGGGTTCGGGGCACCGAAAAGGAGCACGCCATGTCCCAGAAATCTAGCAGCGCAATCGCCGTGGTCGGCATTGATATCGGCAAGAACTCGTTCCACGTTGTAGGGCACGATCGGCGTGGTGCGATCGTACTCCGGCAGAAATGGTCGCGCGGCCAGGTCGAGGCGCGACTTGCCAACCTGCCGCCGTGTCTGATCGGCATGGAGGCGTGCGTCGGCGCGCATCATCTCAGCCGCAAGCTACAGGTACTCGGCCACAATGCCCGGCTGCCAGCCAAATACGTGCGGCCGTATAGCAAGGGACAGAAGAACGACTTCCGCGATGCGGAGGCAATCGCTGAGGCGGTGCAACGCCCGACCATGAAGTTCGTGGCGACCAAGACCGCCGACCAACTTGACCTGCAGGCGCTGCATCGCGTCCGCGAGCGCTTGGTCAGTCAGCGTACCGGTATCATCAATCAGATCCGCGCCTTCCTGCTGGAACGCGGCATTGCGGTGCGGCAAGGGCTGCGTTTCCTGCGCGCCGAGCTGCCAAGCATCCTGGCGACGCAAACCGATGTCCTCTCTTCCCGCATATTGCGCCTGGTCGAGGACCTCGCGGGAGACTGGCGCCGGCTGGATGCGCGTATCGAGGTCCTCTCCTGCGAAATTGAGACGTTCGCCCGTCAAGATCAGCACTGCGATCGGTTGATGACGGTGCCCGGCATTGGCCCGATCATCTCGAGCGCGATGGTGGCCGCGATCGGCACCGGCGACGTGTTCTCCAAGGGCCGCGACTTCGGCGCCTGGCTCGGACTGGTCCCGAAACAGATCTCGACGGGAGACCGCACAATCCTCGGCAGCATATCAAGGCGCGGCAATCGCTATCTGCGCTCCCTGTTCGTTCAGGCGGCCTGGGTCGTGCTGGTCAAGCTCGGGCCGAAGCATTGGGAACACTATGGGCTCAAATCCTGGATTGAAGCGGCGAAGAAGCGACTACACCACAATGTGCTCGCTATTGCGCTCGCCAACAAGCTCGCCCGGATCGCGTGGGCGGTTCTCAACAAGGGGCGCGCCTTCGCGTGCATCAACACCGATGCGACCCGTCCATCGTGATCCTCGCGCCGTGCTCGGGGCCATCAAGGCGTGGCCTGGCAGCATGGAAGCGAGGGGCAAGGCCTGTGCGCCGGCCAGCCTTGACGGTCCCCTTGCGCGCGGCCCGTCGGCACGCGCAGGCCGGGACGAAGGAACGGCCGCCAGGCACGAACAAAGGAACAGCCTAAATGAGGAGCTATCGATGATGTAGCTTAGTTTGCCCGCCAAGGTCTGCGAGAGGATGAGACGACGATGGAGATCGGTCTTCCCGGCGCATGCGAACACTGGTGACCCAAATGGCCCGGTCGAGGCCTGTCCGCTAATCAGATCGCATGCGCGCTGATATCCATGATGGCCCGGAGCACAAGGCGCTCCAACCAAAGGCCGGATACATTGATGCAAGACCGAATCTGCCGATGGACGAAACCTCTTGCAACGCACGGCCGGACCATACATCAGGGTCACACATCCGGAATAGTTCGTGAACCCGACATGTCGGTTCAAACCGGAGCGTGGCGGTCGCCGCTGCCGCGCCGCTGTGCCAATTGGTCGTCGGCCGTCGCCTGCTTGCCACGCGCAATTCCGCGATGCATGCGCGTGCCGCGCCGCTCGATTTGCGAATACGGGATTTCCTCCGGCACCAACCGCGCACGCGCATCGGGATTGAGAAAATAGATGTAACGCATCTGGTAGCCATCGAGCGGCACGCCCCGGCCCGACCATGAACCGCCGGTCTTGGCGAAATGCGCCGCGCGGTTCTTGCCGGTGACTTGCGTCATCTTGTGCGTCACCGAGCCATCGGGCAGTCGCAGAAGGCTTTTGTTCAACTTGAGCCCCGTGAGCAGGAAGCCGGCCGCACTATAGATCGTGCCGTCACCGCACTGGCATCCATCGGCGAACGAGATCACCCATTCGATGTGCGGATAATGCTTTTTGATCATCCGCAGCGCGATCGAGAGCGCGCGGCTTTCGCTGTTGCGGGGCAGCGCTTCCGAGAACGCCAGCCGGTTCAGTTCGAGAAAGCCATTCCATGCCGTATCGCGCACCAGCCCGAGAATGTTGCCCTTGTCCATCGACGGACCAAACGTCATCGCGCCTTCAAGCCGCCCGCCGATAAAGACGCCGAGCGCGAGGAAGGCATTGTTGACAGTCCTGTGGCTGTAGTGCAGCCGAATTATCAGCGCGTCGGCGTCCTTCTTCGCGATCGGCGCCACGCGGATTTCTTTAGCCTGTCCCATGGTTAGTACTGGTAGCGCATCATTCGACGCTCCGGTTCGGGGGTTGCCGCGGTGCCATCAACCCACAACGGCCCGTCGCGGGTGGCCGCAATGCTCTGAATTCACTTCCACCTTTGTGGCATGGCGGATATTGTCAGACATGCCGCTGGTTCGACCCCGGTCGAGAATGGACTCCAATCAGACGTTAGTCTGTTCGCGCGGCAAGCCGTTCATGTGGCCGTGCCACCTTGCTTTAAGCAAGTGGTTTGGCGACGTCGCGAACACAATTGGCGAACGCTTGCGCGACTGGGCTCAGCATTCGACCCTTCAAGGTGAAGATTGCCGTTGGCAGGTGCCACCGCGGCAATGCGACGGGCAGTGCCTTCAGCAGACCGGCTCCGGAGCCGAACCGCAGCGCCGAGCCCGGCACTAGTGTGAGATAGCGTCCGGTGGCGAGCAGGCTGATGCGCAGGTGTAGGGAGTTGCTGAAGATCGTTGCGGTGGGAATCGACAGCTTCGCAGAACGGAATGCTTCGACGAAAGGCGAACCGAATTCCGCTTCCAGCGTCGACAGAATCCACGGCACGTCGACGAGTTCTGAAAGCGTCAGTCTGCGGCGGCGCGACCAGGAGCTCTGCGGGCCGGCGACGACGACGAGCGACTCATAGAACAGTGGTTGCATTTCGATGTCGGAGTCAAGTGCCTTCGTCAGCAGTCGCGAAATAACGATTTCGCATTGACGTTCCCGGAGCAGGTTGAACTGATGCGACGCCGTGCCTTGTTCCAACCTGACGCGCAGACGCGGCAGTCGTTTTGAGAGCCGCTCGATCGCTGCCGGCACAAGGCCGGCCGCCCACACTTCGGTGCACGCTATGCGCAGCTCGCCCGCCTGGGGATCGGTGAGAAATGCAATCTCCTCGACGCTCTGCCGAAGTTCGTCGAACACCGCAGTGCCGCGTTTTAGCAACGCCTTGCCGAACATCGTCGGCTCGATTCCGCGCGTGGTGCGGTCGAGTAGCGTCACCCCGAGCATGTGTTCAAGATTGGCAACGGTGCGCGAGATCACTGGCCGTGAGATGGACAGGCGCTCGGCGGCCTTGGCCATGCTGTTCTCCTCGACCACCGTCATGAAGACGTGGAGGTCGCGGGGCTTGAGAAATCGTCCGACCCTATCCCAGCGCATGTCGACGTACCTAAATGGCTACCGGCCTGTCGAATAATCGACCTTGTGGATACTCCTATTTTGGCGCCGACTCCAGCTGCGGGCCTGAACTTTCGGCCTGAACCCGTTCGAAGCAGGAGGTGGCGATGGGGGCCGTTCGCATCTTGGCTGCAGCTCTGGTCGTGGTGACGAGCGTCGCCACCGCCGGCGCCGCCGAAATCACCGTTCTGAGCACTCCCACCATGAAAGGCGTGCTCGATGACCTTGCGCCCGCGTTTACACGCGCGACCGGTCATACGCTTGGGCTCACCTTTGAAGGCGTCCCGGTCCTCAAGCGGCGGATCGAAGCGGGTGAGGCGTTTGATGCCGCGCTCTTGTTGCCAGCGGCAGTAGATGACCTTACCAAGTCAGGCAAGATCGCGGTCGGCTCGCGTTCAGACATTGCCCGCACGGCCGCCGGTGTGGCGGTCCGCGCGGGCGCGCTGAAGCCTCTGGTGGGCACCAGCGAAGACCTGAAGCGAACGCTGCTCGCGGCGAAAACAATCTCCTATTCGCGCGACAGCGCGAGCGGAAGCTATTTCCTTCATCTGCTTGATCACCTTGGAATCGAGACCGAGGTGAAGCCGAAGCTCCTTGCGATGACAGGCCGGAGTCCGGTCGAGGCCGTCGCGCGCGGCGAAGCAGAGTTGACCGTGATCACCGTGCCGAACATCGTCGGCGTCGAGAGCGTCGCCCTCGCGGGGTTGCTTCCGGAAGAGTTACAGAACTACACCACCTTCAGCATCGGCGTCAGCGCCAACGCCAAGGAGCGTAAAGCCGCCGAGCAATTGATCACATTCTTGCGCTCGCCCGCCGCCGCTATCCGGAGCAAAGGATTGGAGCCCATTGTCCCCTGAAGCCTTGTTCTGGGGAGAACGATCGTCGCTTGCCCGGTCTTGTTGCCTTTTGACCTTTTCATGAACCATTTTCGGAATTTTGTAATATGTTCGTCACGGTTGTTGCGGTGCTTTGCCATTTTTCAGTTCAACACTGCACCGAAGTAGTCGTTACAAATTCGCACTTGGACGCCGGTATCACTTTTCAGGGCTGCTTAACTGGCAGTCTAGCAAGGTCAGGTGGGTCAGAAGCGTCAATTTTCTATCCATCGATTTGGAACAGACGATCTCGTTGTTGGGTTGGATGTATCAACAGGCAAAGTTTCGAAGCGTCAGCTTCGCTGACCATCCCTCTTATCATCGATAGTTCTTCGCATGACCGACAATCAGCTGCGAAGCCATCAAGATATCGAAGGCCTCTCGCTCGCAATTCCCGAACGCATCGCGATCACGCTCGTCGTCAATGGCGTGGAACGGCGGCTGAAAGTGGCGCCCTGGACCTCCCTCCTCGACGCTCTGCGAGATCACCTCGACCTGACGGGCTCCAAGAAAGGCTGTGACCACGGACAGTGCGGCGCCTGCACCGTGCTCATCGAGGGGCGGCGAATCAATTCCTGCCTAGCGCTTGCAGTCATGAAGGACGGCGCCAAGATCACGACCGTCGAGGGACTCGCGCGCGACGGAACGCTGCATCCTCTCCAGCAGGCCTTCATTGATCACGACGCGTTCCAATGTGGCTACTGCACACCCGGACAGCTCTGCTCGGCAGCCGGATTGATCGCCGAAGGCAGGGCGCAGACCGATGATGACATTCGTGAGCTCATGAGCGGCAACATTTGCAGGTGCGGAGCCTATCCGAACATCGTCGCAGCGATCCGACAGGCAATGAGAGGGCCATGATCAATTTCCAGTATGCGCGGGCCACCGACGTCGCCGACGCCGTGCGCCGCATTGCCAGCGAGCCTACCGCCAAATTCATCGCTGGCGGCACCAATCTTCTCGACTTGATCAAGGAGAACGTGGAGCGTCCCTCGCGGCTGATCGACATTTCGCGGCTGCCTCTCACGAAGATCGAGCCGACGACTGATGGCGGGCTCCGCATTGGCGCCATGGTGCCCAATTCCGACCTTGCATATCATCCGGTCGTCGCCCAGCGCTATCCGCTCTTGTGCAGCGCTGTCCTGGCCGGAGCATCGGCCCAGTTGCGCAACATGGCTTCCGTCGGTGGCAACCTGTTGCAGCGGACGCGCTGTCTCTATTTTTACGATACGGCGACACCGTGCAACAAGCGCACGCCAAACAGCGGCTGCTCGGCAATCGAGGGAATGAACCGCAATCTTGCGATCCTGGGCACGAGCGATGCCTGCATCGCCACGCACCCCTCCGACATGTGCGTTGCGCTGGCAGCGCTCGAAGCTGCAGTTCGGATTACCGGGCCTGGAGGGGACCGCGCCCTTCCCTTTGCCGATTTCCACCGCTTGCCCGGCGAGACCCCGCAGCGTGACACCAATCTCGGGTCGGACGAGATCATCACTGCGGTCGAGCTCCCACCGCGGGGCTTTGCGGACAACTACAGTTATCTGAAGATCCGCGATCGGCTCTCTTACGCGTTCGCACTTGTTTCGGTTGCGGCCGCGCTTGAACTGGAGGGTAACACCATCAAGGAAGCGCGGCTCGCACTCGGCGGGGTCGCTCACAAACCTTGGCGGGATCCTGAGGTCGAGGCGGCGCTGCGCGGTCAGATCGCCAATGAAGCGAATTTTGCAGGCGCAGCGACCCTGCTCCTGCGCAGCGCGAGGAGCTATTCGCACAACGGCTTCAAGATCGAGCTGGCCCGCCGCGCCATCGCGCGCACCCTCACGCAGGCGGCGCGCGGGACCCCGCAGTCACAGTCCGACAAGAAGATCGCATGAACATCGAACGGGCCAAGAGATGACCGCTTTTGTTGGAACGGCAATCTCCCGCGTCGACGGTCGCGCCAAGGTGACTGGCGCGGCAAAGTACGCCGGGGAATATCGAGCCGACGGCCTGGTCTATGGCTTCGTCGTGGAATCGACCATCACAAAAGGCCACATTCGGCGCGTCGACACCAGCACCGCGCTTAAGGTCGAGGGCGTCCTCGACGTCCTCACACATCAAAACAGGCCGCAGATGATCAACAGCGATGACGCCTGGAAGGATGACGTCGCACCGGAGCAAGGCTCGCCGTTCCGTCCGCTTTATGATGACGTCATCAGGTTCAACGGCCAGCCGGTCGCCCTCGTGCTGGCCGAAGACTGGGAAACGGCTCGCTTTGCGGCGTCGCTCGTTCGTGTCGAATATCAAGGTGAGGCCTGTGTGACCGATCTTCATGCACGGCGCGATCAAGCCTTTGTCGTCGAGAAGCCGGCGCGGCCGCGCGGCGACGCGTCAAGGGCGCTGGCGGGAGCTATGGTGCGCCACGAGGCCGACTATTTCATTCCGACGGAGCATCACAATCCGATGGAGCCGTTCGCTTCGACCGCAATTTGGGAACGCGACGGCAGGTTGACGGTCTACGAAAAGACGCAGGGTGTTCAGAACGTGCACCGCTATCTCTGCAGCGTCTTTCAGAAGAAACCGGATGAGCTGCGGGTCGTCTCATCCTATGTTGGCGGCGCGTTCGGCTCTGCGCTGCGGCCGAACTATCAGGTGGTGCTCGCCGCTTTGGGCGCCATCGCGCTCAAGCGCGCCGTCCGGGTGGTGCTTACGCGACAGCAGATGTACGGGCTCGGCCATCGGCCGGCAACGATCGAACATCTCGGTCTGGGTGCGACAGCCGATGGGAAGCTTGAAGCGATCATTCATGACGCTGTCGCCGAGACGTCGCAATTTGAAGCGTTCTCGCGCAACGACCCCGAATGGGCCGGCTTGCTCTACGCAAGTCCGAACACGAGGTTCGACCACAAGCTCGTCAATCTTGATGTTGCGACGCCTTGCGATATGCGTGCCCCGGGCGCGACGACGGGAGTGTACGCACTCGAGAGCGCAATGGATGAACTGGCAGTCGCACTTAAGATGGACCCGCTCGAGCTGCGATTGCGCTGCTATTCGGACCGCGACCAGAACGAAGATCTTCCCTACACGAGCAAGCAGTTGCGTGAATGCTACCGTCAGGGGGCGGAAGCGTTTGGGTGGAACAAACGCAATCCGGCGCCGCGCTCGATGCGTGACGGGCATGAGCTGGTCGGCTGGGGCATGGCGAGCGGCGTTTGGGAAGCCCTGCAGATGCCCGCGGGTGTTCGCATAGTGCTGACCGCGAACGGCCACGCCGAGGTTTCTTGCGCCGCGAGCGACATCGGGACCGGGACCTACACCATCGTGGCGCAGGTCGCGGCCGACGCCTTGGGACTGCCGATCGGAAATCTCAGCATCAAGCTCGCGGATTCGACACTGCCGCAAGCGCCGGTCGAGGGCGGATCATGGATGGCGGCCTCCGCGGCGCATGCCGTGCTGAACACGGCTCGGGAGATCCGAAACGATCTCCTGCGTTTGGCAAAGAAAGTTCCGGATTCTCCGTTGCAGAGCGCGGGCCCGGACGACGTCATTCTCGTCGACGGCAAGATCGCCTTCCGGCGAGATCCAAGCCGAGCAGTCTCCATTACGGATGCGATGCGCCGCGGCGGGGCCGACCGCATCGAGAAGGAGAAGGTCAACCAGTTCGCAGAAGACACGTCGCACGCCCGCAACACGCATTCAGCCATATTCGCGGAGGTCAGGGTCGACGAACAACTCGGCGTGTTCCGGGTAACCCGCGTCGTCAGCGCTGTAGCCGCAGGCCGCATTCTCAACCCCAAGACGGGAGGCAGCCAGATCATGGGCGGCGTGGTCTGGGGCATCGGCATGGCGTTGCACGAGGAGACGCTGTTCGATCACAGGTTCGGCCGTATCATGAACCCGAACCTTGCCGAATATCATGTGCCAGCAAATGCGGATGTTCGCGACATCAAGGTTATCTTCGTCGAAGAGCCGGATGAGCTGATCAATCCGCTAGGTATGAAGGGATTGGGCGAGATTGGCATTGTTGGCGTCGCTGCGGCCATAGCCAATGCCGTTTATCACGCGACCGGAAAGCGCGTCCGTGATTTGCCGATCACGCTCGACAAGCTGCTGAACTGATCGCCCGGTACGCTTGGTTAACTCGTCACACCGACCGCATCGGCTAGTAACTCCGCAACGTGCTTCGTCTGCCGGCCCGTGCATTGCTCGATTTGCTCACGGCAACTGAAGCCGTTAGCCAAGACGATGGTCGCAGCATCGGCGTTGCGTATCATGGGCAGAAGCGCGCGCTCGGCCGCGGCGATGGAGATGTCGTATTTTCCCTTTTCGAATCCGAACGAGCCGGCCATTCCGCAACAGCCGGACTTCATCACGTCATAGTCCAGCCCCAGGCGATCGAGCACGTGCTGCTCGCTCTCTGGCGAGAGTACCGCGTGATGATGACAATGAAGCTGAACCAGCGCCGAGCCCGAAATCCGGCCGAGCTGTTCGTCGGCCGCGTGCCTATCGAGGAATTCGGTGAGGAACACGGTCTGGTGGGACAGGCGCTCCGCGTACTCGTGACCGGGAAATAGATTTGGCAGCTCGTCGCGGAATGCGCTGACGCAGGCCGGCTCGAGCCCGATGATCGGGATGCCCAGTTTGATCGCCGGTGTCATTGCGTCAAACGTGCGCTGCCAGAGCGCCTTGGCGCGATCGAGCATGCCCCAGTCATAGAGGGGGCGGCCGCAGCAGAGGGGACGGTCCGGAATGGTGACCGAGTAGCCGAGACCTTCAAGAAAGCGCGTGGCTGCGATTGCCGTCTGCGGTCGAAAATAGTTGTTGAACGTGTCGGGCCACAGCATGACAGGTTTGCCATTCGCGCGCTCGCCACGCCGCAGGAACCATTGCGCAAAAGTCTGGCGGGCGTAGCGCGGCATCTGGCGCTGCGGCGCGATGCCGCCGATCCGCTTGCTCAATGACGACAGGCCCGGCCATCGGAAGAGCGCATTGGCAAGCCATGGGGCCGAGCCGCCAAGGCGCGACCATTCGTAAATCAGGCCCATCGAGTAGGCGGCGCGCGGCCGCAATCGACGTTTGTAGTGATGCGCGCGAAATTCAGCCTTGTAGGTCGCCATGTCGACCTGCACGGGGCAGTCGCTTTTGCAGCCTTTGCAGCCAAGGCAGAGATCGAGCGCCTCCTCGACCTCCGTGCTGCGCCACAAATCATCGATCGGTCCGCCATGCAGCATCTCGAACAGAAGGCGCGCGCGGCCGCGGGTCGAATGCTTCTCCTCGTTGGTGGCCATGTAGCTCGGGCACATGACGCTCTTGCTGCTGTCGCGGCGGCGGCAGGCGCCTATGCCGACACAGCGGCGGGTGGCCCTGGCGAAGCTGTGGTGATCCTCCGGATAGAAGAAGTAAGTGGGTACGCTCGGCGGCTGATAGGTCGGACCAACCCGAAGATTCGAAGTCGGTGGAAAAGGATCGATCAGCTTTCCCGGATTCATCTTTGCGCCGGGATCCCAGATGGCCTTAAACTCCCGGAATACCTGCATCAGCTCAGGCCCGTACATCTTCTCGAGCAACGCCGCGCGAGCCTGGCCATCGCCGTGCTCGCCCGACAACGAGCCGCCGTGACGCACCACGAGATCAGCAGCCTCGTCCAGGAACCGCTGCCAGTTGGCGAGCCCCGCTTCGGTGCGAAGATCGAACGGCACGCGGCAATGCACGAGTCCGTCGCCGAAATGACCATATACGGATGCATCGTAGCCGTACTTGCGATAGAGTGCCTTGAGCTCGCGCAAATACCGTCCCAGGTCTTCTCGTCTGACCGCGCTGTCCTCCCATCCGGGATAGGTTTCGGGCCAGCCCGGCACATGCGCGGTCGCCGCCAGTCCCGCCTCCCGAACGTCCCAGAGCTTCGCCTGTTGCTCCGGTTCCTTCAGTAACTTGGCCTCCATTCCTCGCCGCTGAAATTCCTCGGCGAGCGGATTGGCCTTCGCGATCGCGGCATCAACGGTGTCGCCACCGAACTCTGCCACCAGCCAACCGCCTCCCGCAGGCAGTATCTTGACGTCTTCGGTATGAAGATGCTTCTTCAGGATGAACTCCACGAGCAGTTGATCGATGCCTTCAAGGCCGATCGGTCCGAACGCAAGCACGTCAGGCACAGCGTCGGCTGCGGTATAGACATCTTCAAAGCCGATGATGACCAGCACGCGATGCCGGGGACTCGGCACCAAGTTGAGCGTGGCGCGCAGTATGGTGACGCATGTGCCTTCCGTGCCGACGAGCGCTCTCGCCACATTGAATCCGCGCTCCGGCATCAGGTGGTCGAGGTTTGCATAGCCGGAAACACGACGGGGAATCTTCGGGTATTTTGCCAAGATGAGATCGCGATAGTGGTGGCGAAACTCATCCAGCCGCCGAAAGATTTCCGCCCGCCGGCCGCCGGAGGCCAAATGCTGCTGAAGCTCGTTCTCACCGGTCGGACCGACGTCAAGCCGCAGGCCGTCATAGGTCAGAATGCTCAGCGCCTCGACGTTGTCGGAGGTGCGGCCGGCCATCACCGAATGCACGCCGCAGGAGTCATTGCCGATCATGCCGCCGAGCGTGTTGTGATCGTGTGTCGCGGGATCCGGCCCAAAGGTGAGCTGGTGCTGTTCGGCGGTCGCGCGCAAGTTGTCGAGAATGCAGCCCGGCTCGACTTCGGCGAGGCGCGAAACGGCGTCGATTGAAATCACCCGGTTGAGATATTTGGAGCAATCGATCAGGACGGCGACGTTGCAGCCCTGCCCCGCGAGACTCGTGCCACCGCCACGCATGACGATCGGGGCATCAAACTCGCGGCAGAGCTCGACAGTTTTTGCAACAGCCGCCTCCGAGCGCGGGATGACCACTCCGATCGGCACCTGCCGGTAGTTCGAGGCATCGGTGGCATAAAGCGCCCGGCTGCCGGAGTCGAATCGCACCTCGCCATCCACGGCCCTGGCGAGCTCTCGGCCGAGCTCTTCATAGTGCTGGCCGGGGGTACGAGCGGGTCCCTCGCTGGTGATCCTGCCCTCGGGGGACCGAGTCACGCGACGCTGCGATTCCCGTTCCCTGCGATGGTCGACTTCAATGACGTGGCTCATCGGTATTTTCCTCGATCGCAAACCCCCTCGGTGATTAGGCTGCCAGGCGTTCGGCGTCTCTTTCCTTGAACGTCAGGCCATGTCCGGGACGTGCCGGATCAGGTGCAATCGCGCCGTTCCTGGGCCGCGGCACGCCGTCGAACACCATCCGTTCGATGCGGACATGATCGTAAAACCACTCGATATCGCGCAGCCGCGGCGCGGAGCAGCACACTGGCAGATGCAGGCTCGGCGCAGTGTGAGCCGACAACGGCAGATTCCAGGCATCCGCCAGCGCAGCAGCTTTGAGGAAACCGGTGTAACCGCCGCAGCGCGTGGCATCGGCCTGCAGCACGTCCACGGCCCCGGCCTCGAGCATGCGCCTGAAGTAGAACGGCTCATAGCCGTATTCACCGGCCGCGATCTCAATTGATGCAGGTGCGCGATCTCGCACAAGCCGCAGTCCCTCGAGATCATCGCTCGAGACGGGTTCCTCGAACCGGGTCACGCCAAGCGAGGCAAACTGCTGCGCGAATTCAAGAGCCTGCTTGCGGCGATAGGCGCCGTTGGCGTCGACATAGAGTTCGGCCGCACTGATCGCCGCTCGCGCGCTGCGGACGCGCGCAAGATCTTGCGCCGGCGCTGCTCCAACCTTCATCTTAACGAAGTGGCAGCCTTCCTGCTCCACCCAGCCGCTCAGCTGCTCGCAAAGGCGCGCCTCCGAATATGATGTGAAGCCGCCACTGCCATAGATCGGCACCTCTCGCCGTTCGCGGCCGAACAGATCGACCAGAGGGATATTCAACAGGCGCGCCTTCAAGTCCCAGAGAGCAACGTCCATGGCTGAAATCGCGCAGGCACAGACCCCACGCCAGCCGATGTTGCGCACGGCCTGCACCATCGCGAGCCACAGCGCGGGGATGGCGAACGCATCCTGCTCCACCACGATGGGCGCAAGTTCCTTGTTCACGATCTCGGCGGCGGCCGCGCTGGCGTAGCTATAGCCGAGCCCTGTTTCGCCTGCGGCGTCGATTTCGGCCACCACCAGCGTTGTTGCCGACCACGCGATCGTCCCGTCTGCTTCCGGCGCATCCGTCGGAATGCGATAGGACCGCGCTGCGACGCGCCGGATGTTCGCCTCATGTCCCATGACAAGGACTCAGATGATTTCGCGGACGACGTCGGAAGCAACCGTCAGCGCGATTTTGCCGGCCGCCGGCGTACCGCGCGCCAGCGATTCGGCGAGATGTGTAACCTGCTTCAGCGTTGCCTTTGGCGGCATCGGCGGCTCGTGCGGATCGACCACGGCCTCCACCAGCGCCGGACCGCGCACATGCAGCGCCTCGCGCAGCACCTCGCCGCAGCGCCCCGGGTCGTCGACGCTGAAAGCGTTCAAGCCAAAGCCGCGCGCTACCGCGGCAAAATCGATCGGTTGCAGATCGCAGACGTATTCCGGATTTCCCAAGAATACCATCTGCTCCCATTTGATCTGCCCCAGCGAATTGTTCTTGATGACGACGATCTTGACGTCGAGACCATACTTCACGCAGGTCGCAAGCTCGCCCATCAGCATGGTGAGGCCGCCGTCACCCACAAACGCCACAACCTGTCGGCCGGGGTAAGCCACCGCGGCTGCGATGGCGTACGGCAAGCCACACGCCATGGTCGCGAGGTTGCCCGAGCACGAGAACATCATGTTGCCGCGCATCACCAATTGCCGGGCGATCCAGGTCGTAATGGTTCCGGAATCTGTGGCCACGATCGCATCGTCGGACAGGAGCTTGTTGAGCTCGTGGGCGACGACCTCGGCCTTCATCGGCTTGTCGCTGCGGGTGCCCCGTGCCGCCATCAACTCGTTCCACTGCTTCATGCCGGCCTGGGTCTGCTCCAGGAACGACCGATCGCTGCGATAATCGAGCTGCCGCAGCAGGGCCTGAAGGACCTTGCCGCTATCGCCGACCAGGCCGGCTTCAACCGGATAGCGAAGTCCAATGCGCTTTGGATCGAGATCGATCTGAACCGCCCGCGCCTGCCCCGGCTTCGGATAGTATTCGATGTAGGGGAAGGTGCTTCCGGCGATCAGCAGCGAGTCGCAGTTTTCCAGCGCCTCCTGTGCGGGCTTGGTGCCAAGGAGACCGATGCCACCGGCGGAGTACGGACTGTCGTCGGGAATCGCGCCCTTGCCTAGAAGCGGCTTGATCACGGGCGCGCCGAGACGTTCGGCCACTGTCAGCACCTCGTTGCGTGCCTCGAGCGCGCCACGGCCTGCGAGAACCGCGGTTTTCCTCCCCGCATTGAGAATCGCGGCGGCACGGGCGAGTTGCTCATCGCTCGCGGTCTGTGCGGAGCGAGCCATCAACTCGGAAACGTGGTGGGGTATGTTGCGTTCGGACGGCTTGCCGGCGCTGATGGCCTGTGATTGCACATCGACGGGCATCGTGATGTGCGCAACACCGTGATAAGCGAGCGCCGTGCGACAGGCCAGTTCCACCACGTTCTGCACGTGGTGCGGTCCCATCACCCGGGTGTTGTACACGCAGACATCCATAAAGAGCTTGTCCAGTTCCACATCTTGCTGCGTGTAGGTGTGGAGCAGATCATGGAACTGCAGCCCGGTGATCGCGAGCACGGGCTGCCCATCGAGCTTTGCGTCGTAAAGGCCGTTGAGCAGATGAATCCCGCCGGGGCCGGAGGTTGCGATGCACGCGCCCAGCCGTCCGGTCCACTTCGCATAGGCGCAGGCGTTGAAAGCCGCGGCTTCCTCGTGACGCACCTGGATGAATTTGATCCGGTCCGCCCGCGTGCGCAGCGCCTCGATGATGCCGTTGATGCCGTCGCCTGGAAGACCGAAAACGGTATCGACGCCCCAGTCGAGCAAAGTCTCGACCAGAACATCTGATGCGGTGGGAGATGCCATGGGATCCGTCCGACACTGTTCTCTAGGTTGCCGCCCAATTTGAAGAACAGGCTGCTTCCGTGCCGGTTCCTACCGGGTTCGATTTTCCGGGAACGTTTTCTGCAACCGTGCCGTTAGTTCGGCGAGGAGAGCAAATGCGTTACAAACTTCTGCACCAGGCTGACGGGCAGCGCACCTTTGCGGTGGTCTTAAGCAATGGCGATGAGGTCATGGATTCGCTCCGGAGCTTCACCGCCGCCGAAAGCATCCTTGCAGCTCAACTCACGGCCATCGGAGCCCTCAGCGACGCGGAGTTGTTGTATTTTGACTGGAGCAAGAAGGATTACTTGCGCATTGCCGTGCCGGAACAGGTCGAGGTCGCCTCGATGCTCGGTGACGTGGCGGAGGGCCCGTCTGGAACGGCGGAGCTGCACATTCACCTCGTGGTCGGAAAGAGGGATGGTGCGGCGATGGCCGGTCACCTCGCGGAAGCCCATGTACGGCCGACCCTCGAGATCATCGTCACTGAAAGTCCGGCTCACATGCGAAAGAAGAAAGATCCCGAGAGCGGGCTGGCGCTCATTCATCCTGAAGCATGACTCCAGAATTTCGTAATCGCACGGTCGTAATAACAGGAGCTTCCGCCGGCGTCGGACGGGCCGTTGCGCATCGGTTTGCCCTAGCAGGCGCGAGCGTCGGGCTGATTGCGCGCGATACGAACGCGCTGAACGACGTGAAGGATGAAATCGACAATCTCGGCGGAACGGGCTTCGTTGCGCCCGCCGACGTTTCAAACCCGGACGAAGTATTTGCGGCGGCAGATTCGATTGCGCGGCAGTTCGGGCGGGTCGACGTGTGGATCAATGATGCCATGGCCACGGTATTTTCGCCGGTGTGGGACCTTACGCCTGCGGAGTTCCGCCGCGTGACCGACGTGACCTACCTTGGTGCTGTCCACGGCACCATGGCGGCACTGCGCCACATGCGTCAGCATAACCATGGCACCATCGTTCAGATCGGCTCAGCGCTGGCATTTCGGGGCATTCCGCTGCAGAGCGCCTATTGCGGGGCAAAGCACGCCATCCGTGGGTTCACCGATTCGTTGCGCGCCGAGCTCATTCATGAGAAGAGGGCGATCCGGATAGCGATCGTGGAGCTGCCGGCAGTCAACACGCCACAGTTCGACTGGGCGCGCACGCACGTGGCCCGCCAGCCACGTCCGGTGCCACCGGTGGTTCAGCCGGAGGTCATTGCGGAGGCGATCTTCCGGGCGACGCTCCATCCGGCGCGTGAGTATTGGATCGGGTGGAGCACATTGAAAGTCATATTGGGAAACATGTTGTTCCCTGGCTTCCTCGACCACTACCTTGCCAGAACAACCTTCGCTGAGCAGCAGACAAAACTGCCTGTTACACACGAGCGTCGAGACAACCTTATGCACCCGGTTCGTGAATTGCATCGCACGCGCGGCAGCTTCGGCGACGAGGCCCGCCGGAGCGCGCTCGTGACGTCGAGTGCGCTTGCCCGCTTCGCTTCGATTGCCGCATGCGGAGCCGCTCTGCTGGCCCTCGGCATGTTGAGCAATAGAAAGCCGACACATCGTGTCTCCAGAAGGCGCTGAGTCGCCCCAGCGCGTTTGAGCCGCGGGATATTCAGATTGGATTTTATCTATTCCGACTATCTGCCGGCTGACGCCTCAAGCGACTCTCTTTCAAGTTTGCGGACGGCGCGAGACAGGTCGGTACGCTGCTTGAGCATCGGCCTTAGCATGTCGCCCTTGGCTTTCAGTCTCTTGAAGATCGTTTTGATCGTGAACTGGTCAGGGCGTAGCCCCTTCCTTACTTCGTGCCATTCGAGCGGTGCCGAGACCAATGCGCCGGGCGACGGCCGAAGCGAGTAAGGCGCGGCAGCGGTTTGCCCGATCGCATTTCGCATGTAGTCGAGATAGACCCTTCCGCGGCGTTTTCCGATCCGATGCTGCGTTGTGGCGAGATTGGGAATATCGGCGGCAACGCGCTCCGCCAACAGCTTCCCGAAGCGTCGGACCTCCGCAAAGGTGTGGCCGTCACCGAGCGGGACCAGCACATGGATACCGCTCTTGCCGGAGGTCTTGCAGTAGTTCTTCACCTGCAACCGGTCAAGGAGCTGATGTGTTGCCCGCAACCTCGATAACGCCATCGAAATCATCCTTGTTGCTCGGATCCAGATCAAGCATCATGAAATCCGGCTTATCGGGATGACTGATGCGCGACAACCAGGGGCTCACTTCGATGCAGCCGAGATTAGCGAGATAGAGCAGCGTGTCCTTGTTGTTGCAGACAACATAGTCGACGGTCTTTCCTGCGCTCTTGGCGCGCATCGGCACGCTCTTGACGAAACGAGGCAGCTGCTTGGGATTGACTTCCTTCTGATGGAAGTGCGCGCCTTTGATGCCATTTGGAAATCGATTAAGGGCTTCTGGTCGGCCTTTGAGGTAAGGAAGCAGGTAAGGTGCGATTTTCCCGTAATAGGTAACTACGTCACCCTTCGTGTAACGCTCCTTGGGCGAGAAATTCTTGTCGAGGTGGGTAAGCTTCGCGGTCATGCTCGCTCTCGCCTGACTTGCCCCGCGGGCTTGTCGGCACGCAATCCAAGAAGCACCGGATGCCGCATCTCGCCCTTGCGGGTCCATTCTGTGAATTTGACCTGGCACACAAGCTGCGGCTTGATCCAGGTTGTCTGGTGCTCGTGCGGAACGTCCGTGAATGGTCTCTTGCGTGTTCTCAACTTCATCATGCGCGCATGCAGATTCGCGAGCATCTCTTTGGAGAACCCGCCGCCGCTGTGACCGGCGTAGACGAGCTTGCCCTTGTCGTGAACGCCAAGCACTAGCGAGCCGAAATGCTCGCGGCTCCCGCGCGGTTCGGTGAAGCCGACGATGACAGCTTCCTGTTCATGGCCGGTCTTTATCTTGAGCCAATCTCGCGAGCGCTTGCCTGAGCGGTAGAGACTTGCGGCACGCTTCGCGATAATGCCTTCCTCACCTGCACGCCGCGCCCTATTGAATGCCGCCTTGCCATGCTGCTTTCTGTGCGTGCTGTAGCGGACGAGCGGATGGCGGCGAAGGATAGTGCGCAAACGCTCCTTGCGCTCGATCAATGGCTCGCCGCGCCAGTCACGGTCGTCGAGGAAGAGCAGGTCGAACACGTAATATCGCAGACGCGCCCTGCCCTTCATGGCATTCTGCAACAGTTGAAATCGCGATCGGCCCGCCGCATCAAGCGCCACCAGCTCGCCGTCGATAACCGCCTTACGCGTGATGACTTGGAGCGCTTCCGCAACAGGGCCGTAACGTTCCGTCACCTCGTTGCCGTTGCGCGAATAGAGCGACCTCTTTCCGCCACCGGTTTCTGCAACGAGTCGAAAGCCATCCCACTTGGTCTCAAAGACCCATTCCTTGTCATCGAATGGCGCGTCGATGAGGGTCGCAAGCATCGGCTTGAGCTCACTTTTTCGCATGCGTCTTGATCAGCAGCCATTGCTTCGGGCGTTTCAGTCGCACGAGCGAATACGTGCCTCGAAGTTTGCTTCCCTCAAGAACGAAGGTCGCGCTCCTCGCCGCAGACCCGCCCGCATGGCCCGCTCGCTCTCAGCGGCGCTTTGCGCGCCTTCGGTCGTGTAGCTTCCTCCATCCCATTTTTCCACGACTCCCGCGCCATACTCGCCCTCGGGTATCCTTCCCTCGAAATCCTTGTAGGCGTACGGATGATCTTCAACCTGCACGGCGAGGCGCTTGTCCGCCGGTCTTCTGGGCGGCCCCTTAGGCACGGCCCAGCTCTTAAGGACGTGGTCCAGCTCCAGGCGAAAGTCATGGTGCACGTGGGAGGCACGATGCTTTTGCACCACGAAGATCAGCTCCTTCCGCCTCCGATGCGCATGCGCGCGCGGCTCAGGCGTCGTCCCAAAAATTGCGCTTCTTGCGATAGCCAGTCAGCGACATCGGTTCTCTTCCGATGATCTTCTACCTTCCTCGCGCGGTGCGCGATCTAATGAATGAAAACTCGTGTCGGCGACTGCTAGTTCCAACGCGAATCCAATAGGGAAAGGTCTTTGCCCTTCGATCGGCGCGACAAGTGGAGGAACCAATGGCCGGTAAGGCTCACCAGCAAGCATTTGGATCATCGTCGTGTGGCGTCGGATAGCCCATTGCATTGAGGGGATCTGGGCCGAGCCATCGTTACGGAACGCGTATCTGCGCTCGTAGTTTTCTGTTCAACGGTCCTCGTTAGAAGTTGCTCGCTAGGATTTTCATCATGAATACTGCCCGCCGAAAACGCGAGCCCCCTCAATCCGATATTGTCGAGCATGGCAATATCTATTTTTTCCTACCGACCCAGGATTGATGAGCAACAGGCCGAAAGCTTGGCTGACATCCAGTGATTCTACATGATCCTGAAACCCGACGGACAGGCCTGGTTTCGAGTTGCGGTTCTAGGGCGCAAGCGCTTGCCAGAGGCTGACGACCATGAACGCATCTGGGGATTCATCGAGCGCGTCGTGAGAAGGGGCGGTGAGATCGAAGATGAGTTTCGAGAGCGCCACTACTCGACGAAAACGCGAGGTCAACGCACGCTCCCTCCCGTACGACCGTCTGGCGAGGGCGCCTACGCGCTGACTCAACGCGGACGAAACCTACACCTCAGTTACGAGCTGGAGCTGCCGAATCGACCTGGCGAGGTGCAGGAGGAGCTCAATATCCAGAGACAGGCCGCCTATATTCTGGCAATCAAGAACCCGGCAAGGGAATCGCCGCCGGGTGCAGGGCTGTCCGAGCCGGAGGAAGCCAAATATCCCAAGTCCCTTCGACGGCAGTTCCGGGGTCGGCGATTTGCCTCGGAGGATCTACGGTTTCTCGACCACGAAGGCGCAGAGTTCGTGCTTGTTGGTGCGCGCACGGACCCGGAGGAAGCCTACGATATCGACATCGAGTCGGAACACGAGCACGGGGCAGACATCTTTCGGCAGCTCAAGATGTCGGCAGACGAATTCTGCTGAGCGAGGGTTGGGGTTGCCATCAACAACGGAACTACCGCGAGTAAAGCCGCTGATCGCATGACGTGCTTCTATTCAAGTTGGTCCCAGCCGGATCTGAGGGAGCAATGACATGACCATACGGATGACCGAGGAACTTTCCGCCAGGATTGAATGGAGTCCATTCATGATCACGGGCAACATGATGCCGCCCCGAGATCCTGATGAAGATGAAGAGGACTAGGACGAACAGAACGAAGGAGAGGACCGCGACGACGAACCGCCGGTCGTGCGCGAGCCGGACGAAAACTAGGGTTATCCTTCGCCGTGCTGCAATCACGGGCAATGGCCTGCGCCTGCATGGTGCTAAGGCTTAGGCCGAATGCATGCCTGGCACCGCCAGCGCCGTGCTGGTCTGCACGCTCACTGGCGTCAGCTGCGATAACCTCGGCGCTGAGTGGGCAATCGGAAACTCAGCGCCGAGTTCGCTCGCCCTGTTCAGGGGCACAGAGCGAGAGACTAAGAACCCGCCATGCGGCATACGAGTTCCAAAGCTGTTCCGAAGCCACGAGCGCCGACAAGGTAACCCTTATTGCAAGCGACCTCTAACGCCCACGCTTGAATATGGGTGAGCTCAACCGCCGACCACAGCAAAGGTCAGCGAGAATGCGGCAAGCCCGACCACGATCCATGCTACATAGTCGCCGACCACACCGTCATGCAGCCCATCAATCAGCGCGAGAAGCGGTCTCAGCGTCCGATCCGTCACTCTCAACCAGAGGCCGGGTAAGCGGTCACGCGCAAGATCGTGGCCTGCGATCACAAGGGCAAATCCCATGGAGAGCCATGGCAGTAGTGGGTGAGCCAGAGAATCCCCCGGCATCGGCGGAAGCGCCGGCACCGCGCCGAGGCTGGCCCGGCCGTCCCAGGCGATGAAACGGAGGGCGGCGCGGATCGCGTGACGACCGACCGATTCGCCCCCGCACACAAGCGCCAGAGCCAGAAGCAACAAAATCGGCAGCATCATGAGCCAGAGCGGCCGGTTGGCCTTCTCCCTCTCTTCTTCGCTTGGGCCGCGCTCCTCCTCGCCCGCCGCTTCGCCCCAACCAAGAAAGACTCGTCCGGTCGCGCGCAACACCGCCGCTCCGGTGCTGGCCGGTCCGATCAGGAGCGCGGACAGGACCCAGCCGTTTGCTCCGCTGGATGCCGCCTTGTCGAGAAGATGAGCACCCTCGGCCAACAGGCCGATCGGCGCGCCTGCCAGCAGCAGACCGGCAACGGCCATGGCAATTCCGACTGGCATCATTCGCCGGGTACGGCCGCGGCCGCGCAGCCCAAGCTCATCGATACCCCCGAGGCGCGCCAGCAGGACTCCGGCGATCATGAAGAGAGCGCCCTTCACCAGACCGTGCCCGATCAGATACGCGAGCATTCCTCCTAACCCTTCCGGCGTGAGAAGAGCGATGCCTCCGAGCAGCATTCCCGTGTGCGAAATGGTTGAAAACGCCAAGAGTCGCTTCATGTGCCGTTGCCTCAGGCAGCCCAGACCTCCCATGATGGCGCTCGCGGCACCCATTCCGAGCAGAAGCGTCTGCACCACATGGCTAATGGCTGGCGCCGGCGAGAAGATTTCCCAGTACAACTTCGCAATACCGAACACACCGAGCGGAACCATGGCCCCGGAGAAGAGGACGGAAACCGGGCTTGGCGCCACGGCGTGGGCATCGGCGAGCCAGAACTGGAAGGGGACCATCGCTCCCTTGATGAGGAGCGCTGTGGCTAGCAGGCAGAACGCCGCCAACGCTACCGGATCGTGCGGCGACGATGCGATGCTGCGGGATAGCGCGCCGAAATCGAGAGCACCGGCACGTAGGTAAAGCAAGCCTATGCCGCCGAGCATCAGAAAGCTGCCGAGCGTATTCGTGATCGTGAAGTTGAGCGCACCCTCCAAAGCTGACGACTCCAGCCTGTAGGCCGTCAACGCGAATGCGACCACGCTCATCACCTCGAACCAGACGAATAGATTGAACAGGTCGTGGGTGAGGCAAAATCCTTCCATAGCGCCAAGAAAGAGCAGCATGAGCACATGAAAGAATGCGCGAATATCCTCAAAATATCCCCACGCGAATACGAAACTGGCCGCGAACATCAGAGCAGTGAGAGCGGCTACTGCGGCGTCTGCCTGGCCGGCGACGAATCCAATTCCAACAACGATATCGCCGCGCGGGGACCAGTTACCGAACCAGTAGACGAATGGGGCACGCGCGGTGCCAATGGCGATGGCGACTGTAAGCCCGAACGTTGCAAGCGCCGTAACGGTGGCAATACCGTCCGGAAGCCGCCATGGAAGGAACCTGCCGACCAACAGCAAGATACTCGCCACCGCGAGGGGGACAGCCACAGGCAGCGGCAACAGTGATGGGGTCATTGTCGGAAGGGTCGGAGCACGTCGGGATTCACGGCGCCGCACGCTTGTGAAGTTGCAGCACAAGGGCGAGCAGCAGCGCCGTCACGGTCGCCCCGACGACGATGTCGGTCAGGACCAGCGCTTGCACGACTGGGTCGACGGCGGCTGTCCCCGGAGGATGATCAAAGAATATCGGTGCGCCGCCGCCCCAGCGATATCCGGCCGAGAGCAGCAGCACATAGGTGGAGGACTGTGCGACCGTGATGCAGCCGATGAGATGCACATAATGGCGGCTTGTGATGATGCCGTAGAGACCAACGGCGAACAGCCAAAAACTGACCACCCACGGCAGCAAGCTCATGAGTCCTCTCCCTGAGATACGCGCGTCTCTTCAAGAAATTCGACCAGGAGGAGGACAAAACCGGCGGTCACGGCAAGCGCAACGCCGAAATTCTCGATCAGGATCAACCCTCCGGACAGCAACGCGCGCGTTTGGCCCAGCGGCAAAATGTTCTCGAGGAAATGAGCTCCGACCACCATCGGACCGAATCCCGCCAGGATGAATATGAGCGCGCCGACTGCCTCGATCGGATCGAAGACGTGCGAGAGCATCACGCGTCCCCAGGTGGCATATCCCTCGCCGAGATAAAGCAGCGCCATTCCCGAGCCGATCATGGCGCCGCCCTGGAATCCACCTCCCGGAGTTAACTGCGCGTGCGCCGCCATATAGATACCGAACAGCAGCAGGATGGGCGCGAACAACCGGCAGATGAGAACCACTCCCTCGCTTGGCGACCGAATGGAGCGGCCTTGCACCGTGGCCGGGGCATCGGTCACGTTCTCGCCGCGGCGGCCGCGCAACAGCACGACTGTGCCCGTAACCGCAGCGAGCAGCATGTATTCCTCGCCGATCGTATCGAGGCCGCGATAATCGAAATTCACGGCTGTCACCATATTGGTGACATGCCGCTCCGCCGCTGCGGCATGATTGATCTCGTCACCGTAGGGTAGCGAATGGTCGCCAAAGCCAGGCATGTGCCAAAGAACCAGAACGATAGCTGGAAGCAGCACAAGAGCGGCCGCGGCAGCGATGATGAGGCGAATGGCGGGACTCATCTGTCGACCGGCCGGTTAGGCCGATCGGTCCTGAGACTGACCAGCACGGCAAGCAGCATCAGCGGCACCGCGGCAGCGCCGACCGCAACTTCCGAATAGGCGACGTCGGGGGCCTGCAGCGCCATGAAGAGCAGTGACAGCGCGATACCATTCACGGCAATTGCAAATACCTGCCGACGCGGGTTGCGCGTCAGCACGACCCCTGTCCCCGCCGCCGCGGTGAGCAGCAAAGTCAAGACCAGGAGAGCCGTCATCGCGACCTCTCCCGAAGCCTGAGCGCTCGACCAGCGCCAGGCGCAATGGCGGCGCCGGCCAGCAACGTGGTGAAAATCATGACGACAATCTTGAGCACCCGGTCAGAAGCGCCGTCAGCGAGAAAGCTCGCAACAAGAAGCGCTACTCCACCCGCAACGTTGATAAACGTGACGCAATGCAACCGGTCGAAGGGCGATTTAAGGCATGCGAACCCGACCACACCGACCCAAGATACGACCAGCGCCAACGCCAGGAACACGTCTCTCCACAGCACCATCATAGCCAACGCTCCAGGAATTGAGCGAAGATCAGCGTGCCCGGCAGAGAGAGTAGTGAAAGCATGAGCGGCAAATCCATGAATGAGGGCTGATCAAACGCAAAGCTCATCGCCACCAGAGCAAGCAGGGCGATTGACGTCGCCAGCAGGAGTGCAACGAGCCGATCGGCGCTGTCACTGTCACCTCTCAGAGCCAAGTAGAACGGTACCGGCAACGCCAGCAATAGCCCGATGACGGTCGCAAGCCACGCGCTCATCGCGTCCCCTCGTGCTCCGCGCTCGGAGAAACATCTGCCAGCCGGTGGAGCTCGAGCGTGTCCCGCTTGGCGTCGATCACGTAGCTGTTGGGCGCGATCGACGCTGCGATGATCGCAATCGCCCGGCCACCCGCAGCGGACGGTCCATCGTGAGACAAGGCTGCGGGTTCCCGGACGAAACGGCCATTCTGACCGCTGAACGGTGCGCGCGCGAGAACGGCTCCGACACGAAACACATCCACGACCAATGCCCGCGCCGCTTGAGCTACAACGGCGCGAGGAGGCGCCGGAATGCTGAAAGCGCGATCGGTCATGTGCCTCACCAGCATCACGTACGAGGTTGCAAGCAGGGCGGCCAGCAGGCCCGCCGTCACCTCGGCAACCGAGATCTGACCGCTGAACGCCAGATACAGGCCGGACAGCGCTGCCCACCGGAGAAAATGAAATGCTATGCGCCACATTGAATGACAAACATCGGCCGGGACTACTGGTTCCTTTTGAGATCCTGACGCTGCCAGACGACTCCGCATGGAATGGACGGGGGCGACGACGTCAGCTGAAGGCGAGTAGAAACCTGGGCGGGCCGACCGCGTTTGGCTGCTCACGATGCCGCAGATTCCGCAGGACGATGCACTGGACAGCTCGCTGGCTTTCAATAGTGAGGGCTATGAATTCTTTCGCCACCGACACCATCAGTTCCGCTCGGACATCTTCCGGGCACGGCTGCTCGGCAAGAATTATTACTGCGTCTTCGGCGCGGACGCCGCGCGCATGTTTTATGAGGCGGACCGCTTTACGCGGCAGGGAGGGCTTCCGACCTCGACCCTGAAACTTCTGCAGGACGAAAACAGCGTCGCTGTGCTGGACGGAAAGGCGCATGCCCGGCGCAAGGACATGTTCCTGTCCTTGATGGCGCCGTGCAACTTGGAGCTCATCGCGCGCCTTGCTGCCGAGATGCTGCTCAGTGCCGCCGCCGCGCAAAACGGTAAAGCCATCAAGCTTGACGAGGAGCTGCGGAGCGTGCTGTGCGGCGCGGCCTGCCGCTGGGCGGACTTGCGGCTCGAGCCTTCCGAGCTGCAAGCGCTAACTCACGAGCTCGGCGCAATGATCGACATCGCGGGCTCGATCGGACCGGCGAACTGGGCTGCTCAAGTGAGGCGCTGGCATTCGGAAAAATTGCTGCGGCAGGCGGTCGACGCGGTTCGAGCCGATTCACTCAGGTCGCGCGAAGGCAGTGCGCTTCAAGTGATCGCATCGCATCGCGATCTGGACGGCCAGCTCCTTGCGCCCGAAATCTGTGCGGTCGAGTTGCTCAATATCCTGCGGCCAATTGTCGCCATCTCGCGTTTCATGACATTTGCCGCGCTCGCCTTGCATCAACACCCAGCAGTCCACGAGCGACTGCGGTCCGACGATGCTTTCGTTGAGCCGTTCGTCCAGGAAGTGCGCCGGCTGGCTCCCTTCTTCCCCGTTGTCGCCGGTGTCGCTCGCAGGAATTTCGCCTGGCGTGACTACGAATTCCGCGATGGCGATCGCTTCATTCTGGACCTCTACGGCACCAACCGCGACCCCCGCACGTGGGAGGATTCCGAAGCGTTTCGGCCCGAGCGCTTCATCGGATGGAGCGGCAATCCATTCACCATGATCCCGCACGGCGGCGGCGATTTTGGCGGGCATCGCTGTGCCGGCGAATGGCTGACGATTGAAGTCATGAAATCGGTGACGCGCACGCTGGTTCGCAACATCGACTACGAGGTGCCGGAGCAGGATTTAACGGTCGACCTCTCGCTCGTGCCGACCTCGCCAAAGAGCGGCCTGGTAATTGATGTGAAGAGTCTGCATTAGGGCGGACTGTCCCGATTTGTTGCTGTTTGGCGCCGCTCGGCGTTTCCCAGACTTTCCCCTTTCAATTGGAATCCAACGGACCGTTATGCTCGGCGTTACTCTCGCGACGAGGAGTCCCTCTCGATTGGCACTGTCATGAATGGAACAAGAAAGTATCGTTTTGCCGGTTCGTGCGTTCCTTCGCAGAGGGTGACGCTTTCCGGAACAGCTCAATGCCGAAAAAACAGATCAGCAGGAAAGCCCGGCAGGACAAGCGAGCAGGCAAGTCGGCAAGCACACAGGCCGGCGAGTTCGTACGCGACCGAATCGAGAGGGTGCGCCGCGGCGAGCATGGTGCAAGATCGACGCGACAGGCCATCGCCATTGGCCTGTCAGAGGCGCGCCGCGCTGGGGTTGATCTTCCGCCGCCGCGGAAGGGCCGGGCCCAACAGCGTACCCGCCGAAGCGCCAAATATGCCTACCAGGCGGGTCAAGGCAAGCGCAAGCCGCGACGTCGGCCGCGCGTTTCGCGCGCAGTAAAGCAAGTGTTGAAGCGTGAGCCTCGGCGCACCGCTTCCCGACGCGCGCTCTCACAACAGGCCAAGGGCGCAGCAAGCCGTCGTAGCGCCGCGTCACGTTCGGCTGCGGGACGCAAAGCAGTGCGCACGAAAGGCGCCAAGGGCCGTTCCGCGGCCGCTAGGAAGGCGGCCCGGACGCGCGCCCGGCGAAAAGGCTGAGAAAGCGGCCTGCCGAGGATTGCGCGGATGCGGGCAGAGCAGGATTTCGCACCCGCGCCCGCCGCGCTGCGGCGCGCCAAAGCTGGAGCGCGGACATGATCTTCGGGCTTGCTGTCGCGCTTGTCGCCGTCCTCGGCGGGACCATGACCGCCATTGCCGGCGCCGGCACCGGTAGCACGCTGGTTCCGTTGTTTGCGCTTGAATTTGACTTCAAACTCGCGGTGGCGGCGGTTGCCTTACCGCATCTGTCCGCGACTGCGGTCCGAGCCTTGCAACTGCGCCAGGACATTGACTGGTCCCTGTTCCTGCGCTTTGGGTTGATCTGCGCGGCTGCGAGCCTGATCGGCGCTTTGATGCAATCATTCCTGTCTTCTCCGGTCGTCACCTACGCTTTCGCGATCCTGTTGGTCGTGGCCGGTCTTCTTGGATTGACCGGAATCTCGGCGCGATACCATGCTGGCAGAACCACATCGCCCACAATGCGGCCTTCGATCGCAAGTTCATGGAGCGCTACGCGCCGCTGTTCGCGCACAAGGCCTGGGCGTGTTCGGTCAGCGAGGTGGAATGGCGCCGCCACGGTTTTGAAGGATCGCGCCTGTCCTATCTCCTCATGAAGGCCGGCCTGTTTCACGAGGCGCACCGGGCGGTCGACGATTGCCTGGCCCTGCTCGAGATCCTGGCGCTTCGCCTGCCCAACCTCGATCGCACCATCCTCTCCATCCCGCTCGAGCGAGCCCGGCGCAAGACGATCAGGATCTGGGCTGAGCACTCGCCCTTTGAACTCAAGGACGAGCTCAAGCGGCGCGGCTATCGCTGGAGCGACGGCGCCGACGGTCGACCGCGATCCTGGTACATCGACGTTGAGGAAAGCGATCAGGCGGCGGAGATCGACTACCTGCAGCGAACAATCTATCAGCGCGAGCTCGAGGTGCGAATTCAGACCCTGACCGCGTTCGACCGCTTCTCGATCCGGGTCTAGGCGATTGATGGTGTGCAGCGGCCTTTGTGCGTCGCGAAGCGCCTCGCCCTGCGAGGGCCTAGCGACAGCCGATCTATCGTATCCGTGCATTTCGGCGTATCCCACGTCATCAACTCCTGCCGCCAAGCACTTTGGGCTTGGTCTTGGCAGCTTGGCCCTGAATTTGTCGCGCCCGCCGCAGAGACGGTCGAGCTTGCGCGCAAGCAACGCCGAGCGCAACGGTATACCAGCAGGTTCTAGCGAGTGCGCGATTTACGAGGTCGGGCCCACGCGGGAGATCTGCGTGCACACAGGAAAGCAACGATTCTCGTCAGGTCGAAGAGGACTAGAGTACTGTCTTGAGCATGAGCTTAGATGGCAAGGAGCGGAACGGCATCTATGTCGGCCGGCGCAAGGGCGGCTCGCCAAGCTGTCCAGCACGAGATGGCATGCCTCTGATCCTCGGTGTGCAGGCTGCTACACGCTGGTGTGTTCGGCACCCGAACACCTCCCGCCCTGGAGCGCGTTGTCGTCTGATAATAATCGCGCCGCCCTTCCGAACACTGCATGAGGGTCGAGATGCTGCAGGAGGTACTCGCAGAGGCATTCGTCACCGGCCATCCGAGCATGCCAGAGTTCAGCTTCGAGCCGGATCAGGTCAATGATTTCATCCTGTTCCTGAAGTCGCTGGAGGGCAGGAAGCCTGGCCGTTGAGTGAGATCAATGCGTCGCTCGGACGGTGGCGGAGGGATAGGCCTTGCGACAATGCCATAATCATCCGCAAGCTCGAATTAGCTCACCCCGGGGCGGAGCGGGGCATGGCAGCCCTATCGCGCGGTCTCTATCGGCACGCCGGGCGCCCGATCAAGCGGCGGGTGTGGCTTCGCAAGCCCGGTCGTACCTGGCGGCGTGTCATTGCTGGCCACGCGCGTCTTGACGTTCTCCAGCGTGGTAACTGTTGCTGCTATAAGTGCGAGCGCGAGAGCGAATGCGAAAAGGATCAGTGCCGTTCGATGACTGTTCATCACACTCACCTCCAGCGGAAACTGGAATAACGCACTGCAGCGATTTTGGGTTCCGCGCCAACCTACCGAAGGGCCCTCATGCTTTACGAAACGAGAGGCTCAGACCGGCACACCGCTAAATTGCGAGCATCCCCAAAATGGGAAAACTCGGATCTCCAGGGGACTTACGGCGATGTGGCCAAAGTAGTGCGGCTGCACGACGAGCGCGCTACTGGGAACGAACCCCACGATGGTTCGTTGGCCGGACCGCACCACGATCGGGGAAACCGTCATGACCGACCCTTTAACGCCCGCCGACACACGGCAGCGATCATCAGCACTGTGGCTGGTGGCTGCACTACTTGTCATCATCGCGGCTGGCAGCTTCCTTTGGGTGCACTACAGTACCGGCAGCAAGTCGGTTGCCCCGCAACAAAAGGCCGAGGTGGCGTCTCCCCCAGACCCGGCGGTTGAGCAGATCAGGCAGACTTTGTCGTCGCTCCAACAGGCGGTGCAAGGGATTCAGTCTGATCAACAGAAGCTGGCTGCTCAGGTCAACGAAATTCAACAGAAGGCATCAGTACAACAGGGCGAGCAAAAGCTATTGTCTGATCAGCTTGGTTCGCTGACTTCGCGACTTGACTCACTGGCATCGGCGAACGCTGAGAACCCCGCTGCAACACAGCAGACCGCTCCAGCCCCGCAAAGAGCCAAGCGTAGCAAGCGATAGCGGTCACGATTCTGCCGCGAATCTTGGGCGAACTCAGACGGCGCTGCCTCACGTGGCTGTCGCAAAGCGGCCTCAGTCCAACCCCAGCCACTACCCCGGACCGAGGCCGCTCTTTTTCCGCGGTCTAGTCGAGTGCTAGGCGCGTACCCCAGCACATTTTGCGCCGAAGCATCTCACGACATTTGCGAATCTGCATCCGGGGTCATCAACCCTACCACAGGCGCGCCAAAGCGCATCTTGAAGCGGCCGTCCTTGGAATTCGTCAGGGGTGCTCCCTTCCGTCATGCGGCTGTCGGCCCCGGATCGTCATCCGATGTCACTGCCTTTGCGAATGTTGGAGCGCGGAACACCGGCACGACATTCGAGCGCGATCGTTCCACGTTCTCGATCCTGACGACGTTCAGGCAACCGGCGACGAAGTAAGGCATCCGATCGCCGCTCCACAGGCCAATCAACGTGGCCCCCAATGCCGACAAAAGGAGATGCGATCACGATCGAAAGACTGGTCTTCAGGCCAGACCAGTTGAACCGTCTTTCGCGGAACGCCCCAGTTCGCCCGGTAGGTCACCCATGATCCTATCCTCAAGCGAGTCGGCATCTTCCACGTCGGACACGATCTCCGCCCGATTGATCTCACCCATCAGGAGAAGTGCGTCCATATCCCCTCGATTCCAGGCTGCGCGCGAGCCGCGGATAGTCTGATGCCGTCAACGCAATCTTCGGAAAAGGCAACAAGAGCGACCTCGTTCTTCGCAAGATGAAGGGGCTTCGAAGATGAAGCCACTCTCTCAGGTTTTAAGGAGGTGAAGGACCCGGACGGCGCGAGCAGCCGATTCGGAAAAAAGGGGACCGCAAATGCGCGACCTGCATGCGGACGATGGCGCGCGACACCTGAATCGATTTCGACGACTTAAGTCATGGATTTTCGCCAACATAGTCTGTTACCTGGAGGTCGGCATTGCGACGAAAGCGCACACGTCGATTCAAGCGACGATCACTTCACCTTGCGTCCGCATTACGCCAAACGAGGTACAGTCAAGGCAAGCGAATTGAATTGACATTTTTCTGCAAAGATCCTGCTATCAACGCATGGATATCGAACTCGCCAGAACATTTGTCGAGATCGTCTCAACCGGCAGCTTCATCAAGGCTGCCGAACGCCTGAATGTCGCACAGACGACGGTCAGCGCACGCATACGCCTCCTTGAGCAGCAACTCGGGCGGCCTCTGTTCGTTCGAAACAAGGCTGGCGCGAATCTCACTCCCGCCGGTCAGCAGTTCTTGCGCTTTGCCCCAAATTTCGTGCAGTTGTGGCAGCGTGCAAAGCAGCAGGTGGCGGTGCCCGAAGGCCACAGCGCCGTGTTGACGATCGGAAGCGAAGTCAGCTTATGGCAGCCGCTTCTGGTCGATTGGGTCAGGATGATGCGACGCTCCCATCCCGACATCGCACTTCGTGTTCATGTCGACGTTCCCCAGGATTTGACTTCGCACGTTGCGGCGGGACTCGTGGATATTGCCATCATGTATGCTCCGCACCATCGGCCGGGAATAGGGGTCGATTTGTTGATGGAGGAAGAGCTCGTACTCGTGACCACCGATCTTGCGAAACATCGCAAAAGCGATCCTCGGCATGTCCATGTCGAATGGGGCTCGGAGTTCTCCCTTCATCACGCAATGAGTTTTCCGGATACGGTCCCGAGCCTGCTGACCAATCTCGGTCCGTTTGCCCTGACCTACACTCTTTTGGAAGGAGGCTCCGGATACTTTCGAATGCACGCGATTCAGCCCTATCTATTGACCGGAGACCTCCATCTGGTGCCGGGCGCGCCGCGGTTCTCTTTCCCAGTCTACGCAACGTACTCCACGAATGTTGATGCCGCCGCGCTGGACGTGGCGCTTGCCGCACTGCGCGCCGCTACAGTCGTGAAGAAGTAGGAGACGCCTTCGTGAAGAGATCGACCGCGCCGATATTGTTCCGGATGGCGTCGTGCTGAATTCGGTCGTCAGACTCGGATCCAAGGTAAAATTCGTCGAGCACGCAAATACACTTGCTCGACCTGCCCGTCTTGTCGTTCCGGAGCAGGCCGGAGGTCGCCAGTGCATATCGGTCCTGACTTCGGTCGGAAGTGCTCTAATCGGCCTCGGGCCCGGACAGTCGTTCCGTTGGACGGAGCATGGCTGGGAACGAAGCCTCACGGTCCTGGACGTAGGAGCAAGCCGGGGATCAGCTCAACCCCCATCCAATCTGACACGCCCATTGCGCCGACGTTGACGGGGCGAACAATCACCCGCGTTTCTGACGGCGCCGTTTTCCGCCGCGTTGCACATTGGATGCCCGCTCGGCCTCCCTAAGAAACCACACGAAGGCGGCACCAAGTCCGACAGCAACGGCCACAAGAACGAATGTCAAGGCCGGCGCGGCAAGCATTCAGCTACCGTTCTTTGAGACCTTGCCGTCGGGAGCTCGCGTCACGATCTATCACCGCTCGGACAGAGATCGGGACTTTCCGCTCGCGGCACCGGCATGAACCGTATCGAGTAGCTCGACCTGCTTGCGATGCAGCAGCAGCAAATACATCAGCTTCGCATTCAGTCTTGAATCGAAGATGTTCAAGACGGCATCCTCGATCATATCCGCCAACCGGGCCTGATGCGAGCGGGCGAATGCGATGGCACTCCGAATGCCGCCTGCCGGATTGGACGGAGCGGCCTCCCTTCTCCGGCCCACCATGTGTGCGCCGCCTTTCCTGATCATTTCCTTTTTAAGCAGAACGCAAATCGCTCCCTGCGCCAGTTCGGACTCGAAGATGAGGTCTGCGAGATGCTGTTCGATAGAGCGGCCGATCGCTGCGAACGCTCCGATGCCTGCTCGCTCGCCTTCGAGGAGGCTATCAAGAAAGATCAACACTTCTCCCCTGGACCAATAACCGATGTACGCGGGGTCGCTCTCGCTCATTCCACATGGAGATGATGCGAGTTTACGGCCGCTATCGTCTACGCCTGTAACGAGGCTTTGTGCATGATGTCGTTCCTCAAACGAGGAGAATTGGCCGTCAAGACCGCTCACTTGATGATGCGTCTCGGCCATTTTGACTTGTCGTTCTTTGCACGACATTTGCAAACGAGAAGATTTGCCGATTTTCAGCAAGGACGTTGATGGGTCCGAGATGCCGGAGAGCCTCGAACATTCAGCACACTCGCGTCGTGCGCCCCACCGCGCCTCATGTCCAAGCAATCAATAATGTTGCCGTCAAATGACGGGACTTTTCATTTGCCGCGATTGATCGGGGGAATATGTTGACGCCAGGCCCCTAGCTCTGCCCGAACGTCATCATAAGCGGCGTGTTCGCCAGAGACCAATCGCAAAGAGGGAGATCGCATGTGTACCAAAGAATTCTCTTGGCCTTCGACGGCTCGGCAGACGGCCGCGAAGCGCTCGCTCAAACCCAAGGCTTGGCATTGTCGTGCGGTGCAACCGTTCATCTCGTCGCGATCATCGACGGGACCGAAAGCATGCCAGTCGTCGAGGCGACGTCGTTTGTCGTTTCCGACGCGCAACGATTTGCAGTACAGGCGGCGATTGACGAAGGCGTGAGACGCTTGCATGACGCCGGCTGCTCAACAATGGGAGCCCTGAGGTACGGCAAGCCATCCGAACAAATCGTTCGTGCCGCCAAGGAGATGAGCGCCGATTTGATCGTGGTCGGTCATCGAGATCAAGGAACGCTCGCGCGTTGGTTGAATGGCTCCGTGGGAGAAACCATCTTGAACAAGCCGCCATGCAGCGTGCTCGTCGCCGTAAAGTCCGAGACCCGTGCGGACAATGTCAGGCCGCTTGAGAAGCCAAAGACGAGAGGGAAGCAGCACACTCCGTGATCAATTCGTTCTGACCTGCCACATGGTTTTGGCGGGACGTAGAGGTGGCCCCCTCGCCCCGCTGCGCTGGGCTCTATTCCCCCACAGGCGACATCCAGCGTCGCCCCCTACTCGCAACGAAGAACCCGTTTTGCTGCTGCGGTCTCCGCTGGCCGTGCACCAATCAATCGAAGCGCCCTCGGACAACCCAATCAAGGCGGCTCCCAGGAGCGTCAACACCGAAAGGGCATTTGGTCCGGCGCACGTCTCGCCGGGAAGCACGAGGGTAATTCGGCTGTCTTCTCCCGTGATATTGTCGCGCAAGTGAACCCGCGAGTGGACGGCGACGACATTTTCTGGAAATTGAGCGTCCGGGACAATGGTGGCGCGGTCGAGTTCTCGCAGCAGATTTGAAGCAGCCGCGGACCGCCACCTGTCTGTCAGTGCTGCAATAGCGATAGAGACCAGTCTCGCTCGATCTGTCTTTTGAGATCGTAACCGGCGGCAATTTGGTCGGATGAAAATGGCTGGATCTTGCGTAGTTCACGCTCGCCCCTCATTCTCGGCTGGTTGACGGGTCAATTTGCGACTCTCCGGAAGGCGCCTCCTGACAATGCAGCGGACGGTCCCTACGATTCCGATCGGCTTTGCCGTCTACCGACCGAAGCGTCCATTCCCAATGCTTCGCTAGACTTGGCGACGCCTGATCGCGCTTGACAAGCGACAAATATTGCGTGTTCGAAGCAAAAACGCTGATGGCTCCTCGAATAACCCCGCGCGCCGCGGAGAACTCGCGCCTGAGGACTGTCGTCCTTGTACGTCTTGCAGCATTTCTTTGATACGAACGAGCACAAATTATCGCTTGTCAACGGAGAGGAAAGGAAGGCAATGAGCAGGACAGAACCATCGTCCATGCATGTCTGCGTCTCCGGCACTTTCAACCTGGAACGCAGGGGAGGATCAGATGGAGATCCGTACAACCTCTGTGCCGTCGTCCAGATATGACGACTTTCTGTTTGCAGTGATCTGCGAGGATAGTAACGGAACGCAGCTCAGTGTCATTTCTGCATTGACACGAATGGGTGTCGACCCCTGGGAAGAAGCGGCTCGTCTTGAAACAATGGCCGGGACACTTGCGCAGAAGCGTTTGGTCTCGGTGCTCGGCGACGTATCCGGACAGAGCTGGAGCGTCGCCCAGAGGGAAGCGGTCGCGTCGCGGTTGGCTGGACTGCTGCCGTCTTCCAAAGCAGACGCGAATTCGATGGCGGCTTCAGAGATAAGCGTCCGACTGCTGTTTTGCGTCGTAGTTTGGTGGAGCTTCCTGTTCGCAACCGCCGTCTCGACGTATTACAACAAGGCGGATGGCGCCTCCGCAAGTTACTCCAGCGCAACGGCCCCCCTGCCGAACTCGAGCACGAGCAGCAACGCAAGGACTGCCACGGACTGACGTTTCCGACAGCACCGCAATGATCAAACCCAGATGTTTCGCTGTGGTGTTTTCTCCAACCCGGTGTCACGACCGGGGTGCGCTCACCCCACTGCCCGGCGGCACGAACTCCTTCGTAAGTTTCTTCCTTCCCACACATCGTGTCAGTCCTTCGACGTTCACTGCAATTCTTTTGGTTTAATTGAGCGATTAAATTCGTTTGTTTGTCCGGAAAGGGCGAGCGACCATTCGGGCAACCAGACAGACATAATTCGCCGTGGGCGACAAACATCCGGGAGGTCGCTATGCCAGAGGATAGCAACGGTTCAGCACTCGTCGCCCTGTTGTGGGGACTTTGGGTCTACGGGTTATTCACCTTCTGGTTCGAGCATTTTTCATCGCTTGCGAGGGCAAGAGCCGCTCAACGATCGGGGCGAACAATCTCTCCTGCGAATGCTTCAGCATTGAACGTTTCAGCACGCTGCGCAGAACTCGAAGCGATGGCATCCAATGTCCTCAAGCGTTGTGGCGGCATCGCCTTGAACGACTTCCTCAACGACAGACTTGCGGCCTACGAGGCGATCGTCGCGGCATTCGATGCCGGCGACCAAGTGACACTGCTCAGGCACGTTTCCCCTGAGGTCTATGCCGCTTTTTCGGACGCGATCGCGGCGAGAGAGGATCGACACGAGAAGACGGACACACTGTTCGCACTGATCGCGCCTCCTGAGATCGTTGCCGCGCGCATCGACGATGATCATATCGAGATTTCCATCCGCTTCATCGCCGGCTCTTATAGGCTTTCGGAAAGCAGCCAAAGAAGGACCGAAGAGCGACACAGCATCGACATCTGGACATTCGGTTGCGCGCCACCGACCAACACGTGGCGCCTGATCGCGACGCAGGCCGGGCGATGACTCAGAACCATGGATGCTTTGACCGATACGATGACGAACCCAGCTCTCACGAATCTGCGTCGTCCCCCTGTTATATGCACGAAGTCTATCCCGCCTACTTCGGGTCGTTGCCCCCGACCTTGCCAACTTCGGACTGGAAACCGAACGACCGCCTGAAAGATCGCGTTCCGACGGAAGCAAACGTCTCGTGGACGACATTGCTAAGCGACGCGCTTTCTCGGGCCATCGGACGACACGCAGCAACACAAGTCGAACGAGTTGAGAGCCGGATCACCGCTCGACTGGAATCGAATAGCCGGGATTAAGCCCGCTCCGCGCATCTCGAAGCTCAAGGAAGAACAAAAATGTCAATTTCCGCAGATGTCTCTTCCCATGGCCACCCACACGATCAGCCGACTGGTTGGCGCCGGTACGTCTATTCGACCAATCACAAAGACATCGGCACGATGTATTTCGTGTTTGCGATCTGCGCGGGATTGATCGGCGGGATCCTCTCGGTCGTGATCCGGGCCGAATTGCAGGAGCCGGCCCTTCAGATCTTCGCGAACCCGCATGCCTATAACGTCTTCGTAACAGGCCACGGCCTGATCATGATCTTTTTCACACTTATGCCGGCCATGATGGGCGGCTTTGGCAACTGGATGGTGCCATTAATGATCGGCTCGCCAGACATGGCGTTCCCGCGCATGAACAATATCTCGTTCTGGCTGCTTCCTGCATCGTTCGCGCTCCTCATCATTTCGATGTTCGTCGAGGGAGAGCCCGGCTCCTCCGGAGCCGGTACGGGCTGGACGCTCTACGCGCCGCTCTCTACCGCCGGACATCCCGGGCCGTCGGTCGATTTCGTCATTCTGTCGCTACATCTGGCCGGCGCATCCTCGATCCTTGGCGCGATCAATTTCATCACCACCATCTTCAACATGCGCGCTCCAGGCATGACCATGCACAAGATGCCACTCTTCGTATGGTCGGTGCTGGTGACCGCATTTCTGCTGTTGCTCTCGCTGCCTGTGCTCGCCGGCGGAATTACCATGCTGCTTACCGATCGGAATTTTGGGACAACATTCTTCGCGCCAGAGGGCGGCGGCGATCCCCTGCTGTTCCAACATCTCTTTTGGTTCTTTGGCCATCCGGAGGTCTACATCATGATCTTACCGGGCTTCGGGATTGTCAGCCAAGTTGTCTCGACCTTCAGCCGCAAACCCGTGTTCGGGTATCTCGGAATGGCCTATGCGATCGTTGCCATCGGATTCATCGGCTTCGTCGTTTGGGCCCACCATATGTACACCGTGGGTATGTCGAGCAGCGCTCAGGCCTATTTTGCCGTCGCCAGCATGGTGATCGCGGTGCCCACCGGCGTCAAAATCTTCTCTTGGATCGCCACCATGTGGGGCGGATCGCTCACGTTTGAAACACCCATGCTGTGGGCCATTGGCTTCATCTTCGTGTTCACGATCGGAGGCGTAACCGGTGTAGTGCTGGCCAATCCAGGCATCGACCGGTCACTTCAGGATACCTATTATGTCGTCGCGCACTTCCACTATGTGCTGTCACTAGGTGCCGTGTTCTCGATTTTCGCGGGCTGGTACTACTGGTTTCCGAAATTCACGGGATACATGTATTCCGAAACTCTCGGCAAGTTGCACTTCTGGCTGACGTTTGTCGGTGTCAATCTTGCGTTCTTCCCGATGCATTTCCTCGGCCTGTCGGGCATGCCGAGGCGCATTGTCGATTATCCGGACGCTTTCGCTGGTATGAACCTGATTTCCTCGATCGGAGCCTATATTTCCGCCGCCGGGTTGGTCGTTTTCTTTTTGGGCGTGATTTATGCTCTCGTCCGCAAGTCGAGGGCGGCCGGTAACCCTTGGGGCAGTGGAGCAACAACACTAGAATGGACGCTGCCTTCACCGCCGCGATTTCACGAATTCGAGGTTCTTCCTCTAATTCGATGATCCGCCGAGGACAAAAACGGCCGGCCGTGACGATGACCGACGATTGACCCTGCGTCGGCCACGATGCCACGTCCTCACTCCGAGCATCGCGTCAGCATTTGACGCTCCCCTCGCGCTGCGCCGCCACGTCGGCATTTGCGAGCGCGGGAAGAAGCTGCGGCTAAATGACAATCGCTCCAAATGATGAGCAGCGTTAGTCTGATGCCCGGGAGCAATTGGGGGAGCGATCGGCGGCGTCAGACATCAAAACCGGCCTATATGCGATCGAGATCAAGATGGAAGACGGTTCACGCGCTCGCGCGAGCGGCGTTCTCGTGCTCCTCAACGGTCGCATCTTGAGCGGCGACACTTACTTCTATTATTCGGTATTGTAAAGTTTCGAGAATGGAAAGTGGCACGGAGAATTGACGACGCGCCAGCGTGCCGACGCGATCGGCGTCAGTCTGATTTTCGGCGGTCGAGAAGTATCGTGTGGCTTTACCGGCACTTATGACAGCAGCATGGCGAGGGTCGACGGGACGGCCTTTGGTCGGCAAGAATAGCGTGGCGTTTACAGCTAAGCTGATGCTCAAAACAGCACTCCAGCCCCCACTAACCTGACAGGAAGCGCTGCTTTTATGTACCCGTGAGGGCGGTCTTAGGTATCGCTCTTGCTGCAGAATCGACGATCTCGGCTGATCCCGAGATGACGCTCCGAGGAATAAGTCTGATGCAAATCCTGGATCAATGCCGGCGACAGATCAGATGCATTCAGATTTGGCTGCAGTTTGCAGTTTGCACTTGCCCACTTCGCCTGCAGCGCGGACTTGCCGGGGCAGACGACTTCACGAACAAGACCCACTCATACCAGGCGTCGTTAGGTCCGATCTGCTCAGCAGCTATGCGGGTGAGTTAGCCGACGCGGCAGACCCTTTTTGCGAAATGAACGGAATTGATAAAATGCGACGCATCGGTTTCGACGGCAAGAAACCGCCTTCATCGAAAATTCGTGCGCATGAGGAAATCGCAACACGGTCTTCTGCCGACCGCCCTATGCTTGTTGCGATGATGTCAGTGTGCCGCTGAGTTGCCCGACGTGTCAAGCCGACGGGCAGTTCATCGTTCGGCTCACGATCAGGACAATTCTGGGTGGCGTTGGCCGGATTGGCTCGCGCCGTCCTCGCATCGCAAGGAGGCGTCAATGTATTTCGTTGCTGCCATGCTCGCGGTCTTGTCTGGCCTGTTCTATGCCGCGGGTCATCATCAGGTCGGCTCGCTCGGCACCAGCATGTGCCAGTATGGCGGCGTGTTTTGCGATAGTCCGTTCCTGGTTCTGGTCGGGGCCGGCCTTGCCGCAGCGTGGGGCATGCTCGTCAGCGTGCGCTGACTGCTGCAATCTCGAGTGATGACGTTGTGCCGCCGATTTGCCCAACGCGTCAATTCTTGTCTCGCGGCTCATTCGGCGTGGTGCGGAGGCTGCATGCTGGCGCGTCGCTCGTCGTGTCACGTCTAGGTTTGCGTCGGATCAGGTTTCCACCACGCAACGGAATCTAAATCTATTGCGGTGGACTCGGGTTCGCTGGTTGGACCGGCGTCGGGCCCGGCGGCGCGGGTTCGATCGGCGCCCTGGGTTCGGTCGGTATCACCTTTGCACCGGCTGAACGTGCAGCCTCGCCGGTCGTTGTGTGGTTGGCCATCGCGGCCGGCTGCACCTTGGGCTTGCTCCATGGGCCGTGATCCACGATCAGCATGCCCAACACGCCGAGAGTAGCGACAACCACTGCGACCACGAGCGGCGCGCCGCCGTGCCGCTTTCTCTCCTTGATCGGACGAACATCCGTCATGACTTGGAGCCTGCGCTGCGATTGTCGTTGCTGCAACAAGCCCTGACATGCCCGGAAGTTTCCGGTTCCCTTCATTGAAAGCGAGGTTATCCCGCGGAACCAATCCGCACCTGCAGCATTTTCAGAACGTGGCCGTAATCCGCCGCTCAGACCGGCGCCTGTCGCGGATAGTCAAAGCTCATTGACCCACTGTTCAAGGCAAGCGCACGAGCGGAGAGCGAGATCACGGCCGCCTCTAATCCTTCAGTGCAACCACGGCATGTCGCATGAGTTTCGAAACGCCGGAATCCCCGCTGCAGCCCAGCCTCGCCGAACGCGCGATCGATACGGCAACCGATGTTTCGCGCACGATCACGGAGGTGTCGGATGGGCTTCGGGCCGCCGTCGATCGACTCAGCCGCACGATCGCTCATTCGCGTCGTCAGGGCGGAGCCCTTGCCACCGTGAGCGCAGTCACGCGCGAAGCGCCGCTTGCCAGCCTGTTCGTCGCCTTCCTGCTCGGCGTCGCGGTCGCCCGCCGACGCTGAGCACGCGGGAAACTCTGTCCTAGGTTTTGCCCTTGGTCGCGTCCTTGGTGGCAGACATCACGCTGCCCGTGATCTGCCGCATATGTTCGCCGGCATTGGTGAACTGGCTGCGCAGGAATTCCGACTGGATCCGCATCGCCTCCTCAAGGTCGGTCGCATGCACCAGCTTTCGCGCATGCTCGAACGCTGCTTTCATATTCTGCTCGGTGAATGACAGCGCCTGTTTGGAAATTTCCGTTCCGCTACCCGGCATCGTCGCCATCGATTTGCTGGCCGCATCGAAGAACAGGCCGAAGGCCTTCTCGGCCTGATCGATGGTCTTTTCCGCGAGGTCGCGGAGCTCGGCAGGAACTTCAAGCTTCGGCTCGATCATGATCGCCCCCTGAACATAAGCGTCCGGCGACGTTAGCATAGATTGCGGTCCCGTCAGCGCTGGATCGCTAACCGCCATTGTGATCGCCCGATCTGGCCTGGCAAGAAAAAGTTCCCTAGTCCGGGAGTTTCAGACCCCGTTACCGCCCGAATTCGGATCGGGTCAGCATGAAGTTCGGCGCACAGATGCGCCTCGCTGTGATTGAGCCGCGTGACCGGGTTTTTGACGTGCTGACCTATCATTGCGTGCCGTGCAATTCCGGCGAGAGCTTCCTGAAAGCCCACTAGATCACTGCAGCTCCGCCCTAGCCGCTCAGGATTTCGGCTCCCTCCGGTGTCAGCGCCGGACCATCATCGTGCAATTCGATCAGACCGAGCTCCGTGAGGACGCGCAAGTCCTCGTCGCTGACCGGCGACAGTTTCAGCCGGCCGGCTTGGATATCCCGCAAGATCCAATGTAAGCTGATAGCTCTCTCAAGTGAAAATTCAGCGAATGGACCGTCTGCCATTCGCCTCGACTAGTGCGGCATTTCGATCAGACTTTGTCTTTGCCGCGGCGTCTTCATGGACATCACAGACGCCGCGACCGCGCCCGCCAGGTCATTCGCGCGAGCCTAGCCCGCGGCTCAATAACGGTAGGGCTCGATGTCCAGCAGCGGGAATGCGCTGAACACGCTCGGCAGGTTGGTCGGCATCGCCGGATGCAGATAAGACTTGTCCAGCTCGGCAAAGCTGGTGACCCCGAGCAGCCCGAGGCAGCGGATCACCTCGTCCTCCAGCAGTTCAAGCATGCGTACGACGCCGGCTTCGCCTGCGGCGGCAAGCGCCCAACACTGCAGCCGGCCAATGCCGACGAGATCGGCTCCCGAGATGATCGCCTTCACGATGTCGGTGCCGCGATAGAACGAGCCGTCGACCATGATCTTCGCACGGCCCGCGACCGCCTGGACGATCTCGGGCAGCACATGCATCGAACCGCGGCCGTGGTCGAGCTGCCGCCCGCCATGGTTCGACACGTAGATCCAGTCAACCCCGTGATCGAGGGCGATCTTCGCATCCTCCGCGGTGGCAATCCCCTTGAGGACGAGTGGGATCTTGAACTTGTCCTTGATCAATTTCACCGTCCGCCATTCCAGACCTTTCTGGAAATCGCCGCCGGTGGCGCGAATTCGGCTTTCACGCACGTAGCGCTTGGCAATGTCGCGTTCGCGCCGGCTGTAGTGCGCGGTATCGACCGTGAGACAGAACGCGGCATAGCCGTTGGCGATGGTACGGCTGACGACATCCTCGACGAAAGCGTCATCGCCGCGCACATACAGCTGATAGATACGCAAGGCGTCAGGCGCCGCCTTGGCGGTGTTTTCCAGGCCCGGCTCTGAAACCGAACTCAGCATATGCGCCGCACCGAACGTCCCCGCACCGCGCGCGACGGCCGCGCCCGCGTCGAGATCGAATATCTCGAGCGCTCCGACCGGGGCGATCATGACGGGAAGCCGGAGTTTGCGACCGAACACCTCGACGGAGGGATCGACATTGACGACGCTGCGCAATACGCGGGGCCTGAAGGCGATCTCGTCCAGCGCCATTCTGTTGCGGCGCATCGTGGTCTCGGTTTCCGAGGCGCCGACGATATAGTCCCAGGCATTCTGGTTCAGCTTGGCACGGGCCTTCCGCACGAATTCGTGCAGATTCTGGTATTCCTCGCCGCTGGCGCCGAGTTCGACGTTGCGTGCCGATTGAATAGAGGTCCCGTCATTCATCGTGTTTCTTCTCCCGATTTGGCCGGCACATTAGCCGCAGACAAACCGGAAAAGCTACCGTCTTGAACGGTGAATCCCGCCAGCGAAGGCCAGCTATTCGCTCGCGAGATGGATCCGCTTTGTATGAATAGGCCTGTGCCCGAACACACTCTTCAGTCAGGCTACCCGCCCGAAAAGCGGTTTCGATATTCGGTCGGAGATACGCCGAGGTGCCGCAGGAAGGCCCGACGCATCCGCTCGTCATCGCCGAACCCTGCGCGCTTGGCAACCTCGACCACGCCGCCAATCTGACGGCTCTCGAGCAACAAGCGCGCAGTCTCCACGCGGAGCGCCTCGACGCCGCTCGCAGGCGTCATGCCGGTGCGGCTGACATAGGTCCGGGCGAATGTGCGCGGCGTCATCCCGGCTCTTTCCGCGAGCGTCTCGACCCTTAGGTCGCTGGTGATGTTCTCGATGATCCATGCATGCAGCGCGCTGAAGCGCCCCTCGACATCCGATGCCTGCGCTGCAAGGACGGTCGAAAACTGGCTCTGACCACCCGGTCGCTTCAGGAAAACCACAAGTCTGCGTGCGACATCCAGCGCGGTGGTATGGCCGAAATCCTCCTCGATCATGGCGAGGGCAAGGTCGATGCCGGCGCTGACGCCGGCCGACGACCAGACCCGCCCGTCCTTGACGAAGATCGCATTCGGCTCGACCCGGATTTTGGGGAAACTGTCCTGCAGCCGCGGACAATAGCGCCAGTGCGTTGCAGCACGCTTGCCGTCAAGAATGCCGGTCCAGGCCAGCGCGAACGCTCCGAGACAAACGGACGCGACGCGACGCGCTTTCGGAAGCGCCCCCACAATCCAGTTCATCAGCCTTGCGTCATTGCGGATCTGCCAAATACCCGGTCCCCCGGGGACCACCAGCGTGTCGACCTCGCCAGGTCCAAGAGTCTCGATCGGAGCGGTGTCGATCATCATCCCGACATCGGTCGGCACCAGTCCGCCCGAGGCTGAAAGGTACGACAGCGAATAGCCCGGCCCGGGCAGTTCGATCGCCTCAAGTTCCGCAAACACCTGCGCGGGCCCGGAGATGTCGAGCAAGGTCACGCCCGGAAAGGCGACGATCGCGATCCGTCGCGTGAATGTCTTGTCGGCTGGCTCGGGTCGGGACGGTTTGGCAGTTTTCGAGGGCATATTGTCCTTTAAGCCATTTGAGGCGCCCCTGTATAGCTCGCGATGGAATACGGGAGTTCCTGCCATGTTGCGAAATCTGGGCAGTCGATATCAGGCGATCAAATCGCCGTGGCCGGATTACGCGATCTACAGCCTACCCGACGCCTCCCGGATCGAAGCCTGCGATCGTCAGTCACTGATGGACGCAATGAACGGCATTATCGCCGTCAACTGGCAGGCCACCGAGCCGCACTGGACAGCAACCTCCTCGCCATTCGACAGGAAATACAGCCTCATCCTGGTCTATGACGGCTCCGCCCTCGTGGCCTTCACGGTCTATCGCATCCTTCAGCTGTCGGCCGGACCCGGGATCTACCGCAGCGGCACCGAAGTGCTGCCCGCTCATCAGGGCCGCGGTCTCTACGGCTTTTTCACCGCCGAAGTTCTGAGATGTTCGGGTGCCACGGAAAGAGCCGACGGCAGTGTGCTCTACGGTTGGCGCACCCGCAATCCCATCGTTTGGGCGGCCAACGCCAAGATTTGCGAGAAGGTGACGCCATCGCTGCTCGACGACATGCAGGATCCTGCATTGCAGGCTGCCTGTGTCGAGATGTGCGCTTCGCTTTATCCGGGCAAGCCGCTCGAGCTGCCCGACATGATCATGCGCGGCGCGTACGGCCACATCAAGCATCATCGCCAAGCCTATCACGGCACTGCGTCGCTCGTCGACGCGGCGATGTCACGGAAGATTCCGAATTCAGCGGACGCTCTTTTCTCTGTCGGTTACGCGAGGGTCTGATGTCGGTACTCGGACAACAAGCCGTCTATACGCCGACGTCGCGGTTGACCGACCGCGCCTATCTCGCCTGGGCGGCTGTGGCGATCGCTTACGCCATCGCGTTCCTGCAGCGCGTCTCGCCGCAATCCATGAGCCTGAGCTTCATGCACGACTTCAACACCGATGCGGCCGGTGTTGCGATGCTCGCCTCCAGCTATTTCTGGGGCTACACCTTAATGCAGATTCCGGCGGGTCTTCTGGTCGACCGGTTCGGTGTCAAGCGCGTCGTTCTGACCAGCATGATTGCGTCGTCTCTCGGTAGTGCCACGTTCGCGCTGGCACCGAACCTGCTTGACGTCTTTGCCGCGCGCTTGGTCGTCGCCTGCGGTGACGCGCTGGTCTTCACCGCACTCCTGAAACTCGTCGCGCAAAGCTTCGCGGACGAGCGGTTCGGCGTTATGTCGGGGATTTCGCAGGTTTCCGGCTATGTCGGGGGTGTGATCGCGACCACGCCGCTCGCGGCTGCGGTCTCGGGCTTCGGCTGGCGTGCCTGTTTCCTCTTCATTGCCTGCATCGGCCTTGCCAACCTTGCTTTCGCCAAGCTTGCGCTCAAGCCTGATCCGGTCCCGCACAGCAACAAGACGCTGAAGGGCGTCGTCAGGGCTGCGCGGCAATCGCTGTCACACATTGGCAACTGGGGTTGCGCAATGACCTTTGCGTCGCACTTTGCGGTTGTGACCACGCTATCCGGCGTCTGGGGCATCCCGATGGTGGCGCACCTCTTCCACATTTCCCCGACGACCGCTGGCACGCCCCTGCTCGCCTTCATGATCGGCAATGCCATTGGTTCGATCTTCCTGGGCCACGCCGCCGATCGCGCCGCGGAGACGCTCGACCGCGCGCTGATCCGCATTTGTTTGTTGCGCATGCTGCTGATCGCGATGCTCCTGCCGCCGGTCGCACGCACATTTGGCTTTGTCTATGTCACCGTCGTTTTCACGGCGCTGGGCCTCGTCGCCGGCGGCACCGTCCCGCTTGTGCTGAAATGCGTCAAGAAACTCTACACCGCTGATCTCATCGGCGTCGGCGCTTCCGTGAACACCACGGCTGCGGGGATCTTCGCCGGCGCGTCGCAACCCGTGATCGGCTTCGCCATGCTTGCCGCCAGCCGGGTTTCAGGAACCGATGCGGTGCACAACGCGGCATCGATCGGCGACGCCGGCTACGGCGCCTTGATTGTCATTCTGCTCCTCATGTCGCTGCCGGGCATTGCCGGGCCGCTACTGATGAGGAGCAAATTGATATCTCGGTAGTCTCGTTATGAGTGAAGGGGGTGTTATGGAGCGCTTGTTTTTAAGAAAAGGCGAAGTATCGGCAAACTTTCCGGTGAGCAGCTGGCAAAGCGTGATGTTCTCGGAATTCGAGGCGCAGATGAGCAGCGAAGCGAGGCCGTTCCCTTGCGTGTTCGGCGTGACAGGCCATCGCCAGGATCAGCTGCGGTACCTCTTCCTTGATCCATACGACGTCGCCGTCCTCGGCGAACAGCTCGCGCAGTACGTTTCTCAGGCTCGCTCGTTCGGCCCCAATACCTCGTTGATCGTTTTCACGCGGCCTCGGCCGGTGCAGACGCTCGACGCGTACTACCGCAAGATGTGGATGACGCTCGACCAACTGGCGCGCCTGGACAAAAGTCCGTGGCCGGCCGACATCCCGGAACAGATCGACCACCCGATGTGGGAGTTCTCGTTCGCGGGCGAGCCGATCTTCGTGGTGTGCACCACGCCCGCGCATGTGATGCGGCAGAGCCGTCGATCCAGCGCGTTCATGCTCACTTTTCAGCCACGCTGGGTGTTCGAAAAGATCCTTGGCACCGAAAAGGCAGCCAACGCTGCGTTCAGCGAGGTACGCAAGCGTCTCGTCCCGTACGACAGCGCAAGCCCCTCGCCGCTGCTCGGTCGCTACGGCGCAACCGACGGACGCGAGTATCTGCAGTACTTCCTGCACGACGACAACAATACGAGCCCGGGCTGCCCGTTCGCCAAGCTCGCGCAGAACAAGACACCATCCATTGCAGACAAGGAGCAGGCAGCATGACCCAGATCATCGCAGGCACAAAGACCGAATTTACCATCGATCCGGAGATCTTGAACCTGCTTCCAGCGCAGGGCTCGGTGGAGCTGCAGCACGACGCGGCCGGCAAGGTGCATCATTTCCATACGCACCCGGTCGACGAGATCCTGATGATCATCCGCGGGCGACTGAACTTCATCTGGGATGGCGGCGAGCGTGTCGTGACCGCTGGGGACACCATCCTGTTGCCGGCCGGCACCCGCCATCAATCTGAGGCGCTCGACGGTGGTGCAGTCTACGTGATCGCGACACAGCCGCCGGCCAAGCCAGTCAGCAACTGACATGCAGGGGGAATTGAAGCCCTCAAGACAATGAGGGATCGCCAGGCGGTTCAGCCGCCAAACGTTCGACCAGCTCGACGACCTCGCTACGCTGGTCGGGCGCAAGCCGAAGGAAGGCCTTCAACAGTCGCAGGCTTTCTACTGTTTCGCTCGATGGAGCTCCGAGCTTCTTCTGCAGCTCCGCAACATAAGTGGGATTTTTCATCTCGCACCGTAAGTGAGGATCACGAATGGCATACCCAGGTAAACGTGAAGGCTTGGCCCAGAAGGTCGAGACCGCAGCTCAGGAGGCCGAGCGCCTCGGCCTGACGACGGCAACCTTGATACTCCGGATGGCTCGCCTCGAAATCGACCGGGCGGAGCCTGAGGAGGTTGAAAGTATGCCAAGGAACAACCTGCGCAGCAAGCCGAACTGAGTATCGAAACGGACCGATTTCGGTGCCGCGCTATCAGCGCGCGCCAGTCGGCCCGTGTCGCGGGAACGATGTCGGCATGAGCTTGCGGGCGGGCGTCTTCTGCACGCCGGCGCGTCAATCGGTGTTCCCTAGCTTACCGAAGGCTTCTGCGTCAGCCAACGCCGCGATGCGCCGGTCGTCATAGCCAAGCGTCTTGCGCAGGACGTCCCTGGTATGTTGACCGAGCAACGGAGCGGCGACCGGGGCGACCGCCGGCGTCAGGCTCATGCCGACCGGTGACTCGATGTTTGGAACCGAACCGGCGGTTGGATGCGGGATCTTGCTGAGGCGATCGCGATCGCGCACCTCGGGTGCATTGAACCCCTCCTCGACCGTCCGCAGATAGCCGACCGGAATGTTGGCCTTCTTCATCTTCGCCATCCAGTTTTCCAGCGTATCGCTCGCAAACACGCTGGCAATGATGGCGCGCAGCTTCTCTCTGTTGGCGGTCCGGGCCTTGCGCTGAGCAAACTCCGGATCGGTGACGAGATCCGGGCGCTGGAGCACCTCGGTGACAAGCCGGCGATAGAGCCGGTCGTTGGCGCAGGCCATGTAGAGCGGCCCATCGGACGCCCGGTAGACGCCGACGGTCGGTGAACCGTTCGGAGAATTTCCGAAGCGGCCGGGATTGTTGCCATTGATCAGATAGGCCATGCCGTAGAAGCCGGTCATTGCCACCGCGGTGTCGATCAGGGCGACCTCGACCTGCTGACCACGACCGAGCCGATCGCGCGCGATCAGGGCGAGCAGAATGGCGTTACAGGCCGACATTCCCGTTGCCATGTCGACAATCGGCGGCCCGGTGCGAACCGGTTCGCCGTCCGGAAAGCCGTTGAGCGACATGAAACCGCTTTCGGCCTGCGTGATCGGGTCGAAGCCGGGGCGCAGCGCGAAATCGCCCTTGCGGCCATAGGCCGAGATCGAACAATAGATCAAGCGCGGGTTGGTTGGCGCCACCGAGGCATAGTCGAGACCGAATTTCTTCATCACGCCGCCGGAGAAATTCTCCACCACGACGTCGGCCTTGGCGATCAACTCGCGCGCCACCTCCAGCGCGGCTGGGTTGTTGAAATCGAGCGCAATGCCGCGCTTGTTGCGATTGAGGCTGAGGAATGCGGCACTCTCACCGCCGATTTCCGCGTGCTCGTAAGCGCGCGTGTCGTCGCCGCCGTCCGGGTTCTCGATCTTGATGACTTCGGCTCCGAAGTCAGCCAGCGTCTGCGTACAGGCGGGCCCGGCCACAACGCGCGTGAAGTCGACAACCAGCAGACCGTCAAGCGCCGTCGGGACGCCCTCTCCGCGCGGCGTGCGCTTTGGCAATTCTGGTCTGGCGGTCATGATCGGAGGTTTCCTCTGGTTATTTTGTCAGGCGAAATTCGATAGCCGCCACTGAAGGCGGCTTGACCGCCTTTTAGCGGAAGCGTGCTATCAGAACCAAATCCGGATTTTGCAGGGCGGGACCTTCGCCCGACATGGCTGTCGCCGGCCACGGGGCCGACGACCTTCGCTATCGTCGTGCTGGAAGGTCGTGGAAACCCGTCAGGGACCAGCTCGATCGGGCATCGGACGGCGACAAGGCGACACATCAATGCGTGGCGCCACGAGTCGCCACGCCGTTCTCGTTATCGGACGAGCGCCGAGCTATTCGGCGAGCATTTCGCCGGAGCCACCGAACTCGGCCGGAAAATCCTTCAGCTTCGGCAGACCGTCGCGTATCGGCAGCACCGCCTCGGCATAATTGACATGAACGCCGGGCGTGAATTTGAGCGTCGGGATCGTGGCGCTGAAAACGTCGACGAGCCCAAGCGTCGGATGGCTCGTCATCAGGTGACCACCGCATTTGCTGCAATACTTGCGCTGGCTCATCGGGGTTTTCTCGAACGTCGCGATATGATCAGCCCCCTTTGTGACCTCAACCGCCTGAGGCTTCCAAAGGCTGAACGCATTCACCGGACCGCCGGACCAGGAGCGGCACGAGCGACAGTGGCAGTAGCCCATGGCTTCCGGCTCCCCGGTGACCTGCAGTTCGACGGCGCCGCAAAAGCAATTTCCAGTGTGCTTCATCAGTCAGTTCTCCTTGGGTGATCACGTCAATCTTCCCGCCGGGCACCAGACACATCCTGCAGTCCCTGAGATATTGTTTTGAGCAGAGAGACGCTGGAGAGGATTCAGGCGGTAGCCGCAAACTCCGGTTCTTCGACGCGCCAGACGGTTGCCTGCACGGCGCTGATGCTCCAACAATCCGTGGGCCATGACGTACGCTCGACTGCAAACAGGACCATCGGCACAGGCGAGAACGTTACATGAGAGTCCGATCCGCTGTCGACCGCCTTCGACACAACCAAGCCGTACGCGTCAGCTCATTGGGAAATGTGAGGTACGGCACAATGCCGTGCTCGAATGTGATGAACCCTACGTTCGGTTCCCTGACAAGGCAGAGCCACTCCGCCTGACGACCTCTGCCGGGAGCTTTTGCCGCGCCGGACACGGCACGGCAATCGATGTGCGAGCTCATCGCCCCCGGCTTCAAAGACGTTGCGCTGGCCCCCGATGCGACGTGGCAAAGCCATAGATCAATGCCAGCCGATCCAGGCATTCCTTGAGGCGTCGTGCGAAATAGTCCTGCCAACGCTGGGTACGCAGCCCTCTCCTCTGCCCAACCTGCTCCATCGTCATGCCGAGGATCAGAACTTCGTGGACCAGCATCGAACCGTCGGCCCCGAGTTCGTGCTCGGCACGCTGCAGCCGCAGGACCGCCTGACGCTGGCCTTCCGTGATCGGCTCGCGACGTTGGCCGCCATCGACATATTCGCGCGTCGTATCGACCGCGCGCGGCCCGCGCTCGGCCTTTTCCCAATCGCCCTGGAAGGCGCGGCCTCCCCGATATTGCGAATCGTCGATCTGGCGGTGCGCATGCAGCCGGCCGAGCGGATCGTTGCGGATCGAGCGCAGCGCGACAATCTTTTCGCCGTGTTGAAGCGCAAATGGATCGTCGACTTCGACCGTCGCCACATCGGCATTGTAGGGCAGATCCTGGGATCGGCGGTCGTGCCCGCTCGCAGGATCGTACGGTTTCCGGCGTTTGGCTCGCGGCATTAATGATTCTCCGTAGTGTCTGATGAAGGGCGCGCGGACAGTTCCGCGCGGTAGTGATCGCGGACCGAAATCAGTCGGTCAGAGGTGAACTGCCCGCGATCGTGATCGCGGATCGAAATCCGGCGGTCAGGGGGTGCACTGCCCGCGATCGTGATCGCGGACCGAAATCCGGCGGTCAGGAGGTGCAATGCCTCAGGTCGCTCCGACAACGCGGAGCCACGCGGCGCTCAAGACCGGCTCCGCCGACAGCTCGGGATCGCGGCTTAGGTGGAAATGCGGCGTGCAATAGCTCGAGCCCGGCCGACGCGGGTGGCCACAAAAGGTGATCGGCTCGTCGTCACGGTCCCCGCCATAGGGATATCGGCAGTCCCCGCGTTCAAGTTCGACCAGCGAAAGATGGCGCGGCGTGATCTCGACACAACGAAGCTTCGGCGCCTCCCCTTCTCCCGAGAAGGGTTTCGGCCAGCGAACCATGTCGGCCATCGCCTCCCGGCGAACCTCGCGTGACACTTCGATGCGCGGCAGCACCGGAACGGTGGACTCGGGTCGACCGACCCGATTCGGCAACGATGGTTCAAGCCGCTCAAGACCTCCGAGCCCCATCCGCTGGCCCCGGCTCAGGGCCGCATTTCGCGTGTAGGCCGTGTGGAACCTTTCATTGATCGCGTCGGCAATCTCCGAATAGGACATGCCGCGGGCACGAAGATCCCGCAGCGCCGCCGAATGCTCCGGCAGCCAGTTCGTCATTTCCATTCCAAATTCCCATTTCTGTCATTCCGCCGGCGCCGTCACGGTTTTCCGATATTCAGAAGAAAAAGTCAAGCTTGATTTCTGATTATCGTAACTGTATGAAGATGCAGAGATTCGGAAAGGATGAGCCATGCTGGACGTGAAAATGATCGAACGGGGACTGGAGAGGACGGGCAAGTCCAAGGGCGGTCTTGCCCGCGCAATGGGCGTTCGGGCCGGCGCGGTGTCCGAAATTCTCTCGGGAATACGGCTGATCAAGGCGGCGGAGATCCCCCTGATCGTCGAGTATCTCGAGCTGAACTCGGTGCCGATCATGGGGCGGATCGGCGCCGGAGCCTCGATCGAGCCGGATTACGAGCAGGTACCACCCGAAGGTCTCGGCGAGGTCGAACTTCCGTTTCCCCTCGCGGAGGAGACCATCGCGTTCGAGGTATCGGGCGATTCCATGCTGCCGAAATACGAGAACGGCGACGTCATCGTGGTCTATCGCGAGCAGCGGCATCCGCTGTCGAGTTTCTATGGAGAAGAGGCCGCGGTCCGGCTGAAGACCGGCGAGCGCTATCTCAAGACGGTCGAGCGCGGTAACTCATCCGGGGTTGTCAACCTGACCAGCTTCAATGCCAAGCCGATCAACGGCGTCAGGCTCGAATGGATCGGCGAGATCTGCGTTACCTTGCCGCGCGGCCAGATCGCAAGGATGCGGGGCAAGACCGCATCGAAGGGCCGCAAGGCTGCCCGGACATCCGGCGGACGCTCTTCCGAGAAGTAGGAGGGACCTGCCCGGGGACGGCCCGGCCGATTCGGCGCGAGGCCCAGACCAGGGCGGCCTCGTCAACGACGCCCTAATTCTGATTATCAGAATTCATCTTGACTTCGTTCGGATCATCGGAAATAATGCCCGATGACAGTCAAGGCATCGAACTTCGAACATGCAGTATTTCGTCGTGATGATCGACTATGGCCGTCGCGGTCGCGAGGCCATCGTCGATCCCGAAATGACACGACGCGAGGTGGTCGCGCGGGTCGCATCGGGAGAGTACGCGAATATCAGCTTCATCCATGAGGTCGCGGCGTCCTCGGTCGAGGACGTCACGGACGACATCCTCGCCGAGGCCGCCCTCCCCGAGGTCGGCTTGACCGAGGCAGATTTGCAAGCCAATACCTTCGATCATGCTCGCGACCTGCACAAGCACGAGCCGGTCTGACATCGTATCATTCACGTGACAATTTCGAGAACGTGATTTTCTTCGCGTTCGGCTACTTGGCCGGAACTGAATGCAGACTAGATATCGTTCACGCAAAATCTATTCGGACTGCGCGGAGCTTCCCGCTAGGGTAGCGATTTGATTCTCGGGCCGGTAGACATCTGCTTTCAATGAATCCGACAACAAACGCCGAGATCGCGGCACGCAATAGCGATCTCAGGATTGCGCTGCTGCTTGGCATCGCCAACTGGTTTCTGTTCCTGGACCACATCCCTCACAACGCAGTCAGCATGCTGACCCTGCGCAACTTCGGCTTTAGTGGCGCGACCGACCTGTTCGCCTTCGTGGGCGGGTACGCTGCGACCCTGATCTATGCCGGGATGGCCCGGGAACGCGGGTTCCTGGTGGCCGCAACCCGCATCTTCAAGCGCGTGTGGCAACTCTATGCGGCGTACATCGTATTGTTCGTGATTTATGTCGAATTGATCAGCTATGCAGCCAGCCGGACGGCAGCCCCCGAGATCATCAGCGAATTCAACATCACCGGATTTATCGATCACCCGATCCGGACTCTGATCTACGGCCTGTTCTTGCAGGCCAAGCCGCTCAATCTCGATGTCCTGCAACTCGTCATCGCCTTGATGGCATCCCTGCCTATCATTCTGTTCGGGTTGCTTCGCTTGCCGAACGTGACGCTCGCCGCGTCGGCGGCACTCTATGCGGCCGCACATACGCTTGACTGGAATCTGGCAGCGTATCCGGACGGTCGCTGGTACTTCAATCCGTTCTGTTGGCAGTTCCTGTTCGTGATGGGAGGCTGGTTCGCCCTCATAAGCAAGCGCTACGCGCACGTCATCCGCGCAATGCAGGCCGTGCCCGCGTTGCGTGCCGCGGCGCTGCTGTATCTCCTGTTCGCGCTGACCATCGTCGCCAGCGGCAATATCCCGATACTCGCTGAGATGATTCCCGGCTCGTTCGTCGGTGTATTCCTGCCAGACGACAAGGAAAGCGTTGAGCCGTACCGTATCCTGCACTTCCTGACGCTGGCATTCCTGTTCACCTCGTTGGTCCCGCGTGGATGGACACATCTGCGGTCCTTCATCCTGCAGCCCATTATCAAGTGCGGCGAGGAATGGCTGGCCGTGTTTTGTTCGGGCGTGTTCCTCTCCTTTGCCGCGCACTTCGTCCTGATCACCGGCCCGAACGCGCTGGCGATGCAGGTCGTCGTCAGCGTCGCCGGCATCGCGGCCATGATTGGAGTGGCCTACTACGTCTCGTGGTCGAAGCATCAGGACTACAAGTCGGCAGTCGGCGCACCGTCCTGATCGGTCTGAACCGGCTCAGACGCGCTCGATGATGATCGCCGGGGCCATGCCGCCGGCAGCACACATCGTAACCAAGCCGCGCTTGAGGTCGCGACGCTCGAGCTCGTCGAGTACCGTCCCGATCAGGATCGAGCCGGTCGCGCCGATCGGGTGGCCGAGCGCGATCGAGCCGCCATTGACGTTGACCTTGTCGCGGTCGAGCTTGAGGTCGCGGATGTATTTCTCGGCGACCACGGCAAACGCCTCGTTGATCTCGAACAGATCGATGTCGTCGAGCGTCAGGCCGGCCTTGGCCAGCACCTTGCGGGTGGCCGGCACCGGCGCGTTGAGCATCAAGGTCGGCGAGTCCCCCATATTGGCCGTCGCGACCACGCGCGCACGCGGCTTCAGACCATGCTTGCGGGCATAGTCCGGCGACGCCAGCAAGATCGCCGCAGAGCCGTCCACCACACCCGAGGAATTTCCCGCGTGGTGGACAAAGTTGATGTCGAGATCCGGATATTTCTCCAGGATCAGCTTCCGATAGGTCGTGCCCTTGTCGTCGAGCACGTAGTCGGCAATGGCGGGGAAGGCCGGTTTCAGTCCGGCGAGGCCCTCCATCGTCGTCTGCGGCCGCGGATACTCCTCGCGGTCGAGCGCCAATGCGCCATCCTCGCGACGGACCGGAACCAGGCTTTTGTCGAAATGCCCGCCCTTGATCGCCGCAGCCGCGCGCTTCTGGCTCTCGAGACCAAGCGCGTCGACGTCCTGCCGGGTGATCCCTTCCATGGTCGCAATGGCATCGGCGCAGACGCCCTGGTGCGATTGCGGGTGGCGGGCGCGCAGGCGAAGGTTGCCGTTGTCCATCATGAACGGCCCCTCGCCGCGGCGGCCTTCCATCGACATCATTTCCGTGCCGCCGGCGATCACGAGGTCCTCGGAGCCTGCCATGATGGCATTGGCAGCCATGCTGACGCTGGTGATGCCGGAGCCGCAGAAGCGATCGAGCGTCACGCCGCTGGCGCGCACGTCATAGCCGGCATCGAGCGCCGACATCCGGCCGAGGTCGCCGCTCTGCGGACCGCGCTGCGAACTGGTGCCCCAGATGATGTCGTCGACGTCGGCCGTGTTGATACCCGTCCTGTCGGCCAGCGCGCGCAGCACCGTGGCGCCGAGCTGCTGCGGATGGATGCCTGAGAGCGCGCCCTTGCCGGCCTTACCGATGCCTCGCGGGGTCCTGCATGCATCGATGATCAGCGCGTCAGCCATGGTGATTTCCTCTCGGCAATATTGGTTTGAGGCATTTGCCGCCGATCCGGGATCAAAGTCAATTCGCGGCGGCGGGCACGCGAGGCAGGGCTCGCGGAGGCGGAGATCGCCGCCCTCGTCCAGGGCGGCGCACTGATCGAGCCTGATCGCTGACTATTTTCCGCGCGACGCCAGGATTTTCTCGGCGGCACGAAGATGCGGCTTGTCCAACATCTTGCCGTCCATCTTGACGACACCGGACGGGTTACCGGCGAACGCGGCAATCACTCGCTTCGACCATTCGACCTCCTCGTCCGTCGGCATGAACGCCGCGTTGACGATGTCGACATGCTTGGGATGGATCACGACCTTGGCCAGGAAGCCGTCCTGCCGCGCGGCGATCGCCTCGGCCTTCAGCGCGTCGAGATCGTTGATGTCGGTGGCGATCGTGTCGATGGCAACGACGCCGGCTGCCGCCGCGCCAATCAGGCAGAGGTCGCGGGCCAGGATGAAGGGCGAATGATAGCGGCCGTCGGTGCGGTTGCGCGACGCACCGAGTGAGGCCGCAAGGTCTTCCGCGCCCCACATCATGCCCCATAGCCGCGGGCTCATGTTCTCGAAGTCGAGAATCTTGAGGACCGCCCGCGCCGTCTCGGTCGCAACCGTCACGATCCGCGTGGTTCCCTGCTCGATGCCGGAGGCCGCCTCGAACGCATCGAGATACAGCGCGAGCTTGTTGACGTCGGCGGCACCAGCGCATTTCGGCAGCACGATGCCATCAGGCTTTCCTGGCATCACGGCCGCCAGGTCGCCGAGCGTCATATCCGTGTCGAGCGCGTTGACGCGGATGTAGAGCTTCTGGCCCGGATTGCGCTCGTCGAGCATCTTTCGAGTGATGCCGCGCGCCATCACCTTCTGGTCCGGCGCGATGGAATCCTCGAGGTCGAGAATCAATGCATCGGCCCCGGTCTTCTTCGCGCTCTCATATTTCCGGGTGCTGTCGCCGGGAACGAACAGAAACGATCGCATCGCTTAAGCCTTCGGTTTGCAATGCATCAGGCCGGTGCGACGGCAGCTCGCCACCACCTCGCCGCGCTGATTGGTCATGGTGTGCTCGAACTCGACCAGCCCCTGGTTCGGCCGCGACTTGCTGGCGCGCTTGCCGATGATCTTGGTGTGTGCCTTCAGCGTGTCGCCGTGAAAGACGGGTTTGGGAAACTTGACGTCGGTCATGCCGAGATTGCCGACCGTGGTTCCCAGCGTCGTGTCGTACACGCTCATGCCGATCATGATGCCGAGCGTGTAGAGGCTGTTGAACAGCCGCTGCCCAAACTCGGTCTTCTCGGAGAAATGCGCATCGAGGTGCAACGGCTGCGGGTTCATGGTCAGCAGGCTGAACATGGTGTTGTCCATCTCCGTCACGGTCCGGCTGAACTCGTGATGGAACTCCTGCCCGACCTCGAACTCTTCGAAATACAATCCGGCCATTTACCGTCCCTTGTAGTTGGGCGTCCGCTTCTCGACGAACGCATTCAGTCCTTCCTGACAATCCTCGGTCGACGCGACGACGACGAAGCTTTCCGCCATGTTCTCGATCGACCGGCGGAAATCCGCATCGACCGCGCGCATGAAGGCGTCACGGCCGATCTTCATCACGATCGGCGACTTCGTCGCAAACTTGCGCGCGATCTCGCGGGCGCGATCGAGCGCCGTGCCTTTCGGCACGACTTCGCTGAGCAGGCCCATGCGATAGGCGGTGGCTGCTTCGAAGGGCTCGCCAAGGAACAACGGGGCGAACGCCTGGTGCTTCCCCACCAACCTCGGCAGCTGCACGAAATGGATCGCCGGGATCAGCCCGACATCGATCTCGGGGTAGCCGAAGGTTGAGGCATCGCCCGCGACGATCATGTCACAGGAGATCGCGATCGTCATGCCGCCGGCGCGCACGGCGCCATCGACGGCCGCGATCGTCGGCTTGCCCATGCGGTACTGTGTATCGTTCAGCGCGAAGTAGAGACGCTCCAGGAATGTCTTGGTCTCAATCGCGGGTTTGCCCCTGACGATGTCGAGGTCGAGGCCGGCGCAAAACACCTTGTGGGCGCTGCCGATGATGACAGCGCGGACCGTCTCGTCATCGCGCGCCTTGGCCAGCGCGGCCAGCAGCGCGTCGATCAAGGGCAGGCTGAGTGCGTTGACCGGCCCGCGGTCCAGCATGATTTCGGCGATGTGGTCGTTGACCGAGTAACGTACGAGATCTGTGCTCATGACTTTTTGCTTTCGTTATCGCTTGGCCTGCCGCACGGCGCCTGATAGCAGCAGCCGGTCGATCTCGGCAGGCGCAAAGCCCGCCTCGACCAGCACCGCACGGCTGTCCTGGCCGACATCCGGCGCGGGACAAAGCCGGTCCTCGGACAGGCTTGCGATGCCCGGCGTCCGCGGCGTGTAGACCGGGCCGACGCCCGGCGTATCCTGGCAGACCGACGCCTTGGTCGCCTCGACATGGGCGTTGCGCAGCCATTCGCCCGGATCGAGAATCCGCTCGGCGATGATATCGGCCGCATGCAACCGCGTCAGCCAGGCGTCCGTCGGCTGGGTCAGGAGGACCTCGCGCAGCTGCGGGATCAGCGCGTCGGCGGCATCGGCGCGCCGGGCGAAATCGGCAAAGCGCGGATCGCTGGCAAGATCCTCGCGGCCGACTGCGGCGCACAGGCGCTTGTATTGCGGCTCGTTCACCAGCGTCACCATCATCCAGCCGTCCTGCGTCTGGTAGGTGCCGGCCGGCACATTGAGCGCACGCGGCGCGCCGCCCTCGAGGATGAACTCGGCCACCTTGTGGCCGAGCAGCGCCGCTGTCGACTGGCAGAGATTGACGTCGATCCAGCGGCCGGTGCCGACGGTCGCGCGCGCGAACAGCGTGGTCGCGATGGCCTGGAAAGCATAGACGCCGGTGACGACGTCGGAGATGGTGGTGCCGACCCGATGCGGCACCCCATCGGTCCCGACATTGACCGAAACCAGCCCCGAGAAAGCCTGCGCGACCGAATCCGAGCCAGGCCGCTTGGAATACGGCCCGCTCTGCCCAAAGCCGCTGACCGACAGATAGACCAAGCCGGGATTATCCTGCGACAGGCTCTCATAGCCAAGCCCGAGCCGTTCGGCGACGCCAGGCCGGAAGCCCTCGATCAGAACGTCGGCTTCCTTCGCCAGGCGCTGGGCGATCGCAATGCCGTCCTTGTGCTTCATGTCGAGACAGAGGCTGCGCTTGCCGCGGTTATAGACGGCCGACAGCGCGGTGTGATTGCCATAGGTGGTCCCGAGATAGCGCGACCAGTCGCCCTCGGGCGGCTCCACCTTGATGACGTCCGCGCCATAGGCCCCGAGCAGCATCGCACTGTAGGGCGACGCGATGCCCTGCCCAAAATCAAGCACCTTTAGACCCCGATACGGCGCCTCATGCGTCGGCGTCAGCTTGCGTTCGCCCGCCATTTATCCTCCCACAGCTCGCGAAGGGCCTTACAGCGCGAGATAGCGCTGCCGAATATCGTCGTTGGCCTTGAGCTCTTCGATGGAGGATGTGTAGACGATCTGGCCCTTGTCGATAACCGTCGCGTGGCTCGCAAGGCCAAGGCAAAAATGCATGTTCTGCTCGGCGATCAATACCGTGGCACCAGTGCCGCGGAGCTGCCGCAACAGGTCGCCGATTCGCTGCACGATGATCGGCGCCAGCCCCTCGCTCGGCTCGTCCAGCAACAGGAGCACCGGATTGCCCATCAGCGTGCGAGCGATCGCCAGCATCTGCTGCTCACCGCCGGACAGCCGGCCGGCGATCCGGTGCCGCAGCGGCTCCAGCAGCGGAAACACATCATAGACGCGACGGATCGACCATTCGTCCTCGCCGTTCGGGCCCTTCTTCTGGCCGATGACGAGGTTGTCCTCGACCGTATGCTCGGGAAAGATCTGGCGGTCTTCCGGCACGAAGCCGAGCCCGGCCCGCGCGATGTGATGCGGCTTCATCCCCGACACCACATTGCCGCGCAAGGTCACCTTGCCGCGGTGCGCGGGCGCCAGTCCCATGATCGCCTTCATGGTCGTCGACTTGCCAGCGCCGTTGCGTCCCAACAGCGCCATGGTCTCGCCCTGCCGCACCGACAGGCCGACGCCGAACAGGATCTGGCTGGTGCCGTAGTAGACGTCGAGGTCCTCGACCTGCACCACCGGCTGCGCGCTCATGTGACGGCTCCCGCATGGTCTTCGCTGCCGAGATAGGCCTCAATCACAGCATCGTTCCGGCGGATCGCGTCCGGCGTGCCGGTCGCCAGAATCCGGCCGTAGCACAGCACGACGATCTCGGGTGCGATCTTGAACACGATGTCCATATCGTGCTCGATGAACACGACCGTGATCTTCTGCTTCTCCCAGAGCTCGCGCACCTTGTCGATCATGCGCCAGCGCTCTTCGGGGCCCATGCCTGCGGTCGGCTCGTCAAGCAGCAGCACCTTCGGCTCGAGCACCAGCGCGAGCGCGATATCGAGCAGCTTCTGGTCGCCGTGCGACAGCGTGGCGGCGGTTCTGTTGCGCTTGTTGACGAGGCCGAGCAGCTCCATGGCATGCTCGGCGCGGTCCCGCGTCTCGGCCAAAGGAAAGCGGCGATGCATCACGCCGGCCCGGCGCTGGTCGGCGCAGACCGCGGCCAGCATCGTCTCCTCCACCGTCAGCGACGGGAAGATGCTCGCAACCTGAAAGGCGCGGCCGATGCCGTGACGCACGATCTCGGGCGGCGCCTTGCCCGCCATGTCGACGCCGTTGAGCAGGATCTGGCCGGCATCCGGCCTCAGCGCGCCTGTGATCAGGTTGAAGAACGTGCTCTTGCCGGCGCCGTTCGGACCGATCACGGCGGTGAGCGACCCGTCGGCAAAGTCGAGCGAGACGTTGTCGGTTGCCTTGACGCCGCCAAACGATTTCGAGAGGGAGCGGATCTCCAGCATGGTCAGCCGTTCGCCTCCCGCAAGCCGCCATAGGTGCTCCACGAGGTGGCGGCGAGCCAGCCGCAATCGACCGGAACGTTGGCCCCGGTCATGGCCGACGCGGCACTCGATGCCAGGAATGCGACCACACGGCCGATCTCCGCAGGATCGACCAGACGACGCAGGGCCGCATTGGCCGCCAGGGCGGAAACGTCCCGCTCCGCGCGCTCAATCGCGTTCTTCAGCGCCGGCGTCAGCGTGTAGCCAGGTGACACCGCGTTGACGCGGATTCCAGACGGCCCCCACTCGGCCGCCAAACATTCCGTGATGGCGATCACGGCGGCCTTGGCGGGCGCATAGGCGTGCAATGGCATCGACCGCATGCCGGCGATCGAGGCGATGTTGACGATGCTGCCGCGCTTGCGCGCGATCATCTGCCGCGCGAAGGCAACGCAGGCGACGTAAGTGCCGCGCTGGTCGACGCGCACGACATCGTCCCACGATGTCATCGGTAGCTCGTGCGGCCGAACCGGCACCTGGATGATCCCGGCGCTGTTGACAAGCACTTCCACCGGACCGCAGTCCCGCTCGACCGCGGCGGCACAGGCCTCGACGCTGCGCTCGTCCGCGACATCGGCGGCAAACGCCTTGCCGCCGGCCTCGGCCGCAACCATCTGCGCCTTGGCTAGGTCACGGTCGACGACCGCCACCAGATCGCCTGACGCTGCAAGCTCACGGACGCACGCGGCGCCAATGCCGCTCGCGCCGCCGGTGACCACGCTGACCCGTCCCTTTGTCGTCATGGCGCGCGCTCCGAGGTTTCACTGCGACGATGGACGTACCATTCGACGACGAAGTCCATCAGCCCCCTCCGCAGGCCGATAGCAAAGAACAGGATCACGATGCCCAATACGATGCCGTGATATTCGGTCAGGCGGGTGACGGTGTCGTTGAGGATCAGCAGCAGCACGGTGCCGACCATCGGCCCAAGGAACGTGGTGACGCCGCCGAGCATGTTGATGAAGATGCCCTCGCCCGAGATCGTCCAGTAAGCAAATTCGGGATAGGCGCCGGAAACGAACAGCGCCATGATCATGCCGCCGGTCGACGCGAACAGCGCCGCAATCACGAAGATCACCAGCTTCGCGCGCCAGACATTGATTCCGATGAAGCTCGCGCGCGTCGGGTTGTCGCGGATCATGCGCAGCGTATAACCGAATGGCGACTGCGCGATCTGGCGCATCAGCAGCAGGCCGATCACGAGCAACGCACAGCTCGCGATGTAGAGATGCAGGGGGTGCGACAGATCGATGCCGAGGAATGGCGGTCGCGGAATGCCGCCGCGCAGGCCCTGATCGCCACCGGTCAGCGATTGCCACGACAGGATGGTCGAATGGATCAGCATCTGGAACGCCAGTGTGACGAAGGCGAAATAGATCTCCTTCAGCCGCACGCAGATCGCGCCGATCACGGCGGCAACGACCAACGTCATCGCCAGAGTTGCAACAAAGGCCACCGGGATCGACACGCCGGTCTTCTGCATCATCAGGCCGAAGCCATAGGCGCCCAGGCCGAAGAACATGCCATGGCCGAACGAAATCATCCCGGTGTAGCCGACCAGCAGGTTGAGCGAGGTCGCAAACAGTCCATAGGCCGCGCAGCGGATCACAAAGTCGAGCAGTTGCTTGCTGCCGAAGAGCATCGGCAGCAGCGCCAGCACGACGAAGGCCGCGAGCGCGATCAGGATATCGCGAAAGCGTTGTGGTCTGGCATCGATGCGGGGCACCTTGACGACCCGAGCGCCCTCACTGGCCTGCAATTCGGTCATGCGGCCTCCTTGCCGAACAGGCCGGTTGGGCGCGACACCAGCACGATCACCATGAAGAGATACATCAGCCCTTCGGTGAACAGCGGAAAGCCGAGCGATCCGAATGAGCGGATCAGGCCGATCAGGAGTGCCCCGAGTAGCGCGCCCAGGATCGAGCCCATGCCGCCGATCACGGTGACGATGAAGGACTCTATCAGTACCGAGAACCCCATGCCCGGCGTCAACGAACGCACGGGCGCTGCCAGCGCGCCAGCCAACCCCGCCAGCATGCCTCCGAGCGCGAACACACCGCCATAGATCAATCCGGTGTTGATGCCGAGTGCGGACACCATTCCCGGATTATGTGCCGCGGCGCGGATCACCTTGCCGATCCTGGTGCGCGCCAGCCCGAGCCCAAGAACCACGGCAGCAGCCAGCGCGACGCCGATCAGCAGCAGATAATATGGCGGCACCACGCCACCGGCGATGAACAGCGGCGCGACCTGGAATGCGGCCGGCATGCCCATCGATTTGAATTCCGGCCCCCAGATCATGCGGACGACGTCATCGAAGATCAGCACGAAGGCATAGCAAACCAGCAGCTGCATCAGGACGTCGGCACCGTAGACCCGGCTCATGAAGGCGCGCTCGAAGATCAGGCCGAGGATCGCCGTGCCCGCAGCACCGCACAGCATCGCCAGCGCAAAGCTGCCCGTGAGCTGGTAGGCGGTCATCGCGAAATAGGCGCCGAACATGTAGAAGGCGCCGTGGCTGAAATTGACCACCTTGAGCACACCGAAGATCAGGGTGAGCCCGACGGCGACGAGAAACAGCAGCATGCCGATGATCAGGCCGCTGGTGGTTTGAGTCACCAGGCAAGCGGGACTGGCGAAACAACTGGCGAGCGCGTCGAGGTCCACGGGAAGTCATCCATTACGGCGGCCGCAACGCCGGCGCGCGACAAGCATCTGATGGCCGGCGGAGACAGCCCATCGCTGTCCCGCCTGGCATGCGGATCAGGTGTAACCCTTGCTCTTCTTCCACTCGGCCTCGAGTTCGAAGATGGTCTTCCAGTCACCGGCCTTCACGTCAGGCACGTAAGGCTCCTGCGGAATCGTGGTGCCCCACCCGATCGCATAGCCGACCAGCGTATGGTCGTCGGCGCGCATGGTGACTGTGCCATCGGCACCGAACGGACATTTGATGGTCAGTCCGGTCAGTGCTTCCGCGACCTTCTTGCCGTCCGTCGAATTCGCCTTCTTGACGGCCTCGTTGAGGAACATGACCGCCGTTGCGTTCTGCCAGGACCAGTTGGTCGGATACTCGTTGTACTTCGCCTTGTAGGCGTCGCCCCAGGCCGCATTCTCCGGTGTCGGCGGGAACGTCTTGATGTAGCGGTCGCCGGAGTGGATGCCCTTGGGCAGGTTCTTCACCACGGTGAGCGCGGTGTAGTCGGCCATATTGACCGCGAACACCTCCATCTGGGCGAACATGGCATAGATGTTGGCCTGGTCGATGTAAGAGGTGAGATCGCCGCCCCACAGGCAGGAATAGAGCGCCTGCGGCTTGGCTTGCAGGATCTTCGTGATCACGTCGGTGTAGTCGGGCTGGAACAGCTTTGGCCAGGATTCGCTGATGACCTCGACATCGGGCGCGAACTTCTTAAGATACAGCACGAACTCGCCGGTGGTGTCGCGGCCATAGGCATAGTCGGGCGAACAGGTCGCCCACTTCTTCAGCCCCTTGGCCTTTGCGATCGATGCCGCATAGCTGCCGCCGACGATCGAGTCGTGAATGCCCTGGCGGACGCAACGGAATGCATTCGGGATGTGCTGCTTGGGGTCGGCCGTCAGCGACGAGGCCTCCGAGCAGGTGTGGATGCAGAGCACGCCGAGATCGCGCGCCACCTCGTGAACTGCAAACGAGCCCGACGACGCCTCGCCATCGAGCAGCATCTCGCAGCCATCGGTGTTGACGAGCTCGCGCGCGATGCGGGCGGCTTCCTGCGGCTGCCCCTTGGAATCGCGGATCACCATCTCGATTGGCCGGCCGGCAAGGCCGCCGGCCGCATTGACCTTCTCCACTTCCAGCAGCACCGCGTTGCGCGAGGAGGTTCCGAGCTGTGCCACCCGACCCGACAGGATGGTCGGCATGCCGATCTTGATCGTCTTGGCCTGTGCGCGCGCCACCCATGGCGCAGCCAAGGTCGCCGCACCGGCGCCCATCAGCGCGAGAGTCGCACGCCGGCTGACGCCCGGTTTACGCGTTCTCTTCATTCTCCCCTCCCTGTCGGGTTCGCGTTCCCAAATCCCTGTTGGAGATCGTTCCGTCTCCGTGTCCACGATGTTTTCAGAGCAAGGGGGGTGACGTCAAGCCAAATATGAATTACGAGTCATAGTTCATTCAGGGAAAAAACCGGCCGGCAACCGGCCTCGTCGAGCGGCGAATGATCAATCTTTCCAGCTTCATCGCCTTTCATGCCAAGCGGACGCCGGATCGCTGTGCGCTGAAATATCGCGGCGAAGATATCTCCTATGCGAGCTTCGACCTGCGGATCAGGCTGGTCGGCGGCTGGCTGGCCGCACGCAGCATCGGTGCCGGCGATGTCGTCGCCGTGCTGATGAAGAACAGCGCCGCCTTTCTCGAACTGGTGTTTGCGACAAGCCACATCGGCGCGGTGTTCCTGCCGATCAACTATCGCCTGTCGGCCGACGAAGTCGGCTACATCGTCGGCAATTCCGGCGCGCGCCTCCTGATCGCGGACGAGGAGCTTGCGGCGATCGCGGCGGGCGGCGTGCCCGTGGTGCTGCTCGACGAAGTCACGCAATCCAGCATCACCAGCCTTGCGCCCGACATCGCGCCGGCGCCGATGCATGTGTGCCAACCGCGCGACCTGATGCGGCTGATGTACACGTCAGGCACCACCGATCGCCCCAAGGGGGTGATGCTCACCTATGAGAACATCTACTGGAAATCCGCCGACCAGACGCTGGTGCTCGGATTGAATGCGGACACGCGCCTGCTCGTTGTCGGTCCGCTCTATCACGTCGGCGCGCTCGACCTGCCCGGCATCGCCGTGCTCTGGCACGGCGGCATGCTGTGCATCCATCGGGCGTTCGAGCCCGAACCGGCGCTCGCCGCGATCGAGCGAGAGCAGCTGAATGCCGCGTGGTTCGCGCCTGTCATGACCACGGCCCTGCTCACCTGCCCGAACCGCGAGCGCTACGACGTCTCAAGCCTGCAATGGGCGATCGGCGGCGGCGAGAAGACGCCGGAGGTGCGGATCCGCGCCTTCTCGGAGTATTTCAGGAACGCACGCTACATCGACGCCTACGGCCTCACCGAGAGCTGCGGCGGCGACACGTTCATGGAGCCGGGGCGCGAGATCGAGAAAATCGGCTCGACCGGCCGTGCTATCGCCCATGTCGAGATCGAAATCCGCGACGACGCCGGCAAGCGTGTGGCCGCTGGTCAGAACGGCGAGATCTGCCTGCGCGGTCCGAAGGTCACCCAAGGCTACTGGAAGGACCCGGAGAAGACGGCGTCCGCGTTCTTCGGCGATTGGTTCCGGACCGGCGATATCGGCTATCTCGACGAAGACGGCTTCCTTTTTCTCACCGACCGCAAGAAGGACATGATCATTTCGGGCGGCGAGAACATCGCCTCTTCCGAGGTCGAGCGCGTCATCTACGAAATGCCTGAGGTGCGCGAGGTCGCCGTGGTCGGCCTCCCCGACGAGCGCTGGGGCGAAAAGCCGGTTGCCGTCGTGGTGCTGGCAGACGACGCAAGGCTCGACCTGCTCGCTCTTACTGACTACTGCCGCATCCGGCTCGCGGGCTTCAAGGTGCCGAAGCAATTGATCATTCGCGACAGCCTGCCGCGCAACCCATCCGGCAAGGTGCTCAAGCGCGTTCTCCGCGCCGAACTCGAGGCCATCGCATGATGCAAGCCACATCCGCCAAGGTAACAAAGCTCAACCGGGTCGAGCGCAACGCCTGGACCAAGCAGAAGATCTTCGACGCCGCAACCAAGGTCGTCGGCAAATACGGCTACGCCGAAGCCTCCGTCGCCCGCATCACCGAAGCCGCCGGTGTCGCGCAAGGCACCTTCTATAATCATTTCGAGAACCGCCAGGAGCTGCTCGACCAGTTGCTGCCGAAAATCGGCCTCGACATGGTGCGCTTCATCCGGGCACGCACCGGGACTGCAGACGCCGCGCGGCAGGAGATCGAGCGCTTTGGCGCATTCTTCGATTTCATCCGCGAGGTGCCGGAGTTCCTGCGCATCCTCAACGAGGCCGAGTTCTTCGCGCCGATCGGCTATCAGAAGCACTTCGACAACATCTCGAGCGCTTATGTGCGGATCCTCCAGCGTGCACGGGCTGCGGGAGCCACCAACACGTTCAGCGATGAGGAGTTCGAGGCCATCGTTCAGGTGTTGATGGGTGCGCGGGGCTATCTCAGCCGCCGCTACTCGTATTCCGAACGAGGCGTCACCGCGGTGCCCGATTACGTCATCTCCGCCTACCAGAAGCTGGTGACGCGCGGCCTGTTCGCCACCAGCGGCAAGGAACGAAAGTCATGAGCGCTGACGGCACCATCCTCGTCACCGGCGGCAGCCGTGGCATCGGCGCGGCGACGGCGACGCTGCTTGCCGATCAGGGCCATCGCGTCGTCATCGTCGATGTCGCACCTGAACCGCTGGTCGGAACCACGGCCATCCTTTGGCCGGCGCCGTTCGACGTTGCGAGTGAAAGTGCCGTCGTCGCCGGCGTCGCCGATATCGAGAAGGCGCATGGTCCGATCACCGGCCTCGTCAACGCCGCCGGCGTGTTCGGCAAGATGCATTCGATCGAGCGGGTGCGGATGGAACAGTGGGACCGCGAGGTCAATATCGACCTGCGCGGCACTTTTTTGGTCGCGCGCAGCGTCGGCGTCGGGATGGCGAAGCGGCGACACGGTGCGATCGTCAACGTCGCCTCGGTCGCCGGCATGACCTCGGGCCCGATCCATGCCTATACGGCGGCGAAGGCCGGCGTCATCCAGATCACACAGACACTCGCCGCCGAATGGGGCCGCGTCGGCGTCCGCGTCAACGCGGTGTCGCCCGGCTTCACTCGCACCGCGGCGCTCGAGGCCGGCATCGCATCGGGCGCCCTGAACAAGGACATGCTCGCGCGCCCGACCGCCATGAACCGGCTGATCGAGCCGATGGAAGTGGCGCAGGCGATCGCCTGGCTGTTGTCGCCCCTGAGCAGCGGCGTCACCGGCATCAACCTGCCGGTCGACGCCGGCTACATCGCGGGCACCACCTGGGCGGCCTATGGCGGCCTGCCGGACGCGCCGGTCAGCTAGGAACAACAACGCATGAACATCGAGCTTCCGCGCAAGACCCTCGATCTGTCCTCCGCCATCGCGGAAGGCGATATCCGCGTGCTGCTGATGGTGCTGGTGCATATGACCGGCGACGAGAAGTGGCTGGAGCCCCCGTACAAGCCGAAGCGCGACGTCCGCCTGATCCCCGATCCCGACGCCGGCGTGCCGAAGGAGATCCAGGATGAGATCCGTGCGGCCGTACTCAATCTGTTCGCGCACGGCACGCCGACGCCCGTCATCACTGATCCCGGCAACGAGCTGATGCTGAGGATGATGCGGGCAACGCTTGGTGAAAACGTTGCGCCGGAATATGCACCGCTGATGCGGGAAGAGATGGGCTTCATTCCCCGCGACGCGCGCTGGCGCAAGCGCCCCACCGACGAGAGGCTGGCGCAGCAGCATGTTCTGATCGTCGGCGCGGGCGTCTGCGCGATTGCGCTCGGCGTTGCGCTCGGACGGCTCGGCATCCCCTACACGATCGTCGAGAAGGAAGACGAGATCGGCGGCACCTGGTACGTCAACCGCTATCCCGGCTGCGGCGTCGATACGCCGAACCACTCCTATTCCTTCTCGTTCGGCGCCCGCAATCCGTGGACGCGCTACTTCGCGCAGCGCCAGGAGTTGCTCGACTATCTGCTCAAGGTCGTGTGCGAATACGGCATCCGCAGGAATGTCCGCCTCAACACCGAACTCGTCGCTTCGCGCTGGGATGAGGGCAAGCGGCGCTGGATCTCGACCCTCAAGACACACAACGGCGAAGAGACTTTCGAGTCGACCGCGCTGGTCAGCGCGATCGGCCAGCTCAACGATCCTTCGCCGGCTCGTTTCAAAGGGGATGAGGATTTCCAGGGCCTGAAAATCCATTCGGCGCGGTGGTCGGACAACATCAAGTTCGACGGCAAGCATGTCGCGGTGATCGGCACCGGTGCGACCGCGATGCAGCTCGTGCCGTCGGTCGCCGACCGCGTCGCCTCGGTCACCGTCTATCAGCGCACCGCGCAATGGGCGCGCCCGGTGAAGGGCTATTCCGACCCGATCGCCGACGGCGCGCAGTGGCTGCTCGCGCATCTGCCGTTCTATGTGCAGTGGTACCGCTTCAACATGTTCTGGCGCTACGGCGACGGTTTGCTGCCGTTCCTGCGCAAGGATCCGGCCTGGCCGTATCCGGACCGCGCCGTCAACAGGGGCAATGACCGGCATCGGCAGGAACTGACCGATTTCATCCTGGCGGAGCTGAAGGATCGTCCCGACCTGATCGAGAAATGCGTACCGACCTACCCACCTTACGGCAAGCGCATCCTGCTCGACAACAACTGGTTCAAGACGCTGACCAAGCCGAATGTCGAACTCGTCACCGACACGATCGACCGCTTCGTACCGGAAGGCATCGTCGCCGCCGACGGCAGGCTGCGGCAGCACGACATCATCGTGATCTCGACCGGCTTCAAGGTCTCCGAGATGGCCGCGCGACTGAATATCACCGGGCGCGACGGCAAGACCCTCAAGCAGGTCTGGCGCGACGACAATCCGACCGCCTATCTCGGACTCACGGTGCCGGACTTTCCCAACCTCTTCCTGATGCTCGGGCCCAATTCGGGACCGGCGCATGGCGGCAGCGTGATCTTCCAGTCGGAATGCCAAAGCCGCTATATCTCCGCCTGTCTGGTCGAGATGATCGAGAACGACATCGCGGCCATCGACGTGCGTCCTGACGCGCACGATCAGTATGTCCGCGAGGTCGACGCCGAACATGAGCAGTTGATCTGGACACATCCGGGCATGACGACCTACTACCGCAACAGCCGAGGGCGGGTGTTCTCGGCGATGCCGTGGCGGTTCGTCGACTACTGGAGAATGACCCACGATCCGGATTTCGGTCACTATCGTCAGACCAAAGCCTGACAGGAAGCCTGACCTGAATCGCTTTCTCCTTAACTTGACAGGTCGCGACATCTGCCGCAGCATTTGCGCAATGCACCTGTTGAGGTGCCGGAGCGGCTGCTCCCCGCCTCGCAGGAAATGACGGCGGATCATGTGGTCAGCCGGCACGCAGTAGAAGCGGACAGATGTCCGTCGGACCACCCTTGGAGAGGAGCATGACGCCACCGGCGAAAGCCAGCGACCTTGCTCAGCGGCAAGGTCTCGGCGCACGTTGAAGCGAACAGCAGCTGCTAGCCACGTTGCGCCGCCGACAATCTGAACATATCCGCAGGACGTGAGCGCAAAGGCCAAGCGCTTTGCGTCCGGAAGTGCTACTGGTGTGTACCAGACATCCTTCGCTAAAACGAAGTTGCAGGGCCCCGCGATGCTTGAATGCACCGGGGCCCGTTCGTTTGCGCGGTCCTGTCGGGAATCGCCTCCTCGCATTTGCGTCGTCGCTTCCGATCGGGAACAATCCTCTCGAGCAAGCGAGGATCGATGATGGAAAAGCCGCTGGTACGCATCTACACCGACTACAAGAGTCCGTATGCCTACGTCGCCAACAAGCGACTGTTCGAGCTCGAGGAGAGATACGGCGCTGAACTGGAATGGCTTCCGTACACCCTGCGCATTCCCGAATTCATGGGCACGGTCGAGGAGCGGACGCCGCATTTCTGGCGCAAGGTGCGCTACTCCTACATGGACGCGCGGCGCTTCGCCAACGCACAAGGCCTCGTCATGAAGGGCCCGCGCCGGATCTACGACGCGTTCTATTCCAGCGCCGGAATGCTGTTCGCGCAGCGCCATGGATTGTTCAGGCCGTACCACGACACGGTGTTCCGGCGGTTCTGGAACCATGAGCTGGAGCTCGACGACCTCGCCGAGATTGCCGGCGTGATTTCCTCGATTGGCGGCTCCGCCGGCGACTTCGAGGCCTATGTCCGCGGGCCCGCCCGCGCGGAGCACGACCGCATCATCGACGAGGCCGAAACGCTCGGCGTGTTCGGGGTTCCGAGCATGGTGTTCAACGGCGAGCTGTTCTGGGGTGGCGACCGCATCGATATGCTGATCGAACGGATCGAACGCCCGGAGACAATCGCGATCGCGCTCGGAAGCCGGCATCGCAAGTAGACTCGGCTGGGAACACCGACCACGCCCGTTTCGAATCTGTTCACCCTCTTTGGCTAGCCTCGCGGCCGACGTGACCATCGAGAGCCGCGCAACCAGATTTCGTTCTACGACATCGTGGCCGAGCGCCAGGTGGCGTTCGACAGCAATGTGCAGTCACCTACCGACGCCGCCGAGATCGCGCTGCGCAAGGACTTTCCGCAGGCTTGACGATCACCCTCCGTCCAGGACGGCCCAGCAGCCGGTGCGCTCGAGTACGCCCCTCAAGGCGGCGCGATCGGCGCCGTCGAGCGCGGCGAACTTCGCGCGCAGCTGCTGCAGGCACTTGACCTGATATCTGAAAGGCGCCAGCGCGTAAGGCAGGCCCCAGACGTTGATCTCGAGCCGGTCGAGTCCCTTTGCATGGGCTTCCGCATTGGCGACCAGGAACGGCAAATAGAGCTCGCCGGCGATCCGCAGCAGCGCCTCGGCGAACCCGCCGAGCGCCTGCTCACGCGGAGACCAGGCTCCCTCGACGCCCGATGCGTCGTCGAGCCGCCGCACCCAATGATCGGTGAACGGCGCCCGCTGCCGCATGATCCGCATCGGCGTGGGATCCGTCGCCATCTCGCTCAGTTGTCCGAACCAGGCAAAATCCGCCAGCGACGGCCGGCTGCCGAACAGATAGTTCGTCATGCCGACATGCGGCTCGAAGGCCGCGAGGATGCGGCGGTAGCTCTCCTCCAGAAGCGGCTTGTTCTCGGCGGTCGCGCCGAGAATGACCATGCGCGAGATCTGCCGCGCGCGGAACTCCTCGATCTCCTCCGGGCTGCCGGTCTCGGCGTCCGATGTCGACCATTCCTCGGCGGCCCAGCGCGAAACATAGGCCTGGTCCTCCGGATCCCACCACCGATAGAGAAACAGCGCCTTCACCGCCCACTCGTCGGCGAGGTCCTCGAGCAGGTCGCAGACGAAGGCGACCGCCTTGTCGGCAGGGATCACCGAACGTCCCTGATGCCGCGCTTCCAGATCATGGGCGAGCGCCGTGGTCTCACCGCGATAGCTGCCGTCGGGATACTGCAGCACCGGGATCAGCATCGGCTTCAGATGCGCGGTTGCCTTGCGCAATGCCTTGGTCATGATGACCCAGTCATGCGGAATCCGCCGGTAGCGCATCAGCGCGCGCAGCTTGATCGCATAAGGTGACGCGGTCGATCCGATCAGGCGATAGCGGCCGTCAGTCATAATATCGCTCCTCGCCGTCACACGGAAAAGCCCGGATTGCCGTAGGGATAGAACTGGGTGAGCCACGCATGTAGTTGGTGGGATCGGAGCGCAGCAACGTCTCGCCCTTGGCCGGCGAGCCCGGATAGATGAAGTCGTCGCGCGTGGTCTCGTTCGGCAGGAAGGAGACGGTTTCGTGGGAGAATTGCAGGACGGCGATACGTATCTTGCGATCGCTCATTTTGGGCGCCTCGGCTCTTTTCCTGCATACTGACATCGATCCCGGCGCGCGCCAATGGCGCATTCGGATTTTGCCCGCCAGACCTGCAAATAACTGACGAGGTCCGGCTTCCCCTCAGGCGAATTCTGCTATCTTTCCGTCCAATCAGCGGCCTCGGCCCGCCCATTTCTTCAGGAGAGAACGCATGAACCCGCCCGTCAGTTCGCCTGCGATCAAGGTCGTCAAATCGGTTCGCGATCAGGTGAGCGCAGAGGAATGGCAGGCCCGCGTCGATCTCGCCGCTTGCTACCGGTTGACGGCGATGTACGGCATGACCGAGATGATCGCCAACCACATCTCCTGCCGCGTTCCCGGCACCACAGACCAATTCCTGATCAATCCCTACGGCATGCTCTACGAAGAAATCGACGCGTCCTGCCTGATCAAGGTGGACGTCGAGGGCAACACGCTGTTCAACGCAACAGACTATGACGTCAACGTCGCGGGCTTTGTCATTCACAGCGCCATCCACATGGCCAAGCACGACATCGACTGCGTCGCGCACACCCACACGCCGGCCGGCATGGCGGTCTCGGCGATGGAATGCGGCCTGCTGCCGATTGCGCAGACCTCGATGCGCTTCCTGCACATCGCCTATCACGACTTCGAAGGCATCGCCGACAATATCGACGAGCGTGAGCGGCTGGTCCGCGACCTCGGCGACAACGAGGCGATGATCCTGCGCAACCACGGCCTGCTGGTCGTCGGCCGCACCGTGCCGGCCGCATTCAACGTGCTGTTCCGCCTCGAACGCGCTTGCCAGACCCAGGTCATGGCCCTGTCCTGCAACACAAAGCGGGTCTATCCGCCGCAGAACATCCTCGAAGACACCTATGAGCGGATGCTGCCCAAGCCCGGCCGTGCCGCGCGCAACGGCGAACTCGCCTGGCCCGCTTTGCTGCGCAAGCTCGACCGCGTGGATCCCTCGTTCCGGAATTGAGGTCCGGCGTTCCTCTGCACGTATCAGTGAGTCTGTCCACGATGTCATCTCCGTGCATACGGGTGATCCAGTACTCCAGTGACGCCGGGACTTGAACCGAGAGGCCGCGGCGTACTTGATGCCTCGCATGCGCGGAGCATGACGACTGAGAGGATATGGGTCCGCATTCTCGCAACATGATTTGTCCGAGTTTTGCATTTCGTTCTGCCCTCTCATCGAGCAGAGGGCGCAGGGAAAGCCGGGTGCCGATCGCACCCATGGGTCCCGTGCAAATGGAAAGCACGGGAGGTAGGACCACAGGTGAAACCGGAGCAATCCCGGCTTTCCCTGCGCGATGGTTTACGGCTTACTTCGTGCTCCCCCCGGCGAGACTTGGCTTTTTTGTCACCGTCTTCGCAAAGACGCGTTCGCGTGCTTAGCGAGGAGACACCTGCCACTGGGGCGTCGGAACCACACGACTTCACCGTCCGCTTCATGCGCACTCGTCAGTTGCGCACTCCGCGTCCACCGCATCTCGACCCAACACTCGTGACGATCGCGAAGCGCCCCTCAAGCGGGTGAGACAGAGGCATTAGACTGCTGAGTTGGGTCAAACGCGAAACGAAAAATTGCCCGTCGGGTTACTTTGTCGCAGGCGCCGTGCGACAAGGCGCTCTAAACTGCCCCGCATTTTCGGTTTTGATCTATCGCAAATGTTACCCGCCCATGCCGGCCAATTTTATATATAGTTCAATTCCACCATTGGAAGTGCGCGCCATGTTGACAGGAAAGGATTGCGAGAGGTACGCGGCAGAATACAAGCGTCGCTCCGAACAGTCCGGCCTTTCGCACGACTGCGTCGCAGTCATGAAGAACATCTCGCGAAGTCTCAAGGGGCTTGCCGGCCAGCTCGATCGCCTCGCAGCGTTACAACGACACACGACACAGTCTGACGCGGGTGATCGCTGCCCACCTCTTCCGCCCGGATGAATTCCGACGCCAAGCACTCGCGCGCTCCCGAGCGAGAATCTCGCAATCCCGCTACGGCTAAGCGCGGCGTCGACCACCGACTTGGGCAGCATCCGATCCATCCCCCCGTGGGCCGACGCGCCGATGGTCAGTGAAGCTTGGGCCTCGGCAGGAGCAGAAATTCAAGCTGGAGGCGTCTTTGGCGCCGGCGAGGCCCGCTCGATGAAGCCCTTGGCGAGCGCGTGATAGATCCCCTCCTTGCAAATCAAGCGCGAACTGGCGTGAGCGATCAACGCAGCGGTCATCAGTGGCACGACCATCGCGTGGTTGTCTGTCATTTCAGTCACGATCACGAAAGCGGTAATGGGGGCCTGAACGACGCCTGCGAAATATGAAACCATGCCGAGCAGCATGATCGCGGCCAGCGGCGCACCGTGAAACAGCGCCGCGATGTTGGAGCCGATCCCTGCGCCCACCGCGAGCGAGGGGGAGAAGATGCCGCCCGGCATGCCGCTGATCGACGAAAACGTCGTCGCCAGGAACTTCAACACGCTGAAGCTCGACGACACCGGCGCTCCGCCTTCGAGAGCGGCTTTGACCTGCGAATATCCGGTGCCGTAGATCGCCCCGTCGGAGGCGAGACCGCAGATCGCAGCCGCCAATCCGCACACCGCGGCAAAGCCGACCGGGTAGCGCTTGATCGCCCTCCCCACCGGATTGGAGAACCCTTGCGCCATCATGATCAGGATGCGGCTGAAAAGACCACCCGCGAGGCCTCCGACCACGCCGCAGACGGGGATAGCCATCCAGTCGATGCCGTTGCGCAAGCCCATCGCGCTGGTGCCGAAATAGGTGTAGTTGCCCATCAGTGCGAGCGAGGTAAGACCGGCAGCGATCACCGCGCCGATAATCAGGCTGCTGGTTCTCGTCTCGAACGCGCCGCTCATTTCCTCGATGCCGAATACGATTCCGGCCAGCGGAGTATTGAAGGCCGCCGCGACTCCGGCCGCGGCACCGGCAAGAATCAAGCCGGGTTGACGGCGCGGCGAGAAGCGGCCGATCGCGAACATGATCGAGGCGCCGATCTGAACGGTGGGCCCCTCGCGCCCGACCGACGCGCCACATAGCAGGCCCAACAGGGTCAGGATGATCTTGCCGGCTGCAATCCGCAGCGAGACCAGACCTTCGCGCGCGGTCTGATCTGTCAAATGGCGTGCCGCGATGGCCTGCGGAATTCCGCTGCCCTGGGCGTTTCGAAACAGGCGGTTGGTCAAGAATACCGACAGCGCAAATCCAGCCGGCGCCACCACAAGCGAGGCATATCGAAAATGCGACACCAGCGTGGAAAACGCAATCTGTGCCACATCGGCGAGCTGTGCGAGCGCGACAGCCGCAGCACCAACCGCAATGCCGCCCAGCAGGAAAATGGCCCGCCGTTGCCAACGCGCGGAGATGACTATGAACAGCCGCTTGTGGCGGTTGGATGGGAACGTCATGCTGGTGGTATTCTCGCTGATTTCACGGCCGAAACCGAGGGATCCTTACGCTTCATTCTTAGCGTGTCCCTCAAGACCCGTCGATGGGGCTTCTGGCTTGCGAATCTGTGAGGCCTGGGAAGCAAGGCACTGGCTCAAACGAGTGCATCTCCTGCCATCGCTATCAACAGTTGTCGACTGCTCTCCGCGATAGCGTTAGCGACACGCCAACCGATATCGAATTGCTACTCAGCTCTCATTTCGATCTTGTATGGGCTGGTTCATAAAGCTGGCGTGCGCTGTCGCTGTAGCGATCCACATGTTCCGGTCGCCGATGGAAGCGACAATGCCGGCTCGATCCGCAATCCCGCCGCCACAACAACCTGTTTGCGCTCCGACCGACGCAAGCCACCCTAATGAGTCAGCGGGTCCGGACGTAACTGGAATTGTACCACCAGCGGGCTCGACCGTGTTGCCTCGGTCGCGCCCGGCGCGCCCGGATGAGGCGCATCGATACCCTCGATATGAACGGGTGTGCGGTTGCCGGAGCTCACCCAGAGTGCGCGGCCTTTCCAGCCCGCAGCGGGATCGTCGATCCGCCCGTCGATCTGCTTGGCGAAGAAGCCCATCGGATAGGGCACTCGCAATTCGACGACGTGGCCATTCACCAGCGCGTGCAGGGAGTCGGACTGATTGCCGGTGGCGATCGGCGTGTTCGCGCCGAGTCCCAGGATATCGTGCTGATCGACCCACAAGTAGTATGGGTTTTCGGCCGCACCTGTGTCGCCCTGCAACGGCGGGCCCGGCAGCGGGTAGAAGTTCCAGCCTTCCGGACATTTGTCGCCAGTCTCGGCGCCGAGACCGTTGAGCGGTCCTTTGCATTTGCGCCGATCGAAGCTGCCGATGTGGCCGCTCTCGAGCGGCACCCACACGACGCCGTTGCGATCGACGTCCATACCGCGAATGCCGTAGCCGGGCAGCGGCACCTTGTAGACCTCCGCGAGCGCCGTGTCGGGTGGATTCGTTCCGGGATCGATGCGGATGATATAGCCGGGATGCGGCAGGCTCGAGCCCCAGACCGCGCCATCGAGCGGGCTCACGAAGATGCCATAGAGCCCGAGCGCGATGCGCGTGTCCTTGGCGGCATCAACCGGCTGACCGGGCTCGTTATAGCCCTCGTCGCGCTTGCCGTTGCCGTTGGTGTCGACCACGAGCGCGCTCCAGCCCTGTGACGCCGCCGCGTCGCCGGACGCCCAGAATTTGTTCGTGTTCACCCAACCGATGACGGCGTTCTTGCCCTGCGTATTGTTGCTGAACCAGAGCGTGTTGGCGTCGTCCTCGGCGAAGTTCAGGTGCTGGGTGCCGAAGCAGGTATCGATGAATGTGAACTTCCCGTTGCGGGGATCATACACCGTCACCTGCCGGGAGTTCTGACTGAACCTTTCGGGCCTTGTCGTCAGCGGATAGAGCTGTGCGGAGCGGAGCTGCGAGTCCTTGCCACAATAGGCGGGGACCTCGGTCGGCGGCCGCACCTGCGCGGTGAAATAGACGCGCCCTTCCCGATCCATCGCCGGCGAATGAGCGTTGACCTGACTGTCCCAAACCTGCTCGCGCCCGAAATAGGGCGAGGATGCGAACACCGGATTCGCCAGTGCCGAGCTCGGCGTATGCTCCGGCTCGCGGACCGGCACAGGGACGACACGCTTGAGATTGGCCAGGGGATCGAGCACGGGCATCGTATTGCTGGAAAGCTCGGTCGCACCATAAAGCGGTCCATTGGCATTCACGGTCGGCTGGCGCTTGTCGGTCGCCAGGAGGTCATGCAGATAATGTTTCGGATCGAGCCAGTCGCGCACCGTGACGACGAGGTTGCGCTCGATACCGGCCGGACGCGGCGGTGCAGCTTTCGGAAGCTCGCCCGCCTTGATGCGGTCGGTCCAGTCCGCGAGCGCAGCGAGGTGCCCGCCATCAGGCGTCAGCAACCGGCCCATGGTGTGTACCATCGTAGTCCCGCCGGGCCCCGACTGCAGGCGGCGCGCCCATGCGGCAATTCCGGATTGAAAATGATCGAACGCCGGCGGCATCGTGCGCGTGGCATAATTTCCGATCTGATGACAGTTGCCGCAGCCGTTCGTCTTGATCACGTCGAGCCATTGATCGCGGGTCTTGAACTCAGTTGGAATGCCGTTGCCGTTCGGACCGGTGCCGGGAAACCTGTCGGCGGCGGGCGGCCTGAGCAGCGAGAACCAGTAGATCGCCGGATAGTACTGCGCCGCCGCGGCGCGATCCGGCGCGATCACCGCATCAAGGTTTACGTGCTGCCCTCTCTCAGCCGCAACCTTCGGCGCGTCGACAAGATCATAGCCGCGGACCCAGACCTGATAGTGCGCCTCTGGTAGATCCGGAATGACGAAGCGGCCCGCATCGTCGGTGACGACGATCTTGGCGAAGCGCGTGCCGAGATCCCTCGTCTCGGCGATCACCCAGACGCCGCCTTCCGGTCCGTTCGCACTCTTGACGACGCCGCCGATATCGTGCGCGCCGATTTCGACCGGAGCAGCCTCTTGTGTCGACGCCGGGCACACGAACAGTTGAACAATGGCCAAGGCTCCGAGCAACCCTGTCGGCAGTCTCATGGGCGCCTCTATTTCTGGGCCGCCAAATAGGCGATGAGATCGTCAATCTCTGCATCCGGGACGCCCTGGAACACGGACATCCTGTTGCCGGGAATCATGAGGCTGGGTGCAGCGACGAAAGATGCGATGACGTCCGGGCTCCAGGTCCAGATCGCCATCGTGATGAATTCCGGCGAATACGCGTATCCGGGCGCTGTGGCGGCCTTGCGCTCGGTGATTCCAAACAGATTGGGTCCAAAGCGATTTGGTTCTCCCTTGCCGATCGTGTGGCAAAGCGCGCATTCGCGGGCGAAAATCGCGGCGCCCTTCACGGGATCGCCCGCCGCAAAGCAGAAGCCGGCGCCGCACGCGGTTGCAACTACCGTCAGGGCAAGAAGACGCGTGAGCGCAAACAACGCCTGGCGCACGGGCGTGACTCCTTGTTGATGATCGCGGCTACAACACCTTCTCCAAGGGTCAGTTCCTAGCCGTAGGCAAGGATCAAGGAACTACGCCGCGACAGGCCAGTTTGGTTGAGCCCGCCACGCCTCGGGCCCGTGAAGGCGCAGTACGGCCAGCAGGGGGTTCAGAGATGAAGCCCGCTTTACACCGACGAGCACTCATTCATGCCGCATCGGGATTGTTGATCGCGAGCACAGCCGGCACGCACGCGGCGGAAGCCGATCAGGCCGCGCAGGTGACGCCTCCCGAAGATCTGTTGCGAGAGCGCGGCGTGCTCAACCGCGTGTTGCTGGTCTACGAAGCGAGTCTGCAAAAGCTGACCCGGGGCGAGGATTTCGATGTTGGCGTTCTGTCTCGCGCGGCAACGATCGTGCATGAATTCATCGAAGACTATCACGAGCGCAACGAAGAGCAGCAGCTCTTTCCCCGCTTTCGCAAGGCGGGGCAAATGGTCGAGCTGGTCGACGTGCTCTACCAGCAGCATCAGGCCGGCCGCCGTCTCACCGACACGATTCTCGTGCTTGCGCCGGCAAGCCGGGCGCCAGGGGAAAGCCGGGGCCGCGTGATCACGAGCCTGCAGAGCTTCATTGCCATGTATCGGCCGCACGAGGCGCGGGAAGATACGGAGCTCTTTCCGAAGCTCAGGAGCATCGTCTCGCCGCACGAATTCGACGCCATGGCGGAGGATTTCGAGCGCGACGAGCGGCGCAAATTCGGTGAGGACGGCTTCGAGCGCTACGTGGCACAGGTTGGAGCACTCGAGCAGGCGCTCGGAATCCACGACCTCGCCCGAATGACTCTCACCTGACGCCGCATGCTCCGCTCGCTATGACCACGACGGGTTGCGGCTTCCGCTTCCTTGCGGCGCTCGCGCACCCGGTCGGCCCGCGCGCCTTTTGCGCTTCGCCCGGCCGCAGCCATCTCAGCGCAGTGTGCCAAAGAACTCGCGCGTTTCGCGGACGAACAGCTCAGGCTGCTCGAATGCGGAGAAGTGCCCGCCCTTCGGCATCTCCTTCCAGTGCTGGATGTTGGTGTAGCTCGCCTCCATCCATTTGCGCACCGGGGTGACGATCTCCCTGGGAAAGACCGCGACGCCGGTCGGCACCGTCACCTTGTGCACGGTTCGCTTGTTCGCGCCAAAACTTTCCCAATAAAGCCGCGCCGACGATGTCGCCGTCGCGGTAACCCAGTACAGCATGACATTGTCGAGCAGCTCGTCGCGGCTGAGGATGTTTTCGGGATGCCCGTCACAATCCGTCCACGCCCAGAACTTTTCCAGGATCCACGCCGCCTGCCCGCTGGGTGAATCCGTCAGCGCGTAGCCAAGCGTCTGCGGCCGGGTGGATTGCTGCTTGGAATATCCGGAATCCCAGTCGGCATAGTATTTGATGCCGTTGAGCGCGCGGGTCTCTTCCGGCGTCGGCTGTCCCTCGACATTGGGCCGCGTCGACATCGCAAGCGTGATGTGGATGCCCGCGCAATGCGCCGCATCCTGCCCGCCGATCGCGGCCGTGACCGCCGAGCCCCAATCGCCGCCTTGCGCGAAATAGCTAATGTAGCCGAGCCGCTCCATCAGGACGGCCCACGCCTTGGCGATCCGATCGACGCCCCACCCCGTCGCGGTCGGCTTGGCGGAGAAGCCGAAGCCCGGCAGCGACGGGCACACCACATGGAAGGCGTCGGCGGCGACGCCGCCATGCGCGGTCGGGTCGGTCAAGGGTTCGATCACCTTGTGGAATTCGACCACCGATCCCGGCCAGCCATGCGTGATGATCAGCGGCCTGGCGTCCGGGTGCGGTGAGCGGACATGGATGAAGTGAATATCGAGCCCGTCGATCCCGGTCGTGAACTGGCTGAAACGATTGAGCCGCGCCTCGCGCTGGCGCCAATCATAATCCTCGGCCCAATAGCGGCAGATGTCCTTGATCCATCGCAGCGGCGCGCCCTGGCTCCAGTCGTCGACCAGCTCCGCCTCCGGCCAGCGCGTCCGGCGCAGCCGGGTGCGGAGATCGTCAAGGACATCGTCACTGACGGCAATGCGAAACGGGTTGATGGCGATGTTCATGGCGTCTCCCTGGGACACAAGACCCTTCGGGGAGGATAGGCTTCGGCCGTCAGTCGATCAAACCGGCGCGTGACACTATGGGCCCAGGGCCGTTTCCAGGAGTGCCGGCGACGCGGCGTTGGCGTGCGACAGGATCGGGGCGAGACAAAGGGAAAGCCGAACAAAAAAATGCATGCCCTGTGGTCGTCCGCAGAGCATGCAAGGTTCACCAGTCACGGGGTACCGGAGCCTCGGTCCTGGTTGAATCAGGACCGGGGCTCAAGATTCCTGCCTTGACACGCCTTCCGCGCGCGGACCAGTGTCCACGTCGCTCGAAGCGCTCTCGCGGATCATTCCATGCCGACGGCGGCAGCCGCCGGCATGGGATTTCGTCAAGCGAAGCCGCTCAGGCCGCCTTGGCCTTCGCCACGTGGGTGGCAATCGCATCCATCAAAGCCGGCGACAGGCAGTCATAGGGCTCGAGCCCGAGCTCCTTCAACCGCGCCCTGATGCCAGCCATCTCGGTCGGCTTGACACCGGACTCGATGACGGAGGACACGAACGCGGCAAATCCGGGCGCCGCCGAGCCGGACTCCTGGAACAGCTCGGGATGGATGAAATCGAGGCCGTAGAACGGATGGCCCTTGTTCTCGATCCGGCCATACATATGCGTTCCGCAGCCCTTGCAGGCATAGCGCTGGATCACCGCCGCGGTGTCGACGATCTGCAGTTTGTCGCCGTTCTCCAGCACGGTGACGTTCTCGCGCGGCACCACCGCGACCACCGAGAAGATCGCGCCCGAGGGCTTCCAGCACTTGGTGCAGCCGCAGGCGTGGTTGTGGGCGACGTCTCCCTTGATACCGACCTTGACCGGCTTGTCCGCGCATTTGCAGACCAGGGTGCCGCCGGCGAAGTTGCCGGAGCCTTGCTTGACGCCGTTGTCGACCGATGGGTGGATATGAACAGTCATTGGCCTATCCTCCTAGTGCTTGGTGTTTTGATTTCAGAACACGACGACCGAGCGGATCGATTTTCCCTCGTGCATCAGGTCGAACCCCTTGTTGATCTCCTCGAGCTTCAGCACGTGAGTGATCATCGGATCGATCTGGATCTTTCCGTTCATGTACCAGTCGACAATCTTCGGCACGTCGGTGCGGCCGCGCGCGCCGCCGAAGGCAGTGCCCTTCCAGACGCGGCCGGTGACGAGCTGGAACGGCCGGGTTGCGATCTCCTTGCCGGATTCCGCGACGCCGATCACCACCGAGACGCCCCAGCCGCGATGGCAGGCTTCCAGCGCCTGGCGCATCACGTTGGTGTTGCCGGTGCAGTCGAAGGTGTAGTCGGCGCCGCCGTCGGTCAGCGTCACCAAATGCTGCACGATATCGCCGCTCACCTTGGTGGGATTGACGAAGTGCGTCATGCCGAACTGGCGGCCCCAGGCGTCCTTCGAATCGTTGATGTCGACGCCGATGATCTTGTCGGCGCCGACCATCTTGGCGCCCTGGATCACGTTGAGGCCGATGCCGCCGAGACCGAATACGACGACGTTGGAGCCCGGGGTCACCTGGGCGGTGTTGACGACCGCGCCGACGCCGGTGGTGACGCCGCAGCCGATGTAGCAGCTCTTGTCGAACGGTGCGTCTTCGCGGATCTTTGCCACCGCGATCTCAGGTAGCACGGTGAAGTTCGAGAAGGTCGAGCAACCCATGTAGTGGTAGATGGTCTGCCCCTTGTAGCTGAAGCGCGAGGTGCCGTCGGGCATCACGCCCTTGCCCTGGGTGGCACGGATCGCCGTGCAGAGGTTGGTCTTCTGGCTCAGGCAGCTTTTGCACTGGCGGCATTCGGGTGTGTAGAGCGGGATCACGTGATCGCCCGGCTTGACCGACGTCACGCCGGCGCCGACTTCGCGAACGATGCCGGCTCCCTCGTGGCCGAGGATCGAGGGGAAGATCCCCTCACTGTCGAATCCGTCAAGCGTGTAGGCGTCGGTGTGACAGATGCCGGTCGCCTTGATCTCGACGAGGACCTCGCCGGCCTTGGGTCCCTCCAGATCAAGCTCGACAATCTCGAGCGGCTTCTTTGCCTGGAATGCGACTGCGGCGCGCGTTTTCATCTTGATCTCTCCAAAACACTCATAGGGTTGTCATCCGCGCCGGCCACGCTCACTTCTTGTCGTTGTTGCCCATGCAGGCGTCTTCCGCCTTTGTGTAGGCTTCCGACTTGTCTTCGTGCTTGGCTGGCCGGCCGCGCGGGACCGCGTTGTTGGCGCGGGCGCGCAGGTACACATAGAGGTCGTCCATGTAGCAGGCAACATTCGGATTATCGCCGAATGCCGGCATCACGTTTTCCTGAGCCGTGTTGACGTTCTTGCGTCCGCTCGCGACCGTGCCGAGGAAGTCGGCGTAGCTCATCGTCTTCAGCGAATTCGCCAGCGCCGGAGCATAAGTCGATCCCATGCCGTCGGGACCGTGGCAGACATGGCACTCCGAATGATAGCGGCGGAATCCGGAATAGGTGTACCAGTCCACGGTGCCATCGGGCGCCACCTTGAAGGTCGGGTTTCCATCCTTGTCCAGATACTTTCCGTCCTCGGACTTGACGGCAGTCGGATCACCGACGTCTTCGGCGGAGGCAACTCTTCCCATTGCCACGACAAAGATCGCGGCAGTCACAAACCAGATCTTACGCAAAAGCCTATCCTCGCGTGCGATTTGAAGACGGACCGGCGCATGGAGATCACCCCATGCGCCGGAACGAGGTTGAGTCAGCTCACTGCGGCAGCGCGAACACGGTGAGCGTTCCGCCGAGCGCGGTGTAGTTGCTCAGCGCAGCGTAGCCACCGACGGCACCGAGACCGGCAGTCGGATCGGTCAGACCAGCCGCAAGGCCGATGCCTGCCCAACCACCGACACCCGAGAGCACGGCAATGTACTGCTTGCCACCATGCTCATAGGTCGTGACGTTGCCGATGATGCCGGACGGAGTCTTGAACTTGTAGAGCTCCTTGCCCGTCTTGGCGTCGACGGCCTTCAGGTAGCCTTCCAGCGTGCCGTAGAACACCACGCCACCGGCGGTCGCGAGTGCACCCGACCAGACCGAGAACTGCTCCTTGTTCGACCAGACGATCTTGCCGGTCTTGGCGTCCCAGGCGATGAAGTTGCCCATGTTGGAGTCGCCGGGAGGCGGATACATCGACAGCGTCGCGCCGACATAGGGCTGACCCGCGGTGTAGCTCACCTTGAACGGCTCATAGTCCATGCAGACGTGGTTGGTCGGCACGTAGAACAACTGCGTCTCCGGCGAATAGGCCGCCGGCTGCTCGTCCTTGGTGCCGAGCGCGGCCGGGCAGATGCCCTTGACGTTGTGATCTTCGCCGGCCTTGTCGGTCGACGCGGCGTCAAGAACCTTCGGACGGCCGTAGGTCGGCGAGCTCTTGTTCATGTCGACGCCGGAGGTCCAGTTCACCTTCGGATCGTACTTTTCGGCGACCAGCAGCTCACCGGTCGCACGATCGAGCGTGTAGGCAAGGCCGTTACGGTCGAAGTGGGTCAAGAGCTTGCGCTCCTTGCCGCCGACCTGCTCGTCGGTGAGGATCATCTCGTTGACGCCGTCATAGTCCCACTCGTCGTGCGGCGTCATCTGGTAGACCCACTTGGCCTTGCCAGTATCCGGATTGCGCGCGAAGATGGTCATCGACCACTTGTTGTCGCCCGGACGCTGCTTCGGATTCCAGGTCGAAGGATTTCCCGAACCGTAATAAACCAGATCGAGCTCCGGGTCGTAGGACACCCAGCCCCAGGTGCAGCCGCCGCCGATCTTCCACTGATCGCCCTGCCAGGTCTTGAGGCTCGAATCCTTGCCGACCGGCTTGCCGAGATCAGTGGTCTTCTCGGGGTCGAACAGGAGCTGGTCATCCGGACCTTCCGAGTAGGCTTTCCAGACCTGCTTGCCGTCCTTGATGTCGTAGGCGGTCATGCTGCATTGGACGCCGAACTCGCCGCCCGAGGTCCCAACCAGTACCTTGTCCTTGATCACGAAGGGCGCCGACGTGCCGGTCTGGCCCTTCTTGGGGTCGCCGTTCTTCACCGACCAGACGAGCTTGCCGGTTTTGGCGTCGAGCGCGATCAGCGTGTCGTCCGCCTGATGCAGGAAGATCTTGCCTTCCCCGTAGGAGAGGCCGCGATTGACGGTGTCGCAGCACATCACGGGAATGACGTTGGGATCCTGCTTGGGTTCGTAGCTCCAGAGGATCTTGTTGTCCTGGGAAAGGTCAAGAGCATAGACCTTGTTCGGGAACGGCGTGTGCACGTACATCGTGTTGCCGATGATAAGCGGGCCGCCTTCGTGGCCACGCAGCACGCCGGTCGAAAAAGTCCAGGCCACCTGCAACTTTCCGACGTTCGACGCGTTAATTTGATTCAGCTTCGAATAGCGGGTGTTGGCGTAGTCCCCGGCCGGCATGACCCAGTCCTTGGGGTTCTTCGCCATCTTGATGAGTTCTTCGTTGGCGTTGGCAGCCCCGGCGGCAAACATCGCCATTGCCCCAACACCCGTCGCGTAAAGCACCTTGCGCATCGTGGATTCCTCCCAGTTTCAAGAGCTCAGGGTTTCCGTCGAAACGGCCCGCTTCTTCCATTTTGGTTCCCTAGCCGTACCCTGATCGGTTCTTGCCGACTTGCCCAAGAGAGAACACCCGTTTGCTCGAAAGCGAACCTTCGCTAATTTTTTGCCACTCCGGCCTGAATTGGTTTGGGAGGCTGCGCTTATGCTGCAAAGCATCAGGCCCGGCGGCAGCCTTCGCCGGCCCTTGTGCCCTCCAAGGTTGCGCTTGACGGCGCAAGAACTTAGACGGAGGATTGCCCAACGTTGACCGGGAGGAATCCCGTCGCTCCCCTCTGCCTCTCGCGAAATGAGGGAAAAGGCGCGGCATCTCGGGCCAGGCTTCGCGCGGTGGGCAGTCACGCTTGGGGATCGAATCGGTGGCTGGAAAGATGTCCGACACAATCCATTCACTTAACACGACCGGCTTGACGCCCAAGCGGCAAATCGAGCGCTGGTCAGACGCATTGACTGACCTATGTGGTCAATTCGAGGTCGATGCTCTGGAAGGATCCTCGCTCGAGGGACGGATCAACTACACGACGGTGTCGCGCTTGAAGCTGTGCCAGATCGAGGTAGGCCAGCATCGGATCGCGCACACGATCTCACGCATCAAGTTGAGCGAGCATCCTTACATCAAGATCCTCTTCCAGACCCATGGCGTGTCGCATTTCGAGCAGGAAGGGCGGCATTTCGACATCATGCCCGGCGATTGCTTCGCCTATGACGTATCCTGCCCGCACACCATCGTCAGCCCGTCGCTGACTCGTCATGAAGTCGTCATCGTGCCGAAGGACCTCTTGAAGGAGCGCGGCTTCCAGCTCTCCAAGATGGCGCCGTGCAAGCTGTCGGCGCGCAACGGCACCGGCCGCATCGCCTATGACTTCGTGCATGCCGCTTTCGGCGAGGCGTCGAAGCTGTCTCCGCTCAACGCGGTCGGCGTCGCCGATTCGCTGATCGACCTGCTGCTGCTGCCGCTGCGCGAGACCGGCGCGATGTTCGACCGCGGCAGTGCCGAGGCGACCTATGTCCGGGCGCAGGGCTTCATCCGCGAGCACCTGCGCGACCCCGACCTCTGCATCGACCGCATTTCCGGGGCGCTCGGCTGCTCCAAGCGCTACCTGCACATGCTGTTCAGCGATCGCGGCATGACGGTCAGCGATTACATTTGGAAGGCCCGGCTGCAGCATTGCCGGCAGGAGCTGGAATCGCAGAACGGCAAGACCATCACCGACGTCGCGTTCTCATGGGGCTTCTCCAGCTCCTCGCATTTCAGCCGGGTGTTCCGGAAATATTTCGGCATCGCGCCCTCCTCCGTCAACAAGGGTCAGCACGCCGGCATGCCGGCGGACGTGGTGCTGGAGTAACGTCTCGTTCGGCGTGCTGCAGGCACGCCGACGGGCATACGTCCTTCATGCTTCCCAGCATCAAAGCCTGAGCGCGCAACCTCAAACGGGATAGCTACGCGCTCTATCTGGCATCACGCGATCCGCGTGTGCCCGGGCACGCCAAGGCGCTCGCCGTCGCGATCGCGGCCTATGCGCTCTCGCCCACCGCCGGCGAGGGTGAGTGTCACCCACTGGGCGCGACAATCCTAGCACTACTTTGGCAGATTATCGCTTTTACTGCGTTTTTTAGGATTCCCGAATCGATTTTTCAATGATTCATGGGTGGTCGGCTCTCGGAGGGCTGACCATGGCGGAGTGGGAAGACGAACTCGAACGCTGGCTGAAGCCGTTCCTGGATCGGTTGGGTCATAGGACCCGGCGGCGGATGTGTCCATTGTACGTTGCGGGATTGATCGGTCCCGGCGACCGCAAAAGCGTTCAGCCGATGGCGGAGCGCCTTGCCGCGGGCAACTACGATCAGTTGCACCATTTCATTGCCGACGGTGTCTGGGACGCGACTCCGCTGGAATCTGAACTGTTAAATCAGGCCGACCGGCTTGTCGGCGGCAAGGACGCGGTGCTCGTTATTGACGACACCGCAATGCCGAAGAAGGGCGAACGCTCGGTTGGCGTCGCGCCTCAATATGCGTCCTCTCTTGGCAAAACGGCAAATTGCCAAACGCTGGTGTCGCTGACCCTTGCGCGCGGCGAAGTGCCAGTAATGGTCGCGCTGCGTCTCTTTTTGCCCGAAAGCTGGACGAGCAATGTGTCTCGTTTGAAGCGTGCTCGCGTGCCGATCGAACACCGAACGGCACGATCCAAGCCGGAAATTGCTTTGGCCGAGGTTGACCGAGCGATGGCAGCCAACGTGCGCTTTGGATGCGTGCTGGCGGATGCAGGATACGGGCTTAGCGCACCGTTTCGACAGGGGCTAACAGAACGCGGCCTGGCCTGGGCCGTCGGCATCCCTCGGCATCTCAAGGTGTATCCGGTTGATGTACAGCTCATTTGGCCGATTACCAAAGTCCGCGGGAAGCCACGAAAGCACCACGTACCAGATGTCTTATCGATTGCGGCAGAACAAATGCTGGCCAGCGCCAAATGGAAAACCGTGAGTTGGCGCAGCGGAACGAAAGGTCGTCTGACAGCCCGATTTGCTGCTGTCCGTGTCCGCACCGCCGACGGCCCTCCGCAGCGGATTTGGGACAAGGGTCAGCAGCATCTCCCAGGCGACGAGGCCTGGCTCATTGGCGAGCAACGCGCCTCCGGGGAGAAGAAATACTATCTCGCCAATCTCCCGGCGGCGACGGATCTGCGCACGCTGGCCGCAACCATCAAGGCACGGTGGATTTGTGAGCAGGCGCATCAGCAGTTGAAGGAGGAGCTTGGACTGGATCACTTCGAAGGGCGATCATGGCAAGGTCTTCATCGCCACGCCCTGATGACCATGATTGCCTACGCCTTCCTGCAACATCGTCGCCTCGCACACGCGGGGCGGAAAAAAAAGAATCAACGGGCCTCCGCCTCAACCAACCATGCCCGCCGTACGTCACGCCATCGTCGATCTCATCCTTCGGCCGCCGTCTCAGCAGTGCCCATATTGCCGAAAGCAAATCCTTGAAAAGCAGTCGCGCAAACACATTCTGCCAAAGTAGTGCTAGGGTTCAGACTCAATTGATCCAATAGGCGACGATGGCGGCGAGGTGCACGGCAGCCAAGAAGTTTCTGGCAAGTTTGTCGTAGCGAGTTGCGACACGCCTGAAGTCCTTGAGGCGGCAGAAACAGCGCTCGATGACGTTGCGTCCCTTATAGGCGCGTTTGTTGAAGCTGTGGAGGATGACCCTGTTGGATTTGTTTGGAATGACGGGCTTGGCACCACGATCGACGATTTCGGCGCGAAAGCCGTCGCCGTCGTATCCTTTGTCGCCGATGAGGGCAGACATGGGTGGCGCGAGTTCCAAAAGGGCCGGCGCGGCGGCAATATCTGCGTCCTGGCCTGGAGTGAGATGAAATGCGCAAGGTCTGCAATCAGGGTCGCTCAGCGCGTGGATTTTCGTGGTCCGCCCGCCGCGCGAGGAGCCGATCGCCTGTTCATGCTCCCCCCTTTTCCGCCGCTCGCCGAGCGATGCGCTTTGATCGAGGTGGAATCGATGGACAAAGTCACGCCATCCTTTCCGCAGCGGGCGAGCGCTTCAAAGATCGCCTGCCAATGTCCGCGCTTGGCCCAGCGATTAAAGCGATTGTAGATCGTCGTGTAAGGACCATAGTCGGGCGGACAATCGCGCCAGCGTGCGCCGCACTGAAGCATGTGAATGATACCGCTGATAATGCGTCGATCGTCATCGCGCGCCGGGCCAGTCTGGTTCGTTGGCAGATGCGGCTTAATCTGAGCCCACTGCTTGTCGTTCAGCCAGAACAGCCCCTTGCGCACCTAACTCCCCCGTGCCGAATCAATCCAACGCGAGGGAATCAGAAATCGCTAATTAGGTACAGACCCTAGAACGTTGCCTTAAGGCCTGCATAGAAGGCGCGTGGCCGCGCTGGGCTGAGCGAACGCGGATCGGTGAAGGGCGCGCCGCCATTGGCGAAGTTCGGCAGTGTATCCGTTTCGAAGAAAGTGCCATAGGTCGCGTAGCGCTTGTCGAAGATGTTGTCGATGCGGCCGAAGAGCTGGAATGTCTTGTTGATCTGGTACGAGGCGTGCGCGTTGAAGACAGCATAGGACGGCAGCTTCGGCGCCTGGTTGGATTCGTCGCCGACGAAATACTGACTGCTGACCCAGAGGGCATCGCCACCGATCTTGAACGCGTCGGTCACGGCGTAATCGAAGCCGGCCTTGACGCGATGGCGGGGCACGGCGGGAATCTGGTTACCCGGCAAGATCTGGACGTTGCCGTTGGCGTCCGCAAACGGGCTGTTCGAGCCGACTTGCAGCGAGTCCAGGAAGCGGGCGTCGATGAAGGAGTAGCTCGCATAGACCTGGAACGCTGACGATTTCAGGTTGACCTCGGCCTCGATGCCCTGCCGGCGCGTCGAACCGACATTCTGGTAGTAGCCGTGGCCCGGTAGAAGCGGGCTCGGAATGGCGAGGATATCGTCAGTGTTCTTGGCGCGGAAGCCTCCGAGCTTCCAGCTCAGTGTGCCGATGTTGAGGTCCTTGGTGCCACGCAACCCCGCTTCGACCGTGTGCGACACCACTTGCTTGAGGTCCGGGTCCGACACCAGGAAGGCCGCAATGGTGCAGGGATTGCTCGGATCGGCGCAGCCCAGCTCCAGCGGCGTCGGGGCGCGATTGGCCTCCGAATAGCCGGCATAGGCCGTCAGCTCCGGCGTGATCTTGAAGGTGCCGCCGATGATGGGATTGAAGCGGTCATATTCGTGGGTGCCGTTCAGCGCGGTGCCGAGCTGGTCCTCGAGCGAGATATGGGCCGCGTTGAACCGGCCGCCGCCGGTGATCGAGAACCTGTTGGTGACGTCGAAGGTGTCGAGCGCGTAGATGCCGGTGTACTGGTTGGTGGTTCGCAGCGACACCGGGCCGATCTCACCGACCGTGGGATTGCCGGATTGCCCGAGATAGATGCCGCTGCCTGACAGAACATAATCCGTACCGATGGTGGCGAGCTCGGCGCTGGCGTTGAACCAGGTGACACTGGTGTCGTAGCTGCCGCCGATGGTGAAGCGGTTGTCGTGCCCGAACAGCTTGTCGTCGTTGGTCGCCTGCAACGAGAAGCCGGCGGTGGTCGACCGTGTCGACGTTCGATCGATCTCGCCAAGGAATGCGCTTGACGGGAACGGATTGCTGAGCTGGACGCCGTTCACGTCGTTGGCCGGCGTTGCACCGTCGCCGAAGCACAGCAGTGTCGGATCGTCGCAGGGCTGCACGCCGGTCGGATTTCCGTCCACGGTCTTCTGGCCAAAGAAGCGCAGATGTGCGGCGCCCTCGATCGTCCAGGTCGGGGCGGCCTCGACCTTGCCGGTGAGGTTCAGGTAGCCGACGCGATTCGCAGTGGTTTGCGGCGTCGTGTAGGTCGCGCCCCAATATTGCTGCAGCAATTCGGCCGGCACGGTGACTGTGGCGCCGAACTTGTTGTCGGCAACGCCCATGCTGAGATGGAATTCGTTGACGTCGTTCCTGTAGGCGACGTCGCCGTAGAAGCGCCGGACGTCGGACTGCGAGAAGTTGCGGAAGCCGTCGTCGTGCACGCCCTCGAGGGCGCCGTAGACGGCATAGTTGTTGTCGGTCTGCTTGCCCCACTGCGCGGAGCCCTGGATGCGGCCGAACGAGCCGCCCATCACGTTGAGCTCGGTGCCGTGATAGCTGAAGCCATCCTTCATCTGGAGGTCGACCGCGCCGCCCAGCGCATTCAGGCCGAAGGCCGGATTGTTGGTCACAATGGTGGCTGACCTGATCGCCGCGGTCGGGATCAAATCCCAGTTGACGGTGTCGCCGAAGGCTTCGTTGATGCGAACCCCGTTCTGGTAGACCGCGAGTCCTTGGGGCGTGCCCGACAACGGCGAGGCGACGAAACCGCGGAACTCCAGGTTCGGCTGGAATGGATTGCCGGAGACCTCGTTGAGGTTGACGGACGGCACGTTATGCAACAGCGCGTCCGTGACATTGGGCGAGCCGGTCCGTTCGATCTGCTTGCTGTCGACGACGTTGACGCTGGCAGAAACCTTGTCGGCATCGATTTCGGAGGCGGACGACGCTGTGGCTGCAGGCGCGGTCGGTATCACAACTCTCGGCCGGGGACGAACGATGCGCGGGCCCTCCCGCGAGCGACTGCGCTTGACGCCCTCGCTCGGCGCCGTGACCTCAACGGGCGGCAGCGTTTGAACGTGCTCGGACCCGCCTTGAGCAAAGGCAGCGTCTTTGCCAACGACAATGCCAGTCGCGATTGATGCGACCATCACAAATCGCACGCCGCCCATCTTCCCACCCATCGACGGCCGGCCTTGCTTGTCCCCGCCGGTTCGTGCCGCGATACTAGTGAGCAGGTTGCACGCCACGCCACCGAAATCTGTTCCCGAAAGATTCGGGAATAATTCCCGAAGAGAAGGCGAGCGATAGCTCCCCAAGCTGGTACGGCCTTCAAGCCTGCATGGCTTTGGGAACGAGAGCCTCGACCGTCACGCCATCATCGCCGGAGTCGACGTTGAGCGTCCCGCCCAATGCGAGGATCCGTTCGCGCATGCCGGTCAGACCTCGCCCAAGCCTGTAGTCCGGTCGGAGACCGCGGCCGTTGTCGCTCACCCTCACCAGCGCGCATCCCCGGCTGTCGCGCACGCCGGTCTGCCGCTCCGCCGGTTCGATCGTGATGCTGACCGCGGTCGCGCCGGCGTGCCGGAAAACATTGGTGAGCGCCTCCTGCACGATGCGATAGATCGTCAGATCGGCCGTCTCGCCGGTGTCGCCGAGCGCGCTCGAAACGCTGCTCTCGATCTCCACCTCGGGATGCGTCTCGCTCCACAACCGCACCAATGCACCGAGAGCCTCGCGAAGCCCGAGTTCGGCGAGACCGGCGGGCCGCAACCGTTCGAGGATACGACGCGTGAATTGCTGAAGCGCATTGACCTGTTCGAGGATGGCATTGCCGTGCTTGCGCAGCGCCGCCGGATCCGGCTTGTCGACCTCCGCCATGCGCATCAGGGCGCCGGCGTGCGCGCGCAGCGCAAACAGATAGGGCCCGAACTCGTCGTGCAGCTCGCGTGCGATCTCCTTGCGCTCGGAATCCTGCAACGACACCGCGCGCTCGGCGAGCTGCCGCTTGCCGTCCACGGCCTCGCCCAATGTCGCCGCCAGATGGTTCAATTTGGAACAGATCGCGGCCAGTTCGGGCGATCCCCCCGGCTCGACGCGCACGTCGTAGAACCCTGCCTCAATGCTGGTCATGGCTTTTGACAACCCTTCCAGCGGCGCAAGTGCGCGGCCGACCACCAGCATGGTCACCAGAAAGAGCGCGACCGCGATTGCAGAGCCGACCTCGACCTGGCTGACAATGCCGTCCCAGATCTCGGCCATTTCGTCGTCGGGGTGCGAGGTGATGAGCAGCGATTGCAGCTCGTCGTGAATCGAAATCGGCACCCGCACCGAGGTCTGCTCGGGATGGACCAGGGCGACGAACCATGCCGGCGGAGTGCGCGGATTGCCGGTTTGCTCCGCGGGCTCGGACGCTTTGGCCGTCGCGTCATCCTGCCGCGTGATGCTGACATGGCGCAGCCGGCTCAGGTCCTGGACGATCTGATCGAGCCGCGCATCGGGATCCGGCGTCCCCTTGAGGCCCGCAACGATCGTCTCGACGAACTCGCGCGCCAGCCGGATCGTGCTCTGGTCCTCGGCCTGCACCCGAGGTCCCGCGTCCAGCACGAGCCGCGCAATATTGACGCCCAGTCCGATCAACAGGATCAGCGCCAGCAGCAGGTTGATCCGTGCGCGCAAGGATAGTTTTCGCCACATTGCGTTGCCCCTGACCGCGAAGTCCTCCTCCCAGAGGATCGTTGACAGCCAAACTTGCCCGGCTATCTAATCCCACCCTACTGCAATCCCGCACGAGGTGTACAACCGGATTGGAACCGGTGTTCGCCTGCACGTCGTGCAAGCTGATGCGATGATGAACGGATCGAAGCGGGCCGACGGGAAACACCATGCGCATTCTGATCGTTGATGACCATCCCATCGTCGCGTCGGGTTGCCGCACCGTGTTCGCCGACGATCCCGATGTCGTGCTGCTGGAAGCGCCGGACGCCGAGAGCGGCGAGCGGGCCTTTGTCGCCGAAAAGCCGGATATCTGCGTGATCGACATCAACCTGCCGACGGTCTCGGGTTTCGAGCTGGCGCGCCGCATCCTGGCGCGCGAGGCGGGAGCCCGCATCATCATGTTCAGCATGAACGATGATGCGGTGTTTGCCGCCCGCGCCATCGATATCGGCGCCAAGGGCTACGTCTCCAAGACCGGCGATCCCAATGATCTCCTGGAAGCCGTGCGCGAGGTCGGCAATGGCGGCGTCTATCTGCCGCCCGCGATCGCGCGCAGCGTCGCCTTCGCGCGGCCGGCCTTCGCGCAGAACCCGCTGTCGAAGCTGACATCGCGCGAGATGGAAATCCTGCGCCTGCTCTCCTCGGGCAAGAGCCTGTCGGAGATCGCCTGGCTGGTTCATTCCTCGTACAAGACGGTCGCCAACACGTCATCGATCATGCGCCAAAAGCTCGGCGTGCGCACCTCGGCGGAGCTGGTGCGATTGGCGATCGAAAGCGGCGTCGCCTGACGCTACGCTCCGCCGTCAAGGAACATGACAATGCAGATGGTTTCCCAGAACAAATCCCATGGCGGCGTCCAGGGCGTGTATCGGCATCCGAGCCGCGAGACCAAGACCGATATGACCTTCTCGGTCTTTGTCCCGGCCCATTCGGCAGGTGCCAAGCTGCCGGTGGTCACCTATCTGTCGGGACTGACCTGCACCCACGCCAACGTCACGGAGAAGGGCGAGTTCCGGCAGGGATGCGCCGAGCTCGGCCTGATCTTCGTCGCGCCCGACACCAGCCCGCGCGGCGAAGGCGTGCCCGGCGATCCCGCCAATTCATATGATTTCGGGCTTGGGGCGGGCTTCTATGTCGATGCGACCGAAGCGCCGTTTGCCCGCAATTATCGGATGTGGAGCTATGTCACCGAGGAGTTGCCTGACCTGATCGCCGAGCAATTCCCTGTCGATACGGCACGGCAATCGATCCTCGGCCACTCCATGGGTGGTCACGGGGCATTGACCGTGGCGCTGCGCCACCCCGACCGCTATCGCGCGGCGAGCGCGTTTGCGCCGATCGTGGCGCCCTCGCAGGTGCCATGGGGCAACAAGGCGCTCGGTGGCTATCTCGGCAGCAACAAGGCTGCGTGGCGGAAGCACGACGCCGTCGCGCTGATCGAGGACGGCGCCCGCTTCTCCGACCTGCTCGTCGACTATGGTGATGCTGATCAGTTTCTCACCGAGCAGCTCCGCCCCGAACTGCTGAAGACTGCATGCGAGAAGGCCAACATTCCCCTCACCCTGCGGCGCCAGCCGGGCTACGACCACAGCTACTACTTCATTTCAACGTTCATGGCGGATCACCTGCGCTGGCATGCGGCCCGCCTGAAGGCTTGAACTTTCGCTAAACTCTAGCGCGACTGCGGCGCGCCGTAATTCGGCGCGAGCAGGCGGTTGCGCACGAGATAGTCGGTGGCGCGCTGCCAGGACTCGTCGGTGTTGCCGCGCATGTCGACGCTGGCAGCCGCAAGCAGCTTCCCGCTATGGACGTCGCGCAGATAGAGATTGATGTTGAGGATGAGATTGGAGACCTTCTGTACCACGCCGGTGATCGCGAGATCGGCGCCGAGTTTGTCAGCCAATGTCACGTCGCATCCGCCGCAGGCCTGGAGATGGCTGCCGTGCGCCGCAGCATTGACCGGCGCAATATCGACAACCCGGAACTTGCCGGACTCGGCCAGCTCCTTGCGCACCTGATCGCCGACCCGGCCGAGCCGGGCCTGCTCATCGGCCCGCGGCCCGCTCACCTCGCCCTGCAGACTGGTATCGATCATTTCGAAATCGAACACCGCGAGCTTGGGCGGTTCGGCATGTGCCGCCGACATCACCAGCGTTGCAACGATGACAATGAACGTCGATCTCATGATTGTGAACCAGCCAAATTTGTAATCTCGCAACGCCAAAAGGCGGGGTTGCAAGCTAGGACAATTTGGTCATCTTGCAAGCCAAGGCATGATCCGGAAGAGTGCAAGCCGGTCTTCATGCTCCGACAACGAGAAGACGTGACGGGAGGAATAATGTTCCGATGGCTGATCGCCGCGCTCGCGCTCGGCCTGGCGACAAGCCAGGCGCTGGCGGCGGATCCGGTCGAGATCCATATCGGCTATCTCGGCCATGCCGGCGTCAAGGAAACGCTGTCGCTCGCCGAGCAACCCGCCGACAACAACGGCATCGCGGGCGCGCAGCTTGCGATCGACGACAACAATACGACAGGCAAATTCCTCAACCAGCACTTCGTCCTCGATGTGGTGCGCGTCAAGGACGGTGACGACATCGCCAAGGCGGCAACCGATCTCGCCGGACGCGACGATTATATCATCACCGACCTGTCTGCCGATGCGCTGCTCAAGGTCGCTGACGCCCTGCGCGATCGCGGCACGCTGCTCTTGAATGCGGGTGCAACCGACGATCGGCTGCGCGAGCAGGACTGCCGCGCCAACGTCGTCCATGTCGCGCCGACGCGCTCGATGCTCGCGGATGCGCTTGGCCAGTATCTGGTGTGGAAGCAGTGGAAGCGCTGGCTGCTGGTGGTCGGCTCGCATGAGCCGGACAAGCTTTACGCCGACGCGCTGCGCCGGGCGGCCACGCGCTTCGGCGCCAAGATCGTCCAGGAGCGGACCTTCGAGGACACCGGCGGCGCCCGCCGCACGGACAGCGGCGTGACGCTGATCCAGCGCCAGATGCCGGTGTTCACGCAGCAGGCACCGGCCTACGACGTTCTTGTCGCGGCCGACGAGAGCGAGGTGTTCGCCGACTATCTGCCCTATAGGACCTGGGACCCGCGGCCCGTGGCCGGTTCGGCCGGCCTGGTGCCGACCAGCTGGGACGCTGCACATGACCAATGGGGCGCCGTCCAGATTCAAAACCGCTTCATGAAGTTGAACATGCGGCACATGACTGCGCTCGACATGCAGGCCTGGACCGCGGCCCGCATGATCGGAGAGGCAACGGCCCGCACCAATTCCGGTGACCCGAAGAAGGTCATCGCCTTCCTGAAGGGACCGAACTTCTCGGTCGCCGCCTTCAAGGGCACGCGGCTGACCTTGCGGGACTGGAATCTGCAGCTCCGTCAGCCGATCCTGCTAGCCGACGGACGCATGGTCGTCTCGGTGTCGCCGCAGGAGGGCTTCCTGCACCAGTTCTCCGAACTCGACACGCTCGGTGTTGACCGGCCCGAGACGAAGTGCAAGCTGCAGTGAGGGAGATTTAACGCATGTGGCGCCGCTGTTTGTTCACCGGGATGCTCGCCTGGCTCGTCGCCGCCGCACCGGCGTCCGCATACGTCGCCTACGTCTCTAACGAGAAGGGCAACACGGTTACGGTGATCGACACCGACAAATGGACCGTCACCAACACGATCAAGGTCGGCCAGCGGCCGCGCGGTATCGAGTTCTCGCACGACGGCAAGTTCGTGTGGGTCGCGGTGGGAGACGACGACACGATCCAGGTGATCGATACCAAGACCCGGCAGATCGTCGACACCCTCCCCTCCGGTCCCGACCCCGAACTGTTCACCCAGGACGCCACCGGCAAGATCATGTATGTCGCCAACGAAAACGACAACACGGTCACGGTGATCGATCTCGAGAAACGTGCCCGGCTCGGCGACATCCAGGTCGGCGTCGAACCCGAAGGCATGGCCGTCAGTCCCGACGGCAAGATCCTGATCAACACGTCCGAAACCACCAGCATGGCGCATTTCATCGACACGACGACGCGCCAGGTGGTGGCCAACGTGCTGGTCGACTCGCGACCGCGCTTCGCCGTCTTCAAGCAGGACGGTTCCGAACTGTGGGTCTCCTCCGAGATCGGCGGCACGGTGTCGATCATCGATCCCGCCAAGCACGAGGTGACCGGCAACATCACCTTCGCCATTCCGGGCCTGCGCAGCGAGGCGATCCAGCCTGTCGGCATCGGCATGACCAAGGACGGCAAGACCGCGTTTGTCGCGCTCGGCCCGGCCAACCGCGTCGCGGTGGTCGACGCCACCACGCACAAGGTGCTCAAATATCTGCTGGTCGGCCAGCGGGTTTGGCACATGGACTTCACCCCGGACGAAAAGTACCTGATGGTCACCAACGGCGTCTCGAACGACGTCTCGGTGATCGATGTCGCCTCGCAGAAGGTGATCAAGACCATCCAGGTCGGCGAGTTGCCCTGGGGAGTGACGATCGGGAAGCCATGACAGCAACGGACGCGCACATCGCAAGTCAGCCTTTGCCGGACCCGGCTCCCGGACCCGGCGCAGCGGTGCAACCCGCGCTGTCGATCGACAATATCAGCCACAGCTATGGTTCGCGCCGCGCCCTGATCGACGTCAACTTCACCGTGGCGCCGGCCAGCTTCACGGCCCTGCTCGGGCTCAACGGCGCGGGAAAAAGCACGCTGTTCTCGCTGGTGACGCGGCTGTTCGGCATCCAGAGTGGCCGGATCAGCATCTTCGGCCACGACATCAGCCGGGCGCCCGGCGAAGCGCTGCGGCTGCTGGGCGTGGTGTTCCAGCCGCGAACGCTCGACCTCGACCTCTCGCTGACGCAGAACCTGCTCTATCACGCCGCGCTCCACGGCATTTCGCGGCGCGAGGCGCGCCTGCGCAGTGCCGAGGTGCTGGGCCGCATCGGTCTCGCCGATCGCGCCGGCAGCAAGGTGCGCAACCTCTCCGGTGGCCAGATGCGGCGACTCGAGATCGCCCGCGCGCTGCTGCACCGGCCGCGGCTGTTGCTGCTCGACGAGGCGACCGTCGGGCTCGACGTCAAGGCGCGCGCCGACATTCTCGATCACGTCCGGCAACTCGTCACCGAGCAGGGCATCGGCGTGCTGTGGGCGACGCATCTGTTCGACGAGATCATGCCGAGCGACGATCTGGTCGTGCTGCATCAGGGCAAGATGCTGGCGCACGGCCAGGTGTCGCGCGTGATCGCCGATGCCGGGGCCCAGGACGTCAACACCGCGTTCATGCGCCTGACCGGCACGCAGACGCTCACCGGGAGGCCGCCATCATGAGCAGTACGACGGTTACACCCGCACGAAGCGGCTTCTCGCTGTCGGAGTACATCGTCTGCCTCAACGGCATCGTGTGGCGCGAGGCGCTGCGCTTCCTGCATCAGCGCGAGCGCTTCGTCTCGGCGCTGGTCCGGCCGCTGGTGTGGCTGTTCATCTTCGCCGCCGGCTTCCGCCAGGTGCTCGGCATCTCGATCATCCCGCCCTACGAGACCTACATCCTCTACGAGGTCTATATCGCGCCCGGCCTGATGGCGATGATCCAGCTCTTCAACGGCATGCAATCCTCGCTGTCGATGGTCTATGACCGCGAGATGGGCAACATGCGGACACTGCTCGTGAGCCCACTGCCGCGCGGCTACCTCTTGTTCTGCAAGCTGCTGGCCGGCACGGCCGTTTCCCTGCTCCAGGTCTACACGTTCCTGCTGATCGCGTGGTTCTGGGACATCGCGCCGCCGACGATCGGCTATTTCACGGTGCTTCCGGCGCTGGTGCTGTCCGGTCTGATGCTCGGCGCGCTGGGCATGCTGATCTCGTCCGTCATCAAGCAGCTGGAGAATTTCGCCGGTGTGATGAACTTTGTGATCTTCCCGATGTTCTTTGCATCATCGGCCCTCTACCCGCTCTGGCGCGTGCAGGAAGGCAGTCCGATGCTGTATTACGTTTGCCAGTGCAATCCCTTCACCCATGCGGTGGAGCTGATACGGTTTGCATTGTACGGCAAGATGAACTGGGTCTCGCTCGCAGTGGTTGGAGGCTGCACCGTGGTCTTCATGATCGGCGCCATCGTTGCATACGATCCATCGCGCGGCCTGGTACGCCGCGGGCCTGGCGGAGGCGAGGCATGAAATGGCACATCGAAATGTGGCGGATCACAATCTGGCGGATCGCGCTCGGCGCGCTGTTCACCGTCACGCTGTGGAACCAGGCGGCGCTGGCCGTGGACCCGCGCTATCCGGACTGGCCGTGCGCCCAGGCCAAGGTGCCCGAAATCTCGGTCGCCGCCGTCTGGGCCGGGCCGCCGCTCGATGACGCGGAAAGCAAATGGAAGGACGATCCGAAAGTCAGCGCACTGGTGGCGAAGCTTTCGGCGCGCCGTGTCCCGCTCGATGAGGCGGAGAAGGAGATCACCAGTTTCCTGTCGGCTTCGGCGGTAGACAAAGCCAATGCCGGAAAGCTGCTGTTTGCCGGCCTGTTCGATACGCTCAATGCGCAGCGCGCATCCGTCATGAGCGGACTGGAGCGCGTCATGCGCAAGCAGCGCCAGGCGGCGGAGAAGATCCGCACCGATACGCTTGCGCTGCAGGCGCTGCAGGACGCCACGCCGCCGGACGAGGCCAAGGTCGGTGAGCTCGGCAATCAGCTGACCTGGGAGACGCGGATCTTCGAAGATCGCCGGCACGTGGTGAAATATGTCTGCGAGGTGCCGACCACCATCGATCAGCGCCTTTTTGCGCTCAGCCGCGCGATCCAGCAGGAACTGGACTGACGTCTGCGGCGAGACACCTCGGATATGCTGAGCAAACGTCCACGACAAAGTGCGGAACCAACCCGTCCACCTCTCCGTTGTGTCCAACTATCTCTGAAATTGGGAGACATCGATGAGAGCAGCTAAGATCGCCATGACCAGCCTTGCCGCCGCAAGCTTGGTCACGTCAGCGGCTTTGGCCCAGCAATCCATGTCGGGGCTGATCACCAAGATTGACCGATTGGCCGGAACCATCGCCATCCAGCCGATACAGTCTGGCACGGTCGGGGCAGCCGGCGGCACGCCGCAGGAATACAAGGTGCCAAAGGGACAGTCGCTCGAAGCCTTCCATGCCGGCGATAAGGTCAGCTTCTCGACCACCGAAAACAACAGCAGCAAGACGATCGAAAAGCTCGAGAAACAGAAGCCGTAGCGGCTCACGGACCGGCGCGCGAACCGCAGGGATCATTTCTCCTCGCCGGCCCGCGGTTCGGGCTCGGCGGGTACAAGCGGCAGAAGAGCCCGCTCCCAACCGTCGGTTCCATCCGGATACCACGCGACGTTGCGATAGCCGTAGGACAGCACGCGCTTGGCCGCGTTCCAGGACATCCAGCAATTCTCCTGGCAGTAGATCACGAGCAAGGTTGCGGTGTTGCCTCCGGAGGCATGGACCAGCCCGCGCTTCAGATAATCCTCCGTCGATGCGGCGAGCATGCCGTAGCCGGTATCGGGCAACCAGATGCTGCCGGGAATATCGAGGCGCGGCCTGTCACGCCACACCGTGCCGACAGGCAGGTTGGCCGGCTTTGGCGCGCGCGGCAGCACGTCGATGAAGGCGCCGGACTTCTCGCGCCAGATGGCCTCCGCTTCCTCCGTGGTGAGCACGCGTGCGCCCGCCAGCGTCGCAGGCACCGGGGTGCGGTAATCCTCAGTGCGATAACCCTCGGGTTCTGCAGGCGCCAGGATGTCCTGCGCGAAAGCAGGCGCCGCCGCGAGGAGCATCGCGGCAAGGACGGCCGCAGACAATCCGATCATGGCGACTTGTTCACGGTCTCCAGGCCGATGAGCTGGTCATTCTCGTCGAGGAGCGGCACGCCGTAGTCGAGCAGGATCTTGTTGATCGCCGGCTGGTTCTCCTTGATCAGGCGATTGAGTTGCCGCTTCCAGTTCTGATCGGCCGCCCGCACCCCCATGCCGATGCGATACACGAGCTTCGGCCCCGTGGTCTCCTTGACCAGCGGCGTGACATGCAGCGGCGGGTTGACCTTCTTGGCATAGAAGCCTGCCATCGGCCCCCACAGGATGCCGGCGTCGATCTCACCCTTGGCGAGATCGTTCATCATGTCCTGCACGGATGAATCAAAGCGCGTATCGATCATCAGCGGGTAAGGCTTCGCATTCCCCATCAGGCCGGCGATGGCCATATTTGTCGCGGGCGGCGTACCCGCAATGATGCCGATATGCTTGCCCTTCAGCCGCTCATCTTCCAGTGTTGAGACGTTATCGAGCCCGCCGCCCGGCTTGGTGACCAGGGCGTAAGCCGTGCGGTAATAGGGATTGGTTCCCTGCGCGAGGTCGTCGCCCTGCGGGAATCCCATGATCACATCGCAACGATGCGATCCGAGCGTCACCCGCACGAAGCCTGTCGCCTGCGGAAAATACATGTAGTCGAGCTTCTTCTGCAGCTTCTCCGCGAACAGCTCGCCGATCTTGTTCTCGAACCCCTCGCCCTTGTCGTTCGAGAACGGCAGGTTGCGTGGATCGGCGCAGATGCGCAGGACCTTGGGATCGACGAGTTCGATGGAGAGTTCACCCTGCTCGTTGACCTGGGCGCGCGCCATGTCGCGTCCGATGAAGCAGGCGATAATGCCGACAAGCGCGAACAATACAAGACGACATCCGACAATTCTCATCACATAGTCTCCTCTCGATCGGATGGGTCGCCATCCATAGATTGCCCCGCGCACCGTGGCATGCAACAGGAATAATCTTCGCGACGGCGCCGCGTTGCTTGTTGCAATGCAAACCGGGAGCTCAAGCGATCGACCGCGCGCCCCGGCGAAACTAAGGCGGGAACATGACACATGGCGTTTCAGTGATGGTGCTGCTCCTGATGCTCGGCGCGCCGACCATAGCGCGGGCGCAGGAACCGGAATTGCCTGTAAGCGAAGTCGCCCCGGGAATATTCGTGCATGTCGGGGTCGTCGCGCTGATGACGCATGAGAACGAAGGTGCCATCGCCAATGTCGGGTTTGTCGTCGGCGACAGCGCCGTCGCCGTGATTGACACCGGCGGCAGTGTCCACGAGGGGCGCCAGTTGCTGGCCGCGGTCCGCAGCCATACCGACAAGCCGATCCGCTATGTCATCAACACACACGCCCACCCGGACCACAGCTTCGGTAACGCCGCCTTCGTGAACGAGGGCACGAGCTTCGTCGGCCACACGAACCTGCCGCGCGCGCTGGCCACGCGCGGGCAATTCTATCTCGACGGCTTCCGCCGGACGATGGGCGACACGCTGATCGACGATGTCCGCATCATTCCACCGACCGTTCTGGTCAAGGACACGCTCAAGCTCGACCTCGGCGGCCGGATCCTCACCCTCGAGGCATGGCCGGCCGCGCACAGTGACAACGACCTTACGGTGCTTGATGAGCGGACCAGAACCCTGTTCGCCGGCGATCTGGTGTTCCTGACCCATATTCCGGTGGTCGACGGCAGCCTGAAGGGCTGGCTGCGTGCGCTCGATGACCTTGCCGCCATCCCCGCGCAGCGCGTGGTTCCCGGTCACGGAGCCGTGAGCGAATGGCCTGCGGCGCTCGCGGACGAACAGCGTTATCTCGGCACGCTGGCCGTGGACGTTCGCGCGCTGATCGCGAGCGGCAAGCCGATCACGGAGGCGGCCGAACATGCCGCAGCGTCCGAACGAACCCGCTGGCAGCTGTTCGACGATTACAACGCGCGCAACGCAACTGCAGCATTTTCGGAAATGGAATGGGAATAGCCGTCGCGGTGCCCTATAGTGACGCGGCCACATGGGATCAGCGACCATGCTTCGACATCGCATCCGCCTGCTCTGCCTCGCCAGCCTTGTGTCGGTCGCGCTGGCTGTACCCGTCGCGCCCGCGGCAAGCACGGATGCCTACGATCCCTGGCCGGGGCTCGTCCAGGACATCTTCAACAACCGTCCGATGAACGATGGCAGCGACGTCATCGGCATCGAGATGCCGGCGCGGGCGGAAGACGCCGCGATCGTCCCGGTGACGCTGCGCACCAAGCTGTCGCCCGGTGACAACCGCCGCATCAAGACGATCACGCTCGTGATCGACCAGAACCCCGCGCCGATGGCAGCGAAGTTCACGCTGGCTCCGGACGCCAACGTCACCGAGATCTCCACCCGGGTCCGCGTCAACAACTATACCAATGTGCACGCCGTCGCCGAGCTCAGCGACGGCAAGCTCTACGTAACCAAGACCTATGTGAAGGCGTCCGGCGGCTGCTCGGCGCCGGCGGTCAAGAACGCCGAAGAAGCGAAGAACCGGCTCGGTCAGATGCGCTACCGGCAATTCGCAAGGCCGGAACAGGGGCCGGCGAGCAATATCCGCGAAGCCCAGATCATGATCGGCCATCCCAACAATTCCGGTCTTCAGATGGATCAGATCACGCACCTCTACATCCCGGCCTTCTTCATCAACGAACTGCACCTTTGGCAGGATGACAGCCCGGTGCTGGCGATGGAGGGAGGAATCTCGATCTCCGAGGACCCCAATATCCGCTTCACCTATGTTTCGAACGGGGCGAAGCACTTCCGCGCCGAGGCCAAGGATACCGACGGGCATGTCTTCCAGCACGAATGGAATGCCGACGCTTCCGGGACCTGACGCCCGTAGCGGGCACGGACGCAAGGTTCACTGCATCACATGACATACCCTCATCCTGAGGGCCCGCGAGACGCGGACGTCTCGATGTAGGCCAAGAACAAGGCCTCATGGTTCGCTTGGCGATGCGCAGCATCGTCCAGAGACGCGCGTTCCCGCGCGCCTCGCCATGAGGGGCTGTTAGAAGCACCTGACTTCGGCTTCCGCCTGCGCGCGCCGCAGGTCGTTGAGCGCGTTCGTCGCCTGCTCGGACGAGCGGAACTGCGTTCCCAGATTGCCGCGCACCTGCGACATGCTCAATACGGTCTCGGCCGTGACATAGCGGTCATAGGGTATGAGCGACGCAACGACGTCCACCGAGCAGGAACACTGCTCGAGCGTCTGCCGGGTCTCGCCGTTGGCCTTCATGCAGCCGAACACATATTCGGCCCGCGCCGAGGTCGGATAGTCGTTGACCTCGTCGGCCCGCGCGCTCATGCCCGTCGCGGCGAGCATGGCCGAGACGGCGACAATCGGTCCTAGCATGCCAGCTCGTGCCATGGTCCTGCTTCCTCTTCTCCTGCCGCAGGCTATGCTATGAGTCGACGACAGAAAAGAAAACATTCGAGGAAGTGGCTCACGAGGCAATGAAGAGTTCTGTTCGCATGCTGCTGGCCGCGGCCATTCTGGCCGTCATGCAGGTCGGCACCCCCTGCGACGCGGAGACGATCCGCGTTGCAGCGCAGAAGACCGGGACGCTGGCCTGGGAACTGGCGGTCATCCGCTCCCACGGTCTCGACAAGAAGGCCAACCTGTCGATCGACATCGTCGAACTCGCAAGTCCCGAGGCCGGCAGGATCGCGCTGCGTGCCGGCACGGCCGACGTGATGGTGTCCGACTGGCCTTGGGTGTCGCGCGAGCGCTCGCTCGGCGCCAAGCTGCAGTTCTATCCTTATTCGAGCGCGCTCGGCGCCGTGATGGTCCCGGCGTCGTCCCCGATCAAGACGCTCGCCGATCTCAGGGGTCGTAAGCTCGCCGTCGCCGGCGGGGCGATCGACAAGAACTGGCTGCTGCTGCAGGCGGCGTTAAAGCAGGAGGGTATCGACCTGAAGTCGCAATCGACCATCGTCTACGGCGCCCCACCGCTGCTCGCGGCCAAGACGCTCGGCGGCGAGATGGACGCTGTCCTCAACTACTGGAATTTCTGTGCCGCGCTCGAGGCCAAGGGCTTTCGCCGCCTCGCCGGCATGGAAGACGTCCTCAAGAAACTCGGCACCAAGGGACGGATTGCGATGATCGGTTACGTCTTCGACGAAGCCTGGGCCAACGCCAACCGCGACTTGGTCGCCCGCTTCATCGCCATGACGCGCGCGGCAAAGGAGATCCTCGCGACATCGGACGCCGAATGGGATGCGATCGCACCGCTGACCGGCGCGACCGATGCCGCCACCCTGCACGCCTATCGCGACCGCTATCGCGAAGGCATTCCGCGCCGATCGGTCGCCGACGAAGAGGCCGATGCGCGCGTGCTCTACCGCGTGCTGGCACAGATCGGCGGCCGCGAGCTCGTCGGGAACGCGACCGAACTCGACCCCGGTACCTTCTATCAAGCAAATCCCGGAGACTGAGGTGCTGCGTCTCCTGTCATTCGCACTGTTCATTACGACCTGGTGGATTGCCTCGCTCCTGGTCGGCGAGGCGAAATTGCCGACGCCGCCAGTGGTGCTGTCGGCGATGATCGCCGAGGCCAGGACCGGGGCGTTGTTTCTCAATCTGGGCGCGACGCTGGCGCGCGTTGCGCTGGCATTCACACTGGCCATGGCGCTCGGTTCGGCGATCGGCTACGCGATGGGCCGGGTCCGGCTGGTCAACCGGCTCGGCGATCCCTGGCTGATTCTGTTGCTCAACCTCCCGGCGCTCGTCGTCATCGTGCTGGCCTATATCTGGGCCGGGCTCACCGAGGTTGCAGCCATCGCGGCGATCGCCATCAACAAGCTACCGACCGCCGTCGTGACGCTGCGCGAGGGGGCGCGCGCGCTCGACCCGGCGCTGGACGAGATGGCGACGGCGTTTGCGTTTCCGCGTGGTCGCCTGTACCGGCACGTGATCCTGCCGCAGCTTGCGCCCTACATCGCGGCCGCTGCGCGGTCCGGGCTCTCGCTGGTCTGGAAGATCGTGCTGGTCGCCGAGCTGCTGGGCCGGCCGAACGGCGTCGGCTTCGAGATCGGCGTCGCCTTCCAGCTCTTCGACATCCCGCTGCTGCTCGCCTACTCGCTGAGCTTTGCGGCGGTCGTGCTGGTCATCGAAACCCTGCTGGTGCAGCCGTTTGAAACCAGGCTATCGCGGTGGCGGCTCCGTGCAGCTTGACGTCAATATCACGGGCAAGAGCTTCGAGAACGCGGCCGGCAAGCGCCACGACGTGCTCGGTAGCATCACCTTCACGCTGAATGCCGGCGAAGTCGGCGTGGTGTTCGGCCCCTCGGGCTGCGGCAAGAGCACCCTGCTCAGGATTCTTGCCGGCCTCGACCGCAACTACCAGGGCAAGGTCGCGCGCTCCGCTGACGTTCGGCTCGGCATGGTATTTCAGGAGCCGCGGCTGTTGCCCTGGCGCTCGGTCGAGGAGAATGTGCGGCTCGCCGCGCCGCATGTCGAGGACAGCAGACTGTCGGCGCTGTTCGAGGTGCTGGAGCTGACCGCGCACCGCGGCCATTTTCCTGGTGAACTGTCGCTTGGCCTCGCCCGCCGCGTCGCGCTGGCGAGGGCCTTTGCCATCGACCCCGATTTCCTGATCCTCGACGAGCCGCTGGCTTCGCTCGACAGCGCGCTTGCCGGGCGGCTGCGGGACCAGATCGCCACGCTGGTCGCCAGTCGAAAGATGATGACGCTCCTGGTCACCCATGATCTCGACGATGCGGTCCGCCTCGGCGACCGCCTGTTCTTCCTGTCGGCGCGGCCGGCCCGGATCCTTCACGTCGAAACGATTGCGACGCCGCGGGCAACACGAAGCGAGCAGGAGATCACCGAAATCAAGACGCGCCTCTCGCAGCTGGACCTTGCAAATATGTGAGGCGCGTTCATCCTTGAGGAAAATCCACGGAGGTTTCTCGATGTCGCGGGCGTTGATCGTTGTTGCTGTCTCGTTGCTCGCCGTGCCGAGTCTGGCGCTCGCGCAAAGCAAGGGCAAGGGCATCCGCCTGTGGAACCTGACCAGCGCGACGATTTCAGGCTTCGAACTGTCGCCGGCCGGCAAGAACGAGTGGGGTCCCAACCAGACGCTGAACGACAAGGACAAGGAGGTCGACCACGACGAGCGCCTGCGCATCACCGGCGTCGAGCCCGGCCGCTACGATGCCAAGGTCAGCTACGCCGGATCCAGGCAGTGCTTCGTCCGCGACATCGAGATCAAGGCCGACGCCGTGTTCTCGGTCTCCGACAAGGACCTGAAGGACTGTAACAAGTAACGCCTGGAGCTTCGGTTCTGATCGAATTAGAACCGAAGCTCCAGATTCTAGTTTTGACGCGTTTTCCTCGCGCGAACCGGTGTCCACTTTGCGCGAAAACGCTCTAGCCGGCCGGCATGTTGCCGCCCGCGCCTGCATGGTCATGAGCGTGCGGATATTCGCAACGCCATTTCACCGCCGTCCATTTCGGATGCTCGCCGATCCATTGCGCGATATAGGGTGGCGCGGCCATCGCACATTGCTGCGGCGATCCCTGCCAGTCGAAGACCAGGTGCTTCTCCTCGCAGGTGGCGGGCGACGTCACGACACATACGGTGACGATCAAATCGATCAGGTTCATGTGCTATCCTCAAACATGCCCATTGGCAGATAACACTGCAAAGTACGCAATCAGGCAATCCGCAGTTTCACAGCCCCGTGAAACAGCGCAGGAACCGGCTCCTGGCGAAGCGACCCGTGGTCTCGCTTTGGAATTCGCGCTCGCCGACGCTGCCGACATCCGATCCGATCATGAACCCGAAGATGTGTTCGGTATCGATGCCCTCGGCTTGCACGGCAAGCGGTAACTCCGCGGCGACGATCGCGGCCGCAGCACATGGGTCTCTGCCCACCTAACCTTGTTGATTCCCGGCTTGAAAACCCGCGCCCTGCAACGATGTCCCACCCTAACTCAGGCGTAAGCCGGTGAGCAAATCTGGCTGCGAGTGCAGATCAGCGCGCAACGCGGCCTCTGCCGATCGCGGCGATCGATGGTTCAGAGCCCGGCGGCACAGTCGCCGCCGAAACGCGGACGCCTGCCACGGCTCGATGCAGCGAGCTGCACGAGCCGTGGCAGAACGTCTCAACTCACTTGCGCGCAGCGCAGGCGTACATGTTGATTTCCATGCCCACCGGCACTTCGACGATCTTCGGAGTTTTCCAGGTCATTCGCGTGCTCCCAAGTAAGCTGGCGCGAGACTCGCGCCGGGGGCGAAACCTAGGGCCGCCTCCAACCTGGCGCAAGCGGCCGGGACAATGGCCGACTTCGCTGCTGGACATATGTCTTGACCGATGGCGCGATCGCATCCGTCCGGGCGGGGCGGGCCGGGCAACGGCCGACACTGTTCTGTCAGGCATTTTCCGGCTTCCGCCAGGTGCGGAGGCAATCCCCGCCCCCTGTCACTTCAACCGTGTCTTGTCCAGGAGAGAAATCGCAATTTTTTTTGTTATCGCCGGAGCAAGGCCTGCTCCCGACCCACGAATGCTCCGCCGAAGCCGCCCCTGGCCTTATTTGAGCAGGCGCAGCAGCGCACGTCCGGCGCGCGAATTCAGCTCCTTCGCATCCAACGTTCCGTCCTTGTCCGGATCGGCCGCATTGAAGCGCTGTTCGACGACCGCAAGATATTCGTCGAGAGTAAGCGTGCCATCGTGATCGGGATCCGCGGCAGCCAGCCCCTTTGCGGTTAGTCGTCCTCTCAATTCGCGTACGTCGAGTGTGCCGTCATGATCATGATCGAGCCGCGCAAACAGATCGGCGGCGGCCTTCTTGGCCTCGGCGAGATCGACCGTGCCGTCATTGTCCACGTCGAGCATCTTGAGCACGCTAGTACGGCGGGAGGCCGCCAACGCGGGACCTGACAGGACTGCTGCCAGCAGCGTCAGAGCAACAGATCGGCGCGATATCATCGTTCGTCTCCTCCTGGAGCCCCCGACAGCGATGCCGAGCGTAGCCTGCAAGCCGAGACTGATCATAGCAGATTTCAGCGAAACTTCGCACAGATTGTGCAGCCCGCGGAATGCCGTCAGGTTTCGGGTGGAAAGAAACGACCCATCTGATCATCTGACCGTGTCTCTCGATTGCGTCGCACCATGAGAACGAGCGAGGCCAATCATGTGCTGCATTGACCGGAATGCCTTGGGCTGCGTCTTCGCGCTCTGTCTGGTCGCATCTGCGTCCGCCCAGAGCGGGCACCCTGCTCCGCTCGGACAGACAACCCTGCAGGGTACGCTGACCGGCAAGGAGCGGCTCGGCCGCAAATGGACGGATGAGCAGCGCATCGACAATTGCAACGTGCCGCCCGACAAGCGGGGTGCCAAGCCGCGCCCGACCGCCTGCCGGCACGCACCATCGAGTTGATCGATTCTCTCACGTCGAGCCGGCCGCGAGCGGCGGCGCACCGCTGTGTTGGGTTTTCCACGGCGGGGTAAGCCGTGGAGGCATTTGCGGAAAATCGAATGCTCGAAGCCTGCTCGCACCAGCAGCAAGGCTTCGCGCGCGTTTCCGTATTGACGCGTTTTGGTTTCCAGCGGATGGTTGCAGCTGCAACGTCAGGAATAGGCGTGCAAAAAGGTCCATTGGAGGAAACAATGAAACGCATTGCGCTGGCCGCAAGCCTCGTAATCCTTGCATCCTATGGTGCAAGCGCCCAGACCACGGAGCAATTGGTCAAGGGTGCGACTGATACTTCGAACGTTCTCAATTATGGCATGGGCTACAATCTTCAGCGTTTCTCGACGCTGAATCAGATCAACAAGGACACGATCAAGAACCTGGTCCCGGTCTGGAATTACAGTCTCAACGACGACCGCAGCGAGGAATCGCAGCCGCTGGTCTATCAGGGCGTCATCTACCTCACCACACACAACGCAACGATTGCGGTCGACGCCAAGACCGGCAAGCAGATCTGGAAGAGCAAGGTCGAATATCCCGCGGAGACGCCGCGTATCGTCTGCTGCGGCATCATCAACCGCGGCGCTGCGCTGTACGACGGCAAGGTGTTCCGCACCACGCTCGACGCCAATGTGATCGCGCTCGATGCCAAGACCGGCAAGGAGCTGTGGCGCCAGAAGGCCGCCGATATCAAGGAAGGCTATTCGATGACGGTCGCCCCGCTGGTCGCCGACGGCGTAGTCATCACCGGCATCTCCGGCGCCGAGTTCGGCACTCGCGGCTTCATCGACGGCTGGGACCCGGCGACCGGCAAGCGGCTCTGGCGCACCTACTCGATCCCGACCCCGGATGAACCCGGCGGCGACACCTGGAAGGGCGACACCTGGAAGCTCGGGGGTGGCTCGACCTGGATCACCGGCTCCTACGATCCGGAGCTGAACACGGTCTATTGGGGCATCGGCAATCCCGGCCCGTTCAATGCGGCCGTGCGCCCCGGCGACAACCTCTATACCTGCTCGGTGCTCGCACTCGATCCGAAGACCGGCAAGATCAAGTGGCACTACCAGTTCTCGCCGAACAATCCGTTCGACTACGACTCGGTGGCCGAAATGGTGCTTGCCGACATGAACGTCGAGGGCAAGCCGACCAAGGTGCTGATGGATGCCAACCGCAACGGCTTCTTCTACGTGCTCGACCGCACCAACGGAAAGCTGCTCGCGGCCAATCCTTACGTGAAGGTCAACTGGGCCACCGGCATCGACATGAAGACCGGCCGCCCGATCGAGACCGACGTCGCCAAGGACGCCCGTGACGGCAAGAAGGTCACCGTCTATCCGTCGATCCTCGGCGGCAAGAACTGGGAGCCGATGTCGTACAACCCGCAGACCGGCCTCGCCTATGCGAACACGCTCGCATTCGGCGGCAAGTACAAGGCCGAACCTGTCACCTACAAGCAGGGCGAGTGGTATCTCGGCATGGACCTGACCGATCCCTGGGAATGGGGTGATGGCCCGCGCGGCCACCTCAAGGCGATCGATCCCTTGACCGGCAAGGCGAAGTGGGAAGCACCGAGCGACATTCCGCGCTTCTCCGGCGTGCTGTCGACCGCGGGCGGCGTGGTCTTCACCGGTGCGTTGACCGGCGAGTTCGAAGCCTTCGACGCCGATACCGGCAAGAAGCTCTGGCAGTTCCAGACCGGCTCGGGCATCGAGGGTCAGCCGGTGACATGGCAGCAGGACGGCGTGCAATATGTCGCCGTCACGTCGGGCTATGGCGGCGTCTACTCGCTGTTCTCCGGCGACGAGCGGCTTGGCAAGGTGCCGCCCGGCGGCTCGCTCTGGGTCTTCGCGGTCAAGCACTGAGCGCGGAGCGGACGTGACTGAAAGAGCAACTCTGTTGACGGCGGCGATCCTCGCCGCCGTCGCGACGACCTCGATCGTGCAGATTGCGGCTGCCGCCCAGCAACCCAGTGCAATTGACCTTCAGGGTCAGGTCGACCAGGGCAAGGTGATCTACGCGAAGAACTGCTCGCATTGCCATGGGCCCAACATGGTCAACTCCGGAACCATCACACCGGACCTGCGGACCTTTCCCGACGACAAAACTCGCTTCGTGACGACCGTGAAGCAGGGAAAGAACGGCAGAATGCCGCCCTGGGCGGACATCCTGAGCGACCAGGAGATCGCCGATGTCTGGGCCTTCGTGTCGAGCCGGAGGAGCCCATGAGGGCCTTCCTTGCGGGCTCGGTGACCGCCCTCCTCCTTGCAATGGCGGCGGCCGCCGCGGTGCGGGCCGCCGACGAGCCGCTGAAGGTGTGCCTCGACGAGGATCTTCCGCCCCTCTCCGCGCATCATCGCGGCAAGCCCGACTCAGGCTTCGACGTGGCGCTCGCGCAAGTGATCGCCGAACGGCTTGGGCGGCCGCTGAAGATCCAGTGGTTCGAGAGCAAGCTCGACGAGGACTCGAGCCCCTCTCTCGAGGCCAACGCGCTGCTGTCGGACGGCCGCTGCTCGCTGGTCGGTGGCTACGCGCTGACCAGGGACTCCCTCGTCGTGCCCGGCGTCAAGACGGCAAAGCTGCCCGACTTCGACGGCGCGACACGCGACGATCATCGACGACGCATCCCGATCGGTGTGCTGATGCCGAGCCAGCCCTACATCTATTCGCCGATGACGGTCGTGCTCGGCCCCAAGGCCAGAGATCACAAGATCGCCGGCATCGGCGATCTCGCGGGCCTCCGGATCGGAATCGAGAGCGGCACGCTGGGCGATGCCATCCTGATGACGTTCGACAAGGGCAAGCTGATCGACGACATCACCCATCTCGTCCCGGGCCGCAGCGATCTGCTCGGCTCGATCGAACGCGGCGAGTTCGATGCGACGCTGCTCGACCTGCGCCGGTTCGATGCCTATCGCGCAAACCATCCCGACACCAAGATCGCTACGTCCGGCTACTACTATCCGATCGGCGCCAACCGCGGCTACGTCGCGCTCGACAGCGACAGGGCGCTGCTGGACGCGGTGAACAAGGCACTCTCGGAGTTGCAGTCCGCCGGCAAGATCGTCGAGCTGGGCCAGACGGCCGGCCTCACCTACCTCGCCCCGCGCGAGCCGATCATCCTGGGCGACGTCTGGCTGAAGATCCTGAACCGGTAAGGTTGGGACCGCTCCCTGGAGGCCGGTTACTTCAGGTAGTTCGCCAGGCTAAGGCTCTGGATCTTGGCGATCGCCGAGTAGGACGCAGTCAGCTGCGTCTGGTAGGTCGATAGTTGCGCGGTGACGGCGGCAACGTCGACATTGGTGAGGTCGCCGCCCAGGGTCTGAGCGAAATTCTGGTAGTCGCTCTGGTTCGCGCTTGCCGTCTCGATCTGCGACGCCGCGGTCGAGAGCTTTGCCTGCACCGTGGACACCGCATCGAGCGCGCTGCCGGCGAGGTCGAGCGCCTGCGAGATATCGCTCGACGACAGCGACGTGCTGTTGCCGACGAACTTCAGCACCCGCATGACCTGCTCGAAGGCCGAATTGTCGGCGGTGACGCCGTAGGAGACGGTCTGGTCGTCCGCGACCCGAACCGATGCGATTTCGCTGTCGCCCTGGTAGTAGCTGGCATCGGGCGTCGTCAGCGACCCGGTCCCCGTCGAAAAGCTGGTCAGATCCACCGGCGCGGTGTCGGTGCGGGCGCCGGTGAAGACGTACTGCCCATCATATTGCGTGTTGAGCAACCCGCCCATTTGCGACAGCGCCTGCTGGGCCGAGTTGATCACCGATGTTGTCGCCGTGCTGCTACCCGTCGTGGCGGCGCTGAGCTGGGTGCGCAGCCGAGTGATGATGTTGGTCATCGTGCCGACCGCCGAATACATCACCTGCACCTTGCTGTCGGCGACATTGGCAGCGTCGATGTAGGACTGCGAACGCGTCACCGAGACCTGCAGGTTGATCACACGCTCGGCGTCGGCGCCATAGCCGGCAAAATCCTGCGATTTCTGCCCGGAGGATTCCTGCACCTGCTCATTGGCCATCACCGCCTGCATCCGCAGCGCGCTCGCGATCATCTGGTCCGACAGCGCAAAGGTGGCAACGCGCATCACCATGACCGTACCCTCACTCTCAGCCCGCCGACTGCAGCGCGGTGATCAGTGACGAGAACATGCTGTTGATCGCCTGGATCAGCTCGGAAGCGGCCGAATACTTGTTCTGCAGCGTGCTCAGGTTCGCGGTCTCCTCGTCGATATTGACGCCGGACTGCGAGGACAGCGAGTTCGCATAGGTCGATTGCGCAGTCTGCTTCGCGGTGTAGGTCGACGACGCCTGGGTCGCCTTGCTGGCGATGTTGGCCACGATCGAGGCTGCGTAATCGGTGAACGAGCCGGCCGTGGCCCCGAGCCCGCCGGCCCGCGGCATCCCCCTGACTTACAGCCTGCACGGCATTCGCTTCCAACTCGCGACGGCACCTGCGCAGGTGACCGCGGAGCCGGAGGTCGTTTCGCCGCCGCTCGCTGCTGCATCCTGAGCAGCGGCCCCCGGGTATCTTTGCGCAGGACACAGGTCGTGTCCTGCGCGAGGCCTGCGTCAACCCGCTTGAGCGACCCGCGTTGACGGCTCAGCCGGCACAGCTTGCTTGTTCCGCACCAGCCCGGAGTTGATGCCGAGCCGATCGAGCAGCTCGGCGTCCCGGTCACGCTGCGGATTGCGCGTGGTCAGAAGCACGTCACCGATGAAGATCGAATTGGCGCCGGCGAGAAAGCAGAGCGCCTGCAACTCGTCGGTCATGTATTGCCGTCCGGCAGACAGCCGCACCACGCTCTGCGGCATCATGATGCGGGCAACCGCGACGAGGCGCACAACGTCGATTGGATCCGGCCGCTCCGCGGTGGCGTTGACCGGCACGCCCTTGACCTCGTTCCAGAGATTGATCGGAACGCTCTCCGGATGGGTGGGCAGATTGGCGAGCAGCACGAGCATGCCGAGCCGGTCAGTGACCTGTTCACCCATGCCGATGATGCCGCCGCAACAGACCTTGATGCCGGCCTCGCGCACATGGCTGAGCGTATCGATCCGGTCCTGCAACGTCCGCGTGGTGATGATCCGGTCGTAGTGCTCCGGGGAGGTATCGACGTTGTGATTGTAGAAATCGAGCCCGGCGTCGCGGAGCCGGATCGCCTGCGCAGGCGTCAGCATGCCCAGCGTGACGCAGGTCTCCATGCCGAGGCCCTTGACAGCGCTGACCATCTCGCAGACCTGATCGAGATCGCGATCTTTCGGATTGCGCCACGCCGCCGCCATGCAGAAGCGCTCCGCGCCGGCATCCTTGGCACGCTTCGCGGTCGCGATCACATCCGCCTTGTCCATCAGGCGCGTCGCCTTCAGGCCGGTGTCGTAGTGGGCGCTCTGCGAGCAATAGCCGCAATCCTCCGGGCAGCCGCCAGTCTTGATGCTGAGAAGGCTCGCGGTCTCGACATGGTTCGGATCGAAGTGGGCGCGATGCACGGTCTGCGCGCGAAACATCAGGTCGGAGAACGGCAGGTCGTAGAGGATTTCGGCCTCGGCGCGGGTCCAGTCGTTGCGGACGGGCTCGGGACGACTCCCGCTGCCCTGTTTTGCGCCTGCGGTATCGATCATAACGCTCCTTCTCCGGTTTTTGGCATCCCTGCCCTCGGCGGTCTCATCCGCCAGGACGAATGCATCTGAGCTGGAGATATGCGTCCATTCCATGGCGGACCGCAACCAGCCCCCTGGGGGACGGCCACTGCGTCGCATATTCATGGCGAGGTACCATCTGCCGACCCGCGCCGACCGGACGCCGGGGTGTCCCGGCAGCTGGCCGCGCTGGCTCAGGGCAGAATCGGCGGGTGGTGCGCGATGCCGGCATAGAAGGGAAACTGCAGCAGCACGCCCGATACGCTGGGCAGCCGCCGATCGCGACCAGGGCCATCTGTATGGTGAACGGGATCAGATTCCATAACCCGTCGCCGAATGCACGACTGACCGTAAGCGGCGAGCCGCCATGCAGGATCGCGCCGACGGGAACCGCAATCACCGCGATCAGGACGAAGACGTAAGCATCCGGAAACCAGCGCTCCGCGAACGCCACCAGGGCCTGCGAAGATCGCGCCATGATGTTATCAGCAACCGGTTTTTGCAGGCTCATGGTCTGATCGTGCGTTGCATCGTCATCAATCTGATCCCCCTTCTGGTGACGCGGTTACAGCCTTCAGTCTGTATTGATATTCAAAGCGCGAGCGTGAGATCGGTTAAGGGCACCGCCTGGCAGGCGAGGCATTGCCCCTCTCTTCCATCGACGGGACCGAGATGCGTGAAGTCTCCGTCCACGACCTGCACCGCGCAGCTCTCGCATTGACCGACACGGCAGCCGCTGGGCAGCGCGACGCCGGCCGCATTCGCGGCGTCGAGCAGCGTCCCCTGCTCCGGCCCCCAGGAAAAGCTCTGCTCGCTGTGGGCGAGCCGGATGGTGCGCGGGACAAGGTCGCTCGGAACAACCGGCGGCGACACGAAACTCTCGGCGAAGATGTCGAAGCGCGGCACGCCGAGCGCCGCCACTGCCTCGATCTGAGCCGCAACGAACTCCGGCGAGCCGCAGATGTAGACAAGCGGCCGCCGCGCCGACAGCGGCTTCACCAGCTCAAGATCAAGACGGCCTTTGCGCAACGGACCGCAATCAACGTGCTCCTGCGCAAGCGGCGCGGAATAGAACGTCACCCGCCTCAGCTCCGGCGTGACGTCCCCCAGCTCCGCGAGCCGCCGTGCGAAGGGATGCTCGCGGCTACTGCGGCAGCCGTGGAGTAGCAGGATCTCGGGAACGCGGTCCTGCGGCGCAACGTGCTGCAGCGTCTCGAGGTGGCTCATGAACGGCGTGATGCCGATCCCCGCCGCGAGGAAGACAAGAGGCCGCGGCCCCTTCAAGGGCGGTGTGAAGATGCCAGCCGGCGGCTTCAGCACGATTTCGTCGCCGACGGCGAGACCATGCATGCGATCCGGCATGAAGAACGGCGCGTCGCTGCTGCGCGCTTCGTCAGGGAAGCGCCCCTTCACCGCGATCGAAAGGACGCCGGGCGTGTCGCTTGGCCCGGTCAGGGAATAGGCACGCCCCTCCCGAGAACCGGGCAGCGATGTCATGACGTGCTGTCCAGGCAAGAAATCCGGCAACGGACCGTTGTCATGCGGCAACAGGTCAAACGCCACAACATTGCCGGCTTCAGTGCGCCGGCCGCCGATCACGAACCGCCGTTGGCCGCTCCAGACGCCGCGGCTTGCGATTGCGTCGCGCCTGATGTCGCAGACCGTCGCACGCAGCGGAACGGAGCCGCTGACGGGATCGCGCGCATCGTCGTGCAGCACGGCGTTGATGTTGCGCGTGCCAGTGCCGGCCGCCGCGGAGCGATCGCGGCCAAGCGGCGGACAGTCCTCCCACCAGCCGAATTCGGCAACGACCACGCGCTCGTCGAGCGCCGCATTGAGACGCACCTTCAGGCGCACGGCGCCGCCGCGCGTCTGCACCACGGCCCAATCGCCCTCGACAAGCCCGCGCCGCGCGGCGAGCTGCGGACTGATCTCGGCGGCGGGATCGGGTGACTTTCGCCGCAGCGAGGCGACGTGCCGATATGACGTGTGAACGAACCATCCGCTCTTGGCCGTGGTGAGCACGAGCGGATAGTGTTCGTCCGCCGCCGCGAACGGGCTGCCGGCGGGTTCGACATGATCGGGCAAGGGATCATAGCCGTGCCCGAGCATGAGCTCCGAATAGAGCTCGACGCGGCGTGTCGGCGTTTCAAAGCCCGTCACAGTCCCATCGTCCCGCGCCGCGGCGTATTTCTCGTCGCGGACGCTCTGCGGGAAGCGGCGCCCCTCGGGATGGCCGCGCAAGTCGTCGACGCCGATCCCAAGCGGCGCCAACTGGTAATTCCAGCCGGCCTTGATATCGCCCCCGAAGAACAGCTCATCCATCCCTAGCTTCAGCGCGAGCGCCGCTGCGATCTCGTAGTCGGCCTTCACGTCGCCGACCGGTTCGACCATGCGCGGGCGAAATTGCACGGTTTCGACCGCCTCCTGCGTGATTTCGAAGCCGATCTTGAGCGCGTCGCGCTCCCATGGCGTGCTCGCCGGCAGAACGAAATCGGCGCTCTCCGCGGTCGGGTTCATGAACATGTCGATATGAACCTGGAATTCGAGCGCGTTCAGCGCTTCGCGGTTTCGCTCTGAATGCCCCTGCGAGACGACGAAATTGGTGCCGAAGGCGACCAGCGCGCGCACCCGGTAAGGCTCGCCATCAAGCACGGCCCTGCTGAAATCCCGCGCCGTGATCCATCCTTTGGCCGGCGGGCCGAGCGGCAGTTCGGCAAGGCCGAGCGCCTTGGCCTGCTGCTCAGGCGGCAGGATGTTGTAGTCGTTGAGCGCGCGGGTCGGCGGCGGGACCGGCCAGCGATTGCCGCCCGGCCGATCGCAGGCGCCCGTCAATGCATAGAGCGTCGCGATCGCGCGCTCGATCGCGGTCGCGTTGGTGTGCTGGCCGACGCCGGTCCAGGAGTGGTAGGCGAGCCGTGGTCGACCAGCGAACAGCGCGTTGAACGCTTCGATGTCATCGATAGGAAGCCAGGTCAGCGCCGCCACACGCTCAGGCGTGTAATCGGCGACCCGCGCGGCCAGGAGTTCGAACGCCGTCGCTGCCAAGATCGGGCGGCCGTCGCGCGCGCGGACGGAGAATGTCCCGCGCAGTTGACCGCCGGTCTCCGGCGCGTAACGCGTATCGCAGGGCAGAGGCGAGCCTGCCGCATCCAGGCGAACGAAGTTGTCCGGCACGCCATCCGGCCACAGCGCGCCGGCGCGGAGAAAGCGTCCCGTCGCACGATCAACCAGCAGTGGCCCGTTGGTCCATGCGTTGACGAAGTCCGCGTCGTATGCGCGGGTAGCGATGAGGTGGCGGATCGCGCCCAGCGCCAATGCGGCATCGGCGCCCGGGCGGATGCGCAGCCAGAGATCCGCCTGCTGGCCCGACCCGTTCGGCTTGGGATCGACGACCGCGACCCTTGCACCGCGTCGCCGCGCATCGGCGATCCGCGTCGCCTGGGCGAGCCAGGTGCGGGCCGGATTGTGGCCCCACAACACCATTGCGTCCGCATTGTCGTAGTCGGGAAAGCCGATGCCTCGGCCGAAGGTCAGGGCATGGGCGTAGTCCTTGTGCCAGCCGCAGATCTCGACCGCGTAGATCAGGTTGGGACTGCCGAAGCCGCGGATGAAGCGCTCGACCCACTCGAAGCTGTCCACCATCGGCGTGCCGCTCGGCGTGGTGACGCCAAAGGCAACCGCTTCTGCGCCGCTCTCGGCACGGATCGCACCGAGCCGCCCAGCGATCTCGGTCAGCGCCTCGTCCCAGGACACCTCGACCCAGCCGGGGTCGGCGGCATCACGTGGGTTGGTGCGCTTGAGCGGGACTGTCAGGCGCCGCGGGCTAGCCACGATTTCCGGCGCTGCGCGCCCCTTGGCGCAGAAGCGCGCCTCCGGTCGGATGGTTAGTTAATACCTCTACACCGACAAGGCGCCCGTCCTCGACGACGCTGAGGGCACCGCAGCGCGAGCGACAAAGCGTGCAATAACCGGGCAGCCGCTGTTTCACCTTGGTCTCACAATCCGCGCGGGTCAGAGGTAACGCATCTCTGTAATGCGTTACACATTTACGTCACACACTACTAGAAGACTAAGTAATAATCAGGGACGAATTGGAGCTCCCAACGAAGAGGCGGCCGCGACCACCCATGGACCAGAATTTGCGAGAGCAGGTGCTGCAGCGCGTGCGCGCCGAGATCATTTCCGGGCAAAGCGCGCCCGGCACGATGTATTCGGTGCCTAGCCTGGCAGCGAGCCTCGGCGTCTCCTCGACGCCGGTGCGGGAGGCGCTGCTGGAGCTCAGCCGGGGCGGGCTGGTCGAGCCGATGCGCAATCGCGGCTTCAAGGTCGTGGAGCCGACGCTGACCGAGTTGCGCAACCTCTTCGACATGCGCGAGGTGCTGGAGCTGCACGCGGCCGCGCTGGTCGCCGCCAATCCCCCGCAGGATCTACCCGCGGTGCGTGAGCGGGCCGACCAGATCGCGAAGGCCGTCGCGACCGACGACGTCCAGCTCTATCTGGAAGCCGACCGCAACTATCATCGCGAGTTCATCGCGGCCGCCGGCAACGACTTGCTGACCGAGATGGTGATGGGCCTGCGCGACAAGATGCGGCTCTACGGCATCAGCTCGCGCGCCGGCCTGGAGCGACAACAGGCGTCGGTCCCTGAGCACTATCGGCTGATTGAGCTCGCCCTTGCCGGCGAGACCGAGGCGCTGACGACGCTGCTGAGGAGCCACATCCGGTCCTGGGAGCCGATCTTCGTCGACGCGCTGCTGCGCTCGAAGGAATACGCCCGCGAACCGCTGTTGAGACAGGCGCGCAGTTGACGACGCGATCCGATGCCGTCACCGGCGCTCGCACGCCGCGACGGATCGCGTGACCTTCGATCTGCGGAAAATAAAATAGGCCCTTGACGGGCCATCACTTGAGAGTGGTGGGCGCACCAGGGCTCGAACCTGGGACCCGCTGATTAAGAGTTCAAAATCAGCGCTTCGCTGCAATTTCTGAATCCACGACGCGCTACGACGATGATCGAGAAGTCCTTTGTTTATGGGCATTTCTCGCATAGCTTCGCAGTTCGTCGAACCCGAACCCCCAAACACCCCGGTTTGCCAAAACCGTTTGAAAAACCGTTTTAGTTGACTGCTCCCTCCAATGAACAACACTCGCATTCTCCTGAGCGACAAGACCATCGCTCAGTTACCTACCCCGAAGGACGGATGGTACCTAGCCCGCGACACCGAGTTGAAGGGCTTCTTCGTCGTCGTGGGGCGGAGGAAAAGGACCTTCACTGTCCAAGGCGACCTCCGGCAAGGAGGAAAGCGGTCATCTTCCATCAGAGTCTCTATCGGTGATACGCGCGAGTTGACGACCCGAACCGCGCGCGCGATGGCGAAGGAATATCTGGCCCAGATCAGCAAGGGACAGCACCCGAAGGCGACAAAGGAAGTGGGGCACAGTGGCTCCGTCCCGGTCGGAAATACGGTCGGCGCGACTGTTACACTCAGGCAAGCATGGCAGCGATATCTGGTGGCCCATCTGATCCGAAAGGGGCGTAGTGAGAAGACCATAAGTGGTTATCGCGACCATGTAGAACGTCTCTTTGCGGAGTGGCTTGATACTCCATTGAGCGAACTTGCGATGAATCCTGCTCGTGTTGCGAACAAGCACGACGACCTCACGAAGCAGAACGGTCCCTATATTGCGAATGGCAGCATGCGAACGCTGCGCGCAATTTACAATCACGCTCGTAAGACCAACAGATCACTGCCGCGCGACAATCCAGCAGACGCTATCGACTGGAATGAGGAAAAACGTCGCGATACTGGCATGGGCATCAGCGACCTGACCGAATGGTTCAGGGAGTTGGCCGCTCTTGAGAATCCAGTCCGTCGTGAATTTCATCTGCTCACGCTGCTGTCTGGTTCCCGGACCACCGCGTTGCAGCAAGTAAAGCCAAGCCACATCGATTTTCACCGCCGGACTTTGCATATCGAAAAACCGAAGGGTGGCAGGAAGCGAGCTTTTGACATCCCGCTCTCCCGCGAAATGATCCTGTGTCTCATTCGGACAATCCGATTCGGCAGACAAATTTATCCGTTGCAGTCGCAGAAATGGGTATTTCCCGGCGACAGCGCGTCAGGGCATCTAGCTGAAACAAAGGAGGATCGGGGTACACTCTCGAAATGGGGCAATGATCTTCGCCAAACGTTCCGCACTGTTGCATCGGCTGCTGGAGTGTCCGAATTCGATGCGAAGCTTCTTATGAACCATTCGATTCCAGGCGTGAACGCCGGCTACGTTACCCGACAGAAACTCCTCGAGGATCACCTGCGCGGCCAGCAGCAAGCTATCAGCACTGCTGTATTCTCCGCTCTTGGTAAGTCGCTCACGAAAGATTCCGATTTGGGAGCTTGGCTCGGCCGATGGGCAAGCTGCCGTGCAGCCAGCAGAGTTCAAACGAAGCCAGACGTTCCGAGCAACGAACAAGACCGAGCTACCTCCGCGCATACCCGAAGAGGCTGAACTCATATATCGTCGATTTGCCGCGCGCCTGCTGCTCTGTGAGGCGGCTTATCGAGCTTATCGACCGGCGTCATTGTTCGATTCCCTACGTTAACGCACCCAAGAGATCGTCTAAGCTGGCTCAACACGGTTGCGTGAATTGCCGCATGATGCAGAGGCCACGGCCGTGTCGCAAGGCGTTGTATTCCGGCCAGCGAAGCGCTCCGTCAGACGAGCTACTACCCGCGCTGCAATCTTCGGCGATCATCTCGGATGATTGCGCCGTTAGCGAACTCGCACGCCGTCGCGGCTGCCGTGTGCGAATGCCGCCGTTCGGATCGCCGGCCCATGCGTCCCCTGCCACATTCGGGCTTGATCTAGAATCGAACTCGCGGTCGGAACGAACACTCGGCCCACGGCACGACCAAAGTGATTGAGCCCACAGCCGATCCCTTCAAGATCCGACGCGCAGCCGTGGACTTTTTACCATCTTAAGTTCGCGGACCGGCGGCCTCTGGGCCATTACAACCGCCTTACTTAGCCACATCCCTTTCCAACGGGCGCGACGTTCTCTGCCTGATCATCGGCTGGCCAGGTCATGAGCAAGGCCGCTGGATCCACCGGCGAGCCTCTGCCGGGCCGACCGGAACTGGCAGTTTCCAGCGTGCCGACCTGGGTTTATCTCAGAACCACAAACCGGAGAGCTTTCATGTACATACCACCGGCCTTTAGAGATGACGATCTCGATAACATTCGAGAGACGATCCGCTCCGGCCGTCTCGCCAATTTGATCACGGCTACGTCAGACGGACCACTTGCGACACCCCTCCCGCTCTTCCTAGACGAGACCGAAGGCGAACACGGAGCACTGTACGGGCACCTGGCGAAGGCCAATCCGCAGTGGCGTGCGGCCTCGATCGGTGAAGCTCTGGCGATCTTCATGGGGGCGGAGGCCTATGTGACGCCCTCCTGGTATGTCACCAAACAAGAAGCTGAATGTGTGGTGCCGACCTGGAATTACGTCGCGGTCCACGCCCACGGGCCGATTGAGTTCTTCGAGGATCCCGAACGTCTGCTTGCGGTCGTTACGCGGTTGACCAATATTCACGAGACGTTACGCGCGACGCCTTGGTCAGTCAGTGATGCCCCCGCTGATTTCATCGCCGCCCAGCTCTGTGGAATTGTTGGCGTGCACATTCCCATCACCAAGATCGAAGGCAAGCGCAAGATGAGCCAAAATCGTCCCGCGGCTGACCGCATCGGTGTTGCCACCGGCCTCGCGGCGAGCAAACAGCCACGGGATCAGGAAGTGGCTGCCCTGATTCTAGCTCAGGCCTGAGGCGAGCGTAACGAAAATGTACAAGACCAGTTAGGAACGACAGCTGATGCAACGTCGGGTGAGTATCTTGGGTCTCCAAGCTTGGCCCTCATGCATGGACGTGTCCATGGAATCCATGGTCATCGGTCCAAGTTCGGCAGGCGAGACTCGAGCCTCGATTCAACGTACAGCCGAAATACCACAACATGACCAGTCGTCAGTTCGACACCTCGGCCCCGCCCGCCGTGCAGGTTCTTGTCCATGTTCCGACAGCGGCACAATTGTTGTGTCGGCTTCAGTACACCCCGCGAAAGCACGGGTTGATATTTTCCAACGGATACTCAGCCGCTTAGTACGCACTAGCAGAGCTGGCACGACCATTGCTCCAGCAAAAGCCGACCTAGAGCATCCAAAGGCACGAAACCGGCAGGCAATCTCTCCTTTCCTAAATCCTCGTGTCTAGCTCTCGGAAGAATGGTCAACGCGGTCAACGCACCTCTCAATCCCTCACTGGAGCCTAAACGTAACTGAGGCAGGTCCACATTTGTGGCTCGTATGCTCAGATGAGACCCTTACGATCTGCTCGACGCAGACATATGGATCCAAACTTTAACAATCACGAGCAGACTTACCGCGCCACCACTGCTCTAGGTTCACGCATGAAATCCGCGATCGTATTCGACTGGAATGGTACGCTGCTCGACGATGCCAATGCGGTGTTGCAAACCGTCAATGCCATTTTGAGCCGGTTCAGTCGCGCGACCGTAGACATGCAAAGGTTCCGCGAGGAGTTTGAGCTTCCGCTCTCCGTTCTTTACCGCAATCTGGACATGTCGGAAGATGAAGTCGAAGTCGTGCATAGTAACGACAGCGCCATCTTTCACGACACCTACGAATCCTTGGCAAGTAAAGCTCTTTTACGGAAAGGCGCACGAAATATCTTGCTAGCTGCACATCGCCAAGCCGTTCAAACCGTCATTCTGAGCAATCACATTGTCGAACCAATTCGCGTACAGGTGCGAAGACTTGGCATCAAGAGTTGCGTCACCGAGATTTTGGCGTTTGAGAGCCGCGCAACTCAGTTTAGGAGCATGAGCAAGGAGGACCGGCTGCGCCTGTACATGCAGGCCAATGATCTGTCCGCCGAAAGAACCGTCGTCGTCGGCGACATGCCAATCGAAACGGAGATCGCCCGCAATCTCGGCCTTATCAGCGTGTCGATCACGGGCGGATTTGTTTCCGAATCGCGCTTGCGCGCCGCACGGCCGGACTACATGATACATGACCACCATGACCTAGTACCCATTTTGCAGAAACACCGCATTCTCAATTGAGTGATCGAAGGTCTGCCGTTGGTCACTATTGCTAATCACTGCTTCTTCGCGACTCCATGATATTGAAGGATGATGCCGGCGACCGAGCCCGTTGACTGTCCGTTCCAGTCATCGGTTCTATCCGGTGACCGCACGATTCCTATTGCTCATCTCGGTCCGTAGCCACTCAGGCTCGATCTTTGCGACTGGCACAATGCTTGCTGCTGATCATTCGCTACCGAGGGGCCTAGGAAGCGAACCGCAAGCTTGGAAAATACCGCTATGAGCGAAACGGATTTGATCGATGATGTCATCTCGCGTACCGACGTCGTAAAACGAGCAGTGCGTATCGGCGCCGAGGTCAAAAATATCAAGCTATCGGGGGACTTGCCGAGCCGGACGATTGCAGCGATCAACAGCTTGCTGCTCGAACACAAAGTAATCTTCTTCCGTGGGCAAGGCCATCTCGATGACGCCGAGCAGGAGCGCTTTGCCGCTCGTTTAGGAACTCTAGTGCCGCATCCGATGCTCGGCGTTACCAAGGGAATGGCATCGATCCTCGAACTGGATTCCACCCGCGGCGGCGGTCGCGCCGATGTGTGGCATGCGGATGGGACATTCGCCGATGCCTATCCAAAGATTCTGGTGCTACGAGCCGTTGTAATGCCGCCGTTCGGCGGCGATACGGTGTGGTCGAATACAGCGGCAGCCTATCTCGATCTGGCGCCACCGCTACAACGACTTGCCGACGAGCTCTGGGCCGTTCACAGCAACGTTTTCGATTACGCCGGAATGGCTCGCGTCCGCGACATTGACAAGAAGCATTTTGACGAGGTCTTTACCAGAACGATTTTCGAGACTGAGCATCCCGTCGTGCGAGTTCACCCCGAGACAGGCGAGCGGGCGCTAGTGCTCGGCGCCTTGGTGCAGCGTTTTGTCGGCGTTCCCAAATATGACGGCCAGAAGCTGTTCGATCTATTCCAGTCTCATATCACCGCGCCCGAAAATACCGTGCGCTGGAACTGGATGGAAGGTGATGTCGCGATATGGGATAACCGCGCAACACAGCATTATGCGGTCAACGACTATGGCGATCAGCATCGCGTCGTGCGACGTGCCACAATCGACGGTGATGTGCCCGTCAGCGTTGACGGCCGAAACAGTGTCAGGCGGCTCAAGGTCAACAAACAGCCGCCTATCGACGTCGCTCAACACTCGCGAAGCTAAGAACTCGACAGAACCTGGTGAGCGCGGCGGTATCCCGGGAGACGCGGGTGCACACCTCCCGACAGGGCATCTCCACGCGCACTCCGTGTCGGGCTGCCGCGATCAAGTTGCGCACGCCCACTCGCCCGACATGCCGGCGGGCTCGGCCGTTGCAACGAGAGCGATCCGCTTCGGCTGATGCGGAGCATGTCTTCAGCAGTGGTCGACAGGTTCGTGAAGCGGTAGTGGACGACTATCCTTCACCAGCGACAGGCACGTGAGCTCCACGCTTCAGCCTGGAAAATCCTCGATCGGTGGCCATGAAGCGCGCCAACATAGGTGCGATGAGCTTGGTCGCCTCGATCGGCTGACCACCCTGACGTGTCAAGACTTCTGCATAGGCAATGAGATCACGGTGCACCGCCGCCGGCAATTCCACACTCACTTTGACCGACCTGTCGTCTGGGAGCGCTCCAATTTTGAGCTTTGGCATGTTTTCACCCTCTGTACGGTTCAAGAACGAGATCACGATGGACAATGACACGGACCGGGAACCCCGGCCGTATGGTCAAAGTAGGCTGGATATTCAGGCCGCGTCGAACCACCTGCTGTCCGGTTTGGCTCAGCGAATCGGCCGCGCCGTGGCGCAACGCCTGAACGATTGCGCCATTATTGCTATTGGCGTCTGAGCCCTCACCTAGCTCCGTGCCGATTGCCAATGAGGTCGACAGCGCCGCGGCTTTGACTAACTCACCCCAGTGATTGTCGACTTCATCTTCGAGGCCAGTATAACCTGCGGCGTCGGCACCAGGCTGTCGCTCGAGAACGATGGAACGTCCGTTCGGCATGATCAGCCGCGTCCATACGAGCAGCACGCGAGACTGACCGAAGGCGATCTGACTATCGTAAAGACCAATCAGGCGTGCTCCCTGCGGAACCAGCAGAAAACGTCCCGTTGGAGAATCATATACGTTCTCTGTTACTTGCGCCACGATTTGGCCAGGTAGATCCGAGCGAATACCTGTGATGAGTGCTCCGGGAACGACGGTTCCTGCCTGAACCACAAATGCTGACGCCGCTTTCGTGATGCGATCCGCGTTCGTGGTGCGGCGATCCACGACGGCGTTGGCGAAAGCAAGCTTTCTGTCCTGCGCGTTCAGCGTTAGTCCATCTTCATTGTTGGATGGCGACGTAGATGGAATCACGCGATCGCCGGTCGATTCGTTCGTTGTCGGATTTTGACTCCCTCGAACGCTTGTCGACACGAAGAGACGGCTGACACGCGCAGCTTCGTTCTCCTGGTTCTGCCGTTGCTGATCTTGGTCAAGTGTAGTCCCAAAGACTGTTGGCGACTGCCCTTGAGCAGAAAGAATCGGACGACCAAGATCGCCCGGAAGCGGCGGCCCGAGTTGCGGCACCTGACGTTGGGCGGCAGCGTAGTCACGTGGTAGAGCCGCAATGCTATCAGCAATGCTATGATGGTCGGTACTATAGAGCTCTTCCGGGGAAGGGCCCGTTGTCTTGTTCTTCTGTAGGGCCCAAAACGCTGCGCCAGCGACGACCGTCAACCCCATCGCGCTGCCAGCCAGGAGAACCTTTCGAGAGAGTCGCGTAACGCGTGGATACCCCGGTCTGAGCCGAAAGGCGTTTGGCGTTTCGGCAGGACCTTGCATTTCAACAGGTGGACGATCGTCCGAAAGATTCTGGCTCATTATGATGGCCTCCCGTCGGTCCGAACAATTCTTACCTTCTGCTGATGCTCCCCTCCCAGGCGCAGTTCGGCAGCGGCGAACAGACGATCGACGATGAGCAGATTGCTGTAGGCACGATAGTTGACGATTTCGGACTTACCGTCCGGGCCAAGCACGAACAGTGGAGGCATCTCGCCCTGAACGATACCTTGGGGGAACTCTATGTAGACCTTGCGGCCGTCATCGTAAGCCGCGAGCGGTCGCCAAGGCGGGCGATCACCTTCGATCGCGTAACGGAAGCGGCGTTGTGAGGCATCAGGCAAGGTGGGCGTTAGAGATAGTGATTGCCCCTTTCTTTGCTCTTCCGGATAGTACCACGAGATCAGCGGCATGTAGGGCTTCTCGCGGGAGCGGAGTTCAATGAGATAGGTCCGCCGGTCGGTGTTGATAACGAGGTTCGTCTCGATCGAGGAACGAGTCGGCTTGACCAGGACATGGACCCGTCGAGCCTCACCACTACCGCTCTCGGTATCACCGATGACCCAGCGCACGGTGTCACCGGCTGCAATCGGCCCGGAACCGACCAGTTGCTCGCCCTCCTCGAGTGCAATGTCGGTAATCTCTCCCGGCGCCGCGTAAACCTGATAGAGCGCGCCCGCACTGAAACTGTAGATCTGTGCGGCGTTGAAGTATCCTCGTCTCCGCGGTTCGACCCGAGCCGCACTATTCGCGACTTCGATCCTGCCAACCGGTTCGGCTTCTTCCTTGGTTCCTGCTTTCCCGCCAAGGGTTGGCTTCCAGGCCGGCGGAACGTGGAGCGGCCGCGACCGATCGTCGAAGGTCGCCGGCGCGGGCGGTAACGGCGGCACGTCGGAATCGTATGAGATCTCGGGCGGGATGAATGTTGAGCAGCCTCCCAACGGGCACACGAAGATGGCTATCATTGAGACCAGCGCACATCTGGGGGCGATGACTCCGGTCCGGCGTTCATAAGGTTGCCGCTTCATTGTCCGAGCTCCTTCGACCAGCTGATTGCGTTGACGTAGATCCCGAGCGGGTTCTTGCGCAAGCGATCGGCGTCGTGAGGCGTCTGAATGACGACAGTCAGAATAGCGGTCCAGCGTTCGGTCGATGCCAGCGATCCGTTCTCATAAGAACGCTGGATCCAGGCGACACGAAAACTTTCGATAGAGGCGCGGATCGCACTGGAGACTTCGACCGAGATCTGCGCCTTGCCGAGCTTGGCAAATGGATCATTGCTCCTGGCATACTCGTTGAGCGCGGCAGCTCCGCGATCGGTGGTGAAATCGTAAGCCCGCAGCCAATTTTGACGAAGGACGATGCCGTCTGCCGGCAGGCCGCGAACGTCTTCGATGAAGCGGGCTAGATGATAGGCAATCTGCGGATCGGTCGGCTCATAATCCGAGTTGGCGGGCGCAACTCTCTGTGCTTGCCCGATGTGATCGACTTCGACAATCCACGGCGTGATCGCTCCCTGCGTCGACTGCCAGACCAATCCTCCGGCTAGGCCGCACGACAACACCAGGCAGCAGAATGCCATTAGCCTCCAGTTCTTCGCCTGTATGCGAGCCGATCCGATACGCTCGTCCCACACTTGGGCGGCCTTTTGATATGGTGTGACTGGCGCTGGCGCTCGCCCGTAGTGAACTGAAGACCTTTTGAACATTAGCATTTCCCCAACAGAGCAGAGTTTTTGACCAACTAGCGCCCGCCCTCCGACAGATCGACTGAGCCGCCACTTCCCCCGGGATCACCTGACCGAACAGCGTGTGTTGCCGCCGAAACGCCCTGACTGATCGTCTGGGTGCGCTTCATGTGCCGTGCCCATTCCGGCGGGCTTTCGACCGAGCCCCCTGACACCTGGCCGACGGATTGGGCGCTGCCGCCCACAGCCGCAGCGAGCCGGCGTAGAGGACTCCCTGGCGCGGAGGTGGCAGCTTCGGCAACGCCGAGAACGCCGCCGCTCCGGTAGGCAGCAGCCGTTCCGCTTGCGATCGCGCTGCCTCCCCGCACAGCACCTGCGATCGCTCCGCTGGCGAGTCCCATGCCGCCGGCGGCGAGACCGGCACCCGCGGCAACAACGCCACCGGCAGCGAGGCTCGTACCGACTGCGGCGCCCGCCCCGAGCTGCGGGCCACCCGAAACCAGACCATTGGCAATGCCAGGCCCAAAGATCCCCAGCCCCAGCAGCGACAACGCGGCAAGAACCAGCGTCATTGCATCTTCAATAGTCGGCTGGCCGCCATTGAAGCCGGAGGTAAATTGGGAGAATAAGGTCGATCCAATGCCGACGATCACGGCCAGCACCAGCACCTTGATGCCGGATGAGACGACATTGCCGAGGACCCGCTCGGCGGCAAATGCAGTCTTGCCGAACAGACCGAACGGAATCAGCACGAAGCCAGCAAGCGTCGTCAACTTGAATTCGATCAACGTGACAAAGAGCTGAATGGCCAGGATGAAGAAGGCCATCAGAACAACGGCCCAAGCGAAGAGCAGAACGGCGATCTGAACGAAATTCTCGAAGAAGCTGACATAGCCCATTAGATTCGAGATCGAGTCCAGGATCGGCCGGCCGGCATCGAGGCCGACCTGCGCAATCTTCCCGGGGTGAACGAAATCACCGGCCGAAAGACCGGTCCCTGATGCCTTCAGTCCAAGACCGGCGAAGCTTTCAAAAACGATCCTGGCGAGACTGTTCCAGTTCCCGATCAGATAGGCAAAGATCCCGACAAAGAGGATCTTCTTGATGAGCCGCGCGATTACGTCATCATCCGTGCCCCAGCTCCAGAACAGACCTGCCAGCGTAAGGTCGATGGCAGCCAGCGTCGTCGCGAGATAGCCGACCTCACCTCCGACAAGACCAAAGCCGTTGTCGATGTAGCGGGTGAACGTTTCGAGGAACTGGTCGATGACTCCGGTGCCCGTCATTGATCACCTTCCCGTGGCGCAACGACCGAGGGACTGCCCTGCGGGATACGGCTTTGATCCTTTGGTGCGGACAATGATGGCGAACCACCGGTATCAGCTTCGGCGATACCGGGCGAGTTTGCCTTGTGACCAAAGAATCGCCGTCGGTTTTCGGCCCAAGCCCTTTGGCAGCGCTCGTAAGCGGGTGCTTGCTCCGACGTCACCGAACGGCAACGTGCCAGATCCGACCCGAGCGCAGTGTTCGCCTTCTCGTTCGATTGCGTCGGCCCCGCAACCTTGTGAGGCTCACGCAGTTGGATCGTGCAGGCAACGATGGCTGCCAGTCCGGCGATCGCCGAAATAGCCAGCGATAGTGCTCTAAAGGCCTTGAGGTCGGTCATCAGTGAAACATCTGGACGTTGGAGGACTGATAACCTTGGCCTTGTCTCAGAAACCGCCAAAGCTGCTCGCGCCCTTGGTCTTGGGCAGCGGCGCGCTGCGCGGATTCAAGCGATTGAGCCCTGCCCTGCGCCGCCACAGTTGCGGTCAGATCGGCGAGCTGCTCCGCCTCAAGCGCAAGGATCTGATTGCCGGCTTGCGTCGCTTGCAAGGCGCCACTTGCGCCCTGGCTTGAGCTCACGAGGGCCGAGGTCTGAATGCGGTTGGTATCGAGGTTACCCACGACACCCGCCTGCACACGAAGCGCGTCCTGAAACGCCGCAACCGAGTTTTGCCAGCGTGCTTGTGCACCTACAAAGAGCGCGGAATCGGATTGGCTGCTGTTCGTCGGCGCGTAACTGGTCGCGAAGGCCCGATCGATCTGTTGCACGTCGTAAGCGATACGCTGTGCCTGGGCCAGGAGTTTCTGGGTCCGTTGAATCGACGCCTGAAGCTGCTGCAGCGAAGAGTACGGCAGGCTCGCCAGGTTCTTCGCCTGATTAATCAGCATCTGTGCCTGGTTCTGCAACGAGGTGATCTGATTGCTGATCTGCTGCAGCTCGCGCGCTGCGGTCAGAACATTCTGAACGTAGTTGTTGGGATCAAAGACGATCAGTGCCCGCGCCGGTCCGGTAGCTGCAAATGACAATACGATGATGCTGATGACTAGGAATCTATGACGGATCATTGTGACTTCTCCAGATTGCTGAGACTGGGAATGAGATCCACGGCCCAACTCGCTTCGCGGTGCCGGAGCCAGGCGGCCACGAAGCCATCGCGGCCGTGCTCTGCGATCAGCCTCTCAATCGCCGCCTGGTCAGTCTTGGAGGATGCGGCCGTAAAGGCGAGCGCAACCTCGCCGAGACCGAGGTCGAACATGCGATTGCCGCGGCGAGATTGGCAGTAATAGTCCCGCTTCGGGGTGGCTCGGCTCAACAGCTCGATCTGGCGATCATTGAGCCCGAAGCGGCGATAGATCGCGGTGATCTGAGGTTCGATCGCCCGCTCGTTTGGCAGAAGCAGCCGGGTCGGGCAGCTCTCAATGATGGCCGGAGCAATGGCTGACCCATCGATATCCGATAGCGACTGGGTAGCGAAGATGACAGACGCGTTCTTTTTCCGCAACGTCTTCAACCACTCGCGGAGCTGACCGGCGAAATCCACATCATCGAGCGCAAGCCATCCTTCGTCGACGATGATGAGGGTCGGACTGCCGTCGAGACGGTCGCCAATGCGGTGAAATAGATAGGCAAGTACTGAGGGCGCCGCGCCAGTTCCAATCAATCCTTCCGTCTCGAATGCCTGGACGGAGGCCTCGCCGAGGCGCTCGAACTCCGCGTCAAGCAGTCGGCCGTAGGGACCGCCAAGGCAATATGGTTGCAAGGCGCGCTTCAGAGCCGTCGACTGAAGAAGCACTGAAAGTCCCGTCAACGTCCGTTCCGCGCGGGGTGCAGAGGCCAGGGACGTCAGCGCCGACCACAGAAGGTCCTTCGCCTCCGGCGTAATGTCGACCTTCTCGCGGGTGAGGATTGAAGCAACCCATTCGGTGGCCCAGCCTCTTTCGGCCGGATCGTCGATCCAGGCCAATGGCTGCAGCGCGACCGGCCCCGTCGCATCTTGCGACAGCACTCCACCAAGGTCGTGCCAATCTCCATCCATCGCGATCGCGGCCGCGCGGATCGAACCGCCGAAATCGAACGCGAAGACTTGGGCGTTGGGGTAGCGGCGGAACTGCAGCGCCATGAGCGCCAGCAGAACCGATTTTCCGGCACCGGTCGGGCCCACAATCAAAGTGTGTCCGACGTCTCCGACGTGAAGCGAGAAACGGAAGGGGTTCGCTCCCTCTGTTTTGCCATAAAACAGGGGCGGACCCTTGAGATGATGGTCCCTCGCCTCGCCGGCCCACACGGCTGATAGGGGAATCATATGCGCGAGATTAAGTGTCGAGATCGGCGGCTGCCGGACGTTCGCGTACACATGTCCGGGCAAGCTGCCGAGCCAAGCCTCGACAGCATTGATCGTCTCGATCATGCAGGTGAAATCGCGCCCCTGAATCACCTTTTCGACCAGCCGTAGTCTCTCATCGGCCGAACGCGGGTCTTGGCTCCAAACCGTCACGGTTGCCGTGATGAGGGCTTCACCAATCTGGTCAGCCCCCAGCTCCTGGAGCGCAGCGTCGGCATCCATAGCCTTGTTCTGGGCGTCGGTATCGAGAAGCGAGGACGCCTCGTTGGTCATCACTTCTTTGAGGATCGCCGCGATCGATTTGCGCTTGGCGAACCATTGGCGCCTGATTTTCGTCAGTAGTTTTGTGGCATCGGTTTTGTCGAGCATGATAGCCCGCGTCGACCATCGGTACGGAAATGCCAGACGGTTGAGGTCGTCAAGAATGCCGGGCGTTGTCGCGGTCGGAAATCCGACGACTGTCAACACACGCAGGTGTGCCGCGCCCAGCATTGGCTCGAGCCCGCCCGTCATCGGCTGGTCCGCAAGCAGCACGTCCAGATACATCGGGATTTCCGGCACACGAACCCGATGCCTTTTCGAGGAAATCGTCGAGTGGAGGTAAGTCAGCGTCTCCGAGTCATCGAGCCAAGCGCATTCCGGCATGAACCCCTCGACGAGTTGCAGAATGCGATCGGTTCGATCGACGAACCCACCGAGAACCTCGCGCGCGTCGCTGCTCGGAGCGCGATTACTGCCTTCATATAGAAGCCGTTCGGCTCTCGCCGCGTCCTCTACCGGTGGCAGGTACAGAAACGTCAGGTAATAGCTCGACTGGTAATGGGCGCCCTCCTCATCGAACTGCGCCTTCCGCTCCGCATCGACCAGCGCGGACGCCACATCCGGAAACGAGTTCAGCGGATAGACTCCAGCGGAATGGCGCTGCGCCTCCACGAACACCGCCCAGCCGGAACCCAGACGACGCAACACGTTGTTCAGCCGGCCCGCGACGGCGACGAGTTCGGCCGGTACAGCACTGTCGAGATCCGGTCCGCGGAATCTGGCTGTCCGCTGGAATGAGCCATCCTTGTTCAGGACGATCCCCTCATTGACCAGGGCCGCCCACGGCAGAAAATCGGCAAGCCGGGTATTCGATCGGCGATATTCGGCAAGATTCATCATGGAAGGCTCTAAAGGCTGAGATGAGCCGGAACCCGCAGATGGCGGCGCACGACCTCGACGAAGGCGGGATCGCGTTTGGCGGCCCAGACGGCTGCGGCATGGCCGATGGCCCAGAACAGCAGGCCCGCGATCCACAGACGCAGTCCGAGTCCAAGAGCCGCGGCAAGGGTCCCATTCACGATGGCGACCGCGCGAGGCGCTCCCCCCATCAGGATCGGTTCGGTCAACGCACGGCGCACTGGCGTGACGAACCCTGCAACTGGCTCGTCCATCAGATCACCATGCCGCCGCCGAAGGAGAAGAACGACAGGAAGAAGCTCGAGGCTGCGAAGGCAATCGAAAGCCCGAATACGATCTGAATGAGCCTGCGAAAGCCGCCGGACGTATCGCCAAACGCCAGCGTTAGGCCTGTGACCACGATGATAATGACAGCGATGATCTTCGCGACCGGTCCTTCAACCGACTGCAGGATTTGGTTCAGCGGTTGCTCCCATGGCATGTTGGAGCCCGCAGCTCGGACAGGTGAGCTCGCAAGCATACCCATCGCCGCTGCGAGCAGCCAAGTCGCGCGCGGCGAGATTGAAAATGGAAAGCTCATGTCAAGTCTCCTGCTGGTGAGAGGCTGTAATCGCCGGTCGCCCCAAGGCCGTCGACACGTGCAAGCTCGGTGAGCCGGCGGGCGGCGCCGCGCCCGGAAAGGACAGCAATGACGTTGATGGTCTCGGCGATCAGCGCGCGCGGTACCGTGACGACGACTTCCTGAATGAGCTGCTCGAGCCGGCGCAACGCGCCGAGGGCGGTGCCCGCATGGATGGTGCCGATGCCGCCGGGGTGCCCCGTTCCCCAGGCTTTGAGCAGATCGAGCGCTTCAGCGCCTCTAACCTCGCCGATAGGAATACGATCTGGGCGCAGTCGAAGGGAGGAGCGCACAAGATCCGAAAGCGTGACCACCCCGTCCTTGGTGCGCAGCGCGACGAGGTTCGGCGCCTTGCATTGCAATTCGCGAGTGTCCTCGATTAGAACCACGCGATCGCTGGTCTTCGCGACCTCCGCAAGCAAGGCATTGGTAAGCGTCGTTTTTCCCGTCGAAGTACCGCCGGCGACCAAGATGTTCTTGCGTGCGCCGACAGCCAGACGCAGAGCAACTGCCTGCTCAGGCATTATGATGCCCGCGGCAGTATAATCGTCGAGCGTGAATACCGCGACCGCGGGCTTGCGGATAGCGAAGGCTGGCGCGACCACGACAGGCGGCAAGAGTCCTTCGAACCGCTCTCCAGTTTCGGGTAGTTCCGCAGAAATGCGCGGCGCAGCGGCATGGACCTCGGCACCGACATGATGCGCCACCAGGCGGATGATACGCTCTCCATCTGTCGCGGAGAGCTGCTCACCGGTTTCGGTCAGGCCGCCTGGCAGCCGGTCGATCCATAGCCGTCCATCGGGATTCAGCATCACCTCGACGATTGCCTCGTCTTCAAGGTAACGAGCAATAGCGGGCCCTAGTGCACTGCGGAGCATTCGCGCACCGCGCGAGGTCACCTCCGATTGAAACGAATGGATTGCCACTGCCGCCCCCGCCGACCGAGGGCAGAACAAGCAGCGCCCTCAGATGGGGATGATTAGAAAAGGCAGAAATAGACCGGGATCAACAAGGGTGTTGCCGCGTTCGTAGCCTGGCGTATGAAAAGAAAGGTTGGGAGTGGCTCACAGCAGGTTCCGGACCCATGCCGTATACGATCATCCTCGAATGTGACATGAACCGCAAAAGATCGGCGTCACCATTCCGCTCCTTCAAGTGGCTCCAGGATGGCGGTGTCCGCCGACGGCACCATCGACTCGTGCCAGTCGCCTGAAGGCTCTCGCACGAACGACGGTGTAGTCGTCCGGCCAAGACGACGGATACTGGGCCAAATGAACCATGCCAACGCCAGCACCTGGAAGCCAACACTGGCACCAAATGCCATCCGGTAGGCGACCACTGGGTAATGGCCATCCTGCGGCAACCATTGCCCAAGGATGAGGCCAGTGCTCCATTGGACCACGAAGGCCCATCCAAAATGAAGAAGGTTTAAGCCGCCATTGGCACGGGCGCCAAGTTCAGTTGGGAAATAGTCGGCTATGATCGCGTAGCTGAGGACGGAGGCCGCTCCCACGACTGACACGACAGACCATGGTAACAGCGAAGGGAACGGCAGACGCAGAATCAGCGCAAGCTCCGCCGCAACAAACACCACCGCCAGTGCGGCAAACAAGACTTCGGTTTGGACCCTACGTCGACGCAACCGATCCGCGACGATGCCTAAAAGCGACGCACCAACGCTGATCCCTAGCGCCATAACGAAAAGGTGCGTGGCCAAGCTCGGCCGATCCAGTCCTTCCACGTCTGTAAGCCAGGGCGCCGCCCACAAGGCCTGGAGGGCCCAGGCTGATCCGACGCAGGATGCAGAGAGAGGCGCTATTCGCCAGAAGCGCCGATTCAGATAGATTTCTTTGAGAGCGCGCGAGTGAGAGTGCTGGCTCTGAGCCGGTGGACTGTCAGGAACCAACAGGTAGATCAGCGCGGCCACCCCGCCAGTTGCCACGGCCAGGAGTTCGAACAACCCCCGCCAACCTATCCAGCCCAGCAGGACGTCGGCAGGCGCGGTCGCGGTTACGGCCCCGAGCGAGCCCAGCATGACCATGTAGCCATTGACCAGCGCGACCCGCTCTCTCGGAAACCATACGATAATCGCCTTCAGCCCGGCCATCAAGGAGGCCGCAACGCCGAGTGCGATCAACGCGCGGGCGAGCAAGAGCGGGACAAATGCCGTTGATGTGGCAAATAAGCCCGCACCCGCGGCAGCAATTGACATCAGCCCGCTCTGAACCCGACGCGGTCCGAACCGGTCCAGGAGGGTGCCAACAGGAATCTGGGCAGCTGCGAAGACCAGGAAATACACCGATGTCAGCAGCCCGAGCTCTGCCGCATCGAGACCGAGGTCACTGACAAGTGGACCAGAGATCAGCGTATTGATCGTCCGGAATAGATAGGAAAGGTAGTAACCGGCCGCGAACGGCAGAAATACACCCGCGATTAGGCGCCAGGTCGGAAGGCGTCGCGCGATACCCCACATTTGACTGTCGAATCGATCGCCCTTCGCGCGTGGCGCGCTAGGCTCGACCTTACCGGCCGTCTCAGCAGAATTTGTTCGGCAGGTGCCGAAAATTGGGCTGCCGTCCTCCCGGACGGCAGCCGTTAACTCGGAGTTCGGGACCTCAGCGGCTATCGGAGGCGTCTCTTGATCGGCTGTTCTCGAACTCTTCGAAGTATCCTTCTGACTCTCAAGCAGGGATCCCGCGACGTTGGGCACGGTTAGCCCGCTGATCGTTTCCTGGATCAGTGATCGGCCGAGACGAAAGCGGCTGTCGACTTGCCCGGCGAGAACCGTGGGCCGGTCATGATCGATCTGACACGCTTCGCGCTGCTGCGACTGCGGCATCGGCGGGACGGTCAGGCGGTACCGGACGTGAAGAGCGGCAGTTTCGCCGATGATGCGGAGCTCGTGTTCAAGACGCTCAAGCTGTTTGCTGATCCGATCGAGATGCCCATGGGCGATGTCTTCGCCGCTTGGCACTGGATCAAGGTACCGTTCAAGAGCCGCCTCTACGACCATCCTCTTACCTGCGCTCGAGTGCTCCATTGTGGCCTTAAGCTGTTCGAACAGCTGCTCGGAAAGCTGGACGCATACCTTTCTTGTCATTGCGAACCTCACTAAGGAGCGCATCTCGTCAGCTGTTTGCGCGAGTAGCTCCGTCGAGCGCAGAATTGCGGTCTCTGCACGGTCGCGCAGAGTGCAAACCTAGCTATCACTCGGACTGGATGAATTGCCCCGTTGATACGGCGCCTCACAAAGGACAGGGCGATCGCTGCTTCAAGAGTGCAAGGCCCCTCATCGTAGGCGGGCGTGAGGAAAGAAAGGATCGGCCAGTTTTCTGGCGGGATAAGAACAGCTGACGTGAAAGGAAATGCCCAGGTCCATCAGTCGGCGACATCATCCGATGCGCCGCGCAAAATGTCCGCAGGGATCTCGCGCAAATAACTCTGGCCCTTCTGCAGGCGACGCCCCAAGGTCTCAACGAATCCCTCAAACCGCTCGCGGCCCTTGATCTGTGCGGCTGTCTGAGCCTCGTTCGGCAAGGGCGGTGTGATCGTCAGCCAAAAGCGCACGAACAGGGCCAAAGTCTCGGCCGTCACACCGACGTCACGCTCGAGCCTCTGCATTTGACGCGACAATCGGTCAAGACGGCGGACGAAGGCCGCTTCTCTTCGGTCAGCTCCGTCGGGCGACAGAAAGGAGTTGACAGCCGCCTCGACGATTGCCGAACGAGAGAGATCCTTGCGATCCGCAAGATCGGAAATCTGCTTCAGTAACTCGGGCGGGAAATACACGTTCATGCGATTGCGCATGGAACCTCACAGATCGATACCGTCGTTCGGGTCGAGAGCTACTTGGCGGACGACACCGCGCATCTGTTGGCAGAGAAGCCGGGATTGACGAACGGCGTCATCGTCGTCCTCGAGAACGGCGAACTCTTCCGCTGGCGTCACGTCAGTCGTCTCCTTGACGATGGCGATATGATCTGGAAGCTCAGGCTCGCGGCGAAGACCAGTGTTGGCGGCATCCGATTGGGTCTGCTCGGCCTCCACAGCCAAGTTGGTCGGCACGAGCGGCCTAAGATTAGACCAACCGTCCTCGCGCGAAGACCGCGGCAACCCGGCCGAATCTGGCGGCGCGAGAACTCGTTCCGTGAGGCGTCTGTCTTCGTAGTAACGTACCTTCTTGGCTCGGATCGGTGGCGTGCCCGCCACCATCACAATCTCATCGGTCGGAGGAAGCTGCATCACCTCGCCAGGCGTCAGCAGCGGCCTTGCGGTCTCTTGCCGGGAGACCATCAGGTGCCCAAGCCAGGGATTGAGGCGGTGACCAGCATAGTTCTTCATGGCTCGCATCTCGGTCGCGGTACCGAGCGCGTCCGAGACACGCCTTGCTGTCCTTTCGTCGTTCGTCGCGAAACTCACACGGACATGGCAATTGTCCAGGATTGCGTTGTTTGGACCGTAGGCTTTCTCAATCTGATTCAGCGATTGCGCGATCAGGAAGGCCTTGATCCCGTATCCGGCCATGAAGGCGAGTGCAGATTCGAAGAAGTCGAGGCGCCCCAATGCCGGAAACTCGTCCAGCATCATGAGAACACGATGCCGGCGGACCTTGGCCTGCAGCTCTTCCGTGATGCGGCGGCCAATTTGATTCAACACCAGACGGATCAGCGGCTTCGTTCGGGAGATGTCGGATGGCGGTACCACAAGGTATAGCGTGGTCGGACGATGATCTGCGATCAGGTCCGCAATCCGCCAATCGCATCGGCTTGTCACCTCGGCGACGACCGGATCCCGATAGAGCCCGAGGAACGACATCGCGGTCGAGAGCACCCCAGAGCGCTCATTCTCGGATTTGTTCAGGAGCTCCCGCGCCGTTGAGGCAACGACCGGGTGCGGTCCCTCCTCGCCCAAATGCGGCGTCGTCATCATCGCCTTCAAGGTTGCCTCGATCGGCCGCCTAGGATCCGACAGAAAGGCGGCGACGCCGGCCAGCGTCTTGTCGCGCTCTGCGTAGAGCACATGCAGGATTGCTCCGACCAGCAAAGAGTGGCTGGTCTTCTCCCAGTGGTTCCGCTTGTCGAGAGAGCCTTCGGGATCAACAAGAACGTCGGCGACATTCTGGACGTCCCGGACCTCCCACTCTCCGCGGCGAACCTCGAGGAGCGGGTTATAGGCTGAAGATCTGGCGTTCGTCGGATCGAACAACAGTACCCGGCCATGGCGCGACCGAAAGCCAGCCGTCAGTTGCCAGTTTTCGCCCTTAATGTCGTGTACGATCACTGACTCTGGCCAGGTCAGCAGCGATGGAACTACGAGGCCGACGCCCTTGCCCGAACGGGTCGGCGCAAAGCAAAGCACGTGTTCCGGTCCGTCGTGGCGGAGGTAGTCCTTGGCAAGCCTACCGAGAACGACCCCGTCAACACCTACCAGCCCGGCCTTCCTCACCTCGTTCGGGTCCGCCCACCGCGCCGATCCATAGGTCTCTACATCCTTGGCTTCGCGTGCCCGCCAGACCGACATCCCGATGGCGACCGCGATCGAAAAAAGACTCCCCGACGCGGCGATGTAGGCGCCTTCCACGAAGATGCTGGGCGCATAGGCATCGTAGACAAACCACCACCAGAAGAAGGCATGTGGGTAGTAGAGCGGAAAGCCATGTACCGTGAACCACGGTTGCCCCAGCTCTGGCTGGTAGGCCAACCGCCAGGCGGTCCACTGTGTGGCTCCCCAGATTGCGAGGAGCACGATCGTTCCCACGATGATGATCTGTCCCCATAGAATCTTGGTTCCGGACATGCTGAGTGCTCTTACTTCTGTTCGGGCCGGATCACGTCGGACTAGAGTCCAAGATCTCGTTTCCGACCGAAGCTCCATTCGATGCCACCGGCGTCTTTGGCGGTACCGGTGACATGTCGGCCGATCCTTTTCTCGAGCTCGCGCGACCAAGGCACGAGCTGAAAGCCCAACCCGTCGTCGATCATTGCAAAGCGGCCTGAGGTCATCGTCACACGCTGCCGGTACGTGCCCGACACTTGCTCACCGACGGCCGCCTTCCGTTGCGGCAATCCCGTCTCGGCAGCGATCCTAGATCCGACTGCATCGAGTTCTCGACGGCGCAAGGTATTCAAGAGATCGCGCTGGAAAATGATGCGTTGGCCCTGCCGTCTTCCTAACCCTGTTGCGGCGAGATGCTCAGCTCTGGCCTGCATCGCGTCCCGCGCCTCGCGGCCGAACCCACTGAGCGCAAGTGGCATGGGTTCTCGCTCGACAAGGCGATGGTCAAGCCAGGTCGCACCTTGCGCCTTGATCTGAGCCGCGAGGTCGAAATCCGATCGGTTCGCAAGCAGTCGCGTCGGCTGCAGTTCCTCGGCAGCTCCAAATTCCCGGATCTCGACAATCCCTCCGACTGGCGGCGCATGTTCGAAGGCCTCAACACCTCTAAAGCGAACGTGATGGACACGGCCGTCAGTGGCATCGATCAACGCATATGCCTCACCGGTCAGCTCGTTGTGAAGTCCCGTTCCGACCAGCCGTCCGAGGATCGGCGCTGAAGATTTTTCGCCCTCGATAACGAAGTCGGCAACGCTGCGCTCTTGCCCACGCTCCACATAGGCGCGATGCATGGTCTTGATGATGTCACCGCGCATGCCGAGATCGCGGAGGTGGCGCTCGACTTCAAGCCCCACCATCCATTCGCCGGGGGAGGCCGAGGAGGCCAGCCCCATTTTTTGGAGATGCTGGAGGCGCCCGATCATGAGGCGACGGACTTCGGGATCGAAGGTAGCAGGATTGTCAGGACGGAGGTCGATGTAGCCCGTTTCATCGGCGGCGAGGCGAATTTCGCGATCAAGCCGCGTCCAGCGCTCGGCGGAAACCTCCCGTTCAAGAGCATTGCGAACCTCGTGCTCCGGTTTGGGTCCGAGCTCAATCGAGACCAGCTCTTCGGCACGCGAGCGCAAACCGCGACTGATGTAGTCGCGGGAGATCACGAGATCGCCGCCTGTCTCGTCCACCCCACGAATAAGCAGATGGATGTGAGGATTGTCTGTATTCCAGTGATCGACGGCGATCCATTCGAGCCGGGTGCCTAAATCCGGTTCCATATGCTTGGCCAGGTCACGCGTGAATGATTTGAGGTCGGTCAGGTCGCTGGCGTCCTCCGGCGAGATGATGAAGCGAAAATGATGCCGGTCCTCCTTGCATCGGGCAGCGAAGCTAGCACCATCGACGTGATCGCTCTGCGCATCGAACATCGCGGCCTCTTGCCCGCTTCGGCTCACGCCGTCGCGCTTCAAATAGACGAGATGAGCGTTCAGCGACGCAGATCGGAACGCACGTCCCTGATGACGCACCACGCGCGCTTTCACTGTGACGCGACGCGTCGGGCTGAACAGGCGATCACGGCTGAAATGGGTTCGGCCGCGCCCGAACGTCGAGCGTCCGCGACCTGAAGCGCACCGATAGACCCCTGCGTGAGTCGAGGTGTGGCCAGCCCTCATTGCCGCACGCAGCACCTGGTTGATGAAGCTCTTCTGCTTTGGCGCCCGTGTGCTGCGGATTCGTCCCGGTCGGATGCGGAGATCGCTATCGCGCGCAATCATGTCAGGTCCTCCGCCGATGCAAGAAAGCCAGGAGTGCCGAAGGCAGTCTTGAATTTGCTCGTGAATTCGAAAGGCGCGGCACGCGTCACGACCGGCCGGCACGGAAGAACGCATGCCATGACAATGGCTTGCGGCTTGACGGGCGAGCCCCTTTTATCTTGCCGTCGTGCTGTCGTGCGCTCCTGTCCTCTCGTTTCCGCCAACTTCCCTCTACCGCTTCCCATCGCTCGTCGATTCACGCAGTTGCTCATCGTGTGCCTCCAACATCGGATCTCACGATGAACAGACCGGTCCCTGTGGGAATCATGGACGATAGAGGGTGAACACCTGAAGAAGCGAGTGCCCCGTTCGCGACGCTTCTAGCCTGCTCCCAATCCGGACGACTCTTGTGTTCCGATCGCCTAACAAAGAACGGGGCGGTGGTCCAAAGGACCTCGCGACAGGAGCGACGGGAAGCGAGCTCAACTGCCAACAAATTTGCGAGATGGCTGACATAGGCTTGAGTCTCGACTGGCAATGGGGCGCCGGCGAGATGCCTTTCGTAGCGTGCTGGCCCAGCATTGTATGCTGCAAGCGCACCGGGCATGCCATACCTGTCGCGCAGTTCCGCCAGATATGCCGTGCCGGCCACAATATTGTCGCGAGCGTCGTAGGGATCGTTGCCGAGATCGTGCCGCCGACGAAGATCCGCCCAGGTCTTTGGCGTGATTTGCATCAATCCCATTGCGCCTTTCGACGATTTGGCACGCACGTCGCCGGCGCTCTCCAGCCGGATCACGGATCTGATCCAGCGCACGGGCACTGCGAACCGTTGTGAGGCTTCTACAATGAATAGCGCAAACGCATTGCTGACCTGTTCCTCGGCTGGCTGGCTAGCAGATTCTTCTCCGGCAACAGCGGCATTGCCGCAGACCGTGAAAACGAACAGCAGCGGCTCGACAGCCCAGACGAGCGCTCCCGACCCAGCCAAGCATGCCACCGTGCTCACGCCCGTCCAGGGTAAAGCTGCTTCGCGCCGGCCGTTCGGCCGCCCTGGACCGCCGCTGCGCACGTCGGCCTTGCAGACATTGGTCGGGATGGAGGAATGGTCCCTCAATTGATCGAACAGAGGAATGGCGCGCTGGCCACATGAAACACGCACGATCACTCCTCCCACGTCCACATGGGAAAGGCACGGCCGATGACAGCCGATGCGGGCAGAAAACGAAAATACCGGCCATCGAGTGAATCATCCGACTGCCAATTCATGAGAAAGAGTTCGGCGTCCCCGACCACGCGGCACCCGTCCCACTTGGGCAGCGGTCGGCCGCGCCTGTCGCGATCCCTCGCCTCGCCCACCGCAATCCCGTCGACCGAAATCGTGAGTCCGGTTCTGCAGACCGTCTGTCCTGGAACCGCTAGCACGCGTTTGAGCATCGGGACGCCCGAGGGCAGATAGCCGTTCAGGTCGAGAAAGGTCGCGAGCGGCTCCGGCGGCAGAACGGCGACCAGCTCCGTGACGAAGAGCTTTTCCAGGGGCCGCAAGCGATAGAGGCCGATCGGGACACTCGCAGACCCGTTCCAGATGTAGAGTGGATTTGATTCGAGCACCATTGTCGTTATCAGCGCAGCAGCGGCCCCACACATCGCTATCATGATCTTCAGCTTGCTGATCATCGCATGACTCTCCGCCGGTGAAGCCAAGCCTGATGTCGCGCTTTCGTGTACGGACGCGGGCTCTCATTCACAGAGAGGCGGTTGTGAACGTGATGCCAATGATCAGGAGCAACATCGGCTGGATCAATGTCGAGCGCCTCAATCGCATCAATCATCTGCAACACCCGCTCGACCCTCAGCCAACCGGAAAGCCGTAGCAGGATTTCCCCTCCAGGCTTCACATAGGGTACGGTTGAGCAGCGCTGCCCCGGTGCAACTGCGCGCAAGATGTCAATTCGTGAGACGACCGTTCCAAAGTCGTTCGATGTCCAGCGGACAAAGGCGAAGATGCTGTGCGGCGCAAATGACAGGATACGGCGGTGACGATCGACCTTTTTTTCTTCGATGATGCGACCGAACCGGATACGGTTTTCGATGCGCCTCTCAAGCCACAGGACTTCCACTTGCGTGAGATCGCTCATGCGTCAGCTCTTCCGTTGTGGAGGCAAGCGCTATCCGTCGAAGCCCTGGATGCGGACCAGTGCGGCGGCGGGGCAGAGATGTAAATCTTGGTACGGTTCGTCGACCGCCGTTGTCTGTCGATCGGAACGACGCAAAAGACATCGTACAGGCACGGACCGGCTGGTTCCGGGCTGTGCACGTCAAGTCGGAGGACGTACAGACCCTGCAGGCGCTGCTGGTCCGGCGCAGGGCAATGCTCGGCAGGGTGCTGCCCATGGAGAACATGATCCGCGGCCTGTTGCGCCCGTTTTGCCTCAAAGTCGGCAGGATCTCGGTCGACCGCCTTGACGCGCGGGTGCACGAGATCATGGCCGGGAAGAAGAAACCGGAGGCGGTTATCGCGTCGCTGGTCCACGCCCGAAACGCGATGCCGCCGCGATTGGCCGAACTGCAGCGCCCGGCGCTGATGGCGCGGCCGCACACCATACTGCTGCTCAAGGTCTGGATCGGCGGCACGACCTTCCAGTTTGACGCCGGCAACAGGCGCCGCCGGGTCGCGGCGTCCGCTCAAGGACCTCCGCGACCCGGCCCCTTCCATGAGGGCCTTCGCCTTCCGCCACGGCGGAGCGGCGTCTTTCGAGGAGGCGGAGCTGTGGGTGAGACCGGAACTTTTGTTGCCGGCGGCTTTGAGCCCCTCATTGAGGTCATCACGAACGGCGCAGCTTAGCGTGAGTGCCCATTTTGCAGCTTCCGGCATGCTGCGGGCATCGTGCCCACCACGGATATTGCAGAGTTCTTCTCGCCGCGTGAGCTGCCGCAAGGGAAAGTGACGAACACGACGCAGCGATGTCGATACTGATGATCGCGAGCGCTTGCGTGCGACTGCGAAGGCACGCGTGGCTTCGACAGGAGAATCGGATTGCAGAAGGGCGGCGAGAGAGAGAGAGAACGTGCATGAGGCATCCTCACCAGAGCGGCGCACGACTTGTTCACAACGCACTGATTCACAACAAGAAGTTAGTGTCAGTATGTTAGTAACGTTACAGCGACCGCAAAGCGCTGAAAAACAGGCACTTGAGCTCGATTTCGGTCCTCGATAGCACGAGGATTCGGTCCTCGATAGCACGAGGGGCGCAGTCCCCGATAGCACGAGCTGATTCACAGGCCGTCCTCCGAGTTTGGAGTGATACCGCGCCCGCGAAGTCCTTGGGTGAGCGGGCCGATCGGGGTGCACGCGAACTTCAACCGCTCAGCGCCGGTCCGATCGCGGGTGAGCAAGAGCCGGTAGCCGGGCAATGTCTGACGCTGGACAATCTGCCGTACGTCGTATGCAAAATGCTTGAGCGGCGAGAGGCTGCCGGACTTGGCATGGAGGTGCACAAGGTCAAAACTCCAGCCGCCGACCTGGCGGCCACCGTGCTTGCGCACGAGCCGATAAAGCCAGCGCTCAAGTCCGCCTGTCAGATCGAAGTAAGTGCGATCGATCGTGAGCACGAGCGAGTCGTCGATAACGCCTGCATAGAACCAATCGGGGAGGATCAACTCCAGCCCGCGTGCGCGCCCGTTTGCATCGGCAGTTTCTTTCCACTCGTTGATCCATGAAAAACGATGTCGCCGCCGCTCAGCAGGTTGACGGATCGATGTCAGCACCGTCGTTGACTGCAACCTGTCGAGGCCCGCCTTCAGCCGATCATAGTCTCGCGCGCCTGTCCCGCGGCCGGCAAACGTCAGAATCTCGTAAGGCGTTGCAGCCATGAGGCGTGAAGTCTTCAAGCCCGCGTCGCGTGCTTCGACGATCTGGGAAGCTGCCCAGATCAGAACATCCGCATCCCAGATGGTGGCCATACCGTGCTCCGGCACGGCTTCAACGCGAATTGCTATTGTGCCGGCGCGGAAATCGATAGGCACGATCCGCTTCGTTTTCGCGAGCGAAAAGAATGGATACGCCATAAGATCCTGGGTGTCCCGGGGCGCGAGATCGCCAGGCAGCGCTCGAAACAGCTGGAGTTGGTCTCGCTCGGAGTGATGTTTAAGTCGCATCGCAAGCTCCCCCCGATGCTCACCGGCGTTCTTGTCCCGCATACGGGCGCAGGGTCGGGTGCTTCTTGGCCGGCAGTACAGCCCCCTTGCCGGGATCGGAAGTTGATGTCCGGGAGCCGAGATCGGCCCAAGCTTTCAGATCATCCAAGGCGTAGACGACGCGACCGCCAATCTTGCGATAGGTCGGGCCAGTGCCGTATGTACGGTGCTTTTCAAGCGTGCGACCGGACAGGCCGAGATAACGCGCCGCTTCTGCCGTACGCAGAAAGCGTGGGGGTAGGCCGGCCATTGGATCGGGCATTAGATAGCTCCTGGATGACAGCACGCTGCGCACGGCAGCGCCGCCGTGCGTGTGGTCATTATGGAGGAGCTTGTTTTCGGAGCGGGATGCCGAATATTGAGGGGCCGATTTTCGATACCCCAAGCTGATAGCGCTAGCTCTCTACGTCCAGCTCATGGAAGTCAGCCATATCCACCCTGCATCAGTGGCAGGCCCCGTCGGCGCTCTCATCTGTTCGCTGGCCACTGGGGCGCACCGAAACGGGGCAAACGGGAGCTTTTAGATGCGCCGAAGGGCGGGGTTTACCCGGCGCATGCTGCATTCGCGCGGCATTCTCCTGCTCAGCGATGGAGGTCGAGCCGGCCACAGTCAAACGAATTTGAGCCTCTATGGCTTTCCTTTCCGTCAGGTCCGCTTTTCGAAAGCCGCGCCTGGAATACTGAAGAAACCTTGAACGGCCTACGTTGGGGACAGAATGAAGATCGATCCACGAAGCATTGAAGTCGGCTGGCCGTTGCCCCGAGTGCACAAACCAGCTCACCAGCGCACGCGTCCGCCAATCAACCAGCCTTCGAGTGTCAGCTAAGTGAGTTGCGGCCAATCCAGCAAACATTGGATGCCGTTACCATTTTGACAGATTCGGAGACTGGGCCGACTGCAATGACGAGCCGCGATGCGCGAGTGCCCCCTGTCCGAGAAGCCGATCGCTGCCTGGCGATATCATATGTCAGGGGGGGCACCGAACTTGCTGCATCGCTGGCCGGGCGAATGTCGAGGTGCTCAGGAGTGAGATCGGGCTGGCTGAGCAACGATCAACACGGTGGCCTGCAATGACCGGATCGCTCGTCAGCAGTGTGGATACCGACAGCGTTTTCAAGACGGTGCTGGCATCGTGCTATGCAGCTGCACCGTTTTCAGAACGAGGCGGGATTGCACGCCGCGCCTCGATGGGAGTCAGCACGACGACTACAGAGGGGGCCCATTGTCGGCTGCCGACGGCGAACCGTCGCCCGAGATCGCGCGTATCTGGAGTTTCCCCGAACAGCCGGCGCGTACGCCAGCTGCGAACCAGCCCGCCCTGATTCATAGCAAAGTCGCGACCGCGAGCGCCCTGGCGGTCGCAACTGTATCGCATGGGACGCCGAGCGAGCGCCTCGGGCGCAGATCGAGTAGTCGATGCGAGCGGGTCATCCGGCGACGACGGATACTCGCTGACCAGTGGACAAAACAACGAAGCGCCCCGCCCGATGAACCGGGCGGGGCTTCGACGGATCGACCTCAGTCGCCGTTCTTGCGCGGCCGCGACCAGAGCAGCGTATAGCCTTCGCCGGCTTCATCGTCGAACAAATTCGCATAGATCGGCGCGTTGAACGACGGATCATCGAGCTTGAGTGACAGGTAATCCCGGCCCTCCTCGGAGCGCTTTGACCAGGCCGCTCCGATCTCCGCTCGACCCACATAGACGCGATGGCTCGGAGCGTTCTCGTTTCCGCGGCTGGCCTCGGCGACGATTCGGACACCCTTGGCCTGCAGGCTCAGCGTGATGATCTCTCCCTGAAAATCGTTGCCGACCTTCTTGAAAGAACCGATGTTAGCCATGTCTCTTCTCCTTCTGTTGTTCGAGCCCGCGACCACCGCAGCCTCGATGGCGATCTACAGGCCGACGACGATCGGCGGCGCACCCGCTTCTGGGCCGGAGCGCAGCGAAGGACGCCGGCGAGAAACTTTCTTGTCTCGCGAGGAATGGGCGTCAGCCCAGGGGAAGAAAGTTTTGATTGCCGGCGTTGCGGCTCAGACGATCGAGGCGCAGCCGGTCGTCGGCCAGATCGAGCCAACGAGGTCAGGTGCGTCCGAGCGCTGAACACTCTGGAGAGCAAGACTTGGCGGACGTCGTTGTCCAACACAAGGGGTCGTCTGGGCTGGGCGTAGAGAAGGAAAGAGCATGCGAAGGAAAGGCGCAATCGTCGAATGGCACAATGCCGCAACGACGCGCCTGCCGCCGGCACATCATCGGCCCAATGACACTCGGCACGCTCAGTGCGACCCAGGCCGCGCGTTCGCCGACACGTCATCCGGCGACGCCCTCCGGCCTGGGCGCGTGTCCAGAACAATAATCCGCGTCCGCGCTATGCCGACACTGACGGCCGCACAGAGGCAGGCGGTCGTACCAGCTGTCCGGAACCACTCAGATGCAGACGAGAGCATCGTCCGGCGCTTGAGCCGTCGTCCGACTGGTTCGCTGACCGTACGCGCTGCCTGCTCTAAATGATTTCGAAGTACCGCTGACGTTCAAAGTCAGTGACTCGGTGCTGAACCACTTCCCACTCCCAGCGGCGGGACGACGAAAAAGCTTCGACAAACTCGCCTCCAAAAAGGTCAACCGCCTCTGGAGATTGTACAAACCGACCTGTCGCCTCCGATAGATCTTGGGGAAGACGCTCGGCCGCAGCGCAGTTTACTGCACTTGCATCACCGGCAACTGGAGCTGTCAAGCCAACGTCCTCCTCGATCCCCAGCAGGCCGGAGCCGATAGCACATGAGAGGGCGAGATAGGGGTTCACGTCGGCGCCACTCAGCCTGTATTCGATGCGGTGCGCGGCTGGCTCTCCCGGAATGACGCGTACTGCGCAGGAGCGGTTGTCGAGCCCCCAGCTCGGGCAGGTTGGAGCCCAATAGCCGGGCCTTAGCCGTTTATAGCTGTTCACGTTGGGCGCGGCGAGCACACAAAACTCTTTCATGTACTTCAGCTGTCCGCCGACGAACTGACGCATGGCTTTCGAGACGTTACGGTTAGTTTCGCGGTCGTAGAATAGATTCTCGCCGCCCGACGACATCGAGATATGAATATGGCCCGACTGGCCCGGCCAGTTCTCGGACACCTTGGCCATGAAGGTCGCCATCAGGCCTCGCGTCTGCGCCCACGATTTTATCATCGACTTGAATATCACGGCACGGTCGGCAGCATCCAGGGCATCGCAATGGCGAAGTGCCGCTTCAATAACGCCAGGCCCCGTTTCAAAATGAAGCCCGCTGAGAGGTATTCCAGCGTTCTTGCAAAGCACGCGGATTTCGTCGAACAGCTCATTGTGTGCGACGGCGCGTGCGACTGAATAGCCGAACGGACCGTGCGTCAAAGGAGTCCATTGGTCAAATGGCTTGCCGTCAATTGTCTCGGCGGTTTCCTTGAATAGCACAAACTCGAACTCGAATCCGGCTGTGCAGCCATATCCGTGATCGGCAGCTCTTCGTAGGACTTTACGCAAGACGCCACGCGGGCAGATGCTCTCATGCGCTCCCACAAACTCAGCAAGATAGAGGTACTGACGACGATCAGGAGACACCGGGCGACCAGTGCGTGAGAGAATCCGCAGGTCGGCATCTGCGAATGCTGATGTCGGCTTTTGTGTAACAGTCGCCGGGATCACCTGGTCTGCGCAGTCCCAGGCGAGCACGGCCTCCGAGAATTTGATGAGCTTATCTCCATCAAGGACATCGTCGGCCATCACGTGCTTGCCTCGAAGGACGCCGTCAAAGTCGCACACGCCAATCATTGCCGCACGGGCTCCATTCGCGGCGCTCCCCCGTACTTCGCCCGACATCAATGCTGTCCTTGCGTCTTCAATTCGAACACCTGGTCCATACGCATGGCGCGCAACGCTCGATAGTCATCCTCGAGCTGGATCAAGTTATTGTTGACGAGATACACGATGCCCGGTGTTGACGCCAAGTCAATCGTCGGTACCAGGTTCTGACCAATCGGAACGAATGCAATCGCATCCGCAAAGCTCGGCAGTCCGCGGATTGCCTCGAGTCCCGGATATCCAGCAACAACACCGCCCACATCGGAGATGAGCGAGACACACAGCGAGTGAGCGCGCCGCATGTACGGCCCGCGCCGCCTCATATACTCCGCAAAGCCGACGGGATCTGCATAGCGCCACGCAGTCAGCGTCATATGATTGTGACCCAAAGCCATCGTCCGGGCCTTTGTCGACATTGTCCCTTGAAGCCTTGCTCCAAAGTCCACCAAAACCGCTCCCCGATCATCAACGAAGATCTCGGCATGAGCGGGTCCGTTGACGATCTTCAGCGCCTGCAATGCTCGGACCAAATAGTCGGACAGCTCTTGAACGACGGGCTCCTTACCTCCCAACAGTCGCTCGAGCGAGCAGACCGACCCCGCCCCTTTTATGGGAACGGTGTCATAGGTCCACACCTCGGTGACGAACGTTTCCCCCTCGATCGAGACTGCATTTACGGTGTACTGTTGACCGTTTATCTTCTCCTGAGCAAGGGCAACGCGGTTCAACGATCCGACCCGGTTCGTCTTTCCGACGATGACACTTAACGCTCGCCGGACATCCGCATCAGTCGCGCAGAAAAATACATCCTCCGTACCGGTGCTGTTCACCGGCTTGATGACGATTTCGTCGAAATGTTCCTGACGCATCCAACTTATGACGTCCTCCGCATTATCAGACACCAGTTGACTGATCGATCGTACCCCTGCAGACCTCAACGCCTCAGCCAGGCGCGATTTGTCTCGTCTTGCAGACGACATGGCGGTCCCATTCGTCGGCAAGCCCAGCCGTTCGGACAGGCAATCGGCCAGCTCAACTCCTGTCTCACATCCGGCTATCACGAAGTCGAATTCTCGACCTCTAAGGGCTTGCAGGTGATGCTCGACAAGCCGATCGTCAGCCATGCATTCGCTCGGACGAATGACCTCATCATATGACCGATCGTCGAAATGCGAGCGAAAGATGGCCGGAATCTGTGCAGACGACATCACATGCACCGTTCCAATTCCATACCGCTTGAACTCCTCCGGCAGGTATCGGCCGGTTGAGTATGCGTCCACTATTACACAATGCCGTTCCTTCATGCGGATCTCCGATACTGCAAGTAGATGTTGCACAGGGCGATAGCCGTGATGAGAAGATTTCCAACGAACGTGTATGAAGACGGCACGATGCGAGCGTCGAAATACTGGAACAAAAATGTGATGATCGGAGCCGTGGACAGGACCATGTTCACCGTGAACGGCTCCACGCGGCGAATGCCCTCCTGTATCAAGAGCAAAGGCACAATGATTGTCGATAGCGCGATCACTACGATTGCGCACCAATGCTGCGCGATCTCCGACGCGATAGACGAATGATCGCTCAGCGCAAGCAGCAAGAGGATCGCCCCGTAGAAGCGATGGGCCAGCACTTGACGACCGGAGAATCCACGATCGAACAGCATTTTCACGAGGATATTGGTAAGGGCAAGCGATAGACCGGCCACGACTGCCAGGAAGATGCCAAAGGACGATTGAGGTCCCCACGCGACGCCGGCGTTTCCGGTCGCCGAAATCCAGATCATGTAACTGCCAACGACCGCAATCAGAAGGCTCACGACAATATCTGACCTTGGGGGAATGCCCTGCTTTCTGATCAGCGCGTTTAGCCACACTGTTGCGGAAGGCCCCAACGCCACCATGAACGCGACGATGATGGCAGGTTCGGCGTACGTCAGTCCGACGAACAGCCCAACCCAGCTTATCGCGGTCACGAAATTGAGTGAGACAAAGACCGGAAGCGACGACTTCGTGACTTCCACTCGTCCGCCTGCCCCGCGAGCCAAGACGTTGAAGGTCATACATACCACACCAAAGGACAGCAGAAGAGCGATGGCCGCGTCTGCCTGCTGGAAATATGAAGCAGCATAGACCTCACCTGCGGCACTCACGGTGACGTAGAGGGCCACAAAGACCACTCCCGCGGCGAAGCGATTGGTCAGCAGCCCGGGCGCGGCTTGCGGCGAACCGGACCTGCGGGATTCTCCGTTCGGCTCCGCAGGGCCGCATTTCGATCGGAACTTCACGATCCGCCCCTAGTATGTCTTGCTTTGGCAGTACGCAGCGCACGCGTCGCCAAATGCGCTGAAGAGGTGCTTGCTCACGCGGTCGGTTGCCACGTGCCATTCGGGGTGCCATTGCACGCCAATCTGCAGCGTCGGCGCGCCAATGACAGACGCCGCTTCAACCAGACCGTCGGACGCCCAGGCCTCTGGCTTCAGCGCAGCGGCAAGCTGTTCGATGCCTTGATTATGCAAGGAGTTCACTTGCGCTTCGATCGCGCCGGCGATCGGAAAGAGCGCGCCGTCAGGACATATCCTTACGCTATGTGCCACATCGTATTGCCGATCCCTTGGAAGATCTGCTTTCTCGGCATGCATCTGACCACTTTCGGACTTCCACTGCGAAAGCGACGGGTGAAGCGTGCCGCCGAAGTAGACGTTAAGCTCCTGCAGCCCACGGCAAATACCCAAGATCGGCATCCCGTAGGCAACGGCCCTCTCGATGGCCGCCGCCGACAGCCGGTCGCGTGGGCGGTCGCGGATGCCTCCTTCAACGTCCTGCTCGCTTGTCTTCGCAAGGGAAGCGGGCGCGCGCAAGATTGCAGGATCAATGTTCGATTCATCTCCTGTCAACACGAGGCCGTCCAATCTGGGCATGATCGCCAGTCCGGCATCGGCGTTCACATCCTCAGCATCGATGGTCGGCAGTATCACACAGGTCGCGCCGGCATAGTGAGCGAGGGCGTGCAGATACTTGCGGCGCAACCAGTCGCGGTGCACGCCATCCACCAAGAGGCGATTTGACGTGACGCCCACGACGGCTCGGGTCGAGAGTCTCCGTTGCGGTGTCAAGCTGGTTGCTCTTTCGTATCGACGCTGGTCAACGACTGCTCATACAGGCGTCGATTTCGTTCCTTTAGTTGAGTCATGACGCTGGGTTGACCTTGGGGTCCCTTGACGAAGAGCCCTCCCCAGGTCGCAGCAACGCTTGCGTAATGAGGATCTTGCATTCGAATCTTCTGTGCCTTGTGCAGGAGCCAAAACGGAATGCCGGGCGACAGATGATGCTCGAGGTGATATTCATCCAGGTTCTGACCAAAGATGGCTCGCTCGAGGAAGTTTCCTTTCCTATTCCGGGTTAGATAGACGTTCTGCGTCTCCGTCTCGCACATGGGGGAGTGTTCGGCGAGCTCGATAAACCAGCCGAGGACCTGAAACGTGGAGAGATAGGGCACGATCCAGAACAGCACGACGATGTGGAGCAGTCCAAGGGCATATGATCCGACCAAGATGGTCGTCCAGAAAAGATAGAAGCCATACTTGTCGATAAGTATGCCCGACCGGCTCGCGTCGTCGGCATCTGTTATCGAAAACCGGTTGGTCCAGAGATACTTCAGGTACGCGACTGTCGCGCCACCCAATATCGGCTTCCAGATCATGTTGAAGGCGTAGCGTCCCGGGGGCTGGACGTCGTAGACGCCGCTGGCCAGGAAGAACTTCAGATCAGGGTCCTTCTGCGGGTCGCCGAGATAGGGATGATGTTGGTAGACATGTGAAATCCGGTAAGCCCAGTGGCGCTGAAACAAGGGATAGGCGGCGAACAGAATGCCAAGGACATAGTTCCAGGTCGTGTTTTTCGCGAGGGTGCGGTGAGCCGCATCGTGCGCGATCGTTGTCAATCCCCGCTGGTAGGCGCCGATCAGAAGAACAGCGAGCGGATAGAGCCACCATGAGACGTAGACCGTCGCGAGCGCGCAAGCTGTAATGACAGCGTAATCTTTCGCGATATAGGCGGCTCCCGTTATGTTGTCCGGTCTCAGCTCGGAGAGCTGCTTGTTGATCTCGCGGCTGAATTGAACAGCCTCATAGCGCGACGACCTCAGTTTCCAAGCCTCTGCCTGTGTCATGAGAAATCCCTTCCTGATGGGCTTACAGGTTGTCAGATTGCGGAAAGCGCCTTGTCCAAGTCCTTGATGATGTCGTTGACATCTTCAATGCCGACGCACAGTCGGACTGAGCCACCAAATATGCCGGCGGCCTCACGCTTTTCCCGTGGGACAGTGGTGTGGGTCGTGGACACAGGATGCGTCACGAGCGTGCGGGCATCCCCCACATTGGACACGTGATACATCAAGTCGACGTTCTGGATGAACCTGCGCCCTGCCTGTTCGTCCTCCACCTCAAACATCACCATCGCCCCATATCCGTACGCGACATCGAGGGTCTGATCGACAGTTTCCCGATCGGCTCCTTCAAAGAGCCCTGGGTAGAAGACGCGCCGCACTTTTGGATGCTCCTGAAGAACGCTGGCCACGATCCTGGCATTCTCGCAGTGCTGCTTCATGCGAAGAGGCAGTGTCTCGAGCCCTTGGATCAGTTGAAAACTCGCAAAGGGGGCGATGGCGGCCCCGGTATCGCGCAGCCATGTCATTCGCGCTTTCAGTAGAAACTCGCTCTTGCCGAGGTCTTCGACATCCCGCAGCGCGTTGCGCCAGATAATTCCCCCATGCGCGTCGTCAGGATGATTGAACAGGGGAAAGCGAGACGCTCCCCGGTAATCGAACTCTCCGTTGTCAACGATCAGACCGCCTAGTGTCGTGCCGTGGCCGCATATGTATTTGGTTGCAGAGTACGTCGTGATCGCCGCACCGAGCGCTGACGGCCGACACACCAAGGGTGTCGTCGTATTGTCCACGACCAGGGGGACGCCGTGCTTTCTGCCGATCTCCGCCAGTTGCTTGACAGGGAGCGGAATAAGGCATGGGTTCGAGATCACCTCTCCGAACAGACATATCGTGCGATCATCGATTGCACGTTCGAAGGTCTCGGGCCTACGAGGATCCGCTGTCCTGACGCTAATACCAAGACGCTTTAGCGTGTTGTGGAGCAGGTTCCAGGTATTGCCGTACAGATACGGAGAGGCGACGACGTTGTCCCCCACCTCGCCGCTTGATAGGTTGACGATCGCAAGGAATGTCGCGGCTTGACCCGATGCAACCGCGAGCGCGTCGCTTCCCACGTCGACGGCGGCGTACCTTCGTTCCAGCGCTCGGGTCGTTGGGTTGATGATCCTGGTATAGGTGAAACCATCAGCCTTTACGTTGTAGACATCGGCGATATGGTTCAGATCGCCGTCGAGTTCATAAGCCGTGTTCTGATAGATCGGCACCGCGACAGCTTTTGTTGTCGGATCACGCCGGTATCCCGCATGCAGAACGGCAGTTTCGGTGGAAAATGGGGGCTGGGAGGTTGTCGCGACCGGACGCGAGATCTCGCCTTGCCGGCCGGCAATCTCCTGGGGTGACATCCGCCCCGCCAACGGCGCCGGACCTGACCTGAAATATGTGCGAAAAGCGCACCCCAACCGTTCGATCCAACTGGATTGGATTTCTCCAATACAACCGATCCGAAAGCTGCGGGTAGGAGGATGCAACTTGGAGTAGACGTAAAGGTTATGAGCCGCCAGATGACGATATAGGCCATCGAACGCGACCTGGTCCGAGATTCCGGTCGGCGCGGTGAACGCGACGCAAATGGGCGACTGCAGGTCGGCTGGCAGAAGTGGAGACACTACTCCTTCGAGTTCTTTGATAAGATGGTCCCTTATCTTCTCATACCTGCGGCGCCTGGCATCAATGCCTTCGGCGTGCAAAATCTCCAACGCTTTTGTAACCGCTTGAACGATATGAGTGGGAGGGGTCGATCGCCACTCTCCCGTGCGCTCGAACGAACGCCATTGGTCTCTTACGTCGAGCACAAATGACCTTGGTTCGTGAGCCGCATTCTCCAGCAGCTCGCGAGAGGCGATGACAAAAGCGACTCCCGGCGGCGCTTCTATGCACTTGTTGCTAGACGTGACAAGGACTTCCGGTCCGTCGTGGCTCAGATCGGTGTTGATGGCACCAAACGAGCTCATCCCGTCGACAATGGTCTTCACGCCACGCCGCTTCGCCTCCGCCACAATCGCTTCCAGCGGGTTGACGATCCCGGTCGTGGTCTCGCAATGGACAAAGCAGATGTGCGTGATGCCTGGATTTTGACTGAGACGCTCAGCAACCTCCTGGGGATCCAAAGGCTCGGTGGCTCGCTTGACAAAGTGGAGCGCGTCGACGCCCCATAGCCGCAAGATCGTGAGAATGCGCTCCCCGTAGATCCCGTTGATGCAAACGAGCGGCTTGTCGGCCTGGGCAACGAACGAACAGAGAGCGGCTTCCATGGCAAAAGAGCCGCCACCCTGAATAGGCACCACAGAATAGGTTTCAGGGTTCCCCGACAGATTGAGCATCAGCCGCCTCATACGGGCGGTTACTTCCTTGAACTCGCAATCACGCGATGCAAGATCAAATTGCATCTGGGTCTTAACCGCCGCCGACAGCGACATTGGACCAGGCGTCAGCAGAGAGCGCTGCCTTGTCATACCATCCCCCTCATTGTTGTATTCAACGGATCTGAAGCATTGCGGCGCGACCGAGAAACGGCGCTTTGTCAAGCCCGGAAGCCGGCGACGATTCCCTCATTGCGGCCGCTTTGAACGACACGGCACTCGGCGGAATCAGGATGGCGCCTCGCGTGTCGGCCTTTCGAAGGTCCGCGAACAACAACCTCCATATCTACGCAGATGCGGAACGATCTCCGCAAAACCAGTGGCTGACGTCATTGAGCTCTCTTGGACATTGCGCTTACGATCCACGCCTCCGATCGCAATTGGTACAATGGTCAGCTCGATCCTGAGCTTGCGCACAGGCAGGTTGAGCTTGCCGCCAATCTTCGATCGCAGGCGAGGCAGGTCAGCCGATCTGCTTACGTAGGATGTCGACGTTCGGCCAACGGCGCCCGTCAGACCATCGCGTGCCGATCCTGATCCGGAGATCGCCCGCCTTACAGTGTCGCTAACAGTGGGGCTCGTCTTGCATGAGACTGAGACTGAGACTTGAGACATTCGTACCTTTGTTGCTCGCTCGAAGCTTTTCGGTTTGTGAATACCAACACTGCCTATTCCGAGACCGTACAACTTGACGTTAGGTGCGATTCAACCCTCACCGAGATGTTGTCGCGTGAATATTTCCTGACACGCACCTCAACTAGTGGCGAATAGGTCAAAGTCGGCGGCCGAATTGAAGGGACCGCGGGACCGAGCCGCGCCCGCGGCGTCGTACGGTTGCTGTTCTTGAAACCAGTTGCGCAATTGCATGTGCACTCATGCGACGGAAGAAGACGCAGCTGCAGCAGCCCTGGCGGTAGGATCGGGTCTCAGAGTTCGACGCAAGGTTCGGCACTTCGGCCTGCGCGCTTCGGACACCCGCAGGCACGTGAGGCGGATGGAGATTCTCGCTCATGCGCGATCCTTGCCAAACCTCCAGACAGGGATGCCGAGCTTCTTCGCCTTGTCGGCAAGATTTTCCTGGATGCCGGTGCCTGGGAAGTGCATGAGGCCGATCGGCATGACCGCCAGCATGGCATCGTTGCGCTTGAATGGCGCAGCCTTGGCATGTTTCGTCCAGTCCGGTTTGAAGGCAATCTGGGGTACCTTGCGATTGCTGGCCCATCTTGCAGCGATCAATTCGACGCCCTTCGGCGATCCGCCGTGGAGCAGAACCATGTCGGGATGTTTTGCGTGGACCTTGTCGAGCCGATCCCAGATGAATGACACATCATTGAAGTCGAGTCCGCCCGTGAGCGCGATCTTCGGGCCGGGCGGCAGCATCAGTTCGGCGTCAGCGCGGCGCTTTGCGGCGAGGAAATCGCGAGAGTCGATCATTGCGGCGGTCAATGTGCGGTGGCTGACGACAGAACCTGAGCGCGGGCGCCAAGGCGAACCGATCTGGACTTCGAATCGTTCGGCGGCCTGATCGCGGAAGAGCTCCATCGCGTTGCGGCGCTCGACGAGTGTGATTCCCTCGGCCGTGAGCCGTTCGAGTTCGACGGATCGCACCTCTGAGCCATTCTGTTCGTGTTGGCTTCTCTGCTGTGCCTGCTCGTTGGCGTCGAGCTCGCGTTCGATCCAGCCTGTTGCACGGTGAAACAGGTTGACGGTCTGCCAGAGCAGGTCCTCGAGGTCCGATTCGAGGCGAGTGCCGTGCAAGGTCGAGACCAGGGCGCCGAAAATGTCGGAAACGGCGCCGGCGACAGCGTTGCCTTCCGGAAGGGGCCTCGGGTCGGGTTCATCCTTCAAGGGACGGAAGCCATAAAGCTGAAGCTCGTCGAGGATGTGAGCGGTCGGGGACGGACTGTGGGGCGGTTCGAGGTCGCTGTCGTCGTGGTCGCTTGCCATGGGTGGGCTCCTTTGGCCGGCTCGGCCGCGCCCATCGCGGCCTTCGTGGCGATCACCCGACGGCAAGCGGAATGGACCAGAACCCGGAGCGCAGCGAAGGGCCGAAGCGTCAGCGGAGGATGGCAGAGGCGCGGCTATTTTGTTTCGCGATGCAAAGGCGCTGATAAGCGCCGGCGGAAAATAGCCGCGATCCATGCCATTGAAGGGCCGAGCCGCTTGCCGTCCGATCGCCCTTCAGAAGGCTGGGGTGCGGATTTGGCCGGGAGAGGACGCCCTCGTGGAATCGGATGACGACGCCACGAACTCGTCATTCAGCCAATCCCGGTCATGACGGGACAGATGAAGCGCGCGGCGTCCTGTGGAGTTGAACTGGGCGGATAAGGCTGAGCGCAAGTGACCGAGCCCGAAATGTCGCAGCTCCTCATTGAACTCCCCGAGCCGGGCAACAGTGCGATTGCCTCGATACCTGTCTGTTCGGCGCGCCTGGTCAGGGCCGACACTGCTGTATCGCCGGCCGAATCGGCACCACGCACCATGTAGAGCCGGCCGGAAGCTGGAGCGCAGCAAGGTGCTTTGCGGAGAGCGCTGCACGATTGGCAGCATCGGAGCTGGGCATCGCAGCGACAGCGTGGTCTTGATGCCCTCTCCCGCTGCGAGCACTTCGTCGGCCGTCCCGAATCGAAGCGCATTACCAAGAAGGAAGGCCGGGTCCGTGATCTGGCGCTGTTCAACGTGGCCATCGACGGTAAACTTCGTGGCTGCGATGTCGTGGCGCTGAAAGTCGACGACCGATCGTGCAAGCGTCCGACAAAAGAAGACGGGACGGCCGCTCAGATTCGAACTCACCGGGTCAACGCGCCAAGCCATCGACGCCTATCTGAGGGCGACGGGCAAGAAGCCGGACGAATACTTATTCACCGGCCGGCGAGGACCTAACTGCAGCCTAACCACGCACCAGTACGCACGGCTACTGTCTGATTGGCTTACCAGTGTAGGACTCGATCCGCACCTGTTCGGAACACAATTCACCACGTCGAACAAAGGCGCCCCTCATCTACCGATGGAGCAACGTGACGCCGATCGCTTGGCATGGTATTTTGTTCGGCCGATCCTGGAGATTTAAAATCGACTACGGACCGCTTGGGTCAAGAACGACGGCCGGCCCCTGAGACAATTTGCCCGGTGTATCCCCGACAGCCGACGCATAGAGGCAGACATTCGCGGTCTATCCGATCTGCGTCTCCAAAAAGAAGTCGGCGTCGGGTTTGACCATCGAGTTCATCGTTACATGCAGCGAGTGTACCTGCTCGCCACGTTGTTTGACGTATTCGTACGCGGCATGCTCCCGCTCCAGGTCTGGATAGATGAGTTCGCCTCGATACATGAAAACCGGCAGCGTTCTGCCGAAACCGGTCAGTGCCTCGCGGCGCATGATGCGATAGCTGGTAGCAAACCCAATATCTATGAAATGCTGGAGGAAGGCGTGCAATCTTGGCAAAAACTCTTCTTCACTGATGCCGTCGCGCAAAGTAAACACCCGCTAAAGCTAACCAATGACGTCTCCCGCATCTGTATCCGTTTCCTTACCATTTCGAATTCTGCTGCCTGACTCGATCACCACTTCGGCATAGACGAGCGTCCGCTGATCGCGGCTACTGGATCATTCGGGTAACCCGGCAAGGCGCAGTGGCTTCATCAGTGCGTCCAGGTGTTCCTGGTGGCGGTAAGGTAATCCCTGCGCCCAGCGGCTTGCGGTAAGGTTGGGATGGGTTGTCAGCATCTTCCTGACGATTGCTCGAGCCTCGTCCTCACTGCCGAGGTTCCAGAGCGACGCTGCAAGAACGGCCTGCCCTGTTAGCCAGTGTGGCCTCTCGATTAGGACGCGCGAGGCAATGTCGCGTGCAGCGGTAAGATTACCAAGGTGAAACTTTGCCCGTGCCTCATCGACCATCGATTGACTAATACTAAGCGGGCTGAGCCGCTGTGCTTGCTCCTCGTACTGAGCGGCTTTTCGGAAATCGCCAGCGTAGCCGTGAAACATGCCAGCCATGTGATACGCATCCGCGCAGTTCGGGCCGAGGGCAATCGCCTTGTCGCCGGCTGCCAAAGCCTCATCATGCCGGTGTTGAAACAACCGCGCATAACCTATCACCACGTATGCCATGTAGCTGTCTGGGTCGGCCGCCAGAGCCCGGGCAGCACACTCCATCGCCGCCTCGTAGGTTGTCGCCTCGTCTCTTTCCCAGCCAAAGCGAACCTGGTCGGTTAATGTGAGCCCCAACAGGTAAAGCACCGGAGTATAGTCAAGGTTGATGGCCAAGGCCCGTTCAAATTCGAGGCGCGCTTGTGCATGAGTGTGCTTGGCAAAATTGACGTACAGGGTACGGCCTTTGAGGAAATGCTCGTAAACCAGCGGGCTGCCGGAGCGCTTGCGCCACACCCGCACCTGTTCGCCAAGCGTCAACCGGACCTCGAGCGCGGCAGCGATGTCCTGCGTAATCCGGTCCTGAAGTTCGAACACGTCCTCGAGGTCGCCCTCGAAACGGTCGGCCCACACATGACTGCCATTCAGGCTGTCGATTAACTGTGCCGACAATCTCACGCGATTGCCGGCCTTGCGAACGCTCCCCTCCAGTATGTAGCGAGCCCCAAGTATTCGCCCGATTTCGCGGATATCCCGCGCCTGTCCCTTGAACACGAAACTCGAATTGCGTGCGATGACCAGCAATTCTTGGATTTTCGACAAAGTCGTCAGCAAGTCTTCAGCGATGCCGTCGACAAAATACTCCTGCTCGGGATCGCCGGACATGTTCTGGAACGGCAGGATCGCGATGGACGGCTTGTCCGCGAGTGGCGGAGGCGGTCTCAGCCTGTCGCTCAGCCCGCCAGACGCTCCCGCGCGCACAGCAAAAGCGCGGACCGGCCTGGAGATGTTCTTGAGGTGCTGTTGACCCCGGTCCTCGAAGCCAACGTCCAGCTTACCCTCGACCTCGCTGTACACCTTCTCGGAAATCAGGATGCCGCCGGGATCGGCGACACCCTCTAGCCGGACAGCAATGTTGATCCCGTCGCCATAAAGGTCTCCGTCCTGCCCAACAATAACGTCACCGAGGTTCAGCCCGATACGTAACCTTAGGGGGCTGCTGCCTGAGGCAAGATGATCCTGGATCTCGACCGCGCATCTCACGGCGGCAACGGGACTCGCGAACTCGGCGAGCGCACCATCGCCCGTTGTCTTGATGAGCCGCCCTTCGTGGCGGGAGAGGCCAGGCTCGATCAATTCCCGCTTGAGCCGCTCAAACTCGGAATAGGTGGCTTCCTCGGCGCGTTGCATCAACGCGGAGTAACCGACCACATCGGCGGCCAAAATCGCCGCCAATCGCCTTTGAACCCGCTGCTCGGTCAAGGCGCCCTCTAAACGACCAGACTAACCACGCCGCTGGCACAAGGGGTACCCTAGCATTTTGTTGCCGACATGTGAGCGGTAATCGCAGGAGCCCGATTGCCTCAAATGGCACTTTGCCGGGACCACAGCGCGGAACGCTCAACTCGGGAGGTCCGAGTTGGGCCAGGAATGGTCAGTCGCCCTTCCGAAGTCACCGATACCTCCCAGCTTCTGTTCGTTGCCTCTGGTTGGTGATATCTTCGACTGCCGCGGCTCTTTCTAAACGCCACCAAGAAACTCTGATCGGGGTTCAGAACATGCCAATTCAGGTGTCGAACGAGCCGGACGCTTTTCGAGACTTTGAACGAAGCGGATGGAACGCAGTATCCGAGGGTTACGAAGCTGTCTTTGGTCCGCTGACGGCGCAGTCGGTTGATGTCACGCTCGATGCAGCTGGGGTCATTCGCGGATGTGACGTGCTCGATGTCTGCACGGGACACGGCGTGCTCGCGCTGGCTGCTACGGAGCGCGGTGCGAAGGTATCAGCTGTCGATTTTTCAGAGGCCATGGTCGCCGCCGCCCGCCGGAACGCTCCTTCGGTCGATTGTCGCCAAGGGGACGCGCAAGATTTGCCATATCCCGACAATATGTTCGATGCCGTTGTTTGCGGCTACGGTTTACTCCATGTGCCCGAGCCGGACCGCGCTTTGGCGGAAATGTATCGTGTCCTTCGTCCCGGCGGCCGCGTGGCGATCAGCGTTTGGGAACGACCCTCACCAGCCAATGGCTTCGGCCTTATCTTGGGGACGGTGAAAGCTCACGGGCGTGTTGACGTTCCCCTGCCGCACGGTCCCGATTTCTTCCAGTTCGGCGATCCGGAGGATATGAAGGCCGCGCTTGCGCAAGTGGACTTCTCCGATGTCGCTGCAACTACTGTGGCTCAGACGCTGCTGCTGAAAACTGCGACCGGATTGGTCAATCTGGCGTTGCAGGGAGGGGTAAGGATAAGGGCCCTTCTTCTTGCTCAAGACAGCGCTGCTCTCTCGGCAATCAACGTCGCCGTCGCTGAAGGCGTGGATCAGCTGTTCCGAAACGGGGACCGCTTCCGGGTCCCCATGCCTGCCATTCTTGGAAGCGGGGTAAAGCCGCGACAGTAATAGATCCGATCTGTTTCCGATGGAGCAACGTGATGCCGGTCGCTTGGCATAGCATTTCGTTGGGTCGATCGTGGAGACTTACAACGATCCATGCGGCGAGGCGGCTACCCCAACAGAGGAGGCCGGTTGGCGCGGCCCAACGTTGCCTCAAGCGATAAGCCGACGGACAGCAGCTCCCGGTCCTGTCCGCTCAATGCGTCAAATTCCAATCCGACAGGCAGACCACTGGGGGTCTCACCGGCTGGCAGAACCAAGCTAGACATGCTTGCACAGACTCCCAAGGCGATGTTGCGCCCGATCGCGACACTTTTGTCCGCCGACCTCGGTTTCACTTCGGTCAGACATCTTCGGTGGGAGACCCATGACCACGGGATGTGCAAGCATCAGAATATTGTGTTGGCTGTACCAATCGCGGACGGTAGCCTTCAGTTGATCGCGCCTGGCCAGCGCTGCCTCATAAGCCTCACGACTGGGTCTGCTCGGTGGCAGCGCTCGAGTCTCGATGTATGTTTTCATCGAAGGGCCGACTTGCGCAAACATTGCCTCGAAGGGTCAGGCCAGTCCCCTGCTCCTGCAAGTACCTCGCGACCCCCTGGACGAGTTCGCTGATCAGGATCGTCCCTCCAATGTCCGTAGCCGCCCGCACAACATCGGGGGTGGCGACCTCCACCAGCGTCGCGCCGGCCTCACGGAGCTTGCCGAACGCTTCAGTGACAACGCGCCCGACCTCCGGGTCGAGGCCGCTGAGGAGATGATCGCACGACAGGCCAATTCTGACACCGCGCAACGGCGTCGCGGTCGGCGCCGTGTCGTCGCCGGTGACGACGCGATCGAACAGAAGGAGATCGACGACGGCGCGCGCCAGCGGACCGACCTGATCAAACTTGTTGTCGGTCAGCGCCATGATGCCCTGACCGGGGTAGCGACCAAAGCTCGGCCGCAAGCCCGCCAGCCCGCAACATGTTGCCGGCACCCTGATCGACCCGAACGTATCCTCGCCGATTGCCAGTGGCGCAATGCGCGCGGCGACCGCTGCGGCCGATCCGCCGCTGCTGCCGCCCGGAATCCGCGCGCGGTCATAGGGGTTGCACACACTGCCGAAGGTTTCATTATTGCTTGTCCAGCCAAACGAGAGTTCGTGCAGGTTTGTCTTTCCCATCACGATTGCGCCCTCGGTCAGCAGTGGCTCGAAACGGCTGCGTTCTGTTTGGGCCTGAAATCGCGCAAGGCACGGGTGCCATTGGAGGTCGGGAAGTCGCGCGTGTTGATGCTGTCTTTCACGGGGATGGGCAGTCCGTGCAGCTTGCCAAGCACGCCGCCTGCCCTGCGCCTTATGTCGGCAGCGCGAGCAGCTTCGAGCAACATTTCGGGATCAAGCGTTCGAAAGGCGTTAAGGTCAGAAAACTTCGAGCCCGCTCCAACAGAGCTTTCGCATAATGCTCCGCAGAGACGTCGCCTCGACGCATCAAGTCAATTGCGGCCGTTGCCGTAAGGTCAATCAGGCTATCGTTAGCCGTGTTGCCTTCTCGAGCCGTCACAGTGTGCTCACTCCGCCGTCTAAGTGAATGCCCATATTATAGCATTGATAGGGAGGCCCGCATTGGGTCATGTGCTGCCTTCCGGAATGCGTCAGTGCCACGACCCGTGTACCCCGGATAGCTGCCGACTTGCTGCACCGCGCAAGTCGGCAGGGGTGGGCAAATCCGGCTGTGCGCTCCAGCGTCCAATATGGACGGCAGTCCGCAACACTACAACACGACATGATCTGCCCAATTGCCGGCGGCGCCGGAGGCCGATCGGTCAATCCGCCTCGGCCTCAGTGAAGAGCATGAAACGAACGACCTCCTGTGGCGCGAGCTGGATGCGCAGTGCCGCTTGCAGCGCGCCGAGGCCGAATGCACGCAGGTCCTCGTTGAAGTCGTCCGTCTGCGGCGACAGGGCAAGCGCCTCGATGCCCGCCGCTTCGGCGCGTTCGGTCAATGCCGCGAGCGCCATGTCACCTGAGGCATCGGCATCGCGGGCGATGTAGAGGCGGCGCAGCGTCAGCGGAAGCAGCAAGGCGGCAAGGTGGTTGGCCGAGAGCGCGGCAGCCATCGGCATGGCAGGCAGCGCACAGCGCAGCGACAGCATCGTCTCGATGCCTTCGCCGACAGCGAGGACGTCGTCGGCCGCGCCAAAGCGGACGGCATGGCCGAGCAGACCGCCCATGGCACGTCGTGGCGTGTCGATCGGCGCCTTGCCGAGCGTCGCCTCGCTGAATCCGTCAGGGTCGAGCCAGGTCCGGTGCGCGCCGGTGAGTTTGCCCTCAAGGTCGGTGACGGCGGCGATCATCGCCGGCCAGGTCTCGGTTGTGCTGTGCTCATCCGGCCGGTAGTAACAGCGCGGATGGAAGCGCAACGATGCGGTGTCGTGCAACGTCGTAATGCCGCGATGGTGCAAGTACGCTGCCGCGAGCGTACCTGTGATCGGTTGCGATATCGCGAAGAGCCGCTGCGCTGCTTCCGGCGATCCGGCGGGGACAGGCGTGCCCACGTGCTTTGGGCTGCGGCGCGGTTCGGCGCGCGGCAGACTCAGAAAGCGTCGTGCCTCATCGGCGACGTCGCGGAAGTCGATGAATCCGCAGCTCTCGCGGATCACGTCAAGCAGATCGCCATATTCGGTCGAGGCGGAATCGGTCCAGCGCCCGGCGGCGCCGGGACCGGATTCCGGTCCGCTCAGCCGGACGAACATCGACCGGCCTGGCGTGTTGCGAACGTCGCCCACCGTCCAGTAGCGGCCCTGGCGCCGTCCGTTGGACAGGTAATGGCGGCATACCGCCTCGGCATCACGGGCAAGGCGGCGCGCCAGCTCGGCAGCGTCACGCGGCATCACCGGACCTCCCGTTTACCGATGCTCCTTGACAACTTTGCACAACCGTTGCCGCGTGGTTTCGATATTGCCTGCCGGGCGCCAGCACGCCGAACGCGCCGTAGTCGTTTCGGACAGCCATCATCATTTCGGTTCTCCAGAACGGGCAGCCGAGAGCCTCTCTCTCGACCTCCGACCCGTCGCGGAAACCCGCCCGCCTCCTCTCACTCTTCGCCCGTAAAGTGAGGCTTCAAGCCACGTGAATCCGTGCCTTCTGCTGCGATGTCCACGTCGGAATCGGGCAAAAAGCCGAGAATGTAATCCGCGGCCCTGCTGGCCTGGCTTGCCGCGCGGATGATGGCCCGATTATCCTCGCGCAGCACTTCAAGCCATGACGCGATGTAATCGGCATGCCGGACAGTCGGCGTGATCCCGAGCGAGGCACAGCAGAAAGCCGCGTTCAGTTCGGCGATCAGTTCCTCAAAGGCATACTTCCTGGTGCCATATGAACCACTGAGATCACGATTGAGGCGTGAGGGGTGGCCGCTGGCGTGACCGATCTCGTGCAAGGCTGTGCGGTGCCAATTGATCGGTTCGAAATAGGCCGCCGGTGGCGGCACTTGCACGTAGTCTTCGGCCGGAACGTAGAAGGCGCGGTCGCCGCCGATGCGAAAATCGATGCCGATCGCCTTGATCAGATTGTCGACGGTCGGCTCGATCATACCCGGCGGTGGAGGTGTCGCGCACGTCGCAATCTCCGCGGGCAAGTCGTCGCACTGATCCGTGTTAAAGACAGTGAAACGTTTCAGAAACGGGATCGCCTGCGCTTCATCGCCGGCCTCGCATGCACGGCGTTTTTCGTCGGCCGGAACGAAACGATCGGCATAAACGACAGTAGCGCCGCGCTCGCCTTTGCGGACGTGACCGCCAAGCGACAGCGCCTGACGGAAGGTGATCCAGCTCTGAGCTGCGAATCCGCGCACCGTCGCTGCGCTCCAGAGAAGCAGGATGTTTATGCCACCATAGCGGCGTCCGGTGGCGGCGTTTCTCGGCATGGCCGGCGGCGCCCCGTCCGTCGCCGCCCTCCAGGGCTGAACCCACGGCACATGGCCGGCTTCGAGTTCGGCGATGATCTTATCGGTGATTTCGTCATAGAGGCAGGCCCGGTCCTGGCCGGCGCGCGCCCGGGAAGGATTTCGCTTCATCGCGAGTCTCCGCGACGGGCGTCGCGAGACTCTCTCGCGGCTACAAACCCGTCACGGCGAAGCGGGCGCTCCTCTCACTCTGCTCTGCAGCTGCGGCCCTCGGTGCCGATTTGTTCGCGGGCAGACCGGCAGCCTGCCTCTTGAACCGTCTATCTGTTCGCGCTCCGGCCGAGCGGCCGGCAAAAACGAGGCCACGAGGAAAGGACCAGCATGGCGCCGCCGGTCGCGAGAATTCGGAACCGACTGCTTCTCCCCGAAGTGGTTCACAGCGTATGGCAGAAGGTCATCGCCCGGGCCCAGTCACGACGGGGATACCTCATTGGTGCGCGAGGGATCGACGCCGGCTGGCCCGAGACGCTGCGTGGCTCGGTTCGAGAGCCCGGTGCGGCGCCAGCCGCACGCGCGGAAAAACACGTCTACGGAACAATCAAGCGCGTGGAAGCCGGACTTCCTCCCGGGCCTTTGTCAGGGTGTTGTAGATTCTGACCTGAAGCATCGGACGACGCGCCTTAAGCTCCTCCGCTCGTGCCCAGGCTCCATCTCGGGTCGAGAATTCGGCTTTCAATTGGCCGTCGACTTCGAGCACGTAACCGGAAGTCGGCAGTCCACGGGTGGGTGCGACCATTTTATTCCTTTCGGCCAGTTCGTCTGATCAATGAGCACGGCTTAACCCGAGTCGACCCGACCGGGCCAGGATGCCGGTGATAGTCATGTGCTGCAAAATCGGTGATGGACCTACAGGGCGTGCCGATGCTAGCGACCGCCAATGATTCCGCGCGCCGCCAAGAAATCGACGACAGTCTCCGCCAATTTGTCGGGCGTCTGCCCCACGGTCCTGAGGTGAATTTCGGGCCTCGTCGGCGCTTCGTAGGGCGCATCGACGCCCGTGAAGTTCTTGATCTTTCCGGACCTCGCCTTTGCATACAGACCCTTAGGATCGCGCCGCGCGCATTCCTCGATCGGCGTGTCGACGAAGACTTCGATGAACTCCGCCTCAGCAACGAGGTTTCGCACCATATCTCGTTCGGCCCTGTGGGGCGAGATGAACGAGCACAACACGATCAAGCCGCTGTCGGCCATCAGCTTGGCGGCTTCGCCGGCGCGCCGGATGTTCTCCACGCGGTCAGCCTCGCTGAAGCCAAGATCGCAGTTCAATCCGTGGCGGACGTTGTCGCCATCCAACAGCATGGTGTGGCGCGACGCTGCGAACAGCTTTTGATCGACGAGGTTGGCAATTGTCGATTTTCCCGCGCCTGACAGGCCAGTGAACCAGACGATGCAAGGTTTCTGATTCATCAGTGCGGCGCGCTCGCTCCTGCCCACCGAAACCGCTTGCCAGGCAACATTGGTGGCCCGCCGCAGCGGAAACGCAATCATGCCCGCGCCAACCGTACGATTGGTGTAACGATCGATGACGATAAATGATCCGGTTTTCCGATTGACATCGTAAGGATCGAATACGGCCGGCAATGCGGTCGCAACATTGCAGAATGCGATCTCGTTGAGAGAAAGCGTCCGGGCTGCGAGGTGCTCACATGTGTTGACCTCGATCCGGTGCCTGATTGCGGTAACGTTGCCGGCCACGGTCTGCGATCCGATCCGCAGGATGTAATTGCGTCCCGGAACGAGTTGCTCCTCGTCCATCCAGATCAGATAAGCGGCGAAGTGATCAGCGACTTTCGGCCGCTCGCCTGGCCGCGCCAGAAGATCGCCACGGCTGATATCGATCTCATCTTCCAGCGTAAGGGTGACGGCATCGCCAGCCTCGGCTCGGGGCAGGTCACCCGCCTGGGTCACGATCCGCTTGACGCGCGTCGTTCGTCCGGATGCGGCGACAACGATCTCGTCTCCCGCCGAAATACTCCCCGAGGCTACTGACCCGGCATAGCCACGGAAATCCAAGTCGGGTCGGTTCACCCATTGGACCGGAAAACGGAAAGCCTGGCTTGCGGCGTCGGACTGGATATCGACGCTCTCCAAATGCCCGAGCAGACATGGACCATGGTACCACTTGGTATGCGCGGAGCGGTCCACGACGTTGTCGCCGTAGCGGGCCGAAATCGGGATCGGAATGATCGAAGTAAAGCCAAGACCGGCGGCAAAGCCAAGGTACTCACCGACGATCCGATCAAAGCACTCCTTCTTGTATGCAACGAGGTCGATCTTGTTCACCGCTAGCACGATATGGCGAATACCGAGCAGCGAGCAGATAAAGGAGTGGCGCCGGGTCTGGACCAACACGCCTTTGCGCGCATCGATCAGGATGATGGCGAGCTGGGCGTTCGAGGCGCCGGTTGCCATGTTGCGGGTGTACTGCTCGTGCCCGGGCGTGTCGGCCACCATGAAGGAGCGCCGCGACGTCGTGAAGAAGCGGTAGGCGACGTCGATCGTGATGCCCTGCTCCCGTTCGGCTTCGAGCCCGTCCACGAGCAGCGCGAAATCGATGTCATTGCAGGCCGAGCCGTGCTTGGCGCTATCGAGTTCCAGCGCCGTGAGCTGATCGCCGGGAATCATCTTGCCGTCATGCAGCAGGCGTCCGATCAGCGTCGACTTTCCGTCGTCTACGGAACCGCAGGTGATGAATCGCAGCTGATCCTTTGTTCCGGCCTCAACGGGTGCAGTTGTCATTGTGGAAGCCATCAAAAGTAGCCTTCCCGCTTCTTCTTTTCCATCGAAGCGGCCTCATCGGTATCAATCAGGCGTCCTTGACGCTCCGACGCCGTTGCCGAGCGCATTTCCGCGACGATGCCCTCGATCGTGGTCGCGTCTGACTCGATGGCTCCGCTCAGGGGATAGCACCCCAACGTGCGAAACCGGACCATCCGCATCTCCGGGGTTTCGTTGCATTCAAGCGGCAACCGTTCGTCGTCCACCATGATCGTCGCACTGCCTCGTCGCACGACAGGCCTTCGCTTAGCGAAATAGAGCGGCACGACTGGGATCTTTTCGAACATGACGTACTCCCAGATGTCGAGCTCGGTCCAATTCGACAGCGCGAACACGCGCATGGTTTCGCCCTGACGAATTCGCGTGTTGAAGAGATTCCAGAGCTCCGGCCGCTGATTGCGGGGGTCCCACACATGACGCGCTGATCGGAAAGAGAAGATTCGTTCCTTTGCGCGGCTCCTTTCTTCGTCACGTCGTGCGCCGCCGAAGGCTGCATCGAACTGGTAGAGGTCGAGTGCCTGCTTCAGAGCGTCGGTCTTCATCACCTGGGTATGGAGAGCCGAACCGGATACGATCGGGTTGATCCCGCGTTCGATGCCTTCATTGTTCACATGGATGATCAGATCGACGCCGAGCCGCTTGGCCGTCTCATCCCGGAACGTGATCATTTCGCGGAACTTCCAGGTCGTGTCGACGTGAAGCAGGGGAAACGGCAACTTCGCGGGATAAAAGGCCTTGATCGCGATGTGCAGCATGACGCTCGAGTCCTTTCCGATCGAATAGAGCATGACCGGCTTTTTGAACTCGGCGACCACGTCGCGCATGATTTCGATCGATTCAGCTTCGAGTCGGCGCAGATGTTTCGGCAGCATATGTCTTTCTTCGATGCAGGATCTCTGCTCGCTCAGTCCCGTATTGACGTACTTGCTCCGATCCGCACAGCCGTTCCGGCGATCGGGTGTGCTATATCGCGTGGCTTTCAATTGGGTCAAATACCGCGACGGTCGCAAGGCTAGTTATCTGGACGTCCTGCCGCTCCTTCGTTGCTCTCCACGACCAGCCCATCGGATGTTTTGTTGACATGCTTCGTCGCGAGACAACGATCACCAAAAGGTCAGGTCGTTCAGTTTGATGGCAAGCCTATCGGTCATCGCTCGATTCCCTTGAGGCTTTGCTCGAGCCGCACGATCTCGGCCCGCAACGCCGCGATCGTGGCATCGCGATCGCGAATTGCCTCCACTTGCGTACCTCGAGCGGCCTCAGAGGCTGAAAGTGCGTTGCGCAACGGAGCCGCCATCGCAGCTTCCAGCCGCGCACTCGCCTCGACTATGGTCTCGGATGTTTGCTGCGACTCCGGGGAGCAAGCATTGTCTGAAGCCTGCCGAGCCACGGAGGTCAATTCGCCGGCGTTGGTTGGGAAGCCGGAGGACGTGCGCAAATCCCACCAGATTCGAAATATCCGGCGATATAGTTCAGTTACGTCACGTCCCTTATCCACGATTCCAGCTTGTTGCGCATGCCGAAGCTCCTCCTCATAACCGAGCTTTATCATGAGCTCGGCGCCGACCAGATCGGTTACCGTTTGCATTTCTTCGATGCTCAACTGGGCTTGCCACGCGTGGACGGAGCCGCCATCGATGGTCCTTCTTTCCAGGATCTTTCGATCTCCAAAACTGCTGGACAGCAAATAGCCCGCTTGCTCCATAGTCGCCCCAATGCTGATTGGTTCACAGCCGAGGCCAGCAACCAGGCGCTGTATTTCCTGCTCCGGACGTGCCACCAGCAGTTCATACTGCACGACCTGCGTCTGTAGGCGAGCGCGGTGCGCCGCGAGCCGGGGCAGGCCCAGAACCAGGTCGGCGAGCGCCGACGCAATACCGTCGGGTAGACGGAGCATAAGATCAGCGAGAGACGAGACGCTGACGGATCGAGTGTTTTCTGCCTGAAGTGGAATTCCCCATGTCGACTTCAGGGATGCAGCAATGGCGTAGGGATTGCGCATCAGGAGGATTTGCGGAGCGTCCGGATAAAGCGCGTCCAAAAATTCGAGCACCATCCAATAGCGGGGGGTCTTATCTATGATGATGCGCTTGCCCGCGGCAGCCAAATATTGACCGTATGCCGCATCTGCAAAAGCGCGGCTGACCATATTGCGGTCGATACGACCCAGGAATTCGGAGGCCGCGGCTTCAATCAGTGATGACCCAGCCGGATGACCGTGGCGCAACCTGCCAAATGCCTCAAGCGCCAGCATGAGCCAAGGTTCAGGCGGAGCCGCAATATCCGGATGCTGCTGGAGCAAATGCGCCAGCAGCGTCGTCCCGGACCGTGGAAGACCGAGAAGAAAACAGACTGCAGGTGCGCAATTAACATCCCGGCTCATGATACTGCTCCCTCTGCCCCTTGGACAGCGCAAGCGCAGCCCACCCCTTCCCCACCGGAAAGAAATGATGGTGGCCGCGGCATTCTACACAGGCGGACCGCTCGGACCGAGCCATCGTGCACGAAGGATTTCGGCTGCAACTCTTCATCCGGGAGCCATCAAACTCGGATGACCTGGCCGGATGTCAGCAATTTCAGGTCCTGGCCCGGGATCGCCCGATGGCCTACAGAGCTAACGCAGACAGAACGGCGAGTTCAATTCTACGAAGATAAGTAGCCGATATAGAATCGCTTCGAAAAACTATACGAACGTTTATCGCGCAAGTGCTCATCCGCATGGATCTGTTGTCGGGACGACTCGGCCCTCGATGCTGCTTCCAAGATCGCTAGCTAGTCGAACGGAGAGACGGTCGACACGATCGGAGATGCGTGGACGAGGCGCTACGATGCAAGGAACTCACCACGCGGGAGGCCCAGCCGATACATCACCAACAAGCCGGGTGCCGCGAGATATTCGCAAGCATCTCACCTAGGCGGAACGAGATCGCCTTCCGCGTGGATACCCACTCCAGGTCAACGCACGAGGAGCTTGCAGGCACGCTCGATGCTAGTATACGTCGCGAACTCGCCTGCAGGTACAGCTGCCTCCTTCATCGCGTGCCGTTCAGCCCCTTATTCCGTCCAGATCGTACCAAGCATTTGATCCGCTTTCCGCAAGCTGCCATTTACCCACACGCCCAATTCGCGGTAAGAGAACAATCGAGAAGGACATCTTGATTTACAATGCTGTCGGATCCGCCCAGCTCCGCGAAAGCGCGGGGTCGTACCATTGCTGAACATCAGGAGATGGTGCGAAAGTTCTCATGGGAGATCAGATCCATCAACGGATGCCTGGAGGACGTTCGTCAACTGTTGGCGCACGCGCTTGGCATTACCGGGCCGCAGTGGATGGTCTTGGTCGGCTTGGCAGATTTGAAGGCAGAGAATGGTGTTCCCGTTAATGTGGTATCAAAGCTGATACACGCCGACGCTTCATTCGTCACGCTCCAATCAAAGGCACTGGAGAAAAAGGGCCTGGTGCGTCGCAAGTCCTGCACAAGCGATGCTCGGGTTGTGCGGCTGTCGCTGACGGAAACAGCTTACAAGCATCTAGCGAACGTTGCTACGCAACAGAAGGCACTGGATGAGTTCATTTTCGGCGAATTCAGCGCTGCGGAGTTCGCCGAGTTCGCTGGCAAGCTGGCCGCCGTCAGGCGTCGTCTGGAAAAGGCTCGCTTGAAAATCGCCCTGGAGTTCTGAGGACCAGTTGCACGATCCTCAGAAATAACGAGGACAAATGCCGTGTCCGATCTTTCAACTTTCGACGTTTTGTTAAAGCAACGCAGACGACGCTGGCTGTGGTCAGTTTGCACGATCGATGGTGCGCCGATTATGACATGCTCAGGACGGAGCCGATCTGCCGCCAACTATGAAGCCACGCGAGCACTTTTCTTGTTGCTACTCAGTGCACTGTATCGTCCGGGACGTCGAGGGACTTAAACCGAGCAGGAGACCCATCCGCAGCGCTTGCTTTCACCTACACTTCAGGTCCACCGGGCTCTTCGATGAATGGCCGGCTCCGGAATTTGTCTCTTCTTGAGCCTGCGCGACTGACGACGGTTGTTGAGCATTTGCCGCATTACGCCTCGGCCTAGTGTCGCGGAAGGCTGCTATCCCGTCGAGTCGATGCAAGCATCGGCTGAAGATAACAGCCGGTGCATTCGGGTCAGGCGATCACATTGCTCCGCCATTCTGGCACCTTGCCGGATTTCGGGGTCTTCGGAAACCATTGGATCCGCACTTGGCGGTATCAGCAAATCGCCTCAACCTCGAGGATATGGGCCCTCCAGCCTAAGTGGGATTGGCCGTGCAGCACTATTGCGCCGAACCCCGGCGGGAACGTCATACGCCCGCCGCTTGCGTCTCCTGGATGGAATCCGGAAGCCTCTTACTGGCTTACTGGGTACATCGATCTATTTCGTGCGATCCTGAATTTCACGACGAACTCGGCATGGACGGCGAAGCAATGCTCTCATCTCTGCTGCACTGATACGGCCAGCGAAGCCGGCCTCCCCGCCGCCGTGAACCTTAGCATTCCGATTGCCGCGGCGATGCAAATTACTCGGCAGCATGTGAAGAAAACGAAACGCTTGTGAGGAAGCCGATAAGCAAGCTGCTTCGCTCGCAATTCGACCACTCAACAATGTACGGCAGGGGGTCCGCAGGTTTCCAGGATTACCCCGCTCAAACAGAAAATGGTGCGGGACAACGCAGAGGACGAGTGGCGGACAACAACGCAGTCTGCAGTCAGGTCTAAGACACAATCTCCAATCGCTCACAAGGGCGGCTCGCGAGCCGCCCTACTCTGTTCCGCGACACGGAGTTGCTATCGCAGATGTCCGAGTCCAATTCCGAGATTCAAGGCCTTCTGGCGTAGCGCACCGACAGTACGCTTGGTCATCTTTGCTAATTTTGTGACCGGAGTCCGAGCCTTCGAATGGGCCTTGAGCTCCTTGATATCTGCCTTGGTCCACTCGCGCCGCTTAACGCGTTTCTTCTTTGCTTGCTTCACAGTAGATGCTCCTTTCAGAGGAGCGGCTTGTAGCACAACTTTTCCGCAGCGACGACCCATAAAAGACGATCAATCACAGGAACTCGCGCTGCTTTGGCGACCCAAGAGCTAAAGCGATTATCAATGGCAGCTGCGGCGTTGCGTGAATTCGTCAGGTTTCGGCCCGACTTGGCTACGCATTTGCAAACGCAGCAATCCGCGTTTACGGGCTTCAACAGGGCAGCGCTCGCTATTGAGCGAGGACGAATCGCACAACGCCTGAAAATGATCCGACCCCGGAGTTCCCTGTTTCTTTCCTTCATTTTTCCATCGTGTTGGACGCCTTTTTGAGAGATGGGCCCGTCTCATGGAATCACAGGAGCGCACGCTGTAGTTTGGATCACCGCTCACACATACACCATATAACTATGCAGCCTTGCTGTGATATACTTTGTGTGCAGCTACTTAACCGGCACGATTCACACGAGATGCGAGGCATCATAACCATGGCGCAGGACATTTCTGCGAAATGGATACAACTTATGTGCCGCTGAACAAGCGCTTCTCCCCGCCGCGATGACGAAGTAACAGGCGCGGAGACAACACGAGTATCCACGCAGTCGACTACTGGCCCTTCCATGCGGTATCGCCGATTCAACCTTCGCACGGAACATATTCGGCTTCAGCCCCGCCTATTCCGGGCGAGCCGACGAATCCTTTTGCTCATCGGAGCATACCGCGGGCGCCTGGACCGTCTCCTCATCTGATTCCGATCCGCGTTTTGTTTCGTCACCGGATTCCTGACCTTCGTCCACCGTGCAGGGACGGATCCGACTGATACGCGTCCGAAAGATTTCCGCGCGCTCACATCGCGGACATGCACACCATGATGGCGTTCGTCGAGACCCGGAAGTGCGCACTGGCCGGATTGACGCCTTGGGGTAAACGATTGCGGATTTGCGATACGCAACCGATGCACCGCTGTTGATCATGTCATTCACGATGGTATCCACGGCGTTGTCGAGAGCATGATGCCGAAGATCTGAGCACAGTCCGGCGGCGCTGGATATTGTCGATGTGCGGCCCGATCAGATGGAACAGCGCTACGAATAGTCAAGCCCCTCAGCGCGCTTCTTGGAGATTAGTACGAGCCCCCACGAAGCGGGCGCTGCAGATCGACTCGAGCCCATATATCGAGGCCACGACAATTGCGTTGGCGCCGAACGCCAGGTTTGTCCATTGCGCTATAAGACGCCCAGAGCCGATCAGAGCTGACTCCAAAGACCGGCAAGCTCAGCACCCGTGGCGTAAAGTGTTAAGCGATCACTGGCCCACAAGTTGGGCGATGCAGGGGCACAGCCAGGCCGCTCATCTTCGGATCGAACAATGGCTATCGGATCGTATCCCCGAGCACGACGGATTGGCATCAATCCCCAACGTACTGCAGGTGTTGTCCGCCTCACGAGCGAGGGCGTGCAGCGTCGCCTCGTTCGGGCAGTATTTCACGGCACTTGCCGGCTTCTCTCGTTTAAGGCTGGCCGCACATCGGGCCTTGGCGTGGCACAGTCCACATACGCGCTGAAGATCGCGCAACACGTCGCCTTGCGCGGAGGCAAGCGATTCCTCGGAAACGCCGGCACGCGCGAGACGCTTGCTCAAGAGCTCGGGCAAGCTCGGACTTTGCGCCAGCGCTCGAAAATCGGACGTGGAGAGATTAAGCTCCCGCGCGATAAAGTCGATGTCCTGCCGGCTCAAGTAAGCCAATTCTGATTGCTGGGAGAGGCTCGCCCGTAACCTGCGGAGCAGATTTTTGAACAGTCCAGAACCACGAATATGTGCAGGTTGAGTAACCATGCGCGATACTTCTCAAGCTTGCTTTAGCTGCCCGAGCCTGGCTGGTTTTTGACATCCATCAAATAGGACCCCGACTTGCGGGAAGAAACTCCCCGGGTAACGCCCACCGAAATGCATCTGCGGCGACAGCGAGCTAGCTACGTTCCCTGGTGACAAAAACCCGTCTATCGGTGGCGATAGCCCCGCTGGCCAACAAGGATTGGCGACAGAGAAGTCTCCCTAATCTCATGTTCGCGAGCAACTGAAAACCAACGCGTTGTCGCTCTTGAGGGCCCCTCAGCGGCCGCGATCGCATAGCCAGTGATCAGGTTGATGCGAGCCTACACGATGCCGCCGAGACTCGGTTCTTCAGTGCTCATAGCTGTGGCCGCGACCAGTGCCGGAAAGACCATCGACAATCCGCGGTAAGCAATCAATCCGCCAACTGCTTCGCAGCCCACGTCACCACACGTCTCGCCCTGATCTACAGCGAACCAGTGCGATTCTCCTTCGATTCTCTTCCCACCAGAATCCTCACATCATTGCGCATTCGAGATTTTGATCTCGCTCAATCCGATTGCGCACCGGCCTGATAAGGTACCACGCGGGGGGATGAAGGCACGCTTAAAACGCATAGGACACACCATTCATGATACACATTCTCCCGGCGTCGATCGGTCTGATCTTGGTCATTATCATCACATCCGCTCAGATGGCTGCACTGCCCCGGCCGATTCAGCGGAGACATCCAGCTAGCCTCGCCGGCTCGTCGCCGCCGTCCATTCTACGCCGCGTTTGACGTTCGTTGACCTGCAACATGGGTCGGTTGCGTCTTGCCATCGCGGGCGAGACAGGCGATGCGGACCGCACTGCCCGGAAGATTGCTTGATCTTGTCAACCAGCAACGATGAACGGCACCGCGGAGCCGGTCGCCATCTCACTTGGGAACGCATCGAAACGGCGCCCTTTGATCGCGTGTTGGAGATTGCCGTGATCGAGGGGAACATCATTCACCGGCTGGTCTTCCCCTGCCGCCGCAGCTTCGGTGGCTGGATCAAGGTACAGACGGGAGAACGCGTCGCCGTGCAGCCCACCCATTGGCGCGTCTGGTGCGAATAGCATCGGATGTCATCACCGCGGATCGGGACGCATCTGCTGGCTCGACTGCCACCCTTGAAGCCGCAATGCAATCGGCACGATCGCACCAGGCGAGTTCCGAGCACCGCGCTAATTTAGATCGCTCGCCACGGCCTTGAAACACGAGTGGCGCAAGCCAAGGACAATTGAGAGCGGCGAGGTTCGCGGCACAATCCTCAGCTACCCCCGAGCCACCTGCAACTTCTTCATTATCCCGCCAGTGAGAGCTTCACTCGAGAGTGTGCCGACCGCCCCCATTCGAAATTTCGCGGTTGATCGGCTCGATGTACTCGGGCACCACCCTCATCGTGTCTTGGCCGACTTTCTGGTTGCTCTCCTACATTCAGTCGAGGTGGAATCGCTTTCGTCCCAATGCCACGATTTCCCGGTCGCTCGGCCGATCGCACGGCTCAACGTGCACGGTGAGGTCCGGCCGCGCCCTTATCAGAAAGTGCATAAGGTCGGTCTTCTCGGCACCTGGCCCAATGATGAGCAGATCAGTGCAGCCGCCGACAGCTTCGCCGACCCTGATGAAGAATGTGGGATCTTCATGGATGCAGCCAGGGCCGGTCGTATTCGCTTTGTGATGCAGCTGCTGGGATGGCAAACGCGCACGCACGGCCGTTGCGCTGGCGCCTGTCATTCCGACAGAAAATATCTTGGCTATGAAGTGATCGATCCAGATGACTGAGTGCACATGCGTTCGAACTGTCATTCCGCTCATGAACTGGCTCCAATATCCCCTCTCGCGGTTTACTCCCTCAATCGGAGCACTGCCGCCGCAAGCCTTACTGCCGCTGACGCACCGATTGCGGTTCCTGCGGCGACGACGGGACCTGAGCAACGCCGTAGATGTCTAATGCCTCGGCCACATCGTCGACACTCCGTGGCAAACAGCGCGCCCGTGACGACCACACGTCGGCAGCTAGGAATGCGAAGGCTCCGACGAGCTTTCCGGGTCGGCCTCATTGTCCGATCTGTGCTGCGGCAGAATGGCGGTTTGCATGAATCGCGAGCTATCGCGACCAGCAGGCCTGTGTTGACATGCACGAGACGCAGCCAGTCGATCACAACGCCGGAACCCGCAGATTGGGGTGACATTGCGCGTGTAGTGGCTGCGCTCGACCGATTTTGCCACCGTAGAGTTCGCCTGCCCGAGCGATCGCCCATCGCATGGTCTGAATTGACGGCATCGTGGGGCATCGTCCGAGCCGCCACCCATGACGCGCGGGAACGGGTCTCGATTTCTCAGCTCCACCGATTACTAATGCGACAGGCATCATGCCGGTTCTCCTTACTCGGCATCAGAGCATTGCAAGAAATACGCCGCGGCCGAGTTGATCTCGCTCAAACGAAGTCGGCAAACGATTATGCAAAACGTCCAACTGTCCCCGCGAAGGCCAGGGTCTGACGGGCAACGCGTCCTTTCATGTTAGGAGAAGGGCAATGTTCGGAACCATACTGGTCCACATTCCCACGGAACTTCCGGTGCGTCCTGCGCTGAACGGATCGATCTCCCTCGCCGTCAGCACGGGTGCCCATCTCGACGCTACGGCGATCGGATACGAGAGAACGATCATGCCCCTCATTGCGACCGGCGGCGCACCGGTCACCTCGATTTTCGAAGTCGAGCACGACCGGGCGCTGAAGCGAGCTGAGGCGGCGATTCGCGTCTTTGATCGGGAGGCGAGGAACGCCGGCATCTCCTACGCGACCCGCGCGGTCAGTGCGGTCCCATCCGAGGCGCGCGCGCTCCTCTGCGCGAGCGCGCGCGTCCACGACGTGACTATCGTCACACAGCCGCGGAGCGACCACGACAGCTATGATAACGTTATGCCAAGCGAGATCCTTTTTAGGGCCGGAGGTCCAGTCCTGTTCATGCCTTACGCCTTTCATAGCCCTTTTTCAGCCAAGCGAATCGGGATTTGCTGGGACAGCAGCCGGCTGGCAGCCCGCGCGGTGCACGATGCTATGCCGCTGCTGCGCAAAGCCGATGCTCTCACCATCATCATGGTCACCGGCCGCGGCACTGTCTCGCCCGAAAGCTCCTGCGACCATCTGGTAACGCATCTGGCAAGGCTGGGCCTCGCGGCGAAGGTCACCTCGGTCCTCCCGGTGCGCCGGTCGAAGCTCCAATCGATCCTCTCGCGCGCAATGGACGATATCTTCGATCTCATAGTGATGAGCGCGTGCAGCTCCTCCTGGCTGCACGGAAAGCTCCTCGGCCGTATGAGGCGCGATCTGCTTCGGTCAATGACCGTCCCGACCTTACTGTCGCACTGAGCGAGGGATCATCCATGCGATTTTCCGCCATTTCCTCCTGCATGCTCCCAGCGCCAGCCAGATATGAGTCATCACGATCGAGGGCATCTGAAGCTAATGGCCGATGAGCGTCGGCGAACCAAATCAGCGACGCCGTCGATCCGACGGGACGTACTCAGGTTTCCTCTTCGTCACGAGCGATTGATCGAGACCCATCGATCAGATGCTGCGATGCTGCCATGCGGACCCAGGCGACGGGTCCTTTCCCAGATCAGCTCATCCAAGCAGCGTGTTGCATTAAGGAACGTTCGCTTGATTGGCAAGTCGACGGTTTTCCTGCTGCACCGCAATTGGCCTGAGCTGATCTGCGCGCGACGGAACGGCTGGTGAACTGCGGCCTCCTCTTTGCGATTTAGGCTGGCAGCGCCCGGTGGATCCCGGCTCGGATCGGGCTTGATCCAGCGCAATTGGGCACAATCGCTTTCAGCTTACATTGTCTAAGTCGAAGGTTCTTGCCTGGGAGCACTACAATGATCGTCGATCGTTTGCGTCGAGAGCATCGCAATATCGACCTGCTCCTCAACGCGCTTCAGCGCGAACTGGATATTTTTGAACGTGGGGATCGTCCCGACTATGAAGTTATTCGCGCGATTATCAGCTACTTCGAAGTCTACCCGGAACTGTACCATCACCCGCAGGAAGATTTGATCTTCGCCAAACTGAAGATCCGTGATCCGGATGCGGCTGCAAGCCTCGGAGACATCACATGTGAGCATCACGAAGGCGCTGATCGTTTGCATCATCTCGCTGAAGCGATCGATGGCGTTCTCGCAGATCGAGAGATCCTTCGGCAAGATGTCGGCAACATTGTGCGCAATTTTATAATGCACGAGCGACATCACATGACGTGGGAAGAACGGGATCTCTTTCCCACCGCCCTCAAGGTGCTATCAGCTGAGGATTGGGCGGACGCTGCTTCCGCCCTCAACGATCATGGAGATCCGCTATTTAGTGAGGATGCCGAAGCGATTTCCGACGCGCTAAGAGCGCACATTCTGGAACTCGCGCAAGAGGCTGAAGCCGAACGACGCTCGGCCGCGCTTTCATCCGCGATGGCGGTGGTCGCACGCGGCGGCACCGAGGCAAACGGGCCGTTGCCTTGACGGCGGGTCATCTTCGGCGATGTCAAGTAACTGCAAACCGGCGACTTCGGCGATTGTCGCAGAATGTGCATATTCGGGTCCCGCGCCGGACCACATCACACCAAGCCGGATGGGCATCGTTGCCTATAACCACACTGCATGCGCGAAGGCGCCTCCAAGTTCCTCACGACATGCCCGTTTATCGCCGGTTGGCAAACCTCGGCTGGATGGCGTGTCAAGACAGACGCCCACGACGTCGGCGAACGGACGAAGAGCGATCCCGGCGGATCGAGACGGCCTGCCTTGAACCGCTGTCACTTGCGGCTCGAAGCGATCCGACGCAGGCAACGGACAGGCCTCACCGAACATGCTGGGGGCGCGAACGGCTTTGGCCACTCTGCGCGATGACAGGCGCGAATGGGCCGCCACGAGAACTGCGGTACCTTGGTAGCACGCGCATATCGCTCGTACCTTGTCAGTTCATCCGCGAACTCATCTATGCGCCGTGTGGTCATCGCCTAGCCGATCCCGACTTGAGGATGGTTGCATGGGCACGCCGGGCAATTTTTTTGAGCAAGCGCAATGATCGTCTGCCGCAAGTCCGATAGTCGCGCCGGAGAGAAAGAAAGGAAACCGAATGCGACCGGATCTGGCAAACTCCTACGGGCAGGACCGGCTACCGCGCTACACCAGCTATCCCACAGCTCCGCATTTCTCGTCGTCGATCAGGGAATCAGACTACCGCGTATGGCTCAAGTCGCTGCGGAGCCGGCAGTCGGCATCGATCTACCTGCACGTGCCCTTCTGTCGCTCGATGTGCCGGTACTGCGGGTGCCACACGTCTGTCATGAAGCGGAGCGAACCGATCGCGACCTATGCGGCAGGGCTGCGCACTGAGGCCCACCTCGTCGCAGAAGCCATCGGTCAGCAACTGTCGATCTCTCATGTCCATTTCGGGGGTGGCACTCCGACGATCATGATGCCCGAAACCTTCGCTGATCTCGTCGGCGCGCTACGCTATTCGTTCCTTGTGTTGCCTGGTGCCGAGATCGCGGTCGAGATCGATCCGCGGACGTTGACAGAGCCGATGGCGGAGGCGCTGGGCTATTGCGGGGTCAATCGAGCGAGCCTTGGCGTCCAGAGCTTCGATCCTTTGGTGCAGCGCGCCATCAATCGCCGGCAGAGCTTCGAACAGACCGCAATTTCGGTCGAGTGGCTGCGCCGTGCCGGCGTGAACCGGATCAATTTCGACCTGTTATATGGCCTTCCCGTGCAGACCGTCGCATCGTGCCGGAACACCGTAGCCAGGTGCCTCGAGCTGCGGCCGGCTCGATTTTCGGTTTTTGGCTATGGTCATGTTCCATCGTTCAAGAAACATCAGCGCAAGATCGACGAAGCCTCTTTGCCTGACAGCGTCGCACGGCACCTCCAAGCCGAGACAATCGCGGAAGTTCTGGTCGATGCCGGGTACGTACGCATTGGCCTCGATCACTTTGCCCTCCCGGACGACAAGCTGGCTCTGGCGAGGCGGCAAGGCACGCTGAGGAGGAACTTCCAGGGCTATACGGACGATTCAGCGGACGCTCTCATCGGTCTCGGCGCCAGTGCGATCGGTCGCCTGCCCCACGGATTTGTCCAGAACACCGTCGCGATACGCGAGTATCTCGCTCGTATCATCGACGATCGGCTCCCAACCGCCAAGGGTTACCTGCTCTCGAAGGACGATCGCTTGCGCGCCGAGATCATCGAAAGGATCATGTGCGACATGTCCGTCGATCTTTCTCAAATACTTCGCCTTCATGGCCAGGATCCGGAATCGGCCATCATCGACCGTTCTCGGCTCGACAGGCTTGTCGCGGACGGCGTCGTGATCATGGACGGTGACCGCCTTACCGTCAGCGACGGTGCACAGTTCCTTGTCAGAAGCGTCGCCTCGGCGTTCGACGCTCATCTTCCTCGTTCGGAAGCTCCCCACACTCGGGCGGTTTAACTCGACTCGCCACCGTCCTGTCCAGAAGGACGACCGTCTCCAGACAGTCGCTGAAAGAGGCGCTCGGCGCACAAATTGATCGCACATCCAGCAGACCACTTCGTTCCGGCGCAGGACAATCGTATCTGTCGCAGAAGCAAGTGCCTGGCTCCTGCAGAGCCCACCCCGTTAAGGGGACCTTCGCGCTTCACTCACTCATTTCAAAGCAGATTCTGGACGAGCTCATGGTCCCCGGACGCACTTAAGGTGCGTCGAGCAACTCAACAAGCCTGTCAGCAAAAGAGCTCCGATTGCACCGATCCAGGCACGGTCAGCCATGTCGACGCCCGCTGGTCGAGCGCACCGCGCCGCCAAAGAACGGTTTACGTCGCAAACCTTCGTATATGTTCCCAAACCCATTCTATATTGGCCGCATACCGCCGCGCAATTGAGCCACGTCTCAACTGCGTCTAGCCTACCGACTATCGGACCAGCGATTTTCCGGCGCCAAGCGGTCGTACAGTCGAGCTCGCTGATCCAATGTCCAATGCAGTCAAGTCGGTTGAACGATGAAGGCAACCTCCTTGGTGGATCTGACGCGAATGCTCTGCTCGTTCACTGTCACATTTTGTCCGGATGACAATGGGCCGGCTCGTGACGTGTCGTCGGCGTTCCCAACGACGCGACAGCCATCCAAGGTTACGCGAAGGAGACACAGACTCCATTACCGACTTTGTTGCACGCAAAGGCCGGGTTGACTTTCACGGGACGTTGTCCAAGTCGGCCAGACTGATCCGAGCCCGATTTCGCTCGGCCATCGGGTTTTTCGCGACCACAGTTTACGGCGAATGCCCTCGCCGTAGTCGAGCCGTCGGTAGCCCTCCCTCTACCGATGGAAGTTGGCGCGATGTGTAACAGCGTCGCTCCTCCCGGGCTCACTTCCGCCCGGCCGCCGAACAGCGGCCGGGCGTTTTTTTGCGAACGCGCCGAAATTCACGAGGTCGCGGTTCCGGAGCAGAGGGAGCCACTTCTTTATCGGAATAAATCCCTTGAACCTCACGTTGCGTCAGGGCGTAGGACTCATACGCGCGCTTTTTCAAAGCAGGACGCCGGATGGGGATGCAACGCAAGCCGAATAACAGACATGGTGCCATCAAGCGGCCCGATGGGAAGGCCGAATTGAACGTGTTTACTAGCGGATCGGTCAAATGCACACGGTTGTTGTGATGAAGCACTGCGTTGTCATCACGACGTTGCTCGCTGTCACCGCAGCTCCGGTTTGCGCGGCGAAACTCAGCGGTCCGGCGCGCGTCATCGACGGCAATACGATCGAGATCGAGCAAACCAAAATTCGGATCTCGGGCATCGACGCGCCGGAAACAGATCAGATTTGCCTCGACGTCCATGGCCAGAAATGGGCCTGCGGCATAAAGGCCCGCGATGAACTTATCAAGCATTCGAATGGCCAACTCTGGGACTGTCATACCACAGGTGTCGACCAGTACGGCAGGTCGCTCGGCAACTGCTTCATCGCAGGCGAAGACGTGAGCGCTTGGATGGTACGGTCGGGCTGGGCACTTTCATTGGGGCGATATACCCATAGCTACGATATTTATGAAGTTGTGGCGAGCAATGCCTATGCAGGCCTGTGGTCGGGGGCGTTCATCGCGCCTTGGGACTGGCGTCACCGCAACAAAGCGACGATCATCGTCGGCGCGAGCTCGGTACCAACCAACGCTCAGGAACTGCTGCTCGGACCCGATTTGCTGTCGGACCCGCCCTCACCCGAATGCCTGATAAAGGGCACCGTGGACGGCAAGGGCAAGCGCGTTTATCACTTGCCCGGACAACTCAGTTACGGACAAATCAACATGACGAAGAAACCGGATGAGCGCTGGCTCTGCAGCGAAGCGGAGGCCGAGGCCACTGGTTGGCGCAAAGCCGCGCGATAAGATGACCCATATGCGTGCAGACCTCTCCCCAAATATGTCTCGTCCGATCGCGATCGCCCCTTCTCGTCGTTCCCTGATGCTGCTCGCAGCTTCGGCTGTCGGCTTGCTGCTTGGCAACAGCATTGTTGATGCGAAGGACGTAAAGGCGCCGCCAAAGCCGGATAACTTGCTTTCGCCGGACGCAGCCCTAAAGCGGCTCATGGAAGGTAATGCCCGCTTTGTCCAGGGCGTATCGCGCCGCAACGATTTCAAGCACGAGCGCGAAGTATTGGTCGATGGGCAAAATCCCTATGCGGCGGTTCTGAGCTGCGCCGACTCTCGTATAGCACCTGAACTTGCCTTCGACAGCGGACTTGGCGATCTGTTCGTCTGCCGCCTCGCCGGCAATTTCGCCAACGACGACACCGTCGCCAGTATGGAATATGCGGTGGCCGTGCTGCATACGCCGCTGATCTTCGTACTCGGTCATGACCGTTGCGGCGCCGTCGACGCCGCGATCAACTCGCTCAAGGACAACAAGCCACCGCCGGGGCATATTTCGTCCCTCGTCACCGCTCTGAGGCCCGCGGTAGAGGCATCTCGCCACCAAAGCGGCGATGTGTTCGCCAATGCGATCCGGCAAAACGTGATCGATAACGTCAACAGGCTCAAAACGGCAACCCCCATCCTGAACGCGGCAGTTGATCAGAACAAGCTGAAGGTCTTAGGCGGCCTCTATCGGCTCGACACCGGCAGGGTCGATATGCTGAACTGACGCGGACATCGGACGTTGCTTCGCGCGACTGCGAACGACCACACTCAAAGATCACCCGCGCCACGCACAACGACCATTTGATTTGGCGCAGTGTTGCAGCCACATGAACAGATCTTTGACCCTCTTGCGGCGAAGACAGGAGATATTCGAGTTCCGAGTTTTCGATCGAGGAGCCCTCGCCCGTTGCGGGCCTTACAAAATTGGGTGTGGCGATAGGCTCTTCTCGCCACAACCTAGGCCAACGCGCCGAACGTGGGCTGCGTCACACTTACAGTACAGCTTCAGGAGTAAGCTTTGATATGCGTGGGCTCTTAATCCTCCTCGTACTCTTGGTAGTGATGTTGGCAACGCGGGGCCAGTACCAAGATAGATTCGCGCCACGGCCGACGGCGTCAATACCTGCCGTCAATGCGCCCTAGCCAACAGAGTTGATTGGAGCGGCAGATTGCGCCGAGGCACGTTGGATTTGACCGGCCGCCGAATATCGAGTGCACTCCAACCCGGCAGGACAGACCCGGCGCGGAGACCGCTTCGTTCATAACGTCATGAATGGCGCCGGATCAGTCCGGCGGGCCGGCCCTCAACTGTTACCGTATGAAGAACTAATCAGCATCATCGACCCGAGTCTGAGCACCACCTTCCATCGGAACATCCATTCAGCGACGTGGTTGAATTCATCCTCGCAGATCGACCAATCATAGCCCATCGACGCGGACGGGTGGGTGAGCTCGATACCATTGTCCCCATGGAGTTTCTTGCCGACGCGAGACAATCTGGCAAATATTCTCGTGGCTCATCTGCCGTTGCCGTCGATACAAATCATCCTGCTCAGGATCAAGCGGTCAGCCTGGACTGAAGACCAGATAGAGCAGGATTACGACCACGACAGCTGCCCAGCCCACCGACGTGAGGAAGATTGATGCTCGCGTTGGCATTCGGATAGGCTCTCCCGCATCAGGCAAACGAAGGGACCGCCGACGCCAAAAGCGGTCTGGTCCACCTCGCGCCATGACTTTGGACCCGTCATAAGCTCGGAACTTCCGCGGGTGTGAAGTAAAAACAGCTTGCGATCGAGTGGAATAGTTACGACGTTGCGAAAGCGACACACCCGGCGTACGATACGGACGGATCCACGAGCGCATTCTGCACGATTGCCGTCATCCCTCTGCCGGTCCGGTTCAGCAACCGCTCATGGTCCAGTCCTATCGGGACGCTCCGTTAACTCCGGTAGCGACGTTCACGTGTCCGCTGGGTTTTGTCGCCAGTTCTGGGGTCTGCGCGCTCCGACGCGGGGTCCGATGCGGATCAGTGAGAGGGGACGTGCAGAAACGCCATTTCCTTCGGTTTTCTATCGACGTCGCTGCTGTTTACCAGCCCAGGCCTCCCATAAGGCGTCGATCGCACCGTGCCCACGGGACAACATTGGTGCGCAACGCATGGCTTCATCATTGAGCTGCCTCGTCACGGGTATCTCGTCGCCATTGGATGAGCTGTTGGACGTATGGAAGGATGTGTCGCTCTGGCGGCAGCGCCATGATCACGATCAGCGGATTCACCGCGCGTCACCCCACGTCTCTTCGACCAAGGCATCAACCATATCGGATACATCGTCTTGTCCGACGTTAAGCGTCAGGGAGATTCGCAACCGGGCCGTTCCCACGGGCACGGTTGGCGGCCGTATTCCACGGATGTCAAAGCCGCGCGACTGCAGCGCAGAGGCTAGCCGCATCGCGCGCGCGTTGTCGCCCACAACGTAAGGAATGATCTGTGAGTTCGAGGTGGTCGGGCGGCCGCACAAAGCGAGTTCCCGGTGCGTGAACTCCATCAGATCGACCAATTTTTTCTGCCGCTCAGGCTCCTCCTGCAGGATCAACAGTGCTTCCCGCACGGCGACCGCCATCAGGGGTGACGGCGCGGTGGCGAACATGAATGGTCGGCAGTGATTGATCATAAAGTCACGCAGTACACCGGAGGCGGTGACAAGCGCGCCCGCTGCGCCAAGCGCCTTCCCACAGGTGTGGATCACCACGAGATTTTCTCGCCCTTCATAGGGCTCGGTGAGCCCTCGCCCCTGCTTGCCGTAAACGCCTGTGGCATGAGCCTCGTCCACCACCAGGAACGCCTCGTGTCGTTCGGCGATTGCCATCAGATCCTTCAGCGGCGCAAAATCGCCGTCCATGCTGTACAGGCTTTCCACCACGATCCAGACGCGCCCCATTCCGCCCTTGGCGCGCCAATGGCCAATCGTGTCTTCGACCGACTGGGGCTCGTTATGGCCGCTTATCTGGCACTTGGCTCGACCGGCTCGCGCGCCTTCATGGATACTGGCATGCACGAGCGAATCGATAACAAGTAGGTCGCCTTGCTGCGGCAGCGTTGTCAGAACAGCAAAATTGGCGATGTAACCGCCGCCGAAGAAAAGGGCTGATTCGGCTCTGAAGAACTGCGCCGCTTCAGCTTCAAGAGCTTCGTGCTCTTCACAATTGCCGCGCAGGAGCCGCGATCCACCTGCGCCAATTGGCGTGCCGGCCCCAAGCGCGGCGAACAGAGCCTCTTTCATGCGCGGCGCGCTCGCCAGTGCCAGATAATCATTCGATGCAAAATCGAGTCCTGTGCGCGGCTTCAGCCCGCGCAGCCGGTCATCGTCCTTCAGGGACTCCAAGGCCGTGACATAGCGGTTAAGCTTGCCGATGTAGGTTGGGTTCATTGCTCACTCCGCCCGATGCCATCATCGCGATGACGGCCTCATGGCCGCAAAACGACAGATGAAAGATCCACAATTGTCTCCGTCAACCGGCACAACTCAGGGCCCTGCACGTTTCGCTCTCTCGCGCGTTCACCTCTCTGCGGATGCCGCAACTCGTGTATCCACCATTCGGGTCTGATTGGAATCATTGGGCACACCTTGATTACATCGATGACAGGGTGCGCTTCGCTTCGATATTGGTCGGTTTCTGCGTGTTTGTTGATCAGGTATCCTGTCGCTTTGAGCACCGCGATGGATCGAATCCTGATAGTGCAGATCGGCTTCTGTCACGCGACGAACTTGCAAGAAGATCCAATGCGCGCCGTCCCAAAACGCGCAGCGCCTGCACGTCATCGGTCATGAACTGACGTCCGGCGACGAGGACGCGTGCCCGGATGCGTCAGGGTTTGGGTCGTCGCGAGCAAGCGTGCCGGTGCGGTCGGATCGAGGCGCTCAGCGGCAGCGTCGCTCATCGGCATACGATTGGCTTCGTTGCGTAAGGCGGATCGGCAAGCAGGGCGAACATGCCGAGGCAACCATCGACACGCTCGCCCATGCCGTGCCGCCCCCGCCGCGTACCTCAATGCCAGCGCCATGCAGAGACGTCCGCACCCTCGATCGTTCGCACCTTAAAGGGCCTTTCCCGAATGCCGCCGAGAGGACGAGAACCAGAGAATAGCGCGGGCAATTCCGCACTCCGCGTCGTGTTGTTGGCATATTGCGCTTCGCTATGCGCGCGCAAACTTCGTTCAGAACGGACAAATGCGCCCGCACTTAGCGGTCGTGACCTAATCGCATCATAAACGTACGATACGTACTATATCTTTCCTAACGCGACCGCCCACTTCGTCGTCTCGAACCACCAACCGCCATCCCGCGTGTTGCGCCAGGCCGGAGCGGCGTTGCGAAGCCGTCGATCTCAAGATAGTTATCTGACCGATCTGCGACAGAAGCTCCCTCACCCATGATTCGTCACATCGTCTTGTTTGCTGCCAAGGATGAGGCTCGGCTTGATCAGCTCATCGAAGGCTTGGCGGTACTCACCACAATCCCGCATGCACGCCGCATCGAGATTGCTCACAATCGCAAGACCGACCAGTTCGACAACGATATCGACGTCGTGGTCTATGCGGAGTTCAACAACGAGACGGAGCTCGCGGCCTACAAAGCGCACGGCCTGTACCAGCAGGCGATCAGGCTGGTAAGGCCGTTTCGGGAGCTGCGGTTCGCGGCCGACTACAATGTATCCACAGATGCGCGCTACGCGGCGATAGGAGGAATGATTCAACTTTGCCGACGCACCGCGCCTACACGCGAGCGACCACCCGACAATTGACGTCAAGGACTTACGGGATCCCGGCGAGCGGCGCTCTCGCTTTGGGATGGGACTCACAATGGAAGCGCCTCGGTCGCCAGTGATTTTCGTGACAAATCGTTCAACGCACATCCGAGAATTGCAATGGATCGCGCCTGTCACCGCAATGCGCTGCCTGGCGCACCGACCGCATCTGACGTTTCTCGATAGCGCAGCGATGCATACCTTGCTCGGACGTTACTCTTATCTGAGCTGCGAACCATTCAGCACTTACGTGGTCGAGAACGGCCAGGCAAGTTACGATGGAGAGCCCCTGGATGGCGACCCATGGGAAGTGCTTCGCAGCCTTCTCGCCAAGTATCCGCAGGAGCACGATCCCGATCTGCCGCCGTTTCAAGGAGGCGCAGCCGGCTTTCTTGCCTACGATCTCAACCGGACACTGGAGCGATTGCCGGCGCCGGCGATTGCCGGTCAGCATTTGCCCCAATCGATCCTGCACTTCTATGACGTGGTCGTCAGCTTCGATCACCGCGACAAGAGATGCTGGATCGTCTCGACCGGATGGCCAGAGCAGGATCCCGCGCGACGAGCCGAACGTGCGCGCCGTCGAGCCGATGAGTTCGCTGCATTGCTGGCCAGGCCACGGTCGCCGCGAATTGTGCTCCCTGGCACAGCGGGCGCATGGCGTTCGAACTTCAGCCGCGCGAGATACATTGCGGCAGTACAGCGCGTTATCGAATTGATCCTGGCTGGTGACTTGTTTCAAGCGAATATCGCGCAACGTTTCAGCGCCAGGGTGTCGCGTCTATTCGACCCACTTACTTTCTATTCCCAGCTACGTTCGTTGAACCCGGCGCCTTTTGCAGCTCTGCTGCGTTACGGCAAGCTGACCATCGCATCGAGCTCGCCGGAGCGTTTTCTCAAGCTTGACGGACGACAGGTCGAAACGCGCCCCATCAAGGGCACGTGTGCGCGGTCTACGGATTGTGTAGAGGACCGGCGCCGCGCCGAACTGCTTCTCGCGTCCGAAAAGGACCGCGCGGAAAATATTATGATTGTCGATCTTCTGCGTAACGACTTGTCACGTGTCTGCCTTCCGCACTCAGTAGACGTTCCGGCGCTGTGCAACCTCGAATCCTACGCTTCAGTACACCATCTCGTGTCCGTCGTTACGGGTGAGCTGGCAGACAATCAGGATGCAGTCGCCCTGCTTCGGGCCTGCTTTCCCGGCGGCTCCGTGACCGGGGCGCCGAAGGTGCGCTCAATGGAAATCATCTCCGAAATCGAGCAAGTGGCACGAGAGGTCTATTGCGGGGCAATCGGCTTCATCGGCTTCAATGGGCAGATGGACACGAACATTGCGATTCGAACTGTCACGATCGACGATGGTCTGGCCGTGTTTCACGCAGGTGGCGGGATAACTGCGATGTCGGATCCAGAGGCCGAATACGAGGAGACGCTCGCCAAGGCGCAGCGGATATTTGACGCGTTTCGTGCTGAAACGTCCGCCACATTGTGACTGTCATCATCGATAATCGTCTTGCTGGGTCCTTAAACCTTCCCTGGAGCAATTCGGTTGCACGCAACATCAGCCAGAACACAGGCAAGAGGACCGGCAGATGGACAGATGCTCAAATAAGGCACCGCATCACTAAGGCATCGGCCGCGACGGCCACCATCTCAAGCCTCCGACGGGAGTCCACTCTCGCTCCACGACAAATCCCCGACGTCGATTCCGCTTCGGACGCCGTTTGTTGAGACCCAGGACCGGGGGTTGGTTGTTGCTTACGCCGGGCGGGTCTATCCCGGCGCCAAGATCTTCGAACGCGACGAACTCTCGCATGAGCGATGGCAATCGTGGCCCATAACCGCGAGGGTGCGCCTCCTGCCCGCGCCGTTCGAATGCGGATGCCCCTAAAGCGCGATGAGATTGGGATCATTCAGCATCGCACTTTGGCTTCGTACTTGAGCAAGATTTCCGCAAAAGCTAAAAGGCCGGATTTCGCGTGTGCAGCATGACGTGTACTTCGTGACGACGTCGCGAGTCCACGTCAGCAAGAACATCACCCTATCAGCCACCTCGCTGGCCTCGAGGAGATTTTCGGAAAATCCCAGGCCCGTCTCAGCTTTTCGGGCGGCTCGTCCGCGAGGAGCGCGCGTCAACCACACCAAGGTCGTCCTCGCGCCGCGCATGTTTCGCCCAGCTCACCAGCCCGCTTAAGCAAGCATTTGAGACGGATCGCGACCCAAGCCAATCAACTGAAAAATTGAAGAAGAGCGCCTTGGCCTCGATTAACCAACTGGTTCTTCTGCCGAGATTGCAGATTGACACGAGACGTAGGCGCTTGAGACAAGCTTATAACAACAGCAGGCTTCTTGCTCGAGTTTCTTGCGCTCGTCGATCTGCAGAAAGCCCCGTATCTTGCGAATTAGTCCTTGTTCTTCGAATCGGATCAGCGTCTCCGTGACGCCTGCACGACCCAGTCCCAAGACGTTGGAAAGGTAGTCACGCGTCACGGGCAGCATGCGGGCTTCGGCAGCATCGCTCGCCAAACAGAGCCAGGACGCGAGCCGCTGTTCCCGATTATGCCGAACTCCGCACAATCCCGTCTGAACGCATTGAAACGTCAGCGCTTGAACGTACTCAAAGAGGCGATCTCGGATCACAGGACGTCCCTTTATCACCCGGCGCAAATCCTCAACAGGGATCCTGCGCGCGCGCCCGTGAAAGAGCACAACCGATTGATGCGTCGAACGACGCCCTCCCCACAAGAACGAACCGCCGACCAGACCCCGGTAGCCCACGACCGCCGTTTCAAGCATGCTTCCCCCCGCGGCAACCCTAAGCGAGATGAGCCCTGAGTCGATGAAGTAGACGTGCTCGACATGTCCTTTCGGCTCTTGCAGGATCATGCGCTCTTTCAGCACAATCGGCTCAAGGCATTTTCCGATCGCGGTACGGTCTCGCAGGGGGAGGCTCGTCAGGATCGCATTCTCGACAAAAGGCCGCTTCTTACGCGTCGCAAAGGGCCGGTGCGGCATCGGCCATGCGCCGTACACCGGTTTGCGAGCTGCATTTCTGGAACCGGCAGGCGCGTCGACGACGGCGGACACGTGGTCGGTCATGGTCCCTCTCCGGCCGAGCGGTTTTGTGCATCACGCAGTCAGTAGCCCGGCCTCTACCGAAACGAGGGCCGGGCCGGGTCCCTCTTGTCAGGAGGCGATAAATCGCGCTGCGCCATAGGCTCGCGGCAGTTCGGCTCTTCCGCGCGTTTTACGACGTCGCGTAAGACAATTTCGGATAGCCATACAACCAGCTCTTTGAGGCGCGCATTCTCTTGCTTGCAACGCTCCAGCTCATCGCGCTCGTCTGTCATTGTTGATGCTTCATGGAGACTTTGTCGTCATGGTTCAGTCATGATTGATGTAAAACCTGCGCAAGACAAGAATGCTCCGACGAACACCGTACGTCGGGTACAAACAATCGAGCTTCTGGGCGGAGTGTGTGATCCCGGCCTCAGATTGGATCGTTTCGTACAGCTGGCGGATGGATCTCAGGAGCTTTCCATGGCGCCGCAGATGATCGGGGCACGACGACATCGCGGCGTCCCAAGCCCGCATGGGGTTGTCCGACAGACCGAGAACGCTCTGGCACCAGCGTGAGCGCGATTCGCAGGGCGAATGGCTGTTGATGCCATCGTTCTAGAAGAGAATCGCGAAGGGCTGCCTGACGTTGCAAGGCGCAACCAAGCTTGGCATCTCGCGTCATCGGGCTCGATCAACGTCAAGAACGGGCCGCGATCAACCCATCGTTCTCTCCAGGTGGAGTGTATCACATGCACGCTCGCTTCTTAACGATCCTGCCGATTGGAGGCTTCCTCGACGGCAACGGTACTCTTCGCACCGATCAGGTTCGACATACCTTGTGTTGCGCGAGAAACTCTGCAGCGCTTCTCGTTCTGTTGACCTCCGGGCAACTCGTCGCTCGTCCGTCGATACCGCGGTCGATCGTGACGCTGTCGCACGGACGCCGATGCGATCGGCGCGTTTGGAGTCGAGTTGTTCAAGATCTATGCCGCTGGCCGCCAAGCGGGTCGGGGTGATGTCCCCTTGCTCAACTGGCAGAACTAGGATGGCTTTGCCCCGCGAGCCGGCATGCAGGCCGGCTTGTCATGCCCTCGACCAGCTTTGACCGCTGAGCATTTGGGTCAGTAGGGCCGCCCATAGACACGACGCTCGCGCGCAAAGGCAAACCTCGGATTAATGCCGCAATAAGCGTACGTGCCGGAAGCCGTCGCCATGCATTGCGCGTAGCTTGCGAATTGGCAGTTGCCTGGATAACCCCAAATCCGCCCCTGCAGGCAGTAAGGATAATCTCGAGCGGCGGCGGAAGTTGATCCGGCCGCTGCCAGCGCGGCAGCAGCGCATACAAACAGAAGACGGCGCATGAAGAGCTCCTCTGTCCTGGTCGATCAGATAGGGCGGCCACAGAGCCATTCGCTGAACCGAGATCGACCGCTCGCTCAAGATGGCGACTCAAGTCTCACCCGTCAATCGATATGACGATCCGCTCGGCCAGCTTTCTGCCGCGGGGCCGGCCAGTTTCGCGCGCGAGGCCTGCCAACACCGTAGCTCAGCCCTGACCAGACGTGCGGTACATGTTTGAAGAACGCCTCCCCCGTCAGAGATAAATGATGAACTCTTTAGCTCACGGGCGCTCGTCACAATCATGAACTGATCGACGCGGCCGTGGCTGCCACACTGCCCAAATTGATGCGCCAGGTCGCGCCGGTTATCTGCAATTTCGAATCATTCTGTAGATATGACGATTGTATGTCTTGACTTCTCCAAGAATAATTTGCGGACAAGCGTCGGAAACCCAACAGACAGTGTGAGTTTGGCCGAGCATACTGCCATCCGTGTTGGATTGAAGCTCAGCTCATAGCCGAACATCGGAGCGGAACTACCGTCCGCCTCCGCGACAGTCTTGCGACCGCAATCTCGGGATGTGTATTCGCTTGAGAAAGGTACGGCGCCATGAGTGAGAGCGAACCAAATGGACAACACGGCTTCGCGATGTCGTTGTTCACGCTCCCGAGAGCCACGTCGCCAGCCACAACTGGCGAACTCGCCGCTGAGAGCATCGCCAGCGCTCAAGACGCCTGCAGGAAGATCAAGGCCATATCGCAGGAGATGGCGGCGACGTTGCGTGAAACGTACTCACGGAACGCCAGAAGCGTAACTGACTATGGCCTCAAGGTCATCGAACTCTCCAACGCCAATACCACGTCCGCGATCGATTTTTTCACCCATCTCCTGGAGAGCAAATCAGTGACGGACGTCCTCATCCTGTCCGCAACTGAGGCGCGCAGGTCGTTCGAGACCACATCGGCACTGAACCGCGAACTCCTGGAGCTTGCGCAGAAACTTGCGAAGGACACCGCAGAGCCGATGAGGAAGAGCGTCACGAAGGCTCTGTGTCAACCCAGCTAAAGTGGCGCTGCTCCAATCGGACGGTTTCAATCACGAGAACCAAATCCAAGGAGGCTCACATGGGTATGGTGATGGTCAAATGCCCGCAGACCGGACGCGCGATCCCGACTGGCCTCACGATCGATCGTGAGGGTTTTCGGCGTAGCGCAGTTTTCTTCAGCAGAACCCACTGCCCGATCTGCCGCGCCGATCATATGTGGTTCGCGCAGGACGCGTGGGTCGACGAGCCGAACACCTTGCCGCCGTGCCGCCCCGCCAAGCCCCAACAGTCGTTCGTCTGAGGAAAGTCCTCTGCTTGGTCAACGATTGCGATGGAACCGACATCATGGCCGACACGCAAATTCAACCGCAATGTCTACTTGGCGGCTGCAGGCCAAGGACTTTCTTGAAGGGGCACGGCGGATGAAGCCGGGTCCCACGCGCAACGAGCTGCGCGAGGTGGCCAAAGTGTTACGCGCGATTGCCAAGCTCGACGAGCATCTGCGGATCGCGCCAAACGGGGTGAGGCGACAGGCCGCTGATCGCCTCTCCTCACCTTCCGGCAACGACGTTCCGATTACAGGGACGTCTCGCCAGTCGTCGAAAGAGGCGGTGCCTTGGAGCAGCCTTGTGGTGAGGCCTACTCAAACCGCGACGTTGCCCCCTCCTCGGCATACATCCCGTCGATCCGACGACGCATCAGCGCGTAGCATGCGCAAGCCGAGGCCTGGAGCCGCGGCCGGTCGATCTCGATCATCCCCCGCCGGTCAGACCTGATGGCACCGGCGGCCCGCAACTTGCTCATCTCCAGCGTCACCGTCGTCCGCTGCACCCCGAGCAGTTGCGCGAGTGCTTCCTGGGTGAGAGGCAGGACGTCGTCCGCAACGCGATCGCGCAGCTGCAAAAGCCAGCGTGCGATACGAGCCTCCACAGGGTGCAGCGCGTTGCAGGCAGCCACGTGTTGCAGCTGAAGGAAGAGCGCGCGAGTGTGAAGCTCGACAACGTGCCTGATGGCTGGACTTCGCGCGTAAGCGAACCGAAACTTTGCGGCGGAGATCTGCGACACGGTGCCGGCCACGCGAACGATGGCGGTAACTGAAGACTGCGAGTGTCCAAGTATGGACAGCAACGGCCCGACCGCGCCTTCCCGCCCGATCAACGTGGTGGCGACTGTCTGGCCGTCAGGCATATCGATCATAAACGTTACGGCGCCGCTATGAGGAAAATAGACCTGATCGAGCTCTTCGCCTGATCGAACCAGCAGGGCGTTTGGCTTCAACGACAGGTTGCGAAAATGGGGCGCGAGCAAACCGAAGTCTGCAGGCGCCAGTGCGGCCAAAAGCCGATTCCCGATATTGGTCGAGGCCCTGGTCACAGGGTGCTTGCCTGCCGCCAAGAGCCCAGAGGAAGAGGTACGTTCATTGCAATGTCCCGGATGCTAGCAGATCCCGTTTGCGCGCTTCCGTCACTCATTCGTTGAGGTCGCCTGCGCCCCATACGGAAAAGATACCTGACGCCCGCTCATCCAAGGTCAAGCGAGCTCGTCGTTAGAAGTTGACCAATGCCATACAACACAGACAGTGCCACGCCCACAGCGTAGAGATAGACAGCAAGTTGAGGCCAGAATTCACCGTCACGGTCGAACATTAGCGCCCGTATTGTTATTGATCGGATGTTTGTCCACATAGAACCTCAAAGGAAGCGGCCGATCGGAAATCCTGTCGATTGCGATCTCCGCCGCCGCCGGAAGGCGCCAAACCCTCTTGGGTGTGCTCCGGCGACGAAGAAAGTCGGGCAAGATGCTCGTTATCACTCCCGCGGCTTCGGTACTATGTGCCGCGCGTCATGGACCAATCGGATTAGGATCGCAATTGAACCTCTCATTGCGCAAATAATGGTCACACCAGCTCAGACGCACTCTGCTGCCATATCCCAAGATAAATGCTCCGATGAGCGCCGCACGAAACGTACGGAAGATCCCGCTTCCTACGCGAACGTGTCTCCGCAGCTCCAGATTGGAACGAATCGTACCAACGCTCTGCTGGCCGCCAGCTTGGACTTGCTCTCCAAGAGCTGCGGTCGTGACGTGAAGGCAACCGAACTCACTAAAACCGCGTGAGCACTCGACTATTGGTTTGCCGCGGCAAGAATGGCTTGGTCCCTCCGTGGCGCCAAGGAGCCGATCGCGCTCGCAGAATTTGGTAGGTCTTCGAGCGGCCGCACGTTTGCGCAAGAAGCGCGCGGCGCACGCAGGGTCTGAACGCGACCGCCCTCGTATAGCCGGAGGCGCGGATCGAGCATCCTGCCTGGCGGGGTCCATGAACTGTCAAAGCTTTCCTTTCAGCGCATCGCGGGTTCAGCCTGCACCCGGCGCGCCGAAATCGGCTTGATCGATGGGCGGACATTTATGCTTACGTTGCCCGGTCGCAGGTGACCCCGCTTGATAAACCGGCCCTGGCCCGACTTCACGAAGGTCCTCGCTGGCCATCCGTCGCGATGCAAGGTGAACGCCAGCTGAATGCTCTGTGATCACGACAAGACGCTCTCGATCGTTGCTGCACGCAAACTTCTGTGCCGCCGCAAAGTGAGATGAGTAATTCCGCGAAATCGCCTGAAAATCACTCAACGATGACCACACGAAGCAGATTGTTATGACAGCCGCGCCGTTCGCACGATTGACGCGATGTGACGGTCCGTGGAGGCGAATGGCGCGGGGAATCATCAAATCGTTCCCTCGCAAAACACTCAATCCAGGAGACAAGGATGACGTTAGTGAAGACCTCTGTGATCGCATGCGCCCTTTCGGCTTTGCTTGCGGGCCCTGTGCTTGCGCAAGGTCCGTCAGCCGACACCAAGGGTCGCAATGGCGCGCAGAGCATCCAGGGCGGCATGAGCGAAGATGAGGATTTGGCCCCTGAGCCTCACGCCACGGGTGGAAAGATGGGCGTGAAGTCGACGAAATCGACTAAGGACACCAAGGGTGCGGCCGGCACCGCCACGCACAAGGGGACAGTTGGCGATTCCGCAACCAGCGGCGCGCCGGTAAGCGGCAAACGCCAATAACGCGTACGCCTACGTCCGCGAACCTCCGGCCGCGCTGCGGCCGGAGGTTTTTGTGCGACGACGACCCACTGGCACGGCCACCACCAGAAACGCCCCTTTGTAAAGTCCAACCTAGTTGGGGTCGGACACCTGCGCCTTCATTGACCAGGTGGACGATGTCGAGGACGGCACGCAACGAGGTCGCGACGAGGAAACCGATGATCGAGTTTGGTCAGGCTTCACGATCCGCCTGCGGTAACATGACCAGCCGGATCGGCCACCCAAGGCTCAGTTCGAGCCTGCGGCCTCCTCCTAAGTGATCTCCGCTGGGGGCGGCAAATCTGGATCGTGGGACGTGGCACGGACCGTACCGTTATGTTGCTACCAGAACACGCCTGCCAGGCGTCGGCTTCACATCAGTCCATTCTGTACAAAATTTGAGCACCGACAACGCACCCACTCGCTTATGCATCGCTCGGGCGATGTCTGCTCACTCCCAGACTTGGGCCCCGCTTCGGCGGGGCTTTTTTGTGCCTATTTTCCGCCCTCGGCTGATCGGCCAACGCTTTCGCCAAGATGCCGGACCCCGCTGCGCCGCGCGAAGGTTTCTGACACTGGCGACGGCTTTTTTGCAGGTCACAGTGATCCCGCAATACCCAGAGATCGGAGCTGGCGACGATCCAACTTACAATCCACCCCGCCGCGTAGATCCCCCGGCCGGGATGCAGGCCAGCCGAATTCAATTCACGATGTCCGGTTGACGACGCGTTATGCCTTGAATCAGACACTGAGGCGCAAGCATCCCGTTGAGGAGACCGAACCACGTGGTCCCGCCTCCGTTCAAACGCAGCCAGAACGATGGCACGTCGTTTGCTGGAGGACTGTAAAGGATCCGCAGGCTGGGGCTGTCTCGCAGTCACCGACCAGACGTTCACAGATGTGGGCTGCCGTAGTTGGCGCTTGGTGAAACCGCCAATTGGGAAGCCATGACAAAACGTGCGCGGCCGCTCCAAGACGCAGTGCAGCAGCGCCACTCGCATCACGCCATCGAGGACCAGCTATGAACGCGCCGCCAGGGACGATCACGCGAGAGACTGACATTACGGCTGCAGCCGAGGACACCCTGTCGACGCTCCTCGCCGAGATCCGTGCGCGTCGAAACGAGTTCGGCGCCGCACAGAAGGTTCCAGATGACATCATCGACGGCTTCAAGCGCGTTGGCGTCTATCGGGCCATGGTCGCCAAACGTTTCGGCGGCGAGGAGCGCACTCCGGCCGATTTTTGTCGCCTGATCGAGCGCATTTCCGAGGCGGACGGCTCCGCCGGTTGGGTGGCGAGCTTCGGTGATGGGGCGTGCTATCTCTCTGCTCTCCCGGATGACACGCTTGGCGAATTATATGCGAATGGCCCCGACGTGGTCTACGCAGGTGCGCTTTTCCCGCTACAGCCCGCCAAGCGGAGCATCGGCGGTTTTGTTGTCAATGGCGTGTGGCCGTTCGCCAGCGGCTCGCCCGGTGCGGAGATGATCGGCGTCGGCATCACGGTGGAAGGTGATCCAGTCGATGGCCTTCCTCGTATCGCCGTCATTCCGGCCGAGAAGGTGACAATTCGCCCCAATTGGGACGTCATCGGCCTGCAAGGCACTGGCAGCCACGATTTGGTTGTCAAAGATGTCGTTGTGCCGGAGGAATGGACCTTGATCCGCGGCGGTCCGTCGACGCTCGATGCGCCGATCTACCGTTATCCGTCCGTGGTTTTCGCGGCCCAGGCGCACGCGATCGTCGGCGTCGGCATTGCGCGCTCCGCGCTGGACGAGGTGATTGCCATGGCCGGAAGCCGTACCTCGATCACTGGAGCGCCGGTGATGGCGGAGCGTGGCTACGTTCAACTGGAGATGGCCAGAGCTGAAGCCATGCTGCGTTCCGCCCGCTCCTTCTTCTATGAGGCCACCGATCAGCTGTGGAACGAAGCGCTCAACGGCGTGATCAATCCGAACACGGCGATGCTGATGCGGTTAGCCGCGACAAACGCTGCGCGGCAGAGCGCCGAAGTTTGCAAGATCGCCTGCGGTCTCGCTGGAGCCGGTTCGGTGTACACGACGAGCAATCTCGCGCGTGCGATGTGTGACAGTTTCGTGGTGGCCCAGCATGCGGTCTTCAGCGAGGGAACACTTCAGAGCGCTGGCCGACTCTTGCTCGGATATCCGGCGCAGCCGGGCGTTCTATAAAATCATTCTTCTGCGAACATTTCCGCCCTTCGCGCGATAAGACGCTTGCGAGATCAACATGGGGGCATCCCCAATCGTCTGTCCATTTACCTGCGGGGTTGCCGGGTCTGGGCTATGAAGCGGTCTGCAGCGCGATGCCCTGTTCGGCAACCGCTTCACGCGCAATGCCTGCCGGGTCCAACTCACGAAGTCTCCTCGCGCCAAGTGCTCCTGCCGTAGCACAATGCCAAATTGAATCCGGACGCAAGGGCGGGCTCGTCAGCTTGTCGAAAGCTAGCACGACTAGACTGGCTAGTCGTGCTGCGAACGTACGAGGTGAGAATGGACCCGCACAATTTCAATCCATTCGACCCGGGGTGGCGGGATATGTACCACGCCATGCTGGAACGACAGCAGGCCGGGCAAGAGGACTTTGAGCAGAACCTGGACCGGGCGCGCCGAGCCGATAGCGCTCCCATCGCAGCGGCTCCGCCGCCTCTGGACCGGTATCCTCATCTGTCTCACCAAGACCGGAGCCTGATCGAGGCCGCGATCAAGGCCTAGGCCGAGCACGGGACTCTGAAAGAAAAGACGTGCCTGGGTTATGCGATTGCTCTTCGCAAATTGGGAAATGATCTCGACTCTCGGGGTCAAACGATTGATGCGCTCGATCACAATTTTCTGGTCGCTCATGCCGAAAAGGTCTTTCCGCGCGTCACAGCCATGAGGCCTGCATTGGCGGCGGTTCGCAAATATCGCGAGCCCGACGCATCCGCTGACGAGCGGCGATATGAACTCTCTGCGGACGACAAGAGCCTCATCGACGCTGCGGTCCGGGCAGGCGCTGAGCGTCATGGATGGAAATCGACGTCTGCCCAGAATTATGCTGGGGTTCTTCAAAGCTTGGCGAATTCCCTCGGGCCCGGCCAAACGATTGCTGCACTCGGTCACAACTCGCTGCTCGCTCACGCCAACAAGTCATTCCCGAACAACCGTCCAATGAAGGCCGCGTTGACGGCGCTTCGAGAGTATCGTGAGCTCGGCGAGGCTACCCGCGGTGCGGGCGGGTCTGGCCAGGCGGAGGGGCAGACCATTCCGTCGCCAGTGCAAGTTTCGATCCAGAGGAGCTTTGGCGGGCGGTGGATCAAGCCGGCCCGTTGCCAGCCGACAGCTGGGGTGCGGCAAACGTCTGGCAGAGCGGCCCTTCAATGCCTCACTTGCCAGCGCCAAGCGTCAATCAACCAAGTTCGGCATGCTGGGAGCACAGCCTCGAGGAGTCGATCTTGGGCTCGCCATATCAACCGGCTGACGCGGCGCCTGCCCCGCCTAATCTATCACTGTGCCTCGCCGGGCCCTGGCAGCATGGCGACCAATGGGCGCCGCCAGACCTCATTGAAGGAATGCGCTTGCACAACGTCCTGCCGAACCCGTCTCAGCCGCAGACAAATCTCACCATTCACGGCGTGAACTACACGGCCATGCAGGGGCCTCCAGGCCTGCAGCACGTGATTTTCCTCCGCCGAGCCTGAGCAGGATCCCCCAACTAATCCTGGTAGCTGATGGAGCGGCGTCTTCCTGACTCATACTGGTTGCTCCAACCCCAACGGACGTGGAATCCTGTTCGCCGTCGCGGCAAGGCGCGGCAGAGCGAGCCTGATCGTTTCTGACATAAGACCTCTCCAACCGAACACGGCTGAACAGAGTAGCCCGGGTGCCGACTTGGTGTCGGCCGGCCTCTCAATCCAGGTCGAACATTGGCTCAAAATGATGCCCGACCCCGCGCAGCTGATGGACGCCGCTCTGGTACGCGCCGATAGGATTGGCCTACGAGCGATAGTCCAAATTGCCACCGCGATGGGACCGACGGAGCGTCGGCATCCCGCTGCACGAGAAAGCGGATCGGCAGATCGGCGATCTGCGAGCAGACGTCGATGCCTTCGAGATGGTCCAAGAGACAGGTCACGCGCCAGGAGAGAAGTCATGCTCCTTCAACGAATACAGCAATACTTTCGTTGCCTCATTGGCTCTCAGAGGAGAAGCTTTTGCTTTCGGCAACCTCAGACCACGTTGCCTGTATAACTCAGCGCTTGGATACGTCCGTTTAAAGGCCGGTCGTCCGACACTGGACGGCAAGAGCCCGCCTTCAGTAAGCGGACCGACGGACCCATCATGGAGCGTATGTGAATGGACGACCAATCCCGAGGGCTGAGCCAAATCAGCGGTCACCGATGCAGCGAAGGCCGTAACAGCTCGATCTGGAGATTTCGATACGAGGGACGGCTGTAAAGGGTTCGATCGCAAACAATAAAAAAAGATATCGCCCCATATTGGCTGAGTTGTCCTGGTCAGGTAGTGGGAAACACCGCACGTCTCCCAGGATGTTGTGATCGATCTGGAGTTGGCAGCGGGCGCACCTATTGAGGTTCGGTGCTTGACCGCAGCCCCCGCTACTTTGAAGGCCAACCGGAGCTGATTTGCGAGTGATATGAAGCCGCTGCGAGCCTGATGAATACCCACGTCCTGGTGGCGTAACGCATTGTCCGGCGCCACCCGAAACTGAAGGCTAACGAAATGCCCCCTTTCGATGCCGCCGCGATCTTTCTGGCCGCAACGGCCTTTTTTGCGGCCTTTGTGAACGGAGCCATCGGTTATGGTTTTTCGTCCCTCACAGTACCGCTTGCCCTCATTGTCTACACCAATCGTATCCTCAATCCCGCGATCGTCATTATCGAGGTCTTCGTCAACTTCTACGTCCTCTTGATCAATCTGAACGGTGTCCGGGCGGTTTGGAAACGGGTGCTTCCCATCTTGCTCGGCCTCTTACCGGGCATTGCGATTGGTGGTTATGTTCTGGCCTCGCTTCAGCCGGGCTGGATGAAGTTCGCTACCTACTTAGGTATTCTGCCCCTGATCTTGCTGCAGGCGGCGGGGTGGCGGCGCTCGATCAGGGCGAACTGGCTGATAGGTCTGCCGTTCGGTTCGATGCTGGGTGTCCTCTATTCCGTGACGACCATCTCCGGCCCTCCCTTGGCGATGCTGTTCAACAACCAGGGCTTGGTCAAGAACGAGTTTCGCGCCGGCCTTGCGCTGGTTCGCGTGGTGGAATCGAGCGTGACTGCCATCGTCTATTACAAGCTCGGCCTGTTCGTCTCGGAAAGCGCGAGCCTGCTTTATGTTTTTGTTCCCAGCGTCGTGCTGGGTATCCCGGCGGGATCCTATGTCATCCGGCGGATTGATGCGGAGACCTTCCGCCGCATCTGCATGAGCTTCGATGCATGGGTCGTTGGCTTCGGTTTATCGCGGGTGCTGATCGAGTTGAAGCTGATGGAAAGCCCATGGGCCTATGGCGTCATGGCGGCCACGATGCTGATCGACCTTTGCTTGCTGTACACGTTCTTTATGGCGCATGCGCCCTTGCCCAGACGGGACAATCGTTTCGCCAAGTGACGCGGCATCGGGGCCGACCTCGCCGCGATGAGGTCGCGTTATTTGTGCATGGGCCAAAGTATCGCCGTCCATTCGACGGTGATTGCCAGGGCACTCACGATCTAATTTTGAACCGGCAGGTCCGAGCCTCGGACCGCTCGACGAGCCGGTCCCCTTCCGTTTACGACTGCCAGACGGTCCGCGTCTACAACCATTATGTACGGCGCTTTGCCGATCTATCGGCGAGAGCCGTTCCAGCCAGCTCGATCAGTCCAAGCCGGATGAGCCCTGACTAGGTTTTGGAGTGGCCGCCGATCGGCGCGGAGGTTGTCGAGCTGTGGCACGGCTGGCCGTCGTCTTTGCGCCAATCGGCGAATCAGTGCCCACGTGCCATCCACCACGAACGCTCCGCAATCGTAGTCGGTCCCCTGACGGCTGCGATCGTCGGCAAGACGATCGGCAGGTTGACGATAGTCGGCGCGCTTTCTGGTCCGGCGGCCGTTCGCACAAGCGATCGGGGATTCGGTGCTAACCGCTGGCGGTTGTCGGTTTAGCGGTGCTTCATGTAGGCCGCTTCTGCGGTTGCCGCCGTTGTGCAAGGCCTCCGACCTGTGATTGAGCGCGGTCGTCTGTCAGGTCTTTCTCTTTCGACGATTGCAGAAGCCGTCCGCCGGTATGGTGATCCACGGGCCAGCTCCAAATCTCACATTCGTACGGGTCGGCTGTAGCTGGCTGTCCTCATCCAACCTATTCGATCGTTACGCCCATTCGGTTCGTCGCCTACCAGCGACAGGTTATCATCGTGATTGATAGAGCATCTGACGATGGTGATGACTACTGGATCTAGTAGGTTTGTTGCTTTCCGGCCTGAGCTAGTGGTTAGAGCTGGTTTGACAGACGCCACGCGCACCAAAGTGCGCGTCGGGACAGGAGCAACTCGATGCAATTGACCGCGCCGCACCGCACGTCTCTTGCGGTGATCCTGTTTGCCTGCGGTGTAATGGGGAGCGCGCGTGCCGCAGATCCGCCGCCGCCTACCCAGATCACGACGGCGGACGGCCAGAATGGTGGCGCCGGCCAGACGCCGAGTATGCCGTCGGCGACCGAGCAGCATCGCCTGCCGCCGGACTCCAGCACCAGGCATACGCTTGAGCTCCCTGGGCGGACGCTTTCTTTCATCGCGACCGCTGGCTCCATCCGCTTGTTTGACGATAAGGGCAAGCCGCAGGCCGACATCGCCTACACCTCCTATCAGCTTGACGGCACCGATCGCGGCACTCGCCCGGTAACATTCTTCTTCAACGGCGGACCGGGCTCATCATCGGCCTGGCTGCAGCTCGGCAATGCCGGACCGTGGCGGCTGCCAATCAATGCTGACGAGGTCACGCCATCGACATCGCCGGAAGTAAGGCCAAACGCAGAAACTTGGCTCGATTTCACCGATCTGGTGTTTCTCGATCCCGTGGGCACCGGCTTTAGCCGTTTCGTGGGGACCGGCAAGGATGTGCGCAAGCGGCTCTATTCCGTTGAGGGCGACGTCAACGCGCTCGCGCTGGTGGTTCGCCGCTGGCTCGAAAAGCATGACCGGCTGTTGTCGCCGAAGTATCTCGCGGGTGAAAGCTATGGCGGCATTCGCGGGCCAAAGGTTGCCCACCAATTGCAGACGCGGCAGGGCATAGGCATCAAGGGCCTGATCATGGTCTCGCCAGCATTCGATTACAGCCAGTTTGCCCGCACGAGCCTACTGCAATACGTCGCAAGGCTACCAAGCTATGTCGCGACCATGCGTGAAGCCGAGAGCCCGGTGAAGCGAGCCGATCTCGCCGACGTAGAAGCTTATGCTCGCGGCGAATTTCTGGTCGACCTCATCAAAGGCCAGGCGGATAAGGAAGCGACCACGCGTCTGGCCGACAAGGCCGCGGCGCTGACCGGCATCGACCAAGCGGTCAGTCGCAGGCTCGCGGGCCGCTTTGGGCTCGCCGAGTTCCGCCGTGAATTCGACCGTAAGAACGGCAAGTTAATCGGCAATTATGACGCCTCAGTGCGTGGCCTCGATCCATATCCGGAGTTCGATTTCCAGCTGTCCGGCGATCCCTCGAGCGATACGCTCCTGGCGCCTCTGACCAGCGCCACCGTCGATCTCCTCACGCGCAAACTTAATTGGCGACCGGATGGGTCCTATGAGCTGCTCAACGACACGGTCCGGCCGGCTTGGGATTTCGGCCGTAGCCCTCCGGAGTCTCTTTCGGAGCTGCGCCAGATCCTGGCAACGGACCGCAAGATGAAATTGCTGGTCGCGCATGGCCTTTTTGACCTCGTCACGCCGTATTTCGGATCACAGATCGTGCTTGATCAATTGCCGCCATTTGCCTCCACACCGCGTGTCAAACTTATGGTGTTTCCGGGCGGGCACATGTTCTATTCACGGGACGCCTCGCGCCAGGCTTTTCGTGCGGAAGTCGAGGCGATGATGAAGTAAGCCGACCAGGACCTCGTCACAGGCAAGCTCGCGCTCCACAAGCATCTTCAATCTTGCGCTAGTGCTGCCGAATCCTGGCGCCTGTTCCGACGCCAGACCCAGCCAGAACCTTCGGGCAATCGAGGCGGTCCTGGATGGATTTGTGCCTGATCATCCAGCAGTGCCCTGGACTGTTTGAGATTCCGGCCATCGAACGGTTTTGTCTGTCTCGATGGGAATTCCGCTCCGATCTGGCGCGCACTCGAGTGCGCTCAACAGCACTGCGCTGGCCGCAATTGCAAGCGACAGGAGGTTCCGGCTCATCTTGCGAGTCGGCGAGCACCCGGTCTGATACCGGGAGGCATCCTGCCCGGCGAGGCGCATATTCAGTGCTTCGCGCTACGGCCGGGAGCCAATCCAGCGGGGCTCGATGAGATCCCGCTTGATGTAGTCAGCCCGTACGGGGCGTGACGCCTGCCCAATCCCTTTTCACGCTGTCCATTCCTTTTCTGAAAGCACCATTGGCCTGCGACCTCCGGTGTCACAGCAAAGCCCGCTCAAGAGCGCGCGCGATCTCGATGGTGTTTAAATATGATTATTGAGCGCACAATCGAGTATCGTTGGGAAGGCCGGGCGCTCTCGATCGGAATGGCCAGCGCGGGAAACGGTCCGGACGTTAGGGGTCCTTACGCACACCTACGCTCTCGGCCAGCCCGACCGCAGTGCCGGGCGAGTACCAACATGCCCAAGTAACGGCAGTATCCGCAAACTTTGCTGTCTCTTATGTTGTGGGCTTAGTCGGGCGGAATTGTCATCTGAGAAGACACTGAAGATGGCGCACCTTGTACCATCTAGCAGCGCACCCTCGTACGCGAAGAGGACGCGGCCGCTGTCCCCGCGAGCGGCCGGTGCACGAGACCTCCATCCTATTCTCTGCTTGGTTTGTTTTCTGTTATTAATGCTGCACGCACGACGGATCGGTCAAACAAAAGAAGAGATCGCAGATACCGTCCAACGGGTCATCCGCGCATTGAGGATATGACGTATCGGCTACCTGCACCGTGGTGGTGACCCGTTGCGCGGCAACCTTCGCAGCAAAAGTCGGCACCGCCGCCGTTCCAAGCGCGAGGGCGCTCGCAGTCACAAACACGAATCTTTTCATTCGAGAGTCGCTTCCCTAGGTTGGCCCCAGCCGTCCTTCAAGGACTATATGACTACGCCACAAGTGGTAAAATTGATTTTCTTGATTGGGTCCATCTACGGCATGGATAAGCTCGGACATCGCGGCCGCCTTGATCTTAAGTCGCGCAGAACGAGCGACGCTGCTTATGGTCTGCCTCTCGCTCCGCTCCGAAATGGCCGACGCATTTCTCGGAGCATCGAACATCACGTGTTAACCCCGACTATGTCGTCCGCACCGGACCAGTGAGTTGCATTGGTTCGAGGCCCGACGTGTGCTGCCAACGGCCCTACGTCACCTTCCGTGATGAGATGGACAAGCAATTTCTTCATGTCCAAGATGGCGACTGGGGAGATCGCTGCAATTCCATTCTTTTGTTCGGCTGCGCTGCAGGCCGCACCACACGGCTTCGACCGACTCGAGCACGGTGGCATGCTGGCAGGGAACAGGACTACATTCCCGGCTAGAACTTGCCATCGCCGCGATATAGTTGTTGAGGGCGGCCGATCTTGTAGCGCATTGACTGCAAGCGCCAATGCCCATTTTGTCTTTCCGAGCTGAGGCGGCGGCGCGCCGGTTCTTGCCGCCGAGGGTTTTCATTGCAACTCGAATCGTTCGTAGCCTTGCCGGGGTTGGGTGGCAATTCTCGCGGTCGCGCGGCGCCTTAGTGATGTGAGCTTAGGCTATTCGCGGTGTGTTGCGGATGCCTGGCTCGAAGTGCACCGCGCGGGCCTTGTTGGCGACAAGCGCCGCGCGCCCGCGCGAATCCTCGCCGCTCGGTACAGTCGCAAGGACTGGATTTTCTTCAAGCAATGAGTCGTCCGTGAAGAATGCGGATTGATCTGAGAAATAAGCAGAATTGGTCTTGATGTAGCATTCAATTTTGTAGGAAAGGGGGATATTGGACCTCGCTTTCTTGCGTTTTTGGTTTTGCTTTTGGGCGATTCGTGATTCCCTGACGGCGTCGTCGACATTGCGAATTGCGATGAGCAAGCCGCGGGATGATCGCCAGAAAGACTTGTTGCTTCCGCCGCTTGATCAGATCATCGACATGGGTCATCCGCGGGTGCGGTCGGCAGCGCTGATCGACTGGAACATCGTGAATGAGCGCTTCAGTTCAGCTCGCCTATGTGGTGAACGGCGTCTGACGCGTGCGTTACGACAATGAACGCGGCAAGGGCGATCATCGCCATCTGGATGGCAAGGAAAGCCCATATGCGTTTCGTGGGCTGGAGCGGCTGCTGGCGGATTTTTCGCGCGACGTGAATAAACGGAGATAGAGCATGCGGACGGTTATCCTGAGCGTCGAGACACAAAGCGACGTGATGCGCCGCATCCTGGCGAGTGCGCACGGGCAGCGTAAAGCCGGCGACGACCGAATTTCGTTCGAGAGCGTCAGCGATCTTTGGCGAGTGCTTGCGCCCAAACGCATGGAAATTGTGCGCGTTATGACCGGAACCGGCCCCCTGACGATCCGGGAAGTCGCACGTCGGGTCGATCGTGACTTCAAGGGGGTTCCACTCTGACGTGACCCTGCTGCGGGGATTTTGGAGCGCACCGAAAGTGGGGGTGTGGAATTCCCCTATGACCGCGTGCATGTCGAGTTTGACATGATGGCGGCGTGACGTCGCCGCCCGTATCAATAGTCAGGTTGAACCGGGCAGTCAGACAATGCCGTCCCTGCTCAATTATCTTTGACGTCCGACCGCCCGTGCGCTGGCCTGTTCAGGCGGCCCGAAATTCGTCTGGTTCGACCGGAGCATCGAAGAAATAGTTGTCAGTCGCGGCATAACGCTTCTGCTGGCGTGCCCAGTCGTAGTGACCACGCATCAGCGTGCCCATGTCGTGGAGGAAACGCCGAAGCTCGGCACCCGACCAAGGCGTGATCCGCGCCTCCAGGTCTAGATACTCGCGGACCACATCATTGTGAATGCGCACCGTATTCGTAATAGCTTCCTGTTGCGACATGCCCTGTGCGATCAGGATGTTCGGCAGATTCCAGATTACGCCGATTTCGCGGGGGAACGACATGACGTCGTTGCATAGACTGAGGACGATACCCACGAGAGTCTGTAGCCGTCTGACCTCGACGCGCTGGTGCTCGTTGGCCGGCACCTCGTATCCGGCGACGATATCGGCCAGCGCGCAGGTAGGTGGCGCGCCGGAAAAGCTGGCCCGGCCGAGCAAATACTCCTGCACACTTGGCGGCGGCCCGCTCATGTCGAGTCCCAGCTGCCAGATGGTGCTGAGAAAATAGCACGTCATACTTTCCATCCAGCGCACGTATTGCATCGGGCTGCTCACCTTCTCGATGCGTTGCGCCATGTCGGTGGTCGCCTCTCCCGTCCTGATGCAAAGTTCGGCATATTCAGCCGGAAGGCCGCGGACAATCTCCCGGTACATCGACCGCCAGTCGTATCCGCCCGGATCGGTCAAGATCGCCCTTAGCCAGAGGTGGAATTGTGCAAGTCGGCCCGGCGAACCGTGATACGCGCCGGTCTCGCAGAAGTGCTCGTCCACCAGGAACATCCACGCACTCCAGATCGATGCAGCCAGGAATGCTTCGCGGTTCCTGCAATGATACATCCGGCCGCATACGTCGGCTGGGCCGAGGCTGCGCAGCATGGCTTCACCCTTGCCGCCGCGCCCGACGAGCGCATAGCGGACCGCCCATTCCACGACTTCCGCTTCCACGGCGTCGGTATTCGGATCGCGCTCCTCCGGAAACGGATAGTAAAACGCTGGAAGACGCAGCTTGCTGCCGAGCAGTGTGCTGTTGGGGAGGAGCCTGCTTTCGGGATTGCTCGGATGTGCCGATTGATTCATATGCGATCTCCGGGACGTATCGTTACTGTCGATTCTGTCGCTTCTACGCCGGCGGCGAGCCCGTATGGCGATGCCACATGTACAGCAGGCCGTTGACTTCGTGCGCGGGCCGGCGGTGCCCGAGCGAGACGCGCCGCGGCCGGTCGCCGCGCCCCGTGCGTGCGCATGCGCCTTGCTTGTCGTATGCGAATGCGTGGAACAGGGAGACGAGGTGATCTTCGCCGTCGACGCAACCGCCGTAGCCCAAATGCGTGTCGAGGTGCAGACACTACGTCACATATACCCGCGCGTCTGTACGATAGAGCATGCGTCCTCGTTCATCAGACCCGCGGCGGCGACTTCGCCCGGCCGGATCTTGTCGCTGGCCAGGATCGCGAACCATCCTTCGGGATAGGGAGACGTCATTGCCCGAATCTGCGATGCCGCAACCGATAGACCGTGAGCGCCTCCTCGAAATCCGCGCGGCTGAAATCAGGCCAACAGACCGGCGTAAAATGAAACTCGGAGAACGCACACTGCCAAAGCATAAAGTTCGACAGCCGCTGCTCTCCGGACGTCCGGATGACGAGATCCGGATCGGATTGCCCTGCCGTATAGAGCCGGCTCGCGATCGATTCAGGACCCAGGTCAGTTTGCAGCGTGTCCACGGTGCCGGCCGTGAGGTGGTCCGCGATCAGCGTCCTGATGGCATGCAGCAATTCGAGGCGGCCGCTGTATGCGACGGCGATGTTCACGTCGAGCCCGGCAATGCCTGCAGTATGGCACTCGGCGTTGCGAATGCGGCGCTCCGCATCGGGCGGAAGACGGGACAGGTCGCCGATCGCGCGCAGGTGCCAGAGGTGGCTGCATGCAAGTTCCTCAAAAACATCGGCGATGACGGTCAGCAGTGCGTGCAGTTCTTCCGGATCGCGAGTGAGGTTTTCTGCGGACAGCGGCCATAGAGTGACTATCGGAATGCCGGCCTCGCTGCACCACGATAACAGGGCATGAACGTTGCGTCCCCCTGCCCGGTAGCCTTCGATCGACTGCAGGCCGAGTCGTTCCGCCCACCGCCGGTTGCCGTCGAGGATGACGGCAAGATGCCGAATCGCTACGGGTCGATCGGACAACTGCGCATCGCCCCGGTTCGTCGCGCACGCGTCGGAAGTAGCCAAAGCGGTGACTTGCATCATCAGCGCTCCCTCAATTGATCACGAAGACAAGAGGCTTCCTTCGCGAATGCATTGCGCGCTCGGGCGGGATAGCTCGGCGTGACCGTCGCTTGATCATTGAACGGTCTTCCTAGTATCTTAACTATTCAGCGGCAGGTACAAACTACCAGCTATGGGGGGGGGGCAGCGATTGCTCCGCCGCCGCCGGCCAACGCGACTGCGGCGATGCCCATAGAACTAAAATTCGAATAGCGGCACTGCCAACCTCAGAGCGACCGACGTTCAGAACCTACCCTGCACATCCCTTGGTAGATTTGCTCAGCGTTAAAGACCGTGTAGCCCTTCATGAAAGGAATCGCCCGTTCGGCTTCGTCGCCGGTCTCGGAATTCGTCTCTTTGCGAATGATCTTGTCGGCATAGACCACGAGCGTTCCGGTTTCGGCTTTGCGAATGTAGGACTCGGACGAAGGTAGATCGTGCCGTCGGCGCGACGCTCGACCGTCATCTCGGGATTGCCGAACGAGATCGGACGAAGCAAATGCGCGCCGGCGAGCGGCGAAGGCCTATCAGGCTTTGCGCTCATGTCGGCTTCACCTTAGCGGTCTTGCGATCAAGGAACGCGTGGATGCGCCGCTTGGCTTCCTTGTCGCTCTGCGCGACGGTCGCCATCAGGGATTGTATCAAAAGCCCGGTCTGCGGATTGGCCTCCGCGATCATCGGCAACGCCTGAAGCACCGCGAAATTTGTCAGCGGCGCGTTCGCGGCGACCCGTTCGGCAAGCTCCAGCGGGGCCATGGGCGTCGCCTCAACCGTGGCTGGCGGGCTCACCGACCATACTATGTTTGTCGATGGGCAAGTTCGCCCTGATCAAGCACCAGCGCGATGCCCACGCCAAGCAGTTCAAGCGCGCCAACCGGGCCTTGAGGACGCTGCGAACCTATCTCGGCCGCGTCATCCGCGATATCACCCGCAAGCTCGAAGGCAGCGTCGGCTTGCTTCATGAGATCGCGCTCGACCGCATGCTGGCGCTGGCGCGAGGGGTGCTTGACCAGAAGCAGCGCCAGCGAGGACCGAAGGTCTACTCGCTGCACGCGCCGGAGGTAGAGTGCATCGGCAAGGCAAGGTGCACCGGCCCTACGAGTTCGGCGTCAAGGTCTCGGTCGCCACGACGCTATCGCCGGCCTGCGGCGGCCAGTTCGTCACCCATGTGAAGGCCTTGCCCGGCAACCCCTATGACGGCCACACGCTCAAAACCGTGATCCGGACATGGAGGCGCTGATCGGCAACATCATCGAGCGCCTCGTTTTCGACAAAGGCTATCGCGACCACGATGCGCCACCCGACTACAAGTTCAGGATGTTCATCTCAGGGCAGAAGCCAAACGGTGTCGTCGCGCTCGGCGTGAAGGGTCTATGGTTGTGTCCGCCGTGAACCCAACGGGCAAACGTCCGGCGAGACTTGGCTTTCGGATGGTTGGCAAGCCAGCGAGATAATCATTCCCGCCGGTTTGATGAATCGACTTCGCGATGCACAATGACGCCGCCTATCCGTTTGCATCTCTTGGATAAGGCTACGACGGCCTCAGCACCTTGGCTTCCACGGCTCGCAGAACGTGCTGGGGCTTTTCGTTCTTCCTTAAGTTCCTTCGGCCCATGAGGTCGGAGCTGCTCCTCTTCAAAGCGGATGGCGAGGCGCTCCTGCCAAGGTACAACTGCGGTACGAAGCCTTACATAGGCGTACCGCAGCCATGTACCTTTCAGTCGCCATCACCCTTTAAGTAACGATGGCATCGCCGATAGACGATGCCTCCGTAGCCGATCACCTCGGCAGGGCCGTCATTGCGTAGGGGTGCGATCTCATGACAGCAATCTGTATCATGGGTCTGGCCGATCTTTACAGTTCGACACTAAGCCTCCCAACCGCCCGGCAGCATGACCTTGCTTTTGATTTCCCGGGCGATCTCACTGACGATTTGAGGTCAAGCGTCCGCTCGGCAGCGGCGTCGCCCGTCAGACCCTCTTCAGCGAGCCGCTGGTTCAGGCGAGTTTGAAACTCATCGCCCATCGCGCGATGAGCCGATCTTCCATCTCTGCATGGTCATCCGAGGCAATGCGCCTCAGCACGGTGCCCCAAGGATGCCAACGTGTAGCCAAATAGTCCGCAAAGCCTCTAGCTTCCTCGCCCGGCACCGTCGCCATGGCCCCGGCAACGTCGTCTCGGGCGACGTGAGAGACAGTAAGAAAGCGCACGTAGCTCCAATGGCTCGCGCAACGGGGTCTGGTAGGCGAGGTAGACCTCGATATCATTGATCGGCTCGGACCGGCCAAGGGCTACACTCTGGCGCACTAGCGCGCTATTTCGTCCAGCGCCCCCAAACGGAATATGACACGGCCATGCTGGAGACCTGCTCAACCAGCCTGCGACGCCCTCGTGTAGCGGCAGGGGCCCGGCCTCCATCGGTTCAAACGAGAAAAGGATCTGCGAACCGGCATAGTCGTCGCCACGCATGACCGTCGTCAGATTGGTCTGCGACACCTCGTGCAATGATGACTGCGTCACCGTCGCGCGAAGCTCGTTGTTGCTCTGCTGGCATTGCCGTCAGACTCGCGCATGAAGCTCTGCAGACTATAGCGGTGCTATATTGGGATCTTGGCGAGCGAAATACCCTGTCTTCAGTCCGACGACAAGCGCGGCGAATCTGAAAACGGTACAGGCTTCGGGGGAAACTCTGATTGTCGAAGTGCGGTACGCGGCCAGCTCCACCGCTCGCCACTTCGATCGGACTATCATAGATGCCGCAAACGCTGCTTCCGATTTTTTCGAGCATCGCAACAAGACATATCGCCTCTCTGGATCTTCTACCTCAGCCTCTTGTCTCTGACTTTCTGTATGGATTCGATTCGCTAGCGGTCCGATAGTCATCCAGATTCCCGCCCAGAAACAGTACCTCCCGCTCCTCAGTTGGGGTATCGCTCACCCATGCTAGACTGGGTTCATCATTCTCAGTCCCGTCCTCAAGAATCCTGACGATCTCTTCGGCCGTCCAAGTGGTGACCCTCGGCACCGTGTAAGTGTGCAACTCGTTCGCGTTTTCCGCGATTGCTTTGGCGCCATACCCGTCGTCATCGTCCGGCGAAACGAGCAGTTGTGAAGCGTCCTCGGACAGTGATACAAAAGGTGAAGAATTGGTGTCCCCTCTCATGTGCTCTGCCGCTGCGCGACCCAGATCAAGTTGTTGGCCTCCCCAAATATTCCAGGGAGCGGCGTCGAAACGCAAAGCCGCCATGGAACGCAAATGGTCCAACGCGCTTTGACGGTCCAGCACATGTGGCTTGCAATGGCTGGCGTGGTCTTGAAAGCGCTGCAGCTCCGCGTACGACGATGCCACTACGTCGTCGTAAACGCGACCACTATCGACGCCGCTGGCTGACGGCCTGGTCGCGCTTGACCATTGTGCTGATCTTTGCGCAGCAAGTTCGATTTCTCTTCTGAGTTCCGCAACGTTTGCGCAGGTCAGCGTTGCGGCAAGCTGAGCGCGCGTTCTGACAAAGGATGCAGCTGCGCACCGCTCGTTCTCCTGGATAGACTGCGCTCTCACATTGCCTTCCGTCACAGTGCGGGTCGATCCAGCCCCGGGTGAAGCTGATGTTCGAAGGATTGGCTGAGGCTCTCTAAGCCGCCGCTCAAAGTCTGCTTGCCCTGTCTCTTCCTGTTGCGACTCGACGTAATTTGTCCGAGCCGCGGATGGGTCGACATTGTGAAATGGGTCCATTCCATTTTTCCTTTGGTAGCCTTATCGACATCAATCCAACAAAGTTGATCCGATTTGAGCGAGTCACGAGTCAGAAATCGAGACGCGCGCAAATGTCTGTAAAATGATCGGATCTGGTTTCTCGAACGGTTCGGTATGTTGAGGGGGGGGCAGGTCCTTCTCTTCCAGATTTTGGTGAGCCCATCAAACTTGGCCCTTGTCTGGATAGAGATGTTCGTATGCTAGAGGGCTTAGCTGTCGATCAGCTGACCAGCCTCATTGGTCGTCCGTGAAGAACCCAGCACTTCAGCTCGGGGCGAGGTGAAGTCGGAGGATGAGGTGATCAGCGCAGACCTCGAAGCGGCGCTGACAGCGCGCCGAGGCGCTCGGGGGAATGGCGTCGGCCGCCGCCCGCGGATAGTGTGCGTCAAAGTCACCCGGTTGTTGCTCCAATAGTCGTTGCTCGCGCAGGAGATCATAACGTCAATGAAATCTCGGCATGGGTCGAGTTGGGTCGTTTCGGCTAGATTTTTGCAAGGGGAGCTTTCGAGAAGCTGACGAGTGAGGAACGGTACGCACGTCCACCTCGCCCAATAGTTCGGATCCTCCCAGCCTTCTGCCATCACTCTGATACTACGTGGCTCGACGTAATCAACCTTCGCGTGGCCACAGGCCTCCATGGCAATTGGGCATGTCGAGCGATTCACGAAGTTGCGATAAATGTCTTGCACTTGAGCTGGCCGCCAATCAGTTCGCTGGTTTCTATACGGGATCTTAGGTGACGAGGTTATTCAGGCGGCTGGTTCGCCGACATCCGAATCTGACGTCTGCAGTGAGCTTCGGCAACTGATCCGTGTCTTTGAGCTGCCCCAGATCCTTGACGCGGCGATCACACCATCAGCCTGGCGGTGGTCTGCACAACGAGCCCCTGGTGCGCACCGTGCGGTACTGCGCGGTCGCGAACACGCTGGGGTTCGTCGTGCAAGAGGCATCTTGAAGCCAGCCCAGCAGCATTCGCGATAAATCCCGATCCGGGATAGCCTGCTTACGTTACGCTGGCATCCATCTATACCAATGTCTATACGAGCTAGCCACGCGGATGATTGGCACGAAGCGCGCACGCAATCATTCTGCTCTTATGGCTATGTACACTCAAGCTTATCCCTTATGCGATGAGGCGCAGGAACGCACGTCTGAACTTGGTGCACCTACTGCCCTATATTCCCGTTTGATCGATGACCTCAGTCAGTTGAATTTCGCAGACGCGGATGACCGTCGAGCATTCCCTCCGACCCTGCACAGCGTATTGGCAAAGCATGGGCTATTCGGGCTCACGACACCAACAGAGCATGGCGGGCTAGCTCTTCCCCTGCAAGACGCCATCGACCTCATCTCCGCCACTGCGTCCTTCGACGTCTCGGCTGCCTCTACCCTCGTGATCCATAACTTCCTGGCCTTGCCCTGCATCGAAGCGGCACCGCATATCCCTGAACAGAGGCAGGTCATGCGGGGCGCAACACGCGGCGACCTTTGCGCTTTCGCTTTAACAGAGCCTGGAGCTGGCTCCGCCCCGCGACATATAGAGGCTTCGGCTTTCATGCACGAAGATAGAGTTCGCGTCTCTGGCCGCAAAATTTGGATCGGCCTCGCTGACTGGGCTCGTTGGATCGTTTGCTTTGCGCGCGCTTCCGGTCCCGATGCGAAAGGCCGGGTCGTTGGCGTATTGGTTGATAGGCAGGCTCCTGGCCTAAAGGTCACGCACGAGCATCGCACGCTCGGTCTACGCGGAATTATTCAGAATACCCTGGAGTTCCACGACGTCGAGCTGCCGAGTGCTTACGTGCTCTCTCGCGATCAGGACGGCTGGGGAGCGGCAGCATCCAGTATGAACCGCGGGCGCATCGGTGTGGCAGCCATGGGCCTTGGAGCGCTTGAACGCGCCATCCAGGTCGCAGCCTCATATGCAAGCCATCGTCGACTAGGCAAGCTGCGCATGCTCGAGAACAGCTATATCGAGCAGTTATTTGGACAGATGGTACTGCGGCGGGAAATCGTGAAGGCAATGCTGGCTGCATCCTGCCGACTTGTCTCAACGCAGGGCGCACCCAACGTCCACCTTGCGTCAGCAACGAAGGTTTTGTCGTCAGAGTGGTGCGGCCTCGTCGCTGATCAATGCGTCCAACTGCTGGGCGGACGTGGTTACGATGAGGGAACGCCTGTCGCTAAGATCTATCGAGACGCACGCATTCTCCGCATCTTCGAAGGTCCGACCGAGACGCTGCTATCACATCTCGGCCGCTGCCTTCTCTCTCGAGCCACACGTGACGAAATAGCCGCTCTCTTTCGGTCTCTCGGTGCGGCACAAGTCCACGCTGCTGCAATTGAGGATCTGTCTGGGCTCAATGAGACAGACGGCGCCGTACTCGTCTATGCGGGTTGGCTCACCACACTCGGACTGGCACAAGCTGTCATGTCTGCCGGTTGCTTCTCGGCCTCAGATTGTTCGGCGGCCGCAGCGGACCTGGTCAGTTCCGAATTAGCGATTCTCCGTACTCGCGCGCCGAAGCGGCTATCTTTCGAAGACCGCATTCGCGCTCGCCGGACTCTGAATACCTTCCTTCACGACGCGGCTTCTTCCATCCGCTCACCAGTCCTCACGGACGATTACCTCAAATTGGTGCAGTATGTCTGACATCCCAGATGGCAAGGGGAGCGAGGGAGGCCGGCCGAAGACGACTTCGGCCTCGTTTGACCAGGCTGTCTGCCCGAAACGTTAAAGACATGAGCGCCTTCGCTGAGGCGTGTCGAATGGCGAATTTGTGCAACAGCTTGCTGCACTATTGCCTTGGGCCAGAACGTCCGCCCGCTTGACGCAGTCAAGGCGCCGACGCGCTTGATACGCTCGCCACCGGGACGGTCAGCCGACTATTGGCATCATCCAGGACGATACGCGAAGAGGGAGCTGCTCCAAATCTGCGCAAGCCCCTGCTCGCGCGCTTCCCATCCAGATTGTCGCGCTATAAGTGGACGCTTTCGACCGGGTACGTGGAACCCGGGAGCGGTAGGCGCTTCGACCGCCCAAGTTCGCGGTGGCCCTCTCACATGCCAAGGCAATCGGCGCCAAACTGCTCATTGCGAAGCTTGACCGGCTCACCCGCAACGTGGACCCGCTTCGGTCGCTGATGGCCATAGTCGAGCCAACCGGGTGTTCTGCAGCGACGCTCGTCAGCTAATTGACAGGTAGGCCTGCTAACGGCAGCACGCTTCCGCGTTGACGGCCTTTCCGGATTTATCCGGTCAACGAAACGGCAGGAAGCAATCGTCGGCGGAAGTTCGAAGATGATGTCAAGCACGATCGATCTTTCGGCGGCGCCACAGTGCACCCAAATATTTCTCCGAGAATCTTGGGAAGTCTCATAGTTCGAGGCCACGGTCTGCGACCACACGGTGCATGACCTCGCGTTTGATCTCGCCGGCGATTTCGTTTCGGACTTGGGCTCCGAGCACCCGCTCGGCATCCAGGTCGCCGAGCAGGTTATGCTCGGCCAGTCGCTGATCCAGGCGGGTTTGAAACTCCTCGCCCATGGCTTCGACGAGCCGGTCTGGCATCGCCGCATGTTCGTCCGGAGCGATACGCTCTAGCACCGTCTCCCACGGTTACCAGCGGGTTGCCATGTAGTCGGTGAATTGGTTCGCTTCCTGCTCTCGAATCAAGTCCAGCGCCCGCGCAGCATCATCCGGAGTTACGTGAGAGACCCCCAGGAAGCGCATGTCAGGGGCGACGTGACTGAGCTCGAGCGGGGTGCGCAGCAGATGTTGATAGGCCAGGTAGACTTCGACGTCGTCTATGCTCGGGTCGGAGTTGACCCTGTCGCGCGCGATCCGGTCCAGCGCCTCCAAGCGGAACGCAACACGGCCATGTTGGATCAGTTCGGCAAGCCGATCGTCATATACCCCGGCCTCGACGTCAGCGTTAAGGCGCGCGGTCCGCATACCGTTCCAGTGCAAAGTAACACGATCCTCGCAGCTCTCATTGGCCTCGGAAGCCTGTGCGAAAAACAGCTCGCGCAATCTCGGATTGGTCGTCGCCTGCCGCAGATCATCAGCCACTGCCTGCCGAAATGCGTCATTGCGGTAGTTCACGGTTCCTCGTAGCCTCTCTAGAAACCGTGCGTAGTCCTGGGCGCCTGGCTCATCCGCAAAGTGCTGCCATTCGGCCAGTGCCGCCGGGTCGTCCCCGAGCCAGTTCGCGGCCGCCTCGTCCAGAGACGGCTGCGCAAGCCGCGGTAACGCCTCAGCCGCCAGATGAGCGAGGACGGCGGCCGGCAGTGGGTTATCCCCGAACTCGAGGTTCGCCAAATGCGGGTAACTAAGTAGAAGGCCCTCAAGAAGCCCCTCAGGCAGGCTGGTCAGGCGGTTACCGCTGAGATTGAGCGATTGAAGCCAGCTCGGAAGGGGTTCGGGAAGGTCGGTCAATTGATTGCCGCTGACGTCGAGCTCGATGAGCCCCGATGGGAGGGACGGCAGGTCGGTCAGCTGATTGCCGCTAATCGCGAGCGAGGAGAGTGTGCTCGGAAGAGAGGCGGGCAGGCTACTTAGCTGGTTGTTATTTGCGCTCAGGATTTCGAGCTGAGCCGGCAGAGTGGCCGGCAGACTGCCCAACATGTTATCGCTCACGTCCAGCTCAACGAGGCTCGCCGGAAGGGTGTCCGGCAAACTGGTCAAACGGTTGTGGCTGATGAGAAGTTGTCGGAGACCGGGCGGGAATCCAGCGGGCAGGCTGCTCAGCTCGTTGTGGGTGGCGCGAAGTTGCAGCAACCTTCGCGGCAGGGCGGCGGGCAAAGCGGTCAGGGACAGGGATGACAAATCCACCGAACGCGAGCCGATGTTGTTTGAAGCCCTAATTCGTGAAACCCCCGTTGCCGATCCTCGGCTTCGCCCAGCCCCTCCTCGCCAGCCCAGTCTCTCAGGATTCGCTCGCGCGAGAAGGCGGAGGTCTGATACCCCGTCAAGGCTTCGACCCAATCCGCCACGGCTCGGGTGGAGCCGCCGAGGTAACTTTCCTGCGGCCCCTCTTCAAACGTGTTCGGGGAAGAACCTGCACTCCGCTGTGCCTGTCCTGCGTCCATCAATTTCTCCATCGTCAGAACTAAAGAATACGCTTGCCGCTTCTCAAGGGCCGCCAAGCAGGTGGTCCTGCAGCAACGATCAGTCGAGAGTCAGTGCACGTGCGGCCGCGCTCCCGCTCCCGATTAGAGCCGGCACAGGTTCACACGAAGCCCAACGCCGCAAATGGATCGATACTGCTGCGGCCGCTTGGCGCTCGACTTTCATCAGCGGATCAAATAACGCGGGCCGGGCCATGGAGACCCTTCGGCCCGCTCAAGAGCGATGTGCAAGTGACGGCGTGGCAGAAATGGTGATCGATCGAACGGCACGCAGCGGGAGCGATAAACCCTGCCGAAGACACTCACAGCATAGTCTCGCAGGCTTGGGACGATCCAGTTGTGCATTGCCGGGCCTTGCTCACGACGCGATGTGGCCCGGCCTAAGCAAGGGAGTTGCTGGTCGACATGGGGTCGGAAGCATACGTTCTTTCAGCACGGGTTCCCGCAGGTGCGCTCGGACCTGAGCCACTGGCGCCAACGGCTCTGCGACGAGCTAGAGCCGTTGCCGTCTGAGAGCTTGCTGGATGCTGCGTGGCGTCGTCACAGCAGAGCCAGCGTTGGTCAGTGTCTCTTGACCCGTTGAGCGGACGCGCAGCAAATTATCAAAGACCTCGCATGGAAGGCACGCCAAGACAACTGCAGTTGCGGCGGTGGCAAGCGAGTTGCTCGGCTTCATTTTGGCGGTATGCCAAAACGTTAAGCCAGTTGAAGGTAACTCCGGCGATCCCTCCAATCCGGCTTCGCGCCAAAGAACGGAAATCGCATTGCCCGAGGGCATGGGGTGCGGTGTGGAGACCCCTCCGGCAAGTCAAAGGGCGAGCATCGATCCCCGCAGCCAGATCGAGGCAGCCCACGGCGCATGGACACGACTGGATAAGCGCAGGTCACCTCACGGCCCGTGGATCCTCATTTTGAGGTCACGGTCCAGTCGTTGAAATTGAAGTTCATTCCGCCTGGGGACGAGGTGATCTCGACGCCGTATTGGACGCTACCGACGTTTATGTCGCCAAAGTAGCCCTTCGACTTGATCCACTCCAGGATACTCTTGATGTCCACTGTCCCACTGTTGGTCTTCGAAGTGCGAAGGAGTGAGATGACCTTGTGACCATTGAAGCCTTCAAACACGTTCCAAGTCGCCCCGCCTGCATCGATATTTCGATAGACCGGGATCGCCGCCCGCGAAGGAGAGTAATGATATGAAATGGGCTTTACGTTGCCGCCGCCGTCCGAGTTTCCGGTGTAGTTTGTCCATAGCATTATCTCATACTGGTTTGAGCTGTCCCAGATATCGTAGGCAACGTCCCAGGCGCCGCCGGCAGGAACACCCTGATTGAAGCTCGAGCGTAGCGTGTTGATTGAACTCAGCGGCTTCCCGACATTGAAAGCCTGGTGCGGATAGCTCTTGATTCCCCCGGTATTAGGCTGGTTCGACCACGCGCCCCACTGGTTGACCGCACGCACAGAAATCGTCTGAGGTCCGGCGCCCGCGCCCCATACGTCGTTGTTCCAAGTGTAGCCATCGCGTGAGAAGTTCCCGTATGGAGCGCTCGAACTCCAGATCGGAGCCTTTCCAGGCGTGGCAGACGATGACCTGGCTTCATTCAGAGCCTGCCCAAATAGAAGACTATGATCCTCCTGTGCGCCAATATACCGCGTTGGCGCCGCTGGCGAGCCGGTACCGCTTATCCGATTGGAATCCATATTGCCCTCCTCGCTGTTATGAGAACTAAGCTTCTCGCCGATCCGCCCAGCGGGTACCCCAAGGTTTGTGACCAGTTCAGTCATGGACGGCATCGACACCTAGAGACCAGGTTCGAATGCTAGGAAGGTTGGCTTTCGAGAAGCTGACTAACGCGAGGAGAAGGGTGAGCCCCCGCTGCTGGGTCTGCCGTCTCGGATGACGGCAGGCTGGCTGAGAGGCGTTCTGGACTCTGTTGGTGCGACGAGCGCGCTCCTCGACTCCGACAAGCACCGGCACCTCAACCCTCGGTTGCGCCTGGGCAATCGTCGGCGAAAGCCCCTGATTTCAGGCCGGAGCAACGACTAAGGACGCGGCGGCGGGACGAGACAGGATTTGCCGCAACAGAAGCCTGAGCCAGCGCATGCGGCGGCGGAAGCGTCGCCGACGGCAACTCGGGTTGAGCCGTGCCGCATCTGGACCCATTCATCATGCGTATCGTACGGATGCGCCAGACATTGCATCAGCATAATATGGCTCTGACTGTGTCCCGACGCACCGCCAAATGGACTGAAGGAGCAGAGCGCCGGGGCGACCGTGCTCCGCCCTGGTGCGGTCGTAACCGCTCGACACATGCCTGCCGTCATCGCGGTCGCCAAACGACACGCGAGCACGGTCGCTGGCCGTTCCACTTGAGAGTCTCTTGCGGCTGCGTCGCGCTCAGTCAATTCGGTGCTCGGATATCGCTACGGAAACAGTCCACGCGTGTCCTTTGCACCACGGACCCGCTCCACACCAATTGCCATAGCGGCGCTCCGGTTGAAAATCTTGTCTCGCCTGCTTCGCGACAATACGCGCTCAAACGCGCGATCGAGCACTTGGTACTCTCGCCGCATCACCTCTTCCTCCTCCCAGAACAATCGCTGAAGGTCCTGCACCCATTCGAAGTAGCTGACCACCACACCTCCTGAGTTGCACAAAATATCCGGGATCACAAAGATCTCCTTCTGACGCTTCTCGAGAACTCGATCGGCCTCTGGCGTGGTCGGACCATTCGCTCCTTCAGCAAGTATCCGGCAACGCAGGTTACCGGCAATTTTGCCGTTGATGACCCGTTCCACGGCGGCTGGAACAAGCACATCGCACTGCAACGTCAGCATCTCCATTGAGTCCAAAGCAAGTTCGCTGGAGTAGCCGTTCAGGCTCCCTCGCGAGGCTGCATGCCTGACCAACTGGGGAATGTCGAGGCCCGCGGGCCGATATAGCGCGCCGGTGTGATCGCTTACCGCAATCACTTTCACACCCATATTGTGCAGTTCGAGCGCGGCGATCGAACCGACATTTCCGAACCCCTGTACGACCGCGGTTGCACCACTGAGACGGATCTTAAGCTCATCTGCGGCACGATGAACCAAATGAGCGACGCCTCTGCCTGTGGCTTCACGACGTCCCAATGTTCCGCCGGCGCTGACGGGCTTTCCCGTCACGATTTCCGTGACTGTTTGCCCTTGATACATAGAGTAGGTGTCCATGAACCAGGCCATGATCTGCTCGTTGGTTCCCATGTCGGGCGCCATCACATCTGTATGCGGTCCAACGAACGGAATCATCTCCTGCATATAGCGACGCGAAAGCACCTCAAGTTCGCGCTTGGACAAGCTTGAGGGATCGACGTTGATTCCTCCCTTCGCGCCACCATAGGGCAATCCGACCAGTGCGCACTTCCAGCTCATCCAGATGGCGAGTGCCGCAACTTCGCCGAGATCAACGCTTGCAGCGAAGCGCGTACCACCTTTCGTTGGGCCAAGGGTTAGGTGATGCTGCACGCGATAGCCCTCGAAGACCGCCATCGTGCCGTCATCACGATGAATCGGACAAGAGACCGTGACCGCGCGCTTTGGCATAAGTAGCCGAGCTCTCGCGTCCTGCGGTATGCATAGATAATCTGCGATGACTTCGAATTGCTTCACGGCCATGTCAAAGACAGGTCCACGGTATGCCGTCACGTTCGCTTCCCTAGGATGAAGATTGCATGGTGGATCAAGCAACGGTGTCAGTATTTCGATTCTCGAATACTTTCATTCCACCTGCGATAGACCCGCTCTCTGCGGCCTCAACAATCGTTGGTCCCGCAGCTCCAATCGAGATCGATCTCTTGCGCCATCTTGCGTTCGGCGGAGCTCGTTCGCTAGCATCGCCGCCTGAGACGGGTTAGAACCCGCGCCAGACACACTGGCACGAAGCCATTCGGTAGGCGACAGCAAACTCCACCAATCACCGCACACCTGTGTGAGTTTGATATTGGACAAGTCCCGCGACATGGAATGTGTCGGCTCCGTCTGATCGAGAGCGCAGTTCACCACGCATCTCGCGGCGCAGAACATTTCGTACACCGCTGGCAGGGTTATATTGACAGATTGTGCTCGCAGTTGGATGCGCACTTTGTACGAAACGAACCAATGCGATCGTTCTACGCCCGCCTTCTTCTCGTGGCATAGCGCGCCTTCATCGTCTTCAGCGATCGCCGGACGTTGTGGGACAAGTTGCGACAGGTGGCTCGAGGAGCAAAAGCGTACGCGAGAGCGCGATCGGCGCTTCCCTGTTGCATCTTCGTTGCATCATGTCGTGATAGGAGATTGCAGATATCACGCCGGTAAGGGTGCCGCTTCGCACGCCGCCATTATCATCGTCTGCGTCACAGGCGATCGACGCAGCGCTTCACGCATGCCAGACTTTTGAGCGCGGCATCGCGCCGGGAACATCCTTGTGATCCGCACCCGACTCGAATCATGGTAGATCATCACGAACCGATATGATCGATCGAGCCAAAGTCCAGATGCGTAGCGCTGCCGACGGCATCACGGCGCCGCTTCGGCACGCGACCTTCCGGCGCATCTGGCTTGCGAGCCTCCTCTCGAATCTCGGCATCCTGATTCAAGGTGTTGGTGCGGCTTGGGCAATGACGCAGATGACGTCCTCGGCCGACAAGGTCGCATTGGTGCAGACCGCACTGTTGCTGCCGGTGATGCTGATTTCGTTACCAGCCGGCGCGATCGCCGATATGTATGACCGTCGCATCGTCGCACTGATCTCGCTTGGCATCGCGTGCGCCGGCGCAACCGCCCTCACCGTGGTCGCCTGGCTTAGTCTAGCCACACCGAACCTCTTGCTCATGCTTTGCTTCATCGTCGGCAGCGGCATGGCGCTGATGGGACCGGCTTGGCAATCGTCGGTTGGCGAACAAGTGCCATTGGAAGCGCAGCTGCCTGCGGCAGTCGCGCTGAACGGCATCAGCTACAATATCGCGCGCAGCGTAGGTCCGGCGATCGGCGGCGTCGTGGTGGCGACTGCGGGCGCAGTGGCCGCATTCGCGCTTAACACGTTGCTCTATCTGCCGCTGGTAATCGCCTTGTTCCTTTGGAAACGCAGCAGCGCGCCCTCACGCCTGCCGCCTGAAGGGTTCAGCCGCGCGATAGTGTCCGGTGTGCGCTACATCAGCAATTCGCCATCGATCAAGATTGTGCTCGTCCGCACTTTGGTGACCGGCGTCGTCGGCGGCGCAGTCACCGCGCTGATGCCGCTGGTGGCGCGCGACCTCTTGCATGGTGACGCTCAGACCTACGGCATCATGCTCGGCGCCTTTGGCCTGGGCGCGGTGGTCGGCGCACTGAACATCACCGAGATCCGCAAGCGGATGAGCGGCGAGGCCGCAATCCGCGCCTGCGCGCTGACGATGGGCGCGGCGATCGCCGCGGTCGCGCTCAGCCGCGAAGCTGTGTTGACCGCGGCGGCACTGGTCCTGGCCGGGGCCGTCTGGATGATGGCGTGGACCGTGTTCAACATTGGGGTGCAGTTGTCGGCACCGCGCTGGGTGGCCGGACGCTCGCTCGCAGCCTATCAGGCGGCGAGCTCAGGCGGAATTGCCGTCGGCAGCTGGGGTTGGGGTCATCTAACCGACGCGGCAGGGGTCGAAACTGCGCTCATGGTGTCGGCCGCCTTGATGCTGGCCTCTCCACTGATCGGCCGTTGGCTGCCCATGCCCCGCGTCGGCGCGAGAGGAGAAGAAGCCGGGCTTGTCGGCGATCCCGAGGTACGTCTCGCCTTGACCGGGCGTAGCGGACCGCTCGTCGTCGAGATCGAGTATCGGGTTGCACAGGAGAATGCGCGAGCGTTTCATAATGTGATGCAGGACGTGCAACTGTCACGCCAGCGCAACGGGGCCTATGGCTGGTCGATCGCGCGCGACATTGCCGATCCCGAATTGTGGACCGAGCGCTATCACTGCCCGACCTGGTTCGACTACTTGCGCTGGCGCAACCGCTCGACCCAGTGGGAACGTGAATTGGAGCAGCGGGCCATTCGCTTCCATCTCGGCCCTGCCCCGGTACGCGTCCGCCGCATGTTGGAGAGGCCGTTCGGCTCAGTCCGTTGGAAGGACGACACGCCCGAACTGGGACACGCGATAATACGGGCGCAAGCTCGGCAAAGGCACCAATAGCCGGCCGCCCCGGCCGATCGGGTGGACCAGCTTGCTGAGAGTTGAACCGTCTGGGACACTAAACAACCGAACACCGATTTTCCCGCAGGTTCCACAGCGAGTTCAAAGGCTGGCCATCGGCCCGCGATCGGGTCATTGGTCTCAGCTTCGCCTGGCGTGCCGATCAACATTCGACAATCGCCGCATCAGATCCTGCCTTTTTCGGAAGGCTCTCAAAGAGCCTGCCTGCGCCAAAGTTCAACGAACTTCAGTCCAATGGCGCAGCGAAGATGCATGATGTCCTCGAAGAAGCAGGAATAGTGCATCCGGAATCAGTTATCGGTTTTATATCAAAGTGGGCATTGGAACTACCGCTCCTGGCTTGTCTAATTGTGCAATCGAGGGTGATTGATGCGCAATCATGACCTTGTCTCCGGCAGCCTTCTCGCACTGACTGCGACCAGCTTCGCGCTGCTCTGTTCGAGCCTGCTCGTCCTTGCCTTCATTTAGCCGGACGTCCTGATTGTTTTACACGCGCCGTGAAGGCGAACCACCGCGCTCCACGGGGCCCAAAGCCGGCAAGGACTTTGATGCCGTCGTTGTCCGAGGGAAGCTGAGAACGTCGCGTTGCACGTGCAGCCTACAGCCAGGACAGCGGACACAACTGCGTGCATATGCATGTCTGGGTTCGTCGAGGCGCATGAGGCACGTAGACTGTCCTGGACGACGTCGCATAAGCGCCCTTCTTTCTGCGCGATCGTCACGAGCTTCGAATGGCTCACCCCTCGGTCGAAATGGATCATTGCCGCGCTGATCGGCGCAGCCGGCCTCATATCAAGGGCCGCAGAGAATGTCCGCTGTCGACGGTCGTGGTTTGACCGCTCACCGTCGTCAACCTAACCATCCGATTTCAGCGGTGACGGTCATGGGTCAGGTAGAAAAACGCTTCAATTTGAGTCCGCGCCGGCCGCATGGCGAGTACGGCCGCATTGCGCATAGACGAAACAAAAGACAGCCTTGTGGTGATTGCGGGCGAAGATCAGTTGCCCTGTGGTCACGCGGTTTCTTTTGGCCAAATACATCTGTCGAGCTGCTTGTCGGATGGTGAGGATACCGTCTCGCATTGCATCTCGCGCTTCAGGCGCTCGCGCATTTCCTTGCCGGCCTTGAAGGACGGAAGGCGCTTCTGGTCAATGTGAACGTTCCGCCCTGTTCGTGGGTCGCGGCCCGTGCGAGCCCGGCGTTGCTTGACCGAAAATACTCCGAAGCCACGCAACTCGACCCGGTCGCCGCGCACGAGTGCGTCGACGATCTCGTCCAGGATTGCGCTTACGATTTTCTCGACGTCACGCTGATAAAGATGCGGGCTGCGGTCGCTGATGCGCTGAACGAGCTCGGACTTGATCATCGACGCGGGTATCCACTCTATTTTGCGAGAGGCCGCCATATCTGCGAAAGCGTCGGCAACTGTCAAGCATGCCAGGCAGATCGGGCGACGCTTGAGACACCCGCCATTGTCACTGTCAAATTTGGCAGACTACGGGAATTTGTCCTCGTCCTAGACGAAACCAGCGCCTGCCATACCTCGCTGCTCGGCGCTGGGCGGCCGACGAGTTTCGGCGCCGTCCGGATCGTACCAGCGTTGGTGCCCTTGCAGGCCAGCGCGAGATCAGTGCGGACCTCGAGGCAAGACTGTCCATGGCCGAATAAAAGCACCTCAGATCAAAATGAGGATTATTGACGAAAACACGCCGTCACCAACGAAGGACGACCCAGGACTTTCACGATCGGCTTATAGAAAACGGTCGCGCAGATGTAGGCAATAAGACGCAAAGGCAGCGATTGGCAAGATCGCGACATGTCAGCATTCGCTCAGTGGTCGGATGGCGTCTCCTCTGGAACAGCAAAGCCGGCCTTTACGCGATCCAACACGACCATCATTTTGACCCTCGATGTCCTGGTTCCAGAGAGAGTGCTGGTGAACTGCTCGAATTCTCCCATGATGCGGGCCGTATTATATAGGACGAAATCCGCCTCGCCGGATTATCGAGGTACATCGGCTCCTGCTGAGGCCGTTCGCTCTGCGCCAATCGTCCAACCAGCGCCCGCGTTGCGTCCACGACATGGACGCCGCAATCATCTGGTCATTGACGATTCCGAGGACGGTTTCTCGCCGATCGTGCTCGGCCCGGGCCGCAACGTCAGTCGATACCGACGGCTTTTGCCGAACCTCGGGCAAACATGGAACCTTCTTGAGCCAGGCAGCGAGCCAGGCAGGACGAATTGAGCTCCTGAACGCGCTCTTTCGGCGGAACCCATCGGCTCGCTCCATAGGCTTGATCACCACCAGGAAACCATGACGTTCTGACGCACGGCCGCGGAGATAGAATTGATCGACCGCGTATCGAATATTCAGGCGATGTGGGCGCGTGGACTGCGCCGTTGCCGCGATCTTCCACGAGCTCGCCGAGATGCCTTACCCCTCATCGGCGGGATTTTACCAAGGGCACATTCGGGCTCTGGAGTGTTTGTGTCGACGACTGACGGCCGCTCGTGGCTCTCCATGTATTCCAGCACGCCACGCCCCTTCTCCGTGATGTGCCATCCGAACGAGTAGCGTTCGACAAGCCTCATGGAAAATATACTCAGATCAGGTACCCTGGCAGCGAGGCGCTTGGTGCGCTCGGACCAATCTTGGCCGCTCGTGGCCAGAATGGCAATGTCGCGCTTGAGATCGTCGAGCTTGGCGAGGCCATTCGGATAGCTAACAAGCAGCTTCAAAATGGTCACCTGAAGATTCATGGACCACTACAGGGCAACGAGAAATAGGCGAGCTTCTGAAGCAGGCCGACACATGGGACGTCACTCAAAAAGTATGGGGCGTAATGTGCCTCAACTGCTTATGCGGAACAAGCCCATCCGAAGGCGGCGCGAGCGTGCGCCTCGGACTAGTGCGCGGATGAGCTCTCCGCCTGTGAAAAGCGGCCGCCTTGAAATATTCAAGCGACCGCCAGTTCAAGGGTCTTGAATCGCACGTGGCGTCATATCGTAATATCTGAAACCAGATCAACCGACGGGGAAACCCGGCCGTCTGGGACGATCGCGTAGATCCGGCGCGACGAATTTCACCTCGTTGGCCTGCAGATCCTTTGCCGCGCCTGAGGCGAGGCAAAGACGGTCGATGCCGTTGATCGATGCAGGGTCGCAGGCGGCGCCGGGAATCAATAGTCGCGCGCGAGATCGCTCGACAGGAGCATGGCGGGTCTGATGCTGGACGAAGATGGGTCGTGCTGACTGCCAAGTACCGTTAGGACTGAAGATTGCGCCGATTGCAACCATTCAAGCGCGACGGTCGGGATTGAAGCGAGGATGCGCCATCAAAACCAATCGTGCACCATCTCGCTCCTCTTCGCAACGTGCCGCATAGAAGCTGGCAGGGTCGATATCACAAAACGAGTACCCTGTGGTTCACGGTCGGCCACGATGCGAACATTGGATGGCACGCCTGTCGTGCCCAAAAGCGGCGATCGTTCTAAAATCGCGTGTTCTTGAGCAGCACATCGCCTTCTACCGCGCCCGGATAATGGGTTGCCACTTCGAACGAAGGCAACAGCTCAAGAATGGCCTGCAAGGATAGCTGCCCTTCGTAGAGCTCCCGGTCGCTGTATTCTGTATAAATAAAGCGCGTATTGCTGAAGGCCTTTCTGCCGCCCGCGATCACATCGGACTCTGCTCCCTGCACGTCCATCCAAATGAAATCGATCTTGTCCAGCTTCGCTTCGCTACACCAGTCGTCCAGCCGTCGCGTTTCAACCGAGAATGGCTTGTCAAACCGGACCCACCCGTACTCGGTGAGATGGTTTTTGGGCCGGCGTATCGAGCCCGAGAGATCCCATTCCTTCGCCTCTCCCTCCCCATTGCTTGGGTGGAATTCGATCGATCCATTTCGATCGCTGATCGCGACCTCAAACAGCCTCACCTTGTCGAGGCACGGTCCCAGGTTGTTCTTGAAACGAGCGATCGCTCGAGGGTCCGGCTCAAAGCAATAGAGCTGCGCCTGCGGGCACAGCTTGAGAAAATGTTTCGTATCGGTGCCGTCGTTGCAACCGATATCCAGGATGACCGGGTTTGGCTTCTGGAGAAGCGAAATAATGTGCCGGTGCACTTCTGCGGAAGACATGGGCTCTTTTCCCATCGGCGTGGAGGTCCATTGATACCTTGTCCGAAAAGCGCAATTACACGGCAGCTCTCCACGCACAACGTATATCAACGTATATTGTAGATATCCCGAAACTGGCGATGGTTCAGGGCGTCGCTAGCATCGATGGTGCCACTCGCACGCGAGCCTGGCGATCTACTGCCCACCGGAGGGTCAACGCTCCAAGAACCGAAAACGGTGGCAGCGAAGGATCGCGTCTCGAGCACATCAGATGATCTCGAATCTCTGCAAGAAGAGCGTTCTGCACGCCGGCGCGCTCGATACTCTCGGCGGAATGATGATGCGGATCTCCTTTACTGCAAGCAAAAGGCTGATGACGTCAATACTTGACGAGATTCGACGATTGGCTTGGACTGCCAAGGCGTCCGCGTGCTGCTCGCTGCAGGCAAGCCATCCGGTGTCTGCAGTCCGCCAAGCTGTCTGCTGCGCGACATTTGCCGCACAAGGAATGTCGGTATTTCTCAACATTTGCAATGGCCCAAATCCTGCTTCTTGTTCGAGACCAAGAAGATCGAGGTGAAGTCATCTGCCTCGACACCACATTCAACCATCGCTGGCCAGATATGAATTGATGCATCTTTCTCCCACCTTCTTCATTGCGCGTGTCTCGGCTCCTTCGAGATCAGACTGGCGTCGCTGCAGGTCTTTCTATCGACAACGAAGACGCACCGCTGGGCGTGACTGAAGAAACCGGAGAACCTGCAGGTCTATCCCATCGCTTCACACTCCGATCACGGATGCTCGTTGACGCGGCATCTTCGTGGCCGGCGCCATTGACGGCTGGCGGTCCGGCCTCAACAGCAACCGATCACCAAAATCCGTCCGACGGCCGCTTGCCGGACCTTCGTCGGCCCCAACCACCAGCAGACGCCGGCGGCAGCGCCTGTTGCCGACGCCGGCTGCGAACAATGCCAAGCAGCGAGCACTTTCTTGATTGAACGATTGGGGGCCGCAAGCCGCTGGACGCTCACCGCTGGGGCCGGCTGTCTGCTGACATCGAACCTGAAGTTCCGATCCATGATAAAGAAGAGAGGGCGATAGAAGAATGAAAGGGGATCTCATACTCGTTGGGCTTGGTCCCTACGCCCGGGCGAAGTACATTCCTCTGATCGAGAATGCCGTCGCCGGCAGGCTGGCGTCGGACTTTCATGTCGTTGAGCTTGAGAGCGCCAGAGATGGCGTGAATGCCTTCTTTCGGAGTCGCGCATGCAAGCCGGCGAGCGTCTCATACGTCCCCGATCTGCGCCGATACGGAATCTGGTACTCCCGTGATGGGGAGGACGTTCTCAAAGCCAGAGCAACTCCAGCCACGAAAGTAATCATCTCAACGGAACCAAAGGCTCATCTAGGCTACCTCCGAGCGGCTCTCGGACTTGGCCTCGATTGTCTGGTCGATAAGCCCGTCATACTTCCCATGACTTCGTGTGGGCGCCCTGCAGCCAACCGCATCGTTGATGCAATCACGGAGCTGAAGGAGATCTGCAGGCGCACAGGCGGGCGTTGCGCCGTAATGACGCCTCGCCGTTACAATGCCGTCTACGAACTGATTGGACGGTATGCGCGCCACGCTTCTCGCAAGCTCGGTACCCCGGTCACGTATATTGGTATCGAGCATCACGCGGGGGTATGGAACACCGAGGAGGAGATACTCTGCCGCGAAGACCATCCCTACCGGTACGGCTACGGAATGCTTTGTCATTCCGGCTATCACTACATCGACGTTCTTTCCGGCATGCTGGCTCACAACGAGGATAACTTTGGGGGCCTCGCGATCGAATTGGATATCCACCGGGCGACGGCGGCCGACCAGGTCCGGCAGATCGGCCCGGACGCGGTGCGCAGGCTTCGGGGCGAGGCACCAATTCCTGGACTGTCCCCCACTCCGACGTTCTGGGGCGAGACTGACCTCGTCTCAGCTGGAGCCGCACGCCGTAGTGGAAGCCGCGAAACCGTTTGCCTTTTCCGGCTCGACCTCCTGCAGACCAGCGTATCACTTCGCAATTGGCGCCAGCTGCCTACCAATGTCTACAACAAGAATGGGCGGTACACCTCGGAGGCTATCCGCTTGAACATCGGTCCGTTCGCTGCGATCGAGGCTAGAGTTTTTCAGCGGATGCATTCGGACAGAGACGGTGGTCCGCGGTCCGCCAAGGAGGCGCATATTATGCTTTGCCGGAATGGCGGCTTCCTCGGCCGATCCGCTTTGCGGGAGAGGGTCTATTCAGCACGCGATACCCTCGTCGAAAACGCCGACCTTGGCGCTAGCCGCAAACGACTGTTTAACGATTGGCTTGGAGGCCGCAGCGGCAAGAGCGCCCTCGAGTCGCACACCCGAACGATCTCACTCTTCGCTCGCTATCTGGCGGCGCTCACAACGGATCCGGCTGATTCCACCGCATCACTCACGATTGACGATGTCTCGGCGTGACATTCGTCCAAGTTGAGTTCGGCGTGCTCTGGCCCGTTCCGCAACGTTGGCGCGAGAATTATCGAACCCGGAGGATACCAATTTTCATTGTAAGCCGGCAGGCCCACCGGGTGCGGCCCCGCATTGGCAGGGGATGTCCGTCCCGAATGGACTGCCATATGATTGGAGCGTTCATGAAATTCGTATTTGCCTTCGCCCGGTCGCTGTAGCTGGCGGCCGGGCTTTTTGGGCCGGTCTTCCAGCGGGACGATCAGGCCAGACGCCCGTCCGCGATGGGCCACTTCTTCACAGTTGCCGCCGCTTGCGCCGCGCTGGCAGGCACGCATAACTGCGCAGGCTGGGTGTCAATCCAGCGTGATGGATGAACGCCGGCACCAGATAACCGAGAGAGAGTCGCTTGAAGGCGAGGCTGAGCGACTGCAGGATAGCGAAGTCACCGCTTGCCGACTGGATTTGACGCCGACTTCGCTGCAACCCGTCGCGTCGGAGGCCTGGGGTGGCGAACCAAATTCCTCGCCGCCATAGGAGCTCCCACGCCGGTGGGCGCCCAGTCTGCCCGATGATCGACGACGAGCAAGAGAGAAGCTGCCCTCACGCGCAGTCCGGCCCATTCCTCCTATAGCTGCACGAAATGTCGACGGTTTGCTATTCCGTGCGAGCCGCGGCGAGCGTCAGCTTCCCGGTATTCCCGCAACCGATACACAATCGGGAACAGAGCCACATCCCTTGAATGGCGGCACATCCCGTCCCGCCGATCATCGCTAGCCAGAGTTGTGGAGGCGGGTCGTCACCAGCGCATCGGCGGTCAGATCACGCACTGCCTTGGCTGTCGCCAACACCGCAAGGTCGGCGAACGGCTCGATGACAATGACGATCGCATAGGATGCGGCGAAAGTTACGATGTTGGAAAGGTTCGCCGCGCCAAATCCGGCGCCATACAGGGCCCAGAAGGCCACCCACGCCACGATACCCGACTGATATGCGGTCGATAGCGCCAGCGTTTGCGAGTATCGGAGGTCGACATAAGCGGTGTTGCGGGAAATGATACGCTGGGCAAGCGCCTGAATCGCGAGCAGCGGGACCAAAAGTGTGGTTACGTTCATGCCATATTGCGGTAGGTCGGTCGGCACGAAGCACAGGCCTTGCACCAGAAGGCCGAGCGCCAATCCGAGCGCAGCTGGCGCTGCACCGAACAACAAGAACAGTGTCGAGCCGAGGATGAAGTGCACTTCGGACACCCCGACCGGATAATGCGGCAAGATCTCAAAAAACGTGAAGACGAGCGCAGTCGCCACGCCCGTCCGCACCAGAAACGACGCGATGCCCTTTTCACGAACGGTTTCGACCGCGAGCTTGAGCGCGACCCCGCCTACGGCCATGCCCGTCGCGTAGCCCAGCACGAGCTTCGTGCCCGTTACGAGTCCCGGTTCGATATGCATCCTCTTATGTCCTTCCTGCCGTCACACCCGACGGCCCTGGCGCCAAAGAACGAGCGGAGCCGCTCTCCTGGCTTGCGGGCCAAGAGAGATCGGCGGCATTGCTTTGCTGCTCGGGCCAGTGGCGCATTGCAGCCTCTCGCCTTGCGGTCGTAAGGGCGAGTGCAATACTGGGCGCAGCAACTGCCTCATCGCTCATTCCCGATCATGCTTCGACCTCTTGTGCTATAGTTCGAGTGGCATGCATGTGGTGTTTGCCTCTTCCGAGCAACGGACGTCAAGTGTGGAGTGAGCGATGGCGTTATCGCGAGATGTTCGCCGCCAGCGAACTGACTGGGACGACGAAGGTCGTGATCGCCGCGCCGACGCTCGAAATAAGAGTGGCGAGCGCTGCGAGCTTGGCGCGGACGGGCCGGTTATCGGCAAGCGTTGGGAGCTCGACGTCATTGACCAGTTACCGACATCATCGATCAAGTCACGATGTCGCCGTCATCTGCGCAAACAACGTTGCAGAGTCCGACGGTCCAAGTCCGACAATGCCTACAAAGCTTGGCGGTGGCATCGGAATATCCCGATATGTCGGCTTCCACAGATGCAGGCAATAGCGGCTGTTATTCACATATTGCGAATGAGGCGGATGCAGCTGCATCACGCATTCCTCTTCATCCCAGAACAGATCCTTGACAAAGCACATCTCTTCCCAGTTCGGGCAGCGCCGCGCCGTCGACGCGGAGACATGCTCCCAGCCTGGGCGAACCAGTCCGCTGATCTTGAGTTCACAGCCGCAAGGCCCTTGGACCAAGAACAGGCCGCAGGGACCTGATCCCGGAACACTGGCGAATCGGCCGGATCGTATACGGCCAGCCTCCAGCTTTTCTATGATCCGTGATCGCATGCCCCCTCCTTCGCTTCGCGGATCCTTTTGAAATCCACGTGGATTACGTTGTCCCGCGTCCCATTGATCGGCGCGAGCTGAGTTTTCAATGCAACATTCCGGTCAGCCTGCGTGAGCGGCTGCACGAACAATCTGCGAAGCAAGGCGCAGATGCCGGTCATCATTCATCCCTCCACTACCCATTTTTGAAAGCTCAGGACCCTCTTCGAAGAATTCGATCAAGCGGTCTTGCCGGCGCGCCGGAATGGCGCTTTCCCGATTCATCACCGCCTAATGGCAAAGCGGCTCTCACAGAACCCGGCGCGACAGGGATCCGGAAGACTTTGCCAGCCCCAGATTTGGTTTTCCTCGCTCTTGCCCACGTACGATCCGTCTTGCGAGCCGACCGCAATCCGGGCCGCAAGACGCGCGACTGACCCGGACCGGCTGAACGTGACGGAACAGCGCCCGAAGGGCAGGCCTACGAACCCGTGACAGCTTGACCGGTGATCGTCTCGACCAGCCTCCGCTACGAGGCGATCATTGCGAGCGGCCTGATCGAACGCAGATAGCGCATTGTCGCGGCGGCGGGCGGAATAAATGAGCAGCACAGGACTTGCGCCGCTGACAAATGGTCTCCTTCATCACCGATGCGTCGACTGGCGTGCGCAATACAATGCTATCGAGCATGTTTCGTCAGGACTTTCCGTCATGGCCAGCGAGCCGTGTGGCGCCCTCACATGGTTGTGGCTTCCACAAGCGTTGCCGCCTCGGTCAGATGCGCGCTTGTCGCCGTAGTACTCGATCATTCTTAGGCCCTCGCTCCTCGGCGAGCCTGAAACAGGCCAATGCGTCATCTATGTGGCCGCATGAGCGAAGTTCGGCTCGAAAGCCTGATAAAGCGTCTGCATTCGCGGGGTGGACGGTCACGTGCGCCGATGCCGCCCCTCTTTAATGTCCCATGCCGGCGGCGAGCTCCCGCCATAGATCTGCATCAGCCTGTCAGATGCGCTTTGCAGAATAAGACCACATGCTTTCCAGTATCTGACGGACTGCCATCGCCACGTCAGTTTCAAGCCGAGCGAGCAAGCCAAGGGCGACGATGGTTCGCTGGCACTGTCTCCAAACTGACGGCGCGCCGAGGGCCAGATCGTCAAGCGACCTTGATCGGCCGCGAGCCCGGGGTTGTCTGGCACGCCGAAGCCGCAACGCGGCGGCCGCCACGGGGGCGACGTCCAGATCCTGCGCTTGATGCTCGAACTTGAGCGGCATCACTTGGGGTCGTCCTACCATCGGCGTCTGTTTGAGGACAAAGCAGGCCGGAAACCTGACAACGGGGTTCTGTCCATTCCAGAGTAGCGCGGGCATCTATCCCCGTTTCGTGCTCGTTGGGCACGGAACGCGCCGTGCTTCGCGAGCGGCACGGCGATTGCTGGATGGGGAGCAATGAGTCGCCGCGGCCCAGCGCTAGAGGCGACGCTGTCTCAGGAGATTTCGATGAGGCTCGCCCAACTGATGCTTGTCAATTCGGTTCTGATTCCTCTCCTGCTTGGAAGCGCGGACGCGTCGGACATCAATATACCGGTCGTCCCGAACCTTCCTGTGTTGGCCAACGCGCCCGCAGGGTCGTCGAAGCAGGCAAACCGGCCCAAGGATCGCCTTGAACGTGCGCTCCAGCGAGAGGTCTTACAGAGAATTCACCAACGCCGTGGCATTTCAGGTGTCGCTCTCGCCTGGCGACGTCCGCCCGATCCAGCTCATCGAGAACACCCATACGGCTGCGAAGGTCCATTTCATGCCTACGCTTGGCGACCTCTGCCCGTCGCGTTCGATTTCCGACGTCATGGATGGTGCCAGGACAGTGGTCATGACAGCTGTCACAACATTGAGTATCCGCGACCGCGCCATGAGATATGACGGCGCAGGCAAGATGCAGACGATGAATGCGTTCGCAACACCTGATGCGGAGCGGCAGACGCTCTTTGCGCTGGCAGCCACCACTGAGCTTCATCGACGTGTGGAGATCGCAGGCGCCGATGTTGGCCCCGCCGCTCCGTTACGACCAAGCAGCGAAAGCACGCACCGGACGGAAGCAGAGCAGTTTAGTGATCCGAGCTGGATGGGTGCCGCGTCCTTGCTCAGTGACGCTGCTACGACGGCGATGGGCATCCTTGCCGTTTTTGCCAGCGAGCTTGATGTTGAGGCGGTCGTAGCGCGACCCGGCTTGCTGCCGTCAACCTTGGGGTAGCGTGGATGGATGCCTTTTCGACCGAGATCTGGCAGTCGGTCGCGCTGACAATCGAGCTTGCGGGCATAACGACCGCAATTCTCTTGATTTTCGGCACGCCGCTCGCGTGGTGGTTGGCGCGCTCGAAAGGCGCTTTGGCCAGCGCGATCGCGACGATTGTTGCGCTTCCGCTGGTTCTGCCACCGACCGTCCTCGGATTCTGCGTGCTTATCCTGCTCGGTCCGAACGGTCCAGGGGGCTTTCTGGCCTCTCTGTGGGGCGAGCACACGCTCGCCTTCACCTTTGTTGGTGTCGTGGTCGGCTCGGTTTTCTCCGCGCTACCGCTTGTGGTGCAGCCAATCCGAAACGCCTTCGTCGCAATGGGTGACCGCCCGCTGGAAGATGCGGCGGCTCGCCGCGCCTCTGCGATGTATTCGTTCTTCGCAGTCGCCCTGCCGTTGGCTCGGCCGGAATGTCTCAAGGCAGCTGTGCTAGGCTTTGCTCATACGATCGGGACGTTTGGCGTCGTGATGATGATCGGCGGCAACATTCCTGGGCGCACCAAAGTGGTGTCGGCCTATGTTTTGGAATATGTTCAAGCGTCGCGTTGGCAGGAAGCAAGCTGGGTCGCCGGCGGCATGGTGCTGTTCGCCTTTGCAGTGCTCCTCAGCCTAGGCGTGATCGACAAATACTGTGGAAAGAGGGGCAGTTGAGGACAGGTGCCCCACGCCGGATCGGATCGCCCCTAGCAGCCGAGGCAGCAGCATCTCGGCTTGATGGGGCTCAATGTGGCAGCCGGCGGCCAGGCTGCGATCTTCAGACCGGCTCGGCCGCGACCCACCAAGGTCCGGATTCATCCTCGAAGCTGGAGCGTTTCGGCGCCGATCTCCGCAATCGATGGCGAGGCCAAACATCGACAGACGGGGTCTTTCGCGCATCCATCAATCCACGACCGCTTGTTCGATGTTCGGACCATTTGCGCAAAGATGGTCAAGGCAGACATCGCTCAAGATGCCGGCCTGCGGTCGGATCAAGGCAGGTAGGGACGGCGCCGCGGATGCGACGCGGCTCGTCGTGTAAAGGCCGCGCTCTGCGCAGGGCCGGATGGCCGCACGTTTTTAAGGCGAACAACCGGGCTATCAACAATGTGATCGGATCATGCAAACACGAGGGACAGGTTGCACGACGAAAGATCCATCCATCCTGTGAGGGAGATGTCCATGAAGGAGCTTATCATCGGCGCGGCGGCAGCGGTAATCGGCCTCAATTCGGGGCAGGCCGCGCCTCTACCTGAGGTCAAGGCCGATGACGTCGGAGTTTCGCAGCAGCGGCTCACCAGGCTGGATGAGTTCTTCGCGCGCGAGATCGCGGACCAGCGCGTGCCAGGGGCGGTGGTCGCCATCGCCAGAGACGGCAAGCTGGTTCACTACAAGGCGTACGGGCAGCTCGATCCGGCAAAAGGCACGCCCATGCCGCTCAATGCAGTGTTCGCACTTGCCTCCATGACCAAGCCGATGGTGGCGGTTGCCGGGCTTACGCTCATGGAACAAGGCCGCCTGCCCCTGCAGGCCAAGCTTACGGACTACTATCCGACATTCGCTAACATGAAAGTGGGCGTTCCGCGGTTTGACGAATCGCTGGAGTTCAAATCGCAGGCCTCGCCGATCCGCATTCATGATCTCTATCGCCACACGTCAGGCCTCGCCTATGGTGGGCGGCCGGACAGCTCGAACCAGGTCGCGCGCCTCTATCCGGATTTTGCAACTCCAGCGATCAGAGGCGATAAAGAGGCTTTCATCGACAGCATTACCAGGCTTCCACTGGCGCACCAACCGGGGACGGAATTCGAATACGGCTGCTCGATCGATGTGCTGGGCGCCGTCGTCGAGCTGGTCACTGAACAGCGATTGGGGGAGTACCTTACGAAGGCCCTGTGGGATCCGATCGGGATGCACGATGCCACGTTTCACCCTTCCGCGCGGCAACGTGAACGTCTCGCGCGTCCATTTCCGCACGATCCGCTGACCGGCAAGCCACAGGCGATTGAGCTGCTCGACACGCCAACGAAGTTCGATTGCGGGGGAGCCTGCGCATTTTCGACGGTCGGTGACTACGTGCGCTTTGCACAAATGCTGCTAAACGGCGGGGAACTCGAGGGACGGCGCACTCTCGGTCCCAGGACGGTGCATCACATGATCTCCAATCATCTTGGGCCGGAGATCAAGAATAACGTCGCTCATGTGGAGCCACATCGTGCTGGCTTCGGGTTCGGGCTCGGAGTGGCGGTCCGGACGAATGAGGGTCTGTCGGCAGTGCCAGGTAATCCAGGCGAGTTCACCTGGGCAGGCGCGTACGGTACGCAATTCTTCTGTGATCCCAAGGAACGTCTCGTCGTCGTCGTGGGAACGGCAGCTCCCGGAGAAATCCGGACGTATTACCGTGAGCAGGTCCAGGACATCGTTTATTCCGCAATCGTCCGATAGTCCGACTGCGGTTGGGCTCGCCGAACAAAGTGAACAGCGATTCTGGCCACGTGACGCCTGATGGCCGCTGACCTGAGAGCGCAACAGAACTCGCCGATCAGCAACGAGGCATGGGTTGAGGCCTGCGGCTGTCGCGCAACTCCAGGCGCCAGGGCTCCGACAACGGAAATGATCGCTGTTCGCCGCCTGCTTTCAATTGCTACATCCGACACAAGGACGTTTAGTCGCCGGCGCCGGAAGGCACGTCCTCATGCTTGAGGTGACGCTTTCGGATATTGTAACTCACCAGCCAGATCACGCCGACGGCGATCGGCACGAAGACCGCGGTCAAGTACGACGGCTCGACACGAAGTCCGACATCGTGCGCGCCCTTGGCAAGGTAGCTAAACAGGCTGACGACATAGTATCCGATCGCCGCAACCGATAATCCCTCTACCGTGCATTGCAACCGCAATTGTTGCTTGGTGCGATCATTGATGGCGCGCAACAGGTCACGATTTTGTCGTTCGATTTCAACATCGACACGGGTGCGCAACAAATCGGCAGCACGGGCCAGCTTGATCGACAATGTCGCCTGACGATCCTCCACCGTTGCGCAGGTTCGCATCGCAGGCGCCATGCGGCGCGCCAGAAACGACGACCAGGTCGGATAACCCGTAACCTCGTTGCCTTCGATGATGGACAGACGCGATTGGACCAGCTCGTTATAGGCCCTGCTGGCGCCGAATCGAAACAGGCTGCCGGTTGCGCTTCGCTCGAAAGATGAGGCCAGAGCCGTCAATTCCGCAAGCAGATGGCTGTTGAGCTTCAATCCCTCCGCGCCTTGCATTTCTTCGAGCACTTCAACAAGACGTTTATCGATGCGATCGACTGTCGGCGACAGCTCAAGGGCGGCCGACAGGCCAAGCAGTGCCAGCGGACGATAGGTCTCGATTTCCACGAGCCGTTGCACCAGCGCGCCGAGGTCGTGCGGCGTCAGTCCGAGATCGCAAATGCGGATTTTGGTGAAGCCTTTGTCGTCGACACGAAAGTCCGAGGCCACCACGGCTGCACCGCCCCTTATACGGACCATAGCCAGGCTATTCTTGTCAAACATCTGTTCCGCACGTTTAGTCGGAAACGCCTCGCGCTCCGCCTCCAACTTGATCGCGACCAGCAGCTGTCCATCCTGCCGCAGCGCGCGCATCAGCGACTGGACCGTACCTCCGGCTGGGTCGAATTGGTGAGCGGTCGGACTGGTCGCGGTACTCCAGATCAAGGTGAATGTCGCAAATTCCGAATGCTGCTCCCAACGCAGCACAATAGGTCCGATCCCTATCTCATGATGTTTCGCCGATAGCTCGGGCACGGGAAGGTTATTCTGCCGGCAGAATTCAAGGAAGCGGCGACGATCGCTAGCGGCCACCTCGCCCTGCGCTAGAAGAGCAAAGTGGACCACGGTGAATGGTGAAACGAGGCGCATGAAAGGCCGGGCATGCACTTCACCGAGGGCGGCGTCGCGTTGCGGATGCAGCGTGAAGATTCGCAAATCCAGTTCATCGAGCATGTTGTGACGACCCGCCTCAGAAGAGCAACAACCGTCAGCCTTGGCATGAGCGGCCTTGGCATGAGTGGCCTTGGCGTGAGTGGCCTTGGCGTGAGCCGGCCATAGGCGGGCACCCGAACCGTGGGCTGCAGCCTTGTCGACGACCGATTCCGAAGTCGCCTTCAGTACCTGAAAGCTTTTTTGCCGGAGCAGAATCAGCGTCGGCAAGCAGGGACGGAACGGCGTCTGTCAGCCTTGGGCTAAGGCCGTCCAGGACGTCAGCTGGATACCGCCCCGCGTCTGGAGCCAAATCCAGACGTTGTCGATCAGTGCCCGTAACGCGGCGGCCGCCGGTCGCTCCATGATTTCGGCGGCCACTGGTGCTGGTCGATGATTGGCTCCGCCATTCGACCGACATCGCGCGCCGTCGAAGCGACGCGATATGCCGATCACGATGTGCCAACGGAGTTTCGAAAGTGGCTTTCCGGCAGTGAGGCCAGCGCTGCGGGATGCTTTGACGAGCGCAAGGCTCTTCGGTGTTCACTCCAGCATGCGCATGGGCGGCCTGCGAAGTCGGCATTTGACCGGCAACTGCATCGTCCATTGGCAGATCGAGGCTCAAACGCGACTCCCGTTCCATTGCCGCAGCCGTCTTCTCTGACGCGCAGACGGTGGTGCAGGATTCGGGCCAGCACCGGAGCAGCAGACCGCTCCCATATTTCGTGCAAGGGGGTTCTGAATACAGTTGGAATCGATTTCAGGCTTGAAAGCCGGCTTGCATTCTGGACGAAGATACTCGCAACGCGACACGCGCATGTCCGGCAGGCTGACGCGTATGCTCACCCTCAGCCGTGGTCGGTACGTTGACCGATCCGTCAGCCAAATTGCTTCGCATGCAGACGAGCCGCGTAGCTAAGGCCTGCGATTGACCAACGGGCTGTCCAAACCTGGACTGGTCAGCTGATCGCAAGACGCTGGCGCGTGTGTGATCGCCTGGGTCACTTTTGGCATGGGCTTGGCTTCCCAGCGATCGCCCACTGCGGGCCGAGCATCTCCTGCTGCGAGCATCTTGAGCCGGCCGCAACGACGTCCGGTAGCGCAGGTACATCCGGACCATTTCAACTTCGGCCGCGGCTGGCGTGCTCTGGCTCACTGATGAGCCACGCCTGTCCAATTCCGCCGTGCCGGGGCGCATTCGCAAACCTCACGCGCAAGCAGGGACGCCAATCCGGGAAGGTTGCGACAAGATGCTGGCATTCTGACGACATGGAACCAATCCAAAGCCTGAACGCAGGGCGCATCGCGAGCCGTCATAGCCTCCGACAACGTCAGGCCGGCCGCTTCGCGGGTCTACGACGCGCTTGGGCATTCCACCTGCGCTCACGCCAACGGTATCCGCTTTCGCGCTGACCCTCACTATCGTGCGGACCTCGATCTCCTTCCTATCGCGTCCATCGCGGGATCGTTGGAAGTCAAGTCGTCCCAACCGATATCGTCCCGCGTGATGCGCTCCGTTCAGATCTGGCCGGAACGCAGCGCCAGACCGCGATCCTCATTCGCCTCCCTTGCCGTGGCGCGTGGGTTGTTCGTTCACCGACCCAGAACCACCCGACGCCGGTGCTGCCGCTGAGCTTCTGAATGATGTCCCTCGCGGAACAACATTACTTCCATGCGTACGGAGAGCCCTCGGCTGGACGATCCGACAATCGAACTGTCCGTCGCGCAGCAAACGCTATGAAAAGGAGATCATCGCTGGAGACCATGATGCGCATGCGCATTTCAAGCGAAAGAGCCGCGGACTGTTCGGGAGGAGTCACCCAGTTCTCACGCATCGCGTTGTGTTTAAGACGTCGTCGTAGCGAATGCGACGATTGCGCAGCTAAATCATTCCGCCGCCCCGCGGCGAACACGCTCGTTTCTCATTTATAGCGACGCTCGGCACGTTTCACTCGTGGCATGGCGATTGCTCAGATGAAGATGCGGGAACCAAGGCCCACCGCATGACTTCGTCCTCACGACCCTGATCCCAGGCATCGGACGAGCTATGGCCTTGAGTGACCTTATTCGACCATAAGCCAAGCCATGGCTCGTGACGACGGCAGGGTAAGAAAGCGTACGGATGACACACTGGCGCGTATCAAGACATTCCGTGATCAAACACGACAACCGCGCATCGGACCTCAGCGCTTCACAAGCGCGGACCGTCTGGAACTTCTGGCCGCTTGCGGCGCTCCTCCTCAACGCGCTGCTCTGGATTTTGATCTGCTGGGCCATCGCCTGGGCTTTCGCCGTGTTCTTTTGACCGGAACAAGCCACCGAACGTCGTAAGCCAGTGCACATGCAAGCCTGTCGTCGGAGCCACGGATCGACGCGCGTCGGGCTGTCGACCGAACACGCGCCTCACGACCTGTCGGGAACATGCGCCCCCAGATGGGATGCTTGGGAGCGCGTGATGAGCTGGCTCGGGCAAGATGAGCCGACCCGGCGCACATTGCAGGAGATCAATGTGCGTCGAGCCGCTCAGGGCATCGGCGAGGCAGTGGACCATCGTGGCGCTTCCCGGCGCACGGCCATCGCGATGCCCATATTTGCTTTTGCAAATGCCGTGCCGAACCATTCGCAGATCGCTTGACCGCACCATCAAGGCGACCTTCTCGTTTGCAAGGAAGCGTCCAAGCACTTGGTTCGGGCTCAACCCCTCGCTTGTCACTGGAATAGATCGAGATCGCTCCCCTTCTCGGCCTTGCGAATTCGACCAGCCACGCTCGCATGTGCGTAAACCCGATATCGAACAAGGCCGGCTGGCCTTCCCAAAGGGCTCCGACCGAGCGTCGGGCCGCCCAACTCTCACTTAGCCCAGACGCAGCGAAGCATCAGAACTCCTGACCAGGATCTGGCTCGTCGTCGTTTCTGCGCGCTTGCCATTCTTGGGCACGCCGGGCCAGCTTCTCGTATTCTTCGGCAACCCTGAGGAGTTTGTCTCGGGGCCTGCCATTCGCCAACGATTCGGCCTTGGTTCGCGTTGCTCGCGCACGGCCTCGCCAATGGTCGGGATCGTAGAGTTTACTCTTCGGATTCATGTCGACCAAGATGCAGTCTTCGGATCAAAGTAATGCGACATGTGGGCTCCGTACGATTACGTAAGCGCCTTCCCTCGCAACACGAATTGTCGAAATGACGTCCGAGCTTTGCACGCTCTTGCAGCGTTGTGACGGTCGATCCGTGTGCTCACCAGCAAGGCGGTGCGCGGTTGCTCGCAAAACGAGAGTGGCTGATTCGACGCGCATTCGTTCGGATCGTTGTTCACGTCCGGCGATCAGCAACAGACCTGTGAGCGGCCATGCGCAAATGAGCCGGATCGCACGCCTACAAGCCACGAGATCCTCTATCGCTTACGCCGAGCCGCCATGCCAGCACTATCGTGCGTATCGCGCACCATCGCTCAGCCATCCAGTCGAGCGAGAGCGAGCCGCGCAATTCCGCTTGTGACCTTCCGCCCTCGCTTTGTGCGAGGTTCATCTCGAACATATGTAAGTGCGAATATATTCGCACGACCATCGCGAATGGGCTTGAATCGCACGTAGCGTCAGATTGTACGATCAAGGACAATTGGGAGCCACCCCGGACAATCCAGACGATTCATGACAGCCAATGAGAATTGCGAATGTCTCACACCTGAAAGCTCAATCACCATTCTCAAGCATGCTGAGCGACGTTGGACGACGTCAATCATGAACTGCCGACTGCATTGGCCCTCGATCGAGCGTTCACTCCTGCTTCAGGGCGCTCCGCTTAATCGCGAGCCATCCCTGTGGCGCCTCGCGGGCAACCAGCGCTAATCGCCTTCGCTTCTCCGCCGTCGCGACCGTCTCCCATCGGGACCGCAAGTCTCACTTTGCGTTCCGGTCGATGATCTCATCGGATCGCCGACGATTTCCGGTAGCGACCGGCGTGTGACGACAAAAGCTACACATCAAAGCCATGGTACAACCAAGAGCACACATCGGAAGGTCGCCCTATCAATTGCGCAGCGAGCCTTGCTGCAACTCCAGCGGATCTGATTCCGCTTCAATCGCGGCCGTGGCCGAGCAGCGACCAACAACCGAGCCACCACCGCGGTAAGCCCGCAGAAAGATCGCGACGGTCGAGACCTTCAATGACTTCGGCCTGTTATCGGTAGTCAGGTCACAGTGCGCCTCGCGTAGGAAACCGCTACCGCAGACACCACCATCCAAAGAGGATATCGTGAATCAACAACGACGAACGCATGGGTCTTCGCGCCCCAAGGCCAATCGCTGTGCGATTGGGATTGTTGCTGGTCTTACAGCAACCTTTCTAGGTTTCGGATGCGTGAGTGCGCGAGATCAGGCACCGACCGCGGATGAGAAAGAGGCCTGCATGGAGGACGTCTTCCGCCTATGCAGCAGCCAGATACCGGATCGGGCCGCCATCACTGCGTGTCTCAGGGCCAAGCAGGCGAGCCTGAGCCACCAATGCCGCTACGTGATGTCAACGCGAGACACGACCAAAGGAAAAGCTGACTCCCGATGAAGTGCGACAGGGCAGCCCGTATCTCCGGGCGCCTTCGGTTCGGGGAGCTCCTCCAGAGCCACGCCTGACGGAGACTGCTCGCCGGCACGGGCGTTCGGGACGAACGACCCGCTCTCGCAACCAATGGACTATCTGATTTCACGCATTGATTCGGAACGGCGAATGCACACACTCCCCTTCGATACGGTTCTGATCGCCAACAGGGGCGAGATCGCCGTCCGAATTATCAAGACATTACGCAAGCTGGGACTTCGGTCCGCAATCGTCTATCACGAGATCGATGCGCAAACTCCCGCCATCGCCATGGCCGACGCAGCGATTGAGGTCAGCGCTCGCATGCCGATCGCGGCCTACCTGGATATCGCGCAGATCATCGCCGCGGCCCGCAAGGCGAACGCCGGCGCGCTACATCCGGGTTACGGCTTTCTCTCCGAAAATGCGCAGTTCGCCAGGGCGGTGATACAGGCCGGAATGGCGTTCATCGGACCCACTCCCGAGACCATAGAACTCATGGGCGATAAGATCCGGGCCCGCAACTTCGTGCAGCGGAACGGATTTCCGGTCGCCCCCTCTGCGATTGAGGAGGATGATCCGGCGACGTTTGTTTCCAAAGCGCGGGCTATCGGCGCGCCCCTGCTGGTCAAACCGTCGGCAGGCGGTGGCGGCAAGGGCATGCGGATCGTGCGCGATCTCGATACCCTGGAAGACGCTATTGACCTGTCGCGGAGCGAGGGCCGGCGATACTTCGGCGATGGCCGGCTCTACGTCGAGCGATATGTCGAAGACCCACGGCACATCGAGGTTCAGGTGCTTGGCGACGCCTTCGGAAACGTGGTGCATTTGTTCGAGCGCGAATGTTCTGTCCAGCGTCGCTTCCAAAAAATCATCGAAGAATCGCCCTCTCCAGCGCTGTCACCAGAATTGCGGGAGCGGATCTGCGAAACCGCGGTCGGCATCGCCCGCGCCGCGAACTACCAGAACGCAGGGACCGTCGAGTTCATTTTCGGCCGAGGTGAGTTTTATTTTCTGGAGATGAACACCCGCCTGCAAGTTGAGCACCCTGTGACGGAGATGGCCACCGGCATAGATCTTGTTGCCCAACAGATCTATGCGGCCGCGGGCCGAGAACTCGACTTCTCGCAATCGGCCATAGTCTCGGACGGACACGCGATCGAAGTCAGGCTGTATGCAGAAGCTCCCGAGCGCGGATACGTTCCGACGACCGGCAAGGTACTGCTTCTGGAGTACCCGCACGGCGTGCGCATCGACAGCGGTATCCTGCAAGGTCAGCACATCACGACGGCATTCGATCCGATGCTCGCCAAGATTATATCTCATGCTCCGACGCGCATGGATGCCGTGACAAAGGCCCATCGGGCGGTTCAGGAACTGGTGCTTCTCGGCTGCGAGACGAATGCCGGCTTTCTCGCCCGCATTCTCGCCGACGAAGCATTTCTCGGCGGACAATTCCATACCGGATACCTTGAACAGAACCCGCACATCGCAGTGGGCAATACTTCTGACGGCTTGTCCGCCTTCCTGGCATCGGCAGCCCTTTTGACGCGAACCGTCCGTGATTCGGCCGATGCTATCCCTGATCTTCACGCAGCAATCGGCAGTTGGAGAAATTGACGTGTATCACACTTTCGAGGTTGATGGCGTCGACCACAAGCTGTGGCTTTCACCCTGCCGGCAAGGGTACCGTCTTCACCTAACTGACCAGGTGATTGCTCCGGTCAAGTTCGTCTATCACAACGACAGTTGCGGTCTGCTGACCATTGCCGGCGAAGCCGAGCCAGTCCGCTTCGTCGTCGACGGTGATGTCATTCACGTTCTCATTCGCGGCAGGACGCGTACCTTGCGCTACCGCGACCCACTGCGAACGCTCGCTTCCGTAGCTGGACAGGACAATTCCCTTGTGGCCCGCGCGCCGATGCCGGGCGTGGTTGTAACGACCACGGTATCACCGGGCCAATCGGTCTCCGCGGGCATGGCGCTGATGATGATCGAGAGCATGAAGTTGGAAACCATCATACGCTGCCCGCAGGACGGTGTCGTCGATCGAATTCACTTCGAGGAAGGGGACAGCTTCGAGCGGGACGCAGTGCTGGTCACGCTGACCAAGGAAGGACGCTGACATGCAGCGGATCACTTCTGTTCTGAAGGTCAACTCGCACGAATTCCGCAACAACGAGCTCCACAACAGACGCCTTGCGGACGAATTGAAGGAGCGGCAGCGTGCTGCCCGCTTCCAGAGGCCGGAGCGAGAGCTCGAGCGCTTGCGTCGCCAGAATAAGCTCTTTGTTCGAGATCGGGTCGAAGCGTTGCTCGATCCACACACGCCGTTCCTTGAATTTTCGACGTTAGCCGCCAACAAGGCTTACGAGGGCGAGGTACCCGGTGCAGCCCAGGTGGTCGGCATCGGCATCGTAGCAGGTCGCGAGGTGATTGTTCACGCCGATGATGCCAGCGTCAAGGGCGGGGCATGGTATCCGCTCTCCGTCAAGAAGATCGTGCGAGCGTTGGACATAGCCATCGAAAATCGCTTGCCGGTGGTCCATCTATGCGACTGCGCCGGCGGATTCCTGCCGTTGCAGGCCGAGTTTTTTGCAGATCGCTACCACGCTGGTCGAATTCTGCGCAATCAATCGATCCTGTCCAAGATGGGAGTACCGCAAGTCGCCATTGCGATGGGCCACTGCACGGCGGGAGGCGCCTATGTCCCCGCACTCAGCGACTACAACATTATCGTTGAGGGAACGGGAGCGATTTTTCTTGGCGGCCCACCGGTCGTGAAGGCCGCCACCGGCGAAAATGTATCGGTTGAGGAGCTTGGCGGAGCCCACATGCATACCGGCGTGTCGGGCACGAGCGACTACCTCGCAAGCTCCGAGATGCATGCGATCGCAATTGCCCGCGACATCGTGGCTCACCTTAAGCGTCCCGCCAAGGCGTCGATTGATCGAACTGCCCCGGAGCCGCCCCTCTACGATCCGTGCGAACTGTATGGCATCATTCCCAAGGATCCCCGTGTCCAGTTCGACATGCGGGAGATTGTCGCTCGACTGGTTGATGGCAGCAGATTCCACGAATACCAGCCGCGCTTTGGTACATCGCTGGTGTGCGGCTTCGCGCGGCTTCATGGCTATCAAATTGGCGTAATCGCAAACAACGGCGTTTTGTTCAACGAAAGCGCATTGAAGGGTGCTCATTTCATCCAGCTGTGCGACCGCAACCGCACGCCACTGCTTTTTCTGCAGAATGTCACGGGCTTCATGGTCGGCCGCGAGTACGAACGGCGCGGTATTACCAAGGATGGCGCCAAGCTCATCATGGCGATGTCCGGCGCGTCGGTGCCAAAATTGACCGTCATTTGCAATGGCTCACACGGCGCAGGTACTTACGCGATGGCGGGACGCGCTTTCGATCCCCGTTTTGTGTTCACTTGGCCGCAAGCTCAGATCTCTGCGATGGGCGCCGAGCAAGCGGCCGGCGTGCTCACTCATGTCAAGGCAAGGCAATTGGCCCGCGAGGGCGGTCGTCTGTCGGAGCAGGAGCTGGAAACCATTCGCGAACCGATTCTCGAAGAGTATCGGGAGCGTTCCAGCGCCTACTATGCAACCTCTGAAATCTGGGACGACGGCATTCTTGATCCGATCGATACCAGAAGCGCGCTCGCGGTTGCCCTGAGTGCTTCGTTAAGTGCTCCAATTGAAGCACCGCATTACGGCGTATTCCGAATGTAGCGGCGGATCTGGGTAGGCGGTGCCGCTGGATGCGACCTTCGGTTCGCGAGGGCGGCACGGTCGATGCGTCAGGCGGAATGCAGCGATGAACGGATCGCCAAGCTATCCGCACGCGGCTTGTCGAACGTGCCTGCAATTTGTCTGCAGCGTCGCGACGTCGTTCGCAGCGCGCCGACACAGCAGAACCGGCGTCGGTCAGACCGGAAAGCCGGCCACCGCCTTGATGATCCACCTCTCCGTTTCGCTCCCCGTATCACAATTTTCATTTGGCGACCTCGGTCGGATGATGACCTACTCGAACGGCACCAGTCCAGCCCACCGATCAGATTGCAACGTTCGCGACCACCCTTGCGCTTTGCACCGACCCACCGCCAGATTGGAATGGAAGGGCTTGAATTTGACGTAACGTCAGGTTGTAGCTTTCACAGCGCTCCTGGGATCAAGCTAACACCGCGCATCCGTCGAAGGCGCGTCAGCTGAGTCTATGTTCGGGTGACGGGTAGCTCGCCACTTCCGTCATCAGACCAGGAGATGAGGCCGGCTAGCCGATCGATGGGGCTGCATGCGCATACGGCTAATTGGGACAACTAGGCACGCTCTGGAGCACGATGGACGTCCTCAAATCGATCATTGGCAAACTCGCCAGCGGTGCCACCCTGACCCGCGAGGAGACTGCGATCGCCTTCGACATCATCATGTCAGGCCAGGCGACGCCCTCGCAGATCGGCGGACTGTTGCTGGCAATGCGGGTGCGCGGCGAGACGGTGGAAGAAGTCACCGGGGCGGCGTCAGCGATACGAAGCAAAATGCTGTCGGTGAGCGTACCGGGCGATCCCGTCGACATCGTGGGCACGGGTGGCGATGCTTCTAGCTCGCTCAACGTGTCGACATGCGCCTCCTTTATCGTTGCCGGCGCCGGCGTTCCCGTGGCCAAGCACGGCAACCGCGCGGTGTCCTCGCGATCAGGCGCCGCGGACGTTTTGGCGCGCCTTGGCGTGAAGATTGACCTCAAGCCGGAAGCCGTTGGTCGTTGTCTGCACGAGGCCGGCATAGGTTTCATGTTTGCGCCGACCCATCACCCGGCCATGCAGCGCGTTAGACAAATTCGGACCGCACTTGGCACCCGCACGATCTTTAATCTGATCGGACCACTATCCAATCCTGCTGGGGTCAAGCGGCAGATCGTCGGAGTATTTTCGCGCCAGTGGGTGCAGCCTTTGGCGCAGGTGTTGAAGACTCTCGGCGCTACGTCGGTGTGGGTGGTTCACGGCTCAGACGGGCTCGATGAGATCACTCTCACCGGCTCCACATTTGTTGCCGCGCTTGATGCGGGTGCGATCCGCACCTTCGAAGTAGCGCCCGAAGACGCTGGTCTGGCCCGCTGTGACGTCGGTTCACTGAAAGGCAGCGACGCCGATGCCAATGCGGTAGCGCTCAAAGGCGTACTCGATGGCAAACCAGGCTCCTATCGCGACGTCGCGCTTCTAAATGCCTCCGCGGCGTTGATCGTAGCCGGCCGGGCTGCGACTTTGGAGGAGGGCGTTGCGCTCGGCCAGCGCTCGCTTGACAGCGGCGCCGCGGCCGCACGATTGAAACGTCTGATAGCGGTCTCCAACGCTTAACTGCCGAGCCGACCGATGTCCGATATTCTGACCAGGATCGAGTCTTATAAGCGCAAGGAAATTGCAGCTGCCAAACGGGCGTTACCGCTTCCGGACGTCGAGGCACTCGCGAAGCGAGCGCAGCCTCCCCGAGGCTTTGTCGATGCGATCCGCAATAAGCAGGCTTCCGGCGAGCATGCTCTCATAGCCGAGATCAAGAAGGCCTCGCCTTCCAAGGGTTGCATTCGTGGCGACTTCGACGCTCCTGCGCTCGCGCAAGCCTATGAGGTGGGTGGCGCAGCCTGCCTCTCTGTCCTGACCGATACGCCATCGTTCCAGGGACATCTCGATTTCATGGTGGCGGCGCGTAGCCAGACAACTCTTCCGGTGCTGCGGAAGGACTTCATGTTCGATACCTATCAGGTGGCCGAGGCACGCGCCCATGGCGCCGACTGCATCCTGATCATCATGGCAGCGCTGGAGGCCGCTGCCGCGCGCGATATCGAAGCCGCTGCCCTAACGCACGGCATGGACGTGCTGGTCGAGATCCACGACGTCGCGGAACTCGACCGTGCTCTCATCCTTCGCTCACCGATGATCGGCATCAATAATCGCAATTTGCGCACGTTCGAAACCACGCTCTCAACGAGCGAGACCCTGGCACCGCTCATCCCGAAAGATCGTCTGATCGTCTCGGAAAGCGGCATACTCGGGCCCGGCGATCTTACGAGGCTTTCGCGTGTTGGGATTTCGACCTTCCTGGTCGGTGAGAGCTTGATGCGGCAAGCTGATGTACGCACCGCAACACGTTCGCTGCTGGCGCCGATGGCAGCCATTACAACTTAGTGAAAGACACGCAGTGCGTCAAAGGAGACAATCGACGATGTCATGGCAAACGCTGGAAGTTCTCGGATCGATCGCGAAGATAGAACACATTATTCGAAAGTTTCGAGAACTGATCGATACAGATGGCTCGATCCCGCCGGAGCTGCGGGGCACGCTGCACATCACGCTCGATGAGCATCTGTGCGCGGCAAAACAGCGCGTTCTGGATACGCAACCGGTGCGATGATGCCCCTTATACGAAGAGAAACACGAACGGCGGTCCAATATCGGAATCGGCCTCACATGGCGCCGCCAAACACTTGCAGACCTGGCAGGCGCGCTCTGATGCCGATTGCCGCCAGAAGGCGGTCATGAGCCCGTACGCCGAACCGCGAGTTCGAGAACGGCCACCACGGCACTCTCCGCGCGGCGAATGAGACAGCCAACTCGACGCCCCTTTACAGGCCAATCATCATGAGCTGCCGGTCCCCTTTCAAGATGCACGATATTCCGTCGGTCCAGGCGATCGAGTTCCGCCAGGCTATGCGAAATCTGGCGAGTGGCGTCGCGATTGTGACGACTGGAGCGGCCGTCAGGCGGCGCGGGTTAACAGTCAGTTCTGTGACTTCGATCTGCATGGAGCCTCCCTGTCTTCTGGTCGCCATTAACGCCAGTTCCGAGACGCATGACGCGATATTCGCCAACAACAGTTTTGGAGTGAGTTTTCTGTGCAGCGATCAGGAAGACCTTGCGCTGCGGTTTGGGGGGCGGGATGGCGCGAAAGGAGTTCACCGTTTCGTTTCGGCGCAGTGGAATCAGGGTATTCTCGACGTACCGCTTTTGCAAAGCGCGATGTTTACGCTCGAGTGCATCTTGCATGACCATAAGAGGATTGGCACGCATACCATCTTTGTCGGACGAATTGTCGCGACCCGGCCAGGCCAGGGCGATCCGTTGATCAACTTCCGCGGTACGCTTCGAACCATACCGGAAGATTGAATGCATTTTGCACGCAAGAGGCGGACGAGCAGCCGGCTCAATCACGTTGAAGACCGCAATGAGGACCGGAGCAAATGATCATAGAATACTCACCCGAAAGCGGCGTACAGTTGGTGGATCCTTTGGACTTTGGCGGATTCAAACTCGTGCTGAAGGGCTCACTTGCTCTAACACTCAAGCCTTGAGGGGCATCACCCTCGTTGACAAAGGCAATGCGCTTGTCCCTGTCGACTTGGTGCCTACGCTGTCCGGTTGCCCCAAGGAAAGCAAAGCCTGGCAAGTGGCCTATGGCAAGATGGTGGCGAGCGCTCGCGAGTACGGCTGGATTGACGTCGACGCGGATGCGATTCGCGCACACATCGAAAGAAGGTCCTAAGGTCGGAGACGCTATCGCTCATTTCGAGAGCGAGTCAGATCTGTCCTGCATGATTTGCGTCGACACCTACCAACGTTGACAGCTCCGTTCCTGCCGGCAAGTAAGTAACATCAGTTTCCGCCGACAGGGCCACTCTCGGCCGGTAACGGGTTGCGAGCGGAACGTATCGTCGCGGGACATCATGGTTGGGACCAGGCGAATCGTATCATGATCTCGTGCCCGCAATGACAATCTCATTTCACAGGCGGCGACAACATCCATGTCGAGCAACCGGTTCCAATCAGGCGCGATCCTCGACGGCATCCGCCGCTGGGTCGAGATCGAGTCGCCGACCGAACGGCCCGATCAGGTCAACAAGCTCGCCGACCTCGTCGCCTCAAGCTATCGCGATCTGCCGGCCACCGTGGAACGTATCGCCGGGCGCGACGGCCGCGGCGATCACCTGGTCGCGCGCTCGTCCTGGGGCCAGGAAGCGCCGGGCATCCTGGTGCTGAGCCATCTCGACACCGTGCACCCGATGGGCTTCATCGAACGGCTGCCGTTCAGGATCGACGGCGACAGCGCGTTCGGCCCCGGCATCTACGACATGAAGGGCGGCGCTTATCTCGCCTATCACGCCTTCCGGCAAATCTGCGCCGACGATGCACGCGCGCCGCTCGGCATCACCCAGCTTTACGTCTCCGACGAAGAAGTCGGCAGCCCGACCTCGCGGGCGCTGATCGAGGCCGAGGGCCGCAAGGCCAAATACGTGCTGGTCACCGAACCAGCGCGCGCCGGCGGCAAGATCGTCACCGGGCGCAAGGGCGTCGCGCGGTTCGACGTGTTCATCAAGGGCGCGCCGGCGCATGCCGGAGCGTCCCCCGAGGGAGGTCGCAGTGCGATCCGCGAGCTCGGCAACGTGATCCAGACGCTAGAGTCGATGAACGACCTCGAGCGCGGCATCACCGTCAATGTCGGCGTGGTCCGCGGCGGCACCAAGCCGAACGTGATCGCCGAAGAGGCCTATGCCGAAGTCGACCTGCGCGTTCCGACGATGGCCGACGCCGACGAGTTGGTGTCGAAGATCCTCGGGATCACATCGCGCACCGAGGGCGTCACCGTGACGGTGGCGGGCGAGCTCAATCGTCCGCCTTATGAGAAGAGCAATTCCGGCACCGCGCTCTACGAGCACGCCAGGACGGTCGCCGCCGAGCTCGGCTTCGATCTGCTCGATGTCTTCACCGGCGGCGGCTCCGACGGCAATTTCACCGCGCCGCACACCGCGACCCTCGACGGTCTCGGCGTCGACGGCAAGGGTGCGCATACCCATTACGAGCAGCTCTATATCTCCTCGCTCGAGCCGCGCGCGCGGCTCCTGCATCGCCTCTATCAGACGCTGCGATGATCGCTGCTCCACGCGATGCCGGCGACCATGACGCGCCCAGGGGACGACCGGACAACGCGGACGCTAGTGCGGGAAACACCAGAAGGCGACGTGCCTTTCGCTCGTCGCGACTAGCCTGACTTACGACCGCCGAGCACTCGTTTTGACCATCGCAGGTTACGCAGCAAATCGTGCACGGTTGTGTCCTGGAATTCGCTACCGCCGTCCCAGCACACACGAGCGGCGAACGGACTGCTTCGGGCTCGCGCCAAAGGGTTGGGATCATCCAGCTTTCTTGTCGCGTTTCCCACGTCCGGTTGTAGATATTCCACATGACCAGCTCCGAGGGACTTGAATCGCACGTAACGTTAAATTGTACGTTCTTGAGGTGGCCAGTCTTTGACTTGCATCGAGGTAAGGATTCCGAATGCCCCAAATTGAAAGACTGACGCCACGAGATCTCATCTTGACACTGGATCCCGACATCGAGCTTGCCGACATGGTGATGCATCGATCGTCAACTGCGGCGCCGTTATTGGCGAACGATAGTGAAAGACAGGGCAATCCAGAACCGAGGCCATATGCCCGCTGCGATCGGCATCGCCTGAGAGATTCTGCGCGGGTCCACCGTTTCACACATCCGAACACAAGCACCTTTGCCAGCCGACGTGCGCCTCGAAACGAGTTTGGCGAACATGCCGCTCACAGCGGTCGATGAGCAATGGTATGGTGCTGCTATCGCGCAAATCCATGACGATCGGTCTTACTGTGGAGATTTTCAACCGCGTTAGGTTGAAAGGGCCGCTCTGCATAAGCGGCGCTTCGATTGCTTGGCAGATCGGAGCAGCAAAGTGAAAAAACCCGATGGCGCCAGGAAGGTTCTCTTGATCGACCATACTGAGGGGCAATGCCGGGCCATTGTCGGTTTCAAAGATGAGGATGAGAGAGAGGCGTATATGTGCGGCGAACCTGTACTTAGAAAGCCGGGCAAGAAGATTTCGTCGTGGTGCGCCTATCATTACGGACAGATGCACTCAACATCCGTTGAGCAACCCTCAGCGCGAAATGAAGCGTCCGGATCACCAGCTCTCGAGGGCCCTTCACCGAAACGATTGTAACATCGTTTGACTGGCATTCACTGAGACAGTCTGACGATCGTCCGCATCTGAGATGCCTATCAACACAATAGCATCACCATCAACAGACTTTCCAAAGAATTTCAGGAAGGGCCTGATCGCGCATGGACCGATCCAGGGGAACGGAAATGAATCTCGCAACACTGATTGAGCGTAATGCGGCGTTCGCTCCCAACAGGCCGGCGATCCATTTCGAGGGCGAGACTTTAAGTTATGCGGCCTTCAATCAACGGATCGGGCAGATCGCTGGCGCCTTGAAAAGCCGGCTCGGTGTGGATAAAGGCGACCGGGTCGCGATTCTCAGCTTCAACCGGCCTGACTATCTGGCGCTGCTTTATGCCTGTGCACGGCTCGGAGCCATGGTCGTGCCGTTGAATTGGCGCCTTGCTGTCACCGAGCAGCTCTTCATCCTGTCCGACGCCGGGGCCAAGGTGCTGCTTCTCGAGCAGGCGTTCGACGGTCTGCTGCCCGCACTTGCACAGAAATCGCCTGATACCGCCGTTGTCGGGTTGGATTTTGCGCCTCCCGGCGGCAGCAAGTGGGACAGCCTGCTGGACCGTGCCCCCGGCGATGGTCGCAATCCGGGTGCGGACCTCTCCTGCCCGCTTCTCATTGTTTACACCTCCGGCACCACCGGTCGGCCGAAAGGCGCCGTGCTACGGCAGGACGCGTTGCTGTGGAATGGGGTCATGAGTCAGCACATGCATGACCTCAGTTCGTCGGATCATGTCTTGACAGTATTGCCGCTGTTTCACGTTGGCGGCCTCAATATCCAGACAACGCCAGCCTTGCACAATGGCGCGACCATCACTCTCCACGCGCGGTTTACGCCGGAGGCGACGCTCGCTGCATTTGAGCGCGATCGGCCGACGCTTGCGGCATTGGTGCCGGCAGCGATTCAGGCCCTCACAAACCATCCATCATGGCCGACGACGGACTTGTCCTCGCTGAAAGCAATTTGCACCGGCTCAACGATGGTGCCGCGGCATCTTACCGACCGTTTTGCCGCGCGGGGGGTGCCGGTTCTGGAGGTTTACGGTTCGACGGAGACCTGCCCCATTGCTGTCTATACGAAGCTTGGCGGCGATCCTGCGCACGAGGGTTCGAGCGGCTTGCCCGGTCTATGCTGTGAAGCAGCGATCATCAATGATGCCGGCACCACGGTGCCCCCGGATAGCCCAGGCGAGATCGTGGTGCGCGGCCCCAACGTCTTCTGCGGATATTGGGGTGACAAACAAGCAACCGAGGCGGCCCTACATGGCGGGTGGTATCGCACCGGCGACATCGGACGACGCGATGGTGATGGGTATTTTTGGATCCAAGATCGCAAGAAGAATCTGATCATTTCCGGTGGGGAGAATATCTCTCCTGCCGAAGTTGAGCGTGTGCTCAGGGAGCATGGCGACGTCGCGGACTGCGCCGTTGTCGGTCGTCCGGACCCACGCTGGGAGGAAGTTCCTGTCGCTTATGTGATCAAACGAGCTGGAGCACAAATTGAGGCTGAAGCGCTGATCGCCCATCTGCGATCGCAACTCGCCGGCTTTAAGGTGCCGCGCGAGATCATTTTCACAGAAGAATTGCCGCGAACGGCGCTGGGTAAGGTCCAGCACTTCATGCTGAAGCAACTCGGTACGCGATCACCACAGCAAGGCGATAACAATTGAACTCCGTCACCTGGAATCGGCACGGCATCCCTCAACCAGGCACGGACGACGTTCATTCTCGCCGCGATGAAAGTCGCGGCGATCAAAAAGACCACGCGAATTTGCGGCTAGGTGTTTGTCGTCACGGATGGCGGCCCTCTGCGGCCAACAAAGCCAAAAGCGCCCGAGACAGCTGATGCCTCAGATCCTCATCATGAACGCCGGTACGGCTCAAATGTCGGGGACCGACTTGACGGCGATCCAGCTTTCGCTTGCCGCGAAGTCGGCCTGGCGCTCGGTGTGGCTGGCACAGGAGGGTGACTTGATTGTCTCGCCGATCCCCATCCCAGCAGATCTGCTGTCATTCGTTGGCTCGACGCTTAAGTTCGATCCTGCGAGCCTGCTGCTGTTTGTTCCTGAGGGCGCGCACGACCATCCGGTCCTTTGTGATGTCACCCTACAGTCCGATGCTGTTGTCGAACGAATAAGCCACATCGTTCGTCAGAATACACATTGGAAGATATCCGCCTGCTACGCAACTGAAGGTGTTGCCCGGCTGGCCGCCGTGCTCGGCATAGCCAAGGACGGGGACAAGTTCGCTCTTCAGCGAGGGCCCGACCTACTGAATCGCAAGAGCCACTTTCGTCAGTTGGCAACGAGTGTCGCCCTTCCGTTGGCCAATGGATGCGTAGCGACGAGCTCGGACGAACTCCTCGCAGCCGTTACCCGCCTGAGGTCTGAGACCGGCAACGTGATCCTAAAACTGGACAACGGAGCCGGCGGCGCGGGGAATATCGTCCTAACCAGCAAGAAGACCACGCCGCTCCCCGGCGCAAGAGAAACTCGGCGAGTCCATTGGCCGACGTTTGATCCCGATGCAGTTTGGTCCGAGATGACAACACCGTCATGCAGGACGCTGGTTGTTGAATCGTACCACCTGGCTCGGTCCATGTTCTACCTCGAGTTCGAGATCGAGGAAAAAGGTGCAATCACATACGTCAATAGTGGAGACATCCGTCTGCGTCGAAGCAAAGATCGGTCGGAAAGAGCTCTCGTCTGGACCGGACTCGAGCTTCCAAGTGACATGAGCAATCGTCAACGCTCGATCGCTCACGCTCACGCCTATCGATTTGCAGAGTTGGCGCGGACCTTGGGGTACCGCGGCTTGATCAACATCGACGCCATCTTCTCGACGGACGGTCGACTGCTGTTCAATGAGGCGAACGGCCGGTGGGGTGGAGGCTCGGTGTTGCACAGCATCGCAGCCCGGCTGCTCGGTTCCGACTATTCTGATTCCTACGTGGTTTCGTCTGTACGGGACGTTCGATCAAGCTCCCTGCGAGCTGCAATTGACCATTTCGCCAAGAGGGGATGGCTGTTCGACGACACACGCAAGGAAGGGCTCATTCCGCTCGCCGCCGACCAAGATGCAGGCACGGTAGAGTGTCTGGTGATCGCGCACGACAGGCTGTCGGCTCGCAATTTGCAGTATCGACTACCGAGATAATCCGATTTGGATCACGGCGACTCTTTCCGAGGTTGAGCACGAACGCCCACAAATCGGGTATCTACCGCTGGGTCGTGCCTGCTTGATCTGTCTGGCCCCGGTCGTCAAAGCGTTGGGGCAAGTAGTATTTTGGCCAATTAAGAAAAGGGCGCCGCCTAAGCGGGGCCTTCAAAATTTAGGCGTATGCGCGGGCTAGTTCGTATTGAGCCGTCAGGGCATCAATTGGAATGTTCCACTCCTTGCTAATGGTGCGGATCATTTCCAGCGTTAGAGGTCGAATTCGGTTCAGTATTTCAGATGCGCGATTGCGCCCGATAAGATTGCCGAGTTCGGCTTGAGATTTGCCCATAGACTCAATCGCAAAATGGAGAACGTCTACCGGGTCGCCGCGAGGCGTGGAAAAGTGCCCATCCTCGTACTCCTTAATAAGTGAGGAAAGGACTTCGAAACGATCACCATCGGGCGTGCCTGGAGCGGGCTCTGCCTCGAAATAACGGGTTACTTCGCGGATCGCCCAGTCGTAGTCCTGTTCGTTGTGGAGAGGCCTTACGTCCATCATCACACAGTCTCCGCATTAATTCCGTTGTACTCGTCGTGCGTGCCTACAAACTTGATCAGGCCGGTTTTGAACTTGTAGGAGAAATGGACCACGAGGCGGTACTTGTTGCCGCCGATATCGAAAATGGCCCGATTATCTCCAACAAAGTCCACATTGTTCCCAAATGCCGTCTTCAGGTCTGCTGGGCCACCCCAGTTACCTTTGGAAACGATTTCGTACCAAGTTCCCAAAGGGGTCTCTGCTTGGGGGTACCGCTCCCAAAAGACTTTGAGCGCCCTCCTCGCTATTACGTTCATTGCCATAGCATGTTCCCAATATGGGATCAATTTAAAAATTCCCAACGTGGGAACGGTTTTCGTGGGTTTCGTGGCGGCCTCTTGTAATGTTGATTTTTGTGACCTACTTGTAGGGCGAGAAAATCAACATCGAGGGCTCTATGGATATCGTCCAAGCCATCATACTGCGCGAGCCTTGGGAAGTGACGCCTAGGTTGCAGGAACTAACTCTCCACAAGAATAAGTTGCTAGAGGTTCGTGATATTGCAGTGCACGAAAGGGCCAATGCGACGGCGTTCCATGCCGCCAACGCACCCGGCACGTTCTCATATCACCACGGCATTTGGGCGCTCCGACACCGCTTCGTCGGAGCCGATTGGCGAGTGGATCGGACCAATGGGGTAGAAACGATCCGGAACGACAGACTCAAACTGGTGGTGAGTTTCTGCAACGTCGATCTTGCCTGCGTGGATTTCCATAAACCTCAACCAAGAACGAAGAAAGGAAGCGGTGTTGAGCGAGCATCCGAGCCCGGATTGTTCGAGCAGCTTCCCCAGTATGCGCCGCGTCCCAAAGGGGAATGGCAGTTCTTTTACCTTATGGTCGATGAAAACGGGGCGGCTGAGTTATCTAGGCCTGTGGTGAAAGGCGGTGGATTCACAGCCATGATCGAGCGCATCTATCTTTCCTACGGAGCTGACGACGATGGGACTGGGCTCCTGCAAGATACACCGGACGCGCCCGTCGAATTTGATCCGCAGATTGCGCGCAAGCTCTGAGTAAGTAGATGTTCAATCCTAGGAGGCTCAGCCTTGCGCGAATGCGCAGAAGGCTGACAGCGCGAGCGCTTGCGGAAAAGACAGGGCTAGCCGAGTTAACAATATCTCGGCTGGAGAAGGGCACCAACGTGCCTGATGCCGCAACATTCGACAAACTTGTGCAGGCTTTAGAGTTTCCGCGTGAGTTTTTCCTCGACCGTGATCCGGAAGAAATTGACACAGGCGCGGTTAGCTTTCGCAGCTTCACTAAAATGAGCGCGAAGGAGCGCGATGCGGCTATTGCCGCTGGCACGATGGGCTTGCAGTTGAGCGCATGGGTAGAAGAGCGCTTTCAGCTTCCCCAGCCGAGTTTGATAGATCTAAGCTATGAGACCGAGCCGGAATCCGCTGCTGCGGCGCTTCGTCAGCACTGGGGACTGGGCGAGCGCCCAATAGCCAACATGCTGGCCCTTCTGGAAACCAAAGGAGTGCGGATTTTTTCCCTTGCCGAGAACACCGCGTCAGTCAATGCGTTCTCATTCTGGCGAGATAATAAGCCGTATATTTTCCTGAACAATTTCAAGACAGCGGAAAGCAGTATTTTTGACTCGGCTCACGAGCTTGGCCATCTCGTAATGCACAAGCACGGTGACCCTAAAGAAACGAGAGCTGCCGAACGAGAGGCCAACGGTTTCGCGTCCGCATTTTTGATGCCTTCAAGAGATGTGCGGGCCCAAGTTCAAAGACCAATCTCCACGCAGGCGATCTTAGGAGCGAAGTCCAGGTGGCGCGTTTCCGCGATGGCTCTCTCATATCGTCTGCATGCCTTAGGCATGCTGTCAGACTGGCGTTACAAGTCGATCATCATGGACTTGGGCAAATGGGGATATCGCGACGGAGAACCGAATGGCATTCAAAGAGAAACGTCAGCAATTTGGCGAAAGGTGCTTACACAGCTATGGAGCGAGAGAACTACGAAGAACGACATCGCAAAAAGCCTCCATTTGCCCCTTGATGAGCTTGAAGGACTGATTTGGAACCTAGCAGGTCCGGAGAGCCGTCCGGGAGAGAGGGAGTTGCGGGAAGTCAAGTAAATGAATTTTCACATTGACGCTAAGCATAAATACTCGGGGCATGAACAAGCTGTCGCTCCAAACCCGCGTCCAAATCCGCGAGGGGTATGACGCAACCGGCGCAACGTGCCCTCAAAGCCGGTCCAGTGTGATGAAATCTGGTCGTTCAGCTACGCCAAGGCCAGGAATGTCAAGTTCGCCAAGTCAGCCCCGGCCGATGCTGGCGACGTTTGGACGTGGACCGCGATGGATCCAGACTCCGAACTGATCGTTTCTTGGCATGTGGGCAACCGTGGCTCGCACACCGGTACGGCGTTCATGCACGACTTGAAGGCCCAGCTCGAGCCTATTCAGCATGCCAGAGATTGCCGGCATACATCAATCGTCCTCGTCCGGATCCGAATCCGACCGTTCCTCTCAGCTGGCCTGGATTATCCGGCAACTACGACGTCTTCGATCATCCGGCGGTTTGCACCGCCGCGCCTCGAACAAAAGTACACCAATGAGCGGCGTTCCCCGCTATGCACGGGCTTGACCTCGTGGCGGAACTTGCACGTGGTGATAACCACCGTACCTAGCGATGGACGAAATATTTCGGGCTCGCGCCCGGTTGGATATACGACGAACTCACCACCCTCGAAGTCTTTCGCGAGCTGAACAATCACAGAATACTCAAAGTCTGGGTCGCTCTCAGCATCCAAATGAATGCCGACAAAGGACCCAGGCGGCATGCGATGCATTTGGCATCGCCGGACGACGTACTCTGACGATGCTCCGAAGATCTTCTTAAGCACGGAACTACGGTCCTTCCTTTCGAGAAGTTCGATGATCCGCGCTGATGATTTCCCATTTACGTTGCTGGGACGACGGCCGGGGTGATCTGTGCGGAGCCGCCTCACGAACAGATTGTGAGAGTCTCCAGCATCTCCCTGTAGAACCACCTCTTCAGGGATATCTGACTGCAGCTGATTGATCTCCGCCAGGTCGTCTTGGGTGAAGAGCACCCCGGGACTAACCAGGACGGTACCTTTATCTCTTAGCTCGCCTCGGTATTTCGCGAGAGCTTCTTCTATAAGCAGGCTGGATTTATCGTTCATTGTGCACGCCTTTCAGGTTCATTCAACGATTCGAATTTAGGGAAGCCTACTGTATCTGCCATGAGCGGATCGCCTGCTCCCAATTCTCACCGTCGAACTCATCCACTGTGATGCTTTCGATGGTGGTCTTATCCAGGCAGCGAACGTTCACACTGAATCCTGCAGGATTTGACCGCGGCCGGTAAAATGGCTTTACGCCGCAAATCCGACAGAAGGTGTGATGAGCAATATTGCTGTTGAACTTGTATGTCGTTAGGAATTCTTCGCCGCACTCGATTCTGAACTTGTCGCCAGGAACGAGCAGGTGCAGAAATCCGGACATATCGCAGATTGAGCAATTGCAGCTCACTGCAGCTACGTCCTGCGGCGCACGGACGCAAAATTTGACAGATCCGCAGTGGCAGCGACCGTAATGCTCAATCTCGAGCCGATCGTCTCCACCAGGAGAGCCGGATCGAGCGACGTTGCGGCACCATTCCAAGTTGAGGCGGTACGCACGATCGTACTCATCTGAGAAACGGCTATAGGCGTCGATGGGGACCAGTTCGCTGATAAGGCGGCTTGTCATCTCACCATGGTACTTCTCCGCGGGATCCTCTCCACCGACGTGGATTCGGAAATACTCAAGGTCGTCAGAGCGAACATCAAAGGTTTTAACCACACTGCCCCACAGCGCCTGGATCATCTCGGCAGCGTGCAGCTCAAACGCGACCATGTAGGCGCAACGCACTATGGCGTCTGTAGATGACAAGCCATGATACAGCGCTCGCAGGTACCGGCGCGTCGTGGAGCTGTAACTAGGCTGTATCGGCCGGCCGAGCAGCCGCGACGCGTCTCTTCTAAAGAGATTGGCGTGAAAGCTGTCTGTGTCCAGAATATCGGGCAACGCAGCGTTGCCGCCTTTGAGAACGCGACCATGGCCTCCCGTCTCGTCCCAGCAGATGAAATTTGCGACCACGCTGGTTAATTCAACGTCCTTCGGCACGCTTCGATTGCGATGCATTGCATCGAAGATGAGATCGCTTTGTGATCCCGATTGCAGATACGGAAACGCCTGTGACATCGCGAAGTATTCAGGCAGTAGGGTCGCAAGCTGCTCTTTGGACATCTCCGCAGCGAACGGATGGGGGCCGAACCTGGCCCGAGCTTGGTGCACCGGGTGATCGCCGGCTGATAGCCCGGAAGGTTGCTGCATCTTAGAGTGAGAAGCGAGAGACGACGTCATGCGACCCCAACTATGCACGAGAGCTTTCCCTGGATAAGCGGGAAAGACACAAAACAGGAGCTAACCAAGATGGGTGCCTTTCGTTTTCAATAGCTCTGGCGGTTGGCAAGAGATCGTGGTGAGCCAAAGAGACCAGTAGAACGTCGTCCGACATGTGTGCTTGCGGCTGTGATCGCCCGGTCGGCCCATGCATCGCGCGATGCAAGTCCACATGTCTCACGACGTTGTCGCGTTGCAGCGAGTTGCGGCTGAGCTTCGTGGCCAGCGTCTTGGTCAGTTCGACCTCCTTATCGGTGTGCCGCATGTTTGCAGATCGGGACGAGCGGCAGGCAGCAATGTTACTCTCCTATCGGCAGCTTTGCGAAAAGTTGCACGCATGTGAGACGCATTAAGATGAAGGAAAGCGGCGCGCCTCCGCATGCCCTCGCCTCATTCCGCGTTGTAGCATGCTCAGAGCAACCGCCGTGCCAACCCGTCCTCACATTGTAAGACACTGAGTATGCGTTGAAGGTGCGCAACTAACCGATCACGCCAAATGTTTTGAATCCGACAGGATTGATGGGCGGTCAGAAAGTGAACAATGGCGACGGCTAAGAAGCGACGGTTTGCCACTTCCGCTAACCAGAGGTAGTTGAAATCGTGGTGCTCAAAGCGCTGCTCACAGATCACCAACTAGCCCGAGGAATCGGACACATGAACGCACAGTCCACTTGCTGGCGCAGGGGACGCCATTCATGGGGAAACAAGATACGGTGAATTTAGCGCCTGCGCCCTCACGACGAGCAAGAGCCCGATCAGCTTCTTTCACTCATCTGGCGATATGTAGGATGCCCCTCGCCCCAATGAGGCGCTTCGTAAGCCGGCGCGCCGGCTTCACCAGCGACCCCGAGCAGAGCGCGGAAGCCGTGAAACGGACAGAATAGCCGAACCGGAAGCTGAGCTCGTTGAGGCACGCTTGCAGGTGCTGCGGGCTGACGCCGTGGCACGATGAGCAAGTCCAGTTTCAGGAAAACCGGCGACTCGACCTCGGCGATGTTCCACATTCGCCCAATCGAAAATGTCAAAAAGCGAGCGATCGATTGGAGATTACGCCGGCTGGCGGAGATTTCAGAACCTCCTTGAACGCGTCAACTCCGACGCATTCGATGAGCGCGGTGCCATCTTCCCACGTACCCATCTCCATCACATTGGCAACGAGCCTTGACATTCCTTCGGACACGACGATGTCGGGGGGGCGTCCACCAGACGTATTTGGCCGCGAGCCGCAGCATTTCTGCGCTTCGAACAGATTCGGTCATTGCGGCGTCTCCAGTGACAACAGTGGCACGACTTGGTGCGGGTATCAACCGGATAGGTATACGGCGCACCTCGCGGGACAAGGCAGGTTTGCAAGAGGAAAGTAAGAACCCGCAAACGACATCAGTGTTGCGAGAGTGCGCGTATATTGCGCGATATTTGCCTTCGCTGACCGCCACAAGCGTCGCGGCGCCCTCGCAATTCCGTCAATTTTGACAATCTGACGGCATCACGGATCTGAGGCGGATTGCCTTCAATTTGATGGGGCAGCGACGGATATTTCCGTCGCCGCCCGCTTGTAAGGCGCCGCCAATCAATAGCAATTTGTTGGGCATGCAGCTCGCACAGCCGACGAGCACGATTAGAGGAGCGGCCCTGGTGGCGAGCAAGCGGCAAGATTAATCTAGTCGCGCACCTCCCAGTGACAACAGGGGATCCAGATCCCGATAAAAGGTGCCGCTCCCCAAGCGAACTCGTCGCTCGAGAGAGCCCAACCGAAGTTATCGCAGATGTCGCGACAGATGACGTCCGCGGCGCAGCAGCCGACATACGCTCATGCCACCTCCCTCTCCGCGCGGTCCGTCCAATACTCGCTCGACAAACACCTCTATGCGGAGGACCACCTGGTCGAGTGCGGCCTCGCCAAACTGAACCAACTTCGTGGCGGCTAGCCGCCACGAGAGGAAGGCCAAAAAACTATCCGGACGTACCTGCGATCGCGGCCACCGAGACATGGCTGCGACGAACGTTTCGCGGATCAGGCTGGAAGAGCGGCACCCGTCGGGTGCGCGGTGCTTCTCCAATTACCAGATAAACTTGGCGCCGTCCGGCAGTTCGCAGACGAATTCGCCCTGGTTCACGACCTCGGTCGCCCCCGCGGCCAGCTTAGCGGCCCGCACGGTGAGCCTGCCTTCGCGGCTGAGGCTGTGGCGGATGTACTCCGTCACCGGGCGTCCGGAACTATCCAAGGTCTGATGCGCATTGGCAAAGCTAATACCATTCTGGCTGGTCACCCTGAAGGCACTGATTACCAGCCCTCCCTGCGTGGCCGGCCCCGGCTTGCCCCCATCGACGGTGGCACAACGACTGAGGTCCAGGATCAGCTTCACATTCTTGCCGGCTTGCAGTGCACTGAGCACCTCAACGTATTTCGGCGATGGTTCATCGGCCTTGGCGATCGGGCTCACGGCTGCAGCCATAAGCAAGGACAACAGGATCGACAGGCCTTTGCCACTGAGTTGCATACTCTTCTCCTCTACAAGAACCATAGACCACGCAACTGGCCGACTTGCCTGATGTCGTGTTCGCGAACATCCTGGCGGATTCCAAACATCAGGAACGTTCACATTCGGACAGCAGCAGCTGTCGCAGCGGCTCGCAAGCGGTTCTGAACCCTATCGAACGTCACGACTTCGTAGGTCAGGTTTGCGAAGTGACGCTGTCACGCCCGCACCGGTTCCGTGCCCGCCAAATTGCTCGCGACGATCTGGCGCATGCTTGCTTCATCCAGGAAGCCTGCCCGACGCGTTCACCGAGCATCGATGCGAAGCTGCATCCCACCCAAATCGACAGGCGACAGCATGTTGTGCGTAGCACAGTATGCGCGGCGATCATTCAACAAGATAACAAGCGTCTGGCAGATCGCCTGCACCGGTTCGGAGCAATCAGATGATCACGCCGGTTCGGCGGAATTGGGATGCGAAAGGGTTATTCAATTCATTGACGCCGGCGATGTTCGCCGCCGAACCACCAGTTGTCCGCGCTCGCTGGGACAAATTGTGGCCAGACCTGTACACGGAATATGATGCAAGGTATCTGCAGGCAGAGCTATCCAATCGCCACTTGATTGCGACCAGCGAAGCCGAGGCGTTTCTTAATGCCTGGACGGTGGACGAGGAGCGCCACACCAATGGCTTCATCCGCATCATTGAACTGGTCGCTGGTGGATCCGAAAGGGATCTTTGGGAGCGACTGGACGCTCGACCGCATGATTTTAGTCACATCACCGAATTTCTGAAGGACGAATTCGCACTGATGGTCGTGATCGCATTCGATGAAATGTGTACTTGCCGCGCTTACGCTGCGGATAAGGATTTCTATGCCGTATTTCAGAACCAGAGCTTCGTTTGTTGGCTGAGGGAGTTGATCGCCGACGAGGCGGTTCATTCGATGAACGCTGTTAATGTTATCCGTGCCCGCTATCGCGGTCGCGTTCGCGAAGCCGGCGCAATTCTCGATCGCCTGATCAGCGGCGTCGTCAATGATCCGACTTATCGTGGCACCTTCCTTCTGGACTACTTCGGCCGGGTGTACACGAAGGAAATGCTTGCCAGGTGCCGCGCCACGATCCTGAGAAATATCGCAAAGCCGCTCACAGCCGCAGAGCAAGACGAACTGAATCGCCCACCCAATTGATCCCGACGCCGTCGCAGCCCACCAGAGCGCGATGAAAGACACCACGCGCGCAGCCCGCTTGGGCCCGCACAAAGACCGCTCCCCCGAAAGCGAACAAGTCAGATGAACCTGGTCGTCCAAGGCGTCGGCGGACTGACCACGCTCCTGCTTCCATTTCACATCACCTCGTTTTCCCGGATCAGACTTTGTCAGCATCGGATCAGGGATGATCTATCGTCGGTCTTGGCCGTGCCGCAGTTGGCCAGTGTCTCAGCCTATAACGGCAGTTCGCGCGGTGCCGACCTGAAGATCGGATTGCGATCCAGCCTCCCGATAACGGACTATCATGTGCTTGGCGAGCCGGTGACTGTTGACGAGCAAGGCGGTCCAGAAAACCCACCTCCGGCGACGGTGCTTGTCGTTGCGATCGTTCGCCACGATGGGCCTTCTGCCTTGAACGACCAGGTTCCGCTTGTTGTCAGCTCACACGGTCGAAGCCAATGAAGGCGTGGGTTACCTATCTTGAGATGACAGATCCATCGAAGGTCATGAGATTTCCAGCGCCAGCGCTGCCGCTCTCGATTACCGGACGGCGACTTGCTGTGAAGGACTACCTGCGCCTATTCCGTCTGGTCGGGGATCGCGTTCAATGGGACCTTCGCACCAAGGCATCCGAGGCCGAGGTAGCGCAGCTGATCAGCGCGCACGACCTGATGACGCTCGTGCTGCGTGTCAGCGATGTTGCCCGCGGTCTATGTGAATTCCGCCAACAATCCGACCGCGAAGTCGAGCTCCTGTTCTTCGGCATCGATGCCCAACTGGAAGGGCAAGGACTTGGACGTTATTTTCTGTCGAAATGCCTTACAATTGCATGGGCTCGCCAGCCAGGCCGGATTTGGCTTCGGACCGACGAGTTCGACAGTCCGAAGGCGGTGAAGTTGTACGCATCCGTTGGCTTCTCGATTTTCGACCGCCGATATGAGGACATCGCCGATTGATGACGTGAACCTTGGGTTGCACCTGCATATTTGGTGTGCAGCTACGTCATCGACGAGAACGGTCACATCCACGCCGTCCATCACAAGATGCACGATCGCCTTGGAGGTTTGACCTGCTCAGGCAGGCCTGATTCGGCTAAACAGCTTGACGATCGCGCAGCTGCGAGAAGTTTGCGCGGGCGGTCGATGATGTGCGCCTACCAACGGCCAAAGCTGCCACTTCCTCCGCGATTGGTTCCTGACGTAACAGAAAAAAACTGGTCTTGATAATCTGTGTAACCACGCGGCAACCGCCGAAAATATGCCGAAAAGATCAGGCGCTGTCCGACCGGTCGGCAATACCCAATCATGGCAATTCCCGGCCCGAATTACAGCTCGGCCGGCGAGAGGGTCTTCCGCAACCGGCCATTTCAGATGGGAAGGAAACTCGCGGTGTCACAAGCGTCCAATTCGCATGCAACGGCCAAGTCGCGCATCGGCGCGATCTTGCGTGCGACCAGCGGCAATTTCCTCGAGCAGTTCGACTTTTTTCTGTTCGGCTTTTACGCCAGCGCCATTGGGAAGGCGTTCTTCCCCTCGGAGAGCGAAACAGCTTCGCTGCTCAACACCTTCGGCGTGTTCTGGCTCGGCGCCCTGATGCGTCCGGTTGGCGCGATCGTGCTCGGAGCCTATATCGACAAGCTCGGACGTCGGCAAGGCTTGATCGTCACACTCTCGATCATGGCAATCGGCACCGTGATTATCGCCTTCTGTCCGACTTACGCGACAATCGGCATCGCAGCGCCCATCATCGTGCTGGTCGGGCGGTTGCTGCAGGGCTTTTCTGCCGGCGTCGAGGTTGGCGGCGTTTCGGTTTATCTGTCGGAAATCGCAACGCCGGGCCGGCGCGGTTTCTACACCTCCTTCCAGTCGTCCAGCCAGCAGGTCGCGATCTTCGTCGCAGCGATCATAGGCTACGTCCTGAACGAATCGATTCCGGCCGAAACGGTGGCCGCTTGGGGCTGGCGCATCCCGTTCTTTCTCGGCTGCCTCATTATTCCGCTTATCTTCTTCCTGCGAAGGACGCTGGAGGAAACGCCGGAATTTCTGGCCATGAAGAAGCATCCCACGACCCGCGAGGTGTTTGCTTCGGCGCTGGCCAACTGGCGCGTGGTCATTCTCGGCATGATGATCGCAATCCTGACCACGACGACCTTCTATTTCGTCACGGTTTACACGCCTACATTTGGCAAGAGCGTCTTGAAACTGTCCAGCCAGGACGCTCTCTTGGTGACACTCTTGGTTGCCGTCACCAATTTCATCTGGAATCCGATTGGCGGCGCCATTTCTGACCGAATCGGCCGCAAGCCGGTTCTGCTGACCATTGCGGGGCTCGCGCTGGCGACCACCTATCCTGCCTTGTCCTGGCTCGTCAGCGCGCCCTCGTTCGCCAAGATGCTGGCAGTGGCGATGATGTTCTCATTCTATTTCGGCATCTACAGCGGCACCATGTTGGGCGCGCTTGTTGAGATCGCACCGACGCATGTGCGCACCACCTGCTTCTCCCTGGCCTTTGCGCTCGCGGCCGCCCTGTTTGGCACCTTTACGCCATTTGCCTCGACCTGGCTCATCAATCAAACTGACGATAAGGCTTCGCCCGGCTTTTGGCTGATGTTCGCGGCCCTGCTCGGCATCATTGCGGCACTTACGGTCTATCCCGGAACCAAAAAGCCCTCGAGAGTTACGAAGCCGGCGCGGCCCGAACGACCCACCGGGGCTTTGCAGGCCACACCGCGCTAGCCTCAATCGCTTGGCCGTCATGACGGCCCCTGACGCGAATCGTCAGGGGCCGTCTTGGCGGATGGACTCTCGACCCCGCTCGCGATCGCCATCAGCGCACTGCTGGCGCTGACGCCCGCGCCGCGAGGACACGACCATCATCGCGATCATCGACTTGCTCCAGTTGGGATTCGTGGATCGGTATCGCTGGGCCTCTGACCTGACTGTGGCTCGGCTGGCAGGCGCTCCGTTTCACCTCGCAGAGGTCGGCCTCGACCCGGCTGCATCCTCGGCCTGAAACAGAGCGAACTCATTATCAGGGGCCGACGTATCGCGCCACCTTGAAGTGATGTGATGGTATACCACACGCGCTCTGCTGGGGAGACAGTTCAGCGAGCCGTCATGCGATACGAGAATATTCGCGACCCGCGAGCTGCGCTGTACGCACTGAACAGCCCCTTTTGACCAGGGTACGCTCACTCGCCGACAACGCGCTGCTCCGACAACGTGGCCCATCGCCAAACGATCCTGCGGATCAGACATCGCGGACGAGTGTCGCAAGATCGGTCTCAAGCTTTGGCTGGTGCTTGAAAATGGCATCGATCAACGCTTGCGCCGGCTGCTCGGCGGCCTCCACCAGCGCCGCCTTTTCAGCGCGCGCAGAGGGAGCGAACACACGCTTGACGACGGTCGGCGAGCCCTTGAGTCCGCATTTGGAGAGGTCCTCGACGCCGGCGTCCTGCGCGCTCCATTTCACGATTGACGCGCGAGCGGCGCGCAATGCATCGGCCATTGCACCGCGGCGAATCTGGTTGGTCGCCTCGAGCATCGTAATGAGACATGGCAGTTTGGTCTGCAGAACTTGGACGCCGCCTTCGGAGCGTCGCTCCGCTTCGATCGTACGCGCTGTCAAATCCAGATCTCTGATCTTGGCGACGTAGGTCAGCTGCAGGGCGCCGAGCCGCTTGGCGATGCCGGGCCCGACCTGCGCGGTATCTCCGTCGATGGTCTGCTTGCCGGTAAATATGACGTCTGGCGCGCCATATTCCTGACCAATCTTTTGGATCGCAGTCGCCAGCGCGTAAGTCGTTGCCAGCGTATCGGAGCCGGCGAAACAGCGATCGGTAAGCAGAACGGCGCGGTCGGCGCCAAAGGTCAACGCCTTGCGTAACGAATCCTCCGCCGACGGCGGCCCCATTGTAAGCACCGTGATCTCACCGCCGAGTCGATCGCGCAGCTCCAGTGCGGCCTCAAGCGCAAAGAGATCGTACGGGTTGATGATGGTCGGCACGCCCTGGCGCATGATCGTATTGGTGACTGGGTGAACGCGGATCTGCGCGGAATCGGGGACCTGCTTGATGCAGACGACGGTGTGCATGTTGTTCTCCGGAGGCTTCGACAGCCAACGGGAACAGCAAGTGTCGTACCATTGCAGACTCCAAGAATAGATCAATTAATACAGCGACTTATGAGATTCCAGCATAACCAGCACAAGCTCCGGCGACGACAGAACTCCGACATTCGTCGTGGGTGCGACAGCAGGTTCGGCCTGCTTGATGTGGAGTTGACCTGCCAGCTACGGCGCACCATTCAAAATGGAATCTGTGTTGCTGGCGCCAATCCCGACGCTGGTCCGGCAGCGGCAGCAAGGCCGCAGCGCCCAACGGACGACAGGTTTGACGTGGTGGGCCGTTGGTGATCGCGCCGCTTTGGCGGCGCTCGCAGCGTCCAGTTAACTACCTACGGGCAGCCTTTGACGAGCGCTTCACCGCTGCGACTAATCATATGCAGGAGTCCGCGCGAACCCTTGAGCCTTGCTCTGTGCCGACCGCTTGCCTCACTTGATTGCCGTCGCGACGCGCTCTTGCGTTCAGAAGCGCTTGATCTCGACTCCATATTTCCTCAATGCATAGCCAATCTGCCGCGGCGTTAGTCCAAGCAGCCGTGCTGCCTTTGCCTGCACCCAGCCCGACCGTTCCATCGCGGCAATGACGCGCTCGCGATCGGCCGTCTTCCCGCCCGCCACGAGAGCTGTGCCGGCAGCAGGCAGCGGAGGCCGATCATCGCTGACAGGTACGAGCGGCGCAGCCGCTTCAGTGGGCCGCGTGGCCGGCCTCACCGACATTGGCGCAGCAAGTCCCGGTTGGGGCGTCGCCTCTTCCGGCTTGCTCTTCCACAGCATCGCGGAAAGGCATTGACCGTGGCAGCATGCAAAGTCACTCCTGACGATTGAAGGTCCCGGCGCCAGAGTGGCAGTGCGTTCGACGCAATTTTCAAGCTCGCGGACATTGCCAGGAAATCCGCAGTTCATCAGCACCTCAATCGCGCTGGTATCGAACGTCAGCGCGCGGCCGTTCTCCTTGTTGAAAGCGGCGAGAAACTCAACGGCGAGCAGCGGAATATCACTGCGCCTTTCGCGCAGCGCCGGCAGCAGCAGAGGAACCACGCTGATCCGATAATACAGATCGGCGCGGAATTCGTTCCTTACGACCGCCTCTTCGAGGTTCTTATTGGTTGCCGCAATCACGCGAACGTCGACTTTGATGGTCTGATTGCTGCCGAGGCGCTCAAACTCCTGCTCTTGCAGGACGCGTAGTAACTTTGCCTGAAACGAGGGCGAGATCTCGCCGATTTCATCAAGGAACAGAGTGCCTTTGTCGGCGAGCTCGAAGCGTCCCTTGCGCGAACTGAACGCGCTGGTAAACGCACCTTTCTCATGACCGAACAACTCGGACTCCAGCACCGCCTCCGGGAGGGCAGCGCAATTCAGCTTGATGAAGGGTCGCTTGGCACGCGGCGAGAGCTCGTGAATAGCCTTGGCGACCAGCTCCTTACCCGTTCCGGATTCGCCGCGCAGCAGAACCGTGCTGTTAGACTTGGCAACCACGGCAATCTTCTCCAGCAGGCCTCGCAGAGCCGGGCTGTCGCCAATGATGCCCTGAACATGAACCTTCTTACGTTCCCGCGCAGGCGGCTTAAGCTCGAACAGTTGCTTCTGCAGCCGGTCCTTTTCCGTCATCAGTCGCTCGCGGTCACAGGCGAACAGGCGATGCAGCTTCACTGTCTGCCCGACCAGATTGGCGATCATGGTCAGCAGACGCACGTCGTAATCGAGCAAAACGTCCGACCTGTCGTCGAGAATGCGGTCGATGGTCAGGGTCCCGACGACTTTTTCGTCGATGCGAATGGGCACACCGATGAAGGAGACCGGCTGATTGTCGGACGCCCCAAGCACCTCCAGGTCCGCGGCAGTGAAGGCCGGCTCAGCAGCCACATTTTGAGCGACGAGCGGCCTGTCCGTCGCCATAATTTGATCGATCGCCTTCTGTGGCAGACGCATCCGATAACGCTCATCACTGCCTTCGCTCCAGCCGGCTCCGACCGTGATATCCGGCATGCCATCATCGTCGAACAGCGAGACGATGCCGTGTCGCATCTGCACAAACGATTGCAGCAGATCCACGACATTGGTCAACGTGACTTCGAGCCGGCACGGAGCGGCGAGCACCTTCGATATTTCAAAGATGCCGCTCAGCGCGCTCTCGCGCCGCGGCTCAACACAGATCTCGCGGTCTGTCTCTGACTGTGATCTTTCGCGCGCGCAAGCCATATGCAGCATGCGAAGGTCTCCGTTGTTATGATCATCCTGCCTGGCATCTTGTTCGGGTATGCGAGCTTCGTGTTGCATGTCATGCTCAATCTAGCGCCCAGTTTGACCAGATGACATAGATAGATGACATCCTTTCATGGTGCGACAGCAACTTCACAAAGCGTTGATCCGCCATCTTCATGTTCGTGGATCGCTGCACGTTATCGGCGGAGAACGCGAGATCCATTGATCTGCTCAAATCAAGTTATGAATTGCCGGATCCTGCCGGCTACAGATGCTGGCCGCCATTGATCGGCACCTCGGTACCCGTGACATAGCTTGCCGCATCTGAGCATAGGAAGAAGATGACCTTGGCGACTTCTTCGGGCGTGCCTATCCGACGTAGCGGGATGTTTGGCACAAGCTGGGCTTCCGTGTCCGGCGATAACATCTCGGTCCTGATTTCGCCAGGAGCGATCGCGTTCACGCGAATGCCGTGTGGCGCATAATCGTGCGCCATTTCGCGCGTGAGACTTGCAAGCGCAGCCTTCGACGTCGCATAGGCGCTGCCCGCAAACGGATGCACCCGTGAGCCGGCGATCGAGGTCACGTTGACGACCGAACCTGACGCTGATTTCAGCTCGTCAAACAAACCCTGTACGAGCAGGATCGGCGCCACCAGATTGAGATGAAACACCTGCATCCAGGTCTCGATAGACGTCGCCAATGATGTCAAGCGGGTGCCATCTGGTGTCTTCGGTGACATGCCGGCGTTGTTGATCAACGCATTCAACGGCGTCCCTGCAAGTCGCTCCTTGACCTCGGCGATGGCGCGCGGGAGCATCCGATGGTCGCTGAGGTCGGCCTGAACATGATCGTCAGTCCCTGATTCCCATGGGCAGCGGCTGCCATCAAACGGTTGGCGCGCGCAGGAAATGATACGCCAACCCGCGTCCGAAAACAGCTTGGCGGTCGCATGGCCAATGCCACGCGATGCCCCTGTCAGCAACAGCGTTTTCTGTTCTCCCGGTCGGACGCGCGCTTGATCGGCATGAAACGGGCAAGCCACGCCCCTCACCAAAGGCGCGGTGGCTGCCGGATCGGCATTTGCGAAATTGAGATTCAAGCACGCCTCCCCATCCTTCAGCCTGCTCCCGAATGCATTGCAGGATTTGGGCCACGGCAAGGCAGACGATGTCCGCGTCGGTTTTGCAGCCCAATGTCGCGTTCGCGCACAGCCTGTTCTGTTCCAGACATTGCGCGTTTGCATTCTGACAATGACAAACCGTAGGGCACGCGCCCTCCCCTTGAGCATGGCGGCGCGCGCCATGTGATCCATCCGACGTTAACCGACACATCTTGCCCGTCGCGCGCTATCGAACTCATCTATAATTCGCGCGTGCCCGACAGGCTGCCGGCCCACGCTCATTGACCCGATAGAGTTGGCCTCGCCCGATCGCATCCGCAAGCTGGTTGTGAGAGCGCAGACGAGCTACTTCTGGCCGGATCGGAGTGCTGCGTCAAGAAGGCGCGTCGCCGCAGCTTCCAACCGCGCACGATCGCAAGCACAAATCTGACGCGACATGCTTCTACGTCAGGTTTGCCTACGACTGCGCTTTGCATCGATATGACATTGCAAAGTTTGGTCTGCCGCTAACACCACGAAACGAGGGAGACGTCGTAAAGCTGATCCGCCCGCAACAACTCTACACTGCGCGTCGGTTCATACGAGTGTGCACGACCGTTGCACGCACAGCGTCGCTCCCCGATTTGGCGTCGGAAACCGGCCATTGATACGTTGACGCTCCGGCTTGAGGCTCTTGGATGCCGGCGTCGGACGCGATGCGTAAGATTTCGTGATGGAGACCCGTCAGATCGGCCGGGTCGCGATTGGTCTTTCCGGCCTCGCTTGGTACGCACGCGTTGGCCGCGCGCCATGCATAAGCAAGACCATTTGTTCGCACTCCGTCAGCTTGATGAGGCCGTCGCCTTTCAAGCTACCGCCCCGCCAAAAATCACACTTGCACCCAGCGTCATCTATTGTGAAGGGACAGATTCTCGCAATGGAGGATCGCCGGGGCGACTGACGCGGATGCTGCCGAGCTCACAAATGCACAGCTGTAATCGCCATCAATCGGCACACTCCGCCGCCGGCTGTTCAATCACGATCAAGCGGCTCGGGTCATTTAGATCGAACTCGATCACACGCGGGACGAACAGGCTGGCATAGCGGGTGAACGCGCTGGTCGGCGGAAACCGAACCACAGTTTCGCACCTCGCCAGGAGATACATCTCGATGAGGGCCGAAAAGCCGCCGTCTGCTCCGAGTGTTGCACTATGCAAGGGTCCGGCATGAGGCGCCTGGAACCGCTTTGGGGTCGTGAAAACATCAGGAAATATACCTGTTATCTTCTCAAGGACGAGCTCACTGTCCGTGCACACGAACACCCGTACGGGTCTTGGGTGAGGCATCGCCTTGGCTTTATCAATCGCCGCACAGACTTGGCGCAAAGCGAGTGTCGGGTCCGCCCAGTAGGGCGTATGTCCCATAATGTCTTCGCCGTTGCCGTGACGGACGTGAACTCCGATGATGCTGCGCCCCTCAAAGTGCTCGCGGTAGATCGCGTCAATCCGGGTCTGCACTTCCGATCGCGGTTTGACACTCCGGAATATCTGCCGCTCGGCGTCAGAATCGCAACGCCACATGAGGCAGGCGTCACACACTACCGTATTGGCGTCGGTGTCCTCTTCGCTTTGGAACAGCTTGTCCAGTTCGTCGCGCTCTCGGAAAATCTGCTCATCTGGCCGATAAACGCACTCGATCGGTGGCTTATTCCACCACTGCGGAAAGAAGGGGCCCGGAAATGCAAGCTGATTGATCCGATCATCGCAAATGACCGGCACACCGGCGATCTCCTGAACCGGCTCAAAAAACACTGGAAATGCATTGGTGAATGGTTGATCGAGATAGCAGGAGCCCCGCCAATCAATGGCAAGCGTGCGCCCGGTTCGCCGCGCATACCGCCACGCTGCGGCCAGGGACCATAGGCAATCACCGAACCCTGTGCGTCGTCGAGAAACAACGAAGCGATCGTTCGTCGAGTTACCAGCGAGCATTTGCTTTGCCTCGTTCCGGGATATGGGTTGGATAAGAGAAGGCGTCGCGGAAGCGGGATTTGCCTATCCCACAATAAATTGGGCTGTCCCCTCGAAGTCCTCCTGAAACCCGCGCGACAAACATCCCAACCGAGCTCCTCACAAGTCTCGCCCGACTTGGCGACTTGCGATCAATCAATCGCGCCTCTCTTGCTTCGTGGCGCCGAGACGGCATGCCCTGGGCTGCGACCTGGCACTGACTGGCATTGTCCGTCCGAAGACAGGTGTGCGCCCGACGTGTCATGCTGCGGCGTTCCGAGGTGCCGCGACCCCAACCGCAGGCCGCATCCTTTGTAACCTCTTCCTTCAGCCTCACGTGAGGTCAACGCATCAGGCGCCGACGGAACAGTGCTGTCGAAACCAGGAACGGCAATATCGCGTATACGCACAGCGCTGCGATGTGCAGGGCAATGCCACCATCGGCCCGCCCAAGCATCACCGGGCGGATGAGGTCGACCGAATGCGCCAGCGGCAATAAGCTCGCCAGGCGTTGTAATGCGCCCGGCAGTTCGCTGGCGGGAAAGACTGCCCCGCACAGGAATACCATGGGCGTGATGAAGAGCGTCTGGTAAAACACGAAGTAGTCATAGCTGGGCGCGAGAGATATCACGACCATGGCTAGGCTCGCGAATACGACGCCGGTCAAGGCAATTGCAGGCATTGCGTAGAAAACGGAGCGCCACGGCGCATAGCCCAGCATGACCGCGACAATTCCGATTGCCGTCCCCGCCAGGACGGACTTGCTCGCCGCCCACGCCAATTCGCCCAGAACAATGTCGCCGAGCGTAAGCTGCGTGGACAGGATCGCTTCCCAGGTGCGCTTTGCGTCCATGCGGGCGAACGCCGCATACATTGTTTCGAAGGTCGCCGACGTCATCGCGCTGGTCGCGACCATTCCGGCCGCTAGAAATGCGATGTATGAGGTACCCTCGACACGACCAACGATGATGCCGAGGCCGAAGCCCAGACCAAACAGATTGGTGAGGGGATCGGCGAGATTGCCGAGAACGGATGCGATCGCAACTTTCCTCCATGCCAGAAAGTTGCGTCGCCATACCGCGATCCAGTTATATGCGTTAGCGGGCAAGGTCGCCGCATAACCTTGAACCATCCTCATTTCTCCATCTCGCGCCCAGTCAATCGCAAGAAGACGTCCTCGAGATTTGGCGGGCGCTGCAGAAGGCGAAGCCCCGCCCGACCTTGCAGTCTGCTGCGAACCTGACCTGGATCTGACGCATAGCAAAACAGCGTCTCGCCGCTCGCTTCGACGTGCCGCACATACGGTTCAATCAGCGCACGCAGGTCGTGTGGGTCGCCGCCGTAGATTTCGATCACGTCGCACCCGATCTGCTCATCAATCAACGAGCGGGGTTTGCCCTCGACGAGCTTGACTCCATTTTCTAGCACGCACAGCCGATCGCATAACCGCTCGGCTTCCTCCATGAAGTGGGTGGTCAGGAGAATCGTCATACCGCGTGCCACCAGCACTCGAAGACGTTCCCAAATCAGATGGCGCGCGTGCGGATCGAGACCGGTGGTTGGTTCATCCATGACCAGCAGGTGCGGATCGTTGATCAGCGCACGCGCCAGCGTCAGCCGCCGTTTCATCCCGCCCGACAATTGGGCGACGCGCGCGTCGGCCTTGCTCTGGAGGCGGGCGAAATCGAGCAGTTCCGGCACGGCCGCCTCGACCTGACGTGAACTCATGCCGAAGTAGCGACCGAAGACCAGCAGATTTTCTCGTACCGTAAACTCGAGTTCAAGGTTGTCGAACTGCGGCACCACGCCGATACGCAGGCGTGCCACCCGAGCGCGGGCCGGCACAGGTTCGTTGAGGACTGTAATCTTTCCCGCATCGGGCGCCATCATCCCCATGACCATCCGCGCAATCGTGCTCTTGCCGGCGCCGTTCGGCCCGAGCAGACCGAAGCATTCCCCTCGTGCCACGCTGAACGACAGATCGTTGACAACGATCCTGTCGTCGAATGACTTTCTAACGCCGGCAAGGTCGATTGCTACGCTCGACATGTTTACCTTAGGCTGAAAGAAGCGGTTCAGGCGACAACGGATTCCTGACAACCGCTTTGGTCCAGAGCAGGCCGTCGCACCATATGTGTTCAACGCGACCCCATTGGCAGGCCGCGGCAGCGTCTGGGAAAAAGCCGCGTCCGTGGTGATTGGCGCTGGTGTTGCAAAGCAAAGGAAGGCCTGTGAGGCGCTCGTACTCGACAAGGAGCTCGGCGACTTTGTGTTGCGATGTCCTGGGAACGGTCTGCAATCGCGCAGATCCGTCCAGATGGACTATAGCGGGGACCTTATGGCGCCATTCCGCTCGCGTCTGATGATCGAAGAGCATGTACGGATCTGGCGTTCCAGGATCGAAGATCTCCGGTGCCCGGTCCTCAAGGCAAATCGGGGCGACCGGTCGGAAGTGTTCGCGACGCTTGATGTCGTTGAGGTGATCCTTCATCTCGGGAGACGTTGCGGCTGCAAGGATGCTTCTGCCACCCAAAGCCCGCGGTCCGAGCTCGGCGCGTCCGGTAAGGAAGATCACGGGCTTGTTGCTGGCGAGAATGGCTGCAAGCTCCTGCATGCCGCAGGGCGTGGCCTCCCATTCCGGGGCGACCTCACCGGCCTGCAGGGCCGGACCACTGTAGACTGACCATTCGAGCGGAACGTAGCCATTCTGCGCCGCCATTGCAGCGCAAGCAGCCCCAATTGCCGAGCCGCTATCATTCGGAAACGGCGGCACCCAGACATCGTCGAACAGACCGGTCGCGCGTAGCGCACTGTTCCATTTGATATTGAGGCCGCATCCACCGGCGACGCAGAGATTTCGTGCGCCCGGAAGTGATGAGTGCCGCAGCAAGACAAGCGCAATTTCCCGCACGAGCAGGCGTTCGAGGAACTCATGGAATGATGCAAGTACATCTTCCGGCCGCTTCTCGCCCAATCGCAGCGCACATGCGTCGAAGAAGTCGTGCAGAGCCGCAAGCGAGGACTCCGCGTTGTTGATATCGGCACGATAACGACGAGCTTCGTCCGTATCGGATGCAAAGCGTTTTTCGTAGAGCTCCTGAAACACCGCCACGATGGTTTCATCAACGGCTCCGAGAGCGATGTAAGCCATCAGTTTGCCGGCGACGCCTAAATCCCAATTGCTGCGGTTCGCCTGCTTGTAAGGTCCGAAATGATGGCCTGCGACAGCATAGGCGTGACCGATCATGGGAAGCAGGCAGTCAATGAGGCGCGCGCCGCGGCGTTCAACATAGTAAAGGCGCGGAAAGATGCAGCCGTCCCAGACCAGGCAGAACGCGGGTCGCCCGGCTTTGGCAAATGGGCTCGTACAGTATGCGGAGGCGACATGGCCCGTGACATGCGGATAGCTCTTATATGGAAAGACCTTATTGGCCAGGATCAGGCCAAAGCCGTCCACCGAATCGAGCAGTCCCTCGCCATGGCGCTCGACATAGGGCCCCCCTTTGAGCGTGATGGGTACCGCCCCGCTGAGAACCTGGAATTTGGACTCGACTTCCCCGTCCCAGCCGTCGATGACAAACTGATCAATATCCCGCGGATCGAGACCATGCTCGGTGAGGGCAGTCACGACTGCATCGAGGTTGTCGATGAGCTGGTAGCGAGGATTGTTGCTCCGCTTCTCCTGCTCGGTGCAGAAGACAAGCCGCCCGTCGTCGACAACAGCAATCGCCCCGTCATGGGTTAGTTTGATACCACAGATACGCATACGTCCCCCTTGCCTAGTCGCGGCGATTCGATTGGTCTGAAGATTGGATCGGACTGCGGAACTGGACCAGCAGGCAGCCTTCGTCGATCAGATCCCCCTGGCAGTGCAGACGTTCGACCTCGATCAAGGTCTCCTTGAAAATGTCAATGACCGTCTCGGCACCGGCCGCGTGCCCCCAGCGCCGGCACGTGGCATCACGCGCGGACCCAAACACCAGACGTCCATCCGGCGCCAGCATCTTCACCAGCTTCGCGATGGCCTCGCGCATCTGTGGTATGTCTTCGAGGTAATACAGAACCTCCGCCACCACGATCAGATCGAACTGCTCCGGGGGTGAAAACAGTTGGATGCTGGCGGTGACCCACGTGATGTGCGACCATCTGCTCATTCGTTGACGCGCACGCGCGATCGCACGCGGCATGACGTCGACCACTGTGAGCCGCTGGCAATTGGGCGCCAGCTTTTCCGTGAACGCTCCGGCTGCACAGCCGACCTCGAGTGCGTTTGCAATTGCACCTCTGGAAAGCGACATCCGGAGCATTTGCGCGTGACGCTCGTGTTCGAACGGATTACCGTCGAGCCGCCACGGATCATCGGCCGCGAGCTCACGCTCCAGCAAGTGGTACATTGTGCCCTGCGTCACGAGAAACCCCATCCAGTTGTCGGTCTTTTGGTCACTCGCCGCTGCAAACGTTGTCGCTCGTCACCAAGCCTGACGGCCTGCGCGAAAGATCGGCCCGCCGAACGGCGTCGTCAGTGCCCGCGCCCGCTGCGGCTTTTCGTCGAGTGTTGGCCTGATGAACGGCGAGGCGTTCTTCACTGCCAGCCGGTAGACTGGTGACCTTACGCGACAGCCAATCGCTGTTGCTCAAGGTACACAGGGCGTACGCTTTCACGGGAAGCAAGAGAAGGATATTGATCGGCGTATGCAGCGAAAAGCCGAGAAATCGAATATCGCGAGCGCGAAACGCTGCCACGCTGCATCGAATCATGGTCATCGATGCGATCGTCAGCACGGTCCACCATGGCATTGTACCCGTGACAGCGATCTGCGCGAGCGCGGTCAGGAACGACACAGCAAGAAGCAGGGGGCCGAGATTCTGTCCGATCACGTCCAGCGTCAGGTAGCTATCGAGACCGGGCAGCAGGCGCATCGCCAGCCACGTGTCGCGGAAGGTGCTCCGCGCCCACCGCAGTTGCTGGCGCAGATACGGCGCAAGCCTGTCCGGAACCACTGTTGCGGCGATAGCGTCAGGAACATATTCGGTTCGAAACCCTGCCTTCAGCATGAGAATCGTAAGATGGCGATCCTCACCGAAATCACTCGGCTTTCCGCGAAAGAACTGCGCTTCGTACTGATCGAGCAGCAGAACGAGCGCCGACCTGCGATACATCGCACATGGGCCGCAGCAGCACATAACCGCGCCAAAGCGGGCCTGTGCGGCCCGCTCTTCGTTGCAGGCCAGCCAGTACTCCATGTCAATCAGCCTGGTCAGCCAGGTGTCATTCCGATTGCTGGCAGTCAACTGCCCCATGGACGCACCGATCTCAGGATCGCTCATCTTCGATGCGAGTTTCGTTATCACGTCGGCGTCGATGACAGTGTCCGAGTCGACGTTGAGCACCAGATCACCGGATGAGCGGCGTATGGCGGCGATCTGCGCTTTGCGCTTTCCGGCGTTCTGGCGCAGCAGAATGAAGCTGAACCTCGGATCATCGGCGTAGATCCTCTGGACGGCCCCAACCGCATCCCGGTTTGCCGAACCGTCATCGACGACAAAGACCTGGAGCTTGCCGGCATAATCCTGATTTGCAATGGACTGCAGGCACGCCGACAGGATTTGCGGGTCTTCGTTGAAGCAGGGCACGATGACATCTACACTCGGCAGACCGGCAGCCGTTTGCCGCAGTCCGGGCGGTGGAGATGGCGTCTCTGTCGGCGTGGCATAGAGCGCCTGTACGCTCTTATAGACCGTCGAGAGCAGCGCATAAGACGAGACAGCGACGGTACTGGTTGCGGCGAGCAAATCCATAGGAAGCCAGTCTGTTCAGTGGAGTTGAGGAAGCGGACGGATTGCAAACCCGCGCGTGCGCAGCGCGGGGATCAGAGTCGATAGCGCAATGAGGGTCTGGTCGCGATCACCAGCTTGATGGTCCAGCTCCAACTCACCAGGCGGACATCCGTCGTGCAGCAGCACAACTGCACCCGGCCGGACAGCTGCCAGTACCGTGTTCACGATGCTATCAACGCCCGGTCGAGACCAGTCCAGTGGATCTACCGACCAATGGAGGGCCGCAAGCCCGCTCTGAGCTGACAGAGCGAGAACCTCGTCGGTCCATCGGCCATACGGCGCGCGCACGTGCCGGACCGAAGCCTGCGGGCACGCCGCATTGATGAGCCTGCTTGTCGCGACGATTTCATGTTCCACGTCGGCGGGCTCGCATCGGGATAGGTCGGGATGCGTCATTGTGTGGTTTGCTACTTCATGCCCTTCGGCAATCATTCGTCGGACGAGCCCAGGCTGATCGGCTGCATGAACGCCGATCACAAAGAACGTCGCCGGACACTGGTGCTCCGCCAGCGCGTCGAGGATCGCCGGTGTGCAGAGCGGATTTGGGCCGTCGTCAAACGTCAAATAGACGCTCCGACTCCCGTCAATGTCCGGGTACTCGCTTCGCACCACGGACAAGCAATCGTGCCGCTTCACAGCTCGGGCCCGTTCCGATCAATGAAGGTGCCTGTCGGCCACTCGCTGATCGCGCGTGAAATCGGGAACACGACGAGGATGACCTCTTCGATCCGAGTGGGCGGCACATTGAGATACACGTCTGGACGGGTCGACCGTACGCGAACTCCAGGGGTCAGGGTCGCGAGCTTTTGTCGGCCGACCAGTCTTGTGAGATGCTTCTCGAGCGCCGGACGAACCGTACCAAAGCCGAATGGGACATCGAGTTGCTGGAGGACCGGATACATCACGCGCAGTGAATGGCTGATGCCGAGTCCTTCGAGATCCGGTCGTACAGCATAGAGTCCCAGTTCGGCGACGAGCAGATCGACTTCGTCGACTTTGATGCAGCGCCGCAACAAGCCGAGATGTGCCGCCACGCCGCGGTTATCGTAGCCGATTATGCGCAGCTCAGGCCGCGCACCGGCCCAACTTCGACCACCTTCGAAGGGCTGCGCGTTGAACGCGCCCGTCGGGCCGTAGCTCTTTCGAAAGAATTCGGACAGCTCGATATGGTCGGCGAGCTGGAGCTCGTTTTCCCAGCGCACGATCCACTGCACTTGAGAGCGCATGGGAACACCTTCCGTCGAGCCTGAAACAGCAATATTCATGGCGTGCTCTCCTTCGACAGCGGCTCGAAAGCGGCCTCGGTGACGTGAGCAGTCCGCCAACCACGTCCGCCCGACCGGCAATCACACGCCGAAAGCACGGAAGCGTTTCGACGGCCTCGCGGTCTGTCGAACGAGCTATCGGCACGGGCGATGGTTGCAATCTCCTGCACCGCAGGCCGCCGATCTATGAGTGTCATTTGCATTTTCGATACACTTTGAACGCGATGGACGCGCGAACCATTTCGCAGGTGGTACGGAGAGTTGCGCGCGCGATCCGCGTCTGCCGTGTCGTCGCGAACCTAAGTCAATGACGATCGTTGCCTCAAGTGTACGCGGGTAAATCGCCGGTATGGAAAGGCATGAAAAAACCATACCAAGGTTTATCGAAAGTAGGTGCCTGTCGGTCTTTCCAAGCGCCCGCCGAACCAAATTGACGGAATTCAGTTCGCATAGTCCAGCAAGACAGACCGGCCCAGCGTGGCCCGGCTGACGCTGCGCGCATTCCCTGGAACTGTTTTCGGAAACCACGGCGCGAAGAGCGACAGCCATCTTGCTATGCCTGATTCACTTTCTCCAACTGATGTTTGCTATCCAACATTCGGCATGATTGGGTAAAATCGATTGTTTTGATAGAACACATCCATACGATGGATAGAGTCACAAGATGCGGTTCAAGGGCCTTGATCTAAATCTTCTCGTTGCGCTCGATGCTCTGATGACCGAGCGCAATCTCACTGCAGCGGCACGCAAGATCAATCTCAGTCAACCGGCCATGAGCGCCGCGATCGCACGGCTGCGGACATACTTCCGCGACGAACTATTTACGATGAGGGGTCGCGAACTTGTCCCAACATCGCGCGCAGAAGGGCTCGCTGCTCCAATTCGGGAGACCTTGCTGCACATCCAGCTGTCCATCATTTCGCGGGACGCGTTCGACCCGGCTCAATCGAGCCGGCGCTTCCGGATTATCCTCTCCGATTTCATGACGATCGTATTCTTCCGAAAGATCATAGACCGCGTCGCTCGGGAGGCTCCCGCTGTCCGCTTCGAGTTGCTTCCGTTCTCAGATGAACCCGGCGAGCTTCTCAGACGTGGCGAAGTCGATTTCCTTGTCGTGCCCGAATTGTTCATGTCGAGCGCGCACCCCAAGGCCAGTCTGTTTGAGGAAACACTGGTATGCGTCGGCTGCCGTACAAATAAGCAGCTCGCACGCAAGTTCACGGCCGAGAGATACATGTCGATGGGACATGTCGCGGCCAAGTTCGGCAGAGCCCTGAGGCCCAATATCGAGGAGTGGTATTTGCTTGAGCACGGCCTCAAGAGACGAATCGAGGTCGTCGTGCAGGGCTTCAGCCTCATCCCCCCGGTCGTATTGGACACCACTCGGATCGGAACAATGCCTTTAAGATTGGCTCGGCACTTTGAAAAACTGGTGCCCCTACGGATCGTCGAACCACCGCTGGCCCTTCCCGCCTTCACCGAAGCCATCCAATGGCCTGCCACCCACAATACCGATCCGGCCAGCATCTGGATGCGGCGGATATTGCTGCAGGAAGCGTCAAGCATGACCTTGCCACCCGAGACGCCACCACGTCGCAGACGCTGCTAGGTTGATCGCGAACCTTCGCAAGCCGTTGCGGGCGGGGATACTGATTTGCGCCTGAGAGCATTCGAAGGCCCTTCGGTCGCTGACCTGCGACGTTTCAGCAGGACCGCGTTCACGGCATCTTGGCAGGGCCGGCTTCGATCGGACGATAGCCGCGGCGCGGACCCAACGTGCCCGCCGAGCTTTCCGGTGCCGACGTCCCACTCATCCAGATCTCAAGCCGGTTTTGGCGGGCGCCTCCCGCCTGCCGATGCTGCCAGACCTTGCCAAGCAAGCACCACGATCGGCTCTTGCACGATGGTGATGCTCTGGATTCGACCGTGCGCCTTCGCCGAAGGCGGCAGAGACCTAGGAACGCTCCACTTTACGGATCATAACAACAGCAGTGGAACGAAAACGCTTGAACCTTACACTGCGTCAGGTTGTAGGCTGGCAATCGTGAGCAACGCTCCGTCACACGGATGTCGATAGCGCACTTGCGACATTGTCGGCGTGAACACCAGCGTTCTACCTAGAATGGTCTTCACGCTGAGGGATGTTGTTGCCGGAGTGCGGCAACGATCAGGTCCGAAACCGCCGAGTTACACGCTCCTCGCCCGCTCCACCTCGGGTCGATCAGCCTGTTGGCCCAAACACGCGAGCTGTTTCTCACGATCGCGCCGCCAGATCGAGACCTCCTGGACGGTTAGCACGATCGTTCCAGACCTAACCGTTGCGGCTCAAGGAGTGCAACGCAAACGCTTTCAGCGGGGTGAAAAGATATGCGTTTCAAGGGCCTTGACCTGAATCTTCTCGTCGCCCTCGATTCCCTGATGACCGAGCGCAACCTGACCGCGGCAGCGCGCCGAATCAATCTCAGTCAGCCGGCCATGAGTGCTGCCGTCGCCCGGCTGCGCGCCTATTTCCGCGATGACTTGTTTGCGATGAGCGGCCGAACACTTGTCCCAACACCGCGAGCGGAAGCGCTTGCTGGTCCCGTTCGCGAGGCCTTGCTGCACATCCAGCTTTCTGTGATTTCGCGGGAGGCGTTCAATCCAGCCCAATCGGAGCGCCGGTTCAGGATCAGCCTTTCCGATTTCGTCACGCTGGTGTTTTTTCGTCGGATCGTGGAACGTGTTGCGCAGGAAGCGCCCACGGTCAGCTTCGAACTGCTGCCGGTCGCCGACGACCACGATCAGCTGCTCCGGCGTGGGGAAGTCGACTTTCTGATTTTTCCGGATTCATTCATGTCAAACGGGCATCCTAAAGCAGCGCTATTCGAGGAACGGCTCGTCTGCGTCGGCTGTCACACGAACAAGCGGCTATCGCGTCGGCTTACACTCGAAAGATATATGTCTATCGGGCAGGTCGCCGTTGGATGCGATCTGACGCGAAAGCCCTCGATCGAAGAATATTTTTTGCTTAGACATGGGCTCAAGCGCCGCGTCGACCTCGTCGTGCAAAGCTTCAGCATGATCCCAGCGATGCTGATAGGTACTGACCGAATCGGAATGATGCCTCTAAGGTTGGTTAAGCACTTCGAGAAAACGACGCCACTGCGCATTGTGACACTTCCGTTCTCGCTTCCCGCATTCACTGAAGCCGTCCAGTGGCCTGCTCTTCACAATAGTGATCCAGCAAGCATATGGATGCGAGACATACTGTTACAGGAAGCGTCATGCATGTCCCCTCCTCGTGACGTCGCGCGAGCATCTAAACGCTCGAAGTCCAGTCGGCACCTCGCTTCAGCCATTCTTCCCACCAATCAGCGCCCGTCCGGATACTTCGTGAGGGCGGACTCCCATTCATCGTGAGCGCAATTCCATAAAGCGCGCCACACCCGTGAATCGGATGCCGGATTTGGCCACCTCAACCGCCTGACATTTGGACTCTGCCGATTGCTATTGTCGTCTCGCGCGCGACAGCTTTCAGACTGACCACTTGCACCACCCTATTGTGCAGCCCGTCGCAAATTGCTATCGAGCCGCCCGCCCGAGCAACGGCGCTCAGCCGGCAATAGAGTCTGCTCAGGAAACAGAGCCCAACATCCGACGGCAGCAATATAGTGCTATTCTCGCTTTGCTCGGCCACTCCAATGTCGTCAGCTCATAGATTGTGCGAAGAACGGCTCGCTCAATCGCTCGCGAGACATCAAGACAAAGCGATGCACGATTGTGTTGCTCGACGGCATCACTTGAGGGCATACCGCATCATCGCCGCTGCACGCCGCCAGCCCGTCTCCTTTTGGCCCTACCGCAGCCAAACGTCTTGGCCATGGGCGCGCGCCTCGCACAATGACAAATAGGGAGCCCGACGTTGCAGCAGCACAATGGTATCTTCGATCCCGAGGATCTATCAGTCCTGGGAACGATGTTTGACAAAGCCGTCACTGCGCTGCCCGCCTCGATGCGCACTCCTGAAAACCGAACGGCAATCGCAAAGCTCATTCTGGAGCGAGCAGCGACGAGCGAAGCTGGCTTGGCGTCCCTGATCAGCTTGATGGACGCTATTTCCCCTGCCGCTTGATCGAGCGGCACCCTAAGATCGTCCCCTTGCTTGCGCCGGAATGGAAGAAGATTCAGCTAGGTCATTGAAATAGCTTGAATCTCACGTGACGTCAGGTTGTAGGCTTTGAAATCGAAAGAACATGACCAAAGCTACACAACGAAGGCGTCGATGGCGCATTGGCGAACTTGCAGATGCTACCGGAGTAACGGTACGCACGCTGCATCACTATGAGCATACCGGACTCCTTGCCGCCTCGGGGCGCACGGATGGCGGTCATCGCATGTATGATCGCGAAAGCATGCAACGTGTCCATCAGATTCGAGCGCTGCGCGAGCTTGGCTTCTCCCTTCAGGAGATCCGCAGAGCAATGGAGGGACGCACCTCGCTTACTGACTTGTTGCGCAAGCATCTGGAGCGTATCGAGCTGCAAGTTGCTCGTGCGACTCTGTTGCGAGACCGCTTACGCAATATGACAACCGATGGCGAAGTTCGCGTCAGTGTAGATGAGCTGCCCGCCACGCTGGATGCTATGGCGCGGGTGGAGAAACGCACCGAGCCACGACCATGCACGTGCACCCTGGCTGCGGATCGCGAGGAGCGGTGGCGACGAATCCGCGATGAACTGCGTGACTGTGTGGATCGCGACGAGCATCCATGCAGCGAGCGGACAAGATCGGTGGCTCTTGAGGCACGCCAGTTGATCGGCGAAATCGCAGGAGCCGATTCGACCGTCCCAAAAATCCTGAAAGTGCTCGCGCGATTGAGTGCGCCTCAGAGCCTTGCTGGTTGGGATCCCAATCTCATGCAGTATCTCGATCTCGCACTCGCCGCCCTGGAGGATCAGCCGTACTGAGCGGCGCCGCCTGATCATACGAGACTGCCGACCTGCCTCCTGATGCTGATGTCACTGACCTCCGGGGGGGGGTGAGCGAGCTATCGCATATCTCTTTCTACTGTAGCTTCATCAGCCGACGAATTTTTGACTTATTGATCGCGCTCCCGATAAGGGGCTTGAAACGCACCTAGCGTCAAATTGTACGGTCTAACCCGGGTCCCACGGTCTTCGACGAACGATCGGGGATAACCCTGGCCCATCGCACCGACCAGCCCATGATCGGAGCGACCAGGCTGACAGCACAAGGCAAACATCGGGAGCTCCACAATGTCGAGTTGGCATATCCGTTGCGCTGCAAGCGCAGCCATCCTGTGTTGTGCCCTGGCTTCCGCAGCGTCTGCCGCCGATGTCTCCATTGCGGTAGCTGGTCCAATGAGTGGAAGCAGCGCTGCATTCGGTAAGCAGATGCGCGATGGTGCCACTGCGGCCGTCGATGCGCTAAACGCATCGGGCCTGCTTGCCGACACCAGGATCGTATTGAGTGTCGTCGATGATGCGTGCGACCACAAACAGGCCGTCGCGGTTGCAAACAAGCTGACCATCGATCGGGTCCGGCTGGTCGTCGGCCACTTCTGCTCGTCCTCGTCGATTCCAGCCTCCGATGTTTACGCCGAGGCGGGAATTATTCAGATTTCGCCTGGATCCACCCATCCGCGGCTGACAGAGCGCGGACTTAAGACCGTCTTTCGCATTTGCGGCCGCGACGACCACCAAGGCATCGTGGCAGCCGAATACATCCTGCGGCACTATCCGAACAAGGCGATCGCTGTCCTTGACGACAAGAGTACAGCTGGCAAGGGCATAGCCGATATTGTCGAGGCAAGGCTTCGCGACGGCAGCGCAAGTGTCGTGCGGCAAAGCTATGTGGCCGGCGAAAAGGACTACATGGCACTCGTCTCGAGACTGAAAAAGGACGGGATCCAGATTGCCTATATCGGCGGCTATCACACTGAAATCGGGCTGATTGTGCGACAGGCGGCACAAGCTGGTACCGGCCTGACGGTGGTGGGGAACGATCCACTGATGACCTCTGAATTCTGGGCCATCACGGGCAGTGCTGGGAACGGTACCTTGTTCACCTTCATGCCAGATCCCGCCAAGAACGCGAGCGCAGCCGACGTCGTGGCAAGGCTCAAAGCTTCGAATTCATCCGTCGAAGGCTACACGCTTTACGCCTACGCAGCCGTCCAAGCATGGGCCGAAGCGGTGAAACGGTCCGGATCCTTCAACGCGACACGGGTGGCCGCTGCGCTTCGTTCGCAGCCGATCGATACGGTGATCGGCCCGGTCCGATTCGATCCCAATGGAGACAACGCGTCTCCAGGCTTCGTCGTCTATCGCTGGCACGATAACGCCATCGAAGCCGCCGAGCAGAACTGATCGTCCCGATCCGAATAGCGCCTGGATATTGAGCAAGGCCATCGCATGACGAGACATCCTCTCGACCTAGGCGTTGCGATCCTCGCGATTGTCGTGGCGTTCGCGATCATCATCGCGTTCGTTGTGCTCGCTGTCGTGCTATCGGACTTGTCTGATGCCAATGTGCCGAACGACGAATTCGCGCCCGGAACACTGACGCCAAAGCTGATTAGGCGCGGAAGCGCTTCCTCGCGGAACGAGTCATGATTTGCTTCGCGCCGACAAGTCGAGCTCGTCACAGTCTGTCTGGTATCGGTCATTTCGCGTCGAGGACTCCTGGTTCGACCTCCCCTCGCTGCGAGGCTTTGGTTACCTGCAGCGTCGTCCGCGAATAACAATCATCAATCTCCTGCAACGTCTCATCAGCTCAATCGACCCGCATACGCTGCGCCGGCACTTGGCTATTCATAGGGAGAACACACCATGTCGGACGATAAACTGCGAAGCGTGCTTTCCGCCCTCAGCCCGGTGGCGCGCGGATTGGAAGTTCTGCCAACTGCCCGGGCGGCTCCAGACACAAGCTACGTGAAGCTGGATATGAACGAGAATCCCTTCCCCATGCCCGCCATTGTTATGCAAGGCGCGCTAGCGGCCCTTGAACGGCAGCATCTCTATCCGGAGCATGACAACCTCCGCTTGAGGGAGGCAGCCGCCAACGCCTACGGCGTCCCGACGAATCATGTGATCGCTGGCAACGGATCATCTGAACTTCTCGGCTTGATCTACAAGGCTTTCCTTGTCTCTGGCGACCGCATCGCAATGGTCGCCCCAGGCTTCACGTTCAACCGCAAGCTCGCCATGTTGCAAGCTGCCCAATTGATAGAGGTCGAATGCGCAGCTCCTCAGCGTTTGCCGATCGAACAGCTTCTGTCCGGGCCTGCAACAGCTGCCAAGTTTCTTCTGTTGGCGAACCCGAATAATCCGACCGGACTCTTCATTCCGATCGCCGATATCGAACGCCTGCTGGCCCAATCCGATCGCCTGATCGTTCTGGACGAGGCTTATGTCGACTTCGCTCCTGACAACGGCCTGCGTCTCCTTAGCCGTTATCCAAATCTTCTCATCCTGCGGACGCTCTCGAAAAGCTATGCCGCCGCGGGCATTCGCGTTGGCTTTGGTATCGGTCATCCCGAGCTCATTGGCAGACTCCGTAACATCCAGAACGTCTTCAATATGAATGTGATCGCTCACGCGGTTGGCATCAGCATTCTTGCACATCGCAGCGCTTATGAAGCCAATCATCGGCATATCAAGCAAGAACGGGAGAGAGTTAGCGCCGAATTGTCGCAGCTTGGCTTCTGCGTGGCGCCGTCCCACGCAAACTTCGTGCTTGCCCGCGTGCCGGGACCACAAGACGGCAGATGGTGGCAGGCAGCCCTGGAGAAGCAGAAGATCCTTGTCGCCTTCTTTGCCGACAAGGGTCTGGAAAACAGCATTCGCATTAGTATCGGGACAACAAGCCAGATCGATGCGTTTCTCGCCGCGGTCCACGCGATTTCCGCACACTTGAAGACGGCCAGCAACCAGGCGCGAACGTTATGCAGCGGGTGCAGATGTCCAAACGGCAAACAGTGACGACAAGTAGAAACCAACGCCGGGTGACGGCGGCGGGCGGCCGAGATCATCTTCGCGCTTGCGCATCGTGCAACCGGCCAAAGAGGCAACGAATGCTGACAAGCCGTCGCATGCATGAACGTCGATAACACTGCTCCTTCGACGGCGCGGATCGGGCCGGCCTGCAGTAACCTACAATCGGAGACAATTCGAATGAACAACGGCATTCCTTCAAAGTTGACCTGCGGCATCTTCGACCATCTGGATGACGACGGCCGCGACGCAGCTCAGCAATACGCGGACCGTCTCACATTGGCGGAGAAGTGCGACTCTCTTGGTTTCTACGCGTATCACCTGGCAGAGCACCACTGCACCCCACACGGCAGAGGTCCGTCGCCGAATCTGTTCCTGTCAAGTGTCGCGCAGCGCACGCGGCGCCTTCGTCTTGGTCCTCTGGTCATGCTGCTCAATCTTTATCATCCATTACGCGCGTTTGAAGAAGTCTGTATGTTGGACCAATTGAGCGGCGGCCGGCTCGAGCTCGGCATCGGACGAGGCTCGGTGCCGATCGAGTTGGGCTATTTCGGTATTGGCGCCGACGTCGCGCCGAGCCGCTATGACGAAGCCAGCGAAATCCTTGCGAGCGCGATGAAACAGCATTCACTGTCCTATCAGGGGCAGCATTTTGAACTCAGCGGCATCCCTGTGACGCTGAGGCCTCATCAGCGTCCCAATCCGCCGACATGGATCGCCAGCAATCGAGCCGAGTCGGCGGCTTGGGCGGCCGCGAACGGCGCCAATCTCGCATGTGTAGGTCCCTCCTCAATCGTGCGAACAGTCACGGACGCCTTCCGAGCCCATCGAACGCACAGCGCTGAGGCGAGCGATCGGGAGCCATTCCTTGGGTTGCTCCGCATGGTTGTGATTGCGCGCGACCACCAAGACGCCTACTCCTTGGCGGCAACGGCTTACCAACGATGGCTGGAGAGCTTTAAATTTCTTTATGAGCTCAATGCCATTCCCACACCACCTAACCTGCCGCTGACCTTCGATGCGGCACTTGAGAGTGAGTTGTGCGTCGTCGGAACGCCATCTTCCGTGCGACAGGACCTTCTTAACCAGATGGAGGAGGCAGGTGCCAACTACCTGCTTTGTCAGCTTGCTTTTGGGAATCTGCCGCTGGATGTCTCGCTGTACACCGCAAGCACGATCCAATCCGAAATCATCGCTCGGGCATGCTGACCGCCATGCGGCCCTTGGGATCACATCGTGTGGCAGGGCAGCCTCAGTTCCAGCCCCGTTCGGATAGATTTTCCGGCCACGCTGGTTTTTCACCGCGTTCGAGCATGAGCGTGACCATGGACCATCCGCGTCTTTGACAAAAATCCTGAACATGAACCTGTGATCGACGAACGTCCGTGGAGGACGCTTGCGCGCCCCCCACGAGCGCCTCCAGGTCGGTCCCAGCGTTCGGCGAAATGATGAGGTCCAGGCTGTCGCTCCGCCGCGTTGGAAGGCTACGCTGTGAGAGAAGGCGCCTGGAGATCCGACCAGATTTCCAATCGTCACTTCGACAAATGGTAGCGCGACAATCTCTGCAGACAGATTGTCATCCTTTTTTGATGCGGCAAACAATATCGCCTCGAAGGCACTCTGCCTGTCTTTGGCCATTAGCGCAGGCCGCGGCTGACATCGTTGCACATGGCACAGAGATTTGGCTCGTCTTAAGCCGAGCTTGCCGAAATATTGCTCAATAATCGCACTGGCATTTACGAGGTCGTGGACACTTGCCTCGTTGGATTTTCATCATCCAGCCAGCCGATCTTGCTCTTCAGGAAGCTGAAACCGAGCGCTTGAAAGCCGGCCCGCTCCTTGTTGTTCTTGCCATAGCTGTGGCCGCCCGCGGCGAGTTCGTAGAGATAGGCCTCATAGCCCATCGCTTGCAGCTTCGCCACCATCTTGCGGGCATGGCCGGGATGAACGCGATCGTCGCGCCGCGTGGTGGCGATCAGGATCGGCGGATAGGGCCGGCCAGGCTTTGCGGCATGATAGGCCGAATAGGTTTTCAGCCAATTCCAGTCTTCTGCCTTGTCGGGATCGCCATATTCAGCGATCCAGCTCGTTCCCGCGAGCAGCTTGGTGTAGCGACGCATGTCGATCAGCGGGACCGTGCAGAACAGCGCGCCGAAGCGCTCAGGATATCGCGTGAGCATGTTGGCGATGAGGAGGCCGCCGTTCGATCCGCCCTCGGCGACGATGCGTTTCGGCCGTGTCACGCCGCGGCGGACAAGATCGGCGGCGACCGCTGCGAAATCATCGTGCGACAATCTCTTGCCGGCGAAGCGGCCGGCGTCGTGCCAGCGCGTGCCGAACTCACCGCCACCGCGCAAATTCGCCAGCACCGTGGTGCCGCCGCGCTCCAGCCACAGCTTGCCGAGCGCCGAATTGTAATATGGTTTCATCGAAAGCCCAAAGCCGCCATAGCCGCTCATATGGACCGGCGCTTTGCCCGTCTGGTCCGCAGGACCAGTTTCTACGTAAGGAATGCGCTTGCCATCGACCGAGACGGCCTCATGTCGCCTGACCACAAGACCATCCGCGGCAAACGCTTTGGGCTCCCGCTTGAGCACGGCTGGACTGGCGACACCTTGCTCGATTAACGTCAGTGACGGAGGCGTAAGCGGATCCTGGATGTTGGCGAGCAAGTCGCCATTGCTCTCGGACGGATAGCGATCGAGAGGCCAGACGTCCGCGACACCGATATCGGGCAGTCCACGCAACTGCTCGCGGGTCCAACCGTCTGCGTGCGGCGTAGCTATTTCGAAGACAGGCCGCAGTTCGTCCAGAATGGAGAGCACAAGCCTGCCTGCGCTCCAAAAAAATCCCTGCAGCGCGCGGCGCGGGCCCGGTTCGAAGAGAATGTCGAACTGACGGTTGCCTCCGAGGAAAGCCGCCAATGAGGTGACGAGGACCGTATCCGCGGCATAGGTCTGCCTGGCCGGAGACCAGGTTTCGCGGGGCTTCATGGCAAGCCAGTCGCGATGAGGCTGTATCCGGATGCTGCTCGGCAGATCCAGCTTCGTCGTGGGGCCCGATCTATCGCCGAGCCAGACGACAGAATTGAAGAAGTCCGCGTCGTCCACGTACCACATCCTTGGCGATGCAGCGGTGTGGTCGACTGCGCAACGGACGCCCACATGATCGGTTGTGGTCTCAAACGTGACTGTCGCTTGGTTCGCTCGCGTGCCGCGCCGCCACAGTCTCACCGTGCGTGCATAACCGGCGGTCGTCGCCATGCCGTCTCCATAAGAGCTTGACAGCACCAGCGTGTCCGGGTCGAGCCAATCGACGCTGCTCTTGGCTTCCGGCAGGAGGAAGCCGCCGCGAACAAAGCTTTTCGCCTCGGTATCGAACTCTCGCAGAGTGACGGCATCGCCGCCGCCGCGCGACAGGCTCAAAATCGTCCGCGAATGAGACCCAGGCAGCCAGGCTGTCGCCCTCAATAGCCAGTCTTCACCCTCGGCGGCGGCGAGCTGATCGATGTCGAGGAGGAATTCCCACCTCGGCTCCGGCTTGCGAAATTCCTTTAAAGTGGTTCGCCGCCAGAGCCCGCGTGGATTGTCAGCATCCTTCCAGAGATTGTAGAGATAGCCACCGCGTCGGCTGACATAGGGAATATTGTCTGGCCGGTCGTAGATCGCCGTGAGCGTGTCGCGATCGCGGCCGGTTGCCGCTCCGCCGAACGCTTGCAGCGTTCTGCTCTTCTGCCGCTCGACAAAGTCAAGCGCTCTTCTGCCTTCGATCTGTTCCAGCCACAGATAGGGATCATCGTCTGGATCGGCGAGCGTGGGCTTTTCAACTCGCGACTTTGCCTTGACCACGCTTCACTCCAACCTCGGCAGCCTTCGAACAGTCCGCCCCACAGGTAGTCGTATTCCCGAGAGTGGACCAACTACGAGTTCTGGTAGGGCTCGTCTCCCGATCGGTCCGTTTAACAACTCTCCGATGTTCCATGCCGAAGTCAATTTGCTCCGTCGGCAGGCTGACGTTCAAGCGCTCTCCTCGAGGAGATGGTCACCGTCACGACCAATCGTCATTGTCCCGGCTCGGCCGGACTTTGTATATGTCCGGACTGACGACACCTGCTCGTTGCAGAAGCCGAAAGCGCGGTACAGCAGCGGGCTTTCGTATCGCTTATCCCGGTCGCCGAGGGCATCGAAACCCGGTCCGAGGCCGCCTGCCTGACGCTATGGGGGTACATTCCCGCAACGCTATTCCCTCGCCCAAGCCGATACAGAATCGGATCTGCTTATCGCTTCGGCGAGTCCGCCCTGGTCATTGGCAAGCTCCTAGGTCCTCGATTTTGAGACGATCGGTCCGTATGTCGAAGCGCGCAGAAGCCGGACCAAGTCCGTCCATATCGCACCTATGACGGATATATGCTGAGTGCTCGTGGTTCAGGGACGCAGTCGCCAATCATGACCATCGACAATATCCCGCACTTGCCTCAAGGCAAGTGCATGAGGCTATCCGCGCATCGACCACGGCCGATCGGTGGCCTGGATGCGTTCCATAAACACAATGGATTTTACCGGTTCCAGTCGAACGCCCATACTCAACTGCCAATTCTTAAAAAGCATCCCCGGAATGTCACATCACGAGCAATTCCAGATCTTCGGTCCCTGCAGGCCGAAGCGACCTTTTGTGAGCAAGCTGTTGCCCCAACATCGAGGTCCCTGCCCGTCAGCTTGCGATCATCGCGCAGCCGTGGCAGTCGGTTCACCTCGCCCGATCACGCGCTCGGCCAATAACAATCACCTTTCGCCAAGCGAGCAACCAGAACGATTGGGTCTCGCCACCTTTCATCGGTTGGCGCGTGTGGGTACGCCGCGCGAGAGCCAGGCCAGCGAACTGCCGCCAATCGCCAGGACCGCCTTGTGCAGCCCTGCGCGCGTCGTCAGACTGGCCACCGGCACGGCCGCCACCTTCCGCCGATCAGTCCGGGCTGCTCTCTGGCGAAACGAGTTTGTGCTCTTACGCAATGCATCTGCTCCTCTGCGTCGGACCAATGACAGAACGTTCGGCCGTTTGATCATCGCAGCTTCCTCCGGCTTTTCGGTGCTTTTCATGACAGCGCTTCTCAAGCGGCCCGCTTGGCAATCTCGATGAGTAAGCAATCTCGCGGTGGACCTGCCCGCTACGGCCGATAGTTCGCTCGCGTCTTATGCCCGGCTCTCGCCGATTTTTTGGAAGCGACAAGCGCTGTGTGCTTGTCGGAAAGCCGTTCGCCAGTGTCCAATGACGTGATCGCTCTCCACGCCCCCGCCAATGGTCGATGTCATCGTATCTCAGCGTCAAGATGCGCGCCGCGCACCCGCGGCGCATCAGAGCAGTTCACGATCATACCGGAACGTCATGGGGAGGTTGTGCGATTTGCAACGATGATGAAGACCAGGGCGCTGCGGCCCCGAGTCCGGCACCTACGCGCCTGACTTTCAACGGACGTCGATTGCGAAGACGCAGATCATTGATCGACACTGCCCGCGGTTTCCGCGCGAGGTCAAGACCTACCAAGCGGAATTGGGAAGACGACTCGTCTTCCCGCACTTATCACTCATTTTCGATTAATCCGGAGAAATACAGTGGACATCGAGCGTTGCGATTCAAACACTCACTGCTTCAAATACGGCGCCAACCAGCTGGCAGACGCCAGCGCAGGACCCGTTTGCGAAGACAAGGGTCCTCGCGAAACGATTCAGTTGCTCAACGCGCTGACAAGCGCACTGGTAGTGGCGGAAACAGAGCGCGATAGCCTCGATAGGCCGAGAACCAGCGATGGCGTTGGCGAGCGGGAAACCGGACGAATATTACAGGGACCCAACGTTGTCTACTATCCGGAAGACCTTCAGCTTCTCGGCAGAATTTTTGACCTCGCGATCGCTGCCTTACCAGAAGCCTTGCAAACTCCAACCAACCGGTCGACAGTCGCCAACTTCATTTTGTCGCATGCCGTGATTACCGAGGGTCGGCTGCATGTTTCCGATCCAACTTTTGCGGCCCTTTGCTCCTGCCGATTGATAAAGCCGACCTCCAATCCTTGCGCGTGCAGTTCATAGATGCTCTGATGCCGCATTATCCGAAGACTATTCTTTCAGATTGCGAGCTGCCAACAAGCATCTTTCCGGCCTGCCGCAATTCCTCTTCGACACAAATCGTCGTTGTCCTGCTGGCGTGATGCAAGGCGCACGGGCGCCATGCGTCCGTCGCGCGAGGCCAGCATCACAGACGACGAACTAAGCGGCATCCTTTCCACTGTCGAGCGAAAGCCGGCAAGCAACCGGGGACCTGGCCTACGCTGCAGACCGCCGGAGCCACGACGACAAGACGCTTCTCGCAACGGCCGCGTGCCGACGAGAGCTGATACGGCAGCGAATCGTTCGTTTGCGCCGGCACGCAAGCCGGCATGCAATGCAACCCGGTGAACCGCGAACTTTTGACGGTTACATCAACCCACCAAGAACGACATCCCCGCACCTGTCGAACGCTGCGTGAAGCCCACAATCGGGCAAGCGTGCCCGCGCTGCTAGGCATGATCGCCTCAATTGAACCACCACTCCTCTCTCATGCACGATTCGCTCCGCTGAGAAGCAAACGCTGCGCCACGCGCGCCGGACTTCCGCATCCGGGCACCTCGGCAACAGTCCCGATCCGGATGGGCATGTCACGAATACGAGCGTCCCGGAAACAAATTTGCAGAAAGCCGCTCTAAAGTTCGGAAGCGCTAAATTGAACGATCGGAGCGCTGCACCGGAAGAGCGCAAAAGCCGGTTACGACTTCAAAGTCCATGTCGCACGGCCGCCACCGCAAGCAGAGTACTCGGCCACAAGCAATGCAAATTACTTCGAGACCTGACGGCGGTCATCTCAAGTTCAACGAGCGTTGCTATTAATGTCAGCGGCCGCGTTCTCCCTCAATGGGCATGCCGCCAACGGATCCAATGCTCCACTATGGCACGCTGAGCACGCAAATCGGGGAGCCGGATTGGTCATCACCCTCTGCATCAGCATGTCGCAGGAGCATTTGAGATGGACCAGACTTTATCCAAGCCCGATCAAACGCCGCAGGCTCTCGTAAGCGCTGCATTTGATAAGGCGTGGCGCTTTGTCGAGGCCGATCCGATCTTGGCACACACTCGCAAGACAGTTTTGCACAGCCGACTGCGAGCTCATCTGCAATGCTCAATTATGAGCGGTGAACGCAGCACATTGAAGCTAGCAAACGAGGCGATAGCAAAGCTACGTGCCGAACTGGCGGGGCCACCAAAACGATAGGCGGGGATAGAGAGATGTTAGCGACCGCTTTCCGGACTAAAGGTGGGCGTCTGAGGATCTCAGTCTGGCAATGCCCAGCGCCGAATAAGCATTTATGATCGAGGCACGAGTCCACTGGACGGTCGAGATCGTTCTTTGCCAGATCAAAACGAGCGACGACCGAGCGATCGACAAGATCCGGGTGGCGCGCCAATGTCCGCGGCTCGGCGAGTATCATGACGTCGTAAGTGCGGGCACACGACCTGCGTCCCGCCCGACAAATGATACTCGGTGGGAGCTCGCACCTGCCGCTTTCGACAATGGCCTGCGGCAGGACGAAGCGGCTGCCGTCGTCATCACGCATCATCACGACGACTCTGCAAGCTGACGCAGCGTACGATTGCAGCCATTTCTTCCGAAAACATGTTGTGCTGAAGTTACAGCAATTCGTGACGATCTTGCTAAGACGCGCAGCGCCGGGCACATCGAAAGGAACGACACCAGAATGAAGAATTTGCTGCTTTTGACTGCAAGCATCCTCGCGCTTGGCGCGTTGACGCCTGCATTTGGCGCGGACCTCGCTGCGCAGCCGATCGCCAAGGCTCCCCCGCCCCCCGTAACCGCCACGCTCAATGACTGGACGGGCTACTATATCGGTATCAATGGCGGCTGGGGCTCGAGCCGCAACTGCTGGGACGCCGGGGGCATCCTACCCGAGGGCTGCCATGACGCGGTTGGCGGAACCCTCGGTGGCCAGATCGGCTATCGTTGGCAGATATTCAACACGGTCTACGGTCTCGAAGCCCAAGGTAACTGGGCCGACTTCAGCGGCTCCAATGTGAGCGCTGCCTTCCCCGCAGATACGATTCGCACCAAGGTCGATGCGTTCGGTCTGCTTACCGGTCAGATCGGTTACGCGTTCAATAACGTTCTGCTCTACGCAAAGGGCGGAGCTGCGGTGACCAGCAATACCTATCAGATCAACGCGGCGTCTACCGGTACCGAGCTTGCCAAGAGCGACAATATTCGTTGGGGTGGTACGATCGGCGCCGGTTTTGAAGTCAGCCTGACGCCCAGCTGGTCGGTTGGCGTCGAGTATGACCACCTGTTCATGCCAGACAGCAATCTCACCTTCACCACGGCCGCTGGCGGGGTCGCCACCGATCGTATCAGCCAGGATATCGATCTCGTGACCGCGCGGCTCAATTACAAGTTCGGCCCGGCATTGCCCAAGTACTGATCTCTGCGCGCTTGGGGCGACGGATCGAGGAGCCCCGACCTTTGGTCGGGGCTCCTGCTTTTGGTGCGTCTGTCGCGAGCAACAATCATTCATGCGGCTGCCGCATTCCAAGCTCCCCGATTCGAGATCGCGGGCTCGTTTTTCCGGCGAGCCGGTTTGGCTCGTCAGGACCGATCGTCCTCAATGGGCTACTCTGGTTAGCGATGCCCAGAGGCGTTTTGCGATCGTTGCAACACGTCCCGCGCCAACTTCCTGGACGTGTCAGGATCCGATGTCACATCTGCATTCGCTCAACACGACTTCCACGCAGTTGGTTTCAGAGAAGATTGAGACGCATCGCAATAATGATGGCTTGGATCCGACTTGTCGCACCCAGTTTACGCATCGCGTTCTTGAGATGAAAGTTAACTGTGTTTTCGCTGATCTTCAATATTACCCCCATTTCCCACGACGATTTGCCCTCTGCCGCCCACCGCATACACTCTAATTCGCGCTCGGAGAGCGTCACTTTCCTATTGCAGCTGTCGTCGGAGGGACGCACGATCTCCACGCACGCGGTGTGAAAGTGCCAAGCGAGCGCGTTGAGATGGCTGATGCGATGTCGAGGATCAACATCGTCGGACGGCGATGCAAACGATACCACCGAGAGTCGTCCAAGCGGCCCGAACAATGGCACACTCATTCCGTGCTTCAGTCCCGCTTCTCTGGCTTCATTCAGTACCCGCCTTTCATCGGCCTGGAGTTGATAGTACTCGGGGAGCTGATCCCACAGAAACGGCCGAGCAAGCATTGGTGTTCGGCGGACGATTGGATCGATCGTATGGTACTTGCGTTTAAAATATCGATCGCACCAATCTGCAGGCCATTTCACGGCCACTGTGGGCGGTGGATATTCCGGAAAACGAAGCGGCTCCACGAAATTGAGCGCTCCGTAGGCAACTTCGCTGAATCCCTCCTTGCTCGCGCAGCTCACCAGGAGCTCGAATAACGCTCTGAGGGATTGCGTTTGATTTGCGCATTCGGTGAAGCTGAAAAGATCCATTATGGGCGCCTCTGGAGGGCGCGCCAAACGGTCAGCCCCGCGCCGTTCTATTGAGCTTGCTCTGGGCGAAGGCAAGTTCTGTACGATCAACTGCACTGTCCGACTCCACTCTTTGCGCGCTTGGACGCTCCGCCAGTGGCAGCCGCTGTTGTCGGATCCGTTACTCTTTGCGGCAGGTGCAAAATCGCGGGCGGGTCGATCAAGCAGCAGCGCTGCGGCGACGCTCGCTTTTCCAGGCTTAAACAGCACGCCGGGCGTGCCGAAAACCCTCGGAAGTCGCTAGAGGCGACAATTGCTCTTGCGAGGTCGCCGCGCGGCATCAACGACGCTTCGCTGCATCTCGAGGGAGCGTTCGGCCAGAGCCGGGATGACGAGGTTCTCCACTTTGGTGAACTACAGCGTGCTGACCCGCTTCGCGACACCGGACACCACCAAGGCTGTTGCGCGGTTGATGCTCGGCTTGCCGGCGAAGACGAAATCAAGTGGGTCATATCCCGTCCCGATCCTGCAGATCGGCGTTACCGGCCCGCATCTGGTCGTCAGTATGTGGCTGCGGGCGAGCACACGATCGGTGAGGTGCCGGGCCTAATCGTTGCGAATGGAGCGCTCCTTGCGCGACTATGAGGCGTCTGCAGCTCTCAGTTCGGCGCGAACAAATCGTATGGCTCAATGGCGATCGGCTTCCCCAGTGCATGCCGGCCGGGCTACCCAGGCACCCGTGGAGCCGAGAGACCTGCTTGACGCAGAGAACACTTTGCATGCGCATCTCCAGGCGGGAGAAGAACTGGGGTGGCAGCAGCAAGTGTCGTACCAATCGCAGGAGCTGAGAAAATCGACCATCAAGACAAGTGCTTGACCAGGATTGCAGCGCACTGCAGATTGAAGCAATCGCGACATCAGGAGGAAATGCGACAATGCCGTTCGTGCGGCCTGACATTGGTTGACGTCGATCAAGCAAGGCGCTGTAAGACGACACCTCCAGGCCGGATTTCAGCCCAAGCGCGCGTCGAGAGACTACTCGATGCCAAGGTCACTGCGATGCTGTGACAACTCATTCGCAGCAGCTCTACTATTCTTATTGCCAGCCGGTTTAGGTGGCTGCCGCCCGCTTTTACCCAGAGCTGTCGCATATGCGGCTCGTGCCGCGGTTTCGATGCGCCCTTTTTACGTTGGATAACTCCACAAACTCGTCATGCCGGCCTTGGGCCGCCCTTGGCATCCATGTCTTGGCTTCCCGGCGAAAAAGACGTCATTGCCGGGACAAGGTGCCCGACGAATCTCGGAGCGTCCATCACATAAGCTCGCCAGTGCCATATGCGATAGCCGTGTCTTTTCACCGTGATAGGCACTCTCAACCTTCCCTCGTGACCTGCCACTGAGTTGCGGTTAACCTCTCGGAATTGTTGCAGCGAGACCGAAGTTTGGACCACCGAGAACTAGAGATTTGCGCCTCTGTCACGTTGGTGGGTTGGCTGCGCCCTGGGGGCGACGTCGGCCTCTTGCCGCACTCCGGTCAGGCCGCCTCGATGTCAGTCTGCGCAAAATCGCCACCTTTGAACATTAAGGGCTGGCCCAGGTGTCTGGCGCAGGCATAGGCGAAACAGTCCCCGAAATTGAGCCGCGCGGGATGGCGGCCCTTGCCGTAGCGATCGAAGGCGTCGAGCGCGATCCTGGCCGCCTGCGGCGGCACCGCCACCATCTCGATCTTGACCAGCACGAGATAGGATTCTAATGCCTGCGCCGCCTCGTGGATCGGCAGGTTGAGCACCCGCGCGACCGCGATTGCCGCCTCCCACGCCGCCAGCGGCGAAGTCAGGCGGGTTCGCGTCATCTGCAGGCGGGCCAGAAGCTCGCGCGCTTCGCTCTCATCAGTGAGCAGCGCCCGTCAGCGCCGAGGCATCGATGAACATCAGCCATCCTCGTACAGGCTGTCGCGGAACGCCCGGTCGGCCGGTTGGCCCTTCGCCGGATTGCCTTTCGCGCGCAGCTCGCTGCAGAACCGAACGCCGATCTCGACTAGGGAGGGAGTGCCTTGTTCGCGCTCGAGCTCATGGGCCAACGCGGTGTGCACGGCCTCGGTGAGGCCAATTCGTTTGAGCGCGGCCACCTTGCGGGCCAGCGCATCGGGCTCCGGATTCTTAATATAGAAGGCCATGACGCAGCTCTCTACACTACGCGTATATCCGCATATATAGATTTAGATATACTAGGCAAGGACAGATTGGCAATTGCGGGCAAAATGAAAACCCGACCCTCCCCTATTCCGGTGAGAATAGCAGCTTCCTGCTCAACATTGTGGTGATTGAGCCCTGGTTCCATCCCGGTCGAACTTGATCGCGGCGATCTTCCGTCGGCCTTCGCTCAGTTCCATATGCAACCTTTAGTTTAATCATACGTGAGTACGATCTTAGGAAGAGCGCACGGCGCTTGGCGATCAAGCCGGCGGCTTGGGGCGATGTCGCGCTTCACCGCCCCGCCCCAAAACTGGCTCGGCCAGTATTCATGGCTGCCGTGACAAATCTTCGTTTCCAAAACAGCGAAAATCGGGACGCGTTCAAGGGCGACCGATCGGCCGGCGCTCGCCACCGGCGCTGGATCATCGAGAGATTGTATCTATATCATTTCACACGCCTCGCCTCCCTTGGGGAGCCTGTTCGTCCTGGTGCGTCCCACCCATCGAACGTCCGTTTGGCGATGTTCGGCGTCGCGATGCCGAGATGAAAAGCATGAGCGATTTTGTGCGAATGACACAAGCTCCGGCCCTAACGGGCAGTAAGCGATTGCATGAGAGCAGACGACAGCAGGTGCTGACGCACAAGAGCGCATCGCGTACGCGTGCTGACAGGATCGAACGTTCCAAACTCTTATGAAAGCTAGATGAGCTGCTTGGCTCTGGTCATCGAAGGCCCTGAACCAAGGCGCCCCCGACGCACTTTGCCGGGTAATAAGTGCGCCGGGTCCACCCCACATCATCAGTACATCCGGATGATATTGCCGGGAATGAAACAAGTAGCGTGGCGGAATTGAGGCGCGCTGCGCTTGAGCCCGGGTGTTCAAAAATACATTCGTGCGCAACCGTGCGGGAGCTTGAATCGTACGTAGCGTCAAGTTGTATGATTTCCAATTCGGCGCACCCTTCCGTAAACAGTTTCCCGTTCGTGATCGCGCGGGCCTTGCGACAACGATCAAGGAGGGCATGATGCTCTCATCGTCAGCGTCTCACATGCCGCTGTCGTCATGCACCGCAGAACGGACCTCACGCGTCCGCTCTCCTCAAGCTTTCAAGTATTTTTTCCGCGAAACCCTCCAGCGGCGAAGCTGGGTGTCCTCCGAGCACGATCGCGTTCAGGCACTCATTACCCCGGGAACTCGACGTGGAGTTCAAGGCCTCTGTCCGAGAGGTGTCTTAATCGAGCGATCCGGCTTATTCGATCGGCGTCATTCACGGCGTGAACCATTTGGCAGGAGCGCCGTATCACACCAGGGTCGAGTTGGTGGTTAGCAGATAGGCACGGCATGTAGGCTGATCATCGATAAATTTAGTCTCACGCCACCTCACCGGCGATCCGCCGCTAAGCCGCGCGCTTCGCAAGGAGATCACGGAACGCAGGCTTTGCAACGAGGGCGGACCGATTGACATAGCGCAAAGACAGGTTCGCGCGCAGCGAACAGGTTAATGGCAACAGAACTCTGGGACAGCAAACCATTGCAGACTTCAATCCTGGATAAATACTGCGATGCTCGGCTGCCCTGGTACACGATTTATCCAACTGCGTCGGAGTTCTCAGCGGCAGTCAGCGCCGGCGCCTGTGAGAGATGGTTGAGGCGTCTTCCTGGTGACGATCCTGTATCGCTCTATCTCCACGTTCCGTTCTGCCGATCGATTTGCTGGTACTGCGGCTTTCCGACACAGCTTACGTGTCGGGATAAGCCGATCCTCGATTTTGTGGCAATGCTGCGAGACGAGATCCGTTTGGTGGCAGATCACGTGCCGCAGGCGTTACCGGTGAGTGACGTGCACTTCGGTGGCGGAACACCGACCAGCATCGGGCCAACGGCGTTCCTGGAGCTATTGGAACTTCTACGCCGCTGCTTCATGTTCAGCAAAATGGCAACGATCGCAATCGAGATCGATCCGCGCGCGTTGACGGCTGAGATGGCCGAAACCCTGGGAGCCGCCGGGGTCAATCGCGCAAGCATCGGCGTGCAAAGCTTCGATCCCATCGTTCAAAAGGCGGTCAACCGGGTCCAGAGCGAGGCTCAGACGGCGACCGCGGTCGAACGTCTGCGTCGACACGGTATACGCCGCATCAATTTCGACCTGATCTTTGGTCTGCCAAATCAGACCGTACCGTCCTGCGTCCAGTCTGCGAAAACGGCGATTGCCATGCGCCCCGATCGGCTCGCGGTTTTCGGCTACGCGCACGTTCCGTCCTATATGAAGCGACAGCGCTTGATTGACGAGGAAGCACTCCCGGATAACGCCGCTCGCGCCGAGCAAGCTGCGGCCGTGGCCGATACGCTGGTTGCCGCCGGCTACCGTCAAATCGGGCTCGACCATTTTGCCTTGCCGGACGACGAACTTACGCTGGCGCAGAAAGCCGGCCGGCTGCGACGCAACTCCCTGGGCTACTCGGCTGACACCTGCAAGACCGTGATCGGCTTCGGCCCGTCGGCCATCGGCCGTCTTGGTGATGGCTACGTCCAGAACGAAATCGCGACGGGTTCCTACAACCAGCACATCAGGGCCGGCCGTCTGGCAATATCGAGGGGCTACACTCTCACCGACGAAGACCGCCTCCGCGCCGCAATCATCGAGCGGCTGATGTGCGACTTGCAGGTCGATGTGTCGGCCATCTGCGCCGCTCACGGGTTCGACCCGGCCGCTTTTCTTGATTCGGCTGAACGCCTGGAGATGCTCGCCGAGGACGGCCTCGTGGACATCGATAAGGGTTTCATCCGCGTAAAGCAGGAGCACCGCTTTGTACTTCGCGCGGTTGCTTCCGCGTTCGACGCCTATCTCGGCCGCTCACCCTATTAACAGGGCCAGACAGGATAAGATTGCGGCTGCTGCGGCTCCGTTCCATCTTCGGTCGGGCGCTTCGGTATTCATCAACCGCTCCTCTGCAGTGGTGCGGCTGACAGCATCGGCTCAACATTGCCGGCGAAGCGTGCGATGGAGCTGCAACCTTCCTCTCACACGGCTGATTATTCGCTCTGCTGACTGAGCGAAGCGAGCCGCGAGAAACCTCACGATGACTCTTGGGATAGTCCACGCGTGCCGCTCCCCGCGAAGCATCTGATGGTAGAAAGCCGCGTGATGCTCGGCCGGCAAACAGCATCAGCTACCGGTCCGACGTGTATTTCTCGCGCCTTTCACGGGCGGGACTGCGCCGTTCGCACTCTTGAGAGCATCAAGGCTCGTCTGTCTTTGAGCTCGATGTCAACGGCGCCCCTCCGACTGAAACTGGCCCTTGTGGTTTGGCGGACCGCGGCATTCTTTTGGCGGGGTTCGCAACGGCTTGGTCTGGCGAACGAGGAACAAAAGAGGAAGAAGAAGAAGAAGCGGAGGACGTCAGTTTCTGCAACAAATCGATTCGTAAAGCCAAGGCTGCGATCTGATCCGCGATTCGCTTTAGGTCGGCCCGTTGGGCATCGATGCTGAGCTTGAGCTCGGCGATCCCATCGCCGACCTCGCGTTGTCCTGATTGAATTTCAGACAGGGCTGCCTTGTCCTGCCAGACAAGGCCAGCGGTGCGACAGCTTCACGGGAGGCCGCTACCTCGCCAACCTCTTCGATGCTTGCCCCAAAATAAACTCCCGCAGCGCCCAGCCCGAGGCAGAAAACTAAGAGCACCAGAACACACAGGGGGGCGCCTGGACGACCTCCGCAAGATCGGCGGCAACTCCGACGTCACGGCTTGATCCATCATCTACATCATCCCTCGTCCGACGCACCGATCCGGATCGGCTCCGTTGACGCGCCCAGAAGCGGGTCAGCGAACCGCGGCCGCCACAACATCTTGAGCGGCGACGTTATCCCATCGTTTTGGGTCATGTGCCCTATGAGGCGCACTTGATGAGGAGCGCGATGCGACACCGTTGCGCACGCGCGCCTCTACATCATCGCGCCACCGCGACGCAACAGTTCTCGTCACTATTGACCCCGCCGCAGCATTTTGTCGCCATTGAGAAGAACCTTGCAGATTATCTTTCGTCTTTTTGGGCGCTCGAATGCGCGCCAGCCGAAATTCCCTCGATTGCCGTTCGGCAGCTCAGCCTGGCGTCGTCACTTGGCATGGCCAGCAAAGTCTTGATCGGGCACCGCGGCTGCTCGACGAGCTGCTCGCCGGTTTACGCCAGGTCACCCGGCAGTAACGCGGCAGCCGGCATAACCCGCAAGACCAATCATGTGGATCACTCGCCAATCTCACCGCCCCCGGACACGGATCTTCGATGCTCGACTGAACTGCAGACTCGACCAGCTTGTTGCGGGTCTATCTATCCGGCCCTCGATCGGCAGAGCGCGGCGTTCGCGATGCAGAACTTTGCGGTTCAACGCCGCCTCGCCGAGACAGCGGCGCATAAGAGCGGGTGTCAGCCAGCAGCACTTTGGAGTGACTGACACTCGATTTGTAACTGACGAGCCGGCCTTGCCGAATCTCCTGATTGTGCCGCGACCCAAGCGCGGGATCGCGACGGTCTCGGGTGACGCCTTGAGAACCAGTCAACTGCCAACCTTGGCAATTGATCGAGATGACCGGGACATGGCAATCGTGGCCAGCGAATACCGGACGGATCACAGGTCAGGAAACTTGGGATTGCAGTATCAATCTGGCCGCACCAACGGACCTGTTGGGTTTGCCACTCCTCATCTGCAGCTTTCAGATCCGCTCGAACGCCATATAGGACATTCGGACGCGATCGCCTGGCGCTCATGCGTCAAAGGTCCTTGGTCTCCGGGCCCATGGTCGTTCGGCGACACGATGCCTCCGGCACGTCCTGGAGTCCCGCCCTGGCGGGCGAGGACCTCCTTCTGGGCGACTGGCATATGTTCGAAGGAGAGGTCTTTGACGAGATATGTTTAGGGCCAGCACTGCGGAACGCGCCGCATGCGCGCCAACGAGTCGTCATCGTGTACTCGCCTTGCCTGCCATGACGTAACGGCCTGCGATCTAGCTCGGGGGATGGCTGAGCTGCGGCTCGCTGGTCGGCCAAGTGCTGTCAAATCCCGACTGCCCTCAGTCACCGGGCAGCTCAACAACCAGTCGAGCCGCAGCGCAATTCATTCAAGACCAGCAGTACAGACGCGGAGTTCACGATGCATGATCGCCTGTTCGTGGCTATATCGATTTTGATGTATCCGGCTGCGGCAGCCGTACTCGAGCGTCGATCGACTCCGATACAGCGAGCGCATGTTGTCGCATTGTCTGTGGCAGCAAGTCTGCTTCCTAGTCCCGCGCTGGCACAAAGCGTCAACGTGCTCAACCCAGGAACAGACATTCTGCATGAAGCTAGCAAAAGACAAGCTCAAACGGCGTCGAATCCGGCGACGACGCCCCGACGCCGCCAGCTGAACCAGGCACCGCGTCCAATCGGCAGCTTAGCGCTGGCACCGACCACCAGTATGCTTGCCGCAAAGCGCGACGGCGCGCATGACGTTGCTTTGAAGAGAACTCAAAAGCAGATCGATCCGTTCGCAAAATTCGAGAACCTTCGTGAAAAAGGCATGTGGCTCAATATACCCGGTCCCGCTGATACGATAGATCAGGATACTGGCGGCGTTAGATCCGCGCTAGCCGACCTCGGGATCGGTTACGCCGGCTGGACGCTCAACGCCATTGTCGACAATCAACTTCCAAATGCGGCTCGAAGCACCATCGCCAATCAGCTCTACATGGGCCAGAATCCGACGTTCTACAGCGCAAATATCGTGACCGTAACCTACGATCTCAGCCGCTTTGGAATTTCAGATGGCCAGATTGTCGTGGGCGCCGAGCAGCAATACTGGACATGGGAGCGGCCAGGCCCGGATCGACTGGGACTCAATACGCTGGCCTACTATCAGACCTTTTTCGACAGGAAACTCGAACTCAAGCTCGGTTATCTCAGGAATCAAAATGAGTTCGCAGGTGCAGTGACCGGAGCGATTACGGGCGCGACCCTTTTTCTCCTGTACCAGGCCGGCATGAGCAACAATGCCGCGCCAAGGCCTGCCGTCAACCTGAAGTACAATTTTGACGATCGCTTGTATGACAAAGTCTCGATCCAACGCTCGCTCAATCCGGACGGTCAATATGCGGAAATAACCGAGAACCCGACGGGCTTAAACTGGAGCACGGCCAACGCCGGCGTTCTTCTCATCGATGAAATTGGCTACAAGACCAAAGCTGCTCCTGGCATACCCGATACTTGGCTGCGGGCAGGCTTTGGCTTCAACAATAGTCATTACAGGAACGTCGTGGACCCGGCTCGACCAAGGGCAAACGACAATCATTTCTATTATGTCGCTGCCGACAGACAGCTCTGGCAAAGTGATGCCCGGAGTGCACCATCTCATGGCATCTATGGTGGTTTCTCGGTCATGGGCGCTCCGCCCGACGTGAATAGGCTCAGCCAGTATTACGAGCTTCGCCTTTATGCGAGGGGACTGTTTGATAGCAGGCCGACTGATCAGATTGCTCTTGTTGCCACCAACATGGTCTGGAGCAAGTTTGCAGTGGATGCCGCCTTGACCAAACAGCAACTTGCGCATCGCGACACTACGGCGATCTCGGCAACATATACCGCGCATCTGGCACCAGGTATCTATGCAAGCGTCGGTCTGACATACATTCATACCCCGACAAGCATCACGCACGCGGTAGAAACAGGACATGCCCTGAATCTCCTGGTATCGACATCTATATTCTTCTAACGGCCCGTCTGAAATGCGAAATACCTTCCCTACAGGGACCCATGACCTGCGTCATCTCGAATATCTCGCCTGCAAGGCAGGCCAATCAGGGCTCGACGCGCATCTGCCGGCTTTCGACCAATTTGTGGTAGGGCCGGCCCCCTCGAACGCGAATGCGCTGCGGATGGGTGTTGCAGCAGCGTAAGCGCGAAGCTGAGGCCGTTCATGCTTTGAAGTGCCAGGGCATGAGAGCATCGATCTGAGAGATCGGCCAGCCCTGCGCGATCCGTTCGAGAGTTTGCGTGAGCCAGGCGTACGGATCGACATCGTTCATCTTCGCGGTCTGCAGAAGCGTGGCGATGGTCGCCCAGGTCCGGCCGCCGCCATGGCTACCCGCAAAGAGCGCATTTTTTCTTGTAATGGTTTGCGGCCGGATTGCCCGCTCGACGGTGTTGGAGTCGATCTCGATACGGCCGTCGCTTAGAAAGCGCTCGAGGGCGGCGCGTCTGGATGTGGCGTAGCGGATCGCCTCGGCGAGTTTGGATTTGCCCGACAGGCGCGGCAGCCCCTTGTCCCACAGATCGAAGAGCGCCGCGACGATCGCGGCGGACTTTTTCCTGGCGCGCTTTCACTCGCGTGTCAGGATCGAGGCCGCGGATTTCCGCTTCGATCGCCCACAGCTCCGCCATAGTCGTGACAGTCTGCGTCGCCAGGGGCGAGCTCTCATTGACGTGCAGCTCGTAGAATCGTCTCCTGACATGCGCGAAGCAAGCCGCAAGTCGCACGCCCTCATTGGCACCCGCTGACCTGACGAGCCGATTGTAGGCGGCATAGCCATCGACCTGCAGGATGCCGGCAAAGCCCGCCGGATGCCGCTCGACGCATTCGCCGCCGCGACTGTCCTCAAAGCGATAAGCCACCATCGGTGGACCGATGCCGCCAAATGGCCGATCGTCGCGCGCATAGGCCCACAACCAGGCCTTTTGCGTCTTGCCGGATCTGGGAGCGAGCGTTGGCAGGGTCGTCTCGTCGGCGAAGATCCGTTCGCCCTGCTTGATCTTCTCAAGCACATAGTCGGCCAGCGGCTGCAATTCAAAACCGACCTTGCCCATCCATTGCGCCATCAACGACCGGTCGAGATCGACGCCGTCACGCGCGTAGATCGCTTCCTGCCGGTAGAGCGGTAGCCCGTCGGCATATTTGGCCACCGCGATCTGGGCGAGAAGGGCTTCGGTCGGAAGGCCGCTCTCGATCAGATGCGCGGGGGCCGGAGCCTGAGCCACGCCATCGCGGTTGCGATACGCGTATTTCGGGCGGCGCGTGACGATCACGCGGAACTTCGCCGGCGTCACGTCCAGCCGCCTCGACACATCCTCGCCGATCAGGACTTTCTCCAACCCTTCACACCCAGGGGGCACCTCGGGCTCGACAACGATCTCCACCCGCTCCAGATGCGCGCCGAACTCCTTGCGCGGCCGCGGCGCGCGTTTCGATTTGTCCCGGCCGCCCGCCTTGGCCAGTTCGGCTTCAATGGCCGCCACGCCGGTGGCGATCTCGTCAAATACGAAGGCGATCTGCTCATCGCTCGGCGTGTCGCTACGCAAGCGTTCCGAGCGCGTGCCGTAAAGCGTGCGCTCCAACATCTTCACGATCGCCGTCAGCTCCACGATCCGCCCGTCGGCCGCCTGATTGACCGCGGCAAGATCGGCGTTGGCTGCCGTCAGTGTTGCAATCTCAGAGGCGATGCGGCTGTTTTCGGCCTCGATCACCGCCCGCTCTTCCGCCAAAGCGAGGATCAGCGCATGGGCTTCGGCAAGGGTCGTCGGAAGCTCTGCAACGGGCGTCGTCATCGCCGCCATCACAGCAGAGTCGCCGCCAATCTCCCAAACCTTTCAGCCGCCCTGATTCAATTCGCCGCAGCTTGTCAGCCCACCGATTCCGGGCGCTTCACAACCACCGGACGGACCTTCGTCCAGTCCAGCCCGTCGATCAGCGCGAGCAATTGCGCATGGTTCAGCTGCACCCGGGTCGGCGCAATCCTCGGCCAGCAGAACTTTGTTTCCTCAAGCGTCTTGGCAAAAAGGCAAACCCCAGTTCCATCAAACCACACGATCTTGATTTTGTCCGCTCGTTTCGAGCGGAAGACGTGGAGCGCCCCTGAGAACGGATCGATGCCACCATCCCGCACCAGCGCCATCAGCCCCATCGCTCCCTTGCGGAAGTCGACTGGCGTGCTGGCTACGTGAACCTGAACACCCGCCGGGATCATGCCTGCCGAACCGTCCGGATCACGGCGGCAAGCCGCTCTACCTCCACCTCTCCGCCAATGCGCACCACAACATCGCCGACGACAATTTCCACCATTTCGCCCGCCACGGCTTCAAACCGCGCGAACTTGACCGCTTGCGCTCGCGCCCCAGACGCCGGCGCAACCAGCCCCGAGGCCAGCGCCTTGCGTCGCCACGCAAACAACTGCGATGGATCGAGCCCGTGGGAGCGCGCGATCGCCGAAACGTTCGCTCCCGGTGCAAACGTTTCGCCGACGATCCGTTCCTTCTCCTCCCGCGACCAAGTGCGGTAGCTCCGCCCAGGACTGACCGAAAGCCGCTCAGCTGTAGCCGTGATAACTTCGAAATTCTTGCTATCAGACATATGTTCGCTCTCATGAACTCCTGGGACAAATCACCAGGAGATTCTCCGACAATCGAACATCATCCGCTACGTGGGGTGACCTACGCGCTTACGCAGCAGCGGCCGCCGACAATGACTTGACAGGATGCTGGTATCACGACCGTTGGGCGGTCGACTGCGTACCGTCTGATGTCCCGTTGCGGCAAACGCCATCCTTGATGGACTGATTCACAATTGGTCGGTGATTGCTGTTGCTCCGTTTGCTGCAACGCCATCGCGGCGCTACCGGCCAAAGTGAAGGGCATCTTGGCCGGAGCTCAACATATCTTGTGCTGCCGAGCTGCTACTGCCGTCCGGCTCCTTCGTCCTCAGCCCATTTCAGTAGCGACAGTTCGGCCGAGAACCCTGGTCCGAACGCAGCCAGGATTCCGTATGATCCTGGCGCCTGCTCCGCATGCGCGAGCACGTGATCTAAAACGAACAATACGGTTGCGCTCGACATATTTCCATGACGTCGAAGGGTCTCATAACTGGACATGAATTCATTAGACGGTCTACCCAGGCTCTGCTCAAAAACCTCCAAGACTCTCCTGCCGCCTGGATGAAAGATCAAGCTCTTCACCTGATCAAGATGGATGCCATCCTCCCCTAGCAACGACCGCAACGCCTTGGGCATCAATTCGCTGATCATTGATGGGATACGCTCTGAGACGACGACTTCAAATCCGGTGTCGCCAAAATGCCAGCCCATCAAAGACGTCGTTTCGGGGTAAAGCAAACTCGTACTTCTCACGATATCCAATTTGCCGACACCGATTTCAGCTGGGCCAATCAGGACCGCGCCAGCGCCATCACCAAAGAGGCTCGCAGCGACAACGTTCTTCGGTGTGAGATCATTCGGCTGGAATGTCAGCGATGTCAGTTCGACAGCCACAAGAAGAACACGTTCGTTCGCCGCGCGGCAGATCGCTCCTGCCAAACTCACCCCGGATGCGCCCCCCGCGCATCCGAGGCCAAAGACGGGCGTCCGTTTTACATCCGTTCGTAATCCTGCCTTCAAGATCAGATCCACATCGAGACTGGGGGTCGCTATCCCGCTCGTTGAAATGAATATGACCCTATCGACTTGCTCGGGCTTTATGCCGGCGCTGTCGAGACAGCGCACTGTCGCTTCGTACGCGAGCTGCTTTGCCCACTCCAAATATATTTGATTTGTTTCACTTATCCGATGCTCGCGGAGAAGCCATTCGGGGGCAACACAAAGGAAACGCTGATCGACTAACGCGTGGTCGAATACGCTGAGATACCTCTTAAGCGCCTGTACCCTGGACCCGAAGTGGCCCCCCGCCAGTTGCTTGGCGTCGCTCTGCGAAAGTCGGAATGGCGGTAGCGCCGTCCCAACAGCCAAAATTCTGGACATCGGTTCCTCTGTTTGCTGTGCGGAAGGCTTGATCCAATGCCAGGATCAGTATGTCACGACGTCCGCGCCATTTCGGTGGACGTTGGCACGGAGCAAACCAATGTCGATGTCCCTGCAGAGGCCATTCCCGCGAGAGCTCACGGACGACCAAGGCCCATCTCGTCGCCGAATGGGCCTCCTGTCGCATGATGGCATGCCATGGCAAGCGGTGCAGCGAAGCCCTCACCTCCAGATCGGCGGCGGAGGCGGGAGTGGCCAGCGCGATGAAAGCCACGGCGCCCAGCAAGACCTTTTTCATTCTTGAGCCCAATTCCGGTGCGACTTCCTTCACGATTTATGGAGCAGGATTGCCATGCGTCGGTCTGCTCCATCAATTGCCAAGGTTGGTAGTTGGCCGGCAAGGTTGTTAGCTCGCCTCGTGACGGCTCCGGCCTATACTACGCGCGGAAAGGTTGCTCTGGTGGTCGAAGCCGATGTTCACATAGCGCAATTGCGGCTGGCTTCTTGACCTTGGAAAACAGATCATGGCGACGTACTGGGAACGAGACATGATCCAACATCTCGATGATCGGGCGTCGATGTGAGGACTGTGGCGTCCATTGTCGCCCGAGGCCCGAGATCGGCAAAGTCCGGGCGCTTGATGATGGGCCCTGGCTAGGTAGACAACCCAGCCGCGGGGCAGTTGAAGGTTCGGCACCGGCTCACAATCAGCATCGTCGGGGCCTCAACCGGTGTCGGTGCTCCCGGATCAGTCAATGCCACCATTGATGTCCGACTGCCCGACAAAGGGTACCAGCGCGGGTTGCTCGGCATGGCGGCCACTTATCCGCATCGATGTCTTCAGATCAATCAGCGTCCCAATTCTCGTAACGGCGCCGGCGGATGGCGCCGACCGTCCAGTTTACGATCTGCGGCGAAAGTCTGACCGTGCGATCCTCTGCTAAAGGGCCTGCGCAGCGCTCCGGCGGAAAAGCGCGAGCTTAATGGTCGCAAGAGATCTGCAGCGCCGAGCCCAGCTCGGCCCCGGCAGGAATCGAGCCAGAGCGGATCGATCGATCACCCCTGCAGATCCAGGCTGCCGTGAACTCCTTCGCACAGTCTGGAGCCGGATCTCCAATATCCTCCATTCTTGTCCGGAATGTGCACTCGTTCTTGCCATTACAGGCCGCGGCAAGCGCGCGCGTGGCGTTGCCGCGCGCTGACATCCAGCGGCAATTACCGCCATAAGTGCCAGCGACAACTGAAATACCCGGCTGTGTGACGGCGTATGCGGTTGCACCTTGGACTGCATACACAACGGCAGCGGCGGCAAGGGTGACAAAGCCTGCACCGCACAATCGAATCACGGACCTGCGCTGCTGAGCGGTGGCGTCTTGAAAGCATCCTCGAATCAGCCTTCGTGCAGGCACCTCAAAACTGAAATGCAGCAGGACGGCGACGCAAACAGCCAGCGTGAAAGCCAATGCGAGCGCCCCGAGATGGGCGAACAGTTCGCTGCTCGTCTGCCAATGCACGACGGGAAAGCGCTTGTAGATGATGAAGTGAACAAGATACAGGCCAAAGCTCGCTTCTCCGAGGAAGACAAGCCATCTTGCCGACAACAACCGTCCTGCACTGCTGACGGGATGAGCGGCTGCAACAAGGATCAACGCAACCGGCGCCGTCAGGGCGACGTTGCAGCGCGCGATATCGAACAGGGTGAGTTGCAAGCCAAATGGCGATTTATGAGCAGTAAACCAGAACACCGAGGTTACCGCGACGACACCAATCGCTGCGACGATGTCAAGGAGAACTCGAGATGGTCTCAAATTCTGAGCCAGGCACAGCTCGTGAAGTTTAGCCAAAGAGCAGCCGAGAAAAAACTCCCATACCCTGCAGAAGGGCGAGAAGTAAACGAGCCAAAGGATGGGGCTGTTGTTCCAATTCGGCAGAGCCGTCTCCGTCCCATAGGTATGAAGCGCAAACAGATTGATATGGTTCTGAAAAGTCAATATCGCAACGTCGATTCCCAGTTCGATTGTGACCGCCCCGATTGCGCACAGGATTGCGTCAGGCACGGTTCTGATGCGCGAAAGTAACGGGCAAACGATCGGAAAGGCGAGATAGAAGAACCATTCGGTGCTGACCGACCAACTGACTGTTCCGATCGACTCATACTGCCAGATCGGCGCGACACCAGCGACGTTTGCGAAGAACCAGCTTTGGAGCATTGCGAGTTGAAACGGCACAATGTGCCACGAAAATCCCTCTGCCGGTCCCGGCGTTCCGAGAAGCCAGCGCCAGGCCATCGGTCCGGTCAGCAGTTCAACAAGGAAAAGAACGACAAAGAGTGGATAGATTCGCGCTATGCGCGCCACCAGGAAGTCCGGTATCGCTTTCCGCGGACTGTCGGCAATCGTGGTGCCGTAGTTGTATTGGATAACAAAACCACTCAATACGAAGAAGACCGACATTCCAAGCAGGCCAAGCGTCCCGATACTGATATCGAGTGTCAGGTTGGCGCCCTCCAGGAACAGGCTGCCGCCGTGAGACAATGCCACGCTTGCTGCGGCGATAAATCGGATGCCGGTCAATGCGGGTATCTGTTTCGCCATCGATGTCCTTCGCCGGTCGCGGCAGCGTGTACCAACCCTGGTGGCCGAGTAAACGAAACGCAGTCTGCCAGGGGTCCAGACTCATCAAATCTACCGCACGACAGCGACGGAGACGCAAACAGAGCGAGAGAAGAAAACGGAGGCGAGCCCGCTCACGCGAGCTTGTCCGATCGAGTGGCCGATCCGCCCAAGTCGCTCGACCGGTTGAACGCGCCCTGCGCAGCCTATAGAGGAGTTCGTTGAATCTGCACCTCTGCTTTCTGGTAGGATGGTTCGGAAAAGGCTGGTCTGTTTCTCGTACTCGACAATTTCTTGCGCAAGCCACCCTCTTTTCGTGACCGTGAAAGGCGACACGTTCGGTGAACCGCGTGGGCCTCGATTTGATCGTCGTCTGCAAGGACGATGACATCGTCGAAACAACCAAAGCGAGAGTCGAGCATCGGCAACATCCTGCGGCACGAGTATCAGCGAGCCGATAGCCAGATTGTCTGGAAGGCGGTGAAGGACGATCTGCCCGCTCAAGGAAGCCCTCCTGGAAATGAAAGCTGCCCTGGAGGAGGATGAGTAGCATCAAGGTTAACTCAGCACGGATGGTGGTCCATCTTGACATCTATCTCTTGCTCAAGCGCGAGACCTCAACTCGCGATCACCGCAGGATTGCGCCAAAGGCCGGCTCGACGCGTGGCGAACCTCCAAGAGCTGCTCCCGTGCGCTGTTGACGATATCCTGAAGCGATCGCGATCCCGTGCTAGGGCCTGACTAGAACGCCGCTCGCGTGAGCTGCGCCAGCGATCCTGTGAGGTTGCAGGCCAGGCGGATTCTTCAGCCAGGTTCAGGGCGAATGCGAACGCGCCGGCGGCCGCCTGTTTCCTCCAATTCGCCTCTATAGGGCACGCCGCGAATGTTGAAATACGTTGGGTTCTCGGCGTCCGGCATCAGGTTCTGGCCCTCCAGTGCGCTGACAAGGAAAGACGGAAGGTAGCGTTCGCGGTGCTGCCATCCTCCGTGAATGAGATAACCAAGATCCACGACGCCTTCGCGCGATGGCCCAGCGTCGCTTACCTGCGGCGGCTGATGGCGCTGCCGCGATGGCCCGGCTGACTGATTGATCTGCCGGGTGCCAGGATAGTGGATGAGACGAACGTCCCTGCGTCCTCCCGGTCCGAACGTAGCCGAGTAGCGCTCACCGTTGATCGCAAACTGGCTTGGCCCGTATTGGTTCGGCAGCAGATTGATATTGCCCAGTACGTCGATCAGGACGTCTGAGGCCGGTTGTGAGCCGTGCTGCCAGTCCTCGCCAACGATAGTTCCGATGTCCCGTAGTTCCTGCGGTGTCCCTGATGGTCCAGCAACCGACGGCGGTCCAGCGAACCGAGGCGCAGGCACGGACTGGGCATCGTCACGCAGTTCATACGGCGTGGGCGGATCCAGATTAACCAATTGATCGAGACTGCCGTAGATGTCTGACGACGGGCGCCTCACAGATGATGGTGAGGCGGCTTCGTGCATCTGTTGCCCGAGCCAATCCCAAGCTCCCGTGCTCGGCGTGGCTGGGGTCGCCGGAAGCCCGTGTGACAAACTGGGCTGCCGGTCCCGTGGCGGCGCTGGCAATGCTGACGTGGATCCATGGATCTGCTCGCTGAGCCAGTCCCAGGCTCCCGCGCTCGGGGTGGCCGGCGTTGTGGGAAGGCCCTGCGACAAGCTGCCTTGAGGGCCGCGTTGCGGTGTGGACGACGATGATGAGGGTCCATGGATCTGCTCCCCGAGCCAATTCCAGGCTCCCGCGCTTGGGGTAGCTGGCGTTGCCGGCAATTCCAGCGGCGCCGATCGCTGCGCACCTTCCCTGGCGAACGGGGGCGCACCCGCGGCAGGAGACAGCCCGAGCGCTCTATTCGCGTCGAGGACTTGTTGGTATTGGCCAAGCCTCATCAAATCAGGGCCAATTTTAGTCTCCTGTGTTTCACGCTTGTAGTCCTCGACGTCACCAGAAAGCCCGTCGGTGAAGAGCCGGCCAGCGATGGGCTCCAGGTTTCGGGCTTGCAGCCACTCGCTCAGCCTGTAAAGGCGACGAACCTGCCTGTCGACGGTCTTCGGCTCGATCCTGTGCGTCGCCTTTTCCGCCGCAGCCCACATGTCGATAAGCGTTGCGTCTGCAGGATAGGGATTCAGTCGGCGAACATCGGCCGATAGGGCCCGTCCGGCGCCAACCTCACGAAGTTTTTTCAAGGCCGCCTTGATCCGCCTGCCGCGGTCATTTGCATAGGTGTCCACATCCTGATCGAGCTCGGCTTCCAGCTGATGGTTGTCCACCTCCGGATTTTCCAATTGCGCGTTTTCCAACTCACGGCGAATCCGGTCTGCTATTGATGGCCTGCCGTTCATGCTCAGGCGCGCGCTCAAATGACGCAGATCTGCGGCCGCATTTTTGATGGTGCCGTCGCTGAGATTGCCTCCCGCTTTGTTTCTGAAATCCTGCATGAGCGCCTCGTCCGCCGCAGGGACAGGGCCACCGCGCGCCCGGCCGGGCTGCCTGGCGTAATCCACGCGAAACGTTGGAAGGGCCTCTTGCTGCATCGTGGCGCCGGACGAGCCTTCACTGCGACCTCCTCCGAACGCCTTTCCGACCCCTGACTTGATGCGCGACCACAGTCCGCGGCCTTTGCTGCTCTTAGATTGAATCGCAGGCTCTGCATCTGGCAAGGTGTAGCGCGCGCTGCTGAACACGTTATCGCGCAAATTGGAGCGCGGCAGCTGGGCCGCACTTCCAGGACGAGGGCGGGGAACGTCCACGCTGTGGCGCGCGCTACTGAATAACTCGTCCCTGAGCTGGGGATACGGCGGCATCCGCATCGAACCGCCGAGGCCAGCGTGCTGGTGCTGTGCAGTCCGCTCTGCGGGGCTTTCATCAGGCGAAGCTGAGCTGGCTGAACTCCGATCAGGTGAACTGAGTTGCAAACTCTCCATCTGCTGCTCAAAGCCGCCTTGCTGGCTCGCGTTGCCCGATTGCTGCCCCGCCCGCTGCCGTTCCTGCCTGGCAGCGTATTCCTGTATCCAGGCTTCTGAATTGAAAAATGGGTCGATTGGATCCATCCTGCTCTCCTCTTGACGGTGTAGGTGCTGCGCAATCTGGACTTACACTTCGGCCTGGAGTGCCAGCGAGCAGCGTTTTCAGTCAGAGCTAGATTGTGCTTTTTGCAGGAGCTAGCTTTCGAGAAGCTGACGAGTGTAGGGAGCCGCAAGTCGGAAACGGCGATCGCGCCCGCGTCTTCGAAGGAGCCGCCAATAACTGGCGCGAGCCCGCAATGGCTGCCTGAGCGCGTCGCACGGTCCACCGGCAGCGGTTAGATCGCCGGAGGTTTGTTAACGCCGACCCGCCAGCGAGCGCTTGTCGACATTCATGTCCCACGCGGCAGGCTCGGCCGCAGCATCGGGCGTCATGCGCTAAGCGAGCTCGTGTCGACGGAATTTTCGAGACCAAAGGTGACGCGGCGCGCCGATCATTGCAAAGACCGTTCTACAGATTCCAACTGGAGAGCGCCGCGCCTTAGATGGCGAGTACGAACAGGATAGCTTCCCTATCGGTTATCATAACCGGCATGCCTATTGTGATTCGGGCGCACCGGCGCAATCGCACGGACAACGACAGAACGATGACGACTGCCGGCTAACAACTGCCGAGCTATGAGGACGTTAGATATCCCCGACCTTCTCAAATACGACGTGTACTGGGCTCCCTTGGACGACAAGGGCCTGGACGCTACCATCAGCAAAATCGTCCGGCCAATCGAGCGCGATGCTCCATCTGCTGCCCGCAGGTACCTGAGCGTCGGTTACAAGCGTGCCACCGGTCGGCGCATAAAGATCAACAGTGCCCTGCAAGCGGCCGCCCTGCTCCGTAAAGGTGCCTGTATAGCGCAGGTTTCCGACATCGATCCCGACGATCTTGCCATTACCAACATAAACGGCACCGCCACCCCTTCCGCCCTTTCCAACAAAGTGTGCATCGCGTAAAGCGCACTCATGGCGAAAGCCCTCTTAAATCAAGCCTCTCCATAGAAGCGCCGTCGAATTGATCGCCAAACACAACAATTGCGAGATTGGCGCAACGCGGGTGCCATCCCAAACGTCTCATCGATCTCGAAGTCGGAGTTCCCTCAATCGCCGATACCCTCGAATCGACATTGCGCTCTGCCGAGAGCAACACGCAACTGGTTCGAAAGCGGCCGCGGACAAGCCAAGCCGAACGTCAGGACCGCAACAACAATCTCACGCCTGCAAAAAGCAAAATCGTTGCCAGAACATATCGAGTGGTCCAATTCGACATCCAGCGCAGCCCAATGAAGGTTCCCAGCACTGCGCCAAATACCGCACCGATCGCATAGAACGCGACCTCGGAATTCACCGATTGGCCGGACACCAGCACTCCAGCCAGTGCGAGCACCGAATTGACAAGGATGAACGGAGGAGAGAGTCCAGCTGCCTGTCTCGGCGAGACCCAACCAAGCGCCAGGATCAATGGGATCAGAAAGACACCACCACCTATCCCCGTCAAGCCGGAGAGCAGCCCCGTGGCAGCACCGACCGACGCGGCATGAGCGGGCCACACCTGGCGGTGCCTGGTGCCGTCAAGTCCAGGCTTGAGCAACATCAGGATGGAGGCAGCGATCAGCAGAACGCCGGTCATGACACAGTACAGCGACCCGTCAAGCGCCAACCATCCGCCGACAAAGGCGGTCAACATCGATGGGATTGCGAGCTGCCAAAGCAGCTGCCACTCAATCTTTTTGTGCTGATGCAACACGAAAGTCGCATAGCCGGCGGCAAGCACGTTTAAAACAAGCGCCGTCGGACGCATCTGCTCGGCCGGAAGCCCTGCGAAGGCCATGACAGCGAGAAACGCTGTCCCCCCGACCAGGCCGGTGGACGCGTACAACAGCGAGACAACGCCTATCAACAGCGCGGCGAACAGGGTCAATTCGATTGTCCGTGGGCAGCAGGACTCGAACATGGCCGAACGGGACCCGACAGGCGCTTTACCCACATTCGCTCATTTCGATCTAGCAAACAGAGCGCGTGACTAACATATTTATCCGCCACTGCGACCTCCTCTTGCGCAAGCCCTGCTCAACAAAGTGAAATCACGGCCGAACATGACCATGCTTGCGAACATCTCCCACTGCATCATTTGCTCTACCTGCAATGGTTGGGCCATGCCGCGATAGATGACGACGCGATCATGATCAAGGACACGCGTGTCCTTCTCCCGAAGAGCGGCCATGACGTCGCGCAATGTACGAATGCCGACAGATCCTGTCCGCAGTCAGACAACGAGGACATTGATCGTGCTGACAGCGTCCGAGACGTGCCTCAACCGAGCAGCAGGTCTGGAATCATCTTGGCGAGCCTCGAATATGCCACCGGATCCCATTTTGATGGCTAGTGGGGCAGCCACGCCGTCTCGCCGGCAAAGAACGTCTTGAGTGACCACTGCATGGCTTCGCTGCCATTCAGTTGATGGGAGTAAGGTTCGCGCCTTGCGGGATTGGATCCGATGCCGGTGGACTTGTATTCGGCGTAGTAGGCCGTTGTCAGTGTGTCAGTCTTTCCGGGCGTCCATTCGCGCCAGCCTTGTGGGATCACTGGCGCGTCTATCTCAGTCGACAAGAAGATCACCGCAGCATAGGGCCGCCAGGCGCGCCCGAGGGCGATCTCTCGCGCGGCAGGATCGGCCGTCAGCCTGCAGTGATCGAACACATAGGCGCTATCCTCGTCCGGCGAGGCCTTGCTTTGCGCGGTATACACGACCGTGTGGTGGGCGATGGCGTGCAACTCGCATCGATGGAAATAAGCCTTCGCGTTGCCAAAGATGAAATCGACATGGCCTTCGATGTAGCAGTCCGAAAAGTATTGACGCGACATTCGGCCGTTCGGCCCCTTATTGGCGAACAGCGTGTCCTGTGCGCCGAGCACGCGGACGTGGGTGATCACGTCCTTGTCTCCGGTCATGGATAACGCCACCGCTTGGGAGGGCGGATTGGCCTTGTCTAGGGAGTAGTCGTTTTGGACCGTCAGATTGTCGAGCCGAAAGTCGTCGCCTGACGCCTCCAGGGTCGCGGAATGGGAGGTTCCCCCCACATTGATCGCGGCGTCGTTGTAGACAACAACCGTGTCGTCCGGCTTCTTGCCGGAGCCTTTTATATGAACACCAGGCTTGACGACTTTGACTTTCTCGCGATAGGTGCCCGGCGCTATCAGGATATCGCCGCCGCGCGCCGGCAATGCCTCGATCGCCGCTTGAAGGGAGTGATACGCGTTTTCGTCGACCTGCGAGACCAGAAGTGGTTGCGCATGTGCTTGCGAGGGATCAAAGCATCCGGCCAGAACGACGGCGGAAAGTGCGAAAATCCTCACAACAATCTTACTGTTGATGATGACCCAAGATGTCATCTAACCGCCGCAATAGTCGCAGTCGGGGTTTGAGCGCGTCCGTGCGCTGATGCCGAGGGTTCACGCCCGCTTGCGCGTTTCGATCGCTTTCCGGATGCGTCCGACATCAGATTGTTCCGACGGCCTAGTGATTGGGAAGTGTCTGCGAACAGCCTTCCCATCCAATAGCTAGCGGTCCGGCAGTCGCCCCGGCAGGGGCGGCGATACGCCGGAATTTCCCACCGTCACGTCGGCATTTTCGATCTGCCAAGCCGCTGACTTGCCAAAGCGCACGTCGTCCATCGTAATCTGAAGAGCATGCGCCTGGTCAAGCCCGCGCATCAACAGCGTCCCATTATCGCCGCGGACATGACGCAGAACGATCTGGCGATAGAGCGGAATTCTATCACCATCGGCGCGAGGATCGTATTTTGTATCGAACATGATTGGCCACCGGTTGCCGCGCAGGCACACATTCTCATAGGTCACCCGTTCCACCAGGCCGCCTCGACTGACATCGCTCTTGATGCGCAGGCCTGATGTCGTGCCGTCCAGGGTCAGGTCGCGCACGAGGATGTCGCTGACACCGGAGTTCACTTCGCTGCCAATCGACATCCCGTGTCCCCATCCGAAATAATTATGGATGATCGAGATATACCGGGTCGAACCGTTGTTGCCAGCCTTTACCGCGACATTGTCGTCTCCAGTGCGGATCATGCTATGGGAGATGGTGACATCCTGGCTAGCGCCCGGATCGATGCCATCGGTGTTGCGGGCATCCGCGGGCGTATCGATGGTGACGTCCCAGAAGGTGGCTCCCTCGACGCGGTTCATCGCAACGTGGAAATTGGGCGCATTGCGCAAGGTGATGCCGTGGAAAGTAATGTCTTGTGCATGGTCAATCTGAATCAAACGCGGCGCGTTCTGGTGGCCGCCCTCTGCCTGCGCACGGCGAGCAAGCTGCCACCAGGTTTCGGCACTGCCGGCCATGGCTGTGCCGCCTTGGCCATCGATGATGCCCTCGCCATAGATGCCGCCGCCACGCGTTTTGGAAAAGCTGATGAGCGGCCGGCAACCGTCACCTTTGCCGGCGATGCGCCCACAATGGCCCCAGCCCTTGTCATACGCAGTTGGTTCGGGAATGGCAAAAAGCCTGGCCCCACGCCCGATCCAGAGCGTTACGCCCGATTTCATCTCGAGTGGACCCGAGCTGAACTCACCACGCCCCAAATAGACCGCTGCGCCGGCTGGACAATGGTCAATCGCGTCTTGCAGCCTGGCCGTATCGTTGTTGCCAGATGGCACCGGCCGGTCACAGACCGCACGAGGTGCAACGGGTTCGACGACCACGCGGCGGTCTTGCGCTCTGGCAGCGGGGCAAAGAGTCATCACGCCAACTATGGACAACAAGATCCAGTCGCGAAACAGATTTGTCATCGACCTCTTCATGCTTTGCTGCGTGCATCCTTGCGGCCTGCCCTGTCGGGGCTGCGCGCAGACCAGATCAACCGCCGCTCGGCGCACTGGCCCGTGCAAGATGACAATTGTAAGACGCAAAGCAGACGTGGACTTGACGAACTCGCAGGAGCGCTGCGCGAAGAAAGACTTTCCTGCAAGAGGTCACCCGTTCAGGATGGCTATCGCGAGGGCGCACTTTCTCGTAGACCCGTCTCACCGTGCCTTTCGTCGAGCTGGATCGACTCTATTCGCGAGAGGAAGAGCGATCCTGCAGGGCGTCGGTGCGCGGCTGCGAAAGCAATTGATGGATGCGCGGACTGCCCTCTCTGAACGTTGTTGTAATCCTGACATAGCCCCTATCGTTCGCCTATTACGGCTACCGCTATCATCACGCGGCCAGGCCGGCATTCGCCTATGACCCGCATGCATCGACAACGCTCGCGTTTTGGTCGTAAGCGTAGCTCTGAGGCCCATTTGATTGGCGCTTGACGTCTATTTTGAGCGCGTGGTGCGCGGGCGCGGCTTCCATATGTCGGACAACGCATTGACAGCGGCCGCAAGCGCCTTCCGGTCGATGACGTTGGGATCGAACTGCTGCGGGCCCCAGAGGCGCATATGTTCGTGCTCCGGATGGGTGGGGTCGCTGATGGCGTCGAGGTATTCGGCATAGCCTGGCGCACCGCCGACATCTTCCGGAGGACAACGGCCGGCGGCCTCGAGCAAGAACGGAAGTCCCTCTGTTGTCGTGTTGTCGAACCACTTTTCGAGCTTGATCACGTGATCCCAGCTATCGCCGAAGTCGTAGAGATAATGGATCGTCTTCGCGTCGGTCTCTTGAACGATATTGGAGAGCCGCGTCTTGCGGGCATCGATGGGCTGAGGGCCAAAATTTCCATCGGGATCAGGGATACCCCAATGTCCTTCGCCAGCCAGGAACTCGAAGAGATGGCTGTTCGTCCAGCCAAACGCCGCCTGAAGCGTCAGATGCAGCCGATCAAGGCGCAGCGTGAGCGGCACGACGAGGCATCGCATCACCTCCGGCTTCACGTCCTTGAGGGTCACCTTGATCCGGACCGCGGTCGTGTTCAGGCTCATGCCGCCAGCCTCGGATCGTGCGCATGCATCGTGTAGATCGACGCCCAAGGGAGCAGTTCGTCCAGTCGCGCCGCAGGCCAACCATTGACGAGCTTCGCGAGAACATCAGCGAGCCAGTGCTCGGCACTGACGCCATTGAGCTTACAGGTCTCGATTAACGAAGCCAGGACTGCCCAATTCTCGGCGCCCTCGTCACACCCGGCAAACAGGGCATTCTTGGCATTGAGCTTGATCGGCCGCATCGCACGCTCGACAGCATTCGTGTCCATCTCGATGCGCCCGTCATCAAGATAGAGTGTCAGGCCGTCCCAATGGCGCAGCGCGTAACGCAAGGCCTTTCGCCGTGTCGCTCTTCTGTGCAAGGTGATCAAGCTTGGCCTCAAACCACTGCTTCAAGGCTGCAGCCAGAGGTCGGGCATGCGTCTGCCTGCCAGCACGGCGCTCGGCATCCGATCGGCCGCGGAGCGCTTTCTCGACCGCGTAAAGCTGGGCGATGCGCTCAAGAGCCTCGCGGGCAACCGGAGCTGGCGCCGGCGCAGCCTCCCGCTCGATCTTCACAAACTGGCGCCGCAGATGCGACCAGCAGAAGGCGAGCGTCCCGGACAGGGCGTCCGCACGCGTCTCTCGGGTCATGGTCTTGTAAGCCTGATAGCCGTCGCAGTGGATGATGCCGCGATAGCCCTCGAGCAAGCGCAAGCCATGAACGGCCCCACGGCCCGGTGCATAGGCATAGATCACCCCAGGTGGGGTCAGGTCCGGCCCAGGGCCTGTCATCGCGCGAGAGCGCCCAGAAATAGCCGGTTTTGGTCCTGCCGCGCCCCGGATCCAGCACCGGCGCCGGGGTCTCATCGACACAGAGCTTCGAAGAGACGAGCAGAAGCTGGCGCAGACGATGCCACAAGGGCTTCAATTCCTGGGCAGCATAGCCGACCCAGAAGGCGAGCGTGGAACGGTCCAGCGCTATTCCGTGCGTCGCCAGCATCTGCGCCTGGCGGTAAAGCGGCAAATGCCAATGATACTTGGCATCGATCACATGCGCGACCAGCCGCTCGGTGGGCAATCCTCCCCTGATCAATCGCTCGGGAGCGGCGTGCTGGAGGACGACGCCATGACAGGCGCGGCAGGCCAGTCTGGGTCGGCGGGTAACGATGACGCGATACTGCGCCGGTACGACGTCCAGCCTCTGGCTCTCATCGTGACCGATCTCAAAAAGGGCGCACGGGCAGCAGGTTGCAGCCGGCATCAGGGTTTCGACGATGCGCGGCAAATGCTCCGGCAACTGACCACGATTGGCTCTGCGCTCGGCAGCTCTCTTCTCGCATGTTTTGGGATTGGCACTATCTTCGGCTGCTTCGAGAGCCGCGACGGCCTGATCGATATCCTCCAGAACAAGCTGGAGCTGATCAGCGTCCAGCTTTTCCGAGGACCGACCGAACTGCGCATCTTTTGCAAGCTTGAGCAACCGCTCGAGCCTGGCGCAGCGATCCAGCAGAGCCGCGGCAAAGATACGCAACTCGGCCGGATCGCTCGGCAGCTCATCAGGCAAATCACTCATTGGCCCAAGTCTGCCATGCTTCGCGCCCCCGATGCAGCGAAGATTTTACGTCCTACGCAAGTGCTTTCGGCTGCAGGATTCGAGGCGCGTGCATCCGCGTCCAATCCATGCCGGCCAGAAGCGCGGACAGCTGGGCGGCATTCATCCGCATCACGCCGGCTACGATGGGAGGCCATTTGAAGCCGCTGCCATCGAGCCGCTTCCAATACATCACAAGGCCGCTGCCATCCCAGACGACAATCTTCACCCGATCGGCGCGCTTCGCACGGAACACCACCGCCACGCCCTTCATCGGGTCATGGCCCAGCGTCTCCTTCGCCAACAGCGCCAAGCCCTCCGCACCTTTTCTGAAGTCCACAGGTTGCGTCGCCACGTAGATCATGAGGCTCGCGGGCGGCATCAGCATGAACGTGTCCGTCGAAGCGCCAAGAACATCACTCAACACAGCAAGGCCAGGCGTCCCCCGCACCTCCACGCGTGCCCCCTGGAGCTCAACCGTCACTACGGCTGCTTCCGGCGACCCGGTGGCCTCTGCGGCCGCTGGTAGCGCCGATTCCGACACCACCGGCACGAACGACAGCGTGTCCGCCGAAGCCGGCAGCACCAACTGGCCCAAACGCGCCCGGCGCCGCCAGTCGTGCACCTGCTGGGGTCGGCACCCATGGCGACGCGCGACATCTGTGACAATCGCCCCCGGCTCGAGGCTTTCCGCGGCAATCTGTGCCTTCAAATCGTCCGGCCAGCGCTTTCGACCTGCGCCTGCGTACACTTCGATACGCGGTGACAACGGTCGTCTTATGTCGTCCGAATGGTCGTCCATTGTGAGCACCCTTGCAGAAGATGACTCTTCTAGCGGTGCTCTCAGGATTGAGTACCAAAATTCTCAAGGGCCTCAACGCCACGCTTACTTTTGGTCGTAGTGATAACACTCACCAGCGCGAACTCACCGGAGAAGCGGGTTCGTCATTGCAGAACAGATTCCCGGATCGCGGCCGAACGATAAAGCTGGACTGAAAGTGAGCAATCGTACCCCCCGCTTGCCAAAAAGAACCCGCGGGAGCGCCGGAAAATCACCCTATATCGGCATCCGCCAAACCGGCGACATATCATCCCTTATGGCCACTTTTCTTTCCACAGCATAAATTCGATCTTGCCAGGGACATCAAGATGCTCAGGAAAATCGGGAAAGGAAACTGACTTTCCGTCTCGTACGAAGATGGCAACATCAGTCCCGCTATTCGTTTCAGAATAATGTTCTCGCCTTACCTTCCCGCGACTGGAATCGAACACAAAGCGTGTCGAATTGATCCATGATGGTGAAATGAAGTTAAGACGATCAGAAATGTGCCAGACGCGACTCAAACGCACGCGGAAGGCTGCGGAGAAGTTGATGGGATCCGGAATGAAGATCGACAGATTGCGCACGCCCCTGTCGTCGAGCATTTCCAGGAGTCGATAAAGGACCAACTGGTGATCATTAGTGTTACGTAGCAGCGGAAATTGGTTGTAAAGTCTAAGCTTGCGCTGTCGAAGCTCTGCGATCTTTTCGGACACTTCGTCACAAATTTCGTATGGGTGCACGATGTGGAAGGTGATACGGAGGTTATGTTTCGCAAAGAGATCAATTTTCTCCGCAGTGAAAGCCTTCGGTTCATACACGATCGCCCTTGTATGAATTCGGATTGACTTCACCGATGGAACCGATCGAATTCCTTCAATGATTGCCTCCAGCCGTGATCCTGGCAGGATCAACGGATCTCCACCCGACAGGATCACCTCAGTGACTTCTGGTTGGCTACGAAGGTATTCGAGCAGATAACGCAGATCTGCATCTAGTTCAGATCGCCCGTCAATGGCGGCGTTCTCTCTAAGTACGTCCGTGCGGAAGCAATACTGGCAATTCCCAAAGCACCTCGAGGTGGTCAAGAAAAGCACGCGATCGGCGTACTTTCTGACGGCGGAGGTCTTATTGGCGGGGCCACACGCATTTGACCGGTCGTCGACGAAGTCCTTTACCTCGTTGGGGGCCCTCAATGAGATTCTTTCCCGCGTTGGAAAGGACACCCGGTGAAGCGGTCCCAGATGATTGCCTAGCGCCCCAACTTCTTCCTTGATCTTCCTTTCATAGAATGGCGTGACCTTCACGGGTAACAGGCCCTCCTCGATCGAGATGGCCCTGAATACCTCATTGATATGGAGCTGGTTCATATCAATCTCGTTCGATTGTTTCGGACTGAGACGTAGGCAATGAGGGCAGTCGATGCGATATAAGAAACAGAAGACGCGGCGCTGAATATGATCAACCCGGAGGGAATCAAAATCGCAGCAGCGAGCAACCACGCTGCCAATCCTCCTCGGAGCCTAACCAATGCAATCGCAGAAATCACGTAAACGGCAATAAAGTTCGTTCCGGCCAAGCTGAACATCATTTCAATATCGAGCAACCCAATCTTGTCGCAGACCACGATTACGATCAGCGATGCAGCCACGAAATAGACACTGTTGCGGGGCGCACCGTCGCGCAAGTATCCGAGGCTGGCAGGAAGGAAGCGTCGACCGGACAGGTAAAGAACAAGTCGTGAGACGGCCACAACTGACCCGAAGAGATTGGCAACGATCAGCGATACACCAAGCAAAGGAACCAGCCAGCCTGGTGCGAATGGCGCGACTTGCGCCGCAGCCTGAAATATTGGTGTATTGAAATTCGCCTTAATATCAGCGATATGCACGAGCGCCGCGCTGCCGACGTATGCACTACAAACCAGAACAAATGCGAAGAACATTGCTCGGCCAAAATTCTTAGGATTCCGAAAATCCGCGGACAAATGGGACGCGATTTCCCAACCCGTGAAGGAGAAGAAGATCAACGGGATCTGACTCGCAACCGACAAGAAATCTGAGGGGCGACTGAACCCAACACCGCTGGCTCGCACTGCTAGCACGATGAGGGCAACGAGAGCGCCTACCAGAAGGAATAACGACGATCCGCCCACCAGCCTCACGCCACTTGAGAGTGTCTCGCCGCCAGACAGGGCAAAGAAGGCAGCAAGCAAAATCAACAGCGCGGCAAGCAGATGAATATCCACGCTGGAGCCGGTTAATTTCTGTAAGTAGGCCGATCCCACAATTGCGATCGATGGCAAACCCAATAATGTCGCTCCAAGAAAGAGCAGTGCCACGAGCAACTCTGGGTACTGGCCGAAGGCAAGTTTTGCATAGTATGCAACCCCGCCAGTGTTCGGATATGCGCTACCGAGAACAACCATCGTTGTTAGGATCGGTACAGAGAGCAGCGAACATGCGAGCCAAGCGTAGATGCCATCCCGCCCGATTTTCTGGAACACAAGTCCTGGGAGCACGAGGATGCCGGACCCAAGGATTATTGTGACTATAAGCAATATCCCTGAGGCAAGTCCCAGGTGTCCCTTGAACTCACCTTGACTTTCATCTTTCACACCAGTCCTCGGAATGAGAAATAGATTCTCTGTAGTAACCACACCGAGTCGTGCGTCTGCGTACTACCGACAGTATGTCGCAAGCGGGCATCACCGCTGCGTCTCTCATTTGCAAGACCATTGACCCTGCTCAATCATTGTACGGCCACAAAAGCGAAGCGCGACCGGCCACATTGCCTGACACCCAAATTGGTCTCAAGATCCAGGTGGAGAGAAGGACGGAGGGAAGCCGTTGACATGCCGCCAGTCACTTGAAGTGCAGAGGGCACTCGAGTGGAGCGTCCTCATTGTTGTCGGGGATCATGTACTGCGGCCACTGCGCTTCCCCTAGAACGTACGATCCTAGCAATGGGCTGTGTGTGACATCATCATAGATGTCGATGCTGCGTCTGATCTTCGCTGTAATAGCTCTGCCTCGCTGATCGGCGGGAGCTGCAATGTCGAAGATCTTTCGCGGATTGATAACGAAGGCCAGTCCGGCTCCCATGTTCCTGCTTCTGCGAAGAACGTAGGCAGGATGACTTACATTCACGAAGAGTTCACATCCGTGAAAGCACATCGTCCACGTGTGGTGCGCAGGATCCTTGGCCACGTGCACAGGCCAAGGTCGCCGATCTTCATCGATGAGAAACTGCATCGCTTCTATGAAGACCTGTTTGAAGTGATCCGTGGTGGAGAGCGCGGCGACTGGCTCAAAAAGCACGAGGAGTGGGTGGTGGCCCTTAACATCGAGAGCGTCGATATCAATCTGTTCAATGTAAGTTCGTAAGCCGCAAGCTAGAATATCAAGCTCGTACCGTGATTTTCCGTAATCGTATGGAATGAGGAGAAAGCGCAACTTGCCGCGCTTGACCGCGCTCCGCCCGAAAAAACATGGAAATCCAGGACCGTTTTCGGCCACATTGTTGAACTTCGATAGAACATACGAGATCGCTGCGTGCCCCCACTGGAATTTATCAGTGAGGTTGGCAAGTTCTCCTTGATTGATTAGCATATTCTTTCCTCGGATTTAGGTGACAAGCATTGTTGGCGATCCCTGACGGATTGACGCGATGCGGCGTACACGTTTGCGACGACCGGCTCCGTTCTATCGGCCCCTACCGTGTTCCCGCGCAAAGAGCATCCCTCATAAAGCGTTGCCGGATGTCTCCAACTGGGCCCCCAATGCGCGGGGTCGGCTCGGGAGCGCAGCCACTGCTGACAACCGTATGTTCGGCGCGCCCGACCAAGGGATGAGTTGTTCTCAGTCCATGATACAGCGCGTTCGCGGATCGCCTTGCAGGCGTCGTGCCAAATGAGAAACTCATTTCAGAGCAATACGACCACTCCGACATCGCTATGTCGGATGTCCTACAGACGACACCGAGGCTCGCAACGGCGCGCGAGGCAGGGGGCATTGAGGGCGGTAAAGGAGGATGCGAGTTCGCCGAGGACGTTCGCTTTGCGCGGGCACGGCGGTTATTGCCCTATCGAACCAACTCGGCGGATTCAATGCTCCGCTTTCGGCGATGAGCCTTGCGTAGCGACTTTCCTGCGAATGGTCGCTCCCCTCTTTCGGCAGGAACAGGCATTTGTCATCAAGATGCTGCAGCATTTTTGCGGTGCAATCGAAGGTATCGCAAGGACGCTATTCGATATGGCATTGCTGCGGCAGTCGCTTGAAGAGCTTGCTTGTCCGCAGAGCGCATAGCGGATCATCGCAGCGGACAATCGCTTCGCGAGCACACATTCAAACACATCTGCGGGCAACACGAACGAAGGAGAATATCTACGCGAGCGAACGGGTCCTGCCCCGGGCGGATAGCTCTGTATTCGTGATTGACAACATATTTTTGTAGGCAGCCAAAGCACGTAACAGGCGCATCGCCATAAAATAACGCGGCGATCGCACCCCTATCTGCGTTGCCATCCGCGCGCATGTGATCGCCAAGCACCGCGACCGACCCGATCCCGCCGCCGAGTTCGCAACGCGATGCGCCCAAGATGCATGGCTCCGTGATGTTTGTGCCTCATGACACCACCTTTCTCCGACGACGCGCGCGGCCGCCGCTGTCAACGGTCCGCGATCGAGGCGTCAACGCCATGGCATCCGCTTGCGGGCCAATAGGCTCCGCGGCGGTTCGAGGCTTGCGCGGTCGCGCGCTCCGTGCCGCAGCCCTTGCCGCAGCGCTGCTCTGGCGTTCACCGAGCGCCGACAGGCCCTCCCCACGCTCAAGCCTCTGCTCGAGGTCCGCCAATTCTGCCTTGCACTCGATTACAACCGATTGAGCGCGAAGGAGTGTTATCTTGAGCTCGTCTCGTCGCCTCGATATTTCTTCGAGCTCCCAATCGCCCTGCATCATCTTTCTTATTATCTAGAATTACCGATGCGTGTCCGGCGGTCAGCTTTAAGAACACAGGTTCGGCATCTCGCCGCCATGCGATACTTGCGCTTGAGCCTCAGGTTAACGGCCGCGCGGTCGATTGCCTCGTGGCATAACGTTTTGACTATGGTGCACACCATCTCTTTGAGTCCCGCCATTCGTCCATGCCTTGTACCGGGCAATTGGATAGCGGCCAACAAACTGAACGCCACCCGAAGATGAGAGACGTCGCGAGGCAGGTGCGCGCTTTGGACGCGAGCGCATCAGGACAGCTCTGACCGCGATCAATTGAGCAAGTCTCATCTGAATATGTCGATCAGGGTTGGACGACGATCATGATCGCGACGGATTTCGCCGCATCTTCAAGCAACCGGCATGCCAAAGACATTTGAGAGCTTTCTCGATGAAAGGACAGCTCTCGCCGCACTGTCTGGATGCAGACATCTTGTTGTCGCGCCTAAGCCAAGCGACGTCTTGAACGAGACAGTTCAACGTCGCAGCGCGACGTCGATAGCCGCGATTACTGAAGAGAAACCTCCCTTGCAGCCAGAATGCTCTCACCAATTTCGGGTGGCGCGCTATCGAGTAGAACATTCTATCAATAGACATGACGCCGGTGATGCGAACGCGACCGCGGCGAGACGATCGTCTCAACAAAGCAAACGATCGGTGTTCTGGAGAGCGCAATCCGGAGCCAACCTATTGAATGAGCAAGACAGTACAAGCAAGGTAGCATCGCCGTGGCGTCACCAGCGTCCGTCGCGTGACCGGCGACTCGCCGCAACCGTGACGCCCGCGACACCGATAGCGCTCACGCAGCTTGGGCACGTCGCAATGATGGGCCAGCGATCCGATCAAGCACCGCTGGCGCTGAGTGCGGAGGACGTTGCCCGTTTCCTGGAGGCTGTCCCGATCCTGCGCGACCGCATTGCGTTGGTGACGGCCTACGCTGCCGGGGCTACGGGTCGGCGAGGTCGGCCGCCTGACGCCAGCGCAATCGACAGCAAGCGCATGCTGATCCTGATGACGGCCCGCAAGGGCGGCAACGATCGCTACATGATGCTGTCGCTGCGGCTGCTCATCATCCTGCGATCCTATTGGTATCTTGCCAAACCGCGCCATTGGCTGTCTTCGGGATGCAATCTGGGCGATCTGGTGAGCGTTGCCACCTCCAGGAGACTTGCCGCAAAGCTTGGCAGCATGCCCGCCTCGATCAGCGGGTGATGGCACATGTTCTGCGGCACAGCTTTGCTACTCACCGTTATGGGCGCGGTACTGGTATCCGGCTCATCCAAGTACTTTTTAGGCATGCGCGACTGTCGTCGACGGAGCGATGCACGCAAGTCGCAACCAATCTGACGCACTAGCCAGAAGTCCGCTCGACGATCTCGACGCACGATTGAGATCTCGCCCAGGGCAGGTGCCGGGCGCACGTCCGCGTTCGAGGTGGCGGACTCTTCCCCCAGCGCGGCAATGCGCTCCGCGTCACCCACGCCGGGCACCTGAGCCGGTTCCAGCTACGCTTAATGGGGGTCATCGAAGAGTGCTGGACTGCGGCGCGCTCGTGCCCGGCTCGCGCATCCTCAGGCGCAACCAAGCTCAACTCTAAAGATTTCGATCGCTTGCACTGAATGCGAAGGTCGACCGACTGTGCCGCGAGCTCCACGTTGAGCTCGTTGCTCAGTGCAACCACGCATGGCCCGAAGCGCCGCGGTCGAAAGCCACGCCAGCTCCTCCGGCGCGATCCGCTGCACTCAGCTCGATCTCGACCAGCCCGCAGGCCTTCGTCGGCCGCGCGCTGATGTCCAAAGGCCTCGCCGATGAAATACGCACGTCAGCTGCGCTGCGGCTCTCGACACCAATTTAGATCGGCACGAAGCTCGGCGTCTTGACCGCCGGCGCCGCAACCTGGCGGCGCCCTCCCGTGAGCAGTCCGGGCCGATGCCATTGCGCTGCGTCACCTCCGAAGCGTTCGTTCGCTCCCGCCTCAAAGCTCTGCGCCGACTATTGTTGGGTTTGTCGAGTTCGCAACAGGTGGTGTTTCGACCCTTGCTGTTTCGCGCTCACTTAAGTCTCTGAATAAAATGCAGAACGGTTTCAGGGGTGCCTTTCGCAGCAGTCGGCACGAGTCTTGATTTGGCAGGTGCCGCCCGAGCTCAACGAGCGATCATCTCATTCGAAGGAACAACAGTGAAGACCAACCTGTCAGCCATGGTGCATCCGAACAAAACGCATATGCAGCGTCTGGCGCGCCGCTTTGGATAGAGGCGGGAGCGGCTGACGGAGCTTTGTTGCTCCCTAGCTGCATGTCTACGCGCCTCCCGTAATTGCGAATTCCGGACGACGCTGAGCTACGCGCGCTTCTATTGGTCCCCCGAGCTGAGGCTATAAATTGAGAACGAAACAATTCGCAAGGACGGCTACGGCCGTCGCGGCCTATGCGTTGCTCGCCACGCCCAGCCAGGCCATTGAAACTTATGATGTCAGGGATTCGAACGGTGTGCCGTTTATACGGGCGCGAATATTCGGTACCGGCGACGCCCCCTATTGTTGCGAAAATGCGGAGCCGGTGTCCTCGGTGCGGAATTTGTCGCAATGGGAAACAGATCAGGCGCTGGCCGGGATTCAGTATTGGGCTGAAATCATCAAGGTTGTCCCTGGTCAATCGCCGGCCATTATCAATATCGTCGCAGACCATAGTGACAACGCGTCTGGCTTTTCCGCTTATCAGGGGGTCGTCACGAAGGTGCAGGCGGCACTCACCGGTCAGGATCCGGGCGAGCTTGACGATGGTGCGCATGGCGTGATTGGAATCGGCCAGATGGGATTCTCATCCGAGCCGTATATCCCGTCCCAAGTGTCGATGACACCCAGTACGAATCTACCAGCGGTCGTAGTGCACGAGATGGCACATGCGTTGGGCATGCTGGGCGACGGTACTAACTGGGTGTCTTTTTCCAAAACGATAGATGGGTGGACGAGCCATTGGTACGATGACAATGGCAAACAGGCTCGGCCGGGGCAGACGATTTATTGTTCCCGATGCTTGAACCCACCAGCTGCCGACGTTTTCGACCTCCGGCGCGATCAAGGCTATTTCGGTGGGAGGCACGTGAGCGAAGTGCTCGCCGGCGCCATGCCGGGTGTTCCGCTGCGATCGACGAGTGGCATGTCGCATATCGAGCTCAACAACAGTTTGATGAGCCATCAGAAATACCGGAACTACACCAATCTGATGGAGGCGGAGCTCGCAGCGCTCCAGGATCTCGGCTACACCATCGATCGGCGCAATTTCTTCGGTTACTCACTGTACGGCAGTGGCCAGACTATGGTGAACGACAACCCCTTCTTCAGCCGCAACGCCGGTGGTACCGCCTACCTTCCGAATACCTACAATACGGCCATGCTTGGGCTGGGATTGCACGTGTATGGCAGCAATAATACGGTGGTTCAGCGCGCCGACCTGCTCTCACGCGGCGTCGGCGGTGCCGGCATTCGCGTCGACGGCGGAAACAATTCAATAACAATCCTGCCCGGGACTCGCGTCTATGCGGACGGCGCCAATGGGCGCGCCGTCATGTTCATCTACGGCAAGGATCACACATTTACCCAGCGTGGTGACGTGCAGGCTGTCGGCAACCATGGCATCGCCGCAAGCTTCGATTTCGGCAACAACGTGGTAGGGAATCGCTTCGAGTATCGTGGCTCGTACATTCACACCGCGCGCAATGAACCGGCCCCAATTCTCGATGAAATCAATGGTCCGCTGGTCAGCACGTTCGACCTGACCGGACGTCTGGCTGGTAACTATGCGGCGATGTACATGTCGAACAACGCTTATGTGGGCCAGATCAATGTGATGCGTGGGGCGGTGCTATCAGGGGACATCCGTTCAGATTACGCCCAGGTTGATGCAAACGGTGCGCCGCGGCTAACAAAGTTGACGTTCGGCATGACGCCCGATGCGAGTGGTTACTCTACAGGGCAACCAGACCCAAGCTTTGCATTTCGCTATCATGGCAATATCGTCGAACACAACAATCTGTCATTGCAATTGTTGGGCGGCAGCTCTTTTTTACCGGACATCACGAAGTGTACGACGCGAATGTCGCGCAAAGTGCAACGCTGACTGGCAATGGCAGTTACCTGCTCAACACCGATGGCCGTTTCATCAATAGCGGCACGTTCGCGCCGGTAATCAATGGCCGTGACAACAGCATAACGGTGAAAGGCGACTTCTTGCAGACCTCTAGCGGCCGCTTGCAAGTCGCACTGAACGATACTGGCGCATTCAGCCGACTCGTGGTGAACGGCAATGCAGCTGTCAACGGTACGTTCACGATTGCGCCGCAGCGTGGCTGGTATGGCAGCGGTTTCAAGTTTGCATCCAATCAGTGGTTGAACGCCACAGCTCTCACCGGTTCATTCACGAACGTGGCGACATCTCTTCAATCACCTACCCTGACAGCCGTGGCCGCGGCTCAGGGCAACAATACGTACGCTGTGACGTTCTCGCGTCCACCCGAGGCTTACTCTCGCTATGCCGCCGATGCCAACAGCCGGCAGGTGGGAGCGGCACTTGATCAAGTCGCGGGCAACGCCGCTTTAGGGTTGCACACCCTCGTCGGAGCACTCGACTTCTCCGCGCCGGACGGTACAGGGGTTACATCTGCGCTGGGTCAGCTTTCGCCAGCGGCCTATGCGTCGGCCACAGCCGAGCAGGTCAACAACAGCTTCTATGCCCGTTCGGCGGTCTACAACCGTCTGAAGCAGGCTTTCGGCGGCGCGCCATCCCACCCGATTGCGGTGATGACTTATGGGTCTGAGCAGGCTACCGGCAAATCCGGCACCGCTGTCGGTTCGATCGGACAGACGCCTCCCGGCGCTCCATCCGATGACTTGCTGCGTTACGCGGCGTGGGGCTTCGCCTTTGGTGGCTGGTCAACGCAATCAGGTGAGAGCAATGCCGCCAAGACCAAATCCACCATTGGCGGTTTCCTAACTGGTATCGATACGGCCGTCGATGACGACTGGCGTTTCGGCGTTCTTGCAGGCTACAGCCGCTCTACCTTAATGGCTAATTTTCCTCGGTCGTCCGGCAGCAGCGAGGACTACACTGTCGGTACCTACGGCGGCACCGAGTGGGCTGTGCCAAAAGGAGCTATCGCGCTCCGCTCAGGCCTGGCCTTCACATGGCACGATCTGCAGATGACCCGCAACGTTGCCTTCCCGGGCTTCAGCGACAATCTGAGCTCCGATTACGATGCACGCACCTTCCAGATCTTCGGAGAGCTGGGCTACAAGGCTCACGTCAGCGACCATTCCTTGGTCGAGCCCTACGCCAATCTCGCCTATGTTCGGGGCAACACAGACGGTTTTAGCGAGAAGGGATGGAGCGGAGCGACACTTGATATGCGCGCCGACACAATAGAAACCACCCTCTCCACCCTCGGCATCCGAGCCACTAACAGCCTTCAACTTGGGCACGTAGCCTCGACAGTACGAACCGACCTTGGCTGGCGCCATGCCTTTGCGGACTACATTCCACTGTCAACAGGCAGCTTCGCTGCCGGTTCTAGCGCCTTTGCAGCTTCTGGCCTATCCATTGGCAGGGACTTGGCACTCGTAGAAACCGGTGTGGACTTCCAGCTCTCCAGCAACACAACCCTTGGCGTCGCCTATCAGGGTCAGTTCGGCTCAGGCGTCGCACAGAACAGCCTCCACGCCAACTTCAATGTGAAGCTCTGAGGACGCCGGAGGCGAGAGCTTTTGGAGGACCGGGTGTCCGGATCGACCCGGAATCCGAAGAGATCGAGGAGAAGTATAGCGCTATCATCGAGGGGTAACCCACAGATTGTCAAGGATCGACAGCGTCACGTCCCGGCGCTTGAATCGGTCTTGCACGGCTGCGCAGTCAGGTTCGGCGAGGCGCCGATGCCGCATGCCGGCTGCCGGGGCCGCACTTGGCGAATAGCGAATAGCCCCGCTTCCAGGACCGCGTCGGTGACATCGTCCGACAGTCCCGTGCAACTCCGAGGCAGTTTGCAGTTGCCCGCGGCAATTAGCCAGTCATGTCCAACGGTGCACTAAAAGACTGGGTGGCACTTGGAGTAAGATCAGACTCGACCGATAGTTTCGGCTCGAGATGACAATTGCATTCGCGCGTTCTGTGCGAGACCGAACAACATTGTCGGCGAAACTTCAAACAGCACAGCCTCCACGCACGCTGATTGTCGCGCAAGCCTGTGACGTTGGATAGCTTGTCAGCGCCATCGTGACTCGCATCAATGCAAGCCGCGAGCGAAATCACAAAAGCTCGCCGGATGAACAAATGGTCAAGAGCCTGGAGCAAATGGCGTCAGGTACGATGCTTGAGGACGAGAAAAGCATGCCAAGTGAGGCCGGGTGCACTGGCGGGTTACGGGTCGGGGTCGTTGGTCTGGGACATGGCTTCGTGATGGCGCAGCAGGTTCTCGCGACCAGAAAGGCGATGCTGGCAGGATTATGCGTTAAAGATCCGTCCAAACACGCTCAAAAGGCCGAATACCTTGGAGCTCCAGTCTATAACTCTATCGCGGCTTTGCTTGACAATGCCAGGCCGGACGGCGTCATCGTCGCAGCCTCGACTGACAGCCTGGTTGAGATGGCCGAGCGATGCATTGAACGAGGCGTTCCTGTCCTGCTCGAGAAACCAGGAGCTCGAGACGTGACGGAGATTGGACGCCTACAATCAGCCGTCAAATTGCGTCGAACGCCGGTGCTTGTCGGATATCACCGCAGATTCTCAAATCAAATTGGATGGCTGAAGCGCGCCATCGACGAAAAGATCGTAGGATCAATCAACCGCGCCGTTGCGCTTTGGCTGGTACGCAAGCCAGACGATTATTTTGGTTCCTGGCGCGTTGAACCGTCTGCTGGTGGCGGCATGATGATGATCAACATCGTGCACGAGATAGATACGTTTCAGCATCTTCTTGGTCCGATCTGCGAGGTGAGCGCTGTCGGTCAGGAGACGATACGTACTCGGGATGAACTCGATCATTCATGTACGATCACGGCCAAAATCGAGAACAGGATGGGCGGCGCCTGTCACCTCACCTTTATCCACTCTGACCTAAGCCCCTCACCGTTCAGCTATGAGAACGACGCTGCAGAGAACGGCGTCTTTCACAGATACCCCAAGGACTGTTACCTCCTGTTCGGAGCAACCGGCACGATTTGCTTTCCATCGGGAGAGATCTGGTCGACCAAGCGGCCCGGTAAGGGATGGACGGAGCGGCTTGAACACTCGATCTTTGCAGACGTGACCGACAATGCTTCGTGCAATCCTCTTTTACGCGAGGTCGAGCACTTTCTTGCCGTGATCGAGGGACAGTGCAATCCGGCAATTACCCTGGAAGACGCCGCGTCGACATTGTCTGTCATACAGGCAATCAAAGACTCCATGTCGTTGGGTCGACCCGTTGCTCCGCGTGCCTGCCTCGCGCCAACCGGCACACGCTCGAATGGAGGCGGTGTCCTTGCGGGTCGCCGCGGCAAAGGAGGGTAACAGGATGCATTCCGCGTTTGAGGGCAAGACCGTGGTCGTGACTGGAGGCACGCAAGGAATAGGCGGCGCCATCACATCGCTTTTTCTGGAACAGGGGGCCAATGTGTGCGCTTTCTTTCATAGTGACGAGCAGGCTGCCAAGCAGCTGCGCGAACATGTTGGGGAGCACCGCGATCGGCTCCTGACGCTTCGCGTGGATGTTTCTGATTACCATGCGGTGAGTTCTGCGTTCGACATGCTCAGGGTCCGTTGGGGAAATGCAAATATCCTGGTCAACAATGCCGGGGTCCATTGCCCGGTCAGCCCGTTCGAACAGCATGACAATCAGACCTGGAGTGACGTCTTCTCGACCAACGTGTTTGGAGTTGTATTCGCGACCAAAATTGTCATTCCCGCCATGAAAGAAGCACGCTGGGGTCGCATCATCAACATTTCTTCGATAGCCGCGACAGAAGGCTTGCCCAATGGCAGCCCCTATGCGGCAAGCAAGGCAAGCTTGCTCGGGCTTACGCGCAGCCTGGCAAAGGAAGTCGCCTCCTACGCCATAACGGTCAATGCGCTCTTGCCTGGGATGACGGAAACGCGAATGGCCGATGCGTTGCCGCGTGACGCTTACGACCGCATCCTATCAACGATCCCGATCGGCCGAATTGCGACGTCGATGGAAGTCGCCTCCTTGGTCGGGTTTCTCGCGAGCGATGCGGCAAACTATGTCTCCGGTTCACTGATCCATGTGTCGGGCGGGCGCTAATGGCCCAGCGCCGATGGACGCTCTCAAAGCGCGATCGAGCGCGACGGGATGGCTCGGACATATTTATCGAGAAACCATTCAGCCAAGCAGATGCAACCGCATTTGGCTTGCCTGGAACAAAAACGGAGATTTCTTAATGCTCGCTAACCGGCAGGTTGCAATCGTCACGGGCGGTTCTGGCAATATCGGACAAAGTATCGTGCACGCATTGTCGGATCAGGGCTATCGCACAGCCGTTTTCGATCGACGTCCCCCATCGCGGGATCGTTCCTCCGATGAGGTGATCTACTTGCCGGGAGATGCTTGCAGAGAAGATCAGGTCAACGGGGCCTTCGCGCAACTGTTTGATCGGGAGGGCAGACTTGATCTATTGGTCAACGCGGCAGGAATCTCGCCCAAGCGAGAGGGCTCAACAAGAGCACGGCTTTGGGATCTGACCCTTGATGAGTGGACCAATGTGATCAACGTCAATCTGAACGGCGTGTTCTTGACCTGCAAGGCCGCAAGCGAGTATTTCCGTCGGCAGCGCTCGGGTCATATCGTCAACATCGGCTCAGTGATGGGCTTCATTGGAGCCACAAGCGCGACGTCAAACAGGTTTCCGTACAGCAATTCCGGTATCCATTATTGCGCATCAAAAGCTGCGGTCCATAACCTCACCAAATCACTGGCGCGCGAGCTTGCAGAGTTCAATATCAGGGTCAATTGCATCGCGCCTGGCGGAGTAGAGGGAGGAATGCTTCGCCTGCAGGAGGAACAGCAGCAATCGCTCCTACGCCAGGTGCCTTTAAACAGCTTCTGTCAGGCTCGCGATATCGCCGAGCTCGTGCTCTTCCTCGCCTCCGACACCAAGAGCCGGATGATCACAGGCCACACCATAACGGTGGATGGCGGCTGGAACATGCGTTAGTCGGCCTGCGTGTCGTCACGGCCGTCGAGCAGTTGCATAACGGCCGTCGATATTTTGACGCCCGTCAATCCAAAGCTGTCGAGCGCGTCCTCATAGGACAGATTGTTTTGATATTTCGAGGAACCAGAGAGCGGCAAATGTCTGACGTGATCCAGGCGATGCCGTACGAGCAACTCCGAAACAATGCTGGCTAGCCCGCCGACCTTCCCATGTTCTTCGACAGTGACGAGTACGTCTGTTTCTTTGAGCACTGTCAGAAAGCTGGTTTCGTCAAACGGCCACAGACGGATTGCATTGAGAAGGCTGCAGCTGATCCCTTTGTCATTCAGCAAATCAGCGGCGTCGATAGCGCCGAGAAGGCAGCGGCCCATGCTCAGAATTGTCACGCGGTGGCCCCGCCTTAAGATCTGCAGCCTGCCGAGTTCCAAGCTCTCTCCACCATGCGCCCTCATCCTGGCCGGCAAGAACGGGTTCTCCACGCGTAGGTAAGCAAATCCCCGTTCGGCAAAGAGGAGATCGACGACGTTGCGCATGTCGAGCTCGCTGCTTGGGCAGTAAATGGATACATTGTCCAAGCTGCGCATGATCGAGATATCTTCGTGGGGAACATGGGTATGCCCCTGGAAGGTGTAGTAGAGGCCGGACCACAGGCCGACGATCTTAACGTCGTAGTTCTCATGGGACAGAACTGTGCGGATCTGCTCATAAGCCCTCATGGTGACGAACGATGCGATGCCGACAATGAATACTTTGTGGCCGCAGCTGGCCAGTCCGGCAGCGACGCCGGCCGCGCACTGCTCCATCACCCCAAGGTCTAGGAAGTAAGCCGGATACTCTGCCTCGATTTGCTCGACATGCGATGATGTCTTCGAATCAACGGAAATGAGGGTGAAGGCGTGTTCTTCCCTTGCTTTTCCGATGAGCGCGGCTGCGAACGCGGAACGAAGATCAACAGATTGGCTCGACACGGCTAGGCGTGGCTCCTTACTGGACTTGACAGGCTTCTGGCCATAAGCACCGACTGTTGCGGTGACGGCGCAATGGAGGGCGCAACTGGATCTGCTTTGCGGCGGACACCGGGATGAGCTGCTGTCGACGATGCCAGCCGCGGGACGTCTCGTTGCACCACATCGGCCCGTCTATTCCGTCAGCCAGCCATTCGCCGGCGAGGCTCACTCTCGACATTGCAGGTCGACGAGCTAGGCCAACCCTGATCCGCAGGTCACGGCGGTTATTGACCGCCAGCGCACCGGCACGCCTCCACCTCTTTGATCGCCATCTCGTACTCCGCCTCAGATGGAACGCGGTAATGCCAATCCAAGCAATTCTCCATGAAGGATACGCCCCGCCCCTTGGTCGTGTGCGCAATCAAGATCTGTGGAGATGTCGACGTTTCAGCGTTGCCCCTGGCAAGATCGAGCGCGCGCAAGATGTTCGATGGCGAGTGTCCGTCGGTTTCCTGCACATTCCAACCGAACGATTTCCATTTCTCAGCCAGGGGCTCAAGGGCCATGATCGATTCGGTTGGGCCGTCAATCTGAAGTCGATTTCGGTTGATGATGACCAGAAGATTGCTCAGCTTGAGGTGGCTGCCCGCCAGGGCTGCCTCCCAGATGGATCCTTCGTTCATTTCCCCGTCGCCGATAAGCACGACGGTTAAGTAGGATTGACCATATCGTCTTGCGGACAGCGCCGTTCCGATTCCAAACGCGATCCCGTGCCCTAAAGATCCACCCGTCATCTCCACGCCGGGTATCCGGGTGGTTGGAAACATCGTCAGTTCAGAACCGGGCGCGAGAAACCGCTCCAGCGAACATGGCGGCAAGAACCCGCGAAGCTGCATGACGGCAAAGAGCGCCACAGCTCCTTGGCAAGAGCTCAAAATGAAGCGATCTCTGCCAGGATCGTCTGGTTTCAGCGGATCGATCTGCAGAAATCGATAAACCAGGCAATAGAGGATTTCGATCAACGAAAGCGATGAGCCAATGTGTCCACCGCCGCTTTCCTGGACTGCGCTTAGCGTGCGAGCACGAAGTGTGCGGCAGAGCAATTCGTCGGCTCTATGCATTTCCGCCGCCGACGCGAGCTTCGATAGGTCGTTGGTGGGCTTGATCTGCTCCATAAGATTCAACGCCTGACAAGGGTGCTGCATGCGCAATATCGTGCCGAGATGGAGTGGCGTGGCCTCGTTGGTTAGTTTGATGGACTTCCTGTCGTCGAACTGAGCAACAACCTGCCGTCCATGCTGTGCGGTGCGGCACTGTCCGCCACGATGAAAATGTCAATATCTCGTTCACTGGACGTCGCACGCTCCGTCGACTGGCCATTGCCGAGCCCATAACGTTCAGTCATTGGATTGGCAATGAGTTCGTCCCCCTTCACAATCATGATCTAAACGCTCTCAAGCTGCTTCAACACCATCACTTCCGGCTTCTCGCACGAGCGCCGAAATCATCGCCCCCCAATTTCGCTCCGCGGTTCGAGCATCCGGTTGGCGCCAGCCTGACATCGGCCGGCTCCATCTCATGGAAGAGCTCTCCGCCGGCGAGTGCCTGGGAGCTCCCTCTGCTGCCCTCAAGGACCGACGCCGCCGCGCGCAACAATGACGCCCTCGAGCCACATGGCAGCGCTTCGATCCATGAAGTTGCCTTCAATGGATTGATCAGCTGAGATCGAGCAAGTTCCATCAGAAATCCAAGGCCGGTGACCGCTTGGGACCGTCTGGGTCGTAACGGCTCCGTCAGGGGATGTCAGAGCAATCGGCATGCCGCAAAGATGCTGTCATAAGCCTGCCTGAGAGGGCGGCATCACGTCCCTCGCCCGAAGATTGGACGTCAGTTGTCGGACTCCTGACACACATAGTGTCTTCACCCCGACGCCGTTTGGACAAGACGGGATGAATCGCCAAGTCAAAAAAGTCGTCTTTGGTGACGAGCTCGAAGGTCCTCGAGGCGGGCCGGTGGCTCTCACGACGGGAGCGCCCACGCTCAAATGTGGCGGTTGCGCTTGCGTGCTTGCCGACCAGCGGATCGTCGCTCGACAGGAGATCCCGCTCATGCGAGACTGTTGATGAAATCCGTCCGGGCCGTTGCCGTCGCTCGCCAAGGTCTAGCTCCTGTGTCGATCGAAAGATTTGATTGTCGCGCCGATCGTGATCGCGGCCGTCCGCTCGTCCAAGACTTCGACACCTGTCAACGGCTCCGCGAGCCATCTTGTCGTCCTGAGCCAACATCGGCTGACGCGCGTACTCCGCAACGACACTTGCCGCGACGGCATCTTCAGGTCACGGGCACAGCCTGGCGCTGCTGGTCGGTGCAAGCTCAACGCAGGAGAACCCGACGGCGGGCTGCGCGCCGGCACTCGCGAAGAACCGTAGCCCGTCCTTCAGCGAACTGCGGGCTCAGTTCGCAAGCGGAGGCTTGATGCGCAAGATCATTGACGGCTCGACGCAGCTCCTTGGTATTGTTGGGGATCCGATTGAGCAGGTGCGCGCGCCTGAAGTCTGGAGCGCTCTGTTTCGCGCAAATGGCTTCAATGCGGTCTGCGTCCCGCTCCATGTTAAGCCTGCCGAGCTGAAGACCGCCCTCAGGAGTCTGCAAACGATCCGGAACCTGGCCGGTCTGATCGTTACGATCCCGCACAAGCTGGCGGCTGTGCACCATGCGGACATCCATACAGACCGGGCACGTCGGGTGCAGTCTGTGAACGTCATGCGGCGGGACGACCAAGGCCGCTGGCATGCAGACATTCTCGACGGCGTCGGGTTCGTCAGGGGATTGCTGGGCGCAGGTCAACGCATTGAGGGACGTCGCGCGCTCGTCGTTGGCGCGGGAGGAGCTGGCACTGCGATCGCCTTCGCTATTGCAGAAGCGGCGGCGGCCTCTGTCCACGTCGCGGACATCGTGACAGATCGCGCGCACGCTCTCGCGAGCCGACTTCAGGCAGCCGGAATCCCGTCCGGGATTTCGGCAGCATCGGCGCGAGGATACGATCTCATTGTGAATGCCAGTTCGATCGGGATGAAACCGGATGATCCGATCTCGATCGACTGCACTGATCTGGTGCCTTGGGCATTGGTCGGGGACGTTGTCGTTCATCCCCAGATGACCCCGCTGCTGCTTACCGCACAAGCGCGCGGCTGCTACGTGCAGCCGGGCGTCGTGATGATGGACAACCAACTCACCGAGATGCGCGAATTCTTTGGTTTTCCTCAAGGAGACTACAGCCCTACGGCGGTCACGCGGGCGACCTCCATATAGGTCTTGGGCTCGCCAACTTGCCCCGCTCGAGCTCGAAGGGAGTAGCGGACTCGTGTATTGGCGATGGATCGCTGAGCACGTGGCGCCACGGTCCTTGGTTGCTTGCGACTTTTTGCGTTCAGCCGGTGAATATCCCGAACCTGATCGGTGCTCATCGGAGCTTTTGCCAACGCGATCGCCACACTCGTCCAAGGCGAAGATACCAACGACATCGAGGTTCCAGCTGATCGGGCCAGCCGAGCAGCCGCAACGACCGCATGAACAGGTTGATGAGGTCTAGGTGCGGTCACGGCGCATTGTGGTGGCCGCACGCTCCGTGATGCCACCGACGGCCGAGCACAATGTCGAGTGACATTGTCCGATCTACGACGATCCCGGATATCGGACATTGGCCGTTGCGGACGACTTTGTTGCGTTTGCACCTTGGCATGACGAATGCATACAGCAGATCGGACACTTGCCGCTCAGAGCGCAGAACGGCGACGGAGGCCATGAAACGTTCATGTTAATCGAGCAGCGAACGAACCGGGGCGGTGACGATACAGGGAGCAGTTCGTCGGGTGGGATTTGCCGATCTTCGAGAGGAATACCCGCGTCGAGGGCACCTACGTTTTCATCGGCTGTCTTCGCATTGAGAGCAACCAGAACCGCCCATCCAGATGTCCGCCAGTGCGCCGTGTGAGTCTGCCCAGCTCGAGCCAACGTTCGCGGTCGCGTCATGCGCAAGACGACCAGAGCGGCTCTCCCCAAGAAGACATCGACGCTGCTGCACGTGATTGGCGACGTTCAATCCCAGCATTCCGGTATCGACATACAAACAGGAGGGATCATGTACAAGTACGGCGCCTTGATGCTTGCGCTGTTGGCTCTGCAGGATTCGGCAGCCGCGCGGGCTCTGCCGGAGGACATCGCTAAACCACCGCCGGCGCTATCCGATTACGAGCGAGCGCTCACGATCGGCGCTCGCTATGGCCGGCTCACCGTGAATGTCCCCGCCGAACCATTCTGGCTCCGCGAGGGCGAGGCGTTCGTCTACCGACGGACGACCCAAGGCAAGCAGCAGTTCATGCTGGTGAATGCGGCAACTGGCGTAAAGCAGCCGGCTTTTGATCAGGCCCGCCTCGCGAAGGCTCTGAACAGGGCGAGCCACAAGAACTATAAGGCCGACGACCTGCCCTTCGCCCGTTTCGAGCTGACCGACAATAAGATCGACTTCAGCATTGAAAATATCCGATGGAGCTGCGACCTTGTAAGCTACGCCTGCACACGAAACGCATCGCGCCTGGACGCCGGTCAGCAGAGCTACTACGACCACACGCCACCCGCGGAGAATGATCCGCACAAGGCAAGCGTATCGCCTGACGGCAAATGGCTGGCCTATACCAGGAACTACAATATCGTCCTGCGCAGCAAGGACGGCTTGCAGGACATCCCACTGACCTTTGACGGGTCCGAAAGCAACTACTATGCCGTCTCGACGCTGAAATGGTCTCCAGATTCACGTCACCTCGCAGCTTACCGCATCCGTCCGGGCCACAAGCGAGAGATCCATTACGTGGAGTCATCGCCGAGGGATCAGCTTCAACCCAGACATTCGACGATGCTGTATCCGAAGCCAGGTGATGCCCTATCACTGCCCCAGCCGGTGCTGTTTGACATCGTTAGCCAGCGCGAGATCACAATCGATAATACCCTGTTTCCAAATCCCTATGAACTTTCGCCGATCCAGTGGTGGGAGGACGGGCGCGGCTTCACCTTCGACTACAATCAACGTGGGCATCAGCTCTATCGACTTGTCGCGGTAGACGCCGCCACGGGCCACGCGAGCTCTTTGATTGATGAGGTCAGCCAAACCTTTGTCGACTACCATCCTCTGGTGAACCAGCCGCATAGTGGAAAGATCTTCCGCTACGACGTGGACGACGGAAACGAGATCATCTGGGCCTCCGAGCGCGATGGATACGAGCATCTTTATTTGTTCAACGGCCGGACCGGCGAGCTCAAAAACCAGATCACCAAAGGAGATTGGGTGGTCCGCGCGGTCTACTATGTCGATCCGATCAAGCGCCAGATCTGGTTTGGCGCCAGCGGGATGAACCCGAGGGAGGATCCCTACTACGTCCACGCCTATCGCATCGATTTCGATGGGAAGGGCCTGACTGCGCTCACGCCTGAGCAGGCCAATCATCACATCGAATTCTCGCCTGACGGCCGCTACTATGTCGACCTATGGTCCCGCATCGACGTCGCGCCGCACATGGTGCTGTATCGCGCCAGCGATAATGCCAAACTGATGGATGTCGAGAGTGCCGACATCGCCGAGCTCAGCGCTGCCGGCTGGCGGCCGCCGCTCAGCTTCCATGCCAAGGGGCGCGACGGCAAGACCGATATATGGGGCATCATTCACCTGCCGGCCAACTTCGATCCAAACAAGAGATATCCGGTCGTGGAGCGGATCTATGCCGGCCCGCAGGGCTCTTTCGTTCCGAAATCCTTCTCGACCTGGGTCGAACCGCTCACCGAGCTGGGATTTGTCGTCGTTCAGATCGATGGCATGGGGACGAACAACCGCTCGCGCGCCTTCCATGATATCGCCTGGAAGAACCTGAAGGACGCAGGCCTTCCCGACCGCATCCTCTGGCACAAGGCGGCGAGCGCGAAGTATCCGTGGTACGATATCTCCAACGTCGGCATTTTTGGCACGTCCGCCGGCGGCCAGAATGCGGTGAGCGCCCTGCTCTTCCATCCTGATTTTTACAAGGTGGCCGTAGCCAACAGTGGCAACTACGACAACCGGATGGACAAGATCTGGTGGAACGAACAGTGGATGGGTTGGCCGGTCGGCATCGAATATTCGCAATCCTCCGCCATCGACAACGCCCACAGGCTGCAGGGCAAGCTGATGCTCATTGTCGGCGAAATGGACCGCAACGTCGATCCGTCCTCCACCTTCCAGCTTGCCGATCGGCTCATCAGGGCGGGAAAATACTTCGACATGCTTTATGTGCCCGGCGCCGATCACGGAACGCCTGGCCGTTATGCCCAGCTCAAGGTCCTAGACTACTTCGTTCGTAACATACTCGGGCAGGTCCCGCCGAACTGGAATGCCGCATCGATCGAGCTGCCGAAGAGCGAACCAGGCCTTGATGGCATGAAGGCGCCTCTGCATTCATGTCCGAGGCCGTGACGCTTCGCATCAAGTGCCTTCGCGAAATCGGGATCCTTGGTCAGCGTTTGAAAGCGAAAGCCAGTTGGATCAAGTACACGAGATCGGCGGGCATTGCTCTTTACGCAAAGCATGCCCTGGTGACTTGCCGCAACTCGCCTAACCCGGCTTGAAATTCGCTTTGGCCAAAGGACCAGAGCATGAAGCGCAGCCGCTTTGTGGAAGAACAGATCACCGCAATCGCGGTCCGGCGATTGCGGTGCCGGCCGTGCCAACGGCGATCGCCGCGATTATCGCCGTATCGATCGCGACGCCGACGATCATCATGCTGCCGCTGATGCTGCCGGCACTGACCTGCTTCGCCGAAAAGCTAGGTTCCCTTTAGTAGACGTTGGCAGTCATTGGCTCGTTTACGCAGCAAGGTTGCCAATCGCCCGACGACGGCGTTATCCAACCCCTCTTTTTGTGCGCGCGCGTGAATATCCGCCACGCGGTTGGGAGTCTGTTCGGCCATGGAAACCAGGCTTGCAATAAGCTCGTCCGCATCAACGCGCGTTTCGCGCGCAAATTTCTGCCATTGACGCACACCAATTTGATCGAGCTTGTATTCGCCCCCGACCTTCATGGCGAGCTTGACTTTTCGCTGGTCAACGCGGTCGTAGGTAAGAATGCTCGCTATATCGTACAGTGGTGCGAGACGGGCGTGAGGGCCGCTCGCCAGAAGCAAGGAATAGTTCTTGGCATGGGCGTCGGAGCCTCCAATGAGCCAGTTGAAGCCCAAAGCCCTGACGAACGTCTCAAGGTCGGCCGCGCGGTCCGTCGAGTGGGTGCGTAAGAGTTCAATCACATCCGCAGGCCTTGGTCCGCCCTCGTTCTGGTATTTCCTGGTCGGCAGGATGCCCATGGCCTGGCAGATATCTTCCTGGTGTACCGGGATGATGTCGTTCCCACTGACTTGCCGGTCGTAGCGTTCAACCACGATGGCGACTTCCTTTTCGAGCCGCATCACTTTGGTTTCGGCGGCGGGCAGCGCGAGTTCGCGTGCGAGCTGCAGGCAGATGTGCTCATTCTCGGCGTGACCATCGAAGTGGCCGGTCGGCGGCTTCAGGATGTGCGCGGTCGGAATGCGCCCAGACGGAATGCCCCATCGGTTTGTCTTCAGAACAAGGGCCGTTTTCGGCTGGACGCCTGCAAGAGTGAATTGCCCGGTGTCGTGCGGCAAACGCCAAGCGGCGTGGTCTTCGCGCAAGGCTTGAATCCGGTATGTCCGGCTCGTCCAACCATTCGATCTTGTCGTCTTTGCCAGTTTTCAGCGCCTCCAACCGATCAGGCCTGACGAACTGGACGGCTCCGGCGCAGTCCTCGCCGACGTTAGAGATGAGGGCAAGGACGTTGCGGGCCGAGACCTGGAACTTCTTCGCCCAACGATCGAGCACACGTTCGTTGTCCGGCAGAAGCCCCAGAGGAAGGCCTGCACGGCGCTAGGACCATGTTCTTCAGCGGCGAGCGGCATTGAGAGCGAGAGAGGGTAAGCTGTGCGGTCATCGTTATAAAAGTCAGCCGGCCACGGGCATCGTTGCGCACGCGACCAACTTCATTGCCGTCTAGGAGCGCGACAAGTTCACGCGTCATGCTTTGCCCTTCTTGGCCTTGGCGACGATGGCATTGATATCAACCGCGGAGGTTGACCCGGGGCTGGTGGGCGTTCCACTGTTTGCGTCGACAGGGATGCCGAGGGCGTCAAGCGCGCGAAGGACAAGCGCCAGCTCTGCGCGCGGATGTCCGTGCTCAACCTCAATCACCCATTGACGGCTGACGCCGATCCGCTTGGCCAGTGTCGACTGGTCGAGCTTAAGGCGTTTGCGTCTGTCGCGAATGACAGCGCCGAGGTCGGCAGGTGTACGAGCACGCGCAATCCAAATGTCACCGAGCGCTGACATATCTAGAATTTCTGAAACATCAACCTTTTCAAAGGCATGACACGTCCTGACAGGGCGTTGGCCTAAGGAGCAACTTTTGGGGCCAAAAGGTGCCGGCGCTCCCGCGACCAACCGTCGAGAAGGCCGATGCGCGTTTCAAGGCGAGCCGAGCGGAAATGCTGGACCAGGCGATTGCCGAGTTCGTTCAGCGCGTCGATTCCTACCTGCCTCGCAAGCTATTCAGTCGCAAACCGGGGCGGCTATGGCCTGGGACACGATGCGGAGCGCGCTTCGGCCGGCGATGTGGCGAACGGCATGTTAGTCGCGGCCACGCTGGCCATGGTTTTGCGGCGGTCCCTCCCCACTCGGCTTCGCCAAGGGCCCGCCTCCACGTCGGCTCCAATGCGATACGAGCGGCCCGGAAGGGAACTAATCGCCCCGGTTTCAACACTTGCGTCAGTACATCAGACTAACTGTTGAAACCATTGATTACAGGTGATAAATAGGGCTTCAACACCGACGGCAAAAATCAGAATCAAATGTTGAAACCGTGTATTTTCAAGAGCTTAATAATGATCAGCGCCGCGAGATGGTCAACAGCCGGCAGCGGTTTCAGGCCCTGCGAGACGCCAAGGAGGCCTCTGCCGCGCATCGCGGTTCCCTGACCTGGGCGAAGTCCAAAGGCCACGAATATTTGGTCCGGAGCTATTACGACAAAGCCGGCCGCCGAAAGCAAAGTTCCCTAGGGGCGCGGTCTGCCGAAACCGAAAAGATGAAGGCCGACTTCGAGGCCAAGCGCGCTGCGGCGGAAGACCGATTGAAGAATTTGCGCGATACGATCAACCGGCAAGCCGCGATCAATCGCGCGCTCGGCCTTGGTCGCGTGCCTCTGATCGGGGCCCGGATTATGCGCGCCCTCGATGGCTTCGGGATGTTGGGATCGGGCATTCGGATTCTCGGAACGAACGCGATCTACGGTTATGAGGCCTCTTCGGGCGTCAGGATCGATCCGAGCCTGGCCACGACGGAAGACATCGACCTTCTGTTCGACGCGCGTGGCGGGCTGACGTTCGTGGGGGACGACGTCTCCGAATCTTCACTTCTGAAAATACTTCAACGCGTCGACACCAGCTTCCAACGCGCCAAGCAGACGTTTCGAGCTGTGAACCGGGACGGCTATCTTGTCGATCTGATCAAGCCCATGCAGAGCCCTCCCTGGAAGACGGCTCCTGACAAGATCGGCTCGGACCCCGAAGATCTGTCCGCCATTCAAATCGAAGGACTCGATTGGCTACAGAATTCTCCGCGTTTCGAGGCGGTCGCAATCGACGAAAAGGGCGAGCCGGTTCGCATCGTCGCTCCAGATCCGCGGGTTTGGGCTGTCCATAAGCTTTGGTTGTCGCGTCGTGCGGACAGGGAGCCACTGAAGCGCCAACGAGATGCAGCACAGGCGGAAGCCGTGGGTGCTCTGGTCGCGAACTATCTGACCCACCTGCCCTTCGACACAGAGCAGCTAAGGATGCTACCGAAAGAATTGGTAGACAGCGCGGCGCGACTTTTCGTTCAGAAAGATACCGCAGTGCGGATCTAGCGGTCAGGCTCGACAATAGCCGCCGCGTAGCGGCGGTACCATGATTATGATCCAGCGCTCCTGCTCATCCCCGTAAAGATCGGGCATGGGGACATACGGGAGATGAGTGGAGTAATGCTCGACACGGTGGAATACTTATGCGCAGTCGCGACTGCCGAATTGGCTTCGACGAGACAGGTCTCGTTACCGAACTGAAATCTGCCGTCGATCTGTTCGCCCATTAATCGAAAGGCTGCCGTTGCGCAAAGCCATAGGCGATCGAACAGATCGTGGAGAGATTTTTTCGAAACCGTAGCCGCGCGCATGCGCTTCTAGCGCAGCCAAGCCGAGGAACATCATGTCAATGGATCTAATGTTGTTCATGATGCGCCCTCGCGCATCGGATTGACGATCTGTAGCCCGACGAAATCCTTTTCGTGATCGGTAACCACGACGCAGTCATTCGCACCAGCGACGGCGGCGGTGACATGCCCACTGCGCGACGCCGGCGGCCTCACCCTCCGCCATGAGGCGGGCCCAGACCAGGCTGGCCCAGTCGTCGAACGGCAGGATGCGCCCCGCAAACAAGACCTGAGGCCCCTCCGGTCCCGAGCACCAGGTGTCGAGCGCATCGCGCTTCTTGCCGCGCGGCTTTTCGAGAGCCGCGCGACGAATTTCCGTGACGGTTGGTGACGCGATGAACAGATCTTCATCTCGCTGCGCCACCATCCAGGCCAGCAGCGACCCCGACGGCTATGGGTTGACGACGTTGCTGATGATGTTGGTGCCGAGAAGGTAGCGCTTCACGGGCCGACCTTACGCCCCTCTTCACGATGGCGGGAAAGATCAGGTCAGCACCCACCAGAGGCGAACGACGCGTGCGGTGAGGATAGCACCATGCTTGGGAGGCTCGCCCGCGATGACCGTCTTCACGGCGGCGCGAACCTGCTCTGCTTCCGGTCCTTCCTCGGCCAGGCGGCGGGCCAGCGTCCGGATCAGATCGCGACCGGACTCGTGGGCCATAACTTCGAAGCGCGTGAAGCCGCGCTGCGTACAGGCGCGTACGGTAGTTCTTCGTCGCTCTCTTCCGTGCGGCGTTGCCCATGGCCCGCCCTCCATACTACATCTGGTGGCAATGGTCCGAACCGCGCCTGATCGAACTGACTCATCTGCTCGACCGTCGTGCCGGCCGAGACTGTTCGAGGAGCAGAGAAGGCACGCCATTTGATACGCTCCTGAGTGCGGCTGAGACTCGCGATGGGCAGACCGGTCCGGCCGGACACCGCTGTGTAGCGCTCGATGCCCGAGGAGAAGGCACCCGAATCCTCAGATTCCGGGCGCATGCGATCCATGACGGCATTGAATAATTGGCGCTCTTCAGTACGGCCAGCGGCAGGTCCAACACGAGAGGCGTCGGCGTTGGCAGCTTCATTGGTCCAAAGATCGGAAATGGGCGATTGCCCGCGCTCGTCAATGTCCCGCATAAATCATCTCCGATGTAAACGGGACGACGCCGCCTGCCCGCAACGATTTCGTTCTTCCGAAACGGACGATCGTCACGCGCCGGGGCGACGCCGATACTTGGGTTACCTGACGGAACGCTAACGGTTGAAACGATCGGCCGTCGACTGGTGTCAGCGCCATCGTTCGTCTGTGATCGATGGCAGAGTTCCAGCGCCAATAATGATCAGCAGACATTCAGTGGTATCGCCGCAAAGGCTCAGAGCGCGTGGCTCTGCTTAGCAGTGCGGTGACTACCAAGCACATCCAGAGCAGCGTGAATTTGGGACGGCCGACGTAGACTTTGCGGTTCCGCCGCGCGTGAATATGAAGTTCGTAAACTCGACGGATAGTGGAAGGACGATGTCCGCGGCCTGGGCGACTGATCGCTTGCCTGTAAGATCTGAGAGGCCTCACGACGAGCACGCGTCGCGCGAGCAATCGGCTTGCCGTCGGACTCATGCAGGCCGATATAGCTGCGGCATAACGCGGCTATCCACCCGCACTCCGCGCCCGCCTGGTCCGCTTCGCTTTTCGCACTAGCGTATTTGCCTTTGCAGGAACAGGACCGATCGAAGGCAAACTCTGTACGAAACGGACCAACACGCGCGCTCGGCGAGCGTGAACTATTCGGGTCATAGTGCTACGCTTCATATCGGAATGCCCGACGCCATGACCGATTTCGACATCTCAAGCCAACAACCGCATTACCGCGCGTCACGGCGGGCCGCTTTAGTCTCGTAGACTTGCTGGTGTCCTTCAAATCGGGGGGGTCGCTAACTACTTACCGCAGAATGAAGCGCCCTTCGGATTCCGGACGCTCGCGCACCTGTTCAGTCCAACCATGGCACTCACACCGCTGATCGCTTACGCCCATGTCGTGAAGAGCTTTGGTAACGGTCATGACGCCGGACGCGTCATGGCCGTCGACGATGTCTCGCTCGATATTGCAGCGGGGGAATTCGTGGCGATCGTGGGCGCCTCGGGCTCCGGCAAATCCACGCTGTTGCGGCTTGCCAATCGTCTGCTCGACGCCGACAGTGGTCGTGTTGTGGTGGAAGGCGCGGACGTGCGCGACGTCGATCCGGTGCGTTTGCGCCGGCGCATGGGCTACGTGTTCCAGAGTGGCGGGCTATTTCCGCATCTGTGCGTCGCCGACAACATCGCGATCACGCCGAGACTGCTGGGATGGGCCGCCGCCGAGATCGCCGCGCGGGTCGATGAGCTCCTCGATCTGGTACGTCTCGATCACTCCCTCCATCGCGATCGCCTTCCGCATGAACTGTCGGGCGGGCAGCAGCAGCGTGTAGGTGTGGCGCGGGCGCTCGCTGCCCGTCCTCGTATCATGCTGATGGACGAACCCTTCGGCGCGCTCGATCCGCTGACCCGCGACACTCTCGGCGAGGACTACCGCGCTCTGCACCGCAGGCTCGCCTTGACCACGGTCATGGTCACCCACGATATGACGGCGGCCTTGCTGCTTGCCGATCGCATCGCGGTGATGCGGGCCGGACAGGTTGTAGCGCAAGGCCGGCCAACTGAGCTCTCAAACAACAACGATCCCTATGTGGCGGAGCTGTTGCGCACGCCCAGGCGTCAGGCGGAGCGCCTGAACGCCCTGCTCCCGGGGGCAAGCACGGGATGAGTTTCCTGTCCGACCCGCGTTGGCGCGACGCGGCAGCGCACCTGCCGGACTATCTTGGCAGCCATGTTCAGGTCAGCTTGGCAGCACTGGCGCTCGGGCTCGTGATCAGCCTGCCACTCGCGATCCTCGCGCGCAACCACACCGTGAGTCGCGGCATCCTGCTAGGCCTCGCAAGCATCGTCCAGACTGTGCCGGGACTGGCACTGCTCGCGCTGTTCTACCCGCTCTTGCTCGCCATTGCGTCGTTGACGCTTCGCTGGTTCGGCTTCGACTTTTCCGGGTTCGGATTTTTGCCAGCCATGCTGGCGCTGGCGCTCTATTCCATGCTGCCGGTGCTGCGCAACACCATCACAGGGCTGAACGGTGTCGATCCCACACTGCTTGAGGCGGCACAAGGTGTGGGCATGACGCCGCGGCAATCGCTGTTCACGGTGGAATTGCCGTTGGCGCTGCCGGTGATCATGGCCGGCATCCGCACCTCGGCGGTATGGGTGATCGGGACCGCGACATTGTCGACGCCGATCGGGCAGACCAGCCTCGGCAATTACATCTTCGCCGGATTGCAGACGCAGAACTGGGTGTTCGTGCTGTTCGGCTGTGTCGCTTCAGCGGTGCTCGCGCTCGCGGTCGATCAGCTTCTGGCGCTGATTGAGCGAGGCTTGCGCGAACGCAGGCGCCTGCGCACGACGTTTGGCAGCGTCGGGATTGCCGCACTGGTCGCGGCCACCCTGACCCCTTCGATAGCGCGGGCGCCGTCGACCTACATCGTCGGCGCCAAGACGTTTGCCGAGCAATATGTGCTGTCCGCGTTGATCGAGCAGCGGTTGCAGGCGGCGGGATTGCAGGCCTCGACGCGCGAGAGCCTCGGCTCCAACGTGATCTTCCAAGCGCTCGCAGCCAACAACATCGACGTCTACGTGGATTATTCCGGCACGCTGTGGGTCAACCAGTTTCACCGCACCGATATGCCGCCGCGCGAAACGTTGCTCGCCGAGTTGACGACGATCCTGGCAAAGCAGAATATCACCCTGCTCGGCGCGCTCGGTTTCGAGAACGCCTATGCGCTGGTGATGCCGCGGCAGCGCGCCGATGCGCTGGGAATTCATTCGATCGCCGACCTGGCTGCGCACGCACCGGCGCTGTCGATTGCGGGCGACTACGAGTTCTTCTCACGCCCTGAATGGGCCTCCCTGCACAAGGCTTATGGCCTGTTATTCCGCACGCAACGACAGATGCAGCCGGATTTCATGTATGCGGCAGTGGCCAGTGGCGACGTCGACGTCATCGCGGGCTATACCAGCGATGGGCGGATCAAGAAATACGACCTGGTGGCGCTGGCCGATCCCAAGCACGCGATCCCACCTTATGATGCGGTCCTGCTGCTGGCACCGCGGCGCGCGCATGACGCGGCGTTGCAGGCCGAACTGAAGCCGCTGCTTGGCCGGATCGACATCGCGGCGATGCGCGAAGCCAATTTGCGCGCCGGCGGAAGCGACGCGAATTCTTCGCCCGCCGCGGTGGCACGTTGGCTGTGGCAGAGGATCAGTGGGCAGTAGGCGGGGGCCGGCGCGCAAAATAATCAGGGCACAGCACGGTGGACGCCTCTGCCCTCCGCCCCTCCCCCCGCTTACGCACTCACGCCCGAAGTCTTGCCGCTAAAACAGCACGTGGCCGGTCACGACGAGCGGAATAGCGCCGGCGATCGGGCCGCCTCTGCGACCAGGCGATCACGAGGCTTCGGACAGTGGCAGCGGCGCGCCTCATCACGGCGCTTTGCGACGCGTGGAGGACGAGAGCCACGATCTTGCCAGCGGCGATTTTGTGGAGATCGGCGACTTCGTCATTCTTGACGACGCCGTCTCCTCAGTTCGTCGAATCCATCGGCGACGCGCCAAGGGACGGAGTCCAGCTCCCGTCGATTTACAGTGCGTCCCGGGCCTGATGTACGAAGACGTATTTCGCGCGCGAGTTCGCGTCCCTTATGTTGCAGGGTGCGCTCGCGGGACGTGCCGATGACGTTGGTCTCGCGCAGCATCGCCTCTTTATCAGAGGCGCGGACCATGGAGCGACAATCGCTCCTCGCGATGCGCATCAGCGGAAGGTTACCGAGGGAAGATCCCAGAGACGTGCATAATTGTGCCGATTCCGGGCATTGATCTCAGATCCGTGCGTATGGGCCATCGCTTATTCCATGTTTATACGGGCTTGCGTATAAAGCTGAAATATACGTGATCGCGTGTATTTACTTAATATACGGGATCGCGTATATCCCCCTTGGAGGCTGGATATGACGCAGCATATTGCCCGCACGGAAAGGCAACTTGGAGCCGTCCTGCGCCGGGTTCGCAAACAGGCCGGGCTGACGCAGTCCGATCTAGGTAAGCGCATTCACCTGCGGCAGGGAACAGTTTCCCGCCTGGAGGGGGGCGCGCCCGCAATTCAATTGCGCACCCTGATGGAAGCCCTGGCAGCCCTTGATCTCGAACTGGTGATCCGCCCGCGCAGCAAGTCGAGCGCTGCTGACATTGAAAGCGTCTTCTGATGGCCCGTCGACGAGCGAACGCTCCCTTAAATGTGTTCGTCAACGGACGGTTGGTCGGCATGCTTCGGCGTGAATCAAGCGGAGCAATCGATTTCCGGTACGATCCGCAATGGCTGGCCTGGGAATCCACTTTTCCAATTTCTCTCTCGCTGCCCCTTCGAGAGGACCGCTACATCGGCGCGCCGGTCGTCAACGTGTTCGACAATCTGCTTCCCGATAGCGAACCGATGCGCAGACGCGTGGCCGAACGTGTCGGGGCGAGTGGAATCGACGCCTACAGCATGCTGTCCGCGCTCGGGCATGATTGCGTTGGCGCGCTCCAGTTTTTGCCTGAGGGGGTCGATCCAGCTCCGGCCGGGAAGGTCGACGGGAAACCGGTTAGTGACGCCGATATTGGCAACATCATCCAGAACCTCGCTACAGCTCCGCTCGGGGTTGGCGAGGATGAAGAATTCAGACTTTCGATTGCGGGCACGCAGGAGAAAACCGCCTTACTTCGCCGCGATGGCAAATGGTACAAGCCGGTCGGCACTGCCGCGACCACGCACATTCTCAAGCCGCAAATTGGCAGGCTGCCAAACGGCGTTGACCTCTCCAACAGCGTTGAGAACGAATATTTCTGTCTGAAACTGCTGTTCGGCCTCGGCATACCGACTGCCAACGCGGAGATCGGCGAGTTCGGGGGACGCCGGACCCTGATCATCCAGCGATTTGATCGACGCTGGACAGGCAACGGGCGCTTGCTGCGCCTTCCCCAGGAAGATTGTTGCCAGTCTCTGTCGGTGCCGCCTTCGAGGAAATACCAGTCGGAAGGTGGCCCCGGGATGAAAGAGATTCTAGAACTGCTCAAGGGTAGCGACGCGCCGGCGGAGGATCTGGCGACATTCATGCGCGCGGCCGTCGCGTTCTGGCTGATTGGAGCAACGGATGGTCACGCCAAGAACTTCAGTGTCTTCTTAAGCCCAGGGGGGCGCTTCCGCCTCACCCCCCTGTACGACGTGCTGACCGCCCAACCGAGCCTGGATGCAAAGCAGATTCAGCCCAAGGTATTCAAGCTCGCAATGTCCGTCGGCAAGAGCCGACACTATAGAATGAGCGAAATCCAGCCTCGCCACTTCATCCAGACGGCCGAAATGTCCGGTGTCGGAGCTCCCCTCGTCCGTTCAGTTTTCGAGTCTCTGGTCGAAAGTTTCAAGCCGGCTTTCGCCGGGGTTCTTGACAAGCTTCCGAAGGAATTTCCGTCGGAGCTCACGGAGTCGATCAGGATCGCCGCACTGCACCGGATCACCCTGATGAAGGAAGCCTGGTCCAATGCAGCACCTTGATTCCGGTCAGGATCATGACAGAGGAACCAGCGGAGCACGGGATTCTTGAGGTGCGACGCATGGACCTATTCAAGGCTTCGACGTCGGCACGGGCGAAGACCGACAGACAAGAAGCGATCCAGCATGGCATTGACCTGATCGGCAACCTCGATCGTGTTGAAATGTCCGGCGAGCATCGTTTTCGCGATCACCAGCTGCGGGCAGATCTCCTGCAGCCGATCGAGGTCGCGCGCCATGTTCACCAGCGGAACGTCTGCGGAAATATAGGCCATAGGGATCCGGCAGGCTCGAGCGGCAGGGACGGGATCATAGTTCAAGGTTGCGTTCCGTATCATCGAATAGGCCACATGCTGTGGCGTTTTCTCGCAAGACGGACGTACATAAGTCTCGTAGATCGTCTTTCTCCGGGCGGGATCGTCGAAATCGCAGCCCATGTCCCATGCGTTTGCGGTCAAGACCGCAAGATAGTCGGGCCCGGCGATACCTTCCAGGAACGCGGAAAGCTCGCGAGAATCGCGCAAGCTGGGCGGTGGCATGACAATTGTGTCGATCATGACCACGCCTGAGGCCAAGTCCGGATAGCGGCCACACAGTTCGAGCGCGATCCGGCCTCCCATGCTGTGGCCGATCACAACCGGCTTGATCAGGTCCAGTTGAGCGCATTGCCAGGCGATATCGTCCGCAAATCCCGCGATGGTGTACTCCTGCTCAGGCGCATCGCTGGCGCCATGGCCGCGAATATTGACGGCCACCACGCGACGGTACTGCGCAAAATGAGCGATCTGCGGCGTGAAGATGCCGTGGTCGCCAGTCCAGCCATTGATAAGGAGCAGCGGAGGGGTTTGACCGGTACTAGGACCGGCCTCAACGTGCGCTAGACGTACGCCGTCGCGACGCAACACAACGGGCTCCAACGTGTCATAAGAGATCACGGTCTTTCCTTTCGAAATTGGTTGGCGTTCAAGTGGCCTCGACGACATGTTCGGCTGGAAGAACGAGGCCGACATAGATGGCGAAGGCCAACAAGCAAAAGCCAAGCATCACGGCAGCCATCGAAAGTGCCGAATGCCCGTCGAAAAGCGCCGCGACCATTGCGCTGGACAACGCGGCGCCGATCATTTGCACGAAAGCCCTGGCAGCACTGATGGTGCCTACGATGTCCGGCATCGGCCGCACCGCTTCGTTCGTGGTGTGGGGCGAAATCAAGCCGAACGACAATGCGACTCCGACGATCACGATCACCACCAGAACGGCCGACGTGCCTCCCGCGAGCATCACGGCGACCAGGGACGTGGCCAGGAAAGTCGAGAGTGCGAGGCCCGTCACAATCACTTGCGCCGGCGATAGCCCCGAACGGCCGAGAATCCTGTTAACGCGGGTACCGAGCATGACCGATAGCGAACTGGCTGCGAAGATCACACCATATTGATACGGGCTGAGCCCCAGAGCATTGATGAAGAATAGTGATGAACCGGTCACGTAGGCGAATACGGCTCCCGCAGCCGCGGCGTTGCAAAGGATGTAGCCCACACAGAGTGGATGTCGCAGAACGCGACGATAGTTTTGCAGGATCGTCCCATGGCCGCGCTTGAGGTTCGGATCGATTGTCGCGCTCTCGCTGAAGGCCGACATTGCGGCGAGCAGCACTAATCCTGCCGCGAGCGGCACAAGGTAAACAGTCCGCCAACTGCCCAGCGCAAGCAGCACAGCACCGACGATTGGCGCAATCATCGGGACGATGTAGATCGCGAGCACTACGTTGGCCATCTTTGCTGCGGCAGCCTCCCCCTCAAAGAGGTCGTTGACAATCGCAACCGCAGCGATCCCGCTCGCCGATGCGCCAGCTCCCTGGAGGGCGCGAAAGAACAGGAGCTGCGATAGCGAACTTGACAGGAGGCAGCCTAAGCTCGCGGCGACAACGAGTGCACAGCCAAACATAATGATCGGCTTGCGGCCGAAGCGATCGGATACCGGCCCATAGACGAGAAGCGATGCTCCCATGGTCATGAGATAGACGCTCATCGCGAGCCCGACATCGGCTGAGGTCGCGCCGAGATCGGCTGCCGCAGCCGAGAGGCTTGGCAGGATCATGTCGATGCCAAATGTCGGCAAGGAGGCCAGAAGACCGAGCAACAAGGTAAAGGCGAACGAATTTGGATTGATGCGCAGGGCCATGTTTCCATTGATCGGCGTCAAGGCGCGCCATGTCGCCGGCTTGGAGGAATTTTCATCAGGGAAAGACAACGCATCGATCAGGCAACTGTCCGGGAGCACCGCCCGATCAGCACCTCGGCTCGCTCGTCACGCGCGGCCGCGCCGCCGTCGTCCGATTGCCGCGAGAATCTCCATCTCTTGGACAACAGGCGACGTGTCGATATCAGCCTGGATGATTTCGCCAAGGCTTCGGGCTGCGACTTTGAATTGCGGTTCGCTGATCAGCTGCTTGATCGCTGCCGCTATCTCCGGCGCGGACGCTGTCGGTGCCAATCGAAGCCCTGCTCCCTTTGCCTCTATCCGCGCTGCATTGGCTGACTGGTCTCGTCCCATTGGCAGGATGAGTTGCGGCAAAGCATTGATCAGTGCTCGGGTAACGGTTCCGTGACCGCCCTGAGATATGACAACAGAGACGTCCTTCATAATGGTGTCGTGGGGCGCGCCGCGCACCAGATGGACGTTCTTCAGAGCTTGAAGATCGGCTATGTCCAGATTTGGACCGGTCGTGAACACAGCTTCGAGATCAATGGTGCCGACGGCATTGATGACGCGCTGAAATACTTCGCGCTGGCCCTGTGCACCCGTGCTACAGGCGATCAGCGCACGAGGGCGATCGGATCGCGGGGACCTGGGACCCTGCCACGACTTCGACCAACTTGGCACGTCAAGCAAAGGCCCGATGTAGCGAAAATTGCCCGGAAGAGCGTCCGCCTCAAAATCGAAGGCCTGGCTGATGGCAAGCAGAACGCGATCGGCTTCGTCAAACAGCTCCATAGCGTCGCTAAGGACGGGAAGACCGAACTCGAGACGGGCTTGATTGAGGATAGGAAGAGAGGCATTGAATGTTGCCGCGAGCGCATCGGAGGCTCGCCTGACTTCGGCGTGTTCCTCCGGCATTTTCGGTTGCCCCAGTCCGGAGGTCGCGGGCGGCATTCCGGGCAGCGGACGAATGCTGACATGAGGCGAGAGAAACGCGAACGGCACGCCACATGCTTTCGCCCCGACCGCCGCACCAAACAGCAGGTCGAGACCGAGCACCGCATCCGTTGGCACGCGTCCAATCTCCTCGCGAATGTCGGCTGCGTAGGCGGAACAAGGCTCGAAGACGACCCTACGCATCCGGTCCTGCATATCCGAGACATCAGTCGGGTCCGCGGCCCTGCCTATTGGCGCGCGGCGCCATGTCACGAACTCGAAATCCGCGGCCTCGACTTCTACCCGCATGGCCGGATCGGCGATCACGCGAACATGGTGACCATGCCGGCGCAATCGGCGAGCCGCTGTCAAGAGCGGACTGAGATTGCCCAACGTACCCCACGAGGCGAAGAGAAAATTGTAAGAAGTCATCGGCGCCTTTCTTCGCAGTCGCGCATTCCAAGATCTGCAGCCCTCGCCCCGAAGGCGCAACTTAAAGCCCGCGCGCGCGAGCCCAAGGATGCTGCGCGCGAGCCGTCCAGCATGCGGGGCCGGAAAGGTGCTATCCGCGTCACATAAACGCTTCCGGTTTCCGACGCGCCAGTCACCCCCGTTCCATCGACGACACGTCTTCCACAGCGCGCCAGGCCAGCCTTCTCGCATTGACGAGATCTGGTCTGTTTGACGCGGATCTATTTCGATCTATTGAAGCAAGGTCGTGCAGCCGAAGAGAATTCGGTTGAACCCGTCGTTACGACTCGCCTTCTCTACTGCGTACGATTCACCCAAGAGATAAGCAAAGCTCCACAGGTGATTTGCCGATGATCCGGCGATGCCAGCGTGTTGTTTTGATCATGGCCTCAAACCTACAATCTGACGCCACGAGAGATTCAAGTTGTTTTTGACGAGTTCGCAGACCTCATTCCAATCTGCCGCAGGCGAAGCTTGGAAAGCCTCGTCTGATGGAAACATGATGGATCGGCTCGTGCCGATTTGAGCGCAGTGCCCGGACGACGTGCGCGCAGCAAGCGATTTACATTCGTTTGGCGTCGGGTGAGGTTTTTCCCCAGCGAGCTGCGGTCAACAACGAAGCGGCCCCAGCACCTTTGGGGGCCATGGAGGCGGGTGCTAGGGCCGTCGTCGCCTGATCCGGGATTAGCTCGGATCAGCAACCTGATCGTGCATAGCCAATTCGATTCCCGCAATGATCTGAGCCATCAAAATCGCGTAGGTCATATTATTTGTTCTAGCGAGTGTCCCAATTGAGACAGCGGCCGATCACGACGACAATGACCGCACCTCGCGGATCATGATCACGAAGGAAGGAACTGATGTCAGTCGAACCTGACGCATCGTTGTGCCGACATTTTCAAAGACAACGACATCGGAAATTCTGACCAAGCTGCGCAAAATCAAGCCCGTCGCCGCGCCGCTGGCGAGCGTCTTGGCCGAAGCACCAACAGATCACCAGTCGATCACGTTGTCCGACCTGAACAAGGCAATTGAACTGCAGGCCTCGATGCACGCGTTCTGTGCAAGACACCGGGAATGCGCACCTTGTCTCACCGCACGGCGGTCTCGGCATCGACATCGGCAAACCCTGCCAGAATATTTCAGAGGCGCGCGATCTGGACCAGCCGTCCACGTTCGAAAAGGCGCGCCGACGAACTGCGTCATAAGCGATTTACATTCGTTTGAGACCCAAACCGAAATCTGTTCGCGATTACGAGTGCGTTTGGATTTTTCTGGTATACCAACGAGAGCTTTTTTTTGGCGCGGGGAAAGACCGCCCGAGCTGCCGGCCGAATAGACCGGCGCCGGGATAACGCGACGCCGTAAAACCCTCAGCTGAAAACGTCGGATAGTGTGGCGGGTTGGTCGGGGCAGGATGAGATCAGCCAATCCGGAGGTTTTCGGCGGACGTCTTGCCCGAGCGATTGGCCTTTAGCTCGTAACTGACGCGAGCGCCCTCCTCAAGACCGGTGTAGCCGGCCTTTTCGACGGCACGGATGTGCACGAAAACGTCTGGTCCTCCATCGTCCGGCCTGATGAAGCCATACCCTTTGGTCGAACTGAACCACTTCACAATACCCATTGCCACCGCACTATCTCCATAATTGAACGATGGTGATTTAGTGAAGAGTTTTGCAGTCATCAAGCTGGGTGGCAGGGGAAACGCACGGCTTGGCAGCGCACGTTACGTACCAACTTTTTTGCCGCATGGCTTGAGTCCCGCCGCATTGTGCGCGGACCACCAGCACAAGCCCTGGCTTGGAGCACACTTCGCTTTGAGGCTTCAGGATACGGACGGCGTTTTCACTTGCGCAGCATTGGTCGCGGGCTTACCGGTTAGAAGGCAGTTGCAGGGCCGGCACCATACCGCGCCCATGAGGAGCCGAGCTGGGGCGGAACGTCCGATCAGCCTTGCAGAACCAGGCGATCGTACACTCCAATCCCGAAGCTCGTCGCGTAACTCTCTGAAAATCTGAAGCCGTCTCGTCGAGGCAAGGAACGCAGCCGTCGGCCGGCGCGCACACATCCGATCTTCGCCAGCACTTGACGCGACCGGGACGCTGGACATCTCATCGGGACATGGTGAGAACCGGCCGGCCAGGCTCAAAACCCGAAACGTCGCCCCTTTCCAAAAAACCATCGGAGCCCGCCGCTCGCCTCTGATTGCATAGCCGTTTCAAAGAACTCATGCCATTCCCGATTGCCTAACCCTCACCGATGGTCCCGATTCCGATGGCAGACCGGACGAAGGAGGCTGCGTATCTTTTCAAGGAAACTCATCTCACGAAAAATGAAGGACGAGACTTCCCTCGCCCGCTGCTGCCGGGCCAGCGGGCTGGCCCGAGCTAGCGCCGCCTTGCCGCGAACTGGCTATTGCGCACCGGCATGAGGCAACCGCCGCTTCCGACGCTCAGCGAGCAGCAGCGGCTAAACGGTACTGCCGCCACTCGCATGACTGTCGTTTCCTGGCAGGAACAGGACATTGGCTTGTCGCTGCCATTTCTGGTCATAGACGGATTGCCATGCAAGGGCCATGCAAGCCATTCACGCGCGGCGAGCCTCGAGCCAGGATTGCGCCGGCCGCAAGAGCGACGTGCGCCCGCCGGATCGGATCGTCCCCTGTGCAATGCCTGCTACGATAGAGCGTAATCCGCCGCGATATGCTCCTCGTCCGGTCGGTCGCTGGCGGCCGGCTCTTGTCCGCTGGGGCCGAGGGGCGGAGCTGTCGTCGTCGGTAGCGCCCGAAGGCTATCCTGTGTATGTTTCACCGGGTCCGCTAAAGCCTCAAAGGCTCCCCTCGCATCGGCGCTCTCCCTCAGCTCCGTGCCGGCGGGATTGATCCTGTCGTGGGCGGTCACCGCGGCTGCGGTAACTCGGCTTTTGTCCAGCTCTCGAAGGTAGTCCGCCGACCAGTCGTGGATCGTATATTCTTCTAGTTTGTCCATCATCGACCGCCAGCGCCTGACACGCTCCTCACGCGGCATCTTGGCCGCCTGCAAAATTGCGTCCCTGATCTCTTCAGGACGGTTCGGGTCCACCAACAGCGCCTCCTTGTCACTGAAGTCTTCAGCCGCACCCGCGAACTTCGAGAGCACCAGAACGCCGGGATTCTCCGGATCCTGTGCAGCAACATACTCTTTCGCGACGAGATTCATGCCGTCACACAACGGCGTCACGACGCCAACACGCGCCGCGCGGTAAAGGCGCGCGAGTGCCGCCTGGCTGAACGATTCGTTCCTGTACTGGATCGGGCTCCACCCGTCCGTGCCGTGCTCGGCATTGACCTGGTTGATCCGGCTCTCCACCTCGTTTTTATACTTCTGATACTCTTCGACGTCGGCGCGCGAGGGGGGCGAGATCTGCAACAGCGAGATGCTGCGCGGCTCGGCCTTCGCCAAAACCTGATTGAAACCTTCGACCCTTTTATCGATGCCCTTGGTGTAGTCGAGCCGGTCGACGCCGATCGCAAGCGTGGTGCCCTCGACGCTTTTCAGCAAGGACGAGACTTTTTCCTGCTCTGCGGGAGACAAGTCTGCAGCCAGGTAGTCTGCGAACTGCTTTGGATCGATACCTATCGGGAACTTTTGACATCGCGTCCGGCCACGTTCCGAGATCACAACGCCGTCCTTGCTCTCCAGCCCGAGATGGGAACGCATACAGTCGAGGAAATTGTTCACGTCCCGGTTCGTCTGAAAGCCGAGCAGATCATACTCCAGCATCGACTTCATCAGTTCGCGATGATTGGACACGAGCCCTATCATGTCAGGGGTCGGCCATGGCGTATGCAGGAAAAAGCCGGTCGGCCGTTCGATGCCGAGCTTACGCAGATCGGCCGCGAGCGGAAATAAGTGATAGTCATGCACCCAGAACGCGTTCCGATCCTGCAAGCTGGACGCTGCGCGCGCGATGAAGGCGTTCATCTCTCGATAGCTGCGATACCCCTCTTCCGCGGGCGACATCCGGTCGGGCAGGGAGTGCAATACCGGCCACAGCCTCGCGTTCGAATAATCTCGATAGTAGCCGGGATAATGCGCGGCCGGCAGATCGAGCTTGGCCACATGGCCTTCGCCAGCTTCCTGGAGCGGGAGAGGCTTCTCAGTCCCGTCGCCGCGGCTGTCCGAGGAGAACATCCAGATCGCGCCGGACCGTTCAACGACCGGCTCGAGACCCGCGGCAAGTCCGCCGACCTGGGGTTCATTGGGATCGAAGGGCGCGCCGCGGTTCGAAATGACGACCAGCTTCATGTCCGGTCGCCGGGCTCGCGTATCGACGCGATCATTCAGGTCGCTGGAGACGACGGAATGGGAGGAGCTCGCGCCGGCTGGTTGCTCCAGTTCCAATGGGATCTCGCTCAGGTGTCGATCAAACGCCGCCTGATCTGTCGTTTCAGGTTGCTGAGTGGCGTATAATATATAGCTTCGGTGCTCAATGTTGCCACGTCGAGAGTGTCATGGACTCGATCCATTTCGTAACTCCGTTTGACGATGTTTTCGTTTGATGCGGTTTGCGGATCAGCTCCCAGTCATTTCCACCTCATAAGGCTGACAGGTCTAGCTTTCGGGAAGCTGACCGGTCGTACAAGTGGCCGCATTGGTTCTCTCATCGAGGACTATCGGCTAGATCGGAGCGGATGGGACGGCGACACGTCGGATTAAAGGGGAAGACGAGCTCGACCTTCATCGCCTTGATGAGCGCACGCCGCCACAGGCGGTCCGGCGAGGACATGACGGGCCCGACGCCAAGGACCCGAGCACTGGAGCAGGATCGCCCCTTACGTGATCATCACTTGCGCGGCCGTCCGCGCGCATCTGCGAGCATATGCAGGAGTAGGCATGGACCGTGACTTGACCTGGTTGCGCCGCCCGGCGGCTCGATTGACAAGCGGTCAAATCCATTGCGGAACATCACGAGCTATCACCCGCGCCTGCCGGTGAGCACGCGCAAGGGTCGCGGGCCGCGCCAAATCGTTTGCTCGAGCAAATTCTGGACAGGTTTGCGAAGACTGGGGCGCACTTAAGATTTTGTCCTTGATAAGATCCGCTGCGACCGCGGACGTGCGCTATCGATGCCTGCGACCCGCGTTCGGATTTGCTTGAGCGCGACGCGGCGGCTGGAGGCTCGTCACCTATTTGATGCCAATCGGAATGGGGTCATCGCGCCAAAAGCACACTTCGGCGACCTCGAGCGCGGGCGCCAGCCTTCGAGGTTGGGCTCGGCGATCACTGTGCTCCAGTTGCGGGATGGCGGTCGTGACCGAGCCGGTTTCGATGCCGAAACCTGCTTGCGCAAGCTGGGCCATACATCGCGCTCGTTTTCCGCTCGCGCCGTCCACCACCTGCGACAGCTTCCCGAATGCGGCCTGCCGCTGTCCGAAAGCCGATGAGCCTGTATGCCTCGACAACCGTTTCGTCGACATGATCGCGATCGGTCGATACGTCCGCTCCACCAAGTTCGGCGCGGTTAAGCGTTTCGTCGTCCGCGAACGGTCGGCCGTTATCGAATTGGCAGACAAGTCGGCGCGGCCAGCCCTCAAGCCTTCATTGCGCCTTGCACATTTGTGTCAAGTGCGTAGATCGACGTCGTGCCGCAGATATACAGTCTGTTTCGCTGCTGACCGCCGAAGCACAAATTGGCGACGGTTTCCGGGATGTGGACCCTGCCGATCAAATCTCCATCCGGCGTGTAGCAGCGTACGCCGTCCTCGCTGGGATCGCCCCACCCCACGGAGCACCAAACCCGTCCGGCGGTGTCGCAACGCGCCCCGTCGCTGACATTCGACTTGGGCATTTCCGCAAAGACTTTGCCGTTGAGCAGCTTTCCGGCTCCGACATCGACGTCGAATACGCGGATCTGACAGGGATTGTCATGACTGTCCGAGAAGCCGCTGTCGATGATGTAGAGCTTCTTTTCGTCGGGTGAGAAGGCAATGCCGTTGGGCTCCACGAAATCATCAGCAACAACCCTGACCTCGCCGGATTTCGGATCGACCCGGTAGACGTTCATCGTTTCCTGCTCAGGCTCGGCTATGTTGCCACCCGAATAGTCGCTGATGCCGTAGGCAGGATCAGTGAACCAGATCGAACCATCGGACGAGACAACCACCTCGTTGGGTGAATTCGGCTTCTTGCCATTGCACTTGTCGGCGACGATCGTGATCGAGCCGTCGAGCTCGGTCCGGGTGACCCGCCGGCCGCTGTGTTCGCAAGTGATCAGGCGACCTTCTCGATCAATGGTGTTCCCATTCGCGTTCATGGACGGTTGGCGGAATACGCTCAAATGATTGTCGTCCTCTGACAGCCGCATGATGCGGTTGCTCGGAATATCGCTGAACAGGAGGTAGCGCCCTGCCGGGAAGCAAACCGGTCCCTCAGCCCAGCGCAATCCAGTCGCGATGCGCTCAACCGCGCTTGTGCCAGAAAAAATCGGAAGGTCCGTGGAGCCAAACAAGATCTTGGGCTTCTTGAGAAACTCAATATGAGTGTCTGGATGGCGACTTCCGGGGAGCGGTCCCAAGGGCAACGGATCCGCATTCGTGATAGGAGCGCCCGTGTCAGGCGGCCTTCCGCCACAGCGGTTCCGATGACCGGGGCGATTTGCCCTGAGGCGGAAAGCATGCGTTTGCCACCAGCATGACTCTGGAACGAGGCTGCCCCTTGTCAGATTTCCGACATTGCCGTTTTCAACCGGACGTCGCGCTGATCTCACGGCACCAGCGCATTTCGCGACTGCTTTCGGTGGAGACGGACGGATGACGCGCTTCAATGCGACACGGTGACTACGGTCCTATTCGAATCTTCGCGAAGGAAGGGTGCCGGTCCGGAGTGCTGCGAGCAGCGAACCGTCGTCGGCGAACAGGTCCCAAATCATGATCCCGGCGAGTGCACGGCTGCGCGCGTATGATGCCTTGCGTGCGATGGAGAACGGATCGTCGTAGCTGATCCATATGCGCTGCTCGGCGTTATAGAGCCACGGCACCTGGCCCTCGTCGCTCCAATACCGGCGAAAGCCATGCTGCTGCGGGCGCCGGGCAACGAGATCCCGATAGTCGATGCCGTCGCCCCCTCCCCACTCGCGGCTCGCTGTCGCGCCCTTTTGGAAGAGCCCGCCGTTTTCCGGCGGAACGCCGGCAACGGCCCGGCCATAGAAGGCGACCCCGAGCGTCACTTTGGCGGGAAGCACGCCGGCCCGGATCAAGGCGGTTACACTCGAATCGACATTGAGATCGGGATTTGGATCGCGGGCGCTGGCGAACAGCGGAGCATTGAAGGCGGCAAGGCCCGAGCCCGCGTGATAGTCGTAGGCCATCAGATTGATGCGGTCGACCAGCCGGGCCACAGCGGCCGCCTCCAGATGGACAATCTTGTCGGGAGCGGCCGACACGGCAATGGTGAGCTCGAGCTCCTTGCGTTCGGACGCGGAACGCTCGGCGAGTTTTCGGCGGAGCTCCGCGATCAGGAGCGTGAAATTAGTACGGTCTTCAGGGCGTGCGAGATTTCCTGGCGCTCCTCCTGAGACGGGAAACTCCCAATCGACATCGACGCCATCGAACAGGCCCGGATACGGCCGAAAGAATACCTCGATGACGGATTGGGCGAACCGTGTGCGCGACAGCGCAGTTGCGGCAGCGGCCGAGAAATATTTCGATCCGCTCCAACCGCCCAATGAAATCAGGATCCGAAGCTGCGGGTTGATCCGCTTCAATTCGGCGAGTTGGGCGAAATTGCCGCCGAACGGACCGGACGGCACCATCCCGTCGCAGACGCCAGCATCAAGGCAGCGATCCGAAAGTTCAGCCAGTCCATCTGCCGAAACCATGCCGAACGCGTACATCAAATGGGTCAGCTCGCGAGCCGGGATCATCCCGATGTCTGGACCGCCCGTCCTGACCTTCCAGGGGGCGACATAGCCGGCGACCACCGACCTCCCCGCCGGCGTCGTCTTCCCCTGCCGAACTGTGTATCCGCATACAAGCGCAGAAAGTCCCGCTGCAGCGAAGATTCGACGATTGACTGCCACGACCTTCTCTCCGTCAAATTGTGGCCTGCACCAACCGATGGAGCGGTCGCCTCCACGACATAAGCTTTTTCATCGTTCAAACCTGTCGAACGAAAAATGGTCGACTCGGTTGTCTCGTGTGCGCAACGCGATCTCATTCAGCCATCCATTCGCGGTGCGCTTCATCTCTGATTGCGCGGCCAGGTCCGCTGCATTTCGACTTGAAGCTGATCGAGCTCATGCTCACACGCAATTTGGGCGTTCGCGAGGGAGTTTGGCTTCCGCAGGCCCGCGAAATGTCGATCGAGCGCGAAGCGCCCATCCCGACTGCAAGCTCTCGCGATGCGTCCTGCATGTCGCACGACGGTGCTCTCTCACAGGATGCAGGTTGAGCCGCTCTCTGCATTCTCCTGGTTGTTCGTTGAACGCCAACCGCATCTCTGGACACCGCACGATGAACTGACGTGCCGACTTTCTAGCTGATTGAGCAACCACGATATCGTGACAAATCAGTGTCCAGAAGTCCTTCTGAAATGACGCGCATCAAGCTTGCGCCGGCTTCCGGCTGGAGGGGGACGTCACGAAATTCGCACCAGAGGGGTCCCGGTGAGGACAAACTCGCTTGCCGACGCCCCTTGTCCCGGAGGGCGGCATGCGCTGGCCAATCAGCGAGAGCTCAGCTGGTATCGTCCCTTTCTTTGCCCTTGTGACGGAGCAGGTCACGCCAGCCGCCTCGGATGAGGCGCAAGCCCATCCGGACCAGGCGAATGGTGCGGCTACGCAGATCGTGCGTCTTCCAACCCCGATCGGGAATGCGAGGCTTGCCAAACAGACCTTGGGCGATGTTGCGATAGCTGTTGCCTTCTAGCCACCCATCGACTGCACGCAAGGCGAGGATGTGCCGATGCCGGGTCCCGATCGATTGAGCAAGAGGCGGTCGTCCAACGGGGCGCTGTTCGAGCGCGAGCCAGAATCGATGCGCAGCCTGCAAACGGAGGTCGAAATTACGGTCGAGCGGCAAGTCGACGGCAATCGACGATCCGTTCGGCGGAAGTTCTCTCAGCCAAAGCCGATGCTTCGCTCCGCCGAGCGGCACGATGGCATGCCACCCATCCGGCGCTTCGCGAAGCTCGCTGCCTGCGAGGTTGGCGAAATCAATCCCGTACGGACTGGACGCGGTCGGGCAGATCGCCGTGCGGATAGCCAGCACGGTCGACAGCGCCTCAGGCGACCAGAACACAGCCTGTTTGTCGAACGGCTGGTTCGGATCAGCTGCGAAACGTCAGTCCCCACTTCCGCCGGAAGTGATCCGTCGCGCTGGGTTTGTTGCTCCTGAGCAAGGCCCTAAAGTCCTTTTTATATTCGCGATCGCGGCGCAGCCACTCCCACGCTATGTCGGCGGCTTCTGCTTTCCTGACATCGTGGTATGCGCTCTCTGATCTCCAGTCCGCACCTGACATCGCACTGTTTTCCCCGCGGGCTCTGAATGCGCGCGCAAGGAAACGGCAGGGTTGTGACGATTTATGGTTGCACTCATTCAGATATTCAACATGCGATCCACTAATGCGATGGACTGATCAACTTTTGCGATGACAAGAAACTCACGCCCGCTTCGGATACCGTCACTCTTCACTTTTCGGCGCCAACGATCGCCCGACGTGCTAACTGGCCGCCTCGCACGGCCAGTGGCTCCGGGTGATGACAGCGAAACATCGGATCCTGGCACGCCGACAACAAGCGAGCCGCGATCGGCGCCAAGGATAGCACTCCATTCGGGGCTGCCGTCTGAGCGGTTTCAACTGGAGATGCGTATTCCGCCGATGTGGTCTCAGCCCTGCCCGGCGGCCTGCATCGCCTCGACCGCCGCATGTTCGGCCGCACTGGCGATCGCCTCATTGGCTCGCTCATAATGCGGTTGCAGCGCCCGGAACAAAACCTCCAACGCAACCTGCCCGTTCGTCAGCTTCGCGCTAAGTCCACGCGCCAGTCCATCGAGCGCGTCCCAGGCGGCGATCACTGCTGACGCATCGGCTTCAATCGGCTCATGCGCGACCAGCGGCGGCCCGAGGTGAACGAGCCAGTCGACCGCTCCGGCCCGGGCTCCGTGCCGCCCGATCGATGGAAACAGCTCCTCCCAGTACGTCTCGACCATGCCGCGCAAGACGCCGAAGCCGACGGCAAGGCCCTCATATCCCTCAACCCGAAACAAGCCATAGGTGGCCCAGGCAGCAACCAGCATGTCTTTTGACTGGTTGGACAGAATGTTGAGCGACAGAGCATTGACCTTGCTCCAGTCGACCGCAGCCGGTCCGTCGAGATCGATGCGCCGAACCTCGGCTTCAAGTCGTTTGAAAACGGCTGCCTGTCGAATATTGATGCCGGCGGGTCGAGGACCTGACACAGGCGCCGCGCCGTGGCGCGAACGTGCAGCGATGTTGTCGCGGACTGCGATCCAGTAATCGATCATGTTGACATAACCGGGTATCCGTTACGACGGGCCGGGCTCATGGAATAGACGCCCCTGTTCCCGCTCCTGTACACTCCGCCCGGAGCCGACGACGTCGTGAGCTACCATTGCCGCTCCTTACGGGCGCTGCCGATGGCAATCATCAATCAAGGCTTATGCCAATTCCGACAGCCTGATTGTAAATGCAATTTGCTCGATAGGACGCGTCATCGACCCGACAGTGTTGCACAACCGACATGAGAGATTTCGCAGGCCCGCAGCCCGGAAGGATGTTGGAATCATGGAGTTGTCCGGCTCGGACACACCACGCCCGGGATGCCGTCAAAACCTCTATGAACCAGGATTTCCTCCGCGGCAGCCGGCCAGCTGAATTCGGTGATTGTGATCTCCTGTCCTGGCTGTTGCAATGTCGCGCGTGCGAACGCATTGGCCACTCGCGCATTCGCTCAGTCTGGACCAGCAGCAAGGTTGTAGGATCAACACATCCTCCGCCGCTTAACTCGAGCCTCCTGGTTGTAGTCTTGCCCAGCATTCCTAATGCATCTCTCTCCATGCGATTCGCACGAATTCTGGGCCGGTCAACTACCAGTGCTCGTCATTGATCCAGATGACAGCCACATGTCACCTTTTCCATTGATGAACGTCGGCCGGTCAAGCGCACAGGAAATCGGCATGCAAGCCCAATCGTCTTCCGCTCCCGCCAACGGCCGCATCCACATTGCCAACTCATCACTTGCCGGAAGAATGCGTTCCCAGATCTGCTGCAGCAGCGAACTCTCATTCCTGATGGAAGCGCATGATGGCCTCTCCGCCGCAATCGCCGAGCGCGCAGGTTTCAAGGGGCTCTGGGCATCGGGGCTGTCGATTGCCTCCGCGCTGGGCTACCGCGATGCCAATGAAGCATCGTGGAGCCAGCTTGTCGACATAGTCGGGCGGATCGTGGATTGCAGCCGCCTTCCGGTCCTGGTCGACGGGGATGGCGGCTTCGGGAACTTCAACAACGCTCGTCTGCTGGCTCGCAAACTCCGCCAGTGTGGCGCGGCCGGCGTCGCGCTGGAAGACAGCTGTTTCCCGAAAACAAATTCGCTGATTGGCGATCGACATCCGCTCGCCGACATTGACGAGTTCTCTGGCCGCTTGCGCGCTGTAAAAGATACAGTCGCGGACGATCTGATCCTTGTGGCGCGTATCGAGTCGCTCATCGCCGGGCACGGAATTGACGACGCAATTTCTCGCGCCCACGCCTATGCTGACGCAGGATCCGATGCGATCCTCATTCACTCGCGAAGAACCGCCGCAGACGAGATCTTCGCGTTTACGCGCGCCTGGCAGAACAAGTTGCCGGTCGTGATCGTTCCAACGAAGTACTATCGAACCCCGGTGTCGGCATATCGCAGGGCTCACGTTTCCACAGTGATCTGGGCCAACCACTCCATGCGGGCTGCAATAGCGGCAATGCGACAGGTCTGCGGTCGCATCATCGCTGAGGAGAGTAGTGCCAGCATTGAGCCCACGATTGCGACGCTCGATGAGGTCTTCGAGCTGCTCAGTTACGACGAACTCGCTGATGCGGAAACGCGATATCTGCCCGAGCCACGAGGTCCGGATTATCATGAACAAAGCAGCATCGATTTTGAAGGGCCGTTGTCATGAATCGCACCGCGCTGCGATCCGGAGCAAGCTATTCAACGCTCATTTCATCTGAAGTCACGTTGTACGGCAGACAGCTCATCCGCCGCCGTGCATTGACCCCATCCGCTGTCTCAATCGCCTCACGTCTCAGGGGGCATCCCGCCACCGAACGCGGCCGCCCTGCCAGACGAACGAGCGCCTTGAATGTATTGGTGCTTTGCTCGTTTCGCGCCACGACAACAAAACTATCAACCCATGATGAATGGAGCGCTGGGCCTGACGCAACGTACGGCTGTCGATCGACGCCGAAGCTCGAATTGACGATGCGGCCCCGCAACTATAACGGAGAACCGAATGACGAGCAGCGCTCCCAAAAATGCCGTCATTCTTGCCGCCGGCGTCGGCTCCCGCCTGCGACCACTGACCGATCTGCGACCAAAGCCGTTGGTCGAAGTCAATGGAACGCCGATCCTCTATAACGCCCTGCGACATCTGGAGACGGTCGGCGTACAGGAAGTGACGATCGTCGTCGGTTACCGAAAGGAGGCAATTCAATATGCGTGCGGGACCCGCTTCGGTGAGCTGAAAATTGCCTATGTCGAGTCTTCCGTTTTCGACCGTACCGGTAGCGCATATTCCCTCTGGCTGGCGCGCGACGCACTCTTGCGCGGCGACATCTACCTCCTTGAGGGCGACGTTTTCTTCGAGGAGGACGCCCTGCACTACCTTGCACGGAGCCCGGCGGCTGACGTAGCCGCCGTCGCGCCATTCCAGCCGACAATGCAAGGATCTGCAGTCCTGCTTTCCGAGTGCAGGTTCATCTCGTGTTTTCGCATGAAACAATCCGGTGCCGACCTGTCGATCGGCGGACCGATGCTTTTCAAGACGTTGAATCTGCTTCGGCTCTCAGGATCGACCCTGTGCACGACGATTGTGCCTTCGCTCAACGAGATCATCGCTTCAGGAGCTACGGGGGCCTATACCGAAGAGCTCCTGTCATATCTGGTGGAGCATCGCGGGCTTCAACTCGCGGCGATCCGCTGTGACGGTCTGCGATGGTACGAGATCGACAACGCCGATGATCTTCGTATCGCCAGCAACCTGTTCGCTGATAGAAGCATCGCCAGGCGGCCGCAAGCCCTGCGATCCGATTGAAGGAATGGTCATGCTCCGCTACTTGCTTGACCCGGCAAATGCAATCACGGCGTCAGGAGTGTTATTGTCGGGGGCTGCGCTGTCTCTAGCGATGGACGGGCGCATCGAACTTGCCATTTCAGTTGCCCTGTGGGCGATGCTGGCCGATCACCTCGACGGTATCGTCGCGAGCCGAACGCGAGGCCGTTCCGAACTCGCTGGCAGGATCGGCAAGAGCCTCGACGGTTACGCTGATCTCTTGTACGGGGCCGTGTTTCCGTCAATCATCCTGCTGCGGTTGAACGGCGTTACCACACCGTCTGCCACGGTTGCCACGCTGCTGCTCCTCGCAGGCGCGCTGCGCTTGAGCCACTTTAACATCGCTGGATTGACAGCAGATCGCGCTTTCACCGGTGTTCCGTTATCCTACGACGTTCCGCTCCTGGCGCTGCTCGTACTGATACAGCCGCTTTTGGAACGGTCATCGTTCTCATGGCTGGTTCTTGGCTCATTCATTGCACTTGCCACGTTGCATGTTTCGTCGATTAGGGTACCGGCACCGACCCGTCCGATGTATATCGTGATCTTGCTCTTCAGCATCGTTGCATCGGCGAGCCTGTCAATCCGGGCGATGACTTAGGCTGGTTATTTCACCTGATGCGAGGAGCCGATGCAAAGCGGGATTATTGACCTGTCAAGAGCCGTTCCCCCGATCGTTCCAGTTCTGGAATCATCGCTCGCCGCGAGCATTGCGAGTCGTCTTGAGGAGCGAGGGGCAGAAGGAATTCTAAGAACCAACAGACCGCGTGGAACGGCGGGTGATCGACTGGCCGGGGCGAAATGGATCTCCCAGCGGCTGAAATTTACGCCGGATATCGACCGGCTGGTTGTCACGAACGGCACCCTGAATGTCCTGTTCCTGCTTCTGAACCAGCTGGTCGGCAGGAACGGAACTCTATTGGCCGAGGAGATGACGTATCCCAATTTGCAGGCGCTGTCCGGGATGCTCGGATTCAACATCAAGGGAATCCGCCTGGACGCCGATGGCATAAGTCCGGAGGCGTTTGAGCATGTTTGCCGCACAACACTTACACCCAAGGTCCTCTACACGATCCCGACGGTGCAGAATCCGACAGCAGTCGTCATGCCGCTGGCGCGACGGCTCGAGATTGCGGCAATTGCACGAAAGTACAACGTTCTGATTATCGAAGATGATGTGCAAGCTCTTATGGTCGACAATGCCCCCGCTCCCCTCGCAACGCTCGCCCCCGAGCTTACCTGGTACGTCATGGGTCTTGCCAAGACCATCGTGATGGGCATGCGGGTCGCGTTTGTGATGGCGCCGCGGCCAGAGGATGCAAACGCGTTGATCGATCGGTTCGGCAAGATGTCCATGTGGTTTGTGGCGGCCCTGCAGGCTGAGCTTGCGCAAGCCTTCATCACGAATGGAGTTGCATATGAAGCCGCGAAGCATATCAGGGATGTAGCAACGTCGCGGCGCAAGATGATTGCGGATATCCTGCATCGACCCGAGCTCGCCGACCGGCCGCGGGCGCTCCACCTATGGGTCCCGACCCGAACGGACGCGGGAAAGCTGGCAGCGGAGGCTCTTTCCGCTGGCGTTCTTGTCCGTCCAGGTTTTCAGTTCGCGGCCACGACAGAATCAGCTGAAGCCATGCAGGGTCTTCGTGTGTCGTTTTGCGAAACACGGAGCGAGGATGACCTGTGTCGTGCCGCCGAAGTTCTGGCACGCATCCTGTCGCGATAGAGCCTTTCATTGGCGGATTCAGAATTGAAGGGCATCGGGTATCTGGTTGCATCGAGCGCCAGCTTCGTTGCGCTATCCAGCCTGATCAAAATGCTGGCGCCCGAAATACCGGCGGCAGAAATCATCTTTCTTCGGAGTTTGGCAGCGCTTCCATTCTTTTCTGGAACGTTCATCAAGGGGGGCAGCTTTGGCGTCCTGGACATACTACTTTCCAAGAGGCATTTCTTTCGCGCGATATTCGGCTATCTCAGCTTCCTGTGCTATGTTCTTTGTCTGGGTCACCTGCCCCTTTCCGACGCAGTGGCTCTTTCCTACACGGCTCCGGTCTGGGCTTTTCTTCTGGCCACAGTCGTCCTGAAGGAAATGGTGAGTTTAGGGCTTGTCGCGACATTGCTGCTCGGTTTGACCGGGACATGGTTTGTCGTTCAACCGGATCTTGCAGCACCCGATCCATGGCAGGCGGTCGGGCTCGCAGGTGCCGGGATGGGCGGTCTTGCGATCATGGTCGTTCGGCAACTTTCGTCAGGAGAGTCACCTGAGCGAGCCTCATTCGGATTCATGATCTGGACGACATTGATCGGTCTTCCGCTTGCGCTTCGGGATTGGGTTTGGCCGCGGCCGTCAACGCTCGCATTGCTGGCTGTCGTCGGCTTTCTTGCCGCGTTCGTGCAAATTTGCCTGACCAGAGGCTACGCCCTCGCGCGGCTGGCCCGGGGCGCCATCTTCGACTTCGTGAGACTTCCGGCGAGCATGGTGGCGGGCCTTCTCTGGTTCAACGAACAACCTGCCCGCTCGGCATGGTTTGGAGTCGCCCTGATCATATTCGGTTCCGCTTTCGCTGCCGCGCATGGCTCGGTAAGGCGCAATAGCGACGTTGAGCGGGCAAAGAGATTCTAGACGGAGCAGTACAGGGAAAGGAGGTCCAATCCCCATCATGCGGCGTTGTTGTTTCAGTCGCGCAGGACCCTGTCTTACAACAGAGGCATCCCATGCAGCCTGTGCAGCCGATTGGCTAGCCCTCCAGGGGGATCAGCCGTACGCGACCTGACGCGGGAGCACGCAAGCCTGCAGCAGGGCCTTGGGCCTTTCATCCCCGGATCAGGCATCATGCCGGCCCGTCAGCTTGGCATGGCACATTATTGTCGGAACGCCACCGCCAGACGGGAAAGAGCCTCGGCGAGATCCGACTCCGACACATCGGCAAGCGAAATCCGGACGCCGGGGCTCAGCGGACTGGATTCAATTGCATATTCAGATCCACTCCTGACAAGAACCCCGGCTCGCGCCGCCTCTGCGGCCAGCCGGTCGCCTGGCATGCCGGGATCAGCCATCCACACGTGGAGGCCATTGGCCCCCCGGATCATTGTTTCCGGAAGGACTGCCCGCGCCATCGCCTGCCGCTTGATCGCCTCTGCCTGGATCGAGGTCAGCAGTCTTCTTGCGAGCCCGCTCTCGATAAAGTGTGTCATGAGGCTGGCCGAAACTACGGAAGCGTACCAGAAAGCCATGGATTCAAATGGCGCCATCACGCGCGTGAGCGTGCCCGGCGACGGCGCGACCACGTAGGCAATTCGAAGGCCAACGAGGGTACATTTGGAAAGACCCGTGACTGTCCACGTAATCTCCGGCGCGATCGCGCTAAATGGCGGAGGTGCATCGACGGGAATCAAGCCCTGCGCTTCATCCTCGATGATGGCAAGCCCATAGTTCCGCGCAATCGAGGCGACACACCGCCGGCGCTTCTCGGGCATAATCGACGCCCGGGGATTTTGGACCGTTGGAATGCAATACAGCACCTTGGCTCGATGGGATTTGCATGCGTCCTCGAGCGCGTCTGGTAGAATACCATCATCATCCAGGGGAACCGAGATCAGCTTAAGATCCAGCAATTGGGCGACTTCGCGGATCTGGCGATAAGTCATTTCCTCGACCAGAACAGTGCCTCCCCCGCCGGCCAGCACAGCGAGCAAGGCAACCAGGACATTCTGTGTGCCGTTGGCCAAAAAGATGCGGCTGGCATCGAGCTGCTGGTCATACCTGACGCCGAGGAAACTGGCCGCGGCTTGCCTGTCGCGTTCTGTTCCATATTTGCGGTGTTGACGCATTTCGTCTGTCACGAGCCAACTGGTTGCCATGGTCTGCAGCGTGCCTCGGACATCGCGGTCGGTATCGGGCATGACGGGTGAGGTCACTCGCCGAAGATCGATTTGATTGTGCATCTCCTCACACTGACTTTCTCAAAGAGCTTCGTGCTCCGTTCACGCGGGCACAAGGCACCAGCTTGCGCATTGCGATTCTTCGCGCGCGATTTGAAGATCATGGCGGGTGCGCCGTTATCCGGAATTGCCTGTGGTCGCCGCGCACGGAAAACTTGCGGAGTTGGCCGGCAGGATCGCTTCTGGATGATCTGACGATGAGCAGGTTTCGCAGGCCGCGATGAGCATGGACGAGGCGATATCGATAGAAGACAACGTCTGCATGACACACATCTAATAATCCGATCGGATGCATTGTTATTTCGATCAGGTTGATCACCTTGCACGCTGGGCTTTTCGGGATCGACGATCGGGTTGGTTGACGAAAACGGTCGAGCCCACGGTCGAGAACGGGTGTTCCGCTATCTTCCAAACAAACGAGCGATGCGGGGCTGTTTGTACGGCTGGTCAATAGCGGAATCGTCGTGGTTTCCCCGATAGGTCACCGGACAATACCGGCTGGCGCGAGGAAAACGGCGCGTTCCGATCGGCTTTGGCTGCGACGTAGCAAACCTTTATCGAACCGAATTTCTGCGAGCGCCCCATCAGCACACCGAAACGTCAAGGAGCGCGCACGCAAGCATGTTCGCTTAATGGGAGGAGCCGTCTGCATCAAGGTACAAGAGAACGTGCCGGCGCAGAGCGCTCAAGTGTACGTCGCGTCTCATCGCGGCGTGTGGAGCTGGATCGATCATCCCGCTTTCTATCGGGCGCATCTGTGATTTGCGCCGCGCAGATGCGGTGACGCCGATCGCCCATCGCGTCTTGCGCCGACTCACATCGAATTGTTCGATGTACGTCATCGAGCCGTTGCACGTTCAATGCGAAGCGTCCCGCGTCAAACAGGTTCAATCTTCGGGGACAGTATGCAAGTTGAGATGAACAGGATCAAACCTGCCGACGCGCGCGTTGGCCACGGGATAAGGGCGCTCTCCTTGACCGGCCTGTCAAGGTCCGTGTCCAACTTTCGGCGAAATAGACAATCTGGTTCGTTACTTGCGTTGTCGCTGGCGGCCAGCCTCGTCGGCGGTCCGGCGCCGGCACAGACCGTCAGCACGAGTTCCCATTCCAGTAATCCAGATCAGGTTGGGAGGAAGAACCCGGGGAACAAGGTCGGCAGCAGATTCCGCAAGGGAGCCGATTCATTCCGGGCGGCGATGATCGCATCCGAAAGAACAACCGCTGTATTTCAGAGGGCGGGCACACTGCCCCCTCGAGAGGCAGACCCATACGCAAAATTCGAAAAGCTCAGGGAGAGGGGGCTCGTGGTCAGCATACCTGGCCCCGCCGATACGATTACCCAGGACGAGGGCGGCGTAAGATCGGCGCTGGCGGAAGTCGGGATTGGCTATGTCGGCTGGACCCAGTATCTTTTCGTAGACAATGTTCTTCCGAACGCAGCCCGAAGCACGATCGCCAATCAGCTCTACAGCGGGCAGAACCCGACATATTACACCCAGAACTTCCTGATGGTGACCTATGATCTCAGCCAGTTCGGAATTCCCGACGGCCAGATCATCGTCGGTACCGAGCAGCAATCCTGGAATTGGCAGCCCGGCGGACCTGATAGATGGGGCATCAATGAGATCGCCTACTATCAGACGCTGTTCGACAGAAAAGTCGAGCTCAAGATGGGCTATCTCAGAAATAACTATGAGTTCGCGGGCACTGTTGTGGGCGGAAACGCCGGGTCCAGTGTGTTCGGATCATCCTCGAATATCCTTTATGAGGGAGGTCTGAGCAGCAACCAGACGCCGACACCGGCTATCAACCTGACCTACCACTTCGACGATCAGCTCTACACCAAATCGACGCTCCAGCGGGCTATCAGTCCGGACGGATCATACACGCAGACAATTCAGAATTCCACCGGCCTGAACTGGAGTATGCCCAACGCAGGCCTGCTTTTCCTCGATGAAACGGGCTACAGAAACAAGGCTGCGCCTGGAGTGTCCGATACGTGGTTGCGGGCGGGGGCTGGCTTCAACGATAGCAAGTACACCAGTCTGGCCTACCCGACACAGCCAAGGGATAACGGAAACAGCTTCTATTACTTGGCTGCAGACCGGCAGCTCTGGCAAGTTGATCCGCAAGGGGCGCCAGGCCGCGGCATTTATGCCGGATTTTCCGTAATGTCTGCGCCATCCGACATAAACAAGGTCAGCCAGTATGGCGAGCTTCGCGTTTATGCGAAGGGCTTTTTTGACAGTCGGCCCCGCGATCAAATTTCCATCGTTGTCACCGACACGGTCTGGAGCAAACTGGCGGTGAATGCTGCCCTGGCCAAGGGGAATCTGGTCCATTGGGACAGCAAGGCAATTTCGGGGACGTACACCGCACATCTTGCGCCCGGAATCTATCTCAATCTTGGATTGTCATACATCAATAATCCGACAAGCATCACATACACGCCCCAAACAGGTCACGCCCTGAATTTCTCGGCGGCTACGACAATAGCTTTCTAGCTCCTCATGAGGCGCGTTTTCGCGAGCCTGCATCATGCAGGCTCCGGAAGGATTGATGTCCGCTTCGCCTCAACCATTTGGGCAAAAGTGGGCATCAATGCTGTTGGCCGGTGAGCCGCTAAAGGGTACAGCGTCAGAACAGTCTCGAAGCGCCGTCGATCCCGACTGGGCGTTCAATTAAAGGAGAGAAGGGCATATGGCAGACGAGCCGTCGTAAAGCGTAGCTCTGCAACTTTTGCATTCCACGATCCGCATCGAATGCCGAGCCTCGAAAGGCAGCGTGTCGTCGGGTACCCGGCTTTTACTACAAACACAGTTTGACGTCGGGCTAACTCGCCAACCGGATGGGTAAAAGGGTCTGAATTGAGAAACTGAAAAGCTATTTCGTTCTGCTCTCCCTCAAAACGGCACTTGTACAACGGCACCGAGCCGAACTTCCGTAGCATAAGTGTGTAGATGTTGAAGGCGGGTTTGTTTGCGCCCTCGAAGTTATTTGGGATTTCTCCAGCCATCCAAAGCTCAAGTTGGATCGCAGGCTGATCCACGACGAAAACCGAATAAATCGTCGATAGGTTCGTCAGCAAGATCGCCAACCCGCCGACGACCGTTGCGATGAAAACTATGGCGACGAATGGGCTTTGTACCACGCTTTTCGTGACCAACTAGATGACCCTCCATGGCCGCGGCCTACTTACTTCACCTCTATCCTAAAACTATAGGTGCCCGCTAAGCAGCGCTAACAGATTGGGTCCTCGATCAGGCTAAGGGCCTTGGTTGCCGCAGCCTTTCATACAAGCTGTACCCGGAGCGGCTGGTCGGGCTTTGCTGGAGATCAACACCGGCCGGTCGGGTGCAGCGCGTCCTCCCCTCAGGGCCGCTGTTGCTGCCCGGCCAGGTCGCAACGTTCCTATACACTCCCGTTGCATCACAAGGTTAGACGAAGGCGACATTTGTGGCGATTCCACGGACCCTCCGCCCGGCGTCAGCCATCGCCGCTGAACTATCGGCAGGGTCCGCTCTCCGAGGGTAAGATCGGAGCTGGCCGCAGGCTTTATCTCTGCCGGGCGACATCGGCAGATGTCACCGCCGCGCCCACATTTCCCCAGCTTCCCCTGAGGTAGTTGGCCAAGTTGGCAACCTCCGTATCGTTGAGTTCACCAGCAAAGCCGTTCATGGACTTCCAGTGCGAACCCGGCGATGGCGCGGGCCGCCCCCCATAGAGAATGACATTGATCAGGCTGGATGGATCGCGGGCCTGAACCACCGGGCTGCCGACCAGCGGAGGGCCCGTCGTAGCGCCGCCCGATCCATCCGGCAGATGGCAGGTCGCGCAATGTAACGTATAGACAAGTTCGCCGGCGGAGGCCTGAGTTGCACTGGGTGACGCCGCGACTTCCCCGGCTGGCGCAAGGTCCTTCAGGTAAACCGCCATGGCGTGAGTGTCTGCGTCGTCGAGGTGCCGTGTACTGTTGCCAACTACCTCGTTCATCGGACCGAAAATGCCTGCGCGGGGACTGTGGCCCGATTTCAGGTAGCCCTCGATATCGCTCACCCGCCACGAGGCGAGACCGTCTCTGGCACCAGTCAGATTCGGCGCTGACCACGGCCGCATCTTGCCGGGTGGGACCCAGTCCATGTAGCGACCGCCTGTCAACGCGAGCTCACTTTTCTCCGCTCCGAAGCTGTTGCGCGGTGTGTGACAGGCGCCACAATGCCCCGCCCCCCGCACCAGGTAAGCTCCTCTATTCCATTCCGGTGACTTGTCAGGATCGGAACGAAAACGGCCAGGTGTGAAGAACAGTAGATTCCAGAGCGCCATCAGCGAGCGCTGGCTGAACGGAAATCGCAACTCGCTGGCGCGAACACTGCGTGCCACAGTGGGGAGACCGCGCAAATAAGTCCAGAGGGCATCCAGATCTTCATCGGACAGGATTGTGAAAGCCGGATACGGGAAAGCGGGATAGAGGTGGGCCCCGTCAGCACGGATGCCTTCGCGCATCGCGCGAACAAACTGTTCCCTTGTCCAGCCGCCAATCCCGGTATCGGGATCAGGCGTTATATTGGAGGAATAGATCGTACCAAAAGGCGTCTGGAATGGCACGTTACCGGCGAATGGCTCGCCATCCCGCGCGGTATGGCAACTGATACAGTTGCCTGCGGCCGCGAGATATCGGCCTTGAGCCGCGAGCTCTCGTCCTTCATCGAGTGACGTTGGTGCTTCAGGCGCCGCGATCTCCTGACCGCAAACCGGAGCCGTGAGGCTTCCGACCAGGATCGCTGCAGCTACTGAACGAGCAAGGCGTGTGGCCAGTTGAACCGGCTTCATGCCTTCGCAGCCCAGGAATCACAATGGCCGTCCGGATTGGCCGCTCCATTGAATATCTGGCAGCGGCCGCAGGCACCTGCATCACTTGCGAACGCAAAGAACGAACAGGCACGGCAAGTCCTGCTCTGATCAGGCGATTGTTCGACGTAGTGCCGGGCGTCACGCAACGACTTGTCCGCGCTCGTAGCCGCTAGCTCGGCGCAAGCCAGCGCCTTCGTGTCCTTCTTGCAGGCGACCAGCGTCGCTATTACGCCGAGAATGGAAAGCGAGGCTGCGCGGTACAAGGCTTGCCGGCGCGAAACCATTGTCCTGCTTGCCTGATCTTCACGGGTTGCCGGCATGCTTGCGCATCTCCTGGCTCTCATAGGCCATAATCGGCGAGGCTTTCATCTGGCTTCCCTGATTCTGGTTGTTGTTGACCTCCCAGGCGTTGCAGTCACCTGGAGCCTGATCTCCTTCATAGGTAAAAACTGGTCTTCCCCTGTAGGCCCACACGTTCAGGCCCTGAGTCCCCTTCTCGATTTCGCGAAAGGGATGCCGTGGATTGATCGAGATCACGGACCAGATGTGGTTCGTTTCTGATGTTCCCGCCGTAACCGCGAGGGGATGCCAAATTCTGGCGCATCTATCCTCACCTCCGCAGAAACTGGTCCAGTAGCGCGGACTGTCGGCGACATCGTCGCAATCAAGGCGGTCCGCGGTCTTGTCGACGCAATGAATCGTATAAAGCGTCATGCCCCTTGCATCGGCGTAGACTTTCCGCTCGAGACTTCCTTGCGACATATAAGTCGCCATCACATTCGGAATCGTCCCGATCGTGACGTCGGATGGATGGGAGGGCGCCCTCTTTAGCAGCGCCACTTGCCAGCTAGCGGACGGCGTTCCGTAAAGTTCGCCGAACAGGTTGCGAAACTCCTGGAACTCCCTCGCGACATCGGAGTCCCGTGCGTAGGTATAAAGCAGCATCCCCTTGTAGGCCCATTGCCTCACGCCTCCTCGAGTGACGATCGACCAGTCAGGAAAGCCTTCGCTCGTCGCAAGGGCGGGGGCAAGGAAGGGACGCCAAAGCTGCGGATCGCCAGTCGTCTCACCGGAGTCGGAGTGGTAGAGAACCTTTCCGGATCCGTCGGCCAGCGCGAGGCCAAGTGCTGTTTTTTGAACTGTGACCTGCGGTGGCGCGCCAGGGAGCGGCGCCAGGGCGGCCTTCCACGGGTAGAACTCCAGGTACTTCTGGGCGCGCATGTTTCCGTTTACATCTCCGGGACGTCTGTCCTTGATCGACATGTAGAGTGGCGCGTTCTCATAGGCCCACTGCTTTGTGCCGTCTGTGCGCTGGACGATCGTCCACTTTCCGACAGGTCTTGCATCGGGGGATGCCAGCAATGGCGGGCGCTTCTGGACGCAGGTCCGGCGCATTTGGCTGTCCGGCGCCCTGATCACGAAATCCGCGCCGAGGTTTTCGGATTCGTTGGAGAAGTTGTCGGATTCGGTGCGGTAAATCTCTGCCCGGATCTCGTTCGTGCAATCCTCAAGAGGATGGCGCTCATCCGGCTCGCGGCTGAAAGAGTAGAGGGTCATGCCATTGGGGCCGGCAAAGGCCGGTCCCTCATCCGTCAACCGGACATCGATGCCTGGCGGCGCTGCCAGTCCTGATTGGGACGCCTGCACGAGCGCGGATGACAGCAGCACCAGGGCCGGGACGATCGAAATGCCGATCTTCATCGTCATGCCTGAAGAACCTCGCCAACGACCTTGCTGGTCTTCATTGAGCCAAAGCCCCATTCGCTTTTCTGCAGGCCCATGGCCCGCATGACGGTCAGCCCGATCTGGGTACCGACATCTTCCGCGCCCGCAGCCACGTGAACGCCGGACTTCATCCGGCCGCCCGCCCTGCCTGCGGTCATCATGGGAATTCCGTCCAAGGAATGGACGCGCGCCTGCTCATGATCGCTGTGGGCGAACACCAGGGCGTTGTCCAGCAGCGTCCGGTCGCCTTCACGCACGCTCGCCAGCGCACCAACAAAATAGGCCCACTCGTCCATGGCCCGGCGAATGAACCAGGAATGCATCGCCTGATAGCCCTGTTTGTTCAGGTGCTCTTCATGGGTCACGGAGTGGTGCGAGTTCGGAACTGTTTTCCTGGTCGTCGCCGCAAAACTCTCCGAATATCCCATATTGAACACGCGTGTCTGATCGCATGACAGCGCTGCGACCAGAATGTCCGTCATGAGACGGTGTCGTTGAGCGACGAGATCCGCATCCTCGCCGATCGTCGTAACGTCGGCCGGTGCGGACGGCACCCGGCATGCCGGGGCCGGCGGGGGCTTTTCAAGCTGCAGCGCGAGGCGCTGTTCAAGGTCACGAAGCGACGTGAAATACTGGTCGAGCCGCGCGCGATCGGCAGCACCCAGGCTCTGCTTGAGCGAGGCGCTGTCCTCAAGGACAGCCGACAGGACACTTTCGCGGACCATGAGGCGTGGATTCGGATGGAACACCGGAGAGTTTGGATCTTGAAACTCCGGTCCAAAAACCCGCTGGTAAAAGGCCAGCGGGGAAATTTCCGGCGGATTGACAGCTTGGGCATTGCGGAAGCTGTAGCTGTGCTGGCGATTGCCCGTTGCTGTCATCTCGAGCGAGCGAAACCGCGTGCTGCCGCCGATGGCGTCGGAAATTGTTACATCGAGGCTCTCTCCCGGAACCGATTTTCTGTCGGCAGGCGCCTGGCCACAACGCAGGGTAACCCATCCCGTATAGTGACAGAGAGACGGCCGGCCATCTGTAAAGGTTCGGTAGCGGGTGAAGAGATTGATGTGGTCCCTGACCGGCCGGATTGCGGCGAGCTCCTCCTTCAGGTCGAAATTCGCTCCGGTGGTTTCGGGTACAAAGATCTCCCTGTTCATACCGAGCCCCCAGAACCATGTGCCAAAGCGCACCGGCAGGGGACGGCCATTGGCGAGGGCAGTCCCGCCGTCATTCAGGAAGCATTCGAGAAAGGGCATCCCCACGGTCACGGCAGTGCCGCCGAGTATCCCTCTCAACACCTGTCTGCGATCGATTTTCCTGAACACGCTAGTCCTCCTGGCGATCAATTCGAGCTTCTTGCGCGCCGCCTCGCATGTCAGAGCCGGCCGAGACGGCGTAGAAGGCCTTGCTGCCTGCGATGTCTCTCAGGAGCGCAACAAGGCGATAGCCTTCTGAACCAAAACGTCTTGTCTCGTAGTCCAGCCATAGCCGGTCGAGGGCTGCGGCCGGCCGCCCGACGCCATAGCTGTACAGCCTGTTCACGAGGCACGAGACGAGCGCGGGATTGTCGTGAACCGCCTGACCGAACCCGGCCACGTCGACGAACGATCTTCCGTCGAGCTCACCGCCGACATCAATGGGGGCATCGCCCTCAGCCTTGCGGTACGCTCCGGCGCCGTCGTAGTTCTCCAGTGCGAGCCCGATTGGATCCGTGATATTGTGACAGCCGGCGCACACTGGATTGGTCCTGTGCGCATCCAGCCTTTCGCGCGCGGTTCTGAAGTGGCGATTGGGATCATCAAAGATTTCAAAGCTGACGTCGGGCGGCGGGTCCGGCACATGTTGACACAGAAGATTCTCGCGGACCGCGCGACCGCGCCGTGTGGGCGAGCTCCTGCCCGGGTGCGAATACAATGCAAGGAAGCCGGGCGAAGTCAGCAGACCCGCACTGTCCGCCGGCGACAGCTCGTGCCGAGTCCAGCCCTCTACGTCCTCGAGGGGAGTTCTGTACAGCGGAGCAAGGGTGGCGTTGATCAACGTAACGCGTCCGGTGAACAGGTCACGATAATCGCCGTTGCGCGAAAGAAGTTGGTCGGTGATCAGTCGCAGCATTTGCTCTTCGCTCGACCGCGCCACCTGGATGGTAAATCCGGGATAAATCGTGGGATCCTTTGCAAGCGTAGCGAACTGGTCGAATTTCAACAGATCCGCAAAGAACGCTCGTACCCCTTTCTCGATGCGCGGAGATGCCAGCATTCGCTCGATCTGCCGCTTTAATCCATCGGCCTTGTCCAGATCTCCCTGCTCGGCGGCATCAAGCAGGATCTCATCGGGCTGAGCATTCCAGAGAAACAGGCTGAGCCGCGTCGCCTTCGACCAGCCCGTCAGGCGGACTTGACCGGAATGGTCCGCGTCCGGCTCGGTCGTTTCGATGAAATAGAGGAATTTCGGCGAGGTAAGCATGCCGGCGAGGCTGTAGCTCAGGCCGGCATAGAAGTCGCCAAGCCTTCGCGTCCCCGCGCCCGCAGCTTCGACCTGTCTTTCCAGCTCGGCATTGGTCAGAGGTCTGCGATACAGGAAGCGCCCGGCACGAATGAAGAACTGCCTTGCGCAGTCGCTGTCGGCGTCAATGGCCGAAACCGGAATACAGGGCACAAGCATGCCCCGGTGCCGGTCATCGGTGACCTGCTGCGCCACGGTGAGCGCTGCACGGTCGAATTGATCCAGCGCTCCAGGCGTGATTGCGGCCGCCGAGCCGCCGAGCGCAAGAAGACCCTGCACGCGCTGCGGCGGCGCAAAATCGATGTCGACCTTGATGTCTTCGCCGAATATGTCGTGGATTGCGGTGACATATTGATCGGCCGAGATCAGCCGGACCGATGCAGAACCGCCGACCACCGCGGGTTCCGGATCACGCCCGCCACGCTCCACGCCCAGATATCCAGCCACCCCGGTCGCAGCGACGAGTATGGTGGCTGCAGCGGCCCACAGACCCGTTCTGCCTCTCATCGATCCGTCTCCCCCGGTGGATGGATTATGAAGGCGCGAACAAACTCGATCCTGAGGGCAGACGAGAGAGCCGTGCACTGGCCGGTCTGTGGATCCTTGTAGCCGTCGGCCAGCCGGTGAAGTGCGGCGTATGCCGATGGCGGGCTGGCCATATAGACTTCGCCCGCCGAGGTAATGATTCCGAAATGCGCATACCATTCCCAGAGCGGATCGAGCTCGACATAACCAGCCCGCATGCCCTCCGCTCCCGCAGAGGACAACTTCAGATGCAGTGTCATGCCGCGGACCCGTTGCACCCCGATGTAGGTTTCGGGCCAGATGCCATCCGCAGCTTCGGTGACGAGCTGCCCGTCAACGATTTGACCTTTGGCGCGATAGAGCGGCTGTCCACTCACGTGCTGACTTTGCCACGGAACGATCTTCCGGGCAGAATCGACCAGCAACTGATCTGAGCCGCGATACAGAGTGACTTCCACATCCGGGCTGTTCTGATCGTCCGTCACGCCCGAGATCTCGAGCAGCAGGCGATTGACTATTGCCGCCTGAACAAACTTCCTCGTGTTCGCTTCGCTGAAGAGATTGTTGACGAGATTGCGGTGACAACCGAAAAATCTGAAGAGCTGATTATCGACCCTCTGTCCGGTGGTCACTTCACGGAATTTTTTGTGGCCGCACGTTGTGGCCGTAGCCTCGCCGTCCAACGTACCATCCAGATTGAAGCCGGAGGCCACTGGGCTCTGCACTTCGCGGAACGGCAACGGGTCACTCACTGCCCCTGGATTGAAGAAGGCATTTTCGCAATCGGGCCCGCGATTGTCGATCCGCCAGCATCTGTTAAGCTGATCCTGTCGGGCAGAGCGCGACGGAAACTGTGCCTCCCAGTTCTGCCGGTTGGTGTGCACAGGACCGTCCGGGCACTCCGCCTTCTCGTCCTTGAGTGGCGACATGGCCCAGTCAAAATTGGATAGGACCAGACCGATCGTGTGTCCCATCCCGGGCGTGTCCCGGGTTTCGCTGCCGGCAGCCAGGCACGCGCCCGGATCGCCTGCGGCACACGCCAGTATCAATAGTCCGACGCCGAATGCCGACCTGCCGAACGTCGCAGTGTGTCTGGCTTTGTGAGGCGCGGCGGCAAGTCCGGCGCGGCCCCTGCTGTTCCGGCTTTCGGCAGGATGTCCGGACGACAGCGGCACGGAGCTGGCGTCCGCCGCCGCAAACTTGATACAACGCATCGTTCGAACTCCGTGGCCTATTGCTTGACAGCCCCGCCTGTCATTCCTTCGATGAACCACCTCTGTGCGGCCAGGAAGGTGATGACGAGGGGCAGCACGACGAGAGTGGATGCGGCCATAAGGGGACCATAGTCATTGCCGGCCTCCTCGTTCCTGAAAGACATGATTCCGAGCGGCGGCGGCATGAGGGACTGGTCGTGAACCGCAATCAGCGGCCACAACAGGTCGTTCCAGTGCCCGACCACCGAAAAGATCGCGAATGCAATGATGGACGGCAGCGCCATTGGCACCACGATCTTCCAGACGATCGCGAGCTCGGAGAGACCGTCGAGCCGCGCGGCATTCACCACATCATCGGGAATCGTCCTGAAGGACTGGCGGAACAGGAAGATGCCGAATGGCGAGACGACATAGGGGAAGATGAGTGCCGCATACGTATTGAGGATGCCGAGCTGGTAGCCGAGGATGAACAGCGGCAGCGAGAGTACCTGATGCGGCAGGAGCAGACCGATCAGCACCATGCCGAACAGCATGTTGCGTCCGGGAAACCGGAGCCTGGCGAGCGCATAGGCGCAAGGTGCGCAAACGAGAATCTGCAGAGCGAGGATCAGGGTGCATACGATCAGGCCGTTGCCCATGTAGCGCGGCAGCGAAGTCTCCGTGAGCGCCTTCGTGTAGTTCTCGACCCCATAGAACTGCGAGGGCCACAGGGAGAAAGCGATGCGGAAGATCTCGCCCGGCGGCTTGAGCGACAGCGACACCATCCACACGAAGGGCACGAGAACGAGTGCCCCGGTAACAAGCAGCACGGCGTGACGAAGAACCGTGGCCGGCGGCACCAGACGACCGATCGAGGTGGCGCGGTTCATTGGTAATGCACCTTCCTGTCCATGAGGCGCACCTGAACGAGCGTGAGCGTCACCAACATGCCGAGAAAGACCACGGCAAGGGCAGCGCCATAGCTGGTGCGCAGATATTCGAAGCTTTCGCGATAGAGCGTGTAGAGCAGCACTTCGGAGGCGTGGCCTGGGCCTCCCTGGGTCAGCACCCTCACGGTATCAAACGACTCGAGCGCCCGCAGCGCCACGACGATGACAACGAACATTGAGACCGGTCCGAGCATCGGCAGGGTCACGGTGCGCAGCCGGTCGAGCCACCGATCGGCGCCGTCGACATCGGCAGCATCGTAAAGATCGCGTGGGATGTCCTTCAGGCCTGCGAGAAACAACACCATGGCAAATCCGAGATTCTGCCAGATGCCGATGACGGCGAGCACCGGCAGGACGGTATTTTCATTGCGCAGCCAGTTGGTCGCCGGCAGTCCGATTGCGACGAGCGCCTGGTTGACAAGCCCGGCGGTCGGGTGCAGCAGCGCCTCCCAGGCGATCGCCATCGCCGTCAGCGTCGCCATGAAAGGCAGGAAGTGGATGGCACGGTAAAAGGCGCGGCAGGACTTTTTGCTTTCGATGAGAAGCGCGATCAGAAGACCGGAAATGACCGTGCCCGGCACGACGATCAGAACGTAGGAGATGGTGTTGACAAGCGAGGCTCGGAACACCGGGTCGGAGAAGACCTCACGGAAGTTGGCCAGGCCGATGAACGAAAGTGATCGTGCGCCGAGCTGCCAATCCGTGACGGCGATGACAAGAACGCCGATCGCGGGCAGGAAGAACAAGGCGAGCAGAAAGACGACGGCGGGCCCGGCCAGCGACCAACCCGCCAGTATTTCGCGAAAGGCGCGGCTGCGAGCCGGAGAGAAGCCAACCGAGAGGATCCACGGCTTGGCGGACGCAGCGGCAGGAGGACAAGCCTGGTTCATCGGACCCCCTCCCTGATCCGCGTGAGCGATGCGTGGGCCGGTGTCCCTTTCCGTCGCAAGCGCCGCCCGTCGCGCGCAAACAGAAGCACGCGGTCTGGCCGAACCTCGAGATGCAAGGTCTGGCCGGGTGCTATATAGGGTGCGCTTTCGGCCGGGAGCCTTGCGGCAAGCGGGAGCTCGACGCCGGCCAGATCAAGATGAACGAAGAGATCAGAGCCCATGTGCTCGACCATGCGCACCGAGCCGGTCAGCGCGCCCGGACCTCCATGATCCGTCAGATGGAAGGCCTCCGCACGAATGCCGAGCGCGACAGATGTGCCGGACAAGGCGTCAGCCTCGATCGCAAGCATTGAACCGGCCACATCAATCCGGCCGCGCTCACGCGCGACACCGTCGAGGACGTTGATCCTGGGCGAGCCGACAAGCTCTGCAACGCGCCGGTCGTCGGGATCGGCGTAGATTTCCCGCGGCGGAGCGACCTGCAACAGCTCTCCATCGGACATCACTGCGACCCGGTCAGACAGCGTCATGGCTTCGGCCTGATCATGGGTGACGTAGACGAATGTCGCCCCGAGCCGCCGATGCAGGTCCTTGATTTCAGCGCGCATCTGCACGCGGAGCGAGGCATCGAGGTTGGACAGCGGCTCGTCCATCAGGAACACGGCCGGGTGGCGCACCATTGCCCGCCCAACCGCCACGCGCTGGCGCTGTCCGCCCGAGAGCTGCCCGGGCTTGCGCGACAGGAGGTGGCCGATGCCAAGGGCCTTGGCTGTACGGGCAACTTCCAGCTCAATAGCGGCACTGATCTGCGCCGTTCCCGCCAGCCAATGGCCCAGAAGAGGAAGTCTCTGCAAGGCCGAGAGGCGGCGCATCCGCAGCGGCAACGTCATATTCGATGCGACCGTCAGGTGGGGATAGAGTGCGTAGGACTGGAACACCATGGCCACGTCCCGCCGCTTGGGGTGCAGTCCATCCACCACGCGTTCACCAATCGAAACGGAGCCCGCGTCCTGCGTCTCAAGTCCAGCGAGGATCCGCAGGAGGGTCGATTTCCCGCAGCCCGATGGCCCCAAGAGCGTCAGAAACTCACCATCGGCGATCGCCAGCGAGACCCCGCGCAGGACGGGGGTCTCGCCGTAGTTCTTGTTGATGCCTGCGATCGAGACGGACGCCACAGCCGTTGATTCCCCGTTGTCGGCACAAGACTTCCGCGCAGCACGGTGAGATCCGATCGAGATCGTTGTGCGCGCATGCGAAACTTCAAGACCCGAAGTGCTACCGGCGGATGACGACCATCGAGGAATTCGATGAAAGACGAGGCCAAACGCGATGACGTGCCGCACTCACTGAGCCTAGTCCGCCCGCGCAGAGCGCCGGCCTTGATGGTTCCATTCAGGAACGGGACGTCTGGTGTGCGCCTGACACTCTGCGGCTCGCGTGACCGCGCGAGCGTAAGATCATTCGCCGATCGGGTTTAGCGGCAGTCACGTCGCTGACAATCATCGCCCCAGCGTCCGAGGTGGGCAGCGGGTTCATCCGCAACAGCACTCGCCGTCTGCGCTGATGGCGAGCGATATGCCGAAGCTGCAGCACAGACACCGCGGGGCGCGTCGGGAACGCGGACCGCTGGCATCCGATAAAGAATACAATTCGACCCTTTCCTGAATGCAATCCGCAAAGTCAGTTGCGGCGAGCCGGCTGATCGGCGCACCTGCGATTGATCCGGTGCAAGAGACTGCAAGCCGCCGCCTCCGGCGTCGGCGCTGTCGCGCGAAAAATCGCAATCCCAACGCAATCGCGTCGGCACAAAAAGGCAGATTCCAGACGAACAAGCCTATTCTACGACCCTGTTGCGCAAGGTTACACCCGAGATGGCTGTCGATCGTGGATCGTTTTGAAGCAATCCGGCCGTAGCAGCAAATAGCTCGCCGAGGTGATCGTCTGCGCTCAGGACGATCTCCGCCTTTTCCTGGATGGCCCTGAAAGCGATTTCCTTGCCGCCCTGCCGGGCGATATCGTAGACGAAGAAATCCGGCTCTTCGTGGTGCGAACGAGCTTGGTCGATACCTCGCACGACCAGAGGAAACAGGCTCAAACCCTTGCCGGTCTCGACGTCCAGCACGAAAACGAACTCCTGAGGAAAGTCCTCAAGACCTTCATACTCGTAGACATCGATGAATGGCGGAGATCCACCGCGAGCATTCCGGAAAATGCCCTGGAAGATCTTCGTGCTGAATGGCTTGCGTCGGGCATCTTCAAAGTAACCGAATAGCTTCCCGTTGAAACATTTCGCAAGGACATTCCCGATCCTCTCAAGGATTCTCGCGTAGTCCAGTCCATCGGCGCGCTTTCCATGCTTAGTCAGGGCGAGCTGCGAGACAGCATGATTGAGGTCGGTGATATAGGGCTCCTGCGTGAGAGCCAGGAGCTCCCTGGCGAATGTCCACCTTGTGCCGCTCAACGACGCGCAGCGCTTGAGCATATCCCACAGTGGCCCGCCTGAGCGCTGCCGGAGCGCTTTGAAGAGAGTTCCTTGCGGGCCGGCAAACGTGCAGTGCTCGGCATACGCAAGGTAGCATGCAAGACCGAGCGCGCCCTCGAGCGCTTCCCTCCCCCAGCGATCCATCTGGTCAGGCGAAGTTTCGGATAAAAATCTGGCGAGTGGGTATGCAGCGGGATACGGCAAGACATCGATCAGGTCGCTCAACGTCATCCAGGTCCGGTCCATCGCGCGATCAGCGTAGACCCGAATATCGCCGGCGTTCACATAACAAAGCGACGAGGTGCTGGAGCCGAAATCGAAGCCCAGATAGGTCTCACCTCCCGCTTCCTGCGCGGCGTAGGTCATATCAACATAAAACGGCCGTCCCTTTACGACCGACTGCTGCCCCTGCGAACCGCGGCCATAGATAAACGATGGCTCCGCCGTACCATCTTCCCGTACCAGAAGTTCAACGCCGATTCCGCTTCCGAATACTGCATCTTTGGGCGTGGCAATGCGGGTATCCAGATTGTGCCTTGCGCCTGCCTCTTCCGGATCGAACGAGGAGCGCATGAAGAAGTACTCGAGGGACTGGCTCGGTGCCTTGCTGAGGCGGACCTTCCACCGAAGGGGCCGGTTAACCAGACTGCGCAGGCTCGTCGAAGATGGAAGAAGAACACCCGGATCGGTGTCGATCCCCTCAAGCTCCGGACTGTCCGGCACGAACTTCCTGACCTCTAGTCCGTGACCGTTCGGATTCAATCCGAGGCACAGACGGTTGTAGGTAATGGCGCGGAAATCGCCTTCGCCCTGGGTGTAGTAGCGCCGTGCGCATTCGACGGCCAGTCCCTTGGACACGATCTCCTGAAAGTTTTCACTGAGCTCGAGGATCTCGGCCTGACCGAGCTGCGAGGAGAGATCCCGCTCGATCAGCGGCTTGAGCCATCCGATGTTCGATGAGCCGCCCGACAGCAACACGACCGTGATCGGGCGGCCACCCAGCTCCTGTTCGGCACGTTTGAGCACCGACTGGATCTCCGGTAGTAGCTTCTGCCTCCAGATTCTGTCCGAAAAGATCGATCTGAACTCCGTCGGCTCGAAGCGTATCGGGACCCAGGTCGATGAATCCTGCAGGGGCTTTTGCGGAATGTCGACGACGCAAGCGGGCGAGGACGCAAGGTTTGCGTCAAGCTTCCATGAGGCGATTCCGGATGAAACGGTCAGCTTGGCCTGCTCCACTGAGCGTAACACGCGCCGATAATTCCGTACGAACGCGGCGTGGTCGGATCGGACCAGCGACAGGCTTTCATCGTCGGCATTTTTCAGCTTCGGGAACGCCTCGAGAGCGCGATGGACCGCACTTTTGTCCACGGAGCGGTCGATCCCGCGGAACAACAGCTCGCGCGCAATTGCATGATTGATGACGAAGCCGCCGACGGACAGCGATCGGGCCGCCAGCGGCTTCGAGTTCCGTCCACTCTGACTGATGTCGCCAGCGATTGTCGTTTCGATGATCGAGGCATCGAACGTTCCGCCACCAAAATCGAAAACAAGCGCAATCTGCTTTGCGCGCTGGGCAACGAGTGGGTGCTTTACGCCGTAGCGATAGTACTGAAACACCGCGAACGGCTCCGGCATGAAATCTATTTCAGCGAACTTGCTTGCCAGGATACGGCGGATGCTGCCGCGATAGTTCTTCAGCCAGTCTTCGTGATCGAGCCGATCCGATGTTCCGATCAGCGACAGAGGTTCGGCGACCAGAATCCGTGAGGGGGCTTCGTATCCCTGCAGGCGAATCGTATCCATCGCTTGGGCGACGACCGCATCCATGAAGTCCTTGGCGATCCCGAGCGTCGAGCGTCCCTGGCCCGACGACGAGCCACTGCGGGACTGCGCAAGCTTCACCGGGTCGTCATTGCCGATCTGGACCTTGAAGTCCTCGCGCAGCTCGCTTGCCTGATCACTGTTTTCCAGAGCGTCGAAGCCGACCCAGCTTTTCCTGTCCTTGTAGAGAACGACGGTCGGTATCAGTGATTGTCCCTGTATCCGTACCTGGCGGACGCTGTTTATGAATAATTCCTTGGATTGTGACATGCCGAATCTTGTCTGAGTAAAGACAGAACAATCGGCGCAATTCAGCGTGGAGGTCAACCCTACGTAGCAAGAGGTACTGGACGCGACAGCAGCTTGTGCGCCGCAAAACAAAAACACAAACAATCGCCGATGGCTGACGCGGTCGATCTTCTTCATGACTGCTGCGCGATCAACCGGCGCGTTCTGCAACCCGATGCTGACGCGTGGGACGTCTTCGCGGATCGGCAGCACGTCTGCTCACTTCAGCAATGCGCGGGTTTCTTTGGCCATGGCTTTCAGAGCGGCGGCCGGATCCAGGACACCCGTATAGACCTTCTGCATGTAACTCGTAATAATGGCGTGAACCTTCAGCCCATTGGGACCGGGAAAGCTGGGCCAGGAGCCGGCCATTTTCAGGCTTTGGGCAGCAGCCGCCAATTCAGGCCTCTCGGAATAGTACGAGGCCAGTCTTTCCGGGGATTCGATCGCGACGCGGTTGAACGGCAGAAATCCGGTCAGTTTGCCGACGAGAGTTTGGCCATCGGGCGAAGATCCGTATTTGAGATAGTCCCATGCGAGATCGGATTTCTTTTTGTCTGAGGTCAATAGCACTCCCGCCATGCCTGACGTCGGCAGTCTGCCATTCTGTGCGAGGGGGAGTGGAGTGACCGCTATCTCGAAATTCCCGGCTGCCGCCTTCGCGTAGTTGGCAAAACCGCTTGATGAATCAACCAGAATGCCCAGGACGCCAGCTGCGAAAGCCTGACGCGCCTGCGCTTTGGTCATGTCCGCGTAATGGCGCGCGGCGCCGATATCGGCCAGATCCTGCAGCGCCTTAAGGCCCTCCGGCGAATCGAAAGCGATGTCCTCACCGTCATCAGATAGAATTTTTCCGCCCTCGCTCTCGACAAGCGTCATGAAACTCCAGCTCGAGGATGCATCGTAGTTGAAGGCGATTCCACCACCTGTGGCGTCGATCTTCCTGGCAAGCTCGAGGATTTCCGGCCATGTTTTCGGCAGATGATCAGGATCTTGGCCCGCTCTGGCGACGAGCTGCTTGTTGAACATGACGACGAGGAATGAGGCGCTGAATGGGACACCATAGGTCTTCGAGCCGCATTTTGTGACCTCAAGCGCACTGTCGGGCATGCCAAGTGAAGCCCATTCAGGATCGCTGGCGATGAAGTCATCCAGCGGATGCGCGATGTTGCGCCGGGCCAGGATGCAAACGTCGGAGATTCCGAAATATCCGAAATGCGGAGCCTGGCCTATGAGGGATTGCCTCAGTGTGATCGCCATCGCGTCGGTGTACTCAAGCGCAGGCTCCAGATTCACGCTGATCCCGGGATGAGTCAGCTGGAAGTGTTCCTTGAGCCTGTTCTGCACGGGGGTCATCAGATTGGATCCACCGTAGAGCAAATTGAGGTCCGCTGCCGAAGCTGACCCGACGCCCAAGGCGACGGCGATGATCGTGAGTGCAATGCGTTTCATCTATCCTCGCTGACAAGTAGGTAGGGCGTGCTACGCCGGAGCTTGCCCACCCTCATGCGAAACTCGCCCAGTTGCGGATACGCCACCGATTGGCTCTGTGCACGGCCCAGGCGACACGTTGAGGGCCGTAATGCGCTATCGCCGGAAGACGACCGCTCAATGACAAACATCGACCAATGCGATCCAACGTCCTGATTTGTGAGCGGATCAGATCGTGCTGTTGTGACGCTGGCGCATCAACTTGGTACGCTTCGCACCAAGATTTTTGTCTCATACTCGGTCAAGCGAACGTATGCGACTGCAGCCCCCTCGTACCAGGGAACAATCCGGCAAAACGAGGGCGCGCAGCTCCAGCTTGTCGCGATTCTCAAAATCGCGTGCAATTGATGCCCGCTGCGAGATCGTGCTGGGGGTGGCAAGTGAGCTTTGACCTTTTCAATTTCCTGGGTGGTTCGCTCACGGGGGCGGCGGGAGGATCGCTGCTGGCGCTGCGACTTGCAAAGAGCCTCCGCGCTGACCGGCACGGCTCGGCGGCTCATCACTCCCGCGCCCGAGCCGGAGACATCGTGGGACAAGACCACCAACTTATCGACGTAACTTCAACTGAGCCGTACTGCGCCCAGGTAGGGAACATCGGGCGACGAAGCTTGCCTACCTCGGTACTTGTTGACGATTCACTGCGCTGCATAGTTCGATCGTACGCCCTTCTCCCAGCCTACTGATGCCGGCCTTGCGGCGAACGTCTCGAACCGGCCGGCGTCATTGCGCTCACTCGACGTGAACGCCCTTTGCGCGTCCCGGAAATTGCTCTCGTCTCCCGCTACTTCCAGCCCGGTAAATTTGGCAGCGAGGAACCCTGGAAATGGTCTGCCTCTACCAATTCTTGGAGGGGATAGCGGGACGGAGGTCGGCTAGAACCATCCTGGCCTGATATCCATCGCAATGCGCCTTTCTCCATGAGGTTCGCAAGAAGGATCATGTCCAGCAGCAACCTTGCCGGCGAGAAACCATCGTCAGTCTTGCTGGAGCGAACATTGCTCTCGCTGTCCGCGGCGACGACGGCGGTCCTTTTCACCTTGCCGCTATACTACAGTAGCTACGGCCTTTATCTCGGCGCCGAGGGCTTCTGGCTGAACTCCATCGCGAACCCATTCATTTACGCAATTAACAGCCCGCCCTCGCTTTTCGGCTTCGTCTATCACTGGCCGTATCAGTGGTTGGGAGGCAACATCGCAGCACTTCGCGTGGCTAACGTCATGTTGACCATCCTGCTGGGCTGGAGTCTCAGTTTCCTGGTGATCCGGCGCTTCTGGACCGCAGGCTGGTCACAGGCTTTGGTGCCGTCGGCAGGAATCGCCAGCCTGTCATTGGTGCTCTTTCACAACTGGCTGCTGAGCCCCAGTTACTACACACTCACGTTTCAATCGATCCTGCTGGTGATGATCGGCCTGCTGCTGGCCGACGAGTCAGGGCGCGTCCGTCAGGTTCTCGGCTGGATCCTGGTCGGCGCCGGCGGCTGGTGCTGTCTCATGGCCAAGCTGACTACCGCTGTGGCCGTCGCCCTCATCGTCGCGCTCTATGTTGTCGTCTTGCGTCGAAAGTCGCTGCTGCTGATGTGTGGCGCTGCGCTGCTTGCCCTCGCTCTATTGATTGTTACCGCCTGGTTCATCGACGGCAGCACCGCCGGACTGGTGACCCGCATGGTCAACAGTGTTGAGCTGGAATTCGTGCTGGGTTCCCGGCACGAGGTATCTCTCATGTTTCGGATCGACTGGCCCAAAATCAGTGGGGCACAACTCGCTGTGGCTCTATTCATGACAATGTCCCTTTCGCTCACCATGGTCGCGGGGCCCAGACACAAGCTCGTCACGTCGCTCGGACTCGCGGCGGTGTTGATCGCAACATTGGCGATTGCGCTGCTGGGGACCGATCCAGTCAAAGTCAAGGTCGCCACCCTTTTTCTGGTGCCGGCCTTCACATGCCTTGGCGCAATGTTCTGGCGTGCGGGATTGCTTCTGCGAAGCCAGACCCCCACCAGCATTGCTCTTGCACTTGTCTTTTTCGTCCTGCCGCACATGTCCGCGCTGGGCTCCAATCTCAACTACTGGTTTGCGGCTTCGAAATGCGCCCTGTTCTGGATGCTCGCGGTCATTGCCTTCCTGAGCCCTTTGGCGCGGCAGGGACGCAGCGTCCTCACCCTGTTGCCGCTGACCGTGTTTGCACAGTTGCTCGCTGCATCGGCGTTCAATGCCGGCATCCTCGCGCCGCGGGCGCAGGTGAAAGATCTGCGTGCCTATGCCGCTGTCACGCCGCTAGCACGTGGTGGTACACTGGTTCTCTCGCAGCCGCTGCACGACTATCTGGTCACGGCCAGAGATCAGACTCGCGCGGCCGGGCTTGAAATCGGTACCCCCGTCGTTGATCTTTCTGGCCGTTCCCCGGGCCTGCTCTTTGTGCTCGGGACGAGACCGCTCGGTCTGCCGTGGCTGTTCGGGCAATGGAAAAGTAACGAGGCGCACTTTGGTCAAACATGGCCGATCGTGCCATATGCCGGCAGTAATTCAGCCGCGGTGGAAGCGCTGCGGCTTGAGGATTGCGCCGATCTGGCCAATGCCTGGGTCCTGATCGAGCCGGAGGGCCCGCATCGCCTTGACGAGGCCGGCGTCATGGCCTCCTTTGGATCCGCGCAGACCGACTATATTGCCGCCGCCGTGTTCGAAACCCCCGTCAACGACGGCGAAGATCCGGAGGCCTACCGGCAGCTATTCCTGAAGCCCATACGTCAGCCAGCGCTGGCCGAGCAATCGTGCCGTGAATCCAGAGGACAACGGCCGGGATAATACTGAAATGCAGGTGAGAGCAGCCCTCCCTGCAGCTGGCCTCTTTGGCGCAAAGCATGCGCCATGCGGGCCCGAGATGGGGTTGCCCATGGAGCCAGTCCTGCAGCTGTTTCGCGACTGGACCACGCCATCCGGCCATTCTATCAATAGCCTTGAATCCGCGCCTCGATCCGGCGAGATCCGCGTGCGCCGACAGGAGCGCTCGGGCGCGCATGGTTCGTCGGTTCGTCTCCGGCTTGCGCCCTTCCAATATAGGTCGCTCGCCTGCTGTCCGTGTGAGGACCGTGTGAGGCGTCGCCTCCATGGTAGCGAGCCCTGAGCCCGAATACCCTCAAAAAGGGCGCAAGCATGTGCTGCCGGGCCTCTGGTCCCTGCAGCCAGCTTGTATCACCTCACAGCAGGTTGGAGATTCCGTACGGTTCACATCAGCCCGGCGGACGCATCAACGGCACCGGGTCAACACCGGGCCATTTCAGCAGCTTGCGTACGGGGCCGGCCAATCCGCATCTTGAACGAAGTCGTCGCAATAGGCTGGTTATAGCCTGTGGTTTGATGACCCGCCGAATGGCTGCCTTGTCGCATGAAAGCTCGTGCGCTTGTGGCCTGGAATGTGCGCCGGATTCGCGTAGATCGCGACATTCCGCAAGAGCGACTGGCTTACGATGCCGGGATTGACCGCTCCTATATGAGCGGTCTGGAACGGCAAAAGGCGAACCCGACGATCGATCTTCTGGACCGCATCGCCGAAACGCTGGACGTACATGTGTCCGAGTTGTTTGTCCAACCACCCAGAGGTACGTCGGCTCCGAAGACCCTGCCAAAAGGCCGCAAGCTAACTCGTCCACGTGGCAAGAAGAGATAGCATGCGTCCCCACCAGCACTCTGGCGCACAGCCCGTGACGGCACTGGGCGCAATTCTGACTTGAATTGAGCGTGGCGTAGGCGCTGCGCAATGAGTTTACCAAACACGTGGTGACCGCAAGCCGCCGCCGCGATCCACCAGACGCAGGCATGCACTCCGTCCGGAGCAGTTGGGGGTGGCCGGCTCGCGCCTCGTCATCATTGTCGATATTACTTCCTGTTTCGGCGCAGGCGCCCTGGTTCGCCTTCCGCGGGGCCGACGCCGTGTTGATGCCGTAAGGGCCTGGAAGGAATCGACTTACGGCGACAAGTCGTCGATCGAGGCAGCTGGTTCGTTTTCGCGCGACCAACCAGCTCCATCGTGCTGGACTTCTCGAGGCCATCCCAACCGACTGGGCCTACGTTCATCAAGCTTAGCGACGTCAGGGCGCAGGCAATTGACGCCACTGTTCGCCGAACAAATACTGGTCTGCTCACTTCGGGGCCGGAGTCCAATTCCCTCCGGGGAACTACGGCCGGAGGTCACCTCATCATGCCCGACGGCTTCCTGGCGCGACTCACGCGCCTAGAGCCAAGACGATCCCAAACTCGAGATTCCGAACTTCGAAATCCCGCGATGGAGCTCTCGATCACGCTGATCGGGACGTTTTCGGTTCATTCCGCTCGACGGATGCACTCGAAGGCAAATCATCGCAACTTTCGATTACATCATTCAAAAACCCGATACGCAGACTGGTCGGTGCACTTGGCGGCAGTTACTGGTCGTCCGGAGATTTGTCGTGAAGCTTCGCAAGTAATCTGGTTTGTCTCTGGTTGCATGCAGGCACGGCTTAGGATCGTCAACTTCCTCTGAACAAAGCCCATGACATCCCGTCCTGCTGTCTTGCGCGATCAAGGCGCTGAGACGACGAGCAGCAAGGGCGAACCGGAATTCGGCAGGTCGGCCGCCGTTGGTGATGACGGCCGGCAGCGCCCGAAGGACGCAACCAATATGCGCCCGACGACCCGATCAAGCCGGCGGGCGGAGCCGCAGGCAGGAGCTTCGACCGCCCGCACGGGCGCAAATATAGTGTTGACCCGAGCGTGGCTGTCTGCGGTCGCGTTGTCGCCGGGATGCGAGGAGGCAGGAACTTTCGCGTCGGTGTGCTCGACGGTGCCTTCAATGTCTTCCTTCCTGCGCGGCTGTCATCACAAATCGCATGTCGGACGCAACGTGATCGAGACCGACACCAAGTTCGCGATGTATCAGCCCGTATCTGTTGTGGCTGTCGTGCCCCGACGCCGCTTCATGGCTTCGCACTTTATGCGCGTTTCTTATGCGCCGCCGTTCGAGGAACACCGTGCCCGCGCAAGCGAAGCCGTCGTGGCCGCCGTGACCTGAAGGATATCCCGATGTCCCCTGCCAAACGCCTGCGCACCCGCATGGCCGAGACCGGCCTTGTTCACATCATGGCCGCCCATAGCCCGCTGTCAGCGATCCTCGCGCAAGAAGCCGGATTTGATGGCGTATGGGCTTCCGGCTTCGAACTGTCGGCACTTTATGGCCTCGCAGACATGAGCCTGATTTCGATGACACAGCATCTCGACATGCTGCGGGCGATCGCCGGGTGTACGACGCTGCCGGTCATCGCCGATATAGATACAGGGTACGGCAATGCCATCAATGTCATCCATGCGATCCGCGAATACGAGCGCGCCGGCGCCAGTGGCGTCGTCATCGAGGACAAGACGTTTCCGAAGGTAACGAGCCTTGTTGCCGGTTGCCGTCAGGAGCTGCTGCGGATTGAGGAGTTCGAAGGGAAGATCGAGGCTGCCATCGCCACGAGACGGGACCCGGACTTTCTTGTCATCGCGCGCACTGAAGCCTTGATTGCCGGCTGCGGCGAAGCAGAGGCCCTGCAGCGGGCGCAAGCCTATATGGAGGCTGGCGCCGACATGATCCTGATCCACTCGAAAAGGAAGGACCCGTTCGAGATCGAAAGCTTTTCCCGCGCCTGGACTGGACCCGTACCGCTCGTGATCGTTCCGAATGCCTATCCCGAGCTCGATGCAGAGCGGGTCAAGGCGCTGCGCAATGTCCGCATGATGATCTATGGCAATTATGGTATCCGGGCCGCTGCAACGGCCATGCAGGAAACCTTCCGCCGAATCATTGCCGACGGCGGGGTCCAGAACGTTCACAAGGACATTCTTGCGGTCGAAGAGATTTTCAGGCTCCAGAGAATGCACGACGTCAGGTCGGCCGAGGCCCGCTTCCTTCGCTGAACCTCTGTTACTAGATCGGCACTATCCTGGACGATACGTGAGCCCGGCCCACCCCTCTCCGGGACAAGCCGGAATAACTGGTTTTGATCTCGCCGCGCGATTTCGCCGGCGAGAACCGCGATCGCATGGCTCACTCGCGACGAGCCTCTCTAAGGTATCTTCGAAAGCAATACCGACAACAATCGAAGTCGCGCACATAACCGTACGAAACGTACGGAGCGCGCCGATTTTGCGCGCGAGATAATGTTGACTATATCCAACATATAGTGTGATGGAGCGTTCGTGTTTGGCGATTGGCCTGCCTGTCACAATTAGCTGATATTTCAGAGGCTATCGGAGCAGAAGATGGCTGCCGAATTCGATGAAGTGCCCCTCAATGCGATCCGGGTGTTCGTGACGATTGCGCGGGAAGGAAGCGTCACGCGCGCGGCCAGCGCATTGGGCACGACACAAAGTTCGGTCAGCCGTTACCTCGCTGTGTTACAGGACTACTTCGGTACAGAACTTGTCGAACGGCGAGGTCGGCGGAGCGAACTGACGGAATTCGGCAGGCTTTTCGCGAACACCGTCGCCGAACCGCTCGATACAGTCTGCTTCACAGCCAGGAGGATGCGACACCGGAACCGGTCGGAGGCCAACCGGATCGTGGTCCGCACGTCACTTTCGACCTTCGCCTACACCTTTCTGATTCCGAATCTCCAGGCGTTTTCTGCGGAGATGGGCGGCGTCATCGTGGACGTGATCAGCTCGCTGTCTCCGCCGACATCTTCCGACAGTTTCGACATCCTGATCAGCCGCGATCTGTCCGTCATTGAGCCGGCCGACGATTGGGAAATCTACAATGAGGCCCTGGTCTGTGTGGGCTCTCCAAATCATGTGGCGGGAAAAACCCTCTCAGTTGTTCGTTCGATGCCAATTCTCAATATCACGTCCCGGCCCGACATACTGCCTACGTGGCTGAGGGCGATGAACCTGACGGCGAAAGACATAAAGTCGGGCGCGCGATACGATCACAACTACCTCGCCCTGCCGGCCGTGATGACGGGAAAGTGCCTTCTGGTCGTCCCTGAGATCATTGTCAGCGACCTGGTACGCGAGGGTGCACTGCATGTGATACCGGGATCGCGAACGCCAAGTGGCATGCAGTATCGGGCTTATGCCGTCGACCGCAGCGACAACCCCGAAATCGCCCGCGCCTTTTGCCGGTGGGTCGCCCGGCTCTGCAAGAAAGCTGCAATTCCGCAAGCCGCCTGACATCGTGTCCGGCGATATCAGACCTGACGGACGGACTGGCCTCGCGTGCAAACAACACAGCAAAAGGCAGCAGAAG